>NZ_LFBV01000001.1:0-239985 GCF_001905345.1 Streptomyces uncialis
CTGGCACAACCACAAAACCCGCCAGCCGGTCACACGATCACTGATCGCCTACGACCACTGATCGTTCGGAATGACTCGTCTAGCACTTGTCGCCAGAGTCCGACCATGGTGTGCGCCCCTCGTGCCCGGACCAGGCGCCGCGAACTCTGACTGTCAGGGGCGACGGTTAGCGTGCGGCCATGAGTGAAATCCAGCAGAACCCGATGACGGCTCAGTCTTCCCGGTCCGAGGCCACGCAGAACGCAGCCCGTCCTGTGCGGCCGGAAGTCGATGCGAAGCCGAAGGGCATCGCGCTGTACCACGACATGCGAGTCGAAGAGGACTTCGCCAAGTGTGCCACCCGCCTCTTCTCGATCCTCAAGAAGGCCGCAGCGACAAGCCCTGGCGCTCCACGTTACGTTTACCTCGACATCCAGGGGCACCGCAACGCCGCCGGCGGCTATGACGCCGATGCCTTGGAGATCATCCGCGAGTTCTTGCTGGGGTTCCTCTGTCCGTATCTCACAGAGATCAGCACACCGCTCTATCATGTGAGGAACCCTGAGTCGCAACGCGAAGACATCCCTGATGTCCTCAACGTACGAGACCCCTACGGTGAACACTCTTACGACCACCGTGAGTTGCGTGTACGTAACCGGGACAGCAGTCCTGACCAGCGGCGGTCCAGACCGCCGGTCCGTGCTATCGCCGACTATCTTGGCCTCGATGAGCCGATCTGCCTGATCTGCTGGCAGGCGCCGGTGGAGAGGGCCCACGTAGTCCCCGAGTCGCTCGGCGGCTCCAACGATGTGCGGAACTTTGCCCTCCTCTGCCCGCGCCATCACCGTGAGGCTCCCGATGTCGCGGACGCCGAGGCGTTCTGGTCCTGGGTCGACTACGCCTGTGAACGCGACGGCCATATGAAGTGGGAAGGCGTGGACCCGGAGATACTGGCGAAGGCGGAACGCGTTGGCCTTCAGATTGAAACACGCGGATCGGTACGGAAGAGCCTGCGTCATTTCGACCGGGTCCGTGACGAACTCATGCGTCACTACGGCTGGTGCCCGGAGGACTTCGCCGGCGGCTACCACTGGGGAGCGCTGATGGAAGAGTTCCACACGGTGATGGACTCGGCAACCAGCACTCACTTCAACGTTCCTAAGAAGGCATCCACCGAAGCGTGGGCCTTCGAAGTGGCCCGCAGACGCCTGAGAGACGGAGTAGCGGAGCGCGAGGCTGACAATCACGAGTCGGCGGCGTCAGGCCGTCTGTCGATTGAGTTGGCGGAGTGGACGATGCGCAAGTCGCCCGAGAGCCACGGTGCACAGAACCTGGTCGATGCCGCCCGGCGGGCCGACATCGCGATCGAGGCGGCGGCACTCGTGCGCGACATCATCTCTTCAGCGGGGGTTTCCAGCGCCGAGGAGGTGCTGCGGGGCATCATGGAGGAGGTGACCGACCGCACCGCACAATTTGATCGGCTGAATGATGAGTTGATGGGACAAGCGTCCTGCCGATACTGCGGTCACGCTATCGCCCGGATTGGGGACACTCCCTGGCGCCACAGCGCTGCGGCACCCATGTCTCGTGGCTGCCGGGCCGCGAGTTTTGATCGGGACGGCAATTGGGATGATTCTCTCGATCGAGCGTGGGTGGCAAGTCCGCCGAAGAGCTATCGGTGAGCTGTTCACAGTTGCCGGCCGAGTCACGGTGCGGTGCGTCATCGGAATCGCTGGGAGTTGCCGCCACTAGATGAGCGTTCCCCCGGTCAGAGCGACTTGGAGCTGGTGCGCGGGCGAAGAGATCCAGCCCCCTCGGGCATAAGGTGAAACCCCAGGTCACCTGGGGTTCTTTTGCTGTGTCCGGCGGCCTCGGACCCGGACCGCGCCGCTGGGCGCGGATCGCTCCCTGGCCTGACTCGGGTCCGCTACCCCGGGTAGCGCTGGACGATGCGGCCCCACCGTACGCACGCCACCGTCGGCAGGCACGTCGCCAGGATCAGCCACCGGTGCGGCAGGGCCCGGTGGCGCAAGGCGGCGTAGTTGAGCGACTCGGTGAGTGCGGCGGTCAGGAGCAGTAGGGAACAGGCCGTCTCGATGCCCGTCAGGGTGTTCTCGTCCCAGGCTCCGCCGGGCGTGGTGGTGACCACGGCGTAGGCGAGGTAGAGGTTCACGGCTTTGGCCGGGACGAGCAGGGCCGGCCATGGCGTGGCGGAGGGACGGCGGGGCATGGGAGGCAGGTCTCGGGAGGTCCGGATCGCCAGCCGTGGCCGGATCGCGGGTCGGGTGCCCGAATCCGTTTCCGGCCCGGTGCCGCGCAGCCAACCGTACCTGGACTCGGGGGAGTTCACGGCACGATGACCTCAGCCCACCGTCGCCGACTCCCGGGGTGTGGGGTCCCGGAGGGGGCGGGTTCGGTGCAAGGTGTGGATGTCGCGGCCGAAGGACCAGGTCAGGGTGGTCAGGGCGAGGAGGATCACGGGCAGGGTCAGCGGCCGGGGGAGGTAGGTGGCGGCCGCGAGGAGGGCCACGCCCTGGAGCGCGGCGACCGACTTGCGGGCCGTGCTCGGCGTCAACGGGGCGTTCAGCCAGGGCAGTACCCGCGCGGCGGCCACGAACCCGTACCGCATCAGTCCGATCAGCAGGACCCACACCCCCAGCCGGGCGGAGACGTACACACTGAGCACCAGGATCAGGAACGCGTCCACCTCCATGTCGAACCGGGCGCCCAACTCCGACACCGTCCCCGTGCGACGGGCCACCAGGCCGTCCACGGCGTCCAGGATCAGGGCCACCCCCGCCAGCGCCGCCAGCGCCGCCACCCGGGGCGGGCCGTCGAGCGAGTCCGCCACCAGGGCCGTCACCCCGCCGACCAGGGTCGCCCGCGCCAGCGTCACCCGGTTCGCCGGACCGAACGGGCCGGGCCGCGCCCGGCGCAGGGCGCGGATCAGGAGCACCCAGGTCCCCACCGCGAAGACGAGCCCCGTCAGCCGTCCCGCCGGGCCCAGCCCGACGGTCCCGGCCAGCAGCGCGAGCAGTAGCACCTGCGCCACCGCGCCCGCCGCGATGTCATGCCGCGCCAGCCGCGTTCCGTCCTCGCCAGATGCCTGGTTCAGGGCCATCGCGCACCTTCCGCCCTGGTGACAGGGCTGATTCCCGCCGCGTACCGTACTCGCGGTCTCTGCTCTCAGTACGTGGGGCCGACCGGGACCGTTCACCACCAGTGCTGTCCCGGCCCGCCCGCCCCATCCGCGCCACGCCCGCGACAGGAGCTGTTCCTTGGTCCTCAGCGCACCTCACCCCGCAGGTACCGGACAGGGTTCCGGTACCGGTCCGGCGGGCGCTCGTACCGCCCGTGCCTACTGGCTGCGCGCACCCGGGCAGGGGGAGATCCGCGAAGTGCCCCTGCCCGAACCGGGGGACGGTGATGTCGTCGTGCGGAGCCTGTACTCCGGGGTCAGCCGGGGCACCGAGACCCTGGTGCTGCGCGGAGGGGTACCCCGCAGCCAGCACACTGCCATGCGCGCGCCCTTCCAGGAGGGAGACTTCCCGGCGCCCGTGAAGTACGGATATCTCAACGTCGGTGTGGTGGAGGGCGGCTGCGCCGCGCTCCTCGGCCGGACCGTGTTCTGTCTGTACCCCCACCAGACCCGCTACGTCGTCCCCGCCACCGCCGTCACCCCGGTCCCCGGCACCGTTCCCGCCGCCCGCGCGATCCTCGCCGGGACGATGGAGACCGCCGTCAACGCCCTCTGGGACGCGGCGCCCCTGGTCGGTGACCGGATCGCGGTCGTCGGGGCCGGAATGGTCGGCGCCTGTGTGGCGGCCCTCCTCGTCCGCTTCCCCGGCGTACGGGTGCAACTCGTGGACGCCGACCCCGCCAAGGCCGCCGTCGCCGACGCGCTCGGGGTGCGGTTCGCGGCGCCCGACGACGCGCTCGGCGGCTGCGACCTCGTCGTCCACGCCAGCGCCACCGAGGCCGGGCTGGCGCGGTCCCTGGAACTGCTCGCGCCGGAGGGCACCGTGCTGGAACTGAGCTGGTACGGCGACCGCAAGGTGTCGCTGCCGCTGGGGGAGGCGTTCCACTCGGGGCGGCTGGTGGTGCGCGCCAGTCAGGTCGGGGCAGTGTCACCGGCCCGCCGTTCCCGGCGGGACTTCCGCGACCGGCTCGCCCTCGCGCTCGACCTGCTCGCCGACCCCGCCCTCGACGCGCTGATCACCGGCGAGTCCGCCTTCGACGACCTGCCTCGCGACATGGCGCGTATCGCGGCGGGGGAACTGCCCGGACTCTGCCACCGTGTCGTCTACGGGAGCGAGGGGCGGTGGGCCCCGTGACCGGAGCGGCGCCCGGAGAGGCTGTCCGGGCCGCGATCCTGGCCGTGCCCCTGGCTGTGACCGCGCCGGGGCCAGGTCGGTGACCCGGGCCCACTCCGGCCGCCGCGGCCGGGCCGTGACCCGGGCCGTGACCCCCAGCCCTGCTGACCGGCGCACCCGCGTAGCCCACCCGTACGACATCCGTACGACATCCGTACGACATCCGTACGACATCCGTACGACATCCGTGGTTCCGGGAGGTGACTTCGCTGAACGAGACACCGGCGGCAGCCGTATAGGACAGGAGCCCCGGCAGCGCACCGACATGCCGTACTGGAGGGTCAACCGTTGTTCAGCATCACCGTCCGTGACCATCTGATGGTCGCCCACAGCTTCCGCGGCGAGGTCTTCGGGCCCGCGCAACGTCTGCACGGGGCCACGTTCCTCGTGGACGCCACCTTCCGTCGCGCCGAACTCGACGCGGACAACATCGTGGTGGACATCGGGCTGGCCACCCGCGAACTCGGTACGGTCGTCGCCGCGCTGACGTACCGCAACCTGGACGACGAGCCCGACTTCACCGGCGTCAACACCTCCACCGAGTTCCTCGCCAAGGTGATCGCCGACCGGCTCGCGGACCGGGCCGCCTCCGGCGCGCTCGGGGAGGGCGCTCGCGGACTCGCCGGGATCACCGTCACCCTCCACGAGTCGCACATCGCCTGGGCGAGTTACGAGCGTGCCCTGTGACCCGCACGGACACACCCGCCGCCGTCACATCCCAGGCAGCCACGTCCCAGGCCGTCCCGCCCGTGGGTCCCGCCCGCCCCGGCGCCGGTGCGACTGCCGGTACCTCGGCCGGTACGCCCGCGCACACGGGTACGGGTACGGGTAGGTCCGCCAGTGCGTCCGCCGGTACGGGTACCAGTACGGCCGCCGGTACCTCCGTCTCCTCGTCCTCCCGCATCGTCCCGACCGACGCCCGGCCGATGCACTTCGTGATGCCCGGCGGTGTCGACGACCCGGCCGCGCCCAGTGGCGGCAACACCTATGACCGGCGGGTGAGTCTGGACCTGTCCGGCTTCGGCTGGGACGTCCGGGCGCACACCGTGGACGGCGACTGGCCCCGCCCCGACGCCGTCGCCACGGCCCGCCTCGCCCACACCCTCGCCGCACTGCCGGACGGCGCGGTCGTGCTCCTCGACGGCATCGTGGCCTGTCCGGCGCCCGAGACCGTCGTCGCCGAGGCCGAACGCCTGCGACTGGCGGTCCTGGTGCACCTCCCGCTCGCCGACGAGAGCGGGCTCGACGAGGCGACCGCCGCGGAGCTCGACGCCCTGGAACGCACCACGCTGCGCGCCGCGGCCGCGGTCGTCGCGACCAGCGACTGGGCCGCTCAACGGCTCGTCAGCCACCACGGGCTGGCCAGCCGCCGGGTCCATGTCGCCGCCCCCGGCACCGACATCGCGCCCCTGGCGACCGGCACCGACGGGATCTCCCGGCTGCTGTGCGTGGGCTCGCTCACCCCGCGCAAGGGACAGCACCGGCTGGTCCGCGCGCTGGCCACGGTCGCGGACCTGCCCTGGAGCTGCGTCCTGGTCGGCGGTCTCGACCAGGACCCCGGCTATGTGTCCCGGCTGCGCGCCCTCGTCGACGAACTGGGGCTCACCGGCCGGGTACGGATCGCCGGGCCCCAGGTGGGCGCCGAGCTGAACGCCAGCTATGCCCGCGCCGATCTGATGGTCCTGGCCTCCGACAGCGAGACCTACGGCATGGCCGTGACGGAGGCCCTCGCCCGGGGCATCCCCGTCCTGGTCACCGAGATCGGCGGGCTGCCCGAAGCGGTGGGGCGCGCACCCGACGGCAGCGTTCCCGGCGTCCTGCTGCCGGACACCGACCCGGCCGCCCTCGGCACGGCCGTCCGCCGCTGGTTCGACGAGCACGACGAACGCCAGCGGCTCAAGGCGGCCGCCCGGTCACGCCGCACCTCCCTCGACGGCTGGGCCACCACCGCCCGCAGTCTGTCCGGGGTCCTCGAACAGCTCCGCCGCGACACCTGGAGCGCGGTGTGACGGCGACCGCCGACCCCACGAGGTTCACCCCCGACTGGCTGGCCCTGCGCGAACCCGCCGACGCGGCGGCCCGCTCCGCCGCGCTCCTCGGACCGCTGCGGCCCGGACTGGTCGCCCACGCGCGGTCCGGAACTCCATTGGTCGTCCACGACCTGGGGTGCGGCGCCGGGTCCATGGCCCGCTGGCTGGTGCCCCGGCTCCCCATGGCACAGCACTGGGTGCTGCACGACCACGACCCGGACCTGGCCCGGCTTGCCGCCGAGCGGACACCCCGCTCCGCCGCCGACGGTTCACCGGTGACCGTGGCCACCCGCGGCGGGGACGTGTCCCGGCTGACGGCGTCCGCCCTCGCCGGTGCCTCACTGATGACGATGTCTGCTTTTCTTGACATCGTCACTTCGGACACCGTCGACAGGCTGGCGGCGGCCTGCGCGGGTGCCGGCTGCCCGGCGCTGCTCACCCTCTCCGTCGTCGGCCGGGTGGAACTCACCCCCGCGGACCCGTTCGACGCGGATGTCGCCCGTGCCTTCAACGCCCACCAGCGCCGCTCCGGGCTGCTCGGACCCGGCGCCGTCGAGGCGGCGACCACCGCCTTCACCCGGCACGGGATGACGGTCCGGGTGCACGAGAGCCCCTGGCGCCTGGGGCCCGCCCATGCGGCCCTCACCGCCGAATGGCTGCGCGGCTGGACCGGCGCCGCCCGGGATCAACGCCCCGACCTCGCCGCCCGGCTGGACGCCTACCGCGCCCGCCGGCTGGCCGCCTGCGCGACGGGCGACCTGCGGGTGACCGTCCACCACGCCGACGTCCTCGCCCTCCCCCGAGGAAGCCGCACCCCCCATGCCCCCACCCCCTGACCCCCGCACCACCCCGGCATCACCCCCACCCGCACCCGCACTTTCCGCCCGTCCGGCGAGCACCTGTACGGGTACGGACACGGGTACGGGTACGGGTACGGACGACGCCGGTACGGATACGGCACGGTCCCCGCACGGCGGCAGCACCCCGCCCGTGGACACCCCGCCCGGTCATGGCTCCGACGGCGACGCCAAGTCCGGACAAGGCTCCGACGGCAACGCCCCACCCGGTCACGCCCCGCCCAACCCCGCCCTGCACGGCCACACCCCGAAACGCGATCCGCCGGGCAGGCTCCGGACCTGGCTGCCGCCGCTCGCCGGGGCGGCGATCCTGGCCCTGCTGCTGTCCCGGCTCGGCACCTCCGCCGTCACCGAAGGGCTGACCCGCGTCACCCCGGACGCGGTGTTCGCCGCCCTGGCTCTCGGCGCCTTCACCACGGTGCTCAGCGCCTGGCGCTGGCACCTGGTGGCCCGCGCGCTGGGCCTCGGCCTCCCGCTGGGCAGGGCCGTCGCCGACTACTACGGGGCCCTCTTCCTGAACTCGGTCCTCCCCGGCGGGATCGTCGGGGACGTGGACCGCGCGGTACGGCACGGCCGGGGCAGCGGGGAACTGGGGCGGGGCGTGCGGGCCGTGGTCCTGGAACGCACGGCCGGACAGCTCGTCCTCCTGGCGGTGGCCGCCGTGGTCCTGACCACGTTCCCGTCCCCGGCCGCCGACCACGCCCGGCGGGCGCTCACCGGCCCGTGGACCGCGGCCGTCCTGGCGGTCGGCTGCGGGGCGACGGCACTCGTCGTCGCGCTACGCGCCCGTGCCGCCGCAGGGGCCGATGCCCGCCCCGCCGCTCCCGCCGCTCCCGCCGCTCCCGCCGGTACCCACGGTGCCGTCCGAGCCACCTCGGCCGCCCCCGCTACCCCCGCCACCCGCGCCCGGGCGGACCGCCGTGCCCTGTACGGACGCCGTACCGCCCCCGCCGTCCTCGGCGTCTCCGCCGCCGTGCTCGCCGGGCACCTCGTCCTGTTCTGGCTCGCCGCCCGGGTCTCCGGGGTCACCGCCCCGTTCGCCGTGCTGCTGCCGCTGATGGTCCTCGCGCTGCTCGCGATGTCCGTGCCGCTGAACATCGGCGGCTGGGGTCCCCGGGAGGGCGTCACCGCCTGGGCGTTCGGCGCCGCCGGGCTCGGCGCCGCCCAGGGCCTCACGGTCTCGGTGCTGTACGGGGTGCTCGCCGTCGTCGCGGCCCTGCCCGGTGCCCTGGTCCTACCGGCACGCTGGTGCGCACGGCCGGGCCGCTCCCCGCGCCGCCCGCTACGCGTCCGTGAGGTCCAGCTCGAAGAGGGTGTCCTCCCCGAGGCGGGCGCGCCGCAGCGGGGGACGCCGTGCCTCGCGCATCACGTCCGGCCCGTCGAACCGCAGCCCGGGCACCCCGTCCCCGAGCAGCACCGGCGCGACCGTGACGTACAGCCGCCGCAGGGCGCCGCCGTGCAGGAAGCGGGAGACGGTGACCCCGCCTCCCTCGACGAGAACCCGGCCGAGCCCCCGGTGCGCCAGCGTGGCGACCAGCCGGCGGGGCGTGAACGCGTCGTCGTCCGGCAGCCGCAGCACGGTCACCCCGTCGGCGACGGGCCGCCCGGGGCCGCTGCCGGGGCCCACCAGCCACAGGGTGGGCGCTGATCCGTCGGTGAACACCCGGCGGTCTGCCGGGACGCGCCCCCGGGGGTCCAGGACCACCCGGACGGGATGGGCGCCCGCGCAGGCCCGGACGGTGAGCTGCGGATCGTCCGCGACGGCCGTACCCGCGCCGACCAGGACCGCGTCGGCGAGCGCCCGCAGCCGGTGCAGATGACGGCGGTCCTCCTCACCGGTGACGTAGTCGGCGTCCCCGGTGCGGGTCGCGATGAATCCGTCGAGGCTCTGCCCCAGCTGGGCGAACGTGACACGGGGCCCCGCGAGGCACAGCGGGAGGTAGCGGTCGGCGAGGTCGGCCGCCTCGGTGCTCGCGGGCCCGGCCCAGCGCCAGCCGCCGTCCGGTCCGGCGACGAGCCCGGCGGCACGGGCGTCCGCCGGGGCGCGCACGTCGAGCAGCCGCCGCCATGCCTCGTCCCCGGACAACTCCGCTGCGGGTGGAAGGGATTCCGGGGTATGTGACCGTGTGTCGGGTGCCTCGGCGGAGGGGGAATGCGCACGGCCGTCGGCGAGGGGCCCTGCGTCGTTTCCGGGAGTGTCCGCGGGGTCGTTCCCCGGGGTGGGGGAGAGAGGGTGGTTCATGAGTCGTCCCCGTCCTGGGCGCCGGGTCCGCGGAGCAGTGCGTGGTACGCGCCGAAGGATTCCGTGAGTGAGTCCAGCAGGGCCGCGCCCTTCTCCGCGGTTGCCCGGGAGGGTCTGCCCAGCACACCGGTCGTGGTGTATTCCCGCATTCCGAGGGTCAGCAGATGTCTGCGGTCCCCGGCGGACCGGTCGGTGGATTCATGGCCGGGGCGCAGGAGTTCGGGGTGGGTGTGCAGCAGGATCGAGGTCTCGATCTCCCCGGCGTGCATGTCGTCGTGCGCGGAGGTCGATATCCCGGCGGTCTCCCGCGCCGCCTTCCAGTCGGCGGATTCCGGGAAAAGCGCCATGCGGATTCCCCATCCGGCGGATTCCTGGACGACATTGCGCAGGACGTAGTTCCCGCCGTGTCCGTTGACCAGTACCAGGGAACGTATTCCGGACCTCCGCAGGGAATCCGCGATGTCCCGGACCATGTGGTACAGGGTAGCGGCGGAAATGCTCACCGTACCGGCCCAGTCGGCGTGTTCATGGGAACACGAGACGGTGATCGGGGGAAGTGACAGCACACGATGCGCCGCCGCTATCCGGCGGGACAGCGCACAGGCGACGACGGTGTCCGTCACCAGGGGAAGACAGGGTCCGTGCTGCTCGAAACTGCCGATGGGGAGAACGGCGACATCCGCGTCCCGTGCGGACACCTCGGTGGTCGTCTCCGTCGGCAGGAGCAGGGCGGCGGTGCGGTCGGGCGCCGGTTCTTTCATCTCTCTCCTGTCCCTCGGGTCCCGTCCGTCGCACAGCACGGCCGTGTGGCGGACGGACGGTCGCGGTGCGCGGTGACATGGCGTACGGCGTTTGCCGGCGACTCGGCGGGCGCCACGGCAGGGGCAGCGTACGCGCCGCGCCCAACTCCCGGGGCAGGAGCCGGAAATGGGTGGTTGATGATGTTTTTTACGACGTTTTCCGCCCCCAGGAGGGGGGTGCTGACGGCTATGGTCTGCCCATGACAGCAGCCATCACGGAAAACGGCGGCGTCGGCGGTGCCGTCGCCGGAGAACTCACGGGGGACGTGGCGGACGCGGGGAGCGGCCGGTCCGTCGTGCCGGTCAACGGTGTCGAGCGTGTCGTGCGGGTCCGTCTGTCCACCGGTCACGGCGAGTTCCTGGCCGTCGGCTACCGGGACCACGCCCTCGGCCAGGAACAGATGCTCCTCGTCCACGGGGACATCGAAGGGGAACGTGTCCTCACCCGGCTGCATTCGGAATGCCTGACCGGTGACGCCTTCGGCTCCCGGCACTGCGAATGCGGCGGACAACTCGACGCGGCTCTCTGCGCGATCACCTCCGAGGGCTCCGGTGTCCTCGTCTATCTCCGTGGCCATGAGGGGCGCGGGATCGGTCTGCTCGCCAAACTCCAGGCGATGCGGCTCCAGGCCGACGGAATGGACACCGTCGAGGCGAACATCGCCCTCGGACTTCCCGTCGACGCCCGTGACTACACCGTCGCGGCGGACATGCTGCACGATCTCGGAGTGCGCTCCGTGCGTCTGCTGTCCAACAATCCCCGCAAGGGCGAAGCCCTGCTGCGGCACGGCATCAAGGTCGCCGAACGTGTTCCGCTGCTGATCCCGCCGAGCGAGGAGAACCTGGCCTATCAACGCGCCAAGCGTGAACGCCTCGACCACGATCTGCCGCATCTGGATGCGATCACCGAACATCTCTGACGGATCACCCGCGCACCGTCCGGGACACCCCGTTCCTGGCCCCGACGCGTCGTCCGGCCACCGCGTCCGCGCTCGCGTTCCGTGTTCACCCTTATGCCCCGCGTGTGTTCCCGTGCCGTCCGACGCGCGCCCGCGAGGAAATCCGGGCGAATTCCCGGTGCACTCCGCACGACTTCCCGGCAGACGATTCCTCACCCGCTTTCCGTATTCCCCCCCGCCGCGCCCCGCGCCGCCTTCCGGAACACGGAAATCACGCGTGGTGAACGACACCCCTGTACGGACGCCTTGCACAGAGAGGGATCATTCGCCCCGGACTAGTATGGGCCTGGTTGTTTGGTGCTGGACCGGAACAACCCCAGGCAGAGCTGAGGGCCCGCCAGCGCCCGGGACATCCCGGGAACGAGACGCGAGGACCCGATGGCCACGACGACACCCGCCACCGCACCGGAGGGCGACGATCTCGCCCCGCCCCCGCCCGGCACCGCCCCCGGTCCCCCCGCCCCCGCGGTCCTCACCGCGGGTCCCGCCGCCCCGCCCCGCACCCTGGTCGACATCCTCGACGCCTCCGTACGCCGCTACCCCGGCGAGCCCGCCCTCGACGACGGCACCACCCGGCTGACCTACCGGGCGCTCGCCACCGAGGTCGACACGCTCCGGCGCCGCCTCGCGCACTCCGGCGTACGCCCCGGCGCCCGGGTCGGGGTCCGCGTCCCCTCCGGCACCAACGACCTGTACGTCGCGATCCTCGCGGTCCTCGCCGCCGGAGCCGCCTACGTCCCCGTGGACGCGGAGGACCCCGACGAGCGGGCCGAGCTGGTCTTCGGGGAGGCGGGCGTCCACGCGGTGATCGGCGCCGGACACCGGATCGACCCCCCGCCCGCCGCGCGCACGGCCAAGTCCTCCAAGCCCTCCCCGACGCGCACGGCCACCGCTCCGGCCGCCACGGCTGTCACGTCCACTGCCACCACCACCGTCACCACCGCCGCCCGGACCGGCTCGGCCGCGCGAACCCCCACCGCCGCCTCCGCCACGGCCACCGGCCCCGGCAGCCCGGTCGGCACCTCCGGTGACCGGGCCGCCACCCCTCGCGGCCCGTCCGTCACCCACGGCAACCCCGCCACCTCCGAGGGTCACGCCGACGCGCCCACCCCCGGCACCCGTCCCGTACCCAACCCCGGCGGCACCCGCCCCACCCCCGCCGACGACGCCTGGATCATCTTCACCTCCGGCTCCACCGGCACCCCCAAGGGCGTCGCCGTCACCCACCGTGGTGCCGCCGCCTTCGTGGACGCCGAGGCCACGCTGTTCCTCACCGACGACCCCATCGGCCCCGGCGACCGCGTCATGGCCGGGCTCTCCGTCGCGTTCGACGCCTCCTGCGAGGAGATGTGGCTCGCCTGGCGGCACGGCGCCTGTCTGGTGCCCGTGCCGCGCGCCCAGGTCCGCAGCGGCGCCGACCTCGGGCCCTGGCTCGTCGAGCAGGAGATCAGCGTCGTGTCGACCGTGCCGACGCTCGCCGCGCTCTGGGAGCCCGACGCCCTCGCCGACGTCCGGCTGCTGATCTTCGGCGGTGAGGCGTGCCCGCCCGAGCTGGCCCAGCGGCTGGTCACCGAGGGACGCGAGGTCTGGAACACCTACGGCCCCACCGAGGCCACCGTCGTCGCCTGCGCGTCCCTGCTCACCGGCGCCGAACCCATCAGGATCGGCCTGCCGCTGAACGGCTGGGACCTCGCCGTCGTCGACGACGCCGGACTCCCCGTCCCGATGGGCGCCACCGGGCAGCTCGTCATCGGCGGCGCCGGACTCGCCCGCTACCTCGACCCCGTCAAGGACGCCGAGAAGTACGCGCCGCTCGACGCCCTCGGCTGGCCGCGCGCCTACCGCAGCGGCGACCTCGTCCGGGCCGAACCCGAAGGGCTGGTCTTCCTCGGCCGCGCCGACGAACAGATCAAGCTCGGCGGACGCCGGATCGAACTCGGCGAGGTCGACGCCGCCCTCCAGGCGCTGCCCGGGGTCGCCGGGGCCGCCGCCGCGGTCCGCACCGCACGCGGCGGCAACCAGCTCCTCGTCGGCTACCTCGTCACCCAGGACGGCTGGGACCACCCGGCGGCCGTCGCCCGGCTGCGCGCCGAGCTGCCCGCCGCCCTGGTGCCGCTGCTCGCCCCCGTCGCCGAACTGCCCACCCGCACCTCCGGCAAGGTCGACCGCGACGCCCTGCCCTGGCCGCTGCCCGGACTCACCACCGGCGGCCCCGCCGAACAGCTCTACGGCACCGAGGCATGGCTCGCCGAACAATGGAGCGAGATCCTCGGCGTGCCCGTCACCGGCGCCGACGACGACTTCTTCGCCATCGGCGGCAACAGCCTCGCCGCAGCCCAGCTCACCACCCGGCTGCGCGCCCGCCACCCCGGCGCCGCCGTCCTCGACATCTACCAGCAGCCCGTGCTGCGCAAGCTCGCCCGACGGCTGGAGAAGTCCACCCAGGACGACACCACCACCCGGACCGTCACCCCCGTCCCCCGGCGCGCCCAGGCCCTCCAGACCCTGCTGCTGCTCCCGCTGTTCACCCTGGCCGGACTGCGCTGGACCGTCGGGGTGCTCGCCCTCGGCAACGTCCTGCACCTCTTCGGCGCCTACCCGTGGGCGCCCACCGCGTCCTGGTGGCTGGTCGCCGCCGGGGCCGCCGTGTTCTTCAGCCCGCCCGGCCGGCTCGCCCTCGCCGCGGGCGGCGCCCGGCTGCTGCTGCGCGGCGTCGGCCCCGGCCGCTACCCGCGCGGCGGAGCCGTCCATCTGCGGCTGTGGACCGCCGAACGGCTCGCCGAGCTCGTCGGCGCGACCGCCCTCACCGGCGCCTGGCTGGAACGTTACGCCCGGGCGCTGGGCGCCCGGATCGGCCCCGACGTCGACCTCCACTCGCTGCCGCCCGTCACCGGACTGCTCAGACTCGGCCGGGGCTGCGCCGTCGAGTCCGAGGTCGATCTGTCCGGCCACTGGCTCGACGGCGACCGGCTGCACATCGGCGCCGTCAGGGTCGGCGCCGGAGCCGTCGTCGGCACCCGCAGCCTCCTGTTCCCCGGTGCCCGCGTCGGCAAGCGCGCCGAGGTCGCCCCCGGCTCCGCCGTCACCGGACAGATCCCCACCGGACAGCGCTGGGCGGGCGCCCCCGCCGTCAAACTCGGCAAGGCCAAACGCGACTGGCCCGGCGAACGCCCGCCCCGCTCCGCCGGCTGGCGCGCCATGTACGGGGCCACCGGCCTCGGCCTGCTCGCCCTCCCGCTGCTCGCCGCCGTCCCCGCGCTCCTCGTCGCCGCCGTGTTCGTCGCCCCCGGCGCCGGACCGGCCGACGCGCTGCGCGGCGCCCTCGTCGCCGTCCTCCCGGCGGCCCTCGCCTTCGGGTTCGGCTACGCGCTGCTGCTGCTGACCGCCGTACGCCTGCTCAGCCTCGGACTGCGCACCGGCACCCACCCCGCCCACAGCCGCACCGGCTGGCAGGCCTGGACCGTCACCCAGCTGATGGACCTGTCCCGGGAAACCCTCTTCCCGCTGTACGCCGGACTCATCACCCCCGTCTGGCTGCGGCTGCTCGGGATGCGCGTCGGCCGCGGCGCCGAGGTGTCGACCGTCCTCGCGCTGCCCAGCCTCACCACCGTCGGCGACGGCGCGTTCCTCGCCGACGACACCCTCACCGCGCCGTTCGAGCTCGGCGGCGGCTGGCTGCGGATCGGCCGCGCCGAGATCGGCCGCCGCGCCTTCCTCGGCAACTCCGGGATGACCGCGCCCGGCCGCAGCGTCCCCGACGGCGGTCTCGTCGGAGTGCTGTCCGCCACCCCGAAGAAGGCCAAGAAGGGCAGCTCCTACCTCGGACTGCCCCCCGTACGGCTGCCGCGCGCCGCCGCCGACGCGGACCACAGCCGCACCTACGAACCGCCCGCCCGGCTGCTGTGGGCGCGCGGTCTGGTGGAACTGTGCCGTCTGGTGCCCGTCTTCTGCTCCACCGCCCTCGCCGTGCTCACCGTCCTCGCCCTCAGCGCCCTGGCCCGCACCCTCGGACCCGGGGCCGCCGCCCTGCTCTCCGGCGCGGTGCTGCTGACCGCCGGACTCACCGCCGCGCTCGTCGCCGTCCTCGCCAAATGGCTGCTGGTGGGCCGCCACCGCACCGGCGAGCACCCGCTGTGGAGCGGCTTCGTCTGGCGCAACGAACTCGCCGACACCTTCGTCGAGGTCCTGGCCGTACCGTGGTTCGCCGGGGCCGTGCCCGGCACCCCGCTCCTCACGCTCTGGCTGCGCGCCCTCGGCGCCCGGATCGGCCGCGGCGTGTGGTGCGAGAGCCACTGGCTGCCCGAGACCGACCTGGTGACCCTGGGCACCGGCGCCACCGTCAACCGCGGCTCCGTCCTCCAGACCCACCTCTTCCACGACAGGATCTTGCGGACGGATACTGTGGACCTCCGCGAAGGCGCCACCCTGGGCCCGAACGGGATCGTGCTGCCCGGCAGCACGGTCGGGGCCCGCTCCACACTGGGCCCCGCGTCCCTGGTCATGGCCGGGGAATCGGTGCCCGCCGAGACCCGCTGGCTGGGCAACCCGATCGAGGCGTGGCGGTCCTGACCGGCGGCCCGCCACCAGCACACCGGGCGCCGTGCGAGCCAGCGGCACACCGCCCGAGCACAGCGCAGGGAGCGGACACACGAGTGAACGGCCCAAGGCCCCCGGCCCCCGACCCGTACTTCCCGGCGAACGGCGACGCCCGCTACCGGGTCCACCGCTACGAGCTCTCGCTCGACTACCGCCCGGGGCCCAACCGCCTCGCGGGCACCGCCCGGCTCGGCGCCATAGCGGGCCGCGCCCCGCTCACCGAGTTCCAGCTCAACCTGGCCGACTTCCGGATCGGCCGGGTCCGGGTCGAGGGCCGCCAGCCGCGCTGGACCCACCGGGGCGGCAAACTGCGGCTGTGGCCCACGAAACCCCTGCGGGCCGGGGCGGCGTTCACCGTGGAGATCCACTGGTCCGGCAACCCCAAGCCGGTGAGCAGCCCCTGGGGCGGTCTCGGCTGGGAGGAACTCACCGACGGCGCCCTCGTCGCGAGCCAGCCCGTCGGCGCGCCCTCCTGGTACCCCTGCAACGACCGGCCCGCCGACAAGGCCTCGTACCAGCTCGCCGTCACCACCCCGTCCGCGTACGGCGTGGTGGCCGGCGGACGGCTGCTGACCCGCACCACCCGGGCCAGCACCACCACCTGGCTGTACGAGCAGGCCGCGCCCACCTCCAGCTATCTCGTCGGCCTCGCCATCGGCAAATTCCAGACGGTGCTGCTCGGTGACCCGGGGCTCGGCGGGGTGCCGCAGTCCGCCCATCTGCCGTCGCATCTGCTGCCGGAGTTCTCCCGGGACTTCGCGCGCCAGCCCCGCATGATGGAGCTGTTCGGGGAGCTGTTCGGCCCGTACCCGTTCGGTGAGTACACCGTGGTCGTCGCCGACGAGGAACTCGACGTCCCCGTCGAGGCCCAGGGGATGTCCCTGTTCGGCACCAACCATGTGGACGGCGCCCGGGGTTCGGAACGGCTCATCGCCCATGAGCTGGCCCACCAGTGGTTCGGCAACAGCGTCGGCATCGCGGACTGGCGCCACATCTGGCTCAACGAAGGGCTCGCCAAGTACGCCGAGTGGATCTGGTCGGAACGCTCCGGCGGGCGCACCGCGGACGAACTGGCCTCCGTCGCGCACCGGATGCTCGCCGGACTGCCGCTGGACCTGCGGCTCGCGGACCCGGGCCGCCGCCATATGTTCGACGACCGGGTCTACGAACGCGGCGGCCTCGCCGTGCACGCCCTGCGCCACGCCCTCGGTGACGACGCGTTCTTCCGGATGCTGCGCGGCTGGACCGCCCAGCACCGGGGCGGCTCGGTCACCACCGCCACGTTCGAGGCGCACGCCGCGCGGTACGCGGACGGGCCGCTGGACGAGGTCTTCGCGGACTGGGTGCACGGAGCCGCCCTGCCCCCGCTGCCCGTCGGCTGATCCGGCACCGTGCAGCGGCGGCAGACGGGCGGACGGGCGGGCGGACAGGTGGGTGGGCGGCGCCGGGGGCGCCGCCCGGGTGGCCGTTCCGTCAGCAGGTCTGCTTGCCGAAGGTGTAGCCCTTGGACTTGAGCGTCTTGAGGATCTTCGGCAGGGCCGCCACCGTCTGGCTGCGGTCACCGCCGCCGTCGTGGAGCAGGACCACCGAGCCGTTGCGGACGTTGTTCAGCACCCGGGACTCGATGGCCGCCCGGCCGGGCCGCGCCCAGTCACGGGTGTCCACCGACCACAGCCGCACCCCCTTGCGCAGTGCCGCGGCCCGGTCCCGGACCGTCTGGTTCACCGCGCCGTACGGCGGCCGGAGACAGGTCGGGGTCTTGCCCGTGTGGGTACGTATCGCGGTGTCCGTACGGGTCACCTCCGACTTGAACTTCGACCAGGAGACCGTCCGCAGATCCACGTGCGACCAGGTGTGGTTCTGGACGCTGTGGCCCTCGCGGTGCGCCCGCTTGGCCGTCGCCGGGTTCGCCGTCACATTCGCGCCGGTCTGGTAGAACGTCGCCTTGGCGCCGTGCTGCTTGAGCAGGTCGAGCACCTTGGGGGTGTGGACGCCCGGCCCGTCGTCGAAGGTCAGATAGACGACCTTGGGCGCGGGCGCCGCGACGGCGGCGGGCGCCGCGATCATCACCGAGCCCGTCAGGGCTCCGGCCAGGACGACCCCCGCCAGGGCCGTGCGGCTCCGTCGGTGGCCGGTGGGGTGCGAGATGGTGCGCATGAAATGCCCTCCCCGTGAGAACAGTTGTCGCGATGATCGCCGGAACGGCACGTGGCAAGAGGTGTGTTGTGCCGCCCCCCGGCGTGCCCGCTCACGATGATGCCTGTTCAGACACCGTTGGTCGCACGGGGGTTGTGCTTGATTCAGGACCGGTACACAGACCCGTACCGGTCGTAGGGATTTGCCCCGCCTTCGGCCGGTGCGACCCTCCCCCCGAACGGCCCGGACCCGCCCCGGGCGATCGGCGGGGGCACCGGCGCGACCGAGGACGGACCGCGGGAGCCGGGGGACCGGGGGACCGGGGGACCGGGGGACCGGGGGACCGGACGGGGGCCGGGCTACCGGACCACCCGGACCGGACGGGCCTCACCCGTCCCCCCACTGCTCCCGTACCAGCTCCCGCAGCGGCCCGCCGGTGTCGGCGAGGAGTACCGACGGCGGGCCCTCGGCCACGATCCGGCCCCCGTCCATCACCAGCACCCGGTCCGCGTCCAGCACCGTGGACAGCCGGTGCGCGATGACCAGCCGGGTGGCGTTCAGGGCCCGGGTGCTGTCGATCACGACACGCTGGGTGGCGTTGTCGAGGGCGCTGGTCGCCTCGTCCAGGAACAGCATCCTGGGGCGGCGGATCAGCGCGCGGGCGATCATCAGCCGTTGCCGCTGGCCGCCCGAGACGGTGCCCGGGCCCGCGACCATCGTGTGCATACCCATCGGCATCCGCCGGATGTCGTCCGCGAGTCCCGCCATCGTGGCCGCCTCCCACGCCTCCTCCACGCTGAACGCCTCGGTGCCCCGGACACAGTCCAGGACCGACCCGGTGAACGGCTGCGCGTCCTGGAGCACCACCCCGCACTGCCGCCGCACCGCCGCCGTGTCCAGCGCGGCGAGGTCCTGCCCGTCGTACAGCACCGAGCCGGACAGCGGCCGGTCGAAGCCGATGAGCAGCCGCAGCAGCGTCGACTTGCCGCAGCCGCTCGGGCCGACCACCGCCACGAACTCGCCCGGCCGGACCGCGAACGACACCCCGTCCAGGACCGGCGGACCCTCGTCGGTGTACCGGAACGACAGGTCCCGGGCCTCGACCGCCCCCGCCAGCACCCCCGGCCGGACCCGGCCCGCGCCCACCTCCGGCCGGGCGTCCAGCACCGGCCGGATCTCCTCGAACACCGGCCACGCGGCGGCCACCGACACCAGCGCCCCGGTGAGCTGGGTCGCCGACATCAGCGTCAGGGTCAGCGCGGTGCTGAACGTCAGGAAGTCACCCGCCGGCATCGACCCCCTGGCCGGACCCGCGAGCAGCGCGAACATCACCAGCGTGCACACCGGCAGATACAGCGCCCCGAGCACCGCCGACACATTCCTGATCCGTCCCACCCGCCGCTGGAGCTCCCGGCTGTGGGCGAACTCCCGCGCCCACGCCGCGTACGCGTAGTCCTCCGCCGCCGCGACCCGCAGCTTGGGCAGCCCCCGGAGGGTCTGGTACGCCCGGTCGCCCAGCTTGTTCCCGAGCGTCACCAGCCTGCGCTGCCAGCGCAGTTGCCACAGCCCCAGCCCGAGGAACGAGCACGCGATCACCACCAGCGCACCCAGTGCGACGGGCGCCAGCGGGCCCCCGTACACCCACAGCAGTACGACGTTCGCCGCGCCGAGGGTGCCCGCCTGGACGAGTACCGGGCCCACCCCCGACAGCAGCCGCCGGATGGTGCCGACGCCGAGCGCCGCGCCCGCCAGTTCGCCGGTGGCCCGCCGGGTGAAGAACCCGGTGGGCAGTCTCAGCAGCCGGTCCCACACGGCGGGCTGGAGCACGCTCTCGATCCTGCCCTCCAGCCGCAGCACGGTGAGGTTCTGCGTCAGCAGGAACGCCGCAGTCACCACCCCGCCCGTGATCACCGCGAGACACAGCCGTCCGATCGCGGCCCGGTCCCCGGCCGGTACCAGTACCCCGAGGACATGGCCCGTCGCGATCGGCACCAGCGCGCCCAGCACCACGGTCACCACCGCGCACAGCGCCAGCCGCCGCAGATCCGCCCCGCTGCCCCGCAGACAGAACCGCAGCAGCCCGAGCGGACCCAGCGGCCGGTCGGGCAGCGGCCGGTACAGCATCACCGCCCGGTCCTCGAACTCCCCGGCGTCCCGCGCACCGACCCGTACCCCCCGGCCCGGTCCCGCGCCGACCGCCTCGTAGCCGCCGCGCCGCCACAGCAGCGCCACCGGCGTCCCGCCCGCCGACCGGAACCCCACCAGCGGACCCATGTCACGGCGCCACCACCGGCCGTCGAGGCGCACCCGGCGGGTCCGCACCCCCGAATCGCGCGCGATCCGTTCCACCGGGTCGGTCCGCTCGTCGGGGCCGGTGCCCGGCCGGGGCCGCGCGACGGCGATCCCGGCCGCCGCGCCCACCGCCCGTACGGCCGCGTACGCGGCGTCCGTGCCGCCGGGACCCCGGGGTCGGCGCCGCTCCCGGGTCGGCGCGGCTCCGTCGGCGAGCGCGTCCACCAGCGTCCGGTCCGCCTCCGCGCGGACCGCCTCACCCGCCCGTACCCCGGCCGCCGCCCGGTCCTCGTGGCCGCGCTCCAGCTCCTCGATCCAGCGGTCCAGCGCGGTCAGCAACCGCCGCTGCTGCTCCACCATCCGCCGCCACAGCCCCGCGTCGACGAGCAGTTCGCCCGCGGCGCCACCGGCCGGGTCCGGCCCGTACGCGACCGCGCCCGGCGGGACCTCCGGCCACAGCACGGCGTCCCCGGCGCCGCCGTCCGCCACGCCGCCGTCCGCCACGGGGCCGTCACCGAGCGGACCGGCGAAGAGGGTGCCGAGCGCACGGCCGACCCCCAGCGCGAACGCGTACTCCAGCGCCCCGGGGTACTCCGTGCCCGTCCCCGCCGCCGGCCATCCTCCGCCCACCGGCCACGGCAGTTCCCGCAGGCCGACGCGGCGCAGCGCGCACCCCCGCAGCGGACGGGCCACCAGCGTGTGCCGGGGACCGCCCGCCGGACCCAGCAGCAGCGTGCCCGGCCCCAGCCGCCCCAGGAAGTGCCAGTGCCCCGGACCTGCGGTGTCCACCGCGAAGAGGTCCACCGCCCCGTCCTCCACCAGCCACAGCGTCTGCGGTCCCGCCGCCGCCAGATCCGGCGGCTCCGCGTCCGGTACCCGCACTCCCAGCGCGCCGAACGCGCCCAGCACCACGGCCGCGTCCCCGGCCCCCGCGCCCGTCACGGGCGGCGCCGTCATCTCAGCGCTCCGCGGCGAGTTCGGCGTACGGACCACCGGCGGCCAGCAGCGCGTCGTGCCGGCCGCGCTCCACCACCTCGCCGTGCCGCAGCACCAGGATCTCGTCGCTGTCGCGGACCGTGCTCAGCCGGTGCGCGATCACCACCCGGGCGCAGCCGCGCCGCCGCAGATTGTCCACCACGAGGCGTTCGGTCCCGCTGTCCAGCGCGCTGGTCACCTCGTCCATCACGAGTACGCTCGGCCGGCGCACCAGCGCCCGCGCCAGTTCCAGCCGCTGGCGCTGCCCGCCGGAGAAGTTCCGGCCGTCCTGCTCGACCCGGGCGTCCAGCCCGCCCGGCCGCCGCGTCACCACGTCGTACAGCTCCGCGTCCCGCAGGGCCTCCACCACCGCCTCGTCCGGCACCGACGGGTCCCACAGCGCGATGTTGTCGCGGACCGTGCCCTCGAAGAGGAACACGTCCTGGTCCACGAACGCCACCGAGGCGGCGAGCGTCCCGCGCGACAGCTCCCCGACCGGCTCACCGTCGATCCGGACCGTGCCCTCCCATGGTGTGTACAGCCCCGAGATCAGCCGTGACACCGTCGACTTGCCGCTGCCCGAACCTCCCACCAGCGCCACCTGCCGCCCCGGCCCCACCTCCAGCGAGAACCCCTTCAGCAACGGCGCGTCCAGCGGGCTGTACCCGAACGTCACGTCCTTCAGCTCCACATGGCCCGCCAGCCGCCGGGGCCCCGCCGCGTCCCGGTCCGCACCCGTACGCCGCGCCTCGGCGGGGAAGCCCTCCACGTCCCGCAGCCGTGCCACGTCCGCCGCGAAGTCCTGGATACGGCCCGCCACCGAACCCAGCCGGGCCAGCGGCGCGGTGAAGCGGGTCACCAGCGCCTGGAACGCCACCAGCAGCCCCACCGTCAGCAGCCCGTCGACCGCCCGCAGCCCTCCGATCCACAGGATCAGCGCGCTGTTCAGCGTGGCCAGGGTCGGCGCCACCACCCCCAGCCACGCCGTGGGCACCCCGAGCCGCTGCTGTTCCTCCAGCGTCACCGCGTGCTGCCCCGCCCACCGCTGGAACCAGCCGTCCTCCCCGCCGGTCGCCTTCATCGTCTCGATCATCTGGAGCCCCGAGTACGAGGTGTTGATCAACCGGGCCGCGTCCGCCCGGAGTTTGCGCGTCCCGTCCGCCCGCGCGGCCACCGCCCAGCGCAGCGCGCCCACGTTCAGCAGGGCCACCGCCACCCCGAGCAGGGTGAGCTGCGGATCGTACGACCACATCAGCGCCGCGTACAGCAGCACCACCACCGCGTCGACCCCGGCCGCCGACAGATCCCGGGCCAGGGTCTCCGCGACCGCGTCGTTCGACTGGAGCCGCTGCACCAGATCGGCCGGTCCGCGCTGCGCGAAGAACGTCACCGGCAGCCGCAGCAGATGCCGCAGGAACCGGGCGCTGGTCAGCGTCGACGACACCAGCCGGCCCCGCAGCAGATTCCCCTGCTGCGTCCACGTCAGCACCCCTGTCAGCAGCACCGCGAGCGCCAGCCCGGTCAGCAGCGCCCCCAGCGACTCCGTCCGCCCGCCGATCAGGAACAGATCGAGGTACGTCCGGCTCAGCGCGGGCACCGCCGCGCCGACCGCGACCAGCAGCAGACTCGCCAGCACCACCGCGGTCGTCGTCGCCGACGTACCCGCGAGCCGCGCCGGGAGCGCGCCCGCCCACCCGGCCCGCCGCCCGCCCCGCCGGAACCCCGGACCGGGCTCCATCACCAGCACGACCCCGGTGAACGCGGCGTCGAACTCCTCCATCGGTACGAAACGCCGCCCCCGCGCCGGATCGTTGACGTACACGCCCGCCCGGCCGGGACCGCGCCGCGTCCCGTCGTACACCACATAGTGGTTGAACTCCCAGAACAGCACCGCCGGGGCCGCGACCCCGGCCAGCGCGGCCGTGTCCATCTGCATGCCCTTGGCCGTCAGCCCGTGCCCACGGGCCGCCTTGAGCAGATTGCTCGCCCGCGACCCGTCCCGTGACACCCCGCACGCGATCCGCAGCTCCTCCAGCGGCACATGCCGCCCGAAGTGCCCCAGCACCATCGCCAGACACGCCGCGCCGCACTCCACCGCCTCCATCTGGAGCACGGTCGGGGTGCGCACCGCGCGCGGCGCCCGCCGCCGGGGCGCCCGCTCGGCGGCCCGGTGCCGCGCGGACGCTTCCCCGGACCCGCTCCGTGTCCGGTGCCTACTCATGGCAGCAGCCAATCGATCGGGCGCTGGGCGGGGAGCCGTACGGCGCCGCTCGCGCGGGTCATCGACCCCGGCGGGTACGGGGGTCCCGGCGGCGCCGACCAGCGGTACCCCGACCTCGTCGCGGGGTCCCGGTCCAGCCGCACCTCCACCGTGACGGGCAGCCCCCGCCGGGTGAACTCGGCGCCGAGCCGCGCGTCCCCGAGGAACGCCCCGATCCGGCGGGCGCTCTGCGGGGTCCGGCCCACCTCGCGCACCACCCCGCCCAGCTTCCCGTACCTGCGCGCGGGCACCGACTCCACCGTCACCTCCACCCGCGCCCCGACCGTCACGGCCGCGGCCCGGTCCGCCGGTACGTACAGCAGCGCGATCAGCGGTTCGCCGTCCCGCCCGACCCGTTCGACCAGGGCGACCTCGGCCCCGGCGGTGACCACCGCGCCGATGGACACGGCCAGCGAGGTGATCCGGCCCGCCGCGACCGCGCGGACGGCCCGGTCGCCGTCCGCCGTCCGCACCCGCAGCACCGGGGCCCCGGCGGCGAGGCGTTCGCCCTCCTCCGCGACGACCGCCGTGACCTGCCCGGCCACCGGGCTCTGGAGGACATGACCGCCGTGCCCATGGGTGAGCACCCCGGGCGCGCTCAATTCGGACGGCACACCGCCGGTCACCGCCCAGCCGCCCGAGGCGGCCAGCACGAGAGCGCAGACCGCGAGCGCGAGACGGCCCTGCGGGCGGGCCAGCCGCACCGGCAGGTCGAGCTCCTCGGGCGACCGGGCCTTGGCCAGGGCCCGTTGACGGAACTGCACGGCACCTTCCCCTCTCCACGGCCCGTCGGCCGGACACAGCCGTGCGCCCCGGGCCGGGGGGCCACGGGGCGCACGGGCGGTTCAGCTCCTCAGAGCCCGGCGACCAGACCGGCGACCGGGGCGGTGCTCAGCCCCGAGGTGTCCTCGACGCCGCCGGTGACCGTGCCGAGCGTCGCCGAAACGGGGGCGACCGAGTCGGCGGTGGAGGCCACCGTGCCGAGGACGTCGCCGACGAGTCCGCCGGACACGTTGTCCAGGTCGCTGTCGGAGATCTCGGCGGTCTCGACCTGGGGGGTGATGTCCATGATGTGCGTGCCCTTCCGATGGATGTACGTGAGCGGGATCGGCCGGCTCGGGGGAATCCCGCCGGACCGGCCCGGCGGCCGTCAACTCCCGTGCGTTCCAGGAGCCCTTCCGGGTGACCGCCGTCTGGCGCAGATACAAGCACGGGGGCCGCGCGGGCGGCCAACCCGTCGTCCCGGGGCCACCCACGATGTCCAAGGGTGGTGCAGACGCGCTCACCGTTCGGTGCCGCCGCCTTCACCGGATGCCCGGAAACCCCCGCCCCCCGAACCGGACACTCCCGCACACACCTCGCCCCGTCCCGCGCGCCCCGCACCCCGGCTCGCACGCACGTGCCCACCCCCGGCCTCCCATGTGCAGATCCCGTACCCACCCTCCCAGGGGGCGCGGGCGAAGGCGTTCCGCGAGGTCGCGCCCCCTTCAGACCAGCGAAGCGGACCCGCCCGACGGCCGGGGCGCCGCGTACATCGCCTCGATCTCCGCCGCGAACGCCTCGACGACCGCACCCCGCCGCACCTTGAACGACGGCGTCAGCAACCCCCCGCCCACCGTGAACTCCGCGGGCAGGATGTGGAACGCCCGGATGGACTCCGCCGGGGACACCCCGGAGTTGGCCCGCACCACGGCGCGCTGGACCATCGCCCGCAACGCCGTGTCCTCCCCGTCCCCGCCGCCCTGGCCGGTCAGCTTGCGCCAGTGCGCCACCGCCGCCGGATCGAGGGTGATCAGCGCGGCGAGACAGGGCTGGTCGTCCCCGACGACCACGCACTGCGACACCAGCGGATCGTCCCGCACCCGCTCCTCCAGGGCGAGCGGCGCCACCGTCCGGCCGGTACTGGTCACGATGAGATCGTTCTTGCGCCCGGTGATGACGAGATACCCGTCGTCGTCCAGGAACCCGAGGTCCCCCGTACCGAACCAGCCCCCGCGCAGGGCGGTACGGGACGCCCGGACGTCGTTCAGATAGCCGAGGAAGACATTGTCGCCCCGCACCCAGATCTCGCCGTCAGCGGCGATGTGCAGCGAATCACCCGGCAACGGTTTGCCCACCGTGCCGAACTTGACCGCGCCCGGCGGCTGCGCGGCGCAGCCGCCGGAGGTCTCCGTCAGCCCGTACCCGTCGTACACGGTGATCCCGGCGCCCGCGAAGAACAGCCCCAGCCGGCGGCGCAGCGTGGACCCGCCGGACACCGCGCAGCGCGCCCGGCCGCCGAAGACCGCCCTGATCCGCGCGTACACCGTGTGGTCGTACAGCGCGTGCTGCATCCGCAGCCCGGCCCCCGGGCCGGTCCCCTCCCCGTGCCGTTCCCGCTCCACCGCCTCCGCGTACCGCACCGCGACGGACACCGCCCGGTCGAACACGGCCGCCTTGCCGCCGAGTTCGGCGCGGCGGCGGGCCTGCCGGAAGATCCGCTCGAAGACATGGGGCACGGCGATCACACAGCTCGGCCGGAAGCTCGCCAGCGACGGCAGCAGCGCCCCGGGCCTCATGTCCGGCTGATGGGCGAGCCGGACACCCCGGCGGACGGCGGCGACGGCGATCATCAGCCCGCACACATGGGCCATCGGCAGGAACGTCAGCAGCGAACGGTCCCCGTCCTCGGCGGTCAGCACCTCGCCCCAGCCCCCGACGAGGGTGTCCGTCCCGTACGCGAGGTTGCGGTGGGTGAGCAGACAGCCGCGCGGCTGCGGGGACGTCGTACCGGAGGTGTGCACGATCGCGGCGATCTGCTCGGGGCGGACCGCCGCCCGGCAGCGGTGGACCTCCTCGTCGGGCACCTGAGCGCCCTCCGCCACCAGCTGCTCCACACAGCCGGCGTCCAGCTGCCAGATCCGGGAGAACAGCGGCAGCCCGTCGCACACCGCGGCCACGGTCATCGCATGGCCCTCGTCCTCCACGACGACCGCCGAGACCTGCGTGTCACGCAGGATCCAGCGCACCTGGTCCGTGGACGACGTGGGGTACACGGGCACGACCCGCGCCCCCACGGTCCACAGGGCGAACGCGAACAGCGTCCACTCGTAGCGGGTGCGGGACATCAGGGCGACCCGGTCACCGAACCGGATGCCGCCCGCGAGCAGGCCCTTGGCGACGCCCATGACCTCGTCGCGGAACCCGGCGGCCGTCAGCGGGACCCACACACCGCCCGGCCGGTCACCGCCCAGGGACATCGCCACGGTGTCCGGTTCCCGCCGGGCCCGGTCGAAGACCTCGTCCGCGAGTCCGCCCGCGGCCAGTGGCTCCACCAGACGCGGCACGCTGATCTCGCGCATCGCGGCCCCCTTCCTCCCGTCCCGCCGTGCGGACGGCAGCACGGGCACGGGCACGGGACAGCGGCATTCGACGCGAACCGCTCGTCACGGACGGGACTGCCTAGAGGGTGACATGGAAGGCACGCGCCGCGCGCGTGATCACCTGATTTGGCTCCGGCGCGCCCGCTCACCGTTCGTCCGTCCGCCCCGCCGCCGTCCCGGCCGCGCTCAGTGGTGTCCGGAGCCGAGGGCCGTGGCCAGTTCCCGGTCGGTCAGCGGCGGCCCCGCCAGCGGCGGCAGCCGGGGTCCGCGCAGCACCGCGAACACCACCTCGGGCCGCACCAGCGCGGTCATCGGCGCCGACAGCGTCATCACGTCCAGCAGCGCCTTGGCGACCAGGGGCCGGGCGCTCGCCGTCCGCATCAGCCGGTCGACATAGCGGCGCGCCGCCTTCGCGGACGGCCCGGGGCGGCGCCCGATCGAGCCCGGGTACAGGATGTCCTGGGCGGTCGCCAGATCCCAGGCCACCGAGACCGGCCGGGCCACGGCCCGTTGGGCGCGCCGCGCCTGGCCCGGCGTCCCGAGCCCCTCGGCGTCCACGAGCTGCCGCAGCGCCAGCGCCCCCTCGGCGGCCACCGACATCCCGTGCCCGTACACGGGGTTGTACGTGGCGACCGCGTCCCCCAGCACCAGGAACCCGTCCGGCCACGGGGCGACCCGTTCGAAGAAGCGGCGGCGGTTGACGGTGCTGCGGGTCACCCGTACCCCGGTGAGCGGCTCGGCGCGGGCTATCAGTTCTCCCACCACCGGATGGCGCACCGTGCGCGCGAACGGCTCGAAGCCCTCCGGGGACGGGCCCGGTTCACCGCCCCGGGTACCGGACAGTGTCACGAGCCACCGCTCACCCTCTATGGGCACGATCGTCGTCGTCCGGCCCGGCCGCGCCTCGCGGGCGTCGGCCTGGACGTTCACCACCGGGAAGTCCTCGGTCCCCGGCGGCGCCCGGAAGATCCGGGAGGCGTACACCAGCCCCGAGTCGACCTCCTCCTCCGCCGCCCGGGGCACCCCGAGCGCGGCCAGCTGGGCCACCGCCCGTGAGCCCCGGCCCGAGGCGTCCACCACCAGATCCGCGGCGAGGAATCGTTCCTCCGCCCCCTGACCCGGGCCGACCCGCAGCCGTACCCCGGTGACGCGGCGCGCGTCGCCCTCCAGGGCGAGCAGTTCGGAGTGCTCCAGGACGGTCACCGCCGGGTCCTCGGCGACGCTCTGCCGGATGCCCCAGTCCAGCAGATCGCGACTTGCCGCGATCATGAACTGGAGCTCGGGGAACCGGCGTATCCAGCCGCTCGGCTGCATCGACACCAGCCCGGTCGGCAGCGCTATCCGGCGGGCCCCGGCCGCCAGCCACCGTGCGGTGACCCCGGGCAGCAGCTCCTCCAGCGCGCGCGCCCCGCCCGACCACAGCAGATGGGCGTGCCGGGCCTGCGGAAGCCCCTTGCGTGATTCGGGACCCTCCGGCAGGGTGTCCCGCTCCACCAGGGTGACCCGGGCGTGGCCCCGCAGCGCGGCGGCCGCCGCCAGGCCCGCGACTCCCGCGCCGATCACCACGGCATGGCGGTGCGGGGTGTCCCGGGCGGCTCCGGCGGATCTATCGGATGGGCTCATGGGTACCGCTTTCTGACCGGGCGACGGCCGTACGGGCCGCCGCGACGACGGGGGAGTGGCGCAGCGCCAGGGACATCCGGACCAGGTCACGGGGGCCCTCACCGGAGACGGCGGTGTCCGGCGGCCCGTCCGGCCGCGCCAGCGCCGTCCCCTCCGGATCGGCCGCGCGCGCCCGTACCGCGGCGGTCACCATCGCCGCGTCGGCGACGGCCCGCGCCTGCGCCGGACCGTTCCCGGACGCGACGGCGGCGGCGTGCGCGCGGGCGTGGACCCGGCTGTCGAAGTACGGGTACAGGCTGAGCATCCCGTCATGGATGTCGGACTCGCGCTGGGTCACCAGGAGATCCGCCGACGGCCACCAGGAGATCCGCGACGGTGCGACGCCGTGCGGCCCGAGTCCGCGCAGCTCGCGCCAGAGCGGGCCGAGCCTGCGGTAGGTCGACCAGACGGTGACCTGCTCCCCGAGCCGCTGGAACGCCAGCGGCAGACAGAACCCGATGGCGCTGAACAGGGCCGCCGCCGAGGCCAGCAGGGGCGCCGTCTCGGAGCTGAGCCAGTCGAGGTCATGGCCCGCCCAGCGCGCGAACACCGCCGTGAACTTGGTCGCCGCGTACGACAGGTTGAACAGATACCCGACGGCGATGGCGGACAGCCCCGCGCGCAGCAGCCCCCGTACCTGGAGCGACCAGCGCAGGCACAGATAGGCCATGGCGACGCCCGCGACCGTGAGCCCGGTCAGGTACAGCACGATCATCTCGCGGATGTACGGGGTGTTGGCGTAGTAGGTGTCCAGGTCGCGCAGCCGTTCCACCGGCGCGTCACCGAGCGCGAACAGCACCACGAGGGCCACGCTCACCGCGGTGTACCCGGCGATCCAGCGGCGCGAGACCCGCCGGGTCACCTCGGGCGGTCCGCCGCGCCAGTTGACCATCAGCACCAGACAGGAGGCGCTGAACGCGGACAGCAGGGCGTACACGAGCGGCCCGGAGATGTTGGGCACCCCCGTGATCCGGTTGACCTGCGCGATCGTCGGCGGCGCGGAGAAGAAGAACACCGAGGTGCCGAGCGCGAGCAGCGCGCACACCGAGCGCAGCAGCGGATCGCGCCACTCCCGCAGCAGGGAGGGGAACTTGAAGGCGAGCGCGATGCCCGTCGCCGCGGCGGGCAGATAGTAGTCGGGGCCGTTCACGCCTCAGCCTTGCGGCCTGCGATAGCCCAGGGACGCCTCGATACGGGCGGTCAGCTCGTCACGCGGGGCCTGCCCGCGGCCCGCCGGGCCGGCTGTCCGGGAGCGGCACTTGCTGGCGAGCAGCAGCCCGAAGCTCTCGGCCTCCTCCTCCTCGACGGCGTGCGAACGGCTGCGGGCGGCGACCCTGCGGACCGTGTCCTGGAGATCGACGCCACCGGCGAGCAGCCGGGCGGCCACGCCCGTGCCCGCCGCGTCCACGTGCCGGGTGCTGTGTCCGGCCGTCATGTGCCACAGCTCATGCCCGAGGATGACCAACTGGTGGTCGGGCGCGGTGCGTTCCTCGATCACGATGAGGTCCTGGTCGGCCATGTCCAGCCAGAGGCCGCTCGCCGTGCCCGGCGGGAACGCGGCCATCCGGTGGTTGACCGGCCGACCGCGCCGCCGGCTCATCGTCGCGCACAGCGCGCCGATCAGGGCGCCGGGGGTGTCGGGTATCTCGGGGGGCAGTCCGGCGATGAGTTCGCCGCACAACTTGCGCATGTCCTTGGTGACCCGCGCGCGCATCAGGGCTCCGTGGGGCCGTGGGGCGGCTTGACGCTCTCCAGCAGCATGTCCAGCCACTCCGTGACCTTGTCGCGGTGCTTGTCGGTGGGGAGTTGGGCGGCGCGCCAGGCGATACCGCGCACCCCGTGATTCTGCAACAGCTGTTCCAGAGCGTCGTCCATCGCGTCCCGCGACGGGTTCCCGGGATCCGCGCCCGGCGCGGTGCCCGGCGGCGCGGGCGGCGCGGGCGGCACGGCGCGGTCCTGGGCGGCGGCCCACTGGAGCAGTTCCTGCTCGGTGAGCTGGAGCGCGGAGACCAGCGCGTCGGCGTCCTCGGCGGTCAGGAACCCCGCGTGGACGCCGAAGAAGCGCTGGATGGCCGCGCAGTGCTCCATCGTGGGCCGCCGGTCGCCGTTGATGAGGGCGCCGGCCTGCTGCCGTGACATCCCGGCGCCGTCGGCGATCTCCTGCTGGGTCCAGCGGCGGCCGTTCGGTTTCAGCCGTGTTCTGCGCAGCAGGTCGAACCGCTGGAGGAACCGGGCCTGGAGATCGGGCTCACCGCCCGTGCGCCCGGTCAGCAGATCCCTGACCACTTCCTCCGGTACCCCCGAGGCCACCGTGAGCCGGGGTATGTCGAAGACCTCGGCGTGGGGCACGCCGAGGCGGTCGGCGAGATCGCGGACCCGGGCGACAACACCCGGCAACGAGCCCGAGGGAGTGACGCCACCCGGCAGCGAGAAGCCATCCGTCACCGAAGGTCTCCTAGAACCGACACGTCGAACAGGACCGAAACACGGCTACCGGCGAACCCGCCGGACGAACGGTCCACCGGACCGGCCGCGCAGAGCCGTCCCCGGCCACCGGGGGGCTCGCCGGGTCGCCGGGACGCACGGCGCGACCGTGGCGGAAACCGGACGGAACGCGCCCCGAGGGGCCCGCACCACGGTCTCCGGCATCGCGCCATGGACAGCATCGGAGACTAGTCCCTCACCAGCGCACGGGCCAGGCCGCGCCACATCTGTGGCGTGTTTTATTCGTCAACCGTCTGTAAATGCCACGATAGTTGACATGCTTCCGGTCGGGGTAGCACGATCGCCACGCGGTGGCACGACCGGGGGCGCCGTTCCCGTTGCCGGACCGCCGCGCCGCACGACCAGCGCTCGCCGTCAGAGCCGTAAGAGGGGTGACCACCCGATGGCATACGAGGCACAAGGGCGCCGACGACCGGCCTGGGGGAGCGCGCGGACCGGGCCAGGATGCCGGGCCTATCTCCAGGACTACGCGGCCCTGCTGGACGCGGTCTCCTTTCCTTCCGTCGTCCTCGACCACCGCTGGGACGTCGTGCTCGCCAACGACGCGTACGACGTGCTCTTCGGAGGTGTCGGGCCGCATCCGACAGCCATGCCCCGCGACAACTTCCTGCGCTTCGTCCTCTTCCACCCGGACGCCGCCACGGTCCTCGGGGACCATGAGTCGAGCTGGTGCCTGCCCATGCTCGCGCACTTCGCCGAGGCACTGGAACGGCACGCCGGCGACGAGGAACTCCAGGCCATCCGCGCCGCCATCGCCGACGACCCGATCATGGACGCCGCCTATCGGCACGGGCTGCCCCGCTGGATCAGCTCGGTCGGCGCGGAGGCGATCGCCAACGACGGGGCGCTGCGCCCGCTGACCCATCCGGACCCCCGGTGGGGACGCACCCACTGCCGGGTGGTGGGCGAGGCGCCCCAGACACTTCAGGACATGGGATTCTCCCGGCTGACCCTGGTCCTGCGGGAACCCCGGAGGGCGGGCGGCGGGCGGCGGCCCGTACGACGCGGCGCCCGAAGGGCCGTCGGATATCTGCGGGCGGTGCCCGCGGCCGACGGCTGAGGTTCCTTCCCCGAGGGGAAGGGGGTGGACGGCGCGACCGGTCAGGGGGCCGCGCCGTCCACCCCTTCGCGCCCGGGCCCGTCCCGCCTCAGGAGGCCGGGCCGAAGGCGCCGAGGAACCGGTCCCGGAAGGTGTCCATCCGCCACACCGGCGCCGACGGGGACGGCGCCAGCCCCTCGTCCCAGCCCCAGTCGCCGATCCGGTCGAACACCGCCGGGTCCTTCGCCACCATCGCCACCGGCACGTCCCGGGACGCGCCCTCCCCGGCGACCGCCGGGATCGGCTGATGGTCGCCCAGGAACACCAGCACCGTGTCCTCGTCCCCGTACTCCTCCAGATACGAGACGAGGCTCGTCAGCGAGTACTCGACCGACCGCCGGTACTCGTCGCGCACCCGCTCCGGGTCCCGCCACACCCGCTTCGGGTCCGCGCCCCGGGCCCGCACCCCCTCGTACACCGAGCCGTCGCCCAGCCCGTCCCAGCCGAGCATCTCCGGGATCGGGGCCCACGGATTGTGGCTGGACACCAGGACGATCCCGGCCATCAGCGGACCGCGCCCCGCCCGGCCCCCCTCCAGCCGCTCGAACGCCGCCAGGCTGAACTGGTCCGGGACCGGCGCCCAGCTGAACTTCGGCCCCCGGTAACCGAGTTCCCGCGAGTCGTACACCCGGTCCAGCCCGTAGAACCGCCCCTCCGGCCACTCCCGGGTGACCCCCGGCATGATCCCCACCGTCCGCCACGCCCCCGTCCGCCGGAACGCCTCCGTCAGCGTCAGCCGGTCGCTGGCCGTGACACTGCGGTACCGCTGCTGATGGGCGACCCACAGCCCCGACAGGAACGTGGAGTGCGCGAGCCAGCTCCCCGCACCGGCCGTCGGCGAGGTCAGGAAGCCGCTGCGCGACGCGTACCCCGCCGCCCGCAGCCGCTCGGTGCCGTCCGCGAGCAGCGCCCCGAGGTGCGGGGCCATCGCCGGGTCCTCCAGCGCGGTGCGCCCGTAGCTCTCGACGAACACGAACAGCACGTCCTTGCCGCGCAGCCCCGTCAGCAGCCGGTCGCCCGGGGTGTCGCGGAACGGGTCGTCGGCCGCGGCCCTCTCGAACACCTCCTCGTCCGCGAACGTCGCACGGGTCTGCCGCACCCGGTCACCCAGCGCGTCGGCCGTGCTCCGCGCCGCCAGCGGCGCCCCCGCGAACTGCGCGCCGAGCGCCGCGCACACCACCCACACCGTGCCGCCCGCCAGCGTCACGGGCGCCGCCACCGCGCCGCCGCGCCGCAGCGACCGGCCCAGCCGCACCACCGACACCGTCCCCGCCGCGAGGACGGCCAGTGCCAGCGCCAGCGCGGCGGCCGTGGCGAGCAGCGCGCCCGTACGCCCCACCGAGTCCCGCAGGAACGCCTGTCCGTCGTCCAGCAGAATCCAGTCCAGGACCGGGTCGAACGGCCGCCCGAGCGCCTCATGGAAGCCCAGGTCCAGCGCCCCCAGCAGTACGGTCACCCCCAGCAGCAGCCCCAGCGCCCCGGCCACCACGTCCCGCGCCCGGCCCGTCAGCGCCAGGAGCAGCGCCGCACCGAGGACCGCCTCGCCCGGCAGCCGTACGAAGGCCCCCGGGGTCAGCTCCGCGAGCCGGTCCGGCAGCAGCAGCCCGAACAGCACGAAGGCCACGGCCGAGGCCGTGCCCACCGCCCCCGCCACCCGCCGCCCGGGCGGGCGCCGGGGAACGCCACCCCCCTGCCCGTCCTCGGCACCCCGCACCAGGTCCCCGGGCACGGCTTCCGCCGAGGGCCCGGGTACGGGTACGGGGTCCCGGTCCGGTCGTGGACGGGGGCGGGTGAAGAGCGGCACGGTCCGAACGTCCTTCCCTGCGGGGCCCGATGGGACGACGGCGGACGGGGCCCGGCCCCCGAAGGTACGGCTCCCGCGCGCCGCCGTCTCACCCATCGGTCGCCCGCCCGCGAATACGCCCACTTGGCACCGGTACGCGGCCATTGCGACCTTGACCGTCCCGACCCCGCCTGATTTGATCGGCCGTATGAAGCGACGACAGGAACTCACGCGGCGACGCCATGTCGACCTCGCGCGTGTCTCCAGCGCCTTCTGTCGTCCCACCCGCTGACCCGGAGCCCCCGGCACCCGCGAGCGCGCCCCGCGCGCCACGGCTGAACCACCCCCCGGCCGCCCCGGTCCGCCTCCCCGGCACCCGTACCCGGCATCCACGCGGGTACGTCCCGTCCGCCGCCCGCGCACTCCCGGGCGCCGTCGTCCCCCGCCCCGGGAATTCCCAGCGCCGAGGGTTCCCGGACCGTCCGTGACACGTGTCCGCCGATGTCCGCGACCGTCCGGCGCGTGCCGTACCGCGCGCGCCCGAGCCACCCGCATCCCCAGCCCGAAGGACTCCCCATGGCCACCGTCCTGTCCGTCTCCGGAAGCCCCTCCGCCACCTCCCGCACCGCACGGCTGCTGCGTCATCTCGACACCCGGCTACGGGAACAGGGCCATGACGTCATACCGCTGGACGTACGCACACTGCCGCCCGAGGCCCTGCTCGGGGCGGACTTCGGGCACCCCGCGATCCGGCACGCCACCTCGCTGTTCGCCCGCGCCGACGGGGTCGTCATCGGCACACCCGTGTACAAGGCCGCCTACTCGGGACTCCTCAAGACACTGCTGGACCTGCTGCCGCAGTACGCCCTCACCGGGAAGACGGTGCTGCCGCTGGCCACCGGGGGCACCACCGCACACGTCCTCGCCATCGACTACGCGCTGCGGCCCGTGCTCAACTCGATGGGCGCGGACCATGTCGTCCAGGGCTGGTTCACCCTCGACCGGCAGATCACCGTCACGGCCGACGGCGCCCTCACCCTCGACCCCGAGGCGGCGGTGGCCGTCACCCAGGTCGTCGACCGCTTCTCCGCGGTACTGGGCGGCTCCCTGACCCCGCCCCCCGCCCTGGACACCCTGACCGCCGGCCTCGCCCACGCCCCGGCGGGAGTCGACCGGTAGGCCGCCACCGGTCCCGCCCCTACCGCACCGACCCCGTCGTCCGAACGGCCGGTGACGCCCGCCGCGTCGCGCACCGACCCGCGCCGCGCACCGAACCCCACCGCGCCGCGCTCGCCCGGAAGCGGATGGCGCACGGCCTTCTCGACCCTGGACACCGGCACACCGTGCGCGCGACCCATCAGGAGGGCTCCGCCTCGGGCCTCCGCGGATTCCCCGACCCCCTGCCGAGGAGCCCCGGGCCGCCGGACGCGGCGGGGGCCGGAACCGCCTGCGCCCCGGCCCGCTCCGCGCCCCGCCCGAAGGCGGACTCGAAGGACGCCGTGTCCAGGGAGCGGCGCACGGCCGTGGTGATCCGGTCCACGTCACCGCGCTCACCGGCCGGCAGCGGCATACCGACCGCCTCGCGCAGCGCGGTCGCCGTCCCCAGCAGCCCGGCGGCCTCCTCGTGGTCGCCCGCGAGCGCGTGCGCACCGGCCAGGCCCTCGAAGGCGCGGGCGAGGGCCCGCCGGTCGCCGGTGCGGCGGGCATGCTCCAGCCCCTCCCGGTGCGCCTCCAGCGCGGTCCCGGCATCGCCCCGCTGCTCGGCGATGAAACCCAGCTCGGCCAGGATCAGCGCCACCCCGTGGTCGCCCTCCCACCGGCGGCACCAGTCCAGCCACGCCCGCAGATGCGCCTCGGCGTCGTCCAGCCTGCCCTGGTGCCGCGCCACCAGCCCCAGACCCACCTCGGCGAACTCCTCGCCGCGCTCATGGGAATGCGCCACCGCGAGCCGCCTGGCCCGCCGGTGGAGATCCTCCGCCCGGTCCAGATCGCCGGTCAGCAGCGCCGTACGGCCGAGCCGGGCCAGCATCCCGGACGCCACGTTCCACAGCTTCAGGCGCTCCGCCAGCCGCAGACCGTCCTGGCGCAGCCGTGCGGACGTCCCGTAGTCGCCGGTGAACTCGGCCAGGTCACCGAGCGTCCGGGCGGCATGCAACTCGCCCCATCCGTCGCCGAGTTCCCGGAACAGCGCGTACGCCCGCTCCGCGTCGTCCCGCGCGGGCCCCAGGTTCCCCTGGTACAGGTCGATCTCGGCACGGACCGTCAGCGCGGCGGCCGTCCCCCAGCGGTCGCCCAGCGAGCGGAACCCGGCATACGCCCGGTCCACGAGGCCGAACGTCTCCCCGGAATCACCGAACCCGGTCCTCCCCAGCGCCAGGAACCACCGCGCCCGCGCCCCGCCCGCCGGATCGTCCCCCGCGTCGTACCACGCGAGCACGGACCGGTCCCCGGCGTCCGCCGTGTCGTGCAGCAGCAGCGACATCCCCGCCCGCCAGGCCCGCGCCGCGGCCCGCGGCCCGGGGCCGCCCCCGCCCGACAGGGCGAGATCCAGGGCGCGCCCCGCCTCCGCGAACCGGCCGCGCAGGAACCAGTACCAGCAGGCCGCGTCCACCAGTCGCAGCGCCTTGTCCGCGCCGCCCCGGCGGACGGCGTACGCGAGGGCCGCGCGGAGGTTCGCGGCCTCGGCGTCCATCTCCTCCAGCCTGCCGCGCTGTTCGTGGCCCCGCAGCAGAGGAGCGAGACGCTCGACGAGACCGACGTAGTGGTCGAGATGCCGGTCGCGCACCCGCGGTTCCTCCCCGGACCCCGCGAGCCGTTCCAGACCGTAGGCCGCGACGGACTCCAGCAGCCGGTACCGGCCGTCCCGGTGGACGACCAGGGAACGGTCGACCAGCCGTCCGAGCAGACCGAGCACGTCCCCGGCCCGTACCCCGTCCCCGGCGCAGACGGCCTCGGCGGCCGGGAGCGTGCAGCCGTCCACGGACACGGCCAGCCTGCGCAGCACCACCTGTTCGTCGCCGCCGAGCAGCCCCCAGCTCCAGTCGATCGTGGCGCGCAGGGTGCGCTGGCGCTCCGGTACGCCGCGCAGGGCCGCCGTGAGGACCCGGAACCGGTCGTCGAGCCGGTCCGCGAGGTCGCCCACCGGCATGACCCGCACCCGCGCGGCGGCCATCTCCAGCGCGAGCGGGATACCGTCCAGCCGGCGGCAGACCGTGGTGACGGCCTCCGCGTTGCCGGGCCCCAGGGCGAAACCGGGGGCGGCGGCCGTGACCCGGTCCACGAACAGCCGTACGGCGCTCGACTCCGACGGCCGCCCGGCGCCCGGCCCGGGCAGGTCCAGCGGGAGAACGGGCCAGTGGTGCTCGCCGCCGACCGCCAGCGGTTCCTGACTGGTGGCCAGCACCCGCAACCCGGGCGCCGCGCGCAGCAGCCGCGCGGTCAGCTCCGCGACGGGCTCCACCAGGTGCTCGCAGTTGTCCAGCACCAGCAGCAGCCGCCGCCTCGCGACGGCGTCGGCGAGCCGGTCGACCGGTGCGCGCGCCGGGGTACCGCCGTCGTCCCGCAGTTCGAGCGCCGCCGCGACCGCCTCCCGCACCTCGGCGCCGGAGCGCGCGGCGGCCAGCTCCACCAGCCAGGCACCGTCCGGGAAGTCCCCCGCCCGGCGCGCGGCCACCTCAAGGGCCAGCCGGGTCTTGCCCACCCCGCCCGTCCCCGTCAGGGTCACCAGCCGCTCGGACGCCAGCAGCGCGCCGATCCGGCGGACGTCCTCGTCCCGGCCGATCAGCGCGGTGAGCGGGGCGGGGAGATTGCCGCGCGGGACCGTCCGCACGGGTACGGCGGCGAGGGCGGTGTCCTGCCGGAGGATCGACTGACGCAGCCCGGTGAGCTCGGGCCCGGGGTCGATGCCGAGTTCGGTCCGGAGCTGGTCACGCAGGTCCCCGAGGCTCGCCAGCGCCTCGCTCTGACGGCCCGACCGGTACAGGGCACGGACCTGCGCGGCACGCAGCCCCTCGTGCAGCGGATGCGCCGCGACCAGTTCCCCCAGCTCGCCCGCCAGCACATCGTGCTCGCCCAGCTCCAGCCGTACTCCGGCGAGTTCGCCCAGGGCGGCCAGCCGCCGCTCTTCGAGCCGTGTGGCCTCGGCCTGTACGAACGGCGCGTCCGCGTGGTCGGCGAAGGCGGACGGCCCCCGCCACAGGCCCACCGCCTCGGTGAGCAGCGCCGCCTTCGCACGTGGGTCACCGGTGAGTGTCCGGGCCTTCGCCAGCAGCGACTCGAAGCGTCCGGCGTCGACCGCGTCGCCGTCCACCCGGAGCATGTACCCCGGCGGCCGGGACACCAGCAGATCGCGTCCGCCCGGCTCGGCGTCCTCCAGCGTCCGCCGCAGCAGCGACACCTTGGACCGCAGGGTGCGCACGTCGTTCACGGGAGGCGCGTCGCCCCACAGATCGTCGATCAGCCGGTCCACCGGCACGACCTGCCCGCGCCGTACCAGCAACGCGGTCAGCAGCGTACGGAGCCTGGTCTCGCGCACCCGTACGGGCCGACCGTCCCCTGTCCGCACCTCCAGCGGACCCAGCACCCCGAAACGCACCTGGCCACGTTACCCGGCTCCGTGCCGGAACCTTTCCGGAGACGGAGCGGAACCCCCCTGACGCACAGTCGTCCCATGTCCAACGAACCCGTTACTGTCATCGGGCTGGGGCTGATGGGCAAGGCCCTCGCCACCGCCTTTCTCCACGCCGGCCACCCCACCACCGTCTGGAACCGCACACCGGGGAAGGCGGACGCGCTCGCCGCGCGGGGCGCCGTCGTCGCACCCACCGTCGGCGACGCCGTCCGGGCGAGTTCCCTGGTCGTCGTCTGTCTGACCGACTACACCGTCGTACGGGACACACTCGCCCCGCACCGGGCCGACCTGGCCGGGCGCACCCTCGTCAATCTGACCTCGGGAACCTCCGCCGAGGCACGTGAGACCGCCGGGTGGGCGAGCGACCACCTCGACGGCGCGATCATGGCCGTTCCCGGGGTGATCGCGACTCCGGAGGCGTTCCTGCTGTTCAGTGGATCGGCCTCCGCGTTCGAGCGGCACGAGGAGACACTGAAGTGCCTCGGCAACGGGGTCTACTTCGGGGAGGACCCGGGGCTGGCCTCCCTCTACGACGTCGCGCTGCTGGGTGTCATGTGGGGCACCCTGAACGCGTTCCTGCACGGGGCCGCGCTGCTGGGTGCCGCGAAGGTCGACGCGTCCGTGTTCGCGCCGTTCGCGAACCAGTGGGTGGCGAGTGTCACCGGCTTCGTCAGCGAGTACGCCGGGCAGATCGACAAGGGGGCGTATCCGGCGGAGGACGCCTCCCTCGACACCCATCTCGCCACGATGAGGTATCTGGTGCGGGAGAGCGAGGCGGCGGGCGTCGACACCGAATGGCCGGCCCTCGTCCAGACCCTGGCCGAACGCGCCCGGGGCGCCGGGCACGCCGGTGCCAGCTACGCGAGCCTCATCGAGGTCTTCCGTGGGACCCCGCGCTCCGACAGCTGAGCGCGTCCGCCCATGTAACGGGTCCCTGGCGGCGGGAGGTTCCCCGTCGCCGGACGTCCGCGGCGCACCCGGGGCGGCGGCCCGGCTAGGTCAGATAGCCGAGCCCCGGGTGCGCGGCCACGTATCCGTCGACCAGACGCCGTGCCACGGACACGGAGTCGACCAGCGGGTGCAGGGCGAACGCCTTGACGGCCGTCGCGCGGGAACCGGAGTCCGCCGCGGCCATCACCTCGCGCTCGACCGCCTTCACGCTCGTCACCAGCCCCGCCGCGTGCGCGGGCAGCGGGCCGCCGGGCAGCGGGTGGGCGCCGTGCGCGTCCACCCGGCAGGGCGTCTCGACGACCGCGTCGGCGTCGAGCCCGGGCAGCGCGCCACGATTGCGGACGTTGAGGACCAGGGTGGCGCGTTCGTCCCGGGCGATGGCCCGCATCAGGGCGAGGGCGACCTTCTCGTAGCCGCCGGACTCGGTGAGGGACGCCTCGTCGCGCTCCCCGGCGCCCGCCGCCTCCCGGCTCTCCGACATATAGGTGGCCTCGCGTTCGGCCCGGACCTCGTCCCAGGCACGCAGTGCGGGGACGCCCGGGTCCGCGACCCGGGCATAGAACCGGGACTGCTGCTCGTCGAGGAACGCCCCCCGGGTCAGCGGCGCCGCCTGGTACGCGCGGACCGCCTCACGGTTGAAGTAGTAGTAGTGCAGATACTCGTTCGGTACGGCGCCGAGCGCGCGGAGCCAGTCCGCGCCGAACAGCCGTCCCTCCTCGAAGCTCTCCAGCAGCTCGGTGGAGGCGAACAGCCGCGGCAGCTCGTCCTCGCCGTCGATCCGCAGTCCGCGCAGCCAGCCCAGATGGTTGAGCCCGACGTAGTCGACCTCGACGTCCGAGCGCCCGGTCGCGCCCAGCGCACGGGCGACCCGGCGGCCGAGGCCCACCGGGGAGTCGCAGATGCCGATGACCCGGTCGCCCAGATGACGGGACATCGCCTCGGTGACGAGCCCCGCCGGGTTGGTGAAGTTGATGAACCAGGCGTCCGGGGCGATCTCGGCGACGCGGCGGGCGATCCGGTCCGTCACGGGCAGCGTGCGCAGCCCGTACGCGATGCCTCCGGCGCCCACGGTCTCCTGCCCGAGGACGCCTTCGGCCAGTGCGACGCGTTCGTCGGCGGCGCGGCCCGCGAGGCCGCCGACGCGGATGGCCGAGAACACGAAGTGCGCGCCGCGCAGGGCCGTGTCCAGGTCACCGGTCACGGTGAGCCGGGGGGCCGGGGGAGCGGTGGGGTCGGCCTCGGCGGCCCGCTGGGCCTGTTCCGCGAGGACCCGGGCGATCGCCGCGGCGCGGTGGGGGTCGGTGTCGTGGAGGGCGACCTCCGTGACCCTGCCCTCGGCGCGGTCCGCGAGGAGTGCGGAGTGGACCAGGGGGACGCGGAAGCCACCGCCACCGAGAATCGCGAGCCTCATACCTACGCACTCTATGCGGTACGCCCACGCCGTTGGGGTTCCCCACCTGGGCGTACTTGTTCCGGTGCGGGTCCGGACGTGGGTGCGCAGTTCCCCGCGCCCCTGAGGTCGCGCCTCTTGCGGTTCCCGTTCGGCTGCGGGCGGCCCTTGGCTGCTCGCGCAGTTCCTCGCGCCCCTGAGGTTCCCCACCTGGGCGTACTTGTTCCGGTGCGGGTCGTTCGTGGGTGCGCAGTTCCCCGCGCCCCTGAGGTCGCGCCTCTTGCGGTTCCCGTTCGGCTGCGGACGGCCCTTGGTTCCTCGCGCCCCTTCGGGGGCGCCCGAGGCCCGCGTCCGCCCGGCAGCACCGCCCCAAAGGGGCGCGAGGAACCGCGCGAACCCACCGAGCGACGGCACAGCAACAAGTGCGTCCAGCCGGGCGTACCCAGGGGCGCGGGGAACTGCGCATCCCCGTCCGACCCGCACCGGAACAAGTACGGGCACAGGTCGAAACCCAGGGGCGCGGGGAACTGCGCACCCGCGTCCGGCCCGCACCGGAAAAAGTACGGACACAGGTCGAAACCTAGGGGCGCGGGGAACTGCGCACCCCACGAGCGACGGCGCAGGAACAAGCCCGCCCAGCCGGGCGTACCCAGGGGCGCGAGGAACTGCGCACCCCCGTCCGGCCCGCACCGGAACAAGTCCGCCCAGCCGGGGAACCCCAGGGACGCCGGGGCCCCGTAAGGACCCCGCTCAGGGGGTGGGGCTCAACGGCGCCGGGCCGTCCACGTCGGCGCCCTCCGCACCGGCCCCCCGCCCGGGACCGGCCCCCCGCACGGGAGCAGGCACACGCCCAACCGAGCCCGCCCCGGACGCGACGGTCCGCGACCCCCCGCCGACACCCGACGCCCGGCCCCCGGCCGCCCTGCTGAGGACCAGGACCCCCCACCCCGCGGCCACCGCGCCCGCGACGGCCAGCGCGACCCCCGCCGCGCCACCCCGTACCCCCTCCCCGAGGAGCACGAGACCGATCGCCGCCGCGGCCACGGGATTGGCGAGGGTGAGCATCGCGAGCGGAGCGCCGAGCCCCCCGCGGTACGCGGTCTGCGCGAGCAGCAGCCCCGCCGCGGCGAACCCGGCGACCAGCAGCGCGACCACGGCGGTCCGCACACTCAGCACCGGTTCCGACCCGTCGGTCGCCGCGACGGTCACCGTCTGGGTGAGCGCCGAGGCCACCCCGGAGGTGACCCCGGACGCGGTGGCGTGCCGCAGCCCCGGGCGGGTGCCGGGCCGCGCCAGCAGCCCGATGAGCAGCGTGGTCACCCCGGCGACGGCCAGCGCCTCCGGCAGCGACAGGGTCTGGTCCGGGGCGGGCCCCGACGCGGCGAGCGTCAGTGCGGCGAGCCCCGTGAGGGCCAGCGCGATGCCCCGCCACTCCGCCCCGCTCACCCGGCGCCCCGCGAGCCGCGCGCCCAGCGGCACCGCGGCGACCAGTGTCAGCGCGCCCAGCGGCTGCACCAGCGTCAGCGGTCCGAACCGCAGGGCCGCGACATGCAGCAGCGCCCCGAAGGCGTTCAGCCCGACGGACCCCCACCACGCCCAGGCGCCGAGCAGACGCCGCATCCCGCGGTCCCGGACGGTCCTCGACGCGAGCCGTTCCTGGGTGACGGCGGCACCGGCGTACGCGACGGCCGAGACGAGCGACAGCGCGACGGCGACGACGGTGGCGTTCACCGGGTCCTCCCACGGCCGGGGAGGGACCGGCGCACGGGCAGCGTGCCGTTCCGCCCGCCCCACGCGCCCCGCGCCGGGGAGCGCGGAACGCCGAGCCCCGGGAGAGGGAGTGCTCGGTGCGGCTCCGGTGCGGAAGACCCGGTGCGGGAATCCATTCCGGCCCCTTTGCGTGAGGTGTGTGCGGCGGTGCGTGCCCGGCCGTCCGCCCAGGTGGGACAGGGCCGACGGCATTCATCGATACGCCAGTGTACCGATACGGGCCCGTATCGGTACACTGGCGTATCGATGAGGCGGCCGGATCGTGACCGACCGGGGCCTCCGGACCGGGAGGAGGGCGGAAGAGCATGCGGGAAGCGTCCGCCGCGGCACGCCGCTCCAAGATCACTCCGGAGCGCGAGCGGGAGTTCTACACCGTCGCGCTGGACCTGCTGCGCGCGAGCGGCTACGAGACGCTGAGCATGGAAGGCGTCGCCGCCCGCGCCCGGTGCGGCAAGTCGACCCTGTACCGGCAGTGGGGGACCAAGGCCCGGTTCGTCGCCGCCGCGCTCCGCTCGGAGCGCTGTCCCCGGTTCGCCGGGATCGACACCGGGAGCCTCGCCGGGGACCTGAGGGCGGCGGCCCGCGCGGCCGGCGCGGAGTCCTGCGACGACACCAGGCTGCTGCACGCCCTCGGCCACACCACCCTCCAGGACGACGAACTCCAGCGGGCGCTGTGCGAGGCGCTGGTCGAGCCGGAACTGGTCGAACTCGACGCGATGGTCGCGCGCGCCGTCGCGCGCGGGGAGATCCCGGCCGGACACCCGGCGGCGGACTTCGTCGCGGCCCAGCTCTTCGGGGTCACCCGGGTCCGGCCCCAGCTGGAGGGCCGGTTCGCCGACCCCGAGTACCTGGTCCGGCTGGTGGACGCCGTGATCCTGCCCGCGTTCGGCCTCGGGACGGCCGTCCCGGCGGCGGCGCACCCGCTCGCCGAGAAGCCGGACACCGGAGCCGAACGCTCCCCCTGAACGGCGGCCCGCCGCCCCTGGGATGACCGGTGGGCGGACCGCCGCGCGCCGCACCGTGGGGACGGGGGCGGCGCGCACCCGGCCGGGCGGGCCGTCCTCGTGAGCCATGCGGCCGCGCGCGGACGACCCGCCCGGTCCGCTCCGCCCCCACCTGGCCGACCCGCTCCACGCGAGCCCCGGCGGCGAACGGGGAGTACCGAGGGGCCGATCCGGCAGAGGACCCTAAGCGGCCTGGCCGTTGCCCGAGCCCCTGGCGGACTTCTTGATGCCCTCGGTGATCTCGTCCATCACCGACAGCGCGGGCGCCTTGTCGCTGACGTCGAAGCCGAACCGTACGACCACGAACTGCCGTGCGTCGTGCGGCGAGGGGAAGGCCAGCGACTGGACGTACCCGTCGTCGCCCTTCTCGGTGACGACCTTCCAGCGGACCAGATGGCCCTTCCCGCCCGCGACGGTCACCGGCTTGTCCGCGATCTCGTCGTGCGAGGTGAGGTCGCCGTACGAATCGGAGCCGTACGCCTCCTCGGCGGCGTCCGCGATGTCCGCCTCCGCCATCGCCCGCGCGGTGCGCTCCGTCCGCTTGAGCGCCGCCGCCGGGGCGGAGTGCGCCCCCGCCCGCGCACAGCTCTTCGTGGCGTCCCCCGGGCACGGGTACGGCCCCGTCGACACCTGCGCCCCCACGATGCCCGAATCGCCCGACCAGCCCTCGGGCACCGGCAGACTGATCCCGCTCGCCGGGTCGGCCGCGAAGCCCTTCTCGCCCTGCGGGGCGCCCGGCCGCGAGGGTGCGCCCGGGGCGCCGGGGCCGCCCTCGGGGGTGGCGCTCTCCGGGCCGCCGGGCGATTTCGGGCTGGGAGCGGTCGCCGTGCGGTCGCCGTCCTTGTCGTCGTCCAGGGTCAGCGCGTACACCCCGCCGGCCAGACCCCCGAGGACGGCAAGGGCGACGACCGCGCCTATCGCCGCGCGGACCGCCTTGCGCCGCTTCGCCGGGGGCGGGGCGACGGCCCACTGCGGATAGGCGGGCGGAGCCCAGGCGCCGGACGCGCCGAGCGCACGGGTCTGCTCCGTCCACGCGTTGCCGTCCCACCAGCGTTCCGTGGGCGGTCCGTCACTTCTCTGTCCGGGGTCGGGGTACCAGCCGGGCGGCGTCATGTGGGTCATGCGCCCACACTAGGAGCCGTGCCTGAAAGCGGGATGAGAGGGGGACCCTCCACCACGGGGCCCCCACCAGCGGCGAAGCGTTCCGGCCAACTCCCCGCGCACCCCTCGCGCACACGCTCCGCGATCGGACCGTCACGTAAAGCATATCCACCGCGGTTCGCGCAAGCTCGTCACCCGACCTGGGACAACCTGCCCTGACAGCACGCGCGTCAGCGATCCGGCCAGCTAACCTCAGGGGTCTGCAAGCCGGTTGAGCGAATCTGGGGAGGTTGCGGGATGACGCAGGGACCGTCGGACCCGTCCGGTGCCGACGCGCTGTGGGAACGCGAGAGCGAGATCGCCGCGGCGGAACAGGCCATCGAACGACTGTGTGCGGAGACACCGGCGGCCTCGGCGGGGCGTCCCGCCAGGCCCGGCAGCCTCCTGGTCTTCACTGGGGTCCCCGGGATCGGCAAGACCGCGCTGCTCACCCGGGTCCGGCGGACGGCCGAGAGCCGCGGGTGCACGGTCTGGTCGGCGCGCGGCGGCGAGACCCTGACCTCCGTCCCCTTCAACGTCGTACGGCAGTTGCTCCAGCCCGCGCTCATCACCCTCACCCCGGACGAGGCGAGGGTCCATCTCGGCGAGTGGTACGGGATCGCCGGACCGGCGCTCGGCATCGCGGAGCCGAGCGGACCGCCCGCCGACCCGCAGGGCGTCTGCGACGGACTCGAACACGGCGTCGGCCGGCTCGCGGACGCCTTGTTCCCACTGGTCCTGCTCGTGGACGACGCCCACTGGGCCGACCCCGAGACCCTGCGCTGGCTGGCCGGATTCGCCGAACGGCTGGACGAGATGCGGGTCCTCGTGGTGGTCGCGCACCGCCCGGTCGACCCCGGCAGCGCCGCCGCGCCCCATCTGGACCGCATCGGGCAGGCCGCCCGGCCCAGCGCCTCGCTGAAGAGCCTCACCCCGGACGCGGCGGCCGGACTCACCCGCGCCCGGCTCGGCGCCCACGCGGACGACCCGTTCTGCCGCCAGGTCTGGGCGGTCACCGGCGGCAACCCGTTCGACACCGTGGAACTCCTCGCCAAGGTCCAGGACCAGGAACTGGAACCGACCGAGTCGTCCGCCGACGAACTGCGCGGACTCAACCGGTCGACCCGCGGCGGCGGACTGCTCGCCCGGCTCGACGAACTCGGTCTGAGCACCCGCAAGGTCGCGAGGGCCGCCGCGATACTCGGCACCGACATCCCGCTCGACGTCGTCGCGAAACTCGCGATGCTCCCCGAGGAAGCGGCCGGCAGATGCGTCGAGGAACTGCGGGTCGCCCGTGTCCTCGCCCGCCCCGGTGCCCAGCCCGGCTCCCTGCCCGACCGGCTGGAGTTCCTGCACCCGCTGATCGCCAGCGCCATCTACCAGGCCATCCCCAGCGGCACCCGCACCGTCATGCACGGGCTGGCGGCCGAGGCGGTGCGGCTGGCCGGGCAGGGCGCCGCCGCCGCGGCCCGCCATCTGCTGGAGGTCCATCCGGACGACGACCCCGAACTGGTCGAGCAGATGCGGGCCGCCGCCCGCGAACACCTCGCCGTGGGCGCGCCCGAGGCCGCCGTCCGCTGTCTGGAACGCGCGCTGCGGGAGCCGCCGTCGGACGACTACCGGGCGGAGGTCCTGTTCGAACTCGGCTGCGCGACCCTGCTGACCTCGCCCGCCCGGACCATCGGCCATCTGCGGGAAGCCCTCGCCGCCTCCGGACTGGAGGGCAAGACCCGGGTCGACGCCGTCTGCCAGCTCGCCCAGGCACTCGTCCACAACGATCAGCTGGCGGAGGCCATCCAGGTGATCGACGAGGAGGCCGAGCGGCTGGCACCCGGCCCGCAGCGGCTGCGGCTCCAGGCCCTGCACTACATGTGGGAGGGCATTCACGCCGATGAGGAGGACTCCACCGGCCGGTCCCGCAGCCTCGCCGCGCTCGCCGAGCCCCTCACCGGCCGCGACAACTCCGAACGCGCGCTGCTGATCATCCGCGGCTTCGACGCGATGACCCGCGGCGAGAACGCCGAACTGGTCGTCGAGCTGTGCGACCGGTCCCTGATGAACGGCGTACTGCCGCCCGGACTCGGCTGGACCGACTCCGAGTGGGGCTTCGAACTGCTGATGATGCTGGGCAGTTCGTATCTGTTCAGCGACCGGCTCGACCGCGCCGAGAGCCTGTTCGGTGACGCGCTGCGCGTCTACCAGGCCAAGGGCTGGAGCGGTGGCCATCTAGCCCTGGCACACGCCTTCGTCGGATTCGTGCTGCGCAGACGCGGCAAACTCGCCGACGCCGAGGGCTTCCTGAGGGAAGCGCTGCGGCTGGCCGACCGGGTCGGCAGCGGACTGCCCATGCACTGGGACGCGGCCTGCATGCTCATCGACACCCTGACCGCCCGCGGCCATGTCGCCCAGGCCCTGGAGATCGTCGAGCGTTACGGTGTCACCCCGCCGTACCCGTCCACGATCATCATGCCGGACGCCGACTCCGTGCGCGGCAGGCTGCTGATCGAGGCCGGGCGGGTCAAGGAGGGCATCCGGGCGCTGGAGTCGGCGGAGAAGGCCGCGGCCACCGGCGGACGGCACAACACGATCATGTCCACCTGGGCCGCCGATCTGGCCCGCGCGCTCGCCAAGGACGATCCGGACCGGGCCGCCGGACTCGCCGCCGAGGCCCGCACCCAGGCCGAGCGCTTCGGGACCGACACCGCCATAGGGGAGGCCCTGCGGTGCGCGGCGGCGCTGGAGACCGGGCAGCGGGCCGTCACGCTGTACGCGCAGGCGGCGGCCTATCTGGAGGCGTCGCCCTGCGCCTATGAGCACGCGGTCGCCCGGATCGACTACGGGATCGCCGCCCGCTCGGTCACCGAACTGACCCGCGGTCTGGCCCTCGCCCGCGCCTGCGGGGCCGACGGACTCGTGGCCCGCGCCGAGCACGTCCTGGAATCGGGCCGCGGACTGGGCTGAGCCGGTGGACGGCCCCCCGCCGGAGCCCGGGGCGGCCCGCCGCTCAGCGCGCCACCAGCATCACCCACACCGGCCCGGACGCGACATCCAGCGGATCGCCGTCCGGGGTGGTGAACGTCGTCGTGTCGCGCTCCGACCGGCGCTGCCACTCACCCGCGTGGGCCCGGCCGTCGCGCAGCACCTCCGCGTCGCCCGACCCCACGGTCACGGTCAGCGGGGAGTTGTTGCCCATGAAGTCCTGGAACTGCGACTCCTTGATCTCCACCCGCTGGACGACGACGGTCGCCGCGGTCACCGGCGTACCGTCGGGCTCGGTCGCCGGTCTGCCGTCCATCGCGATCAGCCAGCGGCCCTGGTCGGCCGACCAGGTGAAGGTGAACCGCGAGGAAGGGAAACGCACGGTGCGTTCGGCCACCCGCTCCCCGCCGTCCGGCGCCGGACCGCCGCGCAGCCCGGCCCGCTCCAGAGCCTTCGCCCCGGCCGTGCGGTCCTGCACCCGCGGCGGGCGGACGTACAGATTGTGGGGCGCCGTCCGCTCGGGGTCCCGGACGAAGGCGCCCGACGGGGCGTCCCCGGGGGTCACCGGCCGCAGCGGCGCCGCGTCGATCAGCGGCAGCAGCTTGGACTGGGCGCCGGAGAACACCAGCGTGGGGTCCTGGAACTGCGCCAGCAGCTCCAGATCGGACTCCCGGGCGCTGCGCACCGGCCCCACGGAGTCCGGGAGCTTCGTCGCGTACAGCGCCATCAGCCTGCTCAGCCCCGCCTCGACCTGCTCCGCGTAGACCACGTCCGCCGCGTTCAGACCGGTCTGCGGACGGGCCTGCGGGGCATTGTCGATCTTCACGGCGAGCAGCGGCCCGGACGACTCCGCGGGCGATTCCGACGGGCCCGGTGACGAGCCGCCGGAGCACGCGCCCGCCAGGACGGCGAGCATCACCGCGATCACGACGCCGAGCGCGCCGTGCCTTGCACGAGCCGACCGTTCCATCTGTCTGCACCCCCGGAGGCGAGCGTGGGTTCTCACGGTACGACGGCGAGGACGGTCCGACCCCTCGGGCGGTTCCCATGGGCCGGGCGGCGCACGAGGCGGGCGCCGCCCACCCGGGTGCCCGCGCGCCCGTTCACGCGCCCAGGATCTCCCCCAGGTCGTAGCGCACGGGCTCGTCCAGCTGCTCGAACGTGCAGCTCTCCGGGGTCCGGTCCGGGCGCCAGCGGCGGAACCGGGCGGTGTGCCGGAACCGCGCCCCGTTCTCCATATGGTCGTATGCCACCTCGCACACCCGCTCCGGGCGCACCGGCACCCATGACAGGTCCTTCTTGCCCGACCAGCGGCTCGGCGCCCCCGGCAGCCGCGCCGACGCGTGCGCCGCCTCGTCCGCCCACGCCGCCCAGGGATGCTCAGCCGCCGACTCCATCCGCAGCGGCTCCAGCTCCGTGACCAGTTCCGCCCGGCGCTTCATCGGGAAGGCCGCGCAGACCCCCACATGCTGGAGCGCGCCCGTGTCGTCGTACAGCCCCAGCAGCAGCGAGCCGACCACCGGGCCCGACTTGTGGAAGCGGTAGCCCGCCACGACCACATCGGCGGTCCGTTCGTGCTTGACCTTGAACATCAGCCGCTCGTTCTGCCGGTACGGCAGATCCAGCGGTTTGGCGACGACCCCGTCGAGGCCCGCGCCCTCATAGGTCTCGAACCAGGAGCGCGCCACCTCCGCGTCGGTGGTCGCGGGCGCCAGATGGACCGGGGGAGCGGCCGCCGCCAGCGCCCCGGCGAGCAGCGCGCGGCGGTCGGTCAGCGGGGTGTCCAGGAGGGCGTCGTCACCGAGGGCCAGCAGATCGAAGGCGACGAACGACGCGGGGGTGCGCTCGGCGAGCGTGCGGACCCGGGAGTCGGCCGGGTGGATACGTTCGGTGAGCGCGTCGAAGTCCAGCCGTCCGTCCCGGGCGATGACGATCTCGCCGTCGACCACGCACCGCGCGGGCAGCCGGTCCGCCAGCGCGGCCACCAGCTCGGGGAAGTACCGGGTCAGCGGCTTGCCGGTACGGCTGCCCAGCTCCAGCTCGGGACCGTCCCGGAAGACGATCGCGCGGAAGCCGTCCCACTTCGCCTCGTACTGCATCCCCGGCGGGATGTCCGGCACGGACTTGGCGAGCATCGGCTTCACAGGGGGCATCACCGGCAGGTCCATACCGCGATTCTGCCCGGCGCGGCGTCATTCGTCCCGATATGCGGCCCGAGTGGCAGGCGTCTACGGTGACCGCATGGGTGCGACCAGCCACGGCAAGCCGATCGAGCTGGACGCCGGCGGGCGGACCGTGCGGCTGTCCAGCCCGGACAAGGTCTACTTCCCGGAGCGCGGCTTCACCAAGCTGGACGTCGCCCGCTACTACCTCACCGTCGGCGACGGCATCCTGCGCGCCCTGCGCGACCGCCCCACCACCCTGGAGCGCTACCCCGAGGGCGTCGACGGGGAGCACTTCTTCCAGAAACGCGCGCCGAAGAACACCCCCGACTGGATTCCCCGCGCGCACATCACCTTCCCCAGCGGCCGGTACGCCGACGAGATGTGCCCCACCGAGGTCGCCGCCGTCATCTGGGCCGCCCAGTTCGGCACCTTCACCTTCCACCCCTGGCCCGTACGGCGCGCCGACACCGACCGGCCCGACGAACTGCGCATCGACCTCGACCCGCAGCCCGGCACCGACTTCAAGGACGCCGTCGCCGCCGCCCACGAACTGCGCGCCCTCCTGGACGAACACGGCATGCGCGGCTGGCCCAAGACCTCCGGCGGACGCGGTCTGCACGTCTTCGTCCCCGTCGAACCCCGCTGGACGTTCACCCAGGTCCGCCGCTGCGCCATCGCCTGCGGACGCGAACTCGAACGCCGGATGCCCGGCCGGGTCACCACCGCCTGGTGGAAGGAGGAACGCGGCACCCGGATCTTCGTGGACTACAACCAGACCGCCCGGGACCGCACGATCGCCTCCGCCTACTCGGTGCGCCCCCGCCCGCACGCCCCCGTCTCCGCGCCGCTGCGCTGGGACGAGGTCGACGACGTCACCCCGAGGGACTTCGACCTGGCGACCATGCCGGTCCGCTACGCCGAACTCGGTGATGTCCACGCCGCGATGGACGACGAGCGGCACTCCCTCGAACCCCTGCTGGAACTGGCCCGCCGCGACGAGCACGACCACGGGCTCGGGGACCTGCCCTACCCGCCGGAGTACCCGAAGATGCCCGGCGAACCCAAACGCGTCCAGCCCAGCCGCGCCCGCCACGACGAGCCCGACGACGACACCGCCGCGGGCGGGACCGGGACCGGGACCGGGGACGCGGCCGGGGACGGCTGAGCCCCCGCGCGGAACATTCCCACGCGAGGGCCCGGACGCCGTGTGCGCACCGGCTGCGGCTACAGCTCCTGGATCCTGATGTCGCGGTACGAGACCACATCGCTCGTCCCGTGCACCTGGAGCCCGATGAAGCCGGACGCGAACCTGCGTCCGTCGGTCCCGGGGTCGTCCGCCCGGGGCGGCTCGAAGAGCCGGCCGCCCGTGTTGTCGAACTCGTTGATCAGCACCCCGTTGCGCAGCACCGAGTACCGCTGGTCCACCACCCGGATCTCGTAGTCGTTCCAGGTGCCCTTCGGGGTGACACCCGCCCCGGCGAGCGGCACCCGGTCGAAGCCGTACACCGAACCGGTCTTGTACATGTCCCCGGCCGGCCGGTCGAGGACCTGCACCTCATGGCCGTACTTGATGGCGACCCACTCCGGACGGGACTCCTCCGGATGCCCCTCGGGCCGCGGGAAGCGCGTGAACACCCCGGAGTTGGCGTTCCCGTCGCCCGGGGCGTCGTCCCGCCACTGGAGCTTCAGCGAGAAGTCCCCGTACGTACGCTCCGCGAACCACAGCATGCCGAGGCCGCCCCGGTCGGTGCCCGAGGTCATCGTGCCGTCACCGTTCAGGGCGAACGAACCGCCGCCCGCGTGACGCCACTTGGCGAACGAGGACGCCGTACCGTCGAAGATCGCGCGATAGCCGGTCTGCTGCCCCGGCTTGCCGATCCCCGACTGCTTCGCCGCCCGGTTGATCTTGTTGTACTCCCGCTGGTCGATCGCCCCGGCCGCGCGCAGCCGGTCCGTCACCGCCTTCACATGCTTCAGGAACAAGGCGTGCGACGACCACTGCCGCTCGTCCTCGATCATCTCGTTGATCCGGCACCGGTTGTCGGTGACCCGGTTGGGGACACCCGTGTCCACCGTGCCGACCGCGACGGTCAGCCGCTCGTCGTGCTCCGCGCACGCCGGGCCCGGGACCCCGCCGCCCGGGACGACCGTGAACGCGACCCGCTGGGCGGCCGAGGTGTTCCCGGCCTTGTCGGAGGCCCGGTACAGCACGGTGTGCGCACCCGCCCGGTCCACCACCAGCGGCGCCCCGTAGGCGAGGTACGGCCCGCCGTCCAGCGAGTACTCGGTCCGCTCCACGCCCGACCCGGAGTCCGTGGCCGTCACGGTCACCGTGGCACGCGCCAGATACGCCCCGCTGGAGTCGCGTTCCCCGGTGACCGCCGCCGCGACGGTCGGCGGGGTGGTGTCCGGCGTGGGTGGCGTGACGACCACGAACTCGGTGCTCTTCCCGGTCGCCTGGTTGCCCGCCTTGTCGGTGGCCCGGTAGCGCACCAGATGGGTGCCCGCCTCGTGGACCATCACGGGAGCCGTGTACGGCTGCCACGCGCCGCTCTCCCCGAGCGCGTACTCGATGGTGTTGACGCCGGTACCGGTGTCGGACGCCGTGACCGTCACGGTCGCCATCCCCAGATAGCGGCCCTGCTCGTCGCGTTCCCCGGTGACGGTCGCCGAGGTCTCCGGCGGTGTCGTGTCGTCCGAGGAGGGCGCGGCGACCGTGAACCGCTCGGTCCGCTCGTCCGCCGTGTTGCCCGCCTTGTCGGTCGCCCGGTAGCGGATCGCGTGCTCCCCGACCTGGTTCACCACCAGCGGGGCGGTGTACGGCTGCCAGGCCCCGGCCGCGCCGACCGCGTACTCGATCCGGTCGACCCCCGACCCCGCGTCCGTCGCGCTCAGCGTCACGGACGCCGAACCGACGTACGCGCCGTCGGTGTTCCGGCTGCCCTCGACCTTCGCCGCGGTCTGCGGCGCCGTCACGTCCTCGCCGCCCGGATCGGTGACCGTGAGGATGCCCTGCATGGTCCCGTGACCGGGGATCGTGCAGTAGTAGCGGTAGCGGCCCGGGGTGAGGACCACCTCGGCGGTGTGCTTGCCCGCCTGGTCGTCGTTCGGATTGGCGAGGATGTTCAGCGGTACGTCGTTGTTGTACTCGGGGTCCGCCACGTCGAAGGTCAGGGTGTGCGGCATCCCCGTGGTGTTCCCGGTGGCCGCGCTGTTCTCGAAGACGATCGTCGTCGCCCCCGCCACGGCCGTGGCCGGCGCGGAGACATACCGGGAGATGTCGTCGTCGGCCGTCCAGGTCAGCGTCTGCGCGGCCCGGGACCCGTCCGCGGCGGACGTACCGCCCGCGCCGTCGGAACCGCCGTACGCGATCGTCGAGTTCAGCCCCAGCAACATCACCAGTGACGCGAGCAGCGCCGTCCAGATCCGTGCGGACCGTCCGCCTCTCCCGCGCATCACTGCCCCTTCCCGACCAGGTCGGCGGCGGCCGGGGTCGGCCCACCGCCCCGGTACGTGACCCGCCACAGCGCGGAACGCGGGTCCGAGGTGAAGAAGCCCCGCCCGTAGTCGAGCACGTACAGCGCGCCGTCCGGACCGAACTTCCAGTCCATGAGGTTGCGGATGCCGTCGGCACCCACCGGCACGATCTTCTTCAACGACTCCGCGTGCACCGGCAGCCCTCCCTCGCCCTGGGTCGCCTCGTCCATCAGCACCGCGTTACGCGGCTGGTCACCGTCGTAGAAGTCCCCGACGAACCACTTGCCGTCCCAGTAGGCGGGCCACTTCACCGCACTGTCCCCGGCAGCGTCGTAGCGGTACACCGGCCCGGTCATGGTGGCCTGCGCACCGCCCTTCAGCCACGGCAGCAGCAGCTCGGTGTCCGCCTGCCGGTACGACGGCACCCCGTTCGCGTCCCGGGGGTAGTCGGGGGCGCCGCCCTGCGGCGAGTACCAGATGTTGTTCGCCGTCACCGGCGGCAGATTGACGAGACCGTCGTTGTGCGGGGACTCGTTCTTCGGCTTCGCGCAGTCGTACCAGCCCAGCGGCTGCGCCGGATCGGGCAGGTTGCGGTCACGGTAGGGCTGGTTGTTGCCCATGCAGAACGGCCAGCCCCGGTTGGACGCCTTGGTGATCGCGGCGAACGTGTCGTACTTCGCCGGACCCCAGGTCGTGGACGGCGCGCCCGCGTCGGGACCGACCCAGCCCGCGTACAGGACATCCGTCTCGCGGTCCACGAAGATCCGCGACGGGTTGCGCACCCCCATCACATAGATCTCGCCCCGGGTCTTCCCGCCGCCCTCGGCGTTCTCCCGGCCCGTGAAGAGGTTCCCCGCGGGCAGGGTGTACGAGCCGTCCGGCTCCGGGTGGATACGCAGGATCTTGCCGTTGAGGTTGTTGGTGTTGCCCGAGGTGCGGCGCGCGTCGGCGAATCCGACGCCCTTGTACTCGGGCACCGGGTTGTTGCCCGAGTAACCGTCGCTGAAGCCGCTGGAGTTGTTGTCACCCGTCGCGATGTAGAGATTGCCCTTCGAGTCCCAGGCCATCCCGCCGCCCGCGTGACAGCAGCTGTGGACCTGCACCGGCCAGCTGAGCAGCACCTTCTCACTGGACGCGGCGAGCCTGTTCGTCGCCCGGTCGAGAGTGAAGCGCGACACGTACCGCTGGGCGATCCGCTTGTCCCGGTCCACCTTCGCGTGCGGCGTGTAGTGCAGGTACACCCAGCCGTTGTCCGCGAAGTCCGGGTCCAGCTCGATACCGAGCAGTCCCTCCTCGTTCTTGGTCAGCTCACCGCCGCCGCCCTTGTTGCCGAAGACGGTCACCGACCCCGCGAGGCTCACCCGCCCGGTCGCCGGGTCGTAGACATGGATCTCGCCCTCGCCCTTGCCGATGTCCGGGTCCGCCCAGTCGGTGACCACCGGACGGGAGGAGTCCGCACCGCCCCGCCCGATGTAGAACACCCGCCCGTCGGGCGCGGTCACCAGCCCGTGCGGCTCCCCGATCTGGTCGTGCTGCCCCGGCTGATTGGGCTTGGTCAGCCGCTCCGCCCGGTAGCTGGCGGTGATCGACGCCTTGCAGTCGGCCCGCGCCTGCCGGTTGGTCCACCGCAGCGCGCCCCGCACATGGGTACGGAAGTCGGTCTCGTCCCACGCGTCGGCGGTGCCGCCCATCGCGGTGTAGAAGGAGCGCCCGCCGTCGTAGTCCCGGCACCAGGACACCGGATGGTCCCAGCCGTTGCCGCCCGCGCCCGGCTTGTACGTCGACTCCCGGACCCGGGCCAGGGTGTGCACCTGACCGGACGGGTTCTTCTCCCAGTTCAGCCAGGTGTCCGGCCGCTTCCACCGCACCGGGAGATCCTTGGTCGCCGGATGGACCCGGTCCCCGACCTCCACGGTCGCCCGCTGCGCGGACACCGGTCCGCCGTCCGCCGGACGGGCCCCGATCAGCCCGGTGAACCAGTCGGAGTACGGCTCGGCGCGCGCAGCGTCATGCACCCCGAGGAAGCCGCCACCGGCCTCCATGTACGCCTCCAGGCCCGCCTCCTGCTCCGGGTCGAGGACATCGCCGCCCCCGGTCAGGAACACCACGGAGTGGAACCGGCCGAGCCGGCGGGCATCGGTGAAGACGGCTGGGTCGCCGGTCGCCGTCACCGCGAACCGCTGCCCGGCCGGACCGGTCAGCCCGATCCGTTCGATCGCCGCGATCCCCGCGTTCACGACCGGTGACTCCTCACCGCCGGACGCCGAGCCGTGATAGATCAGCACCCGTACCTTGGCCCCGCCCGGCGGCGAGGGCAGGGACATCGTTGTCGGCGACGGTGCCGGGTCCGGCCGCGCCGAGGCGGTGGGGCCCGAAAGCCCCCCGGAGACGACGGCGCCCGTGACCAGGACAGCCGCCCAGCGTCTGCGGGACCTCCTCGCGGCCCCGGCGCGGACCGGTCCGGTCGGCGCGCCCTTCGATCCGCTCAACCCAGTTACGGCTGAGTGCCTGTGATGCGGTGTCAGCCGCATGTGCTTACCACCCCTCTGCCATCCCAGCGACAGCGCCGACGAAGCTAGACCTCTTTCGCGGCTTCGCCAATAGGTAACGCCGGAAAAACCCGAACTTTGTCCTGGGAGTGGAGAAACGATCGTTCCGCGGTTACGGTGTGGCCGTTCCCGGGGTGCGCCGCGCCCCGGCCGATCGCCTTACGAGAGCGGGAGGTTCGACGATGCGCGACGCGACGGGCGGCAGGCCGGACGGGGTGCCGGAGCGGGCGGACACACCGGGTCCGGACCTCGTGGGTGCTCCGGAGCGGCCTGTGCCGGACGGGGGCGGGCGCTCCGTCCCCGGCTTCGGCAGACGGCTGTTCGGCAGACGGTTCCTCGCCGGGGGCGCGGTGGTCGCGACCGGGCTGACATCGATGTCGGCGGCGATACCGGTGAGTTCCGCCGCTGCCGCCCCGCCGCGTACCGCACCCGCCGGGGGAGCGGTACGGCGGATCAAGATGTACGCGGAGAAGCTGTCCGACGGACGGATGGGCTACGGCTTCGAGAAGGGCAAGGCGTCCGTGCCCGGTCCGCTCGTCGAGGTCAACGAGGGCGACACCGTGCACATCGAGTTCGAGAACACGATGGACGTGGCCGTCAGCCTGCATGTGCACGGTCTCGACTACGAGATCACCAGCGACGGCACCGCCATGAACAAGAGCGATGTCCCGCCGGGCGGCAAGCGGACGTACACCTGGCGCACCCACACGCCCGGCCGCCGCAAGGACGGCACCTGGCGGGCGGGCAGCGCGGGTTACTGGCACTACCACGACCATGTGGTGGGCACCGAGCACGGCACCGGCGGCATCCGCAAGGGCCTGTACGGGCCGGTGATCGTCCGCAGGAAGGGCGACATCCTCCCCGACGCGACCCACACCGTCGTCTTCAACGACATGAACATCAACAATCGCCCCGCGCACAGCGGCCCCGACTTCGAGGCGACCGTCGGTGACCGGGTCGAGTTCATCGTCATCACCCACGGCGAGTACTACCACACGTTCCATATGCACGGACATCGCTGGGCCGACAACCGCACGGGCATGCTCACCGGGCCCGACGACCCGAGCCAGGTCATCGACAACAAGATCTGCGGGCCCGCCGACTCGTTCGGCTTCCAGATCGTCGCGGGGGAGGGCGTGGGCGCCGGCGCCTGGATGTACCACTGCCATGTGCAGAGCCATTCGGACATGGGCATGGTGGGCCTGTTCCTGGTGAAGAAGCCGGACGGGACGATCCCGGGGTACGAGCCGCATCATCCCCACTGAGGCGGCGGGGCGCGGGGGTTGGGGGGTTCTCTCGGCTCCCCTTCCTGTGCGGGATGTCTTCGGTTGCCGTGCCCGGGCCCTTGGGGGTGGGCGCGCTTGTTCCTGTGCGGGTTGTCCGTGGGTGCGCAGTTCCCCGCGCCCCTTCGGGCACGGTGGTGGGGCTGTGGTTGTTTGCCGGGTGCGGGTCAGCTCGTGGTGCGTGGTTCCTCGCGCCCCTTCGGGGTCGGTGGTGGGGGCTGTGGTTGTTTGCCGGGTGCGGGTTGTTCGTGGGGGTGCGTGGTCCTCGGCGATTCGGGTGTTCGGTCCTTTGGGATGAACCGTGGGTTCGGTTGCTGTGGAGAATCGTTTGGGCACGCTGGGTGACACGTAAGGTGATCTTCGTTCCAGTGCAGCTCCGGGGAAAGGATCACCCTCACCGTGCGTCTCCGTACCTCCGCCGCGACCGCCGTCGCCGCGTCCCTCGCCTTCCTGTTCACCCTGTCGGGCACCGCCGCCGCGGCGACCGGGCAGTTCGCGTACAAGTACCACGGGCTGGACGGGCAGTTGCGGACGGCCGTGCTCCAGGACCCGCCGAGCGGGGAGTGTGTGACGCTGCCCGAGGTCGCCGACCCGGACGCCTCCTCGCCCGCCGTCGCCCCGTGGAACGACACGGACGCCTGGGCGACCGTCTACAGCGAGGCCGACTGCACAGGACGCGAGTGGAACCTCCGTCCCCACGGCCGCCCGGCCACGGAGCGGCTGGAGCTGCGTTCGGTGCTGCTCTGGCAGTTCTGACCCGGCACCCCGGACGGGGGCGGCGGCCCGGCAGCGGGCCGCCGCCCCCGTCCGCGTGAGCGCCCGCGCCAGGTTGACGGGGTCCGGGCGATCTCCGCGTGTCGGGGCGGGGGCCGACTCGTTGGTGCAAGTGCGGTGGCCGGGTCCGTCCGGCCGGTCGTGACCAGTACGGCACCGGGACAGGGTCCCGGACGAAGGAGGCGGCGTGATGGGCGTGGAGACACGAGGTACGCGCGGTGGCGCGGGACGTGTGGGTGTGCGGACGGCGGTGCTGGGAGCGGTGGCCGGGGTGGCACTGGTTCCGGCGGGCGCCGCTCACGCGAGCATCATCGGGATCGGCAACGCGGTCTTCGGCAACGCTTGTGTCACCCAGGGCGATTCCCGTGCCGTGGGCGTCACCGCGGCCGGGAGCGGGCTGGGGGGCGGCAACCAGACCGGTCTGCCGCTGGACCTCCGGCGCAACCAGTGCGGCAACAGCGGCGTCGTCTGCTTCGTCGACCTCCGACCGAGTGTGTGAACGGTCCGGTGAGCGGCCGGTGACCGGCGCGACGGCGGTCAGCGGGGAAGCGGAGACCGCGGCGCTGGGCGAGCGGGCGGTGGAGGCACTGCTGTCCCTCAGCGGGCGGACGCTTCCGCTGCTGCGCCAGTGGGTCGGCTCGGAGCCGGACCACGGGGTGGCGCGGGCGCTGCTGGCGCTGGTGACCGGTGACCGGTGGGACGAAGCGGTGCTCAAGGAGCAGCTGGTGATCGCCCACCGGGACGCGCGGGCCGCCGGTGAGCGGGAGGCGAGCCTGGTGTACGGGGTGTTCCTCCACACCCACCGGCAGTACCGGCTGACGGCCGATCATCTGGTGGGACATTTCGGCCGCTGGCCCGCCGACGAGCTCGCCGGTCTCATGCTGGGCGCGTTCTCCTCGTGCGGGGACGACGCCTACCGTGCGCACGGCGATGCCCTTGTGGAGGAGCACGCGGCGCTGGCCGGTCCGGAGAGCTGGTCGTGGACGGGCCGGCTGGCGGCGGCCCGGGCGGAGCAGGGCCGGGTACGGGAGGCGCACGGACTGGCCGGGCGGGCCCTGGCCCTCCACCCCCGCTCGGGCGTGGCAGCGCACGCCCTCGCGCACGCCGAGCACGAGCTGGGGGCGGGTCCCGACGGCGCCGGTTTCCTGGACGAGTGGCTGCGTGCCGACCCGCACGCGGCGCAGTCACGGCATCTCAACTGGCATGCCGCACTCCAGTCCCTCGCCTGCGGCGACTTCCCGGACGCGCGCCGGCGCGCGGACACGGCACTGGCCCGCACGGACGTCGGTATGAGAGCCGCGACGAACTGGCGCCTGCTCCTGGCCGGACAGGCACCGGCGGGCCGGAGCGACCTGGACCATGTGCGGGAGCTGCTCGCCGCGCCGGGCGGGACGGCCGAGGTCTTCCATACCTTCAATCTCGCCCTGGCCCTGGCCGTGGAGGCCGCCACCGACGATCTGCACGTCCTGGCCCGCCGGGCCGCCGCCGACGAGCGCGCCGACTACCGCGAGGTCCTCGCCCCCGTCGTACGGGCGCTGGCGGAGATCACCGCCGGGCGCCCCCGGGCGGCGGTGGAGCTGCTGAGCGGTCTGGGTGAGGGGGTGAAGCGTATCGGCGGGGTGCGGGTCGAGCGCGAGATCGTCCAGGACACCCTCGCCCGCGCCCTCGTCGACACGGGGGACCACACGCGCGCCGCCGAGCTGCTGCACCACCGAACCACCACCCGCCCCCATCACACCTACGAGGACCTTCTTCTCGCCGCGCGCGCTCCGGCCGCCACGGTCGGTGTCTGATCCCTCACCGGGGCGGGAGGTACGGGGATGTCCGGAATCAGCTCACCCGAACGGTGTGCGCGGGGCGTCATCCGGACGGCTGTGCCCGGTGGCCCTGCGTGTCGCCGCGCGTTCTAGTGAGGCCGACGGCCCCGTGCCCGGGGCGCGCACGCCGCCGAGGACGCGGCCGGACCCCGGAGCCCGTATGAATGCCAGGTCACCGCGCCACCGGCCGACCCGCCGGTCCCGGGCCCGCGCCGCCGTGGCCGTGCTCGCCGTGCTGTGCCTGCCGCTGGCCGCGTGCTCGGGCGGCGGGGGCGGCGGAAGTACCCCGTCGTCCGCGACGCCCTCGGCCACCGGGCCGTCCGGCTCCACGCGGGCCACCCTGGTGATCCGGGACTTCGCGTTCGTCCCCGCCGATCTTCCCGTGGCCCCGGGCGGGCGCGTCACCGTGACCAACGAGGACTCGGTGACCCATACGGTCACCGCCGCCGGGGGCGACGCCTTCGACACCGGTGACATCGCGCCGGGCGCCACCGCCACGTTCACCGCGCCCGGCGAACGCGGCGGCTATCCGTACACCTGCACGATCCATCCGTCCATGCTGGGCACGCTCGTCGTCGGCTGACCGCCGCCGGTCACCGGCCGCGTCCCTCCGCTCCGGCGGCGGGCGGCGGGCCGTGGTGGAACACTCGGTGGGGAAGGACGACCGGGGGCCCCGTGGCCCGTGCCCGGGGCCCGGCACCCAGTACCCGGGACCGGGACGGAGCGGCGGTCCGCGACCGGCCGGGGTCCCAGGAGGAGGGCATCATGCTCACCATCCCCTACGTCCACGGCGCTCCGAACTGGCTCGACCTCGGCACCCCCGACCTCGACGGCGCCCTCGGTTTCTACGGGGCGCTGTTCGGCTGGACGTTCCGCTCGGCGGGTCCGGAGGCCGGCGGGTACGGCATGTTCCAGCTCGACGGCGGGACCGTCGCGGGCGGGATGACCGTCACGGCGGACCAGGGGGCACCGAGCTGGACGGTCTACTTCCGCAGCGACGACGCCGACGCGACGGCCGCGGCGGCCTCGGAGCACGGCGGCTCGGCCGAGTTCGCCCCGATGGACGTCATGGAGCAGGGCCGGATGGCGCTCCTCCGTGACGCCGAGGGTGTCCGCTTCGGCATCTGGCAGCCCGGTACCAACAAGGGCCTCGACCTGGTCGACGTGCCGGGCTCGCTGTGCTGGACGGAGCTGTACACCCCGGACGTGGCCTCGGCCAAGGCGTTCTACGGCGGGGTCTTCGGCTGGCACACCTCCGACATCCCCTTCGGCGGCGGCACGTACACGACCGTGGGCCCCGCCGGGGCCGACGAGAGCGGCACCTTCGGCGGTCTCCTGCCCGTCGACGCGGACCCGGCGGAGACCGCGGCGGGTCCCTACTGGACGCCGTACATCGAGGTCACCGACACCGACGCGGTCGCGGCGCGGGTCCAGGAGCTCGGCGGTGAGGTACGGATGCCGCCCACCGATCTGCCCGACGTCGGCCGGATCGCCAAGGTCGCGGACCCCTACGGAGCGAGGTTCGCGGTGATCCGCAGCGCGGCCCGCCAGGACTGAACCCGCGCCGGCACCGCACCCCGTCGCGCCCCGGCCGGGCCGGTCAGGCGGCGGCCTCCCGGCGCAGGTCCAGCCGCTCCTTCTCGGAGAGCCCGCCCCACACACCGAAGCGTTCGTCGTTGGCGAGCGCGTACCTCAGGCACGCCTCGCGCATGTCGCACATCCGGCAGATGCGCTTGGCCTCGCGTACGGAGCTGCCGGGCTCCGGGAAGAAGAATTCGGAGCCGGTCTGCGCGCACAGCGCCCGCTCCTGCCAGTCGGAAGCCTGCTCCAGGTCACTGTCGATCTGCATGCCACCGATCGTGCACGGTGGCGAAAAACAAACGATCAACGCGCTGTTCATCCGGGGGTCCGGCGGGGTCGACAGCGGGAACGACGGTGGGGGGCACCGGCCCGCGGCCCGTGCCCCCCACCGTCGTACGGTCAGCCCTTGCGGGCGGCCATCCGCGCCTTGCGGGCGGCCAGCCGCTCGTCGAACTTGCTCGCCTCCGCGTCGAGACCGCCCATGTAGAGCCCGAGCTCCTCCTGGGCCTTCAGACCGTCGGGGCCCAGCCCGTCGATCTCCATGACCTTCAGGAAGCGGAGCACCGGCTGGAGCACGTCGTCATGGTGGATGCGCATGTTGTAGACCTCGCCGATCGCCATCTGCGCAGCGGCCCGCTCGAAGCCGGGGATGCCGTGACCGGGCATCCGGAAGTCGACGACCACGTCGCGCACGGCCTGCATCGTCAGATCGGGCGCCAGCTCGAACGCGGCCTTCAGCAGGTTCCGGTAGAAGACCATGTGCAGGTTCTCGTCGGTCGCGATCCGCGCCAGCATCCGGTCGCACACCGGGTCACCGGACTGGTGGCCGGTGTTGCGGTGGGAGATCCGGGTCGCCAGCTCCTGGAAGGCCACGTACGCGACGGAGTGCAGCATCGAGTGGCGGTTGTCCGACTCGAAGCCCTCCGACATGTGCGACATGCGGAACGCCTCCAGCTTGTCGGGGTCCACCGCCCGCGACGCCAGCAGATAGTCCCGCATCACGATGCCGTGGCGGCCCTCCTCGGCGGTCCAGCGGTGCACCCAGGTGCCCCACGCGCCGTCGCGGCCGAACAGGGAAGCTATTTCGTGGTGGTAGCTGGGGAGGTTGTCCTCGGTGAGGAGGTTGACGACGAGCGCGATCCGGCCGATCTCGGTGACCTTGGACTGCTCCTTGCCCCAGGCCTCGCCGTCCTCGAAGATGCCGGGGAAGTTACGGCCGTCCGACCACGGCACGTACTCGTGCGGCATCCAGTCCTTGGCGACCTTCAGATGACGGTTCAGCTCCTGCTCGACCACTTCCTCCAGCGCATGGAGGAGCCGGGCATCCGTCCAGGTGGACGAGGTGCCGAGGTGGGGAGAGGTGAGCGTCACTGGGGCTCCTGGGGAGGGGAGTACGTGCTGGGGACGACAACCTACGGCAACGTAGGCTACGAACCCGTAGGTTACGAACCCGTAGGTTAAACCCGCCGTAAAGGCACCTCGCAGCCGGGGTGGTGGAAAACATCCGAATCCGGCCATTCACCAGCGGGTCCATGCGGGTCAGCTGTACAGCTCCCGCAACCGCACTGAGAGGCATGTCACACAGCCTTCCAGCTTCTCGAACTCGCTGATGTCCACCAGGACGGGCTCGAAGCCCAGCCCGGCGAGCAGCCCGGCGGACCGGGGCGCGCTCGCCGCCATCAGCAGCCGGGCCCCGCCGAGCAGCACCACATGCGCCCCGGACTCCTCCGGCACCGGCAGAAAACCCGGGAACAGGCTCGGCGTGTCGACCAGCGGTCCGTACCCGATCACCGTGCCGTCCGGCAGCGCGGTCACCGCCGACTTCAGATGCAGCACCCGGTCCACCGGCACCGCGACGACCCGGGCCCCCAGCGGCTCGAACGCCGCCCGCAACTGCTGGACCCCCGCCGCGTTGGTCCGCCCGCCCCGCCCGGCGTACAGGGTCTCCCCGATCTTCAGCACATCGCCGCCGTCCAGCGTGCCCGGCTCCCACACCCAGTTCACCGAGGCACCCAGCCGCCCCACGGCCTCCTCCACCCCGGCGGTCTCCGCCCGCCGGGACTCGGCGCCGGGCCGCGCGATCAGGGCGACATTGCGGAACACCACGACGGTGTCCTCCACGAACACCGCGTCCGGACAGTCGTCGGCGGGCGCCACCTCCAGCGTCTCCCACCCATGGGCCTCCAGCGCCGCCGCGTACTCCTCCCACTGCCGGACCGCGAGATCCACGTCGACGGGTTCCCGCGTGCCATGGGTCACGATCCCCTCGGCGAGCCGGGGACCGGGACGGCGGATCAGGGCCTTCTTGCTGGGCACAGGCGGCTCTCCGTCTCGACGGGCACGGGCGCGGAGGGGGCCGGTACGGCCCCCTCGCGTACGGCGGCCATCATGCAACCGGCCACCTGACGGGAAACAGCCCCCGGGCACAACCGACGGCCGATTCGCGTGGTACCCCTGCCCGCGGACGCGCCCCGCACACCCGGCCCGCGCCCCCGCCGCGCCCCTTCCCCCTCCGGTCCCCCTTCCCGGTCCCCCTTCCTGGACGGGCACCGTTCGCCGGGACGCGGACTAGCCGAGCCCCGCCACGTCGCGCGGTGTCACCTCCCGCAGTTCGCCGTCCAGCTCCAGCCAGCGGGTGATGCCCAGCGACTCCAGGAACGGCAGATCGTGACTCGCCACGATCAGCGCCCCCTCGTACGACTCCAGCGCGCTGGTGAGCTGCCGGACGCTGGCCATGTCCAGATTGTTCGTCGGCTCGTCCAGCATCAGCAGCTGCGGCGCGGGCTCCGCCAGCATCAGCGAGGCCAGTGCCGCCCGGAACCGTTCGCCGCCCGACAGGGTCGACACCCGCTGGTCGGCACGGGCACCCCGGAACAGGAAGCGGGCCAGCCGGTTCCTGATCAGCGCGTTGGTGGCCTGCGGGGCGAACCGCCCGACGTTCTCGGCGACCGTCGCCTCCTCGTCCAGCAGATCCACCCGCTGCGGCAGGTACCGCAGCGGCACATGCGCCACCGCCTCACCCGCCTCGGGCGACAGCTCACCGGCGATCGTCCGCAGCAACGTCGACTTCCCGGCCCCGTTCCTGCCGACCAGCGCGATCCGCTCCGGGCCGCGCACCCACAGCTCACCGTCCACCCGGGAGCCGTACCGGAGTTCCAGCTCCCGCAGGGTCAGCACGGTGCGACCCGGCGGCACCGACGTGTACGGCAGATCGACATGGATCTCGTCGTCCGACCGTACGGCTCCGGCGGCCTCGTCGAGACGCTCCTTCGCCCCGGCGAGCCTGTCCTCGTGCATGACGCGGTGCTTGCCGGCCGACACCTGGGCGGTGCGCTTGCGGTCGTTCATCACGATCTTCGGCTCACGCTTGGTGTCGTACATCTTCTGCCCGTACCGCTTGCGCCGGGCCAGCTTGACCTGGGCGTCGGCCAGTTCGCGCTGCTGGCGGCGCAGATCGGTCCGGGCGACACGGACCATCCGCTCCGCCGCCTCCTGTTCCACTGCCAGCGCCTCCTCGTACGCGGTGAAGTTGCCGCCGTACCAGGTGATCGCGCCGCCGCGCAGATCGGCGACCTGATCGACCAGGTCCAGCAGTTCACGGTCGTGGCTGACCACGACCAGCACCCCCGTCCAGGCCCGCACGGCCGCGTACAGCCGCCGCCGGGCGTCCAGGTCGAGATTGTTCGTCGGCTCGTCCAGCAGCAGCACGGCGGGCCGTTCCAGCAGCAGCGCGGCCAGCCGCAGCAGCACCGACTCACCACCGGACACCTCGCCGATGGTCCGGTCGAGACCGATGTGCCCCAGCCCCAGACCGGCGAGCGTGGCGAGCGCCCGCTCCTCCACGTCCCAGTCGTCACCGACGGCCGCGAAGTGCTCCTCGGCGGCGTCACCCCCCTCGATGGCGAGCAGCGCGGCTCTGGTCGCGGCGATCCCCAGCACCTCGTCCACCCGCAGCGCGGTGTCGAGCGTGACGTCCTGGGGCAGATACCCGATGTCACCCGCGGTGAGCACGGAGCCCTCGACGGGCGTGAGTTCACCGGCGATCAGTCGGAGCAGGGTGGACTTCCCCGAGCCGTTCAGCCCGATCAGGCCGGTCCGTCCCGGACCGAAGGCGGTGTGCAGGTCGTCGAAGACCGGCGTGCCGTCGGGCCAGGCGAAGGACAGCGAGGTCAGGGTGAGGGAAGCGCTGCGGGAAGGATTCGGAGTAGACATGCGGCCTCCTGGTCGCTCGTCATGGTCAGGGCGACGAGTGGAGACACCGGGAAGCGGGGACCGGACGGCCGGAGGCGGGGCGCGCCGTGACGGGGGCGTTCAGCGGGGAACGCGGGAGGCCGCCGCCGGAAAGGCGGACCGGACTGCCCCGTACGGGCGGACGGCTCGTGCACCGAGGTCGCACACTTCGCACACAGCGGATCGGACCGGACTGTGTGACGCGGTGTCCCGGGACCTCAGTAGAGCAACGTCCTTCTCCCATCAACGGTGGCAATGCCTCTACACCGTAGAAATCGGCCCGGGGGAAGTCAAGCGTTTATCGTGGCGCTGGGCGGCCCCTCCCTCTCCACGCCGCCCTGGAGGAACTCCGTGCCGTTCGGCCCGCTCTCATTGCCTGCCCGGCTCTATCTGCTGTCGTGGGACACCACCCGGCTCAAGATCACCGGTGCCAGTCAGCTGCACTACCTGGTCAGAGCGGGAGCCCTCACGGAGCTGGCGCAGCGCGGGCTGCTGGTCGACGACGAGGGGGTCGTCCGGCCGGTCGACCCGGACGCCCGCGCCGGGGACACCGTCCTCGACGGGCTGCTGGAACTGATCGGCGAGTCGGCGCCCCGCAAGTGGAAGTCCTGGGTCGGCTCGCGCGCCCGCGTCACCCTCGACGCCGTCCGTGAACAGCTTGTCGCCGAAGGTCATCTGGGGGTCGACCGCAAACGCGTCCTCGGGGTCTTCCCCTCGGTCGACCACACCCTGGAACGGCCCGCCGTCGTGGACGCCCTGCGGGACGATGCCCGCTGTGTGCTCGTCGGCACGGCACCCGTCGAGGACGTTCCCGCCCGTGACGCCGCACTGGTCGCCCTCGCCGTCGCGGGCGAGGTCCGCACCCTCGCCTCCGCCAAGGAGTACCGCGCCCACAAGGCCCGCGCCGAGGCCCTCACGGCCCGCAGCGGCGCGGCGGCCCCGGCGCTGCGCAAGGTGATCCAGGAGCTGCGCACGGCGCTCATCGTCACGACGACGACGGTGGTCGCGGGCGGTGCCGCGACCAGCGGCTGAGCCGGTCGACGCGCCCGCGACCCCCCGCGTGCTTGAGTGGTCGCCATGACGTACGAGACGAAGCCGCCCGTGGACGCCGTGGACGCCGTCGACCCGGTGGCGCAGGCCCGCGCCTTGCGCGCCCTGCATGTGCCGGGCCGCCCGCTGGTGCTGCCCAACGCCTGGGACCCCGCGAGCGCCCGGCTCGTCGTGGCCGCCGGCGCCCTGGCGGTCGCCACCACCAGCGCGGGGATCGCCTGGGAACTGGGTCTCCCCGACGGTGAGCGGCTCGACCGGGACCGCGCGCTCGACGCGGTGGCACGGATCGCGGCGGCCGTCGACGTACCGGTCACCGCCGACATCGAGGCGGGCTACGCCGACGAGACCCCGGACATCGCCGCCACGGTCCAGATCGTGCTCGCCGCCGGTGCGGTCGGCGTCAACATCGAGGACGCCCTGTACGGGGACCCGGAGCGGGACGCGGCCACCCCGCTGCGTCCGGCGGGCGACCAGGCCGCCCGGCTGCGCGTCGCCCGTGGCGCGGCCGACGCGCAGGGCGTGCCGCTGTTCGTCAACGCCCGGGTGGACACGTACTGGAAGTCGGTCGGCGACCCGGCCACCCGGCTCGCCCGCACCCTGGAGCGGGCCGCCGCGTACCTCGCGGCGGGCGCGGACGGGATCTTCGTCCCCGGGGTCCGCGACCCCGACGAGATCCGGGCCCTGGCCGACGGTGTGGACGGCCCCCTCAACATCCTGGCCGGACCGGGCCTGCCGACCGTCCCGGAACTGGCCGCACTCGGCGTGGCCCGTGTCACCCTGGGCTCCGGACTGGCCCGCGCGGCCCACTCGTTCGTCCGGTCAGCAGCCCGAGAGGCCCTCACCACCGGCACCTACGAAGCCCTCACCGGGGCCATGCCCTACAAAGAGGCCAACACCCTCTTCCCCCACCCCTGACCAGCCCCACAGAAGAGCCCCCAGCCGGTCAGCGCCCCCAAAGGGGCGCGGGGCACCCGAGAAGGGAGCGGTACCGGGCAGCGCCCCCAAAGGGGCGCGGGGAACTGCGCAAAAACGAGAACCGACCCGCACCCGAGAACCGAGCGGTACCAGGCAGCGCCCCGCCAGGGGGCGCGGGGAACTGCGCAAAAGACGAGGACAACCCGCACCCGAAAGGCGAGCGGTACCGGGCAGCGCCCCGCCAGGGGGCGCGGGGAACTGCGCAAAAGACGAGGACAACCCGCACCCGAGGAGCAAGCCCCAGCAAGGCAGCGCCCCCGAAGGGGCGCGGGGAACTGCGCAAAAGCGAGAACGACCCGCACCCGGCGGACAACAGCAGGAGGCAGCACCGGGAGGCGCAAGCGAAGGCGCCCCGCGGGGAACTGCGCAGAAACGAGGACCGACCCGCACCCGGCGGACAACAGCAGGAGGCAGCACCCGGAGGCGCAAGCGAAGGCGTCAGGCCAGCCGCACGGCCACCGCCCCGTCACTCCGAGGATCGGTCCCCGCGTCGAACCCGCCGTCCTCCCGCCGCCGCACCACCTGCCCGTGTCCCACCTGCTCGTCCAACTCGGCCAGGACCTCCGCCCGGTACCCCGCCCCGACCAGCGCGGAAAGCGCCTCCGCGGGCACCGATCCCTCCACCGAGGCCACCCCGGCGGGCTCGTCCACCCCGAGCCCGCCGATCACCCACCGGGGCCGGCCCAGCGCCCGCACCGGATCGTCCCCCGCCGTGAGCCGCAGCGCGAGATGCGTATGGATCTGCGGCTGCGCCTTGCCGCCCATCGTGCCGTGGGCGCCGCTGATCACCCCGTCCCGCCGGGTCAGTACCGGCATCAGGGTGTGCGCCGGACGCCGCCCCCCGGCGAGCCGGTTGGGGGCGCCGGGCGCCAGGTCGAAGAACGACCCCCGGTTGTGCAGCACGATTCCGCTCCCCGGGTCGAGGATGCCGGACCCGAAGCTGTGGAAGAGGCTCTGGATCAGCGACACCGCGTACCCCTCGGCGTCGGCCGCGACCACCGCGACGGTGTCCCCGCTGGGCCGCGCGGCCTGGGCCCGCCGGGCGGCACCGGGCACGGACGCGGTCCGCTCACCGCCCAGCGCCCGCTCGCCGCCGAGAACCCGTTCGGCGACCGTGTCGAGATGGGCCGCCCCGAGCAACTCTGCGACGGGGACGTCCACCTGGCGGGGGTCCGCGAGATGGCTGTCCCGGTCCTGGGTGACCGCGTCGAAGATCCGCGCCAACAACGACGCCTCCGAGCCGAGCAGTTCGGCGTCGCGCGGCATACGTTCCACCAGGGCGAGGGCCTGGAGCAGGTGCAGGCCCTGCGAGTTGGGCGGGGCGGTGAGGTATTCCTCGCCCCGGAACACCGTGGCCAGCGGCTCCGTGACCTCGGTGGTGTGCCGGGCCAGATCGTCCCTGGTGAGCGGTGACCCCAGGGATCGCAGCAGTTCCACCAGACCCGCGCTCAACTCCCCGTCGTACAGTGCCTTCGGGCCCCGCTCGGCGAGCAGAGCCAGGGAACGGGCGAGGGCCGGCTGACGGAGCACCGCACCGGTGGCGAGCGGGACGCCGTCCGGGAAGAACACCTCGCGCATCCCCGGGTCCCCGAGCAGCAGCGGCGCCTCCTGGCGCAGTGCGGTGGCGACCCCGGGCGCGGTCGGCACACCGTCCCGGGCGTAGGTGACGGCCGCGTCGAACAGCCGCTCCCACGGGAGCCGTCCGGCGAGCTCGTGCAGGGTCGCCCAGCCCGCGACGACGCCCGGGACGGTCACGGTCCGCGCGCCGGTGACCGGCATCAGGGGGCCGCTGAAGGCCCCGGGGTCGGCTCCGGCCGCGGCGGCTCCGCTGCCGTTGACGGTGAGGGTCCGTCCGTCGGGCAGCGCGACCAGGGCGATCAGGTCGCCGCCGACCGCGCACTGGTGCGGATAGACGACCGTGAGCGCGATGGCAGCGGCGAGCGCGGCGTCGACGGCGTTGCCGCCCGCCGCCCGGACGGCGTCCCCGGCCCCGGTGGCCAGGGCGTGCGGGGCGGCCAAGGCGAAGGGCGCGGCGGCGGAGGCGGGCTGGGCGGGCGGTACGGCGTTCATGACGGCGGCCTTCCTTGCTGCGGCGGCACCGGCACGGGACGGCGTTCGCGCGGGGGAGAAGAGGGTGGGCTGAGGTGCGGCGAGGTCAGGGTCGCGGTTCCGCGGTGTCGTGGGTGCCCCGCCCCAGACTGTCGATGATCATGCCCTGGACCTCGCTGAGGTGGTCGGCCATCGCCTCGGCCGCCGCCTCGCTGTCGTGGCTGATCAGCGCGGCGAGGATACGGCGGTGCCCGCGCAGTGAGGCGACCAGGCGTTCCGTGGACTGGTACTGCGGGTCACGGGAGGGTCCGACCCACTCGTTGGTGGCTTCGAGGAGCCGGGTCAGCATCGGGTTGTGGGTGGCCCGGGCGACGGCGACGTGAAAGGCGCCGTCGAGTTCGATGAGGGCGGCCAGATTGTCGCGTCCGCGCTCCAGCTCGGCCTGCGACAGCAGTCCGGCGAGGTGCTGGAGATCGCTCTCGGTGGCACGCAGCGCGGCCCGCGCGGCGACGGGCGGTTCGACGGCGGAGCGCAGATCCATGACCTCGTGCACCAGCCGTGCCGCCTCGTCCATGTCCCCGAGCTGACGGGCGTGCAGATCGGGCCGGGTGGTGCCGGTGACGATCGTGCCCCGGCCCGGCTTGCGGTCGACGAGTCCGCGCAGCTCCAGTTCGCGCAGTGCCTCGCGGACGGAGGCCCGGGAGATCCGCAGCTGCTCGGCGAGTTCGCGCTCGGCGGGGATACGGGTGCCGGCGGGCAGCCGACCCTCCTCGATGAGCCCTTGGAGGCGTCCGGCGAGCCGGTCGGGTCCGAGGGCTGCCTCGGGGGCGATCAGGGTCCAGTCGACGGTCACCGATGGGCCTTTCGGGCGGGGCGGCGGTCCGGGTGGGCCCGGCCGCCGGGCGGTGGACGGGTGCCGTGCGGCACGGCCGCGCGCGCCGGCCGGGCGGTGCGCGCGACCGCCGTCCCGGGTGGGTCAGCCGTCGATCTCGACGGTGAGCCAGTTCTCGAAGCAGCTCCGGCGGGCGAGGCTCATCACCCCGATGGTGGCGCGTCCGCCGAGCCCCGCTTCGGGGCCGAACACGTCCCGGAAGAGGTCCGTCGCGCCCGAGGACACCTTGTGCACGTCCTCGAACTCCGGGGTGCTGACGACGAAGCACAGCGAGCGTACTAGGGAGTGCACCCGGTTGAGCGAGCCGAGGGCGAGCCGGATGCCGCCGAGGCAGTTCAGGGCGGTCAGCCGGGCGGCCTCGTAACCCTGCTCGACGGTCACATCGGCGCCGAGGCGGCCCGGGTTGCGGACGTTGCCGTCCGCGTCGTCGGCGGTGTGGCCGCCCAGGAAGAGCAGGTTTCCGGTGATGTGGTGGGGCTTCATCGACCCGTAGTCCGTGCCGTAGTACGGCCGGGCGGCGAAGTCGGGGATGACGAGACCCAGTTCACGGACGCGGGTCTCGGGATCGGTGTGCGCCATGGAGTGCGTGCCTTCGGGTGCGGGTGGCCCTGCCGGTGGGCCGAGATAGTCAGATGGTCCGACCAAGTGGGCTTATTGTTTGGGCACCTTTTCCCGTATGTCAACCCCTTCGGCCGCCAGCGCGCCGGGGGTACGGGCCCCGAAACCCGAGGAACGGCATGATGCGAAACCAGCCGAGCGGTCCCCCCGACGACCTCCCCGGCCCCCAGGACCACGCCGACACCGCCGGTCCCAGGAACCCCGAAAACCCCACGGGCCCCACGGGATCTGCCGGGGTCGACAGCCGCGACGATTCCTCGGGGTCCGGCCCCGAGGGCTCCGGACCGGACGCAGCGCCGGACGCAGCGCCGGACGCGGGACCGGCCGCAGCGCCGGACGCGGGACCGGCCGCAGCGCCGGACGCAGGGCCGGACGCAGCGCAGGGAACGGCGCCGGACACCGTCCCGGACACCGCGTCCGTACTGCCCGCCACCGCCGGACGGCAGCGGCTCGCCGACGCGCTCGCGCTGCTGCTCACCGTGGCGGCGGGGGCCACCGACGCCCTGGCCTACCTCGGTCTCGGCGGAGTCTTCACCGCGAACATGACCGGCAATCTCGTCCTGCTCGGGATCGCGGGTTCGCACGGCGCCGATCTGCATGTGGCCCGCGCGGCGGCGGCCACCCTCGCCTTCGCCGCCGGGCTGGTGCTGGCGTTCCGGGTGACCCGCGACCTTCCGGCGGGCGCCCTGTGGCCCCGGCGGATCACCCTGACCCTGACGGTCGGTCTGCTCTGCCAGGTGGCGTTCCTCGCGGGCTGGGCCGCCGTGGACGCCGAGCCGTCCGAGGAGTGGGACGTGGCGCTCGTCGCCCTGTCGGCGCTCGCCATGGGGGTGCAGACCGCGTGCGCGCGGCGGGTCGCGCTCGCCGGGATCACCACCACCTTCGTCACGGGCACCCTCACATCGATCGCCGAGTCCGCCGCGCACGGGTCCGCCCGGCACGTCCCGCGCCGGCTGGCGGTGCTGCTCGCCCTGGTGGTCGGCGCACTCGCCGGAGCGCTCCTGCTGCGGTACGCGCCGATCACCGCCGCCGTGCTGCCCGCCGCCCTGGTCGCGCTGACCCTCGTACTGGGCACACGGCTGCATCAGGTGCGACGAAATCCGTAGTAACTTGACCGATTGACCCATGTTTTTCGTTGCGTGAGCTCACTTCTTCGGTCGAACCGTTGACAAGGCGGGGTGGCGGCGCACACCTTGACCGGACGAGGTCATCCCGCCGGAAGCCTCGGGGCCGACCAAGCAGCCCCCGCGTCGTCACCCGTCCGCAGCCCGCACCACCGGGCCCGCCCCGCGCTTCCCGTTCCGCGCGGTGTCCGCCCCGGTGCGGGGACGCGTCGTACGGCGCCCCCCCGCCCCGCTCTCCCCCCAGGCGGCCGTTCCCTAGGACTTCCCGTGACCGCTCCACGCCCGGATGTCTCCGCCCCCGTACCACTGGACGTCTCCTTCACCGATGACCCCCGCGTCGTCAAGGAGGCCGCCAACGAGGACTACTCCACGCATATCGTCCCGCTGACCTGGCGCAGCGGCCGGCTCTCGCTGACCATGGCCTGGTACGCGCTCGTCAGTGGCATGTTCTACCTGGTCACCGCCGCGACCCTGGCCGTGACCGTGGGGACCGTCGACACCCTGATCGGCATCCTGCTCGCGGTCGCCGTGTTCGGCACGGTCAACTACGTCTTCTCGCGATACGCGGCCCGCACCGGGCTGACCGTGGCCCTGCTCTCGCAGCGCGTCTTCGGGTACATCGGTTCGGTGCTCGCGCCGCTCGTGCTCGCCGCGACCGCGATCTACTACGCCGTCTTCGAGGGCTCGGTGATCGCGCACGCCCTGCACGCGTACACCGGGGCGCTGAGCATCGAGTTCTGGTACGCGGTCTCGATCCTCACCAATGTGCCCATGGCCGTCGGCGGGGTACGCCGCTGGCTCGACAAGTTCAACGGGGCGCTGCTGCCGCTGTACTGGACCGGCCTCATCATCGCCGTGATCCTCGCCGCGCGGGAGTACAAGCCGTCCGGCTGGTTCACCCACACCCCGGACCTCGTCCCGGACCTCGGTGCCCCGGGCTGGCTGTACGCCTTCTTCGTCTACATGGGCGTCTTCGTCTTCATGATGTACACCGTCGACTTCGGCCGGTTCGGCAAGCCGAAGGACGCGGGCTTCCACAGTGTCGTCACCTTCGGCCCGGTGTTCTACTTCTTCGTGTACTTCGTCAACGGCCTGATCGGGATCTTCCTGGTCCTCGCGGCGGGCGCCGCCGGGATGCCGACCGAGACGGCCATCGGTGACACCATCGTCGCGCTGATGGGTGTGTGGGGACTCGGGGTCGTCTGGCTGACCCAGTCCCGTATCAACACCGCCAACTACTACGTGGCGTCCACCAATGTGGAGGCTGTGGTCGCCCGGCTCTTCCACATCCGGGTGCCACGGGTGGCGGCTCTCGCGGTGGCGAGCGTCGTGACGTACCTGATCATGCTCACCGACGTACTGAGCTATGTGCTCACCGCGCTGGCCTGGCAGGGCGCGTTCGTCGTCGCCTGGGTCGGCATCATGCTGACGCATCTGGCGCTGCACCGTGACGGCGACCGGGACGGGCTGCCGGAGTTCCGGCCGGGGCGGGTCGCCACGTTCGCGCCGGGCGCGGTGGTGTGGATGATCTCGTCCCTGACGGGCATCCTCGTCCTGGAGTTCACGGGGACCTTCGGCACGACCTGGTCGTCTCCGGTGACCCTGGTCCTGAGCGTCGGCCTCTACTGGCTCGCCACCCGCACCACCCGCTCCCCGGTGCTCCGCCGGGCCCACGACCCGCGCGACGAGGTCGACGACATCTGGCAGGCCCGGGTCCGCTGCCACCGCTGCGACCACTCGTACATCGCGGCGGAGATGGACCGTGATCCGTCCGCGGAGGGCGCTCCGGCGATCTGCGCGGACTGCGCGGGCCGCAGCAGAACCTTCCGCAGAGCCGCACTGGCGGAGGCGGCCACCCTCTCCGGCGGCCCGGTCTCCGGCCCCCGACTCCGCGAGCCGACCCCCCAACGCTGACCGAACGAGACCCGGGCCGCGCTCAACCAGAGCCCGGCCCGTTCTCGTCACCAGCGACCCGCACGGGAACAACTACGCCCAGAACCGAGTACCCAGGGGCGCGAGGAACCGCGCACCCCCGAGCGACCTGAGCAGGAACAAGTACGCCCAGCACAGGGAACCTCAGGGGCGCGAGCAACCGCGCACCCACGAGCGACCCGCACGGGAACAAGTACGCCCAGAACCGAGTACCCAGGGGCGCGGGGAACTGCGCACCCCCGAGCGACCTCAGCAGGAACAAGTAGGCCCAGCACAGGGAACCTCAGGGGCGCGAGGAACCGCGCAAAACCACCGAACGACCCGCACGGGAACAAGTACGCCCAGAACCGAGTACCCAGGGGCGCGAGGAACTGCGCACCCCCGAGCGACCGCACAGGAACAAGTACGCCCAGCACAGGGAACCTCAGGGGCGCGAGGAACCGCGCAAAACCACCGAACGACCCGCACGGGAACAATCGCGCCCAGCACAGGGGACCCTGGGGGCGCCCGACAAGGCCCACACAGGAACAGTGGGCCAAGGAGGAGCACCCCCAGCCCCGCCCGCCCCCGGGCTCATGCGTCGCGCATCAGATCCGCGAGGTCCTGGTCCAGATCGAGGTACAGCGACTCGCGCCCCGTGGGCACCGCCGCGTCGGTCCGCTCCAGGAACCGGCGCAGCTCACCACTGCGGACATGCACGATCGCGGTGCCCTCGGGCGCGTGGAACTCCATCACCGTACGGTCGAACCCGTACGGCCGGACCCGTACATCGCCCTGGCCGACGGCCTCCTCCATCCCGGCGGCGAGCAGCTCCCGCGCGAACGTCCAGCACACATCGACGCCTTCCAGCGTCGAGGGCGCGGGGAAGGTCATACGGACCGCGAAGGGGTCGTCCTGCTCGTACCGCAGAACGGCCGGGATGGTGGCCATGCGCGGCGCGGCGGCGACCAAGCGCGCCTCCACGGCTTGCTCGATGACGATGGACAACGCCTGCTCCCTCGTGACGGCGACGGCTGTCGGCCCAGTGGCACGGTCGGCCCCACTGAATCCCCGGACATCAGAAGAGACGCCGGAGCGCCCCGATCCGTGACCCGAACGGTGAGTGACCTCTGTCACGGCTGCCCGCTCGTGGGACTCCGGACACCTGCGGACCCCTTCTCCCGCCGCCCGGGGGGAGGTTCGGCCCGGCGCGGGCCCTCTGGACGGCCTCCGCCCCAGGCACTAGCTTCGCCCGCCATGAGGCGCTTGGGGAACAAGAGGCGTACGGTCCCGACGACCCGGAAGCACGACACCGGTACCGACACCGTCCACAGCCACAGCGACGGCCACGGCCACGGCCACGGCCACGTCATCTCCACCGGCCCCGGCACAGACCCGGCGGGCCGCCGCCCCAGCGCCGCCCGCCGCACCGCCCGGCTGCTCGCGGTGGCCCTCACCGCTCTGGCGTCGGCCGTCCCCGCGCACGCCTCGGAAGCCCCCGCTCCCCGGACCCCGGCCCCGGTCCCCACCGTGTCCGAGTCCGAGGCCGCCGACACCCTGGGCACCGGTCAGCCGCGTCCGCCCGGCTGGCGCTCCCAGGACAGCGGTGTCACCGTCCGGCTGCGGGGGCTCGCGGCCGTGGACCGGCGCACCGCGTGGGCGGCGGGCTCCCGGGGCACCGTGCTGCGCACCACCGACGGCGGTGCGCACTGGCGGACGGTGTCCCCGCCCGGGACGGCCGACCTGGAGTTCCGTGACATCGAGGCGTTCGACGCCCGTCGGGCGGTGGTCCTCGCGATCGGTGAGGGCGAGGCGTCCCGGATGCTGCGCACCGATGACGGCGGCGCCACCTGGACGGAGGTCTTCCGCAACACCGACCCCCGAGCCTTCTACGACTGCGTGGCGTTCTTCGACGACCGCCGCGGACTGGCGATGAGCGACCCGGTCGACGGCAAGTACCGCATCGTGTCCACCCGGGACGGCGGACGCTCCTGGCGGGTGCTGCCCGACGCGGGCATGCCGCCCGCCCTGCCCGGGGAGGCGGGGTTCGCGGCCAGTGGCCAGTGCCTGGTCACCTCCGGCTCCCGGGACGTGTGGCTGGCGACGGGCGGCGGCGCACGCGCGCGGGTGCTGCGTTCCACGGACCGTGGCCACACCTGGCGGGCCACGGAACTGTCCCTCCCGGCGGGCGATCCCGCGCGCGGGGTGTTCGCGCTCGCCTTCCGAGACAGCGACAGCGACAGCAGCGACAGGGAGCGCGACCGCGACCGTGACCGCGGCAGGGACCGTGACCGCGACCGCGCCCAAGGCATCGCCGTCGGCGGCGACTACCGCACCGGTCAGCCCTCCCCGGACGCCGCGGCGACGACCCGGGACGGCGGACGTTCCTGGCGTTCGGCGGACCGTCCCCCGCCCGCGTACCGCTCGGGCGCCGTCTGGCTGCCCGCCCCGTGGGCGCACCGCGTCGGCTCCCGGCACGCCGCGCTCGCGGTCGGCCCGACCGGCACCGACCTCACCACGGACGGCGGCCGGACCTGGCGGCCGATGGGCACCGGCTCCTACGACACCGTCGACTGCGCCCCGGACGGCGGCTGCTGGGCCTCCGGCGAGAAGGGCCGGGTGGCCCGGCTCACCCGCTGACCGGTCGTGGCCCGGCGCACGTCAGGGCCGCTGGGGCTCCCGATAGGCGGCCAGCTCGGGCACGGTCTTCGTCATCGCGAACTCCGTGATCCGGTACGCGCAGAACCCGGCCGTCACATACGGGTCGGCCGCGACGACCGTCTCGATCCGCGCGCGGTCGTCACCGACCGCCAGGATCACCCCGCCGTCCCGGGGATTCTTCCGCCCGGACGCGAGGAACACGCCTGCCGCGTACTGCTCGTCCAGCCAGCGGATATGGGCGTCCAGCGCCACGTCCACAGCGTCGACGGGCACGGTATAGGTCAACTCCAGCACGAACACACCCCGACCCTACCCATCCCCGCGGTCCCGAACGGCCGAGGGGTTCCCGGCGCGGGGGACCCGGCAGGAGGTATGGCAGGACTTGCGGACCCACACGGCGCCGGTGCCGTGTGGGTCCGGGACGGCACGGCGAATCCGGGTGACGCGAGCCGCGCGGAGGCGCCCCGCACTACCCTCGGCGTCACCATGAAGCCCGCACCGCACCCCGTACCGGACCCCACCCCCGTACCGGCCCCGCCGCCGCCCGACGACTGGCCCGTCACCGAGGACCGGGCGCGCGCCGTCCAGGACGAACTGCGCGCCCGCGTCGTCCTGGACGAACCCGGACCGCCTCCCGGCACCGGACACGCCACCGGCGTGGACGTGGCGTACGACGACAGCCGCGACCTCGTCGTCGCCGCGGCGGTCGTCCTCGACCGCGTCACCCTGGAGGTGGTCGAAGAGGCCACCGCCGTCGGCACGGTGTCCTTCCCGTACGTTCCCGGACTCCTCGCGTTCCGTGAGATCCCGACCGTGCTCGCCGCCCTGGAGGCACTGAGCGTCGACCCGGGGATCGTCGTCTGTGACGGTTACGGGCTCGCCCATCCCCGCCGCTTCGGGCTCGCCAGCCATCTCGGTGTCCTCACCGGGCTCCCCACGATCGGTGTCGCGAAGAACCCGTTCACGTTCACGTACGAGGAACCGCCTCCCACGCGCGGGGCGTGGTCCCCGCTGCTCGCGGACTCGGAACAGGTCGGCGCCGCGCTGCGCACCCGGCCCGGGGTCAAACCCGTGTACGTGTCGGTCGGCCACCGGGTCACCCTGCCCAACGCGGTGGCCCACACCCTGGCCCTGACGCCCCGGTACCGCCTCCCGGAGACCACCCGGCACGCGGACTCCCTGTGCCGCAGGGCCCTGTCCGAGCTCACGGCCGGACGCCCCTGACCGGCCCCTCACCCGTCCAAGAGGCGCCGCGGCACACCGACCGGCGCGGAACCGGGCCCGGCCGTGCCTGCGGGAACCGGGCCCGGCCGGGCCTGTGGCGCGTGCGTGGCGCCCCCCCCGGTGACCGGGCCGGGCTACCGGGTGTCGGCCACCCGGAAGGTGATCCCGGCCGCGCGCAGCCGTTTCGTCAGCGCGTCGCCCATCGCCACGGCCGTGGTCACCTGACCCGAGGTGTCGGGCAAGTCGTCCAGGGCGAGGCTCATCGCGGCCTCGGCGAGCATCTTCGAGGTCTCGCCGTAGCCCGGGTCCCCGCCCGAGACCTCGGTGAAGACCCGTCTGCCGCCGCCCTCCCCGACGAACCGCACCGAGAACCAGCTGCGCGCCCGGCGGGCCGCGTCCGGCCCCTCACCGGGGCGCACCAGCCTCGACAGCTGCCGTCGCACGGACGGCACCTGCGCCACGGTGAACAGGGCCGTCAGCGCGGCCACCCCGCCCACCGCCACGGGCAGATGACGGACCGCCGCGTACTCGCGGTAACGGAAGTCGGGACCGTACCGCTCCAGCGCCCGTGCCGACCGCTGCACCACCTGTGCGTCGATCGTGGGCAGGGGCAGCGCCCAGGCGCCGACCTCCTTGGCGAACCGGGGTCCGCCGATCGCCGAGTAGGCCCGCCTTCCCACGCTCCGCGGCTCATGCCGTCTGCGGTCCCGCGCGGCCGCCGCCATCCGCCGCCCGCGCGCCGACTGGCCGACGATCGACGCGAACGTGCCCCCGGAGAACATCCCGCGCGCGCTGACGTACCCGTCGACACGCAACGGGACGTCCGGCGGCAGCTGTCCGACGGTGAAGAGCACGCCCAGATCGTGCGGGACCGAGTCGAACCCGGCCGAGTGCACCAGACGCGCCCCCGTCTCCCGCGCGCGTGCGTCGTGCCGCACATACGTGAGGTCCACGAACTCGGGCTCCCCGGTGAGGTCCAGATAGTCGGTGCCCTCGTCGGCGCACGCGGCCACCAGTTCCTGCCCCAGTGTGAGATACGGCCCGACCGTGGTCGCCACCACGCGCGCGTGGCGGGCGAGTTCGCGCAGGGAGCCGGGATCGTCGGCGGACGCCTCGATCACCCCCGCCCCGGCGGCGGCCGGGAAGACGGCCGCCAGTTCCCCGTGCAACCGCCGCAGTCTGTCCGCGTCCCGGCCCGCGATGGCCCACCGCAGGCCCTCGGGCGCGTGCGCGGCGAGGTACTCCGCGGTCAGCGCGCCCACGAACCCGGTGGCGCCGAAGAGGACGATGTCGTAGGACCGGTCCGTGCGATCTGCCTTGCCCAGCCTGCTCATGGCAACCTCTCAGCCGTGACGCCCGCGCCGTTGTCGGTGGCTGAGGCTAGCGTGTGCGGGCCCGCGGGTGACCAGGGCGACCGCGGTGAGCACCTCGCGCAGGGCCGGGCCGGTGGTCCGCCCTGGGGTGCGCCCACGCGTCCGGACGGCCGGGCCGAGCGGGTGCACCGCAGGGCGGACGGCTCGTGTCACAGGCGGCGGGGCCCGCCGCCGGACCATCATGGAAGTGCTTCGCCGGGCACGTTTCCAAGCGCTTGCTCGTTCTTCTCTTGTGCGGCCCGCGACCCGTTCCTAGCATCACTTCTGTTCGCACCGGTCGTGTCGGAGCCAGTCACGCGGACCTGGTCATGCAAGCCATGCAGACCTGTCGCGCAGACCTGGTCACGCAGATCCAGTCATGTCGTAGATCCGGTCGGGTCATGGACAAGGGAGCTCGATGAGCGGGACACAGGAACCGCCCCGTACGCCCGCGCAGGGCGGCCCCCTCGCGGGGGTGCGGGTCGTGGAGCTGGCGGGTATCGGTCCGGGGCCGTTCGCCGGCATGCTGCTGGCCGATCTCGGCGCGGATGTCGTCCGGGTCGACCGCCCCGGCGGCCCGGGCCACTCCGTCGCCCCCGAGCACGATCCGACCAACCGCGGCAAGCGTTCCGTCCTGGTGGACCTCAAGGCCCCGGGCGGCCCGGAGCGGGTTCTCGGTCTGGCGGGCCGGGCGGACCTCCTCATCGAGGGCTACCGCCCCGGTGTCGCCGAGCGTCTCGGGGTCGGGCCCAAGGAGTGCCACGCGCGCAACCCCCGGCTGGTCTACGGGCGGATGACCGGCTGGGGCCAGAGCGGCCCGCTCGCCCCGCGCGCGGGCCACGACATCAGCTACATCGCCGTCACGGGCGCGCTCGGCATGATCGGCCGCCCCGACCAGCCGCCCACACCTCCGGCCAACCTCCTGGGGGACTACGCGGGCGGCTCGCTCTACCTGGTCGTCGGACTCCTCGCGGCCCTGCACCACGCGCGGACGACCGGCACCGGCCAGGTCGTGGACGCCGCGATCGTCGACGGCACCGCGCATCTCACCACCCTGATCCACGGCCTGGCCGCCGCCGGACACTGGCAGGACCGCCGGGGCGTCAACCTCCTCGACGGCGGCTCCCCCTTCTACGGCTGCTATCCGACCTCCGACGGCGGCCATATGGCCGTGGGCGCCCTGGAACAGCGCTTCTACGATGAGTTCCTGGCGCTCCTCGGCCTCACCGCGACCGCGCCCCCGCGCGAGGACCCGGCCCGCTGGGACGAGCTGCGGGCGGCCGTCGCGGCCCGCTTCGCGACCGGCACGCGCGCGTGGTGGACGCGGGTGTTCGCGGACTCCGACGCGTGCGTGGCGCCCGTGCTGTCGCTGCGTGAGGCTCCCGGGCATCCGCATCTCGCCGCCCGGGGCACCTTCACCGTCCACGAAGGGGTCACCCAGCCCGCGCCCGCGCCCCGCTTCTCGGCCACTCCCGGCGCCATCCGCCGGAGCCCCGCACGCCCCGGTGCCGACACCGCCGAGGTGGCCCGCGACTGGGACCTGCCCGACCTCACGACACCGCAGGACCCCCCGGGCCGCGCGACACCGCAGGACCCCCCGGGCCGCGCGACACCGCAGGACCCCCCGGGCCGCGCGACACCGCAGAACGCCCAGGGCTTCACGACACCCCAGGACGCCCCGGACCTCGCGGCACCTCCGGAGGATCTCGCCGCGGTACCCCCACGGGACCTCGCCGGGGACGGCCGGTGATGCCCGCGCACCCCGTGATCCGCCCGCTGATCCGCCCCGCCCCGCGCCTCGCGCGGCCCCCCGCCCGTTCGGCCGACCCTCACCGAAAGGTTCACGCGTGACCACCGAAGCATTCGTGTACGACGCGATCCGCACCCCGCGCGGTCGCGGCAAGGCGGACGGCGCCCTGCACGGCACCAAGCCCATCGACCTCGTGGTCGGCCTGATCCACGAGCTGCGCGCCCGTTTCCCCGGCCTCGACCCGGCCGCGATCGACGACATCGTGCTCGGTGTCGTCGGCCCGGTCGGTGACCAGGGCTCGGACATCGCGCGGATCTCCGCGATCGCCGCCGGACTGCCCGACACCGTCGCGGGCGTCCAGGAGAACCGCTTCTGTGCCTCCGGGCTGGAGGCGGTCAACCTCGCCGCGATGAAGGTCCGCTCGGGCTGGGAGGACCTGGTCCTCGCGGGCGGCGTCGAGTCGATGTCCCGGGTGCCGATGGCGTCGGACGGCGGCGCCTGGTTCGCGGACCCGATGACCAATCACGCCACCGGCTTCGTGCCCCAGGGCATCGGCGCCGACCTCATCGCCACGATCGAGGGATTCTCGCGCCGCGACGTGGACGAGTACGCGGCCCTCTCGCAGGAACGCGCGGCGGCGGCCCGCAAGGACGGGCGCTTCGACCGTTCCGTCGTCCCGGTGACCGACCGCGCGGGCCTCGTCGTCCTGGACCACGACGAGCATCCCCGGCCCGGTACGACCGCCGACTCCCTCGCCCGGCTGAAGCCGTCCTTCGCGGACATCGGGGACCTCGGCGGCTTCGACGCGGTGGCCCTCCAGAAGTACCACTGGGTCGAGCGGATCGACCATGTCCACCACGCGGGCAACTCCTCCGGCATCGTGGACGGCGCGGCCCTCGTCGCCGTCGGCTCCCGCGCGGTGGGGGAGCGGTACGGGCTGCGCCCGCGCGCGCGGATCGTGTCCGCCGCGGTCTCCGGCTCCGAGCCCACCATCATGCTCACCGGCCCCGCCCCCGCCACCCGCAAGGCCCTCGCCAAGGCCGGGCTGACCATGGACGACATCGACCTGGTCGAGATCAACGAGGCGTTCGCCGCCGTCGTGCTGCGGTTCGCCCGGGACATGGACCTGTCCCTCGACAAGGTCAACGTCAACGGCGGCGCCATCGCGCTCGGCCACCCGCTGGGCGCCACCGGCGCGATGATCCTCGGCACCCTCGTCGACGAACTGGAGCGCCAGGACAAGCGCTACGGCCTCGCCACCCTGTGCGTGGGCGGCGGCATGGGCATCGCGACCGTCGTCGAACGCGTCTGACGGCCCACCCGCCCCCCCCGTAGCGTCCCCGACCCCAGCCGCCGCCCCAACGGAGCAGTCACACCATGAGCGAGCCCACCGCCCCCGCGTCCACCGCCCCCGCGTCCACCGACTCCGCGTCCGCCGCCCCCGTATCGCCCGATCCGCACGAGCCGCGCACCGCGGTGGCCGCGGACACCATCCGCTGGGAACAGGACGACACCGGTGTCGTGACCCTCGTCCTGGACGACCCCCGCCACTCCGCCAACACCATGAACGCGGAGTTCCAGGCATCCCTGGCCGTCGTCGCCGACCGTCTGGAATCCCTCCGCGACACCGTGCGCGGCGTGATCGTCACCTCCGCCAAGAAGACCTTCTTCGCGGGCGGTGACCTCCGGGAGCTGATCCAGGCGGGCCCCGAGGACGCGCGGCGGATCTTCGACAGCTCCATGGCGGTCAAGCGCGATCTGCGCCGCGTCGAGACCCTGGGCGTGCCCGTGGTCGCCGCGGTCAACGGCGCCGCGCTGGGCGGCGGCTACGAGATCGCGCTCGCCTGCCACCACCGGATCGCCCTCGACGCCCCCGGTACGGTGGTCGGCCTGCCGGAGGTCACCCTGGGCCTGCTCCCCGGAGCCGGTGGGGTGACCCGTACGGTACGGCTCCTGGGCATCGCGGACGCCCTGCTGAAGGTCCTCCTCCAGGGCGCCCGGTACACCCCGCGCCGGGCGCTGGAAGCCGCGCTCGTCCATGAGACCGCCGACAGCCACGAGGAACTGCTGGCCAAGGCGCGCGCGTTCATCGACGCGCACCCCGAGTCCCGCCAGCCCTGGGACACCCCCGGGTACCGCATCCCGGGCGGGACCCCGGCCGACCCCCGCTTCGCCGCGAACCTGCCCGCCTTCCCCGCCACGCTCAGCAAGCAGACGGCCGGCGCCCCCTACCCGGCGCCCCGCGCCATCCTCGCGGCGGCCGTCGAGGGCGCGCAGGTCGACTTCGCGACCGCTCAGACCGTCGAGGCCCGCTACTTCACCTCCCTGGTCACCGGCCGCACCGCGAAGAACATGATCCAGGCGTTCTTCTTCGACCTCCAGGCGGTCAACTCCGGTACCGGCAGGCCCGGGGACATCCCCGCGCGCGAGGTACGCAAGGTCCTCGTCCTCGGCGCGGGCATGATGGGCGCGGGCATCGCCTACGCGTGTGCCCGCGCGGGCATCGACGTCGTCCTGAAGGACGTCACCGCCGAAGCCGCCGCCCGGGGCAAGGGCTACTCCGAGCGGCTGTGCGACAAGGCGGTGGACCGGGGGCGCACCACCCGCGAGAAGGCCGACGCCGTGCTCGCCCGGATCACCCCGACCGCCGACCCGGCCGACGCGGCGGGCTGCGACGCCGTCATCGAGGCGGTGTTCGAGGACACCGCCCTCAAGCAGAAGGTGTTCCAGGAGGTCCAGGACCTCGTCGCACCCGACGCCCTGCTCTGCTCCAACACCTCCACCCTCCCCATCACCGCCCTCGCCGAAGGCGTGGCACGCCCCGCCGACTTCATCGGGCTGCACTTCTTCTCGCCCGTCGACAAGATGCCCCTGGTCGAGATCATCAAGGGCGGACGGACCGGTGAGGAGACCCTGGCCCGCGCCTTCGACCTGGTACGGCAGATCAGCAAGACCCCGATCGTCGTCAACGACTCCCGTGGCTTCTTCACCTCCCGGGTCATCGGGAAGTTCATCAACGAGGGCGTCGCCATGGTCGCCGAGGGCGTCGAGCCCGCGTCGGTGGAACAGGCGGCGGCCCAGGCCGGATACCCGGCGAAGGTCCTCGCCCTGATGGACGAGCTCACGCTGACCCTGCCCCGGAGGATCCGTGACGAGTCCCGGAGGGCCGTCGAAGCGAACGGCGGCACCTGGCTCCCGCATCCCGCGGAGGCGGTCATCGACCGTATGGTCGAGGAGTTCGGCCGGACCGGCCGCGGCGGGGGAGCGGGCTTCTACGACTACACCGACGGCAAGCGGGACGGTCTGTGGCCCGGGCTGCGCGAGCACTTCACCCGGCCCGGTACGGAGGTGCCGTTCCTGGACCTCCAGGAGCGCATGCTCTTCGCCGAGTCCCTCGACACGGTCCGTCTGCTCGACGAGGGCGTCCTCACGTCCGTGGCCGAAGCCAACATCGGCTCCCTGCTCGGCATCGGCTTCCCCGGCTGGACCGGCGGCGCCCTCCAGTACATCAACGGCTACGAAGGCGGACTGCCCGGTTTCGTGGCCCGCGCGCGGGAGCTGGCCGAGCGCTACGGGGAGCGGTTCACCCCGCCCGCGTCCCTGGTGGAACGGGCCGGGCGGGGGGAGCCGTACCGGGACCGGTGAGCCGCCGCCCGTCCCGACCGGGTCACCCTCTCGGCCGAGTCACCGTCCGGGACCTCCCCCGTGGCCCTCAGGTGTTCGAACGTTCGATGTCAACTCGGCCTCGGACGCGCGTTGTTGCGCACGGATGAGCGGGTAGGACCGCTGCATGGATCTTCTGCCGACGCACCTGGGCCCCTTCCACCCGAGAGGCCCGATGCTCGACCTCGCACTGCTTCTCCTCCCGTTGGGCCTCGTCGCCATGGTGCGGCTGGTACCGAAGGCGTACCGCGTCGCGGCGGAGGGCGGGGACGGGGACGGCAGCGGTGACCATGGCGGCGGCGAGTACGGCGACGGTGGCCGCAGCATGGCGAGCATGGCCCGGCGCGCCGAGGAGATCCGGGCGCGCGCCGCTCGCGAGCGGGCGCAGACTGCGGCGCTCCTCGACGGCACCCGCGAGGACGACACCTTGGCGGACGGCACCTCCGCGGACGAAGCCTCCGAAGCCTCCGCAGGCGGCACCTTCGTGGGCGACGTTCGTCCCGCGCGGGCCGGAGCGGCCCGCGCTGCCGGGTCCGGGGGCGGCGGCGGGCCCGTCCCCGGGGGCGATGACCGTCGGCAGGCCCGTGCGTCCGACGGTCCGCGCGAGGAACGTGTGCCGACCTTCGGCGCCACCCGTCCCGGGACGGTCCCCGGCGGGACGGAGGCCCCGGCCGCGCCCGCCCAGTCCCGGGACGAGGCCGAACGGGCCGCCGCCGAGGCCGAACTGCGTGTCACCGTCGCGGAACTCGCCTCCGACCTGGCCGAACGCCTGGTCCGGCAGCGTGCACGTGTCATCGGCAAGAAGCACGGCTGACCACCCCCGCGGCCACCCCGACCCCCACCGCAGCCGTCCCACCCTCAGGGTCCCGGCCGGAGCCCCGGCCGCCGGGGAAGCCCGACCGGCTACCGACCGCTGACCGCCGACCTACCGACCGCTGACCGCCGACTACCGGCCGCCCGCCCGTCATCACGCCCCCGCAACCCGCCCCCGCATCCACCGCCTACGCACCGTGCGGGCAGCGCCACCGGGGCCGTCGTCAACGCGGCGCCGTGGAGATCACCCTCTCGGCCGAAGGGCGCGGGGGCCGGTAACCGCCTGACCAGCACAGGCGCCCGCGAGGTCACAGCAGCCCCTCCCGTCACTCTCATGCGCATACTGGACATATGTCATCCCGTGTCCAGTCTTTTCGTCCCGCCGCCACCGGAGCCGTCACCCACGGTGACGGACCGGTGCGCGGCCCCGACCCCGAGCCCCCTCCGCCCGGAGGGCTCCTGTGGAACGACATCGGTGACATCCGCACCCTGATCACCCTCGCCCCGGCCTTCATCCTCCAGGTCGCCCACCCCGCCGTGGGGGCCGGTGTCGACGACCATTCCGCGTTCCGGACGGACCCGTGGGGCCGCGGCGTCCGGTCCATGCGTTCCGTCCTGCTCTGGGTGTACGGCGGTGAGCAAGCCGTCGAGGAGGGCCGCCGGCTGCGCGCCCTGCACCGGTCGATCACCGGCGCCGACGCCCACGGCCGTCCCTACCACGCGCTGCACGCCCGCACCTACGCCTGGGTGCACGCCACCGGATTCCCCATCAGCCGTTATGCCCACCCCTATCTGTGGGGGCGCCCGTTCACCCCCGCCGAGGAACGGCGGCTGTACGCCGAGTGGCGCCAGGTCGGACAGATCCTCGGTATCCCCGAACGGGAACTCCCGCTCACCGTCGAGGAGTTCTGGCCGTACTACCACCGGGTACTCGCGGAGCTGGAGATGACACGGGTGGCCCGGGAACTGCTGGACCCGGACGCGCCGTTGCCCGTGTTCGACCTCGGCCCCCGGCTGCTGCGGGTACCGGTGCGCGCGCTGTGGCCGGTGCTGCGCCCGCTGTTCCTGCGGCTGCGCCGCTTCCTGTCGATCGGCCTCCTGCCGCCCGAGGCGCGTGCCGTGCTCGGACTGCCCTGGACCCCCCGCCAGGAGCGCGGGCTGAGCCTCCTGTGCAAGGTGGTGAGCACCGTGGTCCCCCGGCTCCCGTCCCGGCTGCGCTACTTCCCCTCCGCGCACGCGGCGCGCGTCCGCCACGGACTGGGCCGACCGCGGGGGAACGGCTAGCCGCCCCCACCCGCCCTGCCGCCCCCACAGGTCCCCTCACAAGGCCCCCAGGCACGCCCACCCGTCGTCCCGCTGGACCGCCGCCGGTCGAGCGGGACGACGGCGGCGTGAACCGCACTCTTTTGCGTGGGAGTTGACAGGAGTACCTTCCCGCGCATGCCGATACATGAGCGTCACCCACGCCTCAGTCATCAGCAACCCCACACCGGACCCCGTACCCCCACCCCACCGCACCTGACCCGAGGACGGCTCCGCGGCGTCCTCGCCACCCTCACGCTCACCGCGCTCGCCCTCACCGTGACCGCCACCCCGCCCCTCACGGGCACCGCCACGGCCGCCCCACCAAGCGCCCCGGCACCCGCGTCCGCCGCCCACCGGGAAACAGCCCCGGCCGTCCCGCGCGGCACCGTCCCGGACGTCCCCACCACGGACGGAGCGGCCTCCGACAGATTGCTCACGGACGGAGCGACCACGGACAGAGCGGCACCCGACAGATCGGTCACGGACAGACCGCCCAGCGACGGAGCCGCGTCCACCGCCCCGCCCAGCCGCCCGGTCCACTCCTACGAGAACGCGATCCGTGAGTCCGTCTGGGTCGACACCCGTCTCGACCTCGACGACGACGGACGCTCCGACCGGGTCGCCGTCGACATCGTGCGCCCCTCCGAACCGGCCCGCCAGGGCCGGGACGTCCCCGTCATCATGGACGCCAGCCCCTACTACGCCTGCTGCGGACGCGGCAACGAAGGCCAGCGCAAGGCGTACGACGCGGACGGCGACCCCGTCACCTTCCCGCTGTACTACGACAACTACTTCGTCCCCCGGGGCTACGCCTTCGCCGCGGTCGACCTCACCGGGACCAGCCGCTCCGACGGCTGCGTCGATGTCGGCGGACGCTCCGACATCACCTCCGCCAAGGCCGTGGTGGACTGGCTGAACGGCCGAGCCCGCGCCTACACCACCCGCGAAGGCGGCGTCCGCACCCACGCCGACTGGACCAACGGCCGCACCGGCATGATCGGCANNTCGGCAAGAGCTGGGACGGCACCATCGCCAACGGTGTCGCGGCCACCGGCGTCGAGGGCCTGGAGACGATCGTCCCGATCGCCGCGATCTCGTCCTGGTACGACTACTACTTCTCCCAGGGCGCCCCGCTCTACGACTCCGGCCCCGAATGGCTGTCCGACTACGTGGAGACCCCCCAGGCCCGCGCCCGCTGCGCCGCCGTGCAACGGCAACTCGTCGACGAGGCACCCCGCAACGGCGACTGGACCGGGCTGTGGGACGACCGCGACTACGTCCGTGACGCGGAACGGGTCCGGGCCAGTGTCTTCGTCGTCCACGGCCAGCAGGACCTCAACGTCCGCTCCCAGCACTTCGGCCAGTGGTGGGACGCCCTCGCGCGAGCGGGCGTCGACCGCAAGATATGGCTCAGCCAGACCGGGCACGTTGACCCCTTCGACTTCCGCCGCGCCGACTGGGTGGACACCCTGCACCGCTGGTTCGACCATGAACTCCTCGGCCTCGACAACGGCATCGACCGTGAACCCATGGCCGACATCGAACGCGCCCCCGACCGCTGGGCCACCAGCGGCCACTGGCCGCCCCGCCCCACGGAGCACGTGACCCTGCGCCCCACCGAGGGCGACGGCCAGGGCGCCGGCGGCCTCGGGCCGCGTCCCGGACGCGGCACCGCCACCTTCACCGACGACCCCGCACGCGGCGAGAGCGACTGGGCCGCCGCCATCGACACCGCGACCCCGGAGAAGGCGGGCTTCACCACCCGCCCGCTCAGCCGCGAGCTGCGGCTGTCCGGCTCCGCCTCGGTACGGGTCACCGTCACCCCGACCACGCCCACCGCGCATCTGACGGCCGTCCTGGTCGATCTCGGCCCGGCCACCATCCGCGACTACGGCGACCGCGGCGAGGGCATCACCACCCTCCCGCACCGCACCTGCTGGGGCGCGGCCACCCCGGCCGACAGCCCCTGCTACCGCGAGACCGCCGCCACCACGGCCGAGGTGTCGGCGACCGTCGTCAGCCGGGGCTGGGCCGACCTCGGCACCCACGCCTCCGCCCGCGAAGGACGGCCGCTGACCCCGGGCACCGCGTACCCCCTGACCGTCCGGCTCGCCGCGACCGACCATGTCGTGCCCGCCGGGCACCGGCTCGCCCTGATCGTCGCGGGCACCGACAAGGACCTCATCGACCCGCCCGCCGACCGGCCCACCCTCACCCTCGACCTCACCCGGACGAGCGCCCGCGTACCGGTCGTCGGCGGCGCCTCCGCGTTCGTCCGCGCCACCACGGGTACGCCCGCCGTGACGGTCCCGCACATCACGGACCCCGACCAGGTGGGCCCCCCGTCCCACGCCCGCCGCGTCCCGCTCCCCGGAGGCGAACAACGATGACCCCACCGCACCCCACCACTTCCTCCCTGCCGGGCTCCGCGAGTCCCGCGCCCCGCGCCGGACACCGGACGCGCGTCGCCCTGCTCATCGCCGCCGCCACCGCCCTCGCGGTGCCGCTGCTCGGCGCGCCCGCCCAGGCCCACGAAGACCCCGCACCGCCCCGGACCGGCTTCGAACGGTCCGACGGCGCCCGCTGGACCGGCCAGGACGAAGAAGAAACGTTCCTGGCGGCGGTCGACGAGCGGTCCGACCGGATCACCCGGTCCCGGATCGGGACCACCGCCGAAGGGCGTCCGCTGCGGCTCGTCCGGGTCGGCGCACCCCGTCCCGCACCCACCACCGTGCTGCTGGTGTGCAGCCAGCACGGCGACGAGCCCGCGGGCCGCGAAGCCTGTCTGAGCACCGTCCGGGACCTGGCCCTCGACGACGACCGGCGCACCCGCGCGTTCCTCTCCCGCACCAACCTCCTCGTCGTCCCCACCGCCAACCCCGACGGCCGGGCCGCCGACACCCGGGGCAACTCCCAAGGCGTCGACATCAACCGCGACCACCTCGCGCTGCGCACCGCCGAGGCCCGCGCCCTCGCCGCCGTGATCCGCGACCACCGGCCCGACATCGTCTACGACCTGCACGAGTACGGGGCCACCCCCCGCACCTACGATAAGGACCTGTTCGACCTCTGGCCCCGCAACCTCAACACCGACCGGGCGGTCCACCGCGAGGCACGGACCCTGTCCGGGGCGTACGTCCGCCCGGCCGCCCACCGCTCCGGCCACTCCACCGGTACGTACGGCATCTGGACCGACCCCGTCACCGGCGAGCCGATACGGCAGGTCGCGGGCGACGGCCAGGAACGCATCCTGCGCAACGCCTCCGGCATCAAGCACTCCGTCGGACTCCTCATCGAGAGCCGGGTCGACCCGCTGACCGAAGCCGAACAGACCGACGAGGCCGTCAACAACCGCCGCCGGGTCGGCTCCCAGCTCGCCGCGCTCGGCGGGCTGTACCGCTTCACCGGCGAACGGCGGGCCCGGATCGAGGCCGCGACCGGGACGGCCCGCGTGGCGGGTCACCTCGACCGGGGTCCGGTCTATCTGGGCGGAGCGGACAACGACCCCGCCGAACCGGCCGAGACCCTCGCCGATCCGCCGTGCGGCTACCGCCTCAGCACCGGCCAGTACGCCGAGTTCGGTGACGAACTGGCGCTGCACGGGGTCCGGGTGCGCGTCAACGGTGACGGCGTCCTCGTACCGCTGCGGCAGTCGCAGCGCGCCCTCGTCCCGCTGCTCCTGGACGCCAGGGCGACCTACCGGCTGACAGCCGCCGAACCGGTGAGCGACTGCGCCACCCCCTGACCCACCCGCACGGGTGCGCCGCCCCGCCCCGGGCGGCGCACCCCTCACGCCCACACCGCCGCCCCCATCCCTCGCGGCGGCGCACCCCTGACCGCCCACCCCGGCCCACGCCCGTCGACCGCCCCGCTCCACAGCCCACTCCGGCCCCCGCACCCGGGCCGTCTCACTCCACAGTCCGCACCGTCCGCCGCAACCCGGCCGCCGCACCCACAATCCGCATGGACCGCCGCTCCGACCGGCCGCCGCGTCCCGGAGCCCCTCCGCCTCGGTCCCTCCGCCTTGGTCCCCGCGCTCCCACCCGTCCAGCGCCGGGCCCCGGTGTACGCCCTAGACCATGCGTTCGCCCGTCCCGCCCCGCCCGTCGGACCACGGGCGGACGCGGTCCGGACGGCTTGCGCGCCCGCCGGGCCGCCCGAGCGGGCGGCCCGACCCGGCGGGGCACCCGGGCATCCCGCAACACACGAGGTGATCCGCCCGGCCGCCTCCGTCGTCCCCACCGCGATGGCCGGCTCCCGCGGCCCCCCGGCGCGCCGTCACCACCGGTCCGGCGGCGCCCGGTCGCGTCTCACCGACAGGGCGTCCGGGCCGCCGGGCTCCGGCCGGACCGCGCGGGAGCGGTGACGGTGTGCTCACCAAGCGTGTCCGCTGGGGATACTCAGGACATGTCTGCCGCGTACGCGACCTTCGGACTGGCACCCGCCACGCGGGCGGGTGGGGTGCTCGCCAACGGCGAGTTCCAGGCGCACCGGGACTTCGTGGACTTCATCGTCGACGGCCGTCCCCTCCTCTTCCGGCTCGCCGATCTGGACGCCGTCTCCCCGCTCGCCTCCGACGTGCCTCCCGCGATCTTCACCGCCCAGGTGCGCTGTCTGCTCCTGGAAGCACCGGCCCCGCTGCCCGCCGGGCGTTATGTGATCTACGGCTGTCCCGAGTGCCGGGCCATCGAGTGCGGAGCCGTCACGGCCGTCATCGAGAGGGACCCCGCCTCGCCCGACGACTACGTCTGGCGCGACTTCGCCTGGCAGACCTCCGCCCATGCCGACCTCGCCTTCAACGGCTACCACGGCACCGGGCCGTTCCGGTTCCGGGGAGCCGAGTACCGGGACGCGCTGGCCCGGATCGCCGACGCGGCGGGCGTCGCGCGGCGCCGTGTGCTGCTGGTCGGTGACCGGGTGGCCGTCCTCGCCCGGCTCGCCGCCGCCCTGCGCACCATCGGTATCGGCGCCGAGATCACCCGCGACGCGGCCGAGGTGTCCGCCGACGAACTGCGCACCTACGGCGCCGTCGCCTTCGGCCAGGGCATCGACACCACCGAACGCGCCCTGGTACGTGCCGCGTTCGAACGGGCAGCCGCGCCGGTGGCCTACGTGGACGGGCTCGCGCCGATCGTGCCGCTGCTCCTCGCGCAGATCGAGCACGCCCTCGACACCGCGCCCGCCGAACGCCGCCGCCTCACCCAACTGGTCACCACCGGTGGGGACGCGGGCGTCGACATCACGTCCACCTGCCGGGTCCGGCTGCTCTCGTACCGGCTCGACCGGCTCCGCCGCACCCGCACCCATGAACTCTTCGACGGGGTCCTCGGCCCCGGCCACCACCGAATCCCGCTTGACGGCCGGACATCACGCGGAAGATCCTTCCTCGTGGCACGTACGACGGACAGCGTGCTCGTCGCGTCCTCCGCGCGATGACCCCGGCAGCGGCCCGGGGCGTACCAGGGCCCGCCCGACGACGAAGAGTGACGCGTGACGCGATGAGCCAGGCCACGATGGAGCGGTGACCTCACCGGGACACCCCTGACGATGCCCGCCCGGACCGCCCGGACCGCCCGACCGCCCGACCGCCCGGATCACCGGGACCGCCCCACCCCGGGGCGCCCCGACCCCCGAGCACTTCCGCGACCCGGCCACTACTTCGGTATCCGGTTCCGGCCACGGCTCCGGCAACCGGCCCCGGCCACGGCTCCGATAGCCGGTTCCGGTCATGGCCCCGGTTCCGGCCAGGACCCCGGTCCGGCCGCCACCCCGGTCCGGCCGCCACCCCGGCGTGGTTCGCGCCGCTCCGGGGCGTACCGTGTCCGGGGCGCGTGGACCGAGCCACCGGGGCGGTCCACCGGTGCACCGCCCCGGAGCAGCGCCCCGGCCGGGCGCCGCACCACGGGTCACGGTCCGCCGGAACCCGCCGGCGCTCCCGGCCCAGGCACCGGCTCCCCGCGAGTACGTGCCACGGTTCCCGTACCGGCCACCGCGCCCGGTCCGGGCGGGGCCGCCGCCCCGGCCGCCCGGACCTCTCCACCGCCCCCAACGATCGGACCTCCATGACCGCCACGCTCGTCGCCAAGGACCTCGCCGCCGGACACGGCGGACGCTCCCTGTTCGCCGGACTCGAACTCGTCGTCGCCCCGGGTGAGGTGATCGGGCTCGTGGGCGCCAACGGCGCGGGCAAATCGACGCTGCTCCGCCTGCTCGCGGGCCTCGACACCCCCGAACAGGGCGAACTGCGGCTGTCCCCGCCGCACGCCACCGTCGGCCACCTCCCGCAGGAACCCGAGCGGCGCCCCGGTGAGTCGGTCCGCGCGTTCCTGGCCCGCCGCACCGGGGTCGCCGAGGCGCAGCGCGCCCTGGACGAGGCGACCCAGGCGCTGGTCGACGGGGCGCCCGGCGCCGACGACGCCTACTCCGTGGGGCTGGAGCGCTGGCTCGCCCTCGGCGGCGCCGACCTCGACGAACGCGCCGAGGAGGTCGCCGCGTCCCTCGGTCTCGGCGTCGGCCTCGACCAGCTGATGACCACCCTCTCCGGCGGCCAGGCCGCCCGCGCCGGCCTCGCGTCGCTGCTGCTGTCCCGCTACGACGTGTTCCTGCTGGACGAGCCCACCAACGACCTCGACCTCGCCGGACTGGAACAGCTCGAAGGCTTCGTCCGGGGGCTGCGCGCGGGCACCGTCCTCGTCAGCCACGACCGCGAGTTCCTGACCCGCACGGTCACCAAGGTCCTCGAACTCGACATCACCCAGCAGCAGGTCAGCATCTTCGGCGGTGGCTACGCCGCCTACCTGGAGGAGCGCGAGACGGCCCGCCGCCACGCCCGCGCCGAGTACGACGAGTACGCCGACAAGAAGTCCGCGCTGGAGTCCCGTGCCCGCGTCCAGCGGGGCTGGATGGACAAGGGCGTCAAGAACGCCCTGCGCAACTCCCCGGACAACGACAAGCTCCTGCGCCGCGCCCGCGCCGAGTCCAGCGAGAAGCAGGCCGCCAAGGCCCGGCAGACCGAACGCCTCATCGAGCGGCTGGACGAGGTCGAGGAGCCGCGCAAGGAATGGGAGCTGCGGATGGAGATCGCCGCCGCGCCCCGCTCCGGCACGATCGTCGCCACCCTGCGCGACGCGGAGGTACGGCGCGGGGACTTCCGTTTCGGGCCCGTCAACCTCCAGATCGACTGGGCGGACCGGGTCGCCGTCACCGGGGCCAACGGCTCGGGCAAGTCCACCCTGCTCGCGGCGCTCCTCGGCCGTCTCCCGCTGGACGCCGGGCACAGCGCGCTCGGCCCCGGGGTCGTCGTCGGCGAGGTCGACCAGGCCAGGGGACTCTTCCACGGCCCCGAGACGCTGCTCGACGCGTTCCGCGCGGCGGTCCCGGACACCGAACCGGCGGAGGTACGCACCCTGCTCGCCAAGTTCGGCCTGAAGTCCGACCATGTGCTGCGCCCGGCGGCGACCCTGTCACCGGGGGAGCGGACCCGGGCGGCCCTCGCCCTGCTCCAGGGCCGGGGCGTCAATCTGCTCGTCCTGGACGAGCCGACCAACCATCTGGATCTGCCCGCCATCGAACAGCTGGAATCCGCCCTCGACAACTACCAGGGCACCCTCCTGCTGGTCACCCATGACCGGCGGATGCTGGAGGCGGTCACCACGACCCGCCGTCTCGCCCTGGCCGACGGCACCCTCACCGAACACTGACCGCACCCGGGCCACCGCACCCGGGCCACCGCACCCGGGCCACCGCACCCGGGCCACCGCACCCGGGACACCGCCCCGGACGGGTCCGACCACCGGGCGACCGCTGAGGCGGCCCGCCCGGTGCGCACGGCGACGAGGCGCCCCCCGGCCCGGACCTCACCGGGGACGGTCCCTCGGCGGTGGAACGGCCCCGGCACGGACCTCACCGCACGCCCGCCCGCCCGACCGCCCGGCGGAAACGGCCGCAGCCGCCCCCGCCGGGCCCGGTCGTCCCCGCCGGACCGCGCCCCCTCACCTCACAGGGCGCTCACCTCACCGGGCGGACGGCCCCTTCCCCAGCCCCGCGCGGCGAAGCGCGTCGGCCATGGCGCTGTTGGCGGGCGGCGGCGCCTGCCGAGCGGACCCGCCACGCCCCTGTCCCTGCCCTTGACGCTGCCCTTGCGCCTGCCCCTGCCGCTGACCCTGGCTCGGTCCTTGTCCCTGCCGGGGCTGCGGCGCCCGCTTGCCGCCCCCGGCCCCGCGCGGCTCCCGGCCCCGGGGCTCACGCCCGGAGCCGTCCCCGGCATCCGCGGCGGGCTCGTCGTCCAGACGCAGCGTCAGCGAGATCCGCTTGCGCGGGATGTCGATCTCCATGACCTTCACCTTGACGACATCACCCGGCTTCACCACGTCGCGCGGGTCCTTCACGAACGTCTTCGACATCGCCGACACATGGACGAGCCCGTCCTGGTGCACCCCGATGTCCACGAACGCCCCGAACGCGGCCACATTCGTGACGACGCCCTCCAGGACCATCCCGGACTCCAGGTCGGACAGTTTCTCGACGCCCTCCTTGAAGGTGGCCGTCCGGAACGCGGGCCTCGGGTCCCGGCCCGGCTTCTCCAGCTCGCGCAGGATGTCCGTCACCGTGGGCAGACCGAACGTGTCGTCGACGAAGTCCACCGGCCGCAGGGACCGCAGGGTGCCGCCGTTGCCGATCAGCGCGGCCACCTCACCGCCGGACACCTTCGCCATCCGCCGGACCACCGGATACGACTCCGGGTGCACGCTGGAGGCGTCCAGCGGATCGTCACCGCCCTGGATGCGCAGGAAGCCCGCGCACTGCTCGTACGCCTTCGGGCCGAGCCGCGCCACGTCCTTCAGCGCCTTGCGCGACCGGAACGGGCCGTTCGCGTCGCGGTGGGCGACGATGTTGTCGGCGAGCCCGGAGCCGATACCCGACACCCGGGACAGCAGCGGCGCCGAGGCCGTGTTGACGTCCACGCCCACGCCGTTCACACAGTCCTCGACGACCGCGTCCAGCGAACGCGACAGCTTCACCTCGGACAGGTCGTGCTGGTACTGGCCTACCCCGATGGACTTCGGGTCGATCTTCACCAGCTCCGCCAGCGGGTCCTGGAGGCGCCGCGCGATGGACACCGCGCCACGCAGCGACACATCCATCCCCGGCAGTTCCTGCGAGGCGAACGCCGACGCCGAGTACACCGACGCGCCCGCCTCGGACACCATCACCTTCGTCAGCCCCAGCTCGGGATGGCGGGTGAGGAGGTCACCGGCGAGCTTGTCGGTCTCCCGGGACGCGGTGCCGTTGCCGATCGCGACCAGGTCGACCGCGTGCTCCTTCGCGAGGCGCGCCAGCTTGGCCAGCGACTCGTCCCAACGGTTCTGCGGGACATGCGGATGGATCACGTCCGTCGCGACGACCTTGCCCGTGGCGTCGACCACCGCGACCTTCACCCCGGTACGGAACCCGGGGTCGAGACCGAGGGTCGCACGGGTGCCCGCCGGGGCGGCCAGCAGCAGATCCCGCAGATTCGCCGCGAAGACCCGTACCGCCTCGTCCTCGGCGGCCGTCCGCAGCCGCAGCCGCAGATCGATCCCGAGATGGACGAGCACACGGGTGCGCCACGCCCACCGGACCGTGTCCGCCAGCCACTTGTCGCCCGGCCTGCCCCGGTCGCTCACCCCGAACCGCTGCGCGATGCTGCTCTCGTACGAGGTGGGGACCGGTGGCGCCGCCGGGTCCCGGGGCTCCTCCGGCTCCAGGACGAGATCGAGGATCTCCTCCTTCTCACCGCGCAGCATGGCGAGGACCCGATGCGAGGGAAGGGCGGTGAACGGCTCCGTGAAGTCGAAGTAGTCGGCGAACTTGGCGCCCGCCTCCTCCTTGCCCGTACGCACCTTCGCCGTGACGCGGCCCCGCGTCCACATCCGCTCGCGCAGCTCACCGATCAGGTCCGCGTCCTCCGAGAACCGCTCGGTCAGGATCGCGCGGGCCCCGTCGAGAGCGGCCTGCGGATCGGCGATACCCTTGTCGGCGTCCACGAACGCGGCGGCCGCGGCCAGCGGTTCGACCCCGGGGTCGGTGAGCAGGCCCTCCGCGAGCGGGGCGAGGCCCGCCTCGCGGGCGATCTGCGCCTTGGTCCGCCGCTTGGGCTTGTACGGGAGGTAGATGTCCTCCAGCCGCGCCTTGGTGTCGGCGGCCCGGATCGCCGCCGCCAGCCCGTCGCTCAGCTTGCCCTGCTCGCGCACCGATTCCAGGATCGCCGCGCGCCGGTCCTCCAGCTCGCGCAGATACCGCAGCCGCTCCTCGATCGTGCGCAACTGCGCGTCGTCGAGCGTCTCCGTCGCCTCCTTGCGGTACCGGGCGATGAAGGGCACGGTCGAACCGCCGTCGAGCAGTTCCACCGCGGCCCGCACCTGCCGCTCCCGCACGCCGAGCTCCTCGGCGATCCTGCCTTCGATGGACCCTACGAGGGGTGTCGTCACGATCCCGTACCGCCTTATCCCATGAGGTTGCGCGGCAATTGTGGCAGGTCATACCAACCACACCCCCGCCCCCCGGCCGCGTCTGCCTCGCGCGACGGGGCCGCCACCGGGGTCCCGGTCCGTCCACGGGCCGCACCGGGACCGGACCGGCCGACATCCGGCGGCCGTCGACAGGACGCCCGCCGGCGTCCTCAGTCCTTGCCGAAGGCCTCCGCGGGGAACGCGCCCGCCTCCAGCGCCGCCCCCGCGAACACCGTGGCGATCTCGGTGAGACGGGCCACCCCGGTCGCGCCCAGGTGCTCGTACGGGCTCAGGTCGAGCCGGTCGGTGCGTACCTCCAGCTCCCGTCGGGTCTCCCGGCCCGCGTCGGTCAGCTCGCCGTCGGCGGTCAGCAGGCCGCGGTCGCGCAGGCGCAGGGCCGCCGCGTCCCAGTCGGCGCGGGTCCAGCCCCGGGACGCCAGGACCCACGTCGGGGTCATGCCCCAGCCGGTCGCGGTATGGCTGACCAGGGCCTCCACCGGATCGAGACCCAGCTCCAGCAGCACCGCGAGATGACCGTCGCCGCGGTGCTCGCGCAGCAGCGTCGCCGCGTGCCAGAACGCGAGATGCGGCGCGTCCGGCACCGGCAGGTCGGCGTGGGCGGAGTACATCGGCCGCGCGGGCCGCGTACAGCCCTCGGCGGCCCGCAGCGCGAGTTCCGCCGCCTCCGCCATCTCCGGTGAGGCCAGCGCCTCCTCGCCGAGCTGCCGGCGCAGCACCGCGTCCACGGCACGCAGCCGTGCGGCGAGCACCTCCGGCGGCGCGGCCGTCCGCCACACCTCGGGGACGTGCCGGGCCACCATCGCGTGGCTGAAGTTGTAGAACGCCGCGCTCACGACGCCGGGACCGACCGGGCCCAGGGCCGCCGCGCGGACCGCGAGATACGCGGCGCCCGGGTCCTTGATCCCGAGGGCGGCCAGTTCGGCCGCCAGCTCCGGGGAGAAGTAGTGCGTCGAGTGCAGCGGGTTCAGGACATGGTGGCACCGGCGTCCGGCGCGCTCGGGCAGAGTGCTCATGCCCCGTACGTTACCGACTGGTTGGTACGTGGTGGAAGGGGCGCCGGGCCGGGCCGGATCATGACGGGGCGTGATGGCAGGAAAGGTGGGGAACCCGTCATTGCGGCCAGCCGTCCGCCGCCGAAGAATCGACGTCATGACGCAGCGAACCGTACTCGTCGTCCTCTTCGAGGGCGTGCAGAGCCTCGATGTCACCGGCCCCCTGGAGGTGTTCCACGGGGCGGCGCACGCCGTCGGTGACCCGGCGGCGGGCTACGACGTACGCACCGCCTCCCTCGACGGCGGCCCGGTACGGACGTCCAGCGGACTGCGTCTCGTCCCGGACACGGACCTCGCCTCGGCCCCCGTACCGCACACCCTGGTCGTCCCCGGCGGGGACGGCAACCATCACGAGGACGATCCGCTGACCCGCTGGCTGGCCGCGCACGGGCCACGCGCCGAGCGGCTGGTGTCCGTCTGCACCGGCGCCATGCTGCTGGCCCGCGCCGGACTCCTCGACGGCCGCCGGGTGACCACCCACTGGGCGTTCTGCGACCGGCTCGCCCGGGAGCACCCGGCCGTCACCGTCGACCCGGACCCCATCTTCGTCCGGGACGGGAACGTGGCCACGTCCGCCGGGGTCACCTCGGGCATCGATCTCGCGCTCGCGCTGGTCGAGGAGGACCACGGACGGGAGGCGGCGCTGACCATCGCCCGGTACCTCGTCGTCTTCCTGCGCCGCCCCGGCAACCAGGCCCAGTTCAGCGCACAGCTCGCCGCGCAGACGGCCAGCCGGTCCCCGCTGCGCGAGGTGCAGCGCTGGGTGTCCGAGCATCCGGGCGGCGATCTGTCGGTCGAGGCGCTGGCCGAGCGCGCCCGGCTGTCGCCCCGTCACTTCGCCCGCGCCTTCCGGGCGGAGACCGGTACGACCCCGGGACGGTACGTGGACCGGGTCCGCGTCGAGCACGCGCGGCGGCTGCTGGAGGAGACCCCCGACGGGATCGAGGAGATCTCCCGCAGCTGCGGCTACGGCACCCCGGAGGCCATGCGCCGCGCTTTCGTCCGCACCCTGGGCACCCCGCCGGCCGACTACCGCCGCCGTTTCCGCCCCACCCCCTGAACCACCCGGCCGTCGCACCGCTGCCGCCCGCCGCATCCATGCCACCGCGACCGCGTCACCACAAGCGCACCATCACCATCACCGCCACGACCATCCCGTCCCGTCACGCGAACGACCCGAGAGGTCCCACCATGCAGATCGCCGTAGTCCTCTTCGAGGGCTTCACCTCCCTCGACGCCATCGGCCCCTACGAGACGCTCCAGCACATCCCCGGCGCGGAGACCGTCTTCGTGGCGGCCCGTACCGGACCCGTCCGTAACGACAGCGGCAGTCTGGCGCTCGTCGCCGACCGGACCTTCGAGGAGGTGCCCCGTCCCGACATCTTCGTCGTGCCCGGCGGCCCGGACATGACACCGCAGACCACCGACCCGGTCCTGCTCGACTGGGTGCGGGCCGCCGACCGCGAGAGCACCTGGACCACCTCCGTGTGCACCGGTTCGCTGGTCCTGGCCGCCGCCGGACTCCTCACCGGCCGCCGTGCCACCTCGCACTGGCTCGCCCTGGAGCAGCTGCGCGAGGCGGGGGCCGAGCCGACCGGGGACCGTGTCGTCATGGACGGCAAGTACGTCACCGCCGCCGGGGTGTCCTCCGGGATCGACATGGGCCTCACCCTGGTCGGCCGGATCGCGGGCGACCGCCGCGCCCAGTCGGTCCAGCTGCTGCTGGAGTACGACCCCCAGCCGCCGTACGACGCGGGCTCCCCGGAGAAGGCTCCCGCCGACCTGGTCGCCGAGTGGCGGAGCGTCTCGGCGTAGGACCGTACGGGGGGGGCTCAGCCGACGGGCGGGGTCCACTCGAAGCGGGGCTCGCGGTGCTCCAGGAAGGCGGCGACACCCTCGGTGGTCTCGCCGCTGCCCCGGGCCTGCGCGGCCCAGTGCTCGATCCGGTCCGCCCGGCCGGCCGCGAACTCCTTGGCCGCGGCCTGGGTGAGCTGGGAGCGGGCCGTCAGGACCCGGGTGAACTCCGCCACCCGCTGGTCCAGCTCGGCCGCGGGCAGCACCTCGTCCACCAGCCCGGTCGCCAGGGCCCGCCGCGCGTCGATCAGCTCCCCCGAGAACAGCAGGTACTTGGCCGTGGCGGGCCCCACCAGCGACACCAGCCGCCGGGTCGACGAGTGCGCGTACACGATCCCGAGCTTCGCGGGGGTGATCCCGAACAGCGCGTCCTCGTCGGCGAACCGCAGATCGCACGCGGCGGCGAGCTGGCAGCCGCCGCCGACGCAGTGGCCGCGTACGACGGCCAGTGTCGGCTTGGGGAAGGCCGCGAGGGCGTCCTCCGCGGCCACCGCCAGCCCCTGGGCCGCCTCGGCGGTGCCCGGGGGGCCGCTCAGCGACGAGATGTCCGCGCCCGCGCAGAACGTCCCGCCGGCGCCGGTCAGCACCAGCGCCCGCACCGCGGGGTCGCCGGCGAGCGCGTCGAGGATGGGCGGCATCGCCCGCCACATCTCCTCCGTCATGGCGTTCCGCTTCGCGGGCTGGCAGATCACGATCGTGGCGACCCCGTCGGTCACGCCGTACGGCAGCTGAGGCTCCATGTGCCGGATGCTATCCGCACCGGCCGAACGTACGATCATCACTGGGGGTACCGCGGCCCTTGGGAGGCGCCCATGAGTACGCCCCGTGGCGAGGTCAGGAAGCTCCGGCGCGGTTTCACGGGCCTGGTGGTCCTCGGAACCCTGCTGGTCGTCGCCGGAGTGGTCGGCCTGGTCTATGTCGGTGTGGCCACGCTGACGACCATGCTCCTGTTCGGCTGGCTGCTCCTCATCGCCGGTGTCATCGGTCTGGTGCACGCCGTCCAGTCCCGGCAGCAGGACTACTTCTGGCCCGCGGTGCTCATCGCGGCCCTGTATCTGGCGGCCGGGGTCGTCATCCTGCGCAGACCGGACGTGGCCGCCGCCACGCTCACCATGTTCGCGGCGCTGCTGTTCCTGGCGGGCGGACTGTTCCGGCTGGTGGGCGCGCTGGTCGCACGGGGCGCGCAGTCCGGGTGGACGCTGGTCCAGGGCGCCCTCGGGGTGCTGCTGGGCGTGCTGGTCCTCGCGGGCTGGCCGAGCAGCAGTGTCTACGTCATCGGCTGCTTCTTCTCGCTGGCCGTGCTGTTCGACGGCCTGGGGCTGATCGCCACGGGTCTGGGCGGGCGGCACATCGTGGGGCTGGTCTCCGACACCCTGGCCGAACCGGACGGGACCGACGGCCCGGACGCACCCGGATCCCTGGACAAGGGGCGGGAAACGGACGATCCGCCCCCCAAACACGTACAACCTGAATAGGGCTTCAACCTGGCAAATCGGGTCATCGGCGGTCGCCCCGCCGACGCGCTCACACGGGATCGGTCAGAAGCCGTCGATACTCGCTGACTTCTGGTCAGTCGTCCGGTACGGACCAGGGCGTTCCCAACACTCGACGTGTGGAGACAATCGAGCGCGAAGGCGGCGACCGGACGATGGACAGTGGCGGGTGGGACTCGGGACCACCCCCGGGCACCGATCTCGGAGCACCGCCGGAGGCCGGCCCGGCCCCCCTGCCGTACGAGGGTGTGTGGCGATTCACGGCGCCCGCGGCGGATGCCTCCGTACCCCAGGCGCGGCACGCGGTCCGGGACCTGCTGGTACGCCAGCGGGTGCCCGTGTCCGACGATCTGGTGCAGGGGCTTCTGCTGATCGTCTCGGAGCTGGCGACCAACGCGGTCAAGCACGCGGCGGTGCTGTCGCCGCTGCTGACCGTGGAGGTCGCCGTCGGCGCCGAGTGGATCCGGGTGTCCGTGGAGGACAACCATCCGTACCGGCCGACGGTCCTGGAGACGGACCACGGGCAGACCGGGGGCCGGGGACTGCTGCTGGTCCGGGAGGTCACCCGCGAGGCGGGCGGCGTGTGCGACGTGGAGCAGACCGCGAACGGGGGCAAGGTCGTCTGGTCGGCCCTGCCCCTGAGACCCCCGAGGGTGCCCCGGCCCCAGGGCCCCCGCCGCTGACCCGTCCACACGCCGACCTGTCAGAAAAACGTGCGCGGGAGCGTGCCCGGCCGGACCCCCAGGGGCCGGGCGGCTCCCGTACCGGCCCCCCGAACCGGCGCGGTTCCCGCTGTACGCGCGGTTACCAGCCCGCGCCGGGGCCGGTCAGCTCCCTGATCGCGGGGCGCGCCGCGTCCAGCACGGTCAGGAACCAGGCGGAGAAGGGGTCCTTCTCGTGCCGGGACATCAGCTCCGCGTGGGTGACGAACGCGGTCTCCTCGACCTCCGTGCCGTCCGGGCGCAACGGGGACTGGACCATGCCGACGAACAGATGGTTGAACTCCTGCTCGACCAGACCGGACGCCGGGTCCGGGTGGTTGTACCGCACGGTCCCCGCCTCGGCGAGCAGCGAGGGCGAGACGCCCAGCTCCTCGAAGGTGCGCCGGGCCGCGGCGGCGAAGGGGGCCTCGCCGGGGTACGGGTGTCCGCAGCAGGTGTTCGACCACACACCGGGGGAGTGGTACTTGCCGAGCGCGCGGCGCTGGATCAGCAGACGGCCGTGCTCGTCGAACAGGAACACCGAGAACGCCCGGTGCAGTCTGCCCGGGGCCTGGTGGGCGGAGAGTTTCTCGGCCGTGCCGATCGTGGTGCCGTCCTCGTCCACCAGCTCCAGCATGATGGTTTCGGCGGCTGTGTTCGGCGCGGAGTGCTCCGCGGTCGCAGGTGTGATCGGCATGCCCATCCTTCGCTTCGGTCCTCGCACGTCAAGTCTGCCGTACATCACCGACACTTCCGGCATCGACGGCGGCCGCGCGTGCCGTTCGCCTGGTCGGCGGGGACACGCGGTAACTGTTCGGACGCCGGAAGCAACCGGATACCTGAGCGTTTCCCGGTCGGCCGGGCGAAAATTCCCCGCCTCGGGTTCGCGCATCCGTACGAGTCGCCTTCGCTTGCGCTTTTGAGGTCTTTCCCGGCTGGGCACACTTGTCCCTGTGCGGGGCGTCTTCGCTTGGGCCCCCGAGGTCTGTCCGGGTGGGCGCACTCGTCCCTGCGCCGTCGCTCGTGGGGTGCGCAGTTCCCCGCGCCCCTGGATGCTGCCCCCTAGCGGTCGCTCTTCGGGTGCGGGTCGCCCTCGTCTTTGCGCAGTTCCCCGCGCCCCTTCGGGGGCGCCCACCTGGGGTTGATTTTCACCCTCCTCCTCGCGGAGTCGCGCTGCTGCGGGAGGGGGTGGGCGGGAATCTCTGCCCGCAGACTCCGATGCTCTTCAGTAGGACCAGGGGGATGTCCGACCGAGCGCGTTGGAGCGAGGACGGAGAATCCCGACCGGCACCGACCCGAAGAGCAGACAGGATGCGCCCCAAAGGGGCGCGGGGAACTGCGCAAAGACGAGAACCGGCCCGCACCCGAAGGGCGACCGCAAGAGGCAGCATCCAGGGCGCGAGCAAAGGCGACCTGCGGGGAACTGCGCACCCCCGTCCGACCCGCACGAGGACAAGTGCGCCCACCCGGGAAGACCTCAAAAGCGCAAGCGAAGGCGACTAGTGGCAGACCTTCCCCTCATGCGCCGCGTGCCCCCCGGGCTCCAGCTGGAACGTGCAGTGCTCCACGTCGAAGTGGTCCCCCAGGCACTCCTGGAGATCGTGCAGCATCCGCTCGTTGCCCGCCCGGTCCAGCACCTCCCCGCTGACCACCACGTGCGCCGACAGCACCGGCATCCCGGAGGTGATCGTCCACGCGTGGAGGTCGTGGACCTCCTCGACCCCGTCCAGCGCCAGGATGTGCGCCCGCACCTCGTTCATCTCGACCCCCTTGGGCGCCGCCTCCAGCAGCACGTTCAGCGTCTCGCGCAGCAGCTTCACCGTCCTGGGCACGATCATCAGCCCGATGACGAGCGAGGCGACCGGGTCGGCGTACAGCCAGCCGGTGCCCAGGATGACCAGTGCCGAGATGACGACCGCGAGCGAGCCGAGCGCGTCGGAGAGGACCTCAAGGAAGGCGCCCCGGACATTGAGGCTGTCCTTCTGGCCGCGCATGAGCAGCCCCAGCGAGACGATGTTGGCGACCAGGCCGATCAGGCCGAAGACGACCGTCAGACCGCCCTCGATCTCGGTCGGGGTGATGAACCGCTGGATCGCCTCGTACAGCACATAGCCGCCGACACCGAGCAGCAGCAGACAGTTCGCGAGGGCCGCGAGGATCTCGGCGCGGGCCAGTCCGAAGGTCCGGTTCACGCTCGGTGGGCGGTTCGCGAAGTGAATGGCGAGCAAAGCCATACTGAGCCCGACCGCGTCGGTGGCCATATGGGCCGCGTCCGCGACGAGCGCCAGCGACCCGGTGACAAGGCCGCCGATGATCTCCATCACCAGCACACCGAGCGTGATGGCCAGCGCGATCCGCAACCGTCCGCGATAGGCGGACGCCGCCGTACCCGTGACGGGTGCGCCGTGCGAATGCCCGTGATCGTGCCCTGCCCCCATGAAAACCATCCTTCGCCGCAGTGGTGGATGCCCTCTACGGACCTCAGTGAACTACGGGTGGGGGGTATCCGGCAACACGGCAGTGAACACCGTTGTCATGTGCTCTGACCTGCGGAAACGAACCGCAGGTCAGAGCGCTGACAAGATCGGCTAGTACTGTTCGGCGGGCTGCGGGGACCGGTGCGCGAGCCAGCCCCGCCAGGCCGACCCGACCATCTCGCGGGCGTCCCGGCGGGCCGTCCAGCCGAGCTCCTCGGCGGCCCGCCGGGCGCACGCCACCGCCCTCGGCGCGTCCCCCGCGCGCCGGGGCTCCACGAGCGGCGCGCGGTCGTCCCCGGACACCTCCGCGATCAGCGTCAGCAGTTCGCGTACCGAAACGCCCTCTCCTCGTCCGATGTTCAGCGTGAGATCCCCCGCGGGCTTGCCGGACAGCCGCCGCACCGCCGCGAGGTGCGCGTCGGCGAGATCGGCGACATGCACGTAGTCGCGGACGCAGGTCCCGTCCGGCGTCGGATGGTCGTCGCCGAAGATCCGCGGTGCCTCGCCGCGGGTGAGCCGGTCGAACACCATCGGGATCACGTTGAACACCCCCGTGTCCGCCAGCTCCGGTGCCGCGCACCCCGCGACGTTGAAGTAGCGCAGACACGTCGTCGACATCCCGTGCGCCCGCCCCGCAGCCCGGACCAGCCACTCACCGGCGAGCTTGGTCTCGCCGTACGGGTTCACCGGGGCGCACGGGGTGTCCTCGGTGATCAGTTCGACGTCCGGGGTGCCGTACACCGCCGCCGACGAGGAGAACACGAACCGCTCGACCCCGGCCCCGGTCACCGCCTCCAGCAGCGTGCCGAGACCGCCCAGATTGTCCGCGTAGTAGCGCGACGGCCGGGCCATCGACTCCGCGACCTGCTTACGGGCCGCGAGATGCACCACGCCCGTCACCTGGTGTTCGGCCAGCGACCGGGCCAGCAGCTCCCCGTCCAGCGCCGAGCCCCGCACCACCGGCACCCCGGGGTCAAGCCGCCGCGCGGCTCCCGAAGACAGGTCGTCGAGGACGACCACCCGCTCCCCGGCCCCGGTCAGCGCCCGCATCACATGCGCCCCGATGTATCCGGCCCCACCTGTGATCATCCATGTCATGCCAAGGCAGCCTATGCCGGGCAAACCCGGCGGCCGGGCCCGGGGTGCGCGGGGACCGGCACACCCGGCGGTTTGTGATGCGGCCTCCGATCAACAATGATGATCGCGGCGGTGCGGGGGCGGCAGACCGCGCTGATCGGAGCGTGAACGGGCGATGAACACCCGTCGGTATCCATCCGATAGCCTCTGCCGACACGCCGCCCGGCCGTCCCCGGCCCCCGGGGCGCGCCCCATCCACGTACATGCCCGGCGCCGGCGCGTCGGGGCACCCAGGGAGTGAATTCCTCTGTCGACCGCCATCCTCACCGGCCGGCCGGTCCCGGGGTCGTCGCTCGACGGCGATCTGCGCGGCCTCGGCTTCGACGTGCGGGTCGCGGAGGACCCGGCCGACGTCCCCGCCCTGCTCGGCGCTGTCCCGTCCGGGCAGCGCGTGGCGGTCGTGGACAGCCGGTTCGTGGGCCATGTCCACGCGCTGCGGCTCGCTCTCACCGACCCCCGCTTCGACGCCGCCGCGATCCCCGGCGCCGTCACCGCGCGGCCCGCCGCCCGCGCCGCCCTGGAACAGGCCCTGCGTGAGAGCACGGTTCCCGTCGCGGCCGAACCGGCGGGTGGAGCCGCGCACGGCACCGCCGCCGTCACCGTCGACAGCCCCGCCGACCGCGCGGCCGCCCTCGCCGAGGCCGCCGGGACCGCCGTGCACCGACCGGAACTCGGCACCCTCGTCGCCGTCGTCCCCGTCGACCCCCAGACCCGTAACGAGGCCCGCCAGGCCGTCGCCGCCGTCGACGACGAGGCCGTCCGGCTGCGGACCTCGGTCAAGTCCCGCGACGGGTTCTTCACCACCTACGCCATCAGCCCCTACTCGCGCCACCTGGCCCGCTGGTGCGCCCGCCGGGGCTTCACGCCCAACCAGGTCACCACCGCGTCGCTGATCACCGCGCTGATCGCCGCGGGCTGCGCCGCGACCGGCACCCGTGCCGGTTTCGTCGCCGCCGGGGCCCTGCTGCTGTTCTCGTTCGTCCTCGACTGCGCCGACGGACAGCTCGCCCGCTACTCCCTCCAGTACTCCACGCTCGGCGCCTGGCTCGACGCCACCTTCGACCGCGCCAAGGAGTACGCCTACTACGCGGGCCTCGCCCTCGGCGCGGCCCGCGGCGGCGACGACGTCTGGGCGCTGGCGCTGGGCGCGATGGTCCTCCAGACCTGCCGCCATATCATCGACTTCGCCTTCATCGAGGCCAACCACGACGCCACCGCGAGCATCAGCCCCACCGCCGCCCTCTCCGACCGGCTCGACTCGGTCGGCTGGACGGTCTGGGTGCGCCGCATAATCGTGCTGCCGATCGGTGAACGCTGGGCGCTGATCGCCGTGCTCACGGCCGTGACCACCCCCCGGATCACCCTGGTCGTCCTGCTCGTGGGCTGCGCGTTCGCCGCCTGCTACACCACCGCCGGACGCGTCCTGCGCTCCCTGACCCGCAAGGCCGGACGCACCGACGGGGCCGCCCAGGCCCTGCTCGACCTCACCGACCGGGGCTACCCGGCCGAGGTGCTCGCGACCGCGTTCCAGGGTGTCGCCCGCCGGATGCCGGTCTTCGCGCCCCCGGCCTTCGCGCTGCTCGGCGGCGCGGCCGTGGTCGGCACCGCGGTGTTCACCGGCTTCGGTGGCTGGCTGACCGTCGCCGCCGCCTGCCTCTACACCGTGCTCTCCGCTCTCGCCGTCGCCCGGCCCCTCAAGGGCGCCCTCGACTGGCTGGTGCCGCCCTTCTTCCGCGCCGCCGAATACGGCACCGTGCTCGCCCTGGCCGCCCAGGCCGGGACGGACGGAGCGCTGCCCGCTGCCTTCGGGCTGGTGGCGGCGGTCGCCTACCATCACTACGACACGGTGTACCGCATACGCGGTGGCACCGGCGCGTCGCCGAGCTGGCTGGTCCGCGCGATCGGGGGGCAGGAGGGCAGGGTCCTGCTGATCACCCTCGCCGCGGCCCTGCTCGGCACCCAAGGTTTCACCGCGCTGCTCACGGCCCTGGCCGTGGCCGTGGCACTCGTGGTGCTCGCAGAGAGCATCCGCTTCTGGGTCTCCTCCGGAGCACCCGCCGTACACGATGAAGGAGAACCCGCATGATTGGCCTCGTGCTGGCTGCCGGCGCCGGACGGCGTCTTCGCCCCTACACCGACACCCTGCCCAAGGCACTGGTGCCGGTCGGTCCTGAGGGGGACGAGGAGAGCCTCACCGTTCTCGACCTCACCCTCGGCAACTTCGCCGAGATCGGCCTGACCGAGGTCGCGGTCATCGTCGGGTACCGCAAGGAAGCCGTCTACGACCGCAAGGCCGCCCTGGAGGCCAAGTACGGCCTCAAGATCACCCTGATCGACAACGACAAGGCCGAGGAGTGGAACAACGCCTACTCCCTGTGGTGCGGCCGTGACGCCATCAAGCACACCGTGATCCTCGCCAACGGCGACACCGTGCACCCCGTCTCCGTCGAGAAGACGCTGCTCGCGGCCCGTGGCGACGGCAAGAAGATCATCCTCGCCCTCGACACGGTGAAGCAGCTCGCCGACGAGGAGATGAAGGTCGTCGTGGACCCCGACAAGGGCGTCCAGCGCATCACCAAGCTGATGGACCCCGCCGACGCGACCGGCGAGTACATCGGTGTCACCCTCATCGAGGGCGAGGCCGCCGACGAGCTGGCCGACGCCCTGAAGACCACCTTCGAGCGGGACCCCGACCTCTACTACGAGGACGGCTACCAGGAGCTCGTCAACCGTGGCTTCAAGGTCGACGTCGCCCCCATCGGCGACATCAAGTGGGTCGAGATCGACAACCACGACGACCTCGCCAAGGGGCGTGAGATCGCGTGCCAGTACTGACACGCCTGATCCCCTCCCCGGTCGTCGTGGACATCCGCGCGGGTGCCCTCGACGACCTGGTGGGGGTCCTCGCCGACCAGCGGATCTCCTCGTCGGGCAAGCTCGCCGTCGCGATCAGCGGCGGCTCGGGTGCCCGGCTGCGTGAGCGGCTGGAGCCGGCGCTGCCCGGCGCCGAGTGGTTCCCGGTCGGCGGCGGCACCCTGGACGACGCGATCAAGCTCGCGGACGCCATCAAGAAGGGGCGCTACGACGCGGTCGTCGGTCTCGGCGGCGGCAAGATCATCGACTGCGCCAAGTTCGCCGCGGCGCGCGTCGGCCTGCCGCTGGTCGCCGTCGCGACGAACCTCGCCCACGACGGACTGTGCTCCCCGGTCGCCACCCTCGACAACGACGCGGGCCGCGGCTCCTACGGGGTGCCCAACCCGATCGCCGTCGTCATCGACCTCGACGTCGTCCGTGAGGCACCCCCCCGCTTCGTCCGCTCCGGCATCGGTGACGCCGTCTCCAACATCTCCTGCGTCGCCGACTGGGAGCTGGCCCACCGGCAGACCGGCGAGTCCATCGACGGTCTCGCCGCCGCCATGGCCCGCCAGGCGGGCGAGGCCGTACTGCGTCACCCCGGCTCGGTCGGCGACGACGCCTTCCTCCAGGTGCTCGCCGAAGGACTCGTCCTCACCGGGATCTCCATGTCGGTCGCGGGCGACTCCCGCCCCGCCTCCGGTGCCTGCCACGAGATCAACCACGCCTTCGACCTCCTCTTCCCCAAGCGGGCCGCCAGCCACGGCGAGCAGGTCGGACTCGGCGCCGCGTTCGCCATGCACCTGCGGGGCGCCCACGACGAGTCCCGGTACATGGCCGAGGTCCTGCGCCGCCACGAACTGCCCGTGCTGCCGGAGGAGATCGGCTTCAGCGTCGACGAGTTCGTGCAGGTCGTCGCGTTCGCCCCGCAGACCAGGCCAGGCCGCTTCACCATCCTCGAACACCTCGACCTGAACACCGACCAGATCAAGGACGCATACGCCGACTATGCCAAGGCCATCGGTAGCTGAACTCCGCCCGGTCGTGCACCCCGAAGGGGTCAAGGACCGGCGCAGCGGTGAGCACTGGGCGGGACGCCTGTACATGCGGGAGATCTCGCTGCGCTGCGACCCCTACCTGGTGAACACCAGGATCACGCCCAACCAGCTCACGTACCTGATGGTCGTGGCGGGCATCCTCGCGGGCGCCGCGCTCCTCGTACCGGGCCTGACCGGGGCCCTGGTCGCCGCGGTCCTCATCCAGCTCTACCTGCTGCTCGACTGTGTCGACGGCGAGGTCGCCCGCTGGCGCAAGCAGACCTCCATCACAGGCGTCTACCTGGACCGGGTCGGCCACTACCTCTGCGAGGCCGCGCTGCTCGTCGGCTTCGGTGTCCGCGGCGCCGACGCCTTCGGTGACGGCCGCCCCGAGTGGCTGTGGGCCTTCCTCGGCACCCTGGCCGCCCTCGGCGCGATCCTCATCAAGGCCGAGACCGACCTGGTCGACGTGGCGCGCTCCCGCAGCGGGCTGCCGGCCGTCAAGGACGAGGCGGCCACGCCCCGCTCCTCCGGTCTGGCCCTGGCCCGCCGCGCCGCCGCCGCGCTGAAGTTCCACCGGCTGGTCGGCGGGGTCGAGGCGAGCCTGTTCATCCTGTTCGTCGCCGTGCTCGACATGATCGGCGGCGATCTGTTCTGGACCCGGCTCGGTATCGCCGTCCTCGCGGGGATCGCGATCCTCCAGACCCTGCTGCACCTGGTGTCCATCCTGGCGTCCAGCAGGCTGAAGTGAGGCCGTCGGTGAGCAACCCCCTCAAGGTCGGCGCGGTCGTCATCACCATGGGCAACCGCCCCGAGGAACTGCGCGCCCTGCTCGACTCGGTCGCGAAGCAGGACGGCGAACCGGTCGAGGTCGTCGTCGTCGGGAACGGCTCGCCCGTACCCGAGGTCCCGGCCGGGGTGCGCACGGTGGAACTGCCCGAGAACCTGGGCATCCCCGGGGGCCGCAACGTCGGGATCGAGGCGTTCGGCCCGTCCGGCACCGATGTCGACGTCCTGCTGTTCCTGGACGACGACGGCTCGCTGCCCCTCACCGACACCGCCGAGCTGTGCCGTGCGGCGTTCGCCGGGGACCCGGAGCTGGGGATCATCAGCTTCCGGATCGCGGACCCGGAGACCGGGGTCACCCAGCGCCGCCACGTACCGCGGCTGCGTGCCTCCGACCCGATGCGGTCCTCCCGGGTGACCACGTTCCTGGGCGGCGCCAACGCCGTGCGGACGAAGGTCATCGCCCAGGTCGGCCCGCTGCCGGCGGAGTTCTTCTACGCCCATGAGGAGACCGATCTCGCCTGGCGCGCGCTCGACGCGGGCTGGCAGATCGACTACCGCTCCGACATGGTCCTGCACCACCCCACCACGGCGCCGTCCCGGCACGCGGTCTACCACCGCATGGTGGCCCGTAACCGGGTCTGGCTGGCCCGCCGCAATCTGCCCCTGCCCCTGGTGCCCGTGTACCTGGGTGTGTGGCTGCTGCTCACCCTGGCCCGGCGCCCCTCCGGACCCGCGCTCAAGGCGTGGTTCGGCGGGTTCCGGGAAGGATGGAGCGGTCCCTGCGGGCCCCGTCGCCCCATGAAGTGGCGTACGGTATGGCGGCTGACCCGACTGGGCCGCCCGCCCGTGATCTGACAAGCTCTGGTCTGAGAACATTCCGGCCTGGCTCTCACCCCGGAGGGCAACCGGCACCTGCTTGTGTCCGGCCAGGCAGCGCATCTCTTGAGGACGAAAGTTTCCTACTTGTGAGTGAGACAACGCATGACGGCGGTGTCGCGGTGAGTGCGCCCCCGTCGCCCGATGACGGACTCTCCCCGGCCGCCCTGGCCGCCAAGCACGGACTGACCGTGAGCGGCGCCCGGCCGGGAGTCCTCGACTACGTTCGTGAGCTGTGGGGCAGGCGCCACTTCATCCTGGCGTTCTCGCAGGCGAAACTCACGGCCCAGTACAGCCAGGCGAAGCTCGGCCAGCTCTGGCAGGTGGTCACCCCGCTGCTCAACGCGCTGGTCTACTTCCTGATCTTCGGGATAATCCTGAACGCCGACCGCGGTATGGAGAAGGAGGTGTACATCCCGTTCCTGGTGACCGGGGTGTTCGTCTTCACCTTCACCCAGAGCTCGGTGATGGCGGGGGTCCGGGCGATCTCCGGGAACCTGGGCCTGGTCCGGGCCCTGCACTTCCCCCGGGCCTCGCTGCCGATCTCCTTCGCGCTCCAGCAGCTCCAGCAGCTGCTGTTCTCGATGCTCGTGGTGTTCGCCGTCGCGATCGCGTGCGGCAGCTACCCGGGCCCGTCGTGGCTGCTGATCGTGCCCGCCCTGGTGCTCCAGTTCTTCTTCAACACCGGCCTCGCGCTGATCATGGCGCGGCTCGGCAGCAAGACCCCCGACCTCGCGCAGCTCATGCCGTTCGTGATGCGGACCTGGATGTACGCCTCGGGCGTCATGTTCTCCATCCCGATCATGTTGGAGGGCAGGCCCTCCTGGATCGCGGACGTCCTCCAGTGGAACCCGGCCGCGGTGTACATGGACCTGATGCGGTTCGCGATCATCGACGGCTACGGCAACGACCAGCTGCCCGATCATGTGTGGGCGCTGGCCCTGGGCTGGTCCGTCCTCGTGGCGGTCGGCGGATTCGTGTACTTCTGGAAGGCGGAGGAGAGGTACGGCCGTGGCTGAGCAGAGTACGGGCGACATGCGCCCCACCGTCATCTCGGACGAGCTCCATATCGTCTACCGGGTCAATGGCGCCAAGACCGGCAAGGGCAGCGCGACCACCGCGCTCAGCCGCATCCTGCGGCGCGGCGAGGAGCGCGGGGTGCGCAAGGTGCACGCCGTGCGCGGTGTGTCCTTCGTCGCCTACCGGGGCCAGGCCATCGGACTGATCGGCTCCAACGGTTCCGGCAAGTCGACCCTGCTGCGGGCCATCGCGGGACTCCTGCCCGCCGAGCGCGGCAAGGTCTACACCGACGGCCAGCCGTCGCTGCTCGGGGTGAACGCGGCCCTGATGAACGACCTCACGGGAGAGCGGAACGTCATATTGGGCGGTCTCGCTATGGGCATGACACGTGAGCAGATCAAGGAGCGCTACCAGCAGATCGTGGACTTCTCCGGCATCAACGAGAAGGGCGATTTCATCACCCTTCCGATGCGGACCTACTCGTCGGGAATGGCGGCCCGGCTGCGTTTCTCCATCGCGGCGGCCAAGGACCATGACGTCCTGATGATCGACGAGGCACTGGCCACCGGCGACCGCAGCTTCCAGCGGCGGTCCGAGGCCCGTATCCGCGAGCTGCGCAAGGAAGCCGGTACGGTCTTCCTGGTGAGCCACAACAACAAGTCCATCCGGGACACCTGTGACCGGGTGCTCTGGCTGGAGCACGGCGAACTCCGGATGGACGGTGCCACGGACGACGTGCTCAAGGAGTACGAGAAGTTCACCGGAAAGTAAAAGCTTTCCGTCCCGTAATCACCGTGGAAAACCTGGCACGACGAGTGAACCCCGCCGGAACCACCGCGCGGGGTTCCTTCGTGTCGGTGACCGGCCACCGGCATTGCGGTCCGGAATGCCGGCCGCCTTGCCGAAATCCCCGTACGCCAGGCAATCCACCCCCGGGTTGCGCACCGCCGGGCGGGCCGGGAACCCCGGGCCAACGGTTCGACGGCGTACAACGTAAGCTGTGACGGTCCTGATTCACGGCAAGTGCGGAGATAGCGGACTACCGCCTGTCGCACTCGGTGAATGACCCGGGCGGTGTGTCCGAAAGAGGATGCATTCGGTCGGTAGTGTAGAACGGAGATGTGACGGCAATGGCTACGGAAAGTCTCCAGCTCCGCGACGCTTCCGCAGTCCTCGCACCGGGCGGCGCCCGGTGACGGAAGCCCGGAACACACCCACGCGGAGCACCCCCCGCCCCGCGGGCGCGCCCGCCACCGGGACCACCCCGGGCGGCACCCCCGCCCACGGCACCCCCGCGGCCCTCGCCACCCTCGACAAGGCCGCGCACGAGAACTTCCCGGTGGCCCCCTTCTTCCTGCCCCGCGCCTGGCGCGACGACCTCATGGCCCTCTACGGCTTCGCCCGGCTCGTCGACGACATCGGCGACGGCGACCTCGCGCCCGGCGGCGCCGACGCCCGCCACCTCGGCGTCACCGGCGACGCCGCCGACGACCGGCTCCTCCTCCTCGACGCCTTCGAGGACGACCTCCGCCGCGCCTTCACCACCGGCGACCCGGGCCACCCGCTGCTCCGGCGGCTCGTCCCCACCCTCCGCCGCCACCGTCTCGACCCCGAACCGTTCCTCGCGCTGATCGCCGCCAACCGCCAGGACCAGCTCGTCACCCGCTACGCGACCTACGACGAGCTGCTGGCGTACTGCGAGTTCTCCGCGAACCCCGTCGGCCGTCTCGTCCTCGCCGTGACGGGCACCTCGACCCCCGAACGCGTCCGCCGCTCCGACGCCGTCTGCACGGCGCTCCAGATCGTGGAGCACCTCCAGGACATCAGCGAGGACCTCGCCCGCGACCGGATCTATCTGCCCGCCGAGGACATGCGCCGCTTCCATGTCCAGGAGAGCGACCTCGCGGCCCGCACCACCGGCGCCTCGGTGCGCGCGCTCGTCGCCTTCGAGACACAGCGCGCCCGGCACCTGCTCGACGAGGGCCTTCCGCTGGTGGGCAGCGTCCACGGCAGACTGCGGCTGCTCCTCGCGGGCTTCGTGGGCGGAGGGAGAGCGGCCGTCCACGCCATCACGGCCGTCTCCTACGACGTACTTCCCGGACCACCTGAGCCCACCAAGGTCCGGTTGCTGCGCGAGGTGGGCGCGACACTGCGAGGAGAGGGGTGAGCCGGGCCGTGGAGCCAGACCCATATGTGTCCGCACCGGTACTCGCCGCGTACAGCTACTGCGAGACCGTCACCGGGCAGCAGGCCCGCAACTTCGCCTACGGCATCAGACTGCTGCCGACGGCGAAGCGGCGAGCCATGTCCGCGCTGTACGCCTTCTCGCGGCGCGTGGACGACATCGGCGACGGCGAACTGCCCCCGGAGGTCAAGCGGACCCGGCTGGAGGAGACCCGTGAACTGCTGACCCGGGTACGGGACGGAGCCGTCGACGAGGACGACACCGACCCCGTCGCGGTCGCGCTGCGGCACACCGCCACGGTCTTCCCCGTACCGCTGGGCGGGCTCGACGAACTCATCGACGGCGTCCTCATGGACGTCCACGGCGAGAAGTACGAGACCTGGGACGACCTCAAGCGGTACTGCCGCTGTGTCGCCGGAGCCATCGGACGGCTCTCCCTCGGCGTCTTCGGCACCGAACCCGGCGCCCGCGGCACCGAACGCGCCCCCGAGTACGCGGACACCCTCGGCCTCGCGCTGCAACTCACCAACATCCTCCGCGACGTCCGCGAGGACGCCACCGGCGGCCGGGTCTACCTGCCCGCCGACGACCTCGCCAAGTTCGGCTGCTCCGCCGGGTTCGACGGACCGCAGCCGCCCCCCGGCTCCGACTTCGCCGGTCTCGTCCACTACGAGGTCCGCCGGGCCCGCGCCCTGTTCGCCGAGGGCTACCGGCTGCTGCCGATGCTCGACCGGCGCAGCGGCGCCTGCGTCGCCGCCATGGCCGGGATCTACCGCCGTCTCCTCGACCGCATCGAACGCGAGCCGGAGGCCGTGCTGCGCGGCCGGGTCTCGCTGCCCGGACACGAGAAGGCGTACGTCGCCGTGCGCGGACTGTCCGGGCTCGACGCCCGGCACATCGCCCGGCAGAGCGTCCGGAGGCGGCCCTGATGAGGACACCGGCCCCCGGCGGGTCCGCCGAACCCTGCCCACCGGCCCGGTCAACCCCCGGGGCCCGCACCGGGTCTCTGACCATGACAGCGCCCGCCACCGGTCCGCGCGGGCGCACGCCCCGCGGGTCCGCCCGGCCGGTGCCGCACGACCCAGCACCCGAGGGAGCCGCGTGAGCGACACCGACCTGCGGCCCACCGGGCCGGACAGTCACGCCGAGGGCCGCCCGGCACGGGCGGCCGTGGTCGTCGGCGGTGGCCTCGCCGGGGTCACCGCCGCACTGCGCCTCGCCGACGCCGGGACGGCCGTCACCCTGCTGGAGGGACGGCCCCGGCTCGGCGGCCTCGCCTTCTCCTTCCAGCGCGGCGACCTCACCGTCGACAACGGCCAGCACGTCTATCTGCGCTGCTGCACCGCCTACCGCTGGTTCCTCGACCGGATCGGCGGCACCGACCTGGCGCCGCTCCAGGACCGGCTCAGCGTCCCCGTCGTGGACGCCGCGCACCGGGTGCGCACCCGCTCCGGCGAAGGGCCCCGGCTCGGCACCCTGAGCCGTGACGCCCTGCCCGTCCCGCTGCACCTCGCGCGCGGACTCGCCCGCTACCCGCATCTGTCGCTCGCCGAACGGGCCTCCGTCGGCCGCGCCGCCCTCGCCCTCAAGGCCCTCGACCCCGCCGACCCGGCCCTCGACCAGGAGGACTTCGGGAGCTGGCTCGCCCGGCACGGCCAGTCCCCGCGCGCCGTCGAGGCACTGTGGGACCTGGTCGGGGTGGCCACCCTCAACGCCGTCGCCGCGGACACCTCGCTCGCCCTCGCCGCGAAGGTGTTCAGGACCGGACTGCTGGAGGAGCCCGGCGCCGCCGACATCGGCTGGGCCCGGGTCCCGCTCGGGGAACTCCACGACACCCTCGCCCGCAAGGCCCTCGACGCCGCCGGGGTACGCACCGAGGTCCGCGCCAGGGTCGCCTCCGTCTCCCGCACCGGCACCGGCCGGCTCGCCGTCGACCTGCCCGGCGAGCGGATCGAGGCCGACACCGTCGTCCTCGCCGTCGCCCAGCGCGAGGCGTACGACCTGCTGCCGCCGGGCGCGCTCGACCACCCGGAGCGGCTGCTGCGACTCGGCACCGCGCCGATCCTCAACATCCATGTCCACTACGACCGCACGGTGCTGCGGCGGCCCTTCTTCGCCGCGCTGGGCTCCCCGGTGCAGTGGGTCTTCGACCGCACCGAGGCGTCCGGGGTGACCGAGGGCCAGTACCTGGCGCTCTCCCAGTCGGCCGCCCAGGAGTACATCGACGAGCCCGTGGCGGTACTGCGGGAGCGTTTCCTGCCCGAGCTGGAGCGGCTGCTGCCCGCCGCGCGGGGCGCCCGGGTGCACGACTTCTTCGTCACCAGGGAACGGACCGCGACCTTCGCGCCCGCGCCGGGCACCGCCGCCCTGCGGCCCGGCCCCCGTACCCAGGTGCCCGGTCTCCACCTCGCCGGGGCGTGGACCGCCACGGGCTGGCCCGCGACCATGGAGGGAGCCGTACGCAGTGGTGTCAGCGCCGCCGACGCGGCGCTCGGGGTCATCGGCCGGCCGCGTGATCATCTCTTCCGGGAGACGGCATGAGACTCGATCACCGCGGGGCGGGCCCCCGCACCCCCTGCACCACCGCGACAAGAGGAGAGACTGTGCCCACTGTGCCCCCGGCCGAAACGTCCGCCGAGGCCGTGGACGTCACCGCGCTGCTGGAGCGCGGCAGGACACTGTCGACGCCCGTGCTGCGGGCCGCCGTGGACCGCCTCGCCCCGCCCATGGACACCGTCGCCGCCTACCACTTCGGCTGGATCGACGCGCTCGGCAACCCCGCCGACGGCGACGGCGGCAAGGCCGTCCGTCCCGCGCTCGCCCTGCTCTCCGCGGAGGCCGCCGGAGCCCCGCCCGAGACCGGGGTGCCCGGCGCGGTCGCCGTGGAGCTGGTGCACAACTTCTCCCTGCTGCACGACGACCTGATGGACGGCGACGAACAGCGCCGGCACCGCGACACCGTGTGGAAGGTCCACGGCCCCGCCCAGGCCATCCTGGTGGGCGACGCCCTGTTCGCCCTCGCCGGGGAGGTGCTGCTGGAACTCGGCACCGTCGAGGCGGGACGCGCCACCCGCCGGCTCACCCGGGCCAGCCGCGCCCTCATCGACGGCCAGGCCCAGGACATCTCCTACGAGCACCGCGAGCGGGTCACCGTCGAGGAGTGCCTGGAGATGGAGGGCAACAAGACCGGCGCCCTGCTCGCCTGCGCCTCCTCCATCGGCGCCGTCCTCGGCGGCGCCGACGACCGCACCGCCGACTCCCTGGAACGCTTCGGCCACCACCTCGGGCTCGCCTTCCAGGCGATCGACGACGTCCTCGGCATCTGGGGCGACCCGGAGGCCACCGGCAAGCAGACCTGGAGCGATCTGCGCCAGCGCAAGAAGTCCCTGCCCGTCGTCGCCGCCCTGGCCGCGGGCGGAAGCGCGTCCGAGGAACTCGGCGAACTGCTCGCCGCCGACGCCAAGAGCAACGACTTCGACAGCTTCTCCGAGACGGAGTTCGCCGTCCGCGCCGCCCTCATCGAGGCGGCCGGCGGCCGGGAGTGGACCAACCAGGAGGCCCGCCGCCAGCACACCGTCGCCATCGAGGCCCTGAACTCCGTGGACATGCCCGAGCGGGTACGGGCGCAGCTCACCGCGCTCGCCGACTTCGTCGTCGTACGAAAGAGATGATGATCAACACTTCCATATGACTCGCAGTCGCCGGCCGGTGTCCATCCAGCGCACCGGCCGACGGCGGACCCAGCAGAAGAACCACACTGCACGAAGGGGAAGCCATGACAGCGACGACCGACGGAAGCACCGGAGCGGTACCGCCCCGCGCGCCCTCGGCCCTTTCCGATCCCACCGAACCGATCCCGCAGGCGGCCGGAACCCTCGACGCCGCCCTGCGCGCCACCCGGCGCGCCACCGACTTCCTGCTCTCCCGCCAGGACCCCCAGGGCTGGTGGAAGGGCGACCTCGAAACGAACGTCACGATGGACGCCGAGGACCTCCTCCTGCGGCAGTTCCTCGGCATCCGGGACGACGCCACCACCCAGGCGTCGGCCCTGTTCATCCGGGGGAAGCAGCGGGACGACGGCACCTGGGCCACCTTCCACGGCGGCCCCGGAGACCTCTCCGCCACCATCGAGGCGTATGTCGCGCTGCGGCTCGCCGGGGACAGCCCGGACGCCCCGCACATGGCACGCGCCTCCGCCTGGATCAGGGACCGGGGAGGCATCGCCGCCGCCCGGGTCTTCACCCGGATCTGGCTGGCCCTGTTCGGCTGGTGGAAGTGGTCCGACCTCCCCGAGGTCCCGCCCGAACTCGTCTACATGCCCTCCTGGTTCCCGCTCAACATCTACGATTTCGGATGCTGGGCCCGCCAGACCATCGTGGCGCTCACCATCGTCTCCGCGAAGCGGCCCGTACGCCCGGCGCCCTTCCCGCTCGACGAACTGCACACGGACCCCGCCGACCCCTGCCCCGCGCGGCCCCTCGCCCCGCTCACCAGCTGGGACGGGGCGTTCCAGCGGCTGGACAAGGCGCTGCACCTGTACCGCAAGGTGGCGCCCAGGGCCGTCCGGTCGGCGGCCGTGCGGTCCGCGGCCCACTGGATCGTCGAACGTCAGGAGAACGACGGCTGCTGGGGCGGCATCCAGCCGCCCGCCGTGTACTCGATCATCGCCCTGCACCTGCTCGGCTTCGACCTCGACCATCCCGTGCTGCGCGCCGGTCTGGAGTCCCTGGACCGGTTCGCGGTATGGCGCGAGGACGGCTCCCGGATGGTCGAGGCATGCCAGTCGCCCGTCTGGGACACCTGTCTGGCGACCATCGCGCTCGCCGACGCCGGGGTCCCCGCCGACCACCCCCAACTGGTCAAGGCCGCCGACTGGATGCTCGCGGAACAGATCGACCGGCCCGGTGACTGGTCGGTCCGCCGCCCCGATCTCGCCCCGGGCGGCTGGGCGTTCGAGTTCCATAACGACAACTACCCCGACATCGACGACACCGCCGAGGTCGTCCTCGCGCTGCGCCGGGTCCGCCACCCTGATCCCGCGCGCATGGACGCCGCCGTCGCGCGTGGTGTCACGTGGAACCTGGGGATGCAGTCCAAGGACGGCGGCTGGGGCGCCTTCGACGTGGACAACACCAGCACCTTCCCCAACCGGCTGCCGTTCTGCGACTTCGGCAAGGTCGTCGACCCGCCCTCGGCCGATGTCACCGCCCACGTCGTGGAGATGCTGGCCTTCGAGGGGCTCGCGCACGACCCGCGTACCCGCCGGGGCATCGCCTGGCTCCTCGCGGAACAGGAGTCCTGCGGCGCGTGGTTCGGCCGCTGGGGCGTCAACTACATCTACGGCACCGGGTCGGTCGTCCCCGCGCTCACCGCCGCCGGGCTGCCCGGTACCCACCCCGCGATCCGCCGGTCCGTCGCCTGGCTGGAGTCCGTGCAGAACACCGACGGCGGCTGGGGCGAGGACCTGCGCTCCTACCACGACGGTCCGGGCTGGGGCGGACGCGGTGTCTCCACCGCCTCCCAGACGGCCTGGGCGCTGCTCGCGCTGATCGCGGCGGGGGAGCGGGACGGCGGTGCCGCCGGGCGGGGCGTCGACTGGCTCGCCCGGACCCAGCGGGACGACGGCTCCTGGGACGAACCCCACTTCACCGGGACCGGCTTCCCGTGGGACTTCTCCATCAACTACCACCTCTACCGCCAGGTCTTCCCCCTCACGGCCCTGGGCCGCTACGTGTACGGGGAACCCTCCCCGGACCGCGTCGGCGCACCGGCCGCCAAGGGCACCGGCCAGGTACCCGCCACCCCCGGCGGCCTCACCTGCCAGGACCCCACCGGCCTCGGCGCCCATGTCCCGGCCGCCGGTACGGGCTCCCCGGCCGTCCTGAGATCCCTGACGGGCGCCCGGGACATCGGCCGGGTGACCGTACGGGAGGTGTCGACCGTCTGGGGCGCCGGACCCGGTGTGGTGCGCGCGGCCCGCGCGCTCGCCGCCGCCGCGGCCGGACGGATCGCCGAGCGGGCCGGCAAGGGGAGCTGATGGCCGCCACCCCGGCCGGCCCTCCCGATCCGCTCCGCCGGGCGGCCCGCCCTGAGCGGGCCGCCACCCCGCCGGACCGCCCCGCCCCGGTGACCCCGGGCACCGGGCCGGCCCCGCTGCTGATCGCCTGCGCCCTCGGCGTCGAACGGCTCGCCCTGCTGCTCGGCAGCCGCTCCGCGACCGGGCCCGTGACGGTGCTGCGCACGGGCATGGGCCCACGTGCCGCCGAACGGGCGGTGAGCCGCGCCCTGACCCGTCCGGCCCTGCGGGACGCCGCCGTCCTCGCGACCGGGTTCTGCGCGGGACTCGCACCCGGTATGCGCCCCGGGGACCTGGTGGTCGCCACCGAGACCCGGGACGGAGCGGACACCGTCCCCTGCGCCGGTACCGGACCGCTGACCGCTTCCCTGACCCGGCTGCTGCCCGGCCGGACCGTCCACACCGGCCCGCTCCTGGGCACCGACCATGTGGTCCGCGGCCCCGAGCGCGCCGCCCTGCTGGCCACCGGCGCGATCGCGGCCGACATGGAATCGGCGGTCACCCTGCGTGCCGCCGCCGTCGCGGAACTGCCCGTACCCGGCCCGGCGGACCCCGGCGGACGGACCCGTCCGGTTGCGGCCGTACGGGTGGTCGTGGACGCTCCGACACATGAACTGGTCCGAATCGGCACACTCCGCGGTGGAATATCGGCTTTCCATGTTCTTCGTGCCGTGATCCCCGCATTCTGTGAATGGCACCGCAAGGTGATGCTCCCCTGGAGGTGAGCTGAATGGCCATGCCGCTCCGTCAGTCCATCAAGGTCGCGACGTACCTTTTCGAACAGAAGCTCCGCAGGCGGGACAAGTTCCCGTTGATCGTGGAGCTGGAACCGCTCTTCGCGTGCAATCTCGCGTGCGAGGGCTGCGGCAAGATCCAGCACCCGGCAGGCGTCCTCAAGCAGCGGATGCCGGTGGCACAGGCCGTCGGCGCGGTCCTGGAATCCGGTGCCCCGATGGTCTCCATCGCGGGTGGCGAACCGCTGATGCATCCGCAGATCCACGAGATCGTGCGGCAGTTGGTGGCCCGCAGAAAGTACGTCTTCCTGTGCACCAACGCGATGCTGATGCGGAAGAAGATGGAGAAGTTCACCCCCTCGCCCTATTTCGCGTTCGCCGTGCACATCGACGGTCTGCGCGAACGGCACGACGAATCGGTCGCCAAGGAAGGTGTGTTCGACGAGGCGGTCGCCGCCATCAAGGAGGCCAAGGAACGCGGCTTCCGGGTCACCACCAACTCCACCTTCTTCAACACGGACACCCCGCAGACCATCGTCGAGGTCCTCGACTACCTCAACGACGAGCTCCAGGTGGACGAGATGATGATCTCGCCCGCGTACGCCTACGAGAAGGCGCCCGACCAGGAACACTTCCTCGGCGTCGAACAGACCCGGGAACTCTTCCGCAAGGCGTTCGCCGGCGGCAACCGGCGCCGCTGGCGGCTCAACCACTCGCCCCTGTTCCTCGACTTCCTGGAGGGCAAGGTCGACTTCCCCTGCACGGCCTGGGCGATCCCCAACTACTCCCTCTTCGGCTGGCAGAAGCCCTGCTACCTGATGAGCGACGGCTACGTCCCCACCTACCGCGACCTCATCGAGAAGACCGACTGGGACGCGTACGGCCGGGGCAAGGACCCGCGCTGCGCCAACTGCATGGCGCACTGCGGCTACGAGCCCACCGCCGTCCTCGCCACCATGGGCTCCCTCAAGGAGTCGCTGCGCGCGGCCCGCGAGACCGTCTCCGGCAACCGGGGATGACACCCGCCGGCTGACGGCCGGCACCCACCGAACGGGGCCGGGGCCGCACCCCGGCCCCGGCCCGCCAGGGGCGTCCAGGCCGGGCCCGGTCCGCCACGCCGCCGGACCCGGCCCCAGGGCACCCACCGCACCACGAGCACCAGGAACGCCCCGATGACCGAGGAGTTCGACCTGGCGGCGCTGCTCGCCAGCCGCGGAGCCGAGCGGTACGAGCTGCACAGCCGCTACCTCAACCACCAGCTGCCGCGCATGCTGCACACCATCGGCTTCGACAAGACGTACGAACGGGCCGAGGGCGCGCACTTCTGGGACGCCGAGGGCAACGACCATCTCGACATGCTCGCCGGATTCGGGGTCATGGGCCTCGGCCGCCACCACCCCGTGGTCCGCAAGGCGCTGCACGACGTGCTCGACGCCTCACTCGCGGACCTCACCCGCTTCGACTGCCAGCCCCTGCCGGGCCTGCTCGCCGAGAGACTGCTCGCCCACAGCCCGCATCTGGACCGCGTCTTCTTCGGCAACAGCGGCACCGAAGCCGTCGAGACCGCCCTCAAATTCGCCCGCTACGCCACCGGGCGCCCCCGGGTCCTCTACTGCGCCCACGCCTTCCACGGACTCACCACCGGCTCCCTCTCCGTCAACGGCGAGGCCGGATTCCGCGACGGCTTCGCCCCGCTGTTGCCCGACACCGCCGTCCCCCTCGGCGACCTGGACGCACTGGCGGGGGAACTGCGCCGGGGCGACGTGGCCGCGCTCATCGTGGAGCCGATCCAGGGCAAGGGCGTGCACGAGAGCCCGCCCGGCTATCTGCGGGCCGCCCAGGAACTGCTGCGGGCGCACAAGGCGCTGCTCATCGCGGACGAGGTCCAGACCGGCCTCGGCCGGACCGGCGACTTCTACGCCTACCAGCACGAGGACGGCGTGGAACCGGACCTGGTCTGTGTCGCCAAGGCCCTGTCCGGCGGCTATGTCCCGGTCGGCGCGACCCTCGGCAAGGACTGGATCTTCCGGAAGGTCTACTCGTCCATGGACCGCGTCCTCGTCCACTCCGCGAGCTTCGGCTCCAACGCCCAGGCCATGGCGGCGGGCCTCGCGGTGCTGTCGGTCATCGAGTCCCGGCAGCTCGTGGCGCACGCGCGCGTCACCGGCGACCTGCTGCGCACCCGGCTCACGGCCCTCGTGGACCGCTACGAGATGCTGCGCGAGGTACGCGGCCGGGGGCTCATGATCGGCATCGAGTTCGGGCGGCCCCGCTCGCTGCGGCTGCGCGGCGGCTGGACCATGCTCCAGGCGGCCCGCAAGGGACTCTTCGCACAGATGGTCGTCGGCCCGCTGCTCCGGACGCACCGGGTGCTCACCCAGGTCTCGGGGGACCGGATGGAGGTCATCAAGCTGATCCCGCCGCTGGTGGTGGACGAGGCGGACGTCGACCGGTTCGTCACCGCGTTCACCGCCGTGATGGACGACGCACACAGCGGGGGTGGGCTGATGTGGGACTTCGGGAGGACACTGGTGAGACAGGCCGTCGCCGAACGCTGATCGTTTTGCCTCCCAGGCAAGTAGTTTGCCTGGGAGGCATTTTTCTGGCTCAATCAAGGGTATGAGCCCCTCCGAACCGGCCCCGCGGCCAGACCCCACGGCAGCCACCGGCACCCCGGTCGCCGACGAGCTGCCCGCCGTGGCCCCGCAGCTGCGGGAGCGGCGCCGCGGCGCCGGGCTGACCCTGGAGGCCGCCGCGGCCACGGCCGGGCTCTCACCGGCACATCTGTCCCGGCTGGAGACCGGCCGCCGGCAGCCCTCACTGCCGATGCTGCTCTCACTGGCCCGCATCTACGGCACGACCGTGTCCGAGCTGCTGGGCGAGACGGTCGCCGACCGCGAGTCCATCGTCCACGGCGCCGCCATGGACCCCACGCTCGCCGGCGGCTGGACGTACTGGCAGGCCGGTGCGCCCGGCCGCGGCATGCAGGCGCTGCGGGTACGGGTGCCCTACGGCACCCAGGGCGACATCGTGCGGGTCCATCCCGGCGAGGAGTGGCTGTACGTCCTCTCCGGGCGGCTGCGGTTGCGGCTCGGCGACAGTACGCATGTGCTCGCGCCCGGCGACAGCGCGCATTTCGACTCGCTGACCCCCCACCGGATCGGCGCCGCCGACGAGGACGGGACCGACCTCCTCTTCGTGCACACCCTGTTGCAGAGTCCGTCCACCGCGCTGTGTCTGGGCCCGGCCGACGGCCACACCCTGGGAGACCTCCGATGACCGAGCCCCTTCAGCCCACGGAACCGCGTCCGCCGTCCCGGCAGAACATCGAGGACAAGATGCCGCGGAGCATCTGGATCCGGTTGATCATCTATGTGGCGGTGGGACACGCCGTCGCCGGGTTCATCTGGCTGCTGTTCGAGGCCGGAGCGAAGTGACCTGACCGGTCGGGCGGCAGCGGGCGTCCCCCCTCGCCCCGGTTCACCTACGGCCCCCCGGTGAGCCCCGCCCCCGGGTTTCCTGTGCTGGGCCTACTTGTCCTTGTGCGGGTCGCTCGTGGGGTGCGCAGTTCCCCGCGCCCCTGGATGCTGCCCCCTTGCGGTCGCTCTTCGGGTGCGGGTCGGCCCTCGTCTTTCGCGCAGTTCCCCGCGCCCCTTGGGCCGGCCCGGGTGGGCGCACCCCGTTCGTGCGGGTCGCTCGGTGGGTGCGCAGTTCCTCGCGCCCCTGGATGCTGCCCCTTCGGGCTTGTTCGTCGGGTGCGGGGCCGTCCTCGTCTTCGCGCAGTTCCCCGCGCCCCTTTGGGGCGCCTCAGCCGCCTGATGTTGCTTTTCGCCCTCCTCCTCGTGCAGTCGCGCTGCTGCGGGAGGGGGTGGGCGGGAATCTCTGCTCGCAGACTCCGATGCTCTTCAGTCGAGTCACTGGACGTGTTACCGAGCGTGTCGGATCGAGGACGGAGAATCCCGACCGGCACCGACCCGAAGAACCGACCGGATGCGCCCCAAAGGGGCGCGGGGAACTGCGCGAAAACGGCGAGCGACGGCACAGGAACGGAGTGCGTTCAGCCGGACAGACCTGGGAAGCGCAAGCGAAAGCGACCCTTACGCCAAGAAGCGGTCGCGAAGGCGGTCACGGTCCGGGGCGGTGAGGCCGAGGCCGTCGGACAGGTAGGCCTCGGTGCTGCCCCAGCGCCGGTCGATCGAGTCGAACCCCGCCGCCAGATACTCGACCCGCGCGTCGAAAAGCGGGCTCAACAGCTCCATGACCTCCGGCGCGTATCCGTCCACCGCGGCCTCGCTGCGCCGCACCCGGTACCGCCGGTGCGCCGCGTTCGACTTGAGGTAGTCCGCCTCGATGGCGTCCCGCTCGACACCGAGCGCCAGCAGCGTCACCGCTATGGACAGCCCCGCGCGGTCCTTGCCCGCGGCACAGTGCATGAGCGCGGGCACGCTCCCGTCCGCGAGCGACCGCAGTACCCGCCCGTGCTCGGCGGTCCGCTCCTCGATGATCGTCCGATACGCCTCGACCATGCGGTTCGCCGCGCGGCCCTCCGCGAGGTGCTCGCGGAGCTGGGCGAGATCCCCCTGCCGGACCATCTGCCAGAACTCCGTACCGTCGGCCGGATCGCTCAGCGGTACGTTCACATTGCGGACGCCCGGCAGTGCCACGTCGAGACCGTCGAGCCCCCGGTCCGCGGAGTCGCGGAAGTCGAAGATGGTGTGCAGCCCCAGCGAGGCGAGGTAGTCGCTGTCCTCCGCGGTCGCCTGGGCGAGATGCCCGCTGCGGTACAGCACCCCGTGGCGGACGCGCCTGCCGTCCGTGGTCGGCAGGCCACCCACGTCACGGAAGTTGCGGACTCCGGTCAGTTCGGGCTCGGTCGACGGGATCTGCTGCGTCACGCGGGGGCTCCTCCCGGTCCGCCGCCGACACCTCCGCCGACGAGCGCGATTGCGACGATACGACATCCAGTCATCGGATGATCAGACCCCAAGTGGTGATAAAGGGTTGATGATGCTCTATGTCTGTTTAGTGGCATTAAGTTGAACTGGCCCCGGAATAAAGTGCCCTGGTCCGGATACCCGTGACCGGGATCATAATTGTCACGTTGGGTGTCGGACGAGGACTCCCGGGCGCCCTTTCACCGTCCGGGAATTGAGCCTCCCGCTGGCCTCCGCGGTCGACGCAGGGTGACCGGGAATCCGGCCTTGGATCAAGGAATGGCCGGTCGCCCCGGGGGTCTTGGTTGTCCACGGCGAGCCCGCTCGCCTAGCGTCACGCTCAATCCGGGCGGACGCCTAGTCCTGCCGCCGTCCGGGGTCCGCAACGTCACCCGACACCGGCAGGAGCGGGGAACCCACAGGTAGTACGCCGTGTCCGGGCAACCGGACCGGCTCGGGGTGAAGCCGCGTGAAAGCGCGGCCGGGCATCTCCAGCCCGAACCCGACAGCTCACCTCGCAGGCGCCGGAGAGGAAAACGTCATGCCCGCGAAGGGTAAGCACCGCCGTCCCAAGTCCACCCGTATAGCCAGGTCGATCGCCGTCGCAGGAACCGGTGGCGCGGCCCTGGCCCTGCCGCTGATCGGCGCCACCGGCGCCGAGGCGGCCACCCCGCACTCCGCCCCGGCCGTGACCGGCGCCCAGAACGCCGTACAGGCCCCCGCCGAGCGGACCGCCGTCAAGACCTCCGAGGTCAGGACGTACGCCGTCAAGGTCGGTGACCATCTCTCGAAGATCGCCGACGAGCAGGCCGTCCAGGGCGGCTGGCAGCGGCTCTACGACGACAACCGCGGCACCGTCGGCTCGGACCCGGGCCTGATCCATCCCGGTCTGAAGCTCACCATCGGCGCCAAGGCCGCTGCCGCGCCCGAGGCCCCCGCGCCGAAGCCGGCCGCCCCGAAGGCGCAGGCCCCGAAGGCGGAGGCCCCGAAGGCGGAGGCGCCCAAGGCCGCCGCGCCCAAGGCGCAGCCGAAGGCCGCGGAGCCCGAGGCCGCCGCCCCGAAGCCGGCCGCCCCGAAGGCCGCCGCCCCGCAGGCCGCCCCCGCCGAGGCCGCCGCCCCGGAGCAGGCCGACTCGGGCTGGACCCGGCCCGTCGACTCCGGTGTCGGCACGGGGTACCGCGCCTCCGGCAGCATGTGGTCCAGCGGCTACCACACCGGTGTCGACTTCAGCGTGCCCGCCGGTACGCCCCTGAAGTCCGTCGGCCCCGGCACCGTGGTGTCGGCCGGATGGGCCGGTTCGTACGGCAACCAGGTCGTCATCCAGCACACCGACGGCAAGTACTCGCAGTACGCGCATCTCTCGCAGCTCACCGTCTCGGCCGGGCAGTCGGTCACGGGCGGCCACCAGATCGGTCTCGCCGGTTCCACCGGCAACAGCACCGGGCCGCACCTGCACTTCGAGATCCGTACCTCGCCCGACTACGGCTCCGACATCGACCCGATGTCCTACCTGCGGTCGAAGGGCGTCGGCATCTGACGACTCCCGCGGCCACCGGCCGCATCCCTGAACGGGGCCGTATCGGCGGATACGGCCCCGTTCACGTGCCACCGCACGGTGAGCGGCGCGCTGTCGTCGGGGGCGCCCGCTATTCCTGCCCGGCGCAAAACAGCGGCATGGCCTTTCTCACGTCCCGTCAACCCCCCTCAGCGCATTATTACGGTGGCGTAGGTCACGGCCCGCCGTGAAAGATGGGCCGACGTGAGCGCACAGTCGACCTTCCCCCCACCGCACCCCCTCCGGTCCTACGCGGCCATCGGCGACAGCTTCACGGAAGGGGTCGGTGACCCCGGCCCCGGCGGAGCGTTCGTGGGATGGGCCGACCGGCTGGCGGTCCTCCTCGCCGACCGGCTCCCGGAGGACGGCTTCCGGTACGCCAACCTCGCCGTACGCGGCAGACTCCTCGACCAGATCGTCGCGGAGCAGATCCCCCGCGCCCGGCGGCTCGCCCCCGACCTCGTGACGTTCTGCGCCGGGGGCAACGACATCATCCGGCCCGGCACCGACCCCGACGAGGTCGCCGAACGCTTCGAGCGCGCCGTCGCGGACCTCACCGGAACCGTGGCGACCGTGATGGTGACCACCGGCTTCGACACCCGTGACATCCCCGTACTGAGGCGGTTCCGCGGCAAGATCGCCACCTACAACGGTCATGTCCGGGCCATCGCCGACCGTTACGGATGCCCCGTCCTCGACCTGTGGTCGCTGCGGACCGTGCAGGACCGCCGCGCCTGGGACGGCGACCGGCTGCATCTCTCGGCCGAGGGCCACACCCGGGTCGCCCTGCGGGCCGGTCAGGTGCTCGGCGTCGAGGTCCCCGCCGACCCCGACCAGCCGTGGCCCCCGCTGCCGCCCCGGGGCACCCTCGAAGTGCGCCGCGACGACATCCACTGGGCGCGCGAGTACCTCGTCCCCTGGATCGGGCGGCGGCTGCGCGGTGAGTCCTCCGGCGACCATGTGGAGGCCAAGCGCCCCGACCTGCTGCCCCTGTGACCCGGCCGCCCGGCCCGGCTCAGCCGCCCGGCCCGGCCGGAATCCGCTCCAGGACCCCGCCCGCGAAGACGTCGTACAGCGGCAGCGTCTCCAGATGCACGTACCCGATATGGCAGTCGCACAGCGTCAGCGGGCAGGGCCGGGGCGCCAGCGCGGCACGGTAGGAGCCGTCGTACAGATTGCCCAGCTCCGCCGGGACGAAGTGGCAGCGGCGGACCGTGCCGTCACCGTCCACCGACACCACCGACTCACCGGTACGGCACGGCAGCCCCGCGCTGCGATGCGGATGACGGCTGTACGGGAACAGCGGGTCCAGCGCCGTCCACCGGTCGGCCTCCTCGTCGGAGTACGTGTGCCCCTCCGCGGCGTTCACCCACAGATACACCTCCTCCGGCAGCTCCGCCCGCAGCCGCCGCGCGTCCTCCAGATGCTCCGCCAGCCCCACGATCCCCACACTGAACCGCACCCCCCGCGCGCTCAGCTCCCGGCACTTGCCGAGGAACCGCTCGTACGGCGTCTGGCCCGGGTGGTACGTGCACCACAGGGCGACCCTGTCCAGGTCGGCCTCGGCGAGCCAGTCCGTACGGCAGCTCAGATTCGTCTGGATCGCCACCCGCTCGACATGCGGCAGCCGCGACAGCTCCACCAGCGCCCGCCGGTACCACGACCGCACCAGCCCCTCGCCCCACGGGGTGAACAGCACCGACAGCCGCCCTTGCTCGTACGCGCCCACCCACTCGGTGAACCGGGCCAGCGCCGCCCGGTCCGCACGGAGCTGCTCCCCGCTGTCACGCCGCTTGGCGAACGGACAGTACGGGCAGTCGTAGTCGCACGACGCCAGCGGCCCCCGGTACAGCACGGTCAGATCCATGGCGTTCACCGTGCCTCGTACGCGGACATCGCCGCCCGCACCGCGGGGGAGAACAGCTCGGGACCCAGGGCGTCGGAGTACGCCAGACCCTCCGGCGACAGCCGCAGCACCCCCGCCGGGGCGCCGCCGTCCAGCCAGCCGCGCGCGGCGAAGCCCGCCAGCTCCGCCCCGAAGTGGTCCTCCGGGTCCCCGCCGAACCGCCCCCGGTAGTCGGCCCGCTCCAGCCCGTCGGCCTGGAGCAGCGACTGGAGCAGATGTCTGCGCCGCGCCTCGTCCCCGTCGCCGCCGTCGGTCATGTACCGCCCGTGGACGGCACGGCCGAAGTCCTCCGTCGCCGTGTACGTGTCGATGATCGACCTGACCTCACGCGCGTCGACCGCGTAGTCGAAGGAGTAGTGCAGCGCCGAGGTGTACGAACGCGCGCCGCAGCCCAGACCGATCATCCCGTCCGTCTGGCAGGCGTAGTCGTCGGGGCCCTGCGCGGGGGCGTCCGCGCGCCGGAACATCCGCATCGAACGCTGCTCGTAGCCGTGCGCGAGCAGATGGTCCCGGCCCGCCCGGTACAGCCCCAGCCGGTGCTCGTCCCACGCGCGCTCACCGACGGCCGCCCGCCGCCCCAGCCCGGTCAGCGGCCGGACGTACAGCGGGTACAGGTACAGCTCCTCCGGCCGCCAGCGCAGCGCCGCGTCCAGGGAGAGCCGCCAGGATTCCTCGGTCTGCCCGTCGATCCCGTAGATCAGGTCGATGTTCAGCACGGGTATGCCCGCCGCGCGTATCCGGGCCAGGGCCGCCTCCACATCGGCGCGCCGCTGGGGCCGGACCGCCGCCCGCGCCTCGGCGTCCACGAAGCTCTGCACCCCGAGGCTCAGCCGGGTCGCGCCCCGCTCGGCCAGGACGGCGAGCCGGTCGGCGGTCGCCGTCGACGGGGACGCCTCCACCGACAGCGGGACCGCCCGCAGATCGGCGCCCATCCGCCGCTCCGCGATGTCGCACAGCCGGGTCAGCTCGTCGGCCGTGAGGAATGTGGGGGTGCCGCCGCCGAACGCCGCCGTCGCGAACCGCACCGGACCGTCCCCGGCCAGCGCCTCCCGCACCGCCCCCGCCTGCCGTTCCAGCGCGTCCAGATAGCGCGTCGACAGCTCGTCGGGCGCGCCGATCCGGGTGAACAGATTGCAGAAGCCGCACCGCACGTCGCAGAACGGGATGTGCAGATACAGCGACAGGGCGTCCTTGGGCTCACCGCGCCACAGCTCCGCGAGCCGGGGCCCCGGCTCGGGCAGCGGACGGTACGCCGTCTTGTGCGGGTACGCGTAGACGTAGTTCTGGTACGGGCGCGGGGTGTCCGGCCCGGTGGCCACGGGTGTCGCGGCGGGATATGTGGTGCTCATGAGGCTGCCTCGGTCGGGTCCAGGAAGAAGTGGGCGTACGGCACGGTCCACACCACGTCGTGGCCGAGGCGGTGACCGGTGAATCCGTCGTCGCCGTAGGCCGTGCCATGGTCCGAGCAGACGATCGCGAAGCATCGGCGGCGGCTGCTCATCGCCGCGAACAGCCGCCCGATGTGCCGGTCGACGTACTCCAGCGCGGCGGCGTGGGTCCGGCGGCTGTCGCCCGCCGCGCGGGTCGCGCCGGGCAGATGGAACCAGTTGGGCTGATGCAGCGCCGACACGTTCAGGAACAGGAACAGCCGCCGCTCGGGCGGCAGCCCCGCGACGACGCGCTCCGCGCACGCGACCTGCGCCTCGAACGACGACGGTGAGGCGACCCCGAACCCCGGCTCCCAGTGGCTCTCCTGGAACATGCCGGGCAGCACGTCCCCCAAGGCGCCCTGCTTGTTGAAGAACCCGACCCCGCCCACGCACACCGTGCGGTAGCCGTCCCGCGCGAGACCCGACACGAGGTCGGGGGTGTCGTACACATAGGTGCGCCGCTCGGTGGTCTCGCTGCCCGCGAACCGGGCCGCGAACAGCCGGGGATGCGGGCCGGGCGTCGCCGGGGTCGGCAGGAATCCCGCGAACATCGCCTGGTGCGAGGCATAGGTGAAGCTGCCCGGCGCGTGCCGCTTCTCCCAGCCGCCGCCCGGCAGGTGACGGGCGAGATTCGGCAGCCGCCCCGCCTGCGCCAGCTCCACCGCCACGTCGTACCGGAGGGTGTCGAGGGTGACGAGCAGCAGATCGTCACGGCCGACGACCGCGTTCATGTCGGGGATGCCCGGAGCACCGGTCGTTCCCGGGTCCAGGGCGCTCGCCGCCCCGCCCGTCTCATGCCGCTGCACGGTCGGCCTCCGCTCCCGTGGACCAGCCGCGCCGGACCGCGGCGACCTGGGCGGCATAGGTGTCCAGGCCCTCCGCCGGACCGCCCGGCAGCCCGGTCAGCCCCGGCAGCAGATCACCGAACGCGTTCACCTCGGCGACCGCGAACCGGCGCCAGCCCACCAGCGGCAGCAGATCGACACCCACGCACAGGGTGTCCGGGAAGCACGCCGCGGCCCGCTCGCAGACCTCCAGCGCCCCGGCCCAGTCCCCGCCCGCCCGCGTCACCGCGTCCCGCACCCGCGCGAGATCGCCGCGGGCACCGCCGAGATGCAGATTCGTCATCGGGGAACGGCTGGTGCGCGCCACCGCGTGGGTGGCCCGTCCGCCGACCACCACGACCCGCAGATCCGTCACCCGCCCGTCCAGCGACGCCTTCGGCAGCCAGCGCTCGATGTGCAGCCCGTCCGGCGCGAGCGCGTCCACCAGCGCGGCGATCTCCCGCTCGGTCGTGTACCGCCGCACCCGCAGCGAGTTGAAGAGCCCGCCGGGGGTCCGCTCGACGGAGGTGGTGGCACGTAGCCGCCCCGCTCCGGCGGACTCCACCGCGAGGACCCCGGACGCCGACGAACCGTGCGCGAGCTTCACGAACACCCGGGGCGTCCCCTGCTCACGCATCAGCTCCCGTACGTCGTCCCAGCCCCGGACCGGCACCCCGCCGCCCGAGGTCGGCGACGGCGGTACGGGCACCCCGGCGCGGCTCAGCGCCGCGTGGCACAGGCGCTTGTCGAACAGCGCCGCCAGGTCCCCGGGGCCGTCCATCAGCAGGCAGTCCGCGCCGCGCGCGGAGTCCGCCACCTCGCGGACGGCCGCCGTGAACCGCGTGTACCAGCGCGCCGTGCCCTCCACGCGCGCGGGATCGTCGGTGCCCCGCAGCAGCCGCTCGACCTCCGGGTCCTCACCCGGGGAGTCGACACGGACGCTCTCACCGGGACGGAACCCGGCACCGCCGCGCAGGACGTCCACCCAGGGCAGCACCCGCGCGTCGGGCAGCCCGGCGGCGCGTACCGCGTCCAGGAAGAATCCGGTGCGGCGGTTGGCGGGGTTCCCGACGACCGCGAAACGAGGAGGTTCGGCGCGCATGGCTACTCCGACACCGCCACGTACCGCCAGACCTCGTCGTCTTCGTCGTCCTCCTCGACGTCGTCACCGTCCAGGTCCAGCTCCACCCCGGCCGGTTCCAGCGCCTTGCGCAGCCGGTCGCGCATCTCCTCGCTGAGGTAGTTGTGGTTGAGGTCCAGCACCTTCAGATGGGTGAGCGGCTGCCCCGACAGCAGGGCGGCCGCCCCCTCGTTGCCGAGGGTGCCCATGGACATGTCCAGCACCTTCAGCCGGGCGACGACCGGAGCCATCGCCGTGGCCGCCGCGATCTCGTCCTGGATCTGGCTGTTGCGCAGGGACAGCGCCCACAGCGCGGGCAGCCGCGTGCCCGCGAGGATCGGCGCCAGATGGGAGAGCTCCGCGTCGCCCCCGTACTCCGCGGTGCCGAGCCACAGATCGAGGCACTCCAGCGAGGGGAAGTCGCTCTCGGCGACCCCGCGCACCACCTCACGCGGCAGCCCGCCGGACTCGATGACCAGTTTGCGCAGCGACTCGTGCCGGACGGGCGCGAAGTCCAGGCTGGTGCCGCCGCGCACGATGAACTCGGTGAGCCTCGGGAACGCTTCGAGCAGCGGTGCCACGGACCCCTGGATGATCCAGGAGATCTCGCACTCCTCGGACGATATGTCCCCCAGGAACAGCGAGCGCAGCTCCGGCATCTCCTCCCGCACCGAGCACAGGGTCTCGATCACATCCTGCGGGCCGTTCTCGTACGGATCGCTCCAACTGCCCACGACCAGCGCCCTGACCCGGCCGATGTCGACGGCGCCGCGGAACCGCGCGAACGCCTCCGGCCAGGACTCCTCGCTGTCGTACGAGTCGACGACGATCCGCCAGGCGACGGACACGGGGTCGGGCAGCGCCGCCGGGATCTCCGCGCCGTGTCGCGGGAAGTCGAACGGGGGAAGGCCGAAGTGCTGTTCGTGGTGGTTCGTGATCATTCCGCTGCTCCTGGATACGGGGCCGGTCACCGGAGCCCGGCACAGAGCGGGTCCGATGTGCCTGAAGTTGTACCAAGCCCCACTGACAACCGGGTCGGCCGGGGGTGAACGGAAGCATCGCCGGGACCGGTTGTCAGACCCTGCCCCTACTGTCGAAAGCGTGGTCGTCGCACCAGGTGACGACCCGGAAGGGGAGAGCCATGTACCGGCAGGGGGATGTCCTCATCGTGCCCGTCGCGAAGGGCGCGGTGCCGTCGCACGCCGCCACGGCACCGGAGGAGCCGCGTGACGCCCGGGGCCGGCTGATCCTGGCGCTCGGCGAGGTCACCGGCCACGCCCACGCGGTCGTCGGCCCCGGCAGGCTGGTCCGCGAGGAGGGCCTGTTCGGTCCCTTCCTGCTGCATCTGCCGGACGGCGGCCGGGTGGTGCACGAGGAGCACTCCGCGATCCCGCTGCCCAAGGGCTGGTACCGGGTGATCAGGCAGCGGGAGTACGTACCGGGTTCGGTACGCGTCGTCGCGGACTGACCGCCGGGCCGGGGCGTGGGGGAGCGGCGGCTTCCCGCACCGGCAGGTTCCGGCAGACGGCCGGACTCCCGCCGACGGGCGCACACCCGGGCACGGCCGGTACGCGAACCACGGCCGCCGGTACGCGGAGCGTGAGCGGCACCCAGGCACAACCCGGCACGCGGGCGCGGCCGGTACACCACGCACAGCCGCCGGTACACGAAGCACGGCCGCCGGTACGCGGAGAGCGACCGGTGCACGGCAACGGCCGTACACACGGCACATGGACACAGCGGGGCCAGGGGGCACCGGGAGATGGGGAGCGGGACATGACGGTGGACATGGGGGAGCGGGGCACGGCGGCGCGGCCGGTCGGCACCGGGGACGGTCCGGCCGGGGACGATGTGCTGGCGAGGGTCGCCCACTGGCGGTCCGTGGGGGTGTCGACGGAGCCCGCCGACCGGCCCGCCGCGGAGTCCGGGGTACGGCTCGCCTACCGGCGGGCGGGCCTCGCGGAGCCGGAGCGGATCGTGTGGGCGGGCTCGCCCCGGGAGGCCGTACGGCTGCTGTCGGCCGGCGCGGACGCGCTGGGCGGGGAGCCGGGCGCCTGTGTCCGGGACGCCGTCAGGAACGCGCCCTGGGCGGCGGAGCGCCTTCGGCTGCACGACCGGCTCGGACCGGTCGGCTGGTCCGGTCACTGGGGGACGACCGGCGCGGGGCTCTGGGAATCGGCGCAGGCTCTCACCCAGCGGCTGCGGGAAGGACTCGTGGAGGACGCGGTGGCGGCGGCCGCACCCGCCGCCGCGCCGACCGGTGCAGGCACGGACCCGGGCACGGACACGGCCACAGGTGGCCAGGGCACCGGCGGCGACCCGGCGGAGGAGGCCCGGCGGCGCGGGCGCGAGGAGAGCGAGGTCCGCCTTCTCCTGCTGGACGCCGTCCTGGGCCAGCAGGACGCCGCCTGGCTCTGCGCCTTCGACCACCCCGACGACGGTCCCCTGGACGGGATCGCGGCGGTCGCCCGCTCTGCGGGCTGGTGGTGGCCGTACGAGAACGTCGCCGTCGTCTGTGAACGTCCCAGCGCCCTGCACCGGGACGAGGCGGGCCGCCTCGACCGCGCGGACGGACCCGCGCTCGCTTACCCCGACGGCTTCGCCCTGTACTCCTGGCGCGGTATGCCGGTCCCCGGCGAGTTCCTGGAGGAACTGGCCGGGCTCACCCCCGACCGCATCCGGCTGGAGGAGAACGCCGAACTCCGGCGGGTGATGCTGGAGCACTACGGGTACGACCGGTATCTCGCGGAGTCGGGCGCCGTCCCCCTGCACCGGGACGAGACGGGCGTCCTCTGGTCGATACCGATGCCCGGCGACGAGAACGTGGTCATGGTCGAGGTCGTCAACTCCACCCCGGAGCCGGACGGCACCAGCCGCACCTACTGGCTGCGGGTCCCCCCGGCCACGGCCACGGCCCGCGAGGGCGTCGCCTGGACCTTCGGCCTCAGCGCCGAGACCTACACCCCGCTGCGCCAGACCTGACCGACCGGCCCGGGTCCCGCCCTGCCGGACGGGCTCACCGCCCCGGCCAGGTGGGCTCACCGCCCCGGCCCGGAGCCCCGTCAGGGCCGGGGCGGGGTACCGGCCGGTGGGCGGGCGGAGGGCTGCGCCACGGCCGCGGCGAACGCCTCCGGGGAGAAGCCGAGTTCACGGGCCAGCGCGGTGTCGACCCACGCCTGGAGCCGGGCCCGGGAGACGCTACCCGTGTAGACCGTGGCCTGGACGGCCAGCCCGTCCAGCAGCGCGGTCAGCCTCAGGGCCGTCGCGGCGGGGTCCGGGCAGCTGAACTCCCCGGCGTCCACACCCTCCGCGATCACCTCGGCGATCGCGGACTTCCACCGCTGGTCGAGATCCCGGGTCACCGACCGCAGCGCGGGCTCCCGCAGGGAGACGGCCCACCCCTCGATCCACAGCCGCCACCCCTTCGCCTGACCGGTGGGGGCGTACCAGCGGACGGCCGCGCGCAACCGGCGCAGCGCGGTCGTGCGGCGGCCCAGTACCGCCCGCAGCCGGGCCAGATCGGCCTCCGCCGCGTGGGCGAACGCCGCGGCGACCAGCTTCTCCTTGGAGGCGAAGTGGTACAGCACCAGCGCGTTGCTCACCCCGAGCGCCGCGGCGACATCGGCGATCCGCACGGAGGCCGCGCCGCGTACCTCGATCTGCTGGATCGCGGCACGCAACAACTCCTCGCGCCGCTCACTGACGTTCAATCGCACCCTGGCCATCCCGTCACCCTAAGGGCTGCCCCGTGCTGCCCGGTCGGCGCACGACGACAGCCGGGACACTCCGCCGCGCCGCCGGAAGGCCCGGACCCACCCGGTACGCCCCCGGCGGGGCGTCAGCGGTAGGTGCCGAAGCGTTCCGTGATCTCCGGGACGAGATCCGCGACCAGCGCGTGGGCGGCGGCACGGGGCGCGGTGCCGTCCGCCTCCGCACGGGCCAGCACCCGGGCGATCAGATCCCGCATGGAGCCGCGGATGTGCGCGAACGCCTCGTCGGGGTCCGCCCCGATGTCGCCGAAGAGCGTCCACCACCACCAGGCGTTCGTCGCGGAGTTGACGACGACATCGGGCATCACGGCGATCCCGCGCGTCGTCAGCAGGGACTCCGCCGCCGGGAGGACCGGCATGTTGGCGGCCTCCACGATCCACCGTGCCGTCACCCGGTGCTGATTGGTGCAGTCGATGACGTACGAGAGCGCGGCGGGGACGAGGACATCGGTGTCCACGGCGAGCCACGCGTCGCCCGGCATCTCCCGGTCGCCCTCGCGCAGCACCGCGCGGTCGACGGTCCCGAAGCTGTCGCGGGACCCGAGCAGCGCCTCAACGTCGAGACCGGCCGGATTGACGATGGTGCCCCGCACATCCGCCACCGCGACGACCGTGAGGCCCGCCTGGGACAGGAACCGGGCCGTCGCCCCGCCCATGGTCCCGAGCCCCTGGAGGGCGACCCGGGTGCCCTCGTACGGCATCCGCGCGTCGTCCAGCGCGGACAGGACCGCCTCGGCCACCCCGCAGCCCCCGGCCAGCTCGTCCAGGCCGATGCCGTCCACCTCGCAGGCGAACGCGTCGGTGAGCCGCGCGCGGGCCGCCTCCTCGTCGTCCAGCAGCGGGTACACGGCCTGCACCGTCGAGGTGAGCCCCGCCTCGGCCGCGGCCCGCTCGACGGTGTCCTGGGTCAGGCCCAGGTCCTCGCCGGTCGCCCAGCAGCTCTCAAGGTAGGGGCGCATCGCGCGCAGGTACCGCACGAGCACGCCGTACGCGTCCGGATGCCGGGGGTCGCAGTCGATCCCGCCCTTGGCGCCGCCCAGCGGGACGTACCGCGCCTTGGGGTCGTAGTGCAGGGCCTCCTTCATCGTCATCCCGCGCGCCAGCCCGGCGACCTCCTCCAGCGTGCAGCCCTCCCGCATCCGCACCCCGCCGCTCGCCACGCCGCGCACCAGCCGGTCCACGACGAGGTGGCCGCGGCTGCCGGTGACATGGTCGGTCCAGGTCAGGGATATCAGGGGCGCGGTCGGGAGCTTGTCCGGGGCGAGGGCGTTGAGCATGCGTACTCCTGGGGCGACGGCGATCAGAGGCCCGAAGGAGGGATGGGGCGAGCCGACCGGCCTGCAACTGAATCGCCGGTCAGTATCGGGACCGCGTCAGGGATGTGTCAACGCGGCTGCTCGCGGCTCCCGTCACGCCTTGTGACCGCCTCCGGGGCGGCCGTCGCGGCGTCTGCGCACGGCCGACGCCGTGTGCCGCCGGACGGCGCTGGCATCGTACGGCGCGGCGCCGCCCCGGCGGGACCGGGCAGGCCGGACGGCCGCCGTACCGCCTGCCCGGACCGCCCGGTCGCGGTGCCCGGGACCCGCCCGCCCCGGCACACCGGCCCCCGCCGCCCCCAGGGCCCCACCGGACCCCGGTGCCGGTCGGCCCCGGGCCCGCGGCGGACGCGGCCGGCCGAAGCCGCGGACCCCGGCCCGGCGCGACGCCCGGACCGGGCCGGGGTCCGCCCGGAAGGCTCCCTCAGCCCCGTCCGCCCGCGCTCCCCGGGCCACCGGCCTCCGGGGTACCGGCCGCCTGGGCCGCCGCGGGCCGCCCGACCGCCGCGGGGACCTCGCACGAGTCCTTGAACCCCTGGCTGGTCAGCCCCAGTGCCGCGTTCATGCGCGAGCGCAGGTTCTCCACCGCGACCATGGCGGTGAGCTCGACGAAGGCGGCCTCGCCCAGCCGGGTCACCAGCCGTTCCACCAGCCCGTCCTCGACGGTCGGCGGGGTCGCGGTCATCGCCTCGGCGTACTCCAGGACGTCCCGCTCCAGCGGTGTGTACAGACCGCTGTCGCGCCAGGACGGCACGTCACGCAGCTTCTGCGGCGCGATGCCCTTGCGGGTGCTCTCCCAGTAGCCGAAGTCCACGCACCACGAGCAGCCGATCGCCACCGCCGACCCCATCTCGGCGAGTGCCTTCAGCCCCGGGTCGAGCTTGTCCCACTTGGCGACGGACTGCTCGAAGCGCAGATCGGAACGGAGTACCCGTGGATGGTGACCGAGCACCTTCGCGGGGTCCAGAACCTTCCCGTACGTCCGTTTCGAGTACCACTCGACGGCGCGGTTGAGGAGGGTACGGGGCGGATTCATCGAGATGCGGGCCATGCGGATCACCTTCCGGGCGTACGCGGTGCGGTCTGTGTCATCAGTACGACGGACGGGGTTCGACGGATGTGACATGCCGGACCGGGCGGCCCCAGAGCCGGGCCGCGAGGGGCCTCAGGGGCCCCTGCTACCGGCCTGGACCAGCGATGTCACCGGTGCCGCTCATAATGGGAGTGCCGAACCGTCCGCACCTGGAGGCACCCGTGACCTCACCCCGATCCCTGCGCTCCGGGTTCCGTGCCCTGCGGCCCGCCGCCTTCGGCGCGGACCCGACAGGGGAGCGGCTGGCCCGTATCCAGCGGTCGCCGCACTTCGCGGACGGCTCCTTCCGGAACCCGACGGGCGTGCGCCCCCCGCTGGCCGGATCCAAGGCCAGGTTCGCGCGGATGTACTTCGACAAGAAGCAGCGGCTGAGCCGGGCACCGGCGGGCCCTGTCCCCGTCCACCCCACGACCCGCGCCGATCTGGCCGAGCGCCCCGCGACCGGCCTGCGGATCACCTGGATGGGCCATTCCAGCGTCCTCGCCGAGATCGACGGGCACCGGGTGCTGTTCGACCCGGTGTGGGGCGAGCGGTGTTCCCCGTTCGCCTTCGCGGGGCCCAGGCGGCTGCATCCCGTCCCCCTCCCGCTGGCCGCCCTCGGGCCGGTCGACGTCGTCGTGATCTCCCACGACCACTACGACCATCTGGACATGCCGACGATCAGACGGTTCGCCGGGACGGACACGGTGTTCGCGGTCCCGCTCGGGGTCGGCGCGCATCTGGAGCGGTGGGGGGTGTCGTCGGACCGGCTGCGTGAGCTGGACTGGCAGGAGTCCACCCGGATCGGCGGTCTGACGCTCACGGCGACCCCGGCCCGGCACTTCTGCGGACGCGGTCTGCGCAACCAGCAGAACACCCTCTGGGCCTCCTGGGCCGTCGCGGGCGACACGCACCGCGTCTTCCACAGCGGTGACACGGGCTACTTCCCCGGCTTCCTGGACATCGGCGCCGAGCACGGTCCGTTCGACGCCACGATGATCCAGATCGGCGCGTACAGCGACTTCTGGCCCAAGAACCACACGGACTGTACCCCCCTTCCCGGTGGATGGCCAGACATCCATATGACCCCTGCTCAAGGCGTGCAAGCACACCTTGACCTGCAAGGATCAAAACCGCACGGAGTAATGCTGCCGATCCACTGGGGGACGTTCAACCTGGCCCCCCATCCCTGGGCGGAGCCAGCGGAGTGGACGCGGGACGAAGCGGGAGAGGTTGGCCAAACGGTCGCATCGCCTCGGCCGGGCGAGCCCTTCGAGCCTGCCGGGCGTCTCCCCTCCGACCCCTGGTGGCGAGAGCTTTCCACCCCGATTGCTAGACCATGGCGTCGTCCGAAGGCCCTCCTGGAGCTACCGATCGAGGAGCACCCTGTCAGTCCTGACCTTGCGGAGCGGTGAGGCAGCGTGAGCGACGACCTCAAGCGACTGACAGACATGTTCTCTGCCCTTAGCGAGACTGACCGCGAGCGAGCGCTTCGAGCGATGGACGGTCGCCCTCGTCCTGCGAGGCAGGCGGAGGCGGAGGAATTCGTACCCCTCCCTCGCCCGCAGGGGCCGTCACGCTTGCGTGTCCACACGCGGATTGTGGTGGCCCCCTAGCAACCGATGCGCTGCGGAGTCCCGGCCACAGCGCATCGGCAGGGCATTTCATTCATTCATCGGGGGGTCAGAGGCCCTTGCGGTGCATCAGCCACGATTGGGCAGCCACGTAGACGCGCGTCGCCCAAGGGTCCGGATCGCCGTCCGTGATCTCTTCCCACAGGTTCGCATTGGCCTCGGCGAACGCTGTGACGGCTGATGCGGAGGCGGTGCCGAAAAAGGGGACTGCTGCGGCCTCGCGCTCGGCGCTGAGCGCAGTGTGGTGCCCTGCTGCGATGAGCCAGATCACCCAGTAGGCCGCGTCGAGCCAGGCCGCGCCTCGCGTCGCCCATGCCCAGTCCACGAGCCAGGCCCGCGCACCCACGACGAGTACGTTCTCGTCGTTGAGATCGGTGTGGCACAGATGGTCACCCTGAAACTGCTCAAGATCGGAGGGAGAGGCGGCGTAGCGGGTGAGTCGCTGTTCGGCGTGACGCAGGACCAGGCCCTCGGGGGGCCGCAGGCTGGTGAGGCGGGTGAGGAGTGCTGCCACGTGAGGGAGGTCGGGGGAGCCGGGACGATAGTCGGCGTGGTGGCCGTCGAGCGCTTCGAAGACGTTCAGATCCCAGCCGTCCGCGACGGTGCGCCAGTGAAGCCGCGGTGCAGCGGCTCCGGCGACGATTGGGTTCACCTCGGCTTCGCGGGCCTGGGTCCACACCCGGGGGTGTGTAGTGCGCATTCCCTTAACGTAGAACGTGCCCTGCGGGGTAACCATCCGCGCGGCGACATCGGAGTTGAGCCCGCCCTTAGCATTCTCGATCTTGGAAATCGGTCCGAGTTGCTGGGTGAGCGCCGCACGTCGGTCGGCGGGAAGGTCTTCGAGGGGGATGCGATCCGTAGCCACAGAGGCACCCTGCCACAGAAGGGGGCGCTGGGGCCCTCCGGATGGGAGGAGCCCCAGCGCATTGGTTCTACTGGTAGGGGTTGTCCTCGCCGCAACCCGGGACCGCTTCGGTCGCTGCGGCCTCCAGATCATCCAGGACGACCGCCTCAGTCAGCTCTACGGCTTCAACTGGTGGACGGCTGATCTCAACGGGTACCACACTCATGCCGGTGCTTCCTTTCGTCGGTGCTGGCAGTAACTTTCGAGTGGTGCCTTCGCGGCCTGGAAGGCTTTGGCCATGGGGCGGCAGACTCGGCAGGTTCCCGAGAGCTTGCAGCCCTGGCACCCTCCGGTGCGAAGCATTTGGGCATCTGAGATGCCGGGGAGCGCACGGAGGCCGAACACGCCTTCGCGCATAAGGTCGATGGGGTTCTCGCGCCCGACCTTGCACATGGTCGCTCTGCCCCACGGGTCGGCATGGAAGAAGGTGTGCCCGGCCGGGCAGCCGGTGAAGACCTCCGCTCGGTCACTCTCCCCCAGGGCCTGGGTCGCAAGAGGATCGGGCTGGCCGTCGTACGTCGGCGAAATGCTCTTGTACTCCTTGTACGACCGCGCATACTGCCGCGCGATGCCGCGCATGGCGTCGATCTCGTGGATGTTCGCCTTTGTGACGACAAGGGCGATCTCGACATTGATCCCTGCGGCGCGCGCTGCCTCCAGCCCCTTGACCACGAGGTCGAACGCCTTCGGGGTGCGGGTGACGGCTTCTGCCGTCTCCTTGCTCGCCCCGTAGAGCGACACGACAACCTTCTGTGGCGGGTGGGTGCGCAGAAGGCCGATCACCTCTGGAGAGTGAAGCCGTGATCCGTTGGTGAGCACTTCGAGGAGCATCCCCAGCCGGAAGGCGTACTCCCAGGCCCGGTGAAAATCGCGGTCGGCGGTGGGCTCCCCGCCCGTGAACTGGAACCAGAGAGCGCCGGAGTCGCGGACGATGTCTAAGAGCCGCTTCTTGCCTTCCCAGTCCAGCCCCTCGAACTTCCGCTGGGCGAGGTAGCAGTGCTCGCAGTTGAAGTTGCAACCCTGGTTGATCTCCCAGGTTGCTCGACTGAACCCCAACGAGGGCGACGGCCTTACGAGCACGGTGTCCGCGGCGGACTGCCCGTGAAGATCGAGACCCCACACCGCACGGGCCTTCTCGATCAGCCAGGCCGGCAGTTCGCCCTCGGTCGTGACGGCTACCTCAAGCTCGCGGAACCACGCGGGCGGGAGCTGGAGACCGCCCACTGATCCGGGTCGGGCCATAACGAATCTCGGGCCTTGCGCACTGGCTAAGAGCTGATGCACTGCTCATTCCTCTCGTCAGTGGACTGTCGGCTTGGGCGCCGCGTGTCTGGCGTTCCACGCCAGGTAGACACCGTCAGAACGGATAACGTTGATGCAACCGCCGCCTTGGGACACGACCGAGCAAGGTGAAACGGCGGGGGTGAGGCGTCGCATCACCTCTGTTTGCCATCCGTGGGGCAGCGCGTGAAACCGGCCGACGTAGGTAACAGCGTGCGTTGTCTGTCGGCGGTCGCCGCAGAGCGGCTTCGGAGGCTGTTGGCCTGCGAAGGATTTAGCCTCGGCGTCGGTGAGGGCTTCAGCCAGGGAGGGGTGCGGAGGAGGCGGCTCGCTTTCCCACCGGTATCGCTCGGGCGGTTCCAGCAGCCGGAACGTCTCTGCCTGCCAGTCCGGGGACAAGGCCCTGAACCGGTGAGCGAAGGTCTCGGCTTCCGCCGCGCGAGATGATCGGCTGGGGCTGCTCTCGGGCCAACGTGCGGTCCGGCGCTTCGGATCGCACAGCGTGGCGAAGTACGCAGCCTCCGCGCACAATTCGGCCAGTATGGCGCTGTACCTCTCGGAGGTCACAAAATCGGCATTCACGGAGGAGACTTGGCGACCTCGCCCCAGCGACCAGTGCAACGCTGCTTGATCGCGCAGGTGAAGGGTTTCCCAGATTCCGCGGCTACGTAGTTCATCCCAGACGAGCAGGACGGCGTCACGTGCGAACTCCGCTACCTCAGCCCAAGGGGCGTTCTGCCATTGTCCGAGCGCATCCAGACGGGTGCGCAGGAGACTGAGTCGGAACCCGATGGGGGCTTCGGGAGCGACCTCTTCAAGGTGCTGCCCTCCCCGCTGGGGGAAGCTGCCAACGTCGTCCAGCATTGATTCACTCATTCGGGCTGGCCTCCGAGTTCCGGAGCGTGACCGTGCCGGGACCCTCAAACAGTAGTGTCATGTCGCGTTCCATGTCTTACGGAGATGGGCCTCGCATACCTGAGTTCCGAGAGAACGGCTCGATCAGGTAGACGGGCCATGACCCGTTCCGGCCCCGACGGGGGCAGAGCCGGAACGGGAGCTTCAAGGCGGTGCCGGTGGCTACGCGCCGCTGATGTTCTTCTTGTCGTCGGAGAGCTTCGCGGCCGACTCCTCGGCCCTCACCCCCGCGGCCTCGCGGGTAGCGGCGGGCAGAATCTCGGCCTGGCTGACCTCAACCTGGGCACCCAATGTGGCTACCAGGTCGAGAAGTTCGTCGTCGGTGCTCAATGCATCTCTTTCACTTAGCTGAATCGTTCGAAGTTCAAGAGCGCGCCAGAGGATGTCGCTGTGCGTGATCAAGGACTTCCGTGTCGGACAACGGGCAGGGGCACGGAGTCAGCGGAGTGTTGTGCACCTGTAACCGGTGCTCCACCACGGCCACCAGCAGCCGGCATCGTGGGGACGGACAACGTAGGGCGGTGATGATTCCCCGGCCGTCCCGTGCTACGAAGTTCAGGTAGTCCATGAGCGTGATGTCCAGACGTTCTGACTCACGTGCCGAGGAGACCGGTCGTGTCGGGATCACCGGGGACCTCATCGCGCATGACCGTGTGGACGCGCCCCCCTGTGTGTCGCCGTCCGGCGTAGTCGGCTCGATCCCGGGTTGGAGACTTTCGGGCAATGTCTCATCTCTCTTTCCACGAGGGTCCCGATCCGGTTGGACCGGGGTGCCCACCTGTCCGTCACAACAGGAAGGGCATCCGTCAGCGGCTGGCTGCCGGCCGTAGTGAGTACCGGAGCCTCGGGAAGTCCCCGACCGACGACGGAAACCTGATCAGTCACCGGATTCCTGCTCCCGCTGGGCGGCCCACGAGTCTCTGATGCGCTGGAGGCTGCGTTCTGCGGACTCCGCGATCTCCTGCTCTGACAACTCCTCGGCGCGATAGAGCAACCGAAGGTTGTCGAGCCGTCGATGCAGTTCCCGATGACTGACGTGTCGAGCCCAGAAGTCCTCGATGCGCCACACCACGCGCATGAATCGTTCGCCAAGTGTGGGAGGGGGAGGTCCACACCAGATTCGGCAGATGTTGCGTTGCACGTTCGATACCGAGCGCCCGTGAACGCGGCACCTCCGCGTCCGCTCCTTCACCGGGTCGCCTCGCCGGAAGGAACGGCCGCTCCGCGGTCTTTGTCCACTGCTCCCGGCCCCTGCCAACCCTCACGTCTCATCAGCGCGAGGAGATCCCGAGCTGTCTTTGCGGCCTCGCGAACCTCCGCTCGGTTCTGGCCGCTCTCTCGGCCGGCCACCCCCCGAGCCCGGTCGACCATGGCGCGCACGACCACCCGGCCGCTGTCCAGAACTGCATCGGCCTCATCGACCAGCGCCGTCAGGTATCCCCGGAGCGTGATCACCGCAGCATCCAGTTCACCTTCCTCCACCTGGTCCAAGTGGTTGCTGAGTAGGTACTCGATGCTCTGCTCAATCGCGGCGACGGTCACGCGGACATGTGTGGTCTCAATGCCCAGGTCGGCCCGCATTGCTTCCAGGAGCCGACGTAACATCCCCGTCTCCGGAGCGACCCCGGGCTCTACAGCGAACCCGGGCTCGGCCAGTCGGTGCTTCCACCCGACACCGGCTGGCCGAGGTTCCATTTGAGGGGCGCTCCCGGGGCCAGGAGCCGGGCCTACGAGAGAGAATGGGCGACCTGCGAGCCGCGCCATCAGGAACCGCCCCAGCCATCGGTCTCCAACTCGGCCCAAACGACCTTCCCTCGGCGGCGAGGGTTGTACCCCCAACGCTTGCTCAGGACCCCGACCATGAGGAGTCCACGACCATTCTCTGAACGGGCGTCGGGGTTGCGAAGCTCCGGGACGAAGCGCGACCGGTCGCTCACTTCGACACGAACAACGCCCTTGCCAGCGCGACGGATGTCAAGGCGGAGCGACAGGCAGTTGGTGTGGTCGAGGACGTTCGTGACGAGTTCAGTGACGATCTGCTGTGTGTCGACCCGCAGTTCGTCAAGTCCCCAGGCTCCGAGGGCAGCGGCGACGAGCGAGCGGGCTTGGCGAGCGGCTGGCGGTCGGCACGCGATGCTCTCGCTGAAACCAGGTTTGCCGGGTCGGGGCGCCTGCGGAACTGCTAGGGGCGGTTCAGGCAATGGGGGAATACTGCTCTGGCTCGTTCTCATGTCGGCCTCGGCGGAGTGTCGGGGAGGGAACAGCCCCCTCCGGGAGAGAGGGGGGAGCACACCGGGCAGGGGTCTCCCGGCATCCGGCAGTTACCACGCGTGACTAGTGCTCCAGAGATGATGCGTAGTCACAGGTGCCGTATATGCAGAATGCACGCGCGGACGGGTGGGTGCAAGCTTGGGGTAGCAAACCCCAAGATTGGAATGAATGCTCGAAGCGAGCGCGTACCCGGATGGGGCGTCGCCGTACCCGCGAACCGGATCTCCGTACCCAACTAGGCTGTAAGCGCACCCGCGTGAACGGTCAGGAGACCCGGGAGGAGGTGCGCCCCACCCAGCTAACCCCAGACTGAGAAACGGCCGAGAGAGAAGAGTTTGAGATGCCGACGAAATCCGTTGTCCCTACTGTCCGTAGGCGTCGACTCGGTAGCCAGGTGCGGCAACTTCGCGCGGCTGCCGGCCTGAGCGCAGAGGCCGCGGCGAGGGCCATGGGGTGGGACCCGGGCAAGATGTCGCGCATCGAGAACGCCAAAGGCGTGCTCCAGCCCAAAGACGTGCCTGGCCTGCTGGCTCACTACGGGGTGACCGACGCAGCGACGGTTGGCGCTCTGGTGGACCTGGCGCGGGATGCAGGGAAGACCGGCTGGTGGCAAACCTACTCCGGCGTCGTAGCCCCGTCCTACGCGGACCTGATCGCACTGGAGGGTGACGCGGAGAGTATCCGGGAGTGGTCACCGCTTCTGGTGCCCGGCCTGCTTCAGACCGCCGCGTACGCACAGGAGACCATTGCAGCCCACGCGCTCACGCGCACGCCTGAAGAGGTTCACGCGCTTGCAGAAGTACGACTTGCTCGCCAGTCCGTTCTTACGGCCCGACCGAAGGGCTCCCCTTTGCGATACACGGCGGTGATCAGCGAGCTGGTCCTACATCAGCGCTTTGCGTCCCGCCCGGAGACCATGCGAGACCAGGTTCGCCGGTTGATTGAGCAGACCGACGTACCCGGAGTCACGATCCAGATCATGCCTCTGGCCGCTACCCCACACCCAGGTGGTGCTGGTGGCTTCAGCCTCTTTGGGTTCGCCCACCCCATGCCCGACGTGGTCCAGATCGAGAACCTAAAGGGCACCAACTACGCCGAGGGAAGCGGCGACATGCACCTCTTTGACGACGCCTTCGGGCGGATCGTCGGTGCGGCGCTGTCGACAGACGATTCTCTGGCTACGCTAAAAGATATGGAGAAGAGGAACCGTAAATGAAGAATGCAAGGCTGACGCTCCTCGCAACTGACCTTCCCGGAGCGGCATGGCGCAAGTCCAGCGCCAGTGCTGGCGAAGGGAATTGCGTCGAGGTTGCGGACTGCGCAGCAATCCAAGGTGGATGTGTCGCGGTTCGGGATTCAAAGGACCCCGAGGGGCCCGTTCTGGTCTTTCGGAATGCCACCTTCTCCGCGTTCGTGGCCGATATTGATGGAATCCGTCGCTAGCGGTCGGAGACTACTGTCACAGCGGTACCGTCTTCGCTGAGGTCACTATCAGAGAAGGCGACTGACGCTGCCATTTCGTTCTGGCAGCCTCTAGAGGCTGGCTCCTGCTGCGGCAGGAGCCAGCTCTCCCTGCGGTCTCGACATCGCAGGGTTGGGGCCTCTTCCCGTATGATGTTGGCTTATGGCAAAGAAGATCGTCACCACAATCACCGATGACCTCGACGGCAAGGAGGCCGACGAGACCGTAGCCTTTGCGCTGGATGGCAAGACCTACGAGATCGATCTTTCGAACAAGAACGCGAAAAAGCTGCGGGCGGCGCTGGCACCCTTCGCTGAGGCCGGCCGAAAGGTGGGCCGAGGAGGAAAGCCGAAGGCCGCATCTGCTGGACGGAACAACGACACCGCTCAGATTCGGGAGTGGGCGAAGGTGAATGGCTACGAGGTGAACGATCGGGGCCGCGTCTCCGCCACCGTTCGGGAAGCCTACGAGAAGGCCAACACCTGATCTCCTCACCTGCCAGCACGGCCGGCCCCCTCGCTTTCGGGTGAGGGGGCCTTCTGCTGTGTAGGTATAGAGCCGCCCATAAATAATGTAGGTGCAAGATGGCCCAGCATCCTACGGGCTGACCGGGAAAAGTGGCGCGGCTCACCTTAATGATTCATTCATCGAGCGGGCTGAGGAGGGAACTCCCCGCCAACGAGCCCTAGGAGCGCTGAGCGTCCTCCTGGCGGCCTCGCAGAGCGACCGCAGCCCCTTTTGAGCCCCAGGCCCAGTAGGCCGGCAGGGAGTTGCTGGGCGACTCGAAACCTTCATTACCCGTACGCGATCCGAGGAAGGCACCCCCGGTGGTCCCTCGTGGGTTAATGAATGGGATTACCCCCGGGTGTGTGCATGTGTGTACGTGTGTGGAGTGAATGAATGCGCGCGGGTGTGCGTGGCGGACGTGCTTGGCCACGGATTCATTCATTCGTGCGGGTGCCTGACTGAGTCTGGCGAGGGTGCAACGGCCCGAACGGCGGGAATGGTCATCAGGGGAGTGCGTGTCAGTCGTCGGGGGACGGATTGACTGGCCCGTTCAACGAGTGGCCTGTTGCGACACAGAGCGCCACCTGTAGGCCAGGGAAGTACGCGAGTGCTCTTTCCCTATAGGTGCGTCTGACGCTCCGAGGAAACAGGGCCGTGCGTGCCCATGGGTACCCGTTTGGGGTGGATGAGCAGGTTAAATATGGTTACGACGTGGCAACTTTAGGATCACGGCAGGGTGACAAACGGCCCGTTCTGGTAACGGTGGAATAACGGATTTTAGAGCTTTCCGTGAGCGTGTCGCTGCTGAGAGTTAGTTGCTACGTCGTAATGTCCGATAAGGCGGCATTGTGGATGCCGATAAGCCTATTTCCCTATGTAGGGACAGCCTGGATTGGCGCAGTGCGGGAGTTGCCCCAGAAGTTGCTACGTCGTAACGTTCTCAACGTCAACACGGACCGCACCGAACGAAGCAGTCACCGAATCCCACCCGCCAAGCGGGGATGCGGAACGGGGCAAGCGACAGGTGATCAGGTCGAGGTGGCAGGGAGTGTGAATGCCTCCCCAAAGGTGAAACGCAAGTGAGCGGCCAAAGGGTCCCCGTCGGGGCGAGTAGGCCAACGTACCGAGTGGTTGGGTGCGCTAACAGGACAGAGCGCGGAGAAACGACCGGGAAGGAATTCCGGGACCTAGTGCAAGTAGTGACGTCTCCCCTAGTAGCGCGTGTGGTGCGTACGGCCAGAGAACCGAAAGGTGGCTCACCTGTATGAAGATCACGCGGGAACAGGGGGATTTAGGATGGGCCGTACGGGCTACGTACGGGCGATAGCGAAAGTGCCGCAATGGTCTCGGAGGGGTGCCCTCTAAGGATCTCCGTGCTGTGTCTGTCAACATAGGGACACGCACCCCCCAAGCGAATAAGGGGTGAGTTGCCACAGTGCTTAGCGGACCTGAGAGTCTGCCATCATCGGCTGAGAGCGCGAAAGCGTCGGCTGTGTCCTGATAACCGGAGATGATCACCCGGCATGAATAGATCACGCTTACCTATCGCTTGTGTGAGGCACGGCCTACACTTCGCGTCCGCACCGGTACCGGCCTAATCGTGACTGATACTCACAGGCCCAACAACGGTCGCTTAAGCGGGTACCTGCCCGTGTCTGGCACTGGCCCGATAGGAATATCTCCCCTTCCGCCGAACTGGTCGCGGTGGTCTCGGCCGGCCTGGGGGGACCTCTCATGATTCACCGAGGCCCCCTCATGTCCTAAAAGTTGCTACGTCGGAAAATGTTGGAACATCTGATGAAAGGGGGCAGCAATGCCCGGAACACGCACACGTCGAATCGCTCGAATCCGTGAGGCTCTGCCGTTCGTGGAAGAACTTGCAGAGTTCACAGAGAATGCCCACGAGGGCGCATCGTTCAACTTTGATAGAGATTCTTTCTCGCGCCTCTGGTACGCCACACCCTTCATGTACACCCGTGACGCCGATCCGCTAGAAGAGTCGAACTGGACGGTTATCAGTAACGACCTTCTGAAGACTCATCCGGAGGGGGTGGAAACTCACTCCTTCGGGCACTGGGGATTTGGCTGGTACGAGCGGCTGTATGTCCGTGCGGATGACGCGCTCGCAATCCGCTCCGTTCAGTCCTGGGCGGATTCTCTCGCGTCCTATGGCGTGGCAAATGATGAGCATCTTTCCGAGGTGGAGTGGAACCAGAATCACCCCTCTGAGAAGGAGTGCTATTCCTCTGACCCTGACTGTAGATGCGACTTCATGACTCACTCATGCGGAGATGAGTTCCGGGCTGCGGTGGATACCGGAAATCTCCATATCGTAGATGAGGAGTGGTACTGCGACTTCTGCTCGGAATGGAACCCGATCACCAACACTCAGCATCGATACATGAACACGGTTGCCGCGCGAGCGGAAATTCAAGCGGAATGCGCGGCCCTTGAAGCGGCCGGACAGCTCGCCTTTGCCATCTAACTGGCCCCGTTCAGTGGTGCGCGGACCGGTCCGCGTTCTGCTGTGCGTGGCCACCCGACCCGGGTGCCAGCAATCAGAAAGACGGAACAGATGCCCCAGTTCAGCCGCTCAATCTCAATTACAAAGACCATGCGGACGCAATGTCCCTGTGGGGAGGGCGTGAAGGTTCAGTTTGTGGGTGACAACTCAGTAGCGGCCATCCTCGGGCTCACAGATGCACCAACCGAGTCTGCGGCCCGTACCTCGCTTGCGGTATGGGAGGCCCACCACGAATGCGCCCCCAGCGTTGAAGAACTCATAGAGCTTCTGGGGTTGAGCTGAACCTCCGAAAGCGCGCCCGCTGTTAGGTCCGGCTTTGCGATTGGGGGGTGGGGGTACCCACCCCCCTTTCTCATCTCCGGAACTATCCAACTGAGACGAAAGAGAACGCGATGCCTCGTATCTATGTGGCCAGTCTGACCGATTACAACGCTGGGGAACTGCACGGCAAATGGATCGACGCAGCCCAGGATGCAGACGAGATCATGACCGAAGTGGAACAGATGCTTGCCGACTCGCCCACGGCCAAGGAGGAGGGGGGAGTCGCCGAAGAGTGGGCAATTCACGACTCGGATGATTTTGGGGGAGTCGACATCGGGGAATGGGACTCATTCGAAAGGGTCTCGGAGATCGCGCACGCCATAAGTGAATGGCCCTCTCTCATTGTCGCGCATTACATCAGCGAGGGATATGACCCTGAAGAGATGTCCGACAAGATCCGCGATCTTTACTGCGGAGAGTTCAAGGGGCGAGATGTCGATGCGGTCGCAGACATGATATGGGACGACCTTGACGCAAGAGAGGATCTTCCCTTGGATATTCAGGCCCACATCACCGCTATATCGCACAGTATGGCTCGGGACGACATGGCAGGAGGCGAGTACATCACCATAGATGCCGGTGACGGAACTTCCTACGTCCTAAGTTCGGACCGCTGAGGAGAAATCGTGAGAACTTCCATCCACCCTAACTCAATGAAAGTCATTGCGCGCAGGGACGGCCTTTCCAGAAGTCGCCGACAGTACAGATTTGCCAGCGCGGTAGCGGGTGAAAGAGCTATCCAGCGATGGGCAGATCAGGGCTACAACCTCTTTTGGATAGAGGAAGGGGCGAATGGCCTGTCCCAGGCGTTCGAAATTGTCGGCGGACAGCGCGCCTACCTGACTAAGGAGAACCTGTGATCGACATTTATAGTCGAGTTCTGTGCAACGAATGCAAAATGGACCTCGGTGCGACCCCGGGAGATTTTGCCGACCCGAACCAGACCTATTGCGGTCACTGTGCGAACGAACGCCACCAATGCCCAGAAGGAAAGGCAGTGCGCATTCTGCGCGAGGTGGCTGGGCGTATCCAGCAGTGCGAGGCGGAGTGGCTTTCGGTACTTCAGGAGGAGGTTCCCACGTATGACGTCGAATTGAATAGGGCGGCAGATGGGAGTGAAACCGATCGGATGGATGAGGTGCAGGCCGACCAAGCCGAGGAAGCGCGCGGCCTGCTGCGCGAGGTACTAGCGATGCTTCAGCCTCACGTCTGACCCGCTTTGCTTTGGGTCGCTTCGACTCCCTGAGAGGCGACCCATTGCATGGCTTGTCAATTCGTGACAGCCCTGACGGAAAGGGAATTCGTTGAACCTCGGATTCGTCCCACCTGCCCGAATGTGCGGTGAGTGCTTTACTTCGCTCAACTACCGGCAGGATCTCGACGTCGGGATTTGGGACTACGTCCACCCCAACCGTGTCGAACCCTGGGATCACTCACCCGTACCGGTTCCGGTGGACGGTCGGGTAATTCCGCGCTGCGACTTCTGCTCACAGCCAGGGGGCCATGCCACTTTCCGGACTCGGAAGGTTGTCGTACTCCAACAAGGCAATGAGACGAACGACATGGGGGACGACTGGTCCACCTGTGAACGCTGCGCAACACACATCCGGAGAAAGACCCTGCATCTTCTCTTGGACCGGGCGGTTGCCGTATGGCCTGAAACCCTGTCCCGCGCGGAACGGCGCGCGCTCCGCCTCGGGTTGAAAGCCCTTCACAGCAAGTTCTTCGCGGCCGACCCGCGAGAGATCACCACAGAGGGAGATGCGTGATGTGGGAATACGACGTGATCACCTGTACCGGCCGGAGTGCGACCTCCGCCGACCATGACGGAAACTGCACCTGGAATACCGAACCGATCCCTTTCGGTGCCGACTGGAAAGCGGCCTATCGTTCCGCAGGAGCGCGGGTTCACGCCCATGTCCTGATCAGGAATGCAAACACGGGCAAGAGTGCGATCACTTTCAAGAGCATCGCCGGGGGCGGATTGTGTGAGACGTGCGCCCAGGAACGGGGCCCCGCGTACGACATGGTGGGGATCGGTCTGCGGTACGTCGGGCCCGCCTGCCTTGAAAGCTTCTACCAGGACGCGTGTGGTCGGGCAAAGGCGATGGGGCAGTACCGCCCGGACCCGTACCGGCCTGCCATAGCGAAGGCAGACGCAGAGCGATGAGAGCTGAGGACAATGTTGCTCTGGTCGAAACCTTGCGGATCGCTGTCCCGCTCCACATGCACGAGTTGAGGTCGCTCGGCCCGGACGCGCTTACACGGATAGCCACTCAGGCCGCTACCTCCATCGGCTCCACAGGGGACGTGCTCCAGTTCGGTTCACCGAAGAAGGGCGAGGTGGCGAAATCATTCAATCAACTAGCACGCGGGCTTGCCGCAGGCGCACTTGCCACCTGGGGCGGAGTTTCCTTCGCCGGACTCCACTGGTGCACCTCCCCAGCCTGCACCGGCCCTGATGACGAACACCCCGCTCCGAATGCTGTGCAAGACCCGAAGGGAAACAGGAAATGAGCAAGACCTACACGCGTGCGGATATTTCCAAGGCAGTGAATGGAGGGGCCGATCTCGTTCATGACGAACTCGGCCTCGGCGAGCGGGACTATGACCTCCTCGGCCTGATCGTGAACGCGGCCATGGCCGTACTGGACCAGCCCGGTACCAGTCTCGATGACGTCATCAGGGACAGCTACAAAGAGGAGCCCGAAGAGGTCCGGGGATGGTGGGACTGGTAAGCCTCTCCGACGTTCGATAGCTCGCACTTCAGTGGCCACCGTCCGGTGAGCCGCCTTTTTCATGCCCATCTTTAGCGAAGGCCGGACCCACAGGGTCCGGCCTTCGCCATGGGTGCTCATACGAAAGGAACCGTGCAATGGCAAGGACCGAAATCCGGATCGTGGACGCGACGTGTGACGCGTGCGCGGAGGCAGAACAGACGGCGCAGGCGGTCGATGTGCTCCGCATAGGTCATGAGGTCTACGACCTGTGCAAGCCGCATCTCGACAAGTTCGCGGGGTACTTCGCGGATCTCTTCAAGAAGGCTCACCAGCGGCAGGAGCAGACCCAGGACACCCGGCCGGCCTGCGTCGTCACCGGCAACATCCCCGGGTACTCAGCAGCCGAGGCGCGGGCCGCCGTCGAGGGACTGGGGTACCGGATCACCGGCCATGTGGACGAACACACGGTGCGAATTGTCTGCGGAGAGCGCCCCGCCCCGCACAAGGTCCGCCTCGCCGAGGAGAACGACACCCCCTGCCTGGACGCCACCCGTCCGAAGGCGTTCGCCCGGAGCATCGCTGCCGGTCGGCTGGACGGGGACGATCCGCTCCCCCAGGTCCGCCACAAGCTCACGGCCGCTGACGTGGCCAACTCCTCCCACTGAAAGGAACACTCCTCATGTCGAACTTCGACCGCATGAACTACGGCCCCATCGGCGAGGCCGTGACCGCTGCGATGCCCAGCAGCGAGGCCGACCCGATCGGTGTCTACGCAGCCACCCTGTCGCTGTTCTCCTCAGCGATCAGCGGCCGGGTGACGATGGAGAACGGGCGGCCGGTGGTGATCTGGACGGTCCTTGCTGGTCGCTCCGCGATCGGCCGCAAGGGCTACGCACTCAACACAGCCCTCAAGTTCTGCAACACATCCCTCGGCAGCTTCACCAGAGAGCGGCTGGTGTCCAACATCAGCTCCGGGCCGTCCCTGGTCAATCACCTGTGGACGCGAGAGATGGAGAGCATGGGGAAGGAAGGAGGGCCGGACGGCCGGGCAATGATCATCGAAGAGGAGTGGGCCTCGATCCTCAAGCGCTCGAAGCGATGCCCCACCTTCTCTCAGCAGCTCCGGACCGCATGGGACGGGAAGCCCCTGCGGAATGTCACCAAGAGCAAGAACGGGGACGGAGTGCAGGAGGTCTACCGTCCCTTGCTGGGCCTGCACGCTCACATCACTCCTGGGGAGTGGGCGAAGTACGTGACCAGTGACGAAGCCTTGGGAGGTACCTTCAACCGCATTCTGCCGGTGCTGGTCGAGGGCTCCAAGCGGCTGCCGTTCGACCACGTCCACAAGGTGACCGAGTCGAAGGCCCTGCGCGACGCCTACCGATGGGCCCGCGCTGCGGACCGCCAGATCGAGTTCACGGCACAGGCGGGCCGCCGCTTCGATCAGCTCCGAGAGGTGATCGAGGAGCGGATGGTGAAGCTGCCGGAGGACATCTCGTGCTTCATGGAACGGTCCGCCGAACAGGTCGCCCGGGTCGCTGCGGTCCTCACCGCTGCGGAGCGCAAGACGAAGATCACCCGGAAGGCGCTCGACGCGGCGTGGGCCTTTGTTGAGCACTCGATGGAGAGCGTGGAAAAGCTGGTCCGCGATGCGGCGGCCCCGCAGCGCACGGTGAAGCCGTTGACCGATGTGGTTCGGGAGCTGCTGGTTGCCCATGGAGGGAGGGCCACCGCGACCGAGCTGCACCGCAAGGTGCAGACCCGCACGAACGCGGCTGGACTCCGGGCCATCGTCGAGGAGATGCCGGACGTGCAGGTCGAGTCGGTGAAGACGAAGCCGGGCCCTGGAGCACCGAGCCTGGTCTTCAGTCTCGTGCAGGTCGGGCACCAGAAGCAGGACCAGGACCAGGACCAGGAGAAGGAGCCGGAGAAGGAGCGGCCGGTGCTGAGGGTGGTCGATCCGCGGAACCGGAAGCCGCAGACGCGGAAGAGGACGGCCCCCAAGCGCTCCACCCCCACCCCCGCGCCCCAGCCCGAACCTGCGGTCCCGTCAAACCCGCTCGCCTCGCTGCTGGCCCTCTGATCCATGAAGCACCACGTACGGAAGCGGCCCGAGGGCCGCTTCCAGTGCGAGACCTGCCGTGCCGCCTTCCACACCAGGGAGGCGGCCGGCCTGGCCTCGTTCCCCTGCCCCGGAGAGGCACTGGCCCACGGATGGCCGGGCACCCGCGAACACCTCGTCTACCCCCGAGACCTGGACCGGTCATGTGCTGTGTGGGGTTGCCCGGACCCGGACCCCGCGCACGACTGGCACGGCCCCGACCCGTGGTGTGACGAGCCGTGTCACCTGTGCGGTCACGACTGCGACTGCGACGTGTGCAACGGCACCGTCGAGGCCCCCGCGCTGCGGGTGCTCACTGACATCCCCGAGCACGAGCTAGACCAGACCAACAGGAAGAAGAAGGAACGCATGACAGCCGAACTGATCACACGACTTGCCCAGTTCGCCACGGGCGACATGGTGACAGCGACTGGAGTGGACACCCGGGGCCACGCGGTGACGCGTACCGGTTACCTCCTGGCCCTCCCCAAGACCGTCACCGCACAGCGGGACGGGGTCAGGACGAAGGGGTGGCGTCTGTTCGTGGGGGCGAAAATGACGAACCCTTCCGAGCGCTCCACCTGGGTCACCCTCTTCCCGGACGCGGGGACCGTAGAGAAGACGGGATTCCCGCAGATCGGGGAGTGGCGCAACTCGGAGCTGCGAGACATCCCCGGCCTCGGCGCGAACAACGACGGGCGCATCATTCACTTCGGAGGACGGGGCGGGAAGCGCAGCAAGGAACCGGCCGAGCCGGTGACCCGCGCAGGAATCACCTACACAGGGGAGGGCCGGTACGACATCTGGGACGAGGACACGCGCGAAGTGCTCATGACCTGCGCCCTTCAGTCCCGCATCTGGTGGGCCCTGGCCCCAAGCCTGCCGAAGGCGAATGCGGAGCCTGTCGTGGAGCAGGCCAGCGAGGCCAAGCAGGACGATAGCGACGAAGCGGCGGGGGAGTCCCGCCCTCCGTCCCGCCCGTGGAAGCAGACACGTATGAGCGATCAAGTGTTCTGGGGAGGTGTACCGCGCCGCTTCTACTTCGGCGGGCTGGCCAAGGAGCCCCTGAACGGCGCTGGCCCCCTGGTCTACGTCGACGGACACAAGTCTCGGCGAGGCCGCAACGAGCTGGTGAGCGTCGAGACGGAAGAAGTCATCGCTGAGGTTCACAGCATGGCGAAGATATGGTCCGCCCCCGCACCGCAGCCGGACTCCGAGGTACAGAACGAGACCAGCGACGCGCACTTGCCCACGGAACCGGAGTTCCCCGCTGCCATCAGGGGGCAGGGACCAGAGCTGGTGGAGGACACCGTCCTGGAGGCACCGGACGATCCCGGGGAGGAAGAGGACGAGGAGGACGCTGCGGCGCGCTCACGCCGGGGAGTGCTCCATGAAGGGTGGCTCGGTGAGCAGGACGAGTTGGGCTGGGCGGTGTGGGACATGGCACGGACGAGGATCATCGGGTGGCTTTCCGCAGACCGACTCTCGTTCCTTCCTGAGCGGCAGCGCTGATGTCTCCGAACGCCATGCCACGGACGCGCCCCTGCCGGGCGGTACAGGGGCGCTTCGACGCCCTGGCCCGCAAGTGGTCGGACGGGGTGTGGAAGGACAAGGTCACTGACTGATCGAGCAGCAACGAGAAAATGGCCCCAGGCCCCCGCGAACGGGGGCCTGGGGCCATTCTTCATTTGTGACATGACATGGGCACGTCTGTCTAGGATCGTTCCTGGAACTCCGCCTCCATGGCGGTCAGCGTGGCCTGTTGCTCGGAAACACGGTCCCAGGGAGATGGTTCGAGAAGCGCGGCTGCGGTCTTTCCGTCCTCGGCGCGCTGTGCCAGCTCGCCCACACCGAGCAGCGCGGCACCCGTTGCGGCCAGAGCCTCCCACGGCACACCGGGGAACCGGGTCAGCAGGATCGGGGCCAGCGCGGCGAGCACGGCGAGGAGCCGGACTCCATGGTTCTGCACGAATTGATTCATTATGAAACCCCTTGGTTGGTCGTACGGTTGGCGAGACGGGCGTCACTTCATGAGACGAGCCCAGGTCTGCGGGCCGGGGTAGCCGTCGGCCCCCGTTCCGGACCAGCCCTGCGCCACCTGGAAGGCGCGCACCGCAGAATGGTCCGCACCGGTCCACTTCGGGCCGGGACCGAACTCGTAGAAGCGTCCGTAGCCCTTGCGCACCAGGGCCTCGCCGAGCTGAGTGACGTGCTGGTTACTGGAGCCGGGCCGGAAGTGCTGCGCGCCGGGGAAGGGCGGGGGCTTGGGCTTCGAGGGAGGCTTCACCTGGGTCGGCCGCGCGGGGACGGTGACCTTGTCCCCCGGGTGGATCACATGCGGGTTCTTGATCTGAGGGTTGAGACCGAGGACGGCCGTCAGAGACGCGCCGACCGCTGCGGCGATCGTGCCGAGCGTCTGGCCGGCCTTCACCACAACGGTCTTCGTCTTCGAGCCGGGAGACGTCGGGCCCGGACTGCCGGCCGCAGGCGCGGAAGCAGTCGGCGCGTACGTGAAACCCGCCTTGCCCTTGCGCCCGGGGTCCGCGGTGACGATCCCCTCGCGGTACTTCGGGAGGCCGTACCCGTAGGTGTACGGGTCCTTCCTCTTCCGCTTCTTGAGGTAGACCCCGTTACCCTCCGGGCTGCCCGAGGTGTTGGTGTTGCCTTCCACGGTGTAGATCCACGTCGCGTCGTACTTGTAGACGAGACCGGTGTGAGTTCCACCGTTCTTGCCGAAGAAGACCTGAGCGCCCACAGCGGGGAAGACGGAGAAGCGGCCCTGGTTCCGGAACCAGGTCACCCCCGTGAGACAGGAAGCAGTGCGCGGGAACAGGTGCTCCACGCCTGCCCTGAGCGCGACCCACGAGCAGAACGTTGCGCACCACGCCATCCCCTGAGACCAGCCCAGTCCGGGAACGGCCGGGCTGAACTTCTGGATGTTGTTCCAGCGGCCGTTGACGTGCTCTTCCTTGTAGCCGTTCTCAGCCTTGGCGATGCTGATGACCTTGGCGGCCTGGGAATTCATTCATTACCTCCGGGCATGAAAAAAGCCCGGACGCTGCCGGGCGGTGCTGGGTACGGGGTCGGGTCAGTCGCGGAGTGCTGTCAACCGTTCGGGGTCGACTGTGGACAGGAGGTCGATGAGCCTCTGGTTCTTGGCTTCGAGCTGGGCCAGGCGCTCCTTGACCTCGTCCATGTCGGCCTGGAGCCGATCCGCGCGGGAGCGCTGCGCCTCGGCCTCTTCCCGCCAGACCCGGGAGGTCTGCGTCTGCCATGCCGCCTTGACCAGGACCAGGGCGGCCACGACGGACGCCGCGGTCCCGGCATAGCTGAAGATGTCGGTGGGTGTCATATCTCCCCGATCCAGTAGCCGAGGAATACAGACGCGAGCTGCTGTTCCGCCGTGTTCGTGAGGTAGCCCGTCTTGCCCGCCGAGATGTAGACCCGGGTTGAGATCCTGTCGGTCGGCCGGAGTTCCAGCAGTGCCGTCACGCGGGTGCTGTCCATGTACCCGGTCGACTCCTGTGTGCCCACACCGACTTGGGCGATCTCGTCGTTGACGTGCAGGGTCAGGTACAGGTGGGAGGGGGAGCCGGACTGCTTGCCGCACATCTGGACATGGACCAGGTACCGGCCTTCGTGCATCGGCTGGACGTGTGTGATCTCGCCTGACGAGTTCGTGACGGGTGTGAATCCGTTGCCGGAGAGTTCGTTCCACGGCACCAGGGTGGTGGACCCGGAGACGTTGACTGCCTTGGTGCGGATGCACTGGAACAGGGGTGGGTTTTCGAGCCACCTGTGGATGTCCCGGACCTGTGAGTTGAGCTTGACCGCAGTGATGTGGTCCCGTGACTTCCATGTCCAGTGTGGAGGAAGCATGGTTCACCTCCGTGTCAGGACCATGGGGTCCACGGGTAGTTTCCGATTCGGTGCATTGAGAAGCGACAGCCCGTCGACCCGGACGTGGAGTAGCCGAACTCCATGACCCGTCCGGAATCGGTGAAGCAGCGGGCCGTGACGTGATCGCCCGCCTCAAGGTGGAGCAGTCGCTTGGTGTGGGCGGTCTGCTGGTAGGCGGTGCGCGCGGTGAAGATGCCCCGGCCTACCAGCTTTCCGTTGACCGTGAGGAAGATGATCAGGTGCGAATCGGGCGCTCCACCCTGCACCATCGAGGTCACCTGCAACTCCACGTCGTAGACGCCGGCCTCCGTGACGGTGGCTCCTCGCCTGACCGATCCCGTGGTGAGCAGCTTCATCCGGTTGGCCGAGGCGCTGGAGAACCGCAGTTCATGAGTGGCGCCGTTGCCGGTGATGGTGTACGCCGGAGAGCCCCACAGGACCGCGTGCGCGGGCTCGGACAGGCCGATGTTCACGTCTCTGATACGGGAGTTCAACGTGGCCGGGGTGATCTTCTCGTCCTTCACCCAGGTCTCTGGATTGACCATCAGAACCTCCCTGTCCAGTTGAGGCTGAGCACGCAGGTGTCCTGCTGCCAGGTGCCTGATGCGAAGTCCGCGGTCCGGGAGGCCGACACGTAGACCTCGGTCGAGACGATGTCGCCGGCGTTCAGGAGGAGAAGTCCGGATGCGAAGGCCGTGTCCTGGTAGCTCGCGTCCTCGGCGGTGCAGATCCCCCGGAGCTGTGCGGAGCCGTTGACGCAGATGTCGATCATGAAGTGCGAGACGTTGACGTTCGGCTGTGCGCCGACGGCGCAGTTGACGTAGTACAGGCCCTTTTGCTGGATGGTCAGGCTGGCTATGTTCGAGCCGCTGCCGTTCGCGGTGATCCCACGGGTGCTCGCGCTGTTCCACGGGAACTTCGCGATCGTTCCCCCGGTGATCGAGAGCGTGGAGTTTCTGCGGCACACCGCGTAAGGGGGGCTGGTAAGGAATCTATTGACGTCGCGGATTTGATTGTTTAGTTTCGCGCCGGTGACGATTTCCCGGGCGCTCCACGACTGGATGGAGGGCAGCGTCATAGGTCACCCCAGGTACGTTGTGCGGTCGAGCTGTGAGTTGGTGGCATCGCCGAGAATCCATGTCGGCTTGCCGTCGTACCGGCCGGGGACCGTGACCATGACCATCGCCGCGCTGTCCACCGTGGCGTCCAGCGCGAGGGCGCCGGGCGACCCGGTGCCGCCTGGGGTGTCCGCGGTGATGAGGCTGATCTGATCGGCTCCGAACGTGCCGAGGTGTTCGGCTCGACGGACCACTCCTTCGGGCCACGCGAACCCAGTGAGGGTCGGGGAAACGGTCAGGGCGACGTAGAGCGAGGTGAACTCCTGCGAGGGCATGAGCGGCACCTTGTTCACGTCCTGGTGCTCGGAGATGCCGGAGATCGGCATGGTGATGCTGTGCACGTCGGCGGACCGGTAGACCAGATTCATCAGCACGGTGTTCGGGGAGCCGAAGACATCCCACGCGACGTTGGAGCCCCGGTTGGGTTCCCAGGGCCAGGCCACGATGGAGAGTCGCATTCCAGAGGAGAGGACGAACTGAGCGGGTGTGACGCCCACGGGGGCGACAAGCACCGGGTCAGGGGTGTCGCCAGCCTGCTGGGCACAGATCGAGACGACGTAGTCGTTGGTCCTCGCCCAGGAGGGGATCGGCAACTGTGCCCGTGTCTTGTGGCTGAAGGAGCCCTTCGTGCTGCCGACGTGGATGGGGAAGGTGTACGTGGGCAGTGGGCCGTTCATCCACTCCAAGCCATCCCAGTAGAGGGGAGGGTTCGGCAGCCAGTCGGCCCCGGTGAAGACCTTCGCTGTGCGGTCAACCCAGGTGCTCCCGTTCCACACCAGGGTTCTGTTGGGGGTCTGTTCGGTCCCTACTGCGGCGGCCAGGGCCTCCACGTAGGCGTAGAAGGCGGGGGTGCGGTTCTTGGGGTCGTCGCGGACCGGCCGGGACCAATCGTTGCCCGGGAAGAAGCTCTGGCGCAGCGCGGTCGTCATTTCGAGCTGCACGCCTGCCCCGGTCAAGTTCCGGTTGGCGATGTTGCGCGGGTGGTCGCCGTTGACCTCGCCGCTGGTATCCCACACGACCTTGAAGCCGCGAGCCTCAAGAGCTTTGCCGATGGCAGTCTTGAGAGCGCTGTCGTTGCCCCCGAGATGGGTTTCCGGTGTGGCGCCGGCGAGGCCGTGGTACGAAACCGTGCGGAGCATGGCCGACTGGAGGGTGACGGCCCGCGGCTCGTCAAAGTTCACGGAAGTAATGTGCAGGTCAGCGTTGTTGGAGGACTTCAAGCCCTCCATGCAGTAAATGTTCTGCCCAAGCCTGGCGGACACCGCCTTGGCGACCTCGCCCGATCCGATCTCGATGCCGCCTGCGTGGATCGCGATGTGCGAAGTCCTGGAGTGGGTCTCCTGGCAGATCACCCGGTAGTCGCTCGGTGATTCGCCGACCACCAGCCAGGCCCAGTTGGGGTACGTGTCAGCCATACTGCACCCACACGTCCCCCGGCTTCGGAGAGGCAGGCGCGTTCGGGCCGGAGAACACGCGGGCCGAGCCGATGTTCAATGCGTTGACAGCACCCTTGGCGTTCACCGTGCCGTCCCCCTTGACCTGGAACAGGTGCAGCTCGCTGCTCGGGCTGGCCGGGCCGTTGACGACGTTGATGACGTTGGTATCGGCCGGGAAGTCTGGTGCGCCGACGCACAGCGGGGCGTACTTGCCCACCGTGTCCACGTAGAGGCTGCCGTTGTTGCGGAGCCTGGTCTTCTCGACACCGTCCACGGTCTTGAGCTGGAGCACGTGCCCCGATGTATCGGCCTGGGAGGAGACCACGGAGGTGATCCACGCCTGGCCGGCCGCCATCGTCAGCTCTCCACCTGCACGGGGGAAATAGTTCACGAGCTGTTCGTCCGTGTAGGCCCGGTCCTGGTGAGGGTCTGCGGCAGTGGTGTGGCTCTTGAGCCTGTCGCCCACCGTGACGGAGACCAGGCCAACCCTGCCCACCCCGAAGTCGACCCAGAGCCGTTCCGCATGGTTCGACGGCCCGTAGAAGGCCGGGATGAATCCGCGGTTGTCGGCGACGAGCTGAATGACTGGGACACCGTCGGCATCGGTCAGGTCCACGACCTGGACGGCCTCCTCGGAGGGACCGTCCCACACCGTACCGACTGCTCCGGGCACCCGCTTGCCATCGATGTCCTCGGCGACATCGGCAGCGGTCCCGCCAAAGAGATTGCGTGCCATAGGGGCTCCTATTCGCTGAACGTGTTGGCCTCGTAGGTGCCGGAAACATGGATCGCGCTTCCTGCCGGGAAGACCTTGTGGTTGTCCAGACCTTCCTTCGTGGTGGTCCGGTTCGGCGAATAGAGGCCGACATGCCCGGAGTTCTTTCCCGGGGAGATATAGGCGGTCAGGTCCATCATGTTCGGATAATCCATCTGGTATCCGGGGTTCCTGAGCATCCCCGACAGGACTTGTCCTGTGACTCCGTTCGCCGTCACTGGAAGGGTGACACCCAGGGAAGTCGCGTTGCTGGTGGAATAATTCTTCTTCGTCTTGTTCTCGATGAGAACCGAGAAGAAAACCATGTTCGGGGAGATGTACCGCCAGCGCCCGCTGTAGCTGATCCCGCTGGACGGGAGACCTGAAACATTAATGAGCTTGGGGGAGTAGTCACGGGACTTGCCAAGGTGCTGGGTGACGACGTACCCGTCACGGCCAACGTAGGCTTCGTACTGCGTATCGCCGCCGTTGTTGTCCATGTCGTACAGGAACGTGCCGACCGGGGTGAATTCTGCTGCGGGTCGAACATTCCACGGCAGGGCGATGGGCGGCGGCAGCTTGAACCCTCCGCGCCAGGACGGGGATATCGCTCCGTCCTTCGGGGGCACGTCGACCTCGTACAGGACCATTTCCCAGACCTGGCCCGGGTTGCGCTGCGGCCTGGGTGCGATGGGGGAAGCGCTGGGCTGGCCCTTGACGGCCGCGAGGTTGACGGACCCCTTCACTACATCGGTCCGCAGGACGATCGTGTCCTTGCGTGCCCGGTCTGTGGGATTGGACTCGATGGCCACCGTCTCGGCCGCAGTGAGCTGGTAGTAGAACCCGCCGACCCAGGCCCGGCCTGCCTGGATCTCCACGGTACGTCCGTTGAGCACCCTGGCCGCGAAGGGGAGCGCGCCGGGCCCGTAGGACTCGGAGGCCAGCGTCAGATCGACCCGGTCCCCGCCCCACATGCCGGCCATCGCCTGCCACTGGACCTGGGACACCAGCTCCGTTCCGCCCGACCCGTTCGAGGAATTGAACGGGTAACTGATCTCTGCCATTTAGAGCCTCGCTTCGAGCTTGCGCAACTTCTCGCGCATTTCCCACACCGACTTGTAAAGATTCAATGGTTCACCGGTGCCCTGCTCTCCGATCTTCGGAGTGATGGAGGTCTTCCCTCCGTCCTCGATGGCCACGTTCACTTCGCGGATGATCTCCACGTACTCGTGGCCGTCGACTGCTACGGTGACGATGTCGCCGACGAAGTAGTCAACTCCGAACCTGCACTGTTCAGTGTCGATCGGGTAAATCTGGAAATTGCCGTTCTTCTCGCCCTCTTTCAGGGCGGCGTCCGCAGCCTGCTTCACCATGTCCATGTAGTGCTCGACAATGGTCGGCTTGGCATCCCTGATGGCACGCTTCAATGCGGCCTCGGAGTTAAGACGGGCCTTGTTGGCCTCGACAAGGCGCAGCTTCGCAGCGTTCTTCTCGGCCTCGGTCTTGGCATCAGCCAGTGCCTTTTCCGCGGCTGCCAACTCTTTCTCGGCTTCGGCGAGATCCTTCTTGCGCGCGGCTACTTCGGTGGTCCACTCGGCTCCGTCGGGGCGGGTGCCGATGTCCTCGTAACCGTCCGAGGTGGTTTTGACAACGAGTTCCGGTGCGCCTGCTGGATTCGTCCTGAGAGGGATGTCGCGGCGGTCAACGAGCCGTTCGATCTGTACACCCCACTCGGCCTCCACGACGGAGTCCGCCTTCTGGTGGATGTACCGCTCCTTGCCCTCTCCCTGGCAGGCGACGATGACCCGGGTGACCTTCGGTGCGGAGAGGGTGTAGATGAACTCCCGCAGGTTCCCCAGCTCGGTGGCGAAGCGGATGTCCTTTGACCTGTCCCGGGGGGTGTAGGTGGTCAGGTCGATCGACTTCGTGTCCGGGTTGTAGAGGAAGCGGTATCCGACCTTCTTGGTCTTGCACCACTCCTCTAGCTTCGAGCCCAGCACGTCATAGCGAAGGGAGTCGGACACGGCCGCACCGGACGCGGGCCGGGGGCCGACGACGACACCAGGAACTCGGCGGTCGGGCAGGGCGGAGGGGCCGAGAGCGTGATCCAGTTCCCACCAGATTGACTGCTGGGCCGGTGCCGAGACCGAGCGGGTGTCGCGGCCCTTGTACTGCTGGGGGACAGGAAGAGTGGGCTCGGGGAAGGCAAGTCGGTGGTAGGCCATCTGGTTGTCGCAGGACCCGCCGACGTAGATGGAGCCCTGATGCGTGTGCTGCTGGGTCGTCCAGTACTTCTGGAAGGACTCGATGCCTCCGGAGAAGACCGGTTCGTTCACGCCGTCCTGCCAAATGACGATGCCGCCGCCCTGCTGCAACATCTTGGCTTGGTCGGTGCCGTCCTTGACGAGGAGCTGCCATGTGCCGGCCTGGCAGTGCCGGACGACGAAGTCCAGCTTGATCCACGTGTCCAGCTCACCGATGCGGTTCAGGTTCCGGTCGCGGACCTCCACTCGATATCCCATGTGCACCTCATGTCAGTACGTTTCGTAACGGGGTCGCAGAGTGAGCCGCAGGGATGCGGAACCAGCGCTCGCAACCAGCTCGACACCGGCAGTCGACGAGCCTGACGGCACGGGCCAGAGGGCCGGACTGGAGTCGAGGAGGGGGTAATAGTTCTTTCCTCGGTCGTCCTTGAGGGTTTTGTGGCCGGGGCGGGTGTCGACGGTGAGGACCCGTCCGTCAGGGACGATGTCCGAGGAGTCCGGTCGGGCCTTGATGCCGAACGAGGCCCCGTCCTGGGCGGTGAACTTGAACGCCTTCACCGGCCCGCGGATCTCCCAGACCGGCCATGCCTTTACGTCGCCGGGGTTCACGATGGGGATCGAACTGCGGGGGATACCGCCCTGGGACAGGCTGAGCGGGAAGAGTCCCCCGTCCTGCCGCAGGAACGGGGTGCCACCTCCGAAGGTCCACTGGGCCACCTGAAGGTCGTCCGAGTAGAAGAACGGATCGAAGGCCGAGAGCTGAATGCCGTACCTGATCCACCGGAACCCCGACCGATCCTGACCCTCGTCCCCTTCGAGGCCGCCCCGGTAGTAGCAGTACAGGTAGCGGGCCGGAGTGGAAGCCTCCATCACCTTGAGGACGCAGTACCCGTTCTCGGGATTGAGCGCGGAGACCAGTCGGCGCTTGAGCTGCCGCAGCGTGCTGCGGTCGATCCCGTACAGGAAGACCGGAATCATTACTTCACGCGCAGCCGTACGGGAGTCCCGAAAGATCGAGCCGTCCAGATTCGGGCTCTCGTCCGAGAACAGCTCGACCGGTGGAGCGTCCAGACCGGTCGCACCGGCCTGCATGAACACGGCCGGCCACTCCCTGTTCGCGAACCCGGTCAGGGGGATCTCCTCCCCCTGACCGTTGCTCCCTCTGATGGAGACGTAGGTGAAGCCCCAGTCCATCGGATGGGGCGGTATCGGCCTCGAAGGAGGTGTGCCCCCCTGTACCTGATCTCGTGTTGCCGGGATCGGCATGGGCGCACTCCCTTTCGGCTACCAGCCGTGCATCGCCTCCGCGTACTGCATGGCCCGAAGCACCGCCGAGGTGGTGTCCTCGGCCTTGGCCTCATGGATGTGGATCTCGTACTTGGACTGACCGGAAAGGAGGTCGCGTGTCTGCCGGTCGTCGTAGACCCGCTCACCGCCCTGGAAATTCACCAGCTCCGGACCGTGCTCGCCGACGAGGCGAAGTCCGGGGGAGGCAGAACCCGTCCCCATCCAGTAGCCCTGGGTGCCGGAGAGGGCCTGCGGCCACCGGGAGCCGTACCGGCTCACGGCGTAGTTGAGCCCCGCATAGATGCTGGCCAGCGGGTCAGTGATGCCCCGGCTTCTGAACGGCCCCGCATACGCGGCGAAGGTCGGGGGGATCGTCTGCATGAGGCCCTGGGACGGCACACCGTTCTTCGCGTTGATGTCCCAGTTATTGATGGCCTTCGGGTTGCCTCCGGACTCCACCCTGATCCGGTGAAGGATCAGATCGGTGTAGCTCTGCGACAGCCCGAGCATGGCCAGGACTTGCTTCACCAGCGGCGTCCAGCGCTTGACCGGATCTCCACCGGGGTCGATATCCCCTCCGCCGATGGCCTGGTCCATGTCCGGCTTCGAGGCCGACAGCTTGTCGCCGTCCGAGAAGTCGAACAGCCCCTTCGTGTTCGGCAGCGACTCCTTCGCCGTGGCGTACACGTTCGTCAGGACGCGGGACGCGTAGCCCATGGGACTGTTGCTGATGTCCCGGACCGTGCCGACCATCCCCATCATGTTCTGGTAAGAGCCTGACGAGACCTCCCACAGAAGGTCGAGCACATCGTTCACCGAGCCGACCGGATCGGAGGCGAGATCCCAGGCCCCGCCCACGAGCGAGGTCAGGGAGTCCCACAGCCCCGAGCCCAGATTCCCGAGGGCTGACGTCAGGGTGTCGACGGAGAACACGTTGCCGAGGTACTTGTTGCCTCGTTCGACAACGTTTCCCTCACCGCGCCACACGTCGTCCCAGAAGTGGTCAGCCATGATGGGACTCAGAGAGCCGGCCAGGATGCCCGCCGCCTGCCCGAGGACGGTCGGCGCCTTCTTGAGAAGGTCGAACACGTCCCCCGTCATCCAGTCGTACATGCCCTGGAACTTCGTCGCGACCCCGCTACCCGCGAACTGGCCGGCCCGGTCGCCCACGTTCAGCATTCCCGCCTTCGCGGCACCGCCGATCGCATCGGACGTGGCGTCGTAGCGCATCGTCTGCATCGCCACCTGGCCCTGCGGAGCGATGTTCTGCAACGCCATGAGGTCGGTGATCTCGTTCAGCCCGAGACGTTCCACGATCCCGCCACGGGCGAACTTCCGGCTGAGCTGGCCCTTGACCGCCATGCCGTTCCACGTGTTGATGGTGTCGGCCCCGAGGGCCGCGGTGACCTCCGGGCGGAGGACGGCTTCACCGGGGGACAGGATGGCCGGGATGGAGTCCACCCACGGCTGATATCCGGGAAGCACCCCCGGGCCCATGACACCACCACGGGCCTTCTTCTTCGGCTTCGAGGAACCGTTTCCGCCCCCTCCGCTGCCAGGACCGGTCTGCTTGGAGATGTCGTTGAGCTTGCCGTTGAGCTTGTCGGCCTCGTCCCGGGCGTTCTTCAGGGACTTCCCGAACTTGTCCGTCTTGTCGGTGATCGACTTGAGGGACCGGTCGTTCAGGTTCGTGATTCTGTTGCTGATCGAACCCGGCGACTTCGCCGTGCCGATGATGCCGTAGACGTCCTCGGCCGCGCCGTAGAGACTCGACCGGCCACCACGGAATTGTCCACGCACCTTGTCGAGGGTTTTCCCGTCCAGCGCGGTCACTCGACGCGACGCGTTGTCGACGGCGACCCTGGCCTGGTCCACCGCGCCCTTGAGGCTGCTGACCTCGCCCTGAAGCTGGTCCGTCTTCTTCCGGTTCAGCGCCGTCACGGCGCTTCCGGTGTCGTTGATCGAGCCCTTGAGGTCCTGAACCGTTCCTTCGGTGGTGTCGACCTGGACCCGCAGGGTGACCAGCCTCTTGCCGTTGAGCTGGGTCACCTCGTGCTGTGCGCCCTGCACGGCCTCCTTGAGCCCCTGGACCCGCTGATCCGTCTCACGGAACTCGGCCCGCACCCCGGAGAGCGAGGCGTTGTTCAGCGGAGTGGTCCCCTGCGTGACGATCTGCCGTACGGCGTTCTGCGCCTCGCCTGCGGCTGCGGAGACCGACTGGCCTCCCAGCCCACCCCCACTCAGGGAGTTGACGATCTGGCGGACCGAGGTCTGATCGACCTCACGGAGTGATTGCCGCAGCTCGTCAGAGCGGCGGTCGGCCTGCTCAAGCTGCCGCTGGAGTTCGTGGATCTGGCGGGTGATCTGGTCTGTGTTGGAGTTCCGGCCGGTGACTTGGTCGAGCGCCCGGCGACCCAGGGAGCGACTGTCCCCGTCCCGCAGCTCGGTGCGGCGGCGGCGGTAGGCGTCCCCGCGGGACTCCCCCTCCTCACGGCCGGCCAGGGCCTGGCGTCCGGTGTTGACCGCGCCGCGCGCTCCTGCGGCAACTGGCCTGGCCAGCGAGAGGCCGGAGCCGGCCATCTTGCCGAGCTTGCCGGTGAGCTTGGTGAGCAGTCCGAAGGCTATGAGGAAGGGGACAGCCAGCGCCGCAATCTTGGCGAACTGGAGCACCGCGTCCTTGATCGCCGGGTGCTCGTCAAGCCAGCCGACCAGATCCTTGACCCAGCTCGTGAACGTCCCGATGACGTCGAAGAACTCGGTGAGTACATCCTGCGCGTGAGGAGCGGCATCCTTTGCCAGATCCTTGGCGTCGTTGAGGAGACCGCCCTCGTACCGGGTCTGCTCCTGGCCGTGCTTGTCGGTGTAGGAGACCTTCTTGCCCATGATGGCCTCGCCGAGGCCGGTGTACTGGACCTCGCCGGTCTCCGGGTCCATCGACGCGAACATGTCGCCGAGGCTGAGCTTCCCCGCCTCCCACATGTTCTGCATCCGGCCAGTGATGGTGGACGCGCCGATCTGCTTCGCGTACCCCTTGACCCCGCTGGACTCCCAGTTTTCGAGAAGGAAGTCCACAAGTTCCTGACCCTGGACGCCCCCGGTCTCCTTCGCGTTCGCCATCTTCTTGAGCATCTGGTCTGCGGCGGACGAGCCCTTCTTGTCCTCGAATCCCAGGCCAAGAGCGATCTCCTGTACCGGCAGACCGGTACCGGCGACGAACTGCTTCAGGTTCTTTGTTGGAAGCCGGTCGAGGTCGAGGATCATGTCCATCGCGTACATGGCGCGGTTGATCATCGCCGGGTCGAGGTTGCCCGCTGCGGCGGCCGTGTCGCCGATCATCTGGACGATGTTCCCGGCCTTGTTCGCCGAGCGCTTTCCCGCCTCGGCGCGCTTCTTCGGGTCCTTCGACTTGTAGTCGTCGTCGTGGCTGACGATGCCGCGGATGTACTTGGTCATGTACATCTGCATGTCTTCGACCGAGTAGGGGGTGTCGGCTCCGTACTGGCGGATGCGGGTCAGGGCCTCGTAGGAGTCGAGTGCGGTGACACCGCCACCCTTCATCAGGCCCATCTGTCCGAGCATCAGTGAGTCGGCGGACTGCACACCGATCGCGGTGAGGGCACCGGCCACCAGGCCGAGCGGTGCGACCAGCTTGGTCATGACCAGATTCCCGGCCTCGGTCGCGTTCGTACCCACCCGCTCGATGGCAGTCGAGTGCTGGCGCCACTGCTTCTGGATGTTTCCGAGGGAGAGGGAGGAGCGGGACTCCAGTGCGGCCAGGTCCCGCTGGTGATTGCGGATCTGGTCCCGAAGCGCTGTACGCGTCTGCCCGATCGATTGGAGCTGGTCACGCAAGTCGTTCTGGCGTGCCGTGCGCAACGCACGGGCTGTGTCCTCGGTCTGCTGCCGGATCTGCCGCTGGGTCTCCCGGTGCTGAGCGAGGGCCTGGCGCTGGTTCTCCCGCTCGGCCTGGGCGATCTCCCGGTCGGAGTCGGCCTGGAGCCTCAGCCACGCACGGTTCTGGCGCTCCCGTTCCTGATGGAGTTCCCGGTCCATCCGGGCCGAGTCCTCAGCAGTGCGCTGCCGCTCCTGATGGATCTCCCGGTCCATGCGCGCGGAGTCCTCAAGATCCCGCTGACGGGCGCGCTCCGCTGCGGCTGCCTGCGCCGCCGCTGCCGTGGCAGCCGCAGCCTGGTCCCGCTCGGCCTGGATCGCGACCCGCCGCCGCTCCTCGATCGCCTTGATGCGGTTCCGTTCCGCGATCTGCTGGGTACGCGATGCGTGTTCGCCGGCCTGCGTCTCAGCGCGCATGGTCGCCCGCAGCGCCGAACGGGTCTCGGAGGAAGTCTCCTCCGTCAGGAGCTTCCGCTTCCTCGCCAGCTCCAGTTCCTCATGGAACCGCTTCGCGGCTTCCCGGCCGAACTGACGGGTGAGGTCCCGTTCGATTCGGTTCAGGGTCTCGGCCGTGTCCTTGGCCTCGTCCTCGACGGCGACTCTGGCCTTCTTCGCCGCAGTGGCGGCGGTCTTGGGCAGATCGGCCATCCCCTTGGCCGCCTCGTCGCTGAACGACTTTCCTGCCTCGGCACCCGCACTGGCGAGCGCCGCCTTCAAGATGCGCCGGAACTCAGCCAGGTCTTCACGAGTGACCTTGGGGGTGATCTCCACATAGCCGCTACCGACCTTGATAGCAGCGCGATCCGTACCAGCCATGTGGCCTCCTACAAGCTACCCAACTGAGAAAAGAAGCCGGACAGCTCCTCACCCGAGGCGAATTCGTACTCAGCCCTCCCGACCGGCTCCGGGTCACCGGGCCGGGGTATCGGGACGGGCGGCTCAATCTCAGCGGCCTCGGAAGAATGGGCTTTGAGGAAGAGAAAGTTAGACAGCTCCAATGCGTCGGAGACGCGGGCCATCAGGAAGTCGGTCGGTGACCATGAGGCCGACTCGTCCATAGCGGCGACGAGTGTGGACCTTCCGGGTTTCCGTACGAGGGACTGGACCAGGACGTGAACCCTCCGCAGCGAAAGCCGTCCACGCCACAGGTCGAGCAGATCGACCCCGAAGAATTCGAGAAGATCCGCTTCCAGTTCGTCACCGAACTGCCTGATGACGTGGACGGTCCCGATCAGTTTCCCGAGTCACCGAACCCCTGGGCTTCACCGACCTTCGTGGCCAGCTCCTGAAAGTCGCGAATCGTCGCACCGGTCGCCTTGTAGGCGGCCCACTGCTCCTTTCCGAGGATGAGGCGAATCGCCTCGAACTCGTCCTCGCATTCAAGAAGGCCCACCGGAAGGTCCAGAGGAAGAGGGACCTCGAAGGTGATGCCGCGATGGTCGAAGGTGGACGGCTTCGACGCGTCCGCTACCGACGCCTCCGCCTTCTTCGCGGCAGCAGTCTTGCGCGGGGTCTTCGCAGCAGTCATGGGGAAACTCCAAGAAATAAAGAAAGGCCCCGATGGCGGGGCCTGAGAAGTGCGGGGAGCCGGGTCTGTCGCCCACCGGCCAGGGGCTGATTAATTCCTCCGGGGCCGCTTACGGAGTGGTGGGCGGCGGAGGCGTCACGTTGGGCGAGCTGGCGTCAAGGACGTCGTCGTCGGTCAGCACGTAGCCGAGGCCGCCGTTCGAGTCGAGGGCATCGACGGTCAGCTCGAACTTGCCGGCCTCGGTCCGGGAGAGCTGGATGGCGCCGCGCTCGGAGACCATCGCCCGGGGGATGACGCACCGGTAGTGCATGTCCTTCTGGGACCAATCCACGACCATGGAAATCTCGGACAGCTCTGGAGTGGACGACAGGTCCAGGCGGTAGGTGCCGGTGTCTGCGCCCTCGGCGTCCTTGACCGGAACCCACTTCGCGCCGAAGAACAGCTCGGTCGTGAGCTGGTTGAACTCCATCAGCGTGGCCTTGATCTGGAAGGCCGCAGACTGGACGTTGTAGAGGACGGGCACCGCGGACTGCCACACATTGACCGGCTGGGTCTCGATCGAGGGCGTGATGGTCACACCGCCCTCGTCCACGTAACCCAGGGCCGTGTAACCGACCGGCGCGGTCTTGCCGTCGCCTACGTCAGTGGGGAGGGTCGTGGTCGACCCGGTCGTGCCGGGCGCTGGGGCCATGAACAGTCCACCATTGGGGGCGAACCGGATCTTCTTGGCGTCATTTGCCATAGATGAACTCCTTGGTGCGGAAACAAAAAAGGCCCCCAACGAGGGGGCCTTCGGGCCAAGGCATTTCTGACCTGGCAAGGGGGGCTTACGACTCCACGAAGAAGACGGAGACTTCTCCGCCGTACATGTGCTCGCGCGAAGTGCTGTCGGGGTAGTACCGAGGAGAGGTAATCTCCTCCACATCGAGCACTTCGGCAGGGCCGACCGTCAGACCGGGTAGATCCTCAAGGAACTTCTCCCGTACCAAGAGCGCCAGTTGGACGGCGCGTTCCCGGTCGGCGTGGTACACGTCGTACTCGATATCGAAGCGGTCCATCCGGTCCCGCACCATGCGGAATCCTCCGGAATGCTCCAGATAGATTGTGGTATCTCCGGCTTCACGGCCGGCCAGATCCCCGGTCGGTGCACGAGAGAGAATGTCAGGCTGGGAGCGGAGATACGAATTTAGGAAATCGACCGGGTCCACTTTCATTCAACCCTCGCCCTCAGCAGCGCACTCTTGATGTAGCGCCGCCCTGCGATGCGTCGGCCCTGAGCGGTGAAACCCCGCTCCTGCAACATGGCGTGCCGAACACGGGGATCGTCCTCGATCGTCACGTTGGCCCGCCACCCGTAGGAATCGGCTTCGACGTGCACCTCAATGTGCTTCCGGATCTCATTCCAGTAGCTCTTGGCCGTCCTCCGCTTGGGCGCGTTCTGACGAGCGCCGATAGCGATCCGTGACGCGTGGAGTGTCAACACGTCCCGGACTCCGCTCTGGTGGAACACCAGGCGTTCCCAATCCCGGGAGAAGGAAAAGTCAGCCTTCATCGCCTCACCCTCCATGCCCGCACCTGAATGTGGCCAAGAGAGCCGTGAGTCCACGGAAGGGGCTCGCCGTCGATGTCGTAGAACACGCCGCCGATGAGAATGCGGTCCGTCGCCTCGACTTGCGCACCCGGAGGCAGGTACACCACCTGCCGAATCTGGGAGGTCTCCCGCTCCGGGGACCGGTACTCAAAGGAGCGGTCGGGATGCACAGCGGCGCACCCCGACCACACCAGCGAGGCGTTCTCCCAGTCACGGCGGCTGGTGTAGGCACCCGCGATCATCTGCGCGCGGTGCACTTCCACCCGGTCCTTGAAATGGAGCACGGTCCCTCCTCTACGTTCGGCGGAGGGTGAGAGAACCTGCCCTGCGGCGGTACCGGCGCAGGGAGGCCATGGCGGCAGGTGAGAGGGCCTGGGTCACGGATGACGACCCGAACTCGATCTCAAGGTCGCCGACTCGTTCCGAGACAACTCCGGGGCTCACGGCCAGCCAGCGAATCACCTCCGCGCACACGATCGCCTTCACGGCAGCCGGGGGCTTGTCGTGCCCCCACGAACCGATGACGGAGACGGCCGATCCCTCGGCCCAGCCGCGCGCCCGCCAGAGCGAGGAGCCGTTCCGGGACCAGTCGGCCAAGGGCTTGCCGCGGTCGAAGCGCACGGCTCCGACCACGAGGTTGGGCAGGTATCGCGGCGGGATGACGAGCAGGGTCTCCGCAGTTGGCACCAGGACGAAGGTCTCGTCCTGGTGCTGGTTGAAGTCCCGACCGCAGTAGTCCTCCACGAAGGCCGAGACGTCCGTCAGAAAGGCTTCGATCCGCGGCCGTTCCTCAATGGTTGCCGGCCGTCCGAGCCGGGCGGCAACGTCATCGACGGTGGCGAGCATGGCGTCAACTCCTTGAGCGCACCGCGCACATCGTCGGCTTCGGTACACTGATTCGGCACCCTCCTGGTAGGCGCCAGGCGGGGACACACGTCATCACCAATTCGGAAGGGCTACTTGTGCGTTCTCACGAACCGCCACGACCTCGCTCAGAGGTCGAGCCTTGGCTAGGTCGGCTGGCGACCTGGCATGTCCTGGATTGGTCAATTTCCTATGAACACTGCACAGCAGGAATGCAGCAACAACCACCGCGTCTATGAGGTGGTGATCGTCTTCGAGGCGTCCGCCATTATCGGACTCCTTGCGGGCATCTTCATGGTGGCTCTCGGCATGGCGGCGCTGCCCGCTATGGCGGTTGGTGGTGGTACCGCGGTGGCCATCTTCACCGGAGGAATGACGGCCTTCGCCTATATCAACCGCCACCAGTAGGCCGCCTTGGGGCGGCTCGTGAGAGCCGCCCCAAGCGCAGGTCAGCCGGCAACGGGGGCCTTCTCGGTGATCGACACCTTCAGGCCACGCAGAAACGTTTCCCCAAGACCGACGCCGCGCACCGAGTACTCCGGGTCTTCCTTGACGGTGGCCAGGCCGTACATCGTGTCCAGCCCGATCGTGTCCGCCTTGAGGTTGTAGTCGTAGTCCACGAGCATCCGGGTGGCGATGCCGTTGATGTTCTGGATGCTGCCGTTCACCGCGCCCATCGGGATCGCGGGGCAGGCGGAGACCAGGAGCATCGCGCTCTTGTGAAAGAGGTACATCTCCAGCCCGAAGGAGTTGTGGACAACGATGTCAAAGCCGTAGATGCGACCGACGACCGCGCGGCGGAGTGCGCTGGTGTCACCGGAGTAGTCGACTGCAACGAACTCGGGGTCCTTGAGCAGGATCGCCTCGACCTCGGGACCCGCGATCAGGTAGCGCTCGGAGGCCGGCACGTTGGCGAGGTTCATTGCCATGCGTGCATCGACCAGGGCGGTGCGGAGGGCCAGGGCGCGGGCCGCCATGTTCGCCCCGGTCCCGTCAGCAGTGGGGATGGTGACCTCGATGTCGCCGCCGATCACCTTCTTCTGCGCGGGAGTCAGCGCGGAGCGGGTGATGTTCGCCTTGATGAAGTCCGCGGTGGTGTCATCGAAGTACTCGGCGAAGCCCCTCGTGAGCTTCGAGAGCACCTGAGAGCCGAACCGGCGCAGATCGAAGGCCACCTGCTCCATGGACAGCGTGGTCGCGTTCTGGGCGAGAACACTGAGCTGCACCGGGAAGCGCGACTCGCGAATGAAGCCGTTGGGCGCGCGGCGCGAAGCGGTCGGCAGCGGGCGGTCCGAGGACGCGGCGAGGGTGGTCTTGCTGCCCTTGATCGGGTTCTCGATCGGGGCCGAGATGCCGGCCGCCTGGACCGGGATGCCGCGGGACTCGCGGTTCACGTTGATCACGTCACCGAGGCCACCTGTGAAGGACAGCTCCGAGTATCGGGCCGGAATGCCGCCAAGGGTGAGCTGCCGGTCGAGGAGGCCGAGGGCCGCGATCGTGACCTGCTTGGGATCGAGATTAAAGTGGTGCGTGGTAGCCATAGACTTGCTCCGAGGGCATAAAAAAAGCCCCCCGGCAGTCAAGCCGGAGGGCTAATTCATAAATGATGGATCATATGAACCGCCCGTTCGCGATGATGTCCGCGAGTTCGGTAGGGTCCATGGTGGAAATATCGCCGCCACCGGACGAGTAATGCCCTGCACCCTTGAGGGGAGGGAATTCCGGCTCCGGGGCTGCTGGCTTGGGAAGAGAGGCGATGAAAGCAGTCACCTTGTCGCGGTCCGCACGGCCGTCCTCGGAGAGGAAGCGGCCCAGGTCGAGATAGTCGGTCGGCACCGAAATGCCTGCGGTCGCGGCCTGAGCGCGGATCTCCGCCTCGGCGAGAGATGTGCCGAACTCGGTGAGAGCCGAGCTACGGGCCTCCTCCCGGGCCTCGCTGATCGCACGCTCCTGGTCCGACATCTGCGACTCGCGGAGCTGGTCCAGCTCTCGGCTGGCAGCCTTCCACCGCTTTTCGTTCTCTCGGGAAAGCGCCTTCCACTTCTCTGCGTCTGAGTCATTGCCCGATGCGGACTGGATGGCCGGACCCTCCTGCTCGGAGGTGTCATTCTCGGCGCTCTGCGTCTCAATCATTAATGAATCCATTTCGGATGACGAGGCACACCCTTTCGGCGTGCCACTACTTCTGTTCGGCGAGCTTACGGTTCACGTTGCCGGAGTTTCCCTGGGGAAGTTTGCTGGCCATACGTGCGGCCTTGGCTTCCTGCGGTGTGTTCCCGACCCCGCTGATCCGTTCAGGCTGGGGGCCCAGACGCTGGACTTCCGCAGCAGCCAGCGCGTCTTCCTTCCGCATTTCACGGAAGGAGCTGATCTGGGCGGGGGTGTAGCCTGCATCGCTCCATAGCTGGACCTCGGGTACATTGAGTTGCTTGAGCTTGAGCAGGGCGTCAATGTGCTGTGCTTTGGTCCTGTATTCAGGGTCCCGCCATACGGTCTCCATCGAATATGCACGGGCTCGCTTATCACGCTTTACGGCGAAGCACAGCCTGATGACCTTTTCCCAGGACTCCCCGAAGTGCAGCATTCGCTCGTTCACCTTGGCGACCAGCCCGACTTCTGCGCTGGTAATGGACTCGCCCGAGGGTGCCGTTCCACCGTTGACGAGGAAATAGTGACTGGGGGTCCGGGATATGGAACTCATGTGCTGAAGGAGGAGGCCCACGAGGTCGCAATAGTTACTGAGGCTGGCGGCCTCGAATTGGCCGAAACGGGCTGCTGGGTCCTCGGCCTGGAGAAGCTTGTCCACAGCGACCTTAAAAGGCTCGACCGGATTCCCGTGATCGTCTTCCACGATCTCAAGGCCAGTCACATATCTCTGCGGCCAGGCAGCGAATTCCGAAGCCGTCAGCGCGTCCGAGACCGTCTTGTTGATCGCGTCCTGAATGGGGATCACGTTCGACAGGTCGGAGTGCGGGTTGCCCACCAGACGGGACCGGTTGTAGAAGGGGACCACCGGAACGACGCCCAGGGGGTTCTTCCGCCGTGTCCCCTTCTCCCAGTCCGTCTCGCCGCGCTTGGTCTCGTAGACGTACGCCTCGGTCCAGAGCGTGACCCACTGCTGTCCCCAGTCGTCCCGGTAGAAGCGGGCTGCGGCCTCCAGCTTCGTGCGGGAGCCGGGCTTGAACTGGACCACCATCTCCTCGGCGGAGACCGGTTGGATCGAGGGCTCACCGTCAGTGCCGGCCCACACCGTGACGTACGCACGGCCCTGGATCATGGCGTCCAGATGTACAGCGTTGGACAGGGCGTCCATGCTGCTGCGCTGCCAGAACTCCCGGGCCTCCGTGTCGGTGCCGGGGGAGTCGGGGAGCCGGAAGGCGTCCACCGTCATGCGCTCGGTCGCGGAGTCGATGATCAGGCCGCAGAAGTTGTCCCGCCAGTTTTCGAAAACTTCGCGGAACTCGGCCTTGAAGCGGGCCTGGGAGAAGGCGAGCCGCTGGTGCTCGCCCTCGTAGTACTCGCCGTAACGGCGCAGTTCAGGAAGCCTGCTGGTCAGCCGTCCATGAAGATATGCGAGCCAATCGGCCGGGGATTCAGGGGGGCCGACAGCGGCGTATCCATTCGGAGGGATGATCATTAAGCCTCGCTAAAAGCCGATCACGCGCCTCCTGCGGGCATTAAGACGGCCGTCAGCGATTGCATCTGCCCTGGCCTCGAACGCAAGAATGGCGCACACGGCCAGGTCGATCTTCTTTTTGGAACGCGGGGAGTCTTTCGTGATCAAGATTCCCTGCGGGACTTCTCGGGTTACGGCGTTGAGGACGTGACGGCTCAGGTCCGGATCGTTCTCATGCTTCAGGTCCTGCATGGCGACTGCGGAATGGAACCGTTCGGTCGCCTGGGCCATGCGGGTGGGGCGGTTGGTCCAGTACTCGAAGACGCGGTCTTCCCCGAACTCCATGGCCCACCGGCCCAGAGCCTCTTGCCAGTAGGGTGGATCGCCGTACATCCATTCCACCTTGTAGGTACGGAATGCGTTGTGCACCGCGGCCTCGACCGAAAGGACGTCCACTTCCCATTCGGGGTCCGTCCTCGGGTTTTCCCACAGGCCGAGTTTGAAGAGCTTCCCGTCCCGCAATCGGCAACCGATGATCCCCGACGAGTCTCCCCGCAAAGATCCATCGAACCCGATGGATATCTGTTCGCCGGGCTGGATCGGGTCTTCTTCGGAGAAGCAGAGTTCCCAGGAATCTTTGGTGACCCATCCGTCCGCGTTTTCCTGGATGTTGTTCAGGTAGAATCGATAAGCGACACCGGCTGGGGTGCGTGGGTCCTGGATGGCGTCAACGATGCCTTCGACGTCCACCCAGTGGGAATCGCCGTATGCGTCGCGGACGCCCCGGGTGATCGCGTCGCGGTCCTTGAGATCGAGGTCCGCAGTCGCCTCAACGCAGTCGTAGAGGATGCGGCCGGCCCCGGCCTCCGCCGCTTCGTGCGTCCTCTGCGCCACGCTGTTCTCCAGCGGATTGAACGCATTGGTGCTCTCAGCGAGCCGACTACCAGCGCCAGCCGTTTTCTGGACGTTCCGGTCCAGAGTCTCGAATACGTAGACCCCGTGGTTCGACTCAATCCAGTGGTGGGTCTCGTCGCAAACGACAAATATTAATCAACCGGGCCCCGGTGAAACGTTTCTGCAAACGGGTTCCCCGGGGCCGGCCAAAGGTGGGCCTCGCCCCCTCAAGGCCGCGAGAAGAGGACGTGACGGGCTCGATCCGGCCTGGCCTGCCGTCCTTGAACTGGATCAGGTTCTTGCCGATCTCAATCCCGTACTCGCCCTCGGCGGGGGACTCGGCAAGCATTCCCCGGACCATGTCCCTGGTGTTGGCCGTCTGGTCCATCGAGGTTGCGGCGATCTGGACCAACGGGAGCGCCACGCGCTTCCCCACAGGAAGCCCGCTGTCGTCAAAGTGGGAGAACCTGCAAGGTCCGATAAATTCAATAATGCACAGGGCTGCCAGCAAAGGCGTTTTGCCCCAGCCCTTTGCGCGTCGCAGGGCGACCGTCCGGTAGACCCATTTGCCCTGGGCGTCGATCGCGTACATCCACAGAATGAAGCGAAGCTGCTCCTCCGTGAACGTCCACGGGTCGCCAGCGTGCTCACCGTCCGGCTGGACGATGTACCGCTGCGCCCAGCGGATGATCTGGTACCCCAGGGTGCGGGTGGGGTGGGGTACCCCCTCGGGGAGGTTTCCAGTCTGCACCTGACTGCCCCCCTTCAGCCTCCGCTCAGCAGGCGGTACAGCTCCTCGTCCATGTCGGCCGCAACGGTCATCGCGTCCTGGTCCTGGTCGTCGTTCTCGGGCAGCTCCAGCGTCATCCGGAGCCGTGCTCGGTCCTCGACGGTGCCGCCCCATTTCGCGGTCCTCATGCGGATCTCGGAGGCGTGTCGGGTGTCCCCTTGGTAGAAGGCGTCCACGAGCTTCGTGGTGATCTCCAGCTCGGCCCAGTCGGTCTCGGCCCAGCCGGCCGTCTGCGGGGACGTGGCCCATGTCTTCCAGAAGCGGCGGGCGCCGCCCGTTGAGATACCCAGGGCCTTGGGCAGGACCCGCCCCTCTAGGGGGCTGTCCTGGAGCACCTGGGCGTGGTCGTGCGTGTTGCGGCGAACAGCGTTTGCCTTCGGCCTCGGCCCTCTGGTCACAGCCTCACCGAGCCTGGATCGATGCCGTACAGGTCCGCAAGGTCATCCATGTCTGCCTGGGCCTCCGCTCTCCAACTCCGCCTCGCCGCGGCGGCCGTGGACGGCTGGCCGGGGACGGCGGTCGGGAACCATGGCGAACAGGAGCACTCCTCGCAGTTGCTTGTGCAGTCGGCGGGCAAGATGTCTCCCAAAGGTGTTAACGGTCTTCGTAGTACGTCTTGCGGCGATGGCAACTGCGACACAGCACCCAGAGGTTGTCCAGCTCCCATGAGCCACCCCGGGCCACGGGGACGATGTGGTCCACCTCCAGCTCCTTGTGGGAGCTGCACCGCTGGCAGGCGAACCGGTCACGGGCCAGGACCCTCGCTCGTCGGGAATTCCAGTCCCCGGGCCTGCCGAGCGCACGGGAGGACTTGCGGTCCCAGCCACGACGGAGCTGGTGGTCCCCGCATCTACCGTCACGCAGTGTTCTCGCGGTACACCCCGCGACCAGGCATATGGATGTGGCCCTGGGCATGTCCCGCCCCTTAAAAAGACTGAGGCCCCGACCGGTTGCTTGTCTGGCAGCCGGGGCCGGCCTTCTCGGACCTCTACCTGGATGCATAAACAGGGGATCAACAAGAAGGAAGTTTGACTAATAATTTACTGGAATAAACACGGTGAGCTTCCTGTTGTTCATAGGTGGTACCCCCAGGAACCTCACTTCGTTCGGTCTCACTTAGTATGTAGATGTAAAGGCGCAGGGTGCTTACGGCCTCTCCTCAAAGTGAGATGTGGATCACGAGATATGAGGTAGAAAGATCGAAAGTTGACATGTCGTATGCCCTGGGCTACCCTCGCTCCCCAAGATCAACAATGAAGGAGCACGTTTTGCCATGACGAGCCTCCCCAGCAACATGGAACTGTCTCGGTTGCACCGCCAGGGTGTGACCGATGTGCAGATCGCCGCGAGGTATGGTGTGACGCGCCAGGCGGTGAACAAGCGGCTTAAGCTGCTCAAGCTGAGCAGCAAGCCCCCACTCACGGCGAAGGCCAACGCACTGGTGCCCTGGAACGTCCTTGCAGGTCAGGCGGGTGAGCCCACGCACCACACCGCGTACCCGCTGGAAGGTCTCAAGATGCTTCTCAGGCTGCGCATGGGGGACGACACGCTGTCACAGCGGCAGCGTGCCGATGGGGAGCGCTTCGAGCGGAGGCTTCGCAAGAACCCGAACCTCGTCCTCGACTACGACCGCGAGAGCGTGTCGGGGTTTTTTTGGCGTGAGCGCACTCCGGAGGACGGGAAATTGATTGTCGCCTGGCCCGCTGGCGTGGAAAGGCCGGTGGAAGACATAGCGCTTCTGGAGATGCCGTCCTAGGGGGGACGTAGATTCATGCCAAGGAAGAGTAAGAAATGCTCCCTGAGCAACTAGAACACGTACCGCCAAGCAGGGCCCCTCGAACCGAGGGGCCTTTTGCGTTGCGCAACATGGTTTTCGCATGTATTGCAATCGAACACCAGTGTGAATCACCTCACGTGGAATCTGGCCCCTTGCACGGCAAAACCACGTTTAGGCTCAAGCGTGAAGGAAATGAATGCGCAGCTTGTGGGAGGTCCGCAATGAAGCGGGGCGTTGGGGCGATCCCGACTTGCAACAACAGCAGGCTTGTTGTGGCGCTAGAGGGGCTTTCGGGGACGGAGCCCCTGACCACGGGCCAGATCATTGGCACCGGCCTGTCCATCATCCAGCAGTACGGAGCCAGCGTGGGCACCTTCTGGCTGGTCGTCGTCACGGACGTCATGTCCGAAGCCGACTGGGGCGAACTGGGGGATCTGTCTGACCGGATGGGCGCCCCCTGGGACGAGCGCATCGTGGCGCACTCCCGGCTGGACCAGGCTCATCCTCTGTTCCCCGGTTCCAGCCACTCCACCATCTACACCGTCCACCCGGAGGCACGTCCTTGAGCAGTATCGAGACCCAGCCGAGATCCGTGTCCCAGACGCAGCAGTATGAGGAGTGCTCCTGGCGTTTCTATCTTCAGCGTGTCGAGCGCGTGGTGCCGAGGCCGGCCGCCTGGAGCCATCACGGCACGGCCTTCCATGCCGTCGCGGAAGCCTTTGAGCTGTCCGGGCGGACCATGTCCGAGGAGGAGGCTGTGCAGCTCTTCTCCGACCGGTACAGCGCTCTGGTGAACAAGAGCCTGGAAGTCGAACCGGACACCGATCGCTGGCTGTCCGCAGGGCGAGTCGGCGGGGGCGAGGACATCGAGCGCCGCTACGCCCTGGGCCTGGAGCAGGTGAAGCACTACGTCACCGACTGGGCGGACGGACACCCGACGAACACCTGGAGCACACCCGACGGCAAGCCCGGCCTGGAGCTGTACTTCATGGTGGAACTGGGTGGCGTGAGGGTCCGCGGCTACATCGATCAACTCGTTGACGATGGGGACGGCTCGGTCCGGCCGAGGGACTGGAAGACCGGCTCCATGAAGTCGAAGTTCCAGCTCCAGACGTACGGCGTTGCCGTGCGCAAGCGCTACGGCGTCGAGGTGAACAAAGCGGACTGGTACCTGGCGAAGGATGGCCGGCTGTCGCGGCCGGTGAGGATGGACGGGGTGCGTGAAGAGGACGTGGCCGAGCGGTTCGCGGCCATGGACGCTGGCGTGAAGAGGGGCGACTTCCCGGCGAGCCCTGCCTTCCACTGCCGGTTCTGTGACGTGAGCCATGCCTGTTCATTTATTCAAAGAGTTGCTACGTAGGAAACTGTGGCGTAGAATCGGAACTGAGGGACGGCCCGCTTGGCGAGCTTGCTTTTTCCCTCGCAAGTTGCCTAGTAGGAAGACGATGGGTCATCTACTCCCTTGCGCAGTCCATACGTATGAAGGGGTCGGCGGGGGAGCCCATTCAGCACCCCTTCCGCGGACTTTCCAAGCTGGAGGTCGAGTTCCGGCGAGGCGAACTGTCCATCGTGGCGGCGGCGGCCGGCACGGGCAAGAGTCTGCTGGCGTCCAACCTGGCCGTCCGGTCCAACGTCCCCACGCTCTACTGGAGCGCTGACAGCAACGCGGCGACCCAGCTCACCAGGGCGACCGCGATTCTCACGGGTGGCGACATCCGGGACATCAAGCGCGCGCTCCGGGAGGACGCGTTCACTCCGTACGAGGACGCGGTGGCCCAGCGCTGGTGGCTGCGCTTCAACTACAACGCCAGGCCCTCCGCAGCCGACATGGAACGCGACCTGGAGGCGTACTTACCGCGAAGTCTTCGGCATGTACCCGCACTTGGCCGTTGCGGACAACCTTTCGGATCTTGACGGCGGAAACGTGCGGGATGCCGAGTCCTACACCTTCGGGCTCGAAGGGATGCTCTCCTATCTCAACGAGATGGCTAGGGAGACCGGGGCGCACGTCATGGCCATGCATCACGTGGTGGGGGAGTACGCGGATGGTCTCAAGCCGATCCCGCAGTCCGGCCTCAAGGGCAAGGTGTCACGGGTCCCCTCCCTCGTACTGACGATCCACAAGGAGATTGACGGCATGGACTCACGCATCCTGAACATCAGCCCCGTGAAGAACCGGGAAGGCTTCGAGGACTCCTCGGGCGAGACCTTCGCTTCGTTCGACTTCGATACGCGAACCATGCGGATCAGCGACGTGCAGGAAACTTTCATGTAGTAATTTCCGTGTCCCGGAAGTTGCTTAGTAGTAATTATTCATCTAGACTGGAACCAGAAGGGCAAGGCAATGGGGCGGGACGGTAGTGGCTGCAGAGTAAATGTGGCCTTCCGGATGGATGCCGAGGAGCGGTTTCCTCAACTTCGCCAGTGTGCAGAGGAGTTGGGCGGGCCACTGGATCTCGCCCTGGTGGTCGAGGTGACGAGAGGGCGCGGGATTCCCCTTCGCCGCATCGCCCAGGACATCAGCAGCCAGGCGAAAGGCGTGCGTGTGGCCGTGGTCGCGGCGCCACTGCGCGGGGGCCAGCAGGTGACGGTTCTCTCGACTGACCGGCTCCGGGCTCTGGCCGAGAAGTGCAGCGACATGAAGGACATGGCGCGTCTTGAGTCTGCGGTCCGGAAGGCCGGGCGGTGACCGAGCCTCGCAAGGGCTACCGGAGTTGCACGCGATGCGGGAAGACCCGCCAGGAGCGCTTCTACACCCCGCGTGGCCGAGTCTGCTCGACCTGCCGCACGGCGGCGAGAAGGGCCTCTTCCCGCAATGCGCGACTTGTCGCGACGTACGGGATCTCATCGGAGGACTACGCGGTGATCTTCGCTCACCAGGGCGGCCGTTGTGCCATCTGCCGGGAGACCCGCAGCAGGAATTTGGCCGTGGACCATTGCCACCGGACGGAGGCCATACGCGGCCTGCTGTGTCAGCGGTGCAACGGGCACCTCCTCGCCCGGGGGGCGCGGGACCGGCCGGAAGTACTCCGACGAGCCGCGGAGTACCTGGAGAACTACCCGGCCTGGGAAGTCCTGGGCCCTCGATACACGTACGGCAAGGATGCGAAGTGAGTGAGCACGAGACGCGCACGGTGGTCTCCAGCGCCCGTGAGTGGCGCGGCAACAACAAGCTCTGGATCGACTCCTACCGGAAGTACAACTTCCCCGTGACGGTTCGGAAGGTCGGAGATGGCTGTCCAGAAGCCCCCAATCGCTGACCTCTTCCAGCACTTCTACCCCGAGGTGCGTATCCCCGAGACCGGGCAGTGGCGAAGGATCTGCTGCCCGGTCCACCGGGAGAGCAATCCCAGCGCGAGTCTCAACGTCGTCCTCAACCGCTGGCGTTGCTTCGCCTGCGATCTGTCGGAGGACTCGTACGCCCTGATCATGAGAGAGAGATCGATTGGCTTCCGGGAAGCCCATGAATGGGCCGATGCCCGATTCGGTACCAGCAGCCAGGGAGTACTTCAACCAGTACGCGAACAGTCCGGCTCAGGCGTACATGGAGGCACGCGGGCTGGGCGCAACGGCCACCCAGTTCGGGATCGGCTACGTCGGTTCGGCGAGAACCGGGCATGAACGGCTTGCGGGGATGCTGTCCATCCCCTACTTCCGCCCCGCTGGCGGCGACTTCGCCGTGGCGACCATCCGCTTTCGCTGCATCGCTGACCGGTGTGTGAAGGACGCGGACGGCAACTACTTGGCCCCGAACGCCAAGGAGAACCACGTGGGGCACGGAAAATACAGGAGCCTCCCGGGCGACGGTCCCCGCCTCTACAACACAGCGGCCCTCATCCGGTCCACCCCGTACATCGCCCTCAGCGAGGGCGAGTTCGACACCCAGGCGTCCGAACTGGCCGAGGTGCCCTGTGCAGGCCGGCAGGGGACATCCGCCTGGAAGGACCACTTCGAACCGCCCTTCGCCGGTTATGAAGTCGTCTTCATCATCGCTGACGACGACGAAGCCGGGCTCGCCTCCGCCGATCGCCTCGCCGCAACGATGAGGAACGGGAAACCGATCATCCTCGGCGGCGGCCACGACATTAATTCATTCGTCCATACCCATGGCGCAGAGGCGTACAGGAAGAAGCTGGGACTGTGCAACTGAAGTTCTCGGTAGGAGACCGAGTGGTCGTAGCAGAGGCTGACGGCCACGAGCACCAGGCCGTGAGCAACGCCCTCCTGCGAGGGCGACGCGGCCAGGTCACCGCCACCAACCAGGGGTTCCCGTTCCCCTACACGGTCTCCTTCGTAGACGGAGACCCCTTCAGCTTCGCCGAACACGAACTGGAACTGGACCCCGCAGGGAGCCTTCCGTCTTCTGACGCTGCAAAAGTTGCTGAGACGGAAGCTGTGTCGCCCGCGCACTACACCAGTCACCCGAGCGGGATCGAGTGCATCGAGGTGACTCGGCACATGAACTTCCCACTCGGAAACGCCATCAAGTACATCTGGCGCGCTGGCCTGAAGGACACCAACCCCGTCCCTGACCTGGAAAAGGCCAGACGGTACATCGAGATCCAGATCGAGATCGAGCGAACCCGGGAGACCAAGTGAGCAGCACGTTCAACGCGTCCGTCATCTTCGACAACGGCCAGGTCATCCCCGAGGAGATCGGCTACAGCTTCAGCGCTGACGCCACCCTCAAGGAGGTGTCTCAGGCCCTCTACGAGCAGGTCGGCGACTTCGGTCTCTACGACGACACCGTCCCCGGCGAGACTCGCTACATCCCCCTCCACCGGATCTACAGCATCACCATCGAGGAGGCTGAGTGAAGCGGATCGTGGTCATCAGCGACACCCAGATCCCGTACGAGGACAAGCGGGCGCTGCGTAATGTCATCGGCTTCATCGGGGACTACCAGCCGGACGAGGTCGTTCAGATTGGCGACCTGATGGACTACCCGGCTCCGTCCCGCTGGACGGCCGGCACCCGTTACGAGTTCGCGGGTGGAGTGCACCGGGACTCGGAGTACGCGAAGCGGAACTTCATGGAGCCGCTGCGCGCCGCGTTCGACGGCCCCGTGAGGGTGCTCAAGGGCAACCATGACGAGCGGCCCGAGAAGTACTTGGAGAAGAACGCGCCCGCCCTGGCCGCAGACGATGTCCACTACCGCTTCGAGCAGCTTCTTGACTTCGACGGTTTCGGAGTCGAGCTGGTGGCGCCCTACTACCCGATCGCTCCGGGGTGGGTCGCCATTCACGGTCACGAGTCCAAGGGGCTGAACCAGATCGCTGGCCGCACCGCGGCCTCCAAGGCCAAGAAGGCGGGAGTGTCCGTCGTCATGGGCCACACCCACCGGCTCGCGATCTCCCCGGAGTCGACCGGTTACGGCGGCAAGCTCAGGACGCTGTACGGCTTCGAGGTCGGACACCTCATGGACGTACGCAAGGCGACCTACCTGAAGAACGGGCCCGCCAACTGGCAGCGCGGCTTCGGCCTGATCTACGCGGGCAAGTACGGGGCCACCCCCCACGCGATCCCCGTCGAGGACGACGGCTCGTTTGTGGTCGAGGGCGAGCGCTACGGCCGGATCTCCCGGACCACGGGAGGGCGCTTCGCCCCGAAGGGCAAGGCAGCGTGAACGAGCCCGTAGTCCTGGACTGGGGGTACCTGGCCGACCTGGCGGACAAGGTCGCCCGTTCGATCGCGGCGAGCTGGGCCATCGTGGAGAAGGACGATGTGAAGCAGGAGATCCTTCTGCACGCCTACGAGTGCCGGCCAGCGATCGAGGCGAACTACGCCAACGAGGACTTCCTCTGGAAGATATTCAAGAAGGCCGGAGTGCAGTACGCGTCCCGCGAGCGTGACTACAGGGACCTCATGGACGACCAGTACTACTACACCCCCGACGAAGCCAAAGCCGCCGTCAAGACTTTCCTCTACACCGACGAGGAGCTGGGGAAGCTCCTGGGCAGGCGGGACGACCTGCTGCGGTGCAGGGTCAGTGACGGGCTGATGTCGGCCCGGATGGATGCCCAGGCCGCGATGCCGCGCCTCAACCAGCGCCAACAGCAGCTCCTGCTGCGCCGCTACCTCTACGGCCTGCCCATCGAGACAGGCGCGGACGAGGTGGCCCTGTCCCGCGCTGTCGTCGCACTGGCCCGGCAGATGAACCGGGTTCTCCGCACCAAGTAACCGAAGGAAACGTACTTGCCTGACTTCAACACCGAGACCGCCGAGACGGTCTTCCGCCGCACCTACTCCCGGACCAAGCCGGACGGTACCCAGGAGGAGTGGCCCGAGACGGTTCGCCGGGTCGTGGACGGCAACCTCGCTCTGGTCCCTGAGCGCTACATCGAGAACGGCGAGCGCCAGGCCCTGATCGATCTCATCGGCACCTTCGCGATGCTCCCCGCAGGCCGCCACCTCAAGAGCAGCGGAGTCAACCCGTTCGCCCTGAACAACTGCTGGGCCGCAGGCTGGAACGCGGAAGACCCCGGCGAGCACTTCACCTTCACTCTGCTCAGGCTCGCGGAGGGAGGGGGAGTGGGCGCCAACTACAGCAGCCACTACTTCGAGGACTTCCCCCCGCTCAAGATCCCCGTGGTCGTCCACATCGTGTGCGACCCTGCCCACCAGGATCACGACGACCTCAAGGCCGCAGGGCTGCTCTCCCCGGACTACTCGTACGACTGGGCCGGTGCCTACCCGGTTGAGGACAGCCGGGAAGGCTGGGCCGACGCCGTGGGCGACCTGATCCGCACCGCGCACAACGGAGACACCCGGCACGTCCAGCGCGTGTTCGACGTGTCCCGCATCCGCCCGAAGGGTGCGCCGCTGCGGTCCTTCGGAGGCACCGCCAGTGGTCCGGCCCCGTTCGCCGAGATGCTGATCAACATCGGCAAGATCCTCGCCGACAAGGTCAGCCTGTCAAGCGTGCTGTCCCCGGTCTCCTACGTCCCCGGCCGCCTCGATGGCCTGGATGCGATGGAGATGGACCATGAGATCGCCCGCTGCATCGTCAGTGGTGGTGTCCGCCGCTCGGCACGGATGAGCATCATGCAGTGGGATGACCCGCTCATCAACGAGTTCATCGACGTGAAGCGGGACGGAGGCCACTGGACGACCAACATCAGTGTCGAGGTGGACGACCGGTTCCTTCAGCAGCTCGGCAAGCTCGACGGCTCCGCCTGGCCGGCCCTCATGCGCATCGCCACCGGAATGCTCCGCAACGGCGAGCCTGGGCTATGGAACTCGGCTCTCACAGCGGTGGGGGAGGTCGACGGCACCTACACCACCAACCCGTGCGGTGAGGCGACGCTGACACCTTGGGAGCCGTGCAACCTCGGCTCGATCAACCTGGGCGCCTTCGTCAGCGAGCTGGGCACCGTGGACAGGAAGGGGCTCCACCAGGCTCACAGGTTCATGGCCCGGTACCTGATCCGCGCCACGTTCGCGGAGGTCGCCGACGAGAAGTCCGAGGTGGCGATCCAGCGATACCGCAGGGTCGGAGTCGGGCACCTCGGGTTCGCGGACTATCTGGCCTTGCAGGGCATCCTCTACTCGGAGGCCGCTCGTACCGCCACTGTCCGCGAGGATCTGGCAGCCATGGCCGAGGCCGTGGAGAAGGCCGCGGTGCAGTACTCCAACGAGCTGCGCATCCCTACTCCGGTCAAGACGAGGGTCGTCGCACCGACCGGCACCATATCCAAGTTGGCCGGCGCATCCGGAGAGGGCATCCACGCCCCGTTCGCGGACTACTTCATCCGCAGGATTCGCTTCTCGTCCCTGGAGCCGACCGAGATCGAGAAGATCGAGGAGTTCAAGCAGGCCGGTTACCACGTCGAGCCCTGCGCCTACGCAGCGAACACGATGGTCGTCAGCATCCCGACGAAGGACCCGTTGGTGGACCGCGTTCAGACCCCGTCGGTCGTCCAGCACGCGGGAATGCTGACTATCGAGGACATGCTGTCCGTGCAGGCCCTCTACCAGGAGGTATGGGCGGACCAGGCCGTCTCGTACACCGTGAACGTGAGCCCAGAGGCATACGAGCCCCTGGACCTGGCGGAAGTCCTCGCGCTGTGGTTGCCCCTGCTGAAGGGAACCACGGTCTTCCCCGAGATGTCCTTCGTCCAGCCACCGTACGAGCGCATCGCGCGCGAGGAGTACGAGCGGCTGGCGGGTGAGTTGGGGATCGAGACCTCGGACACCTCATACGACGAGGCGTGCGCCTCCGGGGCCTGCCCCGTGTGACGTTCCGCTCTCGCGGAGCCCGGTAATAAACAATCCCCGAACCTGACGAGGAGAAGCCATGAGCTACCCCGATCCCTTCGAAGACAAGTCCCCGTGGGAGGAGACACCGGACACCCCCTCGGACACCCCCGCCCCCGCCACCCTGCCCCAGGAGAAGCCCATGACTGACGGAAACAAGGTCCGCGTGACGCTCAAGGGCGGCAGCGGCTACGACGCCCCCTGGGTCACCATCGACGGAACCAGCGTTGCCGATGCCCTCGCCCAGCTCAACAACAAGGACGTGGTGAAGGACCTGGTGGACGCGGCGGCGAAGGTGGGCCGCTACTTCGCCTCCACCGGCAAGCCCGCAGGCGGAGCGGCCCCGAAGAAGTTCGAGGGCGGGAAGGTCGTCAGCGCAGGCGACGGCGAACACCAGGGGGACACCACCTGCGTCCACGGCCAGCGCACGTACCGCTCAGGCTCCAACTGGGAGGCGATGTTCTGCCCGGCTCGTGAGAAGTCTGAGCAGTGCCCCCCGGCCTGGAAGGACAAGAAGTCCGGCCGGTTTGCCGTGAAGGACTGACCTGCGCATCCGCATGTCCTAGAAGTTGCTCAGTAGTAACTCGGGGGCCGGTCCGACCGGCCGGCCCCCGGCTTCGAGGAGACCCATGGAACTCCGGTCCGACATGACCGTGAAGCTGATGAAACACAATGCCCGAGACGCCGATGTCGCCACGGCGGCCCGCGTCTCCACCATCGGGGCCGAATCAATGGAACCCGGTAAGCCCGTCGAAGGGCTCATCAACTACCTGATGCGGGACCGCCACGGGAGCCCGTTCGAGCACAACTCGCTCACCTTCTACATCGAGGCCCCCGTGATGGTCGCGCGGGAGTTCATGCGCCACCGGGCTGGCTGGTCCTACAACGAGGAGTCCGGCCGGTACCGGGAACTCCAGCCCGTCTTCTACACCCCGGACCATTCCCGGCCCCTGGTCCAAGTCGGCAGGCCCGGAGCGTATCTCTTCGAGCCCGGCTCGCCAGCGCAGCAGAGGCTCGTCACCCGGGAGTTCCGGTCGGCCTACCTCTGGGCGTACGAGCACTACACCCTCATGCTCTCGCGCGGCATCGCCCGAGAAGTCGCCCGCAGTGTACTGCCGGTCGGCATCTACACCAGCTTCTACGCCACCTGCAACGCCCGCTCGCTGATGCACTTCCTTTCGCTTCGCACCAGAGACGAGAAATCCGCTTTCCCGTCCTTCCCGCAGCGGGAGATCGAGATGGTGGCTCAAGCTATGGAGAACAAATTCCGGACCCTGATGCCGATCACGCACGAAGCGTTCGCCCGGAACGGAAGGGTCGCTCCGTGAGCCAGAACCTCACCCGATTCGAAGTGAACGGACTGGAAAACGGAGGAGCCGACCTCTTCTGCCTTGACTGCGAAGAGTGGGTGGCAGGCGGGGGATGCGTCTGCTGTTCAGGCCAGGAAGTCAGACTCGCCCAACTCGTCAAGGCGGCACAAGACCATCTGTGCCCACCCCGAAAGGAAGCGGGGGATGGCTGACAAAATTCGCGTGACAGTGGTCATGGAATACGCCCCCATGAAAGAGCACTACCGAGGTGCATCCACGGTCGCCGAAATGGCGGCATTCGATGAGGACGTGAATCACTTCATCGAATTCCCAGGGGAATATCTCGATGATGTCGTGTCCGTCACCTATGAAGGGATCGCAGATGCCTAACTTCGAAACCAACTACGCAGCAATCTACGTCGAGGCCGCGGCTCGCCCCACAATCGACCCGGCCGGGCAGCCCACAGCGACCATCAATGCCGTATATATCGTCAGCGGCTACCGCGGAACGAACTCCTGGCAGGCGAGTCTTACCGCTGCTATCCACCTGCGGGACTCGCTGACCGAAGCCATCAACGTTCACACGGAAGCCGAGGTCTAGAGACATCCTTGAAGGTAATCGAATATGCCCTCAAGGGTGAACCGGTCACTGTCAATGTAGTAGAGACTCCGGAAGACCTTCCTGCATTCCGGGACTTTGTGGAGAGCAATCCTGTCCTCGGGTTCGACACGGAAACCACTGGGCTCGAATGGTGGAGCCCCGGCTTTCATTGCCGCCTCGCGCAGTTCGGAAACGCCACCGAGGCATTCGTCCTCCCCGTCGAACTCGGCCCCGACTACAGTGACGCAACCCGGTGGGCCCTGCGGAAGGCTCACCGCCTCATCGCTCACAACGGCACCTTCGACATGCACGTTTCCGAGCGCTGTGTGGACTCACCGCTCGAAGTGCTCGCACCGAGAATCCTGGACACCAAACTGCTCGCCCACCTCGTGGACCCTCGGGCAGTTCGGGAGGCCGGCCCCGGACTCAAGCTCGAAGAACTCATCAAGTTCTATGTGGACCCCAAGGCCGCAGAAGAGGTCAAGGGTTCCATAGCCGCCCTGGCGAAGAAGTACAAAGTGAAGAAGGAGGAGATATGGTCGAAAGTCGAATTGTTCGACCCGGACTATCTCCTCTACGCAGGAATGGACCCAGTGTGGGCATACCGACTCTTCCACATCCTTCTTCCCAAGGTGCCGGCCCGATCCCTCAAGTACGGACTCGTGAGCTGGGAACACCGGCTGGCACACATCATGGCCAAGACGGAGCGGACCGGATACCTGCTCGATGAGTCCTATGCCCGAGCCCGTATATCCGAGCTGCGGGCAGACCAACAGAAGTGGGAAACCGCAGCGGCGACCCACGGCGTCGAGAACGTCAACTCCAACCAACAGCTCATCGACACATTTACCGACCTCGGTGTCAAGCTGAAGAAGCGCACGAAACCCACACCCAACAATCCGCACGGGCAATTCGCTATGGACGACGACGTTCTGTCGTCCATAGGCCACCCACTCGCGGAAGCTGTCGTTAGAGCGAAGAAGGCTGGAAAATGGCGGAAGACCTGGTTCGAACGAGCAATCAAGGGACTGGACGAGAACGGACGGGTGCACGGAAGTGTTAACTCCTGCCAGGCAAGAACGGCGCGGATGACTGTCACTGGAGCTATCCCGGCGCTGACGTTCCCGGCAGGGGACGGTTACGTGCGGGGAATGTTTCTGGCCGACAAGGGCGAAGTCAGCGTCAGCATCGATTTCAGCAACATGGAGCTTCGGGTCATGGCCGCAGCCTCCGGTGATCCCGTCATGCTCGAAGCATTCAGAAAGAATGAAGACCTTCACAACCTGACCGCGATTGCCGCATTCGGCCCCATGCCACCCGGCGTCGAGAAGCACCCCATGCGCAAGGCTGGCAAGGGAACCAACTTCACCGTCTGCTTCGGGGGAGGGTGGAAGGCGGTATCCGACCAGTGGGGTATCTCCCCCGAGGACGCCAAAAAGGCAGTCAAGGCATTCTGGGGCACCTACACCGGAGTGAAACGGTTCGCGGACAAACTCCAGCGGGAAGCACGTCGTACCGGGTACATCTACACCGCGACCGGCCGCAGACTTCCCGTGGACCGGGACAGGGCATACGCCGCCCTGAACTACTACATCCAGAGCAGTGCACGGGACATCACAGCTCGGGCCGTCATCGAACTCGATAGGGCTGGGTATACCCCATGGATTCGCCTCGTGATTCACGACGAGATCGTCTTTAGCTTCCCTCGGGAGCGGGCAGCGGAGCTGACTGAGAAGGCGGCTCGAATCATGGAAATGACATTCAAGGGTCTGCTGATACCAGCAGACGGAGAGATCGGCGAACAGTCCTGGGGATCTGTTCTCGACCTTGAAAACTCTAAGCACTGAGGAACGCAATGGCTGACAACGAAGAACTCAAAGCGACGCTGGATGAGATCGCTCTCGGGGTGGCCAAAGGAGCCCTGCACAACGGAGTCGCTGTGACCCTCCTCTTCGTGGAGTCCGCAGGGGCCGTCCGTAAGGCCGCCCGCAGGGCTGGCTTCGACCGGGACACCGCACAGCAGATGGCCTACGACTTCTGGCACGCCGCCACCCACGGCCCGAGCAACTAGACCTGGAGTCAGGAGAACGCCATGGACGACTTCGAAAATCTCGTTGGAAGCCTGGAGACCAAGTTCAACGCGGCCCGGCTGGAGAAACACGGCATCGCCGCACTGACCACAGCCAAGATCGCCGGAGCCCTCTACCTGGAGGCCGTGACCGCTGGCGTACCACACGTCCTCGCCCAGGAGATGGCCCAGGACTTCTGGCACTCCGAGACCGGAGCGCCGGCCTACGTGGTCGTGGACGAAGAGGAAGCACCCGATGCCGACCACTGAGTACGACCTCGTCCACGGCACTCTCCGCAGCTACCCGCAACAGCAGCGGCCCGGATGGGACGAGTACTTCCTTGGCATCGCAACCGCTGTCGCAGCCCGCGGCGACTGCCTTCGCAGTCAGGTCGGAGCCGTCCTCGTCGGAGGCGACCACCGGATACGGGCGACCGGCTACAACGGCAGCGAGCCCGGAGGCCCGTCCTGCCTCCGAGGCGAGTGCGCCCGGTGTCAGTCGCAGGTACCGGCCGGGACGGCATACGACGAGTGCGTGGAAACCCACGCCGAGGCGAACGCCCTGTTGCACGCGGCCTGGTCGGACTGTCAAGGGGCGACCCTCTACATCACCCGGCCGCCCTGTCAGGGCTGCTCGAAGCTCATTCGCTCCGCTGGTATCGATCACGTCTTGTGGCCGCAAGGTGCGCTGAGCTTTACCCAAGAAGTTGCGTAGTAGGAGATTGTTGTGAAGGTGTACGTGTACAAGGTCAGCGCCACAGGGGCGCGTGAGCTGGTCAAGGTCGTCCAGCGCTAGACGAGAAGGACCCCGCCAGGTGGCGGGGTCCTTCTCGTTTCTCTACACCCTCTTCTTGAAGTAATCATCCTTCACGACGAGGCGTTGCTTCACGTCCTCCGGGATCAGCAGCTCAGCTCGATCCTCGTACATGACGAAGGTGATGCCAGCCCGGATGAGATCAGACTCCATCTGATGCAGGCCCTCCCGTTCCCAGTGCTGTTGGTACGTCACGCCCTTCGAGGCGTAGATCCACCTGTCTTCGAGAGACACCGGGTCGATCCTGGATAGCTGGTCACCGATTGAGGCCAGAGTCCTCCGGGCCTCACTCTCGATGAACCCACCCACTGAGTAGGACCCCCCGGGGGCCAGCTCCTTCATGTGGTACTTGATCGACGCTTCGAGTTCCTTCTTCTTCATCAGGTTCTCGGAACCTCGCGCGTACTCGCGGTGGATGACCTCCATGGCTCCGATTTGATCAAGGACTGTAGAGGTCAGCGCACCGTAGGTGTCCTCCGGATCGAAGGTGGGGCCGCCGCAGATGCCGAGCTTGGTGGCCGACTGGCAGCGCATCTTGTTCCCGGAGATGCGATACGTCCCGTCCTTGCGCTTCTTCTTGGTGATGTGCTGGTACATGTTCTCTACCGCCCCGCAGAAGCCGCACTTGATCACACCCAGGAACTTGGTCCGCTTGCTCCGGCCAGCCGTGGGCTTGCCCCCGGTGTTCTTGGCTCGAAGGCGAAGCAATTCCTGCACCTCGCTGAACTCGGCAGGAGTGAAGACGCCGGGTGCAACGCGGATCGGCTCGCCATCAGGGCCGTACAGGATGAAGGGAGGCTGGTTTGTTGGCATCCCCGGTTCGCGCCTGGTGCGGTAGCCCATCAGTGCCGGGTTGGTCAGGACGTTCTTCAGGTTTCCAGGAGCCCACTTCCCTCCCCCAGGGGAGGGGACCTGTGCCCGGTTCAGGATGATGCAGATGTTGTTGAGCGCCCTTCGGCGCTGGAGCATCGCCTTGATCCAGTGGAGGACCCGGTACTTGAACGAGTCAACAACCAGCCGCTTGCCATCCGGGGTGTCCTCCGAGGCGTAGCCGTAGATAATCCTGCCGATGACCCAGCGTTCGACAGTACGTGCGTACTGCCACAGGGATTCCAGGCGAATTCCAGTGTTGGCGGCCTCGATGCGGGCCATGCCCGCGATCATGGTGACCATCATTTCGCCCATGGGCGAGGACAGGTCGATGGGGTCCTTGACCGCAGCAAGATCCTTCTTGAAGGTCTTGCACCACTCGATCATCAGGTGCAGGTCTGAGATGCGACGGACGAAGCGGTCGAGCTTCCAGAACAAGATCACATCGAACTCAGGGGCGCGGTTCTGAATCCAGTCACCCAGAGCCTTGCGCTTCCACGGGGGCACCTTGGTTGCGCTGACGTTCAGGTCTCTCGCTACACCAGCAACCCGGCATCGCCTGTCCAGCGCCATACGCCGAAGGTCAAGCTCCTGGCGAACGGGGGAGGTGGTCTCCTCCGTGAGGACCGATAGGCGGATAGAGAGCAGAGCCCTCGGTGCGTCAGGTGGAAGGAGGTCTTCTCGGGCCTGGAGGTCTTCCAGTTCCTTGACCTCGGCCGCAGTCCATGTGACGCCAATGGCGGGCGGTATGGCTATCTCGGTGGTGGGGCGCGACATCACTGTCCAAATTCTATCAAGATCACTTAAACCGGACAGTTCAAGGACCTGAGTCAGGCGCCCCAAGGGGTATGGCCGCTGCGGCTACATTCCGTATAGATGTAGTCACACACCCAAACGGGGTGCAGTCACAGTCGGCGGCTACAGCGCCTGTGGTTCTGGCCCGACATCCATATGACCCCCGAGGAGGGTGTCCGGGCGCATCGCGACCTCCAGGGCGGCGACGCGGCGGCGGGCGTGATGCTCCCCATCCACTGGGCCACGTTCAACCTCGCCCCGCACCCCTGGGCCGAGCCGGGGGAGGACACCCTGGGTGCCGCCGCCCGTATCGGCGCACGGGTGGCGTCGCCCGCGCCCGGTGAGCCGTTCGAGCCGGGTGCGGCCGTGCCGGGGACCCCGTGGTGGCGCGCCTCGTCGCAGCGGCCCGCCGGGGACCCGACCGCTCCCACGACGGCCGACGGGAAGGTACGCGACGGCGAACTGATGCCGTCGATGGACGACGCCCAGTAGGTCAGCGGGCCGATCAGCAGCCCGCGCAGTGCGTCGACCTCGTAGCTCAGCGGGTTGGCCAGGCTCACCGCCTTGAGCCGGCCCGGCATCAGCGCGATCGGATAGAGGGCGTTGGACGCGTAGAACAAGGGCATCGTGAGTGCTTGCCCTATGCCCATCAACCGGTCACGGGTGAGCACGATGCCCGTGATGCCCGCAGACTCCGACGCCACCCGTAATCCGCTGGAAGTCGTACCGAGCGCGTCGGAGTGAGGACGGAGAATCCCGCCCGCCCCCGCCCCGAAGAACCGGCAGAACGCGCCCCAAAGGGGCGCGGGGAACTGCGCGAAAACGAGGGCGACCCCGCACCCGACCGACAACACCAGGCAGGCAGCGCCCCGACAGGGGCGCGGGGAACTGCGCGAACCCACCGAGCGACGGCACAGCGGCAAGTACGCCCGGCCCCGAGTACCCAGGGGCGCGAGGAACCGCGCACCCGACGAGCGACCCGCACAGGAACAAGTGCGCCCGGCACAGGAACCCGGAGGCGCAAGCGAAGGCGCCCCGCAGGGGCAACGACGCAAAGGCGAGGGCGTCCGTCAGGCCGCGAAGCAACAGCAGGAGGCAGCACCCAGGAACGGACGCCCAGGAACTACCTGCGGGGGCCACCCACGCTGATCCCCGGCCCTCCCGGGTCATCCCGGTCATGCGGCTTCAGCTCGATCTCGATCCGGTGGGTGGTCTCGTGCGAGGCCGCCGCCCCCGCCTCCGCCGTGACCACACCGATACTCAGCCCGCCCCGCCCGCTGCCCTCCCGGCGGACCTGCACCGCGAACTCGACGTTGACGCGTTCCACCAGGAACCGGAGCCTGCTCCGGGAACCCTCGTGCTGCGCCTGTTCGAGCTCGTCACGGATCTTCCCGATCACCTCCGCGAGCCCGGCCGTCTCCGCGCCGTCGGACTCGCCCCGGCCGCCAATTCGCCCCATCAGGGTCCTCCTTTGGTGGGACGGGGGTGGAATGCCCCCCTCCTGGCTATTGTCATGGAGCATGAGGGAGCCCGAGGGTACTTCCAACTCCGCTGTACACGAAGGTGGTTGGCGGGTACGACTGTTCCAGGAGGATGCTCCTGGGAGCCCGCCGCTGGGAGCGGGCGTACTCCTGGCCGGGGGCCATGTGCTCACCTGCGCCCATGTGGTGCTGCTGCCGCGCCTGCCGGCGGCACACGACGACCGGGACGACGACCCGGAACCCGCCGGGTACGAGTCGCTGGAACGGGTGGTGGCGGAGTTCCCCACCGCCTCCGGTGCGCCCGGACGGCTGCCGGCCCGGGTCCTCCTCCAGCATCTGAGGCCGCCCACCCCGGGCTACAGCGCCGACCTCGCCCTGCTGAAGCTGGAACGGGTGCCCGGCGCGGAGCCGTTGCGGGTGACGCCCGCCGTGCTGCACCGGCAGATCCCCGCCCGCAACGAACAGGTGCACGCCGTCGGCTATCCCGACTACCTCATCGGCGGGGAGTACGTCAACGCCCGGATCATGGGCCGTGGCGGTCCCGGCCTCTACCCCGAGTGGGTACAGCTCGACCCCGAGTCGTCCCCCTATGTGATCCGGCACGGCTTCAGCGGAAGCGGTGTGGTCCACAGCCGTACCGGCCGGGTCATCGGCATCCTGGTGCATCAGCACGGTACGGAGCGGGTGCCCGTCCCGCTGAGTCACGCGTACATGATCCCGACCGAGACCATCCTCCGGCATCTGCGCCCCGGCGAGCACGGGCTGAAGGTCCTGGGGCCCCGTGCCGTCTCCCGTGGGATCCGGGCCGACGCCACCCCGCCGGGCGCCCAGGAACGGGCCCTGGGGCTGCGGTACCTCATGACCCGGTGGCTCGGCGCGGGCGGGACCGTCGTCGGTTCCGGCCATGGCGGTGGCACGCATCAGGGGACGACGCTGACCTGGGGGAGCGCGACCGAGGGAAGCGCGTCGGCGTCCGGCCGGCCGGTCAGGGAGGCCGGCGCAGCGGCCGAGCCGGTGGAACTGGCGTTCGTCCACGACGACGAACCGGATGCCTGGGCCGCCGTCCGTTCGACGCTCGTCCGGGCCGACCGTGAGCGCTACCCGGACCCGGCGGACCCGGGCGGGCCGGTGGAGCCCCGCGCGGGGTCCATCGACATCGCCCTGGACGCGAAGGGCTGGACGGCCGCGGAACTCGTCGACCGCACCGCCGCCCGCGCCGGCCTGGACGACCTCGAACCGACCGCCTCCGACCCCGACCCCGTACCCGTACCCACCACGGGCCGCGCACCCGACGCCGACAGCGCACCCGACGCGGACGGCGACCGCCCACCCCCCGACGGACCGCCGAACGCCGACGGACCGTCCGAAGCCGAGCGGCCGCCGGACAGCGACCGCCCGTCCACCCGTACCGACCGCCTCCTCGCGCGTATCGCCGAGGAGGGCCCGCCGCTGTCCGCCGCCTTCCTGTCCGCCGACCGGGCCGCCCACCGGCCGGACGCGGTCCTGCCCCTGCTGCACGCGCTGCTGGAGCCCGGTCACAGCCGTGTCCTGCTCGTCCTGCGTGAACGCACCTCCCCGCTGCTGGCGCGCGTGGTGCGTGAGCTGCTCGACCCCGGGTGGGCCCAGCGGCACGCGGACGCCATCGCGGCCAGGCTGAACGCCCTCGGCGGACTGGAACGGCGGGTCCGCCACGTCCGGCGCACCGCCACGGCCCCGCCCGCGCCGGACAGCGCCGACCCCGCGCCGCAGAGCCCTGAACCTCCGGCGCCGCGCGGCGCCGATCCCGTACCGGAGGTTCCCGCCCCGGCGCCGGACGGCCCCGACCCCGTGTCGGTACGGCTGCGGGCGAGGCTCGACGCGTTGCGGCGGGGCGGCGTCCTGAGCAACACCGAGGACGTGGTGTACGAGCTGTTCCGGCTGCGCACCGAGGTCGAGGACGCCGTCCAGGCGCTGCGCCTGCCGTACCCGTCACGGCGGTACGTGGTGAAGCCTCCGACGGACGGACTCACCGACCTCCCGAACGTCGTCGTCGGGCGTCCGGACCGCCTCGTGGAGTCCGAACCGGGGGAGCCCGGCGACGGCGCGGCAGGCCCCGGGCTGTCCCGGGGGCAGGAACTGCATCAGCAGTACCTGGTGATCGGCAGACTCGGCCAGGGCACCTACGGCGAGGTGTACCTCGCCCACGACCGGATGCTGGAGGACCGGGCCGTCGCCCTCAAGGGGGTCCGTGACCCCGCCGACCCGGACGCCGAGAAGACCGCTTCCACGGAACGCGTGCGGCTGGTCAGCCTCAACCATCCCGCGATCATCAAGGTGTTCAACTACGCCAGACATCCGGACCCGGACAGCAACGCCAGGTTCATCGTGATGGAGTTCGCCAACGGCGCCCCTCTCGCCTGGGTCGCCGACCAGATCGGACGCCGTGTCGCGCCGTTCCACGACTACCGGGTGCACGAGTTCATCGCCGCGTACGGGCTGCGCATCCTGGACGCGCTCACCTATCTCCATGTGGAGCGGGAGTTCGTCTACGGCGACCTCTCCCTGACCAACGTCATCCACTGCGGCGAAGGCATCAAGCTGATCGATGTCGCCGGGGTACGGAAGATCGGCGACCCGGGCCCGGTGACCTACCGGGCACCCGAGACGGGCCTGTCCACCCGGGTGACGGTCGCGGCCGAACTGTACGCCGTCGGCAAGCTGCTGGAGAAGCTGCTGGACCGGGCCCCCGAGGACCCCGCCGGCCTCGGCGCGACCTCGCTGCGCGGGGTGCTGACGCGCGCCATGGCGCCGCTGCCCGCCGCACGGTTCGCCTCCGCGGAGGAGATGTCGGTCCAACTGCGCGGGGTGCTGCGGGAACTGCGTTCACTGCGGCTCGGCGCGGAGACGTTCGAGCCGTCCCCGCTCTTCGCCACCGCGCCCGCCGCCCTCGACGGCGCGCTCGGCAAGGCGCCGCCGCTCGACCAGTGGCGGCAGGGCGGCAACCGCAAGCGGAAGCTGTCGTCCACCCGGCCGACCCCGCCCGAGGTCGCCCTGGGGCTGCCCGTACCCCGGCCGGACGACTCCGACCGGAACCGGACGGAGCTGCAACGCACGTCGTACGACGACCCGGCCGGACTGCTCCAGCTCAGCGAGGTGTGGCGCGAGTCGCCCGAACGCGCCCTGCTGCGCTGCCGTCTCCATCTGGAGATCGCCCGTGACCACCCGGCGGAGGCCGCCCGTGAACTCCGGCGCGCCGAACGGGAGCTGGCCCTGGCGGCGACGGCCGTCGGCGAACCGGCCGCCCACGACTGGCGGCTCGACTGGCACCACGGACTGCTGTGGCTCTCCCGGGGCGAGGTGACCCCCGCACTGGAGTGCTTCACCCGGGTCAACGCCGCCATACCCGGCGAGTACGCCCCGAAGCTGGCGATGGGCTACTGCCAGGAGTTCGGGGACAACCCGAAGGAAGCCGTCCGGCTGTACGGGGCGGTGTGGCAGCGCAACCGCGCGCTCGGCGGTGCCGCCTTCGGGCTGGCCCGTATCCATGTCGGGCACGGCAAGCCGCAGCTCGCCCTCGACTGCCTGGAAGCCGTCCCGGCCGACTCCCGGCACCGCACCGCCGCGCGGACCGCCATGGTGCGCATCCTCGCGGACCCGCCCGACGGTGACGCCCGGCCGACCCCGCAGGCCGCCGCGCGGGCCTGGGTGGCCATGCACCGGCTGACCCTGAGGGAGGGCCTCACCGACCGGCACGCGCAGGAACGGCTGCGCGCCGATCTCCTGGAACTCCTGCTGCGGCTGGACCCCGCGGAGGACGGCACCGGGCAACGCGCCCGTGTGCGGGTCCGGCCGGGCGGGGCACGGGCGCCGCAGCCCGATCCCCTCCAGGCCCTCCACCAGGAGCTGGCGGGCGCCCCCGAGGCCGCCCGGCTGCCCCGTACCGTGCGCGATCTGCACGAGGAACTGGCGGCCTGCTATCTGAGGCTCGCCGAACAGGTGCCCCCCGCACCCCGGGACGCCTACCGGGAGCTGGCCGGGGCCCTGGTGGACAACGCGTACCTCACCCGGCCCGTCGGTCTCACCCACAACCGGGGCGAGCCGCGCCACCGGCTCCTGCGCCCCTGGACACGGGGCCCGGCCACGACGCAACCCACCCCCGCGGAGGAGGAGCGCCGATGAGCGGCACGACCGACCCGGGCCATCCGCCCACCGCCCCGGACCCCCGGCCCCCGGCCGCCGGGCAGGCGCCCCCGACGACGGCGACGCCCGGGGACGGTATACCTGACGGAGCGGAGCAGCAGGCCCCGGCCGTCGAGGACCCGGCCCCGCCCGGCCCGCGAACGGGCGGCACGCAGCCGTCCGGCACGCGGCCACGGGACACGGGGACGGTGCCCTCCCAGGCCGGCCCCCCGCCGGACGGCACCGCGCCCGAGACCCCCGGACCCGCGCCGAACGACCCCCTGCCCGAGTCGCCCGTCACCGCGCCCACCGCCCCGCGTGCCGCCGACGCGGGACTGGCCCCCGGACCCGAACCGACCCCCGACCCCGCACCCGAGGCCCCCGGACCCGGACCGGCCCCCGGCCACCGAACGGCCCCCGACCCCGCGCCGAACGACCCCCCGCCGAACGACCCCGCGCCCGAGTCGCCCGTAGCCGCGCACACCGCCCCGCGTGCCGCCGTGCCCGCGACCGGACCCACCGCCCCGCGAAGGCCGACCGGGCAGGCCCTGTGGTGGTGGTCGTCGGGGCGTCGCCCGTCACCCGACCCGGCGCCCGCCCCGAGAACCGGCTCAAGGGCCACGACCGTCTCGGTGTCCACGTCCACCCGCCGGTTCCTGCTCACCCGGATGCTGCTGCTGCCCGCCGTCGCGCTCACCGTCCTCGGCCTGGCGGCCACCTCGTACTTCACCCTGCACGACCGGACGGAACAGCTCCGCGAGCGCTACGCCCCCGCCCTCGTCGAACTGACCCACGCACGTGTCTCGCTGACCCTCGCGAGGGCCGAGGCCGAACGGCGGCTCGCGGCGAACGACGGCGAGCCGCTGCCCCAGACCGACCTCGTCGGCCTCGGGGAGCGCTATCCGTCCCTGATCACCGAGGCGTCGCAGAGCCTCAACAACGCCGCGCTGACCGGCGCCCTGCACCGCTCGCAGGAGCAGGAGGTCCGGGTGGTGTCGGGGCTCGTCGTCGCCTACGACGACTTCATCAACTGGGCCAACAGCCGTCACCACAGCAACACCGGGCTGCGCCGGGCCGGACTGGAGACCGCGGCGGGCCTGCTGGGCGACGGGCGGGGCGCCCCGGACTCCACCGCCGTGCTCGACCGCATCCGGACCCTGGAGGCGGAACTGCGCGCCGACGCACGGGAGCTGTCGGGATGGGGCGGACCGGCGGCGGGGGCGGCGTCGGCGGCCGTCCTGGCGGCGCTGTTCCTCGTGTTCCTGCTCGTCGGCACCCTGGACTTCGTCCATCGCAGGCTCCGGGTGCGCGGTGTCGTGCTGACCCTGCTCGCGACACCCGTCCTCCTGGTCCTGGTCGTGCTGGCGTTCGGCGCGGCCGGGCAGCACACCGCCCAGGCGTATGTCGGGCGCACCGTCGACCGGCTCGCGGCGATCGAGGTCGAGCGGGTCGCCGGCGGGGGCATCGGCGAGGAGATCGAACGCGAGACCCGTACCGGCGCCGCGATCGAGGACGAGGGGACACGGCTCGCCGCGCATCTGCGGCACACCCACCCCCAGGAACGGACCCTGATGGCCGTCCTGGCGCTGGCCCTCGGCACGGCCGGCACCCTCGCCTGCGGCTTCACGCTCTTCCACTACAACCGCAGACATCTGGAGATCCATTGGCGCACCGCATGAGGACCGTACGCGCCCTGCTCCGCGCCGTCCTGGCGGGCTGTCTGTTCGCCGGGCCGGTGCTCGGCACGGCGGGCTGCGCCGACCGGGAGGAGCCGACCCTGGTGGTCCTCGGCCCCTGGACGGACGGCGAGGAACGGTCCTTCGTCGCGATGCTCGCGAAGATCACCGAACGGACCGGGGTCCGCTACGTCTACGAGGGCACCCGCTCGCTGCGCGAGACGCTGGTGGCGCAGCTGCGCACGGACTCACCCCCCGATGTCGCGATCCTCAACGGCCAGGGCGAGCTCGCCGAGTACGCCCGTGACGGCGACGCGCACCCGCTGCCCGACGGGCTGGCGTCGGCGTCGTTCGGACCGTGGGGCCCCCGGATCACCGTACGGAACAAGGACGGTGAGCAGCGGCAGCACACGTACTGGGTGCCGGTCCGGGTCGATCTGAAGAGCATCGTGTGGCGCCGTGACGGCGGGGAGCAGGCCACCGGTCCGGCCCGCTGGTGTCTCGGTATGGCGTCGGGCGCCACCTCCGGCTGGCCGGGCACGGACTGGATCGAGGACCTGCTGCTCCAGCGGCAGGGCCCCGATGTGTACACCGACTGGGCCACCGGCGAACTGGCCTGGACCGACACGAAGGTGAAGCGGGCGTGGCAGGAGTGGCGCGAGCTGCTGGTGGCGGCCGGTCCGAAGGCGGGCCCGAAGGCGGTCTTCACCCCCTTCGAGAGCCTGGGCGACGGGCGGTGGGGCCTGCTCAACCGAGGTGACTGCGCGCTGGAGCACCAGGGTTCGTTCATCCGCCGCCACTACGGGGACGACGTCATGCCCGCCCCCACGCCGGACGTCGTCCCCGGACTGCCGGACCACCGCAAGGTCCACGAGGTGTCCGGTGACATGGCGGCCGTCTTCACCCCGAGCGACGCCGCCTGGGAGCTGCTGAGACAGTTCATCGACCGCAGGACGCGCGACGAATGGGCCGCCGCGGCCCTGCCCGTGGAGCGCCCCTTCTTCTCCGACGGCACGGCGGGGCCGGACCCGCTCACCCCCGGCACCAAGGCGGTCCTGCGACTGTTCCGCGAGGCGGACGAACTGTGCTTCGACGCCTCGGACGCGATGCCGTCCACCCTCCGGGGCGCCTTCCAGCGCGCCGTGCTGGAGTTCCTCACGGCGCCGCAGGACACCGAGCTGCTGGACCGTCTGCTGGGACAGCTCGACGCCGAACGCCGGTTGCAGATCCAGGCGGACGCGTTCGCCCTGGAGGACCTGTGCGGCAGGCCCGGCGACTGACGACGCGCCCGGCCCCGGCACCCCGCACCCGAACATCCGTCCACATCCGATTTCGGACGGCCATGCGAAGCCTCATACCAGAGCGGGACGTTGTCCGCCGGACTTCACGAACCATGCGACGCGTGGCCCGACTTGCCGACTACGGTGTGTGGTCGCCGGGTCACTTGCCGGAGCGTGCGACCCGGCCCGATCCGAACGGAACCGGCGACCGCGCTCCGCCACGCGCACGGCAGCCCAGACGGACACCTCAAGGACGCTGATGTCACACCTTCGCGCACCGGCCGTACGCGCAGACCGCCGTGAGGGCGGACGGCACGGCAGACCCGCCGGCGGCCCCGCCCGCCCGCTGCCCGAGTCGCACATACGCGCGCAACTGCTGCGGATCGCGGTGCTCCCCGCCGTCGCCGTGGCCCTCAGCGCCACCGCCGCCGTGCTGTTCACCGTACGGGCGTCCGCCGTGCCCGCCGGGCCGACGCTGTGGGCCGTGCTGGCCGGAGCCGTCGCGGTCACCGTCACCGGACTCGTCATCGCCGCGATCGCCGCCGACCGCGCCGCCGCCGCCCTCGGCGACCGGCTCGGTTCGCTGCGCCGCGCCAGCGCCCGCAACCGCGCCGAGATCCTTTCACTGGTCGAGGCCCTGCGCCGCGGTGAGGCCCCGCCCACGCGCACCGCCGCGCCACGCGGCATGGCGGACGGCGACGAGTTCGACCGGCTCGCCCGGGAACTGGCGCACACCCAGGACGCGTCCGTGCAGGCCGTCCACCGGGCCGCGCAGCTGTCCGGCCGGGCGGGCAGCGAACAGAAGGTGGAGGTCTTCGTCAACCTGGCCCGCCGCCTTCAGTCCCTGGTGCACCGCGAGATCTCGATCCTCGACGAACTGGAGAACGAGGTCGAGGACCCCGAACTCCTCAAGGGCCTGTTCCACGTCGACCACCTCGCCACCCGTATCCGCCGCCACGCCGAGAACCTCGCCGTCCTCGGCGGCGCTGTGTCCCGGCGCCAGTGGAGCACCCCCGTCTCCCTGCACGAGGTGCTGCGCTCCGCGATCGCCGAGGTCGAGCAGTACTCCCGGGTGCGGCTCGTCCCCCCGATCGAGGGCACCGTCCGCGGCCACGCCGTCGCCGATGTCGTCCACCTCATGGCCGAACTCGTCGAGAACGCGACGGTGTTCTCCGCCCCGCACACCCAGGTCCTGCTCCGGGTCGCGCCGGTGACCTCCGGGGTCGCCGTCGAGGTGGAGGACCGGGGCCTCGGGATGCCGCCGTCCGAACAGACACGGATGAACGCCCTGCTCGCCGCGCCCGACCAGGTCAATGTGGCGAGCCTGCTCCAGGACGGCCGGATCGGGCTGCTCGTCGTCTCCCAGCTCGCCCACCGGCACGGGATCGCGGTCCGTCTCCAGAGCAATATCTACGGAGGCGTGCAGGCCGTACTGGTCCTGCCCCAGGAACTCCTCGGCTCCGACGACGACGCCGGGTCCCGCACCCGCCCCGGCGGCGAGAACCCCCCGACCCTGCGGACCACCTCCGGCGGACCCGCCGCACCGGCCGGACAGCACCGCGCCGTGACCGCCCCCCGGCCCGCCGGTGACGCGGCCGTACGCGTGCCTCGGCCCGGAGGCGCTGACGCGGCCGTACGCGTGTCCCGGCCCGCGCAGGCCGGGCCGCGTTCCCTCCCCGCCGCCGACCATGGCGGCGGCGACCGGCCCCCGCGCCACGGTGACGCCGCTGCCGGCGCCGAGAGCTCCCCCGCCCCCGACGGCCCGCAGGCGGCGGGACACACCGTCACCCATCCGGGCACCCCGGCGGCCGACGCCTTCACCACCCCGCCGCCCCGCCCGCACGGATCGGGCCGCCCCGCGCCCCTCCCGGTCCGCGACACCCGCGCCGTACGGCCGGGCCCCGCCGAAGCCGTCCCGGGGCCCCGTCCCGGCGGAGCCACGCACACTCCCGAGGGCGTCGACCCGGACCGCGCGACGTATGTCCCCGAGGGCTTCCGGCCCGACCGCGCACCGACCGGTCCCGTAGCCGTCCGCCCCGAAGTCCCCCGCCCCGATCCCACCGCGTCCCCCTCCGGACACGTCCGCGCCGACCGTGCCGCGTATCCCGGCGACAACCTCCGCCCCCGCCCGGCGCACGCGGCACCCCCCGCCGACCACCGGACCGGAACGGGCGGCCCGGTCCCCGCGGCCTTCGGTACTGCCGCGGCCCTGGGCACCGGAGCCGGAGCCGGAGCCGGAGCCGGAGTCGGCGTCGGCGTTGGCCTCGGTGTCGGCGGTGGCGTCGGCCAGGGCGAGCCGTCCGTCGAGGGCGTCCAAGGCGTCGCGGGCGTTCAGGGCGGCGAGGGCGCCGGGGGCTTCGTCGAGGAGCGCCCCACCGCCCGCCTGGCCCCCCGTAGCGCCGCACGCGGTACGGAAGACCGCCCCAACCTCCCCAAACGGCGTGCGCAACAGCACCTCGCGCCCCAGCTCCGCGAAGCGCCCGGCCCCCGGCGCCCCGGCGCCGAACAACCTGCCGACCACGACCCGGGGCTGATGGCCGCCTTCCAGCGCGGCGTCGGTCTCGCCGAGGCGCAGCAGTCCACCCGGCACCAGGACCGGCCCCCCACGGCCGCCGTCGCCCCCGGCGCGTCACCCGGCACATCCGCCGCGCCGCACAGCCTCCCGGCCCCGCATCCGCTCCCCGCCCCGCACACCCTCCCGGCCGAGCCCACCCGGCCCGGCCCGCGGCGCCACGACGGGTCCGCCCCCACGGCATCCGCCGTCGGCTCCCGCCCCCGTACCGCACTCGACGTGCCCGCCCATGAGCTGCCCGCCGTCACCCGGACCCCCATCCACGACCTCACCGTGAGCGACTTCGCCACAGGCACGTTCACCGCCGCCCCCGGCACGCTCCCCGGCGCCCGCACCCCCGGCCGCCACCCCCACGATCCGCCCGCCCACGACCTCGCCGCCCGTCACGACCCCGCGCCCGGCGGCTGACCCCGGCCGCCCGGGTCCGCCCGGGACCCCCACCCCCGTCCCAGGACCCGCCCGCCCGGGCCGGATCCGTCCGGGTCTCCGCCCACGGCCCCGCCCGCCCCTCGCACGAGCCGCCCCCACCCCGTTCCGCCTTCCCCGCACCCCCAAGGAGTCCATCCACCATGGCGAGCGACGCGCACACCGGCCAGGCATCCGATCTCGACTGGCTGATGAGCGGTCTGGTCCAGCGTGTGCCCCACACCCGCAGCGCGGTCCTGCTGTCCTCCGACGGTCTGGTCAAGTCGGTGCACGGCCTCGACCCGGACGGCGCCGACCACATGGCCGCGCTGGCGTCCGGGCTCTACTCCCTCGGCCGCAGCGCCGGTGCCCGCTTCGGCGACGGCGGGGACGTACGGCAGGTGGTCGTCGAACTCGACGCCACCCTGCTGTTCGTGTCCACCGCCGGATCGGGCACCTGCCTCGCGGTCCTCGCCGGCCGGGAGGCGGACGCCGCCGTCCTCGGCTACGAGATGGCGATGCTGGTCAAGAGCGTCCGGCCCTATCTGGCGACCGCCCCCCGGCTGTCCTCCGTCCGCGTCGACTCCCCGGCGATGAGGCCGTGAGCGTGGTCGCGCCGAAGGACGGTCCATGGCTCGACGAGGCGGCGGGCCGCCTGGTCCGCCCCTACACGGTGAGCAACGGCCGCACCCGTCCCACGACGGCGCTGGACCTGATGTCGCAGGTGATGAGCACCGGCGCCACCCCCTTCGGCTACCTCGGCCCCGAACACGCCCAGGCACTCGCCCTGTGCGCGGGCCCCGTCTCCGTGGCGGAGGCCGCGGCCCAGCTCCGGCTGCCCGTGGCCGTGACCAAGGTGCTGCTCTCCGACCTGGTCGACTGCGGGGCGCTCACCATGAAACCGCCCGCCCTCTTCCACAACCCCACGGACCGGTCCCTTCTGGAGGCAGTGCTCGATGGACTACGACGACAGCTCTGACCCCTTCCCGACAGCGCTCAAGATCCTGGTCGCGGGAGGCTTCGGGGTCGGCAAGACGACCTTCGTGGGTGCCGTCAGCGAGATCGCGCCGCTGAGCACCGAGGAACTCCTCACCACGGTCAGCGCGGCGACCGACAGCCTGGAGGGGGTCGAGAACAAGACCCAGACGACCGTGGCCATGGACTTCGGCCGGATCACCCTGGACGCGGAACACGTCCTGTACCTGTTCGGCACCCCCGGCCAGGAACGCTTCTGGTTCATGTGGGACGAACTCTCCGAAGGCGCGCTCGGCGCGGTGATCCTCGCGGACACCCGCAGGCTGGAGGAGTGCTTCCCCGCCGTCGACTTCTTCGAACAGCGGGGGATGGCCTTCATCCTCGCCGTCAACGAGTTCGACGGCTCCCACCGCTACGACCCCGACGAGGTCCGCGCGGCCATCGACCTGGACCCCGAGGTGCCCGTCGTCCGCTGCGACGCGCGGATCTCCAGCTCCGGGGTCCAGACCCTGCTCACGCTCGTCCAGCACCTCATCGCCTACGCCCCGGCGCACCCGGCGGGGCACGAGGCACGTACATGAGGTACGAGCCGGCCGTCCGGCCGCTGCCCTTCCTGATGACCCCGGTCGACCGGGAGGCGCCCGAACGGGCCCGGCGGCTGCGGGCGCTGGGCCTCGGCAGCGCGCCCGACCCGGTGTTCGACCGGTTCGCGGACCGGCTCGCCGAGGTCACCGGGGCCCCGTTCGCGCTCGTCAACTTCATCGACGAGCACGAGCAGTTCCTGTCCGGGCTGCACACCCCCGACGGCCGCTCGTCCCGGGCGCTCGGGGCCGCGCCCGGCCCGGAGGGCTCGGCCCCGGGCCGCCGGATGTCGCGCGACCGCGGCTTCTGCCCGTACGTCGTCGTCCGGCGCAAGGCCCTCGTCCTCGGGGACGTCCGCGACTATCCCCGGTTCGCCGGGAACCCCGTGGTCGACGACACCGGGGTGCGCTCGTACCTGGGCGCCCCGCTCATCGACCGGACGGGGATCGCGCTCGGCACCGTGAGCGTGGCGGACACCGAACCCCGCCCCTGGGGACGGCCCGGACTGGAGACCATCAAGGCCATGGCCGCGGAACTGGCGGACGAGATCCGCCACCGGGAGGACGGCCTGCTGTGACCCGGGGCAGCCGGTCCCGCACCCCGTCGCCGCACGGCCCCCGGCAACCCCGTCTGAGCGGCTGCTCCGTCCCCCTGGCCTGGAGGGACTGTCCTTGAGGAGCCGGCCTGAAGGGACCGGCCTGAAGGAAACCTGCGAGGGCGCTTAAGAAATCCTCGATGGACCCCGGCCGCGCCGTACGGCAGATTCGTACCGTGTCGGCAGTCGAGGCCCGCAACCGCCCGCCCCTGCCGCCCCTCCACCCCGCACGGAACGGCGAAACCCCGCCGTGCCGTACCGGGGTGTGCGACGACGACAGGGAGCCGTGGCGATGAAGGCACTGGTCAAGGACCGGGCGGAACCGGGGCTGCGGCTCATGGACGTCCCCGAACCGGCCGTCGGTCCCGGCGATGTCCTCATCAAGGTCGAACGCACCGGGATCTGCGGCACCGACCTCCACATCCGGGCCTGGGACGGCTGGGCCCGGCGGACCATCAGCACCCCTCTCGTGCTCGGCCACGAGTTCGTCGGCGTGGTCGTACGGACCGGCCCCGACGTCCAGGACATCACCCCCGGCGACCGCGTCAGCGGCGAAGGACACCTCGTGTGCGGCAAGTGCCGCAACTGCCAGGCCGGTCGGCGCCATCTGTGCCGCGCCACGGTCGGCCTCGGGGTCGGCCGGGACGGCGCCTTCGCCGAGTACGTGGTCCTGCCCGCCGCGAACGTCTGGGTGCACCGGGTCCCCGTCGACCTCGATGTCGCCGCGATCTTCGACCCGTTCGGCAACGCCGTGCACACCGCCCTGTCGTTCCCGCTGGTCGGCGAGGACGTACTGATCACCGGGGCCGGACCCATCGGGCTGATGGCCGCCGCCGTCGCCCGGCACGCGGGCGCCCGCAATGTCGTCATCACCGACATCAGCGAGGAACGCCTCGAACTCGCCCGGAAGATCGGGGTCAGCCTCGCCCTGAACGTCGGCACGTCCACCATCGCCGACGGACAGCGGCAGCTCGGGCTGCGCGAGGGCTTCGACATCGGCCTGGAGATGTCCGGCCGCCCCGAGGCCATGCGCGACATGATCGCCAACATGACCCACGGCGGCCGGATCGCCATGCTCGGCCTGCCCGCCGAGGAGTTCGCGGTCGACTGGTCCCGGATCGTCACCTCGATGATCACGGTCAAGGGCATCTACGGCCGTGAGATGTTCGAGACCTGGTACGCCATGTCCGTCCTGCTCGAAGGCGGGCTCGACCTCGCCCCGGTGATCACCGGCCGCTACGGCTACCGCGACCACGAGGCGGCGTTCGAGGACGCCGCGAGCGGCCGCGGCGGCAAGATCATCCTCGACTGGACCGACTGAGCCCGCACCGCGCCCCCGCACCCTTCCCGCATCACCCCACCCCCACCCGCGCCCCCGCACCCGCTCACCCTCGAGCCGTCCCCGCGGCTTCCCCCGTACCCGAGCCATTGACCCGAGCTCACCGACCCGAAGGACTGGACCGGACCATGTTCGACTCCGTGCGTGACGACCTGCGTGCCACCCTCGACGAGATCCGCGCCGCCGGACTGCACAAGCCCGAACGCGTCATCGGCACCCCGCAGTCCGCGACGGTGGGCGTCGTCGCGGGCGCCCGGCCCGGCGAGGACACCCCCGCCGTCCGCGAGGTGCTGAACTTCTGCGCCAACAACTACCTGGGTCTCGCGGATCACCCCGATGTCGTCGCCGCCGCCCACCGCGCGCTCGACCGCTGGGGCTACGGCATGGCCTCGGTCCGCTTCATCTGCGGCACCCAGGAGGTCCACAAGGAACTGGAGGCCAGGCTGTCGGCGTTCCTCGGCCAGGAGGACACGGTCCTGTACTCCTCCTGCTTCGACGCCAACGGCGGCGTCTTCGAGACCCTGCTCGGCCCGGAGGACGCCGTCATCTCCGACGCCCTCAACCACGCCTCCATCATCGACGGCATCCGGCTCTCCAAGGCCCGCCGCTTCCGCTACGCCAACCGCGACCTCGCCGACCTGGAGCAGCAGCTCAAGGACGCGTCCGACGCCCGGCGCCGACTGATCGTCACCGACGGCGTGTTCTCCATGGACGGCTACGTGGCACCCCTGGACGCCATCTGCGACCTCGCCGACCGCTACGACGCCATGGTCATGGTCGACGACTCGCACGCCGTCGGCTTCACCGGACCCGGTGGCCGCGGCACCCCCGCCCTGCACGGTGTCTCCGACCGCGTCGACATCATCACCGGCACCCTCGGCAAGGCACTCGGCGGAGCCTCCGGCGGCTATGTCGCCGCACGCGCCGAGATCGTCGCCCTGCTGCGCCAGCGCTCCCGCCCGTACCTCTTCTCCAACACACTCGCCCCCGTCATCGCCGCCGCCTCCCTCACGGTCCTCGACCTGCTGGAGTCCGCCGACGACCTGCGGACCCGGCTCGCCGACAACACCGCCCTGTTCCGCTCGCGGATGACGGCCGAGGGCTTCGACATCCTCGCCGGGGACCACCCCATCGTGCCCGTCATGATCGGGGACGCCGCCGAGGCCGCCCGTATCGCGGAACTGCTGCTCGACCGGGGCGTGTACGTGATCGGCTTCTCGTACCCGGTTGTCCCCCAGGGCCGCGCCCGCATCCGGGTCCAGCTCTCCGCGGCGCACTCGACCGAGGACGTCGACCACGCGGTCGACGCGTTCGTGGCCGCCCGCGCGGAGCTGGCGCGGGAGCGTTCGGCGGTCTGAGCCGTCCGGCGCCTGCCCCGGCTGCCGGCTGAGCTGTCCGTCGTCCGGGCCGGCCCTCGCTCCTGCGAGAATCACCTGTATGAGCGAGGCACGGACATGATCGAGGCGCGGCGGCTGCACATCCTGCGCGCGGTGGCAGACCACCGGACGGTCACTGCCGCCGCGGCCGCGCTCTATCTGACCCCGTCCGCCGTGTCCCAGCAGCTCACCGCCCTGGAACAGGAGACCGGGCACCGGCTCGTCGACCGCGGCGCGCGGGGTGTCCGGCTCACCCCGGCGGGCGAGATCCTGCTGCGCCACACCCACGCCGTGCTCGCCCAGCTAGAACGCGCCGAGGCCGAACTCGCCGCGTACGGCTCGGGCGCGGCGGGCACGGTCACCGTCGCCGCCTTCGCCACGGGGATCGGTCTGGTGGTCGCCCCCGCCCTCACCCGGCTCGCGGTGCTGGCCCCGGGGATCGGGGTCCGGGTCCAGGACGCCGAGGGCGACGCCAGCCTCACGATGGTCCTGGACCGGCAGGTCGACATCGCGGTGGCCGTCGAGTACCGGGGCGCCCCGGGCGCGGACGACCCCCGGCTGACCCGGCTGCCCCTCTACGTGGAGCCCTTCGACGCCGTGGTGCCCCTGGCCCACCGGCTCGCCGGCGCAGGGCGGATTCCGCTCGCGGAGCTGGCCAAGGACCCGTGGATCGGCCCTTATCCGGGCAACCCCTGCCATGACGTGGTGGTCCTGGCCTGCGAGCACGCGGGGTTCCAGCCCCGCCTTGAGCACCAGTCCGACGACTTCCGCGCGGTGGTCGCCCTCGCGTCGGCGGGCGCCGGGGTCGCCCTCGTGCCCCGCTCGGCGCTGCGCGGGACGGACCTCGGTGAGGTGGCCGTACGCCCGGTCGACGGGGCGGCGCCCACCCGCCGGGTGTTCGCCGCGGTGCGCTGCGGCGCGGAGGAGCATCCGCTGATCCGTCCGGTCCTGGCGGCCCTGGGCAGCGCGGCACCGGTGGACGAGACAGCCGGGTAGGCGCGGCTGCGCGGCCGTATCGGTGACGGTGGCGGTGACGGAGCGGGGCGGGGGCGTGATCGGGATCGGCGGGCCGGTGCCGGGCGCGGCAGCGTGCGGGCTGGACGTGCGGCCTGGACACACGACCCGGACACACGACCCGGACACACGGGCTGGACGTGCGGCCTGGACACACGGGCTGGACGTGCGGGCCGGATCGGCTCACGTGGCAGGCGATGGGCCGGCCCATCGCCGGGTGAGGCGAAATCCGCTTTCCGGCGTCCCGCGTTCGGGATAAGATCCCGAATATGAAACAAGCGTCCGGGTCTGGCGACCCCCAGACCGCTCCCGGCGTCCCCGAGACGGAGAGCACCCCCGGCATCCCGGACGGCGCCGACGACGTGGACGCCCGGCTCGCGACCCGGCTGGCCGAGCTCCGCGCCGAGCGCGGCTGGTCGCTCGGAGAGCTCGCCGAGCGCACCGGGATCAGCCGCTCCACCCTCTCGCGCGCCGAACGCGCCGAGATCAGCCCCACCGCCGCCCTGCTGAACCGGCTCTGCGCCGTCCACGGCCGCACGATGTCCCAGCTCCTCGGCGAGGTTGAGGCGCTGGCCCCGCAACTCGTCCGCGCCGACGACCAGGCCGTGTGGACCGACCCGGACTCCGGCTTCGTACGGCGTTCCGTCTCACCGCCCCAGCCGGGTTTCCGTGCCGAACTGGTCGAAGGGCGCCTCGACCCCGGCGCCGACCTGCGCTACGACCGGCCGCCCGTGCCGGGGCTCGAACAGCATGTCTGGGTGCGGGAGGGAACGCTGGAGATCACCGTGCAGGGAACGGCCCACCGGCTGGGCCCGGGCGACTGTCTGCGGTTCCGGGTACGGGGAGCGACCCGCTTCACCTGCCCCGGACCGGGCGCCGCGCGCTACACGCTGGTGGTGGTGCTGCCATGACGGGTGGTCGTACCGCCGTGACCGCGGACGTGAGCCGGCTGCGCACCGGCGGCGAACTCCTCGCCGCCGCCGGTCCGCTCGCGGACCTCCTGCTGGACACCGTCCACGCGGGCGCCTCACTGGGCTTCCTGGAGTCGCTGGACCGTACGGACGCCGCCGAGTTCTGGCGCGACCAGGTGTCCGCCGTCGATTCCGGACTGCTCGCCGTCTGGATGGCCCGGGACGCCGGAGGGGTGACCGGCACGATCGGTGTCCGGTTCGGTGACAAACCCAACGGCCGACACCGTGCGGAGATCGTGAAACTGATGGTTCATCGCCGCGCCCGGGGCCAGGGCCTCGGCCGTGCGTTGCTCACAGCCGCGGAGGAGGGCGCCACTCGGCGCGGGACCCGGCTGCTCCACCTCGACACGGAGACCGGCAGCCCGGCCGAGCGCCTGTACCGCGCGGCGGGTTGGGAGCGCGCCGGCACCATCCCCGACTACGCGGCCGACCCGTACGGGAAGCTGCACCCGACGACGCTGTACTACAAGCGGACCGGCGCGGCGGGCGTGGGCGGGGGAGCGGAAGCGATCGCGGCATCAGCGGGGGCGGGGGCGGCCGTGGGTGGTACGGACCCCGGTGCACCGCGGGGAGGGTCCGGCGCACGGACGGGCGCTCCGTACGCGTAGCGTCCCCGCCCCGCACCGCGCCCGGCGGTCGGCCGACGCCCGGAGAGCGATTGTCAGTGCTGTTGGTTACGGTTCTTCGCATGCCGGACGCTGATGATGTACGCCGTATCGCCCTCTCCTTCCCGGACACCACGGAGAAGACCGCCTGGAGCATGCCCACGTTCCGGGTCGCGGGCAAGATGTTCGCCACCCTCCCGGAGAAGGAGACCTCCATGGCCGTGCGCTGCCCCAAGGCCGAGCGGGACGAACTGGTGCTGGCCGAGCCCGGGAAGTTCTGGGTCGCGGACCATGAGGCGTTCTCCGCCTGGGTCCGGGTGCGGCTGTCCGCCCTGGAGGACGACGGTGAACTGACGGACATCCTCGCCGACTCCTGGCGGCAGGCCGCTCCGCACCGCCTGCTGGAGGCCCACCCCGGTCTGGGCCTCGCCTCGCAGTGAGGGAAATCGCTTTCGGCGGGGCGGGTCCGGCTGCGATGATCGTGTGAGGGGGTCGGGGGGCTCCGCGTGTTGTCAGGGGACCGACGGATCGGGGGAGCCGGGCCGTGCCCATCGGGCAGGTCCGGGGGGAGGGGTGCGGGCAGCGATGTCCGGAGTATCTGCGGTAAGGCCCATGGGCGGTCGGGTGCCTCGGGCGTCATGGGTGTCACGGGCGGACGGCGACGGGACGGCCCGTCGGGGCCGAACCGGCGGCTCCCCAGGGCGGCTTGCCGGCGGTAGCCGGTCCGGTCGGCCACGACTGCTCGGCGGACGCGGCGCGGCCGGTGGCCCGGGACGCCGGGGCGGTCCGCTGTCCGGCAAGGGGCGCCACGGCGGCCCCAGCATCTGGTCCTTGAACTTCGGTCTGTTCTTCACCGCCCGTGCCGTCGCCAAACTCGGCGACACCATGCTTCCGGTCGCCCTCGCGGCCGGCCTCCTCCAGCACGGGTACGGCACGGGCGCGGTCGGGCTCGCGATGGGGTCGTCCGTCGGCTGCTTCGCCGCGCTGGTCATCTTCGGCGGGGTGTTCGCGGACCGTTTCAGCACCCGGCTGCTGATGATCGGCTCCGATGTCGTCCGTCTCGTCTCCCAGGCACTGGCAGCCGGCCTCTTCTTCGCCGGGCATGTCGTGCTCTGGCAGATATGTGTGATCGGCGCGGTGAACGGCGCCGCGTCCGCGATCTTCCAGCCCGGCGTCGCCAGTACGGTGCCCCGGCTGGCCTCCGACGTCCAGGCGGCGAACGGCGCGATCCGGGTCGCCGAGTCCGTGGCCCATCTCGCGGGCCCCGCCCTCGCGGGACTGCTCGTCGCGTTCTCCTCGGCGGGCGGTGTCTTCGTCGCGCACGCCGGGACCTACGCGCTCAGCGCGGCATGCCTGCTCCTCCTGCGGATACCGGGCCCCGATCCCGCCGACCGTGCCCGTACCTCGGGCTTCCGCAGCGATCTGGTCGAGGGCTGGCGGGAGTTCCGGGCCCGCACCTGGCTGTGGGGCGTCATCGCCATCTGGTGCGTCTACATGATCACCGTGGCGGGACCGGCCGTGCCCCTGGTGGCCACCGAGGTGATCCAGGACCACGGCCCCCGCGCGTACGGCCTGGTGAGCTCCGCCCTCGGCGCCGGAACGGTGATCGGCGGGCTGCTCGCCCTGCGGCTGCGGCCCCGGCACATGCTCCGGGCCGGAAGCATCGCGCTGTTCGCCTTCGCCGCCCACCCGGCGACGGTCGGCGCGAACCTCGGGGTCGGCGCCATGTGCGCCGGAGCCGTCGTCGCGGGCACGGGGCTGTCGTTCTGGGGCGTGATGTGGGCGACCAGCGTGCAGACCCAGGTCCAGCCCGATGTGCTGAACCGCATCCACGCGTACGACGTCGCCGGTTCCCTCGCCATGGTGCCCGTCGGGCAGGCCCTCGCCGGTCCCGCTGCCTCCGCCCAGGGCGGAGGAGCGGACGCGGTGCTGCTCTTCGGCGGAGGCATGGCCCTGCTCGTCCCCGTCGCGCTGCTGTCGGTACCCGCGATCCGCGGGCTGATACGCGCCGATCCGGCACCGGGTCCGGTCACCTCGGGCGGCCCGGTCGCCCCGCTGGGCCCGGTCGACCCCGCCGCGGCGGCCACCGGCACACCCGGCACGGCAACGGACCGGTCGGCCGCCGCGTGCGGGACGCCCGGGGGCGACAGCAAGTGGGACAAGAGCCCGGCGGACGGCTGCCCCCCGGACCGCGACCGATAAGCCCCGGACATGACCGGTAAGGCCCCGCACCGCGACCGGTCGGAGCCGGTCCAAGAGGCCGCCCCGCGCGGTACGAACCCGTACGACCCGTACGAAGCCGTACGACCTGTGCCCGGCGGCCGGATCTCAGTCCCGTACGGAATCTCCGCCGGAACCTTCACCGGACCCGCCGGTGCCGAGGAATCCGGAGATCCGCTCGCGCAGGGAGCGGGCGTCCAGCCCGTGCGCGGCCACATGCTCCTCGATCGTGCCGTAGCGGCGCAGCTCACGGCGGCCCACGCCCAGCCCGAGCACCCGGTGCGGCACCTCCACCAGGGCCTCGGCCACGGCGGCGGTCGAGGTTCCCGCCAGATACGGCTCCACGACCACGACGTCCGGGGTCCCCGTCCCACCGGTGGCGGCCAGCGCGGCCCGGTGCAGGGTCCGCGCGTCGAAGGGGCGCACGGTCGTGGCGTACAGCACCGTGACGTCCAGGCCCTCCGTGGCCGCCAGGACGTGGTCCAGCATGGTGCCGACGGCGAGCACCACACCCCGGCCGCCCTCCCGCACGAGGTGGAACCCCCGTCCGTCCACGGGGAACGCCGCCGCGTTGGACTGGACCGACAGCCGTACATAGACCTTGTCGTCGCCCGCGGCGACGGCGTGCCTGAGCAGGGTCTCGGCTTCGTCGGGGTGGCCGGGGACGTGCACGGTCCAGCCGTCGAGGGTGTCCATCAGCGCGACATCCCCGGGTGACATATGGGTGAACCCCCCGGACGGCCAGTCGAAGGAGCCCGCCGCGCTGACCAGCACGCCCCCCACACCCTGGTGCCCGAAGTCCAGCTTGACCTGCTCGAACGGCCGCTCCACCAGGAAGCTCGCGAAGGTGTGGACGACGGGCCGCAGCCCGGCCAGCGCCAGTCCCGCGCCCGTGCCGATGAGGAGCTGTTCGCGAATCCCGACGTCGATCACCCGGTCCGGGTGGCGGCGGGCGGCCTCCACGAAGCCGTCCACCCCGATCGCGGCGAGGACGACCGCGACCCTGGGGTCCTCGTCCAGCAGTGCGGAGACGACCGGGGCGAAGCGGTCACGCATCGTGTCCATCAGAATGATCCTTTCCGTGCTCAGCTGCGGGGGTCGACGCGGGCGATCACCGCGTGCGGGCGCCCGGGGTGCGGGGCGGTGAAAGCGGCGTACAGGGCCTCGTGATCACGGCCGTCGACGGTCACCGCCGACCACCCTCCGGCCTCGAAGCGGGCGGCGATCCCGCCGGGACGGCCGTACCTGGCGGACGCGTTGTCGATCACCACGGTGTGCAGCCGGTCGAGCCCGGCGGGGCCCGCGAAGGCGATCGCCTCGTGGTTGCTGCCCTCGTCCAGCTCCGCGTCCCCGACCAGTACCCAGACCGCGGGGTCCGTCAGCCCCCGTGCCCGCAGCCCGAGCGCGGTGCCCACCGCGAGCGGCAGGCCGTGCCCCAGTGATCCGCTGCCGATCTCGGCACCGGGCACCAGCATCCGGTCCGGATGATGGCCGAGCGGCGAGTCGTACGCGCCGAACCCGGGCAGCCACTCCACGGGCACGAACCCCTTCGCCGCCAGTACCGCGTAGTACGCCATGGGCCCGTGCCCCTTCGACAGCAGGAAGCGGTCCCGCTCCGGTGCGTCGGCGGTCGCGGGGGAGACCCGCAGCACCCGGTCGTACAGCACCCACAGGGCGTCCAGTGTGGAGGTGGCGGCCGGACCGTGCTTCTCGTCCCCGGTTTGCAGCCCCATGAGCCGGTCGAGGTCCCCGAATCCGTAACCGTCCCCGGCCGTGTCGCGCCCCTCGGCGCCCGTCGCAGTCGTCATACCGACACCATGCAACCTCAAGAGCGCTTGGGGTCAAGCGGAAAAGGAGTGCGCGACCACGCTCCGGAGTGCGGTATTGTTTCCCTGCGCGTTCAGCCAGGGGAAACCCCAGGTCAGACGAGCAGCGGGACGTGGCGCAGCTTGGTAGCGCACTTGACTGGGGGTCAAGGGGTCGCAGGTTCAAATCCTGTCGTCCCGACTTGCATCTACGCAGGTCGCAGGCGGTATCGGAGAAATCCGGTACCGCCTTTCCGCATGTCTTGGGGACCATTTGGGGGCCACGCGGTCCAGCGGCGTCTTCCGGGGGCGGGCCGGACGGCCGGGCTGAGGGGCTCGCCGCGTTGCCCGGAGACGGCTCCCGCACGTCGTCTCCGTGAACCGTGCCCAACGGTGGACGTGCAGACGGTCGAGCAATCCTGAAATCGGCTCAGAAACCAGACAAGAGGCCGATTTCCCTCTTTGCGACCCTGTGCGGGCGCAGCACAATCCCTGGTACCGATTCCCCGTCGCTGCCGCGAAGTATCCATCCACGCACCGGCGCGACCCGGCGCCCGGGAGACCGCGCCAGCGTGGCCGCTCCCGTCGACGGGCGCCCCCGCGTGACCGGAGGTGTCCCATGACCACCAGCCACGAGGCTGCCGTCCCGGTCCTCGACAGCGACGGAGGTGACCGGCTGTACGAGCAGATCGAGGAACTCCGCGCCACCGGGCCCGCCGTGCGGGTCCGGCTGCCCCAGAACGTCATCGCCTGGTCCGTCACGCGCGGCGATGTCGTCAGGCGGCTGGTCACCCATCCCGATGTCACCAGGGACGCCCGTGGCGCCTGGACCGGCTACCAGCCGGGCGCCGTCCCCTGGCTCTCCCCCTGGATCGACGTCCGCTCCATGGCCACCTCAGAGGGGGCCGAGCACACCCGGCTACGGAGGCTGATCGGCCCCGCTTTCACACCGCGGCGCATGGCGTCTCTGCGGCCCTCGATCGAGTCCGTCGTCACCGACCTCCTGGACGGTCTGGAGGCTCTGGAGGACGGCGCGGCAGTGGATCTGCGGGCGCACTTCGCGCACGGTGTGCCGACCCGTGTGATCTGCGATCTCTTCGGCGTTCCCGAGGACCAGCGCCCCGCCGTGCTCGCTGTCGCCGACGCGATCCTGGCCACCGATGTCCCCCAGGAGGAGTCGGAGCGCGTCGCGAGCGGGCTGATCACCGTCATGAGCCGTCTCGTGGAGGCGAAGCGGCGGGAGCCCGGCGATGACATGACCAGTCTGCTGCTCGCCGCCCATGAGGGTGACCGGCTCACCGAGACGGAGCTGATCTCCACCCTGCTTCTGATGATCGGCGCCGGGAGCCAGACCACGATCGCGCTGATCGGGAACGCGGTCCGGGCGCTTCTCACCCACCGCCGGCAGCTGAGCGCGATCCTGGCCGAGCCCGCCCGCTGGGCCGATGCCATCGAGGAGACCCTGCGGCTCCATCCGCCGGTCGTCCATCTTCCGCTGCGGTTCGCGCTCCGTGACATCGATCTCGGCGAGGGCGTCACCATAGCGGCCGGGGAGGCCATTCTCGTCGGGTTCGGGGCGCACGGCCGGGACCCGTCGTCCCACGACGCCGCGCACGGCTTCGGGATCGACCGTGCGGACAGGGACCATATGGCCTTCGGGCACGGCATCCACTACTGCCTCGGTGCCCCGCTCGCCCGGCTGGAGGCCGCCATCGCGCTGCCCGCCCTCTTCGACCGGTTCCCGGACATCGCGCTCGCGGACGAGGGGAACGCTCCGGACCCGCAGCCGTCGTTCATCGGTAACGATGTCCTTGCCCTGCCCGTTCTGCTGCGCCCCCCGGGCCGCGCGGCGCGGTGAGCCGACCCTCCCGGTGAACGCGGACCGTCCGTCCGTCCGAACGCCTCGATGTCCTCCGGGGACCGTCGCCGCACGGCTGCGACCGGTGCCGCACAAGGGCAGCCCTTGGACACCCCGGTCACCGTCCGCACCTCCGCACCTCTCGCTCTGAGCCCAGGCGACGAATCCGGCGTCTCCATCACCGGCTCCACCCGTTTCCACTCCGCGCCTAGCCCGCGCACTGCCTGAGACCCACCCGCACCCGGAGAACACCCCCTGGTGCCCCGCCCCTGACGGCGAGCGGGTCCTCGCTCGATGTGACGGCCGCTGGTGAGGTCACGGGCATGGCTTCTCCCGTGGGCGAGAAGACCACTGCCTGCTAACGTTTCCGGGTGCTCATCGTGATGTTCATCTGACGGTCCTGGATCTCTCCCGTCCAGGTTCTGATCCGTCGAGGGTGTTGCTCCCCCTGCCCTCCGGACTCTGCAAGCCGTCGGATTCCTGGCGGTCGCGCCCACGGCGGCGGCCGCACATCATTGGAGCTTCTCCGTGTTCGCAGTGCTTCTGCTTCCTGGTGCGCTTCGCGCCTTTCTCCCCGCCCTGATCGGCCGGTCCGCTCTCGCCATGGGCGGCCTCGCTCTCCTCCTCGCCGTCCAGGAAAGCACGGGTTCGTACACACAGGCCGGTTTCGCGACCGCGGCGTTCGGCATCGCCAACGTCGTCGCCGCTCCCTGGCGGGCCCGGGCCGTCGACCGGGCCGGTCAGCGCATCGCGCTCAACACGATGGCGACGGGCCAGGCTTCGGGCTTCACCGCTCTCGCGTTCCTCGCGCGGGCCGAGGGGGTCGCCGATGTCTGGTTCTCCGTTCTCAGTGCGGTGATCGGACTGACGTCGCCACCCCTGGGGGCGGCGATGCGGACGATCTGGGCGTCGATCACGACACCCGGAGACCAGCGGACCAAGGCGTTCAGCATCGACGCGGTGGCCGAGGACCTCCTCTTCGTCGGTGGTCCCGTCGTCATCACCGCGGTCATCGTGGTCAGCTCTCCCAGCACCGGGCTCTGGGTGACCGCGGCAGCGGTCTCCCTCGGCACCGCCGCGATGACGTCCAGCGCGTCGTCGGGGGCACTGCGTGGAACGGGCGGCAGTGTCGCGCGGGGGGACCGTCCGCTGCGCCGGCCCGGATTCGTCAGGGTGCTGGTCGTCATCCTCGGCGTCGGCGGTGTCCTGGGCGCCGCCGAGATCGCAGCCCCGGCCATCGCCGCGCAACACGACGCGGTCGCGGCCTCGGGCTGGCTCCTGGCGGCCTTCGCCGGCGGAAGCGCCCTCGGAGGTCTGCTGTACGGGCATCTGAACCTCAAAGGCGGAATCGGCGAGAGGCTGTTCGCCCTGTGCGTCAGCATGGGGCTCGCCTCGGTGCTCGTCTCCCGGCTGGACGCCCTGGTCCTCTTCGGCGCGTGCCTCGCCCTCGTCGGATTCTTCCTCGCCCCCTGCCTGATCACGGGGTACCTCATCGCCGACACCATCGTTCCGGAGACCAGCCGGACGGAAGCCTCGACATGGATCAACACGTCGCTGAACCTCGGTGCCTCGCTGGCAGCCGCAGGGGCAGGAATCATCATCGACCGATCGGGCGTGTGGCCGGCCCTGCTGCTCGTGGGAGTGATCGCACTCGCACTCGCCCCGGCGGTGCCGGTCACCCAGCTGCGCAAGGCCCGGGCACCTGCCGTCCACAGCCCCGATCACTGCGAGCAAGGCTGATCGACGGGGTTGCGGGGCGGAGCTGACGCCGCTCGGGCGAGGTCGAGGTGGGAGGAGAGGGCGCTACCGGCGTGGGCCGGCTACTTCGGGTCGCGGTTGAACTGTGCCGTCGACCAGCGGTGGCCGATCGCGATCAGGCCGACGCACCAGGCGATCGCGATCCAGCCGTTGTCGCCGATCCCGGTGCCGAGAAGGAGGCCGCGGAGGGTCTCGATGGCGGGGGTGAAGGGCTGGTACTCGGCGATCGGCCGGAACCAGCCCGGCATCGTACCGGCCGGGATGAACGCGCTGGAGACGAGCGGCAGGAGGATCAGCGGCATCGCCATGTTGCCGGCTGCCTCCGGGTTCGGACTGGCCGCGCCCATCCCGACCGCGATCCAGGTGAGCGCCAGGGCGAACAGCGTGATCAGCCCGAACGCCGCGATCCATTCCAGTGCCGTGGCGTCCGTGGACCGGAAGCCCATCGCCACCCCGACGGCGCCGACGAGGACCACGCTCATCATGCACTGCGACACGCCGCCGACGACATGCCCGACGAGCAGGGAGCTCCGGTGGATCGCCATCGTGCGGAATCGGGCGGTGAGGCCCTGGGTCATGTCCACGCAGACGGACACCGCGGCCCCGATCACGGTGCTGCCGACGGTCATCAGCAGCAGGCCGGGAACGATGTAGGCGATGTAGTCGGAGCGGTTCGCGCCGCCGCCGCCGATGCCGGCGCTCATCACGTCGCCGAAGATGTAGACGAAGAGCAGCAGCATCATGATCGGCGTGAGCAGCAGGTTCAGGGTTCCGGACGGGTAGCGCCATGCGTGCAGGAGGTTGCGGCGCAGCATCGTGTGCGAGTCGCGGACGGCGAGGGACAGGGAGCTCATCGGGTCTTCTCCGTCGGCTGGTCGGGGACGCCGGCCGGGCCCGTCAGGGCGAAGAACACGTCGTCGAGGTCGGGGGTATGGACGGTGAGCTCGTCCGCCTCGATGCCTGCGGAGTCGAGGCGGTCGAGAACGGAGCGCAGTTCGCGCTGGCTGCCGTCGCTGGGGATGGACAGCGACAGTGCCTCGTCGTCGGGGACGCCCCCTGGCGGGGCGGAGCCGAGAGCTCGGGGGAGGATGACCTCGCGCAGGGCGTCGGCGGCGGAACGGTACGCGGCCGGGTCGTTGAAGCGGAGGCGGATATGCCCGCCGGGTATGAGCCGCTTGAGCTCTTCGGCGGTGCCCTCGGCGGCGATCCTTCCGTCGTTCAGCACGGCGATGCGGTCGGCGAGTTCGTCCGCCTCGTCCAGGTACTGGGTGGTGAGCAGGACGGTGACGCCGTCGGCGACGAGGCCGCGGATGATGCCCCACATGTTGTGACGGGAGCGGGGGTCGAGGCCGGTGGTCGGCTCGTCGAGGAAGATGATCCGCGGGCTGCCGACCAGCGTCATGGCGAGGTCGAGCCGGCGCTTCATCCCGCCGGAGTAGGCCGAGGCGGGCCTCTTCGCGGCCTCTACCAGGTCGAAGCGCTCCAGGAGTTCGGCGGCCACCCGCCGTCCCTCGTTCTTGGACAGGTGGTGCAGGTCCGCCATGAGGAGCATGTTCTCCTCGCCGGTGATCAAGCCGTCCACGGCGGAGAACTGTCCGGTGACACCGATCGCGGCACGGACCGACTGGGGGTCGGCGGCCACGTCGTGACCGCCCACGCGCACATCACCGGCGTCGGCGGTGATGAGCGTGGACAGGATCTTGACGGTGGTCGTCTTCCCGGCGCCGTTCGGGCCGAGCAGCGCGAACACGGACCCGGCCGGGATGCGCAGATCGATACCGTCGAGGACGACCTTCTCACCGTACGACTTGCGCAGCCCGACGGCTCGGACGGCGGTCGGCGACGGACGGCCGTCACCCTTTCTGGGTGTGGGCATGACAGATGGAGGCATGAGGGCTTCCTTCCGGAGGTTGGAGACACAGGGGGAGTGGAGACGTGCGGAACCCGGATCGAGTGACTGCCGTACCGCACGTCAGTGGTGTTGTGGTGGGCGACGGGGTCGGGCGGCCCGGCGCCGGACACCTGCTCGCCAGGGGGTTGGGCAGGGCTGAGCCGGGTGTCGCCGCCCTGGTCGACCACCCCGGCGGACAGGGTCCGTGGCGACTTCCGGCGGCCGGTCGGCTCGTGCCTGGTCACGCCGCGCCGAGGCGGCCGCGTCGAGGTGAACGAACCCGCGCGTGCGGGCCGCTGCGCCCACTGCGTGCGGGGACGGGTGCTACTTCTCGGCCGTACCGGCGGGGTCCCTGCTGATGGACTCCTGGTGGATGTCCGCGTAGGTGCGTGAGTCCTTGACCAGGTCGTCGCAGAACGCGGCGACGTCGTTGCCGATGAGTTGCAGGACGCCCTTGCCCTCGGCGGTGCCTTCCTCGAAGAAGTCGACGATCCCGGGGAGCAGGGGCCCGTCGGGCAGGTCGACCGGTCCGACCTTGAACAGGTACTTCTGCATCTCCTTGTAGACGATCCGGTAGTCCGGCGGGAGCGCCTTGACCCGCGCCGTGTGTGCCCGCCACTGCTTCTTGCCCTCGATGATGTCCTGGATGCCCATGTCAGCCTCCCAGCCGGCTCAGTTTCCTGGCGACGTTCCTGTTCAACTGCTGGCGCCACCGGTCGCGATAGGTTCGAGCACCCTCTCCACCGGCCAGCGCCGCGCAGAAGCCCCGGATGTCGTCGCCGAGGACCTCATGGACGCTCTGCCCGTCCGCCGCCGTCTCTTCGAGCAGCCCCAGGGCGGCGTCGAGGATCGGCATCAGGTTGCGGCCGGTGAAGTCCCCATGGGGATGGAGGTGGCCCTTGATCTGTTCCCACGCGGCCCGGTAGTCGTCCGGCAGGGCCTCGGCCCGGGCCTCGAACGCCTGCCAGTCCCTGGTGAGATCACTGCCTGTGACGGTCTCCCAGAAGTTCATCTCCCGCCCTCCTTGAGCCTGTCGATGCGTGATGAGACGTACTGCCATTTCGCCCAGAACTTCGCGAGCTCCTCGCGTCCGGCGTCGTTGAGCGCGTAGAACTTGCGCGGCGGACCCACCCCGGACGGCCGTTTCGTCACCTGGACGAGTTTGTTCCGCTCCAGCCGCAGCAGGATGGTGTACACCGTCCCCTCGACGACGTCCGCGAAGCCGAGCTCGTTCAGCTGACGGGTGATGGCGTACCCGTAGGTCTCCTCGCCGCCGATGATTTCGAGCACGCACCCTTCGAGCGTGCCTTTCAGCATCTCCGTCAGGTCGTCCATCGCGAGTCCTCCCCGGGTCCTAGCGGTACTGCGTAGCACCGAGTACCACTACACGGTACCACCGAGTAGTGGTGATGTCGGCACGGAGGCCCTGCCTTCTTCGGGCTGGAGGCCGCCTCCACCGCGACGCGCTGAACTCGGGGTGGACTCGCGGGGAGGGGCCCGGTCCTCCCGAGGTGGTACGAGTGTCGGCGGGCGCGGGCTCAGGCGGGCGCCGGGAGTCGGCTCTCGTCGTCCGGCGGGGCGGGGCGCTCATCGCGCGTCAAGGCGCACGCGGTCCCTGCCGCTGAGGGTGCACTGGCGAACTGGACTTCGGGACATGCCCTGGGGGGTTCGCTGGACGAGGGGGCGCGTGGATCGCCGGATCGCCCGAAAGCCAGTCCGTACATGAAGGGATCGTTCATGTACCGGATGCCTGCCCACGTCGGCGGAACCCGGCACAGGCCCACCGGCGGGCCACTCTCCTGGACGTGGGCACACGTGGGGCGCGCGCTCGCCCACCGGCACCAGATCCTTCGGGAGGGCGCAGACCGGGAGTGCGCCGGAAGGCGAGGGGAGAGCCCTCGTTTGCCCGCCAGGGGCAGGGGAACATCTGTCCGTATCAGTGGAATCGGGTCCGGTCCGGGACCGTGGCCGATGCCTGAACCCAACGGGTCCGTGGAGGATGGCGTTGGCGAGTGAACGCGTCCCCAATGACAGGCTGCGAGCTCTGCTGGCCGAGGCCGCATGGACCTCGGCGGCATTCGCGCGCGCTGTCAACGGCGCGGGCGCGGAAATCGGCCGGACACTGTCGTACGACCGGACCTCGGTCGCCCATTGGCTGGCGGGGGCACGGCCACGTCATCCGGTGCCCGACCTGGTGGCCGAAGTGCTCTCCCGCAAGCTCGGCCGGAGCATCACCGCGGCGGTGGCGGGCTTCCCCGACGGCAGCGCGCGGCGGGCCGGGCTCATCGGCCCCCGCGGCCGGGCCGGGGCAGTCGCCCGTCTCGCCGAACTGACGAGCACGGACGCCGACCCCGTGTACCGCCTGCCCCTTCAGCAGTCTCCCTATCTGGCGGCCGACCATGGCAAGCCTCGATGGCGGGAGTCCGCGGCGCGCCGGACGGGACCCGGCGTGCGTACCGCCGGGCCGCCGGCGGGGCGCGCGGAAGTCGCCTCGCTCAGGACCGCCGTGCGGGTGTTCGCGACGGGGCTGGACCTGCACGGCGGCGGCCATGCCGACGCCGCCCTCGCGGCCTTCCTCGCCGATGATCTCGTGCCCTGGCTGAACAGGCCCGCCAAGGAGAAGGTCCGAAGGGAACTGCTCACCGAGGCGGCCCACTTGGTGTTCGTGCGAGCGCGTATCCACAGCGACAGCGGATTCCACGGAGCGGCACAGCTCTTCTACGTCGCGGCGCTCCGGCTCGCCGACGAAGCCGACGATGTCTGCACCTGGGCGGTGATCCTGCGCGCGATGAGCAGCCAGGCACTGGCCCTCAACCACCGGCAGAAGGCCGTGCGGTACGGCGAGAACGCTTATGCCGCGCTGCCCGCGCGGTGCCCACCGGCGACCAGAGCGTTCGTCGCGGCACAGCTCGCGGTCGCGCGTGCGGCCGTCGGAAGGGGCCGCGACGCCCTGGAGGTCCTGAAGGACGCCGACCGGGCGGCGGGCGAAAGCCGCGCGACGGGGGACCCGTTCCAGGTGTATCCCAGGGCGGCCCTGGAGTTCCAGCGCGCCCAGACGCTGCGCGGACTCGGCGATGTCAAGGGCGCGATCGAGGCGCTGTCCGCCTCCTCCCGGCACCGGCATCCCGACGACCGCCGCGGCCATGCTCTGACCCACGCGGTCCGTACCAAGCTGTCGCTGCGGACGGGGCATGTCGAGGAGGCATGCGGCAGTTGGCGGGAATTCCTGGCGACCGGAGCGGGTCTCCAGTCCAGCAGCGTGGACGCCGCCAGATCCGAACTACGGCACGAGTTCATCCCGTACCGCTCGAACGCCACCGTCGGGGCGCTCCTCAGCGAGCAGCGGGAGGGCTGAGCCGATGCCCGACCGGGCCCGGGGCGGGCTCACCCGCCCTCCCGCTCCCTCTCCGCGCTACGACGCCAGCGGGACATGGATCAGGTGCGGCTCCGGCGCGCCGATCGTCTCGCTGAGGAGGTTCTTGAGCTCATTGGGGGAGTGCGCCCGCTCCGCCGTGACGCCGTAGGCGGTGGCCAGCCCCATGATGTCGATGCCGGGCAGATCCAGCCCCGGCACCGGACCGGTGCCCAGCGTCCGGCCCCAGTTCTTGAGTATCCCGTACTCGCTGTTGTCCAGCACCAGGACGGTGAGGGGTATCCGGTAGTGGGCGGCGGTCCACAGGGCCTGGAGGGTGTACTGGACGGAGCCGTCACCGATGACGGCCACCACCGGACGCTCAGGGCAGGCCAGTTGGACGCCGACGGCACCGGCCAGACCGAAGCCCAGACCGCCCGCGCCGGTGAAGTAGAAGCTGCCGGGACGCGAACTGGCCGCCGACCGCCAGTAGGCGGGCAGCTGTTGGGCCGCCTCGTTGACGACGATCGCGTCCCCGGGCAGCACCTTCGCGAGTGTGGCGAAGACCTCGCCGTCGTGCAGGACGCCCTCCGGGGCCAGGGCGGGTCTCGGGGTGGGACTCGTGCGCGGACGACGCATGGCCCCGTTCCGCGGCCGGTGGCCCCTCCGTTCCAGCAGACGGTCGAGCGTCCCGGCGGCGGCGACCGGCGATCCGAGGCAGGAACTCCCGGTGACCGAGCGCACCGCCTCCTCGGGGTCCGAGGTGATCTGCGCCAGGCGGGTCCCCGGAGCCACCGGCGGGCCTCCCGTCCACTGGTAGTACGTGAAGACGGGGGCACCCAGCGCCAGCACCAGATCGTGTCCGGCCAGGGTGTCCGCCACCTCGTCCGCGGCGGACGGCAAGGGGCCGCGCGCGGCGGCATGCGCGCTGGGGAAGCCCGCCCGGGGCGTGAAGGCGGGGAGCCAGACCGGCGCGTCCAGCCGCTCCGCCAGTGCCACCACCGCGGTGTATCCCGCCTCGGTGTCCAGTTCAGGGCCCGCGATCAGGGCCGGTGCGCGGGCCTCCGCGAGCTGGCGGGCCAGATCGCTGAGCGCGTCCGGGGCAGGCACGCTGTCGCTCGTACGCGCCCTGTGGTGGGCTTCGTGCCGGGCCTCTTCGGACGGCGGATCGAGCTCCTGGTCCCAGTCGTCCATCGGGACCGACACGCAGACGGGCCCGGACGGCGCCTGGGCCGCGCGCAGGATCGCCTGGCCGAGGATCTCGGGAGTGTCCTCGGCCCGTGCCGGTTCGGCGGTGTGCTTGACCGCGCCCTGCGCCAGTGCGAGCGGGCCCCGGTTGACGAGCAGGGCCGGGGTGGGCAGGGCGGCCCTGACCTGCTGCCCGGCCAGCGCCACCACGGGGCTTCGGGCCCCGGAGGCGTTGACCAGGGAACCCATGGCGTTGCCGAGACCGGTGGCCGTGTGCAGATTGACCAGGGTCGGACGGCCGGTGGCCTGGGCGTATCCGTCGGCCATGGCGGTCGCGGTCGACTCGTTGAGCGCCAGCACGTAGCTGAAGTCCTCCGGAAGGTGGGCGAGGAAGGGGAGTTCGGTGCTGCCGGGGTTGCCGAAGATGACACGCATGTCGTGGTGCCTGAGGAGTTCATGGGTGGTCTGCCGGACAGTGTTCACGGGTACCTGCTTCGTTGGTCGTCGTACCGGACGGGTTCAGATCCGCGGCGGGGACGCCATCCGCTTCTCCGCGAGATCGTCGGCCACCGCACTGGGCGAGGCGCCCGAGTCGGCCGCGGCCGTGAGGATCGACAGGGTCGTGGCGTAGATCGGGTCCATCTGTTCACGGGCACGGGCACGGGCACGGTCGGGGCTCCGGGACGCGGAGCATCCGCTGTACTCCCGCGCGACATGGATGACGCCGCCCGCGTTCACGACGTAGTCCGGCGCGTAGACGATGTCCCGGTCGACCAGCCGCTCCTCGGCCCCGGCGTAGCCGAGCTGATTGTTGGCGGCGCCGCAGACAACGGGCGCCCGCAGCCTGTTCACGGCCACCCGGTCGAGCGCTCCGCCCAGTGCGCAGGGCGAGTAGATGTCCATCTCCGCGTCGAGCAGCGCCTTGGCGTCGGCGACGATCCTGGCCTCGGGGAACCTCACCTGGGTACGCGCGACCGCGTCGGCGCGGATGTCGGACGCCAGCACCGTCGCCCCCGCCTCGGTCAGCAGCCCAACGAGGTGCTGACCGACCTTGCCCAGGCCGCAGACGCCCACCCGGAGGCCGCGCAGATGCGGCTCCCCCCAGCGCACCGCCGCGCAGGCACGCATCCCCTGGAGCACCCCGTACGCGGTGGCCGCCGAAGGATCCCCCACGCCTCCGGCCGCAGGGGAGCGCCCGACGACATGATCCGTCTCCTCGCCGACGACATCCATGTCGGCCGTGTCGGTGCCCACGTCGCAGGCGGTCACGTACCGGCCTGCCAGGGACTCGACGAAACGGCCGTAGGAGTGCAGGAGCCCGGGAGTCTTGAGCAGGGCGGGGTCACCGATGATGACGGCTTTCCCGCCGCCGTAGGGCAGGCCGGCGAGGGCGTTCTTGTACGACATCCCGCGGGCGAGGTTCAGGGAGTCCAGCACGGCGTCGGCGCTGCTGCCGTACGCACGGAACCGGGTGCCTCCGAGGGCGGGGCCCAGTGCGGTGGAGTGGACGGAGACGACGGCCTTCAGCCCCACCGTACGGTCCTGGCACAGCAGTACCTGTTCGTGGGCGGGGCCTCGTACCCCCGCCGTGCCCGGGGCGAAGATCCTTTCCGCGAGATCGAGGGTGTCGGACACAGCGGGGGAGGCGAGGGGACGGGTGGATTCGGCGGTGCTCGGATGCGGCACGGGGAGCGCCTTCCTTGAGGTGGCTGCGCGGGCGGTGGACGGAGAGCCCCGGCGATCGAGGGGCCGCGCGACGGGCCTCGCTCGGAGGGGAACTCCGTCGCGTAATAGCGGTGTTGATATCGGCGCCGCATCAGGCGGCTCTGCCGTGACGGCCTCGTGACCGACGTACCTGCGGCCCGGCGCCCCCGACCGGCGCGGCAGCGCGTTCACCTCGCCGGGCTTCTCGTTCGGGTCATGTCTCTTGGCGTGCCCGCGGTCGTCGGAGTAATCGCGGTCCCCTCCGGCGAGCGTGTTGAACGTGTTGCGCGGGCACGCCCAGTGCCGACCGGACCTTCGGACGGCGGCGGGACGGGTCAGGAGCCGCTGCGGCGCACCTGATGGAGTGCATGCCGAAGGGGGACGGCCTTGGGGAGGCCGATCCGGGCCGGGCGGACGGACGAGTCACCCGGCGGCTGCCCCCGAGGCGTACTGGGGGAAGGCTTCCCGCACTCGGACTTCGCCCACCTGGAGGGGTACCGAAGGCCGTCCTCACGGATGCCGAAGTCCGTCATGGAGACATCAGGCGGTCGCGCCGAATTCATCCAGTTCGCCGGAACGCCGTGGGCAACGGCTTCCGCCGTCAGTACGCGTCGTCCGCTACAGCGTCCGGCCATCCCGCCTGGGGGCTGGTCAGGGACCACGGGGATATGTCGGCTCAGCCGGACACGTTGCCCTTGTTCAGGCCCAGTTCGGCCGATCGCTTCCCCAGCGGCTGGATGCGCGGTCCCAGTTCGCGGGTGCGCCGTCGTAGTGGACCGGGGGCAGGGCGTGACGCAGCAGACCGTACGGCGATTCGGTCTCGGTGAGCCAGGCGGCCGGGTCGTCACGGGCGAAGTGGCCCTGTACGGGAGTGGGCTGGACGCCGTGCAGCAGCCAGGAGGCCGTGCCTGCCAGGGAGAGGCGGAGATGCCGCCCGTCACCGGTGGCCTGGCGGTCGGTCAGTGCGCGCAGGACCGCGGCGGCCAGCAGATACCCGGTTCCGTGGTCCAGCGCCTGCGCGGGCAGTACGCCGGGGCGGCCGTCGTCCGTGGCCTCGATCGCGGCGATACCGGTACCGGCCTGGACCAGGCTGTCGAAACCGCGGCGCCCGGCCCAGGGGCCGGACCACCCCCAGGCGCACAGTTGCGCGACGATCAGGCCGGGATGCCGGGCCAGGAGTGCGTCGGGGGCCAGTCCGTGCCGGTCCAGGGCGCCGGGCCGGTAGCCGGTCACCACGACGTCCGCCTCGCTCAGAAGGCCCTCGAAGACGCGCCGGTCACCGGGGGCCGCGAGATCCAGCAGCGTGGAGCGTTTGCCCATGCCGGTGTCGGCGTGGGCGTCCGCGTCCTCGGGGAGTCGCGGGGCGTCCACGCGCAGCACGTCGGCGCCCAGCAGCGCCAGGGTGCGGGTCGCTACGGGACCGGCGATGACGCGGGTCAGGTCCAGGACCCGCACCCCCTGGGCGGGCACGGATGCGGGCGTCAGCAGCCGGGGGCTGCTCCGACCCGCACGCCGCGTCTCGACCAGAGCGGGCCGGTCGGATGTCGGCGCGGGTGCGGGTGCAGGTGTGGGCCCGGTGCCGGTTGCGGGTGTGGGTGCGGGAGTCACCGCCACGGCCAGGCCGTCCGCCGCGTAGACGGTTTCCTGGACCTCCAGGGCCGGACGCGATGCCAGTTCCTTCGCGAGCACACCCACCAGCGTCTGGTCAGGTCCCGTGTCCGCGATACCCAGCGCGTCGAGCAGCCGGGCCCGGTGGTGCGGATAGTTGGCGTGGGTGCGCACCCATCCGTCGGACGTCTGCCAGAACCCGGACAGCGGGGCGAAGGAGGTCGGAGCCCGGCCGTCGATCCTCAGATGGCGTTCGCTCACGAACGCGGTGGCCACCGCCGCCTCGTCCACCCGCACCGCGGGCACCGGCACGCCGTTGCGCAGGGCCAGCAGTTCCGCCGCCGCCAGCGACGAAACCCCCACACAGGCGCGCGCCAGTTCCCGGACCGGCAGACGCGACGGCAGGACAGCGCCCGCCCCCTCGAAGCGCACCCTCTCGACGAGCCGGCCCCGGCCTCCGAGCACCGCCCAGGCATACGCGGTGGCCGCGTCCTCGGTGTACGTCATCCGTCCATTGTGCTGCGCGTCCCAGGTCCCTGTGCGGCGGGACCCAGGGTGACGCTGGAACCCGCCTGCCGGTGTCGATGTCAGTGGCGGTTCCTACGATGCGGCCATGAGCATGGTCGGAAAGTATGTCCGCCTCACCCCCGCCGAGCTGAACCGGGCCGTTCTGCATCCCGACTGGGCCCGGTAGTTCGTCGAGGAGCGCATGGCCGCGGAGCCGGGTGACGGCACACCGGCCCCTGGGAGCCGCCTCCACAGCACCGGGAAGATGTGGCACACGCTGGAGCGTCTGCTCAGACTCCGGGGTGTCGAGGTGAATGTGGTGCACGGCGAGGAGGAGTTCCCGGCGCGGAGGACTGGGGGTACGGAGCGCCCCGGATGATCCGACCGGAGCGGGTGCGGGACGCCGCCGGGGCGATGGCGGCGATCGCCCCGGAGGGACTCGTCGAGCGGGTCACCCCGGCGGAGTTGGCGGACGCGGGGACCTACCCCTACGCGGGCGGCTCCGACCCCGGGCCGCGGCTGGACGACGTGGCGGTCGCGTACCAGGATCTCGCCGCCTTCTTCCGGACGGCGGCCCGTCTCCGCCAAGGCATGCTGGTCTGGATCGGCTGAGCCGTTTGCTGCGGGGCCGACCCGGGGCGGGCGACTCGGCGGTCCGGTACGGGGTGCTCATCCCTGCCCGTCCGCTGCGGAGCGCCCGGTTCGGTACGCGACGCTCCGCTCATGGGACTCCGTCGGCCCGCCGCCCGGGGGGGCTCACCCACCGCAGAGGCCGCGTTGGGTGAGCCCCCCCGGGCCGGGAAGGCCCTGACCGCGGCCGACCGCCCGTCCGTACCCCTACCGCGCGGTCGTCGGCGCTCACACGTGGCTCAGCCTGTGACGAGACGGTCCCCGGCGATGCCCGCCCTGTCGGGCCGGTAGTAGTCCCGGATGCCGTCCGCCCATACGGCGACCGGGACCCGGTCGCCCTCCACCGGGGCGAAGGCGTCGAACAGGGCCTCGATGTTGGCCGGTTCGAACCCGATGGCGACCATCAGCGCGAGGAAGTCGGGCCGCTCGACCAGTCCGTCGCCGTCCGGATCGCCCAGCTCCGCCAGCGCGTCCGCGAACACGTCCACGGCCCCGTCGAACCGCTGCGGCTCCAGGACGACCGCCGTGAACTCCTGAGGGCTGATCCGCCCGTCGCCGTCCGCGTCAAGTTCCGCCGTCAAGGTGGCGCCGTACCCGCGGAAGGCGTCGAGCAGCGCCTGTCCGGCCTCCTCCTTGGCGGCCGGCAGGGCGTCGACCGTCCGGCGGGCCATCAGATCGAAGTCGGCCGGCTCAAGGTAGCCGTTGCCGTCGGCGTCGAAGAGCGTGAACACGAGCTGCGCTCGGGCGACGGCCTCGGTGGTGGGCATGACGGAACACCTCTGCTTCCAGGTGGGTAGGTGGACCGGGGACGTGTCCCACCGGTCGCCTCCACTATCCGGCGGCCCTCCGGCCCGATCAGCCGAAAATCGTGAGGTTGTACACGAACGAAGGCAAACCCCGGCTTCCACGCATGGTGCGCCCGAGGACGGGAAACGACCCGGCCTGCCGGACCCGACCCCGGTCCGCCGTCGCGGAATTCGATCGTCCACGCCCCTGACCTCGGTCTACGCTGCCGCGATGGAACGAACGGACCCGGGTATGGACATGGACGAGGAGCACTGCCGGATCTGCGGCTACGGGGAGGACGGGCTGACCTGGGAGTCCGGCTGGCCGACCGCCGGGATCTGCTCCTGCTGCGGTACGGAATCCGGCATCGGCGACATGGGCGAGCCGGGCACCTGGGAAGGGCTCCAGGGCATCCGGAACTACCGCGGCTACTGGGTCGGCAACGGTGCCCGCTGGCATTCCCCGAGCCTGCGTCCCAAGGACTGGGACCTCCTCACCCAACTTGGCGGCATCCCGCCCGAATGGCGCTGACGGTTCGTCGGTCGGCAGGTCTCCGCGCGGGCTTCGGCCGGCCCCCTCGTCCGTGCGGCGGAACAGCGCGAGATCCCTTGGGGCTACAGCCCTGGGGGCTCTCCGCGCTCCGGAACGCCGGACCGTCTCGACGTCCCCGCGGTGGGAGCGCCAGGTCGAAACGGCTTTCGGACGAGGCTCCGAGGCGCCCTTGTCGCTTCTGAACCGCAGGTGGTTAGCTCCCGACCGCTGACATCCGTGTATTCGTCAGTCATATGCTCATCGCCATTCGAGAGGGGCTTTGTGATGTTCCGGAGCACGTGGGTCAAGACAGCGGCAGCGGGCGCCATGGCAGTGGGAGCGCTCAGCCTGGGGATGAGTCCGGCGGTGGCCGCGCCGTACTGGCAGCCGTTCGTCTCCAACGGCCCCAACCAGACCTGCGGCCAGACGACCACCCACTACGCGTCGAACAATGTCGCGATGCAGACCTGCATCTTCCGCAACCCGGCCAACAACACCTACCAGGCCGTCGCCGTGGTGGTGAACAACGCTCCGGCCACGGTCACGGTGGACCTCGCCGCGCATGTGATCCACACCCACGGGACGAACGCGTCCTGCCACAAGACGAGGTTCCTCTCCGGGCAGCGTCTCGCCTGTTACGGCCCCACCCGGCCGCTGGCGGCGGGCGAGGCCAACGAGGCGTGGAGCGAGATCACCCTCAACAACACCTACAAGGACACGACGAGGGCCGTCGTCTACGGCCGGGGCTGACCGGCGGGCAGGCGGACCGCTCCCGCTGAAGGGCGCGGCGGACCTGGGTCCCGTTGAGAAGGACGAAGTCGCGGTGGTCCCGCTCGCGCAGGCGGGACCACCGCGATCTGCTGTGCGTGCACCGCGCGGGGCGCCCTTCCCCGGAAGGCGGTTGCCGTCCTCGGGACCGTCGTCGCGCGGCTTCACCGAACCCGGTCGGGCCGCCCGTCCCGTCGCCGTCGTTCATCCGGGGACGTGGGACGTGGGACGGGCCCGGGGGGCGTGGCACGGTGGTGCGACGGCGCCCAGGGGACGGGCCTCAGGCCTTCTCGGGCAGGTGGGCGGCCAGCGCCCGCAGACCCTCCAGCACCTCGTCGGCGGTGGGCGCGGAGTCGGGGTCGGTGAGGTGCTGCATCATCAGGCCGCTGACGAGGGCGAGCTGTACCGAGCCGAGGGTGCGGATCGTCGCTTCGGAGAGCTCGCTCTCGACGCCGCCGGTGACCTCGCGCGCCATGCCGCTGCGTCCCTGCCGCAGCCCGGCGGCAACCTGCGCACGCAGTTCCGGCGCGGCGCTCGACACCCAGCGCGCGATGGCCCGCCACACCCCCGTCCACGCCTATGACTTCGCCGAGGCCGAGTCCCCGTACTTCAAGAGCGTGCCGCGACCGGCGAGCTTCTCGCTCGGCACCGGTCATATGGTCGACCTGGCCTACCTGTTCGACAACGACCTGTTCGAGCCGCTCGACGCCACGCAAACCAAGCTGTCGGACACGGTGATCGGCCACTGGAGCCGGTTCGCGGCCACCGGGCAGATGGCGGGGCACGGCCTGCCCGGATGGAAGCGGTTCACGACCCGCGATCCCTATGTGCAGCGGCTCGCGTCCGACCGCGCCGGGCGCACCGACTTCGCGGCCGACCACCACCACGCCTTCTGGACGGCACTCGCCACCTCATGATCCTTTCCTCGGCCCGCCCCTGGTCGAGCAGGGGCCGGACGGCGCTCTCCTCGGTCGATCAGCCGTTCAGAGCCTCGGTGATCTGGCGGGTGGTCTGCGCGGCGACGCGGGGGTTGACGGCGGCGTAGCAGGTGTAGGCGTTCAGGCCGGTGGCCAGGGCCCAGCCACGGCCCCGGGTCCAGGTCGCGTCGTCGACGCCGAGCGCGGTACGGAAGGCGGCGCGGCTTCTGGCGGACATCAGGGTGAAGGCGATGATCAGGTCGCACGCCGGATCGCCGATGCCCAGCCCGCCGAAGTCGATGACCGCGCTGAGGCGGCCGTCGCGGGTCAGCAGGTTGCCGGTGTGGAAGTCGCCGTGGAACCACACCGGCGGGCGGTCCCATCCGGGGGCGCTCAGCGCCGCGTCCCACAGCTCGGTCATGGCCGCGGCGTCGAACGTACCGCCGACCTCCGCGATCGCCGCCCGCGTATCACGGTCCCGGTCGGCCAGCGGCTCACCCATCAGGTCCCCGCGAGCGTTCCCGACCTGGAGGTCCGCGGGCGGGAACGACTGAAGGGCGACGAGGAACTCCGCCAGTTGGACGGCGGCCCCGGGCGAGTCGCCCAACGCCCCGACGGTCGCCACCTCGCCGTCCAGCCAGCGGGACACCGCCCACGGCCAGGGATAGCCGAAGCCGGGCTCACCCACCCCCACCGGCACCGGGACGGCCAACGGCAGATTCGGAGCGAGCCTGGGCAGCCACTCCGTCTCCTTCGCGGCCTGTCCGATGGCTCCCGTGTGACGGGGCAGCCGGACGGACAGGTCGTCGCCCAGCCGGTGGATCACATGGTCCGAACCGGCCGGGTCGAGCAGCTTGAGAGGCAGCTCGGCCCACTGCGGGAACTGCGTGTCGATCAGGCGCCTGGCCAGTGCGGTATCGATCGCGGGGCGGGGCTCCGCGGTACTCCCGGTGGTCATGGACAACTCCTGCGGTGGGCCCGCTCGATGCGACGGACGGTCGGAGCCATCACAGCCCCTCGCGTACCGTCTGTCGATCGGATTTCCCGCCCGACCGGCTCACCGCCCGACCGGTCGGCCGTCCTTCGCCGCACGAACACCACCTGCCTGCCTGCCTGCTTACCCACCTGTCGGAGCCGACCCGACGCCTTCCCCATGGACCCGGGGGTCCGCCGCCGGCATCGCGCTGTGCGCGCCTCCACCCGGGACGCCGGGTGGATGACCTTGAGGCGGACGCCTCATGTCGCCGTAGGTGGCTTCGAAGGGCTCCGTGGAGCGATTCCAGGCCGTGCGCGGGTCCCGATTTCGGCGGGCCGTGACGCCGGGCGGCGAAATCCCTGTGCGGCGATCTGGCGAGCTTTCGCGCTTCGCGCGTAGGGGGGATCAAGTGGATGCCTGGATGGCCGCTATTGAGGCGTTCGTGGGACTTCTTGAGTCGACTGTAATGCTGATGCCGGGTGTGCTAAACCTAGTTCGCGGTTCTATGGTGAACCTTGCGGAACAGGGCCTCGCCGATCGGCGGGACCCCTGCGCCGACCTCCGTCCGACGCCATGCGGCTCCCGCCTCGGTGGGTGGGAGCGCGGTTCGTCGTGCCAGAAAAGAGAGCGCCCCTGTGACCGGTCCCGGCATTCCCTCCGACCTTCCGGCCGACACCATCGCCACCGCACCCCCTACGGCACCCGCACCCGCCACCGACACGGCGCCCGCCACCGACACCGCACTCGTCACCACACCGGCACCCGCACCCGCGTCCACCACCGGCAACGTGGGGGACACGTCGTACACCGGCAGTCAGATCCAGGTCCTGGAGGGCCTGGAGGCGGTGCGCAAGCGGCCCAGTATGTACATCGGTTCGACCTGCGAGCGCGGACTGCACCACCTGGTCCACGAGATCGTCGACAACTCGGTCGACGAGGCCCTCGCGGGGCACGCGGACCGCATCGACGTCACGATCCTGGCCGACGGCGGGATCAAGGTCGTCGACAACGGCCGCGGCATCCCGGTGGACATCGTGGCGTCCGAGGGCAGGCCCGCCCTGGAGGTCGTACTGACGGTGCTGCACGCGGGCGGCAAGTTCGGCGGCGGCGGCTACGCGGTCTCCGGCGGTCTGCACGGCGTGGGCATGTCGGTGGTCAACGCCCTGTCGACGCGGGTGGAGGCGGAGGTGCGTTACGGCGGGCACCGCTGGAGCCAGGAGTACGAGAAGGGTGTGCCGACCGCTCCGCTCAAGCAGCACGAGGAGACCTCCGAGACCGGCACCTCGCTGACGTTCTGGGCCGACGGCGACATCTTCGAGACCACCGAGTACTCCTTCGAGACGCTGTCGCGCCGCTTCCAGGAGATGGCCTTCCTCAACAAGGGTTTGACGATCAAACTCACGGACGAGCGCGACTCCGCGAAGGCCACGGCCGGTGCCGACACCGACCAGCCGAGCGACGACACCGATGCGCACGCGCGCACGGTCTCGTACCACTACGAGGGCGGCCTGGTCGACTTCGTGAAGTACCTCAACTCCCGCAAGGGCGAGGTGGTGCACGAGACCGTCATCGACATCGAGGCCGAGGACAAGGACAGGCTCCTGTCCCTTGAGGTCGCGATGCAGTGGAACAGC
>NZ_LFBV01000001.1:240014-2018837 GCF_001905345.1 Streptomyces uncialis
CGCGATGCAGTGGAACAGCGGTTACACCGAGGGCGTCTACTCCTTCGCGAACACGATCCACACGCATGAGGGCGGTACCCACGAAGAGGGCTTCCGCGCCGCGCTGACCGCGCTGATCAACCGCTACGCGCGCGACAAGAAGCTGCTGCGCGAGAAGGACGACAACCTCACGGGCGACGACATCCGCGAGGGTCTGACGGCGATCATCTCGGTCAAGCTCGGTGAGCCGCAGTTCGAGGGCCAGACCAAGACCAAGCTGGGCAACACCGAGGCGAAGACCTTCGTCCAGAAGGTCGTCAACCAGCACCTCGCCGACTGGCTGGACCGCAACCCCAACGAGGCCGCGGACATCATCCGCAAGTCGATCCAGGCGGCCTACGCGCGCGTGGCGGCCCGCAAGGCGCGCGACCTGACCCGTCGCAAGGGCCTGCTGGAGACGGCGTCCCTGCCGGGCAAGCTGTCGGACTGCCAGTCGAACGACCCCACCAAGTGCGAGATCTTCATCGTCGAGGGCGACTCCGCCGGCGGCTCCGCCAAGTCCGGCCGTGACCCGATGTACCAGGCCATCCTGCCGATCCGCGGCAAGATCCTGAACGTCGAGAAGGCCCGGATCGACAAGATCCTCCAGAACACCGAGATCCAGGCGCTGATCAGTGCCTTCGGTACCGGGGTCCACGAGGACTTCGACATCGCGAAGCTGCGCTATCACAAGATCATCCTGATGGCGGACGCCGACGTCGACGGCCAGCACATCAACACCCTGCTGCTGACGTTCCTCTTCCGCTTCATGCGCCCCCTGGTCGAGGCCGGTCACGTCTACCTGTCGCGCCCTCCCCTGTACAAGATCAAGTGGGGCCGGGACGACTTCGAGTACGCCTACGCCGACCGTGAGCGCGACGCGCTGATCGAGCTGGGCCGCCAGAACGGCAAGCGCATCCGGGAGGACTCCATCCAGCGCTTCAAGGGCCTCGGCGAGATGAACGCCGAGGAGCTGCGCATCACCACCATGGACGTCGAGCACCGCGTGCTCGGCCAGGTCACCCTGGACGACGCCGCACAGGCCGACGACCTCTTCTCCGTCCTCATGGGTGAGGACGTCGAGGCCCGCCGCCAGTTCATCCAGCGCAACGCCAAGGACGTCCGCTTCCTCGACATCTGAGTCGGTCTCAGCCTGACCGCGCAGAAAGGACCCGCACCAGCATGACCGACCAGAACCCCACAGGCACGACCGAGGACCAGGGCCCCGTCATGCGGATCGAGCCCGTCGGGCTCGAAACCGAGATGCAGCGCTCGTACCTCGACTACGCGATGTCCGTCATCGTGTCCCGCGCCCTGCCCGACGTACGCGACGGCCTCAAGCCCGTCCACCGCCGGGTGCTGTACGCGATGTACGACGGCGGCTACCGGCCCGAGAAGGGCTTCTACAAGTGTGCCCGCGTCGTCGGCGACGTCATGGGCAACTACCACCCGCACGGCGACTCCTCGATCTACGACGCGCTGGTCCGTCTGGCGCAGCACTGGTCGATGCGGATGCCGCTGGTGGACTCCAACGGCAACTTCGGCTCCCCGGGCAACGACCCGGCCGCCGCCATGCGCTACACCGAGTGCAAGATGGCGCCGCTGTCCATGGAGATGGTCCGGGACATCGACGAGGACACCGTCGACTTCACGGACAACTACGACGGCCGCTCCCAGGAGCCGACCGTCCTGCCGGCCCGCTTCCCGAACCTGCTGATCAACGGCGCCGCCGGGATCGCGGTCGGCATGGCCACCAACATCCCGCCGCACAACCTCCGCGAGGTCGCCGCCGGTGCCCAGTGGTACCTGGACCACCCGGACGCCGGCCATGAGGAGCTCCTCGACGCGCTGATGGAGCGCATCAAGGGCCCCGACTTCCCGACCGGCGCCCTCGTCGTCGGCCGCAAGGGCATCGAGGAGGCGTACCGCACCGGTCGCGGCTCCATCACCATGCGCGCGGTCGTCGAGGTCGAGGAGATCCAGAACCGCCAGTGCCTGGTGGTCACGGAGCTTCCGTACCAGGTCAACCCGGACAACCTCGCGCAGAAGATCGCCGACCTCGTCAAGGACGGCAGGGTCGGCGGGATCGCCGACGTCCGCGACGAGACCAGCTCCCGCACCGGGCAGCGCCTGGTCATCGTCCTCAAGCGGGACGCGGTCGCCAAGGTCGTCCTCAACAACCTCTACAAGCACACCGAGCTCCAGACCAACTTCGGCGCCAACATGCTGGCCCTGGTCGACGGGGTGCCGCGCACCCTGTCCCTCGACGCGTTCATCCGCCACTGGGTGGCCCACCAGGTCGAGGTCATCGTCCGCCGGACGAAGTTCCGGCTGCGCAAGGCCGAGGAGCGCGCGCACATCCTGCGCGGTCTGCTGAAGGCCCTGGACGCCATCGACGAGGTCATCGCCCTCATCCGGCGCAGCGACACCGTCGACATCGCGCGCACCGGCCTGATGGACCTGCTCCAGATCGACGAGATCCAGTCGAACGCCATCCTGGAGATGCAGCTCCGCCGCCTCGCCGCACTGGAGCGCCAGAAGATCATCCAGGAGCACGACGAGCTCCAGGCGAAGATCACCGAGTACAACGCGATCCTCGCCTCGCCCGTCCGCCAGCGCGGCATCATCAGCGAGGAGCTGGCCGCGATCGTCGAGAAGTTCGCCGACGACCGCCGCTCCCAGCTCGTGCCCTTCGACGGTGACATGTCCATCGAGGACCTGATCGCCGAGGAGGACATCGTCGTCACGATCTCGCGCGGCGGCTACGTCAAGCGGACCAAGACGGACGACTACCGCTCGCAGAAGCGCGGCGGCAAGGGCGTACGCGGCACGAAGCTCAAGGAAGACGACATCGTCGACCACTTCTTCGTGTCCACCACCCACCACTGGCTGCTGTTCTTCACCAACAAGGGCCGCGTCTACCGCGCCAAGGCGTACGAGCTCCCCGACGCCGGACGCGACGCGCGCGGGCAGCACGTCGCCAACCTGCTGGCCTTCCAGCCGGACGAGGCGATCGCCGAGATCCTCGCCGTCCGCGACTACGAGGCCGCGCCCTACCTGGTCCTCGCGACCAAGGGCGGCCTGGTCAAGAAGACCTCGCTCAAGGACTACGACTCGCCCCGCTCCGGCGGTGTCATCGCGATCAACCTCCGGGAGACCGAGGACGGTTCCGACGACGAGCTGATCGGCGCGGAACTGGTGTCCGCCGAGGACGACCTCCTGCTGATCAGCCGTAAGGCGCAGTCGATCCGCTTCACCGCCACGGACGACGCGCTGCGCCCGATGGGCCGCGCCACCTCCGGTGTGAAGGGGATGAGTTTCCGCGAGGGGGACCAGCTCCTCTCGATGAATGTCGTCAGGCCCGGTACGTTCGTCTTCACCGCAACCGACGGCGGGTACGCCAAGCGCACCCCGGTCGACGAGTACCGCGTCCAGGGCCGCGGCGGCCTCGGTATCAAGGCCGCCAAGATCGTGGAGGACCGCGGTTCGCTGGTCGGCGCGCTGGTGGTGGAGGAGACGGACGAGATCCTCGCCATCACGCTCGGCGGCGGTGTGATTCGCACGCGAGTCAACGAGGTCAGGGAGACGGGCCGTGACACCATGGGCGTCCAACTGATCAACCTGGGCAAGCGCGATGCCGTGGTCGGTATCGCACGCAACGCCGAGGCCGGTCGGGAGGCCGAGGAGGTCGACGGTGGGACCGCCGCCGACACCGACGCCGATCCGGCCACCGGGACGGCCACCGCCCCGGACCAGGGCACGGACGAGGGCGCGCGGCCCCCGGCCGAGTAGCGCGAGGAGAGACACGTGAGCGGAGCCACGGGCGCCGGATCTTCCGGTGCCGCGGGTCGGCAGGGCCAGGCCGGAACCGAGGACCGGTCCGGCCCGGCCGCCCCCGCGGAGGCACGCGCCGCCGGCCAGGACGGCGCCCGCGGTTCCGCTTCGGTCTCACCCGCCTCCGATGAATCCCACGTATCCCAGGGGGGAACTGTGACGGACACCAGAGGTCCGCGGACCCAGAGCTACGACGGGTACGCGGGCCAGGCCCCGGAGGGCCGTGCCGGCGCCCCCTCAGGGGCCCAGGAGGGCGCTCTGCCGGGCGAACGGCCCCAGCAGCCCGGTGGTCAGCCCTACCACCCGCCGCAGGCGTACCAGACGGCCCCCTCGGGCGCCGTCCGCCGGCCGCGGACCGGGGCACGGACCACGCCCCGTACCCGCAAGGCGCGGCTGCGGGTCGCCAAGGCCGACCCGTGGTCGGTGATGAAGGTCAGTTTCCTGCTCTCCATCGCCCTCGGGATCTGCACGATCATCGCGGCCGCCGTGCTGTGGATGGTCATGGACGCGATGGGCGTCTTCTCGACGGTCGGCGGCACGATCTCGGAGGCCACCGGCTCCAACGAGTCGAACGGCTTCGACCTCCAGTCGTTCCTGTCGCTGCCCCGCGTCCTGATGTTCACCAGCATCATCGCGGTCATCGACGTGGTCCTCGCGACCGCGCTGGCCACCCTCGGCGCCTTCATCTACAACCTGTCGGCGGGATTCGTGGGCGGCGTGGAGCTGACCCTGGCGGAGGACGAGTAGCCGCCTCCGGCATTCACGGACATGTCCCTGACCAGGGGATCGGGCCGCCCCGACGGGGCCCGGCAACCGATTTTGGGACTGAGCGCGTCGTGCGCTAATCTTCAGAGGTCAGCGCGCAGCGCGGCGGGGCTATAGCTCAGTTGGTTAGAGCGCATCCCTGATAAGGATGAGGCCACAGGTTCAAATCCTGTTAGCCCCACAGCAGCCCGATGGCTGGTCAGACGCCCGGCAGGTCCACTGGACCTGCCGGGCGTCTGCGTTTGTGTGTGGCCTGCGTGGCGTGTGGGTGCGTCGGGGGTGCGTCTGCGGGTTCGCGGGGGCGCGAGGGTGCTGGTCCCTGGGGTGCTGGGTCGCCGGGGGGTCGGGTCGCCTGGCTGCCGGGTTGGTGTCCGCCGGTGGCTCTGCTGGTTCCGCTGGTTCTGTGCCCTGTGCCCTTTGCGGTCCCTTGCCCTGTGGTCGATGCCCGGGCATGCGGAAACGCGCGTCCCTGTGGGTGGGGACACGTGGGGTGGGATCGGCTGTGGGGGCAGTGGCTCGTCGCCTGGGGCGAGGGCGCTGCTGCCGTGGGGCATGCGTGGGTCACCTAACGCGGGTGGGTACGCGGTCGGGCGCCTTCTAGACGGTTGCCTTCAGGCGTTCGCCTTCAGCGGTGTCGGGCTGGTTGGGCTGGTTGCGCTGATCGGGCTCTCGGGCAGGCGGACGTACGTGGGCGGCGGCTTGTCGTCTTCGTGCCGTTCCCTCGTGCTGCTCGTGTTGCGCGGCGTCGTGGTGCTGCGTCTGTTGTGTCGTCGTGTCGTACGTGGTGTACGTGTCCTGCTGTTCCTGTGGGGCCGTTACTGCTGGCCGCTGGTGCTGTCCGTTGCCTGTGGTTCGTTGCTCGGTGCCCGTTGCTGTGGGGCTGCTGTCGCCTGTCGGCGGGGTCGCTGAGCTGGTACCAGGGTGTTCGCTGCCTTCTGTGGCTGTTTCCCGTTGACCGCTGAGTGGTGCGTCACGGGTGGCGCTTCAGGTGATGCGGTGCTGCGCGGTGCGGGGTGCGTCACGGGTGGGCCGGTCGGCTGTCGTGGGCCGGCGGATGTGTCGTACGGGGTGGACACCTCGTAGGGGGGTGGCGCCGTTCGTCCGGCCCCGGGGACTGTCTGGGGCCCGGGTGTTCGGCGGTTGGGGCTGGAGTCGTTGGGCTGTGCTGTTGTGTGCCGGCTGTGTCGTGTCCCGCGTCTGCCGTGTGTGCCGTCTGCCAGGTGTGCCGCCTGTCGCGTGCGCCGGGGTGCCGGGGTCGGCTTGGCTCCGTATGCGCTTCGGCGGGGTGTGGCGGTGCGCTGTGCCGGGCGTACGACGGTTGAGCCGTGCTCTGGGCGCGGGTGATGCGCGCGCCGCTGTTCAGCGGGGTGCCGGGACATGCGCGTGCTGCGCGGTGTCATGACCGTTCTCGTGCGAAACGGGGTGCTGTGCGCTTCCGGCGCGCGAAGCGGGCTGGTGCGAGGCAGGCCCGTGCGGGTTGGGCCGGTGCGAGGTGGGCCGGTGTGAGGCGGGCCGGTGTGAGGCGGGACGGTGGGTCGCGGGGCCGTGCGAGGCGGCGGGCCGGTGCGACGTGGGCCGGTGGGTCGCGGGGGATTGCGACTTGGGGCCGTGCGACTTGGAGCCGTGCTGCTCAGGGCCGTGCTGCTTGGAGCCGTGCTGCTTGGGGCCGTGGTCCGAGACGGCTCGCTGGTGGGCGGTCGCCGTTTCGCCGGACGGGGTCCCCTGGGCCGTGGGCGGGGTGTGTGGTGCGGGGGCCGGTGCCGGAACCGCCGTGCTGCCGCCGTCGGGATCGAGCGCGGCGTTCACGACCTCGGCCAGTGCCGCGTCGAAGTCGTACGGGGCGGCGCAGGAGCGGCAACTCGGTGAGGAGCCGTGTGCCTCCGCACGGATGCGTTGCTTCATCGTGGGCGGCAAGGAGCGGTCGTACCGGGCCGGTGCCGTGGCCGCCGGCTTGCTCGCCTCCCTGGCCGCCGGAGCGCTGTTGCGGGCCTCACCGGTCTGCTGTACCGGGGCGGCGACGGCCGGGGAGGAGAGCCCCAGTGTGGCGAGTACCGCGACGATCGCGGAGATGAGCGCTGTCCACAGCGCCATGACCTTGTCCCTGGACATGATTCCCTCACTTTCGGGTTGGGCGATTTGCGTACTTTCCTCATCATGTGTATGGAGGCCCGTGAGGGAAGGACCGACGTGGATGACGCGTTGATCTTCAGATGAACACCACTCGGATGGGGGCATCCGTCCCGAAAAATGGGCTGGAGCGGCGAAAGTCACCATGTGGGAAGAGGGGGCGGAGTGCCTTCGCGCGCTCCGCGTCGTTGCTTGAGGGGTGCCCGGGGCGGCAGTTGGCGCCCTCCGGGCAGGTCACCGATCGATATCGGTCGGTGTGTATAGTCGGGCGCCAGAGGTCCCCTACGTCAAGGAAAGACGAGGTCGCGCGGTGAAGAAGCTTCTCCTGGTCGCACTGGCCGCTATCGGCGGGCTCCTCGTGTACCGCCAGATCCAGGCGGATCGCGCCGAGCAGGACCTGTGGACGGAGGCGACCGACTCCGTGCCCACGGGTTCGTGATCAACAACACCCATCACTTCGAAGACCCCGGCAGCCCCGAGCGGCCGGGGTCTTTGTGTGTCCGGAGCGCGTCGGGAACGGGTCCGGGGTGGTCGGGGAACGCGTCCGGGGTCGTCCGGACATGTGTCCGGGGCTTCGTCCTTCCTCTCCCCTCTCTTTCTTTCTCCGCTCGCTCCTCCTTCTCGCTCTTTCCCGTTCCCTCTGCTTCGCGTGCGCGAAGGGAGCCTTTGTGATAGCGAATTCCTGGGCGGGATGCCGACGGTTCGCGGACTCGCCACGGTCCTGCACGGGTGCGGCGGACAGACCGGTGGCGGGCGCGGCAGGATGGCCGGGGGCACCCGGGTGTCGGCCGGGCGGGTGACGACGAGGGCGGACCGGAGAGGGGTGGGCGCGGGATGGCGCGGCTGACGGGGCGGCGATACGGCGGATTCCGGGCGGTGCTGTGCGCGGGGGCCGCGCTGTGTGCGGTCTTGGCGGCTGCGGGGCCTGGGACGGCTGCGGGGGCGGAGGCGGGTGCGGGTGCGGGTTCCGTGCGGGGTGCGGCGCCTGCGGTCGGTACGGTCCCTGCGGTCGGTACGGTGCCGGGCGTCGGTACCGCGTCGGAAGCCGGTTCGGTCCCCGCGATCGGTGCGCCGGGGCCGTACGCCTTCGACGAGGGCGCCCGTCAGGTCACCGGTGCCGGGAGCAGTACCGACGCCGAGCGGCTCACCCCGGGGCGCACGTACCGCAGCGCCTTGGCCCGTCCTGGGAAGCTGTACTACCGGCTGGAGCTCGGTGCTCAGGAGAGTGTCTACGTGTCGGCCACGGCCGTACCGGGACTCGGGGCGAAGGTGTCCTTCCGGGACGGTCTCGCCGTCTCCGTCGAGGACGGCAACGGCATCAACTGCTCCTCCGAGCGCACCCGTTTCGGCAGCTCCGAGAGTCCCCGGCCGATCAGTACCTGGGCGACCCGCCGGATCGGTCCGGGCACCTACAGCTGCAAGACCGCCGGAACGTACTACGTCGTGGTCGAGCGCGAGAGCGAGCCCACGTCCACGCGGGACCCGTGGGAACTGGAGCTGCGCGTCTCGTCCGAGCCCCGGGTACGGACGCTCGGGCCGACCGCCGCGCCGGAGACCTGGAACTCCGCCTCCCCCGTGCCCATGACCGGGGATCAGCGGACGCGCGCGGGAGGCACCAGCTTCAACAGCGCGCCCGGCCTGGAACCGGGCGTCTGGCAGGACGGGATACGGGCCGGTCAGACCCGGTACTACTGGGTCCCCGTCGACTGGGGGCAGCAGCTCTCCGCCCGCGCGGAACTGGGCACCGCCCCGGGCGACGGGTTCGTGCCGTCCGCGCTGGTCCTCACGCTCTTCAATCCGGCGCGCGGCCCCGTCGACCAGACGCAGAGCACCTATGACGGCAAGCAGAAGGTCGCCGCCTTCGACCCGCTGCCCCCGGTGCGCTACGAGAACCGCTATCACGTGTCCGACGACGTCAAGGGGATGCGGTTCAGCGGTCGGTACTACCTCGCGGTGCACCTCAGCGAGGAGGTCGCGGAGACCTTCGGCGAGGAGCCCATCGGGCTGACCCTGCGGGTCCGGGTCGACGGGAACCCGTCCGGCGCGGCGGCACCCGCCTACGACGGTGAGTTCGTGCCCGCCGAGGAGTTCGGGGTCACGGCCCATGACAAGGAACAGGCGCGGCAGGGCGAGACCGACGCAGCTGGCGACGGGACGACGGAGGCACGGGACCCCGCGACGATGCGGGCACTGGCCGTCGGTTCCTTCGGGTTGGGGACCGCGTTGGTGCTGTTCCTGGTGGGGTGGACGGTGCTTGCCCGGCGGCGGGCCGCTTCCGGGCGGCTGCCCCCGGTCCTGGGTGTGGACGGGAGCGGGGGCGGGGGTGGGTCCGGAGGTGGGTCCGGAGGTGGGTCCGAGGCCGGCGGCGGCGGGTCCAGGGGTGGGGCTGGTGACGATGTCGCGGTCGGCGCGGTGTCTCGGGGTCGGCGGAGGAGAAACCCGCGTCGTTGACGAGGGTTTGCGTGCCGGGGGCCGGGGGCCGGGTGTCGGTGCGGGTGCGGGTGCGGGTGCCGGTGCCAGTGCAGGCACTGGCGTGGGCAGGGCCGTCCGCCGGTCAGGTTCGGGTCATCGGGTCCGGGGCATCAGGCGTTGCCGTCAGGTCTGGGTCAGGGCCCAGATGCCCACGGCGAAGCAGAGCAGGGCCAGGACGAGTACCGGGACCGTGACCTTCGGGGGCGGTCCCGGTCGGCGTTCGAGGGCCGTTCGCGGTCGGTGTTCATGGGCCGGGGCGGAAACATCCGGCACCGGATCGGGAACCCGGGGGGCTCGGGCGGTGTACGGAAGAGTAGGGGCCTGATCCTCCCGCCTGGCGGCGGTGTCCGCCTGGGCGAAGTCGTCGGGATCGGCGAAGGCGGCGAAGTCGGCTGGGTGCGGGGGGTGATGGGCGTGCTGGGAGTACGGGGCGTGCTGGGCGTACGCAGGGTCGGTTCGGGCTGCCCGGGAAGCGGGGGAGCCGGGATGCCGCGGTGCCGTTGGTTGGGCGTGACCGCTCGCGGGTGGCGCGGAGGGCAGGTGCCCGGTCGTGGAGTACGGCGGAGCGGAGGAGGGCGAGAGGGCCGAGGGGGCGTGCGGGGGCGGAGCGGAGTGCGGTCCGCCGGGGAACTGCTGGTGCGACGGCCCCGTCGCCTGTGGCTGTGGCTGTGGCTGTGGCTGTGGCTGTGGCTCGGGGTACGGGGGCGAGTGCGGGTGGGGGTGGGGGTGGAGGTGCGGGTCGGGGTTCCGGCCGGGGGAGACGTGGGGTGGGCCGCTGCTGGTGTCTGGTTCCGTGCCGAGCCCCGTGTTCGCCTCTGCGCCGCTGCTCGCGGTGAGGCCGTGGCCCGTCGGATGGGGCCGCCACTGCTCGACGGGATCGGCGGGATCGGCGGAGTGGGCGGAGCTGGTGGAGGGCGGCTGGGCCGTCGGTGGCGGCGGCGGGAGATAGAAGCTGCCCGTTTCCGACATGGCGGGCCGACCGGGGGCGTGGGCCCCGCTGGGGTCGGGCGGGGTGACGCCCGGTGGCGTCGGATCGTAGGCGGGAGGTACGGGTACGGGAGGTACGGGAGCCGCCGGTGGTGGTCCGGGCGGGACGGGGGGATCGGCCTGCACCCCATGGGACGAGCCCGGTTGCGGGTGCGTGTCGCTCCGGGGGTGCGCGGCGAGCCGGGAGGAGGAACCGCCCTCGGACGGGCCGTTGCCGTGGAGGTCGGCGGGGTACGGAGTGAAGCCGCCCGCAGCGGGAGCGGGGGAGATCCGCCCGTGCGGAGGCAGAAGTGGAGGGGCGGGTGTGCCGGTCGGTTCGTGCGGCGCGGGTCCCGGGACTCGGCCGTGAGGTACGGACCCGGGGGTGTGAGCCGGGTCGTGGGACACGGACCCAGGTCCGGGGGGCGGGGCATGAGGCATGGGCCCGAGTCCGGGAGCCGGGTCATGGGGTACGGGTCCGGGGGCCGGGACGGGGGAGCCGTCCGGTGCCGGGGCGTGGAACGGGGAGGACGAAGCCGGGTCGGGGGCAGCCGTGGGGGACGGCTGCGGAGTGGGGGTGGGGGTGTGCGAGGAGTGGGCGTCCCGTGGGCCGTGGGCGGCATGGGGGGCGCCTGCCCGGTGACGGCCCGCGCGGGCGGGGGCGTCCGGACCGTTCGGACCGAAGCCTGGGGGCAGCGGGCCGATCTGGTCGAAGACCTCCACCAGCTCGTCGTCCGGTCCGGGCTCCGGAAGCATCTCGGCGGCGGACAGCAGGGCCTTGCGGGCGCCGGTGGCCGTACGGAACCGCGCCTCAGGGTCCGGCTGGAGCAGCCCCGCGATGACCTGCCACAGCGGCTCGTCGATGTCCTGCGGAGCGGAGGGGGTGCCGTGCGCGGCGAAGTGCTCGATCAGTGCCTTGGCATCGGGCTTCGCGCCTTGGAGGAGATAGAGGGCGACCAGGCCCACCGCGAAGAGGTCCGCGGTGAAGTCGGGCTCGGCGCCCATCATCTGCTCGGGCGCGAAGTAGCCGGGGGTCCCGACGACGTAGTTGGTCTCGGTCAGCCGGGGCTCTCCCTTGCGCATCGAGATGCCGAAGTCGGACAGCCTCAGCCGGGGCCGGCCGATGCCGGTCGCCTCCAGCAGGATGTTGGCGGGCTTGATGTCACGGTGCACGACGTCCTCGGCGTGCACGGCGGCGAGCCCGGAGAGCAGCTGGTCGAGCAGGGTGCAGACGAACTCGGGGGGCAGCGGCCCGTAGTCCCCGATGAGATGGGCCAGCGAGCCGCCGGCGACGAGGTCCATGGTGAAGAGGACCTTGTCGTCGTCGGCGGCCCAGCTGGCGGGAGCGAGGACATGAGGATGATCGATACGGAGCGCCTGCTCGCGGACGAAGCGCAGCAAGGTGTGCGCGTCGCTCTGCTGGAGGACCTTGGCGGCCACATACCGGTGGCGCCGGTGGTCCCAGGCGCGCCAGACGGCGCCGACGCCCCCGCGTCCGATCGGGTCGGCCAGTTCGTACCGGCCGGCGAAGATCTCGCCCATCGTCGTACGTCGCTCCCCGTGGGTGTTCGGTCGGCTGGGCCGTGGCTCAGCTCTGGTGTGCCTGATAGTGGGCGACCGCGTCGGCGGTGCGCCCGGCTCCGTACACGCGGAGGAACTCTGCCAGTTCGGGGTGGGTGGGGGCGAGGGAGTCCGCGGCGTCGATGATGTCCCCGGCGGCGGCGACCGAGCGCAGCAGCGACTGGATCTCGCGGACGACCCGCTTGACCGTGGGGGCTCCTGAACTGCTCGTCGTCTGGGTCGTGTTGCTGAGGACGGAACCGCCCTGCGACTTCTTGATCTCGTCCATGCGCTCGGTGGCCTCGGCGGCGCTGACGCTGCCGTCGGCGACCTGGGCGGCGAGATCCTGGAGCAGCTGGACCCGCTGGACGACGGCGGGGTTGCCGATCTTGGCGCGCTGGCCGCTCATCAGCTGGGACAGCATCGGGGCGGAGAGTCCGAGGACCCCCGCGAGCCGGGCCTGGTTCAGCCCGAGGTCCTCGATGAGCCTACGGAAGAGCGCCCCCAGCGGCTCCCCGTACCAGTTCCGCTGAAGCTCCCTGGCTCTTGCAGTAGCTTCCTGCTGTGCGGCGTCCATTGCGTCTCCCCATCGCTTCCCCAAGAACCGCGGTTCGCTGTAGCGAAGCGCGTGCGAGCATCCTACGGAGAGTGGTCGCGCACGGGGACCCCAATCCTTTTGCGGGATTCGGGGGGTGACCCGGTACTCTGGTTCCCGACGCAGACCCGCGCCACCTGCGGGTCCGCACCCCTTCCGGGGCCTTAGCTCAGTTGGTAGAGCGCTGTCTTTGCATGGCAGATGTCAGGGGTTCGACTCCCCTAGGCTCCACTTCTTCACAAGACCCCTCCGAACTGCGGGAACGCGGTTCGGAGGGGTCTTTGCGTGGGCGTGGTCGTGGGCGGTGACGATCCGCTCGACGGGCACTCCTCGATCAGCAGGCCGGGCGCGGTACGGCGATGGGGCCGCAGACGTAGCGGGCGACGGCGGTCCGGTGATCGTGCGGAGCCTCGGTCGACTTGCGGGGGCCGGACTCCTCCAGCATGCATGCCGACGGCCCCTCCGGGGTGGATCTTCCGGGAGAGGCGGTCGGCGGCGGTGTGGAAGCCGTAGCGGCGGACGGTCAGGTCGGTGATCCTCACGATTCCGCCCGGCAGGCGGCAGGCGGCCGGCGGCGTGCGGCGCGGGCCGGCTCGGCGAGGACCGGGCGGTCCGTGCGGCGGCGGTGGGGGGCGCGGTGCCGCAGCGGTCCGGTGAGGCGCGTCCGGGTCCCACGTGGTCGGGTCCGGGCTGGGCACCTGGATACCTGCCAGATGTTCGGACGGCCGATCTTCATACCTGTCCGTGGACGCGCCTCGGCGGACGCGGGGGCGAGCCGCGTCCGCCGGGGGCGGGTGCCGGGGAACGGGGACGGTCCGGCACCGGGTGTGGGGACTACTGCGCGGGCATCAGGACGCTGTCGACGATGTGGACCGTCGCGTTGGAGGTCTGGACGTTGCCGCAGACGACGTTCGACGCGTCGTTGACCTTGTACGACTCCCCCGAACCCGCTGTCGTCAGCTTGCTCTTCGCGAGCGTCGCGTAGGAGCCGCTCTCCAGCTTCTGCGGCGCCAGGCGCTCGCCGACCACGTGGTACGTGAGGACCTTGGTGAGCTGGGCCTTGTCGGCGAGGAGCTTGTCCAGGTCGGCCTTGGGGATCTTCGCGAAGGCGTCGTTCGTCGGGGCGAACACCGTGATGTTCTGCGCGGTGTTGAGGGTGTCGACCAGTCCGGCCTTCTTCACCGCCGTCACCAGCGTGGACAGCGCCGGGTTGTTGGAGGCCGCGGTGGCGACCGGGTCCTTGGCCATGCCGTTGAATGAACCGGCACCGTTCTCGGGGACCGACGCACAGGCCGTGCCGAACGGCTTGTCCGAGGTCATCCCCTCAGAGGCATCGTCGGCCGGGGTCTCCGGCGCCTCGGCGGGGGTGCTCGGCGACGACTTGGCGCTGTCCGCCTTGTCGCCGTCACCGCTGTCCGAACAGGCGGTCAGCGTCACCGGGAGAACAGCGGCGGCGACCACGGCGAGGGCGGCACGGCGGAAACGGAGGGTGCTGGCGTTCATTCTTGATGCTCCTCGGGGAAACGAGCGAAACGGGGGGAAATGGAGGAAACGAGGGAAAGAGGTCGCGGTACGGCCACGGGTACGTGCCACGGGTGCGGGCTACGCGTGCGGCCATGGGTGCGAGGGGGTACGGGGCGCGGGCACGGGTGCGCGGTCAGTCCACGGTGATCACCACCGAGTGGTGGCCGCTGGCACCGTCGGGCACGGTCTTCGCGCGCCGCGAGGTCTGGACCTGGCCCGTCCCGTCGGTGGCCCGGACGGTGAGGGAGTGGTTGCCGGGCACCGCCTGCCAGGACAGCGACCACTGACGCCAGGTGTCCCGGGTGTCCTCCGCCGCGAGCCGCGCGTCCTGCCACGGGCCGTCGTCGATCCGGACCTCGACCCGCTCGATGCCCCGGCGCTGGGCCCACGCCACCCCGGCGATCGTCACCGGGCCGGGCTCCAGCTGGGCCAGCGGCTTCGGGGTGTCGATCCGGGACGCCGTCTTGATCGGCGCCCGGCGCGCCCAGTCCCGCCGCACCCAGTACGGGTCGAAGTCCTCGAACGTGGTCAGCTCCAGTTCCTGGAGCCACTTGCACGCGGAGACATAACCGTACAGACCGGGTACGACCATCCGTACGGGGAAGCCGTGGTCGAACGTCAGCGGTTCGCCGTTCATACCGATGGCCAGCAGCGCGTCGCGTCCGTCCATGACGTCCTCGACCGGGCTGCCGAGGGTCATTCCGTCCACCGACCGCGCGACGAGCTGGTCCGCCGGACCGCCCTTCGAGGGCGGACGTACTCCGCATTCGGCCAGCAGATCGGCCAGCCGGACGCCGAGCCAGCGGATGTTGCCCGTGTAGGGGCCGCCGACCTCGTTGGACACGCAGGTCAGGGTGATGTGACGTTCGATCAGGTCCCGCCTCAGCAGATCGTCGAAGCTGAGGGTGACGGGCCGGGTGACGCCCTTGCCGTGGATGCGCAGACGCCACAGTCCGGCGTCGATCTTCGGCACCACCAGGGCGGTGTCGACCCGGTACAGGTCCTTGCCGGGGGTCAGGAACGGGCTGATCCCCTTCACCGCGAGACGGGCGGCCCGGGGGACGGGCGGAGCGTGCGAGACGGGCGCGGGGAGCACGATCCGGGCGCGCGAGGCGATGGCCCCGGCCCCTCGCGAGCCGTTGAGGGACCGGCCCAGGGCCCCGGCGGCGGTGGCGGCGACCGCGGACCCGGCGGCGAGGGTCAGGAACCTGCGGCGAGGGCTGCCACCGGGCCACCGGTTCAGCCGTCGGCTCAAGCGCTGGTTCAGCGGCTGGTTCAGCGGCTGGTTCAGCGGCTGGTTCGGCGGCTGATTCGGCCGCTGGGTCAGCCGCTGGTTCGGCCCCTGGTTCGGCCGCTGGTTCGGCCGCTGGTTCGGAAGTTGTTCGCCGTCGGGCCGCGTGTCTTCCTGGGCCTGAGCGTTTTCGTCGGTCCGCTCGGTCCGCTCGGGCTCGTCGGCCTGCTCGGCCCTGTCCGTCTGCTGGCCGACGTCCGTCTGTTGGCGTTCGGCGGGATTCCGGCCGCCTTCGGGTCGCGCGGTGCCCCGGGCCGTCGCCGCCGTCACGGGAAGGTGGACGGCGGTACGGGGAGCCGGGGTCCGTGCCGCGCACGCTTCCGCGTTCACCGGTTCCGCGCCCGCTTCCGCGTTCACCGGTTCCGTGCCGGCCTCCGCGTTCGTCGGTTCCTGGTTTGCCACGGCAGACCGTTCCGGCGCCCCGCGTACCGCGCCCGCCAGGACGTACAGGAGGCCCGCGCCGGCGACCGCCCCGACCAGCGACGGGAGCGCGTCCACGAAGCCTGTGGAGTCGGGCCGTTCGGTCGCGGCGAACGCGCCGACCACGCCGAACAGCGAGACGCCGGCCGCGCCCACCCGGCGGTGATGTGCCGCGAACACCCCGAGGGCCAGGGCGATCAGGACCAGGACGAGCAGGATGCCGAGCTGGAGGACGAGCTTGTCCTGGGTACCGAAGGTCCGGATGGCCCAGTCCTTCACCAGGGCGGGCGTCCGGTCGATGGCCGCGCCGCCGACCGCCACCACCGGACCGGACTCCGGGCGCACCGCCGCCGACACCAGCTCGGCCACCGCGAGCGACGCGTACCCGGCGAGCACCCCCGACAGGGCGCCCAGCGCGCGCCGCCGCCGACGGGCCTGCCGTCCTGGGACCTTCCGCTCTTCGCTCACGTGGGGAATCCGGTGCCGACAGGGGTTCCGGATGGGTCCCGGACGGAGGACTCACCCGAACGAGTGGAATCCGCTCCCAGCCCCATCCGATGGGGGGTTCGGCTCCGAATGACCTGTGTACAGCCCGTCGCCGAGCGGCCCGGTCCCGGGCGTACGAAGGCGGGGCGGAGGGTTACGACCCGCCGCCCCGCCCTTCACCTTCTGCCCGCAAGGCCATGGACACCCTGCCCACCGGGGGGTGTTCCGACCCTGCCCGCCGAGGGCGTCACGTACGTCCTTCATCCTCGTGCCCTGGCGGGCGTGCGAACCCGGCCCGCCAGGGGCGTGCGACCCGGCCCACCAAAGCCAGCCGTCACGTATCGCCAAGGGTGTTCGGAGCCTGCCCGGCCAAGGGGCCCGCACCGCCTCGCACCCTCAGCGCACGCGGGGCGTCACGCTCCGAACGACACGAGACCCACCGGATCGGATGTCGGACCGGGTGAGCCGCCCGCGGGCTCCACCGTGATCCCCACCCCGCTCGCCCCGCCCAGCGGGCCGTCCAGAAGAACGGCCTGGTCACCGCGCGCGGGTTCCATCAGCCCGGCGGAGCGCATCGTTCCGCCGTCGTCGTACCAGAGCTGGTAGACCTTGCCCGCCGGGGGACGCGGCATCCCGGCGCCGATGAACACGGCCTTGTCCCGGGCGCGGGAGGCGACGACGGTGCCGCGCGCGCCGTCCGGGAAAGCGGCGCTGCGGGTGCGGGCGTCCGGCGCGGTGAGCACGCCGGTCAGCCGCTCCAGCCTGCCGCTCTCCGATCTGGCCTGGTCACGGGCGCGTTCGGCCTCCTGGTGCTGCCATACGGTCGTCCCTCCCAGTCCCGCCGCGATGGCCAGGCACACGGCGAGCACCCACCGGGACCCGCCCCGCGCGGAGCGCTGGCCCGGGGACGAACCGTCCGCCCGGTCCCCGCCCCACCGGGCAGGGAGCCACCGGCCCGCGAAACCGCGCCCCGAGGAGCCACGCCCCGCGTAACCACGCCCGGGGAAGCCCTGGGCCTGGGAGCCGCCGACCGGGGACCCGCCGCCGGAAGCGTGTCCGGGGCGCGGGGCCTCCTGCCGGATGGTGGTGATCTCCCGCAGTACCCGACGCTTCAGCGCGGGCGGCGGGGTGACGGTGGCGGCGAGCCCCAGTCTGCCCGCCGTGGCGGCGAGTTCCCGGGTCTCCTCGGCGCAGGCCGGGCAGTGCGCGAGATGGTTCTCGAAGCCCGCCCGTTCGTCCTCGTCCAGCGCGTCCAGCGCGTACGCGCCCGAGAGCAGATGCACATCGGTCGGTGTCATGCGCTCACTCCCAGGCAGTCGCGCAGCCGGATCAGGCCGTCCCGCAGACGGGTCTTGACCGTGCCGAGCGGGGTCGTCAGCACGTCGGAGATCTCGCGGTGCGTCAGCCCGCGGTAATAGGCCAGCGTCACCGACTCGCGCTGGACCTCGGTGAGGGTCCGCAGACACCGCCGGACCTGCTCCCGTTCCAGCCGGGTCTGCACCTCCTCCTCCACCTGGTCGTACTCGGGCGTGTGGTCCAGCCGCGCGGCCTTGTCGTCGCGGGCGGCGGACGCCTCCACCGAGCGGACCCGGTCCACCGCCCGCCGGTGGGCGAGTGTCAGGACCCAGTTCATGACCTGGCCCCGGTCCCGCCGGTAGCGCGCGGCGGTCCGCCACACCTCGGTGAGGACCTCCTGGGCGACCTCCTCGGACTGCGCCGGGTCACGCAGCACGGCCCGCGCCACCCCCAGCACCGGACCGGCCGTGATGTCGTAGAGCCGCGCGAACGCCTCCTGGTCGCCACGGACGACCAGGCCGATCAGCTCTTCGAGATCCGGTCCCGGCGCCGGTTTCCTGCCGATGTGCACGGCTTCTCTCACGCGGTCGCTCCTCCCAGGGCAGACGGGGTGTTCCTGATGATTCGGAGCGGGGTCGGTCCTTGGATGGGGTCGCGGCCAAGTATCTCGGGCACCTGTTCACGGCCCGCGACCGGAACAGCGACCGGGACGGCAACAGCGACCGGAACAGCAACCCGCCCGGGTGACCGGAACAGCGGCCGGAACCCAACCTACGCATATGCCAGACGCACTCACCAAAGTGTCGTACCCATGACATACCCTGCGTCCAGCGGCGGGACCGCGCCCCGGGCCGGACACGGCCGCGGGCGTCGCGCGGACCGCTGGAGCAGGGGGTATGTCCCTGGCCGGAGGGTGTCCGGCCGTCTTTCTCCGTGGGGGTACGAATCACGTGCGTACGCGCACCCTTTCCACCGCGACCGCGCTCGCGGTGCTCATAGGCTCCGCCGCGCTCGGCGTGGTCGGGGCCGGTTCCGCCGTGGCGGACAGCAGCAGGATCATCCCGGTCTCGAACGTCGGTGACGTCGTGATCGACGGTGTCGGCAAGAAGATCTTCGTCAGCGATCCGTACAGCGGCAAGATCGTCGCGCTGGACTACACCGGACGGACCCTCGCCACCGTCGCCGGGCTGCCCGGGGTGCGCGGACTCGCGCTCTCGGCCGACTCCACCCAGCTCTACGCGGCGGTCCCGGGCGACAACTCGATCGTCTCGCTGGAGACCGCCGACGTCACCCGCACCGCGCGGTACGGGACCGGTGACGGCACCGCCCCGCAGTACATCGCCCTCGCCGGCGGAAAGCTGTGGTTCGGGTACGGCGGCCAGGGCAAGGGCGGCCTCGGCTCGCTCGAAACGACCGGCGACGAACCCACGGTCACGCTCGACGAGGACACCGGGAGCGGCTGGCGCGCCGCCCCGCGGCTGGAGGCGTCCCCCGCCGAACCGGGGAAGCTGGCCGCGGGCGCGACGGAGTACTACGGCTCCGCCCTCGCCCTGTACGACGTGTCCGGCCCGACCGCGAACCGCACCGCGTACGCGGGCGGCTCCGTGGTCTCCGGCGACACCCGGGACCTCACCTTCACCGCCGACGGCAAGAAGCTCATCACCGCCCACCCGGGCTACACCCACGACGTCTGGGACGCGTCCACCCTCGCGGACCTGCCCGACTACCGGACCGGTTCCTGGCACCCCAACGCGGTCGCGGTGGCCGCCGACGGCAGCTTCGCCGCGGGCCACTCCGACTCGTACGCCGCGGACGTGTTCGTCTACCGGCCCGGGGCCCCCACACCGGTGCGCTCGTACGACTTCCCCGAGACCGACTCGCGCGTCAGCGGCTCCGACATGCTCGCCGACCGTTCCCTCGTCTGGGAGCCGGGCGGGCAGCGGCTCTTCGNNCTCTTCGCGATCTCCTACAACGACGGCGGGAAGTACTCGCTGCGGGTGCTGGACGCCCCGTACCGCGCCCTGCCGGTCCTCACGGTCGATGCCCCCACCAGCGCCACCCGGGGCAAGGACCTGACCCTCAAGGGCACGCTCAAGGCCACGCTGCCGCTGCGCGCCGGGACGGAGGTGACGGTCACCCGCACCGACGCCGAGTCCCCTGGCAGCAAGTACCTGGGCAAGGCGAAGACCGACTCACGGGGCGCGTTCAGTTTCAAGAACGCGCCGCCGTCGGGCGGCAAGGTGAAGTACACCGTCGCGTACAAGGGAGATGCCGACCGTGCCGCGGTCAGCAAGTCCGACACGGTGTCCGTCTCCCGCGCCAAGCCCGCCCTGAAGCTCGACCGCGCGGGCAAGGTGTACGCGTACAACAGCAAGGTCGCCTTCACCGCGAACCTCGGCAAGACGTACAAGAACCGTACGGTCAAGCTGTACTACGACGCCGCGGGCGACGGGCGGGGCAAGATCCATCTGCGGACCGCCAAGGTCAACTCCCGTGGCAACCTCTCCGCGACCGTCACCCTCAAGCGGGACACCACCGTCTCCGCCGTCTTCGACGGTGACACACGGACGTCCGCCCGCACCGTGACGAGCCGGGTGGGCACCAAGGTCAAGCTGAGCACCTGGATCACCCAGCACTACCGGACCGGTTCCCTCAGCGGCAGGACGTACCACTACGTCCGCAAGAACAAGGCGCCCCTGTTCCACACGGCGATGACCTACAACAAGAACCGCAAGTACCGGTTCGACGTGCAGGTCTGGTTCGACGGCCGCTGGAACTCGGCCGGCCCTGAGTACTTCGCCCTCGGCACGTCGGGCAGGTCGACCCTGGACATGGGCAAGCCCGGACGGGCGGGCTACAAGCTGCGGGTGCGCAGCGTGTACGTGGACGGCGCCTACGGCGACTCCGTGAACGCCGGCACCGTCAGCACCTGGAAGTACATCTACACCACCAACTGACCTGCCCACGCGTGCGGATGAGGTGGACATCGCATGTGCGGCGTCCGCCCTGGCGGGATGACTCCCCCAGCGCACGGCCTGTCGACCCTCCCACGCGCGCGGCCGAGGCCCCGACCGGACCCGCTCCGGCCGGGGCCTTCCCGCGCGCGTGGGCCGTGCGGGACGGGCGGGCGGGCCCGCCGACGCGGAAGAGGCTGATGGGTTCCGGCCGTCGGCCGATGCGATCCGGACAAGCCGGGGGTGGCGGGCCGCGAGCGGACGGCTGGGGGGAACCGGACGCGGCCGAAACGCGTTCTTCCTCGTAACGGCTGTCCCTGGGCACAACCGGGCGACGCGGACTCCGGCGCGGTCGAGCGAGGGCGGAAACCTCGCGACAGCGGGCGTCCGGATCGCGTACAAAGGCGGGACGAAGGCATCAGGGCAGTCACGGCAAGGCAGTGACGCGGCTGTGCGGCGGTGCCGCACACGACTGTTCGGGGGTGGGTGCGTGAAGTTCGACATGGGTAGTACGACGCTGGGCGACCTCGGCAAGTCCACGACAGGGTCGAGTGACGACCTGGGGACGCTGATCCGGCAGCTCATCGCGGCGGCCGACCCGCTGGAAGGCAAGTTCAACGGCGCGGGCAAGGCGGCCTTCGACTCGTTCAAGGCACGCGCGGACGAGATCACCGCCGCGCTGAACGGCTCGCTCGGGGCGATCCTCGGCGGCCAGGGCGGTATGGAGACCGCGTTCGGCACAGGTGACCAGGAGCAGGAGAGCAACGCCCAGCAGAACATGGGCTCCGCGAACTTCGACGCCGCCCGCTTCGGCGCGCGCTGACCCAGCAGGAGTTGACGATGGGACAGAATCTCGACCGCCGGTCCTACGACACGGGGGCGTCCTCCGAGGTCCAGGGCGGCTTGCAGGGGATCATCGCGCAGCTGGAGCGGGTCCTGGGCGACCGGGACACCGCGGTCAAGGCCGCCATGGCCGAGTTCCAGGCCGACGGGGTCTCCGACGAATACCACGGCAAGGAAGTCCGCTGGAACAAGGCGGCCAACGAGGTGCGGGAGATCATCCGCCTCGTCCGCGGCACGCTGGAACAGAACGACGGCACCGCGCAGTCGACACTGGCCAAGGCCAAGGCCGCGGTCGACGCCATCGGCTGACACACGGCTGGACGGGGGCTGATTCATGACCGGATGGGACATCTCTCCGACCGGGGTCAAGGGCGTACTGGAGAAGACGGGTACGGCCGCCGAAGGGCTCGGCAAGGCGGGCACGACCCTTCAGACGGCGGTACCGGCCGCGGCGAAGGCGGCCGGCACCCTCAGCATGGGCGGGGGTGGCGGCGAGAGCGAGGGTCAGGGTCTCGTCGCGGTCGCCCTCAGCCAGTTCATGACGGCGCACACCGAGCGGCTCCAGAAGATCGGCGCCCGCGCCTCCGCCTCCCTGAACGGCGCCGCCAACGCGACCAACGCCTACCTCACCGGCGACCTGGAGCAGGCGGCCAACGCCCAGCGCGAGGCCCTCAAGGAACCCAAGATCGACCTCCCGGGCCAGGGCCCGCCCCCGGGCCACCCGGCTGCCTACCACGCCGGTACCGGGTAGCGAGCACACTGCGGAGCGGCACGCGGCACTGACCGGCACGGGCACGGGGGTCTGTGGTGAATGGCGGGGCGATCAATCCGGGGACGATTCCTCAGTTCACGGGGGATCTGGGGGAGTTGGAGGCGCAGCGGGGGCTGCTTCATGGGGCTGCGGGGCAGTTCCGTGATGCGGGTGCGGATGTGCATGCGCGTTTTCAGGGGTTGTCGGCGTTCTACACGGCGCCGGAGGCGGAGCGGTTGTTCGCGACGACGGGTCCGGTGAAGTCGGAGTCGGATGTGTTCGCGGATCAGCTGGAGTCGGTGACGACGGCGTTGTCGGAGTACGCGGCGGAGGTCCGTCCGATCGAGGCGCGGCTGAAGCAGTTGAAGGCGGATGCGACGGCTTTTGTGTCCGGGATCAGTGGTGACAAGCACTGGAAGGACGACGGGGACAAGGTCGAGGAGAACAACGACCTGGTGAAGGATGTGAACGCGGCGGTGGCGGCGTTCTGGGAGGCGGAGCGGGCCTGCGCGAACAAGATCACGGCGCTGGTGTGCGGGACGCATTTCATCGCGGACGACGGCACGGGCAAGTCGAACATGTACGGGTTCAGTGAGAAGGACCTGGACGGTACGGAGGAGCTGCCGTGGGGTTCGCAGGTGGAGGAGTCCCGCCGCTGGTGGGAGGTCCATCATCATGTGGGGTCGTTCCTGAAGGGTGTGTTCGTCGACGGCCTGTGGGGGACGATCCGGGGTCTGGGGACGCTGGTCGGGGTCGACGGGTGGGACGCGGCGGGCCAGGCGTGGACGGGCCTGGCGAAGGTCGTCACCGGTCTGGCGATCACCGTCACGCCGGTGCTGGGGACGGTGTTCTGGACGTTGCCGGAGGAGAAGCTGCCGGGGTGGTTCCGTGAGTCGCGGACGGCGGTGAAGGAGACCGGCAAGGCGTTGGTGGCGTGGGACGAGTGGGGGAAGAATCCGGCGCGGGCGGCGGGTGCGACGACGTTCAACGTGGTGACGACGGTGTTCACGGGTGGTGCGGGCGCGGCGGCGAAGACGGGCTCGGTCGCGAAGGTGATCTCCGCCCTCGGCAAGACGGGCCGCCTCCTGGACCCGGTGACCTATATCGCGAAGGGCGGCAAGGTAGTCACCGTGAAGGTCGGTGATCTCCTGGCGGGTCTGCGGAACGTGGACGCGGGCGCCCGGATCAACATCCCCGAACCCGCGACCCCGGCCCCGGTGGCAGGCGCCGACGACGCGGCACGCGCAGGCACAGGCCCGGACCCTTCCCACACGGTGCGGTTGCCGGACGACGCGAACGGCAGCCCGCAGTACCTCGACACGAACACCGGCCAACTCCTGGACGCGGCGGGCAACCCGAAGCCGGACGTGATGCCGCGCGATGTGACCAACCCGGACCGCTCGGGTGCGGAGGTCCCGCCGGTGCGGTCGGAGACCCCGGTCCAGGTGGGCGCACGGGAGCCGGCGCTGGTGGGCGCGGGACCGGTGGCGGGGACCATCGACAACGCGGCGGGCGGCGCACCGGGCGGGGTGACCCCGGGTGCGACGACCCCGGGTGCCGGTACGCCTGGTGGGGTGACGCCGGGTGGTGGTGCTGTTCCGGGGGCGGTGACGCCGGGTGGGGGTGCGGTCCCGGGCGGCGGAGGGCTGGACGGCCTGCCGGGCGGCGGGGCGAACAACCTCCCGGGTGGCGGTGCGGGCCAGCTTCCCGGCGGCGGCGCGGGCCAGCTCCCGGGCGGCGCGGTGGACAACCTCCCGGGCGGAGGCGCGAACAACATGCCCTCCAACAGCCACATCGACAGCCCGGCCAATGGCCGAGGGAGCTACGCAGAGCCAGGAACAGGGGCCGGTTCCACTCCTGATGTGACCCACAGTGGCGGAAGTCATTCTCCTGGGGAGGGGCCGCCCCTGCCCCACCAGGGGTCAGGTCCTGACCAGGGTGGCGGTGGGCGCGATCACCAGGCTCCTGGTTCCGCGGCCACGCCGGAGGACGCACTGCCCCCCACGGTACGTGTAGGGGAGGACGGCACTCCCCCGCCAGCGGGTGCGGGAGAAAAACTCTTGGACCAGATCGACCCCACAGGTCCAAGGGCCACGGTGGTCGACGGGTTCATCACGCATGTCGATGGTCGGCCGGTTGCCCAGTTCCTTGAAGAACTGTCGCGCTCTCGCTCCTCGGAGTATTTGCTGGCCAAGGAGAACAAAACATTTCCCAGGGCCCAGACCGGTGCCTGCGTGGGTGCTGTGATGGATCTGCGTACAGGGACTGTTATCGAGGGGATCAATGGTCCTTCCTCGCTGAGGATTCCAGTGGAGGAGCTGCACCCTGCTCTCCTGGACCGGTTCCGCCGACTGGAAGCTCATCCGTTGCATGAATCGCTCGACAACCCGCTCGGCCACGCGGAAGTCAAGGCCGTCAACGAACTGCTGTGGATGCGAACCCGCCAGGGTCTCTCTGCTGATGCCTCCGTCATACGGGAGATGCGTGCTTCGGTAGAATTTCCGTTCCTCAAGCACAAGGAAACGGGACTTCGGGGCCGTGGGGCGCCCTTCTGCTGGAACTGCGCGAACATGCTTGAGGGTCTGCCCAGCAGCCACGGACGATACAATGGATACCCTCCGAGTGACGAGAATTGGACGCCCTGATGACTGTGCCGGACATGATCGACATCGATGGTCCCGATGTGGACATGGATGACGGTTTGCGTCTCTTCTACAAAGGTGAGCTGTACACGGGCGAAGTGGTGGAATACCTCGGTGACGCGTTGGTCAGTCAGGAGACCTATGCGGAAGGTCGGCCCAATGGTCGCACTCGGCAGTGGTACGAGGACGGTGTGTTGCGGGCCGAGGGTACTCACACCGGAGGTCGTCTCAAAGGGGAGTTCAAGGAATGGCACCCCAACGGAGTTCTGAAGTGCAGGCAGCTCAACAGTGAGAACGGGATGTCGGTACTGGAGGACGACCGCTGGGACGAGGACGGGCAGCAGATCCAGGCGCGTCGGTACTCGTCTCACGGGTGATGGCCCACGGTCCGGCGAGTTCACCTGGTTCGGGTGCAGTGACGAACGCGGGTTCGCGACTCCGGAATTGATCGACGGTAGGGGATCTGGTGGGCTGACTGGGAAGGCATACCTCTGATGAGCCGGCCCCAATGGCCTCCCGCCGGGGATACGCGTGGCCTCGATGCCGTCGGGCTCGATCTCAGTAGGGCGGATCTTTCCGGACGTGACTTCGGTGAAGCGTGGTTCACCGGTGCCACGATGCGCGAGGTCAGGCTTGTCGGTGCGGAGTTGTACCGGGCGGACATGCAGGGGGCGGATCTGCGGGGCGCCGATCTCACGTCGGCCTCGCTGGTGCGGGTCAACCTCGATGACGCCGTGCTGATCGGTGCGGTGCTCGACGGCGCGGATCTGGTGAAGGCGTCGCTCTACGGTGCGGACGCGACGGACGCGCGCTGTCGGGGCACACGTTTCCAGGGGTCTTCCCTTCTGAACGTGGACTTCCGCGGTGCGGATCTGACGGACGCGGTCGTCGTGGAGAACTCCTTCAAGGTGCGGGTGGATTCCCGTACCGTGGTGAAGGGGCTGACGGGGTCGGTTTTCGGGCCGGTCGAGTTCGTCACCGACGCGGGGTTCCGGGAGATCGCCGGGCAGGAACTCGCGCGGTGGATCGCCGAGCGCGGGGGAAACGTGCGCGTGCTGTCCTGACGGGGTGCCACAGGCCGATCCGGGCGGTCGGACGACGGGGAGCGGGAGATGGCGGCGCAGGACTACGACAGTCAGTTGCTGGAGTCCGTGGTGATCCGGCGGCGGCGGATGCGGGACGCCCTGCTGTTCGGGGCGGAGCGGTACCGGCGGGCCGCCGACGAGCGGGTGGGCAAGGTGCTCGCCGGGCTCGTCATCGCCGCCGTGCTCTGTGCCGGCTGCGTGGGCTGGTCGTTCGTCGTGAACCGGCTGCTGGAGGACGACAAGTCCAAGTCCCAAGGCCCTGCTGTCGTCTCCGTCGTCGACGAGGGACCGTACGGCCTTCGTCACGGCTCCGGGAGCGGTGCTTCCGGGGCCCCTGGTACGGGCGTTGCCCGGTGATAGGTTCGGTCGCGTGGTGAGCGGGGGAACGAGAAGCCGTACCGTCCTGAGCAGGGTCACCCTGGTCGGTGAACGACGGCGCATGGATCTGGTGCTGCCGTCCCAGGAACCCATCGGACGGCTGCTGCCCGATGTCATCAGACTGCTCGACGACCGGGTGGCGAGCCAGCCGCAACTGCGGCATCTGGTGACCGCCGACGGTTCAGTCCTCGCCCAGGACAGCACCCTGGAGGACGCGGGCGTGCCGGACGGCGCGGTGCTGCGGCTGGTCCGCGTCCAGGACGCGCCCTCCGCCCCGGTCGTCCATGACGTCACCGACGAGGTCGCCGAGGATCTCGACGTACGGGCCTGGCGCTGGCGTCCCGCCGCGCGGCGGGCGACCGCCGGAGCGGGACTGGTCGGCTGGGCCCTGGCCGCCGGGCTTCTCGCCCGTGGCGCCTTCGACGCCCGGACGGTCGCCACCGCCCTGCTCGCCACGGCCGCCGTCACCGGTGGCGGCGGGGCGATAGCCGGACGGCGCGGCAAGGCGGGCCTCGCGACCGCGCTGCTCGCCGTCACGGGAGCCGTCGCCGTCCTCGGTGCGTGGACCCTCGCCGACGCCCAGGGCTGGGACGGCACCGCACGGCTCGCGGTGGTCGCCGTGGCCGTCGTCGTCTCCCTCGCGCTGCTCGGTCTCTTCACCCCGCTGGGGCGCGGCGGACTCGTCGGTGCCGCCGCGACCCTGGTGATGACGACGGTGTGGGAGGTCGTCGCCGCCACCCAGGACGGCGCACTGACCGTCACCCAGCAGGCCCGCACCGGAGCCGTTCTCGCGGTGGTGTCCGTGGTCGTCCTCGGACTGCTGCCCCGGCTCGCGCTGTCCGCCGCAGGTCTGACCGGTCTGGACGACCGCCGCTCCCGTGGCGCGTCCGTCAGCCGCTACCAGGTGTCCACCGCGCTCGGCGCCACCCACCGGGGCCTCGCGCTGGCGACCGTCGTCGTCGCGGTGTCCGCCGCGGCGGCCGGGGTGCTGGCGCTGCGCGATCCGAACGTCTGGACCGTGCTGCTGGCAGTCGACACCGCGCTGGTGCTCTGGCTGCGGGCACGGGCCTTCCCGCTCGTCGCCGAGGTCGTGGTGCTGCTGCTCGCCGGCGGAGCCGTCGCGCTGCGCGCGGTGCTGGTGTGGAGCGGGAACGCGGGGGCCGAGGGCCCCCTCGCGGTGCTGGTGGTGCTCGCGGTCCTGCCGCTGCTGGCCCTCGCCGTCCAGCCCCCGGAGGACGTCCGGGTACGGCTGCGCAGGGCCGGTGACACCGCCGAGTCCTTCGGTGTGATCGCCCTGGTGCCGCTGCTCATCGGGGCGTTCGGGGTGTACGGGGATCTGCTCGACACGTTCGCGTGAGGGAGGTGGCCCCCGGGGGCCACGGGCCCGCTGACCGTAGAGGCACGGCGGTCGGCGGCCCGGACAGCTCAGACAGTTCGTGCAGGCGTGTGGTTCGCCCCAGGGGGTGCGGTGTTGTGGAACGGAACGACTGGCAGGCGGGCGTGCTGGGTGAGTTGGGCGCTCTGACCTCGTCGAAGAAGCCGGGAGCGCGGCCGGGCGGGGACACCCCGGCCACGGCGGCGCGGCCCGGGGGGCCCGCGGGGACCGCTCCGGCCACTCCACCCGACGCCACACCGTCCACCCCCGCGTCAGCGACCCCTGCGCCATCCAGCCCCGGGTCGTCTGCCCCTGCGTCGGCTACTCCCGGGTTGTCTGTACCCGGGGCGTCCACGCCTGCCGCTTCGCCCACCACCGCGCCGACCACCGCGCCTTCGTCCGGTGCCTCGCCCGGTTCCCCGGCCGGACCCGGCGAGGGCCGCTCCGGGCAGCAGCCGCCGCCCAGCGCGACCCAGACCGCTCCCGTGGCGGGCGCCCCCGCACCCCGTACCGCCCCGGAACCCGGTACCGCCCACGCCGCGCCTGGCCCCGCCCTTGCCGGGCCGGGTGCCGCGACAGCCGGGCCGGTCGCCCCCGCCGCCGGACCCCCGGTCGGTGCCCTTGGTAGCGCGACTCCCCCCGTCTCCGCCGCTTCCCCCGCTTCCGCGAGCCCCACCGGCCCGTCCGTCCCGTCCGGCCCCGCCGGTACCCCCGCCCGCGCCGGACACCCCACCGCCCAGCCGTACGCCCCCGGTGCCCCCGGCGCGTATGCCGCCGCCCCGTTCACGGGTACCGCCACCCGTAGCTCCGGCGGCACCCGGCCCGACGGGCCCCTGCCCGGCGGGGTGCGTCCCGGTTCCGCCCCGGGCCCCGACACCGTCCCCGTACTGGGCGCCGGGGCGAAGAGCGCCCGGCTCCGGCACGGCGACCCGGTGCTGCGCCGGGTGCTCCGGCTGGCGCAGCACGCGTTCGGGAGTTCCGCCGCGCGGGCCGTGGCCGAGAGCACGGAACTCGTCGCCCAGGTGCAGCAGCCCGTCACCACCGGGCGGCAGATCGTCGTCACCAGCATCCGGGGCGGCGCCGGGAAGACCACGGTGACCGCCCTGCTCAGCCGTACGTTCAACCACTTCCGGCACGACCCGGTGCTCACCCTGGAGGCCGATGCCGCGCTCGGTACCCTCCCCGCCCGGCTCGGCGTCGACCAGTTGCGCTGGACGTGCACCGACCTCGTCCAGATCCTGCGCCCGTCGATGCAGCTCACCGACGTCACCGGCTATCTCGTACCGCTCACCGACGGCGGCTGGCTGCTGCCCGGCAGCCAGGGCCGGATCGGTGCCCGGATCGACATCGCCACCTACCGCACGGTGATGGTCGCGCTGCGCCGCTACTTCGGGGTGACCCTCGTGGACTGCGAGACCCTGCCCGGCGAGGTCGCCCGTACCGCGCTGGACACCGCCCAGGCCCGGGTGCTCGTCACCCCCGCGACCACCGAGGGCGTCGCGTCGACCGGCGCGGTCCTGGACTGGCTCGGCTCCCTGCCGGTGGCCGTCCTGCCACGCACCGTCGTCGTACTGACCGCCACGAGTCCCGACGCCTCCCTGGACGCGGGCGCCGCCGCCGAGGCGCTGGCCCGCAGCGGGGTGGGCGTCGTCGTCCTGCCCTACGACCGTCATCTGGCGTCCGGCGGGGTCATCCGCACCGACCATCTCGGCGCGGCCACCCGGCAGGCGGCGACCCGGCTTGCCGCCGAGGTGATGCAACGCGCGGTCGGTGCGCGGTGACCCAGCAGCTCGTCCACCGGCCGGCCCGCAGCTCCCGGCCCCTGCCGCCGCCCGCGAACCGGGTCGTCGAGGCCCCGCCGAACCTTCCCGAGGGCAAGATCGGCGGCGCCGCGACCGCGCTGCTGCCGATGGCCGGGGTGATGGGCTCGGTCGTGATGATGACGGTCATCCGCAACAGCCGGTTCGCCGCCGTCGGCGCGATCGTGCTGGTCTTCGCGCTGCTCGGCGCCGTCGCCCTGTTCTGGTCCCAGCGCGGCAAGGCGCAGCGCACCCGCAGTACCCAGCGCGAGCGCTATCTGGAGTACCTGGAGGAGCAGCGCGAGGAACTGGGCGTCGTGGAGCGCAAGCTCCGTGGCCAGGCCCGGCGGCTCAATCCGCCGCCGCAGGCCCTGTACGACATCGTGCGGGACCCGGCCCGGCTGTGGGAGCGGCGCCGTACCGACCCGGACTTCCTGCGGGTACGCCTCGGCACCGGTGAGGTCGCCCTCCAGGACCTGACGCTCGGCCAGAACCCCGGCGGGGTCCTCGCCCCGCCCGACCGTTTCATGCTGAACGAGGCGGGCGCCCTGCTGTCCCGCTTCACCCGGGCCCGGGACTTCCCGCTGACCGTTCCGCTGGACCGCGCCGGGAACATCAGCGTCGTCGGTGACCGCGAGGGTGTGCTGCGGGTGGCGCGGGCGCTGCTCACGCACACCGCCGTGCTGCACGCCCCCGAGGACGTGTCGCTGGCCCTCGGGGTGCCGGGGGAGCGGCTCGCGGACGACTGGGAGTGGGCCAAGTGGCTTCCCCATGTCCTGGACACCCAGGAGCAGGACGGCCCGGTGGCCGTGCGCCGGATCGCCCCGAGCATGCCGCAGCTCGCCGTGGTGCTCGGCGGGGAACTGCGCCGCCGCGCGTCCTACGCGGCCGAGGTCCGCCGGGGGCTGTCCGACCGTAACGCGCTGCGGATGGCGAGCCGCATGCTGGTGGTCAGCGACGAGTACGGCGGCAACGCCGTCGAACTGCCCGTTCCCGACTCGGCGGTGGGCCTCGCCGACATGAACGTCACCGTGCTGCATCTGCTCGCCGAGCAGGTCCACGAGCCCGACGAGGTGTCCGTACGGATCACCGTCGACGGTGAGCACGTCACGGTGGAGGATCTGCGGGTGGTGCCCGACCCGACGTCCGCCGCGCCCGAGGCCCGGCCCGACGAGGGCACCTCGGACGCGCTGGGGGTGCCCGGCGCGGAGGGCCTCGCCCGGATGATGGCGCCGCTGCGGCTGTCCGCCGAGTCCGTCGCGGACGGCACCCCGGTCTCCGGGCCCGTCGACTTCCCCGCCCTGATCGGCGTCACCGATCCCGCCGCCCTCGACCTGGACCGGCTGTGGGCGCCGCGCGGGGAACGCGACTTCCTGCGGGTACCGATCGGACTGGACGACCGGCACGGGCCCGTCCTGCTCGACCTCAAGGAGTCCTCCCAGCTGGGGATGGGCCCGCACGGACTGTGCGTCGGCGCGACCGGCTCCGGCAAGAGCGAACTGCTGCGCACCCTCGTCCTCGCGCTGGTCGCCACCCACTCGCCGGAACAGCTGGCGATGGTCCTCGTCGACTACAAGGGCGGCGCGACCTTCGCGCCGTTCGCCGAACTCCCCCATGTCGCGGGCGTGATCACCAACCTGGAGAACCAGGCGGGGCTCGTCGAACGCGTCCACACCTCCCTCGCGGGCGAGGTCAAGCGCCGTCAGCAGGTCCTCAAGGACGCGGGCAACGTCGCCGACATCGGCCACTACGCCGCGCTGCGCGCCGAACGCCGTCCCGATCTGGAGCCGCTGCCGCATCTGTTCGTCGTCATCGACGAGTTCGGTGAACTGCTCACCGCGAAGCCCGACTTCATCGACCTGTTCCTGTCGATCGGCCGGATCGGGCGCTCCATCGGCGTCCATCTGCTGCTGTCCAGCCAGCGCATCGAGGGCGGCAAGCTCAAGGGCCTCGACACCTATCTGTCGTACCGGCTCGGGCTGCGGACGTTCTCCCCCGACGAGTCGCGGACCGTCCTCGACACCACCGACGCGTTCCATCTGCCGCCGCTGCCCGGCTTCGGCTACCTCAAGGTCGACACCTCCGCGTACACACGCTTCAAGGCCGGTTACGTCTCCGGGCGTTACCGGGGCGCGCTGCTGGACAAGACCGAGGAAGAGGGCCCGCTGGCCCTCGCCTATCCCACGTACAACACCCTCGCCGACAGCGCGGGCGGCGCCGAGGGACCGGGCGCCGAGGACAGCAGACCCGCCGCCACCGTCCGGGAGACCGGCCCGACCGTGCTGTCCGTGATGGTCGACCAGCTCAAGGGCGCCGCTCCGCCCGCCCGCCGTATCTGGCTGCCGCCGCTGCCCGACGCGCTGTCCCTGGACACCGCCGCCGGTCCGCTCGGCGCCGATGAGCACGGGATGCGGCTCGGTGACCGGCGCGGTGCCCCCATGAAGGTCCCGCTGGGCGTCCTGGACGCCCCCGCCCGGCAGTGGCGCGGCCCCTGGGAACTGGATCTGACCGTGGCGGGCGGGCACACCGCCGTGATCGGCGGCCCCCAGTCCGGCAAGACGACGCTGCTGCGCACCCTCGCCCTGTCCCTCGCGCTCACCCACACCCCCCGCGACGTCGCGGTCTACGGACTGGACCTGGCCGGTGGCGGGCTCGCCGCGCTCGCCGGGCTGCCGCACGTCGGCGGGGTCGCCGGCCGCGCCGACCAGGAGCGGGTGGCCCGCACGGTCGCGGAGGTACGGAACATGCTCGCCGCCCGGGAGCAGCTCTTCCGCGAGCACGGCATCGACTCCGTCGACCAGCTCCGGCGGCTGCGCGCCCAGGGCCGGATCGGTGAGCTCCCCGCGACCGACGTGGTGCTCCTGATCGACGGATACGGGGCCCTGCGCGAGGAGTTCTCCTCCATCGACGACGCGGTGAACGACATCCTCCGGCGCGGCGGCGGCTACGGCATCCATGTGGTCGCGGGCATGCTGCGCTGGAACGATGTCCGGATCGCGGGCCAGTCGATGTTCGGTACGCGGGTCGAGCTGCGGCTCAACGACCCCTCCGACTCGGGGATCGACCGGAAGCTGTCCGAGACGATCCCGACGGACGCCCCGGGCCGCGTGCTCACCGACCAGAAGCTGTTCGCTCAGGTCGCGCTGCCCCGTATCGACGGCGGCACGGGCGACGACGGCGACGGGGACACCGTGGGCGACCCGGGCGCCGCGCTGGAGGACGCCGTCGCCACGATCCGCGCCACCTGGCACGGCGACCTCGCGCCGCCCGTCCGGGTGCTGCCCACCCGGCTGTCGTCCGCGAAGCTGCCCGCCGCGCACAGCGAACCCCGCCGCACCCCGATCGGGGTCGACCAGGACGCGCTGGCACCCGTCCTCCTCGACCTGTTCGCCCAGGACCAGCATCTGCTGATCCTCGGTGACAACGAGTGCGGCAAGACGAACCTGCTGAAGCTGATCGCCGCCGGGCTGATCGCCCGCCACGCGGACGACGAGCTGGTCTTCGCCGTGTTCGACCCCCGGCGGGGACTGCGCGCGGTGGTCCCCGAGCCGTACCGGGGCGGCTACGCCCACAACGCCCGGATCTCCGCCGCGCTGGCCTCGGGCATCGCCAAGGAACTCGACAAACGGCTCCCGGACGAGGGCATCGACCCCGACGCGCCCGCCGACGGCCCGTCCTTCACGGGCCCGAGGATCGTGATCCTCGTCGACGACTACGACATCCTGACCACCGCCGGACAGCAGCCGCTCGCGCCCTTCCTGCCGTATGTCTCCTCCGCCCAGGACATCGGCCTGCACTTCGTGGTCGCCCGCCGGGTCGCCGGGTCCTCCCGGGCCCTGTACGAGCCGTTCCTGACGACCCTGCGGGAATCAGGGACGGCGGCCCTGGTGATGACCGGCGACCGTTCCGAGGGCCAGCTCTTCCCCGGTCTCTACGCGAGCCCCCAGCCGCCCGGCCGGGGCACCCTGGTCCGGCGCGGACGCCCCCATCAGCTGATCCAGACCGCCCTGGCCGCCGCCGACGACGAGACGGACGACTCATGACCGACGCGCACCCGGTGACCCCCGCGCCCCCCGCCCCCGTGCACCCGGCCCTTGTGCACCTGGACCTCGCGCGTCCGGGCCTTGTGCACCTGGACTTTGCGCACCTGGACCTAGCGCGTCCGGACCTGGTGCACCCCGATCCCCCGCCCCTCGATCCCCCGCACCCCGGCCCTGGGCACCCCGGACCCGGGCATCGCCGCCCCGGGCGTCCCGGCCCCCGGACCCGTGAGCACACCGCACGGCGGGCCGCCGTATGACCAAGGACGTCATCGCGCTCACCCCGAAGATGCCCGACGCGCTGTCCCTGCTGGTGGGACTGCACGCGGGCGGTCCCGGTACGGAGGTGACGGCCACCGCCGACGGCGCCGTGGTCCAGCTCCTCGGCTCGGGCGGCCGTCCGCTGGTGTCCGTGGAGTCACCGCTCCTGGTCCAGGTACCGGGCGAGATCGAGCGACTGCTCGGGGCGGAGAGCGCGGCCCAGGCCCCCGTACCGGTGTGGTGGACGGAGACCCGTGCCTCCAGCGCGGTGCCCGAGGCCGAGCGGCTCGCCGGTTCGGTCGTCGGACGGCTCACCCATCTGCTCGGCGGCACCGTGTGGCCGCCCGGCGCGGGCACGATCGGCGTGGTGCCGGTGGAGAGCGATCCCGGTGACGGGACCGACCAGACGGCCGTGATCGTCGCCGAGGACGCGCTGCCTGCGGTCGACGTGGTCACCGAGTCGACGGTGGTCGTGCTCGCGGACCGGCCCGTCGTCCCGCTGACCGCCTGGCTCTCCGAGGTGCTGCGCACCACCGCGGCACAGGACTCCGCGCTCCAGATCGTCACCCCCGCCCACTGCCGCCTCAGCCACCATCTGCGGACCGCGCTGACCGGCGCGCCCAACCGCTGGGTCGTCCAGCACCCCGACTGCGGCTACTACGACGGGCTGACCGGTGCCGTGCTGGGCTGGCAGCACGGCACCTTCGCCGTCGTCACCGACGAGTCCGGTCAGGGCACCGTCGCCGAGCCGTACCGGCCGTCCGGCCCCACCGGCGAACACCAGCTCACCGTCTCCTTCCGCACGGCGTACCCGCCGGAAGGGGAACTGCTGCTCGGCCGCTCCCTGGAGCTGGCCTGGCGGACCCTCACCGGTGCGCCCCCGGCCGGCTGGGGAACCGCCGAGCCGGTCAATCTGCCGTGGTCACCCCGTCAGCTCACCGATCTGGCGCGCGGCCGGGTGCCAGAGCCGACCCTGATCACGGCGGTCGGCAGCCCCGACCGGCCCGCTCTGGCGACGGTACGGATCACTCGGACGACGGCGGGCGTCGAGGAGAACGTCACCCTCACCATCGGCTACGGCGAAGGGGAACGGGTCCCCCTGGACGCCGTGCGGACCCTGGCCGGGGCCCTGGCGGACGGGGAGCACGGGCTGATCTCCCTGCTGGCGACCCTCGGTCCGGCCCGCCGTGACCTCACCGCGCCCCCGGTCTTCGAGGCGCCGCCCGTACCGCTGTCCTTCACCCTCGGCGCCGAGGGTGTCCTGGAGACCACACTCACCCACGCCCGTCGGCCCCCGCTCACCCTGCGCCCCGTGCAACTGGGACCGGAGGCCAGGCCGGCACTGCACTATCCCCTGGGCGACGGCACCCACGCGGAGGCATGGAACACCCTGGACGTGCTGCTGACCCATCTGCGACGACGGGCGGCGGTCTGAGCCGGTCGGCCGTACCCCCACCAGTTCGCCAGCAGGTGTCAGGCGCCCGACCGCGCCACCGTCACCACCGCCAGGCAGCAGGCAGGCACCGCACCGCACAGGCCGCCGCGTCGCCGGGGCGCCACGTCTCCGGGTACCGCAGAGCATGTTCCACGTGAAACACCCATCCGGCGACGTTTCACGTGGAACACGACGGTTTCACGTGGAACATGACGAGGGGCGGCCACCCTCGCGGGGTGACCGCCCATCGTCGGAGCCGGAGCCGGAGCCGGAGCCGGAGCCGGAGCCGGAGCCGGAGCCGGAGTCGTGGTCGCTGGAGCCGCGGGAGCTGGAGCCCGGGTCCCGGTGCCGCCGCTACTCCCGGTCCTGCGGGTCGCCCTCGGCGTCCAGCTGTGCCTGCTTGGCCTCCACCTCGGGGTCGAGGGCATCCGGGGAACCGTCGACGGCGTTCAGCGTGCCGCCCGACTCGGGTACCTCCGTCGCGGCGGGCGGCTCGACCAGCCAGTCCGGGTTGGCCTGCTTGTCCCACCACTTCCACGCGGCGAAGGCGCCACCCGCCAGCACGCCGAGGATCAGCACCCCCTTGACGGCACGTCCGGCACGGGCCCGGCGCTCATGCCTGCGGACCAGCTTGCGCACCTCGTCGGCGCTGACCTGTCCGCGCAGCGCGGCGATCGCCGCCGCCCCACGGGAAGCCGCCTCGTCCCGTACGGGTCCGGCGGCGGCCACCGCGTGCTCGATCCGCGGCCGGGAGTACTCCGCGGCCTGCCGGGCCGCCTTGCGGGTGCGCAGGGCGGCCTCCTGGGCGGCGTGGTCGACCTTCGGCGGTACATGGGTACGGGCCTGCTCGATCACGGGTGCGAGATGGGCGCCGTACTGGACACGGGCCTGCTCGGCGGCCTGCTGCGCGGCATGCGACACCTTGGGTGCCAGCCGTACGCGGGCCTCGGTCGCGTACTGTGCGGCCCGGTCCTTGGCGGTGTCGGCGTAGGGCGCCACCACTTCCGCGGCGTGCAGCACGCTGTCCTTCGCCGAACCGGTCGCGGCGCGCACGCTGTCGATGCGGGTCACGGGAACCTCCTCCTCGGTGGCGTACGTAATGCCTGGGGCGTCGTCCCCCACACACACACAAAGTCACCGTTCACCTTTCCACCCTTTTTGCGATCATGCCTGCCGTACCACGCGACAGCATGTGAGGAAAGGCATCCGGGTCACACCGGTGGCGGGTGCCGGGCCGGGGAAAGGGGGTGCGGCCGGGGCAGAACCGACCGCCGCACGACGCGCCCTCCCGGTCGTGCGAGGATCGGAGGGTCACAGAGGACAACGGAAGGCAGATCGTGGCCGAGCAGCTTTACGCCACCCTGAAGACCAACCAAGGCGACATCGTGTTGAGGCTCCTGCCCGACCACGCGCCGGAGACGGTCAAGAACTTCGTCGAGCTCGCCCAGGGGCAGCGGGAGTGGGTCCACCCGGAGACGGGCAAGCGGTCGACCGACCGGCTGTACGACGGCACGGTCTTCCACCGGGTCATCCCCGGGTTCATGCTCCAGGGCGGGGACCCGCTGGGGAACGGCACCGGTGGCCCGGGCTACCAGTTCAAGGACGAGTTCCACCCCGACCTCCAGTTCGACCGCCCCTACCTGCTGGCCATGGCCAACGCGGGTCCGGGCACCAACGGCTCCCAGTTCTTCATCACGGTCGAGCCGACGGCGTGGCTGAACCGCAAGCACACCATCTTCGGTGAGGTCGTGGACGACGCCAGCCAGAAGGTCGTGGACGCGATCGCGGGTACGCAGACCAACCCGCGTACCGACCGTCCCGTCAACGACGTGGTCATCGAGTCGGTCGTCGTCGAGAAGCGCTGAACCGGTACAGCCGCCGTCGCTGCCGCCGACCGGTACCGGGGCCCCGCCCCGTACCCGTCCGGCGGTGAGCCGGGGAACAAACCGCCCCGCCCATCCGTCAAGGAGGGCGGGGCAGTGCGTTGGCCGTGCGACCCCCGGGGCCGTGTTCCCGACCGGGGCGCGCGGGTCGGGCGTATGCCTTCGGACGAGTGGGAATGAGGGGACCATGGACCAGGCGCCAGGCGGACCGCACGGGACTCAGGGCCCGCAGGGCGCACCGAGCCTGCCCACCTGCTACCGGCATCCGGACCGTGAGACGGGCATCCGCTGCACCCGCTGCGAGCGGCCGATATGCCCGGAGTGCATGATCAGCGCGTCGGTCGGGTTCCAGTGCCCCGAGTGTGTACGCGACGGATCGGGCACCGGGCACGCCCCCACGGCCAACCAGCCCCGCACCCTCACGGGCGGTTCCCTCGTCAAGGACCCCCGGCTGATCACGAAGATCCTCATCGCGGTCAATCTCTTCGTCTTCGTCGCGATCCAGATCGACAGCCGTCTGGTGAACGATCTGGTGCTGCTCGGGGCCTGGCCCCCGGCCCCGTACCCCGTCACGGAAGGTGTCGCGGACGGTCAGTGGTACCGGCTGGTGACGTCGATGTTCGCGCACCAGGAGGTGTGGCACATCGCGTTCAACATGCTCAGCCTGTGGTGGCTGGGCGGTCCGCTGGAGGCGGCCTTCGGCCGGAGCCGGTATCTCGCGCTGTATCTGCTCTCCGGTCTCGCGGGCGGCGCCCTCACGTATGTGCTGGTCGACCCCACCTCCGCCTCGCTGGGCGCGTCCGGCGCGGTCTACGGCCTCTTCGGTGCCACAGCGGTGCTCGTGAAGCGGCTCAACTACGACATGCGCCCGGTGATCGCGCTTCTCGCGATCAATATGATCTTCACCTTCACCATGCCGGGTATCGCCTGGCAGGCCCATGTCGGCGGTCTGATCGCCGGTCTGGCCATCGCCTACGCCATGGTGCACGCCCCGCGCGAGCGGCGGCCGCTGGTCCAGTGGGGAACCTGTGCGGCGGTACTGCTGGTCGTGGTGGGCACCGTGCTCGTCCGCTCGCTCACGCTGCTCTGAGACCGGGCCGACCGGGCACCGCACGGCCCTGACGCACAACTCCACCCGATGGTTGTCCACAGCGTGTGGCGGATCTTGTGCATGGCGTGGGGAACGTCTGTGCCCCTGGTCCCCGACCTGGGTTTCCCCAGCCAGGGCAAGGGGCGAACACGTTTTCGGATACCGGTACGCCAGTCACATCGGCGTCAACCCGCGAGGAGTTATCCACAGATCGTCTGACCTTTTCCCCAGTGTGGAAAAGTTCTGTGGATAACTCAGGGAACAGCTCGGGGCAGAGGTCTCCCACGGGCCCGCGAGGGAACTGCCGGACCCGTCCTCCGACGCCCTCCGGGCAGCCCGAGAAGCCCCATGACCGGGGATGGATCGGTGCCTGGCCAGGGGCTGCGGGTGCGGAGACTAGCGGGAGGTCACTTCCACTGCGTGGAGACACCGAAGCCCGCAGCGATGAAGCCGAAGCCGACGACGATGTTCCAGTTCGCGAGTGCGTCGATCGGGAGATCGCCGTCCGTGACGTAGAAGACGACGATCCAGGCCAGGCCGATGAAGAACATCGCCAGCATCAGCGGAGCGACCCAGCTCCGGTTGCTCAGCTTGATCGCCGTCGTCTCCTTCGACGGCGGCGGCGTGTAGTCGGCCTTCTTGCGGATACGTGACTTCGGCACGAGGGGCTCTCCTGTCGATGCGCTGCGTGGCCGCGCTTGGACTCGGCGGGCTCGGGGGCAGCGTACAAGCGGAACTGCTAGGGGAAACCGATCGCTCCCCCGGGCGTCCGTTAGCGTAGTGCTTCCTCGGCGCCGTAAGGAGTAAGGGTACGTTGAGCAATTCTGCCGACTCCCCCGGTCTGCGCACCAGTCCCGCTCGTCAGAAGCGTCTGCGACCGGTGCGAATCCTCACCGCGGGCGTCTTCGCGCTCGCCGGACTCCTCTTCGTGACCAGCTTCAACACCGCCAAGGGCACCAATATCCGCACCGACGCCTCCATGCTGAAACTCTCCGACCTGATCCAGGAGCGCAGCGGCAGGAACGGGGAGCTGGAGGAGTCCAACGGCGTCCTGCGCGACGACGTCGAGACCCTCACCAAGAACGGCCACGGCGGTGCGACCAGGACCGAGGAGGACCGGCTGAAGGCGCTGGAGGCCCAGGCCGGTACCCAGGAGCTGCGCGGCAAGGCCCTCACCGTCACCCTCGACGACGCCCCGCCGGACGCCACCCCCAAGCTGCCCGGCTACCCCGACCCGCAGCCCGACGACCTGGTCATCCACCAGCAGGACCTCCAGGCCGTGGTGAACGCGCTCTGGCAGGGCGGCGCCGACGGCATCCGGGTCATGGACCAGCGGCTGATCTCCACCAGCGCGGTCCGCTGCGTGGGCAACACCCTGATCCTCCAGGGCCGGGTCTACTCACCGCCCTACAAGATCACCGCGGTCGGCGACCCCGCCAAGCTCAAGCGGGCCCTCAGCTCGGCCCCCTCGATCCAGAACTACATGCTGTACGTGAACGTCTACGGCCTGGGCTGGAAAGTGAACGACGACGGGATGACGACCCTCCCCGGCTACGCGGGCACGGTGGACCTTCACCAGGCGAAGCCGGTGGGCTAGGGGCTCTGTCGGGCCCGCCCCGGAACCGGATCGGTTCAGGGTCCCTTCGCTGTGACGCACATCCCCCGGCTCTGTTTCACGTGGAACAAGCCCGTGGTCCAGGGCGCGGACACCGAGCCGCTCGGACGGGGGTTTGCACGGCAACACCCCCTAACCCGAGTCCCGTCCCCGTACTCTGGTTGACGCATACAACACCGACGGCGAGTAGGGACGGCATGTACGGCTGGATCTGGCGGCATCTGCCGGGAAACGCGTTGATCAAGGCGATGCTGTCCCTGATCCTCGCCCTGGCGGTCGTGTACGTGCTGTTCCAGTACGTGTTCCCGTGGGCCGAGCCCCTGCTCCCCTTCAACGACGTGACCGTCGACGAGGGAAGGGCCCCCACCCAGTGAGCGCGCGGATTCTGGTTGTCGACAACTACGACAGCTTCGTCTTCAACCTCGTCCAGTACCTCTACCAGCTCGGTGCCGAGTGCGAGGTGCTGCGCAACGACGAGGTCTCCACCTCCCATGCCCAGGACGGGTTCGACGGTGTGCTGCTGTCACCCGGTCCGGGCACCCCGGAGCAGGCCGGCGTGTGTATCGACATGGTCCGGCACTGCGCCGCGACCGGGGTGCCCGTCTTCGGGGTCTGTCTCGGGATGCAGTCGATGGCCGTCGCGTACGGCGGTGTCGTGGACCGGGCCCCCGAGCTGCTGCACGGCAAGACCTCACCGGTCGAGCACGCCGGGCAGGGCGTCTTCGCCGGACTTCCCTCGCCGTTCACCGCGACCCGCTACCACTCGCTCGCCGCCGAGCCCGCGACCGTGCCCGATGTGCTGGAGGTCACGGCCCGCACCCACGACGGCATCATCATGGGACTGCGCCACCGCGAACTTCCCGTCGAGGGTGTGCAGTTCCACCCCGAGTCGGTGCTCACCGAGCACGGCCACCGGATGCTCGCCAACTGGCTGACGGTCTGCGGGGACAGCGGTGCCGTGGACAGATCGGCCGGGCTGGCCCCGGTCGTGGGCAGGGCCAGCGCGTGACCGCGGTACGCCCCGAGCGGGATTCCGGCCCGGGAGCCGCGGACCCGCCGGACACCGGCGACCCCGGTGCCGTCCACGGGGACGGCCGGTACGGCGGACCGTACGAGGTGCCCCGTACGGGGTCCTACGAGGCGGCCTACGAGGTGCCGGGGGCGTTCGAGGCGGCCGTGCGGGGGCTCGCCGATCCGCTGAGCGATCCGCTGCCGGACCTGGGCGGCCCGCCCGGCCAGCCGCCGCCCGCCACGGGCGAGTGGTACGACCCCCAGGGCTACGCCCGCGACTGGTACGGCGGACCCGGACCGGACGGATACCCGCCGCAGCGGCCCGGACCGGACGGGTATCCCCCGCAGCGGCCCGCCCCCGCCCAGGACATCCCGTACGGATACGTGGACCACCCCGTCGACCCGGCACCCCCGTCGCACGGCGGCCCCGCCCCGTACCCCACCCCGGGCCACGGCACCCCGGGCCCGGCCACCCCGCGTCACGGCACCCCGCGTCACCCCGGCCCGGCCCCCGCCCCGGCCGGCCCCACCGCCTCCGCTCCCGCAGCGACCGGCCCCGCGGCGACCGGCCCCGCCCCCGCTCCCGTAGACGGGACCGGCCGCCCCGGGCCCGCCGCGCGAATAGCGGGACCCGGCCCCCTCCCGGCGGAGGTCCCCGCACCGCACACCGCCCCCTTCCGTCCGTACGACGGCGTTGCCCCCGGCGGGCACCGGGCGGGCCCCCGGAGCGGTGGCCCCGGTCCCGAACGCCCCTTCGAAGGCCGTACCGCCCGCCACAGGGCCGCGGAACGCGACCCGGGTGACGTACAGAGCACCGTGGTCCTCCCGGCCGTCTCCGGGGCACCTGACGGCTTCGCCGGACCCCGCTGGGACGACGGGCGCGACCCCGGCGCCCACGACCGGTCCGCCCACCGCGCGCCCCGCCACCGGGACCCGCACGTCCCGGCCCCCTACGACGCCGCCCCGTACGACGGCCACGGGTCCCACGACGAGTACGACGAGGACGGCGAGCACGACGAGTACGACCGGTACGGCGACCGGGCCGCCTACGACGACGACCCCGACTCCCACGGGCCCGCCCCGCTCTCCCGGGTGGAGGCCCGGCGCGCGGCACGGGCGCGGAAGCCGACCGCCGGTGTCGTCGTCAGCCGGGCGCTGGGGGAGTTGTTCATCACCGTCGGTGTGCTGATGCTGCTGTTCGTCACGTACCAGCTCTGGTGGACGAACATCCGGGCCCAGCAGCAGGCGAACGGCGCCGCCAACCAGATCCAGGAGGACTGGGCCAAGGGCAAGCGCGCCCCCGGGTCGTTCGAGCCCGGCCAGGGCTTCGCGATCATGCACATCCCGGCCCTGGACGTGGTCGTGCCCGTCGCCGAGGGCATAGACAAGAAGAGCGTCCTCGACCGCGGGCTGGTCGGCCACTACGCCGAGGGCAGCCTCAAGACCGCGATGCCGGAGGCGAAGTCGGGCAACTTCGCGGTCGCGGGCCACCGCAACACCCATGGCGAGCCGTTCCGGTACATCAACCGGCTGAAGCCCGGTGACCCGATCGTGATCGAGACCCAGGACACCTACTTCGTCTACAAGATGGCGAGCATCCTGCCGCAGACCCCGCCGAGCAACGTCTCCGTCCTCGAACCGATTCCGCCCGGGTCGGGCTTCACCGGACCGGGCCGTTACCTCACACTGACCACGTGCACACCCGAGTTCACCAGCAAGTACCGGATGATCGTGTGGGGCAAGATGGCCGAGGAGCGGCCGCGTTCCGAGGGGAAGCCGGACGCCCTCGTCGGCTGAGCCGCACGGACCGTACGGACAGACAGGGCACGATGCAGTGGTGACGACGACCGAGCACGACGAGCGGCCGGACACGGCTCCGGTCACGCCGGGACAGCGGCGGGGGCGCGGCAGGGCCGCCGCCGCCGTCAGCGTCTTCGGTGAACTCCTGATCACGGCCGGGCTGGTGCTCGGTCTGTTCGTCGCGTACTCGCTGTGGTGGACCAACGTCCTCGCCGACCGGGAGGCCGACAAGCAGGGCGACAAGGTCCGTGACACCTGGGCCGGTGACGGGCCCGCCGGACCCGGCGGACCGGGCGCGCTGGACACCAAGGACGGCATCGGCTTCCTGCATGTCCCGACGATGAACGGCGACGACGAGATCCTGATCAAGAAGGGGACGGCGACCGGCCTCCTCAACGACGGGGTCGCGGGCTACTACACCAAGCCGGTGAGGTCGGCGCTCCCGCAGGACCCCAAGGGCAACTTCTCGCTCGCCGCGCACCGGGACGGCCACGGCGCCAAGTTCCATGACATCCACAAGATCAGGAACGGCGATCCGATCGTCTTCGAGTCCAAGGACACCTGGTACGTCTACAAGGTGTACTCGGTGCTGCCCGAGACCTCGAAGTACAACGTGAAGGTCCTCGACCCCGTGCCCAAGGAGTCCGGCGCCAAGAAGGCCGGACGGTACATCACGCTCACCACGTGCACCCCGGTGTACACATCCACCTACCGGTACGTGGTCTGGGGCGAGATGGTCCGCACCGAGAAGGTCGACGAGGACCGGACACCCCCGAAGGAACTGCGCTGACGCCCTGAGCGGCACGTACAGGCAACCGGCCACCGGCACGTACGGCCTGCGGACCCGCCCGTACAGCAGAAGGTCCCGGCCCCCCGTCGAGCGGGGGACCGGGACCTTCTGCGATGCGCTGGACGGACCGGACCGGACCGTGCGCGGGAGCCGCTAGCTCCTGCGGCCTCCGAGCACGCCGCCGAAGAAGCCGACCTCGTCGCCGCCTTCCTCGCCGCCGCCCCCGTCGCCCCCGGTGCCGCCGTTGCCCTGGTCGCCCGGACCGCCCGGGTTCCCGGTGGTGGCCCCGGCGGTCGTCTGGAGGGTGATCGCCGTGCCTTCCGCGACCTGGGTCCCGGCGGGCGGGTTGGAGGTGATGACGATCGCGTTGTCGTCCGTCGGTCCGCCCACCTGGCCGACCGCGAGCTTCAGGTTCGTCAGCTCCTGCTTCGCCTGGCCGAGGGTCTTGGCGGTCAGCAGCGGCACCGCGACCTGCGCGGGCTGCTCCTCCTCCTCTTCCTTCGGCGCCTTGGCGATCTGGAGGGACACCGTGGACCCGGGGACGGCCGAGGTGTTCGCCGACGGGGTCTGGCCGAAGACCTTGCCCGCCTCACTGTCCTCGGTCTCGACCTCGGTGCAGGTGCCTACCAGGTCGTTGCTCTGGAGCTGCTGCTTGGCCGTGTCACAGGTCTGCCCGGCCAGATCCGGCACGGTGACCTGGCGCTTGGCCTTGGCGACGATCAGCGTGACGGGCGAGCCCTTCTCCAGCTCCGTGCCGAAGCCCGGCTTCTGGTCGAGGACGGTGCCCGGCTCCTCGGCGGACTCCTTGGCCTCCTCCGAGACGTCGAATTTGAACTCGTCCGCCTCAAGCTTCTTGGTGGCGTCGCCGACGTCGTCACCGATGACGTTCGGCACGGCGACCTTGGGGGCGCCCGTCGACACCGTCACGGTGACCGTCTCGCCCTTGTCGAGCTCGGTGTCCGCCGCCGGGGTCTGGTCGCACACGCTCTCGCGCGGCTGGTCCTCGCACGGCTTGCGGACGACGCTCAGCTTCAGATAGCTGTTGTCGGCCAGCCGCTCGGCGTCGGTCAGCTTCTTGCTGACGAAGTTCGGCACCTCGACGGGGGCGTCCTCACCGCCGCCGCCGCTGGAGATCCACCTGCCGATCAGGATCGCGCCCACCAGCACCAGCACACCCGCCACGGCGAGCAGGATCGTCGCGGCACTGCTCTTCTTCTGCCGGCGGCGGTCGGGCCGGTCGTCGTAGCCGTAACCGCCGTCGTCCGGGTTGACCGGCGGCAGCATCGTCGTCGCGGGCGCGCCGTCGTGGCTGCGCAGCGCCGTCGTCGACTGGTCGTCGCCGTAGCCGCCCTGGTAGCCGCCGTAGCCGACGGACCCCATGGCCGCGGTCGCCGCGACCGGCTGGCCGTCGAGGGCCGCCTCGATGTCGGCGCGCATCTCATCGGCCGACTGGTAGCGGTAGTCGGGCTCCTTGACCAGCGCCTTCAGGACGATCGCGTCCATCTCGGGGGTGATCTCGGGGTCGAAGACGCTCGGCGGCTGGGCCTCTTCCCGGACATGCTGATAGGCCACCGCCACCGGGGAGTCCCCGATGAACGGCGGGCGCACGGTCAGCAGCTCGTAGAGCAGACAGCCCGTGGAGTAGAGGTCGGAACGGGCGTCCACGGTCTCGCCCTTGGCCTGCTCGGGCGAGAGGTACTGGGCCGTGCCGATGACGGCGGAGGTCTGCGTCATCGTCATACCGGCGTCACCCATCGCACGGGCGATGCCGAAGTCCATGACCTTGACCTGCCCGGTGCGCGTCAGCATGACGTTCGCGGGCTTGATGTCACGGTGGACGATGTTGTTGCGGTGCGAGTACTCCAGGGCCTGGAGGATGCCGATCGTCATCTCCATGGCCCGCTCGGGCAGCAGCTTGCGGCCCGAGTGCAGCAGCTCACGCAGTGTGGAACCGTCGACGTACTCCATCACGATGTACGGGATGGAGATGTTGTCGATGTAGTCCTCACCCGTGTCGTAGACCGCGACGATCGCCGGATGGTTGAGCGAGGCGGCGGACTGGGCCTCACGGCGGAACCGGGCCTGGAACGACGGATCGCGGGCCAGATCGGCCCGCAGTGTCTTCACGGCTACTGTGCGGCCGAGCCGGGTGTCGGTCGCGAGGTGAACCTCGGCCATGCCACCGCGGCCGAGCACATGGCCCAGCTCGTACCGGCCGCCGAGGCGACGCGGCTCTTCCATAGCTATTCCAGCCCTCTCCGTCGGTCCCGACCGTACCGTCGTCGTACGGTCCGGGCGGTGTGCTGTCCGGCATACCGTACCCGGATCGTCCTACCTGCCCCGGCCGTGTGGATGACCTGATACAGGACCGGTACCGCAACGTGCACCGATGTCAAAGGGACGTGACCGGGGTCACTCCTTGCCGTCGACGACCGCCTTCATCACGTCCCTGGCGATCGGCGCGGCCAGTCCGCCACCGGAGATGTCACCCCGGCTCGCGTCGCTGTCCTCGACGACCACCGCGACGGCGACCGGCGAGCCGGAGTCCGTCCTGGCGTACGAGATGAACCACGCGTACGGCTTCTCGCTGTTGTCGACACCGTGCTGCGCGGTGCCCGTCTTGCCGCCGACCTTCACGCCGTTGATCTGCGCGTTCCTGCCGGTGCCCTTCTCGACGACGGTCTCCATCATGGACTGGAGCTTCTGCGCGTTCTCCTCGGAGAGCGGCCGGCTCATCTCGTCCGGGGTGTGCTTCTCGATGACGTCGAGGCTGGGCGCCTGGAGCCGGCTGACCATGTACGGCTCCATCAGCTTGCCGTCGTTGGCCACGGCGGCGGCGACCATCGCCATCTGGAGCGGGGTGGTGGCCGTCTCGAACTGGCCGATGGAGCTGAGCGCGGTCTGCGGCTCGTCCATCTCCTTCGGCCAGACGGAGGCGTTGGCGCGGACCGGGATGAAGTGCTCGGAGTTGAAGCCGAACTTCTCCGCGGTCTCCCGCATCTTGTCCTTGCCGAGGTCCGCGCCGGCCTTGCCGAAGACGGTGTTGCAGGAGACCTGGAGGGCCATCCGCAGTGTCGCGTCCTTGCAGGGCAGCGGGCCGTCGTTCTTCAGCTCGGTCCGGGTGTTCGGCATGACCCACGGCAGCGGGGTCTCGGTCTTGTCGTCCGGGTCCGGGTACAGGCCGTGCTCCAGGGCCGCCGCCGCGGTGACGACCTTGAACGTCGAGCCCGGCGGGTAGGTCTCCCGCAGCGCCCGGTTCAGCATCGGGTCGTCCGGGTTCTGCGACTTCTGGAGCTTCTGCCAGGCGGGCGTGTCCGTCGTGGTCGAGTTCCCGGCGAACTTGGACGGGTCGTACGACGGGGTCGAGGCCAGCGCCAGGATCGCGCCGGTGGTCGGGTCGATCGCGGCGACGGCGCCCTTCTTGCTGCCGAGCCCCTCGAACGCGGCCTTCTGGGCGGCGCCGTTGAGGGTGGTCACGACATTGCCGCCCTCCTTCTTCTTCCCCGTGATCATGTCGAGGGTGCGGCGGAAGAAGAGCCGGTCGTCGTTGCCGGTGAGTATCCCGTCCTCCAGCGACTCCAGCTGGGTCGCCCCGAACGCCTGCGACGCGTAGCCCGTGACCGGCGCCCACATGGGGCCGTTCTTGTACGTGCGCTTGTACGCGTAGTCGCTGCCGTTGGTCTTCGCCGAGCCGGTGATCGGGTTGCCGTCGACGATGATGTCGCCGCGCGGCTGGGCGTAGCGCTCGATGGAGATCCGGCGGTTCTTCCCGTTGTCCTGGAGCTCGCCCGCCTTGACGTACTGGAGCCAGTTGTCCCGGATGAGCAGGGTCATGATCAGCAGACCGCAGAAGATCGCGATCCTGCGCAGTGGCTTGTTCACGGGCGGACCACCTGGGTCATCTCGGCGTCGGGGTTCGATGCGGGCATCGGCGCGGGACGGCGCGCGGTGTCGCTGATACGGAGCAGGATGCCGACGAGGGCCCAGTTGGCGATCACGGAGGAACCGCCGTTGGCGAGGAACGGCATCGTCATACCGGTCAGCGGGATGAGGCCCATCACACCGCCGGCGACCACGAAGATCTGGAGGGCGAACGCGCCGGAGAGGCCGACGGCGAGCAGCTTGCCGAACGGGTCACGGGCGGCGAGCGCGGTACGCAGACCCCGCTCGATGATCAGGCCGTAGAGCAGCAGGATCGCCATGGCGCCCGCGAGACCGAGCTCCTCGCCGAAGGTGGCGAAGATGAAGTCGGAGTTGGCGGCGAAGCCGATCAGGTCGCTGTTGCCCTGGCCGAGGCCGGTGCCGAGCACCCCGCCGGAGCCGAACGACATGATCGACTGGCCGATCTGCTCACAGGCGCCGGAGTCCGCGTAACAGCCGAACGGGTCGAGCCAGGCGTCCACCCGGGCCTTGACATGGCCGGCGAAGGTGGCCACACCGACCGCTCCGGCGGCGGACATCCCGAGGCCGATCACGATCCAGCTGGTCCGCTCGGTGGCCACGTACAGCATGATCACGAACATGCCGAAGAACAGCAGGGAGGTACCGAGGTCGTTCTCGAAGACCAGGACGAGCAGGCTGACGGCCCAGATGGTGAGGATCGGCCCGAGGTCCCGGCCACGCGGCAGATAGAGCCCCATGAACCGGCGGCTGGCCAGCGCGAGGGCGTCGCGTTTCACCATCAGATAGCCGGAGAAGAACACCGCGATGACGATCTTCGCGAACTCACCGGGCTGGATGGAGAACCCAGCGATGCTGATCCAGATCTTCGCGCCGAACACATCCCGGCCGAGCCCCGGAACCAGCGGCAGCAGCAGCAGCACCAGCGACGCGGCCATCGAGATGTAGGTGTACCGCTGGAGGATGCGGTGGTCCTTCAGCAGCAGCAGCACACCGACGAAGAGCGCGATGCCGATCGCGGAGTACAGCAGCTGGCGGGGGGCCGCCGCGACGAACTCGTTGCCCCGGGACGCCGCCATCGCGTGCAGCCGCGGTGACTGGTCGAGACGCCAGATCACCACCAGGCCGAGGCCGTTGAGCAGGGTCGCCAGCGGCAGCAGCAGCGGGTCGGCGTAGGGCGCGAACCTGCGCACCACCACATGGCCGACGGCCGCGAGCAGGCCCAGCCCGATGCCGTATCCGAGCAGACCGGTCGGGATCTCGCCGTCGATGGCAAGCCCGACGTTGATGTACGCGAACACGGGGATGACCACCGCGAAGACCAGCAGTCCCAGCTCGGTGTTGCGCCTGCTGGGCGCGCCGATGGCACCGATGGTCGAGGTGTTGTGCGTCGACGAATTCGTACGGCTCATGGTGTGACAGGGCCCCTCACGGCTGCTTACTGCTTACCGCACAGCGAGACCAGCTTGCGCTCCTCTTCGGAGAAGCTGGGGCCGGGTGTGGGTGTGGGACGGGGACTGGAGCTCGCGCCCGGGGTCGGGGTCGGCGTGGGCGCCCGCCCGAAGCTCGCGGGCTGCGCCTGCGCGGCGCCGGTGGCCGTCCCCGCGCCCGCACGGGACGGGGTGCCGGTGGTGCCGCCCGCCTCGCCCTCGCCGGGCTTGGCGCTGTCCCGCTCGACCGTGCGGCGCTCGGCGTCCTTCTTGCACGCCGACGCCTGGGTGGCCAGCTCGTTGATCTTGTCGGTGGCCTGGTCGAGGCCGCCTTCGGCGATCGTCGCCTCGACCTGCTTGCGCTGGTAGGGCGGCAGGTACTTGAGTTCGATCTCGGGGTGGTCCTTCTGTACCTCGGACAGGCTCACCCAGGCGAGATCCTGGCTGATGCCCCGGTACAGCGCGACGTGCTCGTCCTTGGTGCCGACGAAGTACTGGGTCTGGGTCCAGCGCCAGCCCCCGTACGTGGCACCGCCGACGACCGCGATGGCGAGCACGAGGACGAGCGAGATCTTCAGCCATCTCATGCCGCCGCCGCGCTTCTTGGTGAAGTCGTCGTCGCCGTACGCGCCGAAGGACCCCTCCTGCGCGTAGTCGTCACCGCTGCCGGGCGGGCCGAACTCGCCGTCCCTGCCGCCGCCCTGCCCCGGCACCTGGCGCCCGAGGCCGGCCGCGCGCCCCGCGGGCGTCTGCATGGCGCCGCCGTCGTGCAGCTGGTGCTGGTTCTCGGCGACCGCGCCGACCACGACCGGGGTGTCGGAGAGCTGTACGGCCAGGGTGTCGTTGCTGTCGATGTCGAGGACATCGGCGACGATCACCGTGATGTTGTCGGGGCCGCCGCCGCGCAGCGCGAGCTGGATCAGCTCCTGCACGGTCTCCTGGGGGCCCTGGTAGCTGGCGAGGGTCTCCTCCATCGTCTGGTGGGAGACCACTCCGGACAGCCCGTCGGAGCAGATCAGATAGCGGTCGCCCGCGCGGACCTCACGGATCGACAGATCCGGTTCCACATGGTCGCCGCTGCCCAGCGCGCGCATCAGCAGCGAGCGCTGCGGATGCGTGGTGGCCTCCTCCTCGGTGATCCGGCCCTCGTCCACCAGCCGCTGCACCCAGGTGTGGTCCTGGGTGATCTGGGTGAGGACGCCGTCCCTCAGGAGGTACGCGCGGGAGTCGCCGACGTGCACCAGACCGAGGCGCTGGCCCGTCCACAGCAGGGCCGTGAGCGTGGTGCCCATGCCCTCCAGCTGCGGGTCCTCCTCGACCATCATCCGGAGCTGGTCGTTGGCGCGCTGCACCGCCGAACCGAGCGAGGTGAGGATGTCGGAGCCGGGCACGTCGTCGTCGAGGGTGACGAGTGTCGAGATCACCTCGGACGAGGCGACCTCGCCCGCCGCCTGCCCGCCCATCCCGTCGGCGATCGCGAGCAGCCGGGGACCGGCGTAACCGGAGTCCTCGTTGCCCTCACGGATCATGCCTTTGTGCGATCCGGCGGCGAAGCGCAGTGACAGACTCATGCGCACCTCGCCTGTCGGCTCCGGGTACATCCGCACGGTGCCCACCCTCCGGTCGGGAGCGCACCGGCGTCCGTCGTGGGGACGGTCCCGGCCCGCTCGCTCCGCTGGCTCATTGTCGTACTACTTCCGCAGCTCGATGACGGTCTTGCCGATGCGGATCGGCGCGCCCAGCGGTACCGGGGTCGGGGTCGTCAGCCTGGCCCGTTCGAGATAGGTGCCGTTGGTGGACCCGAGGTCCTCCACGATCCACTGGCCGTCCCGGTCGGGGTAGATCCTGGCATGACGGCTGGACGCGTAGTCGTCGTCCAGCACGATCGTGGAGTCGTGCGCCCGGCCGAGCGTGATCGTCTGCCCCTGGAGGGCGACCGTGGTGCCCGTGAGGGTGCCTTCGGAGACGACGAGCTTGGTCGGCGCCCCGCGCCGCTGGCGGCCACCACCACCACTCTGCTGGCCCCGCTGCTGCGGGGGCGCGGCGGCCTGTCGTGCGGCCTGCTGCGGTCGCGCGCTCTCACGGCGCGAACCGCGCTGGGTGACGCGCGTACCGAACAGGTCGCTGCGGATGACCTGGACGGCCACGATGACGAACAGCCACAGTACGGCCAGGAAACCCAGCCGCATGACCGTCAGGGTCAGCTCTGACATTGCCCCCGCTTCACCCTTCGGCTTGCCGATAAACGATGGTCGTGCTGCCCACGACGATCCGCGAGCCGTCGCGGAGCGTAGCGCGGGTGGTGTGCTGCCCGTCCACCACGATGCCGTTGGTGGACCCGAGATCCTGGATCGTCGAGGGCGTTCCGGTCCGGATCTCGCAGTGCCGGCGGGAGACGCCGGGGTCGTCGATCCGCACGTCGGCGTCGGTGCTGCGGCCGAGCACCAGCGTCGGGCCGGAGATCTGGTGGCGGTTGCCGTTGATCTCCACCCAGTGCCGAGTATGCGTGCCGGGCGCGCCTGCGGGTCCACCGGGGCCGCGGCCGCCCGCGCCGGGGCGTCCGGGCGGTGCGGCGGGCATGGGAGGCGCGCCAGGAGGCTGGTTCGGGTAGCCGTAGCCGCCGCCGGAACGGCCGGGGGCCGCCGAGGGGCCGGCCGGGGCGGGCGGGAAGCCGCCGGGGGCGCCGGCCGCGGTGGGGCCGCCGGAGCCGGGCGGGCCCTGGGAGGTGCTGGAGGCGAGCGTGCGGCTGCGGACGCGGTACAGACCCGTGTCCAGGTCCTCCGCCTTCTCCAGATGGACCTTGATCGGTCCCATGAAGGTGTACCGCTGCTGCTTCGCGTAGTCGCGGACCATGCCGGACAGCTCGTCGCCGAGCTGGCCCGAGTAGGGGCTCAGGCGCTCGAAGTCCGGTGTGCTCAGTTCGACGATGAAGTCGTTGGGGACGACCGTGCGGTCGCGGTTCCAGATCGTCGCGTTGTTGTCGCACTCGCGCTGGAGCGCGCCGGCGATCTCGACGGGCTGGACCTCGGACTTGAAGACCTTGGCGAAGGTGCCGTTGACCAGACCTTCGAGGCGCTGCTCGAACTTCTTCAGGACTCCCATCGGGCACCTCCTCCTTCGCTGCCGTCCTGGTACTGCTTACTGATCGTATCCACGCGCCGGTCGATCGGCTGGTTCCCCCTGTCCGCCCCGGCCGACGAGTGTCGGCCTTCACAGGACTGCCCCATGGCGGGGCGGGTGATCCTTCCGAGCCGGACCTGGCTTCCGCAGGCCCTCCGGAACCCCTTCCCCTCCCGACCGTTCCCATGGCCCCCTCGACAACGTGTTCCCACGGGGGGATCGTAGAGGGGCTCTTGTGTCAGTGTCCCGCACCTGGCGAGCACTCCGGTCCATACCGGTGGGATGGACGCGGCCTGGTGCCGGGTTGGGACAGGACGGGGACGCCCGCGGTGCCTTGTGACGGGCACCGGCCCGGGACGGCCTCCCCCGCTTGTGCGGGTTTGCCCCGGTCTGCCGCGTCGGTGGCGCCACGCCTCCGCTCACCACTCTCCGTGCTCCTCCCTGTGCTCCGCACCCGGTGCCTCGTGCCTCCGTGCCCCTGCCTCGCGCCCCTGGCCGCTGCTCCTCGGCCCCGACCGCTGCTCCTCGGTCCGGCTGCTTCTCGGCCAGGCGACCTGCCGGCCCGGCTGCTTGCCGACCCGGGCTGCTTCCTGGCCCGGCTGTTTCCCGGCCCGGCGGTCAACAGCGGCTCGCTGCTCTCCGCTCCCGGCGGCTGCCTCCTGCCGCCCGGCGGTCCTCTCCCGTCCCTCCCGCCTCCTACGTCATTCCGCTGATCTCCTTCTCCGTGTCCTACGCGTCTTTACGTGCTCCGCTTCCGCTCCTCCGCCGCCGAATCTGCCGCGGCCGGTGTCCCCCGTGGTGCCGTTGACCTCTTGGCGCCGAGGGTGCCTTCGTACGGTGAACGTGCGAGCACCGCGCGCAGTGCCCGGGTCCCGGCACTTCATCCGGGAGAGTGCCCGCGGACGCGTTTCCGGTGGTCGGAGCGGTGGGGCGGGGTACGTCCGGTGCGTTCCGGGCGGGGCGGGACGGGGTCCGGGCGGGTCCGGGGTGCGGGAAAACGGGGGTGAGTCCACCCTCGCCATCGTGCTAATCTTCTGCATGTCGGAAGGCGCCCGCACCACCAGTGAGGGGCCCGAGGACGACACCCATGCGCGGGTGGCGGAATAGGCAGACGCGCTGGATTCAGGTTCCAGTGCCCGAAAGGGCGTGGGGGTTCAACTCCCCCCTCGCGCACAGAGAAGTACCGGTGAACGGGCTTCCGTCCAGGACTCAGGTCCGGGCGGGGGCCCGTTCCTCGTTGTCCGCAGGCGCCTTGCCCGGGGACTGCGCTGCCCCGCCCGCCGTGACATGGGTCACGGCGGGCGGATGGCCGTTGGCGGACCGTGGGACCGCCGCGGTGGGCGGGACCGACGGGGGACCGAGGACGCGGGTCCGCCGTGGTGGTCGGGGTCGACGGGGGGTCGTGGCGGGCGGTGCCGGCGCCGGACCGAAGCGGGTGGTGCCGCCGGTGGGCCGTGGCGGGCGGTGCCAGCGCTGTGGCGGGCGGTGCACGCGGTGGGCCGTGGTGGGTCAGGAGACCTTGCGCCAGTCCAGACAGCCCGTGGTCTCGAAGTACTCGCCCTTGTTGACCGTCACCCGGGTCATGCCGGTGATGTTGCCGTTGGCGATGATCCCGGTCAGTTCGCCCGAGGCGTCCTTCTGGCGGGACCAGTAGCAGCCGAGGCCGAAGTCGTCGTCCTCGGGACCCGCCGTCTTGTACGTCCCGGCCTGGATGTCCTCGCCCGCCAGGAACATCCCGTCGGCCTCGATCGCGGCGGACGGGCCGGGCTCCGCGGCCTTCTTGGGCGCGGGCTTCGGCTTGGCGGTGACCGTCTCCTTCACCGTCTTCTCGACCGTCTTCGTGACGGTCGCGGCGGGCTCCGGGGCCCCGCCCCGGGGGGCCTTCGTGACCGTCACGGTCGGGGCGGGCGCCGACTTGCCGTCCCCCGCCCCGCCGGAATCCCCGCCGCCGGTCGCCGCCATACCGAGCATCAGCGCCACGACCGCCGTCGCGCCATGGGTGAGCAACGCCCAGCGTCTCGACGGCTTTCCCCCGGCCGACGACGGCTGCGGGGCGTGGGCGGGTGTCGTGGGTCCCCAGTGCGGGGGGCCGAAGGCGTCGGGCCGGTCGGCGGGCGGTATCGGCGGTATCGGGGGTGTCGGGGGAGGAGTGCTGGTCATGTCGGGACCTCCGGGTGCTGAACCGAGCGACCCCGGCGCGGCGACGGCCCCGGGGTGCGCTCTTCTCTCCATGGAATCCGCGACCCGGGCCGGGCACCCTCGCCGTCGGCCCGGGTCCCGGTTCAAGTCGCGTGCCACCGCAAGGTTCTGACACTTGCCATGGAACCGGGACGGTACAACCACCGGTCCGGCCATGACACACGGGAGAGGACCCGGTCGACGGTGACGGGCGGTGGCGACCGCGTGCGAAGCGGCCCGCCCATCGTGCCCGACATACCGACGCTGCGGATGGCATATGCCGAAATCATCGCCTCCGCCGTTCACCCGCGGACCCGCGCCCCCGGGTACGGCACCCGCGACACGGTCCGGCGCGCACGGCTGTGCCCCGTACTCCCAGGAAGCGGGGGTACGGGGCACAGGCCGCCCGGGGATCAGCTCGCGGCGCGGAAGCCCCGCAGGCGCAGGCTGTTGCCGACCACGAAGACCGACGAGAACGCCATCGCCGCGCCCGCGATCATCGGGTTGAGCAGGCCCGCCGCGGCCAGGGGAAGCGCGGCGACGTTGTACGCGAAGGCCCAGAACAGGTTGGACTTGATCGTGCCGAGGGTCTTGCGGGACAGCCGGATCGCGTCGGCGGCCGACCGCAGGTCCCCGCGGACCAGGGTCAGATCGCCCGCCTCGATCGCGGCGTCCGTGCCGGTGCCCATCGCGAGGCCGAGATCGGCCTGGGCGAGCGCGGCGGCGTCGTTCACGCCGTCCCCGACCATCGCCACCGAACGGCCCTCGCCCTGGAGCCGCTTGACCACCGCGACCTTGTCCTCGGGCATGACCTCCGCGATGACCTCGTCGATCCCGACCTCACGGGCGACCGACTCGGCGACGGCCTTGTTGTCACCGGTCAGCAGGATCGGGGTGAGGCCCAGGTCCCGCAGTCGCCGTACGGCCTCCGCGCTGGTCTCCTTGACCGCGTCGGCGACCTCCAGGATCGCGCGGGCCTCGCCGTCCCACGCCACGGTGATGACGGTCCGTCCGGCGGCCTCGGCCTCCGCCTTGGCCCGCTTCAGGTCGGCGGGCAGCTCCATCGCCCACTCCGCGAGCAGCCGTTCACGGCCGACCAGGACCGCGTGGCCCTCGACGACGCCCTGGACGCCCAGTCCGGGGATGTTCGCGAAGTCCTCGGGGACCGGCAGCGGACCGGCCTTCTCCTCGGCGCCCGTGGCCACGGCCCGGGCGATCGGGTGCTCGGAGGCGTGCTCCAGAGCGCCCGCCAGACGCAGTACCTCGGTCTCGTCCTGGCCCTCGGCGGTCCGTACGTGCAGCAGGGTCATCCGGCCGGTGGTGACCGTACCGGTCTTGTCCAGCACGATCGTGTCGACCTTGCGGGTCGTCTCCAGCACCTCCGGGCCCTTGATCAGGATGCCGAGCTGCGCGCCCCGGCCGGTGCCGACCATCAGCGCGGTCGGGGTGGCGAGCCCGAGGGCGCAGGGGCAGGCGATGATCAGTACGGCGACCGCGGCGGTGAACGCGGCGGTGAGTCCCGCGCCGTTGCCGAGCCAGAAGCCGAGCGTGCCGAGTGCCAGGGCGATCACCACGGGCACGAACACGGCCGAGATACGGTCCGCGAGGCGCTGGGCGGCGGCCTTGCCGTTCTGCGCGTCCTCCACGAGCCGGGCGATCCGGGCGAGCTGGGTGTCGGAACCGATCCGGGTCGCCTCCACGACCAGACGTCCGCCGGCGTTCAGCGTGGCGCCCGTGACGGTGTCGCCGACCTGGACCTCCACGGGAACGGACTCACCGGTCAGCATCGACGCGTCCACCGCGGACGAGCCCTCCACCACGGTGCCGTCGGTGGCGATCTTCTCGCCGGGGCGCACCAGGAAGCGGTCCCCGACCGCCAGGTCCTGGGTGGGGATGAGCTCCTCACGGCCGTCCCGCAGGACGGTGACCTCCTTGGCGCCCAGTTCGAGCAGCGACCTCAGGGCCGCGCCCGCCTTGCGCTTGGAGCGGGCCTCGAAGTAGCGCCCGGCCAGGATGAACGCGGTGACACCCGCGGCGGTCTCCAGATAGATGTTCGCCGCGCCGTCGCCGCGCGCGATGGTCAGCTCGAACGCGTGCGTCATGCCCGGCATACCGGCGGTGCCGAAGAACAGGGCCCACAGGGACCACAGCAGCGCGGCCGAGGTGCCGACCGAGATCAGGGTGTCCATGGTGGCCGCGCCGTGCTTGGCGTTGGTCCAGGCGGCGCGGTGGAAGGGCCAGGCCGCGTAGGTGACGACCGGGGCGGTGAGGGTCAGTGACAGCCACTGCCAGTACTCGAACTGGAGGGCCGGGGTCATCGCCATCGCGATGACCGGTACGGACAGCAGCACGGCCGTGACCAGCCGCTGCTTCAGCGGGCGCAGCTCGTCGGCCTCGGTGGGCGCGGTGGTGCCGGCCGCTTGTCCGCCGTTCCCCGTGTCGGGCGGCGGGGGTGGCGCGGCGGTGTAGCCGGTCGCCTCGACCGTCGAGATCAGGTCCTCGACGGCGATGTCGCCCGAGTACGTGACCTTGGCCTTCTCCGTGGCGTAGTTGACGGTCGCCTCGACACCGTCCATGCGGTTGAGCTTCTTCTCGATCCGGGCGGCGCACGAGGCGCAGGTCATGCCGCCGATGGCCAGCTCGACCTGTTCGGTCGGGGCGAGCGTCGTGCTCATCAACTGCTCCTCGGTACGTAGGGGCGGGACGTGCCGGGACTGTCTTCCGGCGGGTCGTGCGACGGGCTGTCCCACAGTTGTCTGGATACCCTGTGGGGGTATCCTTGCGTCGAGGTCATGTATACCCCCACCCCCTATCGAAAGGCAAGCGTTCCAGGGGGGTGGAAATATACCCCCTAGGGGTATAGGTTCGCGGTGTGGGGCGGCCGGACGGCCCGCCCGTGCCGACCGCAGTCATGCCGCCTGACGCCACAAGGAGCAGCCATGAACACCGCAGTGAAGATCACCGCTTTCGCCGCAGCACTGGCGGCGTCCTTCGGGACCGCCTACGGGGTGGGTGCGGGGGTCGACCCGGTGAACGCGGAACCCGCCGCCCACGGGGAGCACTCCTCCTCGGAGCAGCCGCAGGAGAAGGAGAAAGCGAAGGGCGAGGGGGCGGGTGGGGCGGGTGAGGCGCGGCCCGGTGGGCTCCAGGTGTCCGAGGGCGGCTACACCTTCGACCTCGGGACCCCGCGGATCGCGGCAGACCGGGAGACGGACCTGCGCTTCACCATCCGCGACGACCAGGGCGGGAAGCTCACCTCGTACACCCGTGAGCACGGCAAGGATCTCCATCTCATCCTCGCCTCGCGGGATCTGACGACCTATCGGCATCTGCACCCCGAGCTGGCCGCCGACGGCACCTGGAGCACCCCCGTGAAGCTGCCCGAGGCGGGCGACTACCGTCTCTTCGCGGACTTCACCCCCGGCGGCGATGCCGAGGACCCCGGCAATCTGACGCTGGGCACGGACCTCGCCGTCTCCGGCGCCTACCGGCCGTCCGCCGTCCCGGCCCCGTCCCGGACCACCACCGTCGACGGATACACCGTCACCCTCGCGGGTGAGCTGCGTCCCGGCGCGGCCGAACAGCTGCGGCTCAAGGTCAGCAAGGACGGCCGCGAGGTCACGGACCTCCAGCCCTACCTCGGCTCGTACGGTCATCTGGTCGCGCTGCGCTCCGGTGACCTCGGCTATCTGCATGTCCACCCGGGCGGTGAGCCCGGCGACGGCAGGACGAAGCCCGGCCCGGAGGTGTCGTTCCACGCCACGGCCCCCAGCACGGGCACGTACCGGCTGTTCCTCGACTTCCAGCACAAGGGCGAGGTGCGGACGGCCGCGTTCACCGTCCGGGCGGGCGAGCCGGCGGGCGGGCCCTCGGACGCGACGCCCAAGGAGTCCGGTGGCGCCGGGGAGTCCGGCGAGAGCGGTGGGTCCGGTGGGTCCGGGGAGAGCGGTGACGGGCACGAGCACTGAGGCCGCCAGGGCCAGGGCTGGGGCCGTCGGTGCCGCTCGGGGCCGAGGCCGTCGGTACTGAGTCGCGTGTGCGGCGGTGCCCGCTCGTGCCCCGGATCGACGTCCACGCGCGCGGGGTGGTCGGTCGGCCGGTGGCGGTGGGGTGCGTACGGGTACGCCGGTGCGGGTACGGAGGGTGTCCTCCGTACCCGCACCGGCGTGCGTCGTCTACGCGGCGGACGAGACGAGACGGTCGGCCAGCGACTTCGCCTTGGTGTTCGCGTCCTCCAGGGCCTTCTCGCGGGAGGCGTCGGCGAGCGGTATCAGCTCCGCCATCGCCGGGTTGGTCCGTGCCAGCGTCAGCTCCGGGACGATGAAGTCGACGTCCAGGGAGAGCATCTCGCTCAGCAGGTCGCCCAGGTAGTTCTGCACGTACTCGAAGGACTCGCGGGGCGTCCCGGGGGCGTACGAACCGCCCCGGCTGGCGACGACCGTGACGGGCTTGCCCTTGAGCGTGGACGCGGGTCCGGCGGTGCGGCCGGGCAGGATCACCTGGTCGAGCCACGCCTTCAGGGTGGACGGGATCGAGAAGTTGTACATGGGCGCGCCGATCAGCACCGCGTCCGCGCGCTCCAGTTCCTCCACCAGCGCCAGCCGGGCGGCGAAGGCGGTGGCCTGTTCGGCGGTGTGCGTCGCCGGATCGGCGAACCCGGCGGACGCGGCGACGGAGTCGAGGTGCGGGACCGGGTCGGCGGCCAGGTCGCGGTAGACCACCGAGCTGTGCGGGTGCCGCGCCTCCCAGACCTCACGGAAGGCGCCGGTCACGGTGCGCGAGGTGGAGCCGACGGTCGGGAAGAGGGACGAGTCCAGGTGGAGGAGGGTGGCCATCAAGTCTCCTGGTATCGGTGCGGACAGACATTTTCCGGACATCTCATGGCGGCGCACGGCGCTGGGCGTCGACCATGGGGGACGGGCGTGCCGTCCTTTCCGTTCGTAGCTATTAGTAGCACAGCTACTTACTTTTTCTCAGCCCGCCTCGGAGGGGCAGTACGCTGGTGGGCATGGCGGCCCCGGAGAGCAACGCGAACGCGACGGACGCGATGGAGCCGACCGCTGCGGCGGTTCGGGGTGCGGCGGGTCGCGGCGGTACGGAGGCCCGTCCCGGGCCAGGTCGCGGGCCGGGTCCCGCGGACGCGCACGGTGCCGGTCCGTGCGCGACGGTGGACGCCGGGATGACCCGGGTGTTCGGCCTGCTCGGCAAGCGCTGGACCGGCCTGATCATCGCCGTCCTGCTCGACGGGCCCGTGCACTTCTCCGATCTGCGCAGGGCGATCCCCGGGATCAGCGAGCGCATGCTGTCGGACCGTCTCAGCGAGTTGTCCGCCGAGGGGCTTGTCCTGCGCGAGGTCGTCGAGGGCCCCCCGCTGCGGGTCGCGTACCGGCTGACGGAGACGGGCGCCGCGCTGAAGCCCGCGCTTGCCGCGCTGGGGCTGTGGGCCGAGACCTATCTGCCGGAGAAGGCGCAGGCGTGCCGGGAGCAGATCGCGCCCAGGGCGACGGGCGGTCCGCGGGGCGCGGGTCCGGCCACCGGGGCTTAGTCGCAGAGGGTTGGCCGCCGAGACGGGCTGCTGGGTCGACGGGGCGGTGGACCAGCGGGTCGACGGGTCTGCGGGTCGACGGGGCGGTGGGTCGTGGGGTGCGGGTTCGGCCGGATCGGGGTGTGGGGGCGGGCTCGGCGGGATGGCCGCGTCGGGGTCTCACTCGGACGGGTGGCCGGGTTTTCCACAGGTGGGGGCGGGTCGGACGGTCCGGTGGGCCGGGTGGGCGTGGTTGTCCACAGGGCTGACGCGGACTCCGGTTGTGGGGGTACGGTTCTGGCCGATCGGTGTTCATCGCTCATCAGTGCGATCCGATGCGGGCCGGCGGCGGGCGGGTGCCGTACGAGGGAGGGGGCGGTCGTGATGGCCAAGGATCTGGTGGGTGCGGAGCCGGAAGCGGATCCGACCGGAGGTTCGGCGGTGTACGCCGGTTCCGGCGGCGGTGGCGAGGAGGACGGCGAAGCGGTGGCGCTGGGTGCGGCCCGTTCCGTGCGGCTCTCGCGGGTGCGGGGGTTCGCCAACGGCTCCCCGGTGCCGGGTGAGTCCGCGAAGGACGCGGGCAAGGCGTTGCGGGAGCGGGTCCCCCGCGGTGCGCACGCCCGGTTCGAGCCGGACGCCGGGCGTCCCGACGCGGTCACGGCCGTGGTGGAGTCCAACCAGGGCCGGCTGCCGGAGCTGACCCCGATACGGGTCGGCCGGATGGCCGCGAGCCCGTTCGCCTTCCTGCGCGGCTCCGCCGGGCTCATGGCGTACGACCTCGCGCGCACCCCGGTCACCGGCGTCGGCGCACAGCTCTGCGGCGACGCCCACGCGGCGAACTTCGGCCTGTACGGGGACGCGCGCGGCGAGCTGGTGATGGACCTCAACGACTTCGACGAGACCGTGCACGGCCCCTGGGAGTGGGACGTCAAGCGGCTCGCGACCTCGCTCGTCCTCGCCGGACGGGAGACGGGCGCGGGCGACGGGATATGCGAGCGGGCCGCCTTCGACGCGGTCGGCGCGTACCGGCGCACCATGCGGCTGCTGGCGAAGCTGCCCGCGCTGGACGCGTGGAACGCCATCGCGGACGAGGAGCTCGTCTCCCACGCGGACGCCCAGGATCTGGCCGGCACCTTGCGCAAGGTCGGCGAGAAGGCCCGGAACAACACCAGTGGCCGGTTCGCCGAGAGGTCGACGGAGCCCGTCGAGGGCGGTGGCCGGCGCTTTCTGGCCGCGCCGCCCGTGCTGAGCCGGATCTCCGACGAGGAGGCGCTGTCGGTGGCGTCGTCCCTCGCGGAGTACGTGGACACCGTCGCGGACGACCGGGTGCCGCTGCTCGCCCGGTACACCGTCCAGGACGTGGCGTTCCGGGTCGTCGGCACCGGCAGTGTCGGCACCCGCTCGTATGTCGTGCTGCTGCTCGATCACCGGGGCGAGCCGCTGATACTCCAGGTCAAGGAGGCCCGTCCCTCCGTGCTCGTGCCCCATCTGGCGACGGCCGGGTTCGCGGCGCCCGAGCCGGATCACGAGGGGCGGCGGGTCGTCCGGGGGCAGAAGCGGATGCAGGTCGTCAGCGACATGCTTCTCGGCTGGACGACGGTCGAGGGCCGTCCGTTCCAGGTGCGCCAGTTCCGCAACCGCAAGGGCAGTGTCGATCCGGCCGCCCTCGCCGCCGACCAGCTCGACGACTACGGGCGGATGACCGGGGCGCTGCTGGCTCGCGCCCACGCGCACAGCGCGGACCCGCGGGTGCTCGCGGGCTACTGCGGCAAGAACGACGAGTTCGACGCGGGGGTGGCGGCGTTCGCGGTGGCGTACGCGGACCGTACGGAGGCGGATCACGCGGCGTTGCTGGCGGCGGTGCGGGGTGGCCGCGTGGCCGCGGAGCTGGGGGTCTAGGGGGTCCTTCGTCCCCCTCGCCCCCGGGGTTCCCCGTGCGGGTCGCCTTCGCTTGCGCCTCCTAGGTCCGTCCGGGTGGACGCACTTCGTTCCTGTGCCGTCGCTCGGTGGTTGTGCGCAGTTCCCCGCGCCCCTTTGGGGCGCCATCTGTCGGTTCTTCGGGTCGGTGCCGGTCGGGATTCTCCGTCCTCGCTCCGACACGCTCGGTACGACGTCCAGTGACCCGACTGAAGAGCATCGGAGTCTGCGAGCAGAGATTCCCGCCCACCCCCTTACGTGAGTCCTGCGACTGCGCGAGGAAGGGGGGGTCCGCAGACAACGGACAACAGCAAGGGGCGCCCCTTCAGGGGCGCGGGGAACTGCGCAAAGACGAGGGCGACCCGCACCCGACGGACAACGGATCGGGGCAGCATCCAGGGGCGCGGGGAACTGCGCACCCACCGAGCGACGGCACCGGAACGAAGTGCGTCCACCCGGACGGACCTCACAAGCGCAAGCGAAGGCGACCCGCACGGGGACAAGTACGCCCAGTACAGGAACCTACGGGCGGCCGCAGGCCCTACGCTGGACGGGTGACGAGTCCCGAATCTGAGTCCGCCGAAGCCGCCGAGTCCGGGAGGACCGCGCAGCCCACCGAAGCGGCCGCGTGGGAGCCCGGCACGGAGACCACCGCCGCGCGCCCCGAGGAACGGCTGGAACGAGCCGTCCGCGTCGCCGAGCAGGCATTGATCGAGTACGAGATCGCCGTCGAGACGTTCCGTATCGAGGTCGACAACTTCTCCCGGCTGCACCACCAGAAGCTGGGCCCGATGTACACCCGTCTCGACGAGCTGGACGCGCAGATCGCGGACGCGCGGGCGAAGCTCAGCGGCGACCCCGAGGACAAGCGTGCCGCGGCCGAGGCGTGGGCGCGGGTCATGCCGATGCCCGCCGTCGAGGAGTTGTTCCACGGCTGGCTGAGTTCCGACGGGCTGTCCCCCGAGGCCGCCGCGATGCTCACCGACCAGCCGGTGCGGCCGCCCGAGCGGGTCCGGCCCAGCGAGGAGGCCCGCAAGCTGTACCGGGAGCTGGCCCGCAAGGCGCACCCCGACCTCGCGCAGGACGAAGCGGAACGCGAACGCCGTGACGAGTTCATCACCCGGGTGAACGCCGCGTACGCCCGGGGCGACGAGGCCCTGCTGCGGGAGCTGGCCGAGGAGTGGGCCGCGGGCCCCGTACCGGCCGAGTGGCGGCCCAGCCGCAGCGAGGAGCTGTATGCCCGGCTGGAGTGGCTGTCGCAGCGCAAGGAGCTGCTGACCGTCGTGGCGCGGGAACTGGAGGAGAGCGCGATCGGCGCGATGCTGCGGATGGCGCCCGAGGACCCGGACCACCTGCTGGACGAGATCGCCGAGCAGCTGCTGACCCAGGTCGGTGAACGCGAGAGCGAGCTGGACGGGCTCGTGAGGCAGCTCGGGGCGCGCGCGCCCGAGGCCCCCGCCCCGTCGACGTTCCCCTTCCCGGCCACGGACCCGGCCGATCTGCCCACCCCCAAGCAGCCGGAGCCCGGCCCGTCCGCTCCGGGACCCGCGGCCGGTGGCTCCCCGCGCCCGGACGGCGAGGCGGACCCGGTCGGGTAGGTCGGGTAGCGTCGGGGGCATGCATCTCGGATCTGGTGTGCCCACGGTCGGCGTCTCCGACCTCTCGGACGGTGACTTCCTGCTCGATGTCCGCGAGGACGACGAATGGGAGGCGGGCCACGCGGCAGGCGCCCTGCACATCCCGATGAGCGAGTTCGTCGCCCGCTACGGGGAGCTGACCGAGGCCGCTCCGCAGGACGGCCGCGTCCATGTCATCTGCCGCTCGGGCGGTCGCTCCGCCCAGGTGACGATGTACCTCGCGCAGCAGGGTATCGACGCGGCGAACGTCGCCGGGGGCATGGAGGCGTGGCAGGCCGAGGGCCGTCCCGTGACCGACCCCAAGGGAAACCCGGGCTTCGTCGTCTGACCTGACCCCCTCCCGCTCGGCCGGGCGCACCCCGGGCCTACGGGAACGGACCCCCCGTCGCCTGGACGGGACCTCGCGTACCGGGACGCACCTCGGGGCGTACCGGGACGGACCCCGCGTCGGCCCGGACGTACCCGGGCCGCGGCGGACGGTCAGCGGTCGAAGTCCAGCTCCACTTCCTCCGTCACCGGACGGGACTGGCACGCCAGGACGAATCCCGCGCCGGTCTCCTCCGGCTCCAGCGCGAAGTTGCGGTCCATGCGCACCTCTCCGGAGACCAGGAACGCCCGGCATGTACCGCATACGCCGCCCTTGCACGCGTACGGGGCGTCCGGCCGGTTGCGCAGGACCGCTTCGAGCAGCGTCTCGCCGTCCTGGACCGCCCAGGTCCCCGCGCGTCCGTCGAGCCGCGCCGTGACCGAGCTGTGCGCGGGAGCGGGCACGCGGTCCGCCGGGGCGGGCGCGGCGTCCACATGGAAGATCTCCTCGTGGATACGGGACCGCGACACCCCGAGGCCGAGCAGCGCCCGCTCGGCGCCCTCCACCAGCCCCAGCGGCCCGCACAGGAACCAGCCCGCCACCCGCTCCACCGGAAGCAGTGCCGGGAGCAGGGCCGTCAGCCGCTCACGGTCCAGCCGACCGGAGGCGAGGCCCGCCTGCTGCTCCTCGCGGGACAGCGCCGTCACCAGCTGGAAGCGGTCGGGGAAGCGGTCCTTGAGGTCGGCCACCTCCTCCAGGAACATGGTCGACGCCGTCGTCCGGTCACCGCGCAGCAGACAGAACCGGGCCTCGGGCTCGCGCTCCAGCAGGGTCCCCGCGATCGACAGGACGGGGGTGATCCCGCTGCCGCCGACCACCGCCGCGTACCGTCCGGGCGCGGGGTCGAGGGTGAACCGGCCGGCCGGGAGCATCACATCGACCTCGTCGCCGACGGTGAGGTCCTTCAGCGCGTAGGTCGAGAAGGCGCCGCCGTCGACCAGCCGCACCCCCACGCGCAGTGTCCGGGGCCCCTCGGGACCCGGCGCGGGTGAGCAGATGGAGTACGTGCGGCGCACCTCCGTGCCGTCCAGGACGCGGCGCAGGGCCAGATGCTGGCCGGGCGCGTGCCGGTAGGAGGCGCGCAGCTCCGGCGGTACGTCGAAGGTGAGGGCGACGGAGTCGTCGGTGAGCCTGTCGACCGCGGCCACCCGGAGCGCGTGGAAGCGGGCCATCACAGCTCCTTGAAGTGGTCGAAGGGCTCCCGGCAGGCAAGACAGCGGCGCAGGGCCTTGCACGCCGTCGAGGAGAATCTGCTGAGCAGTTCGGTGTCGGCCGATCCGCAGACCGGGCAGGTCACCGGCTCCAGGGCGGCCGGGGCGGGTGCCGCGGCGGACGGGTCCGCCGCCCGGGTCGGCCCGAGCCGGATCCCGACCGGGCCCGTGGGGCGCTGGGTGCGGGGCGGGGCGATGCCGAACTCGCGGAGCTTGCGGCGGCCTTCGTCGGTGATGTCGTCGGTGGTCCAGGCGGGGGCGAGCACCGAACGGACCGTCACATCGGGTATGCCGTGCGCGTGCAGCACGCGCTCGATGTCCAGGGACATGGCCTCGACGGCGGGGCAGCCGGTGTACGTGGGGGTGAGGTCGACCTCCACCCGGCCGGGGCCGCGCAGCCGCACCGCGCGCAGCACGCCGAGCTCCGCGAGGGTGATCACCGGCAGTTCGGGGTCGAGCACCGATCCGGCGAGCCGCCGCAGCCGCGCTTCGAGGGCGGTGTCCGTGCCGGGCTCCTGGCCGCGGTCGTCCGTCGCGGCGGGGTTTGCCGCCCCGGGGACGCTGTGGGTGGTCACCATGACGCCCCCGGGTGGCTGCGGTGCAGATGCTGCATCTCGGCGAGCATCCGGCCGAACGACTCGGTGTGCAGACCGTCCCGGCCCGCGCCCGCGCGCCACGCACCGGACTGCGGGCCCTCGGGCAGGGCGAGGGTGGCCGCCTCCAGGACGCCGCTCACGGAGCGCGTCCACGCGTCCCGTATCCCGGCCCAGTCCAGGTCGAGGCCGTCGAGCGGCTGGAACATCTCACCGGTGTACCGCCACAGGGCCTCGGTCGCCCGGCTCATCCGCGCCCGGCTCTCCCGCGTGCCGTCGCCGAGGCGCAGGGTCCACTGCTCGGCGTGGTCCTGGTGGTACGCCACTTCCTTGACGGCCTTCGCCGCGAGTGGTGCGAAGGGCGTGTCACCGGCGGCCAGCGCCTCGTGCAGCAGCCGCTGGTACGTGGAGAAGTAGAGCTGACGGGCGATGGTGTGGGCGAAGTCGCCGTTCGGCTGCTCGACCAACTGGAGGTTGCGGAAGGCGCGTTCCTCGCGGAGGTACGCCAGTTCGTCCTCGTCACCGGCCATCGACAGCAGTATCCGGGCCTGGCCGAGCAGGTCCAGGGCGATGTTCGCCAGGGCGACCTCCTCCTCCAGCACCGGGGCGTTGCCCGCCCACTCGCCCAGCCGGTGCGAGAGCACGAGGGCGTCGTCACCGAGGGGCAGCGCGGCGGGGTGCGCGGTGGGACGCGTGGTGGGGAGGGCGGTCGGCGTGGGCGGGACGGTGCGCGTCACAGGTGCTTCACCCCTTCCGGGATCTCGTAGAACGTCGGGTGCCGGTACGCCTTGTCGGCCGCCGGTTCGAAGAACGGGTCCTTCTCGTCGGGCGACGAGGCGGTGATCGCGGTGGAGGGGACGACCCACAGCGAGACGCCTTCGCCGCGCCGGGTGTACAGGTCCCGGGCGTTGCGCAGGGCCATCGCGGCGTCCGGGGCGTGCAGGCTTCCCGCGTGGGTGTGCGACAGGCCGCGCCGGGAGCGTACGAAGACCTCCCACAGCGGCCAGTCCGTCGTGTCGCTCATGCCGTCGCCTTCCCGCTCCCGGCCGGTGCCGGGGCCGGAGCGCCCGACGGTGCCGTGCCGTCCGCTGATTCCGCTGATGTCGTGGGGTCCGTGGGGTCCGTGGGGTGCGTGGCGTCCGTGGCGGGCGGGTGGCCGCCTGCGGCGGCGCCGGGGGTGTGTTTGCGCGCGTGGGCTGCCGCCGCTTCCCGGACCCAGGCGCCCTCCTCATGGGCGCGGCGGCGCCGGGAGATCCGCTCGTCGTTGCAGGGGCCGTTCCCCTTCAGCACCTCCCAGAACTCCGTCCAGTCGATGGCGCCGAAGTCGTGGTGCCCCCGCTCCTCGTTCCACCGCAGGTCAGGGTCCGGGAGAGCGAGGCCCAGGGACTCGGCCTGGGGGACGCAGATGTCCACGAAGCGCTGTCGCAGCTCGTCGTTCGAGTGCCGCTTGATCTTCCACGCCGTCGACTGCGCCGAATGCGGTGACTCACCGTCCGGCGGGCCGAACATCATCAGGGACGGCCACCACCAGCGGTCGATCGCGTCCTGGGCCATCGCATGCTGTGCGTCGGTGCCCCGGCTGAGGGCGAGCAGCAGCTCGTACCCCTGGCGCTGATGGAACGACTCCTCCTTGCAGACGCGGACCATCGCGCGGGCGTACGGGCCGTAGGAGCAGCGGCAGAGCGGGACCTGGTTGGTGATCGCGGCGCCGTCCACCAGCCAGCCGATCGCGCCGACATCGGCCCAGGTCAGGGTGGGGTAGTTGAAGATCGAGGAGTACTTCTGGCGGCCGGTGTGCAGCTTGTCCAGGAGGTCGTCCCGGCTGGCTCCGAGGGTTTCCGCGGCGCCGTAGAGATACAGACCGTGCCCGGCCTCGTCCTGCACCTTGGCCATCAGGATGGCCTTGCGCCGCAGCGAGGGGGCGCGGGTGATCCAGTTGGCCTCGGGCTGCATACCGATGATCTCGGAATGGGCGTGCTGGGCGATCTGCCGGACCAGCGTCGCCCGGTAGGCGTCCGGCATCCAGTCACGTGGCTCGATCCGCTCGTCGGCCGCCACCGCCGCGTCGAACACCGCCTCCAAAGCGGCTGTGTGCACCGCCTCGGCGGCGCCCTCCGGTGCCGTACCGGCCGCCTGTCGCGCCGCTGCTGTCGCCATGCCCGTCCCCTTCGATCCCGATCCGGCCCTGATCCGGCTCTGCTCGATCTTGATTCGGCCTGACTTGGTCCCGCTTCGCCCCGATGCGCCCGTGGTCCACGGCGCGATCGGCTTCGGTCCGCCCCCGATCGGCTTCCGGCCCGCCCCGGTCCGGTGCGGGCCGCTCCCGATCAGTGTACCGACCGATCGTTCGGTTCGTCGGATTCAATGGTGAGACCCCGCCCCGTAGGGTGTCAACCCTGTGGATAACCCCATGACGCTGTGCCGGGCGGGCGGCCCTGAGTAGCGTGCCGAAGCGAGAGCGGCGGGGCGGCGCGGCATCGGACCGGAAGCGGAAGCGGGGCGGTATGAACTCGTACGACGGTGAGGCGCGGGGCGCACGGGGTGCGCGTGAGGAGGACGGGGCCCACGAACCCCGGTCCGCGCCCCCTCCCGGCCCGCTCGACGCCCCGGCCGACGGGTCGGTCCCTGAGCCGGTCCGCGAGCCGGTTGACGGGTCGGCCGACGGATCGGCCGGCCCGGTGTCGAAGACACCCGCCGGTGACCTGGCGGACGCCCTGGCGCAAGCCCCGGCCGCGTCCGAAGCCCCCGCGGCCCGCGCGGACACCCCGGACCCCGATCCGGTTCCTGGCTCCGGCCCCGGCCCCGGTTCCGGCCCTGATGCCGACGCCGGCCCTGGCGCTGGCACCGACACCGACGTCGATGCCGACGCAGACGCCGACCCCGGTCCTCCCCGCCCCCGCCCCGTCCCCGGTCAGCGCCGCAGCCCGGCCCCCGGTCCGGTGCTGGGCCCGGTCCCCACCCCCATCCCGGGCCTGGTGGGCCCCGTACCGGGCCCCGTACCGGGCTCCGACGGCCCCACGGCCAACGACCCCGGCGCCCCGCTCCCCGGTGCCGCCTGGCCTCCACCTGGTGGCACCCCACCCGCCGGTGCCGCCTGGCCTCCGGGTGCCGCCTGGCCCCCCGCGGGCACCCCGGCCCCCGACAACCGCACCTGGCCCACCGCCGCACCGGGCACCCACACCGCATCGGGCACCCCCGGCGGGCCGGGCACCCCCGGCGGGCCCGCCGCCCCCGCCGCCCCGCCCCGCGCGGGCATAGCGGGGCTGCCGTTCGGGCAGCAGATCGTCGCGGCCCTCGCGCTCGCGCTGATCGCCGTCGCCGCCGGTACCCATCTCGCGATCGTCTTCCTGCATGTCGCGCCGTCCAACACGCTGACCAAGCAGCACAGCGAGGCCATAGACGACTGGGTGTACCCGGAGTTCGAGCAGAACTGGAAGCTGTTCGCGCCGAACCCGTTGCAACAGAACGTCGCCGTCCAGGTCCGCGCCCAGTTGCGGGACAAGGGCGGGGACACGTTCGTCACCGGGTGGTACGACCTGTCCGCGCTGGACGGGGAGGCCATCGACGGCAATCTGCTGCCGAGCCACACCCAGCAGAACGAACTGCGCCGCGCGTGGGACTTCTTCAGCAACTCGCACGACAACGAGAACCGCGCCACCGGGCTGCGCGGCGCGCTCTCCGAGCGCTATGTCCGCCGGATCGCCGTGATGCGGCTGGAACGTCTGCGCGCGGAGCGGCCCGACGAGCGGGACGGGACGATCGAGCGGATCCAGATGCGCTCCGTCACCACCAATGTGGCGCCGCCGCCCTGGAGCGGTGAGAGCGCCGACCGCAAACCCACGTTCCGGCAGCTCCCCTGGTGGCTGGTGGACGAGGACGACAAGCCCCTCGACGCGGCGGGCGACCCGCGCGCGGGTGACGGCCGGACGGAGGCGGGGTCCCGGTGAGGCGATTCGCCAGTACCTTCGCGCGTGGCGTCGACCGGGTCACGGGCAGTGCCCTGGGCCCCTACCAGAGCGCGATCATCCGTATCGGCTTCGCCGCGACCTGGCTGTTCTTCCTGCTGCGCGAACTGCCGCACCGCCATGAGCTCTACGGTCCGGACGGTCCGTGGAACTGGGACATGGCCCGTCAGCTCATCGCCGACAACGGCGCCTTCACGGTGCTGATGTGGTCCGACAGCGTGCTCTGGTTCGAGATCGTCTACGGGATCGCCCTGCTGTCCAGCGCCCTGCTGATGCTCGGCTGGCGCACCCGGACCATGTCCGTGCTGTTCATGATCGGCGTGCTGTCCCTCCAGAACCGCAGTGTCTTCATGGGCGACGGCGGCGACAACGTCATCCATCTGATGGCGATGTACCTGGTCCTCACCCGCTGCGGTCAGGTGTGGTCGCTGGACGCCCGCAGGGAACGCCGCCGGGCCGCTGCCCACGCGCGCGGGGTGCGGGTCTCGGAGGACGTGGTCGGGCCCGTCCTGTGGTGGACCCTGGGCGTCGTCCTGTCGGCCGTCACGTTCAGCGGCAAGGGCACCTGGGGCTGGCTGCTGGTCTTCTGGAGCCTGTGGGTCGTCCAGGCCCTGTGGTGGGCCGCGAACCGCAGCCGTGGCGGCTCCGGCAACGCGAACCGGCGGCTGCTCGACGTCGTCGCCAACATCGCCCATAACGCCGGGCTGCTGATCATCATGGCGGAGGCGTGTCTGATCTACGCCACGGCCGGCTGGTACAAGGTCCAGGGCAGTCGCTGGCAGGACGGTACGGCGGTCTACTACCCGCTGCATCTGGACTACTTCTCGCCGTGGCCCGCGCTGTCCGACCTGATGACGCAGTACGGCACCTTCATCATGATCGTCACCTACGGGACCGTCATCGTGCAGGTCGCGTTCCCCTTCACACTGTTCAACCGGCGCGTCAAGAACGTCCTTCTCGCGATCATGATCGTCGAGCACAGCGTCATCGCGGTCACCCTGGGGCTGCCGTTCTTCTCGCTGGCGATGATCGCGGCAGACGCCGTCTTCCTGCCGACGTCGTTCCTGCGGCGGGTCGGCCGTCGGGCGGAGCGCGCGCGGGTGCGGGTCACCAAGGCGTTCGCCGGCCGGGTGCCCAAGGCCGTGAGACTGCCGGGGCAGCGTGCCGGGGAGCCGTCCTCCGACGCTCCGGGACCGCGGGAGGCCGAGCCGAGCGTGGGCGGCGCCGCCAAGGGCTGAGGCGGGCCGGGCCGGGGTCCCGGCCGGGCCCCGACCGTACGTCTCCGAAGCACGACTGTCCGGTCCCGGACCGCACGTAGGCTGACCGGCATGAACGCGAGCGGAACCCCTCCCCACCCCGGCGACGGCCGTGACCCCGACGGCGCCGTCCGGGCGTGGCGGGGTCTCGCCTCGGACGCCGTGCTGCTCGACGGGTTCCACGCGGTGAAGCACGCCCTGCGGTTCGGCGCGGCGGTCCCCGTCGCCCTGACCAGCGACCGGGCCGCCGTCCTCGCCCTCGCGGACGACCTCGCGCCCGATGTACGGGCCGCGCTGGACGCCCTGCTCGTGGAGGTCCCGGCCGACACCCTGCGCGCGCTGGTGCCTCGGCTGCATCCCACCGCTGTCGCCGCGCTCGGCTCGCGTCCGTCCCGTGCGGAGGGGCTCGCCGCGCTGTCCCGTGTCCCGCGGACCCGCCCCGTCGTCGTTCTCGACCAGCCGCGCAACCTGGGCAACGCCGGGGCCGTGATCCGGCTCGCGGCGGGCTTCGGGATCACCGGGGTGATCACCACCGGGACGCTCGACCCCTGGCACCCCACGGTCGTACGCGGGGGCGCCGGGCTGCACTTCGCGACGGTGGTGGAGCGCGTCGAGGACGCCGGACAGCTTCCCCCGGGGCCGCTGTACGCCCTCGACGCGGAGGGCGAGGACATCCGCGGCCTCACCCTCCCCGACGACGCGATCCTCGCCTTCGGCTCCGAACGCACCGGACTGTCCGCTCCGGTGCGCGAGCGCGCCGACCAGCTGGTGTCGCTGCCGATGAACCCCCGGGTCTCCAGCTACAACCTGGCGACGAGTGTCGCGATGACCCTCTTCCACTGGTCCACCGGCCACGGCCCGGCGGTGTAGGCGCGCTTCCCGTCACACCGTGCCGCGGACCTCCACCACACGGAAGCGGCCCGCGACGAAGGCCCCGTCGCACAGGGTGGCGTTCGCCGCCGGGTTGCCGCCCGAGCCGTGGAAGTCGGAGAAGGCCGCGGTCTGGTTGAGATAGACCCCGCCGGTGAGGTTGAGCGACAGCTGGGCGGGCTCGTCCAGACAGACCTCCTCGACGGCCCGTGCCACCTCCTCGGACGTCGTGTACGCCCCGACGGTCATCGCGCCCTTCTCCCGGATCGTCCGGCGCAGCAGCTCCACGGAGTCGGCGGTGGAGTCCATGGAGACGGCGAAGGAGACCGGGCCGAAGCACTCGCCGAGGTACGCGGCCCCGTCGTCCGCCTTGGTGCCGTCCAGCTTGACGACGGCGGGGGTGCGGACCACGGCCTCCGGGTACTCCGGGTTGCTGACCGCGCGGGAGGCGAGGGCGACCTCGCCGAGGTCCGGGGCGGCGTCGAGCCGGGCCTTCACCCCGGGGTTGACCAGGGCGCCCAGCAGGCCGTTCGCACGGGCGTCGTCGCCGAGGAGACCGCTCACCGCCGCCGCCAGGTCGGCCACGAACTCGTCGTACGTGCGCGGGCCCGCGTCGGTGGTGATGCCGTCGCGGGGGATGAGCAGGTTCTGCGGGGTGGTGCACATCTGGCCGCTGTACAGGGAGAGCGAGAAGGCCAGGTTGGCGAGCATGCCCTTGTAGTCGTCGGTGGAGTCGACGACGACGGTGTTGACGCCCGCCTTCTCGGTGTACACCTGCGCCTGGCGGGCGTTGTCCTCCAGCCAGTCACCGAACTCCGTGGAGCCGGTGTAGTCGATGATCCGGACCTCGGGGCGCAGCGCGAGGGTCTTCGCGAGGCCCTCGCCGGGGCGTTCGGCGGCCAGGGCCACGAGGTCGGGGTCGAAGCCGGCGTCACCGAGGACCGCGCGGGCCACCTGGACGGTGAGGGCCAGCGGGAGCACCGCGCGCGGATGGGGCTTGACGAGGACGGCGTTGCCGGTGGCGAGCGAGGCGAACAGGCCCGGGTAGCCGTTCCACGTGGGGAAGGTGTTGCAGCCGACGACCAGGGCGACGCCGCGGCCCACGGGGGTGAACCGCTTGGTCAGCTCCAGCGGGTCGCGCTTGCCCTGGGGCTTGGTCCACCCGGCGGACGCGGGGGTGCGGACCTGCTCGGCGTACGCGTAGGCGACGGCCTCCAGACCGCGGTCCTGGGCGTGGGGGCCGCCCGCCTGGAACGCCATCATGAACGCCTGGCCGCTGGTGTGCATGACGGCGTGCGCGAACTCATGGGTCCGGGCGTTGATCCGGGCCAGGACCTCCAGGCAGACCGCGGCGCGCAGCTCCGGCCCGGCCGCGCGCCAGGCGGGCAGGCCCGCGCGCATGGCCGGGAGCAGGACGTCCGGGTCGGGGTGCGGGTACTCGACGCCCAGCTCGGGGCCGTACGGCGAGCGCTCGCCGCCGACCCAGTCGTCGGTGCCGGGCTGGCCGAGGTCGAGCCGGGTCCCGGCGACGGCGTCGAACGCGGCCTTGCCCTCGGCGGGGCCGAGGCTGCCGTTCTCCCCGTACGCCTTGGGGTGCTCGGGGTGCGGGGACCAGTACGCGCGGGTACCGATCGCCTCAAGGGCCTGGTCGAGCAGCTGGCGGTGCTTCGCTACCAGCGGGTGCGCGGTGGGTTCGGCGGCCATGGGGGACCAACTCCTCCTCGGGACGGCTGCTGACTGAGCCGACGAGCTGGGCAGGAACAGGCGGACAGAGCTAGAGTAACCGAACGATCGGTCGGGACAAGGGGGTCCGCCGAACCTGTGGAAAACCCCGTGCGGGAGGATCTGCGAGCATGACAGCAATCGACCTCAGCAGCCCGGTGGCCGTGGTGGGTGCCGGCACCATGGGCCAGGGCATCGCCCAGGTCGCGTTGACCGCCGGTCACCCCGTACGGCTCCTCGACGCCGAACCCGGGCGCGCCGCGTCGGCCGCCGACGCGATCGGCGCCCGGCTCGACCGGCTGGTCGACAAGGGCCGCCTCGACGCCGCCGAGCGGGACGCGGCCCGCGCCCGGCTGGAGCCCGTCACCACGCTCTCGGCGCTCGCCGGGTCCGGCCTGGTGATCGAGGCCGTCCTGGAGCGGCTGGAGGTCAAGCAGCGGCTGCTGCGCGACCTGGAGGACATCGTCGACGACGACTGTCTGCTCGCCACCAACACCTCGTCCCTGTCCGTGACCGCCATCGCCGGGGCGCTGCGGCACCCGGGCCGCTGTGTGGGGCTGCACTTCTTCAACCCGGCGCCGCTGCTGCCGCTGGTCGAGGTGGTCTCCGGTTTCGCCACGGACTTCTCGTCGGCCACGCGCGCGTACGAGACGGCCATGGCCTGGGGCAAGACCCCGGTCGCCTGCGCGGACACCCCCGGGTTCATCGTCAACCGCATCGCGCGCCCCTTCTACGCCGAGGCGTTCGCGGTGCACGAGTACCAGGGCGCCGACCCGGCCACCATCGACGCCGTGCTGCGCGAGTGCGGCGGGTTCCGGATGGGCGCGTTCGAACTCACCGACCTCATCGGCCAGGACGTCAACGAGGCGGTCACCCGCTCGGTGTGGGAGGCGTTCTTCCACGATGTGCGGTTCACCCCGTCGCTGGCCCAGCGGCGGCTCGTCGAGTCCGGGATGCTCGGCCGCAAGGCCGGCCGCGGCTGGTACGCGTACGGGGACGACGCCGAACAGCCCGAACCGCACACCGCCGACCCCGCGCCCGTGCCCGCCCATGTCGTCGCCGAGGGCGATCTCGGCCCGGCCGGGGCGCTGCTGGACCTGATCCGCGAGGCGGGCATCCCCGTGCGCGAGGAGGAGGAGGACCACGGCACCCGGCTGCTGCTGCCCGGCGGCGGTCAGCTCGCGCTGGCCGACGGCCAGACGTCGGTGGAGTTCCGGGACGTCGTGTACTTCGATCTCGCCCTCGACTACCGGGCCGCCACCCGGATCGCCCTGTCCGCCTCCCAGGACACCTCCGCACGCACCCTGAAGGAGGCCACCGGGCTGTTCCAGGCGCTCGGCAAGGACGTGAGCCTCATCGGGGACGTCCCGGGGATGATCGTCGCGCGGACCGTGGCCCGGCTGATCGACCTGGCCATGGACGCCGTCGCCAAGGGCGTCGCCACCGAGGAGGACATCGACACCGCGATGCGGCTCGGCGTCAACTACCCGCTGGGCCCGTTCGCGTGGAGCCGCAGGCTCGGCCGGAGCTGGGCGCACTCCCTGCTGGACGATCTGCATCTGCGTGACCCCTCGGGCCGCTACGCCCCCTCGCTGGCGCTCTACCGCCACGCCTACGCCTCCGAGAAGCGGGAGCCCGCCTCATGACCGCCCCGAAGCGCGACACGTACACCCCTGAGTCCCTGCTCGCCGTGGCGGTCACCGTCTTCAACGAACGCGGCTACGACGGCACCTCCATGGAGCATCTGTCCAAGGCCGCGGGCATCTCCAAGTCGTCCATCTACCACCATGTGACCAGCAAGGAGGAACTGCTGAGACGGGCCGTCAGCCGGGCCCTGGACGGCCTCTTCGGCATCCTCGACGAGGAACCCGCGCGCGTGGGACGCGCCGTGGAGCGACTGGAGTACGTCACCCGGCGCATGGTCGAGGTGCTGATAGGCGAACTGCCCTATGTGACGCTGCTGCTGCGGGTGCGCGGCAACACCGACACCGAGCGCTGGGCGCTGGAGCGCCGCCGGGACTTCGACCACCGGGTCTCCGATCTGCTGAAGGCCGCGGCGGCCGACGGCGAGGTGCGCGGGGACATCGAGGTCCGGCTGGCCACCCGGCTGGTCTTCGGGATGATCAACTCGATCGTGGAGTGGTACCGCCCCGACAGCCGGGGCAGCGGTGACCGGGAGGTCGTGGACGCCGTGGTCCGCCTCGTCTTCGAGGGCCTGCGCCGCCAACCCTGACCCCCGGCGGGGCCGACCCACGACCGTCGTACGTCACCCCGCCGCCCTCACCCGACGCCATCCCGCCCAACGTCGCCCCGCGCGCGTGCACGCTGCCCGCGTCACTCCGTGCCGAAGTGCACCCGCGCGCGTGGACCCCGCCCCGGGGCCGTCACGGCTCGGGGTACAGATGGTCCTCCTCGAAGACCAGCAGGGTGCGGGTGCTCAGCACCTCAGGGATCGCCTGGAGCCGGGTCAGGACCAGTTCGCGCAGGGCCCGGTTGTCCGGGGAGTGCACCAGCAGCAGTACGTCGAAGTCCCCGCTGACCAGGGCGATGTGCGCGGCGCCCGGCAGTGCCCGCAACTGCTCGCGGACCGTGCGCCACGAGTTCTGGACGATCTTCAGGGTGATGTAGGCCGAAGCGCCCTGCCCGGCCCGCTCATGGTCGATACGGGCGCCGAACCCCCGGATGACACCGTCCTCGACCAGACGGTTGATCCGCGCGTACGCGTTCGCCCGCGACACATGGACCCGTTCGGCGACCGAGCGTATCGACGCACGGCCGTCGGTCTGGAGGATCTGGAGGATGTCCCGGTCGATGGCGTCCAGCGGCCGGGGCGGCAGCGCGGAGGGTCCGGCCGGGCCCCGGGCCATGAGTCCCAGGGACTCGTCCCGGGCCGGATCGCCAGGCTCCGGGCGGCCGTCGTCCTCCGGCCCGCCCCGGCCCTGTGCCCCGGCCCCGTCGGCCATTCGTTCAGATGCCATGTCCCCCGGCCTCCCTACCATGGACGTACTGCGCCTATCCCAGGATGTGGAGAACCGTTTGTCCACAGCCTGGCGGTGCCTGTAGCCAGATTGTGCCGACGACCGAACAATCGGTAGGTGAGGCGTGGCACCCCCGTCGCCGCCTCCACCGCTCCCACGAGGAGACCGTTTCGACGAGGAGGTGCACGCGTGAAGAGGCACAGCACACCGGTGATGGAGCAGCGCGGGGCATACACGCCCACCCCGCCCCCCGCCTGGACCCCGCGTACCGATCCCGCCCCGCTGCTGCCCGACGCGGAGCCGTACCGCGTCCTCGGCACCCCCGCGGCCCGTGAGGCGGACCCGGAGCTGCTGCGGCGCCTGCACACCGCGCTGGTCCGCGGCCGCCGCTACAACACCCAGGCCACCGCGCTCACCAAGCAGGGCCGGCTCGCCGTGTACCCGTCGAGCACCGGGCAGGAGGCGTGCGAGATCGGCGCCGCGTTCGCCCTGGAGGAGCGCGACTGGCTGTTCCCCAGCTACCGCGACACCCTCGCCGTGATCGCCCGGGGCGTCGACCCCGTCGAGACGCTGACCCTGCTGCGCGGCGACTGGCACACCGGCTACGACCCCTACGAGCACCGTGTCGCCCCGCTCAGCACCCCCCTCGCCACCCAGCTCCCGCACGCCGTCGGCCTCGCCCACGCGGCCCGGCTCAAGGGCGACGACGTGGTCGCGCTGGCCATGGTCGGCGACGGCGGCACCAGTGAGGGCGACTTCCACGAGGCGCTGAACTTCGCCGCCGTCTGGCGCAGCCCCGTCGTCTTCCTCGTCCAGAACAACGGCTTCGCGATCTCCGTCCCGCTCGACAAGCAGACCGCCGCCCCCTCCCTCGCCCACAAGGCCGTCGGCTACGGCATGCGCGGCCGGCTGGTCGACGGCAACGACGCCCTCGCCGTCCACGAGGTGCTCACCGAAGCCGTCCGCCACGCACGCGCGGGCGGCGGACCCACCCTCGTCGAAGCCCTCACCTACCGCGTCGAGGCCCACACCAACGCCGACGACGCGGGCCGCTACCGCGCCCCCACCGACGGCGACGCCTGGCGCGCCCACGACCCCGTCGCCCTCGTCGAGGCCGAGCTGACCGCCCGCGGTCTCCTCGACGCGGACACCCTGGAAGCCGTCCGGGCGGACGCCGAGACCATGGCCGCCGACCTGCGCGCCCGGATGAACCAGGACGCCCCGCTCGACCCCATGGACCTCTTCGCCCACGTCTACGCCGAGCCGACCCCCCAGCTGCGCGAACAGGAAGCACAGCTGCGCGCCGAGATCGCCGCGGCAGCCGAGGACCGGCCGGAAGGAACGCCCCGATGAGCACCACCGTCGCCGCCAAACCCGCGACCATGGCCCAGGCCCTCGGCCGCGCCCTGCGGGACGCCATGGCCGACGACCCGGCCGTGCATGTCATGGGCGAGGACGTCGGCACCCTCGGCGGGGTCTTCCGGATCACCGACGGGCTCGCCGCGGAGTTCGGCGACGAGCGCTGCGCGGACACCCCGCTCGCGGAGGCCGGCATCCTCGGCGCGGCCGTCGGCATGGCCATGTACGGGCTGCGGCCCGTCGTGGAGATGCAGTTCGACGCGTTCGCCTACCCCGCCTTCGAGCAGCTCGTCTCCCATGTGGCCCGGATGCGCAACCGCACCAGGGGCGCCATGCCCCTGCCGATCACCGTGCGCGTGCCCTACGGCGGCGGCATCGGCGGGGTCGAGCACCACAGCGACTCCTCCGAGGCCTACTACCTGGCCACACCCGGTCTGCATGTCGTCACCCCGGCGACCGTCGCCGACGCCTACGGGCTGCTGCGCGCGGCCATCGCCTCCGACGACCCCGTGGTCTTCCTCGAACCGAAGCGGCTGTACTGGTCGAAGGCCGACTGGAACCCGGACCACCCGCTGTCCGTTGAACCCATCGGACGCGCGGTGGTGCGGCGGACAGGCCGCAGCGCCACGCTTCTGACGTACGGGCCGTCCGTCCCCGTCTGCCTGGAGGCGGCCGAGGCGGCGACGGCCGAAGGGTGGGACCTGGAGGTGGTGGATCTGCGCTCGCTGGTGCCTTTCGACGACGAGACCGTCTGCGCCTCGGTGCGCAGGACCGGCCGCGCCGTCGTCGTCCACGAGGCGGGCGGTTTCGGCGGACCGGGTGGCGAGATCGCCGCCCGGGTCACCGAGCGCTGTTTCCATTACCTTGAGGCTCCAGTACTGCGCGTGGCCGGGTTCGACATCCCGTATCCGCCGCCGATGCTCGAAAGGCACCACCTTCCGGGCGTCGACCGGATCCTGGACGCCGTGGCCCGGCTTCAGTGGGAGGCGGATAGCTGATGGCACAGGTGCTGGAATTCAAGCTGCCCGATCTCGGGGAGGGACTCACCGAGGCGGAGATCGTCCACTGGCTGGTGGAGGTCGGCGACGTCGTCGCCGTCGACCAGCCGGTGGTCGAGGTGGAGACGGCGAAGGCGATGGTCGAGGTGCCCTGCCCGTACGGCGGGGTGGTCACCGCCCGCTTCGGCGAGGAGGGCACGGAACTGCCCGTGGGCGCGCCGCTGATCACCGTGGCGGTCGGCGCGCTGAGCCCCGACGAGGTGCCGGACGCCTTGGAGACGGCCACCCCGGCCCCGTCCGGCACGGCGGACCCCGCCGCCGCGAACGACGCCGCCCCGAGCGGACCTGCCGCGAACGGCTCCGCCACGAACGGGGCCGCCCGGGAGGCCGACGGCGCCTCGGGCAACGTACTCGTCGGATACGGCACCGCCGCGGCGCCCGCCCGGCGCCGCCGGGTCGGCCCCGCCAGGCCGACCGCCACCGTGCCGCGCACCGCCCCGGCCACCGGGGCCCCCGGGACTCCTGGGCCCGCCCCCGTCGGCATCCCCGTGTCCGTGTCCGCCGGACGGGACACCCCGGCCGCGCCCGGCACGGCACCCGCGCGGGGGGACGGCCCCGTCCCCGTGATCTCGCCGCTCGTGCGCAGGCTCGCCCGGGAGCACGGCATCGACCTCGCGGAGCTGGCCGGATCGGGCCCCGACGGCCTGATACTGCGCGCCGACGTGGAGTACGCGGCCCACGCCGCGCGCACACGCCCGCGTGCCGTGCCCGGCCAGGACCACGCCACGACCCCGGCCCCCCGCCCGTCGGCGGAGAGCTCCCCGGCCGACCGGTCCGTCCCCGCGGGCGGCGTCGTCCGTACCCCGCTGAAGGGTGTACGGGGCGCCGTCGCCGACAAGCTGGCCCGCAGCCGCCGGGAGATACCCGAGGCGACCGTCTGGGTCGACGCCGACGCCACCGAGCTGATGCGCGCGCGGACCGCGATGAACGCCGGGACCGGCCCGCGGATCTCGCTCCTCGCGCTCCTCGCCCGGATCTGCGCCGCGGGCCTCAAGCGGTACCCCGAGCTGAACTCCACGGTCGACACGGCGGCCCGGGAGATCGTCCGGTTCGACGCCCTGCACGTCGGATTCGCGGCCCAGACCCCGCGCGGTCTGGTGGTGCCCGTCGTCAAGGACGCCCATACCCGCGACGCCGAGTCGCTGTCCGCCGAGTTCGCCCGGCTCACCGACGCGGCCCGCGAAGGCCGCCTCACCCCCGCGGAACTCACCGGCGGCACCTTCACGCTCAACAACTACGGCGTCTTCGGTGTCGACGGCTCCACCCCGATCATCAACCACCCCGAGGCCGCCATGCTCGGCGTCGGCCGGATCATCCCGAGGCCCTGGGTCCACGAAGGAGAGCTCGCGGTCCGCCAGGTCGTCGAGCTGACCCTGACCTTCGACCACCGGGTGTGCGACGGCGGGGTCGCGGGCGGCTTCCTGCGGTACGTCGCGGACTGCGTGGAACAACCGGCGGTGCTGCTGCGCACCCTCTGACCCGCACCCCTGGGCCGCCTCCCCCTGAGCGCCGGCCGACCACCACGACGGCCCCCGGGGCGGCGCTGATCCACTCAGCGCCCATACTCGGGGGATGACCGCGAATGACGGCGCGTACGACGCCGTGGTCCTCGCCGGAGGTGCCGCCCGGCGCCTCGACGGGGCGGACAAGCCGGGGATACGGGTGGGTGGCCGCACGCTGCTCGACCGTGTCCTCACGGCCTGCGCCGACGCCGCGTCGACCGTCGTCGTCGCCGCGCCACGGCCCACCGTCCGACCTGTGCGGTGGGCCCGGGAGGACCCGCCCGGCGGCGGCCCCCTCGCCGCCCTCGACGCCGGACTGCGGCACGTCACCGCCCCCGTGACCGTCGTCCTCTCGGCCGACCTGCCGTTCCTCGACCGCCGGTCGGTACGCGGTCTGCCCGCCGCGCTGAACGCCGTCCCCGACGCCGACGCCGTCCTGCTCACCGACGCGCACGGCCGTGACCAGCCACTGGTCGCCGCCTACCGCACCCGCCCGCTGCGCGACGCGCTCGCCGCGCGGATCAGGGAGCACGGCGGCCCGGCCGGTCTGCCGCTGCGCCCCCTGATCGCGGCCCTCCGCGTGGTCCGGCTCCCCGACCCCCTCGCCTCCTTCGACTGCGACACCTGGCAGGACATCGCGACGGCCCGCGCCCGGATCAGGGAGCATGGGCATGTGCTGGACGAATGGATGACCGCGGTCAAGGACGAGCTGGGCATCGACCTCGACGTCGACACCGCGCTGCTGCTGGACCTCGCCCGGGACGCCGCGCACGGGGTCGCCCGCCCCGCCGCGCCCCTGACGACGTTCCTCGTGGGCTACGCGGCGGCCCGCGCGGGCGGTGACCCCGAGGCGGTGGCCTCGGCGGCCCGCCGCGCGACGGACCTGGCCACCCGCTGGGCCACGGAACAACCGGACCCGGCCCAACCCCCGGGACCCCGGGCACCCACGGACCCGGCCGAACCCCCGGGGCCCGAGGCACCGACGGACCCGACCGCAACCCCGGGGCCCGGAGCGCCGACGGACCCGACGGCACGGACGCGGCCGACGGACCCCGCCCCGGGCCCGGACCCCGCCTCGGACCCCGCTCCCGCTCCCGGTACCGACTCCGCCGCGCCCCGGCCCGATGCCCCATGACCGGCCCGCATCCTGACGACCATCTGGCCCTCTACGAAGCCGTCACCGAAACCCCCCGGCGAACGGCGGGCACGACGGGCACGACGGACGGGAGACCGGCCCCGGCGCACCACACGGGACAGGGCCCCGGCGCCCCGGAAACCCCGCCCGACCCGCCTCCCGCATCGCCCGGCCCCGGCGGCGGCACGGAGGAATCCAGCGCGACGGGTCCGGCCACGGCCGACGCAGGGCGGGTCGACCCGGACACCGACACGGCCCCGGACACCGACACGGCCTTCGCCGACACCGGACCGGTCAGCGCCGACACGGGCCAGGTCAGCGCTGACAAGGCCCCGACCGGCACCGACACCGGACCGGTCAGCACCGAGGCCCCCGCCCCACCGCACTCCGGCCCGCGGCGACCCGCCCGACACCCCGCGCAGGCACCCGCCCAACACACCGGCCGCCGGCACCCGGATCAGCCGCACCCGAATCAGCAGCTCCCCGATCAGCAGCACCCCGACCAGCGACATCTCGATCAGCAGCGCCCGGACCAGGGGCAGCTCGACCAGCGGCACCCCGACCAGCAGCACCCCGATCAACACCCCGGCCACGTCCCCTGGACCGTCGCTCGGGACCGTGCCGCCGCGGCCGGTGCGGCGGAGCGGCGTACGAGACCCGCGGTGCGCGCCCCGCTGCACGCCGCCACGGGAGTGGCCCTCGCGCACCCGCTCACCGCGCTGACGGACCTTCCGTCGTTCGACACCTCGGCCATGGACGGCTGGGCGGTCTCGGGTCCCGCCCCCTGGACCGTCCGCGAGACGGGCGCGGGGGTCCTCGCCGGGACCGCCGGGACCACGCCCTCGCCGCTCACCGACGGCGAGGCGGTACGGATCGCGACCGGTGCCCGGGTCCCCAAGGACGCCACCGCCGTGGTCAGGACGGAACACGCCCACGCCGACCGCCACGGTCAGCTGTATCCGTCGCGCGAGGTCCAGCCCGGCCAGGACATCCGTGCGCGGGGCCAGGAGTGCCGCGAGGGCGATCTGCTGATGCCCGCCGCGACCCTGGTGACCCCCGCCGTGGTGGGCCTCGCCGCCGCCGCGGGCTACGACACGCTGACCGTCGTCCCGCGACCCACCGCGGACATCCTCGTCCTCGGTGACGAACTGCTCGACGAGGGCCTGCCGCACGACGGGCTCATCCGCGACGCGCTCGGCCCGCTGCTGCCCCCCTGGCTGCACGCGCTCGGCGTCGAGGTGACGGCCGTCCGCCATCTCCGCGACGACGCCGCCACGCTCCACGACGCGCTGACCGCGTCCACGGCCGACCTGATCATCAGCACCGGAGGCACCGCCGCGGGCCCCGCCGACCATGTGCGGCCCACCCTCGACCGGCTCGGTGCCGAACTCCTGGTGGACGGGGTGCGGGTGCGCCCCGGTCACCCCATGCTGCTGGCCCGGCTCACCGGCGGACGGCACCCCAGGTACCTCGTCGGGCTGCCCGGCAATCCGCTCGCCGCGGTCTCCGGTCTGCTGACGCTCGCCGAACCGCTGATCCGCGCCCTGGCCGGACGTCCCGCACCGGAGACGTGCACGGCACCCGTACGGGACGCGGTCACCGGGCACCCGTCCGACACCCGGCTCGTCCCCGTGTCCCTGCGCGCCGACGAGGCCGTACCGCTGCGCTACAGCGGACCGGCGATGCTGCGGGGGATCGCCGCCGCCGACGCGATCGCGGTGGTGCCGCCCGGTGGGGTCCGGGCCGGGCACGAACTGGAGATTCTCGACCTACCCTGGTCACTTTCCGCCGTTGGGGTGTGTTCCACGTGAAACTTCCGGGCCATGACGCGATCGCCCGTCAGGCCGACGAACATCTGGTCACCGGGCGGGTCAAGCTGCCCAAACGCGTCGTCGAGCGTCCGCTGTGGCAGGTCGCCAAGCGGCTGCTGATGGCGCTGCTCGTCCTCGTCGGAACGGCGTTCATCGTGTACTTCGACCGTGAGGGCTACGGAGACAACTCCGACGACTCCGTCGACCTGCTCGACGCGTTCTACTACGCCACAGTCACGCTCTCCACCACGGGCTACGGTGACATCACGCCCGTGAGCGATGGCGCACGGCTCATCAACATCCTTGTCGTCACCCCACTGCGTGTGGTGTTCCTGATCATCCTGGTCGGTACGACCCTGGAAGTGCTCACCGAGCGCACCAGGGAGGAATGGCGCCTGAACCGCTGGAGGTCCAACTTGCGTGATCACACCGTCGTCGTGGGCTTCGGCACCAAGGGGCGTTCCGCGATCCAGACGGTCTGCGCGACCGGGCTGAAGAAGGACCAGGTCGTGATCGTCGACCCCAGCGGCAAGGTCATCGAGGCGGCGACCGCCGAGGGGTTCGTCGGGGTGATCGGGGACGCCACCCGCAGCGATGTGCTGCTGAGGGCCGAGGTCCAGAAGGCACGGCAGATCATCATCGCCACCCAGCGCGACGACACGGCCGTCCTGGTGGCTCTCACCGCGCGCCAGCTCAACCGGGCGGCGAAGATCGTCGCCGCGGTTCGTGAGGAGGAGAACGCGCCGCTGCTGCGGCAGTCCGGCGCCGACTCCGTGATCACCAGTGCCAGCGCGGCCGGACGGCTGCTCGGGCTCTCCGTGCTGAGCCCCAGCGCGGGCATGGTGATGGAGGATCTGATCCAGCAGGGCACGGGCCTCGACATCGTGGAACGACCGGTCATAAAGGCCGAGGTGGGCTTGGGCGCCCGGGAGACCGGGGATCTGGTGGTGAGCGTGGTGCGGGGGCACCGGGTGCTCGGCTACGACGATCCCGCGATCGGGAAACTCCAGTCGACGGACCGTCTGATCACCATCGTGCGCGCCTCGCCGCGCAGCGCTTCGGCCCCTGACACGCGACAACTCCCCCGGGAATGACCGGGTTCCGCCGGGCGCCACGTACCGGCCCGGCGCGGTCGGCGGAGTAGCCTCGCCGCATGCGTGCGATCACCATTGCCGAGGCGGGCGGACCCGAGGTACTGAACTGGGACGAGGTGCCCGATCCCGTACCGGGGGAGGGCGAGGTCCTGGTCGAGGTGGTCGCCTCCGCCGTCAACCGCGCCGATCTGCTCCAGCGTCAGGGCCGCTACGATCCGCCGCCCGGCGCGTCCCCCTATCCCGGCCTTGAGTGTTCGGGCCGGATCGCCGCGCTCGGCCCCGGGGTCGTGGGCTGGTCCGTCGGTGACGAGGTGTGCGCGCTGCTCTCGGGCGGCGGCTACGCGGAGCAGGTCGCGGTGCCCGTCGGGCAGTTGCTGCCCCGGCCCGAGGGGGTCTCCCTGGTGGAGGCCGCCGCGCTGCCCGAGGTGGCGTGCACGGTGTGGTCCAACCTGTTCATGTGCGCGGGGCTGCGGCCCGCGGAGACCGTGCTGATCCATGGCGGGGCCAGCGGGATCGGCACGATGGCGATCCAGCTGGCCAAGGCGGTGGGTGCGACGGTCGCTGTCACCGCGGGCAGCCGGGAACGGCTGGAGCGCTGTGCCGAGCTGGGCGCGGACATCCTGGTCGACCACCGTGAACAGGACTTCGTGGAGGAGGTCCGCAGGGCGACGGGCGGCGCGGGCGCGGACGTGATCCTCGACATCATCGGGGCGTCGTACCTCGACCGGAACGTACGGGCGCTGGCCATGAACGGGCGGCTGGTCGTCATCGGATTGCAGGGCGGGGCCAAGGCGGAGCTGAACATCGGGGCGCTGCTGGTGAAGCGGGGCACGGTGTCGGCGACCTCCCTGCGGGGGCGGCCCGCGGACGAGAAGGCGGCGATCGTGGCGGCCGTGCGGGAGCATGTGTGGCCGTTGGTCGCGGCGGGGCGGGTGCGGGTGGTCGTCGACCGCGCGGTGCCGATGTGGGACGCGGGGGTGGGGCATTCGGTGCTGGAGGAGGGCGGACATGTGGGGAAGGTGCTGTTGACGGTGTGACCGTCCGGCGGGTGTGACGGTTCGTCCGGTCCGACTGTTCGGCGGGTCTGTCCGTCCGGCGGTCCGACCGTCCGGCGATCGCGGTTCTCGGCTCGTGGGGCGCCTTCGCTCGCGCCGCTGGGGTTTTGCCACCTGGGCCCGCTTGTTCCTGTGCGGGGCGCCTTCGCTCGCGCCGCTGGGGTTTTGCCACCTGGGCCCGCCTGTTCCTGTGCGGGGCGTCCGGGGGTGCGCGGTTCCCCGCGCCCCTTCGGGGCCCTCTGCCCGGTTGCGGCGGGCACGCGGGTGCGGGTCGTCCGTGGTTTTGCGCAGTTCCCCGCGCCCCTTTGGGGGCGCCCTGCCTGGCTGGGGTCGTCACGCGGGTGCGAGTTGCCTCACCGGGAGCCGGGAGCCGGGAGCCGGGAGCCGGAGGACTCGGGCGGCGAGAGGGCTCGGGGCCGGGGCCGGGGGGCGTGGGTGGGGTTCTTTTGGGGGTGTTCGGGGTGCTTGGGTTCGGGGGGTGTGTGAGGCTTGTCACGATGGTCTGGGGGCATGGCCTGGAGGGCGGTCACCGTGGGTTCTTGGGTGTGCGGCACCGGAGCCGCGCGGCTGCTCCTCGGTCTGGCACTGACGGGCCAGGTGGTCCTGCTGCCGGTGGCGGCGGCGGCCCTGCCGGGCAGGCCGTCCACGGCGCCCGGCGCGCACTCCCCCGCACCGCCCCGGCCCGCCCAGCCGTTCCAGCCGGTCAGCGCCGGGCACCCGTCCGGCACCCCGGGGCCACCACGCGGTACCGCCCCGGTCCACCCGGCACCGACCGCCACGGGCCGCCCGCCGTCCGGCACCTCGCCGCCCGGACATCCGCCGACCGGCCCCGCGCCGGTCACCCCGGTCCCGGTCACCCCCGTACCCGTCGCCCCTGTCCCGGCCGTACCGGCGCCCGCGCCGCCCGGCATCCGGATCGAGGTGCCGTGGCCCGGTGAGTCACGGGCCGGGAGCAAACCGGGTGAGGGACGGCCCCGGCCCGGACGCCCCGAGCGCCGCACCGGCCCCCGCGAGAGCGCCGAACCCCGTACGTCGCCGTCGCCCCGGACCTCGCGTCCCCCGCACGTGCCCCGGGAGCCGCTGCCCGACCGCCCCGGCCGGCCGCTGCCGATGTGGACGCCGGACACCGCGCCGGAACCGGACACGCAGGACGACGAGGCCGCCGTCCCCGGGACCGTCGACCACGCGGCGGACGACGCGCCCCCGGCGCCGTCCCGCTCCTACGGCACCCCCCTCGGCATCCTTCCGCTGGGCACCGGACTGGTCCTGGTCGGCCTCGGCCTCGGGTACATGGGCTGGCGGCTGCGCGCCCTGTGACGGGCGCCACGGCGGCGGGGAAGCCTCTGGCGCCCCGCCCCCGGGGCCGGTATCTCTTCCGACTATGTCGATACGCCACGGCCTGCTCGCCCTCCTCGACCGGGGACCGCGCTACGGCTCGCGTCTGCGTTCGGAGTTCGAGGCGCGGACGGGCACGACCTGGCCGCTGAACGTAGGGCAGGTGTACACGACCCTCGGCAGGCTGGAACGGGACGGGCTGGTCGTCCAGAGCGGTACGGACGACGCGGGCCGCACCCTGTACGCGCTGACCGACGAGGGCCGCGCGGAGCTGGCGGACTGGTTCGGACGGCCGGTGGACCGGGTGAGCCCGGCCCGGGACGAGCTGGCCATCAAACTGGCGATGGCCATGGAGACCTCCGTGGTCGACGTGGGGGCGGTGATCGACGCCCAGCGGCGTCATGTGGCGCGGGCGCTGCGCGATCACAACGAGCGGTGGTTCGCGGTCCTCGCGTCGCGGCCCACCCGTCCCGACGAGGTGGCACGGCTGCTGCTCCTGGAGCAGCAGGTGTTCCGCGCGGAGGCGGAGGCCCGCTGGCTGGACCACTGCGAGTCCCGGCTGCGGGGGACGGCCGGCCGGGGCGGACCCGCCGGCCGGGGGGTGGATCATGAATGATCGGGGGCACCACTCCGCCGGGCGCCCGGGTGCGAGACAATGGGCCCATGGAGATGCCGAGGAACGAACGGTCGCCCGACAGCCCCCAGGTCCTGGTCGTGGGCCAGGACGGAATGGCACTGGGCGGCGGAGGAGACGAGGACTTCCGCGAGGTGCCGGTGACGGAGATGGTGGAACAGCCCGCCAAGGTCATGCGCATCGGCAGCATGATCAAGCAGCTTCTGGAGGAGGTGCGGGCGGCACCTCTCGACGAGGCGAGCCGTCAGCGCCTCAAGGAGATCCACTCCAGCTCGGTCAAGGAGCTGGAGGACGGTCTCGCGCCGGAGCTGGTGGACGAGCTGGAGCGGCTGTCGCTGCCGTTCACGGACGAGGCGACACCGAGCGACGCGGAGCTGCGGATCGCGCAGGCGCAGCTCGTGGGGTGGCTGGAGGGGCTGTTCCACGGCATCCAGACCACGTTGTTCGCGCAGCAGATGGCGGCGCGGGCGCAGCTGGAGCAGATGCGGCGGGCGCTTCCGCCGGGTGTCGGGGGCGACGATGAGCAGGTTCACCCGGGTGGCCGTACGGGTGGCCCGTACCTCTGATCCGCCGGGCCCTCCCCGAAGCGTCTGAGCCCCCGGGAGGGCCCTATGCTCTGGGCCTCCCGCGCCCCGGGGTTCCCCCCGGTCCCCGTAGTTCCCCCCCGGTCCCCGTGGTTGTCGCTACGCGGTGCTTGTCGCTGCGCGGGTACGGGCGTGGGTTTCGCGCGGTTCCGCGCGCCCCTGGGGTTCCACCTGTCCCCTACTTGTCCCTGTGCGGGTACGGACGTGGGTGCGCAGTTCCCCGCGCCCCTGGGTTGTCGTTCCTGGGCGTACTTTTTCCTGTGCGGGTCGCTCGTGGGTTTGCGCGGTTCCCCGCGCCCCTGGGTCTTCGTTCCTGGGCGTGCATTTGCCCGTGCGGGTCGCTCGTGGGGTGCGCGGTTCCCCGCGCCCCTTTCGGGGCCCGGGAACGGCGGTCTCTACTGGGGTTTGCCGGTGGAGACGTCCAGTTGGATGGTGGGCGGGTCCTCGGGGTCGAAGTCGGTGCCCGCCCGGGGGAACTGCTTCATCACCGCGCCGTCCCCGTAGGTGTTCTCGGCGACGTCCGTCGTGTCGAACTGCCAGCCCGCCGCCTGGAGGCACTCCTTCACCGAGCCGATGTGCTTCAGCGTGAAGTCGGGCATCTCGACCATGTTCTCGTCGCTGTACGAGGTCTCGGGCTCCGTGCACTCGGTACCTTCGATGACCTTCGTGGTGTCCGGACCCCGGTACTCGCCACCGGTGTCCGCACTGGCGGACACCGACGGCGAAGCGTTGCCCCCGGCCTCGTCGTCGCCGGGGTCGTTGTTGTTGTTCGTGAAGGTGTAGGCCGCGCCGCCGACGATGGCGATCGCGACGGCGATCGCGACGGCGACCCCCGCCCCGCGGCCCCGCGACCGGCGGCCACCGCCCGGCCCCTGCTGCTGGTGGGGTGCCATGGCGTACGCGGGCGGCGGGGTCGGCGCCTGCTGCGGGGCGCCGTACCCGACGGGCGGGGCCGGGGTCCCGTACCCCTGCTGCTGCGGATAGCCGTAACCGGGGGTGGGGGCGTGGTTCGGGCCGGGCGCGGGTGTCGAGGGGCCGTAGGGGCCCGGCTGGTACGGCGTGTGGACGGGACCCGGCGGCGGCGCCGCGGTCCGGTCGACGGGCGGGAAGACGGCCGAGCCGACACCCGACCCGCTCGCCGTCCGGGCGCCGGGCACGATGCTCGGCGCGACCTGCTGGAGCGACTGGGCGACCCGCAGGCACTCGTCCCGCATGGACTCCGCGCTGGGGAACCGCTCGTTGGGGTTCTTCCGCAGCGCCCGGGTGATCAGCGCGTCGACCGCCGGGGGCACCGCCCGGTTGATCGAGGACGCCGAGGCCGCCTCCTCCTGGACATGCGCGTAGGCGATGGCCAGTGCGGAGTCCGCCTCGAACGGCAGCCGTCCGGTGACGAGTTGGAACAGCATGATGCCGACGGAGTAGAGGTCCGAGCGGGCGTCGACGCCCCGGCCGAGGGCCTGTTCGGGGGAGAGGTACTGCGGGGTGCCGACCACCATGCCGGTCTGCGTCATCGACGTGACCCCGGACTGCATGGCGCGCGCGATGCCGAAGTCCATGACCTTGACGACACCGCGCCGGGTCATCATGACGTTGCCCGGCTTGATGTCCCGGTGGACCAGGCCCATCTCGTGGCTGATCTCCAGCGCCGCCAGCACATCCGCGGTGATCTTCAGCGCCTTGTCGGTGGGCATCGCGCCGAACTGCGCCATGTCCGATTCCAGTACCGAACCGAGCGGCCGGCCCTCGACGTACTCCATGACGATGTACGGCGTGGTGGAGCCGTTCAGCTCGTCCTCGCCGGTGTCGAAGACCGAGACGATATTGGTGTGCGTGAGCTTCGCCACGGACTGCGCCTCGCGGCGGAACCGCTCACGGAACGCGGGCTCCCGGCCCAGTTCGGTGTGCAGCGTCTTGACCGCGACCTGGCGGTCCAGGACGGAGTCGTACGCGAGGTGCACCGAGGCCATGCCGCCCTCGCCGAGCAGATCCCGTAGCTGGTAGCGTCCGCCACCGACCGAACGCCCTGCGTAGCGACCGTGCGCGCCGTCCTGGCTCATGACTTGCGTCCCCCATCGGCCCGGGTGGCTCAGTGCCCGCCCGGCTTCCGCGTTCGGTGATCGATTGCGCTATTACCGGCCAAGTCTGCCGGAGGGTACCGACACGTCAAGTTGGGGGACCCGTTCCGTGACCCTGAGCGGGTGAAGCGTCGCGGAAGCGTTACAGCGTCTCTGTACGACGTACACAGGATTTGCCCCGAAGCGCACGTTAAGGGTTCGATGGCCGGTCCATCTCGGAACGGAGGGGCCGGGGAAGGCTGTAGCGTGGGCCGACGGAGACCGTGACAACCACCGCGCGCACGCGGGCAGAAACGACGGCGAGGACTGATGGCACAGACGCAGCGCGCCCAGGGCCCGTCCGACCCCGAGGCCGGTGGTGGCGGTATGTCTGACGCGCCGGAGCTGTGGGGCAACGGCGGACTGGTCGGGGACGGCCGCTACCGGCTGACGCACCGGCTCGGCCGGGGCGGGATGGCCGAGGTGTTCGCCGCCGAGGACGTCCGGCTCGGCCGGACCGTCGCCGTGAAGCTGCTGCGCTCGGACCTCGCCGAGGACCCGGTGTCCAAGGCCCGCTTCACCCGTGAGGCACAGTCGGTCGCCGGGCTCAACCACCACGCCGTCGTGGCCGTGTACGACTCCGGCGAGGACCAGGTGGGCCGCCAGGTGGTCCCCTACATCGTCATGGAGATCGTCGAGGGCCGCACGATCCGCGATCTGCTGATCAACGCCGAGGCCCCCGGGCCGGAACAGGCGCTGATCATCGTCTCCGGGGTGCTGGAGGCGCTCGCCTACTCCCACGAGCACGGCATCGTGCACCGGGACATCAAGCCCGCGAACGTCATCATCACGCACAACGGCGCCGTGAAGGTCATGGACTTCGGCATCGCGCGTGCCCTGCACGGCGCGCAGTCGACCATGACCCAGACCGGCATGGTCATGGGCACCCCGCAGTACCTCTCCCCGGAGCAGGCGCTCGGCAAGGCCGTCGACCACCGCTCCGACCTGTACGCCACGGGCTGTCTGCTCTACGAACTCCTCGCCCTGCGTCCGCCCTTCACCGGCGAGACCCCGCTGTCGGTGGTCTACCAGCACGTCCAGGACATCCCGGTCCCGCCCTCCGAGGTCTCCGACGGGGTGCCGCCGGAGCTTGACGGCCTGGTCATGCGGGCGCTGGCGAAGGACCCCGACGACCGCTTCCAGACCGCCGAGGAGATGCGCGGCCTGATCCAGTACGGCATCCAGATGCTGTACGAGCAGGGCAGCCACACCGGCACCTGGAACACCGGGCCGGTCGACACCCACGAGGGCGGTCACACCCCCGCGATGGGGATGGGCATGGGGATGGGCGTCGCGGGGACCACCGCGCTGCCGCACCCCGACTCGGGCACCTCGCAGATCCCCCAGCAGATGCCGCAGGGCGCGGGCGGCGGCTACGGCGGGTACGACGACCACGGCTCCGGCGGTCCGGGCCGCGGCCGCAACAAGATGTGGCTGCTGGCCGCCCTCGCGGTCGTCGCCATCGCCGTGGGTATCGCGGTGGCCGTCAGCCAGCTGTCGGGCAAGACCAAGGAGCCGGACACCAACAAGCCGCCCTCGGTGACCAAGTCGGACAAGCCGAGCCCCTCCGCCAAGGAGTCCAAGGAGTCGACGCCCAGCCAGGACACCGGTCCGGGCACCGGCGGCGACGACGACGGCGGCGACGACAACACCTGGACCCCGCCGAAGCAGCAGCAGCCCGGCAGCGGCCGTTCGTCCTACTCCCAGCAGCCGGGCGGCGGTCAGCCGACGACCGGTACGTCGCCCACCCCGAGCGGGGACGACAGCACCGGGGAACCGACCGGCGCGCCCACCACCGGCGGCGAGACGGACGGCGGCGACACCGGGGAGTCCCCCGGCACCGGCGAGTCCCCCGGCACGGGGGAGTCCCCGGGTGGCAGCGAGGGCGGCTCGGCCGGAAGCGAGGGCGGCGCCGCGGGCAGTGAGGGCGGCGCGGCCGGCAGCGGCAACGGCGGTGCGGGCGACCCGGGCGGCGACGGCGGCACCACCCCCTGATCCCGGCACCAGCACCACCCTCCCGCCCGGGAACCACCCTCCGGTCCCGGCACACCGTCCGGCCCGGGAACCACCGTCCGGCCTCGGAAACACTCCGGTCCCGGCACCACCGCCTGATCCCGTCGCGGCCGGCGGGCCCGGTCAGTCCCCTGCGGGCGGCGCCGGGTCCGCGGTGTGCACGGTGATGAACTGGGGCTCGATCCGCAGATACACCGGGTCGTACGGCTCCCCGTCCATCCGCCCCGGGACCGGACCGAACAGCAGCAGCTCCCCGTCGCTCGGCCGCACGGCCTCGCACAGCCCGACGAGCTGCACGGACCACTCGCCCCCGGCCGCGTCCCGCCCGCCGAGGTTGTCCGCGCCGTACGCGACGACACTGCCGACGCACGCCTGGTGATAGCCGGTGCCCCGGTGCATCCGCAGCAGCAGCCGGCCGTCGGCCAGGATGTGGCGCGCGGTGGCGAGGAACGGGAGCGCGCGCATGCTCGTGGCCACCCGCCCGTGACCGGTCCCGGCCAGCAGGGCGTAGGCGCGGGCGGTGTCGCCCGCGGGGTCCGGCGACGCGGAGCTGGGCGTGGGCAGGGGCATACGGTCAATGTCGGCCATCCGCCGCCACCGCGACAGGGAACCCCGGCCCGCACCCTCCGGGCCGAAGGTCCCGAACCCCCGCGAAACCCCCGTGACGGAAGTACCGGGCGGGGGTCAGTCCCGGCGGGCCTGGATGCGTGCCACGTACGCCGCCGCCTGGCTGCGCCGCTCCATCCCGAGCTTGGACAGCAGGCTGGACACATAGTTCTTGATGGTCTTCTCGGCGAGGTGCAGCCGCTCACCGATCACCCGGTTGGTCAGCCCCTCCCCGATCAGATCGAGGATCTTGCGCTCCTGCTCGGTCAGCGACGCCAGCTTCGCGTCGCCCTTGTCCCGGCCGCCGTCCCGCAGCCGCTCCAGCACCCGCCCCGTGGCGACCGGGTCGAGCAGGGACTTCCCGGCGGCGACCTCACGCACCGCCGACAGCAGTTCGTTGCCGCGGATCGCCTTGAGGACATAGCCCGAGGCACCCGCCATGATCGCGTCGAAGAGGGCCTCGTCGTCCGCGAACGACGTCAGCATCAGGCACTTCACGGACTCGTCGGCCGACCGGATCTCCCGGCACACCTCGACACCGCTGCCGTCCGGCAGCCGGACGTCCAGCACGGCCACGTCCGGACGGACCGCCGGGATACGCGCCAGCGCCTCCGCCGCGGTGCCCGCCTCACCGACGACCTCGATGTCGTCCTCGCCGCTCAGCATCTCGTGGACACCGCGGCGGACGACCTCATGGTCGTCGAGAAGAAATACCGTAATTTTTCCCTCTTCGCGCACGCTGTCAGTCTCACACACGATCTCTTCCGCTGCCCGGGGTCCCCGGGATAACGTTCGCCTGTTCCGGCCCCCTGCGGGCACCTGCCCGACGCTGTGACCAGCGAGAGTTCCCGGCCCGCGCGATTTACTTGGAGTTCCAAGGAAAATTGCAGGTCAGGAGGTTTTCGCGGCAAGGCGCGACACTGGGTAACGTGCTTGGTGCAGGGCGCTCGCCGGGGCACCTGTCACGCCTGTTCCCGGCCGACGCACCCACCCCGTGCGCGGGTCTCGGGGTCAGGCGACCGCACTGGCCCGCCCGGCGAACCCGGGCGGCCGGACCGACGGAGGAGCAGCACGTGACCGTGGAGAGCACTGTCACGCGGGGGCCGCGCAAGCGGGCCGCCGCGAAGAAGACCCCGGGCGGCCAGCCCGACCTCGTCCAGCTTCTGACCCCCGAGGGCAAGCGGGTCAGGCCGACCAAGGCGCTCGCCGAGTACGCCGCGTTCGTCGAGGACATCACCCCCGAGGAGCTGCGCGGGCTCTACCGCGACATGGTCCTCACCCGCCGCTTCGACGCCGAGGCGACCTCCCTCCAGCGCCAGGGCGAGCTGGGCCTGTGGGCCTCGCTGCTCGGCCAGGAGGCCGCGCAGATCGGCTCGGGCCGCGCCACCCGCCCGGACGACTACGTGTTCCCCACGTACCGGGAGCACGGCGTCGCCTGGACCCGGGGCGTCGACCCCACACTGCTCCTCGGGATGTTCCGGGGGGTCAACAACGGCGGCTGGGACCCCACCACCAACAACTTCCACCTGTACACGATCGTCATCGGCTCGCAGACCCTGCACGCCACCGGCTACGCCATGGGCATCGCCAAGGACGGCGCGGACTCGGCGGTGATCGCGTACTTCGGTGACGGCGCCTCCAGCCAGGGCGACGTGGCGGAGTCGTTCACCTTCTCGGCGGTCTACAACGCGCCCGTGGTGTTCTTCTGCCAGAACAACCAGTGGGCGATCTCCGAGCCGACCGAGAAGCAGACCCGGGTGCCGCTGTACCAGCGCGCACGCGGCTACGGCTTCCCCGGTGTACGGGTCGACGGCAACGACGTCCTCGCGTGTCTCGCCGTCACCCGCTGGGCGCTGGAGCGCGCCCGCCGGGGCGAGGGGCCGACCCTGGTCGAGGCGTTCACGTACCGGATGGGCGCGCACACCACGTCCGACGACCCCACCCGCTACCGCCACGACGACGAGCGGGCGGCCTGGGAGGCCAAGGACCCGATCATCCGGCTGCGCGCGTACCTGGAGGCCCAGTCGCACGCGGACGAGGCGTTCTTCGCGGAGCTGGAGGCCGAGAGCGAGGCACTCGGCAAGCGGGTGCGTGAGGTGGTGCGGGCCATGCCGGACCCGGAGCATCTGGCCATCTTCGACAACGTGTACGCGGACGGGCACGCGCTCGTCGACGAGGAGCGCGCGCAGTTCGCCGCCTACCAGGCGTCGTTCGCGGACGGGGAGGACAAGTGACCATGGCCGTCAAGAAGCTGCCGATCGCCAAGGCGATCAACGAATCCCTGCGCCGCGCGCTCGACACCGACCCCAAGGTCCTGGTGATGGGCGAGGACGTGGGCAAGCTCGGCGGGGTGTTCCGGGTGACCGACGGACTCCAGAAGGACTTCGGGGAGGAGCGGGTCATCGACACCCCGCTCGCCGAGTCCGGCATCGTCGGCACGGCCATCGGTCTCGCGCTGCGCGGGTACCGCCCGGTGGTGGAGATCCAGTTCGACGGCTTCGTCTTCCCGGCGTACGACCAGATCGTCACGCAGCTCGCGAAGATGCACGCGCGGGCGCTGGGCAAGATCAAGCTGCCGGTCGTCATCCGTATCCCCTACGGCGGCGGCATCGGCGCGGTCGAGCACCACTCGGAGTCGCCGGAGGCCCTGTTCGCGCATGTGGCGGGCCTGAAGGTGGTCTCCCCGTCGAACTCCTCCGACGCGTACTGGATGCTCCAGCAGGCGATCCAGAGCGACGACCCGGTCATCTTCTTCGAGCCCAAGCGGCGCTACTGGGACAAGAGCGAGGTCGACCCCGAGTCGATCCCCGGCCCGCTGCACAAGGCGTCCGTGGTCCGTACGGGCACCGATCTCACGCTGGTCGCGTACGGCCCGATGGTGAAGGTCTGCCTGGAGGCCGCCGCGGCGGCCGAGGAGGAGGGCCGTTCGCTGGAGGTCGTCGATCTGCGGTCCATCTCCCCGATCGACTTCGACACGGTGCAGACGTCCGTGGAGAAGACCCGCCGGCTGGTCGTCGTCCATGAGGCGCCGGTCTTCCTCGGCTCGGGCGCGGAGCTGGCGGCGCGGATCACCGAGCGGTCCTTCTACCACCTGGAGGCCCCCGTCCTGCGGGTCGGCGGCTACCACGCGCCGTATCCCCCGGCGCGGCTGGAGGAGGAGTACCTGCCGGGTCTCGACCGGGTGCTCGACGCCGTCGACCGCTCGCTGGCGTACTGAGGAGGAGGGCTGTGACCACGATGACCCAGGCGTCCGTTTCCGTGCGCGAGTTCAAGATGCCCGATGTGGGCGAGGGCCTGACCGAGGCCGAGATCCTCACCTGGTACGTGAAGGTCGGCGACACCGTCTCCGACGGACAGGTCGTGTGCGAGGTCGAGACCGCCAAGGCGGCCGTCGAGCTGCCGATCCCGTTCGACGGGGTGGTGGCCGAACTGCGGTTCCCCGCGGGCACCACCGTGGACGTGGGGCAGGTGATCATCACCGTGGACGTGGGCGGTGGCGACACCTCCGCCCAGGCCGCCCCCGCTCCGGCCGCCCCCGAGGCCCCGGCGTCCACCCCGGCCGCCCCCGAGGCCCCCGCTGCCCCCGCTGCTCCCACCGGGGAGAAGCCCGCGCCCCAGGGCCGTACGCCGGTGCTGGTCGGGTACGGCGTGGCCGAGAGCTCGACCCGCCGCAGGCCGCGCAAGCAGGACCCGGCGGCGCAGGCCCCGGCACCGGCGCCCGCTCCCGTGGTGGCCGAGGCACCCGCCCCCGCACCCGTCCCGGCTCCCGCCGCGAACGGCGCCCGGCCGCTCGCCAAGCCGCCCGTCCGCAAGCTGGCCAAGGACCTCGGGGTCGATCTCGCGGTGGTGACACCGAGCGGTCCCGGCGGGATCGTCACCCGGGAGGACGTCCACGCGGCGGCCGGACCCGGGACCGCGAACGGTGCCGTGTCCGCCCCGGCCGCGGAGCCGTCGGACGGGGCCCGGCAGGCACCGGCGCCCCAGCCCGAGGCGGAGACCCAGGAGCACGTACAGCCGCAGGCGCCCGTGTCCGGGGCGCGGGAGACCCGGATCCCGGTCAAGGGGGTCCGCAAGGCGACCGCGCAGGCCATGGTCGGTTCGGCGTTCACCGCCCCGCATGTCACCGAGTTCGTCACCGTCGACGTGACGCGCACGATGAAGCTGGTGGAGGAGCTCAAGCGGGACGCCGACAGCTACGGTCTCGCGGGGCTGCGGGTGAATCCGCTGCTGCTGATCGCCCGTGCGCTGCTGGTCGCGATCAAGCGCAACCCGGAGGTCAACGCGGCGTGGGACGAGGCGAACCAGGAGATCGTGCGCAAGCACTACGTGAACCTGGGCATCGCCGCCGCCACCCCGCGCGGACTGCTCGTCCCGAACATCAAGGACGCGCACGAGAAGTCCCTGCCGCAGCTGGCGAAGGACCTGGCCGAACTGGTCGCCACGGCACGTGAGGGCAAGACCTCACCCGCCGCGATGCAGGGGGGCACGGTCACCATCACCAATGTCGGGGTCTTCGGCGTCGACACGGGCACCCCCATCCTGAACCCGGGGGAGTCCGCGATCCTCGCCGTCGGCGCGATCAAGCTCCAGCCCTGGGTGCACAAGGGCAAGGTGAAGCCCCGCCAGGTCACCACCCTCGCCCTCTCCTTCGACCACCGGCTGGTCGACGGCGAGCTGGGCTCCCGGGTGCTCGCCGATCTGGCGGCGGTTCTGGAACAGCCCAAGAGGTTCATCGCCTGGGCGTGATCCCCGGTGCGGTACGAGAAGGGGCCGTTCCCCGGCCGGTGGTGAAACCGGCCGGGGCACGGCCCCGTTCCGTCTGCGGTCGCGTCAGCGCTTGAACGCGTAGTCCATCAGCTTCTTGGCCTCCGCGTTGCGGTTGGCCTCGGAGGAGGACGCCAGGACGGTGCCGATCACCGTCTTGCCGCCGCGGGTCGCGGCGAAGACCAGGCAGTACTTGGCCTGGGGGCCCGAGCCGGTCTTGATGCCGATGGCGCCCGGGTAGGTCCCGAGCAGCTTGTTGGTGTTCTTCCAGTTCATGTAGCGGTAGCCACCGCTGCGCGTGGTGACCTTCTGCTTGGTGGTCTTCGACTTCACGATGGTCCGGAACGTGGAGTTCTTCATCGTGTTGCTCGCGAGCTTGGTCAGATCGTTCGGCGTCGAGTAATTGCTTCCGTTGCTGATGCCGTCGAACGAGTCGAACTTGGTGTTGCGCAGACCGAGGGTCCGCGCGGTGCTGTTCATCTGGCCGATGAACGACTTGACGCGGGCGTCGCGCGTCGAACCCTTGCCGAACTTGTCCGCCAGCGCGTAGGCCGCGTCACAGCCGGACGGCAGCATCAGCCCGTACAGCAGCTGACGGACCGTCACCTTGTCGTTGACGAACAGCCCTGCCGACGAGGCGCCCTTCGACACGATGTAGTCGCTGTACGCCTTCTGGATCGTCACCTTGGAGTCGAGGTTCAGATTCCGCTGCGACAGCACCACCTTGGCGGTCATGATCTTCGTGGTGGAGCCCGTGGACAGCTTGGTGCCCCCGGCCTTGCTGTAAAGAGTGCGCCCCGTCGCGTTGTTCATCACATAGCCGCCCTTGGCCGTGATGGCCGGCGGTGCCGGGGAAGCGGCCTGGGCCGAGGTGGCGGTCACGCCTCCGGCGAGCATCGCGCCCGCCGTGAGTGTCACGGTAACGGCCGAAGCGCGACGAATGCCCTTGATGCCAGTACTCAACTTGAATGCTCCAAACGCCCCTGGAAATACGTATATCCGTGCGGCGACAGGAAGATGCCGCACTTGCTGAAGACTCTTGGGGCGGGGTGATGGATGCATGGAAAAGGTAAAGGAATCCCCTGTGTTCGCGGAGAATCCTCCACCCGGTCTCTTTGTCGCCATATCCCCGCCCTATCCCCGGCCGATCCCATGATTTACCGATGACCGGACCGGCGGGGATATCGCGGAGTTATCACCGGCGGCGCACGGAATTCCCCCCTCCGTTCCCGGGTCCGCATCCTGGACCCTCCTCGTCATGCGTACGTCTTGTATCTAAGCTGTGCGCATGCCTGCCTCCGCCGCCCTGACCGCCGCTCCCGGGACCCGTGCGACAGGCGCCGCCGCCGCTCCTCCCACCGGACCCGCCGCCAAGCAGCCGCCCGCCGCCGACCGGGTCTACGGCCACGTCAAACAGGCCGTACTGGACCGCCGCTACGAAGGCGGGACCCTGCTGACCGAGGGCGAGCTGGCCGAGGCCGTCGGCGTCTCCCGGACCCCCGTACGCGAAGCGCTGCTGCGGCTGGAGGTCGAGGGGCTGATCAAGCTCTACCCGAAGAAGGGCGCCCTCGTCCTGCCCGTCTCCGCGCAGGAGATCGCGGACGTCGTCGAGACCCGGCTGCTCGTCGAGGAGCACGCCATCCGCAAGGCCGTCCCCGCGCCGCCCCGGCTGATCGCCCGCCTCGCCGAACTCCTCACCGAGCAGAAGGCGCACGCGGCGGCCGGCCGGTTCACCGAGGCCGCCGTCACCGACCGCTGCTTCCATGTCGAGATCGTCCGCAGCGGCGGCAACGAGATCCTCTCCCGGCTCTACGAGCAGCTCCGCGACCGGCAGCTGCGGATGGGCGTCGCCGTCATGCACTCCCACCCCGACCGGATCGCCAAGACCCTGACCGAGCACGAGGAGATCCTCGACGCGCTGCGCGCCGGGGACACCGACCGCGCCGTCGACGTCGTGCACCGCCACATCGGCTGGTTCTCCGGCCTCGCCCGGGGTGACGTCCGGTGAGCGCCGGGTCGGCGGGGCTGCCCGGCGACCCACCCGGCGGGCGCCGCGCGCTCGTCGTCTGGTCGATCGGGGTCTCCGTCTACTTCGTCGCGGTCATCTTCCGCACCTCGCTCGGCGTCGCCGGCCTGGACGCGGCCGACCGCTTCCACATCAGCGCGTCCGCCCTGTCCGCCTTCTCGATACTGCAACTGCTCGTGTACGCGGGCATGCAGATACCCGTCGGCCTGCTGGTCGACCGGCTCGGCACCAAGAAGGTGCTGGTCATCGGGACCGCGCTGTTCACCGCCGGACAGCTCGGCTTCGCGCTCGCCCCCTCGTACGGCACCGCCCTGGCCGCGCGGGCGCTGCTCGGCTGCGGCGACGCGATGACGTTCATCAGTGTGCTGCGGCTCGGCACCCGCTGGTTCCCGGCGCGGCGCGGTCCGATGATCGCGCAGCTCGCCGGACTCGCGGGCATGGCGGGGACCCTCGTCTCCACCCTGGTCGTCGCACGGCTGCTGCACGGCGTCGGCTGGACGGCCGCGTTCGCGGGCAGTTCGCTCGCCGGGGTGCTCGTCCTCGTCCCGCTGCTGCTGTTCCTCAAGGACCACCCCGGCGCGGCCGAACGGCCGGAGGGACCCCGGCCCCGGCAGGGCGCCGCGTTCGTCCGGCGCCAGCTGTCCTCGTCCTGGGCCGAGCCCGGTACCCGGATCGGACTGTGGGTCCACTTCACCTCGCAGTTCCCGGCGATGGTGTTCCTGCTGCTGTGGGGGCTGCCGTTCCTCGTCGAGGCGCAGGGCCTCACCCCGGACGCCGCGGGCGGACTGCTCACCCTGCTCGTGGTCTCCAACATGCTGGTGGGCCTGGTGTACGGACAGATCGTCGCCCGGCACCACGCGGCGCGGCTGCCCCTGGTCCTCGGCACGGTCGGGGCGACCGCGGCCGTCTGGGCGCTCACCCTGGCCTGGCCGGGCGGCCGGCCCCCGCTCGCCGTGCTCGTGACCCTGTGCGTGGTCCTCGGCGCCGGTGGGCCGGCCTCCATGATCGGCTTCGACTTCGCCCGCCCCGCGAACCCGCCCGAACGCCAGGGCACCGCCTCCGGGATCGTGAACATGGGCGGCTTCGTGGCGTCCATGACCACCCTGCTCGCGGTCGGACTGCTCCTCGACCTGACCGGCGGCGAGTACCGGGCCGCGTTCTCGGCGGTGTTCGTCCTCCAGGCGGTCGGCCTCGCCCAGATCGTCCGGCTGCGGGCGCGCGCCGCCACCCGGGAACGGGAACGGCTCGTCGCCAGCAGGGTCACCACCGTGCACGTACCGGCGGCCTGACGCGCCGACAGGCCCGTGGGGATCGGGGGTTCGGGCCTGGGGGGTCCGGCGGTGACGCCGGGTCGGAAGGCGTACGTGGGGGCAGGGGGCGTACCGGGCCGTCGGCGCGCGGTGCTGAGTACTCGCTGCTCGCGGACGGGTGGGGCGTACGGGGCGTACGGGGTCAGGGGGTGATGGCGAAGTTGCGCAGGATGGCCGCGGCGAACTCCTGGTCGCCCTCGGCCTTGACGCGGTCGCGCACCGACTCCAGGGACACCCGTCCGCACGCCAGCCGGAAGTACGTCTCCCAGTCCAGACCGAGGGTGACCAGCGGGCCCAGCGAGGGCGCGCCGTCGACCGAACCCCGGCCGTCCGCGTTCACCCGTACCGTCCGCAGGAACTCCACCGGCCCGTGCACATCCACCACCACGGCCGAGTTGGGCGGGGCGCCCGCGTCCTTCGCGACGACCTTCGGCAGCGCCTCCAGCATCGCGTCCCGCGCGATGTGCGCACCGGGCGAGTCGAGGTTGCCGGGCTGGGCGAGGGCGGTCCGCAGATCCTGCTCATGCACCCAGATGTCGAACGCGCGCCTGCGCATCGCGAACTCCAGGGTCTCCTCGCTGCCGAGCAGCCCCCGGATCTTCGTCTCCGGCTGCCGGGTCTCGTTGCGGATCTGCCGCGAGCGGCGGATGACCGTGTACTCCAGCTCCGACGTCATCTCGGGCCCGGTGTGATGCCGCCGGACGTCGACCTGCATCTCCATGTACCGCTGGTGCTCCGTCTGTACGTGGTACAGATCGCGGGGCAGGGTGTGGATCGGCCGCGGGTCACCGAGCATCTCGCAGTCCAGGCCGATGACATGCGACACGATGTCCCGGACCGACCAGCCCGGACAGGGTGTCGCGCGGTTCCACTCCCCTTCCACGAGCGGCTGCACCAGCTCCGCTATCGCTTCCACGGAGTGCGTCCAGGCGTCGGCGTAGTTCTGAAGGCTGGGATGGAGACTCACGAGACCCCTCGGGCGGTTGTTGCTTGCGGCGGGCTGCGTTGCGGGTCGGGCGGCGGGAGCGGGCGTGCTGCGTGCGGTGGGCCGGGCTCGGCGCGGGTGGGGGTCCGGGGGTTCCCCGGAAAGGACAGTACGCTGGTTGACGAGACCCCGGCAGTGCTTTCGTGTGACGATCGTAGGCCGTGTTGACGACTTGAATGCCAGGACGGTGGTAGTGTGCGCGCCTCTCTCCTCCAGATCGGCGCAGACGACGCCGAATCGGTCGCTTCCCGCCGTACCCGGGTCGCCTCGCTCGTCCGGGAGCAGTCGGACGCGGACCTGGTGGTGCTCCCCGAGCTGTGGACGACCGGCGCGTTCGCGTACGAGTCGTTCGCCGCGGAGTCCGAGCCCCTGAAGGGGCCCACGTACGAGGTGATGGCCCGGGCGGCGGCCGACACGGGCGTCTGGCTGCACGCGGGGTCCGTGCCCGAGCGTGACCCGGACGGCACCCTCTACAACACCTCCCTGGTCTTCGCCCCCGACGGGTCGCTCGCCGCGTCGTACCGCAAGATCCACCGGTTCGGTTTCGACCGGGGCGAGGCGGTGCTGATGGGCGCGGGCTCGGAGCTGGTCACCGTGCGGCTGCCCGGGACCACGGTCGGTCTCTCCACCTGCTACGACCTGCGGTTCCCCGAGCTGTTCCGGGGGCTGGTCGACGCGGGGGCGGAGGTGCTGGTCGTCTCCGCGGGGTGGCCCGAGCGGCGGCTCGGGCACTGGACGCTGCTGGCGCGTGCGCGGGCCGTCGAGAACCAGGCGTTCGTGCTCGCCTGCGGGACCTCCGGGGGGCACGCGGGGGTGGCCCAGGCGGGGCACAGCATGGTGATCGATCCCTGGGGCGAGGTCCTCGGGGAGGTCACGGGGGCGGGCGACGCGGTGCTTTCCGTCGAGTTCGACCCCGCGCGGGTGGGTGTGGTCCGGGAGGAGTTCCCGGCCCTCAAGGACCGCCGGCCCCACTTCCGCGCCTGATCGCCTTCGCTTGCGCTTCTGGGTCTGTCCGGCGGGACGTACTTCGTCCCTGTGCGGGTCGGACGGGGGTGCGCAGTTCCCCGCGCCCCTGGATGCTGCCTCCTGCTGTTGTTCTCCGGGTGCGGGCCGGTTCTCGTCTTCGCGCAGTTCCCCGCGCCCCTGGGTTTCCTGTGCTGGTCGCCTTCGCTTGCGCTTCCCAGGTCTCTCCGGGTGGACGCACTTGTTCCTGTGCCGTCGTTCGTGGGGTGCGCGGTTCCCCGCGCCCCTGGATGCTGCCTCCTGCTGTTGTTCTCCGGGTGCGGGCCGGTTCTCGTCTTCGCGCAGTTCCCCGCGCCCCTGGGTTTCCTGTGCCGGGCGCGATTGTTCCTGTGCCGTCGCTCGGAGGGTGCGCAGTTCCCCGCGCCCCTGGGTTTTCTGTGCTGGGCGTACTCGTTCCTGTGCCGTCGCTCGGTGGTTTCGCGCGGTTCCCCGCGCCCCTTTGGGCGGGCGGGCACCCGGTTGTCCGTTCGTTGTCGGGCGGGTGCATCCTGAACGTATGGACGATCAGGAGAAGGCTCCCCGGAGTGCCCGCGTTCGCGCGCCGGAGCTCACCGGTGAGGGCGGCTGGCTCAACACGGGCGGCCACCAGTACAGCCTCGCGGAGCTGCGCGGCCGGATCATCGTGCTGGACTTCTGGACGTTCTGCTGTGTGAACTGCCTGCACGTCCTGGACGAGCTCCGGGAGCTGGAGGAGCGTCACCGTGACACCGTCGTGGTGATCGGTGTGCACTCCCCCAAGTTCGTGCACGAGGCGGACCACCAGGCGGTCGTGGACGCCGTCGAGCGGTACGGGGTCGAGCACCCCGTACTCGACGACCCCCGGCTCACGACCTGGAAGCAGTACGCCGTACGCGCGTGGCCGACGCTCGTCGTGATCGACCCCGAGGGTTACGTCGTCGCCCAGCACGCCGGTGAGGGGCACGCGCACGCGATCGAGCGGCTCGTGGAGGAACTGGAGGCCGAGCACACGGCCAAGGGCACCCTGCGGCGCGGCGACGGACCGTACGTGGCACCCGAGCCCGTCGCCACGGGCCTGCGCTTCCCCGGCAAGGTCCTCCTGCTGCCCTCCGGCAACCTGCTCGTCTCGGACACCACCCGCCACCAGCTCGTGGAACTCGCGTCGGACGGCGAGAGCGTCGTCCGCCGGATCGGCTCCGGCACCCGGGGTCTGGCCGACGGGCCCGCCGACCGCGCTGAGTTCAACGAGCCGCAGGGGCTCGCCGCGCTCGACGACGGCTCCGTGGTGGTCGCGGACACCGTGAACCACGCGCTGCGCCGGCTCGACCTCGTGAGCGGCGAGGTCACCACCCTCGCGGGCACGGGACGCCAGTGGTGGCAGGGATCGCCCACCAGCGGTCCGGCGCGCGAGGTCGACCTCTCGTCGCCGTGGGACGTGGCCCTCTTCGGCGGCAAGGTGTGGATCGCCATGGCGGGCGTCCACCAGCTGTGGACGTACGACCCCGCCGACGGCACGGTCACGGTGGCCGCCGGGACGACCAACGAGGGGCTGGTCGACGGGCCGGGTACGGAGGCGTGGTTCGCGCAGCCGTCGGGGCTCGCCGCCGCCGGTGACCGGCTGTGGGTCGCGGACTCCGAGACGAGCGCGCTGCGCTGGATCGGGCCCGACGGCGCGGTCCGCACGGCCGTCGGTACGGGGCTGTTCGACTTCGGGCACCGGGACGGGGACGCGGAGCAGGCCCTCTTCCAGCATCCGCTGGGGGTCACCGTGCTGCCGGACGGTTCGGTCGCGGTCAGCGACACGTACAACCACGCGCTGCGGCGTTACGACCCCGCGACCGGGGAGGTCACCACGCTCGCCACGGACCTTCGGGAGCCGTCCGACGCGGTCGTCGTGGACGGGGACATCGTCGTCGTCGAGTCGGCGCGGCACCGGCTCACCCGGCTCCGGCTGCCCGAGGAGGCGGTTCGTGTCGACGGGGTCGCGCATCGCACCCGCCGGGAGGCCACGGAGGTCGCGCCCGGTCCGCTGAGCCTCGATGTCGTCTTCCAGGCACCGGCCGGTCAGAAGCTCGACGCGCGGTACGGTCCGTCGACCCGGCTGCTGGTCTCCTCGACGCCGCCGGAGCTGCTGCGCTCGGGTGAGGGCGCGGGGACGGATCTGACGCGGACCGTGGACCTCGATCCGGAGGTGGGGGAAGGGGTCCTCCATGTCTCCGCGATGGCGGCGTCCTGCGACGACGACCCGGCGAACGAGTACCCCGCGTGCCACGTCCACCAGCAGGACTGGGGCGTCCCGGTCCGACTGGTCCCCGCCGCCACGAACCGCCTCACACTGGTCCTGGCGGGTATGCCGTAACCCCGGCCGGGCGGGCCGCCTCCGCTCGCCCTCCCGAGGTTGCCTTTCGCCCCCTCCCCGCGCAGTCGCATGGCTACGGGAGGGGGTGGGCGGGAATCTCTGCCCGCAGACTCCGACGCCACCAGTGGGGCCACCTTCCCGTCCCTACCGAGCGCGTTGGAGCGAGGACGGAGAATCCCGACCGGCCCCGACCCGAAGAACCGCCCGGGAGCGCCCCAAAGGGGCGCGGGGAACTGCGCAAAACCACCGAGCGACGGCACATGAACGGAGTGCGTCCAGCCGGACAGACCTCGGAAGCGCAAGCGAAGGCGAACCGCGGGGAACCGCGAAACCACCGAGCGACGGCACAGGACCAAGCGCGTCCCGCCGGACAGACCTGGAAAGCGCAAGCGAAGGCGAACCGCGGGGAACCGCGAAACCACCGAGCGACGGCACAGGACCAAGCGCGTCCCGCCGGACAGACCTCGGAAGCGCAAGCGAAGGCGACCCGCGGGGTCGACCTACTTCGGGGGGTTCTCCACCACCGTCGTGGTGCCGCCCGGCACCATGACCCTGCGTCGCCGGGCGATGCTGCTGAAGGTCACGACCCCGATGAGGCCGACCGCCATCAGGATCAGCCCGACGACGTCGAGATTCACCCCCTGCATCTCCCAGTCCGTCGCGAATGTGAGGATCGCGCCCACCGCGATGAATACGATGCATCCGCCCAGCCCCATGAATCTCGCCTCCGTGTCAGACACGCCTGTCGGTACGGCAGTTGCTGTACTGAACCCGGGTACCCGGGAAGGCCGTGTCCATGCGGGGCGGTCCGGGGCGGGCCCCGGGCGGGCGGTCCGCGACCGGGCCCGCGGTCAGCCGCTGAGGAACGCGACGAGCGCGTTGGCCAGCAGATGCGGGTCGTCGGCCGCGCACAGCTCACGCGCACTGTGCATGGACAGGATCGCGACGCCGATGTCGACGGTCTTGATGCCGTGCCGCGCCGCGGTGATCGGCCCGATGGTCGTCCCGCAGGGCATCGCGTTGTTGGAGACGAATGTCTGGAAAGGTACGCCCGCCTTCTCGCACGCGGCGGCGAACACGGCACGCCCCGAGCCGTCGGTGGCGTAGCGGTTGTTGACGTTGACCTTGAGGATGGGGCCGCCGCCCGCGCGCGGGTGGTGCGTTGGATCGTGGCGTTCCGCGTAGTTGGGGTGCACGGCGTGGCCGGTGTCCGAGGACAGGCAGACCGTACCGGCGAGGGCGCGGGCGCGGTCCTCCAGCGAGCCGCCGCGCGCGTACACGGAGCGTTCCAGACAGGAGCCGAGCAGCGGGCCGTCCGCGCCGGTGTCGGACTGGGAGCCGTTCTCCTCGTGGTCGAAGGCGGCGAGGACGGGGATGTACGGCAGGTCCTCGGCCGCGGCGACGGCGGTGAGCGCGGCGGTGGCCGCGTGGACGGACAGCAGATTGTCCATCCGGGGCCCCGCGACGAGTTCCTTGTCGCGGCCCAGGTAGGAGGGGGCCTCGACGGGGTGGAGCATCAGGTCCCAGCCGGTGACCGAGTCCTCGTCGAGCCCGTACTCGTCCTCCAGGAACCGGATCAGGTCGCCGTCGAGCGAGTCGCCGAAACCCCAGATCGGCTGCATATGGCGCTGCGGGTCCAGCTTCAGGCCCTCGGGCGTCACCTTGCGGTCCAGATGGATGGCGAGCTGCGGCACGCGGGCGACCGCGCGGTCGACGTCGACCAGCCGGTGGGTGCCGTCACGCAGGGAGAGCCGGCCCGCGAGTCCGAGGTCACGGTCGAGCCAGGAGTTGAGCAGGGGGCCGCCGTAGATCTCGACCGCGATCTGCCGCCAGCCGTGCGCGGAGAGGTCCGGCTGCGGCTTCACCCGCAGGTTCGGCGAGTCGGTGTGCGCTCCGACGATGCGGTACGGGGTGTGGGGCGAGGCGCCCTCGGGGACGTACCACGCGATGATCGCACCGCCGCGCAGTACGTATTTCCCGCCCGCAGTCCCGTCCCAGGCGTCGGTCTCGGCAACTTGCCGGAAACCCGCCTTCTCCAGCCGTTCGGCGGCGTTCGCCACGGCGTGGTAGGGGGAGGGGCTGGCCGCGAGAAAGGTCATCAGGTCGTCGGTGTGACCGCGGTCGAAGCGGGGGGGTTGGCTCATGGGTTCACCTTAACGACGCGGGAAGGCGCGCTCCTGCGGGTGGGAGCGGGCCTTGAGTGAAATGTACATGCCCCGGGCAGTTGCCCCCCGGGTAAGGGTGTCGGCTCCCGGGCGGGTGCCCGACCGCCGCCCACCAGGGACCGGGGGCGGGCCGGTGCGGGGTCGTCGCCGGTCCGCCGCCGACCCGTTCGGGCGGTCCGTCGGCGTGGTCGGGGAACCGGGGGCGCGGCCCGGTCCCCGCACCACCCGGCACGCCCGCGCACGCCCCGCGCACACCGTCCGTCCCACCGCCGTCCACCGTCCGACCCACCGCCGCACACCCTCCGACCCACCGCCGTAGGGCTTCAGGACCGGAGCCACGCGGGTTCAGGACCGGAGCGCGCGGGGGGCTTGGGCCGTCGCGCGGGGTGCTCCGGGCGGTACGGGGCCGGACCCCGCCAGGCCGGCGCGGTCCGGGCAGGGACCGTGCCGGCCGGACGGGGTCCGGTCGGGGTGGGGACGGGGTCCGGGAGGGCCCGGCGCCGGATGATCGGCGGGGTGGCGCGGGGACGGCTCAGGGGAGGGGCCAGGGGGTGGGTCAGGGGTGGGTCAGAACGCTGCCTCGTCCAGGTCCATCAGGTCGAGGCCGACGGACTCGGCGATCCGGCGCTCGGTGGTGACCGCGGGCAGGACGTTCGCCGCGAAGAACTTCGCCGCGGCCACCTTGCCCGCGTAGAACGCGCGGTCCTTCGGCGCCGCGGAGTCCAGCTTCTCGGCGGCGACCGCCGCGCCCCGCAGCAGCAGGTAGCCGACGACCACGTCGCCCGAGGCGAGCAGCAGCCGGGTGGTGTTGAGCCCGACCTTGTAGATCGACCGGACATCGCTCTCGGTGGCCGCGAGGTCCGTCAGCATGACGCCGACGATGGCCTCCAGCTCGACCGCCGCCTGGGCGAGCTGCTCGCGCGCGGCGGCCAGCTCGTCGCCGCCGGAGCCGATGGCGAGGAACTTCTTGATCTCCTCGGCGAGGGAGTTCAGCGCGGCGCCCTGGTTGCGGACGATCTTCCGGAAGAAGTAGTCCTGCCCCTGGATCGCGGTGGTGCCCTCGTACAGGGTGTCGATCTTGGCGTCGCGGATGTACTGCTCGACCGGGTACTCCTGGAGGTACCCGGAGCCGCCGAAGATCTGGAGCGACTGGGCGAGCTGCTCGTACGCCTTCTCGGAGCCGTAGCCCTTGACGATCGGCAGCAGCAGGTCGTTCATCGCGTGCTCGTGCGAGGCGTCCTCACCGGCCGCCTCCTTGGCGGTGATGGTGTCCTGGACGGACGCGGTGTGCAGCACGAGCGCGCGCATGCCCTCCGCGTACGCCTTCTGCGTCATCAGCGAGCGGCGGACGTCGGGGTGGTGGGTGATGGTGACCTTGGGCGCGGCCTTGTCCATGAACTTCGCCAGGTCGGGGCCCTGGACGCGCTCCTTGGCGTACTCCAGGGCGTTGAGGTAGCCCGTCGACAGGGTGGAGATGGCCTTCGTGCCGACCATCATCCGGGCGAACTCGATGATCCGGAACATCTGCCGGATGCCGTCGTGCTTGTCACCGATCAGCCAGCCCTTGGCGGGGTGCCGGTCACCGAAGGTGATCTCGCAGGTGTTGGACGCCTTGAGGCCCATCTTGTGCTCGACGTTGGTGGCGTAGGCGCCGTTGCGCTCGCCGAGCTCACCGGTCTCGAAGTCGAACAGGTACTTGGGGACGAGGAAGAGGGACAGGCCCTTGGTGCCGGGACCGGCGCCCTCGGGGCGGGCGAGGACGTAGTGGAGGATGTTCTCCTCCATGTCGTGCTCACCGGAGGTGATGAACCGCTTCACGCCCTCGATGTGCCAGGAGCCGTCCTCCTGGCGGACGGCCTTCGCGCGGCCCGCGCCCACGTCCGAACCGGCGTCGGGCTCGGTGAGCACCATCGTGGAGCCCCACATGCGCTCGACGGCGACCGACGCGAGCTTCTTCTGCTCCTCGGTGCCCTCCTCGAAGAGGATGCGGGCGAACGCGGGGCCGGAGGAGTACATCCACACCGCCGGGTTCGCGCCGAGCACCAGCTCCGCGTAGGACCAGATCAGGGAGGCGGGCGCGGTGGTGCCGCCGATCTCCTCCGGGATGCCGAGACGCCAGTACTCGGAGTCCATGAACGCCTTGTACGACTTCTTGAACGACTCGGGGAGCGGGGCGCTGCCCGTGGCGGGGTCGAACACCGGCGGGTTGCGGTCGGCGTCCGCGTACGACTCGGCCAGCTCGTTCTCCGCGAGCCGGGTCAGCTCGGACAGGACACTGCGCGCGGTGTCCACGTCCATCTCGGCGAACGGTCCGCTGCCGTACACCTTGTCGCGCCCGAGCACCTCGAAGAGGTTGAACTCGATGTCGCGGAGATTCGACTTGTAGTGCCCCATGACGACGGCTCCGTAGGTAGCTCGGGTGATGACGTGTGTGTACTGACGAGTAGCACGTTCCTCCGATGATGCTACCCGTCGGTAATAACGTGCAACCCCCGACCGGGGGGAGTCTGCGGGCCGGGCCTCGGTTCCGGACCGCCGCGCCATGCTCCGCGGGCGGAATCCGGCCACCTCACGGACCCGCCCCGGCCGGTGTCCCGCCAGGTGTCCCACGACCCGGCCGGGCCGGGTCCGCGGGCGGGGCCCCGCTCGGTACCCTTGCGCTCATGTACGGCTACGAGCAGCACGTGGGCGGCGCCGCCCCTGGGCAGAGTTACGCGCAGCCGCAGCCCCCGCCGCAGCAGCAGATGGCCGGGGGGTACGGGCAGCAGCAGGCGCCGCTGTACCCGGAGCCCTCACCGCCGTCGCTCGCGGACGCGGTGCGGGCGTTCACCACGGGGTCCATGGCCGCGGAGGACTTCCAGCAGATCTTCGCCACGTCCAAGGTGTACTGCCCCCGGGGCGACAACCCCGGCTTCCTGGCCCTGCACAACACCCAGCAGCCGGTGATCCCGATGTTCACCTCGCTCAAGGAGCTGCGCCGGTACGCCGGCAAGGAGTCCAAGTACTTCGTCATCACCGGGGCGGAGGTCATCGACCTGCTGCCCACCGGGTACGGCTTCGTCCTCGACATGGAGGGCGACCACCGGATGGTGTTCGACGCCAAGGCCGTGGAGCAGATGGTCGACTTCGCGATGCGGCGGATGTACGGCTGAACCGCGATTCCCCCTCGGGGCCGATTCCCTTTCGGGGCCGCCGGGGGACAATGGTGGCTCTGTTGGCCTTGGGGCGGGAAGGAGGTCCTGTGAGTCGGAACCGGGACTACGGGGATTGGCTGGGTCGGGCCGCCGACTGGGCGGGGCTGCTGGGGGCGGGGTTCCTGCTGATCCTGGCGTTCGTCGCGTATCTCCAGGGGCAGGGGGTGCTGTGGATGGCCGCGGCGGTGGTGATCGTGGCGACGAACCTCTTCACGTTCGGGCCTCGCAGCAGGAAGCGGCGCGAGGCGAAGGAGCGGGCGCGGGCCGCCCGCGAACGGGAGCCGGCGGACGGCTGATCCCCGCGGGTCGCCTTCGCTTGCGCTTCCCAGGTCTGTCCGGCGGGACGTACTTCGTTCCTGTGCCGTCGCTCGGTGGTTTCGCGCAGTTCCCCGCGCCCCTGGATGCTGCCTCTGTTCGTCGCTCTTCGGGTGCGGGGCGGTTCTCGTCTTTGCGCAGTTCCCCGCGCCCCTTTGGGGCGCGTTCTGTTGTTCTTCGGGTCGGTGCCGGTCAGGATTCTCCGTCCTCGCTCCAACGCGCTCGGTACGACGTTCCTGTGGTCCTACTGAAGAGCATCGGAGTCTGCGGGCAGAGATTCCCGCCCACCCCCTCCCGCAGCCATGCGACTGCGAGAGGAGAGGAGTGCCCCTTCAGGGGCGCGGGGAACTGCGCGAAACCCACGAGCGACGGCACGGGAACGGAGTACGTCCAGCCGGACAGACCTCGGGGCGCGAGCGAAGGCGACCTGCGGGGAACTGCGCACCCCCGTCCGACCCGCACAGGGACAAGTACGTCCAGTCGGACGGACCCCCGGGGGCGCGAGTGAAGGTGACCCGCGGGCCCCGGGGGGAAACCGGTCAGCCCAGGTGGGCGGCCGGGAGGGGGGCCGTTGCGTCGGGCTTGTCGCCGCGGACGGCGGTGACCGTGATGATCAGCCCCGCGACGAAGAGCCCCGCGGCCACGAGGTAAGCCGCCGCGTACCCCTCGGTGAGCGCCTGACCGGCACGGTCGAGGAGAGCGGCATCCCCCGTGGCCATCGCCCGGTAGAACGTGCCCGAGGCATCCGGCACGAGATCGTCCGCCGTGGTCATCGCCACGGTCGTGAGCCCGGCCAGCCCCAGCGCGCCACCGATCTGCTGCGCGGTGTTCAGCAGCGCCGACGCGATCCCGGAGTCCTCCGGCAGCACCCCCCGCACCGCGCCCAGCGTCATCGGCACGAAGCTCGCCCCGAGCCCCAGCGCCGTGACGAACATCGCCGGGGCGAGATGCGTCGCGTACGACGAGTCGTGCTCCAGCCTCGCGAACCACAGCATGCCCAGCGCACCGATCAGCAGGCCGGGGCCCGCGATCGCGCGCGGCGAGTAGCGGGAGATCAGCCGGGAGCCGAGCCCCGCCGAGACCATCATGCCGACGGTGAACGGCAGGTACGCGAGCCCTGTCTCCACCGGGCTGTAGCCGAGTATCTGCTGGAGGTAGAGGGTCAGGAAGTAGAAGGTCGCGAACATGCCCGCGCCCAGGAACAGCATCGTGACGTACGCGCCGGAGCGGCCCCGGTCCCGGAACAGCCGCAGCGGCATCATCGGGTGCGCCGACCTCGTCTGGAGCACCAGGAACACCGACAGCAGCACGGCCGCCACGGCGAACGACGCGAGCGTCAGCCCGTCCGACCAGCTGTGCTCGCCGCCCCGGGTGATTCCGTAGACGAGGGCGATCAGACCGCCCGTACCGGTGATCGCGCCCGGCACGTCCAGCCGTCCGTGCTCCGGCTTGCCCTCGGCCAGCAGCTTCGTACCGGCGAGGACCGCGATGCCGATCGGGATGTTCACGAAGAACACCCAGCGCCAGTCGAGGTAGTCCGTCAGCACACCGCCGAGCAGCAGTCCGACGGTCGAGCCGAGGCCCGCCATCGCCGCGTACACGCCCATGGCCTTGTTGCGGGGCGCGCCCTCGGGGAAGTTCGTGGTGATCAGCGACAGCGCGGTCGGGGCGGCGATGGCCGCGCCTATGCCCTGGAGGATGCGCGCGCCGATCAGCGTCACCTCGTTCGTCGCGAAGCCGCCCAGCAGGGACGCGACGGTGAAGACGACGATGCCGACGCGGAACATCCGGCGGCGCCCGAAGAGGTCGCCCGCCCGGCCGCCGAGCAGCAGCAGACCGCCGAAGGCGAGGGCGTACGAGTTGACGATCCACGCGAGCGTGGACGCCGACACATCCAGGTCGGACTGGATGCTCGGCAGCGCGATGTTGGTGATCGTGCCGTCCAGCACGACCATCAGCTGGGCCGCGGCGATCACCACCAGTGCCCAGCCGAGGTGTCTTTGGACGGCGGCCGGGGCCTCGCGGCCGGACGCGGTTGCAGTCATGACGTGGTGCTCCTAGGTGTTCTCACGGGGGTACCGGGGTTCGGCGGGGCCGTCCGGCCGGACCACCGTGAAAACTATACGTACGTTGATTTTTATTTCTCACCGTACGTTGAGAAACGCGTCACACCTCCCTTCACGGGTCGCACCGGCCCTTCACGGGGCGTACCGCCATGAGTGACACCCGCGTGTGTCCGGCCCGTCCGGGAACGCCGGGAGCCCGCCGCGTGGGCGGCGGGCTCCAGGATTCGGGACTCGGGATTCGGGGCCCCGGGTTCGGGGCCCGGGGCGGTGGGAGGCTTCAGGCGGGGGGTCGGTCGTCGGGCCTCACGAGGAGTTCGCGCAGGACGGGGACCGAGACGCGCAGCACGTCCGTCAGGTCGGCCGCCGCGAGGTCCGGCAGCCGCAGTACGTACCGGTGGGTGGCGATGCCCATCATCATCGCGCCGACGAGGGCGGCGCGCAGCCGGGCGTCGGGGTCGTCGCCGAGGCGTTCGGCGACGGGGTCCACGGCCTGTTCCGTGACCCGTTCCCGGAGCAGGGCCGCCGCTTCCTCGCTGGTCATGCTGGCGCGCAGCAACGCCGTCATCGGGGTGTCGGGGTCGTTGGACCACGAGGTCAGCATGTACCGGAGGTAGTTCTCGACGGACTGGCCGGGGTCGTCCGTCGTCAGTTCGGTGACGGGGATGTGCCAGTCCGCGGCTTCCCGGAAGAGTTCCTGCTTGGTGCCGAAGTAGTGGATGACGGACGCCTTGTCGACGCCCGCGTCGGCCGCGATCGCGCGGATCGTGGCGCGTTCGAACCCGGACTGGGCGAACTGCTTGCGGGCGGCTTCCAGGATGCGGCGGCGGGTGCGCTGGCCCTTGCGTTCCCGGCCGTCGGCGGTGCCGGCGGTGGGTGGGGGGTGCGCGTCATCGCTGGTCACGGGGGCCTCTCGGGGAGCGTGGGGGTGTCGCCGCCGACGTCAGTCCTCGGTGCAGGTGAACTGGTCGGGGGAGACGTTGATCCGGTTCAGGAGGTCGCGCAGCAGGAGCTGTTCCGCCGGGGAGAGATGGGTGAACAGCTCTCCTTCGGCCTCCGCGAGGATCTCGTCCGACCTGCGCAGCACAGCGGCTCCGGCGGGGGTGATCTCCACGATGTGCCGGCGCCGGTCGGCGGGGTCGCGGCGGCGCAGTGCGAGCTCGTCGCGCTCCAGGTCGTTGAGGACGGCCACCAGCACGCTCGGGTCGACCTCCAGCATGTCCACCAGGGCCTGCTGGCTCACCGGGCCCGTGTCCAGGTGCTTCAAGGTCATCATGTGCCGCGGTGTCAGCCCGCTGGAGACCAGTGCTCTGCGGAGCATCATCTGGGCGCCCGCACCATGCCTGGCCAGCAGGAACGCCAGGCCCTCGGTCATCTCTTCCGCCTCGCCCGCCACCATGTGAATACCCTAACAGCCGTCCATTACCCGGTTTCGTCAATCGTTGTTATGGTTCAACGATCTGTCTGCCTAGACCGTAAGAGGTCCCCGTGTACATCGCCTACGTGGTCGTCGCCGTTCTGTTCGCCCTGATGCTGGCCGGTTCCGGCCGGGGGAAGCTGGTGCGCGAGCAGCGGGTGACCGACACCATCACCGGGCTCGGCGTGCCCCTGAGCTGGTTCGTCCCGCTCGCCGTGCTGGAGTTCGCCGCCGCGCTCGGGCTGCTCGCGGGCATCTTCTACCGCCCGCTCGGCATCGCGGCGGGCATCGGCGCGGTGCTGTACTTCGTGGGCGCCCTGATCGCCCATCTGCGGGCCAAGGACACCAAGGGTCTGGCGGCCCCCGGTGTGATGCTGCTGTTCTCGGCCGCTCCGGTGGCGCTGGGCTTCCTGTCGCTCTGAGGGCGGCGGACCTCGCTCCGAGGGCGGCGGACCGCGAACGGCTCCGGGACGGGTCCGGTCACCGTGTCGGTGGCGGTTCCGGGAAAAGTCGCGAGGATCGTGGGAGGACTGTCCGGAAACCGTGTCCGGCTCCGACGTATCCATGGAACCGGAGGACCGGTGCCACTGGACCACTCTCAAGGGAGCCGTAATGAAGTACATGGTGATGATCCTCGGTACACAGGCGGACTACGCGGCCATGCGGGGCGACAGCTCCGACGGGAGTCCCGCGTACACCGAGCAGGACCTGGTCGCGATGGGCGCGTTCATGAGCGCGCTGAGCGACGATCTCGCGGAGAGCGGGGAACTGATCGACGGCCAGGGGCTGACGGAGCCCGCGCTGGCGCGGTTCGTGACCGGCGCCCCCGACGATCCGCAGCCGGTGGTCACGGACGGTCCCTACGGGGAGACGAAGGAGGTCCTCGCCGGATACTGGATCCTGGACTGCGCGAGCCTGGACCGGGTCACGGAGATCGCGGCCCGGGTCACCCGGTGTCCGCAGCCCGCGGGATCGGCGATCCGGCCGGTGGTGATCCGGCCCCTGATGGCCCAGGGCGAGATCACCGCCTGACGGTCCGGGAACCACGTACCGGGAGCGAGCGGTGAGGGACGGCGACGGACGCGGGGACGCTGACGGGGACGGCGACGCCCGCGTCCGTGGTGACGGCGACGCCCGCGTCCGTGGTGACGGCGACGGCCCCGGTGACGCAGACGGCGGCGGACACGTCAGCGGCAGCGGGGCCGGCGGCGGTGACCGCGCGGGCGGCGTCGAGGATCTGCTGCGGCTGCACGCGCCGCAGGTGCTGGGCGCGCTGGTGCGCCGGTACGGGCACTTCGGCCTGGCCGAGGACGCCGTCCAGGAGGCGCTGCTCGCGGCGGCCGGTCAGTGGCCGGCCGACGGGGTGCCCGCGAACCCCCGGGGGTGGCTGATCAAGGTGGCGTCCCGGCGGCTCACGGATCTGCTGCGGGCGGAGGAGTCCCGGCGCCGCCGGGAGGAGACGGCGGCGCGGCTCGTGCCCGCGCACGAGCGCACCGCGCCGTCGCCCGGCGAGTCCCGCGCGCCGAGCGGGGACGACACCCTGACCCTGCTGTTCCTGTGCTGCCGTCCCGAACTGAGCCCGGCGGCGCGGGTCGCGCTGACCCTGCGGGCGGTCGGCGGACTGACGACCGCCGAGATCGCCCGCGCCCATCTCGTACCGGAGGCGACGATCGCCCGCCGGGTGAGCCGCGCCAAGGAGAAGCTGCGGGGGACCCCGTTCCGGCGGCCGGACCCCGCCGAGCTGGCCGAACGGCTCGGGGCCGTCCTGAAGGTGCTGTACCTGATCTTCACCGAAGGGCACACGGCCACGTCCGGACAGCGGCTGCGCCGCGGGGACCTGGCGCGGGAGGCGATCCGGCTCACCCGCGTCCTGCGGGCGCTGCTGCCGGACGACGGCCGGGTCACGGGACTGCTCGCGCTGATGCTGCTGACCGACGCCCGCGCCGCGGCCCGTACCGGTCCGCACGGCGAACTCGTGCCGCTGGACGAGCAGGACCGCGCCCTGTGGGACCGTGCCGCCCTCGCCGAGGGCACCGCCCTGGTCGAGGAGTCGCTGCGCCGCCCGCCCGTCGGCGTCTACCAGGTGCAGGCGGCCGTGGCCGCGCTGCACGGTGAGGCCGCGTCGGCGCGGGACACGGACTGGCCGCAGATCCTGGCCCTGTACGACGTGCTGGTGGCCCTCGGCCCGGACCCGATGGCGGCGCTCGGGCGGGCGGTGGCGCTGTCGATGGTGCGGGGCGCGCGGGCGGGCCTCATCGAACTGGACCGGCTGGAGGAGGCGACACCTTCGCCGGGCCCCTTCGCGGGCAACCACCGGCTGTACGCCGTACGGGCCCATCTGCTGGAACGCGCCGGGGACCCGGTGGCCGCGCGGGCGGCGTACCAGGAGGCCGCCCGGCGCACCCTCAGCGAACCGGAGGCCCGCTATCTGTCGCGTCGCGCGGCCCGCCTGGCCCCCGACCGCCCGGCCCCCCGCCCCGCCGACTGACCGGAGTACCCGGCCCGGGTGACCTGGCCCGCGAGGACCGGCGCGGCCTGGCCCGCGAGGACCGGCGCGGACCCGCGGGATCCCACGAAGCCCCGGCGCGCCCCGGGCGCTACTTCCGGTTGTACATCCGCATCGTCAGCGTCCCGAAGACGACGACGAGAGCTGCGGACCAGCCCACCGCCCAGCCCAGTTCGGCGGCGGGGAAGTGTCCGGCCATCAGTTCCCGGACGGCCGTCGCGACATGGGTGATCGGGTTGTGGTTGACGAACGCCTGGAGCCAGCCGGGCATGGTCTCCGGCTTGACGAAGATGTCACTGAGGAACGTCAGCGGGAAGATCACCATCATGCTGACGCCCATGACGGACTTCTCGGTACGCAGCAGCAGCCCGAACATCGTCCACACCCACGACACCGCGAACGAGAAGACGACCAGCAGCGCGACTCCCGCGAGCACGCCGAGGAGCCCGCCGTCCGGGCGGAAGCCCATGATCAGGCCGACGCTGATCATCACGATGGAGGCGATCACATAGCGGACCATGTCGCCGAGGAGGTACCCGACCATCGCGGCGGGCCGCCACACGGGCAGGGTCCGGAAGCGGTCGAAGACCCCTTTGTCGATGTCCGTGTTGATCGCGACACCCGTGTACATGGTGATCATGACGATGGACATCACCAGCATGCCGGGCAGCAGGTACTGGATGTACTCCTGGGGCGACCCGGCGAGGGCCCCGCCGAAGAGGTACGTGTACATCAGGATCAGCATGACCGGGAACGCGGTCACGTCGAAGAGCTGTTCCGGCACATGCTTGATCTTCAGCATGGCCCGCCAGCCGAAGGTGAGGGACGCGGAGAGCGGTCCGGGCCGAGGCGGCCGGTCCTTCGCGATGAGCAGATCCGCGAGGGAGTCGGTCCGGACGGGGGCGAGTTCCTGGGCGTCCGTGGTGGTCACGGTACTCATGCCGCTGCCTCTTCCGTGTGCTCGTTCGTGGGCCGGTCGTTCGCGGGCCGGTCATGCGGGGGCCGCTCGTGCGCGGGGGTGACGGGGCGGTCGGTGAGGGCCAGGAAGACCTCGTCCAGGCTGGGCTGGCCGAGCGCGAAGTTGTCGACGGTGATCCCGGCGCGGGTCAGTTCGGCGAGCGCGCGGGACGCCTGGTCGGCGGCGTTGTGCCCGTCGGGCGCGGTGTCCTGCCCGATCCGGGCGCTGAGCGCGACGGGGTCGGGTTCGAGGACGACCCGCGCGTCGAGGACGCGGGCGAGCAGTTCCCGGGCCTCCTCGCGGCGGCCCGCGTCCCGCAGCCGGACATGCACGGAACCCGCGCCCACGGACGCCTTGAGATCGCCCTTGGTGCCCTCCGCGATCACCCGGCCGTGGTCGATGACGGCGATCCGGGACGCGAGCTGGTCGGCCTCGTCGAGGTACTGGGTGGTGAGCAGCACGGTGGTGCCCTGGGCGACGACCGCCCGGATGATGTCCCAGACCTGGTTGCGGCTGCGCGGGTCGAGCCCGGTGGTGGGCTCGTCGAGGAAGAGCAGGTCAGGGGTGTTGAGGATGGAGGCGGCGATGTCGATACGGCGCCGCATGCCGCCGGAGTAGTTCTTGACCTGGCGTTCGGCGGCCTCCTCAAGTCCGAACGCGGTGAGCAGCTGCTCCGCCCGCCCGTACGAGGCCTTACGGCCGTGGCCGGTCAGCCGGGCGAGCAGCACCAGGTTCTCGGTGCCGGTGAGGTCCTCGTCGACGGAGGCGTACTGGCCGGTGAGGCTGACCCGGGTGCGTACGGCGTCGGCCTCGCGGACGACGTCGTGGCCGAAGACCCGGGCCCGGCCGCCGTCGGGCCGCAGCAGGGTCGCCAGCATCCTGACGGTGGTGGTCTTGCCCGCGCCGTTGGGCCCGAGGAGGCCGTAGACGGTGCCGACGGGGACGACGAGGTCGACGCCGTCCACCGCCCGGGTGCCGCCGAACGTCTTCACCAGGCCCTCGGTCTCGATGGCGGGCCCGGCCGTGGTGGCCGCCCGTCCGCTCTGTGCGCTGCTCATGTCCGCCTCGCGCCTTTCGTCCGTTTCATCCATGGTCCACGATCCGCGCCGGACGGTGCCGGGCGAACGCGTGGGAGTGCGGTCCGTGGAGTGGGGACCGGTGGCGGGGCCGGAACTCATCGGTCCTTGCCGAATGTGTGTGCGAATTTCTTGGCGGCGGTCCGGGACCCGGCAAAAGTTGCCCGCACGGCCCCCCGGGTGTGCTCTGGAGAGGTACGGGCGACGGCCGGACCGCACGGCACACCCGGCACACCCGGCCCGCCCGGCAGCGCCCATGGAGAGGAAGTGGTCCCATGACGCACACGGCCCCCGCAACGGGGACCCCGGCCCCGCGTCCCCGTACCCCCGCCGCGTCGTCCGCCGTCGACCCCATGGCGCCGGGCACCTGGCTGCCCGTCCTGCTGGGCGTCGTGTACGGCTTCTGGATCTCCGGGATCAGCCGGGACGCGAGCGGCTACCAGGTCACCGGCTGGAACATCTTCCTCGGCTTCGCCGCCGGTATCGCCGTCGCCGCGGTCGCCTTCGCACTGCACCGGGTGGGACCGGCCCTGCGCTCCGGACCGCGCGCGATGTCCTGGGCCGTGTTCGCCGGGCTCGCCTTCGGCTTCTGCTACAGCCAGACCGGGCACTCCGTGCTGCGTTCCACGGGGATCTCCCTCGCGGTGGCCGCCGGTGTGTTCGCGGCGACCTACTACCACTACTACATCAACGAGGACTGAGCCCCCGTCCCGCTACGGACACCCGGCGCCCTATGCGTATCCGCAGCTCCCACCCCGCCCCGCCGGACTCCCGCGCCCGCCCGCCGCGACCCGGCGGCGGCCGGGTGCGCCGGCGCGACGGGGGCCCGCGTACCCGCGCCGGGGTGCCCCTCGGCTCCTTCCCCGTGCCGGGCGGTCAGGAGCCCGCCGCCACGTCCTCCCTGCGGATACGGGGGTACAGCGTGGCGTGGCTGCCGCCGCTGGTCCTGCTGGTCGCCCTCGTGCTGTTCGACTGGAACACCGGGGGCGAGTTCCGGGTGGCCTCCTGGATCGTGATGGTCCCGGGGATCGCGGCGGCGCTGTGCGGGGTGTGGGGGACGGCGGCCTTCGCGGTGATCTCGCTGGCGGCGTACACCCTGGTGGACAACGCCTGGCCGCACGAGTTCCAGACCGGGCTGCCCGACTTCATCCTCGTCGGCATCGGCGGTGCGCTCGCCACGGGTGCCAGCTGGGTACGGCTGCGCAACGAACGGCGGGCCCTGCACATGCGGGACGTGGCCGACACCACCCGGCTCACCGTGCTGCGCCCGCTGCCGCCCCGCTGGGGCGGACTCGACCATGCGGCCGTGTACCTCGCGGCGGACAGCGTCGCCAAGGTCGGCGGCGACTTCTACGACATCCAGCCCAGCCGGCACGGCACCCGGGTCCTGCTCGGGGACGTCCAGGGCAAGGGCCTCGGCGCGGTCGACGGGGCTGCGGTGCTGCTCGGCTCGTTCCGGGAGTCCGGGTACCACGAGCCACGGCTGTCGACCGTCGCGGAGCGGCTGGAGACCCGGATGCGGCGGCACCGCTACTACTGTCTGCGGGTCGGCCGCGACGACGGCGACCGGTTCGCCACCGCGGTCCTGCTCGGGTTCCCGCCGTCCGAGCGGCCCGGGTCCCGGCTGGAGATCGTCAACTTCGGCCATCAGCCGCCGCTGTTCGTCAGCCCCGCCGGGGTCCGCGAACTCGTCCCCGGCGACGGGCTGCCGCTCGGCCTCGGGGACCTCTCCGACAGCCCGGCACTCGTCCAGCGGGTGGCCGTCCGCCCCGACGAGACGGTGCTCCTGGTCACCGACGGGGTGACCGAGGCCCGCGACGCGCACGGCGTCTTCTTCCCGCTGTTCCAGGCGGTCACCGGGATGGTGGCGGCCGACCCGGAGAACGCCCGGCCGGAACGGCTGGTGACCCTCGTCCGGGACGCGACCCTCGCCCACTGCAACGGACACCTCGGCGACGACACGACGATCTTCGCGGTGCGGGGTACGGGGACGGAGGCGGGGGCGGGGTTCTGGGACGAGGAGGAACCGGGCGGCCCCCCGTGGGAGACCGCACAGCGGCCACCCCGCCGCCGCCGGGTACGCCGGAGAAAGGCCCCGTGACCCCGAAGGCACGCGGGGAAACGACCCGCACGGCCGTGAATACGTGCACCCGAGGCGACCCCGAAGGGGCGCGGGCAACCGCGCACCCCCGGACTACCCGCACAGCCGTGGGGACGTGCACCTGAGGCGACCCCGAAGGGGCGCGGGGAACTGCGCAAAAGACGAGGGCCGCCCCGCACCCGACGGACAACCGGCTGGGGCAGCATCCAGGGGCGCGGCCGACCCGCACGGCCGTGAATACGTGCACCTGAGGCGACCCCGAAGGGGCGCGGGGAACTGCGCAGAAGGCGAGGGCCGCCCCGCACCCGACGGACAACCGGCTGGGGCAGCATCCAGGGGCGCGGGGAACTGCGCACCCACGGACCACCCGCACAGCCGTGAATACGTGCACCCGGACAAACCCCAGTGCCGTGCCGCAAGGCACCACGCACCCGCACGGACAAGGGACGACGGACAACGGACGACGAAAACCGACACCCCCGCGGAAGCGATTAGCACGAGCCGCACGCCCCCGCGTGCCAGATGCGTCCATCGGGGCCCGGAACCCCCCGAACGACGCACCCCACTCGCGCCCACCCGTCCGGAGGACTTCCGTGGAACCGTGCCCCGAACAACAGCCCGCGGCGCCCTCGCCGCCACGCTGACCGCCACGGCCTGCGCCCTGCTGCCCCTCGGCGCGCTGGCGACCTGGGCACGCCTCGAAATAGGCGACCCCGACGCGTACACCGCGGCGATGGCCCCCCTGGCCACCGAACCGGGCGTCCGGGACGCCTTCGCGGACGCCGTCACCGCGGGCATCATGCGCGAGGTCGACCGGGGCCCCCTCCAGGAGCGGACGGTCCGGCTGTTCGTCCGGGACGCCGTCGGCTCGTTCACCGGCACCGACGCGTACCGCGCCGGCTGGGACGCCGCGAACCGCGCGGCGCACGACGTCGTGATGCGCGCGGTCCGCGAACAGCACGGCGAGAGCGTCACCATCGACCTCGCTCCCGTGACCGAACGGGTCAAGGAGCGACTCGTCCACGACGGGGTCCCGTTCGCCGGGCGCATCCCGGTCGAGCCCACGGTCGTCACCGTGCTCCGGGGCGAGGAACCGGAGCGCCTGCGGAAGGGGTTCCACATGCTCGAATTCGCGGGGGTCTGGCTGCCCGCCGTGTCCGTGCTGCTCGCCCTCGGCGGCATCCTGCTCGCGACGGTCCGCCGCCGCGCCGTCACCGCGACCGCCCTCGGCGCGGCGGCGAGCGCGGCGGTGCTCGCCGCCGGGATCGCCGTCTGCCGGGAGGTGACCCTCGCGGACCTGCCGCCGCATGTGTCCCGCGCGGCGGCGGGCGCCGTGTTCGACGCGCTCACCGGCTCACTGCGCACCGCCGCGTGGGTGATCCTCACGGCCGGGGTCGTCGTGGCGCTCACCGCCTGGGCCGCGGGCCGCTTCGAGGGCGTACGGGGCGCCCGGACCGCCACCGGGGGACAGGCCCCCGCCCAGGCCCCCACCCAGGCCCCCACCCAGGGCACCGCACCGGACCCCGCGCACCACCCCGTCAGCCATCCCGAAACCCACGCCGTCCCCCACCCCGACGCCATCGCCATCGGCACCCCGATGCCCTTGCCGTGGCCCGCTGACCTGCCGGAACCCGCCGTCGACTCCGACGGCCGCGCGCACCGGGAGCCCGCGGGGGCAACCGTCACCGACGTCCCGCCGTCCTTGAGGGAGGATTCAGGCGGTACGTAACCTGCCCGGGAGGCGCGCACGGGGCGCACAGGACCCGCGGCGCGCCGCACACGCGGGAAAGGCGAAGGTGGACATGGCCACGGCCACACGGAGCGACGGGAGCACCTTCCCCGGGCTCCCGCCGTACGAAGGGCGCCGTCGGGCAGGCGCCGGGGCCTGGTTCGCGGGGCTGCTGCTCCTCGGTGTCAGCGTCGTGATGGGCTGCCGGATCGCGGACGTGGACGGGGTCACCCCCGTACCGCAGCTCCTCGCGTTCCTGCCCTGGCTGCTCGCGCCGACCGCGCTCGCCCTACTGCTCGCGGCGCTCGCGCGCTGGCGCACCGGACTGGTGTGGGGCGTCCTCGCACTCGGCGCGGTCGCCTGGTACACCGAGCCGTACGGCAAGGTCTCCGACCCGGCGGGCCAGGCGCTCGCCCGGCTCAGGGTCATGACGTCCAACGTCGAGTACGGCGGCGCGACGGACGCCCTGATCAAGGCGGCCGGCCGGGAACGCCCCGACCTCCTCTTCGTCCAGGAGTGCGACCCGGGCTGCCTCGCGGCACTGCGCGGAAAGCTCGGCGGCGACTACCCGCACAGCTCGGCCGTCGAGGAGTACGGCGCCGCGGGCTCCGCGATCCTCAGCCGCACCCCGCTGCGCCGCACCGGCGGCATCCCCGGCAGCACCCTCGGCATGCCCGGCGCGGTGGCCGAGGTCAAGGGCCGTCCGGTCCGGCTCCAGCTCGCCCACCCCATGCCCCCGCTGCCCGGTGAACTCGGCACCTGGCGGCGCGAACTCGACGCGCTGCACGACTTCGCCGCCGCCGGGGACGGTCCCACGATCGTTGCGGGCGACTTCAACGCCACCCAGGACCACGCCGCGTTCCGCCGCCTCCTCGACACCGGGCTGCGCGACGGCGCCCGGATCGCGGACGCCTCCCGCACCGCGACCTGGCCCGCGTCGACCGCCCGGCTCATCGGCGCGCAGATCGACCACGTCCTGGTGTCGGAGGAGTTCGCCGCGAGCGGCGCCCGCTTCCTGGACCTGGGCGACACCGACCACCGCACGGTCGTCGTCGACCTCACCCTGCACGAGACCCCGGGGGCGGCGCGGGCGGAGTAGGGCCGACCGGCCGCGTGCCGGCCACCCGGGAACGGCCACCCGGGAACGGCCACCCGGGAACGGCCGTACGAGAGCAGTCGTACGAGAGCAGTCGTAGGCGAACAGCCGTACGGCGTAAAGGAGTTGCGGTCGCCCCCCGCACCCGTGTGACGCTGCCCGTATGGGTATGCGCACAGGGATCGTCGGGCTCGGGATGATGGGGCTCCACCTGGCGGACCGGTGCCGCCGGGTGGGCATGGACGTGGTCGCCGTCTGCGACCGGGACGAGGCACGGCAGGCCGCCGCCCGGGAAACGCTGCCGGACGCGCTGAGCACCGCCCGCTGGGAGGACCTGCTGGACCTCGGCCTGGACGCGGTGGTCCTGGCCAACGACTTCTACGCGCACGCGCCGCTCGCCGTCACCTTCCTGGAGCACGGCGTCCACGTCCTGTCGGAGTCTGCGGCGTGCGCGGACGAGGCGGAGGGGCGGCGGCTGATCGCGGCGGCGGAACGCTCCACGGCCACCTACTCGTTCGCCGAGAACTACGTCCTGCACCCGCATGTCCGGCTGATCCGCGCGGCCGTCGACGCCGGTGAGGTGGGCCGGATCTCGCTGATCGAGGCGGACTACCTGCACGGCATGGCGCCGGACGCGGTCGACGCGCTGATCGGCGACCCGGACCACTGGCGGGGCCGTCTCGCACCGACCGCGTACTGCACGCACACCCTCTCCCCCGTCCTCGCGCTCACCGGCGCGTGGCCCGTCGAGGTCTCCGCGTTCACCGTGGACGAGGCCGACCCCCGCGCGGCGGTCGTCATGACCGTACGGCTGTCCAGCGGCGCCCTCGCCGTCACCCGGCACGGCTTCCTCCAGGGCGAACCGGACAGCCACTGGAGCTGGGTGGGCGTCCGGGGCACCCGCGGGCTCGCGGAGTCGGTGCGCGCGCCGGGCGCACGCGCGTGGTCGGTACGGGTCCGGGGCGAGAGCTGGACCGCGCCCCCCGGCGCCGCCGCGACGGTACGCGACGAGGAACGCGTACCGCCGCCGCTGACCCTCGGCGGACGGACCGTGGAACGCGCGGCGGAGGGCACGGCGCTGCTGCTCACGGCGTTCCGGGCGACCGTGGAGGACGGCGCGCCCCCGCTGATCCCGGTGCGGCAGGCGGTGGCGGCGTCCCTGGTGGGCGTCGCGGGCGCGCGGTCCCTCGCCGGGGGGTCGGTCCCGGTGGCGGTACCGGATGTGGCGCCTGCGGGGCCGTCGGCCGGGGAGTAGGGCGGTACGTAGGGCGCGGGGCGGTCACGGGGTACGGGGGCGCTGGTCACGGGGGGCGGGGCGGTTACGGGGGCGGGGGCGCGGCCAGGCCGGACGCGCGGGCAGGTTGCCCACAGGCCGCCGGTCGGGCCGGGCCGCTGAGGAACGGTGGGAACCGTTGTGCGGAGTTATCCACAGGTGGCGGGAGGGGGCTGGGCGGCTGTCAGTGGTGACCCTTAGTGTTCTTGGCAGTGGGAACAGGCGTACAGGAATCGTCCGTTCCGTCCTGGGGGAGGGGTCTGTCATGTCGCTTTCGACGACGTATCTGGAGCTGTCGCAGGAGGGCGCGGGCGCCCACAAGTTCTACGAGGTGACCGTCGACGGGACGGTCGTCTCGGTGCGTTACGGCAGGATCGGCGCCGACGGACAGACCCAGGTGTCGTCGTTCCCCACGGTCGAGAAGGCGCATGCCGCGGCGGCCAAGAAGCTCGGCGAGAAGGTCCGCAAGGGGTACGCCCCGGCGGTGCGGGGCGGTCGCGCGGCCCGTGCGGTGACCCGCCGCCAGGTCACCTCGGCCCCGTCGACGGCGCGTTCGGTCGCCCCGGTGCTGTGGCGGTTCCGCACCGGGTCGGCGGCGTTCGGCATCCACATCGCGGAGGACCGCTGCTGGGTGGGCAACCAGTCGGGCGATGTCTACACGCTCAGTCACGGCGGCGAGGTCCTCGCCCGCTACTCCCTGCCCGACGGGGTCAAGTGCCTGGTCGCCGACGACTTCTGGATCTACGCGGGCTGCGACGACGGCACGGTGTACGACCTGTCCTCGAAGCTGCCGTACGGCGCGTACACCATCACCCCCGATGTGGACATCTTCTGGCTGGACATCCACGAGGGCGTTCTCGATGTCTCCGACGCCAAGGGCGGGCTGACCGTCATCGACCACGAGGACGAGCACCAGTGGTCCCGCAAGTCCTCCGGCGACTACGGATGGATGGTCCGCGCCGACAGCCGGGGCGTCTACCACGGTCACCAGAAGGGCGTCACGGCGTACGCGGCCAACGGCACCGGCGAGTTGTGGCACACCCCGACCCAGGGCGGGGTCCTCTTCGGCTGGCAGGAGGACGACGAGGTGTACGCGGGCACCTCACGCAACGTCGTGCAGCGGCTGTCCAAGGACTCCGGCAAGATCCTCGCCACCTACCGCTGCGACGCCTCGGTGTACTCCTGCGCCACGGCCCCCGGCGGCGCGTATGTCTTCGCGGGCGACTCGTCGTCGTCGGTGTACTGCTTCGACGCGGCGGGCAACCGGCTGTGGAAGCTGGGCACGGGCAGCGGTTCGGCCCTGTCGATGCAGTACCTGGACGAGCGGCTGTACATGGTCACCACCGACGGCTCGCTGGTGTGCGTGGACGCCACGGACGCGGCGATCGCCGCCGCCCAGCACGGCACGGTGCCCGTCGCCCGTGACATCAAGTCCGCCGCCGCCCTGCCCACCTACACGCCCGCCGCGTCGCCCACCGCCCTGGCCACGGTCAGCGTCGCCCCGGCGGGCGGCATCGTCGTGGAGTGCGTCCAGCAGGGCTCGCGGGTCCGCGTCCATGTCGTCTCGGACGGCTACGACTCCGACTGGAACGTCCAGTTCCCGCGCGGCATACGCGAGCCGGGCGCCCGCTACGTGGTCGACGCGCTCCACCCGTCCAGCGGCGGCTTCTACCGCGTCCGGGGAGAGATCCGCCGCCTGGTGTGACCGGCGCTCAAGGCCCGCCCCGGGGCGGGTGGGTCTCCTCGGGCCAGGTGGGCCGCCCGGGGCGGGTGGGTCTCCTCGGGCAGATGGGCGGACCTGCCCGGCGCGGTCCGAACCGGGGGCGTACCGGAGGCGTGTCGGGGCGGGCGCCGAGGCGGATGTCGGGGCGGGTACAGGGGACTGCGTCGGGGTGGGCGCCGGGGGTGGGCGCCGGGGTCACTCCCCCAGGGAGCACGACCGGGAGTGCTGCCAGTACCGGCGCACCTCCGCGCTCTCCTGGTCGTCGCCGGAGGGCGCCCCGCACACGCACTGTCCCGCGCGGGGGTCGATGAGGTCGGCGGCCTCCCGGTGCCCGGTGTCCCGCAGTTCGACGGCGAGCTGATGGGCGTAGTCCTCGACGAGCGCGGCGGCGGTCGCGGCGGTATGGGCGGAGCCGTCCCGCCGAAGCTCCTGGATGAGCTTGCTCCGCGCCATCACGCGACCGACCCCGCACCGTCGTAGGGGCCATCGCCACAGTGGTCCACCCGCATACGTCCCGCTCCTCACCGCTCGCCACACGCCCGCTCGCCACACGCCCGCTCGCCACACGCCCGCTCGCCACACGCCCGCCCGGGACGCGGCCGCGTCCCGCGAGGACGCACCCGTCGAACGTAACAGCCGAGACCACCCGGCCCGGACGTGTCACCCGGTACCGAGCACCAGCTCCACGAGGCCGTCGGTGTCGTCCAGGCCCATGAGCACCGTGTCGGCTCCGGAGCGCTGAAGAGACCGTGGGTCGGAGCGGCCGGTCGCCACACCGATCACCGGGACCCCGTTGGCGCGGGCCCCCGCCATATCGGCGGGAGTGTCTCCGATCACGACCGCGTCGACCGGGGAAGCCCCGGCGCGTGCCAAGGCGATACGCACCAGCGCGGGCCGCAGGTCGGCATCCTCCCCGTAGGCTCCGGAGGCCCAGTCGATGTGCCGATCCAGTCCGAAGACGGCGAGCTTGATCCCGGCGACGGCTCGTACGTTCCCTGTGACGACGGTCTGCCGAACCCCCGCCGCAGCGAGCGCGGCGAGGGCCTCCGCAGCGCCGGGGAGGGCGTGCCGCCGCTCGCGCAGGTCCGAGGCGCGCCGGACGTGCTCCTCGGCCAGGGCAGCCGCGAACCGCTCGAACATGGCCCGGTCGCTGTCCACGCCGTGCAACCGGGCGGTCTCCCGGAAGATGACAGCTTCGGTCAGGCCGTCGACCGTCGCCTGTTCCCGCATCGGGATGCCCAGCACCTGTTCGAACGCCGCAGCCGACAGCTCACGGCCCACACCGCCCGTCGCGATCAGCGTGTGATCGATGTCCCACAGCACCAGACGTGCCACAAGCGCCCCCTCGACAGTTCTGAAGTGCACCGTTCCCGGGCCCGGTCGGACTTCGGAGCGACCGGTACCTCGGGGTCCCTCGTGCGTCAGGTACCCAGGTCCCAGCGTGCCTGTGTGGACAGACAGCGGGCGTGCATCCGTCCGTCGGGCTTCCGGACGACGGCGAAGCGGTCGAGGTCGGGCCGCCCCTGCTCGTTCCACCAGCTCCAGGTGGCCTCGGCCTCCCGCCACAGCGCACCGTCACCGCCCTCGGTGACGTACGACTCCCCGCCGAGGGGCACCCGGGCCCAGGCCCCGTCGGAGGTCTGGAGCTGGACGGACCAGGTGCCGTCGTCGTCGGTGTGATGGACGAGCTCCGCGCGGGGCAGGGCGAAGGCCAGCAGCAGCCGGAACGGATAGGCGCCCCGGATGGCGTCGGCGGTGACGCGTGAGGGCCGCTTCCCCGAGTCCGGGGCGTAGGGAACCCGGGGGGCCGACCCGTACGAGAGGGCATCGGCGCGGGCCGGCATGAACTGTCCGGTGGTCACGGTGAAGCGACCGAGCACGGTTCCGTCCTCCTCGGGGGTGAAGCGCATCAGGCCGCCCGCGATGCCGAGATCGAGGTCGGCCAGGATCGACCCGCCGGGGAGGAGCTGCCCGATCCAGGCGTCCGGCAGCCGGGGGACCGAGCAGGTGGCGATGATCCGGTCGAAGCGGCCACCCCCGGGGAACCCGGCACGCCCGTCCCCATGGGCCAGCGCGGGACGGAAGCCGAGCGCCGCAAGTCGTCGGCCCGCCGTTTCCACCAGCTCAGGGGCGATGTCCAGGGAGTGGACGAGACAGTCACCCAGCCGGGCGGACAGCAGCGCGGCGTTGTACCCGGTGCCGGTACCGATCTCCAGGACCCGATGACCGTCACCGACCCGGAGGTCTTCGAGCATCCCGGCCATGAGGCCGGGCTGGGTGCTGGACGAGGTGGCCACCCCGGTCCAGGCCCGGTCACCGACCCGCTCGGCCGTGCCGGGTTCGAGACCGGTGACGAGCGTGGCATCGCTGTAGACCGTCCTCAGCCATGCCTCACGGTCGGTGTCGTCGCGCTCGTTCCATACGGTGATGCCCCGTGGGTCGGTGGCCGCCTCGTACCACCGGGGCACGAAGTGATGACGCGGCACGGAGGCGAAGACGCTCTCCCACTCCGGCGAACGGATGGAGCCGTCGCGTACGAGATCGGCGGCCAGCGCCCGCATCCGGGCCTCGGGTTCGGGATGGGTGGTCACGGGGTCGCTCCTACGAGTTCGTCGGCGGTGGCGGTGGCGGTGGCGGTGGCCGTGGCGTCGGTGAGGGGCATACCGGTCTCGGCCTCGATCCAGTTCCTGACCGGCATAGGGGGCAGCAAGGTGTTCAGGAGTGCCGCCGCCTTCCGCCCGTCCAGCGGCGGCCGGTCCGGCAGGAACATGGGCAGAGGCGGCTCCGGGGCAAGAACCTCGGCACCCGGGCCGCGTCGTAGCAGCGGTGCTCCCGCTCGGGCCTGCCGAAGATCCGTGCCCGCACGCACGCGGCACAGGAGATCGCCCAGTACTCGGCGCAGGACCGGTGCATATAGGAGCGGCTTCCGGGCCCGGAGGCGGAGAAGTTGATCCGGCGCACGCAGGGGTGGTGCCACCATCGGATGGTGGTTTGGCAGTCGTCGCAGAGCCTCGTGGTCGTCATCGTTCTTCCTGGAAGTTCGGTTGGAGCAGCCCGGCTGGGCCCGCCCCGTCGCCGGGACGTGTCGTGACACGGGATCGCGGTCATGGGTCCGGCCGGAGCGGGATCTGTCACCCGGGGGACGGTGGCAAGCACGCGCGGACCGTCTTCCCGCGACCGTCCGGGTCGGGGCGCCAGGACAGCTCGGAGAGCAGACGGACCAGCGGCAGCCCCCGGCCGCCCTCGTCGTCCGCGCGGGTGGCGTCCCCGTCGAAGCACGGGAAGTCGGGCAGCGGATCGGACACGTCCACGCGGAGGCCGCCGCACTCCTGGGCGCGGAGCCGAAGCGTCAGGGCACGGCCCGGGACCCGCGCGTAACGGAGGGCGTTCGTCACGAGCTCGGACACCACGAGCACCGCCACATCCGCGTCACCCTTCCAGCCGACCCGTTCCACGAACCGCTGGGTGTGACGCCGCGCCAGCGACACGACGCGCGGCACCATCGCGTAGGTCATCGACCACTCGTCGTTGTTCAGTGCCGCGGTTCCGGCGGGAGATCGGGTCAGGCCCATGGCTGCCCTTCCTGGCGTGAGCCGACCGGCGGCTCTGGGAGTGGGTGTGCCAATTCAACGAGCGGACAACGGAGTTCGACAGGCAATACGGCGGGACGCCGGGCGTCCGCTGACCGGCAATTGTTACCGGAACGGTCACCATCCGTGTGACGGTATGGCTACGGTGTGTGCATGTCGCGGAATCTCTTACTCGCCGCCCGTATGGAAGCGCGTGGCATGAGACAACAAGAGCTCGCAGATGCGCTGAACAAGCGCATCGAATCCTTCACCGGACGGTACGGGACCCTCCTCGACCGCCATATCCGGAACTGGTTGACTGGAAAAACACGGTGGCCGCAGGCGAGACAAAGGCGCGCACTCGAAGAAGAATTCGGATGTGACCTCGCCGAGCTGGGCTTCCACAAACCCCCACCCAGGTCGGCGGTACTCATCCGTCAAGCCTCCGTGGAGGAATCCGTGAAGCGACGCCGGTTCACCACCTCAGCCGCCGCCATCACCGCCACCGCCGCTCTGCCCGACACCGCGTCCGCGTCGACACCCCGAATCGGCATGGCCGACGTGGACCGGCTCCAGGCGGCGTTCACCCAGGTCCTCGCCTCCACCAACGTCCACGGTGGGAACTCCCAGCTGGAGGATCGCGCCCTCGCCTTCGCGCAACACGTCACCGAGCTCCAGACCACCGCTGTCGCCAGCCAGCGAGTACGGCAGGAGCTCTACTACCTCGCCGCAGCGTTCACCGGCAGCGCTTTCTGGGCCGCGAGCGAAGCTCAGGCACCGGGACGAGCACAGCAGTACCTCGACCGCGCGTTCCGGCTGGGCGGACTGTCCGGCAAGCCCGACATCCAGCTTCTGCTCTACGGGCACGCCGCCTTCCTCTCCTCGGACCTCGGACATACCCACGATGCGTTGGCTGCCAAGCAGGCGGCCAAGGCGTCTCCGCTCTGCCGCCGCGACCCTCTGTACCGCTCGCTCACAGCGGCCCGCATCGCGTGCTCCCAAGCCCAGCTCGGGGAACACACCCAGGCACGCCGAAGCCTCGAAGTGGCAGCCAAGGCATTTGATCAGGCCGACCCGGCGGTACCGCGCGCCGCGTGGGTCGGCTTCTACGACCGTTCCGAACTGGAAGGGCTGTCGGGTCTCGCCATGGCTCACCTCGGGATGCACGACCAGGCCGAAGCGCATTTCCACCGCACCCTCGCCCACCTGCGGCCGGAGTACCAGCGCAACAGGAAGTACTACAGCTCCCATCTGGCCATGGCCCAGCTCCGCCAAGGAGACGTGGACACGGCATACGCCACCGCTTCCTCCGTCCTTCCCGATGCCGGTGGCCCCCTGCCCACGGGGCGCCAGCGGAAGCTCCTGAGCAAGTTCCACCGCGAGTTGGCCCTGACCGACACCCGGGCCGCCACATCCTGGGCAGACCGTTGCCCCACAGGAAGGGACCACCGGTGATCGACCTCAAGCACTACTCGTTCGAAGTCCCGCCCGAGGTCCGGCAGACCATCCTCGACGTCCACGCCGCCCTCCCGGAGAGCGACCCCGGAGACCCCTTCACGGCACGGTTCCCCTGGTTCGTGGACCACTGGACGGGCAGCCCCGGCTTCACCTGCGTCATCGCGTACGACGGTGAGGCACCGGCGGGCTTCGTCTACGGCGCTCCGCTGGCCGACGGGCGTGAATGGTGGCGCGGCCACACCGAGCCGCCGACCGGGCAAACCGCCACCTACGGCGTGTCCGAACTCGCTGTCGGCGCGCGGTGGCGCGGGACCGGGCTGTCCGCGCGCCTCCATGACGCCTTGCTCGTGGGGCGGACGGAGTCGCTGGCCGTGCTGTCGGTGGATTCCGAACACCCCAAGGTCCAGGCGTTGTACGAGCGGTGGGGTTACCGGAAGGTCGGGGAGCGGCGACCGTTCGCCGACTCGCCGTTGTTCGCCGTCATGCTCCGCACCCTTCCGTAGCCGTAGCCGCAGCCAGCTCATGAAGCTCATGAAGCTCATGAAGCTCATGAAGCTCATGAAGCTCATGGAGAGGAACCCGATGATCGACCTCACGCACTACTCGGCCGAGACCCTGCCCGAGGTCCGGCAGACCATCCTCGACATCCACGCCGAGGTGCGGCACCGGGACTTCGGTCTCACGGGCCCCTTCCACACCGTGGACCGGTTCGACGAACGGCTGTCCGCTTACGCGTCCCGCCCGGGATGGTCCGCGGTCGTCGGCCATGAAGGGGATGTCCCGGTGGGATTCGCGTTCGGTATGCCGCTCGGGCCGGACACCCGTTGGTGGCGTTCCATGACGACGCCGGTGCCTCCGGGGTCGACGGACGAGACGGGTTCCCGTACGGCCGCCCTCAACGAGATCGTCGTACGGAAGCAGTGGCGTGGCCGTGGTGTCGCGCGGCAGATCCATCAGGCGTGGCTGGACCGGCGTACCGAGGAACGCGTGACCCTGCTGGTCGACCCCGCCGCCGGGAACGGTGCCGTCCAGGCCGTGTACGAGGCGTGGGGATACACGAAGTTCGGCGAGCAGCAGCCCTTCCCGGACTCCCCGGTGTTCGCCTCGATGATCAGGCCGCTGCGGGCGGCTTGAAAGCCCTCGCCGCACGTGGGGCGGGCACAGGTGCGGCTCGTGAGGGCACACCGTTACGACCGGGCCAGGATCTCCGCCTCTTTCACCGGGTCGATGCCGTGCTTGGCCCACCGGGGGTGCGCGACCGGTGTTCCGCCTTCGCTCAGCCATCGCCAGGTGTCGCGGACGGTCTCGGACAGCGGTCGGCACGCGAACCCGGCCTCCCTCGCTCGGGACGACTCGATGTTCCACACCCCGGCCTGCGTGCGCCACAGCGGGAGCTCCGTCCACTGCCGAACCGCCGCGGCCTTCAGCACGTCGTCGGGCGTCCACACGAGGTGCCCGTCACCGGCGGTGATTTCCAGGCACGCCCCGAGGAAGCCGCCCATCGTCTCGCGGCCGATCGGCGCCGTCACGTTGTAGGCGCCGCCGGTCGTCGCCGCAGCCTGGTCGAGCGCGAAGGCGGCCACGTCGCGGACATCGACGGGCTGGATGGTCCGGCCCGGCTCACCTGGTGCCAGGATCGCGCCGCCCCGCTCGGCACGGCGCAGCCACCAGGGAAGACGGCCCACGTACTCCCCGGGTCCGAGGATCACCCCGGGGCGCAGGACCGAGACGCGGTCGGGGCCGAACGCCGCCACGGACGCCCGCTCGGCCCCGGCCTTCTGACGGCCGTAGTGCAGGTCCGGCCCCTTCCAGCCGTCCGGAAGCCGTCCGAAGTCGGCGTCGGCATCGGCGGGGGCGTCCAGCAGGACGGATGACTCGGTGAGCGCTTCGGCGGGCCAGCCCTGGTAGGCGCTCACCGTGGAGACGTAGACGTACCGGTCCGCAACGGGTTGCAGGGCGTGTGCTCCGGCCAGTACATCGCGAGGCGCGAGCTCGGACGTCGACGTGTCGATCACCGCGTCCCACGGGCCGCGCCCTGCCAGCTTCGCCAAGTCGTGGACGTTCGTCCGATCCCCCTGAATCGCCCGTGTGCCGTCCGGGGTGCTTCCCGACCTGCCCCGGTTGAACACGGACACGTCCCAGCCGCGGTCTACCGCCGCCACGGCGACAGCCCTGCCCAGGAACCACGTTCCGCCCAGTACCAGAATCCTCATGACGTGATCCTTCCGCCGTGCGCACCGATCCGCCATGCCGCGTACGGGTGCTGCGCACACGACCACACCAACGGGAGCGGGCACCGTGCGGCGTGCGACGGAAGCGGGTCCGTACACGGGTTCCTACTCGTCGGTCAGCCCGAGCAATTCACGGAGGCGTCGGGCCGCAACCACCTCGTCCAGCGCCAGCAGCGGTGTGATGCCGAGCCGGTGAGCGGCGGCGAGGTTCTGTTCGCTGTCGTCGACGAACAGACACCGCTCGGCCGGCACACCGAGTTCGTCGAGCGCCAGGCGGAAGATGGCGGCGTCCGGCTTGCGCACTCCGTGCTCCTCGGAGAGCACCACCGCGTCGAAGGAGCGCTCCAGGTCGAAACCCGCGTAGGGGTCGTACGGCTCCCGTCCGAGACTGTTCGACACCACAGCCGTCCTGATCCCGGCGGCCCGTGCCTGCCGCGCCACCTTCAGCACGTGGTGGGCCGGGAAGGCGTCGTGAAGATACCTGGCCATCAGGTCGTCAGGCGCGACGCCGATCAGGGCGGCGAAGCCGGTGTTCCAGTCGGTCTGGGTGATCTCCCCGAGTTCCAGCCGCCGGAAGAGCTCCTGTCCTCGTGGATCGGCCCAGCCGCGAAGGAAGGTTCCCCTCGCGAGCCCCTCCCGGTCCTCGAAGTACGAGATCACTTCGACCATGTTGAAGGTCAGGACTCCGAAGAAGTCGAAGATCAGGCCCTGGTACTTGGGCTCTGCGGATGTCGCCATGGTGCAAAGGCTATGAGCTGGCAGGGAGTTGCAGGTCGTTCGTACAGGCGATCCGGAAGCTCACCCGGCGCTCCTGTACTCGTCGCCCTCGTCCGCGTAGACGAGGCCTGAGGTATCCCCGTCGAGGATGCGGGCGACTTGCTCTTCCTCACCCGGGTCATGGGCTTGAGGCGTACGCAGCGCCCATCGGGCCAGAACTCCGGGGACCTCGTCCGGCCCGGCGTCCTCCACGTCCTCGATGAAGGCGTCGACCAGCTCCGGAGCCAGCGCTTCACGGATGGTACGGATCGTGCCGGGCAGCTCGACCTTGCTGCCGCCGATGGTGGTGGTGAACGACTTCGCCAACTCCGGGCCTCCTCAGGCTCTCTTCGGGAGAGCCAGTGTCCTTGGGCTGACGGTCCCCGGCCCGGCGTTCGCTGAGCCCGGCCACACGTTCACTCGGGGGAGTGGGTTCCTGGGCGTGCTCGACGTGGGGCGTGCCGATGTACGCGTTACGCGGGTTACGCGGGCCGCTCGGAGGCGATGCCTCGTTCGAGTCCGTCGAGGACCACCCCCGCACACGCGGGGCCGACAGGTCCGCGAGCGACTGCTGCGCCTGCCGGGCCGGAGCACCCCCGCACACGCGGGGCCGACGAGGCGGCGTGGCGGGCGGCCGAAGCGGCGACGGGAACACCCCCGCACACGCGGGGCCGACGACCAGGGCGCGGTCCAAGGCGTGCAGCTCGGCGGAACACCCCCGCACACACGGGGCCGACACGAGCTCCGGGTGCGGGCGCTGCTGACCGGGCGGAGCACCCCCGCACACGCGGGGCCGACTGGGGCGGACCACGACGGACCCGCACCGTGCGTGGAACACCCCCGCACACGCGGGGCCGACGCAAGCTGAAGGGCCACATCGGGATACGTCGACGGAACACCCCCGCACACGCGGGGCCGACCGACACATAGCCGTCCGGGTTCCGCATCCGCCGGGAACACCCCCGCACACGCGGGGCCGACGGACTGCGCGGTCGTCTTCTTGAGCTGGAGCGAGGAACACCCCCGCACACGCGGGGCCGACCCGGCACCAGCGGACAGCCCACTGGAGGAGCTGGGAACACCCCCGCACACGCGGGGCCGACAACCCCGCAGAGTCCTTCAGCCCGGTCGCCCACGGAACACCCCCGCACACGCGGGGCCGACAAGAGCGCAAACCGCAACACATCGCGGGGCGAAGGAACACCCCCGCACACGCGGGGCCGACAGGCCGCGGCGCCTGGTCGTCGGTCTCGTCCGCGGAACACCCCCGCACACGCGGGGCCGACCGCACCGCACCCAACACCCGAGGTCAGGACACCGGAACACCCCCGCACACGCGGGGCCGACCCGTGTTCTGCGCCTCGACGTCTGCCATAGCGGGGAACACCCCCGCACACGCGGGGCCGACAGATCGTCCGCTACGCACGATCACTGATCGGGCGGAACACCCCCGCACACGCGGGGCCGACGCGCTCACCAGCGTCGGTGTCACCGTAGGCGTGGGAACACCCCCGCACACGCGGGGCCGACGCGTGGCCCGATCATCCTCGCCTACGCGTTCGCGGAACACCCCCGCACACGCGGGGCCGACGGAGGACCGGCTTGCGGAGGGCGTGGTCGACGGGAACACCCCCGCACACGCGGGGCCGACGCGATCTGCTGGTAGGCGTCCCGGTACGCCAGGGGAACACCCCCGCACACGCGGGGCCGACCGGCGAGAGGCGATGCGCGTGTCACTTCGATGAGGAACACCCCCGCACACGCGGGGCCGACGTGCGTCGATGATCCAGCCGTCTCCGACATAGAGGAACACCCCCGCACACGCGGGGCCGACCCGGTGACCGGGGCCGTGTACATGATGTTCTGCGGAACACCCCCGCACACGCGGGGCCGACGAGTACCAGGCCTCCAGCGACGTCCTCGGCCGGGGAACACCCCCGCACACGCGGGGCCGACCCTTCCTGACCTGCGGTCCTGTCACCGCAGAGGGCCGTTTTCCTTTAGTCGTGTCGTCGCCGCGGGGACGTGGCGCGGCCCCTCCCTCCGTGCTGCGGTACACATGAACTGCTCCTCAGTTGGCGGGCGTTGTCAGTGGGTGGGTCTACGTTGAAGGGCAGCATACAAAGGGGGCATGGCGTGACGGACAGTGTTCGTCGGCGTGGGGACGTCGATGCGCTCGGGGTGCTGTGGGGGAAGTCCGAGGAGCGGGCCGGGGGGACGATGAACCTTCTGGTGTCGCATCTGCTGGACACGGCCGCCGTGGCCGAGCGGATGTGGGACGGGTTCCTCGCGCCGTCGGGCCGCCGGATGCTGGACAGGCTCGCGGGCGGACCGGGAAAGGGCCGGGCGTTGTTCGCCTGGCTGTGCGGTGTGCACGACTGCGGGAAGGCGACCCCGTCCCATCAGCGACTGTGGCCGAAGGGCGCGGACGCCGTCCGCGCGGCGGGGCTCGGGTGGCACGAACCCACGTTGGCGCGGCACCGGTGGCGCCATGACCGGGCGGGGGCATTCGTCCTGCGGGAGGTGCTCGGCGCGGCCGGGTGGCGCAAGGAGCACATCGCGTGGGTGTGGCCGCTCGTCGCCGGGCACCACGGCTCGTACCCGTCGTTCAAGGCCACGGAGCAGCCGAAGAAGGCGATGAAGCAGGCCGCCGGAGGACCTGTGTGGGCCGAGGCGCAGGCGTCCGTGGTGGAGTGGCTGACGCACCGCCTCGGTTTCGACCGGGTCGCGGAGGTCGAGCCCACGCGCGTTCCCTCCCGGGCCGAGCAGATGCAGATCAGCGGGCTCATCGTGATGGCGGACTGGATCGCCAGCAACGAGGAGCACTTCAAGGGCATCGACGAGTTGGTGGAGGTGACCCCCGAGAAGGCCCGTGACCGCGCCGGAAAGGCATGGCAGGCGCTGCGGCTGCGTGGTGGGTGGGGGCGGCTGCCGGAGCCGGGACCAGAAGCCTTTCAGGACCGGTTCGGGCACGGGCCACGGCCGTCGCAGACCCTGGTCATGGACGCCGCCCGGCGTATGCCCGCCCCCGGGCTCCTCGTGGTCGAGGCGCCGATGGGCGAGGGCAAGACCAAGGCAGCCCTGATGGCCGCCGAGATCCTTGCCGCGCGGTTCGGCGCGGACGGGGTCTTCGTCGGGATGCCGACCCAGTCCACCAGCGATCCGATGTTCGAGCAGGTGCGGTCGTGGGTGGGCCGGGTGGACGAGGAGCTTCCGGCGCAGGTCGCCCTGTTGCACGGCAAGCGCATGTTCAACCGTGAGTGGCGGGCACTGGTCAAGGAGTCCGGTGACGATCCGGACGACAGGTTCGGCGGGGTGGACGAGTTCGGCGAGTGCCTGGACGAGTGCGGGGAGGACGAGTACGGGATGGGGGCTCCCGAACCGTCCGGCGCGGTCACGCGTTCGGGGTCACGCGGCCCCTCCGAGTGGTTCCTGGGGGCCAAACGCGGGCTGCTGTGCCCGTTCGTGGTGGGGACGATCGACCAACTGCTGTTCGCCGCGACCCGTAGCAAGCATGTGATGCTGCGGATGGCCGGTCTGATCGGGAAGGTCGTCGTCCTCGACGAGGTGCACGCCGCCGACGTCTACATGTCCCAGTTCCTGAAGGAGGCCCTGCGCTGGCTCGGCCAGGCCGGAGTGCCGGTGGTGCTGCTGTCCGCGACGCTCCCGCCCCACCAGCGCCGGGAACTGGTCGACGCGTATCTCTCGGGAGCCGCCTCCCGCGAGGAGTTCGAGACCGGGGACGGGCTCCCGGAGCCGCCCGGCTATCCCTCGGTCACCACGGCGTGCCTGGCGCTCGACGACGCCGGGCCGGTCCTGGAGTCGGTGGCGTGCGAGGGCTGGCGGGACGACCTCACGGTCGAGCTGGAGCTGCTGCCCGAGACGGTTCCGGCACCGAAGGCAGGGAAGGAGGTGGCCGCCGCCGCACAGCAGGCGGCCGACCGGGAGATCGCCGCACGCCTCGGCACCGCGCTCGCCGACGGTGGCTGCGCGCTCGTGATCCGCAATACCGTGGGCCGCGCCCAGTCCCTCCACACGGTGCTGTGCGAGGAGTTCGGCGCGGACGAGGTGACGCTTCTCCACGGCCGGATCGCGGTCGCCCCCAAGGCCGACCGCGTGGAACAGTGCCTGCGCGGACTCGGCCCGCCCGCGCCGACAGGCGACGCAGGGCAGCAGCGGCCACGCCTGATCGTCGTCGCGACACAGATCGCGGAGCAGTCGTTCGACGTCGACGCCGATGTGCTGGTCACCGACCTGGCACCCGTCGACCTCCTGCTGCAACGCATCGGACGGCTCCACCGGCACGACGGCGTCGTGCGTCCGGCCAGGCTGGCCCGGCCGCGTGTGCTGATCACCGGTCTCGCCGACCGGGCCGGCTCGCCGGACCCGGACATGTGGCAGCGGGACGACGCCGGAACTCCCCGATTCCTCGGCGCCTCCGAGTTCATCTACCGGCGGCACCAGCTTCTGCGCACCGCCGCGCTGGTGCGGGCGGCACTCGTCGGCGGTACGGGGGCGTGGACCATTCCCTCCCAGGTACCCGGCCTCGTCGCGAGCGGCTACGGCTCGGACGACACGGTGATGCCCCCGCAATGGCGCGCGGACGCGGAGGAGGCCCGTCGCGCCTGGACCGCTGGGGAGGGCGAGCGGGCCAGGAAGGCCGCCGCGTACCTGCTGACGCGCCTGGGGCAGAAGGAAGGGGCGACGCTGGCCGGGCTGCACTCAGGTTCCACGCCCGGCGGCCGGGCCGGGCTGGACGCACTGGTCCGGGACGGCGACGCCACCACGGAGGTCGTCCTGGTCCGGTACAACCGGGGCACGTACCGGACGCTCTCCGGCAGAGCCCTCACCGCGAACGGCGATGTCATGGACGACCTGCTGGACGACGTCCTGGGCGGGACGGTACGACTGCCCGCCTCCCTGACGGAGGACGCCCGTGGAGGACTCCGTCCGCTCCCCGGCTGGTCGGCCCATCCGAGGCTCCGGTACAGCCCCGCCCTGATCCTCGACGAGCGGGGCTCCGCGACCCTGGGGGACCGGGCGCTGCGCTACGACCGGGTACTCGGGCTGGTGGTGGGGGACGGGCCGCCCTGATGGTCTGTCCGGAGCTAGTCCGCCAAGCGTCTTCCGCACACGCTGGCGAAGCGCGCAGCGTGTGCGGCGGGAGTCCGCGATGCCTGTTCGGCGGCGAAGGGACGAGGCGAGCGGGCCCGGGACGGCGGGGGCGAGTGCGTCCGAGGTACAGAGCGGTCGGAGCGAGACGCTGCTCCGTGCCGCTCTGCCCTCCACCCCGCGGAGCGGGGCCGATCCGCCGGTGAGACGGAAAAGCGGAACACCCCCGCGGGTGGGGTCACATGATCATGCGGGGTGGCGCCAGGCATCTTCTCATTTCATTCGTCCGATACCCCTTCGCGGGTCAGGCGAATATGCAAGGCTGATCCGGCCTCGCTAGACGAAAAAGCTTGAGGGAAGAACGAGTTGTTCAATCTGGTGGATGAACCATGGCTGCGTGCGAGTCGCGCCGCCGAGGTGGACAAGAGTGGTTCCGGGGCCGGGATCCCGTACGAGACCGGGTTGAGCGAACTTCTGCTCCACGCAAATAAGTTCCGCGATCTGGTCGTGGACCTGCCGACGCAGAAGCCGGCCGTCCTGCGGCAGTTGCTGCTTCCGATCGTCGTCTCCGCCCTCGGCTGGCCGAAGGACGCCGGGGCGTGGACCGGGATGTTCGAGGCGGGAGAGTTCACCGAGGAGGAGCGGGGCAGGCTCGCCACGTATCTGGACGAGCACCGCCATCGGTTCGATCTCTTCGACGCCGTCGATCCGTTCGCGCAGGTCGCCGGGTTACGTACCGCCAAGGACGAGACGAAGGGATCGGCCCTGCTGGTGGCCACGGCGGCGACGGGGAACAACGTCCCGCTGTTCTCGTCGCGCAGTGAGGGCGACCCGCTCGAACTGACCCCGGCGCAGGCCGCCCACTGGCTGCTGCACACCCAGTGCTGGGACACCGCCGCGATCAAGACGGGTGTCGTCGGCGATCCCAAGGTGAAAGCGGGCAAGACGACCGGCAATCCGACCGGACCGCTGGGCCAGCTCGGTGTCATCATGCCGATCGGCCGCTCGCTGTACGAGACGCTGCTGCTCAACATCCCCCATGGACGGGTGGCACTGAAGGAAGACCTGCCCCAGTGGCTGCGGCGGGCCACCGAAGGGGAGACCGACGAGCCTCCTTCGTGCGCCACGCCCGTCTGGCAGCAGCGCGCGCCCCGCGGCCTGCTCGACGCCTGGACATGGCAGTCCCGGCGGGTCCGGCTGATCCCCGAGGAGACCTCCCGGGGAACCCGGGTCACCCGCGTGGTGGTGGCCGCCGGCGACCGCCTCCTCGTCAATCCCGATCTGGAGCCGCACACGGCATGGGACAGCCGCCCGCCCGCCGGCCGTGGCAGTGCGAAGGGCGCCAAGGACGCGGAGGTGAGTTCCCTCCGCCCGCGCAGGCACCGGCCGGGGCGGGCGGCCTGGCGTGGTCTGGAGGCGCTGCTGGCCGTCGGCCGGGCGGGCGAGGAGCGCGAGGCGACCGCGACCCGGGCCGGGTTCCGGACCAGTGACCTGCTGAACTCGCTCGCCGAGGCGGGCGAGGAGATGGACTCTGCGTACCCGCTCCAGATCGAGCTCACGGGGGTCATGTACGGGAATCAGTCGGCCGTCATCGAGGACGTGTTCTTCGACGAGATCCCGTTGCCCGTCACCGCACTCGACCAGGACGGCATCGTCTACGGCGCCCTGCTGTCGGCGGTGGGCCAGGCCGAGCAGCTCGCCACGGCCGTCAACCATCTGTCCGGTGATCTGCGACGGGCCGCCGGGAGCGACCCCATCCCCTGGGACAAGGGTCAGCGGCCCGGTGACACCCTGCTGCACGCTCTCGATCCCGTGGTCCGGCGGCTCCTCGCGGGCCTCCAGGCGGCGGGCGACGACTTCGACCTCGTGCGGCGCGGCCTTGAGGCCTGGGAGCACAAGGCCGGGAGGGCGACCTGGCGGGTGGCGGAGCAGGTCTTCGCGACCGCCGCCCCCGGCACCTTCGCCGGGCGGAAGGTGGTGAAGGACGGCAAGGAGCAGATCTACCGGCTCAGCACGGCGGAGGCCGCCTTCCGCAGACGGCTGAACGAGATCCTGACCCTCGCCTCCGGGCCCCGCCGCACCGGATAGCCCCGCCGCTCCCGCTCCGGTCCGGCCGGTTCGCCCGCATTCCGGACGGCCGACCCGGTCCGTCGAGCACGCCCAGGCCGACCGCACCGGCCGGGTCCGCTCCGCTGTCCCCGCCGCCCACGAGTGAACGCCGCCGAACACCACCGAACTCCGCCCACCTCCCGTCCGAAGGGGGACCGCTGTGCCCACCGCCACACCGCCCGATCCCGCCGCGCCCGCCCGATCCGTCGCCCGCCGCTACTGGACGGGACGGGTGGACAGCCGGGGCAGGTGGCGCATCGAACCGGCGAGCCGGACCGAGATGAAGCCGCCGGGCGAGGAACTCGCCGCCCTGCGGGCCGGACTGGGCCGGGCCGCCGGGACGGTCCCCGCGATGTGGCCGTTCTACACGAGCCCCGTGGACGGCCGGGTGACTGCGGAGCTGGAGGCCGAGCACGCTGCCCTGGCTCTCTACGGGCTGCACCAGCAGAGCCAGTCCCGCCCCATGCACCAGCACGGCGTCAGCCTGGGCCGGGCACTGCGCACCCTGCACCGCAGTGAACGCTTCGGCCAGGAAGCCGTGGACCGCCGGGTGGCCGCAGCGGTCTCCGCCACGTCGGTCCCCGCGCTGGTGTACCGCCTGAGGGGGCTGACCGCCCAACTGCGGAACGTGGAGCAGCCGTTGGACTACGACCGGCTCCTCCTGGACCTCCAGCGCTGGAAGCACCCCGGCTCCCGCGGCGGCGTCCGCCGGGACTGGGGCCTCGGCTACCACGGCTGGCGGAGCCCGGACCAGACGTCGGACGAGGAGCGTCCGACACCTTCCGACGACTAGCGCAAGCGCCGTGAACCGTGGGGGAAGCGAGCCGCCCCCGCGGCCAGGGCCATGACACCGACGGCTGTGCGGCACGAGCGGTCCGGCAGGGACCGCCCGCGCGCCGATCACTCTCACCGACCGACCTTCACCGACCCACCCTCATCGCGTTCCCTGCCGACCGATTCCCCGGAGGACTCCATGGCGCTGCCCGCGTCCCGTACGTTCATCGATGTCCACATTCTCCAGACCGTGCCGCCCGCCAACCTCAACCGGGACGACCAGGGCAACCCGAAAGAGGCGTTCTTCGGTGGGGTACGCCGTTCCCGGGTGTCCTCCCAGGCGTGGAAGCGCGCCACCCGGACGCACTTCGCCGAGCGGATCGCCCCGCAGGACCTGGCCACCCGTACCCGGCGGGTCAACGCCGCGCTCGCCGAGCGGATCACCGACGGCACCGCCCTCGACACGGCGACCGGGGCGAGGCTGGCGGCGGCGCTGCTGGACCAGTTGAAGATCAGCGCGGGCAAGAAGGAGGGCGACACGGCGTATCTCTTCTTCTACGGGCGGCGCCAGCTCGACGCGGTGGCCGGCCTCGTACGGGAGCGGGCGGCCGAGCTGTCCGCCCTGGACGACGCGGGGCTCGCCGAGGAGATCAAGTCCCTGCCCGTGCGGGAGCAGTTCAGCAGCGGACACACCCTGGACGTCGCCCTGTTCGGGCGGATGGTGGCGGACATCCCGGCGCTGAACGTGGACGCCGCCACCCAGGTCGCCCACGCGCTGTCGACCCACGCGGTGGAGCTGGAGTTCGACTACTTCACGGCGGTGGACGACGAGCAGACCGAGGAGGAGACCGGCGCGGGCATGATCGGCACCATCGGTTTCAACTCCGCCACGCTGTACCGGTACGCCACCGTCGGACTCCACCAGCTTCGGCGCAACCTCGCGGACGACGAGGCGGCCGTCGGCGCCGTCGGGGAGTTCGTGACCTCCTTCGCCCGGTCCATCCCCGGCGGGTACCAGAACTCCTTCGCCCACCGCACCCTGCCCAGCCTGGTGGCCGTCGTGGTGCGAGCCGACCAGCCGGTGAACCTCGTCTCGGCATTCGAGGAGCCCGTCAGCGTCAGCTCGGGCATCGCGGCGGCCTCGGCCCGGAACCTGGCACGCGAGCACAGCAGGGCCGCCCGCGCGTGGGGCGACACCCCCGACTTCACCGCCCTGTGCCACACCTTCGACGGGTCCGGGGACACGGCCGACCTGCTGCGCGGCGCGTTCGGGAAGCCTGTCGGCTTCCCGGACCTGCTCACCGGACTGCGCGCCCACCTGACCGGCCGTCTCCAGCAGGCCACCCGATGACCTCAAGTCCGTCACCGGCACCGGTGTCCGGCAGCGACGCGGAAGCCGTACTGCTGCTGCGTCTCGCCGGGCCCCTCCAGTCATGGGGCTCCCGCGGTGCCTTCAACCGCCGCGAGACCAGCCCGGAGCCCACCAGGTCCGGAGTGATCGGGCTGCTCGCCGCCGCCGCCGGGTACGCCCGGGAGCGGCCGCTGGACGAACTGCTGCCGCTGCGCCTCGGCGTCCGGGTCGACCTTCCCGGGACCCTGCTGCGGGACTACCACACCGTCAGCGACTACCGGGGACGGCCGCTGCCCCAGGCAGGCGTGAACGCCAAGGGCATCCAGAAGCCGACCTCCCCGCCCAAGCCCACCCACGTGACCACCCGCTACTACCTCCAGGACGCCGTCTTCGTCGCCGGGGTCGCGGGCCCCCGTGCCCTGCTGGAGACCCTGCACCTGGCCGTGCGCGGCCCCGCGTTCCCGCTGGCCCTGGGCCGCCGCTCCTGCCCGCCCACCCAGCCGGTCTCCCTCGGACTGCGGGACAACGGACTGGAGGACGCGCTGCGGGAGGAGCCCTGGCAGGCGTCCCGGCGCGCCCGTGAGGCGTACGCGTCGCAGCTCGGCCGGGAGCGGGGAGCCGGCCGGGCGGTCCGTCCGGCCCGCGTCGACCGTTCGCTCACGATCGAGGACCCCGACGGCGACGACGTCCTGCACGACGCGCCGGTGTCCTTCGATCCGCATGCCCGCAGCTTCACCAGCCGCCGCGTACGGCACGGCTGGCTGAGCATCCCGAGCGGATTCCCGAACCCTGACCCGGACCCCGTGGACGGCTCGGGCGACGCCGCCGGACACGACCCCTTCGCCCTGTTGGGCTGGTGAACCACATGACCTATCTCTCCCGAATCCGTATCAATCCGCTCCGCGCGGAGAGCCGGAAGCTGCTGTCCAGCCCGCGGGCCATGCACGGCGCCGTGATGGGCGGTGTACCCGGTGGTCCCGGCGACGGCGGACGTGTGCTGTGGCGTCTGGACGCCGACGACGCGCACCGTCCGCATCTGTTCGTGCTCACCGCCTCCCGGCCCGACTGGACCCATGTGATCGAGCAGGCCGGGTGGCCCGGCGCCGACGGCGAGCACGCGGCGGTCCGTGACTACGCGCCGCTGCTGAAGCAGATCGCGCCGGGAAGGGACTTCTCCTTCCGGCTGACCGCCAGCCCCGTGCAGAACTCCGCGTCGCCGGTGGCCCCCACCCCGACACAGGCCGCACGGCTCGCCGCGGGCGCCGGTGACGGGCGGATGCGCGGGTTCCGCCTCGGGCACCGCACGGCCAGCGCCCAGTTGCGGTGGTTCCTGAAGCGGACCGAGGGCTGGGGCTTCGATGTGCCCCTGTCCCGTACCGACCCACCGGCCCCCGGGCTCGACGAGGGCCTTCCTCCGAACGGACCGGACGCCCCGCCCGTGGACACCGACGACCCCGGCCCGGCACGGGAGGTACGGATCACGGCGCGGCACCGCCATGCCTTCAAGAAGAATGGCAAAGGCGCAGCCGTCACGTTCCACAGCGTGACGTTCGAGGGACGGCTGAGGGTCACCGACTCCGAGGCGTTCACGTCCCGGCTGCTCGGCGGGATCGGCCCGTCCAAGGCGTACGGCTGCGGGCTGCTCACCCTCGCGCCCGTCACCGGGGGGCGCTGACCGTGGCCGACATCTGGTGGAAGGCCGAACCGCACGATCTGACCCGGGTCGTGGACCGGGTGTCCAGCGTCTATGTCGAGCGCAGTCACATCGACCGCGACGAGAACGCGGTCGTCATCAGCAACAAACGGCAGACCGTCCGCGTACCGTCCGCCCTGATCGCCGTCATGCTCGTCGGTCCGGGTACCCGTATCACCCATGGCGCGGTCCAGCTCCTCGGGAATTCGGGCACCGCGGTGTGCTGGGTGGGCGAGCAAGGCGTGCGGATGTACGCGGCGGGCCTCGGGCCGAGCCGCGGGGCGGGGCTGCTCCACCGGCAGGCATGGCTGGTGACCCGGCCCAAGGAACGCCTGGGTGTGGCGCGCGCCATGTACGGCATGCGGTTCCCCGGCGAGGACGTCTCCCAGGCGACCATGCAGCAGCTCCGGGGCTACGAGGGCGCGCGTATCCGCAAGCTGTACCGGGCGCACTCGACCCGCACCGGGGTGCCCTGGGACGGCCGGGTCTACAAGGCGGGTGACGCGTTCGCCGCGGGTGACGACCTCAACCGGCTGCTGTCCGCCGCCAACGCCGCCCTCTACGGAATCAGCCACGCGGTCGTCGTGGGCCTCGGCGCGAGCCCGGGACTCGGCTTCGTCCACACCGGTTCCGCGATCTCGTTCGTCCTCGACATCGCGGACCTGTACAAGGCCGAGTACACCATCCCGCTGGCCTTCGACCTCGCGGCCGAGGGCCTGACCGAGGAACGGGACGCCCGCACCGGGCTGCGCGACCGGATCGCGGAGACCAAACTCCTCACCCGGATCGTCACCGACATCAAGAACCTGCTGAACCCACCCGGGACCGACTTCGACACCCCCGAGACCAGCGAACTCTGGGACGAGCGGCTCGGAACCGTCGCGGCGGGCGTGAACTGGGCGGACGAAGCGCCCCTGACACTGCCCCGCACGGGCTCGGATGAGGAGCCTGGACCCACGACCGCTGTCACCCCGGCCGGGATGGGCGAGCACCATGTGGCGATCATCGGCCCGGATCCCGACGACCCCGACACCGGCCCGGAGCCGCAGCGCCCCCCGGAGGAGTCACGGTGACCGTCATCGTCCTGATCGCCGCCCCCGACGGACTGCGCGGACATCTCACCCGGTGGATGGTCGAGGTGAACGCGGGCGTCTTCGTCGGCAATCCGAGCCGCCGCGTCCGCGACCGCCTCTGGGAGACGCTCGCCGCCCGCATCGGCGACGGCCAGGTCGTCCTGGTCGAGCCCGCGACGAACGAACAGGGCTGGGCCGTACGCACAGCGGGCCGCGACCGCTGGCGCCCCGTCGACTTCGACGGCCTCATCCTCTCGGCGCGGAACCGGCGGGGGTGAACTCCGCGACCATATAAGGTGGTTGGACTCGGCCTTCTCTTCTGCTTGAGCTCCGTGCCGTAGGGGCGCGGCTGTCCGGCGTGTCCGGACGAGAACAGGACGGAGGGTCGAGCGGATGGCGCGACTGAAGTAGGGATGTCCAAAGAGACGTACACGTCCGGAGTGGGCGTGGAGCGTGGAGGCCATCGCCACAGTTGGCGCTGTCGCGGGCTGTGTCGCCCAGTTGCTGCGTAAGACGCGTAGCTGGACGGGTTGTGATTCCGGGCGGTCTGAAGCTGGTTCTCGCGCGAGCGAGTCCGGCCGCGAGATGGTCGGCCGGACTCGCTCAGCGCCTCCCGCCTCGAACGGCCCGGCTCCTCGCGAGAGCTGGGCCGTTCGTATTGTCCGTGCGGGAGTCCAGAAGGCTTGAGATCTGCTCTCGCAAGCGAAACGCAAAGAGGCTGCAGGCGCAATGCGTGCGCGGGTTGCTGAGGTGCTGATCTCCAGCGCAACGCACTGACCTAGGCGTTCAATCGTAACAACGCTTACCCACTAGGGACGGTCGTCTGGACAGGTATGGGGACGCTGGGCGTAGAAAGATTGCATCGCCCAGCTCCCAAGCTCTCCCTTCCCTATTCATTTGCGCCCCGCCTGCCTCTTCGCTGTTGGCCGGGGAGAACAAGACCTGCTGGCGTCTCAGAGATGACCACCCCCGCACATGCGGGGCCGACCCCAGGGAGCCGAACTCACAAGCGCTCCCTTCGCTGGAAACACCCCCGCTGCCGCAGGGCCTGCCGGGTAGCACCACCTGTACGAGGTTCGTACACCGGCACCGCGCACGCTACCCGTGCGCAGGCGGGCGGGCCACGCCCCGGCGGGACCTGCCCCGGCCGTACCGCCGCACGCGCCCCGCCATGGCGGAGAATGCCGTCATGGCCTCATCCAGCAGCCGTTTCGCGCCGCCCGCCTGGCTTGTCGGGGCCGTGCGGTCGGAGCCTGTCGCGGTGCCGTGGGCGGCGGTCGTGCGGGCCGCGGTCGCGCTGGTCGTGCCGCTTGTCGTCGGGCTGGCCGTGGGGCGGCCCGAGTACGGGGCGCTCGCGGCGATAGGCGCACTGTCGGGGGTCATCGGCGACACCGCCGACGCCTACCGGATGCGGGTGCTCAACATCGCCGTGCCGCAGCTGTTCGGTGCGGTCGGGGTGACCGTCGGGGCCGCGGTGTACGGGCACGGATGGGTCGCCGTCGGCGTGGTCACCGGGGTCGCGCTGGTGTCCGGGATGATGTCCAGCATCGGCGCGGTGGCCTCCGTATCGGGACTCCTGCTGCTGCTGAACGCCGTGGTGGGCGCCGGACTGCCCATGCCCGGGGCCTGGTGGGTGGCGCCCGCGCTGCTCGCGGGCGGCGGGCTGCTCGTCCTCGCCCTCGGGCTGCTCGCCTGGCCGCTGCGCGCCCAGGTGCCCGAACGCGCCGCGGTCGCCGCCGCGTACCGCGCCGCCGCCGATCTGCTCGAAGCCGCCGGTACGGAGCGCTATCCGGAGACCAGGGTCGCGCTGACGACCAGCCTCAACCGCGCGTACGACCTCGTCCTCGCCCATCGCGCCCGCTACCACGGCCGGGGACCGGACCTGGTGCGGCTGGTCGCCACCCTCAACGCCATCACCCCCATCGCCGAGTCCGCGCCCGCCGCCGACCAGTGGGCGACCCCGCTGCCGCCCGCGATCCCGGCCGCCGTGCGCACCCTCGCCGACGCCATCGCCTCGGGCCGCGCCGAGGCCGGACGGCCGGACCCCGTCGCGCACGACTCGCCCGCCGCGCGCGTCGCCGCACAGGCAGTCGCGCACGCCGCCGACGTCGTCGCCCGCCGCGACCTCGGGCCCGGCGACCTGGAGGACCGGCTCGGCCGGCCCGCCGCCCTCGGCGCGCGGGCCCGCGCCACCGCCCACGCGGCCCTGCTGTCCGGCGCCTCCTGGCGGTACGGGCTGCGGCTCGCGCTGTGCATCGGGCTGGCGCAGGCCCTGGTCTCGCTGGTGCCCGTACCGCGTTCGTACTGGGTGGCGCTCACCATCACCTTCGTCATGAAGCCCGACTTCGGCTCGGTGTTCTCGCGGGCCGTGCTGCGTGCGGGCGGCACCGTCGTCGGGCTCGTCGCCGCCGCGGCCGTCCTCGCGCAGGTGCCGCGCGGCTGGTGGGACGTGCCGGTGATGCTGGTGCTCGGCGCGCTCGTCCCGGTGTTCTCCGCCCGGGGCTACGGCTACCAGACCGCCGCCATCACCCCGGTGATCCTGCTGCTGTCCGACGTCCTCAACCGTGAGGGCGTCGGGCTGCTCGTCCCCCGGCTGCTCGACAGTCTGATGGGCTGCGCGATCGCCCTGGTCGCCGGATACCTGCTGTGGCCGGAGAGCTGGCACACCCGGGTCGGTGACCGGCTCGCCGACGCCGTCGACGACACCGCCGCGTACATCACCTGCGCGTTCGCCCCCGACTCGGACCATGTGGCACGGGCCCGGGAACGGCGGCGGCTGTACCGGGACCTGTCGGCCATCCGCACCGAGTTCCAGCGGGCGCTCACCGAACCGCCGCCCACCGGACGGCACGCGGCGGCCTGGTGGCCGCTGGTCGTCGCGGTCGAGCGGATCGCGGACGCGACCACCGGGGCGCGGGTACGGGTACGGCACGGGGCGGACCCGCCGCGTACGGAGGAGGTCGCGGAGGTGGTGGGTGAGCTGCTCGCGCTCTCCGGGAATCTGCGGACCAGCGCGGTGCTGCGGGAGTTCCGGCCCGAGTTCTCCGCCGTCGAGGACGACAGCGTGTTGTGTCCGCTGCGGCGGGAGGTCACCGCCGCGCGCGCCATCGCCTCACCGCGTACGTGAGCGGACGCGGGCCTACGTGATCCGGCTCCGGGTCCCCGCCGGTGGGCGTACCCGCCACCGGGACGGACAGGCGGTGCGGGCCGCCCCAGGAAGGGGCGGCCCGCACCTGTGGGGGGTGTCCGGAACGGTCGGCCAGGGCCGGTCCGGGGTCGGTCGGCCGGGGTTCAGCCGGCCTTCGGGAGGGTCGCGCCGGCCTTCTCCAGGGCCTTGGCGAAGCCGTTGACCCAGAGCTGGTTCACCCGGGCCCGCTCGTTGGCGTTCGGGTAGGCGTTGCGGCACGACGTGCCGGGGCCGCCGCCGGACATCAGCTCGCTGCACGGGCCCCGGTAGTTGTCCGGCAGTCCGAGGACATGGCCCGTCTCGTGGGTGGTGACCCGGGTCGAGTCGTACTGCTGGTTCTGCCGGTAGTCCAGGAAGATGTAGCCCCGGCCGTGACCGTTGGTCGACGCGTACGAACCACGGGCGTCGTTGCCCTCGTAGTACGAGAAGTCTGCGCTGGCCCCTTCCTGGAGGCGGACGTTGGACACCGAGCTGTTCCAGATCGACGTGCTGCTCGCGATCTGCTGGCGGAACGAGGGCGCGCGGGACGCGTTGTAGACGACGGTGACGGCCGCCGCACCCGGGTTGGCCGCGCGCTTCTCGGCCACCGACTTCAGTACGGCCTCGTAGAAGGCCCGGGTCGCCTTCTTGTCCTCGCCGGAGCCCTCGTAGCGGGCTATCGACTCCGTCGAGGACACGGCGACGGCCGCTTCGGGGGTGCTGATCTCCCCGGCCGCCGCGGGGGCGGCGGTCATACCGAGGGTGACCGCGGCCAGGGCGAGACCCAGCGCGGGGGACAGGAAGCTTGTGGGGGGCTTCATGTGGGGGGCTCCTCGTGTGCTTCGTTGCTTCGGAGGGTGGGGTCGAACTTCCAGTGAGTGTCGGGGAGTTCGACGCGGCCGGGATGATGGCAATCGGGGATAGCCCCGGGCTATCGCCGTCCGGACCCCCTCGTCCGCCTGTCCGCCCACCGGCGGCGTTCAGAGCGCCATCCGCCGTCCCCGCCGGCCCCCGCCCCCGCGCCACCCGCCGTCCCCACCGTCCCCGCCCCCGCGCCACCCGCCGTCCCCACCGTCCCCGCCCCCCGCGCCACCTGACGTCACCTCCGCCCCGGAAAGCCGCAGTTCAGCGGGGTACGAGGGGGTGCCGGGGCGGGGTGGCCGGGTGGGGACGTCTGGTGTGACGACCTGAGCGGTTCTACGCTCAACTGTCATGGACCTCGAAGTGAGGCACCTCCGCGCGCTGTGCGCCATCGCCGACACGGGCAGTCTGCACAAGGCCGCCCGTGCCCTGGGCGTGGCCCAGCCCACCCTCAGCACCCAGCTCCGCCGGATAGAACAGGCGGTCGGCGGAGCGCTCTTCACCCGGGAGCGGACGGGCTGCCGCCCCACCCCGCTCGGCCGCGCGCTGCTCGGCCGGGCCCGCCCGCTGGTCGCCGAGATGCGGGCCCTGGTCACCGACACCAGGGCCGCCGCCGGACGCACCGCCGACGGCACCCAGCTCCTCATCGGCTCCACCGCCAGCCGCGCCCTGCCCGGCTGGCTCCGCAGGCTCCGGATGCGCTACCCCCGCACCGAACCCACCCTCCAGATGGACGTGTCCCCGAACGCGCTGCTGCGGATGGTCGCGGAAGGACAGCTCGACGTGGCGTTCGTCCACGAGGTCGAGGGCAGCCCGCTGCGGTTCCCCGCCGAACTGCGCACCCGGGTCCTCGTCGAACGCGAACCGCAGTTCGTGGCGCTCGCCGCCGACCACCCGGCCGCCGCCCGGCGCACCGTGGCCCTCACCGAACTCGCCGACGACCGCTGGATGGTCGACTCGACCGTCGACGGGGAGTGGGACGCGCTGTCCCGGGTGCTGCGGGCCGCCGGGCTCAGCCCCCGGGTGCTGCACGGCGACTACCTCACCGCGTACACGCTCGTCGCCGACGGCGAGGTGGTCACCGTCTCCCAGCCGACGACCCGCCCGCGCCCCGACACCGCCGTGCGACCGCTGGTCGGGGACCCCATCGGCGTACGGCTGTTCCTCGCGGCGCGGACGGAGGCGGAGCTGGAGGCCGTGTACGACGATCTGTCCGACGCCTACTGGGAGGTGGCCCGGGAGGCCCCCGCGTACCGGGAGTGGCTCGCGGGCCGGGACCGTCCCGGTATCGGACGCCCCCGTAGCCCGCTCGCCTCGGCCGCCGACACGCCGTGAGCCCGTCCCGTCTGCTGGAGGTGGGCTACACCCCGATGTCCCCGCCGTCCGCGCGCCACACGGCGACCACCGACGGACGGACCAGCCTGCCCGGACCGTCCGGCCAGGTGCTCGCGGGCTTCTCCACGCTCGCCCCGTCCACCTCCCCGGGGTGCTGCACGGCCACCAGCACCCGGCGGTCCTGGATCACCGGGCCGCAGGTCTCCGCGCCCGTCGGCACGGTGAGGAACTGCTTCAGCTCGCCGCGGCGTTCGCCGCGGGTGGCGACCCCGAACAGCCCGTCGTGGGTGCCGAGCGCGTTGCCGTCCGTGGAGATCCACAGATTGCCGTGCGGGTCGAAGGCGACATTGTCCGGGCAGGAGATCGGGGACACCCGCTCCTTGGGGAACCCGGCGAAGTACGTCGACGGGTCGTCCGGGTCGCCCGCGACCAGGAACAGGCTCCACGCGAAGCGGGTGGAGTCCGGACGGTCCCAGAACTCGGTCAGCTCCAGCACCTGGCCGTGCTTGTTGAGGCTGCGCGGGTTCGCCTCGTCCGCGCCCGCCTTCCCCGGCTTGCCGCGGTCGGAGTTGTTGGTGAGGGCCACGTACACCTTGCCGCTGTGCGGCGACGGCTCCACGTCCTCCGGGCGGTCCATCTTCGTGGCGCCCACCAGGTCCGCGGCCTGCCGGGTGAAGACGTACACCTCCTGCGCGGTCATCCCCGGTACGTGCGACACCGCGCGGCCGTGCGACTTCGCCGTCGCCAGCGGGATCCAGGCACCGCCGCCGTCGAACTCGCCGTCGGCGGGCAGCGTGCCCGAACCGTCGATCTGCCGGACGGGCGAGTCACCCGTCAGCTTCGCGACGTACAGCGTGCCCTCGTCCAGCAGCGTCATGTTGTGCGCGTGCGCGATGCGGCTGTTACCGCGCATGTGCCGCTTCGACGAGACGAACTTGTAGAAGTAGTCGAACCGCTCGTCGTCCCCCATGTACACGACCGGACGGCCGTCCCGGGTGAGCCGGGGCGCCGCGGCCTCGTGCTTGAACCGGCCGAGAGCCGTCCGCTTGCGGGGCGTCGACTGCGGGTCGTACGGGTCCAGCTCCACGACCCAGCCGAAACGATTGGCCTCGTTCGGCTCCTTCACCAGGTCGAACCGGTCGTCGAACCGCTCCCACTTGCGTTCCGACGCACCGCCCGAGATCCCGTACCGCTTCAGCCGGGCCGCCGCGACCGGGTCCGTGACGCGGTCGGCGTGCGCGAAGTACTGGTTGAAGTTCTCCTCGCCGTGCAGCGTCGTCCCCCACGGGGTCTCGCCGCCCGCGCAGTTGTTGAGCGTGCCGAGGACGCTCACCCCGCGCGGGTCCGCCTTCGTCCGCACCAGCCGGTCACCCGCCACCGGCCCGGTCAGCCGGAACTCGCTGCTGAGGGTGAGCCGCCGGTTCAGCTGGTGCCGGGGCACCGCCGTGAGTTTGCCCGTCCGGCGCTGCTCCTCGACCACGACGACCGAAAGGCCGTGCGCCGCCCACGCGATCTCGACCTGTTCCCGGGTCGGGTTCGCCGGGTCGTAGCCACGGAACATCAGCATCTCGTCGGTGTACTCGTGGTTGGCCACGAGCACCTGACGGCCGCGTTCGCGGGGCAGCGGCAGCAGGCTCAGGAAGTCGTTGTTGTAACCGAACTGACCTGCCTGGGCCTGCGCCGACTGCCGGTCCGGGTCGAACGCGGGCGCGCCGCGCAGGATCGGGTCGCCCCAGCGGATCACCACGTTCTGCCCGTAGCCCTCGGGGACGGTGACCTGGTCGGCGCGGTTCGGCGCGACGGGCGTGAAGCGCAGCCCCCGTGCCGCCTTGCCGCGCGGCTTGTGGCGTCCGGCGGCGGCGCCTTGCGGGACGGTGGCCGCCCGCGCCTCGGACGCGCCCGTGCCGAGGACCGTCCCGCCCGCGGCGGCGGCGACCGTCACCACGGCCGCCGTGCGCATCACCGCGCGACGGCTCAGGGCTCCGGCGATCACATCGCCCGCGTACTCGTTGCCGCTGGTGTTCGGGACCTCGCCGAAGCAGGCGTCGCCGCAGCGGTATCTACAGGTCAGGGCGGAGCGACCGCCCGCGTGCGTGGCGATCATCGGCAGAAGTTCGCGCACTTCTCGCTCCCCTTGGTGTGCGTCCGGTGTATGTGCTTTCGCCGTGAAACTAGGCGGGCCCGATCGCGGGAAAAGGGACGAAACGTGAACGCGGGGTGAATCCGGCGCGCAGGGCAGGGGCTGCCGCCGGGCCCCGGGGGTGGGTCGGCCGGTGATCATCCGGGCGTTTGGCTAACCTTACGTGGCCGTCCTGGCCAGGGATCGGCGGAACAACTCATCTGAAGGGTTGCGCACATGGGCATTCTTAGTCGACTGCGGGATGTGTTCGGGCGGTCGCGGAAGGCCGAGGTGCCTGCGCAGGGTGCCGAGCCGGACGCCGCATCCGCGCCGGCACAGGCCGCTGAGCAGGAGTCCGCGCCCGTCCCCGCGCAGGCCACGGGGCCCGATCCGGTGCCCGCGGCGGCGTCCACCGGGACCTCCGGGTCCGGCGGGAGCGAGGGCGCCACGGAGGCGGCCGGATCCGAGCGGTCCGAGGGGGACGCGTCCGGCGGGACCGCCGAGGCCGGGGACACGGCTACCGCTCCGGCGGCCGGTACCGGCGACGCCCCGGCGGTGAAGGTCCCCGCGCAGTCGTCCGTCGCCGACGAGTTGGTCTCCGCCGCGTTCGACAACGTCACGGTGCCGCGTCCGGCGGAGCCGGTACGGGTGCCGCCGACGGGGGTGGACCTGCCGGCGCAGTCGACGGGTACGGATTCCCCGGCGTCGGCCACATCGCCGGGTACGGGCGCCGACACCCCGGCCGCCGTTCCCGATGCCCCGGCCCCGGCCCCGGCCCCGGCCGTGGACACCCCGGACACCCCGGACACCCCCGACTCCCCGGCCCCGGTTGCCGAGAAGTCCCCGGAGCCGGTGGCCGAGGTGACCCCCGAACCGGTGGCCGTGGCTGAGCCGGAGCCGGTGGCTGTGGCTGAGCCGGAGGTTGTCGCCGCTGCCGAGCCGGTGGCCGCCGAGCCGGAAGCCGTGACGGAGCCCGAGCCGGTCGTGGTCGCCGGGCCGGTCGCCGTCGAGGCCGGGGTGACGGAGCCGGAGCCCGAGCCGGTCGTGGTCATCGAGCCGGTCACCGTCGGGGATGAGCCGGTCGCCGTGGTCGCGGAGCCGCAGCCCGACCCCGGGACGGTCGCGGTGTCCCCTGAGACGGTCGCCGTGCCGGTACCGGAGCCGGAAGCCGTTACGGCGGACCCCGAGCCGGTGGCCGTCGTGGCCGAAGCGGAGGCCGTCACGGTTCCCGAGCCGGTCGCCGTACAGGTCGAAGCCGAGCCCGAGCCCGAGCCGGTCGCCGTTGAGCCGGAGCCGGTCGCCGTAGCGGTGGAGCCCGACCCCGAGCCCGTCGCCGTCGCGGCCGAACCCGCCGCCGAAGAGTCGGCGGCCGTACCCGCCGAGCCCGAGCCCGAGGCGATCCCGGCGGCCGTGGTCCCCGCCCCCGTCACCACGGACGCGCGCACCGAAGCGGACGCGGCAACGGACACCGAAGCCGAAGCGGACACAGGTTCCGAGACGGACACGGACGCGGACACGGACACGGACGCGAAGCCCGCGTACAGCCTCGCCCGGGTCCGGTCCCGCGCTCCCGGGCTGGTCGCCGGGTACAAGGCCGCGGGTGCCGCGCTCCGCAAGCACGGGCTGGCCGGTGCCAGGCTGCGGGTCTACCTCGTGCTGGACCGGTCCGGGTCGATGCGCGGGTACTACAAGGACGGCTCCGCGCAGAGCCTGGGCGAGCAGGTGCTCGCGCTCGCCGCGCATGTGGACGAGGAGGCGACCGTCCCCCTGGTGTTCTTCTCCACCGAGATCGACGCGACCGGTGAACTCGGCCTCGACTCGTACGAGGGAAAGGTCGACGAGCTGCACACGGCGGCCGGGCGGATGGGCCGCACCAGCTACCACGCGGCCGTCGAGGCGGTCGTCGCGCACCACGAGAAGTCGGGTGCCACGGAGCCCGCGCTGGTCGTGTTCCAGACCGACGGTCCGCCGGACGTCAAGGGCACGGCCACCCAGGCCCTCGCCGAGGCGGCGCGGCTGCCGCTGTTCTTCCAGTTCGTCGCGTTCGGTGAGCACGAGGCGAAGGGCTTCGACTACCTCCGCAAGCTGAAGGCGGGCAACGCCGCGTTCTTCCACGCGGGCCCGGTCCCGCGTGAGCTGACCGACAAGGATCTGTACGAAGGTCTCCTCGCCGCGTTCCCCGGGTGGGCGGCGGCGCGCGACGGAGCCGCCGACCAGAGCTGACCCAGGGCCGGCCATCGGCTGACCACCGCGTTCGCACAGGTCCCACGGGGGCGTCCCGCCGGAAATTGCCGGGCGGGGCGCCCCCGCCTGTCGGATACGATTTGTGGATTCCGCGCCCGGCAGCACCACACAGGCGCGATCCGCACCACCCGCAGCGACCTGGGAGCAGCCCGCGATGGCTCGACACCTCATCACCAGCGCCCTTCCGTACATCAACGGGATCAAGCACCTGGGCAACATGGTGGGGTCCATGCTCCCGGCTGATGTCTACGCGCGGTACCTGCGCCAGCGCGGCCATGACGTCCTGTACATCTGCGCGACCGACGAGCACGGCACCCCGGCCGAGCTGGCTGCCAAGGAGCGCGGGCTGCCGGTGGCCGAGTTCTGCGCGCAGGCGCACGACGCGCAGAAGGCGGTGTACGACGGCTTCGAGCTGGCCTTCGACTACTTCGGCCGCAGCTCCTCGGCGCAGAACGCCGAGATCACCCAGCACTTCGCCCGCAAGCTGAACGAGAACGGGTTCATCGAGGAGCGGGCGATCCGCCAGGTGTACTCGCCGGCCGACGGGCGTTTCCTGCCGGACCGGTACGTCGAGGGCACGTGTCCGCACTGCGGGTACGACAAGGCGCGCGGCGACCAGTGCGAGAACTGCACCCGGGTCCTGGACCCCACGGACCTGATCAACCCGCGTTCGGCGATCAGCGGCTCCACGGACCTGGAGGTCCGCGAGACCAAGCATCTGTTCCTGCTCCAGTCGAAGCTCCAGCCCGAGGTCGAGGCGTGGATCGACCAGGTCGGCGGCGAGTGGCCGCAGCTCGCGTCGTCCATCGCCCGCAAGTGGCTGACCGAGGGCCTGCACGACCGTGCGATCACCCGTGACCTGGACTGGGGCGTGCCCGTCCCGGCCGACACCTGGCCGGAGCTGGCGGCCGACGGCAAGGTCTTCTACGTCTGGTTCGACGCGCCGGTCGAGTACATCGCCGCGACGAAGGAGTGGGCCGACGCCGCGCCCGCCGGTGAGGTCCGCGACTGGAAGTCGTGGTGGTACGAGGCCGACGACACGGTCCGGTACACAGAGTTCATGGCCAAGGACAACGTCCCCTTCCACACCGTGATGTTCCCGGCGACGGAGCTGGGTGTGCGGGAGCCGTGGAAGAAGGTCGACTACGTCAAGGCGTTCAACTGGCTGACGTACTACGGCGGCAAGTTCTCCACGTCGCAGAAGCGGGGCGTCTTCACGGACGCGGCGCTCGATGTGCTGCCCGCCGACTACTGGCGCTACTTCCTGATCGCCAACGCCCCCGAGTCCGACGACTCGTCGTTCACCTGGGAGCACTTCGCCGCCACGGTCAACAAGGACCTCGCGGACACCCTCGGCAACTTCGTCAACCGGGTGCTGTCGTTCTCGAAGAAGCGGTTCGGGGACGAGGTCCCGGCGGGCGGCGAGCCCGGCGAGGCCGAGACGCGGCTCGGCGCGGAGACCGCGCGGCTCCTCGCGGAGTACGAGGAGCAGATGGAGGCCCTCCAGTTCCGCAAGGCCGCGGCGGCGCTGCGCGCGCTGTGGTCGGCGGGCAACTCCTACCTGGAGGAGAAGTCCCCCTGGCTGGAGATCAAGACGGACAAGGACGCGGCGGCGCTGACGCTGCGGACCGCGATGAACCTGATCCATCTGTACTCGGTGGTGTCCGAGCCGTTCATCCCCGCGACGGCGCGGGCGATGCGGGGCGCGTTCACGCTGGTGGACGACACGGCCGCGTGGGTCGCGCCGCAGGAGGCGGCAGCGCTGACCGCCGTGTCCGCCGGGGTGCCGTTCACGGTGCCGCCGGTGCTCTTCGCGAAGATCACGGACGAGGACCTGGAAGGGTTCCGTGTGCGGTTCGGATCGTAGCCACAGGAGCGTGGGAGGGGGCCCGGACCTGGCGGTCCGGGCCCCTTCCCGTGTGTCTGAGGGGACCGACCCGGCCCGCGCCCGGGGATTCCCGCACCTGGCCGTGTCCCTTCCCCGCGTGGTCACCCGGAGTCAGGGGCTGGGTGGCGTGATCCCGCCTTGCACGGGCGGGTGCGGGTGGCGTGCTTGTGGGGGGTGTGAGTCGGAGGGCGGGGGGTGTCCGACCCCCGCCAAGCAGGGGGTTCCGTTCGGGAGCCGGGATTCCCGGGCCGGTTCGAGCGGCTCTCGATCGCCCCCTCTTCGCATTCGTGAAGGGTCGAGCCAGTGGTGAACGCGCCAACTTGAGTGCGGGTATCCGGTGACGGCGTGTGGTGCGTACCGTGCGGTCTCGTCTCTCATGCGAACTTCCCGCTGCCGTGTTCAGAGGGCCGGACCGGCGCGGCGCGCGCCCCGATCCGTACCAGCCCCGCCGTCACTCCCCGCGTACGAACGGGTGCGGAGAGGGGGTGAAACCATCCGAAGGTGGGCGTCCCGGAGGCTGACCCGTTAGCGGGTGTCGGGCGGTCGTCGGCCGTTCCTATGGTGAGCGGGCTCCGAAGACATCGGGGTTCTGGGAGGGATCACCATGACCAAGAAGTTCGCCAGGCTCGGCGTGGTCGCGGTCGCCGCGATCATCGCCGGCGCGACACCCGCGCTCGCCGCCGTCACCTACCCGGGGGGCGGTGAGTGGCACCACGGGAAGACCGGCTCCCTCGTCTACTCGGACTACTACCACTCCACCGCGTGCCACGGCGCGACCTCCATCGGCGCCTGGACGGAGCGCAGCCCCGACACCTCGGCCGGGAACTGGGCGTGGACCGACGTCCCCAGGGCGTTCACCTCTGTCGACGAGGCGTACTGGCGCAAGTGCTGACCCGCTGGCCGGTGCGGGTCCGGCCGCGGCACTGAATCCTTCCGGCCGGTGGGGAGCGGCAGCCCTCCACCGGCCTCTGTGCCCCGATTCGCCACTTCGACGAGGGAACAGACGGGTCAGATGGTTCACCGAGGAATCAAGTTCGTGCATGCCGCCGTGCTGGCCGTCGCGACGGTGCTGGCCTTTCTCGTCGTCTCCGAACTCGACGAGCGGACGGTGCTGGGCCACCGGGCCATGCTGTCCGTCGACCGGGCGGACGGCTCCACGAGCGGGGCGGGCGTGGTCCGGGCGCTGACGGAGTTCGCGGACCGGCACGACACGGTGATCGCGCGGTCGCTGCCCGACCTGGAGGACTCGGAAGGGCGCCGCCATCTGTACCTCGCGGTGGGGGACCGGGACTCGGCCGCCGCGTCCTGGCAGCGGGACGGCTACCCGGACTTCGGGCAGCGGGTCGACACCGAGGTCCACCCGATGACCGCCCTCGGCAACCGTGATCCCCGGGGTGTCTACTACCTCATCGGACCCGGTTCCGAGGCGGCGGCAGTCGCGGAGTTCGGCGCCCTCGGACTGTCGGTGACCGTCGCCCACCCCCTGGCACCGTCCGAGCTGTGGTCCGTGTACACGGACGGCCCGCTCACCGATGTCTTCCTGACCACGGCCCTCGCCCTGGTCACGCTCACCGGCGCGGGCGTGCTGCTGAGCGCGCGGAGCTACGGAGTCCTCCGGCTCCACGGGCTGTCCCTGACCGGGGCGTTCCTCCGTGACCTGCGGCAACTGCGCCGATCCTGGCTGATCTCCGCGGGCCTGCTGACCGTACTGGTGGCGGTGGCGCTCGGGTTCCTCAACGGCTGGGCCCGGACGGGTCTCTACGCGGCGGTCGCCGTGGGCATCGCGGCGGTACTGGGCCTGACCGTGCTCGCGGCCCACGCCGCCGCGCTCGCGCTGGTCTTCCGGACCGCTCTGCCGGGGTCGCTCAAGGGGGAGGTGCCCGTCCGGGCCGTCACCCTGACCGCCTACGCGGTGCGTATTCCCGCGCTGCTGCTCGTCGTCGGGCTCGTCGGGTCGGTCGTCACCGCGGGAGGGGATCTCCTGGAGCGCCGCGAGGTGTGGAAGGCGTACGCGCGGACGGGGGACGCGACCGGTGTCCGGATCACCGGGAGCGTGTCCTTCGACGATCTGCCCGGGATGGAACGGGCGATGGGCCGCAGGCTTCACCAGGCCGACCGGGAGGGGAAGGTCGTCATGGCCGGACGGCTCCCGCTGGGGAATCTGGCCGGCGCGGATGTGCCGGGTGAACTGCTCGTCGTGAACGAGGCGTTCCTGGCCGAACAGCCCCTCCACGCCCCGGACGGCCACCGCCACCAGCCGGACACCCACAAGGACGCGACGGACGGGAAGTCCGGCGAGTCGGGCGGCGGCAAGGTCAGGCTGCTCGTCCCCGAGGCACTGGGCGGGTCGCTGCCCCGGCTGCTGGAGCGGACGCCCTCGATCCTGCGGCCCGCCGACCCCGGACGCGTCCCCCGGAGCGACATCGAGACCCGTCTCCTGCGCGACGGGCAGCGGGTCTTCACCTACACCCCCGGGGACCGGGCCCGGGACGGGAGCGGCGAGGACCGCTCCTTCGTACGCGATCCGGTCGTCCTCGTCGTCCCGGCCGCGTCCGGCCATCTCACCGAGGTCAACTACTACGCCTTCGCCACCCGCAACCAGCTGTTCTTTCCCGACCCGGCGGACATCCACGACATCTTGCGGGAGGACGAGTCGATGCGTACGTACATCGCGGCGCTCCTCCCGGTGAAGCAGAAGGCGGCCGTCGCGACGGCTGAGGCGGCCCGGACGTTCCGGCTCCAGCTGTTCGAACTGCTGGCGGGGACGGCCGTGCTGCTCATCACCGCCGTGGGGGTGTGCGCGGTGCACACCAGGTCCCACGCGCGGACGGTCCTCGTCCGGCACCTCGTCGGATGGCCGTTCCCGGCGACCCACCGGACCCTGCTGGCGGTGGAGGCGGCCGTCCTGCTGCTTCTCGCCGGGTGGCTCCCGGCGCGGATCGCCTGGGAGAACCAGGAGCTCAGCGGATACACGGCCAGGGGCATCCCGCCCCCGCGTCCGCTCGCGGAGATCACCGGGACGGACGTGGTGACGACGGCCGGCCTCGCCGTCACCTCGCTCGGTGTCCTGTTCTGCGCGCTCGTCCTCTTCCACCGGCGCATCGTCCGGGAGGGCATCGGGGCGTCCCGTGTCCCGGTCCTCCCCCGCCCCCTCCGCAAGCCGTCAGGAGCCAGGAGCCGCACGTGATCGGTATCGAGAAGCTGTCCAAGTCCTATGGCGCGCGCACCCTGTGGTCGGGCGTCGACCTCACCGTCCACGGCGGACGGATGCTCGCCCTCACCGGCCCGAGCGGCTCCGGCAAGTCGACATTGCTCAACTGTCTCGGACTGCTCGACACGGCCACGTCCGGGACGGTCCGGCACGAGGGCCAGGACATCACCCGCTTCGGGCCGCGCCGGGCCCGGCTCTTCCGCCGCGATGTCCTCGGCTATCTCTTCCAGGACTACGCCCTGATCGAGACCGCGACCGTCGCGGCCAATCTGGAGGTCGTCGCCGGGCCGGGCCGGCGGGCGCGGGCGGCGGCGCGGGCGGCCGTCCCCGAGGCACTGGAGCGGGTGGGGCTGGCCGGGCGCGCCGGGGAGCGGGTCGCCAGGCTCAGCGGGGGCGAGCAGCAGCGTGTGGCGCTGGCGCGGCTCATGGTCAAACGGCCGTCACTGGTACTCGCCGACGAACCCACCGGAGCCCTCGACCAGGAGAACACCACGACGGTCGTGAAGATCCTCCGCGAACTGGCCGACGAGGGCCGCGCGGTCGTCGTCGCCACCCACGACGACCACGTACGCGACGCGTGCGACACGGTGTTCCGCCTGGGCCCCCGCTGAACGGGACCCGGCTCCGGGGCCGGGTGGCGGACGTGCGGTCAGTGGACCCAGGACTTCAGCGGCTCGGTGTCCAGATCGAAGCCGACCGGGTCGGGGAGGGGGACCGTCTTGCCGAAGGGAACGGTGAGCATTGACTCGTAGCGCACGCCGTCCGGCAGGGAGTGGACCTTCACCTCGTGTGTCCCCAGGTCGATCAGCAGATAGACCGGGATACCGCTCTCGGCGTACGCGCGCGGCTTGTCGACGCGATCCCGACTCGTCGTGTCCGAGTCGGTGGAGGTGACCTCCACGACCATGAGGACGCCCTCCGGGCTCGCCCACTCGCCTTGTTCGACGAAGTGGTCGATGGGCGCGAGCAGCCCGTCGGGGCGCGCGTTGCCCTTCCGGTAGGTCTCGACGCGGATCCCCTGCTCCCCGAAGAGCCACATCCCAGGCAGAGCCTGCACACAGAACTGGGTCAGCCAGACGATGATCCGCCCGTGTACACCATCCGGCACTGCCTTCTCCCCGATCCTTCCGTTGATGAACTCCAAGCGCAGGGATTCGTCCACGCGGTTGCCCAGGTGCGCGAGTTCCTCGAACTGCTCCTGGCTCAGGACGCTCGGACGCTCCTCGGTGACACCCACGATGGTCTCCTCCTGGATCGGTGGTGATTCCCAGGGTAAGGGCCCGGGAGTCGCCCGGGCCGGATTCGTTGCGAGCTTCGCCATGGGCGGGAGCCTAGGGAAGCGGCACGGAGTGTGACGTACCGTCCAGGGAATCGTCACACCATGTGATGAAGTGCGGGTGGGGATCTTGTCGCGGGGGACGGGGTGTGAACCTCTGGGGGCCGGTGGGAGTGGGGAGGTCGGGGGACGCCGGAGGGCCCGTGACCGACCCCGGGGAACTCCGGGTGGATCACGGGCCCTCCGGTCGTCGGCGGTTCCTCGCCCCGCTGACTTCTACTTCTGGCGATGTCAAAAAAACCTGACATCGCCAGAAGTAGAAGTCAGCGCACGGGCCCGCCGGGGGCGGACTACTTCGGCTGGGGCTTGCGGATCGTGACGTGCAGCTCGCGCAGCCGCGTCTCGTCCAGCTCGGTCGGCGCGCCCATCATCAGGTCCTGGGCGTTGCCGTTCAGGGGGAAGGCGATGGTCTCGCGGATGTTGGGCTCGTCGGCGAGCAGCATGACGATCCGGTCGACGCCCGGGGCGATCCCGCCGTGCGGCGGGGCGCCGAAGCGGAACGCGCGGAGCATGCCCGCGAACTCCTGCTCCACGGTCTCGTTGTCGTAGCCCGCGATCTCGAACGCCTTCAGCATGACCTCGGGCTCGTGGTTGCGGATCGCGCCGGAGGACAGCTCCACGCCGTTGCACACGATGTCGTACTGCCAGGCCAGGATGTCGAGGGGGTCCTTCTCCTCCAGGTCCTTCATCCCGCCCTGCGGCATGGAGAACGGGTTGTGGGAGAAGTCGATCCGCCCGGTCTCCTCGTCCTTCTCGTACATCGGGAAGTCCACGATCCAGCAGAACCGGAACACGCCCTCCTCGAAGTGCCCGGCGCGCTTCGCGGCCTCGACGCGGACCGCGCCCATGATCTTCGAGACCTCGTCGTACTCGCCCGCGCCGAAGAACACGGCGTGCCCGGCGGCCAGCGACAGGCGCTTGGTCAGCTCGGCGACGTCGTCCTCGGTGAGGAACTTCGCGATCGGACCGGTCAGCGAACCGTCCTCGGCGACCCGGACCCAGGCCAGGCCCTTCGCGCCCTGCTCGACGGCGTACTCACCGAGCTGGTCGAAGAACTTGCGGGGCTGCCCCGACACGTCCGGCACCGGCAGCGCGCGTACATGCTTGCCCGCGAACGCCTTGAAGCCGCTGTCCGCGAAGACGTCCGTGAGGTCGACCAGTTCGAGCTTGGCCCGCAGGTCGGGCTTGTCGGAGCCGTACTTCGCCATCGACTCGCGGAACGGGATGCGCGGGAACGGCGAGGTGACGGGACGGCCGCCGCCGAACTCCTCGAACAGCTCCGTCATCAGCTTCTCGATCGGACGGAACACGTCCTCCTGCTCGACGAAGGACATCTCCACGTCGAGCTGGTAGAACTCGCCCGGCGAACGGTCCGCGCGGGCGTCCTCGTCCCGGAAGCACGGGGCGATCTGGAAGTAGCGGTCGAAGCCGGAGATCATCAGCAGCTGCTTGAACTGCTGCGGCGCCTGGGGCAGCGCGTAGAAGCGGCCCGGGTGCAGCCGGGACGGGACCACGAAGTCACGGGCGCCCTCGGGGGAGGTCGCGGTGAGGATCGGGGTCGCCATCTCGTTGAAGCCGAGGGCCACCATCTTGTGCCGGATCGCGGAGATCACGGCGGTGCGCAGCATGATGTTGCGGTGCATGCGCTCGCGGCGCAGGTCCAGGAAGCGGTACTCCAGCCGCCGCTCCTCGTTGACCCCGTCCTCGGCGTTGATCGTGAACGGGATCTGCTGGGCCGCGCCCAGCACCTCGACCGTTCCCGCCTCGATCTCGATCTCACCGGTCGGCAGCTCGGAGTTGACGTTGTCGGCGCCCCGGGAGACGACCTTGCCGTCGATCCGGACGACGGTCTCCTTGGTCAGCTTGTCCAGCGCCTCGGCCGCGGCGGTGCCGGGGCGGGCGACGAGCTGGGTGATGCCGTAGTGGTCGCGCAGATCGATGAAGAGGATGCCGCCCAGGTCTCGACGATTGTGCAGCCAGCCGCTCAGCCGGACGTCGGCGCCGACGTCAGAGGCGCGGAGCTCGCCGCAGGTGTGGGACCTGTACCGATGCATCGTGGTTCATCCAGTCTTAACGCTGTGGTGGTCGGGGCCCACCAAGGTTACCGCCCGCCCCAAGATCCCCGCCCCGAGAATCCTTGCGGGGGACGGCACCCGCTCGGGGAGACCGGCCGGGACGACCTGGGAACGCATGTCCGGTCCGATATTCCTACAGTGGGGCAATGCGCACAGAAGACCCCCGACCGCCGTCCCGGGCGGATGCCACGGGAACCCCCACCCCCCTGCCCCCGCCGGGGGACGTCCTCACCGCGCTCCGCACCGGGACCTGGCACTGGGACACCGCCGCCGGACTCGTCACCGTCGACGCCGAGGCCGCCCGCCTCCTCGGCCTCCCGGAGGAACCCGCCGCGCTCACGGAGGCCGGTGTCCGCGCCCGCTTCCACCCGGTCGACTGGAACGAGATCGACGGCATCGTGAGCCTCGCCGCCGCGGAGGACACCCTGGCCGAGGCCCGGCTGCGGATCATGGACGAGCGGGGCCGGGTGGTCCGTACGGTCCGCAGCCGCTCCAAGCCGACCTTCGACCGCGCCAGCGGCACGTACGAGATGCTCGGCACCCTTCAGGAGATCGGCGAGCAGCCCCCTGGCTCCGCCGCCCGTTCCCCCGTCACGGGTGACTGGCGCCGCTCCCGGGAGGCGTTCCTGCTCGACGCGGGGCGTGCCCTCGCGGAGGCCCGTTCCACCGCGGAGGTGCTGCGGGTCGCGGCGCGGCTGTCGATGCCGGGCTTCAGCCCGGACGGCCTCGCCGTCTTCGGCGTCGAGGGCGACCATCTCACCGTCATCGGCCACCACGGGCACTCCCCCGGCGCGGAGGGCCCCTTCACGGCGATGCCGCTGGACACCGGGTACCCGGCGGCGGAGGTGGTCCGCACGGGCCGCGCGGTGTATCTGTCGGCACCGGCCGACTACCGGCGGCACTACCCGGCGTCCTGGGCGCTCGCGGAGCCGTTCGGACGCCAGTCGTGGGCGTTCCTCCCGCTGATCGTCGCGGGCCGCACGATCGGCGCGTGGATGGCGGCGTTCACCTACCGGGTGACGTTCACCCCGGACGAGCGGTCCGTGCTGACGACCGTCGCCCGGATGCTGGCGCAGGCCCTGTCCCGCGCGGGCACCGCGGAGACCGAGCGGGCGCTGACCGACGGCCTCCAGCGGTCCATGCTGCCCACGCTCGGCCCGCGGATACCGGGACTGAGCGTGGCCGCCCGCTACGTCCCCACCGGCGGCGGGCTCCAGGTCGGCGGCGACTGGTACGACATGATCCCGCTGCCGTCCGGCCGGATCGCCCTGGTCATCGGTGACGTCCAGGGCCATGACGTACGGGCCGCCGGGCTGATGGGCCAGCTGCGGATCGCGCTGCGCGCCTACGCGGCGGAGGGCCACCGCCCGGACGCGGTGCTGTCCCGGGCGAGCCGTTTCCTGGCCGGGGTCACCGACTCCGTCCCGTACGGCGGAGGGGACCCGGGCGCGCCGGGGGAGGCGGGCGGACCGGGGGAGGCGGCCGAGACCCGCTTCGCGACCTGCCTCTATATGGAGGTCGACCCGGCCACCGGGGAGCTGGAGATCGCCCGGGCGGGCCATCCGGACCCGGCGATACGGATGGCGGACGGCACGGTCCTGGTGCGCGCGACGGCCGGCGGACTGCCGCTCGGGATCGACCCGGACACCGACTACCCGACCACCCGGGCCGTGCTCGAACCGGGCGAGACCCTGCTGATCTGCACCGACGGACTCATCGAGACCGGCGGCCACGACCTGGACACCGGCTGGGCCCGTATCCGCACCACCCTGGAGGAGCACACCGGCGACAGCCTGGAGGAGCTCGCGGACTCCCTGGTCCAGGCGGTGCACGGCCCGCCCTCCCACCACACCACCGGCCCGCTGGCCGACCGCCGCGAGGACGACATCGCGGTCCTGCTGCTGCGCCGCGGTGAGCGCCCCGAACCGGCGACCCCGGCCCGGCGCACCCTGCTCACGGTCGCCCAGGCCGAGCCGCAGCGGGTCGCGGTGGGCCGCCAGCAGATCCGGGAGCTGATGCACGACTGGGCCGACCGGGAGCAGGTCGACTCGGCGGTCCTGATGGTCTCCGAGACGGTCACCAACGTCCTCGTCCACACGGACGGCGACGCCCTGATGACGGCGGTCATGACGGGGGAGCCGACCCGGCGCGTGCTGCGGGTGGAGGTCACCGACTCCAGCGACGACCTGCCGCACAAGCGGCGGCCGGGCGAGATGGCGTCCTCGGGCCGCGGGCTGGTGCTGCTGGAGCTCCTCGCGGACGCGTGGGGCGTCGACCTCCGGGGCGAGGGCAAGAGCATCTGGTTCGAGCTCTACGAGGGTGACGGTGACCCTGGCGGTGACGGCCCCGGGGACGGTGACCCGGTCCCGTCCGGGGCGGTGTAGCGGGCGCGGATCTCCGACACCACGCCGAACGCGGCGGCCGTCAGCGGGACGGCGAGCAGCATGCCGAGGATTCCCGCGACGGACGCCCCCGCCGTGATCGCCAGCAGCACGATCGCCGGGTGCATCTGGACGGTGCGGCTCTGGATCACCGGCTGGAGGATCTGTCCTTCCAGCACCTGCACGGCGAGGACGATGCCCAGCGCCCACAGCGCGATCACGAAGCCCCGGTCCGCGAGGGCGACGAGCACGGCCACCGCGCCGGAGATGAACGCCCCGAGGTAGGGGATGTACGCGCCGACGAGCACCAGCGCGCCCAGTCCGATCGCGCCCGGCACCTGGAGGATCAGCAGTCCGACGGTGATGCACACGGCGTCGATGAACGCGATCACGGTCGTACCGCGCATGAAGCCCTCGACGGCCCGGAACGCGCGCCGGGCCATTGCCTCCAGGGTCTCCCCGGTGCCGCGCGGGGCGAGGGAGTGCAGGGCGTGCAGGGCGCGGCCGGAGTCTCGGAGGAAGAAGAAGATCAGCAGCAGGGCCAGTACGGCGGTCGCGAGCATCGTGCCGACGACGCTGATCCCGCTGATCACCCCGGACGCGGCGGTGCCGCCGAACTTGCCGAGGAGGTCCTTCGCGTTGGCCGCGAGATCCTCGACGGAGGTGCCCGCGGCGCCGAAGTGCTCGGCGAGGGACTCGCCCGCCTGCCGCAGGGACGCCAGGATCTGGTCACCGGTGTCGATGAGCGCGGCGACCACGATGTAGAGCGCGCCGCCGACGACCGCGAGGACGGCGACGCAGGTCAGACCCGCGGCGAGGGAGGTGTTCACCCGGGCCTTGACGAGCCGCCGGTACAGCGGGCGGAGCAGCGCGGTGCCCAGCAGGGCCAGGAGCACCGGGGTGACCACGGTCTTGAAGACGACGCACAGCCAGACGGCGACGGCGGCGACGCCCGCGGCCAGCAGGATCGCCGCGCACCAGGCCGCGGTGCGGCGGACCGGGTCCGGGAGGGTGTGCACGGGTCCAGCGGATCAGGTGGGCCGCCCGGCTGCGCGGTGGGCGGGCCGTTCGGGGGAGCGGTGCCTGTCGCCGGTGACGGCGCGGGTCACGCCGGGTTCGGGCTCCGGCGGGGGGAGATCTTGCGGGCGAACAGGCCGAGGAGGGTGGCGTTGGCGAGACCGGCGAGGGCCGTTCCCGCGGTGAACAGCGGGGTGCTCAGCCAGCCCAGGGACGAGTCCGCCTCCGGTGTGACCAGCAGGGCGACGATGCCGAGGGGGGCCGTGGTCATCATCGGCCAGATCCCGGCGAAGCCCGCGTCCGACGAGACGTACACGGCGTACAGGAAGACACCCAGCGAGGCGGCGACCGCCGCGAGGTACGCGCGGGAGGCCCAGTTGTCGAAGGCGGGGGCGAGGATGGCGCGCAGGCGGGTCGAGCGGGAGGTGTTCGGCATCGCGGTGCCCTTCGGGTCGGTCGTGGTCGGTCGGTGCTGACTCCACGATGTCCCGCGCGGCGCGTTCCGGGATGAGCACGGGTACTCATCCCCCTCTAGGGAGAAAGGGAATGGTCCGGTGAGGGGTACGGCGTCCCGGCTAGCGGAGTCTGATGGTGTGGCGCCGGCGCAGGTCGTCGAACTTCGCGCGGTCGACGGGCGGGCGGGGCGCGGGCGCCGCCGCGGTGAGCCGGATGACGTCGCGGCCCGCGAGGGCGACCCGCCACTGACCGAGGTCCGGCCGGGTGCCGTACGGGCCGCCCGCCCGTTCCAGCAGCGTGCGCACCGCGGCCTCCCGCCGTTCGTCGAGGCACCCCGGCACCGGGACGAACGGCGCGCCGGGCGCCGCGTACGCGTCGCACGCGAGGACCCGGCAGACCGCGAGCGCCGACTTGTACCGGTCGCTGTCGACACTGACCGACCCGCCGCGGGCCAGCGGATCGGCCCAGTCGATGGTGTCGGCCTGGGCGAGCACCGGCGGGCGCCCGACGAGCCGCGCCCCGTCGCAGTCCAGCAGGAACACCGCGGGCTCGGGCCGTACCGTCCACAGGATGTTGGCCGCCGACAGGTCGCCCACCACGAGGCCCATCGTGTGCAGCCGTTCCAGCGCGTCGACCAGCGCGACCGCCAGGGCGTACCGCTCGGCGGGCGAGGGCTGGACGACCGCCTGCCACGCGGGTTTCGGCGGTCGCAGCAGGAACGCCAGCTCGGTCAGCTTCGTCGCCCCGGCGTCCGTGCGCCAGCTCATCGGGCCGGGGGCCCGGCGCATCAGGAACCCGGTCACCCGGCCGTCCTGGCCGACGACCCGGCACAGCGGCCAGGCGGCCGTCCCGTCCAGTGCCGCGCGCGGCCCTTCGGGCAGCGCCCGCCGCACCGCGACCAGCGCGGCCAGCGCGTCCCCGTCGACCTGCCGGGGGTCGCGGTACTTCTTGTACAGCAGGTCGGGCCATGAGGTGAGGGCGAACACCTCGCCCTGTCCGCCGTCCCCGATCCGGTCCCCCGGGACCAGCGAGCCGAGGGGCACGTCCGTGCCGTCGTCCACGCTCATACGGTGTCCCTCCGGCCCGCGGGGTCCTCCCACAGGCACACGGCGGTGCGGTCGTCGTCGTACGACTTGACCCGGTACTGGAACTGCCACAGGAAGTCCACCGGGCCGGGCACCTCGCCCTGCCCCCAGGCGGCGGCGAGGAAGTCCCGCATGCCCGCGTCCCCGGCGAGCGGGGTGGACAGCCCGTCGGTGGACAGCACGAACACGTCCCCGGGGGCCGCCGGACCGTGGATGCCCGACCGGGCGAGCCGTGAGCCGGGCAGCGCGGCGGTCCCCGTGTCGATGACACCCGACCCGGCCTGTTCCTCGCCGAACACATCGGTGTCCCACACCCCGTCACGCAGCAGCGCGGCGCCGCCGTCCCCGACCGTGAACCACGCCCGCTCGCGCAGCTCCGGGTCCAGCGGGACCAGCAGCCCGCGCAGGGTGGTGGCGTGCTCCGCGGGGCGTCCGCCGCGCTGGGTCACCCGCTGGGTCAGCCCCTCGGCGGTGCTTCCGACCGCGGAGTTCACCAGCGCGCCCAGGGCCGGACGGTCACCGGCGCGCAGTGCCGCGATCACCTCGTCGGCGTACGGGTCGAGGAACAGCGCGATCCGGCGGCACACGTCCTGCGAGCCGACGTGCGACCGGGCGGCGGAACCCACCCCGTCGGCGACGGCGAGCAGCAGCAGCCCGTTCTCCTCACCGGGCCCCCCGAGGCGGGCCACGCACAACGAGTCCTGCCGGGGCCCGCTTTCATAGCGGTGCGAGTCCCCGCGCACCGACGCGGCCCGTACGGTCAGCCCCGGGTACGTGGCGCCGTCCACGACGATGTCCGGCAGCACCGCCGCGTCGAGGTCGTCCCGCACGGACGGCAGCCGCCCGGGGTGCGGCGCGTAGAGCGGCGGCTTCGGCCCGCTGTGCCGCGGCGCGCCCAGGGTGGGCACGGTGGTGGCCGTGCGGTCCGGTCCGGCACCGCCGTCGCGGTCGCCCGCCGGGCCGGGAACGGGTCCGGGAGCGGGCCCGGTCTCCGGCGCCGCCGTACCGGCCTGGGGCGCCTCGGGCCACTCGACACCGGCGGGCACCCCGGACCCGGACTCCGGCCCGGTCCGCCGCCCCGGGACGCCCGGGACGCCCGGGGGTTCGGGGTACGGCGCCCGCTCCGGGGACCGGCCCGGGTACGGGGCCTGTTCCGGGTACCCCTCCCCGTACCGCTCCTGGTACGGGCCCTGCCGCTCCGGGTACTCCGGCAGCCGGTACGGCTCGGGCCGCTGATACCCCTCGGGGAGCCGGTCCCGCTCCGGCCGCCGCTGGTCCCGCTCGGGCCGCTGCTGGTCCTGTTCAGGCCGCCGGTCCCGCTCCGGCCGCTGGTACCGCTCGTACGAGTCCCGCTCGTAAGGGTCGCGCTCATAGGGGACCTGGCCGCGTGGGACCTGAGGGTGCGGGTCCTGAGGGTGCGGGTCCTGGTGACGCGGGTCCTGGTCGCGTGCGTCCTGGCGGCGCGGGTCCTGTTGCTGCGGATACGTGTACGGGTACGGGTCCGGCTGCTCGGCGGGCGTCGGGCCGATCCCGGGCGGCAGGCTCGCCCAGGTCTCGTCGAGGGAGGACGGCGCCGGGTCGCCGCCGTCCGCGTCCGTGTTCCCCTGCGGGGGGACGGGCTGTTCGTACCTCTCGGACCGCTTCTTCATGTCCGTCCGCCTCAGAGCTTGTCGAGGGAGACGGTGGTGAACCCGGGCACGGTCTCGTCCACGGCCAGGTTGAACCCGCCGCTGCCGTCCGCCGGGATGCTGCTCGCCGAGCGCACGATGGAACGGGTGAGGCTGGCCGCGAACTCCCGCAGGGCCTGGGCCGCCGACACGGTCCGGTCCTGCTGCATGAACGCCCGGAAGTTGGCGACATGACCGATCGTCGCCCGGTCCGCCTCCCCGATGCCGAACGCGATGATGTTGGGCCGGTACCGGGCGTCGATCAGCTCCTTGTGGGCCTGCTGCCAGTCGTCGTCCGTGGGTCCGCCGTCGGACAGGAAGAACACGACCGGCCGGTAGACGTCGTGGCCCTCGGCCTTGAGCGCGGCCACATCGCTCTCGATGCAGCCGAGCAGCGTACGGAACGCCTCCCCGTACGCGGTGAGCCCGCCGGCGGCGAGGCCCGGCAGGGTGTCGATGTCGCTCAGGTCCACGAGCGGCTGGAGCACCTTCGCGTCGCTGGAGAAACCGATCAGACAGAAGCGGGTCTTGTCCGCGACGGTCGGGTTGGTGCTGATCTCGCGATGCAGCTCCGGCAGCGCGCTGTTGATGCTGTCGAGGGGGTCCCCGTTCATGGACCCCGACTCGTCGCACACCAGGTAGAAGGGAAGGATCTGCACGGTCTCGTACCTCCGAGCGGTGTTCGTCAGGGAGTGCGTCAGCGGATGAGGCGGTCGGCACGGGTGGGTCGGTACGGGTGGGTCGGTACGGCGGGGATGTCAGTAGGTGTAGAAGTAGATCTCCAGGTCGGCGGAGCCGCCGGAGGACCCGCCCTTCCAGAAGTCCCGGGTGGTCGCGCCCTTGAACATGGCCGGACGGGCCTTCGTCAGCAGTGAGTTGACCTCGCTCGCGTACGCTCCGCCGCGCCCCGGGTCCGAGTGGTGCCCGAAGGTGAGGACGAACGCGGCCTGCTTGTCCTTGTGCCGGGCGGTGACCGACCGCAGCTGGCGCACGATACGGTCCCGGGCGCCCGGAGCGGCCGCGATCGACACCTTCACCGGCTTGCGGTTCACCGCGCGGGGCCCGGTGGGCTTCGGCTTCGGCTCCTTGGTCCCGGTGGTGCCCGGACGGCCGCCCTCGGCCGCCTTCACCGGGTCGCCCTGGTCCCCCATCGCGACCAGCGCGAGCACGAGCAGCAGATCCGCGAAGAGCCACCCCGCGAGATGCAGGGGGCTGAAGCGCCGCGTTCGGGTACGGCGCGTCACTGGACGTCGGCCGCCCGGTCGGGGCTCCCGGGGCTCCCGGTGTCGCCGGGACTCCCCTTGTCGCCGGGGCTTGCGGGGCGTCCGGAGCCTCCGGTCCCTTCGGGGTGGTCCGACGCCCGCCGCCGCGACGGCACCCGGCCGTCCGGGTCCAGGGTCCACCAGTCCGGTGCCCGGTCCTCGGGCTCGTGCCCGCGATCGTGCCCGTTCCCGTACGCGGCCAGGGCCGCCGGCCGGTCCGCGCCGCCCGTACGGGCCCCGAAGGCCGCTCCGCTCCTGGCCAGCGCGTCGACCAGATCGGCGAACCGGTCCGCGCTCTCCCGCAGCGCGCGGGTCTGCTCGGACAGCCGCACGGCCGCCTCCTGGGAACCGGCGACGGCCTTCGCGGTCTGCTCGGTGACCTCGGTCAGCCGGTCCAGGATCCGCGCCGACACATCCGTGGCGACCTCCGTCGCCGTGGTGAACGACCGCTGCGCCGCGCCCAGGGTGTGCACCGAGTCCTCGACCCGCTCCCCGGCCCGGTCCAGCACGTCCCGCACCTCGCTGTTCACCGCCGTCACCCCGTCCAGCGCCTTGCCGACCTCGCCGCCGCCCCGGGTCACGGCCGTCTCGATGCGCCGCGCCGCGCTCTCCAGCGGCTGGACCGCCGCGTCCACCCCGGCGAGCCGCCGCTCGGCGGACTCCACGGAGCTCCCGACCGACGCGGCGGCGGCGGTGAGCCGCTCCTGGGTCTGTGACGCCTGCACCACCAGTTGCCCCAGCGAGACCGCGGCCTTGCTCAGCTCCCCGGTGAACCGCGCGGGGGACGTCAACCGCTTGTCGTTCAGCAGGAGTTGGGCCCGGGTGAGAACGGGGACGAGCCGGGCCAGCAGCTCGGCGGCGGACCGGTCCGCCCCGGCCTCCCGCCGGTCCTCATGGGCGCGCCGGAAGCCGTGGACGAGCGTCAGCGCGAACAGCAGGACGATCGCCCAGCTCGCGTACACCGCGACGTCCCCGAAGGTGGACCAGCCGGTGAGCCGTCCCTCGAACCCCGTCTGCCAGAGCTGGAGGAACGGCCGGGCGGCGGCCTTCGGCTCCTCGCCGATCAGCGCCTCGTACGCGCTGGTCGCCTCGCTCAGCGCGTACCACGTCAGCAGCAGCGGGAGGAAGACCAGCGCGCCGATCCCCGCTTCCAGCCACCCCCAGAACGCGCGGTCGGGCGGCGCGGTGCGCAGGGCGTGGACGCTCTCGGGGCGCGCGTACGCGTCGAGCAGGTCGAGTTCGGTCCATGGCTCCACGTCGCCGCCGCCGATGCCCTGGAGCGCGTCGGCGAGTGCGGTGAGTTCGTCCCGCCGGGACGCGAGCCCCGGTTCGGCGGAGAGATTCCTGAGCTGTCCCGCGACAGCGGCACGGTCGGCCAGTGCCCCAACGGGCATGCGTACCCCTAGGAGAGAACACAGGGCGCGGCGGACCGCCGTCCCGCCCTTCCGGCTCAGGAGCCCCCGTCCGGCCCTGCCGCGCCGGATGTCCCCTCACCCCCGTGCGCGGGCCGCCGATACTAGCGCACAAGGCGACGGACAGGGCATATGATCCCGGATTCCAGGGCGAGTTGGGGAAGCCGAGGGGGACTCATGGCTGAACACGACGGACAGGGGACGGGCGACCGCCCCCGTGGGGTGATCAGGCTGCGCCCCCCGGACCCGTCCGCCCCGTCCCCGGACCCGTCCGCCCCGTTCCCGGACCCGTCCGCCCCGTCCCCGACCCCGGGCCCGGCCAAGCCCCCGCCTCCGACCCCGACGGTGACCGCGACCCCGCCGCCCGCCCCGCCCCCGGTACGCACACCTCCCGCCCCGCCGTCGGTACGGACACCCGCCCCCGTCCGGTCCCGGCCCGACGTGACCCGCCCGGTGATCGCGACCCGGACCCGCCCCCGTACCCCCGGACCCGGTGCGCGAGGGGTGCCGGAAGCCGCGCCGCCGCCCCCGCCCGTCCTCTCCTCCGCCAGCCCGCAGGCCCGGATCACCGGCCGGGGAATCCTCCAGGCCAACCTCAACTGGGCGTCCGGCGTGGACGCCGACCTGGACCTCGGCTGCCTGGTCGCGTTCCCCGACGGCGGCGGACTCGCGGTGCAGGCCCTCGGCGAGGCGTACGGGTCGCTCGACGAGTGGCCGTACGTGGCCCTCGACCAGGACGACCGCACCGGCGCCTCGGCCGACGGCGAGACCCTGCGGGTCAATCTCGCGCACACCGCCCGCTTCGAGCGCCTGCTGTTCTACGTGTACGTCTACGAGGGCGCCGTCGACTTCCGCAGCCTCGGCGCCACGGTCACCGTGACCGCGCCCGGCGCGGCGGGCTGCCGCATCCCGCTGGACGACTCCCCGGCCGGGGCGGTCGCGTGCGCCGTCGCCCTGGTCCGTCCGGCGGTCGGCGGGCTCTCCGTACGCCGGGAGGCCCGCTGGTTCCGGCCGATGGACGAGCTGTGGATACAGCAGCAGATGGACCAGGCGTACGGCTTCGGGTTCGAGTGGACCTACGCCACGAAGCCGTCCCGGGGCTGACGGAACGGACCACCGGGGCCGGTCACCGGGGCCGGGCGGGCACGCCGGTCGGGCGGGTCGCCGGGGCCGGTCGGGCGGACCGGCCGCCGCACGGGAACCGCGCTCCGGCCCCGGGCGTCCGGACGGTCCGGGGCCACCACGAGGGGGACGGATGACGCAGGGCACGACGACGCCGGTCGCGGGGGCCGCGGGGACGGCGGACGTGTGGGCCGAGCCCGCCGACCGGACGCGGTACGAGCAGGCGGTACGTGACGGGCTGGCCGAACCCCGGATCGCCCGGCGGCTGGGCACCCGGCCGGCCGTGACCGCCGAGAACGTCGAGGAGGCCATGCTCGGCGAGGCGCACACCGCGCAGGTGCGGCGGCTGTGCGAGGAGTCGTACACGGAGTACCGCGCGGCACGGGACCGGCATGTGCGCAACGCCCGCGCGCTGCGGGACGAGCCGGTCGAGTGGGATGTGCGGTCGGTCGTCGCCCTCGGCTGCTTCACGCTGTGGGTGGCGCATGTCCTCGTGGTCGGCACGCTGGTCTACGACTTCTCGATCCTGCGGCGGTTGGCCGCGTTCGCCTCCTCCATGCTGGTCGCCGTGGTCGTGCTGACACCTCCCATGCTCTGGGTGCTCCGGCGGCCCCGGTCGGCGGCCAACCTGGAGCGCCAGTTCATCGCCCTGTGGCAGCTGACCTCCCGCCCCTGGCTCGCCTTCCGCTCCACCCGGCTGCGCCGCCGGTGGCTGGACGACCTGCGGCAGAACGCGGTGCGGCCCGTGCTGCCCCAGGTGATCGACGCGCTGCTCGGGGACGATCCGTACTCGGTGCTGATGCCCGACAACTACAAGGGGCTGCGGGCCGCCCAGGACCGCGCATACGTGGTGCCCGGCAACGCCGCAGCCGTCCTCGAACGCAAGCTCTCCATGCTGGACGGCGGCACGGTCGCGCTGTCCGGTCCGCGCGGCGTCGGCAAGACGACCCTGCTGGAGAACGCGCCGGGGCCCGACGACTTCGCGGTCGCCACCCACGTCCCCGCCGCCTACACCCCGCACGACTTCCTGCTGTTCGTCTTCACCCGGGTCTGCGAGCGCTACATCGAACGGGAGGGGCACCCCGTACCGGAGTTCACCCGGCTCTCGGGCTTCGTACGGACGGCCCGGCGGCTGCGGTCCCGGCTGCGCCGCGCCACCCGGTCCCTGTTCTTCGCGCTCCCGGCCGCCGCGCTCGTCGTCCTCGGGTCGTACGCCGCCGCCCGGTCGCTGTGGGGGCGGCACCGGGACAAGGCCGGTTCCTGGACGGAGACCGCCGCCGAATGGGCCGGTGACCTGGCGGTGGAGGTGTGGCGGGGGCAGAACCTCGGCATGGGGCTGCTGGTCACCGCCGTGGGGCTGGTGCTGTGGGGCTCACGCGGGTCGGCCGGCTGGCGGCGGTTCCTGCGGACGCTGCCGCGGTACGTCCTCGTCGGCGTCGCGGGCGTGCTGCTGTTCGGCGTCCCGGTGTCCCTCTTCTACGACGCGGACCTGCGGCATCACTTCGATGCGCTGATGGGGCGCGACAGCTTCGTGGTGACTCAACTCGTCCTGTTCTGCGGGGCGGTGGCGGTCTGGGCGGGCGGCTGGACGCTGGACGACCTCAAGGTGCTCGGCCGCAAGCTCCCGCCGCACTACCTCACCACCCCGCTGGCGCTCGTGGTCGGCGCCCTGTTCGGATGGCGCCTGGTCCGGGACGGGAACGGCTCCGCGCTGCTCACCGACGACGACAACCCGACCCGGCTGCTCTGTCTCGTCCTCGGCGCGCTGTTCCTGCGGCTGGGGGCGTGGCGGGTACGGCCCGCCGAACCGCCGCTCGTCACCGAGTGCCGTGACCAGCTGTACCGGCTGCGCACCGTGCAGACCACGACCGCCGCGGTCGCGCCCGGCGCGACGCAGGTCGCGAGCCTGCTCACCACCCACACCTCGTCGCTGTCGACCGTGCCGCCCAACTTCCCCGAACTCGTCTCGGACTTCCGTGAACTGCTGGCCGACATCGCGGCCCAGGTCCACCGCGCGGGGCACCGCACGGTGATCTCCATCGACGAGCTGGACCGGCTCGGCACCGACGCGCAGGCGCTCGCGTTCCTCGGGGAGGTCAAGGCGATCCTGGGCGTGCCGCATGTGTACTTCCTGCTGTCGGTCGCGGAGGACGTGGGCGCGGCGTTCGTCCGGCGCGGGCTGCCCTACCGGGACGCGACGGACAGTTCGCTGGACGACATCGTCCATGTGCAGCCCTGCACCCTCGCGGAGTCGCGCGCCATCATGGACCGCCGGGCCCCCGGGCTCACCCCGCCCGGCTCCGCCGAGGTGTCCCCGTACGTGCTTCTCGCGCACGCGCTGTCCGGGGGCGTGGTGCGGGACCTGATCCGCTACGGGCGCCGGATCATCGAGGTACGTCAGAGAGGCGGCAGCGTCGAACTCTCCGACATCTCCCGCAGGTTGATCCTGGAGGAACTGTCCGACACGCTCGCGGGGTTCCGTACGCTGCTCGGCAAGCACCCGTGGACCGCGCAGAGCGCGGCGGTCCTCGGCCGCTACCGTGCGCTGACCGGTCAGCTCCGCTACCGCTGCGGGTGCCGCGCGGACGCGGTGACGACCGCGCTCCAGGCGTTCGCCTCCCAGCCCGGCCTGCCCTACCACCCGGACGAACCGGCCGCCGAGAGCACGCAGGGGCTGCTGCACGAGGCGTCCACGTACGCGTACTACGGGCTCACGCTGCTCCAGGTCTTCAGCCCCGAGGACTTCGAGGACCGCCGCGGACGCGCCTTCGCGCGCAGCGCCACGTACGGTGATCCGCACTTCCTCGCGGAGATCCGGCTGGAGCTGGCGCTTTCGTCGTACAGCGTGCGTCCGCTGGTGGATCTCGCGCGGCACGCGTGGGCGCTGCCGGTGATGGAGGACTGGCCCCCGGCGGCGGCGATCCCCGCGCCACGGGGTGAGCCGTGCGCGCTGCATCCGCAGGACTGAGGGGGTGGCTCCGGGTTCACCGGGTGTTCCCGGTGCCCGGCGGAGGCCGATGGTGCGCCCCCGGTGGTTCCGAAGGCCGTCCCGTCCTGTTCGCGGTGCGGGGTTACGGGCTCGCGCCGCTCCAGGTCGGTTCGCCGGGACGCCCGGGTGCGCGGACGCGGGCTTCGGCGTCGCGGAGCACCCCGGGGGTCAATCGCCGGTGGACGGCGGACAGCGGCGGCCATATCGCGCGGCCCGGGAAACGGCGGTAGCGCAGGAAAGTACCGAGCGACACCTGGTCATGGGACGAGCGGACGACCAGTTCGCAGGCGAGGAACCAGGACGTGGCCTCCAACCGCACCCAGTCCGGCCCGCGTTCGGCCACACGCCAGCCGGCCACGGTGTCCGGTGACCGTCCCCGGCCGAGCCGCAGCCCCAGCAGGGCCCGCCAGATGAACCATCCGGCGGGGGTGACGACATCCCCGAACATGGCGCGGGCCCACCGCTCCGGTGTGGCGGCGGTGTCCGTTCTCAGAGTGAAGTGATCGGCGTAGTCGAGGGCCGGCAGCGCGCTGAGGTCCCGGAGGGGTCCGGGGACGCGGTGGACTCCCACCGCGCCCGTCACGCCGCCTGTCGGCGCATCGCCATCGTCATCGGAGGGCTCCGGGGCCGCGGTTCGCTGATTCCTGCCGAGGAGAGGCACGGCTGTCCCCCATCTATGTGTACGGTACCGTATAGAACTACGCTAGCCCAGATATACGCCTCCGTATAGTCCGCTGGGCCGGGGCGAGTGAGAGGGGGACACGGGTGCGCGCACCACGGACGCCGCGGGAGAGATGGATCGAGGAGGGCCTGCGGGCGCTGGCCGAGGCCGGTCCCGACGCCGTCCGCGTCGAGGCGCTCGCCAAGCGGATCGGCGTCACGAAGGGCGGCTTCTACGGATACTTCACCGACCGGGACGCGCTGCTGGTGGCCATGCTCGACACCTGGGAGCGGGAGAGCACCGACGAGGTCGTCGACCGTGTCGAGCGGGAGGGCGGTGACGCGAAGTCCAAGGCCCATCGCGCGGGCACGCTCACCTTCTCCGGTGACCGGCTGCTGCCCATCGATCTCGCGGTCCGGGCGTGGGCCCGGCGGGACGAAGCCGTCGCGGAGCGGTTGCGGCGGGTCGACAACCGCCGGATGGATCTGGTGCGTGAGGTGATCGGCTCCTTCTGCGCCGATCCGATGGAGGTGGAGGCGCGCAGTCTGCTCGCCTTCTGCGCGGCGATCGGGGGCCACTTCCTGGCGGCGGACCACGGGGCGTTCACCCGGGAGCAGGTGTTCCACCGTGCCGCGGATCTGCTTCTCGACCGGTCCCCCGGTGAGGGGGACGACCCGTCTCCGCCCGGGAGCGTCTGAGTCGCCTTCGCTTGCGCCTTTGAGGTCTGTCCGGCGGGACGCACTTCCCAGGTCTGTCCGGCTGGTCGTACTTCGCTCCTGTGCCGTCGCTCGGTGGTTGTGCGCAGTTCCCCGCGGGTCGCCTTCGCTTGCGCTTCCCAGGTCTGTCCGGCGGGGCGTACTTCGTTGCTGTGCGGGTCGCTCGTGGGGTGCGCAGTTCCCCGCGCCCCTGGGTACTCGGTGCTGGGCGCACTTCGTTGCTGTGCCGTCGCTCGTCGTTTTCGCGCAGTTCCCCGCGCCCCTTTGGGGCGCATCCGGTCGGTTCTTCGGGTCGGGGCCGGTCGGGATTCTCCGTCCTCGCTCCAACGCGCTCGGTCCGGGGTGCCGGTCGATTTTTTGACGGATGAGCAGGCCGCTGGTTATGCGGCGTTTCGTGGAGCGCCGTCCCGTACGGAGTTGGAGCGGTTCTTCTTCCTGGACGACGCGGACCGGGAGCTGATCGAGGGCAAGCGCCGGGCCCACAACCGGCTGGGCTTCGCGGTCCAGCTGACGACCGCGCGGTACCTCGGGGTGTTCCAGGACGATCCCGTCGACGTGCCGGCCGAGGTGGTCGACTACCTCGCCAAGCAGCTCGACATCGCGGACGCGTCGGTCCTGAAGACATACGGGGAGCGGGAGAACACCCGGCTGGACCATGTACGGGAGTTGCGGCGGGTCCTGGAGTACCAGGAATTCGACGGGGCGGAGGCCGAGCTGAGGGTGTGGGTGGACGCGCGGGCCTGGACGACCGGGGAGGGGCCGAAGGCGCTGTTCGACGCGGCGGTGGGGTGGCTGCGTGAGCGGCGGGTGCTGCTGCCGGGTGTGACGACGTTGACCCGGCTGGTCGCGTCGGTGCGGGAGGCGGCGAACCAGCGGTTGTGGGACACCTTGTACGGGCTGCTGAACACCGGTCAGCGGGCGGTGCTGGACTCGCTGCTCACCGTGCCGCCCAGGGCGCGGGATGCTGCCGGACCTGATGGGGCGCAAGAAGGTCGGCCCCGCCGAGATCGACACCGGCCTGCTGGCCGGGTCGTGGCGGCGGCTGGTGCTCTCCGCGCCGCACCTGGAGCCGGGCACGGTGGACTGGAAGGCGTACACCTTCTGCGTGCTGGAGCAGGTGCACCGGATGCTGCGGAGCAAGCAGGTGTTCGCGAAGAACTCCTCGAAGTGGGGCGACCCGCGGGCGAAGCTGCTGGCCGGTGAGTCGTGGGAGCAGGCCAGGCCCGCGGTGCTCGCGTCCCTCGGGCTCCCGGCGGAGGCGGGTGAGCATCTGGTTGCGCGGGCCGCGCTGCTGGACGGCACGTACCGGGAGGTCGCCGGCCGGGTGCCGGACAACGCGCAGATCGTGTTCGGCGACGACGGCCGGCTTCACTTCGCCGCCCTGGAGCCGGAGCCGGAACCGGCCTCGTTGCTCGACCTGCGGGCCGCGGTGAACGCGATGCTGCCGAGGGTGGATCTGCCGGAGGTGCTGCTGGAGGTGTTCGCCTGGACCGGCGCGGACCAGGCGTTCACCTCGGTCACCGGCGGCGAGGCGAGGCTGAAGGACCTGCACGTCACGATCGCCGGACTGCTGGTCGCGCACGGCTGCAATGTCGGCTACACCCCCGTCATCGGCGGCGTGGACGCGCTGAAGTACGGCAGGTTGTCCCACGTGGACCAGACGTATCTGCGGCTCGCCACGTACCGGGCCGCGAACGCAACCCTCATCGAGGCCCAGGCCGCGATCGGTCTCGCCGCGGCGTGGGGCGGTGGGCTGGTCGCGTCGGTGGACGGGATGCGGTTCGTGGTGCCGGTGCAGTCGGTGTACGCCCGGCCGAATCCGAAGTACTTCGGGCGCCGGGGCGGCGCGACGTGGCTGAACATGATCAACGACCAGGCGGCCGGGCTGGGCGGGAAGGTCGTGGCCGGCACCCCGCGCGACTCGCTCTATGTGCTGGACGTGCTCTACGACCGGGACGGCGGCGAGCGCCCGGAGATGATCGTGACCGACACGGCGAGCTACAGCGACATCGTGTTCGGGCTGCTGACCCTGGCCGGGTTCGCGTACGCGCCGCAGCTCGCCGACCTGCCGGATCAGAAGATGTGGCGCATCGACCGGACCGCCGACTACGGGGCGTTCCAGGACGCGGCTCGCGGCCGGGTCGACCTGGCCCGGATCGAGCGGCACTGGGAGGACATCCTGCGGATCATCGGGTCCATCCACACCGGAGCCGTCCGCGCCTACGACGTGATCCGGATGCTTTCCCGCGAGGGACGGCCCACCCCGCTCGGGGACGCGGTCGCCCACTACGGGCGGATCGCCAAGACCCTGCACATCCTGCGCCTGGCCGATGAACCCGGATACCGGCGTCAGATCAAGGTGCAGGCCAACCTCCAGGAGGGCCGCCACGCGCTCGCCCGGAAAATCTTCCACGGCCGGGCCGGGCAGCTCTACCAGCGCTACCAGGACGGCATGGAAGACCAGATCGGCGCCCTCGGGCTCGTCCTGAACGCTCTCGTCCTGTTCAACACGAAGTACATGGACGCGGCCGTCACCCGGCTGCGCGCCGACGGCTTCGACGTCCGCGACCAGGACGTGGCCCGCCTCTCTCCGTTCGTCCGCCACCACGTCAATATGCTCGGCCGGTACTCCTTCAAGCTCCCCGAGTTCCCCGGGGGCCTGCGCCCGTTGCGTGATAAGAACGCCCTTGACGACGAGTGACGGCCGTCATCCTGCCATCCGAGCCGGGGCGGTGATCGGCAAGGTGTTTTCGCTGCTCACGGGCCTGGAGCGGGTACCGGGAGCCGTCACAGGGGAAGGGGTGGTGACGTCTTCGTGTACCCGCTCGGCGAGGCGGGCCCGGTAGGCGGCCTGACGACACGCGGGGCGGCAGTACACCGTGTCACGGCGGTGACCGTGTCCCCGGGCGAACCGCCGGCCGCACGCCGGGCAGTACACGACGTGCTCGGTCTCGACGCCCAGGGTGAACCACAGCCCGATGGCGACGCTCTCGACGTAGTGGCGCCGCCATCGCCTTGCGGCGGCCTTGCACCTCGCCGAGCAGAACCGCTTGTCGCTGCGGGCCGCCACTGGCAACGGCTCGGAACAGCGGATGTACGCACAGCGGCGTGTCCTCCCGGCCATGCCTCCACGGCCCCGGTGTCCTAGCTCAGACACCAGCCGCAAAGCAGGTCGCGGGTAAGCTCACCGACGAGGACCGGCGCGGCCTGACCGCGCTGTTCTGGTCGAACGTCAACCCGTACGGAACTATCCGCCTGGACATGGACAAGCGGCTCGACCTGGTGTCCGCCGGAGTGCGGTGCCCCTGCCCCGCACTCCGGCGGACACCGCCGGCCGCTCCCCTGCGCAGACACCCTGAGCGAGACCCACGTCGTCCAGGACTTCCCCGTACCGGCCGGCGAGGGTTTCCTGCGGCGGCTACGGGCGAGCAAGGGCACAGACAGGGGGCGCCGGCCGGCTGCGCGGTCGACGCCCCTGCGGGCTGCTGCTGTCGGATGGGGTCAGCAGAGGGTGGCGGTGTCGCCGGTGTCGGTGGCGCAGGTGTCGGTGCCGAGGCCGCCGTTGGCGGTGTCGCCGCCTACGCCGTCCGCGACGTCGATGTTGTCGTTGCCGAGGCTGCCGCTCATGGTGTCGGTGCCGTCGTGGTCGTAGAGGGTGTCGTTGCCGTTCTGGCCGTCGAGGTCGTCGTTGCCGGGGCCGCCGTCGATGGTGTCGTTGCCGTTGTCGAACAGGTGCAGCAGGGAGCCGAGGAGGGTTTCGCCCTTGCTGGTGTCGTCACCGGCCTGGCCGTAGAGGGTGTCGTTGCCGTTGCCGCCGCCGAGAGCGTCGTTGCCGGGGCCGCCGTAGAGGGTGTCGGAGCCGTTGCCGCCGTTGATCGTGTCGTTGCCGCCGAGACCGCAGATGACGTCGTCACCGTTGGTGCCGGTCAGGGTGTCGTTGCCCGCGGTGCCGGTGATGGTGCAGGCGGGACCGGCGGATTCGATCGTGGTGCTGATGCTGTCGGTACCCCACTGGAGCCCCCCGAAGTCGGGGACGGTGGCGGTGGAGGTGACGTTGACGGTGCCCGCCGCGGTGGGCAGCACGGTCAGGGTGATCACGCCGTCCTGAGCGGTGAGGTTGCCGGGGATGACGGTGCATGCGGCATGCGTCCCGGTCAGGGTGCAGGTGTCGACGGCGTCGCTGGCTATGGACCAGCCGGTGAAGGTCGCCGCCGCCCCGCTCAGGTCGGCAACGATGTCGAACTGGCTGGCGAACGAGTCGCCGATATTGGGAAGGTTGACGGTGTACGTGTAGCTGGTGTCGGCGGGGACCGGGTCGGCCGACTCGGACAGTTGCAGGCCGGCGTCGGCGTGCGCCGGACCCGCCACGGCGAGCAGGCTTGCCGGGACGAGCACAAGGCCGCCTAACAGGGCGGCCAGGCGGGTCCGCCAAGAGCGGCGGCGGACTGGTGAAATGGAAGCCACGGAGAACTCCGTTCTGCCGGTCACTGCCGCACGGCGGGCCCGGGAAAGAACGTGACCCTGGTGCGGTGCGTATCGGCGGTGAACATGCGGATGGGACGGGTTCAGCAGTGCACGGTCAGGTTGGGGTCATGGCCTCGGCACACTCCCGCATCCCGGCACCCAACGGTTCTTCGGCCGCCTCCGGGAATCACTGAAAGAGGTGTGCATGTCACTGTCGCGCTGCCTTCACGCTCCGGCAATACCTCTCCCACATATGACAGAAACACGCGCATTCCCGGACAGGATCAGGCTCCTTGTGACTGTTCCGGCACCGCTTCTGCCGCAAGTTGACCCGAGTCCCGCACGGAAACGGCCCCTCTGACCCGCGGTACAAAGCCGCTACGTCGGCTTCCGCCCTGCCCAGACTGGGCGGGTCTCGGAGCGCGGAGATCCACAGGCAGGACATGCCCCCGCGTTCATCTATCGGCCGTCTACCGAACGCCCGACCCCCGCCCACGCTCGCGGGCGCGGCGGCCGACGCCCCGTCGCGGACGACGACAAGCGGCGCGTAATCCTCGCCCGCCGCGCCCAAGGCCAGTCAATCCGCGAGATCGCCGTCGCCGTCAAGGTGTCCGTCGGCGTCGTGCACAAGACCCTCAACCCAGCAGCGGCGCCCGTCGGCAGCTGACCCCCAGGACGGATCGCTACTTTGCGGCTGGTGTCTGAGCTAGGACACCGGGGCCTCCACCGTACGCCCGGCCGGGCGGGGCGTCAGCGGTCGCTGCCGGCCCGTACGGTGCGCACGAGGTCGGCGTCGTCGCGCATGACGGAGGGGACCCCGGCGTCGAGACGGCCCTGACCGTGGTCCTCGCCGCAGGGGCAGACGCTCCACCCGCCTCCTGGGACACCCTTCCGTCCCGGCTGTGATTCACGTCACTGCCGGCGGCTCGGTGCAGCACCCGGCCCCGTTCCGCCGTCATGGGGGCAGTGATCGGGACGGGACGAGGAGAGGAGGTCGGCGGGTGAGGTTTCGCAGGAGCGGTCCGGGCATCGGATTCACGGAGTTCGTCGCACAGCGGTCGGGAGCGTTGTTCCGCACCGCGTATGCGCTGACCGGTGACGTGCACGTGGCCGAGGATCTGGTGCAGGAGACGCTGGAGCGGGCGTGCCGACAGTGGCGGAAGGTCGCGGTGGCGGACTCGCCGGAGGCGTACGTGCGCAAAGTGCTGGTCAACCTGGCCAACGACCGCTGGCGGCGGCTGTCGCGCCGGGGCGAGCGCCCCGGGCTGTCGGGGGTGCCCGAGACGGCCGACCCCCGGGACCGGTTCGGGCAGGTGGATCTGCGCGCGGAACTGATCGAGGCACTGCTCGGGCTGCCGATGGGCATGCGCAGCGTGGTGGTCCTGTACTACCTGCACGATCTGGACGCCCGGCAGGTCGCCGACGTCCTGGACATCTCTTCGAGTGCGGTGAGGTCCCAGCTCGCCCGCGGCCTGGCCAAGCTGCGCGATTCCGTATCGGGCGCCCAGGCGCCGCACACGCCGTCGGCCGCTTTCGGAGGTACGAAGTGAGGAACACGTCGTCCGGACCGGCCCCGTTCGAGCCGGGCCTCGAAGCCGAGCTGCGTGCCGCGGTGGCCTCCTTCGCCGACGGGCCGGCGGCGCCGGTCGTCGACGCGGCCGCGATCGAGCGATCCGTCAGCCGCAGCCGCACCCGCCGGGCGCTCCTCGGCACCGCTGCGGCGTGCTGCGTGCTGGCGTGCGCCACGGTGGGGTTCTTCGCGCTGAAGCCCGTGCCGCCCGCGCCCGGCGCCTCCCCGTCCCTGTCCCCACCGGCGAACGGGGCGTGCACCCCGCTCGCCACCGGCACCCCCAAGAGCGGAAGCGCCGATGCGACTCCGACACAGGAGCAGGAGCGGACCGCGGGAGCGGGCATCGCGCTGCCGGACCTGGCCGGCATGCCGGTCGAACAGGCCGGAAGCCTGCTGCGCGGACTCGGACTGAGCTGCACGATCATGCGGCACACGGACTGGAACGCTCCCGCCGGGCAGGTGATCAGCAGTGCCCCCCGGGGCGGCGCAGAACCGGTGGCACCGGGCTCGTCCGTCCTCCTGCTGGTCTCGACGGGCAAACCCGGCAGAACCTGAGCGACCGGGCCCTTCGGCCCGCGCACCGGCCGAGTGACCCAGGGGCCGGTGCCGGGCAGTCCGTCGACCGCGGCGCACCGGCTGGACGCCCGCCCCTCCGGGCCGCTGCTGGACTTTTCCTGGACGCGCGGGCCTGGACGACCGGGGAGAGCCTGGTGGTCGAGGAACTCCTGCAGCACCGCATCGACACGGCGACGCACGTCCCGCAGGTCCAGGGGGTCAGGGGGCAACCGCACGACGTTCACGCTGCTCCGGCCAGCCCGTGGCCCGTCACCGGGTAGCCGGTGTCGGCGTGAAGGGCGGTGCACCGCAGGGCCTGGCCGTGAACCAGTTCACCAGCCCCGCCACCAGGACGAACAGCCCTGCCGGGGAGCGCGCTGGAGCGCACACCAGCGCGCACCGCTCCGCGCGCGGGTCAGCGGCGGGCGTCCCCGGGCGCGAGCAGAGCGGTGACGTCCGCGATGGCGGCCGCCGAGGGTTTGAAGTACCGGCGGACGTTCTCGACCTTCTTGTGCCGGGACTTGGCCATCAGCATCAGCGCCGACGCACCCTGCTCGCCGAGGTGGGTCAAGCCGGAGTGGCGGTACTCGTGCAGGTCCCAGCCGGTGCCCGGCCCGGCGTGCGCGGTGTGCTGGTCGAGCAGAGCGCGGGCCTGGCCGTAGGAGAGGCGGGCTAGGCCGGTGTCTGGGCAGACGTCCCGGGCTGAGAGCATCTTGCCGGGTCCGGGGCGGCGGTGGGTGACGAACACCGGCCCGCGGGTGCGGCCCTTGATCAGCCGGGGCAGGAGCCGCGCGGTGCCGGCGTCCCAGTAGACCGTCTCCAGCACGAAGTCCTCGCGGCCCCGGCCGCCCCGGCGGCGGACGGCGGAGCCCTTGGCCTTCACCGGGGCCCGGCGCCCGGCGAGATCCAGCTCCTCGATGTTGACGCCCAGAATCTCCTCGGCGCGGGCAGCGGTCTCGTAGAGCATCCGCCACAGCGTCTTCTCCCGCAGGTGCACCTCCCGGCGCGCGATCAGCCGGTCGACCACCATCTTCGACCGGGCCGGGGTCTGCGAGTCGGGCGGGGGCATCCGCTTCGCCCAGGCCGGGACCGCCGGGCCGTCGTACCCACGCTCGCCGCACCAGCCCAGCCAGGACAGGACCGATGCCCGGCGCGCGTTCCAGGTGTTCACCGCGGACCGGCCCCACAGCACCTCCAGGGCCTCGCCGATCTCGTCGTCCGCGACCGACGCCAGCGGCCGGCCCTCGCCGATCCGCTCGGCGGTCTTGCCCACCCCGGCCCCGTAGCTCCGGACCGTGTTCGGGTTGCCGAGCGAGTCCAGGAAGACGTCGGCCGCAGCGCGGACCGTGAGCGCCTTCCCGACGGGCAGTTGTACGACGGCGGGCACCGCTTCCCCCTTGCCACAGATAACAGGGCCGCTTCGCGCAGCGGCCCGGGGACGTCGCCGCAGGTGACACATCCCGGTGCCGCAGATAATAGGGCGTTATCTGGGGGAAGACTTCAGACCGGCCCCGCGACCGACGCCCCGTCAGCCGCCCACCAGGGCCGATCGAGGCTTAGCGCCGGTTTTCGTTCCGATGTTCCTCAACCCCCGGATTCCCGCCCACCCCCTTCCGTAGCCGGGCGAGTGCACGGGGAGGGGGGTTCAACGGCGCGGGGACGGGGTTGGGACCGTCGGACGGGTGGTCTGGTGGGGGATATAGCGTCGCGAGCATGAGACCGCTGACCGAGAACGCCACCGACCAGGCGCCGGCTGATCCGGCCGCCACCGACGACATGCTGGCCACGCAGCCCATCGGGTACTGGAGTGGCCTCGCCCATAAGGCCGTTACCCGGAAGCTGCGGGACGCCATGGCCAGGATCGACGTCACGCAGCCGCAGTACTGGGTGCTCAACCGGGTCAACGGTGGTCCCGTCGCGCCGAGCCGTGAGGAGGTCGTCACCCAGCTGACGCCCCTCGCGGACGGACCGCACGAGATCGCGCGTGTCATAGACCAGTTGATCCACCGCGGCTGGCTCAGGACCGATGCCGGGCAGCGCCTCCAGCTCACCGACGCGGGGGAGGCCGCGAGGGCGCGGTTGCGCGAGCTGGCGACCGAGCTGCGCGGCGTGGTCCACGAGGGCATCAGCGACGAGGAGTACGTGGCCGCGCTCAAGGTGCTGCGCAGGATGGTCGCCAACGTCGAGGGTGTGCAGTCCTCCTGATGCCGCACCAGGCGTCGTTGCGCTTGGTCATGCCAGACTGCCCGGATGATCGTCAGACTTGCGGGAGATGAGGACTTCCCGGGCTTCCTCGGCCTGGCGGCCCAGGTGGAGCACTGGTTCGGTCCGATGGTCGAGGAGGTGGGTTTCCATGACGCTGTGCGCGAGCACATACGTCGGTCCAGGGCGCTCGTCGCGGTTTCGTCGGGGCCGGAACTCCTCGGCGGGCTGCTGTTCGGTGCGGAGGCGTCGACCCACCACGTCCACTGGCTTGTCATCTCGGAGCAGGCACGGGGGAAGGGCGTCGGTCGGGCGCTGATGTCGGACGCGACGCGCAGGTGGGTGCGGGGGCCGGGCAGCATCGAGGTGGTCACCTTCGGGGCGGATCACCCCGGTGCTGTCGCCAGCGGCGCGCGTGTCTTCTACGAGCGCCTGGGCTTCGCCCCTGCCGAGCCCGCCGATCCGGGACCGGAAGGCGGCCCCCGCCAGATCTACCGCCGCACCGTCACCTGACGAGCCCCCCCGAAGTACCGCACAGAAACAGGTACGTCCAGGCGTGGACCCCCAGGGCCGCGAGGAACTGCGCACCCCCGAAGTACCGGACGGGAACAGGTACGCCCAGCACAGGTAACCCAGGGGCGCGGGGAACTGCGCACCCCCGTCCGACCCGAACGGGAACAAGTACGCCCAGCACAGGACCCCCAGGGGCGCGGGGAACTGCGCACCCACGAGTGACGGCACAGGAACAGGTACGTCCAGGTGTGGAACCCCAGGGGCGCGGGGAACTGCGCACCCCCGGAGTACCGCACAGGAACAGGTACGCCCAGGCGTGGAACCCCAGGGGCGCGGGGAACTGCGCACCCCCGAAGTACCGCACAGGAACAGGTAGGCCCAGCACAGGTAACCCAGGGGCGCGGGGAACTGCGCACCCCCGTCCGACCCGAACAGGAACAAGTACGCCCAACACAGGTAACCCAGGGGCGCGAGGAACTGCGCACCCCCGTCCGACCCGAACGGGAACAAGCACGCCCACCCGAACAGACCTCAGAAGCGCAAGCGAAGGCGACCCGCTGGGAACTCCTCCGGTACGGCAAGCGGCACCGCGTCAGTCGTGCACTCCGGGCACACGTACCGCAACCCGGCGCCACCCCGCGAGGGGCCCCCGCACCCGACGGCGACGGCCGCCATGGTCCTCCGCCCGCAGCCGGAACAATCCGCTTCGAGGACGTCCGGCGCGCTCTCCGGGAACCACAGGGTCCGCCCGCTCATCCGACGGCCGAGAAGTGGTCGCCGGGGTACGCGTACGGATAGTCGACCCCGAGCTCCGCGAAGGCGGCGGCCCACCGGCGTTCCCGCTGGTCAGGGGTGAGATCGAGCTCCGCGTCCGCGAGGAACACCGCACGGGCCTGATGGGAGCTGATCCCCGGCCAGGGCTTGGCCCACGCGCTGCAAGGGACCTCGTCCGGGACGGGGTGAACGGGGTCATGGTCGAGGTGCGCGGCGGAGTGCCGTCCCGGCTTCCTGCGCCGGGTCCACGGGAGAAGGTCCAGCGCCCGCAGAAGGGCATGGAGGATAGAGTCACGCATACGTCGGATCAGCTCCTCTGAAGCTGGTTCGGCCAGCCCCGGCGGAACGCTGCAACGGTCCGTCGGGGTGATCTGTCGTCGGGCACGGGCCGGGTCGGCCCGCACTCGTGGTGCGGCTAGATACCGCTGAGCAGCGCTTGGTAGCGCTCGTTGCTGGGCGTGGCGTCCCGTTCACCGATGCGGGCGGTCCACGCCCGGCAGGTCCCGTCCACGAACGCCTTGACGGCGAGAGGGTCGGCGTCCCGCCAGCTCGTGAAGCCGGACAGCCAGGCGAGCGCGTCCCCGGCGGGCTGCCCGCACTCCATGAGCCGGACGGCGACGTACGCGGGGTCCACCCAGGGCGGTCCGACGGCGGGCATGGCCCAGTCCAGGAACCAGGCGGCAGAGGTACGGCCGTCGATCAGGATGTTGTGCGGATTCAGGTCCGTGTGCAGAAGGCAACGGCCCTTCAACGAGGCGGACTCCGTGCGGTCGAGATGACCGGCGAACCGCTCCGCGAGGTCCGGTACGGGGAGTCCGGGCACGGGCACGGCGGGCAGCCCCCGAAGCGCTGCGGCCACCGCGCCGAGGTCCTTCGACCCGGTCCCCAGGTCGGCGTACCTCCCGTCCACGAAGCCGAACGCGAGGCAGTACCAGCCCTCCGCCCGGAACCGGTACAGCACGGGCGGGCTGACTCCGGTGACGTGCTCGTTCAGCGAGTCCTCGCAGGCGAGCGCGGCTACTTGTGCCAGGTCGTCGTCCCGTACCCCTTTGAGGAACAGCCGCCCGCCCCCGACGGTGTCGACCCGCGCGGCGAGCGAACAGTTCAGCCCGTCCGCGACGGAGTCGGCCCGGATCACCTGACCGGCGGCCATCTCGATCAACGTGCGCAGGCTGAGGGGCAGTTCGTTCCAGCCGACACGGTCGTTCATGTACGGGGTTCCTTCCGGTGGGGGTGGTGGGTGGAGGGGCGGTCGTCCCGTCACAGCAGCCGCCAGTACGTCCCGAGCCGACGCCGCCGGTCGTTCTCCAGCCGGATACGGGCTTCGAGCCGCGACCGGGCGGTACGGGCGGCCTCCTCCCGTTCGCGCTGGAGATCGGCCCCTTCCCGGTCCGGGCAGTCCGGCAAGGGGCACCGGCACGGCGGCCAGGCGAACACATACGGATCGGGAGGGATGTGGTCACGCAAGGCCGTACCTTCCGCTGTCGTTCGTATCTGTGCGTGACCAGATGAACACAACATGGCCTAGAGTGGCACTACTTGAGGTGGGTCGGCTCAAGCCGCCCACTCCTGCCTTTTGTTGTGCGGTCCGCAAAGTGCGAGGTCAGAGGTATGAGTGACATGCCTGAACGGTCACACTTGAGTCCGGTCGAGGCATTCGGGGTTGACGTGCGCCAGGTGCGCCGGGCCCGCGGAATGACCATGAAGGGCCTCGGAAGTGCAACCGGGTACTCCGAGAGCTACGTCAGCAAGGTGGAGGCCGCGAAGCAGATCCCCAGCTTGAAGTTCGCCATTGGCGCTGACCGGGCGTTGGGGACCACTCCGCTGTTCGAGCATCAATTGCAGCGCGTCCTTGAAGGCGATCATCCGCCGTGGTTCCGCCCGTACGTCGAACTGGAGCAGCGAGCGGTTCGCATTCAGAACCACTCGCTCGCCTTCATCACAGGTCTGCTTCAGACGGAGGACTACGCGCTGGCGGTCTACCGTGCCAGCATCCCGCGGCTTTCCGATGAGGTGATCAAATCCAGAGTCGCAGCACGACTGCGGCGACAGGAAATACTGCTGGGTGCCATGCCGCCGGAGCTCTGGGTGGTCCTGAGCGAGACGTGTCTTCGCACGGTGGTGGGCGGACCCGGGGTCATGGCCCGCCAACTGGAGCACTTGTCCCACGTGGCTCAGTCCCTGAGGGTCACGATCCAGGTGCTGCCCTTCTCCGAGGGGGCGCCCCCCTACTACCTTCCCTTTGCTCTGCTGGACTTCGCGAAGGACCCCTCGGTTCTGCACATCGACGGGCCTCGCGGAGGCCGTCGGTTCGACGACTGTGAGACTGTTGGCATCGCCGTGCAACAGTTCGATCGCCTGCGGGCCAACGCCCTCTCGCCCGCTGGCTCAGCTCGTTGGATTGCCGAAAAAGCTGAGGAGTTCAGACGTGAGTCAGGCCATACCGACGGACTCGTGGGTCAAGTCCAGTCACAGCGGGGGCGACGGGGGCGAGTGCTTCGAGTGGGCACCCGAATTCGTCCGATCAGGGGACGTGGTTCCCGTTCGGGACAGTAAGGTCCCGGCCGGACCTGTGCTGATGGTGTCGCCGGAGGCGTTCGCGGGGCTGGTGGCGTTGGCTCGGGACACCGCGTCGTAGGGCTCACGCGTGTGGGCACCGTAGCTCGCGGGCGGATCACCTCAGGGAGTGGATCGCTCCGCTGATCAGCGCGCGTGCGCGGGGGCCGTGGACCGCCATACCGGACAGGCGCGTGAACGCGCTTCGGTAGAGCTGGACCTCGGTCGGGGCCGTCACGGTGACCTTGGCGGTGAGGAGTTCGACGTGAACCCTCTTGTCGTCGAACATCGTGAACGTCTCGGGCCCCCACAGCTCCCGTCGCGCGGCCCGGGGGATGACACCGAGCGAGACGGCCGGGTACGACATGACCGTGAGCAGATGGGCGAGCTGCCCGGCCATGACGGTGTCGCTGCCGATGCGGTGGGTCAGTACGTCTTCCTCGATCAGCAGGACGACGCGGTGGTGTCCGTCGCGGATGAGGTGCGACCGCTCGACGCGGGCGATCGCGGCGGCACGGGCGTCGTCCGGGAGGTGGCGGAAGCCCGCGATCAGTGACAGCAGCGCGTGGGCGTAGTCCTCGGTCTGGAGCAGGCCGGGCACGACGCGGGAGGAGTAGACGCGGAAGAGTTCGGTGCGCTGGTAGAGCGGGAGGTTCGCGTGCTGGAGCCTGCGCAGTCCGGTGCGCTGCACGCGTCGCCATTCGACGTACATCGAATCGGCGGTGCGGGACGACGCGATGAGGTCCGCCGCCTGGTCGCCGCTGCCGCACGCGGCACACCAGGCACGGATGTCGGCGTCGCTGGGGGCTGTCCTCGCGGCCTCGATCCGTGAGGATTTCGCCTTGCTCCATCCGCACCGGTCGGCAAGCGCCTGCATCGTGAGACCGGCGTCGAGACGCAGTTCCTTGAGCCGCGCGGCGATCGACTCGCGGGCGGCCTGGGCGCTGGAGCAGGACATCGCTTCCTCACTCCCACGTCGGGATCGGGCCTCTATCGTCGTGGCTGTGACGGGGGCTGCCAAGCGTGGCCGGAGGGTGGTTCGGGGCACGACCCCGGCGCGTTGTGGGGCACGGTCGGGCGCCCTGGGAACAGGCGGAGCCGCCAGGGCAGCCCACGGTGCCGGTCGGAGCATGGGCCGCGAGGCACCTGACCGGGGGCCTCGCGTCGGCCACCGCAGGATGCGGGAACTCGTTCCGCGTCCTGCTTGCCGCCTGCGAACGTCCGGCGTACCGCGTCGGCACTGATGGGTAGAGGACAGCTACTGCGGCAGCTCTTGAGCGCCCAACCTTTCGTCGTGGTGTACAGCCAAGGAGGCAACGATGGCGCAGATCGTGTCGGACTCGTCTTGGATCAAGTCCAGCCACAGCGGAGGGGACGGCGGCCAGTGCGTCGAGTGGGCGCCCGGATTCGTCCAGCTGGCGGACGTGGTTCCCGTTCGGGACAGTAAGGTCCCGGCCGGACCTGTGCTGATGGTGTCTCCGGAGGCGTTCGCGGGTCTGGCGGCGTTGGCGCGGGGGACGGCACCGTAGGGACTCGGCGGCCGGGACCGTTGGTGAGGCCAGTCGCGTCGGCGGGGCCGGGTGGAGGTCAGGCGGGCTCGGGCAGGAGTTCGGCGAGCAAGCCCCTGACGCGCTGTTCGATCTCGTCGCGGATGGGACGTACCGCTTCGACGCCCTGTCCGGCCGGGTCGTCGAGCTTCCAGTCGAGGTAGGTCTTGCCGGGGAAGACAGGGCAGGTGTCGCCGCAGCCCATGGTGATCACCACATCGGACGCCCGGACGGCTTCGGTGGCCAGGGCCTTCGGTGTCCCGGCGGACATGTCGATCCCGACTTCCGCCATGGCGCGCACGGCGGCGGGGTTCACGGTGGCGGCGGGTGCGGACCCGGCGGAGCGGACCTCCACCCGGCCGTCGGCGAGGTGGGTGAGGAACGCGGCGGCCATCTGCGAGCGGCCCGCGTTGTGGACGCACACGAACAGCACCGAGGGTTTCGGCCGGGGCTCAGACACGGGCGGGGCCTTCCGGGACGGCGGCCGGTCCGGCCGCGGGGTCGGGGGTGGTGGGGAAGAAGCGGCGGGCCCTCAGGGCGACGTAGACGAGTCCGATGAGGACCGGGACTTCGATGAGGGGGCCGACGACTCCGGCGAGGGCTTGGCCGCTGGTGGCGCCGAAGGTGGCGATGGCGACCGCGATGGCGAGTTCGAAGTTGTTGCCCGCCGCGGTGAACGCCAGCGTCGTCGTCTTCGCGTAGCCGAGCCCCGCCGCCCGGCCGATCGCCATGGACCCGGCCCACATCACGGCGAAGTAGACCAGCAGCGGTACCGCGATCCGGGCCACGTCCACCGGCTTCGAGGTGATCGCCTCACCCTGGAGGGCGAAGAGCACGACGATCGTGAACAGCAGCCCGTACAGGGCGAACGGCCCGATCCGGGGGATCAGCTCCGTCTCGTACCAGTCGCGGCCCCGGGTCTTCTCGCCGATACGGCGGGTGAGGTACCCGGCGACGAGGGGGATGCCGAGGAAGACGAGGACGGAGCGGGCGATCTCCCAGGCGGAGATGTCCAGGCCGGTGGTCGCCAGGCCGAGCCAGCCGGGCAGCAGGTCGAGGTAGAACCAGCCCAGCAGGCCGAAGGCGATCACCTGGAAGACGGAGTTCACCGCGACCAGGACGGCGGCGGCCTCCCGGTGGCCGCGCGCGAGGTCGTTCCAGATGATGACCATCGCGATGCAGCGGGCGAGCCCGACGATGATCAGCCCGGTGCGGTACTCCGGCAGGTCGGGCAGGAGGATCCAGGCGAGCGCGAACATCAGCGCCGGACCGAGCACCCAGTTCAGCACCAGTGACCAGACGAGCAGGGGCCGGTCGCGGGTGACGGTGCCGAGCCGGTCGTAGCGGACCTTGGCCAGCACCGGGTACATCATCACCAGCAGGCCGAGCGCGATCGGCAGCGACACCCCCGTCACCGTCACCTTCGCCAGCGCGTCCCCGAGCCCCGGGACGAGTCGGCCGAGGCCGAGGCCGGCGGCCATCGCGACGAGAATCCACACGGCGAGGTAGCGGTCGAGGAACGACAGCCGGGACGCCACCGGCCCCGCCGCGACGGCCGGGGCGCTCACGCGGGGAGTCCGGCGGGCTCGGGCAGGGAATCGCCCGCGGGCCGGGTGAGGAGGCCGGCGAGCCGGTCGGTCGTCTCCGGCAGCAGCCGGTAGTACACCCACGTCCCCCGCCGTTCGGAGGCGATCAGCCCGGCCTCGCGCAGCAGTTTGAGGTGGTGGGAGATCGTCGGCTGGGACAGGTCGAACGCCGGGGTGAGATCGCAGACGCAGACCTCGCCCCCGGCGCGGGAGGCGATCATCGACAGCAGCCGCAGCCGCACCGGATCACCGAGCGCCTTGAACACCTTCGCCAGTACCACGGCCTGGTCCTCGTCCAGCGGGGCCGACAGCAGGCCGGGGCAGCAGCCCTCCACCGTGGCGTCCTGTCCGAGCACCGGAAGCTCTTGATTCGACATCCCTCTATGTTGACGAACTTCGATTCAAGAGGCAAGCTCGGCACTGTAAGACATCGACAAGTTTCGATACAGACTGTTCGAGGAGTACGTCATGTCCCGCGTCCAGCTCGCCCTCAACGTCGCCGACCTCGAAGCGTCGGTCGTGTTCTACACCCAGCTCTTCGGCGTCGAGCCCGCCAAGCGCCGCCCCGGCTACGCCAACTTCGCCATCACCGAACCCCCGCTCAAGCTCGTCCTGATCGAGGGGGAGGAAGGCCAGGACACCCGCCTCGACCATCTGGGCGTCGAAGTCGATTCCACGGAGACGGTCACCGCCGCCACGGCCCGCCTCAAGGACGCCGGGCTCGCCACCTTCGAGGAGAACGACACCTCCTGCTGCTACGCCCTCCAGGACAAGGTCTGGGTCCACGGCCCCGGCCAGGAGCCGTGGGAGGTCTACGTCGTCAAGGCCGACGCCGATCGGATGGGCAAGAGCCCTGTCCTGGACGGCGACGCCTGCTGCACCGGGCAGCGCGCGACGGACGGGGACAACCGGTCCGCCCCGGCGGTCGCGGGCTAGGGAACGGCCGGCCGCCCCCGGAACCGCCGCAGTCAGCGGCGGCCCGCGGTGCCGATCGGCGGCGTACGGAGTGCGAAGCCCCCGCGCACCGTAAGGGCGTGCCCGTACGTGCCCCCGGTTCAGCCGTGCAGGGCGGCGAGGAGCATCGGGAGGGAGCGGCGGAGTTCCCGGGACCAGTACGCCGGGTCGTGGGTGCCGGAGTGGTAGTGCGTGGTGACCCGGGCTCCGGACGCTCTGAGGAGGGGTTCCAGGGTCCGGTTCTCCGCCTCCATGATGGCCTCGGTGGGGGAGAGGACGTCGGCGGGGAAGGGGTCGTCGGGGTCCTCCATGCCGGGGATGTGCTCGTCCGGGAGGGTGTCCGGCGGGTCGAGCGGTCCGAGGCGGCCGTCGCCGCAGGACAGGTGGACGGGGATGCCCGCCAGCCGGTCGGTGAGGTAGGCGGGGTCGTGGGCCTCCCAGACATGGCGCTGGCGTTCGGGGTCGCCCCACAGGGCCAGCGGGTCGAGGCCCAGGTAGTCCATCGCCGCGCGTACCGCTCTGGGGTGCTGGTGCGGGTGGACGTAGCCGCTGAAGGAGGCGGCTGCCCGGAACAGCCCCCGGTGGCGCGCGGAGTAGGAGAGCGCGCCGAAGCCTCCTTGCGACTGTCCCGCGACCGCGCGTCGCGGTCCCGCGCCGTACTCGCGTTCCATGAGCGGCAGCACCTCCCGGAGGTGGAAGGACTCCACGGCCGGTGGGCCGCCCGCGCCGTGGTTCCACCAGTCGGAGTAGAAGCCGAACAGCGGCATCTCCGGCATCACCACGAGTGTGTGCCGCAGCCCGGGAAGGTGCTGGATTCCGTAGTCCTGGGTCCACGGCAGATGGTCACCGTCGCCGCCGGGCAGCAGGTACAGCGTCGGCCAGCGGCGGGCCGGGCGCCGGGCGTGCCACCCGTCCGGGGTCAGCAGCCGGACCTTGGCGGTGCGGCCGAGCGCGGTGGACGGCAGTGCCAGATCGACGATCCGGCCGGCGCCGTCCCCGGCCCGGGGGACGTGCCCGGTGGAATCGGCGGTCAGGGCACGGGCCGTGCCGCCGGTGGCGAGGGTCAGGGCGAGGGCCCCGAGAACGACGTTGCGTCGGGCGGGGCCCGAGGGGACAGCCATGCGCGGCACCTTTCGTACGTCGGCCGGACACCCGAGTCTCACGCGAACCGCCCCCGATCCACGTCCGGGACACCCCGGACCGCCCCCTGAACGGACCCCGGTTCCCCGCCGGGGTCCAGGGCCGGGGTCCGAGCCCGGTAACGACGTCGTCGGCCGAGCTCCGCACCCGGCAGCCCGGCCGCCACCCGTCCGGGTGAGCGCGACACCACTCACCCCATGTGCGGCCCTGCTCGGCCCTACCTTCTCGTGGCCGCACGGCCAAGCACCCCATGCCGAGGAGACCGACTGTATGAGCGAGCAGGACAACAGCCGTACGCACGTGACCCGTTCGCCCCACGTGGTCGAGTGGGACGAGGGCCCGCAGACGATCGCGGAGATGAGATCCGCCCTCGCCCCCTGGCCCGACGCGCTGCGGAGCTTTGTGGAGGAACTGGAGTCCACCCCGTTCGCCGCCGCGGGGGAGGAACCTCTGGCCGGCATTCGCCGGGTCCTGGTGGAACACCGGGTGGTCTGGTTCTCGCTGGTCCACCCCGCCGTGCGGGAGGCCGAACGGGCTTCGCGGGACGGCACGGCCAGGACGTACACCGTCGACGAGGTCAGGACCGACCACGACCCCGTCACCTTCGAACGCCGGGACGGAGGAGACCCGTCGTGACCTGCAAAGTGTTCCTGGAGGAGGACGCCAAGCGCGGCATGGCCCAGCTCACCCCGGCCCGCCGCCGCGCCGTTCATGAGGCGATGCCGGGCCCGCTCGCCTCACGCCCGCCGGCCGTGGGATGAGTCAGGAGTGGGCGCGGGCGCGATGCCCTGCGGGTGCGTGCCCTCGAATCCGCCGGAGTGCCGATCGGGTACCGCGTCTTCGAGGACAAGGTGGAGGTGACGGTCGTCTGGCTCATCGGCCACCCCTGACCCGGCTCACCGGGGGAAGTCCCCGTCCCCGAAGCGCATGTCAGGGGCGAAAGGGGTGTGAGGGTCGATGTATGGCGATGGTGGTGTCATCCGGGCGGACGGGCGTGCTCCGGTTCCATCAGGGGGGTGCGTGAAGCGTCACAACGGGCATTGATCAGAAAGCGGCATTCGGTCCCATTTATCACTCACAAAGTGGTCAACTTCCGTAATTCTGATGATGCATGATGTGGCGCAGGCAGACACGACACCTCCATGTGAACAGCGTCCGGAACCATCCGGGCCACCGCCCCAGGGCGGTTCCAGCGGGGGTGGACGGGTGACGAGGGGGAACCTTCCGGACCGTCGGTGACGACGTCACCGGCCGGACGCGTCGCCGTGCGGAACGGGTTGACCTCCGGAACGCGCGGGGTGATGTCCCGCCGGTGTCTGCCACCGCACCATCGGTCCGGAATTGACCGTTCCGGGCCGGGATTCTCAAGGGAACGATTCAGCACCATGCGCACATTCATCGTCGCCGTCACGGCGTCGTCCGCGATAGCCCTGGCCGCCTCCACCGCGTCCCCCCTGGACACCGTGGAGCCGCTCGCGACCACCGCCGCGACGGCCGTCCCGGGCACGGAGACCGCGGAGCCGACCGAGCCGGACCCGACCGACCCGGCCGTGCCGGACGAGGAGCCCGGCGAGGTCGAGGGCGGGGTCGAAGGGGGCCCGCTGGAGGGCGGACCCGGCGAGGAGCCCGACGACTCGGGCCCGTCGCCCCGCGCGGGGAAGAAGAAGCCCTCGGCCGGCGTGTTCTACTCCAACGGGGACTACGTCCACGAGTCCAGCACCCCTCCCGCCACCGCGTCGGGGCACGGCTGGTGGTACAAGAAGAGCGGGCCGGGCGAGAAGGCCAAGGTCACCGTCCAGCTCCAGGCGTACGACGCCAAGGCCAAGAAGTGGAAGACGGTCGCGACCGGCAACAAGACGGTCAAGCCGAGCAAGAAGCTGAGGAGCGCCCCCAGCACGCACCGGGCCAACGCCCGCAAGGTCTGCAAGGGGTCGACGACGGTGAAGTGGCGCAGCGTCATCGACGTCGACATCATCGACGTCAACGACACCCCGGACAAGGCCGTCACCACGGCACAATCCCTGACCTGCGGGGCCTTCTGAGCGACGCCCGGCCGGGACGGGTCCGTACGGGTCCGCCCGCTGAGCCGCTGACGCAGTCGGCCCGCTGAGGCGTCGTGCCGTCGCGGCGGGGACCGGCGGTGACGGCAGGGCCGGTGACCTCGGGGTCACCGGCCCTGCCGTCCGTCCGGCACCGCACCGCCCGGGAGTGGTCGCCGGACCTGGCGTCCTGGGTGACGGGGACGGTCGTCGAGGCGGGAGAGCGGCCCGCGGGATGGCTGGGCTCGTCAGGGACCGGCGAAGGCCGAACGGGCCTACCAGTGGGGCGAGTTGTGGGACCGTGGCGTCCGCACGGGATGTACGAGATCCGATCCCGCGCCTACATGGTCTGACGCCGTTCGATCCGGAAGAGCCGTCGTATGCCCGCCTCCCCCTCGTCCCACGCCCAGGCCGCCCGTGAAGTGATCGCGGGGCGGTTGCGTGAGCTGCGGGTGGAGGCGGAGATCACCGGGCACGAGCTGGCCGTGCGATGCGGCTGGAGCCCGGCCAAGTCCTCCCGGATCGAGCGGGCGAGGACGGCGCCGTCGGACGCGGACATCCGCGCGTGGTGCGCGGCCTGCGGGGCGCACGACCAGGTCAGGGATCTCGTCGCGGCCAACCGCCGGGCCGACCGGCTGTACGTCCACTGGAAGAAGCTCCACCGGCACGGGATGCGCGGGGCCCAGGACGAGGTCGTCCCCCTCTACGAGCGGACCCGGCTGTTCCGCGTGTACTGCTCGAACGTCGTCCCCGGAATGCTCCAGACCGAGGCGTACGCCACCGCCCTGCTGTCGGCCATCGCGGACTTCCAGGGCACCCCCGACGACGCGCCGGACGCCGCCGCCTCCCGGGTGGAACGCTCCGAGGTCCTGCACGACGGCCGCCACCGGTTCGTGCTGCTCATCGAGGAGGCCGTGCTGCGCCACCGGGTGGGCGACCCGGCGACCATGGCCGGTCAGCTCGGCTATCTGCTGGCGGTCATGGCGCTGCCCCAGGTGAGCCTCGGTATTGTCCCGGCCGGCGCGGAGCGGCGGGTGTGGCCGCTGGAGGCGTTCTACATGTTCGACGACCGCCAGGTGAGCGTCGAGCTGCTGACGGCCGGGGTGAACGTCACCGCGCCCGGTGAGATCGCGGTGTACGCGAAGGCGTTCTCCCGTCTCACGGGGATGGCCGTCCACGGCCAGGCGGCACGGGCGCTGATCAGCGAGGCGATCGAGTTCCATGGGTGACGCGGACGCGAGAGTGAGCCGTCGCACCCGCCGTCGTACATCCAGCGGCCGTCGCACGGGAGCGGCGGCGCCCGCTACGTCGTGTCCTGAGCCGGACCTCGGTCCGTGCGTATCCCGGCGGGGCGGGTGGGGTGATGTCTAGCTTTGGGGGATGACCCGCTACTTCGATCCCCTGCCCGCCATCGAAGAGCACCGAGATGTCTTCGGGTGCAAGTGGGAGGACCGGCTGTGGCTGAACGTGCCCGGTCCCTTCTACGGTGCCGATACCGACAACTGCTGGACAGGGCGGTTATCGGCACCCGATCACGTGCTCTACGGGGGCGCGCACCTGTCGGAGTACGTGTACCGCCAGCCCCGGTCGGCGGCGGCGACGGCCCGGTTGGCCGAAGCCGCCGACGCCGACCCGTTTCGCGGGTACGGCTACGACGGCGACGACCGTTGGACGACCGGCACGGTCCGGGAGTGGTGGCGGGACCGGGCCCGTGTCACCACGTACCTGGCGGACCGGCGGGAGGAGTGGGAGGAGTGGGACGTCCGGGAGGGCCAGGGCGTGGCCGCGGCGGTCCGGCGCTTCGCGGCGTATCTGGCCGAGGGGCTGGCCACCGATCTGCGGATCTATCTCTACTGGCTGGAGGAGCGACGGTCACCCACGGTCCTCGACAGGCTGCCCGAGTTGTAGCCGGCGAGCGGTTGGGGCGGCGTCACATGCGGGTCCGTCCGGGGTGAGGTGGCTGCGGGGCCGACGGCTCGTACGGGAGTGAAGTCGCCTGCGCGTGACAGCTTTTGGACGCCCCTTGGCCTGCCACGACCCCCGGCCGGAGAGGGGTGTCCCCTGACGCCGAGTCTGGATCGTCTGTCACTGGAGTGGGACGGCCATGACGCTCCTCCCCTTGATCCTCGGCCCATGGGCGGGGCGCAGGGAAAATGGATTGCGGCCGGGCGCATGTTCGGCTTGGGTCCGTGCTCGTGACCGCCTTGAACGATCTCGTCCGCCCGGACCGCTATCCGCTCTCCTCTCGCCATGACCCCGCGTGGCTGCTCGGCCTCGACATGGGGCCGAATCCTCTGTGGCTGCTGGAGGACCTTGCTCACCACCTTGACCTGCACCCAGGTATGCGGGTTCTCGACCTCGGCTCCGGCAAGGGCGCCACGTCGGTGTTCCTGGCACGTGAGTACGGAGTCGAGGTCGTCGCCGCCGACCTGTGGATCGACCCCGAACAGGCGGCGGCCGTCTTCGCGGAGGCGGGTGTCGGGGACCGGGTGGAGGCTGTGCGGGCAGAGGCGCACACCCTGCCGTTCGAGGAGCAGAGCTTCGACGCGATCGTCAGCGTGGACGCCTTCGAGTACTTCGGGACGGCGGACAGCTACCTGCCCTACCTGCTGCGGTTTCTCCGGCCTGGCGGCCAGCTGGGCATGGCGACCCCCGCCATGACACGGGAGATCCGTGAGCTCGGCGCGATCCCGCCCCACATCAAGAAACTGGTCGGCTGGGAAGCGATCGCCTGGCACACGGCGGAGTGGTGGCGCTTCCAATGGGAGATCACCGAACTGGTCACGGTCACATCCGCGCGTCTTCAGCCGTCCGCCTGGCAGGACTGGCTGCTCTGGGCCCGGGCAGGCGCTGAGTACCACCCCGACGGTCGGAGTACGAACCAGCCTGTCATCGACATGCTCACCGCGGACGGCGGCGAGTACCTCTCCTTCGCTCTGGTAACCGCACGCAAGAACTGAGCGAAGCCCGCGATCGGTGCGTGCCCTGACCGATCGTTCCCATCGCGACTGTTCACACCCGGGTTCCTCATCGGTCCAACTTCGGTGACAGACGATCCAGGTTCGGTGTCAGAGGACAAGGGGCCACGGCACGTGGTGGTCCCCGTAGCGACAACCGCAACACCGGAATCCGGGGCCGTACGGGGCATCCCGCGCTGCCCCGTTCCGCCCCGTCCCCGAGCCTGGCGGCATGCCGCCCCCTCGCCGCGCCGGGTCCGGCCCGGGCCCATGCCCTCGTAGGGTTTTCCGGAGCGGGTGACCACAGGACCAGGTGACCACAGGACGGCGTACGAGGCGGGGGCCGGGGATGCGGAACAAGGGATTGCGGACGGCTGTCGGCGCGAACGTGCTGGCGTTGCTGCTCGGCGTCGGGTGTGCCGGGGGTGCCACGGCCGATGACGAGGTGCGGATACGGGTCGACAAGCCGGTGGCCCTGGCCGACGAGCCGTTGCGCGTCCGGGTCACCGGTCTGGACGCGGGCCAGGAGGTGACGGTCACCTCGAAGGCCGCGGACCACCGGGGTCAGCCCTGGACCGGGCGGGCCACGTTCGCCGCGGACGCGTCGGGGTCGGTGGACCTGAAGCGTGCCCGGCCGCGATCGGGGACGTACCGACAGGCCGACGGCATGGGGCTGTTCTGGTCGATGAAGCCGGACCAGGGATCGGCCGACGAGTCGTGGTTCGCGCCGTTGTGGCCGGAGCTCGGCTCCGACTACGAGGTGCGCCTGGCGGTGGACGCGGGCGGCGAGCAGCTCGCGGCCCGCACACTGACCCGCACCTGGATGGACAAGGGCGTCACCCACCGGCCGCTGACCGTGGCCAAGGACGGGGTGGAGGGCGCCCTGTACCTGCCGCCCGCCGGGCCCGAGCGCCGCTCGCCGGTGCTCCTCTTCGGCGGATCGAGCGGCGGCCACGGCGACAAGCACGCCGCCGCGCTGCTCGCCTCCCGGGGGCACCCCGTGCTCGACCTGTGCTACTTCGGCTGTACCGGCCGCCCCGCCACCCTGGAACGCATCGAGCTGGAGTACTTCGTCACCGCGGCCCGGCTGCTGAAGCGCGAGTACGCCACCGGATCGCAGCGGCCCGCCGTCATCGGCTACTCACGCGGCAGCGAGGCAGCCCAACTCCTCGCCCACCACTACCCGGACCTGGTCCACGACGTCGTCGTCTACGCCCCGAGCCATCGCGTGGTACCCGGCTTCCCCGACGGCGGCCCCGCCTGGACGAAGGGCGGCAAGCCGGTGAAGGAGGGAAACATTCCGCTGCACCGGGTGCGCGGCACGGTGCTGGCCGTCGCGGGCGGCGACGACGGGATGTGGCCGTCGGCGCCCTCGGCCGAGCGGATCGGCGAGCAGCGCGGCGCCTCGGGCGACCCGCACCGGGCGCTGATCCACCCCCACGCGGGGCACGGCGTCGGCACGTTCCCGTACACCGCGGCCGGCACCAGGTTCACCCACCCGGTGACGGGCGAGTCCTACCGGATGGGCGGTACATCGGCCGCCAACGCGGGGGCACGTGCGTCGAGTTGGCCGGAGGTGCTGAAGCTGCTCCGGGGCTGACGCGGGGCGGTCAGGTTCTGGGCCGTGGCCGCGGGGCCGGGCGCGGCCCCGCGTGGTGTCCGGTCAGCCGGTCAGCCGGTCCCGGTGTCGGACGTGGGTACGGGGCCGGGGGCGGGTACGGGTCCGGCCACGGCCTCGATGAGGGAGAACGGTGCGGCGCCGGTGAGCGGGGTGATCGAGGTGAGGGTCAGGCCCGCGCGGCGGCACACGTCCTCGAAGTCCCGCCGCGTGCGCTCCCGTCCGCCCACGTTCACCAGCATGTTGAGGTCGGTCAGATAGGTGACCCCGCCCGCGCTGAGATTGACCTCGGGGTCGGCCTCGCCGCCGGTGGGGGTGCCGCTGCCGGTGCCGGTTCCGGTCGGGGTGCCGGGCGTTTCGGGGAGCACCGGGTCCACGATCAGGACGACACCGCCCGGCGGCAGCACCGCGCGGCAGTGGCTCAGGATGGTGACCACCTGGTCGTCCGCCCAGTCGTGCAGGACGCTCTTCATCAGATAGACGTCCGAGCCCGCGGGGACCGCGCGGAAGAAGTCCCCGGTGGTCAGCGCACAGCGTTCGGTGAGTCCCTGCCGCTCCAGCGTCCCCGGTGCCTCCGCCAGGCCCTCCGCCGTGTCGAGGACCACTCCGGTGAGGCCCGGATGCGCGGCGAGCACGGCGGCCAGCAGGGTGCCGTCGCCCCCGCCGACATCCGTGACCCGGGTGAACCGGCCGAAGTCGTACGCGTGCGGCAGCGCGGCGGCGGTGTCCCGGGAGGCCTGGCCCATCGCCGCGTTGAAGTCCGCGGAAACCTCGGGGTGCCGGGCGACATGGCTGAAGAAGTCGGTGCCGAAGACGGTGTCGAACGAGGTCCGGCCGGTGCGGACACTGTCGTCCAGGTGCTCCCAGGCGCGGGTCATCGTCGGTTCGGTGAACATCCGGACGAACGAGGAGAGCGAGTCGGGGCGGTTGGGGTCGAGGAGCGCGCCCGCGGGGGTCACCGAGTAGGAGCCGGAGGCGTGTTCCCTCAGCAGGCCGAGGCTTGCCAGGGCGCGGAGCAGCCGGGCCATGGGCTGGGGTTCGGCCCCGGCTTCGGCGGCCACGTCGGCGGCCGGACGCCGGCGGTCACCGATCAGCTCGACGACCCTCAACCGCTCCGCCGCGCGCATCGTCTGCGCGGCCATGCTCCCGAACGCGAGCCGGACGATCAGCTCACGGTCGTCGCCGTCCGCCGCCCGCACCTCGGCGTTCTCCGAGTCGTCGACCTTGTTCACGTTGTTCACGTTGTCCGCGTTCTCCACAGGGCTTTCCCTTCGTCGTGAGGTGGTGTGAGGTGTCGTGAGGTGGTGTGAGGTGGGTCGACGCGCGGCGCGTCACACGGCGTCGCGCGCTCGTGCGTGTGGCCGGAACCTTCCCCGCCGGCACGGTCGGCGGCGGGCACGGTCAGCCGGCGGAGGTGTCGCCTCCGGTCAGGGCGCCCGGTGTGCATCCGGCGAGGGCCAGTACGTCGCGGTGGAGATGCGGCTGGTCGGCGTATCCGCAGGCCAGGGCGACCTCGGCGGGGTTGTGGCCCGCGTGCAGGGCCCGGACGGCGCGGTCGAAGCGGACCGTCATGGCCGCGCGTTTGGGGGTGAGGCCGATCTGGGCGCTGAATCTGGACCACAGCCGCTTGCGGCTCCACCCGCAGGACGCGGCGAGATCGGTGACCCGTACCCGGCCCCGGCGGGCCACGATGGTGTCCCAGGCGGCGGCGACCTCCGGGGCCATCACCGGTGCCCGCGCGGCCCGCCCGGCGAGGAAGCCGTCCATCAGCGTCAGGCGTTCCTGCCAGGTCGGGGCGTCGGTGAGCCGTTCGCGCAGGGTCCGCGCGGGGCGCCCCCACAGGTCGTCGAGCCCGGTGACGGTCCCGTCCAGTTCGCGTGGTGACGTGCCCAGCAGCGCGTACGCGGCCCGGGGTGACAACCGCGCCTCCAGGCACTCGACGCGCGCGCCCCGGATGCGGACCGGGCCGGGCGACAGCGCGGCGACGAGGCTCCGCATGGGCCGGGGCCCGTCGGCGCCCTCCACCGTGACCGGTTCGTCCCCGAGCGCGAGGACGACGACCACGACCGGCTGCGGGAGCACCCGCATGTCCAGCCCGGCGGCGCTCCGGTCGCGGAACCCGGCCATCCGGACACCGTCCACGGACGTGCCGCCGAGGGGACGGGCGACCTCCCAGCCCTTCCCGATGTCGCTGTCGACGGGGCCGGACCCCGTCTCGTAGCTGCGCATGTCCCCACGGTCCCCGACTTCGGCGCCCCTGTCTTGGACGAAAGTTCCGCGCCGGACGCCACCGCCGCCAGCGGGACCGTACGGCTGGCGTAACACCGCGCAGGTCAGGGGGTGTTCGCGAGGCGGGGCGGACCGTCGCGGGCCACGGGAGCGGGATTCGGACGAAGTTCTCCCACGGGCGGCGCGGACAGCGCGGCGGTGCGGGGGGTGCGGGGGGTGCGGACAGCCCGGCCCGGGAGCACGGGCCGCCGGAACCGCCGGAACCGCCGGGAAGGGCAGGGCGACGGGCCTCGGGGCATCCCGGCACAGGGACCGCACCTCAGCGGGATCATCTGTCACCGGGGTCACCCGTCACCCGGGCGACGGACCACCGGGCCGGGTGCCGGTCACCGTTCGGGGGCCGGGGTGCCGCCGGGCAGGTTCAGGGACGTGCCCGTGTACAGGGTGATGTGCGCGGGGGTGACCGTGGCCGCCTCCGTGTCGGGGACGCCGGTGCCGGGGTTGCTCGCGTAGCGCGGGTGCGCGCCGCCGCTGATCTGGAGGCGGACGCGGTGGCCCGGGGCGAAGCGGTGGGCGATCGGGCTCATGACGACGGTGACCTCGGTGGGCGTCCCCGGGGCGGTCGCCACCCGGGTGATGCCGTCGCAGACGTTGGTGGACCGCCCCTGCCCGTCCACGTCGCACAGCCGGACGAAGGCGTCGGCGTGGCCCGTGTCCACGGCGAGCCGGACCCGAGCGGAGACCGGGCCGACGGCGTCCAGAGGTTCGGTCAGGGGCGGGCCGGTGAACGTGCGGACGTCGTCCCGGGCCTCCAGCGCGGTGTTGTCGCGGGGGCCCGCCGTCCGGGACAGCAGCAGACCGCCGACGGACGGGGTGGGGGCGTCCGGGTCGTGGCGGAAGGACGTGAGGGGCGCGGGTTGCGCCGGGGGCCGTGAGGTGAGCGAGTCGTCGGGGGCCGCGTACCAAGGGGCCGGGGCGGGGTCCGGGGACTGCGGCCAGTCGTCCAGGTCGCGCCAGGTGTCCGCGCCGCCGACGTGGACCCGTACCCCGGTGGGCCGCAGCCCGGAGGGGTCGTCGCACAGATGCGCGCGCAGCCAGGCGAGGCTCTCGGCGAAGACCTCGGGCCAGCCCTGCTGAAGGGCGGAGGTGTGGGTCCAGGGGCCGACGAGCAGGGAGGTCCGGGCACCGGCCGCCCGCAGCCGGGCGTACTGCTCGAAGGTCTGGTCGACGAGGGCGTCGTGCCATCCGCCGATCAGGGCGGTGGGTATCCCCGCCTGCTCGGCCGCCCCGGCCAGCGCCGCGCCGCGCCAGTACGGGTCGTCGGCGTCCGGGTGGGCCATCACGCCGTCCAGCCAGGGCAACTCACCGAGCGCGGACTCGTACGCCTTGCGCAGCGGGCGCGCGCTGACGATCCCGTCCAGCCCGCGGCGCAGCCGCAGGACGGCCTTCAGGAACGGCACGATCCCGCGGTGCTGGTTGGTCATGCCCGCGCCGACGGCCAGCGCGTTCTCCAGGTGGAACGCGCCGCCCCGGTGGTAGAAGGCGTGCGGGTCGTGCATCCCGACCTGCACGACCATCGCCTTCAGCTCCGGCGGCGGGTCGAGGGCGAGCGCCCACTGGGTGTAGCCCAGATAGCTGGGTCCGACCGTGCCGAGGGTGCCGGTGAACCAGGGGCGCCCGCGCAGCCAGGTGACCGCGGCGAGGCCGTCGGCGGTCTCGTTGCGCCACAGGTCGAAGCGGCCGTCCGAGCCGCCGGTGCCCCGGCAGCTCTGGAGCACCACATGGAAGCCCTGTTCGGCGAAGAGGATCCCGAACATCGGTGACCAGGGCAGCCCCCTGCCGTACGGCGAGCGGATGAGGAGCGTGGGGAAGTCGCCGTCGGCGCGGGGGAAGTAGTGGTCCGCGCGCAGGGTGCCGCCGTCCGCGCCGGGCACGGCGAGCCCGGCCTCCAGGCCCACGTCGTACCGCTTGGGCGGCAGCCCGCGCCAGGAGGCCCGCATGAGCCGGGCCGACAGGGACGGCCCGCGGACCGGGGGACGGGGACCGGACTGAGGGGTGACGTCGTGCGGGCGGGTGTCGGCCATGGGGTTCCTCCGTTATTCTCGTACGTTGTACGAGAATAACGGATGCTTGGATGGACCCCGAGGCGGACCCCGAGGCGGACCCAGAGGCCGACCCCGAGACGGTCCCCGAGACGGACCCCGATCGGTGTACGGCTGCGGCAGGAGCGGACCGGTCGGCGGTCGTGGCAGGAGAGGAACCGAGGAACGTGCCCCGTGGTGACGGTGACGGCGCCTCCGGCGTCGACCCCCAGCAGCTCTGGCTGAGCCCGGCGCGCCCCGGCCGGGGCCGCAGACCCGCCTTCAGCCGTGCGGCGATCACGGTCGCGGCCGTCGCCCTCGCGGACGCCGAGGGGCTGGACGCCGTCACCATCCGGCGGGTCGCCGCCGGGGTCGGGGCGGGCGCCATGTCGCTGTACAGCTACGCCCCCGACAAGGCGACCCTGCTGGACCTGATGGTCGACCACGTCAGCGGGGAACTCCCGACGACACGGCCCCTGACCGGGGACTGGCGCGCGGATCTGAAGACCGTGGGCCGTCTCCAGCGCGAGCTGATGCTGCGGCACCCCTGGCTGCCCACCGCGCTGGCGGCACGCCGCACCCCGGGGCCGCGCGCCCTGGACTTCGTGGAGTACGCGCTCGCCGCGCTGCGGCCCACCGGACTGGACGGCGCGGCGAAGCTGGAGGTCTTCAGTCTGCTGACCGGCTTCGTCGCCGGTCATGTGGGCCATGAGGTCGGCCGGGCGGCGGCGGCCCACACCCCCGACCGGGCCGCCGCCGAGGCCCGCTACCTCGCGGCCGTCGCCGCCGACGGCCGGCACCCGGAACTGGCGGAGGCGCTCGCCTCGGCGGGACGCCCCGTCACACCGGAAGCGACCTTCGCCCGTTTCCTCGACCGGCTGGTGGACGGCCTCGACACCGGGTGACGGCCGGGGGCCGATCGCGTCCCGGATGTCCGTTGCCCGGACGCGCGGTGGCGCCGTGACGTGGGGTGGCGCGGTGACGTGGGGTGGCGCGGTGACGTGAGGTGGTGCCGTGACGTGAGGTGGTGCCCTGGCACGGGGAGGCGCCCTGACGTACGGCGACGGTGCCCGGACGGGCGGTGGCGCCCCGCCCCGGCCGTCGGCTCAGGAGCGCGGCGCCACATGGACCGCGGCCGAGCCCTAACCGGGGATGGGCACGACCCGCTCAGCCTGCGGACCCTTCGGGCCCTGGGTGACGTCGTACTCCACCCGCTGGTTCTCGTCCAGCGACCGGTACCCGGCCGCGTCGATCGCGGAGAAGTGGACGAACACGTCCGCACCGCCGTCGTCCTGCTGGATGAAACCGAAGCCCTTGTCCGCGTTGAACCACTTCACCGTGCCTGTTGCCATCGTGCGCTTCCTTCTGCTTCTTGCCACGGCGCTGTTCCACCGCGCCCACCAGGACCTGTCGACGGCCCGGTATCCGAACCTTGGCACCCGGGGCCGCGATCCGTCCGCGAAACACGCCAAGGTACGGCGGCCCGGCATCACCCTCCGCACGGATGTGCCCGGCTGGGCGAACGGCGTGCCGCGCTGGCCACCGTCGGACCGGGCCGGGAGCGGCGTCGCCGAGGCCCCCGCGGACACGAGGCCCGTGCCCGCGACGCCCCGGCACACCATGGCGGGCCGGATCGGATCGCGCCGGTCCGAGTCCGTCGCAGTCCGTCGGATCGATGGACCCCGGACGGGACCCGGCGGCAGGATGGGTGGCGGGCGGCGCGGCGGGTGCCGCGCGGCACGGTCCGGGTGCGGACGGTTCAGGGGGCGGTCATGGGTACGGCGACGGGGCAGTGGCCCGCGCGGAGTCTGCTGGGGGTGCTGGCGCCGCCCGCGCGCGCCGAACTCCTCGCCCTGGGCTCCCGGGTGACCTTCCAGAAGGGCGCGCCACTGCTGCGCGAGGGCGGGCCGGACCGCCATCTCCTGCTGCTGCTCACCGGGTTCGCGAAGGTCACGGCCGCCGTGGAGAACGGCGAACGCTCGCTGCTCGCCGTGCGGGTCGGCGGTGACACGGTCGGGGAGATGGCCGCGCTGGACGGCTCCTCGCCCCGGTCGGCCACGGTCACCGCCTGCGGGGAGATGACCGCGCGTACGGTGCAGCCCGCCGCCCTGCACGAACTGCTCAAGCGGCGCCCCGAGATATCGCTCGCGCTCGCCGTGATCGTCGCGAACCGGCTGCGCTGGGCCAACCAGCGGCGCCTCGAATTCCGGGGCTACCCGGTCAAGGTCCGGCTCGCCCGCATCCTCGTGGAGCTGGCCACCGCGTACGGGCGCCGCAGCGAGGGCGGTGTCGTCATCGGCTGCCGTCTCACCCAGCCCGAACTCGCGGACCTGACCGGCGCGGCCGAGACCACGATCCACAAGGCGCTGCGCGATCTGCGCGCCGAGGGACTGCTGGAGTCCGGCTACGGCTCCACGACGATCAGCGACCCGGCGGGCCTGCGGCACGCGGCCGACCTGGGCCCGGACCCCTGGCCGGTCCTGTAGGACCCCCGTCGGGCGACCCCGGCCAGGTTCCGGCGCGCGACCGGTACGGCCCCGGACACCGGCACCGCCCCCTGGACCGGCCCCGACCCGGCCCCGGTCCCGGTCCCGGACACCGGTACGAGCACCGGACACCGGAGCCGCCCCCACCCCCGGACACCGCCCCCACCCCCGGCACCCGTACGAACACCGGGTGCCGGACGGCCCAAGCCCCGCCGGTCAGCCCAGCAGCGGGCGGAGCACGATGCCCAGCCCCGCCGCCGCGCCCATCACGGCCGTGCACACCACCGCGCCGCTCAGACAGCGGTACTTGACCACCGCGACCCGGGCCAGGAAGGCGAGGGTCTGCGCCAGCTCCCGCCGGTCGGCCGCCGGATCATGGTCCGGTACGGCGTCCGGGGCGGCGTCCCCGGTGCCGCCCCCGGCGGCGTCACCAGAGCCGTCCGGCGAACCGGCCGGGGCAGCCACGGAGCCGGATCCCGGGGCAGCCACGGCGTCGGCGGCGGAGCCCGGGGCACCCGAGGCGACGGAGGCCGTACACGCGTCGGAGGCCGTACGCGCCGCGCGGGCCATCCGCGCGGCCAGGCTCGTACGCGCTACCCGGGACGTACCGCCGCCCCCCGCACCCGTCCCCGCACCCGCCGCCAGATACGCGAAGCTGTACCGGTTGACGCCCCGGGGCCGCAGCAGCCGGGGCCGCAGCGCCGCGCCGAGAGCGCCCGCCCCGCCGAGCAGCCCGGCGGCGAACAGGAACAGCAGCAGCCCGGCCAGGGCCCCCGCCGCCCCGCCGTCCCGCCAGGCGCCGGCGGCCGTCCCGGTCCATAAGTCGCACGTGCCGACGAGGGCGACCTGGGCCGCCGCGAGGATGCCGGTCTTGGTGTCGGCCTGCTGATGGGTGCTCTGGAGCGCGGCGAGCATCGTGGGTCCCGGCCCCCCGGGGACCTCGACGACAGCGGTGTGCGGGGCGGGCAGGTCCGCCGGACGGGTGGTGAGCGTCATCCCGTGTTCCCCCTCGGTGACGGTGCATGTCCGTCCAGTAACCGGCATTCCCCCGGGGCCAACCAGTCACTTCTATGGATTCCGCTATGGATTCCGCATCCCGTATTTCCACAAGGTCCTGTTCCGGGCGGAGGTGTACGACTGAATGGCCGGCGCCCGTCAGCTCGGGGGAACGGGCGCCGGTCCGGCCCGGCGGATATCGATCCGTCACTACGTGCGGGTAACAACTCCGCCCAGCGGAACCGGAGTTGCCTGACGGAGCATCCTTCCCTCCCGCAACTACCCTCCACCGCGCACCACTAGGGGTGTCATGACAACGATCGCAGGCGGACCCGGCGGCCTGGACACATTCGGCCGCAGACTGCTGCTGGCCGTCGACGCGAAGGGGTACGGCCGGGCCGACGTGCTCACCCAGAGCTGCTTCCAGGAGGCGATCCCCCAGCTCGTCGGCGTGGCCGCCCGTGCGGCCGGTGAGGACATGGCCGCGTGGGCGGTCCAGCAGGCGGGTGACTCGGTCATGGCCGTCCTGCCGGAGGGCGCGTCCGAGCCCGCGATGGTGGACACGTTCATGCGCCGGCTGGACGCCGGGCTGCGGGCCTTCAACCACGGCCGGGTCCGGGACTCCTGGCTGGAGCTGCGGGCCGCCCTGCACTTCGGGACGGCGTCCCCGGGGGCCAACGGCTTCGTCGGCCGCGCCCCGGTCGAGATCGGCCGCCTCCTCGACAGCCGGGTGCTGCGGAGCGCGCTGGCGGCGGCCGAGGACGCCCCGCTCGCCGTCGCCGTCTCCGCCACCGTCTTCAACGACGTAGTGCGGGAGGCGTACACCACCGTCCGCGCCCGCGACTTCCTCCAGGTGCGGATCGAGGAGAAGGAGTACGCCGGGCGGGCCTGGATCTGGGTGCCCGGCCATGACGTGCACACCCTGGGGCTCGACGCCCCGGCCGCCCTGGACGCGGTGACAGGGACGCGGGACGCGGACGTACCCGCTGCTCCCGCGCGGTCCGACGACCTGCCCCGGTCCGCTCCGGGGCACCGGTCCGACGCTGCGGGCCCGTCCGGGTCCGAAGCGGACGACACATCAACGGCGGTGCGGGAAAGGGTGGTTCAGAATTTCCATGGAACCGTCCACGCTTCCGGCGCCGTCTTCGGGATCTCCAAGTGACATCGAGCGACGGCCTGGAATGACAGAGCACGATGACGAGCCGCGTGAGCGGCGACAGCTTCCGCTTCCCGCCCCACCACTCCACAACCGACGCGAGCCCCAGTCGTGGCCCGCTCCCCTCCCGGGAGCCGCGCCCGTCCCGCAGCCGCGTACCCCGCACCCACCCGCGACCTCACCACCCGCGTCCCCACCACTCGCGTCCCCACCACCCGCGACCCCGCACGCCGCCGGGGCCGACCGTCCGGGCGCCGTCCGCCGGGTCATCCGGCTCGGGGACCGCCCCGACCCCGCCCGCACACCCGACCCCGCCCGGACTCCCGACCCCGCCCGCACACCCGACGCCCCCGGCCCGCCGGACCCCGCCGACGGCGACCGCCGCACTCCGGGGAGCCCCGAGGACGACCGCCGCACACCGGGAGGTCCCGCCGGTGACCGGTCCACGCCGGGGAGCCCCGACGACGACCGCCCGCCCTCCGACCCGGCCCCCGACGGCCCCGGCCCCACCGACCCGCCCGGCCCAGGACCCGCCGGCACCGACCCACCACCCACCGACCCACCACCCGCCGACCCACCACCCACCGAGAATCCACCGCCACCCGGGGACCCGAGTACCGCGCCGTCCGGGGACCCGAGTACCGCCGCACCCACCGACCCCCGGTCCGCCACCGACCCCCGGTCCGCCACCGAGCCCCGGCCCGCCACCGACCCGCAGACCGCCGTCCACCAGAGCAACGTCAGCCAGTACTTCTACGGCTCCGTGGCGGCCCCGCACGCGCACTTCGGTATCGGCGGGAGTGCCCCGGGTGCCGCCGGGGGCCGCCGCCGGGCCACCGGGTGGCTCGACGCCCAGGAGGTGGACGGCCTCCTCGCCTCCTACGTACGTCCCGCCTGCTTCCCGGACACCGCGCGGATGCTGGAGAAGGACAGCGTGGTCGTCCTCGTCGCGCAGCCCGGCACCGGCAAGCGTTCCGGCGCGGTCGCCCTGCTCGACGCGGTCGCCGAGAGCGGCACGGGCGGCGTCGGCGGACCCGCCGAGTACGTCGTCCTGTCCCCGGACCTCGACCTGCGCCAGCTCGCCGACCGTACGTTCACCGCGGGCGTCGGCTACGTCCTCCTCGACCGGATGGACGAGGGCCGCGCGGGCACCGCCGACTTCGACTGGCGGCGGGTCCGCGACCAGGTCCGCGCCCAGGGCGCCCATCTCGTCGTCACCACCGTGCACGGCGCCGGGGAGACCGCCCCGGAGGCCGTCCATCACGCGCTGTGGCGGCCCCCCGACCTGGCGGACGCGCTGCGGCTGCGGCTGCGCAAGGCCGGATGCGGCGACGACACCGTCGACCGGGCGGTCCGGGGACTGCCCGCCGGATGCCGGATCGCGGAGGTCGCGGCGGCGGCGGGGCGGATCTGCGCCGGGTCCGACCCCGACGACGTATGGCGGGAGTACGGCGACAGCGCGTCCCGGCCGGTCCGCGACTGGTTCGCCGAGGACCGCACGCTCCAGGAGATCGCGGAGGTCACCACCCTCGCCTTCGTCACGGGGGCGGGCCGCCGGGCCTTCGAGTCGTACCAGGAGCTGCTGGAACCCCGGCTGGAGCAGGAGTTCCCCGGGCCACCGCCGCCGCCCCCCGCCAGGGACGGCGACGACGACACCACGGAGGCCCGGCCCCGTCCCGACCGGACCCGCCCCGACCGCCGCCGCCCCGACCGCCGCCGCTCCCTCGCCCGCAACGCGCTCGTCACCACGGAGGAGCTCTCGGGCGGTTCACCGGTGCGCACCGCGCTCGTCTTCCCCGGTCCGCAGTACCGGTCCTGGGTGCTGGAGGAACTGTGGGAGAACCACTCCACCGCGTACTGGGACGGGGTCCGCGACTGGCTCACCGCACTGGTCGGGCTCATACCCGAGGCCGCCCTGTGGATGTCCGTCTCCTCGGGCCTCGCGCTGCTGGCCCGGCCCGCCTTCGAGGAGGTCTCCGGCTGCTATCTGCACCCCTGGGCGAGCGGCGCGGAGGGCCCGGCGGCGCAGTCCGTGGCGGTCCTGGTGCTGTGGTGGATGAGCCAGGACGACGCGCTCGACGCCACCGCCCTGACCCTCGCCCGGGGCTGGGCCCAGTCCGCCGACCCGGGGCTGCGCAGATCGGCCGCGCTCGCCTTCAGCGGTCCGCTCGGGGTCCGCTTCCCCACCGACGCCGTCAAGCGGCTCTGGACTCTGACCGGGAAGGACGCGGAGACCTCGCTGCACGCCCGGCTCGCCCTCGCCAACCTCGTCGTGGCGCTGGTGGAGAGCGGGGAGGACGCCGGTGTCGTCCTCGATCTGCTGGTGTACCGACTGGGGCTCCAGCGCCGCAAGGACGCCACCGACCGCACCAAGGGAGTCACGTTCCGGGCCGCGCTGGAGGTGCTGACCGTCCGGGTGGCACGCACCCGCTGCCCGGTGGTCGCGGTACTGACCGCCGAGCAGCCGGGGTTCCGGCCCAAGCTGGCGGAGCTGTGGGCGGCCGTCCTGTGCAACCGCCCGCTGCGCGGGGACGCCCTGCGTTCCCTGCGGGCCGCGCTGCGCGCGCTGCCCCAGGTCGGGGAGAACCCGCTGGACGTGGCACGGGAGTTCGGCGCGAGCGTGGGAGCGGCGCTCCCCCCGAACGAACGCGAACTGCTCCACCGCGTCCTTGAGCCCCCCGCCTCCCTCGCCCCGGAACCGACCGCCCTCACCCACACCTTCCGCGCGGCGCTCCTCTCACCCGCCCGGTAGCACCCGCACCCGACGAACAGCCGCACGAGGCGCTCCCGAAAGGGCGCGGGAACCGCGCGAGAAGAGCGGACCCGCACCCGCGGAACGGCGCGCACCCACGACCACCAGTCCACCGCACAGCAATCCGCACCCATAAGGAACCCTCACATGACCGACACGTACCCCCTTGTGGAACAACGGGTGTACGGCCGCCCCGGCCGGCGCCGGGGCCTCCTCACCAGCCGGCCCACCCGCGCCGACGACGAACTGCCCCTGCTCGCCCCGCACCACGTCCGCGTGTTCCGCACCGGCGAGGACTACATCGCGGACCCCGGACGGCTGCACGCCGACGACCCCCTGGTCGTCACCGCGTCATCCGTGACGGTCGTCAACTGCCGCGTCGGGGTCCCCGTCGTCGTGGAACTGCCCGTGCCCTCCGCCGACCAGGGCTCCTTCACCGCGCGGATCACCTTCGACTGCACGGTCGTCGACGCCCCCTCCGTCGTCCGCGACGGGGTCACCGACGTCCATGAACTGCTGCTCGGCTACCTCCGCTCCGTACCGGGCCTCGTCGAGGACGGCGCCGACCAGCCCATCGGGGAGACCACCGGGACCCGCGACCGTATCGACGCCCGGCTCACCGGCTACCAGGAGATGACCTCCGACGTGGTGTCCGGGCTGCGGATCGTCGCGTCCGGCGTCGAGGTGCTGACCCCGGAGGAGTTCGCGGCCCATGTCGAGGAGGTCAAACGGGCCCGGCTCGCCGCCGACAAGGCCCGGGTGGAGGCCGAACTCGCCGCCCAGCAGGCCAGGGCCGAGCACGAGCAGCGGATGCGCGCCGAGAAGCAGCGCATCGAGGCGGCCCGCGAGGAGGAACGGCACCGCGCGGAGCTCGCCGCCCTGGAGGAGCGCCACCGGCAGGAGTTCGAGAACATGCGCACGGTCTACGAACAGGCCGCGGGCAGCCGCACCCAGGAACACGAACTGCTGCTCCAGGCCCGCGCCAACGGCTTCCAGCGCAACCAGGCCCATGAGGACATCACCTCCGTCGGCGACGACCCCGTCGCCACCGACTTCCTCGCCCTGCGCAGCGGCGGACTGACCGCCGCCGAGATCGCCGAACGCCGCCGCGCCGACGAGGAACGCCGCGACACCAGGGCCGAGGAGGTCGCGGCCCTGCAACGCGAGTACCTCGCCAAGCGCGAGGCCATGGACCGGGACGACGCCCGCGCGCAGCTCGAACGCGACGACCGCCGCCACGAACTGGACCGGGAGGACCAGCGGACGGATGCCACGGCCGACCGCGAGGAGCGTTCCCGCCGCTGGTTCCAGCGCCGGGAGGACCGCGAACGGCGCCGTCTGGAGAACCGGGAGGACGCCCGGACACAGCGCCAGGAGCACCAGGAGTGGCGCGACCGGGTCCTCAAGGTCCAGCACGACCTGACCGCCCGCGCGATCAGCCGGGGCCACGGCGACGACCGGCCGGTCGACGTCGGCGCGCTGATCTCCAACGTCGGCGAGACCCCGCAGCCCGGGGTGCAGGCGCTCACCCAGGGCCGGGACGACGAGGTCCAGCGGGTCACCGCGGAACGCCTGGACCGCGCCACCGACGACGGCCCCTACGCGGCGGCCGCCGCCGTCCCCGCGGACCCCGCCGAGCCGCGCGCCGCCGGAGCCCCGGCCCCCGACCCGGTGACCGCCCCCGACGACCCGGAATCCGACTCCGACGACGACTCCGACATCGGATTCGCGGGACTGGAGGAACGCCGTGGCGACTGACCTCACCACCCCGGCGACGGACCACGCGTCCGACGCCCCCGACCCCGCACCCCACCCCGCCCCACAGCCACCAGCACCCGCGCCGCCCGCCCGTGGCCCGGCGGCCCGGCTGCGCGGCCTGATCGGGGTGCGGGAGGACATCCTCGACCACGGCCCGGAGGAACGCGCCCGCTACACCTGGTACGGGGCGATCGTCGTCAACACGGCCCTGTTCGGCGGGGCTTCGATGGCCATAGCCCTCGTCACGTTCCGCCCGGACCTGCCGCTCGCCGTGGCGCTGGTGGTCGCGGCCGTGTGGTTCTGGGTGGTACTGGCCCTCGACAGCTGGCTGGTGTCCAGCACCCACGGCGTCCACACCAAGGGACGGCTGCGGGCGCTGCTGCCGCGGCTCGCGGTGTCGGTGCTGCTGGGACTGTTCATCGCCGAACCACTGCTGTTCCAGGTCTTCGACCCGGAGATCCGCCAGGAGATCAGCGTCGGCAACGACCGCAAGGCCGCCAAGCACCGCGGCGCCCTGATGTCCTGCAACCCGCCGAGCGGCGCCGACACCACCGCCCGCCCCGAGTGCGCCGCGCACCAGCTCAAGGTCCCGGGCTCACCCGCGGTGCTGCGCGCCCAGCTCGCGAAGAACACCACCCGCTCCGGTGAACTCCGCACCCAGGTCGACCGGATCAACAAGAACCTCAGCACCAAGATGGCCACCGAACAGCGGGAGTGCGGCCGGGCCAAGTGGATCTGGTGGAACGGTGTCGCGGACGTCAGCGAGACCTGCGAACGGGCCCGCGCCGACTCCACCTCGTACCGCACCTCCAGCAAGATCAAGGAGTACGAGGAGGAACTGTCCGCCCTCACCGCCAAGGGCCGCACCCTCGCCGTGAAGCGGGACTCCGCGGACGACACGTACCAGGTCGCCCTGCAACGCCGGATCGAGCGGGACACCGCGCGCTTCGCCGGTGACCTCGACGGCACCGGCATCCTCACCCGCGCCCACGCCCTCGGCAAGGTCGCCTGGAGCGACTCGTTCGCCGCCTTCATCACGGTGCTGCTGCATCTGCTGCTGCTCGCGGTGGACGCGATGCCGGTCCTCGCGAAGCTGATGAGCCGCCCCACGGCGTACGACGAGAACCTCACCGACCGGCTCCGGGCGGGCCGCCGCCTGCACGGCGACAAGCTCCGCATCCGGCATACCCTCGCGGAGATCGAGCACCAGGAACTGCGGCATCTCGCCGAGGAAGAGTCCGCCGACCGGATGCGGGCCGTCGAGACCCGCCACCAGCTCCACGCCGCCGAACGGGCCCGCCACTTCCGCGCGGAACTCGACGCCCGAGCGGCCCGGCTGCGCACCCGCTGACCCCTCGGCTGCTCAACGGCCCCGGTGTCATACACCGGGGCCGCCCTTCCGGGTCCTCGCACATGAGCGTGCTCCGACCCTGCTTCCAGGCTAGGCCCGGACCGGACGACCCGCAGCAGGGACGGAGGGAGGGCCGGGGGTCACAGCTCGTCGGAGTGCGCGCGCCGGTTCCGGGACGGCTCACTGCTCTCCAGCCAGCCCCGCGCCGGTTCGGCAGGCCGCGTGGTGTCCACCGTCAGGTGCAGCCGCGCCCCGCCCTCCTCGTCGGCGGGGTAGCTGCGCTGTTCCGTCCCCGCGAAGCAGCGGCGCAGCACCTCGGCGACCTTGCGGGCGGCGTCCGGCGACCCCGCGACGACCCGCACCTCGGCCCGCCCGCCGGGCGGAGCCTGCGAGGACGACGTGGCCGCCCCGTCGGTCCCGGTCACCCGGCCGGCTTTCATCGACTGCCCCGGTCGGACCCGTGGGACCTGTCGGACCCGTCGGTCGCGTCGCGCGGGGCCTGCTCCGGCCGCGCGACCGGACGGTGGTGCCCCCGCTGCCGACGGCCCACCCCGGGCATGGTCTCGCTGTAGTGGAAGGCCATGTTCCGGTCATGCTGCCGACGGTGGAGCTGATGGATGACCATCATCCCCAGAACCACGACAACCACGAACACGGCGACCACGGTGAAGGCGTCCATACGGTCACCTCACGCTGGTCAGGGCCCGACACGGTGCCGGTCCCACCCTCCACGGTACGCCTTCGCTCGCGCTCCCGAGGTTCCCCACCTGGACGTACCTGTCCCTGCGCGGGTACGGACGTGGGTGCGCAGTTCGGGCTGCCGGTAGGAACGCTGTCACCAGCCGCAATCGGTGGGTGTCACGTGCGGCGACGTGCGGCGGGGTCGCGTCCGGCGACGTGTCGGGCGACTGCGTCGACGCCAGGGCGGGCGTACCGCTCCAGGGAGCGGACGGAGACATGGCGGGAGCGGGCCGGCAGCATGGGGGTGGAGGTGCCGCCCTCCGCGTCGTGCGTCAGGGCGCTGTGGCGTAGCCGTGCGGCGTGAAGCCGGTCCCACCGAAGCGAGAAAAGCAGTTGCACCGGCTGTCTTCGCGCAGACAGGGTGCGGTGGTGACCGGAACAGAGATCGAACTCCCCGTCGTGGACGGGGTCCTGTCCGGTGTGGACTTCGGCGGTCACGGTGAGGGCGTGCTGCTTGTCCACGGCAGCGGACACAACGCCGCGGCCTGGACGGATGTGGCATCCCATCTGGTGGGCGAGTGCCATCCGATTGCCCTCGACCTGCGTGGCCATGGGCAGACCCGGCTCGACTCCACCGATCCCGAGCAGTACTGGCGAGACATCGGTGGCGTCGTCACCGCGCTGGCCTGGGACCGCCCCGTGCTGGTCGGCCATTCCACCGGCGGGTACGCGGTGACGGCCGCCACTGCCTGTGGACTTGTGGAACCGGCCGCCCTCTGCATCGTGGAAGGCATGGTGCTCGATGACCGTAACGCGTCGATCGCCGAGCATGCTGACATGCGGACCACCGAGGCGGCGGACCGCTTACGGTCGATGTTCCGCTATGGCTGGAATGCCGACCACGACCAGATGCACGCCTATGTCGAGCAGTGCGTACGGGAGTCCGGAGGGGACTGGCTCAACGCCGGAGCACGGCCCGGACTTGTCGAGGAGGTCACGAGGCGCTCCTTCATGCGCCGCGGCCACCGGTGGGTACGGCGGCCCGCCATCGAGGAGGTCGCCACTGTCACTGCTGTAGAGCCCGACGCAGAAGTCTTCCCAGCCGTCGATCTGTACGACCGCCTCACCTGTCCGATTGACCTTCACCCCACCACCCCTGCAGGGAGTTGCTGTGCACCCTTCCGATGCCCCGCCCATCAGGGAGATCTCCGTGGCGGACAAGGGCGCGGGGCCTTACGGCATCGCGGCCGGACCGGACGGTGCGCTGTGGCTCACCTTCGCGCACAATGGCCGCATCGCGCGTCTCACCCTCGACGGCGAACTCGACGAATACCCCCTGGACTCGTCTGAGTGCCGCCCTACGGTCATCACTCCCGGGCCCGACGGAGCACTGTGGTTCACCCGGTTCGAGGACCACCGGATCGGCCGCGTCACCACCGACGGCGAAAGGGAGTCCTTCCCCACCCCGACGCCCGACAGCGGACCCTTCGGTATCACTGCCGGTCCGGACGGCGCGGTGTGGTTCACGGAGATGAACACCGACCGTATCGGCCGCATCACCTGCGAAGGAGAGATCACCGAGTTCGTCCTTCCCCGTACGGGCGCCTATCCCTCGGCGATCACCGCAGGCCCTGATGGGGCCCTGTGGTTCACCCTCAACCAGGCGAACGCGATCGGCCGCATCACTGTCCACGGGGACATCGTCATACACCCACTCCCCACCCCCGGCGCCGCACCCGTGGGCATCACCAGTGACGGCACCGCCTTGTGGTTCGTCGAGATCGCAGCGGGCCAGATCGGCAGGATCTCGGTGGATGGCGCGATCAAGGAGTTCCCGCTCCCCGACCGCACGGCCAAACCCCACGCCATCGTCGCGGCGTCCACCGGGGACTGCTGGTTCACCGAATGGGGCGCCAACCGCATCGGCCACATCACCGACAGCGGCGAGATCGCCGAGTACAGCCTGCCGTCACCGTCGTCCGAGCCGCACGGCATCACCATAGGTTCCGACGGCGCTGTGTGGGTGGCCCTTGAGACGGGAGGGGTCGCGCGGTTGGAACCGTAGCTCGGGACGGAGAACCCCCCACACCGGACCTCGTACCGAGCACGTCGGAACGAGGACGGACCCGCACCCGAAGACCGACAGCAAGAGGCAGCATTCAGGGGCGCGGGGAACTGCGCGAAACCACCGAGCGACGGCACAGCAACGAAGTACGCCGACCCGGACGGACCTGGGAAGCGCAAGCGAAGGCGCCCCGCGGGGAACTGCGCGAAACCGAGGGCGGACCAGCACCCGAAGACCGACAGCGAGGGGCCAGCTTCCAGGGGCGCGGGGAACTGCGCACCCACCGAGCGACGGCACAGCAACGAAGTACGCCCAGCCGGGCGGACCTACGAAGCGCAAGCGAAGGCGCCCCGCGGAGAACTGCGCGAAACCCACCGAGCGACGGCACAGGAACGAAGTACGCCGACCCGGACAGACCTACGAAGCGCAAGCGAAGGCGACCCGCGGACGTACCACCCCCGAGCCCCCCGCCGCCGGGCTTCCGCAGGACACCACCCCTTCGGGGGGCCGCCCGCACCCGAAGGCATGACCCCACCCCACCTGGGCACTGATCGCCCCCGTGCCGTGGACATGGAGAAGACACAGGGACCAGGGCCCGGAGAACGACCGGGACGACCGGGACCGGGCCGGGGAACAGGACTTCGTCACCCTGTCCGCCGAACTGACGGGATTCACCGCCGAGGAGCTGTACGCGACCGGCCTGGTCACCGAGTACCGGGACCTCGTGGCCCGGGAGGCGGGCCCCGACAACTACGCCCGCCTCGTCGGCGGCGAACCGCACACCGTCCCGGAACTGGTCCGCGCCATGACCCGTCTCTGGTACACCGGCAGCTGGCCGGGCCTGCGCGGCGGCGCGGGACCGTACCTCGTCTCCGCGAGGGCGTACGCCGGGGCACTGGTCTGGCGGGCCGCCGGGACCCCGGCCCCCGGCACCACCGCCCCCGGCTTCGGCAGCTGGAGCGCCCCGCCCCCGGACGGGATCCCCCGGTGAGCGGACCGCGGTACGACGTGATCGTGGTCGGCGCCGGGATCGCCGGTTCCCTGGTGGCCCGGCACCTCGGGGACCGGGGCCGCCGGGTCCTCGTCCTGGAGGCGGGCGAACACACCGCCGACCCGGACCGCGGCCACCGCGACGCGCTGGAGCGCTATCTCGCCGCCCCCGCCAAGACCGCCGACTCCCCGTACCCGGCGAACCCGGCCGCCCCCTGGCCCACCGCCGTGGCCGGCGACGGTACCACCGGGCACCTCGTCCAGCGGGGCCCGCTCCCGTACGCCAGCGGCTATCTGCGTACCAACGGCGGCACCGGGAACATCTGGACCGGGCTGACCCCGCGCATGCTGCCCGAGGACTTCGACACCGAGGTCTTCGGCTACGGCCGCCGCTGGCCGCTCACCTACGCCGACCTCGAACCGCACTACCGCGCCGCCGAACGGGAGATCGGGGTCGCCGCCGATGTGACCGAACAGCGCGACGCCGTCGGCCTGTCCTTCCCCGGCGGCTATGTCTTCCCCATGCGGGCGATCCCGCCGAGCCACCTCGACCGCACCCTGGCCGCCCGGCTCGACGGCCGCCGGGTCACGGACCCGGTCACCCGCGACGGCGTCGAACTGCGGGTCACCGGCACCCCGCACGCCCGCAACAGCGCACCCCACCCCGGGTACGACGCGGGCGCGGGCTACGTCCCGGCGGGCGCGCACGGCCGCCCCGACCCGGACAGCCGCTGCGTCGGCAGCGCGACCTGCATCCCGCACTGCCCGTCCCACGCGAAGTACACCCCGCTCAAGACCCAGGCCCGGTGGTCGGGCTCGGTGACGCTGACCGCCCGCGCGGTGGTCAGCCGGGTCCTCACCGACGGAACGGGCCGCGCCACCGGCGTCGAGTACCGCGCCTACACGAACACCACCAGCCACACCACACCCACCACCCACACCGCCCACGTCACCCTCGCCGCGCACGCCGATGTCGTCGTCCTCGCCGCGCACGCCGTCGAGAACGCGCGGCTGCTCCTGCTGTCCGGTCTCGCGAACCGCAGCGACCAGGTCGGCCGCAACCTCATGGACCACCCGGTCCTGCTCACCTGGGGCCTGCTGCCGAAGCCCGTCGGCCCGTACCGGGGCCCCGGCTCCACCTCCGGCTTCGAAGGGTTCCGGTACGGGCCGGGCCGCCGGGTCCGCGCACCGTTCCGGATCGAGATCGGCAACTGGGGCTGGGTGTGGGCCAAGGGACCCGTCGACACCGATGTCGCCGAACTCGTCGGCCGGGGGATGTCCGGCGGAGCCCTGCGCGAGGCCCTCCACACCCGGCTGAGCCGCCAGTTCACCCTCCAGTTCGAGATGGAACAGGCCGCCGACCCCGCCAACCGGATCACCCTCGACCCGGTGCTCCGGGACACCCTCGGACTGCCGCGCCCGGTCGTCACCTACGACCTCGACACCCATGTGCGGGACGGGATGGCCGCCGCCCGCGGGGTCTCCGAGCAGATCTTCGACCTCCTCGGCGCCGAGGACCACACCTCCTACCGGCCGCCCGGCGACTGGCCGGGCCGCTTCGAGCACCGCCGCCGCACCTACGCCTACCGGGGCGCGGGCCACGCCGCGGGCACCCACATCATGGGCGAGAGCCCCGGCACATCCGTCGTCGACCCGTGGCAGCGCTGCTGGGACCACCCCGGGCTGTACGCGGTGGGCTGCGGCAGCATGCCGTCCGTCGCCACGTCCAACCCCACCCTCACCATGGCGGCCCTCGCCCTGCGCAGCGCCGACCGGATCGAGGCCGACCTGACCGAACGGGACCGCCCGCTCACCGTCCTCGACCCCGGAGCCGCCGTATGAGCCCACTGCCCTTGCCACCCGTCCCCGAGCCCTTCCGGCTGCCCTTCCACTACGGGGCGCTGCACCAGCTCGGCGCCGACTTCCCCGTCGACCCGGAACCGGTGCGCGCGGTGCTCGCCGAGCACCATCCGGCGCTGACCGCCGCGGAGTTCGAGGGACGGGCGCTGGTGTCGCTGAACTACCAGCTGTACTTCGCGCAGTACGCGGACGGGGGCGGGGTCACCCAGGAGATCGAGTACAGCGTCGTCGCGTACCCGGCGGGGGCGGAGGACCGGCTGCCCGCGCTCACCTACGCCCAGTACGCGCGGGGCTGGGACCAGACGAAGCTGCTCGGTATCGCGCGGCTGCACGTCCTGTGCGACAACCCGTTCGCCGTCGAGGCCGGCCGCGCGCTGTTCGCGGAGCCCAAGCACCCGGGCCGGTTCGAGGCGCGGATGCCGTCGCCCAACGGGCCCGCCGGGGACGACTGGCACATCAGCTGCCGGACCGCGCCGGGGACGGGGGAGGGCACGGAGGTGTTCTCGCTGGCGGCCGGGCTCACCGGGCTGACCCCGCTGCCCGTGAACACCGCCCCGATCACCGGCTACGGCACCGATACCCGGGGCCGCACGCTCGCCGGGCCGATGAACGTCCACCAGCCCTACCGCTGGTACGACCTGACGGACCCCGCCGCGGCCGGCCGGGTGTCCCTCACCGTCCATGACCCGGACCCGCCACTGGGCCGCGATCTGGCCCGTCTCGTCGCGGGCGCCGCGCCCGCCGGGGCCTGGACCTGCCAGTCGCCCCCGGTGGCGGCACACCACCGCCCCTACTACCTCCCCGCCCGCCCCTGAGCGGGAGCGGTGGCGGAAAGGCGGCAGGGGCGGAGGAGGCGGGAACGGACGGACGGCCGGACCCCGGGGTCCGGCCGTCCGTCAGAGGTATCGGCTAGCGCAGGCCCTCGTAGCCCTCGGCGGAGACGCTGCCGTCCACCGCACCCGCGGGCGCGGGCGCCGCGGCCTCCACACAGGTGAAGCCGAGCTTGGCCATCGCGCGGATGACCTCACCGGCGCTGAAGTCACGGCGGTCCTGCCCGGTGATGATCTGTCCCACCTGCTTGGCGGGGTACTGACGGCGTCCGATGATGACGGACTCACCGGTGATCGGCTCGGGCTTGATGCCCTTCATCGATTCCAGTACTCCGCCCTTGGTCAGGTCGAACGGGAAACGGGCGATGACACAGCGCATGATGCCTCACAGGTGGATGAGAGGGACGTTCCTGGCGGGATTGCTGAGAAGGGCGGCTTCCTGATCGATGCCCAGGGACTAGGCAGTCTTCCCGTACGACGAGCGCCGCGCGCCACCGGACGAGGACGAGGACGAGGACGAGCGACGGGCGCCCGGACCGGGACGCCGACGCCCGCGCGAGGTGGTGGCGCCGCGCTTGGGACGCTCCACCGCGGGCGCGGCGATGACGACCGGGACACCCGACGGGATTCGGGCACCGGTGATGCGGCTCAGCTCCTCCTCACCCGGGCGGACCTGCGCGGTGTTCGGACGGATACCCGCGTCGGCCATGAGACGTGTCATGTCACGGCGCTGGTCCGGGGTGACCAGGGTGACGACGCTGCCCGACTCACCCGCACGGGCCGTACGGCCACCGCGGTGGAGGTAATCCTTGTGGTCACTGGGCGGATCGACGTTGACGACGAGGTCCAGATCGTCGACGTGGATACCGCGCGCCGCGACGTTCGTCGCCACGAGCACGCTCACATGACCGTTCTTGAACTGGTCCAGGGTGCGGTTGCGCTGCGGCTGCGACTTGCCACCGTGCAGCGCGGACGCCCGCACCCCGACGCTCAGCAGGTGCTTCGTGAGCCGGTCCACCGCGTGCTTGGTGTCCAGGAACATGATCACCCGGCCCTCGCGCGCCGCGATCTCGGTCGTCGTCTGGTGCTTGTCCTCACCGCGGACGTGCAGGACGTGGTGCTCCATCGTGGTCACCGCGCCCGCCGACGGGTCGACGGAGTGGACGACCGGGTCGCTGAGGTAGCCGCGCACCAGCTTGTCGATGTTGCGGTCGAGCGTCGCGGAGAACAGCATCCGCTGGCCCCCGGGCATCACCTGGTCGAGCAGTGCCGTGACCTGCGGCATGAAGCCCATGTCGGCCATCTGGTCGGCCTCGTCCAGGACGGTGATCCCGACCATGTCCAGCCGGCAGTCGCCCCGGTCGATGAGGTCCTTCAGCCGGCCCGGGGTCGCCACGACGACCTCGGCACCGCCGCGCAGCGCGCTGGCCTGCTTGCCGATGGACATACCGCCCACGACCGTGGCCAGCCGCAGCCGCACCGAGCGGGCGTACGGGGTGAGCGCGTCGGTGACCTGCTGCGCCAGCTCACGCGTCGGCACCAGCACCAGGGCCAGCGGACGACGGGGCTCGGCACGCCGCCCGGCGGTCCGGGCGAGCAGCGCGAGACCGAACGCGAGGGTCTTGCCGGACCCGGTGCGTCCGCGGCCCAGCACATCGCGGCCCGCGAGGGTGTTCGGCAGGGTCGCGGCCTGGATCGGGAACGGGGTGGTCACACCTTCCGCGGCCAGCGCGGCCAGCAGCGGGGCGGGCATGTCCAGATCGGCGAACGCCTCGACGGACGGCAGCGCGGGCGTCACCGTCACCGGCAGCGCGAACTCCTTGCGCCCGGCGGGGCGGCGACCGCCGCCGCCACCACCCGAACGGCTCGGCGCGCCGGAGCGGCCACGGGACGCGCCGCCGGAGCCACCGAAGCCGCCGGAGCGGCCGGTGCCACGGCCCGCTGCCGCGGCACCTTTACGGGCACGGGAGGATCGGTCGTTGGTACGTGTGCGGTTCATGGGGAACCTTCCTCGATGTGGCACGTATCGAGGAATTCCCGCAGCGATGAACAGCGCAGAGAATTGCAAGAACGAGCCAGTGGAAAAGCGAATGCGAATCCGTCCGGCGGGAAATCCCAGCGGGCTCGGAATCGGAAGTGCGGTACGTGGTCCGGGCCGGGAATCCGGGGTACGGGCCACGGGAAGCGCTGGTCTGTCGAGTGGCGTCCGGTGCGGTGCGGCGGGCCGGGCATTCCAGGAGCGCCACGAGTGGGGCGGCCCCGGGCCGGCGGCTGGGCCGCGTTCCGGAACGCAACGAGCTGGGGCCCGCACCCCAAGGTACGGGCCCCAGCTGCTGTACGCGTGATGATCAGGCGGGAACGATGTTCTCCGCCGTCGGGCCCTTCTGGCCCTGCGCGATGTCGAAGGTCACCTTCTGGCCTTCCTGAAGCTCACGGAAGCCCTGGGTGGCGATGTTCGAGTAGTGGGCGAAGACGTCAGCGCCGCCGCCGTCCTGCTCGATGAAACCGAAACCCTTTTCGGCGTTGAACCACTTCACGGTGCCAGATGCCATGTCAAATCTCCTTCGGGGCAGTGCCCGGCGTCCGCACTGTGCGGACGCCGTGTCGCCGCGATGATTGCCCCGCCCGGAAAAAAGCACCGGAAATACAGAAGTGCTCCCACCGGCAGTCAACACCAGTGAGGGCACTTGAAGTTTTTGGGAACCACAACTGCAACTTCGTCGACAGTAGCACGCCAGGATGGCTTCCGCACTGTCGATATTTCCCCGTGCCCCGCCACCGGCATTCCCCGGACCATGCGCGGGCCCGTTTTTCCGCGCCTTCTCGTCGGAAACGGTTCGTTCCCGAGCCAATATGTGATCCCACCCACGTACCCACCCGGCCCGGACACCCCGGCGATGCGGGAAAGTGCGCGACCACGTGCGATCGACACGTGTTCGGAGCGGGTCCGGTGTGTGTTCGAGGTGTGTTCGGCGTGCGTTCGGCAACGGTTCGGTGCGGGTCCCGGGGGGCCGGGGGTGCCGAGTGGTCGGGGGTGCGGTCGGTCGGGGGTGCGGTGGGGGGGCCTGGGCCCGGGTCCGGTACGGGCTGGGGGCCGGGCACGCTCCGGTTCGCCGCCGGTGACCGGGGACGGTGGGGCGGGCAACAGTGAGGCGGACCCGGACCCCGGACCGGGGCATCGGTGCACGGACCCGGGCATCGGCGCACGGGCGTGGCGGGAGGCCCGTTCCGCCCGCGGGGATCCGCCCGCCGACCGCCGCCGGACCGCGGACCGCCGCCGGATAAAGTGCGGCGGTGACCCCCGAGCAGCCCCGTCCCCCCGCCGTCGTGACCCCCGCCGTCGTGACCCTCGTCGGCATCGGCCCGGACGGCTGGCAGGGTCTGGCCGAAGCCCCCCGCGCGGCCCTGCGCGCCGCCGGGACCGTCCTCGGCGCCCCGCGCCAGCTCGCGCTGCTCCCCGCCGAGTGCGCGGCGGAACGCGTTCCCTGGCCTTCCCCGCTGCGACCCGCCGTCCCCGGTCTCCTCGCGGCCCACGCCGGACGCCGGATCGTGGTCCTCGCCAGCGGCGACCCCATGTTCCACGGCATCGGCCGCGCCCTCGCGGAGATCGTCGGCCCGGCCGGCCTGCGGGTCCACCCGCACCCCTCGTCCGTCTCGTACGCCTGCGCCCGCTTGGGCTGGCCCGTCGAGGACACCGACGTGGTCTCGGCCGTCGGCCGCCCCGTGGAGCGGCTCGCCGCGCTGCTCCACCCCGGGCGCCGTGTCCTGGTCCTCAGCGCCGACGCGGACGGACCCGCGCGGGTGAGCGAACTGCTGCGGGAGCGCGGCTTCGGCCCCAGCCCGGTCCGGGTGCTCGAACAGCTCGGCGGCCCGGACGAGCACATCACCGCGCCCGCCACCGCCGACGACTGGTCCCGCCCCCCGGGCGACCCCCTCAACATCGTCGCCGTGGAGTGCGTCCGGGCGCCCGACGCCCTGCCCCTCGGGACGGTGCCCGGTCTGCCGGACACCGCGTACGAGCACGACGGCCAGCTCACCAAGCGCCATGTCCGCGCGGCGACGCTCGCCGTACTGGCGCCCGAGCCCGGACAGCTGCTCTGGGACATCGGCGGCGGCTCCGGTTCCATCGCCGTCGAGTGGCTGCGGGCCCATCCGTCGTGCCGGGCGCTCAGCGTGGAACGTGACCCCGAGCGGGCGGCGCGGATCGTCCGCAACGCGCGTGCGCTCGGTGTCCCGGGGCTGCGCGTCGTCACCGGGGCGGCACCCGCCGCGCTCGACGGGCTGCCCGCGCCCGACGCGGTGTTCATCGGCGGCGGACTGACCTCGGCGGGACTCCTCGACCGCTGCTGGGACGCGCTCGCTCCCGGTGGCCGGCTCGTCGCGAACACCGTCACGCTGGAGTCCGAGGCCCTGCTGGCGGACGCCCGCCACCGGTACGGCGGGGAACTCGTCCGGCTCGCGGTCGCCCACGCGGTGCCCGTCGGCCGCTTCACCGGCTGGCGCCAGGCCATGCCCGTCACCCAGTGGTCCGTACGGAAGGCTCCCCCGGGGGCGTCCGACGGAGCGCCCGGGGCGCGGCACGGCGAGGAGCCGCCCCACGCACAGCGAAAGACCCAGGAACAGCGGGAACAGCGGGAACAGGGGGACGGCTCATGACCGTGCACTTCATCGGCGCGGGGCCCGGGGCGGCGGATCTGATCACCGTGCGGGGCGCGCGGCTGCTCGCCTCCTGCGGGGTCTGTCTGTACGCGGGGAGCCTGGTGCCCCGTGAGCTGCTGGCGGAGTGCCCGCCGGACGCGCGGCTGATCGACACGGCCGATCTCACGCTCGACCGGATCACCGAGGAACTGGTGCGGGCGCACGGGGAGGGCCACGACGTGGCCCGGCTGCACTCGGGGGACCCGTCCGTGTTCAGCGCGGTCGCCGAGCAGATGCGGCGCCTCGACGCGGCGGGCGTGCCGTACGAGGTGGTGCCCGGGGTGCCCGCGTTCGCCGCGGCGGCGGCGGCGCTCAAGCGGGAGCTGACGGTGCCGACCGTGGGGCAGACCGTCGTACTGACCCGGGTCGCGCACCGGGCCACGCCGATGCCGCCGGGGGAGGACCTGGCGACGCTGGGGCGCAGCGGCGCGCTGATCGTGCTGCACCTCGCGGTGCGGTTCGTCGACCGGGTGGTCGAGGAGCTGCTCCCGCACTACGGGGCGGAGTGCCCCGTCGCGGTGGTCGCGTACGCGAGCCGTCCGGAGGAGGTCGTGCTGCGGGGCACGCTGGGTGACATCGCGGGGCGGGTGCGCGAGGCGGGTGTCCTGCGGACGGCGGTCATCATGGTGGGCCGCACGCTGGGCGCGGAGCAGTTCCCGGACAGCTATCTGTACAGCGCGGGACGGGACCGCGGAGGGCCGCCTTCGCTTGCGCCCTGAGGTCCGTCCGGCGGGACGCGCTTCGTTCCTGTGCGGTCGCTCGTCGTTTTCGCGCGGTTCCCCGCGGGTCGCCTTCGCTTGCGCTTCCCAGGTCCGTCCGGCGGGACGCGCTTGTCCCTGTGCGGGTCGCTCGTGGGGTGCGCGGTTCCTCGCGCCCCTGGGTACTCGGTGCGGGGCGTACTTCGTTGCTGTGCCGTCGTTCGGTGGTTTCGCGCAGTTCCCCGCGCCCCTTTGGGGCGCGTTCTGCTGTCTTTCGGGTCGGGGCCGGTCGGGATTCTCCGTCCTCGCTCCAACGCGCTCGGTCGGACGTCCCTCTTGCCGTACTGAAGAGCATCGGAGTCTGCGGGCAGAGATTCCCGCCCACCCCCTTGCGTAGCCGGGCGACTGCGCGAGGAGGGTGGTTCAGCCCCTGCCTCGGTTGCTGACAGCCCGCAACCTGACGGCCGCCTCAAGAGGCTCATCGACTCCCGACTGAGGTGTGTCTCAGACGGAGGTTCCCGTGGCCCGGCCGATGCCGCGCATCACCCGCTCGTGGAGCCGCTGGGGCTGGAGCCCGCGTTCGACGCGGAGGAGGTAGGCGACCGGTTCGGCGTTCATCCGGGCGTCCCGGGCCACCGCCGCGTTGCGGCGCAGCGAGGCGATCCCGAGGACGGCCGCCGCGGCCGTGGCCAACGGCTGCCCCGCCGGGACACTACCGGCGGCGAGGCTCGCCGCCGCGCCCAGTTCGACCTTGGCGCCGAGGGAGCTGAACGCTGTGTCGATCCTGAGTCCCCGCATGGCCTTGCGAAGGTCCTCCAGCGGTGCGGCGAAGGATTCGGTGACCTTGAGAGTGAGATACCTCTGCCGGGCTTCGGCGTCCTCGATCGCGCCAAGGGATTCCCGGAAGTCCGCTGCGGCCGAGCTGACCGCGTGTGCGTAGGCGTCGAACTCGGGGCCGTGCCGCTCTCGCAGCCGGATGATCTTCTCGACCGGGACGTCGTCAAGGTCTTCCGGGACGACGAGCCGCACCGACATCAGCCCGATGGCCTCCTCGGCGTCCTCGTTCGGGCGTCGGGCGGCGGGATACGGGTCCAGCAGTACGGCGGCGACACGGGCCGCGTCCCAGCCGTGCGTCCCGTGGGAGTCGGACTGGTCGGTGAGCGGGGGGGATGTACGGGTAGTACAGACCGATCCGCCGCATCGAATCCTGTTCCTCCTCGCTGGATACCTGCTCATCGGTCCCGGTGACCGGGCCGCTCGGCCCGCAGATCGTATCCAGCGGGACGCGAGGCCCCAGTCCGCTGGTTCCCCATGGCGGCCGGAGCGGTACAGGCAGTCGCCCGTACCGCCTCCGCTTCCACGTCGTTCCCAGCCCGGGGATCAGCCAGGCAATCGATGCGATCCGGACCCAAAGGCGCAGTAATCGGCCGGTTGCGGCGGTACGTGGGGCGATGTGCCGTGTGGGATCGGGACCATGGCTTCGCCAGGGCACACCTCCGACCGGATCAAGGGGGACGAATGGGTATTCAGGTCAAGTGCGGATCGACCGACACCAAGACGGGCAAGCGGTGCCGGAACAAGGCGATGATCGGCTACTCCCGCTGTCAGAAGCATCGGGGTCCGTGGACCCCGCCGCAGCAGAAGAAGACCAAGAAGCGCTGATCCCGGGCCGCCGCCGCACGTCCCGCCCGCTTCGGCGGCCGTACGGCGGCGGCTGGGCCGCGAACCGAGGCCCAACGCGTCAGCTCACGGATCTCATCCGGGCACGGGCGGGTACTCGCGGCCCGCGTCGATGTCCGTCACCCGTCGGCGTCGGGGCACGGGGCGGCTCAAGGTGCCGTCCGGTTCGGTGGGGCGCAGGTGATGTTCGTGGGTGGGAGGGTTCCGTCGCGGAAGTAGGTGTTCACCGTGCGGTCGGCGCAGGGGACGGGGCGGTGTCCGTCGGTGGCCCGGCCGTAGACGCCGTGGGTGCGGAGGTCCGTCGTGACCAGGCGGGAGCCGGTGAGCCGGCGGTGGAGGGCCAGGGCGCCCTCGTACGGGACGTTGTTGTCGCGGCGGGCGTGCAGCATCAGCAGGGGGACGTCGTTGGCGACGGCGGTGCCCGGTTCGCGGGGCTCGGTGCCCCAGAACGCGCACGGGGCGATCATGCCGTTGACGTACGGGCCGAACACGGGCTGGGTGGCGCGGCTGTGGACGCTGTTGCGCCAGTACGTGCCGGGATCCTCGGGCCAGCCGCCCGCGGGCCAGCCGCCGTCGCCGCACATGTAGATCGCCCCACCGGTCATGGCGCCGTCCAGTTCGGGCGAGGTCAGGAGTCGCAGTACGGATTCCAACTCTGGGCCTGGGGTGGCCAGTTCTCCGTTCGACGCGGCGACCAGGTCACGGACCAGGGCGGCGAGTACGGGGTCGTTCTCCTCGTGCTGGACGGGCTGCTTCAGCAGCATCCGCAGCAGCGGGGCGTCCAGCCGCTGTCCGGCCACCACGACCGGACGGCGTTCGGCGCGGTCCAGCAGACCTTGCACGGCTGCCCTGACCTGGCCGGGTGTACGGCCGAGCCGGTACGTGCCGTGGTGGCGGGCGGCCCACGCGGCCCACTCGTCGAGACCGGATTCGGCCGGCGCGCCCGACCGCTGGAACAGCTCGTACTGGGTGGCGGCCGGATCGGTGCCGGAGTCGATGACCATACGGCCGGTGCGGCGGGGGAACATCTGCGTGTAGACGGCTCCCAGGTCGGCGCCGTACGACACCCCGTAGAACGACAGCCGCCGCTCACCGAGGACGGCCCGGATCAGGTCCATGTCGCGGGCGACGTTACGGGTGGAGGCGTGCGGAAGCAGCTCCGCGTTGTCGCCGTGGACCTGGCAGCGGCGCGCGGTGTCCCGCGCGGACCGTACCGACCGCTCGTAGTCCTGGCGCGGGGACGTCACCTCGGGCGGTGGCGTCGGTGGTCCGGGCGGGGCGCAGCTGACGGGGGTGCTTCCGCCGAGGAACCGCGGATCGAAGCCGATGAGGTCGTAGCGGTCCGCCGCGTCCCCTAGGGCGGGCCGCAGGGCGAGGGCGTACGCGAGTCCGGTGCCGCCCGGACCGCCCGGGTTGGACAGCAGGATGCCGGACCGGCCCTCGGGGGACCTGGCCTTGATCCGGGACACCGCGATCCGGATCGTCCGGCCGCCGGGATCCGCGTAGTCCAGCGGAACGGTCACCTCCGCGCACCGCGCGCCCGCCTCGTTTAGCTCCCGCTGCTCCGCCGGGCACGCTGCCCATGCCAGTCGCTGCCGGGCGAAGTCGGCGACGGTGCGGGTCGGTTCGGCGGGCCCGGTGCGGGTGGGCCCCGTGCCTGCGGACGCCGTGGACCCCATAGTCGTGGACCCTGGCCCGAGGGCCACCGCCCCGGCGGGTGCCGCGCGGACGGATACACCGCCGCTGGATACGGCACCGGATAACAGGACGGCCAGGCCGAGACCGGCGGTGGCGGTCAGCGCGACACGCATGGGGAGGCTCCTCGGGTCGGTGCCCCGCGCGACTCGTACAAGGGCGCGCGGCGGTAGGGGAGTTACGGGAGCGACCCTAGGAAGCGGTGCGGTACCGGGGAATCCGGCTGGCAGGTGGGGTGCGGCTGGTGCTGGCTCCAGTACGGGCGCGGTGAGGGTCGGCGGTGACGGTCGGCACCACGGCCATGGATAACGCGTGTTGACGAGGCGGCAGCAGGTGAAGTCGCTGTGCTTCAGGCCGTCGGGCTGCCGAAGCCGGGAGCGGGTGACGGCCCCGGGGCGGGAATCCGTTCGCCGTGATCCCGGAGCCGACCGGGGGTACCGTTTCGGGTGTCGAGTCCAGAATGGAGCCAGTATGCCCGACAGCAATGACGCATACATCGGCGCACGCATCGCGGAGCAGCGCAGACTCGCGCACCTCACACAGCGCGGTCTCGCTGCGTCAGCTCATGTTTCTCACAGTTTGCTCAGCAAAGTGGAGAGCGGTCACAGGCCCGCTTCACCCGCCCTGGTCGCGGCCTGCGCCCGCGCATTGGGTATCGAAAGCAGCGTCCTGGCAGGGCAGCCATTCTCGGGCGAGCAGCGCGAAGACCGTTTCGACGCTCCTGTCGCCGCCATTCGCGCCAGTCTGGAGAACTGGGATATCCCGCTCGAAGACGTGACTCCCCCACGTCCGCTCCAAGACATCGCCGTGGACGTCGAACTCGTCGGTGATCACCGGCGCTCCGCGAACTACCTCAAGACGGCGCTCGACGCCCCCCGACTCATCGACGAGTTGGTCGAGTCGTCGCACCAGGGTGAGGGGCGGCACAAAGAGCGCGCGCATCGGCTGCTCGCATACACCTATCGCTGCGTGCACGATGTCGCCTACAACCTGGGGCACATCGATCTGGGCAGCAGCATCCTGTCCCGGATGGGCTTCAGCGCGGAACGGTCCGGCGATCCGTACATGGTCGTCCTCACGTCCTATTTGCGCGCCCAGTCGTGCTTCAACACCGGCCGTCATGAGGTGGGACTGCGGTTGATGAGCCGTGCGCTCGCCGACGTGGAGGAGGATGCGCGGCGCGGGAACCGGTCGGCTCTCTGCGTCCAGGGCAATCTCCGACTGCGATCGGCGATGCTGGCCGCGAGGAGCCGTCCGGCCGGGAAGTCGCAGGCGGACAACGCGCGGGCCCAGTGGAACGAGGCATGGGATACCGCGAAGCTGCTCAAGGGGGACGTGCAGAACTACGTGATGTCGTTCGGTCCCACCAACACGCGCATCCATCAAGTCGCCATAGAGGTCGAGCTCGGCAACTACGGGAGTGCCGTCAAGGCATCCGAGAACCTGCGGTTTCCCGACGAGTTCCGGGGCGCATATCCGGATCGGGTCGGCCATCACTACATCGACTTGAGCCGTGCCCAGTTGTGGACGGGAGACCGGTCCGCCGCGTTCGCGTCGCTTCGCGAAGCCCGCTCGGTCGCACCGCAGCAGACGCGGTATCACCCGCACGTACGGGAAACCGTTCATACGCTGCGCCGCGCGGACCGGGCCCAGAACGAATCCTTGTCGAACTACGCACGCTGGCTGGGTCTTTAGGACTTCGCTCACGGTGAGGGGGGTTTCACACTTTGTGCAACCCCCCTCACTTGTTCCTCGGCACGATGGCCGGTGAAAGACCCCCGCGACGGGGCGAACCGTCCGGGGGCGTGGCCATCAACCAGCTGGAGTTGACGACGCTGTGAAGCGTATCGGACTGATCTTCGAATACATGGACGCCCGGCGGTGACCGGTGAGGAAGGGGTGGTGCCCCCGGCGTTTGTGCGGTTGAGCGGTGCAGGGTCGGCGCGACTGCTGCCGTGGTCGTCCTCGGACGGGAACCCGTGCTACCTCGTGACGGACAACGGTGACGGGTACCTGTCGAGGGTCGCGGACAGCATCGAAGCCTCGCAGCTCGACATGGCGGCCCGACTCCTCTCGCACGCGGAGGCGCTGGTGCGGGAGCCGAAGGCGAGTGCCCGGGAGTTGCGGTACGTGGCGGCACGGCTCGTGGAGTCGTTGCACGAGACGTTGAGGGTTGCGCGCAGCCGAGGTGGGCGGCTGCCACGCCCCGTCGAACCCTTCCACTCGCCGGATGGCGGGCCGGTCCCCGGTAACGGGGACTGCGCGGGGCCTCCGGGCGCGCCGGGAGGGTGAGGGTGTCGGAGACGTCCCCACCGGTGCCGTGCGCCCCGTGCGTGGTCGCCCGGATCATGGGACACCCCTGGAGCGCGCACCGCTGTCATGGGGTCACCAGGATGCGGTTGTCGGGACTGCGCCTGCGGCTACGGCCCTTCGGCCGAGGGCGCGCGTGCCCATGTCCGTGTGCCCGGGGCGGTGCCCGTTGAACGCTCGGATGCGGGTGGCGTCAAGGAGGGGCCCGACCCCGTACCGGCGTACCGGCCGAGGGTGTTGGCCCGCACGGCGCGAGCCCTCTTCGGGGCCTTTGCCCGACGGGCCGGGGGCGGAGTTCTCCGGGAGCCGTGAAGCACTAGCCGTGAACCGCGAGCCGTGAACCGCGAGGCATGGGGCGCGCGGCATGGGTGGGCGCGGGGCATGAAGAAGGCCCCGGCCGGGTTTTGCCGGGCGGGGCCTCTTCGGGGGTGCTGGACTACATTCCGTGGACCGCCGGGATCGTGCCGAGGCGGCCCTTCTGGAAGTCGTCGAACGCCTGCTGGAGTTCTTCGCGGGTGTTCATGACGAACGGGCCGTAGTGGGCCATCGGCTCGCGCAGGGGGCGTCCGCCGAGGAGGACGACCTCCAGGTCGGGGGTGTGGGAGTCCTGGCTGCCGTCCGCGCGGACGGTGAGCGAGGAGCCGCTGCCGAAGACGGCGGTCTGGCCCAGTTCGACGGGGCGGTGGTCCGTGCCGACCGTGCCGCGGCCCGCGAGGACGTACGCCAGGCCGTTGAAGTCCTTGCGCCACGGCAGGGTGATCTCGGCGCCCGGGCGGATCGTCGCGTGGACCATCGTGATCGGGGTGTGGGTGATGCCGGGGCCGCTGTGGCCGTCCAGCTCACCGGCGATGACACGCAGCAGCGCGCCGCCGTCGGGTGTCGTGAGGAGCTGGACCTCGCCGCCGCGGATGTCCTGGTAGCGGGGGTCCTTCATCTTGTCGGCGGCGGGCAGGTTCACCCAGAGCTGGAGGCCGTGGAAGAGGCCGCCCGACTGCACCAGCGACTCCGGCGGCGCCTCGATGTGGAGGAGGCCCGAACCGGCCGTCATCCACTGGGTGTCACCGTTGGTGATGGTGCCGCCACCACCGTTGGAGTCCTGGTGGATGAAGGTGCCGTCGATCAGGTACGTGACGGTCTCGAAGCCCCGGTGCGGGTGCCACGGCGTGCCTTTCGGCTCGCCCGCGGCGTAATCGATCTCGCCCATCTGGTCCATCATGATGAACGGGTCGAGGTACTTGTAGTTGATTCCGGCGAACGCCCGGCGCACCGGGAAGCCCTCGCCCTCGAAGCCACTCGGAGCGGTGGTCACGGCGAGCACCGGACGCGCCTCGGCATCCTTCGGCGCGATCACGCGGGGCAGGGTCAGCGGGTTCTCAACGGTCACAGCGGGCATGGTCGGTACCTCCTTCTGAGCCTGAGTTTAGTTGAATGTCGAACTTTCTGCCACCCGTAACGTGCCGCGGGCGCGCGGCATTCCCCCGCCGTTCGGTCTGTTGTGCGAACCGGGCGTCGCTGGACCGTAGCATTCGGTGCCCATCTGGTCACCGTCAGGTATCGGTCAGGGCCGGGCGAGCAGTTCCCGCAGCACCTCGTACGAGCGGTCCCAGTTCCACTCCTCGCGCACCCAGGCGCGGCCCTTGCGGCCCATCTCCGTGGCCAGCTCGCGGTCCCGCAGCAGTCGGACCACGCGGTCGGCCACCGCGGCGACCGAGCCGCCGTCGACCACGTACCCCGTCTCCCCGTCCCGCACGGTGTCCGGCGCGCCGCCGGAATCCCCCGCCACCACCGGCAGGCCCGACGCCGCCGCCTCCAGATAGACGATCCCCAGCCCCTCCACCTCCAGCCCCCGCTTACGGGTCCGGCACGGCATCGCGAAGACGTCCGCCGCCGCGAAGTACGCGGGCAGCGCGCTGTGCGGATGACCGCCCGCGAAGACCACGGCCTGAGTCATGCCCTCCCGGGCGGCCAGCCGTCGCAGATCCGCCTCATGGGGACCGTCCCCGACCAGCAGCAGCATCGCGTCCGGCACCACCCGGCGGACCCAGGGCATCGCCCTGATCAGGGTGTCCTGGCCCTTGCGCGGGATCAGCCGGGACGCGCACAGGATCACCGGCCGGTGGGCCAGCCCGTGCCGCTCACGGACGCCGCCGCCGTGCTCCCCGGGCCGGAAGACGTCCGCGTCCACCCCCGGGACCAGCCGGACGACCTCGGTGTCCGCCGGCAGCGCGGCGGTGATCGGGCGGGCGGTGGCCTTGCCCAGGGTGGTCACGGTGTCCGCGCCCTTGCCGATCCGGCGCAGCAGGCCCCGGGCGCCGGGTGTCCTGGCCCACCAGACCTCGTGCCCGTGGGTGGTCGCGACGACACTGCGGACGCCCGCCTCCTGGCGCAGCCGCCGGGCCATCAGCCCGAGCGGCGCCGCCGCACCGAACCAGACGCTGTCGCAGTGGTACGCCCGCGCGACGGCCACGGCCCGGGCCGTGGCCTCCGGGGTCGGCAGCAGCGTCCGGGTGGTGGCCCGCACCACCGGATACGGAAGTGCGGCGTCGTACGCCGCCGCGTCGGGGTGCGACGAGGTCAGGACCACGACCTCCTCCGGAGGGAAGCGGTCGGCCAGCGCGCCGACGAAGGTCTCGATGCCGCCCTGCCGGGGCGGGAAGTCGTTCGTGACGATCAGGGTGCGGGGCCTGCGCGTCCGGTCGGGAGGGGTGCGGTGCGTGCCCGGCGACAGGTTCGGCGGGATGTGGCGTGTGTCCGGTGACGAGTTCGGTGACAAGTCCGGTGCCATGTGCGGCGACGCGTCCGATGGCTTGGCCGGCGACGCGTCCGACGACCGGTCCCGTGGCCGGTTCGGCGAGCTGGTCGGCGGTATGGGGGGCGTGGGGGGCATGGGTACTCCGGTCTCCGGTGCTGAGCGCTGCTGAGGGTGTCCCGGCGGCGGGTTCGCGATGTTTCACGTGGAACAGCGCTGGCGGTCCGGGTGGGGCGTGGCGTGGGTGGGGAGGAGGCAAGAGGGTTGCTGGGCGCGTGGGTTGGGCGGGGTGCGGGGGGTGGTCGCTCCGGTGGCCGGGAGGGCGCGGCGGGGGCGTCCGCTCGTCTCCGTCGAGGCTAGGAATCCTCGGTGCGCGGGGCGTCAGCCGACGGGTCGCCTCCGGACCTCAACCCGTGGTGTGACGTCCGGGCGGGAGGTCAACCCGTACGGTGACGCGTGCTCCGGCGGCGTCACGAAGAATGGGGGCGTACCGGTCAGCAGCTACCCCAGGAGGGGAGTCTTGGTTCCCGCACCACCGAGCCCGGAGCCCGGCCCGGCCCGCCGTACGGAAGGCCGGTCGGTCGCGACGGCGGGGCACCGGACCACGACCGTCGTGTCGGGAGGCCCGGTCCGCCGTACGGAACTCGTTCCGAAGGGCGCGGCGCCGCTGGTCCCGCCCGGTCGCGCCGTACGGTTCGCCGCCCGGCCGGAAGGTCCTCCACGGTCCGCCCGAGCGCGGGACGGTGTACGGGTCACCTCGTCGGCGGACGGCCTACGGGCCACCTCGACCGGGGGCGGCGTACCGGTCGCGCGGTCGGTGGGCGGTGTGCGGGGCGTCGTCCCGGGGGCGTGGTGGGGCGTCGGGCGGGGGAAGCGGCGGGTGGCGGGGCTGCCGGGGGTGGCGGGTGCGGGTCCGTCGGCCGGAGGTCCGCGTGGGCTCGTGGCGCGGCTGCGGGACTGGACGGCCGGGTCCACCTACCCGGTGGTCACCGGGCTGCTGCTCACCGCGCTCGCGTTCCTGGAGTTCGTGGCGTACCCGCCGGACTCCCTGACGATCGCCCTCGGGGTGCTCGTCTCGGCCGTCTGCCTGGTGTGGCGGCGGTCGTTCCCGCCGCTCGCGGTGCTCGCCGTGGCGGCGGGGATGACCGCGTTCGCCGCCGGGCAGAGCCTGTACCTCGTCACGATCGTCAGCGGGCTGGTCGGGCTGTACACCCTGGCCCGGCACCGGGTGCAGCGGCCATGGGTGCTGGTGCTCGCGGGGACGCTCGGCGCCGCCGCCGTGAACGTCGTCCACATCGCGTCCTGGCCCGAGGTCAGCGGACTGCCGGTGCCGGAGATCGGGGCACCCGGCTCGCTCGGGCTGTTCGCGGAGACCTTCGTACTGGCCGTGGTGATCGTCGGGGCCGTGTCGATGGGCGACGCGGTACGGACCCGGCGGGAGGCCCGGCGTGAGCGGGTCCTGTCCCAGGCCAAGGTGATCGCCATGGAGCGGCGGGAGGCGGCGGCCGAGGAGCGGACGGCCATCGCCCGCGAACTGCACGACATCGTCGCGCACTCGGTCTCGATGATCGCCGTCCAGGCGGAGAGCGCCACGTACACGACCCCCGGGCTGAGTCCCGAGGCGCGGGACGGGTTCCAGCAGATCGCCGGGACCGCCCGGGCGTCGATGACGGAACTGCGGCGGCTGCTCGGGGTGCTGCGCACCCCGGGCGGGGAGATGCCGCAGATCGCGCCGCAGCCCACCCTCGGCCATCTGCCCGAACTGCTCGACCAGCACCGCGCGGTGGGCGAGGACGCCGTGCTGCGGGTGACCGGCGAACGGGTCGTGCTGCCCGCGGGCTGGGAGCTGTCCGCGTACCGGATCGTGCAGGAGGCCCTGACCAACGTCCGCAAGCACGCGTCCGGGGCACGGACCCTCGTCGAGGTCGACTACGGCACCGACCGGCGGCTCCTGCTGCGGATCACGGACGACGGGCCGGGATACGCGGTGGACGGACCGGGCGCGGGAGGCCACGGGCTCACCGGGATGCGGGAGCGTGCCGCGCTCGTCGGGGGCTCCCTCACCGCGGGCGCCGGGCCGGACGGGGGCTTCGTGGTGGTCGCGGAACTGCCGTGGTGAGCGCCGGGACGGAGTACGGGGAGGCGGACGGCGCGCGCCGGACGGTGATCCGTACCGTCGTCGCCGACGACCAGGCGGTCGTGCGTACCGGGTTCGTGAACCTGCTGTCCACCCAGGACGACATCACGGTCGTCGGGGAGGCGGAGGACGGGGAGCAGGCGGTGCGGGTCGCCGCCGGGACCCGGCCCGACCTGGTGCTGCTCGACATCCGGATGCCGCGGATGAACGGGATCGAGGCGGCCCGCGAGATCCTCGCCGCCTCCGACGGCACCACCAAGGTGCTGATGCTGACGACGTTCGGGCTGGACGAGTACGTGTACGACGCGCTGGCCGCCGGGGCGGGCGGGTTCCTGCTGAAGGACGCGACCTTCGCGGAACTGCTGCACGCGGTACGGGTGGTGGCGCGCGGTGAGGCGCTGCTGTCACCGGAGATCACCAAGCGGCTGATCGGGGAGTTCGTCAGCAGCCGGGCGTCCCGGCCGCCCGCGCGGGGCACCGACGAGCTGACGGCCCGGGAGGAGGAGGTGCTGGTCCTGATCGCCAAGGGACTGTCCAACGCGGAGATCGCGGTCCGGCTGACGATCACCGATCACACCGTCAAGACCCATATCAACCGCCTCTTCGCGAAGCTGGGTCTGCGGGACCGGGCCCAAGCGGTCATCACCGCGTACGAGTTGGGCCTAGTGCGGCCGGGCGGCCCCGGTGCGTGAGGGTACGTGCGAATGCGTACGGCGACCGGTCCGGTACGTACGACGGCCGGTCCGGAACGTAGGACGGTGTGTCCGGGACGGCGCGTCCGGGGCGGGACGCACGACGGCCGGGCGGGTACGGGACCCGGCCGGCCGTTCGATCCCTGCGTGACGGGACCGACTAGCGCGTCACGAACTGGGTGAGTATGCCCTGGACCTCGTAGATGTCGACGCCCTTGGTGAAGGTCTTCTGGATCGGCACGGGGTTGCCCGAGACCCAGAGCTTCAGCTCGGCGTCGAGGTCGAAGGTGCCCGCGGTCTCGACCGCGAAGTGCGTGATGCTGCGGTACGGGATCGAGTGGTACTCGACCTTCTTGCCGGTGATGCCCTGCTTGTCGACGAGGATCAGCCGGCGGTCGGTGAAGAGGATCGCGTCACGCATGATCTGGTAGGCCGCGTGGACCTGCTCGCCGTGGCCCAGCAGCTTGCCGTAGTCCTGCGCGGCCTGGCCCGGGTCGATCGTGTGCGCGTTTCCGAACAATGCCATGGTGGCCCCCCACTGGGTCGTTTCATGCGATTTATGGACTGTACACCGATACCATGCGGTCAGTGGGGAAAAGAGTGGCTGCCCCCGTCGCCGCCACCGCACCGCATCGGACGTCCCTGCGGCACCTCTGGCCGATGCGCGCCTCGTCAGTGAAGCACGGCACCAAGCCTGTGAACACAGTTGTCCGCTGATTTCTGCGAAACATCTGTGAACTCGATTGGCCGGGCCGGTCGATGACCGGCCCGGCGGTCGGTTCCGGTGGTCAGTCCCGCGGGCCCTTGGCCGTGTGCGCGGCCGTGTCCTTGAGGGTGTCCCCGACGGGCTTCTCGGCCTTGTCCTTGTCCTTGGCCTTCACCTTGCCGTGGGTCGTGCAGCGCGCGTCACGGCTGCCCTCGGGGCAGTTGCTGCCGGGGATGTCCGAGACGACGGTGTTGTCGAGCTTGAGGTTCCCGAAGGTACGGGCGTTGACGGTGACACTGAAGGTGACCGTGGCGCTCGCGCCCGGTGCCAGCGCGCCGGACCAGAACAGCTCGGGGTTGTCGTACCGGACGGTGCCGCTGGTGGCCCGGGCGTCACCGTTGTAACGAGCGTCGTCCAGCAGACGGCTGAGGTCGTCGGTGATCGAGGCAGGGTCCCCGGCGGTGTACGCGAGGGGCCCGTCGTTGGTCACCGTGATCGTGTACGTGACCTTGGCGCCGGGGTCGACGGTGGCGGGACCCTCCTGCCTCTTGGTGATCGTCAGGTCCGCGACCCGGGTCGTGGCGGTGCTGGAGTCGTTGGCCGGGTTGGGGTCGGGGTCGTTGCCGCGCACATTCGCGGTGTTGACGAAGGTGGGGGTGCCCGGTCCGGCGGTGCCGGTGACGGTGACGTCGGTGTGCGCGCCCACGGCCAGGGCGCCCCCGGCGCAGGAGAGGTTCCCGCCGGTGACCGAGCAGCCGGGGGTCGTGGTCGCGGCGTCGGTCAGCCCGGCCGGGATCTGGTCCGTCAGGGTCCAGCCGGAGGAGGGTCCCGGGCCGTGGTTGGTCACCCGCAGCCGGTAGGTGACGGTCCCGCCGGGACGGACGGTCGCGGGGCCGGTCTTCACCACCCCGAGGTCGGTCGCCGCGACGAAGCACGAGGTGGCGTCCACATTGCCGGACACCGCGACCGTGGTCTGCGTGGAGAGCAGCCGGAACACCGGTGTGAGCGGGTCGGTGACGGAGACCCGGCGCAGCAGCCCGGCGTTGTCGAGGAACCCGAGGTCGCCGTTGCCGTAGGTGAAGGCGCCGCCGTAGCCGGTGACGGACGGGGGGACGACAGCCGCGTACACGGTGACGGCCCCGGTCGCCGGGTCGATCCGGGTGAGGGCGCCGGTGGCCGACACGCCCCACAGATATCCGCCGCGGTAGGTGAAGTCGTCCACCCCGCCGAGGTTCTGGCTCAGCGTGACGGTCGTGAACGTCCGGGTGTTGACGTCGATCCGCTGGAGGAGGTTGTCCGAGCCCCCGGCGACATAGAAGTTGCCCGCGGTGTCGAACGCGCCGGCGGTGTAGGCGCCGAGGCCGAGGATCGGGGTGGGGAGCCCCACGGTGCCGAGGTCGGTGACCGCGCCGGCGTCGTCGATCCGCAGCAGGTTCCAGCCCGGACCCTGGCTCCTGATCGCGTAGGTGTAGCGGTCGGCCGGGTTCAGCCCGATCGCGTCGTAGCGGGCGCTCGGCGGACCGATCGGGGTGAAGGAGAGCCCGCCGGTGACGGCGACGCCCCGGTGGAGCTGGGTCGTCTCCAGCCCGGCGGACAGCAGGATGTCACCGGCGCAGCTGAACGGGGCACGTGGTGCCGCGCCCGGCGCGGGGGCCGGGGCGGACGGGGTGGCGGACGCGGTGGCCGGAGCCGTCGCGCCGGTCACCACCGTGAGGACGGCCAGCGCGGAACACGCGCGTGCCAGGAGACTTCGCATGCGGGTACGCCTTTCCTGCCATGAGCGGGAGCGACGGCAGGCAGGGCGGACCTGTACCGCCGCCCGCCGCGCACGGGACGGATGCCCGGTCCCGGTTCTCCCTCATCTGTACGACCATCCGTACGACAAGACGACCGCGCGTGGGCGGCGCCGCACCGTGACTGTCCCTCCGCTGCCCGCCCCGCATTCACCCGCCCGGCCGTACCCCGGCTCTGTCCGACCGGGTTTCGGTCCGGCCCGGCAGTACCCGGTCCGGCCTGGTGGGGAGGGCGGCCCGGGTCAGCGGGGTGCGGCCAGTACCTGGGTCCACCAGCGTTCGCCGTGCGCCTCCACCAGGCCCACGCCCACCTCCGTGTAACGGCAGTTGAGGAGGTCGTCACGGACCCGGCCGCGCGCCCAGTCGTCCAGCGCGGCGGTGGCGCTGCGCGGTCCGTAGGTGCTCAGCTCCGCCACCGCCGACCACCGGTAGCCCGCCGCCGTCACCCGGTCCCCTATGCCACGGCCCTCGGCGTCGACGACGCTGATGTCCCGCCGCTCGGCCATCCGCGCCGCGTCCGCCCGTGCCACGGCGGTCAGCCGCGCGCTGACCCGCAGGGCCGGGCAGTCGGCGCGTCCGCGCAGCGCGTCGGCCCCGTTCACGAGCTGCCGCTCGGGGGTGAGGCCGACGGGCCGGGCGGTGGTCCGGGACGGTGCGGGTGCCGGCGCTGGGGCCGTCGTGCGCGGCGGGGTACGGGCGGGGGTGGGTGACGGGGTCGGGGACGGGCTCCGGTCCGGGGTGACCGTCACGGAGGCCGGGGGCGGGGCGGCCACCGGTCCGGAGGGCGGTGCCGGGGCCACCGGCGGGGCCGGCCGTGGCGCGGGCTCGGGCGCGGGCCACGGGAACACCAGCAGGGTGACGGTCACGGCTGCCGCGGCGGCGGCCGTGACCGTCAGCGCGGCGCCCTTCGACCAGCCCGTCGCGGGAGCGGCGGCCCCGAGGACGGCACCCGGGTCGAGGGGGACGGCGGTGGTGGCACCGGTGGCGGTGACGGGGTCGAGGGGGACGGCGGTGGTCGTACCGGGGTCGGCGGGGAGCAAGGTGTTCGGGCCGGGGTCACCGGGGAGGACGGTGTTCGCGGGGTCACCCGGGAGGGTGGCGTCGGTGGCGGGGTCCGTGGGGCCGGAGGGGAACCCCGGGTCCGGGAGTACGGGCAGGGCCGGGGACAGCGGCACCACCAGCCCCACCCCGCTCAGCAGCCCCTCCACCGGCAGGAGGTCGGCCGAGCGGTCGGCGCAGTCCGGGCAGTCACGGGTGTGCCGGGCGATCCGCTTGCGCCACAGCGGGCCCGGACGGCCGTCCCAGGTGGCCGTGAGGCCGGTCAGCCCGGGGCACGGACGGGCGGCGGCCAGGGCGCGGACGACCGCCCGGCCGATGTCGAGCTGCGCCTTGACCCGCTGCACCCGCACCGAGACATGCCGCCGGGGCAGCCCGAGGGCCGCGGACAGATCGCCGCGGGTGAGCTCCCCGGCCGCTTCGAGCCACCACAGCGACAGCACGTCCCGGTCGTCGGGGTCGAGCCAGCGGGTGGCCTCCGCGACCTCGCGGCGCTGACCCGAGAGCCGCAGCCGCAGGATCGTCAGCTCGGTGAAGTCGGCGACCGCGGAGACCGGGTGGCCGCGCTCGCCGAGTTCCTGGAGGGACGCCGTGCGGCGGCGGTCGGCGGCCGTCCAGCGGCGGCGCACCTGGTTCATCGCGATGGCCACCAGCCAGGACCGGAACCGCTCCGGCTCCCGCAGCCCGGACAGTCCTCCGAGGGCGCGGAGCATGGTCTCCTGCACCACGTCGTCGACATCGGCGTGCCCGTCGAGCGCGCGGCCGACGACGTTGTACACGAGGGGCAGATACGCGGCGGCGAGCCGGTCACGGGCCGCGCGGTCACCCCGCTGGGCCGCGACGACCCACCCGGCGCACTCACGGTCGTCCGTGTGCTGAGCCTGCATGATCGATTCCTCCGGCCGTCGGACGTACGTGCCCCCGCTCGGAGACCCCCCGGCGGCCCACAGGACAACACGAACGCGGGAAGCCTCCGCTATGAGGCACGTCACACTCCCGGTTTCTGTTATACGGATGGGGAGTTCGGGTCTCCGGAGCACGGGACCGGAACACCCGGGCCACTCACCACGAGGACCATCGAGTGAACGACGAGTCTGATACGCCGACCGCGCCGGACGGACAGCGGGGCACCGCGCACGGCGGTACGGGACACGACGCGGTGCGCGGCGCGCGCCGCCGGGGTACGGGGCACCGGCGCGGGCACGGCAGGCGCGGGCGGGTGCGCGGGCCCGCGCGGGCCCGGGTCTGGGGCGCGGTCGCGGCCGTCGCGGTGCTGGGCGCCGGGGGGCTGGGGACGTCGCTGCTGTTCGGCGGTCCGACCGAGGCGTCGGCGGGGCGGCCCGCGGCGAGCGTGGTGCCCGGGGCCACGACCGTGGAGCCCCTGAAGGCGCCGAAGGCCCCGTCCACCCCGTCCCGGCCCGGCACGAAGCCGTCCCCCGGCGAGCCGTCGGCCACCGCGCCGTCGCCCGAGCCGCCGCCCCCGGCCGCCACCGCCGGGAAGCCGACCGGCGGTACGGGGTCCGGCGGGGGCGGGAACGGGCACGGTACGGAGGGCGCGGGCGGCACGGGTACCGGTGGTGCCGGCGGTAGCGGCGCTGCCGGCGGCTCCGGCGGTACGGGGACGGGGGGCGGTACGGGGGGCGCGGACCCGGAGCCCGCGCCCCGGGACCCCGCGCCGGAGGCTTCGCCGCGGGAGTCCGCGCCGCGTGCCACTCCGTCGCGGACCGCCGGGGCGGTCACGGAGGTGGCGGCGCTGGTCAACACGGAGCGCAACGCGAACGGGTGCAAGGACATCACCACGGACGCCCGGCTGAACCGGGCGGCGGAGGGGCACTCGCGGGACATGGCGGAGCGGGACTACTTCGACCACACGTCGCCCGACGGGCGGGGCGTGGGGGACCGGGTCACGGCGGCGGGGTACGAGTGGTCGGCGGTCGGCGAGAACATAGCGATGGGGCAGCCGACGGCCGTGGCGGTGGTCGAGGCGTGGCTGGACTCCCCCGGGCACCGGGCGAACATCCTCAACTGCGAGTACACGCAGATGGGGTTGGGGGTGGACACGTCCGACGGGGGGCCGCGGTGGACCCAGGTCTTCGCGGCACCCCAGTAGGCCGCGTCCTCGTCGGAGCCGGGCGTACTTGTTCCCGCACAGGTCGCTCGTGGGGTGCGCAGTTCCCCGCGCCCCTGAAGGGGCACCCCTCTCCTCTCGCAGTCGCGCTGCTACGGGAGGGGGTGGGCGGGAATCTCTGCCCGCAGACTCCGATGCTCTTCAGCAGGACACGAGGGACGTCCGACCGAGCGCGTTGGAGCGAGGACGGAGAATCCCGACCGGCACCGACCCGAAGAACCCGCCGGATGCGCCCCAAAGGGGCGCGGGGAACTGCGCAAAACCCACGAACGACGGCACAGCAACGAAGTACGCCCCGCACCGAGTACCCAGGGGCGCGGGGAACTGCGCGAAATCGACGAGCGACGGCCCAGGAACAAGTGCGCCCACCCGGACAGACCTGGGAAGCGCGAGCGAAGGCGTCCCGGTCACCCGTTCACGGTGGGCCGGGGTGCCGTAGGGGGCGACCGCGGCTTGACTCGGGACATGGCAGCCCCCGGCACCCCACCCCGCACCCGCCCCGGCACCCTGCACCGGGCAGGCCGGTTCTGCGCACGCCACGCGATCCCCGTGATCGCGATCTGGCTCGTGGCCCTCGCCGCGCTCCAGGTCCTGCACCACACCTACGGCGGCACCTACTCGGACGACTTCTCCCTGCCCGACACCCGGTCCCAGCACGGCGTCGACGTGCTGAAGGCGCATGACCCCGCCGCCGGCGGCTACAGCTCGCAGATCGTCCTGCACGACCCCCAGCACCCCCTCACCTCCGTGAGCGGCGAGGTCGGCCAGACCGTGACCGCGCTCCAGAAGCTCCCGGACGTACTCGCCGCGCAGAACCCCCTCACCGCGCCCCCGACCCCGTCGGGCCGGCCGGACGTGGGCCCCCTGTCCACCGATCAGCGCACCGCGTACATCACGGTCCGTTTCGCCGTGCAGCCGTCCACCCTCGGGGAGGACTATCTGCACGGTGTCGACACGGCGGTGAAGCCGTTGCGTTCCGCGGGCGTGGACGTCGAGTACGGCGGGACCCTCGGTGAACTGGCGCGGCCCGAGGCCAACGACCGGCTCAGCGAGGTCATCGGCTTCGCCGTGGCGATCGTCGTGCTGCTCATCGGCTTCGGCAGCGTCGTCGCCGCCGTACTGCCCCTGGTGACCGCGCTGATCAGCGTGGTCTGCGGGCTCGCCCTGCTGGGACTGCTGGCCGCCGCGTCCACGTTCGCGACCGTGTCCCCCACCCTCGCGACGATGATCGGGCTCGGTGTCGGGATCGACTACGCGCTGTTCCTGGTGACCCGTCACCGGCAGGGCCTGATGGACGGCCGGGACCCGGTCGCCGCCGCCGGAAGCGCCGCCGCGACCAGCGGTCACGCGGTGCTGCTCTCCGGCTGCACGGTGATCATCGCCCTGTCGGGCCTGTGGGTGTCCGGCATCGCGTTCATCGGGAAGCTCGGGCTGGCCGCCGCGGTCACCGTCGTCACGGCGGTGCTGGGCGCGCTCACCCTCGTACCGGCGCTGCTCGGGCTGATCGGCCGCCAGGTCGACCGGCTGCGGGTGCGCGCGCCGGTCGCGGAGACGGACGCGGAGCCCGGCGAGGAGGTGACGGGGCCGTGGCACCGCTACGCGCTGCGGGTGCAGCGGCGGCCGTGGTGGTACGCGGCGGCGGGGGTCGTGGTCCTCGCGGTGCTGTCCGTCCCGCTGTTCTTCATCCAGCTCGGGCACATCGGGGACGGCGCCGATCCCAGGTCGTTCACCGACCGGCGGGCGTTCGACCTGATGTCGTCCGCGTTCGGGCCGGGGTCGAACGGTCCGCTGACCGTCGTCGTCGACCAGTCGTCCGTACCGCAGGCGGACCGCGCGGCGCTCGCCTCGCAGGCGCAGAAGGCGCTGACCGGGGTGCCCGACGCCGCGTACATCACCCCGCTGAAGCCCACGTCCGACGGGGACGTGCTGCTCGGCACCGCGTACCCGGTCGCCGCGCCGCAGGACGAGCGGACCACCGGACTGGTCAACCGCTTCCGGGACGACGTGCTGCCGCAGGCCGTCGCCGGGACCGACGCCCAGGGCTACGTCACCGGGACGACCGCCGCCCAGGTCGACTTCCTCGACATCGTCTCCCAGCGGCTGCCGTGGATCATCGCCGCCGTCGTGGGGCTCGCGTTCCTCGTGATCCTGGTGGTGTTCCGGGGTGTGCTCGTCGCGGTGAAGGCAGCCGTGCTGAACGTGCTGTCCATCGCCGCGTCGTACGGGGTCGTCGTCGCGGTGTTTCAGTGGGGGTGGGGCGGTCCGGCGCTCGGGGTCTCGGGGAAGGTCCCCGTCGAGAGCTATGTGCCGATGATGATGTTCGCCATCGTCTTCGGGCTGAGCATGGACTACGAGATCTTCCTGCTGTCCCGTATCCATGAGGCGTGGCTGCGGACCGGCGACCCGGGGAAGAGCGTCGCGCACGCGCTGGAGATCACCGCGCGGGTCATCACCTGCGCCGCGCTCATCATGGTGAGCGTCTTCGCGGCGTTCGTCATCAGCGACAACATCGTGGTGAAGATGCTGGGACTCGGCCTCGCGGTGAGCGTGCTCATCGACGCGACCGTGGTGCGGCTGCTGCTCGTTCCCGCGGTGATGACGCTGCTGGGGCGGGCGGCGTGGTGGACCCCGGCCTGGCTGGACCGCGCGCTGCCCCGCTTGCACGCGGAGGGGGCGGACTCGGGTATGGACCCGCCGTCCAGTGACCCGGGTAGCGGCTCCGGCGACGGTCCGGGTGGCGGTAGGAGTGGCGGCACGGGTAATGGTCCCGGCTCCGGCGGTCCGGGTCCCGGGGCGTCGTCCGGTTCCGGTGGGTGAGTACGCGGGCTCAGGTGCGGGGCGGGGCCGTGCGGTTCACTGGGGGCATGCCGACACACGGTTCCACCGGGGTCCGGGGCGGCCCCGGCCACCGCGCCGACGAGCCGGACCGCCGCGCTTGGGTCGCCCCGCTGATCGGGACCCTCGCGATGTTCCCGATGACGCTGTTCCTGCTCGCGCTCGTGACGATGTCGCCGACGGCGTGCGAGTCGTGCGACGCGCGGGAGGCCGTGCGGTTCGCGGACAGCCTTGAGGTCGCGGTGATCGTGGCGATGGCGGTCGGGGCGGTGGCGTGGGTGCTGGTGCTGACGGCGTGGGTGATGCCGCCCCTTCGGCGGCTGCGGGCCCGGCGGGTTCTTCTGGTGGTTGCCGCGCCGCTGGTCGCGGCGGGGGGATATCCGCTGTTCGACGCGGTGTTGGCGTGGCCCTAGCGGGGGCTCGGCGGCGCCCCGGCGGGTGTTCGGCCCGCCTGGGCGGGCCCGTCGGCGGCCCGGCCGGTCACGGGCCGGTGGCTCCGTCGATCCGTTCGCGCAGCAGGTCCGCGTGGCCGTTGTGGCGTGCGTACTCCTCGATGATGTGGAGGAGGATCCAGCGCAGCGACACCTGACGGGTGCCCCCCAGCAGCGGGGCCGCCGCCTCGGGCATCGTCCCGCAGTCGTCGAGTGACGCCCCCGCGATCGCCTCGCGGCCCCGGGCGATCTCGGCCCGCCACGCGTTCAGGGCCTCCTCGATGCCGCGTTCCGGGGTCAGCGCGAAACCGTCCGGGCCGGCGTCCTTGAACACCGGCGGCGCGTCCTGGCCGGGCCACACCCGCTGGAACCAGTTGCGTTCGACCTCCGCGAGATGCTGGACCAGACCGAGCAGCGTCATCGACGACGGCGGGGCCGAGGGCTCCCGCAGCTGCGCGTCGTCCAGCCCCGCGCACTTGATCGCGACGGTCTCACGGTGGAAGTCCAGCCACGCCTCCAGCAGTTCCCGTTCACCGGCCTGCGGAGGGGGTACGGTCCGTCCGTTCAAGGTGATCGCCATGGCCGTCACACTGGCACGGAGGCCGTACCCCGACAAGATGAGTACGACGGCTCAGGCGGCGGCGCCGTCCCCGGGGCTTGACTGGACCCATGCCGCCGAACACCGCCGCCGAACCCGTCGAACGGGACCCGCGCGCCCGGCTCGCGCCGCTCCCGGACGCAGCCCCCGCACCCACCGGGCCGGACCCGCGCGCCTGGGTCGCGCCACTGCTCTCCTCGCTGGTCACGGTCCCCTTGATACTGGTCTCGCTGTTCTTCGCCGGACTCTCCCAGATGGCCTGCGGCGCGTGCACGGAGGCCGAACTCGACCGTTTCGACCCGAGCTTCGGGACGGCGTTCGACGTCTTCCGGTACGGGCTTCTCGTACCGGCGGCGCTGCTGCTGGCGTCCTGGTTCCTGCCGTGGCGACGGCGTCATGCCGCCACCCGGATCGTCCTCGCGGTCCTCGCGCCGTTCACGGTGGCGGGCCCGGTCCTCGCGTTCGCCGGACTGGTCGACTGGCCCTGACCGGGGCGGGACGGGGACAGGCCACCCGCGCGGGCCGTTCCCGGGTTCCGGGGCCTGCCCGGCGGGTGCGTGGGGCACCGGGCGTGTGCCGTCCCGGAGTCCGGTGAGGGCCGGGCGGATGTCGGTGCGGCTGGGTACCCTCGACGGCGATGACGCCAGAGACCGACGTACCGCAGGCCGCCGCGGCCCCGCAGCCGGACCTCGCCGCGCGGGCGGAGCGCCACCGGGGCGAGCTGCGGGTGCACTGCTACCGGATGGTGGGCTCGTACAGCGACGCCGAGGACCTCGTGCAGGAGACGCTGATCCGCGCGTGGCGCAAACGGGAGCAGCTCACCGACCCGCAGCGGCTGCGCGCCTGGCTGTACCGGATCGCCACCCGGGTCTGTCTGGACTTCCTCGGCGGTCCCGCGCGGTCCCGGGAGGTCGTGACGGCCGACTCGGTGATCGCCGAGGTGCGGTGGCTGGAGCCGTACCCGGACAGCCTGCTCGACGGGGCGATCGCACGCGAGACGATCGAGCTGGCGTACCTCGCGGCGATCCAGCATCTGCCGCCGCGCCAGCGGGCCGTGCTGATCCTGCGGGACGTGCTCGGGTTCCCCGCCGAGGAGACGGCGACGGCCCTGGAGATGTCGGTCGCGGCGGTGAAGAGCGGTCTCCAGCGGGCCCGCGCGACCCTGCGGACCCGGCTGCCGGAACGCCGCGCCGACTGGGGACCGGCGACCGGACCGAGCGCGGCGGAACGCGAGACGCTCCGCGCCTACGTCCGTGCCTCGCAGCGCGCCGATCTGTCGGCGCTGACCGCGCTGCTGCGCGCGGACGCGCGGCAGACGATGCCGCCCGCGTCGCTGGTCTACGAGGGCCGTGCGGCGATCCTCGACCTGTGGGGGCCCGTTCTGGAGGGGTCCGCGCGCTGGGGCGAGTGGCGTTCCGTGGAGATCACGGTGAACCGCCAGCCCGGCGCCGTGAACTACGTACGGGCCCCGCGGGACGACGTGTTCCGCGCGGTGAACATCGATGTGCTGCGGATCGAGGACGGGCTCGTCGCGGAGATCACGACGTTCGGCCCGGAGATCCTGCCCGCGCTGGAACTGCCGCTGACCATGTGACCGGCGTCACGCCGTCCGGACCGATTCCTTCCGTGCGCCGGCCCCCGTCACAGGGGTGTCGGTACATCGGCGGGCCCTGGGAAGCGGGTGTCCCGCCCCTACGGAGGAGCGGCACCCATGAAGGACTACGAGCGTCTCATCGGCACCTGGAACGTCACTGGCGGCGCGGAGGGCACCGTCACCTACCGCTGGCTGGAGGGCCGCCACTTCCTCGCCCAGGACATCTCCCTGACCCAGTACGGGCAGCCGGTCACCGGCGTCGAGATGATCGGCCGGCTCAAGCCGTTCGGCGCCGAGGAGCCCGGCGAGGACGTCCACTCGCGGTACTACGACAGCCAGGGCAACACCTTCGATTACGTCTACGAGCTGGCGGGCGACACGCTCACCATCTGGGGCGGCGAGAAGGGCTCACCCGCCTACTTCCGGGGCACGTTCGACGCCGAGGGGAACGTCCTCGACGGCGCGTGGGTGTACCCCGGGGGTGGCGGCTACGCGTCCACGATGACGCGCGCGGACGGCTGAACGGCCCGCCTGAGCAGTGCTGTTCGCGGTCGTGCGCGGCGGCGGGGGTGTAGCGGGATACACCCCGGAGAGGGGAGCGAGCCGGGTGGGACGGGCGGCCCGGGGCCGGGAGAGTGGGGACCACGGCGACAGCACCGGACTTCCCGGCGCCCCGGCCGCAGTCCCAGGAGGCCCGAGTGATCCCCACGAGCAGCGCGGACCGGCCGAGCGCAGGCCGGTCGGGTGCCGGAAGGTCCGGTGCCGGTCGGCCCGACGGCGACCGGTCCGGTGAGGACGGGGCCGGTGCCGTTCGGTTCGGTGAGTACGGGTCCGGTGCTGGCCGGTCCGGTGAGTACGGGTCTGCCGGCGTCCGGCCCGGGGCTGTCGCGCCGGGTGCCGCCCCCGCGCGGCGGCCGGTCCGCAGCGGTCTGGTCCTGGCCCTGGCCGCGGCGGCGGTGCTGGGGACGGTGTCGGCCGCCCCGGCCGTGTCCGCCGAACGGGGAGCGGGCGCGGGGACGGTCACGGCCCAGGCCCGGCCGCCCCACACCGGCCACACCGGCCACACGTACGGCACGGGCACGGGTCACGCCGACGGCATAGGCGCAGCAGTGGGCACAGGCGCGACAGAGGGCACCGGCGGCACAAGCCACCCGTACGGCTCGGACCGCGCGGTGCTCGCCGGGCTGAACCGCCACGCCCACCCGCTGCGCGCCACCGCCCCCGGTGACCAGCGCCCGGCCGGGGACCTGGCCACGCTCGCCCGGATGACCCGGGACGCGGAGATCATCGGGTTCGGCGAGGTCACCCATGGCTCGAAGGAGGTGTTCGACGTCCGGGAGCGGCTGTTCCGGTACCTCGCCACCCGGCCCGGTGACGCGGCCGTCACGACCTTCGCGCTGGAGCAGCCCTGGTCGACGGGTGTCCGCCTGGACACCTGGGTGCGCACCGGTGAGGGCGATCTGCGGACGATCATGCGCGAGGAGTTCCAGAGCGATTACACGTCCTGGCGGACCGAGGAGTTCCATCGTCTGTTCAGCTGGATGCGGGAGTACAACCGCACCCATGACCGGCAGTTGCGGGTGATGGGCAACGACATCGGGGACATCGGCCGCGAGCAGTACGCGCGCGTTCTCGGCTGGGCCGAGCGTCATCGTCCCGCCCTGCTGCCCGTACTGCGCGAGCGGTACGCGCAGTTGCTCGACCTCCCGGCGGGCCGGGACGCCCGTATGAAGGCCCTCATCGGACTCCCGCCCGCGCAGCGCCGGTCCTTGGCGGCCGACGCCCAGGCCGCGCACCGGCTCCTCAGCGGCTCCGGCACCGGGACCGGGACCGGAACGGGGTCGGAGTCGGGGAGGGTGCCCGCCCGGGTGGTCCAGGAGGCCCTCGTCATCTCGCAGATGGCGACCATGTACTCCCTGGACGGCGCCGAACTGCACCGCTTCCGCGACGACTCGATGGCGCGGAACACCGTGTGGTGGCAGCGCGACACCGGGGAGCGCGTGCTGGCCGCCGCGCACAACGGCCATCTCGCCTACCAGTCGGCGTGGCCCCAGCAGTACCCGGTGACCCAGGGCGCGGCCCTGCGCGACCTTGTCGGTGACGACTACGTCGCCATCGGCACCTCCGTCCACAGCGCCGGATTCCTCGCCCGGCCCGAGACGGGCGGCGACCGGCGCGAGGTCTTCGACACGGGCGCGGCGCACCCCGGGAGCAATGAGCACACGCTCGACCGGGTCCGGCACCGTGACTTCGTCATCGACCTGCGCGGGACGACCGGCGACCGGGCGACCGCCGCCTGGCTCGCCGCCCCCCGGCCCACGTTCCTCGTCCCGGCGACCTACGTCCCGTCGGTCATGCGCGAGCCGCAGAGCCTGGCGGAGGGGTACGACGTGATCGTCCACCTGCACCGCGCGGAGGCGGCGACCCCGTTCGACTGACCGGACACCGGACACCGGACCGGGCCCTTGGACCGGAACCGGCCCCCGGAACCGGAACCGGCCCCCGGAACCGGAACCGGCCCCCGGAACCGGAACCGGCCCCCGGAACGGACAGCGGGCCCCCGGCTGCCGGACAGCCGGGGGCCCGCCGTTCACGGACGTACCGCGGGGTCAGCCACCGGTCGGTGCCGTCCCGCCACCCGCCCCGTCCGTACCGCCTTCGAGATCGCCCTCCGTCTCCAGGAAGACCTCGCGCAGGGCCTCCAGGGTCGCCGCGTCCGGCTTCGCCCACAGGCCCCGGGACTCGGCTTCGAGGAGGCGTTCCGTGATGCCGTGCAGGGCCCAGGGGTTGGCCTCCTGGAGGAACGCGCGGTTCACCGGGTCGAGGACGTACGTCTGGGTGAGCTTGTCGTACATCCAGTCGGCGATGACGCCGGTGGTGGCGTCGTAGCCGAAGAGGTAGTCCACCGTCGCGGCCAGCTCGAAGGCGCCCTTGTAGCCGTGGCGGCGCATCGCCTCGATCCACTTGGGGTTGACCACCCGGGCCCGGAAGACCCGGGAGGTCTCCTCGACCAGGGTGCGGGTGCGGACCGTCTCGGGGCGGGTGGAGTCCCCGATGTACGCCTCGGGGGCCGTGCCCCGCAGCGCGCGGACGGTGGCGACCATGCCTCCGTGGTACTGGAAGTAGTCGTCGGAGTCCGCGATGTCGTGCTCACGGGTGTCCGTGTTCTTCGCGGCGACGGCGATCCGCTTGTACGCGGTCTCCATCTCCTCCCGGGCCGGACGGCCGTCCAGCTCACGCCCGTACGCGTAGCCGCCCCACACCGTGTAGACCTCCGCGAGATCGGCGTCGGTGCGCCAGTCACGGGAGTCGATGAGCTGGAGCAGACCGGCGCCGTACGTGCCCGGGCGGGAGCCGAAGATACGGGTGGTGGCGCGGCGTTCGTCGCCGTGGACCGCGAGGTCGGCCTGGGCGTGCGCGCGGACGTGGTTGACCCCGGCGGGCTCGTCGAGTCCCGCGACCAGCCGGACCGCGTCGTCCAGCAGCCCGATGACATGCGGGAACGCGTCACGGAAGAAGCCGGAGATGCGCAGCGTCACATCGATACGGGGACGGCCCAGTTCGTCGGCGGGGACCGCCTCCAGACCGGTGACCCGGCGCGACGCGTCGTCCCACACCGGGCGCACCCCGAGCAGGGCCATCGCCTCGGCCACGTCGTCGCCCGCGGTGCGCATCGCGCTGGTGCCCCACAGGGACAGCCCGACGGACGTGGGCCAGTCGCCGTTGTCCTCGCGGTAGCGGGTGAGCAGGGAGTCCGCGAGGGCCTGGCCGGTCTCCCACGCGAGGCGGGACGGGACGGCCTTGGGGTCGACGGAGTAGAAGTTGCGGCCGGTCGGCAGGACGTTGACCAGTCCGCGCAGCGGCGAGCCCGACGGGCCCGCCGGGACGAAGCCGCCGTTCAGGGCGTGCACGGCGTGGTCGAGTTCGTTGACGGTGCCCGCGAGCCGGGGCACCACCTCGGCCGCCGCGAAGTCCAGCACCCGGGCCACGTCGTCGCTGTGCCCGGCCGCCACGCCCGCGACCGCCGCCGGGTCCCAGTCGGCCGCCTCCATCGCGGTGACCAGGGCGCGGGCCGTGGCCTCCGCCTCGTCGGCGGTGGTCCGGGTCGCCGCGGACTCGTCGAGGCCGAGGGCCTCCCGCAGTCCGGGCAGGGCCGTGGTGCCGCCCCAGATCTGCCGGGCGCGCAGGATCGCGAGGACCAGGTTCACCCGGTCGTCGCCCGCCGGGGGCACGCCGAGGACATGCAGTCCGTCGCGGATCTGCGCGTCCTTGACCTCGCAGAGCCAGCCGTCGACATGCAGCAGGAAGTCGTCGAAGCCGTCGTCGTCGGGCCGGTTCTCCAGCCCCAGGTCGTGGTCGAGGCGGGCCGCCTGGATCAGCGTCCAGATCTGCGCGCGGATCGCGGGCAGCTTCGCCGGGTCCATGGAGGAGATCTGCGCGTACTCGTCCAGCAGCTGTTCCAGCCGGGCGATGTCGCCGTACGAGTCGGCGCGGGCCATCGGCGGCACGAGGTGGTCGATCAGGGTGGCGTGCACCCGGCGCTTGGCCTGGGTGCCCTCGCCCGGGTCGTTCACCAGGAACGGGTACACCAGGGGCAGATCACCCAGCGCGGCGTCCGGGGCGCACGCGGCGGACAGTCCCGCGTTCTTGCCGGGCAGCCACTCCAGGTTGCCGTGCTTGCCGAGGTGGACCATCGCGTCGGCGCCGAAACCGCCGTCCGCGCGGGACGCGGAGATCCAGCGGTACGCGGCCAGATAGTGGTGCGAGGGCGGCAGATCGGGGTCGTGGTAGATCGCGATGGGGTTCTCGCCGAAGCCGCGCGGCGGCTGGATGAGGATCAGCAGGTTCTCGCGGCGCAGCGCCGCGAGGACGATGTCCCCGTCCGGGTTGTGGGTGCGGTCCACGAACATCTCGCCGGGCGGCGGCCCCCAGTGCCGCTCGACCGCCTCCCGCAGCTCCCCGGGCAGTGTCGCGAACCAGCGGCGGTAGTCGGCCGCCGGGATGCGCACCGGGTTCGCCGCGAGCTGCTGCTCGGTGAGCCAGTCCTGGTCGTGGCCGCCCGCGTCGATCAGCGCGCGGATCAGCTCGTCGCCGTCGCCGGAGACCAGGCCGGGGAGCTCGTCCAGGGGCCCGAAGTCGTAGCCCTCGGCGCGCAGCCTGCGCAGCAGCGCGACCGCGCTCGCGGGGGTGTCGAGGCCGACGGCGTTGCCGATCCGGGAGTGCTTGGTCGGGTACGCGGAGAGCACCAGCGCGAGGCGCTTGTCCGCGGCCGGGATGTACCGCAGCCGCGCGTGCCGTACGGCGGTCCCGGCGACCCGCGCCGCGCGCTCGGGGTCCGCGACGTACGCGGGGAGCCCGTCCTTGTCGATCTCCTTGAACGAGAACGGGACGGTGATGAGGCGCCCGTCGAACTCCGGTACGGCGATCTGGCTCGCCGCGTCCAGCGGGGAGACGCCCTCGTCGTTCGCGGCCCAGTCGGCGCGCGAGGAGGTCAGGCACAGGGCCTGGAGCACGGGGACGTCCAGGCCGGTCAGGGCGCCCGCGTCCCACGACTCGTCGTCGCCGCCCGCCGATGCCTCGGCCGGGCGGGTGCCACCGGCCGCGAGCACCGTCGTGACGATCACGTCGGCCGCGCGCAGCTCGTCGATCAGCTCCGGCTCGGGGGCGCGCAGCGACGCGACGTACAGCGGCAGGGGCCGCCCGCCCGCGTTCTCGACGGCGTCGCAGAGCGCGGCGACGAAGGACGTGTTGCCGCTCATGTGGTGGGCGCGGTAGTAGAGCACGGCGACGGTCGGGACGATGCCGTCCGCCGCCGGGGCCGTCCGGCCGGGGGTGCGCTCCAGGGGCCCCCAGGTGGGGGCGGGCGCGGGGGCGTCGAAGCCGTGGCCCGTCAGCAGGACGGTGTCGGACAGGAAGCGGGCGAGCTGCGCGAGGTTGGCGGGGCCGCCGTGCGCGAGATACGCGTGCGCCTCGGCGGCGAGCCCGACCGGGACGGTGGAGGCCGCCATCAGCTGGGCGTCGGGGGCCTGCTCACCGCTGAGCACGACCACGGGCAGCCCCGTGCCCGTCACCCGGTCCAGCCCCTCCTGCCAGGCACGGACCCCGCCGAGCAGCCGGACGACGACGAGCCCGGCCCCGTCGAGCAGCGCGGGCAGATCGTCCAGCGGAAGCCGCGAGGGATTCGCGAAGCGGTACGGGACGGGGGTGTCCGCGTGGTTCGCGGCGCGGGCACTGAGCAGGTCCGTGTCGGACGTGGACAGCAGGAGGATGTGCGGGGCACGGCCGACGGGGTTCCCGTCACCGACGGGCTCTCCGGGAACGGGCTCTCCGGTGACGGGCCCTCCGGGAACGGGCCTTCCGGTGACAGGCGCTCCGGCAACGGGCCTCCCGGTGAGGGGCTCTCCGGTGCCGGGGTTCTCGGCGGCGGAGTTGTCGGCGACGGGGTTCTCGTCGGCGGGGCGGTCTTCGGCGGGGTTCGGCATGCGGCGTCGGCCTTCCTCGGGGTGTCCGCGCCCCGGGCGGTGTTCGGACGGCGGGAGTTCCTGGCTCGGCCGGCCCTGGAGCCGGCGGTCACAGTGGCGGGACCGCGCCGGATTCGAACCGGCTTCCTCCCCTGATGCCGTCGGGTGACGGTCACGGACCGGGTGATCCGCGATTACCTCATGGTATGCGGGGTTTGTTTGGGCTTTTTGTGGGTCTTTATGGGTCCTTGGGTGCGGGTGGGTGGGTCTTGTGCGTGGCCGTATTTGTTCCCGCACATGTCGTTCGTGGGGTGCGCAGTTCTCCGCGGGTCGCCTTCGCTTGCGCTTCCGAGGTCTGTCCGGCGGGGCGTACTTCGTTGCTGTGCTGTCGCTCGTGGGTTTTGCGCAGTTCCCCGCGCCCCTGTCGGGGCGCCTTCTGCTTGTTCTTCGGGTCGGTGCCGGTCGGGATTCTCCGTCCTCGATCCGACACGCTCGGTACGACGTACCCGTACCGGACTGAAGAGCATCGGAGTCTGCGGGCAGAGATTCCCGCCCACCCCCTCCCGTGGTCCGGCGAGTGCCGGTGGTCAGGGGTTGGGGCGCGTGGTCGTGACGTACGAGAGGAAGTCGGCCCACGAGGTGGGTGCGACGGCCAGTACGGGGCCCGGTACGTTCTTCGAATCCCGGATCCCGATGTGGTGGGGGAGGGCGGCTATCTCCACACAGTTGTTGCCCGTGTCGCCGCTGTAGGAGGACCTGCGCCAGGTGATTTGTCGGGCCGGTTCGAGGGCCCGGGTGTGAGTAAGGATGGCTCCGCTACCTTCTCGCTAGTTCCTTCATGAATTCGATGGTTTCCTCGACTCCCAGAGCCAGGCCCACCATCGCGTTGAACCGTCTGGTGAACCGGTCCACTTCACGGGGCTTGTCGGAGGTGGATACGGCGCCCCACGCGTTGTCGGCCTGGACCCGGGAAGGCAGCTCCCCCAGGTCGAGGACGGCGAAGTCGTGCGTCGAGCGGTATCCACGGCGGAAGGGCATGACCTGGACCGACACGTGGTCCAGTTCCGCCAGCCGGACGATCTCCTCGTACTGCTCACGCATCACGTCGTCGCTGCCCACCTGGATGCGCAGCGCCGCTTCGCCGAGAATGACCCGCAGTCGTACAGGGTCCTCCCGAGCGAGTACCCGCCGCTTTCGCTCCATGCGCAACTCGACGTGGCGTTTGATGAACTCCGAGGTCGTGTCCTCGATCGGCCGTCCTGTTTCGAAGATGGCCTTCGCGTACGCAGGAGTCTGAAGGACGCCGTACACAACCGTCGGGTGGTAGGCCGTGATGGTCACCGCCTCCGCCTCCAAACCCACGAAGTGGGGCATCCCCGGCGGCATGAAGATGCGGTACTGGGTCAGCCAGTCCTCGTTGGGGGCCTCGCGGTTGAGGTCGAGAAGCTCCTCGACGAGCCGTTCATCCGTGACGCTGTACCGCTTGAGGAGTGCGCGTAGGTTGCCCACGTTGCGGCGGAAGTTGAGTTCACCGTGCTCGATCCTGGCGAGGGTCGCTTCGGACAGGTCCTTCAGTCCCCGTACCGCTTCCCTGCGGGTCATGCCCTTGGCCCCGGCCCGCTCGACACCTGGGCAGTTCTCCCGCAACTGCCTGAGTTGAATACCCAGTTCCAGACGACGTCCCGAAGCGCCGCGTTTGGCTCCCACCTGTGCACCCTCCAGTGCCCTTGTGCCGTCAAGTATCACCCTGTGCAGGTGTCCCGCACCCGTGCGCAGTCGGCCACGTACGTGCGCAGGTTGGCGCATAGTCCGTTTCGACCCCTCACTGATTAATCAGCGGTGATCCGGTTGCGAGTCAAAGCATGCTCGAAGCAGGGTAGTTGACGCAGAACGCGCAGCATGTCCCATCCGTACTTTCCGTACCCTCCCCCACCCCGCCGCATGGCTGGAGGCCCCGCAATGCCCGCAGAAGCGATCACGTCCGTACCGGCAGCGCATGTAGTGGGCCCGGTGCCCTTCGTGTGCGGGGCGGAGGCGGGATTCGACGTACTGGTTTCACGGGTGCCGTCCGTGGCCGAGCGGGTGTGGCCCGGACTGGTGCGGCGAGCGGGGGAGGCGGTCCTGACCGAGTGGGGCGCGGACGGGGCCCGGGACACGTACGCGCTGGCGCTGTCGGAGCTGGTGACCAACGCCTTCCAGCACGGTTACGGGGACACCGTCCGGGTCCGGCTCTGGCGGACTGCCGAACACCTCGGCATCGAGGTCACGGGCGGCACCCCGTACCTGCCTCGGTCCGGTCCCGCCGACCCGTCCGCCGAGCGGGGCCGTGGCCTGTACCTCGTCGGAGCCCTCGCCGACACATGGGGCATCACCCCGGACGGCACGACGACGTGGTGCACCCTCGCCATCTGACCGCCGGCACTCGCCGGACCACGGGAGGGGGTGGGCGGGAATCTCTGCCCGCAGACTCCGATGCCCCGTAACGGCCACCGTCCCGCCTGTGAGTGGTTTATCCGTCGCGGGTGACCCGTTTGCACTGATCGTCACTCGGAGCAATTGAATCCCTACCTAAGGTAGCCGCTTGTTCGCTCTGGGAAGGAGCCCCATGTTCGACCGCAAGCTGGCCCTCGCCGTCGCTGTTCTCCCCTTCGCCGCCTCGCTCGCTCTGGGACCAGGGGCCCAGGCCGCTCCGCAGGGCGGCACCGTCACTTTCGCCAAGCCGGGAGGCCCTCAGGAGTGGACGGTGCCCAACGGCGTCTTCACCGTCACCGTCGACATGTGGGGTGCGGGCGGCGGTGGTTCGGGCGGCACCGGCGGTGCGGGCGGCGGCGGAGGCGGGGGTGCCGGCGGGCAGGACGCCACCGGCCTGGGACACGGGGGAACCGGCGGTGGCGGAGGCGGTGGCGCCGGCGGCGGGGGAGGCGGCGCGGGGATCCACATCACCTGCACCCTTCCGGTCCTTCCCAACACGCCATTGCGCATCACGGTCGGCAAGGGCGGTGCCGGTACGGCGGGTACGTCCGGCGCTGCCGGGGGCAAGGGCGGCGAGTACGGCCTGCTCGCCGGAAGCGGCGGCACCAGTGGTGCCGAGGCCAGGACTCGTACCACCGACGGCGGCTCCGGCGGGGCCACCGTCGTCGATCTTGTCGCGGGCGGCCCCACCGCTTCGCCGGGCGCCGGCCCTGTCCTCTCCCCGAGGTCCATCGCGTCCGGCGGGTCCGCAGGTGAGGGTGCGGTAGGCGCCGCGGACGGGGGCGAGTGGGGCGGCGGTGGAAAAGCCCTCGGGATCGGCGGAGGTAACGGAGCAGGCGGAAGTGTGAGCGGTTCCGGCGGTCAGTCCGGGTACGCCGGGCTGGACTTGTCGTGCACCGGGACGCCTCCCGCTCCTGGAAAGGTGTTCGTCGCCCACGGCAAGAGCGGCAGCGCGGGTTCCGCAGGCAAGACCGGCAACGCCGAGGCCGGCGCCGGTGAGCTGGGCGGGAAGGGCGGAGCAGCCGGTGCGGGCGGCCAGACCCCCGGTGACCACGGCTACGGCCGGGGTGGGGCCGGCGGCGGCAGCGGCGACGGTGGCGACGGCGGCCGGGGAGCCGACGTCTCGGGCGCGGAAGGTGCGGACGGTGACGACGGCGGGAACGGCGCCGCCGGGAAGAAGGGCAGCGACGGAGCCGTAGTCATCACGTACTGACACCCTGCCCCCGGAACACCGCGCACCGATCACGTCGACGTGCGCGTACGAGCTGCTGGGCGTCCGATGCGACGGGACACCCAGCAGCCCCCGGACATCGCCCCGGGACATCCCACGGGCGCGACCCATGCGGGAACAAGTCCGCCCAGCGCCGAGTACCCAGGGGCGCGGGGAACCGCGCGAAACCACCGAGCGACGGCACAGGAACAAGTCCGCCCAGCCCCGAGTACCCAGGGGCGCGGGGAACCGCGCGGAACCACCGAGCGACCTGTGCGGGAACAAGTCCGCCCAGCGCCGAGTACCCAGGGGCGCGGGGAACTGCGCACCCACGAACGACCCGCACAGGGACAAGTCCGCCCACCCGGACAGACCCCAAAAGCGCAAGCGAAGGCGACCCGCACGGGAGATACGACAAAAACACCGCAGGTCTATGCTCGCGGGCGTGGCGAACAGCGTGGCGAACACGGACACCCCGGGCCGACGCACGGCGGGCGGAGAGCGCGCGGCGGACGTGCGTACCCCCGGCGACGGGGGCGACGCCTGCCCCGGCGCACTCCGTCTGCACCTCGCCGACGACGGCCCCCTCGCCAGGGTCCGTATCCCCGGCGGAGTCCTCACCACCGCCCAGACGGAAGCCCTGGCCCACGCCGCCCACCACCTCGGCGACGGCGAACTGCACCTCACCTCACGCGGCAACGTCCAGCTACGGGCCCTCCGCACGGAGACCTGCGGAGCCGACCTGGCCACCGCGCTGCACACCGCCGGCCTCCTGCCCTCCGCGACCCACGAACGCGTACGGAACATCGTCGCGTCCCCGCTGTCCGGCCTCGACGGACAGGGCCACCGCGACCTGGCCCCGTGGCTCCACGCCCTCGACACCCTGCTCTGCGCCAGCGCCCCCGCCGCGCACCTGTCGGGCCGGTTCCTGTTCGCCCTGGACGACGGCCGCGGGGACATGACCTCCCTGGAACCCGACATCACCCTCGTGGCCGGACCGCGCGCCACCGCGACCGTACGGATCGGCGGGACCACGCTCACCGTGCCGGCCGACGACGCCCCCCGCATCGCCGTGTACGCCGCGGAGGCGTTCGTCGCGGCGGCCCGGAACGCCGGGGCGGACCGCGTCTGGCGGCTGGCGGACCTCCCCGGCGGCCCCGAAGCGGTCCGCGCGCTGGCCCGCGAGGTGGCCCACCGCCCGGACGTCACCGCGACGCTCACCGACAGCGCCACGGTGACGCCCACGGACCCGGCCCACACCACCGCGACCGCCATCAAGGCCAAGGCGACCCCCACCCCCGGCGCGTTCCCCGGAGGCGTGTCCGTCGCCGTCCCCCTGGGCCGCTTCACCCCCGCCCAATGGACGGCCGTACGGCACATCGCGGCCCGCACAGGGCTCGGCGTCCGCCTGACCCCCTGGCGCGGCGCGGTCCTCCCCGGGGCGACCCCCGCCGACCTCATGGCGCTCGCCGCCAGCGGACTCGTGACGGAGCCCGGCTCCCCATGGACCGGGGTCACCGCGTGCATAGGCCGCCCCGGCTGCGCCAAGTCACTGGCGGACGTCAGGTCGGACGCGCGGACAGCCGTCCACCCGGCCCACGTACCGGCCGAGCCCCCGGCCCATGTACCGGTCCAGCACCCGGCCCACGTACCGGCCGAGCCCCCGGCCCACGTACCGGCCCAGCACCCGGCCGACGGACAAGCCGAGCCCCCCGTCCACTGGTCCGGCTGTGCGCGCCGCTGCGGGCGCCCCCGGGGCGACCGGGTCGATGTCGTCGCCGTCGTCGGCGGTTACGAGGTCACCGCCGTACGCGCGGGCAAGGCCGGCCGTACGACCTCGGTGACGGGAACCTCATCGCTCGCGGCTACCGTGGCGGCGGCACGCACCGGAACATGAGCAAGTGAGCGAGAACAGAGTGTTCGACTACGAGAAGGACGGGGCGGAGATCTACCGCCGGTCCTTTGCCACCATCCGCGCCGAGGCGGACCTCACGGGCCTGCCCGACGATGTCGGCAGGGTCGCGGTCCGGATGATCCACGCCTGCGGCATGGTCGACCTGGTCCGTGACCTCGCCCATTCCCCGGCCGTGGTGTCCCGCGCGCGCGAGGCGCTCCGGGCCGGCGCGCCGATCCTGTGCGACGCCACGATGGTGGCGAGCGGGGTCACCCGCAAGCGGCTGCCCGCCGCGAACGAGGTGATCTGCACCCTGTCCGACCCGGCCGTGCCGGACCTCGCCGCCCGCCTGGGCACCACCCGCAGCGCCGCCGCGCTGGAACTGTGGCGGGACCGCCTCGACGGCGCGGTCGTCGCCGTCGGCAACGCCCCCACCGCGCTGTTCCGGCTGCTGGAGATGATCGAGGAGGGCGCGCCCCGCCCGGCCGCGGTGATCGGTGTGCCGGTCGGGTTCATCGGCGCGGCGGAGTCCAAGGACGAGCTGGCCGCCCACCCGTCGGGCCTGGAGTACCTGGTGGTGCGGGGCCGCCGGGGCGGCAGCGCGATGGCCGCCGCCGCGCTCAACGCCATCGCCAGCGAGGAGGAGTGAGCGTGCACCAGAGCGGCACGGGGCAGCCGACGGAACCGTCGTCGGAACCGCCTTCGGAACGGCTGACGGAACCGCCGTCCGAAGAGCCTACGAGAACGTCCACGGGAACGCCCTCGGGATGGCTGTACGGGGTCGGGCTCGGCCCCGGGGACCCGTCGCTGATGACCGTACGGGCCGTCGAGGTGATCGCCGGGGCGGACGTCGTCGCGTACCACAGCGCGCGCCACGGGCGGTCGATCGCGCGGTCGATCGCGGCCCGCCATCTGCGGCCCGGCCAGATCGAGGAGCCGCTGGTCTACCCGCTCACCACGGAGACCACCGACCACCCAGGCGGCTACCGGGGCGCGATGGACGAGTTCTACGAGGAGGCCGCAGTCCGGCTCGCCGCGCATCTCGACGCGGGCCGCAGCGTGGCCGTCCTCGCGGAGGGCGACCCGCTCTTCTACAGCTCGTACATGCACATGCACAAGCGGCTCGCGCACCGCTATCCGACCGAGGTGATCCCCGGGGTGACGTCGGTCAGCGCGGCGGCGGCCCGCCTCGGCACCCCGCTGGTGGAGGCCGAGGAGGTGCTGACGGTCCTGCCGGGCACCCTGCCCGAGGAGGAGCTGACGGCCCGCCTCGCCGCGACCGACTCGGCCGTGGTCATGAAGCTGGGCCGCACCTTCGGCAAGGTCCGCCGCGCGCTGGACGCCTCCGGCCGGCTGGCCGAGGCCAAGTACGTGGAGCGCGCCACGATGGACGGGGAGCGCACCGGGGACCTCGCGGAGGTGGACGAGGACACCGTGCCGTACTTCTCGGTGGCCGTGCTGCCCAGCCGGGTCGACGCCGGGCGTCCGGAGCGGGAGCGGGGCGAGGTCGTCGTCGTCGGCACCGGACCGGCGGGCCCGCTGTGGCTGACCCCCGAGTCGCGGGGCGCCCTCGCCGGCGCGGACGACCTCGTCGGCTACACCACGTACCTGGACCGGGTGCCCGTACGCCCCGGGCAGACGCGGCACGGGTCGGACAACAAGGTGGAGTCGGAGCGCGCCGAGTTCGCGCTGCAACTGGCCGCGCGCGGCCGGAAGGTCGCTGTCGTCTCCGGCGGCGACCCGGGGATCTTCGCCATGGCGACGGCCGTCCTGGAGGTGGCCTCCGAGGACGCCTACCGGGACATCCCCGTCCAGGTGCTCCCGGGAGTGACGGCCGCGAACGCGGCGGCGGCCCGCGCGGGCGCCCCCCTCGGCCACGACTACGCGACCATCTCGCTGTCCGACCGGCTCAAGCCGTGGGAGGTCGTCGCGGAACGCCTGCACAAGGCGGCCTCGGCCGATCTGGTGCTCGCCCTGTACAACCCGGGCTCGCGCTCGCGCACCTGGCAGGTCGGCAAGGCCCGCGAGCTGCTGCTCGAACACCGCGCGCCGGACACCCCGGTGGTCGTCGCCCGCGATGTCGGCGGCCCCACGGAGCGGGTACGGATCGTGGCCCTCACGGACCTGGACCCCGCGGAGGTCGACATGCGCACGATCCTGCTGATCGGCTCCTCCCAGACCCGGACGGTCAGGCGCGGCGCCGACGAGACGATCGTCTGGACCCCCCGCCGCTACCCGGAGACATGACCGGTACGGAGCGCGCCTGAGCGGTACGGGGAGGACCCGGGGCCGTACGGGGTCCGAGGGCCGGACGGGGAGCCGGGACGACGTGATCCGGGGGCTGTACGGGAAGCCGGGGCCGTACAAGTTCCCGGGGCCGAACGGGAATCTGGGGCAGACGAGTTCCCGGGGCTGTACGGGGAACTGGGGCGCCGTACGGGGTCCGAGGGCCGTACGGGGAGCCGGGACGACATGATCCCGGGGCTGTACAGGAAGCCGGGGCCGTACAAGATCCCGGGGCTGTACGGGGAGCCGGGGCGGACGAGTTCCCAGGGCTGCACGGAAGCCGGGGCTGTACAAAGATCCCAAGGCCGAACGGGGAGCCGGGGCAGACGAGATCCCAGAGCCGTACGCGCCCCGGGGCCGTACAAGGACCCGGGGCCGTACAAGGACCCTGCGCCGGACAAGGCCCAGGGCCGGACGGGCGCGTCCCGGGAGACCGAGGGGCCGGGGGACGGGGGCCCGGGGGACTCAGGCGGCCATCCGTCCCGTGACCCAGTGGGCGGCCTCCTCGGGCCCCGCCACCACCGGCACCCCGTCCGGTACGGGCGGTCTGCGGACGACCACCACCGGTACGCCGGCCTCCCGCGCGGCGGTGAGCTTCGGGGCGGTGGCGCGGCCGCCGCTGTCCTTGGTGACGAGGACGTCGATCCGGTGCGCGGCGAGCAGCGCCCGTTCACCGTCCAGCGCGAACGGTCCGCGGTCCAGCAGGACGTCCATCCGCCGGGGTACGGGCGGCTCCGGCGGGTCGACGGACCGCACCAGGAACCACAGCGCGTCCAGTTCCGGGCGACCGGTGAACGCGGCGAGCCCCGTCCGTCCTGTGGTGAGGAACACCCGGGACCCGAGCGACGGCAGCAGCGCGGCGGCCTCGGCCAGCGAACCGGCGGACCGCCAGTCGTCCCCGTCGACGGCCTCCCACCCGGGCCGCCGCAGCGCGACCAGCGGCACCCCGGCCGTCCGCGCGGCCCCGGCCGCGTGGAAGCTCATGGTCCCCGCGAACGGATGAGTGGCGTCCACCAGCACATCGACGCGTTCCCGCACCAGCCAGCCGGCCAGCCCCTCGGCTCCCCCGAAGCCGCCGATCCGCACCTCACCGGGTGGCAGCCGGGGCGCGGCGACCCGTCCGGCGAGCGACGAGGTGACCGTGCGGCCGGGGACGGCGGGCGCGGTCAGCAGCTCCGCGAGCCGCCGGGCCTCGGCGGTCCCGCCCAGGATCAGTACGTGCACGGAGCCGGATTCCCTTCCTGGCCGGTGGGGTCACCGGCGGACGTATGGCCCGTGTGACCCCACGGGCGGACGTGACGCCCCACTCAAACACACCGGTCCGCGACCCGGCCCACAGCGCCTGGCGGCCCGCGCACCAGCAGGACCACGGCGGCCCGCGCGACGACGACGGCGTCGACCACATCGGAGACTCCCCCCTGGGTGATCACGCCCCTGACCGGGTTACCCGCTGTTCCTCCCCCTCCCTCAGCCGTTCGGCCTGCGCGTCGCCGACCTGGGTGGTGCGCCGGAGATAGCGCTCGACCACGGCGAGTTCGTCGTCGGTGAAGTCGTCGAGGGCCGCGGCGAAGGCCTTGGCGGGTGTGTCCCAGGCGGCATCGACCTCGGAGGCGCGCCGGGCGGTGAGCGAGACGAGCGTCTTGCGTCGGTCGTGGGGGTCGGGGCTCCGTCCGGCGAGCCCGGCTCGTTCCAGCCGGTCCACCAGACGGGTGGCCGATCCCGAGGTCAGGCCCGTCAGCTTCGCGATCTCGCCGGTGGTGCGGGGCCGGGGGTCCAGGCCGAGGAGGCTGACGCACTGGAGGTCTGTCGGGTGCAGTCCGAGCCGGTCGGCGAGGGCCTGACTGAACAGGGTGTACGCGGCGTGGTGCCGCCGCGCGGCGACGGTGACCGCCGCGAGCAGTTCCGCACGGTTCCGGTGTGACACGGATGGCCAGCCCTTCTCATTTAAACTGCGCCACGCAGAGAATGTATGGCACGGTAGCTGCGTCACGCAGTAGGCAGCTCGAAGACGTTCTATCACGAAACGGGAGAACCATGGCCACAGCTCTGCCCCTTGACGAGATGCGCGCCCTCCATGAGGGCTGGTGCGACCTCTGGCGCGGGGACTTCGCCCGGGCCGAGGAGATACTCGACCCGGGCTTCGTCGTGCACCAGGCGCGGCCGGACGGCAGCGACTCCCGGGCCGTGACGGGTCCGGCGCGGCTGCTGCCGGAGATCGAGCAGACGATGGCGGCCTTCGGCGGTATCGACATCACCGTCGATGTCGGCCCCGTCGTCGACGGCGACCTGATCGCGGCCCGGTGGACCATGCGGGCGACCTACACCGGCGGCATCCCCCACGCCACCGCCCCCGTCGGCACCGGGATCGCCTTCAGCGGTCACGACATCCTGCGCGTCCGCGACGGCAGGTTCCTCGAATACTGGACCTGCACCGACATCCTCGACGGCCTCACCCAACTCGGAGCCGTCGCGGGCCCCAACGGCCCCGCCCGCGGCTGAGGCCCACGGCCCGCGCCCGACTACGGGGTGAGCCGGTTCGGCCCACGGAAGAGGAAGCCGGCCTCGCGGATGGAGTCCAGGCCGAGCATCACCATCAGCACCCGCCCGAGCCCCATGCCCAGCCCGCCGTGCGGAGGGCACCCGTACCGGAACGCGTTCAGGTAGTCCCGCAGCGGTTCGGTGCTCATCCCCTTCTCTGCGGCCTGCCGCACCAACACGTCGTACCGGTGCTCACGCTGTGCGCCGGTGGTGATCTCCAGCCCCTTCCAGAGCAGGTCGAAGCTCAGGGTCCGGGTCCCAGCCGCCCTCGCGCAGGATCTCGTGAGCCTCGGTCATGGCTCACGTCCTCGACGCCGTCGATCCAGCCCAGTTCCACATCGACGCCCGTGAACTCGGTGGCGTGCCGGGAGGTGAACGACGGCGCAGTTCGCCAGCCTCGATGCGGTGATTGCGGCAGCCGATTCGGGAGCAGCCGCCCCGCCGCCACTCGCGGAGGTGGTCGATGGTGACCTCGCGGAGCAGGAACAGAAAGAAGTGCGGGAGGTGCTGGGGCTGATCCTATGGTCCTGATGGCTTTGTCACCCGCTCCGGTAGCGCCGCGCGACCATCCGTATGCCGGTGTACGGCATACGGATGGTCGCGCGGCACCACCGCTGTTCTTGCCCGAGATCCCGTACCTTCAGCCGGTCGCCCTTCCCGATGACGAGCTGTCCATTGTGAGCACGGGCCTCGTGGACGATCTTGATTCGGTCGCTCCACGTGCGGCTTTCGGCGCCGTTGACGCGTCGATATATCGCGGCTCGGTGGGGGACCGGCGGTTGCTACCGTCGATCCGGTATCCCCATCCCGTTCGCCGGACAAGAAGGAACTTCCTCATGCATGATGCCCGCGCCTTGATCGACATGGGTGCCGAAGCGGTTCGTCGGCTCGATCGGCGCGGCTACTCCCTGGACCTGTCCCGACTGGAAGACCTTCAGTCCCGGCGCAATCAGAACATCCGCGCGGCCGACGAACTGCGGGCCGAGTCCAAGCGGGTGGCGGGCGAGGTCCAGCGGACCGCGAAGCAGGGTGGGGACATCTCCGAGCTGAAGGACCGCGCTCGCGAGCTGAAGGACCAGATCCGTGAGATCGACGCGGGACAGGAGCAGGTCCAGGAGGAGCTTCGTGAGCTGCTTCTGACCATCCCGAACCTTCCCGACGAGACGGCGCCCGACGGCGACTCCGACGAGTTCGCGGTCGAGATCCGGCGCGTCGGCACCCCGCCGACGTTCTCGTTCGAGCCGAAGGACCACGTCGACCTGGGCGAGGCCACCGGCATCCTCGACTTCGCCCGCGCCACGAAGCTGTCCGGACCGCGCTTCGCCGTCTCACGAGGCGCCGGTGCCGCCCTGGAGCGTGCCCTGGCCACGCTCTTCCTCGACATCCACACCCGCCGCCACGGATACATCGAGCACGGCGTCCCGTACCTGGTCACCCGCAAGACGATGACCGGCACCGGCCAGCTGCCGAAGTTCGAGGAAGACCTGTTCAGGACCGGCACGGCGGACCGTGACCTGTTCCTCATCCCGACGGCCGAGGTCCCGCTGACCAACCTCTACGCCGACGAGATCATCCCGCCCGCCGACCTGCCCCTGGCCCTCACGGCACACACCCCGTGCTTCCGCTCCGAGGCCGGCTCGTACGGGCGCGACACCCGGGGCCTGATCCGACAGCACCAGTTCTCCAAGGTCGAGATGGTCAGGATCGTCGACCCGGAGACGGCGGACGCCGAGCTGGAGACGATGGTCGGCCACGCCGAGGCATGCCTGAAGGAGCTCGGCCTCGCCTACCGCGTGGTCAGGCTGGCGGCCGGTGACACGGGCTTCTCCGCCCAGCTCACGTACGACATCGAGGTCTGGATCCCGAGCCAGAACACGTACCGCGAGATCTCCTCGGTCTCCAACTTCGGCACCTTCCAGGCCCGCCGGGCGAACATCCGGACCCGGGGTGAGGGCGGCAAGCCCAGGCTCGTCGCCACCCTCAACGGCTCCGGCCTGCCCATCGGCCGCACCTTGGCCGCCCTCCTTGAACAGTGCCAGCAGCAGGACGGCTCCCTCGTCCTTCCCGAATCCCTCTCCCCGTACCTCGGCTTCCGCCGTATCTCGGCGGACGGAACAGCGGAGGCATGACGTGCGCGTCGCCGTCTGCGACGCCGTCACGTCCCAGCATCGGCCCGTCTTCAGCACGCCGACATCGACACCGCTTCGACGGCAAACGGTCACGGCTCCGCTGCTGATCGCCCGAGTTGGCGAGAGTACGGCTCGGCGAGCGCTGTCGGGACGTTGGTCAGACGTTCAGCGGCGCCTCCGCGCGCAGGTAGCCGCGATCGGACAGGTTTGTCCGACCAGCGCTGAACCTCCGATTCGGCGGCTCGCAAGCGCTGTGTCAGGCCGGAGAACGGCCAGGGCGCGCGCTCGGTGCGTGCATGCCACCGGGCTGATGCTGCGGAAGGTGGCGCAGAGGATTCGTGACGCGTTCCGGGGGCCGTCCAAGGAAAGTGGGACGGAGACACGTCGAAGGCCCCCATCTCGCGATGGGGGCCTTCGACGTTAGTGCCCGGTGAGGCACTGGCGGAGGATACGAGATTCGAACTCGTGAGGGGTTGCCCCCAACACGCTTTCCAAGTCTTCGCCCGGGGGTTCTGGGATGTGCGGGAGCGTTCTGAGCTGCTGCGGAGCGTCCGGCGTGCCTTGGTCTGCACGGTCCCGGACGGGGGCGAATGAGACCAGAACTGAGACCGCGCTGCTCCTGTTACCCGTGTCCATTGGGCTGACGCGACCCAGCGGGCGAGGCAGGCGTGGGCGGTCCGGACTCGCTGGGGAGAGGAGAGAACGGACAGGGAATGTCAGACCGATCATCTACTGTCAAACCCTGATCGGCCATCAACTAACGTCCCAAGGCAGGGACGTGTCCGCGAGGTGCGACATGGGTGTTCCGTACGAGGCGCGACTGCGCGACATGCTGGCTGACCGCTTGTCTCTCATAGAACCGAGCCTTCAGCTGATCGATACGGAATATCCGCTACCCAATGCTCACGGAACGCGCGGGCGGATAGACATCCTGGCCCGAGATGGGCACGGGTCTTGGGTGGTGATCGAACTGAAGCGATCCGACTCGACCTCGGCCCGAGCCCTTCATGAGGTCACGAAGTACGCCGAGCTGTTGCAGCGAGAGATGGGGCTCCGCAAGGACCGCATTTGCGCCATGATTGTCTCCACCACGTGGCGTGAACTTCGTGTACCGGTCAGCAACATGGCGCGCGACTGGACACACGATCTGCGTGGGTACCAACTGACATTGGATGACGACGGTACTCCTGTGCGTGCAGACCGGGTGGAGTTCCTTGAAGCGACGATCCCCCCACAAGTAACCCCGCATCACTTCATTTACCTATACAACTCCCCGGAGGATAGAGAGCGGGGCTGGCGCGAGGTTCTGGACAGAGCTGCAGAGGCAGGAGCTGATGATCTTCTGGCAGCGGACTTCCAGCGCATCTCGCAGAGAGACAGCGTGGTCGCACCGTACGGCCTGTACTTCGCGATCGGGCGTCTGGATCCGGACCTAGCACCAGCTTGGCTCGGCGACGGTGAGGCGGATTCGCCCGAGGAAACCGGGGGGTACCCCCTGGAGTATGCAGCTCTTTGCCATATCACCAGCAACGTCTTCGCAGCCGGCTATGACACAGCCCGCCCGGGGATGCTCCGGAAGCTGGCAGAGGACCCGCACTGGGAGATCGAGGGCTACCGGACGGCAGGTGAATTCGCCAAGCGCACTTCACTGAACGAGAGGGATCTTCTCCGGGACCTGAACGGAGACGAAGAGGGGATCGGCCAGGTCCTCTACACAGGTTCCGCGCGAACCACGGACCGTGGAAGATGGCCTGCTTTCCGGGAGGAGAGCAGGACGTGCACGGCGAGGAACCCTGATTGGGCGAGGCTCGTGGAACGGTGGCTGGACGACGTCTCGGCCGATGGCGTGGAGCGCGATGTCATGCTTCATATGTACAACCCGTGCGACCTGATCCAATCGCTGGTGCACGGTTGGCCCGACAAGCTATCAGACCTCGTTCCGATGACCTTTGGGACGGCATTGGCTACCCAGGACGGCGACCACCGCGTAATCCGTGGCTCCCTCTACTGGGACGGTGTTGCCTACCCTGACGTGGCCGACCGGGTGCGCCTGGTCTATCGCGATGCCATGCACTGGCAGGCTCACCGCCTTATGGATGAGACCTGGGTCACCGATCTTGATCTCCTGAGTCTGCTTGGACTTCGCTACGTGCTCATCGAGCAGATTGGAGGAAACCCGCTCCTTGTGTCAGAGGCGCGCGAACTTCGTCTCCACTTCGTGCAGGATGAGGTCCCCCATACTCTGCCGATTCCCTGCGAGGGATCGCAGCTCCGCGACGCTGGGTGGAACGGAGCCTACTCGCTCGATACGTTCCTGGAGACGTACGAGGATCAGATCGACGCGTTGGTCGAGATCTATCGGACCGGGTTTCATTTCGGGGCCTGAGGCTCCTCGGCGATCGGGTTTGCCTGACAGGTGGCGTGATCGCGGAGGTTCGCAGGCAAGGGCGAATCTCCTGCACGCTGCAGGCGGGGGAGTGAGAACGACCTGCTTGAGCTTTGAAGATTCTCAGTAGTTGGGGCGTTGAGCGACCTCTGCGACCTCTCGCGTTCGTCGGGCGCCGGGCTCAGCAGGCCTGGCTCAAACTGGCTCCCTCGGCTGTGAGCGGCGGGGCGGGTGCGATTCCAGTGATCTCGGCGCTGTGTGAACCAGCAACGACGCGTGCTTGGTCGGGGGCTCCGGGTCCGACTTGAAGACCTCGCTGTCCGCAAGGTCTGCTTGTCTCATTGAATGTGTTGGATCGGGTGGGGAGTACACGATGCCGTTGGAGTTTGGGCTGTGGCGGGTGGACGACAAGCCAGTGCGAGTTGCTACGCGGCCGATGCGGTTGGAGGCTCGACTGGAAGAGCTCATAGAGGCCGATCCGGAGATCTTGGGGAAGCCGCTGCTTCTCATCGGTCGACAGGTGCAGACCGACCACGGAAAGGTTATCGACCTGCTCGGCATCGACGCTGAGGGCGGACTGCATCTCCTGGAGCTCAAGCGGGACCGCACACCTCGCGAGGTCGTCGCCCAGCTACTCGATTACGGCTCCTGGGTGCAGGATCTTAGTAATGAGCAGGTTCGTGAGATCTACGGAGCCTACGCACGAAGCCGCGGGTTGTCGGAGGAACTGGACGAGGCGTTCGCGATGCGCTTCGGTGGCACCCCGCCGGAGGAGCTGAACAGCACGCACACGCTGACCGTGGTTGCGAGCGAGGTCGATGCGGCGACGGAGCGGATTGTCACCTACCTGGCGTCCGGCTATCAGGTTCCCCTCAACGTGCTGTTCTTCCGCTACTTCGAGGACGAGGGCCGGTCCTACCTGGCCCGTACCTGGCTGATCGACGATGTCGACGTGGCCGTGGCGCCCACGGGAACCAAGAGGCGGGCCAAGCAGGAGCTGTGGAACGGCACGGATTGGTATGTCTCCTTCGGAGACGAGCCAGGAGGGCGAAGCTGGGAAGATGCCCGTCAGTACGGCTTCGTTTCGGCTGGCGGCGGGGAGTGGTTCTCCCGGACGATCCGCTCCCTGCCTGTGGGAGCTCGGGTGTTCACTCATATCCCCAAGGTGGGATACGTGGGTGTGGGCACGGTGTCCGGTGAGCCGCTTCCCTTCGACGATGCCGTCCTTATTGTGGACGGTGAGAGTGGACAGATGTCTGACCTCCCGCTCCAAGGCAGTTACCAGCCTGACAGCAGGCCGGCGGCGGAGAGCGACACCGGGGACCGCCGAGAGTGGGTCGTCCCCGTCGACTGGGAGCAGTCCGTGCCGAGAGAGGGGGCGTTCTGGCGGACGGGCCTCTTCGCGAACCAGAACTCCGCCTGCAAGCTGCGGGCCCGTTTCACGATCGATGAGGTCTCCCGCCACTTCGGCATCGGTTGACCATGACTGGGCCACACATACGTAGCAGGGTCCCTAATGGTCGGCCGGATCTTCTGTGTCTTGGAGCTCCTTGGCGATCTGAGCGATTTGCTGCTCCCTCTCGTCCATGGCCTTACGTTGCTTGTCCCGCTTGGCCTCGGCTGCCCGGAGCTCCCCCGTCAAGCGCTCTCGCTGAGCCGCTGCGGCTGCGAGCTTCACCCTGGCGTCGGGATCGGGATCTTCTGTAGGGCCGATGTGAACTGCTGAGACCACGCCCCGACGCGTTCCGCACGTCGGACAATTCTCAACTGTTGCCGAGTAGCGCTGCTGATTGCGGCGATGCTGGGTGCGGGATCCGTGCACTGTCAAGTGAATGCTCTGGCAGTTGGCATGGAGTTTCCTGTACTGGGCCTCTTCAGCTTCGTACGCTGCTCGTTCATGAGGTGCCATTTCCGCCAGCGGAGGCAGGGGGCCGAGGTTGTCGATGAACGGCCTGCCGCAGCTGCGGCAGGGGTGTCCTGCTGCGAGCTCTTCGGGGCTCAGGTGCATGCCCTCTCGCCTCCAGCGAGCGCGCTTCTCTCCCAGGAGCCGGTCTTCCTCCTCCGCTCGGAACGCCGCGCTGCGAGACCGAGTCTGGGGTTGCTGCTGATGCTGCTTCTCTGCTGACGTACCCACGCTGACCTCCGCTCGTTGCTCGCGGTCTCAGTGTGGGAGGGATGGGTGTTGAGGTTCGGTGACAAGCCCAGATGTGGAGCCGTTGGAGCTTCTGGGACTGCTGCACGGACGAGTGACACCTGACCTGGCTTGCTGAGAAGCGGCCTGGAAGGATGTTGCAGTGCCCAAGCCATATCCGAAGGAGTTCCGCGAGGACGTCGTGCAAGTCGCGCGCAACCGCGAGCCCGGCGTCACGCTGGAACAGATCGCCGCCGACTTCGGCGTCCACCCGATCACGCTGTCAAAGTGGCTGCGCCGTGCGGACACCGACGAGGGCGCCAGGCCCGCGACAGCGTCGGGTGAGTCGGCCGAGCTGCGCGAGGCCCGCAAACGCATCCGGCTCCTGGAGCAGGAGAACGAGGTCCTGCGCAGGGCTGCGGCGTATCTGTCGCAGGCGAACCTGCCGGCAAAATGATGTACCCGCTCGTCCGCGAGCTGGCCGCCGCCGCTGCCCCTCACCGGGTGCCGGTGGCGGTGACGTGCCGGGTACTCAAGCTGGCCCGCCAGCCCTACTACCGGCGCCAGAGACGCCTGGCCCGATTGACCCCCATCGAGTACGAGACCATCATGACCCCACCCGCAGCTCTGGCTGCATAAACCCCGCTGTCACCCGATCATGCAGCAGTCCCATACGGCGACGCCGACGACTGGTAGTGCCCCGGATTGCCGCACACCACGGCGAATCAATGGAGCGCTGGCCAGGTGATGCCAGGGTGTACATCGAGCCACGCGCGACGAAGCCCGGCAACCGCCACAGGTTGCCGGGCCTCAGCGCGTACATCAGTCGACGAGATAGTGGGCTTCGATGTAGGCGACGGTGGAGCCATACGGCTCTCCCACCGGCTTCAACACGTACCGGCGGAATACCGCGGCGGTGGCACGGCGGACGCCGCGGTTGCGGGCCTCGGCGTTGTCCCACGACTGGGCGAGGGTGCGCCTGACCACCTGGTCAATCTCCTCGGCCAGGTTCCGCTCCGTGACGGTGAGGCCGGACGGTGCGTGATCGAGGATGATCCGAGACAGGACACCTACATGGTCATCATCCAGCACGACGGCTTCGTCGGGGTGCTTCTCGGCGTTCACGATGGCACGGGCGACCCGGAGTGCTTCGGCCAGGAACTCCAGGGCGTCCTGGGCGTTCTGGATGATCCGGTCCCGCAGCTGCCTGATCCGCTCTGCCAGGGCGGTGTACTTTGCGGACCCCGGTTCGACGCCCTTCTCGAGGGCGGCCTTGATCTGGTCCAGGATCTCCGCCGCAGACGGCGGCCTCTTGTCCTCGCCGTCGCCCTTGTCGGACTTGGGGCGGACGAGGGCCAGCAGCTCCTTGAGGATGGCGATGCCCTGGGCGTCGAGGACGAGAGGTTCCTCCTGGGAAGCGACCACAGAGAAGGAGTGGACGTGGGCATTGATTATCTCCAGGACCATCGGTCCCAGCTCGCCCAGGCGTTCCTTCCTCTCCTCGTCGGAGGACTTCTTGAACAGGGTCGTGTACGTGGACCCGAACAGCCCGAAACCGTCCCGATATTTGGCGATCCGCTTGTCGGTGTTGATGAGCGGGTACAGCCGGGCCAAGAGCCGGTAGTCCTTGGAGAACACCTCGGCGGCCACAGGGTCGGCGTCGAGGAAGACGTTAATGGCTCGTACCGACTCGTATCCGTGGACCGTGAGGTCCAGGCCGTCCACGTTCGCAAACAGGTCTTCGATACGGGCGAAAGTGGTACGGAACTCGGCGACCAAGTCGGTCACATCGGTGACGAACCCTCCACCCTTGCCAGCGGCCCCCTCCGCGGTGGGGTCGACGACGGCCCGCTGGACCTCCTCGGCCAGGCTGATGTAGTCCACGACCACACCGGAGGTTTTCACGAACCCGGTCGGCGACACCCAGGTGCGGTTCGGCCGGGTGATCGTCTGGAACAGGTTGTGGGCCTTCAGCGGCTTGTCCAGGTAGAGGACGCCCTCGTTGGGGGCGTCGAACCCCGTCATCAGCTTCGCGGTCACGACCAGGAAGCACAACGGATCGTCCGGCGTGAGGAAGCGCCGCTTCTGGTCCTCCTCGTCGACCTCCGAGAGCCTGTACGGTCGCATGGCGGGATCTTCGTCTTTGGAGTCTGAGACGGAGATGTTCACCTCGGTGGTGATCCGGTCGTGCTTGCCGACCTCGGCGAGCACCTGTGACGCCTCGTAGCCGGCCAGCAGCTCGTTGATCCTGTCCGTGTACGCCACCGCAAGCTCACGGTTGTAGGCGACAACCTGGGCCTTGAGGCCGTTGCGGTAGGCGCCGGCCAGGTAGTGGTCCACGATGTCCTGGCAGACCGTCTGTATGCGTTCGGGGTTGGCGAACACCGAGGTGAGGCGCCCGAACTTGCGGGACAGGGTTTCACGGTCGGGGTCGTCGAGGTCGAATTCGTCGGCGAACTGGTCGAACTCAGCCTGCAGCGCCTGGTCGTTCATCTCGAAGGTGACCGGGTGCGGGTCAAGCATGACCGGGACGGTGGCCTCGTCATGCAGGGACCGGGACACCGAGTATCGGTGCAGCACCCTGCCCGGGTCGGTCTCCTCGCCGAAGAGGGCGAAGGTGTCGGTGGCGAGGTTCCTGATCGGAGTGCCGGTCATGCCGAAGAACTTCGCATGCGGCAACGCTGCACGCATCTGCCCGGCGAGAGACTCCTCCTTGGACGACTGGGTGCGGTGTGCCTCGTCGACCAGCACGATGATGTTGCGGCGGGTCGACAGGTTCTTGCCTGCGTCGGCGAACTTGTGGATGGTCGTGGAGATAACGCCGCGTACGTCATCGGCCAGCAAGGAACGTAGCTCCTTGCTGGTGGCGGGCTGGTGGAAGTAGGCGTTCCCCATCGCAGAGGTGAATACCCCAGACGTCTGCCGGACGAGGTGAGTGCGGTCCGAGAGCAGGATGATCGTTGGCGAATCGGTGCGAGTGTCTGCCAACAGCAGGGAGGCGGCGAACACCATCAGCAGTGTCTTCCCACTGCCTTGGTGGTGCCAGATCAGGCCCTTCTGGCCGTCGGCCAGGACCCGCTTGTGGATCAGGTGGGCGGCTTCCATCTGCGGATAGCGGGGCAGGTACTTCTTGTCCGTCCCGCCCCCCGATGTGCCGAAGAGGGTGAAGTTGGCGAGCATGTCCAGGACCGTGGCCGGGGTGAGCAGCAGCTCGACAGAGCGTTGCACGTCGGCCTGCCCGGAAAGGGTCTCATCATCAGCAGTGGACCGGAACGGCTGCCACAAATGGAGGGGCGCACCGGCGGCGGCGAATCGCAGCTTCAGCCCATCGGAGGCGATGGCGAAGACGTTGGGGGTGAAGAACCACGGGTACTCGGCGGCGTACACCTCGTTGATCTCGCGGGCGGCACCGGACCACCCGGACTTCGCGGTCGGTGACTTCACCTCTACGACAACGAGGGGCAGGCCGTTGACCCAGTAGACGAGGTCGAACCTTCGGGGGGTCTTGCCGGGGATGGTTATGGTCACCTCGTCCGACACGACCAGCGTGTTGGCGATTGGATGCTCGAAGTCGACGAGCCTCAAGGCGTGCCACACGCCGTCGGCGTCCCGGAACTCCTTGTGTCCCCGAAGCAGGTGCAGCACCTGCTCGTTGGCTCGTACCAGCCCGCCCTCGACGGCGTTGACCGTGGCGACGATCTCCTCCACCACCGCGTCCGGGTCGTACCCGGCGATCACCTCAGGGTTAAGCCGGACGATGGCATCCCGCAGGTGCCTGACGAGCACCGTCTGTGTCGTCTCACGCGGCAGCGACCTGCCGGCTGTGAAATTCCAGCCCATCGGCAAGGACCATTGGATCATTAAGTTCTGGAACTCGCGCTCCCGAATGCCCTTCGCCACGCCTCAGACCCCCAGTTCGGCAGACTCAATCTCGATGGTGCGGTCCAGCAACCCCGACAGCAGCCCCGACCGGACTCGGCGGAGACGGGCCTCCTCTGCGCGGGTTGCCATGATCCCTCGGGCCACAGCGTGGCACCGCTGGACGTACTCACCTTGCTCTGGAAGCGACGGAATGGGCACCCGAACAGTACCGAAACCGCGCTTATTGATCTTGACCATCGACTTACTCGTTCCACCGGCAGTGCCGGAGATGCTGGTCCGCAGTTCGCGCGATGACAAGGCGTGCTCCAGGTAGTCCGCGCGAACGCGAGACTCGTCCACACGGAGGCGCCAGATGAGGTCAGGCATGAATGTCCCCTCGTGCACGTTCCTTGCGACGGCAACGAAGCCAACGCGTTCTGGCGTGTTGGCCCGCGTGATGAGCAGGTCCCCGTTCTTCACTACATGACTAGGCGAGAACGCAGCGACCTCCGTGACGGTCTTAGCCTCAGAGGTCTTGAACCAACCACGCTGCACCGCACTGAGCTTCAGGATTCGGTGCTCGTCATTGGCAGAGGCTTCCCCTCCAGCCTGGACGCTCTTACCGCTGTCGATCCCCAGCAGTACGTCGCTGATGGGCTGGTGATCCGTATCTGGCAAGTTAGAGCGCAGCGACTCCAGAAGCCCCTCCAGCGCCTCGGATTCAGCATCCAGCGCGGCGACCTGGTCATCAACTGCGTCGAGCATATCGACGATTTGTGCTTGTACCTTGCGGGGTGGGATCGGGAGTTGGATCTGCAAGAGCTGCTCTGGGTTGAGACGCTTGCGCCGTTGAACTGTCCCGCTCACTCGGTTTTTCATCTCTGCCCACAGTCGCGGTGAGCCGCAGACATGCCTCATCCAGCCGGGCATCAGTTCTGGGCCGAGCGTGAACGTCGGGAACTCGTTGCTGACGACGAATCCGTCGAACTCGGAAGGGACTACAGTGATGGGCCCTTCCCACGCAGTCAGTTTTCGCATTACGACTTGGTCGGCGCGCAGCACGTTCATCGCTGCGTACTCTGTATCTCCACCGTCGAGTTCGCCTTTAGCGATAACCCCCTTCCCTGCATTCAGGACCCCGGCTAGGCGATAGGCAGTTCCAGGCTTCATGGGTGTGCGCTGGATGTCGAGGCGCATCAATTCCCCGAGCGGACGCAGCGGATAACCGCTACTCTCCGAAGCCTTCGATCCCTGCGGCGGAACGGCTACCTTGCGGCGCGCGGGAGTCTCCAGGTCGCTGAGGCTGATTTGCTGCCAGTCACTCATCGAAGCCCTCGATCCCGGCGGCAGAGAGGACCTCGAGCATGCGCTGCTCGGTCTTCTGGCGCTCGGCGCGGGCGATGTTGTAGGCGTCGATGAGGGTGCCGAGGTCTTCCTGCTCAGCAGCGGTCTGCTTGATGTAGCGACCGATATTGAGGTCGTATCCGTTCGCCACGATCTCTGTGATGGGGACAAATCGAGCCGAGAGGCCAGCCTCTCCGTCGCCGTCGGAGCGCGAGTGGTAGGCGGTCACGACATCAGTGATGTCTACGTCAGTGAGGACGTTGCGGTTCTTGGCTTTGGTGAACCGGGCGGAGGCGTCGATAAACAGCACGCCGCCCTGCCGCTCCGGGATCTTGGTGCCGGGGGCGCGGAATACGAGGATGCAGGTCGGAATCATCGTGCTGTAGAAGAGGTTCGACGGCAGCCCGATTACGGATTCCAGGAGGTCGCCGTCCAGGACGCGCCGGCGGATAGCGGCCTCCTGGCCACCTCGGAAGAGGACGCCGTGCGGCAGGACGACGCCGGCACGGCCCTTCTTCGGATCCATGCTGGCGATCATGTGCTGCACGAATGCCCAGTCTGCCGACGACTGTGGGGCGACCCCTCCGATGGCGCGGGGGTCGTTGGTCCAGGGCTTCCACTTCAGGCTGTAGGGCGGATTAGCGACGATCACGTCGAATTGCTTCACGGACCCGTCCGGCTTCTTGAAGCGCGGGTCCCTCAGGGTGTCGCCGACCTCGACCTTGAACTCGGTCAGGTTGTGCATGAACAGGTTCATGCGGGCTACACCTGCGGTGTCCGTTACCGCCTCCTGCCCGTTCAGGCTGAGGGAGTACCCCCGTCCGCCACGGGCCTTCAGAAGGCTCGCGGCGGCAATGAGCATGCCGCCAGACCCGCAGGTCGGGTCGTACACCGACTCATGGTTCTTGGGGGCCAGTAGCTCGATGATCAGCTCGACGACCTCACGCGGGGTGAAGAACTGGCCGGCGCGTGTGCCGGAACCGTCGGAGAAGCGCTTCAGCAGGTACTCGTACGCTCCGCCGAGCACGTCGTGGGACATGTTGCCCTCGTGCATCTGGGGGGAGCGGTCCATCGCCCGCATGACCGATGCCAGGACCTCCCCCGGCAGTACCGCTTCCTGCGTCCAGGTCATGGACCCGAACAGACGGGAGAACTTGTCAGGGTTGGCCGACTCGATGGCCTGAAGGGATGCACGAACCCGCTGGCCGAGGCCGTGCTGGGCGACGGTGGCGAGGATGGACGACCAAGAGGCGCGACGTTCCTGGACCGTGCCGGCGTGGATGAACGGAATCTCGAACGACTGGTGGTCGCGGTACTCGATCTCGCGGGCTTCCTCGGGGGAGAGGTCGTCCAGGCCATCGTACTGGGCCAGGAACTCCTGGTGGTTGTGCTCCCAGGTGTCCGACAGGTACTTCCAGAACATCAGCGGGAAGACGACCGAGGAGTACTGCGCTTCGGGCATCGCCACGCGCAGCTCGTCAGCGGCGTTCCACAACCGGTTCTCGATCTCCTGCTGGGTCACTGCCATCAGATGAGGGTGTCCTTGCTCGTCAAGAAGGTGGCGCTCTGGAAGCCGTGGCGTTTCCGCTGGGCATCCTATTTTGTCCCTCCGACAGCGGGGCGTGGTCAGCCCTTCTACTGGCTGGTTCAGGTCGACGGAGGTCAGCGGTAAAGGTGGGCCAGTGGGTGGTGAGGAGCACACATGCGCAGCGGCGGGACTCGATGGAGCAACGTCCACGCTGAGCGTCGAGTGCGGGAAGCGCAGGACGAGGCGCAGAGGAGGTCCGAGCTCTCACGCGATGCCCCGATCATCGAGAAGGGCCGACTTTGGAGTCTGCCCGCAGAGGTTCAGGGCTGTCCGTCCCCCACAACTGAGACCAAAACTGAGACCACACACGTCGAAGGGCCCCACCGCGAACGGTGGGGCCCTTCGACGTTAGTGCCCGGTGAGGCACTGGCGGAGGATACGAGATTCGAACTCGTGAGGGGTTGCCCCCAACACGCTTTCCAAGCGTGCGCCCTAGGCCACTAGGCGAATCCTCCGGGGGAGACATTACATGACCCTGAGCGGTGGTCGCGAACTCGTTCGCGGGCCGGGGATCGGGTACTCTGTGCGCAGCCCCTCACGTGGCGCTATCTGACTGAACTCCCCCAGGGCCGGAAGGCAGCAAGGGTAGGTCGGCTCTGGCGGGTGCGTGGGGGGCGCTTGCGTTTGCGGGGCGCCCCTGGGGGCGGGGCGGGTCCGGCGGGGCGGGGGTGCTTCCGGTCCGGGTTGTCAGTGGGCGCCTATAACCTCGTAGGTGTGTCGTCTCTCGCGTTGTACCGCCGCTATCGCCCGGAGTCGTTCGCCGAGGTCATTGGGCAGGAGCATGTCACCGCGCCCCTGCAGCAGGCCCTGCGGAACAACCGGGTCAATCACGCGTACCTGTTCAGCGGGCCGCGCGGCTGCGGGAAGACGACCAGCGCGCGCATCCTCGCCCGCTGTCTGAACTGCGAGCAGGGCCCGACCCCCACCCCCTGCGGGGAGTGCCAGTCGTGCCGTGACCTCGCGCGCGGCGGCCCCGGCTCGATCGACGTCATCGAGATCGACGCCGCCTCCCACGGCGGCGTGGACGACGCGCGTGACCTGCGGGAGAAGGCCTTCTTCGGCCCCGCGGGCAGCCGGTACAAGATCTACATCATCGACGAGGCCCATATGGTCACGTCGGCCGGATTCAACGCCCTGCTCAAGGTGGTCGAGGAACCGCCCGAGCACCTCAAGTTCATCTTCGCGACCACCGAGCCCGAGAAGGTCATCGGCACCATCCGGTCGCGTACGCATCACTACCCGTTCCGTCTCGTCCCGCCCGGCACACTGCGCGACTACCTCGCCGAGGTGTGCGGCCGCGAGGGCATCCCCGTCGCCGACGGGGTGCTCCCCCTGGTGGTCCGCGCGGGAGCCGGATCGGTCCGTGACTCCATGTCCGTCATGGACCAGCTCCTCGCCGGGGTCGCCGACGACGGTGTGACGTACCCCATGGCCACCTCCCTCCTCGGGTACACCGACAGCTCCCTGCTCGACTCCGTCGTCGACTCCTTCGCCGCGGGCGACGGCGCCGCCGCCTTCGAGATCGTCGACCGGGTCATCGAGGGCGGCAACGACCCCCGCCGCTTCGTCGCCGACCTGCTGGAGCGCCTGCGGGACCTCGTCATCCTCTCCGCCGTCCCCGACGCCGCGGAGAAGGGCCTGATCGACGCCCCCGTCGATGTCGTGGAGCGGATGGCCGCCCAGGCCGCCGTCTTCGGCGGCGCCGAGCTGAGCCGCGCCGCCGACCTGGTCAACACCGGCCTCACCGAGATGCGCGGAGCCACCTCGCCCCGGCTCCAGCTGGAGCTGATCTGCGCCCGCGTGCTGCTCCCGGCCGCCTACGACGACGAGCGCTCCGTCATGGCCCGGCTCGAACGGCTGGAGCGCGGCGGCGCGGGTGGTGGAGCCGGTGCGGGTGGCGGCTTCGGCGCGGGTGGTGGGTCCGGGGCCGCGATGCCCGGTGGGTACGGCGTCCCGGGCACCCCCGGGGCACCCGTCGCGCATCCGGGCGGACCCCCCGTGGCCTACACACCGCCCCCCGCCGGACCCGGGATCGTCTACGAGGCGCCCGCCGCCCACACCCCGGCCCCGCCTCCCGCCGTCCCGGACGCCCCCGCCGAGGCCGCGCCCCCGGCACCCTCCGTCGCCCCCGCTCCCGCCGCCCCCGCTCCCGCCGCCCCCGCTCCCGCCGCCACAGAACGCCGTCCCGGTGGCTGGCCCACCGCCGCGGCCGCCGGTAGCGGTCGGCCTGCCGGCCCCGTCGGCCAGCCCCCAGCCCCCGGCTCCCAGCCCGAGCAGGGGCATGGCCAGGGGCAGCCGCAGGCTTCGGCGTACCCGCAGTCCCACGCCTCCGCCCCGGCCCCCGAACCCGTACAGGCCGCACCGCCGCCCGCCGGTCGCGCGACCGGACACGGCGGCGGGCCGGACCCCCGCGCCCTCTGGCCGAACATCCTGGAAGCCGTCAAGAACCGGCGCCGGTTCACCTGGATCCTGCTCAGCCAGAACGCGCAGGTGGCCGGGTTCGACGGCACCACGCTCCAGATCGGCTTCGTCAACGCCGGAGCCCGGGACAACTTCGCGAGCAGCGGCAGCGAGGACGTCCTGCGGCAGGCGCTCAGCGAGCAGTTCGGCGTGCAGTGGAAGGTCGAGGCGATCGTCGACCCTTCGGGCGGCTCCGCGCCCCCGCCCGCCGCCGGGAACTTCGGCGGCGGTCCCGCCCAGGGCCGTCCCGCCTACCTGCAGTCCCCGCCCGCGCCCGCCGCCGCACCCCGCGCCCCGGCCCCGGGCGGCCAGGCGCCCGCGCCGCACAGCGCTCCGTCGTCCCCCGGTCCGGGCGGCCGGTCCGGCGCCCAGCAGCCTCCGAGACCCGCGTCCCAGGCCGCCCCGCCCGCCGAGCACCGGGCACCCGACCCGGTCCACTCGGTGGCCCCGGAGGACGACACCCCCGAGGACGACGACCCCGACCTCGTCGAGTCCGCCCTCTCCGGCCACGACCTGATCGTCCGCGAACTCGGCGCCACGGTCCTGGAGGAGTTCTCCAACGAGTAGCCCGGCGCCGGGCCCCGACAGCGGTGTCGATGGGCCCGATGGGCGTCCAACAGATCCCGTTCGGCACCGATGGCCGCCGGCCGCCGGCTGCCGGCTGCTGACCGCTGACCGCTGACAGCTGAGCCTGGTTCAGACCTCTGCCCGCGGGTCACGGCCCGTCGCCCCGCAGGCCGCGGCGGCCGCCTCCCTCACCCCGCCGAACCGCCCCCACCAGCGGCCGACCGCGCCGCTCCCCGGGCCACCACCCGCGCCACCACCCGCTCCCCGTCCGCGCCGAACGGCGAACGGCGGGCCGCGACGGCCAGCCGGGTGTCCAGCGCCACCAGGTCCGCGTTGATGGCAGCCCCGGCCCGCGCCCCTGACGCGGCCGAAGCCGACACCGTCTCGGTGACTCCGGTCACGTTCCCCGCGGCCCACACACCCGCCACCGGGGTACGTCCGTCGGCCTCCGCGGGTACCCGGGAGCCGACCTCCGTCCCGGCCACCAGAGCCGGTAGGGCTTCCAGCCCCAGCGCGTCGAGCATCCCGGACCGGGCCCGGAGGCCACTGGCGACCGTGAGTGCCCGGACGGCGATGACCGTCCCGTCGCCGAGACGCAGGCCGGACAGCCGCTCACCGTCCCGTACGACGCCGGCCACCTCGCCCCGCACCACGCGGACCCCGCGCGCGGCCAGCCGCTCCCACGCCTCCTCGTCGGGCTCGGGTCCGGTGTGCAGGAAGAGGGTGATGTCGGCGCTCCACTGCCGCCACAGAAGTGCCTGGTGCACGGCGAGCGGACCGGTCGACAGGACGCCGATCGGCAGGTCCCGCACCTCCCAGCCGTGGCAGTACGGGCAGTGCAGCACGTCACGGCCCCACAGTTCGGCCAGCCCGGGAACCGGCGGCAGCTCGTCGGCCAGCCCCGTCGTCACCAGCAGCCGCCGGGCCCGCACCAGTACTTCCCCGGTGCCGGACCCTGACCCGGTGCCGCTCCCCGACCCCGTACCCGTGTCCGTACCTGCCTCTCCCTTGGCACCCGTGCCCGCACCCGGCGACCCCGCCCCCGGCCGCCGCGCCGTGACCCGGAAACCGCCCTCGTCCGGCTCGGCCGACACCACCGTGCCGGAGGCGATCCGCACCCCGTACCCGCGGACCTCCGCCCGTCCGGTGGCCAGCAGCCGCGCGGGCGGTACCCCGTCATGGCCCAGGTAGCCGTGCATCGCCTCGGCCGGTGCGTTCCGGGGTTCACCGCTGTCGATGACCAGTACCGACCGCCGCGCCCGCCCGAGCATCAGCGCCCCGGCCAGCCCCGCCGCTCCGCCCCCGACCACCACCACGTCGTACCGCCCGTCGCCGAGCCCGAGGTCATCCCCGAAGTCATCCCCGAAGTCATCCCCGAGGTCATCCTTGATCCCGTTCACATCGCCACCGCCGCCGTGCTTCATGTCATCGCCTCCCGCGAGGGCCCCGGGCCCTTCGTCGTTGTCCGGCTCTCCGTCCCACCACCTTCCGGTCGGCCCGCCGGATTCGGCAATGAGATTTGCCGCAACAGCAACATCGATTACGGCGGTGACGTGGCTGACTAGGAGGAACCTCCCAAGGCCGGGGAGTCCGCGCGTCGGACGCCCGCACAAGGGGGTGGGCGGTGGCGGTTAGGGTGGCGGCTGTGAAGGTCCTCGTCATCGGCGGCGGCGCCCGCGAACACGCCCTGTGCCGCTCACTGTCCCTCGACCCCGACGTCACCTCGTTGCACTGCGCGCCAGGCAACGCGGGTATCGCCGACGTGGCCGAACTCCATGCCGTCGATCAGCTGGACGGGGCCGCCGTGGCCGCGCTCGCGTCGCGGCTCGAAGCCGACCTGGTGGTCGTCGGCCCCGAGGCCCCGCTGGTCGCGGGCGTCGCGGACGCCGTCCGGGCGGCGGGTGTCGACTGCTTCGGACCGTCGCGTCAGGCGGCGGAACTGGAGGGCTCGAAGGCGTTCGCCAAGGACGTCATGGCCGCCGCCGGGGTACCGACCGGGCGCAGCTACGTGTGCACGACGGCGGAGGAGGCCGACGAGGCGCTCGACGCCTTCGGGGCCCCGTACGTCGTCAAGGACGACGGGCTCGCCGCGGGCAAGGGCGTCGTGGTCACCGACGACCTGGCCGCCGCGCGGGAGCACGCGGTCGCGTGCGACCGTGTCGTCATCGAGGAGTTCCTGGACGGTCCCGAGGTCTCGCTCTTCGCGATCACCGACGGCGTCACGGTCGTCCCGCTCCAGCCCGCGCAGGACTTCAAGCGCGCGCTCGACGGTGACGAGGGTCCCAACACCGGTGGTATGGGCGCCTATTCGCCGTTGCCGTGGGCCGACCCCAAGCTGGTCGCGGAGGTCATGGAGACGGTGCTCCAGCCGACCGTCGACGAACTGCGCAGGCGCGGCACCCCGTTCTCGGGCCTGCTGTACGCGGGGCTCGCGATCACCTCGCGCGGGGTCCGGGTCATCGAGTTCAACGCCCGCTTCGGCGACCCGGAGACGCAGGTCGTCCTGGCCCGGCTGCGGACCCCGCTCGGCGGGGTGCTGCGGGCCGCCGCCCAGGGCACCCTCGCGGACCTCGAACCGCTCCGCTGGAGCGGTGACGCGGCGGTCACCGTGGTCGTGGCCTCGCACAACTACCCCGGCACCCCGCGCACCGGCGACCCCGTCGAGGGTCTGGACGCGGTCGCCTCGGAGGACGCCCCGTACGCGTACGTCCTGCACGCCGGGACCAAGCGCGACGGTGACCGGGTCGTCAGCGCGGGCGGGCGGGTGCTGTCGGTGACGGCGACCGGCTCGGACCTCGCGCAGGCCCGGCAGCGGGCGTACGCGGCGCTCGGCCGGGTCCGGCTGGACGGCGGTCAGCACCGTACGGACATCGCGGAGAAAGCGGCGGGTCGCCTTCGCTCGCGCCTCTGAGGTCTGTCCGGCGGGGCGCACTTGTCCCTGCCCGGGTCGCCCGGTGGTTCGCGGTTCCCCGCGGGTCGTCTTCGCTCGCGCCCTGGGGTTTCTTGTGCTGGGCGCACTTGTTCCTGTGCGGTCGCTCGGTGGGTGCGCAGTTCCCCGCGCCCCTGGGTGCTGCCCCCTTGCGGTCGCTCTTCGGGTGCGGGTCTGCCCTCGTTCTTGCGCAGTTCCCCGCGCCCCTTTGGGGCGCATCCGGCCGGTTCTTCGGGTCGGTGCCGGTCGGGATTCTCCGTCCTCGCTCCAACGCGCTCGGTCGGACGTGAAGTGGCTCTGCTGAAGAGCATCGGAGTCTGCGGGCAGAGATTCCCGCCCACCCCCTCCCGCAGCCGAGCGAGTGCGGGAGGAGGAGGGTTCAACCCCGCCCCCGCAGACTGAGGACAGCAGCAAGGGGGCGCCCCTTCAGGGGCGCGGGGAACTGCGCAGAACCACCGAGTACCCGCACGGGAACAAGTACGCCCAGCACAGGAGACCCAGGGGCGCGGGGAACTGCGCAACCCCGTCCGACCCGCACAGGGACAAGCGCGTCCAGCCGGACAGACCTCGGGAGCGCGAGCGAAGGCGACCCGCGGGGAACTGCGCAGAACCACCGAGTACCCGCACGGGAACAAGTGCGCCCAGCACAGGAGACCCAGGGGCGCGGGGAACTGCGCACCCCCGTCCGACCCGCACAGGGACAAGTGCGTCCATCCCGGACAGACCTCGGGAGCGCGAGCGAAGGCGACCCGCGGGGAACTGCGCAGAACCACCGAGTACCCGCACGGGAACAAGTGCGCCCAGCACAGGAGACCCAGGGGCGCGGGGAACTGCGCACCCCGCGAGCGACGGCACAGGGACGAGTACGTCCAGCTGGACAGACCTCGGGAGCGCGAGCGAAGGCGACCCGCGGGGGCGCGTCGTGGGCGGTGGGCGGGCGTACGGCGGTGGGGTGGGGCGTGCGGGGAGTCGTACGCGCTCGGCTATCAGTTCGTATCGTGACGCGCGATCGCGACAAACCTCTGCCCAAAGCCATTCCATCGAGTGACCAATGGTCTATACGGCTGACGGGACGCGAGGGCCCAACTAGGGTGCGGCGCATGCGTTCCGGCACATGGCCCACCGGCATTGCGTTGTCAGTGGCCGGTGCCACAGTGGGGGAGTGAACAACGCCATGGGAGCCCGTCGGCGCCGGAGCGTGCCGGGCGGGCAGTAGGGGGTGAGGTCCGGTCGTGTCGGAGACGGGTGTGGAGACGGACGCGCGTTCCGCGCGCTCCCGGGCCCTCGCCGTGCTGCGGGTCCGCAGCAGGGCGACCGCCGTGGCGCTGCTGCCCGCGGCGGGAGCCGTGGTGCTGTTCGCCGCCCAGGTCACGGGACATGTGGACGCGGGGGGCGGCGTGGAGCTGGCGCGTCTGATCCTCACCGGGACGGCCGTGGCGGTGCTCGTCGCGGCGGCGGTCATCGGCCTGGTCATCAGCCGTTCCCGGCCCGCGATGAGTCCCACGGTGCCGATCGCCGAGAGCGCCGCCCCTGACCTCTACCGCCTGGTGCGGGACCTCGCGAACCGCCTCGACGTCCCCATGCCGTCCGCCATAGCCCTGACCCCCGACTGCGACAGCTGGCTGGAGGACCGCGCGCACCGCGCGCGGGCCCCGAAGACGGCGGCCGGCGACACCCCCGCCGACGCCCCCGGCCGGACCGGCCCGGCCGGGCGGACCGGGGAGGACCCCGACCGCGGGGCGCCGATCGCCCCCGTACTGATCATCGGGTCGCCGTTCCTGTGGTGGATGCGGGTCGCCGAGCTGCGCGCGGTGCTCGCCCCGGTCGTCGCCGGTACGGGCCCCGCGGCGCACCCCGACATCGCCGCCGCCCGCCGCTTCGTCCGGGGGCTGGACGCCGCCGTGGCCGTGGCGTCCGAGCCCCACCGGGGCCCGCTCACACGGCTGGTGCTCGGCGCGGTCGGCCGGGTGGCGCGGCTGCTGCTGCGGGCCTGCCGGGAGCATGCCGCCGAGATGGAGCGCGGGGTGGCCGCCGCCGCCGCGGACCGGGCGCAGAGCGTGGACTACGGCCTGCGGATCGTCGCGCAGGAGCAGGTGGGCCTCGCGTACGCCGGGTGGGACCGGCTGCTGACCAGGGTCGCGCTGCCCGCGTGGCGGGTCGGCCGCTGGCCCTCACGGCTCGACGCGGGAGTGGTCGCCGCGCTGACCGAGCTGTCCCGCCGCGACCGCCTCGCGGAAGGGTTCACCGCGCGGCTGGGGGAGCGGCCCGCGTGCGATCTGCTGGAGGAGCCCGGCGCGGTGGACGAGGCCGCGTCCCTGCTGGCCGCCCGGCTGTTCCACGGCGCCCCCACCGAGCCCGGCCGCGAATGGGCGCCGGTCGACTGGCAGGCGTACCCCGAGGAGGTCGTCGACCGTACGTGGCGCACCGAGGCCGCCCGGCTGCACAAGGTCCTCGACGGCCTCGGTGAGCGCCGCGGCTCCCAGGGCGCCACGCTCGCCCGGGTCCTCGACCGGCTGACGGTGGCAGACAGCGCCCCGATATCCGGATCGGCGGCGGTCACGCCGGTGCCCCGGATCGCCCCGGACGACAGTCCGGACAACGCGCGCGCGGCAGCCGTCGCGTCGGCGCTCAGCGCGTGGGTGTCCCGGGAGGAGACCGAGGGGGACGCGGCCCAGGCACCCAGCCCCGGCCAGCACCCCGACGAACTCCTGTGGAACGAGGGGATGGTGCCGCTCTTCCCGCTGCAACCGCCGCGCAGCGAACGCGATCTGCTCGCCGACCATGTCCTGGCGATGGTGTGCTGCGCCGCGGTGGACACGGGCGGCGCGGTGCCCGGCCTCGACTGGCTGGATGGCCCCTCCCTCCTGGTGGGCGGGCGCCGCGCGGGGGATCTCTCTTCCCGGGTGTTCTCCCTGGTCGACGACGGGGACGCCGGTCCGCTGCGCAGCTGGCTCGCCACCCAGTCGATCCGTACGGACAAACCCCTGCGCCTCATCTGACTGCCCGGAGACCGTGGCACGCCCCCACGCCCCCACACCCACCGCCGTACGGACAGTGGCCCGCCTTGTACGGCGAGCGGCACGCCTCTACGTCGGGCGGCACCTGTACGGGCAGCGGCCCCCGTACGCCGAGACGGCGGCGCCCGAACAGCGGCGCCCCGACGGCACAACCCGGACGGCACCGGCCCCGCCGAACCCCGCCCACCGGCGCCGCACACGGGCATCGCCGCCCACCCCGGAAACCGCCGAACACCCCGCAGCGCACCCGCGAAGCAAAGGCCCCGCGAAACCAAGGCCCCAGGAACGAACGCACCACGGCCGAACGCACCACGGCCGAACGCACCACGGCCGAACGCCCCACGGCCGAACGCCCCACGAAGGAACGCCCCACGCAGAGCACCCGCGTACCCCCGCGTACTCCCACCCCGGGGTAAACGAATCGTTCCCCCGCGGTCAAATAACGACGAACGGTGACGGGCCGCATGCGCAATGTGATGTGCTGGGTGGGCCGCCGCGCGGCATCGCGCGGAGAGCCGGGGGACTCAGGGAGGGCGCCACATGGCACAGCCGGAACACACCAGGCGATGGGAATCCGGCGCCCTCGCCCACGCCGTCACCGACCCCTTCGGCCAGGGACCCCTGCCCTGGCTGCGCGGGCGCGACCACTACTTCGACGACACGGGCCATGTGGTCCCCTGGTACGTCGACACCCCCCCGGAGCAGACCTCCCCGGAGCGGGGCCGCCCGCGCGGCAGACCCGGCCGCCGGACCCGCCCCGCCGGCCCTCCCGACCCCCGCCCGTCCACGGGCCTGCGCACCGCGGACGACGTGCACCGCCAGATCAAGGGCTTCGCCTCGACCGCCGCGGTCGCCCCGGGCGAGGCCATCGACTTCCGGATCACCGTCGACCCCCCGCAGCAGTTCAGCGTGGACATCTACCGCATCGGCCACTACGCGGGCGACGGCGCCGCGCAGATCACCACCAGCCCCCGGCTCTCCGGCATCGTCCAGCCCGCGCCGCTCACCGCCGACCGCGCGGTCTCGTGCCACCACTGGTGGATGTCCTGGCGCCTCCAGGTCCCGTCGTACTGGAACCCGGGCGCGTACGTCGCCGTGCTGACCACCGCCGACGGCTACCGCTCGCACATCCCGTTCACCGTCCGCGACGACCGCCCGGCGGACCTGCTGCTGCTGCTCCCCGACATCACCTGGCAGGCGTACAACCTCTACCCCGAGGACGGCCGGACGGGCGCGAGCCTCTACCACGCGTGGGACGAGCAGGGCCGCCTCCTCGGGGAGCGGGACGCCGCGACCACCGTGTCGTTCGACCGCCCGTACGCGGGCGCCGGCCTGCCGCTGCACGTGGGCCACGCGTACGACTTCATCCGCTGGGCGGAGCGCTACGGCTACGACCTCGCGTACGCGGACGCCACCGATCTGCACGCGGGCCGGGTCGACCCCGCCCGCTACCGGGGCCTGGTGTTCCCGGGCCATGACGAGTACTGGTCAGCGGCGATGCGGCGGACCGTGGAGGGTGCCCGCGCACAGGGCACCTCGCTGGTGTTCCTGTCGGCCAACACCATGTACTGGCAGATCGAGTTGAGCGGTTCCCCGGCCGGTACCCCGGACCGGCTGCTGACCTGCCGAAAACGCAGGGGGCCCGGCAGATCCGCGCTGTGGCGGGAGATCGACCGTCCGGAGCAGCACCTCATCGGCATCCAGTACGCGGGCCGGGTGCCGGAGCCCCACCCGCTGATCGTCCGCAACGCCGGGCACTGGATGTGGGAGGCGACCGGCGCCCACGACGGCGACGAACTGCCCGGGATGGTCGCGGGCGAGGCCGACCGCTACTTCCCGCGCACCCCGCTGCCCGAGCACCAGGAGCGCGTCCTGCTCGCCCACTCCCCGTACCGGGACGGCGGTGGCGGCCGCCGCCACCAGGAGACGTCCCTGTACCGGGCGCCGTCGGGCGCGCTGGTCTTCGCGTCGGGGACGTTCGCGTGGTCCCCGGCCCTCGACCGCCCCGGCCATGTGGACGCCCGGGTGCAGCGGGCCACCGCGAACCTGCTCGACCGCATCTGCAAACGCGACTGACCCACCCGGCCCGGCACCCCCACCACCCCCATGACGACCCCGTACGGGACAATCGCGGCAGCACCGCACTTGTACATCTCCACGGGGAGGCACCGTGTCCGGATTCGTCGAAAAGCCCGAGCCGCCGCAGGTCCCGGGCCTGGTGCATCTGCACACGGGCAAGGTCCGCGACCTGTACCGCGACGGGGCGGGCGATCTGGTGATGGTCGCCAGTGACCGGATCTCCGCGTACGACTGGGTGCTGCCGACGGAGATCCCCGACAAGGGCCGGGTCCTCACCCGGCTCTCGCTGTGGTGGTTCGACCAGCTCGCGGACCTCGCCCCGAACCATGTGCTGAGCATGGAGCTGCCCGAGGGCGCCCCCGCCGACTGGGCCGGCCGCACCCTGGTCTGCAAGTCGCTGCGGATGGTTCCGGTGGAGTGCGTGGCGCGCGGCTATCTCGCCGGTTCGGGACTGACCGAGTACCGCCTGTCCCGTACGGTCTGCGGTCTCCCGCTGCCCGAGGGCCTCGACGACGGCTCCGAGCTGCCCGAGCCGATCTTCACCCCGGCGACGAAGGCGGCGGTCGGCGATCACGACGAGAACGTCAGCTACGAGGAGGTCGTCCGCCAGGTCGGCGCCCCGACCGCCGCTCAGCTGCGGCGGACCACCCTCGACGTCTACGGCCGCGCCCGGGACATCGCGCGGGAGCGGGGCATCGTCCTCGCGGACACCAAGTTCGAGTTCGGTTTCGACGGGGAGACCCTGACCCTCGCGGACGAGGTGCTCACCCCCGACTCGTCCCGGTTCTGGCCCGCCGGGACGTGGGAGCCGGGCCGTGCCCAGCCGAGCTACGACAAGCAGTTCGTCCGGGACTGGCTGACCTCCCCGGCCTCCGGCTGGGACCGCGCCGCCGAGCAGCCGCCGCCCCCGCTGCCCGAGGAGATCGTGGCCGCGACCCGCGCGAAGTACCTGGAGGCGTACGAGCGCCTGACGGGCGAGCGCTGGTAGCGGACCTGCGGACGGGGGGCCTGGACGGAGGGCCCGGCCCCCTGCGGTGCCGGGGTACGCGAAAAGCCCCGGCCTGTGGGCCGGGGCTTTTCGTTCCGGAGCGGACGACGAGGTTCGAACTCGCGACCTCAACCTTGGCAAGGTTGCGCTCTACCAACTGAGCTACGTCCGCCGGTGCCCTCTCGGGCGACGCCCACTATACCCAACCGCGGTCCCTGGCGAGCCGCACCGCCGTATGACGGTTCTCCGCCCCGAGCTTCGTCGCGGCCGACGAGAGATAGTTGCGGACCGTGCCGGGGGAGAGCGCCGCGCGCTCCGCGATCTCCGCGATGGGGGCGCCGTCGGCGGCGAGGTCCAGCACCTCGGCCTCCCGGGCGGTCAGCGGGGAGTCCCCGGCGGAGATCGCGTCGGCGGCCAACTCGGGGTCGACGTAGCGGTTCCCGGCGTGGACGGTGCGGATGATCTCGGCGAGCTGCCGCGCGCTGACCGTCTTGGGGACGAAGCCGCGCACCCCCGCCGCCAGCGCCCGCTTCAGATGCCCCGGGCGGCCGTGGCTGGTGACGATCATGACCCGGCAGCCGGGCAGTTCCGCCCGCAGGGATGTGGCCACGCTCACACCGTCGGCGCCGGGCATCTCCAGATCCAGGACGGCGACGTCCGGGACATGGGCGCGGGCCATCGCGAGCGCCTCGGGACCGGACGCGGCCTCGGCGACCACCAGCAGATCGTCCTCCAGCGCGAGCAGCGCGGCGAGCGCGCCCCGGATCAGATGCTCGTCGTCGGCGAGCAGGACCCGTACCCGGGGTGCGCTGGGTGCCGTGCTCATGATGTCTCTCCCTCTGCGGAACCGCTGCGGTCCGCCGACTCCGTGCGGCCGATGGACGACCCGGTGCGGTCCGCCGACTCCGTGCGGTCCGCGGCCGATTCCGTCCGGTTCACGGCCGGCCCGCCGCGGTTCTCGGACGACCTGGTGCGGTCCTCGGATGACCTGGTGCGGTCGCCGCCGCTGGTGGCCCCCCGGGCCCGTACGGCCGCCGCGCCGCCCGGGTTCCGTACGGAGGCGCTGCCCGGGGCAGGGCCGGACGTGCTGCCCGGGGCAGGGCCGGACGTGCTGCCCGGGGCAGGGCCGGATGTGCCGCCCGGGGTACGGGCGGACGTGCTGCCCGGCGTACGGCCTGCCACCCCGACGGGTACGCGTGCGACGACCCGGAACACCCGTCCGCCGACCCGGTCCGCGACCCCGGCGATCCCGGCCTCCAGCGTGCCGTCGACCCGGGCCAGCCGCTCCCGCAGCCCCGCGAGTCCGGTGCCGCCGACGGCCGGGCCGCCGCAGTCGTCGGGCCCGGTGCCGTCCGCGGGTCCCGTGCCGTCGGTGGCGGTCACCCCGTCGCTCTCCACGATCAGGGTCGCCGTCCCGTCCGTCTCCGTCAGGGTCACCGCGCAGTGCGCGGCGTCACCGTGCCGCAGGACGTTCGTGGTGGTCTCCCGGACCACCCAGCCGAGCACCGACTGGACCCCGGCCGGGAGCCGACCGGCCGAGCCGGTGACCCGGCAGTCGATCCCGGCGGCGGTGAGCACGCCCTGGGCCCCGGCCAGCTCCGCGGAGAGATCGGCCTCACGGTAGCCGCGGACCACCTCCCGCACCTCCCGCTGCGACTCCTGCGCGATCCGCTGCACCTCGATCATCTGCTCCACGGCCTCGGGCCGTTCGCGGCGCGCCAGCTGGACAGCCAGTTCGCTCTTCAGCGCGACGACGGCGAGATTGCGGCCGAGGACATCGTGCAGATCGCGGCCGAACCGCAGCCGTTCCTCGGCGACGGCGAGCGCCGCCCGGGTCTCCCTCGCCTCGTCGAGTTCGAGGACGGCACGCAGCAGCCACATGGAGAACACCGCGGTCAGGGCGAAGAACCCGGAGAAGACGACGACCAGCAGCCCGGTGACGACCGAGGCCCCCGGGGAGAACCCGACCGCGATGAACGCCGCGCCCGCCGCCACACCCGACAACGTCACACACGCGGCGATCCGCCGGGGACCGCGTACCGCGAGGGCGAAGATCCCCAGCCCGAAGGCCATCACCCCCAGGAAGAACGACCCGGTGGCGGACAGCCGTGCCATCTCCTCGGGGGTGCCGGGGCGGTCCAGATCCTGCCCCCAGGTGCCGACCACCAGCCCCACCACGGCCACGACGGCCGTGGTGACCGCGAGGGTGATCAGCAACCCGAGCGGACGGTCCCGGGTGCCGGTGGCCCAGTCCATGGCCCGGGACACGGTGAGCGAACCCACGACGACATGCACCAGCACCAGCACCAGCAGGGTGGCCCCCGGTACCACCGGCATCGCCGTTATCGGGACGACGCCGATGACGCCGAATTCGATCACGGCGAACGCGTGGAACGACCAGCGCGTGTACGTCTCCACCTTCGCGGTCGTGCTCTTCCGCTGCCACCAGGCACCCGGCTCGCGCATGCCACCGCTTCTCTCTCGCCCGTGTTCCGATACGCCTGTGTTCCGATACGGCCGTGCCCGGATCCGCCTGCGTTCCGGTACGTCCGTGTCCGCTACGGCTGTGTTCCGCTACGTGGGTGTCCGCTACGTCCGTGTCCGCCGCGTCCGTGTTCCTGTACGGGGGCGGGCGCACCCGTCGGCCGTGGCCTCCGGGTGCGCCGCCGCGCGCTCAGTGCCGGGGTTCCCAGCGGAACCACCGTCGTACAGCAAACACCGCGAGCAGCGTCCAGGCCACCGCCGTGGCCAGCGCGGCCAGGGTGTCGGCACCGGACATGGTGCCGGTCCAGCCGCCCCGTACCAGGGAGATCACCCCGGTCAGCGGCAGCATCTCGCATATCTGCGCGAGCCGGTCGGGCAACACCTCCAGCGGGACGGTGATCCCGGAGGCGAGCATCGACACCAGCACCACCGGCATGCTGGTGACCTGCGCGCTCTCCGCGCTGCGGCTGAATGCCGCGGTGACGGCGGCGAGCGAGGCGGACAGCGCCAGCCCCAGGACCACTCCGGCGACCGCGAGATGCGGGGCCTTCGGGGGACCCACGTCCAGGATGATCATGCAGCCGGTGACGAGCAGCACGATCTGCGCCACCGCGATGCACAGCGAGGGCAGCGCGGCTCCGGCGAGGATCTCCGTGTCCCGCAGCTCCCCGACCCGCAGCCGCTTCAGTACGAGTTCCTCGCGCCGGGTGACATAGATCGTGGTCAGCGCGATGTACACGGCGAACAGCAGCGAGAAGCCGACGGACGCGGGCAGCAGGATCGTGCCGAGCGACAGCCCCGTGCCTTCGAGGTCCATGCTGTCGGTGGCGGAGCGGATGCTGAACGGCAGGATCAGCGGGACGACCGCCGCCGCGAACAGCGTGCCCTTGCTGCGTACCAGCAGGGTCAGTTCGGCGCGGGCGAGCGAACGCATCCGGCCGGCCGCGGTGGTGGTGGCGGTCGCCCCGGCGCGCGGCGCGGTCCGGTGGGTCGGGGGCTTGGTCATCGCGGTGCTCACAGCGCCGGCTCCTTCTCATGGGTGTCCGCGCCGGCGGTGGCGCCTTCCTCCGCGTCCCGGGCGATCCGCAGGAACGCCTCCTCCAGGGACGCGGACCGTACGTCGAGCCCGCGCAGTTCCAGCCGTTCGCGCTCGGCCCACAGCAGGAGTCCGGTCGCGGCGCGCTGGAGTTCATGGGTACGCAGCTTGACGGTGCGGTCCCGGGTCTCGTGCCCGGTGACCCCGAGCTGGGCCAGCGGCGGGAGGTCCCCGACGAAGTACCCGTCGGGGAGCTGGAAGGAGATCAGCGAGGGCTGCGAGGCGACGACCTCCTCGACGGTGCCCCCGGCCGCGATACGCCCCTCGTGGAGGATCGCCAGCCGGTCCGCGAGATCCTCCGCCTCCTCCAGGTAGTGCGTGGTCAGCAGGACGGTGGTGCCGCTGTCACGCAGCTCCCGCACCAGGTCCCAGGTCCCGCGGCGGCCCTCCGCGTCCAGTCCGGTCGTCGGCTCGTCCAGGAACAGCACCTCGGGGCGGCCCAGCAGCGCGAGCGCCAGGTCCAGCCGGCGGCGTTCACCGCCGGAGAGCTGCTTGACGCGGACGCCGCCGCGGCGGGTGAGGCCCACGATGTCGAGCGCCTCGCCCACGGGGCGGGCGCCGCTGGTGCAGCCCGCCCACATCCGCAGGGTCTCGCGCACCGTCAGCTCGGACGGGAAGCCGCCCTCCTGGAGCATCACGCCGATCCGGGGCCGGATCGCGGCACGGTCCCGGTAGGGATCATGGCCGAGGACGCTGACCTGGCCGGACGCGGGGGGCGCGAGGCCCTCCAGCAGTTCGAGGGTCGAGGTCTTCCCGGCGCCGTTCGTGCCGAGCAGGGCGAAGAGTTCGCCGCGGCCCACGGAGAAGGTCACTCCCCGGACGGCCTCGAACAACTGGGTCTTCTGCCCGCTCTTGTCACGCCCGGAGGGACCGCCCCCGTAGACGCGACGCAGATCGGTCACGTCGATCACGCGCTCTTCGGTCACTTCGGTAGTCATGAGAAGAGTGTCGCCGCAGCGGGGAGCGGAGGGAGGTGCCGGGTGTCACCAGTGGCCATGACAAATGTCAGATCGGCGTAAGGTCCGGACCGCTGTCCGGCCCCGGACAGCAAAGAACCCCAGTCATCGACCGGGGTTTCCCTGAACTGCGAGTACTTCTGGAGCGGACGACGAGGTTCGAACTCGCGACCTCAACCTTGGCAAGGTTGCGCTCTACCAACTGAGCTACGTCCGCACAGCATCCGACCGGCTTTCACCGATCGGCGCGAGCACCACCTTACCTGATCCACCGGGGTGGACTGGCAAGGAGGGTGGAGCGGGTGACAGGGATCGCACACTGCGCCTTCCCCCTGGAAGGGGGATGTTCTACTACTGAACTACACCCGCGTGACCTGGTGGGCCGGGCTTTTCGGCCCCGCCCCTTCGGCGTGTTCCAAACTCTAGCTGATCACGGGGGGTGCTCCGCAAGTCGCCTTCGCTCGCGCTTCCGAGGTCCGTCCCGGTGGGCGTACTTGTCCCTGTGCGGGTCGTCCCAGGTCTGCCCGGCTGGGCGCACTTGTTCCTGCGCCGTCGCTCGGTGGGTGCGCAGTTCCTCGCGGGTCGCCTTCGCTTGCGCTTCCGAGGTCTGTCCGGCTGGGCGCGCTTGTTCCTGTGCCCTCGTTCGTGGGTTCGCGCAGTTCCCCGCGCCCCTTTGGGGCGCGTCCGGCCGGTTGTTCGGGTCGGTGCCGGTCGGGATTCTCCGTCCTCGCTCCAACGCGCTCGGTACGACGTCCCTCTTGCCGTACTGAAGAGCATCGGAGTCTGCGGGCAGAGATTCCCGCCCACCCCCTCCCGCAGCAGCGCGAGTCCGCGAGGAGGACGGTTCCGCAAGCCCCAGGTGGGCGCCCCCAAAGGGGCGCGGGGAACTGCGCAAGAACGAGGGCGGCCCGCGCCCGAAGAGCGACCGTAAGAGGGCAGCATCCAGGGGCGCGGGGAACTGCGCACCCACGGACGTACCCGCACGGGCACAAGTACGCACAGGTGTGGAACCCCAGGGGCGCGGGGAACTGCGCAAAACCACCGAGCGACCCGCACAGAAACACGTACGGCCAGCCGGACAGACCCAGGGGCGCGAGGAACTGCGCACCCGACGAGCGACCCGCACAGGGACAAGTGCGCCCAGCACAGGAAACCCGGGGGCGCGAGCGAAGGCGACCCGTACGGGAAATCCAGGGCCGAGAGGAACTACGCAAAACCCACGAACACCCCGTACAGGAACATGTACGGGCAAGCGATAACCGCAAACCGAGCCGGCAAGGCTATTGCGCCGCCTCGAACGCCTCGTACACCCGCTTGGGAATCCGCCCCCGCGGCGGCACGTCCATCCGATGGGACCGGGCCCACGCCCGCACCGCCGCCGGATCGGGCGTCAACGCGGTGTGCCGGTACACCTTCACCCCGCCGGAGGCGCTCCGCGCCTTGCGTCCCGCGTGCACGTACGGTGCCAGCACCTTCCGCAGTTTTCGCGCATTGGCCTGGCTGAGATCGATCTCGTACGACTTCCCGTCCAGCCCGAAGACGATCCTTTCCGCCGCTTCCCCGCCGTCGATGTCGTCATGGAGAGTGACTACGACACGCTGCGCCACGAATATCGTTCCCTTCGTGCGACCCCACCGCGTTGAGGTGCGGTGATGCCGACTGTCCGGCTTCTTGAGGCAAAATAAGCTATGGCCATTTACTTTGTACAGGCTCCGGCATTGAATGGGGAAGCCCTGTTATTACGGTCAGCGTGTCCGGTCCGTGTCGTGCGTATTGCCGGGCCGGGTTTTTTCCGGGATTTTCCGTGAAGGTCACCGCGACGATCAGCGCCGGGTGATGACGGTCACGTAGGTAGCTACGAATCTACGCGAGTAGAAATTTTGTGCGGGTAGTCTGAAGCGACCTGCTCAGCACCACACACCGGGAGTGCCAGTGGCACGCGTCGTAGTCGACGTCATGCTCAAGCCGGAGATCCTCGACCCCCAGGGACAGGCGGTGCAGCGTGCGCTGCCGCGCCTGGGCTTCGACGGCATCGCGGACGTCCGTCAGGGAAAGCGATTCGAACTTGAGGTCGACGGGCCGGTGGACGAAGCCGCCCTCGCCCGTATTCACGAGATGGCGGAGACCTTCCTCGCCAACACCGTGATCGAGGACTTCGTCGTCAGGGTCGACGAGGAGTCAGCCGCCGGAAAGGCCGGGGCGAAGTGACCGCCCGTATCGGAGTCGTCACTTTTCCGGGCACCCTGGACGATCGTGACACCCAGCGCGCGGTGCGCGTGGCCGGTGCCGAGGCGGTTCCGCTGTGGCACCGGGACAAGGATCTGAAGCAGGTCGACGCGGTCGTACTCCCGGGCGGATTCTCGTACGGCGACTATCTGCGGGCCGGTGCGATCTCGCGGTTCTCGCCCGTGATGGAGACGATCATCGCGCAGGCAAAGGCCGGAATGCCGGTTCTCGGAATCTGCAACGGATTCCAGGTGCTCACCGAGACGCATCTCCTCCCGGGCGCGATGCTGCGGAACAATCACCTCCACTTCATCTGCCGTGACCAGCGGCTCCGGGTCGAGACCACGGCCACCGCCTGGACCGCCGATTACACGGCCGGCCAGGAGATCTCCATTCCGCTGAAGAACATCGACGGCCGGTACGTCGCGGACGAGCGGGTCCTGGACGAGCTGGAGGCGGAGGGCCGGGTCGCCTTCCGCTACCTGGACGTGAACCCCAACGGCTCGCTCCGCGACATCGCCGGCATCAGCAACGCCGCCGGGAACGTCGTCGGGCTGATGCCGCACCCCGAGCACGCCGTCGAGTCCCTGACCGGCACCGGCCGCACCGACGGCCTCGGGTTCTTCACCTCGATCCTGACCAACCTCGTACAGAAGGGGGCCGCGGCATGACGCTGGACACGGTCAAGCACGCCGGCGGCACCCCGGAAGCCGAGCAGCCCTGGCAGGAACTCGGGCTCAAGCGGGACGAGTACGACCGTATCCGCGTGATCCTCGGCCGCCGCCCGACCGGCGCCGAGCTCGCCATGTACTCGGTCATGTGGTCGGAGCACTGCTCGTACAAGAGCAGCAAGGTCCATCTGCGGCAGTTCGGCGAGAAGGCCCCCGAGAACGACGCGATGCTCGTCGGTATCGGCGAGAACGCCGGTGTCGTGGACGTCGGGCAGGGCTACGCGGTCACCTTCAAGGTCGAGTCGCACAACCACCCCTCGTACATCGAGCCCTACCAGGGCGCGGCCACCGGCGTCGGCGGCATCGTCCGGGACATCCTCGCGATGGGCGCCCGTCCGGTCGCCGTGATGGACCCGCTGCGCTTCGGCGCCGCGGACCACCCCGACACCAAGCGCGTACTGCCCGGTGTCGTCGCGGGCGTCGGCGGCTACGGCAACTGCCTGGGCCTGCCGAACATCGGCGGCGAGGTCGTCTTCGACTCCTGCTACCAGGGCAACCCGCTGGTCAACGCCCTGTGCGTGGGTGTCATGAAGCACGAGGACATCCACCTCGCGAAGGCGTCCGGCCCGGGCAACAAGGTCATCCTCTACGGGGCCCGGACCGGTGGCGACGGCATCGGCGGTGTCTCGGTGCTGGCGTCGGAGACCTTCGAGTCGACGGGCCCGGCCAAGCGTCCGGCCGTCCAGGTCGGTGACCCGTTCCAGGAGAAGCTGCTCATCGAGTGCACCCTGGAGATCTTCGCGGAGAAGCTGGTCCACGGTATCCAGGACCTCGGCGGCGCGGGTCTGTCCTGCGCCACCAGCGAGCTGGCCAGCGCCGGTTCGGGCGGGATGCGCGTGGATCTGGAGACGGTCCCGCTGCGTGACGCGACCCTCTCGCCCGAGGAGATCCTCATGAGCGAGTCGCAGGAGCGCATGTGCGCGATCGTGGAGCCCGGCAAGGTCGAGCGCTTCCTGGAGATCTGCGAGAAGTGGGACGTCATCGCCACCGTCATCGGTGAGGTGACCGAGGGCGAGCGGCTGGAGATCTTCTGGCACGGCGAGCAGATCGTGGACGTGCCCCCGCGCACGGTCGCCCACGAAGGCCCTGTGTACGAGCGTCCGTACGCGCGTCCCGCCTGGCAGGACGCCCTCCAGGCCGACGACGCGAACAAGCTCCCCCGCCCGGCCACCTCCGAGGAGCTGCGGGACCAGGTCCTCAAGCTGGTCGCCTCGCCCAACCAGGCGTCCAAGGCGTGGATCACCGACCAGTACGACCGCTTCGTGCAGGGCAACACGATCCTCGCCCAGCCCGAGGACTCCGGCATGATCCGCGTCGACGAGGACACCAACCTCGGCGTCGCGATCGCCACCGACGGCAACGGCCGCTACGCCAAGCTGGACCCGTACGCGGGCGCGCAGCTCGCGCTGGTGGAGTCGTACCGCAATGTCGCGACGAGCGGCGCCCGGCCACTGGCCATCTCCAACTGCCTGAACTTCGGTTCCCCCGAGGACCCGGCGGTCATGTGGCAGTTCGCGGAGGCGACCCGCGGGCTGGCCGACGCCTGTCTGGTGCTCGGCACCCCGGTCACCGGCGGCAATGTCTCGCTGTACAACCAGACCGGTGACACCGCGATCCACCCGACCCCGGTCGTCGCGGTCCTCGGTGTCATCGACGACGTGTCGCGCCGCACCCCGGTCGGGTTCGCGGAGGAGGGCCAGCTGCTGTACCTCCTCGGCGACACCCGCGAGGAGTTCGGCGGCTCGGCCTGGTCGCAGGTCGTCCACGACCACCTGGGCGGACTGCCCCCGGTGGTGGACCTGGAGCGGGAGCGGCTGCTCGCCGACATCCTGATCTCGGCGTCCCGTGACGGCATGATCGACGCGGCGCACGACCTCTCGGACGGCGGTCTCGTCCAGGCCGTCACCGAGTCGTGCCTGCGGGGCGGCAAGGGCGCGCGACTGGTCGTCCCCGACGGGCTCGACGCGTTCACCTTCCTGTTCTCGGAGTCGGCGGGCCGCGCGGTCGTCGCCGTACCGAGGTCGGAGGAGCTCCGCTTCAACGACATGTGCGGGGCGCGGGGTCTGCCCGTCGCCCGTATCGGTGTCGTCGACGGCGACGCGATCGAGGTGCAGGGCGAGTTCACCCTGCCGCTGGCGGAGCTGCGGACGGCCCACGAGGGGACGATCCCCGCGCTGCTGGCCTGACGGTCCCGAATCCCCGAACCCCCTGTCCCGGCCGCCGCCGGGCAGGGGGTTCGGTCATGTGCGGACACTGCCCGGGCCCTGCCGGTCATGGCTGGTGGGGTCATGCCGTGCGGGGTTCACTCGAACTGATGATTGCGCGGGATTACGTAGTTACGTAATCTTGGGGTCATGGGACTGGAGGAACGGGTCACGGACCTGGAGCGCAGACTGGCGGAGCTGGAGCGCCCGGAAAGCGGGAGCGGGGAGGGGGCGTCATCGGAGCACGGGGGCGCGGGGCCGGAGCCGCCGGTCCGCGAGGGGTTCTGGGCGCTGGAGGGCTTCAAGGAGCAGCTCGCGCAGGCGGGTTCCGACGCGCGGGAGGGCGGTGTCCTGTTCACCGGAGCGGTCGGCCTGCCCACCGGTGAGCGCTACGAATGGCAGTACGGGGAGCTGACCGACCGCCTCATCCAGGCCGACTGGTCGGACCGCGCCGACGCCTTCGCCGCCCTCGGCCACCCCGTGCGGCTGCGACTGCTGCGCGAGATCCTCACCGGCCGCCGCACGGCCGCCGAGCTGACCGACCTGGACGGCCTCGGCACCACCGGCCAGACGTACCACCACCTCCGTCAGCTCACCGCCGCGGGCTGGCTGCACAGCACGGCCCGCGGCCGCTACGAGGTCCCCCCGTCCCGGGTGGTCCCGCTCCTGGTCGCCCTCACCCTGACGACCGCCCCATGACCACCGGGCCCCTCACCGAGACGACCACCGGACGACCCGAGACACCGGGGGAGACCATGCCGACCAGCCCCAGCACCCGAACCCGCACCCGCACGACCCACAAGGCGCTGACAGTCGTCTACCGCCTCGTCTGGATGACCCTGACCGTCCTCGTCGTCGGCAGCTTCGTGGTCGACCGGCTGGACGAGCCGCCCTTCCCGCTGATCTGGCTGGCCCTGGGCGCGAGCATGCTGGTCCTGCTGCTCCTCACCCATCTGACCCGCCCGTCCAGGGGGCCCGCCGCGACGACCGAGCCGATCGAGGTCGCCCCACCCGTCACGGGCCGCTGGCTCGCGGTCAACAGCCCGGCGGACAAGGTCCCCAGCCACGGCACCCACGGCTACGGCCAGACGTACGCGATCGACATCGTCGCCGAGCCGGAGCCCCGCCGGATAGCGGGCCGCCCCACCAACCCGCAGCGCCCCGGGTTCGCCTGGTTCTGGCCCCTGCTCCGCCGCCCGGAGGCGTATCCCGCGTTCGGCTCCCCGATCATGGCGGTCGCCGATGCCAGGGTCGTCCAGGCGTCCGACTCCCAGCGCGACCATCTGAGCCGTACTTCGCCGCTGCCGCTGTTCTACCTGATGCTCCTGGAGGGCATGGCCCGTGCGATGGCCGGCCCCCACCGGGTCACCGGGAACCACCTCGTCCTGGACCTGGGCGACGGCACCTACGCGATGTACGCCCACCTCAAGAAGGGTTCGCTCAAGGTCCGCGCGGGCGACCGGGTCACCGAGGGCACCGTCCTCGCCGAGTGCGGCAACTCCGGCAATTCCACCGAGCCGCACCTCCACTTCCAGCTGATGGACTCCCCGGACCTGGACACGGCCCGCGGCCTCCCGTTCCGCTGGCGGGGTGTGGGCCTCCCGGCGGGCGGCGAGACATTCACGGCGCCGGAGCGGACCCGCGATACCGGGAGAAGCGTCGCGAGCGGTGTCACCCGGCCCGGTTAGGCTCGGAGGATGCCGCCCGCCAGGAAGCGTGTCCGTACGTTCGACCCCGCCAGGACCAGGGCCGCCGTGCTCGCGCAGTACGCGCTGGTACGTGAGGGGATCGCGCGGCTCACCCCCGATCAGCTCCAAGCGCCGACCCGGCTCGGCGACTGGACGGTACGGGAGCTGACGGCACATCTGTCGGTCGCCGTCGGGAGCGTCGTACGGGGTCTGGAGCTTCCCGAGCCCGCGCGGCGGGAGTTGGCGCTGATGGACTACCCCGCCATGGCTTCCGCCAGGGCCGTCGAGCCGGACGAAGACGCACAGGCGACGGCGGCGGAGGGCACCACCGACGAGCTGTTCGCCCGAGCGGCGGACCGTCTCCCCGAGGTGCTCGCCACCGTGACGGACGAGCGGCTGATCCCGACGCGGCTCGGGGCGATGCGGCTCTCGGACTTCCTGGTGACCCGGGTCGTGGAGCTCGTCGTCCGTACCGACGACCTCAATGACGCGACGGACCTCGGGGTGCCGTTCGACCGTCAGGCCCAGGCGATCACCACGAGGTTCCTGGCGGACGCGTTGGCGGTCAAGGCGCCGGGGGGCGCGGTCGAGGTCCGGGTCCCGCCGTTCGCGGTGATCCAGTGCGGGGCGGGTCCGCGGCACACCCGGGGTACCCCGCCGAATGTCGTCGAGACCGACCCCCTCACCTGGACGCGGCTCGCGACGGGGCGCACCGACTGGGCCACGGAGGTCGCCGCGGGCAGGATCACGGCCAGCGGCGACCGAGCCAACCTCACCCCCACCCTCCCAGTCCTCCCCTGACCCCACCCGAGTCCCCTGTACAGGTCGCCTTCGCTCGCGCCGCCTAGTTCCCTGTGCTGGGCGTACTTGTTCCCGCACAGGTCGTCCGTGGGTGCGCAGTTCCCCGCAGGTCGCCTTCGCTCGCGCCCCGGGGTTTCCTGTGCTGGGCGCACTTGTTCCTGTGCTGTCGCTCGGTGGGTGCGCAGTTCCCCGCGCCCCTGAAGGGGCGCCTCAGCCCCGTGATGTTGCTTTTCGCCATCCTCCTCGCGCGGTCGCATGGCCACGGGAGGGGGTGGGCGGGAATCTCTGCTCGCAGACTCCGATGCTCTTCAGTAGATCCACTGGACGTCGTACCGAGCGTGTCGGATCGAGGACGGAGAATCCCGACCGGCACCGACCCGAAGAACAAGCCGGGAGCGCCCCAAAGGGGCGCGGGGAACTGCGCACCCCACGAGCGACGGCACAGGAACGGAGTACGCCCAGCCGGACGGACCTCGCAAGCGCAAGCGAAGGCGACCCGCGGGGAACTGCGCACCCCACGAGCGACGGCACAGGAACGAAGTGCGTCCACCCGGACAGACCTGGGAAGCGCAAGCGAAGGCGACCCGCGGGGAACTGCGCACCCCACGAACGACGGCACAGGAACAAGTGCGCCCAGCCGGACAGACCCCAGACGCGCAAGCGAAGGAACCCCCGGGGGAACCGTAACGAGCGCTCGCTCGTCAGATCGCCATGTACACGCAACGGCGCACCCCCGCCCCGAAATCCGCGGCCACCGCGACCGCGACCGCGGCGACCGCAACCGCAACCGCAACCGCGGTCGCCGCGGTACTCCTCGCGGCCTGCGGTACCAGCACACCCGCGGACGAGGGCAAGGGCACGGACAAGGACCCCGCCGCCGGAACGACCGCCGGTACCCTCACCGACACCCGCTGGACGATCCGCACCCTGACCGTCGCGGACACCCCGCACCCCGCGCCCAAGGGCACCCACCTCACGTTCGACGACAAGTCCCAGGTCAGCGGGAACTACGGATGCAACGACTTCCGGGCCCGCACGGATCTCAAGGGCGGCGTACTGACCCTGAAGGACGCCGTGTCGACGGAGACCGCGTGCACGAGCCTCGACTTCGAGGAACGTCTCGCCCGGACCCTCGCCGCCGGCGGTCTCACGGTCACGCGGGAGAAGGACACCCTGCGTCTCACCACCCCGAAGGGCGATCACGTGGAGCTGACCCGGGCCAAGGCCGAGGAACCCGCGCCGCTCACCGGCACCCGGTGGACGGTCACGACCCTCACCGACGGCACGACGTCCGCCTCGCTGCCCGCCGGGACGGAAGGCAAGGCGCATCTGACGATCGCGAAGGACGGCCGGGCCAGCGGCAACCTCGGCTGCAACCGCTTCTCGGCCACCGCGAAGATCGGGGACGACGGCACCCTGACCCTCGGTACCCCGGCGATGACCCGCATGATGTGCGCGGCCGCGGCGATGCGCACGGAGAAGGCCCTGCTGCGGCTCTTCGACGGCAAGAAGATCACCTACGAGCTGAGCGGCGACTCCCTCACCCTGACCGCCCCGGACGGCAAGGGCGCCACGGCCACCGTGACCCCGCGGGCGCGCCCGTAGCAGCTCCGGGGGCCGAACCGGCGGGTAAGTGATTCGCCTTACGTAACACGTCCCCAATTCGGACCGGTGGTCGATCTCGCCTACACTCGGAGCCGTGCCACGTGGTGACGGTCGACTCAATCACGATCTGCTTCCCGGCGAGAAGGGCCCCCAGGACGCTTGTGGCGTCTTCGGTGTCTGGGCTCCGGGCGAAGAGGTCGCAAAGCTCACGTACTTCGGGCTGTACGCCCTCCAGCATCGGGGCCAGGAATCCGCGGGAATCGCGGTCAGCAACGGCTCCCAGATTCTCGTCTTCAAGGACATGGGACTGGTCTCCCAGGTCTTCGACGAGACCTCCCTCGGCGCCCTCAGGGGCCACATCGCCGTAGGACACGCCCGCTACTCGACCACCGGCGCATCGGTGTGGGAGAACGCCCAGCCCACGTTCCGCGCCACTCCGCACGGCTCCCTCGCGCTCGGCCACAACGGCAACCTGGTGAACACCGCCAAGCTCGCCGAGATGGTCGCCGACCTGCCCCGGCGGGAAGGCCGCGCCACCCAGGTCGCCGCCACCAACGACACCGACCTCGTCACCGCGCTCCTCGCGGGCCAGACCGACGACGACGGCAAGCCCCTGACCATCGAGGAGTCCGCCGCCAAGGTGCTCCCCGAGGTGATGGGCGCCTTCTCGCTGGTCTTCATGGACGAGAACACCCTCTACGCGGCCCGTGACCCGCAGGGCATCCGCCCGCTGGTGCTCGGCCGGCTGGAGCGCGGCTGGGTCGTCGCCTCCGAGTCCGCCGCCCTCGACATCTGCGGCGCGACCTATGTCCGGGAGATCGAGCCGGGCGAGTTCATCGCCGTCGACGAGAACGGCATCCGCACCTCACGATTCGCAGAAGCGAAGCCCAAGGGCTGTGTCTTCGAGTACGTGTACCTCGCCCGCCCCGACACCGACATCGCCGGGCGGAACGTCTACCTCTCCCGGGTGGAGATGGGCCGGCGGCTCGCGAAGGAAGCACCGGTCGAGGCCGACCTGGTGATAGCGACCCCGGAATCCGGCACCCCCGCCGCGATCGGGTACGCGGAGGAGTCCGGCATCCCGTTCGGTGCCGGTCTGGTGAAGAACGCGTATGTGGGCCGGACCTTCATCCAGCCCTCGCAGACGATCCGCCAGCTCGGCATCCGGCTGAAGCTCAATCCGCTGAAGGAAGTCATCCGGGGCAAGCGACTGGTCGTCGTGGACGACTCGATCGTGCGCGGCAACACCCAGCGCGCCCTGGTCCGGATGCTCCGTGAGGCCGGTGCCGCCGAGATCCACATCCGGATCTCGTCGCCGCCCGTGAAGTGGCCCTGCTTCTTCGGCATCGACTTCGCGACCCGCGCCGAACTCATCGCCAACGGCATGTCCGTCGAGGAGATCGGCAGGTCGCTGGCGGCCGACTCCCTCTCGTACATCTCCCTCGACGCCATGATCGAGGCCACCACCATCGCCAAGCCCAACCTCTGCCGGGCCTGCTTCGACGGTGAGTACCCGATGGATCTGCCCGACCCGGAACTGCTCGGCAAGCAGCTCCTCCAGACCGAGCTGGCGGCCGGTCCGGCGGCCACCGCCGCGGTCGACGCGCTCCGTCGCCCGTAACCCCCCTCCCCGAGACACGACACGAAGGTTCCGCGAGCATGTCTGCTGAATCCCCTGTGAGCACGCCGGGCCCCGGCTCCGGCGCGAGCTACGCGAGCGCGGGCGTCGACATCGAGGCGGGCGACCGCGCCGTCGAGCTGATGAAGGAGTGGGTGCGCAAGACCCGGCGCCCCGAGGTCGTCGGCGGCCTCGGCGGGTTCGCCGGGCTCTTCGACGCGTCCGCGCTCAAGCGCTACGAGCGTCCGCTGCTCGCCTCCGCGACCGACGGCGTCGGCACCAAGGTCGACATCGCCCGCCGCCTCGGCGTCTACGACACGATCGGCCATGACCTGGTCGCGATGGTCATGGACGACATCGCGGTGTGCGGCGCCGAGCCGCTGTTCATGACCGACTACATCTGCGTCGGCAAGGTCCACCCGGAGCGGGTCGCGGCCATCGTCAAGGGCATCGCGGAGGGCTGCGTCCTCGCGGGCTGCGCCCTGGTCGGCGGCGAGACCGCCGAACACCCGGGCCTGCTCGGCCCGGACGACTTCGATGTCGCCGGCGCGGGTACGGGCGTCGTCGAGGCCGACCGGCTGCTCGGCCCGGATCGTATCCGCACGGGTGACGCGGTGATCGCGATGGCCTCCTCCGGCCTTCACTCGAACGGGTACTCGCTGGTCCGCCATGTCCTCTTCGACCAGGGCGGACTCTCCCTCGACCAGCGTGTGGACGAGCTCGGCCGCACCCTGGGCGAGGAGCTGCTGGAGCCCACCCGGATCTACTCGCTGGACTGTCTGGCGCTGGCCCGCACCGCCGAGGTGCACGCCTTCAGCCACATCACCGGCGGCGGGCTCGCCGCCAACCTGGCCCGGGTCGTCCCGGACGGGCTGCACGCCGTCGTGGACCGCTCCACCTGGGCCCCCGGGGCGATCTTCGACCTGGTGGGCAAGGTCGGGCGGGTCGAGCGGCTGGAGCTGGAGAAGACCCTGAACATGGGCGTCGGCATGATGGCCGTGGTGCCCGCCGAGTCGGCCGAGGTCGCCCTGACCCTGTTCGCGGACCGGGGCGTGGACGCCTGGATCGCGGGCGAGATCACCGAACGCGGCGACCACAGCACGGGCGCGGCCCTGGTCGGCGACCACCCGAAGTAGTCACGTCCCCACCGCGGGGGAGGGGATCCGCTGACCGCGGTGCCGTCCGCCCCCGGCCCGAAAAGGCCGGACGGACGGCGCCGGACCGGGGCACCCGGGAATCCCGCCGTACGGGGCGGTGGGCGGTGGGACACGCCAGGACCGCCTCGGGGAAGCACAAAACCCGGTCCGGCGTGATGTGCCCGGACCGGGAAGGTGCCGTCGGCCGACCGGCCGCCGACGGTGACGTCAGGGTGTGCCGACGCACCGGCGGAAGACCCCGCCGACCAGTATGGGGACGCTGCTACGGATGACGCGGGTTACGCGCAACGGCCGTGGCGTCAAGCGCCCCGACGCCGCGCCGACGGACCGGACTCACCGGCCGACTCGTCGTCGTCGTCCTCGTTGTACAGATCCGCGTACCGTGCGTACGGGTCGTTGTCGTCCTCGTCGTCGTCCTCGAACGGCTCGCTGTTCGGCGGCTGGTTCGAAGTCGACGCGCCCAGCTCGTTGGCCAGGCGTGAGAGGTCAGTCCCACCGCTGTTGTACTTCAGCTGGCGGGCGACCTTCGTCTGCTTGGCCTTGGCCCGGCCGCGCCCCATGGCTCGACCCCCTCGGTGACGGGGCTCGGTGGCCCCAGAGTCTTGACACGCGTTCATGGTCGGGAACGGACTCTCCGTGGAGAGACCGGTCCGTAGGGCTTCCACGGTACCTGCTCCCGCGGTCATACGGTACGTCGCCCGCAGGACGCGCGGGTGCGCAAGACCGGTGAGGCGCCCCGTCCTCGCTGGTCACCCGCGATTTTAACCTCTTCTCAGGGGCCGACCCGCCGACGGAGGATGAGTCTCATCTCTCAGCCCCCTCGGCAGGGTCACGACACCTTCACACAGGGGCGGCGCCGCGCGTGTCGGACCCCCGCCCCGGGGTGGGATTCAGCGGCTCGCGGAACGCGCCTCGGCGATCCGGTGCTCGGCGATCCGGTCGGCCGCGGCGGCCGGCGGAATCCCGTCCTTCTTTGCACGTGTGAATATGTCCAGGGTGGTGTCGAAGATCCGCGCGGCCTTCACCTTGGCCCGGTCGAAGTCGAAACCGTGCAGCTCGTCCGCGACCTGGATCACCCCGCCCGCGTTCACCACGTAGTCGGGGGCGTAGAGGATGCCGCGGTCGGCGAGATCCTTCTCCACCCCGGGGTGGGCGAGCTGGTTGTTGGCGGCGCCGCACACCACGGTCGCGGTCAGGGCGGGCACCGTGTCGTCGTCCAGGGCCCCGCCGAGCGCGCAGGGCGCGTACACGTCCAGTCCGCCGACCCGGATCAGCGCGTCGGTGTCGGCGGCGACGGTGACCCGCGGATGCAGATCGGTCAGCCGCCGGACGGCCTCCGCGCGGACATCGGTGACGACGACCTCGGCACCGTCGGCCAGCAGATGCTCGACCAGATGGTGACCCACCTTGCCGACCCCCGCGACCCCTACTTTCCGGCCACGCAGCGTCGGGTCGCCCCACAGATGCTGGGCGCTGGCCCGCATCCCCTGGAAGACGCCGTACGCGGTGAGCACCGACGAGTCGCCCGCGCCGCCGTTCCCGGGGGAGCGTCCGGTGGTCCAGCGGCACTCGCGGGCCACCACGTCCATGTCGGCGACATAGGTGCCGACATCGCAGGCGGTCACGTACCGGCCGCCGAGCGAGGCCACGAATCTGCCGTACGCCAGCAGCAGGGCCTCCGTCTTGATCCGCTCCGGGTCACCGATGATGACGGCCTTGCCGCCACCGTGGTCGAGCCCGGCCATGGCGTTCTTGTACGACATCCCGCGCGCGAGGTTCAGCGCGTCGGCGACGGCCGCCTCCTCGTTCGCGTACGGGTAGAAGCGGGTGCCGCCGAGCGCGGGGCCCAGCGCGGTGGAGTGGAGGGCGATCACGGCCTTGAGGCCGCTGGCACGGTCCTGGCAGAGCACGACCTGTTCATGGCCGCCCTGGTCCGAGTGGAACAGGGTGTGCAGGACGCCGTCGGTTACATCGGTCACGGTGGTGACTCCCGGATACGTAGCGGCGGTTGTGGGCCGGTTCCCGTACGGGTGGCGGGCCCGGTGGGACGAGACTAGAGCCTGCGCGCCACGGCGACGGGCACGCGCGGGGGATCACCCTCTCCCGGAGTACGGATATGGCACGATTCATCAGGGTTTGTCGCAGGTTTCCACGCCGGTCGGCGGGGGAGGGAGCAGAGGTGCCCAAGGTGTCCTCGGTGATCGTGCCGTACGCGTCCTACTTGCGCGTGTACGAGCCACTGGCCGCCTTCCCGGAACCGGAACGCGGCCACTGGGCGCGTTACGCCCGCCGCCCCGACCGCCCCTCGTACCAGGACGAACTCCGGCGCTCGCTGGCGGACTTGCTGCCCGTGCCGCCGGTCCCGGTGCCGGTCCACGAGAGCGACGACGCGTTCGTCACGGAGGTCGACGGCGTGGTGTGCGTCTGCCCGTGGCGGACCCGGCTGCGGGGCTGGCAGGCGCTCGGTGAGCTGGCGTCCGGGGGCCGGCTGCCCCCGGCGGTGCTCGACGCGGTGCTGCCGCCGGTGGTGCGCCGCCAGAGCGCCGACGACTACGAGCGCTGGCGGGCCCGCAACCCGGACGCGCGCCCCTGGATCCGTACCGCGACCTGGCAGGTGCCGCTGGCGTGGTTCGTCCTGGTCACCGACGACGAGCGGGAGTACCTGACGGACGCGGACGGGCCGGGTTCCGGCGCCGGTGACGGACCGGGCGACGGGGAGCCGGGGCCCGGGGCGGGAGCGCCCCCCGTGCTGCGTTACCGCACGCCGATGGTGCAGGCGCGGCGGCGGGTGGCGCGTGGCCTGAAAGCGCTGAAGGAATCACTGGGCGGCGGACCGCTCGTCGAGGGCCTGGTGGACGTGGGGCGCTGGCTGGAGGAGTTCCATCCGCGCTCGCTGGTGGAGCTCGACTACGGCGGTCTGGTGCACGCGCTGCCCGCCGAACATCTCGCGGCGGACCACTCGGCCGCGGATGTCGCCGCGGGCATCGCGGCGCTGCGGGCGGGCGACAGCGTGGCGGCCGGGGCGGTGTACGCGCGGCTGGTGGAGCGCTGGCGCGTGGTCCGGGACCGCCGCTCGGCGAACTGAGCCGGGCGGACAGGTCGGGGCGGGGTGGGCGCCGGGCGACGGATTCGGTCGCCGGAAGTCCCCATGTGGTCCGTACCTGTGGCAGTGTCCTGACAAGCTGTTCCCGGCGGGGTTCCGACCCGGCCGGCCGCGATCCGGCGGCCGTCCGGTCAGGGCGCGGGCCGGGTGGCGACGGATTCCGTCGTCGTGGACCGCGTACGGCCCTCGCGGGCGGTGCCGGTCGGGCGGATTCGGATGATGTGAGGGAGCGTCGGGACGTAGGTCCCGATCCGGTCTTTTGCGTCAAGCGTGATGGACCGCACTTACCGGGGCCTTGCGCCCATCACCCCTCCTCGTGCCAAAATAGGACAAGGAGTCCGGGGAGAGCTCCTTCCATCCGGCTCTGGTGCGGAATGCTCGGCAATGCGCGCTATGGGGGATCTGTGGACTCCTGCTCACTCTGTGACCGATTGTCACGGGGGTGTGACTGTCCGTTATGGCACGGTCCATCGGCATCCGTCGCTGATGAACACCTGGGAGGGCAATTCCATCGGTTTGGCCGACGCGGCTGGACGGATGGTGTAGTTGTAGTGCCGAGGACAAGCCGTTCGTCCTATAACCGACTCGACCCGCGTCCGCCATTTCGGGCAACGCGTGTCAAGGTGCAGAATTTAGAGGAAAGAACCGAGATGGTTCGGTTCTCCCGAGGAGGCCGCTCATGACCGCTCGCACCCCTGATGCCGAGCCGCTGCTGACCCCGGCTGAGGTCGCCACGATGTTCCGCGTCGACCCCAAGACGGTCACGCGCTGGGCCAAGGCTGGCAAGCTCACGTCGATCCGCACGCTCGGCGGGCACCGCCGCTACCGCGAAGCAGAGGTCCGCGCGTTGCTCGCGGGCATTCCGCAGCAGCGCAGCGAGGCCTGACCAACCGCACGACCTGCTCCACCGCTCCATCTGCTCGACCGCACCACCTGAACAACCGCACGACCGGGCCGAGTCACCGGGTCCCCCACCTGGTGTCTGCCCGTAACTCAGCTCCATACGACGTCGGTCCTGCCCCAACAGGGCCCACCCCGAGGCACGTGAGCAGTTCCGCCGAGGAAGCGTCATCGATCGCGCTGGACTCCGCCGGGTCCAGCGCGATTTTTTTTGTGCGGATTCCGTGGCGCACGGGGACGGATTCCGTGGCGCGCCGGCCGCGCCCGCGGCCCGTCCGCCATCCCCAACGCCCCACTGCGGCCGCCTTCATGGCCTTCTGCGGCTCCCTGTGCCCTTCTCCGCGCCTTTCCGCCCCCCGGCCGACTCCTCCGGCCGTCGGGCCCTTCCGGGCGCCTCAGGCGCCCTCGTGGCCGCCGCGCTCCGGGTCCTCGGTCTCGGGCCGCCGTGCGCTCCGGCGCCGAAGCTGTGCGGAGCGGGCTTCGGGGCCGCGTTCCCGGGGCCGTCCGGCGGGCGTTCGTGGATGCCGTCCGGGGGTCCGGACGGGGTCCCGGCGGGGGTCCGGGCGAAGGGGTCGCCCGGGGGGTCGCGGGCCGTCCTCGGGGGCGGCGTCGCACGGGCCGCCGGGGGGCGGTGTCGGATGTTCCGTGAACTGTCCCGGATGCCGGTGCAATTGCACATATTAAATTGACCCTTTGTAGGGCACGCGTAAGCCTGGGGGTTCCCAAAACTCTTACGGTGACACCCGTCACACCCGCGGGCGCTTGTTCGCCCCTTGTCCCCTGCGCTAGTGCGCCGGGCGCGTGCCCTCCGTGCCCACAAGCTTCAGCCTCCCACCCGGGGAGTGGGTGACCGACCCGCGGAAGTCACGCGTTCGAGGGACTTTCGTCCCCGATGTCTTCCGCCCGCTCCGGTCGCCGTGTAGACGACTCCACCGCCAGCCGGTGCAACGCGGCGCACACGGCGCAGTGCCGGACCCGATGGCGGTAGCGGACGGCCGCCGACAGATGGGCCCGCAGCAGTGCCCGTGTCTCACGCCGGGCGACAGCCCTCATGTGCCACATCCAAGCCCCCGCGCGCGCGGCGCGCACGCCACTTGTGGAGGAGGTACCCGCCCGGCGCGCGGCCGTCAAGACCTCGCGCACGGAACAGGGATCGCGTGCGCAGGGGCGTGAGTGACGTGAGCGCGCGGGAAGCGGGGGCGCGGGGCGGACCGCCGGGGTCGGCCGTACGGCGGGCCGCGCCGGCCGACCGTACGGCCCGGAACAGCAAGAAGGCCCACATCCGAGAGGATGTGGGCCACTATGCGGTCCTGACGGGATTTGAACCCGCGGCCTCCACCTTGACAGGGTGGCGAGCACTCCAAGCTGCTCCACAGGACCAGACTCAGCGGCGCCTTTTCGTGCGCCCCGCTGCGAAACAGGACTCTACAGCAGCGCAGGCCATGCGGTCGAACTCACCCAGCGTGCGGGGCCGATCACCGGGCCGGGGCGCCCCGCGGTCACGGCGCGGCGGCGTCGATGGCCTTCACGATCCGCTTGTCGGAGACGGGGTACGCCGTGCCCAGGGAGTGCGCGAAGTAGCTGACCCGCAGCTCCTCGATCATCCAGCGGATGTCCCGTACCTGGCGCGGCACCGGCCGTCCCCTGGGCAGCTGTTCGAGCAGCCAGGCGTACTCGTCCCGCATGTCGTGGACCTTCTCCATCCGGGCGGTGTCCCGGGGGACGCCGCCCGGCATCTGCTGGAGCCGCCGGTCCGCCGCGACCAGATAGCGCATCAGATGCGCCAGCCGCCCGATGCCCGCCTCGGTCACGAACCCGGGCTTCACCAGGGCGGAGAGCTGGGCCCTGACGTCCGCGGTGTTCGCCAGCAGCGCGGGGCTCGTCGTCGCCTTCAGCCGCCGCTCGGCGGCCTGCCAGGCAGCCAGCACCTGCTGGACCTGGCCCACCGTCCGCACGGTGAGGTCCACGATCTCCGCGCGGACCTTGTCGAACAGCTTCCGGAACGACTCCTCGTCCCACACCGGGCCCCCGAAGTCGGCGATCAGCCGGTCGGCCGCGGCGGTCGCGCAGTCCTCGAACAGGGCCTGCACCGAGCCGTGCGGATTGGCCGAAAGAGCCAGCTTCTGGGCGTTGCTGAGCTTGTCGAGGGCGAACTTCGCCGGATTCACCGGGATGTTGCGCACGATCAGCCTGCGGGTGCCCTTCCACATCGCCTCGGCCTGCTCCGCCTCCGAGTCGAAGAGCCGCACGGAGACGGTGTCCCCGTCGTCAACCAGCGCCGGGTACGCCTTCACCGGCTGACCCGCGCGGCGCGCCTCGAAGACCCGGGTCAGACTGCCGATCGTCCAGTCGGTGAGCCCGGAGCGCTCGATCGCGGTGCCGCCGGAGCGCTCCGTGGTGGCCGCGACGGCCCGGGAGACGGCCTGGCGGGCCTTGGGGGCCAGCCGCTGCCGCAGGGCCTCCAGATCCTTGTCCTCGGCGTCCGGGGACACCTTGCGGCGGCGCTCGTCGACCACCCGGAAGGTGATCCGCAGATGGTCGGGGACCTTCGCCCAGTCGAAGTCGTCAGGAGCGAGCTGCACCCGGACCATCGCGTGCAGCTCACGCGCCAGCGTCGTCGTCAGCGGCTCCTGGAGCGGGACCGCCCGCTTCAGGAAGCGCTGCGCCACGTCCGGCGCGGGGACGTAGTGCCGGCGGATCGGCTTGGGCAGCGAACGGATCAGCTCCGTGACGACCTGCCCGCGCAGCCCCGGGATCTGCCAGTCGAAGCCCTCGTCGGTGACCTGGTTGAGCACCGCGAGCGGGATGTGGACGGTGACCCCGTCGGCGTCCGCGCCCGGCTCGAACTGGTACGTCACCCGGAAGGTCAGCGGCCCCTGGCGCCAGGAGTCCGGGTAGTCGGCCTTGGTGACCGCCTCCGCGGACTCCCGGATGAGCATCTCCCGCTCGAAGTCGAGCAGGTCCGGCTCCTCCCGGTGCTTGCGCTTCCACCAGGAGTCGAAGTGGGCGCCGGACACGATGTGTTCGGGCACCCGCTCGTCGTAGAAGTCGAACAGGGTCTCGTCGTCCACGAGGATGTCGCGGCGGCGGGCCCGGTGCTCCAGCTCCTCGACCTCGGTCAGCAGCCGGCGGTTGTCCGCGAAGAACTTGTGGTGGGTGCGCCAGTCGCCCTCGACCAGGGCGTTGCGGATGAACAGGTCGCGGGAGGTCTCCGGGTCGATCCGGCCGTAGTTGACCTTGCGGTGCGCGACGATCGGGACGCCGTACAGGGTCACCCGCTCGTACGCCATCACCGCGGCCTGGTCCTTCTCCCAGTGCGGCTCGCTGTATGTGCGCTTGACCAGATGACCGGCGATCGGCTCGATCCACTCGGGCTCGATCCGCGCGTTCACCCGGGCCCACAGCCGGGAGGTCTCCACCAGCTCGGCCGACATCAGGACCTTGGGCTGCTTCTTGAACAGCGACGAGCCGGGGAAGATCGCGAACTTGGCGCCGCGCGCGCCCAGGTACTCGTTCTTCTCGGTGTCCTTGAGGCCCACATGGGACAGCAGCCCGGCCAGCAGCGAGGTGTGGACGGCCTGCTCGGAGGCGTCGGTCTCGTTGACCACGACCCCCATCGACTTCGCCACGGACCGCAGCTGGCTGTAGATGTCCTGCCACTCCCGGATGCGCAGGAAGTTCAGGTACTCCTGCTTGCACATCCGGCGGAACGACGACGAGCCGCGTTCCTTCTGCTGCTCGCGCACGTACCGCCAGAGGTTGAGCAGCGCGAGGAAGTCGCTGGTCTCGTCCTTGAAGCGGGCGTGCTGCTGGTCGGCCTGGGTCTGCTTGTCGGCGGGCCGCTCCCGGGGGTCCTGGATGGACAGCGCGGCGGCGATGACCATGACCTCACGGACGCAGCCGTTCTTGTCGGCCTCGACGACCATGCGCGCGAGACGCGGGTCGACGGGCAGCTGCGAGAGCTTGCGCCCGAGCGGGGTGAGCCGCTTGCGGTGGTCCTTCTCGGCCGGATCGAGCGCGCCGAGCTCCTGGAGGAGCTGGACACCGTCGCGGATGTTGCGGTGGTCCGGCGGGTCGATGAACGGGAACCGCTCGATGGCGCCGAGCCCGGCGGCCGTCATCTGGAGGATCACGGACGCGAGGTTGGTGCGCAGGATCTCGGCGTCCGTGAACTCGGGCCGGGACTCGAAGTCGTCCTCCGAGTAGAGCCGTACGCAGATGCCGTCCGAGGTACGGCCGCAGCGGCCCTTGCGCTGGTTGGCGCTGGCCTGGCTGACCGGCTCGATGGGCAGCCGCTGGACCTTGGTGCGATGGCTGTACCGGGAGATCCGCGCGGTGCCCGGGTCGATCACGTACTTGATGCCGGGGACGGTCAGCGAGGTCTCGGCGACGTTCGTCGCGAGGACGACCCGGCGGCCGGAGTGCGCCTGGAACACCCGGTGCTGCTCGGCGTGCGACAGCCGCGCGTACAGCGGCAGCACCTCGGTGTTCTGCCGCAGGACGCTGCCCGCGCGCGTGAACATCTTGTTCAGCGCGTCGGCGGTGTCCCGGATCTCCCGCTCGCCGGAGAGGAACACCAGGATGTCGCCGGGGCCCTCGCCCTGGAGCTCGGTCACCGCCTCGCAGATCGCGGTGATCTGGTCCCGGTCGCCGGCGTCCTCCTCGGCGCCGTCCTCCAGGAGCGGCCGGTAGCGCACCTCCACGGGGTACGTGCGGCCGCTGACCTCGACGATCGGGGCGTCCCCGAAGTGCCGGGAGAAGCGCTCCGGGTCGATCGTCGCCGAGGTGATGATCACCTTCAGGTCCGGGCGGCGGGGGAGCAGCTGGGCGAGGTAGCCCAGCAGGAAGTCGATGTTGAGCGACCGCTCGTGGGCCTCGTCGATGATGATCGTGTCGTAGGCGCGCAGCTCGCGGTCCGTCTGGATCTCCGCGAGCAGGATGCCGTCCGTCATCAGCTTGACGAAGGTGTCCTGGCCGACCTGGTCGGTGAAGCGGACCTTCCAGCCGACGGCCTCCCCGAGGGGGGTGTTCAGCTCGTCCGCGACGCGTTCGGCGACGGTACGGGCCGCGAGGCGGCGGGGCTGGGTGTGACCGATCATGCCGCGGACGCCGCGGCCCAGTTCCAGGCAGATCTTGGGGATCTGCGTGGTCTTTCCGGACCCCGTCTCACCTGCGACGATCACCACCTGGTGGTCGCGGATCGCCGCGAGGATGTCGTCCTTGCGCCGGCTGACCGGGAGCTCTTGCGGGTATGTCACCTCGGGGACGCGGGCGCGGCGGGCCGCGGTGCGGGCCGCCAGGCGGTCGATCTCCGCGGTGATCTCCGCGAGGGCCGCGGTGCGGGCCTGCGGTTCGCGGATGCGGTGGGCGCCGTCGAGCCTGCGGCTCAGGCGGTGGGCGTCCCTCGGGGGGAGCTCTATGAGGCGCTCACCGAGGTCGCCTCGGGCGCCGGACACGGAAGCGGGCTGCGTAGACATACGTCCCCCAGGATCTCACCTCGCCGTTCCGGCTGACGAACCCTTTTCCCCGGGGTCCGTCCCGGCGGGTCGCCTTCGCTTGCGCTTCCCAGGTCTGTCCGGCGGGGCGCACTTCGTTCCTGTGCCGTCGCTCGGTGGTTTCGCGCAGTTCCCCGTGCCCCTGGATGCTGCCCCGGTCCGTTGCCCCTCGGGTGCGGGTGCGCCCTCGTCTTTGCGCAGTTCCCCGCGCCCCTTTGGGGCGCGTTCTGTTTGTTCTTCGGGTCGGGGCCGGTCGGGATTCTCCGTCCTCGATCCGACACGCTCGGTCGGACGTCCCCCTTGCCCGACTGAAGAGCATCGGAGTCTGCGGGCAGAGATTCCCGCCCACCCCCTCCCGCAGCAGCGCGACTGCGCGAGGAGGAGGGTGAAAAACAACCCCAGGTGGGCGCCCCTTCGGGGGCGCGGGGAACTGCGCGAAAGACGAGGGCAGACCTGCACCCGACGGACAGCCCGAAGGGGCAGCATCCAGGGGCGCGGGGAACTGCGCACCCACGTCCGGCCCGCACCGGGACAAGTGCGCCAGGCCGGACAGACCTCGGAAGCGCGAGCGAAGGCGACTCGCGGGGAACCGCGCACCCACGGGCGGAGCTGAGCCGCAGGTCGGGGTGGGGGGTTGATGTAAGGGGAGGATAAAAGTTGAGTCGGACACGCTCAGGTCTGTTGACCCGGCCGGAGGCTTCGTGCATCCTTGAGTGTGTTCCGCTCAGGTTCGGTATCCGGACCCCCGGGCGGCGCGCAGCTGGTCCGAGCAAGCTTCTCTGGAGGAATCGAAATGGCACGTGCGGTCGGCATCGACCTGGGCACGACTAACTCCGTCGTCAGCGTTCTGGAGGGCGGCGAGCCCACCGTCATCACCAACGCAGAGGGCGCCAGGACCACGCCGTCCGTCGTCGCCTTCGCCAAGAACGGCGAGGTGCTCGTCGGCGAGGTCGCCAAGCGTCAGGCTGTCACCAACGTCGACCGGACCATCCGGTCCGTGAAGCGCCACATGGGCACCGACTGGCGCGTCGACATCGACGAGAAGGCGTTCAACCCGCAGCAGATCTCCGCGTTCATCCTTCAGAAGCTGAAGCGTGACGCCGAGGCCTACCTGGGGGAGAAGGTCGCGGACGCGGTCATCACCGTCCCGGCGTACTTCAACGACTCCGAGCGCCAGGCCACCAAGGAGGCCGGCGAGATCGCGGGCCTGAACGTCCTGCGCATCGTCAACGAGCCGACGGCCGCCGCCCTGGCGTACGGCCTCGACAAGGACGACCAGACGATCCTCGTCTTCGACCTCGGTGGCGGCACCTTCGACGTCTCGCTGCTGGACATCGGCGACGGCGTGGTCGAGGTGAAGGCCACCAACGGTGACAACCACCTCGGTGGTGACGACTGGGACCAGCGGGTCGTGGACTACCTGGTCAAGCAGTTCAACAACGGTCACGGCGTGGACCTCGGCAAGGACAAGATGGCCGTCCAGCGCCTGCGTGAGGCCGCCGAGAAGGCCAAGATCGAGCTGTCCTCGTCCACCGAGACCACGATCAACCTGCCCTACATCACGGCGTCCGCCGAGGGCCCGCTGCACCTGGACGAGAAGCTCACCCGCGCCCAGTTCCAGCAGCTGACCGCGGACCTCCTGGAGCGCTGCAAGACGCCGTTCCACAACGTCATCAAGGACGCGGGCATCGCCCTGTCCGAGATCGACCACGTGGTCCTGGTCGGCGGCTCGACCCGGATGCCCGCCGTCGCCGAGCTGGTGCGCGAGCTGACCGGCGGCAAGGACGCCAACAAGGGTGTCAACCCGGACGAGGTCGTCGCCATCGGCGCCGCGCTCCAGGCCGGTGTCCTCAAGGGTGAGGTCAAGGACGTCCTGCTCCTCGACGTGACCCCGCTGTCCCTCGGTATCGAGACCAAGGGCGGCATCATGACCAAGCTCATCGAGCGGAACACGACCATCCCGACCAAGCGGTCGGAGATCTTCACCACGGCCGAGGACAACCAGCCGTCCGTGCAGATCCAGGTCTACCAGGGCGAGCGCGAGATCGCCGCGTACAACAAGAAGCTCGGGATGTTCGAGCTGACCGGTCTGCCGCCCGCCCCGCGCGGTGTCCCGCAGATCGAGGTCGCCTTCGACATCGACGCCAACGGCATCATGCACGTGACCGCGAAGGACCTCGGCACGGGCAAGGAGCAGAAGATGACCGTCACCGGCGGCTCCTCGCTGCCGAAGGACGAGGTCAACCGCATGCGCGAGGAGGCCGAGAAGTACGCGGAGGAGGACCACGCCCGCCGCGAGGCCGCCGAGACGCGCAACCAGGGCGAGCAGCTCGTCTACCAGACGGAGAAGTTCCTCAAGGACAACGAGGAGAAGGTCCCCGGCGATGTGAAGACCGAGGTCGAGGCCTCGATCGCCGAGCTGAAGGAGAAGCTCAAGGGCGAGGACGCGGCCGAGATCCGGGTCGCCACCGAGAAGGTCGCCGCCGTCTCCCAGAAGCTGGGCCAGGCCATGTACGCCGACGCGCAGGGCGCCCAGGCCGGCGCGGCCGGTGCCGAGGGTGCCGAAGGCGCCGGTGCCAAGGCCGACGACGACGTCGTCGACGCGGAGATCGTCGACGAGGACCGCAAGGACGGTGCCGCGTGACGGAGGAGACCCCGGGCTTCGACGAGCACGACGAGCCCGCTGATGTCTCCGACGGCGCCGCATCCAAGAAGGCAGCCGACGCCGCCGACTCCGCCGAGCCCTCCACTTCGGAGGGCCCGGCGGGCCGGGCCGGGGACGCCAGCGCACAGAACGTGGGCCTGACGGCCGAACTGGACCAGGTACGGACCGCGCTCGCCGAGCGCACCGCCGATCTCCAGCGACTTCAGGCCGAATACCAGAACTACCGCCGCCGGGTGGAGCGGGACAGGATCGCGGTCAAGGAGGTCGCCGTCGCGAACCTCCTGTCCGAGTTGCTGCCCGTGCTCGACGACATCGGGCGCGCCAGGGAACACGGCGAGCTGCTCGGTGGTTTCAAGTCGGTGGCCGAATCGCTGGAGACGGTGGCCGCGAAGATGGGCCTCCAGCAGTTCGGCAAGGAGGGCGAGCCCTTCGACCCGACGATCCACGAAGCCCTGATGCACAGCTACGCACCGGACGTCACCGAGACGACGTGCGTCGCGATCCTGCAACCGGGGTATCGGATCGGCGAGCGCACCATCCGCCCCGCGCGGGTGGCGGTGGCCGAACCGCAGCCGGGCGCGCAGTCCGTGAAGGACGGCGCGGACGGTCCGGAGCAGCCCGAGGGGTCCGACGCCGGTGACGGCGCGGACACCGCGGACGGCACCGGTGAGGGCGGCAAGGACGCCAAGAGCAAGGACAGCGGTGGCCCGGACGAGGGCTGACCGAGTCACGCGGGGAGAGGAGGGACGTCGGGGATGAGTACCAAGGACTTCATCGAGAAGGACTACTACAAGGTCCTCGGCGTCCCCAAGGACGCCACCGAGGCCGAGATCAAGAAGGCGTACCGGAAGCTCGCGCGCGAGTTCCACCCGGACGCCAACAAGGGCAACGTCAAGGCCGAGGACCGTTTCAAGGAGATCTCCGAGGCGAACGACATCCTCGGTGACCCCAAGAAGCGCAAGGAGTACGACGAGGCCCGCGCACTGTTCGGCAACGGCGGCTACCGGCCGGGTCCGGGCGGCGCGGGCGGCAACAACTTCAACTTCGACCTGGGCGACCTCTTCGGAGGCAACGCGCAGGGCGGAGCGGGGGCCGGCGGCTTCGGCGGCGGGCTCGGCGACGTGTTCGGCGGGCTGTTCAACCGGGGCGGCGCGGGTACGGGTACCCGGGTGCAGCCCCGGCGTGGCCAGGACATCGAGTCCGAGGTCACGCTGAGCTTCACGGAGGCGGTCGACGGGGCGACGGTGCCGTTGCGGATGTCCTCGCAGGCCCCCTGCAAGGCGTGTTCGGGCACCGGCGACAAGAACGGCACCCCGCGCGTGTGCCCCACCTGTGTCGGTACGGGACAGGTGTCACGTGGCGGCGGTGGCGGATTCTCGCTCACCGATCCGTGCGTGGACTGCAAGGGCCGCGGTCTGATCGCGGAGACCCCCTGCGAGATCTGCAAGGGCTCGGGACGCGCCAAGTCGTCGCGGACCATGCAGGTGCGCATCCCGGCCGGTGTCTCGGACAAGCAGCGCATCAGGCTGCGCGGCAAGGGCGCCCCGGGCGAGCGCGGTGGTCCGGCGGGCGATCTGTACGTCGTCGTGCATGTGGGCGAGCACCCGGTGTTCGGCCGCAAGGGCGACAACCTGACGGTGACCGTGCCCGTGAGCTTCGCCGAGGCGGCCCTCGGCGGTGAGGTGAAGGTACCGACCCTCGGTGGTCCGCCGGTGACGCTGAAGCTGCCGCCGGGCACCCCGAACGGCCGGACCATGAGGGCGCGCGGCAAGGGCGCGGTCCGTAAGGACGGCACCCGCGGCGATCTGCTGGTGACGGTGGAGGTCGTGGTGCCGAAGGACGTGACCGGCAAGGCCCGGGACGCTCTGGAGGCGTACCGGGAGGCGACCGTGGACGTCGATCCGCGGGCGGAGCTGTTCGAGGCCGCGAAGGGAGCATGAACGCCATGGACGGGATGAGCACGGGCGGTCGGCGCAGGAACCCCTACCAGTTGACCGACGAGACGCCGGTGTACGTGATCTCGGTGGCGGCTCAGCTCAGCGGGCTGCATCCGCAGACCCTCAGGCAGTACGACCGGCTCGGGCTGGTCTCCCCGGACCGTACGGCGGGCCGGGGCCGGCGGTACTCCGCGCGGGACATCGAACTGCTCCGGCAGGTACAGGCGCTGTCCCAGACCGAGGGCATCAATCTGGCCGGTATCAAGCGGATCATCGAGCTGGAGAACCAGGTCGCCGCGCTCCAGGCGCGGGTGGCCGAGCTCCAGGCCGCCGCGGAGGGCGCCGCGGCGATGATGCGCCAGCGGGAGGCCGCGGTGCACGCCTCGTACCGCCGGGACCTCGTCCCGTACCAGGAGGTCCAGCAGACCAGCGCGCTGGTCGTGTGGCGGCCCAACAGGGGCCAGGAGTAGTCCGCCGCCGGGCCGTGGGGTCCGGGGCCCGTACACGGTCCAGGGGCCGGGAGGAACGCCTTCCGGCCCCTTCGGCGTTTCCGCGCGCGATCAACGCCGCCCGGCCAACCGGGGTGTGACTGTCAGTGAGGTGTGCGACGCTTGACCCGCTCGCCTGAACCCTGTGACCCAGGGTGGGGTCCGGTGCTCCGGCCCGGCAGGCGCCGACCGCGTGACCGGCGGTCCGGTGCCGCCGTCGGATCGTCCGGGTCCGGCCGCCGGCCGGAGTGAGCGGCCGCGCGGGGGTGCCGGAAGTCAAAGGGCCCCCCGGGTCGGCCAGGGGGATTGGCCGACTCGGGGGAAACCCGTGGGGCGACCAAGAATTCCCCTCCCCTCGCCCCGCGCTCCACTCTGCCGGTCACAGGAGGGCTACACCACCGTCATCTTGTTGCACTGTGCCAAGCGGAGGGGGGACGCAAGGGTAAAGAAGCGGGCGAATCGGCATGAACGGCACTCCGGAGGTGGGGACGGGGACATGGCTGAGGTACACGCACACGGGGTGGATCAGCTCTGCGGCGAAGGGGAGCGGGTGTACGCGGCGGCCCTGAAGGCGGGCCGCATCGACCGCGCGGCGGCGGCGGGAGCGCCCTGCCTGGTCGAACTGGCCCTGCTGTCCCCCGATCCGGAGGACACGGCGTGGCTGGTGCCCGAGCCGCCCGGCGAGGTCGTCGCCCGGCTGCTGCGCGGGCTGCGGGACGAACTGGGGCAGAGCCAGGCCCGCGCGGTGGCGCTGACGCGCCTCGCCGAGCGGTACACGGGCCTCGACATCGACACCGACGCCCCCAGCGCCGGGGCCGGCATCCGCGTCCTGGAGGGCAAGCCCCGGATCCGGGAGGCGATAGCGGAGGCGTCCGACGCCTGCATGATCGAGCACCTGGCGGTGCAGCCGGGCGGTGTGCGCCGCGAGTCCGTGCTCAACGACGCGCTGCCGCTGGCGCTGATCATGGCCGCGCGGGGCGTCAAGATGCAGACCCTGTACACCCACGCCGCCCGGCACGGCCAGGGACTGTACGAGTACCTGGAGCGGATGGGCGGCGCCGCGGAGGTGCGGACGCTGGACGAGGTGATCGAACGGCTCCTGATCTTCGACCGCAAGGTGGCGTTCGTCCCGGCCACGGAGGACCGGACCGTGGCGCTGGAACTGCGGCACCCCGGCCTCGTCCAGTTCCTCGCGATCGTCTTCGAGCGGCTGTGGCGGCTCGGACACCCCCTGGAGGCGCCGCTCGCCGCGGGCTCCGGGATCGAGGGCATCACCCGCCGCGAGCAGGCCATCGCGGCGCTGCTCGCCGAGGGCTACACCGACGGCGAGGTCGCCCAGCGGCTCGGCATCAACGTCCGCACCGCCCGCCACCACATCCGCAAGCTGAGCGAGGCGCTGGGCGCGGTGAGCCGCGCGCAGCTGGGCGTACGCATCGCCCAGAACGGCCTCGACAGCCCCCCGCGCCCCACCACGGAGGACGACCCGCCCGCCCCCGCGCACCAGGTACGCCCGGACACGCCCTAGGGGCGCGGGGAACTGCCCACCCCCGGTTCGAGCAGGCCCGAGCGCCCGATCAGATACCCCAGCTGCGCACGGCTGTCGCTGCCCAGCGTGCTCGCGAGCTTCGCGATGTGCACCCGCACCGTACGGACGTTCATCGCCAGCCGCAGCGCGATCTCCGCGTCGGTGTGCCCCTCCACCAGCAGCTCCGCGATCTCGTACTGCCGGGCGGGCACGCCGTGCGGGGTGGTCCGCCGGGCCGGGGTGGGCCACATCGGGGTGGCGAGCCGCCACAGCCGCTCGAAGGTGGTCACGAAGTACCCCACCAGCGCCGGATGGTGGACCCGCAGGGCCACCGTACGGTCCTTCGCCGCGGGGATGAACGCGACCGCCCGGTCGATGACGACGAGCCGCTCGGTGACCTCGCTGAGGGTGCGGACCTCGACGTCCCCGCGCAACTGCTCGTAGTGGGCGACGACCGGCGCCGAATGGCGCGCGGTGTGCTGGTACAGGGTCCGCATCCGCGCCCCCCGCCCCAGCATGGCCTGCTCCCGGGGCCGTGCGGCGGCCAGCGCGCCGGAGGGCCGCGCCCCGCCCGGCTGGACGGTCAGCAGCTCGCCGACCGCGTGGGCCATCGCCTCGCCGATCGCGTGGTTGATGGTCCGGAGGCCGTGCAGCACGGTGGTCCCGGAGCCGTCCGGCCCGTCCGCCGCCGCGGCGTCCGGGGTGCCCAGCTCCATGAACGGTTCGAAGAGCTCCGCGAGGGTCGCCTCCCGTCTGCGGTGGCGGGCGATGTCGTCCTCGATCGCCCGCATCAGCTGCGGCAGCACCACCGCCGGGGCCGCGGGGAGCAGCCGCCCGGGATCGCCGGGGTCGGGGCGCAGCAGTCCGAAGTCGAGCAGACAGGGCGCCGGTGCGGCGTCCTGCCTGGTGATCCTGCCCGCGCGCAGCGCGCGGGCGTAGGTCTGTGTACCGGCCGCGCAGAGATTCTCGATCTCATGGGGGTCATGGCTCCGGTGCCCCGCGGGCGGGGTGGGGTCCGTCACTGCTGCCGCTCCAGAAGGGCCGGGCGGTCGGATTCCGGGGCCGCCCCGGCTGGTCGTCGGTCACTGATTGTGCTCCAGCATGCCCGATTGTGCGATGAGATAGCCCAGCTGGGCCCGGCTGCCGCTGCCGAGGGAGGCGGCGAGCTTGGCGATATGGGCGCGGCAGGTACGGACGTTCATCCCCAGCCGGCGGGCGATGGCCTCGTCCACGTACCCCTCGACGAGGAGTTTGGCGATGGACAGCTGGACGCCGGTGATGCCGTCGGGGGTGGGCCGGTACGGGACCTCGTCGATGAGCGGGGTGGCGCGGCGCCACAACTGCTCGAAGACGCGCTTCAGATAGCGGACGAGTCCGGGGTGGCGCAGTTCCAGCGCCAGATCGTCCTTGCCGTCGGGCCCGCCCCCGGCAGGGATGAACGCCACGGTGTCGTCACAGACGATGAGCCGTTCGATCAGCTCCTCCAGGGTCCGGATCTCGATCCGGCCGTCGGCCATGCGGTCGACGTACGCCATCGTGCCCTGGCTGTGCCTGACGGTGTGCTGGTAGAGGGTTCTGATCCGGACACCCCGGTCGGTCAGGGGCCGGTCGCGTTCCAGCGCCTGGCTGAGGATGTGCTCACTGCGGCGTCCGCCGGGCTGGATGGTCAGGACCTCGGTGCGGCACTCGGCGGTAGCGACATTGAGTGCCGCGTTGATCCGGTCGATGCCTTCGAGGACGGTGATGGCGTGGGTCGGTGCGGGGCTCTGTGCGCTGATGGCCATGAACGGCTCGAATGATTCGGTCAGTTCGATGGACAGTCGTCGTCGGTCCAGGATCTCCCGTTCGATCGGGTGGAGGCGCTGTGCCAGTGCGACGGACGGGGGAACCGGCCGGAGCCAGTTCGCATCGTCCGGATCGGGGTGGAGAAGGGCGAATTCCAGGAGGCATGGCGCCGCTTCCGCCTCCGCTCGGGCGATCCTTCCGGCACTGAGTGCGCTCGCGTAGAGCTGTGCGCCCTCGGCACACAGTTCGGCCACGGAGTGGTGATGTGTCGGATGTGTGTTGGTTATGGGCAATTCTCCACCCCCCAGGGTCTTGAACGTGCAAGAACATGATGCATCGCTCCAGTGGTGTTGACGTGCCTGAATGAGCCATCGTCTTGTTGCACCGGGGGAGAGGACTTCATCAGGTGAGGACGAAGCCGACTATGTACAAGAGAATGCTTCGCTCAGTGCTGGCGACTTTCTCCGTGGTGGTGGCCGCCGGAGCACTCGGTGTCGTGGCCGGCTCCCAGACGGCCCACGCGGACACCGGTTGGGGCAGCAGGACCGTCCACTCGGTGCCCGACACCGGTTGGGGACCTGTCGCTCCGGCGAAGGCCAAGCCGGCCGGCACGGTCGTCAGGCCCGCGGACACCGGCTGGGGAAATTCAGCCCCGACCGCCGCGGACGCATGAGCACGCCCCCCGACGACCGGTCGTTCCGGCGCGAGATGGCAACCGCCTATCGCTCCGGATGGCACTTCATCGATCTGGTCACGGCCATCCCCCATCAGGGCGACTCGTTGATGGTGACCCTGTTCGGGGAGCCGGTCGTCGTCGTACGGGACGAGGAAGAGGACGTCCGCGCGTACCGATGTCTGCGCAGGCCCCGGGGCGCGCCCCGGCCGGTCCGGTGCGCCATCCGGTACGGAATGATCTTTGTGAATCTCGACCAGCGTGACCACGAACAACTGGTGGACCGTGACGCTCCGGCGGAACGCGACACCCCGAGGACCATCTCCGCCACCCCCCGCAGTGCCTGAGGCGATTCCCCCGTCGTTACAAGTCGCCCCAGGTACTTCCCCCCGCAGCGGCGCCACCGTGGACCTGAAACACGGTGGCGCCGCTGTCGTTCGTGGGCGGCCGTTGCGGGTCCCTGTGCTGGGCGCGCCTTTTGCTGTGCGGGTCGCCTTCGCTTGCGCCCCTGGGTCTGTCCGGCTGGACGTACTTGTTCCTGTGCCGTCGTTCGTGGGGTGCGCAGTTCCCCGCGCCCCTGGGTCTGTCCGGGTGGGCGTACTTGTTCCCGCACAGGTCGCTCGGTGGGTGCGCAGTTCCCCGCGCCCCTTTGGTCGCGCCCCTTGCGGTTCCCGAGCGGGTGCGGGCGCGCCCCTGAGGTGCTGCCCCATTGCGGTCGTTCTTCGGGTGCGGGCGGCCCGTGGTTGCTCGCGCGGTTCCTCGCGCCCCTGGGTCTGTCCGGGTGGGCGTACTTGTTCCCGTACAGGTCGCTCGGTGGGTGCGCAGTTCCCCGCGCCCCTGAGGTGCTGCCCCCTTGCGGTCGCTCTTCGGGTGCGGGGCGGCCCTCGTTTGCGCAGTTCCTCGCGCCCCTTTGGGGGCGCTCTCTTGCGGTGGGCGTCCGGGTGCGGGTCTGTTCGTGTGAGGGTCAGGCTCGGCCCAGGGATTTGGTTACTGTGATCTCGATCAGGACTCTTTGGGGGTTGGGGGCCGGGGTGCGGCCGTAGCGGGTCGCGTAACGGGTTACCGCGTCGGCGATCCGGTCCGGGTCCCGTACGACCTCCGCGTGGCCCTCCAGCGTGGCCCAGCGGCCCCCGTCCACCTGGCACACCGCCACCGGCACCCGTGCCGTGCCGCCGTCGGCATCGGACCCCGTACCCGCAGCCGCCAGGATGTTGGCCACCTTGCGGCTCGTACGGTTGGTGATCACCCGGGCGATGCCCTTTTCTCCCGCTCCGTGCTCGTACGTCACCCCCACCGGAACGACATGCGGCGTCCCGTCCGGGCGCAGGGTGGTCAGGGTGCACAGATGCCGCTCCTGCCAGAAGGCGAGGTACGCGGGGTCGGGGGCGGACGGCGCCGCGGGGGAGGTCATGGCGGCGAATCTACGGGGGAGCCGCACTGCCTTCCTGGGGTTGAGTGGATTAGACTCAACTTTGTGTAAGTTGAGGGAGTCAGAACAGGAAGAGTCAGGCAGGAGGGGACAGCGGACGTGGACGCCGAGCTGACCAACAGGAGCAGGGACGCGCTGAACGCGGCGAGCAGCCGTGCCGTGTCCGAGGGGCATCCCGATCTCACGCCGGCCCATCTGCTGCTCGCGCTGCTGAGCGGCCGGGACAACGAGAACGTCGTCGATCTGCTCGTCGCCGTCGGGGCCGACCAGGCCGCGGTACGGGCCGGCGGTGAGCGGCTGCTCGCCGCGCTGCCCAGTGTGACCGGGTCGACCGTCGCGCCCCCGCAGCCCGACCGCGAGACGCTGGCCGTCATCGCGGACGCCGCGCGGTACGCGAAGGACCTCGGCGACGACTATCTGTCCACCGAGCATCTGCTGCTCGGTCTCGCCGCCAAGGGCGGCCGGACCGGGGAGGTGCTGAGCGGCCAGGGCGCGACGGCGAAGAAGCTGCTGGCCGCGTTCGAGAAGAGCAGGGGAGGGCGCCGCGTGACCACACCGGACCCGGAGGGTTCGTACAAGGCGCTGGAGAAGTTCGGCACCGACTTCACGGCCGCGGCCCGCGAGGGCAAGCTGGACCCGGTGATCGGCCGGGACCAGGAGATCCGCCGGGTGGTGCAGGTGCTGTCGCGCCGGACCAAGAACAACCCCGTGCTGATCGGTGAGCCCGGCGTCGGCAAGACCGCCGTCGTGGAGGGGCTCGCCCAGCGCATCGTCAAGGGCGACGTACCGGAATCCCTGAAGAACAAGCGGCTGGTCTCCCTCGACCTCGGCGCGATGGTCGCCGGGGCGAAGTACCGGGGCGAGTTCGAGGAGCGGCTGAAGACCGTCCTCGCGGAGATCAAGGACAGCGACGGGCAGGTCGTCACCTTCATCGACGAACTGCACACCGTCGTCGGCGCGGGCGCGGGCGGCGACTCCGCGATGGACGCGGGCAACATGCTGAAGCCGATGCTCGCCCGCGGTGAGCTGCGGATGGTCGGCGCCACCACGCTGGACGAGTACCGCGAGCGGATCGAGAAGGACCCGGCGCTGGAGCGCCGCTTCCAGCAGGTGCTCGTCGCCGAACCGAGCGTCGAGGACAGCATCGCGATCCTGCGCGGGCTCAAGGGCCGCTACGAGGCGCACCACAAGGTGCAGATCGCCGACAGCGCGCTCGTCGCCGCCGCCACGCTCTCCGACCGGTACATCACCTCCCGGTTCCTGCCCGACAAGGCGATCGACCTGGTCGACGAGGCCGCGTCCCGGCTCCGGATGGAGATCGACTCCTCGCCCGTCGAGATCGACGAGCTCCAGCGGGCCGTCGACCGGCTGCGGATGGAGGAGCTGGCCCTCGCCAAGGAGACCGACCCCGCCAGCCGCCAGCGGCTGGAGAAGCTGCGCCGCGACCTCGCCGACAAGGAGGAGGAACTGCGCGGGCTGAACGTCCGCTGGGAGAAGGAGAAGCAGTCCCTCAACCGCGTCGGTGAGCTGAAGGAACGCCTGGACGAGCTGCGCGGCCAGGCCGAGCGGGCCCAGCGCGACGGCGACTTCGACACCGCGTCCAAGCTGCTGTACGGGGAGATCCCCGGCGTCGAGCGGGACCTGGAGGAGGCGTCCGCCGCCGAGGAGGAGGCCTCCCGGGACACCATGGTCAAGGAGGAGGTCGGCCCCGACGACATCGCGGACGTCGTCGGTTCGTGGACGGGGATCCCGGCCGGGAGGTTGCTCGAAGGGGAGACGCAGAAGCTGCTGCGGATGGAGGAGGAGCTGGGGCGGCGGCTGATCGGCCAGGGCGAGGCCGTGCGCGCGGTGTCCGACGCCGTGCGCCGCACCCGGGCCGGGATCGCGGACCCCGACCGGCCCACCGGTTCGTTCCTCTTCCTCGGCCCGACCGGGGTGGGCAAGACGGAGCTGGCGAAGGCCCTCGCGGACTTCCTCTTCGACGACGAGCGGGCGATGATCCGCGTCGACATGTCGGAGTACGGTGAGAAGCACAGCGTGGCCCGGCTCGTCGGGGCGCCTCCCGGCTACGTCGGCTACGAGGAGGGAGGCCAGCTCACCGAGGCCGTCCGCAGGCGCCCGTACAGCGTGGTCCTGCTGGACGAGGTGGAGAAGGCGCATCCGGAGGTCTTCGACGTCCTGCTCCAGGTCCTCGACGACGGCCGTCTCACCGACGGCCAGGGGCGGACCGTCGACTTCCGCAACACCATCCTCGTCCTCACCTCGAACCTCGGCAGCCAGTACCTGGTGGACCCGCTGACCGGTGAGGAGGAGAAGAAGCGGCAGGTTCTCGAAGTGGTCCGGGCGTCCTTCAAGCCCGAGTTCCTGAACCGGCTGGACGACCTCGTGGTGTTCTCCGCCCTGAACGGCGAGGAGCTGGCGAGGATCGCCAGGCTCCAGCTCGACCGGCTCGCCAAGCGGCTGGCCGAGCGGCGGCTCACCCTGGAGGTGAGCGACGCGGCGCTCGCGTGGCTCGCCCGCGAGGGCAACGACCCCGCGTACGGGGCCCGGCCGCTGCGCCGGCTGGTGCAGACCGCGATCGGGGACCGGCTGGCGAAGGAGATCCTCGGCGGCGGGATCCAGGACGGCGACACCGTCCGGGTCGACACCTTCGGGGACGGTCTGCTCGTGGGCCGCGCCTCCGGTCCCGCGCCGGAGGGGACGGGCGAAGGGGCTTCGGCGGGCTCGGGAGCGGAGTCCGGGGAGGCGTCCGGGGTGGCCGGAAAGACGCTCTGAGCGAACCCCATCGGGACCTCTCCGCCGAAACCAGCCACCGACGCGTAACCGCCGCCGGGCGGGGGTTGCCATCACCCGCCCGGCATGGGGGAGGATGACTCAATCCGTACGAAGGGAAATACACGGTGAGCATCGACCCGTCCTCGATTCCGAACTTCGGGGGCCAGCCAGAGCCGCAGCCCGGTGAACCGGCGGGCCCCGTCGTCCCGGATCAGGATCTTGTGAAGCAGCTCCTCGACCAGATGGAGCTGAAGTACGTCGTCGACGACGAGGGTGACCTCGCGGCGCCGTGGGAGGAGTTCCGCACGTACTTCATGTTCCGCGGCGAGGACGAGCAGCAGGTCTTCTCCGTGCGGACGTTCTACGACCGGCCCCACGGCATCGAGGACAAGGCAAGCCTGCTGGAGTCCATCGACGACTGGAACCGCCGCACCCTGTGGCCGAAGGTCTACAGCCACACCCACGACGACGGCACCGTCCGGCTGATCGGTGAGGCGCAGATGCTCATCGGCACCGGGGTGAGCCTGGAGCACTTCGTGTCGTCCACGGTGAGCTGGGTCCGCGCCGCCATCGAGTTCGACCGCTGGCTGGTCGAGCACCTCGGCCTGGAGAAGGACGTCGACTCCGCCGAGGGCACCGACGACGAGTAGGCGGCCCCCAGGCCCACAGGTCCCCGAGGCCGGCAGGCCGCGAGGTCCGCTGGGCCCGCAGGCGTGTTCCCCTCGTACCCGCGGCCCCCGGCGCCCCGTTCCCCCGGTTCCTTCCGGGGCTACAGCGGCGCGCGGCCGAAGGCGATGAGGAACACCCCGTAGGACAGGGAGAGCCCGGTCAGGAACGTGATCACGACGATCGCGTGCCCCGGCCGGGCTCTCGCCGTCCGGGCGAGGGCCAGGGCGGGGGGGATCAGCAGCGGGAACGCGGGCAGCAGGAACCGCGGCTTCGACTCGAAGAAGCCGGACCCGCCGAGCGCCACCACCAGCAGCACCCCCGTGTAGACGACCAGCGGCAGCGGGACCCGTTCGGCCAGCAGCAGGGCGAACAGCAGTACGGCCACCAGTACGGTCACCAGGGCGATGGGGAAGACGAAACGGCTGGTGCGGGTCAGGAGCACCCCGACGAACTGGAACGCGCCCACCCCGAAGTCGAAGCGGGAACCCCAGTCGCTCTGCACCTTGAAGTACCCGCCGGGCAGATCGTTCCTGCGCAGCCCCACCCAGGTCACGTACGCGCACCAGCCCGCCGGGGCGATCAGCGCGCCTGTCCACAGCCTGTGGACAACTTTCCGCCCCTCGCGCCGGGCCCGCCACAGTTCCTGCGCCGCCGCGGCGAGGACGGCCGCCGCGACGGCGAACCCGTTGGGCCGGGACAGCCCCGCGAGCGCGGCCAGGCTGCCCGCCCAGACCCAGCGGCCGGACAGCGCCGCGTACAGCGCCCAGACGGCGAACGCGGTGAGCAGCGGCTCGGTGTACGCCATCGACAGCACCACCGAGTGGGGCATCACCCCCCACAGCAGCACCAGCAGCAGCCCCACCGGGCGGCCGTACAGCCTGCTGCCCAGGACGAAGATCCCGCAGGCGGCGGCGGCCGCGGCGGTCCACGACACCAGCAGCGCGGCGGCGCCCCAGGACACCGGCAGGACGCTCTCCACGGCCCGTACGAGCCCCGGGTACAGCGGGAAGAACGCCAGGTCGCTGAAGATGACCCCGGGCCGGTAGTGCGTGGTGCGGTGGCCGTAGCCGTGCGCGGCGATCCCGAGGTACCACACGGAGTCCCAGGACCGCCCCAGCAGCCGGAACAGGGACCGGTCGGTGGCCGAGGCGGCGACGGCGACCGCGAGGACGCCGACGAGCCGTACGGCGGCGAACAGTCCGAGCGCGGTGACCACCGGTGGCAGCCGCCGGATCGCCGGTCGGTACCGCTGTGTTCCCGGCCCGGCGGCCGGGGGCTGGGGGGCCGGGGGCGCGATGGTACGGGGATGGCTCACACCGGAACCTTGCGGTGCGCGTCCCGCGAGGTGGCCGAGGCGCGGCCGAACGGGGCGTACACCCACCCGATCCGCCGCAGGCCGCCTTCGCTTGCGCTTCCGAGGTTTCCTGCGCTGGACGCACTACGTCCCGTGCGGGTCGCCTTCGCCCGGGCCCCGGGTCTCCTGTGCCTGGCGTACTTGTCCCCGCACAGGTCGTTCGTGGGTGCGCAGTTCCCCGCGCCCCTGGGGGGTGCCCCATTGCGGTCGCTCTTCGGGTGCGGGTCGCCTTCGCTTGCGCTTCCGAGGTTTGTCCGGGTGGACGAACTTGTTCCTGTGCGGGTAAGTCCGTGGGTGCGCAGTTCCCCGCGCCCCTGAAGGGGCGCCCACCTGGGGCTGTCGTCCGGCTGCGGGCTGTCATCAGCCCGGGGCGGGGTTTAGCCACCCTCCTCGCGCAGTCGCATGGCTGCGGGAGGGGGTGGGCGGGAATCTCTGCTCGCAGACTCCGATGCTCTTCAGTAGCTCCGCTGGACGTCGTACCGAGCGTGTCGGATCGAGGACGGAGAATCCCGACCGGCACCGACCCGAAGAACAAGCCGGATGCGCCCCAAAGGGGCGCGGGGAACTGCGCACAACCACCGAGCGACGGCACAGGAAAGAAGTGCGTCACGCCGGACGGACCTCGGAAGCGCAAGCGAAGGCGACCCGCGGGGAACTGCGCGAAACCACCGAGCGACGGCACAGGAACGAAGTGCGTCCCGCCGGACGGACCTGGGAAGCGCAAGCGAAGGCGGGCCGTCAGGGGGTGAGCTGCTTGAGGCGGGTCACCGCTTCTTCCAGGACCTCTGTGCGTTTGCAGAAGGCGAAGCGGACGAAGGGGGCGCCGGCCTCGCGGTCGTCGTAGAAGACGGCGTTCGGGATGGCGACCACGCCCGCCCGGGACGGGAGCGCGCGGCAGAACGCGAAGCCGTCCGTCTCGCCCAGGGGACGGATGTCCGTGGTGATGAAGTACGTGCCCGCGGGCACGTGGACGCCGAAGCCCGCGTCGGCCAGCCCCCCGGCGAGCAGATCCCGCTTGGCCCGCAGCTCCGCGCGCAGCCCGTCGTAGTAGGAGTCCGGGAGGGCGAGCGCCTCCGCGATCGCGTACTGGAAGGGCCCCGCCGAGACATACGTGAGGAACTGCTTCGCCGAGCGGACCGCCGTCACCAGCGCGGGCGGACCGGTGATCCAGCCGACCTTCCAGCCGGTGAACGAGTACGTCTTCCCGGCCGAGGAGATCGTGAGCGTTCGGTCCCGCATCCCGGGCAGACCCGCCAGCGGCACATGGCCGCCGGAGCCGTCCGGCTCCTCGAAGACCAGGTGCTCGTAGACCTCGTCCGTGACGACGATCAGATCCCGCTCGACGGCGAGCCGGGCGATCTCCGCCAGCTCGGCACGGGTCAGCACGGTGCCCGTCGGATTGTGCGGGGTGTTGATCAGCAGCAGCCGGGTGCGCGGGGTGACCGCGGCGCGCAGCTCGTCCAGGTCCAGCCGGAAACGGCCCCCGGACGGGCGCAGCGTGACCGGGACCCTGGTACCGCCCGCCAGCGCGATGCTTGCCGCGTACGAGTCGTAGTAGGGCTCCAGCGCCACGACCTCGTCGCCGGGCTCCACCAGGGCCAGCAGGGCCGCCGCGATGGCCTCCGTGGCACCCGCGGTGACCAGGACCTCGGTGTCCGGGTCGAGGGTCAGCCCGTAGCGGCGGGCCTGGTGCGCGGCGATGGCCTCCCGCAGCTCCGGGACGCCCGGACCCGGCGGGTACTGGTTGCCCCGGCCGTCGCGCAGCGCCCGGACGGCGGCCTCGCGGATCTCCTCGGGGCCGTCGGTGTCGGGGAAGCCCTGGCCCAGGTTGATCGCACCGGTCCGGGCCGCGAGCGCGGACATCTCGGCGAAGATCGTCGTCCCGAACTCGGCGAGACGGCGGTTGAGGAGGGGGCGGCCGGCGGGGCCGGGGGTCGAGGTCATGGACGTCATCCTGCGCTCAACCTCTGGACTTCCTCAACTCTGCTTTGGCGCGGACACGCGGAGGGCATCTCCGTCACACGCCAGCGCGCGGTCCGTGTCCGGGGGGTTCGGACCGCGCGCGACATGCGGAATGATGACCGGACAATGAGGGCAACCCAGGCGCCGCGGACAGTGCGGCGGATATGGGCGAGAACGGGGGGTTCATGATGGGGATCATCGTGAGTGTTGTCATCGTGGTGGCCGTGGTGACGGTCGTCCTGGTGATCAGTTCGCGGGCCATGCCGGGGCTCAGCAGCTCGCGGCGGCGGCGGTCGCGGAGCTGGTGGGCGGGGGATTCCGGGGGTTCGGGCGGTGGTGGCCACCACACCAGCGGTTCGTCCGGCGGGTCGTCCTGCGGTTCCTCCTCCGACGGCGGGAGCAGTTCCTCCTGCGGGGGCGGCGGAGGCGGCTGCGGCGGCGGGTCCTGACCCGCGTGGCGTAGGCCGGCCCGCGCTGCGGAGGCCGGCCGCGCAGCCGCACCCGCGCACCGTACGTACCCGCCTTCCATCGGCACCGTGCGGAACCCGTCGGCCGTCCCGGTCGGCGGGTGTCCGTCGTCGTGGCGGGCCGGGGGGCGCGCGTTCCGGGGCGGGGGGCGTGGAACCAGGGCGCACTCCTGGTACGGGAACCCTCTCCCGTAACCCCCGCCCCATGAGTGAAATCCCGTCACCGGCGGTACGGGGCACGGCGGTTGAACAGTTGAGCTGTGCAGCCCTCGGGGGGATGGAAACCCTCCGAAGTTGGGTAAAAACGCTGTGGTGGAGCCGTAGTTCATGATTCCCTCTTAAGCGTCAAGGCAGCCCTCGGACACCTCGTGGGCACGAGCCGGCAATCAGATCGCCCGGACCCGTTCCGGACCGTTCGCCCCGCGCCACCCCCGGGCGCCAGCCGGCCCCACCTCTCTTTGCGTGCTAGCGGAGCCGACCCATGCTCACGACCCTCACCACCTCCTACACCGACACCAGCGCCTCCGACCTCGCCTGGGCACTGGGCCGGGAGCCGCTGCCCGCCCTGGCCACCCTCGATCTCGAACTGTCGGGCACCAAACTCCAGTTGAGACTTCTCGGCGCCTCCCATCAGGTCCTGCTGGAGGAGGAGCGCGGCATCTGTTCGGAGACCGTCGCCTGTATCCCCGGCAGCAGTACGCCCCTTCCGCTCGGGGTCGCGGAACGCGTCGGGGACTGGGAGTACGAGTTCGCGGCCCGGGTCGAGACGCTGTCCAGCGGTCAGTTCACCGGCCGGGCGCAAGAACTCATCGCACTCGTTTCCGACCATCCGAACGGCCTCGCGGGCGTCTTCCCCGGCGACCCGCACGCGTTCACGGCGATGCTGGCCCAGCGGCACGAGGGGCACGTGCACTGGCGCACCTGGCACGCCTACCCCCAGGACGGCCAACTCGTCGCCACCCGCACCCGCGTGGGCGTACGGGTGGCCGCCACGCTCTAGGCGTACGGCCCCGGCCGGACGGCCGGGTTCCCTCCCCGCGCGGGTACCGGCGGGGGCGCGGGCCGGACCGGCCCCCGTGCGCCCGGCCGGGGCGGCGCGGGCGGGGCCGGAGTCCCCGGAGGTCTGCGGGGCGGGCCGGGGCGTCGGTACGCTCGTGGCATGAAGCACGAGGTGGTCGTTCCGGTCGGGGTTGAGCCTCTGCGTGAGGCCGTCGCCGACACCGTCGCGGTGACCCGGGCCGTCCCCGGGTTCCAGCAGGACGCGGGGGAGCCACCCGGCACGGGCAGGCTCAAGGTCCGGGCCGGGGGTACCTCCATCACGTACCGGGGCACGTTCCGGGTCACCCCGGACCCGGACGGCTTCCGGCTCGACGCCGAGGGCACCGAGGTCCGTGGCACCGGGACCGTCCGGGTCACCGTGACCGCCCGGCTGGTCCCCGAGGGCACCGGGACCAGCGTGCGGTACGACGCCACCGCCGAGGGTGACGGCCGGGCCGGCGAGCTGACCGCCGAGGCGGTGGAGGCCGCGGTCACCCGGCTGCTGACCCGCTTCACCGAGGCGCTCGCGGGCACCTCGGGCCACGACACCCCGCACGACGACACCCCGCACGACGATGGCGACGACCTCGGCGGCAGCGGACAGGACGGCCCGGATCACGCCGCCGACCTGGCCGGTACCGGACAGGGCGACCCGGCCGACGGCGACGACCCGGCCGACGAGAACGACCTGGCCGTGCCCGCCGGGGACGACTTCGCCGACGGGGACGTGTCCGACGGCGGCCGCCCCGGGGACCCCGGTCCGGAGTTCGCCGGGGTGGACGACAGCGCCGCCGGGATCGACGACCCCGACGCCCTCGACGCCCTCGATGACGAGGACGGCATCGACCCCGCCGAGGCGGAGGCCGCCGACGCGGCCGAGTCGCTCCGGACGGCCGAAACCGAGGAAGCCGCCGCCCAGGAGGACGAGGACGGCCACGAGGACGGCGACGAGGACCACGCGGGGCCTGGCGCCACGGATGGGCCGGACACGGACGCCGAGCAGGGCGCACCGGACGCACCGGACACGGACGCCGAGCAGGACGCACCGGACGGGCCTGGCGTACCGGACGGGCCGGTCGTACCCGACGGGCCGGACACCGGCGCACGGCCGGAGGAACCCGACGGGCGGGTCGAGGACATCGACGCCGCCCATGACCTCGCGGGTGTCGCGGACGACGTCGTGGAGGAGGTGGCCAGGCGGGAGGCGCCCGGACCGCCCGCCGAGGCCGCGCACGCGCGCCGGACGATGATCGGCCGCAGCGCCGAAGAGGTCGACCACGCGCCCCCGCGCGGCCGGTACGCCCCGGTCGCCGTACCGGAGGCGACCGGGCAGGCGGCGACCCTGCGCTGGGCCGCGCCCGCCGCCGCGCTGGTCGTCGCGACGGCGATCGTCGTCGGGCGGGCCCTGCGGCGGCGGCAGTGACCGCTGAACGTAGGGTCGGCACGTGAGCAGCGACGAGATCACACTGACCGCGGGCGACGCGGAGGTGACCGTACGGCCGGGCGACGGCGGCCGGATCGGGAGTCTGAAGGTCGGCGGCACCGAACTGCTGCGCCAGGGCGAGCACTTCGGGAGCTTCCCGATGGTGCCCTGGTGCGGACGGATCCGGGACGGCCGCTTCCGGGACGGCGCGGACGTCCATCAGATGCCGCTGAACGCCGCACCGCACGCCATCCACGGCACGGCCAGGGACGGGGCCTGGCGCACCGCGCGGCACAGCCGCACGGCGGACCGGGCCGTGATCACGCACGAGCTGACCGACCCGTGGCCGTACCCCGGCCTGGTCACCCAGGTGGTGGAGCTGGCACCCGGTTCCCTCACGCTCACGCTCGCCGTGGAGACGTACGGCTCGTCGTTCCCGGCCCAGGTGGGCTGGCACCCCTGGTTCAACCGGCAGCTGGCGCCGGACGCGGAGACGGTACGGATCGACTTCGAGGCGGCGTGGCAGGAGCGGCGGGGCGCCGACCATCTGCCGACGGGCGAGCGGATCGATCCGCTGCCCGGTCCGTGGGACGACTGCTTCGGCATGCCCGACGGGGTCGACGTGACCCTGACCTGGCCGGGACAGCTCGCCCTGAACATCACGTCCCGTGAGCCGTGGGTCGTCGTGTACGACGAGCAGGAGGCCGCCGTGTGCGTGGAGCCCCAGACGGGTCCCCCGGACGGCCTCAACACCGCGCCGCGGCTGGTCACCCCCGTATCGCCGCTGGAAGCCACCACCACCTGGACCTGGACCTCCCTCGACCCCGGCTGACCCCGGGCGGGGCGCGGCACGCGCCCGGCGCCCACCCGTGGGAACCCGGGGAACCACGGGCCCACCTAAACTCGCCCCATGAGCGACGCACGTACCGACCTGCTCGGGCAGGTCAAGGACAAGGCCGTGGTGCACGGCAAGGTGACCCTCTCCTCGGGTATCGAGGCCGACTACTACGTCGACCTCCGCCGGATCACCCTGGACGCCGTGGCCGCCCCCCTCGTCGGCCGGGTGATGCTGGACCTGACCGCCGACCTCGACTTCGACGCGGTCGGCGGGCTGACCCTCGGGGCCGACCCGGTCGCCACCGCGATGCTGCACGCCGCCGCGGCGGACGGCCGCACGCTCGACGCGTTCGTCGTCCGCAAGGCCGCGAAGGTGCACGGGATGCAGCGCCAGGTCGAGGGCCCCGACATCAAGGGCCGCCGGGTCCTCGTCGTCGAGGACACCTCCACCACCGGCAGCTCCCCGCTGACCGCCGTGGAAGCGGTCCGTGCGGCCGGTGCCGAGGTCGTCGCCGTCGCCACGATCGTGGACCGCGCGACGGGCGCCGCCGAGCGCATCAGCGGGACGGCGGGCGTCCCGTACCGCTTCGCGTTCTCGAAGGACGAGCTCGGGCTCGACTGAGGACAGGCGTGAAGGCGGACGCGCGGGCGGTCGTACGGATGCTCGTAGGGCCGGGTGCGGCCCGGCCGGACGGGTCCGGGCGGCCCGCCGCTCCCGGCACCCGGCACGGGAGCACCCGCTCACGTCTGGGAAGATGGCCGGGACGATGACGTCGCCACCCCGTTGCCACTCCCGGCGCACCCCGTGCCCCGGACAGTGACCGGGTCCGGATCAGCCAGGTCAGGGTCGGTCAGAACCACACCCCGCGTAATCACGAGGAGCGGACAGATGCCCATCGCAACCCCCGAGGTCTACAACGAGATGCTCGACCGGGCGAAGGCAGGCAAGTTCGCCTACCCGGCCATCAACGTGACCTCTTCGCAGACCCTGCACGCCGCCCTGCGTGGCTTCGCGGAGGCCGAGAGCGACGGCATCATCCAGATCTCCACCGGTGGCGCGGAGTTCCTGGGCGGCCAGCACAGCAAGGACATGGTGACGGGCGCCGTGGCCCTCGCCGAGTTCGCGCACATCGTCGCCGCCAAGTACGACGTCACCGTCGCGCTGCACACCGACCACTGCCCCAAGGACAAGCTGGACACCTACGTCCGGCCGCTCCTGGAGATCTCCGCCGAGCGGGTCTCCCGCGGTGTGAACCCGCTGTTCCAGTCCCACATGTGGGACGGCTCCGCCGAGACCCTCGCGGACAACCTGGCCATCGGCCAGGAGCTGCTCGCGAAGGCCGTCGCCGCCAAGATCATCCTTGAGGTCGAGATCACCCCGACCGGCGGCGAGGAGGACGGTGTCACGCACGAGATCAACGACGAGCTGTACACCACCGTCGACGACGCGATCCGCACCGCCGAGGCCCTGGGCCTGGGCGACAAGGGCCGCTACCTGCTCGCCGCGTCCTTCGGCAACGTCCACGGCGTCTACAAGCCGGGCAACGTCGTGCTCCGTCCCGAGCTGCTGAAGGACCTCCAGGAGGGCGTCGGCGCGAAGTACGGCAAGTCCGCCCCGTTCGACTTCGTCTTCCACGGCGGCTCCGGCTCGACCGCCGAGGAGATCGCCACCGCGCTGGAGAACGGCGTCGTGAAGATGAACCTCGACACCGACACCCAGTACGCGTTCACGCGTCCGGTCGCGGCCCACATGTTCACGAACTACGACGGCGTCCTGAAGGTCGACGGCGAGGTCGGCGCCAAGAAGCTGTACGACCCGCGCACCTGGGGCAAGGCCGCCGAGGCCGGCATGGCCGCCCGGGTCACCGAGGCGTGCGGCAACCTGCGCTCCACCGGCACCCGCATCAAGTAGTCCGCCGAGCGGTCCGCGCCGCACGAGCGGCACGCGGCACCCGGCACGTACCGAGGCCCGGCTTCCCCTTCCCGGGGCGGCCGGGCCTCGGCGCGTGCGGGCACGTACGGTCGTGAGGCGCCAGTAGCGGGGCGCACCCGACGCGAGGGCGCCCGTACCGGCGCCGACCGGCGCGCGGGCCCCCGTACCGGCGCCCACCGATGCGAGGGCGCCCGTACCGGCGCACGGGCCCGGGCGCCCCGTACCGAACGGAGCAGGGATGGCGTACCCGTACGACTTCGACACCGCCGTCGACCGGCGCGGCACCTGGTCCGTGCAGTGGGACGGGGTCGCGGACCGGTTCCCCGTGCCCGGTCTGCTGCCGTTCACCATCTCCGACATGGACTTCCCCGTCGCCCCGGCCGTCCGGGACGCGCTGCTGCGCCGGGTCGGCCACGGGGTGTTCGGCTACACGGACTGGCGCAACGACGACTTCCTCGGCGCGGTCACCGACTGGTTCGCCCGCAGACACGGGACCCGGATCGACCCGGGATCGCTGGTGTACGCGCCGTCCGTGCTCTCGCAGGTGTCCCAGCTGCTCCGGATGTGGACCGAGCCCGGGGACGGGGTGGTCGTGCACACCCCCGTCTACGACGGCTTCCGCAAGGCCGTCGAGGGGCTCGGACGGGAGCTGCGCGGGGTCGGCGTCCGCGACTGGGAGGCGCTGGAGCGCGAGCTGGCCCGCCCCGGCGCCCGTGTCCTGCTGCTCTGCTCCCCGCACAACCCCACCGGCACGGTGTGGACGGACGCCGAGCTGACCCGGACCGCCGCGCTCGCGGACCGGTACGGCATCCCCGTCATCAGCGACGAGATCCACGCGGACCTCACCCACGAGGGCCATGTCCACCGGCCGTGGACGCACTACGGGCGGGGCCGCTGGGCGCTGGTCACCTCCGGTTCCAAGGCGTTCAACTTCCCCGCGCTGACCGGCTCGTACGGGCTGATCGGCGACCCCGCCGACCGGACGGAGTTCCTGCGCCGGACGGAGAACGGCGAAGGGCTCGCCTCACCCGCAGTCCTGTCGCTCACCGCGCACATCGCCGCGTACCGGGAGTCCGCCGGCTGGCTCGACGCGGTCCGCGCGTACACGTACGGCAATCTGCGGCTCGTCGAGGAACGGCTGGGCGCGGAGCTGCCCGGACTGGGGTGGCGGGCGCCGGACGCGGGGTACCTCGCCTGGATCGATCTGCGGCCCCTCGGGCTGACCGGCGACGACGCGCTGCAACGGGAGCTGGTCGAACGGGAGCGGGTCGCGGTGATGCCCGGCGGGACGTACGGGGCGCCCGGGTTCCTGCGGCTGAACGTGGGCTGCCCCCGGAGCAAGGCGCTGACCGGGACCGACGCGGTCGTCCGGGCGGTGCGCAGGCTCACCGGACGGTGACGGACCGGGGCGCCTCGCCGCCTCCGGGGCCGGGATGACGGCACACCCCCGCATCACACCCGGGCACCTGGGAGACTGGAACCCATGTCGATTCACGAGAACCTGCTCGGGGGACCGCCCCCGACCCATCTGCCCGACGACCCGGAGCCCCGCGAACTCCTCGCCGCGGGCACCCCGCCCGCCGAGGTCGCCGGAAAGTACCCCACCTCCTCCCTCGCCTGGGCGCAGCTCGCCGACGAGGCGTACGAGCGGGGCAGCGTCGTGGAGTCGTACGCGTACGCCCGTACGGGCTACCACCGCGGCCTCGACGCGCTGCGCCGCAGCGGCTGGAAGGGGCACGGTCCGGTGCCCTGGGACCACGAGCCGAACCGCGGCTTCCTGCGGGCCCTGCACGCCCTCGCGCGCGCCGCCGGGTCGATCGGTGAGCAGGAGGAGCACGCGCGCTGCACGCAGTTCCTGAAGGACTCCTCCCCGGCGGCGGCCCAGACCCTGGGCTGAGCCGTGTCCGGGTGCCGTCCGGGTGCCGCCGCCACCCGCCCATAGTTCGTACATGTGTACGAACCGCCCGTCCGGTGTTCGCGCCGGGCGGGCCTTGCCGTCCTGCGGACGATCACCGAGGATGCCGGTGGGGACCGGGGCCCCCGTGTCGACAAGGCAGGGGCGGACCGCTACCCGGAGTACATATCGGGAGACAGCGATGTCCCACGAGACACAGGGAGCCGGCCAGGGCGCCGAGAGCGCCCCGCACCTCGACTTCCAGGGCACCACACCGTACGAGGACTATGTCCGGGCGGATGTGCTCACCCATCTCCAGCACCCCCTCTCGGACGATCCCGGCGAGATGGTCTTCCTGGTCACGACCCAGGTCATGGAGCTGTGGTTCACGGTGATCGTCCATGAGTGGGAGACCGCCGCGCGGGCGCTGCGCGAGGACGACATCCCCGTCGCGGTCGCCGCGCTGAAACGTTCCGTCGCGGAGCTGGAGGCCCTCAACGCGTCCTGGCGTCCGCTCGCCCGGCTCACCCCCGCCGAGTTCAACTCCTACCGGAGCGCCCTGGGCGACGGCTCCGGCTTCCAGTCGGCGATGTACCGGCGCATGGAGTTCCTGCTCGGCGAGAAGTCCGCGTCCATGCTCGTCCCGCACCGCGGCGCGCCCCGGGTCCACGCGGAGCTGGAGAAGGCCCTGCACGAACCGAGCCTGTACGACGAGGTGCTGCGGCTGCTCGCCCGCCGCGGCCTGCCCGTCCCGGCCGCCGTCCTGGACCGCGACCTCGCGGCCCGCTACGAGCCGTCCCCCGAGGTCGAGCGGGTGTGGAGCTCCCTCTACGCGGAGCAGCGGCTCCCCGGAACGTCCCCTTCGGGTGACAGCGCGGCACCCGCGGAACTCCTGCTGCTCGGGGAGACGTTGACGGATGTGGGAGAGCTGGTCTGGCGCTGGCGCAACGACCATCTGGTCGCCACCCGGCGCGCGATGGGCGCGAAGACGGGCACGGGCGGTTCGGCCGGGGTGGCCTGGCTGGAGAAGCGGGCCGCGAAGAGCGTGTTCCCCGAGCTGTGGACGGCGCGGAGCCATGTCTGAGGGGGGAGCGGGTCCGGTGACGGGTGAGGCGGCGGCGGTTGGCGGGGCGGCGGCCGGTGCGGCGGGTTCGGGTGACCCGGCCGTGGGTGACGCGGCGGTCGGTGGGGCGGGTGCGGGTGCCCTGGCCCTGGGTGACGTGGGCGTTGGTGACCCGGCCGTTGCGGGTGCGGGTGCCGTCGCGGAGGGGGGTGACGCGGGGCTCCGGGGGCGGGCCGCCGGGCTCGACGCCGCCGATCCGCTGGCGGACCGCCGCGCGCTGTTCGCCCTGGACGGCACGGTCTATCTCGACGGCAACTCCCTCGGCGCACTGCCCGAGGCCGTGCCCGGCCGGATCGCGGACGTGATCCGGCGGGAGTGGGGCGAGCTGCGCATCCGGTCGTGGGACGAGAGCGGCTGGTGGACCGCGCCCGAGCGGATCGGTGATCTGATCGCGCCCCTGGTGGGCGCCGCCCCCGGCCAGATCGTCGTCGGCGACTCGACCAGCGTGAACGTCTTCAAGGCGGTCGTCGGCGCGATCCGGCTGGCCCGCGCGGGGACGGACGGGAACCCCGCGGGCACCGCGCGGGACGAACTCCTGGTGGACGCCTCGACGTTCCCCACCGACGGGTACATCGCCGCGTCGGCCGCCCGGATGACGGGCTGCGAGATCCGCGCGGTGCTCCCGCGGGACGTGCCGCAGGCCCTCGGCCCGCGCACGGCCGCGGTGCTGCTCAACCATGTCGACTACCGGGGCGGGCGGCTGCACGACCTGCCGTCGCTGACCCGCGCCGTCCGCGCGGCGGGCGCGTACACCGTCTGGGACCTGTGCCACAGCGCGGGCGCCCTGCCGGTCGGGCTGGACGCCCACGGGGTGGACCTGGCCGTCGGCTGTACGTACAAGTACCTGAACGGCGGGCCCGGGTCCCCCGCGTACCTTTACGTACGGCGCGACCTCCAGCCCCTGTTCGACTCCCCGCTGCCCGGCTGGACCGGTCACGCGGAGCCGTTCGGGATGCACCGCGGCTACACCCCGGGCGAGGGCGCCCTGCGCGGCCGGGTCGGTACACCGGAGATCCTGTCGGCCCTGGCGCTGGAGGAGGCGCTGACCGTCTGGGACGGGGTCGCGATCGAGGAGGTCCGGGCCAAGTCCCTCGCCCTGACGGACTTCTTCCTGGAGTGCGTGGCCCGGTACGTACCCGAGGGCCGGGTCGAGGTGATGACCCCGGCGGCGCACCACGAGCGGGGCAGCCAGATCGCGTTGCGCTGCGCGGACGCCGAGCCGGTGATGGCCGGGCTGATCGCCCGGGGCGTGGTCGGGGACTTCCGCGCGCCGGACACCCTCCGGTTCGGCTTCACCCCGCTGTACCTCTCCTTCGCCGAGACGGAGCGCGCGGCCCGGGTCCTCGGGGAGGTCCTCGCGGCACGGCCCTGACCCCCGGGTGGTGCGGCCGGGCCCGGTCCGGGGTCGGCCGCACCGCCGCGAGCCGCGAAGCAGGGGCGGACGAAGGGACGCGGGTGGGGACCCATGCAGGCACTCAGGCGGGGACCGGGCCAGGGACTCAAGCGGCGACCGGGGCTGGGGGCTCGATCGCCGCACCCGGGCCGGGGCACAAGAGCCCCAAAGCCAGCCCAACCGCGCGTAGGGGCACTGATAGCGTCCCGGCCAACGCCAGCAGCCGTACGAGAGGTCGGAGCATGCCGGACGACGCCACAGCCCGCGCCGCAGCCGAGGAGGAGTCGGCCTTCTCGCATCCGGCGCTCCCCCCGGACGCGACGGCCGCGTACGGCAGCCACCCCGACCAGATCGTCGACCTGTACGCCCCGCACGGCACCGAGTCCGGCCCGGCAGCCTCGTCCCCGCTGGTCGTGGTGGTGCACGGCGGTGCCTGGCGGGCCCCGTACGACCGGTGGCACATCAGCCCGTTCGCCGGGTATCTGGCCCGCCGGGGCTTCGCGGTCGCCTCCGTCGAGTACCGCCGGGGCAGCGCGCTGCCCGCCCCGCGCGGCGCGGACCCCGCGCCCCGGGACCCGGTCGCGGGCCGCTGGCCCGACACCTTCGACGATCTGGCGGCGGCCATGGACGCGCTCCCCGGCCTGGTCCGGGCGGCCCTCCCCGTCGCCGACCCCCGCCGGACGGTCCTCACCGGCCACTCCGCGGGCGGGCATCTCGCGCTGTGGGCGGCGGCCCGCCATGTCCTCCCGCCGGACAGCCCCTGGTACCGCGCTCGCCCACTGCCGCTGCGGGGGGTCGTCGCACTCGCGCCGATCGCGGACCTCCGGACGGCGGGGAGGCTCGGGGTGTGCGGCGGCGCAGCCCAGCAGTTCCTCGGCGGCCCGGACGCGTTCGAGCGGCGGCTGCCGTACGCGGACCCGGCGGCCCTGCTGCCCACCGGTATCGCCACGACGCTCGTCCAGGGCCGCACCGACGACGTCGTGCCGCCGGCCGTCAGCGAGGCGTACGCGGACGCCGCCGCGCGGGCCGGTGAGGTGGTGGGCCTGACCCTGCTGGACGGGGTCGGTCACTTCCCGCTGATCGACCCGGCGGCGGACGCGTGCGCGGTGGTCGCGGAGGAGATCGCCCAGCTCGCCTGGTGAACCCGGGCGGCCGCCCGGTGAACCGTCCGGCCCGCCCGGTGAACCGGGTCGACCGGGTCCGCGCGGGGCCCGCCGCCGGAGATCGAATCCGTGCGGGGGACCGGCCCACCCGCCCCCGTCATACCTGAGAGCTATCTCACGGCGCCCCGCCATCCTCCGGCCGGGCACCGGGGTTCGGGTAGTACCTGAGGCGGACACCGGGGAACCCCTCTCGGAGGGGACGACCCGGGCACGTTCCCCGCATACCTTCGTAACGTGACCCAGACCCACCAGACCCCGGGCCCCCAGCGGGCCAAGTCCCGCAGTCCGGAGTACGACCTCGCGAGGGACGTGCTCGGCGGACTGCGACAGGACCTCTTCCACGACGCGTTCGTCTACCGCCCGCTCCGGCCGCTGGGCCCGGACAGCTCCGTCGCGGGCTGGTTCGACGGCCGGGGCAAATGGGCCCCGCACGCCCTGGTGGTGGCGATCGCCGCGTTCGTGTGGTTCGTCGGCACCGCCAGTACGTACAACGCCTCGGAGGTCACCATGCTCCTGGCCGGGCTGCTGCCCGCGCTGGCGGTCGTGGTGACACTGGTCCGGCCCGCGCTGGCGTTCTGGCTGGTGCTGGCGGTCGCACCGGTGACCCTGGCCCTCGGCTGGGGACAGACGCTGTGGCCCTGGTCCGAGGGCAGTTTCCTGGCCCATCTCGTCGTCGTCACGATCGTGGGCATACGGACCCGGCCGCGTACCGCCGCCTGGATGTGGGTGCTGACCCTCGCGTTCTGTCTGCTCGCCAACGGCGCCTACAACCGTGACTTCGGCTCGAACGCCGCGCCGATGCTGTTCGTGTCCGGGGTCCTCCTCCTGCTGGTCACGCTGTGGCACGTCCGGCGTGAGGCGAAGCAGGAGGTGGCGGCCGAGCGGACCGTCACGGCGGTGGAACGCGACCGGCGCACCCTGCTGGAGGAGCGCACCACGATCGCCCGCGAGCTGCACGACGTCGTGGCGCACCATATGTCCGTGGTCGCGATCCAGGCGGAGGCGGCACCGTACCGGGTGGAGAACCCGCCGCCGGAGCTGGAGCAGGCGTTCGTCACCATCCGGGAGAACGCGGTCGCGGCGCTCACCGAGCTGCGCCGGGTCCTCGGAGTGGTCCGCGCGGACGACTACCAGGCCCCGGACGCCCCGCAGCCCACGCTCGCCGACCTCGACTCGCTGCTGGCCAATGTGCGCGAGACGGGACTGGAGGTCGAGCGTATGACGACCGGCGCGGTCCGGGAACTGCCGCCGGGGGTGGAGCTGTCGGCGTACCGCATCGTGCAGGAGGCCCTGAGCAACACGCTGCGGCACGCGCCGGGCGCGTCCGCCCGGGTGGAGGTGAGCCATGTCCTCGGCGGGCTGGGCCTGCGGGTGGTGAACGGCCCCGCGCGCGGGCTGGTCAAACCGTCGCCGGGTGCCGGACACGGGATCACCGGGATGCGGGAACGGGTCGCGATGCTGAACGGCGGGATGACGGCCGGGGAGCTGCCCGAGGGCGGCTACGAGATCGCCGTGTTCCTGCCCGTGCCGCCGATGGAGGAGACCTCGTGAACGCGCGGACCGGCGGGGCGCCCGTCCGGGTGCTGATCGTCGACGACCAGATCATGGTCCGTGAGGGCTTCTCGGTGCTGCTGAACGCGATGCCCGACATCGAGGTGGTGGGCGAGGCGGTGAACGGCCGGGAGGCCGTGAGCCGGGTCCGGGAACTGTCGCCGGACGTCGTCCTGATGGACATCCGGATGCCCGAGCTGAACGGGATCGACGCGACCCGGGAGATCGTCGCGGCGGACGGCGGGGCGAAGGTCCTCGTCCTGACGACGTTCGACCTCGACGAGTACGTGTACCAGGCGCTGCGGGCCGGGGCGTCCGGGTTCCTGCTCAAGGACGCGTCGGCGCGGCAGCTCGCGGAGGGCGTGCGGATCGTGGCGTCCGGCGAGGCGCTGCTCGCGCCGAGCGTGACGCGGCGGCTCATCACGGAGTTCTCGAAGCTGGCCGCGGAGCCGCGGGTGCCGGCGGTCACGCAGGCGGCGTACGGGGAGCTGACGGAGCGGGAGACGGAGGTGCTGGTGCTGATCGCGCAGGGGCTGTCCAACGCGGAGATCGCGTCGCGGCTCGTGGTCGCGGAGTCCACGATCAAGACGCATGTCAGCAGGGTGCTGGTGAAGCTGGGGCTGCGGGACCGGACGCAGGCGGCGGTGTTCGCGTACGAGGCCCGATTGGTGACCCCGACGTAGCCCCACCCGGGAGTCCCCGAGCCCTCACGCCCGGCCGTCTCCTGGTCGCCCCCGGGTCTGTCCACCTGGGCGTACCTGTTCCTGTGCGGGTACGTCCGTGGGTGCGCAGTTCCCCGCAGGTCGCCTTTGCTCGCGTCCCTGGGGTTCCCCACCTGCGCGTACCTGTTCCTGTGCGGGTACGTCCGTGGGTGCGCAGTTCCCCGCGCCCCTGAGGTGCTGCCCCCTTGCGGTCGCTGTTCGGGTGCGGGTCCGCCCTCGTCTTTTGCGCAGTTCCCCGCGCCCCTTGGGGGCGCTTCAGCCTCCTGAGGTTGTGTTTCACCCTCTTCCTCGTGCGGTCGCGCTGCTGCGGGAGGGGGTGGGCGGGAATCTCTGCCCGCAGACTCCGATGCTCTTCAGTAGCTCCGATGGACGTCGTACCGAGCGTGTCGGATCGAGGACGGAGAATCCCGACCGGCACCGACCCGAAGAACCGGCCGGGTGCGCCCCAAAGGGGCGCGGGGAACTGCGCACCCCACGAACGACCTGTGCGGGAACGAACTGCGTCCAGCACAAGAAACCCGGGGGGCCGGGGGGCGTCAGAGGATGGGGGGCCAGTTCCAGGGGCGGGGGCCCACCCTGCCGCGGAGGCAGTCCACGCGATACTGCGCGCGCCCCCGCCAAGAGGGCCACCGCGCCGCGTACCCCACCGCCGCCCCGACCATACGGAGTTCCCGCACCGCGGCCAGCACCCCGTACCCGCCCCACTCCATGACATCCACCCCGTACGCCCCGCAGAACGCCTCGTACTCCGCCGCCGTCACCGTCCCCGTGGTGCCGATCTTCGCCGCCGTCCCGACCAGGTCCCACTCCGGCGGCCCCACCGACACCCGCTCGAAGTCGAGCAGTACGGCCCGCGGTGTCCGCGCGACGTTCCCGATCCACGCGTCACCGTGGATCACACAGTGGGGGAGCCCCGGCGGCAGCCCCGCCCACCGCTCGCGCAGCTCCGCGAGCCGCCCCCGTAACCAGTCCCGGTCGTCCGCCGACAGGCCACCCCCCGTGTCGATCCGCTCGGGAAGCCGTACGAAGGGATCGAGCGGCGCTAGCCCGATACCGTCCGGCACGGGCAGCGCGTGGAGCTGTTTGAGCAGCCCGACCACGTCCTCGGTGGTGCCCCGGGTGTGCGGGGGCAGCTGCTCCCAGAACGTCGCGGGGTGGCCGAGCGCGTCGACCGGCTGCGGCACCGCGAGCGGACGCACCGCGGGCACCCCGTGACCGGCGAGCCAGTGGGCGACCCGTATCTCCCGGGCGGCGGACACCTCCTGGCCGGGCCGGACGATCCGTACGACGACCCGCCCCGGCAGCCGCCAGACCTCGTTCTCGGCGAGCCGCACCGGCACCGCCCCCGCCGGGTCGAACCCCGCCGCCCGGCAGGCGGCCGCCAGCACGGACAGGGAACGCTCGGGCACGGGCTCCGTCGTCATGACGGCACGGTAGCGGCGGTCCGCGCGGCGCGACAGAACACCGCGGTGAACGCGTCGCGCCCCTTGGCCGATCAGTGATCGGCCAAGGGGCGCGACGGGACCAGCCGCCGGTCAGCTGCCGGATGACTACAGGAACGAGTTGATCTGGATCGTCTCGTCCCGGCCCGGACCCACACCGATCGCGGAGATCGGCGCGCCGGACATCTCCTCCAGCGCCTTCACATAGGCCTGCGCGTTCTTCGGCAGGTCGGAGAAGGACTTCGCGCCGGTGATGTCCTCGGACCAGCCGGGCAGGTTCTCGTAGACGGGCTTCGCGTGGTGGAAGTCCGTCTGCGAGTACGGCAGCTCCTCGACGCGCTTGCCGTCGATCTCGTACGCGACACAGACCGGGATCTGCTCCCAGCCGGTGAGCACGTCCAGCTTGGTCAGGAAGAAGTCCGTGAGGCCGTTGACCCGGGTCGCGTACCGCGCGATGACCGCGTCGAACCAGCCGCAGCGGCGGTCCCGGCCGGTGGTCACCCCGCGCTCGCCGCCGATGCGCCGCAGCGCCTCGCCGTCCGCGTCGAACAGCTCGGTCGGGAACGGCCCGGCGCCCACCCGCGTCGTGTACGCCTTGAGGATGCCGATCACCCGGCTGATCTTCGTGGGGCCGACCCCGGCCCCGGTGCACGCGCCGCCCGCCGTCGGGTTGGACGAGGTCACGAAGGGATACGTGCCGTGGTCGATGTCCAGGAGGGTGCCCTGGCCGCCCTCGAACAGGACGACCTTGTCCTCGTCGAGCGCGTTGTTGAGGATCAGCGTCGTATCGGCGACGAAGCCCTCGATCTGGTCCGCGTAACCCAGCAGCTCCTCGACGACCTGGGCGACGGAGATCGCCCGGCGGTTGTAGAGCTTGGCGAGGACCTGGTTCTTGAAGTCGAGGGCCGCCTCGACCTTCTGCGTGAGGATCGACTCGTCGTAGAGGTCCTGGACCCGGATGCCCACGCGGTTGATCTTGTCCGCGTAGGTCGGGCCGATACCGCGTCCCGTCGTACCGATCTTGCGCTTGCCGAGGAAGCGTTCCGTCACCTTGTCGACGGTGACGTTGAACGGGGTGATGATATGAGCGTTACCACTGATCAGCAGCTTGGACGTGTCGACGCCACGGTCGTTGAGACCGCTCAGCTCGGAGAGCAGGACCGACGGGTCCACGACCACGCCGTTGCCGATCACGGGCACACAGTCCGGGGACAGGATTCCGGAGGGGAGCAGATGGAGCGCGTACTTCTGGTCGCCTACGACGACCGTGTGACCGGCGTTGTTGCCGCCCTGGTAGCGCACCACATAATCGACCGAGCCACCGAGCAGGTCGGTGGCCTTCCCCTTGCCCTCGTCACCCCACTGAGCACCGAGCAGCACAAGTGCGGGCACAGGCGTACACCCCTTCCGGGCGGGGCATGTCCAGGGTCAGGGGCGTACGTGTCGCACACCCCGGCGACCCTTGTCGGCCGCAATACCCGTCGGACCGGTGCCCCGGAATAGACGAAGCCCCTGGCGCAATAGCGCAAGGGGCTCTTGCACAAAGATGCTACCCGAGGAAGCGAGGCAGGACCGAGGTGTCGGTTTCCGACCAGCTAATGGTCCTTGTCGATCCGGTCGCCCGGCGCCACGACGGGGAGTCGGTCCGGATCGCGAAAGACGTGCTCAGCGCGGGTGCGACGCTGAAGGTGTGCCTGCCGGACAGCCCGGAGGAGTTCGCCCGCGCGCTCGCCCGGCGGGGCAGCAGGCGGCCGGTCGTGGTGGGCGACGACCACGCCCTGCTGCGGGCGGTGACCCTGCTGCACCGGGACCGGGAACTGGCCACGACCGTGCTGGCCCTGGTGCCGGTGGGCGGTGAGGTCTCGCTGGCCAAGTCCCTCGGGGTGCCGACCGGGGCGGTCGCCGCGGCGCGGGCCGTGCTGGACGGGGCCGGGCGGCGGCTCGACCTGCTCGTGGACGACAGCGACGGGGTCGTGCTCGGCGGGCTGCGGATTCCCTGCGGGGCCCCTGCCGGGGTGGCCGGAGGGGGCGCGCCCGGGTGGGTGCGGTCGTGCCGGGCGCTGGTGCGGAAGGTCCGCGGGGCGGGGGCCGCGCCCTCGGTGGCCCACGGTGGTGTGTCCGGGCCGCTCCGGCTGCGGGTCGAGGTGGACGGGGTGACGCTGGTCGATCTCGACCGGGCGGTCGAGACGGTGAGTGTCGCGCCGGGGGAGGGGCTGGCGGAGGTGGAGGTGCGGCCGGTCTCGGTGGGGGCGGCTTCGCGGATGCTGAAGGCTCGCGCCCGTACGGTGAGTGTGTCCGGTACGGATTTCCGGTACCGGTCCGACGCGACCTCGGTAGGGCCGGTGCGGCGCCGTACCTGGGTCTCCCACCCCGGGGGCTGGTCCCTGACGCTTCCGCCTTCGCTCGCGCCCTGAGGTTTCCCGGTGGGCGCACGTGTCCCTGTACAGGTCGTCCCAGGTCTGTCCGGGTGGGCGTACTTCGTTTCTGTGCCGTCGTTCGGTGGTTTCGCGCAGTTCCCCGCGGGTCGCCTTCGCTTGTGCTTCCCAGGTCTGTCCGGCTGGACGCACTTCGTTCCTGTGCTGTCGCTCGGTGCGTTTGCGCAGTTCCCCGCGCCCCTTTGGGGCGCATCCGGTCGGTTCTTCGGGTCGGTGCCGGTCGGGATTCTCCGTCCTCGATCCGACACGCTCGGTAAGACGTGCAGCGACCCGACTGAAGAGCATCGGAGTCTGCGGGCAGAGATTCCCGCCCACCCCCTCCCGTAGCCGGGCGACTGCACGAGGAGGGCGGTTGAACCCCAGGTGGGCGCCCCCAAAGGGGCGCGGGGAACTGCGCAGAACCACCGAGTACCCGCACGGGAACAAGTACGCCCAGCACAGCAGACCCAGGGGCGCGGGGAACTGCGCACCCCCGTCCGACCCGCGCAGGGAACAGGTGCGCCCAGCCGGACAGACCTCGAAAGCGCGAGCGAAGGCGACCCGCGGGGAACTGCGCACCCACGGACGTACCCGCACAGGGACAGGTACGTCCAGGTGGGGAACCCCAGGGGCGCGAGCGAAGGCGATCAGTCGCTGAAGCCCAAAGCCCTGCGGCGAGCGTCCCAGCGTTCCATGAGGTCCGCCAGTTCCGCCTCCAGGAACTCGAAGAACATCTGCGTCTCGGCCATCCGCCGCCCCGCGGGGGTCTCGGGTCCCAGGCTGGCCACGCCCTCCCGCATGGCCTCCGCCCACCGCTTCAGCACCGCGTCGCGGTTGGTCAGCGCCTGGAACCACTGGGTGCCCTGCACCACGTACCGCTCGCGCCGCGAACCGGGTTCGCGGCGGCGGGTCACCATGTGCTGCTGCGACAGGTACCGCACCGCGCCCGACACCCCGGCGGGGCTCACCCGGAGCTGCTCGCCGAGCTGCGCGGAGGTCAGCTCCCCCGTGTCGGAGGACAGGATCGCTGCGAAGACCCGGGCGGGCATCGAGGGCATCCCCGCGATCACGAGCTGTGCGGCGAAGTTCTCGATGAAGCGGGAGACCTTGGCCTCGTCACGCACCGGCTGCTGGTCGTGCTCGGTCATGCCCCGATCATCTCCCCTGCTCAGACGTGCCGGGTAGGAGGTTATACGGTTTCCTGTCTTCACAGCTTTCTGAATGTAGCGTACGTTCCGAAGCATGACTCAGGCCATCACCGTGTCGGGGCTGCACAAGTCCTTCGGCCGTACCCACGCACTGGACGGGCTGGATCTCGACGTCGAGAAGGGCGAGGTCCACGGCTTCCTCGGCCCCAACGGCGCCGGGAAGTCGACCACCATCCGGGTGCTCCTCGGTCTGCTGCGGGCCGGCGGGGGCGCCGTCCAGGTCCTGGGCCGCGACCCCTGGCGGGACGCCGTCGAACTGCACCGCGCGATCGCCTACGTGCCCGGGGACGTGACCCTGTGGCGCAACCTCAGCGGCGGCGAGGTCATCGACCTGCTGGGACGGCTGCGCGGCGGCCTCGACCGGACCCGCCGCGCCGAACTCCTGGACCGCTTCGAGCTGGACCCCACCAAGAAGGGCCGCACCTACTCCAAGGGCAACCGCCAGAAGGTCGCCCTGGTCGCCGCCCTCGCCTCCGACGCCGATCTGCTGATCCTCGACGAGCCGACCTCCGGGCTCGACCCGCTGATGGAGGAGGTCTTCCAGCGCTGTGTCACCGAGGAACGCGACCGGGGCCGCACCGTCCTGCTCTCCTCGCACCTCCTCAGCGAGGTGGAGACCCTCTGCGACCGGGTCAGCATCATCCGGGCCGGACGCACCGTCGAGACGGGTTCTCTCGCCGACCTGCGGCATCTGACCCGCACCAGCGTCAGCGCCGACCTCGCGGGGCCGCCCGAGGGCGTCGGCGCGCTGCCCGGCGTCCACGACGTGGAGGTCCAGGGCCACCGCGTCCGGCTCCAGGTCGACACCGACAAGCTGAACGGCGTCCTCACGGCCCTCACCGCCGTGGGCGTCCGGTCGCTGACCTCGACCCCGCCCACCCTGGAGGAACTGTTCCTGCGCCACTACGAGGACACGCCCGCCGAGGACGCGCCCGCGCGGGCGGTGACCCGGTGAACGCCGCAACCGGCGTCACGGCCGGGCACGGCGCCGGGGAGTTCGCCGGTACGGGGACCCTCCTGCGGCTGGCGCTGCGCCGCGACCGGGTGCTGCTCCCCGTCTGGGTCCTGGCCGTCGCCGGCATGGTCCTCAGCATCCCCGGTCCCGTCCGCGACCTCTACGACACCGCCGCCGAACGCGCCGAGTTCGCCGCGTCCATCACCACGAACAGCTCGCTGCGCGCGATGTACGGGCCCGCCTTCAGCGACTCCGTCGGCGGGCTCACCGTCATGCGCGTCGGGGTCTTCGCGGCGCTCTTCGCCGCCGTCATGAGCCTGCTCGTGGTCATCCGGCACACCCGTGACGAGGAGGAGAGCGGGCGCCAGGAACTCCTCTCCGCCGCGTGCGTGGGGCGCCGCGCGCCGCTCACCGCCGCGCTGCTGGCCGCGGCCGTCGCCAATACGGCGATCGCCCTGCTGATCACCGCCGGGCTGTCCGGCGAGGGCGCGGCCGGGGCGCTGGCCCTCGGGCTGGGCGTCGGCGGCACCGGGATGTTCTTCGCCGCCACGGCCGCGATCGCCGCGCAGCTCACCGGGAGCGGACGGCTCGCGAAGGGGCTGACCGCCGGGGCGCTCGGCACGGCGTTCGTGCTGCGCGCGGCCGGGGACTCGGGCACCGCCGACGGTTCGTCCGTCCTGACCTGGCTCTCCCCGCTCGGCTGGACGGAGAACCTGCGGGCCTTCGCGGACGAGCGCTGGTGGGTGCCCGCGCTGTTCGCCGCGGCCGTCCTCGTCCAGGGGTACGTGGCGTACCGGCTGGCCGCGCGCCGGGACCTCGGTATGAGCTTCCTGCCCACCCGGCCCGGACCCGCGGTGGGCTCGCTGTCCACGGCCGGGGCCCTGGCCTGGCGGCTCCAGCGGGGGAGCCTGTACGGCTGGGGCGGGGCGTTTCTGGCCGCCGGGATCGTGTTCGGGGGGATCACGACCGGTGCGGCGGACCTCGTCGGGAACAACGAGAGCACCCAGGAGATCCTCCAGCGGATGGGCGGGGCCTCCGGGATCACCGACGCGTTCCTGGGGACCATGGCCACCGTCTTCGGGATGGTCGCGGCACTGTTCGTCGTCTCGTCGGCGCTGCGTCCGCACGGGGAGGAGACCTCCGGGCGCGCCGAGCCGGTTCTCGCGGGGGCGATCGGACGGGTGCGGTGGGCCGGGGGCCACCTCGTGATCGCGTTCGGGGGTGCGGTGGTGCTGATGCTGCTCAGCGGGGCGGGGCTCGCCCTCGGGTACGGGCGGGACCCCGCGGCGGTGCTGGGGGCGGCCCTGGTGCAGGTCCCGGCGGTGTGGGTGCTCGGCGGGATCGCGGTGCTGCTGACCGGGGTGTCGCCCCGGGCGGCCCCGCTCGCGTGGGGGGTCGCGGTGGCGGTGCTGCTGGTGGGGTGGCTCGGACCCGCGGTCGACCTGCCGTCGTGGGTGCTGGAGCTCTCGCCGTTCGGCTGGCTGCCCCGGTTGCCCGGGGAGGGGATGCGGTGGGGAGCCGTCCTCCTCCAGCTGGCGCTGGCGGCGGGGCTGGTCACGGGCGGCCTGGCCGGCCTCCGCCGCCGCGACCTCGGTACCGGCTAGGTCGCCTTCGCTCGCGCTTCTGGGGTTCCCCACCCGGACGTACCTGTTCCCGTGCGGGTATTCCGTGGGTGCGCAGTTCCCCGCGGGTCGCCTTCGCTCGCGCTTTCGAGGTCTGTCCGGCTGGGCGCACTTGTCCCTGTGCGGGTCGGACAGGGTTGCGCAGTTCCCCGCGCCCCTTCGGTCGCGCCCCTTGCGGTTCCCGTTCGGGTGCGGATGCTCCGTGGTTGCTCGCGCAGTTCCCCGCGCCCCTGAGGTGCTGCCCCATTGCGGTCGTTCCTCGGGTGCGGGCCTGCCCTCGTTTCGCGCAGTTCCCCGCGCCCCTTTGGGGGCGCCCCGTTCCCGTTGTCCTTCGGGTGCGGAAGCCCCCTCCTCTCGCAGTCGCGCTGCTGCGGGAGGGGGTGGGCGGGAATCTCTGCTCGCAGACTCCGATGCTCTTCAGTCGGGTACGGGTACGTCCTGCCGAGCGTGTCGGATCGAGGACGGAGAATCCCGACCGGCACCGACCCGAAGAACAGGCAGATGGCGCCCCAAAGGGGCGCGGGGAACTGCGCAAAACCACCGAGCGACGGCACAGGAACAATCGCGCCCAGCCGGACGGACCTGGGAAGCGCAAGCGAAGGCGACCCGCGGGGAACTGCGCGAAACCACCGAGCGACGGCACAGCAACGAAGTGCGCCCCGCCGGACGGACCTGGGAAGCGCAAGCGAAGGCGACCCGCGGGGAACCGCGAACCACCGAGCGACGGCACAGCAACGAAGTGCGCCCCGCCGGACGGACCTGGGAAGCGCAAGCGAAGGCGACCCGCGGGGAACCGCGAACCACCGGGCGACGGCACAGCAACGAAGTGCGCCCAGCACAGGGGAGACCTCACAAGCGCAAGCGAAGGCGACCCGTTACGGGGCCGGGTCCTCCCCCGAGATCCGTCCCAGCGCATCCGACAACCGCTCCAGGCACAGCACCACCGCGGCGAACCCCTCGTCCCCGAGCTCCGCGGCGAGCCGGTCCGCGAGCCGGGCGTGCCCCGGACCGATCAGCGCGACCGCCGCGCGCCCCGCGTCGGTGGGCCGCAGCAGCTTCGCGCGGCGGTGCGCCGGGTTCGGTACGTACTCGGCGAGGCCCTGACCCGCGAGGACGTCCGCGACCCGCTGCACGCTCTGCCGGGTGATGCCCATGACCCGGGCGATCCCCGCGACGGGCAGCGGCTCACGCAGCACCGCGCCGAGTACCTGCCAGCGGGCCGCCGACAGCCCGGCCGGCGCGGCCAGCTCGTCCGAGACGGCGAGGAACTGACCGTTCAGCCGGAACACCCCGAGCGCGGTCGCGCTGAGCAGATCCCGCCGCACCCGCTCCGAACCGGCCCCCGCGTCACTCACCGCCGAGCCCCCGCCCGGCAGCGCCCCCGGCACCCGTACCGTCCGCAGAACCGCCGGCGCCCGTACCGGAGGTACCGGCATCCGCCCCCGGGTCCGCACCGGACCCCGCCTCCGCACCGGACCCCGCCTCCGCCTCGGCGCCCGCGCCCGCGGCCGCCGTCAGCACCTCGTACGCCGCCGTGTCCGAGTCGTGGAACAGCCGGTACCACGCGTCGAGCACCTCGCCCTCGAAGACGCCGGTCAGGCCGAGGATCTCGCGGGCGAAGGCGACCGGTTCGGTGGGTCCGGCGGTGACGAGGCCGCGGTCGGTGACGGCGTCCTCGTCGACGTACCGCGCGCCGCCCGCGTAGCCCGTGGCGGCCAGGTAGAAGGAGACCGCGCTGGTGTGGTCGCGGTCGTCGAGCAGGCCCTCGCGGGCGAGCCCGGCGGTGGCGCCGCAGATCGCGGCGACCGGCACCCCCGCGTCGAGGAAGGCGCGCGCCGCCTTCGCGAAGGGCGCGAGGTCGTCGCCGGTGTCCCAGAGGTCGGCGCCGGTCAGGACGAGCAGCGCGCTGTCCCCGGGGCTCAGCTCGTCCAGCGCGAGGTCCGGTGCGACGCGGAGTCCGCCGAGGGTGGTGACCGTGTCCCGGGTGGGGCCGACGGTGCGGATCTCGTACCCGCCGCGGGCGAGGAACGCGGTGGTGTGGCCCGTCTCCCAGTCCGCGTAGGTGTCGTAGACCGCGAGATGGACGGGCTTGCGGGGCGTGCTCGGGACACCGCTCATGACGACCTCCTGGTGAGGGGCACCGACCGTACCCCGACTCATGTAAGTATGCTGTCATGTCGACAGGGTGCTGTCAATCAAGCGGCGGGTCGGGAGCACCGGGCACGGAACCGGGCGGCCAGCACTGGACAATCTGTCCGCCCGGCACCCGGAGGTCCGTACAGGCCGCCGATACCGCCCCCGCGCTCACCCCGCCTACGCTCCGGAACATGACCCCGCAGCCCCCGCAGAGCCCGCAGCCCTCGCGCACCCCCCGGCCGGACCCCGAGACGGGCGCCGCCGTGAAGGCGGCCGACCGCGCGCATGTGTTCCACTCCTGGTCCGCGCAGGAACTCATCGACCCGCTGCCCGTCGCGGGAGCCGGGGGCGCGTACTTCTGGGACTACGAGGGCAACCGCTACCTCGACTTCACCAGCGGACTCGTCTTCACCAACATCGGCTACCAGCACCCCCGGGTCGTCGCCGCGATCCAGGAACAGGCCGCGAGGCTCACCACCTTCGCGCCCGCGTTCGCCGTCGCGGCCCGCTCCGAGGCGGCCCGGCTGATCGCCGAACGCACCCCCGGCGACCTGGACAAGATCTTCTTCACCAACGGCGGCGCCGAGGCCGTCGAGAACGCCACCCGGATGGCCCGGCTGCACACCGGGCGCCCCAAGGTCCTCTCCGCGTACCGCTCGTACCACGGGGGCACCTCGACGGCGATCAACCTCACCGGCGACCCGCGCCGCTGGCCCTCCGACAACGGCTCCGCCGGTGTCGTCCACTTCTGGGCCCCGTTCCTCTACCGCTCCCCGTTCTACGCGGGCACCGAGGAGGAGGAGCGCGACCGCGCGCTCCAGCACCTCGCGGACACGATCGCGTTCGAGGGGCCCGGGACGATCGCCGCGATCGTCCTGGAGACCGTCCCCGGCACCGCCGGGATCATGACCCCGCCGCCCGGCTATCTCGCCGGGGTGCGCGAACTGTGCGACCTGCACGGCATCGTCCTGATCCTGGACGAGGTGATGGCGGGCTTCGGCCGCACCGGCAAGTGGTTCGCCGCCGAGCACTTCGACGTCGTCCCCGATCTGCTGACCTTCGCCAAGGGCGTCAACTCCGGGTACGTACCCCTCGGCGGTGTCGCGATCTCCGCGGAGATCGCCGCGACCTTCGCCCGCCGCCCCTACCCGGGCGGCCTCACCTACTCGGGCCACCCGCTGGCCTGCGCGGCGGCCGTCGCGACCATCGAGGTCATGGCGGACGAGAAGGTCGTGGAGAACGCGGACCGCCTCGGCACCGATGTCCTCGGCCCCGGTCTCGCCGCCCTCGCCGCCCGCCACCCCAGCGTCGGCGAGGTACGCGGTATGGGCGCCTTCTGGGCCCTGGAACTCGTCCGCGACCGGGAGACCCGCGAACCCCTCGTCCCGTACAACGCGACGGGTGAGGCCGCCGCCCCCATGGCCGCGTTCGGCGCCGCCGCGAAGAAGCACGGGCTGTGGCCGTTCATCAACATGAACCGCACCCATGTCGTCCCCCCGTGCAACCTCACCGACGAGGAGGCCGCGGAAGGACTCGCCGCCCTGGACGCCGCCCTGACCGTCGCCGACGAACACACGGTGTGACCGCCGCGGCGGCCCGCCCCCCGGCCGTGTCCCGCCCCCGGCACGGGCTGCCGCACACCATCCGCACCACCCGCACCACCGGTCCCACAACGGCACGCGACGCTCCGTGCCGCCGCCCGGCCCCGCCGACCGCGTAGGGTTACCCCCGCTCGTCAGAGCGATTTCGCGCCCGTAACGCGGGGGAGGGACGCCCATATGCCCGGCATCGGGACCGGCTTCGGCCACGCCGACGGCACCAAGGGTTCCGGGGGCACCGGGACCAACGCCGCCGTGACCAGGAGCACGCTGCGCCAGCAGATCGCGGACGCCCTGCGTGACGAGGTGCTCGCCGGACGGCTCCAGCCCGGCCAGGAGTTCACCGTCAAGGAGATCGCCGAACAGTACGGGGTGTCCGCCACCCCCGTCCGCGAGGCACTCGTCGACCTCTCCGCGCAAGGACTGCTCGACGCCGTCCAGCACCGGGGATTCCAGGTCCACGAGTACTCCCTGGCGGACTTCCGGGGCATGGTCGAGGCCCGCAGCCTCGTCACCGACGCCCTCTTCCAGGGCATCACCGCCGCCGCCTGGAGCCCCGGCGTCCAGACGGCGCTCGCCGCCGTACGCCGCCGCGGCGAGGAGGCCGAACGCGCCGCGCTCGCCGGGGACCTCAACGTCCTCATCGGCTACGACCTGCGGTTCTGGCGCGAACTCGGCGCCATCTTCGGCAATCCGTACCTCACCGACTTCCTGCACCGGCTGCGCGTGCAGTCCTGGAGCTGCGCCGTCCCGCTGCTGCGCGGCGAACGCGACCTCGCCGGACGGCTGTGGGCCGCGCACACCGAACTCGTCGACGCGCTGTCCGCCCGCGACCGGACCGGCTCGCAAGCCGTCGTCGCCGCCTACAACACCCACGCACTGGAACTGATAGAAGGGCTCGCCACCGGATGAGCACCGTCGACCTGACGGTGGTGGTCCCCGCGTACAACGAGGAACGACGGCTCGGCCCCACCCTGGAGACGATCAGCGCGTACCTCAGCGCCCCGGACAGCCACTGGACCGACTGGGAGCTGATCGTCGTCGACGACGGTTCCACGGACCGCACCCGGGAGATCGCCGACGCCGTCGCCGCCCGCGACCACCGGATACGTGTCCTGCGGCTCGGCCGCAACCGGGGCAAGGGCCACGCCCTGCGCGCCGGGGTGCTCGCCTCCTACGGCCGCCGGGTCCTCGTCACCGACGCCGACCTGGCCGCGCCGATCACCGAACTCGAACGCCTCTCCAAGGCCCTCACCGACGGCCACAGCGCCGCCATAGGGTCCCGGGCCACCGACGGCGCCACGATAGAACGCCACCAGCACCGCATACGCGAACTCCTCGGCCGCGGCGGAAACTTCCTGATACGCGGCGTCGCCGTCCCCGGCATCCGCGACACCCAGTGCGGATTCAAGCTCTTCGACGGCGAACGCGCCCGGACCGCGTTCGCCGCCTCCCGGCTCACCGGCTGGGGCATCGACGTCGAGATACTCCAGTACTTCCGCCGCCGGAGCTGGCCCGTCGCCGAGGTCCCCGTCCGCTGGGCCCACCAGCCCGGCTCCAAGGTCCGGCCCCTCGACTACGCCCGCGTCCTCGCCGAACTCTCCCGGCTCACCGCCCGCAAACCCTTCCACCGGCCCGCCGCCGCCCTGCGCGCGCTGCGCGGCGCCGACCTCGCCGTCGCCGCGCTGTTCCTGCTCGCCTCGACCCTGCTGTACGCGGGCCGCTGGGCCGACCCCGGCGGGCGCTACCTCGTCGACTCGATGCAGGACCAGAACCAGTGGGAATGGTTCTTCGCGGTCACCGCCGACAACGTCGCCCGCTTCGACAACCCCCTCTACACCACCCTCCAGGGCTATCCCGACGGCGTGAACCTCATGGCCAACACCGCCATGCTGGGACTGTCGATCCCCTTCGCGCCCGTCACCTGGATGTTCGGCCCGGCCGTCACCCTCAACCTCGTGATGACGCTCGGCCTCGCCGCCACCGCCGTCTGCTGGTACTGGCTGCTGGTCAGACGCTTCACCGGCCACCGGGGCGCCGCCGCGACCGGCGCCGCCCTCGCCACCTTCGCGCCCCCGATGATCAGCCACGCCAACGCGCACCCCAACTTCGTGGTGCTGTTCATGATGCCGCTGATCGTCGACCGCGCCCTGCGACTGTGCGAGGGCCGCCGCGTCGTACGCGACGGGATCGTCCTCGGGCTGATGGCCACGTACCAGATCTTCCTCGGCGAGGAACCCCTGCTGCTCGCCGCGATGGGCATGCTGCTGTTCGCCGCCGGATACGGGGTGGCGCGCCGTGACGTGGCCCGCGCGGTGTGGCGTCCGCTCGGCCGCGGACTGCTGATCGCGCTCGCCGTCTGTCTGCCGCTGGTCGCCTTCCCGCTGTCCTGGCAGTTCTTCGGCCCGCAGAGCTACACCCATGTCGTGCACGGCGACAACACCGGCAACAGCCCCCTCGCCCTGCTCTCCTTCGCGGAACGCTCCCTCGCGGGCGACGCCGCCAACGCCGCCGCCCTGTCCGCGAACCCCACCGAGCAGAACGCCTTCTACGGCTGGCCGCTGCTCACCCTGACCACCGCGATCGTGATCGTGCTGTGGCGGCGCACCGCCGTCAAAGCCCTCGCGTTCACCGCGTTCGCCGCCGCCGCGCTGTCCCTCGGCATCCGGGTCCCCGTCCCCTTCACCGACCTCGCGCTGCCCGGCCCCTGGAAGCTCCTCGCCTCGGCCCCGCTGTTCGAGTCCGTCATCGAGTCCCGGGTCGCGATGATCTGCGCCCCCGTCCTCGGCATCCTGCTCGCCCTCGCCCTCGACGCGGCCCGCACCGCCGAGGGCGCCGTGCGTCATGCCGTCCCGGCCGCCGCCGTCGCGGCCCTCCTGCCCCTCTTCCCCCTGCCGCTCAAGGCCGTGGACCGCGCCCCCGTGCCCGCCTTCATCGCGGACGGCAACTGGCGCGAGTACGTCGACACCGCGAACGGCGAGAGTCTCGTCCCCGTACCGCTGCCCGACCCGGCCGTCGCCGAACCGCTGCACTGGCAGACCACCGTCGGCCTCGGCTTCCGGCTGCCCGGCGGCTACTTCAACGGCCCCTACGGCCCCGACCGGATCGGCGTCTACGGCTCGGCGCCCCGCTGGACCTCCAACATGCTGCGCGACGTGCGCTACAGCGGCAAGGTCCCGGAGATCGGCGACGCCTGGCGGGAACAGGCCCGCCGCGACCTCGACTTCTGGCGGGCCGGAGCGGTCGTCGTCGTCCCGCAGCCCGGCGCGGGGGCGCTGCGCCAGGCCCTCGAACAGCTCCTCGGCCATCCCGGGAAGTGGCGCGACGGGGTGTGGCTGTGGGACCTCCCGCCGCGGAACTGAAACGGTCCCGCCGACGGGGCAGCCGAAGCAACCCCCGCGCATTACCCTTCCCGTGACCGACGTGTTCGCCGTATGCGGCGCGCTCCTGCCGCCGGACCGTACAAGGAGAGCCCACCCTTGGCCTGTGACCTCTGGCTGGTCCCCCTCGTCGACGTGCTCTGCCACAGCCCCGACAACCCCTTCGCCGAGGAACTCGCGCTCTACGACCGCACCCTGGGCGAGGCGGGGCTGCCCCCGGTCCCGGTGTACGCGTACATGCCGGGGCTGTCCGGGGACGTCGCGCCCGTCGCCGGGTTCGACTACGACGCCCTGCACTTCCTGCGGCGCGCGTACCTGCTCCAGCTGACCGGGCTCGCGGTGTCGCCCGTCGACGAGCTGGGCGGGGACTACGAGCAGCTGCTGGAGATGTTCGAGGGCTCGGCCAAGCAGTCGCACCTGGTGTGGCACTACGACCACGCCGGGGCGTACGTCCCGCTGGACTTCCCCGTCCCGCTGTCCAACGACGAGCTGCTCGCGGGGGGCGGGCCGCTGGGGTCCGCGCACGGGCTGCTCCGTGAGCTGGAGTTCGTGGCGCCGTCGATCGGCATCGACCCCGCGAATCCGCCGGGGGCGCCCTCGCCGCCGCCCGGCCCCACGTCCCTGGAGGAGCCGGCGGCGGCCGTCCCCCTCGACGACAGCCCCTTCGCCAGGGAACGGCACGTGTGGCTGGGCCTCCACGCCGCCGCGACTCGTAGCCTCGCCCAGGGCAGCATGATCATCTTCAGCTGACCCAGCCCGCCCCCGCCGCCGCCCCCGGGCTACCTGCGCTGGGCGTACGTGTCCCTGTGCGGGTCGCTCGTGGGGTGCGCAGTTCGTCCGCAGGCCGCCTTCGCTTGCGCTTCCCAGGTCTGTCCGGGTGGGCGTACTTGTTGCCTGTGCCGTCGCTCGGTGGTTTTGCGCAGTTCCTCGCGCCCCTGGGGTTCCCCGCCTGGGCGTACCTGTTCCTGTGCGGGTAGGTCCGGGGGTGCGCAGTTCCCCGCGCCCCTGAGGTCGCGCCCCTTGCGCTGCCCGTTCGGGTGCGGGTGGTCCCTGGTTGCTCGCGTAGTTCCCCGCGCCCCTTTGGGGGCGCCTCTCCAGGCTGTCGGTCAGGGTGCGGGTCCTTCGCTTGCGGACCCCCTCCTCGCGGACTCGCTCGGCTGCGGGAGGGGGTGGGCGGGAATCTCTGCTCGCAGACTCCGATGCTCTTCAGTAGCTCCGCTGGACGTCGTACCGAGCGTGTCGGATCGAGGACGGAGAATCCCGACCGGCACCGACCCGAAGAACAAGCAGATGGCGCCCCAAAGGGGCGCGGGGAACTGCGCAAACCCACCGAGCGACGGCACAGGAAACAAGTACGCCCAGCACAAGAAACCCAGGGGCGCGGGGAACCGCGCACCCACCGAGCGACGGCACAGGGAACAAGTGCGCTCCGCCGGACAGACCTCGGCGAAACGACGAGCGACGGCACGGGAACGGAGTACGCCCGGCACAGGAAACTCGGACCACCCCGGACGGGCCTCAGCGGGGCTCCGGCGGCCGCTGCCGAGGCATGTTCGGCCGAGCGCCCCCCGCCCCCCCGGCCCCCCCGACCTGCGGCACCGCACTCCGCCCGCCACCACCCCCCGTCTCCCCCCGCCCCAGCAGCACCCCGGCCACCCCCGCCTGGAGCCCCAGCGGCACGGGCCCCGCCCGGAACTCCGCCATCCAGTCCGTGGTCTCCACCCGCACCATCTCCAGCACATCGTCGGAGAACCTGCGCAGCACCGACAGACACCGGTCGACCGCCTCCGAGGCGGTCCCCTCCGCGGGCCCCAGCACCTCCCGCACACACTCCGACGCCCAGTCGAACTGAAGCACCTGGAGCCTGCGCTGCACGGCCTGCGCGGTGGCCACGTCCCGCATCCACCCGGACGTCAGTCCGAAGAAACGGTCGCACCCCACACACGCCACCGCGAGCAGCAGCGCCAGATACCCCCACCGCGCGACCCCGCCCCCCGCCCCGGCCGGATCGGCCACCGGAAGGGCCGCGCCGGCCACCCCCAGCACCGCCGCCCCGCCCCGCAGCGCCCGCGCGCACCTCCGCTTCCACACCCGGTCCGCGAGGTACCACCGCACGGTGTCCAGCGCACCGAGCTCCACCCACCGGTACAGCTCGTCGAGCCGGTCCGCGGGCTCGCCCCAGTCCCCGAGCGGGAGCCGCCGTCCCGAAAGATCGCCCGGCCGCGCCCCGCCGCCCTCGCCCCGGCCCTCCGGGGACGTCCCCTCGGGCTGCCCCTCGGGCTGCATCTCCGGCTGACTCACCCGGCACTCTCCCCTTTGTCCCGCCAGTCGTCCTGCTGCTGTCCCGCCGCCGTCCGGCGCTCACCGCGCGGCTGGACGGCCCTGTGTCACGGAAGGGCGACGGTACGTGACGCGAGCGCCCCGTCCGGTCCCCCCGGCGGCCCCTTTCCTACCGCCCAATGGGTGGCCATGGGCACCTGTTCGCGAGATATACGCCTGAACGTGGCGCTTGGTCGGATATAGGCGGTACCGCCGCGTCACTCGAAAGAGTGCTGGGGCGAGCCGACCCGGGAGCACGTAGGCTCGTGCCAGGCGGGGAAACCCGCCGCCCGTCGTACCGTCGTCCGCCGACGCGCCAGGTGTCGGCAACAGGAGCTGATCGTGATTCCCGGTGGTGGCCAGCCCAATATGCAGCAGCTGCTCCAGCAGGCCCAGAAGATGCAGCAGGACCTCGCACGGGCGCAGGAGGAGCTGGCGGCCACCGAGGTCGAGGGCCAGGCCGGCGGCGGCCTCGTCCGGGCGACGGTGAACGGCTCCGGGGAGCTGCGCGGGCTCGTCATCGACCCGAAGGCGGTGGACGCGGACGACACGGAGACCCTCGCGGACCTGGTGGTCGCGGCGGTCCAGGCCGCGAACGAGAACGCCCAGCGGCTCCAGCAGGACAAGCTCGGCCCGCTGGCCCAGGGCCTCGGCGGCGGCGGCATCCCGGGCCTCCCCTTCTGAGAGAAGGTCCGAGAGAAGCCGCCACACGGCTTCTAAGGCGGCCCACGGCCAACTACGGTTACGTACCGAAGGCATAACCGTGAACCGCACCCAGCCACCCCGAAAGGCAATCCGTTGTACGAAGGCGTGGTCCAGGACCTCATCGACGAACTGGGCAGGCTGCCCGGCGTCGGTCCCAAGAGCGCGCAGCGGATCGCCTTCCACATCCTCCAGGCCGAGCCGACGGACGTCCGCCGGCTCGCCCAGGCCCTGATGGAGGTCAAGGCCAAGGTCCGCTTCTGCGCGATCTGCGGGAACGTCGCGCAGGAGGAGCTGTGCGGCATCTGCCGTGACGCCCGCCGGGACCTCGCCGTCATCTGTGTGGTCGAGGAACCGAAGGACGTCGTCGCGGTCGAGCGGACCCGTGAGTTCCGGGGCCGCTACCACGTCCTCGGCGGCGCCATCAGCCCCATCGAGGGCGTCGGCCCCGACGATCTGCGCATCCGGGAGCTCCTCGCCCGCCTCGCGGACGGCACGGTCACCGAGCTGATCCTCGCGACGGACCCGAACCTGGAGGGCGAGGCCACGGCCACGTACCTCGCGCGGATGATCAAGCCCATGGGCCTGCGGGTCACCCGGCTGGCGAGTGGCCTGCCCGTGGGCGGAGACCTGGAATATGCGGACGAGGTGACCCTGGGCCGCGCCTTTGAGGGGAGAAGACTCCTAGATGTCTGACGCCACGCTGCACTCGACGACCCAGGACCCCGACGACTTCGCGGTCCAGATCTCCGACCAGATCGCGAGCTTCCTCGTCGCGGTCACGGAGGTCGCGAAGGGGGACGAGCCCGATTCCGCGGTGCCGTTCCTGCTGCTGGAGGTGTCCCAGCTGCTGCTGGCCGGCGGCCGGCTCGGCGCGCACGAGGACATCGTCCCCGATGAGCGGTACGAGCCCGATCTCGGGGCCGAGCCGGACGTCGACGACGTACGGGAGCGGCTCGCCGCGCTGCTCGAACCGGTCGACGTGTACTCGGAGGTCTTCGACCCGTACGAGCCCCGCAAGGCGCCCGTGCCGTGCCGGATCTCCGACGACCTCTCCGACGTCATGGCCGATCTGCGGCACGGGATGGCCCACTACCGTGCGGGGCGCACGACCGAGGCGTTGTGGTGGTGGCAGTTCTCGTACTTCTCCAACTGGGGCTCGACCGCGTCGGGCGCGCTGCGGGCCCTCCAGTCGGTGGTCGCCCATGTCCGGCTGAACCAGCCGCTCCAGGAGCTGGACGGGCTGGACACGGACGAGGAGCTCAGCGATGAGATCCTCGCGGAGGAGGCGGGCCGTGTCATGACCCAGGAGATCGCCCACCCCCTGGGCCTCCACACCCCCTGACCCCCAGGTCTGTCCAGCCGACCGTACTCGTTCCTGTGCCGTCGTTCGTGGGGTGCGCAGTTCCCCGCGCCCCTTTGGGGCGCATCCGGCCGGTTCTTCGGGTCGGTGCCGGTCGGGATTCTCCGTCCTCGATCCGACACGCTCGGTAAGACGTGCAGCGGAGCTACTGAAGAGCATCGGAGTCTGCGAGCAGAGATTCCCGCCCACCCCCTCCCGCAGCAGCGCGACTGCAGGAGGAGAGGGGTGCCCCTTCAGGGGCGCGGGGAACTGCGCAAAAGACGAGGGCGGACCCGCACCCGACGAACAGCCCGAAGGGGCAGCATCCAGGGGCGCGGGGAACTGCGCACCCACGGACGTACCCGCACAGGAACAGGTACGCCCAGGTGGGGAACCCCAGGGGCGCGAGGAACTGCGCACCCCCACGAGCGACGGGACAGGAACAGGTAGGCCCAGCACAGGGAACCCAGAGGCGCAAGCGAAGGCGACCCGCGGGGAACCGCGCACCCACGAACGGCCCGCACGGGAACAAGTACGCCCAGTGCAGGAAACCTCGGAAGCGCAAGCGAAGGCGAACTGTGACGCCCCCCACTTTCCGCTTGCCACCGCCCGCCCCCGGGCATACGCACAACCGACCACCCCGTGGTCCCGCATCTCACGATGCGATCCCCCCGGGGTGTTCCGGAGCCGCTAGTTAAACTGTCTTGACCCCCAACTGACCGATCCGACCGCCCACAGGCGGACAAACCGGACCGAGCGAGGAGCGAACGCAAGTGGGCCTTGTCGTGCAGAAGTACGGAGGCTCATCCGTAGCAGATGCCGAGGGCATCAAGCGCGTCGCCAAGCGAATCGTCGAGGCCAAGCAGAGCGGCAACCAGGTGGTTGTCGTGGTCTCCGCGATGGGCGACACGACGGACGAGCTGATCGATCTCGCGGAGCAGGTGTCACCGATGCCCGCCGGGCGCGAGTTCGACATGCTGCTGACCGCGGGAGAGCGTATCTCCATGGCCCTGCTGGCGATGGCGATCAAAAACCTGGGCCACGAGGCGCAGTCGTTCACCGGCAGCCAGGCCGGCGTCATCACGGACTCCGTCCACAACAAGGCGCGCATCATCGACGTCACGCCGGGCCGTATCCGCACCGCGCTCGACGAGGGCAACATCGCCATCGTCGCCGGTTTCCAGGGCGTCTCCGCGGACAAGAAGGACATCACGACCCTCGGTCGGGGCGGCTCCGACACCACGGCCGTGGCCCTCGCCGCGGCCCTGGACGCGGAGGTCTGCGAGATCTACACCGATGTGGACGGCGTCTTCACCGCCGACCCCCGCGTCGTGAAGAAAGCCCGCAAGATCGACTCGATCTCCTTCGAGGACATGCTGGAGCTGGCAAGCTCCGGTTCCAAGGTGCTGCTCCACCGCTGTGTGGAGTACGCCCGCCGCTACAACATCCCGATCCATGTGCGCTCGTCCTTCTCCGGACTCCAGGGCACCTGGGTCAGCAACGAACCACACCCTGGGAAGGGAGAGCACAAGGTGGAGCAGGCCATCATCTCGGGTGTCGCGCACGACACCTCCGAGGCGAAGATCACCGTCGTCGGTGTGCCCGACAAGCCGGGCGAGGCAGCCGCGCTCTTCCGGACCATCGCGGACTCCGAGATCAATATCGACATGATCGTGCAGAACGTGTCGGCCGCGTCCACGGGTCTCACCGACATCTCCTTCACCCTCCCGAAGGCGGAGGGTCGCAAGGCGATCGACGCCCTGGACTCCCTGAAGTCGCGCGTCGGCTTCGAGTCCCTGCGCTACGACGACCAGATCGCGAAGATCTCCCTGGTCGGCGCGGGGATGAAGACCAACCCTGGCGTGACCGCGGCGTTCTTCGAGGCGCTCAGCAACGCCAGCGTGAACATCGAGCTGATCTCGACCTCCGAGATCCGGATCTCGGTGGTCACCCGTGCCGACGATGTGACGGAAGCCGTCCGCGCCGTCCACACGGCCTTCGGCCTGGACTCCGACTCGGACGAGGCCGTGGTCTACGGAGGCACCGGACGATGACCGCTCACCCGGGCCGACGCCCCGTGGCCCGGCGCCGATGACCGCGCGCCCGACCCTCGCGGTCGTGGGGGCGACCGGGGTCGTCGGCTCGGTCATGCTCCAGATCCTGTCCCAGCACGCGGACATCTGGGGCGAGATCCGCCTGATCGCCTCCCCGCGCTCGGCCGGCCGCAAGCTGGCCGTGCGCGGGGAGGAGGTCGAGGTCGTGGCGCTCACCGAGGAGGCGTTCGACGGGGTCGACATCGCGATGTTCGACACCCCCGACGACATCGCCGCGCGGTGGGCGCCCATCGCCGCGTCCAAGGGCGTGGTCGTCGTGGACAACTCCGCGGCGTTCCGGATGGACCCGGACGTCCCGCTGGTGGTCCCCGAGGTCAACCCGCACGCGGCACGGGTACGCCCGCGGGGCATCGTCGCCAACCCGAACTGCACGACGCTGTCGATGATCGTCGCGATCGGGGCGCTGCACGCGGAGTTCGGACTGCGGGAACTGATCGTCTCCGCGTTCCAGGCGGCGAGCGGCGCGGGCCGCGCCGGGGTCGACACGCTGCGCGCGCAGATCGCGATGGTCGCCGGTACGGAGCTGGGCACGGCGCCCGGCGACATCCGGCGCGCGGTCGGTGACCGTACGGGGCCGTTCCCCGAGCCCGTCGCCCTGAATCTCGTGCCGTGGGCAGGTGAGGTACGGGAGGAGGGCTGGTCCTCGGAGGAGATGAAGGTCCGGGACGAGTCCCGCAAGATCCTCGGTCTGCCGGACCTCAAGGTCACGGCGACATGCATCCGGGTGCCGGTGGTCACGACGCATTCGGCGACGGTGCACGCGAGGTTCCAGGACGAGGTCACCGTGGACCGGGCCCGCGAGATCCTCGCGACGGCGCCGGGTGTGGTCCTCTTCGACGATCCCGGGTCCGGGGAGTTCCCCACGCCCGCGGACGTGGTCGGGACCGATCCCACCTGGGTGGGCCGGGTCCGGCGCAATCTCGACGATCCCGCCGCGCTCGAACTCTTCGTCTGCGGGGACAACCTCCGCAAGGGCGCTGCGCTGAACGCGACGCAGCTGGCCGAGCTGATCGCCGCGGACCGCCTACGCGGCTGAGCGTCGCCGTCCCCCGTGCCCCGGCTTCCCCCGCCCGGGTCGCCTCCGCCCGCGCCCCAGGTCCCTGTGCCGAACGCACTTGTCCCGTGCGGGTAGCTCGTGGGGTGCGCAGTTCCCCGCGCCCCTGGATGCTGCCCCCTTGCGGTAGCTCTTCGGCTGCGGGCCGGCCCTCGTCTTTTGCGCAGTTCCCCGCGCCCCTGAAGGGCCACCCCTCTCCTCGCGCAGTCGCTCGGCTGCCGAAGGGGGTGGGCGGGAATCTCTGCCCGCAGACTCCGACGCCACCAGTACATCCACTGAACGTCGTACCGAGCGCGTTGGAGCGAGGACGGAGAATCCCGACCGGCCCCGCCCCGAAGAACAAGCAGAACGCGCCCCAAAGGGGCGCGAGGAACCGCGCGAAGACGAGGGCGACCCGCACCCGACGAACAGACCCGAAGTGGCAGCACCCAGGGGCGCGGGGAACTGCGCAAACCACCGAACGACGGCACAGGAACAAGTGCGCCCAGCCCCGAGTACCCAGGGGCGCGGGGAACTGCGCACCCCACGAGCGACGGCACAGGAACGAAGTCCGCCCAGCCCCGAGTACCCAGGGGCGCGGGGAACCGCGCACCCACCGAGCGACGGCACAGGAACGAAGTACGCCCACCCCCGAGTACCCAGGGGCGCGGGGAACTGCGCACCCGACGAGCGACGGCACAGGAACGAAGTACGCCCAGCCCCGAGTACCCAGGGGCGCGAGGAACTGCGCAAACCCACCGAGCGACGGCACAGGAACGAAGTACGCCCAGCCCCGAGTACCCAGGGGCGCGAGGAACTGCGCAAACCCACCGAGCGACAGCACAGGAACGAAGTACGCCCACCCGGACAGACCTCGGAAGCGCAAGCGAAGGCGACCCGCAGGGGAACTGCGCAACCACCAAGCGCCCCGCACGGGGACACATGCGCTCACCCCGAAAGACCTCAGAAGCGCAAGCGAAGGCGATCCGTAACGAATCTCTGCTGGCCAAGGGCCGTTTCGTTTGTAGGATCTCCGTAAGTCCCACCAGCCTCGCCCGGCGTCCAAGACCCACCACCGCGGTGTGCAACCAAGCACACCGCGGCCCGCGTCTTCGCGTACGCCCTCGCGGGCATGCGGGACCGACCAGGGGGCGCGGGGGCGCGGACAAATCGGGGTAGAGGGAAGAGCTGGTACGCATGTGGGCAGATGACGCCATGTCAGACAGAACGCCCGGAAACACTGTGACACCCGTCGCGTACAACCCTCACGGGGGGATGTGTGTCCAACTGGCGTGGCAGAGGTACTCGATTTCTCAGCGGTCCAGGCACGGGGCACCGTCCTGCGTCCGCCCAGGCGTCCGCGCGCGGTCGCCGCGCCCGGCGGCATGCCGGTGATCGCCCCCGTGCCCGCGACGCGACCCACCCAGGTGACACCCCAGCGAAAAGGGGCGGAGGACGTCAAGGCCGAGGGCACCACGGTCGACCACCTCACCGAGACGTACCGCGCCCACTACCGATCCCTGCTCGGCCTGGCCGCGCTCCTCCTCGACGACACCGCCTCCTGCGAGGACGTCGTCCAGGAGGCGTTCATCCGCGTCCACTCCGCGCGCAAGCGCGTCCGTGAGCCGGAGAAGACGCTCGCGTACCTGCGGCAGACGGTGGTGAACCTCTCCAGGTCCGCCCTGCGCCGCCGGATACTCGGCCTCAAGCTGCTCTCGAAGCCGATGCCGGACATGGCGAGCGCGGAGGAGGGCGCGTACGACCTGCTGGAGCGCGACGCCCTGATCCAGGCGATGAAGGGGCTCCAGCGCCGCCAGCGCGAGGTGCTCGTCCTGCGGTACTTCGCGGACATGACCGAGGTCCAGGTCGCCGAGACGCTGGGGGTCTCCCTGGGCTCGGTGAAGGCGTACGGCTCCCGTGGCATAGCCGCGCTGCGCGTCACCATGGGGGCCAAGAAATGAGCGGCGACCGACCACACGAACAGGACGGCCCATCGGCCGACGAGGGCGACGGGGAGCCCCGGGACCGGACCGAAGAAGAGCGAAACGCTGGGAACGCAACTGTGAACGAGAGCCCCTCGGGGCCGCACGGCACCGAACCGATCGACGCCCTCAAGAAGCTTCTGAGCGGCGCGGACGGCGGTACCGGCGACCCGACCCCCACCCGGGGCGACCACGCCACCGACAAGGGCACCCCCCACGTCAACGGCGTCCCCCACTCCGACAAGCACTCCGCGGCGACCGGCTCACCCACCGGTTCCGCGTCCACCCCGCCCGGCCGCCCCAACACCCCGGCCGTACGGCTCGACACCGACGAGGACGACGAGGACGGACTGGAGCTGCGCGGACTGCTGCACCAGGCCGTCCAGGACCTGGAGCCCTCCGACGGCACCCTGGACCACCTCCGCCGGGCGGTCCCCGCGCGCCGGGCCCGCAAGCGGCAGGCGCTCGTGGGCGCGGCCGCCGCGGCCCTCCTCATCGGGACGGCCGTCCCGGCGCTCGTCCGCGTCGCGAACAACCCGGGCAGCACCGAGACCCAGGTGTCGCACGTCGGGCACGGCAAGCAGACCCGCGGCACCAGCAGCGAGGCCCCCAGCACCGAACAGCGCGAGGGCAGGCCGAGCAAGGGCCCGCGCAAGCCGTCCGGCAGCGCGAGCAGCCCCGGCAAGGGCGGCGGGCCGGGCGAGAAGGACAAGCCCGCGGAACGGACGACCGGCGGTACGGACACCGGTCCGGGCAGTGGTACGCCCGGCACGGCCCCCGGCACCGGTTCGGGTCCGGGCTCCGGCACCTCCAACGCCACCTCACCGAGTTGCGGCCCCACCGACCTGGGCAGCGCCGTCGCGAACGTCGGTGACCCCGGCCCCGACGGCAAGGTGTACGGCACGTTCACGGTCGCCAATGTCTCCTCCGGCGACTGCACGGTCGACGGCGGCGGCAGCGTCGACGCCGCCGGTCAGGGCGCGGCGGACTCCACCAGGCTCGCCGCCCTCACCCACACCGACGGTGACGCGGCGACGGGCCTGCCGTCCCCGGCCTCGGTGCCGTCGCAGATCATCCTCGAACCCGGCTCGTCGTACGAGGTGCGGTTCGCCTGGGTGCCGTCCGAGGAGTGCCCGACGGACGGCGGCGGCAACACGACCGGTCCGTCCCCCGACCCGACCCCGTCGGAAGGGGCGAGCTCCGGCACGGGCGGCACCGCGGAGACGAGCGGTGGCGGTGCCGAGTCGCCGCAGCTCGGCGGCCAGGAGGGCCTGCCGCAGGACGGCAGTGTCAGCGTCTCGCACACGGCGGAGCCCGGTTCCCCGTCCACCACCGCGACGATCCCCGACGCGTGCGCGGGGACGGTCTACTACACGGGCGCGCTGCCCGCGTCCTGATCCGCGGTCCGCGACGCGGGTTCCGGGTGGCGCGGGCCGCCCGGACCCGCCGCGACGGCGGCGGCCGGAGCGACGGCAGGAGCGGTCGCGGTCGCGGCGGAGTCCTCGGGGATGCCGAGGGCGGCGTCCCGCAGCGCCTCCGTCTCCCGGCGCAGCAGCCGGAACCACATGAAGACCACGAACCCGGCGAAGACGAACCACTCGCCGGTGTACCCGAGGTTCTGGAACGCCTTCAGGTCCAGCCCGGTGTTCTGCGGTGCCGCCGCCGGGACGGGCGTCATCCCGCCGTCCGCGCGGTCGAGGGTCACCCACGCGTTGTGGAGGTCGTGCGGTACGAGGTTCACCAGCGTCGCCGCGCTGATCATCCCGAGCTGACCGGCCGGCAGTCCGCCCGCGGTACGCGCGCCGTCGCTGCCGGGGCTCTCGGACGCCTGGAGCGCGCCCGTCACGGTGACCTCGCCGTCCGGCGCGGCGGGCACCTCGGTACGGCCCGGCTCGCCGGGCAGCCAGCCGCGGACCACGGGCAGGGCCGGGCCGTCGTCGGTGCGCAGCAGGTTCAGCACATAGAAGCCGCGCTCGCCGTCCAGCTTCCGTTCGGGGACGAGGAACTGCTCGGCGTACCGGCCCGTGGCCTCGGCCCGCTTGCCGGAGGTGTCCTTGGTGACGGGCAGCAGCTCGGCGAGCGGGCGGGCCTCGGAGGCCCGGGCGGCGGCGGACTGCCCGGGGGCCGCCCGGTGGTCCTCGACCCGGTCCTCGAAGCGGCCGAGCTGCCAGGACCCCATGAAGACGCAGAAGGGGATGGCCAGCACGACGAAGATGTTGATGCCCCACCAACGGGGCGTCAGCAGAAACCGGTACACGCCGACCACGGTACGGGTGCCCACCGGGCGGTCGCGCGGTGGGGTCGTCCCGTACGGGCGTGTCGGCCGGCGGGTGCCGGGCCGGTCACCCCGGGAGATGCCCCTGGGCGAAGGCGAGCTCCAGGGAGACCTGCTTGACCCGCTCGTCCACGACGAGGGAGCCGTGCCCCGCGTCGTAGCGGTACACCTCGTGGACGGCGTCCCGGGCGGCGAGCCGGTCCACATAGTTCTCCACCTGCCGGATCGGGCAGCGCGGGTCGTTGACCCCGGCGGAGACGTACACGGGCGCCTTGACCGCGTCGACGTAGGTGAGCGGCGACGACGCGGCGAACCGCTCCGGCACCTCCTCGGGGGTGCCGCCCAGCAGGGTGCGGTCCATCGCCTTGAGCGCCTCCATCTCGTCGTGGTAGGCGGTGACGTAGTCCGCGACGGGCACCGCCGCGATCCCGACGGCCCAGGCGTCCGGCTGGGTGCCGAGCCCGAGCAGGGTCAGATAGCCGCCCCAGGAGCCGCCGGTGAGGACCAGCCGGTCGGGGTCGGCGAGCCCGGACGTGACGGCCCACTCCCGTACCGCCGCGATGTCCTCCAGCTCGATCAGCCCGACCCGCCGCTTCAGCGCGTCGGTCCACTCCCGGCCGTATCCGGTGGACCCCCGGTAGTTCACCCGGACCACCGCGAACCCGTGGTCGACCCAGGCGGCGGGCCCGGCCGCGAACGCGTCGCTGTCGTGCCAGGTCGGCCCGCCGTGGATGTCGAAGACGGTCGGCAGCGGACCGGTGGCCCCGGCGGGCTTCTGCACCAGCGCGTGGATACGGCCGCCGGGGCCGTCCACCCACACGTCCTCGACGGGTACCGACGCGGGCGCGGCGAGGCCCGGCGGGTCGAGGACGACCCCACCGGACGTCGAGCGCACCACCGGCGGCTCGGCGGCCGACGACCACAGGTACTCGACGCTGCCGTCCGGCCGCGCGGTCGCCCCCGACACCGATCCGCGCGGGGTCTCGATCCGCTCCAGCGACCCGGACACGAAGTCGTAGCGCCACATGTCGCTGCGCGCCTCGAAGCTGTGCACGACGAGCAGCGCGGAACCGTCCGGATACCACTCGGCGGACACGTCACCCGGCAGGTCCAGCGCCAGGTCGCGCTCCTCGCCCGAGGACACGTCCCACACCATCGGCTCCCAGCGCCCGCGCCGCTGATGCCCGACGAGCAGCCGGGTGTCCCCGTCCACGGGCGCGAACCCGAGCACCTCCAGGCCCAGCTCCTCGGTGCCGCCCGAGGTGTCGTCCAACTCGGCGACGGTCGTCCCGTCGGGCCGGATCACCCGCAGCGCCGAGTGCATCGCGTCGCCGTGCTCGGTGTGCTCGACGGCGATCAGCGATCCGTCGTGGGAGAGGTCCCCGACGCCCGCGGACTCCCGGTGCCGGTACACCTCGACGGGCGCCGCGTCCCCGCGCACCACATGGATGGTCGAGCCCCCCTCGTCGGTCGACCGCCCCACGACCACGGGCCCGTCGCCCCGGCCGATCGCGAGCCCCGCCGGATAGGACGCGTCGAGCCCCGGCACGGCCGGCTCGTCCACCTCGGGCCGGGTGCCCGGGTACCCGGCGAACGGCTGCCGCCGCCAGATCCCGAACTCGTCCCCGTCCTTGTCGTCGAACCACCAGATCCACTCGCCGTCCGGCGACAGCGCCCCGTCGGTGGTGCCGTTCGCCCGCTCGGTCACCTTGCGCTGCGCGCCGGAGTCCCGGTCCCACGCGTACAGCTCGTACGTCCCGGTCGCGTTCGACACGAACAGCGCCCGCTGCGGAGCGTCGTCGGCCCACCCCGGCAACGACACCCGCGCCGCCCGGAACCGCTTCTCCCAGTCGGCCATCGAAACACCCGCACCCACGACCCCACCACTCTCACTCATCCCCCCATACTGCCCGCCCCCACCCCCCTCCCGCCCCCACCCCCGTCCCCCCTGTGGACAACCCACCCCCACCCACCACCCGAAGGCGCCCGGCGGTCCGGGGGCGAGGAGGAGCGGGCTACGCCTTCCGGGACACCCCGCCCGGCAGGCGGACCACCGCCGTGCCGTTGTCCAGGTCGACGCGGGTGTGGTTCGGCGGGGCGCCGTCCTCCTCGTCGTCGCGCATGACGAGGGCCGACTGGCGTTCCTTGAGTTCGTTCTGTTTGCCGGGGGAGAAGGCTCCGTGGAGCTGTTCGAAGCCGGTCGCGGAGACCTGGCCCGCGCGGCCTCCGTTGCGCCAGGGGAGCACCCCGGCGCGGCCCGCGTGCAGGAGGATCTGGTCGACGATCGCTATCAGGGTCAGCAGGATGACCAGACCCGGCAGGGTGGCGAAGAAGACGAATTCCATACAGTCAGTGTGCGGGAACTCCGTTCGGGGCGGGGCGGGTTCGCTCACGGGGTGGCGGGGCGGGCGGGCCAGTCCAGCAGCCGTGCGCCGATCACCGCCGTCTGGAGGGTGTAGCGCTGCACCGGGTCGGCCGGATCGGCGCCGGTCAGCCGGTGGACCCGGGCCAGCCGGTACGTCAGCGCGCGGACGCTCAGCGACAGCCGGCGGGCCGCCTCCGCGGTGACGCAGCCCGAGTCGAAGTACACGGTCAGGGTCCGCAGCAGGGGTTGTGCCCCGCCCCGCGCCTGCTCCAGCGGGCCCAGGGTGTGGTGCACCAGCTCCGCCATCGCCTGCCGGTCCCGGGTCAGCACCGGGAACACCAGCAGGTCCGCCGCGCGCAGCACCGGTCCCTCAAGGCCGAGCCGTTCCCCGAGGTCGAGGGCGTTCAACGCCTCCTCGTAGGAGTGGACGACCCCGCCGACGCCCGGCTGGGGACGCCCCACCGCGACCCGGGAGCCCCCGGTCGCGGCGTACGCCTGCTTCGCGAAGTAGGTGAGGACGTCGTGCTGGTCGCCGGGCGCGACGCACACCAGCAGTCCGTCCTTGGTGGTGAGCAGGGTGCCGCGGTCCCCGAAACGGGCGATCAGCGCCTGCTCGACCTGCCGGGGTACGGCGTCCCCCTCGGCGTACCCGGTGGGGCCCGCCGCGACGGCGACGGCGTGCGCGGAGGAGAACCGCAGGCCGAAACGTTCCGCCCGGGCCGCGAGCCGGCCCACGTCGCTGCGTCCGTACAGCAGGTCGTCGATGAACTCGCGCCGGGCGGCCTCCTCCTGCCGTACGGCGACCCGCTGCGCGCGCTCGAAGCCCTCGGCGACCGCGTCCACGGCCTGCTCGACGGCGGCGAGGACGCGGTCCAGGGAACCGGTCGGCGCCCCGGCGCGGGGCAGGGGCCACCGCTCGCGGGTGACGGCGAGATGCGCGGCGATCAGCGGCCGGAGGCGGAAGCCCGCCTCCGCGGCCTGTTCCCCGAGCGCGCGCCGTTCCTGGAGTTCGTCCCGGGTCAGCCGCCGGCCGGTCGTGGCCACGTCGTTCAGCGCGCGGATGTATCCGTCGAGGCCGAGCACCGCGGCGGGGATGTCCCCGCCCGGGGCGCCCATGGCCCCGGTGCCGCCCGTGGCGTGCGTCGTGTCCGTCATCGGCCTCCCCCGTTCCTGATGAACCGATACGCGATTCTCACGTACCGGTGCACCTGGCACGAAAGTGGCCGGGCAGCGCGAAGGGGCCGACCGGCACGACGGTCGGCCCCTTCGGGCGGCGATCAGACGGCGATCAGCTGTTGCCGGCGCCGTTGCCCGAGAGGATCGGGATGTCGTCGAGGATGTGCGACAGCGGCTCGTCGCCCTTGACCTGCGAGGAGTTCTCCGTGCACTGCTGGTTCTGCGGGGAGGACAGGACGTTGACGTCCTGGACCGTGATCGGGATGAGCCCGATCAGGGAGCCCGCGTTGACCTTGGCCGGCAGACCGACACACGGCTTGTTGAGCGAGCCCTGGATGAGCGCGAACTGCGGGCTCATGTCCCCGTGCGTCGCGGAGTTGCCGTACGCCTGAGCGGCGCCGTTGCCGTTCACGGTGGTGACGCCGGCGTCGTCGCCGATCGCCATGGCGGGGGCGGCGGCAGCCGAAACTCCGGCGACGGAGGCGGCGACAGCCGCGGCTGCCCACAGCTTCTTCATGGTTTCTTCCCTTTCGCAAGCGGACTCCTGGGGACGGAGCCAGCAGGATGATCAACTGCGTGTTCGACCCGGGGGTTGCGGGTGATGACCCGATTGGCGCAGCGCTCGGGCGCAGTGGGGGCGCAGCCCATGTCAGGGACGCCCATCCACGCGTTGCACCGGACATGGGCGACACATCAGGTGGCTGGAAAAGGCAGGGGATCATCCCGGTGAGCCGGCGGGCCCCCGAGCGCATCGGCCGGGGGGACACCCCTTCGGGGAACCTCCCGACGGGCCGTGGTCCCCAGGCGCACCCTCCGTCGGGCCGGGTGCCACCGGGGCGGCTGCCGGGCGGGCGGGCGGCACCCGGGGCGGCGCCGGTCCGGCCGGTCGGGCCGGTGGGCGGCCCGAGGTACGGGATGTCGCGGGCCCCTGGTGGTTCCGAACCGCTCTACACGGGCCTCGCGGAGGCCTGGCGCCGGGAGGGCCGTACGGTGCCGGGTTTTCCCGACCCGGAGTGGGAGTCGGTGGTGCGGCGGGAGATCTGGCCCCGGTGAGCGCGAACCGCGCACGGGCGCTGGTGGCGGCGGTGGTGGCGGTGGTGGCGGTGGCGGTGGTGGTGGTGGTGGCGCGGTACGGGGGACCGGTGGACGGGCCCCGGGCGCCTCCGGGGCATACGGCTGCCCCGCCCGGCGCAGGCGCGTTCCCTGGGGCGCGGCGCGGTCGGCGGGTACGCGCGGGGGGCGGACCGCGGTGGTGCGGACCGCGGTGGTGCGGATCGCGGTGGCGCGGTGCCGTGGCGGTGCGGGGGTCCACCGGCGGGTCTGCCGGTGGTGTCCGGAAGTGGTGTCCGGCAGTGGGTTCACCGGCAGTGCCCGGCAGTGGTGCCCGGCGGTCGTGGCGTCACGGGGCGCGGTGACACGGAACGGGCCGCCGTGAAGCCACGGCGGCCCGTTCGTGACGGCGCCCGGCCGGGGCGCCGAGGGGTCGTGCGGTGATCAGCTGTTGCCGGCGCCGTTGCCCGAGAGCACGGGGATGTTGTTGAGCAGGTGCGACAGCGGCTCGTCGCCCTTGACCTGCGAGGAGTTCTCCGTGCACTGCTGGTTCTGCGGGGAGGACAGGACGTTGATGTCCTGCACGGTGATCGGGATGAGGCCGATCAGGGAGCCCGCGTTGACCTTGGCCGGCAGGCCGACACAGGGCTTGTTCAGGGAGCCCTGGACGAGCGCGAACTGCGGGCTCATGTCCCCGTGGGTGGCGGAGTTGCCGTACGCCTGGGCGGCGCCGTTGCCGTTGACGGTGGTGACGCCACCGTCGTTGCCGATCGCCATCGCGGGGGCGGCGGCGGCAGCGGAGGCTCCGATGACGGAGGCGGAGATGGCAGCGGCGGCCATGACCTTCTTGATCACGAGGTGTCCCTTTCGTGCTTCACGTGGTTCTGCGGGGTGCTCTTCCATCGCCGGTCCTGTGGCGCTCTGCCCGTCCCGGAGCGTTCTGCCCAACTACCCCCGCAGGTCTTGGTTGCTGCCGTTCACTCCGATGGGCTAAGCAGAATCGATGACGGGGGCGCCCGTGGCGGTGGTCGCGCCCCTGTCGAGCCTCGCGGGCCGGTTGGGGCGCCGGTGCAGATGAAGAAACGCCAGCCGTGTCACCGTGTCCCGCCGGGGCCCCGCGGTCCCGGCCGTCCGCCCGCCCGCACCGGACTCGGGGTCCGACACCAGCTCCGCGTCGTCGGCGGCGATCCACCAGGACAGCCGCCCCACGGCGGTGTCGACATGGACGGTCCGGCGGCCCGCCGGATCGGGGGCGCTGACGCACCCGGCGTGCAGCCGTGACACGTACGCGATGAGCGCGGCCCGTTCCTTGTGCAGCTCGTCCAGTTCCCCGTGGACGGTCGCGAGCCGGTCCACGAGCCGCAGCTCGCGCTCGGACCACACGCGCTCGGTCCGCGCGGCGCGCGTGGCGCGCTGACGGCGCGCCGGTCGCTCGGTACGCGCGGTGGCCGCCGGGTCCTCCCCGTGGTCGCCGCGGACCCGGGGGGTCCGCCGTTCGCCGCTGCCGCCGGACTTGCCGTTCTTGGTGATCACGCGCTTCACAGAATCCTTTCAGCGCCGGTGCGGAACGGATTTCCCCCCGGGTGCACGGGCGGAATTCCGACGGTTCCGCCGGGCTTCGACAGGTACGGCGCCCCGAACAGAACCGGCCGAAAGGATAATCAGACGCCCATCGACCGGAGGAGATGACGCGCTGATCCCCGCATTCCGTCGTCAACCTGCCGCACCGGCCCCGGAAGCCCGATCCGTTGCGCCGCACGGGTTGGGCGAGCCGACCGGGTGAAGACCCGAAACCAAACCGGCTCAGGGGAGTTGTCCAGCAAGCATCAGTAACTTGTTCAGAAAAGGAACACCGGAAATGCTCAAGAAGGTCATGGCCGCCGCCGGCGTCGCCGCCTCCGTGGTGGGCGTCGCCGCTGCCGCCGCCGCTCCCGCGATGGCTATCGGCAACGACGGTGGCGTCACCACCGTCAACGGCAACGGTTCCACCCAGGCGTACGGCAACTCCAAGACGCACGGCGATCTGAGCCCGCAGTTCTCGCTCGTCCAGGGCACGCTGAACAAGCCGTGCCTCGGCGTCCCCCTGAAGGCGAACGTCGGCTCCCTGATCGGGCTCATCCCGATCACGGTGCAGGACGTCAACGTCCTGTCCTCCCCGCAGAACCAGCAGTGCACGGAGAACTCGTCGCAGGTCAAGGGCGACGAGCCGCTGTCGCACATCCTCGACGACATCCCGGTCCTCTCGGGCAACGGCGTCGGCAACAACTGACGTCACCCCGGCCCCAGGCCGGACCCGGGCCGTACGGCTCCGCTCCGTCCGTGCGACACGTCGCACGGACGCGGCAGCCGTACGGCCCGTCCGGGAGAGCCCCGGGCGTTCCCGGACGGATTCCGTCCGGCGCCCCGTTCTCCCCGCTCCTCCCGTTCCTCCTGCTCGGGCTGATCCCTTTCCGCCGGATGGTGTTCCGTTCGCCGCTTCCGGTGTTTCCCGTGCTGTCCGGATGCCTTCGGCGGACCGAGTGGTCCGTGTCTTTCAGGTTGTTCGGGTGAATACCGAAAAAGCCCACGGATCGCGGGTTTCCTCGTCCGCCCGTGGTCGTTTGTCAATCAGCCGGTCATGGTGCGGGTCATCGATATGGACCCGCTCGGTTCCGCCGACATCCCAGACCTGACCGCAGAGAGAGGGAAAATCTCGTGAAGCTCAAGAAGACGGCGGCCGCTGCCGCCGGAGTGATCCTGGCCATGGGTATCGCCGCCCCGGCGGTCGCCGACGCGGGCGCCACAGGTGCCGCCATCGGTTCGCCGGGCGTCCTGTCCGGCAATGTGGTCCAGGTCCCGATCCACATCCCGGTCAACGTCTGTGGCAACAGCATCAACATCATCGCGCTGCTGAACCCCAGCTTCGGCAACGTCTGCGTCAACAGCTGACGCTCCGACGCATCGGGCCGCCTCCACGGCCGCGTCACCGTCGGCTCCCGGAACCGTCCCCCGACGGTCCCGGGGCCGACGCCCCGCGCCTCCCGCGCACGCTTTCCCCCCCACCCCCGCACGGCGAACCCCCACCGTCCACAGCGAACAGGAGACCCCTCCATGCGACAGGCCCTCAGCAAGGGCATGCTCACGGCCGCGGCCGCGACGAGCATCCTGTCCCTGCCAGGAGGTCACGCGTTCGCCGCGGACGCGGACGCCGCGGCGGTCGGCTCGCCCGGTGTGCTCTCCGGGAACACCGTCTCCGCCCCCATCACGGTGCCGGTGAACGTGAGCGGCAACAGCGTGAACGGCGTCTCCGCGCTGAACCCCACCTTCGGGAACACCGCGGTCAACGAGACCGGCGGCACCTCCCGCGGCGGCCCCCACCCCGGCGCCGTGAGCCACCGGCCCGGTTCCCCCCACGACCCGTACGCGGCCCCGGCGCCCGCCAAGCACGCGGCCCCCGGCGGCTCCGCGCGCCCCGGCGCCCCCGCGAAGACGGACACGGCCAGGACAGGTACGACCGCGATGTCCAGCACCTCCGCGAAGAAGGACGCCCCCGCGCGGCCCGGCGGCCCGGCGAAGCACGCGGCGCCCGCCTCCTCCGGACACCAGGCCCCGGCCGCCAAGGCCGGCGGACCCGCGAAGCGGACGGCCTCCGGCCGGCACGCGGCGCCCGCACGGCCCCTTGAGCCGGTCACCCAGGGACGGGGGGCCACCGGGCGCTCCGGCAAGCACGCGAAGCCCGGCCAGGACACGCTCGGCGGCGGCAGCGCCGCCCGCGGCGCGGCGGTGGGCTCACCCGGGGTGCTCGCCGGGAACCTGGGCCAGGTGCCCCTCAGCGTCCCCGTCAACCTCTGCGGCAACACGGTGAACGTGATCGCGCTGCTGAACCCCGCGTTCGGCACGTTCTGCGGCAACTCGGCGAAGCCCGTACGGCCCGTGACGCCGGTGACCCCGGTGACGCCGCCCGTGGTGACGCCGCCCCGGGTCACCGTCCCGCCGCGTGAGCACACCCGGGTGGTGCCGCCGCGGCCCTCGCCCGAGCGGCCGGCCGTCCGGGTGCCCGGACAGGTCCCCCCGGCGCACGCGGTGCAGACGACGCCCGGCAGGGCCGTCCTCGCCGACACCGGCGCGGGCGCCGGGACCATGGGCGCGGCGGCGGCCTCCCTCGCGCTGCTCGTCGGCGGCGGGGTGCTGTACCGCCGCGCGACGCTCGCCGCCCGCCGCTGACACGGCACCACTCGCCCCGCACCGCTGTGCCCCAGGGCCCCGGCCGTTCCGGTCGGGGCCCTCGGCGTGCCCCGGTACGGCCGGGCCGCCGGGGGCGCGGTCGCCCGCGCCCCCGGGGATCAGGGGGTGCGGGCCCGGTCGGGGGCGGGGGACGCGGGGGACGGCAGCCGCGGGGGGCGGACGGGGGTGCGGGACTGGTGGCGGACATGGCGCCGGACACCCCGTACGAGACGGCCCGCGGTGTACGACGCGCCGTGCACGAACCGCATCGCGGGACCGAACCCCGAGGCCGTGACCAGCCCCGCCAGGAACAGCCCCGGCCAGGACGACTCGAAGTCCCGTCCCACGTCCGGCGAACCGTCCGCGAGCGGCATCAGGGACGCCCGCAGATCGGGGGAGAGCATCCGCAGCCGGTCCCGGCCGGCCCGGAACCCCGTCGCGGCGATCACATGGTCGGTGAGCAGCGGCACCGGCGCCCCGGCCGGTCCCCGCACCTCCAGCCGCACCCGTCCGTCCCGGACGCCCGCGCGCACCGCCTCGTGCCCGGGGAGGACCTCGACGGACGGCTCGAACCGGTCGCGCAGCCACCACGCCCCGGCGGGACCGAGCGCGGTCGCCGCGATCCGGGTCCGGCCGCTCTCGGGCAGACGGCGGAACGCGCCGGGCAGCTCCGCGTAGCACCAGTTGCGCCAGCCGCAGCCGAGCCCGCTGTGCGGGGCGCGGACGGAGTCCCACCAGGGGCGCCGCCAGGCGGGCGGCAGACCGTTCCAGTTGAGGGTGTGGGAGCGGGCCAGGACGCGGACCCGGGTGCCCTGCTCGGCGAGCAGCGCCGCCGTCTCCAGGGCGGCCTGGCCCGCGCCGATCACCGTGACATCCGCGTCCCGGAACCGGGTCAGGTCGCCGTGGTGGCTGCTGTGGGTGACGTACTCGGGGCCGAGGCCGCGCAGCGGGCCGGGGATGTCGACGAACGGCAGTACGCCGACGGCCAGGGCCACGGACCGGGAGTGGAACGGCTCGCCGTCCTCCGTGAGCGCGCGAAAGCCGCCCGTGCAGGTGTCGACGGTACGGATCATCCGCTCGTCCACCCGGGGCACCGCGCGCTCCGCGAACCACAGCCCGTACTCGGCGAACGTCCGTACCGGCAGCGGTACGGCGTGCTCGGTCGGTACGCCGCGTTCGGCGCCGTACGCGTCGAGACCGTAGCGGCGCCCGGGGTCGGAGAGGTGCGAGGCCCAGGGCTCGGACTTGAGGAACATCCCCTCGGGCATATGGTCGCGCCACGCGGCCATCGGGCGGCCGAAGACCCGGACGTCCAGCCCGGCCGCCGCCGCGTGTGCCGCGATCGACAGGCCGTAGGGGCCCGCTCCCACCACCAACAGGTCGTACATCAGCAGCTGCTCGCTTTCGTGTCATGAGGGTTGCCGCGCAGGTCGGCGGGGTGGGCGGCGCACGGGTCGGGGCCCCGGGCGGGGCGGTGCGCGGTGCGGCGGGGGGTCAGCCGGTCGCGTAGGCGTGCGGTGAGGCGGCGGACCGCGTGCCGGGTCCACAGCCGGGCCATGACCCGGCCCGGCACCGGGTCGTCGGCGGCGTACCACGCGAGTTCGGCGCCGTCTCCCCGGGTCAGGGCGGCCAGGGCGGTGAGCGGCGCGTAGTTCTCGACGACATAGCGGCGGCCCGGCAGCGGGGCCGGGCCGGGCAGTGGACGGTGGGTCAGGTCCAGATGCAGGGCGCGCACCACGTCGAGGCCCTGGCCGTCCGTGAAGAGCCGGAACTGGGCGCCGGGCCGGGGGTTGAAGTCGAGGAGGTGGTACGTGTCGGTGGCCGGGTCCAGCCGGAAGTCGAGGTCGAGGACCCCCCGGTAGCCGAGTACCCGGACCAGCGACTGGGCGGTGGCGTGCAGCCGGGGGTTGGGCACCCAGCGGCCGACGGCGGTGAGTCCCGCGCCCGGCGGCCACGCGCGCTGCTTCCAGCCGGAGCCGCCGCCGAGCACGGCCCCGGTGCGGTCGGCGTACCCGTGGAAGAACCAGTCGCGGCGCGGGCCGGGCGCGAGGTACGCCTGGAGGAGCAGCGGACTGCCCGCCTCGGCCGTGCGGCGGTACAGGGCCTCCGCCTCGGCGGCGGAGCGCACCAGGACGGTGGAGCGCAGTCCGGTGCCGGTGGGCACCAGCCAGGGGCGGCTCCATTTGGCGACCACCGGCGCCCCGAGCTGCCACACCGCGGCGGCGGCCTGCGCGGGGCTCTCGGGGACCAGCGTCACCGGATGGGGGATGTCGAGGGCGCGGCACACCTCCGCCAGTTCACCCTTGTCGGCGACCCGCTCGGGCAGCGCGCCGGGCTGGCTGGGCAGCAGGTACAGCTCGGTCAGGTCCCGGTAGAGACGGCTCACCGCGATGGCGCCCGCGTCGTCCATGGGGACCAGGACGGCCGGGCGGGCGACCCGGGCGGCGACCCGCCGCAGCACGGCGGCGACCGCGGACAGGTTCGCGCCGGGCGGGGGCGGAAGGTGCATCCGGCACAGATAGCGGGAGCGCGGCACCGGGCTCGCCGCGGATTCCGCGACGACGTGCACCTCCACCCCGCCGCGCCCGAGGGACCGTACCGCGCCGAGCGTGCCGTGGTGGAAGGGGTTGCGGTCGATCCGGAGGAGTACGGCGGGAACGCTCGGGTCCAGTATCGACACGGTGATTTCCTCCAGATTCACTCGCCCAAGTGGGCGGATGGGCGCCCGTGCCGGATTGAAATCCCGTTCGGCGCAATAGGAATACTTATGACTCGGTGTCAACAGACAGGGTCGGGAGTACGGAAACGGAATACGTCCCCAGGAGCAGCGGAATGGCTCATCAGCAACGCCGGATAGTCCACCGACGACTTCTCTCCCTCGCGGCGGGAGCCGTCGTCTCGGCCACCCTCGTGTCAGGTACGGCGTACGCGGCCGGGACCGGCGCGGTCCGGGCCCCGGAACCCTCCGCACCGGCGGCGGGATCCGCCGACCCGGGCCCGGCGGACCCGGGGACCACGGACCCCGGGGTGACCGATCCGACCGCCGCCGACCCGACGGCACCCGATCCCGCGCCGCCCGGCCCGGGGTCCGCCGACCCCGCCGCGCCGCCGTCGGCGCCCGCGTCCACCGCGTCCGGGCGGCCGCCCTTCGGGGCCTATCTGGACTACGGGCCGCGCGGGGTGGAGCGGATGGCGGAGCTCAGCGAGTGGCTGGGGGGCGCGGAGCTGAAGGTCGGTCACACCTATCTGCCCGGCGACTCCTGGGCCGGTATCGAGGGCCAGGTCGACTTCCTGGCCAACTGGGCGGGCTGGCGGAACGCCCAGCGCGACCGGATGTTCGTCCTCAACGTCCCGATGTCGGACCGCAACGAGCAGGGCATCCGGGACTCCCAGGTCCGCGCCGATCTGCGCAGGGGCGCGGCGGGCGCGTTCGACCGGCACTTCAGGGAGCTGGGGGAGCGGCTGGTCGGTCTGCGGCTCCAGGACACCGTGGTGGTCCTCGGCTGGGAGATGAACGGGACGACGTACGGGCATCGCTGTGCGCCGGACCCGGAGTCGTGGAAGCAGTACTGGAACAGGGTCGTCACCACCATGCGCTCGGTGCCGGGTCAGAAGTTCCGTTTCGATTTCACGCCGAGTCGCGGGAAGGACGCCATCGCCTGGACGGAGTGCTATCCGGGTGACGACACCGTCGACATCATCGGAATGGACTCGTACGACCAGCCGCGGGGCATCACCTTCGACGAACAGGTGAGTGAGCCGTACGGGCTTCAGCATCATGTGGACTTCGCGAAAGCCCACGGCAAGGATATTTCCTTTCCCGAGTGGGGGCTGTTCCGCAACGGCGACAACGCGGAATACATGCGGCGCATGATCGGGTGGATCGACCGTCAGCGGCCGGTTTACCACACGATCACCGACTACTGCCCGCACGGTGTGTGGCAGTGCGACGACAACCCGCGCTCGGCTGCCGTGTACCGCGAACTCCTGTCCGGTACGGCGTCCCCCACGGAGCCGACGGAACCGACGGAGCCGACCGAGCCGACGGAACCCACTGAGCCCACCGAGCCCACGGAACCGACCGAGCCGACGGAGCCGTCCGACTGCACGCCGCTGGACCTCGGTCCGTGGATCGGGCAGTGGCTCACCGAGGAGGTCTGCGTCCCGGGCGTCCCGGAGCCGCCGGCGTACCCGGGTGAGGAGCCCCAGTGGCCGGACTGGGCCGACCCCGGTGAGTGGACCGACTGGAGCGAGTGGACCGATTGGAGCGACTGGAGCGAGTGGGCCGACCGGGCCGGTTCCGGTCCGGACGCGCCGGGCGCGCTGTCCGGCGCCCCGGCCGGGCCCTCGCGCGGCGCGTAGCGCGGGCGCCCGGCGCACCCACCGGACGGCGGTGGCGGACCTCTCAAGGCCCGCCACCGCCGTCCGGCGTGCCACCCGCTTCCCGTACCCCGTCCTGACCCTGACCCTGACCCTGACCCTGACCCTGACCCTGACCCTGACCCTGACCCTTACCCTGACCCGCCCCGTCCTGGGCTGCCGCGGTGTACCCCGTCCCGGTGTGCCGGGTGCCGGTGTCGCGGGCCGGTCCGGAGCCGCCGTTCGTGCCGGGCGGTCCGCCCGCCGCCCGCTCCCGCAGGACGCGCCGCGCGCGGCGCAGCCGCTCCCGCGCCCAGGTGTCCGCGAGGGGTACGGCCAGCAGCGGCGCGGTCGGGCGGCGGGCCAGCAGCAGCCGCTGGTTGACGACGGTCTCGGGGCGCCAGTGGTGCTTGTACGGCTCGTCGCCGCGCAGCATGCTCAGCACCCCGCCCCGGCCCACGCCCCCGTCGGGCGCCGCCGCGCACTTCTCGGTGTCGGAGCGCAGCAGCATCGTCGCCACATCGGCCTTGCGGGAGCGCAGCCCCGGGTGCGCCCCGGCGAGGTAGCCGCCGGTGATCCCGGGTGCCAGCAGGGTCAGGTCGACGGCGACCACCGTGCCGTCCAGGGTGAACTCGGTGACCGCGGCGTGGCCCGAGCGGATCATCGGGACGACCGCCCGCGCCAGATGCTCCCGGAACCTCGGCCGCAGGTGCTCCGCCGTCACCTTGCGTCCCTGCCACTGGAGACGGTGCAGTTCGAGGAGGTTCCCGAGCGCGGCCCCCGCCTCGTCGGCGTCCACCACCCGCTGGCGCACCCCGAGGGCGTCGAGCTTGCGGAGCTTGGCGCGGGCCCGCTGGGCGCGGGGGCGGGGCAGCCGGTCGATCAGTTCCGTGAGCGGCGCGGCCGGGAGTTCCAGGCACACCGAGTCACGGATCAGCCGCTTGGGGCCCGGCCAGACCGCGTACACCCGCTCGGCGGCGGCGCCGGGACGGACCTCGCGCAGATCGACCAGGGCCCCCCGGGCGGCGTCCGCGAGGCCCGCCGCGAGCGCGTCGGCGGCGCCCGGGACGGCGTCGTCCAGCAGCACGTCCGTGTAGTCGGCGAGGGAACCGCCGAGCGGCACCAGGGCGGGCACCGGCCGCCGGACCAGGGCCAGCGGGGCCGCCGCCACCAGGTCCGCGCCCGAGCGCACCAGCACCACCCGCAGCCGCCCCCGCCGCCCGTACGAGCGCCACCAGGAGTCCAGCCACGCGTGGTGCTGGAACGGGGTCGCCGCCGAGCAGCGCGCGAACAGCCGCTGCCACGCGGGGGCCAGTGCGGCGAAGGCGTCCGGGTCCCGGCACACCTCCGCCGACAGCGCGGGCCGGGGCGCGGCCACGGGCACGGCGTCGGGCAGCGGCGCGGGGGCCGTGGCCCCGGCCGGTCGCGGGGCCGTCACCGCTTCAGGTCCGCCGCCGGGGCCGGACCGGGCACGGACACGGGCGCCCCGTCGGCGGCGGCCGGTACCCGGCGGCGCGGGCGGGCCAGCAGACCGAGCCCGCCGAGCAGACCGCCCGCGCTCGCCCCGACCAGCGTGGTCAGCCTCGGGGACGCGGAGCTGGGCGCGGCGGGAGTGGTCGCCCGGGAGAACTGGAGGAGCTGGACATGGGTGTTGTCCTGGGTCCGGTTGGCGTCGATGGTCAGCGCCCGGGACACGGCGTTGGCGATGGACGCGGCCCGCGCCGCGCGGTGCGAGGTCGCGGAGACCGCGACCATCGGGGCGTCCGGCGAGGTGGCCGCCCGTACGCTGCGGCGCAGCTCGGCGACCGGCACACCCGCCTGGACCTGGGCGTTCCCGAGGACCGCGAGCTGGGTCGCCACCCGCCCGTACGCCTGCGCGAAGCCGAGCGCGGTCGCGGGGTCGGCCTTCTCGGTCGGGACGGCGACGACGTAGCTGGTCGCCGTGTACTCGGGCGCCTTCAGCTTCCCGTACGCGCCGCCGGCCAGCGCTCCGGCCAGCGCGCACAGGGGCAGCGCGGTCCACAGGGGCAGCCACCGCGTACGGGCCTTCGGGCGGCCCAGGGAGCCGGGGTTGTCGGTCATGGGATGTCACTCCAGGTTCGGACTTCGGTGGGTACGGGACGCGGGGCGCGTCCGCCCCGGGACACGGCGTGGCGCGGCCGGGACGGCGCCGGTCTCACGGGCGGTCGAGGACGGACGCGTAGACCCGGGTGAGCTGTTCGGCGCTGCGGGCGATGCCGTAGTGGTGGACGGCGTCCGGGACGGTCCGCTCCCGGGGCCCCGCGTCCCGCAGCCGCCGTACGGCGTCGGCGAAGGCCGCCGGGCCGGGGGCGACCCGCTCGGCGTCACCGGCCGCGCCGGGCGGCAGGTCCTCCAGGGCCGGGCAGTCCACGTAGCGCACGGGCAGTCCGGCGGCCAGCGCCTCGACGGCCGCGAGCCCGAACGCCTCCTGCGGGGAGGGGGAGGCGAGGACGTCCATCGCGGACAGCAGCGCGGACAGGGCGGGGGGCCCGGGGGCGGCCGGGGCGACGGGCGGACCGCCGGGGCCGGCCGGGCGGGGGAGCACGGGGCGGGTCTCGCCGGTGAGGACCACCCGGTCCATGACCCCGGCGCGCCGGGCCCGCTCGCGCAGCGCGGGCAGTTCGGGACCGCCGCCCACGATCATCAGCCGTACCCCGGGCGGCAGTTCGGAGAGCGCGTCGACGAGCTGGTCGAAGCGTTTTCCGGGCACCAGCCGTCCGACCGCGCCGACGACATACGCGTCGGCGGGCACCCCGTACCGCTCCCGGACGGCCCGGCGGGCCCCGGGGTCGAAGCGCAGGGCCCCGGGGTCGATGCCGTTGGGGACGACATGGATACGGCGGCGGGGCACGCCCCAGCGGCCCAGCCGTTCGGCGACGGTCGGGGACACGGCGACGGTGGCGCGCCCGAGCCGTTCGCCCGCGAGGTACAGCCCGCGTACCCCGGCGGTGAGCGGACGGCCCTCCATCCGGGACTCGCCCAGGGAGTGTTCGGTGGCGACGACCGCGCGGACCCCGGCGAGCCGCGCGGCGAGCCGCCCGTACAGACAGGCCCGGTACAGGTGGGTGTGGACGAGGTCGTAGCCGCCGGAGCGGATCAGCGACACCAGCCGGGGCAGTGCCCGCAGATCCCGGTTGCCGGTCATCCCGAGGTGGACGACCCGGACCCCGTCGGCGGTGAGCGCCTCGGCGACGGGCCCCGGATTGGTGAGGGTCACCACGTCGCTGTGCACGGGGAGATGCCGGATCATCAGCCTGAGCTGCTGTTCGGCGCCGCCGATGCCGAGCCCGGTGATGATGTGCAGGGCCTTCACGGGGACTCCGGCCGGGCCGGACCGTCACCGGGGCGGTGCCCGTTCGTGGAGGGTGCCGGGTGCGTGGGGTGGGCCGGGTGCGCCGGGGGCTGCTGGGCCTGCGGGGCGGGCGGGGCCGCCGTGGGTCTCGTGGCCCGGTCGGCGGGGCTTCGTCCGGCGCTGCCGCGCTCGGTGGTGTCGCGCCCGGTGGCGCTCCGACCGGTGGTGCTCCGACCGTTGGCGCTCCGCCCGGTGGTGTCGCGGTCCGCCGGGTTCCCGTTCGCGGGGGCGGGGGGTGCCGCCAGGTCGTGGGGGGTCCGGCCGTAGGGGGGCATCGGGCGGCGCAGCGGGCTGAGTCTGCGTTTGAGCTCCAGCCGCATCCCGGTGTCCTCCTGGCCGATGTGCACCCGGGGCAGGGCGAGTTCGCCGGCCAGCGGGCCGGGGGCGATGGCGCAGGCGTAGCGGTACCCGGCGGCCCGGACCGCCGCGACGGCCCGGGGGTCGACGGTGCCGTACGGGTAGCAGAAGCCGGTCACGTCCGCGCCGGTCAGCTCCCGCAGCCGGGCCCGGCTGTCGGCGGTCTCGGCCCGCAGCATCTCGTCGCCCGCACGGGTCAGGTCGACATGGGTGAGGCCGTGGGAGCCGATCTCGATCCCGGCGGCGGCGGCCTCCCGTACCCCGTCGGCGGTGAGGAGGGGCTTGCGGGGGCCCAGCGGGTCCCACGCGTTGTCGCCGCCGAGCCGTCCCGCGAGGACGAACAGGGTCGCCCCGCAGCCCCGGCGGCGCAGCACCGGCAGCGCGTGGTCGACGAAGTCGGCGTACCCGTCGTCGAAGCTGAGCGCGACCAGTCCGGCCGCGTCGCCCCGGGCCCGCGCGGCCACCAGGTCCCGCACGCTGACGGCCCGCAGTCCCCGGCGCAGCAGCCGGACGAGCTGGTCGTCGAGCCGCTGCGGGGAGACGGTGATGCGGTACGGGTCGTCGGTGGGGTCGGCGACGGAGTGGTACATCGCGATCCACTCGGCCGATCCGGACCCGGACCCGCCGGCCCGTACCGGTGGCGCGGGGCGGGGTCCGGCGGCGCCGCGGGGCGCGGCGGGTGTGCGGTACGCGGCGCCCCGGGGCGCGGCGGAGGGCCGGGCGGCGGGCGGGGCGGCGCCGCAGACGGGGGTGGTGCGGGGGCGGGAGGAGGCCGGGGCCGGTGCGGGGTTCTCCCGGTCCGGCACGGAGGAAGGACGGATGCGTGGGGTGTCAGCGGGCATCGGTGCGCTTTCGTGTGACGGGACGGGGGGTGCGCGGGGGCCGGGCGGTGCGGCGCCCGCCCTCGCGGGCTCGGTCGGTCCAGGAACGCGGGGACGTCACATCGGGCGGGCCGGAGGCGCGGGCGGGCCGCCGGGGCAGCGCGTCGGCCCGCAGCGGCCACAGCGCCAGCGGGAACACCACGGCGACCACCAGCACGGCGGCGGCCACGGCCGCCGCCGCGCCCCGGACACCGGGCAGCGCGGCGTCCGCCCAGCGGGCGCACAGCAGCGCCGCGCCGGTCGCGCAGCCCGCCGCCACCAGGGTCTTGGTGAGTTCGGCGGCGACCCGGCGGCGGTGGATCGGCACGCTGCGCGGGCCGGTGCCGCACAGCAGCAGTACGGCGGCCAGGGTGATGCCGGTGGCGTTCGCGGCGGCGATCCCGCGCACCCCGAACGGGCCGACGGCCAGCGCGCCGAGGACCGCGGTCGCGGCGATCCCGGCGGACATCGCGGCCAGCGGGTACCAGGTGGGGCGCCCGGCGGAGAAGTACGTGCGGACCAGCGCGCCGACCAGGGTGTGCCCGAGCAGCCCCAGCGCGTACACCCGCATCACCCCGGCGGTGGCGGCGGTGTCGGCGGCGGTGAACGCCCCGCGCTGGAAGAGGACGTGGACGAGCTGCGGCGCGCACGCCACGATCGCGGCGGCACCGAGCAGCACGACCGCGGCGGCCAGCGTCAGATCCCGTTCGACGCGGCGTCTGGCCTTCTCGGTGTGCCCCTCGGCGAGTGCCCGCGCGACCACCGGGAACGTCACCGTGCACAGCATCAGCGACAGCACCATCGGCATCTGCGCCACCTTCTGGGCGTAGTTCAGATGCGAGATGGCCCCGGCGGGCAGCGAGGACCCGAGGAACCGTTCGATGAGCACCTGCGACTGTCGGCACACCCCGAACAGCAGCACGGAGGCGATCAGCGCCCCACCCGCGAGCCGTACCGCCCGGTCGTCCGCCCCGGTCCCGGTCCCGTCGCCCGCGAGCCGTACCGCCCGGTCGCCGCCGGTCCCGTCGTCCTCGGGGCGCCGCGGCCCGGTCGCCGGAGCCGGGCGTGCCGCCCCCCGCACCCGTACCCACAGGGCGGGGAGCTGCGCGAGGACCATCAGCAGTCCGCCGATGGCGACCCCGGCGGCGGCGGAGCGCACGCCCCAGCGCCCGCCGAGGACCAGCATCGTGGTGATGATGCCGACGTTGTACGCGACGTAGATGGTCGCGGGCGCGAGGAAGCTGCGATGGGCGCGCAGGGCCGCGCCGCAGTACCCGGCGAGCCCGAACGACAGCAGACAGGTCGCGGTCAACCGGGTGCAGTCGACGGCGAGTTCCGGGTCGGGCAGCCCCGGCGCGAGCGCGCCGACCAGCGCGGGCGCCATGACGACGAGCAGCAGCGCGATCCCGCTCAGCGCCAGTCCGAGCCTCGGCAGGGACGCCCGTACCAGCGCGCGTACGGGGTCGGGCCCGGATCTGCCCCGGGTCCGCCGCGCCAGCGCGACGCTGAACGCGGGGACGAGGACCAGCGCCATGCCGTCCTCGATGAGCAGCGTGGACGCGAACTCGGGCACGGTCCACGCCACGAGGAACGCGTCGGTGTCCCGGTCCGCGCCGAAGAGGTGCGCGAGCGTCTGGTCCCGCAGCAGCCCGAGCAGCGCGCCCGCGGCGGTGAGCACCCCGGTCAGCAGCGCCGCCCGCGCCAGGAAGCCCCCGCCCTCCCCCCGTTCCGCGTCGTCCGGGTCCGGGTCCGTGGGCCGGGGTGCGGACGCGGTGCCGGGCGCCTCGGTCCGGGGCGGGGTGTCGTCCGGACCGGTACGGGGTGCGGTGCCGGGGGGACCGGTTCGGGGTGCCTCGGTCCGGGGCAGGGTGGCGGGCGGGCCGGTACGGGGTGCGGGGGGTGTGACGGGCAGGGGGACGGTGACGGGTGCGGCGCCGGGGCGGGACGGGGGTGCCGTACCGGTGGTGCCGGGGGCGTCGGATGCCTGGTTCACCGGGCGTCGGCCCCCAGTGCCCACCACGCCACGACGCCCAGCGCGACCGCGGTCAGCACGGTGGACGGGCCGCCGATGTCCGCGTACGCGAAGTCCACCAGCTGCCACACCAGCAGCCCGCAGGCGAGCAGTCCGCAGTCCGCGCCCCGGGCCGAAGGCCCCCCGGGCGCCCGTACGGCGGCCCCGCGGACGAGCGTGAGACGCCGGACGCCGAGCACCAGCAGCGCGCCCCAGCCCCCGGCGAGGGCGAGCAGCCCGAGGAGCCCCTGTTCGCTGAGGACCAGCAGATACATGTTGTGCGGGGACAGCAGGGGCTGGCGGACGAACCCGGAACCCGCCCCGGCCGTGTCGCTGCCGGAGGACAGGGCCAGCGAGGCGTGACCGTCCCGGTGGGCGGGGAAGTTCTTCAGCCCGACCCCGGTGACGGGCCGCTCCCGCCACATACCGACGGCCGCCGCCCACATCGTGTAGCGGTCGAGCACCGACTGGTCGGGCGCGTCGGTGACCTTGGTGATGGAGTCCACCCGTTCCTGGAGCATCGCCGTGCCGACCCCGACCCCGCCGACCAGCACCACGAGCACGGCGGCGAGCACCGCGCCCACCGCCACCGCCCGCCGCACCCCGGCCAGCAGCAGTTGCGCCGCGCACGCCACGGCCGTCGCGATCCACGCGCCCCGGCTGAACGACAGCGCGAGCGGCACCAGCAGGAGCAGCGCGCAGACCAGCGCCACGACCCGCTGCCGCACCGCCGCACCCGCACCCGTACCCGTGGCCGAACCGGCGGGCGTACCCGTACCCGGTGCCGCGCCGAGCGCGAGGCCGACCGCGCAGATCACCCCGTACGAGACGACCGTCGCCATGCCCATCACATCGGTCGGGCCGAAGGTGCCGACGGCCCGGATGTCGGCGCCCATGTACGAGGCGCCGGTCCCGGTGGCGTACTGGTGCGCCCCGATCCCGCCCTGGACGAGCGCGAGGCCCACGAACGCCCAGGCCAGCACCCGCAGATCGGCGCGGTCCCGTACCAGCAGCAGCACCGCGGCCGGGACCAGGACGAACACCTGGAGGTAGCGGCCGAGGCCGGTGAGGCCGGTCGCGGCGTCGGCCGCGCCCGTCGCCGCGACCGCGAACCCGACGACCGGCAGCCCCAGCACCACGAGCGCGGTCCGGCTCAGCGCACGCTCCGCGCGCCGTACCGCCCCGGCGACGGCCAGCAGCACCAGCACCCCGGACATCACATCGGCGGGGGTGCCGCCCCCGGACCGGGCGGTGTCCCCGGACACGGGCAGCGCCAGCAGCGCCATCAGCGCGACCACGGGCAGCACCGGCGCGAACCGGCCCGCCGCGGCGAGCAGTCGGGCCGCCGGCGCGGTCCCGGTGGCGGCCGGTGCCCCGGGCGGGCCACCGGCCGTCCGCGGGGGACGGCCGGTGGCCGGGAGGGAGTCGGGCACCGGGTCAGCTTCCTGTGGGACGGACGAGGAGGGCGGCCGTCCGCAGCAGGATGCGGATGTCCTGCCACAGCGACCAGGTGTCGATGTACGCGTTGTCGAAGCGGGCCCGGTCCTCGATGGACGTGTCGCCGCGCAGCCCCTGGACCTGCGCGAGCCCGGTGATGCCGGTCTCCATCCGGTGCCGTGACCGGTATCCGTCGTACGTCCGGCTGAACTGCGCCACGAAGTACGGGCGTTCGGGGCGCGGTCCGACCAGCGACATGTCCCCGCGGAAGACGTTCCACAGCTGCGGCAGCTCGTCCAGCGAGGTCCGGCGCAGGAAGCGGCAGAAGGCGTTGACCCGGCTGTCGTCGGCGACACTCCAGAGGGTGGCCGCCTCCTGGGGGTCGGCGGGGCGCAGGGTACGGAACTTGAGCAGGGTGAACCGGCGTCCGCCCTTGCCGACGCGTTCCTGGCGGAACACCACCCCGGGTCCGTCGACGATCCGGATCACCGTCGCGCACAGCAGCAGCACCGGGGCGCCGAGCAGCAGCAAGGCACCCGACACGACCACGTCCAAGGCCCGTTTGCCGGGGTGGGTGCGGCGGGTGCGGGGCGCGAGGAGCGCCGTGTACGCGAAGCCCGCGAGCCGGGGTGCGCCCGCGCCCGGGAAGCCGTTCGCCGGGCGGAACCCGGCGGTGTCGGGGTCGATCCGCCACAGTCCGCAGCCCAGTTTGCCGAGGGTGCGCAGCAGCGGGGCCTGTACGCGGCAGGTGTCCGCGCCGACGACGAGCACCTCACGTACGCCGTTCTGCACAAGGGCGCGCCGTACCTCGTCGGTGGTGGTCAGCGTCGGCAGCACCGGGCCGGGCGGGACGGGGAGGTCCGCGGCCGGGGCCGGGTCGGCGGGGATGTCCGGGTCGGTGACGACGCCGACCGGGCGGACCCCGCAGCCGGGATGCCGCAGCAGGGCCGCCGCGACCAGCCGGGCCGGGCCCGCCGGTCCGACGACCAGGGTGGCGTGGGGCCGGCGCGTCAGGCGTCCGCGGCGGCGCGCGTACACGATCCCGCGCCCCGCGCACGAGGTGAGCACCTGCGCCGCGCACCCCAGGGCGAGCGCGCGCGGAGACAGCGCGAAGGCCGGGGAGAGCGCCCCCAGGACCGCGCCGAGCAGCGCCCACGCCACCATGACCCGCCCGCACAGCGCGGGCAGTTCGTCCAGCGCGTCGGGCGCGGTCACCGTACGGCGGCGCAGCGCGGCCCGCGCGTGCCAGCCGCCGACGCCGACGGTCAGCACCGCCAGGATCAGCGGATGCCGCTGCGGGGCGCCGAGCGCGAGCACGGCGAGCAGCCCCGCCGTGCCGTCCACCGCGAGCACCGGCAGGTCCCGGCGCGGACGCGGCGCGGCCGTCCGGCCCGCCGGGGGCGCGCCCGCGCCGGACAGCGGCCGGGGAGGCAGCGGGGAGAGGGCGCCGGACGGGCGCGCGGTCACCGGCGGGGCGAGCCGGGCGGTGCCGGCGGCCCGGACGGTGGGCGACGGCCGGAGGGTCCCGGCGCGCGCGGCGCCGCCGGGGCGCGTGGACGTGGCGGTGCGGACCCCGCCCGCGGTGCGCGCCGGTCCGGCCGGCCGGGGGGTGCCGGGCAGCCCGGACCCGGGAACGGTGGAGCCGCTGCGTCCCGCGCGCGGCTGTCCCACGGGCGGAGGAACGGTGCTTTCCGCGGTCACGAGGTGGTGGACTCCCTGCACTTGGGGCGCTCCGCGCCGAGGATGTCGCGGTACACGGCCGCGACGGCCCGCGCGGACTGCCGCACATCGTGGGTGGTGAGGACGTGCCGACGGCCCTGTGCGCCGAGTGCCGCCCGCCGGGGGGCGTCCAGCAGCAGCCCGGCCGCCGCGCGTGCCAGCGCGGCGGGATCCCCGGGAGGCACGAGACAGTACGCGCGATGGCCGGGCGCGAGGCTCTCGCGCGCCCCGGCGACATCGGTCAGCAGCACGGGCCGCCCGCACGCCATCGCCTCCAGCGGGGCCAGCGCCATCCCCTCCCACCGGGACGGGAGGACGACGAGGTCGGCGGCCCGGTACCAGGGGGCGGGGTCCTCGGCGGCCCCGGCGAAGATCACCCCTTCGGGTGAGCCGGCGCGCAGCCGTTCCCCGTCCGGCCCGTCACCCACGAGGGCCAGCCGCGCCCCGGGGACCCGTCGTACGACCTCGGGCCAGGCCCGCAGCAGCACGTCCTGCCCCTTCTGGCGGCAGAGCCGGGCGACGCATACGACGAGGGGGGCGCGCGGGTCGGTCCCGGCGAGCGCGGGCGGCGCGTCATGGGGGGCGCGGCGCGCGCGGGGCAGTACGTCGTGCGCGGGGGGCTCCGGCCGGAACCGGTCGGTGTCCACGCCGTTGGGGACGACCGTCCAGTGGCCGCGTACCCCGGCGGCCTCGCCCGTGGCGCGTTCCGCCTCGCTGACGCACACGATCCGCGAGGCCCAGCGTGCCGCGCCGACCTCCCAGCGGCGGGCGAGCCGGGCGGCGGTCCCCTCGACGGCCTCGAACGACCAGGCGTGCGGCTGGAACACGGTCGGTACCCGGCCCCGCAGCGCGAGCCGGGCGGCGAGTCCGGCCTTGGCGCTGTGCGCGTGGACGAGTCCGGGACGGGTGCGGGCGATCAGCCGGGCCAGTGCGCGGATCTCGGAGGGCAGCGCGGTGCCGGGGGAGCGGGTGGCGTCCCAGCGCAGCCAGTCGGCGCCCGCGGCGGTCACCCATCCGGCGAGCGGCCCCTGTTCGGGGCAGGCGACGAGGAGGCGCGGCGCGTCGGGGGCCGTGAGGTGCTGCTGGATCAGGTCCAGCACCACCCGGGGCACCCCGCCCGTCACGGGCTGCACGACGTGCAGCACCCGGGGCGGCGCGTCGGCCGGGGCGCGGCCGGGCCGTGGCGGCCGCGCGGCCCGCGCCGCTTCGGCGCGGGTGTCCGGCCGGCCCGTCGGGGACGGGTTACTCGGCATCGGTGTCGGTCTCGACCGCGAGGAACAGGACCCCCGCCCAGGCGGCGTCCCGTTCGGCGGTCAGCCGCAGATCGAGCCGCCCGCCGCCGTCGGCGACCGCCTCGCCGAGCTCCAGCACGTCGGAGTCGTACCCGAGGGTGCCGGTGTGGGCGGGGTCGCGGCGCGGCTGCGAGGTGCCGGGCTCGGTGACGGTGGAGTTGAAGAGGTCACCGGCCGGGTTGCCGGGGCCGGACAGGGTGGCCGCGGCGCGCCTGCCGACGGAGAGGGTCAGCGCGTCGCCGCTGGTGCCGGTGTCGCCGTTGTAGACGACGAACCCGGCCTGGCCGCGGGCCCCCGCCGGGGCGGCGGCGCCGTCGAGCCGCAGCGCCGCGTCGTTCGGGCTCTCGCCCAGGTACTGGAAGCCGTCCCACAGGCTGAGCTGCCGCAGCGGCTCGCTCGCCCGCTCGTACGCCACGACCAGCGTCCAGCCGCCCCACGCGCCCGCCTGCGAGTGCCCCATGGCCACATTGACCTGGGCGACCGTCCACAGTCCCGTGCCGCCGGAGCGCACCAGGCCGGTGACGTCCGCGGAGGCCTGGAAGGCGTCCGCGCCGCCCGCGATCCGGTGCCCGACGACACTGTCCGCGAGGACCTCCTTGTACGAGCCGCCCGGCTCGGCGACGAGCACCCGCCCGTTGTCCCGGGCCGGCTTCTGCTCACCCACCAGCAGATTGCCGCCCCAGTACAGCCGCGCGTACGAGACCTTCGCCCCGGCGGGCGCGCGCAGTTCGCCGCGGCTGGAGTTGTAGGTGTTCGGGTCGGAGTCGACGTCGGTGTAGAACATGTCGAAGTCGTCGTTGGCCGCGGCACGTCCGTCCCGCGCGTCGGCGCAGGACACGGCGGACGGGGTGGGCGCGGGTCCGCGGCAGGTGATCGACGTGTTGGCGGCCCGGGTGATGCCGCCGTGCTGCACGGCGTGGAACCGCTGGGCGAACGGCACGCTCGCCGCCTCCGAGGCGTACGGCGCGATGCGCGGGGGAGCGGCGGGCCGCGCGGCCGGTACCCCGGCGGGGAGCGCGGGGGCGACGACGCCGCCCGGCCTGCCGTCGTCGGGGTCCGCCCCGTGGACGGGCGGGGCCTGGGCGAACCCGCCCGCCGCCACCGCGCAGAGCGAAAGGACACACACCGTGGTACGCGGCGGCAGCAGCAGCCGTCTGAGGACCGGGGCGAGGGAATTGCGCATGACCGGCATTGCCCTTTCGGGGATGTAAAGATCCTGAACCCGTCGGAAGGCAGTATGACCATCACACATCGACGAAGCAGGACTCCCCACCGCCGATTCGGCCGTCCGTGGAGAGGGAAGCCACTCTAACCGCCGAGCTTATTTGCTGCTGATACCGCGGAAGTCTGTGTGTCGGATTAATGGGTATCCGCGATTTCGTTCGGCACTCTCGCGGGTGTTGTTGAGCGGGAGCGCCGAGAGATCACCCTTTCGGATGCGGAACCCGCCGGAGGGTCGGACGTTGGTCCATGGGCCGGGCATCCTCGCCTGGTGCGTCACCCAACGATCTAGGAGCATTACTTCCATGTCGCGTACCGCGAAGGCTCTCGTCCTGTCCACCGTCGCCGCCGCCGCTGTCGCGGGCGCCGCGGGCGTCGCCGCCGCCGACGCCGGGGCCCAGGGCGCGGCCGTGGGCTCCCCCGGTGTGCTCTCGGGCAACGTCGTCCAGGTCCCGGTCCACATCCCCGTGAACGTCTGCGGCAACACCATCGACGTCATCGGCATCCTCAACCCCGCGTTCGGCAACGTCTGCGTGAACGACTGAGGCCCGACCTTTCCGCGAGCCGCCCGCCCCCTTCCGGGGCCGGGCGGCTCGTTCGTTTGTACGGATGTTCCGCCGACGCAATTGCAGGGCTCCGGAGGTTGTCCGGCGGTGGCCGGTGCGGGCGATTTCCGGGCTCTTCGACGGGCTTCCTGGTGGAATTCCGTACGGGTGATCGGATTGCGCTCATGTATTCGTGAGAAAAGGTCCTTCTCTCGCTCTATTTTTCATATAAAACCATCGGAACGGGTCCTGCCCTGCCTCGGGTGAATGGTGGGGAAACACCTTCGGGTGGGGGTTGTGTGCAATTCGCTCTCCGGCGGTTTCCGGCACGGCCGGAGGTCGTTAGTCCACGCGGTAGGACGCATTCCCACTGGCGGCCCCCGGGCCGCCGAAGAAAGGAACACGATGAAGCCCCTCAAGGCCGCCGCTCTCGTTGCCGGGTCCTTCGCCCTGGCCGGTGCCGCCGCACCGGCGTTCGCCTCCGACCTCACGCCCACCAGCCTGAACGGCGCGCTGGACACCCTCACCACGCAGCAGACGCTCGACGCGCAGCCGCTGCACTCCAACGCGATCGACACGGAGCGGAAGGGCTCCCTCCTGTACGGCCTCAACGAGACCACCGACCAGCTGAACGCGGGCGGCGCCCAGACCGGTCCGCTGCTCGGCGGGCTCCCCGTCGGCAAGTAGCCACCGCGGTCCGCGCGCGGCGGTGCGTGAGGGGACCGGCGCGCGGACCCCACCCGCGCTCGTCGCACGCCACGCGCGCGACCCCCAACGTGTGATCCCCGTACGCGTGTCCCTCGGACGAGTGACACGAATATCCGGGTCATCCTCATATGTCGCTACGGTGCCGGGGTGACCTCAACCCCCACTGACAAGCGCCCCCTCCACCCCGCTGAGCTGGGCACCCTCGCCGTCATGGCCTGGAGCGGCGAGCACCCCGACGAACGGGGCGACCTCGCCTTCCTCCTCGCCTACTCCCTCGGTGACGGGCCCGGCGGCGCGGAGGGCACCTCGGCCGCGGTGCGCCGGCTGCTGGAGAACACCGGGCTGCCCCCCGGCGGGCCCGTCATCGACGCGCGGACCCGGCCCAGTTTTCCGCTGACCCTGCTGGTCGAGGCGGGGCAGGCCGTCGTCAACATGCCTCATCTGAACGCGCAGTGCGTGGTGCCGCGGGAGTGGCTCGCGGCGGTGGAGGAGCGGGGGCACGCGTACTTCCTCTTCGCGACGGTGCCTTGGCCCGAGGGGACTCCCGGGGTCGAGATGACGGAGCGGACGCTGTCCGCTTTCGCGGGGGACGAGGGGGTGTTGGCGACTGCCGCGCACTGTCTGCTGCCGGCGCGGAGCCTGCGGAGCTGAAGCTCCGTTCGGGTGCGCGGTTCTTCCCTGCGGGTCGCCTTCGCTTGCGCTTCCCAGGTCTGTCCGGGTCGGCGCACTCGTTCCTGTGCCGTCGCTCGGTGGGTGCGCAGTTCCCCGCGCCCCTGGATGCTGCCCCCTCGCTGTCGTTCGTCGGGTGCGGGGCCGCCCTCGTCTTTTGCGCAGTTCCCCGCGCCCCTATCGGGGCGCCATCTGCTTGTTCTTCGGGTCGGGGCCGGTCGGGATTCTCCGTCCTCGCTCCAACGCGCTCGGTCGGACATCCCCCTTGCCCTGCTGAAGAGCATCGGAGTCTGCGGGCAGAGATTCCCGCCCACCCCCTCCCGCAGTCATGCGACTGCACGAGGAGGATGGTCCAACCCCGTCCCCGCAGACAGAGAACAGCCTCAGGAGGGCGCCCCAAAGGGGCGCGGGGAACTGCGCGAAGACGAGGACCGGCCCGCACCCGACGAACAACGGACCGGGGCAGCATCCAGGGGCGCGGGGAACTGCGCAGCCACGGACGTACCCGTACGGGGACAAGTGCGTTCGGGTGGGGAACCTCGGGGGCGCGAGCGGAGGCGACCCGCACAGGGACAAGCGCCAGGTACAGGCAACCCGGGGGCGCGGGCGGAGGCGGGGTTTGGGCTGGATGGGGGAGTGGGTGGGGGAGGGTGACCTCTGGGGGGAACGGACGTTGAGGTAGGGAAAGTACGACCGTATGGAAGGGAGGTGCCCGGTGCCCGGGACGATCACCGCACACCGCACCCGCAGGACCCTGCTGCGCACCCTGTTCACCGCGGCCGTGGCGACCACCACCGCCACCGCCCTCGCCCCCCTCCTCGCCGCGACCCGCGAACCCCACCGCCCCCGCGCGCCCCGCGCCCCCGCCGAGCTCCTGTTCGAGGAGACCTACCGGGGCCGCCGGATCGAGGGGCGGGGCCCCGGGACACCGACCGCCGCCCGGACCCGCCCGGTGGGGCACCACGGGTCCGGCGGGCCGCGGGTCACCATCGACGGGCGGCCCCTGCCGCTGATGCGCCGGGCCGACGGCAGTTATCTGAGCGTGGTCGACCACTACGTCTCGTACCCGACCCCCCTCGCCGCGGCCCGCGCCGCCGTGGACGAGCTGGGCCCCGCCCGTCTCGCGCCCGGCACCGGCGCGCGGAACGTCTGAGCCGGGGGAGGGGACCCATGGCGCACACCCGCAAGAACGTCACCGCGCTCACCCGCGCGGAGCGCAAACGTTTCGTGGACGCCGTCCTCGCGATGAAACGCCGGGGCCGTTACGACGAGTTCGTCCGGCTGCACATCGAGCACTACGTCGCCGACGGCGAGGGCGACCGCCGGGTCGCGCACATGGCGCCGTCGTTCCTGCCGTGGCACCGCCGGTTCCTGCTGGAGTTCGAGCGCGCGCTCCAGCGGGAGGTGCCCGGGGTCACCGTCCCGTACTGGGACTGGACGAAGGACCGTTCGCCCCGCGCGCTCCCCTGGACCGACGACCTGCTCGGCGGGACCGGGCACGGGCCCGACCGGCGGGTGGAGAGCGGCCCGTTCGCGCGGGCCAACGGCTGGGTGGTGCGGGAGAACACCACGGACGACGACCATCTCGCCCGGGACCTGGGCCGCCCCTCGCGGCCGTTCCCGCTGCCGTCGAAGGAGGAGCTCGCGTACGCCATGGAGCAGTCGGCGTACGACGTGGCGCCGTGGAACTCCACCGTCACGTCCGGGTTCCGCAACACGCTGGAGGGCTGGACCTCGGCGCGTACCGGGGACGACCGCTGGCGCAACCACAACCGGGTGCACCGCTGGGTCGGCGGGACGATGCTCGGCGGGGCGTCGGTGAACGACCCGGTGTTCTGGCTGCACCACTCGTTCGTGGATCTGCTGTGGTCCCGGTGGCGGGCGTCCCGGCCGGACGGGGCGTACCAGCCCGCGGAGCCGCCGGGGATCGGGTCGGTCCAGCGGGGCCGGGTGGTCGCCCGGCATGAGCGGATGACGCCGTGGGAGGAGACACCCGCGGCCATGGAGGACCACAGCCGGATCTACCGGTACCGGTGAGCCGGTACGCGAAACCCCCGTCAGCAGGTGAAGGCCGCTGACGGGGGCGCTCGTACGACCGGGGTGCCGTACGCGGGGGAATCAGGCGCCGTAGCCGGACTGGGCCTGGGGGGCGCTGCCGTTGACGCAGGCGTTGCCGAACGCGGGGTTCAGGATGCCGACGACGTCGATGGTGTTGCCGCAGACGTTGACCGGGATGTGCACCGGGACCTGGACGATGTTGCCGGACAGGACGCCCGGCGAGCCGATGGCCGCGGCCTCCGCGCCCGAGCTGGCGGCGGCCATGCCGGCGCCGCCGAGCATGACGGCGCCCGTGCCGACGGCCAGGACGGCTGCCTTCGCGATGCGAGACATCACGTACTCCTTCAGTTGGTTGTGCTGTGGTTCGTGTGCGGCGCCGAGGGACGGCGTCCGCACTCCCCCTTCAACGTCGGGAGGCGGCCCGGGTCACGGTTTGTGGGCCCTTGGGCAGGGGAAGAGCGCCGAGCGGGTGGCGGGGCCGTCAGACGAGGACGAGGACGACCTCGGTGGCCTTGACGCTGGTGAAGACCTCCGAGCCCTCGCGCAGCCCGAGATCGGCGGCGGCCCCGGGGGTGATCTCCGCGACCAGGTCGGGGGCGGTGGCGGAGGTGACGAGGACCCGCAGTCTGCTTCCCACGGCGGTGAGTTCGCCGACCGTGCCGGACCAGACGTTGCGGGGGCTGCCGGTGGGGCGGTCCCGGTGCAGGGACACCGCCTCCGGGGCGATCACCGCGAGGGCCCCGGCGCCGGGGGGCAGGGGTTCGGCGGCGATGACGAGGGTGCCGTCCGGGGTGCGCAGCCCGTCGGCGGTGGCCGTGCCGGCCCAGGCGTTGTGCCCGAGCATCCGGGCCACCCACGGGGAGCGCGGATGGCGGCTCACCTCGGCGGGCGGGGCGTCCTGCACGGTACGGCCGTCCTCCAGGACGAGGACCCGGTCCGCGAGCGACACGGCCTCCACCGGGTCGTGGGTGACGATCAGACAGACGCCGTCGAAGTCGTCCAGATGGCGGCGCAGGGTGGTGCGGACCCGGGCGCGGGTCGTCTGGTCGAGGGCGGCGAGGGGTTCGTCGAGCAGCAGCAGCCGGGGGCGGGCGGCGAGCGCGCGGGCCAGCGCCACCCGCCCGGCCTGGCCGCCGGAGAGCTGGCCGGGGCGGCGTCCGGCGAGATGGCCCACCTCGAGCCGGTCGAGCCAGTGCTGGGCCGCGGCCCGCGCCTCGGCGCGCGGGACGCCCTGGGCGCGCGGCCCGTACGCGGTGTTGGCGAGGGCGGTGAGATGCGGGAACAGGGCCGGTGACTGGGGGACCCAGGCGGTGGAGCGCCGGTGCGGCGGCGCGTCGGTGAGGTCGGTGGCGCCGAGCCGGAGCGCGGCGTGGGAACGGGTGGGCAGCCCGAGCAGGGCGCGCAGCAGGGTCGTCTTCCCGGCGCCGTTGGGACCGACGACCGCGAGGGTGGTGCCGCCCTCGGCGGTGAGGGCGAGCTCGGTGAATCCGGTGAGCCGGGCGTCGAGGGCGGTGGCCCGGGGCGCGCGGTCGGCGGGTACGGAGTCGGGTACGGGTGCGGGGTCCTGCGCCGGGTCCGGTGCGGAGGGGCCGGGTTCGGGTGCCGTTCGTGGTTCGGGGGCCGGGTCACGGTCGGCGCGGGGTGCGGCGGTGGCCGGGGTCGTCGTCCAGCGGCCGCGGAGGGCGATCAGGACGGCCATGGCGATGGCGAGCAGCAGCAGGGAGACCGAGGTCGCCGCCTCCGGGTCGTCCTGGAGCAGCAGGTACACATGCAGGGGGAGGGTCTGGGTGGTGCCGGGGAGGTTGCCCGCGAAGGTGATCGTCGCGCCGAACTCACCCAGCGCGCGGGCCCAGGTCAGGGCGGCGCCCGCGGCGAGTCCGGGGGCGACCATCGGCAGCGTCACCGTACGGAACACCCGGAACGGGCTCGCGCCGAGGGACGCCGCGGCCTCCTCGTAGCGGGTGCTGAGCGCGGCGAGCGTGCCTTCCAGGCTGATGACCAGGAACGGCATCGAGACGAAGGCCGCCGCGACGACGGCGCCCGCGGTGTGGAAGGGGAGGGTGATCCCGAACCAGTCCTCCAGCCAGGGGCCGAGCAGTCCGCGCCGTCCGAAGCCGAGGAGCAGCGCGACCCCGCCGACGGTCGGCGGCAGGACCATCGGCAGCAGGACCAGGGTCCGCACGAACGCCTTGCCGCGGAACGGGACGCGGGCCAGCAGCCAGGCCAGCGGCACCCCGAGCAGCAGGGCGAGGGCGAGGGCCCAGCCGGAGACGACCAGCGACAGACGCAGCGCGGTGACCGCCCCGGGCGCGGTCAGATGCTCCGCGAGGTCGCCCCACGGGGTGCGGGCGAGGATGCCGAGCAGGGGCAGCATCAGGAACGCGACGGCGAGCGCCGCGGGCAGTGCGAGGGCCAGCGGGGGGCGGGCCGGCGGGGTGGTGCCGGGTGCGCGGGCCGGGCGGGTCTTCATGGCGTGATCCTCGGGGACGGCGCGGCGGGGGCGGCGGTGCCCCCGCCGGTGCGGCGGGTCACGGCTTCTGGAAGCCCGCGTCCTGGAGGATCTTCTGGGCGGCGGGCGTGGACAGCCACTCCACGAACGTCTGGGCCGCCGCCACGTTCTTCCCGCCCTTGATGACGGCCGCCGGGTACTGGGCGATGGCGTTCTGGTCGTCGGGGACGGTGATCGCGTCGACCTTGTCCGTCGCGGTTTCGGCGTCGGTCTTGTAGACGATTCCGGCGTCCGCCTCGCCGAGTTCGACCTTGCTGAGGACGGCGCGGACGTTGGGCTCCTCGGACACCGGCTCGACATCGATCTTCTGCGCGTCGAGCACCTGGCGGCTGTAGCGGCCGACGGGGACCTCGGGTGCGGCGAGCACGACCTTCAGCTTCGGGTCGGCGAGGTCCTTCAGCCCGTCGACCTTGTCGGGGTTGCCCTCGCGGGTGGCGATGACGAGCCGGTTCCTGGCGATGACCGACGGGGTGCCCGTGTCGGCCTTCAGCCCGTCCATGGTCCTGGTGTCGGCGGTGACGATCGCGTCGGCGGGGGCGCCCTGGCGGACCTGGGCGGCCAGTTCCTGGGAGCCCGCGAAGGAGAACGTGAGGGTGGTGCCCGGGTGGGCGTCCTCGTACGCGCTCTTCACCGTGCCGAAGACATCGGTGAGGGACGCGGCGGCGAGGACCGTGAGCTTCGCGGAGTCCTGGGCGCCGGAGTCCTTCTTCTCCTCGTCGTCGCCGCAGGCGGCGAGCAGCGGTATGAGGAGCGCGGTGGCGGCGAGGGCGGTGGCGGCTGTGCGGGCCGGGGAGCGGGACATCGGGGACTCCTTGGAGGACTTCGAGGGTGCGGGACGGACGGGGGAGCCCCGTCAGCTCCGGTCGATGTGCACATTGGTGGACTTGACCCGGGCGGTGGCCTGCACACCCACCTCCAGGCCGAGTTCCTCCACGGCCTCCCGGGTGAGCAGGGAGACCAGCCGGTGCGGTCCGGCCTGGATCTCCACCTGCGCGGCCACGTCGCCGAGCTTCACGGCGGTGACGATGCCGGGGAACGCGTTGCGGGCGGAGGTGTAGGAGACGTCGTTCTCGCCCTCGCCCTGGGCGAGTTCGACGGAGAACGCGGCGAGGTCCACTCCGTCGACGAGTCGGCGCCCGCCCTCGTCGCGGTGCGTGGCGATCCGCCCGGCGTCGGCCCAGCGGCGCGCGGTGTCCGCGCTGACGCCGAGGAGACGGGCGGCCTGTCCAATGGTGTACGACGGCATGTGCGCCACGATATGGATGAGGGGGCCGCATGTGCAAGCTAATGGAGGAATGTGCGTCGCATTTGCGGGCCTCTTCGCTCTGTGCCGCAGGTTCCGCGGGGCGGGGGCGCCGCTACGCTACGTCCTCATGACCCGACCCGTGCCGTACTCGCGCCCGACGCCCGATCGGCCCGCTCCGGTGTGGGTCATCAGCGCGGCATCGCTCGCGGTCTTCCTGGTCACGTGGACGCTGAGCTGGGTCAAGGCGTATCTGGTGAACGACGATCTGCCCAGCTTCTGCTCCGACGTCCGGCGGGGGAGTTTTCCGCCCGAGGTGTCGTGCGTGGCCGGGGACGGGTCGGTGTCGGGCGCCAACGCGTGGTGGGTGGACCCGTTGTTCTACGCCTCCGGCGGGGTGGGCCTGGCGTTCGGGGCGCTCGCCTTCGCGATTGCGGCGGGTCAGGGACCCGCGCGCCGCTGAGCCCTCCGGGGGGGGCCTGGGTTTCCTGTGCGGGTCGCCTTCGCTTGCGCTTCCGAGGTCTGTCCGGCGGGACGCACTTGTTTCCTGTGCGGGTCGAACGGGGGTGCGCAGTTCCCCGCGCCCCTGGGTTTCCTGTGCTGGACGCACCTGTTCCCGTGCGGGCCGTTCGTGGGTGCGCAGTTCCCCGCAGGGCGCCTTCGCTTGCGCTTCCTAGGTCTGTCCGGGTGAGCCCACTTGTTCCTGTGCCGTCGTTCGGTGGGTGCGCAGTTCCCCGCGCCCCTGGATGCTGCCCCATTGCGGTAGCTCTTCGGGTGCGGGTCGGCCCTCGTCTTTGCGCAGTTCCCCGCGCCCCTGAAGGGGCGCCCCTCTCCTCTCGCAGGCGCGCTGCTGCGGGAGGGGGTGGGCGGGAATCTCTGCTCGCAGACTCCGATGCTCTTCAGTCGGGTACGGGTACGTCGTACCGAGCGTGTCGGATCGAGGACGGAGAATCCCGACCGGCACCGACCCGAAGAACCGGCCGGATGCGCCCCAAAGGGGCGCGGGGAACTGCGCACCCACGGACGACCTGTACAGGGACAAGTGCGCTCAGCCGGACGGACCTCCCGGCACGGCCGTGTCAGGGGTCGGGGTCGGACGGGGGGGCCGGGGGTGGGGTCGGGGCGCCGGGGAGGCGTACCGTTACGGATGTACCGCCACCTGGGGCCGCGCGCAGCGCCACTGTACCGCCGGACTGCTGCACCGTACGGGCCACGATCGCCAGCCCCAGCCCCGACCCGGGCAGACTCCGCGCGGAGGGCGACCGCCAGAACCGGTCGAAGACATGCGGGAGTTCCTCGGACGGGATACCGGGCCCATGGTCCCGGACGGTCAGCTCACCGCCCCGCAGCGACACCTCGACCCGCTCACCGGGCGGGCTGAACTTCACCGCGTTGTCGAGGATGTTGACGAGCGCCCGTTCCAGCGCGGGCGCCTCCCCCCGTACGTACCAGGGGGTGAGGTCCGTGCGGAACGTCAGCTCGGGGCCCCGCAGCCGCGCCCGCCGCAGCGCCGCCTCGGTCAGCTCGTGCAGCGGCAGCACCAGGACCCGGCTGCCGCTGTCGGGACGGGACAGCTCCTGGAGGTCACCGATGAGCGCGGCGAGCTCCGTCATCTGCGCGGTGACGGAACTGAGCAGCGCCGCCCGGTCGTCGGCGGGCAGCGCCCGCCCGGTCTCCTCGCTGCGGACGAGCAGCTCGACATTGGTGCGCAGCGACGTCAGCGGGGTGCGCAGCTCGTGCCCCGCGTCGGCGATGAGCTGCTGCTGGAGGTCCCGGGAGGAGGCGAGGGCCGCCGTCATCGCATTGAACGAGCGGGAGAGCCGGGCGATCTCGTCGTCCCCGCCGACCGGGATACGCACCGACAGGTCCTCGGTGAGGGCCACGTGCTCCACCGCCCGGGTGAGCTGGTCGACGGGCCGCAGCCCGGTACGGGCGACCCACGCGCCCGCCGCCCCCGCGCCGACCGCGCCGAGGCCGGCCGCGAGGACCAGCAGCACGGTCAGATCCGTGAGCGTGTTGTTGACGTCGCTGAACGGGCGCGCCACCGAGACCGCCCAGGGCAGGTTGTCGACCCGGTAGGTCAGGACCCGGAACTCCTTGCCGTCCACGGACCGCGCGTCGTGGAACACGCTGTGCAGGGTGCCGTCGGCGACCGCCTTGTCGGTGCCGCTCAGCGCGATCGGGGCATTTCCGATGATCACGCAGCTCTGCCCGGTGGGTTCGATGAGCTGTACGGTCACGCCGAACCACACATTGTCCTTGGCGGGGATGCGCGGTGCGCACTCCCGGTTCTCGTTGAGGAGCGCCACGACCTGGTTGGAGGTGAGCCGGTTCGCGCTCAGCGACTCGTCCAGGGAGTCCACGAGCGCGCCCCGCACCACGAACCAGCTCGCCGTGGCGACCGCCGCGACCGCGACCGCCACCACCACGGCCACCAGCAGCGCGAGCCGGGAGCGCAGCGGCAGGGCCCGCAGCCGGCCCAGGGGCCCGCCGCGGGCCGCCGGGCCGGGAGCGGTCACGGGGTGCCGTCCGGTCCGCCGGGGCGCAGCACGTAGCCCACGCCCCGCACGGTGTGCACGAGGCGCGGTTCGCCGCCCGCCTCGGTCTTGCGGCGCAGGTACATCACGTACACGTCGAGGGAGTTGGAGGTGGGTTCGAAGTCGAAGCCCCACACCGCCTTGAGGATCTGTTCGCGGGTGAGGACCTGGCGGGGGTGCGCGAGGAACATCTCCAGCAGGGTGAATTCGGTGCGCGTCAGCTCCACGGGCCGGGCGCCCCGGTGCACCTCACGGGTGGCCAGGTCCATCCGGAGGTCCCCGAAGGCGAGGATGTCGCCCTCCTCGGCCTGTCCGGCGGTGGCGGCGTACGAGCTGCGCCGCAGCAGCGCCCGCAGCCGCGCGAACAGCTCGTCCAGTTCGAACGGCTTGACGAGGTAGTCGTCGGCGCCCGCGTCGAGGCCGGTGACACGGTCGCCGACGGTGTCCCGGGCGGTCAGCATCAGGATCGGCACCAGGCTGCCGGAGGCGCGGACCCGGCGGGCCGCCGTCAGCCCGTCCATCCGGGGCATCTGGATGTCCAGGATGATCAGGTCGGGGCGGGTGGCCGCGGCCTTCTCCAGGGCGTCCGCCCCGTCGACGGCGACCTCGGTGGCGTACCCCTCGAAGGCGAGTGAGCGACGGAGGGCCTCACGTACCGCGGGCTCGTCGTCGACGATCAGGATGCGCTGCTGGTCGCCGTCGGGGGCGGTGGTCATCGGCGGGTCTCCCGGGATGAGGACGGGTGGCTTCGGGGGTACCGTACGGGCCCGGTCAGCCGTCCGCCCCGGCGCGCAGCGCGGAAAGGTCCGCCTTCAGGGTGTTCACCGGGATGGCGAAGCCGAGGCCCACACTGCCCGCCTCGGCGGAACTCGCGCTGTACATGGCCGAGTTGATGCCGATGACGGCGCCGTTCATGTCGATGAGCGCGCCGCCGGAGTTGCCCGGGTTCAGTGAGGCGTCGGTCTGGATCGCCTGGTACGTGGTGGTGGACGGGCCGGTGTCGCCGTTGAACTCACGGCCCCCGAACTCGAAGGGCCAGTCACCGGGCTGCCCCTGCTGGCCCTGGCGGCCCTGCTGTCCCTGCTGGTCCTGTTCGGCGGCGACCGTGACGTCGCGGTCGAGCGCGGAGACGATCCCGCTGGTCACCGTGCCGGTCAGCCCGCCGGGTGAGCCGATCGCGACGACCTCCTGGCCGACCCGGACCCGCTCCGAGTCGCCGAGCGTCGCCGCCTTCAGCCCGGACGCGTCGCGCAGCTTGATCAGCGCGAGGTCCTTCTTGCTGTCGGTGCCGATCACATCGGCGGTGTACTTCTTGCGGTCGCTGGTCGTGACCTGGACCGTGTCCGCGCCGCCGAGCACATGGCTGTTGGTGACGACCTCGCCGTCGGACGTGAGGATCACCCCCGAGCCGGTGGAGGCGCCCGCGCCGGTCGCCGCCTTGATCTCGACGGTGCTGGGGGTGACCGCCTCGGCGACCCCGGCGACCGTGCCCCGGTTGCCCGCCGACACCGGGCTCACCGCGGCGGGCGCGCTCGCGGACGCCTCCGCCGTCAGTTCCTGGATGCCGTACGCGGTGCCGCCGCCCACGGCCGCGGCGACGATCGCCACCGCCGCCAGCAGCGCGACGGGGCGCCTGGTGCGCCTGCGGTGTGCCGTCGGAGGGATCACGGGGGGCGCGGGATGCGCGGGCGGCGCGTACGGGGGCGGCGGGTGGTGCGCGCCCGGCGTGTGCGCCGCCGGGGGCTGCCCGCCCGGGTCCGCGACCCCGCCTGCCGCGAACTCGGCCCTCGTGAACTCGCCCGCCGGGACCTCGCCCGCCGCGACCCCGTCTCCTGGGGTGCCGCTCACCGGGGTGCCGCCCGACGGGGTGTCTTCGGCCGGGGCGTGGCCCGCCGGTGCGGCGTACCGGGGAAAGTCGTCGCGGGAGAAGTCGTCGCGCGGGAGATCGTCCCGCTGGATGTCGTCGCGCTCGGGGTGACCGCCGTCGCGGCGGGGGTTCTCCGTCATGTCCATGAGCGTGTCCGGCCCGGATGAGAGCGGGCTGAGGAGGAGCTGAGAAGCCCGACAGAACCTCGTATGCCCGATATAAGGGCGCGGCGCAGGGGTGGGTCGGCAGGGCGGGGCGGTCGGTGTTCGCGCAGGTCAGGTGGGTGTTCCTGGATTCGGCTTGACGAACCGGTCCGCCTTGCACCACCCTTTCACTACTCAATTAGTGAAAGGGTGGTTGTCCGAAGTGGTCGAGTACCGGATCGACCGGCGCAGCGGCGTCGCCACCTACCTCCAGATCGTCCAGCAGACCAAACAGGCCCTGCGGCTCGGACTGCTCGAACCGGGCGACCGGCTGCCCACCGCCCGCGAGGTCGTCCAGGTCACGGCCGTCAACCCGAACACCGTGCTCAAGGCGTACCGGGAACTGGAGCGCGAGGGACTGGTCGAGGCCCGCCGTGGCCTCGGCACCTTCGTCCAGCGCACCCTCGGCGCCACGGCCGCCGACTCACCGCTGCGGGCCGAACTCTCCGCCTGGGCGGACCGCGCCCGCGCCGCCGGACTCGACCGCGAGGACGCCGCCGCGCTCCTCACCTCGGTCCTGGACGAGCACTGGAACCCCGCCGGCCCCGGGCCGACGGCATCACGACCGACCGATCCGTCCGACGAGGGACGGCTTCTCAAGGGGGACACCGCATGACCGACACCGCCATCGAGGCGGCCGGCCTGGGCAAGCGCTACGGCCGCACCCGCCTGCGTACCCGCTCCCGGGCGGTCGACGGCGGGGACGGCTGGGCGCTGCGCGGCTGCGGCTTCCGGCTGCCCGTGGGCCGGGTCTGCGCCATGGTCGGCCCGAACGGCGCGGGCAAGAGCACCCTGCTCGCGCTCGCCGCCGGGCTCGCCCACCCCACCGAGGGCTCCCTGTCCGTGCTGGGCGCCGAGCCGGGGTCGACCCGCCCGCGGATCGCGTACGTCGCCCAGGAGAAGCCGCTGTACCTGGGGCTGACCGTGGGGGAGACCCTGCGCATGGGCGCCGAGCTGAACCCCGGCCGCTGGAACGAGTCCCTCGCCCGGCGGATCGTCGGGGACGGCGCCCTGCCCACCGGGGCCCGTGTCGGCAGGCTCTCCGGCGGCCAGCGCACCCGGGTCGCCCTGGCCCTCGCCCTCGGCAAGCGGCCCGAGCTGCTGCTCCTGGACGAGCCGATGGCCGACCTCGACCCGCTCGCCCGCCACCAGCTCATGGGCACCCTCCTCGCGGAGGCCGAGGAGCACGGCACCACCGTCGTGATGTCCTCGCACATCCTCGGCGAGCTGGCCACCTCCTGCGACTTCCTGCTGCTCGTCAGCGACGGCAGTATCCGGCTCGGCGGCGGCATCGACGACCTGGTCGCCGCCCACACGCATGTCACCGGACGCGGCACCCTCGCGGACCTGGACGCGCACACCGTCGTGGAGTCCCGCGCCAGCGGCCGGGGCGTCACCGCGCTGATCCGCCCCGAAGGCCCGGTCGAACCCGGCTGGGAGCTCACCGAACCGAGTCTGGAGGATGTGTTGCTCGCCCATCTGCGCTCGCCGGGCGCCCCGGCGCTGCTCACCCCGAGCGCGTCCCCGTCCGGCCGCGACCGCACGGAGGTGGCCGCGTGAGCGCCCCCGTACTGAGCCCCGCCGGGCGCGCCGCCGGTGACGGGACGCCGAACGGCTCCGCAGGCGAGGTCCGCCCCGCCGCCGCGTACCGGACGGTCCTGCGGCTGCACCGGCGCGGTCTGCGGTTCCTCGCCGCGCTGGTGGCGCTCGCCGCCGCCTTTGTGATCGGTGTGTTCCTGTGGTGGCGGTTCGCCTCCGACCGGGACGAATGCCGTGACGCACGTGGCGACATCCGGATCGACATCGAGTGCTTTCGGAACTCCTACGGCTACATCGAGGCCGATTCCTGGTACAGGATGCTCGGCAACGAGCCCCGTATGTGGCTGCTCCTGCCCGTGCTGCTGGCCGTGCTCTTCGCGGCCGGACCGCTCGTCGCCCGGGAGCTGGAATCCGGTACGTACCGGATGGCCTGGACCCAGTCGCAGTCACCGTCGTCCTGGCTGACCGCACGGCTCGTCGTGGGCGGCGCGGTCGCCGCCGGGACGGCCGTCGCCGTCACCGCGCTCTACCGGCTGGTCTGGGAGACGCACGGGGACCTGATGATCATGTGGGACCAGGACGGCGTGTTCCGCGCGCTGGGCCCCGCGCTCACGGCGTACGCGCTGCTCGCCGTCGCGCTCGGCGCGCTCGCCGGGCTCCTCGTCCGCCGGGTGCTGATGGCGATGTCCCTCGGGCTGCTGGCCACGGGTGCGGTGCTCGGCGCCACGCAGCAGATGCGGTTCAGCCTCTGGCCGACCGTGTCCCAGGAGTGGCAGGGCAAGCAGGGGGCCACGCTCCCGAACCACTCCAGTGATGTGGACTCCGGGCTGCTCACCGCCTCCGGGGACCGCAAGCCGTCCGACTTCTGCATGCCGAGCGGCTACTACCAGGAGGCGGAATACCGGAAGTGCCTCGCCGACAACAACGTCACCGGGGGCTGGGTCGAGTACCACCCCCCGACCCACTTCTGGCCTCTCCAGCTGGTGGAGACCGGGTTGGTCCTGGCGCTCACGGCCGTCGTGGTGTTCGCCGCGTACCGCGTGCTGCGCCGGGTCGCCCCCTGACGCACCGGGCGGAATCCCGGCGCACCCGGACACCCCCGGCACCCCGGCTGAGAGCCACTGACCAGGCTCGCGGGGGCCACTGACCAGGCCCACGGGGCTGCGGGGGTGTGCGGGGGGTGCGCCGGGGAGGGTGAAGGCACCGCGGGGGGCGGGGCGGGACAGCGGTTGTCCCGCCCCGTACGTGTGTCCGGACCCGGACCGGTGCGCCGTACCCGTACCCGTACCCGTGTCCGTACCCGTACCCATGTCCGTACCGTCCGCGCCGGCGCGCGAGGCGTCGCGGGTAATCCGAACGGGCGTACGTATCGCGGAGGCCGGACCCTCTTGGCGGGTGCCCGCGGGCGCCCGGGACCCCCGGGGGCCGCCTCGCGCTGTCTCCTGAGCGTCATGTCCCCGTAACCGGTGATTCAGACGGCCTTGCGAGGCTCGCCCCATGCAGCCCCCCGCCCCCGGTCCGGTGGTGAACGGGACGCCCGGACCCGTACCCGCGCTCCCGCCCGCGCGCTCCGACGCGCCTGTTCGTCCGGTGAGGCGGAAGAATGGGGACATGAGTCAGCCAGACGCCCAGGCCAAGGTCCAGCACGCGCAGCCCTCCGTGGGGTCGATCGCCGCGCACCGCCCGCACACCGTCTCGGCGGTGGTCTCCGATCTGGAACCGGACATAGACGCCGACCTCGACGCCTACGAGGACGACACCGAGGGCGCCACACTCCCCCAGGGCCGCTTCCTGGACCGGGAGCGCAGCTGGCTCGCGTTCAACGAACGGGTGCTCGAACTCGCCGAGGACCCGGCCACGCCCCTGCTGGAGCGGGCCAACTTCCTCGCGATCTTCGCCAGCAACCTGGACGAGTTCTTCATGGTCCGGGTCGCCGGACTGAAGCGGCGCATCGCCACCGGGGTCGCCACCCGGTCCGCGTCCGGACTCCAGCCCCGCGAGGTGCTGGAGATGATATGGGCGCGCTCCAGGGAGCTCATGGCCCGGCACGCCGCCTGCTACCAGGAGGACGTGGCCCCGGCCCTCGCCGAACAGGACATCCACCTGGTCCGCTGGGACGAGCTGACCGACAAGGAGCAGGCCCGCCTGTTCACCCTGTTCCGGCACCAGATCTTCCCCGTGCTGACCCCGCTCGCCGTGGACCCCGCGCACCCCTTCCCGTACATCTCGGGTCTGTCGCTGAACCTCGCGGTCGTCGTCCGCAACCCGGTCAGCGGGCACCGGCACTTCGCGCGGGTCAAGGTCCCGCCGCTGCTGTCCCGGTTCCTGGAGGCGTCCCCGTCGCGGTACGTGCCCATCGAGGACGTCATCGCCGCGCATCTGGAGGAGCTGTTCCCGGGCATGGAGGTGCTGGAGCACCATATGTTCCGGCTCACCCGCAACGAGGACCTGGAGGTCGAGGAGGACGACGCGGAGAACCTTCTCCAGGCCCTGGAGAAGGAACTCATGCGCCGCCGCTTCGGTCCCCCGGTGCGGCTGGAGGTCGAGGAGTCCATCGACCGGTACGTCCTCGACCTGCTGGTGCGCGAGCTGAAGATCAGCGAGGCGGAGGTGTACCCGCTGCCCGGCCCGCTGGACCTGACCGGGCTGTTCGGGATCTCCTCGCTGGACCGCCCGGAGCTCAAGTACCAGAAGTTCATCGCGGGCACCCACCGCGAGCTGGCCGAGGTCGAGTCCGCGTCCGCGCCGGACATATTCGCCGCGCTGCGGGAACGCGACGTGCTGCTGCACCACCCCTACGACAGCTTCTCCACCTCCGTCCAGGCGTTCCTGGAACAGGCCGCGGCCGACCCGGGCGTCCTCGCCATCAAGCAGACCCTCTACCGCACCTCCGGTGACTCCCCGATCGTCGACGCCCTCATAGACGCGGCCGAGTCCGGCAAACAGGTCCTCGTCCTGGTCGAGATCAAGGCCCGCTTCGACGAGCAGGCCAACATCAAGTGGGCCCGCAAGCTGGAGGAGTCCGGCTGCCATGTGGTGTACGGGCTCGTCGGGCTGAAGACCCACTGCAAGCTGTCCCTGGTGGTCCGCCAGGAGGGCGACACCCTGCGCCGCTACTCGCACGTCGGCACCGGCAACTACCACCCCAAGACCGCCCGGCTGTACGAGGACCTGGGACTGCTGACCGCCGACTCCCAGGTCGGCGCGGACCTCTCCGACCTCTTCAACCGGCTGTCCGGCTACTCCCGCCGGGAGACGTACCGCAGGCTCCTCGTCGCCCCCAAGTCGCTGCGCGACGGCCTCATCTCCCGGATCAACAAGGAGGTCCAGCACCACAAGGCCGGCCGCCCCGCCTATGTCCGCATCAAGGTCAACTCCATGGTGGACGAGGCGCTCATCGACTCCCTCTACCGCGCGTCCCAGGCGGGCGTGCCGGTCGACGTGTGGGTGCGCGGCATATGCGCCGTGCGCCCCGGCGTACCGGGCCTGTCGGAGAACATCCGGGTACGGTCCGTACTCGGCCGCTTCCTTGAGCACTCCCGGGTCTTCACCTTCGGCAACGGCGGTGAGCCGGAGGTGTGGTTCGGCAGCGCCGACATGATGCACCGCAACCTCGACCGCCGGATCGAAGCGCTGGTCAGGGTGGTCGACCCGGCCCACCGGGCGTCCCTGAACCGGTTCCTGGAGACCGGGATGTCCGACGCCACCAGCTCGTGGCATCTGGGCCCGGACGGTGAATGGACCCGGCACGCCACCGACTCGGACGGCCAGCCCCTGCGCAACGTACAGGAGATGCTCATTGACGCCCGGAGGCGCCGGCGTGGCAAGAAGAAACCATGAACCCACGGGGCCCTGCTCGGCGGGGGACGTGCTCGCGGTCCATCTCCAGGACCGCGCGACCGACTTCCTCCGCTCGCTGCGGCTGCACCGCGAGGCCGGACCCGCCGGGGGCGGTGCCGCCTCGGCGGACGCGGCGGCCCGGCTGCGGCGGTCCGCCCGCCGGATCAGCGGGACGCTGCACACGTTCCGGCCGATGCTCGACCGGGAGTGGTCCGACGCGCTGCGCCCCGAACTGGCGTGGCTGTCGGGCACGCTGGCCCGCGAGCACGCGTACGGTGACCGGCTGGAACGGCTCCTGGCGGCGCTGACCCGGCTGTCGGGGACGCCGGTCCCGGTCCCGGTACGGGGCGGGGCTCCGGTACGGGGTGGGGTTCCGGCTCCGGTACGGGGTGGGGTCCAGGTGCCGGTAGGGGGCGGGGGCCGGGTCCCGGTTCCGCCCGCCCCGCAGGTTCCGGCGACTGTTCCGGCTGCGGCTGCGGCTGCGGTTCCTGGCCAGGGGCAGGGCCAAGGTCAGGGGTCCGGTGGGCGGGCCGGGTCGGTGGAGCCCGCCGGGGCGCTCGCGCTCGGCGCGGCGAAGGCCGGGGCGCTGCTCGAACGCCAGCTCAACCTCGCCCGGACGCGGGCGCACTCCGCCGCGCTCCAGGCCCTCGGTTCCGCCCGCTTCCACGCGGTCGCGGACAGCGTGGCGCTCCTCGCGAGCGAGGTGCCCCTGGCCGGGGCCGCCGCGGGACCGCCCAGCGGACTGGGTCCGCTCGCCGCCGAGGCCGGCGCCCGGCTCCTCGACGCGGTCGGGGCGCTGCCGCTGCTGCGGGCCGGGCACCCGTACAACGCGGAGGCCCTCGCGCACGGGCTCACCGCCGATCCCGCGCCGCAGCCGCAGGACGCGCCCTGGCACCAGGTGCGGTTGCTGCTGCGGCTGCACCGGTACGCGGACGAGGTCCTGCGGTCCGTGCCGGACGCGGTGCCCGACGGGGCGGGGGAGGGGGCCCGGCTGCTGTCGGCCGGTCATGCCCTCGACCGCCACCGGGACGCCTCCGAGGCCGCGGCGGCGGCGTCCGCGGCGGCGCGGACCCCGAGGATCACCCCGGCGACGGCGTACGCGCTCGGGGTGCTGCACGCGGACCAGCGGCACGAGGTGGAGGCCGCGCGGTACGCGTTCCAGCGCGTCTGGGTACGTGAGGAGGCACGGGTATGAGCGGGAGCGGGACGATCCGGGCGGCCGGGTGCGTGCTGTGGCGGCGGGCGCCGTCCGGCGGGGGGATCGAGGTGTGCGTCGTCCACCGGCCCAAGTACGACGACTTCTCGCACCCGAAGGGCAAGCTCAAACGGGGCGAGGACGCGCTCGCGGGGGCGGTCCGGGAGGTCGCGGAGGAGACGGGGTACGGGTGCGTGCCCGGGGCCGTGCTGCCCACGGTCCGGTACGAGGTGGAGGGGCGGCCCAAGGTCGTGTCCTACTGGGCCGCCGAGGCGGTGGAGGGCCGCTTCGCCGCGAACGACGAGGTGGACCGGTTGCTGTGGCTCACGCCGGGCGCGGCGAAACGGGTCCTTTCGCAGGGGCGGGACGCGGAACTGGTCGAGGCGTTGCTCGCCGCGGGGCCTTTCGGGTAGGGGGTCTCCCGGGTGGGCGCGCTTGCTCCTGTGCGGTCGTTCGGTGGGTGCGCGGTTCCTCGCGGGTCGCCTTCGCTTGCGCTTCCGAGGTCTGTCCGGCGGGACGAACTTGTCCCTGTGCGGTCGTTCGGTGGGTGCGCGGTTCCCCGCGGGTCGCCTTCGCTTGCGCTTCCGAGGTCCGTCCGGCGGGACGAACTTGTCCGGTAGGGGTCGCTCGTGGGGTGCGCGGTTCCTCGCGCCCCTGGGTACTCGGTGCGGGGAGTACTTTGTTGCTGTGCCGTCGTTCGGTGGTTTTGCGCAGTTCCCCGCGCCCCTTTGGGGCGCACCCTGTGGGTTCTTCGGGTCGGTGCCGGTCGGGATTCTCCGTCCTCGCTCCGACGCGCTCGGTCGGACATCCCTCTTGCCCTGCTGAAGAGCATCGGAGTCTGCGGGCAGAGATTCCCGCCCACCCCCTTCGGTGGCCGTGCGGCTGCGCGAGGAGAGGGGTTGAGCCCCAGCCCTGGGTTGATGACGGCCTGCGGCGTCCGGGCGCAGAGCCGCCTTACAGTTGCCCGGCCTTTGCCGGCCGCGCGCTATCGGTGCGGCAGGAGCAGGGGCACGGGAGCTCAACGAGTGACAACTGAGGCTGAAGTCCCGTGAATCGCAGCCTGGTGACACCGTGACACTCGTGACCGAAGGCGGAGTCACCTGTGATGCGGGCCCGTAGGCACCCGGCACAGGGAGCCGTTTGTGCTGAATCCATGGCGTGTTCAGCCAGCCGGTCGCGACATCTCGCAGTTGCCATCGGGTGGGTCTGGCGGATCGTCGGTGACCGTCAGACGCTGCCCTCGGCTTTGTGCCACACGCAAGGTGTCGGCCAACGCCTCCATGAGCCGTGTGGCAACGAACCGCAACTCTCGGGGGCTGGCCTTGGGCTCGTTCAGCAACTCGCAAGCATGGTCGAGAAGTGTGCGCGCCATGTCGATTTGCACGGCCTCCACGTGGTCGGCGAACCGCGACAGGTACCCGTGGTTGCTGTCTGTGGCGAGATAGCTGGGCTTCCCCTCCGGGGACAGCCAGGGCAGTAGCCGCAAGCTCACTGACGAAGTCGGCCGTGATCCCGGGTGCGTCATCCGCGCGCCCCGGCCTCGAAGGTGGAGGAATCCAGCTTCAACATAACTCTGTCCCTGTTCGGTTGGTGTTCCGGCTGCCGGGTGGGGGCCGGGATCTGTTGCCCGGTGATCCTCACGTTCCATGAGGGACGTTGTGTCGTGTCATCGGACGACATACGGATTGTTCAGGCGGTATCTTGAAGAACGCCCAAACGTCCGTGGGGGATATCTTGAATGTTGACTTGAGGTCTGCTATGCAGTCCGCGCGGTTGTCCCCGCGTCAGCTGGCATCCAGAGTGGGGGTGTCCAGCAAGACGGTGGAGCGCTGGGTCGCGGACCCGGACCTGATCCCTCATGCCAGGAACCGGGAAGATGCCTCGCAAGCGTTGGGAGTGGAAGTCACGATGCTGTGGCCCAGAGCAGCCAAGGACCGGGGAAGGTCCGGTGCGGACTCGGAGATGGTGCACAGCTATCCGTACCGGTCGGCGTGTCCCTCGACGGTGTGGGGGGACCTTGTCGGCGGTGCGGGGCGGGAGTTGTTCTTCGCGGGGTACACGAACTACTTCCTCTGGACGCAGCAGCCGGCGTTCGGGGTGACGCTCCGGGGCAGGCTGGAGGCCGGTTGTCGTGTGCGGTTCCTGTTGGGTGATCCTGACGGGGAGGTGACGCGGGAGCGGGAGCGTGTGGAGGGTGCCGCGCTGACCGTGTCCACGAGGATCAGGATCACGTTGGGTGAGCTGGCGAAGCTGGGGCCGGTGGACGGGCTGGAGGTGCGGTTCTCGGGTGCGGACGATGCCGTGAACCATGTGGGTCTGTCGGTGTTCCGTTTCGACGACGACGTGCTTGTCACGCCTCATCTGGCGCGGACGGTCGGGCACGACTCGCCCATGTTCCATCTGCGGCGCGCGGGTGACGGGGGTATGTTCGGCCGGTTCACCGAACACGCCGAGGAACTGTGGGGGCGGGGCGTTCCGAGGGTTTAGCCCACTCCGGCCGGACACTTCGGCGGGGGCGTCCGGCGCCCGGTCGCGGTGGGCAGGGAGACGTGAGTGACCACGCACCATCAGCGTTGCCGAACCCGCCTCGACCCTCGCCTACGCGCCCGCCCTCACCATCGGAGCCCCTCATCAGCGCCAGCCCTGACCCCATTCTGTGGATCACCACCGACACCTGTGCCCTCGGCCCCTATCGTGCTGATCTCGTCGAGACGTACTGGCGCTGGGAGCAGGACCCGGCCCTCCTCGTCGGATACGGCCGGCAGAGCCCCGAGTCCCTGGAAGCCCGTACCGAAGGCATGGCCCAGCAGCTCCAGGGCGGCAACCTGCGCTTCACCGTCTACGACCTCACCAGTGGTGACCCTGTACCGGCCGGGGTCACCACCCTGCTCCCCGACGACGCGGTACGCACCGCCGAGTACATCGTCATGCTCGCCCCCGAGGCACGCGGGCGCGGCCTGGGCACCGAGGCCACCCGTCTCACCCTCGACTACGCCTTCCACATCACCAACCTCCGGATGGTGTGGCTCAAGGTCCTCGCCCCCAACAGGGCGGGAATCCGCGCCTACGAGAAGGCCGGCTTCCGGACCGTCGGCGCCCTGCGCCAGGCCGGATACTGGCTCGGGAAGGTCTGCGACGAGATCGTCATGGACGCCGTCGCCGACGACTTCACGGGGCCCTCAGTGATCACACCACTGGTGCCCGGCTGACCCGTTCAGCTTCTCGCCAACCACCCCGGCGGACAAGTCTTCCTGCTGGCCGGACCGCACCGGAGCCACCCCGGCGAACACTCCGGACGGTGTCGGTACCCGTCGGGCGTCGCATCGCTGCGCGTTCACGATCTCGCCGATCCGGCGGCCGAGAGCGGAGCTCGCCGCGCTCACTGCGACGCGGATCTCCTCGCGTTGCCGGACGGCGGTCAACCGATCGCACCCAGGTGCTGCGGCTTCCGCACCGGGCAGATCGAGATCGCGCGGCGGATTCAGCCCGCCCGGATACCGATCTGGAGTGCGGCCGAACGCATCAGTCCTCGCATCCGCAGGGAAACGATGATCCGTCCCTGTCCGGCGGGTCAGAGGGGCGGGTCGAAGGGGCTGGTGATGGCCCAGGTGCAGGGGCCGGGGTGGGTGTGGAAGAGGAGGCAGGGTGCGTCGTCGTGTTCGTTGGGGCAGGCGGTCGTCTCTTCGACGTGGACGGGTCCGCCGGTGGGGTTCCATCGGGCCCAGACCTGTACGTGGGGGTCCTCTTCGTGGAGGAGGTACGCGGCGCAGGCGGTCTCGGGTGTGTGGGTGGCGAGTTCGCAGCTGACCACTTCTTCCTGGAGGGGGTAGCGGTAGCGGTCGTAGCGTTCGGCGCGGGAGCGGGTCTCGTCGGTGATGACGAGGGGTTCACGGCATCGGGGGTAGGTGACCCTCATCGGTCGGCCTCGTTCCGGCGGTCGCAGATCCCGCAGGGAAAGGGGCACTTCGGCGGAGTGGGTACGCCCGGGAGCCGGACCGCCCCGGTCACCGGGTCGACCGTGCCCCCGTACTCCGACCACCACCCCGCAGGGCCGATCCGGGGCGGAGCCCCCGCGAACCGGTCCGGTCGCTCCGGAGGCCCGGCGCTCACAGTTGGCCTCCGGGTTCACTCGGAGCGGGGACGTGTTCCGGATACTCACTGACTCGGTCCGGGCACTTCGGGTGGCCACAGGCGCACGACGGCCAGGTGAGTGCGTTTCGGGGAGCAGGGTCAGCGCCACCCGAACCGTTGTCCTGATTCATCGGCCAGTTCAGATCTGCCGATCCGGCTGTTCCCGACCTCATGCCCCAGCCTCCGCTGCCCGTGCGGGGCCACGCCCGCACGGCAAGGACTGAGAGCTGCGATCAGGGCGGCGATCGGCGGAGAGGCGGTACAGGAGCAGCTCGTGCGGGCGGCAGCACGCGGTGAGCGACACCTTCAGCGCTGTCTCGCGGGCGTGCGCTGTCTTGATCCGCCTCAGCAGGCCGTAGGGGACAGGACCGCTGACCGGATGGTGCTCGGTGAGGGGTTCCATAAGAGGTGATCCTCCAAGACGTCACCAGAGGAGATGAAGGCCCAAATCCCACGGGGAGTCGGGAGGTTCGACCTGTGCGATGAAGTTTCGTCCGTGATGGATCGAGATGAAATGACCTGGTGTGGCACTTCCGTTGCACTTCAGTCCCCCCGCGATCACCGCACGTGATTGCATGAACTCGGAAGGGAGTGACGTGTGGCGACCGTGCACCGCTGGACAGGTTCGGAAGCCCGGGCATTACGACTCGCCCTGCGGATGAGCGTCCGCTGCTTCGCGGACCACCTGGGTGTCGCGATCCGCACGGTCTCGAAATGGGAGAAGCTTCTGGCCTCGACCGAGCCGAGGCCTGACACCCAAGCGATCCTGGACACCGCGTTGGCCCGGAGTGGCGCAACTGTGCAGTCGCGGTTCGAGACATTCCTGTCAGCGGCAGAGCAGACGCCGGCAGCGAAGCGTTCCCGCGTAGGAGCCGCAGGCTCCCGGGCTTCGGAGTACGAGTCGTGGTCCGACGACCTGGAACGGAGCGCTGTCGCGTTGAGCCGACAGAATTTCGTCTTCGCCGAGCATCTGCTGGGCCGGTGGCTGAACCGGTTCACGAGGGAGGAGCTCGACGACGGGGGTCTGTATCTCTTCGCCCGGTCCACAGCCCTGCTCGGAGACCTACGACGTGATCGGGGGGCAGTGACAGGGCCGCTATCAGCCCAACACGCTTATACGAGAGCCCGATCAGCCTTCGACAAGCTCGACGTCCCCCGTCGTGTCGCCCAGCTCGACCTCTCCCTTGCCGTCGTCGCCGAAATGGCCGGTGACCTGGAGATCGCAGCTCGTCGCTATGAACGCCTCGCGGTCGATGCCCGTCTCAGCCGCCGCGACCGGGCCCGGGCGAAACTGTGGGTAGGGACCGCGCTGAGCAAGGACGGCGAACACGACTATGCGGCACGGGTGATGATGACGGCGACCCGCGATTTCGAAGAGCTGGCAGAGCCTGAGGATTGGACCGTCGCCCACCAGAAGCTCGCCCTCGCCCACCGAGGTGCTGGGAACCTTGTCCAGGCACTGCGCTTCATCGGCATCGCGCGCGACACCGGCATTGCTGAGTCCCCCCTGCAACGAGTGCGGCTGGACGCCGCCCATGGGCACATCCTGCTGTCCGACCCCGCGACCGTCGATGATGGGTTCCGGAGACTCGACCAGGCGGCCACGCTGGCCGCCGAATTCGGTCTGAGTCACCAGGTCCGCACTATCGGGACCATCCGGACCATGACCGCGGGGGCGTCCGGCGCCCGGTCGCGGTGAGCAGGGAGACGCGAGTGACCACGCACCATCCGTACGGCATCACCGGTACCCGCTACCGGCAGGCGAAGCTGATCTGGGACCACCACCGGATGCGCCACGAGGTGCGGCCCGTCGACGTGGCGATCGGACTGGGCAGCCATGACCTCGGTGTCGCGACCCATGCCGCCGGCCTGTACCGGGCCGGGCTGTTCCGGACCCTCGTGTTCACCGGCGGCAACAGCCCCACCACCCGCGCCCGCTTCCCGAGGGGCGAGGCCGTCCACTACCGCGAGCACGCCCTCGGGCTCGGGGTCCCCGACGAGGCGATCCTGGTCGAGCCGAACGCGGCCAACACCGGTGAGAACATCACCTTCTCCCGTGATCTCCTGGCCGCCCACGGCATCGCGCCGGCGTCGGTCCTGCTGGTGTCCAAGCCCTACATGGAACGCCGTTCGTACGCCACCGCCCGCAAGCTGTGGCCCGGGGCCGAAGTGCTCTGCGCCTCGGAACCACTGGAACTGGACGACTACCTCAAGTCCATCGGCGACGGGAAACTCGTCCTGGACATGCTCGTCGGAGACCTCCAGCGGGTGATCGAGTACCCCGCGCTCGGCTACGCCGTCGCCCAGGACGTCCCCGACGATGTCCGCACGGCCTACGAAGCCCTCATCGCGGACGGGTACACCAGCCGACTCATCAAGCCCTGAGGCCACCGGCCAGAAAAAGCGGGCGACACCACCGATCCCGGCGCCTAGCGTGGGACGTATGGGTCACGATGTGGTGGACGTGCGGGCTGTTGCCTATGGGGAGCTCGCCGACTGGTTGCGGGCGTTGAACACCGGGTTCCTGCGGGAGCCGACGCCCACGGCGCACGATGTGGACATCCGGCGCCGGCACACCGAGGCGGCCAGGACCACGGGGGCGTTCGACCGGGGGCGGTGCGTCGCCACGTACCGGTCCTTCGGGCAGGAACTGACCGTGCCTGGGGGCGCGGTGGTCACGGCGAACGCGGTCAGCAATGTCACCGTCAGCCCCACCCACCGGCGGCGCGGGCTGCTGACGCGGATGATCGACGCGGATCTGCGGGCCGCCCGGGAGCGGGGCGACCTGGTCGCGACGCTGATCGCCGCCGAGTACCCGATCTACGGACGCTACGGCTTCGGCCCGGCCACCTCCGTCACGGAGTGGTCGATCGACGTGTCGCGCAGCGGGCTCGACCCGCGCTGGTCACGGCCGGAGCGGGACGGGGCGCGGATCGAGCTCGTCAATGCCGAGGACGTACGGGCGTGGGGTCCGGGGTTCTACGACCGGGTGCGCCGCGCGCAGCCGGGGGCCACCTCGCGGGACGCGGTGTGGTGGCAGATGGAGACGGGGGAGCTCCGGCTGGACGCGAGCCCTTGGAAGGAGGACTTCCAGGTGGCGTACCGGGCGCCGGACGGGCAGGTCACTGGGCTGCTCGCGTACGGCGTGGACGACAAGTCGGGGGACGGCACGCAGCCGGAGAACACCGCCCGGGTGAAGCACCTGCTGGCGCTGGACCCGGACGCGGAGCGCGCGCTGTGGCACTACCTGTGCGCGGTCGACTGGATCACCACGGTCCGTACCGGGATGCGCGCCCCGGACGCCCTCGTGCCGCATCTGCTGCCCGATCCGCGCGCCGCGCGGGTGGTGAAGCACGCGGACTGGCTGTGGGTGCGGCTGCTGGACGTCGCCGGTGCGCTGGAGGCGCGGACGTACGGGGGCGCGGGTTCGCTGGTACTGGACGTGGTGGACGAGCCCGGGGGCGCGGGCGGTGTCTCGGGCGGCCGGTTCCGGCTGGAGGCGTCACCGCAGGGCGCGGTGTGCGCGCGGACGGACGCTCCGGCGGATCTCACGCTGTCGCTTGGCGACCTGGGGTCGCTGTGGCTCGGGGACGGCTCGGTGGCACGGCTCGTGGCGCTCGGCCGGGTGGTGGAGGAACGGGAGGGCGCCGCCGCCGTCGCCGACGCCCTGTTCCGTACGCCGAGGCGCCCTTGGTGTCCGGACGTCTTCTGAACCGGGGCCCCGCCTTTTCTGAGCCGGTACCTGTGCTGAGCCGGGGCCGCGACTTTTCTGAGCCGGTACCTGTGCTGAGCCGGTACCCGTGCTGAATCGGCGCCTCTTCTGAGCCGGTGCGTGTGCTGCACCTGTGCGTGTGCCGCACCGGTCGTGTTCCGGGCGGACGTCCCGGCGCCCGGCGTACGGCGTACGGCTTACGGTCTTCCGCCTCGCTTTCGGGTGTCGGTGGTGGTCGGGTGTCCGTAGGTGCGTCCGGAGGCCGGTTGTCTCCCGGTGCCGCCCGGTCGCGGGTGGTGCGGCGGTGCGGCTTCGTCGGCGCACCGCGTCCGACGGGCCCCGGCTCCCCTCCGGAGAAGGACCCGTCGGAAGTCGGTGGGGTCACCGTGCGCGCGGGCCGGTCAGCGCGCGGGGGTGGTCATCAGCAGGGCCAGGGTCACTGCCCCGGCGGAGCTGCACATCGGGCTCCTGGCCTTGATCCCGACGGTGAGGAGCAGCAGTCCGGCGAGCCCCGCCGGACCGTACTTCCACTCGACGAACTGTTCCAGGCCGATGACGAACGCGGCGGTGAGGAGAGCGGCGGTGGGCACGGTGATCCTCCTTGCGGTGGGGAGGAGTGATACGCCAACTTGGTGATGTTGGCAACCAACTACACTTAAGTTGTCCCCACTTGGCTGCCTCGTATAAACAACTGTCGAACAACTGCCCATAGTTGGGTGCGGGTTGTACCGTTTGGTCGTGACCCAGGAGAACGCCGCGGTGAACGGCCCCCCTTCCGACGGCCCCCCGTCCGACACCGAGCCCCTCGACGCCGAGCCCTCCGAAGCCGAGCCCCCCGGCGTCCAGCCCCTCGGCGTCCAGCCCTCCGAAGCCGACACCCCCGACACCCCCGCCCCCGTCCCGTCCGCCCCCGTCCCGCCCAACAGGCGCTCCGCGCAGGACATCGCCGACGTCCTGCGCGAACGCATCCGCACCGGCGCGCTCAGGGCCGGTGACCGGCTGCCGACCCAGGCCGGGCTCGCGGCGGAGTTCGGGGTGGAGCGCGGCACCGTACGGCAGGCGCTCAAGGCGCTCCAGGGCGCCGGGCTGCTCAGCGATGTGAGCAAGGGCAGCCCGCCCCGGGTCGCCCCGCCCCGCGACCCGCTCGCGCACGGATCGCCCGCCGACCGGCCGCAGCCCACCATGGTCGGTCTCGCCCCCCGGCTGGCCAGGGCGTTCGCCGCGCCGCACGTCACCGTGGACGCGGTGTGCCTCACCGCCGAGACCCTGATGCTCGCCGTCGGGGAACCGCTGCGGCAGATCCACGACGGCACCCTGAGGCCCGGTTCGGTCGAGGTGCGGGTACTGCTGCCCAGCCGCGAGATCCACCTCGCCTTCCCGGTCGCCGCCGACGAGGAGGACGACGACGGCCGGGTCCACGACCGCTGGCTGACCCAGCGCAACGCGCAGGGGCAGGTGCTGCGCCACAACCTGGGGGCGCTGCGCTCCTCCCACGGCATCGAGGTGAAGGTCACCTTCCGCGCGCTGCCGTTCACCCCGCCGGTGAAGCTGTACCTGCTCAACGGCGACGAGGCGCTGATCGCGTACTACACGGTGACGCGCCGCCAGGAGGAGGTGGGCAGCGGTTCGATGGAGCTGTTCGACACGCTCGGGGCGGCCTCGCTGCTGTTCTCCTTCGACAAGCTCGCCGGGGCCCGGGACACCGCGTTCGTGGAGGAGTCGCAGAAGTGGTTCAACGCCCTCTGGGAAACCATCGCCACGGACCTGACACTCTCCTAGTGACCCAAGACACAGCACACACGGGACGGGTGGCCGACGAGACGGTGACACAGGGGACCGAGCAGCTTCGCGGGACGATCGGCCGGGCGCGGTACGTCCTCTTCGACTTCGACGGCCCCATCTGCCGTCTGTTCGCCGGGCACAAGGCCGAACGGGTGGCCGCGGACCTGGTCGACTGGCTCGCCGGGCAGGGCCTGCGCGGGCTGCTCAGCGCGACCGAGCGGGCCTCCCTGGACCCGCATGTGGTCCTGCGGGCCGTGGACCGGGGGCACCCCGGCAGCGACCTCGTCGCGGAGCTGGAGGAACGCCTCACCCAGGAGGAGTCCCGGGCCGCCGCCTCGGCGCGGCCCACCGCCTGGGCCGACCCCCTGATCCGTACCTGGAGCGCGGTCGGCGTCCGGCTCGCCGTCACCACCAACAACTCCCCCCGGGTCGTCCGCGAGTACCTGGAGGGCCGGGGCCTCACCGACTGCTTCGCACCCCATGTGTACGGCCGTACGCGGGAACTGCGGCTGCTGAAGCCCGACCCCCACTGTCTGATCCGGGCGCTGAACGCGATGGGCGCGGCCCCGTCCGCCGCGCTGATGATCGGCGACACGCCGTCCGACCTGCTGGCCGCCCGGAAGGCGGGCGTCCCCTTCCTCGGCTACGCCCGCAACGACCACAAGCGCCAGGTGCTGTCCGAGGCGGGCGCCGACCTGGTGGTCGACTCGCTGGAAGGCGTACTGCGGCTGGTGGGGACGACGAACCGATGACGGACCCGTGACGCCCCGGTGAGGTTCCGGGGAGGTCCCGGACGGACCGGGGGCGGCGGGGGCGGCGGGGATGAGAACCTGCGGCCGCTCCCGGGCGTCCGCGCCGGGCGCACCTCGCGGTATGACGGTGCGCGCATGAGAGACGACCGGCGGGCGCCGCGCGGTGGTGGCGTACGGGCCCTGGGCCGCCCGTCGCGCCACTAGGGTGTGCCCATTCTTGTGACACGTGTGCGCGATCCTCCAGGAGTGGCCCGTGGGCGGACGCCCGGTGCCCCGGCCCGCGGACCTGGCGGGGAACCGCGCCGGTCCGCTCCCCGCGGGCGACGGTTCCCGGTACCCCGACTGGCGTCCGGACGGCAGGTTCGGTGAGCACCCCGGCTTCCCGCGTTCCGCCGTGCGCGCCGCGCTGGACGGGGAGCGCACGGCCCCCGCCGGACGGGTGTTCACCGGGACGTCCCATCTCAACACGGTGGTCGCCGTCCCGGTACCGCACGGCGACGGCCGGACCCTGGTCGTCGTACGGCGTGAACGCGGTACCGCCCACCGGCTGGAGCGCAGCTTCCTCAGCGAGCACGCCGTGCTGCGGGCCATCGAGGAGTCCGGCGCGGCCGTCCGCGCGCCCCGGGTGCTGGCGCTGGGCGTCAGCGGCCCCCGCGACCGGTTCGCCGTCCACGGTCACGAGGGCCCGCGCGACCGGTTCGCCGTCCACTCGTACGAGGGGCCCCGCGACGGCGTCCGGCCCCCGGAGCACCCGGTGGACGGGCTGCTGCCCCATGAGGCGGACGACCTGGTCGACCAGCTGGCCGCGCTCACCGGCGTCGGCCATGCGCGGCTGGACCCCACCGCGGGCGGCGTCGACTTCTTCGCCTGGCTGCGCGGTGAGCTGGTCCGGCTGGTGCGTGAGCTGCCCCTGCCCTCGCGGCGGCTCGCCCGGGAGGTCGGACTGCCCGGCGGCGACCGGCTGGCGGAACTGCTGGCCCGCCGCGAGGTGCGGGCGCGGCCCCCGGTGCTCCTGCACGGCGACCTCAACCCGTGGAACCTGGTGCGCGGTCAGGGCCCGGACCGGGGGCTCACCCTCATCGACTGGGAGATGGCCGTGGTCGGCGACCCGCTGTACGACCTGGTGCGGCATCTGCATCTGACGCCGACGCGCCCCGAGATCCGCCGCCGGATGCTCGCCCGCTGGTCCGCCCGGCTGCCCGCGCGGCACACCGCCGGCTGGGAACGGGACTGGAACGCGTACCGGACGATCGAGACCGTCCGTTCCGCGTACGTCGATCTGGACCGGCTCGTCACCGGCGCCGCCCTCGACGCCCCCAACGTCCGGCGGGCGATGGAGTCCTGTGCGATGACCTTGCGGGCGGCGACCGCCGGGCTGGGGCTCCCGCTCCGGCCCACCGCGGACCCGTGCCTCGCGCGCGCCTTCCCGCCCGACGGCCGGTGACCCGCCGGGGCATGGGGGCGGGGCGGTCGGTGCCGCGTGACGCGTGCGCCGGGTCACGTCCCGGCGGGGCGTGACGGCCGTCCGCGCTGCGTACGCTCATCGGCATGAGTGGTGAGATGGGGCTGAGGGAACGCAAGCGGCTGCGGATGTACCGGTCGGTGTCCGAGACCGCGATCGCGCTGTTCCTGGAGCGGGGCTTCGAGAAGGTGTCCGTCGCGGAGATCGCGGCGGCGGCCGACATCTCCAAGCCGACGCTGTTCCGGTACTTCCCCGCGAAGGAGGACCTGGTCCTGCACCGGTTCGCCGACCACGAGGACGAGGCCGCCCGGGTCGTCACGGCCGCCCGCGCCGACGGGACCGCCCCGCTGGCCGCGCTGCACCGGGACTTCCTGGACGGGCTCGCCCGCCACGACCCCGTGACCGGGCTGAACGACGATCCCGGGGTGCTCGCCTTCCACGACCTGCTGTACGGGACGCCGTCGCTGGTCGCGCGGCTGTACACGTACCTCGAACGCTCCGAGGAGCGGCTGGCGGGGGCGCTGGCCGCCCCCGGTCCGCCCGGCCTGCCGGACCGGACCGCCGCCGCGCAGATGGTCGCCGTCCGGCGGGTGCTCGCCCAGGAGAACCGGCGCCGGGTCGCCTCCGGCGAACGCGCCGACGCGGTGCACCCGGACGCCGTCACCCACGCCGACCGCGCCTTCGCCGAACTGCGGGACGGACTTCCCCGGTACGCGGGGGCCTGAGCCCCCGCCACATCGCGACCCGGTAAAGAATGTGACTCGGTAACGCTTTCTCGCTAGGGTCGGCGTATGGCGCGTCGCGATACCGGAACACGTCCAGCCCCGGACCCCGAGGGGCCACAGGCCCTCGCGGACGAACGGGCCCACCATGAACGCTGCCGCGCCGCCCTCGCGGCGATGGCGGCGGGAGCACGGGAACACGTCGTCACGGCGGCGGACGTCTCCGCGTCCGGCGCCGACGCCGAGGTGCTCGGCCGGGCGCTGCGCACCAAGGCCCGCGACCTCGGCGAACTCCCCCCGGGCCCGCTCTTCTTCGGCCGCCTCGACTTCGCCGCCGCACCTGGTGACGAGGGGTCCGGCGACGAGCGGTCCGGGGCGGGTCCGGTCGCGGGCCGGGACGCCGACGCCGCGCCGCACGCCGGGCAGAGCTATCACATCGGACGGACCCGGATCACCGAGGAACCCACCGCCCCGCCCCTGGTCGTCGACTGGCGGGCACCCGTCTCAAGGGCCTTCTACCAGGCGGGCCCGCACGACCCCCGGGGCGTGGCGGTACGCCGCCGCTTCGGCTGGGCACCGGACAGCACGGGCGCGCCGCAGGACCTGACGGGCCTGGAGGACGAGTACCTGGGCCGGTCGGGTACGGGGGCGGGGCCGGGCGGTACGGAATCGGGTACGGAGTTGGGCCCCGGAACGGCGTCAGGTACAGGTACAGGTACGGGGTCGGGTACGGGTACGGACGTGGGTGTCGCCGGGGGGTTCCTCGCCGCCGAGATCCGGCGGCCCCGTACCGGACCGATGCGGGACATCGCCGCGACCATCCAGCCCGAACAGGACGACCTCGTCCGCTCCCCGCTCGGCACCTCCCTGTGCGTACAGGGCGCGCCGGGCACCGGGAAGACGGCGGTCGGGCTGCACCGCGCCGCGTATCTGCTGTACACCCACCCCCGGCGGATCAGCCGCTCCGGGCTCCTCGTGCTCGGCCCCAACCGGACCTTCCTGCGGTACATCGCGGAGGTGCTGCCCGCGCTCGGGGAGGGCGGCGTCGGACAGCTCACCGTCGAGGACCTGGTGGCCCGGCACCCGGTGACCGGGCACGACCCGGAGGCGACGGCCCTCGTCAAGCACGACGCCCGGATGGCCCGGGTGCTGCGCCGCGCCCTGTACGCGCGGGTGCGGCCGGAGGCGGTGGACGGCGCGGGGCTCACCGTCGCGGACGGCTCGTACCGCTGGCGGGTGCCCGCCGGGGAGCTGACCGCGATCGTGGCGGACGTCCTCGCGGAGGAACTCCCGTACGACACCGGCCGGGAGCGGGTCCGGGCCCGGGTCGCGGCCCGGGTCAGGGAGCTGGCGGAGCGGCGTTCGGGACCTCGCGGGGACGGCTGGCTGCGGCGGACCGCGCGGGCCCGGCCGATGGCCGCGTTCCTCGACGCGGTGTGGCCGAGGACGAGCCCGGAGGAGGTCCTCGCCGGACTGCTGTCCGGGCCGCAGGAGCGGGAGCGGGCGGCGGACGGTGTCCTCGGTCCGGCCGAACGGGCCGCGCTGGGCCGGGCCCGGCCCTTCACGGCCCGGTCGGCCCGCTGGTCCGCCGCGGATCTGGTCCTGCTGGACGAACTGGCCGGGCTCCTCGAACTCCCCGCCGGGCACGGTCACATCGTGGTGGACGAGGCGCAGGACCTGTCCCCGATGCAGTGCCGCGCGATCGGGCGCCGCGCCCCGCACGGCTCGCTGACCGTCCTCGGCGACCTCGCGCAGGGCACCACCCCCTGGGCCGCCCGGTCCTGGCCCGAACAGCTCGCGCACCTGGGCCGTCCGGACGCCCGGACCGTGGCCCTGACCACCGGATTCCGGGTCCCGGCCCAGGTGACGGCCCTCGCCAACCGCCTCCTCGCCCGGCTGGACGTGCCCGTGCCGCCCGGCCGTTCACTGCGCGAGGACGGTTCGCTGACGGTCCGGCGGGTCCCGGACGTGGTGGCCGCGACGGTCGCGGCGGTACGCGCGGCGCGAAACGGTACGGAGCGGCTGGGCGCCCCCGCCGGTCCGGCCGGTCCGGACATCCCCGCCGGTCCGGACGCCCCCGCGGGTGCGCTCGGTTCGGTCGGGGTGATCGCCGCGGACGCGGACGTCCCCCGGCTGCGCGCGGCCCTGACCGCCGCCGGGCTCGCGCCCGCCGACCCGGCCGGTCCCGCCGCGCCGGGCGCCCCCGTCACCCTGCTGCCCGCGACCCTGGCCAAGGGGCTGGAGTACGACCATGTGATCGCGGTGGAACCCGCCGCGATCGAGGAGGCGGAACCCCGGGGCGCCCACCGGCTGTACGTGGTGCTGACCCGGGCGGTCACCCGCCTGGAGATCCTGCACACGAGACCGCTGCCGTTCGGGTGACCGGTGACCGGTGGCGGGTGGCGGATGACCGGTGGCGGGCGACCGTGTGGCGGGCGACCGTGTGGCGGTGCCCGGCACCCGCGCGGACGCGCATACGTCCGGACGGGCACCGGGCACCGGGCACCGGAAGGCGACGGAGTGACGACGGAATACGGAGTACGGAACGTGCGGCGGGCTCAGAAATTGATCATGTGACCCGCGAGGCCGTGCACCGCTTCCTTGACCGCCTCACCGAGCGTCGGGTGCGCGTGGACGTTCCGCGCGACCTCGTGCACCGTGAGGTCCCACTGCTGGGCCAGGGTCAGCTCGGGCAGCAGCTCCGTGACATCGGGTCCCACGAGGTGACCGCCCAGCAGCTCCCCGTACTTGGCGTCGCTGATGAGCTTCACGAAACCGACGGTGTCCCCGAGGCCGTGCGACTTCCCGTTCGCGGTGAACGGGAACTTCGCCACCTTCACGTCGTACCCCAGCTCCCGGGCCTGCGCCTCGGTGTAACCGAAGCTCGCGACCTGCGGCTGGCAGTACGTGGCACGCGGGATCATCACATAGTCGAGCTCCATCGTCTCGGCGTCCGCGATGGTCTCGGCGGCGATGACGCCCATCGACTCGGCGGCGTGCGCCAGCATCAGCTTCGCGGTCACGTCACCGATGGCGAAGATGTGCGGGACGGAGGTCCGGCAGCGCCCGTCCACATCGATCGCGCCGCGCTCGGTGACCCGTACCCCGGCGGCGTCGAGGCCGTACCCGGTGACGTTCGGCTGGAAGCCGATCGCCTGGAGCACCTTGTCGGCGGTGAGCACCTGCTGCGCGCCGTCCTTGCCGGTGACCGTGACCCGTACCTGCGGGCCCGACTCGTCGATGGAGTCGACCCGGGTCGAGGTCAGCACGTCGATACCCAGCTTGCGGTACTGACGGGCCAGTTCGGCGGAGACGTCCGCGTCCTCCAGCGGGGCGATCCGGTCCAGGAACTCGACGATCGTGACCTTCACGCCGTAGTTGTGCAGGACGTACGCGAACTCCACCCCGATCGCGCCGGCACCGGCGATCACGATGGACTGCGGTACGTCCTCCGCGAGGATCTGCTCCTCGTACGTGACGACGCGTTCGGTGCGACGGGTGCCGGGCAGCAGCTTCGGGGTGGCGCCCGTCGCGATGACACAGTTCTCGAAGGTGAGGGTGCGGGTGCCGCCGTCGGCGGTGGCGACCTGGAGGGTGTGCGGGTCGGTGAAGGTGCCGCGTCCGTCGATCTCGGTGATCGCGTTCTTCTTCATCAGATAGTGGACGCCCTTGACCCGGCCGTCCGCGACCCGCCGGCTGCGCCGGTACGCCTCCCCGTAGTCGAATGACACCGTGCCGTCGACCTTGATGCCGAAGGTCTTGGACTCATGGGTGAAGATGTGCGCGAGTTCGGCGTTGCGCAGCAGGGCCTTGGTGGGGATGCAGCCGACGTTCAGACAGACGCCGCCCCAGTACTTCTCCTCGACGACCGCGACCTTCTTGCCGAGCTGGGCGGCCCGGATGGCGGCGACGTACCCGCCCGGTCCCGCACCCAGGACGACGACATCGAAACGGTCTTCTTCCGTGGCCATGGAGTACTCCTGCCTGGTGATGGCTGTACTCCCCGATGGTCGCACCACAGCGGCGGTCCGCCGCCCGGGGCCACCCCTTCGGAGCCCCTCTTCCCGCCGACCGGGGAGGAAGGGCCGGTCAGCCGGTGATGTCGAGGGCCGTCCCGTACAGCCGGGAGACGCGGAGCCGGACCACCACCCGGCGGTCCGTCACCGCCTGGGCGAGGAAGGCGGCCTCGTCGGCGGGGTCGGGGAACCCGGGGGTCAACGCCAGCAGTTCCCGTCCGACGGTGTCCCCGGGTACGGCCGTCGGCTCCGACACCTCGGCAAGCCCCTCGGCCACCGCGAACGACCACACGTCCGGCCCCTGGACGTGCAGTGACGCGTGCGGATCACGCCGCAGCTGCCGTGCCTTGAGCCGTTCGGCGGTGGTGGAGACCCGGACGGTCCGCTCAGCGGGGTCCCAGTCGTACAGGACCGTCGACAGGTGCGGGTGTCCGGTGGACCGGACCGCGGCGAGGGTCCCGAACCGCCCGGCGGCCAGCAGCGCGGTCGCGTCGGCGTCGGTGAGCGGCCGGGGCGCGGGCCCGGCGGGGGAGGACCCGGCGGCGTCGCCGGGGCCATCGGCGGTTGCTCCGAGGTTCGTGGCTTCGATGGCGGCGGTGGGACCGGTGGCGGGGGTGGGCTCGGCGCTCATGGTCGCTGGTCTCCTCGGTGCGTTCGGGGGACTGGTGACGGGTGACCGGATCAGGTGGCTGTTCGGGGATGCCGTGGTGACGTCGGCGCGTCCGGGGTGGACGGCGCCGGATACGACGACGAGATCGACCGTAGCAGATAGTTCCGTTGCAGACTATCGACTGCGGGCGCAGTCCTCGTTCCGGCTCCGCCCACCCGCCCCGCAGCGGCAACTGGGCCGTCGTCACCCGGCCTTGCCGGAGTCGAGATGGCGGATGTCCCCGAGGCTGACGAGCTGGCGGTTGTGGAAGAAGTCGTCCTCGCGCAGTGTGGTGACGCTGCCGGAGGGCGCCCGGAAGTTCGCGTAACCGGCCGACTCGATCGGCATCTTGATCCATGCCGCCACGACGCACGTCAGGGAGCCGCCGTGCGTCACGACGATCTGGTGTTCGCAAGGGCTCCGCAGGATGTCGTCCATGGCCGCGTAGATACGCCGCGCCCACACCGCCTTGGTCTCCGCGCCCGGTACGCCCTCGTCGTGGTCCATCCGTTCCCCGACGGCCGGCGGAGGGACGAAGCGCTGGTCGAGCCACTCCTGCGGCCTTCCCTCCGCCTCGCCGTAGGACTTCTCCCGCAGCCTGCGATCCACGACCGGCCGCACACCGAACAACCCGGCCACCTCGTCCGCCGTCCGCAGGGTGCGCCGCAGATCCGAGGAGAACAGCTCCACGTCGGCGCCGTCCGGCACCTGGGCCCGCAGCGCCCGCGCGATGGAGACCGCCGCCCGGACCCCGCCGGCCGTCAGCTCCGAGTCATGCCACCCCCCGACGACCCGCTCGACATGGTGCGTCGCTTCCGGATGGGTGACGACGTAGAGAGTGCGCATGGGTGGGGTGTCCTCCTGTAGGGGCCGTCCTGCCTGGCCGGTCGCAGTCCGCAACTATGCGGACGAACTTTCAAATCCATCAAGCGAGTTCTTCGCCCCCCGCCCAGTACAGGAAGCCCAGCACAGCAACAAGTGCGCTGAGCACCGCGTACCCGGGGGGCGCGTGGAACTGCGCGAGCGACCAGGACAGACCCGCAGCCGGACGGGGACGGCGGGAGGCGCAACCTCAGGGGCGCGGGGAACTGCGCACCCCACGAGCGACGGCACAGGAACAAGTCCGCCGAGCACAGGCAACCCAGGGGCGCGGGGAACTGCGCAAACCCACGAGCGACCCGCACGGGAACAAGTGCGCCGAGCACAGCGAACCCAGGGCCTGCGGCCGGACGGGGACGGCGGGAGGCGCAACCTCAGGGGCGCGTGGAACTGCGCACCCCACGAGCGACGGCACAGGAACAAGTCCGCCGAGCACAGCGAACCCAGGGCCCGCAGCCGGACGGGGACGGCGGGAGGCGCAACCTCAGGGGCGCGGGGAACTGCGCAAACCCACGAGCGACCCGCACGGGAACAAGTGCGCCCAGCACAGCGAACCCAGGGCCCGCAGGCACAGGCGACCTGCACGGGGCCAGGCGACCCCGGCACTGAGAAGCCGCCCGCAAGGGCTACCGCTTACGCTGCCGGGCACGCCGCACAGGCGCCGGCCCCTCGACGGGCACCGCGAGCGGCCCGTCGACCAATCGCAGCAACGCCCGCGTAAGGACTTCGCGTTCCCCCTCGGGAAGCACACCCAGCACGTCACGGTGCACCCGGTCCGCGATCTCCTGACTGCGCCGGGCCATCGTCGCGCCCTCGTCGGTGACGGCGATGATCCGGGCCCGGCGGTCGGTCCGGGACGGCCGCCGTTCCGCGAGCCCGGCTTCCTCCAGGGCGTCGACCGTGACGACCATGGTCGTCTTGTCCATGTCGCCGATCTCGGCGAGCTGGATCTGGGTGCGCTCCTCCTCCAGGGCGTGGACGAGCACACAGTGCATCCGCGCGGTGAGTCCGATCTCCGAGAGGGCGGCGGCCATCCGGGTCCGCAGGACGTGACTGGTGTGGTCGAGGAGGAAGGAGAGGTCGGGTTCGACGCGGGTGGGCGCGGTAGCGGTCATCCGTCCAGGGTAGCGGTGTTCGTCCCGTGACGGATTATCCGCGAGGCATCGCATTTCGTGTCGCAGCCCCGGGCCCCGGCCGGGCGTTCACGGTCACCACCGCCCACCGTCAGCCCCGAGCCCCGACCCGTTGCCGCCCGGGGCGCGGGAGCCTTTCACACTTGGCCTCTGGTGGCCTGCAAGGCGCGCTCCCGCACTTCACGCGCTGTCGGGTTGGCGCGATACGGCGAAAGTAGCTGCGCGATTGCGGCGACGTGACGGTCAACCCTGCCCGAGTGGATTTTCGGATACTCGTCAAGAACATGCGCCCAGGTGTTGCAGGCCAGCTCCACGTGCCCAAGTTCAAGCTGCCGTTCGGCCAGAATGGAACTGAAACGTAAAGCGGACCTACGGGTGTCCGTCGGTGTCCGCAAGCGAAAATGCAGCTTCAGCGAGTCGACGCTTCCGGCAACATCGCCGAGCGCGTACCGAACCTGTGACACGTGATAGGCCAAAACAGCCGGGTCGTAGTTTCCGAGATTCTGCGAGGTGCTCTCGGCCTGATCCATGGCCCGCTCCGCTTCCCGCAGGCTCCGCAGTGCGGCACTCCGGTCTCCCGCGACAGCAAGGGAATGCGCCTGCTGCCCGCCCATGAATGCCCGCATGCGCGGTCCCGATTCCGGCGCGGTGGCAGCAGCGGCGTCCGCGAGACGTACCGCCATGGCGCCGTGGCCGAGGTCCACCGCCTGAACCGAGACCCCCCGGAGCACACGGCAGTACGTCAGCCGGTCGCCGCTTCCTCCTGCCAACTCCAACCCTTTGACGTAGTAGCGCTGAGCGATCCCATGCATTCCTTCGTCCACGGCCATCCAGCCGGTCAGGAAGCAGAGGGAAGCGGCAGCGGACATCATGGCTTCGCGTGTCTCCACTGCCCCATCGGTAAGGAGGAGAGGTGCGACGGTTTGGGCTATGAATGTCGCGGCCAAGGGTCTTGTGTGTCGGCCACCGAACTCGTCGTACGTATCGGAAAGCTGAGCTGTCATGCGCTTGACCAGCTCAACATCGGAGATCCCCACCCGGCGTGCCGACCCGGTTTGAACCGCTTCCATTCTTCCCATGACGTCGGGCCAACCGGGGATATTGAGCGCAACGGAGAAGATGCCTGCCCCGATAAGGTTGCGTCGCTCCATGTCCTGTCTCCCTAGGTCAATCAACTCTTCCACGATGGAACAACTGGTTGAAGCGTGGGCAGGGGAAGGGAAGCCCGCTTCGGCGGGTGTGATCGGACGGCCTAACTTGCGCGAGAGCGCCTCACAGATCCTTGGGCGCACGTCTTCCATGGGGGTTACGCCCTTCCGCCAGTAGTGGACGGTGGACTCCCCGAAGGTCGTCGGCGTTCCGCGCTCGGTTCCGATCAGGTTGACGGCGCGGGCGAACTGCCCCTGAGTCCAACCGGCTTCCTTGTGCAATCGATTCAGGTGGATGTTGGGCTTCCGTGTCCCCACAGGTCTCCTCGGGCGGGCTGAAGTCCCGTTCAAGCCTTTCAAGTTTTGCTGCCGTCTCCACGGTACCGCTGTACGTAGTCAAGGAGTTGCCTAGAGCGAGCGCAGAGCAGTGTGCGGACGCGAGCGAAGGGAAGAGACGGCAGCCATGCCCGATGACTCTGAACGCCAGGTCAACCTGGGTGACCTGGCGTACGACGCCCGCAAGGGCCGCCTTGGGGTGGTCATGGATCTGGACACGGGAACAGGCGCGGGGCGCTGCTGCCTCCGTCCGCCCCGGGGCGGTGTCGAGTGGAGCGCGTCGTATGCGGACGTGCGTCCGGCCACCGTGGCGGACCAGCTCCGCCCCGCTCTCACCGAAGTGAATGCGCGTAGTCGAGGGGGTCAGGCATGGGGTTGACCGGGTTGCTCCGCCAAGGCTCGCGGCCACTGATATGCGGAGCCGTTCAGCTGCTGCCCCCGGCCCTGGTTCTCGACGCATTGACCGCGGCTCTCGTTGACGACGATGAGATCGAAGTGACGACGGATCTCCACTGCGAGATTGAACAAGACCACGTGGGCCTGCACGCCGCAGCCGTCCGGCTGCTCAACAACTCCCCGCCCAGGACCGTATGGACCCAGTGGGTGGACTGGCGCGACCCGGAAGTCGTCGTCGTCCTGCCGGATTGCCCAGAAGTAAACGGCGGGCCACCCGGCAAGGACGACCGCTGCACCCTGTTCGCCAGCCACCCGGGAACATGCTCCTTCGACCTGGTCGACCCGGAGCACGAGGAGTTCCTGGCAGCCAATCCCGCGTACCGGCATTTGTTCGAACGGGAGCGGCCACAGGGAGCCGTCACGGACCTGCGCCCTCGCCCCGAGGACTCCCCGGCCGACTGATCCCGCATACGGACAGCCCGCCGGGGTGGCAACACCGCTGCGGGGAACGACTCCCCGCATCACATGGAAAGGATCAGCATTGTGACCGCAGTTCCCGAATTCGAGTTCCGCACCGCAACCGCGTGCACCCTCCAGAACAGCGACCCACGCTGTGTCGAGGTGGCGACCAACGTCCCGGGCCGTGTGATCGTACGCAACTCCGTCACCGGCGCCACGGTCGAGTTCACCGCCGGGGAATGGACCGCCTTCCTGGCGAGTGCGAAGCTGGGGGAGTTCGACCTCTCAGCCTAGGGAGTGCCCATGCAGGAGTGCCCGCGCTGTGGCGGTACGGCCGAGGCCGACCCTGAACACCCCAACGCACGCTGGTGCCTGTCCTGCTGGCACGCATGGACGTATCCCCAGGAACCGTCCTGCGGCGGATCGCTGCCACGGCTCGCGTCCGGACTCCGGGTACTGCGGGAGTCGCGACATCTGAACCGCTGACGGCACAGCGCAACGCCCCGCCCGTCCGCCGGGCTCTGGCGTACGGACGGGGCTACTCGCCGTCGCGCTGACCCTCGGCTGCCCGGACGAACGTCCCCATGTTCGGCACGGTCGTGATCAAGCCGGAGTCGCGGAGGGCCTTCGTCGCCTTGCGCATCGTGTCCCTGTTCACGCCGAACTCGGCGGCCAGCCGGACCTCCGAGAGCTGGAAGCGCTCCGGATAGTCCCCGCGCTCGATACGGCGGGTGATCTCGTCTGCGATCTGCTGCCACTTCGGGCGCGTGGGGTCGAACTCCACACCTCGACGCTACCGAGGGGACCACCGTGGCGCACATTCGCCCCACGCCACCCCTCGGGGTGGACAGGGGTCTACTGGTTACTACCGTCACCAACAAAAGCGCCCCGGCAGACCGCGCCAACGGTCCACCGGGGCTCGCCGCAACAGCTTCAGAGGAGCTGAACGACGTATGCGTGATGCTATCTCCCGTGCCCTCGTACGGGTGCTGGACGTCCTTCCGTGGACCCGTCGCACCAGCCCGGGGCGCCACACCGTCCAGTACCTGGCCGACCGGCCCGAGCCCGGTCCGCTGGTCATCTGCGCGGCCCGGACCCCCGTCCCCGTACACGTCCTCGCGCGGTCCGTGCCGTCGCCGTGGGGGCACCGGGTTCCGCCGTACCTCCGCGACTGGATCGGGGAGCAGGAGGAACGCGAGCGGCAGCACGAGCGGCGGGCGGCGGTCGCCGCGGCCACCCTCGGGCTGGACCTCCCGTTCACGTTCGACGGGTCCGATGTGGCGCGGGTCGGGGTGTCCGCATGACCCTCGACCACCTGTTCCCCCAGGTGCCCCCGGTGCACGGTGAGCACTGCTGCCTGTGCGGACGCTGGACCATCGCCCCGGTGACCGTCGGCTACGGCAGCATGAGCGGGGGCATCGGCGTCACCCACCACGTGTGCGCGGAACACGTCCACACCCGGGGCCCGTGCACCGCCGACCACAGTGAGTCCGGCCGGAGTTGACCGTTCGGGGAACCGCACCCACGAGGCATCGCGTCAGCGGGCACCGGCGTCCGTACCGGCGCACAGGGTGCGGTCCACGAGACCGCGTACCGCCCGCTCGCCCGCGAGCAACTGCTCGTGGCCGCCGCCCGTTCCGCTGGCGACGACGACGACCGAGCGGCGTCCGCTTTCGACGAAGCCGGTGCTCACGGCGCCCCCCTCATGACTCCCCGCGTGACCCCAGGTGTGGTCGTCGCAGGTCAGCGGCTGGCGCATCAGCCCCAGGCCGTACCGCATACCGGGAAAGCCCTCGTCGTGGCGCTCGCTGACGGGCACCGTCCCGCGCATCTCCGCGAGCTGGGCGGTAGGCAGCAGGCGTCCGTCGAGAAGGGCGGTGAAGAAGCGGTCCACGTCGCGTTCGGTGCCGACCAGGGCGGCGGACGCGTCCGCCGCGGAGATGTTCCTGGTCGTGGTGTCCGTCCGGGTGACCGAGCCGGGGAAGAGGTGGTAGGTGTGCGCGTGCGGCCGCTTCAGGTGGGGGTTGTCGCCGGGGGCGTAGGTGCCGGTCAGACCCAGCGGGCGGATGACGCGGTCGCGCACCTCCTCGGCCCAGGTCCGCCCGGTGACCTTCTTGATGATCATCCCGGCGAGGACGTAACCGGGGTTGGAGTAGTTCCAGGCGGGCCTGGGTCCTTCGGGCGGTACCGGAACGGGATCGGGGACGGGAAAGAAGTCCGGCGCCCGGCGCATCGCCCCGGCCACCAGCTGCTCGGGGTCCCAGTGGTCGAACCTGGTCCGTTCGAAATCGGCGGCGGTGCTCCCGGTGTCGTCCTCGGGGCTGTAGTTGTGGACGCCGCTGGTGTGCTGGAGCAGATGTCTGACGGTGATGCGGCTGCCGTCGTTGCCGTTGCCGCTCACCACACCTGGCAGCCAGCGCTCGACGGTGTCGTCCAGGGACAGCCGGCCCTCGGCGACGAGTTGCAGCACCACGGTCGCCACGAACGGCTTGGTGACGCTGGCCATCCTGAACTCCGCCCCGCGCGGCACGGGACGGCCGGTGCCCAGCTCGGCCTCGCCCGCCTGGGCGTGCAGGGTGCGGGCGCCGTCGCGCACCCGCACCGAGACGCCGACGAACCCGCCTTCCGCGAGGACGCGGGCCGTCTCGCGCTGGAGCTGCCGTGAGGTGGGACGGCCGTCCGCGGAGGTCACGGCGTCCATGGGTAACGCACGGGGAGCGGCCACCGCGGCGGGCACGAGGGCCGTGGCCGCGAAGGTGGAGGCGAGCGCGACGGCGGTGATGAGCCGGGCCCGGGAGGTCTTCACTGTTGCCTTCATGCCCCCACACCCTGCCGGGGCGGACCGGCCGCGCCCATGGCGACAGCCTCCGGAACGGAGGTGGGGATACCTCCAGGGTCCTGGTCCGGCTGGTCGGTAGGGGGATGTCAGGGATGTCAGGGGCGTCAGGTCCGCCAGAGGCGGCTCCGGTGCGGATTCCCGTGCGGGCCTCGGACGGGACATGGGTCACAAAGGCGCCCCCTCACCGCCCGGTCTCCGTGTTCGTGTCCGCGTCTGTCCCCGTCCCCGTCCCCTCCGTCGTCCACAGACAGAACGGGTGTCCGGCCGGGTCGAAGAGGACCCGGGTGTCGTCCGCCGCCTGGTGGGTGGCGAGTGCGGCGCCCGACGCGACGGCGTACGCGGTCGCCGCGGTCAAGTCGGCCACCTCGAAGTCGAGATGGGCCATCATCTGCTGGGCGCCGGGCACCCCGGGCCAGACGGGCGGTACGTAGGTGTCGTCCGACTGCAAGGCGATCCCCGTACCCCCGGAGCCGTCCCCCCGCCCGGGTGCCCGCAGCTTCACCCAGTCAGGTTCCTGCCGCTCGACCTCCCAGCCGAGCAGCCGCTGGTAGAACGCGGCCAGCTCATCGGCGTCGGAACACTCCAGGACGACCGTGGACAGGGCCACGCGCGGGCGCGTGGCCCCGGGCGCCGAGGAGGACACGGGGGCCGTCACCCCGTCGGGGCTCGCGGAACCCACCTGGTGGGCGGGGCCGACGGGGTTGCCGGGGTTGCTGGGATCCACAGAGTTCACGGGGTTCACGGGGCTCATGAGGGCATCCTCCTGTTCCGGGTACCGGGCGGACGTGCGGGCACGCCCGCTCTGCGCGTACCCGGGCCCACGGCCCTCCCATGCCACCCGTTCCGGCGTTCCGTTCCATCGCCGCCGGTGGACGACCGCTGTCCGGCGGTGATCTCTGCCGGTCACACTCCGCCGGTCGGCCGCCCTCACGGCTGACCGGCCCCGGTCCCGGCGTCCTTCAGGACGCCGATTCATCCGACTCGGAAGACTTACGGCCGCGGGCACGTCGCAGAAGGTGTCTCGCCAGCAACACCACCCAGGCCACCAGCATCAGCGTCGCGGCGACCCTCACCCAGGGCGCGGTGCCGCTACTGGCCGCCGTCCACCCGAAGACGAGGATGCTCAAGCACATCCAAGCCGGGCCATCAAGGAAGTCGCCCCTCGGGTCTCGTGACACCCCAACCCCGTCCTGCCCGATGTCGCGGCTTGTTCGCCACGGCAGAAGGATATGGCAGCGGATCGAGCAGTCCCCCGATCACGGCCGAGCAACCCTGTCGGCCACCACGCGCTCCGGCAGTGACGTCCATTTCTCGTGAACATCCACGAGCCTCAAGATCGCCAACTGCTGCTCGAAATGAGGGCAGCGTACTTTTGGCCGAAGAGCTGAGAGTCGCAGCCTGAGCTGCGGCTGGCACTGTCGGGTCTGGACGACCGAGCTCTGACCTCGAAGGTGCCGACCAGCAGGCACTGAACCGTCCGGCTGCCCTACCAGTGAACGTTCGCCGTCCCTTACAGGACGGTCCGCCCGTCCCGCCGTCGAACGGTCCGCCGTCCTGGCGCTGAGCCTCCGCCCGTCCCGGCACCGCCGCACCCCACGCCGTCCCGTACGGTGCCGGGGTGACCGCCCCCGGACCCCTCCCCCTGCTGTTCCTCGATGTCGACGGCCCGCTGATCCCGTTCGGCGGGTCACCGGAGCGGTTTCCGGACGGGTACCCGACGTATCGGACCGGTCATGGGGCCGGGGCGGCTGCCTCGAATCCGCTGCTGGCCAGGATCGACCCCTGGCACGGGCCACGGCTGCTGGCCCTGCCCTGCGAGCTGGTGTGGGCCACTACCTGGATGGACGAGGCGAACGAATGCGTCGCGCCGCTGATCGGGCTGCCGCAGCTGCCAGTGGTGGCCTGGCCGGAGCCGTCCGGCGCCGATGCCGAGTGGGACACCGCCGATGACCGGGCCGCGCGGGCCGGGGTGCACTGGAAGACCCGGGCTCTCGTGGAGTGGTCGGCGGGGCGTTCGTTCGTCTGGGTGGACGATGAGATCACCGACGCCGATCGGGCCTGGGCGTCCGCCCACCACTCAGGGCAAGCCTTGCTCCACCGCGTCGACCCCACGCGCGGACTCACCGACGCCGACTACGGCACTCTCGGTGAGTGGCTGCACGAGGTTTCCGGCACCCCGGTACCCCGGAGTGCGCCGTGAGCCGGGCCGGGGAAGCCGTACGCCTCGGTGTGCCGGGGGCCGGGCCGGGGAGGTCCTTCGGGGACGGCTGTGGCTCGTCCGGCCCGCTCTGTGTGCCCGGAACGCCATGCGCAGCGCGGCGCGGCTTCGCGGGGGAGGGGCCCGTCGACGGCGGACGGGAGCGGGGGAGGGAGAATGGGGAAAGCGGAGTACCCACGCCTTTCCATGCTCAACGTATAGCGCATGGGGGGCCTTGCGGCAAGGCCCCCGTCGTGACGCAGAATCACCGACCGAAGCCGGGAACAACGGACATCGGGGGTCACGGAATGCGAGTGCTGTTGTCGACGTTCGGGTCGTGCGGGGGCGTCGAACCACTGGTCGCCCTCGCGCTCGCGGTGCGGTCGCGGGAGGTGGGCGAGCAGGCGCGGATGGGCATGCCGCCGGACGAGACCGGCACGGTTCGGCCTGCCGTCGCCCCACCACCGGCCGACCCGAACCGGCCACGACCGTGACCGTGACCGGAGGCGATGACCGGGGGCGTAGCCGGGTCCACGACCAGGGGGCCGCGACCGAGGCCACGGCCATGGCCGCGACGGAGGCCATGAGCACGACCACGGACACGGTCACCGTCACGGGGTCACCCCCGGCCGGAACACCGACCGGCGTGACCACGACGAGCAGCGAACCGGTCACCCGGACCCACCGCAAGCCGCACCGGACCCACCGCGCACCGGACCCGTCACCGGTCCGGACCCCCTCCCCCGCACAACGGTCGTACGCGACCACAGAACGGAGCCGATGAAGTGAACCCCCGGACCACCAGCGCGTTCGACCTGCCCGACCGCCTCTCCCAGAAGGCCGACCCGGCGCTGATCGCGAGCGACGAGCGGCACTTCGCGGCCATCTCGGAGAGCCTCGCGGAGTCGATCGCGGAACTGTCCGGCCGTCTCGCGGTCGAGCGCAAGGCGCCCGGCGGCATCGGCCGGGAGGCGATGGACCGGGACGCGGAGATCCACCGGCTGACCGCCCGGCTGCGCACCCTGCGCCGCTTCGGCCTGGACCTGTGCCTCGGACACTTCGTCCCCGCCGGCACCCCCGACAGCCCCGACAACACCGGCACCCCCGACAGCCCCGGCACCCACGGCAACCCCGAAAGCGCCGACACCCCCGGCAGCCCAGGCAGCGCCGACAACCCCGGTACACCCCACGCCCCCGGCAGCCCCGACAACCCCGGCACCCCCGGCACCCCCGGCACCCCCGAGCCCGTGTACATCGGTCGCCTCGGCCTCACCGACAGCACGGGACGGCGGCTGCTGCTCGACTGGCGGTCCCCCGCGGCGGAGCCGTTCTTCGCGGCGACGCACGCCAATCCGATGGGGCTGGCGAGCCGCCGCCGGTACCGCTGGACCCGTGGCCGGATCAGCGACTACTGGGACGAGGTGTTCACCGCCGACGGGCTCGAAGGGCACGCCGCGCTCGACGACCAGTCCGCGTTCATCGCCAGCCTGGGCGGCAACCGCTCGGCCCGGATGCGTGACGTGCTCGCCACCATCCAGGCCGACCAGGACGCCATCATCCGGGCGGGGTCCCGCGGCACCCTCGTCGTGGACGGCGGCCCGGGAACCGGCAAGACCGTCGTCGCCCTGCACCGTGCCGCCCACCTCCTCTACTCCGATCCGCGCCTGGGCCACCGTCGCGGCGGTGTGCTGTTCGTCGGCCCCCACCAGCCGTATCTGGCCTACGTCGCCGATGTCCTGCCCAGCCTCGGCGAGGAGGGCGTGCAGACCTGCACCCTGCGCGACCTCGTGATCGAGGGAGCCGGGGCGGGGACCGAGCCCGACCCGGCGGTCGCCCTGCTGAAGTCGTCGGCGGCCCTGGTGAAGGCGATCGAACCCGCCGTCGGGATGTACGAGGAGCCGCCCACCCAGGCGCTGACCGTCACGACCCACTGGGCCGAGGTCCGGCTGAGCGTCGAGGACTGGGCGGCGGCGTTCGACGCGGTGGAACCGGGCACCCCGCACAACGAGGCACGCGACCAGGTCCGGGACGAGCTCTTCTCGATCCTGGCGGACAAGCACGACGACGACGTCCCGCCCGTACTGCTCCGGAGGTCGCTGCTCCAGAACCGGGAGCTGATGCGGACCCTCAACCGCGCGTGGCCGATGCTCGAAGCGTCCGACCTGGTCGGGGACCTGTGGACGGTCCCCGCCTATCTGCGCAGATGCGCGCCCTGGCTCGACATCGCCGACATCCGCAGGCTGCAACGCGCGGACCCCCAGGCCTGGACGGTGTCCGATCTGCCGTTCCTCGACGCGGCACGGCAGCGGCTCGGTGACGCGGGGGCGTCCGTACGCAAACGTCGGCACGAGGCCTCCGTCGCCGCCGAACGCGCCCGCAGGGCCGATGTCATCGACAGCCTGCTGAGGGCCGACGACGACGGTGAGGGCGCGCTGACGATGCTGCACGGCAAGGACCTCCAGGACAGCCTCATCGACCACAGCGTGATGCCCACCGCCGACCCGGAACCCCTGGCCGGACCGTTCGCGCACATCATCGTGGACGAGGCCCAGGAGCTGACCGACGCCGAGTGGCAGATGCTGCTGCTGCGCTGCCCGTCCCGGAGCTTCACCGTGGTCGGTGACCGCGCCCAGGCCAGGCACGGGTTCACGCAGTCGTGGCAGGAGAGGCTCGCCCGGGTCGGTCTCGACCGGATCGACGTGGCCTCCCTCAGCATCAACTACCGCACCCCGGAGGAGGTCATGGCGGAGGCCGAGCAGGTCATCCGCGCGGTGCTCCCGGACGCCAATGTGCCGACCTCCGTCCGCAGCAGCGGTATCCCCGTCGTCCACGGCTCGGTCACGGATCTGGACAAGATCCTCGGCTCCTGGCTCGCCGACAACGAGGACGGGATCGCCTGCGTCATCGGCGACCCCACGTTCCGGGCGACGCCCCGCGTGCGGTCACTGACACCGGAGCTGTCGAAGGGACTCGAATTCGACCTGGTCGTCGTCATCGACCCGGAGGCGTTCGGCACGGGCATCGAGGGCGCGGTCGACCGCTATGTCGCGATGACCCGCCCGACCCAGCAACTCGTCGTCCTGACGAGCGCCTGACGAGCGATTGACGAGCGGCTGACCTGCGAGGTTCGTGGCGGGGGCGGGAGCAGGGATGGGAGCGGGTGCCCGGGGCGGAGCGGTCGCGGGCGCCGGCCCACCCCACGCGGATCGGCCCGCGACCGGGCACGCCTAGGGTGGTGCGGCGTGAGTCCACCGAACGTCCCGGAGGTGCCATGTCCCCGAAGATGAGGTTGAGCGCGGTCACCCTCGACTGCCCCGACCCTCTGGCCCTGATGGCGTTCTACCAGGGGGCCACCGGCCTCGAACCGCACGCGGAGTCCGGTGCGGAGTTCGCCGGTCTGCGCGGTGAGCACGGACTCCTCATCGGCTTCCAGCGGGTCGACGGCCACCGGGCCCCGACCTGGCCCGACCCGCTCGTCCCCCAGCAGCTCCACCTCTGCTTCGACGTCGAGGACGTGGACGAGGCCGAGGCCCGGCTGCTGGAGCTGGGCGCGAGCAGGCCGGAGCACCAGCCGAACGAGAAGCGGTGGCGCGTCCTCATCGACCCGGCCGGGCACCCCTTCTGCGTGATCAAGGCCCGGCCGAGGACGGACCAGGAGCGGCCCGCGGACCGGCCGTGACGGACCACGACCGGCCGTGACTGACCACGACCGGCCGGGTGCGGACCGGGACCCGCCGGGTACCGCCGGGGTGCGGATCGGGACCCGCCGAGTGCGGACGGTACGGATCGGGACCCACCGAACACGGGCTGGGAAAGCCGTCCGGCGCTCAGCGCGTGGCGGCGTCGGTGAGGATCGACCGGAGCCGGGCCCGGCACTCGGCGACGAAGGCGGGGTAGGTGTGCCAGTAGTAGGCGATCCCGCTGACGCCGACCACGACCGCCCAGGCGCGGGCGCGGACCCAGGCCGACTCGTCGAGGCGCAGAGCGTTCCAGTAGGTCTCCCGGGCGAGGGAGGGCAGGTCCCAGACGGTGGAGTGCTCGGCGTCGGGCAGGCCGACCGAGAGGCACCCGAAGTCGATGACCGCGTGGAGCGCGCCGTTCCGGGCCAGCAGGTTGGTGGGTTTGAGGTCGCCGTGGAGCCACACCTCGGGACCGGAGGAGTCGGGCAGCGCGAGTGCCGCGTGCCACAACCGCTCCAGGGCATCGACGTCGAGTTCCGTGCCCACCACGGCCCGGCAGCCGTCGAAGTACTCGCGGGCCGTCCCGTCGTACGCCCGCAGACCGCCGCCGCGGTACCAGCTGAGGTCGCCCGTACGGGTCGCGCCCATGAGGCCGAGGCCGTGGAGCTCCCGTACGAACGCGGCCAGGTCGGTGCCGAAGGCGGCCCAGTCCCGGACGGTGTCCGGGCCGGCCACGTCCCCCTCGATCCACTGGTGGACCGACCAGACGAGCGGGAAGTCCTCGGTGGGCGTCCCGGCGTGGACGGGCGCGGGGACCGGGCGGCCGAGCAGGGGCGCCAGACGCGGCAGCCACCGCTGTTCCTTCCGGACGGCCCGCGCGTTGTCGGGGGTCCGGGGAAGCCGTACGAGCAGGTCGTCGCCCAGCCGGTACATGGTGTTGTCCGTACCGGCTCCGGCGGCCGACAACGGCAGGTCGGCCCACTGCGGACACTGGGCCGTGAGCAGCGACCGGACCACCGATCCGTCGGCCGGGACCTCGTTCTCGTGCAGCGTCATGGGTCGAGTCTCACCGCTGAACGGAACGGGGCGCCAACGGGTTTCTCCGTCCCCGCCGACCGGAACGGGGCGCCAACGGGTTTCTCCGTCCTCGCTGGCCGGAACGGGCCCCCGGCCGGCATGAGGTAGTGACCGCAGGCGGCGCGGCGGGGTGGAGACCGAAGAGTGTCCGGGCAGCGGGCGTCACCCCGCCTACGGCCGGGGCCGCAGGCCGAGCAGGACGTCCTGGACGAGATCGGCGCTGCCCCTGACCGCGTCGTCGCCGAAACCCAGGAAGTGCCGGTAGTGGATCGGCGCGTAGAAGAGGTCGACCATCACATCGGTGGGCAGGTCGGAGCGGAGCTGCCCGGCGGCGACGGCGGATTCCAGCCGGGCCCGGCACTGCGCGATGCTGGGTTCGAGGATCGTCCGGCGGAACGCCTTCATCAGCTCGGGGTCGTTCTGGGCCTCGCCCAGGACGCCCCTGAACGCCTCGCTCATCCGCCCGGTGATCAGCCGCCGGCTCACCGCGGTGATCTGGGTCGTGAGGTCGGCGGCGATGTCACCGGTGTCGGGGTAGGCGAAGTCGTCGCCTAGTTCCTCGTTCATCGCCTCCAGCACCACCGCGCCCTTGGAGCGCCACCAGCGGTAGATGGTGGGCTTGCCCACGCCTGCCTGGGCGGCGATGGCCTCGATGGTCAGCTTCGCGAAGCCCTTACGGCTCACCAGGTCGAACGCCGCGTCGAGGATCGCCCGGCGGGCGCGCTCGCTGCGCCGGTCACTGTTCGGATCGGGGGTCATGGGCCCACCCTACCGTTCGCGTGACGTTACGTTTCGTTTTGACAATCCGGCTCGGAGTGGCCTAACTTCAGGCCACGTTACGGAACGTTTCGTAACGCGACCGTGCGGGGGCCGGTTCCGGTCCCCGCCGAGACAGGGGAGAGTCATGTCCAGCAACGAGAGCGTGGCCACCATGGAGCGCGTGCGCGTCGAGAAGATCGCGACCACGCCGGACTGGTACGCGCCGTACCGGATATCGCAGGCCGTCCGGGCCGGGGGCCTGGTGTACGTGTCCGGGCAGGCGGGGTTCGAGGAGGACGGGACGACCGTCGAGGGCGGGTTCCTGGCGCAGGGGCGGCAGGCGTTCAGGAACGTCGGACGGGTGCTGGAGGCGGGCGGCCTGACCTTCGCGGACGTGATCAAGGTCGGCATCCTCGTCCGGGACATGGCGGCGAACTTCCCGCATGTGATGACGCTGCGCGGCGAGTTCCTGGCCGAGCCCTACCCCGCCGACACCCTCATCGAGGTCGTCGCGCTGGCCCGGCCCGACTGGCAGATCGAGGTCGAGGTCATCGCGCTGGACCGGAGCGCCGCATGAGCGCCGGGGTCGTGACGGGACAGGCACGGGACATGGAATCGCGGGAAGAGCGGGAAGAGGTTGTGGGGATGCGGGAGTTGCTGGAGCCGTACCGGGCGGGGCGGCTGGAACTGGCGAACCGGGTGGCGATGGCCCCGATGACCCGGGGCCGGGCCGACGACGCGACGGGCGTGCCGAGCCCGTACGCGGCGACGTACTACCGGCAGCGCGCCGGAGCCGGGCTGCTGATCACGGAGGGCGTGTACGTCAACGCGCTCGCCAAGGGCGGCCCCGGCATCCCGGGTCTGGTGACCGACGCGCAGACGCGAGGCTGGCGGGAGGTGACGGACGCGGTGCACGCCGGGGGCGGCACGATCTTCGCCCAGCTGTGGCACGTGGGCCGGATGACCCACCCGCTGACCCTCCCGGACGGTGAGCTGCCGGTGGCCCCGTCGGCCGTCGCCATCGAGGGGAGTCGCATCTTCACCCGGGACGGGCTGCTCGACCATGTCACTCCGCGTGAGCTGACGGCCCGTGAGATCGACGCGACCATAAGGGACTTCGCGTCCGCGGCCCGGCGCGCGATCGAGGCGGGCTTCGACGGCGTGGAGATCCACGGCGCGAACGGCTACCTCGTCCAGCAGTTCATCGCCGACAACACCAACCTGCGCACGGACGGGTACGGCGGTTCGGTCACTGGCCGGCTGCGGTTCGCGACGGAGATCGTCGAGGCGGTCGCCGCCGAGGTCGGCGCGGACCGCGTGGGCCTGCGCATCTCACCGGACAACGCCGAGAACCAGCTCGCCGAGACCGACGCGCGCACCACGTACCGGACACTGGTCGACGCGCTGGAGCCGCTGGGCCTGGCCTATCTGCATGTGCTGGAGAACGGCGCGTACGGAGCCATCGCGGATCTGCGGACCCGCTGGTCGGGCACGCTCGTCGCCAACACGAACGGTCCGGTGCCGAGCAGCCCCGCCGCGGGCGCGCGCCTGGTGCGGGACGGCCACGCGGACGTGATCGCCCTCGGCCGCCTGTTCATGACGAACCCGGACCTCCCCGCCCGCCTGGCCGCTGGCATCCCGCTCGCGGGTCCGCCGACGGAGAACCTGTACGGGGGAGGGGCGGAGGGCTACATCGACTACCCGCCCGCGACGGACGGCCCCGGGGTCGCGGCGACCCCGGCGGCCCAGGTAGTCCCGGCCGCCGCGTAGGCCGCGGCACGAATCACGGGACAGCCCTTAGCCGTACCGCTCGACGAGCGTGCCGCCGATCGCGGCCAGGCGGTCCCGCACTCCTGGCGGGCCGGTCACCTCGACCTGGTCGACCAGCCCGGCGAGCTCACCGGCGAGCATGTACTCGTCGTGGCCGCGGATCACGACCTCGACCCGGCCGTCGGGCGCGGAACCCCCCACCTGGAGCCGGCCGCCGAACGCCATCCGGAGCACGCTCACCCCGTGGGGCGCGCATACCGCCTGGACCTCCAGTGGCGTTCGTCTGCGGTCGATCTCGTCGGCGATCTCGCGCCATCTCTCGGCGAGGTCGAAGTCCTCGGGACGGTGCACGGGGTCGCCGGTCGGGTCGGCGGACGACACACGGTCGATCCGGAAGGTCCGCCGACCCGCCTCGGTGTGGGCGACGAGGTACCACGACGGACCCTTGGCGACGATGCCCAGCGGGTGGACGGTTCTCCCGGTCTCGGCGCCTTCGCGGTCGACGTAGCGGAGCCGTACCTGGACGCCGTGGATCACCGCGTCCTGGAGTGCGTCGAGGAAGCGGGGCGGCCGGTGCCCGACCGGACCCGATCCCCATGCCTGCGGGTCCTTGACCAGCGACGACGCCGTCGCCTCGGCCTGCGCCCGGAAGGGCTCCGGCAGGGCTTGGACGAGCTTGCGCAGAGCCGCCTTCACGGTCGGCGTCGCGGCCGAGGCCGGTCCGGCGACCAGGAACAGGGCGCGGACCTCGCCCGCGGTCAACCCGGACAGGTCGGTACGGGCGCCGCCCACGAGGCGCCAGCCGCCGCCCCGGCCCTGTGTGGAGTACACGGGCACCCCGGCCGTGGCCAGGGCGTCGAGGTCGCGGCGGGCGGTGCGCTCGGAGACCTCCAGCTCCCGGGCGACCTCTGCCGCTGTCACCCGCCCGCGCCGTTGCAGCAGGAGGAGGACGGCCACCAGCCGGTCGGTTCGCATACCGACAACACTCTCAATGAAACCGGCCATGGGGTGACCGGTTTGGTCGCCAGGATGGCGGCATGGCTTCGGCGACGAGTCCCGCCACCCACGGCCGTATCGACCCTGGGCCTTTCAGCCCTGTCGACCCTCGGCCTTTCACGGGTGCGTGGGCGCCGCCTTCGGGAACCTCCGTCGCCCGAGCCTGATCACCCAGAAAAATAGCCTGGGCCTGATCACCCCGAAAAGAATAAAGAGGAACCGTGATGTTCGATCCAGCAGATTTTCCCGAGCCCACCCTTGTTCCGGTCAACGGTGTGGAGCTCGAAGTCTTCGAAGCGGGCCGGGAGAATGCCGGAAAGCCCATCGTGCTCTGTCACGGCTGGCCGGAGCACGCCTTTTCCTGGCGCCATCAGATGCCCGTCCTCGCCGCGGCTGGCTACCATGTCATCGTTCCGAACCAGCGGGGTTACGGCAATTCCTCCCGTCCGGCCGAAGTGACGGACTACGACATCGCACACCTGTCGGGTGACCTCGTCGCACTTCTCGATCACTACGGGTACGAGGACGCCACCTTCGTCGGTCATGACTGGGGTGCGATGGTCGTCTGGGGGCTGACCCTGCTGCACCCGAACCGTGTGAACAAGGTGATCAACCTGAGCCTGCCGTACCAGGAACGCGGCGAGAAGCCCTGGATCGAGTTCATGGAAGAGGTGTTCGGCGGCGACTTCTATTTCGTCCACTTCAATCGGCGGCCGGGCGTCGCGGACGCCGTGTTCGACGAGAACACCTTCCAGTTCCTTCGCAACATGTACCGGAAGAACGAGCCTCCCAGGGAGCCCCGGCCGGGTATGGCGCTGATCGATCTCGCCAGGGCGGAAACACCACTCGGTGATCCCGTCATGAGCGACAGCGAACTGGCCGTTTTCGTCTCCGCCTTCGCATCGGCAGGGTTCACGGGCAGCGTGAACTGGTACAGGAATCTCGACCGCAACTGGCGCTTGCTGGCGGACGTGGACCCGGTCATACAGCAGCCCACGCTCATGATCTACGGCGACCGGGACGCGGTCCAGAGGTCCGAGAGGCTGACGGATTTCGTGCCGAACGCGGAAGTGGTCGGTCTGGACTGCGGTCATTGGATTCAGCAGGAGAAGCCGGAAGAGACGAACCGCGCGATCACGAATTGGCTGGAACGGCAGGACGCTGTCCGGTACTCCAGCCGTAGTTCGTGACCTCGATGGTGCGAGGTGCCGAGGAGACGGCCGACCTCGGTCGTCCGGACGAGATGGACCACGTCTCCGGGTGCGTCGGTGCGTCGGTGCGTCGGTGCGTCGGTCCGTCGGTCGTCCGGACGAGACGGACCACGCCTTCGGCGGCGTCGGTTCCTTCTCCGTCTACCCGAGGCCGCCGGGACGGAGGGCGTCCCTCAACTCGCTGAGCCTCGCGGTTGCCGCCGGGGTCCACTCCTGTGCCTGTCCGCCGAGACGGAGGGCGTCCTCGATCTCGCTGAGCTGCGCGGAGGACAGGACGCCCGCCCGCTCGATCAGGTCGTCCCGGGCCACGGTGGTCAGCCACGTACAAGGGGTGAGGCCAGGACGCGCGAACGCGAACCGCAGCACGCCTTCGAAGGGCAGCCCTTCCATGGCGCCGACCCGCACTTCGACGCCCAGACCGCTGATGTCGACACCCGCCGGAGCGACGACCTGCATCGCCCGGATCCCGGACGCGTCATCCACCGACAGCAGTACGAACGGCCGCCGCTGGTCGAACTCCACCCACCAGACCTCGCCACGCTGCACAAGTCCTCCTGACCCGGGACGGCAGGCGAACGCCGCGCGACCCTGACGCTCTGCGGAGACGGGTGCGACCACCGTTGATCATCGGTGCCGTGAAGGCGAACGTTCATGCGAGGGCCGCAGATCGCAGCATAGACCGCGCCCACCGGAAGGAGGCGTCCGAGGGCCTGACGCGCGATGTCCGTGGGGGCCGAGCCGCACGGCCGTCGGTACCTGAAAATGCCTTCGCCCGTGCCGCCGCCCGGATGATGAGGTGGCACGGTGACGAACCACGATGAGACCGCGACCGTCCGGCCGTTGACGCTGGCTTGGGTGGGTCGGCACCTGGAAGCCGGCGAACGGATCGTCGAAGCCGAGGCGCTGCACGGCGGCATCACCGCCGAGATGCGGAGGCTGATCATCGGCACCCGGGACGGAGGCACCCGTGACCTGGTGCTGCGGAGCTACGTCGACCCGTTTCACATGGAGAACGCCGAGGACGGGCTGATGAGGGAGGCCGGCGCGCTGACCCTGCTCGCGGGGACCGCCGTGCCGGCTCCTTCACTGGTCGCGGTTGATCCGACCGCCGCGCAGTGCGCGTATCCGTCGCTCCTGATGACCCATCTGGCGGGCCGGACGGTCCTTGCCGACAGGGGAGTGGAGGCGCGTGTGCGCCTGCTGGCCCGTCAACTTGTCGCGATCCACGCGGTGCACCCCGCTGAACGGCCCCGCGCATACACGACGTTGACGACCGCCGACACCGTCGTGGTTCCCAAGGGCGCCGACGCGGCCGTATGGGCCGCGGCCATCGAAGTGATCCGCGGATTCGCGCCACCCTATGAAGGGCGCTTCCTGCACCGGGACTTCCAACCTGGCAACGTGCTGTTCGACGTGTCGCCCTCGCACCCGGAAGGCGCCCGGATCACCGGCGTCGTCGACTGGGCAGGACCCTCCTGGGGCCCGGCCGATCTCGATGTGGCGCACTGCTCCGTCAATCTCGCGCTGCTGCACGGCCCTGCATGGGGGCTGCGGTTCGCCGAGGCGTACGAGGAGGCCGACGGTGTGCTGGCCGCGAGCGCGAGCGAGCGGCGTTACTGGCGGGTACGGGACGCGCTGGCCGCCTCGGAGGAGGTGCGGTCGGTGTCGCAGCCGTGGCGGGAGGCCGGGAGGACAGAGCTGACGACGCGAGCGGTGGAGGAGCGGCTGGATGCCTATGTCACCGCCCTGATGGACGCACCGGGCTGACACACGGGACGCGGGGGCGGTTGCCCGGGGGGCCGACGTACTCCAGCCGGAAGTCCTCAGCCTCCACCGGCCACCTCCACCCCGCGCCGATCGTCGTCGTTGCCCGCTCGGCGGTGTCCGACTCTCACCCGTGTGCCGACAGGACGTCGCGGAGAGCGAGAGGGGCGCGGCCGGTCAGCTGGGTGTAGTCGTTTCGGACTCGATCCCAGCGCTGCTCGCGCACCGAGGCGAACATGGACGAAAAGGCGTAGAGCCACCAGGGATTCAGGCCGGTCGCCGCCGTCTCGGCACAGTACGTGTCAGCCGGGATGTCCACGTAGACGACAGGCGTCTCCCATGCCTCCGCCGCGATCGAGGCGATGCCTGCCAGGTCCACCGACTCGGGTCCCGTGATGTCATGGTGACGGCCGGTCGGCTCACCCACCGCGAGTGCGGCGAGGGCGCGCGCCACGTCGTCGCGCGCCACCAGGGAGACCCGGCCATCCGCTGCCGGGAGCCTCAGCAGCCCGGTCGCGCGCGCCTCGGTGAGCCAGGTTTGGAAGAACTCGATGTAGAGCGAAGCCCTGGCGAACGAGCACGGGACGCCGGAGGCCAGAAGCAGATCCTCGGTGAGCCGGTTGACCACGGCGTAGCAGAACGGGGACGCCATGTCGGCGTCAACGCTGCTCAGCGCCGCGACATGGCCGACGCGCTCAGCCGCCACGGCGGCGACGACGTTGCGGTGGTGCAGCAGCACCCGTGCATCGGGCCCGTCACTGGAGACGAGGACCAGAGTGTCCACGCCCTTCAGCGCCGCACGCAGCGCCGGCGGATCGGCGTAGTCGGCGACGGCGACCTCCACCTGCGGCGGCAACGCCTCGGCAGGCAGCCTCCTCCTGGTCATCGCCACGACGTCCACGTCGGCCCGGTCCGCGAGCAACTGCACGACCCGCCCACCCAGGCTGCCCGCCGCCCCGGTCACCGCGATGCGCATCGTTGCCCCCGTCGCCTTGTCGCCAGTCGTACAACCGTAGGCGGCCAAGCGCGGCAGCGGCTCAGAAGGAGCGGGACAGAACAGCAGATGGCCAAGGTTGACCGAGGCACACAGCCAGATGGCTCGGATACACCGAGACCGGCCCGCCTTCAGCGAGACAGATCACTCAGGCTCAGCTGTGGCCCGGCGTGGCGCGGAACACTTTTGCAAGCGCCTGCTTGCAATTGTTAGCAAGGTGGGTGCACGGTAGAGGCATGGCATCGCTCAACGTCGGCAATCTCGGTGAGTACCTGCGCGACCAGCGCCGCAGCGCGCAGCTCTCGCTGCGGCAGCTCGCCGAGGCCGCCGGGGTGTCCAATCCGTATCTGAGTCAGATCGAGCGCGGGCTGCGCAAGCCCAGCGCGGAGGTGCTCCAGCAGGTCGCGAAGGCGCTGCGGATCTCCGCCGAGACCCTGTACGTCCGGGCCGGAATCCTGGACGAGCGGGAGCGGGACGAGCTGGAGACGCGTGCCGTCATCCTCGGCGACCCCTCCATCAACGAGCAGCAGAAGCAGGTGCTGCTCCAGATCTACGAGTCCTTCCGCAAGGAGAACGGGACCGACGGCACCGGCGCCGACGGCTCCCCGCGCGGCGCGAAGGGCGCGATACCGGATTCCGCGGCGGCGGCCCCCACGAGTGGGCAGTCCGCCGCGACGGGCGACGACGACCCGCCGCCGGGCGGGGAGCCGAGCCGTACCGAGCCCGACGCGCTTGATGGAACACCGCACGACGAACCCTCGAACCGAAGTGCTCCAGGAGGACGCTGATCATGGCCATCACCGACGACCTGCGCAAGACCCTCAGTGACCCGACCCCCCTCTACTTCGCCGCCGGTACGGCCGATCTGGCTCTCCAGCAGGCCAAGAAGGTGCCGGGGCTGGTGGACCAGCTCAGGACCGAGGCCCCGGCGCGGATCGACGCGGTCCGCAACGCCGACCCCAAGGCCGTCCAGGACAAGGCCGCCACCCGGGCCAAGGAGGTCCAGGAGACCGTCCAGGCCAGGGTGAACGAGTTCATCGGCACGCTCGACGGCGACTTCAAGAAGCTCGGTGAGTCCGCGCAGGACCTCGCGATGCGCAGTGTGGGCGTGGCCGCCGAGTACGCGGTCAGGGCCCGGGAGACGTACGAGAAGGTCGCCGAGCACGGCGAGCAGACGGTGCGCACCTGGCGCGGCGAGGCGGCCGACGAGATCGTCGACCTCGCGGAGGTCGTGGAGCCCGCGCCGCGCACGCAGCCGAAGGCGGCGCCGGGTGCCGCCCGGGCCAAGAGCCGGCCGCAGCCGCGTCCGCAGTCCTCGGCCGGGTCCGCCACCGGGTCGACGGGTTCCGCCACCGGGAAGCCCGCGGCGTCCAGGGCGGGCACCGCCAAGCCCGCCGGGGCCGGTCAGCCCGCGGCCAGGCAGTCCGCTGCCAAGCCCCGTCCGGCCGCCGGTTCCGTCCCCGCGCAGGACACCAAGGGCGGCTCCGCGCAGGAGTCGCCCGCGGGGAAGACAGTCGCCAACGGCAAGAAGGCGCCTGCCCGCAAGCCCGCGGCCAAGAAGACGACTCCGCCCTCCGCGCAGTAGTCCCCCCGGCCGTACGGCGGTCGCACCTGGACGACGGTTCCCCGCAGGCCCCCGGCCGGCGGGGAACCGCGTATCCACGGACGACCCGCACAGGTACAGGTGTGTCCGCTCCCGAGGGCCCCGGTAACCGTGAGGAACTTCGGGGGCACGAACGGCGTGGCCCGTGCGTTGTGCGGGTACGGTGGCCGCGTAGCGACGATTCGACACGGGTGGTGGGTAGTGTGCTGAGTTCCGGATTCAGCAGTCTGCTGTTGGTGATCTACATTGCCATGTTCGCCATGGCGGCGGTCGCCCTGGTGATGGCGGCCATCGCCCGGGACGACGCCTATCGCGCCGCCGACAAGCAGAACAAGATGTTCTGGATGATCATCCTGGGCATCACCGTCACGGTGAACCTCCTGGTGCCGGTCCTGTTCCTCCAGATCGCCGGACTGATCGCCACCATCGTGTTCTTCGTGGACGTCCGGCCCGCCCTGAAGCAGGTCTCCGGGGGCGGAGGCGGCCGACGCGGGGGCGGCAGCAGCAGCGACGGCCCGTACGGCCCGTACAACGGCGGCCGGTAGTCGCTGACCGGTACCGCGGCACTTACGCGACCGGTAGCGCCTTCGCGTACCGCACGACACCGCTCCGCCGCCACGCGCCGAAAGCGCGGCTCAGCCGTACAGCCCGCTCAGCCCTACAGCCCGCTCAGTGGCCCGGCTCACGTCCCAGCAGGACGACCGCCACATCGTCGGTGAGGTCCCCGCCGTTGAGGTCCCGGACCTCCGTGACCGTCCGTTCCAGCAGTTCCTCGCCGCGCATCCCGGCCGCGAGCTGGCGGCGCACGAGCTCCACCATGCCGTCCTGGCCGAGGCGCTGGTTGCCGACGCCGATACGGCCCTCGATCAGCCCGTCCGTGTAGAGCATCAGGCTCCACGTACCGCCCAGGTCCACCTGGCGCCGCGGCCAGCGGGCGCGCGGCAGCAGCCCGAGGGCGGGGCCCCCGCTCTCGTACGGCAGCAGCTCCGCGAGCCGTCCGGGGCGGACGACCAGCGGGGACGGGTGTCCGGCGAGGGACAGTCCGGCGCGGCGGCCGTCCGGGGCGATGTCGACCGTGCAGAGGGTCGCGAAGATCTCCTCGTCGGCGCGCTCGTGCTCCAGCACCTGCTGGAGCGTCGACAGCAGCTCGTCCCCGCACAGACCCGCCAGCGTCAGCGCCCGCCAGGCGATACGCAGCTCGACACCCAGCGCGGCCTCGTCGGGGCCGTGTCCGCAGACGTCCCCGATCATCGCGTGGACGGTGCCGTCGGGGGTGCGCACCGCGTCGTAGAAGTCGCCGCCGAGCAGCGCGCGGGACCGGCCGGGCCGGTAGCTCGCGGCGAAGCTCAGCCGGGAGCCGTCCAGCAGCGGCTTGGGGAGCAGACCGCGCTCCAGTCGGGCGTTCTCCTGGGCGCGCAGCCGGGACTCGGTCAGCTTGCGCTGGGCGGCGTCCGCGCGCTTGCGCTCGACGGCGTAGCGGATGGCGCGGCTCAGCAGCCGGGCGTCCAGCTCGTCGCGGAAGAGGTAGTCCTGGGCGCCGACCCGGACGGCCTCGGCGCCGCGCTCCGCGTCACCGGAGGTGGTGAGCGCGAGGACTGCGTGCCGCGGGGCCAGTCTCAGGACGTGCTTCAGGGTCGCCAGCTCGTCCGGTGCGCCCGGCTTCGGGGCCGTACCGCCGTTCGTCGCGGTGTCACCCGTCCCCGCCCCTGTACCCGTACCGGTGGGCGTACCCGGGCCGGTGGCCGTGCCCGTAGTCGGTCCGCCCGCGGTGGGGGCCGGGGCGGGGCCGCGGGGGCGTCCGGCGCCCGGGAGGGCCAGTGCCAGGTCCAGCAGGATGCAGTGGACGTCGTCGGTGAGCAGCCGCTCGGCCTCGGTGAGGTTGCGGGCGGTGCGGATACGGATGGGCTTGCCCGCGGCGTCCAGCAGCTCGGGGATACCGAGCGAGCCCGCCGGGTCGTCCTCGATCACCAGCAGGCTCAGACCGCCGCCGGACGCCGCCGGAGCGGGTACGCCAGGGGCCGCCGCGACGGCTGCGGAGGGCCGTCCGGTGGCGGGGTCCGGTGCGGTGACCGGGTCCTCACCGGTCACGGGGGCCCGCATGGGTGCGCGGTCGGTGGTCGTGGCGGCCGGGCCACTGTCCATGGCCGGACCGCTTTCCACGGCCGGAACGGCTCTGGGGCGCGGTACGGGTGCGGGCATCGTCTTGCTTCCTTCCCTCCCCCCGAGGGCGACGGGCGCCGAGCGACGCACCGCCAGACGGGGACCTTAGCGGTACGCGGCGGCGCAAGGGAACGACGTACGGGAAGGCTTTGGGCAATCGGCCTCCGTCATATGCCGCATCCCCTCCCGCAATTGGACAGCGGGCCGCCCCACGGATGCTCGTACGGGATGACGAACGTCACGCCACCGGGGTTGAGTCCCGCACGGGACGTGCCGTGCGTCACGCGGGGCCCCGGTCCGCACCTGGTGGACCGGCACCGGCGGGCACCGCCCAAGGGCGTGCCGAAGCATACGGCCGACCGCGCCGACTCCGTACCCCTTCACGCACCACCCGCAGGTCAGAGGCCACAAGAAGGCGCGAGGCGCCGCGCGGACAACTCCCCCCACCCGCACCCGAACACCGCACAAGCCGCACGGGCCCCGCACCCGCCCGGACGGGACTGTGCGGGGGATCACGGACGCCCGTCTCACATATCGGGCCGGACGACCCCCAGTATCGGCATCGAGCCCGCGCCCGCCACCGTGACCGAACGGCCGGGACGGGGCGCGTGGATCATCTCGCCGTCCCCTATGTACAGGGCGATATGACTCGCGTCGGTGTTGTAGACGATCAGGTCGCCCGGACGCATCCGCGACTCGTCGACCCGGGGGAGCGCGCGCCACTGCTCCTGCGAGGTACGGGGGATGTCGGTCCCGGCGGCGGCCCACGCCTGCTGGGTGAGCCCCGAGCAGTCGAACGACCCCGGGCCCTCGGCACCCCACTCGTAGGGCTTGCTGAGCTGCTTCCTGGCGTACGCGACGGCCTTCCCGCCCGCGCCGCTGCCCTCGGCCGCCACCTCGTCGAGGACACCGGAGCCCAGCCAGGCGGCCTGCGCCGCGCGCTCGCGCTCCAGCTCCATCTCCCGCAGCCGCTCGCGCTCCCTCGTGGCGAGGGACGTCCACAGCTCCTCCGCGTCGGCGAGCTTCTGCTTGACCTTCTTCTGCGCGGAGTCCTTCTTCTTCCGGGTCCGCTCCAGCTCGTCCCAGTTCGCCGCGGCGTCCTCGGCGTAGATCCGGAGATTCACCTGGGTGCGGGCCAGCGCGGCGATCAGGCCCTCGGTGGCCCGCTGGCCCTCCTTGAGCCGTCCGGCGCCGTCGAGGAAGTCCTCCGGGTCGTCGCTGAGGATCAGCCCGGCCCCGGGCGGGAGGCCGCCGCCCGTGCGGTAGTGGGCGCGGGCGGCGGCGCCCGCGCGGTTCTTCAGCCCGTCCAGCCGCTTCTGGCCGTCCGCGATCTTCTTCTTGAGGTCGCTGACCGTCCCGGACTGCTCGGTGACCTGCTCCTCCACCGCGTTGTACGCGTCGGTGGCCACCGCCGCCTCGTGATAGAGCCGGTCCAGCCGCTTGCGGACGTCCTCCAGCCGGACGGAGTCCCCGGGCGGGGCGGGCGCCGCGAAGGCGGCACCCGGCGCGGCCAGCAGGCCGATCGCGCATGCCACCACCACGGCCGCGGCCGTCGAACTCCGGTACACCCGCATGGCTGTGCCCCCCTCAGCTCCACTCGGCCTTCAGTGCCGTACGGACGGCCCCGGGACGACACCCGGCCGCCGCACAGGACACCGGACCCGGACGCACCCCGCCACGCCCCGCCGCCCTCGCCCGCACCCCGCCGCTCCGCCACCCCGCACCGCTCACTCCGATGGACGAGCGGCTCCCGGAGATCGTTCCCCGCCCGAAGCCCCCGTACGGACATTCATCCGTTCGAACGCATGTGGCCCGACCGCCGGAACCGACAGCCCGACGCCCGCATAGCGCCGCCCGCCGCCCCCACACCCCACCCAAGCCACCTCCACACCCAGCAGCCCCACGTACGGCGTCCCGCCCCGACCACCGCACCCATCCCGCGCACCCCACCCGTCCCCGAGCGCGTCTCACCCCACCGGGGCCAGCGCCCCCCAGGACACGGTCACTTCGCCCTGCCGCCAGCGCACCGGACCGTCCAGCACCGGCCAGCCGCCCGCGGCGAGATCCCGTACCGCCCGCATCCACCGCTGCCGGGCCCCGTACGACGCGTACGGCGACGCGGCGGCCCACGCGCGGTCGAAGTCCCGCAGGAACGCGTGCACCGGTTCGCCCGGCACATTGCGGTGGATCAGCGCCTTGGGCAGCCGTTCCGCGAGGTCCGAGGGGCGCTCCAGCGCGGCCAGCCGGGTCGCGAACGTCACCGTACGAGGGCCCTCGGGACCGAGCGCGACCCACACATGACGGCGCCCGATCTCGTCGCAGGTGCCCTCGACCAGCAGTCCCTCCGGGTCGAGCCGCCCGCACAGCCGCCGCCAGACCTCCGCCACCTCGGACTCGTCGTACTGGCGCAGCACGTTCGCCGCGCGGATCAGCAGCGGGCGGCCCGGCAAGGGCACCTCGAAGCCGCCGTGCCGGAACGTGAGGCCCTCGCGCGCGTACGGCTCGGCGGCGGCCACGCGCGCGGGGTCGATCTCTACACCCACCACGCGCGCGCGTGGCGCGACGGTCCGCAGCCGCCCCAGCAGTTCCACCGCGGTCCAGGGAGCGGCGCCGTATCCGAGGTCGACGGCGACGGGTTCGGCGGCGCGGCGCAGGGCGGGGGCATGGGCGGCGGCGATCCAGCGGTCCATCCGGCGCAGCCGGTTCGGGTTGGTGGTCCCACGGGTCACCGTCCCCACGGGGCGGGAGGGCATGTCCAGAGGGTATCCAGGCGGGGCGGCTCGCGGACCCTCCGGCCGGGCGGCCCGGGCCGGGCCTCCAGGGCTGTGAGCTGCGAGGTTGAGGAAGGCAACGTAATAGTTGGGCAAAATGGAAATGGAGCGATGACTTCCGGTGTTGGAGCGCTTCGGAGGGTGGGCCGCGCCCTCCGTCGGGCACCGCACGCGGTCGCGCACGAGCTCGGTGATCAGCACCACAGCACGGCAGACGACCGGAAGCAGCCGCGAGGAGGACCGCTTCGTGAGCCAGTACGTCAGCAGGCTCGGACGACGTTCCGCCGTCTCCCCGCCCCGACTGCGGTTGCCGGGCGCCCACCGCAGACCCCGCCGGGTGGCGATGCTGAGCGTGCACACGTCGCCGCTGCACCAGCCAGGCACGGGCGACGCGGGCGGGATGAACGTCTACATCGTCGAGCTCGCCCGGCGGCTGGCCGCGCAGGGCATCGAGGTGGAGATATTCACCCGGGCCACCACCGGCGGGCTGCCGCCGACCGTGGAGCTGGCCCCGGGCGTCCTCGTCCGGCATGTCGACGCCGGTCCCTACGAGGGCCTCGCCAAGGAGGACCTGCCCGCGCAGCTCTGCGCCTTCACCCACGGCACCATGCAGGCGTGGGCCCGCCACCGGCCCGGCCACTACGACCTGGTCCACTCGCACTACTGGCTGTCCGGGCACGTCGGCTGGCTCGCCGCCGAACGCTGGGGCGTCCCCCTGGTGCACGCGATGCACACCATGGCGAAGGTCAAGAACGCCGCGCTCGCCGACGGTGACACCCCCGAACCTGCCGCCCGGGTCATCGGCGAGACCCAGATCGTCCGCGCCGCCGACCGGCTCATCGCGAACACCTCCGAGGAGGCCGACGAACTGGTCCGGCACTACGACGCCGAACCCGGCAAGACCGCGGTGGTCCACCCCGGCGTCAATCTGGACCGCTTCCGGCCCGCCGACGGCCGCCTCGCCGCCCGCGCCCGCCTCGGACTCCCCCCGAACGCCCTGGTGCCCCTCTTCGCCGGCCGCATCCAGCCCCTGAAGGCGCCGGACATCCTGCTGCGGGCGGTCGCCGTCCTGCTGGCGGAACGTCCCGGACTGCGCCACCGCCTGGTCGTCCCCGTCGTCGGCGGCCCCAGCGGCAGCGGCCTGGCCCGCCCGGAAGGGCTCCAGAAGCTCGCGGCACGGCTGGGGATCGCCGATGTCGTACGGTTCCGGCCGCCGGTCGGCCAGGACGAGCTCGCCGACTGGTTCCGGGCCGCCTCGGTCCTCGTGATGCCCTCGTACAACGAGTCGTTCGGACTCTGCGCGATCGAGGCCCAGGCCACCGGTACCCCCGTCCTCGCGGCGGCGGTCGGCGGACTGCCCGTCGCGGTGCGCGACGGGCACACCGGCTTCCTGATCCCCGGTCATGACCCGATCGCCTACGCGCGCGTGCTGGGCGCGTTCGCCGACGACCCCGCGATGTCCTTCCGGATGGGCGCGGAGGCGGCCCGGCACGCCGAGTCCTTCGGCTGGGACCGCGCGGCCTCCACCACGTCGGACGTCTACGCGGACGCCATGCACGAGTTCCGCCGCAAGGCCCGCGCCCGGCACACCTGAGAACACGGGCACGCGCGCGTGCCCGTGTCGATCACCACAGACGCGTCACCCCGGCGGTGTCACAGGTCTCCCGTAGGCTCCCCGTATGGCTGACGCGGCGACGATCATCGAGCGGGTGCTGACCGAGGCCGGGATCGAGTGGGAGAACCCCGGCCCTGGCACCTACGTGGCGAAGCTCCCGGGCACCCGCAAACTCACCACGACGGTGTCCCTGATCGTCGGCAAGCACACGCTGTCCCTGAACGCGTTCGTGATCCGGCACCCCGACGAGAACGCGGAGGGCGTCCACCGCTGGCTGCTGGAACGCAACCTCAAGCTCTACGGCGTCGGCTACGCCGTCGACCCCCTCGGCGACATCTACCTGACCGGCAGGTTCCCGCTCCAGGCGGTCACCCCCGACGAGATCGACCGCGTCCTCGGCTCGGTCCTCGAAGCGGCCGACGGCGCGTTCAACACCCTGCTCGAACTGGGCTTCGCGACATCGATCCGCCGCGAGTACGCGTGGCGCGTCTCCCGTGGCGAGTCCACCCGCAACCTGGACGCCTTCGCCCACCTGACCTCCGCGAACACCCCGACCGCCGACACTCCGTCCGGCGACGCCCACCTCACGTCCGACGCCCGGCCCACGTCCGCCCCGTCCGGCGAGCAGCCCGCGGCCGACGGCCCCGCCCCCGGGGACTCCGACACCCAGCCCTGACGCACCGGACGGGTCCAGGGGGCTCACGCGTCACGGCCCCGGCAGCGCGGTAGCCGCCCCCACCCACGTACCGACACGTACGACGTACCGACGTACCGGACACGTACCGACGTACCGATCCCGGCTACGCGGTGACCCGTCGCGCGTCCACCTCGATCTCGATCCTCATCCGGGGGTCCGCCAGCCCGCACACCATCATCGTGGCGGCCGGCCGCACCTCACCGAAGCAGCGGCGCAGCACCGGCCAGCAGGGCTCGAAGTCCTCCCGCTCGGGGAGCAGATACCGCACCCGCACCACATCGGCGAACGTGCACCCCGCCTCGGTCAGCGCCGCCTCGATGTTGCGCAGACACTGCTCGGCCTGCTCCACGACACCGTCCGCGATGGTCATCGTCGTGTAGTCGAACCCGGTCGTCCCGGACACATGCACCCGGTCGCCGTCGACCACGGCACGGGCGTATCCGATCCGTTCCTCGAACACCGAACCGCCGGGAATCGCACGTCGTTCCACCATGCGCCGAACGGTAGGCCCCCGACGGGTACGCGTCCACCAGGGCGGCACTTCCGGGGTTCCACTCCTGTACGTACGTGTCCCCGCACAGGTGGTTCGTGGGGTGCGCATTCCCCGCAGGTCGCCTTCGCTTGCGCTTCCGAGGTCTCTCCGGCTGGGCGTACTTGTCCTTGCACAGGTCGTCCGTGGGTGCGCAGTTCCCCGCGCCGCTGAGGTGCTGCCCCTTGCGGTCGCTCTTCGGGTGCGGGCCGGTTCTCGTTTTTGCGCAGTTCCCCGCGCCCCTGAAGGGGCACTCCTCTCCTCGCGCAGTCGCCCTGCTGCGGGAGGGGGTGGGCGGGAATCTCTGCCCGCAGACTCCGACGCCACCAGCGCGGCCACTGGACGTCTTCCCGAGCGCGTTGGAGCGAGGACGGAGAATCCCGACCGGCCCCGACCCGAAGAACCGGCCGGATGCGCCCCAAAGGGGCGCGGGGAACTGCGCGAAACCACCGAACGACGGCACAGGAACGAAGTACGTCCCGCCGGACAGACCTCGGAGGCGCAAGCGAAGGCGACCCGCAGGGAACCGCGCGCCGACGAGAACCAGGCCGCCCGGCGGACAACAACAGGAGGCAGCGCCCAGAGGCGCGAGCGAAGGCGGTCCTCACCCGGGAGAGCGGTCACGATCGGCATGTGTGGCCATGGGGCAGTCCGGCGCGGCCCTCCGGCGGCGGGGGCGCGCGGGCGCGGTCCAGGCCGCCGGGCCACGGAACCGTCAGGGAGCCGGTGCCCGGCAGCACTCGAGCCGGAGGGACAGGGCATGGCAGGACGTTCTCTCGCGGCGGGGGGTCAGCCTCGCAGCAACCGCTCCGCGGTCCGGACGGCGGTCTCGTTCTGCTTGCTGCTCGCCTCCAGACCGGTTCGATGCTGCTTGATCTGCTCACGCTGGATACCGGAGTCGACCCGGTACCAGATCGACACGAGATCGGTCGACTTCTTGCAGTCGATGTCGGCGAGCGCGATGGCCACGGCCTTCTCGCTCCCGTTCCCTTTGCCAGTGGTGAGGTGGATGGCATCGAAGGGAATGGCCACCTCGTATCCCTTTTCCTTCATACAGCGGGACCACGATTTCAGCGCGGCACGCACCTTCGGCGTCCCTTGCGACCGCGTGAGGCTTTCGTAGTTCAGCCGGCTGACCAGTGAGAAATCGAGACCCGCGGCCCCTACCTTCCTCGGGGCCCATCCGGAGCAGCCGCCCTGAGGGATCTCCTTGCCCTTGTAGGAGATCGGCGCGGAAGACTTGGTGTCACCCTTGTCGACCGCTCCGGACAGCACCATGGTGGCGGCTTCGCCCAGCTTCGGGGACGAGGAACCGGCGGGCGGTTCTTCCTTGGCGAGCCCGTATCCATGCCGCTCGGCGACGACCCGGTCGGTGATGCCGTAACGTCGCTCCATATTCGCGTCGTTGGGGTTGGGCGGCGGCGTGGTACCGGCCGGCGGCGGACGGAATTCGAATCCGAATCCCGCCATGCACGCGGTCTGCTGGTCACGCACCGCCTGGTCGATGGCCACGCGCTGCTCATAGGACTGCATGTACCGCTCCAGCGGCAGTTTGAGTCCTTTGGCGAGCCCCCGTCGGGGCGTGGCATCGGGCCACTGCGAGCGGTCGACGTCATCAAAGGTCCGTGCGGCCTTCGACCCCGAGTGCTCGGCCGGCCGCTCCCCCGGGCCGCAGCCCGCCAGGACCGTGCCGACGAGCACGGTCATGGCGAGCAGGGCGACGCGTCGCTCAGGCGAAGTGCTGCGACGCATTGTTGTTCTTCAGGGTGGCGTTGAGGTTCATGTGCACGCCGCCCGCGCACAGCTGGCTTCCGTTGGTGTGGCCGAAGTACTGCGACGAACCCTGGTAGCCCGAGTTGAAGTAGACGCGGTAGGAGTCCCACGGCGAGCAGTTCTCGGCCGACGCGGCGTTGTTCTTGACCGCCTGCCCGGTGCCGGGCCCGTTCAGCCCCGACGAGTTCTTCCCGAAGACGAACTTGTAGTGGACAGGGTTGGCGCCGCCGTTGTGTCCGTAGGTCTCTCCGGCGTAGTTGGTCACATTGCCGTAGAAGCTGGCGGTGCCGGAGTAGTAGCCGTCGTTTTCCTTCGAGTTGTAGTGGAGGTGGAACTGGCCGGCGTGACCGACCGGGCAGCTTCTGTAGTCGCAGTTGCTGTCGGCGTTCTGCGTGGGTATGGCGGCACTGGCCGACTGCGCGGGGCCCAGCACGGCGACAATCGTTCCGGCGGCGGCAGCCAGGGCGAATTGGGCACGCTTGTTCAGCATTTTCATCCCACTCCTTGACGACGGGGCTTTCCGTGCGAATACATGACGGCACGCGCCATTGCTGCGCACCCCTCCACCGTCGTCCGCGAGTCGGCCATATCGCCGTACGCGTCCCGGCAGGGCTGCTGCCCGTCGTGGCGCCGCCTTCGTTCACGTTCTTTCACGGAATGGCTCTTGATGGAGCCGATCGAATGATGACGAGGCGTGAACTTACCCATCGCCCGCAGGCTTGTCCAGAGCATGCCGGAACCCCTCCAGGGATGATTTCAGGCCCAACGGTGCACCCGCTTGCGGCTGGTTGTGCTCCACCCCACCCATTACTCCGTGAATGCATCGGAGTTGCCGAGGTGAGACCGAGTCCTGGCCCCTGAACAGTCGGTCGACCCCGCACATCCCGATGGTTTATCCGGTTGGGTTCGCGATATGAACAGCCTCGGAACACATATGTTCTTCGAGTGCAATTCCGCCGGGTGGCGGGCCCGGGATCACGTACGGCCGTCCCACCGGGTGGCGGCCAGGGGCCACACCCGGATCAAGTCCCGGATCATCAAGGGGCATCCGAGCCCGTCGTCATGAGCCGGTCCCCACCGGACATCCGCGCGTGACGACTCCGCGGCATCCGTATGGCGGGGAAGGTCCCGACGCCCGGCTCATGGCCGCCCCGCCCCGACGGGCGGCGACGAGCGGACGGCCGTCCGCGATCCGCGCTGCCACGGGAGACCGGCGCGTGTTCCCCGCGTGACGACGCCGGACAGGGCGCGGACCCCCGTCACCGTCACACCCCGTGTGCGGCGGCCTTCCACACGCATGAACGGCCCAGCCAGGACCCGGCCGCGCCATGGCCGGATTGCCGCTGTTTGTGGCATGTTCACGACCTCCGCCGGCCCGGAGGTCCGGGTGAAAACCGCCCTCCCCGCGCAGTCGCAGGACTCACGTGAGGGGGTGGGCGGGAATCTCTGCCCGCAGACTCCGATGCTCTTCAGCAGGACAAGGGGGATGTCCGACCGAGCGCGTTGGAGCGAGGACGGAGAATCCCGACCGGCCCCGACCCGAAGAACCGGCAGAACGCGCCCCAAAGGGGCGCGGGGAACTGCGCGAACCCACCGACCGACGGCACAGCAACGAAGTACGCCCACCCGGACAGACCTAGGAAGCGCAAGCGAAGGCGACCCGTAACGAAGAAGGGACCCGCCCCAGGGAGTTCAGGGGCGGGTCCCACACCTCGCGGTGGCACCGCCATGCAGCACCGCGAGGAGACCGGAACACCGGACGGCCAAAGCCACACCGGACGACTAGGGGCCCACCGGACGGCCGAAGCCCGGACAGGGCCCGACGGCCAAGGGCCCACCGGACGGCCCAAGCCCCCGGACGCGCCGGACGACCAAGGCCCCACCGGACGGCCGAAGCCCGAACGCGCCGGACGGCCGAGGCCGAACCGGACGAGCAACGGCCCGGACCAGGGCCCGACCGGTCAGCCGAAGCGGCCGGAGATGTAGTCCTCCGTGGCCTGTACGGACGGGTTCGAGAAGATCCGCTCCGTCTCGTCGATCTCCACGAGCCGCCCGGGCTGCCCCACCGCCGCGAGGTTGAAGAACGCGGTCCGGTCGGACACCCGCGCCGCCTGCTGCATGTTGTGCGTGACGATGACGATCGTGAAGCGCTCCTTCAGCTCCCCGATCAGGTCCTCGATCGCCAGCGTGGAGATCGGGTCCAGCGCCGAGCACGGCTCGTCCATCAGCAGGACGTCCGGCTCCACGGCGATCGCCCGCGCGATGCACAGCCGCTGCTGCTGCCCGCCGGACAGCCCGGAACCGGGCTTGTTCAGCCGGTCCTTGACCTCGTTCCAGAGATTCGCGCCCTTCAGCGACTTCTCGACCACGTCGGCCAGCTCGGACTTCTTGTACGAGCCGTTGAGCTTCAGCCCGGCCGCGACATTGTCGAAGATCGACATCGTCGGGAACGGGTTCGGCCGCTGGAACACCATCCCGACCGTCCGCCGCACCGCGACGGGGTCGACCTGCGCCCCGTACAGGTCCTCGTTGTCGAGGAGCACCTTGCCCTCGACCCGTCCGCCGGGCGTGACCTCGTGCATCCGGTTCAGCGTCCGCAGGAACGTGGACTTGCCGCAGCCGGAGGGGCCGATGAACGCGGTGACGGACCGGGGCTCGACGGACATCGAGATGTCCTCGATCGCCTTGTGGGAGCCGTAGTACGCGGTGAGACCGCTGATGTCGATTCGCTTGGCCATGGGTTTCACTTCTTTCGGGAGGGCCGCGGTCAGCGACCGGTCTTCGGGGCCTTCCAGCGGGCGATACCGCGTGCCACCAGGTTCAGGATCATGACGAAGGCGATCAGGGTGAGCGCCGCGGCCCAGGCACGGTCGTACGCCGCGCCGGAACCCGCGCTGTTCGCGTACTGCTGGTAGATGTACAGCGGCAGCGACGCCTGGGCGCCGTCGAAGGGGTTGTTGTTGATGAAGTTGGTGCCCCAGACCAGCAGGAGCACGGGTGCCGTCTCACCGGTGATGCGCGCGACCGCGAGCATCACACCCGTGGTGATGCCGCCGATGGAGGTCGGCAGCACCACCTTGAGGATGGTCCGCCACTTGGGGATGCCCAGCGCGAGGGACGCCTCGCGCAGCTCGTTCGGGACGAGCTTGAGCATCTCCTCCGTGGAGCGGACCACGACCGGCATCATCAGGATGGCCAGGGCCAGCGAACCGGCGAAGCCGGACGGCCCGAGGTCCAGGATCAGGATCCAGAAGCTGAGGACGAACAGACCCGCGACGATCGACGGGATGCCCGTCATCACGTCGACGAAGAAGGTGACGGCCGCCGCGAGCTTCCCGCGGCCGTACTCGACGAGGTAGATCGCGGTGAGGACACCGATCGGCACCGACACCAGGGTCGCGATGCCGACCTGCTCCAGTGTGCCGATCAGCGCGTGGTAGATACCGCCGCCGGTCTCGGTGTCCGCGACGACGCCCATCGAGTGGCTGAGGAAGTAGCCGTCGAGGACGGTCACCCCGCGCTTGACGGTCTCCCAGATGAGGGACGCCAGCGGGATGACCGCGAGGACGAAGGCGACCCAGACGACACTCGTGGCGACCCGGTCCTTGGCCTGGCGGCGCCCCTCGACCCGCGCGGCGACGGCGTAGGTGAGCGCGACGAAGAGCAGCGCGGCGATCAGGCCCCACTGCACCCGGCTGTGCAGGTCGAAGAGGAGACCGGCGGTGACGGAGAGGGCGACGGACGCCCCGGCGACCGCCCACGGCGTCCAGCGGGGCAGGCTCGCGCCCCGGATACGGGACTCGGGCTGCTCGGGCCGCTGGGTGGTGGTGGCTGACTGGTTCATCCGTTGGCCCCCGAGTACTCCTTGCGACGGGCGATGATGGCCCGTGCCGCGCCGTTGACCAGCAGGGTGATGACGAACAGGACCAGGCCGGAGGCGATCAGCGCGTCCTGGCCGGTGGTGTTGGCCTCACCGAACTTGCTGGCGATGTTCTGGGCGAAGGTGCCGCCGCCCGGGTCGAGCAGACTGGCGTTGATGTCGAACGTCGGCGACAGGACCGTGGCGACGGCCATCGTCTCGCCGAGCGCGCGGCCGAGCCCGAGCATCGACGCGGAGATCACGCCGGAGCGTCCGAACGGCAGGACCGCCATCCGGATCACCTCCCAGCGGGTGGCGCCGAGCGCGAGCGCGGCCTCCTCGTGCATCTGCGGGACCTGCTTGAACACCTCGCGCGACACATTCGTCACGATCGGCAGGATCATGATCGCGAGCAGGATGCCGACGGTGAGCATCGAGCGCGGGGCGCCGCCCTGCCAGGCGAAGATCCCGGTCCAGCCGAAGTACTCGTCCAGCCAGCTGAACAGCCCGGTCATATGCGGGACGAGCACCAGCGCGCCCCACAGCCCGTACACGATGGACGGCACCGCGGCCAGCAGGTCGATGACGTACGAGATGGGGCCGCTGAGCTTGCGGGGCGCGTAGTGGGTGATGAACAGCGCGATGCCGACGGCGACCGGGACCGCGATGATCATCGCGATCAGCGCGGAGACGATCGTGCCGAAGGCCAGTACGGCGATGCCGAAGACCGGCGGGCTGCCGTTGGCCTCCCACTCGAACGTGGTGAAGAAGTTGCCCTCGTTCTTCGTGAGGACGAGCGCGGCGCGATAGGTCAGGAAGACCGCGATGGCGGCCATGAGGGCCAGCAGGAAGATGCCGGAGCCGCGCGACAGCCCGAGGAAGATCCGGTCGCCGGGGCGGGTGGCGCCGCGCGCCGCCTGCTTCTGCCGGGTCTCGGCGGGCGGCGGTGACAGCGGGGGAGGAGCGGTGTCCTGTGTGGTGGTGATGTCCATGGAGTTCTCCGGTCTGCGGAGCCGTGCGGGGAAGTGCGCGGCTCCAGGCGGCGGTGCACCGGACGGTGCGGGCGGACCGTGGTCCCTCTTCGGCGGGGGCCGGGGAAGGAGCGGGGTCCGCCCGCACGCTCAGGTCAGCTCAGCGAGGCGATCGTCTCGCGGACCTTGGTGGCGATCTCGGCGGGCAGCGGGGCGTAGCCGTTGCTCGACAGCAGGCTCTGGCCGTCCTCGCCCGCGATGTAGGTGAGGAAGGACTTGACGGCCGGCAGGGTCTCCGGGTCGTTGCCCTTCTCGCAGAGGATCTCGTACGTCACCAGGGTGATCGGGTACGCGCCCTCGGTGGTCGGCGTGTAGTCCAGCTCCAGGGCGAGGTCCTTGCCCTTGCCGACGATCTTGGCGGCGGCGATGGCCTTGGACGCGTTGTCCGAGGTGGCCTTGACCGGCTGGGTGGCGTCCGTCTTCACGTCGACGGTCTTGATGCCGTCCTTGGCGTACGACAGCTCGAAGTACGAGATGGCGCCCGGGGTCTCCTTGACCTGCTGGGCCACGCCCGAGGAGCCCTGCGCGGACTGGCCGCCCTTGGCCTGCCACGCCTTGCCGCCCTCGTACTTCCAGTCGCCTGGAGCGGCGTCCTTCAGGTACTTGGTGAAGTTGTCGGTGGTGCCGGACTCGTCGGAGCGGTGGAACGCCTGCACCTTGGTGTCCGGCAGGTCGGCGCCCGGGTTCAGCTTCGCGATGGCCTCGTCGTCCCAGGTCTTGATCTTGTCGTCGAAGATCTTGGCGAGGGTCGGGGCGTCCAGGACGAGGTTCTCCACGCCGGGGACGTTGTAGCCGAGGGCGATGGGGCCGCCGACCATCGGCAGGTCGATGGCCTGGCTGTTCTCGCAGACCTTGGCGGACTCGGTGATCTCCTCCGGCTTGAGCGCCGAGTCGGAGCCCGCGAACGCGGTCTGGCCCTGGAGGAAGTTGGTGATGCCGGCGCCGGACCCCTTGGGGTTGTAGTTGATCCGGACGTCCTCGCAGGCCGCCTGGTAGTTCTTCACCCAGGCGTCGATGGCGTTCTTCTGCGCGGAGGACCCGGCCGCGAGGACCTCGCCCTTGGCGTCGTCGCAGGCGATGGAGCCCGCGGCGGCGGTCTGCGCGCCGCCGCTGGCGTCGGTGGAACCGCCGCCGGTGTCGTCCGAGCCGCACGCCGTGAGGGCCAGGGCGCCGGAGACGGCGACCGCACCGAGGGAGAGGGCGCGCAGCCGGTTCTTGCGCTGAAGCTTCACTTTTCGGGTGTTCCTTCCAGGAGCCGCGCGTTGCGTCGGCGGCGTGCGTGTCGTCGGTCGGACCCCCTCGGCGCGGAAGAGGTGCGCCGCGGAGGTCCGGAGGGTGTCCGGTCGTGCGTTCACCGGTTACGGGGCCCTGGACCACGAAGGCCCCGGTTCGCACCCGGTACGACCGAAATTAGGCAGAACAGGTGACGCGGCCTACGGCCACAGGTGAACGGACGGTGAACCCATGCGGTCGGTGTGGTGAGGTCACGGAATGCTTACGACGCGGACGCGGTGAGGTTTCCCCCGGGTGGGCGGTGTGCGGGGGCCCCACGTCCGTGCTGGGGAGCACTCCCCTTGGCTGATGTTGCGGATAAGGGGTGCCCTCGTCGTCCGCTGTTCGGGTGAACCGGACGGTCGGACGAGGTGCGGGGGTGTGGGGGCTCACTCACGGAGGCGCCCGCGCCCCCTCGGGGTGCCACGGACCGGGGCCACGTACCCGTCCGCCGCCGCCCGCCACCCCTGACCGGCCGGGGGCAACTCCTCCCGGAACCCTATAAGTTCGCCCACCCCTCCAGCCGCCACCTCAAGCCGCCCCCGCGGGCGGCCCCCTCCCCCGTACGGAGTGCGGGTCGCGAAACCGCAGGTCGGAGACGGTGGCGCACTCCGGCGCGCATCCGCGCCGCCGTGACGGCGCCGGAGGCGCGCCCCCGTTCGGCTGAATATCCGGACCTCAAGGCTCCAATTCCCGTACCAGCGGCTAACCTCGGAAGCGGCATCACCATATAAGTGGTGATATGTCGCTCTCGAAGGAGGCACAGATGCTCACCCACAAGGACACCCGCATCGTCGCTACCGAAAGTGAGATGTCGGCCGTAGGAACGCTGATGCTGGAACCGGAGACCACCGTCAGCGGTGCGCCGGTCTACGCACCGGAGGCCGCCGGCCTGCTCCTCGCGCTCCTGCTCCTGTCCCCGAAGGAGCCGAAGGAGCCGACGGGCAAGTGAGTTCCCGCGCGGACTTCGCCTCAGCGGCGGACGAACTCGCGACCCGTGTCCTCAGCGCCCTTCGGGGCGCCGGGGGCACGGCGTTCGTCTCCCGGCACTTCGACACCGCCTCCGACTCGGTGGCCGCCCTCGCCGCGATCAGGGTGATCGGCGCGGACACCTTCACCCCGCACGTCCTGACCGGGGTCCCCTTCCACACCGACGACGCGGCGACCGTGGCCCGCTCCCTCGCCGCGTTCCCCGCCCCGGACCCCACCGCGCAGGCCCCCACCGCCCGTACCGAGCAGCGGACCCTCGCCTGGCGCGACTGGGCGACGGCCGAGTGCCTGGCCCGGTTCAGCGGCGGGAGCGCCCCGGGCACCACCGCACCGCCCCAGGGCGACGACGAGCTCGCCGACACCACCGACTGGCGGCGCTGGTCCGTACGCATGGCGCAGCTGGCCACGCTCGCGATCCCCGGCCTCGACGGCCCGGTGCACGAGGCGGCGCGCGCGGCGGCCCTGCCGCTGGCCCGCGGCGCCACCCGCTCGGTGCTGCGCCGGGACCACCGCACGGCCGTGTGCCTCGTCCGCTGGCTCGCCTGGCTGCACCACGAGGGCGTCGCCCTGCCCGTGGACCCGGCGCCGATGGCGGAGCACGTACGGCTGCTGGGCGGGGTGGGCCCCCGTACCGCGGTCGACCTGGCCATCGCCCGGCATCTGCTCGACGGACGGCTCCCGCAGGAATCAGAGGCGGTACGGACATGACGACAGCGGTTCCCGAGTCCGTGGCGCTGGTGGCCCGGCGCATGACCGACCGGTCCCTGTCCTGGCTGCACGCCAACCGCGCCTACGGGGCCCTTCCGCAGGGCAGCTCGGAGACGCTCGCCGACCCCGACAGCGTCTACAAGCCGCTGGGCGAGACGGCGCTGGCCGCGTCCATCGTGCTGCGGGAGGGCGTCGCGGGCGCCGGGCAGCTGGTCGCCGCGCAGGACCTGCTGGACTTCACCTGGGAGCAGTTCCGGGGCGGCGACATGCTCTACGAGCGCCAGCTCCAGCACATCCTGATGACCGACCCGCTGGAGACGTACGCGACGTTCGCCCGCTGCGGGTACCGCCACCCCGACCTGCACCGGCTGCTCGGCCACCTCGGCGGGCTGCGTTCCGTCCAGGGCGTCGAGCAGATGCCCAACCGCCGGCTGGCCGTCGCCAACGCCGCCCGGGTCGCGGGCCTCGACAGCCAGGAGGACTGGTCGGCGCTCGCCCGCGCCACCTGGCTCGGCGGCAGGCCCGAGCCATGGGCCATCAACTGGATCACCGCCTACGCGATGACCCACACCGTCTTCCACCTCACCGACTGGGGCGGCCGCCCGCAGGACCTCGCGCCCGAGCTGGCGGAGTACCTGCGGACCTGGCTGCCGGTGTGGACCGACATCTGGCTGGAGGTCGCCCAGTGGGACCTCGTGGGCGAACTGCTCATCGTCGGCGCCAGCCTGGACGAGCCGTACTGCGACCCCGCGGCGTGGGACGCGATCGCGTCCCTCCAGCACGAGGACGGTTTCATCCCCCGCGACGGCGACCCCGTGGACGACGACCCGCAGCAGCGCTTCACGGACCACCAGCACACGGTGGTCGTCACCGCCATGGCGGGCTCGATCGCGCTGGCCCGCGCGGCCGGTGCGACGGCCGGAGCGACGGCCGGGTGAGTGGCCCGGCCCGCGGGGGTGAACCAGTCGGCGGGGGCGGTGGTGGAGTGGCTGGTGAGGTGCCTGCGGGCGGGCCGAGCGGCGGTGGGGTGAGTGGTCCTGCTTTCGCGGGTGCCCCGGGCGACGGCGCGGTGCCGGCGGGCGGGCCGAGCGGCGGTGGGACGAGCGGTCCTGCCTCGGCCGGTCCGGTCGGCGGCGGTGCGGTGGGCCACGGTGGGGCGGGCGACGAGGCGCGTGCGAGGGACCTGGACGGCGGTGGGGCGGGCGGTTCTGCTCTCGCGGGTGGGGCGGTAGGCGGCGGTGGGACGAGCGGTCCTGCCTCGGCCGGTCCGGTCGGCGGCGGTGCGGTGGGCCACGGTGGGGCGGGCGACGAGGCGCGTGCGAGGGACCTGGACGGCGGTGGGGCGGGCGGTTCTGCTCTCGCGGGTGAGGCAGTCGGCGGTGGTGGAGCGGGCGCCCCGGTCGGTGGCCGGACGCCGGTGGGTGGTCCGGCCGGCGGCGGTGCGATGGGTCACGGTGGGGCGGGCGGTGAACCGCGCGTGGACGGCCCACCCCGCGACCAGGTGACCGACCCGTCCCCGTCCCCGTCCCTCGAAGCCCGGCTGCGGCCACTGCTGGACACCGCCAAGGGCGGGCCGGCCGTGGCTGTGTCGGCGATCCGGGGCGGCGAACGGACCGCGCTGGCGCGCGGCGGTGACACCGGCACCCGCTTCGAGACCGGTTCGGTCACCAAGACGTTCACCGCGCTGCTGCTCGCGGAGCTGGTCGCCCGGCGCGAGGTCCGGTACGACGACCCCGTCGCCCGCTATCTTCCGCGCGGTGCCGCCGCCCCGCCGATCACCCTGCTGCATCTGGCCACCCACACCTCCGGGCTGCCCCGGCTGCCCCCGGGCCTGCTGACCGGCTCGGCCCGTCGCGCGTGGTTCACCAACCCGTACGCGGGATACTCCTCCGCCGAGCTGCTGGCGGCGTTCTCCCGTGCCGAGCCACGCCACCGCCCCGGCACCCGGGTGCGGTACTCCAACTTCGGGGCCGGACTGCTCGGCCACGCGCTGGCCCGCGCGGCCGGAGGCAGCGACGAGGACCCGGACGCAGGGTACGGCGCCCTCCTCACCGAACGGGTCCTCACCCCCCTGGGCCTGACGGACACCGACTGCGACCCCGATCGCCCCCAGGCCCAGGGCCATTGGCGCGGGCACCCCCGTCCCGTCTGGCTGATCCCCGGCCTGCCCGCCGCAGGGGCCCTGCGCTCCAGCGCCCGGGACCTGCTCACCGTGCTGACGGCCCTGCTCGACCCGCCGTCGAGCCCCGCACCCCCGCCCCTGCGCGCGGCCCTGGCCGACGTCCAGCGCCCACGACTCGCGCTCCCCCGCTCCGCCAACCGCCTCTGCCTCGTCTGGAACCTCCGCCCCCGCGACGGCCGCCCCCTCCTCCACCACTCGGGCGGCACCCGCGGCTTCACCGCCTTCGTGGGCTTCCTCCCCCGCTCCGGCACGGCCCTCGCGGCCCTGACGAACACGGCCCCTACCTTGGGCGCCCCCTTCATCCAGGCGGCTTACGGGACGCTGTGCGAGCTGGACGCGGGGGCGGGCCCGGGGGGCTGAGGGGCCGGGGAGCACCGCGTTGTCGGTGCGGCAGGAGAGGATGCCCGGGTCAGCCGACCCGGGAGGGGAAATCATGGAACCGACGTACGACGGGGCCGACTTGATCCACTTGGCGGACCGGCCGGGGACGAGCGGCCACAGCGTCGTCATACGGATACGGGACTCCCTGTCGGGCGACGGCTATCTCGAATGCGAGATAGCCGTCACGGCGGAGTCCCTCAATGCCACGTTCCGGGCAGTGGTGACGCCGGAGGACCTGGAGGAGTGGGAGACGGTCCTGGAGACCTTGGCGTCCCGGAGGCACGCCGGATGGCTCGGCGGGGGGCGCGTCCCGTCCATGAGGTTCAGGCCCGACGGCCACGACCGGATGGCGGTGACCGTGCACGACGCACCCGCGTCGGGTGTCACGGTCACCGTGCCCCTGTTCGCCCTGCCGTCGGGATGGGTCGACGCGCAGCGGGCCCTGCTTGCCCGGGCCCGGGAGACGAACCCGCGTGGGACGGGCGGAACGGCGCCGTGAACGGAGGGGGGACCGGACCGCAGACGCGGTGAGCGAGGTCAGCGGGTCCCGACGACGACCTTCTCGATGACCACGTCCCGCACCGGGCGGTCGTTGCGGGGGTTGGTCTCCGTCGTGCCGATGGCGTCGACGACCCGCTTGCTCGCGTCGTCGGTGACTTCACCGAAGATGGTGTGCTTGCCGGTGAGCCAGGCGGTCGGCGACAGGGTGATGAAGAACTGGGACCCGTTGGTGCCCGGCCCGCTGTTCGCCATGGCCAGCAGATAGGGCTTGGTGAACGCCAGGTCCGGGTGGAACTCGTCGGCGAACGTGTAGCCGGGTCCGCCCGTCCCGTTGCCGAGGGGATCACCGCCCTGGACCATGAAGCCCTCGATGACCCGGTGGAACACCGTCCCGTCGTAGAGCGGTTCGGTGCTCGGCTGCCCGGTCGTCGGATCGATCCACTGCCGGTCGCCGTTGGCCAGCTCCACGAAGTTCTTGACCGTCTTGGGTGCGTGGTCCGGCAGCAGCCGAACCTCGATGTCACCTTGATTCGTCTTCAACGTCGCGAACAGCTCTTCCGCCATGACGATCGCTCCTCCGGTGCGTGATCCACGGACCCGCCCCAGTCTCCCGGCCGGCCTGGCGGACCTGGGGCGATGCCTCGGCTGTTCACTCGCAGGAGTGAACGACGCCGGCCCCGGGAACGCGGCGGGACCCGTCCGGCACCGGCCCGGACCACGGTCGCCGCCAGCGTCGTCGCGCCTGACGGCCCGGAGGCGGCCCCGGCACAGCGGCGGGCCCCCTGCCTGCGGAAGATCCGCAGGCAGGGGGCCCGTTCAACCAGCCCTGCCTCAAACGGTGTTACTTCTTCTTGCCCTGGGTCTTGCCTGGGATCTTGATGAGCTGGGTTTTCGCAGCTCAGGAGTGGTGGACTCGTGCGCCTGGTGGTCGTTGTTGGCCGACCTTGGCCGCTGTCCGGCAACCTCGGACGGCCCAGAGACGGCCCAGGGACGGCCGACCGGCTCATACCTCGCTCGTGCGGTACGGCTCAGGCAACGGCGACAACGGCACGTCGAGAACGCGCCCCAACAGAGCCTGCAACGACATCGCGCTCGCAATCCGGTTGGCACCTCCCACCCGGTGCCGGCCGATCCCCCGCCGGAGGCATCGTCTTTGACCGTGGGCCGAAGTCGTCGAGTGTTCGACTCATGGCCTCCGGACCTATTCACAGTGGGCGGGCGTCGGCGCAGCGGGGCGGAGCGGGCCGAAGGCAGGAGCGGCAGCCCCAGCGGAGCCGGGAAGCCCGCCCGGCGGAGCGGAGCGCAGCCGGGGCTTGAACCAGTAGAGAAAGTTGTAACTCACTCGGCGCTGTGGGGCTGTTCGGTCTCGGGAGACGCCTTATGTGCTTGTTCGGCTGAAGGTTGGGCGCCATGGTGTGCGGCGCGGAACTCGTCCAGCAGGTCGAAGAACAGCTCCATCGCGGGCACGTTGGCTGCTTCCGCGGCCCTCTCGATTTCGACTGCCCAGCCCAGGGCGCTGGGATACGCCATGCCCAACCGCTTCCACAACCATTCGGCGAAGGGACCGGTGTGCAGGAAGTCGAACTCTTCCTCAACCCCGTGGATCTCCAGGGCTACGCGGTACCCGGTAAGGATGGAGTCCAGATGTTGTAGCGAACTGCGACGGACCCACATGCCGGGGCGCAGCCGCACCTCCTCCAGGAGGTCATACACCTCGGCCAGCTCGCTCAGCGGCCTAGGCGGTCTCCTGGATCTTCCCGTCTCTGTCATGTCGCCACCCTAGTGATGACCCGCCGTAATAGGGGATTGCCGTCGTAACCCTTGAATTCCGCGACGCAGACGGGGAGTTCTTGTCCCTGTCGGTGTGCGAGGGCCAGGAAGAGCGCCGGTCGCGCTGTCCAAGTGATCCGCGTGCCGGCTTGCTCCACCGAGACTGTGCACGGATCCGACCGCAGGAAGGCTCTTCTCGTCTCGACCCGGCCCTCATATAGCCAGTCCCAAGCCTCTTCGAGAGCTCCCGAGGTCAGTGATGAGGTGATGGTGCGGAGTGCGATGGCGATCCAGCGGTCTGCCTCCGCGGCGGAGTGTGCGTCGAAGGAGCCGACCAGCGCTGGCTCCTCTGCCTTGGTCGTGTCCTCGGTCCAGCACTCGCACCAGTAGCCGGGGGTGAGTTCTTTCATGCGGCGGCTCCCGGGGGACAGGCCATGAGGACGTAGCGCGTGCTCTCGTCGTGCAGGGTGAGTTGGTAGGCCATGCCGCCGGTGAGGTAGGCGAGAGCTCGGTCGCGCTCGGTCTCGTCCCGAAGCCAGAAGCGGCCTGGTTGGGCATATGCGTTGTCGAGCTGGTCCGTGACGTTGGTGACGCGTTCGCGGAGCCAGCGCAGTGCGAGGCGGGGGCTCATTGCATCGTGCGACCCGAGGGGGATGGGACTTGCCTCCTGCTGGAAGTAGGCGGCTGCCCGGCAGCGGTACACGCCCCTCTGGCTGTCGGTGGCTAAGTCCGCGGCTGCGCTCGTCAGCACGGGTGGCCTCCCGTTCGAACGTCCGTGAACAGTTCCGCGGTGACTGTGTGGCCGTTCTGACTGTCGTGGACCACGACCCGGTGAGCGATTGCGCTGACCATGCCGAGGCCCCGGCCGTGTTCGGCGTCCGCCTCCAAGCGCTCGACCTTCGGGGCCGAGTGGATGGCGCCGTCGTCTGTCACCGAGAGGGCAACCACCTGGGGTGACACCGCGAGTGCCAGATGGAAGCTGCCTGATTCCTTGCCGCTGGCCGTGTGGAGGATCGCGTTCGCGCTCAGCTCGCTCACGATCAGTTCGGCGTCGTCTGCCAAGGGTGATCCGCGCAGGATGTCACGGGTCCAGCGGCGGGCTCGGCTGACCTCTTCGGGGAATCCGGGGCAGGACATGCCCCAGACCTTCGCCTTACTCATATACTCGTGCATATAAGTTCCTTCATGTTGGTAGGCCGTCATGCACAGCGGGTTCGGACTAGATGAGGTTCACGCCGTCGTGGGCGCGGACGGCCGGCGGGGATGCCGCGTCGAGCGCGTCCAGGACGCGGATCGCGTACGCCTCGTCGGCGAGTTCGGAGACTTCTTCCCGGGTGGCCCAGCGCAGAGCTCGGGTCTCGTCGCCGGTGGTGGGTGTGCCGTCGGCCGCCTCGCAGCGGAAGGTCAGCGAGACGATCAGCCCGGTCATGTTCTTGTAGACCCCGGTGAGGGTGGCGGGGAGTGCGATCTTGATGCCGGTCTCTTCGAGGACCTCGCGCTCGAGGGCTTCGGGGATGGTCTCCTCGCGTTCGAGGACGCCGCCCGGCGGTTCCCAATGACCGTTGTCGCGACGCTGGATCAGGAGGGCCCGTCCCCGGTCGTCGACGACGACCCCGGCCACGCTCACGGAGTGCGGGCGTTCTGTGCTCACGTTCCTCGGCCCTCTCGGATGACTAGGCTCTCCACCGTAGCAACCACACTCACCCACTCGTCTAGATACCTAAAGGAGTACATGTGAGCCCCCTGTCCTCGGGCCTGCTCGGTGACCTCGACCCCACGAGCGACCGTGCGGTCTTCCGGCAGATCGCCGACCAACTGCGCGAGGCCATCGACCGCGGGCGGTTCCGGGAGGGCGAGAAGCTGCCCTCGGAAGCCGAGTTGGTGGATCACTACGGGGTTTCCCGGATGACTGTCCGGAACTCCTTCTCCGTCCTCCAGGGCGAGGGTCTGGTGCATGCCGAGCACGGAAGGGGCGTCTTCGTGCGGCCGCGCCCGCCCGTACGGCGCCTTGCCTCCGACCGGTTCGCCCGGCGCCACCGTGAACAGGGGAAGTCCGCGTTCATCGTGGAGGCGGACGCGGCAGGCAGCCACCCCCAGGTCGACAGCCTGGAGGTGAAGGAGGAAAAGGCAGGCCAGGACATCTCCACCCGGCTGGGCTCCGTACGGCGGGTCCTCGCCCGGCGGCGCCGGTACCTCCTCGACGGACGGCCGGTGGAGTTCGCCACCTCGTACCTGCCGCTCGACATCGCGCGCGGTACGCCGATCGCGGAGCCGAACCCCGGTCCCGGCGGGATCTACGCCCGCCTCGAAGAGCTGGGCCACCGCCTAGAACACTTCGAGGAGGAGATCCGCGCCCGGATGCCCACGCCCGCCGAGGTCAAGACGCTTCACCTGGCGGCCGGCGTGCCTGTGATCCATCTGATCCGGACCGCCTTCGACACCGAGGGGCGGCCCGTGGAGGTCTGCGACACGATCATGGCGGCGGACGCCTACGTCCTGTCGTACCAGCTCCCGGCCACGTGAACGGGGGGTCGGCCGGGGTGCGCGGGGGAGATGGCATTCCGAACTCGTATACCCTGACACGCTTACTCGTATAGACGAGCGGCTGAGTTGTATGGCAGGGTGGTCCTCATGGCTCAGTGGGCTCGGGGATCGCGTATCTCTCCTTGTGTAGACGAGTAGATAGGAAAGCGTTCCGCCGCCCGAGTCGTCGCGCCTGACGGCCCGGAGGCGGCCCCGGCACAGCGGCGGGCCCCCTGCCTGCGGAAGATCCGCAGGCAGGGGGCCCGTTCAACCAGCTCTGCCTCAAACGGCGTTACTTCTTCTTGCCCTGGTTCTTGACCGCCTCGATGGCCGCCGCCGCGGCGGCCGGGTCGAGGTATGTGCCGCCCGGCTTCAGGGGGCGGAACTCCGCGTCGAGCTCGTAGGCGAGGGGGATGCCCGTGGGGATGTTGAGGCCCGCGATGTCCTCGTCCGAGACGCCGTCCAGGTGCTTGACCAGCGCGCGCAGGCTGTTGCCGTGGGCGGCGACGAGGACCGTGCGGCCCGCGAGCAGGTCCGGGACGATGCCGTCGTACCAGTACGGGAGCATCCGGACGACGACGTCCTTCAGGCACTCCGTACGGGGGCGCAGCTCCGGCGGGATCGTCGCGTAGCGCGCGTCCCCGCTCTGCGAGAACTCCGTGCCGTCCTCCAGCGCGGGCGGCGGCGTGTCGTACGAACGGCGCCAGAGCATGAACTGCTCCTCGCCGAACTCGGCGAGGGTCTGGGCCTTGTCCTTGCCCTGGAGGGCGCCGTAGTGGCGCTCGTTCAGGCGCCAGCTGCGGTGCACCGGCAGCCAGAGGCGGTCGGCCGACTCCAGCGCGAGCTGGGCGGTCCGGATCGCGCGCTTCTGGAGCGAGGTGTGCACGACGTCGGGCAGCAGGCCGGCGTCCTTCAGCAGCTCACCGCCGCGGATCGCCTCCTTCTCGCCCTTCTCGGTCAGGTTGACGTCCACCCAGCCGGTGAACAGGTTCTTCGCGTTCCACTCGCTCTCGCCGTGGCGGAGGAGGATCAGCTTGTACGGTGCGTCGGCCATGCCCCCGAGCGTAATCGAACCCCTGCGCCGCCCGCGCGCCCGGTCCGGCTTCTGGACGGGTGTCGCGGATGTCCGGCCCGGGGCTCCCCGTACCCCCTGTGACCTAGTCGTTTGACGTTCCTGGTCAATTGACTGGTGCCATCACGACAGGCCCTCGTAATGTGTGGTTACGCGTTTCAGCACTTACATCTCTGCATTGTGTGTACCGGGCACCCGTGTGTGCCGAGGGGGGAGTCCTGTATGAGCGTCAGAGGTCCCGGCGGCGCCGTCGGGCGCGCGCTGCGCGAAACCGTGTCCGGGCTGCCCCGGGAGTTCTGGTGGCTGTGGACCAGCACCCTGGTCAACCGGCTCGGCGGCTTCGTCGCGACCTTCATGGCGCTCTACCTGACCCTGGAGCGCGGCTACTCCGCCTCCTTCGCGGGACTCGTCGCCGCCCTCTACGGCCTCGGCGGTGTGATCTCGTCCCTCGGCGGCGGGGTCATGGCCGACCGGCTGGGCCGCCGCCCCACCCTGCTCGTCGCGCAGACCTCCACGGCCGTGTCCGTCGCGCTGCTGGGCTTCGTCCAGCACCCCGCCGCGATCGCGGCCGTCGCCTTCCTCGTCGGCGCGGCCAGCAACGCGTCCCGGCCGGCCGTCCAGGCGATGATGGCCGACATCGTCCGCCCCGAGGACCGGGTCCGCGCGTTCTCCCTCAACTACTGGGCGATCAACCTCGGCTTCGCGATCTCCTCCATCGCCGCCGGGTTCATCGCCGAGTACAGCTATCTCGCCGGGTTCCTCGGCGAGGCCGTGATGACCCTCGCCTGCGCGATCGTCGTCTTCGTGAAGCTGCCCGAGTCCCGTCCGGTGCGCACCGAGCAGGAGAAGGCCGCCGAGCCGGAGGTGGGCCTCGGGACCGTGCTGCGCGACGGCCGGTTCATGGGTGTGGTCGGGCTGTCGTTCCTGATCTCGCTGATCTTCATGCAGAGCTCGGTGGGACTGCCGATCGCGATGGGCGAGGCGGGATTCACTCCCGCCGACTTCGGGCTCGCCATGGCCGTGAACGGCGTCCTGATCGTCGCCCTCCAGATCCCCGTCACCCGCTTCATCCAGCACCGCGACCCGCGCATGCTGCTGATCGCGTCGTCGGTCGTGGTGGGCCTCGGCTTCGGCCTGACCGCGTTCGCGGACTCGGTCGCCGTGTTCAGCCTGACGGTCTGCGTCTGGACCCTGGCCGAGATCGTGAACGCCCCCACCCAGACGGGCCTGGTCGTCCGGCTCTCCCCGACCCACGGCCGGGGCCGCTACCAGGGCATGTACACCTTGTCCTGGGCCGTCGCGAGCCTGATCGCCCCGCTGATGTCCGGCCAGATGATCGACCGCTACGGCGCGGACTGGCTCTGGGCGAGCTGCGCGCTCCTCGGCATGATCGCGGCGCTCGGCTACTGGGCGCTGATGCGGGGGCTGCCGCCGCTGGAACGCTCCGAGTCGCCGGTGCAGATCCCCGTGCCGGCGGACGACGAGGCCAGGACCGAAGCGGTCCCCACGACCGCCCCCGCCCCCGCCGTGACGTTGACCGACGTTTCCGTGCCCCCGGCCGCCCCCAACGACCCGCTCACGAAGCGGGAACCGGTGGCCTGACGGGTACGGAGGCAGCCGCTTCCTTCTTCCCGAGGAATTCGTCCATCAACTCGAAGAACCGCTGGATGACGTGCCGTTCGGTTCGCCTTGTCAAGGAACGCGAGATGGCGGATCTGAACGTTCCCTCTGTGGCTGCACTCATGGTCCCTCCGGGCCGCCAGCCACCCGTGCCAGCCGTCGAGAGTTGTGTCACCGTGACGGTTCACGTGTGCGAGATTCCCCTCCAGACGCGGCTCCAGCGCGCCGAGCGCGACCCGGCCGAAGCTCATCCTGGCCGCTCCACTACGGCGGCTCAGTACTGGCGGTCCCTCATGCTCTTGACGTCCATCGACTCCCTTTCGCAAACGGGAGACGGCTGTGGCGCGGCTTGGGCGGCCGGACTGTTCGGCGCTCCCGGTCCAGGAGTCAGAGGCATACCAGTGACCTACTAGTGAGCTACTAATCTCTACTAATCTAGTAGATGTACCCTTCCTGAGCTGCGGGTTTCTCCGCATCGCCGCTACGCCTCCCGAATCCGTGCCGTCACCCCGGGGGTGCTCGGCTCGTACGGGGTCTCGTCGGGGAGCAGTCGTCGCGCTTCGTCGGGGCGGCCCGCCCGCACGTGTGCGTGGACCTCGTGGGCGAGGGCGGTCACGTCCGTGATCGAGACGATCCACTCGTCCGCGTACCGGTGGGCCGCCTCGCCCGTGAGGCCCAGCTGGAGGGCGCGGTGGGGGAGGGGCCGCAGATGGATGTCGCGCTCCGGGTCCCACTGCACCCGGGCCGGGGCCCGGCGCAGTTCCTCGCGCCAGGCGGCCTGGTCGGCGTGGAGCCCGGGCACGTAGTGCGACACGCACGCGTTGCCCAGTGCCCACTCGAAACCCTCGCGGGTGATCTCCACGGCCAGTACGGTCCGCTGGCCCTCGGCGGTGCCCCAGTCGGAGCGGTACATCATCCACAGGAACGACGGCTTGATCCACGTCATCCGGTCCCGCTTCCAGGCGGCGGGGAAGCGGCCGTCCCGCGCGGCCGGGACACCGATCTCCGGTGCGTACGCCTGGTGGACGACGAGGGTGTCCCCGGTCTGCGCGGCGCGGATCTCATGACGGGGACGTTCGTCCTGCGTTCGTTCCATAGGCCCTAGCGTGCGCGGCGGTGCCGGGCGCGGGCCACCGGTTTTCGCGGTGGACGGCCGTCCGGCTCCAGGATCTCCACGCGTAAAGGCCGCTCGTAACAGTGGCAGTGGTACGTGTGACCGGGGCGGTCGAGCGGCGGCGGTGTCATCGCGCGGCGCGGGTCCGGCATCGACGCGTGGATGGCGACGAGGGCGAGCAGCCCCAGGCCCACGGACAGCGCGCCGACGACGCAGAACAGCCAGTCGACGGCGTCGAACGCGCCGATCACCGGGCCGCTGCCCCACGCTCGGCCAGCGCGAACCAGACGGACTTGACGCCGACGCCCGTTCCTCCGCGTTCGCCGCACTCGCCGTATCTGGTCGCACCCCAGTCGTCCGCGTACGCCGCGACCAGCGCGAGGCCCCGCCCGCTCTCCGCCTGGTCGGCGCGGGGGAGTTCCGGTACGGGGAGGCTGCGGGGCTGGTCGTCGTGCACATGGACCAGCACCTGATCCGGCCCGACGGTCACCTCGATATGGATCAGCCGGGTACGGGTGTGCCGGTGGGCGTTGGTCACCACCTCCGACATGCACAGCCGCGCCGCGTCGACCAACGCGGGGTGATCGGTCGTCCGGAGCAGCGACCCGACCCAGTCCCGCGCGATTCTCGGGGCGCGGGGGGTGTTGGGGGCGATGAAGCGGTAGCTCTCCGAGGCGGGGAGCGTTAAAGGGTGAGGGTGCGGCACGTCGTTCTCCCAAGTGGTCCATGGGCGCGTGGAATCGAGGCGTTCGCGAACCGGGTTCGCGGCACTGGCAGGACCCTAGGGGTTCTATTTAATCCGGAGCAAGATTTGGCCAACGCTTCCGCAATCCAGGAGACTCGTGGCACGGTTACGCCGCATACTCAGACGCACACGAGGAGTGGGGGCCAATGCCGCCGAGGGAGCAACCGACCGCCCGGCAGGTCCGGTTGGGGATCGAACTGCGCAAGCTGCGCGAGGCATCGGGGAGGACCGCCCGTGAGGCTTCGGCGCTGCTGTCGGTCGCGCAGCCCAAGATGAGCCAGATCGAGTCGGGCCGTACCGGCGTGAGCGAGGAGAGAGTGCGGCGATTGGCCTCGTTCTACCAGTGCGACGACGGGCAACTGGTCGATGCCCTCTGCGGCATGACCCGCGAACACCGTGGGCAGTTCTGGTTCGACGAATACCGGGGCATCCTGCACCCGAGCTTCCTGGACGTCGCCGAGCTGGAGTGGCATGCCCGGGCCTTGCAGTCGTTGCACAGCCTGACGCTGCCGGGCCTGCTTCAGACGGGTCAGTACGCCCGCACCCTGTTCGAGAGCGTGTGGCCCAGACTCCTCAGCGACGAACTGGAGGCGCGCGTCGAACATCGCTTGCGCCGGGCGCTCATCCTCGACCGCGAGGACCCTCCCCCGTTCCTCGCGATCATTCACGAGGCGGCGCTGCGCATGAGGTTCGGGGGCCGCTTCGTCGTCCGAGATCAGCTCCTGCACCTTCTGAAGATGTCCGAGCACCCGGCTGTCAGCGTTCGCGTGGTTCCCTACTCCTGCGAGGACTTCATCGAAGTGACGCAGCCGGTGCTCTACGCGAGTGGCCCGGTGTCGCAGCTGGACACCGTCCAGGCTGACAGCCCGATCGGCACGCACCTTCTCGACGCCGAGTTCGAGCTGAAGAAGTGCCGAGCACTGATGCGCATCGCTGAACACGCGTCACTGGATGCCGATCAGTCCCGGCAACTCATCCGTGACATCGCACGAGAGCTGTAAGGAGATCAGGCGTGACGGATACCCCCCTCATATGGCGGAAGTCGTCCTTCTCGGGCGGCAACGGACCGAACTGCGTCGAGGTCGCCCCGCAAGGTGACCGCGTCCACATACGAGAGAGCGACGCCCCCGCCGTCATCGTCACGACGGACCGGGCCAAGCTCGCCGCGTTCGTCGCGGGCGTCAAGGCGGGGGAGTTCGACCACCTTCTCGGCTGAACGTCCCGGAAGGGCGCGGTGTGGTCACCGTGCGTGCCCCGGACGCCGGTCATCGTCGTGAGGGGGCCTACGGGGCGCGGGTTCACACCAGCTCGCGTCCCTCCTCCACCGACGGCACCCGCCCCAGCGTCGCCTCATGCAGATCGCCGAAGACCTCGATCCGGAGCGACTGGTTGATGCCGCCTACCGGCACCGGGTCGAAGCCCGCCGCGCGGATCAGCCGGGCCACCTCGTCGCCCGCCCCCAGGTCGTCCGTCGCGAAGAACCCGGCGCCCCGGTCCGGCTCACGGCGTGCCTCGGACTCCAGCGAGGGGGCGAGCAGCGTGCCGAACGCCTTCACCAGCCGGGCGCCCGGCGGCAGCAGCGCGGCGACGACGCTGCCCGACGACTGCTCCTCGGGCAGCGTCTTCGTGAAGCCGCCCTTCCCGTCCGGGACGATGGGGTTCGACGGATCCACCACGATCGTGCCGTTCAGCCGCTCGCCCCACTCGTCGACGAGTTCCTTGATGGTGTCGAACGGGACGGCGAGGACCAGCACATCGGCCATGTCGACGGCCTGGTCCACGGTCGTCGCCGTGGCCCGTTCCCCGAGGTGGTCGGCGAGTTCCCGGGTCTTCGCGAGATCGCGGCCCGCGACCAGCACGGACTCGCCGCCCTGGGTGAGGGAAGCGGCCAGCCGCGCCCCGATCGCCCCGGTACCGATGATCGCTGTCGTCACGCGCCCACTCCTTCACCACGAACCCGAACCCGAACCTGCACCCCGTACCCGGGCGCTGCCGCCCTCGGTCAGTAGACCAGCGCGGTCCGGGCCGGGCACCGCAGCAGCGCCGCGCGGGTGACCCGTCCGGATCAGGAACACGGAGGGTGGGCGTCCCGGCGGAGCGGCACCGACGGCCAGGCCCGTGTGCGGGTTCGCGGCGTACGGCCCGCGACGCGGCCGGGCGCTGACTCGGCGGGTCAGCTCACCCTGAGCTGACGGTCCCCGAAGTCGGCGACCAGATGCAGGGTGCCACCGAGGGCCTCGACGTAGGCGCTGATTGTCGCGAGCTCGGAACGCCCGAGTTCGCCGCGCTCGAAGCGGGAGACGTTGGACTGTGTCGTCCCCATGGCTTTGGCGACATCCGTCTGCGTCAGTGCCTGTGCCTCGCGGATCTCGGCGAGACGATAGGCCCTCACACGGGCTTCCATCCCCTCACGGATGCCGGCCTTCCGGTCCTCGCTGATCTGCGTGCCGTTCTCCTTGTGGATGGCTGCGGCTTCGGCCTTGACGTCCTTCCAGTTGTGCATGATCAGCCCTCTCCCAACTGTGCATACGTTCACGCTTCGTCGATCGCGGCACCCAGGCTATCCAGGTGCTTGTCGAACCGTTTGTCGGCGATCGGGATATTGGTGTCGTACCAGGCGTTCCAGCTGCCGTTCTTGTCCCCGGCGACGCGAAGCAGAGCCTGTCGTAAGGGGTCGAACGCGAAGAGAATCCGCACCTCGGACGTACCGGCCGATCCTGGTCTCAGCTCCTTCATGTTGTGGTGGCGCGAGCGGCTCACCCGGTCCGCCAGGGGCCGTCCGAGGGTTGGTCCTTGAGCGGCGAGGACATCGATCGCCTGTTCGACCAGATGAGCCGACGCCGGGTCTGTCCGGACCAGATCGACAAACCATTCGCTGACTTCTTCGCACAGGAGGATTTCCCAGCTCACCTCACCATTATGCACTGGAAGAGCTATATCCCTCATGTGCTATCGGTCTCGCCCGTGAACCTCGTACCCGTGACCCTCGTGCCCGGATGGGCCAGAGCGCAGAGGAAGGCCAGGGCCAGGGCCGCGGCCATGCCGTAGAACACCCACTGGTTCGCCTCGGCGAAGTCCGTGCGGATCGCCGGACGCGCGTCCCGCTTGTCGAGGACACGGCCGCCGAGCTGGGACGCCACCACGAAGCCGACGAAGAAGTGGTCCCGGCCCGGGCGGTACGCACGCGCAGCGCGTCCACCCGGGCCGGGGGTTCAGTGCCCGGACGGGCTCAGAACAGCAGGTTGTACTGGTTGAAGCCGGAACCCAGCGACACCCGGGTACCGAACAGCGACGACGACGCCTTGCCCGTACCGGGGTACAGCCACAGCTTGCCGTTCGACTCACGGGCCAGGACATCCGCGATGCCGTCGCCCGTCATGTCGCCGTTGCCGACCAGCGCGGTGAACTTCCAGTTCGACCGGGCCTTGATCCGTCCCGCGAACGGCGCCGACGCCTTGCCGGTCCCCCGGTACAGCCAGACGGTGCCGGCCTTGTCCCGCACCAGCAGGTCCGCCTTGCCGTCGTTCGTCAGATCGCCCCGCCCGAACAGCTTCGCGCCCTTCCAGGCAGCGGAGACGACCTTCTTCTTGGCGTGGAAGTGCCCGTTCCCCTTGCCCGGGTACAGATACGCGTTGCCCGACGCGTCGAGCGCCACCAGATCGGGCCATCCGTCACCGGAGAGGTCCCCCGGCACGGCGTACGACTTCCAGCCGCCCCCCACCGACGACACCTGCATGGTCGTGTACCGGCCCGCCCTGTCGCGGTAGTTGCGGTACAGCTTGCCGTCCCGCGAGTTGCGGTACAGCAGGTCCTGCTCGCCGTCCCGGTCCAGGTCCACCTGGAGGCCCCAGCTCACCGACTGCCAGCCGGCCGCCCCGGTGGAGCGGCCCGCCAGCGAACGGCCCCGGCTGTTCATCTGGTACAGCTTGTTCGCCGACGTCCGCCCCAGCAGATCCGCGCGCCCGTCGTACGACAGATCCGTGTCGTCGATCCGCGCCTGCGCCGCCGCCACGTACGAGCTGACCTTCGCGAACACCGGGTACGCGCCCTTGGCCGTGCAGCCCTCGACGCCCCACGAGACCACGCCCGCGATCTTCCCGCCGACCACCAGCGGTCCGCCGGAGTCACCGTTGCACGTACTGGTCGTCCCCCGGTCCGCGCCGGACGCGGGCTTGCCCGCGCACACCATCTGGCCCGCGACGAAGTAGTCCCGGCCCAGCACATTGCGCATCGCGCGGTCACAGGTGCCGTCCGCGACCATCGGCAGACTCACCTTGCGCAGCTTCGCCGCCATCTGACCGTCCGCACGGCCCGAGGTCAGACCCCAGCCGTACGCCGTCGCGGAGGTGCCGGGCTTGTACAGCGCGCTGTCCCCGGTGGCCGCGAGCCGCAGCCACTTCTGCTTCACCGGGCGGTCCAGGGTCACCACGGCGATGTCGTTCTGGGCGGTGGCCGCCCGGTACTTCGGGTGCTTCCACACCCGGTGCACGCCCGCGAGGGTGCCCGCGGCGGAGTCGTACAGACCGGTGGCGCCGGTGAGCGCGACACCGTGGACCCGCCAGTCGAGTCCGTCGACGCAGTGCGCCGCCGTCAGCACCTTGTCCGCGGCGACGAGGGAACCTCCGCAGAAGTACCCTTCGCCGGTCCCCTGGTTGAAGTAGGCCAGCTGGACCATCCAGGGCGCCGCGCCTACGGTCGTCTGCGAACCGCCGATGATGAACGGCCGCATACGGGCGTCCTCCCCGGCCGCCCGCGCACCACCGTCCCCGGTCGCCGTCCGCGCCTTCGCCTGCGCCTCGGCCTTGCGCGCGGCCTCGGCGCCCACGGCGTCGGTCGCCCCGGCCAGCCGGGTACGCAGCTCGGCCTGCGGGACCTTGGCCTGCGCGACGGGGCGGGTGGCGGCGGACGGGCGGTCCGCGCCGTCCGCCGGGGCCGCGTGCGCGGGCAGGGTGCCGCCGCCCGCGAGCAGGGCCGTCGAGAGCGCCGCCACGGCCGCGGTGCGCAGGACGCGCGGTCTGAGGCGGTCGAATCGGGCATGAGTCATACGTGGAACCCCCCACATGTCGCTCGGAACTGAGCAGGGAGGGGGCCGGGCACGCCGTATGTCCACGAGTGGTCGTCGCCACCCGCGGAGCCCCCCTCCGGCCCCCGGAGTCTAGAACGGGTCGCCTTCGCTTGCGCTTCCGAGGTCCGTCCAGCTGGACGTACTTGTCCCTGTGCGGGTACGTCCGGGGTGCGCAGTTCCTCGCGCCCCTGGGGTTCCCCACCTGGGCGTACTTGTTCCCGTGCGGGTACGTCCGGGGTGCGCAGTTCCCCGCGCCCCTTAGGTTGTGCCCCTTGCGGTTCCCGTTCGGGTGCGGGTGGTTCTTGGTTGCTCGCGCAGTTCCCCGCGCCCCTGGATGCTGCCCTATTGCGGTCGCTCTTCGGGTGCGGGTCTGCCCTCGTTCTTGCGCAGTTCCCCGCGCCCCTGAGGTGCTGCCCCCTTGCGGTTGTTCGTCGGGTGCGGGCCGGTTCTCGTCTTCGCGCAGTTCCCCGCGCCCCTTTGGGGGCGCCCCATCATGTTGTCCGTCGTCTGCGGAACCATCCTCCTCGCGGACTCGCCTGGCTACCGAAGGGGGTGGGCGGGAATCTCTGCCCGCAGACTCCGATGCTCTTCAGTCGGGTACGGGTACGTCGTACCGAGCGTGTCGGATCGAGGACGGAGAATCCCGACCGGCACCGACCCGAAGAACCGGCCGGACGCGCCCCGAAGGGGCGCGGGGAACTGCGCACCCCACGAACGACCTGTGCGGGAACGAAGTACGCCCAGCACAGGAAACCGAGGAAGCGCAAGCGAAGGCGACCCGCAGGGAACCGCGAAACCACCAAGCGACGGCACAGCAAACAAGTCCGCCCAGCACAGGAAACCGAGAAAGCGCAAGCGAAGGCGACCGTGCGCCGTTGACGCGCCCCACCACCCCCCACGTCAATGGAAGGAAGGCGTCAAGCCCCACGCCCCACCCAGGGGCGCATCCTCAGGGAGGGAACCCATGGCCGAGTCCCCGAAGCCCGACACCGTGAACGAGACACCACCGAGCGTCACCCCGCCCGCCCCCGGCCTGCCCGAGCTGGTCCTCCTCGGCGCGTGCGGCTGCGGACCGGGCTGCTCGTGCGGCTGCCAGTCCGGCGGCTCCTGCCAGTGCGGCGGCGGCTGCGGCTGACCACCGGCCCGCAGCAGCCCCGCACGGCCTCACCCGCCCAGGCGGCAGCCCGCAGAGCCCCGGCGGCAGCCCGCAGAGCCTCGGCAGCAGCCCCGCAAGGCCCCGCCGGGCGGGGGAAGGCCGATCACCCCGCCCGGAACCGGAAAGAGCCGCGCCCCGCCCGGTAAGGGCGCCCCGTAGGGGGCTACGCCCCCTCCACCGGGCTGGGCGTGTGCGTCAGCTCGTCCGCGTGCTCACCGGTGACGAGATAGACCACCCGCTTCGCCACCGACACCGCGTGATCGGCGAACCGCTCGTAGTAGCGGCCCAGCAGCGTCACATCGACCGCGGTCTCTATCCCGTGCTTCCAGCGCTCGTCGATCAGGTGCTGGAACAGCGTCCGGTGCAGCAGGTCCATCTCGTCGTCGTCCTGCTCCAGCTGCATCGCCAGATCGACGTCCTTGGTCACGATGACCTCCGCCGCCTTGGCCATCAGCCGCTGCGCGAGCTGCCCCATCTCCAGGATCGTCGCGTGCAGGTCCTGCGGCACCGCCCGGTCCGGGAACCGCAGCCGCGCCAGCTTGGCGACATGCTGCGCGAGGTCGCCGGACCGCTCCAGGTCCGCGCTCATCCGCAGGCTCGTGACCACGATCCGCAGATCCGTGGCCACCGGCTGCTGCCGCGCGAGCAGCGCGATCGCCCGCGCCTCCAGATCGTGCTGGAGGTCGTCGACCTTCTGATCGGCGGCGATGACGGTCTCCGCCAGCTTCAGATCGGAGTCGAGGATCGCCGTCGTGGCGCGCCCGATCGCCGACCCGACGAGCCTGGCCATCTCGACCAGGTCGTCCCCGATCGAGTCAAGTTCCTCGTGGTACGCGTCCCGCATGCCGGTTCGTCCCTTTCTCACGTCCGCCGGGGTCCTCCGTTGCCCGTGAACCCCACGCTCCCACGTTCCGGCCCGTACGCGTCCGTTTCCGGCACCGGACATGAATCACCCCTGTCCCCTCGGTGAACTCTGGGCGACGAGTGTTCGAGCTGACACCCGGACGGCTGTGGACCCCCGGCGGAGCGTGCCTAACCTGGAGACATGGACGTGAACGCGGCGGTCGCCGCAGCGGCAGCGATCGCCGGGGTGCTCACCGGCGTCATCGCCATGCTGGCGTTCCGCTGGAGCGAGCGCGACCTGAAACGCCCCAGCCGGACCTCCCTGCACACCGATCCCGTGCTCCCGCCCGGCGTGGACACGGTCCTGTCGGTGCTGCGCTCGTCGGCCGTCGTCCTGGACGAGGCCGACAGCGTGGTCAAGGCCAGCTCGGCGGCGTACGCCCTCGGACTGGTGCGCGGCGGGAAGCTCGCCATCGACCCGATGCTCCAGATGGCCCGCGACACCCGCCGGGACGGGGAGATACGCCAGGTGGAGCTGGATCTCCCCCGGCGCGGCACCGGCCGGGGCGGCGAGGCGCTCGCCGTGTCCGCCCGGGTGGCGCCGCTCGGCTCCCGGCTGGTGCTGCTGCTCGTGGAGGACCTCACCGAGGCCCGCCGTATCGAAGCGGTCCGCCGGGACTTCGTGGCGAACGTCAGCCATGAGCTGAAGACCCCGGTCGGGGCGCTGTCCCTGCTGTCGGAGGCCGTCATGGACGCCTCCGACGACCCGGAGGCCGTGGAGCGCTTCGCGGGCCGGATGCAGATCGAGGCGACCCGCCTCACCAGCCTCGTCCAGGAGCTGATCGACCTCTCGCGGGTGCAGAACGACGACCCGCTGGAGTACGCCGAACCGGTCCGGGTCGACGAACTCGTCGCCGAGGCCGTCGACCGCTGCCGCCACCAGGCCGGTACCAAACAGATCACGATCGCGGCGGGCGGCACCGCCGACCTCCAGATCTGGGGCAACCGCGGCCAGCTCGCGGCGGCCCTCGGCAATCTCGTGGAGAACGCCGTCAACTACAGCGCCGCCCGGACCCGGGTGGGCATCGCCGCGCGCCGGGTGACCGTACCGGGCGGCGACCTGATCGAGGTGGCCGTCACCGACCAGGGGATCGGCATCTCGGACAGGGACAAGGAACGCGTCTTCGAGCGCTTCTACCGGGTCGACCCGGCCCGTTCCCGTGCCACCGGAGGCACCGGGCTGGGTCTCGCCATCGTCAAGCACGTGGCCGCCTCGCACGGCGGGGAGGTCACCGTGTGGAGCACCGAGGGACAGGGCTCCACGTTCACCCTGCGGCTGCCGGAGGCGCGAGCCCCCCGCGACCGCATGCCCCTGGAGCCCGGCCCCCGATACGGAACCGGCGATCCCGGTACCGTCCGAGGGGACGACAACGGGCAGCCCGAGACATCCGTCTCATCCCCGTACGCACCACATCCCTCCCCGGAGGTCCTTCCGTGACCCGAGTACTCGTCGTCGAGGACGAGGAATCGTTCTCCGACGCCCTGTCGTACATGCTCCGCAAGGAGGGTTTCGAGGTCGCCATCGCGGCCACCGGGCCCGACGGCCTGGACGAGTTCGAACGCAACGGCGCCGATCTGGTCCTGCTGGACCTGATGCTGCCGGGGCTGCCCGGCACCGAGGTCTGCCGTCAGCTCCGCAGCCGCTCCAATGTCCCGGTGATCATGGTCACCGCCAAGGACAGCGAGATCGACAAGGTCGTCGGGCTGGAGATAGGAGCCGACGACTATGTCACCAAGCCCTTCTCCTCCCGGGAGCTGGTCGCCCGTATCCGGGCCGTCCTGCGCCGCCGCGGGGAGCCCGAGGAGGTCACCCCGGCCGCCCTGGAGGCGGGTCCCGTCCGGATGGACGTGGACCGGCACGTGGTCACCGTCTCCGGCGCCAAGGTGGACCTCCCGCTCAAGGAGTTCGACCTGCTGGAGATGCTGCTGCGCAACGCCGGACGGGTGCTGACCCGGATGCAGCTCATCGACCGGGTGTGGGGCGCCGACTACGTCGGTGACACCAAGACCCTCGACGTCCATGTGAAGCGGCTGCGCGCCAAGATCGAGCCCGACCCGGGCGCGCCCCGGTTCCTGGTCACCGTCCGGGGCCTCGGTTACAAGTTCGAGCCGTAGACCGAGGGGCGGCACGCAGTACGTACGCCGAAGGGCGGTACCCGGCCGGGTACCGCCCTTCGGCGTACGTACTGCGCTGTGCTGCTCAGCCGGTCGTGGCGGCCGACTCCGAGCCCGCGGGGTCGGCGGACGTGCCGTCGGCGGGCGACTCGGACCCGGTCCCCTCGGCGGGCGCGCCGGACTCCGTGCCCTCGGTGCCCTCAGGGGCCCCGGAGGCGTCGCCCGACGGCGAACCGGAGGCGTCGGGCTCGGCGGGCTTCCGCTCGGGACCCGGCTTCGGCATCTCGGACGGGCCCCACTCCTCGAAGTAACCGGTGGCGGGGACCACAAAGCTGTCGATCTTGATCTGACCGGTGCCGCTGAAGGTGTACGTGACGTTCTGCGCGTCGCCGTCCTTCACCGACTCCCGGCCGCCGGCCAGTACGGCGGACGCGTTGTCCTTGCCGCCGAGCACCAGGGACCCGCCGGCCGGGACGGTCAGCTTGTCCGCGCCCTTCGCGGGCTTCAGCTCCGCCTTGCCGCCCGCGCCCGACAGGGCGACCGCGTCCAGCGTCTGGTCCTTGGAACCGGTGTTGAACAGGGTCACGGAGAGCACCGCGGGTCCGGTGGCCTCCAGTTCCGGCTGGGTGATGATGTTGGAGTTCTCGATCTGGATGTCACCGACGGAGGTGGAGGCGTTGTCCGGCTCGACGCCCAGGGTCTGGGCATTGGTGCCGGCGCCGCACGCGGCGAGCGAGGCGATCGAGAACGCGATGGCGGTGGCGGCGAGGGCGCCGCGTCGAAGGCTGCTGCTCACGGCGGCGGCAACTCCTAGAACGTGGGCGGTACGGAACAGGGTCGGGCGGTCGTACGGGTGCTGCCCGCGCCGCTGGGGACGACGGTGGGGACCGGGGACCCGAAGGCCCCCGTACGGCGAGCAGGGCGGCCGTGGGGCCGCCCCGATGGTGTGTCAGCGGGCTTAGGTTATCGACCCGCCCCCGGGCCACCGCACCCGACCCGCCTTCCGGCACCCGCCGACGGCCGGACCACCCGGTCACCCGCCCGGTCACCCATCCGGTGGGGCGCCCCCGTCACCCACCCGCCCGGTGACGTGGCCGGTCGGGCACGCGGCGCCGTCGGACCCACCGCGCCGCGCCTTCACCCGTGTCGGCCACCGGGGCAGCGGAATTGCCGCCGGTCCGCACCGGGCCGTCTTTCACATAAGCGCGGGGAACCGCGCCGCGTGATTTTCCGGCAATCAATGAACACGCGGTGCGGGAATTGATCACCGCCCGCCGTGTGATCAATTCCAGAACGGGGCTCCGAGCACCGAACGGAGTAGCGGGAACGCGCGGAAGTGTGCGGAAGTCACCCCTTCCGAACCAGGCGAAACGGGACGTTCGCCCACTCGGCCTCCGCCGAACGGGTCGGTGACGTGCACGTTTCACCCCACCCGGACAACCTCTCCCACCTGCGAATACCCGTGACGCGGCGGCCCCGCCGGGCCGTCCGCAGCACGTTCGTGTTGTTGTTGTCAAGCCCCGAGATATGCCCTGACCTGCGAAAACGCCATTCAGAAGACGCCGTATCCGTGTTACCCTGGATAGCCACGGAAGGGGTACCTGTCACATGACGTTCAAGGTTGGCGACACCGTGGTCTATCCCCATCACGGGGCCGCGCTGATCGAGGCCATCGAAACTCGCCAGATCAAAGGCGTGGACAAGACCTACTTGGTGCTGAAGGTCGCCCAGGGTGACCTGACGGTACGTGTGCCAGCGGACAATGCGGAGTTCGTCGGCGTACGTGATGTGGTCGGCCAGGACGGGCTGGAGCGGGTCTTCGAGGTGCTGCGCGCGCCGTACGCCGAGGAGCCCACGAACTGGTCGCGTCGTTACAAGGCAAATCTGGAGAAGCTCGCGTCGGGTGACGTGATCAAGGTTGCCGAGGTCGTCCGCGACCTGTGGCGCCGTGAGCGCGAGCGCGGACTGTCCGCGGGTGAGAAGCGCATGCTCGCCAAGGCCCGCCAGATCCTGGTGAGCGAGCTCGCCCTCGCGGAGAACACCAACGAGGACAAGGCCGAAGCGCTGCTCGACGAAGTGCTCGCGTCCTGACGCTGTCCCTGTGAAGAGTCCCCGCGGAGCGGTCCCGGCACGCCCTCACCGACGTGCCCGAACCTGACGCGGGGGAATGCCGTGGTGCCCGATGACCTCATGCTGTCGCCGGGCGCTGCGGCATCTTCACGTCCAGGACACCCCGACGTCCAGGACACCGCGTCCCGTACCGCGCCCTCAGCGGCGCACGGCGCCCGTCCGGCGCTGGCATCCGGCGCCCACCCCCGGCGTGCCCACGGCACCCGCCGCGCGCACCTGGTGGAATCGCCCGGAGAACCGCCCCCGTGCCCCCGCGCTCGTGAACCCGCGTCACCGTGCTCGTGAACCACGCGTCACGACCTGGTGCGCCGGGCCCGCGCAGCGGCTCGACCAAATGTCACGGAAGGGTCTGGTCGAGGTGTCGCGCCCGGCACTGCCCCCTGACCAGCGGCCTGGGGTACTCCCAGGCCATACCCACGTCGGCCGAGCACACAAACCTGAACGGAACCGATGTCTGACGATTCCCGCCCCGCCCCGCCACCCGCCCGTACCGCGGCCGTGATCCCCGCGGCCGGACGGGGGGTCCGGCTGGGCCCCGGCGCCCCCAAGGCCCTCCGCCCGCTGGGCGGCACCCCCATGCTGATCCACGCGGTGCGCGCCATGGCCGCCTCCCGCGCGGTCGCGCTGGTCGTGGTGGTCGCCCCGCCCGCCGAGGTGGCGGAGGTCAGGGCCCTGCTCGACAGCCACGCCCTGCCCGAGCGCACCGAATTCCTCGTGGTCCCCGGCGGCGGCACCCGCCAGGAGTCCGTACGCCTCGGTCTCGACGCGCTGCCGCCCCGGATCGACACCGTCCTCGTCCATGACGCGGCCCGGCCCCTCGTCCCCGTCGACACCGTCGACGCGGTGATCGACGCCGTGCGCGCGGGCGCCCCGGCCGTGGTCCCCGCGCTGCCGCTGGCCGACACCGTCAAGGAGGTCGAGCCGCGCGCCGCGGACCGGCCGGGCGATCCCGAGCCGGTCGTCGCCACGCCCGAGCGGGCCCGGCTGCGTGCCGTGCAGACCCCGCAGGGCTTCCGGCGCGACACCCTCGTCCACGCGCACGACACCGTAGGGGTGGACGGCGAGGGAGCCACCGACTGCGCGGGCATGGTCGAGCGGACCGGCGCCCCGGTCGTGCTGGTGCCCGGCCACGAGGAGGCGTTCAAGGTGACCCGGCCGCTGGATCTGGTGCTGGCCGAGGCGGTACTCGCCCGCAGGAGGGCCAACGATGGCTACTGAGCTGGTGATCCCCCGGGTGGGGATCGGTACGGACGTCCACGCCTTCGAGCCGGGCCGCGCGCTGTGGTGCGCCGGGCTGCTGTGGGACGAGACGGCGAGCGGCGGCTTCGGGCTCGCCGGTCACTCCGACGGGGACGTCGCCGCGCACGCCGCGTGCGACGCGCTGTTCTCCGCGGCGGGGGTCGGGGACCTCGGGGCGCACTTCGGTACCGACCGGCCCGAGTGGGCCGGGGCGTCGGGGGTGACCCTCCTCGCCGAGGCGGCGCGGATCGTCCGGGCCGCCGGGTTCGGCATCGGGAACGTCTCCGTCCAGGTGATCGGGGTACGTCCCAAGATCGGGCGGCGCCGCGCCGAGGCGCAGCACGTGCTCTCGGAGGCCGTCGGCGCCCCGGTGGCCGTCTCCGGCACGACCACGGACGGCCTGGGACTGACCGGCCGCGGGGAGGGCCTCGCGGCCCTCGCCACGGCCCTGGTGCTGCCCCGCGGCTGAAGTGCGTCCCGCCCGGGGGCCGGACGCGGCTCCCGGCCCGGTTTCCTTCCCGTCCGTGAACGTTCCGCGTACGGGGGAATACGGAGGGTTGGGAAGGCGTTGGCGGCGGGTAGCCGTAGAGGTCGCAACGTCCGAGAGGGTAGAAGGGAAGGCGTTATGTCCACGCAGCTCTCCGAGGATCTCAAGGCTCTGCTCGACAGCCCGGTGTTCCTCACGGTCGCGACGATTCAGCCGGACGGCAGCCCCCAGGTGTCGCCGGTCTGGGTGAAACGTGACGGTGACGACGTCCTGTTCTCGACCACGCTCGACCGCCGCAAGGAGCGGAACCTCCGCCGGGACCCCCGGGTGACGGTCGTGGTCCAGCCCGCCGACGCGCCCTACACCTACGCCGAGATCCGCGGTACCGCCCAGCTCACCACCGAGGGCGGCCAGGAACTCATCGACGAGCTGGCGCTCAAGTACACCGGCAAGAAGTACGCGGAGTTCAATCCGTCCGCCGCCGACGACGCCCCCCGGGTGGTGGTCCGGATCACCCCCCGGAAGGTGGTCGGCCGGATCTGATCGGTCCCCGGGGCGGCGCCCCGGTGCGAGGTTGTCGCGAATCGAGTGCCCCGTGCGCCCAAGGGGTCGCGGGGCACTACCGCACGCCCACTACCCTGGGGGAGTGACTATTCGCCTGTACGACACCAGCGCCCGGCAGGTCCGTGACTTCGCCCCCCTCGTACCGGGCTGTGTCTCGATCTACCTGTGTGGCGCGACCGTGCAGGCCGCCCCGCACATCGGGCACATCCGCTCGGGCCTGAACTTCGACATCATGCGCCGCTGGTTCACCCACCGCGGCTACTCGGTGACCTTCGTCCGCAACGTCACCGACATCGACGACAAGATCATCCACAAGTCCGCCGAGCAGGGCCGCCCGTGGTGGGCCATCGGCTACGAGAACGAGCGCGCGTTCAACGACGGCTACGCGGCCCTCGGCTGCCTGCCGCCCACCTACGAGCCCCGCGCCACCGGCCACATCACCGAGATGGTCGAGATGATGCGCGGCCTCATCGAGCGGGGCCACGCGTACGAGGCCGAGGGCAACGTCTACTTCGACGTGAAGTCGTTCCCCGGCTATCTGGAGCTGTCCAACCAGGACCTCGACGAGCTGCGCCAGCCCTCCGGGGAGGGCGAGACCGGCAAGCGCGACCCGCGTGACTTCGCGATGTGGAAGTCCACCAAGCCGGGCGAGCCGAACTGGGAGACCCCCTGGGGCCGGGGCCGTCCCGGCTGGCACCTGGAGTGCTCGGCGATGGCCCACAAGTACCTGGGCACCGTCTTCGACATCCACGGCGGCGGGATCGACCTGATCTTCCCGCACCACGAGAACGAGATCGCGCAGGCCAAGGCCTTCGGCGACGAGTTCGCGCGGTACTGGGTCCACAACTCATGGGTCACCATGAGCGGCGAGAAGATGTCGAAGTCGCTCGGCAACTCGGTGCTCGTCAGCGAGATGGTCAAGCACTGGCGGCCCATCGTGCTGCGCTACTACCTGGGCACCCCGCACTACCGCTCCACGATCGAGTACAGCGCGGAGGCCCTGCGGGACGCCGAGTCGGCGTTCGCGCGGATCGAGGGCTTCGTCCAGCGCGTGGTGGAGAAGGCCGGCGGCCCGGTCGAGGCGGCGGCCGAGGTGCCGCCCGCGTTCGCCGAGGCCATGGACGACGACCTCGGGGTGCCGCAGGCCCTCGCCATCGTCCACACCACCGTCCGCCAGGGCAACAGCGCGCTCGCCGCCGACGACAAGGAGGCCGCGGTGGCCCGGCTCGCGGAGGTCCGGGCCATGCTCGGCGTCCTCGGGCTCGACCCCCTCGACCCCCACTGGTCCGGGGGACACGACCGCGGCGAGGATCTGCACGGCGTCGTGGACACCCTCGTCAGGCTCGTGCTCCAGCAGCGCGAGTCCGCCCGTACCCGCAAGGACTGGGCGACCGCGGACGCGATCCGTGACCAGCTCAACCAGTCCGGCCTCGTCATCGAGGACGGACCGCAGGGCCCCCGCTGGACGCTCGGGCCCCGCTGAACCGGTCCCTGCGGGGACCCCGCGATGTGCCGCCCGCCGAGCCGGGCGGCACACTCGTAAGCAGTACACGTCAGCACGACACGCACACGCAGCACACGTACGGACACGCAGTACGGACCTCCGTACGTCCCACGAAGACCACGAAGACACGAAGACAGGTAGGTCATGGCCGCAAAAAACCGCCGCATGTCCGGCAAGAAGGGCGCGCAGGTCGGCAGTGGCGGCCAGCGGCGCCGGGGCCTCGAAGGCAAGGGCCCCACGCCGCCCGCCGAGATGCGCAAGGGACACGCCAAGCAGCGCGCCGCCAACGCGAAGACCCGACGCGTACAGGGCCGCACCGCCACCGCCAAGGGGCGCGGCGGCAAGGGCACGTCCGAGATGGTCGTCGGGCGCAACCCGGTCGTGGAGGCGCTGCGCGGCGGCGTCCCCGCGTCCACGCTGTACGTCCAGCAGTTCATCGACAACGACGAGCGGGTCCGTGAGGCGCTCCAGCTCGCCGCCGAGCGCGGTGGCATCAACCTCATGGAGGCACCCCGCCCCGAGCTCGACCGGATGACGAACGGCCTCAACCACCAGGGCCTCGTCCTCCAGGTACCGCCCTACGAGTACGCGCACCCGGAGGACCTCGCCGCCGCCGCGTACGACGCCGGCACCGACCCGCTGATCGTCGCCCTCGACGGGGTGACCGACCCGCGCAACCTCGGGGCCGTCGTACGGTCCGTGACCGCCTTCGGGGGCCACGGTGTCGTGGTGCCCGAGCGCCGCGCCGCCGGGATGACCGCCGGCGCGTGGAAGACGTCCGCGGGCACCGCCGCGCGTACGCCCGTCGCCCGCGCGACGAACCTCACGCGCGCGCTGGAGGCGTACAAGAAGGCCGGGATCGTCGTCGTCGGTCTCGCGGCCGACGGTGAACTGGAGGTCGGCGACCTCGCGGCGCTCGGCGGTCCGGTCGTCATCGTCGTCGGCAGCGAGGGCAAGGGCCTGTCCCGGCTCGTCGGCGAGACCTGCGACCACCGGGTCCGGATCGCCATGCCCGGCGGCGCGGAGTCGCTGAACGCGGGTGTCGCGGCCGGCGTCGTCCTCTACGAGGCGGCACGCCGCCGCGCGTGACCCCGCACCGCCGCTGGCACGGCGGGGGCCCGTCACCTCCCGGGTGGCTCCCCCGCCGCGTACGGCACAGCCGGACCGGAGGGGCGCCGCGCCTGCACGGGCGTGGTGCCCGGACGGGGCCGGGCCGGGGCCGTGCACGCCCCCGCGCCGGGCACGGGTGTACGAGCGACGGGTCACGGACACCGGTCAAGCGGCCCTGACCAGCGGAAAGTTGCTGTTGACGGAGACCGGACATCTCGGCCCGGTCAAGGCAGTGTCCAAAGCTCCCGTCACTCGGTTAGATGAGTGTGGACACCAGAACACCCCGCACACCCACGGGGGACCGCTCGTCGGGCTTCGACGACGCTCCCGCGCTGAGCATGGTGAAGGTGCCGAGCGATCCGGCGCAGGTCATCGTCAATCATGCGAGCTTCCGCGTGCAGCTCAACACCGCGCAGCCGACGCGGTCCCCGCGCATCGCGCGGAACGCGAGCGCCGCCGTCGACACCGCGCGTATCCCCGCCCTCGGACCTACCGCCGCGCGCCGCCGCGCCCCCGTCGTCTGGAGCGGCCGCTCGGCCCCCGGCGACACCGGCGCCACCGGGCTGCTCCAGGCCGTGCGGGGGCCCGGCGTCCGGCACGTCGGTGCCGCCGGCGAGCCGGACCCCGGCGGAGCCACGCAGGTCATCCCGAGGGTCGGCCCCGGGACGGCGTTCGAGGACACCGTCGAGAGCCCCGGCATCCCCGGACACCGGTCGGGCGAGCCCGAGACCCGGCTGCTGCCCGCGCAGACCCGCAGCACGGGCAGCGCGTACGAGGAGCCCGCCGGACCGCTCGACGACCAGGACGGCTACGACGCGTACGGTCCCTACGACCGCGACGACCGTCACGACCGGTACGAGCACCACTACGACGACGCGTACGACCTCGACGCGAGCACCGACCGGGACGGCGAACGGCGCACCGGCGACTCCGTCCGGCACGCCTACTACCCCGGCCGCCGGATGAACCTCGGCGTGGTGCTGCTGCCGCTGCGGGTCTTCCTCGGCTTCATCTCCATCTACGCCGGGATGGGCAAGCTCTCCGACCCCGTCTACTTCGACGGCGGCGAGCGCGGCTCCATGGTCAAGTGGCTGACCTCGCTGCACCCCTGGGGACTCGCCGAACCGCTGCGGGACTTCGCGCTCCAGCACCCGGTGGGCGCCGGGCTGACCATCGCGTTCCTCCAGGTCATCGTCGGTGTGCTGACGGTCCTGGGCCTGTGGCAGCGGGTCGCCGCGGTCGTCGGGGTGCTGCTGTCCGCGGCGCTCATCGTGACGGTGAGCTGGCGGACGGTCCCCGCGTACGACGCGCCCGACATCATCTATCTGGCCGCCTGGTCGCCGCTGGTCATCGCGGGCGCGCCGGTCTACTCGGTGGACGGGCGGCTCGCCTCGGAGGCGTGGCGCAACCTCGGTCCGCGCGCCGAGCTGTGGGAGCTGCGGCGGCGGGTGCTGCGGCGCGGGATGGTCGTCGCGTCCGTCGCGGTCGGTCTCACGCTCCTCATCGGCTCCCTGCTCGGTGGCGCGGTGCGCGACTCCGACCGGATCACGGTGCCGGGGCCCGGTCAGGCGCCCCGCAACGAGCTGCCCGGCTCGCCGCTGCCGCAGGAGTCCGCGGAGCGGCGCGACAAGGCACGGGGCAGTGCGACGCCGACGCCGTCCGGTACGCCGACACCGTCGAGTGCCGGCGCCTCCGCCGCGCCCTCCCGGACGGCCGCGGCGACGCCCGGGGTGCCGGGTGCCACGCAGTCCGCGGGGGTGGCGGGGGCGGGGACCACGCCCAGCCAGACGCAGGGGGCCGCGCAGGAGGCTCCCGTGCGGCAGGCGGCGCCCACGCAGGCGCCGCCGGCGGCGACCAGTGCGGGGCCCTCGTCGGGCGGGGCCACGGGGGGGACCACCGGTGGCGGGGCCACCGGGGGGGCTCCTGGGGCCGCGTCGGCGGGGGCGAGCACCGGGGGGACCGGGGGGGCGCCTGAGCAGCGGCCGGGGCTTGTCGGGGGCATCCTCGACGCGAACTGACTCCGTCAGGGGGCCCGGCGCTCACCCGCGCCGGGTCCCCTTCGGTTGCGCTTCCGAGGTCTGTCCGGGTGGGCGTACTTCGGTCCTGTGCCGTCGCTCGTGGGTTTCGCGCAGTTCCCCGCGCCCCTTTGGGGCGCGTCCGGCCGGTTCTTCGGGTCGGGGCCGGTCGGGATTCTCCGTCCTCGATCCGACACGCTCGGTCGGACGTCCCTCTTGCCGGACTGAAGAGCATCGGAGTCTGCGGGCAGAGATTCCCGCCCACCCCCTCCCGCAGCCGAGCGAGTCCGCGAGGAGGGGGGTTTGAACCCCGACCCCGGTCGCTGAGAGTCCGCAGCCGGACGGCAGCCCCAGGCGGGCGCCCCCAAAGGGGCGCGGGGAACTGCGCACCCACGTCCGTACCCGCACGGGAACAGGTACGTCCAGGTGGACGGAGCTCGGGGGCGCGAGCGAAGGCGACCCGCGGGGAACTGCGCACCCACGTCCGTACCCGCACGGGAACAGGTACGTCCAGGTGGATGGAGCTCGGGGGCGGCGGGGCTACCCGGTTGTGCGGGTGGCCGCCAGTTCCTTGGAGGCTTCCGTGAGGTCCTTCGCCGTGTCGATGGCCCGCCAGTACGCGCCCTGCGGGATGGGGAACCCCGCGAGCCGCTGGGTCCGGGCCAGCCCGGGGAACGTGGTCCGCTCGTGGTCGCCCCGGTCCGGCAGCAGCGCGGTGAACTCCGAGGAGAACACGTACACACCGGCGTTGATGAGGAACGGCGAGGGCGGCGCCTCGATGAAGTCGGTGATGTGCCCGAAGCGGTCGGTCTCGACGGCCCCCCAGGGAATCCGGGGCCGGGCCAGCGCCAGCGTCGCCGTGGCGTCCCGCTCCGCGTGGAACGCGGCCATCTCCCGCAGTGAGAACCGCGTCCAGATGTCCCCGTTGGTGGCGTACCAGGGCCGGTCCGCGTGCGGCAGATGCCCGGCCGCGTACTTGAGGCCGCCGCCCCGCCCGAGGGGCTCCTTCTCCACGACGGTGGTGACCCGCAGCGGCAGGTCCGCCGACTCCAGCCACTCCTGGAGGACCTCGGCGAGATGCCCGCACGAGATGACGGCGTCGGTCACGCCCTCCTCGGCGAGCCAGGCCAGCTGGTGCCCGATGATCGGGACCCCGGTACCCGGGATCTCCACCATCGGCTTGGGCCGGTCGTCGGTGTAGGGGCGCAGCCGCGTCCCCTGGCCCCCGGCCAGGACGACGGCTTGTGTCGGACGCGCGTGGGCGTGCGGATCGGTCATGCCGGAACTCTACGTGCCGAAGCCGCGCACCTCACGGGGCACCACCTCACGGGCTGTCCGTGTCCATGGGAGGTGTCCCGCGCGGGGCGCGGCGCCGGTCGTGGCCGGGTCGGTTCCGGGGTCGTGCCTCGGGGGTCAGGCCTGTGTGGCGACACCCGAGGCGAAGGCGGTGTCGCACACCGGGCGGGCGTACGACTGGGCGCGGGTGGGGCCGTAGGCGCGGACCGCGGCGCGGCCGAGACTACGGGCGATGGAGACGCAGTGCTCGGCGAGCGACGGCCTGCGGTCGACCTCCCGCTGGAGGTGGGTGAGGGCGGTGCCGGGGTTCTTCTCCTGGAGTTCCAGGAGGAGACGGTCGCGGAGCACCTCGTGGGCGGCGGGGGCCTTCGCACGGGTGGACACGCTCTCCGAGGACGCGGTGAGCACCGAGTCCTGCGAACTGCCCGACCAGTTGACGGAGGTCACCGCCAGGGTGCCGGACAGCACCAGTACGACAGGCAGGACGAAAGCGAGGGAGCGGCCGATTCGGCGGGCGGGGCCACGCCTCCGGCGCTGCTTGTAGGAGTGGGAATGTGTCACGCTGGGCAGCGTAGCGGTCGGTAGTGATTTGGAGACATTTAGTCACCCTCTTGAGGGAAGGAAACGCGTCTCCGCCGTTCGACGTGTTGACGAACGGTGCTCGAAACGCCCGCTGTGCCGGGGTATTTGCCCTGTGGGGCCGGACGCGGCGGAGCCCCGCACCCAGGGGTGCGGGGCTCCGGAATCCTGTCCGTGGGCGGGGCGGCGCAAACCGCCCGTCCCGGGGTCAGCCGCTGAGGCGCTCGCCCGTGGAGGTCGCGAACACGTGGAGCTCGGTCGGCCGCGGCACGACGTGGACCTCGGCGCCCTTGTCGGGGACCTGGCGGCCGCCGACGCGGACGACGAGCTCCTTGGTCTCGCCGCTGACGTCGGCGGAGCCGTAGATGAAGCCGTCGGCGCCCGTCTCCTCGATCACGTTGACGCGGACCGCGAGACCGGCCGGGGCGTCCGCGGTGTCCTTGGCGAGGCTCTTCGCGGCGGCACCGTTGTGCTCGACCACGTCGAAGTGCTCGGGACGGATACCGACGGTGACCGTGCGGTCGCCGCGCTCGGCGGCGGCCGTCAGGGCGTCACGGCTGACCGGCACCACGGAGTTGCCGAACTTCACACCGCCGTCGGTGATCGGCACCTCGATCAGGTTCATGGCGGGGGAGCCGATGAACCCGGCGACGAAGAGGTTCGCGGGACGGTCGTACATGTCGCGCGGGGAGGCGACCTGCTGGAGCAGACCGTCCTTGAGCACGGCCACGCGGTCACCCATGGTGAGGGCCTCGACCTGGTCGTGGGTCACGTACACGGTGGTGATGCCGAGGCGGCGCTGGAGCGAGGCGATCTGCGTACGCGTCGAGACACGCAGCTTGGCGTCGAGGTTCGACAGCGGCTCGTCCATGAGGAAGACCTGGGGCTCACGCACGATGGCGCGGCCCATCGCCACACGCTGGCGCTGACCGCCGGAGAGGGCCTTCGGCTTGCGGTCCAGGTACTCGCTGAGGTCGAGGATCTTCGCGGCCTCTTCGACCTTGGCGCGGATCTCGGTCTTGTTGACGCCCGCGATCTTCAGGGCGAAGCCCATGTTGTCGGCGACCGTCATGTGCGGGTACAGCGCGTAGTTCTGGAACACCATGGCGATGTCCCGGTCCTTCGGCGGCAGGTGGGTGACGTCGCGGTCGCCGATACGGATGGCGCCGCCGTTCACGTCCTCCAGACCGGCGAGCATGCGCAGGGAGGTCGACTTGCCGCAACCGGAGGGACCGACGAGGACGAGGAACTCGCCGTCCGCGATGTCGATCTCCAGGCTGTCGACCGCGGGCTTGGTGGAGCCCGGGTAGAGACGGGTCGCCTTGTCGAACGTGACAGATGCCATGGCTGTGAAGCCCCCTTCACCGGCAGGAACGTGCCGGACGATCCGAGTAAAGAAGGTGATCCACCCCGGGATGCCCCGCGGCGGGTGAAGCATTGGTGTAGTCCACTTGAGTGAACTGATCCAGGACGCTACCCCCCGTTCACCCGATCTGTCATCAGCCCCAGGGCTGTGACCTTCGACGTAAATCCCGCCGGGGGCACACCGCGCACTGGGTACACTGCTGGGGCACGCACGCCCCCTTAGCTCAGTTGGCCAGAGCGCCGCTCTTGTAAAGCGAAGGTCGTCGGTTCGAATCCGACAGGGGGCTCTCCCCACTACCTGGGAAAACGGCCTCACGATCCATGATCGTGAGGCCGTTGACGGTAGTTCTTGACGGCAGTCCCCTTCTCACGGCGCCGCTTGAGCAGCCGGTCCATGTGGCCCATGGCGTCCCGCCGGTCACCGTCGCTCACGCGGGGCAGCCGCCGGGTGGGCGGGACCGGTTCCGGGCGGTCAGAGTGCCGGGGCGAGGACCGTGAGGCGCAGCAGCGCCGCGACGGCCAGCGTGGCAGGGGGGACGAGGGCCCAGACGCGCAGCCAGGGAGTGCGTACGTACAGCCATCCGGCGAGCGCCACCACGGCGCAGAGGGCCAGCGCGGTCCCCGCGGCGATCTGCGCGTTGGTGACTGCCTGGTGGTCCCACGGGCCGTCCGGTTCGACCAGGTACGCGGTGAGCATCGTGTAGCCGGTGATCAGATGACAGGCGCCGAGCAGCAGCGCGCCCACGACCGTACGCAGCCATCCGCTCCGGCCATGTCGGACGGTACGGTCCGGCACGGCGCCCACATCTTCGGTACGGCTCACCGCAGTGCCCCTCCTACGCTTCGTCGGCCGAACCCGTCCCGCCGGCTGTTCATGACCTCATGTGCCGGGAATTCCGGCGCCAGCCTGGCACAGCCCGCCGTCCGCGTGCCCGGATTCTGATACGGGTGCCGCCGGGTGGGGGTGTCGTCCGGGGCGTTTGCCGGGGGGTGGGTGGGCGGGGCTGATAGGGGTGCTGGGTCGGGGGGTCGTGTTCCGTGAGTTCGAGGAGTCGATGCGCCATGTCCACCGCGTACATTCCCGAGGCGCCCGTGCTGGAGGCCGCCGCGGCCGAGTTCTCGGCGGCCACCGCGAAGCCGCCGTTCCTGTACGAGCTGCCGCCCGCCGAGGGCCGCGCGGCCGTCGACCAGGTGCAGTCCGGCGCCGTCGACCCGAAGTACCTCCCCGATGTGGACGACGAATGGGTCACCGTCCCGGGCGGGCCGACCGGGGACGTACGGGCCCGGATCGTGCGGCCCGCCGGGGTCGGCGGCGCGCTGCCCGTGGTGCTGTACATCCACGGCGCCGGCTGGGTCTTCGGCAACGCGCGCACCCATGACCGGCTGGTACGGGAACTCGCCGTCGGCGCGGGCGCCGCCGTCGTGTTCCCCGAGTACGACCTGTCGCCCGAGGCCCGGTACCCGGTCGCCGTCGAGCAGAACTACGCCGTCGCCCGCTGGATCGTCGCCGAGGGCACGGGCAAGGGGCTCGACCCGGCGCGGATCGCGGTGGCCGGTGACTCCGTCGGCGGCAACATGGCGGCGGCGCTCACCCTGATGGCGAAGGAACGCGGGGACGTGCCGCTCGTCCACCAGGTGCTCTTCTACCCGGTGACCGACGCCGCGTTCGACACCCCCTCTTACCACCACTTCGCGGAGGGGTACTTCCTGCGGCGCGACGGGATGCGGTGGTTCTGGGACCAGTACACGATCGACCCCGCCGACCGGGCGCAGATCACCGTCTCCCCGCTGCGCGCCACCCGCGAGGAGCTGGCCGGACTGCCGCCCGCGCTCGTGATCACCGGGGAGGCGGACGTCCTGCGGGACGAGGGCGAGGCGTACGCGGGCAAGCTGCGCGCGGCGGGTGTCCCCGTCACCGCCGTCCGCTTCCAGGGGATCATCCACGACTTCGTCATGCTCAACGCCCTGCGCGGCACCCACGCCGCGGAGGCGGCGATCTCGCTCGCACAGCGAACCTTGCGGGCCGCGCTGCGCTGACTGCGGCGGGCCCCGGGTGCCCTCTCGGTACCCGGGTCCCGCCTTCGTGTGGACGTCAACGCGCGACCGTTCCCGTGGCGCGGCTGGTCGCCGCCCCGCTGGATGCTGCCCCCTTACGGTCGCTCCTAGGGTGCGGGTCCGCCCTCGTCTTTCGCGCAGTTCCCCGCGCCCCTGACGGGGCGCCCACCTGGGGTTGTTTTTCACCCTCCTCCTCGTGCAGTCGCGCTGCTGCGGGAGGGGGTGGGCGGGAATCTCTGCCCGCAGACTCCGATGCTCTTCAGTCGGGTACGGGTACGTCGTACCGAGCGTGTCGGATCGAGGACGGAGAATCCCGACCGGCCCCGACCCGAAGAACAAGCCGGGAGCGCCCCAAAGGGGCGCGGGGAACTGCGCGAAACCACCGGACGACGGCACAGGAACGAAGTACGCCCAGCCGGACAGACCTGGGAAGCGCAAGCGAAGGCGACCCGCGGGGAACCGCGAAACCACCGAGCGACGGCACAGGAACGCAGTGCGTCCCGCCGGACGGACCTGGGAAGCGCAAGCGAAGGCGTCACGCCGCCTTGAGTGCCCCGATCTCCCGGGCCCGCTCCGCCAGTTCCTCCACGGGGCGGGACTTCGCGTGCTGCCTGACCGCCGCGCGCAGCGTCCCGAAGTGGTCGTCCGCCCGCGCGCTGCTCACATGCTCGTACTCGTCGAGGAACCGGCCCCAGCTGTGGCAGGCCGCGTCCAGATGCCCGAGCGCGACCTGCCGCCGCGCGAGCACCGCGTACGCGTGGGCCCGGCCCTGCCGCTCCTGCGCGGGCTGGTGCCGGATGGACTGCTGGAGGACCCGGATGCTGCCCGCAAGGTCCCGTTCCTCGTTGAGCACGTGTGCGACGTGGAACAGCCAGGCCGTCCGGTCGTACCCGCCGATCGCCTCGCGTCGGCTGTCGGCGCGGGACAGTGCGTCCTCGGCCTCCCGCAGCCGGGCGTGCGCGCGGCGCCGGTCGCCGACCATCGCCGCCGCGTGCGCCTGCTGGCCGCGCAGGAACGCCAGCAGCCGGGGCCCGGCGGAGGGCGCCGCCTCGGCGGCCGAGTCGGCGAGCTCCAGCGCCTTGTGACCGTGGCCCAGGTTCGACGCCTGGAGGGACATCCCGCGCAGGGTGCGGCAGTAGGTGACCTGGTCCCCGGCCTCCTGGGCCAGCCCGAGCGCGCGGACGTAGTACTTCTGTCCGAGTCCGTGGGCCTTCTCGTACATCGCCATCCAGCCGGTGAGGTACGCCAGGTCGGACGCGGCGGCCAGCATGTCCTTGCGGACCTGGTCCCCGGCCTGCGCCTTGAGCCAGGGGCCGACCGTGTTCACGAGGAACGCGGAGGCCATGGGCATGGCGTGCGCCGCGCCGAGCTCGTCGAGGATGTCCGCGATCCGCTCGGTCATCGTCCGTACCGACCAGACCTGGGAGGCGCCGATCCGGGTGGTGCGCTGGCCCGGCCGCCACTCGGCCTCGGGGCGCGGCGCGGCGTGCGCGGTCGCGGTGAACGCCGGGAGGGTGAGCGCGGCGGAGAACACCGACGCGGCGAGGACCCCCCGCCGGGAGGGGTCCATGGTCGCGCGGCCGAGGTCGATCAGCTCCTCCACGGCGTCGCCCGTGGCGCCCCGGCCGTCGGCCGGGCCGGGCGGCACCGCGGGGCACAGTCCGGCCTCCGCATGGGTGACGGGCCGTCCGAGCCGTGCCGAGAACGCCTCGACGATCAGGGCCCTGACCTGCGGTCTCGGCGCTGTGCCGGCGATCCAGTGCGCGACCGCGGTGCGGTCGTAGGTCAGCTCCAGTCCGGCCTGCGGGCCGAGCCGGTTGACCTGCTGTGCCAACTGAGTACGCGTCCAGCCTGCCTGGTCGAGCAGCCGGGCGAGGTTCGGGTTGGGGGTGCGCTTCCTCGTGGCCATGACCTCAACTCCCCACGACGTCCTGGGTGTTCACGGTGTTCACGGTCCCACTGGTCCCCAACGGTACCCGTGAACAGGCCCCGCGCGGTTACCTCTTGCACGGACATTGAAGACGATCGAACGACATCGAACTACATCGAGCGATGCGGAACGGCAAACGATGCAGAACGGCATCCGGACGATCCCGGCCCCATGGAGACAGGGTGAGAGGTACCGAAACGGTCGGCCGCGGTGACGGCGGTACGACGGGGACAGTGGCGGAGGGGGGATTCGCCGTGAGCTATCTGAGGACCTCGCACCCCGGCGGTCCGCTGACCGAACGGGACCGCGCCCGCCCGCGGCAGATGCGCAGGATCGTTCGTGCGCAGCTGAGGCACTGGGGACTGGCGGACCTGGTGGAATCGGCGCAGCTCGTGGTCACCGAGCTGGTCACGAACGCGTTCCAGCACGGCTGGGGCGACGAGGTCCGCATACATCTGAGCCGCACCGCCGAGACCGTCAAGGTGGAGGTCCGCACCGGCCCGATGCCGGTGCCCCGGCCCCGCCGCGTCCCGGCCGGACGCCCGGTCGCGGCCGGGTGCCCCGGCCCCCGGGCCGCCTTCCCGCACCCGGCCCCCTTCGCCCCGGACGACCGGCTCGCCGAGCGGGGCCGGGGGCTGATCCTGGTCGAGGCGCTGGCCCAGGAATGGGGCGTTCACACGGACGGGGGAACCGTCTGGTGCGTGTTGACGGTGAGCCACAAACCGGACGGAACGCTCTGAGGTTCGCACATCGGTTCAGGTGAAGAGCTGTCGGATCACGCGGCCATTGGAGACACTGGGAGGCAGGGGCGGAACAGGACAGCGGCAGACGTAAGGGGCGGGCTCGGTGGGGCGGGGTTCGGGCGGGCTGATCGGGACGTGGGCCGAGGCCCAGCGGCAGCAGCAGCGGCAGTACGAGGAGGGGCTGCGCCGGCAGGCCCGCGAGCGGCGGGAGTACGAGCGCGAGCAGCGGGCCCGGGAGCGGGACCTGGCCCGGATGCACCGGGAGCAGCAGGCCGCGTACCGCGCGCGGCGGGAGGCGGACGCCCGGGGGCGCACCGAGGAGATCGAGGCACGGGTCGCGGAACTGAGCGGGCTGCTGGTCGCGGGCTGCCGGGCGCCCGCGTTCCGGGTGGCGGCGCTGCGGCGGGAGGAGTCGGTGGCCCCGTTCGAGCCCGGTCCGCTCGCGGCGCCCGTGCCGATGCCCGACCCGAGGGCGTACGTCACCCAGGGCGGCGGCTGGACGGCCGGCGCGCGGGCGCGGGCCCAGCGGGACGCCGAGGACCGCTACCGCCGGGACTGGGACACGGCCCGGCTCGCGGAGGAGCGGCGCCTGCGGGAACTCGCGGACTACCGGCACCGCTACGAGACCTGGGCCGCCGGACGGAACGCCGAGGTCCGCGCGCACAACGCGAACATCCAGGAGATGACGTCCAGTCTGCGCGGCGCCGAACCGGAGACGGTCATCGAGTACTTCTCCGCCGCCCTGTACGCCAACTCGGTCTGGCCGGAGGGCTTCCCCCGGCAGGTCAGCGCCGCGTTCGACCCGGCCGCCCGGCAGTTCGTCCTCAACTGGCAGCTGCCCGCGGCCGACGTGGTCCCCGAGGCCAGGTCCGTACGGTACGTGGTCAGCGCCGACCAGCTGAAGGAGACGGCCCGGCCGCAGACCCAGCGGCGGGCCGTCTACCGGGACGTGCTCGCGCAGAGCGTGCTGCTCGCCCTGCGGGACGTGTTCGCGGCCGACGAGTTCGGGGTGCTGTCGTCCGTCGCGCTGAACGGCTTCGTGGACGACTTCGACCCGGCGACGGGCCGCCGCACGGAGCTGTTCGTGGCGTCGGTGCTGGCGGAGCGCGGCGCGTTCGACGGGCTGCGGCTGGAGACGGTGAACGCGGCGGACTGCCTCACGGACGGGCTCGGCGGCTCGCTGTCGGCCAAGCCCGACCAGCGGGTCGCGGTCCGTCCGGCGCGGCTGCCGGAGCAGGTCGGCGCGGGGGTGGTCAGCCACGGGGACGGTACCGAGCCGGATCTGCTGGAGATGGACCCGCTGGCGTTCGAGGCGCTGGTCGCGGAGCTGTTCCGGGCCCGGGGCATGCAGGCGGTCACCACCCAGCGGTCGGGTGACGGCGGGGTCGACGTCGACGCGGTCGACCCGGACCCGATCAGCGGCGGCAAGATCGTCGTCCAGGTCAAGCGGTACCGCAACACCGTCCCGCCGAGCGCGGTCCGCGATCTGTACGGGACCGTGCAGGACGCGGGCGCCAACAAGGGCGTCCTCGTCACCACGTCCGGCTTCGGCCCCGGTTCCTACACCTTCGCGAACGGCAAGCCGCTGACCCTGGTGTCCGGGCCCGAGCTGGTGGAGCTGCTCCATCAGCACGGGTTGCGGGGGCGCCTCGGGGACGGGGGTCCCCGGGGCGGGTCGTCCGGGGGCGGCCGGTCCTCCGGTGGGGCCCGGTCGTCCGGCGGCAGGCCTTCCAGCGGCGGGCGGTCATCCGGTGGCTCGGGGGGCGGTGCGGAGCCGATCGGCGGTACGGGGTCGGGTGGGGTTGGTTCAGGTGGTTCAGGTGGTTCGGCGGGGTTCTCGTCCACGGCGCCCACGCTGGTCATGCCGACCGGGCCCGACGGCCCTGCGGCGGGGCACGGCCGGCCCGCCGACCGCACCCACGGGGAGGACGACGGGGACCCCGGCGATCACGGGGACTTCAACGTCCTCGGGATGTCCTGGTCCGGGGCGGTCGCCCTCGACGTGTGCGCGCTGGTGTGCCAGGGCGGGCGGGTCCTCGCGGACGACTGGTTCGTCTTCTTCAACAATCCGCGCACCCCGGACGGCTCGGTCCGGATGCTCGGGGACTTCGCGGGGGACCGGGCGGCGGTGCGGGTCGCGTTCGACGCGGTGCCGGACCGGGCCGACCGGATCGTGCTCGTCGCGGCCGTCGACCCGGCGGTCAATCCGGACGCCGACCTCGCGGGCTTCACCGGCGCGGGGATACGGCTGCGCGCGGCCGACGGCACCGAGCTCGACCGGCTGGAGGTGTCCGACGGCCGTGCGGGGGAGAGCGCGCTGGTACTCGGGTCGTTCCGCCGCCGCGCGGGCGGTGACTGGACCTTCGTGGTCGGCGGCAAGGGGTACGGGGGTGGCCTCGGCGAGTTGGTGGGGGACTTCGGTATCGACGTCCAGTAGTCGCCTTCGCTTGCGCCTCCGAGGTCCGTCCGGCGGGACGTACTTGGTTCCTGTGCCGTCGCTCGTCGTTTTCGCGCAGTTCCCCGCGGGGCGCCTTCGCTTGCGCTTCCGAGGTCTGTCCGGGTGGGCGCGCTTGTTCCTGTGCCGTCGTTCGTGGGGTGCGCAGTTCCCCGCGCCCCTTTGGGGCGCATCCGGCCGGTTCTTCGGGTCGGTGCCGGTCGGGATTCTCCGTCCTCGATCCGACACGCTCGGTACGACGTACCCGTACCCGACTGAAGAGCATCGGAGTCTGCGGGCAGAGATTCCCGCCCACCCCCTCCCGCAGCAGCGCGAGTGCGGGAGGAAGGGGGGTGCCCCAAAGGGGCGCGGGGAACTGCGCGAAGACGAGGACCGGCCCGCACCCGAAGAGCGACCGCAAAGGGGCAGCACCTCAGGGGCGCGGGGAACTGCGCACCCACGAACGACCCGCACGGGAACAACTACGCCCAGCCGGACAGACCTCGGAAGCGCAAGCGAAGGCGTAACGCGGAGGTGACCCGGAGAGGGATCAGCCGCGTCCCGCAACGCGGTCCGCGACCCGCGCCAAGCGCGACGACGCGGCGCCCCGACCGACCCGCTCACGCCGGTCCGCCTCGCGATACGTCGCGTACATCCCCTGCACCCCGAGCCAGCGGAACGGCTCCGGCTCCCACTTGCGGACCCGGTGGTTCACCCACGGCAACGCGGCGAGCTCACCCGCCCCGGAACGCCCCGCGTCGTGCCGGACCAGATCCCGCAGCGTCCGCCCCGCGAGGTTCGCCGTGGCGACCCCCGAGCCGACATAGCCGCCCGCCCAGCCGAGCCCGGTCGCCCGGTCCAGCGTCACCGTGGCGCACCAGTCACGCGGCACCCCCAGCACCCCGGACCAGGCATGGGCGATCCCCACCCCCGCGAGCTGCGGGAAGAACCGGGTGAGCACCGCCCGCAGTTCCCGGGCCGTGGCCCGCTGGGTACCGCCGTCGTTGTCGGTGCGGCTGCCGAAGCGGTACGGGACGCCCCGGCCGCCCAGCGCGATCCGCCCGTCCGCCGTGCGCTGCGCGTACATGTACGCGTGGGCCATGTCCCCGAGCGCCTCGCGGCCCGCCCAGCCGACGGACTCCCACTGCTCCTCGGTCAGCGGCTCGGTGGTGATCATCGAGGAGTTCATCGGCAGCCAGGTGCGGCGCTGGCCCTTGAGCGACGCGGTGAACCCTTCCGTGCAGCGCAGCACGTACGGGGCGCGGACCGTGCCGTACGGGGTGACCGCGTGCCCTGGGCGGATCTCCGTGACGGGCGTCGACTCATGGACGGTGACACCCAGCGCCTCGACGCTCGCAGCCAGCGCCTTGACCAGCTTCACCGGGTGCAGCCGTGCCCCGTGCGGGGTCCAGGAGGAGCCCACGGCGCCGGCGATCCTGATCCGTTCGGCGGTCTCGCGGGCACCCAGCAGCAGACGCTCGTCCTCCCCGTACGCGCGTTCCGCCTCGTGGAACGCGCGCAGCCGCACCAGCTGCGCCGGGGTGAGGGCCACCTCCAGCACACCGCCCTGGTGGAGGTCCGCCGACCACTTCTCCTCGGCGGCGACCCGGATCACCTCGGCGACGGTGCCGTTCATCGCCTTCTGGAGCCGTACCGCTGACTCGTGTCCGTGCAGCCGCGCGTACCGGTCACGGCCCGCGATGCCGTTGTACAGCCAGCCGCCGTTGCGGCCGGAGGCGCCGTATCCGCAGAACCGCTGTTCCAGGACGGTGATCCGCAGTTCGGGGTCGGCCCGCTTGAGGTAGTACGCCGTCCACAGGCCGGTGTAGCCGCCGCCGACGATCACCACATCGGCGCTCGTGTCACCGGGCAGGGGTTCGCGGGGCGCCGGGAGGCCGTCCTCGGTGAACCAGTACGAGATGCCGCCGTTGACCGTGCCCATGCGCCCGTTCCTCCCGCTGCCGCCCGCACTGCTGCCGCCGATCGCGAGCGTACGCGCAGGGCGCGCGGATATCCGGAGGCGGGTCGCCCGGTTCTTCTCCTACGCTCGGCGGGATGAGCGCGCAACGGAGGACGCAACAGGGGACGACGGCGCAGGCGCGGGGGACCGGCTTCGAGATCCCGGCGGAACTGGTCGCGAACCAGCACAAGTACAAGCGGGAGGCGGGACGCGCGTTCATCGACGGGCTGCCCGCGCGGGCGGCGGACCATCTGGCGCGCTGGGAGCTCACCATCACCGGGCCCGCGATGCACGGCATGGCCTCGCTCGTCCTGCCGGTGGCCCGCGCGGACGGCTCGTCCGCCGTGCTGAAGATGCAGGTCGCGGACGACGAGAGCGAGCACCAGGGCGAGGGCCTGCGGGCCTGGGACGGCCGGGGGATCGTCCGGCTGCTCGCCTACGACGAGCCGACCACGACCCAGCTCCTCGAACGCGCCGACGAGAGCCGTCCGCTGTCGGCGGTCGAGGACTCCCGGGAGGCGGTGGGCGTCATCGCGGATCTGCTGGCCCGCCTCACCTCCGTCCCCGGACCGCCCGGGGTCCGCCACCTCGCGGACATCGCGGCGGACATGCTCGACGCGCTCCCGGGCGCGCTCCCACAGATCGGCGACCCGTCGGCCCGCCGCGCGCTGTCCGTCTGCGGTGACGCGGTACGGGAGGTGCTGCCCGAGCCGGGGGACCGGCTGCTGCACTGGGACCTGCACTTCGACAACGTCCTCGGCGCCGTACGCGAACCCTGGCTCGCCATCGACCCGAACCCCCTGGTCGGTGACCCGGGCTTCGACCTCATGCCCGCGCTCGTCAACCGCTACGAGGACGGCGAGGTGCTGTGGCGCTTCGACCTGATGACCGAGCGCCTGGGCCTGGACCGGCGACGGGCGGCCCGCTGGACGCTGGGACGGGTGCTCCAGAACTCGCTGTGGGACATCGAGGACGGTGAGCCCCTCCAGGCCACCCAACTGAGGATCGCGGAGCTGCTGACCACGCACCGGACGGGGTAGCACGCCGACCACTGGACCTCGCGACGTCCGGATGGTTTCCTTCCGCCATGATCCGTACTGCCGTCCCCGACGACGTCCCCGTCATCCACGCCATGGTCCGTGAGCTGGCCGAATACGAGAAGGCCCTGCACGAGGTGCGGGCGACCGAGGAGCAGCTTCGCACGGCGCTGTTCGGCGACCACCCGGCGGCGTTCGCGCATGTAGCGGAGGAGACGGGTGAGGTCATCGGCTTCGCCCTGTGGTTCCTCAACTTCTCCACATGGCGCGGGGTGCACGGCATCTATCTGGAGGACCTGTACGTACGGCCCGAGCGGCGCGGCGGCGGACACGGAAAGGCCCTGCTGACGGAGCTGGCCCGGATCTGTGTGGACCGGGGCTACGAACGCCTCGAATGGTCCGTCCTCGACTGGAACAAGCCGTCGATCGACTTCTACCGCTCCCTGGGCGCGACCCCCCAGGACGAATGGACCGTCCACCGCCTCACGGACAAGGCCCTGACCACCCTGGCGGCCCGTCCCTGACTCCCTCGGCGTCGACATCTGCCTCACGTGAAGTCCGCGCTGTCCCGGCCGGACGTATCGCGGGGCGGATGCCGGACGCGTAGGCGATCGAGGCGGCGGTACAGCTCCCGCTGTGCGACGTGGCGGGCCCAGAGCTCTTCGACCTGCCAGGCGAGTGCCGCGATGCGTTCGCGGTACGGGGGAGGGTGGCGGCCGCAGAGGAGAGCGCACTGGTTGCGCTCGTGGTTCGACCGTGGCCGCCCGTGGAGTCGGCACTGTCGCCCCGCTACGGAGGGGAACCGGCGGGGCCCGGTGTGCCACCTCATGTCGGCTGCTTCTCAGTGGGCTTGAGCTCTGCCCAGACGACCTTGCCCCTGCGGCTCCGGTCACAGCCCCAGCGGAAACTCAATGCCTCGATCATGAGGAGGCCACGTCCGGACTCCGAGCAGGCCCCGGCCTGCTGTGGCTCGGGGGCGGTACGTGATCGGTCGCCCACTTCGATGCGTACCCCGCCGGACTCTCCACGTCGGACCTCAAGGTGAAGCGTCGAACAGTCGGTGTGAGCGACGACATTCGCGACGAGCTCACTGACGATCTGCTGCGCGTCGCAGCTCAGATCCCTCAGGCCCCAGGTCTCCATGGCAGCCGCGACAAGGCGTCGAGCCTCGCCAGGAGCGGATGGCTCGCACGTCATGGTTCTGCTGTAGCTGGAAGCGCCAATTGCCATGGTGCGGAAAGCTGCTGTGCGCATAGGGGTTCCTTTGTCCAGTCAACATGACCTCATCGAGGGAGTGTTGACCTCGGTGGGATGGAACCTATGGCGGGGCCGCGTAAGTTAAAACTGACTACGGGTACGTATTCGGTGACTGGCTGCACCCGAGGAGCGTCATGAGCGACAGCGCACTGGGCAGGTGTCGAACGTCGAGCGGGGCTGTCACGGGATTCGTCCTTCGTATCGCCCGGGAGTCGATCCCGGCGACCCAGGTCGGCTTCGCCCAGTTGCTGGGCGTCGATCTGGCCACGGTGCAGGGCTGGGAGTCAGGTCGACGCCCCATGGCCAACATGAAGGTGAGCGCGCTTCTGGGCCTTCGCAGACACCTGCCTGCGCTCGGTGCCGACAAGGCCGTGGTGGCGTTGATCGATGCCGCGATGGACGCGGACAGGATCATCGGCATCGCCCTCGCGCAGGACCGTGAGAACCGCATGCACCCGCTTGCCGAGTGGGTGCACAACCGCGACACGGCGCACATGATCGGTTGGGCGGTCAACGGGACCACGCCGCCTTCCCTCGCGGACCGGCCCGCACCCCAGCGGCGAGGCGCAGTGGCCAAAGCGCCGCTCCTGCCGCAACAAGAACGTTCCGCGTTCTTCGAGCACCTCCGCTCCGCAGCGGAATCAGCCGACAGGACCTCCGAACAAGGCGTCCTGTTGCACAGGCAGGCCCTGTACCTGTCCTCGTACGACCGAACCCAGGGTGCGACCCTGCGGACCGCCCAAGCGCTCCACATCCGTCGTGATGCTCCAGGGGGCCGAGGCTGGAACTCGCATTGGACGGAGGCGCGCTCGACTGCGGTAGGACTGGCTCGTCTTGGAGATCCTGAGCCACTGCTGCGCTTCATCGATCGGTCGATGGCCGATGACGATGTGGCTGAGACGGCGAATCTGAACTACTGGGCGTACTGGCTCGGTGTCTGGGACCACCCTCAGCCCAACGACGGGTTCATGACCGATCGGAGGTCAACCAGCTTCGAACCAGTGGCGCTGCTTCGGCGGCTGGTGGACAACCTGCATCCCGCGCCTGGTTACGTCGAGCTCTATGTCCACAGCCTCTGGGCGCTGCTCATGGCGTACCGGTGGCTTCCACTCGCCGCCCCCGACCTGGCAGCACGACTCCGAGGACAGGCCGGACTTCTCCTCGACGGCAACCAGCTCTCGCCCCGGGCGAGACGAGAGATCAGCAGCGTGCAATACGTTCTACGCGACAACTGCGAGTGAGAGGACCGGAGGACACCACATGGCGGATGACACGTCCAACGCGCGAGGTACCGCGGGCTTTCTTCTGGAAATGGGGATGCTGAAGAGGGCCAAGCGTTCTGGATGGTGGATCGCGGGAGTGAAGGACCCCGAGACGATCGCCGAGCACAGTTTCCGTGTTGCCCTGATCGCTTCTGTGCTGGCCATGATGGAGGGTGCCGACCCGGCCAAGGCGGCCCTTCTCGGCCTGTGGCACGACACGCAGGAGACCCGTGTCGGGGACATCCCGCACATCGGCCGGAGGTACCTCGAAGCCGCGTCGAATGAACAGGTCACCGCGGACCAGGTGTCGGCGGCGCATCCAGCGGTCCAAGAAGGTGCCCAGCGGATCGTGGACGAGTACGAGAACGGCGATTCGCTGGAGGTGATCGTGGCCCGCGAGGCCGACAAGCTGGAGTGCCTGCTTCAGGCCGTCGAGTACCGTGAACAGGGCTGCGCCAACGTCCAGCCATGGATCGACAGCAGCCTTGCGAAGTTGAAGACGGCCTCGGCGCAGGCTCTCGCTGAGGCGGCCCTGAACATGACCTCGGTCGAGTGGCAGAAGACCTACTTGAGGTAGCCCGGAGAGCGCGCGAAGGGCGCCCCACCCGGCCCTTTGAACGGCGGACGGGGCGCCCTGTGGATTTTTGACGGGCGAGACCGGCCCACCAAAAGTATGGGACGAAACTGCTGGTCGCTACTCGGTCTGGTCGAGCTTGTCGCAGTCGCGGCGTTCCCACAGAAACGCATTGGCCTCCAGCCGGACCGGCCGTACCCACACCCGAACGCGACGTGCCCGGGGCCGCATCTTCAAGCAGGGGAACAGCCCGGCTGCCCCCGTCCAACCCGTTCGGGTGGGTGTCCTTGTCCGCTTGTTCCGCGCTGTGCCACGGTGACGCGCATGGACCCCGCACAGTTCGAAGGCCATGTCCGCAGAGGACCGGTGGACACCCTTTCCATCCGAGACGCGTCCCGGCAACTGGACGCGGTCACCCGCTATGTGGCTCAGGCCCGGGAAGACCTCGCCCGGCGTGAGGAGAACGGCGATTTCCCGGTCCTCGATGCTGAGAAGGCGCTGGCCTTCGCCCGCGCGGCCGAGTCCTTGTCGCTGACGGACGACGCCGGCGAAACCGTCGCAGTGGTCATCTCCCCGGCCGTCCTGGAAGTCCAGGAAGACGCCCTTGGGCTCCTCCAGGGCGAGGTGAACCGCTTGCGCGGCACCACCAACACGGTGACCACCGAGGAACTGAGGGACGAACTGAACGGGCGAATGGCCCCGTAGGCCGGGTCCTTTGGAAACAGGATTCCGAGGACGCGCTGACTTGATACGGCAAGAACGACCCCACCGGCGTTGATCAGGGACTCGACAGCGTCAATCTGCTGCCGACCAACCCCCGTCCTTCTGGGGCAAAGGAAGGAGTATGGCGTCGGCAAGTACCGGATTTATGTCGGCCGTTATCGGGTCTGGTACACCATCACGCAGAACAAGCCAGTCGTGATCGCGATCGACCTCGTCGGCCGCGTCCGGTAGCCGGCGCCGTTCCGGAAGGTCCCGCGTGTACGGGGACCACTCACAGCCGTACTTACAAGGCAGATGTCCGCAGGGACCACCCCCGCGCCTGCGGGGACCACCTGTGGGACGCGCACGCCCACCTGCTCGACTGCGGACCACCTCCGCGCCTGCGGGGACCACTTGGTCGGTGAGGTCACCGATCCGCAGCTCGGAGGACCACCCCCGCGCCTGCGGGGACCACGTACAGATCGACCTCGCCACCGATAGCGGGGCCGGACCACCCCCGCGCGTGCGGGGACCACAGCGACTGAGCCGCAGCGCGCGCCTTCTCCGAGGGACCATCCCCGCGCGTGCCGGGACCACACCTCCTGACCTGCGGGTCTCTCACGGGGGCGGGCCGTTTTCGGTCACCGGACGGGGCCGCGCGGTTCTACAGCTCAGCTGACCGAGCGAGGCTGACCAGCCCGGCGAACGCGTGGGTGGACACCATCAGAACGGGTCCGCTTGGGCACTTGCTGTCCCGGACGGGGACCATGCCGGTTGTGGTCGCGCTCTTGGGTGCCCATTCGACGCAGGTGCCACCTTGCCCGCTGTAAGAGGACTTGACCCATATCAAAGTGGAGGAGTCGGTAGTCATCGGGTGCCCTTTCGAACCTCATTGATCATTTCTACGGTGGCCGTCTGGGAGAGTGACACGGCCTGAAGCTGATGGTAGGTCCTCACCAGCGGCAGTACGGAAGCCGGTTCGCGGTCAAGGTGACCTTGGGTCTCAGACTCGACATAGGACATCACGGAGCGATCCGCCATGGTCAACAAGTTGACCTGCCGCTTGAACGGTCGACGTTCACCTAGCTCATACGGGGCGAGCTGGAGCACGGTGTTCCCTTGTGCCGCAAAGTCAACGAGGTTTGCCAACTGCGCATCCATCACGCTTGGTCCGCCTACCACGCGACGGATGCAGCTTTCGTCCAGGACCACGATCACGACAGGCGGTAAGGGGCGGATCATCGCTGCCTGCCTGTCCGCCAGGAAGGCAACTCGCTCCCGAGCCTGATCGGGCGGGATCGCTCCGTACGTGACGACGCTCTGTTCTATGGCTGCCGCGTACTCCGGCGTCTGAAGTAGCCCAGGGATCGCGCCCACCTCGAAGAGCCGGATTTCTGCCGCGCGGGCTTCATGCCCTACGTACTCCGGAAACCCCTCCAGCAGTGCCCCGTTCCGCATCTTGCGCCATGCGTCCGCGAACGTGTCATCAGTGTGTTCGAGCCCGAACACAACGTCAGCACTCATTGCCAGTGCGAGAGTTGGCGGTTTGCGACCGGTTTCAATGGCTGAAATATGCCGCCCTGAATATCCCATGCGCGCACCAAGGTCATCCTGCTTCCAGCCGCGCGCATCGCGTGACCTGCGAAGACGCGCACCGAACGCCGCTTGCGGTGATGCGTCCGGGTTCAACTTCTTGCGATTTACCAATGTGCCCTCCTGATGCGGCTCCGTTGAAGAGTGGCCCGACGATAGTCCACCCTTTGTCTCCCCCGGTAGCGCTTCCACTACGGAGAGGAGTGGTCATGTGTGGCAAGAACGTAGCGGAACAGCCCAAACTCGCGGTTGGTGCCCTCGCGTACGACACCCGCACCGATGCCGTGGGGGTGGTCATGGATACGGGTGCGGTGGTCGATGGTCGCTACTCCCTCCGTCCGCCGGGCGGCGGTGTCGAGTGGACCGCAGTGCGTTCGGACGTTCGGCCGGCCACGGTGGCGGACCAGCTCCGGCCCGCCCTCGCCGAGGCCAACACGCGCAGCAGGAAGGGCGGGTCCGCGTGGGGAGTCTGAATGCCGTGGCCGCCGAGGGGGCGCGGACGCACATCGAATGCGTGTCCGGCATCCCCCGGTGCCGGGCGGAACCGCCCGACGCTGCGAAGGGGCTCACCGGGGGCGACGCGGAAGCGTGGGCCGGACAGCACTTCCGCGCAACCGGTCACCCCCTGTACGACCGTGTCCGCTGCGACACCGTCCTGTGGGAGCCGTCCGCCGATACCGACACCGACGCCGACCCGCGCACCCCGCCCGGGGCGACCGGGTGAGTCATCCGCTGGAGTACCACGCCGAAGTCACTGCGGAAGGGTTCGTGTACGGAGGCGAGCGAAGGGCGCGGGTCGTACTCGGTGAGTTCCGCGCCCACTTCATCCGCCCCGCAGTCGCCTGGCTGAACGCCAAAGCACTGATGATCGCCAACCGGCTGGACCCGCACCCCCGGTCGAGCTGGTGCCCGCCTCAGGCACTGCGGGTCATCCCGGACAGTGTGTGCGCACAACTCGGAGACGTACCAGCACAGTTACGTGCGTGGGCGGCCTGCCGGGACGAGCGACGTGCGGTCATCGAGCGGTTGCGGGAAGGTGATCCGTTCGCGCTGATCGTCAGTGATCACAGCGGCGTGTACGCGTTCACTCTCTGGCCCGTCACCGTTGCCGCGACCCCGCCACCCCCGTCCCCTGGCCGTGCCCGGCACCGCAAGCGGCGCGCAGGCATCCCCTTGCTGGAGAGACAGCCTGTCCCGCGCTGAAGATGTCCGCCCCCTGAATACCTGGCCACAGAGCGTGCAGGTTCATCATGCGGGGCGGCGAACCGGTCCGCCCGACTGGCCATGGACAGCGACAGTCGGGCGGACCACCACCTACCCCCGCTCCGTGCGGCAGTGTCCGCCGGCACTGCGAAGAAACGTACGGAGCGGCACCCCCTCGGACCCGTGCGGTCGGCCCCACAGGTCCGAGGGATGAGGAAGCGGGGCTTGTCCCGCTCCCTGCCCCGGTCGTCCGTGTCCTCCGCTCGGGCGTCCGGGGCCCGAACCTCCCTGCTGTACCTACTGATCAGGCTTCCCTGAACGGTCATACCGGTAGGGGCGGACCCCGGACCGAATCGGGCTGGGGGGAAGTGCACCATCGAACAGGAAGGTTCGCTAATGAAGCCGTGGATTCTGGGCGAGTGTGACCATGAGTGGCGCCCCTGGAGCGGGGCGGACCGGTGCCGCAAGTGCGGTGCCACGAAGAGGTGACCTTGTAGCGAAGGGGGGAGGGGCACCGGACAGCCGGGTTCCCCTCCCGGCACTGAATGAGGGGTCGATGACCGAACGAGTCGAATGGGACGCGCTTCCCGCCGAGTTCCGGAGCGCCGTTGAGGCGCGTACCGGACCCGTGATCGCGTCGGCGAGCGTGACGAGCGGGTTCAACTGCACCCTCGCGATGGATGTGCGCACCCGGAACAGCGGACGCCTGTTCCTCAAAGGTGTACGGCTCTCCGACGATGCCGGGATGGCGGGTCTGCTGTGCGAAGAGCGGGTCAACAGCGTGGTGGGAGGTATCGGCGCAACCGTGCGCTACCGCGTCGAGGCCGCCGGATGGCTTGCTCTGGCATTCATCCACATCGACGGGCGGCACGTCGACTACAGCCCCGAAACAGGCGATCTCGGCGCGGTCACACGCACCATGCAGCGGATGCAACATCTGCGGACTCCGGCCGCTCCCGTCCCGCAGCTCTCCGACCGGTTCGCTGGGCATCTACGTCCTGGTGAGGCGGACATGCTCCATGGCACGCACCTGCTCCACACCGACACCAATCCGCACAACATTCTGATCTCGAACCACGACGGACACGCCTACCTCGTGGACTGGGCGATGCCCGCACTCGGGCCCGCATGGGTCGACGCCGCATACACCGCTACGTGGCTCATGGCCTTCGGGCAGACACCCGAAGACGCGCTTGCGTGGCTCTCAGGCATCCCCAGTTGGCAACAGGCCGACCGCGCGTCCGTCGAAACGTTCGTGAAGGTCACCTGCCGACACTGGACGGCCCGGATGGGGGAGAAGGACGCGGCGGGCAGCAACGCGGAGTTCCGGCATCTGCTCGACACACCCCGCCCACGCGCCATCCGGCAGACGTAGCCACCGAACCGCCCCGCCCGCCTGATGCCCCTTGGCAGACGGAGGGGCTATTCGTCCGCCTGGCGGTCATCCGCAGAGGGCCGGACGAACGTTCCCATGTTCGGCACATTGGTAATCAACCCGGAGTCGCGTAGCGCTTTCGTCGCCTTGCGAACCGTGTCCCGGTTCACGCCGAACTCGGACGCCAACCGGACCTCCGAGAGCTGGAAACGCTCCGGATACTCGCCGCGCTCAATACGGCGGGTGATCTCATCTGCGATCTGCTGCCACTTCGGGCGCATGGGGTCGAACTCCACACCGCGACGGTACCGAGGTACTGCGCATGGCGCACTTCCGCCCCGCACGGCCCCTCGGGGTGGACAGGGGCATACGGGAGACTTACCTTCAGAAACGAAAGCGCCCCGACAGACCGCGCGAACGGTCCATCGGGGCTCCGCCGAGACAGCTTGCTAAGGAGCTGAACGACGTATGCGCGACTCTATCGCCCGCGCCCTTGCATGGGTGCTGTCCACACTTCCGGGGACCCGCCGCACTTGTCCCGGACGGCACACCGCCGAGCACTTCGGCAACCGGTCCGCCCCCGCGCCGCTGATCATCTGCGCACCCCGGACCCCCGTCCCGCTGCACGTCCTCGCCCGGACCGCACCCACGCCGTGGGGGCCCCGCATCCCTCCCTACCTCCGGGGGTGGATCAATGAGCAGGAAGAGCGGGAGCGGCAGCGCGAACGGCGAGAGGCAGCCGCAGCGGCCACACGCGGTGTGGACATCCCGTTCACGTTCGACAGCTCCCACGTCGCCCGGGTGGGAGCGTCCGCATGACGCACGACAACCCCTTCCCCCAAGTGCCCCCGATCTCCGGTGAACACTGCTGCAAGTGCGGACGCTGGACCGAAGCACCCGTGGTGATCGGGTACGGGGCCATGAGCGGAAGCGTCAGCATCACCCACTACGTGTGCGCTGACCACGTCCACACCCGGGGCCCCTGCACCACCGACCACGCGGCGCACAGCTAGACCCCGCAGACAGCGCGCCGTCCCGTTCGCCAAGTGTCGGACGGGGATTCGTCATTGGTCTCCCCTACTCACTGACCATGGCGTACACCCAGCACGGTCAGCCAAGGGCGTTCGCACTTGCGTGGACCACCGCCAGCCGGCGATCGCCGCAGCGCAGACCTACGGGCCACCCCCGCGCGTGCGGGGACCACTGGGCGGCTCGGATGGTGGAGACGAATCCGCTGGGACCACCCCCGCGCGTGCGGGGACCACTCTGCGTCGAAGGCCGCGGGGAACGGCGGCGAGGGACCACCCCCGCGCGTGCGGGGACCACTCCGAAGTAGTTGACGCAACTTCGTGTCCGAGGGGACCACCCCCGCGCGTGCGGGGACCACCTTCACAGCGCCGACTTGGTCACTCCCTGTCAGGGACCACCCCCGCGCGTGCGGGGACCACCCGAACGACACGGTCAACGACCTCGTCTACCGCGGACCACCCCCGCGCGTGCGGGGACCACCACGGAACATGGCGGAGGCTCGCCCTGGTCCGCGGACCACCCCCGCGCGTGCGGGGACCACTGAAGGTGGCGGATGCGTTGCGGTTGGTGAGGCGGACCACCCCCGCGCGTGCGGGGACCACACTTCCTGACCTGCGGGTCTCTCACGGGGTCGGGCCGTTTTCCTTTAGTCGCATCGCACCCCGTGGCCGTCTTCGGAGCCCCTCCGTGCGGATCATGTGCACTCGTGACCTGCTCCGTCCCGGAAGGGTACAACCGTCCTCGGAGATTCTTCGGGCGCCACCCGGTCGCGCATCGACGGGGCTTGGCGTCGGCTAGAGCTCGTTCGTAGACTTCCCGCGCCACCGGGTTGGACCGGTAACTGCGGAGACGGGTACGGATGTTCGCGACGAACGTGTCCACGGCCCCCGAGTGCAGTCCGGTGTGCTCGTCGAGTACCTGCCCCCATGTGCCGCAAGCCAGTTCCAGATGCCCCAGCTCCAGTTGCCTTTCCGCCAGCATGGTGCGGAACCGCATTTCGGTGAGTCGGGAGTCGGTCGGTCGGCGCTCTCAACTGGAAATGGATTTTGCGGGAATCGACGCTACCCGCGACGTCGCCCAGCGAGTAGCGAACCTGCGCGGTGTGGTATGCCAAGGTGGCCAGGGTGTAGCCCCCTAATTGAACCTTCCCGCTGCCCGCCGCATCCATGGCCTTCTCTGTTTCCTTGATGCTGTGCAATGCGGCTTTGCGGTCCCCGGAAAGCGCGAAGCTGTGTGCTTGTTGTCCCGCCATGAACGCACGCATAAGAGGTCCGGTCGCGGGGGCGGCAGTGGCCGCCGCATTCGCCAGCCGGGTGGCAGGAGTGCCATGCCCCAGATCCGCTGCTTGAACCGACATGCCTCGGAGTACATGACAGTACGTGAGGTAGTCGCTGCTTGCTCCCGCCAATTCCAGCGCCTTGGTGTAGTACCTCTGCGCCAGCCCGTGCAGCCCCTCGTCCACCGCCATCCAGCCGGTGATGTAGCACAAGAAAGCCGCGGCGGTCATCATCTCCTTGCGCACGTCTTCGGTGGCGTCCGCGCGAAGGTAGGGTGCGACGGTATTGGCCAAGAATGCCGCTGCCATCGGGCGGGAGGTCCTGCCGCCCCGTTTGTTGTAGACCTCGTTCAGCTTGTCGGTCATTTCGGTGACCATGTCGACGTCGGGAATCCCGATACGCGTGGCCGTACCTGCTTGAACGGCTTCCATTCTCCCTATGACATCCGGCCAGTCAGGAATGGTGAGCGCGACGGAGAACAGGCTTACCGACCCGATGACGCTACGCCTTCCTGGCAGCATGTCGGCAGTCCCGAAGTCGATCAGGGCATCCATGGTCCCGATGCCTCCGAACTGATCAACCGAAGCGGGAAACCCTGCTTCAGCATGGGTGACCGGTCGCCCCAGCTTCCGGGCCAAGGCTTCCAGGATCAGAGGGCGGGTCGATTCCTTCGGCACGTAGCCGTTCAACCACTGGTGTGTGGAAGCTGCTTGGTACTTGGTCGGCGTCCCCCTCTCGGTGCCGACGCGGTTCACCCACTGCGCGAGTTGGCGCAGCGTCCACCCGGTCTCGCGGAACAGTTCTGCCAGACGTACGTTCGGTACGCGGGTCGCCACGTGCGCAACTCCTCACGTTCAAGCGCTTGATGCTCTTAACCCGAAGGCGCTGCCTCAACGGTACTTCGCACACATCGAGGGTGTTACCTGGTGCGACACAGCAGTCACAGGGCCGATCGGGCTTCCCCGAGCGGTCGGACCGGTAGAGGAAGCCTGCGGGAGGATTCAGACATGCAGCCGTGGATTCTGAGCGAGTGCGACCATCAGTACGAGACATGGAGTGGTGCGCAGCGCTGCATCAAGTGCGGTCACACGCAGCGGTAGTGAAGATGGGGGAGGGGGCGCCGGGCCGCCGGCATCCCCTCCGGCGATGATCGAGAGAGCCGATGACTGAACGAGTCGAGTGGGACGAACTCCCGTCTGATCTGCGCAATGCCGTTGAAGCGCGCACCGGGCAGGTGGAGGCGTCGGAGAGTGTGGCGACCGGTTTCAACTGCTCGCTTGCCATGGTTCTGGACACCCGGGGCAGCGGACGCCTGTTCCTCAAAGGCGTACGGGTATCCGACTCTTCCGGGATGGCGGGTCTGCTCTGCGAAGAGCGGATCAACGGTGCGGTGCGCGGTATCAGCGCGACCATTCGCCATCGCTTCGAGCTTTCCGGATGGCTCGTCCTGACGTTCACCCACATCGACGGACGGCACGTCGACTACAGCCCCGGAACAGCTGATCTGGGCGCCGTCACTCACGTACTGCGCCGCACGCAGAGCCTGCGGGCTCCAGCATTTCCTGTTCCACAGCTCTCGGACCGGTTCGCGGGACACCTGAAGCCCGGAGAGGCGGACGTGCTGCACGGCACGCACCTGCTCCACACGGACACCAACCCGCACAACATGCTGATCCCGAACCACGACGGACACGCCTGCCTCGTGGACTGGGCCATGCCTGCGCTCGGCCCCGCTTGGGTCGACGCCGCCTATACGGCGAGATGGCTCATGCGCTTCGGGCAGACACCCGAAGACGCACTTGCGTGGCTGTCCGGCGTCCCCAGCTGGCAGCAGGCGCACCGTAAAGCGGTCGAGACGTTCGTACGCGTGACGTGCCGACAAGCGATCGCCCAGGTGGGAGAACGAGGGTCAGCAACCAGCAACACCCAGTTCAGGCACCTCCTCGACACCCCCGCCCCCCGCCCTTCCCGACAGCCGTAACCACGGAACGGCCCCACCGGCCGCCCGACTCCCAGTCCTCCAGCAGCTCGGACCACCCCCGCGCGTGCAGGGACCACCGGACCAGCCCCTACGGCGCCCCCGTGAACCCCGGACCACCCCCGCGCGTGCGGGGACCACGTCTGCCCGGGGGTCACAGAGTTTCAGCCCACGGGACCACCCCCGCGCGTGCGGGGACCACATCTGCCCGTCACTCCCGATCGGGATCGCGTACGGACCACCCCCGCGCGTGCGGGGACCATTCCTTCAGCGAGGAGTGGACGGACAGGCGCCCGGGACCACCCCCGCGCGTGCGGGGACCATCCGCCGGACCAGATCATGTTGCCGGACTTGTACGGACCACCCCCGCGCGTGCGGGGACCATCCGTCCTCGATGTAGCCCTGGAGCGCGGTGCTGGGACCACCCCCGCGCGTGCGGGGACCATTTCCCCATCGGCATCGATGGCGCGATGGTGGCGGGACCACCCCCGCGCGTGCGGGGACCATCTCGTGGTGACGGACGGCACCTTGGGCCGGATCGGACCACCCCCGCGCGTGCGGGGACCATGCGACAAGGCCGTCCTCGACCCCGTCGATGCGGGGACCACCCCCGCGCGTGCGGGGACCATCCCGCCGCCGTCGCACGCGCCATGTCGTACGTCGGACCACCCCCGCGCGTGCGGGGACCATTGACGGCGACTCGGACGAGTACCCCGCTCGGCCGGACCACCCCCGCGCGTGCGGGGACCATCTCGTCGCAGGCTCCGCAGCGACGGCGAGAACCGGACCACCCCCGCGCGTGCGGGGACCATCTCGTCGCAGGCTCCGCAGCGACGGCGAGAACCGGACCACCCCCGCGCGTGCGGGGACCATACTTCCTGACCTGCGGGTCTTTCACGGGATCGGGCCGTTTTCCTTTAGTCGCATCGCGCCCCCGTGGCCATCTCTGGCGCTCCACCGAACGGATCACGTGTACCCGCGCCCCTGCTCCGTCCAGGAAGCGTACAACTCTCATCCAACGTCGCAACGGGGCGTAAGAATGGGCTGATTGCTGCCCAAGGTCCCCCGGCCGTGCAAGGCAATGGGCTGGCCTCGGGATACCCCCGTCACGTAGATGCGCAGTTCCCCGCGTCCCTCGGAGGCGCCCCAATCGGGTGGGCGTGGAACCCCCCCTCCGCGCGCACCCGCAGGACTCACGTAAGGGGGTGGGCGGGAATCTCTGCCCGCAGACTCCGATGCTCTTCAGTCGGGTAAGAGGGACGTCGTACCGAGCGTGTCGGATCGAGGACGGAGAATCCCGACCGGCACCGACCCGAAGAACCGGCCGGACGCGCCCTAAAGGGGCGCGGGGAACTGCGCGAAACCCACGAGCGACGGCACAGGAACAAGCGCGTCCAGCCGGACAGACCTCAAAAGCGCAAGCGAAGGCGGGAGGCTACACCGCAGGGCCCAACCGCTCACCCCGCGGCGTGCGGTGACGGGGTGCCCCCACCGTCACCATCGTCGCCGCCACGACCACCGCGACCAGCATGATCGCGACCGCCCACCAGATCGCCACGGTGTACCCGTGCACCACCCCGACGTTGGTGACCCGCCCCACCACCGCGGGATCACCCGCGTCCGCGGGGTTCAGGTGCGCCGCGACATACGCCGTCGCGGAACTCGTCGCGATCGTGTTGAGGAGCGCCGTCCCGATCGACCCCCCGACCTGCTGCGACGTGTTGACCGTCGCGGACGTGACCCCGGAGTCCCCCGGCGCCACCCCCTGCGTGGCGGTCGCCATGACCGGCATGAACGTCATGCCCATCCCGAGCCCCAGCAGCAGCTCCGCGGGCAGGATGTGCGTGGCGTACTCCGCGTGCACGGTCAGCTGCGTGAGGATCGTCAGCCCGCCCGCGGCGAGCAGCAGCCCCGGCACCATCAGGGCCCGCGGTGCCACATGGTTCATCAGCCGGGCCGACACCTGGGTCGAGCCGACGATGATGCCCACGGTCATCGGCAGGAACGCGAGTCCCGCCTTCAGCGGCGAGTACCCGAGGATCGTCTGGAGGTAGTACGTCAGGAAGAGGAACGTCCCGAAGAGGCCGATGGTGACCAGCGCCATCGTCAGGAAGCAGCCCGCGCGGTTGCGGTCGCGGATGATGTGCAGCGGCAGCAGGGGATGTGCCGAGCGGGTCTGCCACCACACGAACACGGCGAGCATGGCGACCCCGCCCAGCAGCAGCGTCAGCACCAGCGGATCGTCCCACCCCCGCGGCTCCGCCTCGCTGAAGCCGTACACGATCGCGACCAGTCCGCCGCAGCCGAGCACCACACCGGGGATGTCGAGCCGGGCCTCATGGTGTCCCGCCCGGTCGTGCAGCAGCGACAGCCCGCCGAGGACGGCGATCCCGGCGATCGGCACATTCACGTACAGGCACCAGCGCCAGTCGAGGAACTCGGTGAGCACCCCGCCCAGGATCAGGCCGATCGCGGCGCCGCCACCCGCGATGGCGCCGTAGATACCGAAGGCGCGCGCCCGTTCCTTGGGGTCGGTGAACGACGTCGTCAGCAGGGACAGCGCGGACGGCGCGAGCAGCGCGGCGAACATGCCCTGCAACGCGCGGGCGCCGAACAGCATCCCGGAGTTGACCGCCGCCCCGCCGATGCCGGAGGCGATCGCGAAGCCCACCAGCCCGATGAGGAAGGTGCGTTTGCGGCCCACGAAGTCCGCGATCCGCCCGCCCAGCAGCAGGAGTCCGCCGAAGGCGAGGGTGTACGCGGTGATGACCCATTGCCGGTTGGCGTCCGAGATGTGCAGGTCGCGCTGGGCGGACGGGAGGGCGATGTTCACGATCGTCGCGTCCAGCACCACCATCAGCTGGGCCAGCGCGATGACGACGAGACCCCACCAGCGGTGGACGTCCTGGGCACTCTCCGCCTGGGGCGGGACACCGGGTGGGCCACCCGGCACCCCGCCCGCCGCGTCACCTGTCCGGGGGTCGTTCACCCTGACAGAACACCATGGAACACACCAGGTCGCATCCGGTGCGCGGCCCTTCGGAGTCAGGGCTCCAGGACCACCTTGCCGACGGTGGTCCGGGCCTCCATGGCACGGTGCGCGCCGGCCGCGTCCGCGAGGGGGAAGCGCTGCACGGCCGGGACGAGCCGCCCCTCGGCGGCCAGCCGCAGCGACCGCGACTCCAGGGTGCGCATCGGGTCCGGTCCGCCCACCCGGCTCAGGATGCGCGGACCGAGCACCACCTCGGAGCGGATGCCCCGCTCCGTCAGATACGACGCGGGGAAGGTGAGCGCCTCACCGCCGTGGACGTCGTCGCCCTCGTCGAACCAGCCGAAGACGACATGGTGTCCGCCGGGAGCGAGCAGATCGACCGCCGCCCGCGCGGTGCCCCCGCCCACCCCGTCGAAGACGATCGTGGCGCGGCGGCCCGCGATGCCCGGCCCGCTGCCCAACCTGGCGTCCGGCCCCGTGCCCGGTCCGCCGCCCGGCCCGCCCTCCGGCCCGCCGCCCCGCCTGGCATCCGGCCCGGCGCCCGACCCACTGCCCGGCCCCGCCCCCGGCCCCGGCCCCGTGTCCGCCCCCGGTCCCGTACCCGACCCCGACCCCGACTCCGGTCCCGCCCCCGTACCCGCCGCCTCCGCCCGCCCGTCGAGGAACGCCCGTACCTCGACGGGCCAGTCGGGGTGGGTGCGGTCGACGGCGAGGTCCGCGGCACCGGCCGCCACCAGTGCCGTCCGCGCCGGGTCGCCCGCGATGCCGACGACGGTCGCGCCCGCGTGCTTCGCGTACTGGACGAGCAGGGTGCCCATGCCGCCGGCGGCCCCGGGGACGATCACCACGTCGCCGGGGCCCGGCTCCGCGAACCCGAGGACCGCGAGCGTGGTGCGGCCGGTGCCGATCATCGCGACGGCCTGGGCGAAGCCGAGCGGACCGGGGATCTCGTGCAGCCGCCCGGCCGGGACCGCGGCCTGCTCCGCGTAACCGCCCGGGACGAGGCCCAGATGGGCGACGACGCGCTTGCCGAGCCAGCGCGCGGGGACCCCCGCACCCAGCGCGGTGACCGTTCCCGCGACCTCCCGGCCGGGGACGGTCGGCAGTCGCGGTGGTTCGGGCAGGGGACCGCGGAGCCCCTGGCGCAGGGCAGTGTCGAGGAGATGCGCACCGGCCGCCGCGACCCGTACGAGAACCTCCCCGGGCGCCGGTACGGGATCGGGGACCTCGTCGACGACCAGGTTCTCGGCGGGACCGAAGGCGTGCAGACGGACGGCGCGCATGGGAGCTCCAGTGGGTGTGCTCGGGGAAGGACGATCCGCCCACCACCCTGCGACCTCACGCAACCTTGAGGTCAAGTCCGGACCGGACTGTCAGTGGCGGAGTGCACGATGGGGCCATGACGCGAAACGCGGCGGTGAAGAAGGCGCGGCGGCCCGAGATCCGCCCTCCCGTACTGGCCCCCTTCATGGACCCCGCCCTGGAGCCCGACGGCGACTACGACGGGATGGAGTTCACCGGTCTCGACCTCGCCGGGCAGGACGGCGGCGGCGCCCACTTCCTGGACTGCCGGCTGGACGGGGTCGCCCTGGACGAGACCCGGCTGACCAGAGCCCGCTTCGTCGACACCGTCCTCACGGGCGTGCGCGGCGTCGGCACGGACCTGGCGGAGGCCGTCCTGCGGGACACCGAGGTGCTGGACGCGCGGATGGGCGGTGTCCAGCTGCACGGCGCCCGGCTGGAGCGGGTGATGATCCGCGGCGGCAAGATCGACTATCTCAATCTGCGGCAGGCGGGGCTCAAGGACGTGGTGTTCGAGTCGGTGGTCCTCGCCGAGCCGGACTTCGGCGGGGCGGCCCTGGAGCGCGTCGAGTTCCACGACTGCGTCCTCAAGGGAGTGGACTTCAGCGGCGCCCGGATGACGGACGTCGACCTCCGGGGTGCCACCCGGCTGGAGATCGCCCGGGGGACGGAGGGGCTGCGGGGCGCGGTCATCAGCCCGCCGCAGCTCATGGATCTGGCGGGCCACTTCGCCGCCCATCTGGGGGTGCGGGTGGAGAACTGACGGGACGGGACGGAGGGTCCCGGGGAGCGGGAGTCCGGCGGAGGTCAGGGCAGCCGGGGGAAGCGGGACTGGAGCGTCCAGATCACCGGGTTCTCCGCCAGGTCGTCGTGCAGGTCGCTCAGGTCCGCGATCACATCGTGCAGGAAGTCACGGGCCTCCCGGCGCAGCTCCGTGTGGGAGAACGTCAGCGGGGGCTCGCCGCCCGGCATCCACTCCGCCTCGATGTCGACCCAGCCGAAGCGCCGCTCGAAGAGCATCCGGTCCGTCGACTCCGTGAAGTCCAGCTCCGCGTACTGCGGAGCGGACGCCCGGCCGCCCAGCGGATCGCGGTCCAGCCGCTCCACGGTGTCGCACAGCGCCCACGCGAAGTCCAGCACCGGCACCCACCCCCAGGCGGTGGACAGCTCGCGGTCCGCCTTCGTGTCCGCCAGGTACACGTCCCCGCAGAAGAGGTCGTAGCGCAGCGCGCGGACGTCCGCGCGCCGGTAGTCGGTCTGTGGCGGGTCCGGGAAGCGGTTGGAGAGGGCGTATCCGATGTCGAGCACAGAGGTGATGGTGTCACGCCCGCGCCGCCCCCTTCGCTGCCCCTTCCCCTGGGGCCCGCGACACCCCTGACCCGGACCGCTGGGGTCCCTGACCCGGACCGGTGGGACCCTTGATCCGGACCGGTGGGGTCCCTGACCCGGACCGGTGGGACGTTCAGGTCAGCAGCCGCTGTTCCTTGGCGACCGACACCGCGCCCGCCCGGGTGTCCACCCCGAGCTTGTCGTAGATGCGGCCCAGATGGGTCTTCACCGTCGCCTCGCTGATGAACAGCGCCCGTGCGATCTCCCGGTTGCCGAGCCCCCGGGCCAGCTGCCCGAGGATGTCCCGCTCCCGTTCCGTCAGCGTGGGACGCGGTCTGCGCATCCGTTCCATGACCCGGTCCGCGACGGGCGCCGACAGCGCCGTACGTCCCTCGGCCGCCGCCCGGATCGCCGCGAACAGCTCCTCCGGCCGCTCCGCCTTCAGCAGATAGCCGGTCGCGCCCGCCTCGATCGCCCGGGTGATGTCCGCGTCCGTGTCGTACGTGGTGAGGACGAGGACCCGGACCCCGCTCCCCGAGATCAGCCGGGTCGCCTCGACCCCGTCGGTGCCCTCCCCGAGCTGGAGGTCCATCAGCACGACGTCCGGACCGAGCTTGGCGGCCATCGCCACGGCCTCGTCACCCCCGCCCGCCTCACCGACCACCTCGAAGTCCGGTTCGCTGCCGAGCAGCGCCAGCAGTCCGGCCCGTACGACGGCGTGGTCGTCGCAGAGCAGGACCCGGACCGGGGCGGCGGGGCCGGGTCCGGTGGGACGGGGGCCGGGACGGGAACTCATGGCTGCTCCAGGGGCGGGTGGCCGGCGGGGGGAGGGGTTCCGGGTCCGGGGGCGGCCGGGGAACGGCCGGACAGATCCTCGGGAGGGAGGCCGGGCGGGCGGACGGCCAGCGGGACCGACACGGTCAGGACGGTGCCCTCGCCCGGCGCGGACTCGATCGTCAGCGTGCCGCCCAGATCCCTGGCCCGGGCCCGGATCGCGGGCAGCCCGTGTCCGCGCACCCCCGCCCGCGTCCGGTTCGACGCCCCGGGGACGAAACCCCGGCCGTCGTCCGCGACGTCCAGCACGATCTGGTCGTCCAGGCAGGTCAGGGTCAGTGCGGCGGTCCGCGCGTCCGCGTGCTCACGGACGTTCGCGAGGGCGCCCTGGGCGATCCGCAGCAACGCCGACTCCGCGCGTTCCGGCAGCGCGGCCGGCGTGCCCTCCGCATGGAACCGCACCGGCGGCCCGGTCCGGGACTCGCGGACCGCCAGCGCGCGCAGCGCGGCCACCAGTCCGCCGCCGTCGGCGAGGTCGGCCGGGGCCAGGTCATGGACGAAGCGGCGGGCCTCGGTGAGGCTGCGTTCGGCGATCGACCCGGCGGTCCGTACATGCGTCCGCGCCTTCACGGGCTCCGCGTCCCACACCCGGTCCGCCGCCTGGAGCAGCATCTGCTGACTGGACAGCCCCTGCGCGAGGGTGTCGTGGATCTCCATCGCGAGCCGCTGCCGCTCGGCGAGGGTGCCCGCGCGGCGTTCGGTGGCGGCGAGTTCGCGGCGGGTGCGCAGCAGGTCGTCGATCAGCGCGCGCTGGCGGGCCGCCTGGCGCTGCATGTGCACGAACCCGGCCGTCGCGATCGCCGCGACGGCGGGCGGGGCCAGCAGCAGGTTCGGGTCGAACCTGCCCGCGAGCTGAAGCTGGGCGGCCACGACGAACGCGGTGAGCAGCGCGATCAGGGCGAGTGCCGGACGGGCCGGCAGGATGCGCAGCCCGGTGTAGAAGAGCGGCACGGCGCACCACGCGAAGCTCGGCGCGAGCAGTACGAGCACCACCCACACGGCGACGACCAGCGCCAGCCACAGCAGGACGGCGAGCCGCGCGGGCGTACGGCTCCCCACGCCGCTGTCCGGGCCGTCCGTGCCCAGGCCCCCGTCCCCGTCCCCGATCCCGTTCCCGTCGGGTGTCGTGGGCGGGCGCGGCCGGGTGGGTGCGGCCGAGCCGAGTACGGGACCGAGCACGTACAGCAGCGCGAGGACGACGGACAGCGCGATGACCCACGGGGTGCGGGGTTCCCCGGGGTGGCGCAGCAGGAAACGGGCGAGCGAGGCACCGAGGAGCAGGAAGAACGCGGAGTGCATGACGGCCGCGAGCCAGCGGGCGTCGGGGTCGGGGGAGGCGGTGGCGGAGACCCGGGTGTCCGAGGCGGCCGGGGCCGCGGGGTCCGTCGAGCGCGGGGCCCCGTCCGGTCGGGTTCGTGCGGCCACGTGGTCCTCCTCGCGTACGGTCCTTGGAGCACCGGCACACGGCGCCCGCGTCCCGTATCCGCGCACGGCACCCGCGTCCGGCACCCGCACACGGCGCACGGCACCCGCGTCCGGCACCCGCACACGGCACCGGCCTGCACGTCTGCCGCCGCCACCGCGCGGAAAACGGCCGCCCTACGGCGTGCGCCATCGCGCCGCACGGGCACTTCTCCCATTCTCACCCGCCTCCGTACCGGCGGGGTCATCCGATCGGCCGACCCCCGGGTCGTCCGAGCCGCGTCCCGCGCGCAGCCGGTACGCCGACGGGCACGGGCCCGAACCGGCCCGAGGATCGGAACCAGAGCCGGTCACACCGCACCGGTCTTCACCCGGACCGGTCACCGCACCGGCCGTCCCCCGGACCGGTCCTCACCGGCGCCGGCCACCGCACCGTTCGGTGGCCGTCACCTGTGCCGGTGAGGCCCGGCGACCCCGAAGGAGCCCGTCCCATGAGCCGTCACCACGAGTCCCCCGAGTCCCACGAGCCCACCGGGTCCGGCGCGGTCGGCGTGTCCTCCGGGAGCGCGCGGCACCGGTCGGGCGGCCGGTTCTCCCGGCGGGCCCAGGTGGTCACGGGCGCCGCGGCGCTCGCCGCGCTCGGTGCCGGAACGTTCGGCGCCGTGTCCGCGAGCGCCGGTTCCGCGGCCCCCGCGAGCCGTTCCACGGCCACCGCCGACACCGCGAACCGGCACCTCCAGCAGACCACCCACCTCACCGTCGACGCCGCCGCCCGCGCGGCCCAGGCCGCGCTGGACGCGGCCGAGCGCGAGAACCAGCGGGTGACCGTCGCGGTGGTCGACCGCAACGGCAACACCCTGGTGACCCTGCGCGGCGACGGCGCGGGCCCGCAGTCGTACGAGTCGGCGGCGAAGAAGGCGTACACGGCGGTCTCCTGGAACGCGCCGACGTCCGAGCTGGTCAAGCGGCTCGCCCAGACGCCGAACCTGAAGGACATCCCCGGCACCCTCTTCCTCGGCGGCGGCGCCCCGGTCACGGTGAAGGGCGCGCCGGTCGCGGCGATCGGGGTGGCGGGCGCGCCGTCGGGCGAGCTGGACGAGAAGTTCGCGAAGGCGGGCGTGGCCGCGCTGAACCGCTGACGGCCGTTCCCGCCCGGAGTGCGGGAGGCCCGGCCCGGACCTCCCGCACCCGACAGCCCTCCCCGCCCTTCCCCACGTCCCCCGCCTTGCCCGCCCTGCCCGCCTTCTCCACCTTCCCCCGGACCCATCCGTCCCAGCGGGCAACCCCGGCAAACGGTGCATAAGATCCATCCCGTGGACCGTCGCCCCGTACGCCGCGCCGCCGCAACGAGCACGGCCGCCCTCGCTGGCCTGATGCTCGTCGTGGCCGTGGGCTGCACGGGTACGGGGACGGGGATGAGTACGGGGTCCGGGACCGGTACCGGGACGCGGGACCGGACCGCGGGCGCCGACGGGGTCGGGGACCCGTACTTCCCCCGGATGGGCAACGGCGGCTACGACGTCACCCACTACGCCCTGACCCTCGACTACGACCCGGGTCCCCGCCGTCTCACCGGCACGGCGACGCTCACCGCGCGGGCCGGGCAGGACCTCACGGCCTTCAACCTCGATCTGCTGGGTCTCACGGTCGGGTCGGTGACCGTGGACGGCGACCGGGCGCGGACCTCCAGGGACGGACAGGAGCTGACCGTGCGTCCGGGCAAGGCGCTCAGGAAGGGCGCCGACTTCCGGACCACCGTCCGGTACGCGGGGCGGCCCCGGACGATCACCGACCCGGACGGCTCCGAGGAGGGCTGGCTGCCCACCGCCGACGGAGCGCTCGCGCTGGGGGAGCCCACCGGTTCCATGGCGTGGTTCCCCGGCAACCACCACCCGAGCGACAAGGCGTCGTACGACATCAGCGTCACGGTCCCGGACGGGCTGACCGCCGTGTCCAACGGCGAACCGCGCGGGCAGCGCACCGAGAACGGCCGCACCACTTTCGGCTGGCACAGCTCCGAACCGCTCGCGAGCTACACGGCGACCGTGGCGGTGGGCCGCTACAAGGTCGCCACGTCGCAGATCGCGGCGGACAGGTTCACGGAGTCCGACGGCATCAAGGGTGGCGACGAGCGCCGCCGCCTGCTCGTCTACACCGCTGTCGACCCCGTCGAGGCGGGCGCCTCGCGCAAGGCGCTGGCGCGTATCCCGGAGATCGTCGGGTGGGGCGAGCGCACCTTCGGCCCGTACCCCTTCTCCTCGACGGGTGCGATCGTGGACCGCGAGGGGGACGCCGGATACGCCCTGGAGACCCAGACCCGGCCCGTCTACGCGGGCGCCCCGAGCACCGTCCTGGTGGTCCATGAGCTGGCCCACCAGTGGTACGGGGACTCGGTCACCCCGAAGACCTGGCGCGACATGTGGCTGAACGAGGGCTTCGCCACGTACGCCGAGTGGCTGTGGGACGAGGAGCACGGGGGCCGCACCGCGCAGAGCGTGTTCGCCGCGCTGTACCGGGGCGACTACTACGACGAGCCCGGCGCGAACGAGGCGGTCTGGGCCTTCCCGCCCGCCGACCCGCCCGGCGCCGCGCATGTCTCGGACGCCCCGGTCTACCAGCGCGGCGCGATGGTCCTCCACAAGATCCGCCGTACGGTCGGCGACCCCGCGTTCCGCGAGATCCTCCGCGGCTGGCCCACCACGTACCGCCACCGCAACGCGAACACCGCCGACTTCACGTCCTACGTGGAACGCACCGCAGCCCCGGAACACCGCCGGGCCCTCCGCGAGATCTGGACGACCTGGCTCCACGGCACCGGCAAACCGTCCCGTCCGTGAGGGCCGGCGGCACGTCTTTATGCCGCAACGGGAATCCCCCGCTTCCCCCGTCGACCGGTCGCCGCGCGATGCGTACGGTACGTGGTCGACGGCCTGAACAGGGCCGGAGGACAAGGAGGTTGCATGCCACGCGACGAGCTGACCCGACTGACGGGAAGGTCCGGCGGACCCAACTGCGATGACGACGACTGCCCGAACATCTATGCCACGATGGTGGGCACCATCGTCGTCCAGGGGCAGGTGTCCCACACATTCGAACCGCCTCCGGGTGAGGCACTGGTAGAGATTCCGGAGTCCGTTCTCAGGGAGGCCGTCCGTGCTCTTGGCTGGTGACGCATGGCGGCAGGAGTTCGACTCCTACGAGCGGGACGCCTGGCGGTTCGAGGCCCAGCCCACCTACACCATGCCCAATGAGGCCGAGAACGTCGCGCGCTTCCTCCGGGGCGAGCCCATGCCGCCGACCCACAACGAACGGTGGCACGAGCGGGTGCGGGGCTTTGTCGCCTCGGGACGGACAATTGGACGGGTCCGGGTCGTGCGCGAGACGCTGACCGACTATCAGCGATATCAGTTCGCATGGGGAATCCCGGGAAACATCGCGGCCGGGGAGGACATCCGTGTCCTCGACATCACCCATGACGACCACGGACTTCCCCTCGGTGGCACCGACTGGTGGCTCTTCGACGAGGTGCGACTTGTGCACCTCAACTACCGGGCGGACGGCACCCAGATCAACAGGGAGTTGCTCACCGGAGACATCACGCCCTACTTGGAATGGCAGCGGACAGCACTCGCCCACGCCGTTCCCTTCGCGGAGTACGTGAAGTCGATCGAGTGAGTTTCGATCCGGGACAACTGGGCCGATCGCAAGCGGATCTCGCCCAGACACTGCGCGCGTTGCGCAAGCAAGCCGGTCTCACGGGAGACCGGCTTGCCCGGCGTTGCAACATGTCGCAGTCCCAGATCAGCAAGTTCGAGACGGGAAGGAGAATTCCTGGTCCCGTCGATGTGGAACGGATTCTCCGCGCGCTCGGCACCCCGCGGGAAATCGCGGACGAGGTGACGGCACTTGCCCGGGTCGCCAATACCGAGTGGCAGGGAAAGCGCTCCTCGTGGCGCCAGGGGGCCGAGAAACGCCAGACGGAGCTGCGGTCCCTGGAGTCCGAGGCCGCTGAACTCAGGTACTTCCTGCCCGCGATGATCACCGGTCTCCTCGCGACGCCGGAGTACATGGCAGCGGGGCTCGGCCATGTACCGGGGAACCGGGCGGGGATCGTGGACCGCAAGGTGGCACGTCAGGCCGTTCTCCACGACACCTCGAAGACGTTCACGTTCCTGCTGTCCGAGCAGGCCGTCCGCTGGGCGATCGTCCCCGCCCCGGACATGGCCCGCCAGATCGACCGTCTCGTCATGGTGTCCCGGCTGCCGAACGTCCGTATCGGTGTGCTTCCGATCGGCACGGTGATGCCTCGCGGGCCCATGAACACCTTCACCGTCTATGACGAGCGACTGGTGACGGTCGAGAACTTCACCGGCCGGATAGTGTTCCGCGACTTCCGAGACATCTCCGAACACCTTTCCGTGTTCTCCGTGTTCGAGGAATGTGCTCTCTTCGACGGCGAAGCGAGGGAACTGCTCGCGCGCTGGGCGGACGAACTCCGTGATCTTTAGTCGGCAACGGGAATGGCACTGGAAGTCGCTTCTCCGGCGTCCGAAGATGAATCCATGCCGAGCAAGAAGAACAGTGCTGGTTCCGAACCGGCGGCCAAGCGCCGACGCGTGGATCTGATTCCCGGCCGGGCCGCCGTACAGGACATCGACGGAACGGTACGGCTCACCGTCGTGTCCGAGTTCTCCAGGTTCCCCCGCTGAGCGCACCCCTACCGAGTCCACCAGGAGGCATCCATGCGCCGACCGCGCGACCTCTACACCCTCCCCCTCGACGGAGCCCGCTTCGTGACCGCCACCGCCTGCGGTGGCAACACCCACCCGGACGGCGAGTCCTGCGTGACCCTGGCCCGTATCGATGACGACGTCTGGGCCCTGGGCGACACCAAGCGGCCCCAGGCCGAACCGCTGAGGTTCACCACCGCGGAGCTGACCGCCGCCGGTATCGACCCCGGCCGGTTCGTGCGCTCCGCCTGACCCGGCGGACCTGACCCGCCCAGGACCCCGGTCGGCCCCGGCCGATCCCCGCCCGCCCAGGGCCGGGGCCGGCCGGCTGCACCTCTCACCCCACCCCGTACGGCGAAAGCAGGCTCGCCCGTGCACCATCACGGCTATCTCTGGACCGGGCCCAAGAGCCGTTTCGACGACGAGGCGCTGCGCAGACCTCCGTACCCCGAACCGCCCCCGCACGGCAGCCGGCCGGAGCTCGTCCAGCGGTACCGCGAGGTCTCCGCCGAGTTCGCCACCAGCGACCTTCCGCCCATCGAGACCGCGCACTGGCTCCTCAAGCCCGCCGTCCTGATCCGGGGCACCTGGGACAAGCCCGAGGAGGCCGCGGCGTGGATCGCACGGCAACTCACCGCCCACGCGCCCCGCTTCGACTCCACCGCCGAACGCGACCCCGCCCGGATCGCCGCCCGCGCCGCCTCCGCCGCCGCGCGACTGGCCGCCGGGGGTGACGTCTCGCTGGGTCACTACCTCCAGCGGCCCGTGTTCCTGTCCCTGGCCGTGCTGAGCTGCGGGCGGGGTCCGGCGCCCTGCCCCCGTACGGCCGGGACCCCCGGGGCGTGATGCCCCGGGGGTCCCGTACAGCCGGACCGGACGTCAGACGTTGACGCCGAAGTCCTGCGCGATACCGACCAGGCCCGAGGCGTAGCCCTGGCCGACGGCGCGGAACTTCCACTCGGCGCCGTTGCGGTAGAGCTCGCCGAAGACCATGGCGGTCTCGGTCGCCGCGTCCTCGGAGAGGTCGTAGCGCGCGATCTCCGTGCCACCGGCCTGGTTGACGATGCGGATGTAGGCGTTCCGCACCTGGCCGAAGTTCTGGCTGCGGTTCTCGGCGTCGTAGATCGAGACCGGGAAGACGATCTTGTCGATGTCGGCGGGGAGACCGGCGAGGTTGACGTTGATCGCCTCGTCGTCGCCGGCGCCCTCACCCGTGCGGTTGTCGCCGGTGTGGACGATCGTCTGGTCCGGCGTCTGCTTGTTGTTGAAGAAGACGAAGTGGCCGTCCGAGTAGACCTTGCCCTGCGGGTTCACCGCGATGGCCGAGGCGTCGAGGTCGAAATCGGTGCCGGTGGTGGTCCGGACGTCCCAGCCGAGGCCCACCGTGACGGCGGTCAGGCCCGGGGCCTCCTTGGTGAGGGAGACGTTGCCGCCCTTGGACAGGCTTACAGCCATGGGATGTCCCTTTCCATGCGATGTGTGTCGGGCTCCGTACTGAGGACGAAGCTACCGTCACCTCTATGAACGTGAGCAGGATGCCCTGAGGTTCCTGGTGTCGCGTCCGATTTTCTCGTACGCGTATTCGATTCGAGGGGAAGCGGGGTCCCCGTACCGGTCCCGGCGTATCCGGTACCCGGCGAAAAACGCGTGACGGGAGGCCGTCCGGGGCGCGACCATGGACGGCATGTCCGGTCCTCACGTCATCCGCGGTTCGGTCCTCCTCCCGGAGGCCGAGCTGATGTGGCGTTTCTCCAAGTCGTCCGGGCCCGGCGGCCAGCACGTCAACACCACCGACTCCCAGGTCGAGCTCCGCTTCGACCTCGCGGGCACGGACGCGCTGCCCCAGGTCTGGAAGGACCGGGCCCTCGCCCGCCTCGCCGACCGCCTGGTCGACGGGATCGTCACCGTACGGTCCTCCGACCACCGCTCGCAGTGGCGCAACCGCGAGACCGCCGCCGTCCGTCTCACCGCGCTCCTCGCCGAGGCGACGGCCCCGCCCCCCAAAGCCCGCAAACCGACCCGCATCCCGCGCGGGATCAACGAACGGCGGCTGCGGGAGAAGAAGGCGCGCGCGGAGACGAAGAAGGGGCGTTCGGGACGCGGCTGGTCGTGAGGGACCCGTTGGTCGGCTCCGATGGCCGTTCGGCGGCCGGATCGGGGGCGGCGGGCCGTGCGCGGCGGATCGTTCGCGGCCCGGGACCGGAATCGTCTGCCCGGGGTCGCCGGGGCCGCCACGACCTCCGCGGCATCGGAGCCTCCACGGCGTCGGAACCACCGCTCCGCCGGGACCCGCGTCGGCGGGAACCCGCCATCTTGCGGGCGCGACGACGGGCCCGCCACGCCCCGCCTACCCCAGCTGCCGGTACCGCCCGCGGAAGTACATGAGGGGGCCGCCGTCCGGGCTGGGCAGGCTCGCGGTCAGGACGCGGCCGATGACAAGGGTGTGGTCGCCCGCCGCCACCCGCTGCTCCGTCTCGCACTCCAGGTTCGCGAGCGCGCCCCCCACCAGGGGGGAGCCCGAGACCTCGCCCCGGGTGTACGGGATGTCCTCGAAGAGGAGGCGGTCGCTGATGCGTCCCTTCATCGCGAAGCGGCCCGCGATGTGCCGCTGACTCTCCGTGAGAACGGAAACAGCCCAGTGCGGCTGTTCCAGGAGCAGGTCGTCCATCCGGGAGCCCTCCCGCAGGCTGACCAGCACGAGTGGCGGATCGAGGGACACCGACAGGAACGCCGTGGCGGTCATGCCGACGTCCTCGCCGCGGGGTCCGTCGGACGACAGGGGCGGTTCGTGCGCGGTCACCAGCACCACGCCCGCGGCCAGCCGGGACATCGCGGCGCGGAACTCGTCGTTGGTCACCCCCTCAGCATGCCCGGCCGATGGGCGGGCGGAGGGGACGGCGGCGTGGGCGGAGGTGTTCAGCACGAGATCACGCTAACCGGACGTTCCGGTTCATCACATCGGGCCCCAGGGCGGACGATGGACCTAGGACCACGGGACCGGTTTGCCGTACACGGAGGCCCGTCGCGGAGTACCTTCGGCGTACCTCGCGGAGGGAAATGGATGTGTATACCCAACACCGTATGTATCCAAAACCCTTTTCCATGATTTACCGGAGCACGCGCTTCTGGTGTGAACGCGCCCCCCGTGCGCTGCTGTACCGACCTCCGCAGCCCCGGAAACACTCGTCAAACAGGACCAGGGCGGTCAGTGGATTTGCCGTCCGCAAACGGCGGAGCGGCCGGTCTATGCGCGTCAACTGGCATATTCACCCACTGTGACATGAGTCACAGGGTCCATTATTTGTTGACCCTGTGTACCGGGTGCACAGCTCGCTGTGATTCAGTGGCAGGGACGCCGCACCCGGGTGCACCCAGCCGCACCCGGCCGCAGAGAGACCTTGGAGTTGCTGTAGACGTCTCGGGGAGGGCGAGCATGGAGACGGAATCGGAGCCGTACGTCCGCCTTGCGACCCTGCGGCAGCTGCATCAGGTGATGGCCGACATGAACACGGCGCGCAGCCTCGCGGACACCGTGCAGACGGTCGCGAACGGTGTCGTCAGCGGCCTCGGGTACGAGCTGGCCGCGGTGAACCTGGTACGCCCCGACGGCGACCTCGTCGTCGCCGCCTTCGCCGGGAACGCGTCCGCCGAAGCCCTCATCACCGGCCGGGTCGGCCCGCGCGCCGCCTGGGACCGGCGGCTCGGCATGGGGGAGCGCTGGGGCAGCCTGATCTTCATCCCGCACTCCGAGGGCTGGGTCCTCGACGAGGACGACGTCCCGCAGTGGTACACCGACGGACCGGAGCCCCGGTTCGAGGACGAGTGGCACCCCTCCGACCGCCTCTTCGCCCCCCTCTGGGCCAACGGCGCACTGCCCGGGGAGCTGATCGGCGTCCTCTCCGTGGACCGTCCGCGCAACGGCCGGCTGCCCGGCGCGTGGGGCCGCGAAGCCCTCCAGATGTACGCGTTCCAGGCCGCCATTGCCATAAGCAACGCACGTCTGCGAGCAAACATGCAGCGCGCACTCGTCCGCCTCGAACGCGAGCAGCAGGCACTGCGGGCCAGCGAGGAGTCCTTCCGGCAGGCGTTCGAGTACGCGCCCAGCGGAATGGCGATAGCGGAGATGGGCGGCGACCAGCGCGGCCGGCTGCTGCGCACCAACGACGCGCTGTGCCGCCTCCTCGGCCGCCCCGCCTCCGCCATGCGGCGCTACTCCTTCTCCGACCTGGTCCACCCCGAGGACATCGGCACCCTGCTGCGCACCTCCGCCGAGGGCGGGCGCGCGGAGCTGCGGCTCGCGCGCCGGGACAACACCTACGTATGGGTGTCGCTGCGCAACTCCGTCGTCGCGGACGCCGCCGACGGGCCCCGCTTCCTGCTGACGCACGTCGAGGACATAGAGGAGCGCAAACGGCGCGAGCTCCAGCTCGCCCACCGGGCCAGCCACGATGCCCTGACCGGACTCCCGAACTCCGCGGAGCTGCGGTCCCGGCTCTCCGCGCGGCTGTGCCGGCGGCCCGCGTCGACCGCCGACGGGCGGGAGGCGGCGGGGGAGTCCCCGGACGCCGCGTACGGGGGGCCCGGGATGCACGGCTTCGACCAGGAGGAGGCGCTGGCCGAGCGGGCCGCGCGGGCGGTGGAGCGCTTCGACACCCCGGCCGGTCAGCCGGTCGTCGGGTACGACCATGTGCACGTCGTCGCCCCCGAGGGCGAGCACGACGACGGGACGAAGGGGCTCGCCGTCCTCTTCTGCGACCTCGACGGCTTCAAGTCGATCAACGACCGGTTCGGGCACCACACGGGGGACGCGGTCCTCATCGAGGTCGCGCGGCGGCTCACCAGTGGGGTGCGGGACGGCGACACGGTGGCCCGGCTGGGCGGCGACGAGTTCGTGGTGCTGGCCGACGGGCTCGGCAGCGCGGACGCGCAGGATCTCGCGGTGCGGCTGCGGAACGCGATCGTTCCGCCCATCCGGGTGGACGGGCGGGCCGTGCGGGTGGGGGCGAGTTTCGGGATCGGGTGGGCGCGGTGCGGGATGACCGCGGAAGAGGTGCTGAAGTCCGCGGATCAGTTGATGTACGCGGAGAAGCGGAGTCGGGCGAAGCAGCAGCGTCGCGCGGGGTAGTCCTGGTCCTCCCTCCCGTCGGCCCCGCAGTTCCTCGCCCCGGCGGTTCCACACCTGGACGTACTCGTCCCCGTGCGGGTCGCCTTCGCTCGCGCCCCTGGGGTTCCCCACCTGGCCGTACCTGTTCCTGTGCGGGTACGTCCGTGGGTGCGCAGTTCCTCGCGCCCCTGGGTTTGCTGTGCTGGGCGTACTTGTCCCTGTGCCGTCGCTCGTGGGGTGCGCAGTTCCCCGCGCCCCTGGATGCTGCCCCATTGCGGCTGCTCTTCGGGTCCGGGTCCGCCCTCGTCTTTTGCGCAGTTCCCCGCGCCCCTTTGGTCGCGCCTCTTGCGGTTCCCGCTCGGCTGCGGATGGCCCTTGGTTGCTCGCGCAGTTCCTCGCGCCCCTGGGTTTGCTGTGCTGGGCCTGCTTGTTCCCGTGCGGGTCGGACGGGGGTGCGCAGTTCCCCGCGCCCCTTTGGGGCGCCCCCTGAGGTCGTCCTTCGGGTGCGGAACCCCCCTCCTCGTGCAGTCGCATGGCTGCGGGAGGGGGTGGGCGGGAATCTCTGCTCGCAGACTCCGATGCTCTTCAGTCGAGTCACTGGACGTGTTACCGAGCGTGTCGGATCGAGGACGGAGAATCCCGACCGGCACCGACCCGAAGAACAAGCAGATGGCGCCCCAAAGGGGCGCGGGGAACTGCGCGAAGACGAGAACCGGCCCGCACCCGAAGAGCGACGCACAGGGGCAGCATCCAGGGGCGCGAGGAACTGCGCACCCACGAACGACCTGTGCGGGAACAAGTGCGTTCAGCCGGACGGACCTGGGAAGCGCAAGCGAAGGCGGCCCGCGGGGAACTGCGCACCCACCGAGCGACGGCGCAGGAACGGAGTGCGTCCCGCCGGACGGACCTGGGAAGCGCAAGCGAAGGCGACCTGCGGGGAACTGCGCACCCCACGGGCGACGGCGCAGGAACGGAGTGCGTCCCGCCGGACGGACCTGGGAGGCGCAAGCGAAGGCGGCCCGCGGGGAACTGCGCACCCCACGGGCGACGGCGCAGAAACGGAGTGCGTCCCGCCGGACGGACCTGGGAGGCGCAAGCGAAGGCGGCCCGCGGGGAACTGCGCACCCCACGAGCGACGGCACGGGAACGGAGTGCGTCCCGCCGGACGGACCTCGGAAGCGCAAGCGAAGGCGGCCCGCGGGGAACTGCGCACCCACCGAGCGACGGCACGGGAACGGAGTGCGTCCCGCCGGACGGACCTCGGACGCGGGAGCGAGCTGCGGCTGTCACCCAATGGGATGACCCAGAACGGGTAGGCTCGCCCGCATCACGCACCAGGACCTGCTGAGGAGTGACCCAGGTATGACGGCCGGCAACAACGGCGCGAGCACGCCGGAGGACGACGACCCGTTCGGCTATCTGTACGCCGACGGCCAGGCGTCCGGGGCCACCCCGCCCAGTGGTGGCGGCGGCTACGGCTACCCGGGCCCCCGCTCGTACAACCAGGTCCGCCCGGTGGGCGAGCGCAAGTACGGCGGCCCCCAGCAGCAGGCCCCCGCCCAGCAGCCCACCGCCGCGTACGGCCAGGTGCCCCCGCAGCAGCAGTACGGGGCGCCGCAGGGCCCCGGCCAGTACGGCGCCCCCCAGGCCCCGGGCCAGTACGGCGGCGGCCCCCAGGGCCCCGGCCGTGCCGCCCCGGCCCCCCAGGGCGGCCAGGGACGCGGTCGCGGCCCCAACACCAAGGGCCTGCTGATCGGCGCCGTCGCGGTCGTCGCCGCCGTGGTCGTCGGGATCACCGTCGTCATGATGAACGGCGACGACGCCGACAAGGGCAACGACGACAAGGCGGTCACCACCCCCTCCGCCACGGCCGAGCAGTCCGGGCCGAAGGAGGAGGACAAGAAGCCGGAGGAGGACGACGAGAAGCCGGCCGAGCTGCCGAGCCTCGACGCCAAGGCCCTCAAGCTGGAGGGCGGCACCAGCACCGCGTCCGACGTGGAGGGCTCCAAGGCCGCGGGCGGCGTCTACGTGACCGGCTTCAATCAGGTCGGCGCGTCCGTCACCTGGACGATCAACGATCTCCCCGACAAGGGCCAGTACACGGTCTACGTCGGCTACGGCGTACCCGGCAAGGACGCCGACGCCACCCTCACGATCAACGGCACCGCCCACACCCGTCCGTTCAACCTGAAGAACTACGCGGGCGCCCCGGAGGGCGATCTGGAGAAGGGCTGGACCGAGTCGTACGGCTACGTCGATCTGAACGAGGGCACCAACACGATCAAGCTGTCCTGCGAGACCGGCAACAGCTGTGACGCCAACATCGACCGCGTCTGGCTGGTCAAGGGCTGGAAGAAGCAGTAGTCCCGCCAGGTCCGGGCCCGGCCCGCCTCCGGCCCCCCGGACCTGCCCCAGCCCCTCAGCCCACCCCGGACCTGCCCCGGCCCCCAGCCCGCCCCCAGCCCTGCCCAGGGCCCCGGGACGTGCCCCGCGAGCCCCGGGCCGCCCGGCCGCCCCGGCCCCGGGACGTGCCCCGCGAGCCCCGGGCCGCCCGGCCGCCCCGGCCCCGGTACGTACCCCTCGCAGCCGCCAGGGCCGCCCGCCCCGCCCGCCCGGGGCCGCCCCCCGCCCGGGGTCGCCGCCCGCCCGGGGTCACCCGCCGCACGGAATCCCGCCACCCGGAATCCCGCCGCCCGGAATCCGCCCGCCCCCCCGGAACCGTTCCGACCCGTCGGTACGTCAATCACCCACGTACGAACGGGCTTTGGGTCGCCGAGGTGTCGGTGTCACCCCCGGTAAGGGGTAAGGCGCTGGCCAAGAATTCACCTCCGGCCGGGGAAATCGGCGGTGATGCCCGCATATAAGGGCCGTGCGACGGATCACGGCCGTGGCTCCCCGTGGGCCGGGCGGATAATCTGACGCGATCCGGTGTTCCCAGCCAGCAGGTCAGACCTTTTCGGATCGACAACCGGGCGCTTTCGCGAGGACAAGGCGCCTCGGGCGGCACCAACGGAGGACTCAGCAACCGTGGACGCGCAAAGCCGCGGGCGGTCGGACGACATCGACCCCGCAGACCAGTGGGTGCGGAACCCGCAGACCGGTGAGTACGAGCTGCGGCTGAACCGGAAGCCACGGCAGCCGGCCGGTGCCCGGCCGCAGGACGCCTCCGCCCGCCCGGCCGCCCCCGGCCCCCGCTCCGACCCGGCCGAGGCCGAGCGGGGGGCCAAGGCCCCCGCCGGGGACCGCCAGGTCCCGGGCCAGCGTGGCCGCCGCGCCGCGGAGCCCCGGGGCGAGAGCCGTACCGCGCAGCCCCGGGCCGGGGGACGTGCCGCGCGGTCCCGGGGCGAGAGCCGGGCCGCCGAGGCCGCCGGGCCGGGCCGCCGCAAGCGCAAGAAGGCCGGGGGGAAGAAGAAGGCCCTGCTCTGGACGGGCGGGACGATGGGGTTCGTGCTCGTGGCCGCCGGGGTGGGCGCGTACCTCGTGTACGACCGGCTCAACGGCAACATCGACTCGATCGACATCGGTGACGCGGCCAAAGGCGGCTCGCTGAAGGACGGACCGATCAACGTCCTGCTCCTCGGCACCGACCGGCGGACCGGCAAGGGCAACGAGAGCTACGGCGACCGCGCCAACTCCACCGGCCACGCGGACACCACCCTGCTGCTGCATGTCTCCGAGGACCGCACCAACGCGACCGTGCTGAGCATCCCCCGGGATCTGAGGGTCGACATCCCCGACTGCCCCACCAAACAGCCGGACGGGTCGGAGAAGGTGATACCGGGGAAGCTCGACACCCGGTTCAACGAGAGCCTGGGCGTCGCGGGCCGGGACCCGGGGTGCACGATCCGCACGGTCGAGGCGATGAGCGGGATACCCGCCAACCACTTCATGATGGCCGACTTCAACGCCGTCAAGGATCTGACCACGGCGATGGACGGCGTCGAGGTCTGCCTGGACAAGCCCATCAAGGACAAGGACTCCAAGCTCGACCTGGGCCGGGGCGAGCACACCGTGCAGGGCGAGCAGGCCCTCGCGTTCGTCCGCAACCGGCACGGGCTCGGCAACGAGAGCGACCTGGACCGGATCAAGATGCAGCAGCAGTTCGTCGCCTCGATGATCCGCAAGATGAAGACGGAGGTCCTCGGCAGCCCGACCAGGATGTTCGACCTGGCCGACGCCGCGACCAAGGCCCTCACCGTCGACCAGCGCATCGGGGACATCCCGAAGCTGACCGAGCTGGCCAAGGAGCTCGGCAAGGTCGACATCAAGAACATGACGTTCACGACGGTCCCGGTGAAGGACAACCCGGCCGAACGGGTCGCGGCGACCGTGGTGCTGGACGAGACCAAGGCGCCCCAGGTCTTCAGCATGATCCAGAACGATGTGTCCTTCACCGAGGTGGAGAAGAAGGAGAAGAAGGACAAGGCGGCGGCCCGGAGCAAGCAGGCCAAGCTCCTGGTGGGCCCCCGGGCCGAGGCCGCCGATGTCCGGGTCGACGTCTACAACGGCAGCGGGGTCCAGGGGGCCGCGCAGAAGACCCTCGACTGGCTCCAGAACACCGAGGACGTCCTCAAGTCGTCGAACAAGAGCAACGCGCCGGAGAAGCTCGCGAAGACGGCGCTGGTCTACGGGCCGAACCAGGCCGACCAGGCCCGCAAGCTCGCGGATCTGATGGGGCTGCCCGCCACCGCGCTGAAGCCCACCGCCCAGGACGCCCCGGAGACGCGGCCCATGTCGCTCACCCTCGGCGCCGACTTCAAGGGCCCGGGCGTGCCGATCACCGGCCCCGGGAAGGCGCCGAAGGACATCCAGCGGGTCGAGGCCGACAAGAAGATCTGCGCCCAGTGACGCGAAAGGCGTCGGGCGACGCCCGGTGAGCGGACGGCGGTGACGGCCGGCCGGGCGCCCTGGGCCGGGGGCGGGCGGCCGTCACCGCGGGGCGGGTATCCGTACAGGTCACCGCGGGGTGGATACCCGTACGGTTCAGCAGACCGTGGAGGTGGAGCCGCCGGTGTTGTCGAGGAAACCGGTCGCGTGGGTGCAGTACGCGGTGGTGTTCGCGCCCGGACCCCAGAGTTCGGACCGTCTGGTGTTGTCGACCCGCGCTTCCCCGTAGTCGTTGCCGGAGTCGGAGTGGTTGACGATGTAGACGTACAGGTCCCAGTCGGTCCGCGTGCTGCGGAACTGCTGCCATACGTAGAGGTAGGCGTAGTTGCGGCCACAGCCGGCGTACTGCTTGACCGAGGCCGCGTTCATGCCGCCGACCGTGAGCACCCTGGTGCTGCCGATCTGGGAGACGGAACCGCAGCCGGACGGGGTACTGGCCGCCGCCGAAGGGGCGTTGACCAGCGAGAGGCCGGTGAGCGCCGCGAGGGCGCACACGATGGAGCCTGTTCGCGCGATGAGTCGCATCCGTTGACCCCCAAGTGAATTGCGGGCAGGCGGAGGTGACGTTAATGGAATGGTCATACCGCCGCAATCGCCTTTGGCACGGGGGCGCCCTGAGTGCGGAATGCGGTGTGTGAGGTGACTGGACCGGCTTCGGTACGCCTTGCCGGTACGGCATTTGGGGATGATGGGGACGCGTCAAACAGCGGGTGGACTCAGTCGGCCGGGCCCTCCGGGGTGACCTCGGCCAGTTCCAGGTACTCCGCGTAGACGCCCGCGTCGAACTCGCCCGCGACCGGCGCCCGTACGGTCGCCGCCGACAGGGCGACCGCGCGGGCCAGCCGGACGGGCCACGGTTCGCCGGACACCAGGCCCGACAGCAGCCCGGCGACCGCCGAGTCGCCCGCGCCGGTCGGGTTGCCGGACACCCGGGCGGGCGGGGCGGCCCGCCAGCGGCCCTCGGGGGTCACCGCGAGCAGTCCTTCGGGGCCGAGCGAGGCGACGACCGCGTGGGCGCCGCGGCGCCGGGTCTCCCGGACGGCCTGGGCGGGCTCATGGGAGCCCGTGAGTTCCGCCAGCTCGTCCGCGTTCGGCTTCACCATGTCGGGCCGGGCGGCGACGCCGCGGCGCAGCGGCTCCCCGCTGGTGTCGAGCAGCACCGGGACGGACGCGGCCCGCGCGGCTCTGACCAGCCGCGCGTACGCCCCGACCGGTACGCCCGGCGGCAGACTGCCGCACAGGGCCACCGCGGCGGCGGTCGGCAGCAGCGCGTCGTAGCGTTCCAGGAAGGTGTTCCACTCGGCCGGGGAGACCAGCGGGCCCGGTTCGTTGAGCTGGGTGGTGTCCCCGGTGGCCGCGTCGACCACGGCGATCGTCCGGCGGGTGGCCCCGGCGACCGGTACCAGCGCGTCCGTGAGCGGACCGGCCTCGTCAAGTCCGGCGAGCGCCGTGCGCAGCGCCCGGCCCGTACCGCCCCCGGCGAAGCCGGTGACGGTCACCGGGTGGCCGAGGGCCGCGAGGACCCGGGCCACGTTCAGCCCCTTGCCGCCCGGCCGTTCGATCACCTCGGTGATCCGGTGCGAGGAGTGCGGACGCAGGGACGGCACCCGGTAGGTGAGGTCGAGCGCCGTGTTGAGCGTGACCGTCAGGATCACCGTGAACCTCCCCCGGAAGGATTGCGTCCGCCGGGCCCCGAGGGGCTCCGGACCTGATCTTGTGCCGGGCCTGATCATGCCAAACGGAAGGCGGTCGGCACAGACCGCACTGCCGACCGCCGTCCCGCTGTCCGTAGGTCAGCCCAGCTCGGGCTCCACGATCCACTCGCCGCGGCGCATCACGCCCTTGAGGGCGAAGTCCGCGTCGAGGACGACCAGGTCGGCGTACTTGCCGGGCTCCAGCGAGCCCACCGAGCCGGCGAGCCCGAGCAGCCGTGCGGGGTTGGCGGAGATCGCCTGGACGGCGGCCTCCACGGACAGCCCGTCGACGGTCACCGCGCGCTGGAAGGCGCGGTCCAGGGTCAGGGTGGAACCGGCGATGGAGCCGCCCTCCACCAGTCTGGCGACCCCGTCCTTGACCTCGACCTCCAGCGGGCCGAGCCGGTAGCTGCCGTCCCCGAACCCGGCCGCGTCCATGGCGTCGGTGATGAACGCCACACGCTCCGGACCCGCGTGATGGAAGGCCAGCTGGAGCGAGGCGGGGTGCAGATGGGTGCCGTCGTTGATCAGCTCGACGGTGACCCGGGGGTCCTCCAGGAGCGCCGCGATCGGGCCGGGCGAGCGGTGGCCGAGCGGCGGCATCGCGTTGAACAGATGCGTCGCGACGGTCGCGCCCGCGTCGATCGCCTCGACGGTCTGCTCGTACGTGGCGTCGGTGTGCCCGATCGCGGCGATCACCCCGTGCTCCACCAGCAGCCGTACGGAGTCGATCCCGCCGGGCAGCTCGGTGGCGAGGGTGACCATCCGGGCCTGGCCGCGGGCCGCGTCGATCAGCTTGCGGACCTCCGCCGGGTCGGGGTGGCGCAGCAGGGCCTCCGAGTGCGCGCCCTTGCGGCACGGCTCGATGAACGGGCCCTCGAAGTGGACGCCCGCGATCTCCCCCTGCTCGGCCAGCTCGGAGAGCAGTCCGGCGCGGTGGGCGAGGGTGTCCATCTCGCCGGTGACGGTGGACGCGACCACGGTGGTCGTGCCGTGCTGCCGGTGGGTGCGCACGCCCCGGAGGATGTCGTCCACGCTGCCGTTGGTGAAGGAGGCGCCGCCGCCGCCGTGGTTGTGCATGTCCACGAAGCCGGGGACCAGCCAGTGGCCGGTCAGGTCGAGGGCGGGGGTGTCGGCGGTGAGGCCGCCGGTGATCCGCTCACCCTCCACGATGACGCGTCCGCCGTCGACGGTCCCGGTGGGCAGCACCACCCGGGCACCGGCGAGCACTTTGCTAGGGGCCATCAGGCGGGTACCTCCGAGGAGTCAGATGGTCCGGACCGACGTGGTCCGGAATCGGATGCCGTGCCTTTCGTGACCGCGGTGGTGCCCCCGGCGCCGGTGCACAGGTCCCAGGCGAGCAGACCCGCGCCGAGGCAGCCGGCGGTGTCGCCGAGTGCCGCCGGGACGATCTCCGGCATCTTCTGGAAGGTGACGCGCCGCTCGACGGCCGCCCGCAGCGGGGTGAAGAGGGTTTCCCCGGCCTCCGCGAGACCGCCGCCGATGATCAGCATCCGCGGGTCCAGCAGGGTGAGCGCGGTGACGAGCCCGTCCGAGAGCGCGTCCACCGCCTCCTGCCAGACCTTGACGGCACGCGGATCGCCGGACTCCACGGCCTTCGCGCAGTCCGCCGCGTCCGCCCTCGGGTCGCCCGAGGCCTCGGCCCAGGCGCGGCTCACCGCGCCGGCCGACGCCAGCCGCTCCAGACAGCCGCGCTGTCCGCAGCTGCATTCCGGGCCGCCGGGCCGGACCACGATGTGGCCGATCTCACCCGCGTAGCCGTGTGCGCCCGGCTCTATCCGGCCGTCGATGCCGATGGCCCCCGCGATGCCGGTGCCGAGCGGGATGAAGAGGAAGCGGTCGGCGCCCTGGCCTGCGCCGATCCGTCCCTCGGCGAGCCCGCCGGTCCGTACGTCGTGGCCCAGGGCCACCGGAACACCGTCGAGACGGCCGCTGAGGAGCTTCCTCATGGGCACGTCCCGCCAGCCGAGGTTGGACGAGTAAACCGCGATGCCCTCCTCGGCGTCGACGATGCCGGGCACGGCCACTCCCGCGGCGGAAGCGGGCACGCCGAAGTTCTCCACGCCGTACGCACGAAGCTCCGCGGCGAAGTCGAGGATGCCCTCGACGACCGCTTCGGTACCGTGTTCACGGCCCGTCGCTCTGCGCGCCGTGTGGAGCAGCGTTCCGTCCTTGGCTACCAGGGCGGCCTTCATCCCGGTCCCGCCCACATCGAGGGCGATGACGTGTTTCCCGGCCGGGGCTCCGGGGGGTGTCACCCGGGTCGTTGCAGTCACGGGGAACAGTGTCGCGTGTCGACCCGCGAGAGGTCTAGTCCAGTTGCGGTACGTACCTTTGGTCACGGGCCGTTGCCTAAGTGATACGTGGCCGGTGTCGACCTCTTGCGCGCCCGCACGGGACACTCGCGGCCTACCGATTGCAGGGCCGCCCCCGGGGACAGGGCGGTCCGCCGAGGGCGGGGACACAGGCGTGCAGCGTCGCATGACAGGTCTGATCGCGGCGGGCGCCGCGCTGGGGATGACAGTGGTTCTCGCCGGGTGCGGGAGCCCGGGGGGATCAGAGGTCACTAAATTGACGCTGGTCGCAGCAGACTACGGAACTTCGGCTGAAAACACCTCCCGGAAGTACTGGGACAAGGTCATCGACGCGTTCGAGGAGAAACACTCCGGCATCGATGTCGAGGTGACCGTCCTGTCGTGGAACGACGTGGACGCCGAGGTCAAGAAGATGGTCGACGCGGGCGACGCGCCCGACCTGGCCCAGATAGGCGCGTACGCGGACTACGCCGCCGCCGAGGAGCTCTACACGGTCGAGGACCTGCTCTCCATCCAGGTCCACGCGGACTTCCTGCCCACCCTCTCGGACGCCGGTGAGGTCGCCCGGGTCCAGTACGGGATGCCGTTCGCGTCCTCCACCCGGCTCCTCTTCTACAACAAGGACCTCTTCGAGCGGGCCGGGATCACCAAGGCCCCCCGGACCTGGGACGAACTCCAGGAGGCCGCGCGGCTCCTCAAGGACGAGGACGTCCTCTACCCCTACGCGCTGCCGCTGGGCCCCGAGGAGGCGCAGGGCGAGACGCTGATGTGGCTGCTGAGCGGTGGCGCGGGCTACACCGACGACATCGGCTCCTACCGCCTCGACTCCGAGGCCAACGTACGGACCTTCGACTGGCTCAAGGACGAACTGGTCGGCGAGGGGCTGACCGGTCCCGTCCCGCCCGCCGAACTGAACCGGGCGGACGCGTTCGCCGCGTTCACCGACGGCAAGGTCGGGATGCTCAACGGCCACCCCACGCTGATGCAGAAGGCCGCGCAGAAGGGCGTCGACTTCGGGATGGTCCCCATGCCCGGGATCAAGGGCGAGGCCGACGCCTCGATGGGGGTCGCCGACTGGATGATGGCGTTCCGCCAGAACGGCCACCAGGACGAGATCGGGGAGTTCCTCGACTTCGTCTACGCCAAGGAGAACGTCCTGGACTTCTCACGGCGCTACGACATGCTGCCCGTGACGGTCTCCGCGGCGGAGGAGATGGCGGGCAACGCGGACGACGCCGCACTGGTCACGTTCCTCGACGGGCTGCCGTCCGCCCAGCTGTACCCCGTCGGGAAGACCTCGTGGGCCCGGGTCAGCGCCGACATCAAACGACGGATCGGGACGGCGGTGACGGAGGGCGGGGACCCGGCGGTGGTCCTCAACGCACTTCAGCGGGGGGCCGCGCGAGCAGACCAACCGGAGTAGTCCCCCGGTACCCCTCACGCCCCCGGGTCCCCCCGGGTGGGCGCGCTTGTTCCCGCACAGGTCGTCCGCGGGTGCGCAGTTCCCCGCGGGTCGCCTTCGCTCGCGCCCCTGGGGTTCGTCCGGGCCGGCGGAGTTGTTCCTGTGCCGTCGCTCGTGGGGTGCGCGGTTCCCCGCGCCCCTGGGGTTGTCCGGGTGGACGGGCTTTTTCCTGTGCGGGTATGTCCGGGGGTGCGCAGTTCCTCGCGCCCCTGGGTTCGTCCGGGTGGGCGGAGTTGTTCCTGTGCCGTCGTTCGTGGGGTGCGCAGTTCCCCGCGCCCCTGGGTTCGTCCGGGTGGACGGGCTTTTCCCTGTGCGGTCGTTCGGTGGTGGCGCAGTTCCCCGCGCCCCTGGGGTTGTCCGGGCTGGTGGAGTTGCTCCTGTGCGGTCGCTCGTGGGGTGCGCGGTTCCTCGCGCCCCTGAGGTGGCGGCCTTGTCCGGTGCGGGTGGCGTACCGTGTTTTGGATGGTGGGTGATGAGGGGCTGGGTGAGCGGGAGGTCGGGGTCCTCGCGCTGGAGCGGATGAGCTGGGCGAGTCCCGGGGCCAAGGAGCGGGCCATCCGTGAGCGGTTGGACATGGCCCCCGTGCGCTACTACCAGCTGTTGAACGCGTTGCTGGACGACCCCCGGGCCCTGGCCCACGACCCCGTGACGGTCAACCGCCTGCGCCGGGTGAGAACCACCCGCCGCACAGACCGCTGACCGCAGCCGACCGACTACCGCAAGCGGCGCGACCCCAGGGGCGTGAGGAACCGCGCACCCCCGGACGTACCCGCACAGGAACAACTCCGCCAGCCCGGACAACCCCAGGGGCGCGGGGAACTGCGCACCCCCGGAGCGACGGCACAGGAAGAAGCCCGTCCACCCGGACAACCCCAGGGGCGCGGGGAACTGCGCACCCCACGAGCGACGGCGCAGGAACAAGCCCGTCCAGCCGGACGAACCCAGGGGCGCGAGCGAAGGCGACCCGCGGGGAACTGCGCACCCACCGGACGACCCGCACCGGAACAAGTGCGCCCGGCACGGGGAACCCCGGGGCGAGGGGAGGGCGACGGCTCGCCGGTCCTCTGTCTGCCGGCCCGGCTAGGGCTACGCTCGGGGACCATGGGCAGCCACCCGAACACCTTGCCGAGCCCCACCACCCCCGCCGGCCGCGAAGGCCTCCACCGTCTGCTCACCGCCCCGGACCACGCGGTGATCGCCCTGGACTTCGACGGCACCCTCGCCCCGATCGTCGCCGACCCCGACCGGGCCCGGGCCCACGAGGGCGCCGTCCCCGCGCTCAGATCCCTCGGCCCCCTCGTCCGCTCGGTCGCCGTCATCACCGGCCGCCCGGCCCCCGTCGCCGTCCGCAACGGCGGCTTCGCCGGGGTCCCGGGCCTGGAGCACCTCGTCGTCCTCGGCCACTACGGCGCCGAACGCTGGGACGCCCGTACCGGCACGCTCACCGCGCCCGACCCGCATCCCGGCGTCGCCGCGGTCCGCGCGGAACTCCCCGCCGTCCTCGACTCCGCCGGTGTCCGGCAGGGCGCGTGGATCGAGGAGAAGGGCCACGCGGTCGCGGTCCACACCCGCCGCGCCGACGACCCGCAGGCCGCGTTCGACGCGCTGCGCACCCCGCTCGCCGCGCTCGCGTCCCGGCACGGCCTGATCGTGGAACCGGGCCGGATGGTCCTGGAACTGCGCCCCCCGGGCATGGACAAGGGCGTCGCCCTCACCCGGTACCTCAAGGAGACGGACGCCGCGGCCGTCCTGTACGCGGGCGACGACCTGGGCGACATCCCCGCCTTCGCCGCGGTGGAGAAGCTGCGTTCCGGCGGCTTCCCCGGGCTGCTGGTGTGCAGCGGCAGCACCGAGGTGACGGAGCTGGCCGAGCGTTCCGACCTGGTCGTGGACGGCCCGGCGGGCGTCGTCGCGCTGCTGGCGTCCCTCGCGGCGGCCATCCGGACGCCCTGACCGCCACGGACCGGCGCCGACCACCCGGAGAACGGTTCCCGGTGGCCGGTCCGGTCCGTACTCAGTCGTCCAGGGCCCGCAGCTGGTCCAGGAACCACCGGTCCGGGGGGAGCGCGGTGGCCGCCGCCGCGAGATGCTTGGTCCGCTCGGCCCGTTCGGCGTCGGGGGTGGACAGGCCCCGGTGCAGGGCGTCGGCGGTGGCGGTCACGTCGTACGGATTGACCGTCAGCGAGTGCTCCCCCAGCTCCTCGAACGCGCCCGCCTCCCGGGACAGCACCAGGACGCAGCCCTGGTCGGAGACCACCGGGATCTCCTTCGCGACGAGGTTCATCCCGTCCCGGACCGGGTTCACGAGGGCGACGTCCGCGAGGCGGTACGCGGCCAGGGACCGGGCGAAGTCGTCCTTCACATGCAGCACGACCGGCGTCCAGCCCTCCGTCCCGTACGCGCCGTTGATCTCCCCGGCGACCCTCGACACCTCCTCGGTGTACTCGCGGTAGACCGCGAGGTCCTGCCGCGACGGGTACGCGAACGCGATGTGCACCACCCGGCCGCGCCACTCGGGGTACCGCTCCAGCAGGTCCCGGTAGGCCAGCAGCCCGCGCACGATGTTCTTCGACAGTTCCGTACGGTCCACACGGACGACCGTCCGCCGCGGGCCGCCGTCCGGCGCGGTGCCGATCTGCTCGCGCAGGGCGGTCATCCGCTCCTCGACGTCCGCGCGGTGCGAGCGCTCCCGCAGGAACCCGGCGTCCGCGCCGAGCCCGTGCACCCCGATCCGGGTGCCGCCGGTACCGCCCAGGATCTCCTCGCAGCACGCGGTGAAGGCGTCCGCCCAGCGGTGGGTGAGGAACGCGGCCCGGTCCGCGCCGAGGATGCCCTTCAGCAGTTGCTCCGCCACGTCGTCCGGCAGCAGCCGGAAGTAGTCCACCGGGGCCCACGGGGTGTGCGAGAAGTGGCCGATCCGCAGATCGGGGCGCAGCGCGCGGAGCAGTCCCGGGACCAGGGCCAGGTGGTAGTCCTGAACGAGGACGGCGGCGCCCTCGGCCGCCTCGTCCGCGAGGGCGCGGGCGAACGCGGCGTTGTACGACTCGTAGGCGGCCCAGCGGGTGCGGAACTCCGTGTCGAACACGGGCTCCAGCGGGGTCTGGTACAGCATGTGGTGGACGAACCACAGGACGGAGTTCGCGATGCCGTTGTAGGCGTCGGCGTACACCTCCGGCGGGATGTCGAGCATCCGGACCCGCTGGTCGCCGGTGTCCTCCTGGGGCAGGGCGCCGCCGGTGCGGCGGACCGCCTCGCGGTCGCCGTCGCCGAGGGCGGCGCAGACCCAGACCGCGTCCGTGTCCGGGCCGATCGCGGAGAGGCCCGAGACGAGGCCGCCGCCGCCTCTGCGAGCTTGCAGGGTGCCGTCCTTCTGTACGTCGTACGAGACCGGGCCGCGGTTCGACGCGACGAGGATCCTGGCGCCTTGCCCTTGCCCACCCTGAGAGAAACCCATACGGCGATACCTCGCCCACCCCCCTGCCCCCCAAACGTCCCATCGGCCCCCTGTCCGAGCACCCGGTGGATTTGCCCGCAGTTCGCCTTCGCTCGCGCTTCCGAGGTCCGTCCGGCGAGCGCACTCGTCCCCGCACAGGCCGTCCGTGGGTGCGCAGTTCCCCGCAGGCCGCCTTCGCTTGCGCCTCTGGGGTTCCCCACCTGGGCGTACCTGTTCCCGTGCGGGCCGTCCGTGGGTGCGCAGTTCCCCGCGCCCCTGGGTGCTGCCCCGGTTCGTTGTCCGTCGGGTGCGGGTCCGCCCTCGTCTTTTGCGCAGTTCCCCGCGCCCCTGAAGGGGCACCCCTCTCCTCGCGCAGTCGCGCTGCTGCGGGAGGGGGTGGGCGGGAATCTCTGCTCGCAGACTCCGATGCTCTTCAGTAGCTCCGCTGGACGTCGTACCGAGCGTGTCGGATCGAGGACGGAGAATCCCGACCGGCCCCGACCCGAAGAACAAGCCGGATGCGCCCCAAAGGGGCGCGGGGAACTGCGCGAAACCACCGAGCGACGGCACAGGAACAAGCGCGTCCCCCCGGACAGACCTGGGAAGCGCAAGCGAAGGCGACCCGCGGGGAACTGCGCGAAACCACCGGACGACGGCACAGGAAGCAAGTTGGCCCAGCACCGAGTACCCAGGGACGGCGGCGGAACGGGGCCGGCCGAGTTCGTATACGGCGCCCGGGGCGTCGGGGGTTACCTCGGGCCGTTCACCCTGCTGCGGATGCCCACCGCCAGCAACGCCGCCATCGCGACCAGCGAGACCCCCAGCCCCGCGTACAGATGCACCGCCGACCCCTCCCGCCCCGAAGGCGCGCCCGCCGGGCTCCCCGCCACGGGGGTGGCGCCCGCTCGGGGCGACCCCGCCGCGTACGCGGACGAATCCGCCGTCACGGCGAGTGCCAGCGCCACGAGGACCCCTGCCGTCCACACGGCGAACCGTCGGACGCCACCGCCCGATACCTTCCCCCTGGGGTGTGAAAAACGCATAAAGGTGAAAATAGACAACCGAGACCCTGACTACGCGACCCGCCGCGCCGCGTACTCCGCGATCCCCCCGATCGGCGGCCTCTCCTCGGTGTCCACCTGGTACGTCCGAGGCTCGAACCCCCGCTCCCCCCGCTCGAACTGCGTCAGCTCGGGCCGCAGCAGATGCCCCCGCGCCAGCCGCAGCTGCGCGGTCCGGTAGATGGCCGCCGCCATCCGCCCCAGCGCCCGCCCGTCCTGGTGGCGGTGCCTTCGCACCCCCACGTCGACCTGCGCGAGCGCGTCGAGCCCCACCGTGTGCAGCGCGTCGACCAGCAGCCCCAGCTCCACCCCGTACCCGACGGGGAACGGCAGCCGCTCAAGGAGCGAGCGCCGCGCCGCGTACTCCCCGCCCAGCGGCTGGACGAACCCGGCGAGCAGCGGCCAGTGCATGTTGAGCAGCGGGCGCGCCATCAGCTCGGTGACCCGGCCGCCCTGCTCGCCCCCCGCCCCGCCGGGCCCTGCCCCGCCGGGCCCCGCCCCGGCCCCCAGCGGACGGTCGTACATCGCCTTGACGAACTGCACCTCCGGCTCGGTCAGCAGCGGTCCCACGATCCCCGCGACGAAGTCCGCCGAGAACTCCCGCAGATCCGCGTCCACGAAACACACGATGTCGCCGCTGGTGACCAGCAGCGACCGCCACAGCACCTCGCCCTTGCCGGGCACCGCGGGCAGCCGGGGCAGGATCGCGTCCCGGTGCACCACCCGCGCGCCGGCCGCCGCCGCGACCTCGGCCGTCCGGTCCGTGGAACCGGAGTCCACCACCACCAGCTCGTCCACCAGCGGCACCGGTCCCCGCATCAGCTCCTCGCGGATCACGGTCACGATCTGGCCGACGGTCGCCTGTTCGTCGAGGGCCGGAAGGACGACACTGACCCGGGCGCCCGAAGCCCGTTTCGCCGTGACGAGCCTGCTCCGCGGCCGGTCGGTCACGGACCAGGAGCGCCTGCTCAGCCAGTTCTCGACTTCTTCCAGCACGGTCAGCGGCTCCCAACTGTGATCCATCTCGCGGTGCGGACGACTATCTCAACTGTCCTGGCCTTCGGTTACAGTCTTGAACAACGCGGATGACCGTCGCATGTCGGGGTCGCCGCGCCGACACACAATCGAATACCGCTCATCCAGAGGGGCAGAGGGATACGGCCCGTTGAAGCCCCGGCAACCCTCCAGCCGGTTCTCGTAACCGTCAGTGATCCGCCGACGCAGCACCACGTCATCCGTTATGACGTCACGCGTCGACGTACCGGACACTGCGCGATGTCGCGAGGCTCCCCGGCTCGGGAAGGTGCCAATTCCGTCTCGTGGCGAAACGCGTCACGGGGAAGATGAGGAGAAAGGGCCTCGCCTCTCATGGCTGTTCAGACCGTCGCACCTTCCACCGACGCCCCCGCGGTCGATCTCGGTCCCGCCGCCGCGCTGTCCTGCCGGGAATGCGGGGAGCGCTTCGCCCTCGGCCCGATCTTCGCGTGCGAACTGTGTTTCGGGCCCCTTGAAGTCGCCTACGACCTCCCGGTCGGTGACCCCGAGGGGCTCCGCAAGAAGATCGAGTCGGGCCCCGAGAACATCTGGCGCTACGCCCCGCTGCTCCCCGTCCCCGCCGATGTGGCGTCCAAGCCGAATCTCAACCCCGGCTGGACCAAGCTCGTCAAGGCCGACAACCTCGCCCGTGAGCTCGGGGTGACCGGCGGCCTGTACATCAAGGACGACTCCGGCAATCCGACGCACTCCTTCAAGGACCGGGTCGTCGCCCAGGCCCTGGAGGCCGCGCGCGCCTTCGGCTTCACCACGCTCTCCTGCTCCTCGACGGGCAACCTCGCGGGTGCCGTCGGCGCCGCCGCCGCCCGGGCCGGTTTCCGGTCCTGTGTCTTCATCCCGCACGACCTGGAGCAGGGCAAGGTCGTCATGGCCGCCGTCTACGGCGGCGACGTCGTCGGCATCGAGGGCACGTACGACGACGTGAACCGTTTCTGCTCCGAGCTGATCGGTGACCCGCTCGGTGAGGGCTGGGGCTTCGTCAACGTCAATCTCCGCCCGTACTACGGCGAGGGCTCCAAGACGCTGGCGTACGAGATCTGCGAGCAGCTCGGCTGGGAGATCCCGGACCAGCTGGTGATCCCGATCGCCTCCGGCTCCCAGCTCACGAAGATCGACAAGGGACTCCAGGAGCTGATCAAGCTCGGCCTCGTCGCCGACAAGCCGTACCGGATCTTCGGCGCGCAGGCCGAGGGCTGCTCGCCGGTCTCCGCCGCGTTCAAGGCCGGGCACGACGTGGTGCGTCCGCAGAAGCCGGACACCATCGCCAAGTCGCTGGCCATCGGCAACCCGGCGGACGGCCCGTACGTGCTCGACATCGCCCGCCGGACCGGCGGCGCGGTCGAGGACGTGGACGACGCGACGGTCGTCGAGGCGATCAAGCTGCTGGCCCGGACCGAGGGCATCTTCGCGGAGACCGCGGGCGGGGTCACGGTCGGTGTCACCCGCAAGCTCATCGAGGCGGGGCTGCTGGACCCGACGCTGACCACGGTGGTGCTGAACACGGGCGACGGGCTCAAGACCCTGGACGCGGTGGAGCCGACGACCGGCCCCACCGCGACCATCCCGGCCAGCCTGGAGGCGTTCCGCGCGGCGGGCCTCGCCACCGACTGACCGGTACGTGACCGGGGTGGGACCGGGACGCCGCCTTCCTTGTCCCCGCCCGCCCCGGCCCCCCGGTCCCGTTCCCGCCCCGTCCTGCCCCGCACCGTCCCGCCTGTCCTGCCCCGATCCGCCTGCCCCGACCCGGTCGCGTCCCGGTTCCGTCCGGGCGGTGGCGGGGGACGGGGGCGCCCGGTGGGCCGGGGCACCCGCACCCGCCGGTAACCGACCCGGAAAGGCCGCCACATGAGCGTCAACGTCCGTATCCCGACCATTCTGCGCACCTACACCGGCGGCAAGGCCGAGGTGCCCGCCGAGGGCGCGACCCTCGGTGAGGTCATCGCCGACCTGGAGAAGAACCACCACGGAATCGCCGCGCGCGTCCTGGACGACCAGGGCAATCTGCGCCGCTTCGTGAACGTCTACGTCAACGACGACGACGTCCGTTTCGAGCAGGGTCTCTCGACGGCCACGCCCGACGGCGCGGGTGTGTCGATCATCCCGGCGGTCGCCGGCGGCTGAGCCCCGCCCGTACTCCTGGTGACCGCTCACGGTGTGTCACCGTCCGCGCCCCCTCCGCGAAAGACGCGGAGGGGGCGATTCTCTGGTCAATTCTCCAGGGTTGAACGCGATAGAGTTGGGGAAAAGGCCGCGCCGCCCGTGCCGAACTCAGATGAGTTATTTGGCCGCGCGCCGATAAGAAGTAGCCAAAGAGCTTTGCCGAAGTATTCCTTTCGCGGCATTTGCCGGGCCCGACTTGCCCTGAATTCAAGTCAATTCGCCGGAAATCTCCGATCGGTCGTGCCCGGATTTCTCGTCCGATTGACCTGTTGCAGACGGCAGTTGGACAGATACATTCAGCGGCGGTCGACGCGTTCCGGCGCACACCCCCAGCCGATGAGGGGTGGAGGTCTGACCCGGGCCCGCGAAGTGCGGTCCTGTGCAAGGGCCAGTAATAGGGGAGTTAGGCATGGCTCAGGGCACCGTCAAGTGGTTCAACGCGGAGAAGGGCTACGGCTTCATCGCGGTCGACGGTGGTGCGGATGTTTTCGTCCACTACAGCGCCATCCAGATGGACGGGTACCGCACCCTGGAAGAGGGCCAGCGGGTCGAGTTCGAGATCTCGCAAGGTCAGAAAGGGCCGCAGGCGGACATGGTCCGCTTGGCTGTCTGAGGCGCGCGTCGACGGACGGCAAGCGACCTGGTGAAGGGGTCCGCACCCGATGAGGGGGCGGGCCCCTTCACTCTCTGTCGCCCCGGCCCCGCGCGGCCGGCTCCGGCCCCTTCCGGTCGGCTCCGGTCCGTTCCGGTCCGGTACCGCTTCCCGCAGGGGTCGCGCGCCCGCGCGCAGGGGGGTCGAAAACCCGTACAGACCCCCCTCGACCGCGCTACCGAACGGGAAGTCGGACGCCCTGGAAGGGGCTGAGCCGCTTGCACTCGCACCGGTCGAGTGCTAATCATTGGCGTTAGCACTCTCCGAGTGAGAGTGCTTACGAAGGACCGGGTCGGTGAGGCCCGCGGACCGGGCGGGGCAAGGAACCGCACGGCCCCGCAGGCCGTCCGTCGCGGGCGCCAGCGCGGTCCGAACCATCCGCTCCCACGCCGTAAGGGCGCGGGTAGGACCCCCTTCAGTCCGGGAGGACCACTTCACATGGCCAAGATCATCGCGTTCGACGAGGAGGCGCGGCGCGGCCTTGAGCGCGGTATGAACCAGCTCGCCGACGCCGTCAAGGTCACCCTCGGCCCCAAGGGCCGCAACGTCGTCCTTGAGAAGAAGTGGGGCGCCCCCACGATCACCAACGATGGTGTCTCCATCGCCAAGGAGATCGAGCTCGAAGACCCGTACGAGAAGATCGGGGCCGAGCTGGTCAAGGAGGTCGCGAAGAAGACGGACGACGTCGCCGGTGACGGCACGACGACCGCGACCGTCCTCGCCCAGGCGCTGGTCCGCGAGGGTCTTCGCAATGTCGCCGCGGGTGCCAACCCGATGGCCCTGAAGCGTGGCATCGAGAAGGCCGTCGAGGCCGTCTCCGCCGCGCTGCTGGAGCAGGCGAAGGACGTGGAGACGAAGGAGCAGATCGCCTCCACCGCCTCCATCTCCGCCGCCGACACCCAGATCGGTGACCTCATCGCCGAGGCCATGGACAAGGTCGGCAAGGAAGGCGTCATCACCGTCGAGGAGTCCCAGACCTTCGGTCTGGAGCTGGAACTCACCGAGGGCATGCGCTTCGACAAGGGCTACATCTCGGCGTACTTCGCCACCGACATGGAGCGTATGGAGGCCGTCCTCGACGACCCGTACATCCTGATCGCCAACTCCAAGATCAGCAACGTCAAGGACCTGCTGCCGCTCCTGGAGAAGGTCATGCAGTCGGGCAAGCCGCTGCTGATCATCGCCGAGGACGTCGAGGGCGAGGCCCTGTCGACCCTGGTCGTCAACAAGATCCGTGGCACCTTCAAGTCCGTCGCCGTCAAGGCTCCGGGCTTCGGCGACCGCCGCAAGGCGATGCTCGGTGACATCTCCATCCTGACGGGTGGCGAGGTCATCTCCGAGGAGGTCGGTCTCAAGCTCGAGAACGCGACCGTGGACCTCCTGGGCCGCGCCCGCAAGGTCGTCATCACCAAGGACGAGACCACGATCGTCGACGGCTCGGGCTCCGCCGACCAGGTCGCCGGCCGGGTCAACCAGATCCGTGCCGAGATCGAGAACTCCGACTCGGACTACGACCGCGAGAAGCTCCAGGAGCGCCTGGCGAAGCTCGCGGGCGGCGTGGCCGTCATCAAGGCCGGTGCCGCGACCGAGGTGGAGCTCAAGGAGCGCAAGCACCGCATCGAGGACGCGGTGCGCAACGCGAAGGCCGCCGTCGAGGAGGGCATCGTCGCCGGTGGTGGCGTCGCGCTGCTCCAGGCTGCCGCCGTCTTCGACAAGCTGGAGCTGGAGGGCGACGAGGCCACGGGTGCCGCCGCCGTCAAGCTGGCGCTGGAGGCCCCGCTCAAGCAGATCGCCGTCAACGCCGGCCTTGAGGGTGGCGTCGTGGTGGAGAAGGTCCGCAACCTCACGCCGGGTCACGGTCTCAACGCCGCGACCGGTGAGTACGTGGACATGATCGCCGAGGGCATCCTCGACCCGGCGAAGGTGACGCGTTCCGCGCTCCAGAACGCCGCGTCGATCGCCGCGCTGTTCCTCACGACCGAGGCTGTCATCGCCGACAAGCCGGAGAAGGCCTCCGCGGCCGCTCCCGGTGGAATGCCGGGCGGTGACATGGACTTCTGAGCCCTTCCCGGCTCGGACGTTCCAGCAGGTTCCCAAGGGCGGTACCCCACAGCGGGGGTACCGCCCGCGGGCGTTTTCCGGGGAGTGGGGGCGCCTTCGCTTGCGCTTCCGGGGTCTGTCCGGGTGGGCGCGCTTGTTCCTGCGCCGTCCTTCGTGGGGTGCGCAGTTCCCCGCGCCCCTGGATGCTGCCCCTTCGGGCTTGTTCGTCGGGTGCGGGTCCGCCCTCGTCTTCGCGCAGTTCCCCGCGCCCCTTTGGGGCGGCTCCTGGGGTTGTCCGATCTCGTTACCCGAACGCCGCGGTCAGCGGCATCCTGACGTCGGAGACCGGTACGCCCACCCCGGCGAGCCGTTCGACGGCCCACATCACGGCCTCCTTCGCCGAGGCCGCCCGTACCGTGCAGGGGAACCGCACACCGCTCGGGTCCTCCTCCCACCCGATCTCGCCACCGGCGAGCGTGGCCGCGTGATCGAAAGCGTCGGACTCCCGCTCGTTCGGGCGCCGTTGCGGGTACAGGACGAAAGTCCAGTCACGCGCAGTCGCCGTGCTTCCGGGTGAACTCATCGATGTGACCTCCAGGCCCGGGGAACGAACAAGCGGCCCGGACGGTCACGGGAACGTATGCGTCGGGGTTCGGGGGTCAGGCTCGGGCGGGTTCCGGGGTTGGGTCGGGGTCCGGGGTCGGGTCGGTGTTCAGTTCCTTGAGGGACTGGCTGGTGAAGCCGAAGAAGTATGTCGTGAGGAAGCCGGCCAGGTACCCGACGACCAGGCCGCCCCCGTACACGGCGACCGTGACGCCGAACCCCCGGTTCCCCTGGACGAGGGGGAACAGGGCCCATCCGGACGGGCCGATCGCCGTGGACCCCACCTTCGTCCCCAGCATCGAGAACAGCCCCACGAACGCCCCGCCCGCCGCCCCGCCCACGCACGCCGTGACGAACGGGCGGCCCAGCGGCAGCGACACCCCGTAGATCAGCGGCTCGCCCACCCCGACGAAACCGGCGGGCAGCGCCGAGCGGATCGTGGCGCGGATCGTCCGGTTGCCCCGCAGCCGGACGAACACCGCGATGGCCGCGCCCACTTGCCCCGCCCCGGCCATTGCGAGGACCGGCAGCAGCACCGTGTACCCCTGCTGGTCGATCAGCGTCGTGTGCAGGGGGATCAGCGCCTGGTGCAGCCCCAGCATCACCAGCGGCAGGAACAGCCCGCCGAGCACCAGCCCCGCGAACGCGCCCGTGGACGCCAGCAGCAGATCGGCGCCCCTGCCGATCGCGGACGACACCTCGCCCGCGACGAACATCAGCCCGTAGACCGTCACCAGTCCCGTCAGCAGGATGGTGAGGGTGGGGGTCAGCAGGACGTCCACCGACTCCGGGACCCAGCGCCGGCACCATCTCTCGATCGCCGTGGCGAGCAGCGCCGCGCCCAGCGCCCCGAGGACCCCGCCCTGCCCCGGCGACAGCCGCTGGCCGAACGCGCTGATCTCGGTGACCCCGGGGAAGACGACGACCGCGGCGACCGCGCCCCCGATGACCGGTGTCCCGCCGAACTCCTTCGCGGTGTTGACGCCCACGAACACCGCGAGCAGCGCCAGGAACGCGGACGCCATCGCGCCGAGCGCGGGGGTGATCCCAGGGAGCCGGCCGGAGTTGACGAGCAGGCCGTTCAGCCCGGCGATCAGTCCGCAGCCGATCAGCGCGGGGATCAGCGGCACGAACACGGCCGCGATCCGGCGCAGCAGCCGTTTGAACGGGGTGGCGTTGCGCTGTGCGCGGTCCGCGCGCAGGGCCGCGCCGCGTTCCGCGAGCGCGTCGGCGGTGACGGGTACGGTGCCGGACACCGTGCCGGGTGCCGCCTCGACGAGCTGTTCGAACCAGCGGGTGACCCGTGCGGCGCGGCCCGGTCCCAGCACGATCTGGTACGTGTCGCCGTCCTCGACGACTCCGAGGACGGCCGGGTGGGCCCGTACGGCGTCGTCCTGGACGCGGGCGCGGTCCCGGACGCCGAGTCGCAGCCGGGTCATGCAGTGCGCGACCGAGGTGATGTTCCCGGCGCCCCCGACGAGGGGCAGGAGCTCCCCGGCCGTCCGCTGGTTCGTGTCCGGTGTCGTGGGTGCCATGGTGTCGCCTCGCTGGTGGTGCGGGCCCGTCAGGGCGGGGGGCATGGGTCGTGGGGCGGGTTCCTCCGGGAGCGGGCGGACGAGCGGGCGGGGGCGTGGGACGGGCCGGGGGGCGGTGGTCAGCCCGCGGCGGCCAGGGCCTCCCGCAGCCTTCCGTCGGTGGTGCTCAGCAGCAGCTCCGCGGTGGGGGCGTCGATGTCGGCGAGGACGATGAGGATCGCGTTCTTCACCTCGCCGTCCGCCGCGGTCAGGGCCCGGTCGACGGTGGTGTCGTCGGCCCCGGTGGCCAGGGCGACGATCCGCCGGGAGCGGGCGCGCAGCTTCTCGTTGGACGCCCGGACGTCGACCATGAGGTTCCCGTACGTCTTGCCGAGCCGGATCATGGTGATCGTCGAGAGCATGTTGAGGACGAGCTTCTGGGCGGTGCCGGACTTCAGCCGGGTGGAGCCGGTGAGGAGTTCGGGTCCGACGACGACCTCGATCCCGTGGTCCGCGGCGGCGGCGAGCGCGCTGCCCGCGTTGCACGAGAGGCCGACGGTCAGCGCCCCGTACCGTTCCCGGGCGTGGACGACCGCGCCCACCGCGTACGGGGTGCGGCCCGACGCGGAGACCCCGACCACCGTGTCGTCGGCGGTCAGCTCCAGGGCGTCGAGGTCGGCGGCGGCCAGCTCCCGGGAGTCCTCGGCGCCCTCCGCGGAGGTGACCAGCGCCGCGGCGCCACCCGCTATCAGCCCGACCACCTGCCCGGGGGCGGTGTTGAAGGTGGGCGGGCACTCGCTGGCGTCCAGCACCCCCAGCCGTCCGGCGGTCCCCGCCCCCGCGTAGACCAGCCGCCCGCCCCGCGCCATCCGCTCGGCGATCCCGTCGATCGCGGCGGCGATCCGGGGGAGCTGGTCGGCGACGGCGGCGGGGACGGCGGTGTCCTCGCCGTTCATCAGCCGGGCGATCTCCAGGGTGGGCAGCAGGTCGATCCCGGCGAGTTCCGGACGGAACGCCTCGGTGGTGAGCGAGGCGAGCTGCGCGCGCAGCGTGCCGTCCGGGGTGTCGCCGGGGGTGTCCTTGGAGGTGGTACGGGCCGAGGAGGGCATGGGCGGGACTCCGGTACGTCGTGGATTGCTGGACGGGTGCGAACGGGTGGGGGGTGGGGTGGGTGGGCCGGTGGTCCGGGGTGGTGCGGACGGGGGGTGCGGGGCGGTCCGGACGGGGGTGCGGGGCGGGTCAGCGGCCGGGGGCCCGGGCGCTGCGGCGGTGGGCCAGGGCCTCGTACGAGGCGGACAGCGCGGGGCCCGCGGTGTCGTAGGTGCGCTGGGCGACGCCGATGAACAGGCAGTCCACGACGAGGAGCTGACTCGTCCGCGAGGACATCGCGGCGGGCCGCAGCTCGCTCTCCCGGGCCTTGGACGTGGTGAGGACATGGTCGGCGTACTGGGTGACCGGGCCGTCGGGGCGGCCCGTCATCGCGATGGTGGTGGCGCCGTGCTCGAAGGCGACGCGCAGCGGTTCGATCACATCGCCGGTGGCGCCCGAGTCGGTGATCGCGACCGCCGCGTCGCCGCCGCGCAGCTGGACCGCGTTGGTGACCGCGAGGTGCGGGTCGCTGTGCGCGTGGGCGATCAGTCCGATCCGCAGCAGCTTCTGCGCCAGGTCCTGGCCGACGAGCGCGGAGGCGCCGATGCCGTAGATGTCGATCCGGCGGGCCGAGGCCAGCGCGGCGACGGCGGCGGCGAGCTGCTGGATGTCGAGGGCGTCGGCGGTGTCGGCGAGGGTCTGCCGCTCGTCGTGGGCGAGCTTCGCGACGACCTCGTGCAGCGGGTCGTCGACGGCGATGTCCGCGGTGACCGCGGGGGCGCGGCCCGACTGCTGCTGGGCGGCCAGCCCGGCGAGCGCGAGGCGCAGGTCCCGGTAGCCCGGGTAGCCGAGGACACGCGCGGTCCGCACGACGGTCGCCTCGCTGGTGCCGGTGCGTTCGGCCAGCCCGGTGACCGTGAGCGCGGCGCAGGCCGCCGGGTCGGCGGCCACGGCCTCGGCGACCCGCTGCATGGAGCGGGTCATGGTGGGCACCAGCGTGCGCACCTTCGCGGCGAGCGCGGCGGGCGGCGGGGGTGTGGTGGGGGGTACGGGAGCGCTCTCGGAAGTTTCCTTCACTGTTTCCGTCACGCTTGAAAGATATTTTCACCCCGGGGGGCGGTCAAGAGGACGTCCACGCCCGGGGGAACGCCCGACCGGTGCCGGAGCAGCGCGGGTGGGGTCGGAGCAGCGCGGGTGGGGTCCGGTCCCGGTGTTCCGTCTGCGCGGCGGTGGCCGGGTCCGGACGCGTGGCGCGGTCCCGTGACCCCGGGTGCGGGGAATGCGCGAAAAGCGTGCGGGCATCGTCGCATCGCGGCCCGGACCCGCCGGTAGCGTCGGCGGCGAACCCCGTTGAGGTACCGGCCGGTCTTCCGGGCACACCACCGCCGATCCATCGAGGAGCCTCATGAAGTCACGTCTGGTGAGTGCCGCCGCCGTATCCGCCCTGGCCCTGACCCCCGTCATCGGTTTCGCGGGCCCCGCCTCGGCCGCGCCCTTCAAGTGCAGCGTCAATCAGCCGAAGACCTTCCCCACACCCGGCACCGACACCAGGCTCACCATCTATCTGTGCGTGGAGAAGGAGGGCGCAAGCAGCTACTCGGCGCGAGCGGGCGTCAGCTACGCCAATGGCGGCGGCTCCATGAACAAGTTCGACAAGCTGGACATCCACGTACGGCTGGAGCGCTACGACGTGGCCCAGGCCGGTCTGGTGTGCAACTTCTACCCGATCGTGAACTTCGGGGTCTCCGGGAGCGACATCCCCTGCGGCCCCGTGATCGACAACACGACCTCCCCCGTCACGGCGGACGGCACGGTGATCTACAACATCGACGGCGACGGACTGGGCGACTTCCGCTGGGACCTCACCGGGTCGCCGTCGCTCTGACCGGCCCCGTGACCCCGGGCCCCGGCCGTCTTCCCCCGCGGCCGGGACCCGGTGCGCCGAGGGCGCACAATGGAGGGGTGGTGAACGCGGATAAGGGTGTGTCCGGAACGGAACAGGCACTGCACGCGGCCCGGGCGCTGGTGATGGCGGACCTGGTCGCGGGCGATGTCGCGGACGCGGACATCGTCTCGCTGGTGGAGGACGCGGTCGCGCACCGCCGCTGGTGGGCCGAGCAGTGGCCCGAGGGCGCCGCCTATGTCGCCGGGCTCGTCGCCCAGGATGTGCAGGACGCCCTGCTGGAGCGGTACGGGCGCTGGCCGCTGTGCCCGGTGTGCGGCGACGGGGAGCCGCACGCCCTCGACGTCGAACCGGAGCTCGGGCCGGACCCGCACTGGGTCTGCTCGGAGGCGGGTGTGGAGATCGCGCCCGTCGGCTCGCTCGGACGGCCGCCCGGGACACCCGGGCGATGACGCTGTACATCGACCCGCCCACCTGGCCGGGCCACGGCCGCCTCTGGTCCCATCTCGTCAGCGATGTCTCGTACGACGAGCTGCACGCCTTCGCCGCGCTCATCGGCGTACCGCCCCGCGCCTTCGATCGCGACCACTACGACATCCCCTCCCACCGCTACGCCGACGTGGTCCGGGCCGGTGCGGTGGAGACCGGTTCGAAGGACCTGGTCCGCCGGCTCACCGAAGCGGGTCTGCGCCGCCGGAAGCACCGCCCGCGCCCCTGACCCACGGTCGGCCGGGGCGCTGATGCCCGGGCGCGGCGGTCGGTACCGGCTCAGCGCGCGGCCCGCCGGTGGCTCAGCGCGCGGCCCGCGGGGCCGACGGCTCCACCGGACCGAGGGGCACCGCGGCGGGCGTCCCCGCCGTCACGACCAGGGACCCGCCGCCGCGCCGGTGCAGCCGCATCGACACCAGGACCACACCGATCGCGACGAGCATGATGGCCGCCCCCGCCCACGCGGTCGACTCGTACCCCCAGCCCGCGTCGATCGCCGTGCCGCCCAGCCAGGGGCCGCCGGTGTTGCCGAGGTTGAACGCGGCGGTGGTCGTCGCCCCGGCGAGGGTCGGCGCGGCGCCCGCCACGTTGAACATCCGGGCGTTCAGCGCGGGCGCGGTCCAGAAGCTGGAGATCCCGAGCAGGAACGACACCACGATCGCCGCCACGGACCACTCGGCGAGCAGCGCGAGCGCGGTCAGCAGCACCGTCGACGCGGTGATGCCCGACAGCATCACCCCGAACAGATGCGCGTCCGCGTACCGGCCGCCGAGCCAGGTCCCGATCAGCGCGCCCAGCCCGAACAGCCCGAGCACCGTCGGCACCCAGCCGTCCGCGAGCCCCGACACATCGGTGAGCAGCGGCGCGAGATAGCTGAACGCGCAGAACACCCCGCCCGCGGCGAGCGCGGTGAGCGTCACCGCCAGCCACACCTCACGGTCGCGGTAGATGAGCAGCTCCCGGCGCAGCTTCGGTGCCTCGGCGGGCAGCGGTATCCGCGGGATGAGCGTGACCACACCGACCAGCGCGAGCGCCGAGGCCGCGCCGACCGCCCAGAACGCGGACCGCCAGCCCAGGTGCTCCCCGAGGAACGCCCCGGCGGGGACCCCGAGGACGTTCGCGATCGACAGTCCGCCGATCATCACGGCCATGGCCCGGGCCCGTGAGGTGACCGGCACCATCGCGATGGCGACGGCCGCGCCCAGCGCCCAGAACCCGGCGCAGGCGAGCGCGCTCACCACCCGCGACACGAACAGCACCTCGTACGTCGGGGCGAGCGCGCCCGCGACCTGCCCGAGGCCGAACGCCGTCAGCAGCGCCACGAGGGTCGCCTTGCGCGGCAGCCGCAGGGTGGCCACGGCGAGCAGCGGCGCGCCGATCACCATGCCGATCGCGAACGCGGAGATGAGCAGGCCCGCCTGCGGGATGGTCACGCCCATGTCGTCCGCGATCGGCGGCAGCAGCCCCGACAGCATGAACTCGCTGGTGCCGAGCGCGAAGACGGAGAGCCCGAGGATGTAGACGGCCAGCGGCATCCGTTTGCCGGGCTGTCCGGGGGTGGGGGCGGGGACAGCGGCGGGGACGGATATCGGCGCAGGCATAACGGAACACAACCCTGATGAGCGTCCCCGTATTCCCTGTATTCCCCGGTATCTCCTGTGCTCCGGCTGCTGGGACGTCGTCGGCTCGGCTCGGCCCGGGGTGGCTCAGGGGGTGAGGCGGGTCAGTTCGGCGGTCATGTTGCGGCGGGCGGCGGGTTCCCAAGTGCGGGTGGCGTACGGGGTGCGGAAGAGCTCCGGCAGTTCCAGGAGGTGGCGCAGCACGGCCGCGCGGCCGGTGCGGAACGCGTCGTCGGGGACGAAGCGGTACTCCTCGCGGACGGCTTCCGCGTAGCGGGCGTACTCCTCGGGGGTGCCCGCGAGGACCGCGAGGTCCGCGTCGCACAGGACGGCGCCGTTGGGGTCGCCGGGCCGCGCGTCGTGGTGCGTGGTCAGCCGGACCAGCCGGGCCACCTCCTGGACGGCGGCTGCCGTGAGGCCCAGTTCGGACAGGGCGCGTTCGGCGAGGCGGGCGCTGCGTTCCTCGTTCTCCGAGCGGTCGGGGCGGTACACGGCGTCGTGGAACCAGGCGGCGAGGCGGACCAGGGCGGGGGAGTCCGCGTGCGGGGCGAGGGTGTCCACCTGGTCCAGCACGGCCGTCAGATGGGTCACGGTGTGGTACTTCCGCTGGGGTTCCGTCCAGCGGCGCAGGAGTTCCGCCCCGTACGGTGCCGGGTCGGCGTACGGGGTGGTGTGCCCTTCCCGGGCCTCGTCCACGGTCCGGTTCCATCGCTCCATCAACTCGGCCATCCGCCCATTGTCCCCCGTGCGTACGCGTACGGGGGAGGGGGCGTGAACCCCGGTCCGCCCGTACCGCAGGTGTGGGGACCCAGCCATGGACCCGTCCCCGTGGTGAACCGCACCCCTGCCCCGCTCACCCCCGGACACCCCCGTCTGACCGGCGGATTCCCCCGCCGGACAGGTGTGGACCCGCTGCTCGGAGGGCAGCCACTTCCGGTCAGATTGGCGTGTTCCGGGTGCCTCGCGGCCCTTTGCGTCTGTTGGCGAAAGCCCTTGCGGCGTAGGCTGGCATTGGACTAGACCTATCGGGCTACTCGCCAGTACCCACAGCCGGCCCGACCGACACACCCGCCCAGACGCACCCCGGGCTCCCGGGGACGTCCAGCAAGAGATGGGGTCCCATGAGCAAGAGTGCAGTCCTGGAGGTGATCGCCCTCGACGCGAGGGACGCCGTCGCCGCCCAGGCGGGAGGCGCGGACCGCCTGGAGCTGGTCACCGACATGGCCGCCGACGGTCTGACCCCCTCCCGCGAGTGCTTCGCGGAGATCCGGGCCGCCGTGGACATCCCCCTGCGGGTGATGCTCAGACTCAGCGACGGGTTCGCCGCCGGTGACGCCCAGGGCGTCGAAGCCCTCGCCCTCGCCGCCCGCGGCCTGCGCGCGGAAGGCGCCGACGAGTTCGTGCTCGGCTTCCTCACCGACACCGGCGAGGCCGACGTCTACGCCGTCGAGGCCGTCGCCGCCGAACTCTCGGGGTGCCGGTGGACGTTCCACCGCGCCCTCGACCGCGCCGCCGACCGCGACGCCGTCCGCAAGCAGCTCGCCGATCTCCCCGGGCTCGACACCTACCTCACCGCGGGCGCCGCGGCCGGGGTCGACGACGGGATGACAACGTTGCTCGCCGAGACCGCCCGTTCCGGTGAACCCGGCTACGAGCAGGAGATCCTCGTCGGCGGCGGGCTGCGCCTCGCCCACGTCCCCGAGCTGCGCGCGGGCGGTGTCCACGGCTTCCACATCGGCGGCGCGGCGCGCCCCGGCGGCTGGCAGGGCCCCGTCTCCGCGGACGCGGTCCGCCAGTGGCGCTCGGCCGTCGACGGCTGACCCCTCCGGGAGTACCCCGCTGGGCGCCACCGGCCCAGCCCGTACGGCGGCCGGGACGCCGACACCCGGACCGCCACCTCCGGCGGAACCCGGTCCGGGACGCCAGCACCCGGACCACCCGGGGACACCCGGCCCGCCACCCCCGAGCGGCCGGGTCCGGCTCCCCTGACCGGACCGGACCGGGCCGGACCGGGTCAGCCCAGCGTGTCCGGCAGCGGCCTCGCGTGGAGGACCGTCAGGCCGGAGACCGCGCGGGTCAGCGCCACGTACAGGCGCCGCAGGCCCGTCCGCTCGTCCGGCTCGCCGCCGACCACCGCGGCCGGCTCGTCGAGGACCACGAAGTCGTACTCCAGACCCTTCGCCAGGGACGCCGGGACAAGGGTGAGCCGCGTCCCCGGACCCGTCTCCTCGCCCGGCGCGAGATACGGCGTCCCCGCCGCGTCCAGCGCCGCCGCCAGCGCGGGAATCCGCGCGTCCGCCGCGATCAGCCCCGTCGACCCCGCGTGCTCCAGCGCCCGCGCGCACGCCGCGAGCACCGCCCCGGTCAGCTCCTCCTGAGGGACCTCCCGCACCACCAGCGACCCCGGCGCCTCCCGCACCGACTCGACCGCCGCCAGCCCGGGGGCGATCGACGGCAGCAGCCGTGACGCGTACGCGATGACCTCGCGCGGCACCCGGAAACCGGCCGTGAGCTCCTCCACCACCGCGTCCTCCTTGCCCAGATGCCGCAGCGCCTCGGACCAGCGCGGGGTCGCCCACGGAGTCGTGCCCTGCGCGAGGTCGCCGAGGACCGTCGCCGAGCCCGTCGAGCAGCGCCGCCCCACCGCCCGGTACTGCATCGGGGACAGGTCCTGCGCCTCGTCCAGGACCACATGCCCCAGCGACTGCGTCCGCTCGACCAGGTCCCGCGCCTCGTCCACCAGCACCGCGTCCGCCGCCGACCAGCGCGCCGAGCGCACCCCGCGCGCGGGCCGCTCCCACAGCACGGCCCGCTGCTCCTCCCCGCTCAGCAGCCCCTCGGCGTGCTCCGCGAGGAACTCCGCGTCGGACAGCAGCCGCAGCACCAGCTTCGCCGGGTCGACCGGCGGCCACACCTCCTTGACCAGCGCCTTCACCGCCCGGTCCCGGGCCACCGCGTCCTGCACCCGGTCGTCGGGCGCCTCGCCCGACTGCTCCATCCGCACCAGCACCGCGTGCGCGATCCGCTGCGGCAGCGCCTCCCGCGCGGCGCCGTACCGCAGGCCGCGGGCCCGCAGCTCGTCCACCATCGCGGTCAGCTCGTCGGCCGGGACCCGCCACCGCCGGGAGCCGCGTACGACCACCACCGGCCCGGCCGGCGCCGACACATACGAGCGCAGGGCCCGGCTCAGCACCTCGGCCATCCGGGCGTCGCCCTTCACCAGCGCGGCGGCCGGGCCGTCCGTGGCCCTGACCTCGACATGCGCGACCAGGTCCGCCACCGTCGCCTGCCGCACCCGCAGCTCGCCCAGCGCGGGCAGCACCTGCTCGATGTACTGGAGGAACGACCGGTTCGGGCCGATCACCAGCGTCCCGGTGCGCGCGAGGCGCTCGCGGTGCGCGTACAGCAGATACGCGACCCGGTGCAGTCCCACCGCCGTCTTCCCGGTGCCGGGACCGCCCTGGACGCACACCGTGCCGGACAGCCCGCCGCGCACGATCTCGTCCTGCTCCGGCTGGATCGTCGCCACGATGTCCCGCATCGGCCCGACGCGCGGCCGTTCGATCTCCCGCTGGAGCAGCGCGCTGGTACGGGACTCCTCGGCGGGGTCGGACAGCCGCTCGTCCTCGTACGCGGTGAGGTCGCCGCCCGTGTAGCCGAAGCGGCGGCGCAGCCCGATGTCCATCGGGTCCTTCTTCGACGCCCGGTAGAACGCCTGGGACACCCGCGCCCGCCAGTCGATCACCATCGGGTCGCCCGCGGCGTCGTGCACATGGCGCCGCCCCACGTAGAACACCTCACCGGCACCGGCACCCGGGTCGGGGTCGGGGTCGTCCGCCGTCCCTGGGGCGCGCAGGAAGTCCAGCCTGCCGAAGAACAGGGGCGTATGCGCGAGGTCCGCGAGTGCCTTGATCCGCAGCTCGATCTGGTGCTGGAGCGCCGCCGCGTTGACCCAGTTCGCGGTGACGTCCTTGATGTCGAGGGACTCGACGTCGTCCCGCATACCGCGCAGGGCCGCCCGGGAGGCGGCGAGATGCGCCCGCTCCAGGGCGAGGGGGTCCGGGGACCCGGGGGCGGCGGGGGGCGGGGCGGACTCGGGGGGCGTGCTGGACACGGATGCGGCCTTCCGGGCGGTGTGCGGTTCGGTGAGGGGGCCGTCCGGTTTCCGGCCGGAGGGCGGCACTCCGCGCGGGAGGCGGGCAGGAGCGGAGATCCTAGGCGAGGGCGGTCGCCGGGCGCCAACGGGTTTCTCTCCTCCGGAGCGTACGTTTCTCCGTCCAGGTGGGGACGAATGCGTAACCTGTGGGTTACGCTTCCCGGCATGGACGATGTGGCCGTGGCGCTGGCCGATCCGGTACGGCGGGAGATCCTGATGATGCTGCGGGCCCGGCCCCTGCCCGTCGGGGAGATCGCACGCCCCTTCCCGATCAGCCGCCCGGCGATAAGCCGTCATCTGCGGGTGCTCCGGGAGAGCGGACTGGTCCGTGACGAGCCCGTCGGACGGCGGCGCCTGTACACCCTCACCCCCGAACCGCTGGGCGAACTCGCCGGCTGGATCGCCCGGCTGAGCGCCCCGGCCGGCTGGGAGCACCACCTCGACGCCCTGGAGACCGAGGTCCACCGCACCCGCAGGGAACGCGCGACGGGCGGCACCGCCGGACCCGCCGCGGGCCCCGCACCGCACACAGGTCACGAACGCACGGAGGACACCGCATGACACCGCAGCCCACCGGTCGCCTGTTCCGCAGCGCCGACGGCGACGAGCTGATCCTCACCCGCACCTTCCGGGCACCCGTCGAGGACGTCTGGGCGAGCGTGACCGACCCCGAGCGCACCGCCCGCTGGTTCGGCCCCTGGGAGGGACAAGGCGCACCCGGCCGCACGGTCCGGGTACGACTCGCGTTCGAGGAGGGGGAACCCTGGTCCGAGGTACGGATCGACGCCTGTGAACCGCCCCGGCGGCTGGTGGTCACCACCCAGGACGACTACGGCTCCTGGCGGCTGGAGATCCGCCTGACCGGGACGGACGACGGGCACACCCGGCTCGCGCTGGTGCACCACCTCACCGGCACCGAGGGCCTCGGCGAGGTCGGACCGGGCTGGGAGTACTACCTGGACCGGCTGGTCACGTCCCGTGACGGCGGGGACCTGCCGGAGTTCGAGGCGTACTACCCGGCGCAGAAGGCGTACTTCGAGGGACTGACCCCGCTCCCCCCTGAGGACTAGGGGACGGTCCCAGGGTCGCCGTCCGTCGCTGGTCGTAGAGCGGCGCGCGCGGGTTCCGCCCTCCGGCAGATGTGCCCGGCGTGCGGAAAACCGACACTGGAGGTATGAGCAGCACGGCATTCACCCCAGGTCCTGTCCGTACCGCGAGGCCCGGCTCCACCGCCCTGAGCGGCGCCCACCGGGCGCACCCGCTGGGTGACGCCCTGCGGGCCGTCAAGGTCTTCGTCTCCACGGCGTTCGGCGTCGCGGTGCTCGGGGAGTACACGGAGGAGGCGGGCGTCCGCACGGCCCGCCACCACTGACCCCGGCCCGCCGATCCCCCTACTCCGGCTGTTCCGCCGCCGACGGATCGCTCAGCAGGTCGTCCGCGTCGACGATGCGGTACGCGTACCCCTGCTCCGCCAGGAACCGCTGGCGGTGCGCCGCGAAGTCCTGGTCGATGGTGTCGCGGGCCACGACCGAGTAGAAGCGGGCCTCGTGCCCGTCCGCCTTCGGCCGCAGCACCCGGCCCAGCCGCTGGGCCTCCTCCTGACGGGACCCGAAGGTGCCCGACACCTGGATGGCGACCGTCGCCTCCGGCAGGTCGATCGAGAAGTTCGCCACCTTCGACACCACCAGCACCGACAGCTCACCCGCCCGGAACGCGTCGAACAGCTTCTCCCGCTGCGCGTTCGAGGTCTCGCCCTTGATCACCGGGGCGTCCAGATGCTCCCCCAGCTCGTCCAGCTGGTCGATGTACTGGCCGATCACCAGGGTCTGCTCCCCCCGGTGCTTGCGGACCAGCGCCTCCGTCACCTTCCGCTTCGTCGCGGTCGTCGCGCAGTAGCGGTACTTCTCCTCCGCCTCGGCGGTCGCGTACGCCAGCCGCTCCGCCCCGGTGAGATTGACCCGCACCTCCACGCAGTCGGCGGGCGCGATGTAGCCCTGCGCCTCGATCTCCTTCCACGGCGCGTCGAACCGCTTGGGCCCGATCAGCGAGAAGACGTCCGACTCACGGCCGTCCTCCCGGACCAGGGTCGCGGTCAGCCCGAGTCTGCGCCGGGCCTGGAGATCGGCGGTGAACTTGAAGACGGGCGCGGGCAGCAGATGCACCTCGTCGTAGATGACGAGCCCCCAGTCCCGGGAGTCGAACAGCTCCAGATGCGGGTAGACGCCCTTCCGCCGGGTCGTCAGCACCTGGTACGTGGCGATGGTGACCGGGCGGATCTCCTTGCGGGTGCCGCTGTACTCGCCGATCTCCTCCTCGGTCAGCGAGGTCCGGCGCACCAGCTCGTGCTTCCACTGCCGGGCGGAGACGGTGTTCGTGACGAGGATCAGCGTGGTCGCCTTGGCCTCGGCCATCGCCCCGGCCCCGACCAGCGTCTTGCCCGCGCCGCACGGCAGCACGACGACCCCGGAACCGCCGTGCCAGAACCCCTCCACGGCCTGGCGCTGATAGGGCCGCAGCGCCCAGCCGTCCTCGGCCAGCTCGATCGGGTGGGCCTCCCCGTCCACGTACCCGGCGAGGTCCTCGGCGGGCCAGCCGAGCCGCAGCAGCGTCTGCTTGATCTGCCCGCGCTCCGAGGGGTGCACGGCGACGGTGTCCGCGTCGATCCGGATGCCCACCAGCGGGGCGATCCGCTTGGACCGCAGGATCTCCTCCAGCACCGGCCGGTCGGTGCTGGAGAGCACCAGTCCGTGCGCGGGATGCTTGCTCAGGGTGAGCCGCCCGTAGCGGTCCATCGTCTCGGCGATGTCGACCAGCAGCGCGTGCGGCACCGGATAGCGGCTGTACTCCACCAGCGCGTCGACCACCTGCTCGGCGTCGTGTCCGGCGGCCCGCGCGTTCCACAGCCCGAGCGGCGTGAGCCGGTAGGTGTGGATGTGCTCGGGCGCGCGCTCCAGCTCCGCGAAGGGCGCGATGACGCGCCGGCAGGCGTCGGCCAGCTCGTGGTCGACCTCCAGGAGCAGGGTCTTGTCGGACTGGACGATCAGGGGTCCGTTCACGCGCGTCCCTTTCTGCGGTGCGGTCGTGCGGCGGGGCCCACGGGGGTGTGCCGGGCCCGGCGGACCGCGTGGCGGCCCTCGCGGCCAAACATCCAGTGTGCCTCACCGGCCGCGCACGGTGGCCGGGACCGCCCGCCGCCGGGGGCCGCCGGGGTCCCTCAGCCCTCGCCCTCCGCGAGCTCCGCGACCCCGGTGACCCGGTGCAGGGGGTAGGTCCGGACCTCGTCGGCGGTGTGGTCGTACGCGGTGACGAAGCCGCCCTCCACCCGGATCGGGGCGATCACCCGCTGGCTGGCGGCGCCCTCCGCGTTCACATAGCCGATCCAGAGGGCCTCACCGGTCATCACCGCCGCCTGGACGGTGGCCAGGGTCTCGGCCGCGCTGGTCCTCGGCAGATCGCCGGACTGCTCGGGCGCGGCCTTGCGGGGCACCGTCGCGGCCAGGTCCCCGGCCCGCACCGCGCGCACCGCGGCCCGCAGCAGGACGTCGTCGGGGCGCGGGGGACCGTCGTGGACCGGTTCGGGCGGGGTACGGGGGCCCGTGCGGTACGCGTGGGCCCGGGCGATCATGACGTCGCCCTCGGGGGTCTCGGCGGCCGGTGCGAAGCCCATCGTGCGCAGCACCTCCAGCAGCGACCCGGGGTCGGCCTGCGCGGCGAGCACGGTCGGGGCGAGCCGGCGCAGCCGCAGGGAGTCGGCGCGGCGGTCCGCGAGGATCTCGTCCAGCGTGCTCTCGTCGTCGCAGCGGACGTAGGCCGAGGCGGCCCCGATCCGCAGCTGCCCATGGCGGCGGGCGACATCGTCGATCAGATAGGTGAGGGGCTGCGGGACGGGGGTCCGGGAACGGGCGGCGAGGAACGCGTGGAGATCGCTCGCGGTACGCCCGGCGTCCAGGGCCCGGCGGACCGACCCCGGGGTGAAGCGGTACACGGTGGCCCCGCCCTTGGACTCGACGTCCGCGAGGACGGCGAGGGTCTCCGCGAGCGGCCGTTCCAGCGGGCCGGGGGCGACGGCGGTGAGGTCGGCCTGGAGCAGGACATGGTCCAGGGGGCGCGGGAGCAGCGGCGCGAGCCGTTCGGCGGCCCTTCCGGCGGCCCGTGCGAGCCGGTCGGCGGACGGGGCGTCCGGGTCGTCGCCGATGTCGGCGAGGAGCGTGCGGCCCGGGGCGGACAGGGCGCCCCGGCCGGTGATGCCGAGCAGTTCCGCCTCCGCGAGGGTCCAGTGGGCGAGTCTGCTGCGCAGGTCGCCGTACCGCTCGCCCTCGGGGACGGGGGCCCCGTACACGGGCGGTCCGTACGCGGGCGTCCCGTACGCGGGGGCAGCGGCGGCGCCTCCCGACGCGCCCGCGCCCGCACCCGGGGTGCCGGGGTGGACCGGGCGCTCCCAGCGGAGCCGGGCCAGCACGGTGTCGGGGTCCGGCGCGGCGCCCTCGGGCAGACCGGCGAGCAGGCTGAGCACCCGCAGCCGCACCCGGGGCGCGGCGGAGCGGTCCAGCCCCGGGCCGAGCGCCGCCAGCGCGCGGTCCTTGGCGTCCCGGCCGCCGACGAGTCCCGGGGTGCGGGTCGTGGCGAGCCAGGTGGTGACCAGCACGGCCCAGCGGTCGGCGGGGGCCAGCTCGCGCCATCCGTCGTAGGCGGGGGTGGCCGCGTACCGCTCGTCGGTGCGGCCGTCGGAGGCGATCAGCCCGGCGCTGTGGGCGAGTTCCACCCAGAACGCGGCGACGGGATCCGGGAGGTCCAGCGCGACGGCGGTCCGCTTGAGGTCACGGACGCTGAGGCCGCCCGAGCGCAGCACCGAAGGACCGCCCTCGTCCCAGTCCGTGAGCAGTTCCTCGACGGTCGCCAGCGCGGTGTACGCCTGCCCGGCGGCCGTCGCGTCCACCACCTGGGGCCGGTGACCGGTCCGTTCGGTGACGGCGGGCGGCAGCGGTTCGGGGACGCGGTGCGCGCGTCCGGCCCGCAGGTACAGGGCCACCTCGCGGGGCAGGACGACCGTGCCCGGGGTGGTCGGCAGCAGCAGTCCCCGGTCCAGCAGCCAGCGCAGCCGGGGCGCCGGATCGGCGTTGACCTGCCCGTACGGCGGCCCCCAGACCAGCCGGTCCAGCACCTCCAGGGAATCGGCGGGGGCCTGCGCGAGGAGTGCGGCCATCCGGTCGCGGTTCCCGAACAGGGCCCCGAGCGCGGCGACCGCCGACACGGAGTCGTGCGTGTTCGGCAGCCCGGCCGTCGTCACGATCGTCTGGACGCGGCCCGGCGACATCCCCGCGACGGTCTCCGTCACGCTCGGACCGAGGCCGGTGGGGGAGGGCTGGGACGGGCCGGGGGCCAAGAGCTCGCGTGCGGTGCGGACCAGGCGCAGCCGCCGGTCGTCCCCCCACAGCAGCGCCTGCTCGCGCAGCCGGGCGACCGCCGCGGGCAGCGCGGCGGTCACCTCCGGGTCCTCGTCGTCCCCGGCCATCAGCCGGAGCAGGTCGTCGTACGAGGCGGGGTCGGGGGCCACGCACAGGGCTTCGGCGGCCTGCTGGGTGAAGCGGTCGAGTCTCTCCAGGGCGCGCAGGACGCTGGCGCGGGTCCCCGCGCGGGTGGCGAGCTGGGTGAGGTCGCCGGGGACGGGGCCCAGGAGGTCGGGGCGTGCCCGCAGGAGGGCCGCGAGGGCGGTGTCGTCCCGGGTGCGGAGCGCTTCTGCGAGGGACCTTGGCGGTTGGCTTACGGGTGACGTGCCGCTCATCCGGCTCACGGTACGACACGGGGGGCTCCCCGGCTCACTCCTGGCCGTACTTGGCCCCGTGCGGGTCGCCTTCGCTCGCGCTTCTGAGGTCTGTCCGGCGGGGCCCAATTGTCCTCGTACGGGTCGTCCGGTGGGTGCGCAGTTCCCCGCGCCCCTGGGTCTGTCCGGCTGCACGCACTTGTTCCTGTGCCGTCGCTCGTGGGTTGCGCAGTTCCCCGCGCCCCTGAGGTGCTGCCCTGTTGCGGTCGTTCTTCGGGTGCGGGTCTGCCCTCGTCTTTGCGCAGTTCCCCGCGGGTCGCCTTCGCTCGCGCGCCGGGGTTGCCTGTGGTGGACGAACTTGTCCCGTGCGGGTCGTCCGGTGGGTGCGCAGTTCCCCGCGCCCCTTTGGGGCGCCCGCCTGGGGCTGTCGTCCGGCTGCGGACTCTCATCGACCGGGGTCGGGGTTCAAACCCCCTCCTCTCGCAGGCGCTCGGCTGCGTAAGGGGGTGGGCGGGAATCTCTGCTCGCAGACTCCGATGCTTCGGTGGAGCAACTGGACGTCGTACCGAGCGTGTCGGATCGAGGACGGAGAATCCCGACCGGCACCGACCCGAAGAACCGGCCGGACGCGCCCCGAAGGGGCGCGGGGAACTGCGCGAAAACGACGAGCGACGGCACAGGAACAAGTGCGCCCAGCCGGACAGACCCAGGGGCGCGAGGAACCGCGCACCCACGGACGACCCGTACAGGAACAAGTGCGCCCAGCACAGGCAACCCCGGGGCGAGAGCGAAGGCGACCCGCGGGGAACTGCGCGAAAGCGACGAGCGACGGCACAGGAACAAGTGCGCCCACCCGGACAGACCTCAAAAGCGCGAGCGAAGGCGACCCGTACGGGAACAAGTGCGGCCCGCCGGACGGACCTCAGAAGCGCAAGCGAAGGCGGTACCCTTTGGGGCCCAGGACCAAGCCGCGCGGCGACCCGCGCGACACCACCGAGCACCCGCACAGGATCACGTAGGCCCAGGCACGAGAACCTGGCGGCGCGAGCGAAGGCGACCCGTGGGGATTGAGAGCGACCAGCTCGTCTTCGACTATCTGAGTCGGGTGGGCGATCTGGCACAGCAGCGGCAACTGCCGTCGGCCGCGCGCATGCGCCTCGTCTCCGGGCTGCGGGAGGAGATCGACCGGCGTCGGGCGAAGACCCCGGTCGACACCCCCGCGTCCGTACGCCGCATCCTCAACCGCCTCGGCGACCCGACCGAACTGGTCACCCAGGCGGGCGCGATGACGGCGGACCGGACCCGGCCGGACGCCCCGCCCCCCGTGGGCACCCCCGTCGCCGTCCCCGAACAGCGCACCCCCGAAACCCCCCACGCACCCGCGCCCCCCACCGAACCCCCGGGCGCGCCGGTACCCCCGGCCGACGCCCCCGGCCCGCACCCGGCCCGGTCCGACGCCCCCGGCCCGCACCCACCCTGGTCCGATGCCCCCGGCTCGCCCCCGGCCCGGTCCGGAGCGCCCGGCCCACCCACGGCACCGCCCGACGCGACGCGTCCAGCCACGGCCCCGCCCGACGCGCCCCCCGGGCACGGGCCCCGTACCCCCGCGGACCTCACCAAGTCCCCCGGCCCCCCGAAGCCCCGCGGGCTTCGCCGGCTCGTCCCGCGGCCCCGGTCCCGTACCAGCGGCCCTGCGGCGCCCGTGGAGGGCGGACCCGGTAACGGTGTCGCGCAGCGCCCGCCGTCGCCCCCGCATCTGGCGGGGCTGGAGGAGCTGGGCGAGTCCGCGGAGCAGCAGGACTGGTGGCGGGTGGAGACCGGGACGGGGCTCAGCGACCATGTGCCCGGCTTCGTCGGCGGCATCGAGATCCCCGAGATACTGAAACCCCCGCCCAGCGACGACGAGGACGAGGAGGACGGGGACGGCACCGGGGACGAGGAGGAGCGGCCCGGCGGCCCCGGGCGCAGGTTCCTGCGGCGGGCCCTGGCCCTGCGCCGGTCCCCCGCGAAGGCCGCCGCGCCCGCCGTGGAAGGCGGCTCGCGTCATCTGGGCCGCGCCCTGCTCACCGGGTGGTCCAACCCCCTGCTGCTGATCGCCGCCGCGCTCCTCGTGACCGGCGCGGTGATCGGCAACCCGCTGGCGCTCGGCGCGGGCTGGGTGATCGCCTGGGCGTCCCGGCGGCTCAGCCCGACCGAGTCCAAGTTCGCCGTGCTGTGGCTGCCGGGTCTCGCGCTCTCCGGGGGCGTGGTGTGGCTGTGGGGCCGGGTCGACGGCCGGTGGGGCGACCCCGTCGCCGACGGACAGCTGACCACCGCGATCGAGGGCACCTGGCCCTGGGTGCTGCGCGGCGCCGCGTTCGCCACCGCGCTGTACCTGGTGTGGCGCTCCCAGCGGAGGTGACCGCCCCGGGCCGCACCGCCCCAGCGCGGTCACCTCGGGCCGCACCGACCCGGGCCGCACCGCCTCGCGCCGACCTGCGCCCCACCCCACCGCCCCGCGCGGCCCCTGGCGTTCACGCTCCCGTCACCGGCAGTACGGGGTGAGTTGGGGACCCCGTAGCGGGGGAGAGGGAACGTTCGACCATGGGGACCGACTTTGACCCGGCAGCCGCCGCGCGTGGTCCCCGGACCGCGCGGCTGCTCGGGTCGGCGCTGTGCGCGCCGCTGACGGCCGCGGGTGGCTGGCTGTTCGGCACCGGGCTGGTCCGTGACCATCCGGCGGGGAGCTGCGGTGCCTACGGGGAACCGCTGTGCACCCGGGACGACTTCACGGCCGCGGTCTCCGAGGTCGGCTGGGCGCTGTTGTTCAGCTTCGGCGGTATCGCGCTGTGGCTGCTCGCGCTCGCCGTCGGACTGGGCCAGGCGACCGACGCGACGGACGGCCGCCCGCTGGTGGCGTCCGACTGGCCGGTGTTCCTCGCCGCGGTCACCCTCGCGCTGTGCGGCGCGGCCTTCGCGGGCGGCGCCTTCCACGGTGCTCCGCTGTGGCCGGCCGCCGTCACCGCGTCGCTCACCGTCCTCCTCGCCACCCGTCGCCCGGCACACCCGGCACCCGGCGCCAGGACCCCGCCCCCGGACCCGTCGCCGGAACCGCCCACGGACCCGGCGACGGGCTGAACCGGCCGGGCGCGAACAACCGGCCGGGCGCGATGAACCGGCCGGGCGCGATGAACCGGCCGGGCGCGATGCACCGCCCGGACGGGTGCCGCGTCGCGTCGGACGTCCCGGCTCAGGCTCCCGCGGGCTGCCAGGGGAGGCCGGGGACGATCAGGGGGGAACCCGTCACCGGATCGGGGACGACGACGCAGTCGAGGCCGAACACGTCCCGTACCAGTTCGGCGGTGACGACCTCGGAGGGCGGGCCCTCCGCGACGATCCGGCCGTCCTTCATCGCCACCAGGTGGTCCGCGTACCGGGCGGCCTGGTTGAGGTCGTGCAGGACCACCACGACGGTGCGGCCCCGGTCGTGGTTGAGCTGGCGGACCAGGTCCAGCACCTCCACCTGGTGCGAGATGTCGAGATAGGTGGTCGGCTCGTCCAGCAGGAGGAGTTCCGTCTCCTGGGCGAGCGCCATGGCGATCCACACCCGCTGGCGCTGACCGCCGGACAGCTCGTCCACCGGACGCTCCGCGAGGGCCGTGACATCGGTGCGGTCCATCGCCTCCGTCACCGCCCGCTCGTCCGCCTCGGACCACTGCTGCCACCACCGCTGGTGCGGCTGGCGGCCGCGGCCCACCAGATCCGCGACGGTGATCGCCTCGGGCGCCACCGGGGTCTGCGGGAGCAGCCCGATCTGCTGGGCGATCCGCTTGGTCGGCAGGGTCGCGAGGGCCGCGCCGTCGAGGAGCACCGCGCCGCCGCGCGGCTTCAGCAGCCGTCCGAGCGCCCGCAGGGTGGTCGACTTGCCGCACGCGTTGGGGCCGACGATCACGGTGACCGCGCCGTCGGGGACCGCGAGGTCGAGCGAGTGGACGACGGTGCGGTCGTCGTAGGCGAGGGTCAGTTCGCTGGCGCGCAGCCGCGACCCGTCCGGTATCGGGGTGTCCCCGTGCGCCGGGGCCGCCTTGCTGGTCAGTGCCTTGCTCACGCGGTACCTCCACTGCGGCTGCGGATGATGAGCCAGATCAGGTAGGGCGCCCCGACGGCCGCCGTGAGGACGCCCACCGGGAGTTCGGTCGGGGAGAACATCCGCCGCGCCAGCAGGTCCGCGAGGACCACGATCACGGCGCCGAGCAGCGCCGACGACAGCAGCGGGATCTGCGCGGTGCGGGTGAGCCTGCGGGCGACCTGCGGGGCGAGCAGCGCCACGAAGTCGACGGGCCCGGCGGCCCCGGTCGCCACCGACGCGAGGACGACCCCGAGGGCGACGAGCCCGAGCCGGACCCGGCCGAGGCGCACCCCGAGGGCGGTCGCCGTGTCGTCGTCGACGCCGACCCGGCGCTGGGCGTGCGCGGCCCACACCACGGCGGGCAGCAGCACCAGCATCGTCCAGCCGAGCGGTGCGGCCTCGGTCCAGCCCCGGCCGTTGAGCGAGCCGGTCATCCACACCTGGGCCTGCTGGGCCACCAGATGGTCACCCTTGGTGAGGAACAGCGAGGTCACCGAGCGCAGGGCGACGGCGATCCCGATACCGATGAGCACGAACCGGGTGGCGTGCAGCCCGCCGCGCCAGGCGAAGACGTAGACGAGCGCGGCGGCGACGATGCCACCCGCGACACCGATGTACGGCAGTACGGCGAACGAGCCGATGCCGAAGGTCATCGCGCCGACGGTGACGGCGGCGGCGCCCTGGCTCACCCCGATGATGTCGGGGCTGGCGAGCGGGTTGCGGGCCACGGTCTGGATCAGCGCCCCGGCGACCCCGAAGGCGGCGCCCACCAGCAGCCCCACCACCAGCCGCGGGGCGCGCAGGGTGCCCACGACGAGCTCCGCCGACGACGGCTGCCCGGTCAGGACGCGCAGCACCTCGCCCGGCGGTACGAACGACTCACCGACGCACAGATAGGCGACGCTCGCCGCGGCGAGCAGCAGCGTCAGTCCGGTGACGGCGACCGAGGTCCGCCGGTGCAGCAGGAACGACGCCGTCCCGAACCGCAGGGGGGTGTATCCGGCGGGCCGGGAGCCCCGCGCGGCGGGGACCTTGCCGAGCGGGACGGGCGGGGACGGGACCTGGCCGGTGGCGGGTCCGTCCGCGGTGCGGGACCTCACGGGCGTACCGCCCGCACTGCCGCGCCGGGCCTGACGGGGACGGTCACGCGGCTACCGCCTTTCTGCGGACGAGGGTGATCAGGAACGGGACGCCGATCAGGGCCGTCATCACTCCGGCGGGGACCTCGCTCGGGGGGAACACGATCCGGCCCACGGTGTCGGCGACGAGCAGCATGGTCGGGCCGATCAGCGCGGACATCGCCAGCAGCCAGCGGTGGTCGCCGCCGACGATCGCACGGGCCATGTGCGGGACGGCGAGCCCGACGAACGCGATGGGTCCGGCCGCCGCGACCCCCGCGCCGGTGAGGACGGTCGCGCCGAGGCCGCCCACGATCCGTACCGTCGCGACCTTCTGGCCGAGGCCCTTCGCCATGTCCTCGCCGAGCGCCAGGGCGTCCAGGCCACGGGCCACGGACACCACCAGGAGCGCTCCGGCGAGCAGGAACGGCCAGATCTGGTGGACCAGTTCGGCGTCGCGTCCGGAGAGCGAGCCGACCTGCCAGAACCGGAACTCGTCCATCGCGGCGGCCCGGGTCGTGAGGACCGCGGTCAGCACGGAGACGAGCAGCGCGTTGATCGCGGCGCCGCCCAGCGCGAGTTTGATCGGGGTGGCACCCCCCCGACCCCGGGCCGCGATCGCGTAGACGGCGACGGCGGCGGCACCCGCGCCGGCGAACGCGAACCAGACATAGCCGTGCAGGCTGTGGACGCCCGCGAAGGCGATGGCGAACACCACCCCGACGGACGCGCCCTGGCTGACACCGAGGATGCCGGGGTCGGCGATCGGGTTGCGGGTGATGCCCTGCATCGCGGCGCCGGCCAGCGCGAGACCCGCGCCGACCATCACCGCGATGACGGTGCGCGGCACCCGCAGGCCCCGGACCACCACGGCGTCCTCGCTGGTCCCGCCGTTGAGCAGGGCGTCGAACACCACGGACGGGGCGATCGCGCGTGATCCCACGGCGAGGCTGAGCAGTATCGCGAGCAGCAGCGCCACCACGGCCGCCAGCATCGCGACGGTACGTCTGACCGGCATCGGCTGGCGCTCCCCGTGGCACGAAGGTTGGTAAGGCTTGGCTAAGTGTATGCGGGAGATCAGGCCATCGGTGATCACGGTGCCCGTGATACGTCTCCCGCGCGCGACGGGTGGTCCGGGCCGCGCACCGGATGTCCGCCGTTCCCCGGACCCGGGCACAATGGCTGTTGTGACGCCCGCTACGCAACCCGCAGGAAATCCGTCCCCGCCGCCGAGGGGGAACGGCCCGGCCGGCGGCCCCGCGCTCGTCGTCGGATTCGACCTCGATATGACATTGATCGACTCCCGGCCCGGTATCAAGGCCTGTTATGACGCGCTCGCGGCCGAGACGGGTGTTCCCATCGACACCGAACTGGTGGTCAGCAGACTGGGACCGCCGCTCGTCGACGAACTGGTGAACTGGTTTCCCGCCGAACACGTCGCGGAAATGGCCGATCGCTACCGGGCGATGTATCCGGCGATCGCGATCGCGCCGACCCGGGAGATGCCGGGCGCCCGGGAGGCCGTCGCCGCGGTCCGGGCGGCCGGGGGCCGGGCCGTCGTCGTCACCGCCAAGTACGGGCCGAACGCCGCGCTCCACCTCGCCCATCTCGGGATCGAGGCGGAGGTCGTCGGGGACCTCTGGGCGGAGGGCAAGGCGAGCGCCCTGCGCGAGCGCCGCGCCTCGGTGTACGTGGGCGACCACGTCGGGGACGTACGGGGGGCCCGCGCCGCGGGCGCCCTCGCGGTGGCCGTCACCACCGGACCCTGCGCCGAGGCGGAGCTGCGGGAGGCCGGGGCGGACGTGATCCTCCCCGACCTCACGGCCTTCACCCCCTGGCTGGCCACCCACCTCTGACCCGCCCGGTCGCGGAACACACCGGCGCCACCCGCCGGCGGGGCGACCGGAACACCCCGGGGACGACCGGAACACCCCGGGGACGACCGGAACACCCCGGGGACGGCGGGTTCCGGCCAGACTCGTGGCACGCGCCTGCCGGAATCAGCCCCCCGCGGCAGCGCCTCGCGCCTGCGCCCGCTGCGCCGCGATCGACCGCAGCAGCCCGGCCCCGGAGATCGCGAAACCGACCCCCATCAGCATGCTCAGCCAGAACATATAGGTCGGGAACGGGGTCGTCCCGAGAAACAGCGGTGCCACCGTGACCACAGTGGCCACCGCACCGAGGATGAAGACGATCGCACCGGCCCGGATCAGTCCCTCGCCCGGTGCCGCGGAATTCGCTTGGGTTTTGTCGCGCACCCCACCAGGGTAGTTCCCAGCGCGAAGGAACAACGCGGGACCGTCCTGTCAGCGACCCACCGACCCATAGGCTTGGCCCCGGCGGGTCGGCGTGGCCCGCCGCACCACTGTCCAAGGCCCTATCCAGAGCCGCTTTCCCGATTTCCCCAGTGCCGTCCCCAGACGGGACGGATCGACGAGTACGAGGACGAGGACTTCACGTGCCTACCGGCAAGGTCAAGTGGTTCAACAGTGAGAAGGGCTTCGGCTTTCTCTCCCGCGACGACGGCGGTGACGTCTTCGTCCACTCCTCCGTACTGCCCGACGGCGTCGACGCCCTCAAGCCGGGCCAGCGCGTCGAGTTCGGCGTGGTGGCGGGCCAGCGCGGCGACCAGGCCCTGTCGGTGACGGTACTGGACCCGACCCCGTCCGTGGCCGCCGCCCAGCGGCGCAAGCCCGACGAGCTGGCGTCCATCGTCCAGGACCTCACGACGCTCCTGGAGAACATCACGCCCAGCCTGGAGAAGGGCCGCTACCCCGACAAGGCCGCCGGCAAGCAGATCGCCGGACTGCTGCGCGCGGTCGCCGACCAGCTCGACGTGTAGCCGCGCCCCGCCCGGCCACCGGTCAGGGGAAGGCCAGGGCCCCGGGGCCGAGGGGCGGTACGAGTCCCTCGGCCGCCGCCCGGGTCAGCAGCCCCCGCACCGCCGCGTACCCCTCGTCACCGAGGTCGGCGGTGAACTCGTTCACGTACAGCCCGATGTGCTGGTCCGCGACGGCCGGGTCCATCTCCTGGGCGTGCGCGAGGACATACGGCCGGGACACCTCCGGGTCGTCCCACGCGGCCCGGACCGAGGCCCGGGTGGCGTCGGCGAGCCGGGCCAGCAGCGGGGCGCCCAGCGAACGCCTGGCGATGATCGCGCCCAGCGGGATCGGCAGCCCGGTCGTGGACTCCCAGTGCTCGCCCATGTCCGCGAGCCGGTGCAGCCCGTACGCCTGGTACGTGAAGCGGGCCTCGTGGATCACCAGCCCCGCGTCGACCTTCCCGTCCCGCACGGCCGGCATGATCTCGTCGAACGGCAGCACCACGACCCGGCCGACCCCGCCGGGCACCCGCTCCGCCGCCCACAGCCGGAACAGCAGATACGCCGTCGAACGCTCGCTCGGCACCGCGACCGTCCGCCCGGTCAGGTCCAGCCCCGGCTCCCGGCTCAGCACCAGCGGCCCGCAGCCCCGGCCCAGCGCCCCGCCGCACGGCAGCAGCGCGTACTCGTCCAGCACCCACGGCAGCACCGCGTACGACACCTTCAGCACGTCGTACGTGCCCTGCCGCGCCCAGCCGTTGGTGAGGTCGATGTCCGCGAACGTCACGTCGAGCGCGGGCGCGCCGGGCAGCCGTCCATGGGCCCAGGCGTCGAAGACGAACGTGTCGTTGGGGCACGGCGAGTAGGCGATGCGCAGCGCGTCACCGGTGGCCGGTGCTTCGTCGGGGGTCGTCATACCTCTCGCCAACTCTCCAGGACCGTCGCGCATTTCCCGAACCCCCCGGTCAGCTCCGCGAGCGCGGCGCCGATCCGCCAGCCGTCCCGGTCACGGGGGCCCACCGGGTTGGACACCGCGCGGATCTCCAGCACCGGGACGCCGTGCGCGGCGGCGGCCTCGGCCACCCCGAACCCCTCCATCGCCTCGGCGAGCACCCCCGGGTGCCGCGCGCGCAGCACCCCGGCGCGGGCGGCGGAACCGGTCACCGTCGACACGGTGAGCACCGTCCCCGCCGCGCAGCCCAGCGCGTCCGCCACCTCGCGCACCAGTCTCGGCGGCGGCTCGTGGGTGACGGTGCCGAAGCCCAGCGCGGTGACCGGCAGGAACCCGTCCGCGTCCGTACCGGACTCGGCGCCCAGGTCCGCGACGGTGACCGCGTCCGCGACCACCAGCGAGCCCACCGGGGCGAGCGGCTCGAAACCGCCCGCGATCCCGGCACAGACCACCAGCCCGTACGGTGTCCCGTCGAGCGCGGCGGCGGTCAGCGCACCCGCCGTGGCCGCCGCGGCGGCGGCCGGGCCGACCCCCGCCGCGAGCAGGTCCCAGCGGGCGCCCGCCGTGGTGATCCGCCGCAGCTCGGCCCCCGGCAGCCGGATCTCCCGCTGCTCGGGCAGGAACGCGAGCGCCACCGCGTCCCGCTCGGCGGGGACCGCGGTGACGACGAGGAGACGCGCGGGCGCTGTCACGGGGTCAGGAGGACCCCTTCTTGAGCCGGAACGACCACAGACCGGTGACCTTGTTCTCGCCGCCCTCGGCGATGGTCACGATCGTGGACGAGCCGCTGGCGCCGTACTGCTCGTTGAAGAAGACGCTGCCCGGGACGGCGAGGTACGTCTTCTTGCTGTAGTCGGTCAGCCGCTGCCCGTTGAGCAGGAGCGTCCAGCTCTTGTCGGCGATGACCGGGTCGACGCCGAAGCGGACGGTCTCGGTGGGATCGACGGTGATGTGCCTGACGTCCTTCTTCTCCTTCAGGCACTTGTCGACGTCGGCGGGCTTGATCGCCTTGCCGTCCTCGTAGCAGGTGGCCTCGGAGGTCACGGAGATGTCGGCGACGGTGACGGTCGCGACGGCGGTCGGCTTCTCGCACGCCGTGAGGACGAGCAGACCGGCACAGACGGCGCCCGCGACGGCGATGGTCCGACGGGACCGGGCGGCGGCCGGGGCTGACTTCAGGTGCGGCTCGGCCGCGGACAGGGACGTCATGCGCGAAAGGCTATCGGGCCAGCCCCCGCGGGCCCTCACGCGGGTGCGCCCACGCCCCACCCCCCACCCGGGTGGTCCCAAAGGTCCCCCCTTGGCTCGCACCCGAGGTCTGTCCGGCTGGACGTACTTGTTCCCTGTGCCGTCGCTCGTCGGGTGCGCAGTTCCCCGCGCCCCTTCGGGGCGCCATCTGCTTGTTCTTCGGGTCGGTGCCGGTCGGGATTCTCCGTCCTCGCTCCGGAGGGAGGTTCCGCACCCGAAGGACAACGGGAACGGGGCGCCCCCAAAGGGGCGCGGGGAACTGCGCAAAGACGAGGGCAGACCCGCACCCGAAGAGCGACCGCAAGGGGGCAGCATCCAGGGGCGCGGGGAACTGCGCACCCACCGAGCGACGGCACAGGGACAAGTGGGTCCAGCCGGACAGACCTCGGAAGCGCAAGCGAAGGCGGCCCGCGGGGAACTGCGCATCCCACGAACGACCTGTACAGGGACAAGTGCGTCCAGCCGGACAGACCTCGGAAGCGCAAGCGACGGCCTAGGCGATGCGGGGGTGGGCCGGACCGCCCCTCGCCGCTGCCAGGAGGCCCCGTACGGTCGTGGACCAGCCGAGGCCCACGATGCCCGCCGCGACCGACAGTCCGAGCGCACCGTTCAGCGGCAGGACGATCCCCACCGCGCCCCCCACCACCCACGACATCTGCAACACGGTCTCCGACCGCGCGAACGCCGAGGTCCGCACCAGCTCCGGCACGTCCCGCTGGATCAACGCGTCCAGCGACAGCTTCGACAGCGCCTGCGCGAACCCCGCGACCGCCGCGAGACACGCCACCATCACCGCCCCGAAGAACACCGCCGCCAGCGCCGCCATGCCCACCACGCACGCCACCACCGTCACGATGATGATCTCCGGCGCGCGGGCCCGCAGCCACGCCCCCACCGCCGTACCGAGCGCGTTGCCCGCGCCCGCCGACACCCCGACCACCCCGAGGGACACCGCCGCGCTCTGCCCCGTCATCGGATGCTCCCGCAGCAGGAACGCCAGGAAGAAGATGAGGAAGCCCGACAGACACCGCTGCGAGGCGTTCACGGCCAGCGCGTGCGTCACCGCCGGGCCGACGGTCCGCAGGCCCGGCCGCCGCACCTTCCCCGTACGGGCGCGGTACACATGGTCCGGGTCGGCCGCGAGCAGCGCCCGGTCCTCGCCCTTCGCCGAGTCGACCACCCGCGGCATCGACAGCGACAGGAACGTCCCCGCCACGAACAGCACGAACGCCCCGTACAGCGGCCAGCGCGGCCCCAGCATCTGGAGGCCCGCGCCGATCGGCGCGGCCACCCCCGTCGCGAGCAGCCCGCCGAGGGTGACCCGTGAGTTCGCCTTCACCAGCGAGAACCCGGGCGGCAGCAGCCGGGGCACCACCGCGCTGCGGACCACCCCGTACGCCTTGGACGCGACGAGTACGCCGAGCGCCGCCGGATACAGCTCCAGACTGCCCGTGGCGACCGCCCCGGACAGCAGCAGCGCGAGGACCGCGCGGGCCAGCATCGCGCCCGCCATCGCCGCGCGGCGCCCGTGGGGCAGCCGGTCCAGCAGCGGGCCGATCACCGGTGCGAGCAGGGTGAAGGGTGCCATCGTGATCGCCAGATAGAGCGCGACCCGGCCGCGTGCCTCGTCGGTGGGGACGGCGAAGAACACCGTCGAGGCGAGCGCCACGGTGATCATCACGTCCCCGGCGCCGTTCACCGCGTGCAGCTCGATCAGTTTGCCGAGCCCCGACTCACCCGCCCCGTGGGCGTGCGTCGCCTTGCGGATGCCCCGGGCCGGGCCCGTGAACGGCATCCGCAGCACACGGCCCACCGAGCGGCCGGCCCGGCGCAACGGGCCGGGTCCGCCCGGCGAGCGGGGCGACCTGGCTACTGCCATCCCGTCATAGTGCCCCCTGGGAGCACGATCAAGTGGGGATACCGCGTCCCCCGGACGTGGCGTGCCCCACGTACCGCCCCGTGTACCGGCCCCCGTCACCTGGGGCAGGGCGCCCGTACAGGCCCCGCGCCGGTGTGTCGGGGTATGTCGTGGGGCGGGCCCCGGGAGGTCTCGGGGTGGGAACAACGCGAGCCGCACCGTACGCCGGTGTGGGCGCGGGCCGCCGGAGAGGGTAGCGTGCGTAGCGCGCCTGCGGTGGTCGGTCCTGGCCGCGCGCCTCTCCGTCATCACGCAGAATGGGTGACACAGGTGCGCCCGGGTTGATCGGGCGCGGACGTCGACGCGGCCCGCTGGTCCGCTCCGTCCGCGTTCCCGGTGGAACCGAACGCCGCCCGCCAGGAGGGCGCACTCGACAGACGGCGTAGGAGAGAAGCGATACCCGTGAGCGCAGCCACAACGCGAAGCCGTACCCCGGACCGTCTGTGCGCGGAGGCCGTCGGCCTCGCCCGCACCGCCGCCGAGGAGACCGCCGCGCCGGGGGTGGTGGGTGAGCATGTCGCGACGGTCGTCGAGGGCGACCGCGTGGTCACGCATCTGTTCGAATGCAAGGAGCCCGGCTACCGGGGCTGGCGCTGGGCCGTGACCGTGGCCCGCGCGTCCCGCGCCAAGCAGGTCACCCTCGACGAGACGGTGCTGCTGCCGGGCCCCGACGCGCTGCTGGCCCCCGAATGGCTGCCCTGGAGCGAGCGGCTGCGCCCCGGTGACCTCGGTCCCGGGGACCTGCTGCCCACCGAGGACGACGATCCGCGGCTGGAGCCCGGCGCCGTCGTGGCCCCGGAGGCCGTGGAATCCGACGACGCGGACGCCGCCCTGTCCGGGGCCGTGGACGACACCCGGCTGGCGGGCGGCCGGTCCGGTGAGGACGCGCCCGCGCCGAACTCCGTCCGCTCCGAGGAGTGGGCCGGGCTCGACGCGGCCCGGGAGGCCGCGGGGAGGACCGACGGGCCGCCGCCCGCGCTGCCCGTCACGCCCTCGCGCGGGGACATCGCCGAGGTCGCCGTCGAGCTGGGGCTCGGGCGGGCCCGGGTGCTGTCGCGGTACGGGCTGCGGGACGCGGCGGACCGCTGGGACGTGGCGTTCGGCGCGGGTACGCCGATGGCGCAGGCCGCGCCGGCGAACTGCGGTTCGTGCGGATTCCTCACCCCGCTGGGCGGTGCGCTCGGGCAGGCGTTCGGTGCCTGCGCGAACGAGTTCTCGCCCGCGGACGGGCGGCTCGTGTCGCTCGCGTACGGGTGCGGGGGGCATTCGGAGGCCGCGGTCATGCCCCGGGCCGCCCCGATGACCCCGCCGGTCCTCGACGAGACCCGCGTCGACGTCTTCCCCCTCCACACCACGGAGTCCCCCGACCCCACCTGACGCCTTCGCTCGCGCTTCCCAGGTCCGTCCGGCTGGACGCACTTGTCCCTGTGCCCCGGGGTCTGTCCGGCTGGACGCACTTGTTCCTGTGTAGGTCGCTCGGTGGGTGCGCAGTTCCCCGCGCCCCTGGGGTTCCACACCTGGACGTACCTGTCCCTGTGCGGGTCGGACGGGGGTGCGCAGTTCCCCGCGGGTCGCCTTCGCTTGCGCTTCCCAGGTCCGTCCGGCTGGACGCACTTGTCCCGGTGCCGTCGCTGGTCGTTTTCGCGCAGTTCCCCGCGCCCCTTTGGGGCGCGTCCTGTGGGTTCTTCGGGTCGGTGCCGGTCGGGATTCTCCGTCCTCGCTCCAACGCGCTCGGTAGGGACGGGAAGGTGGCCCCACTGGTGGCGTCGGAGTCTGCGGGCAGAGATTCCCGCCCACCCCCTCCCGCAGCAGCGCGACCGCGCGAGGAGGGGGCCCGCACCCGAAAGACAACGGGAATGGGGCGCCCCGTCAGGGGCGCGGGGAACTGCGCAAAAACGAGGGCGGACCCGCACCCGAAGAGCGACCGAAATAGGGCAGCATCCAGGGGCGCGGGGAACTGCGCACCCCACGAGTGACGGCACAGCAGCGAAGTACGCCCAGCACAGGAAACCCAGGGGCGAGGGGAACTGCGCACCCACCGAGCGACCCGCACAGGAACAAGTGCGTCCAGCCGGACAGACCCAGGGGCACAGGGACGAGTGCGCTCAGCGGAGAGACCTCAAAAGCGCGAGCGAAGGCGACAAGGTACCTTCGCCGCTGAGGGCCTGAGGCCACCGTAAGAGGACGACCGAGGACAACCGAGGAGCACCCCGTGACCCAGCCCGCGAGCCCCACCCCGGAGGGGACCGCCGACCCCTTCGGCACAGCGAGCCTGCGCCAAGAGGTCCTCACGGCCTGGCACACCACCCCCACCCGCTTCCGCGAGGACGCCAACGCCGAGGAGGACCTCGCCCTCGGCGGCCACCGCGACCGCCTCGTCGTCGAACTCGCCCAGAACGCCGCCGACGCGGCGTCCCGCACCACCGCCCCCGGCCGGCTGCGCCTCACCCTCCACGACGACGGCACCCCGCACGGGGTCCTCACCGCCGCGAACACCGGCGCCCCCCTCGACGCGACCGGCGCCGTCTCCCTGTCCACCCTGCGGGCCTCCGCGAAGCGCGACGACGACGCGCGGGGCGCGGTGGGCCGCTTCGGCGTCGGGTTCGCCGCCGTGCTCGCCGTCACCGACGAGCCCGCCGTCCTCAGCCGCGCGGGCGGCGTCCGCTGGTCCCTCACCGAGGCCCGCGCCCTCGCCGCCGAGACCGCCGCGCAGGCCACGGACACGGGCACCGGCAAGGGCAAGGGCACCGCCCCCCGTACCGGCAGCCTCGACGACGAACTGCGCCGCCGCGAGGGCCATGTCCCGCTGCTGAGGCTCCCGTTCCCCGCCGAGGGCCCCGTACCGGACTCCTACGACACGGTCGTCGTCATGCCGTTGCGTGACGCCGCCGCCCGTGACCTCGCCGAACGGCTCCTCACCGGGATCGACGAGGCCCTGCTGCTCACCCTCCCGGGCCTCGCCGAGGTGACCGTGGAGCTGCCGGACGGCTCCGTACGGACCCTCGGCCGCCGTACGGACACCCCGTACACGGTGATCGAGGACAGCCGCGACGGCACCACCCGGTGGCGTACCGTCGCCCGTGCCGGCGCGCTGACCGCCGATCTGCTGGCCGGCCGTCCCACCGAGGAACGTCTGCGTCCGCACTGGTCGGTGACCTGGGCGGTGCCCGTGGACGACGCCGGTGCCCCCCGTCCGCCGCGCACCGCGCCCGTACTGCACGCGCCGACCCCGAGCGACGAACCCCTCGGCGTACCGGCCCTGCTGATCGCGTCGTTCCCGCTGGACCCCACCCGCCGCCACGCCGCCCCGGGCCCGCTGACCGACTTCCTGGTGACCCGCGCCGCCGACGCCTACGCCGAACTCCTCGCCGACTGGCGCCCGGTGGGCCCCGGGATCGTCGATCTGGTCCCCGGCCCGCTGGGCCGCGCCGAACTCGACGGGGCGCTGCGCGCGGCCGTCCTGGAGCGGCTGCCCCGCACCGCGTTCCTGCCGCCCGCCGCCGACCCCGACCGCACCCCGCACGGGGACGACGCCGCACCCGGCGGATGGGACGACGGCACCACCACCCGCGGCCCCGACAGGCACGCGCTGCGCCCCCGGGACGCCGAACTCGTGGAGGGCGCGGGCGCGGACACCGTACGGGTCCTCTCGGAGGTGCTGCCGAGCCTGCTGCCCGCCGGGCTGGAACGGCGCGCCGAGCTGCGCACCCTGGGTGTGGCCCGGGTTCCGCTGACCGACGCCGTCGACCGGCTGGCCGGGCTGGAGCGCGACCCCGAGTGGTGGTGGCGGCTGTACGACAGCCTGGCCGGGGTCGACCCGGACCGGCTGACGGGCCTGCCGGTGCCGCTCGCCGACGGCCGGACCACGATCGGGCCCCGGCAGATCCTGCTGCCCGTCCCCGGTCAGGGCGCGGGCACCGGGCCGGAGCCGGGCGGTGGCGGTCCCGCCGCGCTCGCCCGGCTCGGTCTGAAGGTCGCCCACCCCGACGCGGCGCACCCGCTGCTGGAGAAGCTGGGCGCCCTCCCGGCGACCCCCCGCGCGGTGCTCACGACCCCGCAGGTCAGGGCCGCCGTCGCCGCGTCGATGGACGACGAGGCCTGGTACGACGACCCGTTCCCCGACGACTCCGGCGCCCCCGGCGCCGGCGGCCCGCCCGACGCGGAACAGCTCGCGGAACTCGTCCTCGGACTGGTCCGGGACGCCGCGCTCGCCCCGGGCGACGAGCCGTGGCTCGGCGCGCTGGCCCTCACCGACGAGGACGGCGAACCCGCTCCGGCGGGTGAGCTGGTCCTGCCGGGCAGCCCGTTCGCGCAGGTCGTCCGCGAGGGCGAACTGGCGGCCGTGGAAACGGAGCTCGCCGAACGCTGGGGCGCGCAGCCGCTCGCCGCCTGCGGGGTCCTCGCCGACTTCGCGCTGGTCCGCGCCATGGACGTGGTCCTCGACCCGGACGAACTGGAGCCCCGCGAGGGGGACTTCGCCGAGTCCGACGACGCGGGCCTGCTGGACGCCGTCGACGTGTGGTGCGAGGACCTGCTGGACGGGCTCCCGGACACCCCCGTCCCGCCGGTCGCCGCCGAGCTGATCGCCGTCCGAGACCTGGACCTGGTGGACGACGACCGCTGGCCCGAGGCCCTCGCCCTGCTGTCCCGGCCGCCGCTGCGGGACGCCCTCACCCAGCGGGTGCGGGTGCTGCTGCCGGACGGCCGCGTGCAGAGCGTCCGCCCGTACACGGCCTGGTGGCTGCGCGGCCACCCCGTCCTGGAGGGCCGCCGTCCGGCGGGGCTGCGCGCGGCCGGGAGCGACCCGCTGCTCGCCGGGCTGTACGAGTCCGCCGACGCGGCCGGTTTCGACGACGAGCAGGTCCTCGCGGCCCTCGGGGTGCGGACCTCGGTCGCCGCGCTGCTGGACGAGCCGGGGGGCGCCGCCGAACTCCTCGAACGCCTCGCGGACCCGGACCGCGATGTCACCACCGCCCAACTCCACGCCCTGTACGGGGCGCTGGCGGAGCTGGAGCCGGACCAGGTGACGCTGCCGGACGAGCTGCGGGCCGTGGTCGACGGCCGGGTCACCGTCGTGGACGCGGCCACCGCCGTGGTCGCGGACTCCCCGGACCTGCTGCCGCTGGCCGCCGGGCTGCCGCTGCTGCCGGTCAGCCCGTCCCGGGCCGCCGACCTCGCCGAACTGTTCCAGGTGCGGCGCCTGGGCGCGGTGGTCACGGGGGACGTGTCGGACGACGGTGTGGTGCGGACGACCCCGGAGCCGGTACGGGTCCTGCTGGGCGCGTCGGTCCCGGCCACGTACACCGAGCACGAGGAACTGTTCGTCGGGGACGTGGAACTCGACTGGCACCGCACGGCCGAAGGGGTCGTGCACGCGGCGACGCTGGAGGGTGTCGCGGCCGGTCTCGCCTGGGCGGCCGGTCAGTGGCCCCGCCGCTTCGAGGTCGCCGCGCTGCTGGAGGACCCGACCCGTACCGACGAACTGGCCCGTGACCGCTGGTTCGACTGACGTCCCGACCGCCCCTCCCGCGCGACCCCGACCACCGCTCCGGGGCCCGGCCCCGACCCCGGAGCCGGGCCTCGCGTCACCATGCGAACGGTGTTAACTCGGCTCACGCGATAAAATCTTGTGGACGGATGCAACCGTTCAATGGCATGGTGTGTCTTGTCCGTTGAGTCATCCGGCTCAACGGACCGACCCGGGCTTTCCGGTGGCCCCGCGCCCCAGAATTGGGGGGTGGCGTGTGCGGCCGCTCGTCAGCCCCTGGATTTACTTGGGGAATTCATGCGCATCCGCGTATCCGCCGCCGTCGTCACCGGCGCCCTGGCCGTCTCCGCGCTGGCCGTCCCGGCCGCCCAGGCCGCTCCGGCCGCCGAGGCCGTCAAGCTGACCAACATCAAGGTCAACGGCGGCAAGGACGTCGTCGTGGGCACCACGGCCAAGAAGACGTTCACAGTGACCTTCACCGCCAGCCACAGCTCGGGCATCTACCCCGACGCCAACATCACGGTGGAGCGCGGGAACGTGTCCACGACCGGCAACATCCTCCTCCCGGAGGAGTGGGGCACCGGGGCCGACGCCTGCAAGTCCGTCTCCGCCACGACCTCCAACTGCAAGGCCACCTTCGTGGTCGAGCCGTACTACGACTTGGACAATGTCGACGCCGCCACGTGGAAGACCGACGTCCTGGTCCAGTCGCTGGAGGGGGCCGACCTCGAATCGAACAACATCAAGAGCTGGCGCCTCCAGCGCCTCTCGAAGCTCACGGTCAACGCGGCTCCCGAGCCGATCAAGAAGGGCAAGACCCTGACGGTCACGGGCGCCCTGACCCGCGCCAACTGGGACACCGACAAGTACGCGGGTTACACCTCGCAGCCGGTGAAGCTCCAGTACCAGAAGCGCGGTTCGACCGCGTGGAGCACGGTCAAGACCGTCAAGAGCGACGGCCGTGGCAACCTGAAGACCACGGTCAAGGCGACCGCTGACGGTTCGTTCCGTTACAGCTTCGCCGGTACGTCGACCACCCCGGCGGTCAACTCCGGCGCGGACTACGTCGACGTGCGCTGACGCACCACGATCCGCAGCGTATGACGGGCGCTGCCGCCATCGGGGCCAGAGGAACCCTCTCCCCTTCGGCGGCGGCGCCCTTCCATGTCGCGGCGCGTACGCGTTTCCTGCAACCAGGCGGCCGTCCGCGGGGTCTGAGCGGGTGGAGCCGGTACGGCTCCACGACCGAACCGGGTCGCCGGACACAGGCACGCCCCCGTATCGGACGGTGGCGTGCCGGGCCGGCGGCCCCACGGCACCTGGGGACAACACATATGCGAACTCGCGCTTCTGCCGGCTTAACCACCGGCGCTCTGGCCCTTTCCGCCCTGATGGTCCCGGCCGCGCACGCGTCCGGTGACGACTCCCGCGTTCCCGCCGACCTGCCGACGCCGTTCGCGGCGTCCTCCAGCGCCGCGGGGAACATCACCAAGGTGACCGTCAACGGCGGCAAGCCCGTCGCCGTCGGCACGTCCAAGAAGAAGTTCACCGTCGAGGTCAGCGCGTCGAACGAGGCGGGCGTACTTCTTGCCGTCGCCGCCCTGTGGCGCGGCAGCGACTTCGACAACCCGGACGTGTTCCTGGAGGAGGACGACACGGGGACCGCCGAGCCGTGCAAGTACACCGCCACCACGGCCACCTGCAAGTACACGTTCACGGCCGACCCGCGGGCGAAGCTCGCGAACAAGGACGCGGGGTCCTGGAAGGTCGCCGGGATGGCGATCGACGGCACCTTCCAGCCCGTCGCCCTGGTGGAGAACTTCAAGAGCGTCAAGGTGCTGCGCGCGGCCAAGCTCACGGTCAACGCGGCTCCCGAGCCGATCAAGAAGGGCAAGACCCTGACGGTCACGGGTGCTCTGACCCGTGCCAACTGGGACACCGACAAGTACGCGGGTTATACCTCGCAGCCGGTGAAGCTCCAGTACCAGAAGCGTGGTTCGACCGCGTGGAGCACGGTCAAGACCGTCAAGAGCGACGGTCGTGGCAACCTGAAGACCACGGTCAAGGCGACCGCTGACGGTTCGTTCCGCTACAGCTTCGCCGGCACCTCGACCACCCCGGCGGTCAACTCCGGCGCGGACTACGTCGACGTGCGCTGACGCACCACGACCCACAGCGCATGACGGGCGCCGCCGCCGACGGGACCGGAGGAATCCTCATCCCCGTCGGCGGTGGCGGCATCCCGCCTCGCGGCAGATGCGTGTTTTCGTACAACCTTTCGCCCGCCGACGCGGTCTTCGCAGGTGGAGCCGGTACGGCTCCATGACCGAACCGGGTCGCCGGACACGGGCACGCCCCAGTATTGGGGGGTGGCGTGCCGGGCCGGCGAGCCGCACAGCACCTGGGGAAAAACACATATGCGCACTCGCGCCTCTGCCGCCGTATTGACCGGCGCTCTGGCCCTTTCCGTCCTCGCAGTCCCGGCCGCACACGCGTCCGAACGCGACCCCGGCGCCCTCACGCAGTTTGCGGCCCCCGCAGCCGCCGCCACGGGCAAGATCACCAAGGTGACCATCAACGGCGGCAAGACCATCGCCGTCGGCACGTCCAAGAAGAAGTTCACCGTCGAGGTCAGCGCGTCGGACAGGAAGGGCGTGACCCTGGCCGTGGCCGCTCTGTATCGCGGCACCGTGAACAACCCGTCAGCGGTACTGGTGCCCGTCACGCTGGTCGATCACGACCCGTGCAAGCGCACCGCGACCACGGCCACCTGCAAGTACACCGTCGTGGCCGACCCGAAGGCCGACCTCGCCAACCAGGACGCGGGAACGTGGAAGGTCCTCGCGGCGGCGATCAGGTTCGAGGCGGACGGCGAGGACAAGACCGTCGCCGAGAACCTGAACTACAAGAGCGCCAAGGTGGTGCGCGCGGCGAAGCTCACGACCAACGCGACGCCCGAGCCGGTCAAGAAGGGCAAGACCCTCACGATCAGCGGCGCGCTCACCCGGGCGAGCTGGGACAACCTCAAGTACAACGGCTTCGCCAGCAACTCGGTGAAGCTCCAGTACAAGAAGAAGGGCGCCGGCGCCTGGACGACCGTGAAGACGGTCAAGGCCGACAGCCGTGGCACCGTGAAGACCACCGTCAAGGCCTCGGCCGACGGTGACTACCGCTTCACGTACGGCGGTTCCGGCACCACCGGTTCCGCGACGTCGGTCGCCGACTTCGTGGACGTCCGCTAGCCGTAGCGCGGGGGACCGGTCGCCCGGTCCTTCCCGAACCTCGCGGGGGCAGCCCCGCCCGGACGGACCTTCACGGGACCTCTGACCCGTCCGGGCGTGGCGCCCACCGCGTCCCATGGAGTCCACGGACTCCTCATCCAGACCACCGGGATCCGGTCGACAGCCGCCTGCGGACGGATGTTCCGCAGCCGCCGACCGTCCCGTACCCAGGGGAACGTATGCGCACTCGTGTATTTGCAGGGCTGACCACCGGCGCTCTGGCGCTGACCGCACTGACCGGCACCGCCGCCCAGGCCGACGACCGCGCCTCCGCGAGCCGCGCCACCCCGCCGAAGATCACCAAGGTGACCGTCAACGGCGGCAAGGACCTCGTGGTCGGCGTCTCCAAGAAGACGTTCACCATCAAGGTCACCGCGAAGGACGACTCGGGCATCTCGATCGCCCTCGCCGCCCTCTGGCGTGGCGGCACCTCCGCCGACAACCCGCAGACGATCCTCATGCCGGACATCCGCATGGGCGACTGCGTCCAGAGCAGCGACACCACGTCCACCTGCACGTTGAAGGTCGTCGCCGACCCGAAGTCGCCGGAGGGCCTGTTCGACCTCACCAATGCGGGCGCGGGCAAGTGGCATGTGGCGGTCGCGGCCGACAGCATCGACGGCGGCTCGGTGGAGCGGCAGAAGTACGCCACCCACCAGGTGAAGCGGGCGGCGAAGCTGACCGCCGACGCGACACCGGAGCCGGTCCGCCGGGGCGACGCTCTCACCGTCTCGGGCTCCCTGACCCGCGCCGACTGGAACACCCACAAGTACAACGGTGTCGCCAGCAGCGCCGTGAAGCTCCAGTTCAAGAAGAAGGGCACCAGCACCTGGCGGACCGTGAAGACGGTCAAGGCGGACAGCCGGGGCAAGGTGAGGACCACCACGAAGCCCACGGCCGACGGTGACTTCCGCCTCAGCTACCCGGGTACGGCCACCACCGCCGGTGTCACGTCGAAGGCGGACTTCGTCGACGTGCGCTGAGTCGCCGGCCTCCCGTACGGCGGGGACACGACGCCCCCGCCGTACGGGTTCCCGCCGATCGGAGGGGATGCCCGCGGGACGGGTGCGCACTAGGCTCCAGGAACCCGACCGGGCTCCGGCCGACCTCCCTGGGGGACCCATGCGTATCCGTGCCGCCGCCACCGCACTCACCGGTGCGCTGGCCCTGACCACGCTGACCGGACCCGCCTCCGGGCCCGTCGCCGCGGCGCAGGGGCCGGGCGCGAGCACCCGGATCACCGGGGTCGACGTCAACGGCGGCAAGGACATCGTGGTGGGCTCCACCGCGAAGAAGCACTTCACCATGTCGGTGCGGGCCGAGGACTCCGCCGGGATCCGGGACGCCTACGCGTGGCTGTGGCGCGGGAACAGCGCCGAGCACATCGACGGCATGCTCTACCCCGACACCAACGAGGGCTCCTGCGCCGACACGGCACCGGGCGCGGCCGTCTGCACCCTCCGCTTCACCGTCGACCCGACGCTGGACCTCCAGGGGTCCAACCATCTCGCGGGCGAATGGCAGTTGTACGTGGAGGCCACCGCCCGGGACGACGGGTACGCCTCCGACGACCGCTACCGGACGGTGCGGCTGAAGCGGGCCGCGCGGCTCGCCACGGACGCGGCGCCCGAGGCCGTGCGGCCGGGCAAGCCGGTCAAGGTCACGGCCGATCTGCGACGTGCCGACTGGAACAAGGGGCGTGACGCCGCGTACGGGGGGCAGCGGGTGACCCTCCAGCGCAAGGACGGTGGGTCCTGGACCTCCGTGAAGTCGTTGCGGACCGGTGCGGGGGGCGAGGCCACGGTGACGGTCCGCCCGACCCGCACCACCACGTACCGCTACACCTACGGCGGCACGTCCACCACCGCGCCGACCACGTCCGCCCCCACCACGGTCGCCGTCCCCTGACAGGTCGCCTTCGCTAGCGCTTCCGAGGTCCGTCCGGCTGGACGTACTTGTCCCCGTGCGGGTACGTCCGTGGGTGCGCAGTTCCCCGCGCCCCTGGATGCTGCCCCCTTACGGTCGCTCTTCGGGTGCGGGTCGCCCTCGTTTTCGCGCAGTTCCCCGCGCCCCTGAAGGGGCACCCCCTTCCTCCCGCAGGCGCGCTGCTGCGGGAGGGGGTGGGCGGGAATCTCTGCTCGCAGACTCCGATGCTCTTCAGTAGCTCCGCTGGACGTCGTACTGAGCGTGTCGGATCGAGGACGGAGAATCCCGACCGGCACCGACCCGAAGAACCGGCCGGGTGCGCCCCAAAGGGGCGCGGGGAACTGCGCGAAACCACCGAGCGACGGCACAGGAAACAGGTGCGTCCACCCGGACAGACCTGGGAAGCGCAAGCGAAGGCGACCCGTTACCGGTCGACCCACCTCCACGCTGCCTCCAGCACCCCGCCCGCCACCACCGCGACCCCCACCGCCCCCCACGGCATCACCGTCCCCACCAGCTTCAGCGCGAAGAAATGCTGGAGCCACGGCACGACAAGCACCAGCAGGAACCCCGCCCCCATCGCCGCGACCAGCGCCACCCGCCACCACGTGTACGGCCGCGCCACGATCGCGAGCACCCACATCGACACCAGGAACAGCGTCAGCGTCGCCGCGCTGGTCTCCGCGTCCAGCGCCCCCGCGCCCGTGTAGTGGTGCCGCGCCAGCAGGTACGTGACGAACGTGGCCGTCCCCGTGACGATCCCGCCCGGGATCGCGTACCGCATCACCCGCCGGACGAAGTGCGGCCGCGCCCGCTCCCCGTTGGGCGCGAGCGCGAGGAAGAACGCGGGGACCCCGATCGTCAGCGTGGACAGCAGCGTCAAGTGCCGCGGCAGGAACGGGTACTCGACCTGTGAGCACACCACGAGCACCGCCAGCAGCACTGAGTAGACCGTTTTGACCAGGAACAGCGTCGCGACCCGCGTGATGTTGCCGATGACCCGGCGGCCTTCCGCCACCACCGAGGGCAGCGTCGCGAAGCTGTTGTTCAGCAGCACGATCTGCGCGACGGCGCGGGCCGCGTCGGACCCCGACCCCATCGCGACCCCGATGTCCGCGTCCTTGAGCGCGAGGACGTCGTTCACCCCGTCCCCGGTCATCGCGACGGTGTGCCCACGGGACTGGAGCGCGCCCACCATGTCCCGCTTCTGGCGCGGGGTGACCCGTCCGAAGACGGTGTGCGTGTCGAGCACCTGCGCCATCCGCTCCCGGTCCTCCGGCAGCGACCTCGCGTCGACCGTGTCCGCCGCCCCCGCGAGCCCCAGCTTCCCGGCGACCGCGCCGACGGACACCGCGTTGTCCCCGGAGATCACCTTGGCCGTGACCCCCTGCTCCGCGAAGTAGCGCAGGGTCTCGGCGGCGTCCTGCCGGAGCCGCTGCTCCAGTACGACGAGCGCGGTGGGCAGCGCGTCCGCCGTGACCTCCGGATCGTCCAGCGGACGGGACACCCGGGCCAGCAGCAGCACCCGCAGCCCGCGTTCGTCCAGCTCCCGCGTCGCCGCCAGCGCCTCGTCGCCCTCCGCAAGCAGTACATCGGGCGCCCCGAGCAGCCACCCGCTCACCCCCCGCGCCCCGCCCTCCCGCGCCCCGCCCTCCCGCGCCCCGCCCTCCCGCGCCCCGCCCTGCCCACCGCGACCGTTCCCTGCCCCGCTCCCCCCGTCTCCCTCGCCCCTTCCGTCTCCCTCGCTGCCCTCGCTGCCGTCGCTCCCGCCGCTCCCGTCGGCCCCGCCCTCCTCGAACCGGGCGCCGCTGTACTTGCGGGCCGACGAGAACGGCAGGGTGTCGAGGCAGGCCCAGCCGCCGTCCCGGGGCGGGGGATACGCGTCGGCGACCGCCCGCAGGGACGCGTTGGGCCGTGGGTCGGACACCGCGAACGCGCCGAGCACCGAACGGACATGACGCTCGTCGGCACCGCCCAGCGGACGCAGCTCCAGCACGTCCATCCCGCCCTCGGTGAGAGTGCCCGTCTTGTCGAGGCAGACGGTGTCCACCCGGGCGAGCCCCTCGATCGCGGGCAGTTCCTGCACCAGGCACTGCTTGCGGCCGAGCCGGACCACCCCGATCGCGAAGGCCACCGACGTCAGCAGCACCAGCCCCTCGGGCACCATCGGGACGATCCCGCCGACCGTGCGGGCGATGGAGTTCCGGAAGCCGTTGTCCTTCACGACCAGTTGGCTGATGATCAGCCCGATCGCGGTCGGGACCATCATCCACGTCACGTACTTGAGGATGGTCGAGATCCCGGACCGCAGCTCGGAGTGGACGAGCGTGAACCGCGACGCCTCCTCCGCGAGCCGCGCCGCGTACGCCTCCCGGCCGACCTTCGTCGCGGTGAACGCGCCGCCGCCCGCGACCACGAAGCTCCCGGACAGCACGGGGTCGCCGGGCCGCTTCACCACCGGGTCGGCCTCACCGGTCAGCAGCGACTCGTCGATCTCCAGCCCGTCCGCCTCGGCGCAGACGCCGTCCACCACGATCTTGTCGCCGGGCCCGGTCTCGATGACGTCCCCGAGCACGAGCTCCGAGGTGGTGACCGCGACGGCGGCCCCGTCCCGCCGCACCACCGGCCGGGCCTCCCCGATCACCGCGAGCGAGTCCAGGGTTCGCTTGGCCCGCAGTTCCTGGACGATGCCGATCCCGGTGTTCGCGATGATCACGAAGCCGAAGAGGCTGTCCTGGATGGGTGCGACGATCAGCATGATCACCCAGAGCACACCGATGATCGCGTTGAACCGGGTGAAGACGTTCGCCCGCACGATGTCCACGGCCGACCGGCTGCTGCGCGCCGGTACGTCGTTGACCTCGCCACGGGCCACCCGCTCCGCGACCTGCGCCGAGGTGAGCCCGTGTGCCGGGGGCCCGCCCGGTACGGGGACGGGGTGCACGGGATCGAGTTCGGCACCCGCGTCGATATGCGTCATGTTCCGACGGTACGGAAGGAAACGTCCACCACCCGTGAGGAACGCCGGGGCGGATTCCGGCGGCCCGTGGGTCCCGCCGACCCGGTCCGGGGCTCAGCCCGCCGGGCCGCTCCCGCCGCCGGAGGCTCCTTCGCCGGAGGTCCCGTCGGTGGAGGTACCGCCGCCGGCCGCCGCGTCCCGCTTGATCGCGGCGTCCCGCTTGCGGACGTACCAGATGCCGATCAGTCCGAGTCCGGTCCCCGCGAGACAGGTCCACACCCACCACAGGTGCCCGTGCTCGTCGAACCATCCGTAGAAGGGGAGCTGCACCAGGAACAGGACGAACCAGAGGATCGTGCCGCCCGTGACGGTGGCGGTCACGGGCCCTTCCAGGGGCTCCGGCGCGTCGTGCTTGAGGGGGCCCGGCCTGAGGAATCCCGGTGCGCGATCGGTCATACGCCGAGTTTAGGTGAGTCCCGCCCGGGGGCCCTGAACGGGACGGACCGCCGGTCCGGGCGACGGTCCTGGCGGCCCGGAGGGTTCCCGTACCGCCGTCCGGGCCGACGCCACCGGTATCTACGCGCGGAGATAGCGATCATCCATGTCATATGTTCATACTGAAACGGTTCCGCTCCGGCCCGTTTCCCTCGTAGGAACCTACAACTGAGGTCCTGTATGTCCCCCTCGGCCACCGCTCAGGTCGACGCGTCCGGAAACTCTCCGGTCCCCCCGCCGGTCAACGGCATCGACCGTTTCTTCCGGATCTCGGAACGCGGTTCCTCGTTCCCGCGCGAGATCCGCGGCGGTTTCGCCACCTTCTTCGCGATGGCCTACATCATCGTGCTGAACCCGATCATCCTCGGCAACGCCAAGGACATCCACCAGAATCAGCTCGACAACGCGCAGCTCGTCACCGCGACGGCGCTCACCGCCGCGTTCACCACCCTGCTGATGGGTGTCATCGGCAACGTCCCGATCGCGCTCGCCGCCGGGCTCGGCGTCAACACCGTCGTCGCGCTCCAGCTCGCGCCCCGGATGTCCTGGCCCGACGCGATGGGCATGGTCGTCCTCGCGGGTCTCGTGGTGATGCTGCTGGTCGCGTCCGGGCTGCGGGAACGGGTGATGAGCGCGGTGCCGCTGGGGCTGCGCAAGGGCATCGCCATCGGTATCGGCCTGTTCATCATGCTCATCGGCCTGGTCGACGCCGGCTTCGTCTCCCGTATCCCCGACCTGGCCGAGACGACCGTCCCGCTCCAGCTCGGCGGCGACGGTCACCTCACCGGCTGGCCCGTCCTCGTCTTCGCGCTCGGCGCGCTGCTCACCCTCGTACTGATCGTGCGCAAGGTGCCCGGCGCGATCCTGATCTCCATCGTCGCCATGACGGGTGTCGCGCTGATCATCGAGGCGGTCGCGAAGGTCCCGTCCTGGGGCCTGACCACCCCGAAGTGGCCCGGCAATCCGGTCTCCACCCCCGACTTCGGGCTGATCGGCCAGGTCAGCCTGTTCGGCGGGTTCGAGAAGGTCGGCATCCTCACCGGTGTCCTCTTCGTCTTCACCGTGCTGCTCTCGTGCTTCTTCGACGCGATGGGCACGATCATGGGCGTCGGCGACGAGGCGAAGCTGACCGACTCGAAGGGCAACTTCCCCGGGATCAACAAGGTCCTGTTCGTGGACGGTATCGCCGTCGCGGCCGGTGGCGCCTCGTCCTCCTCGGCCACCACCTGCTTCGTGGAGTCCACGGCCGGGGTCGGTGAGGGCGCGCGCACCGGCTTCGCCAACATGGTCACCGGCGGTCTCTTCACGCTCGCCCTGTTCCTCACCCCGATCGCCACGATGGTCCCGTCGCAGGCGGCGACCCCGGCGCTGCTCGCGGTCGGGTTCCTGATCATGTCCGGCTCGGTCCGGTCGATCGACTGGAGCGACTACACGATCGCGATCCCGGCGTTCGTGACCATGATGATGATGCCGTTCACGTACTCGATCACCAACGGCATCGGCATGGGCTTCATCACCTTCACCGTGCTGCGGGTGGCCGCGGGCCGGGGCCGTGAGGTGCCCGTCGCGATGTACGCGGTCTCGGCGGTGTTCGTCTTCTACTACCTGATGCCCGGACTCGGGCTCATCTGACCGGGACACCGGCCGGTCGGCCGCTGCCGGGGGCCGTCGCGTCACGCGACGGCCCTTCGGCGTTCCCGGGCGCGGACCCGGGGCCGGACGCGCGGGCCGGGTCCGCCGGGCCGGTCAGGCCCATGAGGTCCGCCGGGTGCGCCGGGTCGCTCGGGGCCGCCGGGTCGGTGGCGGACGCGGCGCGCAGGGCCGTCATGCTCAGGGTGCCCGTACCGGCGACGGTCGTCCCGGTCGCGGCCCTGCTGAGCGGGACCGTTTCCCCGTCCGGGCCGCCGTGTCCCGCGGGCTCCCCGGCCGTGTCCCCGTCGGCGCCCGCGTAGAACCGTTCCGTCTCCTCCACCGCGGACTGGAACCGTTCGTCGAAGTCGTCGCGGACCAGTGTCCCGATCACATAGTCCTGGACGCTCATCCCCCGCTTCGCGGCATGACCCCGGAGCCGTTCCAGCAGCTCGCCGTCCACCCGCAGGCTCAGCACATGTGTCCCCATGGGTACGAGGGTCCCGGGCGGCGGCGGTATTTTGTATCACTTTCCGCTCAGGGCTCACTCGTACGGGTGATGATCGGTCCGGGTGCGGTGGATCACGGTTTAACGGGTGTTCTTTAGGAAGGGTAATGAGTTAAGCTAAAGAACATGTCTGACCTTACTCACGGCGACGACGCCGCGGCCGTGAACGCACTGCGTTCGGCGGTCATGCGCCTGTCGCGACGGCTCAAACACCAACGGGTCGACGAGTCGCTGAGTCCGACCGAGATGTCGGTGCTCGGCACCCTGGCCCGGTGCGGTTCCGCCACCCCGGGCGAGCTGGCCCGCAAGGAGCATGTGCAGCCGCCCTCGATGACCCGCATCGTGGCGCTCCTGGAGGCCAAGGGCCTGGTCAGGCTGGAGCCGCACCCCGAGGACCGCCGCCAGAAGGTGGTCACCCAGACCGAGACGGCCGAGGCCATGCTCGACGAGAGCCGCCGCAGGCGCAACGCCTGGCTGGCCGGTCTGGTCGAGGACCTGGACGAGGACGAGTGGGCGAAGCTGCGCGCCGCCGCCCCCGTGCTGGAGAAACTCGCGCATCTGTAACCGACCGCCGAGGAGGCGACCCTTTTGAGTCCGGGACCCGGAGCAGACTCCGCACCCGCACCCCAGTCCGACCACGACACCCCCGCCCCACCCGCCCGTGCCTCCGGCAGGTCCCGTTACCTGCCCGGCCGCCTCATACCCGGTACCGCCCGCATACCCGGCACCGCCCGTTTCCGTACCCGCCGGCGTACCCGTACCGGCCCGCGCGCGGACGTACCCGGGACCGGGCCGCGTCCCGTGTCCCTGGTCAAGACCCCCGGGCCCACCGGCCGCCCAGCCACCGGCCGCTCAGCCTCGGACGGCCCGGCCACCGGCGGCTCACCCTCAGCCGGTCCGGACACCGGCGGCGATGACCGTGGACCCGGCGGGATGTTCTCCTCCCTCCGTATCCGCAACTACCGGCTCTTCGCCTCCGGGGCGGTCGTCTCCAACACCGGCACCTGGATGGCCCGGATCACCCAGGACTGGCTCGTCCTGAGCCTCACCGGCTCCTCGGCGGCCGTCGGCATCACCACGGCGATGCAGTTCCTGCCGATGCTGCTGTTCGGCCTGTACGGCGGGGTCATCGCCGACCGGTTCCCCAAGCGGACGCTGCTCTTCTTCACCCAGGGCGCGATGAGCTTCGGCGGACTCTTCCTGGCCGCGCTGACCCTCAGCGGCAATGTCCAGGTGTGGCACGTGTACATGACGGCGTTCTTCACCGGACTGGTCACCGTCGTCGACAACCCGACCCGGCAGACCTTCGTCTCCGAGATGGTCGGCCCCGACCAGGTGCGCAACGCGGTCAGCCTGAACTCCGCCAACTTCCAGTCGGCGCGGCTGCTCGGCCCCGCGATCGCCGGTGTCCTGACCGCCGCGGTCGGCCCCGGCTGGGCGTTCCTCGCCAACGGACTGTCGTTCCTCGCCCCGCTCACCTGCCTGCTGCTGATGCGCACCGCCGAACTGCACCCCGGCCCGCGCACCCCGCGCGGCAAGGGCCAGCTCCGCGAGGGCCTGCGATACGTGTCCCACCGCCCCGAACTGATCTGGCCGATCGTCCTCATCGGCTTCATCGGGATGTTCGGCTTCAACTTCCCGATCTGGCTCAGCGCCTACGCCGACGACATCTTCCACGGCGGCTCGGGCATGTACGGACTGTTCAACACGCTGATGGCCGTCGGCTCGGTGGTCGGCGCGCTGCTCGCGGCCCGGCGCGGCACCTCCCGGCTGCGCGTCCTGGTCGGGGCGGCGGTGGCCTTCGGCGCCCTCCAGATCGTCGCCGCGGTCACCCCGTCCCTGTGGGTGTTCGCGCTGCTCCTGGTGCCGATCGGGATGCTCGGCCTGACGGTGAACGTCACCGCCAACTCCTCCGTCCAGCTCGGCACCGACCCCGCCATGCGGGGCCGGGTGATCAGCCTCTTCATGATGGTGTTCGTCGGCGGCACCCCGATCGGCGGCCCGCTCTTCGGCTGGCTCACCGACGCGTACGGGGTGCAGATCAGCATGGCCGTCGGCGGACTGGTCAGCGCGGTGTCGGCGCTGGTGGTCGGCCTGGTGCTGGCCCGCGCGGCGGATCTGCGGCTCAAGGTCGATCTGCGCAGGGGGCAGCCGCATCTGCGGTTCGTGCCCAAGCGGGATCTGGTGACGGTGGCGTAGCCCGGGGGCGGGCGGGGGCACGGGACGCTCGCGGTTCGCGGGGTGCGGGTCCGGCCGGGGTTCGGGTGAACCCTGGCCTGTCGCGTCCCGTGTCCCCGGTCCGGGGTCAGACGCGGCGGGCGAGCACCTGGCCGGGCCAGGCGTCCTCGCCGACCGTGAAGCGTTCCGCCGGGGTGAAACCCTGGCCCTCGTAGTACGCGACGAGCTTGCCGTCGTCGCCCGCGTAGCAGTCCACCCGCAGCAGCGACCGGCCCGCGCGGCGGGTCTCGTCGGCGGCGTGCGCGAGCAGCGCGGCGCCGATGCCCTCGCCCGCGCGGCGGCGGTCGGTCGCGAAGACGTGGATGTACCGCTCGGGCTCGTCGGCGCGGGGCACGTACGAGCCGGGGCCGTCGGTGAGGGTGAGCGTGCCGACGACGGCACCGGCCGCGTCGGCGAGCCACAGATCGCCCTCCCCGGCGTACCGGGTCACCATCTCCACCGCGCGCGGGTTGGTGGACCACGGCTCGGTGCCCCACTGGCCCGTACGTCCCCGGGCGGCCAGCCATTCCACGGCCCGGTCCATCAGCGCGAGGACGGCGGGGAGGTCGCCGGGGCCGCCTTTCCTGATCGTGAAGGTATCCATCCGGTGAGGCTAACCGGGTGACACTGGCCGGATGAGACTCTTCGCCGGCGTGCTGCCCCCGCCGTCCGTGGCCGCGGAGCTGGGACGGGCCGTCGACCAGCTGGAGGACCTGCCCGGTGCGTCCGCGCTGAAGTGGACGGGCCGTCCCGGGTGGCACCTCACCCTCGCGTTCTACGGCGAGGTGCGCCAGGAGCCCGCGGACCCGGTTCCCGAGCTCATCCGGCGCCTCGCGCTCGCCGCGCGGCGCACCCCGCCCTTCACGCTGGCGCTGCGCGGGGCGGGTGTCTTCGGGGGCCGGTCCCTGTGGGCGGACGTGGCCGGTGACACGGGGGCGCTGGCGCGGCTCTCGGACGGGGCACAGGAGGCGGCCCGGGGGGCCGGGCTCCCGATGGGGGAGCACCGGCGGTTCCGGCCGCATCTGTCGCTCGCGCGGGACCGTGCCGGGGACTTCGACTTCGGTCCGTACGTGGACGCGATGGCCGGGTTCCGGGGTGCGGAGTGGGAGGTGGGGGAGGTGGCGCTGGTGCGCAGCGATCTTTCCGGGGGCGGTGGTGGGGTGGGGGCGCGGGCGCGTTACGAGGTGGTCGCCGCGTTGGCGCTCGGCGGGGGCGGTTAGGCTTTCGGGTGTGGACCCGAAGACACGTAACCGGATCATGGCCGGTGTGCTCGTACTGATGTTCCTCGTCGTGGCGATCGGCGCGGCGCTGGGTGGCTAGGCTCACCCGCGTTCGCGGGCGCCCCTGAGTTCTCCCTCGCGGGTCGCCTTCGCTTGCGCTTCCCAGGTCCGTCCGGCGGGGCGTACTTCGTTCCTGTGCCGTCGCTCGTGGGGTGCGCAGTTCCCCGCGCCCCTTTGGGGCGCGTCCGGTCTGTTCTTCGGGTCGGTGCCGGTCGGGATTCTCCGTCCTCGATCCGACACGCTCGGTACGACGTGAAGTGGCTCTACTGAAGAGCATCGGAGTCTGCGAGCAGAGATTCCCGCCCACCCCCTCCCGCAGCAGCGCGACTGCGCGAGGAAGATGGTTCACCCCGCCCCCGCAGCCTGAGAACAGCAGCAAGAGGGCGCCCCCAAAGGGGCGCGGGGAACTGCGCGAGCAACCAAGGGCCACCCGCACCCGAACGGGAACCGCAAGGGGCGCGACCTAAGGGGCGCGGGGAACCGCGCACCCACCGGACGACGGCACAGGAACAAGCGGGTCCAGCCGGACAGACCTCGGAAGCGCAAGCGAAGGCGACCTGCGGGGAACCGCGCACCCTCCGAGCGACGGCACGGGAACAAGCGGGTCCAGCCGGACAGACCTCGGAAGCGCAAGTGAAGGCGACCTGCGGGGAACTGCGCAAAAGACGAGGGCGGACCCACACCCGAAGAGCGACCGCAAGAGGGCAGCATCCAGGGGCGCGGGGAACTGCGCGAGCAACCAAGGGCCACCCGCACCCGAACGGGAACCGCGAGGGGCGCGACCTAAGGGGCGCGGGGAACTGCGCACCCACCGGACGACGGCACGGGAACAAGCGCGCCCAGCCGGACGGACCTGGGAAGCGCAAGCGAAGGCGACCTGCGGGGAACTGCGCACCCACCGGACGACGGCACAGGAACAAGTGGGTCCAGCCGGACAGACCCAGGGGCACAGGGACGAGTGCGCTCACCGGAGAGACCTCAAAAGCGCAAGCGAAGGCGACCTGTGCGGGATCTTGAGACCACGCGCGGCGCATGGCAGGCTCGTCCCGCATGATCGATGACTTCGCGAAGGACAACCTGCACGGGAGACTGCGGCGGGACCGCGAGGCGCTGCTCTGGAAACTCGACGGGCTGTCCGAGTACGACGCCCGTCGGCCTTTGACAGCGACCGGGACCAACCTCCTCGGCCTGGTCAAACACGTGGCCACCGTCGAGGCCAGGTACTTCGGCGAGGTCTTCGACCGTCCTTCACCGGAACCGCTGCCCCGGTGGCAGGACTCCGACGGCGGCGATCAGTGGGCGACCGAGGACGAGACCCGCGATCGGATCATCGGGTTCTACCGGCGCGCGTGGGAACACTCGGACGCGACGATCGACGCGCTTCCCCTCGACGCCCCCGGCCACGTGCCGTGGTGGCCGGAGCCGTACCCCAATACGAAGCTGTTCGCCGTCATGACCCATGTCCTCAGCGAGACCGTCCGGCATGCCGGACACGCCGACATCCTGCGCGAGGGCCTCGACGGCCGGACCGGGCTGCGCGCCGGGAACGAGCAGCGGATCGACGAGGAAGCCCGCGCGGCCTACTGCGCGAAGATCGAGCAGGCCGCCAGGACGGCCGCAGCGGTCAAGGCTTGAGACACCCTCTCACCCGGGTCCTCGGGTGCGGGGGGTGTCCTCGGTGAACATGGTGACCATCGAGCGGAAGGCGGCCCGGTAGACGCCCGGAGTCGTCCCGTTGAGGCGCTGGAACTGATGGCGAAGATTCGCGGGCGTCCCGAACCCGGTCCGCGCGGCGATGTGCTCCACCGGAAGATCCCCCCGTTCCAGCAGCTGCTGGGCCCGCTCGACCCGGACCCGGAGCAGGTACTGGAGCGGACTGAGCCCGGTCTCCGCGCGGAAGCGGTGACTGAGGGTACGGACGCCGGTCCCCGCGTGCGCGGCGATCTCCGTGAGGGTCAGCGGCCGGTGCGACCCCGCCTCCATCCACCGGATCGTCGGCCCGAGCGCGCCGTCCCCGCCGGCGGCCCCGGGTGGTCCGTCCGGCAGCCGGAGGAAGAGCCGGCGGTCCGCCTCCCGCCGCACCCGCTCGCCGTGGTCCTCCTCGATGAGGCGCAGCCAGAGGTCCTTGCCGCCGAGCACCCCCGCCGAGGTGAGGAACGGCCCGTCGGCGACGGCCTCCTCCGCCGGGGCGACCACGACCCGGGGGTGATCCGCGGCCAGCTCCCCGACGCACCGCCAGTCCGTGGTGGCCCGGCGGCCGTCGAGCAGTCCGGTGGCGGCGAGGGTGAACGTCCCCGTGCCCACCGCGCCGATCCGGCAGCCCCGGTCCGCCGCCGCGCGCAACGCGTCGGGCACGGCGGCCGGGGGCGCGTCACGGAAGCCGTGGTGACCGGCCACGATCACGGTCGCCGCCCCGTCGAGGCCGTCCAGCCCCCAGCGCGTGGTGAGCCCGAACGGGCCCGGCCCGGCCGTGGCGCGGAAGCCGGGACCGGCGCACACCCTCAACTCGTACGGGGCCCGGTCACAGCTGTGCGGGACGGCGCCCAGCAGCATCCCGGGGGTGGTGAGCTGGGGTCCGGGGATGCCGTCGAGCGCGAGAAGGGCGACCACTGCCATGGCCAGAATTTAGCCGAGGGTGGCATCGCGGTGGCTGTTTCCGGTCGGTCGGCGGCCCGGAGGATGAAGGTGCACGCACCGGGAACGAGGGGATGCCCGGGCCGCGCGCACCCCACTTGACCACGTGAAAGGGATGTCCACCATGCTCCACCCGACCCGCCCGCAGCAGACCCGACCCGCCCGCCGACCGGCCGCGCGGACAGCCGCGGTCGGCGCGGCGGCCGCACTCGCCGTCACCGGCCTGACCGGAAGTGCCGGGGCCGTCGTCAACGGGGAGGACTCCACCCGGCCGTACTCGTTCATGGTCTCGGTCCCGCAGGTCATGCAGGCGCCCGGGGGCAAGGAGTACGGGGTGTGCGGCGGCACGCTGGTCGCTCCCCGGTGGGTGCTCACCGCGGCCCACTGCGCCGGTCATCCGGAGATCCCCGCCGAGCCGACGGGGAAGGTCAGGGTCGGCAGCGAGTACCAGGGCAAGGGCGGGACGGTACGCACGATCGTCAAGAAGGTGCTCCACCCGGACTACGCCCTCGGCGACGCGCCTCGGGGCCACCACGACCTCGCGCTGCTCAAGCTGGACCGCCCGGTCCACCAGCAGCCGGCGCACCTTGCGGACCGGCCCCCGAAGACCGGTGCGCAGACGCGGGTCCTCGGCTTCGGCAATACGGCGGACGGCCCCGACTGGTCGTTCTCCGAGCGGCTCCAGCAGCTCGACACGCGCAGGATCGCGGACTCCGCCTGCTCCCCGTTCAAGCCGGGTGCCGAACTGTGCACCGGTTCCCAGGTCCCCGGCGCCATGGCGTGCCGGGGTGACTCCGGCGGCCCGCAGATCCAGCGGATCGGCGGACGCTGGCAGCTGGTCGGGGCGACCTCCGGCGACGGCAATGTCGCGGCCGGTCCGGACTGCGGCAACGGTCCCGGGGTCTGGACCTCGGTGCCCGCCCACAAGAGCTGGATCACGAAGACGATGGGCAAGCACCGCTGATCCCCTGGCATACGGTCGTCCCATGCCTGTGGTCGCCCTTCTCGTGCTCGACGGGGTCCCCGGACACCAGCTCACCACCCCGGGCCTGGTCTTCGAGGCCGCCTCCGCACCCACCGAGCTGCGCGTCTGTTCCGTCCGGCCCACCGTCGCCACGGCCGGTCCGCTGCCCCTGGACATCACCGTCCCCTGGGGACTCGACGCCCTGGCCGACGCCGATACGGTCGTGCTCACCGGCCATGACGGCTTCCTCGCCGGTCCTCCGACCGGAGTGCTCGACGCGTTGCGCGCGGCGGCGGCCCGGGGCAGCCGGGTCGCCGCCGTCGGCACGGGTACGTTCACCCTCGCGGCCTCCGGGCTGCTCGACGGACGCCGCGCGACCACCGAGTGGTGCCGGACGGCCGAACTGGCCGCACGTCATCCGGGCGTCGAGGTGGACCCCGCCGGAACGGTGGTGACGGACGGTCCGTTCCTCACCTCGGCGGGTGTCCTCGGCGGCATCGACCTCTACCTCCGTCTCCTCGGGCTGGACCACGGTCCGGCGGTCGCCGGGCGCACCGCCCGGCAGCTGATCGCGCCCCTGCACGAGGACGTCGGGGCGACCCGGGAGGAGATCGACCGCGAGCTGGCCGGGACGGCGGGCCTGGAGCCGACCCTGCGGTGGCTTCAGGAGCATCCGTACGACGCGCCGTCCCTCGCGGAGATCGCCGCGCACGCGGGGACGAGTGTGCGCACGCTCAACCGCCGCTTCCGGGAGCGGACCGGGCTCACTCCACGCCAGTACTTGCTGCGGGCCCGCGTGGAGCGGGCCCGGAGGCTGCTGGAGAGCGGTGACGGGACGGTCGACGAGGTCGCCGCGCGGACGGGCTTCGGCTCGTCCGCGAGCCTGCGCCGCCACTTCCGCCGCCTGACAGGCACCACCCCCGCCACCTACCGCCACCACTCCCGCCCCTAGCCCGCCCCGGGGAACCGCACGAAGGCGAGGGCGGACCCGCACCCGAGGAGAACGACCCGAAGGGGCAGCATCCAGGGGCGCGGGGAACTGCGCACCCACGACCGACCTGTGCGGGAACAAGTACGCCCAGCACCGAGTACCCAGGGGCGCGGGGAACTGCGCACCCCCCGAGCGACGGCACAGGAACAAGTACGTCCACCGGCACAAACCCGGAAGCGCAAGCGAAGGCGACCCGCGGACCGGCTACCAGGCGAACGCCTCGGGGGACGGACCCGGCCCGGGGAACAGCGCGTGCAGCTCCGCGAGGAGTTCCGCGGAGAGCGACAGCCCCACGGCCCGCACGGCCGAGTCCAACTGCGCGGCCGTACGGGGCCCGACGATCGGCCCGGTCACCCCGGGACGGCTCAGCAGCCAGGCCAGCGCCACCTCACCCGGTTCGAGCCCGTGCTTGCCCAGCAGATCCTCGTACGCCTGCACCTTCGCCCGCGCGGCGGGATCGGCCAGCACCTCGGCCGCCGTACCGGAAGCGCTGCGCCCGCCCGTCGCCTCCTTGCGGAGCACCCCGCCCAGCAGTCCGCCGTGCAGCGGTGACCAGGGGATGACCCCGAGCCCGTACTCCTGCGCGGCCGGGATGATCTCCATCTCGGCGCGCCGCTCGTACAGGTTGTAGAGGCACTGTTCGCTGACGAGCCCGAGCCGTCCGTGGCGGGCCGCTGTCTCGTTGGCCTGGGCGATCTTGTAGCCGGGGAAGTTGGACGATCCCACGTAGAGGATCTTGCCCTGCTGGACGAGGACGTCGAGGGCCTGCCAGATCTCCTCGAACGGCGTGTGCCGGTCGATGTGGTGGAACTGGTAGAGGTCGATGTGGTCGGTCCGGAGCCGGGCGAGGCTCGCGTCGACGGCCCGGCGGATGTTCAGCGCGGAGAGCCGGTCGTGGTTGGGCCATGCCTGGCCCCGGTCGCCGCCCATGTTGCCGTAGACCTTGGTGGCGAGGACGACCTTGTCGCGGCGGTCGCCGCCCTTGGCGAACCAGTTGCCGATGATCGTCTCGGTGCGGCCCTTGTCGTCGCCCCAGCCGTAGACGTTGGCGGTGTCGAAGAAGTTCAGACCCGCGTCCAGCGCGGCGTCCATGATCGCGTGACTGTCGGGCTCGTCGGTGTGCGGACCGAAGTTCATCGTCCCGAGGACGAGCCTGCTGACCTTGAGACCTGTGCGGCCGAGCTGCGTGTACTCCATGGGCCCAGCCAACGTCTTCGAGCGTGCTCGACGCAAGGGCCGGTGCCCCGGCGTGGCTCGCGCCCGCCCCCCGGGTGCCGCCCACCCGGACGCACGCCGGTACCGCCAAGGGCCGATCGGAGTACCGTTCTTGGGGACGGAGGAACGGAGCAGGTCCATGCCCGATCAAGAGGAGCGCGTCGGCGCTCGTATCGCGTCGAACCGGAAGCTGGCAGGCTATACGCAGAACGGCCTCGCCGCCGAAGCACATGTCTCCCTCGGCGCCATCCGCAAGGTGGAACGCGGGGAGCGGCTGCCCACCCACGGCCTGCTGATCGCGGTCGCCCGCGCGCTGCGGGTCACCGTGGAGGAGCTGACCGGACAGCCGTACAAGGGCGAGAAGCCGTCCGACCGACGGACGCACGCGCCCGTTCAGGGAATCCGCACGGCGGTGCGCAGACACGACCTGCCCGTGGACTGGTACACGGCACCGAGACCGGTGCACGAGTTGGCCGGGGACGTACGGACAGCGGCCGGTCACCGCGCGGCGGCCCACTACAGCATGCTCGGCGCGATGCTTCCCGGTCTGCTGGAAGAGCTGACCGCCGGGGTCCATCTCACCAGCGGGAAGCGGGGGTTGAGGAACATCTACGTCAGATCGTGCGCTAAGCCTTGATCGGCCCTGGTGGGCGGCTGACGGGGCGTCGGTCGCGGGGCCGGTCTGAAGTCTTCCCACGGATAACGCCCCATTATCTGCGGCACCGGGATGTGTCACCTGCGGCGACGTCCCCGGGCCGCTGCGCGAAGCGGCCCTGTTATCTGTGGCAAAGGGGAAGCGGTGCCCGCCGTCGTACAACTGCCCGTCGGGAAGGCGCTCACGGTCCGCGCTGCGGCCGACGTCTTCCTGGACTCGCTCGGCAACCCGAACACGGTCCGGAGCTACGGGGCCGGGGTGGGCAAGACCGCCGAGCGGATCGGCGAGGGCCGGCCGCTGGCGTCGGTCGCGGACGACGAGATCGGCGAGGCCCTGGAGGTGCTGTGGGGCCGGTCCGCGGTGAACACCTGGAACGCGCGCCGGGCATCGGTCCTGTCCTGGCTGGGCTGGTGCGGCGAGCGTGGGTACGACGGCCCGGCGGTCCCGGCCTGGGCAAAGCGCCTGCCCACGCCCGACTCGCAGACCCCCGCCCGCTCGAAGATGGCGGTCGACCGTCTGATCGCCCGGCGTGAGATCGCGCTGCGGGAGAAGATGCTGTGGCGGATGCTCTACGAGACCTGCGCCCGCGCCGAGGAGATCCTCGGCGTCAACATCGAGGATCTGGATCTCGCCGGGCACCGGTGAAGGCCAAGGGCTCCGCCGTCCGCCGTAGGGCGGCCGGGGCCGCGAGGACTTCGTGCTGGAGACGGTCTACTGGGACGCCGGCACCGCGCGGCTCCTGCCCCGGCTGATCAAGGGCCGTACGCGGGGGCCGGTGTTCGTCACGCACCGCCGTCCCGGTCCGGGGAAGGTCGTGAGCCCGCGGGACGTGTGCCCGGACACCGGGCTGGCCCGGCTCTCCTACGGCCAGGCCCGCGCTCTGCTCGATGAACACACCGCCGTGGGCGGAGAGGCGGGCACGGGCTGGGACCTGCATGAGTACCGCCATTCCGGTCTCACGCATCTGGGTGAACAGGGTGCGTCGCTGCTGATGCTGATGGCCAAGTCCCGGCACAGGAAGCCGGAGAACGTCCGCCGTTACTTCAAGCCCTCGCCCGAGGCGATCGCGGAGCTGACCAGCCTGCTCGCGCCGGGCGACAGCCGCCGCTGACCCGTCCCAGCCGGGCCCACAAGGGGTACCGCCGAGTGGGCCCAGAAGGGGCCACGGGATGATCCTGGGGCGCTCTTGCGGGTGGTTGCCGGTGAGGTCGAACGGAATTCGCACTTCTATCACCTGGTCGGCTGATCGCATCGTCGGACTGGAATGGTCGCCGGGCGTGCTGCGCAGCCTCCAGGCAGGCCCGTGCTCCTCGTACGGGCCGATGCTTCCCGCCCCGTACGTCCGACCGTCCTGGGTGAATCACCCGGGTGGGAGAACAGCGGCGCGGGCGGGTAGCAGACACAAGGGAGCTGACATGAACCGTTCCACGCGTATCCGCGGTGCCGCGTTAGCGGCAGTTGCCCTGCTCGTGGCGGGCACCGCCACGACCGCCGCCGCCGACAAGAGCGGTGATTCCACGGCGGCCACCAGCGCCAAGGCGGCAGCGCCGATGTTCACGCGGGTCGAGGCGCCGGACGTGCTCGACGTCCGGGGCGGCCAGCGGGGCGAAGTTATTGTGCAGTGCCCGTCCGGCATGCAAGCCGTCTCCGGGGGCCACTGGCAATCATTGGGCGACAAGTTCACCGTGCTCTTCTCGGCTTCAGTCCCCCTCGGCGGAAACACGGGTGGTTGGTCCGTCCAGATCAACAACTGGGGCACCCAGAATGTGTACCTCATGGCCGAAGCCCTGTGTGTCGACTCATCCCAAATCGGCTAGTAGGGCACCCGCAGTGATGGGTCACCGGCCCAGGCCCGTTCACCGGGGCAGTCGCCGGGGATGACAGACAGGCACCCCGACCCGCCTGTCTCACCGGCCGTGGCGACCGGAAACCAGCCGCCGTGACTCACAGCGTGACCCTGGACGGAGGGTGGCCCCCAAGCGAAGAACCGGGGCCACCCTCCGTCCGGAGGGCTCGACGGTCACGTCCAGGCCGTGACGCGCTCGGATCTCCCGACGCCCCGCCCGAGACCGACCACCTGCGGCACCCATCGAGATCACACCCCGGCCTGGGAAGCGGCTGCCGTCACTTGGTCTCTCCAGGCGCGTTGCACGGGCATGGCACCAACGTGCTTCCAAGTCGAAGTGACGTGCGGTGTGCCGCAGGTCACGGGTCGGCGGCACACCGCTTCTGCGGGCGGCCCGCTACCGCGCTTCGGTGGTGTCCGGGTCACAGAGTGGCCGAAGTCCGCTGGGCATCTCTGGCAGCAGGAAGGAGTACCGGCCGAGCATGTTGACGTGGTGGCGGACGAACGGGGAGAGGCGGGCGACGTCCTGGTCGCGGACGGCGAAGCCGTCGGCGCGGAGCCGGGTGACGGCGGCGTCCATGTACTTCGTGTTGAAGAGGACCAGGGCGTTCAGGACGAGTCCGAGGGCGCCGATCTGGTACCTCTCCAGCTCCGACCGCGAGGGCGCCTCGTGGAACGACCCGTACCGGGCCGTCTGCTCATCCGTCAGGAACTCGACCGCCACAACAGCTCTCCGAAGATCGACAACAACGACCTACGAAGGCTCTGATGCTGGATCACCCCAGGTCAAAGCGCTAGAGAGCCTCGCGAACCCTTAGCGCACGATCTGACGCTGATGTTCCTCAACCCCCGAAGCGGCAGCAGGCACATGCGCGACTGCTCGCCTCCACCTACTACATGTCGCACGGTCTGGCCTACCGGCTGGGCTACTCCGATCTGATCGGCCAGCTCGAAGACCGCATGCGGTGGGCGGCCGGGCTGTCGCGGGACCCGTTGATGCGGGCGTTGGCGGAGTGGACGCGTTCCTACTCCTTCGACATGTTCGGCGACTACGAGGGCGGTCTGCGGGTACTGGGCGCGGCCCGGGCGGAGTTGGAGAACGAGACCCCGGAGGGCGGCTCCGAGCGGATCACGATGCTGGGGAGTCTGCACCTGCGGGAATCCACCTTCGCGTCGCTGGCCAGGGACCACGAGGGCACGGAGCACCACATCGACGAGGCGAGGAAGCTGAGTGAACGAGTGCCCGGTGGCCGCGACCGGTTGCACTATCACATGACCTTCGGCCCGGCGAATGTCGCCGTGCACGACGTCGCCGCGTCGGTGGAGCTCAAGCGCCCCGAGGAGGCGGTGCGGAAGGCCAAGGGGCTGCGCTTCCCCGTGGACATGGCGCGTACGCGGCAGGGCCACCACCACGTCGCCGTCGCGCGTGCGTACGTGGACCTGGACCGGCGGGAAGGCGCCCTGAAGCATCTGCGAAGGGCACGGAGCGTCGCGCCCGAGCTGACCAAGTTCCACCCCACGGCCCGTGAGACGGCCCGCCTGCTCACGCACAAGTACCGACGCTCCACGGAGGAGCTGAGGAGCATGACCACCTGGTTCGGAGTCCAGCCCTAGCGCTCCGGATCAAGCGGTTCACCGGCCGGGGGCCGGAGTACCGGGCTCGGCAGACGAAGGGACGGGCGGCTATGGCCGAGGGCAGGCGTAGCGGTGTCGGGCGGCGCATCCAGGAGTTGCGGCTTCTGCGAGGGCACACGCTGAGGGAGCTGGGACGCAGGGCGGCCGTGTCCGCGTCGATGCTGTCGCGGATCGAGACAGGTGCACGTACCCCCAGCGAGCAGGTGCTGGCCGCTCTGGCCCGGGCCCTGGGCGTGACCGTCTCGGTCCTGCACGGCCAGCCGTACATCGAGCAGCTGCGCAAGGACCAGCTCGACCGGCTGATCTCTCCCCTGGGTACCGCACTCGACAACTGGGGCATCCCTCCGGAGGACGACGACCCGGCTCCGCGCGGACTGGAACAGCTCGGTTCCGACATCTCCAGGGTGCGGCAGCTGCGGACGGACTCCGAGTACGGGACCCTCGCGGAGATGCTTCCCGGTCTGCTCGGGGAGATGTCCCACGCGACGATGGTGCACTCGGCTCCGGGGCATGACCGTGAACGGGCCCACTGGCTCCAGGCGGAGGCCGCCCTGGGCGTGTTCAGCGTGGCGTACAAGTTCGGGTACATGGACCTCGCCCGCCTGGCTCTGAGTCGTATGGCCATGGCCGCAGCCTTGTCCGGGGACCCCCGCCAGGTCGCGGCGGAGCGGGTGAAACGCGCACAGCTCAGCGCGGACGGTCCGGCGATGGAACAGGGCCTTCGGCTCGTACGCCAAGGTCTGCGTGATCTGGAGGACGACGGGACTCCCGGGACCCGGGCGGTCCGTGGCGGGCTGATCCTGAAAGGCGTTCAGATGCACGGCCTGCTCGGCCGGGGGGACGAGGCCGGGGCCTGGCTGGCCGAGGCCCGGGGAATCGCGGCGGAGTTGGGGGAGACCAACCACTACTTGTTCGTCTTCGGTCCGACGAACACGGAGCAGCACGCGATGGCGGCGGCGGGCGACCGCGACGATCACGCCGAGGCGGTGGCGGTCAGCGACCGCGTTCGGCTGCCGGCGGGGTACCCCGCCGCCCGGGCCGGGGTGTACTGGATCGACCGGGCCCGCTCGTTGGCCCTCACCGCCCGTTGCGACGGCGCGCTGGACGCACTGTACGAGGCGCGCAAGGTCTCGCCTCAGCAGACGCGCTATCACCCCACGACCCACTCGACGGTGGGCGTGCTGTTGAGGGCGCGTCCCTCCGTTCCGGACCGGCTGCGGTCGTTCGCCGGTTGGAGCGGCACGTGACCAGGCAGGGGGGCAGGTGTCGTCGACGGCTTTCCCGTGCTCGTCGCGCCACTTACAGCTCCTCCGGAGGCAGTTGAGCCGCTGGAGTACGGTGGATGGGACCACTCGTGCAGTGCAGAGGGCAGGCTCATCATGGGCGATGGACTCGGGGACAACGTATGTGACTACCGGCGGGCCGCCGGGTGGACGCAGGAGGAGCTCGCCCACGCGGCGGGTCTCTCCGCTTCCGTGGTGCGAAAAGCGGAGCAGGGCGGGAACGTCCGCATGGAGACCCTGCACATACTCGCCCGTGCGCTGGGCGAGGAGACCTCCGCGCTGATGGCGTCCGCGCCGCTGGAGCCGCGTGAGCCGGACGACGGGCATACGTTGCGCATCATGGAGCTGCGGAAGGCGCTGCTGCCACCGATCGGGTTCGCCGTGGAGGAGCCCACGCCGGACGAGGTTCCCCGTCTGGCGGCGCTGCGTGAGGTGGCGCGGCAGGTCAACCGGAGCTACTACGGCGACGCCTACGGAAGGCTGGCGGCGGACCTGCCCGCGCTCATCCGGGAGGCGGACGCCGCCGTGCGCTTCTACGACAGCGGCCCGGAGCGGGCCGAGGCGCTGGCGGTGCGCGTCGGGGTGTTCAGGACCGTCGCGCGGTATCTGACACAGGTACGGGAACACGATCTGGCGTACGAGTCGCTGCGTCGGCTCCTGGCGGACGGCCAAGCGCTGGGCAGTGAGCTGGACGTGGCCAGTGCCGCGTCCGGCATGTGCTGGGTGCTGATGGGGCAGGGGCGCTTCGCGGAGAGCGCACGGCTGGCCCGGGACACGGCGGACCGGATCGAACCGGAACGGATCTCCAAGGCGGGTGACGATCATCTGGCCATGTGGGGCTGGGCCCATCTTCGGGCGGTTGCGGGCGCGGTACGCAACAACCAGTACGACGAGGCCGAGTCGTCCCTGCGGCTCGCCAGGTGCGCCGCCGGAGCCCTGGGCCGGGAGGTGTCCGGTACCTACCAGAGCGGGGTGACCTTCGGCCCGGTGACGGTGGCGATGGCCGAGGTGGAGGTGGCCGCCATCAAGGGGGACGACCGGACCGTGCTGGACCGGGCGGACCGGGAGACGCTGGGCGAGAAGGCCCGCAGGACGTTGGGCGCACCGCGGCCGAACTCCTGGTTCCGCCACCGTATGGACGTCGCACTCGCCCATCAGCGGCTCGGCCGGCACCAGGAGGCCACGCTGGAACTCCTCGACGTCAGGCGGAAGGCCCCGGCCTGGCTGTCCCACCAGCGCGCCGCGCGGGACGTCATGGCCGGTGTCCACAAGGGCCGCAAGCGGAGCCTGACCCCTGAAATGCGCGAGATGGGTGCCTTCTTGGGCGTTCGTTAGGCGGTCGCCGCCGAGGGGTGGGCCGAGGGGTGGCGCGGTTACGCGCGTCTCGCGGGCCGCTGACGCGGAGCGTGGCAGTTACCTCAAGCCTGCCCGGAAGTGCCACGCGACGTGCGTGTGCCCGGGGGCAGTTCACCTCTAGGTTCGTCACCGGCCGGGACGAACCAGTCGCGGCGAGTGACATCGAGTCGGGGCGGCTCGGGTGAGTACGTCCACCCGAAGCCCGCGCTTCCGCCCGTTGTCGCTCCACCGGAGACCCCCGCGACCGTGCGACCGGTCCGGGGGCGTGGTCATCGCGTGAAACGGAGACGACGACATGGACCAAAGTACCGGGGAACCCTGTGGGTTGCCGATGGGGCCGGACGGTGGGGTCCGGGCGGTGCGGCTGCTGCCGTGGATTACGGACGCGGGCAAGCCCTGTTACCTCGTAAGTGACGCGTCGGGGCCCGGGGGCGGACGGCACAGTGTGATGGCCAAGGTGGCGGACAACCTGGAGCGGATGCAGCTGGGGCACGCCGCCGCGTTGGTGGAGCGGGCCGACGACATGATCGCGGACCACAAGGCGGACAAGCGGGAGCTGCGCTTCCTGGCGAACCAGTTGCGGACCTCGCTGCGGGAGGTGACCCGGATCGCGGACAGCCGGGGCGCCCGGCTCGCCACCGAGGAAGGACCCGGCGACGAGGAGCCGGGCGAGGGCGAGGTGTGTGACCAGGGGCCCGACTGCGGGGTGTGCGCGGACGAGGGCGGGTGAGCCGGGGCGGGGGCCGGGCGGTGGCTCAGTCCCGGGGGAACGCGCCGGTGCCGAGGACGAGGGCCACCGGTGTGGTGGTCAGGTCGAGGTCCTCACCGAAGGGGACGGTGGTCACCGTCCGGTACTCGCCGTCCTTCGGGTCGAGGTGGACGCGGCACCGGCCCTGGTAGGGGTCCGCGATCACGTACACGGGCACCTCCGCCTCGGCGTACACCGCCAGTTTGGGGCCGTAGTCGTTGGCGGCGGTGCCCCGGGAGATGACCTCGGCGATGAACTCCACGTCCTCGTGGCGCCAGCGACCCCGCTGGTCCGGTTCGGCGTCGTCCCGGAGCTTGGCCACGTCCGGCGCGAAGCCGTTCTGCTTGCCCGGGAAATCGATCCGCACGTCCGACAGCACCTTGACCCGCATACCGAAGCGGTCCTCCAGCGCGCGGACGATCCAGCGGATGATCTCCCAGTGCGCGGAGCGCTGCGGCGTCGTGAACGTCTCTCCGCCGACGACCTCGACCCGGTATCCCTCGGGTGCGCAGACCTGCCCGAACAGGGTGTCGAGCCCTGCCGTGTCCGGTTCGTTCATCCCGGTCCTGTCGCTCCGCGCGCAGTCGCCTCCCGATTGGCGCCGCCCGCGCATACCAACGATACGTACGACGAAAGCGTTACGCCCGGTACTCCGTACCCATCCCCCACGCCTGGCTCATCGCCCCCGCGAACGCCGCCGCCAGCTTGTGTTCGCCGGAGGGGAGCGGGTGGGTGCCGTCGTAGGTGTCGGTGGCGAGGTCGTAGCCGGGTGGGGGTGAGGTGAGGAGGAGGGGGGAGCGGGGTTCGTCGAGGTCGGCGGCCGTCTTCGCGAGGAGTTCGTTGAAGCGTGCCACCTCGGCGGCGAACGCGGGGTCCGAGTCCGCCCGGATGTTGGGGACGACCGGGAGGATCACGAAGCGGACCCGGGGACCGGCCGCGCGGGCCTCCGTGACGAAGCGGCGGACGTTGTGCGCCGTGTCGTCCGCGCCGGTGTAGAAACCGAGGTCGATCAGGCCCAGGGAGATCAGCAGGACATCGGGGCGGTGGTCGCTGACCGCCGACCGGATCAGCGGGGCCATGTGCTGCCAGCCCTCGCCCCAGCCCGCGAGATGGGCGCGGGGGAACGCGGGGTCGGTGCCGGGGGCGTACTCCCGCGAGACGGGCGCGTCCCGCGCCTGGTCGTAGAGCGTCTCGCGGGGGCCGACGATCCGGAACGGGCCGCCGAGGGTGTCCCGCAGGTGCTCCCACATGCGGTACCGCCAGGTGTGCTCGCCCGCGCTTCCTATCGTCGTCGAGTCCCCGACGAACATGAATCTGAGCATCCGCTCATCCTCGCCGATCGCCCCGGGGGCCGGGATGTGAGGCCGGACACGCGGTGCCCGGCGGCCCGCGCACCGGGGCCGACGGCCGCTCGGCGCGGTGAACGGCCGCGCGGGATGGCAGTCTTGGACGTATGCGCCCGTTCTCGTCGGCCTCTGCCGTCTGCCTCGCCGCCCTGACCCTCGCGCTGGCCGCCGGGCCCGCGTCCGCCGAGGACATCGGGGCCGGGGGGTTCACCATCGAGGACCCCCGGATCACGGAGTCCAGCGGGCTGGCCGCGTCCCGGCAGCACCCCGGCGTGTACTGGACGCACAACGACAGCGACGACGGCGCGTTCCTGTACGCGGTGGACGCCCGTACCGGGAAGACGGTCGCGACGCTCACCCTCACCGGCGTCGGCAGCCCCCGGGACGTGGAGGCCGTGTCGGTGGGCGCGGACGGCAATCTGTACGTCGGTGACATCGGGGACAACCTCGGCGGCACCTGGAAGCACGTATGGATCTACAAGCTGCCCGAGCCGAAGCGGCTGGCCGACCGTACGGTCAAGGCCACCCAGTACACCGTCACGTACGAGGACGGGCCCCGGGACGCCGAGGCGATGATGGTGCACCCGAAGACGGGGCGGCTGTACATCGTGGACAAGCAGAAGGACGACGACAAGGACGCGGCCCTGTACATCGGACCGGCCGAGTTGTCCCCGACGGGCATGAACGTCTTCAAGCGCGGCGCGACGATCGACCTGTGGGTCACCGACGGCGCCTTCTCGCCGGACGGCGAGCGGCTGGCGCTGCGCGGCTACTTCGGCGGCATCCTCTACGACTGGGGGAACGGGGTGCCCAAGCGCACGGACACCCTCAGCGTCCCGCTCCAGCGCCAGGGCGAGTCGCTGACCTGGACCCCGGACGGGACGGGGCTGCTCTACGGCTCCGAGGGGCGGGGGAGCGAGGTGGAGCCGGGGAAGGTACCGGGCGGCTCCTCCGGCCGGTCGGGCGGTTCCGGCGGCGACAAGGGGACGGGGCCGGGTTCCTCCGCGTCCGGCGAGGACACGAACTACTCGATGGGCGTGCTGACGCTCGCCATCGCCCTCGGGGTCGTCTTCGGGGGGAAGCGGCTGCTGCGCGGCAGGCGGTAGAGGCGGGCCGGGCGGTCAGGGGGCGGGCGGGCCGCCGTGGTCCGTCGCGGTCCCGTCGGCCGGGGCCGGACCCAGGGGCGCGCAGGGTCCCGGGGGCGGCGTCGGGGGTACCGGGGCCGGGTCGGCGCCGCGGGCGGCCACCAGGGTGTCCAGGCCCGCCAGGATGCGCTGGAGCCCGAACTCGAAGTGGTCGAAGCCGGGCCCGAACGTGTCCGGGGACAGTGACGCCATCATCGGGTAGCGCCCGCTGCGCATGACCTGGTCCAGATAGGGGCCCTGTTCCGTCCAGAACTCGGTGTCGGTGCGCCCGGTCTGCTCGGTCGCCTCGATCTCATGGGCGTGGCTGCGGGCGACGCCGGACACATAGCCGTCGACCATGATCAGTACCGACAGCAGCTCGGGGTCGGTCAGGCCCATGGGGCGGATCAGGGCGAGCATCTTCTCCATGCCGTCCAGGGTGGCGGGGCCCAGCACCGGCCGGGCCTGGTTGATCTGGAGCAGCCAGGGGTGGCGCCGGTAGAGCGCGAAGGTCTCCCGGGCCAGGATCTCGACGGCCTCGCGCCAGGTCGTACCGAGGGCGGCCGGCTCCTCGGACGGCTTCTGCACCCGGTCCAGCATCAGGTCCAGCAGCTCGGCCTTGCCGGGGAGATAGCGGTACAGCGACATGGTGCCGGTGCCCAGCTCGGTGGAGAGCCGCCGCATGGACACCGCGTCGATGCCCTCCGCGTCGGCGACCTCGATCGCGGCCAGCACGATCCGCTCGACGGACAGCGTCGGTTTCGGACCCCGGGTGGGCCGGCGTTCCGGCTCCCAGAGCAGTTCGAGGGTGCGCTGGATGTCGCCGCTGCCGCTGGTCCCGATGCTCTCCATACCGGGCAGTTTAAACCGCTGGGGAAATAATTGGGTACGGCGTACTCTTCATCGGGTACGGTGTACCCAGTTAGAGGGGTGCGGCGGCGGGAACGCCGCACGAGGGAAGCGCACGGGGTGGAGGTCGGATGAGCACGTACGCGGTGCACGCTGAGGGCTTGCAGAAGAGGTACGGCGAGAAGAACGCACTGGACGGCTTCGACCTGACGGTGCGGCGGGGGACGGTGCACGGACTGCTCGGGCCCAACGGCGCGGGCAAGACCACGGCCGTCCGCATACTGTCCACGCTGGTCACGCTGGACGGCGGCCGGGCCACGGTGGCCGGCGTCGATGTGGCGAAGGACCCGCGCGCGGTCCGCGCCCGGATCGGCCTCACCGGCCAGTACGCCGCGGTGGACGAGGTGCTGACCGGCCGGCAGAACCTGGAGATGTTCGGGCGGCTCTTCCATCTCGGCGGGGCCGGGGCGCGCCGCCGGGCCACCGAGCTGCTGGAGCAGTTCGACCTGGTGGAGGCGGGCGACCGGGGGGTCGGCAAGTACAGCGGCGGGATGCGCAGGCGGCTGGACCTGGCCGCGTCGATGATCCTCGCGCCGGACGTCCTGTTCCTGGACGAGCCGACGACCGGGCTCGACCCGCGCAGCCGGGGCGAGGTCTGGGAGTCGGTCCGTGAGCTGGTCGCGAGCGGTACGACGGTCCTGCTGACCACGCAGTACCTGGAGGAGGCCGACAAGCTCGCCTCCCGGATCACCGTCATCGACCGGGGACGGTCCATCGCGGACGACACCCCCGACGGGCTGAAGAACACCGTCGGCGGCGACCGTATCGAGGTCGTCGTCGCCGAGCGCGCCGACATCCCGCGCGCGGTGCGGGTCGTCGCCAAGGTCAGCGCGGGCGAACCGGAGACGGAGGAGTCCGAGCGCCGGGTGCACGCTCCCGTCACCGACCGGGTGGCCGCGCTCACCGAGGTCGCCCGGACCCTTCAGGACGAGGGCGTCCAGGTCGAGGACATCGGGCTGCGCAGGCCCAGCCTGGACGATGTGTTCCTGCGGCTCACGGGACACCGCGCCAAGGCGGACGAGGAAGCGGCGGCGGGCACCACCGGCGGGAACAGCGACACGAAGGGGGATGTCCGGCGATGACCGCGACCACCACCGAGAAGGACCTCACGGACCCCGTGGCCGGCACCCCGTCCGGCGGGCCCGTCGTGGAGGAGCACGGACGGCTCTACTGGGCGTTCGCCGACTCCTGGAACATCGTCCGCCGGGGGCTGACCCACTACCAGCGCCAGCCCGTCAACATCGCCTGGCAGCTCGGCTTCCCGATCCTGTCCGTGCTGCTGTACGGCTATGTGTTCGGCAGCGCGATGACCGTGCCGGGCGGCGGCGACTACCGGGACTTCCTGATGCCCGGCATGTTCGCGATGACGATGGCCTTCGGGTTCATCAACACCGCGACCGTCGTGGTGTACGACGCCACCAAGGGCGTCATCGACCGGTTCCGCTCGATGCCGATGTCCTCGTCCGCCGTCGTCGCGGGCCGCGGTGTCACCGATCTGATCGTGGCCTGTGCCGAACTGACGATCCTGATGCTGACGGCCCTGCTCATGGGCTGGCGTCCGCAGGGCGGTGTCGCCGCCGCGTTCGGTGCCTTCGGGCTGCTCCTGCTGCTGCGCTTCTGCCTGATCTGGGTGGGTGTGTGGCTGGGGCTGATGGTGCCGAACCCGGAGGCCGCGGGCGGGCTCTTCGCGGTCGCGTTCCCGCTGACGATGATCTCCAGCATCTATGTCGCGCCCCAGCTGATGCCGGACTGGCTCGGGCATGTCGCCGCCTGGAACCCGATCTCCTCCACGGTCGCGGCCTCCCGGGAGCTGTTCGGCACCCCTGTCGGCAGCGGCGGCTCCTGGGTCGAGCAGAACGCCGTGCTCATGGCGGTCATCTGGCCGCTGGTGATCACCGCGATCTTCCTGCCGGTGGCGGTCCGCCGCTTCCAGCGGCTCAGCCGCTGACCGGGGGCGTCGGCGCCGACCGGTGAGGGGCCGACGCCGTGACCGGTGAGGGGCCGTGGGCGTGGCTTTGGCCGGGGTCGCGGGAAGGCCGTCGCCGTGACCGCTGGACTGCGGGAGAGCGTCGGCGCCGACCGGTGAGCGGGGCGTCCGCGTGAACGCCGAAGGGGCGGTACCCGGCCGGGTACCGCCCCCTCAGCGTGTCCCCCGCGTGGGGGACGGTGGATCAGAGCTGCTCGATGACGTAGTCGACGCACTTGGTCAGGGCCTCGACGTCCGCCGGGTCGATCGCCGGGAACATCGCCACCCGGAGCTGGTTGCGCCCCAGCTTGCGGTACGGCTCGGTGTCCACGATGCCGTTGGCGCGCAGCGTCTTCGCGACGGCGGCGGCGTCCACCTCGTCCACGAAGTCGATCGTGCCGATCACGGACGACCGCTGTGCCGGGTCCGCGACGAACGGGTTCGCGAACTTGCTCTGCTCGGCCCAGCCGTACAGCGCGTTCGCGGAGGCCGTGGTGCGGCCCACCGTCCAGTCGAGACCGCCCTGGCCGTTGAACCATTCGAGCTGGTCGGCCAGCAGGAACAGCGTCGTCAGCGACGGGGTGTTGTACGTCTGGTTCTTGCGGGAGTTGTCGATCGCCGTCGGCAGCGAGAAGAACTCCGGGATGTGCCGTCCCGAGGCGTGGACACGCGTGGCGCGCTCGATCGCGGCGGGGGAGAAGATCCCGAGCCACAGACCGCCGTCCGAGCCGAACGACTTCTGCGGTGCGAAGTAGTACACGTCCGTCTCGGCGATGTCGACGGGCAGACCGCCCGCGCCGGACGTCGCGTCGACCAGCACCAGCGAGCCCTCGTCGGCGCCCGCGACCCGGTTCAGCGGCATCGCGACACCGGTCGAGGTCTCGTTGTGGGTGTACGCGTAGACGTCGACACCCGCCTCGGCGACGGCCAGCGGATGCGTGCCCGGGTCGGAGGAGACCACCGACGGGTCCTGGAGCCACGGCGCGAGCTTGGCGGCCTTGGCGAACTTCGAGGAGAACTCACCGAACGTCAGGTGCTGCGACTTGTTCTCGATGAGCCCATGGGTCGCGATGTCCCAGAACGCGGTGGAGCCGCCGTTGCCGAGGATCACCTCGTACCCGTCGGGGAGCTGGAACAGCTCGCGCACACCCTCACGCACCCGGCCCACCAGGTTCTTCACCGGGGCCTGACGATGGGAGGTGCCGAGCAGTGACGTACCGGTGGCGGCGAGGGCGTCCAGCGCCGCCGTCCGCACCTTGGAGGGGCCCGCGCCGAAACGGCCGTCCGCGGGCTTGATGTCAGCGGGAATCTGGATCTCAGCCACGCGCCGAGCCTAGCCCGTCGCCCGACACCCCCGGTCGGGGTGTCCGGCGGCTGAGACAACCCCTCCGCCACGTGGACAGACGTGGACGGGCGGGGTTCGGGGGCGAGGTCCGGGACGGGTTCGGGGGCGGTGCGGGCCGGGCGTCGGTCGGTGCTCCGGTGCGGGCCGGGCGTCGGTCGGTGCTCCGGTGCGGATCGGTACTCCCGTCCGCGCCGGTGCTCCCGTACGTGTCAGTGCTCCGGGCCGACCACCGTCGTCGGGGTAAACCGGACGGGCAGGGCCGACAAACCGCGCAGCCACGGGGACGGATGCCGGGTCAGCGACTGCGGCGGCACCGCCAGGTCCAGGTCCGGCAGCCGGTCCAGGATCACCTCGATCGCTGTCCGCGCGATGACCTCCGCGATCTCCCGGGCCGGGAACGGACAGCGGTGCGCGCCGTGCCCGAAGGAGAAGAACGCGGCGTTCCCGCCGGTCGGGACGGTCCGGTCGGCACGTATCCCCGGGTCGGAGTTGGCCGCCGCGAGGGAGAGGACCAGCAGATCGCCCGCGCGGACACGGCGCCCGCCGAGCAGGGTGTCCCGGGACGCCCAGCGGCCGACGACGTTCTGGGTGGGGGTGTCCTCCCACAGCACCTCGTTCATCGCCTCGACCACGCTGCGCCGTCCCCCGAACAGCGACGCCGCGAACCGGTCCTCGGTCAGCATCAGCCGCAGCGAGTTGCCGATCCAGTCGGCCGTCGGCTGATGGCCGGCCGTCAGCAGCGACGTCAGGTCCCGGGCGATCTCGTCGCCCGGCAGGCCCTCGGGGGAGGCGAGCAGCCGGGACGCGATGTCCTGCCCCGGGGTGCGGCGGCGGCGCTCCAGCAGCCTGGCCACGGCCCGCGCGAGCCCCTGCCCGCCATCCGTGCCCCCGTCCCCGTTCACCGCCGCGGCGAGCCCCGGCCCCTCCTCCGGCGGGAAGCCGAACACCGCCGCCAGCACCCGGACCGGCAGCAGCGTCGCGTACTCCCTGATCACGTCCGCCGCGCCCCGCGCGCAGAATCCGTCGACCAGGGCGTCCGCGAACCGTTCCGCGTACCCCTGGAGCCGGGCCGGGTCCACGGCCGTGAGCGCGTCCGCGATCATCGCCGCCCGCCGGGTGCGCCCCTCCCCGGCCGGGTGCGGCACCGGTGGCCGGGCCCGTCCGACCACCGGCAGCAGCGGCCAGTCGTCGGGTATCCGGGGCCACTGGTTCCACAGCTCCGCGTCCCGGCTGAACAGCGCCGGATCGGCCGTCACCTGGTGCAGCTCCCGGTACCCGAGGACCAGCCAGGCCGATATGTCCCCGTCGAGCAGGACGGGGGCGACGGGGCCGTGCGCCGCGCGCAGCTCCTGGTAGAGCGCGGACGGGTCGCTGGGCAGCCGCAGCCGGTCGAGCGGGACCGGCCGCGGGTCGGGGGCCTCGCTGCCCGGGGCGGACGGTACGGGTGGGGTGTGCGGGGTGTGCGGGGTGTACGAGGTGTCCCAGGCGGACGGTGTGCGGGGGGATGTCGGTGCGTACGGGGGCGGTGGGTTGTTCGGGGGGATCGGTGTGTCCGGGGACGATGGGGTGTCCGGGGACGGCGGTGGGTGCGGGGTGTGGGGGTTGGGCGAGGGCCCGGAACCCGTCATGCGGTGCTGTCCCGCGGGCCGGCCGCGCCGGTCGCCCCGGCCGGACCCACCAGCGCGCCCGGGTCCGTGACCGGGTCCGTGACCAGGTCCGCGCCGGGGCCCGGCGGCGGGACTCCGGCGTCATGTCGCCGGGTCAGATGCTCGACCAGGGTGATCAGCACCGCCGCGCTGGACTCCCGCGACCGCGCGTCGCAGTCGATCACCGGGATGTCCGGGGCCAGGTCCAGGGCGGCCCGCAGCTCCGTGGGCGAGTACGGATGACCGCCGAAGTCGTTGCGGGCCACGATGAACGGCGTACCGAGCCGCTCCAGCCGGTCGATGGCGTACCAGCAGTCGTCTATCCGCCGGGTGTCGACCAGCACCACCGCACCCAGCGCGCCCGCGAACAGCTGGTCCCACAGGAACCAGAACCGGTCCTGACCGGGCGCCCCGAACAGATACAGCACATGCCGCGGGCCCAGCGTGATCCGGCCGAAGTCGAACGCGACGGTCGTCCCCGACTTGTCCGCCACCCCGGTGAGGTCGTCGATCCCCTCGCCCGTCCGGGTCAGCGTCTCCTCCGTGTTCAGCGGACGGATCTCGCTCACCGACCGGACCAGGGTGGTCTTGCCGACCCCGAAGCCGCCCACGACGACGATCTTCAGCCCGGTCTCGGCGGTCGCCCGCAGCGACAGCCGCCCGCCGGGCGGCTCGTCCCCGTCCGGGAACGGGGCCGGGACGCCGTCCGGGTACGGGGCCGTGCCCGGGGGACCTGGGTGGCCCGGGTGCGGTCCGCTCCCCCCGCTCCGGGGGAAGCCGTCAAATTCTGCGGAGTCCAACGAGCACCTGCTCCAGGAGATCGGAATCGGGAACGCTCTCACGCGGCGTCGGCGGCCGCGGATGGCGGGCGCTGATCCGGTGTGCCGCCAGCAGATCGGACAGCAGCACCCGCGTGATGCTCACCGGGAGACGCAGATCGGCCGCGATCTCCACCACGGCGGTCGGCAGGCGGCACATCCGCAGGATGGCCGCGTGCTCCGACTGCATACCGGGCCGGGGCTCGCACTCCGCGACGATCAGGGTCACCAGGTCCAGCACGGTGTCCCCGGTCGGCCTGCTGCGTCCGCCGGTGAGCGTGTAGAGCCGGTCCGGTACGTCGTCCCGGCCGGGACGGGTCACTGGCCGGGTGCGCTGCGCGGTCCGTCCGGGGCCCGGGAATCGTCCACCGCGGCGTCCACCGTGGGGGCGTCGGCGGAGAGATGCGCGCCCAGTTGCCCGACCAGCTCGCTCATGTGCCGCCCGACGATCCCGGCCTCGGCGTCCTCGTCGGCGATCACCGCGACATGCGCGCCCTGTCCCGCCTCCACGATGAACAGCACCCCGCCGTGGAACTCCGCCATCGCGGACCGCACGCCGCCCCCGCCGTTCCCGAACTCGACGGACGCGCCGTGCGAAAGCGAGTGGATGCCCGCCGCGATCGCCGCGAGCTGGTCCGCCTGGTCGACCGACAGCTCCGGGGTGCGGCACAGCTTCAGCCCGTCCCGGGACAGCACCAGGGCGTGCCGGGCCCCGGGGGTGCGGGCGAGCAGGTCCTCCAGGAGCCAGGTGAAGGTGTCGTCCACGGTGGTCGTCGCGTCCGGGGAGGGAGCGCGGTGGACCATGTCGGCGCTGTAGGTCGCGAGCGGGTACGCCGCGTCGTAGGCCGTGGCGGTGACGGCGGCCTTGGCGGTGGCGGCGGCCGTAGCGGTGGCCGGGTCGCCGTCGGCCGTGCTCGTGGGGCGGGCCTGGCCGGTCGTGCGGGAACTGGTGGTGCCGGTCATCGAGGGAGGTCGCCTTCCTGGTGGTGCGGGTCGACCCGGTGCGCCGAAGGCTGCGGCGCGGGGTCTGGGGCCGGGGGAGTGGCGCGTACGGCCTCTCGGAAACTGCTGAAGCGGGCCGCGCGGGCCTTGATGTCCACGGGTTCGCCGATGGGCCGCGGTGCGGTGAACCGTACGTCGCTGAACCGCCGCGCCTCGGCGGTGGCGAGGGTACGGCCCCGGGGCCGCACGGGCAGCGACCCGGGCCGGGCGGCGAGGGGGGCCGCGGCGGTCGGGGCGGCGGGGGACGACGGGGCTCGGGTGTCCGACGGGTCGGCGGGGGACGCCGTATCGGCCGGGGAGGGGCCGGTCACGTCGCTCCGCTCGGCGGTGCGTTCCCGCTCCGGGCGGAGCGGTGCGGTGGTGCGGGCGGTGCTGCGCGCGGTGGGCTGCGGGGAGTTGTACTGGGCGGAGCCGTGCTGCGGGGAGCCGTGTCGCGGTGTGCCGTGGGGAGTGCTGTGGGTGCCGCCGGGCGCGGGGTCGGTCCGGTGCTCGCGGTGTTCCCGCTGGTCGCGGGGGGCGGCGCGGTGGTCGTCCTGGCGGTCGGCGGGATGGTCGCCCCGGTGGTCGGGACGGGCGGCGTCCCGGGTGGCGTCCTGGGTGGTGGCGTACGGGGCACCGACGGCGGTTTCCGTCGCGGTACCGGCGGGGGTGGCGCGGGCCGTGGTGGTGGGCCGGGTGCGCAGCGGGGGGTGCGCGGGGGAACGGTCGGCGGCGGGTCCCGACGCGCGGGGCCCGCCGTGGGACGGCGGCGACTCGATGTCGACGCCGTCGTCCGACGAGGTGCGCGCTGCGGCGTACGAGAAGGACAGCGGGTGCGGCGCGGGTTGCGCGAGCGGCCGGTCCGGGGCGGGACGCGCGGCCCCGGCGGGAGCGGTGAGCTCCGGGCGGGGGTGGGAGGCGGTCAGGGCGGTGGTCCTGGCGGGTGTGGCGGGCAGGGCTTCCGCCGGGACGGCGGGTGACCTTTGCGCGGCTGACGTCGCCTGTCCGGCGGTGGGCCCGGCGGGTGCGGCGTGCGTGGCCGATGTGGTGGGCGCCGGTGATGTGGCCGGTGTCGCCTGTCCGGCGGTGGGTGCGGTGGGTACGGCGGGCGCGGCTACCGGTGCGTCGGCAGGCACGACAGGTGCGGACGGTGCGGCAGGTGCGGACGGCCAGGGGCCCGGGGAGGCGGGGTCCTGGCCGTGGACGCGGTCGTGGACGTGGGTGCGGTCCTGGGCCGGGCCGTGCGCGTGGACCGGTGCCGATGCCGATGCCGGGTGCGCGTCGGACGCGTGGCCGGGGTCGGGGTGGCCGTCGTCCGGGAAGGTGTCCGGCAGGGCCTCGTGCCGCGCGGGCACGGCGTCCAGGCCGGTCAGCAGGTTCCGGGGAACCATCACGACCACGCCCGTACCGCCCCGCGCCGACGGACGGAACGACACCGTCAGTCCGTGCTTACGGGCCAGCCGCCCGACCACGGCGAGCCCCAGCCGCGTACCGGACAGTCCGCCGAGCCCCGACGTGTCGCCGGAGACGGCCCGCTCGGCGCGGCGGAGCTGGAACTCGCTCATCACCAGACCGCTGTCCTCGACGGAGACGATGACCCCCGCCGGCACCTCCTCCACGTACACATGGACCTCGGCGGTCGGCGGCGAGAAGTTCGCCGCGTTGTCGAGGATCTCGGCGAGGGCGTGCATCACCCCTTCCGCCGCGTGGCCGACGATGGCGATCTCGCTGGTGGAGTGCACCCGTACGCGCTGATAGGCGTTGATCCGGCCCATCGCCCCGCGCAGGATCGACTCCATCACGATCGGGCGGGCCCAGCGGCGGCCGGAACGTGCCCCGGTGAGCACCGCGACCGAGTCCGCGACCCGGCCGGTCTGCGCGGTGCGGTGGTCGATGTGCAGCAGGTCCGCGAGCACGTCCTCGTCGGCGTGCTCGTCCTCCATCCGGCGCAGCTCGGCGAGGGTGTCGGTGGTCAGGGCCTGGAGCCGTCCGGCGGCGTTGGCGCAGGCGGCCAGGGACGCGGCCCGGTCGGCGGTCACCCGGTCGGTCTCCGCCGCGAGGCGCGCGGCCTCCTCGGTCAGCCGGACGGTCTCCGTGGTGAACCGTTCGCGCTCGCGGTCCATCTCGGCGTCGAGCCGGTCCCGCTCGCGGGCGAGTACGTCGGTGCCCCGGTCGCGCTCACGGCGCAGTTCCTCGGTGTGGAGCTCCCGTTCCCGGGCCAGCTCCTCGCCGAGGCGGGCCCGCTCGCCCAGCAGTCGACCCGTGTCACCAGTCATGGCGTCGAGCTGGTCGCGCAGCAGCCGCGTGGCGCGCAGCGCGCGGTGGGCGACGGCGACCGCGAACGCCAGCAGCAGCGCGCCGGCGGCGGCGCCGCCCAGGACGACCACGCGCCGGGTGTCCACCGGCGCCCACAGCGCGGCGGCGAGGACGGCCACGGCGGCGAGCGAGAGCGTCAGCATCCCGCACAGGACGGAGGGCAGCGCGCGGGGCGCGGCCCCGGTGACCTGCGCCTTGGCGCGGGGGAGGGTGAGGAGCGGGCTGCTGACCGGGGTGGGCGCGGTGCTGGGCGAGGCGGCGTACGAGGAGGTGGGCGAGGCGCTGGGGACGGCGGACGGGTCCGTGGATCCGGAGGCGGACCGGACCTTGGTGGCGACGGCGGTCGACGGCGGGGTGGGGGCGCCGGTGGACGAGCCCGGGGCCGAGCCCGAGAACGAGCCGGTGGGCTGGGCCCAGGACGGGCCGGCCGGCGGGGAGGTGTCGTACGGCCGCTCGGCGATGCCGGGCACGCGCTGTGCGGACGGGGCCGGGGACGGGGTGCTCAGCCGGGGGCCGGCCGCTCCGGTCCAGGGGCGGGTGCCCCGCTCGGCCCGCGCGGGAGGGGCCGTGCGCCGGGGCGGGGCTATGTGGGGGGAGGTGCCCGAGGGCAGCGGGATGTGCGCGGTGGCTCCTTGGCCGGAGGGGCACGGGACGGTGTTCGTCGTGGACGCCGGGACGGGGTCCGCCACGGTGAGGGTGCGCTGACGCGCCACGGCCGGACCGTGCGGTTCGGGCGCGGGGTGCGGCTGTCCGGACGCGGGGCGCACGGGCGGCGTGGACGCGGTCATCATCGGGTCCTCGGATCGTGTCCTCGGTGGGCGAGTCCTCGGGCGGCTGTCGTGGTCCGGTGCCGGGCGGGTGCCCGGCGGTCCGGCTCGGGGTGGGTCCTGAGGGCGGTCGGACCCCGGGACATCAGGCGGTGCTGCGGGAGTTACGGGAGCGGTGAAAGCGACCCTCCGTTCAGGAAGCGCCACTCTCCGCTCAACTTGCCGTCACTATAGGAGAGTTCCTGAACGTGTTGGGAACATTCAGCCGCCGGATTACGGGACTCCCGCCCACTGAGCTACCGGAGTCGCCGTCGCACAGCTTCCCTTGTGGGGCTCCTGTGCGGTTCATGAGGCCAGAGTGTGCTGCGGGTGACGTCCTGGTGGCGATACCTGTACGGGAATTGCTTGAATTGCTCACGAGCCGCGATCACAACGCCCGATTCCTCGTCAATTCCCGACGGGAGGCAACGGCGCCGTCCAGGGTCCTTCCGGTCCCCCTTCCCGCCCGCTTCCCCGGGTGCTTCTCGTGGCGCTTCCCCCGGCCTTCCCCCGGCCTTCACCGGCCCTTCCGGGTCCCCTTTCCGGCGGGTGATCCGTGTTCTCCGGCGGCTGCGCGGGGGCTGTGCGGTCCTTGTGCGCGGTCCTTGCGTGTGGTCCATGTGTCGGCCCACGTGTGTGAGGCGTGGGTCGTGAGGTGTGGGTCGGGTGGGATGGGAGTGCGCGGACGCCTGGTCGTGTGGGCGCCTGGATATAAGGGCGCACGGGCGTATGGGGGCGCGGGCGCGGGCGCGGGCGCGTGGGTGGGCGCCGGTGTCGCCGGTGGTCCGGGTGGCAGGTGGTCCGGGTGGGTGGGATGCGCGGTGGTGGGGGTCGTGCGCGCGGGCGCTCGGGTGCGCGTGGCCGCTGTATGGCCGCTGTATGGCCGCTTCGTTGTCCGCTTGGTGGCCGCTTGGTGGCCCCTGTCGTCGGCCACGACGTGTCCTCTTGGTGTCCGCCCGGATGTCTCTGCCCGTGAGGTCACCGCGTCATGCCCGATGCCCCGACCACCTCGTCTACGGCGATCGACGCCCCCGTCCGGACTTCTGCGGGGACCGGACTACGCACATGATCGTTGGCACGTCGTGCCACGCGGGGGAACGGGGTTCGCCGTCCGGCCCGTTGCCCGGTACCGGAACGGGCCCGGGGGATGCTGGAGGCATGACGGATCAACGTGCCGAGCCCGACGGTCTGCGGACAGCGCTGCGCGCCGCGGTGGCCGGAGAGGTCGACTTCGGGGCCACCGCCCGCGCCCTCACCACCATGGACGCCTCCAACTACCGCCGGGTGCCGCTCGGCGTGGTGGCGCCGAGGGACGCGGACGATGTCCTCGCCGCGGTCGCCGTCTGCCGGGAGTACGGCGTCCCGGTGGTCGCCCGGGGCGGCGGCACGTCGATCGCGGGACAGGCCACGGGCGTCGGCGTGGTCCTCGACTTCACCCGGCACATGAACCGGCTCGTCTCGCTCGACCCGGCAGCCCGGACCGCCACCGTCCAGCCGGGGCTCGTCCTGGACCGGCTCCAGGAGGCCGCCGCGCCGCACGGGCTGCGCTTCGGCCCCGACCCGTCGACCCACGGCCGGTGCACGATCGGCGGGATGGTGGGCAACAACTCCTGCGGGGCGCACTCGGTCGCCTGGGGGACGACCGCCGACAACGTCCGCCACCTCTCGGCCGTGGTCCTCCAGCCCCCCGCCGCCGCGGCCCCGACCACCGGGTCCTGGCCCGTCACGGGCCCCGGCGCCGAGGGTTCCGGCGGTTCCGGCGTCGTGGGTCCCGTCGGCCCGCCCGGCCCCGGGCCCGCCGCTGGCTCCTCCCCGGCGTCCCGAACACCCCCCGCGTCCCCCGTCCTCGTCCGACTGGGCCCCGGCTGGACGGGGGCACCCGCCGCGCTCCGTCCGCTGATCGAGTCCCGGTTGGCGCTGCTCCGCACCGGATACCCCGACCTCCCGCGCCGGATCTCCGGCTACGCGCTGGACGCCCTGCTGCCGGAGAACGGCGCGGACGTCGCCCGCGCGTTCTGCGGCTCCGAGGGCACGCTCGGACTGCTCACCGAGGCCACCGTCGCACTGGTCGCCCCGCCCCACGCGCGTGCGCTCGCCGTGCTCGGCTACGCGGACGAGAGCGCGGCGGCCGACGCGGCCCCCGCCCTGCTGCCGCACGACCCGCTCACGGTGGAGGGGATGGCCGCCGACCTCGTGCCCCCACGCGCGCGGGGTGGGCTGCCCAAGGGCGCCGCCTGGCTGTTCGTGGAGACCGGCGGTGACACCCCCGCCGAGGCCAGGGCGCGTGCCGAGGCCGTCGTCCGGACGGCGGACCCGGTCGGCGCGCTGGTCGTCACCGACCCGGCGGGCCAGCGCGCGTTGTGGCGGATCAGGGAGGACGCGGCGGGCACGGCGACCCGGATGCCCGACGGCTCCGAGGCGTGGCCCGGCTGGGAGGACTGCGCGGTGCCGCCCGCCCGGCTGGGCGCGTATCTGCGGGACTTCCGGGCGCTGCTGGCCGCCCACGGGCTGCGCGGCACCCCGTACGGCCACTTCGGCGAGGGATGCGTCCATGTCCGCGTCGACTTCGACCTGATCACCGCCCCCGGGGTGGCACGCTTCCGGACCTTCTCCGAGGAACTCGCCGACCTGGTGGTGACCCACGGCGGCTCGCTGTCCGGCGAGCACGGGGACGGCATGGCGCGCGCGGAGCTGCTGCCCAGGATGTACGGGACGGAACTGGTCGGGCTGTTCGAGCGGGTCAAGGCGGTATGGGACCCGGACGGTGTCCTCAATCCCGGGGTACTGGTGCGGCCGGCACCGCTCGACGCACAGCTGCGGTTCGCGGTGCTGCCCCGCGAACCCGTGCCCGTGGAGTTCGGGTACCCGCAGGACGGCGGCGACTTCTCGGCGGCCGTACGCAGATGTGTCGGCGTCGCGAAGTGCCGCACGGCGGGTCCGGGACCGGACGTGATGTGCCCCTCGTTCCGCGCGACCGGCGAGGAGGAGCACTCCACGCGCGGGCGCGCGCGCCTGCTGCACGAGATGCTGGCCGGCCAGGCGGGCGCACCCGACGCCGTCGTGACGGACGGCTGGCGGTCCACGGAGGTCCGGGACGCGCTCGACCTGTGCCTGTCGTGCAAGGGATGCCGTTCCGACTGTCCCGTCGGCGTCGACATGGCCACCTACAAGGCGGAGTTCCTGCACCACCACTACGCGGGCCGGGTCCGCCCCGCCGCCCACTACGCGATGGGACGGCTCCCGCGCTGGCTCGGCCTGGTGGCGGCCACCCGTACCGCCCCGCTGGTGAACGCCCTCGCGCGCGTGCGCCCGCTCGCGGCCCTCGCGAAGCGGCTCGGCGGCATCGCCCCGGAACGCGAACTGCCCCGGCTGGCCGCGGAGCCGTTCACCCGCTGGATGGCACGGCGCACCCGGGAACGGGGCTCGGGGACACGCATCCTGTCGACCAGCCAGGCCACCGTGCTGTGGCCGGACACGTTCACCGACCATCTGGCCCCGCAGGTCGGCCGCGCGGCGGTGCGTGTCCTGGAGGACGCGGGGCAGACGGTGCTGCTCCCGCCGTCAGGGGTGTGCTGCGGCCTGACCTATGTTTCGACGGGACAACTCGGGCTCGCCCGGGCCGTGATGACCCGCACCCTCGACCTGCTCGCCCCCACGATGCTCGGCATCCCGGTCGCCGTCCTGGAACCCAGCTGCGCCGCGACCCTGCGCACCGATCTCCCGGAGCTGCTCCCGGACGACCCGCGCGCCGCCGAACTCGCCGCCTCGGTCCGTACGTTCGCCGAGACACTGGAGGCCCAGGTGCCCGGCTGGCGCCCCCCGGTGCTGGACCGGCCCGTCGTGGGGCAGACCCACTGCCACCAGCACGCGGTGCTCGGCGACACCGCCGACCGCCGGATCCGCGAGGCGGCCGGACTGACCGGGGAACTCAGCTCCGGCTGCTGCGGCCTCGCGGGCAACTTCGGCTTCGAACGCGGTCACTACGACGTGTCGGTGCGCTGCGCCGAGGACCAGCTCCTGCCCGCGGTACGGGACGCCGATCCAGACGCCGTCGTCCTCGCCGACGGCTTCTCGTGCCGCACCCAACTCGCCCAGCTCGCCGGGGTACGGGGCCGCCACCTCGCGGAGATCCTGGCCGACGCGCTGCCCGAACAGGACACGGACCGGGACTGAGGAGGGCGACCGCACCACATGGATCTCCGCCCCGGCTCCCGCAGCAATTCGAACAGCGGTCAAACAGCGGTCAATGACCTGGGCCCCGGCCTCGGCCGCGCATACGCACAGGCATTTCCCGAACGGGTTTCCCGCGCGCGTTACTTGCGCGCGGCACCAAGGGCGGTTCGGTACGTCGAGAGCCCCGCGAGTAACGGGGTGCGGTGGGGGCCCTCCGGGAGCACGGCGGGAGTAAGCGGGGGAGCGCCGAGTGCCGTCGGACACCGCGCGAGTTCCGAACAATTCCCCGGGCCGCCCAGGACGGCTCGACCCGCGCCACGCGATCGACCCGAAGCGCGGAGTGCGCACCGCCAAGCCCTGTGAATGCAAACGTTTTTGTGTCCCTGCGCCGTCCCGTCCACCGAAGGTATTGAGGACACCGCGAGGGCCAAGATGTCCTCTGCAACTAGGCATTTCTTTGCGTGAGGAAATGATCACGGGAATGAGGGCACCGTCGCGTGAATGAATGAGGACACCACTCGGCGGCCATGGAAACCGGTCCCGTGCCGCACCGGCCGCACCCGTTGCCCCTGCCGCACCGTGTCGGTCTGCGTCGGGCCGGACCGGGCCGGACCGGGGTGGGTCGCGGCGCCGATGTGTGCGGACGGGTGGGTGTCGGGTCAGGGCCTGTTCAGGAACCGGTCAGGGCCCCGGTCAGGGCTCCGCGACAACCTCGTGGGCCAGATCCAGCAGATCGCGGACACGCGGGTCCGTGACCCCGGCGGGCCAGGCGAGGGTGACCGGGAGGCGTGGCGCGTCGGTCAGCGGCACATAGGCGACGCCCGCGTGCGGATGGATATCGGCGGTGGCCGTCGCGGAGACGCCCACCGCGCGGTCCGCCGCGATCGCCGCCAGCCAGTCGTCCGTGTTGGCGACCGTGACGGTCGAGGTGGGGCGGATCGCGGACGGCCAGAGGTCCAGGGTCGTCACCCCGGAGACCGTGTTCAGGGCGATCGTCCGGTCGGCGAGGTCCGCCAGGGCCAGACCGGACCGGCCCGCCAGCGCGCTGTCCGAGGCGACCGCCGCCACCTGCCCCTCCTCGTACAGCACCGCGGTCTCCAGCCCGGGTGCCGTCACCGGCCCCCGCAGGAACGCCGCGTCGACCAGTCCCCGGGTGAGCCCCGCCGTCCGGTCGTCGATCCGCAGCAGTTCCAGCGGCACGGACGGGTGCGCCGCGCGCCAGCGCCGCAGCAGCGGGGTCGTGTACGGCCCGGCCGCCGACCACGGGTGTCCCACCCGCAGCGGACGCGGACTGCCGCGCCCCGCGTCGAGCGCGGCCTCGAACGCCGTCACCGCCGCCGACGCCCGGTCCCGGAACACCCGCCCGTGCGCGGTCAGCGCCAGATGATGCGTCGACCGGTCCACCAGCCGGACGCCCAGCGCGTCCTCCAGCGCCGCGAGCGTCCGTGACACGGCGGGCTGGGTGAGCCGCAGCCGCTCCGCCGCGCGCGTGACGCTGCCTTCCTCCGCGATGGCCAGGAAGCAGCGCAGATGCCTGATCTCCAGGGTGCGCAGACTTGGAAGGCCGGGATGTCCGGTCCGGCCTGCCGCGCGTTCCGTGCCGCCGGGCCGGTCGTGACGGTCACCGGTACCCCGGCCGCTGTCAGCGCTCATGTCTGTGAAGCATAAGCCGGGCGGGATCGGCATTTCACGGACACGGACACGGGCCCTACCGTGGGCTGACGGGCCTCCGACGCACCGGGTCGCACCGGGTCGCACCGGGTCGCACCGGGTCGCACCGGGTCGACCGGTGGCCCTGGGGTGCGCGTCCGTACGAGCGTGCGCGTCCGTGCACCGCCGCGGTGGGCGGATCGAAGGGCAGGGGCAGTTGCCCGTCGCGGGCCCCGGGAGTGCAGTAAAGTGCACTTTTAAGGTCAGCACAATGAACTGCGGTGTGGTGAACTTCGAGGGCGCGGCAGTCGCGGGGTGGACGGCCGTGAGGTCGATGCGGCCAATTAGGTCAATGCGGTCAATGAGGTCGCATCGAGGACATGCGGTGCGGCCGTATGAGGACACCGCGTCGATGTCCTCAAGGTGACCGCGACGCACAGGCGCTCGGCTCCACGGGGTCGTTCCACGGCCCCGCACCCGCACCCGCACCCCGCACCGGTACCTCGCTCCGTTCCGCACCACGACCACCCACAACCGCAGACCCAGTCCGGGCCACTGGTCCCGGACGGCCGCCTCGAAAGGACTCCTGTGGACGTTCCGCCCGCTGTCACCGGAACCGCACCCGTCGCCGGGGCCTCCGTCACCCAGCCCGAGGCCGTGGCCGCCCTGCCGGACGGTGGGGCCCGTGGGGACAACGGTGGGGGCAAGGGCCGATTCGGGGCCATGGGACCTGTCGGGCTGGTGCTCGCGGGCGGGATATCCGTCCAGTTCGGCGGGGCGCTCGCCGTCACCCTGATGCCTCGCGCCGGCGCCTTCGGCGTGGTCACCCTGCGGCTGGTCGTCGCCGCGTTGATCCTCGTGCTGGTGTGCCGTCCCCGGCTGCGCGGCCACAGCCGCGCCGACTGGGGCACCGTCGTCGCGTTCGGTGTCGCCCTCGCGGCCATGAACGGCCTCTTCTACCAGTCGGTGGCCCGTATCCCCATGGGCCCCGCCGTCACCTTGGAGGTACTGGGGCCGCTGGCTCTGTCGGTCATCACCTCACGCCGGCTGGTCAACCTGCTGTGGGCCGGACTCGCGCTCGCCGGTGTCTTCCTGCTCAGCGGCGGCGGCTTCGACACCCTTGACCCGGCGGGAGTGGCCTACGCCCTCGGGGCGGGCGTCATGTGGGCCGCGTACATCGTCTTCAGCGCCCGCACCGGCCGCCGCTTCCCGCAGGCCGACGGGCTCGCGCTCGCCATGATCGTCGCGTCCGTGCTGATCCTTCCGTTCGGGATCGTGGAGTCGGGTGCGAAACTCCTCGACCCGTCCATCCTCGCGCTCGGCGCCGCGATCGCCGTCCTGTCCTCGGTCCTGCCGTACACCCTGGAACTCCTCGCCCTGCGACGGCTCCCCGCCCCCACGTTCGCCGTCCTCATGAGCCTCGAACCGGCCATCGCCGCGGCCGCCGGGTTCCTCGTGCTCAGCCAGGCGCTGACGCTGTCCCAGGCGGCGGCCATCTCCCTCGTCATAGTGGCCAGCATGGGCGCGGTACGCACCCAGATCGGCGGCGGCCGCGCGGCTCGCGCGCGGGAGCGGGCCCGGGACCGGTCCCGGGTGCGCGAGGGCGACGACGCCCATTAGGTCAATCAGGTCAATCAGGTCGGCCGCACCGGTCGCGCCTCCGATCGGCGCACGCGCCCGGGAAGTTGGCGCGACGGACGGTGTGACGGAGGCGCGCCAATAGGACGGAACCTGACCTGTATGGATCGTACGGTCAGCTCGTGACCCCGAGCCGGAACACAGGTCCCGGCGCAGCAGGATGCGAGCGCACATGTCCGACGTCACCGTCCCCACCGCCACCAGTGTCGACGCCGACCTCGTGCGGCCGTTCCGGATCGCGATACCGCAACGGGACGTGGACGATCTGCGCGAGCGTCTCGCACGCACCCGCTGGAACCGGCAACTCCCGGGCACCGCATGGGACCGGGGGGTTCCGGTCGCGCATCTGCGTGAGGTGGCCGACCACTGGCGGGACGCGTACGACTGGCGGGAGCAGGAAGCGCGCCTCAACGCGTTCCCGCAGTTCATGACACGGCTCGACGGCCAGGACATCCACTTCCTGCACGTCCGTTCCCCCGAACCGGACGCCCTGCCGCTGGTCCTCACCCATGGCTGGCCCAACTCGTTCCTGGAATTCGTCGACATGATCGGTCACCTCACCGATCCGAGGGCGCACGGCGGTGACCCGAGGCAGGCGTTCCATGTCGTGGTGCCGTCGCCGCCGGGCTTCGGGTTCTCGGAGCCGCCCCGGGAGGCGGGCTGGAGCATCGCACGGGTGGGCGGCATGTGGGCCGGGCTGATGCGCCGCCTCGGTTACGAGCGCTACGGCGTGCAGGGCGGCGACCTGGGCGCCTACATCGCGCCCGCCGTGGCCGAGGCGGACCCGGAGCGGGTGGTCGGCGTCTACCTCATCGGCGGTCTGGGCATCCCGTCCGAGGAGGACGTCCCCGGTCTGACCGAGGAGGAGCACGCGGCGTACATGAAGATCATGGGCTCCGACTGGGTGCAGGGCACCGACCATCACGCGCTGCTGCGCGCGGCCCCGCAGACCTTCGCCTACGGCTGGGAGGACTCCCCGGTGGCGGGCCTCGCGTGGATGCTCCAGAAGCTCAAGGAGTTCGGCCCGGCCGACTCGACCCCGGAGGACGTGCTCGGCCGCGACGCGATCCTGACGAACGCCTCGCTGTACTGGTTCACGGGCACGTTCGGCTCCTCGTCCTGGCCCATGTACGACACCACCGCCATCGGCTGGCCCCAGGGGCAACGGCACGCCCCGACCGGCGTCTACCACGGCATCGCCGGCCTGCGCCGGATCGCCGCCCGCGACTGCGACCTGATCCACTGGCCGCTGGACAACCCGGGCGTGCACCACTTCATCGCCATGGAACAGCCCGCACCCCTGGCCGCGGACATGGCCACATTCTTCGCCCCCCTCCGCTGACCTCATTCGGCGCTGCCCTCATTCAGCGGTGACCTCATTTGTCGGTGACCTGGTTCGACGCGACCCGTCGAGCATGATGAGGGCACCGTTACCCCGACGCTGACCTGATTCGACCGACCGGGCGGCCGTGCACGCGGACGCCCGGTTCGGTACGCGGGCCGGGCCGAGGGCGGACCGGTCGCCGAGGGCGGACGGGCGCGGTCGAGGGGGGATCGGGCCGTTCGCCCGAAGTGTGACCCAGGGCATGTCCGGAGTGTCGGTCACCGCAGTACGCTGTCCGCATGCCTCAGCTCATACGCCGCCGCCACGTGGACTACGTCCGCGTCACGAGCATGGGCTGTCAGCGCCCCGTCTGACCTCAGCCCCCAGTCAGCTCAGGCAGCCGGAGCCCGCCCCATCCTGGCGGATGCCCCGGGCCGTTCCCCCGCGGACGCACACCATGACGCATTCCCCCCGGTCCCCGTACCCGACCCACCCGTCGCACGAGCGGCCGTACCAGCTCCAGCTTCCCGTCATCGATCTCTCGGCCGCCGACCGCGGCCCGCAAGCACGTGCCCTGCTGCACGCGCAGCTGCATGACGCCGCGCACCGTGTCGGCTTCTTCCAGCTCGTGGGGCACGGTGTCAGCGATGCCGAGACCACCGCTCTGACCAGTGCCACCCGCCGGTTCTTCGCCCTCCCCGAAGCCGACCGGCTCGCCCTGGACAACGTCAACTCCCCGCACTTCAGGGGCTACACCCGCACCGGCGACGAACGCACCGGCGGCAGCCGCGACTGGCGCGACCAGCTCGACATCGGCCCCGAACGTCCCGCGCGGGCACCCGCCCCCGGCGAGCCCGCCTACTGGTGGCTCCAGGGGCCCAACCAGTGGCCTGCCGCCCTGCCCGAGCTGCGCACCGCCGCGCTCGGCTGGATGGAACACCTCACCGGCGTCGCCGACCGTCTGCTCCGGGAACTCCTCGCCTCCATCGGAGCGTCCCCGGACTTCTACGATCCCGTCTTCGGGGACCGCGCCCACCCGCATCTCAAGCTGGTCCGCTACCCCGGCAGTTCACGCGACGGAGCCGATCAGGGCGTCGGCGCGCACAAGGACTACGGCTTCCTGACGCTGCTCCTCCAGGACGAGGTCGGCGGGCTCCAGGTCGAGCGGGAGGACGGCGCGTTCCACGACGTACCGCCGCTGCCCGGCGCGTTCGTCGTCAACCTCGGCGAACTCCTCGAAGTGGCCACGGACGGCTATCTCGTGGCCACCAACCACCGGGTCGTCAGCCCGCCCGGCGCCACCGAGCGGTTCTCCGTGCCGTTCTTCTACAACCCGCGCCTTGACGCGCGCGTGGAACCGCTGGCGTTCCCGTACGCCCCGAGGGCCCCCGGGGTGACCAGCGACCCCGACAACCCCCTGTACGCCGAGTACGGCCGCAACGAGCTCAAGGGCAAGCTGCGCGCCCACCCGCAGGTGACGGCCCGCCACCACGCCGACCTGCTGGTCCCGGCGTAACGGCGGTTTCCTGGACCGTCCTTGGGCGTCCTTGGGCGCTCTTGAGGCCCCACGGCACCGCGCGAGCCTGCCGTGGGGCCCGGGGACCCGAATCAGGTCGACGAGGTCGGCGCCGTCAATGAGGCCACTGAGGTCAACTAGGCCACTGAGGTCAACTAGGTCAGCCTGGCCAACTAGGTCAGCCTGGCCAACTAGGCCAGCGTGGCCAACTAGGCCACTGAGGTCAGCGCGGCCAACTAGGTCAATCAGGTCAGCGTCCGGACGAGTCCTGTCCGCTGACGAGGCACCGGTTCACGACGTCCCGCTTCAGGACGTACCCGGCGCGGCGATGTCCGTGTACCCCTCGATCGACTTCGGGTCGCGCGTGCCGGGGCCCACGTATCGTGCCGAAGGCCGTACCAGCCGTCCCGTGCGCTTCTGTTCCAGGATGTGCGCCGACCACCCGGCGGTCCGCGCGCACGTGAACATCGACGTGAACATATGCGCCGGGACCTCCGCGAAGTCCAGCACGATCGCGGCCCAGAACTCGACGTTCGTGGCCAGTACCCGGTCCGGGCGACGGGCGTGCAGTTCCGCCAGGGCCGCGTTCTCCAGGGCCTCCGCGACCTCGAACCGGGGCGCGCCCAGCTCCCGCGCGGTGCGTCGCAGCACCCGCGCGCGGGGGTCCTCCGCGCGGTAGACCCGGTGGCCGAAGCCCATCAGCCGCTCGCCCTTGTCGAGGGTCCGCCGGACGTACGCCTGCGCGTCCCCGGTCCGCTCGATCTCCTCGATCATGCCGAGGACCCGTGACGGCGCCCCGCCGTGCAGCGGGCCGGACATGGCGCCCACCGCGCCCGACAGCGCGGCGGCGACATCGGCGCCGGTGGAAGCGATCACCCGCGCGGTGAACGTCGACGCGTTCATCCCGTGCTCGGCGGCCGAGGTCCAGTACGCGTCGACCGCGGCGACGTGCTTGGGGTCCGGCTCGCCCCGCCAGCGGACCATGAACCGTTCGACCACGGAGTGGGCCTTGTCGATCTCACTCTGCGGCACCATGGGGTGGCCTTGTCCGCGCGCGGACTGCGCGACGTACGACAGCGCCATGACGGCGGCGCGCGCGAGGTCCTCGCGGGCCTGCTCCTCGTCGATGTCCAGCAGCGGCTTCAGCCCCCACACCGGTGCGAGCATGGCCAGCGCCGACTGGACGTCGACACGGATGTCACCGGAGTGGACGGGAATGGGGAACGGCTCGGCCGCCGGGAGTCCGGGGTTGAACGCGCCGTCGACGAGCAGTCCCCAGACGTTGCCGAAGGACACGTGTCCCACGAGATCCTCGATGTCGACGCCCCGGTAGCGGAGGGCGCCGCCCTCCTTGTCCGGTTCGGCGATCTCCGTCTCGAACGCGACGACTCCTTCGAGTCCGGGTACGAAATCGGACATCAGGCGGCTCCTCATGTGATGGACGACGGACAGTCGCGGACACCCCGTGGTGGGTGACCGCGCGTGACGGTCGTGAGGGGGGAACAGGAAGTGGGGACGGATGGTGACGGGTCCCCGCGCGCTATGGAGGTACTGGTGGAGGTGCCGACGACGGACCACCGTCGGGGGGCCGCCGTTCCGTGGGCGCCGCCCCTGACGCGGGCACCACGGACCGGACCGTCACCTCGGTGATGCCCCGCTGGGGCGGTCGTTCAACCGGTCCGGAAGCAGGACACTACCCCTCAGTGCCACCAAATGGGAGAGTTCGCGGCACTGAGTGCCATGCGCTACTCCGTGTGACGATCACCCGCGCGGCACCCGGTACGGGTCCTCGGTGCCCGCGTCCGGGGCGCCGCCTCGGCATCGTTCCCGGGACGGCCGTACGGCAGGATGACGGCGTGAACCGCGACTCCTTCGATCATCCGAACCCGGCCGCGATGCGCGAGCACTACCGTGCCGAGGGTCTTGCCGAGGGCGAGCTGGCCGCCCGTCCCATGGAGCAGTTCGCGCGCTGGTTCAGGGACGCGGTCCGCACCGCCGACGAGGGCTCGCTCTACGAGCCCAACGCCATGGTCGTCTCGACGGCGGACGCCGGGGGCCGCCCCAGCTCCCGTACGGTCCTGCTCAAGCGGTACGACGACGAGGGCTTCGTCTTCTACACCAACTACGGCTCCCGCAAGGCCCGTGACCTCGCCGAGAACCCCCAGGTGGCGCTGCTGTTCCCCTGGCACCCCATGGCCCGCCAGGTCCTGGTCACGGGCACGGCCGCACGGACCGGCCGCGACGAGACGGCGGCCTATTTCCGCACCCGTCCGCACGGCTCGCAGCTGGGCGCCTGGGCGAGCGCGCAGTCCACGGTCGTCACGTCCCGCACCGAGCTGGACACGGCGTACGAGGAGCTGGCCGCCCGCTATCCGGAGGGCGAGCAGGTGCCCGTGCCCCCGCACTGGGGCGGTTTCCGGGTCGTTCCGCGGACCGTCGAGTTCTGGCAGGGCCGCGAGAACCGCCTCCATGACCGTCTGCGCTACGTTCGCGAGCCCGACGGCCCCGGGTGGCGTGTGGAGCGGCTGAGCCCCTGAGAGGGCCGCCGAGGACTCCTGACGGCCCTGTCGACCGGTTCCGTGACCTGCTGGGAAGGTCCAGAACTCCCCGGCGCTTGCGAACAGAACGGAACCGGACCGTGCGGGCACCGCGCGGCTCGTGGGGAGTTCGGACCCGGCAGGACGTGCTGGACAGCTCGGGGCACCCCACCGGACGTGCGGGTCGCGGTGCCGCCGTCGGCACGGTCCAGGACGCCTTCGGGCACCCGGAGGCGTCCTGGACCGTACGACCTCACCCCGCCGGATCACTGGCCGTCCTCCCCACGCGCGCGGGTTCGCGGACGCTCCGGCACCCGGCGGGGTGTCACCCCGTCAGGGCTCCCTCCAGGAAAGGCTCGATCGCCGTACGCCATGCCTCCGGCTGGTCGTAGTGCACGAGATGGCCCGCGTCGGCCACCTCGGCGTACTGCCCGCGGGGAAGCACCCGCACCATCTCCTGCGCCTCCGCGCGGCCCAGCTCGCCGTCCAGCCCGCGCAGGACCAGGGTCGGGCACCGGACCTGCGCCAGCTCGTCCCAGTGCGCGTTGTGCACCCATGCCTCGCGGGAGCGCAGCATCTGTTCGGGGTCGAACACCGGACGCCAGCCGTCGGGGGACTCGGCCATCACCTCCGCGTAGAACGCGCCCCGCGCGGGGTTGGGGCGTTCCGCCCAGGGGTCGTCCTCGCCGAACCACTTGTGCACGTCGGCCAGGGTGGCGAACGGCAGCGGCCACGCGCGGAACCAGTCCTCCCACTCGCGCTGGGAGGCCGCCCCGTAAGCCGAGGCGCGCATGTCGCACAGGATCAGCGCCCGCACCAGGTCGGGGCGGCGCGCGGCGACCTGCCAGGCGGTGAGCGCGCCCATGGAGTGGCCGATCAGCACGGCGGGTGCCAGATCGAGCTGTTCGAGGGTGGCCACGGCGTCCGCCACGTACGCCTCGCGGTCGTACGGGCCGTCGGCAGGCTTGTCGCTGCGGCCGTGGCCCCGCTGGTCGACGGCGACCGCGCGGTGCCGCTCGCCCAGCCAGCGGGCCGTGCCCGCCCAGTGGGACGCGCGGCCCATCAGACCGTGCAGCAACAGCACGCCCGGCTCGCGCGACCGCCCTGGTTTGGGCGGGTCGGCGAAGTCCCAGGCGGTCAGGTGTACGCCGTCCGCCCCGGTCACTTCGATGCGCGTGGCCATTGCTACGGCACCCCCCTCACTCGTCGGCTCATTGGCTGGTCGCGGGCTCTTCCGGGTCTCGATGTGCTGCTCCGGTCCGCTGGGGAACGTGTCGCCGGGGTGTGTGGCCACGGCGCCTCACCGCGCGCGTGGGCCGCCCCGGTGCGGCGCTCTCGCATGGTTCAGGTTATCGAACCTTCATTCGAAAACGGGGTTCTGGCCATCAACACCGCTCGTTCGGGTGACGGTGTCCGAGGGTTGGCCGATCCCACCCTGGGGAGATCTTTCCCGAGGGGCGGGCCGCTCGGGGAAGACGGTCCGAAGGGGCTGACCCTGGGAGCTCGGGGCTCCGGGTCGGCGAAGGGGAGGACCGGGCCCCGGCGCCGTGAGGCGCCGGGGCCCCATACGTGTCGTCGGCGGCCGGGATGGTCGGTCCCGGCCCGTCGGCGGGCCTTGTCCGTGCCGGTGTCGGCGCTCGTGCGAGGTGCGCCGTTCCCGTCGTGCCGGTGATGCCTCGCCTGGTGTTCGCAGCGCATCGCCCGCCCCTCCCCGGCCGAGCGGCCGGACCGCTCCACGCGGCCCAGAGCCTTCGAGTCATATGCCTCTCGCACAGCCTGGCACGGGATCGGGGCGGCCGCTGCGATTCCACGCACAGAATCCCGAATCCGGTCCGCACGGGAAAGCCAACTGTCCCCCTCCCGTGTGGAGTTGCCTCAGTGGTCCCACCGCGCGGCCGGGTGCGGGGCCTCTGCATCCGGTGGCCGGGGCGGGCGGCGCCCGGCCGCGACCTGTCGGAGCGGGCGGACCTCGTGCTCGGTACGTCCGCCGGAGCGGTGACGGGCGCCCGTCACATGTGCGGTGAACCGATACCCGCGCCGTACGGCGGGACTGTGGCCGCTCATCGATGCCGCCGGGCGGCGCTGGATCGACGGGGGCGTGGGGCCGAGCGTGAACGTCGCTTCGGTGGCCTCTCGGCCGCCGCCCGGCAGAGGCTGTTCAGACACCCGGCGGGGCCCATTCACGGGACCCGCGCACCGCTGGTGCGGGGCGGGGTGCCGCGGGTGCGAGGGGACGGACAGGCCCCGGGGCGGTTCGGGGCAGCACAAGGGCTCCTGTCCGCCCACCTCGACCGAGCGCGCCGAGGTGCGGAGGGGGCCAGCTGCCGGACGGGACCCCTCCGGTCGTCCGGGGGGAACCGTCCGGCGATTCCCGACGGCTACCGCTTGGCGACGAAGACGTGGCTCGCCTACCGCTTGGCGACGAAGACGTGGCTCGCCACCTCGGTCTCCAGCTCCGCGGCCTCGCCCCCGCTGCCGACGAGCACCCCGCCCGCCGACTCCGTGACACTGACGACGGACCCGGGCTGCACCCCGGCCCGGCGCAATGTGTACATCAGCTGCGCGTCGGTCTGGATCGGCTCCCCGATCCGGCGCACGACGACCGTCTTGCCGTCGCTGCCCGGGTCCAGATCGGCGAGGGAGACCATGCCCTCGTCGAGGAACGGGTCGGCGCTCTCCTTCTCGCCCAGCTCCTCCAGCCCGGGGATCGGGTTGCCGTACGGGGACTCCGTGGGGTGCCGCAGCAGCTCCAGCACCCGCCGCTCCACCGCCTCGCTCATCACGTGCTCCCAGCGGCACGCCTCCGCGTGGACCTGCTCCCACTCCAGGCCGATCACATCGACCAGCAGGCATTCCGCGAGCCGGTGCTTGCGCATCACCCGCGTGGCGAGCCTGCGGCCCTCCTCGGTCAGCTCAAGATGCCGGTCGCTGGCGACCGACACCAGACCGTCACGCTCCATGCGCGCGACCGTCTGGCTCACCGTCGGGCCGCTCTGATCCAGGCGCTCCGCGATACGGGCGCGCATAGGGACCACACCTTCCTCTTCGAGTTCGAGGATGGTGCGGAGATACATCTCCGTGGTGTCGATCAGTCCGGACATTCGTACGTGCCCCTCGTTCGGCTTTGCTAGTGCCGCACTAGCGAGTGCGCTGGCCCCTGGCCCCAATTCTGACGCATGGCGCTGACAACCGGGCCTACCCGCAGAACAGCTGATGCGGCCCGCCGGATTCCGCGTCCGGTGCGCCCGGTCCCGCGCGCCGGCGCCAGGAACCTCGGACCGGTACGTGAACGAACTGCGGGACGGTTCACCGAGCGTACTGCGCGGCGGTCGGTGAGCGTATTGACAGCGCAGTGGTCCAGACCGCACCGTGATCCGCGACACGCGCGCGGGAACGCCCCCGCGCGGGCCCGTCCACCTCACCCACGCGGCACATCGCGCGAGGTGGACGCACTCCCGCGCGCGGTGGTCGCACGGTTCCCGCGCGGTGACGACGACCGCGGACGAAGGGGAATCGGCGATGAGCGACAGCAGGTCCGGAGCGGCAGACCAGGCCGGGGGCGGGCCGGCGGACGGCGCGGGGGGCCACGCGGCGGGGGCCGGGAGCAAGCTGTCCGACCGGTTCTTCGACGCGGCCATCGGACTGCTCCAGCAGGTCCGTGACCAGGACGCGCCCGAGATCGCCGCCGCCGGGGCCCTCCTCGCGGACACCGTCGCCGACGGCGGGCGGCTCTTCGCGTTCGGCGCGGGACACTCCTCGCTCGCCGCCCAGGACGTCGTCTACCGCGCGGGCGGCCTCGCCCTGATGAACCTGCTGACGGTCCCGGGGGTCGTCGGCGTCGATGTCATGCCCGCCACCCTCGGCTCCGCCCTGGAACGCGTCGACGGCCTCGCCACGGTGGTCCTGGAGACCAGCCCGCTCAGGGCCGGTGACGTCCTCTTCGTCATCTCGCTGTCGGGACGCAACGCCCTGCCCGTCGAGATGGCCATGAGCGCCCGCGCGCGTGGCGTCAAGGTCATCGGGGTGACCTCCGTCGCCTACGCCACGGAGACCGGTTCACGGCACTCCTCGGGCACCTACCTCAAGGACCACTGCGACATCGTCCTGGACAGCCGTATCCCGGTCGGGGACGCGGAACTGACCCACGACGGCATCGAGGCCCCGTTCGCCCCGGCCTCCACGGTGGTCACCAGCGCGCTCCTCCAGTCCGTGCTGGCGACGGCGGCCGGCGCACTGGCGGAGCGCGGGATCGAGCCCCCCTTGCTGCGCTCCGGGAACGTCGACGGCGGTCATGAGTGGAACCGCCGGGTGATGGCCGAGTACCGGGACCGGATCTTCTACCAGCGGTGACGCCGGAGCTCCACCAGCGGTGACACCACCACGGTCGAACCGTCGCCCCGCGCGCGTGAAGCGCTCGCTCCGCGCGCGGGACGGTTTCGATGCGTACGCGCGCGGGGTGGCCCGTGCCGCACGCGCGCGTGGTGCTCGTGCGCGTCCGACCGGGCCGTCAGGGCCGTCAGGTCCGCGGCGGGTCCGTGCCGATCCCGGCCAGGTCCAGCGCCGCGGCGATCCGCGAGGCGATGCTCTCCGCGTACGTCGCGTCCATCCGCTCGAACTGGGGCCGGCTCCCCGCGCGCAGGAACGTCACCACCCCGAGCGTGCGGCCCCGGCTGCGCAGCACCGAGCACAGGGCGTGCACGGTGTCCTCGGGCCACTGCCGGGCCGCGGCCCACTCCGGGGCCCGTTCCGGAGCCCCGGCCGGCGCGCTCGCCCGTACCGAACTGGTGCGTTCCACGCTCTGGAGCGCGGGATGCGCCGCCGCGTACCGCGCGGGGAGCGCGGTGCGGTACCGGTCGAGGCTCGGGCCGGGCGTCCCGGACGGTGTCGCGAGGGCCCGCACCAGACGTACCGGGGTGCCGTCGGGAGAGTCCTCCCGTGGGGGAGCGCCGCTCGCGGGGTCCCGGACGACCAGGTCCAGCACCGCGTTGTCGGCGAATCCGGCGAGCGAGAAGTCCAGCTGTACGCTCACCGCCTCGGCGGGGTCCTCGCACTCGGCGGCGGCACGCGCCGCGCGATGCAGCTGATTCACCCGGAACCGCAGCTGTGCGGCGTCCTGCTCGGTCTGCTTGGACTCGGTGACGTCCTGGAACAGCCACGCGACCCCCAGCGGAACCGGTTCCTCCGCGAGGGGCGAGGACAACCGGACGAAGCCGCTGCGCCAGCACCGCCGGGTGTCACCGCCGGGCAGCCTGACACTCACCCACAGATCGGTCGGCGTGGGTGGCGGACCTTCCGCGAGGACGTGCGCGAGGGCGCCCTCCAGCTCCTCCACGCCCTGGGTGAGCAGATCACCGAGGGGACGGCCCAGCAGGCTCGTACGACCGCTTCCCAGGGCCTGCGCGGCATGCGCGTTCACCACGGCGGGCCGCAGATCGGCGTCGACGAGGACGACCCCCCACGCGGCGTCCTCGAACAGCGCCTCGCTCAGCGCGATGGACCGTTCCAGATCGATCTGCGCGTGCACCTCGCTGAACGCGCAGTACAGCCCGGCGGGCTTGCCGTCCGCGCCGCGCACGGCCGCCGACTGGACGCGCACGAGGACCCGGCCGCCGTCCTTGGTGACCAGCGCGAACTCATGCACCTGACGGCCCTGCGCGTGCATCGCCGTCAGCAGCCGTCCCTCCACCTCGGCGGCGTCACCGGGGCGCACCGCCCAGCCGGAGAGACCCCGGCGGCCGACGGCCTCGGCGGCCGTCCAGCCGAGGACGCGTTCCGCCTCGCGGTTCCAATGGGTGACGACACCGTCCGCGTCGAACGCGCAGAGTGCCGCGTCCATGCCGTCGAGCAGCGCGGCGAGCAGATCGGAGCCGTCCCGTTCGGGCTCGGGCGGTCCGATCTCGTCGGTGGTCCCACTACGCCGGGAAGCACTCACCTGGCACCCCCTGTCCGCCAGTACCGCCAGTAATGCGCCGTAGTACGTAGGTGTTGCGTTACCGCTCCAGGCCATTCAACTCCAGCGTGACCCAGCACACACAGTCTTCACCGAAACAGCCGCCGGAGGGAAATGGCCTGCTGCTCCCGGCCGTGCTTTCGCGCTGGTGGGCGCATGGGGGCGCACATCTCGTCCGGCTGCCGGGAGGGCCGCGCCGTATTCCGCGGAAAACCCGTTGAACGCGCGCGGGAGGGTGCCTATGGTCGGTCGTACACAGAAGGGAGGTGGTTCGGAGCATGAGTGATTACCGGACGAGTGAGGTGGCTGCGGGCTAGCGCTCGTCACCACACCTAGTGCGGTGCCGGACCCGCGCGTGAGAGCGCGCAGCCGGCCCAATCCCAGCAGTCACCCGACCCGCAGGCCGCCGGTAACCGTCCGGCCGGCTTCCCGCCGCCTCGCGCGGCCGGAACCACGGCCTGCGGGTCGTCTGCTGTCCGCGTTCACCGGCCGCCCGCGGTTCTGACGGCCCGGCCCCGCGATCGACGGCAGGTCCCCCGCACGACGAGGTGCCCCGTACGACGCGGTTCCGTACGACGCGGTGCCCCGCGCACGGCAGTACCGCGGCCCAGGCCGCGCCCTGCACCCGGCCCACGAAAGCCCACGGCCCCGGACACCTCCGCGCGCCGCTGGTCCGCGCGCGGGAGGCCGTCCGGGGCCGATCCGTACGGAGTCCTGTCCGGCCGTCCGGCGGAAGGACGGCCCGCTCCTCGTGCAACGGCGCACCGGCGCCCTATCGACGGGCCTCCCGGCCGCAGGCGTACGCCAACGGGCTCACGATCTCCTCCGCGTCGGGCAGCCAGCGATTGGCCGCGGTGGGACGGCACGCCCACTGGACGGCGCCCTTGGTGCCGAACCGGGTCGGCGGGGCGGCCACATAGGCCCCCTCGCCCAGGGTCACCAGGTCGAGCGAGGCGGGCGGCCAGCCGAGCTTGCGGACCAGGTCGGGGACCTTGGCGGCGGCACCCGGCAGCACGAAGAACTGCATCCGCCGGTCCGGGGTGCAGGTCACCGGGCCGAGGGTGAGTTCCATCCGCTCCATTCGCGCCAGGGCGAGGAACCCGGCCGTCTCGGGCACATCGATCGCGTCGAAGGTGCGGCCCGTGGGCATCAGGATCGACGCCGTCGCCTGCTTCGCCCAGAGCCGGCGTGCCACGGTCGCGCTGCCCGTGGCCTGGGTCGCCCAGTCCTCGCGCGCGGGATGGGCGCCGGGCTCGGCGCAACCGGTGTCGCCGCACGAGCATCGGGGGACCCCGTCCACGGTCTCCATGCACGTACCGGGGAACACGTCCCAGTGCCGCTCCTCGGCGTACCGCGCCGCGGTGTCCGGGAGGGCGTCCCCACGCTGCTTGGGGATCTGGGCGGCCGATGTGACTCCGATGGTCTCTTCCACGTGCTTCTCAACTCTCGCTTTCTGTCGGGGTTACGGCCCTCCACGCGCGCGGGCACGGTGCATCGAACCCGCACATGGGGCGCATGGATGCACTGACAGGGGCGCGCGGAGGGTCGAGCCGCGGCTGTGGGTAACCAGGGTAGGGGCGGACTACCGGCTGTTACCCCGGCATTTCTCGTATGTCCCGCATCTTCCGTTTGTCGCCGGGGCATTGATCTGCGAGAAGCCGCCGTGATCGGCGACCGAACAGTGCGAAGCAACTCAAATCGGACGCGATTCAGACATGACCCGGACACGACCCAGACACGACGAGGCGGCGGTCTGGCGAACGCCGCAGCCACAGGGGGTTTACGTCATGGCCGCACGGCCACTCGTCGCGCGGCAGCCGAACGAACGGCTGCAAGCGCTCATCCAGGAAGCCGCGTGCTCCAACGCGGGGCTGGCCCGCCGCGTCAACATGTGCGGCGCGGAACACGGCCTCGACCTGCGTTACGACAAGACGTCCGTCGCCCGCTGGCTGCGAGGCCAGCAGCCACGGGGCCGGGCACCCGCGATCATCGCCGAGGCCCTGGGCCGCAAACTGGGCCGTACGGTCACGATCGACGAGATCGGCATGGCCAACGGCAAGAACCTCGCCTCCGGCGTCGGCCTCCAGTTCTCGCCCACCGTGCTCGGCGCCATCGAGCAGGTCTGCGAACTGTGGCGCAGCGACGTGGGCCGCAGGGACTTCCTGTCGGGCTCGTCGGTGGCCGCGTCCGCGCTGGTCGAACCCAGCAGGGACTGGCTCATCTCCACCCCCGACGCCCAGGTGGCACGCCAGGCGGGCCCCCGCGTGGGCGCCTCCGACGTGGCCGCCGTCAAGGCGATGACCCAGGCCTTGGTCGACCTCGACCACCAGTACGGCAGCGGACACGTCAGGCCCGTCGTCGTCCACTACCTCAACAGCGTCGTCTCCGGGCTGCTCGCCGGCTCGTACCGGGAGGCGATCGGGCGTGAACTGTTCGCGGCGGTCGCCCGGTTGACGGAACTCGCGGGCTACATGGCCGTCGACACCGGCCAGCCCGGCCTCGCCCAGCGCTACTACATCCAGGCGCTGCGCCTCGCCCAGGGCGCTGGCGACCGGGGATACGGCGGTTATGTGCTGGCGGCCTCCATGAGCCATCTGGCCGCCCAGCTCGGCAACCCGCGCGAGATCGCCCAGCTCGCCCGCGCCGCACAGGAGGGCGCGCGCGGACGGGTCACCCCACGCGCGGAGGCCATGTTCCACGCCGCCGAGGCCCGGGGCCACGCCCTCCTCGGGGACACCCGGTCCGCCCAGGCGGCAACCGGCCGCGCGGTCTCCGCGATGGAACGCGCCGACTCCGCCACCGGCGACGACCCCGTGTGGATCGCCCACTTCGACGAGGCGTACCTCGCGGACGAACTCGCCCACTGCCACCGCGACCTCGGCCAGTCCGAGGCCGCCGCCCGCACCGCACAGGAGGCACTCGACAAACACCCGCAGACCCGCGCGCGAAGGCGGGCGATCGGCATGGTGCTGCTCGCCAGCGCCCAGGTGCAGCAGCGCGAGATCGAGCAGGCGTGCCACACGGGTCTGAGCGCCGTCGAACTGCTGGGCACCCTGCGGTCCAACCGCGGTGCCGAGTACCTCGACGACTTCCAGCAACGGCTCGAACCGTTCCGCGACGAGCCGGTGGTACGGGAGTTCGGCGCCCGCCTCGAACTCCAGGCCGCGGCCTGACGGAGGAGACGCCTGCCGGAAGGACATCCAACGGACGAGACGCCTGACGGAGACGGCGGAAGAGACGGAGACGGCGGAAGAGAACGACGGACGCACGTCCCGCTGATCCACCGCGCGGCGTGAGACGGGTCACGGAAGCGGCTCACGGGTGCTCCCCGGGGGCCGCTTCCGTGACCCGTCGGCGCGGTGCCCCCCGGCCGTGCGACGGCCCGTCCCGACGTCCTCGCGCGCGGCGCCGCCAGTCCCCGCGGACCAGGCGTTCCGTACCCGGACCCGGTGTCAACTCCGGCTGTGTCAGGGGGCTGACGGTGTTCCGCAAGGAGGTTGTGATACTTCGCGAAGTACGGGGAGGGGGCCACTTCGAGCCACGTGGCACGGTGGTCCGGGCACCCGGTAGCGTGAACCGTCTGTTCCGAAGTTCCCCCATTCGTAGGAGTTCCCGGTGACGCAGAGCGGACAGGGCGAGGACGCGCATCCCTCCCCGGCACGGCAGCCCCGTGAGGGCATCGTGCTCCCCGCCGACGGAAGCGCACCGCTCCTGCCGCCGGCCGTGGGCCACCACGCGCCGCAGCCCGACACCACCTCCTGGCAGGACCAGCACGGCCAGCACGGCCAGCAGGCGCCGCACGGTCACCAGGCGCCGCACGGTCACCAGGGCTCGCAGGGTCACCACAACCACCAGGCTCCGCAGGGGTACGGGGGGCATCTGCCGCACCAGTCGCACCAGGAACACCCGCCGTACCAGCAGAATCAGCATCAGCAGGGTCAGCAGCATTACCAGCAGGGCCAGCAGCACCACCAAGGTCAGCAGCACCACGGCCAGCAATACCAACAGGGCCAGCACGGCCAGCAGTATCAGCAGGCCCCGCAGTATCAGCAGACCCCGCAGTACCAGCAGGCTCCGCACCAGTCGGGGCATCAGGCGCAGCAGCCGCATCAAGGGCACGGGAATGACGCGGGCCTGCCCGCTCAGGAGGGTCACCACGGCGCCCAGCAGGGGCACTGGGGCGATCCCGGGGCGCAGCAGCTCCCGCCCGCCGTTCCCGCGCCGCCCGCCGGGCAGGGCTGGGGAGGCCCGCCCGGTCCGCCCGCGCCGCCGCAGCAGCCCGCCACGGGCTCCTACGGGGCGCAGAACGGTTACGGGTACCCTCCGCCGCCCCCGCAGGGCCGTGGTGCCCATCGCGCGCCCTCGGCGGGCCCTCTACCGCCTGTCGGGGGCCCGGACCCGGACGCCGAGGCCACCCGGATGATCCCGCCGGTGCCCGCCGGGCCCGCGCACGGCACACATGCCGCGTTCCCCCCGGCCGCGGGCGGCGACGCCCCGGCCACGCAGTACCTGCCGCCGATACCGCCCGGGCCGTCCGGCGCGCACGCCGGGCCGCCGTCCGTGGCCGAGTCGCCGACCGAGCTGATCCCGCCGATCGGCGCCGCCCCGCTCGACGGGCCCGACGCGCAGGCGACCCAGCTCATACCGCCGGTGCCGCCCGCGCCCGGCCGCGCGCCGGCCCCGCCCGCTCCGGGCCGTCCCGGGGCGCACGCCGCGCACGGCAGCGACGCCGAGGCCACGCGGATCATCCCGCCGGTACCCGCCACCCCGGGCCCGCTGCCCGACCACGACGGCGCGACCCAGGTGATCCCGCCCGTACTGCCGGGCGCCCTGCCCCCCGAGATACCCGGTCCCGCCCGGCCCGGCCCCGCCCCGCGCGGGCAGGCACCCGCCGCCCCCGGTCCGGCGTCCCCCGCCGTCGATCAGACGCACTACCTGGGCACCGTCCCGCGCGCGGGAGGCGGCGCGGCGCCGGACGTGCACAGCGCGCCCACCCAGCATCTGCCGCAGGTGCCGCCGACGCCGACGAGCGCGCCCTACGGGATACGCCCGGGCGCCCCGGGTGAGCGCCCGCCGCCGTCCGAGTTCGACGCCCTCTTCCGCAGCGACGAGCAGAACGCCGCCCAGGCACCGCCTCCCGCCCCCGGGCCGCGTCCCGCCCCCGCGCACCACGCCCCGGGCATGGCGCACATGGCGGGCCCCCCGCGCGCGGCGGGCCCGCACCAGGGCCGTGCCGCGAACCGCCGCGACGCGCGCTCCGGGCGCGGCGGTGACTCCGGCCGCAAGAACAAGAAGGTGCCGTTGTTCGCCGCCCTCGGTGTGGGGCTGGTCGTCGTCGGCGTCGGTGCGGGCACCCTGCTCGGCGGAGGGGACGAGAAGAAGGACAAGGGCAGCGCGCCCGTGTCCGCGACGGAACCCGTGCCGGAGGAGAGCGCGCCGGAGGAGACCGGGCCGTCGCCGTCCGACAGCCCGAAGGACACGGCGCGGCAGCAGGCCGAGGGACTCGACAAGCTGCTCGCGGACAGCGGCGGCAGCCGCGCGACCGTGATCAGCGCCGTCGCGGACATCGGACGGTGCAAGAACCTGGACGACGCGGGCGACGATCTGCGGGACGCCGCCGACCAGCGCCGCGGCCTCGTGACCCGGCTCGCCGAACTCCCGATCGGTGAACTGCCCCAGCACGCCCGGCTCGGCTCCGCGCTGAACACGGCCTGGGAGGCGTCGGCGAAGGCCGACGAGCACTACGCCGACTGGGCCGCGCGGGTCGACTCGGACCGGGGCTGCCGTAAGGGCAAGGCCCGTCAGACCAAGGAGGCCGGGGCGGGCAACCGGGCCAGCGGCGAGGCCACGAAGGCCAAGCGTGAGGCGTCCGCGCTCTGGAACACCATCGCGAAGAAGTACAGCCTGACACCCCGCCAGCCCACCCAGCTCTGACCCCGGCGGCCGGTCTCCCGGGGCGGCGAGACCCTGTCCAGGCCCCCGGGAAGGCGCCTGGACGGCCCGTACGGGCCCCGCGGGCCGCCCAACACCCAACCTGTCAGCAGCCGGGCGCGGAAGGCCCGCAGCGGCCCGCACAGCGTCTCGTTCCGTCCGGGTGGCGATCCGGCGGGCGCGGCGGAGGCCCACCGAGGGGTGTTCGCCAAGGGCCGCTCACCCCGGTCGGCCGGAGTGCTCCAGCGTGTCGGAGACGTTCACGAACCCCCGTCGCGCCGCCACGAGCCGGCCGTCGCGGACGGTCTGGAAGGTGACGTCCGCGTTCACGATCCTCGGATGGTCGTTCATCGCGAGCAGGTCCTCGAACCGCCAGCGCAGGGGCGGGGTCAGACCGCCCGTCCCCACCGTGAGACCTCCGTCGAGGGCACGGCGCACGGTCCGGGCGGACACCTCGCCGCCGTCCAGGGACTCCACGACCTGCTTCAGCACGGTGTAGGCGACCCAGGTGGTCTGCGCCCCCGCGTCCGTGGGGTCGACGCGGTTGTCCTCGAACGCGTGCTCCCTGATCACCTCGCGCATCGTCCCCCAGCGCCGGTCCGTGGCCACCGGGTACCACGCCGAGATCAGGGCCCCCTCGTACGGCCCCGAGGCGCCGCCCGCGCGGTCCACGACGGACTGGTCCACGCTGCCGATCACGGAACCGACGCGCACCGGCGTGTGCCCGGCGCGGATCCGGCGGAACGAGTCGAAGAACGTGTGGGTGCGTTCCCCGAGCGCGGCGGCCACACAGTTCCCGGTCCCGGGTTCCGTACGGGCCCGGGTCAGTGATCTCCGGGCCTCGGCGGTGTACTCGGACGCGTCCTCCGGGGCGCGCACATCGTCCACCGGGCCCCGTCGTCCGGCGGCGAGCCCGGCATCGATCTGCGGCGGGAGCGCGTCACCCGCGGTGGTGTCGGGCCGGACCAGCGTCACCTGGGCGCACCGGTCCGCGAGCTGGCGTCCCAGTCCGGCCATCAGCGCGGGCTGCCCGCCGTGCACCGGGTACGACGCCGGGCTGGTGAACTCGATCGGGGTGACGCCGTAGCCGCCGATGAACGGGATGCCCGCCGCTTCCAGCGTCGGGAGGGTGGCGCGGCCGAACTGGCTGTACGAGCCGACGACGGCGACGACGCCCTCGTCCACCGCCCGCTGCGCGCAGTCCCTCGCGCCGCTGGAGTCGTTGGTGTCGTTGCAGGTGACGACCTGGAGATCGCGGCCGTCGATACCGCCGCCCGCGTTCACCCAGCGCGCGTACGCGCGTGCCGTCGCCGGCATCCCCGGCATGTTGGTGGCCCTGGTGTTCTCCGGCGCCCAGGTCATGACCTTGATGGTGGAAGCGGACGGCGCCGATGTGCCGGGCATCACACCGCAGGCGGCGGCGAGCGCGCCGCAGACCGTGAGGGCGGCCGCGGACAGCGCGACCGGCCGGGTCCGGACGCCGCGCGCGCCCCGGGGCCCTGGGGACGCGGTGGCCGCCCCCGCGCGTTCGGGGGGCCGTTCCGCCCAGGTACGGCGGGTCGGAGCGGGGGAATCGATGCGCTTGCGTCGCCGACCGGTCATGGTTCCGCACCCTCGCGCCGCATTCCCAACCCCCGAGTGGCGAGGGGACAACGGCGGACGGCGGGGAGGTGAATTGAGGGGGAGCGTGCGGAGCGTCCGGCCGGTGAACGTACGATCGGTGACCGTGCAAGGTCCGGAGAACCCTTCCCGTCGTGGCCGCCGCTCCTCCACCATGGGCGGCATGCCACTCAACGACATGCCGTGGTGGCGCTGGCGCAGCAACGTGCGTTCCGCGCTGCACATGCTCTCCGACCCGGGTTTCCAGCACGACTGCTGGCTCGCCGGTCACACCGGCTACGGGGATGTGACCGACGCCGTGTACCGGCTCGTCGAGGACACCTGGCTCGACAACTGGTCCGCGGAGAAGTACGTGGGGACGATCTTCCGGGACTCCGACGAGGCCGCCCTTGTCGACGCCGCCGTCCTGCGGGTGCTGAAGATCATGCACCAGGTGGGGCCCGACGCGGCCGTCTCCGCGTATCTGGAGCACCCGGGGTGGCCGGAGGCCGTGCACGCCGCGCGCGAGGCCCATGTACGGCTCGCGACGAGTGACGGCGAGGACCCGGACCAGCCGCCGCGGACCCTTGAGGTGCTGCGGATCATGACCCGCACCGCCTGAGACCGCCCCGCACCCGCTTGAGACCGCCCGGCGCCCGCGTGAGCGCGCGCCCCCCGGAAGCCGGCGGTCCGGCGCCCGCGCGCGGGGGATGCGGTATGGGACCCTGTTCGGCATGAGTGAGCAGGCCACAGCCCCCGCCGATCAGTACGTCCTCACGTTGTCGTGCCCTGACAAGCAGGGCATCGTGCACGCCGTCTCCAGCTTTCTGTTCATGACCGGATGCAACATCGAGGACAGCCAGCAGTTCGGGGACCACGACACCGGCCTGTTCTTCATGCGGGTGCACTTCTCGGCGGAGGCCCCGGTGACCGTCGACAAGCTGCGGGCGAGCTTCGCGGCCGTCGGCGACTCCTTCCAGATGGACTGGCAGCTCGACCGCGCCGACGACCGGATGCGGGTCGTCCTCATGGTCAGCAGGTTCGGGCACTGCCTGAACGACCTGCTGTTCCGCGCGCGTACCGGCGCGCTGCCGGTGGAGATCGTCGCGGTGGTGTCCAACCACACCGACTTCGCGGAACTCGTCGCCTCCTACGACGTCCCGTTCCGCCACATCCCCGTCACCCGGGACAACAAGCCGCAGGCCGAGGCGGAACTGCTGGAGCTGGTCCGTGCGGAGGGGGTCGAGCTGGTCGTCCTCGCCCGTTACATGCAGGTGCTCTCCGACGATCTGTGCAAGCAGCTCAACGGCCGGATCATCAACATCCACCACTCGTTCCTGCCGAGCTTCAAGGGCGCCAAGCCGTACCACCAGGCCCACGCGCGCGGGGTGAAGCTGATCGGGGCGACCGCGCACTACGTGACCGCCGATCTCGACGAGGGTCCGATCATCGAGCAGGAGGTCGAGCGGGTGGGCCACGGGGTCACCCCGGACCAGCTCGTGGCGACCGGCCGCGACGTGGAGTGCCAGGCGCTCGCCCGCGCGGTGAAGTGGCACGCCGAGCGGCGCATCCTCCTGAACGGACGCCGCACGGTCGTCTTCCCCTGACCCCTGACCCCTGACCCCTGACCCCCTGAGCCCGGTGTTCCCCGGTCCCTCCCGGTGCTCCCGGCGAGCTCCGGGGCGCCCACGGCCTGTCCCCCGGCCCCCGGGGGCGCCCACGGCCTTCCTGGCGCCCTGGACGGGACGGGGCGGGCTCAGAGACGGCTGAGGGCCGCCGCGGCGGCCAGGACCTCCCTGATGGCCTCCTTGTCGCCCTTCTGGCCCGCGGCCGCCTCCTCCGGGGAGACATGTCCGGCGGCCAGCCGGCAGAACTCCGTGCCGTCCAGCGCTATGTGGGCGACCTCGTGGTCCGCGGAGCCGAGGGCCGCCGGTGAGTCCAGCGGGATGTACCAGTCGCCGCCGCCCGCGCCCTCGATCTCCAGTCGCAGACTGCGCCCCGGGGCACCCACCTCGCCCAGCCGCCGGGGCGGGGACGCGAGCCCCGCGCGACGCCGTGCGGCGAGCGCCGTGGGCAGCAACCGGGCGCCGAGCTCGATCAGCCGGGTCAGATGGCGCGGGGCCGGAGGCCCGTACGGGTAGTCGACGGCCTCGGCGATGTCCGTGGCGTGCACCCAGCACTCGAAGGCGCGGTCCACCATGGCGTCCCGCAACGGCAGCTCGAAGTCCCCGTACGACACGGGGAGCAGACCGGATCCGGCCGCGTGGGCGGCGTCCCCGGCGGCGAACGCCACCGTCCGCACCAGCGCGTGGCTCTGATCGCGCCACGGGGTGCGGACCTCGCGCGTGGGCGGGTCGAGCAGGGCGGCCCAGTACGCCTCGGTGCGCGCGGCGGGCCCGGCCGGGCCTTCGGCGCTCCCGGCGGCGCGCACGCGCGCGTGCAGCGGGTCGGCCAGCCCGAGCGCGCCCGCCACCAGACCGTCCACGGTCAGCAGATGCGCGATGACCCCCGCGACGGTGGTCCCGCGGCTGTGGGGCCGCGAGTCCTCGTACCAGCGCAGCCGGACGGGCGTCTGCCACTCGGCGTCCCCGAAGTCCTGGAGGAGCGCGTCGAGCCGGGCCGTCTCCGCGTCGTAGGGCGTGGCCCACCCGGGCACCGGGATACGCGGCGGACGTCGGCCCAGACAGCTGTCGAGGACCCGGGTACGCAGCCCCGGGTCGAGGTCCAGCGTCTCCGCGGGGTGCAGCAGCCGCACGGCGTCCCGCAGCCGCAGTGCCTCCGCGGCACACAGCCCGCACTCGCCCAGATGCCGCTCGACGGCGGCCGTCTCCCCGGGTGAGCACGCGCTGAGCGCCCACGCGCCCAGGAGCGACTTCAGGACGCCGTGCGTCGGCGGTCCGGACGACGCGGGTGCCTCGGGGGACGCGGGGTGTGCGGGGTGCCGCTCGGGGGTGTCCTGTTCCGTCGGCGGCGCGCCGGGCGGGGGCGGGGCGGCCGTTCCGGCGCGGGTGCGTGGGGACGGTGCGCGTGGGGCGGACGTCCGCCCGTCGGGGTCGGGGTCGGGGTCGGGGTCGGGGTCGGGGCCCGTGCCGAGTGGGCGTGGGGCGTCGGTGCCGGGTGCCGCGGAGCCGTCCCGGGGACCGCCGTCACCGCCGTCCACCGCTGTGCCGTCCTGGTCGTCGTGGGCGCGGTGGCGGTCGCCGGGGCCGGCGTGGGGGGCGGGCCGCTCCGGGTCGTTCACAAGGTGCTCCCCGGTTCGGGTGGGGTGCCCGAGGTGTCATGGGCGGTGGCCAGGAGTTGCAGGCCGAGCCGGAGTCTTCGGCGGGCCTCGTCGGCCGTGACCCCGAGCTCGGCGGCCGTCTGGTGGTAGTCCCGGCGCTGGAAATACGCCTGCTCAAGGGCGGTGCGCAGAGGCTGGGGCATGGACGCGACGATGTAGTCCGCGCGGGCCGTCGCCGACGCGTGGCGCACCTTGCGCTCCAGATCGTCGGTGCCGCCGCTGCTGCCGTCGGCGAGGGCGGCGGTCCCGGCCCGCCGCAGCCGCTCGACGGCGAACCGGTGGGTCAGGGCGGCGATCCAGGTGCGCAGCGGGCCCTGCTTGGGGTCGTAGGAGTCGGGGTGCTCCCACACGTGCGTGAAGACCTCACGGGTGATCCGGTCGGCGCCCTGCTGGTCCCCGAGGACGCGATGGGCGAGACCGTGCACCAGGGACGCGAACCGGTCGTACAGCTCGCCGAGCGCGGCCGCTTCGCCGCGCCCCAGCCGCTGCTGCATCTTCCGGTCCCAGCGCGGCGGAGTGTCCTTCGCCATACCGTCCCCTCACCACGGTCGTGCCCGGCGCCCTGCGTTGTCGTCGCGGGCGGGATATCTCCGCACCGCACCCCCGAATGTAGTCGGCCGGAGGGGTCGCGCATGCCCCTTTGCTCTATGAGATTTCCTGTAAATCCGCAGATGGTGGCCCGGTCCAGGGGGTTTTTCGGCCCTTGTCGCGGGGTCTTGCCGGACGTTGATTGCAAGTGTCCGAATGTGATCGTGACAGGTCGAATACTTCTCTTCACGATCTGAATACATGTGTTTCATGGAGGCGCTATCGGGCAGTCGCGCCATGAAATCGTAGGAACCGCTTCCGGTTAGGTGCGTGAAGGTGGACGCGGTCCGGGGCATGTGCCGGTGGTCTGTTCGGTCCGTCGGTCGTGTCACAGAGGGAACGAGGCCGCACGTCGGGGAGTTCCGGACATGGGGCGGGTTTCGGCGGACGAAGGGCTGGGCGTGGCGTTCAGGGTGACCGAGGAGGAGCAGGGCGACTGGGCCGTGCTGCGGGTGTCGGGCGAGTTGGACTTGTTGACGTCGCCGGTGCTGCGGCAGCGGGTGCGCGACGTGGTGGCGGAGGGGCGGCACGCTCTCGTGCTCGATCTCTCCGACGTGTTCTTCTGCGATTCCAGCGGAGTGGGTGTGCTGATCGCGACACGGCGCCTCATCCGGTCCTGTCAAGGACGGCTGCGGCTGACGCTCCCCGCGCGCGGGGCCGTCGACGGCTCGCACGTCAACCGTGTGCTCGCGGCGCTCGGCGTCCGTCGCCTCTTCGACGTGTACCCGGACGTCGAGTCGGCCGTCAGCGAGCGGACGCAGCCGCTGTCCGCGTAGCGCCCGCCCCGGTACGGGACGACGTGGTGTGCGCGTCGGTGCGTACCGGGACGACGTGGTGTGCGCGTCGCCTAAGAGGTGTGCCCGCGCGCGCGGTAGCCGTCTCCATGACCGTCCGCGGTGGCCGCCGTACGTGCCGTACCGCAAACCCCACGGTCTTGCCACAAGCGACGGGTTCCCGGCCCGGCGGCACCGCCGAGGACGTACGCTCCCGATCGGAAGCAACCGCAACCCGTAACGTGAGGCGGCCCGATAACCCATGGTCAGCACCGAGAACGAGCGCAGGATCGCCGCCCGGTTCGCCACTTTCGACCAGGACGGCAACGGCTACATCGACCGCGAGGACTTCAGCTCCGCGGCCAAGACCCTGCTCACCGAGTTCGGCACGCCCGCGCGGTGCGACAAGGGGCAGGCCCTGTACATCGGTGCCGAGGCGTTCTGGCAGGGCATGGCGGGGATCGCCGACCGGGACGGTGACCAGCGCATCACGCGCGGGGAGTTCGTGAACAGCGCGGTCAAGCGGCTGCGGGACAACCCGGAGGGCTTCGCGGAGATCGCCCGGCCCTTCCTGCACGCGGCCCTCGCCGTCGCGGACACCGACGCGGACGGCGCCACCACCGTGCACGAGGTCGTGCGGGCGCTGCGTTGCCTGGGCGTGGCAGAGGCGTCCGCCAAGGCCGTCGCGGAGGCGCTCGACCAGGACGCGGACGGCCGGATCACCGAGCGGGAGGTCGTCACGGCCTTCGCCCGCTACTTCACGGTCCCGGAGTAGCCGGGCCGCACCTGCCTTCCGAGCTTCCCGGGGGCAAACACGCCCTTCCGGCCCGGCTGAACGCGTCAGGAGGCGTCCGAGAGACGCCTCCGGGCAAACCGGCCCCGGGATCGATCACCCCACCGCAGCGCGGGCGTTGAGCCGACCTGGACAGTGACATCCCGGCGCGAGTGCCGAGTTGGACATGTGCCGGGCCAAGAGCCATGCCCTCGACCGGTGTCGTTCCGAACCCCGCGTCGCCGCGCCCCCGTAGGCGCATGGCCTGTCGCGGGGGCCATGGAGGCGAAGGGGAAGGGTTCACTCTGCGTGTTGGCGGGAGCGGAAGCGTGCTGCGTGGCGTACGCACAGGGGTCACGCAGTGTCGATACCGGGTTGTGTCCTGCGTATGACTCGTCGCGATGCCGGGACAGGTGTCGGCTCCGGTACCTTGTGTGAGATGCGAGCGGACCTGTGGCCGAGTCGTTCCGGTGTTGCCTCTGAGGCGGCGCCGGACCTGGTGTTGTGTCCCGTTCCTCGCACAAGGGGCGGTCTCACGCCCTCTTGTTCGACCCCCTCCGGCGAGCGTCGCACAGTATGCCGCACGCGTACTCCTTCGCGCTGGAATATGCCCGAAGCGCTTGTTGGGGTGACTGTACGTCAACCATGCTGTTTCGTAAGGGGATCACGTTCCGTGACCCTTGGGAGGCGCGAGGCGATGTGTCCGCCGGTTCGGATGGTGTGAGCGGTGCAGGTGCTTCAGGTGCAGTTGGAAGTCCGGCCTGACCCCTCGGAGGTGGGGCGGGCCCGGAGGTGGGCGCGGTCACGGCTCGCCGGTTCGGGCATAGCGGCGGACGAGCCGTTGGCCGAGACCCTCATCCTGCTGGTGTCGGAGCTGGTCACCAACGCCGTCGTGCACACCGGATGCCCCGCTGTGCTGCGCATCCTGCTGTCCGGACGCGGTCCGGACGCGGAGACCGAGCCCGAGACCGTCCGGGTGGAGGTGGCCGACTCCTGTGCGCGGCCACCGCGTCCCCGGCACGCCGAGGGCGACGAGACGGGCGGACGTGGCCTCGAACTCGTCGACGGGCTCGCCGACCGGTGGGGCTGGCAGCGCGAGGGGTCGGGCAAGCGGATCTGGTGCGAGGTGGACCGCTCCGGGGCGGGCAACTCGCTCCGGAACGGTTTCGGTTTCACCTACGAAGCGGTCCGGCCTGTCTGACCTGTTGAGCTGTCTGACCTGTTGACCTGTCTGTCGGGCCCGATCTGTCGGGCCCGTCCGGCTCGCTGATCCACCTGATCGCCGTCTGCCGTCTGCCGTCTGCCGTCTGCCGTCTGTCGGCGGTGGGCGGCGCCAGGTGTCAGAGGGCAGGCGGCAGTGGGTCGTTGGGAGTTATCCACAGGGTCGGGGACCGATGTCGGCGGGGCCCGTTAGCTTCGAGGCATGAGTTATCGCGAGGTCGTCTCGAAGGCCGTGGGCGCCTGGGCGGTGGTCGCCGTGGGCGCGCGGCTGCCCGTCGCCATGGCGCCTCTCGCCCTGGTCTTCTTCGTGCGCGAGCGGCCCGGCGGATACACCCTGGGCGCCGCGCTCGCCGCCGTGTACGTGGTCGGGGAGATCGTCGGCGCGCCCTTGCTCGGGATGCGGATGCGGTCCGAGCGGGCCAGACCGCATCTCGCCGCCGGGCTGTGCGTGGGCGCGGCGGCCTTCGTCGGGCTGGGGCTGCTGCCGGGCGGGCACCCACTCGTGCTCGGCGTGCTCGCCTTCGTCGCGGGCGCGGCACCCGCTGCCGCGCCGGGCGGGCTGCGCGCGCTGCTGACCACCCTCGTCCCCGACCGGGCGGTCACCCAGGTGCTGTCCGTCGAGTCCATGCTCACCAACGCGGTGTGGGCCGCGTCCCCGGCCCTTGTCGCCGGACTCGCCCTCGGGGTGGCACCCGCCACGCCGCTGCTGCTGGCCGGAGGCTTCATGGGCGCGTCGGTCGTGGGGCTGTGGCTGCTGCCCCCGGGCTGGACCTCGGATCCGGACGACCGGGGTGGCGAGCCGATGGCGCGGCTGATGGCGCGCGTCTGGCCCGTGTACGTGCTCGGGGCGGCCGGCCTTGCCCCGCTGGCCCTCGCCGAGCTGGTGCTGCCCGCCCTTCTGGAGCATCGCGGTGTGGGTGTGGGCTGGACGGGGCCGCTGCTCGCGGGGCTGTCCGTGGGCGCGGCGGCGGGGGCGTACGTGTACGGGCTGCGGAGCTGGCCGGGGCGGCTGCCCACGCAGGGTCTCGTGTTGCTCTGCGGCCTCCTGACCTGCGTGATCGTCGTGGCCCTGGTTCCGAACACCGCGGTTCTCGCCGTCGCCCTGGCCTGTGGCGGTGTCCTCCAGGCGGGTGCCCTGCTCGCGCGCAACCTGTCCCTGCGGGAGGTGCTGCCGCCCAGCGCGGTCGCCGCCGGCTACTCGCTGATGTACGCGGCGGTGGGCGCCGGATACGCGGCGGCGGGGTCCCTCGCGGGCGTCCTGCTCGGGGTCACCACTCCGTCCGGCGCGATGCTCGCCGGCGTCGGGCTCACCGCGGTGCTGATCGTTGTCGCCGCGGTGGGCGAACGACGGTTGACCGCACGGGTGCGGTGTGGCGGGGGGTCGTCCCCGCTCGCCGGGTCCGGCGGTGGAGCGTCGTCAGCGCGCGGGGAGGGCGGTGCCCGACCGGAAGGTGCGCCGGTACGCGGTGGGCGTGACACCGAGGGCGGCCTGTAGATGCTGGCGCATGGACTGCGCGGTCCCGAACCCGGCGTCCTGAGCCACCTGGTCCATGGACAGGGCGCTCGACTCCAGCAGATGCCGGGCCCGCTGCACACGCTGGTGGGTGAGCCACTGACCGGGACTCACCCCGACCTCCTCACGGAACCGACGCGTGAACGTGCGTACGGACATGGACTCGCGGGCCGCCAGATCCCGGAGCTGGAGCGGCTCGTGCAGCCGGGCCAGGGCCCAGGCCCGCGCGCTTGCGGTGGTCGCCAGCCGGGGCTCCGGCACGGGCCTCTCGATGTACTGGGCCTGGCCCCCGTCGCGGTGCGGGGGGACGACGGTGCGGCGGGCCACGTCGTTGGCGACCGCGGAGCCGTGGTCCCGGCGTACGACATGGAGACAGAGGTCGATGCCGGCGGCGACCCCCGCGGAGGTGAGCACATCGCCGTCGTCGACGAACAGGACGTCCGCGTCGACCTCGACCCGGGGGAAGAGGCGTTGGAAGTGGTCGGCGGAGGACCAGTGGGTGGTGGCGGGGCGGCCGTCCAGCCAGCCCGCCGCGGCGAGGACGTAGCCACCCGTGCAGATGGACATCAGCCGGGTGCCGGGGCGGACGTACCCGAGCGCGGTGGCCAGTTCGCCGGTGAGTTCGCCCTTCTCGAAGACGGGCCCCAGCTGGTAGGAGGCGGGCACCACGACCGTGTCGGCGGTGGCGAGGGCCTTGGGTCCGTTCTCCACGAGGATCGAGAAGTCGGCCTCCGCGCGGACCGGCCCCGGGGCCCGGACCGAACAGGTCACGACCTCGTACAGCCCCCGCCCGGCGGCATCCCGCGCGCGGCCGAAGATGCGCTGGGGGATGCCCAGTTCGAAGGGCAGGACACCGTCGAGCGCGAGGACGACCACGCGGTGCGGGGGCGCGGCCGGTATCGGGTCCTGTGGCGGGCGGGGGACTTGGTCCGGCATCGGGTCCCGTGCCGGGCCGGGGGCCTGGTCCGGTACCGGGTCATGGACCGGCGCCGCCGCTGGTTCGGGTACGAAGGTTCGGGACCAGGTGGTCCGGGGCGGGGAAGGCCGGGACTCGGGGCGCTGGGGAGCCATGGCCCGATCCTAGTGAACGCTGGCCTTCGGGCCACTCGTCCGAGGTGTCATGTGCACGGAGGCTGTCATGTGTGACTCAGGCAGCGACCACTCCACCGGGCGGCACCCCGGACCCGACGGCCCCCGCCGACCACTCGGACCCCCCGCGGCGGACCGTGCCGACCCCCGGCCCCGGCCCCAGCGCCATGTCGACTCCCGGTCCTGGCTCTGTGCCGAATTCCGATCCCGGTCCCGTGTCGACTTCCGGTCCCGGTCCCGGGCGGCGCGCGGGGCGACGAGTCCACCGCGCGTGGCTCGTCGTCGCCGTCGCGTTTGTGACGATCATCGGGGCGGCCGCCTTCCGGTCGCTGCCGGGGCTGCTGTTCGATCCGCTGGAGGAGGAGTTCGGCTGGTCACGGGGCACGATCGGGCTCGCGGTCTCGGTGAATCTCGCCCTGTACGGGCTGACGGCCCCGTTCGCCGCCGCGCTCATGGACCGCTTCGGCGTCCGGCGGGTGGTCGCCACCTCGCTGACCGTGATCGCCGTCGGGTCCGGCGCCACGGTGTGGATGACCGAGCCCTGGCAACTCGTCCTCGGCTGGGGTCTGCTGGTGGGACTGGGCGCGGGCTCGATGGCCCTGGCGTTCGCCGCGACGATCGCCAACCGGTGGTTCACCGCGCGCCGGGGCCTGGTGACGGGGCTGCTCACGGCCGCCGCCGCGTCCGGTCAGCTGATCTTCCTGCCGCTGCTCTCCTGGATCGTGGCGAACCACGCCTGGCGTGCCGCCGCCGTGACGGTGTCCCTGACCGCGCTGGCCGTCGTGCCGTTCGTCTGGCTGCTGCTGCGGGACCACCCGGCGGACGTGGGAGCCGCGCCCTACGGCGCGACGGAGTTCGTACCCAAGCCGCCACCGGTGCGGGGCGCGGCGCGGCGGGCGGTGTCCGCGCTGTTCGCGGCGGCGCGCACGGGGCCGTTCTGGCTGCTCGCGGGCTCCTTCGCGATCTGCGGGGCGTCCACCAACGGTCTGATCCAGACCCACTTCATCCCGGCGGCGCACGACCACGGCATGCCGATCACGGCTGCGGCCGGGCTGCTCGCCCTCATCGGGATCTTCGACGTGATCGGGACCGTCGCCTCCGGATGGTTCACCGACCGCTACGAGTCCCGGCGGCTGCTGGCGGTCTACTACGCGCTGCGCGGGATCTCGCTGCTGTTCCTGCCGATGCTGCTGGCTCCGTCGGTACAGCCGCCGATGCTGTTCTTCATCGTCTTCTACGGGCTGGACTGGGTCGCCACCGTGCCGCCGACCATCGCACTGTGCCGCGAGCACTACGGCGAGGACAGCGCGATCGTCTTCGGCTGGGTGCTCGCCTCCCACCAGGTGGGCGCCGCCCTGGTCGCCTTCCTCGGCGGGGCCGCGCGGGACGTCTTCGGGTCGTACGACGTGGTCTGGTACGCGTCGGGGGCGTTGTGCGCGGCTGCCGCGCTGATGGTGCTGATGATCCGCCGAAAGCCCGTGCCCTCGGCTCGACCTGCCTGACCTGCCTGACCTGCCTGATCCGGCGTCGGCGTGCCCGTGCCGCGTGCCCGTGCCGGCCGGGCCGTCCGGGCTGCCTGGGGACAGCCGGAGGAGCATCCGGGGGAACGAATCGGGGGAACAAACGGCGCGGCCCTAGACTTGCGAGAACAGGGTGGCCCCGGGTGTACCGGTGGCCCTCCGTACCGGCACGGCGACGGCCGACCGGCGGCACCATCGGTGAAGGCCACCCGAGGGACACCGTCCCGGAGGCGCCGACCCGGAGGTGTCTCCCGTACCCCCGCCGCGCAGGTCGCACCACGGCTCACGGACGACGAACGGAACAGCGGCATGGCTCTGTCGATCACCAAGACGCACGGCAGCCTCAATGACATCCTCGTCATCGACGGCGCCCCCACCGACCACTTCGCACCGGGTGACGTCGAGCGCGCGGTGCGGCTGCTGTGCGACCGGGAGAACGGCCTGGGCGCCGACGGCGTGTACTTCATCGACGACCACCGTGACGGCAGCGCGCAGGCCCACTTCTTCAACCCCGACGGTTCCGCGTCCCTGCTGTGCGGCAACGGCATGCGCGGTGCAGGCCGTCTGCTGCTGGACCGCTACCAGGCCGAATCGGTCGTCCTGCGCACAGGCCCGTACGCGTTCACCGTGCGCGCCGCCGAGACCAGCGGGCACGGTGTACGCCGGGTGTCCGTGGAGCTGCCGCCCGTCGACTTCACCCCGGCGGAGCCGATCGTCGCGGACGTGGCGTGGCCGTTCGTGGACGAGACGCTGTCCGCCTACCACCCGACCCGCCGGGTCTCGGCCGTCGCCGTGCCGAACTCGCATCTGATCACCGTGCTGGGCGGCGAGGACGGTACGGACGGGCGGGGCGGCGCGCACGACGCGTACGACGAGACCGAGCTGATCACCACCGGCACCCGTGTGGCGCGGGCGGCGGGCAGCTTCCCGATCGGCGCGAACGTGTCCTTCGTGCGCCCCCTGGCCGCGACGGAGGTGTTCGTGCGGACGTTCGAGCGCGGCGCGGGCCTCACCCCGTCCTGCGGTTCGGGTGTCGCCGCTTCCCGCGCGGTGCTGTCCCGCCTGGGACGGGTCGAGCCGGGCACGCCCGTCGTCGTCCGCAACCCGGGCGGGGTCGCCCGGAGCTGGATGCAGGTCGAGGGCGACCGGTGGCAGCCGGTCCTGGAGGGCAACGCGACGAACGTGTACGCGACCGAGCTCGACCCGTCGGCGCTGCTCGTCGAGGGGCCCGTCCGCTACGAGAGCACTGTGTTCACGGACGAGATCCACGCCTTCGCCGCGTTCAACGGCGAGAACCTCGTGGCGCTGAAGGAAGCGGGTGTCGAGACGACGCTGGAGCCCGCCGCGTCCGCGTTCTGAGACGCGAGCGCCCTCCCGCCTGGCCGGCGGGAGGGCGCTGTGTGCGTCTGGACTGTCCGGGTGCCCCTGGACGGGTCCGGGTGCCCTTGGGCGATCCGAGTGTTTCCGGACGGTCCGGGTGCTCTCAGGCGGTCCGCGTGGTCCGGGTCATCCGTGTGCCGGGGTCAGCGGCCGGAGAAGGGGAGGCGGGCCGGTACCGGGGCGAGGTTCGGCGAGGCGGACCGGGAGTCGGCCGCGGCTTGCGGGTCGGCCGCGCAGGTGACGTCCCGGGCGGGAAGCCGTCCGGTGATCAGATACGTCGTGGTGTGCTCGTCGGCGCAGGTGCTGATCCCGAGCGAGTACACGCCGTGGCCCTGCCCCTCGTCCACGGTGACGAGCCGCGAGCCCTTCAACGCCCGGCGCAGGCCCTGCGCCGCGACCAGAGGGGTCTGCGAGTCCCATTCGTTCTGGACGATGAGCGCGGGGACCTTGTTGTCGACCTTGGTGGCCGCTTCGAGCGGGCGGTCCCAGAAGGCGCACGGGAAGACGTTCGAGACGGAGTCGCCGTACAGCGGGTAGCGGACACTGTCGCGCCGGGAGTCGGCCTGGTAGACGGCCGGGTCGGTGGGCCAGCGGGCGTCACCGCACATGATCGCGAGATAGCTCGCCAGCTCGTTGTCGGTCGGCACGAAGGTCGGGAAGGTCGGGACGGGCTTGCCCGCCGCGGCGTCCCGGAGCAGCCCCAAGGTGTCGGCGGCGACCGACGGGTGGGTGATCTGCCAGCGTATGTACTCGCGGACCTCGGCACCGTCGAACACGGTCCCGCCGAGGTCGAGCGGCTCCCGGTCGGCGCGCGCGACGATGTCCCAGAACAGCCTCTCGACCTCGGCGGACGTGTCACCGAATCCGTACCGCGCCGAATTGCGTGCGGTCCACGCCGTCCAGCGGTCGAACGCGGTCTCCGCCTGCACCGCCCATGACTGCGACATGCTGCGCCAGACCCGCTTGGGGTCGACCGCGCTGTCCAGGACGAACCGGTCGGCCCGCTGCGGGAACAACTGGGTGTACACAGACCCGAGATAGGTCCCGTACGACAGCCCGAAGTACGAGATCTTCCGCTCACCGAGGGCCGCGCGGATGATGTCCATGTCGCGTGCCGTGTTGCGGGTGCTGATGTGCGGGAGCGTGTCCTTGTTGAGGTTCCGGCACCCTTGCGCGATGTCGCGCGCCCAGGCGACATCCTTGGCGAACGTCGCGTCCTTGTACGGCCGGTACGTCAGCCGCTCGTCGGCGGTGGTCGTCCCGCAGGCGAGAGGACTGCTGGCGCCGACTCCGCGCGGGTCGAAGCCGATCAGGTCGTACCGGTCCTTCACGGACTGCGGCAGAAGACCGCTCAGCGCGAGGGGGTAGAAGAGCCCGGAGCCGCTGGGGCCACCCGGGTTGAAGAGCAGGACACCGCGGCGCTTGGCCGGGTCGGCGGCCTTGATCCGTGACAGCGACAGTTCGAGCTTCTTGCCGCTCGGCTTGCGGTGGTCGAGAGGCACGTCGAGGGTCGTGCACTCGACGGTCGCGGGGACGTCGGCGTCGCAGCCCCGCCAGGTCAATGAGGACATGGCGGCCGACGCGGTGGCCGCTACGTTCACCGACGAGCCGGGGTCGGCCGTGGGGGTGGCCGCTGCCGTGGTGCTGAGAAGTGTGGGGGCGAGTACCGCGGCGACGCCCAAGGCGATCTTGGAGGTCGCTCTTCGTCTCAGGAGCATTGGAGTGCCTTCGTTCGCTGGGATGGTGAATGGCGCTCTTCAGTGGTCCGGAGGGACGGACCGCGGGGTCGTCGGACAGGCTAACGGGCGTACGGCGTACGTGAGTTCGGATGCGCGATTTGACCTGGTTGGATGCCCTGCCCGAAGGGTTCCCGGCGCCGAAGGGGGTGCGGGCGGAGCGGGCGCGATGGGGAGCGGGCGTGTCATTCGCGCGATGTCATGCGGTAGAGCGCCGCCCACTGTTGTTCGTCGAGGTCCTTCGGCAACGCGCCCGTCGCGACGCGGTGTCGTGCGGCCCATGCCCGTACCGCGCGCCGGGACAGCGAGGGGCTCGCGGCCGTGGCGATCTGTTCGAGGCCGCGGCCCTTGCCGGTGAACACCCGGCGTACGAAGTCCTGGTACCCCGCGCGGTCGGACGCAGCGACGAGGGGCCTGGCCCGGCGGGTGGCCGTCAGGAGTCCCCCGTCGACGTTCGGACGAGGACGGAACGCGGCGGCGGGAACCCTGCGGGCGAGCCGGAACGCGTACCAGGGCCACCACTGCGCGGTCATCATCGTCGCCCCGCCGACACCGGCCCGTCGCCGCGCGACCTCCCACTGCACCAATAGGACAGCGTTGGTCCAGCCGGACGAGGTCAGTACGCGGCGCAGCATCGGGGTCGTCTCGTGGAAAGGGAGGTTGCCGACGAGCACATGCGGGGTGGCCGGTGCGCGGAAGCGGAGGAAGTCGGCGTGCACCAGGGTGGTGGACGGGTTCGTGCGCCGCCGTAGCCGTTCCACCCGGCGGGGGTCGATCTCGACTCCGGTCAGAGGCCGGCCGAGGGACTGGAGCGGAAGCGTCAGCGCGCCGTCACCCGTACCGATCTCGATGATGGGCCCGTCGGTGCGGGCGACGAGGTCCACGAACGCGCGGATCGTGGCCCGGTCCACGAGGAAGTTCTGGCCCAACTCGTGCCGTCCGCCCGGTGAAGCAGGGGCGAGGGGTGAGCCGGGAGCGGTGGGTGGTTCGGGGGCGTTCGCCGTACGTGGATCGGTGGGGGCGCTGGAGGTGCCCGCACCGCGGCCGGCGGTGCGGCGAGGGTCGTCTTCGGCCCGGCGATCGGTCCGGGGCGCGGAACGCGACCTGGACGCGGATGCGGACAAGGACGAGGACCCGGACCCGGACGGCGTGGGCCTGGGCTGGGTGCGGGCCCGGTCATGGGACGGGGTGCGGCGGTCGGGGGAGGAGGGCTGATGGTGCCTGGGCACGGGAACTCCGCGGCTTCGAGGTGAGCCGGGCAGCACGAAGGGCCGTCCGGCGGGGTCGCTCGGAAACGGCGGTACGTCTCGTCTACGGGATCAGCGCGGACCGGCACAGGCCCATGGGGCCGGCCGTGGTCGGCGAGGACCGACGAGGAGTGGGGACGCCGCCGCTAGAAGCGACGGAATCGGGTTGCTGCCATGCTTGCGACACCTGAGATTCCACACATGGTCCAGGACGTTAGGCGCCATCGAGCACGGGCTCAAATGGATTTCCCGGTTCGGGGCCGCGACCCGGTTCCCCCTGTTGGGCGGGATGGGGCGGAGCGGGCGGTGCGGGGGCGGGCGGTGCGTGGGGCGGGCGGCGCGGTGGTGGGGGCTTGCGCGGGAGTGCGGGACGGCGGACTCAACCGCGGTGCCCGAATCAGCGCGAGGCTCGTGCGACCGCCTTGCCTATCCGGTCGGCGTCCTTCGCCAGTTCCCGCAGCATCCCGCTGATCGGATTGGTGAAGCCGGTGAAGTAGAGGCCGGGCGCGTCCTTCGCGCAACGGCGTCCGTGCGGGAGCGGTCGTCCGTCGGCCCGGAGCACTCCGAGGTGGCCGACGAGGCCGCCAAGAGCCCGTTCGTACCCGGTCGCGGTGATCACGGCGTCGGGGTCGACGCGGGTGCCGTCCGCGAGGACGACCTGGTCACCGTCCAGTGACTCGACAGCCGCCACCACTTCGACGCGTCCGGCGCGGACGGCTGCGACGAAGCCGACGTCCTGCACCGGAAGAGCCCCCTGCCGCACCCGCGAGTACAGGCCGGTCCGTGGCCGGGGCAGCCCCCGCGCGGTCAGGTCCGGCACGCTGACCTTGGCCATCACCCGGGCCAACTGGTCCACCAGGACCACGGGAAGCCTGCGGCACAGGATGGCCCCGGCCTGGGCGGGCCATCCCACGGTGGAGCGGCGCACGATGTGCGGGACGGTGCGTACGGCGAGCCGCACCCGTGCCGCGCCCCCTTGGACCAGGTCGACGGCGATCTCGGCACCTGTGTTGCCCGCGCCGACCACCAGGACATCCTTGTCCCGGTACGGTCCGGGCTCGCGGTACGCGGACGCGTGCAGCAGTGTCCGCTTGTAGGTGTCGTGCCCGGGCCAGTCCGGCCGGTGCGGTGTGTGGTTGTAGCCGGTGGCGACGACCACCGCCGAAGCGGACAGCTCGCGGCCACCGGAGGCCTTGAGCAGCCAGCCGTCCCCGTCGGGCGCCCGGTCGACGCGATTGACCTCCACACCGGTGATGATCTCCAGCTCATGGTGCTCGGCGTACTTCTCCAGGTACCGCACGACGTTGTCGCGGGCCACCCAGCGGCCGAACGACCGGGGGATCGACAGGCCCGGCAATGAGGACAGCCTGCGCGTGGTGTGCAGCCGCAGCCGGTCGTAGTGGCCGCGCCATGAGGAGCCGACCCCGTCCGACCTCTCCAGGACGACTGCGCGCACCCCGCGCGACCGCAGCGCGTGGGCCGTCGCGAGCCCGCCGGGACCGCCGCCGATGACGTAGACCGGGCGGTCCGACGTGCGGAGCAGGGCGGCTTTGTCGTGGTCTGCGGAGTGGGCCATGAGCGCGAGCGTAATCACGTCCTGAGTTGATTGGTCTCGGTCAAGACCGGAATGCGTTGCGAATTGATCACGGACTTCCGCGAAGGTGTCGGTCCGGGAGGAAGCGCCCCCCGAAGGCGACCGGTTCCGGTCGGTGTCCGGGCACGTCGGTATCCGGTCACGTCGCTATCCGGCACGCGTCTCGCTGACCGTACGGTGGCTGCGGCCCGCCGCCCGAAAATTCCTTCGCCGTGATCACCCGATAGATGTTCAATGAACGCATGAGTGACACGAGTGACAAGAGTGACGCGATCCCGGCAGGCTCGGAGACGGTCCCCCTCCCCGACCTACGAGGCCGGGGCCTGGTGCTGCGCCCTTGGCGTCCGGACGCCGAGGCGGACCTGGACGCCTATCTGCGCGGGCTCTCCGATCCGGAGTTCCTGCGGTGGAACACCCCGTCGATCCTCGTCAAGGATCTGGCCGACGCCCGCGTCTCGCTGCGTGCGCGCTCGGAGAACGTGTCGCGGGGCACGGAAGCGGCCTTCTGCGTCACGGACGAGGAGACCGGCGCGATCCTGGGGCACGTCGGCATCAACAACATCAACGACACGATGAGCGTCGCGCTCGTCGGCTACTGGACCCTGCCGGAAGCCCGTGGCCGGGGTGTCGCGCGACGGGCCCTCGCCCTGGCCACCGACTGGGCGTTCCGGTATCGCGGCCTGCACCGGCTCGAACTAGGACACGCGTTGGGACATGACGTGTCCTGCCGCATCGGCGAAGCGGTCGGCTTCCGGTACGAGGGGACCCTGCGGGACGCGATGTTCGCGGAGGGGCGGCACGACGCGTTCCGGGACGTCCACCTGCATGGCCGCCTCACCACGGACGAGGCCCCCGTTTAGCCCTCGGCGGACCGGACCGTCCTCTTGCCGGACCGCTGCCCTACGGTCCTGCCGTCCCGCCGCTCACGGCCACAGCAACTCCTGTGTCCACCCGTCACCTTCGCGGACATAGCGGAGCCTGACGTGCCGCCGCTCGGTATCGCCCTGGAAGAACTCGACCTCACGCGGGTCGAGCGCGTAGAGCGCCCAACTCGGCACCGCTGCGTCCGGCTCGGCCGCCGCACGTTCCCAGGCCGTGGCGGACGCGCGTGCCAACTCCTCGTACGTGGTCAGGGGCTCGCTCTGCCGGCCGACGAGCGCGGCGGCGAGTGCCCCGGTGGACCGTGCGCCGAGATCGGCCCGTGCTTCCTGTGCGTCCAGAGTGCGAACGGGACCTCGTACCCGTACCTGCCTGGCCCGCGAAGGCCAGTAGAACGCGAGTGCCGCGTACGGCAGCGCGGCGAGCTGGCGGCCCTTGCGGCTGGTCGAGTGGGACGCGAACAGCCAGCCCCGTTCGTCCACCCCGTGCAGCATGACGATGCGGACATCCGGCAGACCGTCCGTGTCCGCTGTGGCCAGGGACATGGTGTGCGGTTCCACCTGTCCCGCGGCGACCGCGTCCCCGAACCAGGACGTGAACAGCTCGCGCGGGTCGGCCGGTGCGTCACGCGGATCGAAACGGGGCAGCTCGGGGAGGTCCCACACCCGCAGGGACTTCAGCAGCTCATCGAGATCGGTTCCCATGGGCCCGAGTATGGGGCCGGACAGCCTCCCGGTGATCGCTCACCGGGAGGCCGTTCCGCGCCCTGTGCACCCTGGAAGGGTCGAGGACACCGGGGAATGAGAACACCGGGGAAAGAGGACACCGGGCAATGAGGTCACCGGGTAATGGGGTCACCGGTGGAGGAATGAGGACACCGATGGCCGAGTTGTGGCCGGGACGCGGCAGGTGTCACCGTCGCGGCCGGCGGCTGACGTGGAGCCGACCGCGACGGTGAGGTCCTCCGTCCTCCCCGGCTCAGCCCTTGCGGCCGGTGAGGTAGGTGTCGATCACCCGCATCGCCTTCTCCGTCCCGCCCTTGCGGTAGAGCCAGTGGCCCGCGACGTCCATCGTGAACAGGGTCGCCTTGGGGAAGGCACGCGCCATGCGCTGCGCGCCCGGCAGCGGCGTCGCCAGGTCAAGGGTGGCGTTGGCCACCAGGACGGGCGGGAGGCTGCCCTTCGCCTGGGCGGGCTGGGGCTTGGGCGCCATGTTCCAGCCCTGGCAGCCGAGGACGGTCTCCAGGGCCTGCGCGTTGTAGCGGATGTGCGGGGCGGCCTTCGCGACCCGTTCGCGGATGGCCCGGTACTGGGCGTAGTCGCGAATCCGGAAGTCGTAGTCACGGCACAGCACGAGCCGCGATGCGGGGTCGGTGGCTCCGCCGTACCAGGTGACCTCGCCCTTTCCGCTGTGCAGGGCGGCCAGTTCCTGTGTGGCCCTCGCCGGGGTCCACCTGCCGAGGGCGAAGGTGAGGTAGTCGGACAGCTGGTCGGCGTCGACCTTGGTCCGCGTCGCTCCGTCGGGGCCCGGCTCGCGGAGCGTGCCCGCGTCGGCACGGGCGAACAGGCCGTCGGTGACGGCCGTCAGGTCCTGGCCCTTCAACGCGCAGTCCGCTTCGGTCTCGCACCAGGCCGCGAGCCGTTTCAGGGTGGTGTTGGTGGTCACGCTGCCGTCGGTGAGGTAGCGCTCCGCGTTCGGGCGTGCCGGGTCCATCGCGCTGTCGAGGGCGAGCGCGCGGAGCCGGTCCGGGAACAGGCGCGCGTAGCGTTCACCGAGGAACGTGCCGTAGGAATGGCCGATGAAGCTGATCTTCCGTTCGCCCAGGGCGGCGCGGATCGCGTCCATGTCGCGGGCAACGCTCTCGCCGTCCATATGGGCGGCGAGCGGGCCCGTCCGGGCGAGGCAGCTGTCCGCCAGCCGGCCGTTCAGGGTGCGCATCCGCTCGAACTCGGCGGCGTTGCGGGGACGGGTCGGGATCGAGTCGAGGATCGTCTCGTCGCACTCGGCTTTCTGGCTGCGGCCGATGCCGCGCGGATCGAACCCGATCATGTCGAAGCGCTTGAGCATGTCGGGGGAGTAGCCGTTGTAGGGGTCGTCCGCGTACAGCGCGTCGTCCGAGCCGGGCGCCCCCGGGCCGCCCGGGTTCGACATCAGGACACCGATCCGCCGCGCGGGGTCGGTGGCCCGGTAGCGGGCGACGAAGATGCCGATCTTCCGGCCCTTCGGCTTCGACCAGTCCAGCGGCACCTGGACCGTCCCGCACTGCGCCTTCGGGCTGGGGTCGGGATAGGGCGGCTCGGCCTTGGGGCAGGGCCCCCAACTGATGGGCGTGACGGCGGGCGTGGCTTCGGACGACTCCCGGGCGGCGGCTGAACCGGGGACGGCCAGAGCGGCGGCGGAAGCGGACAGGGCCAGGAGTACGGAGACAGCCCGACGTCTCGCGTTCGGGACCCTGTTCACGCGCATGGTCGTGTTCATGCGCGTCACTGTCCCGGCCGTGCGTTATGGCGTTGCCATGAGCACATGATGAGGACGTAATAGGGGTCAACGTGCCGTTCATGCAGCGCGGGTTGTTGCTACCGGACCACCAAGTCGCGTGTCCTGGTTACCACCTGTGCTTACTCGCCCGGCCATTAGGTCAGGTCGCGGTGGTCGCGGTGGTCGCGGTGGTCGCGGAGGCCGAGAAGGCCGAGGAAGCCGAGGAAGCCGAGGAAGGGGACAACGTGCTGGCCTTAGGTGTCCGCATGGTGCGGAGGGTGTCGTCCACGCGGGCGTTCGCGCGCCTCGCGCCGCATGTCGTTCCCGCGCTCGACCGTTCGGTGCATCGGCTGAGCGGCGGAAAGTACCTGGTCAGCGGGTTGATGCTGCCGGGAGTGATGCTCACTGCGACCGGTGCCCGTTCGGGCCTGCCCCGCCGTGTGCCGCTCGCGTGCATGCCGGAGTCCGGTGGTACGTGGGTGTTGATCGGGTCCAACTTCGGCCGTGACGGGCATCCGGCCTGGACCGCGAACCTGCTGGCCCACCCCGACGCGCGTATCGACTGGAAGGGGGAGCGTGTTGAGGTGACGGCTCGTCTGCTGACGGGGGACGAGCGTGAGGCCGCGTGGACCGCCGCGCTGCGGTTCTGGCCGCCGTACGCCACCTATCAGTCCCGGGTGACTCGGGAGATCCGTCTGTTCAGGCTGGCCGGACGTAGGCCGTGAGGAGTGCCTGGTGATGCGCCGGACCGTGTGGTCGTCGGGGCCGGAAGGCTGAGGGCGGAGCCGGACGATGTCCGCTGGTGTCCGCTATCGGGTGGGCTTGCGGCCCGTGACGCCCAGGTGGACCAGCAGGGCGAGGTTCGGCTTCAGTTCCGCCTGTTTGACGCCCCAGGTCTGGAACCCCTTCTGGTGGCCGGCCACGGCGGACAGCATCGTGACGAGGGAACCGGCCACGGCGGCCGGGTTCACGTCCTTGTCGACACGGCCCTTGGCCTGAAGGTCCTTCACCGTGGCCGCGAGGGAGTTGGCGACGGAGTTCAGCACCTTCATACGGATCTTGTAGAACCGCTTGTCACCTTCGGCGGCGCCCAGGTCGACCACCCGGAGGATGGCGTCGTTCCGGCGCCAGAAGTCCAGGAATCCGTCCACGAGTTCCTGGGACGTCTGCCAGCCCGCTTTGCCCGCCCAGGAGCGGCCTTCGAGGAGCTGGGCCAACGATGTGCCCTCCGCGGCCATTTCCTCCGCGATCTCCAGAACGGCGCCTTCCACGTCGGGAAAGTACTGGTAGAAGGTCGCCGGTGACGTGCCCGCCCTGCGGGCCACATCGATGACCTTCACATCGCGGTACGGGGACGAGCTGAGCATGTCGCCGAGGCATTCCAGCAGCTTCTGGCGGGTCGCCTGGCCGCGTCGTCCGGCTACGCGGCCGTCGACGGTTCTTACCTGTCCTGTCATGTCGTCAGCTTACCGAGGGGGTCTCGGAGCGCGATTCGACCGACTGCAAATGGGGTGCACCCGGTTCGCGGCGGGGGTCGGGGGCCGGTTCGTGTACCTGGCGGTTTCTGGGTTCCGCCCTGGTCGGACGGGGTGCGCGCGGTCCAGGCACGAATGCGGCACGAGTGCCCTCCACGGGGTGACCGGCCGGTTGTGTGCGGGTGCTCTTCGCCGGGTGTTCTGCATGGCGGTGGCGGTGGCGGTGGCGGTGCGGGTGCGCATGGCTGCGGGTGCCGGTGCCGCTTCGTCTGCCGCTGTCCGGTGCGGGGGCAGCGCTGGGCTCAGCGGTCTTGCGGCGCCGTTCGCGGCTGGTGCGGTCCGGGTTGCCGGGTCCGGGGGCTCTCCGGTCCGGTCCGGGGCCCTGGCCGGTGGGCGGGAGGGTGCTGTGGGGGTTTCTGGGCGGTTGGCGTAGATTGCTGCGATGAGGGGTTCGTTGGAAGGTTGAGGTGGTGATGGGCGGTTTTGCCGAGGGGGCGCCCTGCTGGGCCGACGTGATGCTGCCTGACGTGGCCGCGGGGAAACGTTTCTACGGTGAGCTGTTCGGGTGGATGTTCGGCGACGGGTCGTACAGCCGTGCGTACCGCGAGGGGCGGCTCGTCGCCGCCCTGGCAGGCAAGAGGGACGGGCGTATGCCCACCGTCTGGACGGTGTACTTCGCCGCTCCGGACATCGCCGCCCTGACCGGGCGGGTCCGGTCCGCGGGCGGCCAGGTGGTGAGCGGTCCGCTACCCGTCAGGGACGGGACGATGGCCTTGGCGGCCGATCCCGAGGGTGCCGTGTTCGGTTTGTGGCAGGGCCCGCAGGGCACCGGGTTCGGCGTCCAGCAGGAGCCCATGTCCTTCTGCTGGACGGAGCTGTACTCCCGTGACAAGTCGGTGGTCGACCCCTTCTACTCGGCAGTGTTCCGTTTCGGGGTCACCGATCTGGGTCCGCACGGTGGCGACGAGCTGCGCGTCTGGTCGCCCGCCGGGACCCGGCCCGGCCCCGACTCCGCGGTCGGTGGCCGCATTCTGATCGAGGACAGCTTCCCGCCGGAGATGCCCTCCCACTTCCTCGTGTACTTCCGGGTTCCCGACTGCGACCTGGCCGCCGCGACTGTCACCCGTCTCGGGGGGCGTGTCCACATGGCGCCCACCGACACCCCGTACGGCCGTATCGCGGTGTTCTCCGACAACCAGGGAGCCGATTTCGCCGTCCTTCAGGACTATGAGGTCGAAGGTTCCGCAGAAGCGGCCGCCGAGTCGGACGCGGAGGCCACCCAGGAGTTCGACGTGCTCGCCGCCACGGATGCCGCCGACGCTTCGGAAGCGGCCAATGCGGCCAATGCGGCCAATGCGGCCAATGCGGCCAATGCGGCCAATGCGGTCCGTGGGTCCGGTGCGGGTGGCGCGGCCCGCAGGTTTGGTACGGCTGACGCGGCCCTTGAGGTCGGCAGGCCAGGCGCGGTCAATTAGGTCACTGCGGTCAACCAGACCGCTGCGGCCAAGTAGGCCAGGGCGGCCAATGAGGTCAGCGCGGCCAATCCGGTCAACCAGGTCAACCAGGTCAACCAGGTCAGTGCGGTCGGCCAGGGTGCTCGGGTCGTCGGCAAGGCCGATGCGGTCAGCGCGGGTGGTGGAGTGGCCTCGCGGCCGGATGCCGGCAGCCGTGGCCGACGGCTGGCCGCGTGGCCGCTTGCCGGAGGGCGTCGGCCCCGCGGCCACTAGTTGCGAATTGAGTCGTACGCCACATCGCGCGCGTATCCGGGGTGCGGGGAACGGGCTGCGGGAAGGCCAGAGTGCCCCATATCACGTTCCCGCCGCCCGGGGTGGCCCGTCGTCACCGCCCGGGGTGCGCGGAATGGGTCGACTCGCCGGAGACACCCTGATTCGTCCTCGGGTTCGCAACGGACCCCCTGGACAGGAAGAATCGGGGTGCGTGCCGCCGCGGCGGTTCGGTGGTGAGACGCTGCACGGGGCCGTGTTCACGGAGACGGCGCGTACGGGGAGGTGGCAGACAAGTGGTGGATCAGCTCACACAGCATGATCCGAGACGGATCGGCCCGTTCGAGGTGCTGGGGCGGCTCGGGGCCGGAGGCATGGGGCTGGTCTATCTCGCGCGCTCGGCGTCCGGGCGACGGGTCGCGATCAAGACCGTCCGGACCGAACTGGCCGAGGACCAGCTCTTCCGGGTCCGCTTCACCCGCGAGGTCGAGGCCGCGCGTGCCGTATCCGGCTTCTACACCGCCGCCGTCGTGGACGCCGACCCCAGGGCCGCCGTGCCGTGGCTCGCCACCGCCTACGTTCCAGCGCCCTCGCTGGAGGAGATAGTGAACGAGTGCGGCCCCATGCCGGCCCAGGCCGTGCGCTGGCTCGCCGCCGGAGTCGCGGAGGCCCTTCAGTCCATCCACGGCGCCGGACTCGTGCACCGTGACCTCAAACCGTCCAACGTGCTGGTCGTCGAGGACGGCCCGCGTGTCATCGACTTCGGCATCGCCAGCGGGGTGTCCAACACCCGGCTGACCATGACCAACGTGGCCGTCGGCACACCCGCCTACATGTCCCCCGAACAGGCCAAGGACTCCCGCAGCGTGACCGGGGCCAGCGATGTCTTCTCGCTCGGCTCCACCCTGGTCTTCGCCGCCACCGGACACGCCCCCTTCCATGGGGCCAACCCGGTCGAGACGGTGTTCATGCTGCTGCGCGAGGGCCCCGACCTGGCGGGTCTGCCGGAGGAACTGCGGCCCCTCATCGAGTCCTGCATGCAGATGGACGCGACCGCCCGTCCCACTCCCGCGGACCTCCAGTCCCAGCTCGCCCCGCACCTGTTCGGCTCCGGCTCCGACGACAGCGGCACCGCCTCCGCGTGGCTCCCCGAGCCCGCGACCAGCCTGATCGAGTCCCGGCGCGGCGCACGCACCCAGGTGAGCCCCCAGCAGCCCGTCCGGCCCGCGCCCCACCCGGGCGCCGCACCCGGAACCCCGCAGGGCGCCCCGCCGATGGGCGGCCACCCCGGCGCGGCCCCGGGGCCCGGCGCCCCCGCGCACGGCGGCGGACGCGGTGGCCGTGGCCGGGGCGCGCCCGGCGTCCCCCCGCCCCCCGTCGCACCTCCGCACGCCCCGCCCGTGCCTCACCAGCCGCCCGCCGTCGACCACGGACGGCACGCGGGTGCCCCCGACCACGGCGGCGTACGCCTCGCGGGCGCGCGGGTGCCGATCGGACCGGGACCGCGGGTGTCCGACGCCCGGCAGGCCGCCGCCCGCGTCGGCGCCGCGCACGCCGGACCGCCCGAGGCACAGCTCTCCGGCCACTGGTCCCGCTCCAAGGCCCAGCCGGGCGCCCTCGACCCCGCCGTCCCGCCGCGTCCCGCCGTCGCGCCGCCCGCCGCGGGCGCGGGCTGGCGGCCGTGGCGGTTCCGGATGTCGAACGACGTCTGGGGCACGCCCGCGGTCGACGGCGACCTCGTGTACGTCACCTCCTTCGAGGTGCACGCCCTTGATGTGGCCACCGGCCGCCGCCGCTTCAAGACCCGCGACGTGGCCTGGTCCATGGCCGTGTCCGACGGCCGTGTCCTCGCCTCCGACGGCCCGACCCTCTACGCCCTGGACGCACGCGAGGGCACCGACCTGTGGCGGCTGCCCACCGACGGCTGGATCTACTCGCTGCGCGCCGAACGGGGCACCGTCGTCACCGGCACCCGCGGCGGCGGTGTCCAGGCGTGGGAGGCCTCCGGCGGCCAGAAGCTGTGGGAGGTCACCGGCGCCCAGACCGACTTCGAGACCCCCGAGGCCGGTCCCGCGCTGCACGACGGCACGGTCTACATCTGGCGGGACGCCCGGCTCCGCGCGCTGGAAGCCCGTACGGGTGAGGAACGCTGGTCCTACCCCATCGGCGACGCGGCCTCCTGCGGTGGCGTGCCTGTCCGGATCACACCCGCCCCGGACGGCAATGTCTACCTCTCCGCCGGGACCCGGGTCCTCGCCGTCGACATCGCCACCGGACACGTCCGCTGGCACTTCGAGGCACCCGCCGTCTTCCTCGCGCCGCCCGCCTTCGCCCCGGGTCCCGCCGTCACCGGCGGTGGCGTGTACCTCGCCGACTACCTCGGTACCGTCTACGCCCTGGACGCCGCCGACGGCCGGGACCGCTGGCGCATCGCCACGGAGCCCCGCTCGTCCGTCGATCCGGTACTCGTCGCGGACGGACACGTCCATGTGGGCAGCGGCAAGGGCCTCTACACCCTCGACGCCGTCACCGGTACGCCGAAGTGGCGCTTCCAGGCCGGTGGCGAGGTCGTCGGCGCCCCCGCTGTCGCCGAGGGCCGCATCCACTTCGGTTCCACCGACCACCTCCTGTACACCCTCAAGGCCGACGACGGCCGACTGCGCTGGAAGCTCGCCACCGGTGGTGAGATCACCGGTGCCCCCGTCGTCCGGGCGGGTGTCGTCTACGCCTGTAGCAAGGACCGCTGCGTGTACGCCCTCGACGCGGAGAAGGGCACCGGCACCGCCCGTACGTGACCCCGCCTCGTCGCCACGCCGCCGCCCAGAGTGGGTACGGGACACGGTCGGTGCGTGACCTGACGGTGCGTGACCTGATCGACCTGGTTGACCCATGGGGACAGTCGGGACTCTGCTGTGGCCTAAGGACAGCCGGGGCTCGGAGGTGACCTAAAGGACAGCTGTTGCGCCGAGCTGACCTATAGGACAGCCGAGATGCCGAGCTGACCTATAGGGCTGCTGCGATGCTGCGTTGTCCTATAGGACAGTTGAGCCACCGTGGCGTCCTATAGGACAGTTGCGGCGCCGTGCTGGCCTCTAGGACAGCCGAAGCGTTCAGCTGGCCTATAGGTGGAGGTCACAGGGCGCGATGAGTTGTCCCACATACCGTCGTCTTCGCGTCGCCTGCTGGTCGCCCACGGCAACGGCCGTGCTCAGCGGCCGGTGAACCACCCACGGACGCGGTCGACGGTCAGGTGGAAGCGCTGGATGTCCGTCGCGGGGGGAGAGGCGTCAGGTCCGGCGAGCTCGGCCGAGGCCACCAGGCGGAAGATCAACGCGCGTACCAGCATCTGAAGTCCGTTCGTGCCCGGTGCGGCGGAATCCACCAGAGCCCGGTCGGCGCCGTGATGGAGCAGACCGTCGGCCGCCACGATCGCGTCGGCGTACGCCACCGGACGCCAGTACGGGGAGAAGTCGATCACCGCAGGTGGTAGGCCTGGGGCGAACAGGACGTTGCCGGTGAGGTCGCCGTGGATCAACTGGGAGGGCGCACTGACCGGTTGCCGAAGGTCGAGCAAGGCGCGGAGCGGCTCGCGTAGATCGGGTGAGACGTTCACCGTTGTCTCATCCCATGCCACGCGGTCGGCGACGGCCCAGGGGTGCTGCTGCCGGTCGAGCCAGTCGGGGCGCGGAGTCTGCCGCAGGGAGCGGTGGAACGCGCGCCCCGCGGTGAGGATCTCGCCCCATCGCCCGTCGGGACCGGCTTCGCCCTCGACCAGGCGGTCGGATGTCCAGCCGTCGAAGACGAACCCTCCCGTCGCCGCTCGTACCGGACGCGGAACACGGAACGCTGTGTCCTCATTCTGCACGGCGAGGTCGGCGAGGTCGGCGAGTTCAGTGAAGAGTTCGGCGCCCCACTCGGAGACCTCCGTGCTGTCCGCCGGCTTGAGGACAGCGCCGTCAGCGAGGACGCTCTGCCCTTGGCCGCCGGGCAACGGTACGGGCGTTCCGGTCAGCCCGAATGCGGCCAGCACCTGGGCGGACGGCAGCGGAGCGCTCGGCACCTTGGCCGCATCGGTCATCTCGGTCATCTCGGTCGCATCGGTTGCATCGGTCACGTCGGGCATCCTCGCGGACGAGTGCCTTCCGCGCACCGCAATTCATGGGGCGTCCGGACGTACGTGACCGTCGGTGTCGAGGGTGTGCGAGCGCGCCAGGAGGTGGAGCATCGCGTGGTGGAACTCCGCGCGCTGCTGGGCGGGCCACTGGCCGGACAGCTGGTCGAACACCGCCTCCTGCCAGAGATGGGCGTCGTGGAGCAGATCGAGACCTTCGGAGGTGACCGTCACTTCTCGGCGGCGCGTGTCCGATTCCGAAGGCTTGATCTCCAGATACCCGGCTGCGACGGCGTCCTTCACCATGCGTGACGCGCCACTCTGGTCGATGCCGATCTCGTTTGCCACGGCGTTGATCGTCACGATGCCGCGGCTGTCGAGGGACCGCACCGCTTCGGTGACGAGCACATGGCGACCTTGCTGTCGGGCCGGTCCGTCGCCCGGGGAGTTCCACCGGCGGGCCCAGTGACGTACGAACTCGAAGAGGGTTTGTCCGGGTCCGGGTCCGGGTCCGGGTGCCGACGGGGGCGGGGGCTGATGGGCGGGGTACCCGTCGTACTCGCTCATTCGGTTGCGGCCGTCTCGCGGCAGATCGAGGCCAGTTCCAGAGCGGAACCGAGATCGGGCAGCCGCAGCGCGGCGGACACCCGGTCTCCGGTGCTCCTGAAGACGGTGGCGACCCGGACCGGTTCCTTGCTCCCGGGCCAGGTGGCGTCCTCCTCCACGACCATCAGGCGATCACTGACGGGGTGCCAGGACCGTGGAACCAGTTCGATCCCGGATCGTGCCGCCCAGTCGGCGAACTCGGCGGGGCTGAGGGGACCGGCGCCTCTGGGTCCCCTCACCACGACCGGATCGCTGACAGTGGCCTCGACCCGCGTGGGGGCGTGGGCGTTCACCGCGGCATGCCATCGGTCGACGGCCGTGGGCAGAGTGTGTTCCGGCTGCTCCATGGGGGCAGTGTGTGCGTTTCGCATACATCACGCGAGGGCTGGTGGCCGCCGCAGCACCTGCCCCGCGCCGCCCATGCCCTGTGCCGCCCGCCGCCCGCCGCCCGTGCCCCGTGCCGCTCGTGCCACCTGCGCCCCGCGTGCCACCTGCGCCCCGCGTGCCCCTACGCCCCGCGTGCCCCTACGCCCCGCGCGCCCCCGCGTCCCCGTCCCCGCGCTGCCCGCCCACTCGGAGTACGCCGCCTGCTGACCGTCCGCCCGTCCGCCCGTCGGAGCGGGCCCTATCCCGTGGGGGCGGGGACAATCGGTCCATGGGAACCTCATCGACCTCCGTGTCACCGGCAGCCGAATGAACCCCGGCGAACTCCATGAGGGGCTGTTGCGTGCTCTCCTCGCCGCGGGCAGCCCGTACCGTCTCGCGCTCGCCGGGGGGTATGCCGCCGTCGCGCACGGGCTGACCGAGCGCACCGGGAACGGTCTCGGCCTCGCGACGGACAGCTTCGTACCCATGCCGGACATCGCCACCGCCGTCACCGCGGAACTGGAGCGGCGAGGTTGGCTCGTCACGGAGAGGGAGGCGGGTCCGCTGGCGGCCAGGTTCGTCGTGGCTGGTCCTGGCGGCCCGGCGGCCTTCGCCGGAGTGGTGTCCGAGGTGGGGGGCATGGACGGAGGTGGGGGCCGGGGTGACGTCGCGACCGGACCCGTGGGCGGCGGGACGGCGGTTCCGATGCCGGCCGTCGAGGTCCACGCTGCCAAGGAAGCCCTGTGGCATCCGCCCGTCGCCACCCCGATCGGGCTCGCGCTCAGCCTTGAGGACCTGGTGGGTACCAAGGTCCGCGCTCTCGCGGACCGGGGGCTCGCCCGGGACCTCGTCCACGTCCACGCCGTCGCGGACCGATGGGGCCGTCCGGATCTTGAGGAACTCGGCCGTCGGCACGCCCCCGACACGTTCGACCTGAGCGACCTCCAGGCCCGGCTCGCCGGGGCGGAGTGGACGGACGACCGGGAGTTCCGGACGTACGGCGTCAGCGGGGGCGAGGTCGTCGCGATCCGGGTGTGGGCACAGGAGTGGGCCGACGACCTCGCGGAACGCCTTCTGGAGGGCGCGCCACCACCCGAGGAATCCCCGGACCTTTAGGACAGGACAGCGAGCGGCCTGTCCTCATGCCGCAGTGGCCGACGGGGTCGAGGCCCGGCTGCGCGGCTTCGGCCGAGGTGCGAGGTGTGGGCACGGGGCTTCAGTGCTGGTCCGGCGGTCGGGGCCCCGGGGTGTCGGGCGGGGTGTCCCACGTACGCGTCGGAGCCGAGTCGTCGTACCGGGTGTCCGGCGGGGGCGGGGGCGGGGGTGGGTACGGGGCCGGGGGAGCCGTGTCGGCCGGGTGAGGCGTCGGCGTCGGACGGGCGCGGCGGCCCGGCATCAGGGCGGCACCGAGCAGCATCACCAAGCCGCCGCCCAAGCCCGCGAGGGATCCCCAGCCGAGGCCCGTGCCGTCGCCGTTCACGGTCAGCTCACCGAGGGCGAGCCCGAGCCGGACCATCCACAGGACCGTGAAGCCGAGGACGATCAGTCCGGCGAGGGCCACCGTGGTCCGGGACCGCAGGGCCACGCCGACCAGGGTCAGTACCGCCGCCACCAGGAACGGCAGGAACAGGGAGAGGAAGAGAGCGGACCGCGCGTCCGTGACGCCGTGGCCCGTGAAGAGCTCCCCGACCTCGTAGTACCGCCCGAGACGGCCGTCGTACCAGGCACGGAAGGGGCTCCAGACGGCGGCCGTCGCACCGAGCAGGGCGAGGACCGACCCGAGGACGTTGCGTAGCATCGCGTCGCCTCCTTCGCGCCTGACGCCAACGACGCTACGCCCGCCGGGCGGCCCCCGCCACGCCAGCGCGGCTCCGTCGGCCGGACAGCGCGGCTCCGTCGGCCGGACGGCGAGGAGGGAGCCGCGCGGCCAGGGCCGGCCGGGACGGCCGTCAGTGTGCTCCGGTCGCGTGGTTGTCCAGCGGCCCGAGGTGCGTCGCGTGGTTGTCCAGCGGCTTCACCAGGCGGTTCTGGCCGCCGGTGGCGTGGTTGTCGGCGGCCGAGGCGGCGGCCGCCGTACCGAGCGCGGTGCCCGTGGTGAGGACGGCGACGACGAGCAGCTTCGTGGCGCGGGTCATGTGCGGGATCTCCCCTGGGGTGCGGTGACGGGAACGAGGACAGGTGCGGACGGAACGATCCTGCCCGCTTCCGGGGCACAGCGAACCGCGACGGCTCCCCCTCGGTGCCGTCGCGGTTCGGTTCCCCCGTGCGGTGCAGGCTTGTTAGGGCTTGCCGCCCGTCGCGTGGCTGTCCGCGGGCTTCGCGGTGCCGCCGGTCGCGTGGCTGTCCAGCGGCTTCACCGGCTTGCCCTTGCCGCCGGTCGCGTGGCTGTCCTTGACCGTCACCTGGGGCTCCTCGCCCGTGGCGTGACTGTCCTGCGGCTTGATGGTGCCGTCGATGTGCTCGGCATTGCTCATGGTGCTGAACTCCTATTCTGGGAGTCGTCGAGTCTGAGGCCCGTCCGGCAGCTCCCCCGTGGGCTGCCGGACGAGCGTTCGGGCCGTACACCTTAGAACGGTGTGGCCTGAACCGGCTCGCCTGCCCCCCGCTGCGGCGGGCCGATGCGGTACACAGTGGCGTGCGGCGATAAACGAACGATGAACGCGGGGAATCGTGGCGGTTTGCCCGGTGGTGCCCGATGGCTGGGCTGGCTGATCTTCGCCCCTTCCCCCCCCGTGCCGGACCGTATCGAACCGTGCCTGACGGTCAGAGGGCGGTGCCGGGTTGTCCACCCTGAGCGGTCATCGGCGCTCCCGATGGCCTGGGTGTCCCGGATGGCCTGGGTGAACCGGGTGAACCGGGGCGGCTTCCCGCCCGTATCGGTCCCGTATCTGTCCCATACCCTGTCCCATATCCGGGAGGTTCGGCCCGACCGAGGCGGTCAAGCAGCCCGCACGGGCGCGGAAGGGCCCACCCGCGACCAGCCGAGCGCCCGGGACCCAGCGCCTGGCCTGAGCACCCTGCACCCTGTCCAGCGCCCGCTCAGGACCCGCTAGGGACCCCCGCTCAGGACCCGCTCAGGACCCGCTCAGGACCCGCAAGGCACACGCACGGGTCACGCCGCGGCGATGGGCGCCAGCAACGCCCGTACCTCCGTGGCCTCGGAGGAGCCCAGCTCCTCGTAGATGGCGAGGGCCTCCGACCAGCAGGCACGTGCCCGGTCGCTCTGCCCGAGCCGCGCCAGGGCCCGTCCGAGCAGGGTGAGGACGTTCCCGCGCCGCCACTCGCCGCCGATCTGCCGCAGGGCGACCAGCGCCTGCTCGGCGAGTACCGCGGTCTGCGCCGGGCGGTCCCCCGCGAGATGCGCCTCCGCCAGCCGGAACAGGCTCATCCCCTCCCACAGCCGCTGCCGCGACGCGCGGAACACGGCCAGGGCGCCGGTGAGCTGGTCGAGGGCATCGGGCAGCCGTCCGGCCTGGGTCAGCGCCATCCCCAGCGCGTAGCGGCCGTTGGCCAGCCGCAGGGTGAGTCCTAGTTGGTCGTAGATCGCGACGCCCTGTCCGGCGAGACGCACGGCCGATTCCGTGCGGCCCCCGGCCAGATGGATACGGGACAGATTGCACAGCGCGCTGGCCTCACCGGGCCGGTTGCCGTCGGCGCGGAACGCGGCGATGGACTCGCCCAGATGCCGCTCGCCGTCCTCGTGGCGCCCCTCGTACAGGGCGATGATGCCGCGTTCGTTGGGCGCGTTGCTGCTGACCCAGGGGTCGTGCGCGGTCCGCGCCGGGGGCAACGCCCGCGCGGCCTCCTCGTCGGCGCGCGCGAAACGCCCGGCCGTGCTGTGCACCTGCGCGAGTGTCGTCCGCGCGCGGGACTCGACCCAGGTGTCACCGGCGGCCGCCGCCGCGTCCCGCACGGCGGTCGCGGCGGCCTCGTAGCGCCGGGCGCTGACGCCCGTCTCCGCGAGGTCCTTCGCCGCGAGCAGCAGGTCCACCGCCCTGCGCAGGGCACCGGACTGGCCGGCCTGCCGGACGGCGGCCAGCAGGCAGTCGGCCTCGGCGTACAGCCAGTCCAGGGCGGCCCGGCTGTCGGTGAACCGTAGCCCGGGGTACGAGGTCGGTGCCAGATGGTCGACCGTGCGGTCACCGGGCCGCTCCAGGCCGTACACCCCGGCGGCGGTGGCCAGATAGAAGTCGAGGAGCCTGGTCAGGGCGGCCGGCGGCTCGGCGTTCGGCTGCTCGTCGCGTTCGGCGCACGCCCGCGCGTAGAGGCGGACGAGGTCGTGGAAGCGGTAGCGGCCCGGCGCGGCGGACTCCAGCAGCGAGGTGTCGACGAGGGCTTCGAGGAGGTCCTCGGTGTCGTCCTGGGGGAGATCGAGGACAGCCGCCGCCGCGGCCAGCGAGAGGTCCGGACCGTCGGCGAGACCGAGCAGCCGGAAGGCGCGCGCCTGGTTCGGTTCGAGCTGGCCGTAGCCGAGTTCGAAGGTCGCCTTCACCGCGAGGTCACCGGCCTGGAGCTCGTCCAGCCTGCGCCGCTCGTCGGCGAGCTTCGCGGCGAGGACGGAGACGGTCCAGGTGCGGCGCGCGGCGAGCCGGGACGCGGCGATCCGGATGGCGAGCGGCAGGAATCCGCACGCGGCGACCACGTCCAGCGCGGACTCGCGTTCCGCCGCGACGCGTTCCGCCCCGACGATCCGCGTGAACAGCTGAAGCGCCTCCTCCGGCGACATCACGTCGAGGTCGACCAGATGGGCGCCCGCGAGATCCACCATCCGCACCCGGGAGGTGATCAGCGAGGCGCACCCCTCGGTGCCCGGCAGCAGCGGCCGTACCTGCGCGGCGTCCCGCGCGTTGTCGAGGAGAATCAGGATGCGGCGCCCGTCGAGCATGGACCTGAACAGCGCGGCGCGCTCCTCCAGGGTCTCGGGGATCGCCGTGTCCGGGGTGCCGAGGGCCCGCAGGAACGCCCCGAGGACTGCTTCGGGTTCGGCGGCCCGGGGGCCCGCGCCCTGGAGGTCGACGTACAGCTGACCGTCGGGGAAGCGGGTACGGGAGCGGTGGGCGACATGCACGGCGAGCGTGGTCTTGCCGACCCCGCCTATGCCCGCGACGGCGGACACGGCCATCACCCGGCCCTCGGCGGTGGACAGTACGTCGCTCAGTTCCGAGACGAACGACGCCCGTCCGGTGAAGTCCGGGACGGTCGCCGGGAGCTGGGCGGGACGTACGAGGGTGACGGCCGGTTCCGCGGCCGGGGCGGACGGCTCCGCGAGGCCGGGGTCGGCCTGGAGGATGCGCTGCTGGAGTTCGCTGAGGCCGGGACGCGGGTCGACACCGAGCTCGTCGGCGAGCAGCCGCCGGGTGTCGGCGTACACGGCGAGCGCCTCGGCCTGCCGTCCGCTGCGGTACAGCGCGAGCATGAGGAGTTCCCGCAGCCGCTCCCGCAGGGGGTGCGCGGCGGTGAGGGCGGTCAGCTCGGACACGGCTTCGGCGTGGCAGCCCTGTTCGAGGTCCATGTCGAGCCGGGTTTCGAGGAGTTGCAGCCGCATTTCCTCCAGCCGGGTCCGCTGGGTGGCGGCGTACGGTCCGGGGACACCGGCGAGGGGCTCGCCGTCCCAGCGGGCGAGCGCCTGGTTCAGCACGGTCCGGGCGCGGTGCAGATCGCCTTCGCTGCGGGCCTTCTCGGCGGTGGCGGCCAGGTCCTCCGCGTACGAGAGGTCCAGCGCGTCGGACGGCATCCGGACCGCGTACCCGCCCGCCTCGCTGACCAGGACCCCCGGTCCGAGGGCCTTGCGCAGCCGGGAGGCGTACGTGCGGATCGCGGCGAGTGCCTGGGACGGGGGTTCGTCGCCCCACAGGGCGTCGATGAGCTGGGCGGCGGTCGCCATCCGGCCCTCGCGGAGCAGCAGCGCGGTGAGCAGGGCGCGTTGCTGGGGGGACCCCATCGGCAGGGCCTCCCCGCCGCGCCACGCGCGCACGGGGCCGAGCACGCCGAAGCGTAGTTCCGCTTTGGCGGTTGCGGCGGTTGCGGTTGCGGTTGCGGTTGCGGCGGCGGTTGTGGCTGCGGTGGTGGTGCGGGTGGCGCCCGGGCCCGGGGTGGGCTGTGGGCTGGCGTCGGCGCCGGGGGTGCCGCTGACGGCCTGGTGCGCGCTGGGGGCTGCTGCCGGGGTGGGGTGAGGGCCGGACGTGACCCGGTGGACCGGGCCGCCTCCGGCGGTGGGTGTGTCCGGGGCCGCGTCCGCTGTGGCCGTGGTGCGGGGCGCCGGAGTTGTCGCGTCGCGGGCGGTGCCGGTCCGGACGTCTTCGCCGGTCCGGACGCCCTCGCCGCCCTCGCCGCTCACTCCGCGACCGCCGCCGTCCGTCCTGGCGCGGTACGTCCCGGCTGCGCCGCCGGAGACCGGGGACGCGCCGTGAGCGGGAGCCTCAACCGGATGACGCTGACCCGGAACTCGCGGTTCTCCGTCCATACAGTCCCCCTGCCGTTCCCGACGTGTCTGTGGGCTGCCGCCAGTTTGCCTTGTTCAGGCCTGATGCGTCAGCTTGGATATGTACCTGTCACAGAGTCCGGACGTCAGGGGCCCGCCCGTGCGCTCGCCCGCCCCGTATCTGCGGTCGTACCCAAGGAGGAGGCGCGTACGCGCGCGAACGGTTCCCGACGGGTCGCCTTCGCTTGCGCTTCCCAGGTCCGTCCGGCGGGGCGTACTTCGTTTCTGTGCCGTCGTCCGTGGGTTTTGCGCAGTTCCCCGCGCCCCTGGATGCTGCCTCTGTTCGTCGCTCTTCGGGTGCGGGGCGGTTCTCGTTCCTGCTGGACGCACTTGTCCCTGTGCCGTCGTTCGGTGGTTCTGCGCAGTTCCCCGCGCCCCTTTGGGGCGCATCCGGTCGGTTCTTCGGGTCGGGGCCGGTCGGGATTCTCCGTCCTCGCTCCAACGCGCTCGGTCGGACGTCCCTCTTGTCCTGCTGAAGAGCATCGGAGTCTGCGGGCAGAGATTCCCGCCCACCCCCTCCCGCAGCAGCGCGAGTCCGCGAGGAAGGGGGTTCCGCGGATGACGGGCAAGGCCAGGAGCAGGAACAGGTACGCCCAGCACAGGGAAGGGGGGTCAGTCCGGTACTGCAAGGGCCGGGGACTGTTTGGTGAGGATCTCGCCCCGGAAGAACGCGGGGCTCCGCCGCCGCATCACCAGCATGATCCCGAACCCCAGCACCAGCAGCCCCACCCCGATCACGAACACCGACCCGACCCCCAGAACGGCGGACCCGGAACCGTACGCAGGGTTCCACATGTCGATCAGCGTCTTCGTGAAGACGGCCGCGAGCAGCACTCCGCCGAGCAGCGGGAAGACGCCCTTGAACATCAGGTCACGGAACGAGTTCCGCAGCTCCGCCCGGAAGTACCACGCGCAGGCGAACGCGGTCAGCGCGTAGTAGAAGCAGATCATCAGACCGAGCGCGTAGATCGTGTCCACCAGTACGTGCTCGCTGACCAGCGTCATCACCGTGTAGAACACCCCGGTCGCGATCCCCGCCGTGATCGTCGCCCGTCCGGGTGTCCGGTACCGGGGGTGCACCCGTGCGTACGACGCGGGCAGCGCCTCGTACGCGGACATGGCGAGCACCGTCCGGGCGACGGGGATGAACGTCGTCTGGAGGCTCGCCGCGGCGGACGCCAGGACCGCGACGAACAGGAGCACCCCGAGCGCGCCGCCCATGACGGGACCGGCGAGCGCGGCGAAGACGTTGTCGGAGGTGTCGGGGTTCGCGAGTCCGAGGCCGGACGTTCCGGAGCCGACCGCCATCTGTGCGGCGACCCCGGTCGCGAGGTAGGAGCCGACGAGGACGACCATCGCGACGAGGGCGGCGCGGCCGGGCGTACGGTCGCTGCCGACGGTCTCCTCGTTGGCGGTGAGACAGGCGTCCCAGCCCCAGTACATGAAGATCGACAGGGACAGTCCGGCGGTGAACGCGGCGAAGGACTGCACGGCGAACGGGTTCAGCCAGGACCATGAGAAGTCGGCACCGGTGGTGAAGGCGCCGGACCGCGCCTTCTGCACGGCGAGCGCCACGAAGACGACGAGGACGACGAGCTGGAGGGCGACCAGGGTGTACTGCACGCCCTTGGTGGCCGTCATGCCCCGGTAGCTGATCGCGGTGGCCGCGGCGACGAGGACGAGCACCGTGACGATGTGCACGGCCTTGTCGCCGTCGAGCGCGGCGATCCGTTCGCTGCCGGTGAGTTCCCCGGCGAGCAGCCAGAAGTACGAGGTCGCCACCCCCGCGAGGTTCGACAGGACGATGATCGTCGCGATGACCAGACCCCAGCCGCACATCCAGCCGACCCGGGGACCGAACGCCTTCACCGTCCAGGTGAAGGAGGTGCCGCAGTCGGGGACGGCCCGGTTCAGCTCGCGGTACGCGAAGGCGACGAGCAGCATCGGCAGGAACCCGGCGAGGAACACGGCGGGCATCTGGAGCCCGACCTCGCCGGCGGTGGACCCGAGGGTGGAGGTCAGGCAGTAGACCGGGGCGACCGTGGAGATGCCGATGACGGCACTGCCGAAGAGTCCGACGGAGTTCCCGCCGAGCCCCTTGTCCGGTACGTCCGCGCCTCCGCCGCCGGGCCCTGTGGCGCCCCGGACCGGGTCCCCGGCCGGAGGCCGTGCTTCCACCTGAGTCATGAACAGGAGGTTAAGCGCTGCGGTTTCCGTCAACGGGAGGGCGAAGTTCCGTTTGGTGGTGGGGTGATGAGGGCGTGGCATCCTTGGGATGGTGCGGTGGCTGCGCGTGTGGGGTGGGGATTCCAAGGTCGCGTAGGGCGGGTGATCATCCTTAGCAAGGTCGGTTGCTGGTCCATGGGTGGTGCGGGAACCGTAGGTGTGTCCGGTTTGGGGGGCTTCCAGAATTCCTGGGCGGTGGCCGGACCGAGACCCCGCGAAGCGTCCGTTGCCATGATCGGGAACCACCCCGGTCCGTGCCCTGCCACACTGACGGACGTGAACGCTCAGAGGCAGGTCCGCTGCGTCCAGTGCGGCAACACCGGCGTGATCGTGGCGCAGGCCACCGACCCGGAGACCCGGCTTCCCCGGTGGCGCTACACCTGCCTCGACTGCCGTATCGCCTGGTGGGTCGACCAGCACGGCGGAACCGCCAAGGACTACGAGCGCCGGGAGCCCCCCTTCTGACCTCCGCCGGTTCCCGGTCCGCTGTCCCCGGTTCCCGGTCACCTGCGGCGGTGGCGTCGACCTCTCCTGCCCTGACGCCCGCTCCCGGTGCCCGCCCACTCCCCGGTGCCCGCCGGTGCCCGTCCGGCGCCCGCTCCTACCGGTCGTACGTGTACCCGTACCTGTACCCGTTCCGTGTGCCAGGCCCCTGTCACGTACCGCCACCCGTGACCGTACGGGCGTCAACCCGCCTTAGCCGCTGACGTATCCACAGCCGCGTGCCGGAATCCCGACGCGGTGCCCGACCCGCCGCCGACCGTACAACCATCGGTGTGCGGGAGCCGTCCTCCGGTTGTCGGAGAGGGGACGGCGCTTCGCGGCCCCCGGGTACCGGCACCGGCACAGGGAGGGCGCCGTGAAACGTGCCGTGCGTACCGGCACCACCATCCCCTGTGCCTCGGCCCGTCCCGGGCGGCCATCGCCGGGGCCCCGTTCACCGCCGTGCGCCGGGCAACCGCCCCCGCGTGTACGGCGATCCGCCCCCGTCGCCTCGCAGCCGCCCTCCCGCGGCAGGCAACCCCCGACCGGCGGGAACCGTCCTCCGGGCGGGGGGACGGGGGAGCCTCCGGGCGGTGCCCGGAGGCTCAGCACCACCGATCAGCAAGGAGGACCACCTTGATCCGAATGACGCGCAAGGGAGCCGCCGCCGTGGCGGTTCTCGCGCTGGCGGCGGGGGCGCCGGAACTGGCGTACGCCTCGCCAGGGCAGACGCCCGCACCGCCCGGTTCCGCACCGGCGGCCCAGCAAGCGGAGGGTACGCAACCGGCGGCCCAGCGACTAGGGGCTCGTCAACCGGGGGGCAAGCTCCCCGAAGGCTGGCGAATAACCGGCGCGGGCGCCGACCGGCACCTCGTATGGACCGCGCCGGAACGTGTCCCGATGGGGGACGCCCGGGTCGAGTTCCACGCCGGTGACCGGGTGCTCGGCGCGCCCGCGCCCGACAAGGACCAGCGCACCTTCCGGCTGCCGCTCGGCTCGGCCGAGGTGGGCCCGGACGACGCGCTGAAGGTGCTCGCCGGGGGGCGCCGACTGGACCAGGCCGGGAAGGCCGAGGCGGCCGAACGCGCCCCGCGCGACCGGCGCGGCACCGGACCCGCGCCGCAGGCGGCGAGCCCCGCACCGGCCAACCCGGTCGACCCCGGGACCAAGGGCCGCTACCGGACCGTCAGCGGTGACTACACCCTGCCGTCCGTGAAGCTGCCGGACTTCCCGCGCAAGGTCGAGATGACCGCCACGGTCGTCGGCCCGAAGGACGCGCCCGGCAAGCGTCCGGTCGCGCTGTTCCTGCACGGCCGGCACAGCACCTGCTACAACGCGCAGAACGAGACCGGCTCATGGCCCTGCGACACCGGCTTCAAGCCGATCCCCAGCCATAAGGGCTATCTGCACGACCAGCGACTCCTCGCCTCCCAGGGCTATGTCACGGTCTCGATCTCCGCGAACGGGATCAACGGCCAGGACCACAGCATCGAGGACGCGGGCGCACAGGCCCGCTCGTCCCTCGTACGGCAGCACCTCGCCCGGCTCGCGGGCTGGTCCGCGAACCCGGCGAGCGCTCCCGCCGCCCTCCGCAAGCTGCCGCGCGCCGACCTCGACAAGGTGCTGCTCGTCGGGCACTCCCGGGGCGGCGAGGGTGTCAACCGCGCCGCACTGGACAGCCGTTACCCGGCGCCCGCCGACCGCGACGGCTACAAGGGCCCGGTCCGCTGGAAGATCCGCGGCACTGTCCTCATCGGCCCCACCATCTTCGGCCAGAACCCCGCGCCCGACGTCCCGTCGGTGACGCTGCTGCCCGGCTGCGACGGGGACGTGTCCGACCTCCAGGGCCAGATCTACGCCGACGGCACCCGCGCGGTGAGCCGCGGCAAGGCCCTCCAGAGCTCGGTGTACATGGTCGGCGCCAACCACAACTTCTTCAACACCGAGTGGACTCCCGGCCAGGCCGTCGCCCCGGCGTGGGACGACTGGGACTCCGACGACACCCGCGACGCCGTCTGCGCGCCCGGCACCCGTACCCGGCTGACGGCGAAGCAGCAGCAGACCGCCGGTTCCACGTACATCGCCGCCGCGGCCCGGCTGTTCGTCGCCGGTGACGACAAGGTCCGTCCGCTGCTGGACGGTTCGAACCGGCGGGCCCCGTCCGCCGGACCCGCGCAGGTCCGTACGCACGCCGTCGGCGGCAACCGCGTCCCCGCGGTGCTGCCCTCCGCCTCCACCAAGGTGACGGGCGGACGTCTCTGCGCCCAGATCGACCCCGACCCGGCCAAGGCGTGCCTGCCGCTCGAGGGCAGCGCGCGTTCACCGCACTTCGCCTTCTGGGAGACCGCCCGGGAGCCCGGACGGCACGCGATCGCGATGAACTGGAACCGGGCGGGCACCCCGCTGAAGGCGACCCCCGCGAAGAAGTTCTCCGTCAAGGGATCCGAGTCGCTCGCCCTGCGGGTGATCGTCCCGCAGAACAGCACCGGCACGAAGCTGGATGTCCGGCTCACCGACGCGGCGGGCCGCAAGGCCCACCTCGGCCAGGTCCGGATCGACGGAATCCCGGGCACCGACCGGACCACGTCCGCGTGGGCCCGTGAGGTCCGCGTACCGCTGAAGGCGGCGGTCCGTGCCGGACTGGACCTGCGGAAGGCGGCGTCCCTCGAACTCACGCCGCGTACCGGTTCCGGGAAGGCCTGGCTGATGGACGCGTGGGGCTGGCGTCCCGGTACGCCCGCCGCGGGTACGGCGAAGATGCCGCGGGTCGACCTCGGCCGGCTCACGGTCAAGGAGGGCGACTCGGGCAGCCGGACGTTCCGGGTGCCGGTCAAGATCACCGGGCACGGCAGCGGCCAGGTGCGCGTCTTCGTCCAGGACGCCGAGACGGGTGCTACCACCGCCCGCACGGTGACCGTCAAGCCGGGCAGCCAGGCCGTCGACGTCCCGATCACCGTCGAGGGCAACACCCGCTTCGCCTACGACTCCGCGCGGAGCGCCTTCGTGAAGGCCGTACGGGGCGTGGCGGTCGGCGCCCACAGCGGCGGGGTGCTCGTCCGGAACGACGACCCGATGCCGAAGATCTCCGTGGCCCCGGTCGCGGACAAGGTCACCGAGGGGCAGGCCCTCAGCTGGCGGGTGAAGCTCTCGGAGGCCGCCGACGTGGAGCTGTACGGGATCGCCTTCAAGCTCCTTCCCGCGACCGGCGGTACCGAACTGTCCACCCGCGACGTGGACCCGACCTGGCTCGACGCCCAGTTCGGTACTCCTCCCACCCCGGAGGTGCCGCTGTCGCGTCTGTGGGAGGGCGACGCGTATCTGCCCGTGATGTTCGCCGCGGGCGCGCTGACCGCGGACGTCACCGTCCCGACGGTCACCGATTCGGTGGCCGAGACGGACGAGACCCTGCGGCTCCAGGAGATCGTGCACGACGCCGAGTGGAACCCCATCGAGGGTGACATCCACACCGGGACGGTACGGGACACCCCGTAACCGACAGCTCCACCGGTCCGTCGCCCCCGGGGTCATCTCGATCCGACCCCGGGGGCGACGGCGTTCCCGGGTGTCGGGGGTCGGGTTCGGTGACGTTCCCGGGTCGGGTGGCGTTCCCGGGTCGGGTGGTGGGTCGGGTGGCCGTGGCCACGGGGCCGGTGGTTGGTTGCTGGCTGTCCGTTGTCCGCTGTCGGGGCCGGTTGCCGGTTGCCGTCTGCGGTCCGCTCGTCTGCGGTCTGCGGTGGGCCCGTCTGCGGTTGGTGTCTGCCGGTGCCGGTGCCGGTGCCGGCACGGTGGTGGGGGTCCGCGGTCGGGTGCCGACGGTTCGCCGTCGGCCGGGGCCGTGGCGCAGCGGACTGCGCCGTCGGCCGGGAGATGGCGCAGCGGACAGGGCACCCGCCCCGGAGTTCCGGTGACGGGTGCCCTGCGCAAGGCGTCGCGCCGCACTACCGGTCGCGCCGCACTACCTGTGCGTTCGCGCACGATCCGTGCGCCGCGGTACTACCAGTTGATGCAGGCGGCGGGGACCCATCCGGTCACACGGTCGGTGCGGCCGTAGTACCACTTGTCGCTCGACTTGCCGCAGAGACGGTAGGACTGCCCTCGGGACGCCTTGCCGTCATTGCAGACCTCGCCCTTCTGGCCCTTGCCCCACACGCCCAGCGCGGTCGCGTTCAGCTTCGCGGACTTGCGGAACTTCACGCTCTCCTTGGCCTTGATCGGCCCCAGGGTCTTGCTGCAACTCGCCGCCGCGGCCACCGGTCCCGCCGGTGCGGACCCGGCCTCGGCCACCGTCACCGGCGCGGAACGGGCCGTGTCCACCCCGCCCGCCACTGCGGCACCACCGGTCAACGCGGTGCCCATCAGTGCGACGCCGACGACGGCGGTTCCCAACAGCTTCCTCATGTGTACTTCCCCATCACAGTGGATCGAAGGTCCCCCCGGGGTCTGGTCGGCCACCGGCTTCCCCCTTGCCATGCCGGTGGCGGCCCCGATGCGCTTGATCCAATCACCGCCCCCACGGCAGGACCATGGCTGCTGCGGTCGGGTGACGAGGCTGTGACGCGACACGGACGTACATCCCTGTGCTGTTGTGTCCTGCCGTGCTCGGTGGCGGGTGGCGGGTGGCGGGTGGCGTGGGGGGACGTCTGCGCTCGGTGCGGGGCGTCCGTCAGCTGCGGAGTGTCCGTCACGGCGGTGGGTCCAGGAACACCGGGTTCGTGAACGCGGCGAGCGGGCCGGACGGTCCCTGTCCACCCGGTGCCCCGGACGGGTGCCGGATCTCGGCACGGACGTACGCCGCGTACGACGAAGTGGTCGTCCACCGCACCGCCACCTCGCCGGACGGACCCACCACCGGCGAGGTGTACAGCGCGCCCCGGTCCGTCACGAACCGGACCGTGCAGCCCGGCACCCCCGAAGCCGTCAACTGTGCCGTCACCGCCGCGTCAGGCCCGACCGTCAGCCGTTCACCGATCCCCGCCCGACGGCCCCGCCCGTCCACCAGCGAGAAGTCGACCCGTACCGACGCGGACTCCGCGACATAGCTGCGCCCCGCCCGGATACCCTCCTGGACGGCCACCCGGGTCAGATCGTCCGCGAGGACCACCGTCTGAGGCCGCCCCACCGGCTCCGGATCCCGGTGCGCGTCGCTGCCGCCCATCGCCGGAAGCCATCCGCGCCGCCCACCCCGCACCCCTGTGACCAGCGCGTTGTCCCACTCGGCCAGTGCCGCCTCGTCCTCGGCCCCGTACGCGCCGTTCCACACCTCCACCGCGTCGGCCTCCGCGAACCCGTACTTCCACGCGCAGCCCACGCAGGTGGCGTGCGGATGCGCCGGTACGACGAGCCCGCCCGCGCGGCGGATCACCCCCGCGTACCGGCCGAAGCGGTTGTCCCGGGCCCGGTAGCGCCAGTCCACGAACGTGCCCGGGTCGGTGCCGATCGCCAGTACATGCCCGTTGCGGGTGGTGACCTCCTCGCCCAGCATCACCAGCAGGTCGTCACCCGCCGCCCCCGCCCAGTGCCGGTGGCCCGCGTGGGTGTTGTGCTCCGACGAGTTGATGAAGTCCAGACCCGCCGCGCGCGCCAGCGCCGCGACCTCCTCCGGGGTACGGCGGCCGTCGGAGTACCAGGTGTGCAGATGACAGTCGCCCCGGTACCAGTCCCGGCCCCGCCCACGTGCCCGCTGCGGCGGATACCGGGGGTCCGGAACGGGTGCGGCGGGCGGTCCCGGCACCAGCGTGACCCGCACCTCGTACGTCAGCCCGCCCGGCGCGACCGTGTACGGACTGAGCACGATGTGCCAACGGCCCGCGTCCACGGGGCCCGGTAGATACCCGGGTGTGGCGTCGTCACCCCGGACGAAGAACTCCGTACGGGCACCCCCCGACCAGCCCCGGAACCCCGCCCCACCCGCCGCGACGCCCCCCGTCCCGAACAGCCCGATGTCCAGCGCGTTGCCCGCCGTACCGGGCGCTACCACCGGCCGGTCGTACCGGTACGCCACCCGCAACTCCCGCACTCCGGAAGGAACATCGACCGGCAGATAGACGTAATCCGGCGCACCCGGCGGAAGCGTCCCCCGAATCGTCCACGTCACCCTGTCCCCCGTCCCCGGCGCCACTCCAGGCCTCGACCTCGCCTCTGCTCCCGCCCCGCCCTCCGCACCGGCGACACCCCCAGCCGCCCACCCGAGCGAGACAGCACCCCCCGTCACCACAAACGCCCGCCGACCGAACGCCGAAGCCCCACCCACCGAAGTCACGTCCATGCGAGCTCCTGTCCTAGGTCTGGTCCTGGTCTTGGTCCCGGTCCTGCTGATGCTGGTGCTGGTCCTGTTGGTGCTCGGGCTCGGGGGGTGGCCCGCTTGGCCGAGGCTGGGTCAGACGGTGCTGTTACGGCAGCGGAGGAACGTCGCGGCGAGAAGGGACGGTGAAGGGAGCGCAGGGTGAGCGTGAGAGGCGCAGTCGAGGAACCGACGCCAGGAGCAGTGTGGGCACCGCGACGCATTGTCTGCGGTCCCGCAAGGCGTGCTGTTCGCCGAGGAACTCGGTAGGGGTACTGAAGTACGCACGCGGTCCAGGCGGTACGAGGGCCCCTGCCCCCGCGGCTCCGGCAGCCGCCACCCGATCGACGGCGCCACCGACCACGAACACGCGGGAAAATCAGACCCCGATGAGGTATGCCCCTGGAACGCGAGACGTTGACCGCCGAACCTGGCACCGGCCTCCGACGGCTACCACGCCGCCGACCACCATCACCGCCCTCCCAGCAGAAGCAACCCCCGCACGCCGCACCACCCACCAACGCAAGGCAGGCAAGTCATCCCGTCAGCCCTCTTCTCCCTTCGTCGCACTCATACGGCTCTTGTTGAACACGCCTAACCCATAGGCGAGTTCGTGGGGTCCGGTGGTCTATCTGTGGATCGCGCCACCCCATACCCTCGGTCCCGGACACGCCGTCCTACGGCGGCGGGAGGGGGAGGAACACGATGGAGCCCGGTGCCACCTCGCTCATGGAACAACTGAGCCCCTATCTCTCGGCGGCGATGGCCTCCCATCGCGAGGGTTCCCCGCCACCGCGCTTCGCTCTGCTCTCCGTTTCCTCCTCCGACGCTCCGCCCCTCCGGACGACCCACCGTCCTGATGAAGCCCCGCACCCCCACACCGTCAGCGAGTCGAACGGAACGGCCGAGCCGATCCGGACCCTGGAGCCCGCCGCGGGGCCCCACAACGCCTCGCCCCACCATTTCGGTCTCCGGGTCCTGCACACCATCTGGTCCCACCGCCCGGCCGGCGCCCGCGGAGAACTGGAGACGGTCGTCACCGAAGCGGCCGCCACCCCTGACGACCCGGACTCCCTGGCGGCCCTGCGCCAGCACATCAAACGCGCGCTCCGTGAAGACCCGGACCTCCGCGCCGAACTCCTCACCCTCCTCCGCTCCGCCCCGACCCCCGAGCCCGCCCCCATGAACGTCACCGCCTCCGGCGAACGGTCGATCGCGGGACACCACATCGGCACCGCAGTCACCGGCGACCACAACACCGTCCGACGTTGACCCGGCCTGTGCCCGAGAACCCCGGGCCACCTGACCACTCCCCGGGCGACTCAGCCGACTCCGCACCCTCTGCCGCCGCTCCACAGGTCCACGCCTCGGGCACCCGGGCCATCGCCGCCAAGGCGATCGGCGTTGCCATCACCGGCGACCACGCCCGGGTCGTCGTCCTTCCTGCCGACGCGGCCCACTCGGCCCGGGAAACCCAGGCCCCGCCCGGTACCGGTAACCTCCCCGGTCCGCCCCCCGCCACCTTCACCGGCCGCGACGACACCCTCACCCTCCTCCGCTCCCTCTTCACCGCTCCGAATCGCCTCGCGCCACCCGCGCATCCCCCGGCAGAGCACGCCGTCGGCCCTGAGCCCGGCCACCCGGCCGCGTCGAGCTCCCCGACCGCCGCTGCGACCCACCCCATCACCGACCTCCGGGCCGCCGACCCCCATGCCACCAACTCCCATGCCACCCAGGCCCCCGCCCCCGACCTCCCCACCTCCCGCGCGACCCGCACCGTCGCGATCCATGGCCTCGGCGGAATCGGCAAGTCCACCGTCGCCCTCCACTACGCCTCCGGATACCGCGCGGCCTATCCCCTCGTCTGGTGGATCACCGCCACCGCTCCCGCGGCCATCGAAGCGGGACTCGCCTCCCTCGCCGTACGCCTGGCCCCGCTGTGGGCCCGCGAGGCCACCACGGAGGAACGGGTCGCCTGGTCCCTCACCTGGCTCCAGTGGCACCCCGGCTGGCTGCTCGTGCTCGACAACGTCGAGAACCCTGCCGACCTTCACCCCTACCTCGGCGCCCTCTCCGGCGGCCACGCGCTGGCGACCAGCCGTCGTGCCACGGGCTGGCACACCATTGGCGCCGCCCTTCCCCTCGGGCCGCTGACCCCCGCCGCCTCGACCGATCTGCTCTGCGCCCTTGCATACAGCGGGCGGACTCCCGCCCCGGCGGAACGCCACGCCGCCGCAGCTCTCGCGGACGAACTCGGCCATCTGCCCCTCGCCCTGGAACAGGCCGGCTCGTACATCCACCAGACCGGCAAGGACATGGACGCCTACCGTCGAGGTCTGCGCCGGATGCTGGCCAAACGCACCGATGCCATCGAACCCGAACGCACCGTCGCCCGGCTCTGGGAGCACACCCTGCGGGCCGTCACCGCCCGAGACCCTCTCGCCGTATCCGTCCTGAACACAGTTGCCTGGCTGGCGCCCGACGACATCCCCCGCGATCTCCTTTCGCCCCTGGCCCTCGGCCCTGCCCCCGGGCTCGATTCCCCCGAAGCCGGCCGCCTTGGACTCCCTGGCCACCCCGGCTGCCCCGACCGACCGGGAAGCCCCGGACATCCCGTCACCCCTGACGGCGACCTCGACGGTCCCGACCCGGACGCCCTTGACGAGTCGATCGGCGTTCTCCATGCCTACACGATGGTCACCCTCACGCGCGGCGGCGGTCTGCGGGTGCACCGCCTGGTGCAAGCCGCCCTGCGAGCCCGGCTCGTCGCGGAGGCCGACCGCGCACGGCCGACGGCATCAGGCCCTGTCCGTCCCGATGGACTCACCGCTGCCGAGAGGCTTCTCCACGATGCCGTCCCGGAGGGTGAGGGAGTCGCCCCGACGGCCACCGAGAGGCAGACCCGGCTCCTGCCCCACATCACCGCCCTTGCCACACACACCCCGCGGCACCACCTCACCGACAGGTCCGTCGATCTCTTCGTCACCGCGGCCGACCATCTGTACCGCGCCGGACTCTTCGCCCCCGCCCTGCCGCTGCGGGAGGTGATCCTTGCTTACCGTGAGCGCACCGAAGGCGCCGAACACCCCGCCACCTTCACCAGCCGGCACAATCTCGCCTTCGGCCTCGCGGGAACGGGGGACTTTCCACGCGCCCGCGCGCTCTACGAGGCCACGCTGGAACAGCGGGCTCGAATCCTCGGCGCCGACCATCCCGACACCCTGATGACCTGCAACGCGCTCGCCTCTGTCTATGAGGACAGCGATAGCCTCGACCGCGCCATCGAGCTGTACGAGGACACGCTCTCGAAGCGAGAGCGGGTGCTCGGTGACCTTGACCCGGCAACGATCGCGGTCCGCAACAACCTTGCCGGTGCCTACGTCGCCGCCGGAGACCAGGACCGCGGGACCCGTCTCTACGAAACCGTGCTCACCCAGTGCCGACAGGCCCTCGGGGACACACATCCGTACACTCTCGGCGCGCGCAGCAATCTCGCCTACGCCTACCGGCGGGGTGGCGAGCTGACGCGGGCCGCCGATCTGCTGGAGACCCTGCTGAGCGACAGCGACCAGGTGCTCGGCGCACTGCATCCGGACACCCTCGACACCCGTGCCGGTCTCGCCCGGGTCCATGAGCTCTCCGGGGATATCGGGCAAGCGGCCCGGATGCTCACGGATCTTCTCCCGCTGTACGAGCGGGTCCTCGGTGATGCCCACCCTTCAACGGCCAGGGCCCGTGCGGCGCTGGACCGGCTCCGCACCGCCCAGCCCTGACCGTGGTGCACGGCCCCATCCGCCGTGCTCGGCACGAGTACTTGTCGCAGAGCCAGCGACGCCATCAGGGCGACGAACCGCCGCAGCACTTCCATCGATGCCTCCCCGCCGGTGTCCGGGCGAAGTCCCCGGAGGTTCTTCCGGTGCGAAATCCGCACCGCTTCATCTCTGGTACACCGCCCGGCGCCGCCGGGTTCCCGATCCGGCCGGACCGATTTCGAAGACCTGGGCAAATGGCTACGAAACGGGGTGAAAAGTCTCAAAGTCCGAGCGGCTCACCCCGTCCCGGCTCACCCCGTCCCGTCCCGGCCCGCCCCTGCCCTGCCCCACCCCGCCCCTATTCCTCCATCAGCGGAAGCAGCTGCGGAAGGTGACCGTCCGATTCCGCCGCGGCCCGCTGCCGTTCCTCTGGCACCTCGCCGTAGAGGGTGGTGCGGGGTTTGGCCGGGCGGCCGGCGGCGTCCGCGATGGCGACCAGATCCTTGACGGAGCGGTACGAGCCGTAACTGGAGCCCGCCATCCGGGAGATGGTCTCCTCCATCAGCGTGCCGCCGAGGTCGTTCGCCCCGGAACGCAGCATCTCGGCTGCGCCCTCGGCACCGAGCTTCACCCAGCTCGTCTGGATGTTGCGGATGTGCGGGTGAAGCAGGAGCCGGGCCATCGCGGTGACCGCCCGGTTGTCGCGGGTGGTCGGGCCGGGACGGGCGATACCCGCGAGGTAGACCGGGGCGTTGGTGTGGATGAACGGGAGCGTCACGAACTCCGTGAAGCCCTCGACCCCCTTCTCCAGGGCCCGTTCCTGCATGCCCACGAGGGTCCGCAGATGCCCCAGCCAGTGCCGGGGCTGGTCCACATGCCCGTACATCATCGTGGACGACGAACGGATGCCCAGCTCGTGCGCGGTGCTGATGACCTCCGTCCAGGTCGCCGCCGGGAGTTTGCCCTTGGTGAGGATCCAGCGGACCTCGTCGTCCAGGATCTCCGCCGCCGTACCGGGCACCGAGTCGAGCCCGGCCTCGCGCGCGGCGGTCAGCCATTCACGGATCGACATGCCCGTACGGCTCGCGCCGTTGACGACCTCCATAGGGGAGAACGCGTGCACATGGATGCCGGGTACCCGCTCCTTCACGGCCCGCGCGATGTCGAAGTACGCCGTGCCGGGCAGGTCCGGATGGATCCCGCCCTGCATGCACACCTCGACCGCGCCCACCTCCCACGCCTGTGCCGCGCGGTCCGCGACCTGGTCGAGCGAGAGCGTGTACGCGTCGGCGTCGGTACGGCGCTGGGCGAAGGCGCAGAAACGGCAGCCTGTGTAGCAGACGTTGGTGAAGTTGATGTTCCGGGTGACGACATAGGTCACGTCGTCCCCGACCACCGACGCCCGCAGATCGTCGGCGACCACGCACAGCGCGTCCAGCGCGGGACCGTCCGCGTGCAGCAGCGCGAGCGCCTCGGAGTCGCTGAGCCGAGTCGGGTCGTCGGCCGCGGTCCGCAGCGCGCCGCGCACGTCGCCGTCGATCCGGGACGGGACCATGCCGGGTACGGCGGCCTCCCGCAACGCCTCCCAGTCGCCGTACACGGCGTCGAAGTCGTCACGGCGGTCCGACGAACGGCCCTCCGTGTCGATGGTGCGGTGGAGGTCCGTACGCCCCGACGCGGCCACGTACCCCTCGTCGGGCTCCTGCCAGGGAAGGCCGACCGGACGGGCGTCCGGGGCGGCGAGACCCGTCAGCGGGTCGGCGAGGGCGTTCACGTGCGGCATCAGCCGGGGATCGAGCCAGGGCTCACCACGCTGCACGAACTCGGGATACACACACAGGCGTTCCCGCAGCGCGAAACCGGCCGCCTCCGAGTGCCGCGCCAACTCGTCGATCTGCGGCCACGGACGCTCGGGATTGACATGGTCGGGTGTGAGCGGTGACACCCCTCCCCAGTCGTCGATCCCGGCGCCGATCAGACGCGCGTACTCCGCGTCCACCAGGTTCGGCGGTGCCTGGAGGCAGCCGGAAGGGCCCATGATGTGCCGGGCGACGGCGATCGTGGCCACCAGGTCGTCCAGCTCCGCGTCGGGCATCCCGCGCATCGCCGTGTCCGGCTTGGCGCGGAAGTTCTGGATGATCAGCTCCTGGACGCCGTGGTACGACCGCGCCACGCGCCGCAACGCGAACAGCGACTCCGCGCGCTCCTCGTAGGTCTCGCCGATCCCGATGAGCAGCCCGCTGGTGAACGGCACCGAGCTGCGCCCCGCGTCCTCCAGGACCCGCAGCCGGACCGCCGGTTCCTTGTCGGGGGAGCCGTAGTGGGGGCCGCCCGGCTCGCTCCACAACCGGGTCGCCGTCGTCTCCAGCATCATCCCCATGGACGGCGCCACGGGCTTCAGCCGCTGGAAGTCCGTCCAGGACATGACGCCCGGGTTGAGGTGGGGCAGCAGCCCGGTCTCCTCCAGGATGCGGATCGACATCGCGCGCACGTACGCGATGGTGTCGTCGTAGCCCTCCGCCTCAAGCCACTCGCGGGCCTCGGGCCACCGGTCCTCGGGCTTGTCCCCGAGGGTGATCAGCGCCTCCTTGCAGCCCAGCTCGGCGCCCTTGCGCGCGATGTCCAGGACCTCGTCCGGCGACATGAACATCCCGTGCCCCGCGCGGCGCAGTTTCCCGGGCACGGTCGCGAACGTGCAGTAGTGGCATTTGTCCCGGCACAGCCGCGTGAGCGGAATGAACACGCTCTTCGAGTACGTGATGACCCCGGGCCGCCCCGCCGCCGCGAGACCCGCGTCACGTACCCGGGCCGCCGACGCCGACAGATCCAGCAGATCGTCCCCGCGCGCTTGCAGCAGGACGGCGGCTTCCCCGGCGTCCAGCGCGACGCCGTCCCTGGCACGTCTCAGCGCCCGCCGCATGGAGTTGGCGGTCGGCGCCGCACCGCCCGGCCGGTCGGAACCTCCGGGGGCGGCGGAGCTGGGCACGGCCTGTGGATCAGTCATGCCGTCGAGCATACGAGCGGACACCGACACCGTCTGCGGTGCCTCACCCCGCCCCCGACCTCCTCGGACGGCCCGATCCGGCCATCGCACCGTCCATCGGCGGATCTCCGCCATGGTCACCCGGTGGTCGCCCGGATCGCCTCCGGCGAAGTTATCCACAGGCCCGCACGGGCCGATCGATACCGGCGTACCGTGATTTCCGCAGCGGTTCACGGCGGGGTGGCGAAGCCGTAACAAGCGGAACCACGGACCCACGTGGATCGTCGCAGGGGGCGGGATCGTTGAAATGCCTTTGCGTCGCAGGGCCCATGGGGACAGGGCCGGCGCTCTCAGGGGCGAGGGGCGGTTGGGGGACAGGTGGGGTACGTGAGGTCTGCTCGCGCGGCCATCAGGGCCGGAATCGTGATCGGCTTGTGCGGAGCGCTGCTCATGGGGTGCGGCTCCGGTGACGAACCGGAGGGGGACCGCGCTAGCGGCTCGAAGGGGACGACAGGTACGAAGGAGCCGACCGGCACCGAGGGAACGACGGGCGCTGAGGGGACGACGGGCCCGAGCGGTGGTCCCAGCGCCGCTACGAGCGGGGACGGGCCGACCGGATCGGCCGGATCAGCCGGGTCGGAGGGCGGCGACAAGGGCGGTACGGCGTCCGGCGAGCCCGGCGGTACGGCCGCGCCCGACGCCACCCCTGCCCCGGACACCACACCCACGCCCGACTTCGTGGCCGACCCCGCTCTCGTCCCGAGGAACCGCGCGGACGCCCTCACCCTCGCGCGGGCCGTGATCACCCGGCCCACCGAGTACGGGCGTGGTTACGGCAAGGGCACCCCCTACGAGAGCGACCCGGGCGACTGGAACGTCCTGGACACCTCCTGCAACTGGCAGCGCGAGGGACTGCCCCGCACGGTGCTCGCGAGTTTCACCCGGCGAGGTCAGCTACCCGCTTCGGGCGCCAAGGGGCTCGTCCGGATCTCCTCGACCGTGACCGTGCACCGCACCACGTCCCAAGCCGACTGGGAGATGGCGGAGACCCTGGAGGAGGCCCTGCGCTGCCCCGACCAGCGGCTCGGTGGCAGCGAACGCGTCCAGCAGCTGATGTCCTTGGGTTCCGCCTTCGGCCAGAGCGCCAATCTCACCGCTGACGACTCCCTCATGGAGCGGGGCGAGTTCATCGACGAGAGCGGCGGCGGGGCTCCCGCGCACTACGCGTGGAACCAGTCGCGGCTCGGCACGGTGACGGTCTCCGTCGTCGTCAAGGGCGGCAAGGGCCACACCCCGTTGGAGCTCACCACCGCGCAGATACAGGCCATGACCTCCATGGTGAACCGCCTCAAGAACGCTCTGGGAGGGACCGAATGACCGAGCCCCTGCTGCCCCAGGACCCTTCCTCGATCGGTGGACACCGGCTGCTCGCCCGGCTCGGCGCGGGCGGTATGGGCGTCGTGTACCTCGCCCGCGCGGAGTCCGGTGCGCTCGCCGCCGTCAAGGTCATCCAGGCCGAGCACGCCGACACGGAGGACTTCCGTACCCGCTTCCGCCGTGAGGCCGACGCGGCCCGCCGGGTCCGCAGCCCCTGGGCCGTGCCCGTGACGGGAGCCGACCTGGACGCCGATCAACCCTGGCTCGCCACCGCGTTCGTCCCGGGCCCCGCCCTCCAGGAAGCGGTCATGGCCTGTGGGCCGCTGCCGGTGCACAGTGTCCGTGTCCTCGCCAAGATGCTGGCGGGCGCGCTGGACGCGGTGCACGCGGCGGGACTCGTCCACCGCGACATCAAGCCCGGTAACGTCCTGCTCGCCGTGGACGGGCCCCGGCTGATCGACTTCGGTATCGCCCGTTCCCTCGACGACACCGCGCTGACCTCGGCGGACCTCGTCATCGGGACACCCGGCTTCCTCGCGCCCGAGCAGGCCCGCGCGGACGGCGTCGATCTCGGACCCGCGTCGGACATCTTCTCTCTCGGCTGTCTGCTCGCCTACGCGGTCACCGGTCGTCCCCCGTTCGGATTCGGGGCACCCGACGCGCTGCTGTACCGGACGGTGCACGGCGAACCCGATCTGGCGGGCATCGCGGACGAGGCCGCGACCGGCGGGGCACCTGCGCCGTCCCCGGGCGTTCCGTCCGCCGACGGGGGCCCCGGCGGGGCAGGCCGTGACGCCGGTCAAGGGCCTCGCGCCCTCGACCCACGCGTCGCCTTCCGGTCCGGCGCCGGGGAGCCGCACGCCGACCCCGGACCCACGCGGGACCGCGCTACGGGCGCCTACCCCGGACCCGCACGCGACCGCGCCACGCACGCCGACCCCGAGCCGACGCAGGACAGTGCCACAGGCGCCGACCGAGGGAACGCGGCCGACACCGCAGGCAGGGCACCCGACGGCACCACGGCCACCGGGGACGGCACGGCCACCTCCGCACAGCCCATGGACGCCCCTCAGGACATCCGCCCCACGCCCACGGACCCCGGCCCTACGCCCACACCGCATACCCCCGCCCAGGCGCAGCCCCAGCCACTGGCTCAGGTACAACCGCACGCGCAGCCACAGGCACCCACGACGGCCACCCCCGCCCCGGAACCGGAACCCGTCCCGGCCACCCCCGCACAGACATCCGCACCGACGACCCCCGCCGCCGCCCTGCTCGCCCTGCTGCGCCGCTGTCTGGCCAAGGACCCCGCCGAGCGGCCCACCGCCGCCGAGGTGGCCGCCGCGTTCAGCGAGGACCTGCCGGACGGCACAGCGGACTGGTTGCCGCCGCAGGTGGTCCGGATGATCGCGGACCGGTCGACGGCGATGCTCGCGCTGCCCGACATCGAACGCACCCTCGCCACACCGTCCGGCCCGGTGCCCGGCCGCCCCGCCGGCCGTCGCCGGTTCCTGACCCTCGCGTCCGGCGCGGCCGTGCTCGCCGCGGGCGGCGGGGTCGGTCTCTGGGCCGCGCTAGCGGGCGGCTCCGGTGGCACACCGGCCAAGCCCGCCCGCCGCTGGACCATCGGTGTCCAGGGAGATCTGTCCGGTCCCGGACGAGCCGTGGGGCGGGCACAGGAGAGCGGGGCGAGGCTCGCCGTGGAGCAGTACAACGCGCGCGGCAGCCGTTCGTTCGAACTGACGCTGCGGACGTCCGACGACGAGGGCCGACAGGACCGGGCGGCGGCAGCGGCCCAGCGGATCGCCGACGACCGGGACGTGCTCGCCGTCCTCGCGTCCAGCGGTGACCGTACGACGGATGCCGCGCTGCCCGTCTACGACGGCGCGCTGATCCCGATGGTGACGGTTTCCAACGGCCAGACCCTGCCCGAACAGAGCACCTCCAGCATGTTCCTCAGGGCCCGGCCGACGCATACGATCGCCGCCGCCGGGATCACGTACCAGGTCATGGGCCTCGACAAGCCGCCCCGCAGGACCGGGCTGATCGAGGACCGCGGCGACGAGACGCTCGCCTGGATGTACTCCACCATGGCCAACTACATGTTCCGCCAGATGGGCAGACCGGCGTACCCGAGGGTGGTGCCCGCGTCGATCGGGGACGGGTTCGGGCCCGTGGTGGACGACATGCTGGACGCGGGCTGCGACGCGTTCGTGTACTGCGGTCCGTCAGTGGGTGCCGCCCGACTTGCCCGCACGCTCGCCGAGCGACGCTTCAACGGCCCCCGTTTCGCGGCGGAGCCCGCTCTCGGCGGGACCTTCCTCCAGGACGCGGGGGAGGCCGCCGAGGGCTGGACGGTGACCGCCGGGGCGATCGGTCCGGGCGACCCGAGGGTGCGCCGGTTCGCCACCGCGTTCCGCGAGCGGTTCGATGCGGCGCCCGGTCTGTGGGCCGTCGAGGCGTACGACGCGGTGAACCTGCTGATCCGGGAGCTGGAGCGCGCAGCGGACGGCGGCAAGCGCCCCGAGCCGCGCGCGCTGATCGAGCCGCTGCGCGCGGCGAAGTTCTTGGGCGTCGCGAAGGCGATGTCGTTCAAGCCCGAGACCGGCGAGTACGCGGCGTCGGCCGGTGTGTATCTCCATCAGGTCAGGAACGGCGCGTTCCACTACGTGGGCCCGGCGCCGATGCGGCCGCCGACCGTGTCCTAGACGGCAGGGAAGTCCTGGGACGGCGGGAAAGCCTTGGAGGCGGCGGAGAAGCCCTGGGACGGCAGGGAAGTCCTGGTACGGCAGGGAAGCCCCAGGGCGGCGGAGAAGCCTTCGGGCGGCGGGGGAAGTCTCAGGACGGCGGAGAAGGGAAAGGGACTGAACGATGCGGGCGCTGAAGGGGGCGGACCCCGAGGCCATCGGTGGCTACCGGCTGCTGGCCCGGCTCGGCGCGGGCGGGATGGGCGTGGTGTACCTGGCCCGCTCGGAGGGCGGCGGGCTGGTCGCCCTGAAGGTGATCCGCGCCGAGTACGCCGCCGACCCCGGATTCCGGGCCAGGTTCCGCCGGGAGGCGGAGAGCGCGCGGCGACTGCGGGGCCGCTTCGTCGTGCCCGTGACCGCCGCCGACCCGGACGCGCGGGAGCCTTGGCTCGCCACGGCGTTCGTCCCCGGTCCGTCCCTGGCGGAGGCCGTCGCGGAACGGGGCACGTTCCCGTACGCCAGTGCGCGGGGACTCGGGGCGCGCCTGGCGAAGGCGCTCACCGAGGTCCACGCGGCGGGCCTGGTCCACCGTGACGTCAAACCGGGCAACGTCCTCCTCGCGTTGGACGGGCCCCGTCTGATCGACTTCGGCATCGCCCGCTCCCTGGGCGCGACCGCGCTCACCGCGACCGACGCGGTCATCGGCACCCCCGGCTATCTGGCGCCCGAACAGGCCAGGATGGGTGCGGGCGAGGTCGGCCCGGCCAGCGATGTGTTCTCGTTGGGCTGCGTCCTCGCGTACACGACCACGGGCCGCCGACCGTTCGGTACGGGTGCGCCGCTCGCGGTGATGGTCCGCACCGTGCAGGAACCGCCGGACCTCGCGGGGGTGGACGGCGAGTGGCGGGCCCTGCTGGAGCGCTGTCTGGCGAAGGACCCGGCACTGCGCCCGACCGCCGCGCAACTGGCCGCCGAATTGGGACATGTAGCGGACACACCCGGCGCGCCCGGGGACGACGCGTGGTTGCCGCCCGGCCTACCGGCCCTGATCGCGGAACGCTCCGCGCGGATACTCGACCTTCCGGAACCGGAGCGTACGGTCACCGCCCCAGCCCCCGCACCGGGGCCGGGGCCCGGTCCGGGCCGACGCCGGTTGCTGACACTGGGCGCGGCGGCGGGTGTGCTCGCGGCGGGCGGCGGCACGGCGGCGTACCAGTGGTTCAGCGGCGACGGCACGAAGACCACCTCCGGGACCCGCGGGAGCGCCGTACCGACGGTCCACATCGGCCTCCACGGCGACATGAGCGGCCCGGACAGGGCGTTCGGCCGGGCCCAGGAACGCGGCGCGCGGCTGGCCGTGGCCGCGCACAACGCGCGCGCGGACCGCACCGTCACCCTCAAGCTCCGCGTCCGTGACGACGGGGGCGGCGCCGCCCGCGCGGCTCGGGTCGCGCGACAGTTCGTCGACGACCCCGAGGTCTACGCGGTGCTGGGGCCCACCAGCGACACCACCGCGACGGCGGCGGTCAAGGTGTACAAGAAGTCGGTGCTCCCGATGGTGACGGTATGGGCGGCCGACACCGTCCTGAACGCCATCGTGGACGCACCGATCTTCCAACTACGCGCCCCGGCCGCGATGCTCGCGACACCGATCGTCCACTGGCTCACCCATGTGCGGCCGTCCGAACGGACGGCGCTGATCGACGACCGTGCAGACGAGACCACCAGTTGGAACCTGGTCAAGATCCTCAACGACGCTCCGCCGTCCCGGGGCAGTGTCTCCGTGCACACCGTCGAAGCGGACAGCGAGGACTTCGGGACGGCCGTCGCCGGCGCCCTCGCCGCCGGCGCCGAGGGCCTGGTCTACTGCGGCACGTCCCCCGACCGCGCGGCAAGGTGCGCCAAGGCGGTCCGCGCGGCGGGCTTCACCGGAGGCAGGGTGCTCACCCAACCGGCCTTCGGCGCCGAGTTCCTGACCGCTGCGGGTGCCGCGGGGGAGGGCTGGGTCGTCGCTTCCTCGTTCGTGGACCCGGAGCGTGTCCGCAAGGCGTCCTCATTCGTAGCGGCGTACCGCGCGGTCTACGGCCAGGGCCCCGTACCGATGGGCGCCACGGAGGCGTACGACGCGCTGGGCCTCGTGGCCCACGCCCTGTCCCGCATCGACACCCCCGACCGGGTCGCCGCGCACCGTGCCCTGCGCAAGGGCACCTACCAGGGCATCGCGCGGGCGTACACCTTCCGCAAGGGCGACGGTGCCTTCGACCACACCAAGGGCATGTACCTCTGGCGCGCGGAGAAGGGGCGCGCCCGCTACCTGGGGCCGTACCAGGAGGTGGACAAGGGGGTGCTGTGAGGAGCCTGTACACGCGCCCGGTGCCGCTTACCGTGTCCATTACAGTGCTGCGCAGCCAGCCGCTCGGGGAGGGCAGTGAAGGGGGAGGCCGGTGAGCGCAGGGGCCACCACCGTATGGGGTCGCGCCGAACAGCAGGACTTCCGCAGCCGGGTCCGGGGAACGCTCCTCGGACTCGCCGTCGGGGACTCGCTGGGCGCGCCCGTAGCGGTGCTCGACCTGGACGGTGTCAGGGACGCGTACGGGGACGACGGCGTCACCGAACCCGTCGCCGCGTACGGGCGGCGCGGCGCGGTGACCGCCGGTACACAGTTGACCCTCTTCACCGTCGACGGGCTCATACGCGCCCAGGTCCGCCGGGACACGGGCGCCTGGCATCCGCCGACCGACCTGCACCGCGCGTATCTCCGATGGGCGGCGACCCAGCGCGACTGGGGGCCGGACGAGCGGCGCAAGGACAACGGCTGGCTCGCCCAGGAGGAGTGGCTCTACGCCCGCCGCGACCCCGCGCGGGCGCTGCTGATGGGCCTCGGGGACGAGGTGATGGGCACTCTCGACGCACCGAAGAACCCCACCGCGCGCGGCTGCGAGGCGACCGTACGGTCCGCGCCGTTCGGGCTGCTCGTCGGCTGGGAACCACAACTCGTCGCGCAACTCGCGGTGGAGTGCGCGGCACAGACCCACGGCCACCCCAGCGGCTATCTCACGGCCGGGGCGTACGCGGTGATCGTGCACGGCCTCGCGCGCGGCGAGAGCCTGGACACGGCCGTGCGGCGGGCCCTGTCCCTCATCGAGTCCCGGCCGGGTCACGAACCCGTCGGGGAAGGCCTCCAGCGGGCACTCGCCGCGGTACGGCAGGGGCTGCCGTCCGCCGACCGCGTCGAGGACCTCGTCGGCGACGGGGACGCGGTCGGCGCGCTGACCGTCGCGGTGTACTGCGCGTCGGTCGGTGAGGACATCCGGCACGGGCTGCGTCTCGCGGTCAACCACGGCGCGGACTCCGCGGGTACCGGCGCGATGACCGGAGGTCTGCTCGGTGCGCTGCACGGGGAGACGGCGTTGCCTCCGGCGTGGGTCGCGGAGCTGGAGGGCCGTCCCACGATCCTGGCCCTCGCCGACGACTTCGCGATGGAGATGACACAGGGCCCGGCCCTGCACACCCCCACCACCTCGTCCCCCGCCTGGCTCACCCGCTACCCCCGACCCTGACCGACCGTCGCGCCGGCCCTGTACGGGGAGGGTTCTCCCGGACAGCGGCGAGCCCTCTCGGCCAGGACGGCGGGCCAGTCGAGAGGGCTCTTGATGAAGCTCGCGGTACGTGAGGGACGACCGCGTTCGCCGGGTCAGCCGAGTTCGGCGGAGCCCCGGTGCACATCGTTCAGGAAAGAGGTCCAGGACTGAGGGGTGAACGCGATCGTCGGGCCTTCCGTGACCTTGGAGTCGCGGATATCGACGGTGTGCGCGATCGGGGACCTGACCTCGACGCACGCGCCGTTGCCCGTCGAATAGGAGGACTTGACCCAAGAATTCGTAGCGCCCTGCTGGATTGCCATGTTCGCTCCGGTTTTGCCAGTTGCCAGTCGGTCATGTGACCACCGCGTCCGGCAGTCATGGCCGTGGCGGTCGTCGCCCTCCCGGAACCGTCACCGCTTGCGTGACGTGGTGCTCCGTGATGGCGCGATCGACGCTACTCGTCAAGCCTCCTGGGCGAACGGGCCATTCACTCGACAGGGTGGTGTGCCCCCATCAGGTCTTCCATTTCCTGTTGTTGAAGGTGTATTGTGCCGACCTTTTGGAAGAGCATCCAATTCGGTACGGCTCCGCGGTGACAGCCCGCCGATCCTGCGGAACCGAGCGTGAAGATCGAACGGTGGCGTGTGGGGGCAGGGTGCGCTTCCAGCCGTACGGTGACGGTGGTCGGCGGCTACCGTCCGGCAGTTCCCGACCCGGGCAGGCCCGACCTCAATCGGCCCGCTCCGACCGATTGACCCGACGCGACCCGGGCAGGCCCGACCTGAATGGACCCCGACCCGAATATGCCGTGGTCCGGCTCGGTCGTTGTACGGGACCGCCGTTCGGCATTGCCGCCTTTCGCTATCGGGACAACCCGCCCCGGCTCACCGCGCGTACTCCTTCGCGATCTGTGAGATGAACTGCCTCGACTGTTCGACATTCAGCGCCTGCGCGCGCAGATGCTCATACATCACGCTGTACCGCTGGACGTCGTTCGCCTTCTCCAGATAGAGATCACTGGTGACGCCCTCGATATAGACGACGCTGGAATCCGCGGCGTCGGGGAACTCCAGAATGGCGTACTGGCCGTTGAGTCCCGGATGCGCGCCCATGTCGAACGGGATCACCTGCACCGTCACATGCGGCAGCCGCGACTGCTCCACCAGATACTCCAGCTGTTCCCGCATCAGTTCCTTGCCGCCGACCACGCGCCGCAGTACAGCCTCGTCCAGGACGGTCCACAGCCGCAACGGGTTCTGCGGCGCCGTGATCCGCTCCTGGCGGCGCAGCCGCACCTGGACGCGCTTGTCGATGTCGGCCGGCGCGGTCTCCGGCAGCGCGCCCACGATCAGCGACTCGGCGTACGGACGGGTCTGGAGCAGGCCCGGCACCACCTGGGGGTCGTACACGCGCAGCGACGCGGCGTCCGTCTCCAGACCGATGTACACGCTGTACGGGATGTCGCCGAAGGAGTGCCACCAGCCCTGCTGACGTGAGTCCTTCGCCATCTGCATCAGCGACTCGACGATCCGGACGTCCTCGACCTCGTACACCCCGCACAGGTCACGTACGTCGCGCTGGCTGATGCTGCGGCGGCCGTTCTCCAGGCGACTGATCTTCGACTGCGAGACCAGCAGCCGCTCGGCGACCTCCTCCGCGGTCATGCCCTGCAGTTCACGGAGCCGACGCAACTCCTGGCCCAGGCGCCGCCGCCTGACGGTGGGATTGACATGGGACGCCACGGGACGTGTACCTCCGGGTCCGGGCCCGCCAACACCGGCTCGTGATCGCGGACGACTAGCCGTATCTGCTGTTCAGCAGACTGCCACCATGCGGCTCACCGCCGCTGGCAAACAGCGGATATCCGGGTGGACGGCTCCCGGGGCGCCGTAAGTCGCGTACTGTCATGGGCCGTTAGCGCGGCGTCACGCGCCGCTGGCGGGGGTCCTGGGGTACGCGCCGTGCGGTGGGCAGCGCGAGGGTCAGGCTGCCGTCGCCGCTGTCCAAGCAGGGTGGGTGCACGGCTGCCGTGAGGGGCGCGGGGGGCTCGGCGCGCGCCCCCGGGTATCGCGGACACGTCCCGGGCATAGCGGACAGGCCTCAGGGTTTGCGGACAGGCCTCGGGTGATGCGGACATGTCGCGGCCACGCGGACATCCGACCTGTCAATGCGGACATGCGCCATATGTGCGCGGACACGTGACAGATCGATGCGGACAGGTATCTGTTCCGCTCGGACGCCTACGACGAAGGGGCCGGCGCGCACATGGCAGGGACCGGTCACGGGCCCCGCGCACCCTGTCCGGGGGCGCGGAGAACCCCGCGTACCGACCCGTCCGGAACGGTGCGGGACCCTGGTCCGTCCCGCACCGCGCAAGCAACGAGCGCACGCCACAGGGCGTCCGCACGTGTTCCCGGCAGGGACACGTGGCACGCCACTGGTGGCACCCACCGGAACGTCAGTGGGCGGCGACCCGAGCCATCGGGCTGTGCCGGGCCTGTAGCGGCATTCCGCCGGGCTCCGGCCGTCCGACCTGCCGTGGGGCGGGCTGCGCGGGACCACGCCGTGGCCCGGCCGCTGCCCCGTTCTGGACGTCCATCACGGCGTGCGCCACGAGTCCGCCCATCGGGTCGTGCCGAATCAGGTCCCGTAGCCGGGACCGCGAGGAACGTCCTTCGTTCCCCGGGTACAGATGCTTGCCGAGTCCGACCGCGTGGGCCAGTGCGGCGAGCGCCGCGGTCCGGGGATCCGGCGGTACGCCGGTCCGGATCGCGCTGTCCAGCCGGGATCTGATCTCCCGGCTGATCGCCGTGTCCGTCGCCTGGTAGCGAGTCGTCGGCAGCACTCCGCACATCTGGCCCGCCACGGCATGCACCATGCCGCACCGCTCCAGATGCGAGAGATAGGTCTGGCGCAACCCCAGTCGGGGCCCGCCTATCCAGTGGACGGCCCGCACCGGTGCCCCGCGCCTGCGGAGCAGTTCCAGTGCGGAGTCCAATGTCGGATCTCCGGTCGGCCGTGGCACGACCACGGCGATACGATCCCCGTCCGGGGCTATTCGCCCGGCCAGCGCCAGCTCCACTAGCTGTGCACCGGCCAGACCGAGATCGAGCGACTGCGGCTGCGCTGTGGTACCCGTGGTCGGGTCCAGAGCGAGCAACAGAAGCTCCTCCGGAAGTGTTCTGCGGCTCCTGCCCATCCATGCCTCCCCGCGTGGATGAATGACAGGGTGACCCCTCTCACATTGGTCTGTCGAGAGTGCGTGGCCGCTTTGTAGTGGAACCGATAGGTATGTCGTTCTCGTCTACCGCAAGGGGCGGGTCCGAAACCAGCACACTGGGGGCGGCCGGGTTCCCCGAATTCGGGGCTGGGGCGAGCCGTGCGGTCCAATGACTGGGCAAGCGCGGCCGGTTTCGGCTGAGCGGTTGACAGCATGGCGTAGGAGGCATCGGTGGCGGGCGAGTCCCCCGACAGGTCGGAGCAGCGGAGTGTGTCGGGAGGCCCGGGGGCTTCATCGACACCTATGACGGCGTCGGCGTCCGAACCGGTTCCGGCGTCCGCCGGTGATCCGGCACCCGGCGGCGATCCACGTTTGACGATGGCCCGCGCGGGGGCCGCCCCGGCCGGCGACGCACGGCCCGACCACGCGACGGCGGTGTTCCGAACCTCGCACGAGGTCTCCGGGACGGAGTCGGGTACGGCGGCCCCGGATTCGGGTGCCGCGGCGGCCGGCGGGGGCGTACGGGACGGCGGTGGGTCGGACGGTTCCGTCGGCGGAACCGGGGCGCGAGCCGGGGAGGGCGCCGAGAGCGACCCCACGGGCGCCGTGGAGGCCGCTGGAGGTTCCGCTTCGAGTGGTGCCCGGCGTGGCGGCGTACAGGAGCCCACAGGCGGCACTGAGGGCCTTGGCGGTGCGCCCGACGAGGACGACCGCCCCGACGGGTCCACCGAGGACGCCTCCCCGGACACGGACAGCGGTTCCGGCACCCGTTCCGCTTCCGCTCCGGACGCCGACCGGACCGAAGCGGACATGGGGGCGTCGGAAGCGGATACGGGGGCTGCTGGCGCTGGTGGCGGCGGTGCTGTGGCTGCGGGGGCCGGGGGCGCTGCCCATGAGGACACGCGCGCGCCCCATGAGGACACCCGCTCCGGCGATGCGGTCACGGATCAGATCCCTGTGGCCACCGAAGCGGTCAACGCGGACACGAACGCGACCGACGAGGCCACCTCGGACGCGACCGCCGACGCTGATGCCGACGAAGCAGTAGACGCGGACGGCACGTCTGGCACGTCCGGTACGGACGCGCGCGCCGACGAAGCGGCCACGGAAGCGGACGCCGTGACCGGCCCCGAAGCGGACACGGGCTCCGTGACCGCGGAGGCCATCTCGGACGATGCGGCCGGCCGCACGGAAGACTCGCAGCGCGAGCCCGGTGACGAGCCCGGTGACGAACCCCTCGGCGGGCCCCGCGACGAACCTGCGGACGCGACAGCCGACGCGACGACGGACAAGGCGCCCCGCGAGGACCGCGATGAAGCCGAGGACCGCGACGAATCCGCGGACCCGGACGGCGAGCGCCCGGCCCCCGACCAGGCCACGGCGGTCTTCCGCGCACTGCCGCCCCACGTCGATCAGCCCACGACCACGCTCAAGCTCGGCGACCGCGACACACGGAACCCGGCCCCGGGCGCAGGCACCGACTCACCTGCGGGCGGGGGCGTGGGCTCCGGTCGCGCTTCCGGCGCCCCGACCGATGCGGCCACATCTAGGACACCGGCTTCCGCGCCCGTCGAACGGGAGCAGGAGCGGACCAGCAAGTTCGTCGCCCTCAAGCCGCTCGACGAGCCCTCCACACCCCGCCGCCCCGCCCCGAAGCCCTCGTGGGCGGCCGATGCGGCCGCCGCCCCCGTCCCGGGCGCGCGCACCGCCGGGCCCGCCGAGACCTCGGCGCTCCCCACGGCGTCCCCGGAGCGCACCACCCAGCAGCCGCTTCCCCCGAGGCCCCCGCTGGACCTCCTCGCCGAGCTGACCAACACGCCACCGCCCCGGGAGACCCCGCTGCGGACGGCCGCGCGGCGGGTCAAGATCTGGACCCCGCTGGTTCTCCTGCTCGTGATCGTGTTCGCGGTCGCACAGTTCCTGCGACCGCTTCCGGAGCCGTCGCTGGTACTCACCGCCAAGTCGACGTACGCCTTCCAGGGGGAGGACATCGCGCTGCCGTGGCCCGAGGAGGGCCAGGGGTGGATGGACGTCAACGGCGTCGGGACGATGGACGAGTTCGGTGAGCAGAAGCCCGTACCGATCGGCTCGGTCGCCAAGGCCATGACCGCGTACGTGATCCTCAAGGAGCACCCGCTCAAGCCCGGCGCGGACGGGGCGTCGATCCCTGTCGACGCCAAGGCCGAGCAGGAGGGCGGGCTCGACGCCGAGGGCGAGTCGACGCTGAACACCCTCAAGGAGGGCGACAAGATCTCGCAGAAGGACGCGATCGCCGCGATCATGATCCCGTCCGCGAACAACATCGCCCGGCTGCTGGCCCGCTGGGACTCCTCGGAGAAGGAGTTCGTCGAGAAGATGAACCAGGCCGCCAAGGACCTGGGCATGAAGAACACGACGTACACCGACCCGTCCGGGCTGAAGGAGACCACCGTCAGCTCCGCCGAGGACCAGGTGAAGCTCGGCAACGCGCTGGTCCGCATGAAGGCCCTCACGGACATCACCAGGCTGCCGGTGTGGACCGACCAGACCGGCAAGGAATGGCACAACTACAACCGGCTCGTCCCCTATGACAACGCCATCGGCATCAAGACCGGCAGCACCACCAAGGCCGGCGGCAATCTCCTCTTCGCCGCCACCAAGGAGGTCGGCGGGGAGACGGCCATCGTCGTCGGCGCGGTTCTCGGGCAGCACAAGCCGCCGATCATCGACACGGTCAACGCCGTGAGCAAGACGGCCGTGATCGCGGCTCAGGACGCGGTCAAGGCCAGCACGGTGCTCAAGAAGGGCGCCGTCGTCGGACATGTGGACGACGGGCTCGGCATCCGGACCCCGGTCGTGGTGACCAAGGACGTGTCCGCCGTCGGCTTCGCCGGACACACGGTCAAGCTGGAGCTGACCGGTGACGGCGGGGAACTCGCGCACCAGGCCGCCGCGGGGACCCGCGTCGGCACCCTCACCGTCGGCGACGGTAAGGGGGGCGCGATCGAGGTGCCCGTCGCGCTCCAGGACGCCAAGAGCGAACCGGGCCTCGGGACGAAGCTCACCCGAGTGGGCTGATCCGTTCCGGCGCCCCTTTTCTGCCCGTCACCGGCCCGGTGGCGGGCAGAAAGCCCTCGGTGGGCGCCTGTCCACGGGGGTCCCGCACTCCCTGGCCGTACCTCCGCTCGTGTTAGCGTCGCGTGATCGGGGCAGGACACCTGGGTTTCCTGGGGCGCGCGCCCCGAGGAGCCCCGGCCCATGACGAACACGGGGAGAGCCGTAAGTGGCCACGACGGAGCCGACGCGGGCCGACGACGCCGAGCCGAACAACTCCGCCACGGCGGACAGAAGCGGACACGACACCGTGTCGCACCCGCCTTCCGGTCCGGCTTCCCGCCCGGGCAGGCGACCCCGATCGACGGCCGCACCGAGCCGAATAGGTGCCGCTCCGTCCACCCGGGAGCACCACCGGGCCCCGGCCAGGGACGAGAAGCCCGCGTCGCCCTCGCCGGAGGTCAATGCGGCCATTGAGGACACCTCGGTCATCGCGGCCGATGAGGTCACCCCGGCCATTGAAGTCACCCCGGTCACCCCGGCCAATGCGGCCAACGCGGCGCCTCCGGCCGTGGATGCCGATGCGGCCGATGAGGTCAAGCGCTCCGGCACCGAGACCCCCGCAAGCCCAGGGCCGTCCCGTACGCGCCCGGTGAGCTCCTCCATGAGGACATCCCCACGCACTCCGGTGGCCGCGGGAGACCCCGATGTGCCGAGCGGCCCCAACCCGCCCCGCCGCTTGCGGGCGGCGGACTTCGTCCGGCACCCCGTAGTCCAGGTCACGGCCGTCGCCGCGGCCTTGCATGTCGTCTGGTTCTTCACACTCGCGAACGGTGGGGGGGACCTGGCGGCCCAGGACGCGTGGGCGGAGTTCGTCGGACAGAACCCGGGGTCCGCGTACAACCTCGCCTGGTACGGCGGCATGCACCCCGTCTCGTACAGCGTGGTGTCGCCGTACCTCATGTCCGTGCTCGGGGTGCGGACGACGATGATGATCGCGGGCACCCTGTCCGCGACGTTGATGACCCTGCTCCTGCTGCGCAGCAAGCCGGTGCGCAAGCCCCTCGGCCCGGCCTATATGGGTCTCTTCGGTCTGCTGTGCAACGCCCTGTCCGGACGGGTCACCTTCGGCCTGGGGATGATGTTCGGGCTGGCGGCCGTCGCGACGGTGTTCTGCTGGCCGTACCGCTGGCGCGAGAAGCGGTGGGCCAAGGCCGCGGTGGCCGCGTTGTGCGCGGCCCTCGCCACGGCCTCCTCGCCGGTCGCCGGGCTGTACATCGGGCTGGTCGCGGTTGCGCTGTTCCTCCAGAAGCGCAGGCCCGGCGCCTACGCACTGGGACTCGCGCCGACCGCCGTCGTCCTGCTCTCGGCGTGGCTGTTCCCGTTCTCCGGCACCCAGCCGATGTCCATCGGGTCGGCGAGCCTGCCCATGGTGTTCGGGGCACTTGTCTACTTCCTCATGCCGAAGGCGTGGAAGACGGTCCGCATCACCTCCGCCGTCTACACCCTCGCGGTGCTGCTGAGCTGGTTGATCAGCTCACAGGTCGGGTCCAACATCACCCGTCTCGCCATGCTGTTCGCCGGTGCCGTGCTGCTCGCCGCGCTGCCGTACACCGTGCCGCGCAGCCGCAAGTGGTACGTGATCGTGGTGGTGCTGGTCGGGTTCGTCACCTGGATCGGCGGCAAGACGGTCAACGACATCGTGAACACCACGCCGAAGGCGTCCTGGGCGCGGGAGCTGGCACCGCTGGTCAACCAGTTGCAGCAGGTGGACGCCGAGCGCGGTCGGGTCGAGGTCGTCCCGGCGCGCAGCCACCGGGAGGCGTCCGCGCTCGCCCGCTACGTGAACCTGGCGCGCGGCTGGAACCGCCAGGCCGACATGGAACGCAACCCGCTCTTCTACGACGACACCCTGAACTCCGCGAACTACCACGAGTGGCTGCGGCGGTGGGCCGTCCACTACGTGGTGCTGCCGGACGACGAGCCCGACGGCGACGGCGGACAACGGGAACGCGAACTCGTGCTGCGCGGCCAGCCCTATCTCAAGCAGGTGTGGGGCGACGCGAACTGGCAGCTCTTCGAGGTCACCGACCCCACCCCCATCGCCTCCCCGGACGCCACCGTCACGGACACCGAACAGGGCGGCATGACCATCGAGGTGCGGGAGCCCGGACGTGTCCTCATCCGGGTCCCGTACTCACCGTGGCTCGGTCTCCTCGACGCCCAGGGCGAGAGTGTGAAGCCGCCACAGGAGGCGGAGTCGTCCAAGGTGCGTGCCGAGGGTACGCCCAAGACCTTCCTCAACACGGAAGGCTGTCTGCTGGAGGCCCCGGAGGACGCCGACGGTGACCGCTGGACGGAGCTCCTCGCCCCGCGCGCGGGGACGTACCACCTCGTGGCCCGCTACCAGATCCCCCGGGGCACCACCTGCCCCGACGAGCTCCGCTGACCCACCAGACACGCTGTCATCCTGGACAGCGGACAGCGGACAGCGGACAGCGGACAGCGGACAGCGGACAGGGCGTGGCCTCTTTCGCCGCGCCCTGCACCACCCGTTTCCGCAGTGTCCTCTTTGTGGCCTCAGCTTCGTGGCCTCAGGCCGTGAGCGCCTTCTCGACGGCGTCGACGAGCTCCGCCGCCCCGGGCTCCACCGCAGGGGCGAACCGGGCGACGACCTGGCCGTCACGGCCGATCAGGAACTTCTCGAAGCTCCAGCGGATGTCACCGGAGTACCCCTCCGCGTCGGGGTGACCGACGAGCCGCTGGTACAGCTCGTGCCTGCTGTCCCCGTTGACCTCGATCTTCTCGGTCAGGGGGAACGTCACGCCGTACGTGGCGGAGCAGAACTCCGCGATCTCGTCCGCGCTTCCGGGCTCCTGCCCCATGAACTGGTTGCACGGAACGCCCAGGACGCTGAAGCCCTGGCCCGCGTACCGCTCGTGGAGCTGCTCAAGGCCGGTGTACTGCGGCGTCAGCCCGCAGCGGGAGGCGACATTGACGATGAGGACGACGGAACCCTGGAGCGCGTCGAGTCCGGCGGGTTCGCCGTTCAGCGCGCGGATGTCCGTGTCGAGGGCGCGGGCGTCCGCCGGGTCGATGGCGTGCGATGAGGTGTCGGGCATGTCTGGATGCTAGTCGGCCCGCCCCCGTGAACGAGAACCCAGCGGCCACTCGCGGCCACCTGCGGCCAACCGCGACCAGGCGTTGTCCTCATTCCTCAGGGCGCGAGCCGCAGCGCGAGGCCGTCGAGGACGCGGTCGAGGCCGTAGCGGAAGTTCGTGTCACGGACCTCGGCCAGACTGCGGGCCCCCGAGGGCTTGGGCTGTTGCCGCAACCGCGGATAGTCCGCCGAGGCCTCGTCGATCGCCGGCTGAAGACGGGCCGCCCAACGCTCCTCGTCCTCCCCGCTCCGGGCCACCATCGTGAGCCAGGCCGCCTCGCTCGTCCCGGTCCCGATGACGTAGGCGATGACCGTGGCGATCGCCTGGTCGGCCTCCTCCGCATCGAACCCGGCGGCTTCGAACAAGGCCAGCATGCGGTCATTGAGGCGCATGACATGAGGACCGAGATAGGACAGGCCGACCTGGCTGAAAACCGAGGCGACCCACGGGTGCCGAAGGATCATCGCCCGGACACTGTCCGCGCAGACGACCGCGGACTCCCGCCAATGCGCGGGATCGTCGGTGTCCGGCACCAGGATCTCCCCGTACACCTCGTCCACCACCAGCTCGATCAGCTCGTCGCGGTTGGTGACGTGCCGGTACAGGGAGGTCGCTCCGGCACCCAGCCTGGTCCCGAGGCGCCGCATGCTGAGCGCCTCGATGCCCTCGGCGTCGAGGAGTTGGACGGCCTCCGCGACGATGTGCTCCCGGCTCAGCGCGGGCTGCTCCCGGCGCGGTCGACGGCGGGTCCAGGCGGAGGCCACGGGCGGCTCATCATGCGCGCCCCCCGCGCTGCCGGAACTCTCGGACGGCTTCGCGGCCGCGGCGGACGGTTTCCTGCTGACGGCCATAACGCCTTGCTCCTTCGGTACGCGCTGTCGCTGATAGAGGTCCCGGGCATAGCAGCCGGAGGGCGTCCGGGGCATGCGCATCCCGCCGTTCCTGCCTGCTCCGAGGCTTCGCGGACGTGCGCCGTTCCGACTGCGATCGATCGCTCCTGAGCCCAGGGAAGCCCACCCCATCACCGTAGCGCACGCCGTACGCATCTGCGTACACCCAACCCAAGCAGGGTCATGCGAACGCTGTGCGCACTTGCGTACGGCGTTCGGCGTGCGTACGGTGTTCGCAGTGCTGCGAACGGTGTGCGCATCGACGGAATGGTGTTCGCAGCCTGCTGCGTCAAGTGCTCTGGAACATCCGCGTCGTCCTATCGAAAGGTCTGTCATGGAAGCCCGACGAGTCAGCGATCCCCGCCGCTGGTTGATCCTGATCGTGCTGTGCCTCAGCACTCTCGTGCTGGTCATCGACAACATGGTGCTGACAGTCGCGGTGCCCTCCCTGGCGGCCGACCTCGGGGCCACAGCCCAGGACACGCAGTGGATTCTGGACTCCTACATCCTGGTCTTCGCCGGCCTGCTGCTCACCTCAGGCAGCCTCTCCGACCGCTTCGGCCGACGGCGGATCATGGTCATAGGACTCGCCCTCTTCGGACTCTCGTCCCTGGTGGCCACCATTGCGGACAGCCCCGCTCAGCTCATCGCGGCCCGCGCGGTCATGGGTGTCGGCGGAGCGCTGGTGCTGCCCAGCACGCTGTCCATCCTGATCACCGTCTTCGACGAGAAGGAGCGGCGGACCGCGATGTCCGCATGGAGCGCCGTCGCCATGGTCGGTCTGATAGGCGGCCCGGTGCTCGGCGGCGTGCTGATCGGCTGGTTCTGGTGGGGTGCCGTCTTCCTGATCAACGTGCCCATCGCCGCCCTCGCCATCGTGGCCGCTTATGTCCTCATGCCCGAGTCCAAGGGGCCGTGGCAGAAGCCCGATCCGCTCGGCGCGGTCCTCTCCGCGGTGGGCATGGTCGCGGTGGTCTGGACGATCATCGAGCTCCCCAAGGGCGGACCCGGTCACACCAGCACCCTCACCACCCTCGTCGTCGGCGTCGCCTCGCTGGCCGGCTTTCTGGTCTGGGAGTCCCGAACCGACGCGCCGATGGTGCCCCTCGGCCTCTTTCGTGACCGCAACTTCAGCGGCGGCAGCCTCTCCTTGACGCTCGTCCAGGTCGGCAACGGCGGGCTGCTCCTCGTCCTGAGCCAGTACCTCCAGTTCGTCCTCGACCACACCCCCACGGAGGCCGGTCTCGCCTTCATCCCGTTGGCCGTGGCGTCACTCGTCTTCAATGGCATCGGCGCCGCCCTGGGCACCCGAACCGGCAACCGTCCCCTTGTCGCCCTCGGCCTCGTTCTCACCGCCGCAGGCTTCTTCGCACTCTCCGTCACCGCGTCCGGCGGGGACCTCGTCGCCGTGGCCGCGTCCCTGGCGCTGCTGGGCGCAGGCTCCGGTCTGGCCATGCCGGCCGCGATCGCCGCACTGATGGGCGCCGTTCCGCAGGAGCAGGCGGGCGTCGGGTCCGCCCTCAACGACACCATCCAGCAGATGGGTGCCGCCCTCGGTGTCGCCGTCCTCGGCAGCGTTGTCTCCAGCGGCTTCGCCGACCGGCTGCCCGGCACCGCTCCCGAGGCGGCCACCCGCTCGATCGCCGACGCCCTCACGCTCGCCGGGACCACCGGTGACGCCGACCTCGCCTCGGCCGCTCGCGAAGCCTTCACCGGCGCGATGTCCACCAGCTTCGTCATCGCCGCGGCCGGGGTCCTCGTGGCCGCCCTCGTCGCCTTCCTGCTGATGCGTGACGCCAAGACCGAGCACCCCATAGCGAAGCCCTCCACGCCCGTACCCGTCCCGAGCGCGCTGGACACCGCTGCGGTCTGACTTCCGCCCCCCCGAGTCGCGGTACGTGCAACGGGCCTTCGACTCGCTGACGGAATGCGGACACCCGCTACGCCCGAGTGACCGCATACATCACCCGCCCGACCCCACTTCCGCCGGAACAGCCTCCCTCCGGCAGCAAGGAGACACGGACATGGCCCCGCACACCACGCCCACCCGGACCGACGCTCACACCCGCACGGCACCCGAGGTCGTTCAGATCGAGGACTCGGTCTACGCCACAGCCGAATCCCTTCTCCGCCACAATCGCCGCCACCTCGTCCTCGGAGGCCGGATCAGGCCCAACTGGACAGGTGACGGCTCCCGCTTCTGGTACACGGTGGCCACCGACCAGGGACCGGGCGTTCCTCCGGGCCGAATGTTCATGACCGTCGACACCCGCACCGGCGCCCGTACCCCCGCGTTCGACCACGAGCGACTGGCCGTCGCTCTGGCGAAGGCGACGGGACAGCGCGTGGAGCCGGCGCATCTTCCCTTCGAGAGCCTTGAACCGACGGAACGGGCGGGGACCGGGGCCGATCGGGGCAACGAGACGAGGGCAAGCGGCGACGCCACGGGCGCCAGTGAAGCCATTGCGGTCGATGAGGTCCCGGCCGGCGGGTCCATAGCGGTCAATGCGGCCACAGAGGCCAGCGCGACCTCAGCGGACGCGCCCATAGCGGCCAATGAGGCCAGCGTCGCTCCCATCTCGTCCGCAAGGAACTGCGAGCCCCCTTACTCCGCCGTCGAGTTCGACACCCCCGAAGGCCACTGGCGCTGCGACCTCTCCACCTACGCGATCACCCGAATCGACGGTCACCGACCGGCCAGTTTCCTGGACATGGTGTCCCCCAACGGCAGATGGGCGGTCCGACTCAAGGACCACAACCTGTGGCTCCGTGACCAGGCGACCGGGATGGAGCGACCGCTCACGACGGACGGCGAGCAGGACCACGAGTACGGGCTCAGCCCCTTCAGCCCCCAAGTACTCCTGGGCAGGATCGGCCTGCCCCATCTGCCCCCCGCTCTGGTCTGGTCGCCGGACTCCACCCGTGTCCTGACCCATCTCACCGACCAGCGCGATGTACGCCGTACCCACACTGTCGACCACATGCCCGACAGCGGCGGTGCGCCCGAGCTGAGGACTCAGCGGTACGCGTACCCGGGCGACGAGCGGATGCCGACGGGCGAACTGGTCGTGCTGGACATCGCGACCGGGGACACGGTGCGGGCACGCACCGAGCCGCTGAGCATGCCGCTCATGTCCCCGATCACGACCCGGTGGGCCTGGTGGGACGAGGACGGTTCAGCGGTCCACTTCCTACGCCAGTCCCGTGACGTGCGGACACTGACCCTGGAACGGATGGACCCGGCGACCGGGGAGGTGCGCACACTCGTCACCGAGACGGGTCCGACCCGCGTGGAACCGGCACAGCAGCAGTCGCAGAAGCCGATGGTGCGAGTGCTGTCCGGCGGCGCTGAGGTGCTCTGGTACTCCCAGCGGGACAACTGGGGCCACCTCTACCTGTACGACACGGCGTCGGGGCGGCCGGCGACTCCGGTCACCACCGGTTCGTGGGCTGTTCAGGAGATCCTCCGTGTGGACGAACAAGCGCGGACCGTCGACTTCGTGGCGTCCGGACTCGTCGTCGGCGACCCATACCGGCGTACGGTCTGCCGGACAGGTCTGGACGGTACGGGCCTTGTTCAGCTCACGGACGACGGGCTCGACCATGAGGTCACCGTCACCCCCGCCGGTGACCGCTTCATCGACTCGGCCTCGACCCAGGACGTCCCGCCGGTGATCACCGTCCGTGACTGGGACGGGCGAGCCGTCGTGATGCTGGAGAAAGCGGACATCAGCCGTCTGCGGGCCACGGGCTGGACGCCACCGGAGCGGTTCACGGCGAAGGCCGCGGACGGCGTCACCGACATCCACGGTGTCCTCTACAGGCCGCACGGGTTCGACCCCGAGCGTTCCTACCCGGTCATCGACCACCCCTACCCGGGCCCGCATATGCGCCGGGTGAGCTCTGCCTTCGACCCCGGGGTGCTCGGCCATGACGCGGAGGCGGTCGCGGCACTCGGGTTCGTGGTGATCGCCGTCGACGGACGGGGCACTCCGGGCCGGGACAAGGCGTTCCACGATGCCTCGTACGCGCGGCACGAGGCGGCGGGCGGCCTGGAGGACCACGTCGCGGCCATACGGCAACTGGGCGCCGAACGACCCTGGATGGACCTGGATCGGGTCGGCGCCTTCGGCCTCTCCGGCGGCGGCTACGCCACCGTACGGGCGATGGCCTCGTTCCCGGAGTTCTTCAAGGTGGGCGTCGCGGAGGCGGGCAACCACGAGAACCGCTTCTATCACCTGTGGTGGGCCGAGACGTACGACGGCCCGGCGGCGGAGGAGGACTACATCCGTTCCTCCAACGTGGAGGTGGCAGACCGTATCGAGGGCAAGCTCCTACTGATCCATGGCGGTATGGACGACAACGTGCACCCGCACCACACCCTCCGCCTCGCGGACGCCCTGGTCCGAGCGGACAAGGACTTCGAACTCTTGATCGTCCCGCGCGCGGAGCACGCCTTCTTCGGGTACGAGCACTACGTGAGCCGCCGCCGATGGGACTACTTCCTGCGCCACCTCCTCGGTGCCGAGCCCCCGAAGACGTACCGGCTGACACCGCCGACGATCGACGCGGAGCTCCTGAAGGACATCTTCAGCTGAGCCGCCGACCATCAGTCCCCCGCGATGAGGCCCTCCCGCGTTGAGGCCCTCCGCCATGAGGGCACCAGCGATGAGGACAAGTCTGGCGATCCGTTGACCTAGATGCCAACCCGCCCGCAGCGGCCACTCCGCCCCAGCCCATGGCCCCTGCTCCCCAACTCGTGGCCACCGCATCCCAAGTGGTGGCCACTGTGGCGTTTCTCCATCCATGGGGCCCTACAGCCACTCTGACGGCAACTCACCTCTTCCACCCCACCTATCCCCATTGCTCCCAACTAATGCAACAATCCTGAATATCCGATTGTGCCCGGGAGGGGACGCACAGTGATGACCACCCACCGCCGCTACGCCCACGCACTCACCGCGATCAGCTCCCTGCTCGCTGCTGGGGCTCTGTACGCCGCGTACCAGGCGTACTGGCTCGTGGCCGTCGCCATGACCTACAGCACCGCCCTGCTGGCCTGGGGAGCCTCCCGTGAACGCGCCGTGGGTCGAAGACTTCAGGCCGAAGAGCGTCACGCGACACGTAGGGCGGACCTCGACCCCCTGGACGCACCGCCTCCGCTCGCCCCCTGCTGCCCACTCTGGTACCACTCGACCACGGTCCACGGCTCCACCTGCACCCGCGTCACCCCTGCGGCCTCAGCGGACAACAGGCAGGGCAACGCGGCCTGAGCCGCACCTGGGCACGTCGCCGCATGCGAGTGCGCGCCGGGCCGGTTCGACCGGGCGGCCGACGGCCGGGGCATTCCATCAGGCGCTGATCACTGCCGGGCGCAGGTCGTGTCGGGTGTCTGCGGCCCGTGCGCCCGGCATCCCGGTACGCCCGGTACCTGCGCCAGCCGGACCGCGGTGAGGCTTTCCGGTAGCCAAGAGCATCCCGCTGGTGGCCGACCGCCCGGTGGCCGCCCTCTTGGAGCTCGTGCCCACCACCTCACCACAGCCCGAAAGGGACCAAAGCCCACCGGACAGGATGATCTTCGCGGTCGCCATTGCAACGAAGATGCGCGGAAGCCCGAACTAATCTCGGTGACTAATTGTCATATGATTTGAGAGTGGGCATAGTTGAGGTCACTCGAGAGCATGTGCTGCGGACGCTGACGGAGTATGACGACCTTGGCGGGGAGGAGTTTCGTGCTATGTACGGGTTCGGCCCTGCGCGAAGTTACCTGATCGTTCATGAGGGTCGTCACTATGACTGCCGGGCCGTCATCGGTGTGGCCCACCGTCATTTGAACGGCCGCGCCTTGCGAACGGATGAGTTCTCCGAGGGGGCTGCGACGATAGCCTCGGTGCTGACTCGACTCGGCTTTCGAGTGGAGGGACCTCAAGCGGGGAGACCCGCCCGCTCAGGCCTCGCGGCACGTCTGTTGGTCTCCCCGGCGTTCGGCAGTGCCGAGTCGCGCCGACACTGGAAGGACACTCTGGACCAGCCGGTTCCGTTCACCGAGCCCAGGTACGCCCAGAGGCTGACGGATGGGCAACTTGGTCGTCTAAAGGAGCTCCACCCGGACGGACGGGCCCGCTTTTGGGGGGCCACGTCACGCCACGACGGCAAGATGGAGAAAGTCTCTACGGGTGACGTAGTGCTTTTCACTGGAAAGAACCATGTACGTGCCATTGGCGAGATCGGGGCCATCTTTCAGAACAGCTCCTTCGCTGACGTGATGTGGCCGCCGAATGTGGGCGGCGAGAGCTGGCGCACGGTCTTCAGCCTTCGCCAGTTCGGGCTGGCGGAGGTTCCGTACACCACGTTGAGCACTCTTCTTGGCTATAAGTCCAACTTTCAGTACCCAGGGCAGTTGGTGCTGTCTGGTGAGCGAGCCCGTGCAGCAATTGACGGTCTGCTCGTCACTACCAGGACTGCCTTGGAGGAAGCTGGCGCTGTGGAGTCCTCCTGTACGCTCCGCGAGTTGGCGGTGGAGCGACAGCACACCCGCTCTAAGGCGGTCGAGCGAGTTGCGCAACAGGTTCTCTTTAACCGGGACGAGTCGGCGTTGGTCATCGAGTTCTGCGGAACGCTCACCGACACGACAACGAAACGTTTCGCCAGTACAGCGGGCATCTGCGACATCCTTTTGGACGGTCCCGATGGACGCGAACTCATCGAAGCGAAATCGCGCGTTGAGCGTAGCTACGTACGCGAAGCATTGGCCCAACTACTCGACTACGCAAGATACGTTCCCGGCGAAGTTGGCCGTCTCACAGCGCTCTTTCCTCAACCCCTTGAGCCCAAGGAACGCAACCTTCTGCACCACTACGGTATCGACATCATTCATCGGTTGGCCCCGGGGGTATTTGAACGAGTCCCCGCTCCCGGTCAGGCCCGTGAGCAGATGCGAGGCGTGTGGGAGTCGTCCGAGCCGAGCCACTGACAGCGCCTTGAGCGGAACAACGCTCAAGGAAGTGGCAAGCACCCCGCCCCGGCACGGTCACCTTGCACACGGCCGCGGGGCGCTCTCCGTGCTGTGAGGGGATCATCGGGCAGAGCCAGATCAGTATCACCATGAATGCGCACACGCATGTGGCGCAGGACATACAGCGCCGGGCTATGAGTTGTATGGATCGGCTGCTCAGGGGCGGCGTCCCGGCCGTCGTCGATCATGGCTGGTGATGTCAAAGGCCCCGGACCATGATCGGTCCGGGACCTTTGGCTGGTGCCCCCGGCAGGATTCGAACCTGCGACACCCGCTTTAGGAGAGCGGTGCTCTATCCCCTGAGCTACGAAGGCGGGGTTTCGTTGAGGACACGGGTGAGCACTCTGGGTGAGCGTTCGTCCAGTCCCCACGAGGGTGGACCACCGGTAGGGCGGTCCCTGACAGGTTAGCGGATCGGGGCGGGGTGGTGGGTCGCGAGGCCGGTCGGGGGCTCGGGAGTGGCCGGCGTCTCCACGGTTGTCGGCCTCTGGTCTCCCGGCTCGAGTCCTGGCGCCCCAGCTTGTGGTCTGCGGCGGTGGACCGGCCTGTCCTCGTTCCATGGCCACCGCGGTGGCCTCGAACCCGTCGAGACATCTCGTCGTGCTCGCGGGCGAGGGAGCGCGGGAGCAACGTCACACCGCAGGTTGTCCTCTTGGTGGCCGGATGTGTTCGTTGCCGTGACGGGGCCGTGGACGGTACGTGTGAGCGTAGGTGCGCCGGTCTCTCCTGTTCGTGCCGAGGAGTCGAGTTGTTGCGTTGTGAAGCGGTGGGGAAGCGCTACGGAACGGGGGGCTGGATACTCCGTGAAGTCGATCTGAACATCGCCGCCGGTGATGTCCTTGCCGTCATCGGCGGCAATGGCTCCGGGAAGTCGACGCTGCTGAGAATCCTCGCCGGACTGACCCGGCCCACGACCGGTTCCGTGTCCGGCCGTCCGTCCTCCATCGGCTATGTGCCGGACCGCTTCACCGCCCCCGAGCGGCTCTCCGCGGCTTCCTACCTGACCCATATGGGACGTGTCCGAGGGCTGTCGACGGCCACGGCCCGTGCCCGGGCACACCGGTTGACCGATCGGCTCGACCTGGTCGGCGGGGTCGATGCCTCGCTGCGCACCCTGTCCAAGGGCAACGCGCAGAAGGTCGCGTTGGCTCAAGCCCTGCTGGTCGACCCCGACCTGCTGGTGCTCGACGAGCCGTGGTCGGGCCTGGACGCGTCGGCGCACGGGGTGCTCGGGGAACTCGTCGAGGAGGTGGCCGCGCGTGGCGGTGCGGTGGTGTTCACCGATCACCGCGAGGCCATCGCCGGAGCTCACACCACCGGTTCCTATGCCATCGCCGCAGGACGTGTCACCGCGTCCGGCTATCAGGACACGGCGCACAGCGCGACGCTGGGCGACCTGACCCTGGCCCTGACCGCACGCCCGAGCGGCCCGAGTCCCGACGACGTGCGATGGGACACGGTGCCGGGTGTGGTGGCCGTGTCCCGCAGGGACGACGCGCTGGCGCTGCGAGTGGCCAGGGAGCACTCGGACGCTGTCCTCATGCTGGCCTTGCGTCACCACTGGTCCGTGGACGCGGTCAGCCCCGCAGAAGGCGGCCCGCGTCGGCCGTCCGACCCCGCATCACCGGACCTCCGTCCAGGGCGCCCCCGGGCAACAGGCATTCAGCCGCCCCAGCTGTCGACAGACCGGACCGAGAGGACAACGACGTGACCGCGCTGGTCCGCTATCACTGCTCGGTGCTGCTGCTCTCGCAGCGCTACCTTGCCCCCGTGCTGCTGTTCGTCAGCCTGATTGTCGTACTGACGAGCAGCGACTCCGGGCCCCTCGCGGCCACGTACAGCTCGTGCGCGGGCGCGATGCTGCTGTGCTCCACCTGGTTGACCATGACGCTGGCCGGGCTTGAGGACCGGACGCACCGGTCCGTCGTGGTGGTCGGCGCGGGCGGATCTCTCAAGGTGCTTGTCGCCCTGGTCTGCACCGCGCTGCTCTCTTGCCTGCCGCTCACCGGGGTCGGCGTGGCACTGCCGTTGCTGATCGGGAAGCATGATCCGGTTGCCGCAGACCTGTTGCTGGGGGCGTTGGCGCAGCTCATCTGTGCTCTCACAGGCGTCGCCGTCGGCCTTGTCTGCTCCCGTCAGGTCTTCCGCCGCCAGGGATACGGGCTGGTGCTGGCGCTCGCGCTGCTGTTCACCGTGACGCTGGCGAAGGGGCTGCCGCCGGTCAATCTTCTGTTCACCGACCTGTTGGACGGGAAGGAGTCAGCGGATCTTCTGGGCGCCACGATCGTGCCGCTGACCGCCGCTCTGGTGGCCCTTGTGGTGGGGACGGCGGTCACCCAGGTGGTCACTGCCAGAAAGGACTGAGCCTGTCCGGCGTGATCGCCGGACAGGCTCTCGGACGCTCGCGGGGCCGCCGTGTCCGCGTGCTGTCCTCTTCAGCGACCCGCGCGGCAAGAGGTCACGGGTGTCCTCTTCGGCCGGCCGCTCGCTGTCCTACTTCAGATAGACGAGCCCGTCCGTGGTGATCGCCGGGCGGCCGCTGGTGCCCTTCACCACGATCTTGACCGTGTGCTTGGTACTGGACGACCACGACTGGGTCCAGATGGCGTCGCGGTACTTCGTGGTGGACGACTTCAGGTCGACCGTCTTGGCCAGGCGGCCGTCGACGAACACGTCCATCTGACCGGAGGTGGCCGCGCGGGAGACCACCAATGCGGCCGAGCGGCCGGTGAATGTCCAGGTCAGGGAGGCGTTCTTCGCGGACGAAGAGGACGACTTGCCGCCCAGGTAGCTCGACGACGACTTGGCGGACCAAGTGCCCGTCTTCTTCGCCGAGGTCTCCTGCAGGATGACGGGGGTCCCGGAGACCGACGCGGAAGCGGTGTTGCCCGCCTGGTCGTGAGCGGTCATCGCCCATGTGGTCGCCGAGCCGGACTTCGCGGTGTGCGAGGCGCTGGTCGTCGTCGGCCCATAGGTCTTCGCGGTGGGGGCCGTGAGGCGGACCTCCTTGAGCGCCGCTGTGTCCGCTGCCTTCCAGGACAGGGTCACCGGAACCGCGGCCGTGTTCACGGTCCCGCCGCGCAGGGCGAGCTTCGGCTTGGTGGAGAAGGTGGGAACCGTCTTCTCGACGGTGACCGACGCCGCCGATGTCACCGTTGTCCTGCCGGAGATATGGGTGGCCCGCACCTGTACCTTGCGGGTGCCGACCGGGAGGGTGGCCTTCGCGGAGCTCGCCGTTCCGGACGCCGTCGCCACGGCCCGGCCGTCGACGAGGAGCTCGTACCCCTTCACGAACGCCGACGGCGTCGTCGCCGTCCAGGCGACCGTCACCGCGTCCTTCGCGTAGTACGTCGAACCCGACTTGCCCGCCCCCGCGACCGACTTGATCGCGAGGCCGCCCACCGTGCCGCCCGCGTAACTGCGGATGGTGGGGAGCTGGCCGTACAACTGGCCGCCGGGGCAGATGGTGTTGAAGCCGTCGCGGTGTCCGGAGATCCGGTCGAAGGGGTACGACGAGCCCGAAGTGAACTTCACGCCCTTGAAGTTGCCGCCGTTCGCCCCGGCCTTCAGCTTGACCGTGCCGTTCGGGTCGGCCTGGTACTGGCCGAGCTTCCACGCGGCGACCCGGGCGACGGAGGTGAGCGCCGCGCTGGGAGCGGCGGCCGTGTCGTAGGAGCCGATGACGGCGATGCCCGCCGACTCACGGTTGAAGCCGTAGGTGTGCGCGCCGAGGACCGGCAGGTCCGTGCCGCCCTTGCGGCCTTCGAAGACGGTGCCGCACTTGTCGACCACGAAGTTGTAGCCGAGGTCCTTCCAGCCCTCGCTCTGCACGTGGTACGTGTGCAGCCCCCGCATGATCTTGGCGGAGTCGACGCAGGAGTAGTTGCTGGTCTGCGCGGTGTGGTGGACGAAGACCGCTTTCACGTCCGGGTTGTACTCAGGGCCCTCGCTGCTCAGCGACTCATCGGCCTGCCAGCCGACCCTGGAGGTGATCGGCGGCTTCGGTGCGGTGGAGGGCGGCGCCGGCGGGGTGGTCGGGCCGGAGCTCGTCGGCGTTCCCGGCGAACTGGGGACGGAGGGGGTGGGTGAGGCGGTCTGCGAAGGGGAGACGGGTGAGGTCGGGGTGGAGGCGGGCGCGGTACTCGGGTCCGAGGAGGGCGACGGGGAACTGGTCCCCGGTTCGCTGGTCCCCGGGGCGGGCGCCGACGGTGAGGACTGCGCGGGTGTCGGCTCCAGGGTGGACGGCGTGGCCTCCGAGGGGACCGCCGGAGTGGAAGGCTCGGCGACCGGGGTGCTGGGGCTCTCGGTGGAGACCTGCCCCTCCGCCTCGCCGGCGACGGAGAACGCGGCGGGTTCCATGGCCGTCAGAGCCGTGGTGGCCGTGTCCCCGTCTGCGCGGGACGTGTCCTCATTGTGGCCGTCCGATGCGGACACGCCCGCCGAGGCCCTGTCCACGGAGGAACCGGCACCGGCAGCCTGACTCCCGGCGGTCTTGTTCTTGGCCGGCCCGCCCGCGGTGTTGACGGACGCCCGGTCCCCGGCGCCTTCCCCGGGGTCGATCATGTCGAGCCGCAGCCCCTCGGGCAGCCCCGCGCGGGCGGAGTCCGCCGCGGCCACCCGTACCTCGACGCCGTCGGAGGCGCCGACCCAGCGCGGCTCGCTCGCGCCACGCAGCCCGGCGCGCTGACCGCTCTCGTTGCGGGACTCGGCCTCGGTGTCGACAGGGACCCAAGGAGTCCACGCGCCGCTCGCCGCGGCCCGGGTCCGGACCTCGATCGTTCCCTCGACCTTGGTGTCGGGGTCGGTCCATGTCACGCCGAGCATGCTGAACGGGTCGGTCTTGCGCTGACCGAGCGACGCGGAACGGCCGTCCCCCGACCGCTTCAGCGCCGCCCGGTGCACATCGGTCTCGACGGGCTCCGCTTTCGCGTCGACAGGGTCACCCCCCTGGCCGGAGGTGTCCTCCAGTCCTTGGACGGTCAGCACTCCGGCCACGGTCGCGGTGGCCACGGCGGCGGTGATCCACAGTTTGCGTTGCGATCTCAAGTTGTTCCCCCGGTGAGGACGGCGGATGGTCCCGGAAGGCGCGGGAGGTCACGGATCTCGGGCCGCGCCCGGAGACAGCTCACGGGCCCGGACCGGGCAGTCCCCCCCAGGGCGTGCTCCGGTGGCACGCGCGGATCGCGCACCTGAATATGCGACAGATGTTCTCAGACCGGGGGGCGCCAGCAGGCAACAGGGGCCTCGGAAAGGTCAGGAGCGTGTCACGCGAACCGTGTACTTCCCTGACAGATCCACCCTGTCCACGGTCACCTGGACGCCCGACTCCTGATCCTTGAACGTCTCACCGGCGGTGAACGGCGCGTCCGACAGTTCGGCGTGCACATTAGGACGCCGGGTGCAGCCGCCGCTGTCGTCCCCCGAGTCGTACACGGTCACCGGCCCTCGTCCCGTGTCCACCTCGGCGTCGATCCGGTAGACCAGCACGCCGGCCTTGCACACGGCCTCGTCGTTGCCCTCGCCGGTCCGTACCTCGACGGCGATGCCTGTCCTGCCGTCCAGCGGCACGAACACCAGCTTGGGGCCGCCCTCCCGGGCCAGCGGGGTCAGCGTGTACTCGACCGTGCCGCTGCCCGTCACACAGCTGACCTGGTTGTCGTCCAGCCAGCCGAGCTTCCACTTGTGCCAGCCGAGGAAGTCGTTGTTGGCGCCCCAGTCCTCGCTCATGATGTCCCAATGCCCGACGGCACCTCCGCCCTCGTGGGTATACAGGTCAGGCAGCCCGAAGACATGGCCGTTCTCGTGCGGCAGCACGCGGTAGCCGGTCTCCTCGTATGAGCCCGAGCCGTCGTCCTGACGGCTGTAGACGAACGAGGCGTTGGACACCGGCACCCCGTCCGCCACGGGTGCCTCGTGGTTGCCCGCGAAGGTCACCGACAGCACCGTGTCGAGCGCCGAGGGACCGGCGTTCGGCGTCGTCAGCACGTTCACCAGGTCGTACGCGCCGAAGTCCACCTCCGGATCCGCGGCTGTCACGATGTCCTCGACGAGCTGCCGGTACCCGGGGTCGAACGGGGCGCCGCGTTCTATCCCGTACTCCTTGAACGTTCTCGGCATCCGCAGCCAGTCCGCTATCGGGGCCTCGGGGCGGTAGTCCAGCCGCCCGTACGAGCTGGTGCTGAACCATTTCTCGGTCTGCGGGAAGAACTCCGCGAGCCGCTCGGCCGCCGTTCCCTCGCCCGGCGCGTCCGGGAAGTCGATCATCAGGTTCAGGGCCCGGACGGTGCCGGTCGATCGCGTGTACCCCGGCGGGGTCGGCATGCCCTCCGACATCTGCACGCCGAGTGTGCCGCTGATCATGCAGGGCCCGACCGTCGCGCCGCGCGTGGGCTGTGCCGCCGGTCCGGCGGTGTGTGGTGTGCCGTGCGACAGCCGCCCCGTGCCCGCGGACGTGGCGACCGCGAGGGTGAGCGCGGTCATCGACGCGAGCACCGCTGCCCGGCCCGGGCCGCGTATCCGACGGCTGGACGGCTGCATACATGGGCCTTCCCCTGCGCGGCAGCCGCCGTTCTGGCTGCGCCCTGCTGCCCAGCCTCTTCCGGGGCATCCGGACGCGCGCGCTGGGCGGGACCGATCGTGGGTTTCTTCATGGGGAGGGTGTGACGTGGGGCGCGGAGGGGCATGTCGGGCGACCGGCCGCGGGCCACGTGACGCAGGTCACGGTGGGGCGGGAAATAACCGGGGAAGACTTCCCCGTTTGCGCTAGTGTCCTCATGAAGCGGGGATGGAGTCCCCGCTTCATCGCAGGGCGAGTCAGGGCATCGGACCCCGGAGCGGTGCGACAGGTCGACAAGGACCGGTCGAACGGAGGCCGACGCCCGCCGGCCCACCGGTCGGCGGGGCCTGCTCCCCGGCATCCAGTGGGACGATCGCCGTACCAGTCACCGAGAGCATGAGGAGTACGCCGTGGACACCGCGACCACCGCGCGCAGCGCCATGCCCCGTCCCCGTGCCGACGCCCTGCGCAACCGGGAGCGCATCGTCGTCGCCGCCCGGGAGATGTTCGTCGCACACGGACCGGAGGTCCCGTTCGACGAGATCGCCCGCCGCGCGGGAGTCGGCAACGCCACTGTGTACCGGCACTTCCCCGACCGCAGGGCCTTGGTGCGGGGCGTCGTGTGCCATGTCTTCGAGAACGTGTCCCGGCTCGCCGAGACCGCGCTCGACGGCGACACGGACCCCTACGACGCGCTGTGCGACTTCGTGCACGCGGCGGCCGACGAACGCACCAGCGCGCTGTGCCCGATGCTCGCCGACGACTTCGACAGCGACCATCCGAGCCTGGTGGAGGTCCGTGTCCGCATTGAACGGCTCCTCGCCGAGGTCCTCGACCGGGCCGTGAACGCTGGTCAGCTCCGCACCGACGTCTCGGCCAACGACCTGCTGCTCGCCGTCTCCCAGCTCACCCGTCCGCTGCCCGGCAGGAGCGGCACGGGAACCGGCCGGTTCGCGCACCGGCACCTTCAGGTGTTCCTCGACGGCCTCCGAGCGCCGGCCCGCTCGGTGCTGCCCGGAGATCCGCCCAGCTTGGAGGATCTGCGCCAGCAGTCCTGCGCGCGTCACTCCCCGGCGACGGGGCGTCCGGCCAGGGGCGGTACCGGCGCCGCGGTGACCGCGTGCGTGGTGACCGGTGGGTCGCCGACCTCCACGACCGGCGAGGAGTGATCCGATCTGACTCCTGCCCGACCTGAGCGGGGAGCGGCCGCTGTCCTATAGCGGCCCACCGGACGGGGCCCGAACGGATCGGGCCGCCTCGGTGCCACTGACCGCTTCTGTCCTCTTGGCCGAGCGTCCGACCCCGTCGATCTGGCCGATCTGGTCGACCTCATGAGGTCATGCGCCGACCTCTTGTGACCGCATGGGCGCGCCCTGGACCGTCCCGGCCGAAGATGACCGGCGGGCCCGGCCGCCCCGATCGAACCGCCATGACCACCGGTCGGTGACGACCCGGCGGTACCGGCCCGTCCCGTGCGCGGAGCAGATGTCACCGCGCTGCGCTCCGCTGTCCTCCCCGCATTCATCACCCGAGTCCTTTTTCCAGCCGTTCGTTCTTGAGAAGTCCCGAGGTGGGTACCTCCATGCCTGAAACCGTTCCGACTCCATCCGCGGCCGCCGCGTCGGCCGCCGGCCGACCGGCCGCTGATCCACTGCGCTGGAAGGCCCTCGTCTTCATCGCCCTGGCGCAGCTCATGGTCGTCCTCGACGCGACCATCGTGAACATCGCCCTGCCGTCCGCCCAGGAGGACCTCGGCATATCCGACGGCAATCGCCAATGGGTCATCACGGCCTACGCGCTGGCCTTCGGTGGCCTACTGCTCTTCGGCGGCCGCATCTCCGACATCTGGGGACGCAAGCGCACCTTCGTCACCGGCCTCGTCGGATTCGCCATCGCTTCCGCGCTCGGTGGTGCCGCGCAGAGCGAGGCGCTGCTGCTCGGGGCCCGCGCCCTCCAGGGCGTGTTCGGCGCGCTGCTCGCACCCGCCGCTCTGTCGTTGCTCGCGGTCATGTTCACCGACGCCAAGGAGCGCGCCAAGGCGTTCGGCATCTACGGTGCGATCGCCGGTGGCGGTGGCGCCGTCGGACTGATCCTCGGCGGCTTCCTCACCGAGTACCTCGACTGGCGCTGGACGTTCTACGTCAACATCCCCTTCGCGGTGGCCGCCGCGATCGGCGCGTACTTCGTGATCCACGAGCCCGCGAACGCCCGCAACCGCTCCGCGCTCGACATCCCCGGCGTCGTGCTGTCGACCCTGGGCCTGGTGGCGCTGGTGTACGGCTTCACCCGCGCCGAGTCCGAGGGCTGGTCGGACACGCTGACCGTGGTCATGTTCGTCGCCTCGGCCGTCCTGCTGGCCGCGTTCGTGGCCGTCGAGGCGCGGGTCAAGGCACCGCTGCTGCCGCTGCGCGTGCTGACCGAACGCAACCGCGGCGGGGTGTACCTCTCGCTGGGACTCGCCGTGATCTCGATGTTCGGCCTGTTCCTCTTCCTGACCTATTACCTCCAGATCGTGAAGGGCTACTCGCCGGTCCGCACCGGCTTCGCCTTCCTGCCGATGGTCGTCGGCATGATCACCGGTTCCACCCAGATCGGCGCCCGGCTGATGAACCGGGTCCCGGCGCGACTGCTGATGGGCCCCGGGTTCCTGGTCGCGGCCGTCGGCATGCTGCTTCTGACCCAGATGGAGATCGGCTCGTCCTACACGGCACTGCTGCTGCCCGCGATGCTGCTCCTCGGCCTCGGTATGGGTACGGCGTTCATGCCCGCCATGTCCCTCGCGACCTACGGCGTCGAGCCGCGTGACGCGGGTGTCGCCTCCGCGATGGTGAACACCTCGCAGCAGGTCGGCGGGGCCGTCGGCACGGCGCTCCTGAACACCGTGGCCGCTTCCGCCACGACCGCGTACCTCACGGACCACGCGGGCTCCGCCACCTCGGAGTCGGCCATGCGCCTCGTCCAGCTGCGTTCCATGGTCGAGGGCTACACGAGTGCGATCTGGTTCGCCGTCGGCATCCTGGTCGCCGCCGCGCTCATCGCGCTGACGATGGTGAACGCGGGCAGCCCCGACGCGACCGGTGCGTCCGACAGCGACGACGGTTCCGGGACGGACGGCGCCGAGGACGCCGTGAAGGTGCCGGTGATCGCGCACTGACCGTACAGGTCACGTGCGGTGCCCCGGGCTGCGCGTGACCTGGGTCCCAGCGCGGGTAGCGGCCTTTAGGCCGGCCCCGCGCGGCCGTCGGGGTCCGTCTACGGGGGTGGCGGTGAGGGTGGCGGTCCGTCTCGGACCGCCACCCTCCGGCGTGAGGCAGCCGACGTGTTTCCTGCTGCCGCCCGGAATCCCTGCCGCTCCACGTACTTCGGTACGTGTCCTCTGCGTGTCCTAGTTACCCGAGTAAGAGGACAGAGGACAGAGGACAGAGGAGGACATCAAGAGGACCATCGCGGACACGCGACATCCCATGGGGACGCCGGGCTCGTCGTACGCGTCGACACCGGTTCGACGGACCTGGGGCGCCGACTTTCCTGGTGCCCGGCCCGTCGGAGGCGGCTGCCGTGCTCTGTCGACGTGTCGACACACGTGCTGTCCCGTTCGCGGGTACAACAACTATCGGCGAGTCCCGGGTGCCCCGGTTGGTCGATGGGGTCAGCGCAGCCAGGGCAGGTCCGCCCCCGCGTCCAAGGGCTGGAGTCCCTCGGCGACGATCTCCATGATCTCGCCGAGGGTCTTCTGCTGTGCGGGGGTGAGCCGGTCGAACAGGGCCTGCCGGACCGCCTCGACGTGGCCCGGCGCCGTACGCCTCAACACCTCGTACCCCTGATCGGTCAGCACCGCGAACTGTCCGCGCCGGTCCGACGGACAGTCCTCACGGGTGACCCATCCGTTCCTCTCCAGGCGGGCGATGGCGTGGGAGAGCCGCGATCTCGTGATCTTGGCTGCCCTTGCCATCTCGGTCATCCGCAGCCGCCGCCGAGGTGCCTCCGAGAGCTGCACGAGGAAGCCGTAGTAGACGTGAGGCATGCCCGCGTCGCGCTGGAGCTGCCGGTCGAGGTGGTCGTCCAGGAGCGTCGTCGCACTGAGGTAGGCCTGCCAGACCCGCTGTTCGTCCGCATCGAGCCACCGGGGTTGCACGGCCGGGGTGGCGTCGTCGCCCGTCTGGGGCGGCTCGGTGGCAATCGGTGCGTCGGGCGGCTGCTCGGCGAGGGGCGATGCGGGCGCGGGAGGAGCGGACGGTGTGGTTACTGATGAGGGTGCCGTCGTCATACCACCCACTCTACGAGCTTCTTCTTGAATCTTAAACAAAGTCGACGTAGTCTTCCCTGGAACGGAAAGATTGAGACTTCAAGTACATCGCAAGCCGTACCCCCTCACCCGCGCCGGAGTCGCCGCCATGAACACCCTCATCGGCCATCAGGAGAACCGTTCGGCTGCCCGCATGCCTGCCCTCTACCTCAGCCACGGGGCGCCCCCGCTCGCCGACGACGTTCTATGGCCGGGCCAGCTCGCCGCCTGGTCGGCTGGGCTGCCGCGCCCCAAAGCTGTCCTGATGGTGTCCGCCCACTGGGAGGAGGCGCCACTGGCGCTCGGCGCCGTGGAGCCCACCCCGCTCGTCTACGACTTCTGGGGCTTCCCGGACCGCTACTACCAGGTCCGGTACGACGCTCCAGGCGCCCCCGCGCTCGCGGAGTCGGTACGACGGCTGCTGCGCGCTCCCGGCATGCCTGTGCAGGACATCCCGGACCGTGGCCTCGACCATGGCGCTTACGTGCCCCTGGTCGAGATGTACCCGGACGCCGACGTCCCCGTCCTCCAGGTCTCCATGCCGACCCTCGATCCCCGCAAGCTGCTGGAGATCGGCCGGAAGCTGGCGCCTCTGCGGGACGAGGGCGTTCTGATCGTCGGCAGTGGTTTCTTCACGCACAACCTCGCCGCGCTGCGCCACCCGGGAGGGGTGCCCGGGTGGTCCGTCGAGTTCGACGACTGGGGACACCGTGCGCTGGACTCGGGCGATGTCGACGGCCTTCTGGACTTCACGGTCAAGTCCCCGGCGGGCGCACTGGCCCACCCCCGTACCGAACACTTCGCCCCGCTGTTCGTCGCGATGGGCGCTGCCGACGCGGCCGGTGACCTCGATACGCAGCGCAGCGTGATCGACGGCTTCTGGATGGGGCTGGCGAAGCGGTCGGTGCAGTTCGGCTGAACCGTCAGCAGTGCGCGGGGCGTAGGGGGTGGGTCTGCTCTCCGATGCTCTTCCGGCGGTCCGCGCGTCACATCGAAGCGGCCACCCGCTGTGCCCGGGTGGCCGCTTCGATCGCGGTTGAAGCGGCCATCGGTCAGAAGATCGGTTCATTGAGGTCGATCGCGCGGCGCGCGGCGGCCAGAGCCTGCGGATCGCCCACATCGAGGGCGGTGTCGTTGAACTTGATGGTGTGGTCGTCCCCATGCGCGGCGGCCCGCTCGAACATCTCCTGCGGGGTCGCCCCTCCCGCGGAGGGGTACGCGGCCGGGGTCGGGGCCGTGTAGGCGGCGGTCACCGCCGCACTGGCGGCCCACGCGGCGGCCAGCGAGGGCGGCCACAGGTCACGGGGAAGCGCCGGCAGTGCTCGCAGGACCGCGTTCGGGGCGGTCGCGGCGTGCACCAGCATCACCGGCTGGCCGTGTCCATGAGCGGCGTACCGGTGGACGGCGGCGGTGACCAATTGGGTCAGCGCGGCGCGTGCGGTGTCCGGATTGTTGGTCGCCGCCGCAGGCCAGCCCGGGAAGGCGGTGAGCCGACCCAGTCGCTCCTGGATGCCGCCCTCCTGCACATCGATCGCCGGGACGGCGTCAAGCGCGGCCGCGGCCGTCCGGGCGCCCGGGAGAGTCCCGAGTGGCGGCAGGGTCTGGTGTCGTGCTGCCCAGTAGCCGAGCCCGTGTGCCAGCTCCGCCACCCTGAGGCCGGACCGCGAGGCCCGGCCTTGGGCCGACTCGTCCTCCAGCAAGCTGCGTACGGCGTGCCCCACCCGGATCACCGGATGAGTCGCCCCACCCGCGATCCCGGGCAGCAGGCGCGGCCACCACTCGCTGAGCACGTCCCGCCAGGGCCGCTCCGCGGTCTCCCGTACGAAGTGATCGGTCCAGTCCGCGATGCGGCGTGGGTCGCCCAGCGCCGTGTGCCAGTTGTCGACCGTCACGCGCGCGTGACGGTCGGGCATGTCCTCAAGCTTGTGGCGGTAGCGATCCAGCCAGCGGTGGACACCCGTCGCCTGGCCGCCCCGTACCAGGGCCTCCACCGCCATTGGGGCGTGGTTGCTGAGCCAGCCGAGCCGTTCGGGCCCAAAGGCGTGCAGTCGCTCCAGCGCCTCGTCCAGGGTGCCGGACAGGTCGGGAACGGGGGCGGCGGATGCTGTGGGGTCATCGAGGGGATCCGGGAGATCGGGACTGCCTGGAAGGTGGGGGAGTGAAGTCATGCCCGGCACCGTAGGCGGCGACCGTCGCGCAACGTAACGGACCGAGGACGTAGTCCGTCGGCGGCATGACCTAGGTCGCACGACGCATCAACCCGCTGACGGGTGGACGGTCGAAGAGGCAACTAATTCGTGACCTGGTTCGTCTTGACAGGTGGGAGGCCGGACAAAGATGACAGCCTCCCGGGCGCAGGCGGCCCGACGGCTGTGAGAGCGGTCTCGCGGTGCGGTCGAGAAGGCCTTCCCGACGGGAGCGGGCCTTCGGTGACCGGTCCTGACCTGCGGATCCACAGGAGCGGCGACCTACCGTGCTCATGTGGTGGTGCAGGGTACTGCATGATCACAGAAATGGACGAGCCGGTTGGGAATTCTGTCCGGATTCCAGTCGTTGTTTCCTTCGGAAGCTGGGCACCCGGAAGGGTGAGCAGATGGCCACAAAGGATCAGCTGAACCACTCGCTAGCAAGGGAGCACGCATGGCAACCCGTGCCGTCGCCCGTCGTCGGTCCGCCACTGGCGGTGCCGACACGGCCAGCAGTGTTCGCGCCGTAGGCGGCGAGATCGCCGATCGCGACCTGGTCGGCATGTACCTCGACGAGATCGCGCGCACGCCGCTGCTGGACGCAGCCAAGGAAGTCGAGCTGTCGCAGACCATCGAGGCTGGCGTCTACGCCCAGCAGATCCTCGACGGCGATGTCGAGAGCGAGGCCGTGAAGAAGGACGGCGCCTCCCGCGAGGAGCTGGAGGCACTGATCGCCGCTGGTGAGGCCGCCAAGGATGTCTTCATCCGGTCCAACCTGCGCCTGGTCGTCGCCGTTGCCCGTCGCTATCCGCGCAGCGGCCTGCCCCTGCTGGACCTGATCCAGGAGGGCAACGCCGGACTCGTCCGCGCGGTCGAGAAGTTCGACTACCGCAAGGGCTTCAAGTTCTCCACGTACGCGACCTGGTGGATCCGCCAGGCGATCACCCGCTCGATAGCGGACCAGTCGCGCACGATCCGGCTGCCCGTCCATCTCGTCGAGGAACTGGGGCGCATCCGCCGTGTCCAGCGCGAGTTCAACCGCGAGAAGGGCCGCGAGCCGGAGCCGCAGGAGATCGCCGCGGAGCTGGGCTCCACCCCCGAACGCGTGGTCGATGTCCTCGACTGGGCCCGTGATCCGGTCTCGCTGAACATGTCCGTGGACGACCAGGGCGACACCCAGTTCGGTGACCTCCTAGAAGACACCTCCGCGGTGTCTCCGGAGCAGTCCGTCCTCACACTGCTGCGCAGCGAGGAGCTGGACGGTCTCATCGGCCGCCTCGACCAGCGCACGGCGTCGATCATCAAGATGCGTTACGGCATCGACGACGGGCGCGAGCGCACGCTCACCGAGGTCGGCAAGGAGCACGGCCTCACTCGCGAACGGATTCGGCAGATCGAGAAGCACGCCCTGCTGGAGCTGAAGCGGCTGGCCCGGGACACCGGCTTCGACGCGGCGGCCTGATCCATCCGGACCCTGGCCGCGCCGCCCCTCGCCACCACCGGACCGAGGTCGCTGAACCCTCGAACCGGAACCGGAGCAGTCCGTTCGGGGGACGGGACACGGAACATCGGGCGAAGGGCGCGCGAATCGCGCGCATCCCGCCCACGAAGGGCGCGGACATGGGGTACGTTCGCGACCAGTGGGTAAGCAAGACCTGGTACCCACCTCGGGCAGTCGAGCATCGCGAACAGCGGCTCGACACGCCCCCCAAGACGAGCCCCGGCGCCCACCCCCCCCCGGCGCCGGGGCTCCCTCGTACCCTCAGCAGGGCTCATCGGGCTGCCCGCGCCCCTTCGTCCCCCTCGTCGGGTGGGTCCGCGACCGGGCTCGCCGCCCGGGTGAACCGCGCGCCCATCTCCGCCACCGTCGCCACCAGCTCGGGCGGACCACCAACGGTGAAGTCGCAGTCCGCCCCGGCCAGCCGGAACGCCAACCACTCAGGGGCGTCACCGGTGGCGCCGCGCAGGACACAGTTCCCGTCGTCCAACGGCTCAGGTGTGCCGTACAAGCTTGGCAGCCGTGCCGCGACCGACTCCGCGGAGGCCGCGAACGTCACCGTGAACTCGTACGTCCGCTGCTGGCGGCGCATCCGCTTCCTCAGGAACTCCGCCGCGCTCCCTGACGGCAGTTCCCGCGGGGTGAAGCGCGCGCCTGTGGCCAACGGCGTGCCGATCACCCGGTCGACCCGGAACGTCCGCCAGTCGTCCCGCTCCATGTCGAAGGCCACGAGGTACCAGCGGCGTCCCGTCGACACCAACCGGTACGGCTCCGTCAGCCGCCGCGACTCGGAGCCGTCCCCGGAGCGGTACCCGAAACGCAGCCGCTCGCTGCCCGCGACCGCCGAGGCCATCACGGTCAGTGTCTCCGTCGCGATGGTGGGGCCGTCCCCGCTGGTCAAGGGCACGGTGGCTGCTTGGAGCACGTTCACCCGATGCCGAAGGCGCCCCGGGAGTACCTGCTCCAGCTTCGCCAGCGCGCGGACGGACGCCTCCTCGATACCCTCGACCGCGTGTCCGGCCCCGGCGCGCAGGCCCACCGCGATGGCCACCGCCTCCTCGTCGTCCAGGACCAGTGGCGGCAGTGCCTTGCCGGCGACCAGCCGATATCCGCCTTCCGCGCCCCGCGCCGCGCGCACCGGATAGCCGAGCTCGCGAAGTCGGTCGATGTCCCGGCGTACGGTCCGCCGTGAGACTCCCAAACGGTCGGAGAGCTCCCCGCCCGGCCATTCCCGGGGTGTCTGGAGCAGGGACAGCAGCTGAAGCAGTCGGCCTGGTGTGTCCGTCGTCATGCTTCCCAGCTTGCCCTGCATAGCGGACACTTTCTGGCCTAATTGAACCTTAGCGTGCTGCCCATGACCTCTTCCACATCCCCTTCCGAGCGGGTGCCCGTTCCGATTCCCGGTACCGGCGCGGCCCGCGTCGCCACCGGAACCAGCCCCGCGACGACCGGCCCCGGACCCGCGGGTGGCGCGTCCGGAACCGGAGACCCTGCCTCGGACCGCCGCCGCTGGTTCGCGCTGGCGATCGTGATGACCGCCGCGTTCATGGACCTTGTCGACGTGACGATCGTCAACATCGCCGTCCCGGCGATCCAGCGCGACGAGGGTGCCAGCTTCAGCCATATCCAGTGGATCACCGCCGGCTACGCCCTGGCGTTCGCCGCCGGACTGGTCACCGGGGGACGTCTGGGGGACATCCACGGCCGCAAGCGGATCTTCCTGATCGGAATGACCGGCTTCACGGTCGCGTCCGCGCTGTGCGGCTTCGCCGTCAACCCGGACATGCTCGTCGCCTCCCGCATACTCCAGGGCGCGATGGCCGCGCTGATGGTGCCCCAGGTGCTGTCCATCGTCCACGCGACGTTTCCCGCGCACGAGAGGGGCAAGGTCTTCGGTCTGTTCGGCGCGGTCGTGGGCCTCGGCGCCGTCTCCGGTCCGCTGCTGGGCGCACTGCTCACCCAGTGGAACCTCTTCGGCCTCGAATGGCGCCCGATCTTCCTGATCAACCTGCCGATCGGGATCGTGGGCCTTGTCCTCGGCAGCAAGTTCATCAGTGAGTCGAAGGCGCCGCGCGCGCTCAAGCTGGACCTGGTTGGCGTCGCCCTGGTGACCCTCGGCCTGCTGCTGCTGCTCTACCCGCTCACACAGGGGCGGGAGTTGGGCTGGCCGCTGTGGGGGTACGCGTCGATGGCGGGTGCGTTCGTCGTCTTCGCGGCACTGCTGGCGTACGAGCGGCACAAGGCGCGCAAGGACGGGTCGCCGTTGATCGAGCTGTCGCTGTTCAAGGTGAAGAGCTTCGCGGCGGGCATCGCCGTCCAGACCGTGTTCGGCATCGGGCTCGGTGTGTACTTCCTCGTCTCGACCCTCTACATGCAGCTCGGGCTCGGCTGGAGCATTCTGCGCGCCGGACTGACCGGGGTGCCCTTCTCGATCGCCGTGTCGGTGGCGGCCGGGATGTCCGTCCAACTGCTCGTCCCGCGCTTCGGACGCAAGGTGCTCCAGACCGGCGCGCTGACCATGGCCGCCGGCGTCCTGCTCTACCTCTGGGTGGCCGACCGGTACGGGATGGACATCACTTTCTGGCAGATGGTCCTGCCGCTCGTGGTCATGGGGATCGGCATGGGGCTGATCGTCGCCCCGCTCACCGACGCCATCCTGTCCGAGGTGCCGCGTGAGCACGCCGGGTCGGCCTCCGGTCTGCTCAACACCGTTCAGCAGATGGGCAACGCCCTCGGGCTGGGCCTCGTGTCCGTCGTCTTCTTCGGGGTCATCGACGAACATGTGGCGCCCAGCGCGCTGGGCGCGGAGTTCGTGAACGGCTTCCAGCACGCGCTCAAGTACGTCGTCGCGGTCATGGTGGCCATCTTCGGGCTGATGTTCCTGCTGCCGCGCAAGCCGGGGACGGGCCTGGAAGGCGGAGACGGAACGGAGGGACACCCGTCCCTCGCGGGTCCGTCCACGGCAGCGACATCCGACGGCACGGACGCCACGAACGCTGCCGACGACGACACGAGGGGCGGGAGGCTTCTCGTGCACTGACCCCGCGCCAGGGCCCCGCGGGCGACAGCTTCCGCTTCGGCTGCCCGGTGGACGCGCATTCCGCGTCCACCGGGCAGCCGCCTCCGTCAAACGGCGCGCCATCCCGCCCTGCGCCCCGCGATGCCTGGCCGTCCCTTCCGACCTGGGCGTCTCATGAGGCCTGGGCGTCTCATGAGGCTTTGACTCCGCAGTCCCGCCGCGCCTCCGCGACAGACCCACACATGCCCAGCCGAACATTCGGTTGGTAATGGAAGCGATGAACGTGCCCGTCATGCCGATCTCCCCCGTGCCGTGATCGTGGACTCCCGCAAAAACGGTAGCCGGGAGCACCGACATCCCGCTGGGCCTGTGGATAACCTCCGTCGGCCGAACGCCTGGCCCGGTACGACCGGACAGGAGCGCCCCGCCGCGCACCCGAGGGGAACGGCGTCGGCTGCTCTTTCGACGGACCCGGTACCGTCCACAGCTTCGGCTTGATTCCGCGCCTTCAAGCGCATCGGGCGTCACTCCCACGAGTGATGCTTCATCACAAGCTGACATATGCACAGGACATGACGCACCATGCGTTACTTAATCCTCTTCGCCCCCTGTTGGAGACGCCCGCCCCTGAGGTCTACTGGCGTCATGCCAGCGCACATGTCATCCATCCAGCAACTGGGCATCGCCGCCCTCGCGCTGGCCACCGTCCTGTGGACGGTGGTCCTGATACGCGCACTGCGCCGAGAGCCCGACCCAGGTACCGTCGCGCCCCGACCGGACACCACTGAGCCGCTCACCGCCCCCGAAGCATCCATACCCGACGCCACGACCCCGGACACGGTGACTCCGCCTGATCGCGAGACGTGGCCCCGCCCGGCCGGCCTTCCTCGGCCCCAGCAGCGTCGGCCTCGGGCTCCGCATGCCCGAAGCGCGAGGGTGACCCTGCGGGCCATGCCCCACCAGCACATCCCGGCAACCGAATCGGTCGCCCTCACCGCTGCGGAGCGAGCGGCGTTCGCGGCCCTGGTCCGTCAGTTCGACGACGACCACCCGCGTCATACCTGAGGCGGGTGGGTCGTGGCAGTTGAACGAATCCGGACGGTGCGAACCGTTCACCGAGCTACAGGGGAGGGTAGGAGAGGGGAGAAGCGCCCCCTGCCCTCCCTGCGGCTAAGCTCCAGGCGCCCTGGACGCCCGTCGTTCCATGGCCTCGCGTGCCGCGGCCTCGGACACGTAGACCTCGCACATATGGCGTCCGTCGGGTGTCGCCGTGTGCTCGACCTCCCACAGGCTGACCTCGCGCCCGTCACCCAGCAGGAACGCGTGCTCGTACAGCGAGAAGGCGAACGTCGCGGCCCCTTCGCCGCTGGGCAACGGTCTCCCGAACGCCTGCGTGATCTGGTGCGCGCACGCCTCCCGGAGCAGCTGCGCCATATCGGCGCCCGGCGCGTCCGTGTTCTCGGCGCGACGCAGTAAACGGCGCGCGTGATCAGCCGAGTCGTCCGGCATGTACGAGTGTCTGGGTCTGGGCATGGGTGGCAACTGGATCAGCACCGGCAGCTCGAAGTCGGGCGTCACGGTCGGCAGCGGCAGCCGGGCTGTGGCCGTCCGCAGGTCCTCCTCGCCCGTGTACACCTCGTGCAGCAGCCGCCCGCGTCCACCGGGGCTCGTGTTGTGCACCAGTTCCCACAGGGTGAGTGCGCTGCCGTCGGCGAGCAACCAGGTATGCCGGTACGTCTCTCGGTGCAGCCCCCTGCTGTGATGCGCGGAGTGCAGTGAACTGTCATGCGCGAGAGCGCGGTCGAGGCGCCGTATGGTCTCGTCCGGCAGCTCGAAGGAGTTGAGAGCGCGCCCGAGGAGCCGAACGAGGTGCTCCTCAGGAGACCCGGACGACTCGGGTGGCTCGTGCGCTGCGTCAGGCGGAACGCTCAAGGCACCTCCCCGTGTTAGCTGCTAGTCACTTCGTGGGTGCATACCGTAGCCCCTCGACGGGACATCGTGTCCAGGAACCGGGAAAACGTACGAGCCACACAGGAAGTTCCCGCGCGACGTGCAACATGATCCGCGATCACGCGACACTCTCGCACCCCGCAACCTCTGATTCCCACAAGCCACTGATGCCAACACCCGTACCTGTCAGGGTTTCTGGCGCAAGGACAGATACAGGACACGTTCCGTCGTCCGGCGGCGTTCGGCCGGGGAGTCGGAGGTCGGAGTGGGCGGCCTGCGGTTCGAAGGGTGTATCCCGAGAAGGACAGGTCTGCACGACAATCATTCAGAGAACGCTCCCGGACTGCCAAGCGCTCCAGGACATGTTCCACCCATCGAGGGCGTCGCCGGGGGCGTTCGTCCCGTCAGGGGGATTCTTTACCACTGCGACCGTCCGCCGCGAGGAACTCCACGAGACCGCCAACCGCGGGTAACACGCCGTTCATGACCCACGGGCCACGGAGCAGTCGCTGATGCGCGGCCCGCTCGCGCCCTCCGGAGCCGCCGGTTCCGGACGAGCATCGGTCATCGTCTTGGCCGAACGCCGCCAACTACGAAAGACGCAGTCGGTGCGGTGCACCCGGGGTTCCGCACGCACACCTCAGCCGGCCGGCCGACCCGCCGGGAACCCTCAGGCTGTCCGGCACGCACCCGCGCCCGGCGAGCGCGCCCACCCCGCGACCGGCCGCTTCCCGGCCGGACCACCGCTCATCGCCGGTGCTCGTTCATCCGTCGTACAGCTCTGTGTACGACGGATAGAGACCACCTTCGCCGTCCACCGATTCCGCGGATCGGACAGCCCTCACGATCGCCCGCGTCACCAGATCCGCCCCCGCGGCCAGGATCTCGTTCAGCGCCAGTGGATTGTCCGAAGGCAGCTCATGCTTCCCAGACGCCAGCGCGAACACGGTGTCGCCGTCGTTGAGCAGATGCACCGGTCGCACGGCGCGCGCGATCCCGTCGTGCGCCGTACCCGCCAGCTTGTGCGCCTGCGCGCGGGACAGGTCGGCGTCGGTCGCCACCACTGCCAGGGTCGTGTTCAGGGGCGTTCCGGTTAGTCCGGCGGCGGCTGTGTTGCCTGTGGCCCGGGAGTTCATCCGGTCGGCATCGTCCAGCAGTCGCTGGGCCCGCTCGTGCACGGCGAGAGCCGGATACGTCACCCGTCCCTCGAAGTACTCCCCGAACAGCGCGCCTGTCGTCGTGTCCACCACGGAACCGGCCGCGTTCGCCACCACCAGGGCTGCGACCGTCACGCCTGACGGCAACCGGACGCCGGCCGTGCCGACCCCGCCCTTCAACCGGCCGACGACACCGCCGGTCCCGGCGCCCACGCACCCCACCGCCACGGGCGCCCGCAACCCTGTCGCCGCCGCCGCCTCCACGGCGATCCGACCGGTGGAGGCGTCCGGCCTCGCCCGGAAGTCGCCACCGCGCCCCAGATCGAAGACGCAGGCCGCCGGGACGACAGGCACGACGTGTGCCGGGTCCACGCCGACCCGTACACCACGCCGTTGATCCTCCAGCCAGGCCATCACCCCGGTCGCCGCGTCCAGGCCGTACGCGCTGCCCCCGGTCAGTACGACGGCATCGATCCGTTGCACGATGTTGCGTGGATCGAGCGCGTCCGTCTCCTTCGTACCCGGCCCTCCGCCGCGTACGTCGACGGCGGCCGTCATCCCGCCTTCCGGCGCGAGTACGACTGTCGTACCGGTCAAGTAGCCGTCATCGACCAGCGTCGCGTGCCCGACACGCAACCCCAGCACGTCGGTGAGCGCGTCGATCAGCGCGGGCGAATCGGACGTATCCGGGGTGGTGCCAGGAGTCTGCTCCGTCATACCGTCCTGCGTATCACGCTCCCCAGCGGTGTTCGACGTCCCGCGCGGGGGCTCGGCGGCATCGGCCGCGTGCCCGGCGCACACATGACAGGACGGCAGCGCCCAGCAGAATCGCCAGTCCCCGCAGCAGCCGTCGCGACACAGCACGCCCGTCGAGCGGATCAGCAGTCGAAGCGGAGCGATGCGACTCGTCGGCCCCCTCCGCACCGTCCACCCGGCGACCGGACGGACCGATCGTGCCCTCGCTCGGGCCGGTGCCACGTCGCACCCGAGCACCCGCCGGCCCGGCGGGCCGACCACAACATTTCAGGCCGTCGCGGTGCGCACTTCGGCCTGCTCGGGGCCCGGTCGGCGCCCGACCCTCAGCAGCGCGGCGCTTGCCCACCTGCTCGCCTGGCCCGGTCTCCGGCGCACGCGCGGGGCCGTCGGCCTCCGATGAAGGGACCATCCGCGCCGAAGCAGTCAGCCCACCGCCTGGCCGCCCCGCCTTCGCGACGGAGGCCGGGCGGCCAGGGTCACTCCCACCGTGATCGTCGCGGTCAGGACCAGGCCCGCCGCGAGAACCGCCCACTCGCCCGCGAAGGTGCATGCCAGAACCAGCAGCGTCGTCACCGGCAGAACCAGCTGCTGAGCCGTCCCGGCCTTGTAGTAGCGGGCGAGCAGCCACCACACGATCACCAGGTACACCGCCGTCGGGACCGTCACCGACGCGTTGGCCGCGAGCTGGGAGATATGTGTCTTCCCCACCGTGTGCTCGACGCAGATCTCGATGCCCGAGCCGATCGCCGCCGCCGAGCCCAGGATCAGATAGTGGCCGTACCCCCACAGGAACGCCTGTCGATTGCTCCTCAGCCGTCCCTGGACCGGGACCACAAAGTAGATCCACCACCCGGCGAACACGATCAGCAGACCGCCGATCGAGATGGGGATCAATCGGCCCAATTCGTTGTGCTCGTCGACGGCCGACTTCACGGCGACGGTGGCCGCCGAGATCGACTCGCCCAGCACGATGATCGTGAACAGCCCGTACCTCTCGGAGATGTGGTGCGGGTGCCACGTTGTCGAATGCCTGTGCTCCGCGACCGCCGGTACGCACAGCTCGGCGATCACCATCACGAGGAACGCCCACGGGCGCCCCTCCTCGGGCAGGAGGAGCAGGGACAGCCATCCGACCTGGCACAGCGCGATGCCGGTCGCGTACCGCAGCGCCATGCCGCGCTCGTCCCCGGTGCACCCGGTCGCGGCCCGCAGCCACTGGGTCACCATCGCGAGCCGCATGATCAGGTAGCCCAGCCACAGGACGAAGAAGTGGTGGTCGAACGCCTCCGACACCCCGGCCGCGAGTACCAGGACACCCGCCATCTGCACCAGCGTGACCACGCGGAACAACGCGTCGTCGTTGTCGTAGGCCGAAGAGAACCAGCTGAAGTTCACCCACGCCCAATAGATCGCGAAGAACACCATCGCGTAGTTCAGCACGCCCTGCCCGGCATGGTTCTCCGCCACCGCGTGCACCAGCGACATCCCCGCCTGTGCCACGGCCACGACGAAGCACAGATCGAAGAACAGCTCCAACGGTGACGCCGCGCGATGGGACTCGTCCCGCCCGCGGGCGACCATGGGACGAAGCAGCGCTCTCGGCGCTGACGAAGGGGTGGAGGCCATGCGGACAGCACAGCAGAGGCGAGCCGTCACCCTGGGTCGTGCGGGCCGTGTGTCGGCCCCGATGCCGCTTTGTGTGGCTCCCGGCCGAGGCTTCTGCATCATCGGTCGCGGAGGCGGCCTCCCTCGCGGGTTCCCGCTGCGGGAGCCCTTCCAGGGACTCGCCGTCGGCTCGGACCCAGGGCGGCTCGTGTTCCGTGCCCTGCGCACCACCCGCCTGGACGGCGACCGACTCGCCGTCCGGCGGCCCCACCGCCCCGTCCACCGCGGGCCGGCTGCTGTCGATGCCGTCGGGGGGCGGGTCGACGGATGCGTACGCTGGAGGCATGAGCACCACACCCCCCGCCGAGCCGCGCGATCCCAAAGAAGCGCTGAACTTCGACGACCCGTTGTCGCAGCAGTCGTCCGACGACTCGGACGCGGGCTGGGGCGAGCGTTCGGCCGCTTCCGGTGACAGTGCCGCTGACCTGGCACGATTCCTTGACGAGAAGCCGCCCCACCACCTCTGAGTCAGCTGTTCAGACGGCTGCCTACCGCGCTCCCGCGCAGGGCGGGACGCTCCCGAGAGCGGCGCAGCGGCACGATGCGCACGCTCTTCCTGTGTGGCCGATGCCGGGACGGTGCTGGCGCGGAGGGCCTGCCGGTATAGGCCTCCGTACATGCGAGAGCCCCCTGCCCACATGCGAGAGCCCCACGTGGCGAGGCGGGCGACGAAGCCGCCCGAGCCGCGCGGGGCCCCTTCATGCTGAGTGGCTACTCCCGTTCGGTCCGCGGTCCCGTTCCCAGACCGCGCTGTGCCACCAGAGCGTCGCGGATCTCCTTGAGAACCTCCAGCTCGGACACCTCGATGACCTCCTGCGCGCCTTCCTTGGCCGCCTTGCGGTCGGCCTGCCGCGCCAGGTACTTCGACATCGGCATCACCATCAGGAAGTACACGACGGCCGCGGTGATCAGAAAGGTGAGGGTGGCGCTCAGCACCGTTCCCCACATGATCGGAATGCCGCTGGTGGCCGTGCCCGTCTTCGCGTCGAAGCTGCAGGGGCCCTTCAGACAGGAGCTGTAGGCGTCCAGGTTCTTCGTGCCGAACGCCCCGACGAGCGGGTTGATCACGCCCTTCACCACGGAGTTCACGACGTTCGTGAACGCGGCGCCGATGACCACCGCGACCGCCAGGTCGATGACGTTCCCCCGCAACAGGAACGCCTTGAAGCCCTCCCACACGTTCGGCTTCTTGTTCTCGCTCACCACGAGGCCCTTCTTCGCAAGTACAGCATGTGGAGTAATCAACTCCGCAACCTACGGCAGGGCTCTGTGGGCCTGTCCAATCCGGTGACGCGATCGAGCGACTTGACAGCGGACCCCGTGTGAGCTGCGCGCTGAAGGCCCATCGCGCGAACCGGATGGTGATCACCGGCACAGGACCACCGCCAGCGGTGAAACAGCGCCCGCCGCGGCCAGCCGCCCCGCTGTGCGGCGGGGTGCGGAAAGCACCACCAAGGCACCACCCTCCAGGGAAGCGGCTGCTGCCTTCGGCACCTCCGCGACCCGTACACCGGCCGCTACGACCCGGCCCGCCCCGTTCCGTGCCGGACCGCCCGCGGTCACGATGTCCACGCGATCGCCGGGCCTCAGAAGCCCCGCGGCTGCTACGTCGGCGATCCTGACCGGTGCGCGCGCCCAGGGGGCAACGGGCCTGTGCTGGTCCTCCGCCGAAACGCGGCCCGCCTGTTTGGCGGGCCGCTGGGGTTCCGTCGGCCGCTGCGTCAGATCGGCCACGAGCAGGCCGGTCACGACGGCGGCCAGACACGCGGCTCCCGCCCGCCGCCCCTGTCGGGCGACCCGGCGCACCGCTGTGAATCGGCCCCGCACCCTCAGGGGCGGGAACTGCGGCACCCCGCTCGTCGGCGGAACCTCGCCGTACATCGGCGGGGAAGGCGCCTCGGCGCCGATGGCACCGCCCGCGATGGCGCCGCCCGCACCGAGGCCGCTCGCGATGACCCGACCCGAGCCGACGTCGCCCGCACCGAGGCCGCCCGGCGGAGGGTCGGTGCCGCCGGGGTCGAGGAACGCGTCGTCGTCGGGCCATGGGCCGGCCGTCGAGCCGGGCCACGAGGCGGCGGAGGGGGCGCGGTACGGGGAGCGGGCCCGGGAGTCGGGCCGAGCGGGGGAGGGGACGGACTGCGGCACGGAGGTCACCACCTGCGACGAGAAGACGGATTGCCTCCTCACCTTGAGCCTTTTCCGCGAGTCGCGCTGAAGCGTGTGGGCTACCGGCCGGTTGTGGAAAACCCCGACACCCGAACGAGGGCTTCCGCTGCGCCCGCTCCTCCCGACCACTGGGCGCGGATGGCAGGCACGTCGAACGTAAGCCGCGCCAACCCGCGCCACCCGCGCCACCCGCGCTGCCCCGAGTGCCGCCTACGGAAGCTCGATGCCCGTCTTCGCGCCGCCCAGCGCGCCCGCGCACGGACAGTGCCGCTCCCCGTTCACCGGCAGTTCGGCCACCGTGTCGAAGAGAACCGTGCGCAACCGGTCGACATTGGAGGCGAAGACCCTCAGCACCTCCTCATGGGAGACCCCTTCGCCCGCCTCGGCTCCCGCGTCGAGATCGGTCACCAGGGTCAGCGAGGTGTAACAGAGTTCGAGCTCACGTGCGAGGACGGCTTCGGGGTGGCCCGTCATCCCGACCACGGACCAGCCCTGAGCCGCGTGCCACAGCGACTCGGCCCGCGTGGAGAAACGGGGTCCTTCGATCACGACGAGTGTGCCGCCGTCCACAGGTTCCCAGTCACGGCTCCGCGCCGCCTTCACCGCGACGCGGCGCCCGGCGGGGCAGTACGGATCGGCGAACGTCATATGGACGACATCGGGTACGGCACCGTCAGGGCGCGGCACTCCGTCGAAGAAGGTCTGGGTACGGGACTTCGTACGGTCCACGAGCTGGTCGGGCACCAGAAGGGTGCCGGGACCGTACTCGGCCCGCAGTCCGCCGACCGCGCAGGGTCCGAGGACCTGCCGTACGCCCACGGACCGCAAGGCCCAGAGATTGGCGCGGTAGTTGATGCGGTGCGGTGGCAAGTGGTGATCTCGGCCGTGCCGGGGGAGGAAGGCGACCTTGCGGCCCGCGATGTCACCGAGGAAGAGGGAGTCGCTGGGCGCCCCGTAGGGGGTGTCGACCTGGACCTCGGTCACGTTGTCGAGGAACGAGTAGAAGCCTGAGCCTCCGATCACCCCGATCTCCGCACGGTGCACCGCGTCGCCGTCCGCTCCAGCGCTCCACGGCCGGGTCTCGCCGGCCGACTGTGTCACGTTCGCCTTGTCTGCCATGGTCGGCACCCTAGCCGCGCGCGCCCACGCCGAGGACCCCGCGTCGGTGACGCGGGGTCCTGGAGGGTGCGATGTCCGACGTGACCGTGGTGGTCAGGCGGCGGAGGTGCTGCTCGTACCGGACGAGCTCGACGACGATGCCGACGAGGAGCCGGACGACGAACCCGACGAGGAGGACGTCGTCGAGGACGACGAGTCGCTCGACCCGGTGGAGGCCGCCGACTTCGTCGCCGGTGCGGGCGAGCTGCTCGACGAGGAGCCACGGCTGTCGTTGCGGTAGAAACCGGAGCCCTTGAAGACGATGCCGACCGCGGAGAACACCTTCTTGAGGCGGCTACCGCAGCTGGGGCACTCGGTCAGGGCGTCATCGGTGAACTTCTGCACCGCTTCAAGGCCCTCGCCGCACTCGGTGCACTGGTACTGATAGGTCGGCACTTGCTTCCTCCTGGCACTCTCACTCGATGAGTGCTAACGACGGTCCATAGTGACGTATTCCGTTGAATCAGTCCACCGACACCGGCGGGCGGTGACCGACGCCACGTGCGACCGTCCGTGAGGCGGCCGGTGGCGCGAGCCGTGAACGGAGGGTCACCAAGGTCAGCAGAGCCAGTGCGGTGCCTCCCAGGGGAACCAGGAATCCGGCGCCGTCCCAGGCCCGGTCCTCCAGCTGACCGGCGACCGTGACCGCGGCCGCCTGCCCGAGAGCGACCGCTCCGGTCAGCAGGGTGAACGCTTCCGTGCGACCGGTCGGCGGGACCAGACGCTCGACCAGTGTGTAGCCGGTGATCAGGCCGGGCGCGATGCTCATGCCGACGAGAAGACCGATACCGGCGAGCAGTGCGGGCGACTGCGCGGCCCACAGACCCGAGGCCGTGATGGTCAGCGCGATGTATCCGACGAGCAGACGCTTCTGCGGGGCGGCCTTCCACACGATGGCGCCGCAGGCCACACCGGCCAGCATGTTGCCGGCCGCGAAGACGCCGTAGAGGACACCGTTCAGTCCCGGCTGACCGATCGACTCGGTGAACGCCGCGAGGGACACCTGCATGCCGCCGAAGACGGAGCCGATACCGAGGAACGCCACGATCAGCACGCGTACGCCGGGTACCCGCAGCGGGGAGACGGGCTCCACGCGCGCGTGGGCCGCGTTCGCGCCGGAGTCCGAGGACTGCGAGGAGAGATCCACGCGCGTGGGTGCGTGCCGTCGGGACGGGACGGGCTGTGTCGCCTTCTGGGCGGCGAACAGGAGACCGCCGACCAGGGTGAGGCCCGCCTCGGTGAGAAGACCCGCGGCGGGGTCCACCGATGTGCACAGTGCGGTCGCGAACAGGGGGCCCAGTACGAAGGTCAGCTCGTCGGTGACCGATTCGAAGGCGGTCGCCGTGGTCATCAGTGGTGACCCCTGCAGCTTCACGCCCCATCGGGCCCGCACCATGGGGCCGGCTTGGGGAACGGACGCGCCAGTGGGCACGGCGGCCACGAACAGTGCCCACAGGGGGGCGTCCGTCAGCGCCAGCACGGTCAGGGTGAGGCCCGACGCGGTGTGCAGCAGCACACCCGGGAGCAGCACCGCGCGCTGGCCGAAGCGGTCGGCGTACTTGCCGTTCAACGGTGCGAAGACCGCCATGGACACACCGGTGGCGGCGGAGACGGCTCCCGCGATGCCGTACGAACCCGTGGTGTGTTCCACCAGCAGGACGATCGAGATGATCAGCATGGCGAACGGCAGGCGCGCGGCGAAGCCGGGGAGCAGGAAGGCCCATGCGCCGGGTGTGCGAAGAAGTTGTCCGTAGCCCGGCCGGGAGGGCTTCGAGGTGACCGTGGATGCCACGGCCCGTGCCTTTCTGCCACCTGGTGACACACCCGTAGGGCGGGGTGCCGAGAGCTGTCCTCATTGCGCGGAACTGCGGTAGATACCGGGCCGCCCGCATCGAGGGCATCACGGCGGCCGGCCGCCATACGGTCACGCCAGCTCTGCGTCAGGCAGAGTTGGTTCGATCAGAAGTATCCACGCATCCTACAGGGGCGCCGGGCGGCCGACGCGGTGAAAGCGCGAGGTGAGGCGCTTGTCACCCCCCGTCCGCCCGGTCGGGCCTTTCGGCCCCCGGCGACCGTCAGCGGGCCGCAGGCGGCCCCTCAGCGCCGCTCCAGGGCCCGGCTCAGCGTCGCTCCAGGGCGCCCCCGAGGACGCCAGCGCTGCCCCCGGGGATGCCGACGCCGCTCCAGGGGCCTCAGCGCCACCCCCGGGGCGTGAGCGGCGCTGGACGCCGTCCACGCACCGCCCGGCGCCGTCTCAGCGCCCCGTGCCCAGCCAGCCCGCCAGCTTGCCGCCCTGGCCGACCGCCCGCAGGCGGGCCTCCGCCGCGTCGCGAACCGGGTCGGTCGCCACGACGAGCAGGTCGTCGCCGCGTCTCAGCACGGTCGTCGGCAGGGGGACGAAGGATTTGCCGTCGCGTACGACAAGGGTGACGGCGGAACCGGCCGGGAGCCGTAGTTCCGCGACCTCCACACCGTGCATTCGTGAGCCCTTGAGGATCGTCAGGGACAGCAGGTGGCCCCGAAGCTGCTCCAGGGGTGCCGACTCGATGCCGAGGTCGGCGGCCTCCGCGTCCTCACCCAGCCGCAGCTTGCGCGCCAGCCAGGGGAGTGTGGGCCCTTGGACGAGGGTGTAGACGACCACCAGGACGAAGACGATGTTGAAGATCCGGCGGCTGTCCTCGACCCCGTTCACCATGGGGATGGTGGCCAGGATGATGGGCACCGCGCCCCTGAGTCCCGCCCAGGACATCAGCGCTTTCTCCTGCCACGACATACGGAAGGGCAGCAGGCTGACGAAGACCTCAAGCGGACGGGCGACAGCGGTCAGCACCAGTCCGATGATGATCGCGGGCACGATGTCGTCGGCGAGGTCGTGCGGGGTGACCAGCAGGCCGAGCAGGACGAACATCCCGATCTGCGCGAGCCAGCCGAGCCCTTCGGCGAACCCCCGGGTGGCGGGCCAGTGCGGGAGCCGCGCGTTGCCGAGGACCATGGAGGCGAGGTAGACGGCGAGGAACCCACTGCCGTGCGCGAGCGCGCCGGCCGCGTACGCGGTGACGGCGATGGCCATGACGGCGATCGGGTACAGGCCGGACGCGGGCAGCGCGACATGTCGCAGCGTGTACGCGCCGATGACGCCGACCGCCACACCGATCGTCGCGCCGATGGCGAGTTCCAGTGCGATCTCGCCGATGAGCACGTACCAGTGCTCGATGGGACCCGCGGTGGAGAAGGCGACCACCAGGATCACCACAGGGGCGTCGTTGAACCCGGACTCGGCTTCCAGGATGCCGTTCACACGCGAGGGGAGCGGCACCTTGCGGAGCACCGAGAAGACCGCCGCGGCGTCCGTCGAGGACACCACCGCGCCGATGATGAGCGCCTGACGCCACTCCAGGCCGATGAGGTAGTGCGCCGCGGCGGCGGTGATGCCGACACTGACGGCCACGCCGACGGTGGACAGCACGGCGGCCGAGGGCAGCGCGGGTTTGATCTCCTTCCACTTCGTCCCCAGGCCGCCCTCGGCGAGGATCACGACCAGGGCCGCGTAGCCGATGACCTGGGTCAGTTCGGCGTTGTTGAAGGAGACGTTGCCGATGCCGTCCTGGCCGATGGCCACGCCGATGCCGAGGTAGACGAGCAGGCTTGGCAGCCCGCTGCGCGAGGAGATCCGGACCGCGGCGACCGCGATCAGGAGAACCAGTGAGCAGACGAGCAGAAGCTGGTTGAGGTCATGGACGGTCAGGGGGCGAATCCTTCCTGCGCGCACATCGAGGTACTTCGTTACCTTACCTAATCGTTAACACTTCCTTGACGCGCTCGAATGTCCGTACGGTGTGCCTTCCTGACTCCGCGTCCAGCGCCCATGTGCGCTGCGCCTATGGTTGCTCCAGCGCTCCCATGACCGCTCCTGAGACCCGCACCGCCCGAAAACCGCCCTGCCGCTCGCGAAGGACAGCAAGGACAGCGATGCCCGCCAACACCACAGCCTCCTCCGGCCAGCAGGCCGGCAGGGCCGCCCGGAAGAAGGGCCGCAAAGGCCGTCTGTTCGTCATCGTGCTGGTGCTGGCCATCGTGGCCGGCGTGGGCTACGGCGCGTACTGGAGCGTCAGCACGGTGCGTGCCTCCTTCCCGCAGACCAAGGGCTCCATCAAGCTCGACGGGCTCGCCGGTCCGGTCGACGTGAAGCGGGACGGCAACGGCATCCCGCAGATCTACGCGTCCTCCGACGACGACCTGTTCATGGCACAGGGCTATGTGCAGGCACAGGACCGCTTCTGGGAGATGGACGTCCGTCGGCACACGACCTCCGGACGCCTCTCGGAGATGTTCGGCAAGAGCCAGATCAAGACCGATGAGTTCCTGCGCACCCTCGGCTGGCACCGCGTCGCGCAGGAGGAGTACGACTCCAAGGTCTCGCCGCAGACGAAGAAGTACCTCCAGTCGTACGCGAAGGGCGTCAACTCCTACCTCGCGGGCAAGGAGGGCAAGGACATCTCCCTGGAGTACGCGGCCCTGGGCTTCACCAACGACTACAAGCCGCAGCCGTGGACCCCCGTCGACTCGATGGCCTGGCTCAAGGCGATGGCGTGGGACCTGCGCGGCAACATGCAGGACGAGATCGACCGGTCCCTGATGACCAGCCGTCTGGGCCCCGCGCAGATCAAGGACCTGTACCCGGAGTACCCGTTCGACCGCAACAAGGCGATCGTCCAGGAAGGCGCCTACGACGACGCCACGCGCCAGTTCAGCCCCGAAGGCGCCACACAGGGCCAGGCGGGCGGCACGCCGGGCACGGGCCTCGCGGGGGGCGCCGAGGCCCCTGACGGCCTCCAGAGCCAGCTCGCGGGCCTCTCCGAGGCGCTGGACGGCATCCCGGCGGTGTTCGGGCCCAACGGCAACGGCATCGGCTCCAACTCCTGGGTCGTCGCGGGCAAGCACACCATCACCGGCAAGCCGCTCCTCGCCAACGACCCCCACCTCGCGCCCCAGCTGCCGTCGCTCTGGTACCAGATGGGCCTGCACTGCAGGAACCTCTCCGAGAGCTGCCAGTACGACGTCTCCGGCTTCACCTTCTCGGGGATGCCCGGTGTGATCATCGGCCACAACCAGGACATCTCCTGGGGCATGACCAACCTGGGCGCCGACGTCACCGACCTGTACCTGGAGAAGTTCACCGCGGACGGCTACCAGTACGACGGCAAGGTGCTGCCATTCAAGACGCGCAAGGAGACCATCCGGGTCGCCGGTGGCGGCTCCAAGCCGATCACCATCCGCGAGACCAGGAACGGGCCGCTGCTGTCCGACCGCAGCGACGAACTCGTCACGGTCGGCAAGAAGGCCACCGTCGACAGTGCCGCGCCCGACCGCGGTGACGGCTACGGGGTGTCCCTGCGCTGGACGGCGCTGACCCCCGGCAAGTCGATGGACGCCGTCTTCGCGATTAACCGCGCGAAGAACTGGGACGAGTTCCGCGCGGGCGCCGCCGACTTCGAGGTGCCGTCGCAGAATCTCGTCTACGCGGACACCAAGGGCAGCATCGGCTACCAGGCCCCCGGAAAGATCCCCACGCGCGCGGAGCGCCACGACGGGTCGCTGCCCGCGCCCGGCTGGGACTCCGAGTACGCCTGGACCGGGACCATCGACCAGGACGAGCTGCCCTACGAGTACAACCCGGACCGCGGCTACATCGTGACCGCCAACCAGGCCGTCATCGACCCGGACAAGTACCCGTACACGCTCACCACCGACTGGGGTTACGGCGCGCGCAGCCAGCGCATCACCGACCTGATCGTGGCGAAGACCAAGGGTGGCGGCAAGATCTCCACCGAGGACATGCGCCAGATGCAGACGGACAACAGCAGCGAGATCGCCGAGCTGCTGACACCGATGCTGCTCAAGATCGACGTGTCCGACAAGTACGTGCGTGAGGCGCAGCAGCTGCTTGAGGGCTGGAACTACACGCAGACCCCGGACTCCGCGGCCGCCGCGTACTTCAACGCGGTGTGGCGCAACATCCTGAAGCTGTCGTTCGGCGACAAGCTGCCCAAGGAACTGCGTGTCGAGGGTCAGTGCCTGAACGTGGAGCCGGCCGAGAACACCGGTCCCGCCGACGAGGACCGGCTGGTGCGCGAGTGCGGTGAACGGGACGCGGACTCCGCGCAGCCCGACGGCGGTGACCGCTGGTTCGAGGTCGTCCGCAAGATCGTCAAGGATGAGGACAACGACTGGTGGAAGGCCCCGAAGACCCGCACGGACGGTGAGACGACGACCCGTGACCAGCTGTTCGCGCGGGCCATGGAGGACGCGCGGTGGGAGCTCACCGCCGAACTCGGCAAGGACATCGACAGCTGGAGCTGGGGCCGTCTGCACCAGCTCACCCTGGAGAACCAGACCCTTGGTACGGAGGGGCCCGGCTTCCTGAAGTACGCGCTCAACCGCGGTCCGTGGAACCTGGGCGGCGGCGAGGGCGCGGTGGACGCCACCGGCTGGAACGCGGCGGGCGGCTACGAGGTCGTCTGGGTGCCCTCGATGCGGATGGTCGTCAACCTCGACGATCTCGACAAGTCCAAGTGGATCAACCTCACCGGGGCCTCCGGTCACGCGTACAACGCGCACTACACGGATCAGACCGACAAGTGGGTCAAGGGCGAGCTCCTCGACTGGGCCTTCTCGGAGAAGGCCGTGGCCGATGCCACGACGGACACCCTGTCGCTGCGTCCCTGACCCGCACGGGCCGCCGCCGAACGTCATCGGCGGCCCGTCGGCCGTGACCCGGCCGGTGGAGTCCGACGGCTCACCGATCGGCACCAATCGGGCCCCGGCCGCGGTCCTGAGCACAGTCGAGTGGCCCCGCACCAGCGTGTGCGGGGCCACTCGGCGTTCGCCGGGGAAGTCGGTCGGCGGTACGTGCACGGGGTGGTTCGCCGGAGGCGGCCGACGGGTGGGCGCTAGCGGGCGAGGGAGCCGTCGGTGCAGTTCTGGACCAGGGCGCCGGGTTCGGCCAGGGTGGGCAGCCCGCAGGTCCTGGCCACCTCCAGACCGGTCTGCGCGGCGGTCGCGACGCCGTCCGAGGTGACAGGCCCGGCGCCGACCGCGCTGTCGGCCACGGCGGCGTGCGCGCCGGGGAGCAGTACGCCGACGGCGAGGACGGCGACGGTGGAGAGCGAGCGGAACGTGTTCGTCATGCCGGGCCAACCGTCCGAGGGCGGCCGGGGGCACGCGATCTCATCCGTCCGGGCGGGGCCGGTCAACCCGGTGGCCCGACCCGTGACGGCCGGGGCGGCCCGCTCCGGCCACGGGGGTGCCGCCGGGGCCTGCGTGGCCCTCTGGCGGCCGCGGGATCCCTGAACGGCGTTTCCCTCCCCGGGCGGTGGGTTGCGCCGTCCTGTGGCCGTCCAGCGGCTCCAGGGGCTCCAGTGGTGCGGTGGAGGCCGGTGGGGAGACGTGCGGGACCCTGTGGGCGACCGGTATGGGGCCGGTGGGTGGCCGACGCGGGGCCGGGGCGAGGCCGGGGCGAGGCCGTGCGCGGGGTCGGGGTCGTGCGCGGCCGGTCAGGTGTCGCGCCGTGCCTTGCCGCCACCGGGGAAGCGACGGATGCCCGACGGTGTCACCACCGCGTGCACCGGCCGGTCGTGCGCCTCGGAGGGGACCCGCGCGAGGACCTCCGCGTCGTACAGCAGGACCACCAGCGCGGGATCGGCGTCCGAACGCTCCAGCCGGGCGAGCACCCGGTCGTACGAGCCGCCGCCCCGCCCCAGCCGCATCCCGCGGTGGTCGACCGCGAGTCCGGGCAGCAGAACGGCGTCCGCCGCCAGCACCGCGTCCGGGCCGAGCCGGGGCCCGCGCGGCTCCAGGAGGGTCATCCGGCCCGCGTGCCGCACCGCGGCGAGCGACTCCGGACCTTCGTAGCGGCCCCAGTCGAGGTCGTTGTCGTCGAGGAGCACGGGCAGCAGGACCCGCACCCCGCGCGCGTGCAGATCGTCGAGCAGCGGCAGGGTGCCCGGTTCGCCGCCGACGGAGACGTACGCGGCGACGGTGCGCGCCTCGGAGAGCTCCGGGAGCTCCCGCGCGCGGGAGACAAGAACCGATGACGTCCTGTGCACGTCATCCTGATGCAACCTTTTCCTCGCCCCGAGGATCTCCTTGCGCAACCCGCGCTTGTCAGACTCGGCTCCACCGGGGGGCTGATTCATGATAAGTGCGCAAACCTCTCGATGTCGTCCCATATATGGATCAATTCTGCGGACCCGCAGATTCTCTACATTGTCACCGGTTAGGGTGACGTTCATGACTCAGTCGAACTCCAGGATCACCAAGGCCGTCATCCCCGCCGCGGGCCTCGGCACCCGCTTCCTGCCCGCGACCAAGGCCACGCCCAAGGAAATGCTGCCGGTCGTCGACAAGCCGGCGATCCAGTACGTGGTCGAAGAAGCGGTCGCTGCCGGACTCGATGACGTCCTGATGGTCACCGGGCGCAACAAGCGTCCCCTGGAAGACCACTTCGACCGCAACTACGAGCTGGAGGAAGCCCTCACCAAGAAGGGCGACCGCGCTCGTCTCGCGAAGGTGCAGGAGTCCAGCGACCTGGCCACCATGCACTATGTGCGCCAGGGCGACCCGAAGGGCCTCGGGCATGCGGTCCTGTGCGCGGCCCCGCACGTCGGCGACGAACCGTTCGCCGTCCTGCTCGGTGACGACCTCATCGACCCCCGTGACCCGCTGCTCGCCCGCATGGTCGACATCCAGGAGCAGCACGGCGGCAGTGTCGTCGCGCTCATGGAGGTCGCGCCCGAGCAGGTGCACCTCTACGGCTGCGCCGCGGTGGAGGCCACGGGCGAGTCGGACATCGTCCGGGTCACCGGTCTGGTGGAGAAGCCCGACCCGGCCGACGCGCCCAGCAACTTCGCCGTCATCGGCCGCTATGTGCTCGACCCGCACATCTTCGACATACTGCGCAGCACCGAGCCGGGCCGGGGAGGTGAGATCCAGCTCACCGACGCCCTCCAGCAGCTCGCCCTGGACGAGAAGGTCGGCGGCCCTGTGCACGGCGTCGTCTTCAAGGGACGCCGCTACGACACCGGCGACCGCAGCGACTACCTGCGTGCCATTGTCAGACTCGCGTGCGAACGTGAGGACCTGGGCCCGGAGTTCCGGACCTGGCTCCGCAGTTACGTCACCGAGGAGATGTAGCGACTTGAGCAGGACGACCACCGACGCCACCACCCAGGACCGTATGTGGTCGGTGACCGAGCATCTGGCGGACATCCTCGGCACCGTCCGCCCCCTGGAGCCCATCGAGCTCCAGCTCCTCGACGCCCAGGGCTGTGTCCTCGTCGACGACGTCACCGTGCCCGTGTCGCTGCCGCCCTTCGACAACAGCTCCATGGACGGGTACGCCGTCCGGGCCGCCGATGTCGCGGGCGCGAGCGAGGAGTTCCCGGCCGTCCTCACGGTCATCGGTGACGTGGCCGCGGGCCGGGGCGGCCCGCTCACGGTGGGTCCTGGCCAGACGGCGCGCATCATGACCGGCGCGCCGCTGCCACCCGGCGCCGAGGCGGTCGTTCCCGTGGAGTGGACCGACGGTGGCCTCGGCGGCGGAGCGGTGTCCGGTATGCGGGCGCACAGCACCGCCCCCGAGGGCGCGTCCGGGCAGGTGCGGATCCACCGGGCCGCGCAACCACGCGCGTACGTCCGCGCGCGGGGCAGCGATGTCAGGGCCGGGGACCGCGCGCTGGAGGCGGGGACGGTCCTGCGCGCCCCGCAGATCGCGCTGCTCGCCGCGATCGGCCGCGGCACCGTACGGGTGCGCCCGCGCCCGCGCGTGGTCGTCCTGTCCACCGGCAGTGAACTCGTCCAGCCGGGGGAGCCGTTGGGCGAGGGCCAGGTCTACGACGCCAACAGCTTCGCCCTCACCGCCGCCGCGCGTGAGGCGGGCGCCCTCGCCTACCGGGTGGGCGCCGTCGACGATGACGCGGAGACGCTCCGCGCCACCATCGAGGACCAGCTCATCCGCGCGGACCTCGTCGTCACCACGGGTGGTGTCAGCGTGGGCGCGTACGACGTCGTGAAGGAAGCCCTCGCGCATGTGGGCGACGAGGACGAGGAAGGCGGCGGGGTCGACTTCCGCACGCTCGCCATGCAGCCCGGCAAGCCACAGGGCTTCGGTTCCATCGGCCCCGACCACACACCGCTGCTGGCGCTGCCCGGCAACCCGGTGTCGTCGTACGTGTCCTTCGAGCTGTTCGCGCGGCCCGCTATCCGGACCCTCATGGGCGTGCGGGACATCCACCGTCCCTCCGCGCGCGCGGTGCTGCGTGCCGACAAGGCCCTCACGTCGCCCGACGGGCGCAGGCAGTTCCTGCGTGGCCGGTACGACGCCGAGGCGGGTGAGGTGACGCCGGTGGGCGGCGCGGGCTCCCATCTGGTGGCCGCGCTGGCACATGCCGACGCGCTGATCGTGGTTCCCGAGCGCACGGTGTCCGTGGAGCCCGGTACCGAGGTCGACGTCGTGGTGCTGGACTGAAGGACCGCACGGCCCCACCGGGCGGCCCCACCGGGCGGCACAGCACCCGGTGGCCGCACCGCACGCCGTGCCGGTGCCCTACCTCACGGCATGGCGCCACCGTGCCGGACCCGGGGGCCCGACCCGTGCCCGTGCCGGACCCGGACCCGGACCCGTGCCGGACCCGGGCTCCTGCTGGACCCGTACCGCTGCCGTGTCCCGCTTCCCGGGTGGTCCAGCGGGAGACGGGGCCCCCGCGCGCGGTACGGTAGCGCGCACACAGGCTCCGCGCGCCGCACGTGAGGGGGCCCGGACCGGGAGCGTCACAGCACATGACCGCGAATCCCCGGGGGGACACCCCCGGCACCCCTGAAGAGGGCCGTCTCACCCATATCGACGCGGCCGGCGCGGCCCGTATGGTCGATGTGTCCGGCAAGAGCGTCACCGCGCGCACCGCGCGCGCGAGCGGCCGGGTCGTGGTGAACCCCGAAGTGGTCGCCCTGCTGCGGGGCGACGGTGTGCCCAAAGGCGACGCCCTCGCCACGGCACGCATCGCCGGAATCATGGGCGCCAAGCGCACCCCTGACCTGATCCCGCTGTGCCATCCGCTGGCCGTGTCCGGGGTGACCGTGGACCTCTCCGTCGCGGACGACGCCGTCGAGATCGTCGCCACGGTCCGCACCACCGACCGCACCGGTGTCGAGATGGAGGCGCTGACCGCGGTCGCGGTCGCCGCGCTCACCGTCGTCGACATGGTGAAGGCCGTCGACAAGGCGGCCGTCGTCACGGATGTGCGGGTCGAGCAGAAGACCGGCGGACGGTCGGGCGACTGGAGCCGCACATGAGCGGCGCGCCCGGCGCCGGGGACGCGGACCGCGCGGCGGTGCCCTACCGGGCCCTGGTCGTGACGGCGTCCAACCGCGCCGCCGCCGGGGTCTACCCCGACAAGGGCGGGCCGGTGATCGCCGAAGCGCTCAGCGCCCTCGGCTTCGCCGTGGACGGCCCCCGGGTGGTCCCGGACGGCGACCCGGTCGAAGAGGCCCTCAGACAGGGCGTGGCGGCCCGTTACGACGTGATCCTCACCACGGGCGGCACCGGTATCTCGCCCACCGACCGGACCCCGGAGGCGACCGGACGGGTGATCGACCGGTCGGTCCCCGGCATCCCGGAGGCCATCCGCGCCCACGGCGGCCCGAAGGTGCCCACCGCCGCCCTGTCCCGCGGACTCGCCGGTGTCGCGGAGCGCACCCTCATCGTGAACCTGCCCGGCTCCACCGGCGGCGTCCGGGACGGACTCGTCGTACTGGAGCCCCTGCTGAGGCACGCGGTCGACCAGCTGCGCGGGGGCGATCACCCGCAGCCCCCCGACGGGAACACCGCCCACGCCGCGGAGCGCCCCCGGCCGCCGGGGGGAACGGCCGAGGGCGGCCCAGGACCGACCGGGAGCCGAAGCTGAACACCCCCACATGGCCGGTGGAGCTGACGGACGGTGACATCGCCCTCCGCCCCATAAAGCTGCGTGACCAGCGCGCCTGGCGTGAGGTCAACCGTCGCAACCGGGACTGGCTGCGGCCCTGGGAGGCGACCATCCCGCCGCCCACCCCCAGCGGCCCGGTCACGCACCGGCCCACGTACCGGCAGATGGTCCGCCATCTGCGGGCCGAGGCCAACGCCGGGCGGATGCTGCCCTTCGTCATCGAGTACCAGGGGCGTCTGGTGGGGCAGCTCACGGTCGCGGGCATCACCTGGGGGTCGATGTGCTCGGCGCACGTCGGCTACTGGGTCGACGAGGGAGTCGCCGGACGCGGGGTGATGCCGACCGCGGTGGCACTGGCCGTGGACCACTGCTTCCGCACGGTCGGGCTGCACCGTATCGAGGTCTGTATTCGTCCCGAGAACGGTCCCAGCCGCAGGGTCGTGGAGAAACTCGGATTCCGGGAGGAGGGGATGCGTCCCCGGTACCTCCATATCGACGGTGCGTGGCGTGACCATCTGGTCTACGCGCTGACCTCCGAAGAAGCCCCGGAAGGGCTGCTGCGCCGCTGGCACCAGGCGCGTTCCCGGACCGGCCCCCGCACAGGACCGGAGTCACCGGGCCCTCCCTGGAAATGAAATGTATGTTCGATATTGGCCCCGAAGAGGTCATCTCCGGGCGCCAGGCGGCCTAATTCCTCACCCCGGACCGGGCCGCTGATCGCATCAGTCGCAAAAAAAGTTCGGAATATCAGCCAGATCGTGCGACACACCGCCCCAATTGGCGGATGGCCCTACGTGAACCCCTCTACGGTGTGAGACGTGAGCAGCAGCGGCCTCATCTACGCAGTCATCGTCGGGGCCTGGGCCGCCTACTTGGTGCCGATGTGGCTCCGTAGGCAGGACGAGCTGAACGAAGCCCGTCCGACGGAACGCTTCAGTACCGCCATCCGGTTCCTTTCCGGACGCGCGGGTATGGAGCGCCGTTACGCCAAGGACCTGCGGGCGCGCTCGGCCGAGGAGGACGAGCCGTCCGCCGGACCCGGCGCCGACCCGGACGACGTCACCGACTCGGTGGACGTCCGGGCCTTCGCCATGCCTCCGGGACCCTCCCGCGAGGAGGCCGCCGCCGCACGGCAGGAGGCCGCCGCGGCCCGGAAGGAAGCCGCCCGGCTGGAGGCCGTCCGCAAGGACGCCGCCCGCAGGGAAGCGGCCCGCCAGGAGGCGGGGCGGCTGGAGGCCGAGCGGGACGCGTCCGCCAGGCAGGAACGTGAGGCGTCGGCCCGCCAGGAACGTGAGGCGTCCGCGCGGCAGGAAGCCGCCCGGCAGGAACGTGACGCGACGGCCCGGCAGGAAGCCGCCCGGCACGAGGCCGCGCGCGTGTCCCGCCGCGGTGAGGTGCACGCGGACGTGCGCGACGGCAACAGCGCCCGTACGCAGGACCCCGCCGCGCGTATCGGCGCACAGGGGACCGCCGCCTCCGCGCGCGCGAAGGTGCCGATGTCGCGTCGGCGGTCCCGGAGGGACGGCGTCCCGTCCGACCAGCCGTCGGCGGAGGCCGCGAGGCGGTCGGGCAAGCAGGCGCCCGCGCGCGGGCGCCCGACCGCGGAGGCCGCCGCACGCGCGCGGCGCTCCAAGGTGCTCGCGCGACGGCGCCGGACGACCGTGATCCTGTTCCTGACGTTCACCTGTGGCGCCGTCGTCGCGGCGGTCGGCGGCCTCACCTTCCTGTGGGCGCCCGCGCTGCCCGCCGTCCTGCTCAGCTCGTACATCGCGTATCTGCGCGGCCAGGAGCGCCGACGGTTCGCCTACGTCATGGACCGCCGCCAGGCGGAGATCGCCGCGCAGCGACTCCGGGCGCGTCAGCCCAGGCGGCGCCCGCAGCCCGAGACGTCCGTCGTGGACGAACCGGAGGGCGAGGCGGTGGGCGTATCGACCGACCCCGGTCTCTCGGCTCTCGCCGCCGACCGGCGCGCGCTCGTCGAGCAGACCGACCACGCCGAGTGGGTCGACCAGCAGCGGGAGCGCCAGCAGGGCCCGGCGCAGGGGGAGAGCTGGGACCCGGTCCCCGTGCCGCTGCCCACCTATGTGACCGCCCCCGTCGCCCCTCGGGCCACGTCGGGAGTGGACCTCGGCGCGCCGGACGCGTGGAGCTCCGCACGCTCAAGTACCGCCGAGCCGACGGCCTCGGGGACGGACCCGCAGGTCTCCCCCGGCCATGACGCGGACATCGACCCCGGCCTCGACGACGACCTGGAGGACGGCGACGAGCGCAGCGACGCCCGCCGCGCCGCCTCCGCGCGCCGGTCCCGCGAACGGGGACGCACGCCGCTCTTCGACCAGTACGAGGAGAAGGGCCGCCCGCGCGCGGCCAACGAGTAGCGGCGGGGGAGAGCATCCTCGCCTGCCGCCTGCCGCCTGCCGCCTGCCGCCTGCCGCCTGCCGCCTGCCGCCTGCCGCCTGCCGCCTGCCGCCTGCCGCCTGCCGGTGTCGGGCGCGTGGTGCCGGGGGTCTCCCCGGGGCCTCGCGTGGATGCGGGGCGCCCGCCTCTGACCAGGCCGGGGAGGGTGCGGGAGCGGATTTCCGAGCACCGCGACGGGGATGCTAGAGTTTCACTCGTTGCAAGGGCCTGTGGCGCAGTCTGGTAGCGCACCTCGTTCGCATCGAGGGGGTCTGGGGTTCAAATCCCCACAGGTCCACGCACATGGCTGTTCCTGAGTCAGCTCGGGAATGGTTGACGGGGTCCCGTCCGGTCTTTTGATCGGGCGGGATTTCGTCGTTTCCGGGGACCTCCGACCTCCCGCGGTGAAGGTCGCACCGATCTGGCCGGCCGACGTGCCTGCGGTCCTGCGGCGCCGTCGCCAGCTCCGGCCCAACCGCCGGGCGATGGCCTCCAGCAGTTCATCCAGCGCCGCCCCGACCGTCCAGCCCTTCCGCCGGGCCGGCCCAACCCGGCGCACCGGGACCCCGGCGAAGCGACCCAGGTGCGGCGGATTCCGGCGCGCGGCGGGGCCGTCAGCCGCTCGACACGGCCTGACGGTCCTTCAACGCGCGGGCCTTCGCGTTCTCGATGTGCTGCCGCATCCGCTCGGCCGCGCCCTCGGCGTCCCCCGCGGTCAGCGCCTCGTGGACGGCGGTGTGCTCGCGCGCGGGTGACTCCGCGTCGGAGGAGCCGAGTTCGGTGAAGAGGCGAAAGCGCTGCACATGGCCGCTCAGCGAGCGGTACGCCGACTCCAGGAAGGGGTTGGCCGACTGCTTGGCGATCAGGAAGTGGAAGCGCTCGTCGGCCGACAGATAGGCGCGTACCGACGGCGGGCCGTCCCCGGTCGCGCAGCGCCGCAACTCCTCGATGCTGTCGGCGACGTCCTGGAGGAACTCGGGGGTGGTCCGGCGGCCCGCCTCGTAGGTGAGGGTCGGTTCCAGCACCAGTCGCGCGTCCATCAGCTTGATCAGCTCGGTCTCGCTGAAGAGCGGGGCCACGCGGTAGCCCTTGAGCGCCTCGCGGCGTACCAGGCCGGTGTGTTCGAGCCGGGCGAGCGCCTCACGCAGGGGCGTCTGGCTGACGTTCAGTTCGCGGGAGAGGGCGCCGATGTTGAGCGGCCGGCCCGGTGACCACAGTCCGTCCATGAACTGCCCGAGCAGCACTTCGTACATCTGATCGGCCAACGGTTGCCGATCGGACGGGCGCGTAGCCATGCGAGTCTCCTTTGTCGCCCGATGGTAGCGCGGCCCCTCCTTCTCGATCACGCGTACGCATGAGCCCTATAGTCTTTTATGAAATCCTATACTATAGTCCAGACGCTCACTGGCCGTGCCCCCGCAGAACGCAGAGGACCCTCATGACCCAGCCCCCCAAGGAACGTGCGCTTCGTGTACTCGTGACAACGCCGTATCTGGAGCCCGGTGGCGCGGTCGACCGCATCCTGCGGGACGCCGGCCTGGACCCGGTCTTCGCCCGGCGCGCCGACCGGGAGGCCGCCGGGACCACGCTGGCGGAATGCGTCGCGGATGTGGCGGGTGTCGTCGCCGGCACCGACGCCTTCTCCGCCGAGGTCATCGAAGCGGCTCCCGGACTGAGGATCCTCAGCCGCTGCGGCGTCGGCTACGACAACATCGACGTCGAGGCGGCGACCCGGCACGGGGTCGCGGTCGCCATCACCCCGGGGACCAACCGGGTCTCCGTCGCCGAACACGTCCTGGCGCTGATGCTGAACGGCGCCCGCCGTATCCCGCAGAACCTCGCCGCCGTGCGCGGTGGCGGCTGGACGCAGGAGAGCGGCCGGGAACTGCGCGGCGCCACGCTCGGCGTCGTCGGCCTCGGCTCCATCGGCAGGACCGTCGCCCGCGCGGCACTCGCCCTCGGTATGCGCGTCGTCGCCCACGACCCCTGGCTGGACGAGGACTTCCTGACGGAGACCGGCGTCGAGGCGCTGCCCCTCGACGACGTACTGGCGGCGGCCGACTTCCTGACCCTGCACATCTCCCTGGACGAGACGACCCGGCATCTGATCGACGCCGCCGCGCTGCGCCGGATGAAGCCCGACGCGTATCTGATCAACACCGCCCGGGGCGGGGTCGTGGACGAGGACGCGCTCGCCGACGCGGTGGAGGCGGGCCGGCTGGCGGGCGCCGCGCTGGACGTGACCGAGCGGGAACCGCTGCCCGCCGACAGCAGGCTCCGCGCGCTCGACAGCGTCATCGTGACCGCGCACATCGCCGCCGCCACGGTCGAGGCCCGCGCCAGGTCCGGTGCCATGGCCGCCCGGCACGTGGTCGAACTGCTCGCCGGGCGCACCCCGGAACACCTGGTCAACCCCGACAGCGTGAGCCCCGCCACCGCCGGAGCACGCTGATGCGCGCGCCGAACGGGCTGCGCTTCGACGCCAACCTCAAGTGGCTGTTCACCGAGGTCCCCTTCGAGGAACGGTTCGACGCCGCGGCCACCGCCGGGTTCACCGCCGTCGAGTACGCCGACCCCTACCCGTACCCGGCCGCCCGGCTGCGACGGCGGCTCGCCGACGCGGGGCTGAGCCAGGTGCTGATCAACGCGCCGATGGGCGAGCCCGGTTCGCCGGAGCGGGCGGGTGTGGCCTGTCTGCCCGGCCACTCCGACCGGTTCCGCGCCGACCTGGAGCGCGGTCTCGACTACGCGGTCGAGCTGGGCAGCGACTTCCTGCATGTGCTGGGCGGCATACGTCCGGCCGGTGTCGGCCACGACCGCGCCTTCGCCACGTTCGTCGCCAACCTCGCCTGGGCCGTCGAACGCGCGCGGGGCACGGGGGTGTGCCTCGTCCTGGAGGCACAGAACAGCCGTGACGTGCCCGGATTCCTGCTGGACACCCAGGCACGGGCCGCCGCGGTCGTGGAAGCGCTCGGCGGGGACGGGATCGGGCTGCTCCTGGACCTCTACCACGTACAGGTCCAGGAGGGCGACCTCGTCTCGACGCTGCGCGAGCGACTGCCCCTGGTCCGGCACATCCAGATCGCCGACCCGCCGGAACGCACGGAGCCGGGCAGCGGCGAGATCGCCTGGCCGCGGGTCTTCGGCACACTGCTGGACGCCTCGTACCCGGGCTGGATCGGCTGCGAGTACCGCCCGGCGAACGGCACGGTGAACGGTCTCTCCTGGGTCACCGAGCACGCCGGGACGGCGTCGACCTCGGCGACCTCGTCGGCCTCAGTGGCGTCAGCGGCCTCGACGGTCTCCACGGCCTCCGCCGAGGGGGGCCGATGAGCGGCACCGCGGCGGACCGCGCTCACGCGCCCGCGGACCCCACCCGCGCACCGGCGGACAACGCCCACGCGTCGGCGGACGATCCCGTTCGCGCACCGAGGATCGCGTTGATCAGCGCCACTCCCACCGCCATGGCCCCGGCCGTCGCGGGACTGGCCGAGGAGTTCCCGGCGGCCGAGCCCTGGAGCCTGCTGGACGACCGGCTGCTGGCCGACGCGCCGCAGGACGGTCCGCTGCCCCCGGCCCTCGTGGACCGGATGCGGCGGCTGATCGGCCATGCCCTGGCCGGTGGGGCCGACGGAGTGCTGCTGACCTGCTCGTTGTACGGGTCGGTCACCGAAACGGTCGACACCCCGGTCCCGTTGCTGGCGCCCGACACCGCCGCCTTCGAGCGGGCGCTGGCGCTGTCCTCCGGGACAGGCCGGGTGCTGGTGCTCGCCTCCTTCGAGACCGCGATGCGGGACTCGGTGGCTCGCTTCTCGGCGGCATCGGCCGCATCGGAGGCATCGGCTGCTTCGGCCGCTTCGGTGGCGGCTGCCTCGGCGAGGGTCGGCTCTGCGGTCGCCGCCCCGGCCGCGGTCGGCTCAGCGGCGTCCGGTTCGGGGGCGGAAGTGGTCGGTGTGGTCGCGCCCGACGCGTTCGACGCGGCTCGCGAGGGGAACCTTCCCGCGCTCCGCGACGCGCTGCGCGACGCATGCCTGCCGCACCTCACCGGCGCCGACGTCGTACTGCTCGCCCAGTACTCGCTCGCACCCGCCGCCGCGTCGCTGTCCACCGCGCTCGGTGTGCCCGTCGTCTCCGGCCCGCAGGCCGCGGCCGCCGCCCTGCGCTCCGCCCTCACCGGGAGTCCCCTATGACCCAGCGCCGAAACAGTCACCACCAGGCGGACGGCACCCGCGCCGACGCGCCGCTCGGGGTCATCGCGGACGACTTCACCGGTGCGACGGACGTCGCCGTGGCGCTGCGCCGCGCCGGACTCCGCACCCTGTTGTTCTTCGGCGTGCCGGACGGTACGGGTGTGCCGGACGGTACGGAGGTGCCAGGCCGTACGGGTGGGGCGGACCGTACGGGTGCGCCGGGTCGTACGGGGGAGGGGGCGCACGGGGCCGACGCGGACCCGTTGCCCGAGCACGACGCGCTGGTCGTCGCGCTGAAGAGCCGGATGGTGCCCGCGGCCGACGCGGTCGCCTCGTCCCTGGACGCGCTGGAATGGCTGCGCGGACAGGGCGCCGGGCAGATCTACTTCAAGTTCTGCTCGACCTTCGACTCCACCCCGCGCGGCAACATCGGCCCGGTCCTGGACCGGCTGGCCGAGGCGACGGGCGCCGACACCGTGCCGCTGACCCCGAGTTCGCCGGAGCATCTGCGGACCCAGTACCAGGGCTGTCTCTTCGTGGACGGCGTCCTGCTCGGTGAGTCGCATATGCGCGACCACCCGGTGACCCCCATGACGGACTCGAACCTGCCCAGGCTGCTGCGGGCCCAGACCCGCGAACGGGTGGCCCTCATCGGGCTCGGGACGGTACGGGAGGGCGCGGCGGCGGTGCGTGACGCGCTGGCGGGCGCCGGGGCGCGCGGCGCGCGCTACGTACTGGCCGACGGTATCGACGAGAGCGATCTGCGCACGCTCGGCCGGGCCGCCCTCGGTTCACCGCTCGTCGCGGGCGCCGCCGGACTGGCCGCAGGTCTGGCGCACGCGTACGCGGAGGAGCGCGCGGGGCGTTCGCCGGGCGCGGGGCGGGTTCCGGGCGCTGGACGGCCTTCGGGTGCTGGACCCGCGCCGGGTGCTGAACGTGCGCCGGGTGCTGAACGTCCGTCGGGTGCCGGTCAGGGCGAGGCCGCCGACGGGAGGAACGCCGCCGACGGGAGCCACATCGCCGACGCCCCGGATGCCGCCGACGCCCCGGGTGCCGCCGACGCCCCGGATGCCCCGGACGGCCCGGACGCCGTGGACATCTCCGGGCCGCCGGACGGACCGGCCGCCGTGCTGAGCGGGAGCTGTTCCCGCCGCACCCTGGAGCAGCTCGCGGCGCTCCTCGACGAGGGGAGGCCCGCGTACCGCCTCGACCCGGTGGCCGTACCCGATCCCGTGGCGCTCGCCGACGCCGCGCTCGCCTGGTACGACGCGCTGCCCGCGGGTGGCGGCGCGCCCGTCCTCTACTCCTCGGCCGCCCCCGAAAGGCTCCGCGAGACACAGCGGGTGCTGGGCGTGGAGCGGTCGGCGGCCCTGCTGGAGAAGGCGACAGGTCTCGTCGCGGCCGGACTGGTCGAGCGCGGGGTGCGCAGGCTGGTCGCCGCCGGGGGTGAGACGTCCGGAGCCGTCGTCGCCGCGCTCGGGGTCACCGGCGCGCGGGTCGGCGCCGAGGCCGCGCGCGGGGTGCCCTGGATCCACCCGCTGGGCGAGCGCCCCTTGGCGCTGCTGCTCAAGTCCGGCAACTTCGGCGGACCCGGCCTGCTCACCGACGCCTCCGCCTCCCGCGCGGAACGGACGGACGGCATATGAGCGGGCTGGATCACGCGGACGAGCGTGACCGCCTCATCGCCACCGCGCGGGCCGTCGCCGACCGTTCGCTGACGCATGGGAGCACGGGCAATGTCTCGGTGCGCGCCGGTGAGCACATCCTGGTGACACCCACGGGGTCGAGCCTGGCCACCGTGCGCGCCGGGGAACTGTCCGTCATCGACGCGGGCGGAGCCCACGTCCGCGGTCCCAGGCCCTCCAAGGAGGCGTTCCTGCATGCCGCGATGCTCCGCGCCAGGCCGGACGCCGGCGCCGTGGTGCACACCCACTCCACCCACGCGGCGGCCGTCTCGTGCCTGGCCCGGCTCGACCGGCGGGACGTCCTGCCGCCGCTGACCGCCTACTACGCGATGCGCGTCGGCACCCTCCCGATGCTGCCGTACTTCGCCCCCGGCGACAGCCGGATGGCCGCCGCCGTCGAGGCGTCGGCCCGGGAGCATCCCGCGCTCCTCCTGAGCAACCACGGACCGGTCGCCGCCGCGGCCGACCCGGAGCGCGCGCTGGAGACGGCCGAGGAGATCGAGGAGACGGCGAAGCTCTTCCTGCTGCTGCGCGGCGCTCCGACCCGTCCGCTGACACGGGCCCAGCGAGCCGCGCTGCGCCCCGCCTCCCACTGAACCACCCCCCCGAACACCGTGGGGACCGAGCGGACACCCCGGGACAGCCCGGAAGCACCCGTTCCCCCACCCTTGTGAAAGGACAAAGATGTCCGCGGACATACCGCACACGGTGTCGCTCTTCAGCGCGCTGGCGGTGAAGAAGGCCCTCGACGACGCCGTACTCCCGGCGTTCGGCCGGCAGACCGAAGCCGCCGTCGACATCGTCTACGATCCGACGAACGTACTGCTGCGCAGGATCGAGGAAGGCGCCCGGCCGGAGGTCATGGTCGGGGTGACCGGGGCGTTCCCGGCGCTGTGCGAGGCGGGGGTCATCGACCCGTCCTCGGTGCGGAGCATCGCCCGGGTCGGGATCGGCCTGGCCATGCCGCCCGGCGGCGAGCCGCCCGTCATCGACACGGTCGACGCGCTGATCACGGCGCTCCGCTCGGCGCGTTCGGTGGCCTACTCCCGCACCGGGGCCAGCGGGGTCCACTTCGCCGGGCTGCTGGAACGGCTCGGCATAGCGGACGAGGTCAACGCGCGGGCCACCGTCGTGGAGAAGGGTTTCACCGCGCTCGCGGTGGTCGACGGCCGGGCCGATCTGGCCGTGCAGCAGATGAGCGAGCTGCTGTTCGTGCCCGAGGCCCGGGTGGTGGGGCCGCTGCCGGACGGGGCCCAGCACTTCACCGAGCTCTCGGCGGCACTGGGCACCGCGGCCGTCGACCGGGCCGGGGCCCGCGCCCTGCACACTTTCCTCACCGGGAAGGAGGCGGGAGATGCCTACCGAAGAGCCGGACTGGAAGCGCTGCCACTGGACTGAGCCGCACACGTGCATCCCGTCGCCCTCGGCCGTCCAGCCGTACACGGGCATCCCGTCGTACACGGCCGGGGGCACGCCCTCCCCTCCCTGTCCCGGCTGTAGGAGGAGACGCCGATGAACGCGATATTCGCACTGGTCGCCTTCATCGGGGCCATCATCGTGTGGAACGTAGGGGTCAAGCGCAACATCGGCGAAGCCATGGTCATCGGCTTCCTCGTCAGTGCCGCGTTCGCCGGTACGGACGCGCCGCGCGTGATCTGGGAGAGCCTCGTCGAGGGGCTGAAGTCGGAGATCACCTTCGCCGCCCTGGCCTTCGTCTTCGTCAGCGAACTGCTGACGAGGACAGGGCTCGTGCAGCGGATGATCGACATCCTCAGCTCGATGCTCGGCCGCCGCGAGGGCGGCTCCGCCTACGCGGCGACGGTCTCGGCCGGTCTCTTCGGCGCCGTCGCGCACAACGGCGCGGCGATCGTGGCCACCATCGGTTCCATCACCATCCCCTGGATGAAGCGCTCCAAGGCGAGCGGTGAGACCGCGGCACTGGTCCTCGCCGGGAACGCGGGCGTCGGCGCCACCTTCCCTTTCAGCGGGGCCTTCTTCATCCTGCTGGCGGCGCCGACCGTACTGCCGGTCCTCAAGGCGCAGGACGTGGTCGGCACGATCTTCGTGGTGGGCGCCTGGATGGTCGCGATGCGGCTGGTCATCGCCTACGTCATCGTCAAACGGCGGGGCGTGGGCGCGATGGCGCCGGAGGACATCCATCCGCTACGGCGGTCCTTCGCGGCCGGCTGGACCTCACTGATCGTCCTGGCCGCCATCGCGGTGCCGATCGTCCTGACCGCGTCCCCGACCAGCGATCTCATCGGCGACCGGCTGGGGGGACTGGACGTCTCCGACGCCGTGCCGCTGCTGGTGTGGCTGCCGGTGGTGATGCTGCTCGCCGGACTGGTGGTCGAGCGGCGGTCGCTGCCGCGCGGCGGCGGGGAGTGGTGGACACTGCTGGCGGAGATCAGTCCTAAACTCGGGCTGATCGGCGTCACGATGGTGTCGGCCTTCGCCGCCTCCAATGTGCTGAACACCCTGGGCATCGGCGAACAGCTCGCCCCCTATATGGAGCGACTGGAGGGCGTGCCGCAGATCGTCGCGGCACTCGTCGTCGGACTCGTCGTGGTGATCGTCGCGGGCCCCCTCAACACGACCTCCACCCTCGCGGCCGTCGGGCCCGTCGCCTTCGCCGCCCTGCTGGCGGCCGACGTTCCGCCGTACATCGCCTTCGCCGCCATCATCGTGTGGGCCTCGTCCGAGGGCTGCTCGCCACCGGGCGCCGCACCGCTGTACGTGGCCGCGGGCATCGCCTCCATCAACCCGGTGCGGATCTTCGTCCCGGTGACGCTCTACTACCTCGTGCCCTCCTACCTCATGGGCGTGCTGATGGTGGTGGGAGCGATATGGATACCCGGATGAGGAGTACCAGGATGTACACGATCTGCCTGAACGTCTCCCGTGCCCTCGTCGCGCTCTTCCTGATCGGCGGAATCGTGGTGGTCGTGGGCCAGACGGTGGCCATGGCCGTCGGCTCCGCGGCCATGATGACGAGCTTCGGCTCCGACGTCGCCGACATCGTCTGCGTCCTGGCCGGACTGGCCGGCCTCTTCTCCTTCCTGCTGCTCTACACGGCGGAGGGCAAGGAGAAGGCGGGCGAGTGGGAGGAGTGACGGGTCCGGGCACACCCGGGCCCTGACCGGGGGGAGGGGCGGGGCGGTCCGTTGGAGGACCGCCCCGCCCTCAGCCCGCGACGCGCGGGGTTTCCTGTACGGGTCGCCTTCGCTCGCGCTTCCGGGTTCCTTGTGCCGGGCGTAGTTGTTTCCTGTGCGGGTCGGACGGGGGTGCGCAGTTCCCCGCGCCCCTGGATGCTGCCCCCTTGCGGTCGCTTCTCGGGTGCGGGTTCGCCCTCGTCTTTTGCGCAGTTCCCCGCGCCCCTTCGGGGGCGCCCAACTGGGGCTGCCGATCAGTCTGCGGGCTGTCAGCAACCGGGGCCGGGGTTGAACCATCCTCCTCGTGCAGTCGCGCTGCTGCGGGAGGGGGTGGGCGGGAATCTCTGCCCGCAGACTCCGATGCTCTTCAGTAGGGCAACTGGACGTGTTACCGAGCGTGTCGGATCGAGGACGGAGAATCCCGACCGGCACCGACCGGAAGAACAAGCCGGACGCGCCCCAAAGGGGCGCGGGGAACTGCGCGAAAACGACGAGCGACGGCACAGGAACAAGCGCGTCCAGCCGGACAGACCTCAGAGGCGCAAGCGAAGGCGACCCGCAGGGAACCGCGAAACCACCGAACGACGGCACAGCAACGAAGTACGCCCACCCGGGCAGACCTCGGAAGCGCAAGCGAAGGCGACCCGCTACGGGACCAGCGTCTTGGCGTAGCAGCGGCTGAGATCGCTGTCGCGGTAGTAGCCGAACTTGTCGCAGGGCGCATAGCCGCTGGACTCGTACAGGGCGATGGCCTCCGGCTGCTCGGTGCCCGTCTCCAGGACCATGCGGGTACGGCCGGCCGCGCGTGCATCGGACTCCAGCGAGGCGAGGATGCGGCGGGCCAGACCGAGACCGCGGGCCTCGGGCGTCACGTACATGCGCTTGATCTCGGCGTCGCCGTCCGCGTAGCCGTGACCGTTCGCCTCCTGACGGCGCCAGCCGCCCGTGGCCAGGGCGGTACCGTTCTCGTCGTACGCGATCAGGTAGATACCGACCGGTGGATCGAACATCGTGGGGTCCAGCGGGGTGATGTCGCCTTCGTCGCCGTAGCGCTCCGCGTACTCGCGCTGCACGCGGTCGTTGAGCTTCACGGCGTCCGTGTGACCGAAGGAGACGGTTCGTATATTCATGCGAGTCATCGTACTTCTATGCAGGGTCACGGAAGTCTGGGTGACCGGTGGCCGGTGGCGGACGCCCGCCATGGGTGGGGCGGGACCTCTGCCAGTGTGCCGGTAGCCTGCCGGAAAGCTCACTGTGACCTCGGACAACCTGTTCGACGCCTCGGGTCGCGTGTGATGTCGAGGAGATCGTTTTGCTGACTGTGACCTCTGTGAACGTGAACGGTCTGCGGGCCGCGGCGAAGAAGGGCTTCGTCGAGTGGCTCGCGGACACGTCCGCCGATGTGCTCTGCCTCCAGGAGGTCCGGGCCGAGCCGGAGCAGCTGCCGGACACGGTCCGGGCACCGGACGGCTGGCACACCGTGCACGCCCCCGCCGCGGCCAAGGGACGTGCCGGGGTGTCCCTGATGACCCGCAGGGAGCCCGACGCGGTGCGTGTCGGCTTCGGCTCGACGGAGTTCGACGGCAGTGGCCGCTATGTGGAGGCGGACCTGCCCGGGGTCACCGTCGCCAGCCTGTATCTGCCCTCAGGTGAGGTCGGCACCGAACGGCAGGACGAGAAGGTGCGCTTCATGGACGCGTTCCTGTCCTATGTGAAGGAGCTCAGGGAGCGGGCGGCGGCGGACGGCAGGGAGGTCCTTGTCTGCGGTGACTGGAACATCGCCCACCGTGAGGCCGACCTCAAGAACTGGCGCAGCAACAAGAAGAACTCCGGCTTCCTGCCCGAGGAACGCGCCTGGGTCGACCGCGTCCTCGACGCCCATGACGGCGGCTACGTGGACGTCTTCCGGCGGCTGCACCCCGAGGTCGAAGGGCCCTACTCCTGGTGGTCGTACCGGGGGAAGGCGTTCGACAACGACAGCGGCTGGCGTATCGACTACCACATGGCGACCCCCGCACTCGCGGAACGTGCGCTGAAGGCAACCGTGGAACGCGCCGCCAGCTACGACCTGCGCTGGTCGGACCACGCACCTGTCACGGTCGTGTACGGCGCCTGAGCCGGGCGGGTCCACTCACCTCTGGGTCTTGTCACGCAGGTCCCCCCAGGCCTTGGGCCCGCGTGTGGCTTGCGGGGACGCCAGGCCGGGCCTGGGCCGGAACGCCGTCCCACGCGCGGGGACGGTCAGATGTCGTAGTTCTGGTCGACGTGGTCCTCCGCCTCCTGGACGGCGCGCTCGGTCTCCGGGTCGTCGACCTTGTGGGACGTGCGGGACGGCCGGGGCGCTGTGCGGGCTCGGCGTGCCTTCGCCTTGCGCGCGTCCTTGGCGATGCGTTCACTCTTGTCGTCGAACTGGTCCTTGAGGCCCATGGTGGGTCACTCCCGTATCGAGGTCAGGCTCTCCCGGGACATGTCCCAGCCTTTCACCGGCCGACCCTCGGTGCATGTCGACCGGTGAACGGAGCCTTGACGGTGACGCTGCGGGGTCGGACGACGGTGACTACGAGGGTGCAGCGACTGATGACGCTGCGGGGTCAGGTGGTGGTGCGGCTTTCGGGGCCGCCCGTACCCCGCGCGGCCTCGTCGGCGGCGCCGCCCGCTCCGACCAGACCCCGCCCCACGGTGCCGAGCCGGGGTTCGACGCGCCGCATCTCGCGCTGTCCGACCGCGCCGATCAGCGTGGGCAGACAGCTCCGTACCGACTGCATACCGCGCAGCCACCACTGCGCGTAGACATGGCCGGAGCGGCGTTCGATGCCAGCGACGAGCCGGTCGACGGCGGGGCCCGGCGGGTTGGTGCGGTTCGACGGCCACGGCAGACGCTCCCGCAGCTCACGCATCACGTCGTCCTCGTCGGCGCCCCGGACCATGTCGGTGTCGGTCCACGACAGATAGCCGACCCCGACCCGTACGCCCTTGTGCCCGACCTCGGCGCGCAAGCTGTGCGCGAACGCCTCGACACCCGACTTCGACGCGCAGTACGCGGTCATCATCGGCGCGGGGGCGATCGCCGCGAGCGAGGCGATCTGGAGGAGGTAGCCCCGTGTCGCGATCAGATGCGGCAGGAACGCGCGGGCCGTGACCGCCGAGCCGATGAGGTTCACCTCGACGACCCGTCGCCACGCGTCCGGGTCCGAGTCCAGGAAGGGACCGCCGGAGGCCACACCCGCGTTCGCGACGACGATGTCGACCCGCCCGAAGCGGTCACGGACCTCCTGAGCCACGCGGGCCATGGCCGTGTGGTCGGTGACATCGGCGTACCAGTGGTCGCTGTCGGTGCGCAGCCGCCCGGCGACCTGTTCCAAGGCGTCCGGTTCCAGGCCCACCAAGGCGATACGGGCACCGCGCGCGGACAGCTTGCGGGCGAGCAGTTCACCGATGCCGCGCGCGGCGCCCGTGACGACGGCGACCCTGCCTTCCAGAGGGGACGTACGGGGGCTGGTCATGTGCTGGACGCTCCGTTCGTGTCGCGGCCGTCGATGGGGTCGTGGGTGGATTCGTCGGCGGGATCGTCCCCGGCGCCTGTCCTCTTGATGTCCGCTGACCTATTTGTGTCCGCTGACCTGTTGGTGTCCGCTTGAGGGGTGGTGGCCCCCTCGGGGGACGCGGGCTGTTCGGGGACCGGGTGGGTCGGCTGTGCCTGCTGGGTCGTCCGGGTCGGCTGGGTCGTGTGCACAGGGTGGGCCGTGGGGGCCGTGGGGGCCGTGGGGACCGGGTCGTCGTCGGTGGGGCGGTGGTCCACATACGCGGCCACCATGTCCCGGATCCGGTCGCTGACCGCTTCCGGTGCCTCGACGGGGGTCATATGGCCGACACCGGTCAGTTCGGCGAGCCCCACGCAGTGCGGGAGCGAGGTCACCAGGTCGTGGGCGTGCACCCGGGGGGTGAGCCGGTCGGCGGTGCCGACGACCACGGCGGTGGGCACGGTGAGCTTCCCTACCCCGGCGCCGAGCGCGAGCGAGTCGAGGACCTGTGACCAGCCGTGACGCACCGCGCGCGGGCAGGCGTGCACGATCCGGGCGCACACCTCGACCCGGTCCGGCGCGGTGCCGGGGCTCATCGTCCCGTAGCGCAGGAGCCGGGCGCCGAGGGGCGTGACCGGTCCCAGAGGGGCCTTCGAGCCGAGGACGGCCCGGGTGAGACGGGTGCGCAGCCGTCCCGCGCGCAGCGGCAGCACCCGCGCGCGGGCGGCGAGGTCACCGCTGCCGGTGCTGAGCAGCAGGGCGGCGGCGGTCCGGGCCCGGACCGCCGGGCGCCCGGCCGCCGCGATGATCGTCATGCCGCCCATCGAGTGGCCGACGAGGAGGGCCTGTTCGCCGGGGGCGAGGGCGGCCTCCAGGACGGCGGTGAGGTCGTCCGCGAGCGCGCGGGTGCTGTAGCCGTCGCCGGTCACGGGCGCGGGGCTGCGGCCATGACCCCGCTGGTCGTAGACGACGACCCGGTGGTCCGCGCGGAGGTCCCGCACCTGGTGGGCCCAGAAGGCCGTGGAGCAGGTCCAGCCATGGGCGAGGACGACGGTGGGAGCGCCCTCGGGGCCATGGATCTCGACGTGCACATGGGCGCCGTCCGCCGAGACGGCGGTCAGCTCCCGCGCGGGCGTGGGCGGGGCGTACGGGCCCGAGGTGACGTGCGTCGGACGGCTCATGCCTCCACCTCCGTGCCGGCCGTGCCGGGCGCGGGCACCCCGGTGGCCGCGGTGGCCGCGGTGTCCGTGAGCGGGTGCGCGGTGGGCCGGGGCGCGCGCAGGACCTCGTACTCGCCGAGGTCCACGCGGCGGGTCGCGGCGCGGAACTCGGAGGTGGTGCCGGGCCAGACGGTCGTGTTGCGGCCGTTGGCGTCGAGGTACCAGCTGTCGCAGCCGCCGGTGTTCCACACGGTGCGCTTCATACGTTCCTGGACCTTGGTGTTCCAGGCGTCCACGGCGTCGGCGCGGGGGTCGAGCGCGACCCGGCCGCCAAGGGCGTCGAGCTTGCGGAGGTAGTCGGCGAGGTAGTTCAGCTGGGACTCGATCATGAGGATCATCGACGAGTTACCGAGGCCGGTATTAGGACCGATGATCGTCATCCAGTTGGGGAAGCCGCTGGCGGTCGCGCCGCGCAGTGACCGCATTCCGTCCTTCCAGCTCTCGGCGAGGGTGCGGCCGTCGGCGCCGACGACACGGTTCGCGATGGGCAGGTCGGTGACGTGGAAACCGGTGCCGAAGACGATCGCGTCGGCCTCGGCCGTGGTGCCGTCGGCGGCGACCAGGGTGGAGCCGCGTACTTCGCTGAGCCCGGAGGCGACGACCTCGACATTAGGACACACGAGAGCCGGATAGTACGTATTGGACAGCAGGATGCGTTTGCAGCCGATGCGGTAGTCGGGGGTGAGCTTCGCGCGCAGCGCGGGGTCCTTCACCGACTTGGCCATGTTCCGCCGGGCGAACCGTTCGATCAGTCCTAGTTGCCCGGGGTGTTTGGTGAACGCCTGCACCTGGAGTTCGCGGATGCCCCACAAGGCGCCCCGGCGGAGCCGGGTGGTGAACGGCAACCGCCGGTGCAGTCGGCGTTCGGCGCCGCTGATCGCGCGGTCCGCGCGCGGCAGCACCCAGGGCGGGGTGCGCTGGAAGAGCGTCAGCCGTGCCACGTCCGGCTGGACGGCGGGGACGATCTGGATGGCCGAAGCGCCGGTGCCGACCACGGCGACGCGCTTGCCGCGCAGGTCGTAGTCGTGGTTCCAGCGCGCGGAATGGAAGATCTCCCCGGGGAAGTCCTTGATGCCGGGGACCGCCGGGATCTTCGGGTCCGAGAGCGGGCCGGTCGCGGACACGACGACATCGGCGGTGAGGGTGCCGCAGGACGTCTCCACCTCCCATCGCAGCCGCTCGCCGTCCCAGCGTGTCCGGTGGACCTCGGCGCCGAAACGGAGGTGCGGGCGCAGCCCGAACACATCCGTGACGTGTTCCAGATAGGCGCGGATGTGCTCCTGGCCGGAGAAGGCGCGCGGCCAGTCGGGGTTGGGGGCGAACGAGAACGAGTACAGGTGCGAGGGAACGTCGCAGGCGCAGCCCGGATAGCTGTTGTCCCGCCAGGTGCCGCCCACGGAGTCGGCGCGTTCCAGGACGACGAAGTCGGTGACGCCCTCCTTGCGCAGCCGGACGGCCGCGCCGAGCCCGCCGAAGCCGCTGCCGATCACGGCCACGCGGACGTGCTCGTGCGGTACGTGTTCCTGCTCGGTCATCGTGCTGCCTCCCTGAACCTGGTCCGCAACTGTGCCATCGTTCACTGGCGCGATGGGCATAGTGGAGCGTAGGGCAGCCGGGCTACCCGTGGGTAGGGGTCCGGCGACTAAAGTTACCGGCGGTACGACCTAGGGTGGCGAGCGTGGCGGAGCGAGGTGGCGGGGGACGGATGCGAGCGGGCGCGGGCGTACGCGAGAGCGCTCCCAGGCGTGCGTCCGACGCCGCGCGCGGCGCCGACGGCCCGCGGGAGTACCGGGTCGAGGAACTGGCCGTCGAGGCCGGGATCACGGTGCGGACCCTGCGGTTCTACCGGGAACGCAAATTGCTCGCGCCGCCCCGGCGGGAGGGTCGCATCGCCTGGTACGACGACCGCCATCTGGCCCGGCTGCGGACCATCTCCGCGCTGCTGGAACGCGGACACACCCTCAACGGGATCGCCGAACTCGCCGAGGCTTTCGAGCAGGGGCGCGGGGTCGCCGACGTCCTAGGGGTGGGTGCGCCCACCGAGGAGGAGCCGGTACGGCTCACACCCGAGGAGCTCGCCGACCGCTTCGCCGGGCAGGTCACCCCCGAGAACCTCGCGGCGGCACTGGAACTGGGCTACCTCGGTACGGACGGCGACGAGATCGTCCATGTGAGCCGCAGGCTGCTGGACGTGTCCAGCGAACTGGTCGCGCGGGGCGTGCCGCTGGCCGCGGTGCTGGCCGCCGGACGTGAGGTCAGGGTCCACGCGGAGGCGCTGGCCGCGTTGTTCGAGGGGCTGGTGCGTGACCATGTGCCCGAGCGGGACGTCACCCGGCTGCGGCCCTTGGCGCGGAGCGCCGTCGAAGCGGAGGTCTCGCTGGCGCTCGACCGACGGTTGTCGTCCGGCGGAGACCGGCGGGGCCCGCTTTAGGTCATACAGGCCGCGGGGCGATTAGGTCATGTAGGTCAACTAGGTCAGTTAGGCCAGCTGAGCTATGTAGGTCAACTAGGCCAACTAGGTCAATGGGGTCATGTAGGTCAACTGCTAGGTCAACTAGGTCACGTGATGCTGCGTGGCGGCGGAGTCGGGCCTGTTGCGGCCATCTCATCGCCGTCGCCATCGGCCCACGGTCACTGGTCACTCGGGGCGTGGGGGGAGGGGCGGGCGGACGCGAAGGGGGACGGCCGAGTAGTCCGGCGGGGAGGCCGGGGGGCGCTCCGCCAAAAGGTTCAGGGCCACCGTCACCGCGTCGTCGAGCTGCGCGTAGCGGCCCTCGGCCCAGTCCAGCGGGGTGCGCAACGCGGACAGGTCCGGCTCCACCCCGTGGTTCTCGACGGACCAGCCGTACGCGTCGAACCACGCCGCGTTCATCGGCACCGTGATCACCGTGCCGTCCCCCAGCCGGTGACGGCCCGTCATACCGACGACCCCGCCCCAGGTGCGCTGGCCGACCACGGGCCCCAGGCCGAGCAGCTTGAAGGCGGCCGTGATCATGTCGCCGTCCGACGACGTGGCCTCGTCCGCGAGGGCGACGACCGGGCCGCGTGGCGCGTTGGAGGCGTAGGACACGGGCTGGGCGTTGCGGGTGAGGTCCCAGCCGAGGATGGTGCGGGTCAGTTTCTCGACGACGAGTTCGCTGATGTGGCCGCCCGCGTTGCCGCGCACGTCCACGATGAGCGCCGGGCGGGACACCTCCATCCTCAGGTCACGGTTGAACTGCGCCCAGCCGGAGCCGCCGAGATCGGGGATGTGCAGATAGCCGCACTTGCCGCCGCTGAGCCGCCGTACCACCTCGCGGCGTTTCACGACCCAGTGCTGATAGCGCAGCGGACGGTCGTCCACGAGGGGGATCACGGCGACCCGCCGCGCGGGCCCGGTGCCGCCCTCCGCCGGGCGGAACGTCAGCTCCACCGTCGTCCCGCCCGCCGCGCCGAGCAGTGGGAACGGCCCGCTGACCGGGTCCACCGGGCGTCCGTCCACATGCGTGAGGACGGCGCCCTCGCGGATGCCCGTACCGGCGAGCGGGGAGCGGGCCTTGGAGTCGGAGGAGTCGCCGGGCAGGATGCGTTCGACCAGCCAGCCCTCGTCCCTGGGCACCAGGTCCGCGCCGAGCAAGCCTTGTGCGCGCTGGTAGTGCGGGGGGCCTTCGTTGCGCCGGGCGGGGGTGACGTACGCGTGGGAGGTGCCGAGCTCGCCGAGGACCTCGCGCAGCAGATCGGCGAAGTCGTCGGGGGAGGCGACCCGGTCGACCAGCGGACGGTACTGGTCGAGGATCGCCGGCCAGTCGATCCCGCACATGTCCGGCTCCCAGAAGTAGGCGCGGATGACGCGGCCGGCCTCCTCGTAGGCCTGGCGCCACTCGGCGGGCGGGTCGACGTCGTGCAGGATGCGGCGCAGGTCGATCCAGACCGTCGAGTCGCTGTCGCCGGGCTCGCCGGACGGGACCGCGCGCAGTTCGCCCTCGTCCATCACCACGAGCCGGGTGCCGTCGCCGCTGACGTCGAACCAGTCGAGGTCGGTGACGAGTTCGGTGCGTTTGCCGCGCGGGATGCCGAAGTGTTCGAGGGTCGGGCGGCCCGAGGTGTCCGACGGGTTGGCGAACGTCTCCCCGAGCGCGCCGGAAATAGGCCACCGCAGCCACACCAGGCCGCCCCCGGCGACCGGACACAGCGCCGAGTACTTCGACGCTGCCACCGGAAACGGGGTGACCCGGCTCTCCAGGCCCTCTACCTCGACGGTGACCGTTCCCGTGCCGTCCGCCTCGTCGTCGTCCATCGGGTCCATGCCGCCCGCCGCCGGACGGCCGTCCGGCAGCAGGGCGAACGGGGACGGGGTCGCGGACGACAGCGGCACCAGGTACGGGCGGCAGCCCAGAGGGAACGAGAGATCGCCGGTGTGGACGTCGTACACGGGGTCGAAGCCGCGCCAGGACAGGAACGCGAGGTAGCGGCCGTCGCTGGTGAAGACCGGGTTCTCGTCCTCGAACCGGCCGCTCGTCACATCGATGACGGTCCGCGCGCCGGGTCCCTCGATCCGCGCCATCTTGATGGAACGCAGCGAACGGCCGATCCCCGGATGGGACCAGGTCAGCCAGGCCCCGTCCGGGGAGAACGCGAGGTCGGCGACCGGGCCGTTCAGCGACCGGATCAGCTCCGTCACGCCTGTCGTCGCCCCGGCCGCTGATTTGTCCGTCGCGCCCCGGTTCCTGTCCGCATTGCTGTCCGCATCCGGGTCCGCGACGGTGTCCGCATTGCTGTCCGCGTTCGTGACCGCGTTCATGTCCTCGTTCATGTCCGCATGGGCGGCCGTGGTGGCCTGCTCATCGGTGGCCGTTTCGGTGACCGGGGTGTCCGCTGCGGCTGTGGTGTCCGCAGGGTCCGTGGTGTTCTCGGCAGTGTCCAGCAGCAGGAGCCGTCCGTCGTTCGACGCGATGGCGAGCCGTTCGCCGTCCGGGTCGGAGACGAGCTCCTGGACGTGACCGAGCACGCCGGACGCCAGCCGTCTCGGCGCCCGGTCACCGGAGGCCCGGGGCAGATACGCGATCTCGACGGCGTCGGCGCCACCCGCGTCGGTCACGTACGCGACCGCCCCGCCGCCCGAACCGAGCATCACCGGGAGCCGCACCCGCACCCCAGGGGTGTCCGCGATCGTCCGCGCGGGACCGTCACGATGGGTCAGCCAGTACAGGCTGCCCCGGACCACCACCGCGCTCGCCCGGCCCGTCTCGTCCACGGACAGCCCGTCCACATGCTGCGCGGCCGGTACCTGATAGGCCCGCCGTCCGGCCCGTGGCCCGCCCAGCCGTACGTCGAGCCTGCGCGGTACGGAGCGCGCCGACAGCCCTTCCAGCAGCCACAGTTCGCCCGCGCACTGGTACACGACCCGGTGGCCGTCGGTCGACGCGCAGCGGGCGTAGAACTCGGCGTGGTCGGTGTGACGCCGCAGATCCGTGCCGTCGGGGAGACACGAGTACAGGTTCCCGACGCCCTCGTGGTCGGACAGGAACGCCACCCGGCCGCCGACGATCATCGGTGACTCCAGATGTCCGCCGAGCCCTTCGAGCAGGCGCTCGCCGTGCAGCCACAGCCGTCCCATGGCCCCGCCCCGGTACCGCTTCCAGGAGGCGGGTTCATGCGGGGGCTTGCCGGTGAGCAGCAGCGTCCTGGGCTCACCGCCGAGATCCGCGACGGCGATGTCGCTGACCGGCCCCCAGGGCAGCCGCCCGCCGGGGGAGCCGTCCGTGGGCACCCGGTAGGCCCATCCGAAGTACGAGAACGGCTGTTCGTGCGAGGCCACCGCCAGGATGTCGCACCGCCCGTCCTGATCGGGCGGTGCCCATCCACATACCCGGGTGTCCGGGGCGCCCCAATAGGTCAGCCGCCGGGCGGTCCCGCCCTCGACGGGTACGAGATGGATCTCCGGGTCCAGACTCCGCCAGGTCGTGTACGCGAGGTGTCCGCCGTCCGGTGAGAAGCGGGGGTGGCTGATGCGTGTCCGGTCGACGGTCAGCCGCCAGGCACGGGCCGCCCGGCCGCCCTCCTCGAGCAGCGGCGCCACCCACAGATCGTCCTCGGCGACGAAACAGAGCAGGTCACCGTGGAGGTGGGGGTACCGGAGGTAGGCCCCGTCCCCGTCGGCAGGGGTGCGCGCGGCGGTGCCGGAGTCGACGGCGTTGTCGTGGGGCCTCGGCGGCCGGGCGGGGTCGGTCACATGTCCATGCTTTTCCCGGGGCGGGGCGTCGGCAACTCGGTGGTGCGGTGACGCGGCGCGGCGCTGGGGTGCTGGGGCACGGTGTTGTTGGCGCGCTCCTGTGGTGCTGTGCGGTCGTGCGGAGGCCCGGCGGGCGGTGCCGGTGGCCGGTATGACCTTCCGGTGACCTCTATGACCTCTATGACCTCTATGGCCGCTGGGTGGCCGACCTGTGGCCGCTCGTGGCCTCTCCGTGTCCGCTGCGTGGCCTCTATGGCCCCTCTGTCCTCTATGGCCTCTGTGTGGCCGCTACTCCTGAGGTGCTGCGGGTCGCCACATGGCCGTCGTCGTGATCGGGCCGATGCGCAGCCGCGCGTGGGTGGTGAACCCGAGGCGTTCGTAGATCGTCACGTTGTCCGGGTCGGCGGTCGTGAGGTGGACGCCGCCCGGTGCCGGTGCCGTGGCCAGCAACTGGTCGAGGAGACGGCGGCCCGCGCCCCGTCCGGTGTGGTGCGGCAGGACGCCGATGAACTCCAGGTTCCACGCCCCGTCCGGTGCGGCGGGCGAGGTCCCGCCCAGGTAGCGCAGAGTCCTGATCAGGGGGCCGGGACCGCAGCGCAGCAGGGTGCGCACCGTCCACGCGGCCTTGGCCCCGGCACCTGGTCCCGCGCCGGGTGGGGTGAGCACCGCCGCGGCGACCGGTTGGCCCGTACCGGCGGTCAGCAGATGGCGCCGGGCGCCGGGCACGGTGGCGTGCGTGGCGAGTGTCGCGGCGAACCAGTGCCGCCGTGCCCGTTCGGAGTCACCGCAGATCCATCCGCTGACCGGTTCCGTGACGAACGCGGCGGCCAGGACGGCAGCGCAAAGGCCCGGCGCGGGGGCTTCGTCCACCCGCCACTGACCCTTCGCGGCGCCCGCACCCGCACCCCCGCCCCCACCCGCACCCCTGCCCGCACCCCCGCCCGCTCCGGCACCCGCGCCGACGCCCACAACAACGTCACCCGTACCCGTACCCGTACCCGTACCCGTCCCGGCACCCGTACCCATGCTTTCGTCACGCATCGTGGCTCCGCTTCAGTGGTGCTTCCGGTACGAGGTGGCACACCAGCAGCTTCAGGAAGAAGAGGGGGGCGAACCAGAGGAGGGCGGCGGGTACGTCCAGCCAGAAGAGGTTCGTCAGGACCGCCGCGGTCCAGGAGGCCATGGACACCGGACGTTTGACGGGCAGCGGGGCGAACTCCACCGCGGCCGTTCCGGCCAGGAGCAGCGCGCCGTTGGCCAGGGCCCACGTCCAGTCGCCCTCCAGCATCACCAGCCCCATCACACCGAGGCGCAGCAGATGCGCGCCGACGAACGTCAGCCGGGCGCGCCGGGTGCCCGGCGCCTGTCGGTGGTACCAGCGCTTCGCGGCGTTGGTGGCGTTGGTGAGGACGCCCCCGATGAGGTCGAGGCCGATCAGCGCCACGACGACGAACTGGGTGGTGGACCAGACGGGCCGCAGGTCCGTCGACCAGAGTCCGGCGGCCAGCAGCGCGGCGCAGACCGTGCCGCCCCCCAGCTCGACCGCCGACTCGGCACGGGACTTGCCCGGACCCATGAAGCGTTCGAGACCGCCCGTGAACCCGCCGGAGGTGGCGGGTATCTCCCAGTCGGTCGTCAGATCAGTGCGCATCGGCGGACCTCCCCTCCGTGGTGTCCGTCGGGTCGCCGCCGCCCCGAGCGCCGGCCGCATCGATGCCCGCACCCGCCCCGGCATCCGTGCCCGTCCCGCCACCCGCACTCGTGCCCGCGCCGCCCCCGTCCCAGGCGCCCGCCCCCGCCCCCGTCCCCGCACCCGCCCCCGGAGCCCCCGTACCCGTACCCGTGCCCCACAGGCCGCGCAGCAGTTCCCACACCTGGTCCCGGGCGGGGTCGCGGCCGTCGGCGAGCGAGGTCAGGGCCCACTCGTCGGCCGCGCCCAGGACGGCCGTGGTGGCCGAGACGAGCAGGCCGCGGTCCACATCCGTACGGATCACCCCGATCCGCTGCCCGTCCTCGACCAGCGCCTCGAACCAGTCGAGCCACGGGGCGCCCTGGCCCCGGGAGACGGCCGGTCCGGCCAGGGCCAGATCGTCCGGGTGGGTCCGCAGATGGCCGAGCAGTGTCTCCGTACCGGATTCCAGGCGCGCCCAGAACCCGGCGGCGTCCTGTGCGGGTGTCCAGGGGCCGAGTGCGCCGAGCAGCCGGGCGAGGACATCGTCAAGGACCGCCGCCAGCAGATCCTCGCGTCCGTCGAAGTAGTGGTACGCGGCGGTCTTGGAGATGCCGGTGGCCTCGATGATCTTGTTGTACGAGGCGGTTCCGGGCCCTTGCTCGGCGAAGTGTCGACGGGCCACGGCGAGGATGGCGGCCTGCCGTTCGGCGGGCTGACGGTGGAAGCGGGGGAGGGGCGGAGTCATGGGGGCGACAGTACAGACCGTCGGGGTGCATCGCTAGGGTGTACAGATAAAGCGCACCGGTAGGGTGTACCAGTAGTACACCCCGATGGGACGGGTGGGTGGTCCGGCTCGCGCCGTGCGTCCGGCGGGCCGGGTTCCCGGTGTGGTCCAGGACACGTACGAAACCGTTTCGTTTCGCTAGTGGGCTCGGGTAATGTCAGACGCGTACGAAACGGTTTCGTACCGATCAGGAGACCGCTGTTCGTGGTGCCCGCGGAAACGGGTACCGGACGGGCAGCAGTCGCTAGACTGCCGCGCGACCGGGAGGGGATGAGCACATATGGCCGAGGTGACGATGACGCGCCGCAGCCGGATCACCCCCGAGCGCGAGGCTGAGCTGTACGACGCCGTACTCGACCTCCTGCGCGAGGTCGGCTACGACGGGCTGACCATGGACGCCGTCGCGGCGCGCACCCGGTCCAGCAAGGCCACGCTCTACCGTCAGTGGGGGAGCAAACCGCGCTTGGTCGTCGAGGCGTTGCGGATCCAGAAGAGCGAGGGATTCGATGTCATCGACACCGGCACCCTCCGTGGTGACTTCCACGCCATGATCGACCGCGGCGACGACTGCCAGATGGAACAGGACTCCGCGCTGATCCGGGGCATGGCCACGGCGGTCCACGCGGACCCCGACCTGCTGCGGGTCTTCCGGGAACGGATCATCGAACCGGAACTGGCCGAGCTGGACATGGTGGTGCAGCGGGCGGTCGCCCGTGGCGAGGTCCGCGCGGACAACCCCGCGGTGGACTACGTCCTGCACATGATGCTGGGCGCGTTCGTCGCCCGGACCCTGATCGACGACCGGCCTCCCAACCAGGCCTATCTGCGTGACTACATCGACGCCGTGATCCTCCCCGCTCTCGACGTCTGACCGTCCGGACCGGCCACCGGCCCGTCCCCCGGCGGTTTCCTGCCCCACCCCTGCCCCACCCCTGCCCCACCCCTGCCCCACCCCTGCCTCACCCCTGCCCGACCTCTGCTCCACTCCCCAGTTCCACCCTGCTCCACCTGACGCGACCGCTCACGTCGTCGGGCTGGTGACTCCTGCCCTGTAAGCAAACGACCTGACCGGGAGTACCTCTCCGTGGCCACGTTCCTGTACAAAGTCGGCCGGCTGGCCTTCCGCCGCCGCCACTTCGTCGCCCTGATATGGGTGGCGCTCCTGACCCTCGCCGGAGTCGGTGCCGCCACCGCGCCCGCACCCGGCGCCGGATCGTTCTCCATACCCGGGACGGAGGCGCAGCGCGCCTTCGACCTGCTCGAAGAGCGGTTCCCCGGTTCCGCCGCCGACGGCGCGACCGCGCGGGTCGTCTTCAAGGCCCCCGAGGGCGAGAGGATGACCGACGGCGAGCACAAGTCGGCCGTCCAGACCGCCGTCAAGGACCTCACCGCGGACAAGCAGGTGGCCAGCGCCACCGACCCGTTCCAGACGAAGTCGCTGAACGAGGGCGAGACGATCGCGTACGCCCAGGTGACCTACAAGGTCAACGGCATGGAGCTGGAGGACAGCTCCCGCGACGCGCTGGAGAACGCCGCCGAGGACGCGCGGGGTTCCGGGATGACCGTCGAGGTCGGCGGTGACGCCCTCCAGGCCATGCCGCACACCGGTACCGCCGAGATCATCGGCATCGGCCTCGCGGCCGTGGTCCTGGTGATCACCCTCGGCTCGCTCGTCGCCGCCGGACTGCCGCTGCTGACCGCCCTCATCGGCGTCGGGATCGGCGTCTCCTCCATCACCGCCCTCGCGAAGGTCCTCGACCTGGGGACGACCACCTCCACCCTCGCGATGATGATCGGCCTCGCGGTCGGTATCGACTACGCGCTGTTCATCGTCTCCCGCTACCGCGCGGAACTGGACGAGGGCCGTGAGCGGGAGGACGCCGCCGGACGCGCGGTCGGGACCGCCGGTTCCGCCGTCGTCTTCGCGGGACTCACCGTCGTCATCGCGCTCGTCGGACTCGCCGTCGTCAACATCCCGATGCTCACCAAGATGGGTGTCGCCGCCGCCGGTACCGTCGCCATCGCGGTGCTCATCGCCCTCACCATGATCCCCGCGCTGCTCGGCTACGCCGGCCGCAAGATCCGTCCCACCAGCGCCAAGGGACGGCTGCGCGGCGGACGCAAGGACAAGGCGGCGGCCACCGCCGCCCCGGTCGCCGCGTCCGGTGCCGAGGAGGAGAAGTCCAACCTCGGTACACGCTGGGCCCGCTTCGTCATCCGCCGTCCGATCGCCGTGCTGCTGATCGGTGTCGTCGGGCTCGGCGCCGCCGCGATCCCCGCCGGATCGCTCGCGCTCGGTCTGCCCGACGACGGTGTGCAGCCGACGGACACCACCCAGCGCAAGGCGTACGACCTGCTGTCCGACGGATTCGGGCCGGGCTTCAACGGTCCGCTGATGATCGTCACGGACGTCAAGGACGCCGAGGACCCGAAGGGCGCGGTCGCCGAGGTCGGCAAGACCATCGAGGGCATCGACGGGGTCGTCTCCGTCGCCCCGGCCACGTTCAACAAGGCCGGTGACACGGCGATCATCAGTGTCATCCCGAACTTCAAGCCGAGCAGCACGGAGACCGAGGACCTGGTCCACGCCATCCGTGACGCGGGTGCGGGGCTGAAGTCCGACCATGGCGCGGAGGTCACCGTCACCGGTGCGACGGCCATGAACATCGACGTCTCCGAGAAGCTGAACGACGCGCTGCTGCCCTATCTGGCGCTGGTCGTGGGCCTCGCGTTCCTGCTGCTGATCATCGTGTTCCGGTCGGTGCTGGTGCCGCTGAAGGCGGCCCTCGGGTTCCTGCTGTCGGTGCTCGCCGCGCTGGGCGCCGTCGTCGCGGTCTTCCAGTGGGGCTGGCTCGCCGGGCTCTTCGGGGTCGCGGAGACCGGGCCCGTCATGTCGATGATGCCGATCTTCATGGTGGGTGTGGTGTTCGGTCTCGCGATGGACTACGAGGTGTTCCTCGTGACCCGGATGCGGGAGGCGTACGTCCACGGGGAGCGGCCCGGCCAGGCCATCGTGACCGGGTTCCGGCACGGGGCGCGGGTGGTGTCGGCCGCGGCCGTCATCATGATCGCCGTCTTCGCCGGGTTCATCGGGGCCAGCGACCAGATGATCAAGATGATCGGTTTCGGTCTCGCCATCGCCGTGTTCTTCGACGCGTTCGTGGTGCGGATGGCCATCGTGCCGGCCGTGCTGGCGCTGCTCGGGGCGAAGGCGTGGTGGCTGCCCAAGTGGCTGGACCGGGCGCTGCCCAATGTGGACGTCGAGGGTGAGGGGCTGCGTGAGCTCGACTCGACGGGCTCCGAAAGCGGCCGGGGCGGTCAGGGGGACGAGGACCGGGAGCTGGTCCGCGTCTGATCCCTGGCCCCTGACCTGGGCTCCGGGTTCCTGACCTCGGGTCCCTGACCTGGGCTCCTTGACCTGGAGTCCCTGACCTGGGCTCTTGGTCCCTGACCTCGGGTCCCCGTACCTCTCCTGCATCTCCTGCGAAGGGCGTTCCCACCGGTTTCGGCCGGTGGGGGCGCCCTTCGCCTTCGCGGGTCGCCTTCGCGGGTCGCCTTCGCTTGGGCTTCCTAGGTCTGTCCGGCTGGGCGTACTTCGTTCTTGTGCCGTCGTTCGTGGGGTGCGCAGTTCCCCGCAGGTCGCCTTCGCTTGCGCCTCTGGGTTTCCTGTGCTGGGCGTACTTCGTTGCTGTGCCGTCGTTCGTGGGTGCGCAGTTCCCCGCGCCCCTGGATGCTGCCCCCTTGCGGTCGCTTCTCGGGTGCGGGCCGTCCTCGTCTTTGCGCAGTTCCCCGCGCCCCTTTGGGGCGCCTCTTGCGGCTCCCGTTCGGCCGCGGATGGCTCTTGTTGCTCGCGGGCGGGACCTTGGGACTAGTGCTTTGGGTGGAGCGGGAGTGGTTCGGGGGGCGGTGGGAACGGGCGGGGTGGGGGATTAGCGTGGGGGGTGGTCGTCCGTTCCCTGGTCGGTGCCCGCCTACGGGGGACGGGCGGCCGTGTGTCCGTGCCGTCATGCCCATGGGGACGGACGACTGTGTTGTCCGTGCCGTCACGACCGGGAGAGCCATGAACTTCGCCGAGCCGATCTCCGCGCTGTTCCCGGGCGCGTCCGGGCGGATCGTGACCGCGCTCGTCCGGCATCAGCGGGCGGGCGGGGAGCGGCTGACCCTCGCGGAGCTGAGCGCGGCCTCGTCGGTCGTCGTCTCGCAGCTGGAGACCGTGCTGTTCCGGCTGGGGCTGCTGGGTGTGCTGGCGCCCCGGGCGCGCGGCGAGGACGTCCGGCTGGTGACCGGTCACCTCGTGTGGCGGTCCCTGGAACCGCTCCTCGACCCGCGCCCCGCACTCCTCGCCGACCTGCGGGAACGCGCGCTGCGGGAGCTCGACCCGCCGCCCCCGGGCCTCACGGCCGGTGGGGCGGTGGCCGACGGGACGGCGACGGGTCCGTCGGGCACCCTGCATCTGTCGGTGGTGGCGCCCGGTGACGCGCCCGCCGCCTGGGTGGCCGCGCTGGAGGAACTGGTCGCGCGGCTCTCGACCGACCTCGGCAACATCGTCACGTACTCGCTGCACACCGAGGTGGACGAAGGGCCGGGTCGGGTGACCGTCCTGCCGTAGGGCGGGGTCGTCCGTGACGGCCGGTCGGCCTCATGGTTCAGCGCAGCCGGTTCACCCGGACCGTCGCCACCGCCTCGTACGTGCGGCCGAGGAAACGGGTCAGGGCGCGGGAGTCGAACTGGACCAGGGACACCCCGCCGGGCGAGTGCAGCTCCACGATCGCCTGCGCGCGTCCGCACGGCCAGATGCTGACGGGACCGTTGGCGACGGGGCCCCTGAGCCCGCGTTCCAGCAGCTCCCGGGTGAAGACCCAGTCGTCGGGGGTGGCGCCCAGGCCGGGGGGAAGGGTCATATGGACGGCGCCCGGGTCGCTCTCGGGGTCGTAGGACAGGGCGACGGGGACCGCTGAGCGCTCCCCGGCGAAGTCCGTGACGACGTGGGCTCGTGCGCGCTGCTCGACGGCGGTCATCAGCGGGCTCCTCACGCTCATTCGCTGCTCGTCATCCAATGTCCCATATTTCCGTGATTTACGATTTGCGTTTTCCGGAATCCCGCGACCGCCGGGGCCCGCGCACTCTTGCGAGGGCTTCGCAAGAGGGGCAATCATCGAACGGTTCGACCGGCGGCCTCCCCCGCACGGTGGGCGGCCCCGACGCGCCCCCGCGGCCACCACATGCTCCTGCCCGCACGTGACGAAGCGAGGCCGCTCATGCATGTGCCCGACGGATTCATCGACATCCCCGTCTCCCTCGCCGCCGGAGCCGTCGCGGCGGGTGCCGTCGCCGTCGCCCTCCGGGGCGCCCGCGAGGAACTGGCCGGGCCGCCCGGCAGCGGGACCTCCGGCGAACGGCTCGCGCCGCTCGCCGGACTCGTCGCCGCGTTCGTCTTCGCCGCGCAGATGCTGAACTTCCCCGTCGCCGCCGGGACCAGCGGCCATCTGATGGGCGGCGCGCTCGCCGCGATCCTCGTCGGCCCCTGGACCGGGATCCTGTGCCTGTCCGTGGTCCTCCTGCTGCAAGGCGTCCTCTTCGCCGACGGCGGGCTCACCGCGCTCGGCGTCAACATCACCGTCATGGGCGTGGTCACCGCGCTGAGCGGCTACGCCGTGTTCCGGGTCCTGGTGAAGGTCCTGCCCCGGGGCCGCCGGGCGGTCACCGGTTCCGCGTTCGCCGCGGCCCTCGTCTCCGTACCGCTCGCGGCGCTCGCCTTCACCCTCGTGTACGCGGTCGGCGGCACCACCGACGTACCGCTGGGGAAGGTCGCCACCGCGATGGTCGGCGTCCATGTCCTCATCGGGACCGGGGAGGCGGTGATCACCGCGCTGACCGTCGGCGCGGTCCTCGCCGTGCGCCCCGACCTCGTGTACGGGGCCCGGGACCTGGCCCGGCCGCTGAAGCTGCGGGTCGGCGGCGAACCGGTCGAGGCCCCGCAGCCGCGGACGACTCCCCGGACCTCGCACCGGAAGGTCTGGCTCGGCGGACTCGCCGCGTCGCTCGTACTGGCCGGGTTCGTCAGCTTCTACGCCTCCGCCGAACCCGACGGACTGGAGAAGGTCGCCGCCGACCGGGGCATCGACGCGAAGGCCCGCGAACACGACACGGCCGGCTGGCCGCTCGCCGACTACGGCGTCGGGGACCTCACCGACGCCCGGATCTCCGGCGGACTCGCCGGGATCATCGGGGTCGGCGTCACGGCCGCCGCCGGTACCGGGGTCTTCCTGGCGGTGCGCCGCCGCCGGGACCCCGACGCACCGCGAGGCCAGGGGAAGGCCGGCTGACGGCATGGGCGCGGGCCACGCCCACCAGCTGTACGTCCCCGGCCGGACCCCGGTGCACCGGCTGCCGCCGCACACCAAACTGACGGCCGTCCTGTGCTTCGTCCTGGTCGTCGTGTCGACACCGCGCACCGCCGTAGGGGCCTTCGCCGGATACGCCGCGCTGCTCGGCGCCGTCACCTGCGCGGCCCGGCTCCCGGCCGGACTGGTGGGCCGGAGGCTGCTGATCGAGGTGCCGTTCGTCGTGTTCGCGGTGGCGCTGCCGTTCGTCGCCGAAGGGGAACGCACCGACGTCCTCGGAGCGTCCCTGAGCATCGACGGACTCTGGGGCGCGTGGAACGTCCTGGCCAAGGGCACCCTGGGGGTGGCCGCGTCGGTACTGCTCGCCGCCACCACCGAACTGCGCGGACTGCTCCTCGGACTGGAGCGGCTGCGGCTGCCGCAGCCGCTGGTCCAGATCGCGATGTTCATGATCCGCTACGGGGACGTGGTCACCGACGAGGCCCGGCGGATGCGGATCGCCCGGGAGTCCCGGGGGTACACGGCCCGGGGGATACGGCAGTGGGGGGTGCTGGCGCGGACCGCCGCCACGCTGTTCATCCGCTCCTACGAACGGGGCGAGCGGGTGTACCTGGCGATGCTCAGCCGCGGCTACACCGGAACCCTCCGGGTCACCGAACCGGTGCCCGCGGGGCGCACCGAGTGGGTACGCGCCCTGGCCCTCCCGGCCTCGGCGCTGCCCCTATGCGTCCTGGCCTGGACCCGGTGAGGAACACGACGGCAGGCCCGTCACCGGCACAGCGGGAACTCACGGAAGAGGTGGCGGACGGGTGGACACGGGCGCGCTCCCGCACGGCGGGGAACGAACGGCACGGGAACCGGACTCGCTGGTGGTGGCGGGCCTCGCCTTCGCCTACCCGGACGGCCACCAGGCCCTGTACGGGGTGGACCTGCGGATCGGCCGGGGCGAACGCGTCGCCCTCCTCGGCCCCAACGGCGCCGGGAAGACCACCCTCGTCCTCCATCTCAACGGCATCCTCACCCCCGGCGCGGGCAGCGTGACCGTCGCCGGACTGCCGGTGGGCCCCGGCACCATGCCGGAGATCCGCCGCCGGGTCGGCCTCGTCTTCCAGGACCCCGACGACCAGCTGTTCATGCCGACCGTCCGCGAGGACGTGGCCTTCGGCCCGGCCACCGCCGGACTGCGCGGCACCCGGCTGTCGGAACGGGTCGACGAAGCCCTCGGCCTCGTCGGGATGAGCGCGTACGCCGACCGCCCCCCGCACCACCTCTCCTACGGCCAGCGCCGCCGGGTCGCCGTCGCCACGGTCCTCGCGATGCGCCCCGAGATCCTGGTCCTCGACGAGCCCTCGTCCAATCTCGACCCCGCCGCGCGCCGCGAACTCGCCGACATCCTGCGCGCGCTGGACGTCACCGTCCTGATGGTCACCCACGACCTCCCGTACGCCGCGGAACTCTGCCCCCGCTCGCTCGTCCTGAGCGAGGGCGTGATCGCCGCCGACGGACCGACGGGCACCCTGCTCCGCGACCCGGAACTGATGCGGCGCCACCGCCTGGAACTGCCGTACGGCTTCGACCCCCGGGCCGTCCCGGGCGGCTGACGGCCCCGCCGGGAATCCCGGTGACCCGGTGGCGGTTACACGGGACGCCACCACCGCGACACGGGGGACGAGGACATGAGCGCGACGACGGACACGGGTGCACCCACGGGTACGGCCACGACGGCGGACACCGGTACGCCGCCGGTCGTGCACGGGACGGTCGCCGAAGGGTTCGAGGGCGTCCGGGACGCGTTCGCCCGCAACTTCACCGAACGCGGTGAGCGCGGCGCCGCGCTCACCGTCCACCGCGACGGACGGCCCGTGGCCGATCTGTGGGCCGGTACCCGGGACGTGGACGCGGCACCCGGCGGCGAGCCCTGGCGGCAGGACACCGCGCAGATCGTCCGCTCCGCGACGAAGGGCGTGGCCGCCGCCGCGCTGCTCCTGCTGCACCAGCGCGGGCAACTCGACCTCGACGCCCCCGTCGCCGCCTACTGGCCCGAGTACAAGGCCGAGGGCAAGGAACGCACCCTGGTCCGGCATGTGCTCGCCCACCGCGCCGGGATACCCGCCCTGGACCGGCCGCTCACCCCCGCCGAGGCCGCCGATCCGGAGCGCACCGCCGCCGCGGTCGCCGCGCAGCGGCCGTTCTGGGAGCCCGGCACCGACCACGGCTACCACGCCCACACCTACGGCTGGCTGACCGCCGAACTCGTCCGCCGGGTCACCGGTGTCCCCTTCGGGACCTGGGTCGACCAGGAGATCGCCCGGCCCCTCGGCCTCGACCTGTGGGTCGGACTGCCGCCGGAGCGGGCGCGGCGGGTGGGCCGCATCGGTTCCACCGAGGCACCCGTCAGCGCGTCCGACGGTCCCCGGCTGCGGCCCCGGCGCGGGGTGTCCGAGGCGTACGCCGACCCCGGCTCCCTCACCCGGCGGGCGTTCGCCGCGATCAGCCCCGTGCCCGACGAGAACGACCCCGCGTACCGGGCGGCCGTGCTGCCCGCGTCGAACGGGATCATGACGGCCCGCGCGCTGTCCCGCTTCCACGCCGCGCTGATCGGTCCGGTGGACGGCGCCCCGCCGCTGTTCGACCCGGCGACCCTGGACCTCGCGCGGGCCGAGGCGTCCGCCGGACCCGACCGGGTCCTCGTCATCACCACCCGCTTCGGTGCCGGGTTCATGCTGCACGGCTCCGCGTCACCGCTGCTGGGCCCCGGCTCGTTCGGCCACCCCGGCCGCGGCGGCCCGCTCGGCTTCGCCGACCCGCAGAGCGGGACCGCCTTCGGCTACGTCACCAACGGACTGCGTAAGTCGGTGACGTCCGACGCCCGCGCCCAGGCACTGGTCCGCGCGGTACGGAGCGCGCTCGCCAGCTGAACCGGGGGCCGCCCGGGGCTCGTCGGGACACGATCATGACGGGTACGTTCCGGTCATGACTCGTACAGCGCGGTTCGAAGGACACGGAGTGATGATCACCGGCGCGGGCCGGGGGATCGGGGCGGCCACGGCCCGCCGGTTCGCGGCGGAGGGCGCGGGGGTCCTCGTCACGGACATCGACATGGACAACGCGGCGCGGGTCGTCGCGGAGATCCGGGACGCGGGCGGCACGGCGGAGGCGTTCGGCTGCGATGTGACCGACCGGGGGCAGGTCGACGCGGCGGTCACCCGCGCGGTCGAGGCGTTCGGATCGCTGGACGTGCTCGTCAACAACGCGTACGCCTGCCATCCCGACACCCCGCTGTTCGAGGACGGGTCCGACGAGGTGTGGAACACCGATCTGGAGGTGACCCTCACCGGCGCGTACCGCTGTGCGCGGGCCGCGCTGCCCGCCCTCGTGTCGTCCGGGCGGGGCGCCATCGTCAACGTCGGCTCCGTCAACGGCATCCAGGACTTCGGCTGCCACGCCTACAGCGCGGCGAAGGCCGGACTGATGTCGCTGACCCGGACCCTCGCGGGGCATGCCGCCGGGCGGGGGGTACGGGTCAACCTCGTCGCGCCGGGGACGGTGCGGACGCCCGCGTGGTCCGAGCAGGGCAACGACGTCGACCGCGTCGGGGGGCTCTACCCGCTGGGGCGGGTCGGGGAGCCGGAGGACATCGCGGCGGCCGTCGCGTTCCTGGCGTCCTCCGACGCGGCGTGGATCACGGGGGTGTCGCTTCCCGTGGACGGCGGCTTGCTGGCCGTCAACACGGCGTTCAGGGCGGTGTCGTTCGACGAGGCGTAGGTCCCCGGGAGCCGCCGAGTACCGAGGTCCGTCCAGGTGGACGAACTTCGTTCCTGTGTCGTCGCTCGTCGTTTTCGCGCAGTTCCCCGCGGGTCGCCTTCGCTTGCGCTTCCCAGGTCCGTCCGGCTGGACGAACTTCGTTCCTGTGCCGTCGCTCGTCGTTTTCGCGCAGTTCCCCGCGCCCCTGGGTTCCCTGTACTGGGCGTACTTCGTTCCTGTGCCGTCGTTCGTGGGTTTCGCGCAGTTCCCCGCGCCCCAGGATGCTGCCCCATTGCGGTCGCTCTTCGGGTGCGGGTCGCTTTCGCGCAGTTCCTCGCGCCCCTGGGGTTCCCCACCTGGGCGTACTTGTTCCTGTTCGGGTACTCCGGGGGTGCGCAGTTCCCCGCGCCCCTGACGGGGCGCCCCAACTGGGGCTGTTCTCAGTCTGCGGGTGGGCTGTCAGTTACCGGGGTCGGGGTTCAAACCCCCCTCCTCGCGGAGTCGCGCTGCTGCGGGAGGGGGTGGGCGGGAATCTCTGCCCGCAGACTCCGATGCTCTTCAGTAGATCCGCTGGACGTCGTACCGAGCGTGTCGGATCGAGGACGGAGAATCCCGACCGGCACCGACCCGAAGAACCGGCCGGACGCGCCCCAAAGGGGCGCGGGGAACTGCGCGAAACCACCGAGCGACGGCACCGGAACGAAGTTCGTCCAGCCGGACGGACCTCGGAGGCGCAAGCGAAGGCGACCCGCTCAGGAAGACTTCAGCAGCTTCGCGACCAGCGGCCCCGCGGACTTCCCGCCCCGGCCGCCCTCCTGGACGACGGCCGCCGCGGCCACGTCACCGCGCCAGGCGGTGAACCAGCCGTTCGGCTTCTTCTGGCCGTCGACCTCGGCGGACCCGGTCTTCGCCCCGATGTCCGCGCCGAGCCCGGCCATCGCCTCCGCGGCGGAACCGGACGTCGCCGTGTACTGGAGCAGGTCCCGCAGCTGGCGCTGCGCGTCGCCGTCCATCGCACGCGGTGTGCGCGCCAGGGTCCGGTCGTCCACGTCGGGGGCGACGAGGTACGGCTGCTTGAAGGTGCCCGTCTTCGCGGTCGCCGCGACGCTCGCCATGTTCAGCGGGTTGGCCCGGACCCCGCCCTGCCCGATCAGCGACGCCGCCTTCGACGCGTCCTGCTGCACGGGCACCGAACCGTCGAACGACGGCACCCCTATCGACCAGTTGTCGCGGCCGAGCCCGAAGACGTCCTGGGCCAGCTTGGTCAGGTCGTCGTCCTTCAGCTTCTTGGACTGCGTGATGAAGGCCGTGTTGCACGACGACGCGAAGCTCGCGCGGAACGTCCCGTTCTTGATCTGGAACTTCTCCAGGTTCTGGAACTTCCAGCCCCCGTAAGACGAGTACTTGGGACACGGGTGCTTCTTGTCCGACTTCGCGAGATCCTTCTCCAGCAGCAGGGCCGCCGAGACGATCTTCATGGTGGAGCCGGGGGCGAGGGACCCCTGGAACGCGGTGTTGAAGCCCTCCGGACGGGAGTTGGCGACCGCGAGTATCTCCCCGCTGCTCGGCTTGAGGAGCACCACCGAGGCCTGCTTGCGCTTGGCGGTCTCCTTCTCGGCGGCGCTCTGCGCACCGGCGTCGATCGTGGTCCGTACGGTGCCGGGGGTGCCCTCGGCGAGCGTGAGAAGGGTCTTGTCCGGGACCTTCTCCGCCGCCTTGCTCCCCGCCGTGCCCGTGGCGTCCGCCGCGTCCTTCGGGCCCTTCGCGCCCTTGTCCGGCGCGGCACGCACGATCCGCAGCTCGACACCGGGTTTCCCGCCCGCCTTGTCCCCGTACCGCTCGCGCAGCGCGTCCAGGACACCCACCAGCGACGGGTACTTCTTCGCGGTCAGCTCACCGCCCGACCGGTCCAGCGCCTTGATCGGCGGGGTGCCCGCGTCGCCGGTCACCAGCCGGTCACCGGCCTTCAACTCCGGGTGGACGACGGACGGCTTCCAGCCGACGAGGACCTTGCCGTCCGACGCGCGGCGGACCACGGTCAGTTCGGAGCCGTACGACAGCGGCTGGCTGTTCCCGCCGCCGGTGACCGTCGTCCTGACGGTGAACGGCAGGGTGGCGCCCGCCTTGGTGCCCGGGGTGAGCACCGGCGCACCGGCCTTCGCGTCCTTGCGGAAACCCGTCAGGGCGGCGCGGGCCGCCGAGGCGTCGTCGGTGAGGGCGGCGGCGGCTTCCACATCGCCGCCCCGCCACGCGGTGAGGAAGCCCTCGGCCGTCCTCGACATTTCCACCGCGGACGGCGGCCCCTTCGGGATCTCGGGCTTGCCGCCCCCGGCCGCACCGCCCGAACCGCCGTCCCCGGACAGGGCCCAGGCGGTCAGTCCCGCCCCGGCGACGACCACCGCGATCGTCCCGCCCAGCAGTACCGGTCGCGCACTCGGACGCTCGCCGCGCCTTCTCTTGCCCACACATCCTCCGTTGTTCCCACGGGACCCGACGGCCGTTCCCGGTGCCGTGACCCGTGCCCACCCTAGAACGCGAGGGCCCGGAACCTCACTTCGCGCTCCCACCACCGAGGAGCCCGCGGGCCGCGCCGGGGTTGCCTCCCACCCGCGACGCCCTTCCGGCGGACACGTCCCACCGCCCCGGACGGCGTCGCCTCAGCCTCCGGCGGGGCCGCCGCGGAGCACCTCCGCCACGATCGGGCCCGCCGCGTCACCGCCGCGTCCGCCGCTCTGCGTCATCGCCGCCGCGGCCATGTCGTCGCGGTACCCGGTGAACCAGCTGTTGGAACGGGACTGCCCGTCCACCTCCGCCGACCCGGTCTTCGCCCCGATGTCCCCGCCGAGCCCGGCCATCACCCCGGCCCCGGTGCCCACCCGCGCGGTCGCCTCCATCATCCGCCGCAACTGCGTGACCGTGTCCGGCGAGAGGCCCTCCGCCCGCGCGAACCTCCGGTCGTCCAGGGACCGTGGCACCAGGAACGGCTGACGGAACGTCCCCGTCATCGCCGTGGCCGTCACCGACGCCATGTTCAGCGGACTCATCTGCACCAGCCCCTGGCCGATCGCGCCGGCCGCCCGGTCGGGTCCCGTGGACGGGGGCACCCGGCCGTCGAACGACGCGATCCCGGTCGTCCAGTTGTCCCGGCCCAGCCCGAACCTGTCCCGGGCCACCTGGGTGAGGGACTCGTCCGTCAGCGGTTCCTCGTCGACGAGCCTGACGAACGCGGTGTTGCACGACCGCTGGAAGCTGGTCAGCAGGGTGGCGGTGAGGTCCGGTTCGAGACCGGCGATGTTGCCGAAGGCCTGGCCCTGCCACACCGCCTCGTCGGGGCAGGGCGCCGGGTCGTCCGCGGTGACGACGCCGTTCTCGATCAGGGTCGCCGCTGTGACGATCTTCATGGTGGAACCGGGCGCCAGCTGCCCCTGGAACGCCGCGTTGAACCCGTCGTTCCGGCGGTTCGCCAGCGCCAGCACCTCACCCGTGCTCGGCCGTACCGCCACCACCGACGACTCCGGATACCGCAGCACGGCCCGTTCGGCGGCGCGCTGCACCCGCGCGCTCAGTGTCGTCCGCAGGGTCCCGGGTCTGCCCTTGCTCAGGGTGAGCAGCGGGGTGTCGGGCGCGCCGCTCGCGTGCCGTACGGCCAGTTCGATCCCGGGGGTGCCGCCCGTACGGTCGCCGTACTTCTCCCGTAGCTGGTCGAGGACCGGTGCCAGCGACGGGTACGTCCTTGCGGTGAGCGCCTCGCCGTCCCGGTCGACGGCCTTCACCTGCGGCTTCGACGCCTCGCCGGTGACCAGGACGTCCCCGATGTCCAGCAGCTCCGGATGCAGCACCGACGGCTTCCACTCCACCAGGGCCCGCCCGCTCGCCGGTCCCCGTACGACGTGCAGCTCCGACTCGTAGGCCAGCCGGGCGCGTTTGCCGCCGTGGGTGACGACCGCCCGCACCTGGTACGCGACACGGGTGTCGCGCGGGGTGCCGGCGATGATCTCCACCCCGGAGATCCCGGCCTCGTCGCGGTACCCGACGAGCATCTCCTCCGCGCCGACCGCGTCGTTCGTGGCCCGGGCCGCCGCACGCGTGTCGCCGCTCTGCCAGCCGTCGAAGAACGCCTTCGCGACTGCGGCGACCTCGGACGCGGTGGGTGTGCCCGTCCGGGTCGGCTCGGCCAGCACCTTCGGGCCGTGGCCGCCCCGCAGGCCGTCCACGAACACGTACCCGCTGTAGGCCGCGCCGCCGACCAGGGCGGCGAACATCCCGCCTATGACGGCTGCCTTGGCTCCACCTCGCATGACGACGCCTCCCCGTGGACCGCCACCCCCGACCGTGCGGTCAGCCTAGTGGGGGGCGCGGAGCCACGGTGTGGCGGATGTCGGTCAACCCGCCTGCGTCGCCGCTCTGTTGGCTCGCGCGGCCCTGGGGTTCCTGTGCTGGGCGCGCTTGTTCCTGTGCCGTCGCTCGGTGGTTTCGCGCAGTTCCCCGCGGGTCGCCTTCGCTTGGGCTTCCCAGGTCTGTCCGGGTGGGCGTACTCCGTTCCTGTGCCGTCGTTCGTGGGGTGCGCAGTTCCCCGCGCCCCTGGATGCTGCCCATTGCGGTCGCTCTTGGGGTGCGGGTCGGTTTCGCGCGGTTCCCCGCGCCCCTGGATGCTGCCCCGTTGCGGTCGCTCTTCGGGTGAGGGTCGCTCTCGCGCAGTTCCCCGCGCCCCTGGGTTTCCTGTGCTGGGCGTACTCCGCTTCTGTGCCGTCGTTCTTGGGGTGCGGGTCGGTTCCCCGTGGCCGTTTGGGGCGGGCGCTCCTGGTGTCAGATCCAGGTGTCGAGCCACATGCGGGCTCGCCAGGAGTCGATGGGGATGGCCTGGCCGGTGTAGATGGGCCAGAAGTAGACGAAGTTCCACGCGATCAGCAGGATCAGGACACCCGCGCCCGCCGCGCCGACCGTGCGGCGCAGTTCCGACGAACCCTTCGGGCCCAGCAGCGCGCCGACGAGCATCGCCACCGCCAGGCACAGGAACGGCACGAAGACCACGGCGTAGAAGTAGAAGATCGTCCGTTCCTGGTACAGGAACCACGGCAGATATCCGGCGGCGATCCCGCACAGGACCGCCCCCGCCCGCCAGTCGCGGCGCAGCAGCCAGCGCCACAGCGCGTACAGGATCGCGAAGCAGGCCGCCCACCACAGCAGCGGGGTGCCCAGCGCTAGGACCTCACGGGCGCACTTGTCGACGGTGTCCGCGGGGCAGCCGTCCTTGCCGGGGGCGGGGGACTCGTAGAAGTACGAGACGGGGCGCCCTGCGACGAGCCAGCTCCACGGGTTCGACTCGTACTGGTGCGGTGAGCTGAGGCCCTTGTGGAAGTTGAGGACGACCGCCTCGTAGTGCCACATGCTGCGCAGCCAGTCGGGCAGCCAGGTCCAGGAGCCGCCCTGGCCGCTGGTGGCGGCCCAGTCGCGGAAGTACCCGCCCTTCCCGTTCGACGGCGAGAGGATCCAGCCCGTCCAGGTCAGGACGTAGGTGACGAGGGCCACCGGCACGGTCGCCAGGAACGCCGGGAACACATCCCGCTTCAGGACCGACAGATACGGCAGCCGGGCCCCCGCGACCCGGCGCGCGCCCACGTCCCACAGGACCGCCATCAGCGCGAACGCCGCAAGGAAGTACAGACCGTTCCACTTCGTCGCCGACGCCAGCCCGAGGCTCACCCCGGCCGCGATCCGCCAGGGCCGCCAGCCGAGCCGCAGCGTGTCCGCGATCGACGCGTCGGGACGCGGCACCCCGTCCGGACCGGCCGGCAGCGCGGCGGCCAGCCGGGCCCGTGCCCGGTCCCGGTCGATCAGCAGACAGCCGAACGCGGCCAGCACGAAGAACATGACGATCAGGTCGAGCAGCGCGGTGCGGCTCATCACGAAGTGCAGACCGTCGATCGCCAGCAGCGCGCCCGCGAGACAGCCCAGGAACGTCGAGCGGAACAGCCGCCGCCCGATCCGGCACAGCATCAGCACCGACAGGGTGCCCAGCACCGCGGTCACGAACCGCCAGCCGAACGGCGTGAAGCCGAACATCCACTCGCCGAGACCGATGAGGTACTTGCCCACCGGGGGATGCACCACGTACGACGCGGCCTCCGGCAGGGCGATCGCCGAGCCCTCCCGCAGGACGTCGTCGTTGATGTCCTTGGGCCACTCCAGCTCGTAGCCGCGCTGGAGGAGCGCCCAGGCGTCCTTGGCGTAGTACGTCTCGTCGAATATCACCGCCTTCGGGCTGCCGAGCTGCCAGAACCGCAGCACTCCCGCGAACAGCGCCACCACCAGCGGGCCCAGCCAGGCGGACCAGCGGGTCAGCCGGTCCATGGCGGACGCGGGCAGTCCGAGGACCACCGCCAGCCGGGGGCTCGGCTCCGCGTACGGCGGCACCAGCCGGGTCCGGACGTCCGCTCCGGGGCGGGGCGTCCAGCCGAACCGGCGCAGGCGGTGCCGCCACGCCGGAGGGTGCTGTGCGGCGGGCTGGTCCTGCCGGGTGTCCGTCGAGGACGCGGTACTCGTCACCGCGCCATCGTAGGGAACGGACCTGGGGAACGTGCCCGCACCCGCCCCCGCGGGCGCCGTACGGTACGGGCCCCGGACACCCGCGCGGCCCCCTCCCGGGGCTGCCCGCCGCCCTCGGCGACACGGTCCGCCGCGCCCTGGGAGGATGGAACCGTGACAGATGTGGGTGGGACTCTCGTACTGGCCGGAACCCCTATCGGGGACCTCGCGGACGCCCCGCCGCGCCTCGCGGCGGAGCTGCGCGCGGCGGACCTGATCGCCGCGGAGGACACCCGGCGGCTGCGCAGACTGGCGCAGGGCCTGGACACCCCCGTGACGGCGCGGGTCGTGTCGTACTTCGAGGGCAACGAGTCCGCGCGCACCAAGGAACTCGTGGAGGCGCTCACGGGCGGCTCCCGGGTCCTGCTGGTGACGGACGCGGGCATGCCGTCGGTCTCCGACCCGGGCTACCGGCTGGTCGCCGCCGCGGTGGAGCACGGCATCCGGGTCACCGCCGTGCCCGGCCCGTCCGCCGTGCTGACGGCCCTCGCCCTGTCGGGGCTGCCGGTGGACCGCTTCTGCTTCGAGGGTTTCCCGCCCCGCAAGCAGGGCGAGCGGCTGTCCCGGCTGCGGGACGTCGCCGAGGAACGCCGCACCCTGGTGTACTTCGAGTCCCCGCACCGCCTCGCGGACACCCTCACGGCGATGGCGGAGGTCTTCGGCGCGGACCGCCGGGCCGCGGTGTGCCGCGAGCTGACCAAGACGTACGAGGAGATCAAGCGGGGCCCCCTCGCGGACCTCGCGGCGTGGGCCGCGGAGGGGGTGCGCGGGGAGATCACCGTCGTCGTCGAGGGCGCGCCCGAGCGGGCCGCGGAGCTGGACCCGGCGGAGCTGGTGCGCAGGGTCCAGGTCCGGGAGGAGGCGGGCGAGCGGCGCAAGGAGGCGATCGCGGCGGTCGCCGCGGAGGCGGGCGTTCCCAAGCGTGCGGTGTTCGACGCGGTCGTGGCGGCAAAGAACGCGGCTCGATGAGCACCAACGACGGGTAAAGGACTACCGTGGAAGGTAAAGCCGCACCCGTGCTCCGGCCGCTTCGGGCAGCACTTCCCCAAATCGCCGCCAACACTCGACAGGCTTGATGCGTCGGCGCGGGCGGAGGCGTCCACTGGGGTGAGGAGGACGCATCGTCCCCCTGCCGCCGCCGAGGTCGCATTCGGCGCCTCCGGCGGCGCTTGTCCCGCAGGGCAAGAGGAGCTGGCATGAGTGAGATCACCGGGACCGGCCACCGCGCATCGGCGACCGCCGTCGTTCATGAGTCGTACTCGTTCGCGTGCATGCGGTGCGGGCACGGCTGGGAGCAGTCGTACGAGATCGAGCACCATGTGGACGGGGAGGGGCACGCGTACGTCACGTACCTGGCGGACGGGCAGCGGGTTCCGTCGCCGCTGAGCAGGCCCACGTGCCTTCGGTGCGGGGGGCATGTGGTGCGGATCATGCGGGCCGGGCAGGTGTCGTCCGTGCAGCGGTTGCTGCGGCCGCCGGTGAAGCCGCCCAAGGAGGCCGGGGGTGAGGCCGCGCCGCCGCCCGAGCAGCGGCCCCACCACCACTGGCGGTTCTCGGACCTCCTCCACGCCTTCCACCGCACTCCTTCGAAGTAGCGGGTCGCCTTCGCTCGCGCCTCCGAGGTTTCCTGTGCTGGGCGTACTTGTCCCCGCACAGGTCGCTCGTGGGGTGCGCAGTTCCCCGCGGGCCGCCTTCGCTTGGGCTTCCCAGGTCCGTCCGGGTGGACGTACTTGTCCCCGTGCCGTCGCTCGTGGGGTGCGCAGTTCCCCGCGCCCCTGGATGCTGCCCCCTTGCGGTCGCTCTTCGGGTGCGGGTCCGCCCTCGTCTTTCGCGCAGTTCCCCGCGCCCCTTCGGGGGCGCCTCAGCCCCTTGCTGTTGCTTTTCACCCTCCTCCTCGCGCAGTCGCGCTGCTGCGGGAGGGGGTGGGCGGGAATCTCTGCCCGCAGACTCCGATGCTCTTCAGTAGCTCCGCTGGACGTCGTACCGAGCGTGTCGGATCGAGGACGGAGAATCCCGACCGGCACCGACCCGAAGGACCGGCCGGGTGCGCCCCAAAGGGGCGCGGGGAACTGCGCGAAACCACCGGGCGACGGCACAGGAACAACCGCGTCACGCCGGACGGACCTGGGTAGCGCAAGCGAAGGCGACCCGCGGGGAACTGCGCGAAAACGACGAGCGACGGCACAGGGACGAGTGCGCGCACCCGGGCAGACCTGGGGGCCGCGAGCGGGGGCCGGGCGGTTCGTAGGATCGGGCCATGCCCGAGAACAACAAGGACACCCCACCCCCGCCGCCCCCGCGGCTCTCCGTGGAGGTCGCCGACTCCCACACCCACCTGGACATGCAGCACGCCCCCGTCGAGGAGATCCTCGCGAAGGCGGCCTCCGTGGGCGTCACCACGGTCGTCCAGGTCGGCTGCGACCTGGCGGGCTCCCGCTGGGCCGCCGACACCGCCGCCGCCCACCCCTCCGTCCACGCCACCGTGGCCCTGCACCCCAACGAGGCCCCCCGTATCGTCCTGGGCGACCCGGACGGCTGGTCCCGCCAGGGCGCCCGTACCCCCGGCGGTGACACCGCCCTGGACGACGCGCTCGCCGAGATCGACCGGCTCGCCGCCCTGCCGCAGGTGAAGGGCGTCGGCGAGACCGGCCTCGACCACTTCCGCACCGGCCCGGAGGGCAGGGCCGCCCAGGAGCGCTCGTTCCGCGCGCACATCGAGATCGCCAAGCGCCACGGCAAGGCGCTCGTCATCCACGACCGCGACGCCCACGACGACGTGCTGCGCGTGCTGAAGGAGGAGGGCGCCCCGGAGCGCACCGTCTTCCACTGCTACTCGGGTGACGCGGAGATGGCCGAGGTGTGCGCCCGGCACGGCTGGTTCATGTCGTTCGCCGGGAACGTCACGTTCAAGAACGCCCAGCCCCTGCGCGACGCGCTCGCCGTGGCCCCACCGGAGCTGGTCCTGGTGGAGACCGACGCCCCGTTCCTCACCCCGGCCCCCTACCGCGGCCGGCCGAACGCCCCGTATCTGATCCCGGTCACGCTCCGCGCGATGGCGGAGGTCAAGGGCGTGCACGAGGACACCCTCGCGACCGCCGTCGCCGCGAACACGGCTCGCGCTTTCGGGTACTGACCCGGACCCATGGGCAGCAACGATAACCCTGGGTAGTGGTGGCGCGTTGGAGAGTGACGGCGGCTCGGTTAGGTTCTGTGGGCCCCGCCCCGGAAGCCACCCGCTGGAGCCGCAGTGAGCCGAGCCCCGCACGAAGCGCCGCGCGACGACGCGTCCGACGCGCAGGACGCGTACGAGCCCTTCACCTGGCACGGGGCGCCCACCCTCGCCGCGGGCCTCCCCTACCAGGACCCGCCGACCCTGCCCTACGGCGTGGGGCCCGCCCACCACCCCGCGCCGTACCCCGCGACCCCCGCGACCCCCGCACCCCCGGCCGCCCCCGCCGCCCCGGGACCGGGGCCGGGACACGGACCGGGGACCGGCAGCGCGGCCGGATGGACCCCCGCCGCCCCGCCCGCCGACCCGCCCGCCACCGGACCCGGCCGGTCCGCCCGCCGCTCGCGCCGCCGCCCCGCCGACCCCTCCGAGGCCGCGCGGCGCCGCCGCCTGCTCCCGCAGGCCCTCGTCGTCGCGTTCCTCGCGGGCGGCACCGCCGCGTACTGCGCCGACGACAAGACGGTCGAGCTCACCGTCGACGGCCGCCCCCGGACCCTGCACACCTTCGCCGACGACGTGGCGGAGCTCCTCGCCGAGGAGGGCGTCAGGGTCGGCACCCGGGACGTCGTCGCCCCCGCGCCCACCGCCGCCCTCGCCCACGGCGACGAGATCACCGTCCACTACGGACGGCCCGTCCGGCTCACCATCGACGGACAGCTGCGCGAGTTCTGGACCACGGCCGACACCGTCTCGGGCGCCCTCGACCAGCTCGGCGTCCGCGCGGAGGGCGCGTTCCTGTCCACCTCGCGCTCCCGCCGCATCGACCGCGCCGGACTCGCCCTCGCCGTGCGCACCGAGCGGACCGTCACGATCCTCGCCGACGGCCGGGAACGCGTCATCCGCACCAACGCGGCGACCGTCCGCGAGGCCGTCGACCAGGCCGGGGTGGAACTGCGCGACCAGGACACCACCTCCGTACCCGCCGGCAGTTTCCCCCGCGACGGACAGACGGTGACCGTGCTGCGGATCACCGACGGCCGGGAGACCCGCGACCGGTCGCTGCCGTTCACCACCCGCACCGTCTCCGACCCGGACCTGCTGACCGGCACCACCGTCGTGGACGACCCGGGCCGCGCGGGCCTGCGGCGCACCACCTACGCCGTACGGACGGTGAACGGCGTACGGCAGCGGCCCCGCAAGCTCGGCAGCGAGGTGCTGCGCGCCCCCCGCCAGCGGGTCGTCCGGACCGGGACGAAGCCCCGGCCCGTGGCCGCGCGCGGCACCGACCGCCTCGACTGGTCCGCGCTCGCCGCCTGCGAGTCCGGCGGCCGGGCGGGCGCGGTCGACCCCTCCGGCACCTACGGCGGGCTGTACCAGTTCGACACCCAGACCTGGCGCAGCCTCGGCGGCACCGGCCGCCCCCAGGACGCCCCGCCCGCCGAGCAGACACGCCGCGCGAAGAAGCTGTACATCGCCCGCGGCGCGAGCCCCTGGCCGCACTGCGGCACCCGGCTGTAGGGCCGGGCGGCGCCCCGCGCGGCGGGACACGGTCAGGGGCCCCGTCACCGGCCCTTACCCTTGACCGGTGAGCAGCACCGACCCCGGCCCGCTCCTGGGCCCCGCAGACATCCGCGAGCTCGCGGCCGCGCTCGGCGTGAAGCCGACGAAACAGCGCGGTCAGAACTTCGTCATCGACGCCAACACCGTGCGCCGGATCGTCCGCACCGCCGCCGTGCGTCCCGAGGACCGGGTGGTCGAGGTGGGACCCGGTCTCGGCTCCCTGACCCTCGCGCTCCTGGAAGCCGCCGAGCACGTCACCGCCGTCGAGATCGACGACACCCTCGCGGCGGCCCTCCCCGCGACGATCGCCGCCCGGATGCCGGAGCGGGCCGCCCGCTTCGACCTCGTGCACAGCGACGCGATGCGGGTCACCGAACTGCCGGGCCCCGCGCCGACGGCCCTCGTCGCGAACCTCCCGTACAACGTCGCCGTGCCCGTGCTGCTGCACATGCTGGAGACGTTCCCCACCATCGAACGCACCCTGGTGATGGTCCAGGCGGAGGTGGCCGACCGGCTCGCCGCGCCGCCCGGCTCCAAGGTGTACGGCGTCCCGTCGGTGAAGGCCAACTGGTACGCCGAGGTCAAGCGCGCCGGGTCCATCGGCCGCACCGTCTTCTGGCCCGCGCCGAACGTCGACAGCGGACTGGTCGCCCTGGTCCGCCGCACCGAACCCGTGCGGACGACCGCGACCCGCCGCGAGGTCTTCACGGTCGTCGACGCGGCGTTCGCCCAGCGCCGCAAGACGCTGCGGGCCGCACTCTCCGGCTGGGCCGGTTCCGCCCCCGCGGCGGAGGCCGCCCTGCGCGCCGCCGGGATCTCCCCGCAGGCCCGCGGCGAGGCCCTCACCGTCGAGGAGTTCGCCCGCATCGCCGAGAACAAGGGCGCCGCGGCGGACGGAGCGGCCGCGCGGCCCCCGTCGGCCGCCGACGACCAGCAGACCGCCGCGAACCAGCAGACCGCCGAGAACCAGTAAACCGATCAGGCCCGGCCCACCGGGCACGACGAGGAGGAAGCGGCAGGATGACCGCGACCAGCCCGCGCACGGCGGTGACCGTACGCGTCCCCGCCAAGGTGAACGTCCAGCTCGCGGTGGGAGAGGTCCGCCCGGACGGCTTCCACGACCTCGCCAACGTGTTCCTCGCCGTCGGCCTGTACGACGAGGTCACCGCCACCCCCGCCGACGCGCTCCGCGTCACCTGCGAGGGGCCCGACGCCGCCCAGGTCCCCCTGGACCGCACCAACCTCGCCGCCCGCGCCGCGGAACTCCTCGCCGCGCGGCACGGCCGGGAACCCGCCGTCCACCTCCATATCGCCAAGGACATCCCCGTCGCCGGGGGCATGGCCGGGGGCAGCGCGGACGCGGCGGCGGCACTCGTCGCCTGCGACACCCTGTGGGGTACGGGGGCGAGCCGCGCGGAACTCCTCGCGCTGTGCGCCGAGCTCGGCAGCGATGTGCCGTTCAGCCTGCTCGGCGGGGCCGCGCTCGGCACCGGCCGGGGCGAACGGCTGCGCCACCTGGAGGTCGGCGGGACGTTCACCTGGGTGTTCGCCGCGGCCGACGGCGGGCTGTCGACGCCCGCCGTGTACCGCGAGTTCGACCGGCTCACCGCCGGTACGGACATCCCGCTGCCGCATGCCGTGCCCGAGCTGCTCGACGCCCTGTACACGGGTGACGCGGTCGCCCTCGCGGCGCATCTGGAGAACGATCTCCAGCCCGCGGCGCTGTCGCTGATGCCGTCGCTGGCGGACACGCTCGCGGTGGGGCGGGAGGCGGGGGCGCTGGCCGCGCTCGTCTCCGGGTCCGGGCCCACGACGGCGTTCCTCGTCAAGGACGAGGAGTCCGCGGGGGTGGTGACCGAGGCGCTGCGCGCGACCGGCCGCTGCCGCACCGTCCGTACGGCGACGTCCCCCGTCCCCGGCGCGACCGTCCTCCCCCGGCCCGCGGAGTCCTGACAGCCCGCCTTCGCTCGCGCCCCCGAGGTCCGTCCGGCTGGACGTACTCGTTCCTGTGCCGTCGCTCGTGGGTTGCGCAGTTCCCCGCGGGTCGCCTTCGCTTGCGCTTCCCAGGTCTGTCCGGCGGGGCGTACTTCGTTGCTGTGCCGTCGCTCGGTGGTTTCGCGCAGTTCCCCGCGCCCCTGGATGCTGCCCCTGTTCGTGCTCTTCGGGTGCGGGCCGGTTCTCGTCTTTTGCGCAGTTCCCCGCGCCCCTTTGGGGCGCGTTCTGCCGGTTCTTTGGGTCGGTGCCGGTCGGGATTCTCCGTCCTCGCTCCAACGCGCTCGGTACGACGTACGTGTGGTCCTACTGAAGAGCATCGGAGTCTGCGGGCAGAGATTCCCGCCCACCCCCTTCGGCAGCAGAGCGAGTCCGCGAGGAGGGTGGTTCAACCCCGGCCCCGGTTGCTGACAGCCCGCACCCTGAGGACAGCCCCAGGTGGGCGCCCCCAAAGGGGCGCGGGGAACTGCGCAAAAACGAGGACGGCCCCGCACCCGATGAACAACCGCAAGGGGGCAGCATCCAGGGGCGCGGGGAACTGCGCGAGCAACCAAGGGCCACCCGCACCCGAACGGGAACCGCAAGGGGCGCAACCTCAGGGGCGCGGGGAACTGCGCAAGAGACGAGGGCGACCCGCACCCGGCGAACAAGCCCGAAGGGGCAGCATCCAGGGGCGCGGGGAACTGCGCACCCACCGAGCGACGGCACAGGGACAAGTGCGGTCAGCCGGACGGACCTGGGAAGCGCGAGCGAAGGCGACCCGCGGAGGGGGAAAACCGGTGGCTGTCGCCCCCGCGCGCGGGCGACCATCCGGGGATGGAGATCCGCCCCGCACACCCCGCCGACGCCGAAGGCATCGCACTCGTCCATGTACGGGCCTGGCAGGCCGCCTACGCGGGTATCGTCCCGCGCGAACACCTCGACGCGCTGGACCCCGCCGCGGCGGCCGAGGTCTGGGCCGAACGGCTCGCCGCGAGCGAAGCGCCACGGGCCCGCGTCCTGGTGGCCGTGGCCGACTCCGCCGACTCCGCCGACTCCGCCGACCGGATCGTCGCCTTCGCCGGATTCCGGCCCGCCGAGCCCGTCACCGAGGCCACCACCGAGCCCGCACCGGCGGACGCCCCCGAGGACGGTGAGATCCACACCATGTACGCCCACCCCGACCACTGGGGCACCGGGGTCGGCCGCGCCCTGATGGAGGCCACGACCACCGCCCTCGCGGCGGCCGGGTACCGGGACGGCACGCTCTGGGTCCTCGCGGACAACACCCGCGCGCGCCGCTTCTACGAGGCCGCGGGCTGGCGGTTCGACGGCGCCACCGCCGAGGAGACCACCGGTGGCGCCGTCCTGCCCGAGCTCCGCTACCGCAAGGCCCTCACAGGTACACGTACTCAGACCTGATCTGAGTACGGGCGCCCTCCCGGCCGGGCGCCCGGCCGGGAGACCGTACCGGAATGGGAACAAGTCTTCGGGAAGCGGAACGGCCGGCCGGTGCGACACCGTCCGGGCGGGACCGGTACATGGACCTCCTGCGGGTCGCCTCGCTCGCGACCGTGATCCTCGGACACTGGCTCATGGCCGCCGTCGCGCCGCGCCCCGACGGCACCGCGCACATCGGCAACCTCCTCACCCATCTCCCCGAGGCCCAGTCCCTGACCTGGCTGTTCCAGGTGATGCCCGTCTTCTTCTACGTCGGCGGCTTCGCGCACGCCCTCTCGTACCGCTCCCTGTCCCGCCGCAACCCGGACGCGCCCTCCGTCTACGCGGTGTTCCTGCGCACCCGGCTGCACCGGCTGCTGCGTCCGACCATGGCCTTCGTCCTCGTCTGGGGCGCCGCCGCGCTCGCCCTGCAACTCGCGCGCGTGGACAGCGCGCTGCTCGACGCGGCCCTGCGGCTCGTCACCCAGCCCCTGTGGTTCATCGGCGTCTACCTCGCGATGGTCGCCCTCACCCCGGCGCTGCTGCGCGCCCACGAACGCTGGGGCTGGGCCGCCTTCGCCACGCTCGCGGGCGCCGCCGCCACCGTCGACGTACTGCGCTTCGCGCTGGGCGTCCCGTACGCCGAGTTCCTCAACTTCGCCTTCGTCTGGCTCGCCGTCCACCAGCTCGGCTTCCTGCGCGCCGACGGCCGGCTGACCGCGCCCCGCCTGCTCGCGGGCGCCGGACTCGTCGGCGCGGGACTGCTCGTCGCCGTCGGCCCCTACCCGCTGTCCATGGTCGGGATGCCCGGCGAGAAGGTCTCCAACATGGCCCCGCCCACCCTGGCCCTGCTGTGCCACGGCCTGTGGCTCGTCGGCGCGGTGGAACTCCTGCGCGCCCCCGCGACCCGGCTGCTGGCCCGGCCCCGGGTCTGGCGCGGGGTCGTCGTCGCGAGCGGCTTCGCCATGACCGCGTTCCTGTGGCACCTCACCGCCATGCTCGGCGTCTACGGGGCGCTGCTCGCCCTCGACGTCCCGCTGCCCGAACCCGCCACGGCCGTCTGGTGGGCCCAGGTACCGCTCCGGCTCGCCGTCGCGGCGACCCTGACCGCGCTCCTCGCCCTGCTGTTCCGCCGCTTCGAACGCCCCGGCACCCCGGCGGCACCCGCCGCGCCCCGCCGCTGGACGGGCCCGCTCGCCGCGGTCGGCGTCACCCTCGCCCTGTTCGGCGTCCTCGGCCTGTCGACGGTCGGCCTCGCCGACCTCCTCGAAGGCCGCAGCGCCCTGCTCGTCGCGGTCCGCGTCACCGCCCCGGCGGCCGTCGTGACGGCCCTCGCGGGCTGGTACCTGGTGGAACGCGCGGGCACCTCCGCGGGCGTCCGGTCCCGCACCCCGCCCGCCCGCGCGCGCTGCGCTGAACCCGGCCCGCCGCACACCTCCCGGCGCCCACGGTCCACCGCATAGGGTCCGCCGCTCACGTTCCGTGCGCCGGGGGTCACCGCGGGGCCGCCCGCCGCCCGGTGGGTACCGCCTGTGGACGGCGGCGTCCGGGTTCCGGGGAGCCGACTACGCTGGAGAGTCGGTTCATCCCCCTGGCAGGAGCGAAATGGCAGTCAACCTCGTCAATGTCGAGTCCGTAGGCAAGGTGTACGGCACCCGTGCCCTGCTCGACGGGGTGTCGCTCGGCGTCTCCGAGGGCGACCGCATCGGTGTCGTGGGCCGGAACGGGGACGGGAAGACCACCCTGATCCGGATGCTCGCGAAGCTGGAGGACGCGGACACCGGCCGGGTCACCCACAGCGGCGGGCTGCGGCTCGGGGTCCTCACCCAGCACGACTCCCTCGACTCCACGGCCACCGTGCGGCACGAGGTGATCCGCGACATGGCCGACCACGAGTGGGCAGGTGACGCCAGGATCCGCGACGTCCTCACCGGACTCTTCGGCGGGCTGGACCTGCCCGGCTTCGAGCACGGACTCGACACGGTGATCGGTCCGCTGTCCGGCGGTGAGCGCCGCCGGATCGCGCTCGCCAAGCTCCTCATCGAGGACCAGGACCTCGTCGTCCTCGACGAGCCGACGAACCACCTCGACGTCGAGGGCATCGCCTGGCTCGCCGCCCATCTGCGCAACCGCCGCTCCGCGCTCGTCTGCGTGACCCACGACCGGTGGTTCCTGGACCAGGTCTGCACCCGCATGTGGGATGTGCAGAAGGGCACGGTCTACGAGTACGAGGGCGGCTACTCGGACTACGTCTTCGCGCGCGCCGAGCGGGAGCGCATCGCCGCGACCGAGGAGGTCAAGCGGCAGAACCTGGTCCGCAAGGAGCTGGCCTGGCTGCGGCGCGGCGCCCCCGCGCGCACGTCGAAGCCCCGGTTCCGGGTCGAGGCGGCCAATGAGCTGATCAAGGACGTACCGCCGCCCCGGGACACCTCCGAGCTGATGAAGTTCGCCAGCTCGCGGCTCGGCAAGACCGTGTTCGAGGTCGAGGACATCACCGTCACGGCCGGTCCCAAGACCCTCCTCCAGCATGTGACCTGGCAGCTCGGTCCCGGCGACCGGATCGGGCTCGTCGGGGTCAACGGCGCGGGCAAGACGTCCCTGCTGCGGGCGCTCGCGGACGCGCAGCGCAGCGGCGGCGAGACGCAGCCCGCCGCCGGGCGGGTCGTCGTGGGCCGCACCGTCAAGCTCGCGTACCTCTCCCAGGAGGTGTCCGAACTCGCCCCGCGGCTGCGGGTGCTGGAAGCGGTGCAGCAGGTACGGGAGCGGGTCGACCTGGGCAAGGGTCGGGAGATGACCGCCGGACAGCTCTGCGAGATGTTCGGCTTCGGCAAGGAGAAGCAGTGGACCCCCGTCGGGGACCTGTCCGGCGGTGAGCGGCGCCGGCTGCAACTGCTGCGGCTGCTGATGGACGAGCCGAACGTCCTGTTCCTCGACGAGCCCACGAACGACCTCGACATCGAGACGCTGAACCAGCTGGAGGACCTGCTGGACGGGTGGCCCGGGTCGATGATCGTGATCTCCCACGACCGGTTCTTCCTGGAGCGGACCACCGACCGGGTGTTCGCGCTGCTCGGCGACTCCACGCTGCGGATGCTGCCGCGGGGGATCGACGAGTACCTGGAGCGGCGGGAGCGGATGGCCGCGCGGGCCGTCGCGTCGGTGGCGCCGGTCGTCGCGGCGCCCGTCGCGAAGGGGCCGTCCTCGGCGGAGACGCGGGCCGCGAAGAAGGAACTCCAGCGGATCGAGCGGCAGCTGGACAAGCTGTCCGACCGGGAGACGGGGCTGCACGCGCGGATCGCGGAGAACGCGACGGACTTCGAGAAGGTGGCCTCGCTGGACGCGGAGCTGAGGGCGCTGGTCGCGGACCGGGACGAGCTGGAGCTTCGGTGGATGGAGCTGGCGGACGAGGCGTGATCCTTCGGGGGCCGCGTGGTGTGCTGCCTCCTGCTGTCGCCTCTTCGTCCGCGGGTCGCCTTCGCTTGCGCTTCCCAGGTCTGTCCGGCGGGACGCGCATTTTTCCTGTGCGGGTCGTCCTGGGTCTGTCCGGCTGGACGTACTCCGTTCCTGTGCCGTCGCTCGGTGGTTTCGCGCAGTTCCCCGCGCCCCTTTGGGGCGCGTCCGGCTTGTTCTTCGGGTCGGTGCCGGTCGGGATTCTCCGTCCTCGCTCCAACGCGCTCGGTACGACGTACCTGTGGTCCTACTGAAGAGCATCGGAGTCTGCGGGCAGAGATTCCCGCCCACCCCCTTCGGTAGCCGGGCGAGTCCGCGAGGAGGAGGGTGAAAAGCAACCCCAGGTGGGCGCCCCTTCAGGGGCGCGGGGAACTGCGCACCCCACGAACGGCCCGTACCGGGACACGTACGTCCAGCCGGACAGACCTGGGAAGCGCAAGCGAAGGCGACCTGCGGGGAACTGCGCACCCACGAACGGCCCGTACCGGGACACGCACGTCCAGCCGGACAGACCTGGGAAGCGCAAGCGAAGGCGACCTGTCAGGGTGGGTCGGGGGGACGGGAACAAGCCACTGTGATGCTGATCGCGGGGGCCCTTGGGGAGGGGGCGTGAAGGGGGCGTAACAGAGCTATCACAAGGGCGTCCGGCCTTGGGCACAGCACTCGGGCGCCCCGTAACCCCCTTGCCCCGTGGTGATAGAAAGGGCGACCGAGACCAGTTCGCGTACGCACCTTCCCGTACCCCGGGCGCCGAGAATCAGTGAAGAGGGGGAGCGCTGATGAGTCAGCCGCCCGATGACCGTACGCCCCGCGACGGGGACGGAGCACCGCAGGATTCCGGCCAGCCGGCCCACCCCCCGGGTCCGCCGTCCGGTGACGCCGACCCTTACGCGCAGTCCGGTCCGTACACCGCCCCGCAGTCCGGCCCGTACGCCCCGCAGGCGGGACCGTACGGCCAGTCGCAGCCGGGACCGTACAGCGCCCCGCAGCAGCCCGGCCCGTACGGCCCGCCGCAGCCGGGGCCGTACGGTCAGCCGGGCCCGTACGCGGCCCAGCCCGGCCCCTATGCCCCGCAACAGCCGTACGGCCAGGCTCCGTACGGGCAGCAGCCCGGCCAGGCGCCCTACGGGCAGCAGCCTTACGGGCAGCAGGGGTTCGGGCAGCAGGGGTTCGGGCAGCAGGGGTATCCCGGGGGGCCGCAGGGGTCCGGCGGGGCGGGGTCCGGGGGCGGGCGGGGGCCGTTCAAGGGGAGGCCCGCGATGGTGATCGCCGCGGCCGTCGCGGTCGTGCTCGTCGTGGGCGCCACCGTCTTCGCCCTGAACCGTGACGGTCAGGACGACAAGAAGGAGCAGGCCACCAAGGACCCCGTCGCGAGCGCCACGGCCGACCCGAAGCCCAGCGCCGACGCGTCCCCCTCCGTCGACCAGGGCGACGGCAGCGGTGACGGCGACGCGGCCGAGGAGGACCTGAACGCGGACCGCAAGCCCGGTGAGTCCAAGGTCCTCTGGTACAAGCAGGCACCGAAGGTCCCCGGCTCCGGCGGGGACGCCCCGGAGATGTGGGTCACCGGCACCACGGTCGCCAAGGCCGCGTACAAGCAGGTACTCGGCTTCGACGCGAAGAGCGGCGCGCCCGCGTGGGACCCGGTGGAGCTGCCGCAGGCGGTCTGCGCGGCGACCCCGCAGCCGACGCCCGGCCTGAAGGTCGTCGTCGCCTATATGAGCGGGGTCAGCGACCGCGCCAAGTGCAACCAGCTCCAGCAGATCGACCTGGCCACCGGCAAGAAGGGCTGGACCAAGAAGATCCCCGACGGCGATCTCTTCGACAGCACCATCGGCCTCGAACTCCACCTCGTCGGCGACACCCTGGTGGTGGGCCGCTCGATGTCCGGTGTCGCCTACCAGGCGAACACCGGCAAGGAACTCTTCACCGCGGACAAGTACGGGACCAACTGCTACCCGTCCGGCTTCACCAGCGGCAGCAAACTGCTCACGGTCGCCTCCTGCGGCGCGGGCGGCGAGAACCAGCACGAGCAGCTCAGGGAACTCGACCCCGCCACCGGCAAGGTCCGCTGGACGAAGAAGTTCCCGAAGAAGTGGCGCATCAGCCGGGTCTACTCCCTCGACCCGGTCGTGCTCTACCTCACCAACGACGACAAGAAGCAGTGGAACATCAGCACCCTGAGGAACGGCTCCGGTGAGGTCCGTTCGCAGGTCGCCATGGAGGAGGCGCCCGAACCCGACTGCGGTCTGGTCCTCGGCGGCGAAGCCCTCCAGAGCTGTGAAGGGGTCGCCACCGACGCCAACACCCTGTACCTGCCGTCCAAGGCGAAGAACGGCGTCAACGAACTCATCGCCGTCAACCTGAACACCGGCAAGGAGAAATGGCGCGCCAAGTCCACCGGCGCCCGCTCCGTGCTCCCGCTGCGGGTCGAGGACGGCAACGTCATCTCGTACGAGGAGCCCACGTACGACACGGGCGGTACCATCACCGCCACCCCGGTCGGCGGCGGGACCCCGAAGAAGCTCCTCCAGAACCCGGCGGGCGCCGCGGCGCTGGAGAACACCTTCTTCGCCAAGGAGATGGCCTGGGCCGGTGGCCGTTTCTACCTCTCCAGCACCCGGCTGACGAACACGAAGGCCGACTCGGAGCAGAAGCTGATGATGGCCTTCGGTCCCTGACGACCCCGGTCCCAGGCCGACGTCCGTCCGCCGTCCCCGTCCGTCCCGGACCCGGGCCCTTGTCCAGGTGCCCGGGTCCCCCGTGGCCCCACGCCGGGCTCCGAACCGTTTCCCCGAGGTAGACACGCCATGAGCCAGCCGCCCCAGCCCCCCGAGCCGCCCGCCGGCGAGCCCCCGTCGGACCGGGTCCCCGCCGACCAGGTCCCGCCCCAGGGTCCGCCCCCGGCACCCGCGGGCCCGCCGCCCGCCCAGCCGCCCGTCGGCTTCGGCAAGCAGCAGGACCCGCCGGGCGCCCAGCCCGGTGGTTTCGGTGCCCCGCAGGACCCGCCGCCCGGTGGTTTCGGTGCCCCGCAGGACCCGCCCCCCGGCGGCTTCGGTGCCCCGCAGACGCCCCCGCCGGGCGGTTACGGCGCCCCGCAGACGCCGACACCCGGTTACGGCGCCCCGCAGGGTCCGCCGCCCGGGTACGGCACGCCCCACGCGGCGCCGCCCGCCGGTGGTTACGGGGCCCCGCCCCAGCAGTCCGCCCCGGGGTACGGCTACCCCGGCGGCCCGCCCGGACAGCCGCCGCAGGCCCAGCCCCCGGGGTACGGCTATCCCGGCGCCCCGGGCCAGCAGTCCGCGCCCGGGTACGGCTACCCCGGTCCGCAGGGCCAGCAGCCCGGCGGCTACCCCGGCCAGCAGCAGCCGTACGCCCAGTACTCCGTCCCGACCGTCGCGATGCCTCCGCAGCAGCCCGGCGGCGGTCCGTCCCGCTCGCGCAACCCGATCGCGCTGATCATCGGCGCGGCGGTCCTCGTCATCGCGCTGATCGTCGGCGGCGGGATCGTCTACTCGTCCATGGGCAAGGACGACGACAGCAAGAACAGCTCCGCCGACGGCGGCAAGGACGGCAAGGACACCAAGGAGAAGGGCGGCGAGGGCACCGCGGGCGGGAACGACACCGGCGGCACGTCCGGCGGCGTCGCTCCCGAGGCCACCACGCCCCAGGAGAAGGCGCCCGCCAACACCAAGGCGAAGCCGCTGTTCCAGGTGCCCTCACCGGTCATCAAGGACGACAACACCACCCAGGTCGCCGGTTCCTGGCTGACCGACAAGGTGTACGCCAAGGCCGGGATCGGTGTGGTCGGCGGGTACGACCCGGCGACCGGCGCGGAGCTGTGGACGGCCAAGCTGACCGGCCCGGTGTGCGCGGCCTCGCGGCACGTCACCGCCGACAACCGGACCGCGCTGATCGCCCAGCCCGCGACGCCCACCAAGGCCAAGCCGTACCAGGGCTGCACCCAGGTCTCCATGCTCGACCTGACCACCGGCAAGCTGCTGTGGACCAAGACCGCGAAGTCCGGTGACCGGCTCGTCTCCTTCGACGAGGTCACCATCGGCGGCGGTACCGTCGCCGCGGGCGGTACGGCGGGCGGCGCGGCCTGGAGCGCCGCCGACGGCTCGTCCCTGTGGGAGCCGAAGCTGGGGGAGCCCTGCTACGACTCCGGCTACGCGGGCGGCAGCGCGCTGGTCGCGGTCCGCCGCTGCGGCGACCTCGACAACCGGCGCCTGGAGATCCAGAACCTCGACCCGAAGACCGGCAAGCCGCTGTCCACGTACAAGATGGCGACCGGTGTGGACTACGCGAGCGTCGTCTCCACCACACCGCTGGTCGTCGCCGCCGACATCGGTGACTCCGCCGGGGACGGCAGCGGGATCTCCGACTTCTTCGCGATCGACGAGAAGACCGGCAAGCTGCGCTCCAAGTTCACCGCCGAGGGCGACAAGTACGCGGCGAGGTGCGACGCGACGCGGGTCGAGCAGTGCAAGCTTCTCGCCGTCGGGGGCGACCGGCTGTATCTGCCGACCGAGGAGCACCCGGGCACCGCGGAGTTCAGCGACACCAACGAGATCGTCGCGTTCGACCTCGCCACCGGCAAGCTGGTGGGCGCCCGCGCCGACGCGGGCGACGGCTACACCATCAGCCCGATCCGGATGGACGGCACCAACGTCATCGCCTACAAGCGTCCGCCGTACGACAAGGGCGGTCAGGTCGTCAGCCTGGACGGCGCCACCCTGAAGGCGACGGTCCTGCTGGAGACCCCGTCGACGGAGTCCACCCGGGACATGGAGACCGCCTTCATGCCGGAGTACTCGGAGTACGACTACGGCGACGGCCGGCTCTTCATGAGCGAGATCTACGCGTCCAAGGCACTGAGCGACGGCGACAAGGAGTATCTGGCGGTCGCCTTCGGCACCGGCTGACCGGCACCCGCCGGCAGGCCCGCGTCCGCCGCGCCCCCGCCCCCTCACCGGCACCGTCCTCCGGGCTCCTTCCTCCGGTTGTACGGTCCCGTGCCGGGGACGGGGGCGCCGCCGTGTTCCCGCGCGGCGCGGGGGAGCGGCTCATCAGCGCGGGCGGGGGGCGCGTGGAAGCGCGCCCCGGCGGCCGGTGTGGGCAGGAGCGTTGCGGCGCGCCCCGGGGGATTCCCGGTCGTCGCACACTTTCCGGGCGTGACGCGTACGGATACGCCCCATCGGTCGGAAAGGTCGACGATTTCGGTATTCCGGTTGGCTTCTCTTCCGTAAGGGCAGCGGCCCGTCGAACAAGCGTGTAACTTCCGGGGGACGAGGGCAGGGCGTCCGGGTCTGTGGGGGGCCGGGCGGGAAAGTGGGGGGTGACACTATGGGTGTGCGGCTCATGGTGGTCGACGATCACAGGTTGCTGGCCGAGGCATTGGCCTCGGCCCTGAAATTGCGCGGGCACAGAGTGCTCGCGGCGGCGGCTCCGGCCGCGGGCGCCGCGGAGTTGGTGATCACACGCGCGCCCGAAGTCTGTCTGCTGGGTACGGCGACACCGGCGGAGCCGGGCGCGTTCGACCCGGTGGTACGGATCAAACGGGACCGTCCGCAGGTCGCGGTCGTGGTGCTCGGTCCGGTGCCGTCACCGCGGGGGATCGCCGCGGCGTTCGCCGCGGGGGCCTCCGGGTACGTACGGCACGACGAGCGGATCGAAGGAGTGGAGCGGGCCATCATGAAGGCCCGCGCGGGGGAGGCGGCGGTCGCCCCGCAACTGCTCCAGGGGGCGTTCGGGGAGTTGCTGAACCCCGCCGCCCAGCCCGACGACGAGGGGCAGCGGCTGTTGCAGATGCTGACGCCCCGTGAGGTCGAGGTACTGGTGCGGGTCGCGGACGGGGAGGACACGCGGCTGATCGCCGCGGGGATGGGTATCGCGCCCTCCACGGCGCGTACGCATGTGCAGCGGGTGCTGATGAAGCTGGGGGTGGGGTCGCGGCTGGAGGCTGCCGCGTTGGCCGCGCGTACGGGGCTGCTGGACCGGGCGGGGCCCGTTCCGCCGTCGCCCCTGCCGTCCTGAGGCCGCGCCCCTCGCCGGGCCTTTAGCGCCGCACCGGATTCCTTGCCGGTGCGGCGCTGTTGTGCGTTTCGCCTTCGCTTGCGCTTCTGGGTATGTCCGGGTGGGCGTACTTGTTCCTGTGCGGGGCGTTCGTGGGTGCGCAGTTCCCCGCGCCCCTGGTGGTGCCCTCTGACCGTCGTTGGTCGGCTGTGGGCGGCCCGGGCGTCCGTGGGGCTGTCCGGGTGGGCGGGCTTGTTCCTGTGCCGTCGCTCGGTGGGTGCGCGGTTCCCCGCGTCCCTGGGGGGTGCCCCGGTCCGTTGCTGGTCGGCTGGGTTGGGGCCGGGGTCCATTGACGGTGGGGGCGGGCTATGGTTTGTTGTGTTCGATTCTGTTGGAATCCTGGAGGTCTTGCGGGAACCGCCCCGTATCTGACGAGGAGCCCCGGAGTGAAGAAGACGTCGACCCGGCTGGCCGACGGCCGCGAGCTCATCTACTACGACATCCGCGACGACACGGTCCGCACCGCGGCCGACCCCCGCCCCCTGCCGCCCGTCGCCACCACCTCGGAGATCCGCCACGACCGCCTGCTCGGCGACGACGTGGCCATCGCCTCGCACCGGCAGGCCCGTACCTATCTGCCCCCGGCTGACGAGTGCCCCCTGTGCCCCTCCCGGGACGGCCGGCACACCGAGATCCCCGACTCCTCGTACGACGTCGCCGTGTTCGAGAACCGGTTCCCGTCCCTCGCGGGCGGCTCCGGCCGCTGCGAGGTCGTCTGCTTCACCGCCGACCACGACACGTCGTTCGCCGACCTCACCGAGGAGCACACCGCCCTCGTCCTCGACGCCTGGACCGACCGGACCGCGGAACTGTCCCATCTGCCGTCCGTGGAACAGGTCTACTGCTTCGAGAACCGGGGGGTGGAGATCGGCGTGACCCTCGGCCACCCCCACGGCCAGATCTACGCGTTCCCCTTCACCACCCCGCGCACCACACGGATGCTCGACTCCGTCGCCCGGCACCACACGGCCACCGGCCGCAACCTCTTCGACGACGTCCTCGCCGACGAGCTCGGCGACGGCACGCGGACCGTCCTGGAGACCGACGACTGGGCCGCGTTCGTCCCCTACGCCGCCCACTGGCCGTACGAGGTGCACCTCTACCCCAAGCGCCGCGTACCCGATCTGCTCGCCCTCGACGACGCCGCGCGGGCCGGGTTCCCGGCCGTGTACCTGGAACTGCTGCGCCGCTTCGACCGGATCTTCGGCCCCGGCGCGCCCCCCACCCCGTACATCTCCGCCTGGCACCAGGCGCCGTTCACCCGGCCCGCCGAACGCGCCGGGTTCGGGCTGCATCTGGAACTCTTCACCGTCCGGCGGACCCCCGGCAAGCTGAAGTTCCTCGCGGGTTCGGAATCCGGTATGAGCGTGTTCATCAACGACGTGCCGCCGGAGGACGCGGCGCGCAGACTGCGGGAGGTGGCGAGTTGACCAGCGGTACGTACCTGGTCACCGGGGGCGCCGGATACGTCGGCGGGGTCGTCGCGGCGCATCTGCTGGCGGCGGGCCACGCGGTGACCGTCCTCGACGACCTGTCGACGGGCTTCCGGGAGGGCGTCCCGCGCGGCGCCCGGTTCATCGAGGGCCGGGTCCAGGACGCGGCCCGCCACCTCGGCGGCGGTTACGACGCCGTACTGCACTTCGCCGCGTCCTCACAGGTCGCCGAGTCCGTCGCACGGCCCGAGAAGTACTGGGACAACAACGTCGGCGGCACGATGGCGCTGCTCGCCGCGATGCGCGGCGCGGGGGTGCGCAAGCTCGTCTTCTCCTCCACCGCCGCCACCTACGGCGAACCGTCGCGCACCCCCGTCCGGGAGACCGACCCGACGGCGCCCACCAGCCCGTACGGCGCGTCGAAGCTCGCCGTCGACCATATGATCGGCGGCGAGGCGGCGGCCCACGGCCTCGCGGCGGTGTCCCTGCGGTACTTCAACGTCGCGGGCGCCCACCGTGCGCCTGACGGCACCCTGTACGGGGAGCGGCACGACCCCGAGTCGCATCTGATCCCGCTCGTCCTCCAGGCAGCCCTCGGCCGGCGGGACGCCGTCCAGGTGTACGGCGACGACTACCCCACCCCCGACGGCACCTGCGTACGCGACTACATCCATGTCGCGGACCTCGCCGCCGCCCATCTCCTCGCGCTGACCGCCGCCGCCCCCGGCGAGCATCTGATCTGCAACCTCGGCAACGGCAACGGCTTCTCCGTGCGGGAGGTCGTCGCCGCGGTCCGCGAGGTCACCGGTCTGCCCGTGCCCGAGAGCCCCGCTCCCCGCCGCCCCGGGGACCCCGCCGTCCTCGTCGCCTCCGCCGCCACCGCCCGTGACCGGCTCGGCTGGCGGCCCGCCCGCGCCGCCCTCACCGACATCGTCGCGGACGCCTGGGCGTTCGCCCGCCGGGACGGCGCGTGAACGCCCCCGCGAGCCGTACGGGAGGACCCCGCCCCCTGGAACCGGAGCCCACGGACCTGGACGGTGCCGCGCGGACCGTGGCCCGGGACTTCACCGCGCTGTACGGGGCCCCGCCCGAAGGGGTGTGGGCGGCGCCCGGCCGGGTCAACCTCATCGGTGAGTACACCGACTTCAACGAGGGCTTCGTGATGCCGCTCGCCCTGCCGCACACCGTCGTCGCCGCGGTGCGCAGGCGCACCGACGGCGTACTGCGGCTGCACTCGGCGGACATCCCCGGCCCGGTGGCCGAACTGGACGCCACCGCGCTGGAACCCCGCTCCGGCGGCGGCTGGGCCGCCTACCCGGCGGGCGTCCTGTGGGCCCTGGCCCGCGCCGGGCACACCGCCGTCCTCGGCGGCGCCGACCTCCATCTCGCCTCGACCGTCCCCACCGGCGCCGGACTCTCGTCCTCCGCCGCCCTGGAGGTCGTCACCGCCGTCGCCCTGGACGAACTCCACGGCCTCGGGCTCGACCGCCCCGCGCTCGCCCGCTGCGCCCAGCGCGCCGAGAACGACTTCGTCGGCGTGCCCTGCGGGATCATGGACCAGATGGCGTCGGCGGTTTGCGTCCCCGGCCACGCCCTCCACCTCGACTGCCGCGACCTGACCGTCCGGCAGATCCCCTTCGACCTCACCGCCCACGGCCTCACCCTGCTCGTCGTCGACACCCGGGTCCAGCACGCCCTCGGCGACGGGGCGTACGCCGAACGGCGCGCGGGGTGCGAGGAGGGCGCGCGCCAGCTCGGCGTGCCCCATCTGCGCGACCTTCCGTACCACGCGCTCCCGCACGCTCTCGCGCGCCTCGACGACGAGCGCCTGCGCCGCTATGTACGGCATGTGGTGTCCGACGACCACCGGGTCGCACGGGTCGTCGCCCTGCTGGCCTCCGGTACCCACGGGGACCTCCGCGCGATCGGCCCCGTCCTCACCGAAGGGCACGCGTCCCTGCGGGACGACCTGCGCATCTCCTGCCCGGAACTGGACCTCGTCGTCAGCGCGGCCACCGCGGCGGGCGCGCTCGGGGCGCGGATGACCGGCGGCGGCTTCGGCGGCTCCGCCGTCGTCCTGACGCAGGCCGCGGACGCGGAGCGGATCGCCGCGGCGGTGCACGACGCCTTCGCCGACGCCGCGTTCACGGCGCCCCGGGTGTTCGGGGCGCGGCCGTCGGCCGGTGCCCGGCGCCTCAGACCAGCGTCTTGACCAGGGTGTACTCGGTGATGCCCGGCGGATAGTCGGGCAGGGCGCATATGACCTCGTACCCGTACCGGCGGTAGAAGTCCGGCGCCTGGAAGTCCCAGGTCCACACCCGCGAACGGGCACAGCCGTGCTCCTCGCGGGCCCGCCGCTCGGTGTCCGCGAGCAGCCGCGAACCGAGCCCCGTGCCGCGGTGACGCTCGTCCACCCACAGCAGATTCACATGCAGCCAGCCGCCCCAGGCATGCGCGTCGCAGCCCCCCGCCAGCTCGTCGTCCTCGCCGAACGCCCAGACCTGCACGGGTATCTCCCGGTCCGCGACGGTCTCCCGCAGCGCCCGGAGCGCCGGCGACGCCCTCGTATTGGTGTCCCTCAGCCGGGAACGCAGCAGACCAACCCGGCGTTTGTCGACTTCTGTCTCCATACGAAACATACGACTCACCCTAAACGGCGGGTCCGAACAGTTCTGCAATTCGGCTTCCGCCGCTGCCCAGCGGCCTTACTCTGAGGGGCAGCGCCGGTGGGGGCCGGTGTGGATCAGGGGGCGAGACATTCGGGTACGGCACCCGTAGTGGGGGTAGCAGTCCGAGCACGGCGGCGGCCGTGCGGCTGCGGCGGCCCGTCCCCGGACCTCCCTGGTCCGGGAATCCACGCAGGGCGCTGTGTCCGCTCAGGTCGTCCCCCAAAGGGGGTTTCAGTGGTTCGTATCCGTGTCCTGGTCGTCGACGACCACCGCATCTTCGCCGAGTCGCTCGCGGCGGCACTCGCCGCCGAGCCCGACGTCGACGTGTCGGCCGCAGGCAGTGGCCCGGCGGCCCTGCGCTGCCTGGACCGCGCGGCGGCCGACGGCCGCAGGTTCGACGTCCTGCTCGCCGACGCCGATCTGGGCGGCGCGCCGCTGGGCGTGCTGCCCGGCGCGCGGCCCGCCGTCGCCGTCGCCTCCGAGCACGGGGGCGACGGCGTCGTCGACGGCATCTCGCTCGTCTCCGCGGTACGGCAGTCGCAGCCGTCCGTGCGGACGGTGGTGCTCGCCGAGAAGGACGACCCGAGGCGGGCGGCACTCGCCCTCCAGGCGGGGGCGTCCGGGTGGGTGGCCAAGGACTGCTCGCTGTCGCGGCTGCTCACCGTGATCCGGGGGGTGCTGCGGGACGAGACGCATCTCCCGCCGGCGCTGCTCACCGGGGTGCTGCGGGAGCTGACCGCGGCGCGCAAGCACCGGACGGAGAGCGAGCGGCTCGTGGAGTCGCTCACCCCGCGCGAGCGGGAGGTGCTGCGCTGCATGGTCGCGGGGCTGGGGCGCAAGGCGGTCGCCGAGCGGTTGTTCCTCTCCCCGCATACCGTGCGGACGCATATGCAGAACGTGCTCGGGAAGCTGGGCGTCCACTCCACGCTGGCCGCGGTGGCGCTGGCCCGGCGGGCGGGGGTGGGCCCGGTCGACCTGGAGGCCGCGTCGTAGTCCTTGCCGCACGCTTCGCCTTCGCTTGCGCCTCTGAGGTCTGTCCGGCTGGGCGCACTTGTCCCGGTGCGGGTCGGACGGGGGTGCGCAGTTCCCCGCGCCCCTTCGGGGCGCTCCCGGTCGGTTCTTCGGGTCGGTGCCGGTCGGGATTCTCCGTCCTCGCTCCAACGCGCTCGGTCGGACGTTCCTGTGGTCGGACTGAAGAGCATCGGAGTCTGCGGGCAGAGATTCCCGCCCACCCCCTCCCGCAGCAGCGCGAGTCCGCGAGGAGGGGGGTTGAACCCCGCCCCGGCCTGATGACAGCCCGCAGACGGACGGCAGCCCCAGGGGGCGCCCCCAAAGGGGCGCGGGGAACTGCGCAAAAGACGAGGACCGACCCACACCCGGCGAGCGACCGTAATGGGGCAGCATCCAGGGGCGCGGGGAACTGCGCACCCCACGAGCGACCCGCACCGGGACAAGTACGCCCAGCACAGGAAACCTCGGAAGCGCAAGCGAAGGCGGTCAGCCGGGGATGTTGTCGAACGGTGCCGTGAGCTGCCTGAGCAGCGCGGCCAGCGCGCCCCGCTGCGCCGAGGACAGCTCGGAGAGGATGGCCCGCTCCTGGTCCAGGAGCCCGGCCAGCGCCTGGTCCGCCCGGTCCCGCCCCTCCGGCGTGAGCCGCACCAGCACACCGCGCCGGTCCGTGGGATCGGGCAACCGCTCGACCAGGCCCTTCTTCGCCAGCCGGTCGATCCGGTTCGTCATCGTCCCCGAGGTGACCAGTGTCTGGGTCAGCAACTGACCCGGTGAGAGCTGATACGGCGCTCCTGCCCGCCGCAGCGAGGTCAGGACGTCGAACTCCCAGGGCTCCAGCTGGTGCTCGGAGAACGCGAGCCGGCGCGCGCGGTCGAGATGCCGCGCCAGCCTGCTGACCCGACTGAGCACCTCAAGGGGCTCCACGTCGAGGTCAGGGCGCTCCCGGCGCCATGCCGCGACCAGCCGATCGACCTCGTCCTCCATGGCGATCAGTGTAGTAGGTCTGTCGATGTGAAGTCTCTTGATGTCAAGATAGATGGTGGGGGTGGAGGACGGTCCTCCGCTCCGGGAGGAGACCGCCGTGCCCGCAGCCGTACCCGTCTGGGACCCGCACCAGTACCTGCGCCACGCCGATCACCGCGGGCGCGCCTTCGCCGACCTGCTGGCCCGTGTCCCCGAGCCGCCCGCGGGCCGCCCGCCCCGGATCGCGGACCTCGGATGCGGACCCGGCAACGTCACCACGCTGCTCGCCCGGCGCTGGCCCACCGCGCGGATCACCGGCTACGACAACTCCACCGACATGCTGGACCGGGCCCGGCCGCTCGCCGGACCCACCGGGGGCGGGGGGCACCTCGGCTTCGCGTACGCCGACGCGGCGACCTGGGACCCGGACCCCGCGGAGCCGTACGACGTGATCATCAGCAACGCGCTGCTCCAGTGGGTCCCCGGACACCTCGACCGGTTCGCCGACTGGGTCGCGGGGCTCGCCCCCGGGGGGACCTTCGCGTTCCAGGTGCCCGGGAACTTCGGCGCGCCGAGCCACACACTCCTGCGGGAGGTCGCCGAGGGGGCGCGGTGGCGGGAGCGGCTGGACGGGGTGCTGCGGCACGACGAGGCCGTACGGGAGCCCGCGGAGTACCTGGACGCGCTCGCCTCGCTGGGGTGCGAGACGGATGTGTGGGAGAGCACGTATCTGCATGTGCTGCACGGGGACGATCCCGTGCTCGACTGGGTCAAGGGGACGGGGCTGAGGCCCGTGCTGACCGCGCTCGCGGACGACCCGGAGGGCCGGGAGGCGTTCCTGGACGAGTACCGCGCGGCCCTGCGGACCGCGTACCCCACCGGCCCCCACGGCACGGTCCTCCCCTTCCGCAGAATCTTCGCCACCGCCCACAAGCCGTAGCCCGATCACCCCGCACCGGGGCAAGCGGGCTCAGGTGCGGGAACCTGGCCCCCGCCGGACGCGACCCGCAGGGGCACAGCAACATCCAGGACCGCGCCCGAAGGGGCGCGGGGAACTGCGCACCCCCGAACCGCCCGCACCGGGGCAAGCGGGCTCAGGTGAGAGAACCCGGCCCCCGCCGGACGGCGACCCGCACCGGGGCAAGCGGGCCCAGGTGAGAGAACCCGCCCCCCGCCGGACGGCGACCCGCACCGGGGCAAGCGGGCCCAGCTGAGAGAACCCGCCCCCCGCCGGACGGCGACCCGCACGGGGACAGGTGCGCCCAGGTGGAAGAACCCGATGCACCCCGCACGGGGACAGGTGCGGGACGCCAAGGGGGTGGACCCACGGACCCCGTCAGGACCCCGTCAGGACTTCCTTCGGCCTATCAGGCCCGGACGCGGCTCCAGCCCGTCCAACCCGTGCCACGCCAGATTCACCAGATGCGCCGCCACCTCGGACTTCTTCGGCTTGCGCACGTCCAGCCACCACTGGCCCGTCAGCGCGACCATCCCCACCAGCGCCTGCGCGTACAGCGGCGCCAGCTTCGGGTCGAACCCCCGGCTCTTGAACTCGCCCGCCAGGATGTCCTCGACCTGTGTCGCGATGTCCGAGATCAACGACGCGAACGAACCCGTCGACTGCGCGACCGGTGAGTCCCGCACCAGGATGCGGAACCCGTCGGTGTACTCCTCGATGTAGTCGAGCAGCGCGAACGCGGCCTGTTCGAGCAGTTCCCGCGGATGCCCCGCGGTCAGCGAACCCGTCACCCCGTCCAGCAGCCGCCGCATCTCACGGTCGACCACCACCGCGTACAGCCCCTCCTTGCCGCCGAAGTGCTCGTACACCACCGGCTTGGACACCCCGGCCTTCGCCGCGATCTCCTCCACCGACGTGCCCTCGAACCCCTTCGCCGCGAACAGGGTGCGACCGATCTCCAGCAACTGCTGGCGGCGCTCGGCACCGGTCATCCGGGTACGGCGCGTGCGCCGCGGCTTCTCGCTGCTCGATGTGCTGGAGTCGGTCGCCACGTCGTCCATCATGCCGGGTCGGTGGCTTCTTGCCTGCGCCGGGAGTCGATCCGTGACGCGGACGGCCACCGCACGTCGTACGCCCAGCCCAGCATCTCGAACCAGCGGATGAACCGCGCGGACGAGTCGACCTGCCCCCGCATCACCCCGTGCCGCGCCGAGGTCGGGTCCGCGTGGTGCAGGTTGTGCCAGGACTCGCCGCACGACAGCACCGCCAGCCACCACACATTGCCCGACCGGTCCCGCGACTTGAACGGCCGCTTGCCGACCGCGTGGCAGATCGAGTTGATCGACCAGGTCACATGGTGCAGCAGCCCCACCCGTACCAGGGAGCCCCAGAAGAACGCCGTGAACGCGCCCCACCACGACATCGTGGCCAGCCCGCCGATCAGCGGGGGCAGCGCCAGCGACACCACCGTGAACGGGATGAACATCCGCGAGATCCGCCGGATGGCCGGGTCCTTCACCAGGTCAGGGGCGTACTTCTCCTGCGGGGTCCGCTCCTCGTCGAACATCCATCCGATGTGCGCCCACCACAGGCCCTTCATCAGCGCCGGGACCGTCTCACCGAACCGCCACGGCGAGTGCGGGTCGCCCTCCGCGTCGGAGAACTTGTGGTGCTTGCGGTGATCGGCCACCCAGCGCACCAGCGGCCCCTCCACCGCCAGCGAACCCATGACCGCCAGCGCGATGCGCAGCGGACGCCTCGCCTTGAACGAACCGTGCGTGAAGTACCGGTGGAAACCGATCGTGATGCCGTGACAGCCCAGGAAGTAGAAGAAGACGAGCAGCCCCACGTCCAGCCAGCTCACCCCCCAGCCCCAGGCCAGCGGGACGGCGACGGCGAGCGCCAGGAACGGGACCACGATGAACAGCATCAGCGCCAGCTGCTCGACCGAGCCCTTCTTCTCCCCTCCCAGCGTCGCTGGCGGAATCGGCTGATCAGGCTGTTCCGGCGCCTCCTGGGCGTCGTCCAGCACATCGGAGCGGGTGGTCATGGGGAGTCCTCTGGGGATCGAGGGTCACGAGCGGAGGCACGTACGGCCACGGCACCCTACGGTCCCGTAACCTACGGCATCGTAAGTATGGCAGTGCGGCGGCCCCCGGCAAGAGGCCCTTGGACCGCGCGTCCACCCGGACACCTATCCTGGACACGGTCGGACAGCGTCGTCCGCTCTGTGTTCGCCCCGGGCCCCCGAGCGGCGCCAGCAGCCGCACCTACCCCCGGGTTCCCCTCCAGAAGCGCCTCAACACTGCAAGGAGCCGCACCTGTGAGCAGTGCCGACGACCGCACCACGACCACGAGCGCCGAACTGCGCGCCGACATCCGCCGACTGGGTGACCTCCTCGGCGAGACCCTGGTCCGCCAGGAGGGTCCCGAGCTCCTCGAACTCGTCGAACGCGTCCGCAGCCTCACCCGCGAGGACGGCGAAGCAGCCGCCGCCCTCCTCGGCGGCACGGAACTGGAGACCGCGGCGAAGCTCGTCCGCGCCTTCTCCACCTACTTCCACCTCGCGAACGTCACCGAGCAGGTCCACCGCGGCCGCGAACTGCGCGCCAGGCGCGCCGCCGAGGGCAGCCTCCTCGCCCGCACCGCCGACCGCCTCAAGGACGCCGACCCCGACCACCTCCGCGACACCGTCAAGAACCTCAACGTCCGGCCGGTCTTCACCGCCCACCCCACCGAGGCCGCCCGGCGCAGCGTCCTCAACAAGCTCCGCCGGATCGCCACCCTGCTCGAAACCCCCGTCATCGAGGCGGACCGCCGCCGCCACGACACCCGCCTCGCCGAGAACATCGACCTCGTCTGGCAGACCGACGAACTCCGCGTCGTGCGCCCCGAACCCGCCGACGAGGCCCGCAACGCCATCTACTACCTCGACGAACTCCACGCCGGAGCCGTCGGCGATGTCCTGGAGGACCTCACCGCCGAACTCGAACGGGTCGGCGTCAGGCTCCCCGACGACAGCCGCCCCCTCACCTTCGGCACCTGGATCGGCGGCGACCGCGACGGCAACCCCAACGTCACCCCCCAGGTCACCTGGGACGTCCTGATCCTCCAGCACGAACACGGCATCAACGACGCCCTCGACCTCGTCGACGAACTCCGCGGCTTCCTCTCCAACTCCATCCGCTACACCGGAGCCACCGAGGAACTCCTCACCTCCCTCCAGGCCGACCTCGAACGCCTCCCCGAGATCAGCCCCCGCTACAAGCGGCTCAACGCCGAGGAGCCCTACCGGCTCAAGGCCACCTGCATCCGCCAGAAGCTGGAGAACACCAAGACCCGCCTCGCCGCGGGCACCCCCCACGAGAACGGCCGCGACTACCTCGGCACCGCCGAACTCCTGCGCGACCTCACCCTCGTCCAGACCTCGCTGCGCGAACACCGCGGCGCCCTCATCGCCGACGGCCGGATGAACCGCACCATCCGCACCCTCGCCGCCTTCGGCCTGCAACTCGCCACCATGGACGTCCGCGAACACGCCGACGCCCACCACCACGCCCTCGGCCAGCTCTTCGACCGGCTCGGCGAGGAATCCTGGCGCTACGCCGACATGCCCCGCGAGTACCGCACCAAGCTCCTCGCCAAGGAACTCCGCTCCCGGCGCCCGCTGGCCCCCACCCCCGCGCCCCTCGACGCCGCCGGACACAAGACCCTCGGCGTCTTCGAAACCGTCAGGCGCGCCCTGGAGGTCTTCGGACCCGAGGTCATCGAGTCCTACATCATCTCCATGTGCCAGGGCGCCGACGACGTGTTCGCCGCGACCGTCCTCGCCCGGGAGGCCGGACTCCTCGACCTCCACGCGGGCTGGGCCAAGATCGGCATCGTCCCCCTGCTGGAGACCACCGACGAACTCCGCGCCGCCGACATCATCCTCGACGGCATGCTCGCCGACCCCTCCTACCGCCGCCTCGTCGCCCTGCGCGGCGACGTCCAGGAGGTCATGCTCGGCTACTCCGACTCCTCCAAGTTCGGCGGCATCACCACCAGCCAGTGGGAGATCCACCGCGCCCAGCGACGGCTGCGCGACGTCGCCCACCGCTACGGTGTCCGGCTGCGCCTCTTCCACGGCCGCGGCGGCACCGTCGGCCGCGGCGGCGGCCCCTCCCACGACGCGATCCTGTCCCAGCCCTGGGGCACCCTCGAAGGCGAGATCAAGGTCACCGAACAGGGCGAGGTCATCTCCGACAAGTACCTCGTCCCCTCCCTCGCCCGCGAGAACCTCGAACTGACCGTCGCCGCGACCCTCCAGGCATCCGCCCTGCACACCGCGCCCCGCCAGTCCTCCGAATCCCTCGCCCGCTGGGACGCCGCCATGGACGTCGTCTCCGACGCCGCCCACGGTGCCTACCGCGCCCTCGTCGAGGACCCCGACCTCCCGTCGTACTTCTTCGCCGCCACCCCCGTCGACCAGCTCGCCGACCTCCACCTCGGCTCCCGCCCGTCCCGCCGCCCCGACTCCGGCGCCGGACTCGACGGACTGCGCGCCATCCCCTGGGTCTTCGGCTGGACCCAGTCCCGCCAGATCGTCCCCGGCTGGTACGGCGTCGGCTCAGGACTCAAGGCCCTGCGCGAAGCGGGACTCGACACCGTCCTCGCCGAGATGCACGAACACTGGCACTTCTTCCGCAACTTCGTGTCCAACGTCGAGATGACCCTCGCCAAGACCGACCTGCGGATCGCCCGCCACTACGTCGACACCCTCGTCCCCGACCACCTCAAGCACGTCTTCACCGCCATCGAGGCCGAACACGCCCTCACCTGCCGTGAGGTCATGACCATCACCGGCGGCGAACGCCTCCTCGACACCCACCCCGTGCTCCAGCAGACCTTCGCCATCCGCGACGCCTACCTCGACCCCATCTCCTACCTCCAGGTCTCCCTCCTCGCCCGCCAGCGCGCCGCCGCCGAACGCGGGGAGGACCCGGACCCCCTGCTCGCCCGAGCCCTCCTGCTCACCGTCAACGGCGTCGCCGCCGGACTGCGCAACACCGGCTGACCACCGGGACGGGTGCCGGCCACCACCCGGCCGGAACCCCGAGCGGGTGCCGGCCTCACACCGGCCGAAACCAAAGGCGGGTGCCGGCCCTCACGGCCGGCACCCGCCCCGCATCCCCTACACCGTGACGACGGCCGCCGCCAGCAACAACAACCCCGCGGCGGCCGTCGCCCATGCCGTACGCCACAACCGCACACCCCCCGCCAGCACCACCGCCGCCAGCAACAACGCACCACCCAGCGGCACCCACGACCGCACCAGCCCCGGCATCCCCGCCCGGACCACCTCGTCCGTGTCCGGCTTCACCACCACCGCCAACCGGTCCCCGGCACCCGCCCCCACCGACTGGTCCAGCACCACCCGCTCCCGCGCCCGCGCCCCCGGCGACAACGGCGTGAACGCCCCCACGCACTCCTCACCACCACACCGCGACACCGTCATCTCGCCCCGCTCACGACCCTTCGTGAACAGCACATGCTGCGCCGACCCCCACGACCCCCACACCCCGGCCACCAGCAGCACCAGCGCCACCAGCCCCATCGCCGCCCGCCCCAGCCACGTCAGCACGGCACGACCGGAACCGCGGGAGGAACCGGAGGGACTTCTGTGACCCGAGGGGGCGCGCGCAGACATGGCCGCGATCCTTGGCCATCGCCCCACACCCGGTCAACCGATCCCAGCGACATGTCACAAGATGTACGAGCGCCCTGTGACGAGCACCACCCTCACCCGTTGTACGTGCCCTGCGCCCGCTCCAGCCCCTCCGCCAGCAGACACTCCACCGCGTCCGCCGCCCGGTCCACGAAGAAGTCCAGCTCCTTGCGCTCCACCGACGAGAAGTCCTTCAGCACGAAATCCGCCACCTGCATACGCCCCGGCGGACGCCCGATCCCGAACCGCACCCGGTGATAGTCCGGGCCCATCGCCTTCGTCATCGACTTCAGCCCGTTGTGCCCGTTGTCCCCGCCGCCCAGCTTCAGCCGCAGCACCCCGTAGTCGATGTCCAGCTCGTCATGGACCGCCACGATGTTCGCCGTCGGCACCTTGTAGAAGTCCCGCAGCGCCGTCACCGGACCCCCCGACACATTCATGAACGACATCGGCTTCGCCAGCACCACCCGGCGGCTCCCCGGACCCGGCGGACCCACCCGCCCCTCCAGCACCTGCGCCTGGCCCTTCGCCGACCGCTTGAAACTCCCCCCGATCCGCGCCGCCAGCAGATCCGCCACCATGAACCCCACGTTGTGCCGGTTCATCGCATACCCCGGCCCGGGATTCCCCAGCCCCACCACCAGCCACGGCGCACCCACATCAGCCGACATACCGCCGAACCTCCACCCTCACCGGGAACCACTCACGACAACGACCGACGACGACCGACAGCAGTCGGCAACGACCGGCAACGACAAAACAGCCGCCGCCCGGCAGGGCGGCGGCTGTCAGAAACCGCGACGGACGGACACACCGCCCACCACGAGGACCGGACTCACGCCTCGGAAGCGGCCTCGTCGCCGGAGCCCTCGGCCGGAGCCTCTTCCGCCTGCGCGGACAGCACCTGGATGACCACGGCGTCGTCCTCGACGTCCAGCGTCACACCGGCCGGCAGGGTGACATCCTTCGCCAGGATCGACGCGCCCGCCTCAAGACCCGCCACCGACACGGTGAACGACTCGGGGATGTGCGTCGCCTCGGCCAGCACGGGCAGCGTGTTCAGCACGTGCTCCAGCAGGAAGTTGCCCGGGGCCAGGTCACCCTCGGTCAGCACCATGACCTCGACGTTGACCTTCTCGCCGCGCTTCACCAGCAGCAGGTCCACGTGCTCCAGGTGACCGCGCACCGCGTCACGCTGAACAGCCTTCGGGATCGCCAGCTCGGTCGCGCCGTCCACGTCCAGCGAGATCAGGACGTTCGGCGTACGCAGCGCCAGCAGCAGCTCATGGCCCGGCAGCGTCACGTGAACCGGGTCCGTACCGTGCCCGTACAGCACACCGGGGACCTTGTCCTCACGGCGGATACGGCGGGCGGCACCCTTGCCGAACTCGGAACGGGTCTCGGCGACAAGCTTGACCTCGGACATCAGCACTCCTCGTAGAAGAAACAGACAAACGGCCGTCACCCGGCCACACGACTGGCCTGCTACGAAAGAGCGCGTCGATAACGGACCGCCGCACAAGAATGCGGCCTCCCTCGCCGAGCAACTTCACCAGCTTACTCGGCGGGAAGGCCGCACTCCAAAAGGATCACCCGGGGACGGCCACCACCACGGCCACCCCACCGGGCACGACGACTACGACTGCTCGTCGAACAGGCTCGTCACCGAACCGTCCTGGAACACCTCACGCACCGCACGCGCGATCGTCGGCGCGATCGACAGCACCGTGATCTTGTCCAGCTCCAGCTCGTTCGGCGTCGGCAGCGTGTCCGTCAGCACGAACTCGCTCACCTTCGAATTCTTCAACCGGTCCGCCGCCGGACCCGACAGCACACCATGCGTCGCCGTCACGATCACGTCCTCCGCGCCATGCGCGTACAACGCGTCCGCCGCCGCACAGATCGTGCCACCCGTGTCGATCATGTCGTCGACCAGGACACACACCCGGCCCTTCACATCACCGACGACCTCGTGCACGGTGATCTGATTCGCCACGTCCTTGTCACGACGCTTGTGCACGATCGCCAGCGGCGCGCCCAACCGGTCGCACCAGCGATCCGCCACCCGCACCCGGCCCGCGTCCGGCGACACCACGGTCAGCTTCGACCGGTCCACCTTCGCACCCACGTAGTCCGCCAGGATCGGCAGCGCGAACAGATGATCCACCGGACCGTCGAAGAACCCCTGGATCTGATCCGTGTGCAGATCCACCGCCAGAATGCGGTCCGCACCCGCCGTCTTCATCAGATCCGCGATCAGCCGCGCCGAGATCGGCTCCCGCCCGCGGTGCTTCTTGTCCTGCCGCGCATACCCGTAGAACGGCACGATCACGGTGATGCTCCGCGCCGACGCCCGCTTCAACGCGTCGATCATGATCAACTGCTCCATGACCCACTTGTTGATCGGAGCCGTGTGGCTCTGGATCAGGAACGCGTCCGCACCACGCGCCGACTCCTGATACCGCACATAGATCTCACCATTGGCAAAATCAAAAGCCTTCGTCGGAACGATCCCGACCCCCAGCTGATGAGCGACCTGCTCCGCCAACTCAGGGTGAGCGCGGCCGGAGAAGAGCATCAATTTCTTCTCGCCGGTCGTCTTGATCCCGGTCACAGCACAGTCTCCTCGACGTGTTTCGCGGCTGCCGCACCCGTCAGCGTCCCTCAGCGACGAGTCAGCCGAATCAATGACCCAATCCAGCGGAATGAGTGCACCTATCACGGTACGCCGTGTCGGACGCACCCGTTTCCGGTCAGCTTTCGCCACCGGCCTCCCGGGCAGCCGACTCCGCGGCCTTCGCCGCCGCGCTCCCCGGACGCTTCCGCGCCACCCAACCCTCGATATTCCGCTGCTGGCCACGGGCCACCGCCAGTGAACCGGGCGGCACATCCTTCGTGATCACCGACCCCGCGGCCGTATAAGCCCCGTCCCCGACCGTGACAGGCGCCACAAACATGTTGTCCGAACCCGTACGGCAATGGGACCCCACAGTCGTGTGGTGTTTGTCCCGCCCGTCGTAGTTCACGAACACGCTCGCCGCACCGATGTTCGTGAAGTCACCGATCGTCGCATCACCCACATACGACAAATGGGGCACCTTCGTCCCCTCACCCAACGACGCGTTCTTCAACTCCACATACGTACCCGCCTTCGACCGCGGACCCAGCACCGAACCCGGCCGCAGATACGCGAACGGCCCCACCGAAGCCCCCGCACCCACCACAGCGCCCACGGCCACCGAATTGTCCACCCGCGCCCCCGCGCCGACCTCCGTGTCCGTCAGCCGCGCGTTCGGACCCACCTCGGCACCCTCACCCACCGACGACGCACCCAGCAACTGCGTCCCCGGATGCACCACCGCGTCCCGCCCGAACGACACCGACACATCCACCCACGTCGACAACGGATCCATCACCGTCACCCCCGCCAGCATCGCCCGCTCCAGCAACCGGTCGTTCAGGATCCGACGCGCCTGCGCCAACTGCACCCGGTTGTTGATCCCCGCGATCTCCCGGTGATCCCCCGCCACCGACGCACCCACCCGATGCCCCGCGCCCCGCAGGATCCCCAGCACATCCGTCAGGTACTCCTCACCCTGACTGTTGTCCGTCCGCACCCGCCCCAGCGCCTCCGCCAGCAACGCGCCGTCGAACGCGAACACCCCCGAATTGATCTCCCGGACCGCCCGCTGCTCCTCCGACGCGTCCTTGTGCTCCACGATCGCTGTCACCGCGCCCGTCGACGCGTCCCGCACGATCCGCCCGTAACCCGTCGCGTCCGGCACCACGGCCGTCAGCACCGTCACCGCGTTGCCCTCGGCCGCGTGCGCGTCCGCCAGCTCCCGCAGCGTCTGCCCGGTCAGCAGCGGGGTGTCACCACAGACCACGATCACCGTGCCCCCGACGGCCCCGCCCAGCTCCTCCAGGCCCATCCGGACCGCGTGCCCCGTGCCGTTCTGCTCGTGCTGCACGGCCGTACGCGTCTGCGGGTCGATCGCCGCGAGGTGCTCCGTCACCTGCTCCCGCGCGTGACCCACCACGACCACCAGCCGCTCCGGCTCCAGCTCGCGGGAGGCGGCCAGCACATGGCCGACCAGGGAACGGCCGCAGATGTCGTGCAGGACCTTGGGTGTGGCCGACCTCATACGGGTGCCCTCACCCGCTGCGAGTACGACGACGGCGGCCGGGCGAATGGTGCTCACGGTATGCCCTTCGGCTTCGGTGCGTGGGTTGGACCACCGCAGGATACCGGGGCGTAGGTCACCAGAAATGGGGACGGGTCCCGACCATGCGGTCAGGACCCGAACTTCGCAGCTCCCGGAGAAGGACTCGAACCCTCATTCAACGGACCAAAACCGTTTGTCCTACCTTTAGACGATCCGGGATAGTCTGCGCGCTATGTCCGAGTTCCGTGATCGGTGTCGGTCGAACGCGCAGCCAACACTATGCCGCACCACCAGCCTTCGATGCGACGGTATAGGTCAGCCCCGTTCCTGACGTCGACGCGCAGACAGCCGCGATAGCCGTCCTCGGTGTTCTTCCGGTCGGTCGTGGGCTTGTGCCTCTTGAGCGTCGTCTTGCCGAGCTCCTCGACGGTGATGCCGACCAGGTCGGCCCAGAACCTCTCGGCGGTGGGGATGTCGGCGGACTCGTGGATGTACAAGGAGAACCTGACCCGCCCGGGTTCCACCCCGACGTGCCGCAGCCAGGCGGTGAACACCTCGATCATCGTCGGGTCGCTGTTCATGAAGGTGACCCGCGCCTGGGGGCGGTACGGCTTGCTCTTCGTGCCCTCCGCCCAGTACAGACAGACGCCGGCGATGAGCAGCTGCTGATCGGTGAGCGCGCCGATCTCCGCCGTGGCCGCGCTCCGGGTCCGTTGTCGTTCGGCTTCGCGCAGCCGCATGGTCGGCTCCCAGCGGCGCTTCGCGGCGGCGGACGCCAGTGCCGGGTCGGCGGGGCGCCGTACCGGCTTCGGCAGGTCGCTCACCCAGAGGGATATCGAGCTCTTGGAGCACTTCAGCTCCGACTGGATCTCGTCGTATGTGAGGCCCTGGCGGCGCAGTTCGCGGGCGCGTGCGCGCACGGTGGGTTTGGCGTGGGGGTGGGTCATGGCTCCACGATCGTCCGGAATGCGGACGTCCGGGACCGGTTCTCGACTGGTTCACCAGTTCGAGTGATGTGGTCGATGACCCCTTCCTTTTCGTTACGTGCTGTGAGGAGTCGGGCGCGGAAAACTCCCCGGAAACGCGGTGCCGCGCGCCCGTACGCTGGGGGACATGACCACGACGGGGGAAGACCAGCACACGGCCTTGACCGGGCCGTGGTGGTGGGCGCGGCGGCGTAGTGCCGTGCTGGACGCGACGCTCGCGGCGGCGTCGGCGACGGAGTGTGCGGAGCGGGGGGCGGATTTCGCGCGGGGGGTGGGTCTGCCGGAGGCGCTGGGGCTGCTGCTGGGGGGTGCGGCGGGGACGGTGCTGCTGGTGCGGCGGCGGTGGCCGGTCGCGGTGGTGCTGGTGGCGATCGCGGTGACGCCGGCGGAGATGGGTTTCCTGCTGAGCGTGGTGGGTCTGTACTCGCTGGCGGCGTCGGAGCTGCCGCGGCGGATCATCGCGGGGCTGGCGTCGATGTCGTTGCTGGGCGTGCTGATCGTCTCGTATGTGCGGACCACGCAGGACGTGGCGTCGGGGGCGTCGACGCTGGGTGACGGTCTGGTGCCGTTCGTGGCCGTGACGATGTCGTTGGGGCTGACGGCTCCGCCGGTGCTGCTGGGGCTGTATGTGGGGGCGCGGCGGCGGCTGATGGAGAGTCTGCGGGAGCGCGCGGATTCGCTGGAGCGGGAGCTGATGCTGCTCGCGGAGCGTGCGGAGGAGCGTGCGGAGTGGGCGCGGAGCGAGGAGCGGACGCGGATCGCGCGGGAGATGCACGATGTGGTGGCGCACCGGGTGAGTCTGATGGTGGTGCACGCGGCGGCGTTGCAGGCGGTGGCGCGGAAGGACCCGGAGAAGGCGGTGCGCAACGCGGCTCTGGTGGGGGACATGGGGCGCCAGGCGTTGAGTGAGCTGCGGGAGATGCTGGGTGTGCTGCGGACGGCCGACGGGGTGAAGCCGGTGGCGGTGGGCGCGGGTTCGGGTGGTTCGGTGCCGTTGGCGTCGGTGGGGGTGGCGGCGGCTGCCGCCGCTTCGCGGGCGGCGGGTCAGGTTTCGGAGGGTCCGTCGTTGGCGGATCTGGACGAGTTGGTGGGGCAGTCGCGGGTGGCGGGGATGTCGGTGGTGCTGTCGGTAGAGGGGGATTTGCGGCGGTATGCGGCAGAGGTGGAGCAGACGGCGTACCGGGTGGTGCAGGAGGCGTTGACGAACGTGCACAAGCACGCGGCGGGCGCGAAGACGTATGTGCGGTTGGCGCACCGGGGCGCCGAGATCGCGATGCAGGTGGAGAACGAGGCGCCGGTGGCGGTGGACGGTGTGGGGGCCGGGTTGCCGAGTGGCGGGAACGGTCTGGTGGGGATGCGGGAGCGGGTGGGCGCGCTGGGCGGTGTGTTCGTGTCGGGTCCGACGGACGCGGGGGGTTTCCGGGTGTCGGCGGTCATCCCTTGCGGGGTGTGACGGGCGCTTGAGGGGTGCGACGGGCGGCCTGCCGGGTGCGGGGCGCGGCGTGGGCGGTGCGGGCGGTGTCGCCTGTGCCGCCTTTGGTGTCCGTGGGGCCGCTCGTGTCCCCCCTGCTGCCGGTGCCCGGTGCCCGGTGCCCGGTGCCGGTGCCGGTGCCGGTGGGGGTGTCAGGTGCTGAGGCGTGGGGGGTGGGTGCCGGTGACGAGGGTGGCGAGGGCGGCGTCGATGGTGGCGCCGAGGTACCAGTCGCCGGTGTGGTCGAGTCCGTAGACGCGTCCTTCGGTGTCGATGGCGAGCAGGGCCTGGTGGTCGTCGGGGGTTCCGGCGGTGAGTTCCTCGCCGAGCGGGCTGACCTGGGTGCCGAGGGCGCGGCCGAGGTCGGCGAGGGTGCGGGCGAGGTGGAGGCCGTGCAGGGGGTCGAGGCGTGCGGCGGTGGGGGCGACGGGGCGGCCGGGTCCGGGGGGCATGGGTCCGGGGGTGAGGTGGAGGCCGCCGAACTCGGCCCAGGCCTCGACGGCGGCGGGGAAGACGGCGTGCTGGTGTCCGCCGGGTGAGGTGTGGGCGCGGAGGGTGTCGGCCCAGTATTCGGCTTGTTTGATGTCCCAGCGTCCGGGTTCCCATCCCGCCGCGCGCAGGGCGACATCGACGGGGACGGGGAAGCGGGTGGTGGAGGTCCGGTCGGGGTGCATCTGGTGTCTCCGGCGGGTGCCTTGGTGCGGGGGCGTGCGGGTGCGGGTGCGTGGGTGCGGGTGGCGGGTCAGGGCCTGCGGGTACGGGGGCGGGGGCGGGTACGGGTGTGCGCTCGCGCGCGCGGGTGTTCCGCTCCGTTCGGGGTCGTCCGGTTCATGCCCAGGGGCGGGCCGGTGGCGGGTGGGCCGGCTGCCCGTGCGTCCGGTGGCGGGTCATCCGGTGGTGGGGTCGACGACGCGTACGCCGAAGTGGGCGGTGAGGGCGGTGCAGGCGCGGCAGGGGTGGGCGAAGGTGCCGTGGAGGGGGTCGTCGTCCTCGCGGATGCGGCGGGTGGTGAGTTTGGCGTTCTTGAGGGCTTTGCGCCCTTCGCCGTTGGTCATGGGTCTGCGGCGGGCGCGTTTGGAGCGTTCGCCGTCGGCGGTGGTGAGGTGGCGCGAGATGAGCAGCGTCTCGGCGCAGCGTCCGGTGTACCGGTCCCGGCGTTCGCTCGTGAGGGTGTCGAGATAGTCCTGTACGAGGGGGTGCAGGGCGGGGGGCCGGTCGCCGCGGGCGGCGGTGCCGGTGAGGGTGGCGCCGCGGACGGAGAGTGCGGCGGCGACGGTGGGGAGGATGCCGTCGCGGCGGTGCGCGAGGGTGGGTGTGTGGGGGGTGTGGTCGGTGCTCCAGCCTACGCGGGGGTCGCCACCGGGGTCGGTGGGTGTGGTGGATGTGCTGGGTGTGGTGCTCATCGTGATGCGGTTTCCCTCCCCGCGGGAGGGTGCCGGCTTGGTCGTCGCCGCCCCCGCGTGCGGTGTCAGCCTGCCAAACGGGGCTACCGGTGCGGAAGTCGCGGTGGTGTGACACGCGTGTCGTTCGTCTTTGGGTCACGTCGTTGTGACTGGAGGTCACCGGATCGACGGGTCGGTGACCGGTGTTGCGGTTCGGCATAGGCTGTTGCCGACCGAGTTCCGTCCGCATCGATCACGTACATGATCACGTATCGATCCATCCCAGTGCCGCAGGGGGGCAACCGCCATGACGACAGGTCGGCTCGGGCAGCAGACCGCGCCGCCGAACGCGGCGTACGCCGGGCAGGTCGTGCATTTCCCGGACCCGGTCCGGGCTGCGCGGCATCCTCGGGGGGTGCGGGTGGACGAGAGCGGTTTCCCGGATTTCTCGGCGTTCGCGCGGGCGGCGGCGGAGATCGCGGAACCGCCCGAGGGTTTCGGCGTCGACGAGTTGCGGTTGACGGACTACGTGTCGGCGAACGCGGTGCTCGCGGCGGAGGGTCATCCGTTGTGGGAGTCGGTGGCGCCGGTGGCGACACCGCACGGGTGGACGTGGCATCACGTGCCGGGGACGCGGCGGCTGGAGCTGGTGCCGGTCGAGGTGAAGGCGTTGCTCCGGCATCACGGCGGGCTGGCGACGGCGCCGGTGGATCAGGGCAAGCGCGGCACGCGGCCGTTGCAGGAGACGCGTCCGGCGCATTTCGCGCTGCCGCGGGGCGCGGCGGCGGTGTCGGAGTCGCAGGTGCTCGCGGTGGAGGAGGACCTGGGGTACCGGTTGCCGGGTTCGTACCGTTCGTTCCTGAAGGCCGCGGGCGGGTGCGCTCCGGTGGGGGCGGCGCTGGACGCGGAGCTGGGGCTGCTGGTGGACCAGCCGTTCTTCACGGTGCGTGACGAGGCGGCGGTCAATGATCTCGCGTATGTGAACAAGTGTCTGCGGGATCACCTGACGAAGGACTTCCTCGGGGTCGGTTTCGTGCAGGGTGGTCTGCTGGCGGTGAAGGTGCGGGGCGAGGCGCCGGGTTCGGTGTGGTTCTGCCCGTACGACGATGCCCGGGACCGGGACGGCTGGTCGGTGGAGGAGCGGGTGCGGCGGTTGCTGCTGCCGTGCGGTGACGACTTCGACGGGTTCCTGTCGCGGTTGGCGGGGAGTCCGCCGGAGTTGGAGACGGTGGCGAATCTGATGGTGGACGGCGGGTTCGCGCGGTCGGTCCCGGTGGGCGGCCAGGGCGTGGGCCCGGCGGCGGGGGAGTGAGTTCTCGATGGTGACGTTCGCGCAGGCGCAGGAGCGTGGCGAGGAGTGGGTGAACGCCGAGGTCCCGGCGTACCAGCACCGGGAGGTGCGGGTGCGGGAGTTCGCCCTGGGTTTCGTGGTGTGGGCGGAGGACCGTGCGGAGGGGCCGCGTTCGGACGGTGGCGCCCAGCGGTTGGTGATCGCCCGGGACGGCGGTGAGGTCACGCTGTGGCCGGGGCTGCCGGTGGGTGAGGTGATCCGCCGGTTCGAGGAGGAGTACGGGGCGCAGGCGGCGGTGGAGCCGGTGTCGTCGGTTCCGGAGCGGATCGATCTGCATCAGACATCGTTCCTGCTGAGTCCTCCGGAGTGGTTGCAGGAGGCGGCGGACAAGCTGGGGATCCCGGACCGCCGGGGGGACGGAACGTCGGGTTCCGGTTCGTCCGGCCGGGGCACGTCGGGTTCCGGTGCGTCGGGTGCCTCCGGTTCGGGTGACTCGGGTGCGTCGGGTGCCGGGCGTGCGGTGGACGCGGGTTCGGGTGCGGGTGTGTCCGGGGGCGGTTCCGCTGGTGCGGCCGGTGGTGCCGGTGCCGGGGTGCCGGGTGGTGCCGCGGCGTCCGGGGCATCGCCGGATGGCTCGTCGAGCGGGTCGGGTGTTCCGGCTGTGCCGGGCAGTTCGGCTGCCGCTGGTCCCCAGGTTGTGCCTGGTGCGCCTGGTGTTCCGGGTGTGCCCGCTCAGGGGGGTGCCGAGGGTCCCGCGGAGACGTTGCCGGGGCCGGTGCTGTCGCCGAGGACGACCGCCGGGCCCGGCGGGGGTACGGGGGACCCGGCGGGTGCGTGGCCCGGTGCCGCGTCCGACGAGGTCCGGGAGCCGACGGCGCGGGAACCCGTGACGGGCGACCCGACGCCATGGGCGGGGACGGACACGGCCGGGCGCGGTGCGGACGGTTCGGTGCCGCTGCCCGAGACGGTGTTCGCGGCGCCGGTGGCGGACGAGAAGCCGCCGTTGGTCCTGCCGGACGCGCCGACGGCGCTGATGTCGGGCGGCAGCGGGCTGCCGCCGACGGCGGTGACGCAGACGATGAGCCCGTCCCCGCCGGTACCGGCCACGCCTCCGCCGGGTGTGCCGTCGACCCCGCCGCCGGGTGGCTATCCGCCCGCGCAGGGGCCGTCGGGTCCCGCGCAGGGGTCGTCGGGTGGTGCGGGGGGTGTTCCGCTGCCTCCGCCGCATGGGACCCCGCCGCATGGTGCGCCGTTCGGTACGCCGCCGCAGGGCCCGCCGTTCGGTACGCCGCAGCAGGGGGCTTCCGGGTACGGGCATCCGCAGGGTGCCGCCGGTACGGGCACCCCGCCGCCGTACGCGGGTCCGGGGCCGGGTGGTGCCGGTCAGGGCGTCGCCGGTCCGGGTGGCGCGCCGCACGGCGCCGTTCCTCCGGGTGGCACGGGCGGGTCCGGGGGACCGGGTGCCGCTGATTCCTCGCAGGGCGCGCGGGACATCGCGGAGGCGGCCACGAGCAAGGCACGTCGTCCGTCGCGTGGTGCGCGGGCGGGTACGGGTGCGTCCGTGCCGCCTCCGCCTCCGCCGCCGCCCGGTGTCCCGGGTGCGCGGCCGGGGACGCCGCCTCCTGCCGCGCCGCCCGCGCCGCCGTCGTCGGGGCCGGGTGCTCCGGGGACCCCGGCGGGCGGTTACGTACCGACCCAGCTCATCTCGTCACTGGGGCCGGAGGGCCCCGGCGCGCCGAACCAGCCGAACCAGCCCGGTCAGTCGAACCAGCCCGGTCAGCCCGGTCAGCCGGGTCAGCCCGGTCAGCCGGGGCACCCGGCTCCTCCGGGTCCGCCCGGTGTGCCGGGGACTCCTCCGCCGCCTGCCGCGCCGGGTGCTCCCGGCGGGCCGGGGGGCGGGGTGCATCTCGCGGCGACGATGCTCGCGGGTCCGGCGGTGCCGGGTCCCGGGGCGCCGCCGCCTCCGCCCGGCGCCCCTGGCGTTCCGGGCGCCCACGGCGTCGCCGGTGGTCCTGGTGGTCCTGGTGGACCGGGCGGCCATGGTGCGCCCGGCGGGCCGGGTGTTCCGGGTGGGTCCGGTCCCGGGATGCCGCCGCCGGCGCCCGGTGCGCCGGGGGGCGGGTACGGGTATCCGCGGGGCGCGGGTCAGCCGACGGTCGGGCCCGGGTACCAGGCGGTGCTGCGGTTCCGGGCGGCGGACGGCTCCGAGCAGCAGGTGATCCGGCGTTCGGCGCCGGGTACCCCGCATCCGGAGTGGCAGATCCTGCACGAGCTGCGGGCGATGAACGTGCCGCCGCAGCAGGTGCTTGAGCTGCACACGGAGCTGGAGTCGTGCGAGCTGCCGGGCGCGTACTGCGCGCGGATGATCCGCGAGAGCTGGCCGCAGGCCCGTATCACCAGCATCGCCCCGTACGGCCGTGACCACGCGTCGCGGCAGCAGGGCATGGGACAACTGCTGGCCCATCAGGGCGAGTTGCACCAGGTCGCGGACGGGCCCGCGCGGCCGGGTCCGGTACGGGCGCCGCTGCCTCATGTGCAGCCCGCGGCGCCGGTGGGGCCGGAGGCCGTCGCGCAGGAGCTCGCGGCGGTGTTCGGGCCGGGTGTGTTCCGGTTCGACCAGCGGGCGGTGTCCCGGCAGGGGGTGCCGGAGGCGGTCGCGGTGACGCTCGTATGGGCGGGGCTGCCGGTCGACCTCGGGCCGTTCTTCTGGGCGCAGGCCCAGCCGGGCCGTCCGGTGCCGACGCTGGCGGAGCTCGCGCAGGAGCGCGGGGTGCAGCCCGCGCCGGACGCCGGTTCGTACCTGGTGATGGGCAGCGACTTCGGCAAGGCGATCTGTGTCCAGTACGGGACGGCGAACATCGTCGCGGTCCCGGTGGAGGCGGGGCCGGGCGGGACGTCCGTCGCGCCGCAGTTCGTGAACACGGGGCTGCCGGAGTTCGTCCGCTGCCTGGCGTTGCTGGGCCGGATGTGGCGGCTGCGGTACGGGCTGAACCAGGAGCAGGCGGGACGCTGGACGGTGGACTTCCAGGCGCAGCTCGCCGCGCTCGACGGGGCGGCGCTGGGTTCGCCGGAGAACTGGTGGTCGGTGCTGCTGGAACAGATGTGGGACGGCCTGCTGTAGCCCGTCGGGCGTGGGTCGGCCGTTCGGTTCGTTCAGTTCGTCTAGTTCGTCCGGCTTGTTCGGTTTGTTCGGTGGGAAGGCGCTCGGCCCGGCAGGGGCCGGGCGCCTTTCGCCGTGTCGGGGCGGGGGCGCGGTCCGGTGGGTAGGGACGGGTAGGGAGAGGGGGAGGTAGGGGGAGTGTGCGGGGGCGGTACCCCGATTCCGACTTTTGACGGGTTCGGGCGCATCCTTGAGCGAGTGGAGGGGTGGAGTGTCGGTGTTTGATCCGTTCCGGGTCGGTTCCGGCCATGTCGTGGAGAGGAATGACAGGTGAGCAGTGCGTCGGCGTCGCCCCATGGCTTCGACACCCAGCGGGGCCGTGGCTACCGGCCCGAGCAGGTCGACCGGCAGGTGTCCGAGTTGTCCCGGCTGGGGGACGAGGCATGGGAGCGCGTGGCACGGCTGGAGGCCCTGGCCGAGGAACTGGCGGCGCGGGCCGCGCGGCTGCGTGAGGAGGCGGCCGCGCTTCCCCCGCAGACCTATGTGTCACTGGGCGAGCGGGCGGCGGGCCTGCTGACGACGGCCGAGGAGGAGGTCGCGGCGGTGGCGGAGGCCGCCCGGGACGCTGCGGCGCGGGCGGTCGCGGAGGCGCAGGAGGCCGGCCGGCTGCTGGCCGCGTCGGCGGCGGAGCACGCGCGTGCGGTGCGGGACGCGGCGGACACGGCGGCCGAGGAGCGGCTCGACGCGGCGCGGGCCGGGGCGGCTCAGGCGCGGGAGGCCGCGGAGCGGGCGGCCCGGGAGCTGCGGGGCGCGGCGGAGGAGACGCTGGCGGACACCCGGCAGCGGACGGACGCGTTGCTCGCCGAGCAGGAGCGGGAGCTGGCGGAGCGCCGGGAGGTGACCGGTCAGGCCCTCGCCGGGCAGGAGGCGGCTGCCGACGCGGCACGTGCCGAGCTGCTGTCCGCGGCCGAGGCGCGGCTGGAGGAGGCGCGGCGTGTGCACGCGCGCGCCGAGGAGGCGGCGCGGCACGGGCAGGAGGACGCGGATGCCAAGGCGGCCGAGGCGTTGGCCGGGGCGGCCTCGCGGGAGGAGCTGATCGCCCGTGAGACCGAGCGGGTGCTCAGGGAGCACGGGGAGCGGTGGGACGAGGTCCGTGCGCATATGGCGCATGTGCGCAACAGCCTGGCGGCGCTGACCGGTAGGGCGGCGGGGGAGGAGTAGGGGGTCGCGGGTCGCCTTCGCTTGCGCTTCCCAGGTCTGTCCGGCGGGACGCACTTCGTTCCTGTGCCGTCGTTCGTGGGGTGCGCAGTTCCCCGCGGGTCGCCTTCGCTTGGGCTTTCGAGGTCTGTCCGGCGGGACGTGCTTGTTTGCTGTGCCGTCGTTCGTGGCGTGCGCAGTTCCCCGCGCCCCTGGGTGGTGCCCCTTCGGGTCGCTCTTCGGGTGCGGGTCTGTTCTCGTTCTCGCGCAGTTCCCCGCGGGTCGCCTTCGCTTGCGCCTCCGAGGTCTGTCCGGCGGGACGTGCTTGTTTGCTGTGCCGTCGTTCGTGGGGTGCGCAGTTCCCCGCGCCCCTTTGGGGCGCTTCCGGCCGGTTCTTCGGGGCGGGGCCGGTCGGGATTCTCCGTCCTCGCTCCAACGCGCTCGGTACGACGTCCAGTGGTCGGACTGAAGAGCATCGGAGTCTGCGGGCAGAGATTCCCGCCCACCCCCTCCCGTAGCCGGGCGACTGCGGGAGGGGGTGGGTTTTGAGGGGTGCGGGGACCCCGGATCCGGGCGGTGTCGGTGGTTCTTGCGGGTGACGGACTTGACCCTTCCGTGGGGGGAGGGGGGAGGGTCGGCTGCGTACAAGGGTGGAGCCGACCCTGAGATGTCTCCCTCGTGGGGCGGAGAACCCCTAGGGGTACCTCGGTATCGGGGACCGGGGAGGCTTCGTACCACCGGAGGACGTGAACGCCCGGGGTGGTTCCTTAGATTGGCTTTATGCGGTGAGGGGGCGGGCTGCCGGATCGGGCGGCCGGTTCCTTCCTGTGGGCCACAGGGCCGGGGGTGGGGTTTTCCCCAGGGAAAGACTGCGCTGCGCACCAGGGCGCGGGACACCCTCCGGGTCCGAGACTGGTCGCCGTACGAGAACGAGACCTGGTGTCCGCCGATCCTGCCTGCTGTTCCCGGCGGACACCCTTCGCCTGAAGCTGACCGATATAGGAGACATACCGTGACATCGGCTGTGACCATCCCCAGGCACGGGGGTACTGGAGAGCGTACGGCCGTAGCCGCTCGGGCTCGGCAGGTGGTGAAGGCGTACGGCTCGGGGGAGACCCGGGTCGTCGCGCTGGACCACGTCGACGTGGACATCGCGCGGGGCCGGTTCACCGCGATCATGGGCCCCTCGGGGTCCGGCAAGTCCACGCTCATGCACTGCCTCGCCGGGCTGGACACGGTGTCGGGCGGTCAGATCTATCTGGACGAGACCGAGATCACCGGCCTCAAGGACAAGAAGCTGACCAAGCTGCGCAGGGACCGGATCGGCTTCATCTTCCAGTCGTTCAACCTGCTGCCGACGCTGAACGCCCTGGAGAACATCACGCTCCCCATGGACATAGCGGGCCGCAAGCCGGACCGCGCCTGGCTGGACCGTGTCGTGGAGACGGTCGGTCTCGCGGGCCGGCTGAAGCACCGGCCCACGCAGCTCTCCGGCGGTCAGCAGCAGCGGGTCGCCGTGGCGCGGGCCCTGGCCGCCCGCCCCGAGATCATCTTCGGTGACGAGCCGACGGGGAACCTCGACTCCCGGGCCGGTGCCGAGGTCCTCGGCTTCCTGCGCCGCTCGGTGGACGAGCTGGGGCAGACGATCGTGATGGTGACCCACGACCCGGTGGCCGCGTCGTACGCGGACCGCGTGCTGTACCTCGCCGACGGCCGCATCGTGGACGAGATGCTGCGGCCCACCGCCGAGGCCGTGCTGGACCGGATGAAGGACTTCGACGCCCGGGGGCGCACGTCATGACGGTCCTCAAGACGTCCCTGCGCAACTTCGCCGCGCACAAGGGACGGATGGTGCTGTCGGCGGTGGCGGTGCTGCTGTCGGTCGCGTTCGTCTGCGGCACCCTGGTGTTCACGGACACCATGAACACCACCTTCGACAAGCTGTTCGCGGCGACGGGCTCCGATGTCACGGTCTCCGCCAAGTCGTCCGGCGGGGCCGCGGGGGATGCCCCCGCCAACGGCCGTCCGGAGACGGTGCCCGCGTCGGTCGTGGGCGAGGCGGCGAAGGCGCGGGGCGCGGCGGACGCCGAGGGCTCGATCGCCTCCACCGGGGTCACGGTGGTCGACGCGAAGGACAAGAACGTCGGACCCACGTCCGGCGCCCCCACCATCGCGGGCAACTGGACGCGCAACGACGAGCGTTCCATGGAGATCAGCTCCGGGAACGCCCCCCGCGGGCCCACCGAGGTGATGGTCGACGCGGACACCGCCGACAAGCACGGGCTGGAGCTCGGTGAGGAGCTGCGGACCATCACGGCCACCGGCGACTTCACCGCGAAGATCTCCGGCATCGCCTCCTTCAAGGTCACCAACCCGGGCGCGGCGATCGTCTACTTCGACACGGAGACCGCTCAGCGCAGGCTCCTCGGCGGCACGGACGCGTTCACCCAGATCAGTGTGACCGCCGCCGACGGGGTCAGCGACGCCCAGCTCAAGCGGAACGTCGGCGACGCCCTGGGCGCCGGCACCTTCAAGATCCAGACGCAGAAGGAGTCCGCGGACGCGGGCCGCGAGGAGGTCGGTTCCTTCCTCGACGTGATGAAGTACGCGATGCTCGGCTTCGCCGGGATCGCCCTGCTCGTCGGCATCTTCCTCATCGTCAACACCTTCTCCATGCTGGTCGCCCAGCGCACCCGGGAGATAGGCCTGATGCGGGCGATCGGTTCGTCCCGCAAGCAGATCAACCGGTCCGTGCTGCTGGAGGCGACCCTGCTGGGGATCGTCGGCTCCCTGCTCGGCATCGGCGCGGGTGTCGGACTGGCCGTGGGCCTGATGGAGCTGATGGGCTCCATGGGGATGGAGCTGTCCACGGAGGACCTCACCGTCAAGACGGCGACCCCCGTGATCGGCATGGTCCTCGGTGTCGTCGTCACCGTCCTCGCCGCGTACCTCCCGGCCCGCCGCGCGGGCAAGGTGTCCCCGATGGCCGCCCTGCGGGACGCGGGTACCCCCGCCGACGGCAAGGCCGGTCTGATCCGGGGCGGGATCGGTCTGCTGCTCACCGGTGGCGGCGCCGTGGCGCTGTACATGACGGCGACCGCCGACAAGGCGAGCGACGGCTCGATGTTCCTCGGGGTCGGGGTCGTCCTCACCCTCATCGGGTTCGTCGTGATCGGTCCGCTGCTCGCGGGCGGTCTGGTCCGGATGCTGAGTGTCGTGGTGCTGCGGGCGTTCGGCCCGGTGGGCCGGATGGCGGAGCGTAACGCGCTGCGCAATCCGCGGCGTACGGGAGCGACCGGCGCGGCCCTGATGATCGGCCTCGCGCTGGTGGCGTGTCTGTCGGTCGTCGGCTCCTCCATGGTCGCCTCCGCGACGGACGAGCTGGACAAGTCGGTCGGCGCGGACTTCATCGTCCAGTCGAACACCGGCCAGGGCATCGTCCCGCAGGCCGAGAAGACGATGCGGGGCAGCTCCGACCTGTCGCACGTCACCCGCTACAAGCTGGTCGACGCGAAGATCACCACGCCGGACGGGAAGACCGAGAGCAAGGAACTGTCCGCGGCCGACCCGACGTACGCGAAGGACCTGCGCCGCGAGACCGTCGAGGGCGACCTGGCCGCCGCGTACGGCAAGGACGCGATGTCGGTGGACACCGAGTACGCGAAGAAGCACAAGGTGAAGCTCGGCGACACGCTGAGCGTCGCGTTCAAGGGCGGCGACACGGCGAAGCTGAAGGTCGCCGCGATCACCTCCGCCGATGTGACCGTCGACATGGACAGCCGCTACGTCAACATCAGCACTGTCGAGCGCTACCTGCCGGCCGAGCGGATGCCGCAGAGCTCGATGCTCTTCGCCAAGGCCGAGGACGGCAAGGAGGAAGCGGCGTACACGGCGCTCAAGGACGCCATGAAGGAGTACCCGCAGTACGCGGTGCGGGACCAGACCGACTACAAGGAAGAGCTCCAGAACCAGATCGGTCAGCTCCTGAACATCGTGTACGGGCTGCTGGCGCTGGCGATCATCGTCGCGGTGCTCGGTGTGGTGAACACCCTGGCGCTGTCGGTGGTGGAGCGGACCCGGGAGATAGGTCTGATGCGGGCGATCGGGCTGTCCCGCCGCCAGCTGCGCCGGATGATCAGGCTGGAGTCGGTCGTCATCGCGCTGTTCGGCGCGCTGCTCGGGCTGGGCCTGGGGATGGGCTGGGGCACGACCGCGCAGAAGCTGCTCGCGCTGGAGGGTCTCGGGGTGCTGGAGATCCCCTGGCCGACGATCATCACCGTCTTCGTCGGTTCCGCGTTCGTGGGACTCTTCGCGGCGCTGGTGCCCGCGTTCCGGGCGGGCCGGATGAACGTGCTCACGGCGATCGCCACGGACTGACCTCGCGGCGGCGAACGGGGGGCGCCCGGTACCGAGACACCTCGGTACCGGGCGATCCCGTTTCCCCCGTCACCCCTGGGGTCCCCCACCTGGACGTACCTGTCCCCGTGCGGGTCGCCTTCGCTCGCGCTTCTGAGGTCTGTCCGGCTGGGCGCACATGTCCCCGCACAGGTCGTTCGTGGGTGCGCAGTTCCCCGCGCCCCTGGATGCTGCCCCTTACGGTCGCTCTTCGGGTGCGGCCCGGTCCTCGTTTCGCGCAGTTCCCCGCGCCCCTGAAGGGGCACCCCTCTCCCCGCGCAGTCGCCCGGCTACGGGAGGGGGTGGGCGGGAATCTCTGCCCGCAGACTCCGATGCTCTTCAGTAGCTCCGCTGGACGTCGTACCGAGCGTGTCGGATCGAGGACGGAGAATCCCGACCGGCCCCGACCCGAAGAACAAGCAGATGGCGCCCCAAAGGGGCGCGGGGAACTGCGCGAAACCACCGAGCGACGGCACAGGAACGAGTGCGCAAGGCCGGACAGACCTAGGAAGCGCAAGCGAAGGCGCACGGCGTACGCTGGGAAGCCCCCGGTCCGACCAGAACCGGGGCGTTCGTGTTGCCCCACCCACCCGGGACGGAAACCCTTCATGAGCCTGCACGCTCTGCTGAACGCCGTTGCCGAGGACGCGGCACTCACCGAGGCGGTGCAGGCCGCCCGGGACGCCCGACGCCCGCACATCGACCTGGTGGGCCCCCCGGCGGCCCGCCCCTTCGCGGTGGCCGCCCTCGCGAGAAGCGCGTCCCGCACGGTCCTCGCGGTGACCGCCACCGGCCGCGAGGCCGAGGACCTCGCGGCGGCCCTGCGCTCCCTGCTCCCCGCCGACCGCGTCGTCGAGTACCCCTCCTGGGAGACGCTGCCGCACGAGCGGCTGTCCCCCCGCTCCGACACCATGGGCCGCCGCCTCGCCGTACTGCGCCGCCTGTCGCACCCCACCGACGACGACCCCGAGACGGGCCCCGTCTCCGTGGTGGTCGCCCCGATCCGTTCCGTGCTCCAGCCGCAGGTCAAGGGCCTGGGCGAGCTGGAGCCGGTGGCGCTGCGCACCGGACGCCAGGCGGATCTCGGCGCGACGGTCGAGGCACTGGCCGCCGCCGCGTACGCCCGGGTGGAGCTGGTGGAGAAGCGCGGCGAGTTCGCCGTACGGGGCGGCATCCTGGATGTGTTCCCGCCGACGGAGGAACACCCGCTGCGGGTGGAGTTCTGGGGCGACGACATCGAGGAGATCCGTTACTTCAAGGTCGCGGACCAGCGGTCGCTGGAGGTCGCGGAGCACGGTCTGTGGGCGCCGCCGTGCCGGGAGCTGCTGCTCACCGACGAGGTGCGGGCCCGTGCCGCGGCCCTCGCCGAGGCCCACCCGGAGCTGGGCGAACTCCTCGGGAAGATCGCCGAGGGCATCGCGGTGGAGGGCATGGAGTCCCTGGCGCCGGTCCTCGTGGACGACATGGAGCTGCTGCTCGACGTGCTCCCGGCGGGCAGTATGGCCGTGGTGTGCGACCCGGAGCGGGTACGGACCCGGGCGGCGGACCTGGTGGCGACCTCGCAGGAGTTCCTCCAGGCGTCCTGGGCGGCGAGCGCGGGCGGCGGCGAGGCCCCCATCGACGTCGGCGCGGCCTCCCTGTGGTCCATCGCGGACGTCCGGGAGCGGGCCCGTGAGCTGGACATGATGTGGTGGACGGTGTCCCCGTTCGCCGCGGACGGCAGTGCCACCCCCGACGGGTCGGACACCCTCAAGCTGGGGATGCACGCACCGGAGTCGTACCGGGGCGACACTGCGCGGGCCCTCGCCGACACCAAGGGCTGGCTCGCGGACGGCTGGCGCACGGTGTTCGTCACCCAGGGACACGGCCCGGCGGTCCGTACCGTCGAGGTGCTCGGCGGGGAGGGCATCCCGGCCCGCCTCACCACCCTCGGCACCCCGGACGAGGCACCCACCGGCAAGGCAGCCCCCGGCAGGGCAGCCCCGGGCAAGGCAGCCCCCGGCAAGGCGGGCGCGACCGAGCCAGGGGTGGACACCTCCGGCGCCGGCCTGACCCCCGCACTCGTGCACGTGGCCTGCGGCTCCATCGAGTACGGCTTCGTGGACCCGGTCCTGAGGCTCGCCGTCCTCACCGAGACCGATCTGTCCGGCCAGCGGTCCACGGGCAAGGACGGCCAGCGGATGCCGGCCCGCCGCCGTAAGACGATCGATCCGCTGACCCTGGAGACGGGCGACTACATCGTCCACGAGCAGCACGGCGTGGGCCGCTACATCGAGATGGTCCAGCGGACCGTGCAGGGCGCGACCCGTGAGTACCTGGTGGTGGAGTACGCGCCCGCCAAGCGCGGCCAGCCCGGCGACCGGCTGTACATCCCGACCGACCAGCTGGAGCAGATCACCAAGTACGTCGGCGGCGAGGCGCCCACCCTGCACCGGCTCGGCGGTGCCGACTGGACGAAGACGAAGGCCCGCGCGAAGAAGGCGGTCAAGGAGATCGCGGCGGACCTGATCAAGCTGTACAGCGCCCGGATGGCGGCGCCCGGCCACGCCTTCGGCCCGGACACCCCCTGGCAGCGGGAGCTGGAGGACGCGTTCCCGTACGCGGAGACCCCCGACCAGCTCACCACGATCGCCGAGGTCAAGGAGGACATGGAGAAGACGGTCCCGATGGACCGTCTCGTCTGCGGCGACGTGGGGTACGGCAAGACGGAGATCGCGGTGCGGGCCGCGTTCAAGGCGGTCCAGGACGGCAAGCAGGTCGCCGTCCTCGTTCCCACGACGCTGCTGGTGCAGCAGCACTTCGGCACGTTCAGCGAGCGGTACGGGCAGTTCCCGGTGAACGTCCGCGCGCTCAGCCGGTTCCAGAGCGATTCCGAGGCCAGGGCGACCCTGGAGGGGTTGCGGGACGGCTCCGTCGACATCGTGATCGGTACGCACCGGCTGTTCTCGTCGGAGACGAAGTTCAAGGACCTCGGCCTGGTCGTGGTGGACGAGGAGCAGCGGTTCGGTGTCGAGCACAAGGAGCAGCTGAAGAAGCTGCGGGCCAATGTCGATGTCCTGACGATGTCGGCGACGCCGATCCCCCGCACGCTGGAGATGGCGGTGACGGGCATCCGCGAGATGTCGACGATCACCACCCCGCCGGAGGAGCGCCATCCGGTGCTCACGTTCGTCGGTCCGTACGAGGAGCGGCAGATCGGTGCGGCGATCCGGCGGGAGCTGCTGCGCGAGGGCCAGGTCTTCTACATCCATAACCGGGTGGAGTCGATCGACCGGGCGGCGGCGCGGCTGCGGGAGATCGTTCCGGAGGCGCGGATCGCGACGGCGCACGGCCAGATGTCGGAGCAGGCGCTGGAGCAGGTCGTCGTGGACTTCTGGGAGAAGAAGTTCGACGTGCTGGTGTCGACGACGATCGTGGAGTCCGGTATCGACATCTCCAACGCGAACACGCTGATCGTGGAGCGCGGTGACAACTTCGGTCTGTCGCAGCTGCACCAGTTGCGCGGCCGGGTCGGGCGGGGCCGGGAGCGGGGGTACGCGTATTTCCTGTACCCGCCGGAGAAGCCGCTGACGGAGACCGCGCACGAGCGGCTCGCGACGATCGCCCAGCACACCGAGATGGGCGCCGGTATGTATGTGGCGATGAAGGACCTGGAGATCCGGGGCGCGGGCAATCTCCTCGGCGGCGAGCAGTCCGGTCATATCGCGGGCGTCGGCTTCGATCTGTACGTACGGATGGTGGGCGAGGCCGTCGCGGACTACCGGGCGTCGCTGGAGGGCGGGGTGGAGGAGGAGCCGTGGCTGGAGGTCAAGATCGAGCTGCCGGTCGACGCGCACGTCCCGCACGACTACGCGCCGGGGGAGCGGCTGCGGCTCCAGGCGTACCGTTCGATCGCGTCCGCGAACACGGAGGCGGATGTCACCGCGGTCCGTGAGGAGCTGACCGACCGTTACGGCAAGCTGCCGGAGCCCGTGGAGAACCTGCTGCTGGTGGCCGGGCTGCGGATGCTGGCGCGGGCGTGCGGGGTGGGTGAGGTGGTCCTTCAGGGCACGAACATCCGCTTCGCGCCGGTGGAGCTGCGGGAGTCGCAGGAGCTGCGGCTGAAGCGGCTGTACCCGGGTTCGGTGATCAAGCCCGGTACCCGGCAGGTCCTCGTACCGCGCCCGAAGACGGCGAAGGTCGGCGGCAAGCCGCTGATGGGCCGTGAGCTGCTGGCGTGGACGGGCGAGTTCCTGGCGTCGATCCTGGGCTCGTAGCGGCGTACACCGGTACGCCGGTACATCGCGCCGTACCGGCACATCGGCACATCGGCACATCGGTGCACCGCCGGACCGCCGTACCGAGGTACCGGTACGGCGGCGGGGTGCGGTGCCGGACCGCTGTGGTCCGGTACGGGGAGGGGAGTCGGATGAGGTCGGGTGCGGTGCCCGTGCGGCTGGCGGGGTTCGTGCTGGCGGTGGCCGTCGCGGCCACCGGTTGCTCACTGGAGCTGGACGGCGGTGGCGGCGGGGGCGGGGACAGCGGCGGCGGTCCGGACGGCGGTGCGCGGGGTGCGCCGGGCAGCGCGGTCGCGGCGGTGGACGAGCTGGCGGTGAAGGGCCGTGCGCCGCGTACCGGTTACGACCGGGACCGGTTCGGCAGCCCATGGGTGGACACCGACTCCAACGGCTGCGGCACCCGTGACGACATACTGCGCCGGGATCTCACCGAGGTGCGTTCGGGCGGCGGTGACCGGTGCCGGGTGATGTCGGGGACGCTCGCACGGGACCCGTACTCGGGCCGGGACGTGGCGTTCCGCCGGGGTGCGAGCCGGGTCGACATCGACCATGTGGTCGCCCTGTCCGACGCCTGGCAGAAGGGCGCGGCGAAGTGGGACCGGGGCAAGCGGGTCGCGTTCGCGAACGATCCGCTGAACCTGCTGGCCGTGGGTTCCCGCCCCAACCGGGCCAAGGGCGACGGTGACACGGCGACCTGGCTGCCGCCGAACAAGGCGTACCGCTGCGCGTACGTGGCCCGGCAGGTGGCGGTGAAGCGCAAGTACCGGCTGTGGGTGACGGCCCCGGAGCGGTCCGCGATGCGCCGGGTGCTGGACGGCTGCCCTTCCGAGTCCCTGCCGAAGGGCGGCAACCCGACGAAGGCGCCCCAGCGGTACGCGCGCTGAGCGGTACGGGGTCCGGGGCGGTAGAGGCTGGTCCGGACGCGGTACGGGGTCCGGGCGGCACGGTGCGGTACGGCCCTCGCGGGGCACGGGTGCGGTACGCCCTTCGGGCGGCGTGCGGGTGCTCACCGCCGGGGACGGGCCGGGGTCAGTCGCCGGGTGCCGCCGCTTCGAGGTCCGCGACGCTGCCCGACATCACCGTCCGCACATGCCGGGTGAGGTGTGCGGCGGGCCAGTCCCACCAGGCCACGGCCAGCAGCCGGGCGATGTCCCCGGCGTCGTAGCGGGTGCGGATGAGGCGGGCGGGGTTGCCGCCGACGATGCCGTAGTCGGGTACGTCGGAGGTGACCACGGAACCGGCGGCGATGATCGCGCCGTGCCCGATCCGCACCCCGGGCAGCACGGTCGAGCCATGGCCGAACCAGACGTCGTTGCCGACGACGGTGTCACCCCGGCCGGGCAGTCCGGTGAGCAGGTCGAAGTGCTCGGCCCAGGAGCCGCCCATGGTGGGGAAGGGGAACGTCGACGGGCCGTCCATCCGGTGGTTGGCGCCGTTCATGAGGAACCGGGTGCCGGTGCCCAGGGCGCAGTACTTCCCGATGACGAGCTTCTCCGGCCCGTAGTGGTAGAGCACATTGCGGGTCTCGAACGCAGTGGGGTCGTCGGGATCGTCGTAGTAGGAGAACTCCCCGACCTCGATCAGCGGGGACGTGACCAGCGGCTTCAGCAGCACGACGCGCGGCTGTCCGGGCATCGGATGGAGCACCGTCGGATCGGCGGGCACGGGCACGGGCATCGGGCGGTCCTCGCGTCGGCATGGGTGAACGTTTCCGTGCCCATGATCGCCGCACCGGGCCGTACGGGACACCGGGTTTTTCCGCGGTGGACGCGGGCGCCCCGCGCCGGTGGGTCCCCGGCCCCAGGACGGTTCGCCCGGGACTCCGGGGGGCGAACCGGCCGGAAGCCCGCACAGGTATCCGGCCGGAAGCCCGCGCAGGGAATCGGCCGGGGGACCGCGCAGGTGTCCCGGGGGCGTCACCGTACCGGCCGGGCGGGTCAGTAGTTGCCGTTGCCGATCATCTCGCCATCGGCGTCGTAGACGGTGACGAGGCCGCCGCCGTCGTCGGTCTTCCGCCAGTCCGCGAACGCGGAGGCGAGCAGCTTGGAGGGGCCCATGCCCTGGCCCATGAGGCCGCCCGTGTAGTCGGTGTAGATGTCGGCGGTGTTCAGCAGTCCGTCGACGTCCTCGGCGCCCTGCACCTTGGTGACGTGGCTGACGGCGTCCTTCTCCTTGGGGGTGCCGTTCTTGTTGACGAACGCCTTGAACTGGGTGGCCTGGGAGCCCTCCGCGTCCTTGTCGGAGTCCTTGGCCTTGCCGTCCTTCTTGGTGCCCTTGGCCGCCTCGCCCTTGCCGCTGGAGCCGGCCGACGTGGACGTGCTGGAGCTCTTCTTCTTGCCGCCCGCGCCGTCGTCCTCGGGTGTGCACGCGGCGATGCCGCCGAGTGCGGTGATGCCGATGACCACGCCGACCGCGAGCTTGCTCTTCATGCCCATGAAGGGTCCCCTCCCACAAGGTGAAGGCCCCCGAACCCGAGGTGCCGTTCGTTCGATGGGTCAATCACAACAGAAGCTGTGAACCGAGTCAACATGATGCTGTGTGGAAAAGAGATTCACGGCGTGAATAGGTCGGTCGTGGCTGGCTGGGTATGATCGACGCCACACGGGACACGGGGACGAAGGAGGTCGTGCGGTGCAGGACAACGCCACGGAAGTGACCGCTGCCGGGATCGCACGGCTCGCGGGGGTCGGGCGCGCCGCCGTCAGCAACTGGCGCCGCAGACACCCCGACTTCCCGAGGCCGGTCGGAGGCACCGAGACCAGTCCGTCCTTCGCCCTCGCCGATATCGAGGAATGGCTGCGCCGCCAGGGCAAGCTCGCCGAGGTCCCGCTGCGTGAGCGGGTCTGGCAGCAGCTCGCCGGCCACCCGGCGGGCCCCGTCACCGCACTGGTGCACGCGGGCTGCGCCCTGCTCCTGGTCCGCGACCGGCCCACCGACTGGCTGGAAATCACCGCCGTCTCCGACCGCCGGATGGCGGAGCTCCTCCCCGACGCGCTCGCCAGGGTCGTCACCACCCGCTTCGGCGCCACCCCGCCCGCCGCGCCCCCGCACCCGAGCCTCGGTTCACAGACCCCCGCACCCGCCGTCGGCGTCCCGGCCCCCGCCGAACTCGCCCTCTCGGTGCCGCTGCTGCGCGGGGTCGCCGAACTCGCCGCCGAACGCGGCGCCCGCCAGACCTACGAGTTCCTGCTCGGCCGCCACCTCGACGCCAACCCCCGCCAGTACACACTGACCCCCGCCGGACCCGCCGAACTCATGGCGGAACTCGCCGGGGACGCCCGTACCGTCCTCGACCCCGCCTCCGGCACCGGCACCCTGCTGCGCGCCGTCCGGGAACCCGCCGTCGTGCACGCCCAGGACGCCGCACCCGAACTCGCCGCGCTCACCGCCCTGCGGCTCGCCCTCCAGGGCGACGCCGAGGTCCACGCGCGCGCCGGTGACACCCTGCGCGCCGACGCCTATCCCGGACTGCGGGTCGACGCGGTCCTGTGCCACCCGCCGTTCAACGAACGCAACTGGGGCCACGACGAACTCGCCTACGACCCCCGCTGGGAGTACGGCTTCCCGGCCCGCACCGAATCCGAGCTGGCCTGGGTGCAGCACGCCCTCGCCCATCTGCGCGACGGCGGCACCGCCGTCCTACTGATGCCGCCCGCCGCCGCCTCCCGCCGCTCCGGCCGCCGTATCCGCGCCGATCTGCTGCGCCGCGGCGCGCTGCGCGCCGTGATCGCCCTGCCCGCCGGGTCCGCGCCCCCGTACAACATCCCCCTGCATCTGTGGGTGCTGCGCCGTCCCGCCCCGGACCACCACCCCGCCCAGCCCGAGGTCCTGCTGGTCGACACCGCCGGGGCCGGCGCCGACGGCCGCGCCCGCGCCGGCTGGCAGACCGTACGGGACGCCGTCCTCGACGCCTGGCGCCCCTACGACCGCACAGGCACCGCCGGGGAACGCCCCGGACTCAGCCGGTCCGTGCCCGTCATCGAACTCCTCGACGACGATGTGGACCTGGCCCCCGCCCGCCATCTCCCGCCGCCCGCGGCGGGCGGCGGCACCGCCGAACTCACCGCCGTACGCAGCCGCCTCGGCGACACCCTGCGGCTCACCGCCGACCTCACCCCGCCGCCGCCCGCCCCGGAGAGCGCCCCCCGGGCCCGCTGGCCCCTCACCACGATCGGCGAACTCGCCCGCGCGGGCGCCCTCGTCCTGCGCACCGCCACCGCCGTCCCCGCGAACGCCACCGCGCCCGCCGCCCCGGCCGCCCCCGGCCCCCGCACCCCCGTCCTCACCGACCACGACGTGGTCAGCGGGTCCCCGCCCACCGGCGAACTCCCCGACGGCGAACCGGCCGAGGACACCGTGCTCACCGAACCCGGGGACGTGGTCGTCCCGGTGCTCGGCGGCGGCGCGGTCGCCCGGGTCGTCGGCCCCGCCGACGCCGGGGCCGCCCTCGGCCGCAACCTCACCCTGCTGCGCCCCGACCCGGCCGCCCTCGACCCCTGGTTCCTCGCCGGATTCCTGCGCGGCACCGCCAACAACCGCCAGGCCAGCAGCTACGCGTCCACCGCCACCCGGCTCGACGTCCGCCGGATGCAGCTCCCCCGTATCCCGCTGGAGCAGCAACGGCGCTACGGGGACCGCTTCCGCACCCTCGCCGCGTTCGAGGACGCGCTGCGGCTCGCCGGACGCCTCGGCGAGCAGCTCGTACGCGGGATGCACGACGGACTCACCGACGGCAGCGTCCCGCCCGGGACCGACCCGGAACCCGGCCCACCCACCGCGCCGGACACCCGCCCGCCCACGCCCGGCACCCCGCCCCCGCCGCCGGGCACCGGCCCCCCGTCCGCCCCGGCCGCCTGACCAACCGGTTCCCCACCCGGAACCGCCGCACCCACCCGCCGTACCCGGTCACCCGGCACCCCCGGCCACCGCCGCACCCGCCGCACGCGTCCGCCACGTCATGCCCCGCACGGGTGTCATGACCGGTCCGCCCCGCCCGTACGAAAACGGCAAAGCAACGGTAAGGGGGCGGAGTCGGGTGCCGGAAGGGCAACTGATCGGTACATCGGCGGACCGGGCGCCGGACCCGGCCTATACGCTCGAAACCCGCACCGACCACCGTCCCCGACAGGCGCCCCACCAGGCGGCCCCGGCCCATCAGGAGCAGCCATGCACGGCCACGGCCCCGCGCCGCAGCAGTCCCAGCGGCCCACGGAGGGGATGCTGGTGCTGCTCCGGGTGGTGTTCGTGGTCCTGTCGGTGGCCAGTTGCGGATTCCTCACCTGGGGCGTCATGCTGCGCGTCGCGATCGTGACCCGTACCCAGCGCGACTGGACGTTCTTCTTCGTCTCGCTCGGACTGCTCATCGGTTCGTTCGCCCTGCTCATCGCCGACGGAACCGACGAACTGACCACGTGGCGCGGCAACACCGGCGCCGCCGTCCTGCTCATCATGGGCATCGCCGGGGCCGCCTACTTCCTCTACGCCGACATCCGCCACTTCCAGTCGGTGCCCCGCACCCCGCCCCGGCCACCCGCCGCTTACGGCGGCCCGGTCCACCCGGCCCCCGGCTACGGCTACCCGCACCCGGCAGCCCACCCCACCGCCCCGCACCCGGGACCCCAGCCGTACGGCGGACACACCCCGCCCGCGAGCCCCTACCCGGACCGCACCCCGCCCCCGGGCCCGTACACCCCGACCGTGTACTCCCAGCCCCCCGGCCCGGGAACCCCGGCGCCGCAGCCACCCGCCCCCGCGTCGCCGCCCGCCGCGCCCCCGCCGCAGACGCGGCCCGCGCCCGCCCGGATCGACCAGGTCCGCGCCGAACTCGACGAGCTGAGCGACTTCCTGCGCAGCCAGGACACCGCCCCCGGCCCCGAGTCCGGCCCCCCCGGCCACCGGGGCGCCGACCAGCGTCAGAACAGGGAGGACGGCTGGTGACCCCGCGTGTCGTGGCCGACCGCTACGCGCTGTCCACCCTCATCGGGCAGGGCGGCATGGGCCAGGTATGGACGGCCTACGACCAGCGGCTCGACCGCCGGGTCGCCGTCAAACTCCTGCGCCCCGACAAGGTCACCGGGCCCGGCGGCCCCGAGACCGAGGAACTGCGCCGCCGCTTCGTGCGCGAATGCCGGGTCACCGCACAGGTCGACCACCCCGGACTGGTCACCGTCCACGACGCGGGCAGCGAGGGCGAGGAGCTCTACCTCGTCATGCAGTACGTCGACGGGGCCGACCTCTCCGACCACCTCGCCGAGCACGACCCCTACCCCTGGCAGTGGTCCGTCGCCGTCGCCGCGCAACTGTGCGCCGTGCTCTCCGCCGTGCACGCCGTGCCGATCGTGCACCGCGACCTCAAGCCCCGCAACGTCATGGTCCGCCAGGACGGCTCGGTGACCGTCCTCGACCTCGGCGTCGCCTCCGTCATGGACTCCGACACCACCCGCCTCACCCACACCGGCTCACCCATCGGCAGCCCCGCCTACATGGCCCCCGAACAGGCCATGGGCGGCGCGGTCGGCCCGTACACCGACCTCTACGCCCTCGGGGTCCTCCTGCACGAACTCCTCAGCGGCGACGTCCCGTTCGCGGGTTCCACCGCCCTCGGGGTGCTCCACCGCCACCTCTACGAACCGCCGCTGCCCGTCCGGCGGCGGCGCCCCGAGGTCCCCGAGGCCCTGGAGAGCCTCGTGCTGCGGCTCCTCGCCAAGGACCCCCAGCACCGGCCCGCCAGCGCCCAGGAGGTCTACGAGCACCTGCTGCCGCTGCTGCCCGCGCGCGGCACCCCCACCGGCGGCCCCCTCGACCCCACCCGCCCCTTCCTGCGCCCGCACGCCCCCTGGCCCGACCGCGCGGTCACCCCCGCGCCGCGCCCCGAGGCACCGGTGCCCACCGCGGCCACCGCGCCGACCGGACAGCCCGACGTGGCCGCCGCCGTCGACGAGGTCAAACGGCTCCTCGGGGAAGGCCGGATCACCCAGGCCGTCGACATCCTCGGCGCGATCCTGCCCACCGCCGCCGAGCGCCACGGCGAACAGTCACCCGTCGTACGCACCCTGCGCAAGCAGTACGCGGCCACCCTCATGGACGACGGCCAGTACCGCCGCGCACTGCCCGAACTGCGCCGCCTCGCCGACGAGCACGCCGCCGGGTCGGGCCCCGCCGACCCCCGCTCGCTGCGCTTCCGCTACGACGCCGCCCAGTGCCTCGAACAACTCGGGGAGACCGCCGCCGCGCTGGCCGAGTACCGCGCGCTGCTCCCCTACTACGAGAGCCGGTACACGGGGAACCCGTACACCCAGGACGACCCCGACCTGCCCTTCGAGATCCGCCGCCGGATCGGGCATCTGCTGCTCGCCCTCGGCGACCGGGCCGCCGCCCACGACACCCTGGTACGGCTGCTGCACGACGCCCAGGGACGCCACGGACCCGCCCACCCCTTCCCCGCCGAGGTCCGGCGCACGCTCCAGTGGCTGGGCCAGGTCGGGGGCTGACGGGCGTACCCGCGGCCGCGCCCGGATCGTTGGAGCGGACGGCGGGAACCGGCCGGTCGCCGCGGACCGCGCCGCGACCCGCTCGGATCAGCTCGGTCGAATCAGTGGCCGAACCTCCTGTCACTGCCTACCATCGATCACCGCAAGACTTTGTGCACCAATGCACAATCTCGCTGCCGGGAGGCTCCTTTGCACCGCCGCCGTCGCATCGCAGTCACTGTCTCCACCGCCGCGCTCCTCGCGGCGACCCCCTTGCTCACCGCGTGCGGCAACGACGCGCGGCCGGGCGCGGCGGCCGTCGTGGGGGACCAGCGCATCACGGTCGCGCAGCTGGAGAACCGGGTCAACGCGGTCCGGACCGCGCAGCGGGACATCCTCGGGGACTCCGAGCAGTACGAGGCGTCCCTCACCCGCTCCGGGGGGCTCGCCCGCAACACCCTGCACACCATGGTCCTCGACAAGGTCCTCGACCAGGCCGTCAAGGACGCCGGGGTGAGCGTGACCCGCAAGGACGTCCAGCAGATGCGCCTCGGCCTCGAACAGCAGGCCGGAGGCGCGGAGGGGCTGCGCGCCGCGTGGCTCCAGCAGTACAACGTCCCGCCGTCGCAGCTCGACGCGAGTCTCCGTACGGAGGTCGCGGCGCAGAAGCTGGCGGAGTCCCTCGGGGTGGGGATGGACACGGAGGCGGGGCAGCGGGCCTTCTGGAAGGCGCTGTCGACCGCGTCCAAGAAGCTCGACGTCAGCGTGAATCCCCGCTACGGGAAGTGGGGCGTCAGCGGTGACGGCCGGGTCGGCCGCACGGACGCGGGCACGCCTTGGCTCCACGTCGTCACCAAGCCGGACACCCCCACGGAGACGTAGCACTCGCGCTTCGTGGGTTTCGCGGTTCCCTGCGGGTCGCCTTCGCTTGCGCTTCCCAGGTCTGTCCGGCGGGGCGTACTTCGGTCCTGTGCCGTCGTTCGGTGGTTTTGCGCAGTTCCCCGCGCCCCTTTGGGGCGCGTTCTGCCTGTTCTTCGGGTCGGTGCCGGTCGGGATTCTCCGTCCTCGATCCGACACGCTCGGTAAGTCGTGCAGTTGCTCCACTGAAGAGCATCGGAGTCTGCGGGCAGAGATTCCCGCCCACCCCCTCCCGCAGCAGCGCGACTGCGGGAGGAGAGGAGTGCCCCTTCAGGGGCGCGGGGAACTGCGCAAAAGACGAGGGCAGGCCCGCACCCGAGGAACGACCGCAAGGGGGCAGCATCCAGGGGCGCGGGGAACTGCGCGAGCAACCAAGGACCGCCCGCAGCCGGACGGAAACCGCAAGGGGCGCAACCCAGGGGCGCGGGGAACTGCGCAAAAAACGAGGACCGGCCCGCACCCGAAGAGCGACCGCAAGGGGGCAGCATCCAGGGGCGCGGGGAACTGCGCACCCCACGAGCGACCCGCACAGGGACAAGTGCGCCCACCCGGACAGACCTCGGAAGCGCAAGCGAAGGCGACCCGCGGGGAACTGCGCACCCCACGAACGGCCCGCACAGGAACAGGTGCGCCCACCCGGACAGACCTCGGAAGCGCAAGCGAAGGCGTCCCGCCTGACAGACCCCGGGGCGCGGGCGAAGGTGGGGCGACGGGTTAGGTTCAATCCGTGAGCGAGACAAACACACCCACACCCCAAGGCCGGGTCGTGATGGTGACCACCACCCACCGCGTCGCCCCGGGCCTCCTCTCCTGGCCCGCCTGGCGCACCCTCCACGACGCCGACCGAGTCGTCTGCGCGGACCCCGGCCACCCCCAGCTCCCGTACCTCCGCGAAGCCGGCGTCACCGTGGAGATCGCGGCGCCCGACGCCCACGAACTGGTCGACGCGACCCAGGGCGGCCGGACCGTCGCCGTCCTCGCGGTGGGCGAGGGCGAGTCCCGGCTCACTGACGGCCTCGCCCGCCTCGCCGGTTCCGGCCGGGTGCAGATGCCCGACCTGGAACTCCTCCCCGGCTCGTACGACCTCCCGGGCGCCCGGCTGCTGGACCTCGTCCAGGTCATGGACCGGATCCGCGCCGTCTGCCCCTGGTCGTCGCTCCAGACCCACGAGGGCCTTGCCAAGTACGCCATCGAGGAGTCCTACGAACTGGTCGAGGCCATCGAGGACGGCGACCGTGACGAACTGCGCGAGGAACTCGGCGACGTACTGCTCCAGGTGATCTTCCACGCGCGGATCGCGGAGGACGACGAGGAGGCCCCGTTCTCCGTGGACGACGTCGCCGCGGGGATCGTGACCAAGCTCATCAACCGCCACCCCCATGTCTTCGGGGACGCCGTCGCGCGGACCCCGGAGGAGGTCAGGGCGCTCTGGCTGAGCACCAAGGCCGAGGAGAAGGACCGGGACTCCGTCACCGACGGCGTCCCGCTGGGCCAGCCGGGCCTCGCGCTCGCCGCCAAGCTGGCCTTCCGGGCCAGGAAGGCCGGTCTGCCGGTGCCCGTGCCGTCCGGTCCCGGCATCGGCTACGACCTGCTGGCGATGGCCGTCCGGGCCGAGGCGGAGGGCGTCGACCCGGAGGCCGCCCTGCGCGCCGCGGCCCGCGCCTACCGCGACGCCATCCGCACCGCCGAGACCCACCCCGGCCACCCGGCCGCCGAGGACCCGGACATCACGGACACCGAGGACAGGGACACCCCGGCCGCCGAGGACCCGGGCACCGGGGGAACGGACCCTGCGGACACCCGGGGGACGGACCCCGTGGACCCGGCGGACACCGGCCGTACCGCACCCGGCGGGACCCGCTGACGATGACCGCCCCGCCGCCCGCCCCCGACCTCTTCACCTGGGAGTTCGCCACCGATCCGTACCCCGCGTACGCCTGGCTCCGTGAGCACGCCCCCGTGCACCGCACCCGGCTGCCCAGCGGCGTCGAGGCCTGGCTGGTGACCCGTTACGCGGATGCCCGCCAGGCCCTCGCGGACGCGCGGCTCAGCAAGAATCCGGCGCATCACGACGAGCCCGCCGACGCCCGGGGCAGAACGGGCATCCCGGGCGAACGCAAGGCCGAGCTGATGACGCATCTGCTCAACATCGACCCGCCGGACCACACCCGGCTGCGCCGGCTCGTCTCGAAGGCGTTCACCCCGCGCCGGATCGCCGCCTTCGAGCCGCGGGTGCGGGAGCTGACGGACCGCCTCGTCGACGGTTTCGCCGCGAAGGGCGAGGCCGACCTCATCCACGACTTCGCGTTCCCGCTGCCCATCTACGCGATCTGCGACCTGCTCGGCGTACCGGCCGAGGACCAGGACGACTTCCGGGACTGGGCGGGCATGATGATCCGGCACGGCGGCGGTCCGCGCGGCGGGGTCGCCCGGTCGGTGAAGAAGATGCGCGGCTATCTCGTGGACCTGATCGAGCGCAAGCGGGCCGACCCCGGCGACGATCTGATCTCCGGTCTCATCCGGGCCTCCGACCACGGTGAGCACCTCAGCGGGAACGAGGCCGCGGCGATGGCGTTCATCCTGCTGTTCGCCGGGTTCGAGACGACCGTGAACCTCATCGGGAACGGTACGTTCGCCCTGCTCACCCACCCCGAGCAGCGCGCCCTGCTCCAGCGCTCGCTCACCGGCGGCGAAGGCGCCGGCGGCGTCGGCGGGGGACACGGGAACGGGAGCGGGGACGGGGATCTCCTCGCCACCGCGGTGGAGGAACTGCTGCGCTTCGACGGGCCGGTGGAGATGGCCACCTGGCGCTTCGCCACCGAGCCGCTGCGGCTCGGCGGGCAGAACATCGGGCGCGGGGACCCCGTACTCGTCGTCCTCGCCGCCGCCGACCGCGATCCGGCGCGATTCGACCGCCCCGACACCCTCGATCTGACGCGCCGCGAGAATCCGCATCTCGGCTACGGCCACGGCATCCACTACTGCCTGGGCGCGCCCCTCGCCCGGATGGAGGGACAGATCGCGCTGGCGGCCCTGCTGACACGGCTTCCGGACCTCGAACTCGCGGCGGCGCCCGAGGAGTTGAGATGGCGCGGCGGGCTCATCATGCGGGGCCTGCGGACCCTGCCCGTCAGCTTCTCACCGGTTGTCCGGAACGCAGGTGTTGACGGTATGTCAGCTCCGTGACTTCCACGTGATCTGCGCTGCATCGACTTGTGACAAACGTTCGAGAGCCGCTACGTTCACGTCGACCCGGCGGTCCCCACCCGCCGCGTTGCCCCTGACGTCCCACGAAAGGCCCCCGTATGCGCTCCGGGAACGGTCGTCACCGTCGCCCTCGTCAGGCACCCGCTCTGGTCGTCGCAGCCGGGGTCACCGGCTCGGCGATCGCCATTCCACTGCTCGGCGCGACCGGTGCCACCGCCGCTGAGGCGGGAACCTGGGACCGGCTCGCCGAGTGCGAGAGCGGCGGCGCCTGGAGCGCCGACGACGGCAACGGCTTCTACGGCGGGCTCCAGCTGTCCCAGGAGACCTGGACGGAGTACGGCGGGCTCGCCTACGCCACCGGTCCGGACCAGGCCAGCCGCTCCCAGCAGATCACCGTCGGGGAGCGGGTCCTCGCCGCACAGGGCCCCGGTGCCTGGCCCGGCTGCGGTGTCTCCGTCGGCCTCACCAAGGACGCCCCGCCCGCGGACGTCGACCCGGGTGTCCTGCCGTCCGCCGCGGCGAAGCCCGGCGGTTCGGACGGCAAGGCCGCCACCCCGGCCCCTTCGTCCGGTACGTCCGGGAAGAAGGGGACATCGCCTTCGCCGAGTCAGTCGTCCGACACGTCGGGCTCCGCCACGAACACGACACCCCGCGGGCTCGGCGCCAAGGGCGACGCCCGCGACAAGGAGCGCGCCGCGAAGACCGGTACGGCCACGGAGGCGGCTACGGACGCGTCGCCGTCCGCCGCCCCGACGACCGGGGCGGGCGACGCCACGGCCACGGCCACGGACGAGCCGGAGGCCGGCAAGAGCACGGGCGGTACGGGCAGCGCCGACGGGACGACCACGCCGACCGGTGCCGAGACCTCGCCGGACGAGTCCCCCAAGTCGGAGCCGACGGACGGTGCTTCGCCGAGCGCGACCACCGACCCGGCCACGGGTGAGGACACCGGCGCGGGCCGCCACCGCGGCGGCCCGGCGACCGAGGAGGCCGTCGACTCCCGTGCCGGTGACCCGGCCGGACGACATGCCTCACGCGGCGGGGCAACCCGTGACGAACTGGACAAGTCGTACACGGTGCAGTCGGGCGACAATCTGTGGGACATCGCCGACTCCCAGGGTGTCGAGGGTGGTTGGAGCGCCCTCTACGACGGCAACAAGGGGACCGTCGGGACCGACCCCGACCTGATCCTGCCTGGCCAGAGCCTTGATCTGGTGCCCGAAGCAGCCGAGAAGAAGCTGTAGTTCGCACTGAATGTCCGCTTTTGGCGCATGGGGCGGAAGTGAGACATGAGTCTCACCGGCCGGGGTGAGCTTTGAATTCCGGCCGCGCCCATGCGTACGGTCAGGACCGCTCGCCACTGCGGGCACCGATCGCCGTCACGCCGAATCCTGCCGACGGAGGCTCGGGAACACTCGACGCGTAAAGCGCCGTAGGCAGGAGCGGGGGACCCAAGGTAAGCGCCGGGCGCGACCGTTCACGGAGTCGACAGGACTGCGGGACACGGAAGCCGACCGGCTAGGGGTGAAGCCGCGCGCCAGACGCGCGGCCGGGCAACTCATTCGGCCCGAACCCGACAGCTCACCTCGTAGGCGTCGGTGAGGGGATGACTTCATGCTGCTTTCCGGCAAGGGCAAGCACCGCAAGCCCAGCAAGGCCACCCGTATCGTCGCCCTCGCCGGTGTGACCGGCGCGGCCGTCGCCGCCCCGCTGATGGCCGCGGGCACCGCTTCCGCCGCCACCGCGGCCGAGTGGGACACCGTCGCCCAGTGCGAGTCCGGCGGCAACTGGTCGATCAACACCGGCAACGGTTACTACGGCGGCCTCCAGTTCTCCGCCTCCACCTGGGCGGCCTTCGGCGGCACCGCGTACGCGGCCACCGCCAACCAGGCCACCAAGTCCCAGCAGATCGAGATCGCCGAGAAGGTCCTCGCCGGTCAGGGCAAGGGTGCCTGGCCGAGCTGTGGTGTCGGCCTGTCCGGTGCCGCGTACGGCGGCGGCGCCGCCGAGCAGCCGAAGCCGCAGCCGCAGCAGACCCAGCCCCAGCAGCAGCAGAGCGCTCCCGCGCCGCAGCCGCAGCAGGAGACCGAGCAGCGCGCCTCGCGTTCGCAGGACCGCGCTCCGGCCGCCGCGCCGAGCCAGGCGCCGAAGCCCGCCGCGCCCGCCGAGAAGATCGAGACCCCGACCGGCAAGAAGGTCGAGAAGGGCGACGGCGAGTACAAGGTCAAGACCGGTGACACGCTGAGCGCGATCGCCGACGCCGAGGGTGTCAAGGGTGGCTGGCAGAAGCTGTTCGAGCTGAACGACGACATCGTCGACGACGCGGACTTCATCTTCCCCGGTCAGCAGCTCCACCTGTCCTGATCCCAGGACCCCCGGTTCCCTGAACCATCCCCCACCCGGCCGGGCCGCACCCCGCCCCGGCCGGGAAGCCCGCCCCGACGCACCCGCCCGCGTCGGGGCGGCCCCCTTTCCCGGGCCTCCCCCCGGCCGGGCCCGAGGTCTGTCCGGCTGGGCGCACTTCGTTCCTGTGTCGTCGCTCGTGGGTTTCGCGCAGTTCCCCGCGCCCCTTTGGGGCGCGTTCTGTCGGTTCTTCGGGTCGGTGCCGGTCGGGATTCTCCGTCCTCGATCCGACACGCTCGGTACGACGTGTCCTTGCCGGACTGAAGAGCATCGGAGTCTGCGAGCAGAGATTCCCGCCCACCCCCTCCCGTAGCCGGGCGAGTCCGCGAGGAGGGTGGTTTGAACCCCGGCCCCGGTCGCTGACAGCCCGCACCCTGATCGCCGGCCCCAACTGGGCGCCCCCAAAGGGGCGCGGGGAACTGCGCACCCACGAACGACCTGTGCGGGAAGAGCGCGCCCAGCACAAGAAACCCAGGGGCGCGGGGAACTGCGCACCCCCGGGCGGCCCGCACGGGAACAAGTACGCCCACCCGGACAGACCTCGCAACCGCGAGCGAAGGCGACCCGCGGGGAACTGCGCAAAGACGAGGGCGGACCCGCACCCGAAGAGCGACCGCAAGAGGGCACCACCCAGGGGCGCGGGGAACTGCGCACCCCCGGGCGGCCCGCACGGGAACAAGTGCGCCCACCCGGGCAGACCTCGCAAGCGCGAGCGAAGGCGACCCGCGGGGAACTGCGCAAAAGACGAGGGCGGACCCGCACCCGAAGAGCGACCGCAAGGGGGCAGCACCCAGGGGCGCGGGGAACTGCGCACCCACGGGCGGCCCGCACGGGAACAAGTGCGCCCACCCGGACAGACCTCGGAAGCGCGAGCGAAGGCGACCCGCGGGGAACTGCGCAAAAGACGAGGGCGGACCCGCACCCGAAGAGCGACCGCAAGGGGGCGCCCCCAAAGGGGCGCGGGGAACTGCGCACCCACGGGCGGCCCGCACGGGAACAAGTGCGCCCACCCGGACAGACCTCGGAAGCGCGAGCGAAGGCGACCCGCGGGGAACTGCGCAAAAGACGAGGGCGGACCCGCACCCGAAGAGCGACCGCAAGGGGGCGCCCCCAAAGGGGCGCGGGGAACTGCGCACCCACGGGCGGCCCGCACGGGAACAAGTACGCCCACCCGGACAGACCTCGCAACCGCGAGCGAAGGCGACCCGCAGGGAACTGCGCAAAAGACGAGGGCGGACCCGCACCCGAAGAGCGACCGCAAGGGGGCACCACCCAGGGGCGCGAGGAACTGCGCACCCACGGGCGGCCCGCACGGGAACAAGTACGCCCACCCGGACAGACCTCGCAACCGCGAGCGAAGGCGACCCGCGGGGAACTGCGCAAAGACGAGGGCGGACCCGCACCCGAAGAGCGACCGCAAGGGGGCAGCACCCAGGGGCGCGGGGAACTGCGCACCCCCGGGCGGCCCGCACGGGAACAAGTACGCCCACCCGGACAGACCTCACAAGCGCAAGCGAAGGCGACCCGCAGGGAACCGCGCACCCCCGGACGTACCCGCACGGGAACAAGTACGCCCGGCACAGGAAATCCTCGGAAGCGCAAGCGAAGGCGACCCGCTCGGATGATCCTCCGTCCCCCCATTTGTTTGATCACGGAACAATTTGGTTTCCGTTTGTCCACAGGGCGGCCCGCTGAGTGGCCGACGCCCCGCAGGCCGTTAGGCTCAGGTGCGGCGGGACCACCGGCCCCGCGTACCCGCGTCACATCCCAGAAGGAGATGCTCGTGCCGTCCATCGACGTCGTCGTAGCCCGGGAAATCCTGGACTCCCGAGGCAACCCCACGGTCGAGGTCGAGGTGGGCCTCGATGACGGCAGCACCGGCCGGGCCGCCGTCCCGTCCGGTGCGTCCACGGGCGCCTTCGAGGCCCTGGAGCTGCGTGACGGCGACCCCAACCGCTACGGCGGCAAGGGCGTCGAGAAGGCAGTCCTCGCGGTCATCGAGCAGATCGGCCCGGAGCTCGTCGGCTACGACGCGACCGAGCAGCGCCTGATCGACCAGGCCATGTTCGACCTGGACGCCACCCCGGACAAGTCGTCGCTCGGCGCCAACGCCATCCTCGGCGTCTCGCTCGCCGTCGCGCACGCCGCCTCCGAGGCCAGCGACCTGCCGCTGTTCCGCTACCTGGGCGGCCCCAACGCGCACCTCCTGCCGGTGCCGATGATGAACATCCTGAACGGTGGGTCGCACGCCGACTCCAACGTCGACATCCAGGAGTTCATGATCGCCCCGATCGGCGCGGAGTCCTTCTCCGAGGCCCTGCGCTGGGGCACCGAGGTCTACCACACGCTGAAGAAGGTCCTGAAGTCGAAGGGCCTGGCCACCGGCCTCGGCGACGAGGGCGGCTTCGCCCCGAACCTCGGCTCCAACCGCGAGGCGCTCGACCTGATCATCGAAGCGATCAAGGAAGCCGGTTACGTCCCCGGCCAGCAGATCGCCCTCGCGCTCGACGTCGCCGCCTCCGAGTTCCACAAGGACGGCAAGTACCTCTTCGAGGGCAAGGAGCGCTCCGCCGCCGAGATGACGGAGTACTACGAGGAGCTCGTGGCGGCGTACCCGTTCGTCTCCATCGAGGACCCGCTGTTCGAGGACGACTGGGCCGGCTGGAACGTCATCACCGAGCGCCTCGGCGACAAGGTCCAGCTCGTCGGCGACGACCTGTTCGTCACCAACCCGGAGCGCCTGGCCCGGGGCATCGAGGAGAACTCCGCGAACGCCCTGCTCGTCAAGGTCAACCAGATCGGCTCGCTCACCGAGACGCTGGACGCCGTCGAGCTGGCCCAGCGCAGCGGCTTCAAGTGCATGATGAGCCACCGCTCCGGCGAGACCGAGGACGTCACCATCGCGGACCTCGCCGTCGCCACCAACTGCGGCCAGATCAAGACCGGCGCCCCGGCCCGGTCCGAGCGTGTCGCCAAGTACAACCAGCTGCTGCGTATCGAGGAGATCCTCGACGACGCCGCCGTGTACGCGGGCCGCAGCGCCTTCCCCCGGTTCAAGGGCTGACCCCCCTCGGCCGACCCAGTTGCGTCCGTCCCCGCACCCGGTCCCGTACCGTGTGCGGGGACGTACGTACTCACGGGGAGGCGGGACAGATGGCCGTCAAGGACCGGGACCGGTTCTCCACCACGACCCGGCTGCGCCTGCTCGGCGAGCAGACCGCCGCCCGGGTCTACCGCTCCCAGACCAGGCGCCAGGCCCGCCGTTCCCGTCTCACCGGCCGCGCGGCCCTGCTGACCCTGGTCCTGTGCTCCCTGATCGTCGCCCTCGCCTTCCCGATACGGCAGTACGTGTCCCAGCGCGCCGACATCGCGGACCAGCTCCGTGAGCGCGAGGAGGCCCGCGCCCGGGTCGAACAGCTGCGGGACTCCAAGGCCCGCTGGCAGGACGACGCGTACGCCGAGCAGCGGATAAGGGAGCGGCTGCACTACGTGCTGCCGGGCGAGACCGGTTACACCGTGGTCGACCCCCGGGGCACCGAGGAGCGGCGCGCCGACCGCGGCGCGGCGGACCGGGCCTGGTACGCCAATCTGTGGGACGCCCTGGACCGGGCCGACCAGGAGGAGCTCTCCGCCCGGACCCGTCCGGAGCCGCCCGAGCCCCCGGAGCCTGCCGCGGACCGCCCGTCCGGTACGTCGCCCCGTCCGGCACCCGCCGCCCGCTGAGCGCCGGGTCCGTACCACTCCCGGCCACCGGCCGGCCTCAGCACCTCCGACCAGCAGCCCCGCCCCCGTACCCCGGCGGGCGGGGCCGACCAGGAAAGACACACCTCCCCGCATGCGAACCTCTCCGCCGACCACCGCGCGCACCGAGCCGACCGACGCCGACGTGGCCGCCTTCCAGCAGCAGCTCGGACGGCCCCCGCGCGGGCTGCGCGCCATCGCGCACCGCTGCCCCTGCGGTCAGCCGGACGTCGTGGAGACGGCGCCGCGGCTGCCGGACGGCACCCCCTTCCCGACGCTGTACTACCTGACGTGTCCGCGGGCGTCGTCCGCGATCGGCACGCTGGAGGCGAACGGGGTCATGAAGGAGATGACGGACCGGCTCGCCACGGACCCGGAGCTGGCCGCCGCGTACCGGTCGGCGCACGAGGACTACATCCGGCGCCGCGACGAGATCGAGGAGCTGACGGGCTTCCCGAGCGCGGGCGGTATGCCCGACCGTGTGAAGTGCCTGCATGTGCTGGTCGCCCACTCGCTGGCCGCGGGACCGGGCGTCAACCCGCTCGGCGACGAGGCCATCGCGATGCTGCCCGAGTGGTGGAGCAAGGGCCCGTGCGTGGTGCCCGCGGCCGAGCCGTCGGCCGCGCCGGCCGCCGGGGGGCAGGCGTGACCAGGGTCGCCGCGATCGACTGCGGCACCAACTCGATCCGGCTGCTGGTCGCGGACGCCGACCCGGCGACGGGTGAACTGGTCGATCTGGAACGGCGGATGACGATCGTCCGGCTCGGCCAGGGTGTGGACCGTACGGGCCGGCTGGCGCCCGAGGCGCTGGAGCGGACGTTCGCGGCGTGCCGGGAGTACGCGGCGGTGATCGAGGAACACGGCGTGGAGCGGCTCCGTTTCGTGGCGACCTCCGCGAGCCGGGACGCGGAGAACCGCGACGAGTTCGTCCGCGGGGTGGTGGACATCCTGGGCGTGGAGCCCGAGGTCATCACCGGTGAGCAGGAGGCCGAGTTCTCGTTCACCGGGGCGACCCGTGAGCTGACGGGCCGCGACGACCTCGCGAAGCCGTATCTGGTGGTCGACATCGGCGGCGGTTCGACGGAGTTCGTCGTCGGCGCGGACCATGTCCGTGCGGCGCGCTCGGTGGACATCGGCTGCGTCCGGATGACGGAACGCCACCTCGTCCACGACGGTACGGTCAGCGACCCGCCGTCCGAGGCGCAGATCGCGGCGATCCGCGCGGACATCGAGGCGGCCCTGGACCTCGCCGAGCGCACCGTGCCGCTGCGGGAGGCCCGCACCCTGGTCGGGCTCGCGGGTTCGGTGACCACGGTCGCCGCGATCGCCCTGGACCTGCTGGAGTACGACCCGGCGGCGATCCACCACGCGCGCATCCCCTACCACCGCGTCGCCCGGATCACCCACCGCATGCTGACGTCGACCCACGCCGAACGCGCGGCGATCCCGGTGATGCACCCGGGCCGCGTGGACGTGATCGCCTCCGGCGCCCTGGTGCTGCTGGCCGTCATGGAACGCGTCGGCGCGACGGAGGTCGTGGTCAGCGAACACGACATCCTGGACGGCATCGCCTGGAGCCGCGCGTAACCCGCGCCACCCGGGCGGCCGGGGGTCGGACGGGGTCAGAGGCTCGGCGTACTTCACGCGGCGCGGCCCGGAGGTGTTCGGAGAGGTCCGGGCAGGTCCGGGAAGGGGTGTCTTGTCGTGAGCATGTGAGCGCGCGCGGGTGCCGTTCGAGCGGCCCCGCGGCCCCTTCCGGGGGTGCTCGGCGGGGGTCCGTCAGGAAAGTTCGTGAAGTTCTTCACAAGGAAAAGACCCCTGCTGAGCGCCATATTCGGGCCGGGTGGACGCCGGGGTGGGTCCAAGGTCCCGAGTCGGGGCGTCGTGGGGTGTTCCGGGCGTGTGACACGCGTATGCGCGAGAGGTTTCGCGGGGGTGGCCCCGAGGGCCTGCGGTGCAGCTCAGACGGTGTTGACAAGGGCTTCACAACGTACCGCCGGCGGCCGGGGTTCCCCCGGCTCCGCATGACCTCCGTCACGTGGGGCGCGTAGTGTAGCAGAGGGTCCGGGCATGCTTGTGAAGGGGCGCACTAAGTACCCCTCCCTGTCCGGTGGATACTCGATGCCATGAGCACCACGGAGCGTCCCAGGATTCTCGTAGTAGGCGGTGGGTACGTAGGTCTGTATGCGGCGCGCCGCATTCTGAAGAAGATGCGGTACGGCGAGGCGACGGTCACGGTCGTCGACCCGCGCTCGTACATGACGTACCAGCCCTTCCTCCCCGAAGCCGCCGCCGGCAGCATCTCCCCGCGGCATGTCGTCGTGCCGCTGCGACGTGTGCTGCCCAAGGCGGAGGTCCTCACCGGCCGGGTCACCACCATCGACCAGGACCGCAAGGTCGCCACCGTCGCGCCGCTCGTCGGCGAGGCGTACGAGCTGCCCTTCGACTACCTGATCATCGCGATGGGCGCCGTCTCCCGGACCTTCCCGATCCCCGGCCTCGCCGAGCAGGGCATCGGTATGAAGGGCATCGAGGAGGCCATCGGCCTGCGCAACCACGTCCTGGAGCAGCTCGACAAGGCCGACTCCACGACCGACGAGGACGTCCGCCGCAAGGCGCTCACCTTCGTCTTCGTCGGCGGCGGCTTCGCGGGCGCGGAGACCATCGGCGAGGTCGAGGACATGGCCCGGGACGCGGCCAAGTACTACACCAGTGTCTCCCGCGAGGACATGCGCTTCGTCCTGGTCGACGCCGCGGACAAGATCCTCCCCGAGGTGGGTCCCAAGCTCGGCAAGTACGGCAAGGAGCACCTGGAGGGCCGTGGGGTGGAGATCTACCTCAGCACCTCCATGGACTCCTGCGTCGACGGCCACGTGGTGCTCAAGAACGGCCTGGAGGTCGACTCCAACACCATCGTGTGGACCGCCGGTGTGAAGCCGAACCCGGCGCTCGCCCGCTTCGGTCTGCCGCTCGGCCCGCGCGGTCATGTCGACACCGGGACCACGCTCCAGGTGCAGGGCAGCGACTACATCTGGGCCGCGGGCGACAACGCCCAGGTGCCGGACCTCGCCGCCCGCAAGGCCGGCGTCGAGAACGCCTGGTGCCCGCCGAACGCGCAGCACGCGCTGCGGCAGGCCAAGCTCCTCGGTGACAACGTCATCTCCGGGATGCGCGGCTTCCCGCAGAAGGAGTACAGCCACGCCAACAAGGGTGCTGTCGCGGGCCTCGGTCTGCACAAGGGCGTCGCGATGATCGTCATGGGCAAGTTCAAGATCAAGCTCCGTGGCCGTCTCGCGTGGTACATGCACCGTGGCTACCACGGGCTGGCCATGCCGACCTGGAACCGTAAGATCCGCGTCTTCGCGGACTGGACGCTCGGTATGTTCCTCAAGCGTGAGGTCGTCTCGCTCGGTGCGATGGAGACTCCTCGTGAGGAGTTCTACGAGGCGGCCAAGCCGACGCCTCCGCCTGCGGCGAAGAAGGAAGAGAAGCTCAGCGCCTGATCCTTGCGTCATCGTCTGGGGCCGTCCGCCATCCGTGGTGCGGACGGCCCCCTTCGCGTCCCGCCCCCCGCGTTTCCTGTGCTGGGCGTACTCCGTTCCCGTGCCGTCGCTCGGTGGTTTCGCGCAGTTCCCCGCGCCCCTTTGGGGCGCGTTCTGTCTGTTCTTCGGGGCGGGGCCGGTCGGGATTCTCCGTCCTCGCTCCAACGCGCTCGGTCGGACGTCCCTCTTGTCCTGCTGAAGAGCATCGGAGTCTGCGGGCAGAGATTCCCGCCCACCCCCTCCCGCAGCAGCGCGAGTCCGCGAGGAGGGGGGTGCCCCTTCAGGGGCGCGGGGAACTGCGCGAAAACGAGGACCGGCCCGCCCCCGACGAACTACCCGAAGGGGCAGCATCCAGGGGCGCGGGGAACTGCGCACCCCACGAGCGACGGCACAGGGACAAGTCCGCCCAGCACAGGTGACCCAGGGGCGCGGGGAACTGCGCACCCACGGACGACCCGCACAGGGACAAGTGCGCCCAGCACAGGGAACTCGGAAGCGCGAGCGAAGGCGACCTGCGAAGGCGACTCGTTCCGCCACCCGGACGGTGCTGGCGGGATTTGTGCGCCACGAGGAATCAACGGGACTGAAACCCCCGCACACCGGTGTTTACGTGGTGAAGAGCCGTTCGACGGCCCCGCACCACGGAGGCACACCGATGCAGGACACCGCCCTCAGACTGAAGAACCTCACGGAGCGCCTCCTGGGCGCCCCGCTCCCGCTCCGTATCCGCGCCTGGGACGGCACGGAGGCGGGCCCCCCGGCCCCCGCCCCCGTCCTGGTGATCCGTCACCGCCGCGCACTGCGCAGACTGTTGTGGAAGCCGGGGGAGCTGGGCCTGGCCCGCGGCTGGGTCGCGGGTGACCTTGACCTCGACGGTGATCTGTACGAGGCCCTGAACCGGCTCGCCGGTATCCTCTGGGAGCGCCCGGAAGGCGCCCCGGGCCTCACCCACGCCCTGCGGGACCCCGGGTTCCGCACCGCGGTCCGCGGCTTCGCCGCCCTCGCGGGGCCCTTCCCGCCGCCACCTCCACCTCGTGAGGAACGCCGCGGCCGCGGACGGCTGCATCTGCACACCCGCCGCAGCGACAAGCAGGCCGTCAGCCACCACTACGACGTCGGCAACGACTTCTACGAACTCGTCCTCGGCCCGTCGATGGTCTACTCGTGCGCCTATTGGGACAACCCCGGCCAGGGCGGCGGCACCCTGGAGGACGCCCAGCGCGACAAGCTCGAACTCGTCGCGCGCAAGCTCGCCCTGCGCCCCGGCGCGCGTCTGCTGGACGTGGGCTGCGGCTGGGGCTCCATGGCGATCCACGCGGCCCGTGAGCACGGCGCCCAGGTCGTCGGGATCACCCTGTCGCAGGAGCAGGCCGCGTACGCCCGTAAGCGGGTCGCCGACGAGGGGCTGACGGACCGGGTGGAGATCCGGGTCCAGGACTACCGGGACGTCAGGGACGGGCCGTACGACGCGATCTCCTCGATCGGGATGGCGGAGCATGTCGGCGCCGAGCGGTACCTGGAGTACTCCCGGCATCTGCACGGCCTGCTGCGGCCCGGCGGACGGCTCCTGAACCACCAGATCGCCCGTCCGCCGCGCACCGACGAGACGGCTTACCACGTGGACGAGTTCATCGACGCGTACGTCTTCCCCGGCGGGGAGCTCGCCCCCGTCGGGACGACCGTCGGGCTGCTGGAGCGGGCCGGGTTCGAGGTCCGGGACCTGGAGTCGATCCGGGAGCACTACGCCCTCACCCTGCGCGGCTGGGTCGCCCAGCTGGAGGCCCACTGGGCCGCGGCGGTCCGCCTCACCTCACCGGGCCGGGCGCGGGTGTGGCGGCTCTACATGGCCGCGTCCGCGCTGGCCTTCGAACGCAACCGGATCGGCGTCAACCAGATCCTCGCCGTCCGCACCCCGGAGTCGGGCGCCTCGGGTCTGCCGCGCCGCCCCCGGGTGTGGACCGAGGAGGGCCCGCTGCCCGCGACCGGCTGAACCGCGACCCGCGCGCGGAGACGGTCGGGCCGTACGACAGGGCCCCGGCGCCGGGATGTCCGGTGCCGGGGCCCTGGGAGCGGCCTGCCGGGAGGGGGGGTGTCCCGGGGCGGCTACTCCGTCTTGATGGCCGTCAGCATGTTCAGCCTGGCGGCGCTGCGCGCGGGCCACATGGCGGCGAGGACGCCCACCAGTCCGGCCAGCAGCAGGAACAGTCCGATCCGGCCCCACGGCAGGATCAGCTCGTAGTCGGGGATGCTGCCCCTGATCGTCTCGCCGATGGCCCAGCCGAGGAAGGCGCCGAGCACGATCCCGACGAGCGCGCCGAACAGCGAGATCACGATCGCCTCCAGCCGGATCATCCGCTTCACCCGGGCCCGGTCCAGACCGATGGCCCGCAGCATGCCGATCTCCTGCTGACGCTCGAACACGGACATCGCGAGGGTGTTGACGACCCCGAGGACCGCGATGATCAGGGCCATCCCGAGCAGGCCGTACATGATGTTCAGCATCATGTTGATGATGCCGCTGAGCATCTCGCGGATGTCCTGCTTGTCGGAGACGGTGATCCCCGGGTTGTTGCCGAGGGCGTCGACCAGGGCCTGCTCGTTGGCCGCGGTCTCACCGCCGTCCATCTTGACCCAGATCTCGCGGATGTCGGGCTTCTCCTCGTAGGGAGCGAGCATCTCGCGGGGCAGGACGTACGGGGAGACGAACTCGTTCTCCTCGACGATCGCGCCGATCGTCAGCTTCTTGGTGTCCTTCTTGCCCAGCCCGTCGAAGGTGACGGGGACCGTGTCCCCGGCCTTCCAGCCGTTGCTGTCGGCCGTCTTCTCGGCGACCGCGATCTGGCCCTTGGCGAGGTTGCCCATGGAGCCGGAGACGACCGGCAGGTTGAAGACCTTGTCCACCGCGTCACCGGACACCCCGGACGCGGCGACGTCCTCGCCGTCGACCTTCACGAAGGACGCCTGCTGCGGGGAGATGGCCTCGACGCCCTTGGCCTTCTTCATCGCGGTGAGCGCCGACTCGTCCAGCGCATGGCCGCTGGACATGGTGACGGAGTAGTCGGCGCGCATGTTGTCGGTGGTCGTCCGGTCGATGGCCTGGCCGATGGTGGCACCGAGCACGGTCAGACCGGTGACCAGGGTCAGTCCGATGGCGAGCGCGGAAGCGGTGGCTCCGGTACGGCGCGGGTTGCGGACCGCGTTCTGCGCGGCGAGCTTGCCGGCGACCCCGAAGCCCCTCGTGAGGAACGGACGGATCACCGCGATGACCGGGTGGGCCAGCTGCGGGATGAGGACGATGACACCGATCAGGGCCAGGAACGCGCCCAACCCGATGATCATGCGTCCGGACCCGCCGTCCTCGGCGGCGGCACCGGCGGTGATCGCCACGGCACCGGCCGCGGTGAGGACGGCGCCGATGATGTTGCGGACCAGCAGGGACTTGGCGGACGCCGTCGCGTGGACGCTGCTCATCGCGGCGACCGGCGGGATCTTCGCGGCGCGGCGGGCGGGCAGCCAGGCGGCGAGGACGGTGACCGCGACCCCGACACCGAGCGCGGCGAGCACGGCGGTCGGGCTGATGACGAGCGGGCCGGCCGGGATCTTGAGGTCGAAGGAGTTCATGACGGAGCGCAGGCCCGTGGCGAGACCGAGGCCCACCCCGAAGCCGACGACCGAGGCGAGCACCCCGACGACCAGCGCCTCCATGATGACCGACCGCTTGACCTGCGGCCGGGAGGCACCGACGGCCCGCATCAGGGCCAGCTCACGGGTCCGCTGGGCGACCAGCATGGTGAAGGTGTTGGCGATGAGGAAGATCCCGACGAACAGCGCGATACCGGCGAAGGCCAGCAGCATGGTGTTCATGCTGCTCATGCCGGACTCGATGTCCCTCGCCTCGTCGGCCGCCCACTCGTCGGCGGTCTTGGCGACCGAGTCCTTCGGCAGCAGCGGCTCGACACCGTCGAGGACGCGGTCGGCGGACGCACCGGACTCGGCGGCGACGCTGAGGGAGTGGAAGTAGCCGGGCCGCAGGTACTGCTCCTGCGCGACGGCGGTGTCGAAGAGGACGAGGCTGCCGCCCGCGTTGACCGCGCCGTCCTCGGTGGTGAAGATCCCGGCGAGGGCGAACTCGCGCACCGGTCCGGTGGTCGCGACCCGCACGGTGTCACCGACCTGGTAGTTCCCCTTGTCGGCGGTCGCCTTGTCCAGGGCGATCTGGCTGCCCTTCACGGGGCCGTCGCCCTCGGTGAAGTCGTAGGCGGTGTCCTTGCCGTCCTTGCCCGGGGCGAAGTTGCTGCCCCTGTTGGACCAGCCCACCCCGATCAGCTTGCCGTCCTCGTCGGCGACCCCGGCGAAGCCGGAGGCCCGGCCGGTGACCCCGGTGACCCCGTCCAGGCCCTCGATCTTCTTCAGGGCGGACGCCGGTATGCCGGCCTCCTGCCCGTCGCGGGCGGGTGACTCGACGGCGACGGCGATGTTGTCGTAGCTCTTGGCGGACTGGTTGCGGAAGGCGTTGCCGAGGGTGTCGGTGAAGACCAGGGTGCCGGAGACGAACGCGACGCCGAGCATGACGGCGAGCACGGTCATCAGCAGCCTGGCCTTGTGCGCGAGTACGTTGCGCAAGGCGGTACGGAACATGTGGTGTGTGTCCTGTGGTGGGAGCCGGGGGGCCGGCTGGCTACGGGGCGTCGGGGATCAGCTGGTGCGGCCCTTGGCGTCGAACGCCTTCATCCGGTCGAGGACGGCGTCGGCGCTGGGGCTGAGCAGCTGGTCGACGATGCGGCCGTCGGCGAGGAACACCACGCGGTCCGCGTAGGAGGCGGCGACCGGGTCATGGGTCACCATGACGACGGTCTGGCCCAGCTCGCGCACCGAGTTGCGCAGGAAGCCGAGGACCTCGGCGCCGGAGCGCGAGTCGAGGTTCCCGGTGGGCTCGTCACCGAAGATGATCTCCGGCCGGGAGGCCAGGGCGCGGGCGACGGCGACGCGCTGCTGCTGGCCGCCGGACAGCTCGGTGGGCCGGTGGCCGAGCCGGTCCCGAAGACCGACCATGTCGATCACGGACTGGAGCCACAGCTTGTCCGGCTTGCGGCCCGCGATGTCCATCGGCAGTGTGATGTTCTCCAGCGCCGTCAGCGTCGGCAGCAGGTTGAACGCCTGGAAGATGAAGCCGATCTTGTCCCGGCGGAGCTGGGTGAGCTGCTTGTCCTTCAGCGTCCCCAGCTCGGTGTCACCGATCCGCACCGAGCCGCCGCTGAAGCTGTCCAGCCCGGCCACACAGTGCATCAGGGTCGACTTGCCCGAGCCCGACGGGCCCATGATCGCGGTGAACTGCCCCTGGTGGAAGTCGATGGACACCCGGTCCAGTGCGACCACCTTGGTCTCGCCCTGGCCGTAGACCTTGCTCAGATCCGCGGCCCGAGCGGCCACGGCGGTGGCCCGGTCGGCGATGGGGGTGGTGGTCACGGGAGGACGCTCCTGTCGGATCGGCGGGTGATGACTCCATCGTCGCGGCCGTCCCGCCGTCTGTAGTCAGCCGTTGTTCCGGTTCCGGGGACAGCCTTCGGTCGGACCCCGCGCCGTGCTGTCATACCTGGGGATGACCCCCGACCCCGACCCGCTACGCCTTCCGGCGGGGGGCGGCGATCGGCCGGGAGCCGTTTCCCCTGGTGGGCGCGGTGCCCGGGCGGCGGCCCTGTCAGTGGGGTGGTGCAGGGTGACCGATGGACGCGCCGTCCGGGCCGTCCGTCCGCAGCGCGACAAGGAGCCACGATGCCGGTCACCGACTGGACGATCGACGGGTACGAGCCACTGGGCGGGATGTACGACGACCCGTTCTTCCCGGACCACCTCGTCGACCGCGGCAAGGCGATCCTGCACCGCTTGTCGACACGTATCGCCGCCGCGCCGCCCGCGGACCTCACCGCCCTGTACGCGCTCACGGCGGCGGCGACCGAGGAGTTCAACGCGCTGGAGGCCGCGTTCGACGAGGCCGGCAGCGAGCTGGAGACGGTGGCCCGGGAGGAGATCGGCGAGGCGTTCCACATGCTGGCGCTGGCGCACGGCTACCAGGACGCGGACCCGGAGAAACTGATCGCCGCCCGCGACTGGTGACCCGCCGGACGGCGGGTGCGGGGAGCTGGTGAAGATCACGCGAAGGGTTCGCGGGGGCGTGTGGGGGGCGATCATGAGCCGTTCCGCGCGCCCCCGTGGCTGAAATATCATGCGCGCGGCTCGGCGTTTCACCGCGCGGACGGTGAAATTCCGTCATTCCGTACGGGTCTTGGGACCCCTCGGGGAGGGCGGTGTTCTGAGCGGGTACGGCCGCCGCGCGTGTCTGATGCTCCCTCAGACCTCAATAAAATCAGACAACATCGGGCTGGGCGTCGGCTGTTCGGGCTACCCGTCCGGATAGGCTCAGACCACTCGAAGCGCAGCCATGGCCTGCCCGGATGGTGGAATGCAGACACGGCGAGCTTAAACCTCGCTGCCCCACGCGGGCGTACCGGTTCAAGTCCGGTTCCGGGCACACTCCTTCACAGTCCCTCCTCATCAGGAGGGGCCGCCCGGTATCCACCGGCACGGAGGCCCACGCACCCGCCGTCGCTCCGCACGGGCCGCGCGCCCGTCCCGGGCAGGGGTCATCACCGCCCGGGACGAGACCGGGTGACGGCTGGTGAGCGTGACTGTTCGTGACGTGACGAGGCGTGAGATGCCTGGTTCTCCGGTACCCGTATCAGTTATGTGTGTGATGTCTGCGGCGTGCGTGATGTCGGCGGTGTCGGGATTGTCGTGGCGCCGGTGGGTGTCGGGGACGGTGCTGGTGCCCGGTGCGGTGTCGGCGGGGGCGGGGCTGGCGGAGGCTTCGTGACGCTGTGGTGCCGCTCCTCGTCGCGGTCCCTGTGTGTCGCCGCCTCCGCTCGTCGTGCGTGGCCCCCGCCGTGTGTGGACCCCCGCCGTGCGAGCGCGTGCCCGGGCGCGATCAGGTCGGGTCACCGCCGCACCGCTCCCCGGCCCGGCCGTACCGCTCACCCGCCCGGCCGTACCGCCCGCCCGAACGGCGGAGCGGGCCCCCGTGTGACGGGGATGACACCTCCCGAGGGTGACCCGGTCCGGTTCCCCCGTGTGAACCCGGCGGAACCCGGGAACCCCACGGAAGGACGCGGGAACACACGGCGACGGCCGTACGTTCCTCCGTAACGGAAGGGGAAAGATCCTCCCTAGGCACTAGGAGGGATGCTTTGCCCGCACATTACTCTTGGGTCAAGGCCGCGCACGGCGGCCACGGAGGAGTGAGATGAGGAGCAGTAACCCGGTCTTCTCGCGTCGGGGGTTCAGCCGCGACAACGGCTACGCGGGCAACGGTGCCGCGCCGCAGGCCGGGGGACCCGCCGTCCAGACCCAGGGCAACCCGTACGCGCAGGGGGCGCCCGCGCAGACCGCGCCGACGAACCCCTACGCCCAGAACCCTTACGCCCAGCCGGACGGCCTCCAGGGCTCGGGCCCGCAGGCCCCGGCCGGCGCCGCGCGCATGACGATGGACGACGTCATCATGCGCACGGGGACCACCCTCGGCATCCTCATCGTCACGGCCGCCCTCGCGTGGGCGCTGCTGCCGGTCGACGACGCGAACATCGCGCGCTCCATCGGTGTCGCCGTCGTCGCGGGTCTCGCCGCGATGGTGCTCGGCCTGGTGCAGTCCTTCAAGCGCAAGGCGTCGCCCGCGCTGATCGTGACGTACGCCGCCCTGGAAGGTGTCTTCCTCGGCGTCATCTCCAGTTTCGTGGACAACCGCATCGCCGGTGGCGCCGCGATGCAGGCCGTCATCGGCACCATGGCCGTCTTCGCGGGCGTGCTCATCGCCTACAAGGCGGGCTGGATCCGCGTCAACCGCCGCTTCTACGGCTTCGTGATGGCCGCGGCGCTCGGCTTCGTCCTGCTGATGGCCGTGAACCTGCTGTTCGCGGTGATCGGCGGCGGTGACGGCCTCGGCTTCCGCAGCGGCACGCTCGGCATCATCATGGGCATCGTCGGTGTCCTGCTCGGCGCCTGCTTCCTCGCCCTGGACTTCAAGCAGGTCGAGGACGGCATCGCCTACGGCGCCCCCCGCGAGGAGGCGTGGCTGGCGGCGTTCGGTATGACGCTGACGCTCGTCTGGATCTACATGGAGTTCCTGCGACTGATCGCGATCCTCCAGAGCAGCGACTGACCGGCGGCGACCGGTAGCGCGGCGACCGACAGGTCGTACGCGAGCCGCTTCGGCGGTGGAGCCCGGCGACGGCCCCGCGAACCTCGGTTCGCGGGGCCGTTCCCCGTTCGGTGGCCCACCGGCCGCCGGCCGATGTGTCCCGGGCCGGGTGGCCGTGACAGCGCGACGGCGCCGTCAGCGCAGTTTGCGTGCGGCCCTTCTCAGGTCGTACTCGTGGATGATCGCCTTCGCGTGGCCGTGCGCGAGGTCGTGCTCCGAACGCAGCCAGCTCACCTTCTCGTCGAAGCGGAAGAAAGCGGGGCCGTCCTCGACCGTGCGAAGCCACTCGGAGACTTCACGGCCGGTGCAGTGCGGGATTCGGGCGAGCAGGTTGCGGTGGGTCTCCTCGGAGAAGACTGGTGGCATCGGCGCCTCCGGACGCGTGCGGAATGGTCCGTCCTGTCCCGTCACCGTGCCTGAGAGCCCCGGCGTTGGCAACAGTGCCGCCCGGATCGCATAAGGTCGCACCGTGCTTGATACGACGCCGCTGACCGCCGCCGTGGACCGCTTCGCCGACCATCTGCGGGCCGCCCCGCAGAGCCGCCTCCAGCGCGGTGCGGCGGCCGAGGCACTGGGTCTGGCCAGGGAACTCTCCGCCCGCGCGCAGCACGCCGAGGACCCGGACCGCGAGCCGCGCCGGATGCCGGACGCCGGGATGTTCGCCGTCGCCGACCAGATCACCGTCGCCGGACGGGACCTCGCGGTGGTGCTCCGGGAACCCGGGGAACTCGCGGAGGCGGTCGCCCTGGTGGAGGAGGCGCAGAAGCGCGCCGGGGTGTGAACGGGCCGCCGTGCGCGCCCGTCGCCACGCGGGCGCGCGGCCCGCGGAGGGCGGAGAGCGCAGGGGCGACGCTCGGCGCGGGGCTTGAGCACGGGGGTCCGGAGGGACCCCCGGTGCGCGGTCCAGGGCACGGGCCACGGGCCCGGAGGAACGGGCCCGGCGCGGGCGGCGCTCAGAGGGACGCGATGACGCGGTCCGCGAGGACGTAGACGGTCTCGGTGCCGCAGGAGAAGGTCAGCGCGTACGCGCCGGCGATCCCGGAGCCGCCCAGCAGGAACGGCGCGTCACCGGCGCGCAGCGCCTGCGCGAGGCGCTCGGCGGTCTCCCGGTGGCCGGGGGTCATGCACAGGGTGGTGCCGTCCTCGAAGACGTATACGTCGAGGGTGCCGAGCGGGCCGGGCCGCACATCGGCGAGCGCCGCGCGGGTGGCCGCCAGTTCCTCCAGGCACAGCACCGTGTGCTCATGGTCGCCGCCCGCCGTGAACGGCGGCTGGGTGGCCTGCGAGGGCACGAAATCGGGGTGCGAGGGGTGACGGCGGCGGGCCGCGGCGAGTTCGGGGGAGTCGCCGGGGTGGCTGTCGGGCGCGGGCTCGGGGCCGGTGAGGGTCGCGGTCTCGGTCAGTCCGTCGGGGATCTCGGCCTCGGGGCCCTCGGCGAACTCCGTGCCGGACTCGGCGAGGAGGTCGGGCCCGTCGGACTCGGTGACGGGGGTCAGACCCACGAAGTCGGTCTGCCGGGGCAGGAACAGCTCGTCGGTCGGCAGTCCGAGCAGGGACGGGGCCTCGGAGGCGTCCCGGGCCTCCTGCGCGGCCCAGAAGGCCCGCGCCTCGGCCATCTCGCGCTCCCGTTCCTCGGCGAGGGCGGCGGTGACCGCCGCGCGTATCTCCTCGGTGTCGGCGGTGGTCCGGGCCGCGGGCACCAGCGCCCGCGCGTCCGCGGCCGGCCGCTGGGCCAGCTCGGCGCGCAGGGCGGTGATCTGTCGGCGCAGCCCGTGCACGGCGTGCAGGGCGGCGGCTCCCACGGCCGTGGCGGCGGCAGTGGTGACCAGCAGAACAAGGGGAATGGCGCTCACGAAGTACTCCCGGTGTCAGTCGACCCCCGACTTCCTACCTCAGCTTGAGGTGCGGACCCGCCATCTGTCAGTGCATTACGTCACGAAATGGACAGGTTTCCGAGGTCGGGTTTACCCGAGTCCCAAGTGTGAGCTGCGCGCGCGCCCCTCTCGCGGGAGATACATCACATCCTGAGGGAGATTGGGTCACGATTCGATCCGTGCGCCCCGGGGCGCGTTCCGTGACGGGGCGGGTGCCCGACGCGCGCCCCGCCCGTCACCGCGCCTGTCGCCCGCCCCGTTCCCGCGCCCGCCCGTGTCCCGCCCTCGTGTCACGCCTCGTGCCCCGGCTCGGGTGCGCGCCCCGCTCCGGCGCGTGCGCCGGGGCGGTCGCTCAGCTCAGACGCTCGATGACCATCGCCATGCCCTGGCCGCCGCCCACGCACATCGTCTCCAGGCCGAACTGCTTGTCGTGGAACCGGAGGCTGTTGATCAGCGTGCCGGTGATCCGGGCGCCGGTCATCCCGAAGGGGTGCCCGACGGCGATGGCGCCACCGTTCACGTTCAGCTTGTCCAGGTCGATCCCGAGCTCACGGTACGAGGGGATCACCTGGGCGGCGAACGCCTCGTTGATCTCGAACAGGTCGATGTCGTCGACCGTGAGTCCCGCGCGGGTGAGGGCCTGCCTCGACGCCTCGACCGGACCGAGGCCCATGACCTCGGGGGAGAGCGCGGAGACCCCGGTGGAGACGATCCGGGCGAGCGGGGTGAGCCCCAGCTCCCGGGCCTTGGTGTCGCTCATGACGACCAGCGCGGCGGCGCCGTCGTTCAGCGGGCAGCAGTTCCCGGCCGTGACCAGCCCGTCCGGGCGGAACACCGGCTTCAGCCCCTCGACGCCCTCCAGGGTGACCCCCGCGCGGGGCCCGTCGTCCTTGGCGACGACCGTGCCGTCCGGTGTGGTGACCGGGGTGATCTCCCGCTCCCAGAAGCCCTTGGCGAGCGCCTGTTCCGCGAGGTTCTGGGAACGCACGCCGAACTCGTCCATGTCGCGCCGGGTGACGCCCTTCCAGCGCGCCAGGTTCTCGGCGGTCTGCCCCATCGCGATATAGGCGTCCGGGACCACGCCGTCCTCGCGGGGGTCGTGCCAGCCGGAACCGGTCGACTCCGCGACCGCCGCCGTCCGCGCCTCGGCCTCGGCGAAGAACGGGTTGTGCGTGTCCGGCAGGCTGTCGGAGCTGCCCTTGACGAACCGGGACACCATCTCGACACCCGCCGAGATGAAGACATCGCCCTCGCCCGCCTTGATCGCGTGCAGCGCCATCCGGCTGGTCTGGAGCGACGAGGAGCAGTAGCGGGTGACCGTACAGCCCGGCAGCCGGTCCAGACCCATCTGTACGGCGACGATCCGCCCCAGGTTGTTGCCCTGCTCGCCGCCGGGCAGACCGCAGCCGAGCATCAGGTCGTCGATGTCCCCCGGGTCCAGCTCGGGGACCTTCGCGAGGGCCGCCCCGATGATCGTGGCGGTCAGGTCGTCGGGACGCAGATCCTTCAGCGAGCCCTTGAAGGCACGGCCGATGGGGGAACGGGCTGCGGAGACGATCACGGCTTCGGGCATCGGGGGTTCTCCTTGCCGGGGGGCGCGGGGTCCGGTTCCCGGCCGTGCGGGCGCGGGTCCGGTTCCTCGGGTGGCTGTGCTCGTGAAGCTACCGTCACGTAGCGCGGTGGTCACGGGTCCGGGACTGTGACCCGGGCCGCACTTTCCAAGCGCTTGCTCACCCTACTCCGGCGCGCTTCGTTCGTTCTGTGGCTTGTGGCTTGTGGCTTGTGGCTTGTGGCTTGCTCCCGTGTCCCATGTCCCGTGTTGCTTGTGCCGGCCGTGGACGGGGTGCTCCCTTCCACCGCGGTTGGGGCGGCTCTCGTCCGCGGCGGTCGGCCCTCGTCCGTGGTTGTGGTTGTGGCTGTGGCGGTCGGCCCGTATCGGGCGCTCCGTACGCGATTCCCGCCCGATGGCGGACCGGGACCACCTCCGCGCCCGACCAGGAGCCCGCCGGATTCCGGGCGGAAATACGGGGATATGGGGCGGCCACCTCAGATCTTGCTGAAGTCCGGGTGTCCCGCCGCCCGCTGCTGACAGTGTCACGGCCCACGGCGAGGAACACGGGACGCCGCCCCGGTGGGGGGTGTCCCCGCCCCCTCGGCGTTCGACCCATCACGGAAGCGGGGAATCATGAGAAGAATCGTGCGGGGTGCACTCGTCCTGTCACTGGCCTCGGCGGGCACCATCGTCGTCGCGCAGCCCAGCTCGGCGGCCTGTGCTCCGGAGAAGCCCAGATTCACCCTGTCGGGCGCGAAGGCCAGCTACCGCCCGACCAACATCGCCAGCGACTTCATCCAGGGTCCGGGCCGGATCACGTACTCCAAGACCAAGACGGCCGAGGCGAGCTGGAGCGGGTCCGTGGGCATCGGCGGTGACATCGGTCCGATCGTCGCCAAGATGACCGCCTCCCTCGAAGGCTCCTACACCAGGGGCTGGAGCAAGGCGTCGACCTGGTCGTACTCGCTGGACATCGCCCGGGGCAAGACGCAGCGCATCCGGATGTACCACGCCTCCAAGAAGGTCAAGGTCACCAAGAAGACCTTCAACACGGGCCGGTGCACCTGGCGGACCGCGTACAGCAACAAGACAGTGGACGTGCCCAAGCGGCAGAACGTCAACGTGTGGAAGCGCGAGAACCTCTGACGCCGGGCCGCCGCCCCACCCCCGCGGGGCGGCGGCACCGCGTGTCCGTGCGGACCGCCCGGCAGCCTTGGCGCCCTGCCGGGTCTCCCCGTCCGGGCCCTCCGGCGGCACGGGGGCCTGACGAGGCGCACCGGGCGCACCGGGACCACTGAGCGCGCACTGAGCCCGGGTGCCGTCAGGCCGGGGAACCGGGCTCAGTGCGCCTGGGGCAAGGGGGCCAGAGGCCAGGGCCCAGAGGTCAGGGCCCAAGGGTCAGGACGCCGCCGGGGTCGAGTGGTCCGGGGCGGTGCCGTGGGTGTGGATCCGCCGGCGACGCCTCCGCTTGAGCAGTGCCCAGGGGCCCCGCGGGCCGCCCTGCGGCGCCGCCGTCACCTCCGTACCGCCCTCCGCCGCGGCCCGCACCGCGGCCCGCGCGACCGGCAGGAACCCCTCGTCGCGGGAGGCGTCCGGCCGCTCCTCCTCCGGCCACACCCCGAGCGCCGCGCACAGCGTGGGCAGCACGGCCATCGCGGCGGTGGCGTACCCCTCGGCGGAGGGGTGGAAGTTGTCGGGCCCGAAGAGCTCCCTGGGGTTCGCCGCGAACTCCGGCCCCAGCAGATCCCCCAGCGACACCGTCCGCCCGCCCTGCTCCACGGCCCCGATGGTCTGCGCGGCGGCGAGCTGGCGCGAGGTGCGCCGCGCGATCCAGCTCAGCGGCTGGTACACCGGCTCGATCGTCCCGAGGTCGGGGCACGTCCCGACGACCACCTCCGCCCCCGCGGTCCGCAGCCTGCGCACCGCCGTCGACAGACAGCGGACGGACCTGGTGGGCGGGATGCGATGGGTGACGTCGTTCGCCCCGATCATGATCACGCAGACGTCCGGGACCCAGGACGGATCACCGACGACCAGCCCGACCTGGCGCTCCAGATCGTCCGACCGCGCCCCCGGCAGCGCCACCGTCCGCAGCTCGACCGGCCGTTCGGCCACCGCCGCGAGCCCCGACGCCATCAGCGCGCCGGGCGTCTCACGGGCCCGGTGCACGCCCTGCCCGGCCGCCGTGGAGTCCCCGAGCATCGCGAACCGCAGCGGCTCGGCCCCGCCCGCGAGCCCCGCCCCGTACAGGCCGTCGGCACGCGGCGGCGCGGGCGCGTGGTCACCCCCGCTGTTGCCCACCCGCCGCTTCGCCAACCGCACCTCGGCCAGCACCACACCGACCGTCGCCACACCCAGCAGGCCGATACCGCCACCGCCGTACGCGGCGCCCGCGGCGATCCGCCGTGCCACCCTCGCCCTCGACATACGTCGCAGCCACCTCCTTCGAGCCGTACATCCACTCCTTGCCCCGTCGGGGCGGTCGGTCAATCGCCGGTCGCGGGTGAACGCGCGGGGGCCGAACGGCGGCGGTACCCGCCGCGCTCCCGGCCCGCCCGGGGCCGTCCGGGATCTTCCCGGCGCGTCGCACGCGCGGGAGACCCGCGAGGGGCTACGGGCCGGTAGGGGGCCGTAGGCTGAGGTCAACCCTCAATCCTTACTTCGCAGCCCGGAGACAACGGTGCACTTCCACGACTCGATGATCAGCCTCGTCGGCAACACCCCGCTGGTACGTCTCAACAACGTCTCCGACGGAATCCAGGCGACGGTGCTGGCGAAGGTCGAGTACTTCAACCCCGGCGGTTCCGTGAAGGACCGCATCGCCCTGCGCATGATCGAGGCCGCCGAGGAGAGCGGCGCCCTTCAGCCGGGCGGCACCATCGTGGAGCCGACCAGCGGGAACACCGGCGTCGGCCTGGCGATCGTGGCCCAGCAGAAGGGCTACAAGTGCGTCTTCGTCTGCCCTGACAAGGTCTCCACGGACAAGATCAACGTACTGCGCGCATACGGCGCCGAGGTCGTGGTCTGCCCCACCGCCGTCGACCCCGAGCACCCGGACTCGTACTACAACGTCTCCGACCGGCTGGTCCGTGAGACCCCCGGTGCCTGGAAGCCCGACCAGTACAGCAACCCGCAGAACCCCCTCTCCCACTACCACTCCACGGGCCCCGAGCTCTGGGAGCAGACCGAGGGGCGGATCACGCACTTCGTCACCGGGGTCGGCACCGGCGGGACGATCTCCGGTACGGGCCGCTACCTCAAGGACGCCAGCGACGGCCGGGTCAAGGTCATCGGCGCGGACCCCGAGGGCTCCGTCTACTCCGGCGGCTCCGGGCGCCCGTACCTGGTGGAGGGCGTCGGCGAGGACTTCTGGCCCACGGCGTACGACCGGACGGTCGCCGACGAGATCGTGCCCGTGTCCGACAAGGACTCCTTCCAGATGACCCGCCGCCTCGCCAAGGAGGAGGGCCTCCTGGTGGGCGGCTCGTGCGGGATGGCGGTCGTGGCTGCGCTGCGGGTCGCCGAGCGGCTCGGCCCCGACGACGTCGTGGTCGTGCTGCTGCCCGACAGCGGCCGGGGATACCTCTCCAAGATCTTCAACGACGAGTGGATGGCGGACTACGGCTTCCTGGAGGACACCGGCCCCTCCGCCCGGGTCGCGGACGTCCTGCGCGACAAGGAGGGCGCCCTGCCCTCGCTCGTGCACATGCACCCCGACGAGACGGTCGGCGAGGCCATCGAGGTCCTGCGGGAGTACGGCGTCTCCCAGATGCCGATCGTGAAGCCCGGCGCCGGTCACCCCGACGTGATGGCCGCCGAGGTCGTCGGCTCGGTCGTCGAACGCGAACTGCTGGACGCGCTCTTCACCCAGCGCGCGTCCCTCACCGATCCGCTGGAGAAGCACATGTCCGCGCCGCTGCCGCAGGTCGGCTCCGGCGAGCCGGTCGCCGACCTGATGTCCGTCCTCGGTACCGCCGACGCCGCGATCGTTCTCGTCGAGGGCAAGCCCACGGGTGTCGTCAGCCGTCAGGACCTCCTCACCTTCCTCGCCAAGGCGGGCGGCAAGCAGTAGCCGCAGTGCCGCAGCGGTGTGCCGTGTGCCGTGGGCCGGAGTTCGTGCAAGTGGTACGCGTACGACACGTCGGCGCAGCACGTGCTTAACACCGGTGCGGCAGATTGGTGGGTGCCGGAGGGGTGGGAGCGGCTCCCCACCCCGAACCGGCAGCGAACGGCGCCTTGGACCTCCGGAGCGGCTCCCGGACCTCCCTGGACGCCAAGGACGTGCGGCCCGGCCCTGACCCGGCCCCGCGTCCCCCGCGGGGACCGCCGTCGTCCCGCCCCCCTTCACGGGGGTGCCGGCGGTCCCCGCGCAACGCTCGTCCCCGGCTCGCCCCCGTACCTCGTCCCCGTACCCCGTGCCCTGTCCTGGGGTGTCCCGTCGCGCCGCTCCCGCCACGCCTTCCGGACGGTCGGCGCCTTCGGGACCGCTACGCCTCCCAGTCCGTCGCTGTCTTCTCCTCGCGGCCCCGCAGGCGCCACGGCCAGGTCGAGTGGACCGCGTTCACCCCGGCGATCCCCGCCCAGGTGACGATGAGCCCCGGCAGCCCGGCGTTGACCACGCCTATCGCGGACAGGGGTATCGCGAGGATGAGCGTCACCATGGCGAACCCGAAGCGGTCGCCCCAGGTGTCCGGACCGCTCGGGCTGCTCGCGCCCCGGGCCACGACCATCTGCTGCTCGGCGAGCTGCCGCCGGACCCTGCGGTCCACGGCGGAGTCGACTCGTTGCTCGATCTTTTCCAGGAACGAGTCCACGAAAGCGGATTCGTACTCGGCGCCGAGGTCCCTGCCTGCCTGCAGGGTGGCGTCGAGTTCCTTCTTGAAGTCGGCATCGCGGGCGTCCATGCCTCAACGGTACGGAGCGGGCCGCGCCCGCACACTGGGGACAACCCCACTCTTCCGTTGAGGTTCTCCGCAGGTGAGGTTTCCCGCAGGTGAGGTTCCCCGCAGGGCGGTGGGTGAGGACATGCGGGAGGGAGGCGCGTGCGGTGTGCGGTGGCTACCGTCGCTGCTGACCGTCCGACCGCCGGTCCCGGATGCGTGGTGACCAGCCACGCGGTTCATGGACTGGGCCGTACCCCCTCGGCCCACTCCCTCTGAATCCGGTACTGCGGTACTGCGGTACTGCGGTACTGCGGTGTTGCTGTGTTGCTGTGTTGCTTCACTGCTTTCCTGCGGTACTGCGGGCTGCGCTACTGCTTCGTACTGCTCACTCGGTCGGACAGTGATCTCCGTGGATCACCCGGTGTCCGCTCGGCCGGCCCGTTCCCCCACGGTCCGAAGCCTGCTGTCACACCGGCACCTGATGTGTGTCGACCACTTCGTACACGCCCAGTTCCTGGGCGCGGGCCCCGAGGGCCACCCTGCCGTTGACCTCCCAACGTTTCATCAGGTCGTGCACCCTGCGCTGGACCGTGCGGTGCCCCACACACAGACGACGCGCGACAGCGGCGTCGTCCAGTCCTTCGTGCAGCAGGCGCAGGATGCGGATCTCCGTTTCGGTTGCTTCTTGTATGACGGTCACTCTGCTCCCCGTGTGACGATCGATGGTCAGCGATAGCCGCAATCCACTCTAAGAACCACGCATCCCTCTTGGCAGGCCCACAATTTCCACCAAAGGTAAGTAAAGGGGCGGTCTAGGTGGCGCAATTGCGCCAGCCGCCCTTTGGCCCTATTGCCGACCACGCGCCGACGCCACCACCCCGTGCATACCGCCATGCAGAGACCGGCGATCCTGAATAGATTGAGCGGACGTGAGCGGCGCGGACGCCGGTGAAGGGGGACGAGGGCATGGGCGAGAGCACGGCGACGCGATTGCGGCAGCTCTTCGAGGGGCACCGGCTCACACCGACGCAGCGGCGCATCGCCCACTGCCTGGTCCGCAGGTCCGCCGAAGCGCCCTTCCTGTCCAGTGTGGAACTGGCCGAACTCGCCGGGGTCAGCCAACCGTCGGTCACCCGCTTCGCGGTCGCCCTCGGCTTCGACGGCTACCCCGCCCTCCGGCGCCGGCTGCGCGAGATCGCCCCGCCGGACGCCCGGCCCGACGCGTCCGACCACAACGCCTACCAACAGGCCGTGGCCGCCGAGATCGAGAACCTGCGACAGCTCGCCGACCTGCTCGCCGACCCCGGACCGGTCCGCCGGGCCGGGAACCTGCTCGCCACCTCCCGTCCGCTGCCCGTCCTCGGACTCCGCGCCGCGGCCGCCCAGGCGTACGGCTTCGCCTACTTCGCGGCGAAGGTGCACCCCGATGTCCGGCTCCTGGACGAGGGCGGCTCGATGCTTCCCGACCGACTCGACCGCGCGGTGCGGGCCGGGGCCACCACCTTGCTCTGCTTCGCACTGCCCCGGCATCCCCGTGAGACCGTCGACGCCCTTGAGTACGCGCGGGGCGCGGGCCTGTCCGTCGTCACCGTCGCGGACAGCGCCTTCGCTCCCGTGGCCGCTTTGTCCGACGTGCTGCTGCCCGCCGCGGTCGGTACCGGCCTGGCCTTCGACACGGCCTGCGCCCCGATGCTCCTCGGCCGAGTACTGCTGGAGGCGATGTGCGACGCCCTCCCCGACGCCCAGGCCAGCCTGGAGGACTTCGACTCACGCGCGGCGTCCCGTGGCCTCTTCGCGGAATAGGTCACGGAGCCGGGAATCCAGTCCACCGGGATTCAGCTCAAGGGAAACCAGCTCAACCGGATTCAGCCGAAGGGAATCCGTTCCGCATGTCCTCATGACGTACTCAGAAACCGCGGGTAGCCTCCCTGTCCGCCAGGAGGGTGGTGCGTGAGCGGTCGGTGGCCGTCGGCACGGAGGGTGCCGGACACCTGTGGGCGCTCCCCGGACCACCGTCACCTGCGCGAATCGCTCAAGCGGACACCTGAGGACAGCCGCGGATCGGGAGGCGGACATGGCGCGCGAGGCGAACAGCGGACGGAACGGCAGACAGGACGAGGGAGAGCAAGGCGGCCCGGGAACCCAGGGCGGTAGCCGCGGCCAAAGCGGTCGACGCGGTCGCGGCGGTCAGCGTGGCCAAGGCGCCCAACGCGGCCAGGGCGGTCCACGCGGCCAGGGCGGTCAGCGCGCCCATGGCGGGTACGGCCTCGCCAGGGTGGCCGTGGTCGTACGGGCGGGTGCCGCGCCGATGTGGTGGGCCGGTGTGCTCGCCGCCTCTGTCGGACTTCTCGTGCCCGGCCTGACCGGACGCCGTATCGGGGTCCTCGCGGGGATCGCCCTGTTCCTGATCACCGCCGCGGCCGTCGGCCGGACCGGCCTCGCACGCCACAGGGCATCGGCCGGGAGCGCCACACGCGCGGGACGCCACGATGTGCTCCAGGACCGGGCCGTGACTCTCCGGGTCTGGCGACGCGGCCACCGCTGGTGGCTCGCCCTCGCGTTCCTCGTCGCGGTCGGCGCGTCCTTCGCGGTGCCGGCCGCCCCCGGGATGGTGCTCGCCGGGATCGGCGTCGGACTCCGGCTCAAGGCGGCATCGATCGGACGCCGCGAGAGCGACGACGGCGCGTTGCTCTGGGTGCGCGCCGATCAGCTGAACGCCCGGGGCGGACGGCCCGCCGGACCGGCCGTGACGGAGTACCGCACCACGGGCCCGGCGGCGGGCGACGCCTCCCCGGGCGGGGCGCGACGCCGCGTCACGGTCTGAACCACCCGCGGGCATCGGCCGACCCGTCAGATCGTCCGGTCAGGCCGGTCAGGCCGGTCGGGCCGTCCGTCAGGGTGGCCCCGCCGGATCAGCGCCGGATCAGACCTCCAGCTCCGCCTCGATACGGCGCAGCTGGTGGCGTGCCATCGCCAGGTTGGAGCGGTCCTTGTCGAGGGCCAGGTACAGGAACAGTCCCGTGTGGCCGCGCGTCTTGATAAGGCGGATCAGGTGGTACTGGGTGCCGAGGGTGATCAGGATGTCCTCGATCTCGTCCTTCAGGCCCAGGAGTTCCATGGTGCGCAGCTTGGACCGGACGACATCGGTGTTCCCGGCGGCGGCGACCGCGAGGTCGAACTCCTTGCTGCCGCCTATCGTGCCGAGCGCCATACCGCTGGTGTAGTCGACCAGGGCCGCGCCGATCACTCCCGCGATCGAGGTCGTCGCGTCCTTGAGTGCGGTCTCGGTGTTGCTCATGGGGACGGTGCTCCTTGTTTCCGGCGGGTTCGGCGGGTTCGGTGTGCGCACTCGGCGCTGTGGTGTGCTGGTGTCGTCCGGGGCTTGGGTGTCCCGGTCCCCGGTTGTCCTCAAAGGCGGCCCCGGTGACCTAAATGACCCAATTGCCCGGCTAGGCTCTGTGACCTAGTTGACCTAGTTGACCTAGTTGACCTAGTTGGGCGCCGTCATGTGCCGCCCCGGGCGCCGCTCGCTCCTGGCCGTCTGACCGGAATCGGCACCGGCGTCGGCGGGTCGACCGGGCGGGGCGGGACGACAGGGACGGGAGGCGTCGCCGCGGCGGACGCGTCGACGAGTTCACCGATCACGGTGCTGGACCGGCGTGCCTCCAGATGGAGCCGCCCGACGTTCACACGCGGTTCGGCGAGCACGGTGAGCACCGCGTGGGCGCCCGCCGCGTAGGTGGCCACATATCCGTCGGCGCCGCGTACCAGCAGTTCGCGGAAGTGGCCCTGCCCGGTGGTCTCGGTGAGTCGGCTGCCCACGCCGAGCGCGGCGGCCGTGAGCGCGGCGACCGCCTCGGCCTCGCTCTCGGCGGCGTCCTGCGCGAGTACGAGTCCGTCGACGCTGGCGGCCAGGACGCCGGTGACCTGGGGTACCCGGCTCCGCAGGCGCCGCAGTTCACCGAGCAGTTCGGCTTCGGCGATCATCAGTTGTCTCCTCTCGGCGCGTTGCCGGAGCGGGAAGAGCCTCATGAGGCCGGGCAACGGAGGTCCATGGGGCGGGCGTTCACAGCTGGGCCTCCAAGGCATCACGGAGCCGGCGGAGAAAGGCGATGTCGGGGTCGTCGTCGGCGGGCCGCGAGGAGCGGCCGTCCCGGGGGAGCACGGGGGAGAGCGGTCGTACCGCGGGCAGTGGGTGCGCGGCCGCTCGGCCCGGGTGCGGCGGGGTCGCGGTGGCCGTGCCAGGGCCGGTCGGCCCGTCGTACGGGGAGGGCGCGGGTTCGACGAGGCCCGCGGCGGCCAGCCGGTGTATCTCGATCAGGGTGTGGAACGCCGGGCGGCCGAGCGTCCACGCGATGGCGGACGGGGTGCGGACGCCGTCAGCGAGCAGCAGCACGGCCCGCAGCCTTGACGGGACCCGCTGATCCGCTGGGGGGCGTCGCCGGACCGTCGGGGCCGTGTCGGCCCCGGGCCAGACCCCCGCGCAGGCCAGCAGCGCGCGCCGCCGCCGGGACTCCCGTGCGACGGCCTGTACGGGGACCCGCTGGACGTGGCCCAGCCAGTGCCCGGCGCCCGGGCGGAACCGGGTCGGGCCGGTCGTCGGCCCGAGCGCGAAATAGGCCGCGTCGAAGAGCGCTCCGAGATGGCACAACTGGAGGGCGCCCTCCGTGAGTCCGCCGCTGTCGACCAGGTACCGGGCCACCTGGCCGAGGGCGCCCGCCCGGTCGACGGCCTCCTGCCAGCGTTCGGGTGCGAGGGCGCCGCTCGCGGTGAGGAGGACATCGAGGCCAGGGGCGGCGGGACTCTCGGCGTGGACGACCTGGCCGTCATGCAGATAGAGGACACCGTGGTCACGAATGAGGACACCGGTGGCCGCTTCCCGCGCCAGTCGCGTGAGCATGGCGGACGGGGTGGCGGCGGTGTCCCGGGCGGACTCGTGCGTGGTGTTGTCCTCCTGTGCGGTGCGCGGTGGCCGTGGGGCCCGGGGCGCGTCCGGTTCGTCCGTCGTGCCGCGCTCCGGCGGGGGCGCGGGGTCCACCGGGACGGGTTCTGTCGGCCGCTTCATGGTGGCGGTCCTCATCCCAGCACCAGACGTTCCGCGAGACCGCGCAGCCGGATACGGGCCAGCGCCAGATTGCCGGTCTCGCGGTCCAGCCACAGGTACAGGAAGACACTGGAGTCGAATGTCGTCTCCACGAAATGGATCAGATGGAAGGCCGTTCTCGTGGTGACCATCAGGTCCTCGACGGCGGGGAGCCCGGCGGGCTCGGGCAGGTCCCCGAGAGGCGTCCGGTGGTCGTCCGGGGTGAACACGCTGTACTCGGCCGCGGCGCGTGCCATCTCGGCGGTTTCCACCGCTGTCGCCTCGTGGTCGCCGCCTGCGGACTCCCCGACGGAACCGAGGGCGAGACCGCTGGTCCAGTCGACGATGGCCGCGCCCCGCGCGCCGGGCAGTGTCATCGCTTCCAGCAGGCACGCGTCGATTCCGGGCACGCCGCTTCCCTCCGCTCGGTCCGTGCGGGCGTTCGTCCATCAGTTCAGGGTGTCGCCCGTCCCGGTGGCCGGGACGCTACGCAACGCACCCACATCTGTGGGGCGGTCCGACGTTTTCCAGAGCAACCTGCACGAGAATGATCGACTCTGATCACGGAAAGAGGGATTCCGGTCGAATGGTGAAAGGAAAACTTCGTATGAGAGGGGTGAAATGGTGCGTGGGTGGCGTGGGTGACTCCCGCGCCCGGCGCTCGCTAGAAGTCGAGCGCCTTCGCGTGCGCCCCGCCCGCCTCCGCGACGACCTCGGCGATCGTCTGCGCGGACCGTACCGTCGCGAAACTCACCCCCAAGGGTGACGCGTCGTCATCGGCGTCCGAGGGCGCGGTGATCCGATCCGGTCCCGGACGGTCCGAATCGGTCAGGAAGCCATGGACGGCGGGCCGCGCGAGCGAGTTGTACGCGTAGTGATGCGCGAAGTAGTACGCCCCGGTGTCCAGCGCGGCGATGTGGTCACCCGGGGCCAGACGGGGAAGCGGGCGCCCCTCGGCCAGCAGGTCGCCCGCGAAGCACGCGGGGCCCGCGATGTCCTGGGGCTCGACGGGCGTGGTGCGTGGCCGTCCCCGCTCGTCGTACGCGGCGATCCGCAACGGCCACTGCGCGGGCGCGTAGACCGTACGGGCCGCGATCTGCGCCCCCGCGTGGGTGACCGCGATCCGCCGTCCGCCCGCCGACTTGGTGTACTCGACCCTGGCCAGTACGAAGCCGTGCTTGGCCAGCAGGGACCGCCCGAACTCCGTGACCAGTCCGTACCGGCCGTCGAACAGCTCCGGCACCTCGCGGGCGAGCAGCCGCGCGTAGCGCGCGAACGTCGGCGTCTGCGTGTCCGACGTGAAGTCGACGGGCAGCCCGCCACCGATGTCGATCGTGTCGACCCGCCGGTGTCCCGCGCGCGCGTTGATCTCCTCGGCGAGCGCGTATGTCTCCGCCACGCCCTGGACCATGAGAGCGAGCGGCACGCCTTGGGAGCCCGTATGGGTGTGCAGCCGGGTGAGCCACGGCCGGGCGAGGAAGGCGCGCACGGCGCGCTCCCGCGCGCCCGGGTCCTTCAGCGCGACGCCGAACTTGGAGGTCGGGGTCGCGGTGGACAGCGCGTCGATCGAGCCGCCGCCGATCTGCGGGTTCACCCGGAGCCCCAGCGGCGGCAGCCGCCGCGCGCCGTCGGGCTCCCTGTCCGCTTCGGGGGTGTCCGCTGCGATCGTCATACCGGTCAGGGTCGCGACCAGGGCGTCGAGCCGGGCGAGTTCCTGGAAGTTGTCCGCGTTGACCGCGATACCGAGGGTCAGCGCCTCACGGAGTTCGGCCTCGGTCTTCGCGGGGGAGTCGAGGACCGTGTGCCGGGCGGTGACCCCGGCGGCCCGCGCCAGGGCCAGCTCGCCGGGGCTGGCGACCTCCGCGCCGACGCCTTCGTCCCGCAGCAGCCGCAGGACCGGGACCAGGGGCGCGGCCTTCACCGCGAACGTGTGCAGGACGGGGGTGCCCGGGGCGACGACCTCGGCGAAGGCGTTCCGCAGGTCCCTGACCCCCGCCCGGATGCCCACCACGTCCAGCAGAGCCGCGATCGGCTCCTGGGCACTCACCAGCCCCCGCGCCACGGCCGCCCGTACGGCGGTGTCCCTGCGGGCGGCGGAGGCCGGTCCGTCGGCGGCGGAGGGGTTCTCGTCGGGGTGACCGGAGGGGCGGCCGGAGGGGCGGTCGGTGTACGGGTGCGCTTCGCGTTCCGTCATGCGTTCCAGCGAACCATGCGGACAGCGGGACCGGCACGGTGTCCTGAACGGGCCGACCTATTGACTGGCTCTATTCATAAGATCAGGATGTGAATGGAATCGACAACACAGGGCTCGCGACATCCGGCGGCACCGCCCCCGAGGAGGCAGACCATGTCAGGACCCCGCCCCGTACGAGCACCACGAGGTACGGAACTGAGTGCCCTGGGATGGCCGCAGGAAGCCGCCCTGCGGATGCTCCAGAACAACCTCGACCCGGAAGTGGCCGAACACCCCGACCAGCTCGTCGTCTACGGCGGCACCGGTAAAGCGGCCAGGGACTGGAACTCCTTCGACGCGATGGTCCGCACCCTGCGGACCCTCAAACAGGACGAGACCATGCTCGTCCAGTCCGGCCGTCCCGTCGGGGTCATGACGACCCACGAATGGGCACCGCGTGTCCTCATCGCCAACTCCAACCTCGTCGGCGACTGGGCCAACTGGGAGGAGTTCCGCCGCCTCGAAGCCCTCGGACTCACCATGTACGGCCAGATGACGGCGGGTTCCTGGATCTACATCGGCACCCAGGGCATCCTCCAGGGCACGTACGAGACCTTCGCGGCCGTCGCGGCCAAACGGTTCGGCGGCACACTCGCCGGGACCATCACCCTCACCGCCGGCCTCGGCGGCATGGGCGGCGCCCAGCCCCTCGCGGTCACCATGAACGACGGCGTGGCCATCTGCGTCGACTGCGACCCGCGTGCCATCGAGCGACGCATCGAGCACCGCTACCTCGATGTCCGCGCCGATTCCCCGGAACACGCCCTCCAGCTCGCCATCGAGGCCAGGGACGCCCGCCGCCCGCTCTCCATCGGCCTGCTCGGCAACGCGGCCGACCTGCTGCCCCGGCTGCTCGCCGAAGGCGCCCCGATCGACATCGTCACCGACCAGACCTCCGCCCACGACCCCCTCGCCTACCTCCCGCAGGGCGTCGACCTCGCGGACATGGCGACATACGCGGAGCAGAAGCCCGCCGAGTTCACCGCCCGCGCGCGGGAGTCGATGGCCCGCCATGTGGAGGCGATGGTCGGCTTCATGGACGCGGGCGCCGAGGTCTTCGACTACGGCAACAGCATCCGCGGCGAGGCCAAGCTCGCGGGATACGAGCGCGCGTTCGCGTTCCCCGGCTTCGTCCCGGCCTATATCCGGCCGCTGTTCAACGAGGGCAAGGGGCCCTTCCGCTGGGCGGCCCTGTCCGGTGACCCCAAGGACATCGCGGCCACCGACCGAGCCATCCTCGACCTCTTTCCCGAGAACGAGTCACTGCGCCGCTGGATCACCCTCGCGGGTGAACGCGTCCACTTCCAGGGACTGCCCGCCCGCATCTGCTGGCTCGGCTACGGCGAACGTGACCGCGCGGGCGAACGGTTCAACGACATGGTCGCCAGCGGCGAACTCGCCGCCCCGCTCGCCATCGGACGCGACCACCTCGACTGCGGCTCCGTCGCCTCCCCCTACCGCGAGACCGAGGCCATGCTCGACGGCTCCGACGCCATCGCCGACTGGCCGCTGCTCAACGCCATGGTCAACGTCGCCTCCGGCGCCTCCTGGGTCTCCCTGCATCACGGCGGCGGCGTCGGCATGGGCCGCTCGATCCACGCCGGCCAGGTCACCGTCGCCGACGGCACGCCCCTCGCGGGCGAGAAGATCCGCCGTGTCCTCACCAACGACCCCGGTATGGGCGTGATCCGCCATGTGGACGCCGGGTACGAGAAGGCACGGCAGGTCGCCGACGAACGCGGTGTGCGGGTGCCGATGGAGGAGGGCGAGTGACCTTCCAGGAGATGTGGCGGGACCTCGCCCCGCTCGGCCGGGACCCCCGCACCGGCGGCTACCGCCGCTACGCCTGGACCTCCGCCGACGCCGAGTGCCGCGCGTGGTTCCGCGCCCAGGCCGGGGCGCGCGGTCTCACCCACGAGACCGACCGCAACGGCAACCAGTGGGCCTGGCTCGGTGACCCCGCGCGCGGGGACGCCGTCGTGACCGGCTCCCATCTGGACTCCGTCCCCGACGGAGGCCCCTTCGACGGCCCCCTCGGCGTCGTGTCGGCGTTCGCCGCGCTGGACGAACTCCGCCGCAGGGGGGCGGAGTTCTCCCGACCGCTGGCGATCGTCAACTTCGGCGACGAGGAGGGCGCCCGTTTCGGGCTGGCGTGCGTCGGCTCACGCCTCACCGCGGGGCGGCTCACCCGCGAGCAGGCGTTCGCACTGCGCGACCCGGACGGCGTGTCCCTCCCCGCGGCCATGGAGGCCGCCGGACACGACCCCGAGGCGATCGGCGCCGACCCGGACCGGCTGGCCGGTATCGGCGCCTTCGTCGAACTCCATGTGGAACAGGGCCGGTCGCTCGACCTGTCCGGTGACCCCGTCGGCGTCGCGTCCGCCATCTGGCCGCACGGCCGCTGGCGCTTCGACTTCCGCGGCGAGGCCAACCACGCGGGGACCACCCGGCTCGCCGACCGCCGGGACCCGATGCTCCCCTACGCGGAGACCGTTCTCGCCGCCCGCAGATCCGCGCGGCTCGCGGGCGCGGTCGCCACCTTCGGCAAGGTGGCCGTCGAGCCCAACGGCGTCAACGCCATCCCGTCCCTGGTCAGGGGCTGGCTCGACTCCCGCGCCGCCGACCAGTCCACGCTGGACACCGTGGTCGGGGCGATCGAGGAGGCGGCTCGTGACCACGCGGTCCGCCATGGCGTGGACCTCGCCGTCGTCCGTGAGTCCTTCACCCCGGTCGTGGACTTCGAGGACACCTTGCGCGACGAGTTGTCCCATATCCTCACCCGCGACGGCAGCCGCCGCCCGATCCCCGTCCTCGGTACCGGAGCGGGACACGACGCCGGAATCCTGTCCGCTTCGGTACCGACGGCGATGCTGTTCGTACGGAACCCCACGGGCGTGTCCCATTCCCCGGCCGAGCACGCGACCGAGGACGACTGCCTGACGGGGGTGGCCGCGCTCGCCGACGTACTGGAGGGACTGGCGTGCCGATGACGGACGACACAGCGGCCATGACGGCCATGACGGCCACGAAGAGGACAGCGGCCACCAATAGGTCACCCGACACGCCCGACACCCCCGGCCCGTCCGATCCACCCGACGCGCCTCGCCTCGCGGCCACCAAGAGGACAACGTCGGACACCAATAGGTCGACCAGGTCGATCAGGACAGCGTCCAGCACCAGATCGACGAACACCACGGCCACCACCAGGACAGCGGACGCGGCAGCAGGACACCCGGGCCCGACCGACACCTACTGGCTTGAGCACGCCTGGCTGGAGCCGACGGTGGAACCGGGTGTGCTGCTGGAGGTGCACCCGGCGGACGGCCGGATCGGGGCGGTACGGACCGGGGTGGACTCACCTCCCCCCGGGGCGGAGGTGCTGCGGGGGCTGACCCTGCCGGGACTCGCGAACACGCACTCGCACGCCTTCCACCGGGCGCTGCGGGGCACGGTCCAGGCGGGGACGGGCACGTTCTGGACGTGGCGTGACCTCATGTACTCGGTCGCGGACCGGTTGAACCCGCAGACCTATCACGACCTTGCGCGCGCGGTGTACGCGGAGATGGCGCTCGCGGGGATCACCGTCGTGGGGGAGTTCCACTATCTGCATCACGCCCCGGGCGGTGCGCGCTACACGGACCCCAACGCGATGGGTGAGGCGCTGATCGCGGCGGCCGGGGAGGCGGGAGTGCGGCTGACGTTGCTGGACACGGCGTACGTGTCCTCCGGCTTCGGGGCCGCGCCCGACCACCACCAGCTCCGCTTCTCCGACGGTACGGCGGACAACTGGGCGGAGCGGGCAGAGGCGCTGCGCGACGGGCCACGGGTACGGATCGGCGCGGCGGTCCACTCGGTACGGGCGGTCCCCGCCGACCAGCTCGGTACCGTCGCGGACTGGGCGCGGGCCCGGCGGGCCCGTCTGCACGTCCATCTGTCGGAGCAGCCCGCCGAGAACGAGGCCTGCCTCCGCGCCCACGGCCGCACCCCGGCCCAGCTGCTGGCGGACCACGGGGTCCTGGGTCCCGCGACCACGGGCGTCCACAACACGCACCTCACCGCCGAGGACATCGCCCTGATCGGGGCCTCCGGTACCGGGACCTGTATGTGTCCTACTACGGAACGGGATCTCGCGGACGGCATCGGACCGGCGAAGGAGCTTCAGTCGGCGGGTTCACCGCTGTCCCTGGGCTCCGACAGCCACGCCGTGATCGACCTGCTGGAGGAGGCCCGCGCCCTGGAGCTGAACGAGCGCCTGCGGACACGTATCCGTGGACATTGGACGACCGGCGCGCTGCTCCGCGCGGCCACGTCGAACGGGTACGAGGCCCTGGGGTGGCCCGAGGGCGGTGCCCTTGTCGCGGGTGGACCGGCGGACTTCACCACGGTCGCCCTGGACACGGTGCGCACGGCCGGTCCGCCGGTGCGGCTCGCGGCGGAGGCGGCCGTGTTCGCCGGGTCGGCGGCGGACGTCCGGCATACGGTGGTCGGGGGGCGGCATGTGGTGCGGGACGGTGCGCACACCCTGGTCCCGGATGTGGCCGGCGCGCTCACGCGGGCGGTCGCCGCGCTGAATCGTGAGGCCGATTAGGACACGTGGCGTGCGTAGTTGTCCGCATTCCTGAGTGGGCGCATTGCGGCCATGCGGCCATTGAGGACAGCGGGTGACCGGATCGCTCACGGACCTGGTGGCGGACGCGGTGACGGACGTACGGACGCACGGACGCGACGACGGACGCACCGTGAGGACAGCTGAGCCCCCGCCCCCGGACCGACCCCGGGAACAGCGGCTCAGCAGCGGCTCAATGGGACCGCGCTCAGATCATGATGTCCTTGTACGCGATGTTCACCCGGTGGTCGTTGCTCGGGCCGGAGCCGAACCCGAAACAGAGCTGCGGTCGGTAGCCTCCGACGCCCGTCGTGTCGGGGACGAGCCTGATGGACATGCCCTCCGGCTCCCGGATGGTGAGGCTCGGCATCGCGCGGATGTGCTTCCGCTCCCAGGCACCGGTGTTCAGGTCGACCTTGGTGATGTGGGTGTTGCCGAGATCCGTGGGGTCGGTCGGGCCGCCGGACGCGTACTTCGACCCCTCGTACATGTACATGAACGAGCCGTAGAAGCTGAAGCCCTGGGAGGTGTAGGCCGGGGTCGGCTTCGGCAGGCTCGCCACGTGGTGCAGCGGCGTGCCCAAGGGGTTCGCGACCGCCGCGTCGAGGCCCCAGACCGCCGTCTGCGTGGTCCCGTTGCGGCCGAAGCGCACCATCACCCGTCGGTTGTGCATGTCGACGAAGGGCCGGGGCGCGCTGATGGTGCTGCCCGCGCCCGGCAGCTGGGCCGGGTTGGGCGTCCGGTCACGGAAGTTCATGGCCGTACGGTCCGCCGCGTTGTCCCAATGGAAGCTGCGCGGGGGCTGGCCGGTGGCCGGGCCCGCGTACTTGATCCGGCACAGCTTGGTGCCGAAGCCGACGTTGTCGGCGTTGGCCACCGAGTCGTACTCGATCCAGATGTACGGGGGTGAGCCCGCCACGGTCGTCTCGATCCCGATCTGCGCGGCGTGCCCGAATCCGCGCAGATACATACGCCCCAGCTTGACGCTGCCGTTCGCGCTGAGTTTGGTGATGGCGATGTCGCCTTCACGCTGGCGCGTCGAGAACGGCACCCCGTCGTCGGGGTTGTACATGACCTGGGCCACGTACCAGTGCTCGTTGAGATGGTCGTATCCCGCGCTCTGCATGATCGTCTCGCACCAGGGCGCCCGGTTCTGGATGACGATGCCGCCGGGGTCGTTCAGGTCGAACGACTGCGAGACGGGCAGAGAGAGCGCTCCCATTCCGTTCTGCCACGGCGCGGCGACGGCTCCGGGGCCCATGGCACCCGCGGCGCCCCCCAGCGCCAGGCCCGCGGCCACGCCGCCTCCCCAACGGAAGACGTTCCTACGGGTAATCGGGTCGATGACGTTCTCTTCCACTAACTTCCCTCCCCTGGGCCACAACAGTTCTCATTCACGATACAAACAGAATTGACCAACGCTCCGCGTAATTAGGCCAAAGTGTGCGCGCGGAAGGGTTGTCGCCAGCGGTGTTCAGTGCTGGTGGGGCGCGGTGCGGTGATTTGCCCCGCTGGACCGTGAATGAGGACATAGGGAGTTCTGCGGTGTCCTCATTCACGAGGCGATCTGTGTGCGGGAGCGGTTGTTCCTGGGATGGCGGCGGCCCGGTTGTCCGTGGTGTTCCGGTCGCGGCCCAGATAGCGGTCGACCTCCGCCTGGAGCCGTTCGTAGGCCGGGCTGTGGACGATCGCCTCGTACTCCGGATCAGGGAACTCCCAGCTGTGGCGCCCCGGTTGACCCGTGTACCAGGTGCAGATGTCGTGGTCAGGGCCTTGAAGCCCGTTGTCGGCCGGACAGTCCGCCAGTACGTCGAGCCCGTCCGGCACCTGTCCGTCCGACCACCGGGCCCGTACCTCGCCGCGCTCCGGGACTCCCGGTTCCCGCACCAGTTCGTGATGCTGACCCGTGGTGTGCGCCTCCAGTGGGCATCGCAGTCCGGTCGCGACCTCCATGGGGTGACCGGGCCGCTCCGGCGTGATGTCCAATGCCAGGACGATCAGCTCCAGCGGAAGTCCCGCCGTCGCGCGGCACATATGTTTGCTCATTTCCCGGTCCCCGTCGGCTCAGGGAATTGACCTCCGCGACTGCCGCTCGGAGGTCAGCCGCCGCAGTCCCTCCCCGGCGGCCTTCCGATTCTCTTCGATCACGTATTCGGTACCGACGGCAGGTTCAAGAGGCTGTATGAACTTGTCCGTTCCGAAGGCTTCGCCGCGAAGTTCCAGCGGTGGACGACGTTCGAGCCCGATGCCTCGCCATCTCGGAGTGGTCGCCGACTGTCGTGCCCGGGTTGCTTCAAATGCCTCGTACGCGCGTGAGATCTTTCGCGTAGCGAACCCCAGGGCCGCTGCCGACGAGATTCGCGCGCTGGTCCGTGCTCGGATGACCCGCCAAGAGCTCTTCCGGCGGGCATGCCCTCCTGACTTCTCGACGGTGCTGTGCGAGTCCGTCATCAGGCGCGGGGTGGGTGGGGCGCAATTGATGCGCGAGCAGCTGAGTCTGCTGCTGCCCCACGGCAAGAGGCCGACCAGCGTCGTGCAGATCCTGCCTCTCGACGCGGGCGCCCATGGGCTCATGGGAGGCACTCTCTCGCTCCTGACCCGGCAGTCCGGGGCCACCCTCGCGTACACGGAAGGCATCAGGCTTGGCGGAATCGTCGAAGATCCGGCTGATGTGCGGGCCTTGGCACGGTCATACGATGTTCTGACCGCATCGGCACTTCCGCCGGAGGCGTCTGCGGAGCTGATCCTCAACGTCATGTTGGCGCTGTGAAGCCGAACGGCCTCGCCGGCTGGGCCAAATCCAGTTACAGCGACGGAGAGGGAGGGAACTGCCTGGAGTGGCTGCCCTCGCACGGACGGACACACGGCACCGTTCCTGTACGCGACAGCAAGACAGCTGAGAGGGTCGGCCTGCTGTTCCAGGCTTCCGCCTGGCGTTCCTTCATCGCCGGAATCAAGGAGGAGCAATGAAGTCGAGGAGAGTCATTCACTGGATCAAGTCCAGTTACAGCGACACGGAGACTGCCAACTGCGTCGAGTGGGCACCGTCCCAAGCGGCGTCTCACGGGGTCGTCCCCGTGCGTGACAGCAAGGCGCCCGACCGGGCGGTGCTGGCGATAGCGCCGGCTGCCTGGGCCTGCTTCGTCACCGCGCTGCACGATGGGGAACTGGTGTACCGCTGAGCCTGATGCGCGAGGCGGGCGTGGGTCTCGTTGTCGGGCCCGCGTCCGTCCCGGGGGCACGTCGTCGGGGGTGGCGCAAGTCGGGCCGGGGTGCGTCCGGTGTATGAACGAGCCCTCTGTGTAGGGGACTTGAGTTGCCCGTGCGAGGGCTGTGGACGGATGAAGGGCGCGTCCCGGCCGGACCATTCTGGTGTGCGTGAATCAGGATTCCGGCAATCAGGGAGACACGGTGACGCAGACCGACGCCAGCAGCGCGCGGCCTTTCTCCGTGGTGAAGGTGATCAGGCGCGACCACGCCGACCCCGTGTCCCCGTACCGCTGGGAGCCGAAGCGGTCGTTCTTCGCGGTGGCCCGCCACAACCGGACAGCGCGCGGACACTGACCGTCCGCTTCCGCTGCGGCCACGCCCGGCCCCGACCTGTCCTCGTTCCCCCGTCCCGTCACCTCGCTCCCCCCACCGGCCTACCGGCCCTGCCTCAGGGCCCTCCGTCGCGCCCCGGGTGTCCGGTGGGCGGAATACTCTGGGGGGATGAGTGAGCGGGCGATGCAGGAACTGGCGCTGCTGGTGCTGACGGCCCTGGCGGACGCGCCCCGGCACGGGTACGCGATCGCCCAGGAGGTCAAGGGCATCACGGACGGCCGGGTGGTGCCGCGTACCGGAGCGCTGTACGGGGCGCTGGACCGGCTCGTGGCGGAGGGGCTGATCGAGGTCAGGCAGGAGGAGATCGTGGACGGCCGCGCCCGCCGTGTCTTCGCGCTCGCGCCCGCCGGCCGCGAGCGGCTCGCCCTGGAGACCGAGCGGCTGGCCGCGGCGGTCCGGGAGGCCAGGCGGCGGCTCGGGATCGACGGTGCCCCGGTGACCGCGTGATCGACCGCCTCCTGTGGCTCTACCCCACCCGCTACCGGACCGCGTACGGGCCGGAGATCGCCGGGACCTACCGGGACATGACGGCGGGGGCGTCGCGCGGGGCCCGGGTACGGGAGGGCGCGGATCTGGCCGCGCACGCGCTGCGGGTGCGGTTCGGGCTGCGGTCGGCGGACCCGCTGGGCCGCTTCCTCGCGACGGCCGCGCCGTTCGCGCTGGCCTCGGCGGCGGCCGTGTCCGCTGTCCGGCTGACGCGCTGGTGCGAGGGGGTCGTCCGTTCCCCGACCCCGGAGTGGTTGTGGCTGCGGACCCTCGACGGCGTCCAGGCGTTCGGCCTGCTGTCCTCATTGCTGGTCTGCCTCGGCGCGGTCGTCGCCCTCACCGGCCGATGGGCGGCGGGGGTCGCCGTCGCGGTGTGCGGGCTGGCGGGTACGGCCGGGCTCGCGATGTACGCGGAGTGGATGTACGGGGACCGGGTGTTCCTCCCGTTGATGTCCCTGGTCACCGTCGCCGTGATACTGGCGTGCCCGCCCGATCTGCGCCCCGGTGAACGGATGTCGGCGGCGGCCGGGGCCGTGGCGGCGGCCGCCTGGCTGCCGGTGGTCGTGGTGGACGCCGACCTGGTCGACGGGGTGAGCACGGAGTACGGGGCCTGGCCGCTGCTTGTCCTCACCGGCGCGGGGGTCGTTCTCGCGCTCCGCGCGCGGTCGTCGGGGCTGCGGGAACTGGGCGCGATGGCCGTGGCCTCGGCGCCCCTGGCCGCGAACGCGTACACCTTCGCCTGGCACGACGCGCGGCCCGTGGCCGCGATGTTCCTGATGCTGCCGGTCGCGGCGGGGTGCGTGGCGGCGGTCCGGGCGGCCCGGAACGCGCGCCGCCCGCGCTGACCCCTGTCCCATCCGGCACGGCTGCCCCTTGCGTCCTGTCCGGCTGTCCTCTGGCTGCCCTCCGGCTGTCCTGTATGGACATAGTCACTTCAACGGAATAGTCTCCTGAGCGTTCTATGGGGGGCGGTGAAGCCATGGGTCCATTAGTGACCCGTCCCCTCCCCGTCCCGAGCGAAAGGGCGCTCCGACGTGCCGTTCACCCTCTCCCACCCCGCCGCGGTCCTTCCGCTGCTGCGTCCGCCGTTCGTGCCGGTGGCCCTGGTCGCGGGCGCGATGGCACCGGACATGCCGTACTTCCTCGGGACCCTGGGCATACCGCTGAGCGCGGGCGACTGGTACGAGCCGTTCCTCAACGCCACGACGTCCCACTCGCCCCTCGGGGCCCTGACCGTCTCCTTGCCCGTCACTCTCGCCCTGGCCGCCGGATGGCTGCTGCTGCGCGGACCGGTCACCGAACTGCTCCCGCGCCCCGCCCCACGCCCGGCCTCCGCCCCACGCCCGGCCTCCGCGCCGCACCCGGCCCCCGCGCCGACACCCCCCGCCCCCGCCCTCACCCCCGCGCCGACAGCCTCCGTGCCCGAATCGCCGGCCGCCGTGTCCGTGGCCGAGTCCGCGTCCGGCCCGCAGGTTCGCCGCGTCGCTGATGTCGTCCGCCGTGGTGGGTGGCTGCTGCTGTCCGCGTTGATCGGTGTCGCCACGCATCTGCTGTGGGACTCGTTCACCCACCTCGACGGCTATGTGGTCACCCGGGTGGCGTTCCTGCGCGAGTCCGGGCCGGGCGGGACGACGGTGGCCCGGCTGCTCCAGCACCTCAGTACGGTGGCGGGGCTGGCGCTGCTCGCCGTCCACCTCTGGCGTCGGCGTGGCCGTACAAGCGGACGACGTGGCCGCGAGGATGACCGCTTTGGTGACGCGGGCGCGGGGGTACGTGTGAGGACACGCACCGGCCCACTCACCAGGACAGGTACTGGCCTACTTACCAGGACACGCATGGGGACGCGTACGGGAAAGGGGATGGCGCCGGGCGTCCGGTGGGCCGTCATCGGGGGACTGGTCCTGGCCGCGCTGCTGGGCGGTGCCGCTCGTACCCAGGGCATCGACGCATATCGGCATGTGACCGTGCACGACACCGACCGCCCGATCACCCGCGTGGACGCCGACGGCGTCATCGGCACCACGTATCCCGCCCGCCGGGAGAACGCCCCCTGGACGCAGGTCGCGGAGGGGCTGCTGTCGGACGGCGCGAAGGGGGCGGGTGTGTCGTTCGCCGCGGCCCTGCTGGTGTACTCCGCCGGTCGGCACCTGAGCCGCGTACCGCTCGGGTCGCGGAAGGGCGCGGGCGGGCGTTGACCCCGGGGGCGGGTTACGGAGGGCCCGAACCGTTCAGCCACACCGCCCCGTACCAGGCGGCGACGGCCGTCGCGAGGACGACGACCGTGGCGGACGTACGAGGCCGGGCCCGTGCCAGGGCTACGGCGAGCGGGATCAGCAACGGGAACGCGGGCATCAGCAAACGCGGTTTGGAACCGAAGTAGCCGGATGAGCCGAGTGCGAGGGCCAGCACGACGCCGCTGTACACAAGGAGGGGGAGCGGCTGTCCCCGCCGGACCCCGGTCCAGTACAGCCACAGCAGTGCGGCGACCCCGGCGGTCAGGCCCAGGGCGGCGGGCAGCGGCAGTCCGGTGACGAACCGGGCGAAGGCCACGCCCCCGTCGAAACCGTTGCCCCACGCGGCCTGTACATCGAGGTACCCGAACAGGGCGCCCTCGCGCACCCCGACCCACAGGACGTACGAGGCCGCGCCGACCGGGGCGAGCAGCGCGCCCAGCAGCATCCGCCGGTGACCGGCACGGGTGGGGTTACGGGTATGCGGAGGCGCACCCCCACCCGTACCTGCACCCGCACCAATACCTGCACCCGGACCCGGACCCGTACCGGCGTTCGTACCCGCGCCCCCATCCCCACCGGTGTCGGTGTCGGGACCCGCGTCCGTCCCCGACCGCGCGGCCGTCACCACGCCCCGCCGCCACGCGAGCCACATCCCCGCCCACACCGCCGCCGCGACCGCGAGGCCGACCGGCCGGGTCAGTCCGGCGAGGGACGCGAGGAGCCCGGCGCGTACCCAGTCGCCGCGCAGCACCCCGTACAGGGACCAGGCGGCGAGGGCGGTGAACAAGGACTCGCTGTACGCCATGGACTGGACGATGCCGACGGGCAGCGCGGCCCACACCACGACCGCGAAGAACGCGGGACGGGCGCCGTACAGCGTGCCGACGACCCGGTGGATGCCCCACGCGGCGGCGAGGGACGCCACCGCGCTGATCGCGAGGCCCGCGTGACCGGGGCCCAGCGGGGTGACCGCGCCGACGGCCCGCTCCAGCCAGGGCAGCAGCGGGAAGAACGCCATGTCCGACAGGACGCGTCCGTCCGGTGCCGTCAGGGTGAAGTCGTACCCGTGCTCGACCACCCGTGCGTACCAGAGGGAGTCCCAGCGGGCGGAGAGCAGCGTCAGCGGGCTGCTGCCCTCGGCGGCGGACCGGACGGCCAGCGCGACCAGGCAGACGACGCGGACGGCGGTGTAGACGAGGAGGGCGGGGCCCGCGTGCCGGAGCGCCGCCAGCGCACGGGGACCGAGCAGCCCTGCTGTCGGTCGACCCACCACCGCCGACCGGCCCGCTGCCGAAGGGCTCACCGCCGGAGGGGCCCCCGCCGACCCACCCCCCACCGACTCACCCACCGCCGAACGGCCCGCCGTCGGTGGCGGCGGGGGATCGGGGTGCGGCATCGGCGAGTCCTGGTGGTCCGGGTCCGGGGCAGCGCGCGGCGACCGGGCACGCACTTCTGTTCGACCGGCAACGATAGCGCGGCCCCGGGGCGCGCTACGGCAGGTTGCGGGCCATCACGATGCGCTGGATCTGGTTGGTGCCCTCGTAGATCTGGGTGATCTTCGCGTCCCGCATCATGCGCTCCAGCGGGTAGTCCTTGGTGTAGCCGTAGCCGCCGAGGAGCTGGACGGCGTCGGTGGTGATGTCCATCGCCGCGTCCGAGGCGAAGCACTTCGCCGCCGCGCCGAAGAACGTCAGATCGGGCTCGGCGCCCCCGGCGGAGACCCGTTCCGACCTGGCCGCCGCCGCGTAGGTGAGCTGGCGGGCCGCCTCCAGCTTCATCGCCATGTCGGCGAGCATGAACTGGACGCCCTGGAAGTCACCGATCGGCTTGCCGAACTGCTTGCGCTCCTGGACGTAGCCCTTGGCGTAGTCCAGGGCGCCCTGGGCGACACCGAGGGCCTGGGCGGCGATCGTGATGCGGGTGTGGTCGAGGGTCTTCATGGCCGTGCCGAAGCCCGTGCCCTCCTCGCCGATCATGCGGTCGGCGGGGATACGGACGTTGTCGAGGTACACCTCGCGGGTGGGGGAGCCCTTGATGCCGAGCTTCCGCTCGGGAGCACCGAACGAGACACCTTCGTCGGACTTCTCCACGACGAACGCGGAGATCCCGCGCGAGCGCTTCTCGGGGTCGGTCACCGCCATCACCGTGTAGAACTCGGAGACGCCCGCGTTGGTGATCCACCGCTTCACGCCGTTGAGCACCCAGTGGTCGCCGTCCCGCACGGCCCGGGTCTTCATGCCCGCCGCGTCCGAACCGGCCTCCGGCTCGGACAGACAGTAGGAGAACATCGCGTCGCCCTTGGCCAGCGGGCCGAGGTACTTGCGCTTCAGCTCCTCCGAGCCGGAGAGGATCACCGGGAGGGAGCCCAGTTTGTTCACGGCCGGGATCAGGGAGGACGACACGCAGGCGCGGGCCACCTCCTCGATGACGATGACCGTGGCCAGGGCGTCCGCCCCGGCGCCGCCGTAGCTCTCGGGTACGTGCACCGCGTGCAGGTCGGAGGCGACGAGCGCGTCCAGGGCCTCCTGCGGGAAGCGGGACTCGTCGTCCACGGCCGCCGCGAAGGGCGCGATCTTCGCCTCCGACAGGGCGCGGACCGTCTCCCGGAGCAGGTCGTGCTCCTCGGAGGTCCGGTACAGGTCGAATGCCGGGTTGTCTGCCGAGCCAGCCACGGATCTCACGCTCCCAGATGCTAATTACCGTTAAGTAACCCTAATGAGTACCCCGAATTTTAGGGGCGGGGAAGGGCGGGGGCCAGGTGAGCTGGGCGACATGTGCGCGCGGCCGGGCGCCTGGGGCGCACGGTTCCGGCCACGCCCCCGTATGCGCCCCCCAGGCCCCGCACCAGGCCCGACTATGCTCGCCGGGGGTGTCACCGCGACACCACGACCGACCGCGCCGGAGCACTGGAGAACCCATGGCCCCCCTCAAGCTCACCGTGATCGGCACCGGGTATCTCGGTGCCACCCATGCCGCCGCGATGGCGGAGCTGGGGTTCGAGGTGCTGGGGCTCGATGTCGTCCCCGAGAAGATCGAACTCCTCTCGCAGGGCCGGGTCCCCATGTACGAACCGGGGCTCGAAGAGTTGTTGCGCAAGCATGTCGCCGGGATCGAGGGGTCCACCGGACGGCTGCGGTTCACCCTGGACTGGGCGGAGGCCGCCGAGTTCGGGGACGTCCACTTCGTCTGTGTGAACACCCCGCAGAAGCGCGGCGAGTACGCGTGCGACATGAGCTACGTCGACAGCGCGATGGAGTCCCTCGCTCGGCATCTGCGCCGACCGTGCCTCGTCGTCGGCAAGTCGACCGTTCCCGTCGGCAGCGCGGAACGGCTCGCCGCCCGGATCGTGGAACTGGCGCCCGCCGGGGACGCGGTCGAGCTGGCGTGGAACCCGGAGTTCCTGCGCGAGGGGTTCGCCGTGCAGGACACCCTGCACCCGGACCGGATCGTGGTCGGGGTCGCGGGACCCACCGGCGAGAAGCTGCTGCGCGAGGTGTACGCCGGGCCGCTCGGCGCGGGGACCCCGCTCGTGGTGACGGACTTCCCCACCGCCGAACTGGTGAAGACCTCCGCCAACTCGTTCCTGGCGACCAAGATCTCCTTCATCAACGCGATGGCCGAGGTCTGCGAGGCGGGCGGCGGGGACGTCGTCCGGCTGGCCGAGGCCATCGGCTACGACGAGCGGATCGGGTCGAAGTTCCTGCGCGCCGGGATCGGCTTCGGCGGGGGCTGTCTGCCCAAGGACATCCGCGCGTTCATGGCACGCGCCGGTGAGCTGGGCGCCGACCAGGCACTCACGTTCCTCCGCGAGATCGACTCCATCAACATGCGGCGGCGCGGCCAGATGGTGGAGATGGCCCGCGAGGCGCTGGGCGGGCGCTCGTTCCTCGGTACGCGCGTCGCGGTGCTCGGCGCGGCGTTCAAGCCGGACTCGGACGACGTACGGGACTCGCCCGCGCTGAACGTCGCCGGGCAGATCCATCTCCAGGGCGGCCAGGTGACGGTGTACGACCCGAAGGGGATGGACAACGCGCGGCGGCTCTTCCCGACGCTGGTGTACGCGGACTCCGCGGTGGAGGCGGTGCGGGGCGCGGATGTCGTGCTCCACCTGACCGAGTGGCGGGAGTTCCGCGAGCTGGACCCCGCCGAGCTGGGCGCTGTGGCGGCGCGGCGGGTGGTGCTGGACGGGCGCAACGCGCTCGACCCTGCGGTGTGGCGTGCGGCCGGGTGGACGTACCGGGCCATGGGGCGCCCGACGGCCTGACCCTGGCGGGTCCCCGGGGCCCCGGGGCCCGTGAGCGTTCGCCTGCGCGGGTTCGTCCTCGCGTCCCCGGGTCTGTCCGGCTGGACGCACTTGCCCCCGCCCGGGTCGTTCGGTGGGTGCGCGGTTCCCCGCGCCCCTTCGGGGCGCCCCCCGCGGTCGGCGTTCGACCGCGGGCCTCGTCACCGGAGCGACGCGGGCCTCGTCACCGGAGCGAGAGGTAGACCTGGTACGGGACCATGAACAGGCCCAGGGCCAGCAGGGGGAACGCGAGGGCCACGCCCAGTGCGTACAGGATCCTCTTGTGGACGGGCAGCCGGCCCACGGCGCGGGAGGGGGTGCGGGGGTCGTACGCGAGGTGGACCTTCCTGTCGACGACGACCGACGCGTCGTTCACCTCGACGCTCCGGGTCACGCCCTCCGCGTCGGTGAAGTGGCACCGCAGCTTGCCCGCGCTCTTGCTCCCGGGATTCGCGACGACGGACACGCCCCGGCGGAGCAGCACGGCCCGGATGTACAGCGCGTGGGCCCCCATGGCGATCCCGGCCGCGCCGAACACCAGGGGCTTCACCCCGAGTACGTAGAGCACCAGGCCGAACCACCGGCCGACGACGATCAGTTGGACGAGCCCGGCGAGATAGCCGATGACCGGGACCGCGCAGGCCACGACGATCAGGACGAGGAGCGGTTCGACGCCCTGGCGGGCCGGTATCCGTGCGACGGCGGGGGCGTCCAGGACCTCCACCAGGTCCGCACCGTCCCCGAGCCGGGCGCCCGGGGCGCGTTCAGGAAGCGCGGCGTTGACGGCACGGGCGAACGCCGTGACGGAGGCGACATTGGGCCCCGCTATCCGGTACCTCGTTGCCTCGGTTCCGTCGGGGGCGGTCAGGACCACACTGGCGGCCCGCCCCGAAGGGTCCACCCGCACCTCCGCCACCGCGGGCAGGGGTATCCGTCGTCGGGTGCCGTCCTGCTCCAGGAGCAGCCCGGTGGGGTCCAGACGGATCGAACCCTTGCTGCCGCTCAGGGACACCGATGGAAGGGAAGCCTTGGCCATCCCCGCACCCTACGCAGCGGCGGGAGGCGCCGGAAGCGGATTCCCCCGGAGCGCCCCCGCCCGCACCCCCCACCCGGCGGGGGACACCGGTACCCGTAACCCGTAACCCGTACCTGTGTCCGTACAGGGACTGCGCGGATGCCACGGAACAGGGACTACGCGGAAGCCCCGGACGCCACCGACTCCGCGTCGCCGAGGACCCGGACCGAGTTGGACCATGTCAGCTTCGCCAGGTCGGCGGGGGACCAGCCCCGGGTGAGCAGTTCGGCGATCAGCCGGGGGTAGCAGGACACGTCCGACAGTCCGTCGGGCGTGAACGCCGTACCGTCGTAGTCGCCGCCGATGCCCAGATGGTCGATGCCCGCGACCTCCCGCATATGGTCCAGATGGTCCGCGACCGTCGACACCGTCGCCCTCGGCCGCGGGTAGCGCTCCTCGAAGGCCGCGTGCGCCGCCATCGCCTCCGTGCCGGTGTCGAGGTGGTGGAACCCCCGCTCCCGCAGATTCTCGTCGGCCGCCGCCGTCCAGTCGACGGCCGCCTGGAGGACGAACTTCGGGACGAAGGTGACCATCGCGACCCCGCCGTTCGCGGGCAGCCGTTCCAGCACGTCGTCGGGGATGTTGCGGGGATGGTCGCAGACCGCCCGCGACGACGAGTGCGAGAAGATCACCGGCGCGGTGGACGTGTCCAGCGCGTCCCGCATGGTCGTCGCCGCGACATGCGAGAGGTCGACCAGCATGCCCAGCCGGTTCATCTCCCGGACGACCTCCTGGCCGAACGGGGACAGCCCGCCCACCCCTGGCACATCCGTCGCGGAGTCCGCCCAGGGCACGTTGTCGTTGTGGGTCAGCGTCATGTAGCGCACACCGAGCGCGTGGAAGGTCCGCAGCACCGCCAGCGAGCTGTTGATGGAGTGGCCGCCCTCCGCCCCCATCAGCGAGGCGACCCGGCCCTCCCGGCGGGCCCGTTCCAGGTCCGCCGCGCCGGTCGCGGGAGCCAGGTCCGCCGGATACCGCTCCAGCAACCGCTGGACGCAGTCGATCTGTTCGAGGGTGGCCCGGACCGCCGCGTCGCCCGCGAGGTCGGTGCGGACGTACACGGACCAGTACTGCGCGCCGACCCCGCCGGCCCGCAGCCGTGGCAGGTCGGTGTGCAGATGGGCGCTCTGGTCGGTGGCGATGTCACGGGCGTCCAGGTCGTAGCCGACCTGCTGGCGCAGCGCCCACGGCAGATCGTTGTGCCCGTCGACGACAGGGAACTCCGCCAGCAGGGCGCGCGCCCGGAGCTCGGCGTCCGACGGGGCGCCCGAGGTGTCCGACGGGCTGTCCGGCACGCCCGACGGGTCGCCCGACGGGTCCGGAACGTTCCTCACGGAGGTCACCGTCACGCTCCCGAGGCGAAGCCGAAACTGCCCGAGCCCTCGACCTTGGACCGCAGCCGCTTGCCCTTCTCGGTGGCCTGGTCGTTGAGCTCCTGCTGGAACTCCCGCATCCGGGCCAGGAGTTCCTCGTCGAACGCGGCGAGGGTACGGGCCGCGAGCAGTCCCGCGTTGCGGGCGCCGCCCACGGAGACCGCCGCGACGGGCACCCCGGCCGGCATCTGGACGATGGACAGCAGACTGTCCATGCCGTCGAGGTACTTCAGCGGCACCGGGACCCCGATGACCGGCAGCGGGGTGACGGACGCCAGCATGCCCGGCAGATGCGCCGCGCCGCCCGCGCCCGCGATGATCACCTTGAGGCCGCGGTCGGCGGCCTGCTCGCCGTACGCGATCATCTCGCGGGGCATCCGGTGCGCGGAGACGACACCGACCTCGTAGGGGATCTCGAACTCGTCGAGGGCCTGGGCGGCGGCCTCCATCACGGGCCAGTCCGAGTCGGACCCCATGACGATGCCCACGAGCGGGGCGGCGGCCGGACGGCTGAGGCTGGGGCTGGGCGACGACGTGCTCATTCGGTGATCGTTCCCTTGAGGTAGCCGGCTGCGTGACGGGCGCGCTCCAGTACGTCGGCCAAGTCGTCGCCGTAGGTGTTGACATGGCCGACCTTGCGGCCGGGCTTCACGTCCTTGCCGTACATATGGATCTTCAGACCGGGGTCCCGGGCCATGCAGTGCAGATACGCGGAGTACATGTCGGGGTAGTCACCGCCGAGGACGTTGCACATCACCGTCCACGGGGCGCGCGGGCGCGGATCACCGAGCGGCAGATCGAGCACCGCGCGGACATGGTTGGCGAACTGCGAGGTGATCGCGCCGTCCTGGGTCCAGTGGCCGCTGTTGTGCGGGCGCATCGCCAGCTCGTTGACGAGGACCCGGCCGTCGGCGGTCTCGAACAGCTCGACCGCGAGATGCCCGACCACACCGAGCTCCTTCGCGATCCGCAGCGCCATCTCCTCCGCGTGCAGCGCGAGTCCGGGGGCGAGTCCGGGGGCCGGGGCGATCACCGTGTCGCAGACCCCGTCGACCTGCTGGGACTCCACGACCGGGTACGCCACGGCCTGCCCGTGCGGGGAGCGGACGACGTTCGCCGCGAGTTCCCGTACGAAGTCGACCTTCTCCTCCGCGAGCACCGGGACGCCCGCGCGGAACGGCTCCGCCGCCTCCGCCGCCTCCTCGGCCGTCCGCACGACCCAGACACCCTTGCCGTCGTAGCCACCGCGCACGGTCTTGAGGACCACGGGGAACCCGTCGGACGAGGCGTCCGCCGCGCCCTCGGCCGCGAAGGCCACCACATCGGCGGGGTCCGTCACGATCCGGTGCCGGGGGCAGGGCATGCCGATCTCCGTCAGCTTCGCCCGCATCACCCCCTTGTCCTGCGCGTGCACCAGCGCGTCCGGCCCGGGGCGGACGGGGATGCCGTCCGCCTCCAGGGCGCGCAGATGCGCGGTGGGGACATGCTCGTGATCGAAGGTGATCACGTCACAGCCCCGCGCGAAGTCACGCAGCGTGTCCAGGTCGCGGTAGTCGCCGACGACGACATCACCGACCACCTGGGCCGCGGAATCCTGCGGGGTGTCACTGAGGAGCTTGAACCTGATGCCGAGCGGGATGCCTGCCTCGTGGGTCATACGCGCGAGCTGGCCCCCGCCGACCATGCCGACTACCGGGAATGTCACGCCCCCAGGGTATCGGCGTGGCCGGATCGGATGCCCACGGGCGGGGTGCGGGGGTGCTGGTTAGCATGGTGGGGTTGACGAATTCATGACCGGACCGAACGAGCGGGGACTGGGCGGCACCATGACCAAGGGTCGTACAGGGGGTTCCTCATCGTTTTCGGGCGGGGCGCTGCGGCGGCAGATGGAGCAGCTGTGGCGCGAAGTGATCAAGTTCGGGGCGGTGGGCGGGGCGGGGCTGCTGGTCAATCTGGCCGTCTTCAACCTCGTCCGCGAGACCACCGAGCTGCCTGTCGTCCGGGCCAGTGTCATCGCGACGATCGTCGCGATCGTCTTCAACTACATCGGATTCCGCTACTTCACGTACCGCGACCGCGACAAGAGCGGACAGACCCGCGAGATGGGCCTGTTCCTGCTGTTCAGCGCGGTGGGGCTGGTCATCGAGAACGGCATTCTCTACGCGGCGACCTACGGCTTCGGCTGGGACAGCCCGTTGCAGAGCAACTTCTTCAAGTTCTTCGGGATCGGGGTGGCGACCCTGTTCCGCTTCTGGTCGTACCGCACCTGGGTCTTCCGTACCGTCCCGGCCGAGGCGACGGTCGCGGCGGCGGAGCGGTTCCTGGAGGAACGGGGACCGCGGGACGCGGGCGCCACGGGCACGGGCAGCGGTACGGGGGCCTCCGGGCGCGGGACGCGCTGACGTGAGCCCGGGCGGGCTCCGGGCACATGCCCGGACGGGACCGCTCCCGCTCGGCCCCGCCCCGGTCCCGGCGCGGGGGACGGCTATCTGACCTGCCTCGCGCCGCTCTCCTCCGAATCCCGGTTCACCGCTGTCCGTGACAGGAACAGCCCGAAGACCGGCGGCTTGAGCTGGAGCATCTCCAGCCGTCCGCCGTCCGCCTCAGCGAGGTCGCGGGCCACGGCGAGCCCGATGCCCGTGGAGTTGCGGCCGCTGATGGTCCGCTCGAAGATCCGTGAGCCCAGGTGCGCCGGTACCCCGGGGCCCTCGTCCGTCACCTCGATCACCGCCTGGTTGCCGGTGACCCGGGTACGCAGGGCGACGGTCCCGCCCCCGTGCATCAGGGAGTTCTCGATCAGCGCGGCCAGCACCTGGGCGACCGCGCCGGGGGTGCCGACCGCCCGCAGATGCCGTTTCCCCGAGCTGACGATGGCCCGCCCCGAGCTGCGGTACGCGGGGCGCCACTCCTCCAGCTGCTGCTTGATGACCTCGTCCAGATCGAAGGAGACGGCGGAGCCGGTACGGGGGTCCCGTGAGTTCGTCAGCAGCCGTTCGACCACGTCCGTGAGACGTTCCACCTGGGCCAGGGCGATCGTCGCCTCATCGCGGACCGTCGTCAGGTCGTCCGTGACGGTGATCTCCTCCAGCCGCATCGACAGCGCGGTCAGCGGGGTGCGCAGCTGGTGGGACGCGTCGGCGGCCAGCCGGCGCTCGGCGGTGAGCATCCGGCCGATGCGTTCGGCGCTGGAGTCGAGGACGTCCGCGACCCGGTCCAGTTCCGGGACGCCGTAGCGGCGGTGCCGGGGGCGGGGGTCGCCGGAGCCGAGGCGTTCCGCGGTCTCCGCGAGGTCGGTGAGGGGGGAGGCGAGCCGGTTGGCCTGCCGGACGGCGAGCAGGACGGCCGCGATGATCGCGAGCAGGGCGACCAGGGCGATGATCAGGAGGGTGCGGCCCACCTCGCGGGTGACGGCCGAGCGGGACTCCAGGACGGTCACCGTCTCGCCCTTCTCGCCCTTCGCCTGTCCGCGGATGACATCGCCGGACGGGGCGGTGCCGACGACGACCCGGCCCTGGTCGGGCATCTCGATGAGGGCGTAGCGGTCATCGCCGACGTGGGGGCGCACGTAATCGGCGGTCACGTGGTTGTCGCCCATCAGACGGCCGTCCACGATGCTGGCGAGTTTGACGGCTTCCGACTGGACGCGTTCCTGGGCGCTTTCGCTGATGGTGCGGGTCTCGACGATCACGAGGGAGACGCCGAACACCGCGATGACGACGAGGACCACCGCGAGGGTGGAGTTGATCAGCCTGCGACGCATGGGTCCACGGTCCCACGGGGCGCCTTCGCTTGCGCTTCCGGGATACCTGTGCGGGGCGTACTTGTTCCCCCGCGGGTCGCCTTCGCTCGCGCTTCCCAGGTCCGTCCGGCTGGGCGTACTCCGTTCCTGTGCCGTCGTTCGTGGGTGCGCAGTTCCCCGCGCCCCTGGATGCTGCCCCGATCGGTTGTTCTCCGGGTGCGGGTCCGCCCTCGTCTTTTGCGCAGTTCCCCGCGCCCCTGAAGGGGCGCCCACCTGGGGCTGTCGTCAGGCTGCGGGTCCTTCGCTTGCGGAAAACCCCCTCCTCCCGCTCTCGCGCTGCTGCGGGAGGGGGTGGGCGGGAATCTCTGCCCGCAGACTCCGATGCTCTTCAGTCGGGTAGGGGGGATGTCGTACCGAGCGCGTTGGAGCGAGGACGGAGAATCCCGACCGGCCCCGACCCGAAGAACCGGCCGGATGCGCCCCAAAGGGGCGCGGGGAACTGCGCAAAGACGAGGACCGCCCCGCACCCGACGAACAGACCCGAAGGGGCAGCACCCAGGGGCGCGGGGAACTGCGCGAAACCACCGAGCGACGGCACAGGAACGGAGTACGCCCAGCCGGACGGACCTGGGAAGCGCAAGCGAAGGCGACCCGCGGGGAACTGCGCACCCGACGAGCGACGGCACAGGAACGGAGTGCGCCCAGCCGGACGGACCTGGGAAGCGCGAGCGAACGGACGGCCGTCAGGACTTCTCGAAGCGGAACCCGACCCCCCGCACCGTCGCGATATAGCGGGGATTCGCCGCGTCATCCCCCAACTTCTTCCGCAGCCAGGAGATATGCATGTCCAACGTCTTGGTGGACGACCACCACGTCGTGTCCCACACCTCCCGCATCAGCTGATCCCGCGTGACCACGCGCCCCGCGTCCCGCACCAGCACCCGCAGCAGATCGAACTCCTTGGCCGTGAGCTGGAGCTCCTCCTCCCCCATCCACGCCCGGTGCGACTCGACGTCGATCCGCACCCCGTGCGTCGCCGGCGGCTGCTGCGGCTCCGCCGCCCCGCGCCGCAGCAGCGCCCGTACCCGGGCCAGCAGCTCGGCCAGCCGGAACGGCTTCGTCACATAGTCGTCGGCCCCCGCGTCGAGCCCCACGACCGTGTCGACCTCGTCGGCCCGCGCGGTCAGGATCAGGATCGGCACCGTATGCCCCTCGGCGCGCAGCCGGCGGGCGACCTCCAGCCCGTCCATCCCTGGCAGCCCCAGGTCGAGGACGACCAGGTCCACCCCGCCCCGCATCCCGGCTTCCAGCGCGGTCGGTCCGTCCTCACGCACTTCGACCTCGTAACCCTCCCTGCGCAGGGCGCGGGCCAGCGGCTCCGAGATGGACGCGTCGTCCTCGGCGAGCAGTACACGGGTCATGACCTGATGGTAGTCCGGCGGGGGCCCGCCTCGGGAGGCGATCGGCAGCAGGTCCTGAGGGGCGCGCGAGGCACGATTTCGGCCCTGGGAGTGTGCGGTGGCATCCTGAGGAAGACCTTTGATTACGTGTCGACAGGGCATGCGCCCCTGTGTTCCATCTCTCATGACGGGCCAAGGTCTTCTTTTCTCCCGCAATACGTGTCGTATGGTGTGAGAACGCCTGAAGCACCACCCGAAGACCTTTGGCCCGCTCGCGCGCCAGGGGTCTTCTCGTCTGTGCGGGCCGACCGCGGTCGGCCTTGAAAGGAATGACCTGTGGCCGGGCCCCGGCGCGCCGACGCGTGCGGGGCGTGGCTCCCGGTGCCCGCCGTTCCCCGCCTCCGCGCGCTGCCCACCAGAGCCTGGAGCGGGACTCCCTTGGGCGTAAGGGACGGACGGCGCGGTGCCGGTGCCGGCCAGCCCCCCACCGGGCGCGCACCCGCTCACGCCGCGCGTCCCGAACTGCAAGGATCGACCCATGGCGTCCAGCCTGACGAAGGACCCGCCCCGTACCTCCGGCGGCGGGAAGACCTTCTTCGGCCACCCCCGTGGCCTGGCCACCCTCTTCATGACCGAGATGTGGGAGCGCTTCAGCTTCTACGGTATGAGGGCCCTGCTCCCGCTGTACCTGGTCGCGCCCGGAGGTCTGGACCTCAAGCCGACCACGGCCACGGCGATCTACTCGATCTACCTGGCGATGGTGTACCTCCTCGCCATGCCCGGCGGCTGGTTCGGTGACCGCGTCTGGGGCCCCCGCAAGACCGTCGCCATCGCCGCCTCCGTGATCATGGCGGGCCATGTCACCCTGGCCCTGCCCGGCGAGGCGCCCTTCTTCGCCGGCCTGGCGCTCGTGGCGCTCGGGTCCGGGCTGCTGAAGGCCAACATCTCCACGATGGTCGGCCATCTCTACAACGGTCCGGACGACCCGCGCCGTGACGGCGGCTTCACGATCTTCTACATGGGCATCAACCTCGGTGCCTTCGCCGCCCCGCTGATCATCGGCACCGTCGGCGAGAGCGTGAACTGGCACCTCGGCTTCGCGCTCGCCGCGCTCGGTATGGCGCTGGGCCTGGTCCAGTTCCTGCTCGGCACCCGTCACCTCAGCGAGCGTTCCAGCGTGGTGCCCAAGCCGCTGACCGACGCGGAGCGCCGTTCCACCCTGCGCAAGGGCCTGATCTGGCTCGCCGTCGCCGTCGTGTTCTACAGCGTCGTGGGCGGTGCCGGGCTCTACACCCTGAACTGGGCGCTGGTCCCGATCACCCTCGCCGGGCTGATCATCCCGATCATGGTCCTCACCCGGATAAAGCGGGACAAGGAACTGTCCGCGACCGAGCAGACGCGGATGACCGGCTTCATCTGGTTCTTCGTCGCCGCCGCCGCGTTCTGGATGATCTACGACCAGGGCGGCTCGACGCTGGCCCTGTTCGCGAAGAACTCCACGAACACGACGGTCCTCGGTTTCGACTTCCCCGTCTCGTGGTTCCAGTCGATCAACCCGGTCCTCGTGATGGCGCTGGCCCCGGTCCTCGCCTGGCTCTGGCTCGCGCTGAACCGGCGCGGCAAGGAGCCCAGCACGGTCGTCAAGTTCTCGTCCGCCCTGCTGCTGATCGGTGTCTCCTTCCTGGTCTTCCTGATCCCGCTCACCATGTCGGGCGACGGTTCGAAGGTCGCCGTCTGGTGGATGGTCGCGATCTACTTCGCGCAGACGCTCGGTGAGCTGTGCCTGTCGCCGGTCGGTCTGTCGGTCACCACGAAGATGGCGCCCGAGAAGTACGGCTCCCAGATGATGGGTGTGTGGTTCCTCGCGGTGACCGCGGGCGACTGCACCACCGGACTGCTGTCCATCGCCGGTGTCGACCTCAACAAGACCGGGGTCGTCGGGCTGGAGGCGGCCATGGCCATCCTCGCCGCCGTGGCCATCTTCATGTACCGCAAGAAGGTCAAGGCCTTGATGAGCGGCGTCCGGTAACCCGTACCCGTACCCGTACCCGTACGTAGCCGTAGCCGTAGCTGTGGCCGCGCTGCTCGGCAGCGGATTCGCGCCCCTCCAGGACCCGCCCCCGGGTTCCCGGAGGGGCGCTCCCGTCGCACGCCGCCGTTACGCGCTCCCGCTCCCGTACGTCAGTCGCCGACGACGAACCGTGCGGAAGGGCGAACCGGGGCGACGGGAATCCAGGTGATGACGAACCGCGCGACGGCGAACCGGCCTTGACGGCGGGGACCGGACCTGGCGGCGAACCGGCCTTGACGGCGGGGACCGGACCTGGCGGGGAACCGGACCGGAAGGCGGAAATCCCGTGCGGCGGGGGACCGGACCGGCGGGCGGCGGGGAACCGGACTGCGGCGAACCGGCGAACCGGGCTACGGGGAACCGGGGAGAACCAAGAACGCGCCGGATCGTGGTGATCCGGCGCGTGGCGAGCGGGTGGGGGAGGGACGGTCCGCGCCCCGCCGGGCGCGGCTGCCGCGGTGCGGCGGCGGGCTTCAACCCGGGGCGCCGAGCTCCGCCCAGACGGTCTTCCCGGAGACCCCGGGGGTCCGTACGACCCCCCAGTCCAGACAGAGACGCTGGACGATGAACATCCCGTGCCCGCCCGGCCGTCCGGCCCGGTGCGGGGTGCGCGGCGCCGGTGATCCGGCGCCCCGGTCGGTGACCTCGACGCGCAGCACCTTGCCGCCGAAGCCGATCGTCATGTCCTCCGGTCCCTCGGCGTGCAGACACGCGTTGGTGACCAGTTCGGAGACGACGAGCAGGACGTCCTCGGCCGCGGCCCGCCGGTCGGCGCCCTGCGCGGGCAGCCAGCCCCAGTCATGGAGTGCCTGCCGGGCGAAGTCCCGGGCGAGGGGCACCACTCCGGGCGCGTCCCGCAGTGAGATCCGCCGTACGGTGCCGGGTCCGGCGGCGACCGGCGCGGAGCCGATCGCGTCGGCGGCCTGCGCCTGCGCGTCGGACGGCCCCGTGTCGGAGGGCCCTGTGCCGGATCGCCCTGTCCCGGACGGCCTTGCGCCGGACGCCTGTGCGTCGCCCGACCGCGTATCCCCAGGCCGGGTATCCCCTGGCCGTGGATCGCCCGACCTCATGTCCCCCGACCTCATGTCCCCTGGCCTCGTGTCGCCAGGCTGTGCCCCGGTCGGCCGTGCGTCGGCCGGGTCCGGGGTGGCCGGTGGTCGGCTTGACGGTGGCGGTGCGGCCGGGGGGCCTGCGTCCGGGCCGTTCGGGGCAGCCGTGTCCGTGGCGGCAGGGCTCGTCGCGGTACTCGCCGTGACGGTGCCCGCCGCGACGGTACGGCTCGCCTCGGACGTGCCGGGCGCGGCCACCACGGGGGCGGCCGTGTCCGGTCCGCCGCCCGGGTCCGCGACGGCGGACTCCCGCGCGGGCGGGCCGTGGGCGGGCGGCACCGGCGCGGGCGACGGGTCCGCGCCCGATCCCGGTCCGGACCGCGACGGGTCCGCTCCGGGCGGGCCCGCGTCGGCCGGCCGTCCCATGGGGTCGGCATCCCGAGGCTCCGGGCCGCGATCGCCCGGCGAGCGGGGCCGGGTGGTGCTCATCAGCGCTTCACCTCACCGATTCACCGGTTCACCAGTTCCAGCATCTATCAAGTTCCCAAGTTCCCACATGATCCAGACGCATGCCGGGCGTACCACTCAGGTCGCCGACCGCGCCGGGTTCCGACTCTGTCCGACGATGTCCGGGCCGTGTCGGGGCCCGTGTCCGATCCAGGGTTCTCCTGCCCGGCACATCCGTGAGAACACCCACTTCTCACGGCCAAAAGGGTCATGCTTCCTGTGACGCTGGTTACTCCGGGATGTCACGGAGGAGATGGAGGTATGCCCGGCCGGGCCCCGGCCTGCGCGGATCACTCCACGAGCGCGGCGTCGAGCGTCTCGTGCACCGTGAAGACGGCGTCCGCCCCGGTGATCTCGAACACCCGGGCCACCACCGGCTGCATACCGGCGAGATGGACCCCGCCGCCCGCGGCCTCCGCCTTGAGGCGGGCCCCGAGGAGCACGTTCAACCCCGTCGAGTCACAGAAATCCAGCCGCGCGCAGTCGACGACGAGCCTGGTGAGGCCGTTGTCCAGACATGCGTCCAGCGGTTCCTGGAGCAGTTCGGCGGTGTGGTGATCGAGCTCACCCGCCGGTGTCACTACGGCACTCGAACCCTGCTGACGCACCTCCACCAGGAGGCGGTTTTGATGTGCGCTGCCGACCGTCCCGCGGTCCATGCCGTCTCTCTCTTTCGGGCCGTCCCGCAATGCCTCGGGCCCTCGTGGAAGGGGTGGATGTATGGAGGTGGAAAAGGGTGTGACTTCAGTGAACCCTACGCCTTCCGTACGCCCCCGGGTACCCGAACAACCCTACTAAAACGGACATTTGCGATTCAAAGAAACTTGCAAGGGATTCGGGAAAGCGGGTAGGGCTAGTAGAGACCGCACTCACCACGGCCGGCATTGGAGTCGCCGCACACCGCAGGATCACCATGGCACCGGCAGCCTGACGCCTGGACACGATGGAGGACGACATGTCACCCCGGCTCGACGAATCGCGGACCCTCGAAGCGACGTCGGCATCCCGTCCCGCAGCACCCACCGACGCTTCCGTCCCCCTGCCCGCGCCCCGCGGCGGCGTGGACACCCGGCCCGCCGAGGCCCGGCCGGAAGCCCTCGCGGATCTCCCGCCCATCCCCCCGTTCGCCCAGGTCGCCCCGGCCGACGCCCGCGCGTTGTCCAAGACCCTCTTCGCCCGGCTGGCGGATCTGGAGGAGGGCACCTACGAGCACGCCTACGTCCGCAACACCCTGGTCGAGCTCAACCTCGCCCTGGTGAAGTTCGCCGCATCGCGCTTCCGCACCCGGAGCGAGCCGATGGAGGACATCATCCAGGTGGGCACGATCGGGCTGATCAAGGCGATCGACCGCTTCGAGCTCAGCCGTGGTGTGGAGTTCCCCACGTTCGCGATGCCGACGATCGTCGGCGAGATCAAGCGCTTCTTCCGCGACACGAGCTGGTCGGTCCGGGTGCCCCGCAGGCTCCAGGAACTGCGGCTCGACCTCGCCAAGGCGGGCGACCTGCTGGCGCAGCGCCTCGACCGCGCGCCCACCGTCGCCGAACTGGCCACGCATCTGGAGCTGTCCCACGACGAGGTCGTGGAGGGCATGGCCGCGTCCAACGCCTACACGGCCAGCTCGCTGGACGCCCAGCCCGAGGAGGACGACTCCGAGGGCGCGCTGGCGGACCGCATCGGCTACGAGGACCACGGGCTCGAAGGTGTCGAGTACGTCGAGTCCCTCAAGCCGCTGATCGCGGGACTTCCGTCACGTGACCGGCAGATCCTCTCGCTGCGTTTCGTGGCGAACATGACCCAGTCCGAGATCGGGGAAGAACTGGGAATTTCCCAGATGCATGTCTCCCGGCTGCTCTCCCGGACCCTGGTCAAGCTGCGTAAAGGACTCACCGTCGAGGAATAGGCATAGACCATTCCCGCATCGGCCCGGGCCAGTGGCCGATTCGGTGAATGCGTCCGTGCCGACTCGATGCGCACGTGCCGACTCCGGGAAGTCGCGGTCGGTGTCGTGGTCGGTATCACCGCCGGTATCACCGCCGGTGTCGGCTGCGGGGAGTCTGGTTCCGGTGAGGTTTCCGGCAGGAAGTCCGGCAGGGAGTCCGGTGGGGCGGGTCCGTACGGACCCGCCCCACTTCTGTGCCGCGGGTTCCGTCCCGCGTGCTGCATTGCCCGGCCGCTCCCTGGCCGTATCACGGTTCCGTTCGCCGCCGGGGTCCCGTCCGGCCAAGTGGTCTCCGTCCGCGGCTTGTCGGGAGATGAAGCGGCACGAGTAGCGCCATGGACCGGTGGACCCGATGGATCGGGAACTCCGCGGCGGACCGAGCCGGGCTGAATGGACTGGACCAAGCCCGGACCGCGCGTAGGTATGTACCGGACCACGCGTAGGCGTGTAAAGGCGCGACAATGTCCGCGCGCAGGACGCATTTATCCTCCGCACTTTGCTGACTTACCCGGGGAAACGCCTTTCCCCGCGAACCCTCTTCGTTCACTATGGTCTCCCCTTCGCATACTCACCGGTATGCCGTCGCAGAGTGAGTGATCGCCGGGAGGCCGCGGGCCGTCCGGCCGAGGAGGAGTGCGGATGCCACGGCGCAGCCGTTCGGACCGCGCTGCCGAGGCTGCCGGTGGCGGTGGCGGTGTCCACTCCGGTGAGGCGGACGCCCGCCTCACCGAACTGCTGCGCGGGGACGCCGCGACGGCCTACCCGGCCCTGCGGGAACTGCGCCGCCGTCATCACGCGCCCACCCTGGCCTACGCCCGGCTCCTCGGTGTGGACGAGGCCGCGGCCAAACAGCTCACCGCGCAGGCGTTCGCCCTCGGTGCGCGGGACACCGGGCGGGGCGTCGACCCCACCGGCCCCTGGCGCCACCACGCGGCGCTGCTCGTCCGCCGGATCGCCGCCGGCTGGACGGCCGACGGCCGACGGGTCCGGTTGCGCCCGGAGTTCGCCGCGTTCCTCGACGCCGAGGAGGAGCGCCGCGCCGACCTGCCCGCCTTCGTCCGGCGCCCGCCTGCCGAACTCCCCATGCCGGCCGCGTTCCACAGCCTGCCCACCCGCACCCAGGGCGTGCTCTGGTACGGGATCGTGGACGCCGCACCCGACCCGGAGACCGCGCTCTACCTCGGACTGAAGGCCGACGAGGTCGCCTGGGCGAAGGGCCCCTCGCTCGACGTGCTCGGCCGCGCCTACCTCAAGGCCCAACTGGCCCGTCACGGCGACCAGAACTGCCAGGCCTACCGCCGCCTGATCGAGGAGGCCGTCCGGCCCCGCGAGCCACGCCGGAACCACGACCTGGACGACCACCTCGCGCAGTGCCCGTGCTGCCGGCGGGCCCACAACGTACTGCTCGACCTCCACCGCACCCCCCGTACGGTCCTCGCCACCGGACTCCTCCCGTGGAACGGCGGCGCCTACCTTCCGCCCGGCACGGAGAGCCCGGTGATCCCGCTGATCGGCGGCGCGGCCCGGCGTACGGGCGAGTCGGAGACCGTAGGCGTGCGCTTCGCGGTCGGGCCGCAAGACGTAGGTGCGGGTGCGGGTGCGGGTGCGGGTGCAGGTGAGGGTGGGGTGGATGGCGTAGGAGCGGTCGGGTCGGCGGCGGCCCGGGGTGCGGGCGGTGCGGGCGGTGGTGGTGCGGGCGGCGGTGCGGCCAGTGGTGTGACCGGCGGCGCACACGCTGGTGGCGAGGCCGATGCGGACAGGTGGCGGAGCCCGTCGACCGCTTCCCGTCGTCACCGGCGACGCCGTCGGCATGCCCTCCCACGCGGACACCCTGCGGCCATAGAGGCCAATCAGGACACGGCGGCCAATCAGGCCAATGAGGTCAACGTGGCCAATCAGGTCACCGCGGCCAATGAGGTGACCATGGCTAATCAGGTCACCGCGGCCAATGGGGACAACGTGGCCAATGGGGACAACGTGGCCAACGAGGTCACCGTGGCCATTCAGGACACGGAGGCCATAGAGGTCGCGGCGGCCAGCGCCGTGGCCGCGAGCGGGCGGCTCGCCGGGAGAGGTACGGGCACCCCGTACCCGGCGAACGGTTCGTACGGCTCGGCCGACGTGCGGCGGGAGACCGCCCCACCGGACCCGTACGGCGGTGGCCAGGGTGACGGCTGGCACCCGGCCGACGACAGGGACCGACCCTGGCGGCCCACCCGCAGCTTCGTCCTCGCCGCGGTGACCGTCGCCCTCGCCCCGCTGTTCGTGGTGCTGTTGGGGGGCAGCGCGGGCGAGGAACCGTCCACCGACCCCGACGAGGGGCGGCGGACAGGCGCGTCACCTCCGGCCACGGTCCCCGGCACCCCGACCCGGTCGGCCTCCGTACCGTCCACCCTCACCCCGTCGGCTCCCCGGGCGACCCCGACCCCCTCACCGTCCACGTCCGCGCCGACCACGGGGGTCCGCCCACCCGGCGGCGCGTACACCCAGTTCGTGAACGCGTCCACCGACCTCTGCCTGGACGTCCGTGACGGGGACTTCTTCACCGGCAACGACGTCGTGATGTCCGCGTGCAACACCTCGGACACCCAGCGCTGGCGGTTCGACATCTCCCGGGGCCTCGTCAGGTCATGGGCGAACGACGAGTTCTGCCTGGACAGCCGGGGCAGCGTCGACAAGGGCGTCGGCATCCGAAGATGCGCGCCGACGGACGGCCGCGACGACCGCGACCTCCGGTTCGACGTGGACCCCAAGGGCCGCGTCCTCCCGGCCATCGCCTCCGGTCACGCCGTCACGCCGACCTCCAAGCGCGCGGGCGGTGACGTGGGACATCTCCCGCTGGGCGACGCGACCGCGCAGCGATGGCGGGCGGGCGAGGCTCCCGTGTGACACCGGCCCCGCGCCCGGGAAGCCCGTAAGCCCGTGCGCCCCTGCTCGGCCCCCCATACCCGCCCCGGCCCCCCGCACACGTCCCAGGACGTCCCTCGCACATCCCCCGACCTACGCCCGTACCCCGTGCCGCCACACCTCCGAGACCAGGGGCACGCCTGGCCGGTATGACAAGTGCACGTGGCTCGGCGCGTCGAGCAACGCGAGGTCCGCGTAGGCGCCGGGGACGATCCGGCCCACGTCGTCCCTCCGCAGCGCCCTCGCGCCCCCGGCCGTCGCCGACCAGAGCGCCTCGTCCGGCGTCATCCCCATGTCCCGTACGGCGAGAGCGATGCAGAACGGCATGGACGAGGTGAACGACGACCCCGGGTTGCAGTCCGTCGACAACGCCACGGTGACCCCGGCGTCGAGCAGCCGTCGCGCGTCGGGCCATTGCGCGCGAGTGGAGAACTCCGCACCGGGCAGCAGGGTCGCGACCGTGGTCCCGGCCGCGAGCGCGGCCACGTCCTCGTCGGTCAGCAGCGTGCAGTGGTCCGCGCTGGCGGCCCCCAGCTCCACCGCGAGCTGCACCCCGGGCCCGTAGGAGAGCTGATTGGCGTGCACCCGCGGTACGAGACCCTTGGCCATGCCCGCCGTGAGCACGGCCCGCGCCTGGTCCCCGTCGAAGGCGCCCTTCTCGCAGAACACGTCCACCCAGCGGGCGTACGGGGCGCAGGCGTCGAGCATCGGCCCGGTGACGAGGTCGACGTACGCGGCGGGATCGTCGGCGAAGTCGGGGGACACGATGTGTGCGCCGAGGAAGGTCACCTCATCGGTGTGCCGCGCGGCGATCCGCAGCGCCCGTGCCTCGTCGTCGACGGTCAGCCCGTACCCCGACTTGGTCTCGACCGTCGTCGTCCCCTGCCGCAGTGCCTCCCGCACATACCGAACGAGGTTCGCCTCCAGCTCCTCGTCACCGGCCGCCCGGGTCGCCGCGACCGTGGTCCGGATGCCTCCCGCCTGGTACGGGTGCCCCGACATACGCGCGTTGAACTCGGCGGTCCGGTCCCCGGCGAACACCAGGTGCGAGTGCGAGTCCACGAAACCGGGGATGAGGGCCCGCCCCTCGGCGTCGTGCATCAGGTCCGCGTCCGGAGCCCGGTCGGCGGGGCCGACCCACGCCACCCGGTCCCCCTCGACGACCACGGCCGCGTCCTGGATCAGCCCGAGAGGTGACCCGTCCCCGACCCCGGGGTCGTTGGTGACGAGGGAACCGATACGGGTGATGAGGGTGGTGGTGCTCATGGGGTCCTCTCCGGGCCCCTCCGGGTCCCTGGTCGCCGTACCGCCGACGATACAGATCACCCCCGCCGCCTCCCCGCCCCCATCTGCCGCCGTGTGGCCTACTTCCCTTGGCCACTGACCCAATGGTGGCCGGGGGTTGCGGGGCGGTGCCCGGCGGTTCGGCGGTGTCGGGTGCCGTGCCGGGGAGAGGACGGCGGCTGTCCTGATGGTGTCCGGTACTACTGGAGGGCGCTCGTTGTCCTCGCGGTGGCCGCGCCTCCCCGGTAGGCCGTCTGTCCCCTTGCTGGCCGCGTGTCCTCATGCTGACCGTTTGCCCTCTTGGTGGCCGCATGACCTGATGGTGACCGCTTGTCCTCCACGTGGCCGCGTGTCCTCATGCTGACCGCTTGTCCTCTACGCGGCCGCATGACCTGATGGTGGCCGCTTGTGTCCTGATGGTGGCCGCGTTCAGAGCAGTGAACGGCCCAGATCGGTGAGCGCGGTGGTCGTCCTGACCAGTAGGCCCGGCCCGAACGTGATCCTGGTGGCTCCGAGTTCGCCCAGCTCGCGGAAGCCGTTCCGTAGGACATCGGCGGGGCCGGCCGCCGACGCGACCATGTTCACAGGTCCCTTGACGCCGCCCGCCCGCATGACGGGCAAGGCCGCTGGTGGCGCGCCGATCGGGTAGACGCAGTCCGCACCGGCCGCCTCGTACAGCAGTGCGCGTTCGATCGCCGCTGCCACATCCGGCACGCCCCGGACGAAGGTGTCCACCCGGGCGTTGAGAAACAACCGGTCGCCCGCCGACGCGCGGATCTCGGCCAACCAGTCGGCATGCCGCCGGAGGTCCTTGAGGACCTTGCCGGGACCGGAGTCGTCCAGGTTGCAGCCGATGGCCCCGGTCTCCAGGAGCCGTTCGACGAGTTCGGCCGCCGGTAGCCCGTACCCGTCGTCGATGTCCGCCGACACGGGTACCCCGAGGGGCCGCACGGCCCTGACGATCCGGGCCACCGCCGCGAACATCTCGGCGGGCGGCGTACGGCCGTCCTCGTACCCGAGCGAGGCCGCGACCCCCGCGCCGGGCGTGGCCAGCGCCGGGAACCCGGCGGCCACGAAGGCCCGCGCGCTGGCCGCGTCCCACGGGCCGGGAAGGACCAGCGGGTCGTTGGGGGAGCGGCCGTGGTGCAGGGCGCGGAAGACATCCACGGGGCGGGGCCCGCCCCCGTTCGCGTTCCCCGCACCCGTGGTGTCATCCTCCGCCGCGTTGGCCGCGTTGGCCGCGTTGGCCGCGTTGGCCGCGTTGGCCGCGTTGGCCTGAGGTGTGGTGGGGTGCGTGTTGTCCGTCGCGTCCCCGCCCCAGGTCGGCTCCACGCGCCCGTGTGCGGTGCTGTTCGTCGGGCGGCCGGTCCCGCGACCGGTCGGGTGACTCTCCGCGCTGTCGGGTGTGCGCGCCATCCCCGTACCTCACAGTCCCTTGTACTGGCCGGGCGTGTAGTGGCCCGGGACCGCGCGGGTCGCGACCCCGAACCGGTTCCACGCGTTGATCACGGTGATCGCAGAGATGAGCTGCGCCAGTTCCGCCTCCGGGAAGTGCCCTGCGGCCTTCGCGAACACGTCATCGGGGACGAAGCCGTTCTGGAGAACCGTGATCGCCTCCGTGAGTTCCAGGGCGACGAGTTCCTTCTCCGTGTAGAAGTGCCGCGACTCCTGCCAGGCGCTCAGCTGGATGAGGCGCTCGGGCGTCTCCCCGGCCGCCAGAGCGTCCTTGCTGTGCATGTCGAGGCAGAGGGCGCACTGATTGAGCTGCGAGGCGCGGATCTTCACCAGCTCCAGCAGCACCGGGTCCAGCCCCTGCCGGGCGGCGACATCCAGCCGGACCATCGCCTTGTAGACATCGGGCGCGTGCTTGGCCCACTGGAGCCGCGCGGCCTCCTCATGGGCGTACTGCGGGTGCGGGGCGGCGGTGGGGTCGGCGGTCGGGGCGGTGGGGTTCGTCGTGCTCTGCGTCGTCGTCATACGGATGACTCTATGACCGGAGTGACCCAGGACTATGGTCCACTTGAGCGGTGGGATCATGGGCCACTTTCGGGATTCGGAGACTCGGGGATGGATGCGGGGATGGATACGCGAACCGGAGCGGGCCGGGCGAGGCGCCCCCGGACGGCCGCTGACGACAGTGAGAGGGCCGGCGACGACCCCACCACGGCGCGCGCGGGGCTCGGTATCGATCTGCATGTCGACCCCGCCGGTCCCGGCGGGGTGCGCAAGGGCCTGATGAACGCCCTGCGGGAAGCCGTCCGCGGCGGCCGTCTCCCGCCCGGGACCCGGCTGCCCTCCTCCCGCACCCTCGCCGTCGACCTCGGTATCGCCCGCAACACCGTCGCCGACGCGTACGCCGACCTCGTCGCCGAGGGCTGGCTCACCTCCCGGCAGGGCTCGGGCACCCGTGTCGCGGAGCGCGCCGTTCCCCTGCCCGAGCCTCCCGCACGCGGGCGCCGCGAACCGGGCGCGCCCGTGTACAGCCTGCGGCCCGGCACCCCCGACCTGTCCGCCTTCCCACGCGCGGAGTGGCTCAAGGCCGCCCGCCGCGCCCTGACCGACGCCCCCGACGAGGCCCTCGGCTACGACGACCCGCGCGGACGCCGCGAACTGCGCCAGGCTCTCGCCGAGTATCTGGCCCGTGCCCGGGGTGTACGCGCCGACCCCGAGCGGATCGTCGTCTGCTCGGGCTTCGCCCAGGGCCTGCTCGTCCTGGGGCGGACCCTGCGGCGGCTCGGTGTCCGTGACGTCGCCGTCGAGTCGTACGGACTCGACTTCCACCGGGGTCTGCTGCGGGACAGCGGACTCGGCACACCCGCCTTGCCGTGGGGCGCGCGGGGCTCGGACACCGAGGCGCTGGAGCTCCTCGCGCCGGGCGCGGTCCTGCTCACGCCGGGGCATCAGTTCCCGATGGGGGTGCCGCTGCACCCCGAGCGCCGGTCCGCCGCCGTCGACTGGGCGCGGCGCAACGGCGGACTGATCGTGGAGGACGACTACGACGGGGAGTTCCGCTACGACCGGCAGCCCGTCGGCGCGCTTCAGGACCTCGACCCGGAACGGGTCGTCTACCTCGGCACCGCCAGCAAGTCGCTCGCCCCCGGCCTGCGGTTGGGGTGGATGGTCCTGCCCCGCCGACTCGTCCCGGAGATCATGAGGGACAAGGGGCCCGGATGGGGATGCGGGGCGCTGGACCAGCTCACGCTCGCGGAGTTCATCACCTCGGGCGCGTACGACCGGCACATCCGCCTGATGCGCACGCGCTACCGTCGACGCCGTGACCAACTGGTCGCCGCCCTGGCCGAGCGTGCACCGCAGGTCAGGGCCACCGGTATCGCGGCCGGACTGCACGCCGTGCTCGAACTCCCTTCCGGAACGGAGCAGTCCGTCATCCGGGCCGCGAACTGGCAGGGCCTTTCGGTGCACGGCCTGGCGGAGTTCACCCGGCCGGACGCGATACTCACCGAGCGTCGGGACGCGCTGGTCGTGGGGTACGCAGCTCCGTCCGAGAGCGCGTGGCCGGGAACGTTGGACGCGTTGTGCAGGGCGCTGCCCTGAGCGGCGGACCTGAGCGGTGCCCAGCGGTGCCTGAGCGGGGTGGCCGTGAGCGGCGGCGCAGGATGGTGGCCCGGCGCGGGTGTCGGCCGACCGGCGGGCGCGGTCGGTCGATCCCCCCCGCCCGCCGGTACCCCTCGCCCACCCGACCTGCCCCCGGTCCCGTTCCGGCCAGACGGCCCGTTCTCGCGGGTACGCCCTGCGGCTGTACGGGGGGTGTGACCGGGATACGCGCCAAAGGGGCAACGGGGATGCTCTTGGAGCCCTGATCTGCTCGGATTTAACGTGAAGCGGCGTGAAGCGGCGTGTAGCGGGGTCGCGTTCGGCGACGTGCCGGGCGACCGAGTCGACGCCGGGGCGGGCGTATTTCTCCGGGAGCGGACGGACGCGTGGCGGGAGCGGGCCAGCAGCCGATCGTCGGGTCGCCTTCGATCCAGCCCTGGCCCAGCCCTGGCGCTGCCACCAGCCGATCGCCTCGCGGGCGCTGGACAGTTCACGGTTGACGGTGTCGGCGTCCATCTCGTCGGCCCGCGCCGCCGCCGGCTCGGCCAGGGCCTCCGGCAGCACCGGGTCGTCGATCGCTGTGACGGGGAAGACGGGCGGCTTCGCGCCCCGGCGGGCCGGACCGGTCGGCGCCGCCGCGCCGACGAACATCCATCCCCACGTCGTCAGCGAGATCCGGTAGATCCGTGCGGAGGGCTTCGCGATCCCGGCGCCGGTGAGGTAGCGCTCGACCGCCGCGGTGTACGTGGCCGGAGAGGCGGACAAGGGCACTACCCGGGCGCGCGGCACACGCAACGCGCCCCCGACCCCGAGTTCGGTCACTGGTTCGATCGCCACGCCCGCCCACCCCTCCGGAACTGCCGCAGTAAATGCGTACGCCTCGCCCCGGCGGCCGGAACGGCCCGCCGCAGGTCACGGTGATCGCGGTAGGGCTCCGCCGCAGTAAATCCGGCATCTACTGCGGTAGTTCTTCCAGCTCCCGCTGAGCGGCTGCGGTCAGCTGGGCGGCCAGATCCTTGAGCGCCTGTCGCAGTTCGTCGGGATGGTGGATGGTGAAGGGCCATTCCAGGGAGGCGAGCATGTGGGACATGCCGTCCAGCCGTTCTGCCCGTGCGTGCATCAGGACGCCGGTGGGCCGGGCGGTGAGGGTCACCGCTGAACGCGGCAGTCGGCGGGCGATCTCATCGAGGGGGCCGTGGATCGTCACCTCGACCTGCCAGCGGTAGGGCCCCTGGGCCAGGGTCGAGGTCAGGTGGGCCACGGGGTCGAAACCGACGGGTGCGGTGAAGCTGTCGGCTCGGGAGATGACGGAGGCGATGCGGTCGATGCGGAAGGTGCGCAGGCTGTCGCGGAGGTGGTCGTGGCCGATGACGTACCAGCGGCCGGTGTGGAAGACCACGCCGTAGGGGTCGATGTCGCGTTCGGTGTGTTCCTGGCGCCAGGACCGGTGGCTGATACCGACGGTCGTGCGGGCGCGGGAGGCATGGGCCAGTGCCAGCAGGACGCCGGTTCCGGGTGCCTGACCGATCACGGCGTTGGCGGTGAACGACAGGGTCTCCCGCATGGCGGCGAGCGGTTCACGCAGGGCGTGCGGAAGCACCCGCTCGATCTTGGCCAGGGCACCTGCACTGGCCGGCGCGGCCGTCCCCATGCCCAGACGTTCTGCCGCGAGCAGGCCAAGGACCACGGCGAGAGCCTCGTCGTTGGTGAGGACCAGAGGTGGCATGCGGTAGCCGCGGGCCAGTCGGTAGCCGCCGTGGCGGCCGCGTTCGGCCTCCACGGGGATGCCCAGTTCCCGCAGGTGGGCGATGTACCGGCGCACCGTGCGGACGTCGGTGTCCAGGCGGTCGGCCAGCTCTGCCCCGGTGAGCCGGGCGTTGGACTGGAGGAGTTCCAGCAGGGTCAGCACACGGGTCAGGGGATGCGACATGGATCCCTCGGCATTTCAGGGCGGATTCTGTCCTGTATCGACTCTACGCTCCCCGCAGCACCTAACTTCAGGGAGATCACATGGCCACCTTCGTACTCGTTCCCGGCGCCTGGCTCGGGGCATGGGCCTGGGAGGACACCGCCCGCGCTCTGCGCGAGCGCGGCCACACGGCGCTGCCGCTGACCCTGACGGGCCTGGCCGAGCGCGCGGACCAGGGTGGACCCGAGACGGACCTGGACACGCACATCGCGGACATCACGGGATTTGTCGAAGAGCACGGTCTGCGCGCCGTCACGCTGGTCGCCCACAGCTACGCGGCCGCCCCGGTCACCGGGGCAGCCGGACGTCTCGGCGACCGGCTGGAGCGCGTGATCTACGTGGACAGCGCCCCGTTCGCCGCAGGCATGTGCATGCTCGACCTCATGCCGCCGCAGTCAGCGGACCAGCTGCGCCAGCAGGTCGACGCTTCCGGCGACGGGTGGCGGCTACCGATGCCGCCCTTTGAGGTCCTGGGCTTGTCCAGCAGCCTCGACGGGCTCGATGAGGGCCGGCGGGACGCTCTGCGCACGCGTGCCACCCCTCAGCCGTTCGGCACTTTCACCCAGCGTCTCGCCGGCCCGGCCGAGCCCGGTCCCGGCGTGGACCGTGTCCTGATCGCCTGCCGTGACTTCACGGGGCTGCTGGATGCCGGGGTGCCGATGCTGGCCTACCTGAACCAGCCGCCGTGGTGGCGCTTCGACCTGCCCACCGGGCACTGGCCGATGCTGTCCGCGCCCGCCGAACTCGCCCGCCTCCTCGACAAGGCCGTCTCCTGACCGCGTCGGCCGAGAGGCACAGCCCGGTGCCTGACCAGGAGAGCATCCGCAGGCTGCGGGCCTGTGCGCAGGCCCTGGCCGGCGGAGCACGGGAGGACTCTGCCGAGACGGTCGTCCGACGGGTCTTCGCCATCCAGGCGCAGGACGCCACGGCCGCCGACCTGGGCATCCGGGTACGCGGCCGGGACATCACCGCCCAGGCCATCCGCGCGGCGTACGAGGACGAGCGGAGCATCGTCCGCAACTGGTACATGCGCGGCACCCTGCACACCATCCCCAGCGGCGATGCCCGCTGGGTGTCGCAGTTGCTGTCCCCGCGGATCCTTGCCGCGACCAGCCGCCGCTACCAGCAGCTGGGCCTGGACGACGATCTGCGCCGGCGCGCCGACCATCTCATCCGGCGTGCTCTCGCCGCGCACGGCGCACTCACCCGGGCCGAGCTGACCGAGCGCCTCACCACCCTCGGTGTTCCGCCGGACGGGCAGGCGCCGTTCTACCTGATCCGCCACGCGGCACTCACCGGCATCCTCTGCCATGGTCCGCAGCGCGCCGGTGAGGCCACGTATGTGCTGCTCGACGACTGGCTGCCCTCCACCGGGCGCTTTCGGTGGGAGGGCGACGACGCTCTCGCCGAGCTGGCCCGCCGGTACCTGGCCGCGCACGCCCCCGCTACCTTGGAGGACTTCGCCGCGTGGTCCGGACTGCCGATCACCTGGGCCCGCAGGGCCTGGAAAATGCTGGCGGAGTCCGGTGTGATCACCGAGTGCGACGCATTGACCATGCTCGCCGGGCGGGTGAAAGAACTCCCACGCTCGTCCGACACCCCGGACGTTCGCATGCTGCCCGCCTACGACAACTACCTGATCGGCTACCGCACCCGCGATGCGTCCGTGCCCGCTCTCCACCAGGCCCGCGTCTGGCCAGGAGGCGGCCTCATCCGCCCCACCGTCATCGCCGACGGCCTGGCCATCGCCACCTGGACCCGTGGCCCCGGCTCGCGCTCCATCCAGGTGGATGCGTTCGAACCTGTCCCGCCTCAGATCGAGCAGGGTATCGACAGGGGAAAGGCGGCCGTCGTCGGCTTTCTGCGGCCCACTACATAGGCCGACCCGCATCCCGATCCAAAAAGGGCGGCCGCATAGGCGAGAGCGTGGGGTCAAGCGGCCTGACCGAGGCCGGCGGCGGTCAGACCCCGCTCACGACCCCGCTCACGCAGCGGGGCGAAGTCGACGTCAAGCTTCGGGTCGTACGCTTCCGGCCGGATGCCGACTTCGTGGGTGCTGTACCCGCCGAACCGGTTGATGTGTTCGGTCAGATACGGCGAGATGTGCGCCAGGTCTTCCGGGTCGATCTCCCGTCCCCCCTCCAGCAGCTGGCGGACGATCTCCGCGATGTCCAGGGTGTTGTGGAAGATCACCGCGTTCCTGAGCAGGGCGTTGAACTTCATCGCCTTCTCCTGCTCTACGGGGTCGTTGTCCGCGATGACGCCGCGGTTGCCGAAGCCGACCCACTGGGAGAACCGGTTGAACGACTCGACCTTGTTGGTGGCTGCGGTCACCCGCCGCCGCAACGGCGCGTCGGAGAGGTAGCGCAGGAGCTGGACGGTGTGGATCACGCGGCCGACCTCGCGGAAGGCCGCGTAGGTGGCGTTCTTTCGCGACCCGGAACGCAGCCGCTAGAGCAGCGTGGAGCATCACGTAGGGCAGCACCGCAGGACCGACGCCGTTTCCCTCCGCACCGGACGACAGGGCGAGCAGCGCGAGCCCGGCGCACACCAGCGCGACCGCGCCCCACTCGCGTGCGCTCAGCCGAACCCCCAGCAGCCGGGACGCGACGACTGCTGTGACTGCGAGACTCGCCGCGCCCACCGCGTAGATCGGGATGGTCCGCAGCGCCACGACCTGGAGGACGAACCCCACCGAGTCGAGTCCGAGGCCCGCGATGTACCGCCACTCACGCAACGCCCGCAACAACAGTGCGGGATCGACGCCCGACCCGGTGGCGCCGCCCGCGCCGCCAGCGCCTGCAACACCGACGCCGTACCGAAGCACACGGCCGAAGCGAGCGCGCAAACCATTCCAAAAGACACATCGCGAATGTAGTTCAGCAACCTGCCCGCGACGGGTACGGGAATACGGCTGCCGAGTACAGGACTTGCTCGGCAACCGGACGAGACCGACCAAGCGTCCGAGTACGCGTGGGCCGTCCACTCACCTACATCACGGGGGAACACCATCATGGGGGAAACAGCGAGCACCGGCAGGTCCCGACGGCAGTTCCGGTCGGCCACGGTGGTGCTGGGCGGGATGGGGCTGCTGGCGGCCGCGCTGACAGGGTGCTCGTCCGAACCGGACAAGCGATGCGTCGACCGCGACAGCTACGAGTCGACCCGTGGCTACAAGGTCGTCAAGAAGTCCGCCTGCTCGGACAACACGGTCCGTACCAACGTGTCCTGGTACACCGGCGGCACCCAGAAGGACGGCTGGGTCCGTGAAGGTTCACTCGGACGCCCCTTGGTCTCGGGCGGATCATCATCCGGCGGATCTTCCCCCGACACCTCCACCGGCACCTCCGTGGGCACTTCCATCGGGGCGTCCACGGGTGGGTCCTCCGGCGGGACGGACAGCGACCTCAATTCCGGCGGGTCGACCGGTTCCACGAGCATCGGCAGCTCCACCGGGTCGGACGGTGTGGACCGGGGCGGATTCGGCAGCAGCACCAGTGGTGGCAGCTCGGGCGGCTGACCCACCCCGTCCGGCATCCGCCGTCCAGTCCGTGCCCCCGCTGCCTCGCCCGGCAGCCTGCGCCCCGTCCGCCACCAGCCACCTCGGGCGGCCCGGTCCGCTCCGCACTCCATCCGCCCTGGGTATCCGGGTCACCTCACCATCTCCCGGTCCAGCCCCGTCGACCCTTCACCGCGAGTCGCTAGGAAGCCCGCCATGGAACGCCGCAGCATCGCCCCGCGCCCCGACTGGCAACGGATCGTCGAGGAACAGGGCCTGATCTATCCGCTCACCCGCTATCCGGACAACTCCCTGCGCCCCTACTGGGACGAGTCCGCCTACTATTCCTTCTCCCTCGCCGAGGTCGAAGCCCTGGAGGAGGTGGTCGAGGAACTGCACCGTATGTGTCTCGCGGCCGCCGCCCATATCGTCGACACCGACCGCTTCGCCGACCTCGGTATCACCGACCCCCGACTCGCTTCCCTGGTGGCTGAGGCATGGCAACGCCGCGCTGAACTTCCCTCTCTCTACGGTCGCTTCGACCTTCACTACGACGGCACGGCTCCCGCGAAGATGCTGGAGTACAACGCCGACACCCCGACCTCCCTCGTCGAGGCGGCCAGTGCCCAGTGGTTCTGGATGGAGGACCGCTTCCCCGGCGCGGACCAGTGGAACTCCCTGCATGAACGACTCGTCGCCGCCTGGAAGGCTCAGGCCCCCCTCCTGCCACCGGGCCCACCCCTGTACTTCGCCCACTCCGCCGCCGATGAAGCCGGCGAGGACCTCATGACCGTCGCCTACCTCCGGGAGACCGCCCACCAGGCCGGACTCGCGACCGAGGCGATCTCCATGGAGGACATCGGCTGGGACAGCCTCTCCGGCCGCTTCGTGGACAAGCAACTACGGTTCATCCGGAGCTGTTTCAAGCTCTACCCCTGGGAGTGGCTCACCACCGACCGCTTCTCCTCCCATGCCCTGGACACCCTCGACAACGGTGGCGGCACCGGCACCACCCTCTGGATCGAACCCGCCTGGAAGATGCTCCTTTCCAACAAGGCCCTCCTGGCGATCCTCTGGGAGCTCTACCCCGACCACCCCAACCTCCTCCCCACCTATCTCGACGGCCCCCGCGAACTGGCCGCCACCTCGGGCTATGTCGCCAAACCTCTGCTGGGGCGGGAAGGCGCCGGAGTCACGATCCACGAACCGGGACAGCCGCCGGTCCTCCGCGACGAGCCCTGCTGCTACCAGGCCTTTGCCCCCCTGCCCGTTTTCGAGGGCAACCGGGTGGTTTTGGGGGCATGGGTCGTCGGCGACGAGTCGGCGGGCCTCGGCATCAGGGAGTCAGCAGGCCTGATCACCGACGAGTACGCCCGATTCATCCCCCACATCATTCCCTGACCGCCCTGACCGCCCTGACCGCCCTGACCTGCGGCGGCGCCGTCCGACGAGTGCCTGAGGCGACAGTCACGGTCCGTGCGTCCATCCACGCATTCATCCACACACCCATCCGCTCAGACTCCCGGCGGGCGGATCATGGCCCCCTCTTGGCCAGACCCGAGGGCATCCCGCCCACCGCTCGCCGCCAGGCCGCCGACCTTGTCCGGATCCGGAGCCGTCGACCACGCTTCGCCCTCCCCCGGCGCGTCCGGGAGCGTCGCCGCGCTTACCCCACCACTTCCCGCAGCCGCTCCAGCCCCCAGTCGAGATCCTCCTTGCTGATCACCAAGGGCGGAGCGATCCGGATGGTCGACCCATGGGTGTCCTTGACCAGCACGCCCTTGTCCACCAGCCGCTCGCTGATCTCCCGCCCCGTACCGCGCGTCGGGTCGATGTCCACCCCCGCCCACAAGCCCCGCCCCCGGACCTCGCGTACACCGCTGCCCGGCGAACCCGCCAGCAGCGCCAGCTCCCGATGCAGGTGTTCCCCCAGTTCCGTCGCCCGCTGCTGGTACTCACCCGTCCGCAGCATGTCGATGACTTCCAGCGCCACCGCGCAGGCCAGTGGATTTCCCCCGAACGTCGACCCGTGCTCACCCGGCCCGAAAACCCCGAGCACCGCCTCGCTCGACACCACTGCCGACACGGGCACCACACCGCCGCCCAGCGCCTTCCCCAGGACATACATGTCCGGCACCACGCCCTCGTGCTCGCACGCGAACGTCCGGCCCGTCCGCCCCAGGCCCGACTGGATCTCATCCGCGATGAACAGGATGTTCCGTTCCCGCGTCAGCTCCCGCACGGTGGCCAGATACCCCGACGGCGGGACCAGGACCCCGGCCTCTCCCTGGATCGGCTCGATGAGCACGGCGACCGTGTTCTCCGTCAGCGCGTTCCGCATCGCCGTCGCGTCCCCGTAAGGAACGATCTCGAAGCCCGGCGTGTACGGCCCGAAGTCCGCACGGGCCTCCGGGTCCGTCGAGAAGCTCACGATCGTCGTCGTCCGGCCGTGGAAGTTGCCCCCCGCCACGACGATCTTCGCCCTGTTGTCGGGCACCCCCTTGACCCGGTAGCCCCACTTCCGCGCTGTCTTCACCGCCGTCTCCACGGCCTCCGCGCCCGTGTTCATCGGCAGCACCATCTCCATCCCGCACAGCTCCGCCAACCGCGCGCAGAACTCCGCGAACCTGTCATGGTGGAACGCCCTGGACGTCAGCGTCACCCGCTCCAATTGCGCCTTCGCTGCGTCGATGAGCCGCCGATTCCCGTGGCCGAAGTTCAGCGCCGAGTACCCGGCGAGCATGTCGAGGTAGCGCCGGCCCTCGATGTCCGTCATCCAGGCGCCCTCCGCCGTGGCGACCACGACGGGCAACGGGTGGTAATTGTGAGCACTGTGCGCATCTGCCGACGCGATGACCTCTGCGGTCAGATTTTCGGTCCTGGACACGGGGTCTCCGTTCATCCTTCGGTGTGCGGGCGGGGTGACGCCCCTTCTTACCGCTTTCCTCTCGTCCACCGGACGTCTTTCTATCGTCGCTCGGAAGCGGGACGGTGAAACCTTCCCCGCTGACACTCGCCCCTCCCGCTAGGCTTGCCTCAGGCACGGCGACTGGCGAGCAGGGAACCAACCCTGGGGGAGCCCTGCCTGGCCGGGCACCACGCCCCGCCGCACGAGGTGTCGTCCGCCTGGGCACCCCGGGACCACGACCGGACTGCCCGCTCGCCCCGGAGGACACCATGTCGCTGCCCTTGTCCCATCCCGCGCTCCGCGCCGCGGACCCCGACCTCGCCGCTCTCGTCGCCGCGGAGGAACAACTTCAGGCCGACACCTTGCGGCTGATCCCCAGCGAGAACTACGTCTCCACCGCCGTCCTCGAAGCGAGCGGAACCGTCCTCCAGAACAAGTACAGCGAGGGCTACCCCGGCCGCCGCTACTACGAGGGTCAGCAGATCATCGACCAGGTCGAACGCCTGGCCGTCACGCGCGCCCGTTCCCTCTTCGGTGTCGACCACGCCAACGTCCAGCCCTACTCGGGTTCCCCGGCCAACCTTGCCGTGTACCTCGCCTTCGCCCAGCCCGGCGACCCCGTGATGGGCATGGCCCTGCCCATGGGAGGCCATCTCACCCACGGCTGGGGCGTCTCCGCCACCGGCAGCTGGTTCCGTGGCATCCAGTACGGCGTCCACCGCGACACCGGCCTCATCGACCTCGACCAGGTCCGCGACCTCGCCCTCAAGGAACGCCCCAAGCTGATCTTCTGCGGCGGAACCGCTCTGCCGCGGACCATCGACTTCGCCGCGTTCGCGGAGATCGCCCAGGAGGCCGGAGCCCTTCTCGTCGCCGATATCGCCCATATCGCCGGCCTCATCGCGGGTGGCGCGCACCCCTCACCCGTGCCCCACGCCGACATCATCTCGACGACCACGCATAAGACCCTCCGTGGTCCCCGTGGCGCGATGCTCATGGCCCGTGCGGAACACGCCAAGGCCATCGACAAGGCGATCTTCCCCGGCCTCCAGGGCGGGCCCCACAACCAGACCACCGCGGCCATCGCGGTCGCCCTCCACGAGGCGGCTCAGCCCTCCTTCCGTGACTACTCCCACGCCGTCGTCGCCAACGCCAAGTCCCTTGCGTCCGCGCTGCTGGGCCACGGCTACGACCTTGTCTCCGGCGGCACCGACAACCATCTGATCCTGATCGACCTCACCTCCAAGGATGTCCCCGGCAAGATCGCGGCCAAGGCCCTCGACCGCGCCGGGATCGTCGTGAACTACAACACCGTCCCCTACGACCCGCGGAAGCCCTTCGACCCCTCCGGTATCCGCATCGGAACCCCCTCCCTCACGTCCCGCGGTCTCACGCCGGACCAGATGCCCGCCGTGGCCGCATGGATCGACCGCGCCATCACCGCCTCACGAACCGGCGATGAACCCGCCCTCGCCAAGATCCGTGCCGAGGTCGCCGAGCTGATGGCCGCCCATCCGGCACCAGGTCTGCCCGCCGGCTGACCCCCTCGGGATGCGGCCGCTGACAGCCGGCCGCATCCCGCCTGGTCGCTCACACCGGCCTACGCGTCAGCCGCACGGCGCGGCTGACGCCGATCCGCGCAACTCGCGATCACAGGTCACGCAACTCCTGGCGGGGGCCTTCCTCACCGGGGCGTCGCCGGAAGAGCATCGCTTCAGGCATTCTGGAAGATGTCGAGGTGCGCAGCCGCGGGGCCAAGGGTCGCAGCAGCAAGGCCAGGAGTGCTCCTGCCACGAGCCCTGGCATGGCCCACCACCAGTTCTCCGTGAGACCCGGCCCGGCCGACGACACGGGGGCTATGTGTGTGCCGTCCTTGCCCGTAGCGGCGGATTCACCATTCGGGGCACCGCTGGTCAGTTCCTTCTGCGTGGCGGGGCTGTCCTCCACGGCCTCGGGATGCGTCCCACCCGTGGCATCTCTCGATAGAGGGCCCATCAACCCAAGGGACTTGAGCAACCTCAGGAGAGCCGCCGGGGACTCCGCCTTGTGCCAACGACTCTTCGTCGAGGGTGGATCTACAGTCATCTGTATCCACAGCCCCGTGCTGCCGGAATTCGGATAGATCTTGTCCAGCCGCCAGGGATGCTCGTCATGCGCCATCCAAGCGATGTTGATGTGACGTCGGTCATAAAGCTCTGCCCCGGCGTCCGGCTCCGCACGACCGGCCTCGGCCAGGTCGGGGAGCAGCAGCTCCAACTCTCGATACCTCTTGTCCAAGTGGTGGAGCGCTGTGGCCTCCGCGCTCCCGGGGGACACCAGCAGCACGCTGGTCGCCCCTCCCGCGACCGCTGGTGACGCCATGACCGAGCAGACCAGCACCAGTGCCGCAACCGCCGTCGCGACCAGGCCCCGTGCCCGTGCCCGTGCCCCAACAGGATGTATGCCGAGGCGGATTCCGTACGACCTCCGAACCTCTTCCATGCGATTCCTCCAGCCGCTCCCGGTGCGCCACGTCCGTACCGGTCACTTCTGGTACACCGCCCGGCGGGCTGAGGTTCCCACCATTCGGCGACGAGATCCGGAGCTCGGGATTCCGTGAACCAGGCTCACGGAACTGCGTGTTCGGTGCATGCGGTTCCCGGTGCCCAGGGAGGAGGAAGAGGCTGCTGGAACGCGTCGCCGATGTACTCACCTTGGCCGCCGCGCCGCATCTGGCCTCGACCGGCCTTGCCGCCGCGCCGGGCCGACCTTGCCTGGCTGCGGGTGAGATCTGTCCTCTGCGGCGGGTGCCGCTCCCTTTACTTCCGGGGCGCCACTGATTCGGCGATCCTCACCGCCTGATCCCGTGAAGCGACCCCTTCCAACCTGAGTGTCAGACGAGCCACGCTCTCCTGCCCGGAAGGACCCGAGGGACGGTCGGAGCGATCCGACTCCTGGTCCAGGGCCCACAGCAGAGTGGGCCCTGAAGTCCGCTCCGACCGGCTCCAGCTGGCTCCGGTGGCGTCCTCCATCCAGAAGGTCAGACGGTGCGGCTCCGAGAACCACAGAGCGGACTCCTTGTGCCCCCGGTCGGCTCCTCCACGGACCTCAAGCCAATCAGGGGTGTGGGTGACCGTCTTGGTGAATGCCGTGTCGAGCCGGGCGGGGAACTCGTCCAGTCGGATCGGGCTCCCGCCGTCGTCCCAGCACAGACTGATCAGGAAGCGGCCACCAGGCTCCGAGGTGACCTGGACACCGTCCGGCACACCCAGGGCCGCCGGGACCACCGGAGCAAATCCGGCGCGCTGCGCGGCGGTGCTCAGCGACATGGTCCCCTCGCAAGGGGGGACCTGCCCTTCCTGGGGCGGTCGTGCGGAGGGAACCTGCTGTATCCGCACACCACTGAACCCGAACCAGTCCCCGACCGTGGCCCGTACCGGCGGTGTCAGGACGGCAACCGTGAGCAGACCGCAGAAGGCGGCGCTGAACATCCTCCACCGCATCCGGAGCCAACGCCTCAGGCGCACCTTTCCCGGTGGTGGCTCCGCCACGAGTACCGGTGCCCCTTCCGCGAGGATCTGCGCCAGCACCCGCTCGACCATGGTCTCGGCCTGATCGGGGCCCGGCCGGTGGTACGACCTGCCCAGGTCCCGCAGCTCGTGCCGCAGATCCGGTCGGGACGCATGTCCGGCGTTGTCGCCCTCGTCGCGTCCGGTGCCTCGCTCACCCACGCCCGTCACCTCCTTCCCGTACGCAGCGCTCGGCCAGCCCCGGTGGCAGCAGATTGCCGAGCTTGCGCAGAGCACGGTTGAGCCGGGACTTGACCGTGCCCTTCGGCCAGCCGAGGGCCTGGGCCGTCTCGCCCTCGTCCATCTCCAGGAGATAGCGGTAGGTGACCACCATGCGATGGTCGTCGCTGAGCTGCTCCATGGCTTTGACCAGGGCTTTCTTCCGCTCTATCGCCAATGCCGCTATCGCTGGGTCCGACGATTCCGGTATCGGCGGCTGGGCCTCCAACAAGGCCGACTCGCCGTCGGCGACCAAGCGCCGACGAGCGGCCGAGCGCACTGTGTTCCTTGTCTCATTGGCGACGATGCTCAGCAGCCAAGGACGGAAAGCCGAACCGTCCCGGAACTGCCCCAAGGAGTAGAACGCTTTGAGGAACGCTTGCTGCACCATGTCCTCCGCGTCCGCTCCCGCACCGAGCGCCAGGGCCGCGCGCATCGCGATCGGCGTGTGGGCGCGCACGAGCTCGGCGTATGCCTCCGGCTCCCCGGATCGCACACGCGCGATCACCGCGCTCTCGTCGACGGCGATGCGGTCCCCCTCCCGCGTCGTCTTCACATTCTTGGTACACCGAAGGTGACCGATCGGTTCCCACTTCGCCGAAGATCGGCCGGGGAAGATCGGATGGCGAAGGTCTCGTGGATAGGTTCCCCAGCTGTCGTACACACCTGAGAGAATGCTGGGCATGGCTTCAGACCGTCCTCGCGTGCTCTCTGGAATCCAGCCCACCGCGGGCTCGTTCCACCTCGGCAACTACCTCGGCGCCGTCCGCCAGTGGGTGGCCCTCCAGGAGTCCCACGACGCGTTCTACATGGTGGTCGACCTGCACGCGATCACGATTCCGCAGGAGCCGAAGGATCTGCGCGCCAACACCCGGCTGGCCGTGGCGCAGCTGCTCGCCGCCGGGCTCGACCCCGAGCGCTGCACGCTCTTCGTCCAGAGCCATGTGCCCGAGCACGCGCAGCTGGCCTGGATCATGAACTGCCTCACCGGCTTCGGCGAGGCGTCGCGCATGACCCAGTTCAAGGACAAGTCCGCCAAGCAGGGTGCCGACCGCGCAAGTGTCGGACTCTTCACCTACCCGATCCTCCAGGTCGCGGACATCCTGCTCTACCAGGCCAACCAGGTTCCCGTCGGCGAGGACCAGCGGCAGCACATCGAGCTGACACGTGATCTCGCCGAGCGCTTCAACAACCGCTTCGGTGGGACCTTCACCGTCCCGACGCCCTACATCCTCAAAGAGACCGCGAAGATCTACGATCTCCAGGACCCGGCGATCAAGATGAGCAAGTCGGCGTCGACGCCGAAGGGGCTCGTGAATCTCCTCGACGATCCCAAGGCGACGGCCAAGAAGCTCAAGAGCGCGGTCACGGACACGGACACGGTCATCCGCTACGACGCCGTGGCCAAGCCCGGCATCAGCAACCTGCTGACGATCCACTCGACCCTGACCGGTGAGAGCATCGCGGAGCTGGAGCAGCGGTACGAGGGCAAGGGCTACGGCGCGTTGAAGACGGACCTCGCCGAGATCATGGTCGGGTTCGTGACCCCCTTCCGAGAGCGCACCCAGGGGTACCTGGACGACCCGGAGACGCTGGACTCGATCCTGGCCAAGGGGGCGGAGAAGGCCCGCGCCGTCGCGGCGGAGACCCTGTCGCACGCGTACGAAAAGGTGGGGTTCCTTCCCGCCAAACACTGAGTACCGGCCCGGACCTGCGGTGATGTTCCGCCGCTCGCAGGGAGTCGTACAGTCGTATCCGGTATCGGATCGCATCAGTGACCAGCCATGCCCATCCACGACGACGGGAGACTGACGTGGGGACCGTAACGATCGGTGTGTCGATCGCGGTCCCGGAGCCACATGGCAGCCTGCTCCAGGAGCGGCGCGCGGGCTTCGGTGACCCCGCGGCGCACGGCATTCCCACCCACGTCACCTTGCTCCCGCCGACCGAGGTCGATGCCGCGGCGCTGGCCTCGATCGAGGTGCATCTCAGGGAGGTGGCATGCGCCGCGCGCCCCTTCCCGATGAGGCTCTCCGGGACGGGTACCTTCCGGCCGCTGTCACCCGTCGTCTTCGTGCAGATCGTCGAGGGTGCCGCTGCTTGCGCCTGGCTCCAGAAGCGGGTGCGTGACTCGTCCGGGCCCCTCGCGCGTGAGCTCCAGTTCCCGTACCACCCGCATGTCACCATCGCGCACGGCATCGACGAGGCGGCCATGGACCGGGCGTACGAGGAGCTGGCCTCCTACGAGGCCGAGTGGCCCGTCACCGACTTCTCCCTGTACGAGCAGGGCGCAGACCAGGTGTGGCGCAAGATCCGGGACTTCGCGTTCGGCGGTCCCACCGTGCCGCAGCAGGTCACGGCCCCCGCCGAACGCGGAACGCTCCCGGCTCGCTGACAGCCGACCCGCGCGCGGGTCGGCATTGTTCACAACTGCTGGTCGCGGACCTGGGCAGCGGTCCCTTGCGGGGTTCGGTGGATCACCAGGGGAGACGGCGGAAGACCGCGCGCGGAGTGTGCCGCAGCGCCGACATCACCACCCGCAGTGCGCCGGGTACCCACACCGTCTCCGAACGCCGCCGCAGCCCGGCCTCGATCGCTGTCGCCACTGCTTCCGGCGTCGTGGACAAGGTGATCCTCTGCGGAGCGATGCTCTTCTTCGTCCGCACGAATCCAGGACGCACGACCATGACGTGCACACCGGTGCCGTGCAGCGCGTCGCCGAGGCCCTGTGCGAAGGTGTCCAGACCGGCTTTGCTGGAGCCGTAGATGAAGTCACTTCTACGGGCCCGTTCGCCCGCGACGGAGGACAGGACGGCCAGGGTGCCGTGGCCCTGATTCTGGAGTGCCTGGGCGCATACGAGCCCCGCTGACACCGCGCCGATGTAGTTCGTCCGGGCGACGTTGACCGCGGCCACCGGGTCGCTCTCGTCGTGTGCCTGGTCCCCGGGCACACCGAACGCCATCAGCACCATGTCGATGCTGCCCTCGGCGAAGACCTTGCCGAGGGCAGCATCGTGCGTTCCGGGTTCGAGCGCGTCGAACGTCACCGTGCGCACGTCCGGCCCCAGCGCGCGCAGCTGGTCGGCGGCGGACTCCAACCCGGGTGACGGGCGCCCCGCCAGCCATACGGTCCGGGTGCTGCGGGCCACCAGTCGGCGCGCTGTGGCGAGCGCGATCTCGGAAGTACCACCGAGGACGAGCAGGGAATTGGGGAGGCCGAAGGCGTCCTTCATGGGAACCACACTCCGATGCGGGGGGCAGAGGCTGAACGGGAGCCGGGGCGGGCGAGCGGAAGTCGGGCGGCGGAGGCCGGACGGGGGAGGGGGAGGGGAAGCGGAGGCCGGACGGTGGGAGGGAGCGGAACGGGCCGGTCGGGGCACGGGAGATCGGGACGTCGGTCCGGGAGCGGAGCGGGGCCTCGGGGTCCGGCCGGCGGTGGGGCGGGTCGGGTCGGCCGGATTGGCCCGGTCCGGGCCGACTCGGCTCGGCGAAGAAAGCAGGGCCTTGGCGGGAACCGATCCAGGGCGGTCGGTGTACCAGAAGTGAAGGTCGGGACGCCGTCGACTGCGGGTCAAGGAGATCGAAATGGCTGGTCGTAGGGGGAGTTGGCTGTGGGTGGGCGGTCGGTGGACCGATCGGCGTCGCGCCGGCGGCGACGGCCGGTCCGCCGGGGTGCCCGGCCGCCCCGGGGCTCGGGGTGAACGGACGATCGCGCACAGCGGAGCGGCAATTCGACGGTCAGGCGAGCTCGGGTACGCGGGTGCGGGTGCGCGGTTCTCCATAAGAGGGGACCGGCTGGCCAGGGTTGGCGCCGGGGCGACGAGCGGTCGCGCGGACGGCTGTCAGACGGTGGCGCACGCGAGCAGATGGCACGCGAGCAGAAGGCGCGCGGATACGGGCAGGCGGCGCTGGTTCCGGGGGTGTCCTGATGAGTGGCGCGGACGTGCGGTCATGGGCGGTTCCGGCCGGACATGAGTCGACGGGCATGAGGGCGACCGTATCGGTATCGATTGGACGTATTGCGCAAATTTTGAGGGATGATCACTGAAATGGGGGATTGGGGGAGTGTCATCCAATCAGGTTGCTTCGTTTGGATGTTGCGTAGGGGCGACAGATACGGATCGAAGCTGGGGGACCTGTGCACGAGTTGGATCAGCGCTTGCTGACGGCGCTGCGTGATTGCGGACAGTTTCCAAGGGTGTTGGCGACCGCGCGGTTGCTCTCGTGGAGTGGAGAACACGGTGCGATGTGGCTCGCCGCCGGATTGGTGGGCGCCGCTGTGGACGAGGAGCGGAAGACCGCGTGGTTGCGAGGGACGGCGGTGACGTTCGGAGCGCATGCGGTGAGCATGGGGATCAAGCTCGTGGTGCGTAGGCCACGGCCGGGTGAGGCGGCACCGTTGGTGTGGACGTCGGGGCGGCACTCCTTCCCCAGTTCGCACGCCACGGCTGCGGCTGCGGCAGCGGTGGCTTTCGGGGCATTGTCACCTACCGGGGCGCTCGTCCTGCCACCCTTGGCGGCGGCGATGTGCGTGTCGCGCATGGTGGTGGGGGTCCACTATCCGACGGATGTGGTGGCCGGCGCTGCTCTGGGGGCGATCACGGCGAAGTTGGGGGCGCCGTGGATGTTCAGGGCCTTGGCGGCGGCCGGGCCTGTTTCGACGGCGTTCACGGCAGGGCGGATCTCGGCCGCGCTGGCGGCTGTTTCGGGTGGCCGGGCCGCGGCTGTTTCGCAGGCCGGGGCGACGGTCGCCGAGCGGGCGGGGCGATTGGTGTCACGAGTCCAGGAAGCCGCACGGACCTCGACGGTGATGACCACTCCTGCGGCCGCTGGGGACCGATGGCAGGGCCCCGGGCCTTCCGTCGGCGTGGGGACGGGGCTGTGGGAGGGCCGTGACGCGACGGGGGACGAGGCGAGGACTTGGTTGCCGACTCCCCGGCCGGTCGCGCGAGTCGTCCCCCGGCATGCCGGGCGGCATGCTCCCCGGTCCGGTGCGCGGCATGTTCCTCGGCCTGTGCTGCCGCTCGTCCCCCGGCCGGTCGTGGGGCCCGTGCTGAGGCCCGTGCTCGGAATGCTGCTCGGTCAGATGGGCGGCTCGGTGCTCGGGCCTGGTGGGACGGCAGGGTCGGGGACCGAGAGCGGTCCCGTTGCTGAGCGATGGGCCGGCGGTGTGTCCGGGGTGCCGCGATCCGGCAGCGGCACGGCGGAGCGGCTGTGAGGTAGGGCGCCGGAGCCCCGGTGCTTATGGGTGAGTGCCGGGCGGCTGTCAGTGGAGCCGCCCGGCCGTGGGAGAAGTGGGTGGACAGCAGGTGGGGTGCCGGGATCGTGGGGTATGCGGACCTGTGTGTTCCGGACAGTGGCGGAGAGCGGTACGGGTGACGTGATGGGGCTACGGGAGCAGCGGCGGCCCGTGGACGGGCGTCGGACGACGGCAGGAGGAGGTGGCAGGTCATGGACTGGCTGAAGAAGATCCCCGGGATCGGTCCGTATATCGGGCGGCTGATGGACACACACGGTTGGCGCGCCTACGAGCGGCTTGAGGACGTGAAGTGGACGCAGCTCGCGGCGGCGATGACGTTCCTGAGCTTCCTCGCGCTGTTCCCGTTGATCACGGTGGCGGCGGCAGTGGCAGCGGCGACCCTGGACACTCAGGGACAGAAGAAGCTGGAGGAGAAGCTCTCCGAGCAGGTGCCCGGTATCTCCGATCAGCTCGACATCAGCAGCCTGGTGGCCAACGCGGGCACCGTCGGACTGGTCGCGGGCGCGCTGCTGCTGTTCACGGGCATCGGGTGGGTCGGGTCGATGCGGGACTGCCTGCGGGCGGTGTGGAAGTTGCCCGACATCGAGGAGAACCCGGTTCTGCGCAAGGTCAAGGACGCGGTAGTGCTGGGCGGACTCGGTGGGGCGGGGCTGGTGTCCCTAGCCGCGTCGGCGCTCGCGTCGTCGGCGGTCGGCTGGGGGGCCCGGCTGCTCGGAGTGGACGACACGGGTTCGAGCGGGGCGCTGTTGCAGGTCATCGCGTTCACGGTGGCCGTGCTGGCGGACTTCCTGGTCCTGCTGTACGTACTGACCCTGTTGCCGGGAGTGCAGCCCGCGAGGCGGGACCTGGTGATCGCGGGGTTGATGGGAGCGGCTGGGTTCGAGCTGCTGAAGCTGCTGATCGGCAGCTACATCAGGGACATCGCGGGGCGCAGTATGTACGGCGCCTTCGGGGTTCCGGTGGCGCTGATGTTGTGGATCAACTTCACGGCGAAGCTGCTGTTGTACTGCGCCTCATGGACCGCTACCCGACGCCAGTCGACACCGTCCGAGGCGGAGAGACCCGGGGCCGGCAAGGGGCCCGACGACGGAGAGCCTGACGGGGCGGAGCCCACCGGGCACGGGAACGGCGGGGCGGCGGGTGCCGGGAGGGACGCACGGCCGAGCGGTGCCTAGGAGAGCGCCCCACCTACGGCTGGGAGCGGCGGCGGGCCCATGTGAGGCCGGACGCCACCACACCGCGGCGTGGGGGCTGTCAGGCCCGAGTCAGGGCGGATTCAGGGGCGGCGGGCCTGGGTGGGCCAGCGGCGGTTGATCACGAAGACGCCGGCCGCCAGGACGATCAGCGCGCCGCCCATGACGCCGAGGGCGATGCCCATCCCTCCGGAGGACTCCTGCGAGGAGGCCTTCGTGGTGGTGGAGTCCTTGCCCGAGGTGTCGGCGGCGCCGCCCGCCTGGGCCTGTGAACCTGAGCCCTCGCTCTCGCCGCCCCCGGTGTCCGCGCTCTTCGGGGGCACCAGCTCGCCCACCGGGGTGACCTTGCCGGCGGACTGGAACCCCCAGTCGAGGAGACGGGCGGTCTCCTTGTAGACGGCGTCGCGTTCCTTGCCGGAAGGGTTCATGACCGTGACGAGAAGGACCCGGCCGCCCCGTTCCGCGACACCGGTGAAGGTGGCTCCCGCGTTGGTCGTGTTGCCGTTCTTGACCCCGGCGATGCCCTTGTAAGGGCTGAGGCCGTAGGAACCGCTGAGGAGGCGATTGGTGTTCTGGATCTCGAAGGACGGCCGCTTCTTGCCCTTCTTCGCCTCCGCGGGGAACTGGGCTCGCAGGGTCGCGGAGTACTCCCGGAAGTCCTTCTTCTGGAGCCCCGACCGGGCGATCAGGGTCAGGTCGTACGCGGAGGAGACCTGCTCTGCCTCGTCGTACCCGTCGGGGGAGACGACCTTGGTGTCGAGTGCCTGGAGTTCTTCGGCGTGCTTCTGCATATCGGCGACGGTCTGCGGGATGCCGCCGTTCATCGCGGAGAGGACACGCACGGCGTCGTTGCCGGAGCGGAGGAAGACGCCGAGCCACAGATCGTGGACCGAGTACGTCTGCTCCTCCTTGATGCCGACCAGGCTGGAGCCGGCCCCGAGACCGGCGAGGTCGGAAGGCGCGACCTTGTGGTTCTGCGTCTTCGGGAACTTGGGCAGGACGGTGTCCGCGAACAGCATCTTCAGAGTGCTGGCGGGCGGCAGCCGCCAGTGGGCGTTGTGTGCGGCGAGGACCGCGCCGGATTCGGCGTCGGCGACGATCCAGGACCGGCCGGTCAGATCCTTCGGCAGGACAGGGGCGCCCGCCCCGAGATCGACCTGGGTGCCGGGCTTGCCGAGCCGGACCCCGCCCACCGAGGACATCATGCTCGGTGGCTTGATCGTCTCCTTCTTGTCCTTGGGCTTCTCGTCCGCGTAGGCGACGGGGGCCAGGGCGGACCAGGACAAGGCGGAGGCGACCAGCAACGCGGTCACCCTCTTCGTGGGGGCGAGGATGGCAGACACGGTCGAGAAGGTACCGGCACTTCCTGGGAGCGCTTCGCGCGAGGTGCTCCCTGCCCGCTGCGGTACTGGGGTCGCTGTCCGGAAGTGGCCGTGAAGATGGCGGGAACACCCTGCTCGGGTGGCGGCGGCGGGGCTGTGAGGAGGGAGTGGGCCGGGGCGGTCGGTCCGGTCGGCCACGGACCCGGCGCCACCCTGTGAGCGGGCACGCCGGAGCGGTCGCGATACTGAGGTCATGAAGCTCAGCCGCCCCGTCTCCTGGTTCCTGCTCGCCTTCGGGGTGTGGAGCTGGGTCATCTGGATCACTTTCGCCAAGAATCTGTGGAAGGACGGCAGCGGCCTCGCCTTCGACGACGCGGGCGACCCGACCGGATACTTCTGGGTTCACCTGCTGCTCGCCGTTGTGTCCTTTGTTCTGGGGACGGTGGTGGGGGCCATCGGGTTGCGTGGGGTGCGTGCACTGCGGGCCGGTTCATAGATTCGGAGGTTCGGGCGCCGGTCGCTCGCGCGCGGGAGGGTAATCCGCGTCACAGCACCCGTTCGGGGTCTCTTCCGGGTCCAGGGAACTCAGGGACCGGGAGCGGTAGTTACACAGAGTGAGTCAGCACAGGAAAAATGGGGGGTCCGATGCTGGTCGTGCTTCTGATCGGCCTGACCGTCTTCACGGTGATCACCGGTCTCCAGTGGTACGTGTGGCGGCGCATGGTGCGTGACACCACGGTCAAGGGCACGGTGGCCCGTCGTCTGGGATCGGCGGTGTTCGTGGCCGGCCCGCTGTTGATGCTCGGCGCGCTGGCGAGCGGGCGGCTCGGGGCGCCCTTCTGGTTGCAGCAGACACTCGCCTGGCCGGGCTACTTCTGGGTGGCTCTGATGCTGTACCTGATGCTCGCGCTGCTTGTGGGCGAGGGGGTCCGGCCGCTGTTGAGACGTTTCCTCGATCGCCGGGACGCCGGGCGAGCCAGCGGTCGTGGACCGCGGACTGCGCAGGGTGCGGGGACGGGCCGGGGGGCCGGATCTGGGGTCGTTGAACCCGGGGGCATCGGTTCTGGCCCTGCCGGTCCTGGCACGGTCGGTCCTGGCACTGCCGGTCCCGAAGGTGACGCGCCCGGAGGTATTGGTCCTGGGGGCGCCGGGGCGCAGACCTTGGTGGGGACCGCTGTGGGGGTTCCTGCTGGGGCTGAGCCCGCTGAGCCCGCTGAGCCCGCTGGGGCGGATGCGGGTGTAGGCGCGGATACGGGTGCCTCGGGTGCGCTGAGCGGGGTCGGTGCAGGTTCGGCCGTGGTGGCCGAGGCCAGGACCGGAGCGGGTGCCTCCGCCGGTACGGGGTCCCTGCGTACGGCGGAGGCCGTGACCTCTTCGGACGGGGATCTCTCCGTCGCTCACCCCGATACGGCCGGCGTCACTCTCGTCGGCCACGCCCCGTCCACCGGCCACGCCCCGGCTACTGGGCCTGCCTCGGTCGCCGGTTCTGCCTCGGGTACAGAGCCCACCGAGCTCACCGGATCCGCTGATGGCGCCGGACATGTCGGCCGCGACGGGCCGACCGGGTCAGTCGGGTCGGCCCGGCCGACTGGGTCCACCGAGCTGATCGAGGGTTCTGACCGCGCCGAGACTGTTGGCCGGAGCCGGGCCGCCGAGGGGGTCCAGCCGGTGGAGGTGACCCAGCTCGTCGGGGCAGACCGGGCCGCTGGGGTCGGCGGGACCGCGACGGCGGGGCCGTCGCGGCGGTTGTTCGTCTCGCGGCTGGTCGCGGGCACCGCGTTCGCCGCGGCGACGGCCACCGTGGGTGCGGGTGCGTACGGGGTGCTCAACGGGCCCAAGGTGAAGCGGGTGACCGTGCCGCTCGCGAAGCTGCCGCGGTCCGCGCACGGCTTCCGGATAGCCGTGGTCAGCGACATCCACCTCGGTCCGATCCTGGGACGTTCCTTCGCCGAGCGGGTGGTGCGGACGATCAACTCCACGCAGCCCGATCTCATCGCCATTGTCGGGGACCTGGTCGACGGCGATGTGGCGGACCTGGGGCCGGCCGCCGAGCCGCTGGCGCGGTTGCGGGCCAGACATGGGACGTACTTCGTCACGGGAAACCATGAGTACTTCTCGGGTGCGGAGCAGTGGGTGGACGAGGTTCGGGACCTGGGCCTTCACCCGATGGAGAACGTCCGTACGGAGCTGCCCGGGTTCGATCTCGCAGGGGTCAACGACCTGGCGGGGGAGGGCGAGGGGGACGGGCCCGACTTCGAGCGGGCTCTCGGGGGCCGCGACACCGCACGGGCCTCGGTACTGCTCGCGCATCAGCCGATCGTGATCCATGACGCCGTACGTCACGGGGTGGACCTCCAGCTCTCCGGGCATACGCACGGCGGACAGCTGTGGCCGGTGAGCTATCTCGCCGGATTCCAGAATCCGACCCTGGCGGGGCTGGAGCGTTACGGGGACACCCAGCTCTATGTCACTCGGGGTGCCGGGGCCTGGGGGCCGCCCGTGCGGGTCGGGGCGGAGTCGGACATCACCGTGGTGGAACTCGCTTCGAAGCAGGCGTGAGTTCGGCCCCCTCGTGGCCCTTACGACTTCACGGTCCGCGGTGGAGCGTGTGAGCCGGTAGGCCGGCGGGGTTGGTGGGTCTGCGGGGTGGTGCGGTGATGGCGTGTGTCCGTGGACGCGGTGGTGCGACCGGCGGGTTCAGGCCACGGATTGGTTCATGGGACGCGGCCGGGTGTTGGAGGTCCTGCGGTCGGTGGGGTCGGTCGGGGTCGGCGACGTGGGTCCGGGCTCGTACCAGCTGTGCGAGGAAGGTGTGGCGACAGGCAGGCTGAGCAGCGTGGGGTGTCGGTGGTCTGGTGCCGTACGGGTGGCGTGACGCGGGGTTGCGCGGGGTTCGCGTATCTGTCCGAGTGGCCTGTGGCCGCGTTGGTGGTCGGCTCGTGCGATTGCCGGGGGCTGAGGTGTGCTCTGTCCCTGTTCGCCCGGTCCGGGCCGGGGCGGGCCTGCTTCAGGCAGGGTGTCGCGCGGTCGGACGTGGCCGAATCTCCATGGGTTCGCGACACTTCCGGGACACCGTACGGCCGTCGGAGCCTGCATCATGTGTCGCACCCGTGTGCGTCGTGTGGGTGCTGTGTTTCGAGCGGTGGAGGAGGGGACGGTGTCGCGTCGCAATGTCTTCCGCCTCCCGCGTCATCCCGCGTCCGTGGCCCTCGCCCGGCGGCGCGTGCATGACCATCTGATCGCGTGGGGACGTACCGAGGGTGACGGTTCGCTGGACGACACGGTGTTGCTGATCTCGGAGCTCGCCACCAACTCGGTTCGATACGGACCTGGTTCGGAGGGGGAGTTCGAGGTCGCCGTCACGGTTCTCGCGGACGGCGCGTGCTTCATCGAGGTCACCGATGCGAGTGGGCAGAGTCCTCGAATACGGGGGGCGGGCACCTGGTACGAGGAGGGTGGGCGCGGGCTGCGGCTGGTGGAGACGCTTACCGAGGCGTGGGGCGTCTGGCATCGGGGATGCGGTGGCACGACGGTGTGGGCCCTGGTGCCCGTGACGCCCACACCTCTGCCAGGGGGCACCCCCGCCCCGTGACACGCCCCCTCCGTGACACCCCAGCCTCGTGACACCCCAGCCTCGGGCCGCGCTGATGTACCCCCTACCCGGCCGCGCCTTGCACCGGGAGGGACACCAGTACCGTGAGGCCGCCGTTCGGCCGGGGCTGTACCGTCACGTGGCCTCCGTGTGCCTCGACGACCCCGCGGACGATGGCCATTCCCAGGCCGCTGCCCGCGCCTCCGCCCGCGCCTCCGCCCAGGCCGCTGCCCGCGCCTCCGCCCGTGCCACTGCCACTGCCACTGCCAGTGCCAGTGCCAGTGCCTCCGCCCGCGCGGAAGAAGCGGTCGAACACCCGGGACACGTCCTCCTCGGCCAGCCCCGGGCCACGGTCCGCCACCGAGAGCCGGACCACGGAGTCCACCCGTTCCACCGTCAGCGTGACCGCCGTGGAGGCGGGCGTGTGCACGCGGACGTTGCCGACCAGGTTCCCCAGCACCTGACGCAACCCGGACTCGTCCGCGTACACCAGCAGCACCCCGTCGGCCGCTACCGTCACGGGCCGCTCGGGTTGCTGCACCCGGAGGTCCGCAGCGGCCTCGCGGGCCAGGGCGCACAGGTCGACGTTGCGCAGCCGCAGCTCGGGCCGCTGGTCCAGGCGGGCGAGGGTGAGCAGTTCGTCCACCAGGTGGTGCATCCGGTCCACCTCGGAGTTGATCCTGGTCCAGGCCCGGGCGCGTTCACCGGGGGCGATCAGCATCCCCTTCTCGTAGAGCTGGAGATAGCCGCGGATCGCGGACAGCGGGGTGCGCAGCTCGTGCGAGGCGTCCGCGACGAACCGTCGCAGCTGCTCCGCGCTGCGCTCCCGGGTCAGATACGCGGTCTCGACCTGCTGGAGCATGGAGTTGAGCGCGAGCCGCAGCTGTTCGACCTCCGTGGCCGGATGCTTGCTGGACGGGACCCGGCGGGTCAGATCGCCGTCGGCGATCGCGGACGCGGTCTCGACCATGCCCTCCAGCGGACGCAGCCGGTGGCGCGCGCCGATCATCGTGAGCACCGCGAGCAGACCCAGCAGCACCGCGCTGAGCCCGAGATCGGCCCGTAGGGCCTTGCGGATGTTGGCGTGCACGGCCTCGGTCGACGCGGCCAGCAGCACCGTCGTCCCGTCGTCGAGCATGGCGGCGACCGCGCGGTGCGGCTCGCCGTCCAGTGTCACGTCCTGGACCCGGGCGTCGCGGGCGAGGCCCGCGGCGTCGTCGACCGCGGCGGCGAGCGCGCGTTGGCGCCCGGTGGGCTCCAGGGCCGCCACCCGGATGGGTCCGCCGGTCGTGTCCAGTGCCACGAACAGGGAGTTCGAGTGGGGCAGCGCACCCGGCTGGTCGCCCTTCGGGGAGAGCTGGTCGAGGGCGATGCCCAGTTCGCTGAGGGTCTCGATCTGCTGGAGGGTGAGCCGGGAGTGCTGGAGGGCGGAGCGGGTGGCGTGCAGCTGGTCGTCGATGCTGTCGAGGAAGAAGTGCCGCATCCCCATCATGCTCACGGCGCTCGCGACGACGATCCCGAGGGCGAGCAGTCCGACGTTGAGCAGGGTCAGCTTGGCGCGCAGGGACCGTGCCCCGCGGTGCGGCCGGTGGCGCCGGTACGCGCGAGAGACCATGGCCGTCAGACGAGCCCGTAGCCGACCCCGCGCCGGGTCGTGATCAACGGCGGCCCCAGCGCGTCGAGTTTGCGGCGCAGATAGCTGATGTACGTCTCCACCACGGTCGACTCGGCCGCGTGCTCGTACTGCCACACATGACGTAGGAGCTGTTCCTTCGGGACGATCTGCCCGGCGTTGCGGACGAGGAAGCGCAGCAGCGCGTACTCGGTGGGGGTGAGCTGAGTGCTGCGGCCGGCGCGGCGGACGCTGTACGTCGTCTCGTCGAGCTCCAGGTCGCCGTGGCGCAGCGGCGGGCGGCGGGGGAGGACGTCGGCGGGGCGGGTGCGGCGCAGGACGGCGGCGATCCGGGCGACCACCTCGTCGATGTGGAACGGTTTGGTGATGTAGTCGTCGCCGACGCCGAGGGCCCCGACGATCTCGGCGGGCGCGTCCCGGGCGGTGAGGAAGACGATCGCCGTCTCCGGTTGCGCGGTGCGCAGTTCCCGTCCGAGCTCGCGGCCGTCGCCGTCGGGGAGCATCACATCGAGGAGCACGGCGTCCGGGCGGACCCGCTCGACGAGGTACCGGGCCTGGCGGACGGTGGCCGCGGTGGACACCTCGAAGCCGTGGTAGCGCAGGGCGATGGACAGGACGTCGGCGATGCTCGGCTCGTCCTCGACGACGAGCACCCCGGCGCCCGGGAGCCCTGTCGGGTCGCCGCCTGTGGGCCCGGCGTTCCCTGGCGGGGCGTCGCTGTTGCCCCCGGGGTTCCCTGGCCGGGCGTCGCTCGTACCTCCGGGGCTCCCCGGCCGGGTGTCGCCTGTGCCTCCGGCGTTCCTTGGCGGGCCCTCGCTCGTGGCACCGGCCGCGGCGGAGCCGCCGGAACCGCCCGGGTCCCGTCCCTCCACCGCACCGGCGCCGCGCTGCTGACTGGGCTCGCTCATGCCCTCAGTATCGGTCCCGTGACCGTCCCGGTGACTGTTCAGAGCTTGGGAGTTCCCTGAGAAATAGGGGGAGTTGGCGGCGCGAATGGCACCGGACGGCACGGGGGACGACACCGGACGGCCGGGGACAGTCATGGCTGCCCGTCGTACCGGCGCCCACGCGAGCTGTCGTCCTGGCGCCGTCGCCCCCGAGCGGTGGAGAACCCTGGGAGTCCGTTGGGAAGCCTGGGAGTCCGCTGGGAAGCCTGTGAGCCGGTTGGGAACCCTGGGAGTCGGTTGGGAGTCCCGTCCGGGGCGTCCCGCGTGCCTCCTCACCGTCCGATGCTGGGTCCGACCCGGGGGGCCGAGTGCGGCGCGGCGGTGATCGGCGGCGACTTGGGCCGCCGGTGTCCGCCGTGCCGCGTGAACAGAAGGAGCGGACGACGTGGCGGCATTGGCGCGCTGGTGCTACCGGCACCGGCTGGTGGTCCTGGTGCTGTGGGTGGGGGTGCTGTTCGGCCTCGGTACGGCGGGTTCCTCCGCCGGAGCCGACTATTCCAACGACTTCTCCCTGCCCGGTACCGACTCCGCGCAGGCGTACGACCTGCTGGAGAAGGCGTTCCCGGACAGTGCCGGGGACGCGGGCACGGTGGTGTGGCGGGTCGACGACGGCTCGGTGCGCGACGACGGCGTACGGTCGCGGATCGAACCCGCGCTGCGTGAGATCGCCGCGATGAAGGGCATCGGCGCGGTAGCCGGTCCGTACGGGGACGGTCCCGCGGCCGCCGCGCGGATCAGCGAGGACGGCCGGACGGCCTTCGCGGAGGTCAGCTTCACCGAGCAGGCGAACTCCGTGCCGACGGAACTCGCGCAGGACGTGGTGGACACGGCGCAGAACGTGGTGGACACGGCGCGGGGCGCGGGCGTCGACGGGCTGGAGGTCGAGGTCGGCGGCCAGGCCATCGCCCGTATCCAGCAGCCGCACGCCGGCACTTCGGAACTCGTCGGCATCGTGGCCGCCGCCGTCGTGCTGTTCCTCGCGTTCGGCTCGCTGTTCGCGATGCTGCTGCCCATCGTCGTCGCCGTGTTCGGCGTCGGTACGGGGATGCTCGGCACGATGCTGCTGAGCCACGGCACCCCGGTCCCGGACCTGGCCCCGCTGCTGGGCTCGCTGATCGGGCTCGGGGTGGGTATCGACTACGCGCTGTTCATCGTGACCCGGCACCGGCGGGGTCTGCTGCGCGGCGACGTGACCGAGGAGTCGGCCGTCGCGGCGCTGAACACCTCGGGGCGGGCCGTCGTCTTCGCGGGCGCCACGGTCTGCATCGCGCTCGCGGGCATGCTCGTCACGAATCTGCGGTTCCTGGACGGGGTCGTCATCGCCGCGTCCCTGACGGTGGTCCTCAGCGTGCTCGCCGCGGTGACGCTGCTGCCCGCGCTGCTCGGGTTCATCGGCACACGCGTGCTCAGCCGCCGTCAGCGGCGCGCGCTCGCGGTGGACGGTCCGGAGCGGTCGGAGCCGAGCGGACTCGCCGCGCGCTGGTCGGTGCGGGTGGAGCGGCGGCCGAAAGCCATCGCGGCCGTGGCGCTGGTGGTGATGGCCGCGCTGGCCGTACCGGTCCTGTCGATGCGGCTGGGCGCCACCGACCAGGGCAACCACCAGGAGGATCTGACCACCCGGCAGGCGTACGACATCCTGGCGGACGGTTTCGGGCCGGGCTTCAACGGTCCGCTGGTCGTCGTCGCGCAGGGCGCCGAACCGGCCGCGCTGGAACGGCTGGTGAGCGGTGTCCAGGCCGACGAAGGGGTGGCGCGGGCCGCTCTCGCGCCGCCCGCGAACGGGGTGTCCGTCGTCCGGATCGTCCCCACCACGTCACCGCAGTCCGTGGAGACCGACCGGCTGATCGACCGGCTGCGCGGGGATCTGCTGCCCGACGCGGGTGTGGAGGGCCATGTCGGCGGGGTCACGGCGGTGTTCAAGGACTTCGCCGCGCAGACGGCCGACCGGCTGCCGTACTTCGTCGGGACGATCATCGGCCTGGGCGTCGTCCTGCTGATGATCGCGTTCCGTTCGCTCGTCGTCCCGCTGACGGCGGCCCTGATGAACCTCGTCGCGGCGGCGGCCTCGTTCGGGGTGCTGGTCGCGATCTTCCAGTGGGGCTGGGGCACCGAGCTGATCGGGGTCGGCAAGGAGGGCCCGATCAGCGCGTTCCTGCCCGTCATCATGCTGTCGCTGCTGTTCGGGCTGTCGATGGACTACCAGGTGTTCCTGGTCAGCCGGATGCACGAGGAGTGGGTGCACACCGGGGACAACGCGCGAGCGGTCCGGGTGGGGCTCGCCGAGACCAGCCGCGTCATCAACTGCGCCGCGCTCATCATGATCTGCGTCTTCTCCGCGTTCGTGCTGAGCGGGGACATGGAGGGTGCGGTCGCGGGCGTGGGGCTCGCGGTGGCGGTCGCCGTGGACGCGTTCGTCCTGCGGACGGCGCTGGTCCCGGCCGTGATGCATCTGCTGGGCCGGGCCAACTGGTGGCTGCCCGGGTGGCTGGAACGGCGCCTTCCGCATCTGGCGGTCGAAGCGCCGGAGGCCCCCGTACGGGAGGCGGGGCGTGAGGCGGCCGGAGCGCTCGCGAAGGGCGGCGCGGTGCTCCACGGGTTCATCCGTACGACGGAGGGCGGACCTGTCGCGGGGGCGACGGTGACCCTCCGCTCGGTCGAGGGCGATCGGCTGGACCGGGTGACCTCGCCGGCGGACGGCTCGTACATCCTCGCGGCCCCGGCCCCCGGCCCGTATCTGCTGGTCACGGGCGCGGAGGGGCTCGGGGAACGGACCCTGCGGGTCATGGTGCCCGCAGCCCCGATGGTCCACGACGTGGAACTGGCGGGGGAGGGGGTACGGGGGTGAGCCGCGCGGTCGGGTGAGGTGCGGGGGGTGTGGGCGGGCTTGTGCGGGTGGTGCGGGTGGTGCGGCCGTCGGGGAGGCGGGCGGCGGCCCGTCCGGGTCGGTACGGGGCCGTCGGGGAGGTGGGCGGTCGCCCGTCCGGGGCGGTACGGGGCCGTGGGGGAGGGGTCGCGGCGGCCTGTCCGGGTCGGTGCGTGTGGCGATGCCCGCGCCTCCTGCCCGGACGGGCCCGCGCCACGACGGGCCGCCGATCGTCCTACCCCTCGCGACTGCTGGGTCCCCCGAGCCTCGATCCCCCGAACCCGTTTCCCCGACTGCCCGACTGCCCGACTGCCCGAAGCTCCGACTCCCGTCTGCTGGCTATCGGCTGCCGGTCCCGTCCGCGGGCTCCGGCTCCCCGGGCTCGGGCCGTGTGTCGCGCTCGGCCTCGGGACGGAAGTCGGCGAACAGTTCGTACACCTCGCGGACCAGTGGGCGCAGTACCCGGAACCGGGCCAGCGACACGCCCCGGGCGGTGAGCCTGGCCCCGCGCCGGGCCAGCTTGCGGCTCCGCTCGTGCCCCTCGGAGCGGTCGAAGACCCAGTACAGGACCAGTCCCATCTGGGCGAGCCACAACATCTCGGGGACGATGTCGGCGAGGTCGTCCGGCACCTTCGCCTTCGAACCGGCGAGCACCTCCCGGTGCACGTCGATCGCCGCGTCCCGGGCACCCTCGGACTCCGGTGAGAAGGGGCTGAGCGGGCTCTCGGGGTCGGCCGCGTTCTTGAAGAACTGCGCGGCGAACTCGTGGTACGGCTCCGAGATGTCCACCCAGGCGGTGAGCACCCCGGCCAGCCGGGCCTCGAAGTCCGTCTCCCTGTCGAGGATCGGGCGCACCGCTCTCGCGTGCTCGACGGAGATCCGGTCGTAGACCCCCTGGATCAGGTGTTCCTTGCCGTCGAAGTAGTAGTACGCGTTGCCGACGGAGACGCCCGCCTCCTTGGCGATGGCCCGCATCGTCGTCTTGTCGTAGCCGCGCTCCTGGAACAGCCGGAGCGCGGTCTCCAGGATGAGGGTGCGGGTCTGCTCGCTCTTCGCGGACTTCTCCGCACCCGCGCCCGCACTGGTACCTGTGCCCGCGCCCCCACCTGTACCTGTTGTACCTGTAGCCGGAGCACCACCTGTGCCGGTACCTGAAGCACCTGTACCTGGAGCACCCGGAGCCGCTGGGGTACCCGTCCCGGGACGCTCCCCGGCGGGTGCGGGTGCGGGTGCGGGTGCGGGTGCGGGTGCGGCGGACGGCTGCTGCGTCGGCTTCGGGGGATTCGTGGGATTCGTGGGCTTCGCCGGGGGATCGTTTCGTGCGGGCACGGTGTCAGAGCCTAGTCAGTCGCACAGGAACCGTCGGCACAGGAGGGACCCGGCCGGACCCCGCCCCCCTGCGCACCCGTGCCACCGGGGTCCCACGCGCTGGCCGAGGGCCCGTGCCGGACGTCGGCCGGGGAGCCACCCCGTGTGTCGGCCCTGGCCCGCGCCGGAGTGCTCCGCGGCGGCTGCCCCATGAACACCCACCCCTCGTCGGGCCGGTACTGCCAACCGTCGGTGGTCCGGTAGGGGGCCTGGCCCCCGGCGAGCGGGTCCCGCCCCCCGACGGGACCCGCTCCCCTCCTTCCGCCGGAAGCGCTCCCCGCGTTGCGCTTGCGCTGGGCGAACAGGGCCTCCCGGTACTTCGAGGCCGCGACCACCGCGCCCTTGGCGAGCTTGGCGCCCTGCGGGGTGCTGAGCCGGTGGGCCATCGGCCGGTACTCGGCGAGGGCCCAGAGGCAGACCACCCAGGCGTTGGCGCCCCGGTAGACCTGGCCACCGTCCGCGACGACGGTGATGTCGACCAGGGTCGACGCGTGGTTCAGCCGGGGGAACCTCCGCCGCGCCTCCGGCGACCCGGCCGGTACGAAGTCCAGCCGGACCAGCTGCGGCTGACGCGCCAGCCAGTCACGCAGGAACCCGCAGAGCGGGCACCCGGCGTCGTAGAGGACGGTCAGCCCCCGGACGGCGGGTGGCCGCTGGTACCCGCCGGGCGCGGGTGCGCTCGGCGGCGCGTCCGGCGGGGGTGCGCTCGGCGGTGCGGGCCTTTGCGGTACGCCTGCCTGTCGGGGCGTGTGTGGCACGCCTGTCTGTGCGAGCGGCGTTCCGGGCGTGAGCGGTACGTCTGCCCGTCCGGGTGCGTGCGGTGAGTCCTGCGTTCCTGGCGCGTGCGGTGAGTCGGGCGGTCCGGGTGTGCGCGGTACATCTGCCCGTCCGGGCGTGTGCGGCGTACGCGGGTCGGTGGGCGGTCGCGCGTCCGTGGACACGGCCGTCACGCCTTGGCGGTGGGCGGGGCCCACGGACCCTGGTTCCCGGTGTACTCCTGCGGAGGCACCGGCGGAAGCTGCTCCCGCTCCATGATGCCCCGCCGCCGGATCTTGTTCAGCACCCACACATTGCCGAGGTGCAGCACCCCGAGGACCAGCAGGACGACGCCGAGCTTCGTCGAGAGCGCCTCGAACACCTCCCGGGCCTCGGTGATCCGCTCCTCCTGCGTCAGATACAGCGCGACGAAACCGAGGTTGATCAGATAGAACCCGACCACCAGCAGATGGTTGACGGCGTCCGCGAGCCTCTCGTTGCCCCGCAGCACGTCGGACAGGAAGATCCGCCCGTTCCGGCTCAGGGTGCGCGCGACCCACACCGTCAGTCCGATGCTGACGACGATGTAGACGAGATACGCGATCCACGTGAGGTCTTGTCCCTTTTCCACGGTCCCCACCCCTTCAAGGCCATGCCCATGCCAGGCCATGGCGCATCTTGAACACGTTCAAAAACGCTGACAGTGGAGACTGTAGACCCGTTTTTGAACACGTTCAAGTGAGCTGTGCGGGGTGTCCGGGGAGCGCCAAGTGCCCGGGGAGCCCGGGGAACGCGGAGTGCCCGGCAACGCGAAGGACCGCCCGGACGGTGTGCGTCCGGGCGGTCGAGAGTGGCGCGGCAAGAGCTTCGAAGTCGGGCGGGGAGGACGGAAGCCGCGTCCGGGCGGCTTGGGCGCACCGTTCAGGCGTCAGCCGATCGCGATCCGGCTCCGCCAATGGCTGTTGGGACCGACCATCTCGCCTCCGTCCCCGGACAGCGCTGTACGGGACCCTGGATGGAACCGCACCGAACCGTCGCTGCGCACCGCCCAGATATCGGGGACGGAGTCGTTGTCCGCGTCGGGTGTGCCCATCACGAACGGGACACTCGCGACGGTCCAGTTGGCCGCTCCGTAGGTGGTGTCCGCGCCGCCCAGGGAGTTGGCCGCGGCGGCGAGCGAGACGAGATCCACCCCGCCACCGGTCGCCGGCTTGCCCTTGCGGAGCATCAGCTTGCCGGATTCGGACCGGTACACGAGATCCGCGACGGCGTCGCCGCTGACGTCGTACGCCTGGCTGGAGGCCCGCCGACTCAAGCCGGGCATGACCCTGCTCACCGACGACGCCGACACCGTCATCGTCACGGCGAACCGCGAGTACACCCGCCACGCACGCACGTACAACCTGACGGTCGAGGACTTGCATTCGTACTGTGTGCTGGCGGGGGATACGCCGGTCCTGGTTCATAATTCTGGCGGATGCCCGACGGACGTGGCATTGGGGCTCCGTAAGAATGGCCTGAGAGGATTCGCCGATGGTAAGGGATATACCCACTATCTAGATAGCGATATTTGGGAGGTTGAGGTTCGTTCGGCCGCTCATAACCCGAACGTCAGGCTTCATGTATCACTCGACGGATTCCGTGGAGCCAATCCTGGCGAGCAGTTCTCTAGCGCTTACAAGAGCGGTAGCGGGAGCAATTGGTTTGCGACGGAGCGGGAGATGTACCACGTAGGGAAGGCCGTACGAGTTGGTGATCGTTCATGGGATAGCGTCACATTCTATTGAGGTGGGTCCGTAGTGCGGGTTCCTCGGCCTGGTTTTCTTTCCGGAGGGTGAAATGGCGCCGATAGTAGAGTGGGAGCGCGAGTTCCAAGTTTGGCAGTATTCCGTCAGCCACTCCGTGCTGCTCCTGCGTAGCGTGAACGTGGAAGGCTTTGAGACGCGGATCGATGTTCTCTTCGCAGCGGTTGAGTTGATGCACCTGCAACCTTACTGTGCTCGCTTGAAAATCAGCGAGGCAACCGATGTGGAGCGGGGGCAAATTCTGGGTGGCCGACTAGCGGCAGAGCTCCCCGGAACGCTGTACCTCCTCAATGGGGGAGAAGGGTATGTTCTAGCACGACGGTGCTCCTGGCACGAGGATCTTGGTGATCACCACGCCCCCTCCAAGTTCGGCCCGCTCAAGGGGACAGAGTAGTTTTGAATTGCCGGACCTGAAGGTCTATCCCCGGCTCATTTCCAGGGAGAAAGATCAGATGCTCCCCGGCCGCGCTCGTCGGCTCCAGGGCCTTGACGTAGTAACGCTGGGCCAGGCCGCGCAGTCCTTTGTCCACGGCCATGCAGTCGGTCAGGTACAGCAGAACCGCAGAGATGTACCTGGAGGCGGCCGACGCTCCCGCCCCACACGAAAGCCGCCGTACCCCCACCCGGGGATACGGCGGCCCTCGCGTACGTCCTGAGGCCCGACCGGTCAGGTCAGAAGCGGCGCGTGATCAACGCCCGCTTCACCTCCTGGATCGCCTTCGTGACCTCGATACCGCGCGGGCACGCGTCCGTGCAGTTGAACGTGGTGCGGCAGCGCCACACGCCGTCCTTGTCGTTGAGGATCTCCAGCCGCTGCTCGCCGGCCTCGTCGCGCGAGTCGAAGATGAAGCGGTGGGCGTTGACGATCGCGGCCGGGCCGAAGTACTGGCCGTCGTTCCAGAACACCGGGCAGGACGACGTGCACGCCGCGCACAGGATGCACTTGGTGGTGTCGTCGAACCGCTCGCGGTCCTCCGCGCTCTGGAGGCGCTCACGCGTCGGCTCGTTGCCCTTGGTGATCAGGAACGGCATGACGTCGCGGTACGCCTGGAAGAACGGGTCCATGTCGACGATCAGGTCCTTGAGGACCGTCAGACCCTTGATGGGCTCGACCATGATCGGCTTGTCGGGGTTGATGTCCTTGATCAGGGTCTTGCACGCCAGCCGGTTGCGGCCGTTGATCCGCATCGCGTCCGAGCCGCAGATGCCGTGGGCGCAGGAACGGCGGAACGTCAGGGTGCCGTCCAGGTCCCACTTGATCTTGTGCAGCCCGTCGAGGACCCGCTCCTTGGGGTCGATCTCGAACTGGAAGTCCTCCCACACGGCTTCCGCGGCGACCTCGGGGTTGAAGCGGCGGATGCGGAAGGTGACCGTGATCAGGTGCGAGGCGGCGGACTCGGCCTCCACCTTGTCGAGTACGGGAGTAGCCATCAGTACGTACGCTCCATCGGCTGGTAGCGGGTCTGGACGACCGGCTTGTAGTCGAGACGGATGGTCTCGGAGCCATCGGCGCCGACCTCGCGGTACGCCATGGTGTGGCGCATGAAGTTGACGTCGTCGCGGTTGGGGTAGTCCTCGCGGTAGTGGCCGCCCCGGGACTCCTTGCGGGCCAGCGCGGAGACGGCCATGACCTCGGCCAGGTCGAGCAGGTTGCCCAGCTCGATGGCCTCCAGCAGGTCCGTGTTGAACCGCTTGCCCTTGTCCTGGACGGACACGTTCCGGTACCGCGCGCGCAGCTCGGCGATCTTGTCGACCGCCGTCTTGATGGTCTGCTCCGTACGGAACACCATCACATTGGCGTCCATCGTGTCCTGGAGCTCCCGGCGCAGCTCCGCGACCCGCTCGGTGCCGGTCGACGCCCGCAGGTGCTCGACCTGGTCGACGACCAGACGCGCCGGGTCCTCCGGCAGCTCCACGTAACCGCTCTTCGCCGAGTACTCGGCGGCGGCGATGCCCGCGCGGCGCCCGAAGACGTTGATGTCCAGGAGCGAGTTGGTGCCGAGACGGTTGGCGCCGTGCACGGAGACACAGGCGACCTCGCCGGCCGCGTACAGGCCCGGGACGACGGTGGTGTTGTCCGAGAGGACCTCACCCTCGACGTTCGTCGGGATGCCGCCCATGGCGTAGTGCGCGGTCGGCTGGATCGGGATCGGGTCCGTGTACGGCTCGATGCCCAGGTAGGTACGCGCGAACTCCGTGATGTCCGGGAGCTTGGCGTCCAGCTGCTCCGGCGGGAGGTGCGTGAGGTCCAGGTACACATGGTCGCCCTCGGGACCGCAGCCGCGGCCCTCGCGGATCTCCGTGTAGATGGACCGGGAGACGACGTCACGGGACGCGAGGTCCTTCATGACCGGCGCGTACTTCTCCATGAAGCGCTCGCCGTCCTTGTTGCGCAGGATGCCGCCCTCACCGCGGGCGCCCTCCGTCAGCAGGATGCCCATGCGCCAGATGCCGGTCGGGTGGAACTGGAAGAACTCCATGTCCTCCAGCGGCAGCCCGCGCCGGTACACGGCGGCCTGGCCGTCACCGGTGAGGGTGTGCGCGTTGGAGGTCACCTTGAAGAACTTGCCGGTGCCGCCGGAGGCGTAGATCACGGCCTTCGCCTGGAAGACATGGATCTCACCGGTCGCCAGCTCGTAGGCGACGACGCCCGACGAGTGCTTGACGCCGTCGACCTCGGTGATCAGCTGGTCGAGGACGTAGAACTCGTTGAAGAACTCGACGCCCTCCTTGACGCAGTTCTGGTACAGCGTCTGGAGGATCATGTGGCCGGTGCGGTCGGCCGCGTAGCAGGAGCGGCGCACCGGGGCCTCGCCGTGGTTGCGGGAGTGCCCGCCGAACCGGCGCTGGTCGATGGTGCCGTTCGGGGTCCGGTTGAACGGCAGACCCATCTTCTCCAGGTCGAGGACGGCGTCGATGGCCTCCTTCGCGAGGATCTCGGCGGCGTCCTGGTCGACCAGGTAGTCACCGCCCTTGATCGTGTCGAAGGTGTGCCACTCCCAGTTGTCCTCCTCCACATTGGCGAGCGCGGCGGCCATACCGCCCTGCGCGGCGCCCGTGTGGGAGCGGGTGGGGTAGAGCTTCGTCAGCACGGCGGTGCGGCTGCGCTTCGTCGCCTCGATGGCGGCGCGCATGCCGGCGCCGCCGGCGCCGACGATGACGGTGTCGTACTTGTGGATCTTCATAGCGGTTGCCTCAGCCCCGTGCCTAGCGGATGTTCGGGTCGAAGGTGAAGATCACCAGCGTGCCCAGCAGGATCGTGAACACCGTCGCGGTGTAGAGCAGGCCCTTCAGCCACAGCCGGGTGCCGGCGCGCTCGGCGTAGTCGTTGATGACCGTGCGCAGGCCGTTGCCGCCGTGCAGCATGGCGAGCCACAGCATCACCAGGTCCCAGGTCTGCCACCACGGGGAGGCCCAGCGGCCCGCCACGAAGGCGAAGCCGATCTTGGACACACCGCCGTCGAGCACCAGCTGGATCAGCAGGTGTCCGAGGACCAGCACGACGAGCACGATGCCGGACAGGCGCATGAACAGCCACCCGTACAGCTCGAAGTTGCCGCGGGTCGACTTGGGGGTGCGGCCGGTGCGCTTGCGCGGGGCCTCGATCAGCGGCGCCGGGTTGTCGGCGTCGTAGAGCGGCGCGCCCTCGACGGCGCCCACCCCGGCGGTGCCGGGGGACTGTGCGGAGAGATCGGTCGACATGCGCGTCAGCTCCCGAAGACTTCACGTACGGCGTGGCCGAGCACGGGGTACAGGGCCCCGACCATCAGCACGGCCCAGATGCCGACCACGGTCCACAGCATCTGCTTCTGGTAGCGGGGACCCTTCGACCAGAAGTCGACGGCGATGACCCGCAGGCCGTTGAGCGCGTGGAAGAGGACTGCGGCGACGAGGCCGTATTCCAGCAGCGCGACGAGCGGCGTCTTGTAGGTGGCGACGACTTCGTCGTACGCCTCGGGGGAGACCCGCACGAGGGCGGTGTCCAGCACATGTACGAACAGGAAGAAGAAGATGAGGACGCCGGTGACTCGATGAGCCACCCAGGACCACATTCCTTCCCGGCCGCGGTACAGCGTTCCAGCCGGCACGGAAGAACCCTCCGGGAGCGGGGATCAGGGCCTGCCGGCTTGGGGTGTCGGTCTGGCCCGGCCGGGTACGGTCCACCGGCCCCGGCCATCGTAGCGACGTGTTGTCGGAACGTTCACGCGGGGCCCGGCGGTGTGATCAAACAGGCAATCAAACTGATGCGTACGGGCTATCGGGACGGCCCGAACCGGTCGATTTCCGGCCTTCCTGGCCGGACCCCGTCCCCTCCGGAATCGCCGGGTCCGCCGGGCCGGTGTCCGAAAAGACCCTGTCGTCGTCCACCGGACCCGTACGCGACAGCCGGGTGAGCCGGCCCCGGGCGAGCCGCCGCAGTTCCTCCGCGGTCACCGCCCGCTCGTCGTCGGGGTCGTGGCCGAGCCGGGTGCGGATGGCCGCGAGGACCCGGTCGAGGGTTTCCTCGGGCGGGCAGTCGTCGAGACAGAGCACGAACGCGTGTCCGAACCGGCTCTCGTACGCGGCGTGCGCGGCGCTCAGCGCGGTGTCGGCTGCCGAGTACCCCTGGCCGGGCCCGCCCGCGGGATGCGTGCGGGACTCGCGCGCGAGCGCTTCCGTGAGGTCGGCGTGGGCGAGGTCGTACGCCGCCTCGTCGGCCGCGGCCAGCAGGGTCTCCAGATCGCGGTAGGGCCGGTGCGCGGTGAGCCGCTGGGCCCAGCGGTGGCTGGCGCAGCAGCCGAGGAAGGCGGTCAGCGCGTCGGCCGGGGCGGCGGTGTTCAGCCGCACGAGTCCGGCGGGCGTGACGGGCGGCGGAGCGGGCGCGGGGGTCCGCTGCTGGGACGGTACGGCGGCGCGACCGGGCGGTCGTGGAAACCCTTGGGAGGGCAGTGTTGCTCCTAGGCGCGAGGCGGCGGTGCCGGGTTCGGCGGTGCCTGGTGTCGGCGGGGGTGTCGCGAAACGTACGGGAACTGCGGGACGTACGGGACCTACGGGGACTGCGGGATGTGCGGGGACTGCGGGATGTGCGGGAACTGCGGAATCGGGGAATGCGGGGAACGCGGCGACTCGGGGAAGCGAACGAACGCGAGGAGCGGGGCGTGCACCGGGTACGGGAAGAAGCACGGGCGACGCGGGTTCGGTGCGGCAACGCTAGCGAGCCGGGGCCCGGGGTGTCCGACGGGTGCGCGAATTTCACCCGAACGGAAGAGTTTGCCCTTGCCGTGTGGACGCTCGTGGATCGTGGCCACCTGCCGATGATAGGGACGCCCCCGAAGTGCGGTTCACCCGGGGGCGGGAGAAGGTCGTACGCATGAACGAGGTGGACCACGGAGGTTCCGGCACGGACGGGGGATCGGGAACAGGAGCGGGTACGGGTACGGGAGCCGGTACGGGTACGGGAGCGGGCAACGGTGGCGGTCCGGGTGACCCGGGTGCTCCCGGCGGTCCCGGTGCCCCTGGCGGTCCCGGCGATACCGGCGGTCCGCGTGACCCCGGCGGGCCAGGCGCTCCCGGCGGCTCCGGCGGCCCCGATGGCCCCGGCGGCCCCGGTGGTGAGGGCGGACACGGTGGGCCGGGCGGTCCCGGCCGCCCCCGGTGGCGTTCGCGCCGGGTGCTCGTCGTCGCCCTGGTGCTGGCCGTGCTCGTCGCCGGGGGCGGCACCCTGGTCGCCCTGTGGTCCACCGGCGGGAGCGGTCCCACCCCCGCCCGCTCGTCCGGGACGACGGCTCCGCAGCGTTCCGGCACCACCTCGCCCGCCCCCACGTACCCGCTCTCCAAGGCGCCGCAGGTCATACCGTCCGTCCGTGAGCACTCCGCGGCCCGTGGTCCGGGGTGGCGGCCGAGGGACGGGGCGCGGCTCGTCGTGGGCGGTCAGTCCCTCGCGGACGAGGGCAGGCTCACCGCCTCCGAACTGGGGCTGACGTACGCCGGACGGGCCCCGGCCCGCGCCGGTGACGTGGAACTGGCGCTCACCGGGGACACCGGGAGCACCGAGGACACCGGCGGTACGGACGGCGCCGAGGCGTACACCCTGACCGTGCGGGACGACCGGGTCCGGATAGCCGCGTCCACCGAACGCGGTGTCTTCTACGGCACCCGCACCCTCAAGCAGGAGGTCCGCGCCACGGGCGCCGCCCCGGAGGGGGTCGTGCGGGACGAGCCCGCCAAGCCGCGCCGAGGCTTCATGCTCGACATCGCCCGCAAACCGTTCACCGCCAGCTGGATCGAGGACCGGATAAAGGAGCTGGGCGACCTCAAGTACAACGAGCTGGGGCTGCACTTCTCCGACGACCAGGGCTTCCGTATCGCCTCGGACTCCCATCCCGAGGTGGTGTCCCGGGACCATCTGACCAAGGCGGAGGTGCGCCGTATCCTCGCGCTCGCCGCCGCCCGGCACATCGCGGTCGTCCCGGAGATCGACTCACCGGGACATCTCGGCGCGGTGATCGCCGCCTACCCCGAGCTCCAGCTCCGCGGCACGGGCGGGGCCGCCCCGAAGGGCGCGGTCGACATCGCGAACCCCGCCGCCGCGCGGATCGTGGACGAACTGCTGGCCGAGTACACCGAGCTGTTCCCCGGTCCGTACTGGCATGTCGGCGGTGACGAGTACCCCGCGCTGTTCGCGGGCGACCCGGCCGCCCGCTATCCCGCGCTCGCTGCGGCGGCCCGGGAGAAGTACGGGCCGGACGCCACCGTCGAGGACCTCGCCACGGGCTGGCTCGACGACCGCGCGGACGTGGTGCGCGACCGCGAGCGGGTGCCGCGAGCCTGGAACGACGGCTTCTACCGGGGCGGCACGGTCCAGCCCGCCGAGGACATCGTGACCGCGTACTGGACGGGCAAGGAGATCGGCGCCCGGCCGCCCGCCGAGTATCTGGCCGAGGGCCGTGAGGTGATCAACTACAACGACGAGTACCTCTACTACGTGCTCGGCGAGCCCAACGACTTCACGTACCCGACCGGACGGCGGATCTACGAGGAGTGGACGCCGCTGGTGCTGCGGGGCACCCGGCCGGTCGAGCAGCGCTACGCCGGGCAGATCCTCGGCGGGGTGTTCGCCGTCTGGTGCGACCTCGCGAACGCCCAGAGCCAGGGACAGGTGGCGTCCGGGGTCCGGATGCCGCTGCGCGCGACGGCGCAGAAGCTGTGGGAGCCGGACGAGCCGCCCCTGCCCTGGGACGGTTTCGTGGCCCTCGCGGACCGCGTCGACTGAGACCGCTCCCCGTACGGCCGGTCTCCGGCGGGGCCGGTCCCCGGGCGTCGCCACGCGGGATGCCGTCCACCGGCCGCCGCACGGATGGCACCGTCCGCCCCGCACGCCGTCCGGCCGCCACCCCCGGGACGACGACATCCGGCTACGGCGGACGGCCCGTCCCGCTCGCGATCATCGTCGTACCCCCGGTGACGTGGTTCTCCGCAGCCGCGCTCCCCCCGCGAACGTACGAATCCCGCCACCGGGCACCGGGAGCGCACAAGGAACGGTGACGTTCACACGTCCGATCCACCGGAAGCGCACTTCGGGTGGCGTACGCCCCGCCGCTGTGGTGGTCTGGTCGCTGCACCGGGCGGAGCACCGCGGCCACGGAACGGGCGGCCGACGGAACACGCACCGGGCGGAACACCGCGCCGACGGTACGGCGCACCGAGCACGGCGACGGGGGACGGATCGGATGGGTCACTGGGGCTACTACGTCGTGGGCCGGAGCGGGCAGGCGCTCGACAGCGCGGACGCGCTCGCCTCCGTACGTGACGAACTGGCGCTCCTCGAACGGCGCGCCGACGGCTGGCAGGTGTGGGAGTGCCGGGGCGGCGAGGACGGCACGACCATCGGCAGTATGAACGCCCTCGCGCTGGAGACCGGGTCGCCCGCACTGTTCGGGTACGTCATGGACAGCGCCTGTGTCGTGGTGGAGGCGGCGGCCCCGGACAGCGGCGGCTGGACCACCTGTCTCGACCGGAACGCGATGGCCGACCACCTCGGACGCGACGAGCGCGCGCTGGAGGACTATTTCCTGGTCCCCGCCGACGCGGCGCGACGCGCGGTCGTCTGGGCCGCCGAGGGAGGCGCGACCGTACCGGCCGGACCGATCGCCGAGGTGCTGGGCGCGCCCGCCGATCCGTCCGCCGAGCAACTCTTCTTCCGGTTCCTGGACCGCCTCGGAGTGGTACGCCTGTGACGCTACCGGTGCGTCGCACGCAGAAAGGACAAGTGCGGCCTCCGCCCGAGGGCGCCGCTCCGGTGCCACTGGAGGCGTGATGAGCCTGGTCGAACTGATCTCAGGAGCGGACGAGCGGGGGCTCGCCGCGAGCGGCCTCGGCTGTCTGGACCGCTGCGTCCCGCTGCTCGGCGGTGACGACGAGGTGCTCCGCCCGCTGTGGGCGAGCCTCGGCGAGGGCGGGGACGCCGTCGAGTGGGGTGACCGGCTGGAACGGGCGCGGGCCGTGCTGGTCCCGGAGCCCGGCCCCGGCGAAGCGGCGCCCGTCGCGGACGGGGCGGCCGTGCTCGCGCTGCGGATGCTGGCCGCCGCGCCCGCCGACCTCCCCGACAAGCTCCAGGGCGGCGGCCCGCCGGACGCGCGGCTGCGGGAGTGGGCCGACCTCTGCTCGCTGTCCGCGCTCCGTGTGCACCGGCTCCTCGATCCGGTCGGGGACCGGGGGGAAGCCTCCGGGGACGGCGCGGACCCGGCCGACGACCGGCTCGCCGCGTCCCGCGCCGGCGGGGCCGACGGACTGTCCCCGCTGGCCGCCGCCGAACTGCGAAGACAGATCGTGATCCTGGAGCTGCTCGCGGGCCGGGGTGCCGCCGGGCTGCGTCAGGTGCACGGGGCGACGACCGAGGGGCGGCGCATACTGCGTGCCGTGGTCTCACGGCGGGCCCGTGGCCGGAACTGAGCGGTGGGTTCCGACCCGTGCGACCTGCTCCGCCGGGCACGGCGCCGACTGGATCGCGCGGGTGGCGCGCACCGGCGCGCGGCCGGTCGGAAGAGGAATAACCGCTGGTGGGGGCCGTGCGCTCATGCGCTCCGAAGCCCGTCCTACCGCCGCTGTGGCAACGACCGGGGCCGCCACCCCCCACAGGAGAGGCCCCGGTCGCCGCACGGCACGGGCCGCGCGGCGGCCCGTATCTAGTACTGCGCCAACGGCTCGATTTGTGTCACACCCCACTCGTCCGAGGGGTAGTTGCGTCTTGTACAAACATGGACGCGAACCCATTTCAGGCCGTAGCGTGCGTTTCGCGCCGAGTGCGGGCCATCAAGGGCCGCGGTCATTCAGGGACCGCGACCATTGAGGGGAGTACCACGACGGTGAACAGCCGGTTCCGCGGAAGCGGCGCCGGTTCGGGCGCAACGAGGGAGTGCGTTGAGTGCTGGGGGACGACGCGGAGTTGACCGCCGCGGTGCTGGCGGCTCAGCAGGGGGATGACGGGGCGTTCCGTACTGTGTACCGCTCGGTGCACCCACGGCTGCTGGGCTATGTCCGCACGCTGGTCGGTGACCCGGACGCGGAGGACGTGACCTCCGAGGCGTGGCTCCAGATCGCCCGCGACCTCGACCGGTTCAGCGGCGACGCGGACCGCTTCCGGGGCTGGGCGGCGCGGATAGCGCGCAACCGCGCCCTGGACCACATACGCATGCGCGGACGCAGACCCGCGATAGGTGCCGACGAGACGGAGCTGACCGGTAAGCCCGCGGAGTCGGACACCGCCGGTGAGGCGATGGAGGCACTGGCCACCAGCCGCACCCTGTCGTTGATAGCGCGCCTTCCGCAGGACCAGGCCGAGGCGGTCGTGCTGCGGGTCGTCGTGGGGCTCGACGCGAAGACCGCCGCGCAGACCCTCGGCAAACGTCCCGGCGCCGTCCGCACGGCCGCCCATCGCGGGCTGAAACGTCTCGCCGAACTGCTCGGCGACGAGCCCGAAGAGGATGATCCGGCGCCGACCGGACGCCTCGGGGGGCGCCTTGACGCGGTGCCCCCACCCCGCCGCCCACCGGCCCGCGCGGGCACGCCCGCCGGTGTGACGCATTCGCGAACGCGGACGCTGAAGGACATGTGATGCCCGACGAGCAGGACCGGTGGCTGGACCGGGAGGCGGCGGAACGCCTGCTGCGCGGGGAGCCCCCGAAGGCCGTCGGCGATCACTCACGAGAGTGTGCCGACCGGCTCGCCCGCCTTCTCGACGCGTTGGCGGCGGAGGCGGCCCGGCCCCCCGGCCCGAACGCCCCACTCCGGTCCGGCCACTCCCGCAACTCCGGCCCCTCCAGTCCTTCCAGCCCCTCCACGCCTTCCGGTCTCTTCGGTTCTCCTGGTTCCTCCGGTTCCGCCGCCCCCTCTGGCCCCCTTGGCCCCTCTGGTTCCTCCAGTCCCTCCGGCCCTTCGGCGTCCGGCGGTGAACTGCCCGGCGAGGAGGCGGCGGTGGCGGCGTTCCGCGCGGCCCGCGCCTTCCGGTACGGCGGCCGGCCCGGGATCGCCGGGGCCCGCGTCGACTCCTGGACCGGGCTGGGACTCCCCGGCGCGGACCGGTTCCGCGCCGCCGGGACGGGCGGCGGTGCCGTGCCGCACGGAACGCCGCGGCCGAGCGGGGCCCCGGGAACGTCCGGCGACCGGGACGGGTCCGGTGAGGGGGCCGGGTCCGGCGACCGGGACGCGCTGGGCGGGTTCGGCACCCACGGCACCCACGGCACGCGGGATCGGCGTGGCGCTCGTGGTGGACGCGGTACCCAGGGCGGACGCGGTATCCACGGTCGGGACGGCGGCAGCGGGGGACGCGGCGCCCGGGACCCGCTCGGTGCGCGCGGCGGATTCGCCGGGTTCGAAGGACCCGGCGCACTCGGCGGACCCGGCGGGAGCATCGGACCCGGCGCCCTCGACGGGTTCCGGTCCTCCGGGCGGGGTTCGGACGCCGGCCCCGACCTGGACCCCGATCCGAACCCCGACCTGGACCTGAACCCGGACCCGGAGCTCGGCACGGACGCCGGGACGATCCGGATTACGGGTGCGCCGGGGCCGGACCGCCGTCGGCCGCGCTGGGCGAAGCCGGTCCGCTTCGCCCTCGCCGCCACACTGGCCGTCGGCATGATCGGCGGGGGCGCGTTCGCCGCGGGCACCGGGGTGCTCCCCCTGCCGTTCGACGGCGACGACCGGCGGCCCACCGCCGCGGCGGAGGGCGCCCCCGCCCGGACACCGTCGCCCCCGGTCCCGAGCCCTTCGCGGTCCGCCGCCGACCCGTCCCGCCCGCCCGCGTCCGGTACGGGCAAGAGCGTGCCGAAGTTCTCACCGGAACCGCCCCCGGGCCTGAGCGCGGGGCCGAGCCGCACCGCCGGAGGCACCCAGAAGCGGATGCGGGTCCCCACGGACTGGCGCAGCGGCCAGGTCACCGCGTGCCGCGCGTACGAGCGGGGAAAGCTGGACGCCGAGGGCAGGCGCGGACTGGAGAGCGCCGCCCGGGGCCCGGACCGGGTGGCCCGGTTCTGCGAACGTCTGCTCGCCCGCCACGGCGAGGACGACCGGCCCGGCGAGGACGACCCTTCGGACGACTCCTCCGAGACGGACGGTGACGGGGACGGGGGCGATCAACCCGGTTCCGGCGGCAAGGGGGCCGGCGGCGGCCACGACCACGGCCACGGCACCGGCGGCCGCAAGGGCGAGGGGGACGGCAGGGGGGAAGGCCGCGGCGAGGGCCGGGGACGGGGCGGCGGTCATGGCGGGGGCGGCGCACCCGTGGGGGGACGACCCGTGGTGGGGCAGTCGCCCGATCCCGACCCCTTGATCAGCCACGAGCCGTCCGCGCCCGCCACCGCGCCCACCTCCGGCCCGGTACCGACGCCGGTCCCCGGCCCTGGCGCCTCTCCCTCGGGCGGCGTCACCCCGTCAGGCACTCCCGGACCGACACCTCCCGGACCGACACCTCCCGGACCGACACCTCCCGCGCCGACCGCTCCCGCGTCGGCCACCCCTTCCGCGTAGCCGCGACCCGTTCCCGCGACGGCCACCCCTTTCCGCGGGGACGCAATCCCGTCCGCAGGGACGCAATCCCGTCCGCGTGGACGCGACCCGCGCCCGGTAACGGCGAGTACCAGCCACATCACTCCCGCACATTCGCCCCATATGTCCCAACTGTCCCCCCTCCCACCTGCACTGTTCCCGTCATGGGAGAGGTTTTTCCCGCCAGGTGTGACGTTTTGCCGAAGCATGGCGCAGTATCAAGTGGGCCGACTGGTCATCGGCCATGCACGAGCCGGGGTTCCCCCCGTACCTTCGGCTCGTCGCCACTGGCGCGGGCGGGACACGTTCCCCCGGTCCCGCCCGCGCCACCGTGACATCCCCCCGGTGACGTACACCGTCACCAGTGGACGATCACCTTGTCGCCGTCGCGCACCTGCTCGAACAGGGCCGCGATCGCCGCCTTGTCCCGGACGTTGACGCAGCCGTGCGACGCGCTGCCGTAGCCGGTCGCCGCGAAGTCCGACGAGTAGTGGACCGCCTGGCCGCCGCTGAAGAACATCGCGTACGGCATCGGGGTGTCGTACAGCGTCGACACATGGTCACGCGATTTCCAGAGCACCCGGAACGCGCCCTCGCGGGTCGGGGTCTCCCGGCCGCCGAAGCGGACGTCCATCGTGGTGCGGACCTTGCCGTCGATCAGCCAGCTCAGGGTGCGCGAGGTCTTGCTGACGCACAGGGCCCGACCCGTGAGGCAGCGCGGGTCGGGGGTGTCGGCGGGGCGGCCCCCGTCGGCGTACAGCTCGTCGTCGGTCGGGCGCGGTGTCATCGCGGTCAGCCGCTGCCAGGTGACGGTGTCGACCGTCCCGGTGCGGGGCAGCCCCCGCTTGCCCTGGAAGCCCCGGACCGCCGTGGTGGTCGCCACGTCGTACGTCCCGCTGGGCCCTTCGAGGAGCCAGGCGATCCGGCGGAGCCGGGCCTGGATCTCCCGGACCTTCGGCCCCCGGTCGCCCGGCCGCCACAGCACCCTCGCCGGGGGCGCCGGTACCCGGGTCGTCCGGGGCGGCCGGGGCGGTGGGACCGGCACCGGGTCCCCGGTGCCGGATTCCCGCACCTCCGGTATCCGGCTCTGGGTGCCGCGCCTCGGCTTGTTGTCGGCCGGTGCGGTGCCGGAGGGACGGGTGGGGGCCGCCGTACGGCCCGGGTGCGCCGTACCGGACGGGGTGCTCCCCGGGGACGCGGCCGTCGCCCCCCTCGGCTGGGAGTACGCCGGTGCCCGGCTGACCGGTGCGGCGCCCGGCCCCCGCCGGTCGCTGACCGTGGTCTCCCCGCTGTCCGCGACGTACGCGGAACAGCCGCCCGCCAACGCCGTCGCGGTGACCACCGCGAGGGACGTCCGCCAGGCCCGCGTACGCGCGCCCGGCGGCGCGACCCGACCGCCCGCGGCCACGGTTCCCGGTGGCGGGACCCGTCCGCCGTCGGCCGCGGTCCGGCCGCTTCGGCCCTCACCCCTGTACTGACGCATGACCACACTCCCACCGGCTGTCGGACCACCGGTTCGTCGTCCCCGTCCTGTCCGTTCCGTGCGCCCGTTCGCCCTTCCGGCCCGGCCGGTCCGCCGTACGGCCATCGCCTTCCGATCTACTGCCCCCGGCTGCTCACCAAGAGGCCTCGCATCCCCAACTGGTTGCGGGCGCAGGCGGTTTCGCGCCATGCGCCGAATGTTGACGGCGAGGGGGTCCACCGGGAGTCCGCGCACCCGGGGCCGGGCTCCGGATCGGCCACCGCGACCCCCCGGAGGTGCGGGAACGGCCCGCGCACCGGACTCCTGGCCGACGGCCGAACGGGGGTACGGGCCCGCCGGACCGAAGGACCGCGCCCCGCACACCCGACCCGGGCGCCGGGAACCTCCCCGCACACCTGGGGGCGCCTACCCCTGAGGACACACGCGTCCGGTTCCACGGCATCCCGCCCCACCAGGTCTCCCACCCCGCCGACGGCCCCCACCCCGGCCGCCCCGCCGCTGCCACATCGCCCACCCGTCCCCGGGGAGCGGGGCACGCCCGGCGGCGGGCTTCCCCGAACCGCCTGGCAACGATGTCCTGAAGGCGTACGTCACCCGATGGCACACACGTACGGACCGGGACGAGCGCATCCAGGACCCGCCGCCCCTCGCCCTCACCCCGCCCCCGCACCCCGTTCCCTCACCCCGGGGCGCGTCGGCCCGCGTCGCCGTCCCCCTCACCAGGGCCCAACTCGCCACCGCGCGACTGCCTTCCGTTCGCTTGCTCACCGGCCGGCTGATGGGGAAGCCGTACCGGGGTGGTGTACGGGACCGCGCGGGAGCCCTGCTCGTAGGTGCGGGCGTGGGCCGCGCAGAGCCAGTACGTGGGGCCCTCCGGGGTGGTGACCTTGCTCAGGCCGCCCCACTCCTCCCCCGGGTCGAGTTCCTTGAGAAGGGCGTGCATCCGGCGGTACTCCGCGTGGTCGGCGGCCCGGACCGCCGTACGGGACTCCCCGTCGGCGAACCGCCGCCCGGCTTCGCCCGGCGCCCCGTCCAGCAGCGCCTTCATCAGATCCATGTCGTCCTTCATCGCCTTGCTCAGCCCCTCCGACGCCACCCCGAGGGACGCGCCGAACACCGGGACGACGAACTTCAGCACCTGGAGCGTGCGGTGCACATACGGCAGGACCGTCTCGGTGAACTCCTTTCGCGCCGGGAGCTCGTACGGCTCCACACCCTCCAGGAGATGCCACTCCCCGGGCGCCTCGCAGCACAGATGGAGCTGGAACACCTCGCCGGGCAGCAGCTTGTGCCCCGCGGCCCGTCGCGAGAGCCGCCGCACCCACACCAGGCTCGGGCACAGCACCTCCTGACGGCTCTGCTCGCGGCGCAGCGAATGCAGAAAGCCCCGCTGCTGCTCCGCGACCCGCGCGCTCAGCTCGGCATGCCGGCGGCGCCCTGCCACCTCCAGCGAGTCCACCTTGGACACAAGCTGCCGCAGCAGCTCCTCCGACCGTCTCCCGCCGGGCCGTTCGATGCCCTGGAGGAGATACGGCACCTCGACGTCCTCCAGATGCTCCGGGCACTCGATGCGCTCCCGGGGCGGGTCCATCGCCAGCCGGTTCACCAACTGCTCATGACGGAACTCGTGCCTGCACGCCCGCCCCTCGCCGTCCCGGGTGGGGCAGGGCACCAGCCGGGTGATGTCGAGCCCCGGATAGCGCTGGAGCGTCTGCTCGAACCCGTCCTTCAGCACCGCGAAGAAGTCCTGCGGATAGGGGCCGCGCACCCGCAGCTCCGCCGTCCTCGCGTGCCGGTCGACCGTGATCAGCGCGGCGTGCGCGCCGTCCGGGTGCCTCAGCAGCGCGCCGGAACGCCAGCGCAGCGGGGTCGAGAAGCGGTGCTCCCGAGCGATGAACCAGGTCGGGATGCCCGGCGGGACGGTGTGCAGCCGGTACCGCAGCCGCAGTTCGCGGGTCCCGGCCCCGCCGTGGGTGTCCCAGTCCTCCTGGAACGGCGGCGGGTTCCACGGAAGCAGCTCCACCACCAGGCTCGCCGTCCGGTCCTCCGTGCGGTACGAGAGGTCGAAGTTCTCCATCATCCGGACGAAATGGTGGCGCAGCGGACGCGGCGCGTCGCTCCACAGCGTGCTCCCGAACGTGTGGCGGAACAGCCCGCCCTCGTTCAGCACCTCCTCGGAGTCCAGGACCCGGCTGATGTACGCGGTGAGCCACTGCGGACGCAGCACCACCAGATCGCACAACTCCTCGTCGTCCGGGTAGTGCAGCAGGTCCCCGAGACTGTGCAGGGCGGCGACCAGCGAGGACTGGTGCGAGGGCTCCCGTACGCCCGCCTCCGCGAGGAGTTCGCCGAGCTCCTCGGGGGCGGCGTGGTCGTCCGGGTGCGTGCGGACCGCCTCCGCCGCGCGCAGCCAGGTACGCGGCCAGGCCACCCCCATCAGCGGCAGCCGCGCGACCTCCTGGCGGACCCGCTCAAGGACCTCGGCCACGCCCCGCCCGCTCGCGCTGTCCGCGCTCAGACTGCCGACGATCAGCCCGGGATACGTCTCCTGGAGCTCGCTCAGCGGGAGGTCCGGCGGGCGCGGGCCCAGATGCGTGGCCACCAGCAGGACCGGGGCGTGCGGGGCCCGTGCCTTGATCATGTCGAGCCAGTAGTGGAGCTTGCTGGCCTCCCAGCCGATCTGCGCGTCCCACAGGAGCAGGAACAGGGACCGGTCGGTGAGGAAGAACTGATGGGTGGCGTGGTAGATCTCCTGCCCGCCGAAGTCCCAGGTCGCCAGCCGCATGGTGACCGGCTCGGCGGGGTCCGGCGGATCGGGGTGCGCGAGGTCGAGCCCGCTGACGGTCAGCCCGTGGGTGGTGCTCTCCTGCGGATCGTGCGCCTCGCCGCGCAGCGCCTTCAGCAGCGAGGTCTTCCCGACCCGCCCTTCCCCGACCACGACGACCTTGGACGCCCACTGCCGGACGGGGTCCTGGCCGAGGTCCCGCAGAAAGATGCGCACGGCGTTGGTCCCACCGGCGACCACTTCGGGCGGCGGGGTGGTCAGGGGGTTGCCCTCCAGACCCAGGACGGTCAGCCGTCGCAGTCGGCCCAGCGTGGTCGGAAGGGTGGTGAGGCGGTTGTCCTCCAGATGGAGCTCGGTGAGCCGCTCCAGCGCGCCGATGCCGTCGGGCAACGAGGTGAGACGGTTGGCGCTGAGGAACAGGTGCTCCAGGCCGTGCAGCCGGGTGACGCAGTCGGGTACCTCGATGAGACGGTTGTCCTCCAGTTCCAGCAGCCTCAGGGAGGTGAGCTCGCCCAGGGAGTCCGGCAGGGATTCCAGGCCGTTCCAGCCGAGGTACAAGGACTCCAAGTCGGTCAGTCCGCTCAGTTCGGCGGGCAGACGGGTGAGGCCATTGTTGATGAGCAGAAGCCGACTCAAGTGCCGCAGACGGGCGATCCGGGCCGGTAGTTCGACGAGCCCGGTGCCGGTGAGGTCCAGGTGGACGAGCGCGGTGAGATCCGTGACCTGGTCGGGCAGGACGCCCAGCGGGTTCCGGTCGAGGTACAGGTGCGTGAGCCCGGTGAGGCCGCCGAAGGTCTCCGGGACCGTGGTGAGCCCGCAGCCGGCCAGGTAGAGCGTGGTGAGCTGTGACAGATCACCGAGCCAGTCGGGCAGTTCGCCGAGATCGTTGTCGTCCAGCGCCAGCGTGGTGACGTGGGACAGCTCCCGTATCGACTCCGGCAGCTCCGTCAGCCCGGCCCCGGACAGGTCCAGGAGCGGATCACCCCACTCCTGGCTCGCCTGGATCAACTCGACCGTGGTACGGCCCTCCTCGGCCGCCCGCCCGCTCCCCAAGACCCTCGTCATACGTCCGCCCCCGCCCCGTGAACCCGCCCCCGGGGACCCGCACGCCCCCGTACCCACCAACCTAGGCGCACCCACTGACAACGCGTGGCCGTTCGGGTGCGGAGCGGGACACCGGACCCGCTTCGGAGGCGGGCGGCATGTGTCCCACCCAACCCCCCGTGCCTCTGTCTGATTGTCGTAATTTCATGCGACACTCCGGCTCATGCTTGGTGTCACAGACCTTCCCACGTACCTCGTGGGCCTCGTCCTCATCATCCTGCTGCCGGGGCCGAACTCGCTGTACGTGCTGTCGGTCGCGGCCCGGCAGGGGGTGCGGCGTGGGTATGTCGCCGCCGCCGGGGTCTGGGCCGGGGACATCGTGCTGATGGTCCTGGCCGCCGCGGGTGCCGCCTCGCTGCTCACGAGCAACGCCGTGCTGTTCGGCATCGTGAAGTTCGTGGGCGCCGGGTATCTCGCCTGGCTCGCGATCGGGCTGCTGCGGGCCGCGTGGACGATGTGGCGCGAGCGGGACGCCCGTACGGAGCGGGCGGACGCGGCCGACCCGGCGCAGGCGCCCGGGGCGTCCGCCGAGCGGCCGTTCCGCCGGGCGTTCGTGATCAGTGTGCTGAACCCGAAGGCGATCCTGTTCCTCATCTCCTTCTTCGTGCAGTTCGTGGACCCCGCGTACGCGTACCCCGCAGTGACGTTCGTCGTGCTCGGCACCTGTCTCCAGGTCGCGAGCGCGCTGTATCTGTCGGCGCTGATCTTCGGCGGTTCCCGGCTCGCCGCCGTCTTCCGCAGCCGCCGCAAGCTGTCCGCCGGGGCGACCACGCTGGCGGGCGCGCTGTTCCTCGGGTTCGCGGCGAAGCTGTCCACCGCCGGGGTGTAGGCGCCGGGTGCGGCGCCGGACCGGGTGCCGGGACGCGGCGCCAGGTCCGGGTACGGCGCCGGGTCCGGTTGCGGGTGCCGGGTGTCCGGCGCGGGCGGTCAGTGGTGCCAGGCCTTGCCGTCCACGTTGTGGATCATGCGTTGCAGCACCTTCAGGGCCCGGACGAACTCCTCGTCCGTGACGCCGTCGTGGATGACCTCACGGCGCGCGGTCTGGGTCTTCACCGCCGCGGCCTTCAGGGCCTCCCCCTCGGGGGTGATGTGCAGCCGGTCGTGGTCGTCGGTGGTGACGAGGCCGCGGTGGACGAGGTTCCCGACCGCCTCCTCGATCGCCGGGTCGCCGACATCGAGGTAGCCGCCGAGGAACCGGGCGAGTTCCGCGAGTTCACGGCCCTGCGGTGACTCCGCGAGCTGGTTGAGGACCCACCACTGCGGCTGGGTCAGATCATGGGTGGCCAGACCCTCGCGGATATAGGCCACCACGGCGTCGGACGCCGCCCGGCCCCAGTAACCGATGGGCTGGGTGGCGAGTTCTTCGTCGTTGTGCGAGTAGTCCATGCCGCGACCGTAGAACCTCCAGCAACCTTGAGGTCAAGGAGCCTGCCCGGTGCCCGTTCCCCGTACCCGTGCCCCCGAGGTCAGCGCGTTCCGCAGCCACGGGGTGGCCCTGTCCTCCACGAAGCGGTTGAGCAGCCACGCCAGTGCCAGCATCGCGGTGACCGTCAACGGCAGGGTCGCGTACGCGGGGACGCCGAGGGTGCGGTGCACTGCACCGATCACGACCCAGCCGAGGTGTTCGTGGACCAGGTAGAACGGGTACGTCAGCGCCCCCGCGACCGTCAGCCAGCGCCAGTTGGCCCAGGAGAACCACCCCAGCGCGATCGCCGCGACCAGCGCGAACCCGGCCGTCACGATCAGTACGATCACCCCGGCGGAACGGTACGAGAAGAAGTCCGGGTCCGGGGCGTGCCACAGGTCGGCCACCGCGTGGTGCTGGCCGGTCAGCCAGCTCACCACGACGATGCCCCAGGCGGTCGCGTCCCGCCGGTCGCGGTGCACCAGATACAGACCGATACCGCCGATGAAGAAGGGCGCGTACTCCGGCATCAGCAGCGTCTTCAGGAACGGTTCCCCGGACGCCTGGGCCATCGCCGCCGCCAGCGTCCACACCGCGCAGAACAGCACGACCCGGTGCCGGGTCACCCCGGGCAGGACGACGGCCACCGCGAACAGCGCGTAGAAGCGGACCTCGGCCCACAGCGTCCAGCACACCCCGAGCACCCGGTCGACGCCGAGCGGCTGCTGGAGCAGGGTGAGGTTCAGCAGCGCGTCGCTCGGGGACACCGCCCGGTACACCACGGGCGGCAGCGCGAAGACGACGGTGACCAGCACGATCGCGGCCCAGTACGCGGGCATCAGCCGGGACACGCGGGACGCGAGGTACGCGCGCGGGGTGCGGCCCCAGCCGCTCATGCAGATCACGAACCCGCTGATCACGAAGAAGACCTGCACCCCGAGGCAGCCGTAGGCGAACCATTCGGACGCGGTGGGGAACTGGAGCCTCGGGGAGGTGCCCCAGGCGGTGGAGACCTCACCGTCACGGCCTCCGTAGTGGTAGGCGGCGACCATCAGCGCGGCGAGCAGCCGCAGTCCGTCCAGGGCCCGGAGCCGGGGGACCCGCGCGGGACGCGGCCCGGCCGGCTCCTTCACCAGCACCGCCCCCTCCACCGGCGCCTGCCCCTTCACCTGCACCGCCCCCTCCGCCGGCACCGGCCCGGGAGCGGTCCCGGTCGTGGCGCTCATCCGAGGGTGGCGCGCTTGACGGCCCGCGCGCGGCGGGCGACCCGGCGGACGGCCGCGCTGCGGGGAACGAAGGCGAACTGGGCCGGGAGCGCGCCCGGCAGCCCGAGCGCGGTGAGCCTGCGCCGCTTGAAGTAGCGCCGGGTCCGCTCGTCGAGGTGACGGCTCAGATACCGCTCGGCGTCGGCGCGGCGGCCGGGGTGCAGCTTCGGCTGCATCGCGTAACCGACGGCCGTCACCAGGTCGTTCAGCTCCGCGGTCCGCGCGGGGGAGCGGTCCATGGCCTGGGCCCGGACGGCGTCCTGGTCGTCGAGTTCCGGCAGCAGCGCGTCCACGAGGGTGACGGGGACCCGGTTGCTGTTCTGGTACGGGGCGAGCCGCTCCAGCAGGAGCTCCGTGCCCACCCGGGCGACCGGCAGACCGTGGAACGCGGACGCGGTGAGCAGCGCCGTCGAGAAGCAGCCGACCACGAGCGCGGGCCGGGTCCGCCGGTACAGCACCTCGGCGAGGACCGGGGTGTCCAGCACGGTCAGCCGCGCGCCGAGCGCTCCGGCCTCCTCCTCCAGCCTGCGCGACCGGTCGGCGGGCGCGGTGGGGTGCGGTTTGAAGACGATCCGGCGGTGCCCGAGCGCGACCGTGCCGCGCAGCATCCGTAGATGCAGGTCCTCCTCCTCGTCGGGGGTGAGGATCTCCAGCGCGGACAGGTACTGCCCGAGCAGCAGCGCGGGCCCGGGGCCGTCCGTCGGTTCCTGGCCGGGGCCGTCCGGGCCGTCCGGGCCGTCCGGGCTGTCCGCGCTGTCCGTGCCGTCCTCGCCGTCCGGTCCGGCGAGGGCCTTCAGGACGCCGGGGCCGTCCGCGTCGTCCAGTTCGGCGAGCACCTTCAGGAAGGCGTCCGTCGGGACGATCTCCGCGGGCACGCCGTACTCGGTGAGCAGCAGGGGCACGAGGCCCGGTACGAGGTCCAGGTGCAGCAGCCGGCGTACCCGGGTGCCGACCAGGGGGTCGATACGGTCGCGGGTGGGGCCGTAGCTCATCAGGCCGTCCGCGTAGACGTGCACGGGGGCTCCGGTGAAGATCCGGGTCACCGCGAGCGCCGGGTTGACCTGGAGGGACTCCACGACGAGTTCGACGTCGTCGTCCCCGAGGTCCCAGGCGAGGCGCAGATACCTCTCCCACAGCGGGATGTCGTCCGCGCGCGGGGACCAGCCGCCCGGATGGAACGGGGCGATCGTCGCGTTCCACGAGACCACCGTGTCGAAGCGGTCGCGCAGCGGGCCGAAGCCGGGCGTCCCGTCGAGCGCGGGGGTGGTCTCGGGGACGGCCGCGTTGTTGCAGACCAGTAGGACATCGCGGTCCACCGGGGCCAGCCGCCCCGCGTCGAGGGCGGCGGCGAGGGTGGCGGCGCCGTACAGGGTGGACGCCAGGAGGACTCGGGTGGTCACGCGGCGGCTCCCGGGGTCAGGGGGCGGCGGCGCAGTCGGCGCAGCCGGGTGGCGCGCTGGAGGTCCATCCCGTCCAGCGTGGCGCCGAGGACGTGCTGGGGCATCCGGCGCAGCGCGTCCGCGCTCATCGACTTCAGGGCGCGCGCCACCGGTGGTTCGAACTTGTCCAGCCGGCCGAGGTGATGGGAAATGATCGCGCAATAGGTGCGGACCGCTTTCGGGAGCAGTTTCTCCGCCTCCGGGTCCGCGGCGGTTTCCGCCACCACCTGGTCGAATGCCCGGATGAAGTCGAGTTGCCGTACATCGCCGATCTGGGTGAGCGAGGAGGCGACCCCGCGCCGGTAGAACACCCCGAGAAGTCCCGCTATCGCGAAGGATTCCGCTTCGCGGTGCAGCCGCCAGATCCAGGGCCGGTCCTCGGCGGTGCGCAGTCCGTCGGTGAAACGCAAGAGTCCGCCGTCCACGAGCCGCCGGTGGTAGATCCCGGCCCACGCGTACGGATAGTCCACCGGGGTCGACCGGTCGGCGGGCAGTATCACGTCCCGGGGCCGCAGCACCTCCCCGCGCCGCCCATGGGGGACCCGCTGCACCGAGCGGGCGCGGCCGGTCGTCCGCACATGATCGGTCCGTACGAAGTCGCAGCCCAACGCCTCGATGTACGAGACCAGTTGTGCGTAATAGCCGGGGGCGACCCAGTCGTCGCCGTCGAGGAACGTGAGGTACGTGCCGCGCGACGCGTCGATCCCGGTGTTGCGGGCGGTGGCCAGACCTCCGTTCCGCTCGTGCCCGAGGACGACCGCGCCGGGCAGGTCCCGCGCGGCACGTTCCAGGACGTCGCGGGTCCCGTCCCGGGAACAGTCGTCCACAAGGAGGAATTCGAAGTCCTCGCGGGTGTTCGCCCGCAGACTCCGCAGGGTGTCGGGCGCGTATTGCCGCACGTTGTAGAACGGCACGATGACGGAGAGCTTGACCACCCGAGTGACGTTAGGCGCCGGTCCGGCATTCGTCTTGGCCCGGGAACGGATACCAGGTGAACGACGCGCGGCGGAACGGTGAACCGGACGCGTTCCTGTGCTTCCCGGCGGCCGATTCCCCGTTCGGCGGTGTGCTGTTAACCCTTTGTTGCATTCCGGTTGGGCCGCGCATCGGAATTGCTTCCTAGCGTCTGCGATGTGCCTTCACGTACTCCGAAGTCCCCGCGGGTCGCCGTACTCGCCGATTCCGACACCCGATGGAAATGGGGCGCCCTCACCGCGGGCCGCCTCGTCCCCGGGGGCCGGCTCGACGGCTTCCTGCTGCGGGGCCGCGCCACGCCCACGGCCCGTCAGCTCCAGGAGGTGGGCGTCCCCGCGGACTCCCTCACCGAGGTCACCACCGCGGGGTTCCTGCGGACGATGGCCGCGGAACGGTACGACGTGGTGCTCCTCGCGCTCGTCGGCGGCGGGGTCCAGGCGATGCTGCACGGACTCGCGCACACCTGGCGCGGCGCCGGACGCCGCCCGGTCGTCGTCACCGGCTATGTCGGGGTGGTCTACGAGAAGCTGGCCGACGGCCTCCTGCTGCGGCACGGCGCCGATCTCGTCCTCGCCAACTCCCGTCAGGACGCGGAACGGTTCCGCGCGGTGTACGAGGGCGTCGGCGCGGACGCCTCCGGGGTGGTCGAGGTCGCGCTGCCGTTCCTCGGCGGCGAACCGTACCGGGCGGCCGACCCGTACCGGGTGGTGTTCGCCGCGCAGCCCTCCGTACCGGGTGACCGGGCCGGCCGCGCGTACCTGCTGGAACGGCTGGTCCGGCACGCCCGGCGCCACCCGGACCGCGAGGTGCTGCTGAAGCTGCGCTCGCGCCCCGGTGAACACACCACGCACATCGAGGAGACCCCGTACCAGAAGCTCGCGCGACCGCTGCGGCTGCCGCCCAACCTGCGGCTGGTGTACGGGCACATGGGCGAGGTGCTGGACGGCGCGGACCTGCTGGTCACGGTGAGTTCCACGGCGGCGCTCGAAGCGTTGCACCGGCGGGTGCCGACGGCGGTGCTCACGGATCTCGGGGTGCGTGAGGCGCTGGGCAACCACCACTTCGTGGGGTCCGGCTGCCTGATGTCGTGGGACGCGCTCGACGCGGGGGCGGTGCCCGTCGCGGACCCCGGGTGGGTGGCACGGCAGGGGGTCGCGGCGGACGGCTCGTACGAGGCGGCGTACGACGCGGCGCGGGAGCGGATCGCGCGGCTGGGGGGCGGGGCGGGGCCCGGGGGGATCGCGCCCTACTACACGGCCGCGACCGCGCCCGGGTATCTGCCCGGGGTGCTGCGGCGGTACCACCTCGCGGTGGACGGGGCGGTGCTGCCCGGCGCGGCGCGGGTGTCCCCGGGGTCCGCCGGGCCGGTCCGGCGGGTCGTCCGGCGCGCCGCGCGGGGTGCCTACCGGCACGGGGTGCAGCGGGTCGCGCCCGCGATCCGTCGCATGGGGGAGCTGTGAGCCCCCGGCGGGTCGCCTTCGCTTGCGCCTCCGGGGTTCCGCACCTCGCCTTCGCTGGCGCGTCCGGGGTTCCACACCTCGGCGTAGGTGTCCGGGGGCCCGTACTTCGTGGGGGCGCAGTTCCCCGCAGGTCGCCTTCGCTCGCGCGGCCGGGGTTCCACACCTCGGCGTACCTGTTCCTGTGGGGGCCGTTCGGGGGTGCGCAGTTCCCCGCGCCCCTGAGGTCTGTGCACCTGAGCGCACTTGTTCCTGTGCGGGCCGTTCGCGGGTGCGCAGTTCCCAGCAGGCCGCCTTCGCTCGCGCGGCCGGGGTTCCACACCTCGGCGTACCTGTTCCCGTGCGGGCAGTTCGGGGGTGCGCAGTTCCCCGCGCCCCTGAGGTCTGTGCACCTCGGCGTACCTGTTCCCGTGCGGGCCGTTCGGGGGTGCGCAGTTCCCCGCGCCCCTGAGGTCTGTGCACCTGAGCGCACTTGTTCCTGTGCGGGCTGTCCGGGGGTGCGCAGTTCCCCGCGCCCCTTTGGGGCGCCCCTGGCCGCCGGTTCTCCGGCTGCGGAACCGCACTCCGGACGGGACCGCGCCGCACCACCGAGTACCCGCACGGGAACAAACGGGCCCGGCACCGGAAACGCATATGAGGACGACGAGGAGCACCGGACGATGACCGCGACAACAGCCCCCGCGCAGCGAACGCAGCGCACGCCGCGAAGGCCGCAGGTCGTTCTCGCCGTGATCCCGGCGCGGGGCGGCTCCAAGGGCGTCCCCGCCAAGAACCTGGCCCCGGTCGGCGGTATCCCCCTGGTCACCAGGGCCGTCCACGCCTGCCGCACGGCACCCCGCGTCACCCACGTCGTCGTCTCCACCGACGACCCGGCGATCGCCGCCGCCGCCCGTGCGGCAGACGCGGAGGTCGTCGTGCGCCCCGCCGCCCTCGCGGACGACACCGCGACCAGCGAGGCCGCCGTACTGCACGCGCTGGACGCCCATGAGTCCCGCCACGGACACCCCGTGGACGTGGTCGTGCTCGTCCAGTGCACCAGCCCCTTCCTCACCCCCGGGGACCTGGACGCGGTCGCCGCCGCCGTCACCGACGAGGGCGCCGACACCGCGGTGACCGTCGCCCCCTTCCACGGCTTCGTCTGGCGCGACAGCGACGGGGACGGCGACAGCGACACCGCCTGGGACGGGTACGGCGTCAACCACGACAAGTCCGTCCGCCCGCGCCGCCAGGACCGGCCCCAGGACCTCCTGGAGACCGGCGCCGCCTACGCGATGACCGCCCCCGGCTTCCGCGCGCACCGCCACCGCTTCTTCGGCCGCACCCGACTCGTCCGCACCGACGCGTCCCGGGTCCTGGAGATCGACGACCCGCACGACCTCACCCGGGCCCGCGCCCTCGCGCCGCTCCTCGACGCGGACCGCCCCGCCGCCCTGCCGGGCCGCGCGGACATCGACGCGGTCGTCCTCGACTTCGACGGCACCCAGACCGACGACCGGGTGCTGATCGACGCCGACGGACGGGAGTTCGTCTCCGTCCACCGGGGGGACGGGCTCGGTGTCGCCGCCCTGCGCGAGGCCGGGCTGGCGCTGCTGATCCTCTCCTCGGAGCGCAATCCGGTCGTCGCGGCACGCGCCCGCAAGCTGGGGATCGCCGTCCTGCACGGTGTCGAACGCAAGGACCTCGCGCTCAAGCAGTGGTGCGACGAGCAGGGCATCGCCCCGCAGCGGGTGCTCTACGCGGGCAACGACGTCAACGACCTCCCGTGCTTCACCGTCGCCGGCTGGCCCGTGGCCGTCGCGAGCGCCCACGAGGTGGTGCGCGGCGCCGCACGCGCCGTCACCACCGCGCCCGGCGGCGCCGGAGCGGTCCGGGAGCTGGCCACCTGGCTCCTCGGCCCGTCCCTCGACCCCCACACCCCCCGGCACCCGCAGGGCCGCCGGGACTCCCCCGACCACCCCGTCCCGTCCGTACCCACCGACGTACAGAACCACGTACCCACCCACGTACACACCGACAGGTAAAGGAACCCCTCATGTCCCCGAACCCCTCCCGTCTGCGTACCCTCGGCTCCCGGACCGCGGGCCCCGGCCGGTCCGTCTACATCACCGGTGAGATCGGCATCAACCACAACGGCGACGTGGAGAACGCGCTCGCCCTCATCGACGCCGCCGCCGACGCCGGATGCGACGCCGTGAAGTTCCAGAAGCGCACCCCCGAGATCTGCACCCCCCGCGACCAGTGGAACATCGAACGCGACACCCCCTGGGGCCGGATGACCTACATCGACTACCGCCACCGCGTCGAGTTCGGTGAGGACGAGTACCGGACGATCGACGCCTACTGCGAGAAGCGCGGCATCGACTGGTTCGCCTCCCCGTGGGACACCGAGGCCGTCGCGTTCCTGGAGAGGTTCGACCTCCCCGCCCACAAGGTCGCCTCCGCGTCCCTCACCGACGACGAACTGCTGCGCGCCCTGCGCGCCACCGGGCGGACCGTGATCCTCTCCACCGGGATGTCCACGCCCAAGCAGATCCGGCACGCCGTCGAGGTGCTCGGCTCGGACAACATCCTGCTCTGCCACGCCACGTCCACCTACCCGGCCAAGGCCGACGAGCTGAACCTGCGCGTGATCAACACCCTCCAGCAGGAGTTCCCCAACGTCCCCATCGGCTACTCCGGCCATGAGACGGGCCTCCAGACCACCCTCGCGGCCGTCGCGCTCGGCGCCGTCTTCGTGGAACGGCACATCACCCTCGACCGGGCGATGTGGGGCTCCGACCAGGCCGCGTCCGTCGAGCCCCAGGGCCTCGCGCGGCTCGTCCGCGACATCCGCACCATAGAGTCCTCGCTCGGCGACGGCGTCAAGAAGGTGTACGACTCCGAGCTCGGCCCGATGCGCAAGCTGCGCCGGGTCCCCGGTGTCGTCGCCCAGGCGGAGATCGCCACCGCCGCGGGCGAGCCGGTCACGGTCTGACGGCCCCCGACCAGCGCCCGGAGCGACAATTGAGTCCCCGAGTCGGGCCGGTGGGCCCCACCCAGACCCTCGCGTTCGTCGAGAGCCCCGTCCAGCTCCTCAACGTGCTGGAGTGGGCGCACCACAGCGACGGGCGGCCCCCCGCCGCCCCGCCCGGCCCGGCCGGGGCGCACCCGCGTACAGGGGACGACCCGTCCTGGCTGACCCTGGTCGTCCTCTCACCGGGCGACCCGATGACCCGGGGCCAGCTGCGGCGGATGGCGGAACTGGCGCGGGGCGAGGGCCACCGGGTGCGCTGGGAGGAGGCGCGCGGGGGGCCGACGGCGCCCTTCCGGACGGTCGGCGCGCTGGCGCCCCTGCTCCGGGGGGCGGCGCGGATCGTCATCGGCGACCCGTTCTCCCGTTACGTCCAGCTGCTGCTCACCCTGGTCCGGGAGGCGGGACTGGTCGTGGTGGACGACGGCACGGCGACCATGGAGTTCGTCGCCCAGCTCGCGGGCGGGGAACGGCTGGTGCGCTGGCACCGGCGCGGGGGCCGGCCCGGCCCGCGTGACCTGGTGTTCGCGCCGGTCTCCGCGCTGGCCCGGCGGCGGCTGGCCCCGGCGGACGGGAGCACCGTCGAGGTGTTCTCCGCGATGCCGATCGGGACGGTGCCGGACGGTGTACGGGTCACCGTCAACGACTTCGCGTGGACCCGGTCCCGCTTCGGGCCGCCCCGGCTCACCAGGGGCGCCGACCTCGTCGGCACCTCGCTGGTGGAGACGGGCGTGGTCGACCCCGACCGCTATCTGACGGCGGTCCGCTCGCTGGCCCGCGACCATGGCGCCACCCGGTACTTCGCGCACCGGCGGGAGAGCCCCGAGAAGCTGCACCGGCTCGCCACGGCCACGGGACTGGAGGTCTGCCGCCCGGATCTGCCGCTGGAGCTGATCGCCCGGCGGGGGCCCGTCGGGCGGACGGTCCTCAGCTTCCCGTCCACCGTCGTGCACACGCTGCCGCTCGCCCTCGCGGGTACGGAGGTACGGATAGCCGTCTGTGACATCGATCCCACCTGGCTCACCGACCATGCCTCGCCCCGGGCACACGGCTTCCTCAGCGGGGTCACGGGCACCGCGCGTGACGTGCACCGACTGCGCTCGGTGGGTGCGGGGTGACTTCGTTCCCTACCCATCCCGAGTGAAGATCATGCGTCCACATCCTGGAATCGTTACACCAATCAGGCTGAACTTTCATAGATCACCGCGCAGTTGACCCCCCTGTCGCTTTACCCTTCAAAGGGTGAACCAACTGATGTCCGCTGACACAGACTCCACGTCCGACGCCGACCGGCCCGGGATGCCGCTGCTGCCCGGTACCCTGCCCGACGCGCTCCGTGCCGAGCTCATCGCGTTCCGCCGCGACATGCATATGCACCCCGAGCTGGGCAACCAGGAGTTCCGGACCACCGCCGCGATCAAGACCCGCCTGGAGAAGGCGGGACTGCGGCCGCAGGTCCTGAAGCTCGGCACCGGACTGATCTGTGACATCGGCACCTGGGACGGCGTACGGCCCAGGCTGGCGCTGCGCGCCGACATCGACGGGCTGCCCATCCCCGACATGAAGACCGGCTGCGCCTACCGGTCCACGGTGCCCGACCGGGCCCACGCCTGCGGGCACGACGTGCACACGTCCGTGGTGCTCGGCGCGGGGCTGGTGCTGGCCGGGATGGACCGTGCGGGCACGCTTCCGCACCCGGTGCGGCTGATCTTCCAGCCCGCCGAGGAGGTACTGCCGGGCGGCGCGACCGACGCGATCGCCGCCGGTGTGCTGGACGGGGTGGGGCGGATCATCGGGGTGCACTGCGACCCCCGGGTCGACGCGGGCCGAATCGGGCTGCGGCACGGACCGATCACCTCCGCCTGCGACCGGCTGGACATCTCCCTCGACGGGCCCGGCGGGCACACCGCGCGGCCCCATCTGACGACCGACCTCGTCATCGCCGCGGCCAAGGTGGCGACCGAGGTCCCCGCGCTGGTCGCCCGGCGGGTCGACGCCCGGTCCGGGCTGGCCCTGACCTGGGGGCGGATCGAGTCCGGGCACGCGTGCAACGTCATCCCGCAGCACGCGGAGCTGTCCGGGACCGTGCGGTGCCTCGACCTCCAGTCGTGGCGGCTGGCACCGGACCTGGTGCACGCGGCCATCGACGAGGTCGCGGGCCTGTACCGGGCGAAGACGGAGATCACCTACGTCCGCGGGGTGCCGCCGGTGGTCAACGACCCCCAGGTCACCAAGCTGCTCCGGGACGCGATGACCGCGCGGCGCGGCGCGGCGTCGGTGCAGGATACCGAGCAGAGTCTCGGGGGCGAGGACTTCTCCTGGTACCTGGAGCATGTGCCGGGGGCGATGGCGCGCCTCGGCGTGCGCAGGCCGGGGGAGCGGACCGTGCGGGACCTCCACCAGGGGGATTTCGACGTCGACGAGTCGTCGATCGCCGTCGGCGTCGAACTCTTCACGGCGGCGGCCATCCTCGACACGTAGTCCCGGTCGCCGTTCCAGGTCCGTCCGGGTGGACGCGCTTGTTCCTGTGCCGTCGCTCGTCGTTTTTGCGCGGTTCCTCGCGCCCCTGGGTTTCGTGTGCTGGGCGTACTTGTCCCTGTGCCGTCGCTCGGTGGTTTCGCGCAGTTCCCCGCGCCCCTGTCGGGGCGCTGCCTGTCTGGTGTTGTCGGCCGGGTGCGGGTCTGCCCTCGTTTTCGCGCAGTTCCCCGCGCCCCTTTGGGGCGCTCCCGGTCTGTTCTTCGGGTCGGTGCCGGTCGGGATTCTCCGTCCTCGCTCCAACGCGCTCGGTACGACGTCCAGTGGATGTACTGGTGGCGTCGGAGTCTGCGGGCAGAGATTCCCGCCCACCCCCTCCCGCAGCCGGGCGGGTGCGCGAGGAGGATGGTTCCGCAAGCTGGCTGCGCACCGAATGGATTGAAGAGTCCGGTCGATGGATTTGAGACGCCATACACACGCCGACGCACAAGACATTCGGCCCCTTTTGCTGGACCTCCACGATGAGGCGTACGTCGACAACCCTGACCCGTTCCACTCGCGTGAGCGCTTCTCCTGCTTCCTTGACCTGTGGTCGTCCCGTGAGAACTGGCAGTGCGTTTCAGGGTGGGAAGCGAGTGGTCCGGTCGGCTACGCGTACGGCTCCATGCTGAAGCCCGGCGGATGGTGGAAAGGGCACGCGCGGCCACTCGGGCTCCGCGGGCCTGTGATCGCCCTCTCGGAGCTGATGGTCGTCCCCGAATGGCGCGGTACGGGGCGCGCTCGCCAGCTCCACGAAGCGCTGCTCGCCCCGGTGCCGGCAAGAGTCGTCACCCTCCTGGTGGAGACCGGGAAGCCAAGGGTCCAAGCCCTGTACGAGAGCTGGGGCTACGACAAGGCGGGCGAGACAACCACCTGCGTCGACTCCCCGACAAGTTCGGTAATGGTCCGGAAGCCATGAGTCACCCCCCTCCCCGCGCAGTCGCCCTGCTACGGGAGGGGGTGGGCGGGAATCTCTGCCCGCAGACTCCGATGCTCTTCAGTAGGACCACACGTACGTCGTACCGAGCGCGTTGGAGCGAGGACGGAGAATCCCGACCGGCACCGACCCGAAGAACCGGCCGGGAGCGCCCCAAAGGGGCGCGGGGAACTGCGCACAACCACCGAGCGACGGCACAGGAACAAGCGCGCCCACCCGGACAGACCTCAGAAGCGCAAGCGAAGGCGACCTGCGGGGAACTGCCGAAACCACCGAGCGACGGCACAGGGACAAGCGCGCCCACCCGGACAGACCTCAGAAGCGCAAGCGAAGGCGCGCCCGGCAACGCCGGACCCGGAGCCGCCGGGGAGCGGGGGACCCGGGGTGACCCCGGAACCCCAGTGGCCCCAGGAAACCCACCCTGACCTGGGACGAAGCAGGTCAGGACCCGCACACGTCACCCCCCGCACCCCGTGAGGTAACCCCGCGTTCGCGTCGATCCGATAACAGCTCACCAAGACCCCTTTATCTGACATCTACGCGCGTTACGATCGCGGCGAAACCAGCGCCGGAAGTGGCGCTTCGGTCAGGTTGAAGGAGCCTCCCTTGCGCCGGGTAGCCAAGATCTCCGCTGCGGTCCTCGCGTCCGCAGCGCTCACGTTCACCGCCACGGCCTGTGGCAGCACGTCCTCCGAGAAGAAGGACTCCGGTTCCGACTCCTCGTCCTCCGGTGGAGGCAAGGGCGTCAAGATCGGCCTCGCCTACGACGTCGGCGGCCGCGGCGACTTCTCCTTCAACGATTCGGCCGCCCGTGGCGCCGACAAGGCGACCAAGGAGTTCGGCGGGGAGCTCAAGGAGCTGACCGCCAAGGTCACCGACACCGAGGCCGACCGTGAGCAGCGCCTGTCCTCCCTCGCGGACGCGGGCTACAACCCGATCGTCGGGGTCGGCTTCGCCTACGCCGCGTCGATGACGAAGGTCTCCGCGAAGTACCCGGACACCACCTTCGGCATCGTGGACTCGGTGGTGGACGCCAAGAACGTCTCCAGCATCACGTTCACCGAGGAGCAGGGCTCCTACCTGGCCGGTGTCGCCGCCGCGCTGAAGACGAAGAAGGACCACGTCGGCTTCATCGGCGGCGCGGACATCCCGCTGATCAAGAAGTTCGAGGCGGGCTTCATCCAGGGCGCCAAGGAGACGAACCCGAAGATCAAGGTCGAGAGCCAGTACCTGAGCCGCGGCTCGGACACCTCCGGCTTCGCCAGCCCCGACAAGGGCAAGGAAGCCGCGCAGGGCCAGCTCGACAAGGGCGCCGACGTGATCTACACGGCGGCCGGCTCCTCCGGCACCGGCGCGATCGAGGCCGTCGCGGGCGTCAAGGGCGCCTGGGGCATCGGCGTCGACTCGGACCAGTACAACGTCCCGGGTCTCGCCAAGTACAAGGAGTCCGTGCTGACCTCGGTCGTCAAGAACGTCGACATCGGCGTCTACGACCTGATCAAGTCGATCAAGGACGGCAAGCCGCTGACCGGCGTCAACACGTACCCGCTGAAGGACGACGGCGTCTCGCTCTCCGTGAGCGGTGGCTTCCTCAAGGACATCCAGCCCAAGCTGGACGAGGCCAAGAAGAAGATCGTCGACGGCTCCATCACCGTCAAGACCACCCCGTAGCACCACGCCGGGCCCCCGGGGCCCGGCAGGCGGCGGACGGACCCACCGGGGCACCCCGGCCCCCGGGTCCGTACCGTCCCACCGGCTCGGCACGGGAGGGAAGCGTCATCACCTCCCGGCCGGGCCATAACGATGTGTCAACTCTACGCGTGTAGCGTGGAGTTGAAGCGCTACGTTCTCCCGGCGCCGTGACGACAGTTCCCTGAAGTCGCCGTACCGCCGACGACCCAGGGATCTCGCGTCGCAGACGCCCGCCCTCCCACGCCTCGCCTGCCCCTTCCCCCGAGGAGTGCGCCATCAACGCGTCCACCCCGTCACCGCCGCAGGCCGCCGCCGTCGAACTGCGCGGAATCACCAAGCGGTTCCCCGGCGTCGTCGCCAATCGTGACATCGACATCACCGTCCGCAAGGGCACCGTCCATGCCCTCTGCGGCGAGAACGGTGCCGGCAAGTCCACCCTGATGAAGATCCTCTACGGCATGCAGAAGCCGGACGAGGGCACCATCACGGTCGACGGCGACCAGGTCTCGTTCAGCACCCCGGCCGACGCCATCGCGCGCGGTATCGGGATGGTCCACCAGCACTTCATGCTGGCCGACAACCTGACGGTCCTGGAGAACATCGTCCTCGGCGCCGAGAAGCTGCACGGCATCGGCGCGAAGGCCCGCAGGCGGATCAAGGAACTGTCCGACGCCTACAGCCTCGGGGTACGGCCCGACGTACTGGTGGAGGAGCTCGGCGTCGCGGACCGCCAGCGGGTGGAGATCCTCAAGGTCCTCTACCGCGGCGCGCGCACCCTCATCCTGGACGAGCCCACCGCGGTCCTCGTCCCGCAGGAGGTCGGCGCGCTGTTCGACAACCTGCGGGAGCTGAAGTCCGAGGGCCTCACGGTCATCTTCATCTCGCACAAGCTCGGTGAGGTCCTGTCGGTCGCCGACGACATCACCGTCATCCGGCGCGGCACCACCGTCGGCACCGCCGACCCCCGCACCACCACCTCCAAGCAGCTCGCGGAGCTGATGGTGGGCAGCGAGCTGCCCTCGCCGGAGACCGAGGAGTCCACGGTCACCGACATCGCGACCCTCGACCTCGCCGCCGTCCGGCTCACCCAGACCGACCTCGACGGCATCGAGCGGATCATCCTCGACGACATCACCCTCACCATCCACCAGGGTGAGGTGCTCGGCATCGCCGGAGTCGAGGGCAACGGCCAGTCCGAGCTGGTCGAGGCGATCATGGGCATCCGCCGCCCCGACAGCGGCACGATCACCCTCGGGGACGCCGACATCTCCCACGCCCCCACCCGGCACCGCCGCGAGGAAGGCATCGGCTACATCCCCGAGGACCGCCACCGCCACGGACTGCTCCTCGAAGCGCCGCTCTGGGAGAACCGGATGCTCGGCCACATCACCGAGCGCCCCAACTCCCGCGGCGGACTCCTCGACATCAAGGCCGCCCGCGCCGACACCGAGCGGATCGTCGAGGTGTACGACGTCCGCACCCCCGGGATCGACGTCACCGCGGCCTCCCTGTCCGGCGGCAACCAGCAGAAGCTGATCGTCGGCCGCGAGATGAGCCACGCGCCCAAGCTGCTCATCGCCGCCCACCCCACCCGGGGCGTCGACGTCGGCGCGCAGGCCCAGATCTGGGACCAGATCCGCCGCGCCCGACGCGAGGGCCTCGCGGTGCTGCTGATCTCCGCCGACCTGGACGAGCTCATCGGCCTCTCCGACACCCTGCGGGTCATGTACCGGGGGAAGCTGGTCGCCGACGCCGACCCCGCGACGGTCACCCCCGAGGAGCTGGGCTCCGCCATGACGGGCGCGGCCACCGGCCATCTGGAACACACCGAGGACCCCGCTCCCGGCGCCGCCCCCGCGGCCCCCGGGGCGGACGGTACGCAGTCGGAGGACGACACCCGATGAACAAACTGACCTCCCGCATCGACAAGGAGCGGGTGCTCCTCGCGGTCGCGGCCCCCGCCCTCGCGCTGGTCGCCGCCGTGGTGATCACCGCGCTGGTGCTGCTCGCCACCGGCAAGGACCCGTTCGCCGCGTTCGGCGACATGCTGACGTACGGCTCCGCCAGCGACAGCCAGGTCTACATCCTGAACAAGGCGACCACGTACTACCTCGCCGGTATCGCCGTGGCCATCGGCTTCCGGATGAACCTGTTCAACATCGGCGTCGACGGCCAGTACCGGCTCGCCGCGTTCGTCGCGGCCCTGCTCGGCGGCGCGCTCACCGCGCCCGGCTGGCTCGCGATCCCGCTGATCATCCTCTGCGCGATGGCCGTCGGTGCCCTGTGGGCGTCGATCGCGGGCATCCTCAAGGTGACCCGGGGCGTCAGCGAGGTCATCTCGACCATCATGCTGAACGCCATCGCCACCGCAGTGATCGGCTATCTCATCCAGCCCGAGCAGCTCGGCCAGCTGGACAAGGCGGGCACCCTCGTCTCCACCAAGCCGCTGCCCGAGGGCTCGTGGTTCTTCGCCTTCGACACGGGCGCGGCCGGTGAGGTCTGGGGCTTCGTGCTGATCGCGATCCTCGTCGGCGTCCTCTACTGGTTCACCCTGGGCCGCACCCGCTTCGGCTTCGACCTGCGGGCGGTCGGCCAGTCCGAGTCCGCCGCCGCCGCGAGCGGTGTCAACGTCAAGCGGATGATCGTCACCAGCATGATCCTGTCGGGCGCCGTCGCCGGGCTCGTCGGGATGCCGACCCTGCTCAACGACAGCCACCAGTTCGCCAACGACTTCCCGCTGGGCATCGGCTTCACGGGTATCGCCATCGCCCTGCTCGGCCGCAACCACCCCATCGGTATCGCGCTCGGCGCGCTGCTGTGGGGCTTCCTGGAGCGCACCACCAGCCATCTGGAGCTCCAGGGCTACGACAAGGAGATCCTCGGCGTGATCCAGGGCGTCATCGTCCTGTGCGTGGTCATCGCCTACGAAGTCGTGCGTCGCTACGGCCTCAAGCGTCAGCAGCAGCGTGTCGGCGCCGAACTCGCCGCCCAGGCCGCCGCCCGTACCGAGAAGCAGGAGGTGGCGGGATGACTGCCACGTTGACCGAAACGCCGCCGCCCGCGGCGCCCAAGGCGGATCGCGGCCAGCGCCGCAAGCGCTGGACCCTCTCCCGTGTCCTGTTCGCCATCGCGGGCGCGCTCGTCCTCATCTCCGCCGTCCGTGTCGTCACCGGCGCCGACCAGATCACCTCCGAGGGCCAGATCAGCGCGGCCCTGCGGCTCGCCGTGCCGATCGCGCTCGCCGGACTCGCCGGACTGTGGGCCGAACGCGCGGGCGTCGTGAACATCGGCCTCGAAGGCATGATGATCCTCGGCACCTTCGGCGCCGGCTGGATCGGCTGGCAGACCAGCCCCTGGCTGGGGCTGGCGTGCGGTATCGGCTTCGGCGTGATCGGCGGACTCATCCACGCCGTCGCCACCGTCACCTTCGGCGTCGACCACATCGTCTCCGGTGTCGCGATCAACCTGCTGGCGCTCGGTATCACCCAGTACCTCGCGAAGATCTTCTTCGCCGGGGGCGACGCCCTCACCGCGGGCGGCAACCCCAAGCAGTCCCCGCCCGCCGAGTCCCTGCCCGAGTTCACGGTCCCGGGTCTGTCCAGCGGGCTGAACAGCGTCCAGGACCAGGGCTGGTTCCTGGTCTCCGACGTCGCGGGCATCCTCGGCGGCCTGGTCACCAACGTCTCCGTCGTCACCCTGATCGCCGTGCTGCTCTTCGTCGGCAGCTGGTGGGTGCTGTGGCGGACCCCGTTCGGACTGCGGCTGCGGTCCTGCGGCGAGAACCCGGTCGCCGCGGAGTCCCTCGGCGTCAACGTCTACTCGCACAAGTACCTCGCCGTCGCCATCTCCGGCGGCCTCGCCGGACTCGGCGGCGCCTTCCTCGCCCTGGTCACCGCCCATATCTACCTGGAGGGCCAGACCGGCGGCCGCGGCTACATCGGCCTCGCGGCGATGATCTTCGGCAACTGGCGGCCCGGCGGGGTCGCCATGGGCGCGGGCCTCTTCGGCTTCTCCGACGCCCTCCAGCTGCGCAACGGCGGCGAGGTCGTCCACGCGATGCTGCTGCTCCTGGTGGTGCTGCTGGTGGTCCTCGCGGGCTGGAAGGTGTACCGCAAGGCGATGCTCCAGGCGTCCATCAGCGCCGCGATCGCCGCGCTGGTCCTCGTCTGGTACCTGCTGACGGACGAGGTCCCCGGCGAGTTCGTCGGCGCCACGCCGTACATCGTGACCCTGTTGGTCCTCTCCCTCGCGGCACAACGGCTGCGGATGCCGAAGGCTGACGGTATGAGGTACCGCAAGGGCCAAGGGAAATGACGCCCACCACGGCGCCGGACGCCCCCGAGATCGACTGGGACGCGCTGCGCGAGGCCGCCCGGGACGCCATGTCCCGGGCGTACGCCCCCTACTCCCGCTACCCGGTCGGCGCGGCGGCCCTGGTCGACGACGGCCGCACGGTCACCGGGTGCAACGTCGAGAACGCGTCGTACGGGATCGGGCTGTGCGCCGAGTGCGGGCTGGTCTCGCGGCTGCTCGACACGGGCGGCGGGCGGCTGACCCACTTCACCTGTGTGGACGGCCGGGGCGAGGTCCTCGTCCCCTGCGGCCGCTGCCGCCAGCTCCTGTACGAGTTCGGGGGCCCCGAACTCGTCCTGGAGACACCGGCCGGACTGCTGCCGCTGTCCGCGATGCTGCCGCAGGCGTTCGGCCCGGACCACCTCGCGTAACCCCGGTTCGCCCGACGGCCCCCGTCCCCCGCCACGAGCGGAGGCCGGGGGCCGTCGGCGTCCCCGGACCGGCGCGGGTGCCGGTCCGCCCGGCCCCGCGACAGCTCCGCCCGCTCGGGGTCCTGCGGCGAGCGTCAGCCCGCCAGCCCGTCAGCCCGTCAGGCCGGTCGGCCTGGTGACCTGCGCCTGCGGCCCTCCGTCCGGTTCAGGGAGCCTCGGGCAGCTTGTGGACGGTGGTGTCCCCCGGGCCCAGACGTCGTCCGTCCGCGGCCCGCACCTCCAGCGCGCGCAGCGGTCGGTCCTGCCGTCGGTCGACCAGCTCCGAGTGCGGTTCGCCGGGGTCGAAGAGGTTCTGTTCGCCCCACTGCCGGAGCGCCACGACGACGGGGAACAGCGCCTCGCCCTTCGGGGTCAGGACGTACTCGCGGTAGGCGCTGCCGTCGGACGCGGGGACGGAGGCGAGGACCCCGCCGTCGACCAGGGCGCGCAGCCGCGCGGTGAGGATGTTCTTCGCGACGCCGAGGCCGCGCTGGAACTCCCCGAAGCGCCGGCTCCCGTCGAAGGCGTCCCGCACGATCAGCAGGGACCACCAGTCGCCGATCGTGTCGACGGACCGCGCGACGGGGCAGTCGCTGTCGTCGAACCGCGTCCGTTTCACCATGCCGTTCCCGCCTTCCCGTCTGGTTGCAACATGCTACCAAGTCCGGCTACCGTCCATCTGGTAGCAAGATGCAACCAGTCGGGGCGGGGTCGCCGTACGGACCCCGGCCGCGCGGAGCGGACGGAGGATGCCATGGCGGGGAACCGCGAGGTCGGCGGCGGTGAGGCGGCGGCGCCACGGCGCGGGACCGGCGGGGGAGAAGGCGCTTGCGCGCCCGCGCCGACGCCCCGCGGGGTGATCCCGCTGCTCGCCGTCGCGGGCGGGGCCTCGGTGGCCAATGTCTACTTCGCGCAACCGCTCCTGGTGACGATCGGGCGCGATCTGGGGATGGCCCCGGCGCTCGTCGGCGCCGTCGTGACCCTCACCCACGTCGGATACGGGCTGGGGCTCTTCCTGCTCGTGCCGCTGGGGGACATGAAGGACCGCCGACGCCTCATCGTGACGCAACTGGTCCTGCTGGCAGGCGCGTTGACCGTGGTATCCATCGCCCCCACGGCGGCGCTGCTGCTCGTCGGCATGGCGGCCGTGGGGCTGCTCGCCGTGGTGACGCAGACGCTGGTCGTCCACGCCGCGTCCCTGGCACCGCCCGCCCGGCGCGGGCGGGTCGTCGGGCAGGTGACCGGCGGGGTGGTCATCGGCATCCTGCTCGCCCGCGCGGTGTCCGGACTGCTGGCCGACCTTGCGGGCTGGCGGTCCGTCTACCTCGCCTCGGCGGGGCTCACCGCCCTGCTCGCCCTCGTCCTGAGCCGCTCGCTGCCGCGGAGCCCCGGCGGGGCCGCGCCGCCCGCCCTGGGCTACGGACGGCTCCTGCGCTCCACGGTCGACCTGTTCGCGCGGGAACGGCTCCTCAGGGTCCGCGCCCTGCTCGGCCTGCTGATCTTCGCGGCCTTCAGCACCCTGTGGAGCAGTGTCGCGCTGCCGCTCAGCGAGGCCCCGCACTCCCTGTCCCACACCGCGATCGGGGCGTTCGGACTGATCGGAGCCGTGGGCGCGCTCGCCGCCGGGGCGGCGGGACGGCTGAACGACCGCGGACTCTCCCGCTGGACCACGGGCGCCGGCCTGGCGTTGCTCGCCGTCTCCTGGGTGCCGCTGGCGTTCACCGGCAGCTCGCTGTGGGCACTGGTCGTCGGGGTGATCGTCCTGGACCTCGCCGTGCAGGCGGTGCACGTCACCAATCAGACCCTGATCTACGCGCTGCATCCCGAGGCGGGCGGCCGGCTGATCGGCGGATACATGATCTTCTACGCGATCGGCAGCGCCACCGGCGCCCTCGCCGCCACTTCTCTGTACGCGGCGGCCGGGTGGGGCGCCGTATGTGTACTGGGTGCCGGGATCAGCGTTCTCGCCTTTCTGGTGTGGGCGCACGAAACACGCGCCCGGCCCATTCCGCGAGATCGTTACGGTAAGAGCTCTCCGGAAAGGGCCGGGCGGTCGCGCGGGTGATTCCCGGCGAGAGAATTCGATCTCCGGTTCGGAAGGGTGTCAGGTGGATCAGGCGGTGAAGTTGCCTTTTCCTTCGGGGAGGAGGATGGTTCCTCCACTGTCGACCCTCATCACCCAGATGGTGACCGGGGTGCCTTCCGTGAGGTTGCCGGAGATCCACGCACTGCAGGACGGTGCGGGGTGACCCTTGGTCCACGCCGTCCGGTCGATCGAGCCGTTGCGGTTGACGTCCAGGTCGACCCTGACGTAATCGCCGTCCGAGCCGGTGTCGCACGCCCTGATCGAGTCGCCCGGGATCGAGCCGCTCGGGTCCGCCTGCCACTGGCCGTAGCCCCCGCCGTCCGGCACATTCACGGTCTGCGCGGCCAGGGCGGTCCCCTGCATACCGAAGATCAGCGCCGCGGAACCCGCCAGGGGAATTGCTACCCGCGTAAAACGCTTCGCCTTCAATGGTCTCTCCTTTAGTCGTGGCGAGGAAATGGATATTCCCCCGTCGGGTTCTGATGGTTCGACTCAACTCCCTCATGATGCCTTTGCGTGCCTGCTTCTATGCTCCCCCGAAGGGGGTTGACGTCTTTACGCCAGGAAGGTTTGCAACAATCACCGGGCGCCATTCCATAAAAATCCCGCCCGGTGATCAGCGGGATTCCGATTTTCCTCGCGGCGGACCAGGAACCGGCGTCCGTCCCACGGTCGTCCCCACTCGTCACGTCCCGCGCGGGGGCGCGGCCCGCCCGGGACGTCCCCGGGCGTACCCAACCTCCCTCTATGCGCGTAGAGTCGATTCCCGTGCCCCCGGGCGGGCGGCACGGGTGTTCGGAACCGCTGGAAGGACATGCCATGGACGTCATCTCCGTCATCCGCGCGAAGCGCGACCGCGAGGAGCTGAGCGACGCGCAGATCGACTGGGTCATCGACGCCTACACCCGGGGCACGGTCGCCGACGAGCAGATGTCCGCGCTGGCCATGGCGATCCTGCTCAACGGCATGAACCGCCGCGAGATCGCCCGCTGGACCGCCGCGATGATCGCCTCCGGCGAGCGCATGGACTTCTCCTCCCTGTCCCGCCCCACCGCGGACAAGCACTCCACCGGCGGTGTCGGCGACAAGATCACCCTGCCGCTCGCCCCGCTGGTCGCCGCCTGCGGCGCCGCCGTCCCGCAGCTCTCCGGCCGGGGCCTCGGCCACACCGGCGGCACCCTCGACAAGCTGGAGTCCATCCCCGGCTGGCGCGCCCTGCTGTCCAACGAGGAGATGCTGTCCGTCCTCGACGGCGTCGGCTCCGTGATCTGCGCGGCGGGCGACGGTCTCGCCCCCGCCGACAAGAAGCTGTACGCCCTGCGCGATGTCACCGGCACCGTCGAGGCCATCCCGCTGATCGCCTCGTCGATCATGTCCAAGAAGATCGCCGAGGGCACCGGCTCCCTGGTCCTCGACGTCAAGGTCGGCACCGGCGCGTTCATGAAGACCCTGGACGACGCCCGTGAGCTGGCCGCCACCATGGTCGGCCTCGGCACCGACAGCGGCGTCCGCACGGTCGCCCTGCTCACCGACATGTCCACCCCGCTCGGGCTGACCGCGGGCAACGCCCTGGAGGTCCGCGAGTCCGTCGAGGTCCTCGCGGGCGGCGGCCCCGCCGATGTCGTGGAACTGACCATCGCCCTGGCCCGCGAGATGCTGGACGCGGCCGGGCTGCGCGACGCCGACCCCGAGAAGGCGCTCGCCGACGGCTCCGCGATGGACGCCTGGCGCCGCATGATCGCCGCCCAGGGCGGCGACCCGGACGCGGCCCTCCCGGTCGCCCGGGAACGGCATGTCGTCACCGCGCCCGCGTCCGGTGTCCTCACCCGGCTCGACGCCTACGGCGTCGGCGTGGCCGCCTGGCGGCTCGGCGCCGGCCGGGCCCGCAAGGAGGACCCGGTGCAGGCGGGCGCCGGGGTCGAGCTGCACGCCAAGCCCGGTGACCGGGTCGCCGAGGGCGCCCCGCTGATGACCCTGCACACCGACACCCCCGAGCGCTTCGAGTACGCCCTCGAATCGCTCACGGGCGCGTACGACATCGGCACCGGCGAAGGCTTCGCCCCGTCCCCGATCGTCCTCGAACGCGTCTCCTGACCCCGCGCCGGGAGAACCGGCCCCCGCCCCGATGCCGTCCTTCCCCGAAGGGCGGCATCGCCGCGTACGGGGGACCAAGGGGAGGACGCGGACCGGTGATGGCCGTCTCGCTGGTCCGGATGCTCCATGTGACACAGCGGCCCTGACCGGTGGCCGGCCGCCGGAATCCGGTGGAGGCGGGCCGCCCGGGGCGGCGATGATGACGGGATGACCGAACGTACGAAGCCCGTCGAGGCGCTGCTCGTGGTGGATGTCCAGGTGTCCACTGTCTCCGGCCCGAGGGCCGTGCCCGGCGCGGCCCGGCTGCTGGACCGGACGGCCGATCTCCTCGCGCGGGCCCGCGCGGCCGGGGCGCTCGTCGTCCATGTCCAGAACGACGGGCCCGCCGGATCGCCCGACGCCACCGGGACGCCCGGCTGGGAACTGCACCACCCCGTGGGCGACGGCCCGGGGGAGACGGTGGTCCGCAAGTCCGAGGCCGACGCCTTCGCCGGGACCCCGCTGGCCGGTCTGCTGTCCGGCGCCGGTGTGCGGGCCGTCGCGGTGTGCGGGGCGATGTCCGAGATGTGTGTCCAGGCGACGGCCCGGACCGCCCTGGCACGCGGCCACCGGGTGGTCCTGCCGTACGACGCCCACGCCACGCAGAACGTCCCGGCGGCTCCCGGTATCAGCGACGAGATCCCGGCCGCGACCGTCTCCCGGGTCGCCGCGTGGGCCCTCGGCGGCGGGGCGGAGATCACCGCCCCGGCCGCCGCCGTCACCTTCACGGCCCCGCCCGGCCGCCCCGGACCGCGGCAGCCCACCGGACCGCGGTAACCCATCGGGTCGGCACGGGGCGCCGGGCCGGACACCGGTACGGGCACCCCGGCTCGCGGTACGGCTGTCCCGGCCCGAGGTACGGGCATCCCAGCTCGCGGTACGGACGCCCCGGCCCGAGGTACGGACGCCCCGGCCGCCGCCGTACGGATCAGGAGCGCGGGGCGCTGAAGTCGGTGCCGCCGGTGTACACGGAGAAGTCCCGGGGCTCTCGGCCCAGTGCCCGCCGCACCCCGTCGCCGATCGCGGCGCTGCCGTCCGCGCGGATGTGCTGGAAGAGATACAGCAGCAGATCCGCCATCTCCTGCGGCACCCCCGCCGCCTTCTGCTCCGCCAGGTACTCCTCGTCGGTCAGCGCGACGAAGGTCAGCGGACGGCCCGCCGCCGCGGAGATCTCGGCGACGGCCTCCCCGAACGTCAGCGCGCGCGGCCCCGACAGCACGTACTTCTGGCCCGCGTGCCCGTCCTCGGTCAGCGCCACGGCCGCGACCTCCGCGAGGTCGTCCAGATCGACGAACGCCTCCCGGCCCTCCCCGGTCGGGAGCCGCAGCTCACCGGCGGTGAGGAGCGTGTTGACGAACGGCGCCTCGGTGAAGTTCTGCGCGAACCACGCGGGCCGCAGGATCGTCCACGCGAGCCCCGACCCGGTCACCGCGTCCTCGACGGCCAGCCCCTCGCGGCTGCCGTTGTCCAGCTCCTCCCACACCCGCGCCGACAGCAGCACCAGCCGCTCCACGCCCTGATCCGCGGCGAGCCGGACGAACGCGCGGACCTGGTCGGGTGCCTCGGGGCTCTCGGAGTCCACGAGATAGACGGCCCGCGCTCCGTCGATCGCCGCCTCCCAGGTGTCCGGGTCGGACCAGTCGAAGCGGGTGTCGCCGCGGCGGGAGGCCGGGCGCGCGGTGTGGCCGCGCCGGGTCAGTTCGGCGGCGACCCGGCGGCCGGTCTTGCCGGTCCCGCCGAGGACGAGGACCGGAGCGGTGGAGGAGGCGGATGAGCTCGTTGTGTTGGTCATACGGATCAGTGAACCCCCGACGGGCGGGCGGCACGATGGCTGTTGCGCTCGATTCGATGTCCGATCGTCCCACCGCCCCTAGACTCACCCGTATGGATGACGCGCTGACCACCCTGCTGCACGACGTCCGGCCCCGCGGTGCCCTCTTCGACCGGTCGCTGCTCCGGCCGCCTTGGTCGCTGCGCTTCGAGGAAGGCACCCCGCTCGCGCTGCTCACCATGCTCAGCGGCCGGGCGTGGGTCACCTCCGTGGGCCCGGCGGACGGCCCCGGCGGCGCGGAGCCCGTCCCGCTGGACCCGGGGGACGTGGTGATCGTCGTCGGCTCCGACCCGTACGTCGTCGCCGACGACCCCGCCACCGCCCCCCTCGCCGTCGTCCACGAGGGGAACCGCTGCACCACCCCCGACGGGGCCCTCCTGCTGGACGATCTGCCGATGTGCGGCGGTGACCCGGACGCGCTGGACGACCTCCCGATGTGCGCCGGGGACACGGACCCGGCCGACCTCGCCGGGGCGCCGGCCGGCCGCCCGCACGGTGTGCTGCTCAAGGGGACGTACCAGGTGGCGGGCAGTGTGTCGGCGCGGGTGCTGGACGCGCTGCCGAGGATCGCCCGGATCCCGGCGGTCCCGGAGGGCCGTCCGGCCCTGGAGATGATCTCCCGGGAGATACGCAGGGACGCCCCCGGTCAGCAGGTCGTCCTCGACCGGCTGCTGGATCTGCTGCTGGTGTCCGGGCTGCGCGAGTGGTTCGAACTGCCCGAGGCGCGGGCGCCGTCGTGGTACCGGGGCCACGCCGACCCCGTCGTCGGCCGCGCGCTGAAACTCATGCACGGGGAACCGGCCCGCCCATGGACGGTGGCGTCGCTCGCCACCGCCGCCGGGGCGTCCCGGGCCCGCTTCGCCCAGCGGTTCACCGAACTGATGGGACAGCCCCCGATGACGTACCTCACGGAGTGGCGTATCTGCCAGGCCGCGGATCTGCTGGCGCACACCGACGACACCGTCGAGGCGGTGTCCCGCCAGGTCGGCTACGCCAACGCGTACGCGCTCAGCGTCGCCTTCAAACGCACCATGGGCATCCGCCCCACCGAACACCGCAGGACCGTCCACCGCTGACCCGCGCGGCGGCACCCGGAACCACGGCCCGGGGCGGGGCACGCGGAACCACCTGGGGGCACGAACGGGCATGCCCGGACCCGCACCGGCCCCGGGCCGCCGATGAGTTACCGGCGCACCCCGGGTCTACCGTGCGTGGACGAACCCGAACCCCCTGCCCCGATACTCCCGGTCACCCCCGCCGGCGAGGAGGACCTGTCACGGCTGTGCGACTTCGCGCGCTCGCTCCTCGCGGCCACGGGCGCGACGGAAATCGTCTGTGACGCGTCGGCCCTGCCCCCGGACCTCGCCGCCGTCAACGCCCTGGCCCGGCTGGAGCTCACGGCCCGCCGCGCGGGCGCCCGGATCGTCGTACGCGACCCGGACCCCCTGCTGCGGAACCTGCTCGAACTCGTCGGCCTACCGCTCCAGATGGAGGGGCAGGTCGAACAGCGGGAACCACCGGGCCGTGTCGAGGAAGGTCGTGATCTCCACGATCCTGCCCGCTGAGATCTCCACCACCTGGAGCGCCCACGGCTCGAACCGGCCCGGCGTCTGCGTCGGGTGGTACTGCGCGAACGCGGGCGTGCCGTTCGCCACGGTGGGGACCAGCAGCGAGCCCCGGCAGACCGAGCCGTGGCCGAGCATCCAGCCACTGATCTCGTCGTGCCCCTGGAGCCACAGGTCGTAGGGCGGCATGGACAGCACCGCGTCGTCATGGAGCAGCGCGGTCAGCTTCACCATGTCGTAGCCCTCGAACGCCTCGACATACTGCTTGAGGAGCTTCTGCTGCTCCTCGTCGGCGGGCTGCGCCTGGTCCGACTCGCGGATGTCCGCGGCGGAGAGGGTGGAACGCGCCCGCTGGAGCGCGCTGTTGACGGAGGCGACCGAGGTGCCGAGCAGATCGGCGACCTCCTGCGCCCGCCAGGCCAGCACCTCGCGCAGGATCAGCACGGCCCGCTGCTTGGGCGGCAGATGCTGGAGCGCGGCCATGAACGCGAGCCGCACCGACTCCCGGGCCACCACGGCGCGTTCCGGATCGGCCGTGTCCGGCAGCACCCGGCCGTCGGGCGCGGGCTCCAGCCAGGTCGGCTCGGCGCGCTCCTTCAGGACGGCGGTCGCGTGGTGCTGCGGCTCGCTGAGGTCCATGGGGCGGGCGCGGCGGTTGCCCGCGTTCAGCATGTCGAGGCAGACGTTCGTGGCGATGCGGTACAGCCAGGAGCGCAGCGACGAGCGGCCCTCGAACTTGTCGAAGCTGCGCCAGGCGCGGACCATCGTGTCCTGCACCGCGTCCTCGGCCTCGAACGACGAGCCCAGCATGCGGTAGCAGTAGCCGGTCAGCTCCACCCGGTGCTTCTCCAGCCGGGCGTCCAGCTCGATCGTCGCCGTACTGTCAGTCATGGTCCAGCCCACCCCTGTGGTGTGTCCGTCGCCCGTGTGCGGCGCCAGCAAGGGGGAACGTACAGGACCGCACTGACAGTCCGGGCTGACCTGCGGTTCCGGCTGCGCGCGGGCCCGGTTGCCCGTAGCCTGACCGGTCGGCCACCGCACCCGCGCAGCACCCCGGACACCCGTTCCGGTGCCGGTCCCGGTGCCCGTCTCAGTGCCGGGCCGCCATCACGGGCGCCGCCCGCCCGGCCCGCACCGACCCGCCCAGGCCCGACCCGCTCCGGCCCGACCCGCCCAGGCCCGATCCGTCGCGTCCCGCAGAGCCCTGGCCCGAACCACCCTGGCCCGATCCGTCGCGTCCCGAACCACCCTGGCCCGAACCGCTCCGGACCGCGCCGCCCCGGGCCACCGCCGCGTCCCGTCGTACCCGCTGTTCGACGCGGGCGGCCCGGGTGCCCAGCAGGGTGATCGCCACGACGCCCGTCACCGCGAGCAGTCCGAGGGCGACGGCCGCCGCCCAGCCCCCGGCGTGGAACGCCAGCGCGCCGAGCGTGCTGCCCGCGCTGGAGCCCAGGTAGTAGGCGGACTGGTAGAGCGCCGACGCCTGGGCCCGGCCATGGGTGGCGGTCCGGCTCACCGCCGCCGACGCGACCGCGTGGCCCGCGAAGAACCCGGCCGTGATCAGCACCAGTCCGGCGAGGACCGGTATCAGCGACCCGGCGAGCGACAGCAGCAGCCCCGCCGAGGTGGTGCCCCCGGCCAGGTACAGCGTGCCTCGCCTGCCGAGCCGGGCGACGAGCCGTCCGGCGGCGGCCGAGGAGACCGTACCGACCAGATAGACCAGGAAGATCGAGCCGACGACGCCCTGCGGCAGCGAGAACGGCGCCTCCGTCAGCCGGTAGCCGATGACCGTGTACACCGCGCCGAACACCGTCATGAACAGCGCGCCGATCGCGTACAGCCGCCGCAACAGCGGGTCCGAGAGATGGTCCCGGACCGTACGGCCGAGGGCCCGGGGGCTCAGCGGCGCCGGGGTGAAGTGCCGGGGCGCGGGCACCAGGGCGCGGAAGGCCACCGCGGAGACCACCGCGAGCAGTCCGAGCACCCCGAGCGCGACCCGCCAGCCCCATTCCTGGGCGACCCAGCCGGTCACGACCCGGCCGCTCATCCCGCCGATGCTGTTGCCCGCGACGAACAGTCCGATCGCGGCGACCAGTGCCCTGGGCCGTACCTCCTCCGCGAGGTACGCCATCGCGGAGGCGGGCACACCGGCCAGCGCGGCGCCCTGCACGGCCCGCAGCGCGATCAGCGCTTCGAGTGAGGGCGCGAACGGGATCAGCAGCGAGACCGCCACGGCGACCGCGAGGGACACCGTCATCAGGGTCCGCCGCCCGAACCGCTCGGACAGCGCGCTCAGCGGCAGGACGAACAGCGCCAGCGCGCCGGTCGCCGCCGACACCGTCCAGCTCGCGTCCCCGGCGCCGACCGCGAAGTCGGCGGAGATCAGCGGGAGCAGGGCCTGCGTCGAGTAGAGCAGGGCGAAGGTGGCGACCCCGGCGAGGAACAGCGCGAAGCTCATCCGGCGGAAGCCGGGCGCGCCCGGCGCGCGCCGGCGGTCCTCGCCGGCGCGCGGGACGGGAGCGGCGGGCGCGGTGGAGGCGGGGGCGGGGGAGTCGACGGCGGGGACGGAGGAGGCGGCCGCTCCGGCGGTCGCCGGGGTTGACCCGGCGAACCGTGCGACCGCCCCGGTACTGGCAGCAGGCATATGCCGAACGTACGGCCGCCCGCTTCATGCGTCCAATGCATGGAACGTCCATAATCGATCCCATGGAGCATAAGAACAGCTCACGGGCGCGTCTGTCACCGTCCAGTGACACAGAAGACATCGTCGCGCTGCTCGCGCCCCGGCTCGCGTACTTCGCCGGGGTCGCCCGCACCGAGCATGTGACCCGCGCCGCACAGGAGATGCAGGTCCCCCAGTCGACGCTGTCCCGCGCGATGGTCCGGCTCGAAGCGGACCTCGGAGTGGACCTCTTCGCCCGCCGGGGCCGGACCGTCGCCCTCACCCCGGCGGGCCGTACGTTCCTCGCCTCCGTCGAACGCGCCCTCGCCGACATCGAGCGCGCCGCCGAGGAGGTCCGCGCCGACGCCGACCCGACGGGCGGGAAGGTCGCCTTCGGCTTTCTGCACACCCTGGGCACCGAGACCGTCCCCGGACTGATCCGCGGCTTCCGCGCCGACCACCCCCGGGTCCGCTTCAGCCTGGTGCAGAACTACGGCGAGGCCATGCTGGAACGGCTGCGCGCCGGTGAACTGGACCTCTGTCTGACCTCGCCGGTGCCCGACGCCCCCGATCTGGAGGCCCGCCGCCTCGACGAGCAGCGGCTGCGCCTCGTCGTCCCCGGTGACCACCGGCTGGCGGGCCGCCGCCGGATCAGGCTCGCCGAGGCCGCCGACGAGACGTTCGTGACGCTGGAGCCCGGCTACGGGCTGCGCCGGATCACCGACGATCTGTGCGCGGCGGCCGGGTTCCGCCCCCGGATCGCCTTCGAGGGCGAGGAGGCCGAGACCCTGCGCGGTCTGGTGCAGGCGGGCCTCGGCGTCGCGCTGCTGCCCCCGCCGACGGTGGCGCGGCCCGGGGTCGTGGAGCTGACGGTGACGGCGCCGCGCGCGGTCCGCGAGATCGGGGTGGCCTGGCTCGCGGGCGGCGGCCCGGACACCCCGCCGGTCGCCGCGTTCAAGCGGTTCCTGCTGTCCCGCCGGGGCCATCTGCTGCCCGAGTGAGCGGCCGGCGGCCCGGCGCCCCGGTCGGCAGCCAGACATCGGCCGGACGGGCCGCCGCGTGCCGGGTGACGTACGCGACGAGCCGCCGCAGCCCCGGATGCCGGTTGCCGGTGTGCCAGAGCAGCGACCACGGGTAGACGGGGGTGGGTGACACCACCGGTACGCGCCGCAGCCGCCGTCCGGTGAGCCCCACCAGCCGGGTCCCGCGCCCGACGAAGGTCAGCAGCGCCGGCGACCCGGCGAGGGCGTCCAGCAGCGCCTCGATACCGAAGTCGGGCCCGGTGGGGTCGATGGTCAGCCCGAACGCCCCGGCGAGCTCGGCGTAGAAGGCGCCCCATTCGCTGCCGTCCACGATCCCCGGCACCCAGCAGGTGTACGGCACCAGGTCCGCCGGGGTGACGCAGGCCGCTTCCGCCAGGGGATGCCGTTCCCCGACGACCACCTCCAGGGCCTCCAGCAGCACCGGGACGGCGGTCAGCCGGGCGTCGGTCTCCCGCACCGGCCGCCGGGGATACCCGAACGCCGCGTCGATGTCCCCGTCCAGCAGGGCCCGTACCGCGTGGTCCGCGCCGCGCAGGGCGGCGATCTCCAGGGGCAGTTCGCGGTGCGCCTCGTGGAAGGCGCGCAGCAGCGCCGCGGAGGCGACCCGGTTGTCCAGGACGTCGACCCGCAGCGGCCGGGCGGGGTGGCGGACCGACGCGACGGCGTGCCGGATCGCGGTGAGCACCGCGCGGGCGTGCGGCAGGAACGTCCGTCCGTCGGCGGTCGGTTCGGCCCCGGTCGGCAGCCGGTGGACCAGCACCACGCCGAGTTCGTCCTCCAAGGCGGCGATCCGCTTGGACACGGCCTGCTGGGAGATCCCGAGCCGGTCCCCGGCGTGCCGGAACTGCCCCTCCTCGACGACCGCGACAAAGGCCCGCAGGAACTCCGGATTCATCCGGCCGAAACTACCAGCCGCGCCGCCCGACAACCGCTGGTTGTCGGCCGGACGCCTTCCGTTGTTTGATCACCGGCTCCGGTACGGGTTCCCTGGGGCGCGCACTCGTCCCCTTCCGCCGCGATTCCGCCGAATCCTGTTCCGCCAGGAGCGCGTATGCCCCGTCATTTCACGCATTTGCACGTCCATACCCAGTATTCGCTGCTGGACGGTGCGGCGCGGTTGAAGGACATGTTCCACGCGTGCGACGACATGGGGATGTCGCATATCGCGATGACGGACCACGGGAACCTGCACGGGGCGTACGACTTCTTCCATCAGGCGACGAAGGCGGGCATCACGCCGATCATCGGGATCGAGGCGTATGTGGCGCCGGAGTCCCGGCGCGACAAGCGGAAGATCCAGTGGGGCCAGCCGCACCAGAAGCGGGACGACGTCTCCGGTTCGGGCGGTTACACCCACAAGACGATCTGGGCGGCGGACGCGACGGGGCTGCACAACCTGTTCCGGCTGTCCTCGGACGCGTACGCGGAGGGCTGGCTGACGAAGTGGCCCCGGATGGACCGCGAGACGATCTCGAAATGGTCCGAGGGCCTCATCGCCTCGACCGGCTGCCCCTCGGGCGAACTCCAGACGCGGCTGCGGCTGGGGCAGTTCGACGAGGCGCTGAAGGCGGCGTCCGACTACCAGGACATCTTCGGCAAGGACCGCTACTTCCTGGAGCTGATGGACCACGGCATCGAGATCGAGCGCCGGGTCCGCGAGGGGCTGCTGGAGATCGGGAAGAAGCTCGGCATCCCCCCGATCGTCACCAACGACTCCCACTACACCCACGCCTCCGAAGCGGTCGCCCACGACGCGCTGCTCTGCATCCAGACCGGCAAGAACCTCTCCGACCCCGACCGCTTCCGCTTCGACGGCACCGGCTACTACCTCAAGTCCACCGACGAGATGTACGCCATCGACTCCTCGGACGCCTGGCAGGAAGGCTGCGCCAACACCCTCCTCGTCGCCGAGCAGATCAACACCGAGGGCATGTTCCAGCAGCGGAACCTCATGCCGAAATTCGACATCCCCGAAGGCTGGACGGAGATCACCTGGTTCAAGGAAGAGGTACGCCGAGGACTCGCCCGCCGCTTCCCCGGCGGAATCGCGGAACGCTATGAACGCCAGGCCGCGTACGAGATGGACATCATCATCCGGATGGGATTCCCCGGCTATTTCCTGGTGGTCGCCGATTTCATCATGTGGGCCAAACGGAACGGTATCGCGGTGGGCCCGGGACGCGGTTCCGCGGCGGGTTCCCTGGTGTCGTACGCGATGGGCATCACCGACCTCGACCCGCTGGAACACGGGCTGATCTTCGAGCGGTTCCTGAACCCCGAGCGGGTCTCGATGCCCGATGTCGACATCGACTTCGACGAGCGCAGGCGTGTCGAGGTGATCCGGTACGTCACCGAGAAGTACGGCGCCGACAAGGTCGCCATGATCGGTACGTACGGCACGATCAAGGCGAAGAACGCCATCAAGGACTCCGCCCGCGTCCTCGGCTACCCGTACGCCATGGGCGACCGCATCACCAAGGCCATGCCGCCGGACGCGGGCGGCAGAAGCATCGAGCTCGCCGGGATCACCGATCCCGCGCATCCCCGCTACGCGGAGGCGGGCGAGGTCCGGGGGATGTACGAGAACGAGCCGGACGTGAAGAAGGTCGTCGACACCGCGCGCGGGGTGGAGGGCCTGGTCCGGCAGATGGGCGTCCACGCCGCCGGCGTCATCATGTCCAGCGAACCGCTGACCGACCATGTCCCCGTCTGGGTACGGCATTCCGACGGCGTCACGATCACCCAGTGGGACTATCCGAGCTGTGAGTCGCTCGGCCTGCTGAAGATGGACTTCCTCGGGCTGCGCAACCTCACGATCATGGACGACGCCGTCAAGATGGTGAAGTCCAACAAGGGCATCGACATCGATCTCCTGGGGCTCGCGCTCGACGACCCCAGGACCTTCGAACTCCTCGGCCGGGGCGACACCCTCGGCGTCTTCCAGTTCGACGGAAGCGCGATGCGCTCGCTGTTCCGCCTGATGCGCCCCGACCAGTTCGAGGACATCACGGCCGTGACCGCGCTCTACCGGCCGGGCCCGATGGGCATGAACTCGCACACCAACTACGCCCTGCGCAAGAACGGCCGGCAGGACATCACCCCCATCCACCCGGAACTCGAAGAACCCCTCAAGGAGATCCTCGACCTCACCTACGGCCTGGTCGTCTACCAGGAACAGGTCCAGCGGGCCGCGCAGATCCTCGCCGGATACTCGCTGGGCCAGGCGGATCTGCTGCGCCGGGCGATGGGAAAGAAGAAGAAGGAGGTCCTGGACCGGGAGTTCGTCCCCTTCCGTGACGGCTGCCGGGCGCGCGGCTACTCCGACGAGGCGGTCCAGGCGGTCTGGGACGTCCTGGTGCCGTTCGCCGGATACGCGTTCAACAAGGCCCACGCGGCCACGTACGCGCTCGTGTCCTACTGGACGGCGTACCTCAAGGCGAACCATCCGGCCGAGTACATGGCGGCGGTGCTCACCTCGGTGAAGGACGACAAGGACAAGTCCGCGGTCTACCTCAACGAATGCCGCCGGATGGGCATCAAGGTGCTGCCGCCGGACGTCAACGCGTCGCTGTCCGACTTCACCGCGCACGGCGACGACACCGTCCTGTTCGGGCTGTCCGCCGTACGGAACGTGGGCGCCCCTGTCGTCGAGGCGATCGTCCGCGCCCGCGAGTCCAGGGGGAAGTACACGTCCTTTCCCGACTACCTCGACAAGTCCGAGGCGGTCATGTGCGCCAAACGCGCCACCGAGTCCCTGATCAAGGCGGGCGCGTTCGACGCCCTCGGCCACACCAGGAAGGGACTCACCGCCCGCTACGAACCGCTGGTAGACGCGGCCGTCTCCGTCAAACGCCGCGAGGCGGAAGGCCAGTTCGACCTCTTCAGCGCGGACGGACCGGACACCGCCCCCGGCACGCTTCCCGCGCTGGACCCGGACTTCCCCGCGCAGGAGTGGGAGAAGCCGTATCTGCTCGCCCAGGAGCGCGAGATGCTCGGCCTCTATGTCTCCGACCACCCGCTGTTCGGGATCGAACACGTCCTCGCGGAACGTTCGGACGCCCCGATCGCGCGGCTCACCGGCGGCGAGCACCCGGACGGGGCGGTGGTCACCCTCGGCGGCATCGTCTCCGGTCTGCAACGCAAGATGACCAAGCAGGGCAACGCGTGGGCGATCGCGACCGTGGAGGACCTCGGAGGGTCCGTCGACTGTCTGTTCTTCCCCGCCACCTACCAGTTGGTGGGGACCCGGCTCGTGGAGGACGCCGTCGTCTTCGTCAAGGGACGGCTGGACAAACGGGAGGACGTGCCCCGGCTCGTCGCCATGGAGCTGACGGTCCCGGATTCGACGGCCCTCGGCGCGGACGCGCCGGTCCGGCTGGCGATCGAGGAGTACCGGGTCACGGGTCCCTCGGTGCGGCGGCTGAAGGAGATCCTGCGGTCCCACCCCGGTCCCGCCGAGGTCCAGCTGAGGGTGACGGGCCGGACCCGGACGACCGTCTACCGGCTGGGCCCCCGGATCGCCCCGCGCCCGGAGTTCTGGGCGGACCTCAAGGCCGCGGTGGCGGTCACCCGCTGGGGATGAGCCGTCCGTGTGGACCGCAGTTGAGCCACCGGACGCGTCCGTTCCACCGGTCCGTCACGGCACCCCGCGTCCGGCGTACCACGCACCGCCGTACGACCCCCCGACTGCTGGGACGCCCGTCGCCCACCGGGACCACACACCCCTCAACCGTTTCGCGCTCAACCATCGGGTGAGGTGAATCGGGCGGGTTCCTCCGTGTTCCTGAGTGTCCGAAACCAGCGGCGACACCGTCAACCGGCCGAAATATGCTGGTGCTTGGTCTAGACCATGTTGATGACTCCGCCTCTCCCCACGACAGACCGAGGCACCCCCACCCCTGGAGTGAACATGCGTAGGAAATTGAGTACGTCCCTGCTCGGGATAGGCCTGGCCACGGCGGCGCTCTTCGCCGCCACCGGCAGCGCGCAGGGCCATGGCTACGTCGACTCGCCCATCAGCCGCTCGGGAGTGTGCGGCAACGGTTCCGTGCAGAACTGCGGCCAGATCGAATGGGAGGCGTGGAGCGTCGAGGGGTACAAGGGCTTCCCCGGGCGCGGTCCCGCCGACGGCCAGCTCTGCGCGGGCGGCAACGGCCGCTTCTCCGAGCTGGACGATCCCCGCGGGGGCAACTGGCCCGCCACGAACGTGTCCGGCGGGCAGAGCTACACCTTCAACTGGCGGATCGTCGCACGCCACGCCACGACCGACTTCCGCTACTACATCACCAAGAACGGCTACAACCCGGCCAAGCCGCTCACCCGGGCGGACCTGGACCCCCAGCCCTTCCTGACGGTGCCCTTCAACGGCCGCCAGCCCGGCGCGACGGTCACCCACTCGGGTGTGCTGCCGCAGAAGACCGGCAAGCACCTGATCCTCGGGGTGTGGACGGTCCACGACACGGAGAACGCGTTCTACTCCTGCTCGGACGTCAAGTTCTGACGCCCCCCTGACAGAACCACCCGATCCCGGGGCCCGCCCACCACACCCACGCCAGGGCGGGCCCTTTTTTCATGTCCGGGGGCCGCATTCGCTTGCGCTTCTGGGTCTGTCCGGCTGGGCGTACTTCGTTCCTGTGCCGTCGCTCGGTGGGTTTGCGCAGTTCCCCGCGCCCCTTTGGGGCGCGTTCTGTTTGTTCTTCGGGTCGGTGCCGGTCGGGATTCTCCGTCCTCGATCCGACACGCTCGGTACGACGTCCAGCGGAGCTACTGAAGAGCATCGGAGTCTGCGAGCAGAGATTCCCGCCCACCCCCTCCCGCAGCAGCGCGACTGCGAGAGGAAGGGGGTGCCCCTTAAGGGGCGCGGGGAACTGCGCAAAAACGAGGGCGGCCCGCACCCGGAGAACAACCGATCGGGGCAGCATCCAGGGGCGCGGGGAACTGCGCACCCACGGACGTACCCGCACGGGAACAAGTACGCCCAGGTGGGGAACCTCAGAAGCGCAAGCGAAGGCGGCCTGCGGGGAACTGCGCAAAAGACGAAGGTGGACCCGCACCCGAAGAGCGACCGAGCGGGGCAGCACCCAGGGGCGCGGGGAACTGCGCACCCACGGACGTACCCGCACGGCAACAAAGTACGCCCAGGTGGGGAACCTCAGAAGCGCAAGCGAAGGCGACCTGCGGGGAACTGCGCACCCACGGACGGCCCGCACGGGGACAAGTACGTCCAGCCGGACGGACCCCGGAAGCGCGAGCGAAGGCGACCTGTCAGGGTTTTCGGAGGGTGCGGCCGAAACCGGAGGCGAGGGGCATCCGCAACCCCAACGGCGGCGGAGCCGCGAACGCGTCGGCCACCGGCCGGGAGAACGCCGCCCCGAACAACGTCCCCAGCACGAAATCCGCGGACAGCGCCAGCACCTCCGCCCGGTACTGCCGCAGCCCGTGCCCGTCCGCGTGCACCTCGAACCGGCAGATGTCCCGGTTCACCTTCTTCACCCGGGCCGCCAGCCGGAACGACCGTTCGGGATCGGTCCGCCCGTCATGCGTACCGTGCACGATCATCACCCGCCGCCCCGCGAGCTGCTTCACCGGCTCGGGCGCCCCCGCCATGTCCTCCGCCGGCAGCCACGGTGCGATCGACAGCACGGAGCCGACCGCCGGATGCCCCGCGGCACGCAGCGCCGCGCGGCCCCCCATCCCGACCCCCGCCAGACAGACGGGCACGTCCCCGTACCGCCGTACGACCTCGTTGGCGGCCCACTCCGCGTCCCCGGCGAGCCCCGCCCGCTCACCGTTCCAGCCGCGTACCCGGTAGCGCACGACATGGGTGGCCAGCCCCTCCGGGCCGCCGCGCCGGGCCAGGTGCCCGCTCAGCGCCCGGACCGTCCCCGCGGCCAGCGGGGAGGGGCGCCGCTCGGAGACCTCCTCGCCGCCCGGCAGCAGCAGGACGACCCCGCTCACGGCTTCGCCCCGGGGCCCGCGTACCTTGCCCAGCCGCGCGGTGTGCTCCGCCCCCGCTCCCAGTCCCATGACAGAACAGTGTCAGAAGTGGTGGTGCGCACCACACGTCCTTGGGGTCACCTTTACGTATCGGCGACCGCGGCCCACTCGGCATCTACGCGCGTAGGACGTAGAGTGACAAGATGACGAGCCAGACCAGTCAGCACCCCGAGACCCCCAGCGCGGACCAGATCCGCCGGGCTCCCAAGGTCCTCCTGCACGACCACCTCGACGGCGGCCTGCGCCCCGGGACCGTCGTCGATCTCGCCCTCGCGACCGGGTACGACGGACTCCCCGAGACCGACCCCGACAAGCTCGGCGTCTGGTTCCGCGAGGCCGCCGACTCCGGCTCGCTGGAGCGGTACCTGGAGACCTTCGCGCACACCTGTGCCGTCATGCAGACCAAGGAGGCCCTGTTCCGGGTCGCCGCCGAGTGCGCGGAGGACCTCGCCGAGGACGGCGTCGTCTACGCCGAGGTGCGCTACGCCCCCGAGCAGCACCTGGAGAAGGGCCTCACCCTCGAAGAGGTCGTGGAGGCCGTCAACGACGGATTCCGCGAGGGCGAGCGCCGGGCCAGGGAGAACGGCCACCGCATCCGGGTCGGCGCCCTGCTCACCGCGATGCGGCACGCGGCCCGCGCGCTGGAGATCGCGGAGCTGGCCAACCGCTACCGCGACCTCGGGGTCGTCGGCTTCGACATCGCGGGCGCCGAGGCGGGCTTCCCTCCCACCCGCCACCTCGACGCCTTCGAGTACCTGAAGCGCGAGAACAACCACTTCACCATCCACGCCGGTGAGGCGTTCGGGCTGCCGTCCATCTGGCAGGCCCTCCAGTGGTGCGGCGCCGACCGCCTCGGGCACGGCGTCCGGATCATCGACGACATCCAGGTCGCCGAGGACGGCACCGTCAAGCTCGGCCGGCTCGCGTCCTACGTCCGCGACAAGCGCATCCCGCTGGAGCTGTGCCCGACCTCCAACCTCCAGACGGCCGCCGCGTCCTCGTACGCGGACCACCCCATCGGGCTGCTGCGCAAGCTGCACTTCCGGGCCACGGTGAACACCGACAACCGGCTGATGTCCGGCACCAGCATGAGCCGCGAATTCGAGCACCTGGTCGGCACGTTCGGATACACGCTCGACGACATGCAGTGGTTCACCGTCAATGCGATGAAGTCGGCGTTCATTCCTTTCGATGAACGTCTGGCCATGATCAACGACGTGATCAAGCCCGGATACGCCGAGCTGAAGTCCGCATGGCTGTTCCAGCAGACCGCTTCCACCAGGGGTTCTTCCTCCTCCTAGCGGAAAAGACGCTTAGCGCGGGCGGCCGGGTGAATCAACACTCCGGCCGCCCGCGCGTGTTTGCGGCGACCGTGTGCCCTGGTTACGTTTCTTGACCGCTCGTCCCGTCATTTCCGGCGGTCATCGGCAACGCAGACCGCTGTACCGCGCACGCTCGCGCACGCACACACTCAAGGACGCGATTTCACGATGAAGCAGACTGCCGCCAGGACCCTTGGTGCCGCCGCCCTCGGCGCGGCCATCGCCGCCACCGGCGCCGGTGCCGCGAACGCCGCCGCGCCCACCGCCACGGCTCTCGACGGTGTCACCAGCACCCTGCCCCTCGGCGACGCCACCAAGGCCCTTCCGCTGGGCGACGCCACGAAGATCCTCCCCCTCGGCCAGCTGACCCAGCTGGTGCCCGACACCCGCTCGGTGGAGGCCGCGAAGACCGCCCTCGGCACCACGGCCGCCACCGCCCAGCCCACCGTCACCCAGGCCGCGACCGGCGCCGTGCCCGCGCTGGGCCTCCTCGGCGGTCTGCCCCTGAAGGGGCTGCCGATCAACGGCATCCCCCTCGGCTGATCCCGCGCGCGGGGGACGGGCCCGCCGACGAAGGTGTCGGCGGGCCCGTCCCCTTGCCTGTGCGTGTCCGGCGGCTACCAGGCGTGCTGCGTCGCGGTCTTCTCGTTCGGCAGGAAGAACCACAGCGCCAGGTACAGCAGGATCTGCGGGCCGGGCAGCAGGCACGAGACCACGGTGGCGATGCGCACGGTCGTCGCGGAGAGGCCGAAGCGCCTGCCCAGCGCCGCGCACACGCCGCCGATCATCCGTCCGTTGGTGGGGCGGGCCAGGGCGGTCATGGGCTGCTCCTTCGTTGGCTGTCCGCGGTACGGGTGCACCGGCTCGTCATCGGGTTCCCCCGATGTACCGGGCCGAACCGATGACCCCAACGCTACGGGCGGGAAGCGGGCAAAACGTCGCTCTGCGGGGCGATCCCGACCCTGGAAATCGTCGGGGTCGGACCCTGAGCGCGCTCCTCCCGGCGGAGGGGGGCCGGCCGGGGCCGCTCCACCCCGCGGCGGAGCCGGGCCCGGACGGCCGGCACCACGACGAGATGCGTGAGCGCGACACCCAGGGTGTTCAGCAGCAGCGAGTCGACGTCCACGACCTGTCCGGGCACCCCGGTCTGGAACAGCTCGATGCCGAGCGACAGCAGGGCCGCGACCGTCACCGTGCGCAGCAGTGACCCCCACGGGGAGACATGGAGCCGTCCCCCCACGGCCGGCAGCAGGAATCCCAGCGGGGCCAGCAGCGTCAGCGCTCCGCCGATCTGGCGGGCCGCCGTCCGGGGGCCCAGCGCGAGGTCCGCCCTGATCCCGGCGAAGGGGTGGAGGTTCGGTGCGCTGACCCAGGGGACGTCCAGGGGGCGCAGTGTTACCCACCCCACGAGGAGGAGGTGGGCCAGCAGGAGGACCCCTCCTGCCGCGCGGATGCGGAAGCCTTTGCGCTGCACGCAGGGAAGGACGACACCTTCCCGCCCATCGGTTCCGTCCCGCCCAGCGTGTCCCCCGTCACGCAACGCCTTCGCTCGCGCTTTCCAGGTCCGTCCGGCTGAGCCCACTTGTCCCTGTGCGGGTCGCCTTCGCTCGCGCTCCCGAGGTCCGTCCGGCTGACCGCACTTGTCCCTGTGCCGTCGCTCGTGGGGTGCGCAGTTCCCCGCGCCCCTGGATGCTGCCCCTTCGGGCTTGTTCGTCGGGTGCGGGTCGCCCTCGTCTTTGCGCAGTTCCCCGCGCCCCTTGGGTTGCGCCCCTTGCGGTTCCCGTTCGCGTGCGGATGGCCCTTGGTTGCTCGCGCAGTTCCCCGCGCCCCTTTGGGGGCGCTCCATTGCTGCTGTTCTCAGTCTGCGGGGGCGGGGTTGGACCATCCTCCTCGTGCAGGCGCTCGGCTGCCGAAGGGGGTGGGCGGGAATCTCTGCCCGCAGACTCCGATGCTCTTCAGTCGGGCAAGAGGGACGTCGTACCGAGCGTGTCGGATCGAGGACGGAGAATCCCGACCGGCCCCGCCCCAAAGGACCGGCAGAACGCGCCCCAAAGGGGCGCGGGGAACTGCGCGAGAACGAGGGCGAACCTGCACCCGAGAAGCGACCGCAAGGGGGCAGCATCCAGGGGCGCGGGGAACTGCGCACCCACCGAGCGACGGCACAGGAACAAGTGCGCTCAGCCGGACAGACCTCACAAGCGCAAGCGCAGGCGACCCGCACGGGGACAAGTGGGCTCAGCCGGACAGACCTCGGAAGCGCGAGCGAAGGCGTTACGTGGGGGTGAGGACCGTGTGCGGGGGCTCGTGGGTGCCGGGGCGGGAACGGACCTCCGGGGTGCACTCGTAGGTGCGCAGCGGATCGTCCCCGGGCCCCCCGAGGATGACCCGCCCGTCCCGCGACGCCGCCGCCGAGTTCGCCAGCGTGCACACCAACTGCGCCAGCGCGAACTGCGACAGATCGTCCACCGGCGCGCTGATCCGCAGCGCGTCGTCGGGATCGCTGCCCCGGGGCCCCGACACGGTGAGCCCGCCCCGGACGTCCGTCGTGTACCCGGCCTGCCGCTCCGCCGCTGAGGGCGCCCGTTCCAGCTGGGTGAGGAGGGCCTGGGCCACCCGGCCCCGGTCCTTCTCGGAGGTCTGGCCCGTCGGCAGTTCCACGGTCCGGTCGACGGTCACCAACTGCGTCGAGCACAGCAGGAACACCTGCACGGGGATGCCCCGTACCGGATGCGCCGCCGCGCCCGGCTCCGACAGCGCGCACGGCGCCCGGGACGGCGCCGGTCCGAAGTCCGTCGGCACGCCCGTCGTACGGATACCGCATCCGGTGACCAGCAGGGCCACCAGCGACACCGCTCCCACGGCGGCCCTGCGCCGCCCCCACGCCGTCACCGGGCACCGCCCTGCGGGTCGGGCACCCCGGAGGGTCCGCTCGTGTCGGAGACGTCACGGGGCAGCCGCAGGGTGAACACCGCTCCCCCCTCGGGTGCGTTGGCGGCGGTCAGCTCCCCGCCGTGGATATGGGCGTTCTCCAGCGCGATCGACAGCCCGAGCCCGCTGCCCTCCGAACGCGGCCTGGACGCGCTGGCCTTGTAGAAGCGGTCGAAGACATGCGGCAGCACCTCCAGCGGGATTCCGGGACCGTGGTCGCTGACCTCGATCAGTACGTCGTCGGCGCCGTCGGTGACATCGGTGCGCACCGCGATCCGTACCGGCGAACCGCCGTGCTTGAGCGCGTTGCCGATCAGGTTCGCGAGGATCACGTCGAGGCGCCGCGGGTCGAGCCGTGCCATGATCCCGCGCGCCGCGTCCAGTTCGACGGCGTCCAGCCAGGCGCGGGCGTCGATGCAGGCGGTGATCTGGTCGGCCAGGTCCACGTCGTCGAGGACCAGCCGCGCGGTGCCCGCGTCGAAGCGGGTCACCTCCATCAGGTTCTCCACCAGGTCGCCCAGCCGCCGGGTCTCGCTCACCACGAGCCGTACCGCCGGTTCGATCATCGGGTCGACGCTGCCGGTCTCCGCGTCCAGTTCCTCCTCCAGCACCTCGGTGACCGCGGTGATCGCGGTCAGCGGGGTCCGCAGTTCATGGGACATGTCCGCGACGAACCGGCGGGACGCCTCGTCCCGGGCGCTCATGTCCGCGACCCGCTTCTCCAGGGCCGCCGCGGCCTGGTTGAACGTCCGTGACAGTTCGGCGAGTTCGTCGGTGCCGGAGACCCGCAGCCGGGTGTCCAGCTTGCCCTCGCCGAGCCGTCTGGCGGCGGCGCCCAGCCGGTGCACCGGTCTGAGGACGGTCGTCGCGGCGGCCTGCGCCAGCAGCGCGGCCCCGATCAGCGCCAGACCCGTCGCGATCCCCAGTGACCAGGCCAGCGAGTTGAGGTCCTTGGCCTCGGGCTCCAGCGACTTCAGCATGTAGCCGGTCGGCCCGCCGCCGATCAGCCGGGTCCCGGCCACCAGGTACGGGGTGTCGTCGTCGGAGATCCGCTGCCAGTACAGGTGGTACGGCGACTTGTTGGTGGACGACAGCCGCTGGCGCTGGTCCACGGCCTCGCGCAGCGACTCCGGTACGTCGGAGAGGGAGAAGGTGTCCAGGTCGGAGTTGCCGACAACGGTGTCCCCGACCGCGTCGCGCGCTATCAGCAGCACACTGAAGTGCTGGTTGCTCGTCGCCATCTGCCCGGCGGTGTTCTCCAGCTCGGTCTGGGTGGGACGGCCCGGCAGGGCGCCCGCCCGGTTCTGCATCTCCTGCTGGAAGTCGTTCAGCGCCGCGTCCTGGGCGCGGGTGAGCACCGCTTCCCGGTTCAGCCAGTACGCGATCCCCGACGCCGACACCGCCGCCGTCAGCGCCACCAGGGCGAACACGAGGACGAGCCGCAGCCGCAGACTGGTGAACCGCATCCCCAGGGACACCGCCCGGCGCGTACGGGCCCAGCCGCGCGGTGTGCCGGTGCCGGCACCCTTCCGGTCGCCGGGTCGCCCGGCCTGGTCACGCTCTGCGGTCACTGAGGACTGTCCAGCCGGTAGCCGACCCCTCGCACCGTACGGATGAGCGTCGGGGACGACGGGACGTCCTCGACCTTGGCCCGCAGCCGCTGCACACACGCGTCCACGAGCCGGGAGTCACCGAGGTAGTCGTGCTCCCACACCAGCCGCAGCAACTGCTGCCGTGACAGCGCCTGACCGGGCCTGCGGCTCAGCTCCAGGAGCAGCCGCAGTTCGGTCGGGGTGAGTTGCAGGTCCTCGCCGTTCTTGGTCACCGTCATCGCGGCCCGGTCGATGACCAGGCTGCCGAAGGTCGCGGAGTCCGTCGACTCGCGTTCCCCCCGGCGCAGCACCGCGCGGATCCGGGCGTCGAGCACCCGGCCCTGCACGGGTTTGACGACATAGTCGTCGGCGCCGGACTCCAGTCCGACGACGACGTCGATGTCGTCGCTCCGCGCGGTCAGCAGGATGATCGGCAACTGGTCGGTGCGCCGGATACGGCGGCACACCTCGAATCCGTCGATGCCCGGCAGCATCACGTCCAGCACGATCAGGTCCGGCCGCTGCTCACGCAGGAGCTGCAAGCCGTCCTCGCCGGTGGCAGCGGTGGCCACCCGGTGACCCTGGCGTGTCAGAGACAGCTCCAGGGCCGTACGGATGGCGTCGTCGTCCTCGATCAGCAACAGGGAAGGCACGGGCCTCATTCTGTCCCATAGCACGGTGGGGTTTCGACTGCCGGGGCCCGTCCGCTCCCCGGCGCCCCGCGCGCACGCCCCGCCGCCCGGTCCGCCTGAGCGCCCCGGACCCCTGTGACAGGCCTGTGACAGTCGGCGGACACCGCCATGAAGTGCCCCCGGCAGGATTCTGGTCATCGCAGGGAACACGGGGGAACACCACCGACGGGGGGCGCGAGATGAACAAGCCGCACGGCATCACCGCGAGCGCGGTCGTCACGCGTCTTCACGACGGCGGACGGGGGAACGGTTCCATCGAGAAGGCCGGTGCCGTGAGCGGGCGGGGGTGCGCTCGCGGCACCGGGCGTCAGCACACCGCCTATATGACGGTGGTCGACGCGCCGAACGGGGGCAGGGCGCACGGGGAGGCCACGGGGGAGCGCAGGACCGAGCCGAGCGCCGAGCAGGCGTTCACGGCGTACGTCCAGGAGCGCCGGGCCTCCCTGTACGCCACGGCGTACCACCTGACCGGGGACCGCTTCGAGGCGGAGGACCTGCTCCAGAGCGCCCTCTTCTCGACATACCGGGCCTGGGACCGGATCAGCGACAAGGCCGCCGTCGGCGGCTATCTGCGCCGCACGATGACGAATCTGCACATCAGCGCCTGGCGGCGGCGCAAGCTCAACGAGTACCCGACCGAGGAGCTGCCGGAGACGGCCGGCGACACGGACGCGATGCGCGGCACGGAGCTGCGCGCGGTCCTGTGGCAGGCGCTGGCCCGGCTGCCCGAACTCCAGCGGACGATGCTGGTCCTGCGCTACTACGAGGGCCGCACCGACCCGGAGATCGCGGAGATCCTCGGCATCAGTGTCGGCACGGTGAAGTCCAGCATCTGGCGCTCCCTGCGCCGGCTGCGTGAGGACCAGGTCCTCAGCTTCGGCCGTGACGAGGAGGAGTCCTTCGGCGAACTCGTCGCGTAGCGGCGGACCGTCGAAGGGCCCGGTACCGGGCCATCGGGGGAGGCACGGCACCGGACGGGGGGAAGAAGTACCCCACGGGGGTGGGAGCACGATCGGGGGTACGGGGGGAAGACGCGCCCCACGGCGGGGGATGCCGGGGGAGCGGGTCCGTCGGGGGACGGACCGCACGGGGGACGTGGACCCACCGGGGGGTGGGAACACGGGGGAGATCGGCCCGACGGGAGAGCGGTGACCACCGGGGGGTGGGAGTCGCGGGGGCCGTGACAGGAGAAGCAGGACCGGAGGCCGGGGGGTCTTCCCGGTCCTGCTTCTTCGCGTTTCCGGCGGTTTCGCCCGGTCCGTCACCGGTGTGTGCCGCCAGGCCGGGCCGTCCTGCGGTGGGCGCTATCCGGCGGTGACGGGCACCGGCTCGTCCAGCAGACCGCGCTGATGGATCAGGACCCCGGCGTGCAGCCGGGTACGGGCGCCGAGTTCATGCATCAGCTCCGAGATCCGCCGCTGGCAGGTCCGCGGTGAGATGCCGAGCCGCCGCGCGATGGCCTTGTCGTCATGGCCGTTGGCGAGCATCCGCAGCAGCGACCGGTTGAGGGTGTCCGACACCAGCCGGATCTCGTCGCGGTCATAGGTCGGACGGAACGGATCGGCGGTGTCCCAGGACCCCTCGAAAGCCTCCGCCACGAAATGCACGAGATCCGGATCGCGGACCAGCAGCGCACCCCGGGAATTGTCGGCGAGGGGTATGACGGCGGCGCTGCGGTCGTAAACTATCGCCCGCTGGAATCCGCCGGTCGTGGTCCGTACTTCGGCGCCGCCCTCGGAAATGCGCTCCACGTATTCCCGGGTGGGCTGATCGAATCGCGCGGTGTGCTGGTAGAGCGTCCGCATCCGCGCCCCGCGGTCGAGCACCTCACGGTCGCGGCGGGCGGCCTCGCGCAGCACCCCGACATCCCGGGCGCCGCCCGGCTGCGAGGTGATGACCTCGGTACGGCACTGCTCGGCGAGCTGGCCGAGGACCCCGCGCACGGTGTCGAGGTCGTCGATGCGCTGGATCTCGGGCCCGGACTGTTCCTCGGGGAGGTTCGCCCGGTACAACGGCAGCAGACTGTGCATCTGCTGCCGGATCTGCTCCAACTCGTTCTGTCTTGATCGAAGTTGCTCGTCGTACGGGGCGAGGAGCTGAAGGGACGCGGACAGCGGGTTGACCGCGACATAGGTGGCGCGGCAGCCATGGGCGGACAGCAGCAGCCGCAGGTCGACCAGGTCGCGCACGGTGCGCTCGGCCTCCTCGCGGGTGATGCCCAGCTCGCGGACGCATACCTCGGCGTCGACGAAGTCGCTGTGCAGCGCGAGTTCGTACACACGGTTGGCGAGCGTCCCCGCCTGAGGGACCTCCGGGAGATCCCTTATGTCGCTGTTTCCCATGCCCTGTCACCCCTCCAGTTTGCGCCTGGCATTACTTGGAGCCTATGCGAGAAAGGCGAACAGAAGGTTTCTGTGGTGATGTTGAAGACGTAGCACCATTCGCACCGAGCACATCGCCATAGAAATTTCAAGAACTCGACATGCGGGGGTTACAAATGAACCGTGACGATCAGGGCTGGGGCTGACGGAAACCATGACCGATACACATCGCTCCCCCGTCCGCCGTGGTCTGGAGTGCCTTTTCGTGAAGTCCGCGTGCCACGGCCGCGCGGATGTCGTCGGTCGCGGTGTGCTGGGCCGGGTCGCCTACGCCCGGGGCGGCCAGCCGCCCACCCTGCACGAGGGCGCGCCCCGCCTCACGGTCCATATGGCGGGGGACAACACCGAACCGTTCACCGAGATATGGGTGACCGACCGGCCGGTGCGCGCCGGGGTCGAGGGCAGCCTCGTCTACGCGGAGGACGGCGACCACATCTTCTGCGCGGTCCGGATCGACGAGCGGGGCGTCTACCAGAACGCCGTGCAGTCCGCCTACGAGCAGGCGTTCGCCCTGCTGTCCCGGCTCGGGTACACCGAACTGTTCCGGATGTGGAACCTCGTCGGCGCCATCACCGGCGACAACGCCGAAGGCATGGAGAACTACCGGGACTTCTGCGTGGGCCGCGCCCGCGCCTTCGACAAGTGGCCCGGCCGGATCCCCGCCGCCACCGGCATCGGCAGCCTCAGCCCCGGGATCGACCTGTACTTCCTCGCCACCCGCGCCGGGGTGCCCCGCCATCTGGAGAACCCGAACCAGACCCCCGCGTACAAGTACCCCAAGCAGTACGGCCCGAAGTCCCCGAGCTTCGCCCGCGCCACCCATCTGCCGGCCGCCGACGGGTCCACGGGCACCGTCTATGTCTCCGGGACGGCCAGCATCGTCGGCGACGACACCGTCCACCACGACGACATCGCCGCCCAGGTCGACGCGACCCTCGCCAATATCGAGGCCCTCATCAGCCCCGGCAACCTGCGTGAGCACGGTGTGGAGGGCGGCTACGGCCTCAAGGACCTCGACTCCATCAAGGTCTACGTACGCGACGAGCACGATCTGCCGCTGGTGCGCGCCAGGTGCGCGGAGGTCTTCCCCGACCACGCCGACATCGCCTACCTCAACGTCGACGTCTGCCGCCCCGATCTGCTGGTGGAGATAGAAGGGATAGCCGGATGAGCATCGCACCCGTCCGCCCCGCGCCCGCCGTGCCCGTCCCGGTCCCCAGCGGCAATCTCGCCGAACTCCTCGCCGCCACCGCCCGCGCCCACGGCTGGCTGGGCCGCCGCGCCTATGTCGTCGAAGGCCGCTCGTACCTCTTCTCCGAGGTCCACGAGGGCGCCGGACGGGCCGCCGCCGCGTTCATCGCCCGCGGCCTCGGACCCGGCTCCCGCATCCTGATCGCCGTGCCCGACGGCATCGACTTCGTCCGCGCCTTCCTCGGCGCCCTGCACATCGGCGCCGTCGCCGTCCCCGTCAATTCGGCCCTGCACGCCGCCGAACTGACCCGGGCCGCCGCGCTCGCGGAACCCGCGGCGATCGTCTCCGCCCCCGAACTCGCCCGGCACTTCCCCGCGCCGCTGGTCCTCACCCCCGGTGAGCTGCGCACCCCCTCGCCCGGCGCGCCCCCGTACGCCCGCGTCGGCGCCGACAGCCTCGCGTTCGCCGCGTTCACCTCCGGCACCACCAGCGACCCGCGGCTGTGCTTCCACACCCACGGCGACCCGGAGGTCTTCAGCCGGGCCGCCGGGGAGGCCATCGGCATCGGACCCGACGACACCGGCTTCTCCGTCTCCCGGCTCTACTTCTCCTACGGACTCGGCAACTCGCTGTTCTTCCCGCTGCTGCGCGGCGCGACCACCGTGCTGAGCCCCCGCCGGGCCACCGAGGACGACACCCTGAAGGCCGTCGGGGAGCACGGCGTCACCGTCCTGTACGGACAGCCCAGCTTCTACGCCCGGCTGCTCGACCACCCCGCGCACGGGGTGCTCGCCACCCTGCGGGCCGCCGTCGTGGCCGGTGAGGTGCTGCCGCCCGTACTGGAACGACGGCTGCGCGCGATCCTCGGCGACCGACTCCTCAACATCTTCGGCACCACGGAGATCGGGCACGCCCTGCTCGCCAACGGCCCCCACGGCATACGCGAGTACACCCTCGGCCGGGTCCTTCCCCCCTACCGGCTGCGGATCGTCGACGACCACGGCGACGAGGTGCCCGCCGGCACCGAGGGCCGCCTCCAGGTCGCCGGACCCACCATCGGCCCCGGGGTCGCCCGCGGCGGCGCCGAACCCGCGCGGCTCACCCCCGACGAGTGGTACACCACCGGTGACGCCGCCACCGTCGACGCCGACGGCTACGTCAGTGTCCACGGACGGCTCGACGACATCGAGATCGTCGGCGGCCAGAACGTCCACCCCACCGAGATCGAGGACCTGCTGACCGCGCACCCCGCGGTACGGGAGGCCGCCGTCGTCTCGGTGCGCCGCGCCGGGGGCGCCACGTCCCTGCGCGCCTACGCCGCACTCCACGACGGGGCGCGGCCGGGGGCCGTGACCGCCGAACTCCTCGCCACCGCCCGCTCCCGGCTCACCTGGTACAAGGTCCCCGACGACGTACTGATCGTCCCCGAACTGCCACGCAATCCCACCGGAAAACTACTGCGCCGCGCGGTACGCGCGCTGGCGCGGGAAGGTGATCCTCACTCATGACCACACCACCCCGCTCCCCGGACACCAAGGCGCTCCTCGCGATCAGCGTCACCATGCTGCTGTGGGCCTCGGCGTTCGTCGCCATCCGGTACGCCGTCGAGGACTTCCATCCCGGGTCGATGGCGCTGGGACGGCTGCTCGTCGGAGGCCTCGCGCTCGGCGCGCTCCTCCTCGCCCGCGGCGAGGGGCTGCCGAAACGGGAGGCGTGGCCCGGCATCCTCGGGGCGGGTGTCTTCTGGTTCGGGGTCTACATGGTCGCCCTCAACTGGGGCGAGCAGCACACCGACGCGGGCACCGCCGCGCTGATCATCGGCATCGGCCCGATCCTCGTCGCGCTGCTCGGCGGACGGGTGCTGGGCGAGGGCTATCCGCGGCCGCTGCTGCTGGGCCTCGGAATCTCCTTCGTCGGCACGGTGATCGCCGGGGTCCTCGGCGGGGAGGGCAGCAACTCCGTCTGGGGTGTGCTGCTCCTGCTGGTCGCGGCGGTCGGGTACGCGATCGGCGTCGTCGCGCAGAAGTCGTCCCTGGGGCATGCCTCGGCGCTCCAGGTCACGACGTTCGCCTGCCTGGTCGCCGCAGTGGCGTGCCTGCCGTTCGCGGGGCAGCTGGTGTCCGATGTGCGGACCGCGCCGACGGGGGTCACCCTCTCGGTCGTCTACCTCGGGCTGCTGCCCACGGCGCTGGCGTTCTGGACCTGGGCGTACGCGTTGTCGCGGACCACGGCGGGGAAGCTGGGGGCCACGACGTACGTGGTGCCCGCGCTCGTCGTCGCGCTGTCGTGGATCTTCCTCGGGGAGATCCCCGGTGCGGTCGCGCTCGCGGGCGGTGCCCTGTGCCTGCTGGGCGTAGCGGTCTCCCGCCGCCCCGCCCCACCCCGCCCTCCGGTCCCGTCGGCCCCTCTCGACCCGGAACCCCAGAAGTCCTGACAGTCCACGGGTCGCCTTCGCTTGCGCTTCCCAGGTCTGTCCGGCTGGACGTACTTCGTTCCTGTGCCGTCGCTCGTGGGTTTGCGCAGTTCCCCGCGCCCCTGGATGCTGCCCCTGTTCGTCGCTCTTCGGGTGCGGGCCGGTTCTCGTCTTCGCGCAGTTCCCCGCGCCCCTTTGGGGCGCGTCCGGCCGGTTCTTCGGGTCGGTGCCGGTCGGGATTCTCCGTCCTCGCTCCAACGCGCTCGGTACGGACGTTCAGTGGTCGTACTGGTGGCGTCGGAGTCTGCGGGCAGAGATTCCCGCCCACCCCCTCCCGCAGCCATGCGACTGCGCGAGGAGGAGGGTGAAGAACAACCTCAGGGGGCGCCCCCGAAGGGGCGCGGGGAACTGCGCAAGAACGAGGACGGCCCCGCACCCGACGAACAATCCCGAAGGGGCAGCATCCAGGGGCGCGGGGAACTGCGCGAGAACGAGGGCGAACCCGCACCCGAAGAGCGACCGCAAGGGGGCAGCATCCGGGGGCGCGGGGAACTGCGCGAGAACGAGGGCGAACCCGCACCCGAAGAGCGACCGCAAGGGGGCAGCATCCGGGGGCGCGGGGAACTGCGCACCCCCGTTCGGCCCGTACAGGAACGAAGTACGTCCCGCCGGACGGACCTGGGAAGCGCGAGCGAAGGCGACCTGCGGGGAACTGCGCACCCACGGACGGCCCGCGCAGGGACAGGTGCGCTCAGCCGGACAGGCCTGAGAAGCGCGAGCGAAGGCGTTGCGCCGCTGTGGCCCGTGACAGACGGGCCACGGCCTCGTCCCCGTCGCAGGCCACCGCCCCGAGCGCCACCTGCCGCCCCACGATCCCCCGCTCGGCCCGCATCAGCCGCCACCCCCTGCGCAGCAGGAACCCCACCGGCTTACGCGCCTCGCGAAGATCCCGCAGCAACCGCCGCCGGAACGTCGTCACCGGCCGCCCGCGCAGGCAGATCGCGTCCGCGAGTATCCCCAGCTCCCGGCACCGCGCCACGACATCCGCCGCGAAGATCCCCTCCGCCACGAACAGCGGCGCCCCCCGGAGGTCCAGCACCCCCGCCCCCGTACGGGAACTCGTGGAGATGTCGTACACGGGGACCTCGGTCCGTCCCTCCCCGCACAGACGTGCCAGCGCGGCCACCGCCGTGTCCGCGTCCCAGGACAGCGGTGAGTCCCAGTCGATGTCGGACGAGCCCGCGACCCGGGGCAGCGAGGGGTCGTCCCACTCCTTGTAGAAGTCGTCGAGACACAGCACGGGCAGTCCGCTGCGCGCCGCGAACGACGACTTGCCGGAACCGGAGGGTCCGGTGAGCAGCACGACACGGGCCGGTGACACCGGTATGGCGGGATGAGAAGTCACGAGAGACCAGTGTGGGGCATGTCCGCGCGGTTGCCGACCCCGCGGGTCGGCATTGGCGGCCACCGCCCCGCTCAACTACTCTTCGTGAGTCCATGATTACCCTCCACTCACCCCAGGCGGCACCCATGGCACGTCACCAGGCCCGTCCGACCACCACCGCACACCGCGTCCTGCTGCGCGCCGGACTCGCGCTGACCGCCGCCGGGATGGCGTTCGGCGCCGCCCCGGCATCGGCGGCCGGGGTCGACGCCCCCGCCACCGCGGGCGAGCTCGACGCGCAGGCCGCCGCCGGTTCCCTGCCCGGCATCGTGGGGTACGCGATCGCCCCCGTCACCGCCCTCCAGATCAACCCGCTCGCCAACACCGGCGTGGACCCGCTGGCCAACGGCCTCGGTACCCAGATCGCCGACTTCAAGCCGCTGTCGACCACCGCCGCTACGGCGCCGCTGGCCCGGGGCGACTCGCTGGCGGAACTCCCGCTGGTCGGTCCCGTGACCCAGCTGGTGACGGGCTGACCCCCGGGCTCACCCCCGTACCGTCCCCGTCGTCGTCCCCGGCCCCGTCACCCGCCCCGTCGGGGCCGCCCCCCGTACCGTCCCCGGCCAGTTCCTCCTCGGCCGAGCGGGTCCGCAGCGGTACCTCGCGGATGAGCCAGGCCAGCGCGAACGACAGGGCGCCCAGCAGCAGCGCCCCGAGGGCGACGGCGTGCAGCCCGCCCGTGACCGCCTCGCGCAGCGCGTCGGCCTGCGCCGCGGGCAGCTCGGCCAGGGCGTCCGGTGCGAGCTGTCCGGAGCTGTCGGTGAGCCGGCCGCCCGCCGCGCCCAGCCGCTCCTCCAGGGTGCCGTCCACCCGCGCCGCGTAAGCGGAGCCGAGGACGGCGACGCCCAGCGAGCCGCCGATCCCGCGCAGCAGTGTCACCGTCCCGCTGGCGGCGCCCAGGTCGCGCGGCCCGGTGCTGTTCATGGTGATGACCATCGTGGACTGGAGGAGCAGCCCCAGGCCCGCGCCGATCACCAGGGACAGGGCCGTGACCACCCAGGTCGAGGTCCCCGTGCCGACCAGGACGAACAGCCCGAGCGCCCCCGCCGCGACGACGGCACCGCCGAGGATCGGGTAGATCCGGTAGCGGCCGGTGGCGCTGATGAGCCGTCCGGTCACGAGCTGCACCACGATCATGCCCATCGACAGCGGGAGCAGCAGCAGCCCGCTCCCGGTGGACGAAGCGCCCCGCGCGTACTGGAGGTACTGCGGCAGATAGCTGCTGAGCGCGAGCATCGCGGCGCCGACCAGCAGACTGATGGCCTGGGCGGTGGCGAACCCCCGGTCGCGGAACAGCCGCACGGGCAGCACCGGTTCGGGGACGCGGCGCTCCACCCGCAGGAACCAGTACAGCGAGCCCGCCGAGAGCAGCGCGAGTCCGGCGACGGGCGCCGACCACCAGGGGTACGCCGTCCCGGCCCAGGTCGCGAGCAGGGTCACGGCGAGGATGCCGGTGGTGAGCAGCGCCGCCCCGAGGAGGTCCACCGGCGCCTTGATCCGGGGCTGGCGCAGCCGGACCCGGGTGACGACGATCAGCACGGCGAGCGCGCCGAGCGGCACATTGACGTAGAACGTCCAGCGCCAGCTCAGCTGGTCGGTGAGGAAGCCGCCGACCAGCGGGCCGCCCAGGAACGCGGCGGGCAGCACCGCGCCGATCATGGCCTGGGCGCGTCCGCTCTCGCGTGGCGGCAGCAGTGTCCCGATCAGGGCCAGCGAGCCGACGAACATCCCGCCGGCGCCGAGGCCCTGGAGGGTGCGGAACGCGATCAGCTGGCCCATGTCCCGCGCGAGTCCGCAGAGCACGGAACCGGCGAGGAACACGCCGATGGACACCAGATAGGCGCCCTTGCGCCCGTACAGGTCCCCGGCCTTGCCCCACAGGGGGGTGGCGACCGAGGAGGCGAGCAGATAGGCGGTGACCACCCAGGAGAGCTGGTCGACACCGCCGAGGTCGCCGACGATCACGGGCAGCGCGGTCGCGGTGATCGTCCCGTCCAGGGTCGCGAGCACCACACCCAGCAGCAGTCCCAGCAGGGTGAGCCGGGAGGGTGAGGTGCCGGTGCGCCCGGCGGTGGGGGAGGGGTCGGACACGGTCGCCGTCCTCAGGCCACGTACGGGTGGACGGACTTGGCGCTGCGCAGGGCGCGGCCCCACCAGGTGAGCTGGTCGAGGAACCCCTTCGCGGCGGCTTCGGCGGCCGGGTCGACGGAGCCGCCCTCACCGAAGGAGCCCCACGCGTTGTGGAAGCTGACCGTGTCGCGGATGGTCACGGCGTGCAGTTCGGCGAGGACGGGCCGCAGATGCTCGACGGCCCGCAGTCCGCCGGACAGTCCGCCGTAGGACACGAATCCGACCGGCTTGGCCTGCCATTCCGGTCCGTGCCAGTCCACGGCGTTCTTCAGGGACGCGGGATAGCTGTGGTTGTACTCCGGCGTCACGATCACGAAGGCGTCGGCGACGGTGAGCCTGGGGGAGACATCGGCCAGCAGGGCGATGGTCTCCGCCGGTGGCGGGGTGCCGAAGGCGGGCATCACCGTGGGCAGCGGGGTCGCGACGAGGTCGATCACATCGAGGCTCATATCGGCGCGGGCCCTGACACGGTCCGCGATCCAGTCGCTGACCAGGGGGCCGAAGCGGCCGTCGCGGGTGCTGCCGGTGATGACCGCGACATGCAGGGGGGCGCGGTCGGTGGGCGCGGAGGTGCGCGGGGACAGGTCGTCGGGCATGGGTTTCCCCCGGAGGATCAGGCCGATGTGTACGGCGTATCTGGTGTGTACAAGGTATCCCTCAATGTGTACGGCGTCCACAGGGCATACGCTGTACATGATCGGAGGTCACCGCGGACCGCCGGAGAGGAGCGTGTGGCGATGGCCGCGCAGAACAAGAGGGCCGACCCGGGCGGCCCCGGCGGGCGGCAGCCCGAGGCCTCCCTGTGGGAGCGGCTGGAGCGGCCCGCCCCCACTCCCCGGAACACCCTCACCCCCGCCACCCTCGCCGAGGCCGCCGTCCGGATCGCCGACGCCGAGGGGATGCAGGCGGTCACCATGCGCCGCCTCGCCAGCGAACTCCGGGTCGCGCCCATGGCCGCGTACCGCCATGTCTCCGGCAAGGACGACCTCTGGGCGCTGATGGTCGACCGGGTCGCCGTCGAGCTGGTCGTGCCCGACGAGGTCACCGGCTGGCGCGAGGTGCTGCGGGAGATGGCCCTGCGGACCCGCGGGACGACCCTCGCCCACCCCTGGCTCACCACCGTGCCCGCGCCGCTCTCGCTGCTCACCCCGCACCGGATCGCGGCGGCCGAACGCCAGATCGCCGCCCTCGACGGTCACGGGCTGGACGCCGACACGCTGATGGTCGCCTTCCGGACCGTCAACGCGTACGTCCAGGGCGCGGTGCAGGCCGAGGTGGCCCTGCGCGCCTACATGGACGAACAGGGCTGGGCCAGCGGCGACGACATCCGGCTCGGGCTCGCCCCGACCATGAAGTGGCTGATGGGGACGGACCGCTACCCCGTCTACGGCGCGACCCTGCGGGCACTGCGGCGCCGCGACGACCCCGCGTGGGAGTTCGCGACGGGACTCGACTGCGTCCTCGACGGCCTGGCCGCCCGCCTGGGCCTGCCGTAACGGCCCGCGCCGGGGCCCGCCCGCCCGGGGAACGGCCGAGCGCGCCGTACGGGACCCCGGTCGGGGTCCGCACGGCGCGCTCGGTGGAACGTCCACCCGGCTACGGGCACGAGGCCCGGTTCAGGTCTGTTCAGGCCGGTTCGGCCCGGTTCAGTACGAGGAGCCCGAGGCGCCCAGCGAACCGGTCGGGTGCCACACCGTCTTGGTCTCCAGGAACGCGGTCAGCCGCCGCATCCCCGGGTCGGCCGACCAGTCGTCCTCCGCGCCCGGCCGCAGCACCCGCTTGAGGTTGTCCGCCGCCGCGATCTCCAGCTCCGTGGCCAGCGCCTCGTCCGCGCCGGTGAGGTCGATCGCGTTGACGTCGCTGTGCGCGGCGAGCGGGGCCGCGATCTCCTTCGTCCGGCCGGACAGGATGTTGACCGTCCCGCCGGGGACGTCGGAGGTCGCCAGGACCTCGCCGAGGGACAGCGCGGGCAGCGGCGCCCGCTCGCTCGCCACGACCACGGCCGTGTTGCCGGTCGCGAGCACCGGGGCGAGCACCGAGACCAGACCGAGGAACGACGACTCCTGCGGCGCCAGTACGGCCACCACACCCGTCGGCTCCGGGGTCGACAGATTGAAGAACGGGCCCGCGACCGGGTTGCCCCCGCCGACGACCTGGGCGACCTTGTCGGTCCAGCCCGCGTACCAGACCCAGCGGTCGACCGCCGCGTCCACCCGGGCGCCCGCCTTCGACTTCGACAGGCCCTCCGCGTCCGCGACCTCGCGGACGAACTGCTCCCGGCGGCCCTCCAGCATCTCCGCGACCCGGTACAGGACCTGGCCGCGGTTGTACGCGGTCGCCCCCGACCACGGACCGAACGCCTTGCGGGCGGCGACCACCGCGTCCCGGGCGTCCTTGCGCGACGACAGCGGCGCGTTGGCCAGCCAGCCGCCCTTCCCCGGCGCGGCAGCACCTGATGTCTTGGACGTCACCTCGTACACCCGTCCGCTCTCGCTGCGGGGGAACTTGCCCCCCACGAACAGCTTGTAGGTCTTGAAGACGCTCAGCCGGCTGTTGTCAGACATCGAGGTACGCCTCCAGGCCGTGTCGGCCGCCCTCGCGGCCGAAGCCCGACTCCTTGTACCCGCCGAACGGCGAGGCAGGGTCGAACTTGTTGAACGTGTTGGACCAGACGACTCCCGCGCGCAGCTTGTTCGCCACGGCGAGGATGCGGGAGCCCTTCTCGGTCCAGATGCCCGCGGACAGGCCGTACTGGGTGTTGTTCGCCTTGGCGACGGCCTCGTCGGGGGTGCGGAACGTCAGCACCGACAGGACCGGGCCGAAGATCTCGTCCCGGGCGACCGTGTGCGCCTGGGTGACACCGGTGAACAGCGTCGGCGCGAACCAGTACCCCGACGACGGCAGCTCGCAGGGGGCGGACCAGCGTTCGGCGCCCTCCTGCTCACCCTGCTCGGTCAGCGCCGTGATCCGGGCCAGCTGCTCGGCGGAGTTGATCGCGCCGATGTCGGTGTTCTTGTCGAGCGGGTCCCCGAGGCGCAGGGTGGCGAGGCGGCGCTTCAGCGACGCGATCAGCTCGTCCGCCACCGACTCCTGCACCAGCAGCCGGGAGCCCGCGCAGCAGACCTGGCCCTGGTTGAAGAAGATGCCCGTGACGATGCCCTCGACGGCCTGGTCGACGGGCGCGTCGTCGAAGACGATGTTGGCGCCCTTGCCGCCCAGCTCCAGGGTCAGCTTCTTGTCCGTGCCCGCGACGGTCCGGGCGATCTGCTTGCCGACGGCCGTGGAACCGGTGAACGCGACCTTGTTCACGTCCGGGTGCGCGACCAGCGCGGCACCCGCGTCACCGTAACCGGGCAGGATGTTGACGACACCCTTCGGCAGACCGGCCTGACGGCAGATGTCCGCGAAGAACAGGGCCGACAGGGGAGTCGTCTCGGCGGGCTTCAGCACGACCGTGTTGCCGGTCGCGAGCGCCGGGGCGATCTTCCACGCCAGCATCAGCAGCGGGAAGTTCCACGGGATGACCTGGCCGGCCACACCCAGCGGCCTCGGGTCGGTGCCGTAGCCCGCGTGGGAAAGCTTGTCGGCCCAGCCCGCGTAGTAGAAGAAGTGCGCGGCGACCAGCGGCAGGTCCGCGTCCCGGGTCTCCCGGATCGGCTTGCCGTTGTCGAGCGTCTCCAGGACCGCGAGCTCACGGCTGCGCTCCTGGATGATCCGGGCGATCCGGAACAGGTACTTCGCGCGTTCGGCGCCCGGCAGCGCCGACCAGCCCACGAACGCCTTGCGGGCCGCCTTCACCGCCCGCTCCACATCGGCCTCACCGGCCCGCGCGACCTCGGAGAGCACTTCCTCCGTGGCGGGCGACACCGTCTTGAAGACCTGGCCGTCGGCGGCCTCGGTGAACTCGCCGTCGATGAACAGCCCGTACGAGGGCGCGATGTCGACGACCGCGCGCGACTCGGGCGCGGGCGCGTACTCGAAGATGCTTGCCATGGTGATCAGTCCACCGTCACGTAGTCGGGGCCGGAGTAGCGGCCGGTCGCCAGCTTCTGGCGCTGCATCAGCAGATCGTTCAGCAGGGACGAGGCGCCGAACCGGAACCAGTGGTTGTCCAGCCAGTCCTCGCCCGCCGTCTCGTTCACCAGCACCAGGAACTTGACCGCGTCCTTGGTGGTACGGATGCCCCCGGCCGGCTTCACCCCGACCTGGACGCCGGTCTGGGCGCGGAAGTCCCGGACCGCCTCCAGCATCAGCAGGGTGTTCGGCGGGGTGGCGTTCACGGCGACCTTGCCGGTCGAGGTCTTGATGAAGTCGGCGCCGCCGAGCATCCCGAGCCAGGACGCACGGCGGATGTTGTCGTACGTCGACAGCTCGCCCGTCTCGAAGATGACCTTGAGCCGGGCCGCGCCGGACGCCTCCTTCACGGCGCGGATCTCCTCGTACACCTTCATGTACCGGCCGGAGAGGAACGCGCCCCGGTCGATGACCATGTCGATCTCGTCGGCCCCGGCGGCGACCGCGTCCCGCACATCGGCGAGCTTCACGTCGAGCGCGGCGCGGCCCGCCGGGAAGGCGGTCGCCACGGACGCGACCTTGACGCCGCTGCCGGCGACCGCGGCCTTCGCCGTGGCCACCATGTCCGGGTACACGCACACCGCGGCCACCCGGGGGGTGGACCGGTCGGTGGGGTCCGGGTACACGGCCTTGGCACCGAGGGAGCGGACCTTGCCGGGGGTGTCGGCGCCTTCCAGGGTCGTCAGGTCGATCATCGAGATCGCCAGGTCGATGGCGTACGCCTTCGCCGTCGTCTTGATCGAACGGGTACCGAGCGCCGACGCACGGGCTTCGAGGCCGACCGTGTCCACGCCGGGCAGTCCGTGCAGGAACCGGCGCAGGGTCGTCTCCGACGAGGTCACGTCGGCGAGGCCGTGATCGTCCGCCGCGCGGGGGCCCGGGGCCGGGGCCCCGGTGGTGGTGGGGTCCATGAGGGTGGGTTCCTGCTCTGGGGGCGAGGTACTGGACATGGTCACGAGCTGAGCATATCTACGCGCGTAGCAGCTGTACAGGTCGCCTTCGCTCGCGCCTCGCAGCCACACGTCGACCGTACCCAGGTCCGGACCTCGCCGTCGCCCGCGCCCCTGGGTTTCCTGTGCTGGGCGTACTTGTCCCAGCACAGGTCGTCCTTGGGTGCGCAGTTCCCCGCGGGTCGCCTTCGCTTGCGCTTCCGAGGTCTGTCCGGCGTGGCGCACTTCGTTCCTGTGCCGTCGCTCGGTGGGTGCGCAGTTCCCCGCGCCCCTGGGTTTCCTGTGCTGGGCGTACTTGTCCCTGTGCGGGTCGTCCTTGGGTGCGCAGTTCCCCGCGCCCCTGGATGCTGCCCCTTCGGGTTTGTTCTTCGGGTGCGGGCCGGTCCTCGTTTTTGCGCAGTTCCCCGCGCCGCTTCGGGGCGCCCACCTGGGGCTGCTCTGAGTCTGCGGGTGGGGTCAGACAGCGGGCTGGCGTCAGCCCGGCCGGGGTTCAAACCCCCTTCCTCCCGCAGTCGCATGGCTGCGGGAGGGGGTGGGCGGGAATCTCTGCTCGCAGACTCCGATGCTCTTCAGTAGGACCACACGTACGTCTTACCGAGCGTGTCGGATCGAGGACGGAGAATCCCGACCGGCACCGACCCGAAGAACAAGCAGAACGCGCCCCAAAGGGGCGCGGGGAACTGCGCGAACCCACCGAGCGACGGCACCGGAACGGAGTGCGCCCACCCGGACAGACCTCGGAAGCGCAAGCGAAGGCGACCCGCGGGGAACTGCGCGAACCCACCGAGCGACGGCACCGGAACGAAGTGCGTCCCGCCGGACGGACCTGGGAAGCGCAAGCGAAGGCGACCCGTGTACCGGGGCTCAAGGTCGGTGGATGAGGAGGCGGGCCACCTCGAAGGACATTTCCGAGACGGACGGGTCGGGGCGCGGGTGGTAGCGGCCCGCGCAGACGGAGAGGTTGACGATGAGGTACGCCTGCCATCTGCGTCCCACCCCGCGCCGGTCCGCGTACACCCGCGTGCCGTTCACCCACCACACCACCGAGCGCACCCCGAACTCGACCTTCAGGTCGAGCCATCCGCCGGGGGCGATCGCCGGGTCCCGGTAGTAGGACTGACCACCGCGGACCCGGTTGGACAGCTCCAGCAGGTCCGGGTTGTCGGGGTGGTACTCGAACGCGTCGATCTCCTGGTCCCCGTCGAGCCAGGTCCAGATCGCGGGCCAGGCGCCCATCTCCTCCGGTAGCCGTACCCGGGCCTCCAGGGTGTCCCCCGCGCGCACCATGAAGCCCTCGTCGCTGCCCTCGGTGGTCAGCAGCCCCGCGTCCCACTTGCCGTCCGGGCGGCGCGTCGCGCGGAAGACCCCGGAACGGCTGTAGCCGGGGTCCGCGACCAGATGGTCCAGCTTGTTGTCGCCGAGGTTCGTCGGACCGCCCCCGGGATACGCCCAGGTGCGGCCCGCCACCCACTGCGAGGTGGAGGTGAAGTCGGCCGTGAACACGGGTGTGCCGGCGGTGGTGTCGGTAGGGGGCCGCGGTCTGCCGACGAGGCGCCGGAGCCGCCCGCGGAGCCGGGCCAGTCCTTCGGTGAGCATGTCACTCCTCCCCGGGACGGGGTGTCCGGGGAGTTCTGCCCGGGGGCGGCCCGCATATGCGCACGAAGGCGACTTTGTGCGGTTGGTTCATCACTTTAGGTGATGTTCCCGGAGTGGAAGTGACCTCCCGGTCCCGGAACCCGTCCCGTCAGGACCGGTTCCGGGCGGCCCGCCAAGGCTCCGGGTCGAGGAAGTGCACGTCGTAGCGGTCCTGTTCGGGCAGCAGGCTCGTGAACGGCTCCAGCCCGTGCTGGACCCGGCCCAGCGCGCGGAAGTAGCCGAACCGGTCGAGCCCCGGGGTCAGCACCACGAACAGCCGCGCGGCGGACCCGGGCGCCGCGCCGAAGGCGTGCGGCAGCCCCGGCGGGACGGCCACCGTTCCGCCCGCCGCCACCGGGGTCAGCGTCCCGTCCAGCAGGAACTCGACCGTGCCGGTGAGGACGTGGAACAGCTCGGTCGACCGGGTGTGCAGATGCGGCAGACCGCCGTCCGCGCCCTCGGCGAGGTCGAGCCGGTTGGCGCCCAGCGCACCGCCCGTCGACCCGCCGTCGACCAGCAGGCCGAAGCCCCCGCCGGACGGCAGCGGCACCCGCTCGGCGTCCTCGGCGCGTACGACCAGCGCGCGCGGGGCGCCCGTCCCGGTCGGGGAGAGGTCTCGGTCCATCGGCTCGGCTCCTGTCCGTCCGGGCGGCCCCGGCGGTCCTGCCGGGTGCCTGCCCGCGTGACCATTCGACCCCGGGAACAGAACCTGAACCAGCAGCGGTTGCCGATCGTGGGGATCACCGATCGTGATGCGAGGGCGGACGGGGCGGGACCATGGAACTGCGGCAGCTCCAGTACTTCGTGGCGGTCGCCGAGACCGGCGGCTTCGGGCGGGCCGCCGAACACCTCGGCATCGTCCAGTCGGCGGTCAGCCAGCAGATACGGCGACTGGAACGCGCACTGGGCGTCACCCTGTTCGACCGTTCCGCACGCCGGGTGCGGCTGACCGGGGCCGGGGAACGGCTGCTCCCGGAGGCGCGCACGGCACTCGCCGCCGCCGACCGCGTCCGCCGGGTGGCCGCCGACATCGCCTCCGGCACCGGCGGGCTGCTGCGGCTGGGGGTGATCAGGGGCCCGGGGGATCGGGTGTACCGGCTGCTCGACGAGCTCGCGGCCCAGGCCCCCGGGCTGCGGGTCCGCACATCGAGGATGCCCGTCACCGAGCGGCTGGCGGCCGTCCGCGCCGGTGAGCTGGACGCCGCGCTCGTCCGGGCCATGCCCGCCGCGCCCGGACTGGAACTCCTGCCCCTGTGGACCGAACCGCTGTACGTGGCACTTCCCGCCGCGCACCCCCTGGCTGACTGCCCCGAACCGCGCCCGGAGCAGCTGGCGGGACTCCCGCTCAGGCTCGCCCCACGGGCACGGAACCCGCCGTTCCACGACCTGGTCACGGACCTCGTACGCGCCACCGGGGCCGAACCGGTGCCCGGACCGCCGTTCACCGACCTCCAGGACACCCTGGGCGCGATCGCCGCCGACCCGCCGTCCTGGACCGTCTTCTACGACGTCACCGGGACCCTGCCGACCCTGACCGGGGTCGCCGTCCGCCCGCTGGCCGCCCCCGGGGCGCCCACCTCGCTGGCCGTACCGCCCGGGGTGCCCGGCCCGGCGCTGCGCCCGCTGATCCGCGCGCTGTCCCGGCGGCCCGGACCGGACGGGGCCCCGCCGGGCCCCGCCGGGGAACTCAGGTGAGCGCGAGGACCACCGCGAGCAGCACCGCGCCCGCGGCCGACGGGCCGAGGATCTCGTACGCCCAGCGGATCTGCGGGCGGCCCTGCGCGGACTCTGCGCCGCCGCGGCGCTCCGCGAGCTCCCGCAGGTCCTCCACGGTCTGGTCGGAGGGCGAGCGGACGGATGCCGCCGTCAGGGTGGTGCGGCCGGACAGATCGTCCACGGCGGCCCGGCTCTGCTGACGGGCCGCCTTCTTGCGGGCCCGCAGCGACACCGGCACGGCCCAGAGCTGGTACTTCACCCCGGTGTCGTCGAAGACCTCGTTGGAGTAGCCCGCGCGGAGATTGCCCACACAGCTCCAGGGCAGGGTGATCGTCCGGAACGGGTTGCGGATCCGCAGGCGGTCCTCGCTGACGAAGACGGCCGGACGGAGCGTGTACGCCACGACGAGCGGCACCAGGAACAGCAGCGTGGCGAGCGCCAGCCATGGCGCGGTGCCCTCACCGCGGACCAGCGCGTCCACCCCGAGCCAGCCGCCCAGCGCGAGCAGCAGCACACCGCCCGCGATCGCGGCGGAGGACCGGAAGACCCGGTCCTGGTACACGGGCTCCTCCGGGTTCCCCGAAGGGGGCGGGGACGGCGTGCGGCGATCGGAACTCGTCATACGAACGATTCTGCCCCACCTGGCCGGAACGGGTCCCCGGAGCCCTCGCCCGACGCCCCTTCCCGGCCGCCCCCAGCCGTCGAGGTACCGGGCCGGGCCGCCGGGGCCAGGGGTGCGGGCTGGCCGGCTCACCAGGGGGGATGGTCGAAGAAGGTCACGCGGGACTCCAGCCAGAGCAGGCACAGCCAGCCCAGCAGGGCCAGGGTCGCGCCGACCACCGCGACGAGGACGGCCGCCCGGGGGAACGGGGCCAGCCGGTCGCGCAGCGCGGCGCGGCTCACCGACCAGACGGTCAGCGTCAGGGCGGGCACGCCGAACAGCATCAGGGGCAGCTCGCCGTAGACGAGGCTCAGGTCCCGCTCGCCCTCGAAGCCGCCGCGTATCCCGGGCCGCGCCCCGTGCAGCCACACCGTGAGCCCGACCGCGCCCGCCAGGATCGCGACCAGGCATCCGGCGAGCGTCCCCGACGGTCCGTCCGCCGGTGGCCCGGGCTCCTCCCCGGCCTGGCCGGGCCGTGTCTTGATACCGGTGTTCTGCCCGTTCTGCTCGTCCGCCTCCATGCACCCGATGACGTCCGAAAGCCGTCAGGAGTTCCTTCTCGGCCGGCCCCGAACCATTTGGTGCGCACCTTTTGGTGAGTTCGGCACTCTCATGTGCCTTCTTGTCCGCAGGTCCGGCCGCCTCCAGGGTGGAAGGGCGGGTCCGGCCGGGCCCGTTGCCGGGGTGAGGGAAGAAGCGGGGCCGCGGTGCGCGGTGATGTGAGTGTGCTCGGGCTGGGCGACATGGGGCGGGCGCTGGCGGGAGCGTTCCTGGACGCCGGGCGGCGGACCGTGGTGTGGAACCGGACAGCGTCCCGCGCCGACGCCCTGGTCGAGCGGGGAGCGGAACGGGCCGCCGACGCCGGGGAAGCCGTACGGGCCGCCCGGCTCGTGGTGGTCTGTCTGCTCGACCCCGCCACGGTCCGTGAGGTGCTGGAACCCCTCGCGGAGGAGCTGCGCGGCCGGACGGTCGTCGATCTGACGAACGGCTCGCCCGCGCAGGCCGCCGAACTGGCCGGGTGGGCCGCCGGGGCGGGCATCACCTGTCTGGACGGCGGGATCATGGCCGTCCCGGGGACCATCGCCTCACCCGGGGCGTTCGTGCTGTACAGCGGGCCCCAGGAGGCGTTCGCCCGCTGGCGGACGGACCTGGAGGTGCTCGGCACCGCGCACTGGCTCGGCGAGGACACCGGGCTCGCGTCGCTCTACGACATCGCCCTGCTGAGCGCGATGGACCTGATGTTCCACGGCTTCAACCTGGCCGTCGCCATGGCGACCTCCCGTCCCGGCGGCAGCGCGGCCGGGGTGACGGAACTGCTCGTCCCCTGGCTGGGCAGCATGGGGGCGCTGATGCCGGCCTTCGCGGCCGAGATCGACGCCGAGGCCGCCGACGGCACCCCGCCGCGGCTCACCCAGGGCCTCGACGTACAGACCGCCGGGATGCTGAACATGGTGGCGACGGCCCGGGACGCGGGAGTCGACACCGAGTGGCTCGATCTGTCGCCGGCCCGGCTGCGGGCGCTGTCCGCCGGGGGCCACGACACCTGGAGCGCGCCGCTCGGCGTCCGGCAGCTCAGGACGGCCGCGAGGGAGAGCTGACCGTTCCCGGAAGGACGCACGCCCTCCGGGAACGGCCGGGACGTCAGATGCCCGCGGCGGCGGCCAGATCCCGCTTCAGGGCCGCCAGCAGGTCCAGGGCCTCGGTACGGGCCCGGGGCAGCTCCTCGCGGGCCCCGACGGGCACGACGGCCTCCAGATAGCACTTCAGCTTGGGCTCGGTGCCGCTCGGGCGGACGATGACCCGGGCGCCGTCCAGGAAGTACCGCAGACCGTCCGTGGGGGGCAGCTCACCGCTCCCCAGGGTCAGGTCCTCGGCCCGGGTCACGGGACGGCCCGCGAGCGCGGCGGGCGGGCGCTCACGCAGCGCGCGCATGGCGTCGGCGATCACCGACAGGTCCTCCACCCGTACCGAGAGCTGGTCGGTGGCGTGCAGCCCGTGCTCGACCGCGAGATCGTCCAGCAGGTCCAGGAGGGTACGGCCCTCCTCCTTCAGCTCCGACGCCAGCTCGGTGATCAGCAGCGCGGCCGTGATGCCGTCCTTGTCGCGGACGCCCTCCGGGTCGACGCAGTAGCCCAGCGCCTCCTCGTAGCCGTACCGCAGACCGTCCACCCGGGCGATCCACTTGAAACCGGTCAGGGTCTCCTCGTACCCGAGCCCGGCCTTCGCGGCGATCCGGCCCAGCAGCGACGACGACACGATCGACTCCGCGAACGTGCCGCTGACGCCCCGGCGGACCAGATGCGCGGCGAGCAGGGCGCCGACCTCGTCCCCGCGCAGCATCCGCCACCCGCCGTCCGGGTCGACGGCGTCCACGACCGGTACGGCCACCGCGCAGCGGTCGGCGTCGGGGTCGTTGGCGACGATCAGGTCGGGGCGGGCGGCGCGGGCCGTCGCGAACGCGAGGTCCATCGCCCCGGGCTCCTCCGGGTTCGGGAACGCGACCGTCGGGAAGTCGGGGTCCGGCTCGGCCTGCTCGGTCACCAGCACCGGGGCGGGGAAGCCCGCGCGGGCGAACGCGGCGAGCAGCACATCCTTGCCCACCCCGTGCATCGCCGTGTAGACGGTGCGCGCGGTGCGCGGGGAGCCCGTCGAGAGGACGGCGTCGGTCCGGGCCAGGTACGCCTCGGTGACCTCCTCGCCGAGGGTGTCCCAGCCGCCGTCCGGACGGGGTACGTCCGCCAGCGCGCCGACCGCGGCGATCCGCTCGGCGATCCCGCTGTCGGCCGGGGGCACGATCTGCGAGCCGTCACCCAGGTACACCTTGTAGCCGTTGTCCCGGGGCGGGTTGTGGCTCGCGGTGACCTCGACGCCCGCGACCGCGCCCAGATGGCGGATCGCGAACGCGAGAACGGGGGTGGGCAGCGGACGCGGCAGCAGCGCGGCCCGCAGACCCGCGCCGGTCAGCACGGCCGCCGTGTCCTGCGCGAACCGGGCCGACATGTGCCGGGCGTCGTAACCGATCACCACCAGGCCACCCGCGTGGCCCTCGTCCTTGAGGTACGCGGCGAGTCCCGCGGCGGCCCGTACGACCACCACGCGGTTCATCCGCATCGGGCCCGCGCCCAGCTCACCGCGGAGCCCGGCGGTGCCGAACTGGAGGGTGCCCGCGAACCGGTCGGCCAGCTCGGCGGCGGCCTCCTTGTCGGCGGTGCCCGGGTGCAGCCGCTCCAGCAGGCGGGCCAGCTCGTCCCTGGTCCCGGGGTCGGGGTCCTCGGCCAGCCAGGCACGGGCGCGGGTGATCAGCTCGTCGTCCTGCACGGTTCTGCCTCTCGGGTGGTGTCCGGGTGGGCGCGGTCTTCCCTCGCTCTACCCGGTGACGGGGCGCGCCCACCGGGAACGCGGACGCGTACGGCCGCCCGTGGCCGGGGTGTGGACCCGCCACGGGCGCGCGGGTGCCGTCAGATGCGGCCCAGCACCTGGGTGAGCAGGTCGCCCATGTGCGTGGCGGAGTCGCGGCCCGCCTGGAGGACCTCCTCGTGGTTGAGGGGTTCCCCGGTCATGCCGGCGGCGAGATTGGTGACCAGCGAGATCCCGAGCACCTCGGCGCCCGCCTCACGGGCGGCGATGGCCTCCAGCACGGTGGACATCCCGACCAGGTCGGCGCCGATCGTCCGGGCCATCCGGATCTCGGCGGGCGTCTCGTAGTGCGGGCCGGGGAACTGCGCGTAGACGCCCTCCTCAAGGGTGGGGTCGATCTCCTTGCACAGGGCGCGCAGCCGGGGCGAGTACAGATCGGTGAGGTCCACGAAGTTCGCGCCCACGATCGGCGAGGTCGCGGTGAGGTTCAGGTGGTCGCTGATGAGGACCGGCTGACCGGGGCGCATGCCTTCGCGCAGACCGCCGCAGCCGTTCGTCAGGACGATGGTCTTGCAGCCGGCCGCGACGGCCGTGCGCACGCCGTGCGCGACGGGTGCGACGCCCCGGCCCTCGTAGTAGTGCGTACGGCCCAGGAACACCAGCGCCCGCTTGTCGCCGATCCGGTACGAGCGGACGGTGCCGCCGTGGCCCTCGACGGCGGGCGGCGGGAAGCCGGGCAGTTCCGTCACGGAGAACTCGTGCTCGGGCTCGCCGAGCGCGCGGGCGGCGGGGGCCCAGCCGGAGCCCATCACGAGGGCGACGTCGTGGGTCCCGGCGCCCGTCAGCTCACGGAGGCGGGACGCGGCGGCGTCGGCCGCGGCGTGGGGGTCGCCCTGGATGTCGTCCGGAAGAAGAGATTCGTTCACGCGGATGAGCGTAGCCCTAATTCGCCTACGCGCGTAGATAGAGAGGGAACGGTTACGAGGATCGTTGCCTGGTCGTTTCCCTGGGTCTCAGATCCCGGACCAGCGGGTCGCCTTCGCTCGCGCTTCCGAGGTTTCCTGTGCTGGACGTACTTGTCCCCGCACAGGTCGTTCGGTGGCTCGCGCTTCTGAGGTCTGTCCGGCTGGGCGTACTTGTTCCTGTGCGGGTCGTTCGGGGGTGCGCAGTTCCCCGCGCCCCTGGATGCTGCCCTCTGGCGGTCGCTCTTCGGGTGCGGGCCGGTCCTCGTCTTTCGCGCAGTTCCCCGCGCCCCTGGATGCTGCCCCGGTCCGTTGTCCGTCGGGTGCGGGCCTGCCCTCGTCCTCGCGCAGTTCCCCGCGCCCCTAGGGTTCCGCACCTGGGCGTACCTGTTCCCGTGCAGGTCGGACGGGGGTGCGCAGTTCCTCGCGCCCCTCGGTGCTGCCCTCTTGCGGTCGCTCTTCGGGTGCGGGCCGGTCCTCGTCTTTGCGCAGTTCCCCGCGCCCCTTTGGGGGCGCCCACCTGGGGCTGTTCTCAGGCTGCGGGTGGGGTCAGGCTGCGCGCTGGCGTCAGCCCGGGGCGGGGTTGAACCATCCTCCTCGCGCAGTCGCGCTGCTGCGGGAGGGGGTGGGCGGGAATCTCTGCCCGCAGACTCCGATGCTCTTCAGTAGGGCCACAGGTACGTCGTACCGAGCGCGTTGGAGCGAGGACGGAGAATCCCGACCGGCACCGACCCGAAAGACGGCAGAACGCGCCCCAAAGGGGCGCGGGGAACTGCGCAGAACCACCGAGCGACGGCACAGGAACGAGTGCGCCCACCCGGACGGACCTGGGAAGCGCAAGCGAAGGCGACCCGCGGGGAACCGCGAAACCACCGAGCGACCGCACAGAAACAAGTGCGCAAGGCCGGACAGACCTGGGAAGCGCAAGCGAAGGCGGTCAGCAGGGGCGTTTGCGCAGCTCCATGACGTAGTCGTGGGGCGCCCCCGCGGACTCGGCCGCGTCGGCCAGCTCCCCGAGGTACCGCGCGGACGGCAGCCCGCCCTCGTACCCGTTGAGCACGTACACCCAGGCGGGCTCCTCCGCGTCGAGCGTATGGACCCGCACCCGCATCCGGCGGTAGATGTCCAGCCCGACCCCCTCCCACCGGTCCATGGAGTCCTCGTCCATGGGCGCGATGTCATAGAGGGCCACGAACACCTGTGACCTGGGCGCCTCGACGATCGTCGAGAGCGCACCCTCCCAGCCCATGTGCTCCCCACCGAAGGTCAGCCGCCAGCCGTTCAGCCAGCCGGTGGCACGCAGCGGCGAGTGCGGAGCGCGGCGTGACATGAGCCGCGCGTCGAGATTGCCGGCGTACGCGGCGTAGAGCGACATGGAGTCGAGGGTACGGCAGCGGCGCCGTGTGCCCCTCCCGTACCGGAAGTACCCCTCTGAAGAGGGAGGTCGTGCCCCGGGACACGCGGTGGCCACCCCGGAGGCGCGCGGCTTGAAGCGTGCGGGACAATGGGGTACGTGACTCGGATCGTGATCATCGGTGGAGGGCCCGGCGGCTACGAGGCGGCGTTGGTGGCCGCCCAGCTAGGCGCGGAGGTGACCGTCGTGGACTGCGACGGTCTGGGCGGAGCGTCGGTACTCACCGACTGTGTGCCGTCGAAGACGTTGATCGCGACGGCCGAGGTGATGACCACCTTCGACTCGTCGTACGAGGAACTGGGGATCATCGTCGCCGACGACACCCCCCACATCGACGCGCCCGCCCGCGTCGTCGGTGTGGACCTCGGGAAGGTCAACCGGCGGGTGAAACGGCTGGCGCTCGCCCAGTCGCACGACATCACCGCCTCCGTCACCCGCTCGGGCGCCCGCGTGGTGCGCGGCCGGGGCAGTCTGGAGGGGCAGCAGGCGGCGGACGGCAGCCGGACCGTGGTGGTCCGGGCGGCCGACGGCACGGAGGAGCGGCTGACCGCCGACGCCGTGCTGATCGCCACCGGCGGCCACCCGCGTGAGCTGGGCGACGCGCTGCCCGACGGCGAGCGCATCCTCAACTGGACCCAGGTCTACGACCTCACCGAGCTCCCCGAGGAACTCATCGTCGTCGGCTCCGGTGTCACCGGAGCCGAGTTCGCGGGCGCCTACCAGGCCCTCGGCTCCCGGGTCACCCTCGTCTCCAGCCGGGACCGGGTGCTGCCCGGTGAGGACCCGGACGCCGCGGCCGTCCTGGAGGACGTGTTCCGGCGCCGCGGCATGAACGTCATGTCCCGCTGCCGCGCGGAGTCCGCGAAACGGGTGGGGGACCGGGTGGAGGTCGTCCTGTCCGACGGCCGGGTCATCAGCGGGACGCACTGCCTGATGGCGGTCGGCGCGATCCCGAACTCCAGCGGGATGGGCCTGGAGGAGGCGGGCGTCCGCGTCCGCGACTCCGGCCACATCTGGACCGACAGGGTCTCCCGTACGACGGCCCCCGGGGTGTACGCCGCCGGTGACGTGACCGGCGTCTTCGCGCTGGCGTCCGTCGCGGCGATGCAGGGCCGCATCGCGATGTACCACTTCCTCGGTGACGCGGTCGCCCCGCTCAACCTGAAGACCGTCTCGTCGAACGTGTTCACCGACCCGGAGATCGCGACCGTCGGCTACAGCCAGGCCGACGTCGACTCCGGCAAGATCGACGCCCGCGTCGTCAAGCTGCCGCTGCTGCGCAACGCCCGCGCGAAGATGCAGGGCATCCGGGACGGCTTCGTCAAGATCTTCTGCCGTCCGGGCACGGGCATCGTGGTCGGGGGCGTCGTGGTCGCGCCGCGGGCCTCCGAGCTGATCCACCCCATCTCGCTCGCGGTCGACAACAACCTCACGGTCGAGCAGATCGCCAACGCGTTCACCGTGTACCCGTCGCTGTCGGGGTCCATCGCGGAGGTGGCACGGCAGTTGCAGACGCGGAAGGCCGCGGACGAGGCGTAGCCGCGGCGCCCCGGACCCGGTACGGTACGACCCTCCCGTGCCCCCTTCGGGGGGCTATACCACTCGGTGCGGTCCCGTGCGAACAACTTCTGCTATTCGGCGGAAACTGCTGAAAGCAGTCGGTCGTTGGGGTTACTGTCAGTTTCGTGTTCGCTGCAGAACGTCGTCAGTTGATCCTCGAAATGGTGCGCGCCAACGGAGCCGTGTCGCTCCGTGAGCTCGCCCGCGTCGTCCAGACCTCCGAAGTGACCGTACGGCGGGACGTGCGGGCGCTGGAGGCAGAAGGACTCCTCGACCGCCGGCACGGCGGTGCGGTATTGCCGGGCGGGTTCACGCGAGAATCCGGCTTTCCGCAGAAGTCTCATCTCGCGACCGCCGAGAAGACGGCCATCGCCGATCTCGCGGCGGGACTCGTCGAAGAAGGCGAGGCCATCGTGGTGGGGGCGGGTACCACCACCCAGGAACTCGCCCGCCGTCTCGCACGGGTCCCCGGCCTCACCGTGGTCACCAACTCCCTCCTCGTGGCCCAGGCGCTGGCCCACGCCAACCGTGTCGAGGTCGTCATGACCGGCGGCACCCTGCGGGGTTCCAACTACGCCCTCGTGGGCAGCGGCGCCGAACAGTCCCTCCAGGGGCTGCGGGTGTCCCGTGCCTTCCTCTCCGGCAGCGGCCTGACCGCCGAACGCGGGCTGTCCACCTCCAACATGCTGTCGGCCAGTGTCGACCGGGCGCTGGTGCAGGCCGCGGCCGAGGTCGTCGTCCTCGCCGACCACACCAAGCTCGGCACCGACACGATGTTCCAGACGGTGCCGACCGATGTGATCACCCGGCTCGTCACCGACGATCCGCCACCCCACGACGACCGGGCCGCCACCGAACTCCAGGCCCTCGCCGATCAGGGCGTACAGATCACGGTCGCCGGTGGCCAGAGCGGCACAGTGGGCCCCGACCCGGTCCCGACGGGGCGCCAGCAGCGCCGGGACATGCCCCTGCCGGGGCCGCGCCGGGGCCCGCAACTGCGCAGTGCCGCCGCCTCGATGCTCGGGGAGAGCACGGCGGGGGAGCGGAGCGCGGCGGCGCGGGTCGCGGACATGCGGCGCCGCTGAGCCGCCGCGGCGCTACGCGCGGATGCCGCGGAGCGTCAGGTTCAGCAGCCGGTCCGCCAGCCCGGGGTCGTCGGGGGTCTCCTCGGCGGCCAGCGCGATCGCGTTCGTGAGCTGCATCAGGTCCGAGACGGACACATCGGCGCGGACCGCGCCCGAGCGCTGGGCGCGGGTCAGCAGGGCGGTGCCCGCCTCGCGCATCGGGGTGCTGCACCGCGCCAGTGCGGAACTGTCGTCGTGGCACGCCGACATGAGCGCGTGCGACAGGCCCCGGTACTCGCTCGCGTGGGTGATGATCGCGCGGAGCCAGTCGACCAGGGCGGTGCAGGACTGCGGGGCGTCGAGGAGGGCGCGGGAGCGGGACAGGAGGTCGCTCACGGCGTCCTCGAAGACCGCGCACATCACCGCGTGGCGGGTGGGGAAGTGGCGGTACAGGGTGCCGATCCCGACGCCCGCGCGGCGGGCCACGTCCTCCAGGGACGCGTCCGTGCCGTGGTCCGCGAAGACCTCGCGGGCTGCCGCGAGCAGGCGTTCGCGGTTGCGGCGGGCGTCCGACCTCATCGGCCGGGGGCGGGCCGGGGGCTGCGAGGTGCTGCCACTCATCCCGGTTCCTCCGTCCTCACGTCCACCAGGGTCCCCCCAGCATGTCACCTTCGTTCGCGCTTCCGAGGTCCGTCCGGCGGGACGTACTTGTCCCCGTGCGGGTCGTTCGTGGGTGCGCAGTTCCCCCGCAGGTCGCCTTCGCTTGCGCTTCTGAGGTCTGTCCGGCTCGGCGTACTTGTCCCTGTGCGGGCCGTTCGTGGGTGCGCAGTTCCCCGCGCCCCTGGATGCTGCCCCATTGCGGTCGTTCCTCGGGTGCGGGTCCGCCCTCGTCTTTTGCGCAGTTCCCCGCGCCCCTGAGGTGCTGCCTTCTTGCGGTCGCTGTTCGGGTGCGGGCCGGTTCTCGTCTTTTGCGCAGTTCCCCGCGCCCCTTTGGGGGCGCCCTCCTGGGGCTGCCGTCTGCCTGCGGGCCGGCATCAGCCCGGGGCGGGGTTGAACCATCCTCCTCGCGGACTCGCCCCGCTACGGGAGGGGGTGGGCGGGAATCTCTGCTCGCAGACTCCGATGCTCTTCAGCCGGGTAAGGAAACGTCGTACCGAGCGTGTCGGATCGAGGACGGAGAATCCCGACCGGCACCGACCCGAAGAACAAGCCGGTTGCGCCCCAAAGGGGCGCGGGGAACTGCGCGAAAACGACGAACGACGGCACAGGAACGAAGTACGGCCAGCCGGACAGACCTAGGAAGCGCAAGCGAAGGCGACCTGCGGGGGGCGCGACCAAAAACGCCCCCCGCAGACGAGACCCCGCACCCCCGGAGGGGGTCAGTCCTTGATTTCGCAGATGACCGCGCCGGAGGTGACGGAGGCACCGACCTCCGCCCCCAACCCCTTGACCGTCCCGGAACGATGCGCGTTGAGCGGCTGCTCCATCTTCATCGCCTCCAGCACGACCACGAGGTCCCCTTCCGCGACGACCTGGCCCTCCTCGACGGCGACCTTCACGATCGTGCCCTGCATCGGCGAGGCCAGCGCGTCACCCGAGGCGGCCGGCCCGGACTTCTTCACGGCCCGCCGCTTGGGCCGCGCGCCCGCCGCGAGACCGGTGCGGGCGAGCGACATCCCGAGCGAGGACGGCAGCGACACCTCCAGCCGCTTGCCGCCGACCTCGACGACCACCGTCTCGCGGCCGGTCTCGTCCTCCGCCTCCGCGTCCGCGACAGCGGAGAACGCGGGGATGTCGTTGACGAACTCGGTCTCGATCCACCGGGTGAAGATCCGGAACGGCGAGGACGTGAACGCGGGGTCGGCGACCACCTTGCGGTGGAAGGGGATCGCCGTGGCCATCCCCTCGACCCGGAACTCGTCCAGCGCCCGCGCGGCCCGCTGAAGGGCCTGCTCCCGCGTCGCACCGGTCACGATCAGCTTGGCGAGCAGCGAGTCCCACGCGGGACCGATGACGCTGCCGGACTCCACACCCGCGTCGAGCCGGACACCGGGCCCGGACGGCGGGGCGAACACCGTGACGGTGCCCGGCGCGGGCAGGAAGCCGCGTCCCGGGTCCTCGCCGTTGATCCGGAACTCGAAGGAGTGGCCGCGCACCGGCGGGTCGTCGTAGCCGAGGGCCTCACCGTCGGCGATACGGAACATCTCGCGCACGAGGTCGATCCCGGTGACCTCCTCGGTCACGGGGTGCTCGACCTGGAGCCGGGTGTTGACCTCCAGGAAGGAGATCGTGCCGTCGGCGCCGACCAGGAACTCGACGGTTCCCGCGCCGACGTACCCGGCCTCCTTGAGGATCGCCTTGGACGACGCGTAGAGCTGGGCGTTCTGCTCGTCGGAGAGGAACGGCGCGGGGGCCTCCTCGACCAGCTTCTGGTGGCGCCGCTGGAGCGAGCAGTCACGGGTGGACACGACCACGACATTGCCGTGGGTGTCGGCGAGGCACTGGGTCTCGACATGCCGGGGCTTGTCGAGATAGCGCTCGACGAAGCACTCGCCGCGGCCGAACGCGGCGACGGCCTCACGGACCGCCGAGTCGTACAGCTCGGGGACCTCCTCCAGGGTGCGGGCGACCTTCAGCCCGCGCCCGCCACCGCCGAACGCGGCCTTGATCGCGATGGGCAGTCCGTGCTCCTTCGCGAAGGCCACGACCTCGTCCGCGCCGGACACCGGGTCCGGCGTCCCGGCGACCAGCGGCGCGCCCGCGCGCTGGGCGATGTGCCGGGCGGCGACCTTGTCGCCGAGGTCGCGGATGGCCTGGGGCGGCGGACCGATCCAGGTCAGGCCCGCGTCGGTCACGGCCTGGGCGAACTCCGCGTTCTCCGACAGGAAGCCGTAGCCCGGGTGCACGGCGTCCGCGCCCGAGTCCGCCGCCGCCTTGAGTACCTTGGTGATGTCGAGATAGCTGGCGGCGGGGGTGTCCCCACCCAGCGCGAACGCCTCATCCGCCACCCGGACATGCAACGCGTCACGGTCCGGCTCCGCGTAGACCGCCACACTCGCGATCCCCGCGTCCCGGCACGCCCGTGCCACCCGAACCGCGATCTCGCCGCGATTGGCGATGAGCACCTTCCGCACGATGGCTCCCTCCTTGCAGTTTTCGACCGGGGGGCCGAACCCCGGACTCCGGCCCGCGGCCCACGGGCCGACGCGGTCCACGGGTCCCCGTGCCGCTCACTTCGAAAGACTTCCCCGGAACACGCCGAGTTTAGGGACTGCCGACACGGCCTTACGACCTGTTCCCCCTGGTGAGCTTGCCCACACAGAGCGTGAGAACGGGTCCCGTGCGCGGTGAAATCCCTCGTCATACCCGGTGCGCAGGAATCCTGTGGAGAACCCTAGCCCCGCTGTGTGGCCAAGGTCTCTATGAGAGAGCGCTGCCGGAGATCGGGTTTCTTTGTGGAATCCCTACGAATGGCCCAACGGTTCTTTGCGTCGCGCGGGCCGCCTCAGGCCGCCCTACCCGCGAGTAGGCGCGGGTGGGGCGGCGCGGCAGGTCAAGGACGCGGCGTCCACAGGTCGGTGATGCCCACGCCGAGCTCCGCGAGCAGCCGGCGCAGCAGCGGCAGCGAGATCCCGATGACGTTGCCGTGGTCGCCGTCGATGCCGTCCACGAACGGGGCCGAGCGGCCGTCCAGGGTGAAGGCGCCCGCGACGTGCAGGGGCTCGCCGGAGGCGACGTACGCGGCGATCTCGGCGTCCGTGGGCTCCCCGAACCGCACCACGGTCGACGCGGTCGCGGAGACATGGCGTCCGGTGCGGGCGTCGTACACGCAGTGCCCGGTCTGGAGGGTGCCCGCGCGGCCCCGCATGGACTTCCAGCGGGCGGTGGCCTCCTCGGCGTCGGCGGGCTTGCCGAGCGCCTCGCCGTCGAGGTCGAGGACCGAGTCGCAGCCGACGACCAGCGACCCGGCGCGGACGACCTCCGGCCGGGCGGCGACCACCGACGCCTTGGCCACCGCGAGCGCGAGGGCCAGTTCGGCGGGGGTCGGGGCGCTCACGGCGTCCTCGTCGACCCCGCTGACGATGACCTCGGGGTCGAGGCCCGCCTGACGCAGGAGCCCGAGCCGGGCGGGGGACTGGGAGGCCAGGACGAGGTGACGTGCTTCGCTCATGGACAGAGCGTAGGGCAGCCGGACGGGGCGCCCGGCAGCGGACGGGCCCGGCGGGGACGGGTCAGCGCAGACCCAGGGTGACCATCGCCAGGATCATGGCGAGGGCCAGCACGATGCCCGCTCTGCGCAGCATGCCCTGCATGTCGCGCAGTTCCTCGGGCGGCTTGTTCTCGGGGTCGGACCACAGCATGTCTTCGATGGTGGAACGGACCGCCGCGCGGCGCCTGAGTACGGGTACCTAACTTGCCCCGGCACCCGCCCCACGGCTGCGACGGCCGGGCCGCTACGGCCGGTACGTGCGGGGCGTCCCGGCTACGACGGCCAGTACGTGCGGGTCCAGGACGACGGGCCCGGCGTGGGCGTGCGGTGGCGGGCCACCCGGGACGGATGGGACCAGGCGTCCGGGAGCCGCCCGGACGACCCGTCCCGGGCCGCGAGCGCGGCGGCGGCCCGTACCCGGACCACCGCCAGGGCGGCGGCCAGCTCCTCCGGGGTGGGGTTGCCCCTCACTACCTTGATCATGGCGGCGACTCCTCAGCGACGGCCGGGACGGGGTACGGGGAACAGGTCCCTACAGCGGGATGTTCCCGTGCTTCTTGGGCGGCAGGTTCTCCCGCTTGGTACGGAGCTGGCGCAGCCCCCGCACGACATGGCGGCGGGTCTCCGAGGGGACGACCACCGCGTCGACATAGCCGCGCTCGGCGGCCGTGTACGGGTTCAGCAGGGTGTCCTCGTACTCCTGGACGAGACGGGCGCGGAGCTCCTCGCGCTCGTCCTCGGGCACCCCGGCGATGGTCCGGCGGTGCAGGATGTTGACGGCGCCCTGTGCGCCCATCACGGCGATCTGCGCCGTCGGCCAGGCCAGGTTGAGGTCCGCGCCCAGATGCTTGGAGCCCATCACGTCGTACGCGCCGCCGAACGCCTTGCGGGTGATCACGGTGATCAGCGGGACGGTCGCCTCCGCGTACGCGTAGATCAGTTTGGCGCCCCGGCGGATGATGCCCTCGTGCTCCTGGCCGACACCCGGCAGGAACCCGGGGACGTCCACGAAGGTGAGGACGGGGACGTTGAACGCGTCGCAGGTACGGACGAAGCGGGCCGCCTTCTCGGAGGCGTCGATGTCCAGACAGCCCGCGAACCGCATCGGCTGGTTGGCGACGATCCCCACCGGACGCCCCTCGACCCGGCCGAAGCCGGTGAGGATGTTCGGCGCGAACATCGCCTGCGTCTCCAGGAACTCACCGTCGTCCAGCACATGCTCGACGATCGTGTGCATGTCGTACGGCTGGTTGGCGCTGTCCGGGATCAGGGTGTCCAGCTCACGGTCCTCGTCCGTGAGCTCCAGCTCCGCCTCCTCGGTGAACGCGGGCGGCTCGCTGAGATTGTTCGACGGCAGGTACGACAGCAGCGACTTGACGTACTCGACGGCGTCCTTCTCGTCGCCCGCCATGTGATGCGCGACACCGGACGTCGTGTTGTGGGTGCGCGCCCCGCCCAGCTCCTCGAAGCCGACGTCCTCACCGGTCACCGTCTTGATGACATCGGGGCCGGTGATGAACATGTGCGACGTCTCGTCGACCATCACCGTGAAGTCGGTGATCGCGGGCGAGTACACCGCGCCGCCCGCGCACGGGCCGACGACCAGCGAGATCTGCGGGATCACCCCGGACGCGTGGGTGTTGCGGCGGAAGATCTCCCCGTACATCCCGAGGGCCATCACGCCCTCCTGGATACGGGCGCCGCCGGAGTCGTTGATCCCGATCACCGGACAGCCCGTGCGCAGCGCGAAGTCCATCACCTTGACGATCTTCTGGCCGTAGACCTCGCCGAGCGCGCCGCCGAAGACCGTGAAGTCCTGCGAGAACACCGCCACCGGACGGCCGTCGACCGTGCCGTACCCGGTCACCACCCCGTCGCCGTAGGGGCGGTTGTCCGCCAGCCCGAAGGCGGTCGAACGGTGCCGCGCGAACTCGTCCAGCTCCACGAACGAGTCCTCGTCCAGCAGCAGACCGATCCGCTCACGGGCCGTCAGCTTGCCCTTCGCGTGCTGCTTCCCGACCGCCCGCGCCGAACCGGCGTGGGTCGCCTCGTCGACGCGCCGCCGCAGATCGGCGATCTTCCCCGCCGTGGTGCGGACGTCGATCGCCGGACCGCCCGCGGCGGCCCCGGGCTCGGAGGTAGGGGACTCTTCCGGCTTGGACATCGGCGTGCGGCTCCCTGGATCACGTGGCGGACGGCTGGACGGGGACGGGGGGAACCGGCCGGCGGGGAAGCCGCTACGGGCGGCCTCGGCGCGGTGACCGGGGGCTACGTTTCGTAGCGTATCGGCGGCGATACCGTTCGGCAGTGCGGCGTTTGCCACACCTAGGGTGGCTTGCATGACGTCACCGGATGCTGCTGACAATCGCTGGTCCGACCTCGACCGACCGCCGCTGAACGCGACGGCGCTGCGGCGCGCCCTGGTCCGGCCCGGGTCCCTGTGGACCTCGCTGGACGTCGTCGCCGCGACCGGCTCCACCAATACCGACCTCGCCGCCCGCGCGGACACCCTGCCCGAGGGCGCGGTGCTCGTCGCGGAGGCCCAGGACACCGGCCGGGGCCGTCTCGACCGCCGCTGGAACGCGCCGGCCCGCTCGGGGATCTTCGTCTCCGTCCTCCTGAAGCCCGGCGACCCGGACCGCGGCCCCGTCCCCACCGAACGGTGGGGCTGGCTGCCGCTGCTCGCCGGGGTGGCCGTCGCCACCGCCCTGTCCCGGGCGGCCGGGGTCGACACGGCACTCAAGTGGCCCAACGACCTCCTGGTCACGGTCGACGGCGAGGAGCGCAAGGCGGGCGGCATCCTCGCCGAACGCGCGGGCGCGGACGCCGTCGTCCTCGGCATCGGCCTCAACGTCACCCTGCGCGCCGACGAGCTGCCCGTGCCCGGCGCGGGCTCCCTCGCGCTCGCGGGCGCCGTCACCACCGACCGCGACCCGCTGCTGCGGGCCGTGCTGCGCTCCCTGGAGCAGTGGTACGGCGACTGGCGCGCGAGCGGCGGCGACCCGATGGTCTCCCGGCTCCAGAGCACGTACGCCGCGGGCTGCTCGACCCTCGGCCGCACGGTGCGGGCGCTGCTGCCCGGGGACCGGGAGCTGGTGGGTGAGGCGGTCGCCGTGGACGGGGACGGGCGGCTGGTCATCGCCACCGCCGGCGGCACCCGGCAGGCCGTCGGCGCGGGTGACATCGTCCATCTGCGTCCGGCGGCGGACTGACCCCCCGTCGTTCGAGGTGGTTCCCGTCGCCGGACCGTCCGGTCGGGAGTGAGCCACGGCACACCTGCCGTACTGTGTCTCTTCGGGGGCCTCTTCGGAGGCGTCCCTGACCGCGTGGCAGATCGGAAGGCAGCAGGCGTGACCGTCGACGACACGGGCCCGGGAGCCGAGAGGGGCGGCGTCCCCGACGGCGACCCCGGCGGCACGGACGCGTCCGGCGGCCCGGGTGGTCCCGACGGGCCGGACCTGCCGGGCGGCGCGGGCGGACCGGACGAGGAGGAGGGGGACGACCCCCTCGCGCTCCGGCTCGAACAGCTGATCCTCGGCGCCGAGCGCCGCTACACCCCCTTCCAGGCGGCCCGCAGCGCGGGCGTCTCCATGGAGCTGGCGTCCCGCTTCTGGCGGGCGATGGGCTTCGCCGACATCGGCCAGGCACGCGCCCTCACCGAGGCGGACGTCCTCGCGCTGCGGCGGCTCGCCGGACTCGTCGAGGCCGGGCTGCTCAGCGAGGCCATGGCCGTGCAGGTCGCCCGGTCCACCGGGCAGACCACGGCGCGGCTCGCGGAGTGGCAGATCGACTCGTTCCTGGAAGGCCTCACCGAACCCCCGGAGCCGGGGATGACGCGGACCGAGGTCACCTATCCGCTGATGGAGCTGCTGCTGCCGGAGCTGGAGGAGTTCCTCGTCTACGTCTGGCGCCGCCAGCTCGCCGCGGCCACCGGCCGGGTCGTGCAGGCCGCGGACGACGAGGAGATGGTCGACCGCCGGCTCGCCGTCGGCTTCGCGGACCTCGTGGGCTTCACCCGGCTGACCCGCCGGATGGAGGAGGAGGAGCTGGGCGAGCTGGTGGAGGCGTTCGAGACCACCTCCGCGGACCTCGTCGCCGCGCACGGCGGGCGCCTCGTCAAGACCCTCGGGGACGAGGTGCTGTACGCGGCGGACGACGCGGGGGTCGCGGCGGAGATCGCGCTGCGGCTCATCGAGACGATGGCCGGTGACGAGACCATGCCCGAGCTGCGCGTCGGTATGGCCTTCGGCACGGTCACCACACGTATGGGCGATGTCTTCGGTACGACGGTGAACCTCGCCAGCAGGCTGACGTCGATAGCTCCGCGGGACGCCGTCCTGGTGGACGGGGCGTTCGCCGAGGAGCTGACGCGTACCGGGGACGCGCCGAAGGCCGGGTCGGAGGGCGACCCGAAGGACCCCGGCGACGGGGGTGCCCCGGCCCACCGTTTCGCCCTCCAGCCGATGTGGCAGCGCCCCGTGCGGGGACTGGGCGTGGTCGAGCCCTGGCTGCTGACACGCAACACCTAGACGGGGTCCGTGGGTTTCCCCCGCGGGTCGCCTTCGCTTGCGCTTCCCAGGTCTGTCCGGCGTGGCGTACTTCGTTCCTGTGCCGTCGCTCGGTGGTTTCGCGCAGTTCCCCGCGCCCCTTTGGGGCGCGTTCTGCTTGTTCTTCGGGTCGGTGCCGGTCGGGATTCTCCGTCCTCGATCCGACACGCTCGGTACGACGTCCCCCTTGCCGGACTGAAGAGCATCGGAGTCTGCGGGCAGAGATTCCCGCCCACCCCCTTCCGCAGCAGCGCGACTGCACGAGGAGGGGGGTGCCCCTTCAGGGGCGCGGGGAACTGCGCAAAAGACGAGAACCGGCCCGCACCCGAAGAACAAACCCGAAGGGGCAGCATCCAGGGGCGCGGGGAACTGCGCAACCACCGAGCGACGGCACAGGAACGAGGTGCGCCCCGCCGGACAGACCTGGGACGCGCAAGCGAAGGCGACCCGCGGGGAACTGCGCACCCCACGAACGGCCCGCACAGGGACAAGTGCGATCAGTACTGGGAACCCGGGGGCACTGGCGGGGGCGGACGGTGGAATGATTGGGTAACGGTCGTTAACGAGGAGGCGGGTGTGGACGAACTCCGGTTCGGGGACTTCGTGGTCGTACGGCGGCACGGCAGCGTCACAGAGCTGGTGCTGGACCGCCCGAAAGCGATGAACGCCGTCTCGACGGACATGGCCCGCGCGCTGACAGCGGCCTGCGCCGACCTCACCGCGGACCCCGCGACCCGCGTGGTGGTCCTGACCTCCACCCACCCGAAAGCCTTCTGCGTGGGCGCGGACCTCAAGGAACGCAACAGCTTCACCGACCAGGACCTCCTGCGTCAGCGCCCCGTGACCCGCGCCGCGTACACCGCGGTGCTCGACCTGCCCGTCCCCACCCTCGCCGCGGTCCACGGCTTCGCCCTCGGCGGCGGCTTCGAGATCGCGCTCTCCTGCGACCTGATCGTCGCGGACCCCACCGCGGTGGTGGGGCTGCCCGAGGTCTCCGTCGGGGTGATCCCGGGCGGCGGCGGCACCCAGCTGCTGCCCCGCAGGATCGGCGCCGCCCGCGCGGCCGAGCTGATCTTCACCGCCCGCCGGGTCCCCGCCGTGGAGGCCCACGCGCTGGGCCTCGTGGACGTCCTGGCGGAGGAGGGCGAGGACCGCGAGCAGGCCCTGGCCCTCGCCGCCCGTATCGCCGCGAACTCCCCGGTCGGCCTGCGCGCCGCCAAGCGGGCGCTGCGGCTGGGCCACGGTCTCGACCTGCGCGCCGGCCTGGAGGTCGAGGACGCGGCATGGCGGTCGGTCGCCTTCTCCGGTGACCGCGCCGAGGGTGTGGCCGCGTTCAACGAGAAGCGGACGCCCGACTGGCCCGGGGAGTGACGAGCGGCGGTACGGGCGGGACCCGTCCGTACCGCCTGCCCCATCAATGCGCCAAAACCAGCCAAACATCCCTAACCTGTCATGATGGGTGACGATGTGCGGCTGCGGGGTGTCGTGGAACTGGCGCAGGGCATGGCGGCGGCCCGCACCCCCCGGGAGTCCTGGCGTGCCGCCGCGGAAGGCGCCTGCCGCGCCCTCGCGGGGGACTTCGCCGCGCTGTCGGTGTGGGAGCGGGAACTGGGCCTGCTGAGGGTCCTCGTCAACGCGGGTGAGCGGGTCGCGGGCGAGGAGGAGTTCCCGGAGCGCGAGGTTTACCCCGTGCACGAGTTCCCCGAGATCACCGAGTTCCTGCACGAGCGCTGGGTGGGCGGCGGCGAGCCCGACGCCTGGGTCGAGACCGCCGAGGGCCCCGCCGGGGGCACCCCCGGCTACTGCCATCAGCGGGTCGCCGCGCTGCGCCGCCGCGGCCGGGGCTGCTGTGTCGTCGCGCCGATCGTGCTGCACGGCCGGGCGTGGGGCGAGCTCTACGTGGCGCGCGCCGCGGGGGCCCGGGTCTTCGGCCAGGTGGACGCCGACTTCGCCACCGTGCTCGCGTCCGTCGTCGCCGCCGGGCTGGCGCAGACCGAGCGGCTTGAGGAGGCCCGCAGGCTCGCGTTCACCGATTCGCTCACCGGGCTCGCCAACCGCCGTGCGGTCGACGCGAACCTGGACGACGCGGTCGACCGGCACCGCTCCGAGGGAGTCGTCGTGAGTCTGGTGGTGTGCGACCTCAACGGGCTCAAGCGGGTCAACGACACCCAGGGGCACGCCGTCGGCGATCAACTGCTGGAACGGTTCGGCTCGGTGCTGTCGCTGTGCGGGGCCATGCTGCCGGGCACCCTCGCCGCGCGGCTCGGTGGTGACGAGTTCTGCCTGCTCGCGGTCGGTCCCCCGGCGGACGAGGTGGTGCGGGTCGCGGAGGAGCTGTGCCGCCGGGCCGCCGCGCTGGGGCTCGGGGACGGTGTCGCGTGCGGGGTCGCCTCCACGGGCGACCCGATCGGCGCGGTGCGGTCCGCCCGGCGGCTGTTCCGGCTCGCGGACGCCGCCCAGTACCGGGCCAAGGCCGCGCGGTCGCCGCTGCCGGTGGTCGCGGGCCGGTCCGGGCCCGACGACCCGGTCGTCCGGCTCGCGGACGCCACCGCCCCGCCCGCCGGCGAGCCCGCCCCGCCCGTCGGGGAACGCCGCCGCTTCCGCCGCTGGCGGGACCGTCAGGGGTAGCGGCGGCGGGGGTGTGTGAAGCGTGTCGGATGTGGCGTGGATCACTTGCCGTGGTGGATGAGAACGTCCGTGCTGTGCTGTCTTCCCTGTGAAGAGCCCGTCGGCAGTCGTCGGCGGGTGTGCAGCGAAGGGACGCCATTGCCATGACGGACGCCGTGAAGGGCCCCGCGAGTTACTTCCCCGCGATCGAGAAGAAGCACGGACGCCCGATCGCGGAGTGGCTGGAACTCATCCATGCCTCGCCGCTCACCAAGCACATGGAACTGGTCGCCTGGCTCAAGTCCGCGCACGGACTGGGTCACGGCCACGCCAACGCGCTGGTCGCCCACGTCCGCGCGGGCGGCAAGTGACCCGTGAGAGGCCCCGTACGGGGCCCCTCCGGGTGTGAGGAGTCCCGTCCCGCCGGCGTCGTGACAAGCCGGAATTCACTGCGTACGCTCCTGAATATGGATATGCACACTGTGGTGGTGGGGACCTCCGGGACCACCGCGGCCGATGTCATCGCCGTGGCCCGGGACAACGCGCGGGTCGAGCTGTCCGGGGAAGCGGAGACGGCGCTCGCCGCCGCCCGCGCGGTCGTGGACGACCTCGCGGCCAGACCCGAGCCGGTGTACGGCGTCTCCACCGGGTTCGGCGCCCTCGCCACCCGGCACATCGGTCCCGCCCTGCGCGCACAGTTGCAGCGCAACATCGTCCGCTCGCACGCCGCCGGGATCGGCCCCCGGGTCGAACGCGAGGTCGTGCGCGCGCTGATGTTCCTGCGGCTGAAGACCCTGTGCTCGGGCCGCACCGGCGTCCGTCCCGAGGTCGCCCGCACCATGGCCGATGTGCTCAACGCGGGCATCACGCCTGTCGTCCACGAACACGGTTCGCTCGGCTGTTCCGGCGATCTCGCGCCGCTCAGCCACTGCGCGCTGACCCTGATCGGCGAGGGTGACGCCGAAGGGCCCGACGGGGTGCTGAGGCCCGCCGCCGAACTGCTCGCCGCGCACGGCATCGAGCCCGTCGAACTCCGGGAGAAGGAAGGGCTCGCCCTTCTCAACGGCACCGACGGGATGCTCGGCATGCTCGTCATGGCCCTCGCCGACCTCGACCGGCTGTACACCTCGGCCGACATCACCGCCGCGCTCAGCCTGGAGGCCCTGCTCGGCACCGACAAGGTCCTCGCCCCCGAACTCCACGCCATCCGGCCGCATCCCGGGCAGGCCGCCTCCGCCGCCAACATGCTCGCCGTGCTCCAGGGCTCGGAGCTGACGGGGCACCACCAGGACGACGCGCCGCGCGTCCAGGACGCGTACTCCGTGCGGTGCGCCCCGCAGGTCGCGGGCGCGGGGCGGGACACCCTCGCGCACGCGCGGCTCGTCGCCGAGCGGGAACTCGCCGCCGCCGTGGACAACCCCGTCGTGCTGCCCGACGGACGGGTCGAGTCCAACGGCAACTTCCACGGTGCGCCGGTCGGTTACGTCCTCGACTTCCTCGCGATCGCCGTCGCCGACCTGGCGTCCATCGCGGAACGCCGTACCGACCGGCTCCTCGACAAGAACCGTTCGCACGGGCTGCCGCCGTTCCTCGCGGACGACGCCGGGGTGGACTCCGGGCTGATGATCGCCCAGTACACCCAGGCCGCGCTGGTCAGCGAGCTGAAGCGGCTCGCGGTGCCCGCGTCGGCCGACTCGATCCCGTCCTCCGCGATGCAGGAGGACCATGTGTCGATGGGGTGGTCGGCGGCGCGGAAGCTGAGGACTGCCGTCGGGCATCTGACGCAGGTGCTCGCCATCGAGCTGTACGCGGCGACGCGGGGCGTCGAGCTGCGGGACGGGCTGGTGCCGGCGGGGGCTTCCCGTGCGGTGATCTCGGCGGTGCGGGGGGCGGGGGTCGGGGGGCCCGGTCCTGACCGGTACCTCGCGCCCGACCTCGCGGCGGCGGAGTCCTTCGTCCGGGACGGCCGCCTGGTCGCGGCGGCGGAATCAGTCACGGGCCCCCTGTCCTGAGGCCCGGTCCGCCCTGCGGCCCCTGCGGTTGCTTGTGCTGGGCGTACTCCGTTCCCGTGCCGTCGTTCGGTGGTTTCGCGCAGTTCCCCGCGGGTCGCCTTCGCTTGCGCTTCCCAGGTCCGTCCGGCTGAGCGGACTCCGTCCCCGTGCCGTCGTTCGTGGGGTGCGCAGTTCCCCGCGCCCCTGGATGCTGCCCCTTCGGGTTTGTTCGTCGGGTGAGGGTCGGCCCTCGTTTTCGCGCAGTTCCCCGCGCCCCTATCGGGGCGCATCCGGCTTGTTCTTCGGGTCGGTGCCGGTCGGGATTCTCCGTCCTCGCTCCAACGCGCTCGGTCGGACGTCCCCCGTGTCCGACTGAAGAGCATCGGAGTCTGCGGGCAGAGATTCCCGCCCACCCCCTCCCGCAGCAGCGCGAGTCCGCGCGGAGGGGGGTTCCGCAAGCATAAGGACCCGCACCCGAGGGGCATCCCCAGGTAGGCGCCCCTTCAGGGGCGCGGGGAACTGCGCGAAAACGAGGACCGGCCCGCACCCGAAGAGCGACCGTAAGAGGGCAGCATCCAGGGGCGCGGGGAACTGCGCACCCACCGAGCGACCTGTGCGGGGACAAGTGCGTCCACTCGGACAGACCTGGGAAGCGCAAGCGAAGGCGACCCGCAGGGAACTGCGCACCCCCGGACGACCTGTGCCGGGACAAGTGCGCCCAGCACAGGAAACCCGGGGGCGTGAGCGAAGGCGACCCGCCGGTCAGGTGAGGGTGCGGGCTCGGTGGACCGAGAAGGCGACGAAGCCCGCGCCTACGCAGAGGAACACCGTGCCCCCGAACACATAGGGCCCCGTGTTGAAGCTCCCGGTGTCGGCGAGCCGGGCCGGCGTGCCCCCCTCGGCCCGAACCTCTCCGTAAGAGGCGGAAGCCACCCGGCTCCCGTCATCCGTGCGGAGCTCCGTGACGGCCGGCGGCCGCCGCTCCGCGCCGGGCGGCTCCACGCCCGTCGCATTGGCGGAAGGAACGAACCACAGCGCACCCAGCAGGGTCCCCGCGGCGGTGGCGGTCAACAACGAACGGCGTGCGGCGGACACGGAATATCGATCCCCTTGTGACGCTGACGAATTGGCCGTGTGCACCGATGCTAGTGAAAGCCGCGGGTCGCGGGAAAGTCGCGGTCCCCGGGACCCGTACGCTCCAGCCCATGACCAATCCAGAAACATCCCGCTATGTACGTCTCCGAGTGGATCTCGTACTGGAAGTCCGGGACAGCGGCGCGCTGACCGGCGGCGCTCTGCGTCAGATCGCCGAGGACGCCCGGATCTCCCCCGTCGAAGCGGCGCAAGCGGAAGAAGCTGTGAAACAGGACACAGCGGAGGCGCTCGCGTATCTCGTCGACCCGTTCGACCTGGTCAGGAAGGTTCCGGGGATCGACCTGACCCAGGCGTCCTGGAGCAGCGAGGAAGTCGCGTACGACCCCGATTCGTCGGATTGGGACGACGACGAGGATGATGTGCCCGAGGGCGTCGGCAGCGCTCTCCGGTAGCACCTCGCCGGTACCTGACATCCACGACCGGGCCTCACGGCCGACCGGTCGGCACACGGCGCACCGGGCCCCGGACGGCATCCGCCGCCGGGGCCCCACCGGCTCCGGGGGGAGTGGTCCCGTACCCGGGGGGCACCCGGGGAGGAGCGCACCGTACGGTTCGTACCAGTGGACGTGGTGTGTCCCACACAGGTTCGCGACATGGAACCGAACGGTGTGGTCAGCGCGTTGTAACGGCGGCAGGGCAGCCGTGTGTGCGGGGTATCGGTGCGAGGGAGAGGCGTGTGATGACGGACAGTGTGCGGCGCAGGGGACTCAGGGCCGCGTCCGTACTGCTCGGTGGGGTGCTGGTGCTCTCAGCGTGCAGCGACGGGGGCGGGGCGAAGTCCGACGGCGGTGGCGGGGGGCAGTCGAAGCAGCCGCAGGCCGAGGTCGACGAGGCCGCGGCCGAGAAGGCGTCCGAGGCGCGGATCAGCATCCTCCCCAAGGACGGCTCCGGCAACGCGAGCATCAACAACGCCGCGAAGGTCTCCGTGACCGACGGCACGCTGACCAAGGTCACCATGACGACCGGTGAGGGCACCGCGGTCAGCGGTGCGATATCGGCCGACAAGAAGAGCTGGAAGCCCGCCGCGCAGCTGGAGCGGGCCACCCTCTACAAGGTCGTCGCCGCCGCCACGGACAAGGACGGCCGCAAGGCCCACGAGAACGCCTCGTTCACCACGGTCTCGAAGTCCAACAGCTTCATCGGCAACTTCACCCCGGAGGACGGCTCGACGGTCGGCGTGGGGATGCCGGTCTCGCTGAACTTCGACAAGGACATCGTCAACAAGGCCGAGGTCCAGAAGGCCGTGACGGTGGATACGTCCAGCGGGCAGGAGGTCGTCGGCCACTGGTTCAGCCCGAAGCGCCTCGACTTCCGCCCCGAGCAGTACTGGGCGGAGAACTCGAAGGTCACGCTGAAGCTCGCGCTCGACGGTGTGGAGGGTTCCGAGGGCGTCTTCGGTGTCCAGCAGAAGACGGTCACCTTCACCGTCGGCCGCAACCAGGTCTCCGTCGTCGACGCCAAGACGAAGCAGATGAAGATCACCCGCAACGGCAAGGTCGTCAAGACCATCCCGATCTCGGCGGGGGCTCCCGAGACCAAGACGTACGAGGGCCAGATGGTGATCTCCGAGAAGTTCGAGGAGACCCGGATGAACGGCGCGACGGTCGGGTTCACCGACGACGACGGCAAGGGCGAGTACGACATCTCGGATGTCCCGCACGCCATGCGGCTGTCCACCTCGGGCACGTTCATCCACGGCAACTACTGGGGCGCGAAGTCCATCTTCGGCAGCGCCAACACGAGCCATGGCTGCATCGGGCTGCCCGACACCAAGGGCGCCGCCGACGACGGCACCCCGGGTTCCTGGTTCTTCACCAACTCGCTGATCGGTGACGTGGTCGTCGTCAAGAACACCGGCGACACCACCATCAAGCCGGACAACGGTCTCAACGGCTGGAACATGAACTGGGCCCAGTGGAAGGCCGGTTCGCAGGTCTGACCGGCCCCGGGCCCTCACCCGATCATCGGACGGCCGCCCTCCCCGCCATGGGGAGGGCGGCCGTCCGTCCGTGTGCCGTCCGCGCACAGGTGTTTCCCCGCCACTTTCCTCCCTCCTGTTTCTTCCGGACGGTTGAGCCGCTGACGGCCCCTCGGCATACTGCGTCGACCGGGGGGCACGTCCATGTGTGCGAGACCACCCCCGTCCGGATGAACCGACGTTCGTCCGCTGCTCTTCATCTCCAGGGGGAGACTTGCGCAGAAAATGGAACAGAGCGCGCGTGACCACGCTCGCCACCGCGGTGGCGGTGGTTCTGACGGCGGGGCTGACCACCCCGGCGTCGGCGGGTCCGGGCGACACCGACCGGTCCGCGTCCCCGCGGCCCGCCCCGGACCCGGCCCACTCGCGGGCCGCCGGGTCCGCGCCTGACCAGCGCGTCACCCTCATCACCGGTGACCGGGTGTTCGTCGACGGCGAGGGCCGGGTCGTCCGGTTCGAGGCGGCCGAGGGGCGCGAGGGGATACCCGTGCGGCGCCGGACCATGGCGGGCCGGACCCATGTCATACCGCTCGACGCGGTCCGGCTGGTCGAATCGGGCCGTCTGGACCGCCGGTTGTTCGACATCACCGAACTCACCCGGGTCGCCACCCGCCGGGCCCAAGGACAGGGTCTCAAGGTGATCGTCGGCTACCGGGGCGCCGCCGCGCAGGCCCGCGCCGAGGTCCGTTCGGCCGGTGACACCCGGCTGCGGCGTTCGCTGAAGACGCTGAACGCCGAGGCGCTGACCACGCCGGAGCAGGACACCGCGCGGTTGTGGGAGGCCGTCACCAGCGGCCGGGACGGCAGCCGGGACACGGCCTCCGGGGTGAGCCGGATCTGGCTCGACGGGGTCCGTGAGGCCGTCCTCGACAAGAGCGTGCCGCAGATCGGCGCACCGAAGGCCTGGACCGCGGGCTGGACCGGCAAGGGCGTGCGGATCGCGGTGCTGGACACCGGCGTCGACACCACCCACGACGATCTGCGCACCCAGGTCGTCGCCGAGAAGAACTTCACCCCGTCCCCCGACACCAAGGACCGCTACGGCCACGGCACCCATGTCGCGTCCATCGCGGCCGGTACGGGTGCCAAGTCGGGCGGCAAGCACAAGGGGGTCGCCCCCGACGCGAAGCTGCTGAACGGCAAGGTCCTCGGCGACAACGGATTCGGTGACGACTCGGGGGTCGTCGCCGGTATGGAGTGGGCGGCCGAGCAGGGCGCCGACATCGTCAATCTCAGCCTCGGCGGCCCCGACAGCCCGGGTGTCGACCCGATGGAGGCGCAGATCAACAAGCTGTCGGCGGAGAAGGGCATCCTCTTCGCCGTCGCCGCGGGCAACGCGGGCCCGCGCAACATCGATTCACCGGGCAGCGCCGACCACGCACTCACCGTCGGCGCGGTCGACGGCGGCGACGCGCTCGCCGACTTCTCCGGCACCGGCCCGAGGACCGGCGACGGCGCCGTCAAGCCGGATCTGACCGCCCCGGGCGTGGGCATCACGGCCGCCGCGGCGGACGACAGCCTCCTCGACGGGAGCGTCGGGCAGGACCCGGCGGGCTATCTGACGATCGACGGCACCTCGATGGCCACCCCGCATGTGGCGGGCGCCGCCGCGCTGCTGAAGCAGAAGCACCCGGGCTGGTCGTACGCGGAGCTGAAGGCCGCGCTCACCTCGTCCGCGAAGGGCGGCGCGTACTCGCCGTTCGAGCAGGGCAGCGGGCGGGTGCGGGCCGACAAGGCGCTCGACCAGACGGTGGTCGCGGACCCGGTGTCCCTCGGCTTCGGGACGGCCCGCTGGCCGCACACCGACGACACCCCGCTCACCCGGCAGCTGACGTACCGCAACCTCGGCGGGCAGGACGTCACCCTCGATCTGGCGCTCACCGCCCGCGACCCCGCGGGGCGCCCGGCGCCCGCCGGGTTCTTCACCCTCGCCCAGCCCCAGGTCACCGTCCCGGCGGGCGGTACGGCGTCCGTCGCGCTGACCGCCGACACCCGGCTCGGCGGCACCGCCGACGGTATGTACAGCGCGTACGTGGTCGCCACGGGCGGCGGGCAGAGCGTCCGTACCGGCGCGGCGGTGGAGCGCGAGGTCGAGTCGTACGACCTGACGGTGCGGACCATCGGCCGGGACGGCAGGCCCGCGAAGACCTACGAGAGCGATCTCACGGGGATCTCCGGAGCGGCGAACGGGCTGTCCTACGACGTGTCCGATCCGTCCGGCACCGCGACGGTACGGGTGCCCAAGTCGGGGTACGTGCTCGACAGCACGGTGTCCGCCGACCCGGTCGACCACTCCAAGGGCACCGACTGGATCGTCCAGCCGAAGCTGCGGGTGGACAGGGACACCACGGTCACCGTCGACGCCCGCAAGGCGAAGCCGGTGACCCTCACGGTGCCGGACCGGGCCGCACGGGCCGAACTCTTCCTCGGCAGCTTCACCGTGGCGAACGCGGAGATGGACCTGACGATCGGCACGGGCTTCAGGAGTCTGCGCAACGTCCGCACCGCGCACCTCGGGCCGAAGGTCACCGACGGCTCGCTCAGCCAGCAGTGGGACGGTCACTGGAGCAAGGGCAACAGCCAGTACAGCACCCTCCTGCTCGGGTCGCCGCAGCAGTTCTCGACCGGGCTCACCAAGCACTACAAGGCCGGTGAGCTGTCCACGGTGAAGGTCGCCGTCGGCGCGTCCGCCCGCGGCGTGACCGCGGGACCGGTCGTGCGGGGTTTCGCGGCCGGCACGCAGTGGAGTATGTCGGAGGTCGTCATACCGAAGCCGGTGCCCGGCACCCGGACGCTGCATCTGTCGACCTCCAACCAGGTCCGCTGGACCGTCGACGTCCAGCAGTTCGGGGGGGCCGGCCCGGGCGGCATACCCGTCCTCGACACCGTGACGCTGCTCGGCGAGCCGCAGCTGTTCAAGGCGGGCCGTACGTACACCAAGACGTTCAACGTCGGTGTCTTCGGACCCCGTGTCGGCGGCGAGTACGGGGTCGGCCGGGACGGTGACACCCTGTTCGGCTACATACCGCTGTTCACCGACGGGCAGGGTCACGCGGGCTTCCCGGCCTCCGACCGCACGTCCGCCCGGACGACGCTGTACCGCGAGGGCAGGAAGCTCGCCGGGAACCGTGATCCGCTGACCGGCGAGGAGTTCACGCTTCCGGCGGGGGACGCGGCGTACCGGCTGACGTCGTCCGTCACCCGTGAGGCGGGGGTCGCGAGGATCTCCAGCCGGATCGACACCAGCTTCACGTTCCGGTCCAGGCGGACGGCGCGGCTCACCCACCTTCCCGTGTCCACGGCACGGTTCGGGGCGGTCGTACGGCCCGACGGTACGGTGCCCGCCGGGCGTACGCAGGTGGTGCCCGTGAAGGTGCAGGGTGCCGCGGCGGGCCGGGAGCTCAAGTCGCTGCTGGTGTATGTGTCGTACGACCAGGGACGCGTCTGGAAGAAGCTGACGGTCTCCGGCGGCAAGGTGTCCGTGAAGAACCCGGCGGCGGGGAAGGGGATCTCGCTCCGCGCGAAGATCACCGACCGGGCGGGGAACGGGTCGACGGTGTCGATCCACAACGCGTACTACGGGAAGTAGTTCCGTGAAGTGACCCGGGGTCCGCCGTGCACACCGTACGGCGGGCCCTTCCGCGTGCTCCGGCGCGGGTGCGGGGGCGCTCAGGTGCCGCCCCGGGACCGCGGCGGCGTCATATGCCCGCCAGCACCCGCAGGGCCTCCTCCGACGGGGAGCCCGGCTCCGGGTGGTACGTGATCAGCAGCAGCTGCGGATCGTCCACCGGGCGGAACACCTCGTACGCCAGCGACAGTTCGCCCACCCGCGGATGCCGGAACCTCTTCACCCCGTGCCCCTTCTCCTTCACGTCGTGGGCCGCCCACAGCCGCCGGAAGTCCGCGCTCTTCAGCGCCAGCTCACCCACCAGCGCCGCCATCAGCGGATCGTCCGGATAGCACCCCGAGTCCATCCGCAGCGAGCTCACCACGTCGGTCGCCTTGCCCTCCCACTCCACGAACACCTCGCGCGAACGCGGCTCCAGGAACACCCACCGCGCCCAGTTCCGCTCCCGCGGAGCCAGCGCGCCCCAGTCCGTGAACAGCGCCGCCGCCAGCGCGTTCCAGCCGAGCACATCGGAACGCCGCCCGGCGACATACGCGGGCACACCCTCCATCGAGTCGAGGAACCGTTGCAGCGCGGGCCGCATCTGCGGGTCGGGGCACGTACCACCACGCCGCTTCTTGTGGCTCCTCGGCTTCGCGAGACGCGTCAGATGCGAGTACTCCGCGTCGCTCAGCCGCAGCGCACGCGCGATCGAGTCCAGCACCTCCACCGACACATTGCGCCCGTTGCCCTGTTCGAGGCGGGTGTAGTACGCCACCGACACCCCCGCGAGCTGCGCCAGCTCCTCCCGCCGTAGCCCCGGCACCCGGCGGTGCCGCCCGAAATCCGGCAGCCCCACGTCGTCCGGCTTCAGCCGGGCGCGACGGTTGCGCAGGAACTCGCTCAGCTCGGCCCGCCGGTCCAGCGCGGGCTCGGCGGTGGCGTACGCGGGCGCGCGTTCGGGCAGGTGTTCCATGCTCCCAGTATCACGGACCTGCCGGGCCGGCCGGCCGCTGCCTGTCCCCGCCGGTGGTAGGACCACGGGACGTAGGTACAGCGGTGGTCTGGGTGCGCGGCCGAACACGGGGCAGGCTTGGCCATGACGTCACACACAGCAAGCACCGGAGTGCGCCGCCGACCGGCACCGCGTACCCCCACCACAGCAGGACCGGTGCACCCGAACCACCGAGGAGACCCCCGGCATGCCCACCATCCCCGTCTACGCCGCACCCTCCGCGAAGGCCCCGCTGGAGCGCACCACCGTCGAGCGCCGCGCGATCGGCGAGTCCGACGTCCTGATCGACATCCACTTCGCCGGAATCTGCCACTCCGACATCCATCAGGCCCGTGACGGCTGGGGCGAGGGCATCTACCCGATGGTGCCCGGCCACGAGATAGCCGGGACGGTCGCCGCGACCGGACCGGGCGTCACCCGCTTCGCCGTCGGGGACCGGGTCGGCGTCGGCTGCCTCGTCGACTCCTGCCGTGAGTGCGACAACTGCCGCGCCGGACTGGAGCAGCACTGCTCCGGCGGCGCGGTCCCCACGTACAACGGCCGCCACAAGGACGGCGAGCCCACCTACGGCGGCTACGCCAAGCAGATCGTCGTGGACGAGAACTACACCCTCCGTATCCCCGACGCCCTTCCGCTCGACGTGGCCGCGCCGCTGCTGTGCGCGGGCATCACCACCTACTCCCCGCTGCGCCACTGGAACGCCGGGCCCGGCAAGAAGGTCGCCGTCGTCGGTATGGGCGGTCTCGGGCACATGGCCGTGCGGATCGCGCACGCCCTGGGCGCCGAGGTCACCGTCCTCAGCCAGACCCTCGGCAAGCGCGAGGACGGGCTGCGGCTCGGTGCCACCCACTACCACGCCACCAGCGACCCGGCGACGTTCGAGGAACTGCGCGACCGCTTCGACCTGATCGTCTCCACGGTCTCCGCGCCGCTGGACTTCGACCGGTACCTGTCGCTGCTGCGCACCGACGGCGCGCTGGTGAACGTGGGCGCCCCCGAGGAGCCGGTCAGCCTCAACCTGTTCTCCCTGCTGATGGGCCGCAAGACCCTCGCCGGTTCCAACATCGGCGGTATCCGGGAGACCCAGGAGATGCTGGACTTCTGCGCGGAGCACGGCATCGGCTCGGAGATCGAACTGATCGAGGCGCACCAGATCAACGACGCGTACGAGCGGGTGCTCCGCTCGGACGTCCGCTACCGCTTCGTGATCGACACGGCCACCCTCTGACGGTGTCCGGACGGGCGGCGGCGGTGCATCCCCCGCCGCCCGTCCGTGCGGTGGGTGTTCTGCTGTTGCGCTCAGCGTTCCACCGGTGTCTGGACAAGGACGCTGTGTGTTCCGCCTGCCACCCCGGGCGCCAGCAGGGTGAGTTCGTACGACGCCGGTGGCGCCCCGGCCTCCGGCGCGGTGAGCCGTACGGTGCGGGGCGCGAAGCTGCCCATGGTCCGGCATCCCCACCAGTGCGCCAGATCGGGCCGGACGGTCCGCAGGCGTTCCCCCAGCTCCCGCACCCCGCGTCCGGCGGGTCCCGTGTCGGCGGTGCCCCGGAAGTGCCGGTGCAGATCGATCACCACGGGCTCCCAGTCGGGCAGCACGCGTTGATGCGCCGGGTCCCCGATCAGCAGGAGCAGCAGATTCCGGTCCGCCGCGGGGACCGCCCCCGGATCGGGCCAGACCTCCGTCCACGCGGTGTTCCACGCGGCGATCCCGAGGACGGTGTCCAGCACCAGCGCGGGTGAACGGGGCCAGGCGCCGATCATGCGGCGCAGTGCGCCGGGCACCTGGTCCGGGGCGTCCTCGCCGTCCGGCGGCGGTGCGGTGTATCCGGCGAGCCGCAGGACGTGCCCGCGTTCCTCGGTGCCGAGCCGCAACGTCCGGCTCACCGCCTCCAGTACGGCACGGGACGTCTCCACCCGCCCCTGTTCCAGCCAGGTGTACCAGGCGACCCCGACCCCCGAGAGCGCGGCGACCTCCTCGCGGCGCAGTCCCGGGGTGCGGCGCCGGGGCCCGCTGGGCAGTCCGACCTCTTGGGGTGCGAGCTGTTCGCGGTGGGCCCGCAGGAAGCCGCCCAGTTCGCGGCGGCGCAGGGCGGGGGTGCCGGCGGGACCCCGGTCCGGGGTCGGTGCGGTATCCCGGTCCGGGGTCGGCGCGGGGACTGGCGCGGGGGACGTCATACGCCGAGGGTAGGCCGCGCGGCGCCGTTGCCTATGACCTGTGGTCACCGTACGAGCGGACGACTGGTCGTCCGGCGCGGTGGCCGGGAACCTGGGGTCCATGACACAGCATCCCTCCGCCGGCGGCGTCATGCGGCGCCGCTCGAACGACTCCTCCGGCCTTGTCGAACCCCGGGTGTTCCTGCGGGTGTTCACCCCGCCGGGCACGCTGGAGCAGGTCACCGCGTCCTACGAACGGCTGCTCGGCGTCGCCCGCGACATGTGGTTCACCTACCCGGAGAAGGGGCTCGCGCTTGCGGCCGTCGGCGGCTTCCTGCTCATCGAGGGCGCGGACGATTTGGTGGCGCCGTTCCGGTCCACCTCGGGAACCCTCCTGGTCGATTCGGCGCGGGCGTTTCTGGAGCGGCTCGAAGCGGAGGGGGCGGAGATCGTCAGCCCGTTGCAGTCGGTCCCTACGGGGTCGGGGTTCACCGCGCGCCACCGGGACGGCCTGATAGTGGAGTACGTGGAGCACCGGCCTACGCCGGACGGCCGTTGACCGCGTTCGGCTTGCGCTTTTGAGGTCTGTCCGGCGGAACGCACTTGTCCGGTACGGGTCGCTCGGTGGGTGCGCAGTTCCCCGCGCCCCTGGGTGCTGCCCCTGTCCGTCGTTCTTCGGGTGCGGCCCGGTCCTCGTCCTGCGCAGTTCCCCGCGCCCCTGTGGGGGCGCTGCCTGTCTGGTGTTGTTCTTCGGGTGCGGCTCCGCCCTCGTCTTTTGCGCAGTTCCCCGCGCCCCTTTGGGGCGCGTTCTGTTTGTTCTTCGGGTCGGGGCCGGTCGGGATTCTCCGTCCTCGCTCCAACGCGCTCGGTCGGACGTGAAGTGGCTCTGCTGAAGAGCATCGGAGTCTGCGGGCAGAGATTCCCGCCCACCCCCTTGCGTGAGTCCGGCGACTGCGCGAGGAGAGGGGTTTGAACCCCGGCCCCGGTCGCTGACAGCCCGCAGAGGGAGGACAGCCCCAGTTGGGCGCCCCTTCAGGGGCGCGGGGAACTGCGCGAAAACGAGGGCAGGCCCGCACCCGAAGTACGACCGCAATGGGGCAGCACCTCAGGGGCGCGGGGAACTGCGCGAAAACGAGGGCAGGCCCGCACCTGAAGTACGACCGCAATGGGGCAGCATCCAGGGGCGCGGGGAACTGCGCACCCGACGAGCGACCTGTGCGGGGACAAGTACGCCCAGCCGGACAGACCTCAAAAGCGCAAGCGAAGGCGACCCGCTACTCCGCGGAGGCCACGCCGATCGGGCAGGAGACGCCGGTGCCGCCGATACCGCAGTAGCCGTTCGGGTTCTTCGCGAGGTACTGCTGGTGGGGTGCCTCGGCCGGATAGAAGACCCGGCCCTCCGCGGGCAGGATCTCCGTGGTGATGCCGCCGAGCCCCGAGGCCGTGAGGACCTCCTGGTAGCGGTCGCGGGAGCGGTCGGCCGCGGCGGCCTGCTCGGGCGTGTGGGGGTAGATCGCGGAGCGGTACTGGGTGCCCACGTCATTGCCCTGGCGGAAGCCCTGGGTGGGGTCGTGGGACTCCCAGAAGAGCTTGAGCAGGGACTCGTACGACACCACGGAGGGGTCGTACACCACGCGGACGGCCTCGGTGTGGCCGGTCATGCCCGAGCACACCTCGTCGTACGTCGGGTGCTCGGTGTAGCCGCCCTGGTAGCCGACGAGGGTCGTCCAGACACCCTCCGTCTGCCAGAACTTGCGCTCCGCGCCCCAGAAACAGCCCAGCCCGAAATCGGCGGTCGCCAGGCCGTCGGGGTAGGGGCCGAGCAGCGGGTTGCCGAGGACCGTGTGGCGCGCGGGCACCTGGAACACCGGCTCCGGGCGGCCGTTCAGGGCCTGCTCCGGGGTCGGCAGCTTCGGGTTACGGCTGTGCAGGAACATGGTTCTCCTCCGGAGGGCCACCTGATCTACCCGTCTCAACGTGCGGGCGCGGCGCGTGATTCCCCGGGCGCGGGTCCGGCGGTGCCGGGCCGCCCGGTCACGGCCCGGTGACGACCAGGGGGGTGCCCTTCCCCGGGCCTTGCCCGACCAGGTATCTTGCATCGCATGGAACCAGGTGATCCGACCATGCAGGCCCGTGCGGCCACCCAGCTGCGCAAGGGGGTCCTGGAGTACTGCGTGCTCGCCCTGATGCGGGAACGTCCGCGCTACGGCGTGGAACTCCTCCACGCGCTGGAGGACTCCGGCGCGCTGGCCACCAGCCAGGGCACGGTCTACCCCCTGCTCTCCCGGCTCCGCCGGGACGACCTGGTCACCACCACCTGGCAGGAGTCCGCCTCCGGACCGCCCCGCCGCTACTACGCGCTCACCGACAGCGGCCGGGCCGCGCTCGATGAGTTCACCCGTGTCTGGCCCGGCTTCCGCGACGCCGTCGACACCTTCCTGACCACCCCGCACCCCCCCACCGGAGACCCCGCATGAAGACTTCCGCCGACCCCGTACGCGACTACCTCTCCGCCGTCGGGCGCGAGGCCGGCGCGCTTCCCGCCGACCGCCGCCAGGAGCTCCTCGCCGACCTCGCCGAGCACATCGAGGTGACACGTGCCGAGCGTCCCGACGCCGTGATCGGCCAGATCCTCGCGGAGCTGGGGGACCCCCGTACGATCGCGGCGACGGCGCTGGCCGAGGCGGGGAACGGGGCGCCGGGCCGGGGCGGTGCCGAGCCCGGCGCGCCCGTCCGGCGCGGCAAGGTGCATCCTCTGGTCCCGCTGCTGATGCTCGCCCTCGCGCCGCCCCTCGCCATGCTCCTGTCCGGCACCCCCGGCGTGGTCCCCGTCTTCGCGTTCCGCCTCACCGGCGCGGTGCTGCTCTGCACCTCGGTGCACTGGACCGCCGTCCAGAAGACCACCGGCATACTGCTCACCCTTGTGGTGCCGATCGCCCTCGCCACGACCTGGAACCTGGTCTCGGGCCACGCGGTGGCGGAGATCCCGGCCCTCCTGGCCAACCTGGGCTCGCTCGCCCTGATAGCGGGCACGGCCGTATGGCTCTGGAAGGTCCGCCGCGCCTGAGACAACGCTCAGTGGGAGAGCGTCGCCGGGGTGCCTCCGTTGGCCTCGTAGCCCGCGACGGCCAGCGCGCGGTACACCGCGTACTCCGCCGCCGGTTCCCGGGACAGCGTCCACGGCAGGGCGCCCACATGGCCGTCCACCCGGACGAGCTGGTTCATGGCCTCGCCCCAGCGCTCGGAGCGGACCAGGAAGAACACCAGCAGATGCCGGACGTGCGCCAGCATCGGGTCACCGGGGCGGGCGGAGTGGGCCGCGAACAGGGCGCCCTCGATCGCCTTGCGGACGACCTCGGTGCCGTAGAAGTCGTTGACCAGGGCGATCTCCGGCAGATGCTCGTACACCGCGAAGAGCGGCAGCGACGACAGCAGGGAGCCCTGCGGGGCACGGGCGGCGGCGGCCTCCGCGAAGGAGTACGCCTGCGCGCGTGAACCGTGCCACTTCTCGCACCAGTAGTGCAGCGCGGACAGATGCGCCCCCATGTGCGCGGGCGCGCGGTCGAGGATCTTCAGCCAGACCTGCTCGAAGTCCGCCTGCGGGTAGCCGAGGCCCCGCGCGATGGACAGCTCGATGATGTACGGGACCGGGTCCCCCGGGGCCAGCAGCGCGGCCTGGCCGCACGCCTCGCGGGCCTCCTCCAGGATGATCCGGAACTCGTCCGTCCCGGCCGTCGCGGTGCGGAACGCCTGCTGCACCAGGAACTCGGCCTGCACGGCCGCGCCGCCCGCGTCCTTCGGCGCCTCCGCCCGCCAGGAGCGCAGCCACTGGCCGCCCGCCCCGGCCCCGGCCGTCCCGCCGGGACGCCGGCTCAGCTCCAGCGACGCGGCGCCCGCGAACGCCTGCACACGCTGCCACCGCCGCTCACCCCCGGCCTCCGTACCCGCGAGGAGCTGGGACGCGGCCCGCCACTCCTGGGTGCCCTGCACGACGTCCAGCACATCGATCAGGTCCTCGTCGGGGCCGGGCATCCGGATGTCCAGCAGCTCCTCGCGCATGAATCCGTAGTCCGCCGGGTCCGCGGCGTCGGGCGCGTCCGGGCTCACCAGTTGTATTCCCGAGCGTCGGCGCCGCAGGAACGGGGTGAGCACCGCCGCGAGCATGAGCGACGCCATCAGGAACCAGAGAATCTCCATGAGTACAAGCGAACCAGACGGGTCCGACAATTGGCGAACCTGTCACATGGCGGGGCACGGCCCGGTGCCCGTCCGCATTACGCTCGGTGTCCATGAGCGACTCGCACACCACGCATTCCTTCGAGACCGTCGCGATCCACGCGGGGAACACCGCCGATCCCCTCACCGGCGCGGTGGTCCCCCCGATCCACCAGGTCTCCACGTTCAAGCAGGACGGCGTCGGGGGGCTGCGCGGCGGCTACGAGTACAGCCGCAGCGCGAACCCGACCCGGACCGCCCTGGAGGAGAACCTCGCCGCGCTGGAGGGCGGGGTACGGGGGCTGGCGTTCGCCTCCGGGCTCGCCGCCGAGGACTGTCTGCTGCGGACGCTGCTCGCGCCCGGCGACCATGTCGTGATCCCCGACGACGCGTACGGCGGCACCTTCCGGCTCTTCGCGAAGGTCGCCGCGCGCTGGGGCGTGGAGTTCTCCGTCGCGCACACCTCCGAGCCCGACGCGGTCCGCGCGGCCGTCACCCCGCGCACCAAGGCGATCTGGGTGGAGACGCCCTCCAACCCGCTGCTCGGCATCACCGACATCCCCGTGCTGGCGCAGATCGCCCGGGAGACCGGGGTACGGCTCGTCGTCGACAACACGTTCGCGACGCCGTACCTCCAGCAGCCGCTCGCCCTCGGCGCCGATGTCGTCGTCCACTCGCTGACCAAGTACATGGGCGGCCACTCGGACGTCGTCGGCGGCGCGCTGATCGCCTCCGATCCCGCGCTCGCGGAGGAGCTGGCGTACCACCAGAACGCGATGGGCGCGGTCGCCGGGCCCTTCGACTCCTGGCTCGTGCTGCGCGGCATCAAGACGCTGGCCGTGCGGATGGACCGGCACAGCGAGAACGCGACCCGGGTCGCGGACATGCTGACGCGGCATCCGCGGGTGACGAAGGTGCTGTACCCGGGGCTGCCCGAGCACCCGGGGCACGAGATCGCCGCGAAGCAGATGAAGCGGTTCGGGGGGATGGTGTCCTTCCAGGTCGCCGGGGGCGAGGAGGCGGCGGTCGCGGTGTGCGACCGGGCCGAGCTGTTCACCCTCGGGGAGTCGCTGGGCGGGGTCGAGTCGCTGATCGAGCACCCGGGGCGGATGACGCACGCGTCGGTCGCGGGGTCCGCGCTGGAGGTGCCCGGGGATCTCGTCCGGCTCTCGGTCGGCATCGAGAACGCGGACGATCTTCTCGCCGACCTCCAGCGCGCACTGGGCTGACGGCGTCCCCGTCTTCGCCGGCGCCCCCGGAGTACCCGCAGCCGGACGTACCTGTCCCCGTACGGGTACGTCCGGGGGTGCGCAGTTCCCCACGGGTCGCCTTCGCTCGCGCTTCTGGGTTTCCTGTGCTGGGCGCACTTGTCCCGGTGCGGGTCGTTCGTGGGTGCGCAGTTCCCCGCGCCCCTGGATGCTGCCCTCTTGCGGTCGCTTTTCGGGTGCGGGCCGGTCCTCGTTTTTGCGCAGTTCCCCGCGCCCCTGGGGTTCCCCACCTGGGCGTACCTGTTCCCGTGCGGGTACGTTCGTGGGTGCGCAGTTCCCCGCGCCCCTGGATGCTGCCCTTTTGCGGTCGTTCGCCGGGTGAGGGTCGGCCCTCGTCTTTTGCGCAGTTCCCCGCGCCCCTTTGGGGGCGCCTCTTCAGGCTGTCGGTCAGGTGCGGGCCTTTGCTTGCGGAACCACCCTCCTCGCGGACTCGCCGGACTACGGGAGGGGGTGGGCGGGAATCTCTGCTCGCAGACTCCGATGCTCTTTAGTCGGGCAAGGTCACGTCGTACCGAGCGTGTCGGATCGAGGACGGAGAATCCCGACCGGCCCCGACCCGAAGAACAAGCAGATGGCGCCCCAAAGGGGCGCGGGGAACTGCGCAAACCCACCGAGCGACGGCACAGGAACGAAGTACGCCACGCCGGACAGACCTGGGGAGCGCAAGCGAAGGCGACCCGCGGGGAACTGCGCGAAACCCACGAACGACAGCACAGGAACGAAGTACGCCCAGCCGGACAGACCTCGGGGCCGCAGGCGAAGGCGACCCCCGAACCGGGTCACCAACCGGTGAGGGGCGGGGTCGTCACCGAGGGCGGGACCGACCAGGGGCGGACCAACGACGCCCACACCACGAACGCCACCGCGAAGCCGAGCACCAACAGCCACAGCACCCGCCGAACGACCCGCCGCCGCCCCCGCACCCGCCCCCCGCGCCGCACCGCGTCCCCGCACAGCCCGGTCGGCACCACCGGCGCCCCACCCGCCAGGAGCCGCCGCACGGCGTCCTCCTTGCGGTCGCCGCTCACCGAGGGCCGCCCGCACCGGCACCCGCACCGGCACCCGCACCCGCACCGGCCCCGGAACCCGCACCCGCCGTCCTGACGGCACCCCCCGGCACGCCCCGCCCGGCCCGAGGGCCCAGCACCGTGGCCACCGCCCGCGCGCAGAGCACCCGGACCCGCTCCGCGGACAGCCCGAGCAGCGCCGCGATCTGCTCCTCGGCGACCCCTTCGTGCAGCCGCAGCACGAGCACGAGCCGCTCGCGCGGGCCGAGCGCGGCGAGGACGCCGCCCGGGGCGGGCGGCGGGTGGTGGCGGGGTGCGCGGGGATGCCAGCTGTCACGGTCGTAGCGGGTGACGAGACGGCCGCGGGCGTGGTCGTACGGGTCGTCGCCGCGCAGCCCGTCCCAGTCGGCGTAGGTGTGGGCGAGGGCGTGCGTGAGCAGGGCCCGCGCGCGGGGGACCGGGGCGTCGGGGGGTTCGGCGGTGAGCAGGGCCGCGGTGTGCAGCAGCCGGGGGGCGGCGCCCGCGACGAACGCCGCGAACTCCCGTTCCCGGCGGGCGTCACGGCTCGTGTGCCGTGTGCGCATCGCGCCTCCCGACCCCGCGTGCGGCCCTCGGCGGGGCCATGTCGTACGGGGCACCGGTACGCGCCCCGCTCCCACTATCGGGGCAGGGACGGGGCCGGGGTCAAGAGTGCGTACGGCTCCGGGGGCGGGGCGGGGATCCGCGTGGCCCCCGGGGTTCGGGGCCCGGGTTCTGTTCGACGGATGTCCGGGTCCAGTCGGCGTCGGCTCCGGACGGTCGGGCGGCGAGAACCCGGGGCGGGTGGATGGGTGGACGGGGGTGACTCAGCCCGTACGGACGGGAGTTGCCCGGCGGTGCGTCACGCGCGCCGGTGGGCGCTGCCCGGTCCGGGGGCGGGGCGGTTCAGGATTCGGTCACGGGATCCGTGCCGGGTGCGGGCGCGGCCATCCGGGCGGACAGGGCGGTGTTGAAACGGGTGAGGAGGGCGCAGAACTGTTCGCGTTCGACCGGTTCCCACTCGTCGGTCAACTGGGCCATCAGCTCCCGGCGGGAGCAGCGCACCTCCTCCAACCGGCCCTGGCCGCGCGGGGAGAGCTGGAGGACGACCGCGCGGCCGTCCTCGGGGTGCGACGTGCGTTTCACCAGTCCGGTGTCGACGAGCGGCGCGACCTGGCGGGTCACGGTCGAGGAGTCGATACCCATACTGGCGGCCAGCGCTTTGACCCCCATCGGTCCTTCCTTGTCAAGGCGGTTGAGCAGCAGATAGGCGGCGCGGTCCATCGAGTTGCGCACCTGCCCCACCCCGCCGAGGCGGGTCTGTTCGGCACGGCGGGCGAAGAGCGCCACTTCGTGCTGGAGGGCGTCGAGAAGACCGGTGTCGCCGGAGGTCATCATGTCCATCGACATTTCTGGTGTTGTGGGCATGGCCGGAGGCTCACTTCATGCGTGGGGAAAGAATTGGGGGACAGAGTACGCGGGAGAACGGCCCCCCGTACGGGCGCTGGAGAAACCGGCGGCGCCCCGGGGCGCGGACGGTGTGAGCTGCGAGACTTGCGTCATGAGCTACCCCGCCGCTGACTCCTTTCTCCCCGTCGACCAGCCCGTCACGCTCGACGACGTGAGCGGTGCCCGGAAGATGCTCGCGGGGGTCGCCCGGATGACCCCGATAGAGGGAAGCCGTCATCTGTCGGCGCTGGTGGGCGCCCCGGTCCGGCTCAAGTGCGAGAACCTCCAGCGGACGGGTTCGTTCAAGGTGCGCGGCGCGTACGTGCGGATCGCGGGTCTGCTGCCGGAGGAGCGCGCGGCGGGGGTCGTCGCGGCCAGCGCGGGCAACCACGCGCAGGGGGTCGCGCACGCGTCGGCGCTCCTCGGGGTGCGTTCTACCGTGTTCATGCCGTTGGGGGCACCGCTCCCGAAGATCGCGGCGACCCGGGAGTACGGCGCGGAGGTGAGGCTCCATGGTCAGGTCGTCGACGAGGCGCTGGCCGCGGCGCAGGAGCACGCGGAGCGGACGGGCGCGGTGTTCATCCACCCGTTCGACCACCGGGACATCGTCGCGGGTCAGGGCACCGTCGGGCTGGAGATCCTGGAGCAGTGCCCCGAGGTGCGGACCATCGTGGTCGGGATGGGCGGTGGCGGGCTCGCCGCGGGGATCGCGGTGGCGGTGAAGGCGCTGCGCCCGGATGTGCGGATCGTGGGGGTGCAGGCCGCGGGCGCGGCGGCGTATCCGCCCTCGCTGGCGGCGGGACGGCCGGTGTCGATCCGGCACCAGGCGACGATGGCCGACGGGATCAAGGTGGGGCGGCCGGGCGGTGTCCCGTTCCGGATCGTCGCGGAGCTGGTGGACGAGGTGCGGACGGTCTCCGAGGACGAGCTGTCGAGCGCGCTGCTGCTGTGTCTGGAGCGGGCCAAGATGGTGGTGGAACCGGCGGGCGCGGCGCCGGTGGCCGCGCTGCTCGGTGACCCCGGGGCGTTCACTGGGCCGGTGGTGGCGGTGCTGTCCGGGGGGAACGTCGATCCGGTGCTGATGCAGCGCATCCTGCGGCACGGGATGGCCGCGGCGGGCCGTTATCTCGCGGTCCGGCTGCGGCTCACCGACCGGCCGGGGGCGCTCGCCACGCTGCTGGGCGTCCTGTCGGAGGCCGACGCCAATGTCCTGGACGTGAGCCATGTGCGTACCGATCCGCGGCTCGGGCTGACGGAGGCGGAGGTGGAGCTGCATCTGGAGACCAAGGGCCCCGACCACTGCGACGAGGTCCGTGACGCCCTGCGGACGGCCTCCTACACGATCATCGAGTGACCCCGGGGGGGTACGGGCGCGGGCGTCTCCCCGGAGCCCGCCCGCACCTGCCCGAGCCCATCCCCCGCACCTGCCCGAGCCCATCCCACGCGCCCGCCCCCGCCGGTCCCGGACGCCCGGCCCCACCCGTCCCGGACGCCCATCCCGTACCCCGTCCTCCCCCCGCCCCGAGGCCCCGTACCGACTTCGGTGAAATCCGTTGAGAGACGCGATACATCGCGTTATGGTGTGGCCTTCGGTCCGCCCGGCGCGGGCCCGAGCCGTCGCTGCCCGGATTCCGCACGGCTGTACATATAGCGACAAATCCGGCAAATTTGACTGTCTTGAACGAGTCGCCCGCCTGCCCGGGGGCGACCGGACCACTGGGAGAAACCACATGCCGGCCGCCATCCACGCGGAAGGTCTCGTGAAGACCTTCGGCGATGTCAGAGCGCTGGACGGGGTCGACCTCGACGTCCCCGAAGGCACCGTCCTCGGCCTGCTCGGCCCGAACGGCGCGGGGAAGACCACCGCGGTGCGCTGTCTGACCACCCTGCTCCGCCCGGACAGCGGCCGCGCGGTCGTCGCGGGCATCGACGTCCTCAAGAACCCCAACGACGTCCGGCGCTCGATCGGCCTCTCCGGCCAGTTCGCCGCCGTCGACGAGTATCTGACCGGCCGCGAGAACCTCCGTATGGTCGGCCAGCTCTACCAGCTGAAGTCGAAGGCCGCCAAGGTCCGCGCCGATGAACTCCTGGAGCGCTTCGGGCTCGCGGACGCCGCCGACCGCACCGCCAAGACGTACTCCGGCGGTATGCGCCGCCGGCTCGACCTCGCCGCCGCGCTCGTCGTCTCGCCGCCCGTGATGTTCATGGACGAGCCGACCACCGGACTCGACCCCCGTAACCGGCTGGCCCTGTGGGAGGTCATCCAGGAACTCGTCGCGGGCGGTACGACGCTGCTGCTCACCACCCAGTACCTGGAGGAGGCCGACCACCTCGCGCACGACATCTGCGTGGTCGACCACGGCAAGGTCATCGCCCGCGGTACCTCCGACCAGCTCAAGGCCCGCACCGGCGGGGAACGCGTCGAGGTCGTCGTCCACGAGCGCGAGCACATGACCACCGCGTCCGGGGTGCTCGCCGCGCTCGGCAAGGGCGAGGTGAGCACCGAGCAGCACACCCGCAAGCTCACCGTCCCGGTCGACGGCGGTGCCAAGCTGCTCGCCGAGGTCATCCGCGAACTCGACTCCCGCGGCATCGAGATCGACGACATCGGACTGCGCCGCCCCACCCTGGACGACGTGTTCCTCTCCCTCACCGGACACGCGGCCGAGGCCGGTGAGAGCGGCGGCCCCGACTCCCCGCCGAGGCCGGGCGAGGGGCAGCGGCCCCGGCTGCCCATGGAACCGGTGACCCCGACCGCCACGACCGACGAGGAGACGGGCCGATGAGCGCAGCGACCGAAACGGTGCGGCCCGCCGCGCCGAAGGGCTCCGGGGGCGTCGTCCAGTCCGTCCGGGACTCCCTGGTGATCGCCCGCAGAAACCTGATCCGGATGACCCGGATCCCCGAGATCGTGCTGTTCGGCCTGATCCAGCCGGTGATGTTCGTCGTGCTGTTCAGCTATGTCTTCGGCGGCTCGGTGAGCGTCGCGGGCGACACCAGCCCGCAGGTGTACCGCGAGTTCCTGATGGCGGGCATCTTCGCGCAGACCGTCACCTTCGCGACGGCCGGCGCGGGCGCCGGGATCGCGGACGACATGCACAAGGGCCTCGTCGACCGCTTCCGCTCGCTGCCCATGTCACGCGGCGCGGTCCTCACCGGCCGCACCCTCGCGGACCTGGTCCAGACGGCGCTCACCGTCGTCGTCCTGGTGGTCGTCGCCCTCCTGGTGGGCTGGCGCGCCCACGAGGGCATCCTGAAGACGCTGGCGGCGTTCGCGCTGCTGCTTCTGCTCGGCTACGCCTTCTCCTGGATCGGCGCCCTGATCGGCCTCTCGGTCCGCACCCCCGAGGCGGCGACCTCGGGCGGGCTGATCTGGCTCTTCCCGGTCACGTTCATCTCGAACGCGTTCGTGGACTCCAGCCAGATGACCCCGTGGCTCCAGCATGTCGCGGACTGGAACCCGTTCAGCGCGACCGTCCAGGCCTGCCGCGAACTCTTCGGCAACCCGGGCGTGGTCGACTCCCCGGCCTGGCCCATGCAGCACCCCGTCTGGGCGTCCCTGATCTGGTCCGTCCTGATCATCGTCGTCTTCCGCACCCTGGCCGTCCGCAAGTACCGCGACGCGGCTTCCTGACCGGAGGGTTCCTCGTCCCTGTGCCCGTCGCTCGGCTCATCGCCGCGCGGCGGGCACACCCGTGTGCAGCTCCACCACGGTCACCTCCGCCAGCCGGACGATGAGCTGCGCGGCCCGTGTCCAGCGGATGCGTTCGTCGCCGTAGAGCACACCGCCGTCCGTCTCCGCGACCGGGAAGGGGAACCCTGGCCGGTAGACCATGCCGTGCACGCCGATCGGTGTGCGGCTCCGGGCGCGCACGGCGGTGCACCCGCCGCGCAGGTACGGGCAGGATCTCGCCGCCTGCGCGGCGCACGGGACGCAGAGCGGTGGATGGCTGGTCGTGAGCTCGGCGGCGTCGTGTTCCCCGAGCAGCCACAGCACACCGTCGCCGTCGCGGTCCGCGGCCCGGCCGCAGACCTGGCACAGCAGCCTGCGCATCGCCCGGCGCTGCCGCATCAGATGGACCCGCCCGAACTCCGGCCTGCCCCGGCCGGGACTGACGGACTCCCGCATCCACAGGACGCCGTCACCGTCCCGGTCGTAGGGGGACTCGTCCGCGTAGCCGATGCCCGCGCCCCGGACGATCACGGGCGGCCGTTGCGTCCGCTCGGAACTCCAGGCCGTGATGTACGGGACCAGGCTTGGGCGGCACCGCGCTTCCTCTGACGGCATGACGGCTCCTTGGTCTACGTGAGCTAGTACGCAAGAACTATGCGTGTGCTAGCTTACGCCCGTCAAGTGGGGCTCAGGAGTAGCCTTCTCTGCGGACTAGCAAACGAATACGGGAGGCGACATGGCACCGCAGGTGCGGCGTGAGCTGCCGCCGTTCATACAGATCGCGAACCACTTCCGGCAGCGGATCGTCGATGGGGAGATCGCCCAGGGGGAGAAGCTGCCGTCCATCGCGGAGATCTCCACCGAGTGGGGTGTCGCGACCGCCACGGCAGCCAAGGGCGTCAAGCAGCTCCAGGCGGAGGGGTACGTCCGTTCCTCGACCCAGGGCACGTTCGTGGACCTCGGGCACAAACAGACGACCGGGCCCGACCGGCTGCGGTTGCTGCGGGCCGGCGGGAGTGCGGTGCGGCCCGGGGAGCGGGTCGAGGTTCTGGGCGCCGGGCTCGAACCCGCACCCGCCGATGTCGCCGAGGCGCTCGGGCTGGCGGTGGGCGAGCCGGTCGTCAGGCGGCAGCGCAGATATGTGGACGACGAGGGCGTCATCGCCCTGTCGACCTCGTGGCTGCCCGGGGAGTTCGCCGCGGGCGCCCCGGAACTCCTCGTCCCCGAACCGCTGCCGACGATGACGTTCGGACTGATCGAGGAACGCACCGGACGCCGCGCGGTCCGCAGGCGCGACGCCGTCGCGGTGCGGCGGGTCCCGGACGAGGCGGCGCCGTTCCTGGACGTCCCGCCCGGCACCCCGGTCCTCGCCTGGACCAACCACTACTGGGACCAGCACGGCACGGTCACCGAGTACGCGACGGACCTCCTCGGCCCCGACCGCGACCTCACGGCCGAGTACGACATGCCGTGACCGGGAGGAGTTGGCTGATGGGACCTGAACTGCGACGACGCGGGATCACCCGGCTCGCGCGGGACGGGTGGGGGGCCGGGCGGTCCGTGTGGGACGGGGATGTCGGGGAGCGGGAGCTCGTCGTCGAGCAGCTCGTCGTGCGGGTGGAGCGCGCTCCCGTGCACGTGGCGCGGGTACTGGGGCTGGAGGCCGGGGCGGACGTGCTCGCGCGCGGGCGGCGGTTCGTCCTCGACGGGAAACCCGTCCTCCTCGCCAGCTCGTACTTTCCGGCCGATCTCGTGGCCGGTTCCGCGATCACCCGGGACGACACCGGACCCGGTGGCAGCTACGCCCGGCTCGCCGAGCTGGGGCACGGGCCTGTCCGGTTCCGGGAGGAGATCCGTTCCCGGATGCCGACCCAGGACGAGGCCGCACGGCTCGGGCTCGGCTCCGGCACACCCGTGGTGCTGATCTGCCGGACCGCCTTCGGCGCGGACGGGCGGGCCGTCGAGGTGAACGAGATGACGCTCGACTCCGCCGCGTACGTCCTGGAGTACGACTTCGAGGCGTGAGGCGGTGGCCGGGCAGCGCGAGGGCCCCGGGAAACGTCGCCCGGGGCCCTCGTACCGTGTGTGGGGTCAGCCCGTGTACGGCTTCGCCGCCAGGACCGTCACCGACGCGAGGTTGCCGTTCGGCAGTTCGTAGCTCGCCACCTCGCCGACCTTCTTGCCGTTGACGCCCTTGCCCAGCGGGGACTGCGGAGAGTACGTCTCGATGTCGGACGTGGCGTACTCACGCGAGGCCATCAGGAAGGTGAGCGTGTCGTCCTTGTCGCCGTCGAAGGCGATCGTGACGACCATGCCGGGCTCGACGATGCCGTCGTCCGGCGGGGTCTCGCCGATCTTCGCGTTCTCCAGGAGCTGGGTGAGCTGGCGCACCCGGAGCTCCTGCTTCCCCTGCTCCTCCTTGGCCGCGTGGTACCCGCCGTTCTCCCGCAGGTCCCCCTCCTCACGAGCCGCCTCGATCTTCTTGGCGATCTCGGTGCGCGCGGGACCAGACAGGTACTCCAGCTCGGCCTTGAGCTGGTTGTACGCCTCCTGCGTAAGCCAGGTGACGCTCTCACTGGTCTGGGTCACAAGGTGCTCCTCGTCGGTACTGGGAATACAAAGCATCGCCCTACCGGGGACAGTGAGCGTCCACGGTCGGGCGAAACCACGAGCCTAACAATTCAGGCGTGGAAGGGGGAGGACATATCGCATCAGACATACGTCAACGCAGGCCGGCGCCGGTATGCGAGCGCAAAGACCCTGAGAAAAGCATGCGCATGCCGAAGCGATGACAAACATGTGCACGTGGGACGGACCCACGGAGCCGGGGGCTCGTGGACGGACCGGTCGCGATCAGCGCGGGGCCGGTACGCCCACCTACGTGTCCGACTCGCAGCCCACCAGTTCGACCGCGGTGGCACGCGCGGTGGTCCGCAAGGTGACCACCTCGTCCACCCGGTCGCTGCGCTGGTCGAACCGGAAGTCCGCGCGGCCCACCTCGGCGCCGTCCTCGGACTGGGCACGGACGGTGCAGAACCCGCGCGCCTCGGAGTCCTTGCGGACCTCCAGATGCGTCTCGATCGCACGGTCCGAGACCACCTTGAACCGGATCATCTCGCCGCTGAGCGTCTGGCTGGAGATGTATCCGTAACCGATCCAGGTGACCAGCCCGAGCAGACCGGCACCCAGTACGGCGCCGGTGATCCTGAGCCGCCGATCGGTGCGCTCCTCCGCGGAACGGCCGTAGCGGCCCTCCGGCGGTTGCTCACGGACCGCGCTCATGATCGTCCTCCAGGGAGGGGTGACGGGGACAGGGTCCCGGAATTATTCGTCCCCCGTTTCGGTCACTATAGAAGCCGCCCAACGCGCCCCCACATCCGGGCGCCGAATTCGATGAGGTTTCGAGTCTTGACTGAGCAGCTGCGACTCATGGCCGTGCACGCCCACCCGGACGACGAGTCGTCCAAGGGCGCGGCCACCATGGCGAAGTACGTGTCCGAAGGGGTCGACGTGCTGGTGGTGACCTGCACGGGCGGCGAGCGGGGCTCCGTCCTCAACCCCAAGCTCCAGGGTGACCCCTACATCGAGGAGAACATCCACGAGGTCCGCAAGAAGGAGATGGACGAGGCGCGCGAGATCCTCGGCGTCGATCAGGAGTGGCTCGGCTACATCGACTCGGGGCTGCCCGAGGGCGACCCGCTGCCGCCGCTGCCGGAGGGCTGCTTCGCGCTGGAGGACGAGGACGGGGCGGCCGGGCGGCTGGTCCGCAAGATCCGCGCGTTCCGTCCGCAGGTGATCACCACGTACGACGAGAACGGGGGCTACCCGCACCCCGACCACATCATGACCCACAAGATCTCGATGATCGCCTTCGACGGCGCGGGGGACGCGGAGAAGTACCCCGAGGACGACTTCGGGCCCGTGTACCAGCCGCGCAAGCTCTATTACAACCAGGGCTTCAACCGGCCCCGGACCGAGGCGCTGCACCAGGCCCTGCTGGACCGCGGGCTGGAGTCGCCCTACGGGGACTGGCTCAAGCGGTGGGACGAGTTCGAGCGGGTCGAGCGGACGCTGACCACGCATGTCCCGTGCGCGGAGTTCTACGAGATCCGTGACAAGGCGCTGATCGCGCACGCCACACAGATCGACCCCGACGGCGGCTGGTTCCGGGTCCCGATGGACATCCAGAAGGAGGTCTGGCCGACCGAGGAGTACGAGCTCGCGCGGTCGCTGGTCGACACCTCCCTCCCCGAGGACGACCTCTTCGCGGGCATCCGGGACAATGCTTGACATGAGCGTGAGCGTGAGTGTGACCCAGGCCGTCTCGAACCTCGTGCCGCTGGCGGCGGATCTCGACAAGAACAAGGTCACCCCCGGGGTGCTGGGGTTCGTCGTCTTCGCGGTGATGGCCGTCGCCGTGTGGGGGCTGATGAAGTCCATGACCCGGCACATGGGCAAGGTGGACTTCAAGGAGGCCCCCGTGGCGGGGGTGGACGAGGCAGGCCGGGCGTCCGACCCGAAGGCCTGACACCGGGTCCGGTACGGGTGCGGCTGCCGGTGCCGGTGCCGGTGCGGGATGCGCGGTCGCCCCTCGGGGGCGCGGGGAACCGCGCCCCCCTTCGGTACCCGCGCGGGGACAAGTGCGCCCACCGGGGAAGCCCTGGGGCCGCGAGCCGGGGCGACCCGCGCAGGTGTCAGGGCAGGGGTACGCCCATCACCTCGCGGGCGTGCCTGCCCGGGACCATCCCGAGGCGCCACGCCTGCCAGCCCTGCTCCAGCGTGACCCCGCGCTCCAGCAGCAGCCCGTACGTGTCCACGTACTGATCCAGCTTCCCGTCCCGCGCCGGATGTCCGTCACGCGCGAGCTGTGTCAGTTCCTCCTGGGCGACCGCCGTCCCGATCTCCACCCCGCCGGGTGACGCGTACGGCAGCAGCGTGCAGCGCAGGAACCGCGCCCAGTCCTCCCCGCGGAGGTCCCCGTACCCGGCGAACAGGGCCGCCGCCTCGTCGCACAGGGCCAGCGCCTGCGCCGCGCGGGCGTTGCCCGCGTCGACGACCGCCAGCTCCAGACACGTCCACGCCTCGCCGTGCGCGACCCCGATCCGCTGGAAGTCGGCCCGCGCGTCGACCAGCAGCTGCCGGGCGAAGCCGCTGTTGCGCAGGGAACCGGTCTGCGCGGCCCGCTGGTCGCGGGTGACCCGCGCGCTGTGGTGGCGCGCGCACGCGAGCCCGTACACGTCCCGCATCCGGGAGAACATCGTGCGGGAGCGCTCCAGCTCCCGTACCGCCTGGTCGAGGTCGCCGGTCTCCTCCAGCGCCTGCCCGAGGTAGTACAGCGTCCACGCCTCGCCGCGGGCGTCCTCGTTGTCCCGGTGGCGGGCCCCGGCCTGCCGCAGCCCCTCGGCGGCCTGCGCGGCGTCCCCGGCCACGATCCGGGCGCGCGCCAGCTGGGTCAGCGCCCATGCCTCGCCGCGGGCGTCCCGGGTCCGCCGGTACAGCTCCAGCGCCGCCTTCAGCTCCGTCTCCGCGCGCGGTACGTCCCCCATCCGCAGCCCGCACTGGCCGAGCTGGAAGTGCGCCCACGCCTCGCCGTGCACGGACTCGCCCTCGCGGTGCAGCTCCAGTGCCGTGCCGAGCAGTTCGAGGGCCTCGGCGAGCCGGGCCCGGTCGCGCTCGACGGCGGCCAGCGCGTGCAGGGTCCACGCCCGGTCGGCGGCGAGCGCGTCGGACGCCTGGAGCGCCAGCGCCTCGCGCAGCTTCGCCGCGGCCTCGGTGAGGTTGCCCTGGTGGTGCAGGGTGATCCCCAGCGAGCACAGCGCGCGGGCCACCCCCGCCTCGTGCCGGGCCTCGCGGTACAGGTCGACCACCGAGGTCAGGGTGGTGCGGGCCTTGTCCAGCTCGCCGAGCTGCCGCGCGGCGATACCCGTACGCCACTGCACCGACCGCATCAGCAGCCCCTGGTCGATGGCCTGCGTCAGCTCGTTGATCTCGCCCAGCCGGTAGAGGTCGCCGCGCAGCAGGCAGTAGTCGCACAGCGCGCCCAGCAGGTTCAGCACCGCGCCCTGGTCGACGCCCTCGGCGTGCCGCAGGGTCGCGGTGATGAAGCTGGACTCGTCGTCGAGCCAGCGCAGCGCGTGGTCCAGCGAGGTGAAGCCGTGCGGGCCGAACCGGTCGGCGCGGGTCGACATCTTCCCGTCGACCAGCCGGATCACCGAGTCCGCCAGCTCGGCGTAGTTGACGATGAGACGTTCCTGCGCGGCGCCCCGCTCCCCGGGCTCCTCCTCGTCGTGCAGCCGGGCCTGCGCGAAGGCGCGGACCAGGTCGTGGAGGCGGTAGCGGCTGCCGCGCACATGGTCGATGAGTCCGGCGCGGCTCAGCGCCGACAGATACTTGGCGGCCTCCGTGTCGTCGGTGGCGAGGAGGGCCGCCGCGGCGGCGGTGCCGAGCGAGGCGCGGCCGGCCAGGGTGAGCCGCCGCAGCAGCCTGCGGGCCTGGTCGGACTGGTCGGTGTAGCGCAGCCACAGGGCCCGCTCCACGGGGCCGACCGGCCCGTACGCGGCGAGGTCCCCGGCGAGCCGGGGCCGGGTGCGCGGGCCGAGCGCGGAGCCCGCGATCCGCAGCGCCAGCGGGAGCCCGCCGCACAGCCGGGTGATCCGCTCGGTGGCCTCCGCGTCGTACGGCCCCGAGCTGTCCTGCGCGGCGGCGGCGAGCAGTTCCTCGGCGGCGGCCTCGTCGAGCGCCTCCACGGGAAGGTGGTGCACATGGGCGGGCAGGTCGTCGGGCAGGCGCAGCGGGTCCCGGGAGGTGACCAGGACGAGGCTGTCGGAGCGTTCCGGTATCAGGGTGCGGACCTGCTCGGCGTCGCTCGCGTCGTCCAGCACGATGGTGACGGGCAGGCCCGTCAGATGCTGGTGGTACAGCTCGCCGAGCCGCTTCAACTGGCTGTCCTGGGTGGCGCGTTCGCGGAACAGGAGCTGTTCGCGGGGTGCGCCGAGACGGTTGAGCAGATGCAGCAGGGCGTCCCGGGTGGGCAGCGGCGACTCCTCGGGGTTGTCGCCGCGCAGGTCCACGACGCAGGCGCCGCGGAACTGGTCCTTGAGGTGATGCGCGGCGCGGATCGCGAGGGTGGTGCGGCCGGAGCCGGGGGCGCCGTGCAGGACGACGACCGTCGGCCGGGTCTCGGTGCCCGCGCGGGCCGCGTGCACCCACTGGGCGATCCGGCTCATCGCGGCACGGCGGCCGGTGAACGGGCCCTCCACCGCGGGGAGTTGCGCGAACGACTGCTCCATCACGGTACGGCGGCGGGCCGCGGCGCTCTTGTCGGTGCCGCGCAGCCGCGGGGGCTGCGCCCGGTCACCGCTGCCGCCGGTCGCGGACGCGAGGACGCGCTGCTGGTCGAGGAACGGGCGGATGCCGCGGACCTCCAGGGCGGTCAGCCACTGGAGGCGGAGCTGCTGCGGGCCGCCGGGCTGGCTCAGGGCGCCCTTGCGGCGGCTGGCGGCGGGGAGGTGGGCGGCGGTGACCCTGGCGACGACGGCCGTGGCGGAGGCCACCGCGACGGTCGCCCCCGCGACGGTCGCCACGGAGGCGCTGGTGCCGAGCGCGAGGTCCGCCGCGACCGTCGCGGCGGTGGCCACGGCGGTGACGAGCAGGCCGGTGGCGCCGCCCTCGGCGCGGAAGCGGCCGCCGAAGGTGAGGGTGCCGGCGCCCGCCTCGTCCAGGGACTGGGTGTACGCGGTGTACTCCTGGTCGGCGGTGGCCGCGAGGGTGTCCAGGGCGGTCTTCGCCCGGGTCAGCAGGACCGTGCCGTCGACGCGGCCGCCGGTGCGGCGGACCTCCTCCTCGACGGCTCGGGTCAACAGGTGTTCGGCTTCGGTCCGATGGGTGGGTCGCATGTCATGTCCCCCTTCATGTCTCATGCGTGGTGGTCGCGGATCAAGTGTCCTGCGGGACGCTGCGCCGGGCCATGGGGTGACGGGGGATTCTCCCGCCCACCCGCCCCTTCCGCCTCCGGCGCGGACTCCCGGGACGCCCGACGGGGGCCTCGGTGCGCCGCGGGTCGCCTTCGCCCGCGCCGCCGGGTTCGCCCACCTGAGCCCACTTGGTCCGGTGGGGGCGGTCCGGGGGTGCGCGGTTCCTCGCGCCCCTGGGGTTCCCCACCTGGACGTACTTGTTCCCGTGCGGGTACTTCGTGGGTGCGCAGTTCCCCGCGCCCCTGGATGCTGCCCCCTTGCGGTCGTCCCCGGGTGCGGGCCGCCCTCGTCTTCGCGCAGTTCCCCGCGCCCCTTCGGGGCGCCTCTTGCTGTGGCTGCTTCGGTGCGGGGCGGCCGTGTCGCGTTGGAGGCGCTGGATGTTGAGGAAGTGATGGTCTGGCAGAGGAAGGGACGGTCATGGGCGGCTACAAGCGGTGGCGGGACATTCGTGCCGTGCACGTTGCACGGGCCGGTGGGGAGGAAGCCGTCCGGGAGGGCAGGGAAGAGTTGCTCGCGGAGGTGACCGGGCGGCGGCCGGCGGAGCTCCGTCGGGCGAGGGGGCTCACCCAGCAGGACGTGGCGGACCGTATGACCCGCTCCGCCGACCGTCGCACGGCCGGTTCCCCGCGACTGCCCGCACGGGAACAGGCACGGCCAGGGGCGATGCCCCAGGGGTGCGGGGAACTGCGCACCCACGAAGTACCCGCACGGGAACAGGTGCGCCCAGGTGGGGAACCCTGAGGGGTGCGGGGAACTGCGCGCGCGGCCAAGGGTATTGCGCAGCCGAACGGGGAACCGCAAGGGGCGCGGCCTCAGGGGCGCGGGGAACTGCGCACCCACGTCCGTACCTGCACGGGAACAGGTGCGCCCAGGTGGGGAACCCTGAGGGGTGCGGGGAACTGCGCGCGCGGCCAAGGGTATTGCGCAGCCGAACGGGGAACCGCAAGGGGCGCGGCCTCAGGGGCGCGGGGAACTGCGCACCCACGTCCGTACCTGCACGGGAACAGGTACGTCCAGGTGGGGAACCCTAGGGGCGCGGGGAACTGCGCGAGCAACCAAGGGTATTGCGCAGCCGAACGGGGAACCGCAAGGGGCGCGACCCCAGGGGCGCGGGGAACTGCGCACCATGAACCACCCGCACGGACGGGAAACGTTCAGGTACGCGTACCCGACGGGAGTGGTGGACGTGCCGTACGCGACGCGACCGCCGGTCCAAGCGCCCCGGTGCGGGGCTGTGGACCGGCGGTCGCGGCGGGTGGCGGGGTCAGGCGTCGCGGCGCTTCAGGAGGTAGGCCGCGAGGGCGAAGAGGACCGCTGTCCACAGGCACAGGACGCCGAAGCCCTGCCAGGGCGAGAGCAGGTCGTCCGCGCCCTGCTGGGCCTGTCCGATCAGCGGGCCGGCCTCCGTGGGGAGGTAGGCGTTGACGTACTCGCCGACCTTCCCGGGGAGCAGCTGCGCCAGCGGCGCCAGCACGAACACGAACGCGATCACCCCGGTGATCCCGGCCGCCGGGTGCCGGAAGATCGCGCCGATGGTGAGCGCGAACAGGCCGAGCACCGACAGATAGAGCCCACTGCCCACGACGGCGCGGAACACGCCCTCGTCGCCCAGCGAGACCGGGACCTTGCCGTTCAGCATCGCGGCGCCGATGAAGAACGAGAGGAACGCGGCGACGAGGCTGACGCCCAGCACCAGCAGGGAGAACACCGCGGCCTTCGCGGTGAGCATCGGCACCCGCTTCGGCACGGCCAGCAGACTGGCCCGGATCATGCCGGTGGAGTACTCCGACGCGATCACCAGCACACCGAGCACACAGATCGCGAGCTGGCCCACCAGGAAACCGCTGGTGAGGATGACCGCGGCCGGGTCGGCCACGATCAGCGCGCGGTCCGCGGCGCTGGTGTCGTCCCATCCGGCGACCACCAGGCTGACGAGCAGCGCGGTGAAGCCGGGGAAGAGGACGAGAAGCAGGGCGAGGGACCAGATGGTGGACCGGACCGACCGGATCTTGGTCCACTCCGACTGCATCAGCTGGAAGAAGCCGGCGCGCCGGGTGTCCGGCGCCGCGACGGTTCCGGCGGTGACGGCGCTCATTCGGCACCTCCCTGCTTCTTGGCGGCGCCACCGGTACCACCGGTGGCCTCGTACTCCACGCTGTCCCGGGTCAGTTCCATGAACGCCTCCTCCAGCGAACCGCGCTGGCGGACGACCTCGTGCAGGACATGTCCGCCCGCGGCGGCGATCTCGCCGATCCGGCCCGGCTCCATGTCCTCCACGCTGAGCTCACCGGAGTCGAGCAGGGTCACCTTGCCGCCCTCGCGGAGGATCGCCGCCCGCAGCTGCTCGGCGTCGGGGCTGCTCACCAGCACCGACTGCTGGACCTGGTTGCGGTCGATGAACTCCTGCATGGAGCAGTCGGCCACCAGGCGGCCCCGGCCGATGACGATGAGGTGTTCGGCGGTCACCGCCATCTCGTTCATCAGATGGCTGGACACGAAGACGGTCCGGCCCTCGGCGGCCAGGTCCTTCATGAGGTTGCGGATCCAGAGGATGCCCTCCGGGTCGAGTCCGTTGACCGGCTCGTCCAGGATGAGCACCTGCGGGTCGCCGAGCAGCGCGGCGGCGATACCGAGCCGCTGTCCCATACCGAGGGAGAAGCCGCCGGCGCGCTTGCGCGCGACATCCTTCAGTCCGACCAGTTCGAGCACCTGCTCGACGCGCTTGCTGCCGATGCCCTGCGTCTGGGCCAGGCACAGCAGGTGGTTGTAGGCGCTGCGGCCGGTGTGCACGGCCTTGGCCTCCAGCAGCGCGCCGGCCACCCGGAGCGGCTGCGGCAGGTCCTGGTAGTGCCGGCCGCCGATGGTGGCGTCGCCGCCGTCGGGGCGGTCGAGCCCCAGCAGCAGGCGCATGGTGGTCGACTTCCCGGCGCCGTTGGGGCCCAGGAACCCGGTCACCCTGCCCGGCTCGACCGAGAAGGAAAGTTCGGCCACGGCGGTCTTCCCGCCGTACCGTTTGGTCAGGTTCTTGGCTTCAATCATCTGTTTCATCCTGGCTGGTGCCCCTAGAGGTCGAGGGGAAGATGCGCACGGCCGCCCATCGCGCCCGCCGCTGCCGGACTTCGCTGCCCAGGACTTTCACGCTACGGGCGAAGTGCCGTACTTGGCTTCTCCGTTCCTGACCGGCTGTCATGACTCGGGCAAAGCAGCCCTGAAGGTCCACCGGTGCTCGACCGGACCTGCTGGCGGCCCCGTCACCCTGCGGGAGAACCGTTTCCATAAAGGAGCATGCAGAATGGCGGACAAGGGACGGCACGTTGCGCGGATGTATCCGATGCCGGGCGGTTCCCGGCGCTCGCGGAGCCGGACGGCCTCCCGGGGGCGGTCATGACCACCTACGCCGCTCCGCCCGCCCAGGCAGGACGTCCGCCGTACGTCAGGAGCCGGGACGACTGGTTCGAGCGCGTCGAGCTGATCACCCCCGCGATGTGCGGACCGAACTCGCTGTTCATCGGTCAGCTCGGGGACTGGACCTGGGACGCGGTGGGCGCCTCCTGCGGGATCAACCCGTACACGGCGGCCGACCCCGAGGGCAATCCCGTCTACCTGTCCTTCGCCTACTTCCGCGTCCGGGCCGACAGCGGGCTGAGCGCCGAGGAACTGACCTTCGGCGACCGGCTGCGGGTCCGCTCGAAGGTGGTCTCCTCCGGCGGCGACTCACTGCTGACGATGCATCAGGTCACCCGGGACGGCGACCAGGCCGCCCGCGGTCCCGCCCCCGGCGTGGACGGCTTCTTCCGCTACGACACCCCCGGCTGCATCCATGTGGAGAACTTCAACCGCTGGATTCAGCGCTCCGGCCATGACACCAACCACGGGCTGCGACGGGCGACCCCCGCAAACTTTCGCTCCGACCATCTGGAGCGGGTCCCCGACGCGCACTCGCCCCGGCGGGTATGGGCCGACGCGCGCAAGGCGTCCGGCTTCCGGACCCCCGCCGAACCGGCCCCGCAGGCGGGACTCGTGCTGAACTACCAGGTGAGCGCGAGCCGCGACCTGAACGGGGTCGGCCTGCTGTACTTCGCGTCGTACTTCTCGATCGTCGACTGGGCCGTGCTCTCCCTGTGGCGCAGCCTCGGCCGGCCGGCCCGCAGCTTCCTGGGCCGCCGGGTGCTGGACAGACAGCTGTGCTTCCTCGCGAACGCCAACGCCGACGACGTCCTCGACATCGAGGTCACGTCCCACTGGGACACCGCCGGGACGGACGTGGTGGATGTGACGCTGCGCCGCCAGGACGGCGGTCTGCTCGCGGTGTCGCGCCAGCGCATCGCCCACGACCCGCACGCGTAGGCCGGGCCCCGGCAGGCGGAAGGCCCGCCGCTCCGTCAGATGGCGCGGCGGACCTCCGGGGTCACCGGGTCCTGAAGCGGCGGAAGAGGTTCCGGGCCACGTACACCCCGGGGCCGCCGAAGCCGACGAGGTCGAGGCGTCCGTCGCCGGTGATGTCGGCGAGGAAGCGCGGGTGGCGGCCGACCCGCCAGCTGCCCGCGTCCTCGCCGTACCCGAATCCGCGGCACACCAGCCGGGCCTGGTCGAACAGGCCGCCGCCGAGGCCGTGCGACACCCAGACGCCCTCGTCACCGAAGCCGACGATGTCCGGGACGCCGTCGCCGGTGAGGTCCGCGAGGAGCCGCAGATGCTTTTCGCCGCTCCACCCCTGGGCGGTCCCGAAGTCGTTCAGGACGAGCTGCGCGGGCCCGAACGTACCGTCGCCGAGTCCGCGTGACACGACGACGCCCTGCGGTCCGAACCCGACGAGGTCCGGCGCTCCGCCGGCGGTGGCCCCGACCAGGAACCGGGGGTGCTCCCGGGCCGAGCTCCATCCCTGGTCGACGCCGAAGTCGTCGAGGGCGTACAGCGGTTCCGTGAACGTCCCTTCCTCGTCCTGGAGGGAGATCCAGACGCCGTCGTCGTGGCAGCCGACGAGGTCGAGCCTGCCGTCACCGGTGGTGTCCGCGAGGAACCGGGGATGCTTGTCGGCGAGCCAGCCACCCGCCTTCTCGTGGTGGCCGAACGCCCGCAGAACGGGTTCCTCGGGGAGCGGCGCGAACTTTCCCTCCTCGTCCTGGAGGGAGATCCAGACGCCGTCGTCGTGGCAGCCGACGAGGTCGAGCCTGCCGTCACCGGTGGTGTCCGCGAGGAACCGGGGATGCTTCTCGGCCAGCCAGCCGCCCGCCTGCTGACCATGACCGAACGCCTTGAGGGCCGGTGCGCCGCCCGGGGCCGCGAACGCCCCGCCCTCGTCCCGGGGGGACACCCGGACACCGTCGGCGGCGAGCACGACGACATCGGGGCTGCCGTCGCCCGTCGTGTCCACGAGGGTCCACAGGTCCGCGGGATCGCGGGCGGGCGGGGGCTGGTGCAGGACGCGTTCGTCGTCGAACGTCCCGTCGCCCCTGGAACCGGAAACCACCGCCCCCTTCGCGGGTTTGAGTCCGACGATGTCCGCCCGGCCCGCTCCCGTGTCGGCGAGGAACCGTGTGTCGGCCCCGCCCCACCAGCCCGGCTGCCCGCCGGGGGAGTGGCCGGCCGCCTCGCTCTTCCAGCCGCCGGCGTCCTGGTCGCTCCCGAACCCCTCCAGGACCAGCAGCAGGTCGCTGAAGGAGGGCGTCGCGTCGGGGGCCGGGCGCAGCGCGGCCGAGCGGGCCAGCCGCCAGGAGCGGCGGCCGTTCCAGTGGCTCAGCTGGGCCCAGCGCAGCACGGGGTCGCTGACGCGTTCGGGCGCGGCCGGGACGAACCGCCACCACTGGCTCTCCGCGCTGTCGTCGTGCTCGCGCAGGACGATCCGGGTGTCGTCCTTGCCGGGCTCGGCGAGGTCGAGAACGGCGCCGTCGACCGCGCCCTCGATGAAGTAGAGGCCCGCTTCGCCCTCGACGGGGACGATGTGCCACTGCTGGCCCTTCCGGCCCGCGGTGGCCTGCCACTGGCGGACGCCCCGGTCGGCGGCGGCCGGGTTGTCGAGCACCTTGCCGCTGTCCGCGTTGCGGATCACGTACACCTGGTCGTCCTGCGCGGGGGCGAGCCGCCACTGATCCGGGCGCGGGCCGTCGTCGGGGAAGTCGCGGACGACGAGCGCGCCGTCCGCGCCCGGCGTGGCCCTGGCGCCGAGGGGCTTCCCCGTGGCGGCGTTGACGATCTCCAGCTTCAGTTCTTCCGTGGGCACGGGCATCGTGGTGCCTCTTCCAGGCGGTACGGGCGTGGGCTCGGGACGGGTGCGGCGCCGCGGGGGCCGCGGATCACGTGAAGACGTGGTGGTACGGGACGTTCCACTCGCTGGGCAGCCTCGGGTAGAACGTGTTGATGACCGTCCCGGTGAAGTCCCCGCCCCAGTTGTAGGTGAGACGCGCCTCGCTCTCGGCCGTCACCGCGTGGTCCTTGAACCCGAGGATGGCGTCGGGGTGGGTGATCGGCACGAAGGTGATCCCGCCCCACGGCGTCACCGTGACGACCCAGAGCTGGGTGTCCTCGGGTGCGCCGTTCTTCCCGCGCCACTTCTCGCCGACCTTGCCGGGGAGGCCGACCTGGACGGTGTCGGCCGTGCTCTTGGGCGCGTCCTGGTGGACGCTGACGCGCCGGCGCTGCGGCTTCGGGGCGCCGTCGTCGCCGCGCCCGGCCTCGGCCTCGCCCGCGACGGCGGGCTTGGGTGACACCTGGCCCGCGGCGCTCTCGATGTAGTAGAGCGGGCGCTGCCCGAAGAAGCCGCCGGGGGTGATGTACCAGAGGTGGCCCTGCGCCTCCTTGGTGGCCGGGTCGAGCGCGGTGGCCAGCTTGACCCCCTTGTCGTGGCTCTCCTCCTTCAGCTCGGCGGGCCGCAGATAGCCGCCGTTGAAGGCATGGACGAGCATGACCGGCCGGCTTTCGACCAGCGCCGCCACGATGGCGTTGTCGTAGCTGTTCACCGCCACCGGTCCGCCGACCACCAAATTCGCCATCGCCGTGCGTTCCTGGGTGTACATCGCGGAAACCTCACCTGATTCTTGATATGGAGAACAACGCGCCGGGCGCTCGGGGCTGCATTGTCCTCAAGGGTCACCGCAAGCCCGAGCGCGCTCGTTCGAAAAGGCGCCGGGAAGCGAATGGATGACCGGATCGAATACCTTCGTCCACGGCGACGGCCGAGGTCGCGACACTTGCGGACGCGACTGTCGGAAGATCCTCGACCGGGTGATCGCCGACGGTTCAAAGTACCCGTAGCCAAGGGTAGTTGGGGTGCCTCCGAGTCTCTGTCACCCGATTGAGCGTCATGCCCGCAGGCGCTCGTCCGGGCAATGCGCACCGTGCTAGCTTCGGATTTCGGAACGTGCGCAGATTTCTGTTTCCGCTTCACCGAGCGCGGTTCGACCGGAATTAGTCGAGGACGGGGAAATGCCTTCCAACGCGTACAACCTGGAACGGTCCAAGCGTCAGCCGCTGACGAAGAGGAACCTGCGGGAACTCAACATCGAGCAGACCTGGCAGTCGGTCCTGGACCACCCTGACCTGGTCTATGTCGACGACTACGGTGTGCGGCACAAACCCGTCGGGTTCTCTGTGAACAAGTCGAGCTTCGGCGCTTTCCCCGGGACCGCGTCCAAACTCGGCTGGCTCGCCTATATGAACCTCGGGGAGCCGCTGATCGAGGAGCGGCGCAACATCAGCCAGCCTCCGCCCGACACCTTCTCGTCGCGCACCTACGTCAACCGCAGCCAGGTGTCCCCGATGACCTTCACCGACTCGGTCGAGTTCACCGTGTCGAACGAGGTCACCTGGTCGCTCCAGGGGCAGGCCCAGCTCACCTTCGGCGGCAGCGTCAGCGCGGAGCTCCAGCTCCAGTTGCAGAGCCAGCTCCAGATGGCCCTCCAGACGCAGCTCGGGGCGCAGCTCCAGAACGACATGGAGAACAAGAACACGACCACGGTGACCAACCTGAACAGCAAGGACAACATGGGGGTGAACAACGAGAACGCCACCGAGACGGGCGTGAAGAACTCGGCGACGAACTCCGTGGCGAACTCGATCGCGAACTCGGTGGCGTTCACGACCCAGGGCAGCGCCACCGGCACCGCACAGGTCAACGCCCAGCTGGCGCTGGGCATCACGGCCTCCGTCGGCGGCACCCTGACCACCAGCTGGGCCTCGAACTCGCAGATCTCCGGCGAGGTCCCGCCGGGCTCCCGGGTGGAGACCATCGTCACCCAGCGGCGTACCCGCAAGCAGTACTCGTACGAGATCCCGGTGAGCTTCTCCGGGTTGCTCGCGGTGATGTACGACGTGCCGGTGGCGGTCCTGTCCCCTCCGCAGCCCGGCCACCATCCCGGTCTCGACCGGCTGGTCGCCCGCGACATCGGCGATGTCGGACTGGCGGGCGGCGGCTTCCGGATGAAGGGGCTGGCCGAGGTCGTGTCCGCCCTGGAGGTCCACCACACGATGTTCGACGGCGAGAGCCTGACGGACAGCCCACGAGCGCCGCACAAGCAGCCCTGACCGGGCGGGCGGACACGCGGCGCCGCCGCGACGACGACAAGGGATGACGACCATGGTGTTCGACAACATCTTCGGCTTCGCGGGCAAGGGCGCGGGGCTCTTCTCGGTGACCACCGACGCCGCCAGGCCGCAGCCGGGGGCGGGCATCGACTTCGAGGACGCCGAGGACGACACGTACGACGACACGAGCACGAGCCTGTTCAACAGCGCGATCCACGGTGCCTCCGCCCGGGCGAAGATCGTGCGGGAGGAGTCGCCCGAGGCACGGGCGGTCCTCGGCTTCCTCGGCTCCTTCATCCGGACCACCCAGGCGTCCGCCGGTGAGCAGGCCCAGTACGCCCAGGATCCCGGCTCGGTGTCCGCGGCGGCGTCCGCCGGGATGCGGGAGTCCAGCGCGACGGTGACGGAGCACAGCGGCCTCCAGAAGAACGAGGACCTGGAGAGCGAGCCGAAGAAGAGCGACTACACCAAGCCTCCCAAGGCCCCGGAGGCACCCAAGGCGGCCAAACCGGCCGCCGAGGAGCCGTCCGGTTCCGAATAGCGGCCGGTTCCGCGGAGTTCGCGGGTTCCGAGGGGTCAGGGGCTTCCGCGCCCCTGACCCCTCGTGCGTCACACAGGGAGCAGCTGCCACTGCCTGTCCCGGTGGTCGCCCTCCGCCCCGTGCTGCTTGATCACCGTGCGGGCCGTGGTGTCGGCGCGCAGGAGCAGACCGCTGTTCCGGTTGGCGATCTCGTACACCCGCTGGGTGCCGGTCGCGGGGCCGACCGGGATCAGCCGCCAGTGCTGGTGGCGCGCGTCCCCGCCCTCGTAGGCGCGTTGCGCGACCACCGCCCCGGCGGCCTCCTGCGCTCCGACGACCTCCAGGACCTTGCCGCTGCGCACGTTCTCGATCGTGTACAGGACGTCGCCGTTGTCCTGGCCCGCCACGACTAGCCGCCACCGCTGGTGGGCCCTGGGAGCGGGGAGGGACTGGTGGATCTCGGCCCCGTCCTTGACGGACTCGCGCTGGACCGCCATCCGCAGTTTGCTCCGGACGTTGGCCCACGAGACCACCGTGCCCGAGCCGGGCAGCCCGGCCATCTTCGGCGACGCGATCTTCCGGACCCGGTGGTTGACGTGGTCGGCGATGTAGACGGCGTCGACGCAGTCCACCGCGATGCCGAACGGGCTGTTCAGCCGACCCGAGGCGGCCGGGCCGCCGTCGCCGTCGAAGCCCGCGGTGCCGTTGCCCACCACCGTGTCGATGTTCCCGTCGGCCGTGACCTTCCGGACGCGGTGATTGCCGTATTCGGAGATGTAGAGGGTGCCGCTACTGTCCACCGCGATCCCGTACGGCTTGTTCAGCTGGGCCGAGGCCGCCGGGCCGCCGTCCCCCCCGGAGCCCGCGGTGCCGTTGCCCGCGACGGTGCTGATCGTCCCGTCGGCCGTGACCTTGCGGACCCGGTGATTGCCCCCGTCGGAGATGTAGAGGGTGCCGGTACTGTCCACCGCCACCGCGTACATGCCCTTCAGCTGGGCCGAGGTGGCGAGGCCGCCGTCACCGCCGGAGCCCGCGACGCCGGTCCCGGCGACCGTGCTGATGTTCCCGTCGGCCGTGACCTTCCGGACCCGGTGGTTGCCGAACTCGGCGATGTAGAGGGTGCCGGAGCTGTCCACCGCCAACCCGTGCGGTTTGTTCAGCTGGGCCGAGGTGGCGGGGCCGCCGTCACCGCCGGAGCCCGCGACGCCGGTCCCGGCGACCGTGCTGATGTTCCCGTCGGCCGTGACCTTCCGGACCCGGTGGTTGCTGGCGTCGGTGATGTAGAGGGTGCCGGCGCTGTCCACCGTCACCTCGCGCGGGCAGTTCAGCTGGGCGGAGACGGCGGGACCGTTGTCGCCCCGGTAGCCCGCGACCCCGGTCCCGGCCACCGTGCTGATCTTTCCGTCGGTGGTGACCTTCCGGACCCGGTGGTTGCTGTAGTCGGAGAAGTAGAGCGTGCCGGAGCTGTCCACCGCGATCCCGTACGGGTGCTTCAACTGAGCGGCGACGGCGGACTCGTTGTCCCCTGTGAACCCCGCGACCCCGGTCCCCGCGATCGTGCTGATCGGAGGGACGGGGGGTTCGCCGTCCGTGGCTGCCGTCTGGGTAGTGCTCATCGTCATCCTTGCGTCGGTAACTGACCGCTCGCTACGGGCGGTTGTCGGTTGACTTCAGCAAGTCATAGGAGCTGTCCGGGGGACAAGGTCACTTACGGGTGCTTCCCTTGGACCGTGATTGACGGCACCCGCGGTGCATGGCCTCTGCCGGGCGTCTGACCAGGCCGTACGTCATTCGCCCAGGGTCGGTACCGGTCCGGCGGTGACGCCACGGGACACCAGTCCGAACCCGTGACGCGAACTGCCGTCGGCCCGGTTCAGGCCGCCGGGAGCCGGGCGTTGACGAAGTCGACCAGCTCCCTCGGGGTCCTGACCCGGCCCAGGTCGTCCTCCGCGATCTCGACGCCGTAGTCGCGCTTGATGCGGCTGTGTGTCTCCAGCAGCGCGAGCGAGTCGTACCCGTGCTCGTCGAAGAGCCGGTCGGGCGCCTGCTCGAACGACAGCCAGTCGCCCTCCCAGACATGCTGACGCATGATGTCCTCCAGCTCCCGCAAGGTGATCGGCTGCACGGCTTGTCCCTCTCTCCTGGCCGGTCGGGTCGTCCTGAGCGTGCGGTTCGCGGCTGGAGGGCCGCTCGAAGCCGGACGGAAGGTCCCGGGGACGGGTCCGGACTACGGTGCGGTCAGGCCCAGTCGGGCGAGCGCGGTGGTGAAGTGTTCGGCCTCGCGGTCCGGCCCCGACGCGGGCGGGCCGAGCAGCGACAGCACCTCGCAGCGGCCGGTGCGGACGTCCCGCAGCTGCCGGGCGAGGGTCGTCAGCCCCTGGCCCGGACCGCACTCGACCAGCAGCCGGGGCCCGTCCGCGACCAGCGTTTCGAGCGCGGGCCAGAACAGCACCGGGTCCACCGGATGCCGGGCCCAGTACGAGGGGTCGACGGCCTCGGCGTCGGTCAGGCGTTCCGCGGTGTACCCCGACACCATCGTGATCCGCGGAGCCCGCGCGGGCAGGGCCGCCAGCAGCGGGCGGGCCGCGTCGACCACCGGCTGGAGCACCGTGCTGTGGAAGGGCGCCACGGACTGGACCCGCGCCCAGCGGAACCCGGCCTCGCGCAAGGCGTCCAGCGTTTCTCCCAGCGGTTCGTCCGCACCGGCGATCACCGTCTGCCGGGGGGCGTTGACCGCGCCGATGTCCACCCCGGGCCGTAGATACGGCTCGATCTCCGCCCGGGTGGCCGCGACCGCCGCCATACCGCCCGCCGGCGCGCTGTCGAGCCTTCCGATCCGGTGGCAGACGATCCGCGCGGCGTCGCCCAGGTCGAAGACCCCGGCCAGGGCGGCGGCGGCCATCTCGCCGACGCTGTGCCCGAGCATGACCGCCGGTTCCAGCCCCCGGTCCATCAGCAGTCTGCCGAGCGCGTGATCGAGGGCGAAGAGCAGCGGCTGGGAGCGGCGGAAGTGGTGGATGGGGAGGCGGGGTCCGGCGGCGAGCCAGTCGGAGCGCAGCTCGTCCCCGGCCGTCCCCATGGCCCGGAACACCTCGTCGACGGCCGCCGTGAACGCGGGCAGGTCCCGGTACAGTCCGGTGCCCATGCCCTGGTACTGGGCACCCTGTCCGGGCATCAGCAGGGCGGGCGGCAGTGCCCCGGGGGCGTCGTCCGGGGCTCGCGGCTCCTCCCGGGGCAGCTGCTCCACCGGGGATACCGGCTCGTCCCCGGGCTGTCGCCCGCCGGTGGGGACCGACTCGCGGTCGGCGGTCCGGGTGTCCGGCGTCGGCATGCTGCGGCCTTTCTGCGTGGCGGCCCATGGGCCGACGGACGGGACTGCGTCCCACGGGCCGGGGTTGGCCGCGAGGCCACCGGGCGTCAGGCGTCGAAGCGCTCGCCCGGTGGGCCGGGCGTCGTGGCGGACGGGCGCGGGAAGCGCGGTGGCCGGGACGCGCGGGTGCGCCCCGGGAGCCCCGCGGGTCCCGGCCCGAACCGGCGGACGGCTACGGGCGCAGCACCATCGCGGAGTTGAAGCCGCCCCGGCCACGGGCGATCACCAGTGCCGGGCCCGGCTGCCAGGGCCGGGGCTCGTCCAGGACCAGATCGAGCCGGGAACCGGCGGCGACCGTGCGCACATTGACCGTCGGCGGGATCAGCCCGTCGCGCATCGCCAGCAGGGCGCACGCCAGGTCGGCCGGGGCGCCGCCGGAGCTCATCCGGCCGGTCATCGTCTTGGGCGCGGTGACCGGCACCCCGCCCGGACCGAACACGGCCTCGATGGCCTCGGCCTCGACCTGGTCGGCCTCCGGGGTGCCCGAGCCGTCGGCGAAGACGACACCGATGTCGCAGGCGCCGATCCCGGCGTCCGCGAGCGCCGTCTCGACGGCGCGCCGCACCCCCGGTTCACCGCCGTGCCGGGCGGCGGCGTCGAACGTCGCGCCGTATCCCGCGATCTCGCCGTAGACCCGGGCGCCGCGGGCGCGGGCGGCCCCCGCGTCCTCCGTGACGAGGATGGCGCCGCCCTCACCGGGGACGTGTCCCTGGGCGCGTACGTCGAAGGGGAGGTAGGCGGTCCGCGGGTCGTCTCCGGTGCTCAGGCCCCCGCCGCTCATGCGCGACACCCAGCCGTACGGGCAGAACGAGCTGTCGACGCCCCCGGAGACGACGAGCCGGGCGCCCTTGCGGATGTTGCGCCGGGCCTGGGCCACGGAGTCGAGCCCGCCCGCCTGGTCGCTGACGACGACACCGGCGGGGCCGCGCAGCGAGTGCCTGATGGAGATCTGGCCGGTGTTGACGGCGTAGAACCAGGCGAAGGACATATACACGCTGACGTGCTCGGGGCCCTCGGTCCAGAGTTTGTCGAGCTCCCGCTGGCCGTACTCGAAACCGCCGAACGCCCCGGCCGTCGTCACGCCCATGTCGGTGCTGTCGTAGGTGCCGGGTTCCAGCCGGGCGTCCGCGAACGCCCAGTCGGAGGCGGCGAGGGCGATCTGGGTCATCCGGTCGGTCTGCGGGATGAGGCGGCTGGGGAGGTGGTCGGCGGGGTCGAAGCCGGTGAGCTCGCCGCCCAGCCGGGTCGGGTAGCCGCTCACGTCGAAGCGCTGGACGGCGCCGATGCCCGACTCACCGCGCAGCGTCGCCGACCAGAACTCCTCCGTGCCGAGGCCGTTCGGCGCCACGACACCGATTCCCGTGATGGCGGTCGTCGTCATTTCGAGCTCCTGCCGGGACGGGCGAGGACCATGGCGCTCTGGAAGCCGCCGAAGCCGCTGCCGACGTTGAGGACGGCGTCCACGCGCAGTTCGCGGGCGTGGAGCGGCACATAGTCGAGGTCGAGTTCCGGGTCCGGCTCGTGGAGGTTTGCCGTGGGCGGGATGAGGCCCTGGTCGATTGCGAGCGCGCACGCGGCGATCTCGATGGAGCCGATGGCGCCGAGCGAGTGCCCGATCATGGACTTGATGGAGCTGACCGGGGTGGCGTAGGCGTGCGGGCCGAGTGCCCGCTTCAGCGCGGCGGTCTCGTGCCGGTCGTTCTGCTTGGTGGCCGTGCCGTGCGCGCTGACGTAGTCGATGGCCTCGGCGGGCAGCCCGCTCTCGGCGAGTGCCGCGCTGATGGCGGCGGCCATCTCGGCGCCGTCGGGCTTCAGTCCGGTCATGTGGTAGGCGTTGGTGCGTGAGGCGTACCCGGTGATCTCCGCGTAGATCCGGGCGTCCCGGGCGCGGGCGTGCTCCTCGGATTCGAGGACCAGCACCGCGGCGCCCTCGCCGAGGACGAAGCCGTTGCGGGTGCGGTCGAAGGGGCGCAGCGCGGTGGCCGCCTCCCCGTTGTTCGGCGAGGTCGCCTTGATCGCGTCGAAGCACGCCACGGTGATGGGGGAGATGGGGGCGTCGGTGCCGCCGGCCAGCATCACATCGGCGGAACCCTCCCTGATCAGGTCGGCCGCGTGGCCCACGGCGTCGAGGCCCGAGGTGCACCCGGCCGAGACCACGGTGACCGGGCCCTGGGCGTTGACCTCCCGGGCCAGCTCGGCGGCCATGGAACCCGGCATGTAGTGGTCGTACAGATGCGGGTCGGCGTAGGTGTGGTCGAGGGACCACCGCCGGCCGCTGTCGCTGAGGACCAGGTACTCCGACTCCAGCTTGCAGGTGGCACCGGTCGCGGTGCCGAGACTGACGCCCACCCGGGTGGGGTCGAACCGGCCCGGCTCCAGGCCGCTGTCGGTGACCGACTCCCGGGCGCCGACCAGGGCGAACTGGGCGGCCCGGTCCAGCCGCCGTATCTCGCGGTGCGACAGCCCGGACTGCACCGGGTCGAAGTCGACCTCGGCGGCGATCCGCGACCGGAAGGCCGCCGCGTCGAACGCGGTGATCCGCCGGGTCGCCGTGCGCCCCGAGGTGATCGTCTGCCAGAACGCCTTGGTACCCGTCCCACCGGGCGCCACGACCCCGAGCCCGGTGATCACAACCCTCCGGCCGCTCATCGCGACACCGCCACTCTGGACCTCGCAACCCGCATGCTTCTCGACTCCTGCCTTCGTGTTCGGCACAGACCTCCCTGGTCCGCGGCCCGGCCACGTTCCACTTCGAGCCTGCGGTCGTCCTCTGGAGGGCCACTCGACACCGGACGGAGCTCAGCCCGCCTTGCCGCTCATCCCGCGGATCACCTTGAGCATCGACTCGGTGTCGTTGACGTGCGGGAAGTCCTCGCCCGGCGGCGGCGCCACCCCCAGGAAGTCGCAGAGCGGCTCCCAGCCCTGTTTCACGTCCCAGACCAGCAGGTTGTCGCGCCCGACGGTGTCGATGACCCGCTGGTTGTGCCGGTGGTAGACCTCGATGGCGAACTCCTTGTCGGAGAAGCGGCCTTCGAAGAGCCCGTTCCAGACCAGGGCGTTGGTCAGCCGTCCCATCCGGGCCTGCCGCGAACCGGCCTCCGGGGGGTTCGCCGCGCCCCGCACCGCGAACTGGTACAGCGTGTCGTGCGTGCTGCGGTACCAGCCCTCCGCGTCGCGGACGGTGAGCATGACCTTCGCGTCGGGGAAGGTCTCCCGCATCTGCGGGTAGTAGAGGGCGCAGGGACCGTCCACGGCGGACGTGTAGCCGTCGAACACCGCTTTCCAGTCGGCGGGCTTCCCGTCGCAGACGATCCGCTCCCACTGCGCCAGCCGCTCTTCGCTGCCGACGATGTCGAACATATGGAAGCATTCCCCGAACCCGAGGCGTTCCAGGGCCACTTGGAGTGATGTCGTACCGGTCCGGCCCAGGCCGGCGTTGATGAGCTTCAGCAAGGCGAACTCTCTTTCGGTCGCACGGGATGTCGGTCGCACGGGATGTCGGTCGCACGGTGGGTGGACAGGGCGCGCGGGGCTCAGCTGTAGTCCGCCGGGACCTGCCGGGTGGTGACGTTGACGCAGTTCCAGAGGTTGACCAGGCCGATCTGCATCATCAGTACGCCGAGTCCGCGCTCGTCGTAGTGCCGGGCGGCCTCCTCCCAGACGTCGTCCGGCACCGGGTCCCCCTCCTCGCTGAGCCTGCTGGCGCCCCCGGCCAGCGCCAGCGCGGCGCGCTCGGCGTCGCTGTAGCAGGGCGCGTGGCGCCACTCGGCGACCCTCAGCAGCCGCTCGTCCGTCGGCTTCCTCGCGTCACCCTCGCCGAGGTGCGCGGGGACGTGGATGGGGCGGCCGTTGACCTGGCTGACCCGCAGCCGGATGAGGTCGAGCGTCAGCTGCGGCACACCGTTGGTGCTGAGGACCTTCGTCAGGTCGAGCAGGGGTTGCAGGGCGCCGGGAACGACCAGCGAGGGGTTGGTCATCCGTGCTGACATCGCTTCGTCTCCTGGGGTCGGGGGTGGTCCTTTTCGCAGCGGCCCGCGAGCGGTCCCCGGGCGCTTCCTGGGCGCTTCCCGGGAGTGCACGGCCGGGAGGGGGGCCGGGCTCACCGCGCGAGGGCGGTCCGGGGGGACGTGCTCCTGGCCGCTTCGGCGAGTGCCCGGTGCAGTCGCTCGTCCGCGATCTGCCCGGCCTCCCACTGCACACCGACCACGAACGGCCGGTCGGTCGCCTCCACCGCCTCGACCACGCCGTCCGGCGCCCAGGCGGTGGCGGTCAGACCCGTGCCGAGCCGGTCGACGGCCTGGTGGTGATGGCAGGCGGCGTCGGGCGGATCACCGTCGTAGACCTCCGCGATCCGGCTGCCGGGCCGTACCTCAAGACGCTGCCGGCCGAAGGTGTGCGTGCCGGTGGCCGGGCAGTGGCCGTCGTCGCCGGTGACCTCCGGCAGATGCTGGTGCAGCGTGCCGCCGCGGTGCACATTGAGCAGTTGCATACCCCGGCAGACGGCGAGGACCGGCAGTCCGGCCCGGTACGCCCCGTCCAGCAGGGCCAGTTCGGCGGTGTCCATCGCCGGGCCGACGGCCCGGGTCATGGGGTGCGCGCTCTGCCCGTACAGCGAGGGGTCCACATCCGGGCCACCGGGTACGAGCAGTCCGTCGAGCCGGTCCACGAGGTGCTCCGCACCGGGTACCAGCGGGACCACCACGGGTGTGCAGCCCGCCGCGGCGAGCAGGTCCACATGCGGCTGGATGACGAGACTGACGGTGAGATCGAGCCCTTGCAGGACGACCGGCGCCCGTCGTGCGCATATTCCGATCACGGGCCGTCCGGAGGACTTCCGCGCGCTTTGCGAACCGTTCGACGCCGAGTTCATGGCCACCCTCGTCATTCCCGTGTGAATTCCTCGGAACACGCCGTCCGCGGCGATCCGCGTGAAAGGGAAATTCGTCCGCGCTGCTGAATTCCCGGCTACGGGCCGAGAGTAGAACGGCGCTCCGACGGCCCGCAACGTAGGAAATGAACCGCCGCCACCGGTGTTCAACCGGGGATCGCGCGCAGACGGAACAGGGCGGTGCGGGGGCCTTCGTACCCCGGCCGTACCCCGGCCGTACCCCGGCCGTACCCCGGCCGTACCCCGGTCACGGAGGTGTGGAAGGGGTGTCGGCCGGGGCGGCGACGGGACGGGGTCCGGGCGGGACCTGGGCACCCGGATATACCGCGGGTGCGGAGGTGCGCGCGGGTACGGACCGGTTTTCCCGGGGTCCTCCGGCCTGCCGCGGCGGGCCGGTCGGATACCGGGTCGACTCCCGCTCGACCGAGAATATCGGCGCGCCGACCACACTGCTGCGACACCGTATCGACGAAGGAGCGGGTGGAATGGCGGACAGCGGACGTGATGGGGCAGGCGAGGCGCCGCATGTGGTCGTCGTCGGGGGCGGGATCGCGGGGCTGGCGGCGGCGTTCTTCCTCCGGGACGAGCCGGTGCGGGTGACGGTCCTGGAGGGGTCGTCCACGCTCGGCGGCAAGCTGGCCGTCTCGGAGGTGGCGGGCGCCGCCGTCGACGAGGGCGCGGAAGGGCTGTACATCTACCGCCCCAAGACCACCGGGCTGATCGCGGACGCGGGGCTCGGCGAACAGGTCGTGACGGCCAGTGCCGTCACGACCTCCATCTGGACCAGGGGCGGGCTGCGGCCGCTGCCCGTCGGCCAGTTCATGGGGGTGCCCTCCGACCTGGACGAGCTGGCCGCCTCCGGCCTGCTGTCCGACGCCGGGGTGGCCCGCGCCCGGGAGGACGTGAAGCGGCCCGCGTCGCCACGGGACGGGGACGTGTCCGTCGCGTCGTTCGTCGCGGAGCGGTTCGGCCAGGAGGTCGTGGACCGCCTTGTCGACCCGTTCCTCAGCGAGGTGTGCTCCGGCCGCTCGGAGGACCTGTCGTTCGAGGCGATGCTGGCCCCGCTGGCCAACGCGTCCCGTACCCACGACTCGTTCGCCGCCGCGGCCGGTTCGCTGATCCCGCCGCCGCCCCCGCCGGGGGAGGAGCGCCCGCCCGGTATCGCCACCATCGCGGGCGGGCTCGGCACGCTGCCCCCGGTGCTCGCGGACGCCGTACGCGACTCGGGACCGGGATCGTCGGTGCGGACCGGGGCGGCGGTGAGCGAACTGGCGCGCACCGAACGCGGCTGGCGGCTGACCGTGGGGTCCTCGGCCGATCCGGAGTACATCGACGCGGACGCCGTCATCGTCGCGGTGCCGGCCGGTCCCGCCGGCAAGCTGCTGGCCGGGACCCCGGGGGCCGCGGCGGCGGTCGCCGGTCTCGCGGAGATCCCGTACACCAGCAGGACGGTCATCACGCTCGCCTATCCGCGCGGCTCGCTGCCCGCCGCCATCGCCGCCCAGGGCTGCTGCGGCTACCGGGTGCCCGCGGTGGACGGGAAACTGGTCAAGGCGGTCACCTTCTCGACGGTGAAGTGGCCGCACATGTCGGACGAGGTGGACCTGGTGCGCTGCACGCTCGGCCGGGTCGGCGAGGACGACGTACTGATGCGTGACGACGCCGACCTCGTCGCGGTGGCGGTCGCGGAGTTCGCCGAGGCCACCGGGACGGCCGCGGCACCGGTGGCGACCCGGGTGAACCGCTGGGTCGACGGGCTGCCGCAGTACACCGTCGGACATCTCGCCCGGGTGGCCCGTATCCAGGCTTCCGTGGCGGAGCTGCCCGGTCTCGCGGTGTGCGGCGCCGCGTACGAGGGGGTGGGCGTCGGCAACTGCGTCGCCAGCGCCCGCAAGGCCGCCCGCCAGGTGGCCGCGGTACTGCGCAAGCGGGCCGCCGCCGGTTCGTAGGGCACGCGAGCGAGGGCCCGTCCGACCCCTGGAACTCCGGGGGACGGACGGGCCCTCGCGGTATGGGCACGGTTCGTGGGTGCGGGTGGCGGGTGCGGGTGCGGTGGCGGGGGGTCCGGGGTCCGGGGTCCGGGGTTCGCCGTGCGGGGTGGCGGTTCGGGGTTCGGGGTTCGCGAGGCACGGGCACGCGCGGCAGACGGTGTCCGACGCGTATCGCCCGACGCGTGACGCCCGACCCCCGGCGACCGACGCGTGACGCCCGACGTCCGGCGACCGGCCCCCACCGCCCAACGACCCCCGCTCCCCCGCCCGACGCGCGGCGGCGCCCGTCCGGGGCCGGTTGTCGCCGGACCCGGGCGGGCGCCTTGTCCGTCCGCTCATGCCTCCTGGGGGACCAGGGACGCGGCCGTCTGGTGCTCCAGCACATGGGCGACCGCGTGGGTCAGCACATCGACCGGGTTGTCGACCGCGTCCGCGCTGCGCCACGCCACATGGTTGTCGGGCCGTACCAGCACGGCGCCCTCGTCGGTCGTCTGCCGGACGGCCGCCCACCTGCCGTCCGCGTCCGTGTACTGGCCGCCGTCCCCGATCCGGGCGGTGACGATCGGGACGGAGAACTTCTCCGCGACCTGCGCGGCCGCCTCGCACCACGCGCTCCCGGCCGGTCCGGTGAGCAGTGCGAAGCCGGTCGCGCTGCCGGTCAGGTCGTGCGTCGACAGCCGCTGTCCGTCGCGCTCCAGCCAGGCGTGCGGCAGCACGTGCCCGGGGCGGGTGGTGGGGTGGTGCTCGTCGCGCATGGGCGCTCGGGTCGGCGGTCCGCTGCCGTCGGGGACGACCGCGCCGTCCTCGTAGGCGAAGCCGATCTCCAGGTCGTGCGCCTGGCAGCCGCCGCGGTGCGTCACGAACATCTCCCGTGCCCGGGTCCGCGCGAGCTCGCCCATCGGGGAGTCCTCGAAGTACGCGGTGAACATCTGCTCCCGGCGCTCCAGCGGGATGCGCTGGCCCAGACCGATGGCGTTCATGATCGCCTGGTGGTGGAGGGACGCGGACACCGCCCAGTCGACGTTGAGCCGGCACACGGGCCGCCGCTCCGCCTCATAGGTGTCGAGGAGGCTGTCGTCCGCGCGGCCGGAGAGCACCGCGGCCAGTTTCCAGGCGAGGTTGTGCGCGTCCTGGATACCGGAGTTCAGACCGAGCCCGACGGTCGGCGGCTGACGGTGCGCGGCGTCACCGGCGAGGATCACCCGGCCGACCCGGTAGCGCTCCGCCAGCAGCGCCTCCACGTTCCAGTTGGTCACATGGAGCAGGGTCAGTTCCAGGTCGGGCAGACCGAGGACCTCACGGATCTTCGGGGCGACCTCCTCCTCGTCGAAGCTCGCCGCGTCGCCCGGGTGGAAGTGGAGGACCCATTCCTCGCAGTGCTTGCCCCAGGTCGGGCCCATCTCGATGAGGTTGCCGGAGAGGTCCGGGTGATAGGGGTTGAGAAAGTGGGTGATGAGGGTGCCCTCGTGCCACCACGGTGACAGATCCGCGGAGAAGTACGCGGTCTTCACGTCGAGGAGTCCGGGGCGGCCCTGCATCCGCACCCCGAGGGCGGCCCCGATGCCGCGTCCGCCGTCGGCCGCGATGACGTACCGCGCCTTGACGGTGGTGATCTCCCCGGTCGCGGTCTCGCGGACCTCGGCGACGACATGGTCGCCCTCGTCGGAGAACGAGGTCATCTCATGGCCGAAGAGGACCCGGCCGGGATTGCGCCGCTCCGCGGACCGCCGCAGGATCGGCTCCAGCCGGACCTGCGGCAGCTTGACGGGCAGGACCGGACCGGCCGCCGCGTACGTCTCGCGCAGCGCGCCGCCGCCGAAGGCGTCCATCTCGTGGACCACCCGCGCGTCCAGCGGACCGTCCCCGGCGAGCGAGGTCAGCCAGCGCACCTGCCCGAACTCCTCCAGCGACGCGCCCTGTTCGGTCATCGGGCCGTCGAGTCCGTGCTGGCGGTAGATCCCCATCGTGCGCTGGTTGAGGTAGTGCGCCTTCGGTATCCGCGAGGTGTCCGTGTGCCGCTCCACCAGCAGATGGGCGACGCCGTGGTCGGACAAGAAGTTGGAGGCCGACAGGCCGCATCCCCCGCCGCCCACGATCAGAACTGGGACCTCGATTGCTCCCATATCCTTCCTTCCACATGTGTGCTGCGAACTTCCGGAATGTTTCCGCGTATGGAAATGCGGGCTGTCCCCACGGCCCACCGGCGCCCTTTCCGGACCCGGTTCGGTAAACGGAGTACCCGGTTCGGGGAACGGCGGACGCCGTACGGTGGCCCTGCGGCGGTGCTACGACGCCCCGGCCACGGTGAGCTGGGTGTTGACCGCCGCGATGAGGACCCTCGGGGTCTGCGCTTCGAGCAGTGCCGTGTCCTCCAGCTTGATCCCGAATTCCCGCTCGATACGGCTGCCGGTTTCGAGCCGGGCCAGTGAGTCGTAACCGAGCTCGGTGAAATCCGTGTCCAGGGTGCCGGCGCCGACATCGGCCCCGTCACTTTCGCCGGCGGCCTCGTGCAGGATGCGCCTGAGGTCGCTGACGGTGAATTCGCCGGATGCCATGGAGGCTCCTTCCCCTCGGGACCCTGCCGGTCGGTGGATCGCAGGGTGACGGCGGAGCCCGACGTTAAGCGGGCGCGTCACCGGGCCGCAACTTCCGTATTTCCTCGGAGTGTGGCGCTGAACGTTCAACTGAAGAATCGGCGTGGTCGAACCGGAGCGGTCCACCGGCGCTCGACCGAGATTATGGGAATCGCCGCGACGCTGCCGGAACACCGTATCCACGAAGGGGTTGGGATGGCGGAAAACGGAGAGCAGGTAGCACTGATCACCGGCGCTACGAGCGGAATAGGCCTCGCGGTCGCCGAGATCCTCGCGGAGCGCGGGCTCACGGTATTCATCTGCTCGCGGAACGCCGACGCCGTCGCGGAGACGGTCGGCAAGCTCCGGTCGAACGGCCACCGCGCCGACGGCTGCGCCGCGGACGTGCGGCGTCCGGAGGACGTCCGGCGGCTCGTGGCCACCGCCGTGGAGCGGTACGGGCACATCGACGTCCTGGTGAACAACGCCGGACGCAACGGCGGCGGCGTCACCAAGGACATCGACGACGAGCTGTGGGACGACGTCATCGACACCAATCTGAACAGCGTCTTCCGGGTGACCCGCGAGGTGCTCAGGTCGGGGAAGCTGCTGGAGCGCGGCTGGGGCCGGATCATCAACATCGCGTCGACCGGGGGCAAGCAGGGCGTGGTGCTCGGCGCCCCCTACTCCGCCTCCAAGCACGGCGTCATCGGCTTCACGAAGGCGCTCGGTCTGGAGCTCGCGAAGACGGGGGTCACCGTCAACGCGGTGTGTCCCGGCTATGTCGAGACCCCGATGGCGCAGCGGGTGCGCGAGGGCTACGCCGCCCACTTCGAGACGACGCAGGACGCGATCCTCGAACGTTTCCAGGCGAAGATCCCGCTCGGCCGCTACTCCACGCCCGAGGAGGTGGCCGGTCTCGTCGGCTATCTGACCAGCGACGCGGCCGCCCCGATGACGGCGCAGGCGGTCAACGTCTGCGGCGGCCTCGGCAACTACTGAGCCCGGAGGTCCCGCGGTGAAGGGAATCGTCCTGGCCGGCGGCTACGGCACGCGGGTGCACCCGATCACACTCGGGGTCTCCAAGCAGCTGCTCCCGGTCTACGACAAGCCGATGATCTACTACCCGCTGTCGGTGCTGATGCTGGCGGGCATCACCGAGATCCAGATCGTGTCGTCCCCGGACGATCTGGCGGCGTTCCGGCGGCTGCTGGGCGACGGCTCGTCGCTCGGCATCCAGCTGAGCTACGCGGAGCAGGACAAGCCGCGGGGTCTCGCGGACGCGTTCCTGGTCTCCGCCGACCACATCGGGGACGACTCCGTCGCCCTCGCGCTGGGCGACAACGTGTTCCACGGCGCCGGGTTCGCGGCCCTCCTCCAGGAGGCCGCGCGCAGCATCGAGGGCTGTGTCCTGTTCGGTCACCCGGTACGTGACCCGGAGCGTTACGGGGTCGGTGAGCTGGACGAGCGGGGCAACCTCGTGGCGATCGAGGAGAAGCCGACCAGCCCGCGGACCAATCTGGCGATCACCGGGCTCTACTTCTACGACAACGACGTGGTGGACATCGCCGGGCGGCTGCGGCCCTCCGAGCGCGGCGAGCTGGAGATAACCGACGTCAACCGCGCCTATCTGGAACGCGGGGACGCCAAGCTGATATCGCTGGGCCGGGGATTCGCCTGGCTGGACACCGGAACGCATGACGCCCTGATGGAAGCCGGGCAGTACGTGCAGGTCCTCCAGCGCAGACAGGGCGTGCGCATCGCGTGCCTCGAAGAAATCGCCTGGCGTATGGGATACATCGACCGGGAGGCCTGTTACCGCCTCGGCAGCCGGCTTTCGAAGTCTCCCTACGGCCGGTACATCATGGCGATCGCCGAAACCGGTTGAGGGCCGGCCACCACCTCGTTACCACCGCATTCCAACGGCGAGGGAAGAAGACGATGCCACACACTTATCAGGCCAGCCGGCAGTGGGAACGGATCAGCAGGGACTGGGTCACCGCAGAGGCGGCCGTGGACCTGACCGACTTCAAATCCGAGCGGCCGAACCACAAGATATCGCTCTGGGACCCGGGGTCGAACGGCGTCCGGTATCTGAAGACGATGGTCCACAACATGGCGACGGGTCTTTCCCCCGCCGACTGGGACCGGCTGCGCCGGACCCGCAACCGTGACGTGGGCAATCCGCACGCGGTGCGGTGGGACGGCGAGGACATCTGTCTCGACTATCTCCAGGCCACCCTCGAACTGGGCTTCATCGAGGAGCGGGTGGAGCTGCGGGGCGCCGCCGTCCTGGAGATCGGCGCCGGTTACGGACGGACCTGCCACACCCTGCTGTCCAACCACGACATCGCGACGTACTGCATCGTGGACCTGCCGACCACCATGGAACTCAGCAAGCGGTACCTGCGGACGGTCCTGGACGACGAGCGGTTCGCGAGGATCGACTTCGTCACCGTGGACGAGGTCGACGACGCGCTCGCCTCGCGCCGTTTCGACCTCAGCATCAACATCGACTCCCTCGCGGAGATGTTCCCGGAGACGGCGGGCAACTACCTCGCGCTGATCGACCGGTGCTGCGCCGCGTTCTACACCAAGAACCCGGTCGGCAAGTACCTCGACCGCACCCTGGACGGCCGCCCCGAGGGCGAGGACGAACTGCTGCCCGCGGCGATGGAGACCGGTCTGCTCCGGCAGGTCCTGGACGTCCACGACAGCCGCGCGGTGCGGGACGCCGTCCCCGGCTTCCTGGACGCCTACCGGCCGGGGGACGGCTGGAGCAGCGCCGCCGACGCGTGGGCCGCGCCGTGGAGCTTCTACTGGCAGGCCCTGTACCGCAAGGGCGGAACGGCCGGGAACGCAGGGACGGGCGGGAAGTCCGCGGGAGCCGCCCTGTGACGGGCGCCGGGGACCGGCCCCTGGTGACCGTGCTCGGAGCCTCCGGCTATCTGGGCTCCGTGCTCACCGCCCTCCTCGCGGACCTCCCGGTCCGGCTGCGGGCCGTGGCCCGGCGGCCCAGCCCCGTGCCCGCGCGGACGACGGCCGATGTCGAGGTGCGCACCGCGGACCTCACCGACGCCACGAGCCTCGCCGCGGCGGTCGCGGACGCGGATGTCGTCCTCCATCTGAGCAAGCACAGCGGCGGCTGGCGCGACGCCGAGGGGAACCCGCAGAGCGAGCCGATCAACGTCGGGGTGATGCGCGGGATCGTGCGGGTCATGGGCGGCCGGACCGCCGCGGGCCCGCCCCCGGTGGTGGTGTTCGCCGCGACGACCTCCCAGGTCGGCCTGCCGCCGGAGCACCCCATGGACGGCAGCGAGCCCGACCGCCCCGAGACGGTCTACGACCGGCAGAAGCTGGCGGCCGAGCGGATGCTGCTGGCCGCGTCCGCCGAGGGCGTGCTGCGCGGGGTGAGCCTGCGGCTGCCGACGGTCTTCGGCCGCAGCCCCCTGTCGGCGGTGCCCGACCAGGGCGTGGTGTCCACGATGATCCGCCGCGCGCTGGCCGGTGAGCCGCTGACCATGTGGCACGACGGGACGGTGCTGCGCGACCTGGTCCCCGTCGAGGACGCGGCCGGGGCGTTCCTGGCCGCGATGCGCCGGCCCGACGCGCTCGCCGGACGGCACTGGCTGGTGGGCACCGGCCGCCAGGACCCGCTGGGCACGGTCTTCCGGACGGTGGCGGAGTCCGTCGCCGCGCACACCGGACGGCCACCGGTCCCGGTGACATCGGTGGAGCCGCCCGCGAACGCGCCGGTCATCGATTTCCTGAGCACGACCATCGACCCCGCACCCTTCCGGCTCGCGTCGGGATGGAGTGCGCGCACCGGACTGCGGGACGCCGTGGACCGCACCGTGACCGCCTTGCTCGACGAGGCCGCGACCACAGGGAGGGAGCCCAGTGTACGGAGGTGAAGTCGCCGAGATCCACGACGACCTGAACAGCAGCCGGGGCAAGGACTACGGCTCGGAGGCCGAGTACGTCACCGAGGTGATCCGCCGCCACCGGCCGGGAGCGGCCTCGCTGCTCGACGTCGGGTGCGGGGCGGGCGGGCATCTGGAGCACTTCGCGCGGCTCTTCGACCGGGTCGAGGGCCTGGAGCTGTCCGCTGACATGCTGACCGCCGCGCGCCCCAAGCTGCCCGGGGTGCCCCTGCACCTCGGTGACATGCGGGACTTCGCCCTCGAAGGCCGGTTCGACGCGGTCGTCTCGCTCTTCGGCTCGGTCGGCCACACCCGCGACGAGGACGAACTGCGCGGCACGCTGGAGTGCTTCGCACGGCATCTCACCCCGGGTGGTGTCGTCCTGGTCGAACCGTGGTGGTTCCTGGAGAGGTTCATCGACGGCTATGTCTCCGGCGACGTGGTGGAGACCGGCCGCCGGACCATCGCCCGGCTCTCCCACACCGTGGGTACCGGCGACGCCGCCTCGGCCATGGACGTGCACTTCCTGGTGGCTGACCGCGAGCACGGGGTGCGGCACTTCTCGGAGCGCTACGAGCACAAGCTGTTCCGCCGCGACGAGTACGAGTCCGCCTTCGCCGCGGCGGGCTTCGAGGTGAGCTACGTCGAGGACGTCCAGGGCGGCCGGGGGATCTTCGTCGGCGTCGTGCGGGGGGAGCAGCCGTGACCATTCGGGTGTGGGACTACCTGGCCGAGTACGAGAAGGAGCGCGAGGACGTCCTCGACGCGGTGGGGACGGTGTTCCGCTCCGGCCGGCTCGTGATGGGCGACAGTGTGCGCGGCTTCGAGGAGGAGTTCGCCGCGTACCACGGCATCGCGCACTGCGTCGGCGTGGACAACGGCACCAACGCGATCAAGCTCGGTCTCCAGGCGCTCGGCATCGGGCCCGGCGACGAGGTGATCACCGTGTCGAACACGGCCGCGCCGACGATCGTCGCCATCGACTCGGTGGGCGCCAGGCCCGTCTTCGTCGACGTCCGCGCCGAGGACTACCTGATGGACACCGCGCGGGTCGAGGCGGCCGTCACCGCGCGGACCCGCGCCCTGCTGCCGGTCCATCTCTACGGCCAGTGCGTCGACATGCGCCCGCTGCGGGAGATCGCCGACCGGCACGGTCTGCGGGTCCTGGAGGACTGCGCCCAGGCGCACGGCGCGCGCCACCACGGCGCGCTCGCCGGGACGATGAGCGACGCCGCGGCCTTCTCCTTCTACCCGACCAAGGTCCTCGGGGCCTACGGCGACGGCGGCGCCACGATCACCGCGGACGCCGAGGCGGCGGAGAACCTCCGGCGGCTGCGGTACTACGGCATGGAGGAGCGCTACTACGTGGTGCGGACCCCCGCCCACAACAGCCGTCTCGACGAGGTGCACGCCGAGATCCTGCGCCGCAAACTGGGCCGCCTCGACACCTATGTCGCCGACCGGCGCGCCGTCGCCCAGCGCTACGCGGACGGCCTCGCGGACACCGGACTGGAGCTGCCCCGGGTGACCGCGGGCAACGACCACGTCTACTACGTCTACGTGGTGCGCCACCCCCGGCGCGACGACATCATCGAGCGGATGCGGGCCCATGGCGTCGAGCTGAACATCAGCTACCCCTGGCCCGTGCACACGATGGTCGGCTTCGCGCATCTGGGCTACGGGAAGGGCGACTTCCCGGTCACCGAGAAGCTCGCCGGGGAGATCTTCTCGCTGCCCATGTACCCCTCGCTCCCGATCGGTCTCCAGGAGAAGACGATCGGCGCGCTCCGGGAAGTCCTCAGCACGCTGTGAGCGGTTCGAGCCCCAAGGGAGAGCAGTGAAGGCGGAAGAGCTTGCGGTCGAGGGTGCGTACGTGTTCACCCCCGAGGTGTTCCCCGACCAGCGCGGATTGTTCGTGTCCCCCTATCAGCAGCACGCGTTCACGGGCGCGCACGGCGCCCCGTTGTTCCGTGTCGCGCAGACCAACCACAGCATGTCCAAACGGGGCGTCGTACGGGGCGTCCACTACACGCTCACCCCTCCCGGCACCGCGAAGTACGTCTACTGCGCCGCCGGTGAGGCCATCGACATCGTCGTCGACATCAGGGTGGGCTCGCCCACCTTCGGCAAGTGGGACGCGGTGCGGGTCAACCCCAAGGAGTTCCGCGCCGTGTACTTCCCCGTCGGGGTCGGCCACGCCTTCGTCGCGCTCGCCGACGACACCGTCATGTCGTACATGCTCGCCGCGCCCTATGTGGCCGAGTACGAGCTGGGGATATCCGTCCTGGACGAGGAACTGGGGCTGCCGATCCCCGGTGACATCGACCCGATCCTGTCCGACCGGGACCGGATCGCCCCGGGGCTGGCGGAAGCGGCGGCGGCGGGACTGCTGCCGGACTACGAGCGGTGCCGGGCCATCGAGAGGGACCTCGCATGACGTCCGCCCCGGCCCGGCACGACAGCGCCGCGCGGATGTTCACCGATTCGGTGCTGGCGCCCCGCGCGGCCGACCGGTTCGCACCCTGGTGGGCGGAGCGCGCCCGGTCGAACCGCTTCGACGTCACCCAGGTGCCCTTCGACGAACTCGGGGACTGGCGCTTCGACCCGGACACCGGGAACCTCGGCCATGTCAGCGGGAAGTTCTTCTCGATCGAGGGCATGGACGTCCGCAGCGACAGCGGCCCCGTGCGCCAGTGGTCGCAGCCCATCATCAACCAGCCGGAGATCGGCATCCTGGGCATCATCGTCAAGGTCTTCGACGGGGTGCCGCACTGTCTGATGCAGGCCAAGATGGAACCCGGCAACGTCAACACCCTCCAGCTGTCCCCGACGGTCCAGGCGACCCGCAGCAACTACACCCGGGTGCACCGCGGCGGCCGGACCCGCTACCTGGAGTACTTCGCGGAGGGCGAGGACCGCGGCCGGGTGCTCGTCGACGTCCTCCAGTCCGAACAGGGCTCCTGGTTCTACCGCAAGCGCAACCGCAACATGGTCGTCGAGGTGACCGGGGACGTCCCGCTGCACGACGACTTCTGCTGGCTGCCGCTGCGCGAGGTCCTGGACCTGCTGCACACGGACAACCTGGTGAACATGGACGCCCGTACGGTGCTGTCCTGCATGCCGTTCGCCCCGCCGCCCGGCGACAGCGGCTCCCGTCACGCGCCCGCCGCGTTCCGTGCCGCGCTCGCCCGGTCCCTGGACCGCTCCGCGGGCTCCCTGCACGAACTCGGCGATGTGCTGAGCTGGTTCACCGGCGAGCGCACCCGGCACGACATGTCGGCGAGCCTCGTCCCCGCCAACCGGATCACCGGCTGGAAGCGCACGGCCCACGAGATCGTCCACGAGGACGGCAAGCACTTCCGGGTCGTCGGGGTCGACGTCAGCGCCACCTCGCGGGAGGTGCAGTCCTGGCGGCAGCCGCTGCTGGCACCCGTCGGACGCGGTGTCATCGCCTACCTCGCCAAAACCGTCGACGGGGTCATGCATGTGCTCGCGCACGCCCGCGTCGAACCCGGCTTCGTGGACACCGTCGAGCTCGGCCCGACCCTCCAGCTCATCCCGGAGAACTACACGGGCCTGCCGCAGCCCCGCTATCTCGACGACGTGCTCGGCGCCGACCCCTCCCGTATCCGGTTCGACGCCCATCTCTCGGAGGAGGGCGGGCGGTTCCTCGACGCCCAGAACCGCTACCTGGTGGTCGAGGTGGAGGACGACTTCCCGCTGCGGGTCCCGCAGGACTACCGTTGGGTGACCCTCGGCCAGCTGAGCGGACTGCTCCGGCACAGCCACTACCTGAGCGTCCAGGCACGCACCCTCGTCGCCTGCCTGCACAGCCTCTGGTGAAAGGACGCACCGCATGCACGTGGTCCGCATGGGAGTCCTGGGGTGCGCGTCCATCGCGTTCCGCCGGGTCCTGCCGGCGATGCAGGAGGCCGACGGGATCGAGCTGAAGGCCGTCGCGAGCCGCGACCCGGCCAAGGCGCGCAGGTTCGCCGCGCACTTCGGCTGCGCCGCCGCCGACGGGTACGACGAACTGCTGGAGCGGCCGGACATCGACGCGGTGTACGTCCCGCTGCCGACCGGTCTGCACGCCCACTGGGTGAGCCGGGCCCTCGCGGCGGGCAAGCACGTGCTGTCGGAGAAGCCCCTCACCTGGGACCAGACCACCGCCCTCGACCTGGTGGACCAGGCGCGCAAGGCCGGGCTGTGGCTGATGGAGAACTACATGTTCCTCCACCACGGCCAGCACGCCACGGTCCGCGGCCTCGTCACGGACGGCCGGATCGGGGCGCCCCGGGTGTTCTCCGCGAGCTTCGGCATCCCCCCGCTGAACGAGGCCGACGTACGGTACGACTCCGGGCTCGGCGGCGGCGCCCTGCTGGACGTGGGCGTCTACCCGATCCGCGCGGCCTCCTACTTCCTGGGGCCCGAGCTGGACGTCATCGGCTCGGTGCTGCGGCTGCACCCGACCCGTGGCGTCGACGTGGCCGGCCACATCCTGCTGGCCGCCCCGTCGGGCGTCACCGCCGAACTGTCCTTCGGCTTCGAGCACTCCTACCGGTCCTGGTACGGGATCTGGGGCGACCACGGCCGGCTCACCCTGGACCGGGCGTTCACCCCGCCCCCGGCCCGGCAGCCGGTGATCCGGATCGTGTCCCAGGACCACGCCGAGGAACTGACCCTCCCCGCCGACCACCAGTTCAGGAACATCGTCGAGTACTTCGCCCGCTCGGTCCTCGACGGCGCCGACTACGACGCGCAGGCCGAGGCGATCACCCATCAGGCGGAACTGGTCGACCGGGTCCGCTCGCACGCGGTACGCGTCACCGCCTGACCGCGCGAAGAGCGCGAGAAGCGCGCAGAGCACAGCGGGAACGGCCCGCCGGCCCGGATGCCACCGGGCCGGCGGGCCGTTGTCCGTGGTGGCCGCCGCGGGTCAGCCGCCGGCCATCGTCTCCAGCTGCTCGACCACGTCGTACGGCGTCGGCAGCGCCGCGATCTCCTTGGTGAGCGCGCGGGCCCGCTCGGCGTAGCGGGGATCGCCGAGGATCTCCCGGCAGCTCGCCGCGATGACCTCGCCCGGGTCCTCGTCGGGGCGTTCCTGCGGCACCACCGTGCGGGCGCCGCCGAAGCCGGTGAAGGCCCGCGCGATCGCCTTGGCGTAGTCGTTCTCGGGGGTGATCAGCTGCGGCACCCCGGCGCTCGCGCCCGTCATCGCGGTGGACGCCCCGCCGTGATGGACCATCAGATCGCAGGTGGGGGCCACCACGTCCAGCGGCAGCCAGCCGACCCGGACATCGCCCAGTTCCGTGCCGAACTCCTCGGCCGCACCGGGCGGCGCCGCGACCAGCACCTCGGCCCCCGTCAGCGTCAGTTCGTCCACCAGCCGCCGCATGGAGGCGCCGGTGTTGCGCAGCCTGAAGGCCCGGGTCCCCGCGGTGATCAGCACCCGGGGGCGCCCCTTGGGACGGGTGTACATCCAGGGTTCGAGCCGCAGCTGCCGGTTGCGCGGCACCCAGCGCATCGGCCGCGCGCCCGGGGTCGGCGACGGACGCAGGCACGGCGGACAGACATCGATGAACAGGGCGTGCTCCGGCGGCCCGGTCAGGCCCATGCGCTCCAGCAGCGGCGGCAGCGCGGGCTCGTCCCGCAGCGGCACGATGTCCCAGTAGTGGCGCACGTACGGCACGTCGAGATGGGCGGCGAGCAGCCCGGGGACGTACGACAGACCGCCCACGACCACATCGGGCGTCCAGTCGCGCGCCAGCTCCAGCAGCGCGTCCAGCCGGGCGGCGGCCTGTCCGGGGTGGGGGGTCGGGGCCGCGGGTATGCCGATGGCCTCCGCGGTTGCCAGCGTCGGTTCGTCGACGGTCAGCAGGATCTCATGTCCCGCGTTCCGCGCGGCCGTCGCGAGCGGGGCCATGGAGAAGACGGTCGAGTGGCTCCCACCGGCGGTGAAAAGAAACTTCATGGGGATTCATCTGCTTCCCGTGAGACGGCGGACCGATGTCGACAGGCGCGGTCATCGTCCCGTGGCCGTCCTTTTGTTCGCAATCCTCGCCGGGCGCCGCCGGGTGGTCCCGCCCCGGACGCGGCCGGGACAGCCGTCGGCCCCGTTCAACTGACCGGGGGGGAACAGTCGAACGGGGCCGACGGGGCCTTGGGGGCGGGGTCAGGCGCCGACGTATGCCGCCAGATGCTCGCCGGTGACGGTGGAACGGGCGGCGACCAGCTCGGCGGGGGTGCCCTCGAAGACGATCCGGCCGCCGTCGTGGCCACCGCCGGGACCGAGGTCGATGATCCAGTCGGCGTGCGCCATGACCGCCTGGTGGTGCGCGATCACGATGACCGACTTGCCCGCGTCGACCAGCCGGTCGAGCAGCCCGAGCAGCTGCTCGACATCCGCGAGATGCAGACCGGTGGTCGGCTCGTCCAGGACGTAGACACCGCCCTTGTCGCCCATGTGCGTCGCGAGCTTGAGCCGCTGGCGCTCACCGCCGGACAGCGTGGTGAGCGGCTGGCCGAGGCCGAGATAGCCGAGGCCGACGTCCACCAGCCGTCCGAGGACCGCGTGCGCGGCCGGGACACGGGCCTCACCGGAGCCGAAGAACTCCGCCGCCTCGCTGACCGGCATCGCCAGCACCTCGCTGATGTCCCGGCCCCCGAGCCGGTACTCCAGCACCGACGCCTGGAACCGCCTGCCGCCGCACTCCTCGCAGACGGTCGAGACACCGTCCATCATCCCGAGGTCGGTGTAGACGACGCCCGCGCCGTTGCAGTTCGGGCAGGCGCCCTCGGAATTGGAGCTGAACAGCGCGGGCTTGACGCCGTTGGCCTTGGCGAACGCCTTGCGGACCGGCTCCAGCAGCCCGGTGTACGTGGCCGGGTTGCTCCGGCGCGAACCGCGGATCGGTGTCTGGTCGACCGACACCACACCCTCGCCGGGCGGGATCGAGCCGTGCACGAGCGAGCTCTTGCCGGACCCGGCGACCCCGGTGACGACCGTGAGCACCCCGAGCGGGATGTCGACGTCGACGCCCTTGAGGTTGTGGGTGTCCGCGCCCCGGATCTCCAGGGCGCCGGTCGGGGTCCGCACCTTGTCCTTGAGCGTGGACCTGTCGTCCAGATGACGGCCGGTGAGGGTGCCGCTGGCCCGCAGCCCCTCGACGGTGCCCTCGAAACAGACGGTGCCGCCGCCCGAACCGGCGCCGGGACCGAGGTCGACCACATGGTCGGCGATCGCGATCGCCTCCGGCTTGTGCTCCACGACGAGCACCGTGTTGCCCTTGTCCCGCAGCTGGAGCAGCAGATCGTTCATCCGCCGGATGTCGTGCGGGTGCAGCCCGATCGTCGGCTCGTCGAAGACATAGGTGATGTCGGTGAGCGAGGAGCCGAAGTGGCGGATCATCTTGACGCGCTGCGCCTCACCGCCCGACAGGGTGCCCGAGGACCGGTCCAGCGACAGATAGCCCAGCCCGATCTCCACGAACTTGTCGAGGGTGTGGCGCAGGGTGGTCAGCAGCGGCCCCATCGACGGCTCGTCCAGCTCGCGTACCCATACGGCGAGATCGCTGATCTGCATCGCGCACAGATCCGCGATGCCGACCCCCTTGATCTTCGACGAGCGGGCCGGGGCGCTCAGCCGGGTGCCGCCGCACTCCGGGCAGGCGGTGAAGGTGACGGCCCGGTCCACGAACGCCCGGATGTGCGGCTGCATCGCCTCCCGGTCCTTCGCCAGGAACGACCGCTTGACCTGGAGCACCAGCCCCTCGTAGGTCATGTTGGTGCCCGCGATCTTCACCTTGGCGGGCTCCCGGTACAGGAAGTCGTGCAGCTCCCGCTCGGTGTAGTCGCGGATCGGCTTGTCGGGGACGAGGAAGCCCGACTCGGAGTAGAAGCGCACCGACCAGCCGTCGGCCTTGAAGCCGGGCACGGTGATCGCGCCGTCGACCAGTGACTTGGACGCGTCGTACAACTGGGTGAGGTCGATGTCGGAGACGGTGCCCCGGCCCTCGCAGCCCGGGCACATCCCGCCGGTGAGGGTGTAGGTCGCCTTCACGGTCTTCTTGTCGCCGCGCTCGACGGTGACCGCGCCGGCCGCGCGGACCGAGGGGACGTTGAAGGAGAACGACTGCGGTGAGCCGAGGTGCGGTTGCCCGAGACGGCTGAAGAGGATGCGCAGCAGCGCGTTGGCGTCGGTGACGGTGCCGACGGTGGAGCGGGGGTTGGCGCCGAGGCGTTCCTGGTCCACGATGATCGCGCTGGTCAGCCCGTCGAGGACATCGACGTCTGGGCGGGCCATCGTGGGCATGAAGCCCTGTACGAAGGCGCTGTACGTCTCGTTGATCATCCGCTGGGACTCCGCGGCGATCGTGGCGAACACCAGCGAGCTCTTGCCCGAGCCGGACACCCCGGTGAACACCGTCAAGCGGCGCTTGGGGAGCTCGATGCTGATGTCCTGGAGATTGTTCTCGCGCGCGCCCCGCACCCGGATCATGTCGTGGCTGTCGGCGGTGTGCGGCGCGGGCGAGGGCGGGTCCGTCCTCGGGGTCTTCGTCATCGTTCTCCCTGTCGTCGGGCGGGGCCGCCCTCACGTTCACCCGCCGCGGCGGCGCCCGGCCCCTCGCGGGCCGTGCCGGGTGGTCCGGGTGCTCCGTCCGGCCCGGAGCCTTCTGCCGGATCCGGGACCGGGGCCGCCCGGCCGGGTGCGGTCCGCAGGCTCGGACCCTACGCGGCGGTCACCTTCCACAGGAAGCCGTCGGGGTCGCTGAAGTGCCCGGAGTACCCGTCCCCGGTCTCGCCCGCCTCGACGGCGATCAGTCCGCCGGAGGCGGCGGCCGCGGCCAGGGTCGTGTCGACCTCGGCGCGGGAGCCGGCCCTGCGGTGCAGCACCGCCGCGCGGAAGCCGCTGCCGCCGTCCTCGACGCCCGCGTCCTTGGCGAGGGTTCCGCGCGGCATCAGGCCGAGCCGGCAGCTGCCCGCGTCCGGGTGGAAGTCGGCGTAGTGCTTGTAGTCCTTGTCGACCTTCATGCCCAGCGCCTCGTAGAACGCCTTGGCGGCCTTCATGTCGGCCACGCCGAGCAGTGCCGCGGTCTCGGTCGGCACCGCGGGGCTCGCGGCGGGGCCCTTGTCCTTCTTGGTGGGGGCCGCCACCTTCCAGATGGAGCCGTCCGGGGCCTGGTACACCGCGGAGAACGCGCCGAACAGCGACTTCTTCGCGGGCTTCAGGACCTTCGCGCCGCCCTGGACCGCGGCGTCCACCACGTTCTTGACCTCGGTGGGCTGCTTGACGATGAAGGTCATCATGTAGCCGCGGAAGCCGGACGCGGGCTCCGCGTCCTTCCCCGCGTCCGCGGCGAGCGCCTCGGTCCCGTACAGGGCGACCTGTCCGGTCCCGTGCATGTCGAGGTTCACATGCCGGCCGCGGTCGTCGGCGGTCGGTGCGAAGGTCGTGGTGTAGAAGGTCCGCGCGTCCTCGACCTCGGGAACACCGAGGCCCATCGCGTCGAGCGAGAGCGTCATCCTTGCCTCCAGGGGCGTGGGTGAGGGGAGTGGGTGAGCGTACGCCTGGGGCTGGTGCCGCCTCGGCCGCCGGTCGGTGGGGTCAGCGGATCTCGCTGATACGGATGTGGTTGCCCGCGGGGTCGCGCACGGCGCAGTCACGCACGCCGTACGGCTGGTCCGTCGGCTCCTGGACGATCTCCGCCCCGCCCGCCTTCAGCCGCCCGAAGAGCGCGTCGACATCGGCCGTGGACAGCACCACGCCCGCGTACGTCCCCTTGACGATCATCTCGGTGATCGTCCGGCGCTCGTCGGGGGTGACGCCCGGGTCGGCGGCCGGCGGTTGCAGCACGAGGGACGTACTGGGCTGGCCGGCGGGCCCGACCGTGATCCAGCGCATCCCGTCGTAGCCCACGTCGTCCCGGACCTCGAAGCCCAGCATGTCGCGGTAGAAGGCGAGCGAGGCGTCCGGATCGGTGTGGGGAAGGAAGCTCGCGTGAATGGCGATGTCCATGTGATCACGCTAGACGGGGACCGGGCTCCCGCGCTTCTCCGATCCTGACCGGTCCGGCCGGCCGGACCGGTCCCTCTCGGCCCCGCGGGTCAGGCGCGGCGGGGCTGGGTGAAGCGCAGCATGTTCCCGGCGGGGTCGCGGAAGGCGCAGTCGCGGACGCCGTAGGGCTGGTCCACGGGCTCCTGGACGACCTCGCCACCGGCCGCGCGGATGCGCTCGTAGGTGGCGTCGCAGTCGTCGGTGTCGAAGATGACCCCGCGCAGCTGGCCCTTGGCGAGGAGCTGGGCCATGGCCTGCTTGTCGGCGGGCGAGGCGTTGGGGTCCGCGACGGGCGGCTCCAGGACGATGTCCACGTCGGGCTGGTCCCGGGAGCCGACGGTCACCCAGCGCATGCCCTCGAAGCCCACGTCGTTGCGGACTTCGAGCCCCAGGACATCGCGGTAGAAGGCGAGTGCCTTGTCGTGGTCGTCGACGGCGATGAAGCACTGCGAAAGGTTGATACTCATGAGTTGCATGCTAAGGGCTGTCCCGTGGTCCCCGGCGGGACCGCGACGCGACAGCGGACCGCAACCCGCCGGAGGGCTCGGTAGGTTGGCGGGATGAGCGATCAACTCAATGTGGAGACGGCCTGGCACCGCCTCATGGACTGGCTGGAGGCGCATGCCCCGGTCTCCCACGCGTCCCTGCTGCCGCCCGCCCCGGAGCAGGCCATCGAGATTGCCGACGCCGAGCTGAGGCGGTACCTCGGCTTCGGTCTGCCCGCTGAACTGGGCGCGCTCTGGCGGCTGTGCGGCGGTGTGGAACACCAGTACATCGAGGCCAACGAGGTGGCGGGTGAGGTCCGTTCGGGGGAGTTCCTGCCCGGCGGGATCCTGCTCGGCCCGGCGGACGCGCTCTGGCCGCGGCTGCCCGGGATCGACGGTGTCGATGTGTGGGGCGGCGCCCCGGTGGTGCCGTGGCTGACCGGCGACGAGGCGGGCCCCGAGTCCGGGGACTACGTGGGCGCGGACGGCGTCGGCACCTGGTCGCACCCGGACAACCTGGCCTGCGACCAGCCCCGCTACGCGTCGATCGCCGGGTATCTCGAAGCCGTGCACCGCACGCTCACCGAAGGGCCGGCGGACGCCATGGGCCCCGATGTGCCCGGCCTGGTGTGGGGGTGCCTGATCTGGGACTGGCCCGAGGCGCCGCTGCTGGACGACGCGCTGCCGCACTGGCACCCCGTCCACTGACGCACTGCCGACGACCAACCGCACAGCCACGGAGATCACGAACCGCGATGGACCGTCAGCGATCGTCCAACTCGATGAACCGGCTCGCCCATGCCCTGAACCGGTCGTCGGACTCCTCGCGCCCGGTCCAGAGCGCGTGCGGGTCCTCCGGCGGTTCAAGACCGAAGGTCTGCTTCAACCAGACGCGGAACTCATGGTGCCCCTCGCTGTGTTCCTCGACGTCTTCAGCGTCGAGAAACCCGAAGTCGTACATTGGCTCGCTGTCGATGAGCAGAAGCTGGAACAGCTCCATCAGGTCTCGCGCGATCACATAGAGATGGCCTTCGTCGCCGACCAGGACGACGGGCAGCGTGGCGAGGTCGGTCCGGTCGTCGCACCGCCACAGCGCGTAGTCGGAGCCGGAGCCGTTGGCCCGCGCGAAGGGGATGAACCGGCTCAGGAAATCCGGATGCTCCGACCAGGTGTCGAGGCCGGAATCCGCGCCGTACTCGCGCAGCTCGAAACCGTCCGAGTAGTAGACCCGGCCGATCCGGCCCTCGAACTCCTTGAGCAGGTTCAACTCCGGGATCGGCGAGTACGCCTCGCTCATATGGCCTCCTTGCCGGGCCGGGACGCCTGGCGCGGTCGCGGACGTCCCGCGCTGTCCAGGTGATGCTATCCACGCCGGGGACAGCCCTCAGCCTTCGGGCGCCGCCTTGGAGGTGCCGCCCCGGACCGGGCGGGTGTGGATCTTGGCGACGCAGGCCGGGATGGCGGCTCCGTCGTCGTGGCCGCGGGCGCGGTAGGCGCTCGGGCTCTCACCGACCAGCTCGGTGAAACGTGAACTGAACGATCCCAGCGACGTACAGCCGACCGCGAAGCACACCTCGGTCACCGTCAGATCGCCCCGCCGCAGCAGCGCCTTGGCCCGCTCGATCCGCCGGGTCATCAGATAGCTGTACGGGGTCTCCCCGTAGGCGGCGCGGAAACTGCGGGAGAAGTGGCCCGGGGACATCAGCGCCGTACGCGCCAGCGCGGTCACATCGAGGGGTTTCGCGTACTCACGGTCCATCAGGTCCCGTGCCCTGCGCAGCCGGACGAGATCTTCCAGTATCACACCACCACCATCCCACAGGATTCGGCGCCCGCCGCCCGCCGCTGCCGCCCGGCCCCGACCGATGCTCGACCGGCGGTCAACCGGGGTACCGGAAATTTGCGGCGCGAACACATGTCCATCCGGGGTGAGGAGTGCGTGATGCGCAAGGTCGTTTCGCGGGACGGCACGACGATCGCCTACGAGAAAACGGGTGAGGGACCGCCGATCGTGCTGCTGAACGGCGGATTCCGCGATCACACGATCTTCGATCCGCTGGTGCCGGAGCTGGCACCGCACTGCACCACCTATGTCTACGACCGCCGGGGGCGCGGGGAGAGCGGGGACTCCCCCGAGTACGCCGTCGAACGGGAGATCGAGGACCTCACGGCGGTGATCGAGGCGGCCGGCGGCGAGTCGGTGGTGTTCGCCGGTTCGTCCGGCGCCAATCTCGCGCTGGAAGCGGCCATGGCCGGCGCCCCGATCACCAAGCTGGCACTGCACGAGCCGTACTTCCGCATCGACGGCTACCCGCAGCCCCCGGCCGACTTCCTGGCGGCCCTCAAGGCCCTGCTCGCCGGGGACAAGCGCGGCGAGGCCGTCGAGTACTTCCTCGCCGAACTCGTGGGCTTCACCCCCGACACCATCGCGGAATGGCGGCAGACCCCGCTGTGGGCGATGAACGAGGCGAACGCGCACACCCTCCCGTACGACGCGGCCATCTGCGGCGACTTCAAGGTCCCCGTCGAGCGGCTGGCCCCGATGCGTATTCCGTCGCTCGTCGTCAGCAGCGACAGCACCAGCGACTGGCTGAGCGCGGCGGCACGGGCGACCGCGCAGGCGCTGCCCAACGGCTGGGGCATGGAGCTGCCCGGCTCGTGGCACCGGGTGCAGACGGACATCCTCGGCCGGGTCCTGGCCGGTTTCACCGCCACCCGGTGAGGACGACCTGGTTCGAGTCCGCCGCGCTGTCCGTCCTGAACCTCCTCGGTGAGGGGTTCATGTGGATGGGGCTGATGTGGATGGGCCCGCCCTACGGCATGACCCCGGTCCCGCCGGGCGTCACCGCCCGGACGGCACGTACGACCGGACCGGTGACCGGGCCGGGCGACGGGCGCGAACACCGGGAACAGCCTTCCGGCCCACCCCTGTCGCGTGCGGAGCGCGCCGAATGGGCAGCGCTCCAGGAACGGCTCCGCTAGCGGCACTCCCGACCGGACGGACACCGACGACGGACACCAACGACGGAGGCATCGCCACCATGCACAGCAATCTGATCGTGGCCAGGATGGACCCCGGGGCCACCGCCGACGTGGCCCGGCTCTTCAGCGCTTTCGACACGACCGGGATGCCGCACCGGATGGGAACGCGGCGGCGTCAGCTCTTCGCGTTCCGCGGTCTGTACTTCCACCTCCAGGACTTCGACACCGAGAACGGCGGCGAGCTCATCGAGGAGGCGAAGGCCGATCCGCGTTTCATCCGGATCAGCGAGGACCTGAAGCCGCACATCGAGGCCTACGACCCGGCGACCTGGCGCACGCCCGCGGACGCCATGGCGACGAGGTTCTACAGCTGGGAGTCCGAGTGACCGGTCGGCGCACGGCCGGCACGGGCACCGGGCGACCGGCGGGGGAGAGGCGTTATTGAGTACCGCCGAATCGAGGACCGGGACGACCGGCGCCGCCGCGGAGTCCGGGGAGTCCGCGAAGTCCGGGGGGCCGGGGACGACCGGGCAGCCCGGGATACCCGGGAACGCCCGGACGTCCGGGATACCCGGGAAGCCCGGGGAATCCGGAGAGGCCGGGGAAGCCGGGGAGGCCAACCCCCGGGTGCCGTTGCGGCGTATCGTCCGGCTGTTCCTCCCCTACCGGCCCAGTCTGCTGCTCGTCGGCGCCCTCGTGGTCGCCTCGTCGCTCGTCTCGCTCGTCAATCCGTTCCTGATCCGCGAGATCATGGACGTGGCGCTGCCCGACCGCCGCACCGGTCTGCTGAGCGTGCTCGCGCTCGCCATGGTCGTCGTGGCCGTCGCGAACAGCTCGTTCAACGTCTGGCAGACCTATGTCTCCACCAAGGTCGGCCAGCGCGTCATGCACGATCTGCGCAGCGCCATGTACGGGCACCTCCAGCGCATGTCGCTGGACTTCTACACCAGGACCCGCACCGGCGAGGTGCAGTCGCGTATCGCCAACGACATCGGCGACATGCAGGCCACCGTCACCACCAGCGCGACGACCCTGGTGTCCGACGTGACCGTCGTGGCCGCCACGGTCACCGCCATGGCCGTCCTCGACTGGCGGCTCACACTCGCGTCGCTCGTCATGGTGCCGTTCTTCCTCTGGGTCAGCCGGCGCGTCGGGACCCAGCGCCGCCGCATCACCCGCGACCGGCAGCGCCAGCACGCCGCGATCTCCTCGATCGTGCACGAGTCCCTGTCGGTGAGCGGTGTCCTGCTCGGCCGCACCATGGGCCGCTCACGCTCGCTGACCGGCCACTTCACCGACGAGTCCGCCAAGCTCTCCGATCTGGAGGTGCGCTCCATGATGGCGGGCCGCTGGGCCCAGTCGACGACATGGATCGTGCTGGCCTCGATGCCCGCGGTCATCTACTGGGTGGCCGGACTGGCGGGCCGCGGCGACCATATGGCGATCTCCATCGGGACGCTGGTCGCCTTCACCACATTGCAGCAGAACCTGCTGCGCCCGGCCGTCTCGCTGCTGGAGGTGGGCGTGGAGATCCAGACCTCGCTCGAACTGTTCGCCCGGATCTTCGAGTACCTGGACCTGCCCGTCGAGGTCCCCGAACCCAGGAACCCCCGTGCCCCCGAGCAGTTGCGCGGTGAGGTGCGGATGCGGGGCGCGTGCTTCTCGTACCCCGGTACGGGGGAGCGCACGCTGGACGCCATCGATCTGACCGTCCCCGCCGGGAACAGCCTCGCGATCGTCGGCGAGACCGGCTCCGGCAAGACGACCCTCAGCTATCTCATCCCGCGGCTGTACGACGTGGACGCGGGGAGTGTCACCATCGACGGCGTCGACGTACGGGACATGTCCTTCGACGTACTGGCCGCCGCGGTCGGCATCGTCTTCCAGGAGACGTATCTGTTCCACGCCACCGTCGCGGAGAACCTGCGGTTCGCCAAGCCGGACGCGACCGACGAGGAACTCGTCGCCGCGGCGCGCATCGCCCATATCCACGATCATGTCGCGTCCCTGCCCGGGGGCTACGACACCGTGGTCGGCGAGCGCGGATACCGGTTCTCCGGCGGGGAGAAACAGCGCCTGGCGATCGCCCGCGCGGTACTGCGGGACCCGCCCGTCCTCGTGCTCGACGAGGCCACCAGCGCCCTCGACACCCGGACCGAACAGGCCGTCCAGGAGGCCATCGACGCGGCGAGCGCGGGCCGCACCACGATCACCATCGCGCACCGGCTCTCCACGGTCCGGGACGCCGACGAGATCATCGTGCTGGACGGCGGCCGGATCGTCGAACGCGGCACCCACGACGAACTGCTCGCCAAGGGCGGCCGCTACACGGCACTCGTCGACCGCGACGCCGACCTGGCCGAGGCCACCGAGGCCGTCTAGGCCGCCGAAGCGGGCGGCAGCGCCGGGATCACCGGAACCGCCGGGTCCACGAAAGCCGTCGAAGCCGTCCGAGAACCGGTAACCCGGCTCCCGGACGGCTTCGCGGCCGTTCCTGGAGGACCAGCCCGTACCCGCTGTACCTGCCGGGTCGGCTCCACCGGCTCCAACACCGCCACCGGCGGGTACGGCGGGGTGTCAGGGCTGGAGGACCGGCGCGGTCCAGTTGGCGCGCAGCCAGGTCTCCAGGGTGATGAGGTCCGGCCGGAGGCGGCGCAGTTCCGGCAGGTCGGCGCGGTAGCCCTCGCGGTCGAACCAGTCGAACATGGTGGCCAGGTCCTCGCGGACCGCGCGGAGCTTCTCGATCGGCAGGTACTCGTACCGGGTGGGGACGCCGGACACCCGCGCGTACGCCTCCGCCATCTGCGGTCCGGTCAGCTCGTCCCCGGCGATCTCGACCTGCCGGCCCGCCCAGGCGGCCGGGTCGTCGAACGCGTCCGCGGCGAACGCGGCGATGTCGTCGGTCGCGATGATCTGGACCGGGACCTCCGGGCGCAGCCACATACCGAGGACGAGTCCGTCGTCCACGCGGCGGGGGCTGATCTCCTCGAAGACGTCGTAGAACATGGTGGGCCGCAGGACGGTCACCGCCAGGTCCAGGGTCCGCAGATGCCGTTCGACGTTCCACTTGCTCTCGAAGTGCGGGATGCCGCTGGCGCGTTCCGCGCCGCCGACGGAGCTGTAGACGAGATGCGCCACCCCGGACCCGGCCGCGATGTCGCCCACCGCCCGGCCCTGGCGCTCCTCGGCGGCCACCCCGCCGGGGGTCCGGAAGGGCTGGACGCTGAACACCCCGTGGACGCCCTTCATGGCGGCCCGCAGCGACGCCTCGTCGTCCATGTCGCCGTGGACGAGCACCGCGCCCGCGTCCGCGAGCGCCCGCGCCCCGGGCGCCTCGGGATCACGCACCAGGGCATGCGTCGGCCTTCCCCGGCGCAGCAGTTCGCGCACCAGCGCCCCGCCCTGCCGGCCGGTCCCGCCCAGCACCAGGATCGTCCCGTCTACCGCCACCGTGTTCCTCCATGTCTGCTTTCCCGGCCGGAATTCTCTTCGCCGCCGGGCTGCTCTCGCGGGTGATGCCGTGCGATCCGGCAGGGTGTTCCTCCGGGAGCCGCGCGGAACGGGAATGTCCGGGCGGCGTCACGGAATTTCGGGCGGTGCCGTTACCAGGGCACGGTTCCGTCGTCGGAGAGGCATGCTCCCGACGGTCCCGAGTCGTCGAGGGTGGCGAGTCGCACCGCGATCACGGCGCCTTCCGCCGGAGTCCGCTGCCCCTGATGGCCGTTGATGTCGGTGGCCACGATTCCGGGGTAGGCGGCGTTTATCTTGACCGTCGTCCCCCGCAGTTCTTTCGCGTATGCCACCGTGACGGCGTTCAGCGCGGTTTTCGAGGACTGGTACGCGATCATGTTGATGCGCGCGAACGGGGTCCCCGGGTCGGAATTCAGGGTCAGCGACCCCAGATGGCTGGACATGTTGACGATGCGCCCGGCCGCCGAACGGCGCAGCAGGGGCAGCATCGCGTGGGTCACGGTCACCACCCCGAAGACATTGGTCTCGTACACCTCCCGCATGTCGGCGGCGGTCGCCGCGCTGGGCGCCCCGGTGAAGCCACCGGCCACGCCCGCGTTGTTGACCAGCACGTCCAGCCGCCCGTAGCGCCGTTCGACCTCGGCCGCGGCGGCGGCCACGGAGGCCGGGTCCGTCACATCGAGGCGCAGCGGCACCGCCGTGACGCCGCGGTCCACCAGCGCGTCGGCGGCCCGCTTGCCGCGCCCCTCGTCGCGGGCGCCGACGAGGACGACACCTCCGAGCTCGCCCAGTTGCCGCGCCGTCTCGAATCCCATGCCCTTGTTGGCGCCGGTGATAAGCGCGATCCTCTCCACCGTCACGTCGGAGTCCCTTTTCGTCGGCTTTCATGGTCGGAGAACTGCGATACCGCCCCACCAATGAACCGTCTGTCCCCCGTGGCCGCAAGATTTCCGTGTTCACCGTGAAGTGCCGTACGGACAAGGGTGTCTCCGTGGTTGCGGTCGGCGAAGCGTTCAACCGTGCTCGATCCGCAGTCGAACCGCGGCCCGGTGTAGTTTGTCGGCGCCGATTCCAGAGCCACAGCGCGGAGGACCGGAAGATGAAGTCTGGCGTAATAGTTGTCGGTGCCGGTCCGGTCGGATTGATGCTGGCCGGTGAACTCCGAATGGGCGGGGCGGAGGTCACCGTCTACGACCGGCTGACCGCCCCCGCCGGGGAATCCCGTGCCCTCGGCTTCAACCGGAGGGCCGCCGAATCCCTGGGGCAGCGCGGGCTGCTCGCGAGGCTGGGGGACTTCCGCTGGGGCGCGATGGGCCACTTCGGCGGCGTCCGCTTCGACCTGGGCCTGCTCGACGAGGACCAGAGCGGCGTACTGGGTCTGTCCCAGGCCAGGACCGAGGAGGCACTGGGCAGCTGGCTGGCCGAGCTGGGTGTGCCGGTGCGGCGCGGGTACGAGGTGACCGGCTTCCGTGAGACGCCCGACGGTGTCGTGGTGGCCCTCGACGGGCCGGACGGCCCCGGCGAGGACTCCGCCGCGTATCTCGTCGGCTGCGACGGGGCCCGCAGCACCGTCCGCGCGCTGGCCGGGATCAAGGCCCCCGGCCCGGCGTCCACCCGGGGTATGTACACGGCGGAGATCACCGGGGCGGAGCTGCGCCCCCGGCCCATCGGCGAACGCCTGCCCGGCGGGAACATGGTGGTGAGCACCCCGCTGGGCGGCGGACGCTGGCGCATCGTGATCCACGACCGGAGCCTGCCGAAGGACCCCGACCCCGGGACGCTCACGTTCGCACGCGTCGCGGACGCGTGGCAGCGGCTCACCGGCGAGTCCGTCCACGGGGCGCGGGCGGAGTGGGTGTGGGCCCGCGGCAACGGGACCGCGCTGGCCGACGCGTACCGGCGCGGGCGGGTGTTCCTGGCCGGGGACGCCGCGCACGACCTGCCGCCACTGGCCGCCTGGGGGCTCAGCGCCGGACTCCAGGACGCGGTGAACCTCGGCTGGAAGCTCGCCGCGGTGACCGGCGGCCGGGCCCCGGACACCCTGCTCGACACGTACCACGCCGAGCGCCATCCGGTCGGCCGGCGGCTCGTCCGCGACACTCGGGCCGCGTCGATGGTGTACCTCGGCGACGACAGCATGGAACCGCTGCGCGGGGTGCTGGGCGAGCTGGCGGGCCACAAGGGCGCGGCCGGTCAGCTGTCCGGGATCGTCAGCGGGCTCGGTATCCGCTACGACATGGGTCCGGGCGACCACCCGCTGCTGGGCCTGCGGATGCCGCCCGGCCACGAGGTGATCCGCGCCGACGGAAGCCGGGTCCGGGCCGGGGAACTGCTGCGCGCCGCGCGCGGGGTGCTCGTCGTGACCGGCGGCGCCGCGAAGGCGGGCCGTCTCGCGGGCGGCTGGGCCGACCGGATCGACATCGTGACCGGCGACTGGGCGCCCGGGCAGGAGCCGTTGCCGGACGCGCTGCTGATCCGCCCGGACGGCTATGTCGCCTGGACCTCGTCCGGCAGCGGCCGCGGGCTGTCCGACGCGCTCGGCCGCTGGTTCGGCGCCGCCCGCACCGATGCCACCGCCACCCCGGCCGTCCGGTGACCGGCCGTAACGGACCGATGAGGAGCGTGGGAATGACCAGGGACGTGATCGTCGTCGGCGGGGGCCCGGTCGGGCTGATGGCGGCCGGCGAACTCCGGCTCGGCGGCCTCGACGTCGTCGTCCTCGAAAGGCTGCCCGCCCCGTCGCGGGAGTCACGCGGCGCCAGCTTCACCCGGCGCACCGCCGAGTGCTTCGACCAGCGCGGGCTGCTCGGCAGGCTGGGCGGCACGGAACGCGCCGACAGCCACTTCGGCGGGGTCCCGATCGACCTCGGCGTGTTCGAGGAGGACCACTTCGCCGCCCGGGGTATCCCCCAGTACCGCACCGAGCGGATGCTGGAGGACTGGGTGACCGAGCTGGGTGTGCCGGTGCGGCGCGGGTACGAGGTGACCGGTTTCCGTGAGACGTCCGACGGCGTGGTGGTGGCCTTCGACGGGCCGGACGGCCCCGGCGAGGAGAGCGCCGCGTATCTCGTCGGCTGCGACGGCGGCCGCAGCACGGTCCGCGGGCTCGCCGGTATCGGCTTCCCCGGCCCGGAGCCCACCCGCGGCTTCTACACCGCCGACGTCACCGGCATCGAGACCCGCCGCCGCCGGATCGGCGAGGACCTGCCGGGCGGCAGCATGGTCATGGCGATGGACCTGGAGAACGGCGTCACCAGGGTCGTCGTCCATGAGCGGGGCATGGGGCCCCGGGACCGGGACTCCCTGACGTACGCGGAACTGGCCGACGCCTGGCAGCGGCTCACCGGCGAGTCCATCCACCACGGCGACTGCCGCTGGATCAGCTGCTTCACCGACGCCTCCCGGGTGGCCGACGAGTACCGGCGCGGCCGGGTGTTCCTGGCCGGGGACGCCACCCATGTACAGCCCCCGGCCATGGCGCAGGGCCTCAGCGTGGGGGTGCAGGACGCGGTGAACCTCGGCTGGAAGCTGGCGGCGGTGATCGGCGGCCGGGCCCCGGACACCCTGCTCGACACCTACCAGTCCGAACGCCGCCCGGTCGGACGGCAGCTGGGCCGCAACGCCCGCGCCGCGATCGAACTGCGCCTCACCGGGGAGGAGATGGACCCGGTCCGCGAGGTGCTGACCGAACTGATGGGCCACAAGGACGCCGCCGGTCATCTGGCCGGGATGCTCAGCGGGCTCGGTATCCGCTACGACATGGGACCGGGCGGCCACCCCCTGCTCGGCCTGCGGATGCCGCCCGCCCAGGAGATCGTCCGCCCCGACGGCTCCCGCGTACGCGTCGTCGAACTGCTGCGCGCCGTACGGGGTGTGCTCGTCGTGACCGGCGCCGCCACCGACGCCGCGCGGATCGCGGACGGCTGGAACGACCGGGTCGACGTCGTCACCGGCGACTGGGCACCCGGCCGCGGCACCCCGCCGGACGCCGTACTGATCCGCCCCGACGGCTACGTCGCCTGGACCTCGACCGGCGGCGGGAACGGACTGTCCGACGCCCTCGGCCGCTGGTTCGGCACCGCCCGCACCGGCGTCACCGCACAGCCCGTCTGAACCACCCGCACCCGGAAACTCGAATCCGCTCCAGCCGTGCGTCCAGCCGCCCTCGACTCCGGCTAAAGACGCCTCTGCCACTCTCAGGGCACGGCAGCAGAAAGGAGCACACTGAATGGCTCTGGACCATGGGCGGGCCGTCCTGATCGCGGGCGACTTCGGCTCTGTCACGCCGGATGCCGATGAATCGGTGACCAACGACGGATTCGATCTGAAGAATTTCGAGCAGCTTCCGGTACGGGACGTTCCGGTGAGCGATCTGTCACCGGAACAATATCTGCGCAAGGGCGGCACCAACGCCGCCCATGTCCAACTGCTCGTCGACGCGGCGGGAACCTCGGCGCTGCCGCCCATTCTCGTCCAGGAGGACGGCTGGCGCGTCATTGACGGGCTGCACCGGCTGGAAGCCGCGAAGCTGCGCGGCGACCATTTCATCGAGGCACGCTTTCTCGACTGCACGGATTCGGAAGCGCTCGTCCTCGCCATGAAGGCGAACAGCTCGCACGGGCTGCCGCTGTCGAAGGCCGACCGGGTCTCGGGCGCCCAGCGCGTCCTCACCACCCATCCCGACTGGTCCGACCGCGCCATCGCCGGTATCACCGGGCTGAGCGCCAAGACGATCGCGTCGCTGCGCGGCCGGTCCCCGGGCGGGACCGCCTCCGCCAAACGGCTGGGCCGGGACGGCAGACGACGGCCGGTGGCCGCCGGTGAGGGCCGGCGGCGCGCCGCCGAGTACATCCGCGCGCATCCCGACGCCCCGCTGCGGCAGGTCGCCCGGGACACCGATGTCTCCCTCGGCACGGTGCACGACGTCAGCTCACGGCTGCGCCGCGGCACCAGCCCCGAACTCGACGGGCAGCGGGCCCCGGCGCCCGTGGACCTGCCCCCGCCCGGGACCACCGGCCGGCCGGTGCTGCGCGCGGCCGACGAGACGGCGGAACGGGACACCGACGGGCCGTCCGGCGGCGGTGTGCCGCTGCGGCGCAGGAACCACACCGACGCGCCGGTCACCTGGTCCGGGATCGCGGGCAAGATGGCCAAGGACCCGACCATCCGGTACACCGAGGCGGGCAAGGAGTTCTTGCAGTGGATGGCCCTGCACGCGAACGATCCTGACGGCTGGCGGGAGTTCGTCAGCTCCATCCCGGAGCACTGGCAGAGCGTGATCGCGCCGATCGCGGAGAGCATCGGCCGCGAGTGGAGCACGTTCGCGGAACGCCTCAAGACCAAGCAGGAGGCGGTGTAACGGGTTACCCTCGCTCGCGCTTCTGGGTTCCCCACCTGGACGTACTCGTCCCCACACAGGTACGTCCGTGGGTGCGCAGTTCCCCGCGCCCCTGGGGTCGCGCCTCTTGCGGTTTCCGTGCGGGTGCGGATGGCCCGTGGTTGCTCGCGCAGTTCCCCGCGCCCCTGGGGTTCCCCACCTGGACGTACTTGTTCCTGTACGGGTCGGACGGGGGTGCGCAGTTCCCCGCGCCCCTGGGTGGTGCCCCATTACGGTCGCTTTTCGGGTGCGGGACCGTCCTCGTTTTTGCGCAGTTCCCCGCGCCCCTTTGGGGGCGCCTCTTGAGGCTGTCGGTCGGGTGCGGAACCACTCTCCTCGCGCACTCGCCGGACTGCGGGAGGGGGTGGGCGGGAATCTCTGCTCGCAGACTCCGATGCTCTTCAGTCGGGCAACGAAACGAATTACCGAGCGTGTCGGATCGAGGACGGAGAATCCCGACCGGCACCGACCCAAAGAACCAGCAGATGGCGCCCCAAAGGGGCGCGGGGAACTGCGCAAACCCACCGAGCGACGGCACAGGAACGAAGTACGTCCCGCCGGACGGACCTCGCAAGCGCAAGCGAAGGCGACCCGCGGGGAACTGCGCAAACCCACCGAGCGACGGCACAGGAACGAAGTACGCCCAGCACAGGGAATCCTCGGAAGCGCAAGCGAAGGCGTCACGCGGTGGCGGCCACCGAAGGCAAGGCACTCGCAGGGCACCCCGCAGGGGCCAGCGGCGTACGCGGGGGCTCCAGATCGGGCAGCGCGAGCAGCACGGGCGGATCAGCCGGCCGGTCCCGCCGCAGCCGCACCGCCGTACTCGTGACAGTGCCCGCACCGACGGCGACAGCCCCGTGCCCCCCGACCAGCGAGGTGCGACGGGCCCGGGGATCGGGCCCGACCCCGTCGGCGACGGCCACCGCGTGCACGTACCACGTCCCCACGGGCACGTCCGGCAGCCGGTAGCAGGAGGGCCGCCCGCTGGGCACGTCGACGACGATCCCCGCCGCGGCCGGATGCTGGACGACGGGCGTCGGGAAGGCGCCCACGTACACCCGCGCGTTCCCGTGCCCGTCCGGCAGACTGATCGTCCCCGCGACCGCGCCGGACCCGTCCCGCGCACCCGGCCACGGACCGGGCAGACCTGGACCGGCGAGACCTGGACCGGGCGGACCCGGAGCGGGCAGAGCCGGACCGGGCGCACCCGGCCCGCCGCCGGACCGCGACAGCCGGCGGAACCGTCCGGGGGAGACCCCGACCCCGGCCGTGAAGCTCGTGGTGAACGAACCGAGGCTGCTGTACCCGACCGACGCCGCGATGTCCGCGACGTTCAGCGAGCTGCTCAGCAGGAGCCGCTTGGCCTGGTGCAGCCGCACCGCCGCGAGGAACCGGCCGGGCGTGATCCCGGTCGTGTCCTTGAACAGCCGGGCGAAGTGGAAGCGGCTGAGCCTGGCGCTCTCCGCGATGTCCGTGAGCGACAGCGGATCGCCGTACCGCTCCCGGATACAGGCGACCGCCCGCCCGACCGGATCGTCCCCGCGTGTCTCGCACACGTCACGCATCTCTCCGCCTCCCGTCCAGGGGCTCAGCGTCCGGCTCCGGACACGATCGCCGTCCGCAGCCGCTGGAGCCTCGGGCACGGCTCGATGCCCAGCTCCCGTTCCAGCACCGACCGGAGCCGGTGGAACGCCTGCAACGACCGTCCGACATGTCCCGCCCGGTACAGCGCGGTCATCAGGAACGCGCACAGGTTCTCGTTCATGGGGTGCTTGGCCGCCACGAACGTCAGCTCGCCCAGCAGGTCGGCGTGGCGCCCCAGATGCAGATCGGCCTCGATACGCAGCTCCAGCGCCTTCAGCCGGTGCTCCTCCAGCGACTGCGCCTCGATCTCCAGTACCCGCCCGAGCCGGACGCCCACCAGTGCCGCGCCGCGCCACAGCTCCAGCGCGCGGCTCAGCTCCTCCGAGGCGTACCGGTGGTCACCCGCCTCGGAGGCCTCACGTCCGGTGCGCACCCGGTGGTGGAACAGTTCCACGTCCGTCTCGCACGCGTCCTCCTCCAGCTGATAGCCGTGGCGGCGGGTGCTGAGCAGCTGCCGTGCGTCCGGGTGGCCGGAGTCGACGGCGGCCAAAGCGTTGCGCAGCTGGAGGATGTACGTCTGGAGGGTGGTGGCGAAGCTGCGCGGCGGGCTGTCCCCCCACAGCTCGTCGACGAGTGTCGGCACCGTGACGGTCCGGCCGGCGTTCACCGCGAGCAGCGCCAGCACCTGGCGCTGCTTGGGGGCGCTGGTGCGCACCGGCTTCTGGTCGAGGCGCAGCGACAGCGGGCCGAGGAGCCCGATGCTCAGGTGTCTGGACTCACGATTCATGCCGTCTCCTCAGAACCCCTCGGTCACCGACGGATCGCGCGCCCCTGGGGCGGCTCGGACCGGTCGTCAGCGGGTCGCCCTCACCGGTGCGCGGTCCGCCCCCTGGCGGAACCGGTCGGTCACCACGGGGCCCTGCCCGACGGCGCACCGTACGACGGCGCACACCCGTCGGATGTCCGCGGCGGTGACCGTGGGCCCGGTCGGCAGGGCGAGCACCTGGCCCGCCAGCCGTTCGGTGTGCGGCAGCTCGACGGGTCGCTCCGTGCGGTACGGCTCGACCTGGTGGCAGGCGGGGGAGAAGTACCGCTGGGTGACGATGTTCTCCTCGGCCAGCACCCGCATCAGCAGATCGCGGTGGATGCCGGTGACGTTCTCGTCGACCTTGACGACCACGTACTGGCAGTTGGGGCTCTGGTCCTCGTCGTAGGTGACGACCTGTACGCCGTCGAGGCCGGCCAGCTCGGACGCGTAGTGCGCGAGGTTGGCGCGGTTGTGCAGGACGGTTTCGCCGAACGCCTCCAGGGAGGTCAGCCCCATCGCGGCGGCCGCCTCGCTCATCTTGGCGTTGGTGCCGGTGCGCTGGCTGTTGCCGTCGGGTCCGAAGCCGAAGGAGCGCAGGGACCGCAGACGGCCGGCGAGGTCGTCGTCGTCGGTGACGACGGCACCGCCCTCGAAGCTGTTGACCACCTTCGTGGCGTGGAAGCTGAACACCTCGGCGCCGCCGAAGCCGCCGATGGGCCGTCCCTGGTAGGTGCAGCCCAGGGCGTGCGCGGCGTCGAAGAGCAGCCGCAGTCCGTGCCGGTCGGCGACCTTCTCCAGCTCGTCGATCGCGCTGGGGCGTCCCCACAGATGGACGGGGACGATCGCGGAGGTACGGGAGGTCACCGCGGCCTCGGCCGCGCGCGGGTCGAGGCAGCCGGTGGCCGGGTCGATGTCGCAGAACACCGGGGTGAGGCCCAGTATCCGGGCCGCGTGCGCGGTGGCCACGTAGGTCATCGGGGACATGATGACCTCGCCGGTCAGCTCCGTCGCCATGTACAGCAGTTGCAGTGCCATGGTCGCGTTGCAGGTCGCCACGGCGTTGCGGGTGCCCGCGACCTCCGCGACCCGCTCCTCGAACTCCCGCACCAGCGGGCCGCCATTGGTGAGCCATTGTTCGTCCAGCGCCCCGTTCAGCCGCTCAAGGAAACGCGAACGGTCACCGACCGTCGGACGTCCCACGCACAAGGGCTGCGGGAATTCCGCCGGGCCGCCGAAAAGGGCGAGGTCATCGAATTTCTGCTTCACGCCGGGATCTCCATCGTGGCCGTGGGTCCCGCGGTCCGGCTTCACACGGGTTCTCCCCGGCACAGGAGCATTCCGTACGTTCCTCGTACCCCGGTCGAGAGCGGCTTGTGCGGTACCGGTTCCAGCGGCACTCCACCGGGTGTCCGCCGTGTTCACCGACGCTCGGGTACGCGGAATTCCTTTCCGGCACGGCCGCTGAGATCGGAGCGCTGATCGGGTTATGAGAATACTCGTCACCGGTGGGGCCGGATTCGTCGGCTCGCAATATGTGCGCAGTGTCCTCGACGGCTCGTACCCGGGCCACGAGGACACCAAGGTCACCGTCCTCGACAAGCTCACCTATGCGGGCAATCTGGCGAATCTGCCGCTCGGGGAGGAGCGGCTGACCTTCGTCAAGGGCGACATCTGCGACGCGGACCTGCTGCTCGACCTGCTGCCCGGCCATGACGCGGTCGTCCACTTCGCGGCGGAGAGCCATGTGGACCGGTCGCTGCTCGACGCCACCCCGTTCACCGTCACCAATGTGCTCGGCACCCACACCCTGCTGGAGTGCTGTCTGCGGCGCGGTATCGGACGGGTCGTGCAGATCTCGACCGACGAGGTGTACGGCACGATCGCCGAGGGCTCCTGGACGGAGGACCACCCGCTGCTGCCGAACTCGCCCTACGCCGCGTCGAAGGCGTCGGCCGATCTGCTCGCCCGGTCCTACCACCGCTCCCACGGGCTGCCGGTGGTGATCACCCGCTGTTCCAACAACTACGGTCCCTACCAGCACGTCGAGAAGCTGATCCCGCGCTTCGTCGCCGGTCTGCTGAACGGGCAGCGGGTGCCGCTGTACGGCGACGGCCGCAACGTCCGCGAGTGGGTGCATGTCGCCGACCACTGCCGGGGCGTGCAACTGGCCCTGGAGAAGGGCCGGGACGGCGAGATCTACCACTTCGGCGGCGGTGTCGAGCTGACCAACCGCGAACTGACCGCCCGGCTGCTGGAGAAGTGCGGCGCCGACTGGGACTCGGTGCGCTTCGTCGAGGACCGCAAGGGCCACGACCGCCGCTACTCCCTCGACGACGGCAGGTCCCGACGCGAACTGGGCTATGCCCCGCGGGTGCCGTTCGAGGACGGGCTGGCCGACGTCGTGTCCTGGTACGACCGCCACCGCGACTGGTGGACGGATGAGTTCACGCCGTTCGGGGCCGGTTCCTGAGCATTCGGGACGTCCCGGCGCACGTAGGCGGGAACCCGCCGCGCTACAGGCGCCCGGAGTTGGGCAAGATGGAGTCCGCCGCCGAGTGTGCGCTGTGCACAGGCTCAGCGGCACAACTCGGGCTGCCGACACGGGTGGTGATGATGAACGCGTTGACGAAACGATCCGCCCGCGGGTCCGGAAAGCGGGGAGGATGACGGTTCCGCCGCGGGACCCGCCGGCGTTCACGACCACCCGGATCACCGCCCGGGGCGACCCCGCGGAAGTGGCCCGACGGCACCGGGAGTACGGGGCGGGGCTGCGCGGCAGCCCCGGGTTCGACCTGCTGGTCACGGTCCGGGTGGCCGGACCCCAGGACACCTACGCGACGTTCGTCCGCTGGCGCCGCGCCCGTGACCTGCTCGCCGGTGCGCACGCCGACGGGTCGGCCGACGCGCTGCGGTCCCTGCACGCCCTGGCCGCACCGGACGCGGACCCGGAACCGGACCAGTACCTGAGCGTCGGACGGCTACCCGACCGGCGGCACGACGACGGCGGCTTCCTGCTGCTGCTGCACGCCGATCTGGCGGGCGTACCGGCGGAGTTCGAGCAGTCCTTCGGCGCGCTGGTCGCCGGCTGCGCCCGCGCGCCCGGCTTCGCCGGGGCCGAACTGCTGCGCTCCACGCTCCGGCCCTACCGGTACCGGGGGCTGGTGTGGTGGTGGGACGAGCAGTCCTGCGGGCGGGCGACGGACGGTGAGCGGTTCCGGGAGGGGTCGGCCCGGCTGACCGGGACGGAGCGCGTCGACATGGAGCGTGGCCGGTGTGTCGCGCGGGTCACCGCACCGATGGCGCGGTGAGGCCCGGCGGTCCGCCGTCCCCGGGCCGTGAGCGGGGACGCCGGGGAGCGGTCAGGGTATCCAGCCGCCCTCCTCGGCTATCCGGATGGCGTCCACGCGGTTGCGGGCGTTGAACTTGGTGACGATCGCCGTGAGGTAGTTGCGGACGGTGCCGGGGGAGAGGTGGAGCGTGCCCGCGATCTCGGCGGCGGCGGCGCCCCCGGCGGCGTGCCGCAGCACTTGCAGCTCCCTGGGGGAGAGCGGGCAGGACGGGGCGTTCCAGGCGGCCAGCGCGAGTTGGGGGTCGATGACACGCTGTCCGGCCGCGATGGATCGGACCGCCTGGGCCAGCCGGTCGGGCGGCGCGTCCTTGAGCAGGAAACCGGAGACCCGGGTGGCCATGGCCCGCCGGAAGATGCCGGGCCGGTTGAGGTTGGTGAGGATCAGGGTGCCGCACGAGGGCAGCTTCTCGTGGAGTTCCGCCGCCGCCGTGAGGCCGTCCTTCCCGGGCAGGTCGACGTCCAGGACGGCGACGTCGGGTCTGACCTCCAGCGCCGTTTCGAGGATGGTGTCGCCCCGTTCGACCGAAGCGACCACCTTCAGGCCCGGCTCCAGTTCGAGCAGCGCCGCGAGGGCCCCCCTGATCATATGGACGTCTTCGGCTAGAAGGATGCGCACCGATAACATGTGTCCCCCGTCGATGTCGTCTGGTTGGCAGCGTACGTGTCCGGGACCGGAGAAATCGTTTCAGCTGAAGATGTCCATCAGCTGGGGACACCCAGCGAAAGGTGGCCGTCCGCCGGCCGTACGCCCACGGGGTCGACCGGTGCCTGCGCGCGGAGGACGAACCGTCCGTCGGCCCCCACACCGGCCCGGAAGCTGCCGCCGATCGACTCCAGCCGGTGCCGGAGGTTGCCGAGACCGCTCCCCCTGGTCCCGGTGGCCTCGACCGTGGCACCGCCGCGCACCCCGTCGTTCACCAGGGTCAGCCGCACGGTCCCGTCGTACCGGGTGACCGTGATGCCGACCTCGCGGGCGGTGCTGTGCCGCAGGATGTTGGTGATGCCCTCGCGCAGGACCGTGGCGAGCACGGTGTCCACGACCGGGTGCAGCGGACCGCAGTCCACCGTGGTCAGTGTCCGTACCTCGGCGGTGGCGAGGATGCTCGTCCCCGACGCCATCTCGGACTCCACGGTCAGATCGCGGTAACCGCTGGCCACCAGCCGTACATCGGCCAGTGCCTGACGGGCGACCGTGAGCACGTCCCCGACCTCCTCACCGGCCCGCTCCGGCCGGTCCGGCAGCAGCCGGTGCACCAGCTCCGCCTTGAGGGTGATGGCCGAGAGGCTGTAGCCGAGCAGGTCGTGCAGGTCCCGGGCGAAGCGCAGCCGTTCCCGGGTCACCGCCGCGTAGGCCCGTTCGGTGCGGGAGGCGTCGAGCCACACCACCAGGGAGGTGAGCCGGGCGAGGGCGTAGAGGAACATCCCGATGTACGCCGTGACGAGCCCGAGGTAGATCGTCCGCAGCAGGCTGTGCCCCGCGAACAGCCCCATGCCGACCTGCGCGGACACGATGACCCCGAAGACCGGCGCCGCCGCCCGCATCGGCAGCAGATACAGGACGGCCCCGGCCAGCGGTCCGCCCATGCTTCCCCAGCTGAACCCGAAGAAGGCGAAGGGCAGATGGGTCGCCACGGCCTGGACGCCGAGGGCCAGCCAGCGGTGGGAAGCGGGCCAGCAGGGCGCCTTCGGCGAGGTGATCAGGAAGCTCACGCCGATGGCGGCCAGCGCGAAGGCCAGACAGACCGCGTACTGACCGCTGGTGGCGCCCGTCCAGTACACATTCATGAAGGCGATGGCGCCGAGGCTGCACAGGGCGAACGCGGTTATCGCACGGGCCGTCCGGGGCGCGGGCATGACCGTCGGGGCGAGAAGCGGGTCCGCGGAAGCGGGGCCTTCCTTCCGCCGGGCGCTGACGGCGCAGCAGTGCGCGTCGGCTGTGTCGACAGCATGGTCCACTTCCCCGTTCAACAAGCTTCTCCCAAGAGAGGACGCTGAACCGGGTGGTTCAGACAGGCCGGTCCGCGTGGGCCTCGTCCAGAGTAACGAGCAGATTCGAACAGAAGGAAGAAGGAAGAACGCGTTTGATGGCTGGGCTCACAAAAAAAGCGACACCGGATTGAGTTCGTCGCGCCGCCGCGGCCGGCCGAGCCGTCCGAGCGCCACCGGAACGTCGTACAGCCTGCCCGGACCGAGCCTCGCCCAGAAGTGCCGCAGACCGGGAACGATCACCTTCATCACGGGAATGCCGACGTCGGGGCGGGTCTGGTCGAGCACGAGCAGCTCCATGCCCCGCTCCCGCACCAGTTCCTCCACCGCCTCGACGTCCGCGCGCAGATCGTCGCGGCGCTGGTACGGGTGGGTCCCGGGGAGGGTGGGCGGCGCGGCCGGATCGGGGCGCAGATACGGGTGGCCGACGACGGTCGCCTCCGACCACCAGGTGGCGAGATCGGTGGGGACACCCGCCGCGTACCGGCCACCGGGCGTTTCCGGGCCGGGTACGGCGGGCAGGAACTGGCCGAGCTCCGTGACGGCCCGGCGCAACGCGACCCGGGGGTCCGGGTGCGCCCCGAAGCCGAGCAGGATGTCCTCCGCCGCCCGGCCGGTCCCGTCCGCCCGGTCCGCTCCGTCCGCCCGGTCCGTCCGCCGGGAGACCGCGGCCACCACCGGGACGCCCAGGTCGGAGGTGACGTCGAGTGCCCACAGCTCCCGGCCGAGCGCGCGGTACGTGCCGCGCAGCGCGGCGAGCCACGGCTCGTCGAAGGCGTCCAGGTCGACGGCCGGATGGCGGGTGCGGTTGTACCACCACAGGGCCACCGCGTCCCGCTCGACCAGTTCGTAGAAGCCCTGGAGCAGGGCGTCCTCCGGACTGCTGCCCGCGGCCTGCCCGTTGGAGTCGGCGACCAGCGCGTCGGGCGGGCCGTCCGGGCAGGCGTCGAAGTACAGCATGGACGTGGGCAGCAGCCGGTGCCTGCGGTGGGTCAGCGACCAGACGGGGGTCCACTCCACCGGCTCGTGCTCGTCGAAGGGCAGCGGCACCTGGTGGAACGCGCCGTGGGCGGCGTTCCATTCGTCGCGCTCGCGGAACTGCCAGTCGGCGAAGAGCTGGATGTCGTCGGGGTGGACCGCCTCGTCACCGAGGGCGGCGTAGGTGTCCAGCCGGACGGCCTCGTCCCCCTGCCGGGTCGCGGAGTAGCGCTCGACGGCCTCGCACAGCGCGCTGACCCGGGCGTCGGTGTCGGTGAGGCCCTTTCCGCCGCTCATGCTCCGCAGTCCGCCGCGCAGTTGGGACAGGGTGCGCGGGGCGAAGGCCGGGTTCCAGCCGGAGAGATAGGCGTGCACGCCGTCGGGCAGCGACGGCGGCCGGCGCAGATCGGACACCACCCCGGTCGCCCCGCTCACCAGGTGCCCGTGCGCCGCGAGCATCTGCGCGGAGGACAGCGCGCGGTCGCCGCCCCGGTGGTCGGCCTTGGCGCGCGAGCGCGGTACGACCGGCTGCCAGGCCCGTGCCGCGACCAGGCCGTCGTCCCCGCACGCGGGGCACTGGGGGCGGCGGCTCAGCGGGTGGTGGGTGCTCCCCTGGGTCAGGGTGTCGACGACGCACACGGCCGACTGGTCGGGGCCCCGGACCCCGGCGAGCCATTTGACCGCCTCCAGGGCGGCCCGGTGCAGACCGAGCAGCCGGGTCGCGGGGAGCGAGGTGGCGGGCCGCGCGACGGGGCCGCTGAGCCCGAGCGCGTTGCGCAGCGGCTCCTCGGCGCGGCGGTGCAGCCGCAGCCGCTGCGCCAGACAGGACCAGCACGGCCCGTCGGGACGGAACACCGGTCCGACCCGTACCTCCACCCCGTACGGGTCCGCGAGCAGCCAGGGGCGGCCCAGCGCGCGGTGTTCCGCGTCGATCCGGGCGAGGCCGGGGTCGAGGTAGTCGTCGCACAGCACCAGACCGAGGGCGGCGGGGCCGGTGTCCTCCCCGGCGACCAGCAGTCCGGCGGCCTCGCAGGCCGAGCGGGCCTCCGCGAGGTCCGCCCGGCCCACGGTGACGAGGTCCACGGGTGACCCCGACACGGTGGCCTCGGTACCGGGGCCGTCGAGCCCGGCCAGCTCCCAGTACGCCTGGGCGGCACAGGCGTTGTCGTGCGCGCGGGGGGTGGCACCGGCCGCCGCGTCCGTGTCGACCCGGCCGATCAGTCCGGCCCGGTCCAGCTCGTCGAGCGCGCGCCGGGCGTCCTCGGCGGGCACTTCCCGGGCCGCGTCGCGCAGCAGCCGCGGGAGGGTGCGGGTGCCGTCGAGCAGCCGGGCCAGCGCCGGTACGTGCGGGCCGTGCAGGGCGATGACCCGGCGGGCGGACAGCAGGTACACGGCCTCGCCGGGCACCACCTCCGCCCGCAGATGGCGGCGGAAGCCGATCCGCGGGCCCTCGTCCGTGCCGGCGTCGCCCGTGTCCATCGGGTTCCCCTTCTGCTGGCTGGCTGGCTGGGTTGGCTGGGCGGGTTGGGCGGGTTGGCTGGTTGCCGACCGGTGACCGCTCACCGGGGCCCGCCGACCGCCGACCGCTCGCTCGTGGTGCGGCGGTCGGCGGTCGTGCGCGGGGGTGACCGGGTGCGCGCCGGTCGGTCAGCGGTCGGCGGTGGCGGTCCGCGCCGTCAGTGGTCCGAGGTGCCGGAGCGGCTCAGCAGCGTCGGCAGCGCGAGCGCCGGGGCGGCCGTCCAGTCGAGGTACTCGATCGTGACGGCCGGTGCGGCGGTGCCGCCGTCACCGGTGGACCGGAGGCCGTCGGGGCCGGCGGAGGTGCTGGAGGTCCGGGCGTACCGCGTGCTGGTGTGCGTGTTCATCCTGAATGCCCCTCTGTGTTCCATGTGGCCGGTGTGCCAGTAGATTTTCCGGTGCGCTGTGCCTGCGTTCCGATGCCGCGGCGTGTCCGCGTATCGCCGATTCCCGGCTACTGGGGTGTGGCCGGATCGACGCTCGATTCTGGGCCGCACCGGCTCGAAGGGGAAGTGTGTCCGTCACCCTCCGACCATGAGGAATTCATGGTCGCAACCGTGAGAGGCTCCCTGGCCCACATGGCACAGGGGGCGCAGGATCACCACTGGCTCATGCGACGACACCCGCCGGCCTCCGACCGGAGGGAGCGAAGGGGACTGAGCAATATGGAGATCAACGTACTGGGACCGCTGACCGCTCACGAACGCGGGGTGTCCTTGGTGCCGAGTGCCACCAAGCCCCGTCAGATCCTGGCCGTGCTCGCGCTGCAGACGGGCCATGTGGTGACGGTGCCCACCCTGGTCGAGGAGGTCTGGGGCTCCGACGTCCCGCGCAGCGCCGCGACCACCCTCCAGACGTACATCCTTCAACTGCGCCGCAACATCGCCGCCGGGCTCCGGGGCGAACCGGGCCGCTGTCCCAAGGACGTGCTGGTCACGCAGCACGGCGGCTATCTGCTCGACATAGGCACCGGCCGGGTCGACGCGCAGGAGTTCGACGGCCTGCTGCGGGCCGGCCGGTCCGCCTACGCGCAGGAAGACTTCGCGTCGGCGTCCGACCTGTTCGGCCGGGCCCTGGACCTGTGGCGCGGACCCGCCCTCGTGGACGTGCGCGTCGGCACCGTGCTCGAACTGGAGGTCCTGCGGATGGAGGAGAACCGGATGGCCGCGCTGGAACGGCGCATCGACGCCGATCTGCGGCTCGGCCGGCACCGTGAACTCGTCCCCGAGCTGCATGTCCTGACCGCCCGGCACCCCATGCACGAGAACTTCTGCGCCCAGCTCATGCTGGCACTGCACCGCTCCGGCGGCGCTTGGCGGGCGCTGGAGTCGTACCAGCGGCTGCGCAAGGCGCTGGTCAGCGAGCTGGGCCTGGAGCCGTCGCAGAACCTTCAGCGGCTTCACCGGGCGGTGCTCTCCGGTGACCCGCAACTGGAGCTGCCCGAGGCCGTCGCCGACCGCAAGGGCGGGCGCTGACGGCCGCCGCCCGCACCGCGGACTCCCCGGGGACGACCGGCCCCGGCAGGCCCGACCCCCACGGTCCACGGTGCCTCCGTGGTCCCGTACGGGCCCGCTCAAGTCCCGTTCGAGCGCGGTTCGAGGCGTACTCGACCGGCTCTCGACGGGGTGTGTTGTAGGGATTGAGCAATACGGGAGAAGCTCGGCCGCTTCCGGGAGGAAGCGAGCCGTTCCGGTGAGCCTGCGCGGCGCTGTGCCGCGCGACGGGCCCGGGACGGTCGGACCGGTGCTCACCGAACTACGGAGGAAATGCCATGGCGGAGCATTCGCCGACGGTGACGAAGCGTCTGTACGAGGCGCTGGACCGGTGCGACCTGGAGGCGCTCGTCGGGCTGTGCGACCCCGCGGTCGAGGTCGTCGCGCCCCCCTCGCTGCCCTGGGCGTGCGGCACCCGCACAGGTCTGGTCGGTGCCGTCGACTGCTTCACACGCGCGTTCGGGATGCTGGAGCGGACCCGCTTCTCCGTCACCGAGATGCGGCCCACGGGCGACGACCGGATGACCGTCGTCGGGAACTGGTGGGGCCGGGTGCGGGACACCGGCCGTGAGTTCGACGTCCGCTTCGTGCATCTGTGGACGTTCCGCCACGGCATGGTCGTCAAGGCCGAGGTCATCATCGACAGTGCCGGCATCCTGCGCGCCTTCGAGCCCGGAACGGGCCCGTAGGGACGTACCCCCACGTCCGGGAACCGGACGTACGACGGCCGTGGCCGCGACGGGCATCTCGCCCGCCGCGGCCACGGCCGTCACTGTCGTGCCCGTGCCGGTGCCGTGCCTCAGCCGAGGCCGGGCGCCGCCGCGAGCGGGGTGGGGGCCGACGGCTGCGGGGGCGGGCTCGCCTCGCAGTGGGCGTCCGGGCCCGCCGCCGAGGACGGCCGGGTGCCGTTGCGCAGATAGTCGGCGACGTACGTGTTCATGCACTGGTTGGCGTTGCCCGTGAGGGACGTACCGTGGAAGTTGCCGCCGCGCTCCAGGACGAACCGGGAGTCGGGGAACCGCTGGTGCGTCTCGTGGGCGCCGGCGACCGGGGTCGCCGCGTCGTTCTCCGCCTGCACCAGCAGCATGTTCACACCGCTCGCGCCGACGTTCTGCTTCTGCCGGGGGAGCGCGGTCACCGGCCAGAAGGCGCACGGCGCGTTGTACCAGGCGTTGTGCCAGGTCATGAAGCGGAAGCCCTCGCCCTGCTGGCGGGTGTGGTCGGTCTTCCAGCGCTGCCAGTCACGCGGCCAGGCGGAGTCACGGCACTGGGTCGCCGCGTACATCGCGTAGGTGTTCTGCGCGCGGTAGTCGCCCGGCATGTGGTTGTCCCGCAGCCCCGCCGGGTTGCCCCGCAGCACCCAGTCGGCCAGCACCTCGGCGTGGTAGCTCCAGATGTAGGTGCGGTAGCCGTTCACGATGAAGATGTCGTTGTACTCGGCCGGACCGATCTTCCCGTCGATCGGGGCGGCACGGAGCTTGTCCATGCCCTTGTAGTAGTTCGCCTCGACCTCCGCCCTGGTCGCGCCCAGGTGGTACACCGAGTCGTGCCGGGCGATCCAGTCGAAGTAGATCTCGGCGCGCTTCTGGAACGCCACGTTCTGGTCGAGGCCGCCCTGGTAGCCGACCGTGCTCGGCCGCACCACACCGTCCAGCACCATCCGGCGCACCCGGTTCGGGTACAGCGTGGCGTAGACCGAACCGAGGTACGTGCCGTACGAGTAGCCGAGGTAGTTGATCCGCTCCTGGCCCAGCGCCCGGCGGATCAGGTCCATGTCGTGGGCCATGTCCTTGGTGCCGAGGTGCTTGAGCGAGGCGCCGTACTTGCGGCTGCAACTGTCGGCGAAGGCGCGGGCCCGGTCGAGCCATTCCCGCTCCTGCGCGGCCGTGCGCGGCACATAGTCCGGCCGGGCCTTCGCCGGGTACAGATAGTCCGGGTCGCAGGTGATCTTCGGCTCGCTGGCCCCGACCCCGCGCGGGTCGAAGCCGATCCAGTCGTACGTGGAGCCGACGTCCTTCGGCAGCCCGGTGGTGCCGTCGGCGAACCGGGTGGGCAGGTCGCGCCCGATGGTGCCGGGCCACTGGCCGCGGTTGAGCAGTACGGCGCCCTGGTACTTCTTCGCCGGTGAGGTGTGCTTGGCCCGCGTCAGTTCCAGGGTGATCTTCCGGCCCTCCGGCCGGCTGTGGTCGAGCGGCACCTTGAGCGAGCCGCACTCCAGCCCCATGAGGTAGTCACCCATGAGCGGGTCGTTGGCCGGACAGGGGGCCCACGCGATGGTGCCCACCCGCGGTCCGGCCGGCGCCTCCTGGGGTATCACCACCTGTGCGCCCACCAGGACGGCCGCGGCCGCCGTGATCACGACGAATCTCTTCATTCATACCCCCGTGGTCGAGCGCGGGCTCGTCGAACGAGTCCGGACAGCAGAAAGTAGGCGTGGGGGGTGGCGCGAAGACAACCATGGGGGTACGTGGCCTGTCCAATCGCAACAGGCCATCTTGGAAGCCGAGTTGTCGCCATCCGTCGGGTGGCGGGTGGGCCGCCGGAGGCCCGGCCCGGCCGCGGACCGGCGAAACCGCTGTGACCAGGCATGCCGGTTGAGTGACATCGGTACGGTCGCCGCCGGTCAGGGGGGCGGGAGCGGGGTGCGGGGCCGTCGGGGGCCGGGTGCCTTTCGAGCCATCCCGGCCCCGGTCGCGGTCGGGTTCCCTGCGGGCCGGGTGATATCCCCCACACACAGAACCGGCCGCTCAACTCCGTTGGGGGCGAACCGGATCGCGTCGCGCACGAGGTATGTGGCGTGTGCTCACAGCGGTGTTCGTCAGCAGGCGGCTCAACTCGTTCCGGATACGCGCAGGTTCTCCATCATTCCCACCACCTCGGCGGGTGTCGGGAGCCCGGCGATCTCGTCCGCGAGGTCCCTGGCCCGGCGTGCGTAGCCGGGGGTGCCGAGGATCTCCAGGCAGCCCGCGGCGACCAGCTCGCCCGGGTCCTCGTCCGGATGGTCGTCCGGTGTCACGGTCAGGGCCGCACCGGAGCCGGTCAGGGCCGCGGCGATGAGCCGCGTATGGGTGTTGGGGGGCATCAGCAGCTGCGGTACGCCCGCGGCCATGATGGTCATGGCGGTGGTGGCGCCCCCGTGGGTGACCGCGAGATCGCAGGTGGGGGTCACCGCGTCGAGCGGGAGCCATCCGATACGGACGCCGTCCGGCAGGGCGCCGAGCCGCTGGGCGACCTCTTCGGGCGCCGCGATCACCACCTCGGCCCCCGCCCCGGTCAGCCGGTCCACCAGCAGCCGCAGCGAGTCGCCGGGGAGCATCAGGAAGTGGGTGCCCGAGGTGATGAGCACCCGGGGACGGTCCACCGGGCGGGTGTACATCCAGCTCTTCAGCCTGCGTTGGGGGTTCCTCGGGATGAACCGCATCGGCTGCGCGTCCGGCGCCCCGGGCGGGCGCAGCGAAGGCGGGCAGACATCGATGAACAGATCGGGCTCCGGTAGCCTGGCCGACCCCAGGCGTGCCAGCTCGGGCCGCAGCCCCTCCTCGGCCCCGACGTCGATGCCGGTGACCGGGATCGCCAGGTACTCGGCGTGCCGGACGTACGGGACCTTCAGGCGGGTGGCGAGCAGCCCCGCCGCGTAGCTCATCGAACTGCCGACGACCAGGTCGGGCGGCCAGTCCTCGGCCAGCCGGTACAGGGTGTCCAGCTCGGCGACGGCCATCCGGGCCAGCCCGTGACCGGTGGTGGTCAACTCGGCTTCGGTGTCGGGGCCGTGCGCGTCGTTCGGGGTGTCCGAGGGGGCGTCGCCCGGGTCGCCGGCCGTCATGAAGTGCCGGATCGTCTCGGGCAGGACGGAGACCGTGGGCACCCCGATGGCCTCCGCCGCCTCCATCAGCGGCTCGTTGGTGGCCAGCAGGATCTCGTGACCGGCGTTCTGCGCGGCCGTCACGAGCGGGGCGACCGCGGAGAGGGTCACATGGCTGCCGGTGATGAGGAACAGGATCTTCATGGATTTCGGGCGCTTCCCGTGAGACGGCGAGGGCGGCGGACGTGGTGGCGGACGTGACGCACGCGTCTGACGTGATGGACGCGTCGGGCATGACGGGCCTGCGGCGGGCCGGAGCGGGCCGTTCGACTGCGTGGGATCGGCAGTCGAACGGGCCCGCGCCCGGCCGGGTGCCGCGCTCTCAGCTCGGACGGCTCTCGATGATGAAGTGCCCGGACGGGCTCTCGCCCGACGCCGAGACGGTCAGCCCGGCCTCCGCGGCCAGTACCCGGAACTCGTCCAGGCTGCGCGGCTTGCCGCCGGTCATCACCATCAGCAGCAGCCCGCCCTTGCCGGCCGCCCGGTCGGCGGACACGCCGCCGACCACGACGACCCGGCCGTTCGGCGCGGCGGCCTCGGCGCACCGGGTGAGCAGCCGGGTGGCCTCCTCGTCGGGCCAGTCCAGCAGCACGGACTGGATCAGATAGACGTCGGCCCCGGCGGGGAGCGGTTCGAAGAAGCTCTGCGGCGCGACCGTGGCGCGGTCGGCCACCCCGGCGGGCCCGAAAATCTCCCCGGAGCGGGCGACGGTACGGGGCAGATCGACCAGGGTGCCGTGGACATGGGGCCGGGCGCGCAGGATCTCGGCGAGCATCGCGCCGGTGCCGCCGCCGACGTCCACGACATGGCGGACGTCCGCCCAGTCGGCGTCGTGCACGAGGACCGCCGGGTCCGGCACATGACGGCCCTCGACCATCATCGAGTCGTAGCTCTCCGCGAGGCCGGGATGGGCGTCCAGGTCCTCCCAGAACGGCAGCCCGAAGACGCCCTGGTAGGTGGGGCGGCCACTGCGTACGGCGTCGAGCAGCCCGGTCCAGGCACCGGCCAGCCGGCCGCCGTGGCCGTCGAGGTTGAGTCCGCCGCGCAGCGGGCCGGGCTCCAGGAAGACCCGGGCCGCCTCGTTGAGCGTGAACTCGTCCTCGGCGGGCTCCTCGAAGAGGCCGTTCGCCACGAGACGGCGCAGCACCCGGGCCAGTGACTCACCGTCGCAGTCGGTCCGCCGGGCCAGTTCGCCGACCTTCGTGACGCCGTCCGCCATGTGCTCGGCGACGCCCAGGGTCACCACCACGCGCACGCACCAGGGGGTCGCCAGATCGCTCAGCGCCCAGAGATCCACATTGTCCGACACTTCTTGCCTCCATGGTGATTGGGGCCTGCCCGTGTCAAGACAGTAGAGAGGGGGACGGCGGCGTCACCACTGAATCCGGGAATGCGCGTTCAACCGGGACCGGAAACGCGTTCAACCGGCGACAGGAATACGCGTTCAACCGGTGAGCGGAATGCGTGTTCAACCGGGGCGGGAATGCGCGTCCGGCCGGGGACGGTAACAGGCGTTCAACCGGGGAGCGGTGGGAATCCGGAAGTTGTGGGCGGGAACCCGCCGACCTATCGTCGGCAACCTGAGGCCGACAATTCCTCAGGGCCACGAATTCCGGAGGTATTCCCATGTCCGCAGTGCCCGCCGCACGGGACCAGTCTGCCGCGTACTCGTTGCTCGATCTGATCCAAGGCTCGGTGATCACCCAGGCGATCTCCGTCGCGGCGAGGCTCGGCATGGCCGATGTGCTCGCCGAAGGGCCGCTGACCGCCGAGGACATAGCCAAGCGGGTCGGCTCCGACCCCGACGCGACGTACCGGCTGCTGCGCACGCTCTCGGGCTTCTCGGTGTTCGCCGTCCAGCCCGACGGCCGGTACGCGCTGACGCCGATGGCCCAGGCGCTGAGGGAGGACGCGCCGGACTCCATGCGCGGCCTCGCCATGCTGATGGGCCACCCGCTGCACTGGGAGGAATTCGGTCATCTGATCTCCTCCGTGCGTACCGGCGAGGCGAACCTGCCGAAGCTGCGCGGCAAGGGCGCGTACGAATTCCTCATGTCGAACCAGGAGTACGCGGCGGAGTTCTTCGGGGGCATGCGCAGCATGTCCGAGTCGGAATGCGACCCGGTCGTCGCGGCGTACGACTTCACCCCGTTCCGCAGGATCGTGGACGTCGTCGGGGGGCGCGGCACCCTGCTGTCCACGATTCTCGGGCAGGCGACCGGGGCCCAGGGCATCCTGTTCGACCAGGAGGCCGCCACCGCGGACGCCCCGGCGGTGCTCACGGCGGCCGGTGTCGCGGACCGGGTGACCGTCGAGAACGGCGGCTACTTCGACAAGCTGCCGGTGGGCGCGGACGCGTATGTGCTGAAGCACATCCTGCACGACTTCGCGGAGCCCGACTGCGTCCAGATGCTGAAGAACGTCCGGGAGGCGATCGCCCCCGACGGGAAGATGCTCGTGATCGAGTACGTGCTCAACGAGAACAACGAGCGGCACTACGGCAACATCATCGACCTCTGGCTCCTGCTGCTCCTCGGTGCCAAGGAGCGCACGCTGCCGCAGTACACCGAGCTGTTCGCCAAGGCGGGCCTGAAGGTCACCAGGTCGATCGCCACCACCTCCCCGGTCTCGATCATCGAGGCGGTTCCCGTCTGAGACCCACCGGCCCGGGTCCCGGGGCCCACGGCCCGGCTCCCGCCGCCCGGTACCTGGTGCTGAGCGCCGGGCCCCGGGACCCGGCGCCGGACCCCACCGCTCGTCAGCCCCGCCCGCATGCCCCCGCGCATGCCCCGCTCGAAGCCGAGGACAGGAAGTGGATGTAGTGGACACGGATGTGATCGTTGTCGGCGCCGGGCCCACGGGGCTGATGCTCGCGAGCGAGCTCCGGCTCGGCGGCGCGGACGTCATCGTCGTCGAACGGCTCGCCGAGCGCAGCTGGGAGTCGCGCGGGATCGGGTTCACCGCGCGCGCCGCCGAGGTGTTCCACCAGCGCGGACTGCTGGAGCGGCTGGAGAACACCGAGATCACCCGGCAGGGGCACTTCGGCGGGCTGCCGGTCGACTACGGGGTGCTGGAGGGCTCGCACTTCGGGGTCCGCGGCGCACCCCAGTACAAGATCGAGGAGATGCTGGAGAAGCGGGCCCTGGAGCTCGGGGTGTCCGTGCACCGCGGATTCCGGGTGACCGGGCTGGCCGACACCGGGGACGGCGTCACCGCGACCGTGGAGGGGCCCGACGGCCGTGCCGAGTACGCGGCCCGCTATCTGGTGGGCTGCGACGGCGGCCGGAGCACCGTCAGGAAACTCGCGGGCTTCGGCTTCCCCGGCTCCGACGCCACCCGCGAGATGTATCTGGCCGACGTCAGCGGCTGCCGTATCCGGCCACGGCCGATCGGTGAACTGCTGCCGAACGGCATGGTGATGGCGGCCGGTCTGGAGGAGGGCTTCTTCCGCATCATCGTGTGCGAGAACGGCACCCCGCCGGACAAGGACCGGCAGGCCGGCTTCGCCGATGTGGCGGACGCGTGGCAGCGGCTCACCGGCGAGTCGATCCACGGCGGACAGGCCCGCTGGGTGAGCAGCTTCACCGACGCGACCCGGCAGGCCGCCGAGTACCGGCGCGGCCGGGTGCTGCTCGCCGGGGACGCCGCCCATATCCATCTCCCGGCCGGCGGCCAGGGGCTGAGCATCGGGGTGCAGGACGCGGTCAACCTCGGCTGGAAGCTGGCCGCGACGGTCACCGGCCGGGCCCCCGAGGCCCTGCTCGACACCTACCACAGCGAGCGGCACCCCGTCGGTGAGCGGGTCCTGCGCAACACCCGCGCCCAGGGCACGCTCAACCTCAGCGGCACCCCGGCCGCACCGCTGCGGGACGTGATGTCCGAGCTGATCGCGCTCCCGGCGGTGGCCCGGCATCTGTCCGGCATGGTCAGCGGGTTCGACATCCGCTACGACGTGGGGGAGCGGGGCCACCCGCTGGCCGGTGCCCGGATGGCCGACCGTGAGCTGGAACTCGCCGACGGCGGCACCGACCGGATCGCGCGGCTGCTGCACCCGGCGCGCGGCGTCCTGATCACCGCCGACGGCTCCGGGGGGACCGGCCGGGCCGCCGAAGGCTGGGCCGACCGCGTCGACGTGGTGCGGGTGAAGGGCTTCCCGGCCGGACCCGAGGAAGGACCGGCCGCGACGGAGTCGGTGCTGCTCCGCCCCGACGGACACGTCGCCTGGGCCGCGCCCGGCGGGGGCCGCCTCACCGAGGCCCTGGAGCGCTGGTTCGGCCCGGCCGGCAGAACCCCCGGCACCGAGGCCGCGCCCGGCACCTCCGACACCGCGCCCGATACCGGTACCGCCTCCGGTCCCCAGCAACTGACTTCCGCCGGTTAGCCGTTCCGTGACGCAGAGGAGAAGAATCGTGACTACGAGCGCGGTCCGTGCCACGGAGCACACCGTGGACGTCGCGGCCCCCGCCGACCAGGTGTACGCGTTGATCGAGGACGTCGGCGGGTGGCCGGAGGTCTTCCCCCCGACCGTGCACGCCGAGTGCGTCGAGCGGACCGGGAACGCGGAGGTGATCCGGCTCTGGGCGACCGCCAACGGCACCGCCAAGACCTGGACGTCCCGGCGCGAGCACGACCCGGAGCGCCGGAGCATCACGTTCCGCCAGGAGCGCTCCCAACACCCGGTCGGCGGCATGGGCGGGGAATGGGTGGTGGAGCCGGTCTCCGCGACCGCGTGCCGGGTCCGGCTGCTGCACGACTTCTTCGCGGCGACCGACGACCCCGCCGACCTCGACTGGATCAGCCGGGCCGTCGACCGCAACAGCGGCTCCGAGCTGGCCGCGCTCAAGACCCGCGCGGAACTCGGCGGCCCGGACCAGCTGATCACCTTCGAGGACTCGGTGACCGTCGACGGCAGCGCCAAGGACGTCTACGACTTCCTCAACGAGGCCCAGCGGTGGGCCGAACGGCTGCCGCATGTCGCCCGGGTGGAGCTCACGGAGGACACCCCCGGGCTCCAGACGCTGGAGATGGACACCAGCACCAAGGACGGCTCGGCGCACACCACCCGGTCCGTACGCGTGTGCAGCCCGCACCGCGCCATCGTCTACAAACAGCACGTCCTGCCCGCGCTGATGACCCTGCACACCGGCCGCTGGCTGATCGAGGAGCGTGCCGGAGCGGGTGTGTCCGTCACCTCGCGCCACACGGTGCGGATCAACACCGAACGCGTTCATGAGGTGCTCGGCCAGGACGCGGACGTGCGTACCGCGCGGGAGCTGGTCCAGAAGGCCCTCAGCGGCAACAGCACGGTCACGCTGCTCGCCGCGAAGGCCTTCGCCGAGGGCGCCGCCGGCGGGCGCACAGGGCCGTGACCCGCCCCCCGGCGACCACACCGGTCGCACCGGCCCCGTCAGTCGCAACAGCCCCATCGCCCGTACCGTCCGCCCCGGTCGTCGTCGTGGGCGCGGGACCGGTCGGACTGCTGCTGGCCTGCGAACTGCGGACGGCCGGGGTGCCGGTCGTCGTCGTGGAACGGCTGGCGGAGCCGATGACGGAGTCCCGCGCGAGCCAGCTCACCGCGCTGACCGCCGAACTGCTGCACGAGCGCGGTTTCGACGCGCTGCTCGCCGAGGCCGCGCACGAACCACGGGCGCACTTCGGCGGGCTGGGGTACGACCTGTCCGCCCTGGACAGCCCGTACGCGGGCAACTGGAAGGTGCCCCAGTACCGCACCGAGGCGTTCCTGGGACAACGCGCCACGGAACTCGGCGCGACCGTGCTGCGCTCGACCGAACTCACCGGACTGACCGAGGGCCCGGACCACGTCCTGTGCGAGGTCCACGGCCCCGCGGGCCCCCGCCGGATCGAGGCGCGGTACGTGGTCGGCTGCGACGGCGCCCGCGGCGCCGTACGCAGGCTCGCCGGGTTCGCCGTCACGGCCACCGCGCCGACCAGGGAACTGCTGCGCGCCGACGTGACCGGCCTGGCCGTCCGCGACCGCCGCTTCGAGCGGCTGCCCGGCGGGTTCGCGGTCGCCTCGACCCGCGACGGCGTCACCCGCGTCATGGTCCACGCCACCGGCCGGGCCGTCACGGCACGCACCGGGCCCCCGGAGTTCGCCGAGATCGCGGCCCGGTGGGAGCGGGTCACCGGCGAGGACATCTCCGGCGGTCGGGCCGTCTGGCTGGACGCCTTCGACAACTCCACCGCACACGCCACCGCCTACCGCCGGGGCCGGGTGCTGCTGGCCGGTGACGCCGCCCACCACCATCTGCCGATCGGCGGCCAGGCCCTCAACACCGGCCTCCAGGACGCCGTCAACCTCGGCTGGAAGCTCGCCGCGACGGCGCGCGGCCTGGCGGCCCCCGGACTGCTGGACACCTACCACGACGAACGGCACCCGGTCGCCGCGCGGGTCCTCGCCCATGTGACCGCCCAGGAACTCCTGCTGCTCGGCGGCTCCGGGGCCGAACCGCTGCGCGCGGTCCTCACCGAGCTGACCGGCCTGGACCGGGTCCGTACCCATCTGGCCGCCGCCGCGTCGAACCTCGGCGACCGCTACGGCCCGCCCGGACCCGGGCTCACCGGGCGGCGCGTCGCGGGGCTGCGGCTGCGGACGGCCACGGGCCCGCTGCTCGCGACGGGCCCCGGGCCCGTCCTCCTGACGCTCGCGCCCGGGGCGGCCGGCCCCGGCCGGTTCCCCGTCCCGGTGCTGCGTGTCATCGACGAGTCGGGGTCGCTCCCCGGCATCACCACCGTCCTCCTGCGGCCCGACGGCTATGTCGCCTGGGCCGACGGCAGCGAGGAAGACCTGGACCAAGCCCTCGGGAAACTGCTGCATCCGGAAGTGAGGAAGCGAAATGCAAGGCTTTGATGCCGATGTCATCGTGGTGGGGGCAGGCCCCACCGGGCTCATGCTCGCCGGTGAACTGCGCCTGGCCGGAGTACGGACCCTCGTGCTCGACCGGCTGGCCGAGCCGATGAGGCAGTCGCGCGCCCTCGGCTTCTCCGCCCGCACCATCGAGGAGTTCGACCAGCGCGGGCTGCTGCCCGGCTTCGGTGAGCTGGCGACCATACCCGTCGGCCACTTCGGCGGGCTGCCCATCGACTTCCGGGTGGTGGAGGGCGGTTCCTACGGCGCGCGGGGCAAGCCCCAGTCCCTCACCGAGGGTGTGCTCAACGGATGGGCCACCGGGCTCGGCGCCGAGGTGTACCGGGAGCACGAGGTCACCGGGCTCACCCAGGACGAGGACGGCGTCACCCTGGACGTCGTCACCCCGGACGGCACCAAGCGGCTGCGGGCCCGCTACGCCGCGGGCTGCGACGGCGGCCGGAGCAAGGTCCGCAACCTGGCCGGGGTCGACTTCCCCGGCACCGACCCGACCCTCGAACTGTGGTTCGCCGATGTGGCCGGCCTCCAGCTGCGGCCCCGGTTCTCCGGCGAGCGGGTACCGGGCGGGATGGTCATGGTGCTGCCGATGGGCCCCGAGATGAACCGGGTCGTCGTCCATGAACGCGGCGGCGAGCGGCAGGGCGACGGCCCGCCGTCCTTCGAGGAGGTCGCCGCCGCGTGGAACCGGCTCACCGGCGAGGACATCAGCGGCGGCAAGCCCCTGTGGACCAGCTACACCACCGACGCGAGCCGCCAGGCCGCCGAGTACCGCAAGGGCCGGGTGTTCCTGCTCGGTGACGCCGCGCACATCCATCTGCCGGTCGGCGCCCAGGGCATGAGCGCGGGCATCGGTGACGCGATGAACCTCGGCTGGAAGCTCGCCGCCGCGCTGCGCGGCGACGCCACCACGGAACTCCTCGACACCTACCACGGCGAGCGGCACCCCGTCGGGGCCCGCATCCTCGCCAACACCCTCGCCCAGCGCATCCTCTACCTCAGCGGCGACGAACTGGACCCGATGCGCGAGGTCATGACCGAGCTGCTGGCCTACGAGGAGGTCCAGAAGCTGCTCGTCGGCATGGTCACCGGCCTCGACATCCGCTACGACGTCGGGGCGGGCGGCCACCCGCTGCTCGGCCGCCGGCTCCCGGACACCGAACTGACCGGCGACTTCGCCCCGTCCGGCACGGCGAACGCCTTCCAGCTGCTGCACGCCGGACGCGGCTTCCTGCTCGACCTGCGCGACGACGAGGAACTGCGCGCCGCCGCCGCGCCGTGGACCGGCCGGATCGACGTCGTCACCCCCAGGTCCCGCCCCCAGGGCGCCCTCGCGGACGTCGAGGCGGCGCTGGTGCGCCCGGACGGCTACCTCGCCTGGATCGGCTCCGGCGGGTCCGGAACGGCGGGACTGACGGACGCCCTCGGCCGCTGGTTCGGCGCGCCGGGCGACCACGACCGGACCCAGGCCCCCGCCGCGGCGGGCGCCCGCCCGTAGACCGGGTCCGACCCTTCCCGCCCGGCCCGCGACCGGTAGCGACCGAAACCAGAGGATGCGAGGAGAGCATGCCCTTCATCAACCCCGAGAACGGGTATCTGACCGTCATCAACCTGTTCAAGACCGACCTGCCGGAACGGGTGGACACCCTCGTCGGCGAGATGCGGTCGATCGTCGACACCGCGGCCTTCCCCGGCTGGGTCTCCAGCACCGTCCACCGGGGCCAACAGAAGATGGGGACCGCGAACTTCATCCAGTGGCGCGGCACGCAGGACCTGGAGTCGCGCTACCAGGACGACGAGTTCAAGCACCGCACGGTGCCGGTCTTCCATGAGATCTCGACGTTCATCCGGCTGATGCAGACCGAGGTGGAGGTCGCCCAGCGCCACCCCTCGCTCGGCGACGTCACCGAGATATCGCCCGACCGCGACGACTACACGGTCATCGAGGTCCTGGGCGTCGCGTCCGCCGACCAGCGCGCGCTGATCAGCACCCTCGGCTCGGCCCACGACTGGCTGGTGGACGTGCCGGGCTACCGCTCGCAGAACGTGCTGCGCGGCATCCGCTCCCGGGGCACCCTGGACGGCGCCCTGACGGCCTTCGGCAAGGACGACGACTTCGTGGTCGTCTACTCCCAGTGGGACGGCCGGGAGTCCTACGAGACGTTCCGCACCATGACCGAGGACAAGCAGCCCGACGCGCGCCGCAGGAACCGGGCCAAGCGCGACTCGCTGACGACCGCGGCCGACTGGAACGCCTACCGCGTCGTCCACACCCGGTCCGCGCCGCAGCCCGCCGGGGTCTGACCGCACCACCCCACCCGGGGCATACGCCAGGGGCCCGCCGACCACAACGGTCGGCGGGCCCCTGGCGTATGCCCCGGCCGGGCGCTACCCGGCGATCCGGTCCCAGTGCCACTGGCTGTCGAACGTCCCGATCTCGACGTCCGCGCCGTCCGCGACCAGCGCCGCGGCCAGGCTCGTGGCCTTCGCGACGAACCCCGAGGCGCGGTGCGCGGCCAGCAGGTCCTGCTCGTCGAACGGCTTCCCCTCGCAGCGCAGCAGCCGCAGATCGACGAACCCCCCGAACGTCCGGCCCAGCACCTCGACCGCCTGCGGACTGCGGATGCTGAAACGCACCTTGGCCGCGACATGCCCGTGATGGTGCTGGTCGGAGTGGTACGCGATGTCCGGCAGCGTGGGCGGCACGAAGTAGTCCCGGGCCTCGACCTCGGGCACCTTCGGCAGATTGCCGACCAGGAAGTGCCACGAGTTGTACTGCATCCGCGCCGACATCGACCACGCCATGTCCGCCAGATGCGCCGACGAGTCCCCGAAGTACCGCCGGGCCCCGGGCGCGGGCACGACACAGCAGAAGAAGTGCGGGGTGTCCCACTCCGCGATCCTCGGCCACTCCTCGGCCCGCAGCGCCGCGACCAGCGCCGTCAGCGACCGCATACCGCGGCTCATCGCGAAGTCGGCGGCGAACACCTCCGTCGCCGCGGACACCGTCTCGTGCACCAGGGACTCCAGACCGCTCCCGTAGCCCCCGTGCGGCTCGGCCAGCCAGCCGGGCGCCGCCCCGGCACCGGCGGCCAGCCCGTCGAACGTGTCACCGTCACCGACCGGCAGCCGCTCGCGCAGCCGCGCGCACAGCTCCGCCTCCAGCCGCCGCGCACCCTCACCGGGAGCGCCGGCGACCCGTTCGACCTTGTGCATCAGCGGGCCGTGGATCTCGCGGTAGAGCTGGACACCGGCCGTGACCTCCCGGCGCCGCCGCCCGAGCGCCTCCGCCAGCCCGGCCAGGTCCGCCGCCCCGGCCGAGGCCGCGGGCGCCACCCGGGTCCCGCCCGGCACGCCCTCGTACGCCCGGCGGGTGTGCTCCAGGAGGTGGGCCACATGGTCGGTGGTGAGCTGGGTGCCGTTGGCCTCCTCGATCCGGGCGAACCCGGCCGAACGCACCAGCAGCGTCAGGCACACCACCATCCGCACATCGCTGTCCGACCACAGGTCGAGCGGGACCGGCGCCAGACTGCTGAGCGCGCAGTCGGGATGCCCCGGCCACAGCGTCTTGCCCGTCAGCGTGTTCTGGTCCCGGAAGTTGGTGTACTGCCGGTCCCCGGAGTACAGCACGAAGGGCGCCGTCCGCAGGGCCGCCTCCTTCAGCCGCTCCAGCATCTCGCGACGGCCCTCCGGCCCCGCCTCCGCCAGCCACTTCCGGCAGTCCGCGTCCGACTCGCCCAGCCGCTCGGCGCCACGCAGCGAAGCGGCCCGGTACTCCGCGAGATCGCGCCCGGACCACGGCACGCGCAGCACACCGCCGACCAGCTCCTCCCGCCCGGCCAGCGGCTCCTTCGACGGGACCCGCACCACGACCCGGCCGCTGGTGTTCAGCCCGATCTCCCCGAGGAACGCCGTACCCGCGGGATGTTCCTCCCCGGTGCCGGTGCCGGTGCCGGTGTCCGAGCCGGTGCCGTCCGCCGGACCTGTACGGACCGCGGAGCCGGAGCCGGTACGCGAGCCGCCACCGGGGCCGCCACCGGCACCTTCCCCGCCTCCGTGCCCCGCCGCCCGCCACGTCCGCCCGAGCAGGACGTCCAGCGCGCACTCCTCGGGGGCGGGCAGCGCCCGCAGCTGGACGTCCGCGGGCACATGTCCGTCGAGCGTGAGCAGCACCTCCACCGCCGAAGGCAGGTCCGCCGCGGCCGACGCCCGCTCCCAGGTCCGCTTCAGCAGCCCCGGGAACCCGGCGTCGTCGGCCACCACGTAGTCCGGCTCGGGCGCCGACCCCGCCCGCCGGCCGAGCCGGCTGGGCCGCCGGCTCTGCCGGGCCTTCGCCATCGCGGCCTTGCGGGACAGTCCCGCGTCCCGCTCGGTGGGCAGGGTCATGGCGCAGCTCCTTCGGCCGTCAGCTCGATGTGGTCCCACATCCGGTCCCCGGTGGGCGACCACTCCTCGTCCACATAGATGCAGTCGACGGGGCAGACCAGCACGCACGCGGGGCAGCCGGAGCACAGCTCGGGGACGATCACGACATCGAGTCCGCTGTCGAAGATCGCCCCGAACTCCGGCGGGCAGTTGCGCAGGCACAGGTCGCAGGTGATGCACTCCGACGCCTCGATACGACGTGGCGCCTTCTTCCAGTTGTCACCGCGGGAGCGCTCCGCGATCCGCTCGGCGCGCCCGGTGCCCGCTGTGGATGTGTCCTTGTCCCTCGGCATGTCGTGCTCCTCAGCTTCCTGGCGTCCCGGGCCCGTGCCGCCACGGGCCCGGGACGCGTCGAATCAGGTCCGGTCAGCGGGAGCCCTCGGGGAACGCCCCGAGAATGCCGTCCCACAGCCGGATCCGGGCCGCGAGCGCGACGTTGATGGTCTCCTCGCACTCCGCCCACTTGCGCTCGTCGTCGCCGCACAGATCGGCGAGCATCTGCATCGCCATCGGGGTGTGCTCCTCCGCGTCCACCTGGATATGGCGGCGGAGGTAGTCGACGAACGTCGACAGCTCGGCGTGCTCCGCGCCCAGCGCGGCGACCTGGTCGAACATGTCGGGGATCAGGTCCTCGCGGCTGAACGCGAAGGCCGCGGCCTGCCGGTGCGTGGGGGCGTTCTCGATGAACTCCCACGTCGTGGCGACGAACTCCGCGGAGGGCTCCGGCACGCCCGCCTCCTTCAGCGACGGCAGCACCGGCCGCCCCTCGCGCAGCAGCGCGATGAAGGAGTCGACGCGCGCGGTGTCGGCGCCCGCCTGCCGCATACCGTCGAGATACAGCTCGAAGTGGCTGATAAAGCCGTCGCCGAGCTCGTCGCTCTCCTCGACGAGGACGATGTCGTTGATGAGCCGGCGGCTCCCGGTGGGCCCGTCCGGCACCCACGGCACCTCGACACAGGTCAGGCTGCGCTGGAGGGACTTCAGCAGCGACATGAAGTCCCACACCGCGAAGATGTGGTGCTCCATGAACGTGACGACGGCTTCCTTGGTGTTCAGCTGGTGGTAGACCGGGTGGCCGATCACCTTCTGCCGGGCGGGCGCGATGGCCTGCTTGAGCCTGTCGATGCCGGGGTTCGTCTCGCCCCATTCGTACCGTGACATTGCTGTTCTCCCTCTCGTCCGGACAGTGCTGTGCGGTGGTGCGGTGGTGCGGTGGTGCGGTGGTGGTGCTTGGGTGCGGTGGTGCTGGGGTGGTGCCGTGCGGTGGTGCCGGGGTGGTTCTGAAGGTGGTCCTGAGGTGGGGCCGGGGTGGGCGCCGGGACAGGACCGGGATGGGGCCGGGGTGGGTGGCCGGGTTGGTCAGAAGGCGTCGAAGTACTCGCGGTGCTCCCACTCGGTGACGTCGCCGGGAGGCGGGCGCTCCGCCTCGTACCACGCGTCGAACCGCGCGAGCTCGCTCTCCTTCAGCTTCGTCAGACAGGTCTTGAGCGGTGCGCCGAGCAGCTCGGTCGCGCGGTCGCTCGCGCGGAACGCGTCCAGCGCCTCGCCCAGCGACACCGGCAGCGCCGGGTACGCGGGCCGGTGCGCGGCCGGGTCCGCCACGATCCCGGCGTCCATCCCCGCCAGGCCCGCGTGCAGCTGGGCGGCCATGGTCAGATAGGGGTTGGCGCACGGTTCCCCGATCCGGTTCTCGGCGTGCGTCGAGCTGCCGCCGCTGAGCACCCGGACCATCACGCTGCGGTCCTCGTAGGCCCAGTCGACCGAGGTGGGGGAGAGCGTGAACTCCGGTGCGAGGCGCCGGTAGCCGTTCACCGTCGGCACGGACAGCAGACAGAACTCCCGGGCCCGGGACAGCAGTCCCTCGACATAGGCGGCGCCCGCCGGGGAGATCGTGTCCGGTCCCTCGCCCGCCGCGAACACATTGGCGTCCGTCTTCGTGCTCGCCACGGACTGGTGCAGATGCCAGCCGCTGGAGTCGAACGCGTCCAGGCGCGGCAGTGTCATGAACGAGGCGTGGTGGCCGCGGCTCCGGCAGAAGCGTTTGATCTGGGTGCGCAGCAGCAGCATGGCGTCCGCCGCTTCCAGGGCGGCCATCGGGGCGAACGTCGTCTCCAACTGCCCGGGTCCCGATTCGTGCTCCATCGTGCGCAGCGGCAGTCCGAGCGACATCAGCGTCAGGGCGAGCGGGTCCGCGATATGGGCCACCGAGTCGTACGACGCGTCGAGGTTGAACTGGTAGCCGGGGTTCACGGCCTCCACCGCCGGGGCGGCGCCCTGCCGGCCGAAGCCGTTGCCCGTGTTCCCGGGCGGCCCGCCCAGCAGCCGGGTGAGGTACCACTCGACCTCCAGCCCGACGACCGGCGCCAGATCCCGCTCGGCGTACGCGGCCAGCACCCGGCGCAGCACACCGCGGGGGGAGAGCGGATGCGGCGTGCCGTCGCGCAGGTACTCGTCGCCCTGCACCCACGCGGTCCGCGCCCCGGTGCCGGGCAGTACCTGGAACGTGCACGGGTCGGGGACGAGTACGAAGTCCCCCGCGCCGCGCAGTTCGTCCACGCCCACACCGGGGTCGGTGAGGAAGTCGACGGCGACGGCGTGCCCGGTGTCGAAGAGGAACGGTCCGGCGCTGAAGTCCATGCCGTTGCGCAGCACCGTGCGGAAGACCTCCGCGGGCACCGTCTTGGAGCGGGCCAGCCCGTGCGGGTCGCAGAAGACGACCCGGACGAGGTCGATGTCGTCCAGCTCGGCCGCGATCCGTTCGGCCGCCGCGATCCGGCGTTCGTCCCAGAGCCCGAACTCCGCGACGAACGAGGGGCGTCCGACCCCGCTCTCCTCGCCGGTCGGGGACCATGGTCTCGGCATCACGCTCGTTCTCCTTTCGTTTCCCGGCCGGGCGGCACCATCGCGAGGCCCAGCCCGGCCTCGACCCGGGCGGCGGCCGTGAGCACCAGCTCGTCGTCCCCCACCCGGCCGACCAGCTGGAGGCCGACCGGGAGCCCGCGGGACGTGAGACCGGCGGGCAGCGACAGGGCGGGCTGGCCGGTGAGGTTGAACGGGTAGGTGGCGGGCGACCAGGCGAGCCACAGCAGGTCGTCCGGGTCGGTGGCCCAGGGCGGGGCGATCGCGTCGGCGGCGAACGGCTCGGTGGGGACGGTGGCCATGGCCAGCAGGTCGTAGTCCTCCATCACGGCGGCCAGCCGCGCCCGCAGCGCCATACGGGTCTCCTCGGCGCGCGTCACCGCCGCGCCGCTCAGCGAGCGCCCGTACCGCACCAGCGCGAGTCGCCCCTCGTCGCACCACCGCTCGTCCTCCGGCGCCGTGCCGGCCGCCTCCGCCGCCGCGAGGACGTCCACCAGCGCGCCGTACGGGTCGGGGAACGGGACGTCGATCCGCTCGACCCGGTGGCCCTGGGCGGCCAGCACCGGCAGGGCCGCCTCGGTGACCGCGCGGACCTCGTCGGACGTCCGGGGGAACTCGATCCACCCGACCCGCAGTCGCGCGGGCTCGCCCGTACGGCCGGTGGGGGCGTGCAGCGAGTCCGGGTCGCGAGGGTCGGGGCCCGTCATCACCGCGGTCAGCACGGCGGCGTCGGCCACGCTCCGCGTGAGCGGCCCGACATGGGCCAGCCGGTCGGCGCCGGGCGGTACGTAGGGGACGCGGCCGAAGGACGGTTTGAACCCGACCACCCCGCAGAACGCCGCCGGGATACGGATCGAGCCCGCCCCGTCGGTGCCGACCGCCGCGGTGCACAGTCCCGCCGACACCGCCGCGGCGGAACCCCCGCTGGAGCCCCCGGCGGTCCGGTCGGGTGCCCAGGGGTTACGGGTGGGGGCGGCCACCCTGCTGACGGTGCTCGCGCTCCATCCGTACTCCGACGTGGCGGTCTTCCCCACCACGACCGCACCGGCCGCGCGCAGCCGGGCCACGGCCGGCGGGTCCGCGTCGGGGCGGCGGTTGGGCAGCAGCGAGCCCCGCGTGGTGGGCAGGTCCCGGGTCTGGACGAGGTCCTTCACCGCCACCGTGACCCCGAGCAGCGGCAGTTCGCGGAACGCGTCCTCGCCGAGCCGGGCGAGGACCCCGTCGGCGGCTTCCGCCTCGGCGATCGCGCGGTCGTCGGCGACCGCCACGAAGGCGCCGAGGGCGGGGTCCGTCTCGCGGATGGCGGCGAGGACGGAGCGCACCTGCCCGGTGACCGTGGTGCGGCCCCGGAGAAGGGAGTTCCTGGATTCATGGAGGGAAGGGGCGGCCGGCTGTCTCGTGATCTCGGTAGTGGTGACTGGCACGGCACCACTACAAGGCAGGGACCGAATGTCCGGCAACCGAGGTACGACAGGAAAAGAGTTCCGGAGAGCAATTCCGGAGAAATTCCGTGCGCGACGGCCGGATTCTTCCGTTCAACCGTGAGGAAAACGCAGTTGAACGACGGCAACCACGGAGAATTCCGCAGGTGGTCACGGCATCAGACTGCCATACCCCGCCACTTGAATAAGTATCCTGCGGCTGGCAAGAATGCCTGCGAAGGGACTCCGGTGATGATTTCCCGTTATTCGCTGCCCGAGATGGCGGAACTCTGGACCGACCAGGCCAGGTACACCACCTGGACGAAGGTGGAGGTCCTGGCGACCGAGGCGCAGTCCCGGCTCGGCCGGGTCCCCGCGAGCGCGCTCGCGGACATCCGGCGGGCCCGGGTGCCGGCCGCCGCCCGGGTGGCCGAGATCGAGCGCGAGCGCGACCACGAGATCCTGGCCTTCCTCGCCGCCTACTGCGAGGACATCCCCGACGACTCCGCCCGCTGGGTGCACCTCGGTATGACGAGCTACGACCTGGTGGACACGGCCTTCGGCCACACCCTCGCCCGCGCCTGCGACGTACTGCTCACCGCGGTGACCCGGCTGCGCGGCGTCCTGGTGGACAGGGCCGTCGAGCACTGGGACACCCCCTGCATCGGCCGCACCCACGGCATGCACGCGGAACCCACGACGTTCGGCCACAAACTCGCCGGCTTCGCCTTCGCCGCCGACCGCTGTGTACGGCGGCTGGAGACCGCCCGCGCGGAGGTCGCGGTCGGCACGGTCTCCGGCTCCGTCGGCACGTACGCGCTGATCGACCCGTACGTCGAGGAGTACGTGTGCGCCGAACTGGGCCTCGGCGTCGAGGAGGTGCCGAGCCAGGTCGTCTCCCGCGACCGGCACGCGCAACTGCTTCAGGCGGTGGCGACACTCGGCGCCTGCGTCGAGCAGATCGCCGTCGAGGTACGGCTGTTGTCACGCACCGAGGTCCGCGAGGTGGAGGAACCCCGGACGGCCGGCTACCAGGGCTCCAGCGCGATGCCGCACAAACGCAACCCGACGACGGGCGAGCGGCTGACCGGCCTCGCCCGGCTGCTGCGCGGCTACGCGGGGATGGCCGTGGAGAACGTCGCCCTGTGGCACGAGCGGGACCTGTCCCACTCGTCGGTCGAGCGGATCGCCGTGCCGGACGCGCTGACCGTCGCCCACTACCAGGCGACCGCCGCGGCGGACCTGATCGCCGGACTTGAGGTCTCCCCGGAGCGGATGCGCGCGGCGATCGACGCCACGGGCGGCCTGGTGTACAGCTCGGCGGTGCTGGCCGAGCTGCTGGAGGGCGGCACCGAACGGGAACACGCCTACCGGGCCGTCCAGTCCGCCGCGAACGGCGTCATCACCACCGGCGGTGACTTCACCGCGCTGCTCGGGGCCGAGGGCATCGACACGGGACCGCTCGGTCCGGAACGCTTCCTGGTCCATCACGACGTACTCCTCAAGCGATTGGAAACCCTCCGTGGACATCAAGCGTGAGAACGGCGCCGATCTCGACCTGGACGAGGTGCTGGCGGTCTACCGCTCGTCGGGCCTCGGCGAACGCCGCCCGGTCGACGACACCGCGCGTATGGCGGCGATGGTCCGGAACGCCAATCTGGTGATCACCTGCCGGATCGACGGCGCACTCGTGGGCATCGCCCGCAGCGTCTCGGACCTCTCCTATGTCACCTACCTCTCCGATATCGCCGTGAGCCGCGAACACCAGCGCGCGGGCATCGGAAAGGCCCTCATCGACGCCACCCGCAAGGAGGCCCCGACAGCCAAACTCGTCCTGCTCTCGGCCCCCGCCGCGGCGGACTACTACCCGCACATCGGTTTCACCCGGCACGGATCGGCGTGGCTGCTGAACCCGTGAGGCGTGCGGCGTGACCCGGAGTTCCGGGGCGGCGATTCCCCGGATCGCGGTGCGATGCGGTCGTGAGCGGGACGGGGCGTCACCACCGGGACGACGCCCCGCCCCGAACGGGGTGAGTACGGCCGGGCAACCGGAACATGGCGATCGCCAGCCGCTCGTACCCTCACGGCACTCGGGGTCGTCGTCCCCCACCGGCACGAGCAGATGGTGGTCGCCACCGGTCACCCCGTCCGAGTCCCCGGCCACCACGCTCGCCCACGCGGACCGCCAGGCGGGGTACTCGGGAGCGTCGTGCCCCGCGATGTCCTGGTGCTCACCGACGACCACGTGCCCCGCGCGTTCGGCGTGCCGCCGCAGTACGGCCGGCACCGCCGCCCCGCCCTCCTCGGTGGGGTACAGGGCGTAGAGCGACACGCGATGGGGCTCGTCGGCGACCGGGGTGCCCGTCGCGTGCGCTGCCCCGCTCCGAGGTTCCTCCGCGAGGTCCGCCGCGGTGGGAGCGGACGTGGCGTTCGCCGGGCAGGGCTCCTCCCGGGAAGTGCGCAGTCTCATCCAGACCGATTTGCCCGGGGTACCTGTGTCGACGGTGTGGGTGGTTCCCCACGCGTCGGCGATGCTCTGCACCATCTCCAGGCCGCGGCCGTCCGTCCCGTCGTGGCCGGAGTGGCGCCGCAGCGGGGCCACGGGGGACCGGTCCCCCACGCTGACGCGCAGCGCTCCGGCGCCGAGCTCCACGGTCACCGCTACCGGATCACCGGGAAGCGATCCATGGACGATCGCGTTGACGACGAGTTCGTTCGCCGCCGCGGTGACCAGGTCCGCGTCCTGGGACAGTCCGGCACCCCAGGTGTCCATGACGCCCGCGATCAACCTCCGTACGGCGCGGGCGTGCTCGGGCCGCGCCGGGAAGACGGCATGACACGCACGCGTCCGCTGTCCCTCCCCGCCGGAGGGTGAGGTGCGGGGGAGCGGGCCGGGGCGGCCCCGGACCAGCTTCCACGGCGACACCTCCCACGCGGCGGGCCGTACCGCCTCGACCCTGACCTGATCGGCCGCCAGTGCCTCAAGAGCCGCCTTGCGCCCGGCGGTGCCGACGGCGAGTTCATCGGTGGAACGCACCACCAGGACGGCCGGTCCTCCGTCGGGGATCAGACGGCTCAGGAACCGCCAGGCGGGACGGCACCCCAGCGCCAGGTCCGTCCCGACGGCGTCGCACACCGCCGCGCGGACCTCGTACCGCCGTTCCTCGGCGAAGCCGGTCAGGTCGGACAGCGCGGTCATCGCCGCGCCGACGTCGGGACGGCACGTGTAGACGAAGGCCGTTCTCACGGTGCTGTTGGACATGGGGGACCTCCGACTGGCGCAGGAGTGACGACGGCTGGACCGGACGTACGGGCGGACGCGGCGTCGGCCGGGAGGGCGCCGCGTTCCGGCCGGGACCGGAGCGGTGCGCGTTCCGGTCCTCTCCGTCGATATCCCTACCGATCGTGACGGTGCGGAATATCGTGGTGACACAGAGGAAACCGTCCTGGGTGGTGTGCGGGCACCCCCGGGGCGGCCCGGAAGTCGCCAAGGCCGCCAAAGATCATTTCGGAACCGAGGGACGCACGATGGCGCGCACACGCAACACCCGGCTCGCGGAAGTGATCCGGGAGACCGGCTGGCCGCAGACCCAGGTGGCGACGCACTTCTTACGCGTGGCCGCCGAAGCCGGAGCGGACGAACTCCTGACGGTGTCCCGCTCCCACGTCTCCATGTGGGTCGGCGGGACACGACCCGAAGGGCGGGCCGTGGCAGTCTTGTGCGAGACGTTCTCGCGGAAGCTGGGACGCGTCGTCACACCCGCACAGATCGGTCTCGCTCCGGTCGGGGAAGAGCAGCGAACCGGCAGCTGGGACATCGGCACGTTGACCGCGCTATCCGAACTCGGGGGTACCCAGATGGACATAGCCCGCAGGCGGCTCCTCAAGACATCCGCCTACTCGGCCGTCGGCACGGCACTTCCCCCCGACACCTGGTGGGACCAGGCCCTCACCGACGCCCAGGCCCGCCGACCCCTCTCGCGGGACCGGGTCACCGGCGCGCACGTCGAAGCGGTGCGCGACGCCCACGCCCACTACTCGCGCGGCGATCAGCTGCTCGGCGGGCGTGCGGGCAGGAGCGCGCTGACCGCCTACCTCCACACGGACGTCGCCGACTACCTGGCCGCCCGCATCCCCTCCGAACAGCTCCGCAAGGACCTCATGTCAGGAGCCGGTGAACTCGCCTACCTCGTGGGCTGGATGAGCTTCGACAGCGCCGAGCACGGTCGGGCCCAGCACTACTTCCGACTCGCACTGCGTATGGCCGCCGAAGCCGACGACGCGCCCCTCGCCGGACACATCCTGCGTGCCATGTCCCACCAGGCCGCCGATCTCGGCCACAGCCGCGATGCCGTGAACCTCGCCTCCGCCTCCGTCGAGCGCAAGCGCTACACCGCGGCAGGTCCCCGTGAACGGGCCCTCATCGGGGTCGTCCACGCCCGTGCCCTCGCCGCTGACGGCCAGCGGCGTGCAGCCGTCGCCGCGCTGAGGAGGGCCGAGGACGACCTCACCGCCGCCGACCCCGCCGCCGGTGCCGAACCGCAGAGGGTCTTCTTCTTCGGCGAGGCGTCCCTCGCCTCGCAGACCGCCCACACCCTGACCGCACTCGGTGATCTGGACGGCGCCGGACGGCAGTTCACCCGCAGCGTCCGCACCCGCCGCGCACAGACCTTCCGCCGCACCCACTCCGTCACCCTCGGATACCTCGGCGCCGTCCAGGTCAAACAGGGCGCCCTTGACGCCGCGATCGGCACCTGGACCGAAGCCCTCGACGCGATGGAAGGCGTCCACTCCGGCCGTGCCACGGAGACCGTCGTCCAGATGCGCCGCGCACTCAGCCCCTTCCGCCATCGCGGCAACCAGGCCGCCGGCGCGCTCGACGACCGGGCGCGCACCCTGTTGCGCCGCACAGGCTGACAGGCCCATGCCGGGACACCGGCGACGCAGCCCGGGACGTCACCCGGGCGCCCACGAACGAGCCGAGGGAGAACCGTGCCGGACACCTACGAGTCCACGCCCGTAGCCACCGTCGTCGGTGGCCACACCGGGGTCGCCGACGACTATCAGGGCGGCATGGAAGCGCTCATCCGGCTCCGGGACGACTTCCCGGCCGAAACCCTCCAAGGGCTGGCCGAGTTCTCCCATCTGGTCGTCACCTGGCACTTCCACCTCGCGCGCCCCGATGACGTGGCCCTCCATGTGCGCAGCCCGCGCGGCAACCCGGCCTGGCCCGCGACCGGCACCTTCGTCCACCGCAACCACCGCCGCCCCAACCAGCTCGCGACCTCGTTCCCCCGTATCCTCGGCGTCGACGGCCGCGACATCCGCGTCACCGACCTCGACGCGGTCGACGGAACACCGGTCCTCGACCTGGCACCCTGGTTCCCGTCCATGGGCCCACGCGGCGAGGTGCGCGTGCCGTCCTGGGTGGACGACATGCTCCCCGACTACTGGCGCCGGTCCGACGAACGCTGAGCCCGGCCCGGGCCCGACCGACGAGGGCCACCAGGGCCGGGCCCTGCTCGACCGGGGGTCGCAGCACCACGCGGATCCGTCGCCGGGCGCACAGCACGTGCGTGGGGAGCGCATCCCGACTGCCGGGCGCCCGGGCCGCGCCCCAGGACACCTGCCCCTTTGCGTCAGTTCCGGACGGCGGGGGCCGCCGGTCCATAGTGTGGGGACCCACCGAGCCGGGCGGAGGCAGAACCTGATGGCGGACCGAGCCGAACCGACCTTCACGACCTACATCGGTGACGGCGAGCTGGTGGTCCTGCCCGCCACCATCGACGGCATTCGCGCCGCCCTCCCCCCGGAGCGTCACGCCGCTTTCGAAACCGCCGTGGGCACCACTCACGCGGAAGAACTGCTCGCCGTGCTCCAGTACTGGGCCCAGGAGACCAGTCCCGAGCTCCGCGCCTTCCAGTACTCCGTGTTCGAGCGGTTGGAGCGCGGCGACGACAGCGGCTTCATCCCCGCCGAAGAGATGCGCGCCCTCCTCGGACACGACTCGCAGGGACCCTGGTGAGTGGCTCCTACCGCGTCCAGTACTCGAACCAGGCAGCGGACGCCCTCCGGAAGATGACCGTCACCGTCGTCCACCCGGATTGAACAGGACAGCGACCTCGTCCTCGGACACGGTCCCCGTGAAGTCGCCCTCCGCGATCCGCCGGAACGCGGCCTCCTTGTCAGCGATCAGGTCCGGCCGGGTCCGTTCCGCCCAGGTGGCGAGGAGTTCCAACAGATCCTCCGCGCCCGCGTTCTCGACAGCCTCGGTGAAGGCCGCTCGCTCGGCGCTGGGAAGGGCCTCCCGGATGTCCTTGATGGTCGCGGGCAACATGACCAGGTCGCCCCCGCTCAGGTAGGTGCTGAAGGTCCTTCCGTAGCTCTCGGACACCGTTCTTCTCACCCTTGTCGTCGTCGTTGTGCCGGGCGCTTGTGCTGCCATGGAAGGTGGTACGTCCGGGGCCGAAGTCGCTGGGCCGGAACAATGCCGCCTTGACGCGTTGAAGAGATCAGTCCGCCTGCTGCCGCCAGGGGGCCCGCCATGACGGCGGTCAGGGCGCGGGCACGACCCGGAGCACGGTGATCGTCAGCACCCCGCTGCTCACCTCGTACCGGATGACCGCGACGCAGCCGATCGTGGCGTCCCTGCGGTCCCTGTCCCCCTTCACCGCCCGCGATCCGCACCCATAGGGGGCTCGGGCGAGCACCGCGACGCCCGTGTCGAAGTCCTTCCGCCGCTTGGGGACAAGAGCGCCGCGTCCCGCCTTCGCCTCATCGGTGTAGGCGATCCGGTGGCTCATGGGGCGCTCCGGTACTCGTCGTCGCCCAGTTCGTCGGCGAACGTCACCCCCGTCAGATCACCAGCGGCCAGCCTCTCCGCCAGGGCTTCCTCCGCCTCATCGTGCGGGGTGGGAATCCGCATCACCCACCGCATCAGGGTCATCTGGAGCTCATCGGCGGACACGTTCTCGATCTCCGCCGTGAACTCGGCCCGTTCGGACTCGGGCAACGCCTCACGGACACCCCGGATGGTCGACGGCACCGTCACCGGGCCGCCCGTCATATACATCGTCAGTGGCTCACGCCCACTGTCATTGCTCATCCCGGGACCCCCTCCGAGCACGTGGGCGCGTGGCACCCGCAGGACGCAGAATGGCGCCCAGCGTAGGCCGTTCGGCCCGGCAGCGGACTGCCCCCGAGGGGGCGCGTGTGATTGCTGGGGGGCGCGTGCGGCTAGGGCCTGTGTCTCCGATCGGGAGAGTTGGGCCGGGCTGGGGCCGGCCGGCCCCAGCCGTGCTCAACCGACCGGCGGCATCGGGCGGGTTCGTCTCCTGCACTGGTGAACAGTGCGGTCAGCATGGGTGCGCCGTGCGCAAGGGTCTGGTGCGGCAGGGGGCCTGTGGCGACGAGGGATGCGAGTCCGTGACCGACTGTCCAGCTCTGTGTCGCCAGTTCCTGCGGGTCGACCTCGTCGCGGAAGCGGCCGCTCGCCTTGGCCCGCTCGATGGCCTCGACGAGGCGGTGCAGGGTTTCGTCCGCGGTGCCGGCGTCTTCGAGGTCGAAGCCCGCGTCGAACATGACGCGGTAGAGGTCAGGGTTCTCCAGGGCGTTGGCCAGGTAGGCGCCGCCCAGGGCGGCGAGGTCCCGTACCGGGTCCGCGGACATCCTGACGGCCGCAAGTCGGGCGGCCAGGCGGGTGAAGCCTTCTTGCCGCAGCGCCTTCCAGAGGCCGTCCATACCGCCGAAGTATGTGTAGACGGCCATCGTTGATACGCCGGTTCCGGCGACCAGGGTGCGCAGCGTGACCGGTTGCCTCGTCCGCAGCATCTGTGCGGCCCGTTCGAGAAGCAGGGAGCGGACCGCTGGATCTTTCGTCCTTGCCATGGCCTCACAATACATAGCGTCGTTATGCTTTGATGAGTGCTGATCTTGCTGTTCCCGACGCCACGAGGAAGAGGCCGTTCATGTCTGTGACGCTGCTCAATCCCGAGGGATTGCCGAAGCCCGAGGTCTACCGGCAGATGTCGGTCGCCACCGGATCGAAGCTGGTGTTCCTCGCGGGACAGGTCGCCCGCGACGCTGACGGCCGGCCCGTGGGCCAAGGGGACTTCGCCGCTCAGGTCGAGCAGTGCTATCTCAACATCAGCACCGCTCTGGCCTCTATCGGCGGCTCCTTCGACGACGTGGCGAAGCTGACCGTCTACGTCGTCGACTGGAGTCCCGAGAAGATGCCGCTGCTGGGGGAGGGCGTTGGCCGGGCGGCAGCGAAACTGGGCATCGATCCGGTCAAGCCGATCACCCTGCTGGGCGTCGCGGCGCTGGGGGAACCTGACCTCCTGGTCGAGGTCGAAGCCACCGCGGTCATCGAATAGCCGTACCTCTGCGAACAGGGAGACTCTGGGCCTGCCCATGCTGAGTCGGGGGATCTGACGGGCGGCGAGTGGGCAGTGCTGGAGCCGTCTTTGCCGGTGGGCAACAACCGGTGCGGCCGTTGGCGCGATCACCGGCAGGTGATCAACGGGATCATCCACCCGCTGGGCACCGGGGTGCAGTGGCGGGAACTGAGTCCTTTTCAACCTGACCGTGGGGCTGTGGTGTTGGTCGGGGCGGGCTGTACGAAACGATGGAGCTCCTGGTAGATGGGTTCTCGACCAAGATCACCCGTGTCCGCCAGGCGTTTCGCGTGCTTGTCTACCCATCGTCGATCGACCTGTCCAGCAAGACCTTGCGGCACCCGGCCGGGCAGCTTGCAGTCCGGCGACGGGAGACCGGTACGCGGTGGCGACGGCTGCCAGCCGGCCGGCAGGCCCTGCTCGCCCTGGCCTATCTGCGGTGCGGCGACACCTACGCCCGGCTTGCCGCTGGCTTCGGAATCGGCATCGCGACCGTCTACCGGTACGTACACGAGGCCGTCGAAGTCCTGGCCGCTGGCGCACCGACCCTGGCTGAGGCGATAGAGACGGCCCGGAAGAAGGCGTTCGTGATCCTGGACGGCACGCTGCCGATCGACCGGATCGCCGCCGACACCCCCTACTACTCGGGAAGACACAAGCGTCACGGCTTGAACGTCCAGGTCCTCACCGACCCGTTCGGCCGACTGCTCTAGGCTTCCCCGGCCCTGCCCGGAGCCACTCACGACCTGACCGCGGCCCGAAGCCATGGCATCGTCGACGCACTCGCGGCCACGGGACTGAAGTGCTGGGCGGACAAGGCCTACCAAGGCGCCGGCCGGCACATTCGAGTCCCCCTCCGGGGCCGCCGGCTCAAGCGCTGGAAGCGACGGCATAACAGTAGTCACGCCAAGATCCGCTGCGTCGGCGAGCAGGCCATGGCCGTGCTGAAGGGTTGGCGCCTCCTGCGGAAGCTCCGCTGCAGCACCAACCGGATCACCGACATCGTGAAGGCCATCCTCGTCCTCCACCACACCTCAACATGAGGTTGCAAAAAGGCTCCTTGTGTGGGGGACCGGGAAACGATCGGGGCGGCGACATGGAGACATCGCCGCGCGCCGGTAAGGCAGTCGCTTCCTACCCCGAGGACGACCACCTTCACACTGCACGGATGGAAGCGTTCCACCCTTACTTGCTCGATACACCTAGGAACACTTCTTCGACGGAGAAGTTTCCGGCAGAACCGTGCGGAACCGTAATGCCCCCGGATGGCGCCAGGCGATGCGCATGCCAACCGAACAACACAGCAAGCGCCGGAGAGCGCCGAGCATCCGAGATACGGCGAGTCCGGTCCTGGGAATCACCTGCATCCGGCGTGAATGGGGGACCCTTAACGGATTGGGAGCCGCTGTGGGCGGCGATGCCGATGGTCCTGAGCCGGAGAGCGATCCCGGGCGGTACAGGAGCGGTTTGCCGGGACGGTGCGTGTCGGACGACGATGGCAAGGTCCGTCCGTGCGACGTCCGTTGTAGCGAGCGGGCGGGCGGGCGGGCGGGCGGGCGGGCGGGCGGGCGCTCGCTCCTGCTCCCTGTCGAGCGAACTATGCTGTTGGCGACTCAACTGTCCACGTGTGAGGTGCCCTTGAGTAGGCTGCTGGATTCATACGAGACCGAGGTATCACCGAGTTACCGGATCTTCGGGTTGGTTGATACGAGTGTGGATACCTATTCGCCCCACACGGATCGCGCGAACTGGATCCTCTCTGCCCCGGGGATGGTCTACTTGCAGGTTCCACCCCAGGTCATCCGTGCGTCCGTACGGTTGGAAAGCTGGTCGACAACGCCGCCCGGGGACGATGCGCAGTGGTGTGGTATCGCGGACGTGGAGGTGCAACTGCCTTGTGGGGAACTTGCATTGGAAACCATCGACGGAGGCCAGACGCAAGTACCACTTGTCCTCCCGTCGCCTGGATTGTACGGAATGCGTTGGCATTGGATATTCAACCACCAGCGTGGGCCCTTCACCTCGCCGCTGGCGGACCAAAGATCCGCCCTGCTCATGGTGCCCGGGCGAGAAGAGGATTTGCGTGGTGCGGATCAGTACTGCCTTGTCCGGATCTGGCGCATCGAAGCCAGCGAAGAGGCAGAATGAACGCGAGGGGCCGGCCCTGTGGGCCGGCCCCTCTTGATGGCATTACCCGACAGCGGCGACGGCTCAGTTGCCGACCGTGATGATGAACGGGTCGTAGCTCAAGATGCGGTCGTTGTCGTACCATGCGCCGAGACGTCGCCCGGCTTCCTGATTCTCGATGGGGTCGATGTAGCGGACGGAGAAGTCGTCGCGGTACGGCTCGCCTTCGTACTGATGGCGCGCGGCACCCTGATAGCTGGAGGCGAAGGGGAATTCGTCGCAGTCGAGCTGCACTCCGGCCGGCGGCTGGCCTGGAACGGCGGGATTGTTGCACGTAGAGGTGACGACGGAGCGATTGGCGTCGTAACGCGCCTTCTCATTCGCGCCGAATCCGGGCACGAGCCGATGCATCGGGTTCAGGGGGCTTCCGCCGGGAAGCTTCTTGCTGGCTTTCGTCGGATACGTGCCGCCCGGGTTGTTGAGAGCGTCGCCGATGTGGTCCGCGACGGCCGCTACCCCGTAGTAGGGCTCCACGGGAGCAGTAGGAACGGACTTGTCGCTCCGGTCGTAGCGGAGGGCGGGCGTAGCGTCGGGGAAGACGGAACCTGCTTGCGCTCGCTGGTTGTAGGCAGCGCTGTCGAAGCGGATTTCTCCCTTTTCACCCCCAGCGGGTATGACTTGGGAGTATCCGGGGAGGGTGAATTTGAGGATCGGTGTGAACTGACCTGTGGCGATCTGATCGCCGTTGGCGAGGTCGGGCAGCTTGGGGGCGAGGGACCACAGGTCGAATGTGGTGTCGCCGTTGTGCTTCCACTGGCTGGGTGAATCAGTTCGTCCGACGTGGATACCAGGCTGGCAGGCGTCCTGTGCGGTGGGGCTTCCCGGCACTCCTATGGCCCAGTCCCCCTTGCATTCCAGTCGTGCTTCCAGCTTGGCGCCGGCTTTGTTGAAGTCGCCGCTGGAGAGGAAGACGTCCACATTGAAGTCGAATTCGGCGAAACGAGTCAGCGTGCTTCCGTTCAAGCCGCCGATCTGACCTCTACCGATCAGGGTGTTGGTAGAAATGAATGTGCCCTGTAGGTAGCAGCCGGGGGGCCACAAACCGCACTTGACCGCTGGCATGACCGTCATGGTCTCCTGGCAGTACGAGAAGCGGTTCTTGAGCCACCCCGACGCGTTGTCCGCGTCGTCAGCGTTTCGGCACTCGTTGGTGCTCGCGATGTACTCGTACGGGTGCTGGCCGTTGTTCTCCGGCTTGCGGCCCCGGTTGAACCGGTGACTGGGAACGGTGTAGGTGCGTTCCCAGACAGCCTTCGGCCCGACGGACGTCGGTGTGGTCTGGCCCATGGCGGGGCGTGTGCGCGGTTTGAGCCCCAGTGCTTCCAGATTCCCGTCCCTGTTGAGGATTTGATCGACCTGGGCGGGGTTGGCGATCAGAGCGGGATCGTTGATCGTGTAGGCGTCGCCGGGTTGGAGAGAGGTGGGAACGCCTGCGGCGGCGGTCTCCGCGACGAACGTCCGCCAAGGGGACCAGCCCAGGTTGTAGTGGGTGCCGTCGTAGGCGTTGGTGCGGAACTTGTACATCTTGCCGTCCACGAGCTGCCCGCCCGGCACCTGGACGGTCGCCCACGTGCCCGGGGTGACGAAGGCGGAGACGATCACGCCGTCCCCGGCAGGAGTGGTGATGGGCGTGTTGGTTTCCGCGTCGTAGACCTGGAAGCTGCCGTTGACCTTGTCGCCGTTCGCGTCCGTGAACTTGTCCCGCAGCGTCGGTGTGAGGGTATTGACACCCCAGACCTGGTTGTGGGTCCGAAAGGGCGGCCCTGCTTGCTGAGCCGTTCCGTCGGAGGGACGGTAGTTGTAGGTCACGGTCAGCTTTGGCTGGTTCGCCGTCGCGTTGCCTGAGTTGACACGCTTCCAGCCTCGGGTGTCCGCTGCGGCAGCGCGCAGGCCCATGTAGCCGCGGGTCGCCTTCGCCGAGGCCCAGGTCTGGACAAGGACGTCCACGTCGGCGTTGATCCAGCCGTCGGGCTGCGCGGCTGTGCAGCCGGGGTTGCCGCGAGTCTGTGCTGAGGCGTGGTACTGCTGGTGCCAGGTGGGCTGGCTGGTCCACCTGGAAGAGGTGGACGCCTGCGTGGTGTCCCACACCGTCCATTGTTGGTTGGTGCAGTCGGTGTTGCCGGAGTGGAAGTTCCACAGCGCCAGGTTCGTGTCGATGATCAACGCGTCCTGAATGGGCGTGGTGTTCCAGTGGATGAAGGACCGGGCGAGCCGGGTGGTGCCGTCCGGGTTCTTGGTGCCAGGGTCGCCGAAGTCGAGTTCGGTGTCGGTGGACAGATCGACGGCTTCGCCGCGCTGCACATACGTGTCGAACGTTGAGGCAAGACCGGAAGTCGAAGGGTCGACCGTGACTGGGTATCGGGTTCTGGGGTCGGCGAGGAATTCCGCGCTGGGTGTGACGACCAGGTCGATGCGGCCGGTGCCCTTGTCCACTACCTTCATGCCGACGCGGACACGACGAGTGTGTTCGCCGGACGGTTTGTCCACCGAGGCGTCCCACATGACTGGAGCGGGCATCACCGCTCGCCGCTCTCCGGTCTCGGTGTCGCTGAACGTCACCGATCCGTCTTTGTTCGCCTTGGCCTTCAGCCCCTTGGCCTTGATCGGCAGGATGTAGGAGTATGCGCCGGAGGGCCTCTTGCCGATCTCCACGAACTGTTCGAAGCCGGTCCGGGTCGCTTCGACGATGACATCGGCCCCGGGGACTGCCTCCCGATAGCGGGCGGTGGTGCCGGTGAGCTCCGGAGCGGGAAGACCACCCTTCCACTGGAGCGTCACCGCTTGGTCACCGGTACCGAGGGTGACGAGGTCACGAGGGGCGGCGTTCTGGGCGTCGGCCAGCGAGCGCGGCACCGTGCCGCCGTCGCCTGCGAGGCGCAGGCCGTGGGCATGCTCCTTGGCCTTGACGGTGCCGTCGCCGGACCTGGTCAAGGTGGCATCGACCTTGCGCCACTTGCCGGCCCGCCACACTCGTTCGGGACCGGAGGTCAGGTCCGTGGTGAGGGTGCCATCCGGATTGGCCACCGTGTAGGAGGTTGCTGTCGTCTCGTCCTGGGCGACGACCGCTTTGCCGGTCTCCCGCGCCTCCAGGACCGCCCACGCTTTGGAGCCTTTGGAGTACCGGGGCGCTTGCTTTGCGCCGGTCGGCGAGGTCTTGGATGCTGTGGGCCGAGAAGACTCTGCCGAAATGCCGAGCGACTCTTGACCGCGCTCCGGTTCGGGAGCTGCCGCTGCCTGACCGGCGCCGACGACGCAGACCTCGGCGATCACCGCCAGTATGGTAGCCGCCGCAATTCGGCTACGTATTCTTTGTCCGTTTGAAGCCGCATGGGTGGGTAAGCTCATAAAATGCCGTTCCCTTCCTGCTGGACTGAACAGGCTGCCTGCGCGAAGACCGCACGGGCGTCAGTACCTTAGGCAGACGGGTCAGCACTTTTGGGAGCTGATTTCAGGACGCATGCAATTGGTCAGGCTTTTCGGACGTCAGACGGCATCGGTGTAGGTGAACACGTATGCCAAACGTCAGATGGATCACAGTGCGGCCAGTCTCGGGAAGAGGTAGCGATGTGCGCGTCCATTGCTATTTGTCTTGTGGTGCCCGGCAGTGCTCGCTGTGCTGGGGTCGCCTGCCCTTGATCGGTCGTGCGCTCGTGTTAAACGCTTTATGCTCGTACCGGTCTACGAAGGGTGCGAGAAGGTGAAAATGACGCATCGCACACCCGTGTGTGATGGTGCTCCGCTTATCCGGGGTGCCGACTACGCGAACTGGCTACGCGGGAACAAATGGACCTTCAAGGGCCGCTTGTGTGCTGCCGAGAGCGGAAAGGAAGAGCGCAAGGCTTACATCGGGCATTTTGGTGATTTGCGAGAGTGGCTGAATGAATCGCGGCTGAGAGTTTTATTTCGCGAGCGAATGATCTCGCCGATTTCGTGAGAATTCCGGATGCTTGTTTCGGGTGCATAGTTGTGCGCTGCACGGCGAGGGGGCCCGGCTGTTGCCGAAGATCCAAGGTGGATCTGTATGCAGCTAGGCGCCGTGGTGCGTGTCAAACCCTTTCGAACCTTGCCCTCCAGCGGAGGTGCGGCGTCGAATTACTTGCGTCGCATGAGCTGTTGCGGTCGGCGCGTTTCGCTGCCACGGAAGCAGCTGCCGCCGTGGGACCCGGCTGGACCGGTTCGGGCGTCGCCGAGTCGGCTGCTTCCGAGCATGTGACACGCCGATGTGAAGTGTCTGGCGACTCCCGATCGCCGCAGGCTCTGCCCGGCGGAGAATCTGGGGTGGGTTTCGCCGCGTAACAGGAGAAGTGAGGCAATGCGGACTCCTGCTTCGTGTGGGCGTCGCCCCCTCTGTTTTCGGCGGCTCCGGTTCGCCCGGCATCCCGGCGGCAACGATCACCGGACCCTCCCCCCGCTGACCGGCCAGCCCGAGAGCCCCGGAGCCCCACGCGGCGTCCCGGACCGCGGCGGAGTCGGGCTCTCAACCCAGGCCGACCCCGCCGATCGTCAGCTCCACCTCGTCCCCGTGCGGACGAAATCCCGGACCAGCCAGGTACAGCCCTCGATCTGCGTGCCCGCCCCGGTGGTGTAGGCAGGGACGGCGAGTACGGCGTCGGCCGGGCCGTCGGTGCGTAGCTCCGCGTCGGTGGTGACCGAGTCCGAGAAGCGCAGGAGCACATCGACAGGCCGTGGCCGGTCGGCGAACGTCTGGGGGTCGGGCAGTCCCTGGAGGCGGCAGCGGGCGCCGGGGTAGAGATGCGTATTGCCGCACACGGCCAGGAAGGTGTCGGGCTGGGGCATGGGTGGGCTCCGGTGTGCGCGGTGGCGGTCGGGCCCCTCGCATTCTGGTGGCGGGCCCGCCCGCGCCGTGGCTCGTCCTGGCCGGGCTGCTCCCGCCGTCACCCGGTCGGCCGGGCTGCCCCCGCCGTCACCCGGTTGGAGGCGGGGCCACCGTGCTGCGTCGCTGATCAGGCATACGTCCTGTCCGCCTGGTCCAGCTCTTCGCCTGTGGGGGTCGCTCCCTGGGACGGACACGTCCCCGGACCACTCCCAGGGCCTCACCGCGCTGGACAGGGCTGAACCGTGAGGTTGCCGTCCCGGCCCACCCGGGGAGCCGAACCGCACGCATGGCCCGTGCCGGACCAGAGGCCGAGACCGGGACACCGCCCCGGTCTCGGCCGGCCGCTGCGGACTCGGGCCAGCACACCAAGGCATCCGCACCGGGCGCTGAACGGCCCACACGGCTGGCGCCCTGTTCACCTGCCGGGGTTGTCCCCGTGGGCGCGAGGCCGCTCTGCCCGCCCCCGGAGGTGTGGTGTTCACGGGGAAGCGTCACGCTGGTGCGATTCACCCGTCGCGGGCCCCGGCGGGTCCGGGTGGGCCTACACGGTAGCGGCGATCCAGCCGACGGTCTCCTCGGTGTGCGTGCCGTCGGCGGTGACCTTGCCGCTGGCGTGGAGTTCGTTGATACGGATCTTGAATCCGGTCGGGGTGACGTCCGCGATCCGCAGTCCCGGTGTGTCGGGGCCGTTGAACGTCTGGACGAAGGGGGTCACGATCACCGTGGAACCGGCGGGGAACGGGGCGGGGAAGGTGACCTGGGTGAAGGTCGACGTATCGCCGCCCGTGGTGGCCACAGGGCGTGTGGAGTTCAGCTGGAGCTTGCCCGTCTGGATCGCGCTCACGGCATCCACCTCTCAACGATCAGTCACCGCTTGAGGACCTGAGCAGCCCGGCGGTGCTGGATGTCTGACGCCTCTTGTGGGGCGCCGCGAGGAGGCTGCCCGGGCGATCTCCGGTTTAGCGGGATTTCCACCCTTCAGGGTGGTCATTCTTTATAGGGCTACGTCACCCGTCGGGATCTGCTTCCGTACCGGCGGACACGCACCTGCCGGTGCGGAAGCAGATCCCTGGCCGACGCAGCGTGAAGAGAACCCGAGAATCCCGGGACCGTATCCGGCCTTCCGGTCCGGGAGCTCCCGGGCATCACAGGTTCCGGCCCCCCGCTGATGGCAGGAGGGGCGCCCGGTGTCGGTCGGCCTCTGACCGGGGGAGGGTCGGACCCGGGTGGCCAGGCCACGTCACGTCAGGTCGAGGAAGCTCCAGTGGGCGTCCGGTGCGGCGCCGCTCAGCCACTTGCCGCAGTTCTGGAGTACGACCGGGCTCGACGTGATGTGCTGCGCGCCTGTACCGAGGTCGCGCAGGAAGCGGTCGAGCGGGCCGCGGCGGATCGCCGCCGAACCGGCCCAGCGGTGCACGGTGCGGCCCACGCCGGACACGGTCGAGGTCGTGTGATTGAGCGCGAGACGGATCAGGGTGTCCTGCTCCGTGCTCGGCAGCTCACCCTTGTCCAGCGTCCGTTCGACGTCCCGCCATACGTCGTTCGCCCAGGCACGGGCGGCCCGCAGCCCGGCTTCGGCCGTCGCGTACTCGGCGTGGAACTGCGAGGTGTCGACCGCCGCGCCCCGCGAACCGGTCCGCGCCGCCGCGACCCGCTTCATCTCGTCCAGAAGCCGCCGGCCGACGCCGAGGGTCCACCCCGTGTGCCCGATCGCCGACAGGTTGACGAGGCCGAGGCGGTAGAGGGCGCCACCGTTGAGCGGCGTGTCCGTGGTCGCGGCGTAGGTGTACTCGCGCGGGACGTACACGTCGGTGCAGTGGTAGTCGACGCTGTGCGTCGCGCGCAGCCCGAGCACATCCCAGTTGCCGTCCAGGGTGACCTGGGACTTCGGCATCGTGAGGACCCGCTGCTCACCGGTGCCCTCGACCTGGAACGCGCTGTGGATGTGGGTGGCGTGTGCCACCCCGGAGGCGAACTGCCACTGACCGCTGACCCGGTAGCCGCCCTCCACGGGCACGGCCCGGCCGGGGCGCGTACCGTGCCCGGCCAGCAGCGCGTGCTTGCCGTTCGGTATGTCCGGGAACAGCTCGGCCGCGGTGTCCGCCGCGAGGTACGCCGCGGTGGTCCCGGTGATCATCTGGAGCGCGACCATGGTCCACCCGGCCGCGGCATCGTGGTAGCTCACCCGCTCCGCCGCCTGGATCAGCTGCCGGGGCGCGAACTCGTACCCACCGAGGCCCAGCGGCAGCTCGGCCCGCACGATCCCCGTGTCGAGCAGCGCGTGTGTCGTGTCCTCGGGGAGCCGTCCCAACTCCTCGGCGGAAGGCGCCCGTTCGTCGAGCGTCGCCCCGAGCGCGTCGATCCGCTCCAGCACCCCGGCCAGTTCCGCACTGACATTCAGCCGGCCCTCGTCGCCCATGGAATCCCCCTCGTCGCGGCTGTGCCCGATTGTCGCACGCACGTCCTACGCAACCTTTGGCCCGACCGCCACCGCGGCCCGGACCCACGCCCGTCCGGCGTCAGTGCCGCCATCGCCCGATCCGGGTACGCGCCGTGCGACGATGCCGATATGAATCGCCTGGCGGACTCCCAGTCGCCCTACCTCCTCCAGCACGCCTCCAAGCCCTTTGGATTGGAGGCCATGAGGAGGGGAGGCGATGCAAGAGGCTAAGCGGGGCGATGCAGTCGATCCTTCTCTGTGGGCTATTCGCCGGACTGCCTGCCTGATGCCCCTGACTTCGGTTGTACGGGCGCAGTGGCGCTGCGGCTTGTGATCGGCCGGCTTGGTGCTACAGCTGCTTTCTCTATGCCTGAGAGGCCGAGCTCCCCTCAGGCAGCACGTGCACGGGCCTGGGCATCTTCTCTCCGCGCTGGAACCGAAGCTGTTTGACGGGTCTCTGAAGGACCCAGGCGTTCCATGCCTTCAGGTACAGGCCAAGCTGCCCGCGGGAATCGTTGCGACGGCGTCCACTGGTACCTGTACCAAGGGAAATCAGCGCATTGCGAAGGGCTAGCCGGGCATCTCCTGGGGAGAGATCGGCACCGGTCGTCACGCCCCTCACCCATGAATCCTGATCGACGCCTGGTGACGCCTCATGCGTCGTGTAGTAACCGACTGCCGCAGCAGTGGGAATAATGAGACGTTCTTTGCTCATGAGCCGCGCGATCCCGCAGGCCCTCGTTACCTTCTCTCGATTCGCGTCCAGGAAGGTAAGTACCTGGGCGTTGGTGAGGCGAGAGGAGTGCCCCTTCCATTCAGTGTCGGGCATGGTGCTGAAGAGGTGGATGTGCCGAATGGTGGCAGCCAGGAGGGCTGAGTCCTGCTCGCCTTGCATGGCGAGGACGGTCGATGCCGTGCGAGAACGGCCAGTATCCATGACGGAGAACGTTTCGGCTGCCACGTTCTCGAATACAAGCAGCGGGACTGTTTGGCCGGATTGCCGGATGGCTTCGAGGCGATGCTGTCCGTCCAGGAGGCGACTGTCGGTCCAGAGTCCTGAAAATGCGATTCCTTGATGACTGATGAGCCATTCGCCCCTGAGGATCGCCTCCCGGAGGTGCGATACTCGCCCTCTGTCAAGGGGACGGTTCTCGCGGTTACGTGTAAGCATCTCAGTAGCCAGGGCTGGCGAGATGTCCATGACGCCCGACGAGAGGGGTAATTCTCGGGAGGCGGTCTGCCGAGTGGTGGTCATATCGCCCAGTGTCACGCGAATTTCAGCTCTCTCATGCCATTCGATCGCATCTCATCGTAAGTTCTCGTTGTTGGTGCGCCAGGTGCATGAGTCTGATCGATCCATCTCAAATATTGATCATATTCTCTTCACGTCATCCGAGCTGTGGGCATGGCCTTGGATGTCATGACGGCTGCTTTCCTCGTGACAGGGATCAGTGTGTGGTGGCCTCTGCGAGAGTCGGCGCGTGATGCCTGGCGCGTCATCGGGAGAGCCTCGTCTGAGGTCTGGCGGGAGCCGTGGGAGACCCTCCGAGATGACATACTGCTACGTCCGGTTACCGGTTGATGTGCTGGTGAGTGAGCCGGATCGGTGTGTCATGTCTGAGCTCGACCTCTCTGGCGAGGCCCATCACCTTGACGTCACCGAAGAGCTGAGCTGGTGAGCATCGGTGCCTCTGCTGGGGGGCAGTCGGAGTGTGCCCGTCGGGTCGGTTGGCCGGTTTGCTCTATGGATTGGCCAGCTGTCTTCGAAGTGCCTGAAGGTTCCGGAAGTTGGCTGTCGACTCAAGCTCCTTGTGATGCTCGTCTACATGATTCTTGTGGTCATCAGCGCTGCCGGTGCCGGTCTCCTGTGGAGCGTGCTCAGCCATGAGCGTTCGGCAAGCCTGAAGGCTGCCAGCGGGACGTTCCTGAGCTTGGCCGGGGTCACGGTCGCCCTGCTCCAGCTCCCCCTTTGGCCATAGCAGGAGTCACGACGGGGTCTACTCGCTGGATTGTGTAGGAGCGGAGGCATGAACCGACTGGCACACTTCCAGTAGCTCTACCTCCTCCAGCACGCCGAGAACCCCGTCGACTGATGGCCGTGGGCACCCGATGCCTTCGAGGAGGCGCGGCGGCGCAATGTGCTCGTGCTGCTCAGTGTGGACGACTCCGCGTGCCACGGGCGCCTCTGTACTCACAGACCCTGTAGTCGGTGGTGCATACCACTCTCTGATGATCACGCGCTTCCCACAGAGCTTCGACCAGTCGTCGTGCTCGGAGGTCAGAACGATGACGGGATCCGGGACGCGGAGGCCGGATCGCGGCGGTCCAGTTGGGACCTCGGGGGCAAAATCCCCTTGGTGAACCCCGTTCCGAGCGCCGCGACCCGGCCGTGATCCGGCAGATCTTGCTCGGTCAACTACTGTCTGGGGAACGAACCAGGAGCAGTCCCGCACCGTAGGAGCGGGCCCGGCCGACGCCGTTGGCAAGGGCCTCGACGAAGGTCTCCGGGTCGGTGACGGTCAGCTCTCCCTTCAGCTCCGCGCGCCCGATCCTGGCACCCTGGTGCTTGGCTGTCAGGCTCAGCTTGGGCAGCATGCGCACGGCTATGCTGTCCGTCACCCCGTGCGCCCCGATGCGACGGACACCGAGGGGACCTACGCGTTCCTCGCCGTCGGCCTGAAGACGATCGGCGAACCACTGTCGGACATGACCGGGGGTCGAGTCGGACAACCGCTTGCGGGGTGCGTGATCGTGCTCGCGCGCCCCACGCTGGCGCGTGGGGTTCACCACGATCCGGAAGGTATATGTCTCTCCGGTGCGGACCGCCATGTCGATCGGCAGGGTGGTGATGCCGTCGGTCAGGGCCGCACGGGGAATGAACGACCAGTCCGACTGGACGCGGGACTGGACGATAAGGACCAGCCTGTTGTTCCTCAGGTCCAGTGTCCAGGCGTGCAGGATGCCCATCTGGGCCCGCGGATCCGGCTCGCCCGGCGTGATCCATCCATTGAATCCCGACATCACGAGGCGATGCATGATGTGCGGGTCGAGAATGGCCTTCTGTGCCAGAACATGACGGGCGTCGAGGTGGAGGACGCTGTGGCAGGCCACGAAGCGCGCGACGGTGGTGGAGGCCGTGGTCACAGCAGGTGCTCCCATCCGATGGACTGACCCGGTTCAATGCGCACGCGTCGTTCCCAGCGGGGTGCGTAGCTGCGGTGGGTGGGGTGAAAGCTGACCGGCTGGTCGTTGATCCGAGAGGCGCCGGTGGTGCCGGGCGCCACCTCGACCCAGGTCCACGGCTGTTCGCTGGTGGCCTGCGGGAGCAGGCGGGTGGTAGCGAAGACCTCCTCGATGCATCCGGGGTGCACCCCGCCGGAGATCTCTCCTGCGGGCGGGCAGGATTTCCGCCCGAGCCACAGGAGGCGCCGAGGCTGTTCCAGAGCCACGGCCAACTCGTCCAGCATCTGTTTGTCCTCATGCTCGACCGCCGCGACGAACTGGGCATCCGCGAGGTAGGAGCGGTTGGTGATGATCGGATTGCGGTGCCCCGTGCGGGCCAGGAGCTGGCCGCTGTCCGCATCAGGAGCGATGCCCTTGGGCGCCCCGTACCAGCCGTCGGCTGAGGGGCTGGGCATGACACCGAACGCCCTGCCGGGCACGTCGTCGAAGAGCGGCGCCATCGTCCGGTTCAGCCGGTGGTCGGTGATCAGGTCACGGGGGCGAAGGGGATACCGTCCACCGCCGACGGTGTGGTAGTCCTCAACCGGGGTGCCGGGCCGGTCGGCACGCACTGCGAAGCGGAGTTCGTCGAGCGGCGTGATCGGATCCTCCCGGTTGAACCCCACGGCAGCGGCGAGCAGACCGACGAAGCCTGATTTGGTGGGCCTGAGGTGTGTGTCCCGCTGGTCGAATCGCGAGCTGAGCCCCCAGGACTGGAGAGGGCCGGCCAAGCGGGCCAAGAGTACGTACGGGCTCACGGGGTGGTCATTTCCTCGACGGAACCCGCCTCGGTGGCGACGAGCGCGCCGTCCTGGTCTGCGAGTTCGGTCAGCAGCTCCTGGATGTCCAGGTCATAGGTGAGGACGCGTCCCCCGTCGATGTCGGAGCGCTTACGCGTGACCAGGCGGTGCTGTGCGAGGAGCCTGCGGGCAGCCGAAAGAGCGACTCCGCCACCCGCCCGCTCTTCGATCGGCGATTCGAAGGCCGCAGAGTAGTTGAACGGACGTGCCCCCTCGAAGGCGAGGACCAGCTTGGGCAGAGAGCCCGTGGAGGCGGTGGTGTTCTTCTTCGCGTGGGGCATGGCGTCGACGAAGGCCTCGACGAACTGGCGTTCCGCCGCGCGGGCGGCCTTGTCCACTTCCTCGGGCGGCATCCCGCCAGCCGCCAGGTTGTTCCGCAGCTGCACTCGGTCCAGCGCGGCGTGCCGGTAGAACGTCCCCGAGATCAGGGACTGGTAGCCCGTCATTCCCGCGCCCGCATCGTCCGCCGCGTCGAGGAAGTCTAGGGCGTTCGCTTTGCGCCGGATCTTGGCATCGTCCGCGGCGCTGTAGAAGTCGTCGATCTGATTGGCCCTGTGCACGGTGAAGGCGGGCCCGGTCATCACAGCGCCGTCCACGTTCGGCGAGTCCGCGATCTCGGCGAGGAAGCGCCCGTACAGCGCGATGTCGATAGCGTCCCTGGGGGCGAGCGCCGAGAGTACCCCGGCCCGTACCTCTCTTGGCAGAGGAGGGATGCGCGACTCGCTCGTCCCCTCCTCGCCGTCGGCCGTCGGCTCGGTATCCGCAGCCCTTCGTTTCCTGCCTCGGGAACCGCTGTTCGCAGCCTCCCGAGCCGCTTGGAACTCCTTGATCCACCCGGCCACGGCCTCGCGCTTGGCGTCGATGGAAGCGCCCAGCTTCTCTCCGGCGTCCTCGGGAGCGAAGACCAGCACCTTGGTCAGGTCGCGGGTGCGCTCCTTGTCCCCGAACTTGAGCCCCACGCCTTCCAGGACGGCTTTGGCGGTCGGGAGGGCCTCGGCCCGCTCCCAGCCCAGAACGCAGAGTGCGTCCGCAGTGAGAAGCGCCCACTCGCGGGTGCGCATGCCCATCGTGTAGCCGGCCAGCGCTCCCTCGCCCGCGTTCGCACGGTCGCGGCCGAGCGTCCGTTCCGCCCGCCGGCGCGCCTGCGACGTGATCAGATTCCGTGTCTCGCCACCGAACGGGATGATCTTCGCCATCCCGTTCTCGTCGCGCACCGGCAGCACTGCCACCAGGCTTTCGAGCGCGTGGAGGGAGAGGAACTGGTGGCAACCGAGCTGTTCGTACACGGCGTTGCTGCGGATGATCGTCACGTCGTCAGTCGTTCCTCTTCGAAGGGAAAACGGGGGTGTAGAAGTCGCGGGCCCAGTCATAGGCGACCGACCTGCCGGGTGACCGCCACTCCGTGAGGTCGTCCGCCAGCCGCGCCCAGGACGGGGGTGTCACGTCGCAGGCGCGGGCGCGCTCGATCGCGTGCTGCAGGTGCCGCAGGGGGAGCTCGTGCGAGGCCACCAGCCTGTCGAGGAGACGGGTCGCCCCGGAGTCCTTGGGACCCCGGCCGCCCGGACCGCCGATACGGCGGAGCGAGCCGCCCATGGAGCCCGAGCCCGGAAGCGGCCTGCTCCGGCCTGCGTGGAAGCGCGCGAACAGGAACGCCACCTTCTCGTAGACGAGCCGTTGCTCCTCCTCCGCGGCGTAGTTCGCGGCGATCAGCCTCGGCTCGGTCAGGGCTTCCGGCCGTCTCAGATCGGCGAGCGCACCGGTGTCGTGCGTCCACACCAGGCGGCACAGATAGCGGCTGAGCCGCTCGGACGAAGGGCGCTCCACAGGGGGCGGGCCCTCGGACGTCATGGCCGCGCTGTCGGCACCCTCGCCGATGAGGGCCTGCAGCTCCGGGGGTAGCTGGGCATCAGTCATCGGGGTCTCCCCTGAGATGGTCGGGGCACTTCGCAGCCGTCAGCATGGTCTTGAGCTTTGCCTCGGACAGGATCCGTGCCCGCATTCCGCGCTCGCCGGGAGGCAGCGAGGCCAGGCGGGAGCGCAGAGCCTTGCGCGTCGACGCTCTGATCTCCCGTGCGAACGTTTCCAGCGGTCCCGCGTCGGGGCGCCGGCCGGCGTTCACGGAGTCGAGCAGCGCATGGAAGGAGGCGGCGGCTCCGGCCCACATGTCCCGTGCCCCGTTGAACCGGGCGATCTGCGGGGCGCGGTCTTTAGGCTTGGCGCTCGGGTACGCCGCCTCGCGAGCGGTCGCCGCCGCCGCCCACAGCGCCTTCGCCGCGTACTCGCAGATCGCCGATCCTTCGTCGGACGCCCACTTCAGGTCGACCCGCAGGCCCGGTGTGTACGGAAACGCGTCCGACACCCACTTGCTGGCGGCGGACTTCCGGGAGATGAGCCCGACCGCCCAGAGGTTCACCGTCCTGTCGGGCAGGTCGGCGAGGCGGTCGTACAGGTCAGCCCCCTTGGTCCGGTCGGCGGCCGCCGCGTAGAGCGCGTGCGCCTCCTGCCAGATGGCCCGCTCGGCGTTCGGACGCAGAGGCCCCTCGTAATTCGTCGTCCGCGTCAGCGCCGCGTCCTGCAGGTAGGTCGGGGGCAGCGGGGCAAGCAGCTCTCCTGCGGCCAGGAGCACCCGGTCCACCATCACCCGGCCGTCGACGAGGACGGGGCGCAACAGGACTGACCGTCCGAGGAAGGAGTGCAGGTCCGCCCGGCCGTCGGGCAGACGGGGCTCCTTCCCGGAGCGGAAGGTACGCCGGGGCCGCCGCCCGTCCGTCCAGGAGTAGTTGAAGGTAGGCCGCCGGTCCCTGCCGGGAACGAGGTTCAGCCGGAGTGTGTCGCCGAGCGTCTGCCCCGTTGCGATCACGCGGATGCGGCCGCCGAGCCGCGCGACGGCCTGGTAGGTCAACTGCGGTCCCATCCAGCTCGCCTTGGCCATCGCCCGGCCACCGAGGCCGTAGGTGTGCTGGGTGAGCATCGCCCTGAACGCGATGTCCGGCTGCATCGGATCGGGGTCGTGCAGGTGGGACTTGTCGAAGAACTGGTTGTAGTCGCCCGCGCGTTCGATGACGAGCTGCGCGTGCCCCACCCCGTACTTCTCTAGAAATGGGGCAAGTTGTGCGTTCTGACCCAGCGGCCGGTCAGGGTGGAAGAGATCCCAGCGGTCGTCCGGCTCACCGGCCAGCCAGTCTGCCGCCGGTTCCAGTGACTCCCGGTCCTCGACCCAGCGACGCCACTCCCTGGGCGATTCGGGGACGTGCTCCGACGCGTAGAGGATCGCCGTCAGGTACTCGAAGACGGCGACGTTCTCGCCAGGCGTCAAGCCTGCCAGTGCAGGAATCCGGTCCGCGTTGCGAAGGAGCTCCACCAGGCTCATCGCCCGGAACGAGGTCCTGCCAGAGATTTCATCCAGTGTCAGTGCCAGCTGGCAGGCTTGTGTGCGTGGATCCCACCGCCATGCCGGATCAGATGAATTATCTAAACCTCGGTATGTCGTTGTGGGTTGGGCGGAGTGCATGAGTCGGACGCTAGCAGCAGCGGGGTGATCGGATGAGGGATTTTCGAGAAGTCGGTCCCGAGTGGTTACTGATCTGGGGCAAGACGGATCGGCGCGGTGTCAGTGGCCGTCGTGGTGGGGCGAGTTGGAACCCGCTGTTCGCGCACATGCTCGATGTCGGTGCCATCACAGGTGAGCTGTGGGACAACTATCTCGCGCGGCCGGTACGCGACCGGCTGGCCGAGGCCTTGGGGGCCGGGGAGGAGCCGGTGGCCCGGCGGAACGCGATGTTCTACGCCGCCCTGCACGACCTGGGCAAGGCGTCCGCCTGCTTCCTCGTCCGGTTCGGTACGAGCAGGTGGGATCGCGGGCAACTGCGACAGGAGGGAAGGGCCTGGCGTGCGACGGCGCGCCGGGCGGGGCTGCCGCTTCCGCCGGAGTCGGGGATGGCCCCCCGGGCTGGACATCAGCACATCACCGCCCATCATCTGCCGCGTCTGCTCGGCTGCCGGTGCGGGCACTGCGGAGGTGCGGGACGGCCCACGTTTCCCGGGCTCCACACCATGGCGTTGCTGCTGGGCGGCCATCACGGCCATATCCCCCACCTCGACACCGTCCACCGGGCGGCCCGCGCGGCCCGGGCTGACGACTGGGAGCCTTACTACCGGCACATGATCGATACCCTCGCGCGCCTGTTCGGTGTCGATCTGGAGCACTTGCCGCAGCGAACCTGCCTCGAACGTCCGGCGAATCTACCCCTGTTCGCCGGTCTGGTCGTCATGGCCGACTGGATCGCCTCCGACGAGACGCTTTTCCATTACCGGCTTCCCGTCCAGCCCGTCGAGCGGTGGTGGAACGCGTCGCGGAAGGAGGCGGACGCCGCTGTGCGGAAGCTGCGGCTGCACTCCTGGGACCCCGGGCCCGCGCAGTGGGCAGGGCTTTTCCCCGATACCCCTCGACCGCGTCCTTTCCAGGCGACCGCCATGAAGGCCGCGCCCGCCGACGGTCCCGCACTGGTCATCGTGGAAGGCGCCACCGGGTCGGGAAAGACCAGCCTTGCCCTCTGGTACGCCCACCATCTCGCCCGCGTCAACGGCTATCACGGGTTGTACGTCGCGATGCCCACCCGCTCAGCGACCGATCAGGCCGCTGCCGAGTACGTCTCCTTTCTCACCCACGCCTTCGGAACTCCTACGGACGCCAACCTGGCGATCGTCCACGGCACGGCGGAAGCGTCCTCGGCCGTTCACCAATTGCTCGATGCCGGAGAAGGGAGGCGCGGGGGCGGACACGAACACGTGGCCGACACACTGCCGTTCATCGAAGACACCCTGTCCTGCGCGCAGGATTCGGAGACGTGCGGACGGCCGGTCCTCGACCCGTGGTACCTCCGCAGATGCCGCGGCTTGCTCTCCCCGTTCGGCATCGGGACCGTGGACCAGATCACCTTGGCCGCCCAGGCGTCGGAGCATTGGTTCCTGCGGCTCTTCGGCCTGGCCAACAAGACGGTGATCATCGACGAGGCCCACGCGTACGAACTGTTCCAGGAGCGGCTGCTGGAGGCGGCGATCTCCTGGCTCGCCGACGCCGGAGCCTCGGTGGTGGTGCTCTCCGCCACGCTGCCCACCGTCACCCGGCAGGCTCTTGTCGACGCTTGGTGCCGCGGCCACCGCACCCAGCCACGTGCACTCCGGACAAACGGGCCCGTCACCCTGGTCGACGAGGACGGGCGGGTCACCTGCGTGCGACCGGACGAGGAGCCCGCAGCGCACCACACTTGTGTGGAACTCGCCCCCGACCCAGGCCCAGCCGAACTTGCCGACCTCATTCTCCGCGAGGCCGCAGGCGGAGGGATCATCACGGTGATCCGCAACCGGGTCGACTCCGCCCACGACCTCTGGACCGAGGCTCTCGCGCTGGCCGGGAAGCACGGCTGGCGGCGCGAGGAGATCGTTCTCCTGCACGGGCAGATGCTGCCCCGTATCCGCCTCGTCCGGGAGGTATCGCTGCGGGAAACGCTGGGGCCGGGCAAGGACCGCAGCGAGCGCAACCCCGCCCGACCAAAGCGCCTTCTCGTCATCGCCACTCAGTTGCTGGAACAGTCCCTGGACCTGGACTTCGACCGCCTCTACACCGACCTGGCCCCGGTCGATCTGCTCATCCAGCGCCGAGGGCGTCTTCACCGTCACGCACCCAACCAGGAAGGTCGCCCGGCCTCAATGCGCGATGCGCGGATGACCGTCCTCCATCTGCCCGGCCCGGACGGTCTCCCCCTTGTGCGGGTCCCCGTCGATGGCGCCCTGGGCACCCCGGCGGCTCCGGGCAACAAGGACGCCCACGTGTATGCGCCCTACGCGCTGGCGATGTCCTGGTACCTCCTCCACGGCCTCGTCACCGCCCCGTCGTCATGCCCACTCCACGCGGACGAACCGAACCCGGAACGGAGGCACGGAACCGCCTGCTTCGACGCCATGCGTGATGGTGCCTCTCTGATCGAGCGTGCTTACAACCCGGCGCCCTTTCCGGTGACGCCCATCGGCTCCTTGCTCCGCGCGACCCACGAGCGGTGGACGGACGATCTCGGCGATCAGGACAACACCGCCTACGTCCGCGCCCTGCACCCCTACGGCCTCGACGGAGAGCCGACCGGTGTCGAGGCCCTCAAGAGCGGCGAAGCACACGGCCGGGGCAGCGACGGCACCCGAGAACTGGCGGCGCGGTCGCGCATGGGGGAACCCACCACGAGCGTGATCGTCCTCTTTCGCCGCTATGCCGACGACGGGAGCCCGTCCCACAGCTATGACATCGATGGCAACATCCCCGCCGACCTCGATGACCACAGCGCGCAAGGCGATCAGGAAAGCATCGAGGCTCACAGGGCCCAGCAGCGCAACCTGCTTCTCAATACTTTCGGCCTTCCGGCCAGTTGGTTCAGACAAATCCCGCCGGTCTCCGAATGGCCCCCGTTCTCCGAGGGCCGGGCACTGCGGAACAGGCATGTGATCGTCTTCGATGACGGGGGTAGATGCGTCGGCGGGCCGAAACAGGGGCCCATCGCCTACAACTCCGCGCGAGGCCTGCACGTTGTTCGCAAGACCTGAGCGGTACGCTGCCCTTCCCTGCTCCCTCCCACCGCAGGGATGGGCTGGACATACCGAGATTTCCGGCTCCCTTCTCCCCGTGTCAGCGGGGCCCTTGGTGCGACCGAAGTAGGGTACGGCCACGCGGATCACCTCCCATGCCTGACCGGGTTCCAGCTGTTTCCACTGAGGAGGGCGGAGTCGTTGAAGACGCGCCTCACGGAATGGCCAGGCCCGAGCGTCCTCTCGGTACCTCTTCGTCGGGCGGCCGTGGACGAGCAATAGGCGGTGGAGGGCTCTATCCATGACGCCGTCGACACCGCGTCTCCCAAGCCGATCCTGAAGAAGATCGGCTCCGCGTCGATCGTGGGCGATCTCTCGGGCTTGCTGATGCTGTGGCGGGCCAGCGTCCACCGCTGCCGGGTCGGCTCGTGGCGGCCGAACTCCCACACTTCGGGCAGACGGGCGGCGGACGCCGACTCCGGGGGCGGTAGCCGCCCGCCACGTGATGGCTCACAAGTGCAATTAGGCCAAGCGAGGCCGTATGAACCGGTTGGCTGGTGTGACCTCGCCTTATCTGCTTCAGCACGCAGAAAATCCGGTCGCCTGGTGGCCTTGGTTGCCCGACGCCTTCGAGGAGGCGCGGCGGCGGCGCAATGTGCTTGTGCTGCTCAGCGTCGGCTACTCCGCGTGCCACTGGTGACAATGCATGTCACTAATGCACAAGTCCGCGGACATCTCGAATTTTGGTCCCGTGCCTCGTGAGTGCGAGAGGGGCCCCGGCTGGGCTGCGAACGGCCACCGTCCGCAGCCCGACGCGGGAATCTGGTCAGGCGTAGGCGGCGATCCAGCCGATCGTCTCCTCGGAGTGTGTGCCGTCGGAGGTGACCTTGCCGACGGGGGCACGCCCTCTTCGACGCGAGAGCCGGCTCGCCGCGCGGCATCCCGGCCCCGGTCGTCTGCGGCTTCGGCTCACGGCCGCGCATCCAGGTTGTTCGCGGCCTCGACGCCGCCGCCCGTGAGAGGCGCACCTGGTGATGGCCGGAGACCCCCGAGCCCGGTGCCGACGGAGTGTCGCGGGTTCTGCCGCTGTCGGCTGTGCTGAACGGGGTTTTCCGAGGGGTGGCTTGTCGTGCGTCACCCCGTGGACGCCCGGTGGCCCGTACGCGCCGTCGGGGCCGTACGGGCCCGGCTGGGCGGGTGGCTAGTTGCAGGTGATGTTGAGGCTGGTGGTGGCGGTGCAGGTGCGGGTGGCGGTGTCGTTGGCGGGGTTGGGGTCGGTGGGTGCGGAGGCGGTGCGGGTGGCGGTGACGGTGTAGGGGCGGCCGAGGCTGAGGGCGGCGACGCGGATGGTGAAGGCACGGGTGGCGCTGGCGCCGGGGGCGAGGCCGGTGAGGGTGCAGGTGACCTTGCCCGCGGTGGGGGTGCAGTCCGGGCTGGTTGCCGTCACGGAGCCGGGCAGGGTGGCGGTGACCGTGGCTTCGTCCAGCGGATCGGGTCCGTTGTTCGTGAGGTTGAGGGTGTAGTCGATGCGGCCGTTGAGGAGGCCGGGGACCGGGGTCGCGGTGAGTGCGACGGCCAGGTCCGCGACCGGGGGCGGCAGAGCGCCGACCGCGATCGACGAGGGTGAGCGTCCGACGGCAACGGTGTCCGTGACGGCGTCGGTCGCGGTGTCGATCACGGAGACCGTGTTGGGGAAGGAACTGGCGACGTAGGCGCGGGCGCCGTCCGGGGACAGGGCCACGCCCCGAGGGCCATCACCTACGGTGACTGTGCCGGTGGCCGTGTTGGCGGCGGTGTCGATCACCGACACCGTCTTGCCGAGGGTGTTGCCGGCGTAGGCGTGGGTCCCGTCGGGGGAAACGGCCACGGCCCGGGGCCCCTCCCCGACGGCGACCGTGCCGGTGACGGTGTTGGACGCGGTGTCGACTACGGAGACCGAATTGGAGAAGGAGTTGGCGGTGTAGACGCGGGCCCCGTCCCGGGACACCGCCACCGACGCCGGACCGTTTCCGACCCTGACGGTGTCCGTGAGCGTGTTGGTCGCGGTGTCGATCACGGAGACCGAGTTCGCGCCGAAGTTGGCGGTGTAGGCGCGGGCCCCGTCCGGGGACAGCGCCACCGACTGCGGACTCCTCGCGACCCGGACCGTCGCGGTCACCGTATTCGTCGCCGTGTCGATCACCGACACCGTATTTGCCTGGAAGTCGGCGGTGTAGGCGCGGTCACCGTCGGGGGACACCGCCACCGAGAACGGCCCGTCCCCGACCGGAACTGTGGCGGTGACCGTGTTCGAGGCCGTGTCGATCACGGAGACCGAGTCGGAGTAGTCGTTGGCGGCGTAGACCCGTGTCCCGTCCGGGGACAGCGCGACCGACCGGGGCGCGTCCCCGACCGGAACCGTGTCGGTGACGGTGTGGGTGGCGGTGTCGATCACGGAGACCGAATCGCCGGCGGTGTTGGCGACGTAGGCGTGGACCGGCCCCGCGGCCGCCCGCCCCGGAGCGGAAGCCGGTGCTGGAGCGGCGGACGCCGACAGGGGAATCAGGCATCCCGCGGCCACCGTCAGCGCGACGGCGAACCGGGACATTTCGCGGACAGGGAAAGTGGAACGTAACAGCAAGGATCTCTCCTCGATCGTGCGCCCCCGCGTCCGTCTCCCGAGGACCGGACTCCCCGGTGCGGCAGGTGCGGGCCGGCTGGTGACAGCCCGGTCCGGCACAGGGACAGACGGCCGGAGCCGGCACAGAGCTGTCCCTCGCCCCCGGGGACCGGGAGACCGGCAAGGAGCGCGGCCTCCTCCGAGGCTCCCCCGACACACCAGCCTCCACAAGGGCGCTGATCTGCCCCCACGCGCCCCTGGCGTGCACCCGCGCGCACAGCAGGGCTGCCCGCCCCCCCAGCGTGCCGGTCCGGAGTGGGCGGCTCCGGGACCGGCCCCACGCCGACGACCTCGCCCACGAGCGCGGGACCGACGCCCCGGCCCCGGCCAGGAGAGCCGGATGGCCACGCACAGTGACGCCGGGTACGGAGGGGGCCTGGCTGGGCAGGGGGCGCTTCGGCGGCGCTGCCGGGCAGCCGCAGCGAAGACGGCCGGACGGGGCGGCCACCGCAGCCGCGACTCTCCGGCCGGTAGCCGCGGGGCGCGGATCAGCTGATCCGCACATGCCCGGGGCGCGGTGCCGGGGGATCATCGTTGTGGGGCGGTCAGCGGGTCGGGAAGGGCGAGCCGATGTTCGAGTTCGAGAGCTTCGAGGAGGCTGACGTCGCCGCCGCGCTCCTGACCGGCCCCCGGTACCGGCTGGTGCAGCGCAACCGGGCCTTTCGGGAACTGTTCGGTCTCTGGCGTAACGGTCAGGAGGCCGGTGTCGCCCTGGCCGGCGCCGGGCTGCGCCCCGTGCTGCGGGCACTGCACCGGGCCGGGACCGACCGCTCCCCGGCGCTGCTCGACGCGGCCGGGGTCACGGCCCACGGGCCTCCAGGGCATCGTTTCTGGGCGGTGAGCTGCCTGCCGGTGACCTCCCGGCACGGGGCATCCGTGCTGCTGCTCGCGCTCAAGGTGCCGCAAGAGCCGGGCAGCACCGCCGTGGTCGCGGCGGCCTCGGCGGATCACGACGCGGACCTGGCCCGGTACGAGGCCCTGCACTCCGCCGTGCCGCAGGTGGTCTGGCGGATGACCCCGCAGGGCGAGGTCTCGGCCCTGGTGGGAAGCCTCGGGGACACCGGGGGCGGCCTGTGGCACCCCCGCCGGCCCGGTCCCGCCTGGATGGACGCCGTCCACCCCAAGGACCGCGACTGGTTCGCCGGGCAGTGGGCCGCCACGGCCCGGGGCGACGCACTCCTCGACGCCGTGGCGCGGATCCGCCAAGCCGGGGACCCCGTCCGCTACCGGCACATCAGGATCATCGCCGTGCCCGTCCTGCGCCACGGCGAGCTCCGCGAGTGGATCGGCACCGTGGCGGACGCCGAGGACCAGTGGCGCCAGCAGACCCGGGACCGTCTCCTCAAGCGCGCGTCGGCGGCCGCCTCCGCCCATGACCTGCGCGAAGCGTTCGCCACCACCGCCCATGCCGTGGTCCCCGATCTCGTCGACGCCTTCGTCGTCTTCCAACTGAGGTACCCCGAACACGCCCGGCCCGGAACCGAAGCCCTCCACGCCACCAGGGCGCGCAGGGCGCTCGCCCCCGGCGTACCGCCCCTCCCGCCGCTCGCCGACGACTTCACGCTCGGCCCGCTGGCAAAGACCGTGGTCGACAGCCGGCAGACGAAGCTGGTGACCTTCCCACCCGGCGAACCGCCCAGAGCCCTGGTGTCAGGCCCGTCCGCCGACTGGATGGCCCAGGCTCGCGCCACCAGCCTGGCCATCGTGCCCGTCGTCCTCGACGAACAGACCGTGGCGCTGGCCGCGGCCGCCACCTGCCTCGGCAACCCGCCGCCCGACGAAGCCGAACTCGGCCTGCTCGAAGAAGTCCTCCACAGCGTCCGCGACCCGTTGCGCCGCACCCTGGAACTCCAGAGCGTCCGCCACACCGCCCTGGTCCTCCAGCGGTCCTTCCTCACCACCCCGCCCCCCGTCGACGGCGCGGAACTGGCCGCCGTCTACCAGCCCGCCAGCACGACGGCGGAGATCGGCGGCGACTGGTACGACGCGATCGTCCTCCCGGACGGCGCCATCGCCCTCTCCATCGGCGACGTCGCCGGACACGACCTCGACGCGGCGACCCAGATGACCAAGGCCAGCAGCATGCTCAGAGCACTGGCCTACGCAGACGGCCCGGCCGGCCCCGCACACACACTCAGCCGCCTCGACCACGTACTGCAAGGCGTCAGCACCGCCCCCCTCATCACCGCCCTGCACCTCGTGCTCCGCCCCACCGCGAACCACGCCTGGAGCGTCACCCTGTCCAACGCGGGACACCCCCCACCACTCCTGATCCCGGCCCACGGCCCGCCGAACTACCTGCACGGCTCGCCCGCACCGGATCCGCCCCTGTGCGTCGCACCGGACGTGAAGCGCCGGCACTCGACCCACGAACTCACCGACGGCGACACCCTGCTGCTCTACACCGACGGACTGGTCGAAGTGGCAGGCGCCGACATCTCCGACGGCCTGCGGCACCTCGCCGACCAGGCCACCCTCGCTTGCGACCCCGACCTACCCCTCACCGAACTCGTCAACACGCTGCTCCCCCCGCCCCACGACCGAGCCGACGACATCGCCGTCCTCGCGTTCCGCGCCGACAGCCGATCCCCACCACCGCAGGACCGGAACCCCACGAAGAGCCCACCCCACGCTGAAAGCGGCGCCGGACCGGCACGGTAGCGGTCAGCGGGTCCCGTCCCGGTCGGTGCGGGGCATCTGACGCGGTGCACCGGGTGCGACAGCGGGGTCACGGCGTCGCTGTGGTTCGGCGGCGAGGCCGGTCAGGGCGTTGTGGATGCCAGCGACGTTCCTGCGGTGGCACACCGTCGGCAGGGCCTTCGCCCAAGGGTGGGAGTTCCGCTTGGGGTCGCGGACCAGGGCGTGGGCGCCCTCGTGGAGGGGCCTGGACGGTGAGGGAGCGCGGGCGTGCGGTTGGTTGGCGACCGTCCAGGGTGTCCCCTGGGACCGGAGGACGCCGGTCCCAGGGGAAGGCTGCGGGGGCCGTGCGGGCCCTCGAAGGGCGAGTGCGGCACGGGCGCCGGCGCCTGTCGTATCCACCCGGCGACGTCGGCGGCGCAGCGGCACCCCGGGCCTGCCGAACTCCGCACGACACCGACGACCACTCAGCCCGGTGTCGCGCGGCCCCGGGATCGGTGCCCTCGCGTGAAGAGGGCCGGAAACTCCAGGAGAGTTTCCGGCCCTTGGGGAGCCCCTATGGCTATGTCGATCCCGCCCAGAACACAGGTGCCGCGAGATGGATAGGCGACCTGGGTGATCACCCTTCAATGCGGCCACTGCTCGAAGGGAACTGTCCGGAATGCAATTATTTGGACCGTCCTCCTAGTTGAGCACCAAGATGTTGGTGCCGATCGGGAGGGCGTTCGCATGGTCGACGCGAATCTTGATTCGGACGCCACCGTCGAACGGGGTCACCTGCTCCACGATGAAGCCCCCCGAGGCGCCCGTGTGCGGCTTCCCCGCCGCGACTTCGAATGCCGATACGAAAACACGTGACGTGGCCCGAATCTGGTCACTGCTGTAACTCAGGAAGGTCGTTCCCCGGGCGCTCGGCCAGTCGAGCTTCTGCACACTGTGAAGGCCAGGCAGGACCGGAGGGGGACTTGTACTCATCGCTGCTCCTTATCCAGGACCGTGAAACGGCCTTTATTTCTCTGACCACCGGAACGTCCCCCCCCCCCGAGTCCGCCACGTGCTCACGGGGAGCACATCTGACCCAAAGGCACATCTCCTGTCTCTCCACGCAGTCTTGATCGGGGTCACCTCGATGTGCATAAGCGGTGGATGCGTTCCCGTAACGGAACACAGAAACCCCGATAGAACATTAATTCGCCTTCATTCGACTCCCGGAGGCATTCGATTTCCGGAGGTGCCGCCTTGCCCATACGTCTCCGCTGTCCCAGGGAGCCCCGAGTTGGTTCCCGTGGTGTCCGCTGTGGGGGCGGGACCGTGCTGTCGGCCCCTCGGTGGTTTCTGTGCGGGCTGACCGTTCGTGCGCTGAAGTCCGGGTTCTTGCGGAGGATGCGACGGCGTCCGCTCTCCCGTGGTGGGGAGAGCGGATGCCAGGGACGTGCGGGTGGGGCAGACGTTGGTGATCAGGCCGGTGAGCACGGTGCAGTTGGCGACGCCGCTGTCGTCGGCGGGGTCGGGGCCGGCGGGGCTGCTACTGGTGCGGACGGCGCCGGCGGGCAGGGAGCCGAGGGGGATCAGGTTGAGCTGCGCCGACGGCTCGGTCTCCCGTAGGCCCGACCCCCGGTCCGCTCCGGGGAGTCATCAACTCGTGTGCTCATCCGGCAGAGCGTTTGCATCGCTGGAGCGGTGGACGGGCCTGTGTTCGCACTGCCGTTCTGGGGGCACTCCTGGCCATGGCCTGCGGGTGAGCCGTGGGACGCGATGGCCGGATAAGGTCGCGATCTCGCGGAGCGGGACACTGCTCCGGGTCGGGTGACAGGGGACGTGGCCTGTGCGTCCGTACCCATGCTTCTCCCGTGTCCCACCGGCCTCATACAGGGGATCTCATCCGGCCGCGAGCGGCCCCTGCGGGCTCTGTGGCAAGAGGGCGTTCCGCGCCTTCTCCTCCTGGCCTCTTCCGCCCTCTGTTCCTGCCAGGGGCGCGGCTAGGTTGTTCCGGTGTCCCGGAAGGGGCGCCTCCGGGGCAGACGAGAGGAGCACGGCATGGGCGCGTTTGTGCGCGAGCTGAGCGGAACCGCTCTCCCGGGTTCGAGGATGTCGAGCAGTGCTTCCTGTCCCGCGCGAACGAGTTCCGGGCCTGCAAGGCCGACCTCGATGTGACCATGACCAGCACCGCCGTTGCCTTCGGCGACGCCGGCGGTCCGGGGTACGGCGACGCGCTGCGGACCATGGATCAGCCGGAATTCCGCACCCTGCCGGCGCCGGTGCCCTGGGCGCGGAACAGACCCCGGTGACCTCGGCCGTGCGCAGGCGTCTGGTGCGTCAGGGGGGCGTGCGGGATTGGCGTGAGCGCCCTTGCAGGGACGGGGACGTCGCAGAAGTCTCGACGGGATTCTGTGCACGGTGCCGTGCGGGCTGCCGGTCCCCAGATGACGACGCGTACCCGCCCAGCCGTATGTCCGGGCTCGGACGGGGCCCCGTTGCCGTCCGGCCGACCATCCGCGTCGCCACCGCCCAGGCCCCGGGGCGGTGGGGCCGTCCGTATCAACGAGGAGTTCCCTGTTGCCTGCCACTCCCGTCTCAGCCCCTGCCGTCCGGAAGCTGTCCCGTCTCGCCGTCGTACTGACGGTCGCCGCAGGCTGTCTTGCCCCCCTGACAGCGTCCGCCGCGTCGGCCCCGGTGCGGGCCGCCGCACCGCCGGTGTACGCCTATACGGCCAATATCAACGCTGGTTCGGTGTCGGTGATCGATACGGCCACGAACGCGGTCACCGCCACCGTCCCGGTCGGGAACGCACCCCAGTCGGTCACCCTGTCCCCGGACGGGACCCGTGTCTACACCGCCAACTACCTGGACGACACGGTGTCGGTGATCGACACCGCCACGAACACCGTCACCGACACGGTCTCCGTCGGCAGGAGCCCGGCATCGGTGAAGGTCTCGCCGGACAACTCCCGCCTGTACGCCGTCAACTACATCGGTGATTCGGTGTCGGTGATCGACACCGCGACGAACACGGTCACCGCCACCGTCCCGGTCGGGAACGCACCCCAGTCGGTCGCGGTGTCCCCGGACGGGAGCCGTGCCTACACCGCCGACTCCGACGCCAACCAGGTGTCGGTGATCGACACCGCCACGAACACCGTCACCGGCACGGTCGCCGTCGGCAGGAGCCCGGCATCGGTGGTGGTGTCCCCGGACAGCTCCACCGTGTACGCCGCCAACTCCTACGGCGACTCGCTGTCGGTGATCGACACGGCGACCCATACCGTCACCGGCACGATCCCGACCGGGAATCTGCCCCGCTCGGTGACCTTGTCCCGGGACGGGGCCCGCGCCTACACCGCCAACCTCGTCGACGACACGGTGTCGGTGATCGACACCGGCACCCGGACCATCACCGCCACCGTCCCTGTCGGGAACGGATCCCAGTCAGTGGCCCTGTCCCCGGACGACTCCCGCGCCTACACCGCCAACGCATACGCCGGCACGGTCTCGGTGATCGACACCGGTACGAACACCGTCACCGCAACCGTCACCGTCGGCCAGGGCCCTGTGGCGATCGCCGTCGGCGCACTCCCGGCCCCCGACGCCGACCTCGCCGTCGCCCTGGCCGCGACCCCGGTCCCCGGCCTCCTCAACGGACGCGTGAACTACACCCTCACGCTCACCAACGACGGGCCCGCCACTCTTACCTCGGCGACGGTCACCGCCACCCTGCCCGGCTCCTTGACCGCGACCAGCCCGGACTGCACCCCCACCGCGGGCAAGGTCACCTGCACCCTCACCAACCTGCCCGCCGGTGACAGCGTCACCCGCCACTTCACCCTCCCCGTCGCCCTCCTCACCCTCGGCCGCCCCTACACCGTCACGGCCACCCGCACCGCCTCCGCACCCACCGACCCCAACCCCGCCAACGACACCGCCACCCGCACCTGCACCGCCACCACCTCCCTCATCATCAACTGCACCTGACCACCCCAACACCACGTGCCACCCCCGCGCCCATCGCGATGAATCCAGGTGCGGAACGGCCGAGGGGCCGGGCAGAGCACCACGGCACCGCCCGGCCCCTCGGTGAACGATTCCCGACTACGGAACCGCCCCGCGCAGTGCGCGGGCCGCGCCCCCGGAGGGGCGGGTACTCCAGGAAACGAAACGACGAGGTGAGGTCTGATGAGCGGTACCGTCACCGAACTGACCGACCATTCCTTCGAGGAGCGCGTGCTGCGGGCCGAAGGGCCCGTGCTGGTCGAGTTCTGGGCCGAGTGGTGCGGGCCGTGCAAGATACTGGCGCCCATCCTCGACGAGATCGCCGCCGAGTACGCCGGGAGGCTCACCGTCGCCAAGCTGAACATCGACCAGAATCCGGCCACCGCACCTCAGTACGACGTGAGGGCCATCCCGGCCCTTCTCGTCTTCAAGAACGGCATCGTGACCGCGACCAAGGCCGGCGCCATGTCGAAGTCCCAGCTCACAGAGTTCATCGACGCGAACCTCTGACAGCAGCACAGGGAAGAAGTGCCGGCGGCGATGATCCGCAGGCGCCGTCACGTCGGGGAGCCTTCGAGTCGATCGACCACTACCGGACCGGGAGTCCCGGCGGCCCGCCCACACCCCGCGCCCCTCTGCGGGCTCGAAGGCATGTACGGCGGACCCTGACGACCGATCCGTTCGTTCTCGGCCAGTCGCCTTCCCACAGCGAACCGACCCGGCGACCCTGGCCACGCAAAGCTCGGCCGGAGGGTCCGGATCATGCGACGATGCCGGTATGAACCGACTGGCCGACGAGCAGTCGCCCTACCTGCTCCAGCACGTCTCCAATCCGGTGGACTGGTGGCCCTGGACGACGGAGGCTTTCGAGGAAGCCCGGCGGCGCGATGTACCCGTACTGCTGTCGGTCGGCTACTCCGCGTGCCACTGGTGCCACGTGATGGCGCACGAGTCGTTCGAGGACGAGGCCACCGCCGCGCTGCTCAACGAGCACTTCGTGAGTGTGAAGGTGGACCGGGAGGAGCGCCCGGACGTCGATGCCGTCTATATGGAGGCGGTGCAGGCCGCGACCGGGCAGGGCGGCTGGCCGATGACCGTGTTCCTGACGCCGGACGCGGAGCCGTTCTACTTCGGTACGTACTTCCCGCCCGAGCCCCGGCACGGCATGCCGTCGTTCCGGCAGGTGCTCGACGGGGTGCGCCAGGCGTGGGAGGGCAGGCGCGGTGAGGTCGCCGAGGTCGCCGCGAAGATCGCCCGGGACCTCGGGGAACGCGAGATCGGGCTCGGCGACGGGGAGCGGCCCGGGGAGCAGGAGCAGGCGCAGGCCCTGCTGGGGCTGACCCGGGAGTACGACGAGCGGTACGGCGGATTCGGGGGCGCCCCGAAGTTCCCGCCGTCCATGGTGCTGGAGTTCCTGCTGCGCCATCACGCCCGCACCGGCGCGGAGGGCGCGCTCCAGATGGCGCTCGACACCGCCGAGCGGATGGCGCGCGGCGGGATCTACGACCAGCTCGGCGGCGGTTTCGCCCGCTACTCCGTGGACCGCGAGTGGGTCGTGCCCCACTTCGAGAAGATGCTGTACGACAACGCCCTGCTGTGCCGTGTGTACGCCCATCTGTGGCGGTCCACCGGCTCGGAGTCGGCCCGGCGGGTCGCCCTGGAGACCGCCGACTTCATGGTCCGCGAACTGGGCACCGAACACGGCGCGTTCGCCTCCGCGCTCGACGCGGACAGCGAGGACGCCGAGGGCCGGCACGTCGAGGGCGCCTACTACGTATGGACCCCCGCCGGACTCCGCGAGGTGCTCGGGGAGCAGGACGCCGAGCTCGCCGCCACGTACTACGGCGTCACCGAGGAGGGCACCTTCGAGGAAGGCGCGTCCGTCCTGCAACTGCCCGTCACCGAGACGGTGGTCGACGCCGAGCGCGTCGCCTCCGTACGGGAGCGGCTGCTCGACGCCCGCTCGCGGCGCCCCGCCCCCGCCCGTGACGACAAGGTGGTCGCCGCCTGGAACGGGCTCGCCATCGCCGCGCTCGCGGAGACCGGCGCCTACTTCGACCGCCCCGACCTGGTGGAGGCCGCGGTCCGCGCGGCCGATGTCCTCGTACGGCTGCACATGGACGACGCGGCGCGGCTGCTGCGCACCTCCAAGGACGGCCGGCCCGGTTCCAACGCGGGTGTCCTGGAGGACTACGCCGATGTCGCCGAAGGGTTCCTCACGCTGGCGTCGGTGACCGGCGAAGGTGTGTGGCTGGAATTCGCGGGCTTCCTGCTGGACCATGTGCTCGCCCGGTTCACGGGGGAGGGCGGCGCGCTGTACGACACCGCGTCGGACGCCGAGCAGCTGATCCGGCGCCCCCAGGACCCCACCGACAACGCCACGCCCTCGGGCTGGACCGCGGCGGCCGGTGCCCTGCTGTCGTACGCGGCGCAGACCGGCTCCGAACCGCACCGCACCGCCGCCGAACGGGCCCTCGGGGTCGTCAAGGCGCTCGGTCCGAAGGTGCCCCGGTTCGTCGGCTGGGGCCTCGCCGTCGCGGAAGCCGCGCTCGACGGGCCGCGCGAGGTGGCCGTGGTCGGCGCGGAGGGTGATCCGCTGCGGGAGCTGCTGCACCGTACGGCGCTGCTCGGTACCGCACCCGGCGCCGTCGTCGCGGTCGGCGAGCCCGTACCGTCCGCGACCGAGCCCACGCCGCCCACATCCGATCCCGCAACCACGTCCGGGCCCGAGTCCGCGACCGAGCCCGCACCGCCCGCAACCGAGCCCGAGCCCCCGGCCACGTCCGAGCCCGGACCCGCACCCGAGTCCGCCCCCACACCCAGCGGGACCGCTCAAGGTGTCGCCGAAGGCCCGAAACCCCCTTCCCGTAAGCGTGTTGATGTGCGCGAGGTCGAACTCCCGCTGCTCGCCGATCGGGTGCTGGTGCGGGGGCGTGCGGCGGCGTACGTCTGCCGGGACTTCACCTGTGACGCGCCCACCACCGATCCCACCCTTCTCGCGGACGCGCTCGGGGTACGTGTAGACGTCAACGACGGTGATATTCGGTCAACTTGAGCAGTCCCCCCTCGTTCCGCCCCCGCCTCGGCGAGGGCGGTGCTGAGCGCACGTCCTCCTTGTCGCGACCGGAATCCCTCCCTCCTGTGCCCGAAACATCGGAGGACGGAACCAGGCCATCGGATTCAGGCCATTTCTCGGCCGTGCACCCCATCGTCATATAACCCTCTTACTCTCTCCACATCGGTTGGGGGGTACGACGACGTGTCGTACGACCGAGGGGGATCTGGGGGGATCTGTTGCTCACGTCCGTGTTCATCGCCGCCGTTTCGCTGGCGCTGTTCTGGATGGCGGCGTTCACGCTCTGGTGGCAGATGCACGCGTGGCGCACCCCGGAGACGCTCGCCGCCACCAGCTTCGGCAGGCCCGAGGGCGAGGCCGGGCTGTCGTTCTCGCTGCTGCTGCCGGCCCGCCACGAACAGGCGGTGCTCGACCACACCATCCAGCGGCTGCTGGAGTCCGGGCACACCGACTTCGAGATCATCGTCATCGTCGGCCACGACGACCCGGACACCACCGAGGTCGCCCGCCGCGCCGAGGAACGCGACCCGCGGGTCCGGGTCGTCGTCGACACCCACGAGGCCAAGAACAAGCCCAAGGCGCTGAACACCGCGCTGCCGACGTGCCGGGGTGACATCGTCGGGGTCTTCGACGCCGAGGACCAGGTCCACCCCGAACTGCTCACCCATGTCGACCACGCGTTCCGCGCGACCGGCGCGGACGTCGTGCAGGGCGGTGTGCAGCTCATCAACTTCCATTCGAGCTGGTACAGCCTGCGCAACTGCCTGGAGTACTTCTTCTGGTTCCGCTCCCGGCTGCATCTGCACGCCCAGAAGGGGTTCATCCCGCTCGGCGGGAACACCGTCTTCGTCCGCACCACCGTGCTGCGCGAAGCGGGCGGCTGGGACCCCGAATGCCTCGCCGAGGACTGCGACCTCGGGGTACGGCTCTCCAGCGTCGGCAAGAAGGTCGTCGTCGCGTACGACTCCGACATGGTCACCCGTGAGGAGACCCCCGGCACCCTGATGTCGCTGCTGAAGCAGCGCACCCGCTGGAACCAGGGATTCCTCCAGGTCTACCGGAAGAAGGACTGGAAGCAGCTCCCCACCGCCGGTCAGCGCATGCTCGCCCGCTACACCCTGATGACGCCGTTCCTCCAGGCGTTCTCCGGGGTCGTCATCCCCGTGAACGCGGCCGTCGCGATCTTCCTCGACGTGCCCGTCGGGATCGCGTTCCTCACCTTCCTGCCCGCCGTGACCGCCCTGGTCACCTTTGTCTTCGAGGTCGTCGGACTCCACGACTTCGGCAAGCAGTACGGGCTGCGGGTCCGCGTCACGCACTACATCAAGCTCATCGTCGGCGGACCGTTCTACCAGGTCCTCCTCGCGGGCGCCGCGATCCGCGCGGTCTGGCGCGAGCAGCGCGGCCGTCACGACTGGGAGCTGACCAGCCATGTCGGCGCCCATCTCGCGACCGGCCCGGCCACCGACCCCCGCCACGCCGATCCCCGAGAGGACGCCCACGCGTGACCTCCACCCTCACCGCGGTGGACACTGCCCCTGTCCCCGCGCGACGCCTGCGCGCGCCCCGGCGCCCCGTCATGACCCACCGGCCCGTCGTCCGGTTCCGGAGTTCACGCACCGACCTCGCCGTGTGCGCGGCGCTGCTGGCGCTGATCGTCCTGGTCCAGGGCTGGAACATCGCCCAGTACCCGTCGTTCAGCGACGACGAGGGCACCTATCTCGCGCAGGCGTGGGCCGTCCAGCAGGGCGAGGGCCTCGCCCACTACACCTACTGGTACGACCATCCGCCCGTCGGCTGGCTCCAGATAGCCGCGCTGACCTGGCTGCCCGCGCAGATCGCCCCCGAGTCGATGACCGTCGGCGTGATGCGGCTCGCGATGCTCCTGATCAGCGCCGCCAGCTCCGTCCTGCTGTACGTCCTCGCCCGCCGACTGTGGCTGCCGCGCTGGTCCGCCGCGCTCGCGATGGCGCTGTTCGGGCTCTCCCCGCTGTCCGTGATCCTCCAGCGGCAGATGTACCTCGACAACATCGCCGTCCTGTGGATACTCCTCGCGTTCTGTCTCGCCGCGTCCCCCAGCCGCCATCTGTGGCACCACTTCGCCGCCGGGATCGCCGCCGCGATCGGCGTGCTCAGCAAGGAGACGATGCTCCTGCTGCTGCCCGCGCTGATGTTCACCATGTGGCGCTACAGCCACCGCGACACCCGTAAGTTCGCCTTCACCGGCGCCATCACCGCGTGCGCCCTGATCGGCCTGTCGTACCCGCTGTTCGCCCTGCTGAAGGGCGAGTTGCTGCCCGGTCCGGGCCATGTCTCCCTCTGGGACGGCATCACCTACCAGATGAGCCGCCCCGGCTCCGGCTTCATCCTCGACGAGGGCTCCGGCTCGCACGGCGTCCTGCGGTCCTGGCTCTACTACGACCGCGTCCTGCCGGTCGGCGGACTCGCGGGCGCGCTGCTGCTGCTCGTCACCTACCCCTGGTCGGTCACCGCCCGGGCCCTCGCCGGACCCGCCGCGTCCGTCGCGATCCTCGCCCTGGTCGCCATGCGGCCCTCCGGCTACCTCCCCGCCATGTACGTCGTCCAGGCCCTGCCGTTCCTGGCCCTGGTGCTCGCCGGGGGCGCGGCGAGCGTCGCCCACGCGCTGCTGCGCACCTGGCGCCGCCCCGGCGAGAAGCAGGGCGTACGGGGACTGCGGCTCACCACCGCCGCCGTGCTCACCGCGTCCGCCGTCGCGTTCGTCCTCCCGCGCTGGTACGAGGGCAACCGGATCGCCCTCACCACCGACGCCAACGCCCCCTACCGGCAGGCCGCGCACTGGATGGCGAACGAGGTCCCCGACCCCGCCCGCACCCGCGTCCTCGTGGACGACGCGCTGTGGCTGGATCTTGTGCACGCCGGATACCAACCGGGCCTGGGAGCCGTCTGGTTCTACAAAGCGGATCTCGACCCGGCCGTGACGAAGACGATGCCGCGCGGCTGGCGGGACCTCGACTACGTCGTGTCGTCCCCGACGGTACGGCGGGACGCCGTGAACCTGCCCAACGTGAAAGCGGCGCTGGAGCACTCCGCACTCGTCAAGGTCTTCGGCGCGGGCGAGGACCGTGTCGAGATCCGGAAGATCGCGGGAGGCACACGATGAACGGCCACGAGGGCACGGTCCCGGGCGACCTGGACGCCCGGCTGGAGGACGACCCCGGGCCCGAACCAGGTGCCGTGACCATCGTCGTCCCCACCTTCAACGAGTCCGCGAACATCCGTGAACTGCTGCGCCGCGTCACCGACTCGGTACCGGCCGCGCTGCCCTGCGAGGTCGTCTTCGTCGACGACTCCACCGACGACACCCCCGAGGTGATCACCGAGGCGGCGCAGGACTGTCCGTTCCCCGTCACGCTCATCCACCGGGAGCGGCCCACCGGCGGCCTCGGCGGCGCGGTCGTCGAGGGCATCAGGGCCGCCACCTCGCCCTGGGTCGTCGTCATGGACGGCGACCTCCAGCATCCGCCCGCCCTCGTCCCCGAACTCGTCGCCGCCGGGGAACGCTCCCGCGCCACCCTCGTCGTCGCCAGCCGCTACATCGAGGGCGGCAGCCGCGCGGGACTCGCGGGCGGCTACCGGATCGCCGTGTCCCGGCTGTCGACCTGGCTCACCAAGGGCCTCTTCCCGCGCGGACTGCGCGGTATCAGCGACCCGATGAGCGGCTTCTTCGCGATCCGCCGCACCGCGGTCACCGCCGACGCGCTCCAGCCCCTCGGCTACAAGATCCTGCTGGAGCTCGCGGTCCGCCTCCGCCCGCCGGGGGTCACCGAGGTGCCCTTCGAGTTCCAGGACCGCTACGCGGGCGAGTCCAAGTCGACGGCCAGGGAGGGACTGCGCTTCCTGCGCCATCTCCTCGCCCTGCGGACCTCCTCGCGGCTCGCCCGGATGATCGTCTTCGGGCTGATCGGACTGACCGGGTTCCTGCCCAATCTGCTCGCCCTGCACGGCCTCACCACCGCCGGGATGCACTACCTGCCCGCCGAGATCGTCGCCAACCAGGCCGGGGTGGCCTGGAACTTCCTCCTCATCGAGCTGCTGCTGTTCCACGACCGCCGCGGTCACCGCCACTGGGCCGACCGCACGGCCCGCTTCGCGCTGATAGCCAACGCCGACCTCGTGCTCCGTATCCCGCTGATCGCGCTGCTCGTCGGCCAGTGGCACATGGCGGTGCTGCCCGCCACCGCACTGGCCCTGGTCACCACGTTCGTGCTGCGCTTCGCCGGTACGGAGGCCCTGATCTACCTGCCCGCCCGCGACCGCACGGGACGCGCCGGGCGTACGGGAAGCGGTCGTACGGGACGCGGCGGTCGTACGGGAGGCGCTGGTCGTACGGGACGCACGGGCCCCACGGGACACGACAGCCGCGACGGCCACGCCACCACCACCGGCACCGGAGGCACGACCGGCACCGTCACCGGCACCGAAGGCACCACCGGCACCGAGAACACCACCGGCACCGAAGGCATCGCCCCCACCGAGGACGCCCCCCACCCCCACGGAACGAGCCGCCCGGCCCAGCACGGAAGGCAGTAGCCCATGACCCTCATCCCCGCGCGCCTGAGGCCAGCCGGACGCGCCCGCTCCCCGAGACGGCGAAGAACCGCGCTCATCGGGGTGGCCGCCATGGTCGGCGGGCTGCTGCTCGCCGCGCCCCCGCCCGCGTCCGCCGCGAACCTCCTCACCAACCCCGGCTTCGAGACCGCGGGCGCGGCGGGTTCCGACATGCCGCACTGCTGGGCGAAGTCCGGCTGGGGCGACAACGACTTCACGTTCGAGACCGTCGCGGACGCGCACACCGGCACCAAGGCGATGAAGGTCGAACTGACCCGCCGCGCCGACGGCGACCGCAAGGCGATGATCACCGAGAACGCCGCCTGCGCCCCGAACGTCCAGCCGGGCAAGCAGTACGACCTGGGCTTCTGGTACAAGTCGACGACCCCGGACACCTCGGTGACGCTGTTCCGCCGGGACGCCACCGCCGGCTGGCAGTACTGGACGGATCTGCGGACCCTGCCGGTGGCCGCCGGGTACGAGCACGCCGAGGTACGCACCCCGGAGATCCCGCCGGGCACCGACCAGATCACCTGGGGCGTGTCCGTGTACGGCACGGGCTCCGTCACCACCGACGACTACACGATGCAGGATGTCACCGTCACCCCGCCGGACCCGGAGTGCACCGGGACCGCGCAGGAGTGCGCGGACGGCAAGTGGGAGGTGCTGCCGACGCAGAACCCGGTGCGCTCCATGCACTCCGTGGTCCTGCACAACGGCAAGGTGCTGCTGATCGCCGGTTCGGGCAACAGCGAGGAGATGTTCGAGGCGGGGACGTTCACCTCGGCGCTGTACGACCCGCAGGCGGGTACGTACACCACGATCCCCACGCCCAAGGACATGTTCTGCGCGGGCCACGTCCAGCTCAGGGACGGCCGGGTCCTCATCATGAGCGGCAACATGGCCTATCCGGCGGCGGACGGTTCCCACGGGTACAAGGGCTACAAGGACAGCTACGTCTTCGACCCGGCGACCGAGTCGTACGTGAAGACCAACGACATGAACGACGGCCACTGGTACCCGTCCGCGACCGCCCTCGGCAACGGCGACGTGCTCTCCTTCGGCGGGCTCAAGGAGGACTCCACCGGCTCGGTGACCGCCGAGCGCTGGTCGGCCGCCCAGAACCGCTGGCTGCCCACCTGGCAGGTCAACCAGACCTGGTCGTACTGGGGCCTGTACCCGTCGATGATCCTGATGCAGGACGGGCGTCTCTTCTACTCCGGCAGCCATGTCTTCGGCAACGGCACCCCCGGCACCGGCGCGTCGGTCTACGACTACGACGCCAACACCATCACCGATGTGCCGGGTCTCCAGAACAAGGACCAGCGCGACCAGTCGGCGAGCGTGCTGCTGCCGCCCGCGCAGGACCAGAAGGTCCTCACCCTCGGCGGCGGCAACATCGACTCCAATCCGGACGCCAACCGGCTCACCGACATCATCGACCTCAAGGACCCGAACCCCCGTTATGTCGCCGGGCCGCCGCTGCCGCAGGGCACCGTCGACCGGGGCGCCGGACAGGTCCCGCAGACCGGTGACCAGGGCAAGATGTATCTGTCGGCGGTCCTCCTCCCGGACGGCAAGGTCCTGGAGACCGGCGGCTCCCTGCACAACCGGGCGGACCCCGTGTACTCGGCGTCGATCTTCGACCCGGCGACGGAGACCTTCGACAAGGTCGCGACCGACCCGCAGGCCCGGGGCTACCACTCGTCGTCGTTCCTGCTGCCCGACGGCCGCGTGATGTCGACCGGCGACAACCCCGGCAACAACAGCTACAACCACAACGTGTCGATCTACACCCCGCCGTACCTCCTGAAGGGCCCGCGCCCGCAGATCACGTCGGTCATCGACACCGAGTGGAACTACGGGGACACCCAGCGGATCACCGTGGACCGTCCGATCGTCAAGGCCGAGCTGATCCGCCCGGCGGCGGTCACCCACTCCTCCGACCCCAACCAGCGGTTCGTGGACCTGCCCCTGACCGTCGACGGCAACAACATCGACCTGAACGTCACGAGCAACCCGAACCTCGCGCCGCCCGGCTGGTACATGCTGTTCGGCGTCGACGCGAACGGCGTTCCGTCGGTCGCGAAGTGGGTCCGGCTGGACGGCCCGGCGGCGATGAGCTCCACCGCGCGCCAGGGGGCGTCCGACAGCGGTCCGTCCGCGCACGTCCACGAGTTCGCGGACGAGCTCAAGGCGAAGCCGCGCGGCCCCGGCAAGAAGCGCTCCTCGCACGACGTGGGCCCCACGGTGTCCGGCTGCGACCGGCACTACGGCTCCGCCAATGTCTGTGTGCCGACCAACTTCCCGCCGGAGGTCAAGCGGACGACCGTGTCCCGCTGCGAGTGGCTCGCCCGCCACGACTACGGACGGCTGCGCGTCAACGGCAAGGACGACCCGCTGCGGCTCGACCCCAGCCGTGACGGCGTCGCCTGCGGAAAGGCGGACCTCCGCAGGCCCCGTGCGGGCCGCTGACCGGAACGTGTCGCGCTGAGGGTGAGGGGGGCCGTGTCGCGTACACGGCCCCCCTCGTCGCGCACACGACCCGGCGGCTCACCCCGACGGACGCACGGTCCGCTTCGCCAGCTCGTACGCGGTGCGCAGCCCCGCCTCGGCGTCGGCGCTCCCCCAGAGGTGGACGATGACGACACCCTTCCCCGTGCCCACGGCGAACGCCCGCGAACGGTTCGCCATGGCCTTCTCCGTCCCGCTCTTCTCGGCGTACACGACCTCCGCCCCCTTGAGCCCACCGGCCGCGAAGCCACTGTGGTCGGCCGTCACCGGCCGGAGGGTGAACCCGTCCACGAACTCCTTCAGCGCGCGTTCCGGGTCCTTCTCCGTCCCGCCCGCCCAGACGCGCAACAGCCCCGGGGTCCCGGCCGCGTTGCCGCTGATCTCGCAGACGAGGGATACGGTTCCCCGCGGGTTCGGAGCCGCCGAAGCGGCGTCGGTGGCGCCCGCCTCCCAGTCCTTCACCAGGTCGAACGAGACCGGCAGCGCGCAGGGGGAGCCCGCGCCCCCGACCGTGGCCTTCCCGCCGGTGGCCTCGTTCCCGGAGGACTTCTCCGCGTCCGACGCGCCGCCGCAGCCCGCGAGCAGCACGGTCAGCAGGGCGAGTGGAGCCGTGCCCCGGACGAAGCGTCTCGCTGCCTTGGCCATCGGAAGGTCCCCCTGGTACGCGTACGGATGAGGTGATCGTGGTCGATCGTGGACAAGGACGCTCAGTCGTGCGGGAGCGGTTCGGTTCCGGTCGTGGTCCGCGCGGCCCCGTCCGGCCCGAACTCGGCGAGCGCGTCGGCCACCATCCGCTCCAACTGGCTGTGATGGGCGCCCCGCCAGTAGACGTTGCCGCAGTCGGCGCACTGCGCGAACACGTCGTACGACCGCTGGGTGCCGTCTTCGAGCCGGTCCGCGACCTCGTCCCTGGTCGCCGCCCGGAGGGTTCCGTTGCACGCGGTGCACCGGGTCCACGGCCGCAGCCGGGGCGCGAACCGGTCCAGCACATCGCGCAGTTGCTCGTCCGGCCGGTCGCTGTACACATAGGCGCCCGCCCACGGTTCCCGGCGGCGCAGCAGTCCCCGGTCCCGGCTGAGCAGCACCCGCCGCTCGGCGGCCGACCGGGTGGCGAGCGCGGGGTCCCCGATGTCGACGGCCTCGTACGCGGTGTCGACCCCGAGTACGCGCATCCGCCGCGCCAGCGTCCCGAGGTGCACGTCCAGCAGGAACCGCAGCGGCGCCCCCGGTACGTCCTGCGGCCGGACGACGCCCCGCACCTCGACGGACTCCCCGCCCCGCGGCACGTACGACACGTCCACGTCCCGCCCCCCGACGACGAGCGAGCCCACCTCGGTCAGCGGCACCCCGAGCGACTCCACGACATGCCCGAGGCTGGACGTCCCGTCCACCTTGAGCCCGGTGGCCCCGCCCCGCCGCTTGTGCGGCACGAACAGGGCCAGCCCGGGGGCGACCTGGACGGTGATCTCGGCGGAGCCGGGGTGCGCGTTCACGGGGCCAGGATCTCACCGGCCCGACGACTCACCCCTCGGGGGGCGCCTCGGTGAAGTGGTCGAACTCGCCCGCCTTGATCCCGAGCAGGAAGGCGCGGAGCTTCTCGGGGGTGGTGGTGACGACGGTGCCGGGGGTGTCGCTCTCACGGAGGAGGACGGTGTCGCCCTCGGTGGCTATCTCGATGCACTGGCCGCCGTCGCCCCCGCTGGAGTGCGAGGACTTCTGCCACTGGATCTCGTCGTGCTTCATGGTCGTCTCACATCTCCTTGGCGATCGCGTGGATCAATGACCGTGAATCGCTGCTGTCGAGCGCGACGTCTCGCATGGCCTTGACAAGTGCACGATACGTTTCGAGCTGGGCAATGGCATCCAGGAAGGCCACGTCGAAGGCGTTGTTGACCTGAACCGTGTCCAGTTGCGGCACGGGACCGCCCGCCAAGGTGAAGGGCTGGACGGATGAGGTGACCGTCGGCGCCGTGAAGGGGGTGACACGGATCGTCACGTTCTCCCGGTGGGACACCGCCGCGAGCGAGGCAAGCTGTTCGCGCATGACCTTTAGGCGCTTGTGTCGGCTACGCGACGCCAATTCAGCTCGGAAAACTTCGGGTTCGGGCGGTACAGGCCGATCAAGCACCACCAGGCTTCGTAGCTGGTGGTAAGAACGGCCGCTCGTTGATCGCTCCTAGGGAGAGGGCGGCGGCGTTTCCCTGCGTCGGTAGCAGCCCGGGGCGATCAGCAGTTCCATGGAGCACAGGGACATGGCGTCGTCGGTTGCCGACTTCACCGAGCCGATGACCATGCCGATGCGTCTCTCGGCGGCACCCTGCCCCTCGTCCTGCATCCTGCGTGGTCGCGGTCCGGGTTCTGGCTCTACTGAGTCGCTTCTGAGGAAGGAGCCGGACTACGCTTCTGTAGGCGCCTCGGCGAAGTGGTCGAACTCGCCCGCCTTGATCCCGAGCAGGAAGGCGCGGAGCTTCTCGGGGGTGGTGGTGACGACGGTCCCGGGGGTGCCGCTCTCGCGGAGGAGGATTCCGTCAGGGGTGACAGCGATCTCCAGGCACTGGGTGTCCCCATTGCACAGCGATGACTTGGTCCACCGGATCTCTGGTTCCATCGCGCTCACAACTCCTGAATGACTTTGTGGATGAAATCGTTTGACTGGACAGGCGTTAGCGCGACGGCCGAGGCGCGCTCGATCAGCGCGCGGCACTGGACGAGCTGTGAATCTGCCGAAAGGAATTCGAGGCTGTACGCGTTGTCGACCTGGATGGTGTCAAGCCGAGGCACCGGTCCCCCTGCGTGCAGCAACGACTGGGCATAGCCGTGAAACGCGTCGATGTCGAAAGGGACAACTCGAATGGTGACCGAGGGGTTCTCCTGAACTTCCAAAAGATGCCGTAGCTGGGACCGGACGATATCCCGACTTCCGTAGCGCATCCGAAGGCCCGCTTCATGAACGACCGCGGTGAACGGGGTGGGATTCGTCCCGGAGAGGACTCGGCGTCGGGCCATCCGGTGCTCGATGTGCTGCTCGATCACATTCGGGGAGAGTTGGCAACTGCCGTTGACGAAGATGGAACGAGCGTAATCAGGTGTCTGGAGGAGTCCGGGCACCGCGAGCATCTGCATGCTCTGCAAGTACACGGCGTGATGTTCCATCTCTGAGATGTCCAGCATCGTCGGCGGCAATACGTCCTTGTACGCGGTCCACCAGCCCTTGGTGTGGTCGTCGGCCATCTTCGCGAGGGCGTCGACGTACGCCGTGTCCCGGGCCGAGTAGTGGGCCGCCAGGTGCCGTACCCGTTCGCCGCTGACGCCGTGGCGGCCCGACTCGATGTGGCTGACGCGCGGTCTCTCCCATCCGAGGGACGCGGCGGCCTGGGCGCTCGTCATGCCCGATGCCTCACGCAGCTTGCGCAGTTCCGCGCCGATCCGCGTCTGACGTGCCGTTGGCTGGCCTCTCGGCGGCACCCTGTTCCCTCGTCTCTCGTGGTCGTGGTCGGGGTTCCAACTCTGCCCGTGTCACTCCTCCGTGGGCAATCGCGGGCTCACTATTGTGCCGTATCACTAGTGAGTCCTACTGTCCGTGGTGCCCGCCGGATGTCCCGTCTCATGGGGAAGTGTCCGTCGGCGGGCCCGAGTCGGCCGTGAACGATCACCGGGAGAACGCATGTCCGCACCACCCCTCGACCCCCCACGCCACAGCTACCGCTTCACCGCTCCCAACACCGGGACGACCGTGAAGGTCACCCGGGACCTGGTCGGGGCGCTGCTCGTGACGAACGGGCACGGGGAGCTCACCGACACCGTGCGGCTGCTCGTCTCCGAGGTGGTGACCAATGTGCTCCAGCACACCGGTGCCGCGCTGCTGACCGTGGACGCGACGATCACCCCGGAGGCGGTGACCGTGCGGGTGACCGACCGGGAACCGGGACGGCGGCCCGTGCCGCCCCGGTCGTTCCCCGGGGACGCGGCCGAGGGCGGGCGGGGGCTCATGCTCGTGGACTGCCTGGCCGACCGGTGGGGGGTCAGTGTGAACGAGGGGTTCGACCCTGTCAGCAAGTCCGTGTGGTTCGCGCTGAACGGCAAGGGCTGACCGGAGCCGTCGCGGGGCCGGACAACCGGCTCCCGGGCGAGCCACAACCACCGGTTGGGCGCCCCTACGCTCGGGCGATGGATACCGAGGCAGTACGGACGTTCGTCCGCGCGGCCGAACTCGGACAGCTGCGGCACGCGGCGGACGAGCTCGGCGTCACCCAGCAGGCCGCGTCGAAACGGATCGCGGCCCTTGAACGCGAACTCGATGTGCGGCTCTTCGACCGGACCGCCCGGGGGGTCGAGCCGACACTGGACGGCCAGGTCTTCCTCCCGCACGCCCGGAACATCGTCACGGGTGCCGATCGTGCCGTCACCGCGATCAGACCGGGCTCGCGGGCCCTGCGGATCGACGTGCTCGGCCTGCGGTCCGCGCAGGCCGTCGTCCTGCACGACTACTGGCGGTCACACCCCGGGACCGACCTCGACGTGGTGACGCTCAGGGCCGACGATCCGCGTGTGGTGGTCGCCGCCGTCGAGGCGGGCGAGCTCGACGCCGCGTTCCGCTCGGTCACCGACCCGGCCGCGCTGCCGCGCGAGGTGCGGATGATCCACGCGTTCGGCTCCCCGCTGGAACTCCTGGTCGGCCCGCGCCACCCGCTCGCCGCCGCGCGCACCCTGACCCCGGCGCAGTTGCGCAAGCACCGGATCTGGGTACCGGGCATCGTGCCGCGCAGCGAGTGGTCGGACTTCTACGACCAGCTCGCCACGGAGTTCGATCTCCGGATCGACGCCGCAGGACCGAACTTCGGCAACGAGGTGCTTCTCGACATCCTCGCTGACTCCTCGGACGTGGCCACCTTCGTGGGCTCGCGTGACCGCTACCTCTGGCCGCCCGGCCACGACCTGCGACGTATCCCGATCGTGAACCCGGCGCTCGTCTACCCGCTCTCGTTCATGCACCTGCGGGCGAACCCCCACCCCGGACTCCGCCCGGTCATCGAGCACTTCGCGACCCTGCCACCCCTCCCCGAACCGGCGTGGCTACCGTCCTGGGCCCGGGCGCCACGCCGCGACGAGGAGACTCCCCGGCCCTGACGGCCCACCGTCCCCGCTGGGAAGGGACGGCCGCGGGCCGGCCGGGACCGTGCGGAGCGGGTCCGCCTCACTCCTCGGGCAGCGGCGGCGGTTCGATCACGTCGACGTGGGAGAACGTCTCGCCGCTGTCGAAACGGGAGTTGCCCGCTTCGTCCACCGCGACCACGGCCCAGCGGACGGGCCCGCCCTGGGGATCGTAGACCTCCTGGTGGTAGCCGCGGTACGGATCGTCGTCCCACGCGTAGTGGCCGACATCGCTCCACCGTTCGTACTGCCACACCCCGTCCACGAGCAGACCGCGGTAGACGCTGTAGTGGCTGACATCGTCCTCCGGGCTCCGTGCCCAGTACAGCAGGATCTCGTAGCCGTCCATCACCCCCGTCAGTTCCTCGACGGCCGCCGGGGCCAGCCCGGTGGACGGCGCGGTACCCGGGGCAGGAGCCGACGGGGCGGACGGGTGGCCCGCACGGTCCACGGTGGTCATCGTGTACGTGTACGAGGTGCCGTGCTTGACCCCGGTGTCGATGAAGGATGTCTGACGGACGGAGACCTCGTCGACGAGTCGGCCGTTCCGGTGGATCAGGTACTTCGACAGGTCGTACGCGATCGGCGAAGTCGGCGCTTTCCATGTCAGCTTGATGCCGGTCGGGTGCGGCGCGGCCTTCAGCGTGGTGGGTGCCGAGGGCGCTTGGTCGCCGCGTGAGATGAACCTGGGCGCCGACTTCGCGGAGGCGTTGCCGCCGGCGTCCACCGCCGTCACCCAGTAGCTGTAGTCCAGGTTCTCCTTGATCGTGGTGTCACGCCACGTCGGGGAGGTCACCGTCGCCATCTTCAGTACGGGATTGCCCTCGCCGTCGTACTCCCAGCGGCGGTGCACGACATAGGACTTCGCGCCGGGCACCGTCTTCCAGGCCACCGTGATGCCCGGCTGGCTGTTCTTCGCGGTGACCCCCGAGGGCTTGCCCGGAGGCGTCCTGTCGACGCTGGTGACGGCACGGTCGGTGCTGCCCTTGGAGGTGTTGCCCGACCTGTCGTAGGCACGGATCTCGTAGTAGTAGGTGGCGCCGGTGGCGGGCGGGCTGTCGGTGTGGGACCTCGTCTTCGTGGTGACCAGCTTCGTCCAACTGGTGCTGCCCTTGACGCGCCGGTACACCCGGTAGCCCGAGAGATCCCGCTCCCGGTTCGCGGACCAGGTCACCTTCGCCTTGCGGGTCGAGGTGCTGTACGTCGCCTTGACGCCGGTGGGAGCGGCGGGCTTGACGGTGTCACGGCCCGCCGCCGCGAAGCGGGACGTGGCGAGCGCTCCGTCGGCGGCGGCAGGGGTCGCCACGAGGAGCGGGACCACCGTGCAGGCACAGAGCACGACGGCGACGGGCACGCCTCTGTAGGGGTTCATGTGTTCCTTCGGTCCTGATGATGGGCGGCCGGGAAGAGGGCGCCGGTCATCAGGACCGTTGTGCGGGGCGCTTGGTTGTACCCTCGGCCGTCCTCTCGGGACGGCCGGTACGCGGGTCAGCCCGGCAGGCCCCCGTCGATCGTCGTCAGGGCGCGGTCCACCAGGGTCCTGATGTCGTCGCGGTAGTCGGTCTCCGCCCAGTACAGGGACGCCTCGTGCAGGGCGGCGAGGATGCTCATCGCGTAGACCCGGACCTCCAGGGTCTCCTCGTCCAGCCCCGCGCGCTCCGCGATCACCCGGCACAGCATGCGGCCGGTGACGGACATGCTCTCCAGGGTCCGGGCGCGGACCGCCGGGACCTCGGCCATCAGCCGCATCCGGACCTTCGTGGTCTCCGGCTCCGTACGCAGCGCGAGTTCCAGCGCCTGGGCGAGGATCGCGCGCAGCGACTCCAGGAACGGCTCCTCGGCCGGCCGGGCCCGCAGCACGCCCTCCAGGACGGCGTCGTACTCGTCGGTGAGCACGATGTCCTCCTTGGTGGGGAAGTACCGGAACACAGTGCTGGGGGAGACCTCCGCCGCCTCCGCGATCTGTTCGACCGTCGTCGCCTCGTACCCCTGCTCCGCGATGAGCCGGTAGGTGGCCTCCCGGATCGCGATCCGGGTCCTCAGCTTCTTGCGCTCGCGGAGCCCGAGCTGTGACGGGTCCACCGGCGGGAACGACGGCTGCGTGGTGACGGACATACCCTCATTGTCGGCCATCGGGCGGGTCGGCGGGGCCGCCCGGGAGGCTTCCGCCCGGCTCCGGGCGGGCCGGGAGCAGGGCGAGCGCGGCCAGCGCGGTCAGCAGCGCGGCGACCGCGCAGACGACCAGGATCACGCCCATGCCCTGGACGTACGCGGTGTCCGCCGCCGACGCGAGCCCGGGCTCGCCGAGCCGTTCCGCGACGAGATGCGCGGCCACCACCGACTCCCGCGCGGTGTCCGCGTCCCCGGCCGCCAGAGCGCCCGTGGCCAGCCGGTCCGCGTAGCGGCCCGCCAGCAGCGAGCCCAGCAGCGCGATCCCGAGGGCGCTGCCCATCTGCCGTACGGTCATCAGCAGGCCCGAGCCGCTGCCCGCCCGCTCCGGCGGCAGGGTGCCCAACGCCGTGTCCATCGCCGGGACCACCGCGAAACCGAAGCCCAGTCCGGCGAGCGACAGCCACAGCGCCACGAACCCGTACGCCGAGCCCGCCTCCGTACGGCTGCCGAGGAGCGCGGCGAACGACAGCACCACCAGGCCCCCGCCGATCGCCGCGCGCGGCCCGTACCGCGCCACCACCGGGGCCGACGCCTTCGCCGCGACGAGCAGTCCGCCCATCAGCGGCAGCATCCGCACCCCGGTGCCCAGCGCGTCGTTGCCTAGGACGGTCTGGAGGTACGGCGGCAGCACGAACATCAGGCCCGACAGGACGAACATGACCAGCGTCGCGGTCAGCGTGTTGAGGAGGAAGTCGCGCCGGGCGAGCAGCGTGAGGTCCAGCATCGGACGGGCCGCCTTGCGCTCACGGAGCACCAGCGCGGTGATCAGCGCGGTGCCGCCGAGCAGGGACCCGAGGGTGGACGGGTCCGCCCAGCCCCGGTGCGGGGCCTCGATCACCGCGTACACCAGGGTGCCGAGCCCGGTCACCGTCAGCGCGGCGGACACGGGGTCCACCCGTGGCGCGTGCGGGTCCCGGGTCTCCGGGAGCAGCAGCAGACAGGCGACGATCCCGATCAGCGCCATCGGGATGTTGATCAGGAAGACCGAGCCCCACCAGAAGTGGTCGAGGAGCCAGCCGCCGACGATCGGGCCGAGCGGCAGCCCCAGCGCGGACGCGGCCGACACCGCGGCGATGGCCTTGGTCCGCTCGTCGGGGGCGAACAGCGACGGCAGGACGGACAGGCTCAGCGGCATCACGAGAGCCGCGCCGACGCCCATCGCCGCGCGGGCCGCGACGACCGTGGCGACGTCGTCCGCGAGCGCGCCCGCCACGGAGCCCAGCAGGAACAGCACCAGTCCCGCGATCAGCGCGCGGCGGCGTCCGAAGCGGTCGCCGAGGAGCCCGGCGGGCAGCATCAGCGCCGCGAGGACGACCACGTACGCGTCGGCCGTCCACTGCTGCTCGCCCGTGGTGGCACCGAGCTCTCCGGCGATCGTCGGCAGCGCGACATTCAGGATCGTGAGATCGAATCCGAGCACCAGCAGACACGCGACCAGGGCCCCGAGGGCCCACCAGCGGCGGGGGTCCCGCCGCATCTCCAGCTCTGAAGTGACAGCAACCATGAAATGACAGTAACCTTTAAGTGGGAGTCGCTGTCAATTGTTAGTCGGGTCGGGTCGGATGGTGGGGTGGGGGCAACGAAAAGGTGGCCGTGACCCTCAGGTCACGGCCACCTCGGCCGAATATGTGTCCGCCGCCGCCCGGGGCGGTCAGCCGTGCCGGTACGCCACCAGCGAGATGCCCACGTAGTGCACGACGAACGCGGCGAGCGTGAGCGAGTGGAAGACCTCGTGGAAGCCGAACCAGCGGGGGGAGGGGTTCGGGCGCTTGATCCCGTAGATCACACCGCCCGCGCTGTAGAGGAGCCCGCCGACGATCACCAGGACGAGGACGGCGATGCCGCCCGTGCGCAGGAAGTCCGGCAGGAAGAAGACCGCGGCCCAGCCCATCGCGATGTAACAGGGGGTGTAGAGCCAGCGGGGGGCGCCCACCCAGAACACCCGGAAGACGATCCCGGCCGCGGCCGCCGCCCAGACGCTCCACAGCAGCCACTGCCCCTTCGCGCCGGGCAGGAGCAGCATGGTCAGGGGCGTATAGGTGCCCGCGATGATCAGGAAGATGTTGGCGTGGTCGAGGCGGCGCAGGACACCGCCCGCGCGGGGGCCCCAGTCGCCCCGGTGGTACAGGGCGCTGACGCCGAACAGGAGGCAGGCCGTCAGGACGAAGATCCCGCACGCGACGCGGCCCCGGGTGGAGTCCGCGAGGGCGGTCAGGAACAGTCCGGAGACGAGGACCGCGGGGAACATGCCCGCGTGGAGCCAGCCCCGCAGCTTGGGTTTGACCTCTTCGCGCAGGACGGTGGCCATCGCTTCGATCGGGCCGTCGGCGGAGGTGTCCGCGGTGGCGGTGCCGCCCTGCGGGTCGTTCTGCGGGATGCCGGCCAAGGCGATGCCTTCCTGCGCGGTGCCTGCCGTGGCGGGGCCTTGTGGGGTGGTGACCGCCCCGGCGGTCAGCCGGGGGGCCGGGAGGACCGGGGAGTCCGGGAGTGCGTCGGGGACGGGCGCAGTCATGCCCGGCATCGTACCTACGGCCCCGTAAGTACAGCGCAAGTGGTCAGGCCCGGTCACCTTTCCGGGTGCCCGTCAGTACGGCTCGCCTTCGCTCGCGCCCCCGGGGTTCCACACCTGCCCGTACTTGTCCCGTGCGGGTACGTCCGTGGGTGCGCAGTTCCCCGCGCCCCTGGATGCTGCCCCGCCCGGCTGTTCGTCGTCTGCGGGCGCGTCCTCGCGTTTCGCGCAGTTCCCCGCGCCCCTGGATGCTGCCCCTTCGGGTTGTCCTTCGGGTGCGGGCCGGTCCTCGTCTTCGCGCAGTTCCCCGCGCCCCTTCGGCGGCGCCCCGAGTGACCGACTTCACGTCCGCACCCCTCTACAAGGTTGACGCCCCACCCCTTCATCGGCCACCCGGAGCCGCCCCCCAAAGGGGCGTGAGGAACCGCGCACCCCCGGCCAACCGCCACAGGAACAAGTCGGCCCACGAACGAGTACCCAGGGGCGCGAGGAACCGCGCACCCACGAACGACCCGCACAGGAACAAGTCGGCCCAGGTGTGGAACCTAAGGGGCGCGAGGAACTGCGCACCCCTGAACGACCCGCACGGGAACAGGTACGCCCAGGTGTGGAACCCAAGGGGCGCGGGGAACTGGGCACCCCCGGACGACCCGCACAGGAACAAGTCGGCCCAGGTGTGGAACCCAAGGGGCGCGAGGAACCGCGCACCCCCGGACGACCCGCACGGGAACGGGTACGCCCAGGTGTGGAACCCCGGAGGCGCAAGCGAAGGCGACCCGCAGGGACAGGCGCCCCCAGCCGGGGAAGACCTCGGAAGCGCAAAGCGAAGGCGCCCCGTGGGGAGAGTCACGCCGCTCACCTGTGAGGCCCTCTGGACATATGGGCGCAACCGTCGGATGATCAAATGAGTGCGGACGGCACCGGATGAGCGCCGGGGCGCGGGCTTCTCGGCCCGCACCATGAAGCATCCGGGTCGCGGCCCCCAAGGGGCAGAAAACAACAAACCCCCATTTAGGAGCAATCGTGGCGCGCGACATCGCGGCTCCCACCACCAGCACGACCACCCGTACGGACACCGGCGTCCCCACCACCCACCAGGGCCTCATCACCTGGGTGAACGAGATCGCCGAACTGACCCAGCCCGACAAGGTCGTCTGGTGCGACGGATCGGAAGCCGAGTACGAGCGCCTGTGCGAGGAGCTCGTCGCCAAGGGCACCTTCCGCAAGCTCGACCCGGTCAAGCGTCCGAACTCCTACTACGCCGCGTCCGACCCGACGGACGTCGCCCGCGTCGAGGACCGCACCTTCATCTGCTCCGCGAAGGAGGAGGACGCGGGCCCGACCAACCACTGGAAGGCCCCCGCCGAGATGCGGGAGATCTTCCAGGGCGAGGAAGGCCGCGGCGGCATCTTCCGCGGCTCGATGCGCGGCCGCACCCTGTACGTCGTCCCGTTCTGCATGGGTCCCCTCGGCTCCCCCCTGTCCGCCCTGGGCGTGGAGCTCACCGACTCCGCGTACGTCGCCGTCGCGATGCGCACCATGACCCGGATGGGACAGCCCGTCCTCGACGAGCTCGGCTCCGACGGCTTCTTCGTCAAGGCCGTCCACACCCTCGGCGCGCCCCTCGCACAGGGCGAGGCCGACGTCCCGTGGCCGTGCAGCAGCACCAAGTACATCTCGCACTTCCCCGAGGACCGGGAGATCTGGTCGTACGGCTCCGGATACGGCGGCAACGCCCTGCTCGGCAAGAAGTGCTACGCGCTGCGCATCGCCTCCGTGATGGCCCGCGACGAAGGCTGGCTCGCGGAGCACATGCTGATCCTCAAGCTGACCCCGCCGCAGGGCGAGGCCCGCTACGTCGCCGCCGCGTTCCCCTCCGCCTGCGGCAAGACGAACCTCGCGATGCTGGAGCCCACCATCAAGGGCTGGACCGTCGAGACCATCGGCGACGACATCGCGTGGATGCGCTTCGGCGAGGACGGCCAGCTGTACGCGATCAACCCCGAGGCCGGGTTCTTCGGCGTCGCCCCCGGCACCGGTGAGCACACCAACGCCAACGCGATGAAGACCCTGTGGGGCAACTCCGTCTTCACCAATGTCGCCCTCACCGACGACAACGACATCTGGTGGGAGGGGATGACCGAGGACACCCCGGCGCACCTCACCGACTGGAAGGGCAACGACTGGACGCCGGAGTCCGGCACCCCGGCCGCGCACCCCAACGCCCGCTTCACCGTCCCCGCGGCCCAGTGCCCGACCATCGCGCCCGAGTGGGAGGACCCCAAGGGCGTCCCGATCTCCGCGATCCTCTTCGGCGGCCGGCGCGCCAGCGCGGTCCCGCTGGTGACCGAGTCCCTCGACTGGAACCACGGTGTCTTCCTCGGCGCGAACGTCGCCTCCGAGAAGACCGCCGCCGCCGAGGGCAAGGTGGGCGAGCTGCGCCGCGACCCGTTCGCGATGCTGCCGTTCTGCGGCTACAACATGGGCGACTACATGGCCCACTGGGTGAACGTCGCCAAGGACAAGGACCCGGCGAAGCTGCCGCGGATCTACTACGTCAACTGGTTCCGCAAGGACGCCGCCGGCCGCTTCGTGTGGCCCGGGTTCGGCGAGAACAGCCGGGTCCTGAAGTGGATCGTCGAGCGGCTGGACGGCACGGCGGAGGGGGTCGGTACGCCCATCGGCGTCCTGCCGACCAAGGCCGCCCTGGACACCGACGGCCTCGACCTCTCCGACGCCGACCTGGACTTCCTGCTGACGGTCGACAAGGAGGTCTGGCGCGAGGAGGCCGCGCTGGTGCCCGAGCACCTCAACACCTTCGGTGACCACACCCCGAAGGAGCTGTGGGACGAGTACCGGTCCCTGGTCCAGCGTCTCGGCTGAGGCCGTCCCGATCGGACCGGGCCTGTTCCCGACCTGACCGGGCCCGGACCCGTACCCGTCCAATGACGTACGGGTACACACAGCAAGGCCCTCGCGGGACCGTCACGACCCGCGAGGGCCTTCTGTGCGTGGGCGCGGCCCGTGGTTCCCTGTGCTGGACGTACTGGTCCCCGCGGGTCGCCTTCGCTTGCGCTTCCGAGGTCTGTCCGGGTGGACGCCCTTCGTTCCTGTGCCGTCGCTCGTGGGGTGCGCAGTTCCCCGCGCCCCTTTGGGGCGCGTCCGGTCGGTTCTTCGGGTCGGGGCCGGTCGGGATTCTCCGTCCTCGCTCCAACGCGCTCGGTCGGACGTCCCTCTTGTCCTGCTGAAGAGCATCGGAGTCTGCGGGCAGAGATTCCCGCCCACCCCCTCCCGCAGCAGCGCGAGTCCGCGAGGAGGATGGTGAACAACAACAGCAAGGGGCTGAGGCGCCCCCAAAGGGGCGCGGGGAACTGCGCACCCACGGACATACCCGCACAGGAACAAGTACGTCCAGGTGTGGAACCCCAGGGGCGCGGGGAACTGCGCACCCCATGAGCGACCCGCACCGGGACAAGTTCGCCCAGTACAGGAAACCCGGGACCGACGGGGACCGTCAGTGCGTCGGGGACAGCTTGTGCCGCCGGGCCCCACGCCGCGCACCGCCGGACGCCAGCTCGGGACTCCGCTCCGCGGCGGAACCCCGCACGGCGACGGCGTGCGCGTCCATCCGCTCCGCCGCGAGAATCGCCACAGTCGTGTCGGCCCGCGACGCCGCGACGACCAGCGCACGCCCCGCGAGGGCGTGCGCACGCTGATGCAGCGCCCCGAGCCCCGGTTCGTGCACGGCTCCGGCGTCCGCCGCCCGGACCGGCGCACCGCCCCCGCGCAAGCGGGACACCTGCTCCGCGAGCCGTTCGGCCGCCTCGTCGAGATCCGGGCCGGGGCTGAGGACACGCAGCTCGTCGGTGACGGCGAGCAGCGCGGCGAGATGCCCGGCGAGCTGGATGTCCAGCTCCTCCTCGCGCGAGCGGTGGGGGTAGTCCGCGGCGGTGCCGGTCGTGGTGTGGACCGACTTGGTGCGGATCGGCTCGTACATGGACGGCCTCCTCTGCTGTGACGAACCCATCCTACCTTGGAACTCGTCTAAAGTTGAGCGAAGTCCCAGGAAGGGGCGTCATTCCGCCCGCCGCCGCGGATACTCAGTCCGCGGTGCCCGGTTTGGTGCCCCAGACGAAGATCGCGTCGTCGACGTCCAGCAGGTCCCACAGGTCCCGCGCGTCCGACAGCCGCAGATTCACGCACCCCGCGGAGCCGCCTCCGTCGAACAGGTCGTCGGGACGGCCGTGCAGCGCCTGGCCGCCGTCGAAGAACTGCGCGTACGGCATCGGTGCGTCGTTGTACTCGGTGGAGACATGGTCGATGTCCCGCCAGTAGATGGCGTGCCACCCGGGCCGGGTCTCCTCGTCGTCGCGCCCGGTCCGGATCGGTACGGGGTCGAAGACCACCTCGCCGTCGGTCTGCGTCCACAGGATCTGCCGGTCGAGGTCGACGCACGTCACGCTGTACGAGCGGTCGGGGCACATCCGTTCCGCGTTCGGATTGCCGCGGGCGTCCACGGCCGTCATCGTGCGGTAGGTGACGAGGTTCGCGTAGCCGTCGGCCGGGGTGATCGCCTCGGAGGTCTGGAAGGCGCGGATCGCCGCGCAGTCCTCCGGCGACTGGACCCCGTCCACGGGCCGCCTCAGATACCCCTCCAGCTCCCGCTGGTAGGGCCCGGTGGACGACACGCACTCGTCGCCCGCCGCCCGGCCGCGGTCCTCCCCGGCCCCGACGGCCGCCGGGGGCGCCACCGCGAGCAGCAGCCCCGCGCCCACCGCCACCGCCCCCGCCCGTTTCCGCGCACCCGGGGCCCTGACCGCACCACCGCCCCCGGATACCGCGCCGCCCCCGGCCGCCGCCGTACCGTCCGCCCCGCCCCGCGTGCCGTGCGTGCCGCGTATGCCGCTGTCCCCGGTCATCGAATGTCTCCGTTCGTCGGGTCCTCCCAGAGGTACCAGCAGCCGTTGCCGGGCGCCGGGGGGATTGGGCCGATGCAGTGAGGCCGGGGGCCGCGTGTGCGGTCCCCGGCCTCATCGTTGTGCGGGTGGGTTACTTGCCCTTGCCGGGCTCCCCGCGCTTGTTGGCGATCTTGACCGTCACGGTCTCACCCGCGTCCTCGGGGGTGATGACGATCGGGCCGCGGACCGGGTTGTCGGGCAGGACGTAGCCCTCGGGCACGTCCGTCTCGCGTACGTAGTACGTCCCCGTCGGCAGTTCGTCGAAGACGCACAGTCCCGCGCGGTCCGTGGCGCAGCCGGGACCGGTACGGGTGTCGGGCGGGGTGGAGCCGGCGGGCCGGGTCTGGAGGCCCGGGACGCCGTTGGTCTCCTCCCACAGTTCGAAGACCGCGCCCGCGAGGGGGCGGCCGTTCTTCGCGTCGGTCTTCTCGACCTTGATGACGCTCTCCTCGGCCGGGGTGCGGCTGTTGCCGGCGGTGACCGTGACGCCCTGTCCGGCGTTCTCCGGCGTGAGGTTCAGCGGGCCGAAGACCGGGTCGGAGGGGAGGTCGTACCCGTCGGGCGCCTGGGTCTCGCGCCAGTAGTACGTACCCGTCTCGACGGTGCGGGTGCACTGGCCGTTCGCCCCGGTGGTGCAGGAGCCGCCGACCTGGGTGTCGGGGTTGCCGCCGGTGGTCTGGAGACCGGCGATGCCGTTGGTCTCCTCCCACAGCTGGAACACGGCACCCGGGAGGTTCGCCCCGGTGTCCGAGTCCTTCTTCACGACCGTGACCGCGCCGGTGGCCGGACCGGTCGGGGTGTTGTTCGCCGTGACCGTGACGCCCTGCTCCGCGTCCTCCGGCATGATGACGAGGGGACCGAAGACCGGGTTGGCCGGGAGGTCGTAGCCGGTGGGCGCCTGGGTCTCGCGCCAGTAGTAGGTGCCGACCTCGACGGTGCGGGTGCACCGGCCGCTGGCCGGGGTGGTGCAGGACGCACCTACCTGAGTGTCGGGGTCGGCGCCGGAGGTCTGGAGACCGGGGACGCCGTTGGTCTCCTCCCACAGCTGGAACACGGCTCCGGCGAGGTTCGCCCCGGTGTTCGCGTCCTTCTTGACGACCGTGACATCACCGGTGACCGGAGCGGTCGGGGTGTTGTCCGCCGTGACGGTGATGCCGTCCTCGACGTTGTCCTCGGTCAGGTGCAGCGGGCCGAGGACCGGGTCGGCGGGGAGGTCGTACCCGGCGGGCGCCTGGGTCTCGCGCCAGTAGTACGTACCCGTCTCGACCGTGCGGGAGCAGCGGCCGTCGGCGCCGGTGGTGCAGGAGACGCCGATCTGGGTGTCAGGGACACCACCGGTGGCCTGGAGACCCTCCTGGCCGTTGGTCTCCTCCCACAGCTCGAACACCGCTCCGGCGAGGTTCGCGCCCGTCACGGAGTCCTTCTTGACGACCGTGACCGCGCCCGTGACCGGGGCCGTCGGTGTGTTGTTCGCGGTGACGGTGACGCCGGTCGGGGCGTTGGCCGCGGTCAGGACGAGCGGTCCGAAGACCGGGTTGGCGGGGAGGTCGTACCCGGGAGGCGCCTGGGTCTCGCGCCAGTAGTACGTCCCGATCTCGACGGTGCGGGTGCACTGGCCGCTGGCCGGGGTGGTGCAGGGGCTGCCGATCTGGGTGTCGATGTCGCTGCCGGTGGTCTGGAGGCCGGGGACGCCGTTGGTCTCCTCCCACAGCTGGAACACGGCTCCGGCGAGGTTCACGCCGGTGGCCGCGTTCTTCTTGACGACGGTGACCGCGCCCATGACCGGGGCCGTTCCGCTGTTGTTCGCGGTGACGGTCACGCCTTCCGCGGCGTTCTCCGGTGTGAGGTTCAGCGGGCCGAAGACCGGGTTGGAGGGCAGTTCGTAGCCGGTGGGCGCCTGGGTCTCGCGCCAGTAGTAGGCGCCGGTCTCGACGGTGCGGGTGCACTCGCCGTCCGCGCCGGTGGTGCAGGGGGCGCCGACCTGGATGTCGGGGTTGCCGCCGGTGGTCTGGAGGCCGGGCGTGCCGTTGGTCTCCTGCCACAGTTCGAAGACGGCTCCGGCGAGGTTGGCGCCGGTGTCCGCGTCCTTCTTGACGACCGTGACCTCACCGGTGACGGGGGCGATGGTGGAGTTGTTGGCGTTGACGGTGACGCCGGTCGGGGCGTTGGCCTCGGTCAGGACGAGCGGGCCGAAGACGGGGTTGGCCGGGAGGTCGTAGCCGTCGGGGGCGCGGGTCTCGCGCCAGTAGTAGGTGCCGAGGTCGACGGTGCGGGTGCACTGGCCGTTGGCGGGGGTGGTGCAGGGGCTGCCGACCTGGGTGTCGGGGTCGGTGCCGGAGGTCTGGAGGCCGGGGATGCCGTTGGTCTCCTCCCACAGCTGGAACACCGCGCCCGCGAGGGGTGCCTGGGTGGTGGAGTCCTGCTTGACGACGGTGACCGCGCCGGTGACCGGGGCGGTCGGGCTGTTGTTCGCGGTGACGGTGACACCCTGTTCGGCGTTCTCGTCGGTCAGCGCCAGCGGCCCGAACACCGGGTTGGTCGGCAGTTCGTAGCCGGGCGGTGCCTGGATCTCGCGCCAGTAGTACGTGCCGGTCTCGACGTCGCGGGTGCACTCGCCGTTCGCGCCCGTGGTGCAGGACGCGCCCACCTGGACATCGGGGTTGCCGCCGGTGGTCTGGAGACCGGCGATGCCGTTGGTCTCCTGCCACAGCTGGAACACGGCACCCGCGAGGTTCGCGCCGGTGTCCGAGTCCTTCTTCACCACCGTGACCGCACCCGTGACCGGGGCTGTCGCCGTGTTGTTCGCGGTGACGGTCACGCCGGTCGGGGCGTTCTGGTCGGTGAGCACCAGCGGCCCGAAGACCGGGTTGCCGGGCAGGTCGTACCCGGCGGGTGCCTGGGTCTCGCGCCAGTAGTACGTACCCGCCTCGACGGTCCGGCTGCACCGGCCGTCGGCCGGGGTGACGCAGGAGTTGCCGATCTGGGTGTCGGGGTCACCGCCCGTGGTCTGGAGACCGGGGACGCCGTTGGTCTCCTCCCACAGCTGGAACGTCGCACCCGCGAGCGGGGCCTGGGTCACGGAGTCCTGCTTGAGGACCGACACCGTGCCCGTGACCGGGATACGGGTGTCCTGGGCGGTGATGCTCACCCCGTCCGGCAGATCACCGGCGCCCAGGGTCAGCGGGCCGAAGACCGGGTTCGCCGGGAGGTCGTACCCCGGTGGTGCCTGCGTCTCACGCCAGTAGTACGTCCCGAGGTCGACGGTGCGGGTGCACTCGCCGTTGGCGTCGGTGGTGCAGGTGGCGCCCACCTGGGTGTCGGGGTCGGCGCCGGTGGTCTGGAGACCGGTCTGGCCGTTGGTCTCCTGCCACAGCTCGAACACGGCGCCGGGCAGGTTGTCACCCGTCGCCGCGTCCTCCTTGACGACCTTCACCGGCCCCTGTACGGGGGCCACGGTGCAGTCGGGGAGGTTCGTCGCGTTGAACGGGTAGGCGTGGAACTCCTGACCGCCACCGCCGCCCGGCGGGCTGGTGTGGGTGATGGTGCCGGTGCTGAAGAAGCGGCCGTTGACACCCGGCAGGGTGACCGTCGCCTGCGACGCCTGGTTGCCGATCAGCACACTGCCCTGGAACTGGCCGGTACCGGCCAGGTTCACGGTGGTGGCGTCCGGGAAGTTCCACAGCAGCCGCGAGCGCAGCTGGTTGAGCGGGTCCGTGTCGAACGGGCTGCCGCTGTAGGTGCTCAGCGTGCGGGTGGTGCCCAGCACGTTGACCAGCACGGTCGCGTTCGCGGGGATGTTCTGGAAGACCAGCCCCTGCTGGCCGCCGCTCGCCGTCGTCATGTCGAAGTCGACGTTGAAGATCTGGAGCGCGGAGGTGTTGTCGCCGGTGAAGACGGTCTGACCGCCCTGGTTCACCGCCGTGCCCGTCGCGGGCCGGGTCCCCTGGTCGTCACGCGCGTAGCACTGGCTCGCGGTCGTGAGCTCACCGCGCAGCGCGGTGTAGGGGGCGGCGGCGTTCGGGTCCTGGACCACGGTCCCGGTGATCGTGCCGGTCGCGGTGCCCGCGTGCCGGACCACTCCGCCGTCGGCGAGGAGCCGTTCCCCGGCGGCCACGGTGACGTCGCCGCCCGTGGTGAGGAAGTCGGCCCCGTCGGACGGCGGCACCCGGGAGCCCACACCGACGATGCCGATGTTGTAGATGGCGCTGGCGCCGGCCACCTTGTCCTGGTCGAAGTCGCCGAGGACGACGACCCGCCCCTCGGCCTCGGCGGCCCGTTCCCGGACCCGGAAGTCCCCGCCCGCGAAGACGTTGATCGCGTTGTCCCGGCCCATGATCGGACCGTTGCTGATCGGCGGGAACGGGTCGGGACAGTCGCCCGGCACACAGGGGCCGAGGCCCCCGGGCAGGGGCGCGGCGACGGCCGGGGCGGCGGCGGTGCCGAACGCGATCAGCGGTGCGGACGCGGCGGCCACGACATAGGCGGTGGCCAGGGTCCACGCGCGTCTGCGTGTGGACCGCGGGGCTGCCGGTCGCGGCCGGGCGGGGCCGCGTCCCGGCAACCGGGAAAGGAGTGGTCTCATACCCGCCGTTGTCGCACGCGCGCGGGAGACCGACCGGGCGGGACACTCGGCCCTGCCCGTTTGCCGTACGGCGAATCACCCGTGTGCTGCCTCGGATGCCCGCCGGGACGGTTTGCGCTCCGGTTCCCGGCCGGGGTCCGGGGCCGGTGCGGGACCTGCGTCAGGAGCGGTACCGGATCTGTCAGGGCTGGCTGTAGCCGTCCAGGAAGTTGCCGATCCGGGTGACGGCCTCGGTGAGCTGGGCGACCGTGGGCAGGGTGACCACCCGGAAGTGATCGGGTTCCGGCCAGTTGAAGCCCGTGCCCTGGACGACCATGATCTTCTCGCGGCGAAGCAGATCGAGGACCATCCGCCGGTCGTCCTTGATCTTGAACACCTTGGGGTCCAGCCGCGGGAACAGGTACAGCGCGCCCTTGGGCTTCACACAGCTCACCCCGGGGATCCGGGTCAGCAGCTCGTACGCGGTGTCCCGCTGTTCCTTCAGCCGCCCGCCGGGCAGCACCAGGTCGTCGATCGTCTGGCGTCCGCCGAGGGCCGCGACGACCCCGTGCTGACCGGGCATGTTCGCGCACAGCCGCATGTTCGCCAGTATCGTCAGCCCCTCGATGTACGAGTCGGCGTGCGCGCGGGGGCCGGAGATGGCCATCCAGCCGACCCGGTACCCGGCGACCCGGTACGCCTTCGACATCCCGTTGAACGTGAGGGTCAGCAGGTCCGGGGCGATCGCGGCGGTCGCGGTGTGGGTGGCGCCGTCATAGAGGATCTTGTCGTAGATCTCGTCCGAGCAGACCAGGAGGTTGTGGCGGCGGGCGATGTCGGTCAGCCCGCGCAGCATCTCGTCGTCGTAGACGGCCCCGGTCGGATTGTTCGGGTTGATGATCACGATCGCCTTGGTGCGGTCGGTGACCTTCCGCTCGATGTCGGCGAGGTCCGGCATCCAGTCGGACTGCTCGTCGCAGCGGTAGTGGACGGCGGTGCCGCCGGACAGCGACACGGCGGCGGTCCACAGGGGGTAGTCCGGCGCGGGGACGAGGACCTCGTCGCCGTTGTCCAGCAGGCCCTGCATCGCCATCACGATCAGCTCGGAGACACCGTTGCCGACGAAGACGTGCTCGACGTCCGTCTCGATGCCGAGGGTCTGATTGTGCATGACGACCGCGCGGCGGGCGGCGAGGAGGCCCTTGGCGTCGCCGTAGCCGTGGGCGTCGCCCAGATTGCGGAGGATGTCCTCCAGGATCTCCGGGGGGCAGTCGAAACCGAACGCCGCGGGATTGCCCGTGTTGAGCTTGAGGATGCGGTGGCCCGCTGCTTCCAGCCGCATCGCCTCTTCGAGGACCGGGCCCCGGATCTCGTAACAGACATTGGCGAGCTTCGTCGACTGAATCACCTGCATGCGGGTCACCTTACGGTGAGGTCGCGAGGTGGGGGCTGTGTTTTGCAGCACGGGGCGCCTTCGCTTGCGCTTCTGAGGTCTGTCCGGTTGGGCGTACTTCGTTCCTGTGCGGTCGTTCGTGGGGTGCGCAGTTCCCCGCGGGTCGCCTTCGCTTGCGCTTCCTAGGTTCGTCCGGCTGGACGCCCTTGTTCCTGTGCGGGTCGGACGGGGGTGCGCAGTTCCCCGCGCCCCTGGGTACTCGGTGCTGGCGTACTTGTTGCCTGTGCCGTCGCTCGGTGGTTTTGCGCAGTTCCCCGCGCCCCTGGGTCTGTCCGGCTGGGCCCCATTGTTCCTGTGCCGTCGCTCGTGGGTTTTGCGCCGTTCCCCGCGCCCCTTTGGGGGCGCCTCAGCCGCCTGGGGTTGCTTTTCACCCTTCTCCTCGTGCAGGCGCACGGCTGCGGGAGGGGGTGGGCGGGAATCTCTGCTCGCAGACTCCGATGCTTCAGTGGGGTCACCTTCCCGGACCTACCGAGCGTGTCGGATCGAGGACGGAGAATCCCGACCGGCACCGACCCGAAGAACCGGCAGGGGCGCCCCAAAGGGGCGCGGGGAACTGCGCAAAAGACGAGGGCGGACCCGCACTCGAAGAGCGACGGACAGGGGCAGCATCCAGGGGCGCGGGGAACTGCGCACCCCGCGAGCGACGGCACAGGGACGAAGTGGGCCCAGCCGGACAGACCTGGGGAGCGCGAGCGAAGGCGACCTGCGGGGAACTGCGCAAAAGACGAGGGCGGACCCGCACCCGAAGAGCGACGGACAGGGGCAGCATCCAGGGGCGCGGGGAACTGCGCACCCCCGTCCGACCCGCACAGGGACAAGTGCGCCCAGTCGGACGGACCTGGGAAGCGCGAGCGAAGGCGACCCGCGGGGCGGAGGGAATCGATCGGGTGTTCGAGTGGGTGGGGTAGGGTGGGGATATGTCCCATTCACTGCAAGGTTCCCTCTTCGGCCAGGTCGGGGAAGACCCCCGCGGGGACGGCGCGACGCTCGGGGACCTGGGCGGGGCCCGCCGGGTGGTGCTCGGCGCCGGCGCCTGGGTGGACGTGCTCCCCGGGTGGCTGCACGGCGCCGACGAGCTGTTCGAGCGGCTCGCGTCCGACGTCCCCTGGCGCGCCGAGCGCAGGGAGATGTACGAGCGGACGGTGGACGTGCCCCGGCTGCTGTGCCACTACGTGGAGGGCCGGGAGCTGCCCCACCCCGCGCTGGACGAAGCGCGCACCGCGCTGAACGCCCACTACGCCCCGGAGCTGGGCGAACCCTTCGTCACGGCGGGCCTGTGCTACTACCGCGACGGCCGCGACAGCGTCGCCTGGCACGGCGACCGCATCGGCCGCGGGGCCCGCGAGGACACGATGGTCGCCATCGTGTCCGTCGGCGCGCCCCGCGATCTGCTGCTGCGCCCCCGTGGCGGCGGCCCCGCCACGCGGTACGCCCTCGGCCACGGCGACCTGATCGTGATGGGCGGCTCCTGCCAGCGGACCTGGGAGCACGCCGTACCGAAGAGCGCGAGGGCGACCGGGCCCCGGATCAGCGTGCAGTTCCGTCCGCGCGGGGTGCGCTGAGGCCCGACCGCGCGGGCCGGGGTCAGCCGACCGTCGAGGTCTCGCTGCCGAAGATCGCCGCGTGCTCCAGTACGTCCTCCGCCGGGTCGTCGATCTCGCCGATCGAGACCAGGGTGACGTGGTGGCCGTTGTGCGAGTCGATATGCGTCTCGTCGTCGGCCGTCGCCGTACCCGTGGGGAGGGTCGAGGCGAGGGCCACCGCGCCCAGAGCGGTCAGTGTCAGCCGCGCCCGGGTCCGGGACTTCGTGGTCTTCCTGGTGTCGCTCATCGACTCGCCTGCTTCGTCGTCGGGATGCCGTTCGTCATCTCGTCTATCCGGCGGGCGGGCCGGGGGTCACGCGGTGATCCGTCCGGCGCGGCATATGCCCGGATGGTCGACCCCGCGTGGGCGACCTCTCGTACGTATGCGCTAGGCGGGGGCGGGGGTGTAGATCACCACGGTCTGTTCGCAGGCGTTGTCGGCGAAGAGCTTCAGCGCCTCCAGTTCGTCCTTGTCGACGCTCAGGTTCCAGCGGTGCTTGGTGGACACCCATTCGCCGATGTACCGGCAGTACTTGTCGCCCGCGAGCGGCAGCCAGTCGGCCACGTCCCGCGCGGCCTTCTCGCGGACCGTCCGGGCGGTCACCACGGTCAGCGTCGTGGGGACGCCCTGGTCGTTCGCGTACGCCTCGCGGCGCGCGGACGTCCACGAGGACGCGCCCGATCCCCAGGCCTCCGCGAGCGGGACGACATGGTCCACGACGAGTCCGTCCGTGCCGTTCACGGTCTGGTTGTCGTAGTACGAGACCCACTTGCCGCCCTTGATCGCGCAGCGGGCGCCCACGGTCGGCGCCTCCACGGCCTCCGCGATCAGGACCTCCCTACGGGTGTCGCAGCCGTCCGTCCGGTCCGTACCGGCGTTCCAGTGGCGGAACTTGTCGGGGGTGTACCCGGCCCGCCGCTCGTCCTCGGTGAGCAGCGTCGAGAGGGCGTCCTCCAGTTGGGCGATCACGGTGCCGCGGGCGGCGGTGGGTGCGGGGGCCGCCGTGGCCGGGAGGGCGGGGGTGAGGGCCAGGGCCAGTCCGAGGGACAGCGCGGGGGCCAGCGTGGTGCGGGCCGGGCGCGGAAGCTTGGTCATGAACCCTGGGATAGCGGATGAAGTCGCCTCCGAACCGGCCGAACGGTGATCAACTCACCCGTAGGGGTGGAGATTTGCGGTGCGGGGCCCGGCGTGGGGCGTCCGGGGAGGCGGGCCCGTGGCGTCGCGCGCCCCCGCGCATGACCGGCTCACGCGGGCGCATGGGTGGGGCGTGTGGACGGACGTGCGCCGGTTGTGGTTTTTGCTGGCTCTTGCCGGTTTTCAGCCAAACTCACTCGGTGTCGTTGATCCACACCCGTACGTGTTCGAGGACCGCTACGTTCGGTCCGGGCTGCCACCCGTGACACCACGTCAGTGCACCGGCGACACATCGGAGGACCCGTATGACCAGCGAGGACATCCCCCAGCAGGACTGGAGCCTGTTCGGCGTCGAGAACCCGCCCGCGCCCCCGGCGGAGCCGGACCACATCGTGTGGGACTTCCCGGGCGGCGAGGCCCATGTCCACCTCGCGCCCGGTCCGCGCGTCCTGCGCCGCCCGGTGATCGTCTCCGACGGCTTCAACGCCGGTCCCAGCAACTTCGCCGCGCTCTACGACGCCCTGGAGCGCGCCGACTTCCCGTTCGTCACCGAACTCCACAACCGTGGCTACGACTTGATCCTCCTCGGCTACGAGGACCGGGCCGCGTCGATCCTCGACAACGCGCGCGTCGCCACCGAGTGCGTCTTCCGGGCGATCTCCGAGCGCCAGGGCAACGCCCGGCTCGCTGTCGGCGGCTTCAGCATGGGCGGGCTCATCACCCGCTACGCGCTGGCCAAGCTGGAGACGCAGCGGATGGACCACCAGACGGAGCTCTACTTCAGCTTCGACAGCCCGCACCGGGGCGCGTCCATCCCCATCGCGCTCCAGGCCCTCGCCCACTTCCTGAAGCCCACCGCGCCGAAGCTGAGCGCCCAGATCAACAGCCCGGCCGCCCGGCAGCTCCTGTGGCGGCACATCGAGACCGTGCGGGCCGAACCGGTCGAGGACCCGCTGCGCACCGAGTTCCTGGAGGCGCTGAAGCGGGTCGGCGGATGGCCCATGGTGCCCCGCAAGATCGGTATCGCCAACGGCCGCGGCGACGGCACCGGGATCGGCGTACCGGCGGGTGAACCCGCGCTGGAGTGCACCAAGGGCGGTTTCCGGCCCACCACCCTGCGTACCCAGAGCCCGGACAACCGGGTCGTCCTCGCCCATCTCAAGGACTACGTGCGCGAGATCGACGTCCGGCACCGGGGCCTGGCCGCCGCCGACGGCGCCCCCGGCGGCACCCTCGACTCGTACGACATCGCCGCCAAGAACCTCACCAAGCCGCTGCTCGGCATGGCGGCGGTGGCTCACCACCCGGAGGTCTGCTTCGTCCCCTCGGGCAGCGCGGTCGACCTCCGGGACATCGACGACAGCACCCTGTACGAGAACCTCACGGACGCGAACCGTGAGGAGAGCGGTCTGGACGAGATCGTCTTCTCGAACGAGAACACCCGCCACTCCCGGGTGACCGAACAGCTCGGCACCTGGCTCCTGGACCGGCTGCCCCGCCACTAGTCACCGTGACCCGCGCTCCCGTAGCCATCGGGGGGCGCGGGCTTCCCGTACCGGGCTACGCGCGGACCGTGCCGTCCCAGCGCCAGGTGGCCGGCCGGGGGCGGCCGTCGAGTTCGGCGCGGCCGGTGGCCCACAGCAGGGTGGTCCAGGGGTCCGTGGCCGCCGGGGCGTCCGGGAACAGCCGGGCGAGCACCCGCGCGCACAGATCGGCGGGCGGGTTCCAGTCGAGCCCGATCCCCTGGGCCAGGTCATGTGTGTGCACCAGGGTCTCCACGACGCCCATCGCCGCGAAGCCCGCCGCGTCCGAGACGCCGAACACGTGGTAGGCGCGCACCTCGGGGGCCGTCGTACGCACCATGGCGACCAGCAGCGCGCCGCTGGCCTCCAGCACCTGGAGCAGCCCGGCGGGTCCCGCCTTCCGGTCGGCCCGGACGGTGACCTCCGGACCGCCGGGCCGCCGGCTCTCCCAGACGAAGGGCACCTCGGTGTCCAGGGGCGGTTTCCTCGGCCCCAGTTGCACGGCGTAGGCGAAGAGGTCGTCACTCAGATGCTCGACGGTCTCCCAGCAGTCCCACTCCAGCGAACCCGCCTTGCCGTCCCACGCGGCCGGCGGCGCCTTACGGAGGACGGCGAGCGCGAGCCGCACGGCGAGATCGAGATCGTCCGCGCCGACGGGGGACGGGGCGGGGTGGGATGCGGCTGATCGGGACATGGCAGGACCGTATCCCGTGATGCCTGGGTCCCGCCCGCCCATTGATCACGGGCAGCGCGGCTCCGCGACGCCGACGGTCACCGCACCGGCCCTCGCGCACGGCCGTACGGGATCGGTAGGACCGGTTCGCGTGGGTCACTCCCAGACGACGGACCAGACGTAGGTGCCCTCCGGGGCCTTCGGGACGTCGCGGTAGGCGTCGACCAGGCCGAGGAACACGTCCGCCTCGAAGCCGTCCACCCACTGCGCGCACGCGGCCTCGTCCGCCGGGGTGCAGACGGCTATCGCCTGGGCGGTGAGGGTGCTGGTCTCCACCGAACCGGGGTGCAGCTGGACCCGCACCCAAAGGACATCCTCGCGGCGCTCGATCTCCCGCAGCCTGGCGGTCAGTTCGGCGAGCGGCGGGCGTCCGTGGCCCCACTGCTGGGGGGCCACGCACTCCTCGTCGGTGTTGCCGTCGAAGAACTCGTCCAGGGTGAGCAGGGGCATCTGGCCGTTCACGCCCGAGCGCCGGATGACCTCGGTTGCTGTGATCATGGGACGGGATGGTGCCATGCGCGACCGGTTCGCGGGAGGGGCAAATGGCCCCGGAGTCACGGCCGGTAGGCGGCGCCCCGGACGGTGCGGCCCGCGATCACGTCGGTGCGGAGACCGTCGCGCATCACGAACCTGCCGTCGATCAGGACGTACGGGATACCGGTCGGGTACACCCGGGGGTCGTCGTACGTGGAGCCCGCGGCGACGGTGTCCGCGTCGAACAGGACGAGGTCGGCGCGGTAGCCCTCGCGGACCAGGCCCCGGTCCGCGAGCCGCAGCCGGGCCGCCGGGCGGGACGTGAGGTGGGCGACGCACTCCGCCAGCGACAGCACGCCCTCGTCGCGGACGTACTTGCCGAGGTACTCGGGGAAGGTGCCGTACGCGCGGGGGTGGGGCTTGGCGCCCTGGAGGATGCCGTCGGAGCCGCCGGTGTGGACGGGGTGGCGCATGATCGTACGGACGTTCTCCTCATGGCCGACGTGCTGGAGGATCGTCGCGCCGAGGCGGTCGTCGAGCAGGAGCCGGCGGGCGGTCGTCCAGGGGGTCTCGCCGTTCGCGCGGGCGGTCTCCAGGACGGTGCGGCCCACGTAGGGGGTGTTGGCGTCGTCGGTGACGCCGGAGATCTCGATGGTCTCCCACTCCATGGGGACACCGTGGCAGCCGTCGGAGCCGATCTCCTCCAGATGGTGGCGGATGCGTTCGGCGGTGTCGTCGTCGCGCAGCCGGGCGAGGGTCGCGTCGGGGCCGCCCTCGCTGGCCCAGCTCGGCAGGACGGCCACGAGGGTCGTGCAGCCGGGGGTGTACGGGTAGGTGTCGAGGGAGATGTCCGCGCCGTCGGCGAGCGCCCGGTCCAGGAGTTCCAGCAGGTCGGGGGCCTTGCCCTTGTTCACACCGAAGTTCATGGTGGCGTGCGCGAGGTGCAGCGGGCAGCCCGCCTCACGGGTGAGGGCGACCATCTCCTCGTACGCGGCGAGGGCGCCCGCGCCGTAGCTGCGGTGGTGCGGGCAGTAGTAGCCGCCGTGGGCGGCGACGGTCCGGCACAGCTCGGTGAGCTCGGCGTCCTTGGCGTACATGCCGGGGGTGTAGGTCAGACCGGAGGACATGCCGACCGCGCCCGCGTGCATCGCCTCGGTGATCTCGGCGCGCATCAGGTCCAGTTCGGCGGCGGTGGGGTCGCGGTCGTCCCAGCCGAGGGCGAGCATCCGCAGGGTGCCCTGCGGGATCAGATAGGCGGCGTTGACCGCGATGCCCGTACCGCCGTGCGGGTCGGTGTGGGCGCGGTCGAGGCGGTCGAGGTACTCGCGGACCGTGCGCCAGTCGAAGTCGATGTCGTCGCCGCTGCCGTTCCAGCCCGCGATGGCCCGGCGGATCGTGGGCAGGGTCGTGTCGGTGACGGGGGCGTAGGAGATGCCGTCCTGGCCGATGACCTCCAGGGTGACGCCCTGGGCCGCCTTCGCGGTGTGCTCGGGGTCGCGCAGCAGGGCCAGATCGGTATGGGCGTGCATGTCGATGAAGCCGGGGGCGAGGGTCAGCCCGTCCGCGTCGAGGGACTCACCGGTGGTGGCCGGGGGCGGTCCGTCGCGGTGGATCTGCGCGATCCGGCCGTCCCTGACCGTCACGTGCGCGGGGTATCCGGCGGCGCCGGAGCCGTCGACCACCTGGGCGTTTGCGATCACCAGGTCCATGGGGGTTCCTCTCGGGTCGGGGACGGGCAGGCTGTCGGGGTCGGCCGGGTCAGAAGTACGTGCGGATGTAGTCCGTGACCGTGCCGTCCGCCTCGACGAGGGGGATCAGCTGCCACTTGTCGAAGGACGTGCAGGGGTGCGAGAGGCCGAGCGAGATCCAGTCGCCCACCCGCAGATCCGCGTCCCCGGTGGTGGACACCCAGCCGTGCTGGTCCGACAGGGACGTGACGCGCACCCCGGTCGCCGGACGCTCCACCCCGTCGCGGCGCACGGTCTGCGCCACGGGCAGATCGAGGTCGTACGCGGCGTCCCGCTTGCCCGCGTTGGTGAACGCCTGCTCGGGGGAGGGGCGGGACACCACCTGCGTCCACAGCCGGAACGCCGGGTGCAGGGCGCCCTCCTCGGGGACCCGGTTGAACGGGGTGAGGTGCTTGTAGTGGCCGTCGTCATGGGAGACGTACGCCCCCGAGCGCAGCAGCTTGAGCGTGGGCGCGGAGAGTTCCGGGAGCTCGGCGAAGACATCGGCGACCGCGTCGAACCAGGCGCTGCCGCCCGCGCTCACCACGATCTCGGGCACTCCGGCGAAGCGGCCCGCCGCGTCGAAGGCGACGGCCAGCGCGGTCAGGCGGCGCAGCCAGGCGCGGACCCGCTCGGGGTCGGCGTCCGGGACCTCGCCCTCGTAGCCCGCGACCCCGACCAGCCGCAGGGTGTCCGTGGCGGCGACGGCGTCCGCGATCGCCGCGCACTCGGCCTCGGTGCGGGCTCCGGTGCGGGCGCCCTCGCCCGCGCCCAGCTCCACGACGACGTCCAGCGGGCGGGCGCAGCCGCGCAGCGCCTCGTCCATGAGGCGGACCGCGTCGACGGAGTCGGCGTAGCAGACGAAGGTGAAGTCCGGGTCGGCGGCGAGCTCGGCGGCCAGCCAGGCCAGGGCGGCGGCGTCGACCAGCTCGTTGGCGAGGAAGATCCGCCGTACCCCGAAGGCGCGGGCCACCCGTACCTGGTGCGGGACGGCGAGGGTGACGCCCCACGCGCCGCGCTCGATCTGCCGGGCGAAGAGCTGGGGGGCCATCGAGGTCTTGCCGTGCGGGGCGAACGCGAGACCGTGGCGCGCGGCGTACGACTCCATCAGCGCGAGATTGTGCTCCAGTCGCTCGGCGGAGAGGGCGAGGACGGGGGTGGTGAAACCGCCGGTGAAGAGGTTGCGCCGCTGGGCGGTGAGCTCCCCGACGGTCAGCCCGTCGGCGTCCGGGGGGAGCGCCTTGAAGCGGTGGTCGACACGTTCGCCGCGGAGCGCGGCGACGGCGGGGTGGGGTGTCGTGGTCTGCGCGGCGTCGTCGGCGGCGGCCATGAGGTCTCCCGGGGTCGGGGCGAGGGTGCCAGGGGTCTGCGGCGTCCAGTCTGCACATTGCGACATGTGCAACGCTCATTGCGTATGTCGCAGACAGGTGTCTAACATCCGAGCCGACGCCCGGTCAACGGAGCCGGACACCCCACGGCCGGCCGACGACCGGCCGACGACCAGCGAGGAGCCCCACCGTCGTGACCGCACCCGGAGCCGAGACGCCCCGAGCCACCACCGAGCCCGCCGCCCCCGGGACCGGCACCCCGGTACGGCACGACGACGGCGGGCGGCCCGAGGTCGTCACCCTCGGGGAGTCGATGGTCACCTTCCTCCCCACGGTCCCCGGACCGCTCGCGGACGTACCCGCCTTCGAACGCGGCATCGGCGGCGCCGAGTCCAATCTCGCCTGCACCCTCGCCCGCGCCGGTCACCGCGTCCGCTGGATCAGCCGGGTCGGCGAGGACGGCTTCGGCACCCACCTCGTACGCGCCATCGCCGCCTGCGGCGTCGACACCGGCGGGGTGCGCCACGACGACCGCAGGCCCACCGGGATCTACTTCCGCACCGCCGGGGAACGCGCCGTCCGCAAGGACGAACGCGCCGCCGCCGAGGCCGCCCCGCTCGCCGAGGTCGTCTACTACCGCGCCGGATCGGCCGCCTCCGCGATGTCCCCCGCCACCATGGACGTCCCGGCCCTCCTCGCCGGGCGGATCCTCCATGTCTCCGGGATCACCGCCGCCCTCTCCGCCGGCTGCCTCGCCCTGCTGCGCGAGGTCACCGCGCCCCGCCCCGGACGCCCCCTCGTCTCCTTCGACGTCAACTACCGGGTCAGCCTGTGGCCGGACGCCGCCGAGGCCGGGGACGTGCTCCGCGTCCTCGCCGACGCCAGCGACCTCGTCTTCGTCGGCGAGGACGAGGCCGCCGTCGCCTGGGGCGTCACCGGCGGACCCGAGGCCATCCGCGCCGCCCTGCCGAAACCCGCGCTCGTCGTCGTCAAACAGGGCGCCCACGGAGCCGTCGCGCTCGGCGCCGACGGCTCCCGCGACTTCGTGCCCGCCCTCACCGTCGACGTGGTCGCCCCCGTCGGCGCGGGCGACGCCTTCGCCGCCGGATTCCTCTCCGCCACCCTGCGCGCGCTGCCCGTCCGCGACCGGCTCCGCCACGGACATCTGATGGCCGCCGCCGCCCTCACCGTCCCCGGCGACCTCGCCGTCCCCCCGTCCCGCGAGCGCGCCGACCGGCTCGCGGCACTCGACGACACCGCGTGGGGCACACTGCGACTCGGCCCCGGCTGGACCGACGCCGACCCCAGGGCCCAGGAGGAGGTACCCACCAGATGAGCCAGACCGTCGACCGCGCGCTGTCGATCCTGCCGCTGCTCGCCGAAGGACCCGCCGATCTCGGCAAGGTCGCGAACCGGCTGGGCGTCCACAAGTCCACCGCGCTGCGGCTGCTGCGCACCCTCCACGAGCACGGGCTCGTCTACCGGCAGTCCGACCAGCGCTACCGGCTCGGCGCCCGGCTGTTTGCGCTCGCCCAGGAAGCCGTCGAGAACCTCGACGTACGCGAGATCGCCCACCCCCACCTCGTCGCCCTCAACGAGAAGATCGGCCACACGGTCCATCTCGCCGTCCACGAGGAGAACGAGGTCCTCTACATCGACAAGGTCGAGAGCCGCTACCCGGTACGGATGTACTCGCGCATCGGCAAACCCGTCGCGCTCACCGTCGCCGCCGTCGCCAAACTCCTGCTCTCCGACCTCCCCGAGAACGAGCGGCGCGCCATCGCCGAGAAGCTCGACTACCCCATGTACACGGCCCGTTCGACCCCGAGCGCCGCCGCCTTCCTCCGGGAACTGGCGGCCGTCCGCGAACAGGGCTGGGCCACCGACCTCGGTGGCCACGAGGAGTCCATCAACTGCGTCGGCGCGCCCGTCCGGGGCGCCGACGGACGGGTCGTCGCCGCGATGTCGGTGTCCGCGCCGAACGTCGTCGTCACCGCCGACGAACTCCTCACCCTCCTTCCCCTGGTGCGGCGCACCGCCGACGCCATCAGCCGCGAGTACTCCGGCAACCCGGCCGCCTCCGGCCCCGCCGGTGCCCACGGCACATCCCGAACGACCCCGACCAAGGAACACCCATGACCGACACGCAGAAGACCGCACTCGTCCCCGCCACCCACACCACGCCGCCCGCGAAGTTCTCGCACGGCGTCCGCAAGGGCAACATCCTCCAGGTCGCCGGACAGGTCGGCTTCCTGCCCGCCGTCGAGGGCCGGCCCCCGACGCCCGCCGGCCCGGGTCTCAAGGAGCAGACGCTCCAGACCTTCGCCAACGTCAAGGCGATCCTGGAGGAGGGCGGCGCCTCCTGGGACGACGTGATGATGATCCGCGTCTACCTCACCGACGTCGACCACTTCGCCGAGATGAACGGCATCTACAACGCGTACTTCGAGGAGCAGGGCCTGACCCAGCCCCCCGCCGCCCGCACCACCGTCTACGTCGGCCTGCCCAAGGGCCTGCTGATCGAGATCGACGCCCTGGCCGTCCTCGGCTAGAGCCGTCCCCCTCCGGCGGGCCCCAGGGCCCGCCGGACCCGGTCACCGGGCCGCCGACGGCCCGGACCCCCGCATCGGCTCCCGCCGGTCCTCCTCGGTACCGCAGCGGCCCTGCCCGTACCGAGCCCCAGCACCGCGTACCGCACCACGACCGGTGCGGCGCCCCGCACGGCGCCGTACCGCGATCCGCCCTGCCCGCAGCGCCGGCGGAGGCGTCCGGCAGCCCCCTGTGCACGGGGCGCACGGCGTCGTACGGCCCACCGGCGCGCCACGGAACCACGAGGACCCCTCATGCACCTCCTCGCCCACCGTCCTCCCACCCTCACCCTCGCCGCCGGAGGCGACCCCGCCGCCCCCGAGACCCCCACCACCGGACTGCTGGCGCTGATACCCGGCACCGCCGGACTCCTCACCGTCGCCGCCCTCGGCATCGTGCTGCTGCTGTTCCTGATCATCAAGGTCAGGCTCCAGCCGTTCGTGGCGCTGCTCGCGGTCTCCATAGCCGTCGGCCTGTCCGCCGGGCTCTCCGTCACCCAGCTCTTCGGCACCGTCCAGAAGTCCGACGCCGTCTCCCTCATCGAGTCCGGGATGGGCGGCACCCTCGGCCATGTCGCCATCATCATCGGCCTGGGCACCATGCTCGGCGCCATCCTGGAGGTCTCCGGCGGCGCGGAGGTGCTCGCCTCCCGGCTGCTCGGCCTCTTCGGCGAGAAGCGCGCACCGCTCGCGATGGGCCTCACCGGCGTCATCTTCGGTATCCCCGTCTTCTTCGACGTCGGCATCTTCGTCCTCGCCCCGATCGTCTACGCGGCGGCCAAGCGCGGCGGCAAATCGATCCTGCTGTACTGCATGCCGCTGCTCGCCGGTCTCTCGATGACCCACGCCTTCCTGCCGCCGCACCCCGGCCCCGTCGCCGCCGCCGGACTCCTGCGCGTCGACCTCGGCTGGGTGATCCTGATGGGCGTCGTCGTCGGTGTACCGGCCGTCATCGCCGCCTGGGTCTACGCCGCGTGGATCGGCAAGCGGCTCTTCGTCCCCGTCCCGCAGGACATGGTCGAGGCCGCCGAGGAGTCACGGGCCGCGCTCGCCGCCGAACAGCGCGCGTCGGGGACCGTGCCCCGGGAGGAGCCCGTCCCGCTCGCCACGGTGCTCTTCATCATCGGCACCCCGCTGGTCCTCATCCTGCTGGCGACGTTCTCGTCGATCGCCTTCGACCCGTCCACGACCCGCTCGGTCGTCGAGTTCTTCGGACACCCCTTCGTCGCCCTCACCCTCGCGCTGCTGCTCGCGTACTGGCTGCTCGGGGTCCGGCGCGGCTGGTCCCGCAAGTCGCTGGAGACGGTCTCCACGTCGTCCCTGAAGCCCGTCGGCAACATCCTGCTGGTGGTCGGCGCGGGCGGGGTCTTCGGAGCCGTCCTCAAGGGCAGCGGGGTCGCCCAGGCGCTCTCGGACACGTTCAACGACCTCGGGCTGCCCGTGATCGTGCTCGCGTATCTGATCTCGCTGGTGCTGCGGGTCGCGCAGGGCTCGGCGACCGTGGCGATCGTGACGACCGCCGGGATCGTCTGGCCGCTGATCGAGGCCGGGGACCACTCGCAGCCGTTCGTCGCGCTCGTCATCATGGCGATCTCGGCGGGCTCGATCTTCGCCTCCCACGTCAACGACGGCGGGTTCTGGATCGTGGCCAAGTACTTCGGCATCTCCGAGCGCGACACGCTGAAGTCGTGGACCGTTCTGGAGTCGGTGCTCTCCGTGGCCGGCTTCGCCGTCGCCGCCACGCTCAGCCTCTTCGTCTAGGGCTGTCGTTCCCGCCCGGAAAGGCCGTACAAACGGTCCTTTCCGGGCGGGAACGACACGATCGGGCACCCCGCCCATGCACGTCACAGGAATCTCGGCCATACTGCGGTGCCGTGGAGCAGCCCATAGGCAAGAACCCCCCGCTCGTCGACGCCGCAGCCATCGACCCGGCGCACGTCCCCGGCCTCGCGACCCCGGTCGCGCTCACCAAACCGGGGGCGGTGGGCCGCCCTGACGGAGACGGGCGCAAGGAACCCCGGGACGAGCCGCGGGCCGTCCCCGGGGACGTGACCGACGACGACACCCCGGACGACCGCCCGGACGCCGTCCCCAAGGACACGGCCGGTACGGACGACACGGACGACCCTGACGGCACCGACGACGCCGACGGCCCGGAGGAGTCCGGGACGGCCGAGGTCCCCGACGGTCCGGTGTTCGAGGTGTCGGACCGGCGCGGCTCGATCCTCGTGGACGGGACCGGTGTCTCGTTCACCCTCGACGACCAGGCCGCCGAATGGACCTGGGACGAGATCGGCGCGGTCGAGTACACGACGACCCGCTTCAGCCGCCGACTGACGGTATACGTCCACACCCCGGACCGCCGCTGGTACCCCAACGAGATCCAGGCGCCCGCGCGCGGCGTTCTCACGGAGTGGACCGAGCGGCTGGACGCGGCACTCGACGCGTGGTTCGAGGACGAGGAACCGCCGGCGGCCGGGACATCGGACGAGGCGAAGGACAGGTCCGCCGGTGCGACCGCCGTCGCCGTGGTGAAGGCGGTGGAACGGGCCGGGGGCGGAAAGGCCGCCGGTGGCAAGGCTGTCGGCAGCGAGCCCGGCGGCGATTCCGGGTCGTCCGGGAGCTGAGACGGGTACGGCCTGAGACGGGTACGGCCTGAGACGGGTACGGCCCCGGATCACGTACGCGGACGCGGGCGTGATCCGGGGCCGTACCCCGTCATGTCCTCACGCCGTCACGCCGTGCAGTACTGCGCCTCCTTGCCGATCGTCCGGTACACGCAGTCCGACTGCTCCAGCAGCTGGAGCACCGCGTCCCGGTTGCGGCTGGTCTCGCGTTCGATGACCTCGTCGGGCGGATAGAAGCCGCCGCCGCCCGCCGAGCCCGGGTACATCTCGAAGGTGTAGCCGAAGATCTTCTGGCTGCCCCACAGCCAGTCGTCGATCGAGCCGTCGGTGATGTACAGATCGCTCGACTGCTCGGGCGTGTAGCCGTTGCTCGTGGCCATCCGGCGGCCCAGCGCGGCGAACGCGTCCCGGTCGTCCTGGGTCATCCCCGCCGCCGTGTCGCTGTACGTGTAGCCGTAGGGCCACAGCACCAGCTGGCTGTACGTGTGGAAGTCGATGCCCGTCCTGATCTGCTGACGGCCGCCGACGACCCGGCCCCGGACGAAGTCCGCGACGACCTTCACCTCGGGCGCCGACTCCGGTGCGGTGCCCCGGTAGGTGTCCGAGGCCGCCGAGCCGGAGGAGCCGCCGCAGCAGCCCCAGCGGTGGTTCCAGTTGCGGTTGAGGTCGGTGCCGACGGCCGACGAACCGGTGTTGGGCTGGCGGTTCTTGCGCCAGCTGCGGTACGCGCCGGAGGCGATGTCGTACTCGCCGCCGTCCGGGTTGAGGTCCGGGACCAGCCAGATCTCGCGGGAGTTGACGGCGTTGGTGATCCGGGCGTCGGAGCCGTAACCCGCGCCCAGCTCACGCAGCAGGTAGAGGGCCATCTCGACGGTGAGGTGCTCCCGCGCGTGCTGGTGGAAGGTGAGCAGTACCTCGGGCTCGTTCTCGTCCACCGCCGCGTTGTCGCTGACCTTGATCGCGACGATGTCCCGGCCCTGGTGCGACTTCCCGATCACACGCTTGGTCATCAGGGACGGGTACGCGTTCAGCCGCTGGCCGATCTCCGCGGTCATCTCGGCGTAGTTGTGGTATCGGGAGTCGGCGGGCGGGAAGTCCAGCGCCCGGACCGGCCCTTCGCCGGAGCGGTCGGGGGTGGCGCCGACCCGGGTGGGTGCGTACCCGAGGGCGCGCAGGGCCCGCAGTTCCCTCGCGCGGGCGGAGACGACGACCGTGTGGTCGCCCGCCTCGTCGATGGTGGCGCCGGTCCGGGACATGGCCGTCCGGTCGGCGGCGGTGAGATGGCCCTGGATCTCGTACTGGAGGGGCTGTTCCTGGGCGGCGGGTGCCACGGGCGGGGGTGTGCGCCCCGTGTCGGCCGTGGCGGTGAGGGGGACGGCGAGGGCTGCGGTGAGCAGGGCGGCGAGCACCGTGGTTCTGGCGCGGCGGCCGCCTGGGCCTGGTCGCATCGGACCTCCTGGGTGGGGGGTGGTCGGACACATGGTGAAGGGCTGTCATGGCACGGTCAAGAGTGCGGGTCCGGCGGACGGTGACCCCCGGCCGGTGGGCGGGGAGACATCCGGCGGGACCCGGAAGGGGCGCGTGGGGGAGGGGTGAAGGACGCCCCGGGCGGGGTTGTGCGGGGCCCGGCGCTGCGCTTCCTTATGGGGCATGGCCGAGACAACGGACACCCCCACCCACGCGACGGGCACCCCCGTCCCCCCGCCCCGCAGGTCGACCTGGCGGCACATCGGACCCGGCATCGTCGTCGCCGCGACCGGAGTGGGCGCGGGCGACCTCGTGGCGACCCTCATCGCCGGAAGCAACTTCGGATACACCCTGCTCTGGGCGGCCGTCATCGGCTGTCTGGTGAAGATCTCCCTCGCCGAGGCGGCCGGACGCTGGCATCTGGCCACCGGCCGCACCCTGTTCGACGGCTGGCACAGCCTGGGCCGCTGGACCACCGTGTTCTTCGCCGTGTACGTCGTCGTCTGGGGCTTCGTGTACGGCGCCGCCGCGATGGCGTCCAGCGCGCTCCCGTTGCAGGCGCTGTTCCCCGACGGCTGGTCCCTGCGGACCTGGGGGATCGTCTGCGGGCTGGTCGGACTCGTATTCGTCTGGTTCAACCGGTACGCGGTGTTCGAGAAGGTGATGACCCTGCTGGTGGGGGTCATGTTCGTGGTGACGGTCTATCTGGCCGTCCGGGTCACCCCCAACCTCGGGGACGCGGTGGCGGGACTGCTGCCCGTCCTGCCCGACGAGAAGGACTCGGTGCTCAACACCCTCGGACTGATCGGCGGGGTCGGCGGCACCATCACGCTCGCCGCGTACGGCTACTGGGTCAACGCCAAGGGCTGGACCGGACCGGGCTGGATGAAGGTGATGCGCCTGGACAACCGGGTGGCCTACGCGACCACGGGTGTCTTCGTCGTGGCGATGCTGCTGGTCGGCGCGGAACTGCTGCACTCGTCGCAGATCGCGATCTCCAGCGGTGACCGGGGGCTGCTGGACCTGTCCCGGGTGCTGGAGTCGGAGTACGGGACCGTCACCGCGAAGCTGTTCCTGATCGGCTTCTTCGCCACGTCGTTCACCTCGCTGATCGGGGTGTGGCACGGGGTGAGCCTGATGTTCGCCGACTTCGTGGCCCGGCTGCGCGGCCCGTCGGCGGACACCACGACCGGCGCGGAGGTGGCGTCCGGCAGGCGCGAGCGGTCCTGGGCCTTCCGCGCCTACCTGCTGTGGCTGACGTTCCCCCCGATGGTCCTGCTCTTCCAGGACCAGCCGTTCCGGCTCGTCATCGTGTACGGGGTGCTGGGCGCCGCGTTCATGCCGTTCCTCGCGCTCACCCTGGTCTGGCTGCTCAACTCCTCGCGCACCCCGCGCGAGTGGCGCAACGGCCCGCTCAGCAACACCATGCTCGCCGGGGCGGGCCTGCTGTTCGTGGTGCTCTGCGTCAAGCAGGTGTGGGACCAGCCCTGGTCGGAGTTCTTCTGACCGGAACCCCTGTGACGGATACGGCTGTGACGGACGCGGTCCGCCGCGTCCGTCACATGCGACAGCGCCGCCGGGGGGCCGGCGGCGCTGTCAGGAGGTGTCGTCACCCCGTAGGGGGTACGCGGTGACGACCGTGGTGCTGGGTGCGGGCGGTCACCGGTGTGGGGCCCGGTGACCGCCGACGAGGAGCCCGGCTACGGCAGGGCGTGGACGTGCGGGCCGACCGCGTTCGACCAGGCGTTGCCCGCCGTGGCGTCCCAGTTGGTCGACCAGGTCATCGCACCGCGCAGGGCCGGGTAGGCACGGGCGGGCTTGAACGAACCGCAGTTGGTGAGCTTGGTCAGGCAGTCGAGGGCCTGGTTGACCACCGAGGGCGAGACATAGCCGCCACCGGCCGCGCGGGTCGAGGCCGGCAGACCGAGGCCCACCTGGGACGGGTCGAGCCCGTTCTCGACCTGGATGCAGGTCAGCGCGGTGAGGAAGTCCACCGTGCCCTGGCTGTACACCTTGCCGTCGCAGCCGAGCATCGCACCGCTGTTGTAGTACTGGGTGTTGACGACGGTCAGGATGTCCTTGATGTTCAGCGCCGTCTTGAAGTACTCGGCGGTGGTCGACTGCATGTCGATCGTCTGCGGGGCCATCGTGATGACGAGCGAGGGCCCGACCTTCGCCGACAGGGAGCGCAGCGACTGCGTCATGTACGTGGCGTTGAGACCGTTCTCCAGGTCGATGTCGACACCGTCGAAGCCGTACGTCTGGATCAGCGTGTGCAGGGAGTTGGCGAAGTTCGCCGCCGAGGTGGCGTCGTTGACCCGGACCGTGCCGAGTTCGCCGCCGACCGAGATGATGACCTTCTTGCCCGCGGCCTGCTTCGCCCGGATGTCGGCGCGGAACTGGGCGTCGGTGTAACCGCCGAGCTCGGCCGAGTTCAGGTTGAAGGTGACGGCGCCCGGGGTCGTCGTGGCGTCCGCGAAGGCCACCGCGATGATGTCGTAGTTGTTCTGGACCTGGGCGAGCGTCTGGACGGTGGCCTGGTTGTTGAAGTTCTGCCAGTAGCCCGTCACCACGTGCTTGGGGAGGTCGCCGCCGCCCCCGCCGCCGCCGGCCAGCGTGCGACCGCTGACGGACGCCGACCTGGGCGACTCACCGGCGGAGTTGGTCGCGGTCACCTGGAACGAGTACGCGGTGTCCGCGGTGAGCCCGTTGACCACCGCCGAGGTGCCGGTGACGGCCTGGATCTTCGTACCGTCGCGGTAGACGTTGTAGCCCGCCGCGTTGGTGACGGGGTTCCAGCGCAGGTCCAGCGAGTTCTTGGTGGGGCCGCCGACCGCGAGGCCCGCCGGGGCCACCGGGATCGTCTCCTCCTGGCCGCCCCCGCCGCCGTCCGGGCCGAAGACCGCGACATCGTCCACGTGGTAGGCGGCGGAGCCGTACCAGCCGTGGGTGTAGACGGTGACGGAGGTGGTGTTGGCGCCCGTGGTGAAGCGGGTGCTGAGCTGCTTCCAGGCCCCCGAGTCCGGGGTCCAGGTCGACACGTCGGTGGTGCCGGTGCCGGTCGCGCCGAGGTAGGCGAGTCCGCCCTGGACCCAGGCGCTCAGGGTGTAGGTGGAGTTGGGCTTGACCGCGACGGCCTGGGAACAGCGCGCGTTGTCGTGCCCGGCGGGGGCCGCCTTGAGCGCGCCGGTACCGGCGCGGACCGGGGTGGTCACCGCGGAGCCGGTGGCGGACGAGCAGGTCCAGTTGGCCAGGCCCGACTCGAAACCGGCGTTCTTGGCGTTGTTGATGTCGGCGGCCGCGGCGTCGGTCGCGAGACCGGTGACGGTCAGGGCTGATGCGGCGAGCACCGCGGACAGGGCGCCGGCCCAGGTCCTGCTGGTGCCACGGAAGGATCGTCTGACGCTGCCCGCGGGCGCGGGACGTGCGGATCGGCGGTCCACTTGCTGCCTCCGGTGGGGGTGATGGAGCAACGAGTAAGCGGGATCTGTCCGGGCGGCGTGGGAGGCCGTCCGGGGTGGTGCGGCGCTCGGACCGGCTCCGTGACGCGGGGGTCGGGCTGGGAACCTGACGGGGTGGTGCCGGGCGGTGCCTGTGGTCGTACCCGGGTGGAGTCCGGGGTGCTGCGGCTGTGGGGGGCGGTGGTGTCTGCTGGGCTCGGCGGGGCTTGCGGCTGGGCTGTCGGCGGAGCTTTCGGCGGAGCGTTCGGCGGGGCTGAGCACGACGGGGGCCGGGCGTCGTGGGGGACGTCCGGAGAATTGGCGCATTCGGTACGGTGCCCCCCGTCACCATCCAAGTTGGTCCAGACCAATTGGGTTGTCAAGACCTCTGACAGCACCCGGCGCCACGCCAGAATGACTCAATACCCCTGCTGAGCACGGCAATCGGGGAATCCTTCGGTCCGACTTCAGGCACTCTTAGGGCTCTCTTAGGGAAAGCCGCGGACGCCCGGCGGCCGGAACGAGGGCATCCGTTTCACCGTGCGTGGCTTCCGGACCCACAAACGGTGAGGTCAACTGCGGAGATCGGGTGTTGAGCGGGCCACAGCGTGGATATGGTGCAGATGCAGACAGATTCAGGAAACGGCCACCCGGTGGCCGGGGCGGCCGTACGACCAGGCCGCCGGGGAGAAGCGGGGGTGTGCGGGTGCCGACCGCGATAGCCGTCACCAGCCCTGATCTGGTGCTGCCCGCACTGGACCGGCACACACCCTCGGCGGCCGTGCTCCAAGCCGCCGTCCGGGCCGCCGCGCGCGGGCGCGCGGGCCGCGACCGCGCGACCGGGAAAGCAGCCCGCCAGGCCGCCGCCGGACGCGCCGGGCCCCCCGGGGCGTACACCCTCGACCAGTGCCTGGCCGAGATGCACACCCTCATCGAGCACCACGGATACGTCATCGTGCTCTGCCCCGCCTCCGCCCCGCCCGCCGTCATCCGGCGCCTGCACACCGTGCGTTCGGTGCTGGAGACGGACCGCGTCGCCCTGCTCCGGCCCGATCTGCCGCCGCTCGGCCTCGCCGTCCTCGCCCTCCAGCTCCGCCAGCTGTCCATGTGCGACTTCAGCCCCGGGGTGCTCGCCTCCGCCGCCCGGCTGCTCGCCCACTACATCTACGCCGGCGCCCTGCTCGGCTCCGTGGCCCGCCTCGACCGGGTGCCCGTCGACCTCAAGGCCCACGCCAGGTCCTGGGTCCCCGGCTCCCAGTTCGCCGTCCTCGCCACCCCCCAGCCCGAACTCGTGCGGCTCGGCGACCGGAACGCCGCCGCCCCGGACACCCCGGCGCTCACCGGACCCGCCTTCGGCACCCGGCTGTTCACCGCCGCCGGAGAGCAGTTCACCCCCGACTGGGTGACCACCACCCTCGCCCCCGCCTGGCGGGTCCAGGGCGTCACCGAGACCCGGCTGCCCGACGAGTCGGCGCGCTGGTGGGCCACCGGCAAGGTCGTCGAGTTCGCCGCCGCGATCCCCGACATCTCCGTGCTCTACCAGCTCGTCTCGTCCGTCCGGCGCGAGGAGTGCCACTGGTGCGGACTCGAACTCATCGGCGACCGCTGCGGGTTCTGCTCCGCCCCGCTGGCCCCGCCACCCGAACCGGCCGCCGCCCTGGCCGCCCCCGTCCGCGCGGCCCCCGCGCTGGACCCGGCGGACCCCCGGCGGGCCCTGCCCGCGGCCGGCCGGTGACCACCCGGCCCCCGGCCCCCGCCCAGGCGGCCCCCCGGGGCGCCCGGCCCGTCCCGGCCCCGCGCCCCGGCCGCCCACAGCGCCACCGCCCCGCCCATACGCCCACGTTCACGATCGAGGTAGTCCGGCCATGAACTCACGCCAGCGCCGTGGCGTCATCCTGCTGGTCCTCTCGGTACTGTGCGCCGTCGGCGCCTTCGCCGGGGTCCTGTCGGTGATCCGCGACGTGAACTCCAAGGTCGGACCCGAGGTCACCGCCTACCGCCTCAAACAGGACATCGACCCCTACAAGGCCCTGTCCACCGGGCAGTTCGAGAAGATCAGCATGCCCGAGCGCTGGCTCTCCGGGAACGCCGTCACCGACCTCGCCGCCATCCGCGGCAAGATCGCCGTCACCCGGCTGGAGCGCGGCTCACTGCTCCAGTCCGACATGATCGTCGAACGCCCCGAACTCAACCCCGGCCAGCAGGAGATCGCCATCATGATCGACGCGGCCACCGGGGTGGCGGGGAAGATCCACCCCGGCGCCTCCGTCAACATCTACGCCACCTTCGAGGGCGAGGACGGCAAGACCAAGTCCGAGTCCCGCGTCATCGTCGCGGGCGCCGAGGTGATCGACGTCGGCAAGCTCACCGCCCTCGAACCGGACCGCCGCGACCGCAGCCGCCGCTCCGACGAGGCCGTCCCCATCACCTTCGCCCTCGGCACCGCCGACGCCCAGCGCGTCGCCTACGCCGAGTCCTTCGCCACCCATGTCCGGCTCGCCCTCGTCGCCCCCGGCGGCGCGGCGGACGTACCGCCCGGCGACCGCAAGTACACCCTCGACGAGGACCGGTAGGAGCGTCGCGATGAGCGTCCGTGTGCTGCCCGCCGTGGGGGATCTCGAATCCGCCCGCGCACTGTCGACCCTGCTCGGTCAGCTCCCCGACGCCGACCCCGCGCTGCCCGTCGCCGACACCACCACCCTGCTGGACACCCTGGCCCGGCTCGCCGCCGAGTCCCTGGACGAACTCCCCGAGGTCGTCCTCGTCCATGAACGCATCGGGCCCGCCCCGGTGCCCGAGCTGATCCGCGAGATCGTCCAGCGGTTCCCCTCCGTCGGCGTCCTGCTCATCTCCGCCGACACCTCCACCGATGTCCTCACCGCCGCCATGGACTCCGGCGTACGCGGCATCGTCGGACTCCCGCTCGGCTACGAGGCCCTCGCCGAACGCGTCCACGCCGCCGCGACCTGGGCCACCGGGATGCGCCGCCACCTCGGCAGCGGCGGCGACACCCTGACCGCCGCCGGACCCGGCGGCACCCTCGTCACCGTCACCGGCGCCAAGGGCGGCGTCGGCACCACCCTCACCGCCGTCCAGCTCGCCCTCGCCGCCCGCGCCGGGGGCCGCACCGTCGCCCTCGTCGACCTCGACCTCCAGTCCGGGGACGTCGCCTCCTACCTCGACGTCCAGTTCCGCCGCTCCATCGCGGACCTCGCCGCCGTCGGCGACATCAACGCCCGCGTCCTCCAGGAAGCCGTCTTCACCCACGAGAGCGGCGTCGGCCTCCTGCTCGCCCCCGCCGAGGGCGAACGCGGCGAGGAGGTCACCGACCGCCTCGCCCGCCAGGTCATCGGCGCGCTGCGCTCCCGCTACGAGATCGTCGTCGTCGACTGCGGCACCCAGATGAGCGCCGCCGGCGCCGCCGCCGTCGAACTCTCCGACCATGCCCTGCTCCTCGTCACCCCCGACGTCATCGCCGTCCGCGCCGCCAAACGCATGGTCCGGCTCTGGGACCGGCTCCAGATCCGCAAGGCCGAGGAGACCGTCACCGTCCTCAACCGGCACGCCCGCGGTACGGAGATCCAGGCGTCCCTCGTGGAACGCGTCACCGGCACCCGGGTCGCCCGCACCAGCGTGCCCGCCCACTTCAAGGAACTCCACGCCGTCGTGGACGCGGGCCGGGTCCAGGACCTCGACCACAAGTCCACCGTCAAGCAGGCCATCTGGGCCCTCGGCGCGGAACTCGGCCTCGTCGCCGCGCCCACCGACCCGGCGGCCCGCAAACGCCGTACCGGCGACCGGGGTGCCCTCGCGCTGCGGCGCCGCGGCGGGGACGACCGGGGCGCGGTCACCCTCGAATTCGCCGGGATGTTCCCGCTGCTGCTCGCGGTGGTCGCGGTGCTGTGGCAGTGCGCGCTGTACGGGTACACCTTCTCGCTGGCCGGGAACGCGGCGGACGAGGGCGCGCGGGCCGCGACGGCCGCCGCCGCCTTCGGGGACGGCGGCGGCGCCGCGTGCGAGGCCGCCGCGCGGCGGCATCTGCCCGCCGCGTGGGACGGGGCCGCCGTGTCGTGCGCCCGGGACGGGCTCGTGTGGCGGGCCAGTGTGAGCGCGGAGGTGCCCGTGTTCTTCCCGGGGGTCACCACGGGGTGGAGTGTGGACGCGAGTGCCGGGGCGGCGGTCGAGGGTGACGACGGGGGTGCGTCGTGAGGAGGCCGGGGGGTTCCCGGTCCGCCCGGTTCCGCCAGATCCCTGGGGTTCCCAGGGTTCCCGGAGTTCCCAGGGTTCCTGGGGTCGCCCGGTTCCGCGGACCCCTGGCGGGGAGCTCGCGTCGTCGTCCGTCCGGGGGTCGCGGGGCGGGTGCGGGTCGCGCTGGTGCGGCTGGGCGCCGGTTTCCGGGTGACCGGTCGTTCGTGGGTTCGCGCAGTTCCCCGCGCCCCTTTCGGGGCCTGTTGCGGCGTTGTGGGTGGGGTGCGGGTCGCGCTGGTGTGGCTCGGGCCGGGTTCTCGGGTGGCCGGTCGCCGGTGGTTCCGCGCAGTTCCCCGCGCCCCCTTCGGGGCCCTTCGGGTCGGCGGCGGTCTTCTGCGGGGCCGGGGCCGGGCGGGCGTACCGCCGGGTTCCGGGGGCGTCGGGGCGACCGGGGGGTCAGCACGCTGGAGTTCGCCGGGTTCCTGCCGGTGCTGCTGCTGGTGGGGCTCGCGGCGATCCAGCTCGGGCTCATCGGGTACTCCGCGAGCCAGGCGGGCTCCGCGGCCCGTGCCGCGGCCCGGGTCACCGCCCAGGGCGGCCCCGGGGAGGCCGCCGGGCTCGCCGCGATGGACAGCGGACTCGACGCGACGGTGACCACCTCCGAGGGGCCCGAACTGTCCCGCGCGACCGTCACCGTGAACGTTCCCCTCCTCGTCCCGTTCCTCGGCTCCGGCATGGAGGTCCGCCGGGAGGTCACCATGCCCACCGACGAGTGACCCGCCGTACCCGCACCCCTGGAAGCACCCCCGGAAGTACCCCTGGAAGGAGGAAGAGGACATGAGCCTGAGATCACGGCTGGCCGCCGCCCCCGAGGACGCCGGTGCCGGACGCGAGGACGAACACCTCGTCGCCGTCTACCGCGCCAAGCTCCTCGAAGAGATCGACCTGGCCGAGATGTCCTCCCTCGCCGCCGCCGACCGCCGCGTCCGGCTCGAACGCGTCCTCGGCCATCTCATCAGCCGTGAGGGGCCCGTCCTCTCCACCGTCGAACGCACCCAGCTCATCCGGCGTGTGGTCGACGAGGCGCTCGGCCTCGGGGTGCTGGAGCCGCTGCTCGCGGACCCCTCGATCACCGAGATCATGGTCAACGGGCCCGACGCCGTCTTCGTGGAACGCGCGGGCCGCGTCGAACAGCTCCCGCTGCGGTTCGCCTCCGACGAACAGCTGATGCAGACCATCGAACGCATCGTCTCCACCGTCAACCGCCGTGTGGACGAGTCCAACCCGATGGTCGACGCCCGGCTGCCCACCGGGGAGCGCGTCAACGTCATCATCCCCCCGCTCTCCCTCACCGGCCCCACCCTCACCATCCGCCGCTTCCCCCGCGCCTACACCCTCCCCGAACTCATCGGCATGGGCTCCCTGGACGAGCACATGCTGATGCTGCTGTCCGCGTTCGTCCGCGCCCGCTTCAACCTCATCGTCAGCGGCGGCACCGGCTCCGGGAAGACGACCCTCCTCAACGCCCTGTCCGGACTCATCCCGGACCGCGAACGCATCATCACCATCGAGGACTCCGCCGAACTCCAGCTCCAGCAGGAACACGTCATCCGGCTGGAGTCCCGCCCCCCGAACGTCGAGGGCAAGGGCCGCATCACCATCCGCGACCTGGTCCGCAACAGCCTCCGGATGCGCCCCGACCGCATCATCGTCGGCGAGGTCCGCGGCGGCGAGACCCTCGACATGCTCCAGGCCATGTCCACCGGCCACGACGGCTCGCTCGCCACCGTCCACGCCAACACCGCCGAGGACGCCCTGATGCGGCTCCAGACCCTCGGCTCCATGTCCGAGGTCCAGATCCCCTTCGAAGCGCTCAAGGACCAGATCAACTCGGCGGTCGACGTCGTCGTCCAGCTCGCCCGGCACGCCGACGGCTCCCGCCGGATCGCCGAGGTCGCCCTGCTCGTCTCGCACGGCCGCGACGACTTCCGGATCGCCACCGTCTCCCGCTTCGTCCCACGCCTCCCCGGCGCCGACCGCCTCGTCCACGGCCACTTCGAACACCTGCCGCTGCCCCGGCCGGTCGCCGAGCGGCTGTACGTCGCCGGGGAACCGATCCCGCCCGCCTTCGGCGTCACCGAAGACACCGGCGCACCCCACCCAAGGCAGGCCCTCGGATGACCCCCCGACCGCACGGGCCCACCCGTGCCCCCGCGCGCACCCGGAGGGCGGCATGAGCGACACCGCCCTCCTCGCCCTCGGCGCCACCCTGCTGTGCTGCGCCCTCGCCGTCGGCGGACTGCACTTCTGGGCCTCCGGCCGGGCCCAGCGCCGGGCCCTCGTCGACCGGCTCTCCGGCGGCCCGCTGCACGGCCCCACCACCCGGGCCCGCCGCTTCGCCGCGATCGACCGCCGCATCCGGCGCACCCGGCTCGGCCGCGCCATCAACCTGCGGATCTCCGCCACCGGACTCGACCTCACCGCCGGGGAGTTCTTCACCTACGCCGTCGCCGTCGTCGTCGCCCTCTGGCTGATCGCCGCGTCGGCGCTCGCCCCGTTCTTCGGACCGGTCGCCGCCGCCGTCGGGGTGTGGAGCGCCCTGATCTTCCTCAACTGGCAGCGACAGAAGCGCATCGAGGCGTTCATCAACCAGCTCCCCGACGTGGCCCGGCTGCTCGCCAACGCCACCGCCGCGGGCCTCGCGCTGCGCACCTCCCTCGCCATGGCCGCCGAGGAACTGGAGGCACCCGCCGGCGAGGAACTGTCCCTGGTCGCCGACCAGCTCACCCTCGGCCGGTCCGTGGACGACGCGCTCGGCGAACTCGCCGAACGCCTCCCCTCCCGCGAACTCGTCGTCCTCGTCACCACCCTCGTCCTGTCCAACAAGGCGGGCGGAACCGTCGTCGGCTCGCTGCGCAACCTCACCCACACCCTGGAGGACCGCAAGGAGACCCGCCGCGAGGTGCGGACCATGCTGTCCGAGGTCAACGCCACCGCGTTCACCGTGCCCCTGCTCGGCCTCGGCTCCCTCCTCCTCGTGAACTCCTCCAACGAGGGCGCCCTGGCCCGGGTGACCGGCTCCCCGGTCGGCCAGTTCCTGATGCTGCTCGCCCTCGGGCTCTACGGGGTCGGGTTCTTCGTGATCCGCCGCCTCGGCAAGATCGAAGTGTGAGGTGGACACCCGATGACTGCCCTGCTCCTCGCCCTGCTCATGGGCGCCGCGGTGTTCGGCGTGCTGTTCGGCGTGCGGATGTACCGCTCGGAGGCCAAGCTCCCCGGTGACCTCGCCCTCGCCCTGGAGGTCGGCGCCACCCGGGTCTCCACCGCGGAGTCCGCCGTCGACCGCCTCGGCATGCGGTTCGCGCCGACGGTCCTGCGGCTGATGGGCCGCAGGCGCGTGGACGCCAAACGCCGCCGTATCGACATGGCGGGCAACCCCGGCGGTCTCACCATCGACCGCTACGCGGCCCGCCGCGCCGTGTACGGCGTCTTCGGGGTCGTCCTCGGACTGGTCTTCCTCAACAACGGCCAGACCCTGTTCGCCGCCCTCACCCTCGCCTTCGGCCTGTTCGCCGCCGACGTCCTGATCTGGCAGGCGGTCCGCGAACGCCGCGCCGTCATCGACCGCACCCTGCCCGACTTCCTGGACGTCCTCGCCGTCGTCGTCTCCGCCGGACTCGGCTTCCGCCAGGCACTCGACCGGGTCGCCGAACGCTACGAGGGCCCCTGGGCCGACGAACTGCGGATCACCCTGCGCCAGATGGACATGGGCGTCAGCCGCCGCCAGGCGTTCGACGAACTGCGCCGCCGCAACGAGTCCGAGCAGGTCGCCCAGTTCGTCTCCGCGCTCCAGCAGGGCGAGGAACTCGGCTCCCCGATCGCCGAGACCCTGATCCAGATCGCCGGTGACATGCGCCGCACCGACGCCCAGAACGCCCGCCGCCGCGCCGCGAAGACCATCCCCAAGGCGACCGTCGTCACCCTGGTCTTCATGCTGCCCGCCACGATGATCCTCATCGCCACCGGTATGTTCCTGGGCTCCGGCACCGACTTCGGCTCCGTCCTGGGGCGCTGATGGAACCCGGGGAAGCGGCCTTCGAGGACGGCACGGGGCCACAGGGGCCACAGGGGGCACGGGGGAGGTCCGACCGGTCCAGGCGCCGGGGCGGGCGGTTCACGGGTGCGGTCGGCCGGTTCATGGGGACGGCCGGCCGGCTGGCGGCCGTCCTGACGGGCGGTGGACGCGCCGGTACCGCCGGTACCCGCGCCGTGTCCGCGTCCGCCTCCGGCCCCCGCACGGCGTACGGCACCGCGCCGACCACCCACCGGCTGCCCGGTCGGCTCGGTGGGCGGGTCACCGCCCGTCTCGCGTCACGGCTCACCGGGCGCTCGTCCAGCGCCCCGTACACCCGCCGGCCGGGCTCACCGCTCGCGACCCGCCCCGGGCCCTGGCCGTCCGCCCTTGAGGACGACGCGCCCGCGCCCAGCCTCCGCATCCAGCTCAGTGCCCTCCAGGCGCTGTGCCGCCAGGTCTTCGGGGTGCGGCTGGCGGTCATCGCGATCGGGGTGCCCTTCGCCATGACCGGCGCACCCGACGGCCCGCCCCGCTACGTCGTCCTCACCGCGGCCGTCGCCGGATTCATGGGCTCCTACGCGATGCTGCGCGACTGGGAACGCTTCGGCCCGCGCGTCCTCGCCCACCCCACCCTGCTGGGCGTCGACCTCCTGCTCGGCTCCGTCCTGCTCCTCACCGCGTCCCCGGCCTCCCCACTGGGGTACGTGGCCGCCCTCACCCCGCTGCTGTCCGGCCTGCTGTACGGGTGGCGGGGCGCGGGAGTCTTCACGGGGCTCCAGATCGTCGCCCTGCTCATGGCGTACCGGGCCTGGGAGCACCGGCCGGGGACGGGGCCGAGCACGGTGCTGCTGGCGGGCTTCTGCGTCGCCGCCGGGATCATCGGCGTGACCTTACGGAACCTGATGTTCCGCTTCGGTGCGGCGACCCAGGCCCTCGCCGAGGCCAACGCGGACCTCGCGGTACGGGACGCGGTCGAGTCCGAACGCGCCCGGCTGGCACGCGAGATGCACGACTCGGTCACCAAGACCCTGCACGGTCTCGCCCTCTCCGCCGAGGGCCTCGCGCTCTGCGCCGACCGGGTCGACCCGGCCACCCTGCGCACCCGCGCCGAACAGGTCGCCCACGCGGCCCGAGCAGCCGCCGCCGAGTCCCGCACCCTGCTGAGCGATCTGCGCGGCACCGAACCGCTCACCCCCGACGATCCCCCCATGGTGGACCTGCCAACCGAACTGCGGTCCCTGGTCGCCGCCTTCCGCGCCCGCAGCGGAACGGACACCCGGTTCACCGTCCTGGAGCCCCACCCGGAGGCGTCCCCGCCGGCCGTGCCCCGGGTCACGGCCCGCGAGACGGTCACGATCGTGGCGGAGGCACTGGAGAACGCGCACCGGCACGCCGGCGCCTCCCGCGTCACCGTGACGGTGAGCGGCCCGCGCGACGGCCACGGCCCGACCGTGACCGTCACCGACGACGGCCGGGGACTGCCCTGGGGCCCGGTGCCCCCGGCACCGGCGCGGCTCGCCGCACTGCGGGCACAGGGCCACTTCGGGCTCCTCGGGATGACGGAACGCGCGGCGGCCCTCGGCGCCGACCTCCACATAGGCCTGGTACCCGGTCCAGCGGGCAGCAGCACCGGTACGACGATCCTCCTGACCCTCCCGCCGCTACCCGTACCGCCACCAGCACCCTCGACACCGTCGCCGACCCCCGTCCCCTTCCTCCTCCCGGAGGCCGACCATGCCCGCTGAGCCCTTCGAACCGTCACTTGTCCGGGTGGTCGTGACCGACGACAACCCGGTCGTCCGGGCCGGACTCGCCGCCCTGCTCGGCGCCCGCCCCGGCCTCTCGGTCGTCGCCGAGGCCGCCAACGGCGACGAGGCCCTGGCCGCCGTCCGCCACCACCGGCCCGACCTCGTCCTCCTCGACGTCCGGATGCCCCGCACCGACGGCCTCACGGCCCTGCCCGCCCTCGCGTGTCTGGCCCCGGTGCTGATGCTGACGTACAGCGCGGAGCCGGGAACGGTACGGGAGGCCCGCAGGCTCGGGGCACGCGGATATCTGGTGCACGGCGAGTTCACCACCGATGAACTGGTCTTCGCAGTCCGGAGGATGAAGGATGGTCAGGGCACCTGCACCGCTTCCGCGCGGGACGTGTGGCTCTCTCCGGCCCCCCCATCGGGACCGGCTGTCTCGGATTCACCCACCGGATCGTCCGGATCGAACGAAGTCCCTTCGCAGATGCAACCTGTAATCCGTTCGCCCACCCCGGACGCTCCTGACACCATCGAGGTCATGGACGTCCCCGCCCCCGACCCCTCCGCAACCTCCGGCCCAGCCCCGGTCGGCCCCGCCCCGGCCGGACCCGCCTCTGCTGATCCGAACCCCACCGATCCGAACCCCACCGTCCCGAACTCCACCGGTCCCGTCCCCTCCGCCGGTGCCTCCGGCTTCTCCGCTCTGGTCGCCGAGGCCGAGGCCGCGCCCGTCGACGGGTGGGACTTCTCGTGGTTCGAGGGCCGTGCCACCGAGGAGCGTCCCTCGTGGGGGTACGCGCGGGCCATGGGTGAGCGGATGGGGCGGGCCTCGGCCGCGCTGGACGTCCAGACCGGGGGCGGTGAGGTGCTCGATTCCGTTCCGGTGCTGCCCCGGCTCGTCGCGGCGACCGAGGCGTGGCCGCCCAACGTCGCCCGTGCCACGGCCCGGCTGGGGCCGCGCGGGGTGGTCGTGGTCGCCGCCGGGCAGGACGATCCGCTGCCGTTCGCGGACGGGGCGTTCGACCTGGTCGTGAGCCGTCACCCGGTGCGGGCGCACTGGGCGGAGGCCGCCCGGGTGCTGCGTCCCGGCGGTACGTACTTCTCCCAGGAGGTCGGGCCCGCCAGCGCCTTCGAGGTGGTCGAGTACTTCCTGGGGCCCCAGCCCGAGCGGGTGCGCAAGGCCCGTGACCCGCGGGCGGCCCGGCGTGCGGCGGAGGCCGCCGGACTCGATGTGGTCGACCTGCGGTCCGAGCGGCTGCGGATGGAGTTCCATGACGTGGGCGCCGTGGTGCACTTCCTGCGCAAGGTGGTGTGGATGGTGCCGGGCTTCACGGTGGAGCGTTACCGGGACCGGCTCCGGGAGCTGCATGAGGACATCCGCCGCGACGGGCCTTTCGTCGCGCACAGCTCCCGATTCCTGATCGAGGCCCGCCGACCGGGGGGCCGCTGAGCCGCCGGAAGGTGCCCACCCGCGTGAAGGGGCAGTACTGTCGTTCGCGTAAGTGATGGGCACAAGTGATATGCCGTGACGAGGAGTTGGCCATGGGTAAGGTCCGGGGTCCCTATCTGTGCGGTCTCGACGCGGCCGTCGATGTCGTGGGAGGCAAGTGGAAGCCGCTGATCCTCTGGGGCCTGTACGACGCCGAGGGTCCGCTGCGGTTCGGGGAGCTGCGCCGTGAGGTGGTGGGCGTCAGCGAGAAGATGCTGATCCAGCAGCTGCGGGAGCTGGAGGCGGACGGGATCGTGCACCGCGAGGTGTACGCCGAGGTCCCGCCCCGGGTCGAGTACTCGCTCACCGAGGTCGGTGCCCAGCTGAACGCCGCGCTGGGCCCCCTGGGTGAGTGGGGCTTCCAGCACATGGAGAGCATCGTCGCCCGCAAGCACCCCGGCTACGCGGCGACGGCGGACCCCGCACCGACCGCCGCCCCCGCCCCCGGCTCGACCCCCGCACCCGGCTCGACCGCCGCCCCCAGGACGGGCTCCGCCCCCGCACTGACCGCCGCCCCCGCCCCGGAACCGAGCACCACCGGTTCCGGGGTCACCGCCCCGACCGCCCCGACCGCCCCGACCGCCCCGGCCACCCCCGCCCCCACCACCCCCGTCACCTCCACCGCGCCCGCCCGCCGCGCCGATGCCGTCCAGCGGGGCGGGGCCGCCGCCGGACCCGCGCGGGTGGACCACCCGCGCCGTGCCGGGCGTCCGTTGCGCGCGCCGGGTGGCCGCACGCCCACCACACCCCGTACCGGGCAGGGCGAACCCGGCGGCCAGGGCTGACCACCCCGTCCGCCCCCCACCCCGGGGTGCCCCAGGGGTGCCCACATCGTTATCGGGCATGGCTCGATCCAGCGGTGAGCGTCACGTAAGTTCGGACCAAGGTAATTCGCGTCAGCAAAGCTGCGCGGGCGGTATCGCGCGGTGGAGGGGGCCGCGCGATGCCGACAGCCCCTCGGCCGGCCGCCGATGCCCCGCCCCGGCACCCACGCTCGGGGCCAGGCGCCCGCCCATCCCGTCTTGTGCGTCAACCACGTGCAACGTCCCCCGTCACCCCCAAGGGGGACCGCGCGCGCCCGTGTCGAGCGCACCGCACCGCACCCCACCGAGCCGTGGAATGCCTGGTCGAAGGCCCTGTACCGGCACCTTCTCCGGTGAGCGCGATACCCGCACACCTCACCGGAGGGTCGCCGGACGGTTTCGGAGCGTAGTCGTCCGTGTGGCGCGCACGCGGTCCCACAGGCGAAGGGTTATGGTGGAAACCCCCCCTCGGGCCGGTCCGTATCCCCCCCCACGGACCGGCCCGTCCCCTGTTCCGGCCCAGGCCGTCCGCCCCGACACCGGGCGCGACCCCCGCCGAACCCCGGCCCGGCCCGGCAAACCGCAGGGCCGACCCGGCAGCGCGCACCGCCGGATCAGGCCCGGCCCGCCAAGTCACAGCGCCGGACCGACGCCCGACCCGAGTCACAGGGCCGGACCCGCTCAAGCAAGCAGCGCCCCCGGACCCGCCCCGACCCGGATCCACACGAACCCCGACGCTCAGCCGCGGCCCGCCCAGATGTTCGTCCCGGGGGTGGACACCGCGTACTCGTCGATCTCGCGGAGTTCGTCGGCGGTCAGTTCGGGGCCGTCGAGCGCGGCCACGTTCTCCTCCAGCTGGCGGACGCTCGACGCGCCGATCAGGGCCGAGGTCATCCGCTCGTCGCGGAGCACCCAGGTGAGGGCCAGCTGGGCGAGGCTCTGGCCGCGGCGTTCCGCGATGCCGTTCAGACCGCGCAGCCGGCGGACGACCTCGTCGCTCAGCAGACCGGGGTCCAGCGACTTGCCCTGGCTGGCGCGGGAACCCTCCGGGACGCCGTTCAGATACTTGCCCGTCAGCAGGCCCTGGGCCAGCGGGACGAAGGAGATGCAGCCCATCCCGGCGTCCTCCAGTGCGTCGAGGAGCCCGTCGTCCTCCGTCCAGCGGTTGATCATCGAGTACGACGGCTGGTGGATCAGCGGGCGGATGCCCCGCTCCCGCAGCAGCCGGGCCGCCTCCGTCGTCTGCTCGGCGGTGTACGAGGACACCCCCACGTACAGCGCCTTGCCCTGCTGGACCGCGGACGCCAGCGCGTCCATGGTCTCCTCCAGCGGGGTGTGCGGGTCGAAACGGTGCGAGTAGAAGATGTCGACGTGATCGACGCCCATCCGCTTCAGCGAGGCGTCCAGGGACGACAGCAGATACTTGCGGGAGCCCCACTCCCCGTACGGGCCGGGGTGCATGAGGTAGCCCGCCTTGGTGGAGAGGACCAGCTCGTCCCGGTACGGGGCGAAGTCCTGCCGCATCAGCTTGCCGAGGTTCAGTTCGGCGGAGCCCGGCGGGGGACCGTAGTTGTTGGCGAGGTCGAAGTGTGTGACGCCCAGATCGAAGGCCCGGCGCAGGATCGCGCGCTGCGACTCCAGCGAGCGGTCGTCGCCGAAGTTGTGCCACAGTCCCAGCGAGATCGCGGGCAGCTTGAGTCCGCTGCGGCCCGATCGCCGGTACTCCATCGTGTCGTAACGGGCCGGTCGCGCGCGGTAGAGGGTGGTGTCGTTCATATGCCCGAAACTACTCCAGAAGCCGCTCGCCCCTGGGTCGGCGCGGCACGTGCGCACGGGTAGGGTGGCGCCCCTCGGCGACTGCTATTTCCACCAAGGGGCTGACTCAACGTGAACCTGCGTGACCTGGTGTACGGACTCTACGCACGCCGGGTGGAGGGGCGCCTCGACCACGATCAGGTACCGAAGCACATCGGGGTCATCCTCGACGGGAACCGCCGGTGGGCCAAGGCGTCCGGCGGCACCACGACGCAGGGACACCGGGCCGGGGCCGACAAGATCTCCGAATTCCTCGGCTGGTGCGCCGAGACGGACGTCGAGGTCGTCACGCTGTGGATGCTGTCGACGGACAACTTCGACCGTCCCGAGTCCGAGCTCGGGCCGCTGCTCGGGATCATCGAGGACGCGGTGAGCGGTCTCGCCCGGGACGGACGCTGGCGTGTCCACCATGTGGGCACCATGGATCTGATGCCCGCGCGGACGCAACTGGTCCTGAAGGAGGCGGAACAGGCCACGCTCGACAACACGGGGATACTCGTGAACGTCGCCGTGGGCTACGGCGGCCGCCAGGAGATCGCCGACGCCGTGCGCTCGCTGCTCCTGGACCACGCCGAGAAGGGCACCAGCTTCGAGGAACTCGCCGAGCTGGTGGACATCGACGTGATCTCCGAACACCTCTACACCCGGGGCCAGCCCGACCCCGACCTCGTCATCCGCACCAGCGGTGAGCAGCGGCTCTCCGGGTTCATGATGTGGCAGTCGGCGCACTCCGAGTACTACTTCTGCGAAGTCTTCTGGCCCGCGTTCCGCAAGGTGGACTTCCTGCGCGCGCTGCGCGACTACGCGGCCCGGCACCGGCGCTACGGCGGCTGAATCCGGTCTTGTGCCCACCCGGCGGGGCGGCGTTCACCAGGCATTCGTCAAGGTGTCGTCACCCGGTCCTGCATGGGGGCGCGTTCAGAAGGGAATAAGCCACCCAGGTCGGCATCCGAGCGGTATCGGTCAGCGGTACCGGGAGGGATGCCGGATCTCAGCGGACGGCATGGGCCGTCCGCCCGGGAGGCTCCTTGCACCAGGTGCACCGTACGTACCGTACGGACGAGGCGGAGGGCCGGCGTGCGGCCCGCGCCTCGCGGCCCGACCCCGGTTCGCCCTATCCCTGTGGGGTGCCCTGCGGCTCCGTGGCTCCCCGACCTCATCCGAGGGGGTACGTCCTTCCGTGGTGACCAGCTCGAAGCGCCGCCTGCCAGACCGGCGCACCTACGTCCTCGACACCAGCGTCCTGCTGGCCGACCCCAACGCGATGACCCGCTTCGACGAGCACGAAGTCGTCCTGCCGATCGTCGTCGTCACGGAACTGGAGGCCAAACGGCATCACCCGGAGCTCGGGTACTTCGCCCGGCAGGCACTGCGCCTGCTGGACGACTTCCGGGTCCGGTACGGCCGACTCGACGCCCCGCTCCCGATGGGGGAGCTCGGCGGCACCCTGCGGGTCGAGCTGAACCACTCCGACCCGGGAGTCCTCCCGGCGGGGTACCGGCTCGGCGACAACGACTCCCGCATCCTCGCGGTGGCCCGCAATCTCCAGGCCGAGGGGTACGACGTCACCGTCGTCTCCAAGGACCTGCCGCTGCGCATCAAGGCGTCGTCGGTGGGGCTGCTCGCCGAGGAGTACCGCGCGGAGCTCGCCATCACGGACTCCGGCTGGACCGGGATGTCCGAGCTGTCGCTCTCCGCCGAACAGGTCGACCTGCTGTTCGAGCAGGACAGCCTGTACGTCCCGGAGGCGGCGGAACTCCCGGTGCACACCGGGCTGACGATCCAGTCGGAGCGCGGCAAGGCGCTGGGCCGGATCACCGCCGAGGGCGGTGTGCGGCTGGTGCGCGGGGACCGGGAGGCGTTCGGGATCAAGGGGCGCAGCGCGGAGCAGCGGATCGCGCTGGATCTGCTGCTCGACCCGGACGTGGGCATCGTGTCGATGGGCGGCCGGGCGGGTACCGGCAAGTCGGCGCTGGCGCTGTGCGCGGGCCTGGAGGCCGTGATGGAGCGCAGGCAGCATCAGAAGGTGATGGTCTTCCGGCCGTTGTACGCGGTGGGCGGGCAGGAGCTGGGCTATCTGCCGGGCACCGAGGCCGAGAAGATGAGCCCGTGGGCGCAGGCGGTCTTCGACACGCTGTCGGCGGTGACGAGCCGTGAGGTGATCGAGGAGATCACCGCGCGGGGGATGCTGGAGGTGCTGCCGCTCACCCATATCCGGGGGCGTTCGCTGCATGACGCGTTCGTGATCGTGGACGAGGCCCAATCGCTGGAGCGGAACGTCCTGTTGACCGTTCTGTCCCGGATCGGGGCCAATTCCCGGGTGGTCCTCACGCACGATGTGGCGCAGCGGGACAATCTGCGGGTCGGCCGCTACGACGGGGTGGTCGCCGTCGTGGAGAAGCTGAAGGGGCATCCCCTCTTCGCCCATGTGACGCTGACGCGTTCGGAGCGTTCGCAGATCGCGGCCCTGGTGACCGAGATGCTGGAGGACGGGCACCTGTAGGAGGACAGGAGCCGCGTCTTACGGTGTCTCACCGTATTCGCTCCCCTTTGGGGGGTGTTGGGCGCCGCCCGGCGGGCCTCGGAGCTGTGGGAAGCCCGAGAGCTTAGCCGGGCGGCGTCGTGTCATGGGGCGATTTTCGGTAAAGCCCTGGCCTGAGCTGGGTGTGAGCTTTCCCACGTAAACGGGAATTGCCTTGCGGTGTACGGCTACGGCAGAGTCTCAGTCCTGTCAGGCCCCGCATACGACACTCCCGGCTGTCCGGCACCTCAGGGTCGCCGGCGCCACAGCGGTCCAGAACTCCATACTGTCGTCGTATGCCGCCCGAGCACCACGGGCCGCTCCCGTCAGGGGAGTTGTCCACCGGGTCCGTGCCTCCCGTGACCCCGCAGTTCGGAGGCCAGCGCCAAGGGCACGATCGCGTCCGTGAGGGTCACCCGTACGGGCGATGCTGGAAGGAAATCGTGTGAGCCGGATCTCGGTCCGGGGATTCGCCGTGGCCTCCGCCACCGCGGTCACCACTGTCGGCGCCGTCGTAGGCGTCGCCTCGGGTACCCCGCAGGATTCCCCGAACGACTTCGAGGCGGCTGCGGCCGGCGCGACCCTCCTCGCGGAAATTCCCACGGGCCAGCAGGCCCAGGTCATGACCTCCTCGCTGACCCAGCAGGCGGACGCCCAGGCCATCGCCGCCGACTCCGCGGCGAAGAAGGACGCGGAGGAGAACGCCCGCGTCCAGGCGGCCAAGGACGCCGTCAGCAAGCAGCAGGCCGCCAAGCAGGCCAAGGCGGAGGCCAAGGCCGCCGCCGAGGCCAAGGCGAAGGCCGAGAAGGAGGCCAAGGAGCGCGAGGAGGCCGAGGAGAAGGAGGCCGCCAGCCGTTCGGCCACCCGGTCCACCTCCGCGACCGGCAGCCTGCCGACGACGGCCAAGGGCTCGTACAGCATCGCCGAGATCCAGTCGATGGCCCGTGCCGTGGTCCCCGGCGACCAGTACCAGTGCTTCAGCAACATCGTCGACCACGAGTCGGACTGGAACTACAAGGCCGTCAACCCGAGCTCGGGTGCCTACGGTCTCTTCCAGGCACTGCCCGCCTCCAAGATGATCACGGCGGGCGCCGACTGGCAGACCAACCCGGCCACCCAGATCAAGTGGGGCCTCAGCTACATGGAGGAGCGCTACGGGAGCCCCTGCGGCGCCTGGGACTTCTGGCAGGCCAACCGCTGGTACTGACCGGCCGCTGAACCGCACCCCGGCCCGGTCCGCCCGACCGGACCGGGGAGCACCGCTCAACCTTTCCGAGCCCCTCACCGTCCTTCGGTGCGGGGCTTCGGCCATGTACGGTTGGGCGGGCTCCGGGGACCCCGGGGGGATCGGTGAGCGGGAAACGCGGCGCACGCGCACAGCGGGACGGACGCCGGGAAAAGGTACGGATCATGTCACGAGTACCAGCCTGGCTGGGCCGGTTGGGGTCCGGGCTGACCCACCTCGGCGCCCAGTGGGAGGCGCGCCGCGCCGCCGCCGAGCGCCGCGGCGACCCCGACTACCCCGACGACGGCGACCCGCGCACCCGCCGTACGGATGACCACGGCCGCGCGGCGGGTGACACGAGCCCGCGCCCGGCCGTCGACGACCCGGACGCCGGACCCGCGACCCCCGTCACCTATCTGCCGGCCCTCGCCGCCCGGCCCGACCCGGCCGCCGCCGTGCCCTGGGGGCTGAGGGTCGCCGCCGAGGTCGGCTGGCGACTGCTCGTCCTCGCGGGCACGTTGTGGGTGCTGATGCGGGTCATCAGCGCCGTGCAGCTCGTCGTCCTCGCGTTCGTCGCCGCGCTGCTCATCACCGCCCTGCTCCAGCCGACCGTCGCCAAGCTCCGCCGCCACGGGGTGCCCCGCGGACCGGCGACCGCGCTCACTGCGATCCTCGGGTTCGTCTTCCTCGGGCTCGTCGGCTGGTTCGTGGTGTGGCAGGTCATGGAGAACATCGACAATCTCTCCGGCCAGGTCCAGAACGGCATCGACGACCTGCGCGACTGGCTGCTCAACAGCCCGTTCCATGTCACCGAGGACCAGATCAACGACATCGCGGGATCCCTGCGGGACGCCGTGGGGGCCAACACCGACTCGATAACGTCCGCCGGGCTGGAGGGCGTCACCGTCATCGTCGAGGCCCTGACCGGCATCCTGCTGACGATGTTCTCGACGCTGTTCCTGCTGTACGACGGACGCCGCATCTGGGAGTGGGTCCTCAAGCTGGTGCCGAGCGCCGCGCGCGGCGGGATCGCCGGGGCCGGACCGCGGGCCTGGCGGACCCTCACCGCGTATGTGCGCGGCACGGTGATCGTGGCCCTCATCGACGCGGTGTTCATCGGGCTCGGGATCTACGGCCTCGGGGTGCCGATGGCGGTGCCGCTCGCGGTGTTCATCTTCCTGTTCGCGTTCATCCCGCTGGTCGGCGCGGTGGTGTCCGGGGCGCTGGCGGTGGTCGTCGCGCTGGTCACCCAGGGGGTGGTCACCGCGGCGCTGACGCTCGGGGTGGTGCTGATGGTGCAGCAGATCGAAGGGCACATCCTCCAGCCGTTCATCCTCGGCCGGGCCGTACGGGTGCATCCGCTCGCGGTGGTGCTCGCGGTCGCCACCGGGGGCATGGTCGCGGGGATCGGCGGCGCGGTCGTCGCGGTGCCGCTGGTCGCGGTGACCAACACGGTCGTCGGCTATCTGCGCACCTACGCGCGGGAGTACGCGCTGCGGGACTCGCCGCCGCCGCACGGCGCCACCGCGCTGGGCATCGCACCCGTCCAGCCCGGGTCGGCCCCGGACATGTCGCTGGAGAAACCCGCTCCGGGGACGCCGCCGTCGCCCGCCGACCGCCCGGACGGCTGACGCCCCCTCATCCGTACCCGACCGGCGCGGACCGCGTACGGGCAAGGGCCCGGCAACGGCTGTCCGCCGCTGCCGGGCCCTTCCCCGGTTGTGTCGCGCTCAGCCGCGCAGGACGGCCTCGGAGTCCAGCGTGACGCCGATCGCCTGGATCACCGAGGCGATCTTGAACGCCTCCTGGATCACCTCGCGGTCGACCCCGGCCTTGCGGAGCACCTGCTCATGCGAGTCGAGGCACTGGCCGCAGCCGTTGATCGCGGACACCGCGAGGGACCACAGCTCGAAGTCGGTCTTCTCGACACCGGGGTTGCCGATGACGTTCATCCGCAGCCCGGCGCGCAGCGTGCCGTACTCCGGGTCCGACAGCAGATGCCGGGTGCGGTAGAAGACGTTGTTCATCGCCATGATCGCGGCGGCGGACTTCGCGGCGGTGTACGCCTCGGGGGAGAGGTTGGCCTTGGCCTCGGGCTCCAGCTCACGCAGCACGATCGGGGAGCGGGAGGCGATCGCGCAGGCCAGCACCGTGCCCCACAGCTGCTGCTGCGGGAGGTCGCTGTTGCCGATCACCGAACCGAGGTTCAGCCGCAGGTCCTTGGCGTAGTCCGGTATCGCGGACTTCAGCTCGTCGAGGGCCATGGTCACTCACCGGCCAGGAGCGCGACCGGGTCCAGGGTGGTCTCGCCCTTGCTCCAGTTGCACGGGCACAGCTCGTCCGTCTGGAGGGCGTCGAGGACCCGCAGGACCTCCTTGGGGTTACGGCCGACGGAGCCCGCGGTCACCATGGTGAACTGGATCTCGTTGTTGGGGTCGACGATGAACACGGCGCGCTGCGCGAAGCCGTCCTCGCCCTCGACGCCGCAGTCCCGCATGAGCTGGTGCTTGGAGTCCGCGAGCATCGGGAAGGGCAGGTCACGCAGGTCGGCGTGGTCCTTGCGCCAGGCGTGGTGCACGAACTCCGAGTCGCCGGAGGCGCCGAGGATCTGCGCGTCACGGTCGGCGAACTCGTCGTTCAGCTTGCCGAACGCGGCGATCTCCGTCGGGCACACGAAGGTGAAGTCCTTCGGCCAGAAGAACACCACGCGCCACTTGCCCTCGTAGGTCTTGTGGTCGATCTGCGCGAACTCCTGGCCGGTCTCCAGCGAGACACAGGCAGTCAGGTCGTACAGGGGGAACTGGTCACCGACAGTGAGCACGGGGGTAACTCCATGGGGCGTGAGGGTTTGGACAAATCCACCCTGTCACACAGCGCGACCGCCGGTGAAATCGATCAGTACGGTCACTGTGATCCGGTTCGCCGATCAATGCGGCCGGATGGTACATCTGGGGGAACGGTACGTTCCGGGCAGGTCCGGGGCGGTCCCGGCCCCCGGGGCCGGGCCGTGATCGGAGGAACGAATCAGTGGCCGGGAAGCCGGGCGCCCTGCGAGCGGGCGCTGTCAGCCGGGGCAAGCAGCCCAGTATCGCCCAGCTCCGGGCCTTCGCCGCGGTCGCCGAGCATCTGCACTTCCGGGACGCGGCGGCGGCCATCGGGATGAGCCAGCCCGCGCTGTCCGGCGCGGTCTCCGCGCTGGAGGACGTGCTCGGGGTCCAGCTCCTCGAACGCACCACCCGCAAGGTGCTGCTTTCGCCCGCCGGGGAACGGCTCGCCTGGCGTGCCAAGGGCGTGCTGGACGCGGTCGGTGACCTCCTGGAGGAGGCCGCGGCCGTCCGCGCGCCGTTCACCGGGACACTGCGGCTCGGGGTGATCCCCACGGTCGCGCCCTATCTGCTGCCGACGGTGCTGCGGCTCGCCCACGACACCTATCCGTCGCTGGAGCTGGAGGTCCACGAGGAGCAGACGGCCTCCCTCGTCGACGGACTCACCGGCGGACGGCTCGACCTGCTGCTGCTCGCGGTGCCGCTCGGGGTGCCCGGGGTGACCGAGCTGCCCCTCTTCGAGGAGGACTTCGTGCTCGTCACCCCGGCCGAGCACGAGCTCGCGGGGCGCGAGGGGATCGCCCGGGACGCGCTGCGCGGGCTCGATCTGCTGCTGCTCGACGAGGGCCACTGTCTGCGGGACCAGGCGCTGGAGGTGTGCCGGCACGCGGGGCGGGCGGAGGGTCCGGTGACGACGACCGCCGCCGGGCTGTCGACCCTGGTCCAGCTGGTCGCCGGGGGGCTGGGGGTCACGCTGCTGCCGCGGACGGCGGTGCCGGTGGAGACCGCGCGGGACGTGCGGCTGCGGACGGGGCGGTTCGCGGAGCCGGCGCCCAGCCGGCGGGTCGCGCTGGTGATGCGGACGGGGGCCGCGCGGGGCGCCGAGTACGGCGAGCTGGCGCACGCGTTGCGCGAACGCCTCGCGGGACTGCCGGTCCGGGTCCTCCGTTAGGCCCCGTCGCTCGCGCCTTCGAGGTCTGCCCGGCGGGACGCACTCCGTTCCTGTGCCGTCGCTTGTGGGGTGCGCAGTTCCCCGCGGGTCGCCTTCGCTTGCGCTTCCTAGGTCTGTCCGGGTGGGCGCGCTTGTTCCTGTGCCGTCGTTCGGTGGGTTTGCGCAGTTCCCCGCGCCCCTTTGGGGCGCATCCGGTCGGTTCTTCGGGTCGGTGCCGGTCGGGATTCTCCGTCCTCGATCCGACACGCTCGGTAAGCCGTTACGTTGCCCGACTGAAGAGCATCGGAGTCTGCGAGCAGAGATTCCCGCCCACCCCCTCCCGCAGCAGCGCGACTGCGGGAGGAGGGTGCTTTGAACGCCGACCCCGGTCGCTGACAGCCCGCAGCCGGACGAAAGCCCCGGGCGGGCGCCCCCAAAGGGGCGCGGGGAACTGCGCGAAGACGAGGACCGTCCCGCACCCGAAGAAGCGACCGCACTGGGGCACCACCCAGGGGCGCGGGGAACTGCGCGAAGACGAGGACCGTCCCGCACCCGAAGAAGCGACCGCACTGGGGCACCACCCAGGGGCGCGGGGAACTGCGCGAAGACGAGGACCGTCCCGCACCCGAGGGACAACCGCAATGGGGCACCACCCAGGGGCGCGGGGAACTGCGCACCCCCGGACAACCTGTGCAGGAACAAGTCCGCCCAGGTGGGGAACCCCAGGGGCGCGGGGAACTGCGCACCCCACGAGCGACCCGCACGGGACAAGTGCGCCCAGCCGGACAGACCTCGCAAGCGCAAGCGAAGGCGACCCGCGGGGAACTGCGCACCCCACGAGCGACCCGGACAGGACAAGTGCGCCCAGCCGGACAGACCTCGGAAGCACAAGCGGAACCGGTACGGGGACAAGGACGGGCTGAGGGGCCCCGGGCTCCTGGAGGGAACCCGGGGCCCCGGGAAAGGGGGACCCGGAGGGCTACTCCGTGCGGAGGCCCTCCGGCCGCATCAGGCGGAACAACGCCGGCATGCTCAGCGCAGTCACCAGGAACACCACCCCCGCCGCGATCCCGGTCATCGCCCACAGACTGTCCCAGTCGACCCGGATGCTCTCCCGCGTCATCGTGAGCAGCACCGCGCCGAGACCCAGTCCCACGATCACCGCCAGCACCAGCCCCAGCGCGATCGGGACCGCCGCCTGCCACAGCACGGACCACGCCAGGGTCCGCCGCCGCGTCCCGAACGCGACCAGCACCGACAGCAGCTTCTTGCGCTCGCGCAACTGCTCGATCTGGGAGATCAGCAGACTCGCGCCGATCAGCATCAGCACACAGGACGCCCCGATGGACAGTCCGGTGCGGATGTTCTCGAACGGCTCGGCCCTCTGCGGCGCGTTGTACGTCGAGGGGGAGGCGAACGGGCTCAGCTGGGCCGTCGCCGTACGCGCGTACTCGTACGCGTCCGGCTGGTCCTCGTCGATCTGGATGAACACCCTCGGGTGGAGCGCGCCGGCCGTGTCGTCCGGGAACGCCCCGGGGGTCACGAGGAACCCGTCCCGGCTGTATCCGGTGGGGTCGGGCGCCGGTTCGGCCTTGGTGAGCCGTCCGGGCAGCCGCCACGGGGCCTCCGCGCCCTTGAACATCTCGGACGAGGGGTCCAGATAGAGCGTGCCGCCCCGGTCCGCCAGCTTCTTGGTCCGCTTGCCGCTGTCGGTGGCGGAGTCGATCAGGAAGGTGTCACCGTCACGGCACGACGGCAGCTTCGCCACCTCGCGCAGCACCTCGCATCCGCCGACCGTGATCGGCACCGAGCTGTCGGAGTCCTTGCGGTGGCCCCCGGCCCAGCCCATGGCCATCGCGACGGTCCGCTCCACCCCGGTCGTGCCCGACAGCTTGCGCTCGGCGTCGGACACGGACACCGACTCGGGCAGATAGACGTCCATCTGGGCGCGGACCGGGCCCTGGCCGGGAATCGTGTAGTCGTCCTCGATCCCGGCGAACAGCATCTGGAGGGCGACCGCTCCGGCGACGGCCACGGCGATGCCGTTGACCATCCGGGCGGCGTTCCCGCTGCTGAGCTGGAGCCGCCGGACGGCCAGCTGCCAGGCCACCGGCCCGGCCCCGAGCCTGCCGACCAGGGCCTCGACGGCCCAGGGCAGCAGCGCGGTGATCCCGACGAGCAGCAGGACCGTACCGCCGACGACGAGGTACGTGTTGAAGAACCCGCCCTCCGAGCCTTGTCCGAACATCGGGACGAGCATCAGCAGTCCGAGGAACGGCACCAGCAGCCGCCACCACAGCTTGCGCGGTTTGGGCGCGGACGTCCGGACGACACCGAGCGGCTCGATGACGACCCCGCGCAGCGCGAACAGCGTCACGGCCACCGCGGCGACCGGCACGGACACCAGTACCAGCGCGACGAGCGCGGGGGTGGGGCTGAGGTCCTCGGGGAAGACGGAGATCCGCTCGACGGTGACCCGCTCGGCCAGCTGCCGGCCGGCGAGGAACATCCCGACGCCGAAGAGGAGTCCGAGCAGCGCGCCCGCGACCGTCTCGCCCGCCGCGATCCGGCGGGTCATCCGCGCGTCCGAGCCGACCAGGCGCAGCGCGGCCAGCCGCCGGTCCCGCCGTTCCCCGCCGAAGCGGACGGCCGTGGCGATGAACACCATGACCGGCATCAGCAGGACCACCAGGATGATCACGACCAGCAGCATCAGGATGGGGTCCAGCGGCTCTTTGAGCGTCTTGGCGCCGAAGCTGTCGATCCGTGTCGCGAGGGATTCGTCGGCCGTGAGGCCGTCGAGCTCGCCGGACCCCGCGTAGTAGAGGAGTTCGGCCGGGCCGATCAGCCCCTCGTCGGCGACGGTGCCGCTGATCCGGTACGGAAGGCGGTCCTTCAGCAGCTTTCCGTCCGGCGAGGCCAGCAGCTCGCGCAGGGCGGGGGAGACGTGCATCTCGCCCACGGCCGGGAACGCGCCGAGCCCGGGCGGCAGCGGGGCTCGCGGCCCCTCCGCCTTGAGGAGCCGTCCGCGGACGTCCCTGTCCCGGAAGGACGTGTCGGCCGGGGCCGTCAGCAGGGTGTTGTCCGCCTTGGCCAGCGGCTTGCCGGAGTACGACGTGTCCAACCGGGCGTCACCGCGGGCGGTGCGCTCGGCCAGGGCCTCCGGCACCGACGTGGTGAGCAGCAGCATGGCCGCCCCGAGGCCCACCCCGATCGCGGTGAGGAGTGTCCGGACCCAGGACTCCCGGCCGCCGGTGAAGGCGAACTTCACCCCCATCCCCAGATCACGGGTCCATCCGCTCACCAGGCCCCCGCGCGCGGGCGGGGCGGCCGGCCGCGCCACCGCGGGCCGGGCGGGTGTCCGCGTACCGGTCATACGGCGCGCTCCATGTCACGGGACTTGCCGTCGCGGACGACGATCTCGCGGTCGGAGTACGCGGCGACCCGCGCCTCATGGGTGACCAGGACGACGGCCGCCTGGGTGGAGCGGGCGGCCTCGGTGAGCAGTTCCATGACCCGCTCGCCGTTGAACGAGTCCAGGGCGCCGGTGGGCTCGTCCGCGAACAGCACCCGGGGGCCGGTCACCAGCGAGCGCGCCACCGCGACCCGCTGGCCCTGACCGCCGGACACCTCGCCGGGCCGTTTGTCCTTGAGGTCGTCGACCTCCAGCCTGCGCATCCAGTCGAGCGCGGTGGCCTCGGCGTGCTTGCGCGGGGTGCCGTTCAGCCGCAGCGGCAGCGCGACGTTCTCCACACAGCTCAGCTCGGGGACGAGCTGTCCGAACTGGAACACGAACCCGAAGTCGCTGCGCCGCAGCGCGCTGCGGTGCGCGTCGGACATGCCGTGCATCTCCCGGCCCTGGTACAGGATCGAGCCGGAGTCGGGGGTGACGATCCCGGCGAGGCAGTGCAGCAGGGTGGACTTGCCCGAGCCGGAGGGGCCCATGATCGCGACGACCTCGCCGGGATGGATGGAGAAGTGCGCTCCGTCGAGCGCGGGCGTGGGGCCGTACGTCTTGCGCAGATCCGTCGCGATCAGCAGGGAACCGGCGGGGGTCATGGGCGCACCTCCTGGGCGAGCTTGTCGAGACGCGCGGCGGTGAGTTCGAGCCAGCGCAGATCGGCTTCGAGATGGAACAGGGCGTGGTCGCAGATGAGCTGGTCGGCGAGGTCGCCCTTGCGTTTGCGGTCGGTGAGGACACGCATCATCCGCAGATGCTCCGAGCGCTGGGTATCGAGGATGTCGGCCGCGTCCCGGTGGGTGAGCAGCGCGAGGACGACCTTCGTGTACAGCGCGGACTGGAGATACGGCTCGGGCTTCTCCGGGGTCGCGAGCCAGCGCTGTACGTCGGTGACGCCGGCGTCGGTGATCGCGTACCGCTTGCGGTCGGGGCCGTCCCCCGCCTCGATCCCGTCGACCTCGACGAGTCCGTGCTTCAGCAGCCTGGACATGGTCGAGTAGACCTGCCCGTAGTGCAGGGGGCGGTCCTGCCCGAACTTCTCGTCGAAGGCCCGCTTCAGGTCGTACCCATGACGGGGACCGGATTCCAGGAGCCCTAGCAATGTGTGACCGATGGACATGACGAGAACTGTACACAGGGCGTATACACCGCAGGTATACGCGGGGTGCATAGCCGTGCGGGGCCGCCCCTTGAATGCGGTGTCTCCGCAGGTCAAAGAGTGTTTGTCACAGTTTCTCGACAGGCGTGGGCGACCGTGTGCGACCGGCCGGCGCCTCGGCCCCGATCCAGGCCCGCCCCGGGCCAGCGGAGCTCGGGGGCGCGGGGTCCACGCGAATCCGCGTGGACCCCGCGCCCCCGGTTGTGTCCGTGTACGCCGAGATCCCGGAGGGTCAGTCGTCCCCGCCGGGAGGCCGTCCCCGACGGGGGATCGGCTTGGCTCCGCCGGGCAGTCGCCCGGCCTCCCGCAGCGCCCTTCGCAGCAGGAACTCGATCTGCGCGTTCGCGCTCCGCAGCTCGTCCCCCGCCCACCGGGCCAGCGCGTCGTACACCAGCGGGTCGAGCCGCAGCAGTACCTGCTTGCGCGCCGCCCGGGCCGCGCGCGTCCCGGCGCTCCCGGTGTCCCGGGCGCCGGGGGCGCCGCCTTCGGCGGTCCCGTCATCGGGCCGCGCCGGGGGGACACCCCCGTCGTCCCCCCGGCGCTCCCGTCCCTCGTCGGGGCTCACTGGTACAGCGACCCCGTGTTGAGTACGGGCTGGACCGCCCGCTCGCCGCAGAGCACCACCATCAGGTTGGACACCATCGTCGCCTTCCGTTCCTGGTCCAGCTCCACCAGGTCGTGCTCGGTGATCCGCTCGATCGCCGCCTCGACCATCCCGACCGCGCCGTCGACGATCTGCCGCCGCGCGGCGACCACGGCCCCGGCCTGCTGGCGCTGGAGCATCGCGGAGGCGATCTCCGGCGCGTACGCGAGATGGGTGAAGCGGGACTCGATGATCTGGACCCCGGCCGCCTCGACCCGGGCGTGCAGCTCGACACCGAGCTTCTCGGTGATCTCCTCGGAGTTGCCCCGCAGCGAGAGCCCGTTCTCGTCGTGCGCGTCGTACGGGTACTCGATGGCGATGTGCCGGACGGCCGCCTCGGTCTGGGTGGAGACGAACTCCAGGAAGTCGTCCACCTCGAAGCTGGCCTGCGCGGTGTCCTCGACCCGCCACACCACGACCGCCGCCAGCTCGATGGGGTTGCCGTACGCGTCGTTGACCTTGAGGACGGCGGTCTCGTGGTTGCGCACCCGGGTGGAGATCTTCTCCCGGGTGGTCAGCGGATTGACCCAGCGCAGCCCGTCGGTGCGGATGGTGCCCCGGTAGCGGCCGAAGAGCTGCACCACCCGGGCCTCACCGGGCGCGACCATGTTCAGTCCGCTCATCGCGAAGAGCGCGAGGACGGCCACCGTGATGCCCAGGATGATCAGCGCGACCTTGACGCCGGTCGAGGCGCTGACCGCCCCGGCGACGATCAGCACCGCACCGGCCGCCGTGCCGAGCAGCCCCAGCAGCAGGGCGAGTCCGCCGCCGATGCTGTGCGCGGGGAACTCGGTGACCCGTGGCGCGGGCATGTCCGGGAGATCCGCTCCGCCGCCCACCCGGTCCACCGGTCCGCCGTTCCGTGCCGCCGCCAAGCCTTCGTCGGACATGGAAGCCCCCGTTCCGTGAGGGGTCCCGGGCATCGGAGGCCCGGAACCGTTCTAGCAAAGTGATATCACTTTATCGGAAAGGGCAACCTTCCGCATCCCCAGGTCGTCGGTTCCGGTGGGACGGGTGCTCTTTGTCACGGCACTAAATGACCTGGTCTGCCGGAATCTGTCCCGACGTGCGGTGTTAGTTTTCAGAGCTGACCTCAGGTGAGCGACCGGACACGAGCGAGAAGCGGAGCGAGCGGACCCATGGGGCGAGCGGAGGAACGACGGGCGCGCCAGCGCGCCGGGCGGCGTACGCGGCGCGGGCGCCCGGCCCGGGGCGGACGCACCGGCATACGCCGGTTCCTCACCTGGCGGAAGCTGCTCGGCACGTTCTTCGGATTCATCCTGCTGGGCATGGCCGCCTTCGTCGTGCTCTACCTCGTGGTCGACGTCCCCGAGGGCAACGCCCAGGCCAAGAAGCAGAGCAACGTCTACAAGTACCGGGACGGCACGATCCTCGCCCGCACCGGTGAGGTGAACCGCGAGATCGTGGATCTGGAGCAGGTCCCGCAGGATGTGCAGCGGACCTTCGTCGCGATCGAGAACAAGTCGTTCTACAACGACAAGGGCGTCGATCTGAAGGGCACCGCCCGGGGTGTGCTCAACACCCTGTCCGGCAAGGGCAAGCAGGGCGGCTCCACGATCACCCAGCAGTACGTCAAGAACTACTACCTGACGCAGGAACAGACCGTCACGCGCAAGCTGAACGAACTGGTCATCTCGCTGAAGGTCGACCGGGAGCGCTCCAAGGAGTACATCCTCGCCGGGTACATCAACACCAGCTACTACGGTCGCGGCGCGCACGGCATCCAGGCCGCCGCCCAGGCGTACTACCGCGTCGACGCCAAGGACCTCACCGTCGCCCAGGGCGCGTATCTCGCCTCCCTGCTCCAGGCCCCCAGCTCGTACGACTGGGCCACCGCCTCGAAGCGGGGCAAGGGACTGGTCTCCTTCCGCTGGAACAAGACCCTGGACAACATGGTCGAGAAGGGCTGGCTGGACGCGGCGGAGCGCGAGAAGCAGAAGTTCCCCGTGCCGGAGGAGCCGCGTCCCGCGCCCGGTCAGAGCGGCCAGACCGGATATCTGGTGCAGGCCGCCGACGCCGAGCTGGAGAAGCGCTTCGTCGCCGAGGGGCTGACCCAGTCGCAGGCCGAGTCGCAGGTCCAGGCGGGTGGCTGGACCTTCACGCTGAACATCGACAAGAAGAAGCAGGAGCTGCTGGAGAAGGCCGTCAAGACGCAGCTCACCAGCAAGCTCGATCCCAAGAAGCGGCCCGTGGACGGGGACGTCCAGGCGGGCGCCGCGTCCGTGGACCCGAAGAGCGGCGCGGTCGTCGCGATGTACGGCGGCGTGGACTACTTCAAGCACTTCACCAACAACGCGACCCGCCGGGACTACCAGCCCGCCTCGACGTTCAAGCCGCTGATCTACGCCGCCGCGCTGGAGAAGGACGCCGAGACCCAGGACGGCGACCCGATCACCGCGAACACCGTCTACGACGGCGACAGCAAGCGCCCCGTGGTGGGCAGCGACATCGGCTTCGCACCGCCCAACGAGGACGATGTCGACTACGGCGACGTCACCGTGCAGAAGGCGATGAACAAGTCGGTCAACTCCGTCTTCGCGCAGATGGGCGTCGATGTCGGGATGCCCGAGGTGATGCGGATGGCGGGCGTCCTCGGGATGGACGTCAAGGGTCTTGAGGCGGTGCCCGCGCAGACACTCGGCACCATGGGCGCCAGCCCGCTGGAGATGGCCGGGGTCTACGCGACCCTCGACAACCACGGCAAGAAGGTCACCCCGGCGGTGCTGAGGTCCGCGACCCACAAGGACCGCACGGTCGACCTCCCCGACCCGGTCGGCGGCCAGGTCGTCAAGCGCACCACCGCCGACGCCGTCACCTCGGTCCTCACCGGAGTGGTCGACGACGGCACCGGCAGCGCCGTGCGCGACCCCGACCAGGACGTGGCGGGCAAGACCGGCACCTCCGACGAGAACCGCTCCGCGTGGTTCACCGGCTACACCCCGGACCTCGTCACCTCGGTCGGCCTCTTCGGCGAGGTGCCCAAGGACCGCGAGGACAAGAACGGCGACAAGGTCGCCCGCGGCTCGCAGACCAGCCTCAAGGGCGCCACCGGCGGCGGCCGGATCAGCGGCGGCGGCTTCCCCGCCCGGATCTGGGCCGACTACACCTTCGGCGCGATCGGCAAGCCGTCCGAGTTCGACCTGGACATCGAGCAGGAGCAGGCGTTCTCCCCGCCCGCCGAGCCCAGCGAGACCCCCTCGTCGCAGCCGCCGACCACTCCGGCGCCCTCGCGGACGCAGGAGGAGGAAGAGCCGGAGACCGAGACCAGCCAGGAGCCGGAGGAGCCCGCGCGGTCCAGCAGCAGCGCGCCGCCGACCAGCCCCAGCACCGACCCGGGGACCGAGCCGGAGGAACCGGGCGGGGAATCGCCGGGCCCCCCCTCCACCACGACCAGCCCGCCCCCCACCACCAGCCAGTCCCCGGAGGAGCCCGCCGAACCCGGCACCGCCGCCGACGAGGGCTGAGCCCCGGCCGTACGCGCACGCCAGAGCGCCCGGACCCGTACCGGAACACCGGACACGGGACCGGGCGCCTTGCTGTCCCTCCTGCCGAGGGGGTTCGCGCGGCGGTGGGTCCGTCAGCCGCCGTTGACGTTGGCCGCGACCCGGTCGCCCAGGTCCTTGTCGACATTGCGCCAGTACTGGATCGCCCGGTCCAGCACCGGACGGCTCACCCCGGCCTTCAGATGCCCGCTGATGTTCGACACCAGCCGGTCCCGGGCCGCGTCGTCCAGCACCTCACGGACCATCGTGCCCGCCTGGCCCCAGTCGTCGTCCTCGCGGTGCAGCGCGTACGCCTCCCGGACCATCTCCCCGGCCGACGCCCAGCCCGCGACCTCCCCGAACCGCTCCGTGTCCGCCGCCGGACCGCCGTACGAGTTGGGCGCGTACACCGCGCCCACCCGGGCGGGCTCGTAACGCATCGGACCGTCCTTCGCGTACGAGGCGACCGGCGAGTGCGGCCGGTTCGGCGGGAGCTGCGCGTAGTTCGGGCCGATCCGGTACCGGTGGGTGTCCGGGTACGAGAAGAGCCGGCCGAGCAGCATCTTGTCGGGCGACGGACCGATCCCGGGCACCATGTTCGACGGCTCGAACGCGGCCTGCTCGATATGGACGAAGTAGTCCTCCGGGTTGCGGTCCAGCGTCATCCGGCCGACCTCGATCAGCGGGTAGTCGCCGTGCGGCCACACCTTGGTCAGGTCGAACGGGTTGAAGCGGTAGTCCGCCGCGTCCTCGAACGGCATGATCTGGACGTGCATCGTCCACGACGGCGCGTCACCGGACTCGATCGACTCGTACAGGTCCCGGCGGTGCTTGTCCGCGTCGGTGCCCGCCAGCTCGTCGGCCTCCTCCTGGGTCAGGAAGTCGATGCCCTGGTCGGTCTTCATGTGGTACTTGACCCAGAACCGTTCCCCGCCGCCGTTCACCCACATGTACGTGTGCGAGCTGTAGCCGTTCATGTGGCGGTACGTCTTCGGGATGCCCCGGTCGCCCATCAGCCAGGTGACCTGGTGGGCCGTCTCCGGGGAGAGCGTCCAGAAGTCCCACTGCATGTCGTTGTTGCGCAGCCCGGTCCGCGGATGGCGTTTCTGCGAGCGGATGAAGTCCTGGAACTTCTGCGAGTCCCGCACGAAGAACACCGGCGTGTTGTTGCCGACCAGGTCGTAGTTGCCGTGCTCGGTGTAGAACTTCAGCGCGAAGCCCCGGGGGTCGCGCCAGGTGTCGGGCGAGCCCTGCTCACCGGCGACCGTGGAGAACCGCGCCAGCATCTCCGTCCGCCTGCCCGGCTGGAACAGATCGGCCTTGGTGAACTGGCTGACGTCATTGGTGACCTCGAAGAACCCGTACGCGCCGCTGCCCTTGGCGTGCACGACCCGCTCCGGGACCCGCTCCCGGTTGAACTGGGCCATCTTCTCGATCAGATAGTGGTCCTGGAGCAGTACCGGGCCGTCCGGGCCCACGGTCAGCGAGTGCTCGTCGCTCTCGACGGGGATGCCGGCGTTGTTCGTCGTGTACGGGGCGGGTTTCGGTGCCTCGGTCACGAGCGTCCTCCCATGCGTGAGGGTGCCGGGGGACACGGGGGGATGTCCCCCGGGGTGTGGGCGCTTCGTCCACCACGCCAGTCAACTCCGCCGACGGGCTGTCGGCAACATTTGGCCACGCTCCGGCGGTGGCATTTGGCCACGCTCCGGCGGTGGGAGGGCTCCCGTGGCCGTGGGACCCCTCCCACGGCCACGGGACCGGCGGTCAGCCGGGCGGGGACTGGTTCCGCGCCAGCTCGAACCACACGACCTTGCCCGTACTCAGCCGGGTCGCGCCCCACCGCCGCGCCAGCTTGTTCACCAGGTACAGCCCACGGCCGCCCTCGTCGGTCGCCCGCGCCTGCCGCAGCCGGGGCAGCTGCGGTACGTCGTCACCGACCTCGCAGCGCAGCACATCGGTGCGCAGCAGCCGCAGCGTCACCGGCCGCGACGCGTACCGCACCGCGTTCGTCACCACCTCACTGACCAGCAGCTCCACCGAGTCCGACAGATCCTCCAGGCCCCACCGCTTCAGGGCGCCCCGGGCGAGGCGCCGGGCCCGGCTGGGCGCCCGGTCCTCCGGTTCGAGGAACCAGTACGCCACGTCGCTCGGCGCGATCCCGTCGAAACGGGCCGCCAGCAGCGCGATGTCGTCGTCGCGGTCCCCGGGCCCCAGCATGTCCAGGACCTCGTCGCACAGCGCTTCCAGCGGCGGCGCGTGATCGGGACCCGTGAGCTGCGCGGTCGCCTCCAGCCGGGCCCGCAGCTGCTCGATGCCCGCGACCACGTCCCGCAGCCGCGACTCCACCAGCCCGTCCGTGTACAGCAGCAGCGTCGCCCCGGCCGGCGCGTCCAGCTCCACCGCCTCGAAGTCGACCCCGCCCACCCCGATCGGCGCACCGGCGGGCACCCGCAGCACCTCGGCCTTCCCGCCCAGATGCAGCAGCACCGGCGGCGGATGGCCCGCGTTGGCGATCGTGATCCGGTGCGATACCGGGTCGTACACCGCGTAGAGACACGTCGCCATCCGGTCGTGCCCGAGCCGCTGCGCCTGTTCGTCCAGATGGTGCAGCACCTCCTGCGGCGGCAGATCCAGACCCGCCAGGGTCTGTGCGGTCGTCCGCAGCTGCCCCATGATCGCCGCCGATGTCATGGAGTGACCCATCACATCACCGACGACCAGCGCGACCCGGCTGCCGGGCAGCGGGATCGCGTCGTACCAGTCACCGCCCACCCGGGCCGTCTCCGCGGCCGGGAGATAGCGCGACGCGAGCCGCACCCCCGTCGGCCGGGGCAGGGTCTCCGGCAGCATCGTCCGCTGGAGCTCGTCCGCGATGTACGCCTCCCGCCCGTACAGCACCGCCTTGTCGATACCGAGCGCGCTGTGCGCGTGGCGAGCTGCGCCGCCACCAGCAGGTCCTCGGAGTCGAACGCGGGACGGTCGGGGCGGCGCAGGAAGATCGCCGCGCCGATCACCCGGCGGCGTCCGCGCAGCGGCGCGAGGATCGTGTGCCGGCCGTTCGGCACGGTACGGGCCTCACCGAGCAGCTCGGGCAGCGCGTCCTGCGCGGCGTCCGCGAACACCGGCCGCACCCCGCGCAGCACCTCGGCGAGCGCCCCGCCCGGCCGTACGGTGCACAGCTCGGTGGTCCCGGTGGCCTCCAGGTCGAGCTGGATGGCGGGCAGGGTGCCCGCCTCGGTGTCCCGGTCCTCGGGGATACGGTCGGTCCGGCGCAGCCGCAGCACCACCGGGCCGGTCGGCCGCTCGTCACCCACGGGCAGCGGGTCCCGCAGATAGACCAGGATCGCGTCGGAGAAGGTCGGCACGGTCGCCCGGCACAGCCCCATCACGATCTCGTCCAGGTCCAGCCCGCGGGCGATCCGCCGGGTCGCCGCGCCCACGAACCGCAGCCGGTCACCGTCCCGCCGCATATGCGTCACCCCGGCGGGCCCGCCGGACGGCGCGCCGCCCCGGCGCTCCACCCCACCGGGCGGCCCGGGGGCCGCCGCGTCCTTCGGGTCGCGCGGCACGCTCTCACCGTGTTCCGTGGGGCCCTCCGGGTCGCTGCGGGTGGTCTGCGGCTCCGCGCGGGCGCCGTCGTGCCGCGCCGGGCCTTCCTCGGCGGGCACCCCGCCGGGGTCGGGGCGGGGCCCGGACCGGACCCGCCCGCCGGACCCCTCGGGGCTCGGCTGGGCGTGTTCCGCGCCGGAGGCGGGTTCGGGGTCCGCGCCGCCGCGGGCCCCGCCGGAGCGGGGCTGGGACGGCATCGCGGACGCCGTCCCCGGAACGCTCGGGTCCGGCGACGCCTGGGCACGCAGCAGTGCCCCGCGGGGGTCCACGGGGGCGGGAGGACCGGCCGTACCGTACTGGCGGCCCTCTGAGGGCAGTGGATGCTCCGTCACGCGTGTCGAATCCGTCCGTCCGGGGCTGCGCGCCACGCGGTCAAGCGGTCACCTGGCGGGTGCCGGGTGGAACCGCGCGGCACACGGTGATCAGGTGCGTCGGCAGTTGAGGAACAGTTGGTGCTCGGGTGGTGCGTCCGCCCTGGCGGGCGCGTACGAGTGCAGCTCCTCCGCGGTGATCTCGAAGCCCGCCTCCCGCACCACCTCGCGCAGCTCGTCGCGCAGGAAGCCGGACACGCGGATGTAGTGGCTCATGAACGGGATCTCGGCGTCGTCGAGGTCGGCCTCGACCATCGACAGCGCCAGGACACCGTCCGGCTTGAGGAGCCGGTGGAACTGCCTCAGCGCATAGGGTATTTCGGCGCGGGGCAGCATCAGCAGTGTGAAGAAGCAGGTGATCCCGTCGAAGCGGCCCAGTCCGCCCGGCCCCTCGACGCGCAGCGAGGCCAGGTCCCGGTGCAGGAACTCGGCCTCCGGGACATGGGCCCTCGCGAGCTCCAGCATCCCCTCGGAGAGGTCCACCCCGGTCACGGAGTGTCCCGCGTCCACCAGCTGGCGGGCCGTCGGCACGCCGGTGCCGCAGCCCACGTCCAGGACGCGCGCCTTGTCCGGCAGCTCGGCCAGCAGCCGTCCCACCGCGGTGACCTGCCCCTCCTTATGGGGGAACGCGTCGTCGTACCGTCCACCGATGGCGTCGAACGCCTCGGCCTGACCTGTGCGGTCGGGTGCGGCATCGCCGAACCCGTCGTACGCCTCGTCGCGCTCGCTCACGCTCTGGCCACCCCTCGATGACATCCTGTCAGCCCTCGCGCAAGCCCAAGGAGTTGCTGCTGTGCGCCCTTGCGGAGGACGATCCTACGTTTGAACCATGGGGGCACATCAAGGGTCTCATGAGGACACTTGCGCGGGGGTGCGATCCCAGTTGTCCGGCAAGGCCGGAATCGGCCATGCCGGATCGGGCCGCCAGCCGGGCCAGCCGTCCGCGAACGGCGGACCCCAGCTCCTGATCACCTCGACCGCCGCGTCTCCCGCCTCCCTCACCCGGCGCGCCTGCCGCGGGCCCATCAGCCCGGCCCGCTGTGCCTGCGCGAACTCGTCCTCGTCGTGCCACTGCCAGCTTCGGTCGGGGCGTACGGAGATGTCCAGGAAATGGTCCTCCGAATCCACCCCGCCGTCCCAGCGGACCCGTGGCTCCTCCAGATTCACGTACCAGTTCTTGAACCGCCAGTCGGGGTACCAGAACAGCCACACCGACCAGGGTTCCCCGGGCCGGGCCAGCTTCAGCACCCCGGCGCCCGACCAGTGGTCCCGGCGGACGGTACGGGGCTTGGTGTAGCGGGTGGCCAGCGGTTCCGCGTGCAGGGGGGTGCCGTCGGTGAGCACCGGACGGACGCATTCCGTGCCGGGGGCCATCCACGCGGCCAGCAGGTCGGGGGTGTCCTGGACGACGGTGACCGGCCGGCAGATGTGGAAACCGTCCCCGCCGTTCGCCCGGTACCGCCACAGGATCCGGGTCCCCGCACGCCACGGCTCCCCCCGCCCACGCACCTCGTTCTCGCCTGCCATGCCCAGATACTAGGAGCCGCCCTCGCGCGGCGCGCGGGAAATCCCCCACGAACCCCCGTCCGGGGAGGCCCGAGCCCCACGTCCCGCCCCGCCCCGGCGCACACGTCCGGTTGGCCCGCGCCCCAGGTACGCCCGCGCGCACCCGCCCGTTCCCGCGCCCCTGGGTCTGCCCGGGTGGTCGTACTTGTTCCTGTGCGGGTCGCCCGTGGGATGCGCGGTTCCCCGCGCCCCTTAGGGTTCCCCACCTGGACGTACTTGTTCCCGTGCCGTCACCCGGTGGGTGCGCAGTTCCCCGCGCCCCTGGGTTTCCTGTGCCGGGCGTACCTGTTCCTGTGCGGGTCGCTCGTGGGGTGCGCGGTTCCTCGCGCCCCTAGGGTTCCCCACCTGGACGTACTTGTTCCCGTGCCGTCGCTCGGTGGGTGCGCAGTTCCCCGCGCCCCTGGGTTTCCTGTGCCGGGCGTACCTGTTCCTGTGCGGGTCGCTCGTGGGGTGCGCGGTTCCTCGCGCCCCTGGGTCTGCCCGGGGGACGTACTTGTTCCCCGTGCAGGTACTCCGTGGTTTTGCGCCGTTCCCCGCGCCCCTGGATGCTGCCCCGATCCGTTGCTCTTCGGGTGCGGGGCTGCCCTCGTCTTCGCGCAGTTCCCCGCGCCCCTTTCGGGGCTCTCGATCCGTCGCCGGTCAGGTGCCGCCCGCACCCGACCGCCCGGACCAGGCGGCACCCCCAGGGGCACGAGGAACCGCGCACCCACCGAGCGACGGCACAGGAATGAGTCCGCCCAGCACAGGCGACCCCAGGGGCGCGGGGAACTGCGCACTCCACAAGCGACCCGCACAGGAACAATTTCGCTCACCCGGACAAACCCAGGGGCGCGGGGAACTGCGCACCCCCGGAGTACCCGCACGGGAACAAGTACGCCCAGCCGGACAAACCCAGGGGCGCGGGGAACTGCGCACCCACCGAGTGACGGCACAGGGAATAAGTGCGCCCACCCGGACAGACCCAGGGGCGCGGGGAACTGCGCACCCCCGGAGTACCTGCACGGGAACAAGTACGTCCAGGTGGGGAACCCCAGGGGCGCGAGGAACCGCGCATCCCACGGGCGACCCGCACGGGAACACGTACGCCCACCGGGCAGACCCAGGGGCGCGGGGAACTGCGCACCCCACGAGCGACCAGCACAGGAACGAGTGCGTCCACCCGGGACAACCCAGGGGCGCGAGGCACCCACCAAGCGACCCGCACAGGAACGAGTGCGTCCGGCGCGGGCAACCGCAGGGGCGGGCCCGGGTAGGGGTCGGGTGGGGTCAGGGGCGGGTCATGCGGAGGACGTCCAGCGCGGCGTCCAACTGGTCGAGCGTGAGAACGCCCCGCTCGACATACCCCCCCTCCAGCACCACCTCACGAATCGTCCGCCGCGCGGCCAGCGCCCGCTTCGCCACCTTCGCCGCCTCCTCGTACCCGAGGTACTTGTTCAGCGGGGTCACCACGGACGGCGAGGACTCCGCGTACTCCAGCGCCCGCTCCCGGTCCGCGACGATCCCGTCGACCGTCCGGTCGGCGAGCAGCCGCCCCGCGTTGGCCAGCAGCCGCACGGACTCCAGCACGTTCTTCGCGATGACCGGCAGCATCACGTTCAGCTCGAAGTTCCCGGACGCCCCGGCCACGGTGATCGCCGTGTCGTTGCCGATGACCTGCGCGGCGACCATCAGCACCGCCTCGGGGACCACCGGGTTCACCTTGCCGGGCATGATCGACGACCCGGGCTGGAGATCGGGCAGGACGATCTCCGCGAGCCCGGTCCGGGGCCCGCTGGCCATCCAGCGCAGATCGTTGGAGATCTTCGTCAGCCCCACCGCGACGGTCTTCAGCTGTCCGCTGGTCTCGACGATCCCGTCCCGCGCGCCCTGCGCCTCGAAGTGGTCCCGGGCCTCCGTCAGCGGCAGCCCGGTCGCGGCGGCGACCTCGGAGATCACCGCGGCCGAGAACCCGGGCGGGGTGTTGATCCCGGTACCGACGGCCGTACCGCCCAGCGGCAGCTCCGCCAGCCTCGGCAGCGAGGCCCGCAGCCGCTCCACGCCGTAGCGGACCTGGGCCGCGTACCCGGCGAACTCCTGGCCGAGGGTGACGGGGGTGGCGTCCATGAGGTGGGTCCGGCCCGACTTCACGACATCCGCGAACTCCTCCGCCTTGCGCTCCAGCGCGGCGGCGAGATGGTCGAGCGCGGGGATCAGGTCCCGGGTGACGGCCGCGGTGGCGGCGATATGGATCGAGGACGGGAACACGTCGTTCGACGACTGCGAGGCGTTCACATGGTCGTTCGGATGGACGGACCGGCCGAGCCGCTCGCTCGCGAGGGTCGCCAGCACCTCGTTGGTGTTCATGTTGGACGAGGTGCCCGACCCGGTCTGGAACACATCGACGGGGAACTGGTCGTCCCAGCGGCCCTCGGCGACCTCCGCCGCGGCGGCCACGATCGCGTCGGCGGTGTCCCGCTCCAGGACCCCGAGGTCCGCGTTGACCTTCGCCGCGGCGGCCTTGATCCGGGCCAGCGCCTCGATATGGGCGCGTTCCAGCCGCTGCCCCGAGATGGGGAAGTTCTCCACGGCCCGCTGGGTCTGCGCCCGCCACTTCGCGCCGGAGGGGACCCGCACCTCGCCCATGGAGTCGTGTTCGACGCGGTACCCGCCGTCGTCACCGCTGGTCGTGCCCTTGTCGCCGTCGTGCGCGCTCGCCATCGTGGTACTACCTCCAGAGCCGGTCGGTCAGAGTTCCCGCAAGGGTGAGCGGTTGTCCTGTTCCCGCTATTCCCCTGCCCCCCGACCGCCGGCGAACACCGGAGATGCCCCGGGCGGGGGAGACGGCGCTCCCCCGTGCGGCGGCTCAGCCGAGGCCGGGGCCCCGTACCGGGATGCTCGTGAAGGTCGGCGCGGGGGCCGGGTCCTTGAAGAAGTCGTTGCCCTTGTCGTCGACGACGATGAACGCCGGGAAGTCCTCGACCTCGATCCGCCAGACGGCCTCCATGCCCAGCTCCTCGTACTCCACGACCTCGACCTTCTTGATGCAGTCCTGGGCGAGGCGGGCGGCGGGGCCGCCGATGGAGCCGAGGTAGAAGCCGCCGTGCGTGCCGCACGCGTCGGTGACCTGCTGGGAGCGGTTGCCCTTGGCGAGCATCACCTTGGAGCCGCCCGCCGCCTGGAACTGCTCGACATAGCTGTCCATCCGGCCGGCGGTGGTCGGGCCGAAGGAACCGGAGGCGTAGCCCTCGGGGGTCTTGGCCGGGCCCGCGTAGTAGACCGGGTGGTCCTTGAGGTACTGCGGCATGTCCTCGCCCGCGTCGAGACGTTCCTTGATCTTGGCGTGGGCGATGTCACGGGCGACGACCAGCGGACCGGACAGCGACAGCCGGGTCTTGACCGGGTGCTCGCTCAGCGCGGCGAGGATGTCGTCCATGGGCTGGTTGAGGTCGATCCGGACCACGTCGCCGGACTCGTCGAGGTGGTCGTCGGTGGTGTCGGGCAGGAAGCGGGCCGGGTCGGTCTCCAGCTGCTCCAGGAACACGCCCTCGGCGGTGATCTTCGCGACGGCCTGCCGGTCGGCGGAGCAGGACACGGCGATGGCGACGGGCAGCGACGCGCCGTGCCGGGGCAGCCGTACCACCCGGACGTCATGGCAGAAGTACTTGCCGCCGAACTGCGCGCCGATCCCGATCCGCTGGGTGAGCTCGAAGACCTTCTCCTCCAGCTCCTTGTCCCGGAAGCCGTGGCCGAGCGGTGAACCCTCGGCGGGCAGCTCGTCCAGGTAGTGCGCGGAGGCGTACTTGGCGGTCTTGAGCGCGAACTCGGCGGAGGTGCCGCCGACGACGATCGCCAGGTGGTACGGCGGGCAGGCGGCCGTGCCGAGCGAACGGATCTTCTCCTCCAGGAACCTCATCATCGAGGTCTCGTTGAGGACGGCCTTGGTCTCCTGGTAGAGGAAGGACTTGTTGGCCGAGCCGCCGCCCTTGGCCATGAAGAGGAACTTGTAGGCGCCGCCGTCGGTCGCGTACAGCTCGATCTGCGCGGGCAGGTTGGAGCCGGTGTTCTTCTCCTCCCACATGGTCAGCGGGGCCATCTGGGAGTAGCGCAGATTGAGCTCGGTGTACGCGTCGTAGATCCCGCGCGACAGGGCTTCCTCGTCGCCGCCCTCGGTGAGGACCTGCTGGCCGCGCTTGCCCATGACGATCGCGGTGCCCGTGTCCTGGCACATGGGCAGCACGCCCGCGGCGGCGATGTTCGCGTTCTTGAGCAGGTCCAGCGCGACGAACTTGTCGTTGCCGGAGGCCGCCGGGTCGTCGATGATCCGGCGCAGCTGGGCCAGGTGCGCGGGCCGCAGATAGTGCTGGATGTCGTGGATCGCCTCGGCGGCCAGCTTGCGCAGCGCCTCCGGGTCGACCTTGAGGAAGGTGCGCCCGTCCGCCTCGAAGGTGGAGACACCTTCGGCGGTCACCAGGCGGTACGGCGTGGTGTCCGCTCCCAGCGGGAGCAGATCGGAGTACGCAAACTCTGGCATAACGCCTATTCCTCACTAAAAGACAAGCGGCGCACCTCCGTCGGCGGCGCACCCTACAGCGTAATCCGGGGCCCCGGACAACCGTGGTGGGGGTCGGTGCGTCTGTCTGACCGTGGCTTTCGGCTCAAGGACCCGCCGCCGGACGCCGTACGGGACGCGCCCGGACTCCGTACGGGGTGCCGGGGTGCCGGACAGCATGCCGTACGGGGACGGGGCTGTCGGCGGGTTCGGCCGAAGTGGTCGTGCGCCGGGGCATCCGACCGGCGCGGCCCCCTAGTCGCGATCTATCGCGTCTGGGTAATCTGAGGCCGTGGACCTCGAAAAGCGCCGCCAGGAACCGACCGCCGATACGCCGCCCGTGGAGCTCCGCGCCTCGGACGCCGACCGGGACCGGATCGCCGACATCCTCCGTGACGCGCTGGGCGAGGGGCGGATCACCTCCGACGAGCACGCCGAGCGGGTCGAGGGCGTGTACCGCGCCAAGACCGTCACCGAACTCGAACCGTACGTACGGGACCTGCCCTCCCCGGACGGCGCCGGACATCCGCACGTCCGGCCCGCGCACCCCGCCCCCAACCGCCCGGACTCCGGGGCCGTGCCGCCCGCGCCGGACGAGAACCTCGTCGCGGTGTTCAGCAGCAGTGTCCGCCGGGGCCGCTGGCGTGTCTCCCGGCGCACCCACGCGTACGCGGTCTTCGGCAGCGTCGAGATCGACCTGAGCGAGGCGGTCTTCGAGCACCGGCAGGTCGTCGTCAAGGCGTTCTGCCTCTTCGGCAATGTCGAGATAACCGTCCCGGAGAACATCTCGCTGCGCGGCAACGGCGGCGGTGTGCTCGGCAACTTCGAGGTGGACAGCCTCGATTCGCCCGACCCGGACGCGCCGGTGGTCTACGTCGACGGGATCTCCGCCCTCGGCAACATCGAGGCCAGGGCGCGCAAGGGCCGCCGGGTCGCCAACGCCCTGGCGAACCCGGCCACCAGCGACCGGATGCGCAAGTACCTGCGGTTCTGAGGGGAGTTCAGCGGCCCGGTCGGCACCCTGTCCGGCACCTGGCGGGACGGGTCCGCGACCGGACGGGAAGCTTCGGGCATGGGGACTCAGTGCATAGGAACGCGCACAGCGGGTAGGGCTTGCTGCATCGCCGCTCCCTTGCGAAGCCGTCGTCAGGAGTAGACCGTGCTGCATCCGCCGCATCAGTCCTTGCAGGTAGCCGCCGTCCCACCACAGCGGGTACCAACACAGGATCGGGATCAGGACGCCCCATGGCACACGGAAGCGGTCTGCCGCCGCGACGAGGCCGGGCTCTTCTTCGCTCCCTCCAAGGAACCCACAGCGGCCCGGCTGTCCCGGGAGGAAGCCGCCAAGCGGGTCTGCGGGGGCTGCCCCGTGATGATCGAATGCCGTGAACACGCGCTGCTCCAGCCCGAGCCGTACGGGGTCTGGGGCGGACTCACCGCCGCCGAGCGCCGGGTGGTCCTCGCGCGCCGCCGCAGGCGGGACGTCGAACTGAAGAAGGCGGCCCACGTGGCCGACCCGATCGCCGCGGCCGGCTGAACCGCCCGCCCGTACACCCTTCTCCGGTACGGCGACGGGGACGCCCACCCGCACAGCGGGGCGCCCCCGTGGCCGTACCCGGCGACGGCTGCCCGGAACCGGGCGACCGCCGGGTGGCGTCCGGCTACTTCGCGCGGTCGAAGTCGATGGCGCTGTACGCGCGCAGCTTCGACAGCCGGTGCTCGGAGTCGATCTGGCGGATCGTGCCCGACTTGGAGCGCATCACCAGGGACGACGTGGTCGCCGTCTCCGAGCGGTAGCGCACCCCGCGCAGCAGCTCGCCGTCGGTGATACCGGTCGCCACGAAGAAGACGTTGTCCCCGGAGACCAGGTCGTTCGTGGCGAGCACCCGGTCGAGGTCATGGCCCGCGGCGAGGGCGCGTTCCCGCTCCTCGTCGTCCTTGGGCCAGAGCTTGCCCTGGATCGTGCCGCCGAGGCACTTGATGGCACACGCGGAGATGATGCCCTCCGGGGTGCCGCCGATCCCGAGCAGCAGATCGACGCCGGTGCCCTCGCGGACGGCGAGCACCGAGCCCGCGACATCGCCGTCGGAGATCAGCTTGATCCGGGCGCCCGTCTCACGGATCTCCCTGATGATCCCGTCGTGCCGGGGCCGGTCGAGGATGACGACGGTGACGTCCTCGGGGGAGGAGCGCTTGGCCTTCGCGACCCGGCGGATGTTGACCGAGACCGGGGCGTCGATGTCGACGTAGTCGGCGGCTTCGGGGCCGGTCACGAGCTTGTCCATGTAGAACACGGCGGACGGGTCGAACATGGTGCCCCGGTCGGCCGCCGCGAGTACCGCGACCGCGTTCGGCATGCCCTTGGCGGTCAGGGTGGTCCCGTCGATCGGGTCGACGGCGATGTCGCACTCCGCGCCGGTGCCGTCCCCGACCCGCTCCCCGTTGAAGAGCATGGGCGCTTCGTCCTTCTCGCCCTCGCCGATGACGACGACGCCGTTCATCGACACGGTGGAGACGAGGGTGCGCATGGCCCGCACGGCCGCGCCGTCGGCCCTGTTCTTGTCGCCGAGGCCGACCCAGCGGCCCGCGGCCATGGCCGCGGCCTCGGTCACCCGGACGAGCTCCAGGGCCAGGTTGCGGTCGGGGGCCTCCGACGGGACTTCGAGTTCGGTCGGCAACTGATGATGTTCGGTCATCGAGACGCACCTTTCTGATACGACGACGGCCGGATGAGGGTGTGTTCCGACTCTATCCGCAGGTCACCGGAATGAGCAGGGGGGCCCACGGATGAGCGCGGAGGGTGCCCCCGCAGTCCGCGCGGCCACCCCGTCGCAGGTGGGGGCGGGTGGCCGCGGGCCGGTGGCGGAGGGGTCGTCGCTCGCGCGGGCCGCGGGGTCCTCGGCGGGCGCCGGCGTGGGCCCGGTGCCGGGGGCGGGAAGCGGACCTGCGACGATGGTGCGCGTGGCAGGCAGACTCGGCAAGCAGAGCGTACGGAACATGGTGCTGTCGCTGGGGGTGACGGTCCTCTTCGCGGGAGTCATCTGGCTGTTCCTCCCGCACGACGAGGACGGCGACCCGGTGAAGGCGATCGACTACCGCATCGAACTCATCACGGCCCGTCGCGCCGCGCCGTACCCCATCGCCGCGCCCGAGGGGCTCTCCAAGGAGTGGAAGCCGACCTCCGTGCGCTACCGCTCCGCCGAGGCCAGCCGCTGGCACCTGGGATTCCGGTCGCCGGACGGCAAGTACGTCGCGATCGAGCAGTCCACCGAGAAGCCCCGGGTCTTCGCCGAGCAGGCGAGCAGGGGGGCCCGCAAGACGGACGCGACCCAGACGATCGACGGCCGTGTGTGGGAGAAGTACGAGGGGGAGCGGTACGACGCGCTCGTCCTCACGGAGGGCGACGCGACCACCGTGATCACCGGCTCGGCGTCGTTCACCCGGCTCGCGATGATGGCCGGGGCACTGACCACGAAGGCGTGAGCCCCGCCGGGGCTACGGGGTGTGGTCGGTCCCGCACATGTTCCCGTGCGGGATGCCTGGCCGGAAACCAGGTCCCGACACCTGGACGCATTTGTCCCCGCACCCCCGTCCGTGGGTGCGCAGTTCCCCGCGCCCCTGAGGCCGTCCCGGCCGGGCCCACTTGTCCCGGTGCGGGCGCCCGCAGGATGCGCGGTTCCCCGCGCCCCTTGGGTCGCCCCAGGTGGGCGCACTTGTTCCTGCGCGGGTCGCCCGGTGGATGCGCGGTTCCCCGCGCTGGGGTTCCCCACCTGAACGTACGTGTTCCTGTGCGGGTCGTTCGTGGGTGCGCAGTTCCCCGCGCCCCTTTGGGTTCCCCACCTGGGCGTTCTTGTTCCCGTGCGGGTACTCCGGGGGTGCGCGGTTCCTCGCGCCCCTTGGGTCGTCCCGGGTGGGCCTACGTGTTTCCGTGCGGGTCGCCCGCGGGATGCGCGGTTCCTCGCGCTCCTGGGTTTGTCCGGGTGGGCGTACCGGTTTCCTGTGCCGTCGCTCGGTGGGTGCGCAGTTCCCCGCGCCCCTGGGGGTGCCGCCTGGCCTGGGCGGTCGGGTGCGGGCGGCACCTGACGAGCGACGGGTCAAGAGCCCCGAAAGGGGCGCGGGGAACTGCGCGAAGACGAGAACCGCCCCGCACTCGAAGAGCGACAGCAATGGGGCACCACCCAGGGCCGCGAGGAACCGCGCACCACGGACGCCCCGCACAGGAACAAGTACGCCCAGCTGGGGCGACCTCAGGGGCGCGGGGAACTGCGCACCCACCGAGCGACGGCACAGGAACAAGCGCGCTCAGCCGGGACGACTCAAGGGGCGCGGGGAACTGCGCACCCATGAACGACCCGCACGGGAACAAGTACGCCCAGGTGTGGAACCCAAAGGGGCGCGAGGAACCGCGCACCCACCGAGCGACCGGCACGGGAACAGATGGGCCCGGCCGGGACGACCCAAGGGGCGCCGGGGACCGGGCGACCCGCACGGGGGCACGTACGGCCACCGGCGGACCGGAGCCCGAGAGGGGGGAGACCCGTCAGACCGTGGTGATGACCTGCTCGTACCCCAGCCGCGGCGACCGCGGGAACCACGCGTCGTCCCCCGGCCGCCCGATGTTGACCACCATCAGCGGCGAGTGGTCCTCGTCCAGGAACTCCTTCTGGACCCCGGCGAAGTCGAACCCGGTCATCGGCCCGGCGGCGAGCCCCGCGGCGCGCACCCCGATGATGAAGTACCCGGCCTGGAGCGCCGCGTTCACCTGCGCGCTGTTCTCCCGCACCGGCCGCTCCGCGAAGAACGCGTCCTTGGCCTGCGGGAAGTGCGGCAGCAACTGCGGCAGCTCCTCGTGGAACTCGTTGTCCGCGGAGAGGATCGCGACGAGGGGCGCGGTGGCGGTCTTGGCCTGATTGCCCTCGGACATATGGGCCACCAGTCGCTCACGCGCCTCGGCGGAGCGGACCAGGGTGACGCGCAGGGGGGTCTGGTTGAAGGCCGTGGGGCCGAACTTCACCAGGTCGTAGATCGCCTGCACCTGCTCCTCGGTCACCGGCTCGTCGGTGAACGTGTTCGCGGTGCGGGCCTCACGGAAGAGGAGGTCCTGTGCGGTGGGGGCGAGGACGAGGGACATGTGAACCTTCGCGTTGCTGGACGGGGCGGCGGACAGGGGTGTCCGGCCCTGATTTCGTTGATAACTGTACAACCCCAAGGTTGAAGTTTCAATTAACGGAGTGTTGCAGCCGTGTCAAAGAAGGCGGACATGGCGAAGCACGTGCGACGAGCTTTCGTCGCACGTCAGAGGCTTGTGACGGGCACCACGAGGGCGGATCGCCGACCGGACGGGAGCCCGGGAAGCCCGGGAGGTCCCGGAAGCCGGGGGAACCCGGGGCGCCCCGGGCGCCCCGGAGGGGTCAGCCCGACGGCGTCGGCTCGTCGCCGGGTTCCGCGAGGGCCGCGTCAAGCCGGGCGCGGGCGCCGTCCAGCCAGCGGCGGCACACCTTCGCGAGTTCCTCGCCGCGTTCCCACAGGGCCAGGGACTCCTCCAGCGTGGTGCCCCCGGTCTCCAGTCTGCGCACCACGTCGATCAGCTCGTCGCGAGCCTGCTCGTAGCCGAGCGCGGCCCCCTCGGCCCCCGTCGTCGTCCCGCTCATGTCTCCACCTTCCGCGTCTGATCGGCCACCACCTGTACCTCGAACTCCCCCTCGGCGACCCGCGCGCGCAGCCGCGCCCCGTCAGGCGCGTCGGCGGGTGCCCGCACCACATGGCCGTCGTCGCGCTGGAGGACGGCGTACCCGCGCTGCAAGGTCGCGGCGGGGGACAGCGCCACCACGCGCGCGTGGGTGTGCGTCAGCTCGGACGAGGCCCGGTCGAGGAGATGCCCCAGCGTGCGGCGGGAGCGGTCCACCAGGGCGGTGAGCTGCTCGGCGCGGTCGTCCACCATCTTGTGCGGGTCCCGCATCACCGGGCGGGCCAGGGCATGGGCGAGCCCCCGCTCCTCACGGTCCACGAACGCCGCGACGGACCGCCGCGCCCGGTCCCGCAGCTGGGCCACCCGCTCCAGCTCCTCGCCGACGTCGGGGACGACCTTCTTCGCCGCGTCGGTGGGCGTCGACGCCCGCAGATCCGCGACCAGGTCGAGCAGCGGCTGGTCCGGCTCGTGCCCGATCGCGGACACCACCGGCGTACGGCACGCGGCGACCGTGCGGATCAGCGCCTCGTCGGAGAACGGCAGCAGATCCTCCACGCTGCCGCCGCCCCGGGCGACCACGATCACATCGACCTCGTCCAGCGCGTCCAGCTCCTGCACCGCGCCCACGACCTGCGGCACCGCGTGCACCCCCTGGACGGGGACGTTGCGGACCTCGAAGCGGACGGCGGGCCAGCGGTGCCGGGCGTTCTCCAGGACGTCCCGCTCGGCGGCCGACGCCCGCCCGCACACCAGCCCGATCAGCTGGGGCAGGAACGGCAGCGGCCGCTTGCGGTCCAGGGCGAACAGGCCCTCCGCCGCGAGGGACTTCTTCAGCCGCTCCAGCCGGGCCAGCAGCTCACCCACACCGACCGGCCGTATCTCGGTGGCCCGCAGCGAGAGCTGGCCGCGCGGCGCGTACCACTCGGGCTTGGCGAGGACGACGACCCGGGCGCCCTCGGTGACGACGTCCGACACCGTGTCGAACACCTGGCGGTAGCACGTCACCCCCACCGAGATGTCGTGCGACGGGTCGCGCAGCGTCAGGAACACCACCCCCGCGCCAGGACGGCGCGACAACTGGGTGATCTGCCCCTCGACCCAGACCGCGCCGAGCCGGTCGATCCACCCGCCGATCAGTCGGGACACATCGCCGACGGGCAGCGGATTCTCCGCGGACGTGGTGACAGCCATGCGCCCGAGCGTAACGGCACCCACCGACAACGCGACCGCCCCGCACCCGCCTCTCGCCGCCGCTATCCGGCCCCCGGGCCCTTCGGGGGCAGCTCCTCCGCCCGTACGTCCGGCTCCCCGGTGTCCACCCGCCCCCGCTGCGCCAGCAGCACCACCAGCCCCACCGCGAACCAGGCCGCGCCGACCACCTGCGCCGTGCCCGAAGCCGTCACGATCACCGCGACGGTGACGGCCGCGCCGACCACCGGCAGCAGCAGATGCCGCCACCAGATCACCGGCCCGCCCAGACGCCGCACCACGAACCAGCCGACCACGCTCGCGTGCAGCAGGGTGAACGCCGTCAGCGCGCCCACGTCCACCACCGACACCAGATGGTCGAGCCCGTCGTCCCGCCGCGCCGCCCACACCGCCGCCACCAGCGTGATCACCGCGGCCACCAGCAGCGCCACCCGGGGCGTACCCGCGCCGGTGCGCGCCAGCACCCGCGGCAGCCGCCGGTCCCGGGCCATCGCGAACAGCAGCCGTCCGGCCGCCGCCTGCCCGGCCAGCGCCGCGAACGCCGCCCCGATCGCCTTGCTCACCGCCACCAGGTCGTGCAGCCAGGTGCCCACCGACACGTCCACCGCGTCGTAGAACGCGGACCCCTGCTTCGCCGGGTCCGCCGCCAGCTCCGCCGACGACAAGGGCTCCAGCAGCGCCACGAGATACGTCTGCGCCACGAACAGCGCGCCCGCGAGCACCAGACACACCAGCACCGCCCGCGCCACCTTCGCCGACCCGCCGGTGACCTCCTCCGCGAACGACGCGATCGCGTCGAACCCGAGGTACGACAGCACCGCCACCGACACCGCGCCCAGCACCGCCGAGAACGCGAACGTGGTGTCCCCCGCGAACGGCGACCACAAATCCCGCTGCGCCCCGTCCCGCACCAGCACCACCACGGCGGCCGTCACGAACACCAGCAGGACGACGATCTCCATCGCCAGCACGGCGAAGCCCACACGCGCGGCGGCCCGTACGCCCCACACGTTCAGCAAGGTGGTGACGACGACCGCGATCGCCGTCCACACCCACCGGGACACCTCCGGGACCAGCGCGTTCATCGCGATCCCCGAGAACAGGTACGCCACCGCCGGGATCAGCAGATAGTCCAGCATCGCCATCCAGCCCGCGACGAACCCGGCCCCCCGGCCGAGCCCCACGCGCGCGTAGGCGAACACCGAACCCGCGTGCGGGACCACCCGCACCATCTGGGCGTAACTGAACGCCGTGAACGCCATCGCGACCGTCGCGACCACATAGACCAGCGCGACCGCCCCGTGCGACTTCGCGTCGAGCGTGCCGAACACACCCACCGGGGCCATCGGAGCGATGAACAGCAGGCCGTAGACGACCAGGTCACGAAAGCCCAGGGTGCGCCGCAGCCCCGGACCCGCCGGATCGGGAACCACCGCCGGCCCTTCGTCGCCCCCGGGTGCACCGCTCGCGGTCATGGCTGCGCCTCCGTGGGCCGACAGGGCCGGAGCGGACGGGGAGCACCCGTGCGCGGGGGGCGTGAGCAGTTCAGGAAGGCGCCCCGCGCACGGGTGCGTGCTCCGGCTCACCCAGTTTCCCCAACAAGCCGATCATCCACCTGCCGGGCAGGGCCTTACGATGGGTGGCATGACTGCTTCGCCAGCCCGCCGGGTCCTGCTCGCCGCCCCCCGTGGGTACTGCGCGGGTGTGGACCGAGCCGTGATCGCCGTCGAGAAGGCCCTGGAACAGTACGGGGCCCCGATCTACGTCCGCCACGAGATCGTCCACAACAAGTACGTCGTGCAGACCCTGGAACGGAAGGGCGCCATCTTCGTCGAGAAGACGGCGGAGGTCCCCGAGGGGTCCATCGTCATGTTCTCCGCGCACGGCGTGTCCCCCGTGGTCCACGACGAGGCCGCCCAGGGCAAGCTCGCCACGATCGACGCCACCTGCCCGCTGGTCACCAAGGTCCACAAGGAGGCCGTCCGGTTCGCCCAGGACGACTACGACATCCTCCTGATCGGCCACGAGGGCCACGAGGAGGTCATCGGCACGTCCGGTGAGGCGCCCGACCACATCACCCTGGTCGACGGCCCCGAGGACGTCGCCAAGGTCGAGGTCCGCGACCCGTCCCGCGTGGTGTGGCTCTCCCAGACGACGCTCTCCGTGGACGAGACCATGGAGACCGTCGACGCCCTGAAGACCAAGTTCCCGAACCTCATCTCGCCCCCCAGCGACGACATCTGCTACGCCACCCAGAACCGCCAGGTCGCGGTGAAGGAGATGGGCGCCGAGTCCGACCTGGTCATCGTCGTCGGCTCGCGCAACTCCTCCAACTCCGTACGGCTGGTCGAGGTCGCCCTGAACGCGGGCGCCAAGGCCGCGTACCTGGTGGACTTCGCCAGCGAGATCGACGAGACCTGGCTCGACGGTGTCACCACCGTCGGACTGACCTCCGGCGCCTCGGTGCCCGAGATCCTGGTCGAGGAGGTCCTGGAGTACCTCTCCGCCCGTGGCTACGCGGACGTGGAGCTGGTCAAGACGGCCGAGGAGTCGATCACCTTCTCGCTGCCGAAGGAACTGCGCCGGGACCTGCGCGCCGAGGCCGCCGCCCTGGCCGCGGGCGGCACCGCCGAGCAGTAGGCCGGCCCGGCCCGACCGGACGCCGCGGTCCTGGGCGGCCGGCGGCCGGTACCACGGCATTCGGGGAGTGACCGCCGGTCCCGCGTCGTAACGTAGGGCGCATGGAGATCTTCGGTGTGGACATCGGCGGCTCAGGGATCAAGGGCGCGCCCGTCGACCTGGACCGCGGCGACCTGGCGGCCGAGCGGTTCAAGGTCCTGACCCCCCAGCCCGCCACCCCCGACGCCGTGGCCGACGGGGTGCGGGACGTGGTGGACCACTTCGGCTGGAAGGGCCCGGTCGGCATCACCTACCCCGGGGTCGTCACCGGCGGCGGCACGGTCCGTACGGCGGCGAACGTCGACAAGAGCTGGATCGGCGTCGACGCGCGCGCCCTGCTCGCCGACCGCCTCGGGGGCCTCCCGGTCGTCGTGCTGAACGACGCGGACGCCGCCGGGGTCGCGGAGACGCGCTTCGGCGCCGGACGCGACCGCGCGGGCACGGTGTTCCTGCTCACCTTCGGCACCGGCATCGGCAGCGCCCTGTTCGTCGACGGGACCCTTGTGCCCAACACCGAGCTGGGCCATCTCGAACTCCACGGCCACGAGGCGGAGAAGCACGCCTCCACCAAGGCCAAGGAGGACCACGACCTCAGCTGGGAGCACTGGGCGCACCGCGTCCAGAAGTACCTGGCCCATGTGGAGATGCTGTTCTCGCCGGAGCTGTTCATCATCGGCGGTGGGGTGAGCCGCAAGTCCCACAAGTTCCTGCCGCTGATCGAGGGCATCCGGGCGGAGATCGTCCCGGCGCAGCTGGAGAACAACGCGGGCATCGTGGGCGCGGCGATGCGCGCGGCCGAGCTCCACCCGTCCTAGCTTCACCGGGCGGTCCGTACCGGCGGCGCGGAAGGGTCCCTCAGGGCATTCACCCCACCCGGACAGCCTTGAGGACCAATAGGGTGAAGATCCACCCGAACGGTCCCGCGGTCGTACTGCGGACGGTTCGAACAGAGCGCCAAGCTCGGCCAAAACGCGTGTCCCGCTGCCCTTTGAGCACATAAGCGCACCTAAGTTGGAGCAGTGGAGCAACCCAGGACGCGTCCCTCTCAGAACCGATCGCGACGACCCGCGCCGCTGCCGCCGCAGGCGGGGCCCCATGGCCGCGGGTCCGACGCGTACGGCCCCGACGCCTCCGTGCCCCGCCGCCCCGGCCGGCCGGTCTCCCCGCTGGCCCGCAGACTCCGCGCACTGCCCAACCCCCGGCTCACCGGACTGGGCAGCGGACTGTTCTGCGCCGGTTCGATGTTCCTCCTCGGCTGCCTCGACCAGCTGCTGTTCGGCGGCTCCATCGCCGTGTACGGCGTGCTGTTCCTGCTGGTCAGCGCGCTGACCGCGATCTGGGTACGACGTGCCGACCTGATCACCGCCCCGATCTGCGCGCCGATCGCGTTCACTGCGGGGGTCGTGCCGATCGCCGACAGCACCGGTGACGGCCTCGCCGGGCGGATCATGGGGGTGTTCACCGCCCTCGCGCTGCACGCGGGCTGGCTCTACGGCGGCACCCTGGTCGCCGGGCTGATCGTCCTCGTCCGCAAGGTCCGCCTGATCGCCCGCAAGGCCGCGGCGAACCGTGCCGCCCGCAGCGCCCAGCGGGCGCGCGTCCGCGCCGAGCAGCGGGCCGCGGGCGCCGAGCGGCCCCGCCGCCCCCACCCGGAGGACACCCCCGCCCGCGCCCTCACGCCCCGGGCCCGCCGCGCCCAGCAGCCGGAGCCGCAGCGCCCCCGGCGCCGCACGGTCTGAGGCCCCGGCCGGGCTTCCCGCGGCCGTCCGACCGGTCCCCGTCCGGGGCGACCGGTACCCCGTAGACTGTGGGATCGGCCCGTGTGCCGGGTGTCCCGTCAGGGATCAGGCCCGGGTCCCCACCCAGCCTCTCGTACGGGAAGTCGCAACGTGTCGCTCACGATCGGAATCGTCGGTCTGCCCAATGTCGGCAAGTCGACCCTGTTCAACGCCCTGACCAAGAACGACGTGCTGGCGGCCAACTACCCGTTCGCCACGATCGAGCCCAACGTCGGTGTGGTCGGCGTCCCCGACCCCCGGCTGGCGAAGCTCGCCGAGGTCTTCGGCTCGGCGAAGCAGCTCCCCGCGACCGTCGACTTCGTGGACATCGCGGGCATCGTCCGTGGCGCCAGCGAGGGCGAGGGCCTGGGCAACAAGTTCCTCGCGAACATCCGTGAGTCCGACGCGATCTGCCAGGTCATCCGCGCGTTCAAGGACGAGAACGTCGTCCACGTCGACGGCAAGGTCTCCCCGAAGGACGACATCGAGACGATCAACACCGAGCTGATCCTCGCCGACCTCCAGACCATCGAGAAGGTCCTGCCCCGGCTCCAGAAGGAGTCGCGGATCAAGAAGGACATCGGGCCGAAGGTCAAGGCCGTCGAGGAGGCGCAGAAGATCCTGGAGTCGGGCCAGACCCTCTTCGCCGCGGGCATCGCCCAGGGCACGGAGGCCGCCGAGCCGCTGCACGATCTGCATCTGCTGACCGGCAAGCCGTTCCTGTACGTCTTCAACGTCGACGAGGACGAGCTGACCGACGAGGACTTCAAGAACGAGCAGCGCGCCCTGGTGGCCCCCGCCGAGGCGATCTTCCTCAACGCCAAGCTGGAGCAGGACCTCGCGGAGCTGGACGACGAGGAGGCCCTGGAACTCCTCCAGTCCGTCGGCCAGGACGAGCCCGGCCTCGCCACGCTGGCCCGCGTCGGCTTCAACACCCTCGGCCTCCAGACCTACCTCACGGCAGGCCCGAAGGAGTCCCGCGCCTGGACCATCAAGCGCGGCGCGACGGCCCCCGAGGCGGCCGGCGTCATCCACACGGACTTCCAGAAGGGCTTCATCAAGGCCGAGGTCATCTCCTTCGCCGACCTCATCGAGACGGGCTCGGTCGCCGAGGCCCGCGCGAAGGGCAAGGCCCGCATGGAAGGCAAGGAGTACGTCATGCAGGACGGGGATGTGGTGGAGTTCCGTTTCAACGTGTGAGCGTCGTATTACTGCAAGCTAGGCACTTCATCAAGTTTGCAGGTGGCAAGGGGTCGGCTTCCCGGGCAGTCGGCCCCTCGTCGTCTCCCGTGCCGGGATGGTGCTGGGATTCCTGATCTTTCGTCAGGTATCCGCCCTGTCCGGGAGTGATGAAAGTGGTACGTTATTCGGTACCGCAATCGGGAAGGGGCAGGTCATGTCCATAACTGCGAGTGAAGCCCGCAAGGCGCTCTTTCCGCTGATCAAGAAGGTCAACGAAAATCACGAGGCCATCGAGATCGTCTCCAAGCATGGCAACGCGGTGCTCGTCTCGGCCGAGGACTATGCGGCGCTACGTGAAGGCTCGTACCTCCTGCGCTCTCCGGTGAACGCTCGCCGCTTGCTCAAGGCGTACGAAAACGCCTTGGCCAACATCAACGTGTCCGAGCGGGATCTGATCGACCCCGACTCGCCGGATGCGGCACGTGAGGGTGCCGCGTGAGGCTCGTCTTCGAGGATCAGGGCTGGGAGGACTACACGTCCTGGCTCAAGAACGACCGGAAGACGCTCACTCGGATCAACAAGCTCATCGAGGACGTCAAGCGTGACCCCTTCACGGGGATCGGCAAGCCCGAGCCGCTGAAATACCACTTGCCCGGGGCATGGTCGCGGCGGATCGACGATGAGCACCGCCTCGTCTACCTGGTCACGGACAAGGAAATCGTCATTCTCGCGGCTCGTTATCACTATTGACGTCCGGGACGTTTTCTTGTGGGACGCGGCCCGTGCGGTGCAGGCTGGCGACGGAAGGCGCTGCTAGGGCCACAGTCAGGGAATTATATCGCCCATGGCTTGCTGCGGTCGGGCGTGGAATCTTGAGTGTGCTGGGGCACCCGGCGGAGAGTCAATCCGCCGGGTGTCGCCGGTCAGCCGGAACCAAACTTGGCCTCGACCTGGGTGACCAGGTCGCGGCACTTTGTGGTGTTCTTGAAGAGCGGCGCGAGATAGTTGTTCGAGTAGGTGCTCTCGATGGCCTCGGTCAGGTGCTCGAGAGCGATGTCGGTCACCTTGTGTACCCGCTTGGTCTCCTTGTCCCAGTCGTAGTTCGCATCGTCGACCTTGTCCAGTCTGAGTTGGTTGAAGACCAGCTGCAGCACGAGCCGGTTCCCGTGCGCGGCCACCGCGAACTCCCTGTCGACGAGATTCCTCCGGCGATCGGTCAAGTCTGCCTCGACCGCACGCATCACTTGAACGCAACGCCACACTCGATGCGCGCTGGTCCCGTTGTTGAACAGGTTTGTGTACGGTGCTCGTTCGGTGTTTTCGGACAGCCGGCCAACCGCGCTCTTCGCCAGGACTGTGTAGTACGGATTGTTGAGGGCGCAGGCAAGGGCGACGATTGCGTCTTCGACTGTGCACCCGTCACTCTCTGCGGGCACGTTTTCCCCGCGCTTGACGGAGTACTGCTTGTGCAGCGACAGAAGCATGTCCCGACGAATGCGTTCCTGCTGTTGATCAAGTGCGACGAAGTCGCGATTCTCGACACTGTTCTGCGTGTTCGTCGCCCGGGTCACGTCCGTGGCGAAATCGGGTGGACATCCCTCGAGCGAAATGAATCGAACCCATACGCGGGCCTCTTCGAGAGGCTTCTCCTCCTTCTTTGCGGCCCGGTGGATGCTCGCCACGGTCTGTGCCCCATTTACCACGCTCACACCCTCGATTGTGAAGTCTCCGTACGCGTGGGTAGAGCCACCGCGAGGTGTCTTCTTGATGGACTCGCAGAGTGCGGTGATTCCGTTGTTGAAATACCAGAAGTTCTCACCCTGGGTGAGGAGCGTGTGGGTCAAGCCCTCGTTTACATCGGTATTGCCGAGCGACTTGCGCAGATTCTGCGAGAAGAGTCGATCGCCGTGCTGTTCGAACCATGAGGCGATTTCTGTCGCCTGAACAAGTCCGTAGTACGCCTGATAAGGAAGGTCGACCTTGCCCCACTGCTCGATGGGTACGGTCAACTCGATCCGTGGTCCTGCTGTTCCTTCGACCACCATGGAGTGAAATTCTCGTAGGCCAAGTACTTCCAGGGTGACCACTGGATCGTTTTCGTTGGCTTCCGCCAGGAAGTCGGCGAAGACATACTGGGCCTCCGCTGGCAGGGTGCTTCGGCCCGTAGTGGCGACAACCACGATGAAGGTGACCGCGGCATCACTCAGAGCTGCAGTGATTTCTGTTCGACGCGCTTGGAGCGTGGGGGAGAAGCGGTCGAACTTCATGTTGAACAAGTCGCTGCAGCCGTTCCGGATCTTGAGGGCGTCGGCCTGGGAGAGCCCAGAGTTTCCTGAACTGTCTAGTTTTGACTGGACGATGACGATCCGGCGGTTTTCCTCATCGATGGCCAGAGCATCGATCCCGTTGTCGTGGAACCCGTCGGTCACGGCGGCGGCGGCCTCGTCGAGGGTGCAGCCCGTGAAGCGCTGTACGGCGCGAGCTGCCAATGCCCTGCTGAGGAAGATCGTGTCGGATTGGGCGCGCTGGCTGCCCGCCAGATCGCTCAAGTCGATCAGGCCGGTGAAGTCCTGGCTGAGTGAATCCTTGACGTGGTGAACATGCAGCGTGCGCACGGAGGTCCCGCCCCTCGTCGTCCCGTGAACCAAGAGATTCAGCGTAACTCTTGGGAATGGTCCTGCCTTGGCCTTTCGGTGGGGGTGGCGCAGCTGCCAGGTTCTGGCTGCGATCGCGATCGAAGCCAGGTGTGGGCTGCGTCAGCGGTGGCGGCGCCGAGGGAGGAGGCCCGCGCTTGCCGCCACGGCGGGTGGCGACGGCCGCAGCTGCATCAGCTTGCTGATCGCCCGCTCGACGGTGTTGCGCTTCTCGTATCGCGTGGAGCCGAAGCCCGAAGGCGGCCGCCCGGCGAGGCCCGGCGCTGGCATCCGGCCTGCTGGTCCTTCCTGTCGGGCGGCAGGCGGTGCGGGTGGCGCCTTCTTCGGGCGCTGCGGCGGCGTGTTGGTGCGCACGCACCTGGGCGGAGTCGATGCTGAGGTCCGAGTCGACACTCCGTCGGCGTCGGCCAGGGCCTCGACGTGCTGGAGCAGCTGGGATGGAGCCCCCGTGCTGGGACCGTGCTGGGACGACGTCCGAGAAAGCCGCACCTTCGCAGGTGGGAGCTCTGCAGTAGACATTCAGGTTCAACGTGTAGTCGTGCGCATGTCGCACGTGACCTTATTGGTCAAGTGTGCAGGTAGGAAGGGGGCGGACTCTGTCGAGTCCGACCCCTTCGTTGTTACCGTGCTGGATGGGTGCTGGATATTTCGACGTGGGCCGATGGGGATCAGGTCTCGTGAACGGTGGACCGGTGTCCGACGTGAACGACCCAGATCACCAGTTCCCCGTTGTCGATCGTGTAGACGACGCGGTAGTCGCCGACGCGGAGGCGGCGACGTTCGGGCTGGGAGACGAGTGCGGTGGTGTTGAAGCCGAGAGGGTCGGTCTCCAGCTCGGTCAGCTTGGCCAGGACGCGCAGCGCCATGTCGCGAGGGATCTTCCGGAGCTCGGCCTGGGCCTCGGGGCGGAAGACGGTTCGGTACTCACTCACCGCGCGCCAGCGTCTCCCTCATGATGTCCTCGATCGGGATGCCGGGTGCCGGCTCGGCCATGCGCTCGTCGATGATCCGGTTGATCTCGCGCTCTTCCCATTCCTGGTACTTGCGCAGCACCTCGATGGACACCACGGCGGCGACTTCCTTGCCCCGGCGCGTGATCACCGTAGGTACATCGTCGCGATCGGCGCGCTCCACCACCTCTGCCAGGTGAGCTCGCACGTCACGGATGGACTCTATGGGTAGCGGCTGCGTCATGCGCTCAAGTGTACCTAGTGTCCCATGTGTACACAAAGCCCACGCAATGACGGCCGGAGTCTCTCGTTGTGACGGGCCTTTTCGATATCCGGCGCGGCGCTCCAGTTTCTGCTCTGGGTGCTCTCGGTGCGTTCAAGCGTCTAGATGTCATTTGCGTCTCAGAAAGGATATCATTCTTGCGTTGTCGGGCTGTGGAGGGATGGCTGATGGCCAGGACTGTGATCGATCTGGACGAGGAGATCGTCGAGCAGGCGATGCGGGTGTACGGGGTGAAGACGAAGGCCGCCGCAGTGCGGGCGGCCATGGAGGAGGGGGTGAGGTTGCGGCTGCGCCGGGAGCTGTTCGATGCCATTGACGAGGGTGAGTTCGAGGACGCGTTCGCAGAGATCCGGGCACAGACGGGGCCGCGGAATCCGGACGGCTCGCTGAAGCGCGAGGGCGGGGCTTCGGCGGCGTGAAGGGGCGCTACCTCATCGACAAGTCCGCCTTGGCCCGCCGGGGCAAACCGGCCGTTCGTGCCCGGCTGGACGCACTGGATCGTGACGGGCTCCTGGCGGTGTGCGCCCCGACGGAGTACGAGGTTCTGTACTCGGCGCGCGGAAGGCCCGAGGCGCTGCGTCTGCGTACTCTGCTCCGTGGTTTCGACTACTTGCCCTGCAATGATGAGGAGTTCGAGCGGGCGCTCGCGATCCAGGCGTCGTCGCTGAACGCTGGATTTCACCGGGCACTGTCGCTTGCCGACGTCCTCATCGCGGCGACGGCTGAACGGCACCGGGCCACGGTCCTGCACTACGACGGTGACTTCGACATGATCGCCTCGGTGAGCGGGTTGCAGGCCGAGTGGGTCGTGGAGCCCGGTACCGCCGACTGAGCTGGGAGACGCCGGGCGTGGTGCCGATCCGCAGGCTGATCGAGTACTCCTTGCTACCGCTCACGGTGGTCGGTGTTACGGCCGGCTGTCGGGCGGGGTCAGCAGTGGGTCGTACCGTTCGCCGTGTTCCTCCGAGGTGGGGAGGAAGTCCGGGGTCGTGCGGGTGGCCATCGTGCGGAGGTGGGTCAGGGCCTCGGGGAGGGGGAGGGGGGTGAGGGACAGGGTGGTCAGGGCGGTGGTCCGGGCGGCGTCCAGGGTGGGGTGGTCCTCGCGCAGGGCGGATTCGAGCTCGGCGGCGGGGTGGCCCGCGTCGAGGTCGCGCCAGTACGGGAACGAGATCAGCAAGGTCAGGGCCCCGGCCAGGTTCTCGCCGAGCAGGGTCGCCCCGCCCTCCGAGTCGGCGTACAGGACGGGGCGGTCGGCGGTCGTTTCCGTGGCGCCGCACAGGAAGTACGTACCGCCTGTTCCGCAGCCCGCTATGGGGTGCAGCGGGAGGCCCGAGGGGAGGGCGAGGCGTTCCACCGGGTCCCGGCGGCCCAGGTCGAAGTCGCAGGGCCAGTCCAGGAAGCGGGCCAGGGCGGGGTCCGCGGTGATGCGGCGCAGGAGTTCGGTGGCGTCCGGTGCCGCTCCCGTGTGGTTCGTCGTCATGGCCGGAAGGTAGCAACGGGGTCCGACAGCGGGTTCCTTGCCCGCTTCCCGTGGAGCGGCCATGAAAGCTGCCTGTGCCCTACCGCACGACCACCTCCGTGATGCCCGTGTCCACCGAGGTCCCGGTCAGGGTCACCCGCACCTGGCGGGCGGGTGTCGCGTCGCCGCCCGAGGCGTACGGAGTCCATCGCGTGCCGTCCGCCGACAGTTCCACGTGAAACGCCTCGGTGCCCCGGACCAGGATCTCCCGTACGGGGGTGACGCGGCCCAGGTCCACGGTCAGGGCTGCGCCCGGGAGTTGCGGGCGCCACTCGGTCGTCGTGTTGCCGTCCACGGCTGCCGTCGCGTAGAGCCCCGGCTCCTCGGAGGTGGCCGTCACGGGACGGCAGCGGGCGAGGTCGTCGGTGGGGGTCAGATCGGGGCGGCGGGTCTTGAGGACGGCGGGCCGGTCGCGGGTGACGGTGAAGCGGCCCTGCGGGGAGTCCACGGGGAAGGGGTCCCCCGACCGCAGCCGGACGGTGGTCTCCCCGGGGCCGATCGCGACGTCGTACACGCGGCCCCGCCAGCGCAGCCCGCGCAGGGTCACACCCCGCTCCCCGGCGGCCAGTTGCGGCGGCAGGGTCGGATCGAGGCGGACGGCGTCCGGCCGGGGCCGCAGTCCGGTCAGACCGTGGGTGAACACCTGGAGGAAGCCGCCCTTGCCGGTCAGGAAGTCCTGCGCGGGCGAGCCCGACAGCGGGTCGTCGGCACCCGCCTTGTCCCCGCGCGCCTCCGAGAACAGCGCGAACGGACCGCGGAAGTACGGCCGTGACGCCCGCTGGAGGAAGGTGTACGCCGCGCAGCCCGGCTCGTCGATCGCGGCGGCGGCGATCGCGTACACGGAGTCGGTCATCGCGGGCCCGTCCAGATCGGTGCGCGCCGTGTAGTAGTCGAGGGTGGCCGACGCCGCGCCCTCGGGCATGGGCCACTCCAGGGGGTAGACGAGCAGGACGGTGTCCGCCTGCTTGATCCGGGTCCCGGTGTAGCCGTCGTACTGGAGGAACACCTTGCGTGCGGGGTCGTAGGGGATGCGCAGCCCGTCCGCGATCGCCGTCCAGCCGGTGGGGGCCGTGCCGCCCAGTTCGCGGGCGGCGAGGACCGCGTAGCGCAGGGCGGTCGCGGCGACGGCGTTCGTGTACGCGCCGTCGTCGACGCCGTTGCTGTACTCGTCGGGGCCCGCGACCTCCTTGATCGAGTAGCTGCCGTCCGGGTTCGCCGTCACCCGGGACGCCCAGTACTCCGCGATCCCGCGCAGCAGCGGTCCGCCGCGCTCGCGCAGCCAGTCACGGTCACCGGTGGCGAGGTAGTACTGCCAGGCGGCCAGCGCGATATCGCCCTGGAGATGGTTCTGGGTGACGCAGTGCGGGGGCCGCCAACTCTGGCACTCCGCCCACAGATCGCCGCGCCGGGCACTCGTCCAGGGGTAGAACAAGCCTTTCACGCTCGTCCTCGACGCGTTGGCGGCGGCGGCCGGGCGGGTGCGGTCGCGGTAGTCCAGCACGGGCCGGGCGAGTTCGGGACGGGTGGCGAGCAGCCCCGGGAACATCCAGGTCTCGGCGTCCCAGAAGATCATGCCCGCGTAGTCGTCGCTGCTCAGCCCGGTGGGCGCGACGCTGTTACGGGCACCGGGGCGCAGCGCGGACAGCAGCCCGTACTGGGCCGAGCGCAGCCACAGTTGCAGCTCGGCGTCGGCCGGGACCTCGATGTCCGAGGACCACAGTTCGCGCCAGGCGGCGGTGTGCCGTTCGAAGAGCGCGTCCCAGCCCGTCGCGGCGGCGCGCTGTGACACCTCGCGGGCGGAGTCGCGCGGGGTCCGGGAGGTCAGCGTGGTGTCGACGCCGACGTACTTGGTGATCTCGTACGTCTCGCCCGCGCGGACGTCGAGCACGGCGCGCTGGGTGGCGGTGAGTCCGCTCGCCGGGCGGGCCGGGTGGACGGGGCCGGGCGCGCGGAGGGTGGAGACGACCGCGCCTTCGTCCCCGCTGTCCCTGGTCCCGCCCCCGTTCCTGTCCTCGTCGCCGTCCGTGCGGAAGGTGACCGCCAGGGAGTCCTTGCCGACCGCGCCGCCGCCCTCGACCGGGGTGATCCGGCGGGCGCCCCGGCCGTCGACCCGGTCGGTGACCTCGGCGCGGCCGTTCCAGTGCGGGGTCATCCGCAGCCGTACGGCGCCCAGACGGGCCTCGGCGCGGTCGGTCAGGACGTCGTACTCCAGGTCGGTGCGGCGGCCGTCCGGGGCGGTCCAGGTGAGGGAGGTGCGCAGGAATCCGCAGCGCAGGGAGAGGGCCTGCCGGTAGTCGGTGATCCGGCCCGACCGGCCTGACCGGTCCGCCGCGGTCCCCGGGTCGTACGTGTGCCCGCCCGCCGTCACCTCCAGGCCGGTCCAGTTGGGGAGCGCGGCGATCGCGTCGCGCCCCGCCGTGTTCTCCGGGCCCCGTCCGTAGAGGCCGGAAACGAACGCGCCGTCGTAGCGCGGGGTGTACAGCGGCCAGCCGGTGGCCCCGCCCGGTTCGGCGTAGCCGCTTCCCGAGGGCGGGACGCGCACCCCGAGGTAGCCGTTGCCGACGTACGGGTGGTACGCGTCGGCCGGACCGGTGGGTTCGGCGACGGCGGGCGTCCAGGCGGGGGAGCCGGTGGCGCAGTCGGGGGCGGTGCGCGGGAGTTCCGGGGCCGGGGCGTGGGCGGCCGCCGGGGCCGACGGCAGCAGGAGGGTCAGCGCGAGGAGGGTGGCCGTACGGGGTACTGGCCCGGGGCGACGGCGGCGGTCGCGGCGGGGAACCGGGCGGCGGGGGTCCGGGGCGGGGTGCGTGGTCACCGTCCGACCATGGGCCGCCCGTGCCGTCGTACCCGGGTGCGCGCGCCGTGTCGTCCCACGGATGACCCGGACGGGGAGGGGCGGGACGGCGAACGCCCATGCCGACGAACGCCCATGACGGCGACGCCAGGACGGCAACGCCCGGGACACCGGCATCCGGACGGCTACGCCAGGGACGCCCGGGACGGGAGGGCGAACGGCGAACGGCGGGACGGTGGGTGGGTCCTCGCCTGTGTGGCCGGTGCGTGAGTGTCATGGCGTGCGCATGGCGTGAGTGTTACATCCGGACAGTGCCTCTTGTGGAAATCCTATGGGACCGCCAACCTTTCGCTTGGCGGCAGAAATTGACATGACCCTGTCGCTAATTCGCACGGCTGCTCATCCGGACCCCCGGAACCCCCGCACCCCCGTGCGCCCCGGGAGCGTCCGCCGCACCACGCGCAACCCCCCACCAGAGCACCATCGATGAGGAGGACCCCTCGGATGGCACTGTCTCGTGATGCCGGACTCCGCACCCAGGACCGCGCACGGCGAAGAATCTCCCCCCTCGGTGCCCTCGGCACCGCCGTCACCGCCGCTCTCCTGCTGAGCGCCGTCACCGCGCTTCCGGCGACCGCCGCACCCGACCGGGCGGAGGGACCCATCCTGAACGCCGGGGCCCCCGGCACCATCGACAACAGCTACATCGTGACGCTGCGTTCCGGCGAGCGGGCGAACTCCGCCGCGGGCAAGGCGCTCGCGAAGGAGTACGGGGCGACCATCGAGCGCACGTACACCAAGGCGCTCAACGGCTACGCGGTCAAGGTCTCCGAGGCGCAGGCGAAGAAGTTCGCCGCCGACCCGGCCGTGGCCAGCGTCTCGCAGAACCGGACGTTCACCATCGACGCCACCCAGGTCAATCCGCCCTCCTGGGGCCTCGACCGGATCGACCAGCGCAATCTGCCGCTCGACAGCCGGTACACCTACCCCGACGCGGCCGGTCAGGGCGTCAACGCGTACATCATCGACACCGGTGTACGTATCTCCCACAGCGACTTCGGCGGCGCCGCCAGCAACGGCTACGACGCCATCGACAACGACAACATCGCCCAGGACGGCCACGGCCACGGCACCCATGTCGCCGGTACCGTCGCGGGCAACGCCCACGGTGTCGCCAAGAACGCGCACATCGTCGCCGTCCGGGTGCTCAACAACGCCGGTTCCGGCACCACCGCGCAGGTCGTCGCCGGTATCGACTGGGTGGCCCGTAACCACGTCAAGCCCGCCGTCGCGAACCTGAGCCTCGGCGGCGGGGTCGACCCGACCCTCGACGCGGCCGTCCGCAACGCCGTCGCCGCCGGTGTCACGGTCGCCGTCGCCGCGGGCAACTCCAACGCCGACGCCAACAACTTCTCGCCCGCGCGGGTCACCGAGGCGCTGACCGTCGGCTCCACCACCAACACGGACGCCCGCTCCAGCTTCTCCAACTACGGGACCGTGCTGGACCTCTTCGCGCCGGGCACCTCGATCACCTCGGCGTGGAACACCACCGACACGGCCACGAACACCATCTCCGGTACGTCGATGGCCGCCCCGCACGTCGCGGGCGCAGCCGCGCTGTACCTCCAGGCCAACCCGAACGCGACACCCGCGCAGGTCTCCGCCGCGCTGGTCTCCGCCGCGACACCCAATGTGGTCGGCAACCCGGGTCCCGGCTCGCCCAACCGGCTGCTCAACATCGGCAGCGGCCCCGTCGTCCCGCCCGGTCCGCGCTTCGAGAACCTGACCGACTACGCCATCGCGGACAACGCCACCGCCGAGTCGCCGCTCGCCGTGAGCGGGGTCGCGGGCAACGCCCCGTCCTCCCTCGCCGTCCCGGTCGTCATCCAGCACACCTACATCGGTGACCTCCAGGTCCAGGTCGTCGCCCCCGACGGCACCGCGTACACCGTGAAGGCGTACGGGGAAGGCGGTTCCACGGACAACATCAACACCACGTACGTCGTGAACGCCTCCTCCGAGGTGGCCAACGGCACCTGGCGGCTGAGGGTCAGCGACAACGCCGCCGCCGACGTGGGCAAGATCGACTCGTGGGCGCTCCAGTTCTGACGGACGCGTCCGGCGGACACCTGAACGAACGGGGCGCGTGACACACGGGCTCCACGTCACCGGCCGGTCGACCGGCCGGTGACCGTCCGTCCGTCACCACGCCCCGTCCCGTACTCCTCCTCGTCCTCGTGGAACGGCTCCGGGTCACCGACCCAGCCGGCCGCGAGGACGAGGCGCGTCGCGCGGTGCACGGCCAGAAAGCCGAAGGGCCGGTCGAGATCCACCTGGACCTCGGTGGACAGGTACCGGGTGCGCGGCACACCCCCCGCGACGCCGCTGAACGCCGTGACCGCCGCCGCCCGGAACCCCAGCGGCCCGAACGTCGCGGTCGCCGTCTGGGCCGCCGCCGAGATGGACAGCGGCCTGCCGCTCATCCCCGGGAAATGACCGCGCCGCTCGTCGAGTGCCGCGCCCAGCCCGAACACCTCCGGCAGTCCGGCCAGATCATGGGTGGCGTCCACGGTGAACGCGGCGGTGCTCACATGCAGCTCCGGCGGCGTCGGCCGCTCGGTGCGGACCCGTTCCACCGTGATCCCGGGCCCCGGCCGCCCGAACGGAAGACGGTCACCGGTGATCAGGGCATCGCGACGGGCCAGCAGATCCACGCCGGCCGACAGCACCCCGGCGGGGTCCGCGTCCGGCTCCCCGAGCAGCAACTGGACGTCGATGCCGTTCGTCCCGAGCACCCGCAGCCGGGTGAGCGCGCCGACAGGGGTGTCCGCGACGGCGAGCCGGTCGAGCAGGGCGGTCGTCCGCGTCAGACCCCGTACCGTCAGCTCCCGCCACGGCCCGGACTCCGGGCACAGCGCCCCCTCTTCGAACGGGCGCAGCCACTCGGTCCGCAGCGTGAGCGCCGCCGCGAGGACCAGTTCCGTGTCCGGCTTCGGCTGTACGGGCAGCGCGGTGATCTCCCCGTCGGTGCGCCGGGCCGCCCACGCGTCGAGGGCGGCGGCGTCCCGGTCGCGGTCGCCGGTGAGGACGCCGTGCGTGTGGTCCGGCAGGCCGCGCAGCCAGGAGTCACGCAGGCCCAGCGTCCGTACCGTCCACAGTCCGACGGCCGCGCGCAGCCCCGGGGCCGTGCCGAGCAGCCCGAGCAGTTCCCGCGCGCGGGTGGCCGCTTCGGCGGGCGGTATGCCGGTGGCGTCGGCGAGTTCGGTACGGGCGCGGCCGGTCGCCGCGCCGCCGAGCAGCGCGAGCAGGGGCCAGACACAGGCCCCGGAGAGGACGGTTCCCGTGGGCCGGGCCGGACTCGGGAGCGCGGTGCGGGGGGATTTCGTCCTGGGTCCGGGGGAGGCCGGTGTGGTGTGGGGCGCTGCGGCTCCTGGTTCGGCGGACGCTGCCGCGGTCCGGGCGGTTTCGGTCCCCTGGGCGGGAGGGGCCGGTGTGGTGTGCGGTGCTCCGGCCCCGAGTTCGGGGGAAGCCGCCGCCCAGCGCGAGGTCAGGCTGTTCACCGCGTGGATCGTCGCCGTCGTGGCCCGCATGTCGTCCCCGTCCCCCCGCCGCATACGATGCGTGGGCCGTCGGGGCGGGTCGCCGCCGACACGGCCGCCCCCGCAGACCCTCACCTCAGGAGCACCGTACCCGTGTCCATACCGCCGCCGCCCGGACCGGGCAGCCCGCAGCAGCCATGGGCACAGCAGCCAGGTCCCCAGAGCGACAACCCGTTCGCGCCTCCGGCGGCGGGCGGTCACCCGGGCCAGGGACAGGCGCCCGGCGGGTACCCGGAGCAGCCGCAGCACTCGCAGCAGCCGCCCGCCGGTTACCCGGGCGGCCAGTACGGTCCTGGTGGTCCCGGGATGCCTGGTGGTCCGGGGATGCCGGGCGCTCCGTACGGGCCCGGTGGTCCCGGGGCGCCCGGCGGTCCGCCTCCGCACTGGACCGGGTACGGGTACGGGCCCCCGGTGCGGCCGCCGGTCGACGGTACGGCGATCGCCGCGCTGGTCTTCGGCATCCTGTGCTTCCTGCCCGCGGTCGGGCTGATCCTCGGCGTGGTCGCGCTGTCGCGCGTCCGCCGTACCGGTCGGCGTGGCAAGGGCCTGGCCGTCTCCGGGATCGTCCTGTCGACGCTCGGCCTCGTGCTGCACCTGCTGATGCTGGTCAGCGGTGCCTGGAGCGACTTCGCCGAGGGCTTCCGGGAAGGGATGCGCGAGGCGTCGTACAACGCCTTCTCCGTCGGCAAGGGCGAGTGCTTCGTCACCCCGGACGGCGGTCTCGAAGGGCTCACCTACGACGTGACCAAGGTGCCGTGCGCGAAGGAGCACGACGGTGAGGCGTACGGCAACTACCTGGTGAGCGGCGGCAAGAGCGCCCCCTACCCGGGCGACGACCCGATCGCGACCGAGGCCGACGAGGAGTGCTACCGGCTGCGCGCCGACTATGTGATGGACAGCTGGGCGCTCCCGCAGAACGTCGACATCTACTACTTCACCCCCACCCCGGAGAGCTGGAAGCTGGGCGACCGCGAGGTCACCTGCATGTTCGGCAGCTCCGACGGCAAGAACCGGCTGACCGGGACACTGCGCGACGACCCCGCCATGCAGGACGCCGACCAGTTCGTCTACCTCGAAGCGGCCGGCTACCTGGAGGAGGCGCTGGAGGCGGTGCCCGAGGAGACGTACGTCGAGGACGACCTGCCGGGTCACAAGAAGTGGGCCACGGAGGTGTCGGACGCGCTGGAGAAGCAGGCCGGCCGGCTGCGCGACCACGACTGGCCGGAGAAGAACTCCGGCGTCGTCGCCGCCCTGGTCAAGGATCTGGACAAGGCGCGCGGCGAGTGGGACGGCGCCGCGCGGGCGAAGGACTCCGACACCTTCTACATCCACTACGACGAGGCCATGAACCTGATCGAGGACGAGCGCGCGGTACCTTCCCGCGCGTCGCTCGGGCTCACCACGACACCGCCGCCGGATCTGTCGGACACCGAGGAACCAGGTGCGGGTGCCACGGGTGGTTCGGGGGACTCTTCCGGCTCCGGAGCGGCGGTCTGACGGAGTGCCAGTCCGACGGCGCTGTCCGACGGGGCGGCGGTTCGTCGGGCGCTCGGTGAGGCCGTCGGGCGGGGGACGGTTCGCCGGTGCGGTGCGGTGCGGTGCGGTGCGGGTGCGGGTGCGGGTGCGGGTGCGGCCGGCCGGTCAGGCGTGGCGCGTTCAGGCGGGCCGGCCAGGGGGGCGGGTGCGGCGATACGCCGTGCGTAACCCACGGATACGCCCTGCGTAAAGGCAAGTCATCACTTCGAGTGATTCTCTGGCCTCTGCTTGCGGATGGCGACATACGGTTGCGACGCTGTTGCTGTCTGTCGATCTGATGGGAGTGGCCAGTGACTTTCGGGGAGCAGCCGGCGTATCTGCGGGTCGCGGGTGATCTGCGCAGGAAGATCGTCGACGGTTCCCTGCCGCCGCACACCCGGCTCCCGTCTCAGGCCCGTATCCGCGAGGAGTACGGGGTCTCGGACACCGTGGCCCTGGAGGCGCGCAAGGTCCTCATGGCCGAGGGCCTGGTGGAGGGCCGGTCCGGTTCGGGGACGTATGTGCGGGAGCGGTCCGAGCCGCGCCGGATCGCCCGCTCCGGGTACCGCCCGGCCGACGGGGCCACCCCGTTCCGTCAGGAGCAGGCGGACGGCTCCGCGCGGGGCACCTGGGAATCCCGCAGCGAGCAGACCGAGGCGGGGCGCGAGACCGCCGACCGGCTCGGGATCAAGCCCGGTGAGCGGGTGATGCGTACCCAGTACGTGTACCGGGACGCGGGCGAGGCCATGATGCTGTCCACCTCCTGGGAGCCCCTGGCCCTCACCGGGCGGACCCCGGTGATGCTGCCCGAGGAGGGGCCGCTGAGAGGGATGGGCGTCGTGGCGCGGATGGCCGCGATCGACGTGGTCGTGGACAACGTCACGGAGGAGGTCGGTGCCCGGCCCGGGGTGGCCGAGGAGCTCCTCGCGCTCGGTGGGGTGCCCGGACACGCGGTGATCGTCATCCGCCGCACGTTCTTCGCGTCCGGCCTCGCCGTGGAGACGGCGGACATCGTGGTCCCGGCGGACCGCTACCAGGTCTCGTACCACTTGCCCGTGCGGTAGGGCCGGACCGCCGGTCGCCCGCCTGTGAGGGTGGACGGCCTGCCGGTGCGGTGGGGTGGGCCGCAGAGACACCCTGAAGCCCCCATACCTGCCCGCTGCCGGGCCCCGCGCGACCCGGGGCGGCTCCGCGCCGGGGGCGGGTTCCGGCCTTTCTCCGGGGCCGGAACGCGTGGTGATCGGTGGGGGCGGGTGCGTCGGCGGGGTGTGGGTGATGGGGGATTTTGTGCTGACGTACGCAGCGGAAGGAATCTGCGGGTGGCGCCCGGCGCTTGCCCACGGCGGTGGAACGCCCACAAGGGGGCGCACGGGTTCGCGCACGCCCCCTTGGCGTTGGCTGGTTGCGTACCTCTTCGTAAAAACTCGTATCCGCTGTGTGAAGGTCGGGCGTAGGCTCAGGCATATGCAGATTGCGGTTTCCTTGGTGAACGGAGCACGGAGCGGGCCGCGTACGGGACGGGAAGGGGCACGATGACCGAAGGTACGGCCACCTCGCCCTGGGTCGTGATACGCGAGGACGGCAACGGCAACCGCTATCGGGTGGGGCGCTACGCCACCCGCGCGGAGGCCCAGAAAGCCGCCGACTCCCTCGCCGCGGGCGGTCCTCAGCAGATGTACTGGGTCGAGCGCGTCCCGCCGAACGGCGGCCCGGTGCTCCCGTAGCCATCGGCCCTGGCCCGCGCCTCGCCGGACGCACCGCGCGGGTGCGTCCCGGCCGCGCCACGTTCCCGGTGAACGCCCGCGTAGGGTCGCCGGTATGAGTGAGCGCGTGGTGGTGGTCGCGGGGGCCCTGTACGACGGTGAGCGGTTGCTGGCGGCCCGGCGCAGCGCTCCCGCCGAGTTGGCCGGACGGTGGGAACTGCCGGGCGGCAAGGTCGAGCGGGGCGAGTCGCCCACCGACGCCCTCGTCCGTGAACTCCGCGAGGAACTCGGTGTGGATGTCGCGCTGCTGGCGCGCGTGCCCGGCGAATGGCCCCTCAAACCCGGCTATGTCCTTCAGGTGTGGACCGCGCGGGTGCTCACCGGGGAACCGCGTCCACTGGAGGACCACGACGAGGTCCGCTGGCTCGGCCCGGCGGAGACCTGGTCCGTCGACTGGCTGGAACAGGACGTCCCGGCGGTCCGGGAAGTGCTGCGCTCACGCGGTATCCAGCCCGTTCCCCCCGGTGGGTGAGGGAGCGTCCGGAGCTGGACCCCGGGCCGTCCGAAAGGGCGGGCGACGGGCCGGTTGACGGGTCGATTGACGGGCCGGGTGACGGGTCGATCGGTCGGTCGATCGACGGCGGGCCGCAGGCTGGCGCGGAGCAGGTCGCCGGACCGGTCGCCGGGCTGGTGCGCGGCGCCGAGCTGGTTCACGGCGCCTTGAGGGTGCGTGTCATCACTCTGTGCGCCCCGCGTGTGCGCCGTGCGCGCTCTTTCTCCTTCTGTGCGCCCTCGACGGGATAGGTCAGGTCGTATACCGGGTATGTGCCCTTTGAACCCTTTGTTCCGGACGGCCCCGCAGGGGACCAGGGAAGTGATGCGGCGTGCTGGACACCAAAGCCGACCGGGTCGAGTGGAGCTTCCCGGCGGACCCCGGTGCCGTACGGGACGCTCGCGCGCGGGTGCGCCGACAGCTCCGCGCGTGGGACCTCGCACCCCTGGGCGACCTCGCCGTCCTGCTCGTCAGCGAGCTGGTGACCAACTCCCTGCGATACGCCTCCGGCCCCATCCGCGTAAGCCTCGTACGCCCCTTTCACCCCTCCGGTGCCCTGCTGGTCGAGGTCTCCGACCCGCTCCCCGCCGCCCTGCCGAAACCGCCCCCCGGCCATCAGGCCGACGTCGATGACGAGGGCGGACGGGGGCTCGGACTGGTCGCCTCCACATCCAGCCGATGGGGCACACGCCCTGGCAGCTCGGGGAAGACGGTGTGGTTCGAGCTGGCCCTCCCGGGTTAGAAGGGAGAGAGGGTGCCGGTCGGTCCTGACCGGGCCGAAAACTGTCGGGACCGAGCTGTGATCGTGAACACCGTGTTCTGCGGGGCCGTAGTGCTGGATACTGCGGGCAGCCGCCACCGGTGACCGGTACCGGACGCGGTGAGCTGGAGGGGACGGTTCGCGTGAGCGAGATACCAGCGCAGGCCACTGTGCCCGGTCATTCGTCGGAGGACGCGATGGAGGGAACGCGAGGTGACGTGATCTGGCAGATCAGTCCGCCCGGTTCGCTCTACGACTACATCAAGGTGGCCTCCTTCTCGATCGGACCCGACGGGCTGATCGAGCAGTGGAGCACCCGCGCCGAACAGCTCTTCGGGATCGCCGCGGCGCACGCCGTGGGCATGGACCCCATCGACGCGTTCGTCCCCGCCGAGCTGCGCGAGCGCGGCCGGCGGACCATGAAGCAGATCCTCGACGGCCGGGAATGGACCGGTTCGGTGCCGTTCCGGATGCCCCCCGAAGCGTCCCCCGCAGCCCCGCCTGCCCCGCCCGCCCTGCCGGTCCCGGGCGCCACCGGCGCACCGTCAGGCAGGCCCGGACCCAACGGTCCCACCGGGCCCAGGCCCGGACCCAGGCCCGGCCCCACCGGACCCAGGCCCCCCCGCGCCACCGGTCCCAGCGGCTCCAGCGGCTTCACCGGGGACTACGTGGCCCCCGGCAGCGTCGGCGTCGCCGAGTTGTACGTCATGCCCACGGAGAACGCGAAGGGCGAACGCGCGGCCGTCTGCATCGTCGTGGATGTCCAGGCCCTGCGCCGGATCGAGACCGATATCGCCGCCTCACAGGCGATTTTCGGTCAATCGCCCTTCGGTTTCGCGCTGTTCGGTACCGATCTGCGGGTACAGCACGCCAACCGGCAGTTCGCGGCCGTCTTCGGCGGCAGTACCGATGAGCACCGGGGCCGTACCGTCCACGACTACCTGCCGCGCCAGGAGGCCGACCGGATGGCCGCCGCGCTGCGCCGCGTCCTCCAGACCGGGGACGCCGTCACCGATATGCAGATCGTCGGCCCCGCGCCCGGCTCCGGCGACCGCCGCCACTGGTCCATCAACCTCTACCGCGTCCACAGCGGCGCCGGACGCCCCATCGGGGTCGCCGGACTCGGCACCGACGTCACCCGCAGGCACGCCGCCGCCCGCGAGGCCGCGCACGCCCGCCGTAACCTCGCCCTCCTCAACGAGGCCGGTTCCCGGATCGGGAACTCCCTCGACATCGAGGCCACCGCCCGCGAACTCCTCGACGTCACCGTCCCCGGCTTCTGCGACCTCGCCGCCGTCGACCTCTACCAGGGACTCCTCGACGGCGACGACACCCCGCCCGGCCAGTGGAGCGTCCCCGACACCGGAAGCGGCGGCGGCAGCGGCGAACTGCGCCGGGTCGCCTACGCCAGCGCCGTCGCCGACGCCCCGTTCAGCGACGGCTCCGCCGCGCCCGTCAAGGTCGGCGCGATGCACCACTACGGCTTCGCCTCCCCGTTCGCCGAAGCGCTGCGCTCCGGGCGCCCCCGCAACATCCCCGGGGAGCCGGGCGGCCTCGTCCGCTCGACGCTCGCCGTGCCGATGGTCGCTCATGACACGGTCATCGGACTCGTCCAGTTCACCCGGACCAAGGGCAGCGAACCGTTCAACGAGCGCGACCGCGCCCTCGCCGGTGAACTCGCCGCGCGGACCGCCGTGTCCATGGACAACGCGCGCCTCTACCGGCGCGAGCACCAGCGCGCGCTCATCCTCCAGCGCTCCTTGCTGCCCCCGGACAACCCGGTGGCCGCCGGACTCGACATCGCCTGCCGCTACCTTCCCGGCAACACGGCCACCGAGGTCGGCGGCGACTGGTTCGACGTCATCGAACTCCCCGGTCACCGCACCGCGCTCGTCGTCGGCGACGTCATGGGACGCGGGCTGCGCGCCGCCGTCGCCATGGGCGAACTGCGCACCGCCGTACGTACCCTCGCCCTGCTCGACCTCGAACCGGCCGAGGTGCTGTCCGCCCTGGACGAGATCGCGCGCGGCCTCGGCACCCCCGGCGGCGTGCAGCAGGCTACGCGCGTCGCAGCCCGCCAGGCCCGCGACGCCGACCTGTCCGAGGTGTACCTCGCCACCTGCGTCTACGCCGTCTACGACTCCGTCACCCGCCGCTGCACCTTCGCCAACGCGGGACATCTGCCGCCCGTGATCGTGGAGCCCGACGAGACGGCCCTGATGCTCGACGTACCGCCCGGGATGCCGCTCGGCGTCGGCGGGGAGCCCTTCGAGGAGGTCGAGGTCGAACTCCCCGAGGGCGCGCTGCTCGCCCTCTACACCGACGGCCTCGTCGAATCCCGTGACCAGCCGCTGGACGAGGGCCTCCAGGCGTTCCTCGGCGCCCTCACCGAACCGGCCCGCCCCCTGGAGGACGTCTGCGACCACGTCCTCGGCACGCTCGACACCCATCACGGCGAGGACGACATCGCCCTGCTGATGGCCCGGGTCCAGGGCCTGCCCGCCGAGTCCGTCGGCGACTGGTCGCTGCCCCGCGAACCGCAGAGCGTCGGCCGCGCCCGTGAGTACGCCCGCGCCCAGCTCCAGTCCTGGAACCTCGAACCGCTGGTCGACACCACCGAACTGCTCGTCAGCGAACTCGTCACCAACGCCCTGCGCTACGGCGAGGGCGAGATCAGGCTACGGCTGCTGCTGGACCGCACCCTCGTCTGCGAGGTCTGGGACGCCGGCCTGGTCCAGCCGCGCCGCCGCCGCGCCCGCGCCACCGACGAGGGCGGCCGGGGACTCCAGCTCGTCGGTCTGCTGAGCGCCGCGTGGGGCTCCCGGCGGACCCCCCGGGGCAAGACCGTCTGGTTCGAACTGCCGCTCCCGAACGGTGACGACGACCCGATCGACGTGGCGGAAGCGCTCATGAGCATGTTCTGAACGCCTCGCGTTCTTCGCGGTGAGCGGTGAGCGGTGAGCTGTGTGCTGGGTGCCCGTGCGGCGTGAGCCCCGTGAGCCGTGAGCCCCGTGTGCCCGTGCCGCGTGGCTCCGTGACGTGAGTGGCGCCCCGCCCAGCGCCGAACCGGCCTGCGTCGAACCGTCTCGCCCCGCCCCGGACCCGGCACCGCTCACCGCGGCGTCCGTACGACCAGCCTGCGCGCAGCACCTCGGGGCGCTCATGTGCCGGACTTGAGCGCGGCCAGGCGGGCCTCCACCTCCGCCGTGTCCCCGAGCCCGTCCAGCCGTTCGAACTGCGCGTCCAGCGACGACGAGGCCAGCTCCTGACGGCCGAGCGCCCTGGCCTCCTCGCGGCGCACCTTCTCCTCGAAGCGGCCCAGTTCGCTCGCCGGGTCGAGGACGTCGATGCTCCCGGCCGCGTCCATCATCTTGTTCTGCGCCTGCGCCGTCTTCGCGCGGGCCACCAGCTGATCGCGCCGTGACTGGAGCTCGCCCAGCTTCTCCCGCATCCGGTCCAGCCCCGATCTGAGCTGTGCGACGACCTCGCTCTGCCCGGCGATCACCGGCTCCGCGTCCTTCGCCTCCCGCTCCGCGGCCAACTGCCGTTGCAGGGCGACCTTCGCCAGATTGTCGAAGGTGTCCGCCTCGGCCGTGTCGCCCGCGCCGCGCAGTTCGTCCGCCTTGCGGCTGGCCGCGAGCGCCTTGCCGCCCCACTCCTGGGCCGCGACCACGTCCTCCTGGTGGTCCTGCTCCAGCATCCGCAGATTCCCGATCGTCACCGAGACGGCCTCCTCGGCCTCGCGGATGTTGGCGGTGTAGTCGCGGATGAGCTGGTCGATCATCTTCTGCGGGTCCTCGGCCTGGTCGAGAAGGGCGTGGATGTTCGCCTTCGCGAGCTGGGTGACTCGGCCGAGCACGGTCTGCTTGCTGGTCATCGGGATCCTTCCGGTGAGGTGTCCGGTGGGTGGGGCCAAGGGGAAGCGGATGGGGCGGGCCGGGGTGCGGGTGTCGTCAGAACCGTCCGCCCCCGCTCCTGCGGCCCCGGGTCGAGCCGCCGCCGAAGCTGCCGGGTCCGGGTCCCCCGCCGAGTCCCCCGAAGCCCCCGAACCCGCCCCGGCCGCCACCCGGGCGCCCGGATCCGCCGAGCATCCCGCCGAGGATGATGCCGCCGAGCATCGCGCCGACCGCCCCGCCGCCCCCGCCGCCGGAACGCCCGTCGTACGGGTTCCCGTACGCCCTGACGTCCTGTTCGGCGAGCGACCGGGCCTCCCGGGCGAGGGCGTCGGCCCGCTGGGCGTGCCCGAGCGCGTCGGCCGGGGCGGGGGCGGCGCCCGGCGCGCCCTGGGCGAGCGACAGATGCCGCTGCGCCTCCGCGAGCCGGGTCCGCGCGCCGGAGCCGACCCCGCCGCGGTGCGTGCTGACGAAGTCCGCGGCGGCGCCCACCGCGCTGCGCGCGGTCAGCAGCGCCTGGTCGAGCAGCGACCGCGCGCGGTGGTCGGCGGCCTCCCGCTCCCGCGCCCCCGCCAGCGCCTCGTCCAGCGCCGCGTCGGCCTCCTCCAGCCTGCGCAGCGCGTCGATGGGGTCGTACGGGCCCGCCGCGCGTTCCGCCGTCACATCACGCAGGACCGCCTCCGCCCGGGCGATCCGGCCGTGCAGTTCCGCCGTCGACACCCCCGCGACCGTGCCGTCGAGCATGCCGCGCGCGTCCGCGAGGTCCGTCGTCGTCTCCGTCAGGGCGGCGGGCACCGCGCGGTCCGCCGCGTCGAGTTCACCGGCCAGCCGTTCCACCGCCGTCACGAACGTCCCCGCCTGGTCGACGGCGCCCTCGGCCGCCCTGAGCTGGACGGCCGCCCGGCCGTTGTCCCCGGCGGCCACCGCCTCCCGGGCCGCCGTCAGGCTCGTCCCCGCGAACACCAGCCGGTCCTTGGCCTGCTCCACATGGCCCGCGACCGGCGTCGCGGCCCCGGGGGCGTACCGGGCGGTGAGCGCGTCCAGCGTGCCGCGCGCGGCCTCCGTGCGACCGCCGACCCGCTCGTACACCGAGGTCGCGTGCTCCAGCGCCTCGGGCGCGGTCCGCTCCAGGGCGCGCAGCCGGTCGAAGGCGTCCGACTCGGCGTCCAGCCGCCGGTCGGCCTCCGTGCACCGGGCGACGATCTCGTCCAGCATGCGGCGCTTGGCGGCGTCGTCCTCCGGGAACGCGTCGTCGAGCTGCTGACGGAGCCGGAACGCCGCCGTCAGCTCCGCCCGCGCGTACGCCAGCGCCTCCTCGAACGGACGGGCGGCCTCCTCGCCGAACTGCGCCGTCGCGAACCCCAGCTCCTCGGCGCTGGTGCGCACCGCGTCGTCCGTCTCCACCAGCAGCCGGCGGGCCCGCCCGTCCAGCTCGGGCAGCGGCAGCGGCCCCGGCGCGCCCGCCGCGCTCCCGACCCGGCCGCCGCTCTTCGGGCCGCCGCCGCGGCGGCCCCGGCGGATCACGGCGTACGCGGCAAGCGCGCACGCGCCGCCCACCGCGACCACCGGCAGGACCAGGTCACCGGTGGCGATCTGCCGCTCCCCGCTCCCGCCGGGGTCGGGGTCGCCGGGGGTGAGGGACTGGGTGGGCACCGGCTGTCCGGCGAGCACCGCGTCCATGCCGTTCGCCGCGCCGACGGCCGCGCCCGCCCAGTCGTTCTCGCGCAGCGCCGGTTCGACCGCGGTGCGGGCCACCCGGGTGAGCTGCGCGTCGGTGAGACGTACTTCCTGGTCCACCGAGTACGCGTACTGCCGGTCGTGGGTGGCGACCGCCAGCAGTACGTCGTCCAGGCCCAGCCCGCCGCGTTGCGCGGTCGCGTCGGCCCAGCCTTGCGGGGAACGCCCGGAGAAGTCCCGTACGTACACCACGTAGAGCTGGATGCCCTGGTAGCGGTCGAGCCTGGCCAGCGCGTCGGCCACCTCGCCGGTGCGGTCGCCGAGGGCGCCGACCTTGTCGGTGATCTGTCCGGTGCGGGAGAGCGGTACGGGTTCGTCCGCCCGGGCGGACGCGGCGGTCACCAGCAGCAGCCCGCACAGCGCGCCGAGCACCGCCACCGCCCTGAGCAGGGGCGCCATGACGGGCCGGGGGGTCACCAGGTGCGCCCGGTGACCTTCCTGGCGGACGGGATGCGACGGGGCCGAGCCCCGGGTCGGCGTCACATGGGGGAGCGTATGGCCGGATATGCCCCACCGCGACCGGATCGCTCCGGAGGTGGTCCCGTTCCCGGGGCGCTGTCAGCGGAGGCGCCGCCGTTCCGGCCGCGTTGTCAGTGGGGTCGGGCATGCTTGCCGTCATGACGACCACCGAGACGCTGATCGACGTCTGGCGGCGGCTCCTCGCCGACCCCCGCAAGACCTGGGTGCTGTTCGAACACGGCACGTGTGTGGTGCTGCCGGACCCGACCGGTGATCCGACGGCCGGCGCCGTCGAGGTGCTGAGCCGGTTCGGTCCCGTGGCCGCGGGTTCCGTCGCCGGTGACTTCGGGGTGATAGCGCCGGACGCCGCCGAGGGCTGGGTGGTCACGGGGCATCACCCGGACGTCCTCACGTACGTCTTCCCCGACGAGGTGCCCGACCCCGAGCCCACGGAGCTGGCCATAGGTCTGTACGGGCGCACCAAGCGGGGTCTCGACGGCGCCGCCCTCCACGCGGTCCATGTGGAGGACGGCCGGGACTGACGTCGATACGGCCTACGGTCACGGCCACGGGCACGGGCACGGGCACCGCGAGGTTCACGGCTCCGGCCACGGCCAGGGTCACAGTCACCGCGCCGTCAGGTTCACGGCTCGGGCGGGGGCCGCCGCCACGGCCCTGGCCCTGACTCCGGCCCCTGGCCCCAGCCCCCAGCCCGGGTCCTGGCCCGTAGGCTCAGATGCTGAAGCGTTCCCGCGCCAGCAGCGGACGCACCCGTGAGGCGAAGCCGCCGGTCCGGAAGGGCCGCTGGAGCAGCCCGGGACGCAGTTCCTGCGCCAGCGCGGCGACGATCATGCCCTGGTCCAGGGCGAGGACGAAGTCGCTGACCCGGCCGGTCCGGACGTCCACCGTGTCGCGGAAGCCGTAGCCCTCGTGGTACGCGCCGAAGTCCCGGGCGAGCGCCTTGAGGTTGCCGATCGCCTCGCCGCGCGCCTGCGGCAGCGCGAGGAAGGAGGCGTGCGGGGTGACGACCCCGAGGGACTGGTAGCCCTCGGTCTGCATCCCGATCGCGTCCACGCCGTACTCGCGGTAACCACCCTCGGGGATGTTGGCCGGGGAGAAGCCCCAGTACCCGTACTTCTCCTCGATCAGCCCGTGCTCGATGTGGCTGCGTACATAGTGGTCGTGGGTGACGCCCCAGGCGCGGGGGGACCACTGCGACTCCGGGACGAACAGCGGCACCATCAGCGCCTCGAACATCGACCCGCCCCAGGTGGGCACGAGATTGCGGCCCCGGTGGGTGTAGTGGCCGTTCCACACCCGGACCCCGTCGACGGTGACGTACTCGCCCTTCGGGGTCTGCTCCTGCTCCCACTCCGGCAGCATCGTCCGGTACATGCACCAGTAGTGCTGCGAGGGCAGCGAGCCGTCCGCGATACCGAGATAGCTCGCCATCCGGGGCTCGGTGTTCAGGGCGCCGTAGTGGTGCGGGGTGGGCTCGTCGGTGTCGGTCCAGATGCCGCCGCGCAGCTGGCCGGGGTTCTTCGCCGGGTCGGCCGCGTCGTACGGCGTGTAGAAGGCCGACCAGTCGGCGGTGGAGAGCAGCCTGGCGACACGGCGGCGCAGCGAGGGGTCGGCGTCGGCGGCGATCCGCAGTCCGGTGACGAGCCACGCGTTGTCGACGGAGGAGAGGAACGGGCGGACGGGGTCCCCGGTCTCGGGCCAGCGGGTGAGCGTCGAACCGTCGTACGCGTCGTACCAGTTGAGCCAGAAGCCGCGGTGCCGCTCCAGCTTCTCGACGGCGGCGACGGTCCGGGCGAGGCTCCGGTGCATCGCGCCCCGGCCGATCACGCCGAGTCCGGCGGCGGCGACCGTGGACCACAGTCCGCAGCCGATGTTGGTGGGCGAGGTCTGGCGGGAGGGCACCGGGCGGCCGGGCTTGCTGATGTCGGCCTTGTCGGCCGTCAGACCGAAGTCCGTTGTCAAGGCCTCGATCGAGTGGAACGTATCGCGGAACCAGGTGCGGAGCAGCGGTGTATCAGAGGTATGAACACGGGACGGAAGACGGTGCGGGGCGGCCTGCGCGGCCGGGGCGCCGGCCAGGGTCAGGGCGGCGGCCCCGCCTCCGGCAGCGGTGAGGAACGAGCGACGATCCATCGAAATGCGGTCCATACGATTCCAGCTCCTGAGGTCAGGTGGTGGCGGCGTGGATACGAACTTCTGAAGCGCCTACGCCCCCGCCGCGCCTCCGACGGCCCGTCACCACCGTTTCCACCGGCGGGTGTCCGGGGGCCGGTCGGTACGGGGGTCACCCCTGCTTCGGGGGCGCGGGGTGGGGCTCGGGCGGGCGAGAGGTGCCCGGGGGGACGCCGGTACGGCAGGCTCCCCGCACCTCGGAGGTGCGGGGAGCCGTGCGGGCGGGCGAGGGATGTCCGGGGGCCTGCCGGTACGGGGGCCGTCGGCGCCCCGGGTGCGGCGGCGGTCCCGCCCGCACCCGGCGGCGAAGGCCCCCGGGTCCCGCAGACCCTCGCGGGACTACGCGGAGGGGAACTCCCGGGTGCGTCCGAGCCCGCCGAGCCACTCGGCGGAGGGCTTGGCGGTCCGTTCGAACGTCACCGGGTCGTAGGAGATCAGCCCGAACGTCGGCTTGAAGGAGCCCCACTCGTAGTTGTCGAGCGCGCTCCAGTGGAGGTAGCCACGGATGTCGAGCCCGTCGCGCAGCCCGGCCTCGACCTCCGCGAGCGCGCCCTTCATGTAGTCCAGCCGTCGGCTGTCGTCGGCCGTGGCGATCCCGTTCTCGGTGACGATGAGGGGTACGTCGCCCACGACCGCCGCGGTGTGGCGCAGCGCGTACCCGACGGCGGCGGGGTAGTACTCCCAGGAAGTCAGGGTCCGCTCCACGTCCGCGGGCGCGGGGAGCGGGCCGTCGAGCCCGATCCGGGTGCGGGTGTAGGACTGGACGCCGATCCAGTCGTCGCCGCGGGCGGCCTCGATGAAGACGTCCTCGCGGGGGTGCCGGTAGGCCGCGGTGACCTCCTCGGCGCCGACCAGCGACTGGTACACCTGATTGGCGACGGTCCAGCCGACGTTGATGTCGGGGTTGATGGCCTTCACGGCCTTCACGGCCGCGTGATGGACGGCGATGATCGCGTCGGTCGTCTCCTCGTCCGGGGTCGGCAGCCCGGCCGGCGGGAAGCCGGTGTTCCCGGCCTTCGCCGCTCCGGCCATCACGGCGATCATGTTCGGCTCGTTGATGGTGCAGACGTGGTCGACGCCCTCGGCGATGACGGGCGCGGTGGCCTCGACATAGCGGGTGAAGAGCTCGACGGCCCTGTCGGCGGTGAAGCCGCCCAGGTTCTCGAACCACTGCGGGACGGTGAAGTGGTGCAGGGTCACCATCGGGCGCAGCCCGCGCTCGATGGCTCCGTCGACCATGCGCCGGTAGTGGGCCAGCTCGGCGTGCGAGAAGCGGCCGGGCGCGGGCTCGATCCGGGCCCACTCGATGCTGAAGCGGTAGTCGGTGAAGCCGAGTTCCGCGAGCAGGTCCATGTCCTCGCGCCAGCGGTGGTAGCTGTCGGCGGCGTCGAGGCTGGGCTCCTGGATGTGGGAGGTGCCGCTGTGCTCCTTGCGCCACCAGTCGCTGTTCACGTTGTTGCCTTCGATCTGGTGGGCGGCGGTGGACGCCCCCCAGAGAAAGCCTTCGGGGAACCGTGTCGGGGCGTGCGTCATCGTCCTGTCTCTCTGATGGAAGCGGGCGGGGCCCGGCCGGCGGCGGGCGTCAGCCCGGTGTGCGGGGGGCTGGGAAGGGTCGGTGGGCTACTTCATGCCCGCGGTCGCGATGCCCTGGGTGAAGTGGCGTTGCAGTACGGCGAAGACGAGCAGCACCGGCAGGACGATCAGGAAGGACCCGGCCATCAGCATGCCGTTGGAGCCCGCCGACTGATTGGGGTCGGTGGCGAAGGTGGCCAGTGCCACCGGAAGGGTGTACTTGTCGGGGTCGTTGGTGGCGATCAGCGGCCATACGAAGTTGTTCCAGGACCCGAGGAAGGTGAAGATCGTCAGCGTCGCGAGGGCGGGCTTCACCAGCGGCATCACGATCCGCCAGAAGATGTACCACTCGCCGGCGCCGTCCATCCGGGCCGCTTCCAGCAGCTCGTCCGGGATCGACTGCATGAACTGCCGCATCAGGAAGACCCCGAAGGCGCCCGCCGCGAAGGGCAGGACGAGCGCGGCGTAGGTGTCGATGAGCTGGAGCTTGCTCATGAGGACGAACAGCGGCAGCAGCATCAGATTGCCGGGCACCATCAGCGCGCCGAGGACCAGCCCGAAGACCTTGTTGCGTCCCGCGAAGTGCAGCTTGGCCAGCGCGTAGCCGAGCATCGAGCAGAAGACCAGGTTGGAGACGGTGACCAGGGTCGCCACCAGCAGGGAGTTCAGGAAGTAGCGCGGCAGGTCCAGCCGGTCGAGCAGCCGCTCGAAGTTCCCGAGCGTCCACTCGGTGGGCAGCCACACCGGCGGGGACGCCGTGAGGTCCTGGTCGGTCTTGAAGGCGGACAGCGCCATCCACAGGAAGGGGGCCGCCATGATCAGCAGACCCAGCGAGACCAGCAGATAGAGCAGCGGCCTCTTCAGCCGGGAGCCGGTCCCCCGGGAGGGTCCCGCGGCCTTGGAGGCGCCGGGCCCGGGGGCGGCGGGCGGCGAGGGAGCGGCGGGGGGACGCGTCGCGGTGCTCATTTGGTGTTGTCCTTCAGCAGCCGGAGCTGGAGCACGGTGATGCCCATGATCACTACGAAGAGGACGTACGCCATCGCGCTCGCATAACCCATGTGGAAGAAGTTGAAGCCCTCGCGGTACATGTTCAGCGAGACGGTGAGCGTGCTGTCCGAGGGGCCGCCCTGGGTCATCACGAAGGGTTCCTCGAAGACATTGAGGTAGCCGATCGTGGTGATCACGGTCGCGTACAGCATGGTGGGCCGCAGCAGGGGGAGGGTGATCCGGCGGAACTCGTGCCAGGGCCCGGCGCCGTCCAGCTTCGCCGCTTCCCGCACCTCGGTGGGGATGGCCTGGAGTCCGGCGATGAACAGCACCATGACGGTGCCCATGTTCCGCCACACGGCCATCAGGATCAGTGAGGGCATCGCGAGCTTCTCGTCACCGAGGAAGTCCGGGGCGGTGAGCCCGACCTCGGAGGCGAGCCCGGCGACCAGTCCGTCGGCGGGGTCGAGGACGAAGCGCCACACCACGGCGACGGCCACGATGGAGGTGACCACGGGGGCGTAGAAGCCGACCCGGAAGAAGGTGCGCGCCCGGTCGATCCCGTTGTTGAGGAGCACGGCGACCAGCAGGCCGAGCCCGATGGTGAGCGGGACACCGACGACGACGAAGTAGCCCGTGTTGAAGAGGGACTTGAGGAACTTCTCGTCGCTGAAGAGCTTCGTGTAGTTCTCGAAGCCGATGAACTCGGCGTCCAGCGGGTTGGTCACATTGCGCAGCCCGAAGTCGGTGAAGCTCATGAGGAGCGTCGCGAGGATCGGGAAGGCCATGAAGACCGTGAAGAGGACGAGGAAGGGGGTGGAGAACAGCCAGCCGGCGAGGTTCTGCACACCCAGGCGCGGCTTGCCGCGTCCGCCGTCCTTGCGCGTGGTCGACGGGCCCCGCGGGCCGGGCTTGCCGCCCGGCCCCGGTGCCGTCTTGGCCGCGTCGGGCGCAGCCTGTCCGGTCGTGGTGCTCATGACGGCTACTTCACGAGACCTTCGACCTCGGACTGGGCCTTCTTCGCCGCGTCCTCGGCGGACTCCTTGCCCTGGGTCACGGCCTCGACGGCCGAGTCGACCTTCGAGGTGATCTCCGACCACTGGGGCAGCGGGGGCGAGTTCTTCGCCGTCTCCATCTGCTCGCGGAAGACCTGGAGGTTCGGGTCCTCGGCGAGGGGGCCGGACTCCCAGGCGGCGGTGGCGGCGGGCAGGTCGCTGGTCCGCTTGAACCAGTCCTCCTGGCCCTTGGTGTCCGTCAGGTACGTGATGAACTCCTTGGCGGCGGCCTTGTTGTCGCTGTCCTTGGAGATCACCAGGCTGGAGCCACCGGCCATGGACACGGACTTCTCACCGGCCGGGACCTTGGCGACGGCCCACTTGCCGGCCAGGTCCGGGTACTGGTCGTTGAGGAGCGTCATGATCCAGGGGCCGGAGAAGAACATGGGCACATCGCCCTTGTTGAAGTCCTTGGTCACGTCATAGCCGGGCTGGACGCTCTTCTTGGCCAGGCCCTTGTCGAAGTACGTCCCGTACTCCTCGAAGGCCTTGACCGCGGCGGGGCTGTCGATGACCGCCTTGCCGTCCTTGTCGATGATCTCGCCGCCCGACGAGTACAGGAAGGGGTAGAAGGACTGCACGGTGTCCAGACCGCTCGGCTGGATGTTCAGGCCCCACTTGGTGCCGGCCTTGTCCTGGTAGGCCTCGGCGGCCGACCGGAGCTCGGACCAGGTGGCGGGCGCCTTGTCGATGCCCGCCTCCTTCGCCAGGTCGGTGCGGTAGTAGAGGACACGGGTGTCGACGTACCACGGCACGCCGTACACCTCGCCGTCCACGACGCCCTGCTCCCAGCTCGCCGGGAAGAAGTCCTTCTCGTCGAACACCTTGGTGTCGACGGGCTCCAGCGCGCCGATCTCGGCGAACTCGCCCATGTAGGTCCCGCCCATCTGCGCGATGTCGGGCAGGGTGCTCGCGGCGGCGGCCGAGACCAGCTTCTGGTGGGCGACGTCCCAGCCGACGGGCGTGACCTTGACGTTCACGTTCGGGTTCGCCTTGGTGTACTCCTTGGCGACATCCCCGAGCTTCTCGCCCTCGGCGCCCATGGCCCAGACGGTCAGGGTCTGCTTCGCGTCGGCGGCCACACCCTCACCCCCCGAGCTTCCGCAAGCGGTGATTCCGAACGCCGTCGCAAGGGCGATGGCGACCGTGGCGGTTCTGGCGGCGCGGTGCATGGACGGCTCCTCCTTGAGCTTCCCGGACGTACCTGGCATCCCTGACTGCTTTCTCCGAAGACCCCTGAATGTCTTGCGGATACCCCGGATGCCGGTCCGGATGTATGCGCTGTCTGTAAGCGCATACATCACTCTGCGACAGTCGCTCGGGGATACGCAAGGGGGCTTCACATCACACTCCGGTAACGGAGGCCGGGTGGGTCGGTGGGGGTGTGCGGCGGAGGTGATCGCATGGTGGGGGGCCGGTGTGGGGGTGGAGGTCCGGACGGGCAGATTTATGCACCTTGCACGCTAGGCGGGATGTTTACGTACCGAAAGGGAATGTGGCGCAAAACGCTTCCACAGGACTCTCTTTCCGCAGGTCCGGACGGTGGCCGTACGGTGCCGGGGTGTAGCCGGGGCGGTCCCGGGGCGTAGCGGGTGCGGGGGTGCGCGTGCTCCGTGGCTCGGATGACGGGCGGTGCACGGACTGCGGTGCGCTGTCCGGGGTGCGGGTCGGGGCGCCGGAAAAAGCCTTTGCGGGGAGGTCGGCCCGCGGTGATCCTGCCCCTATGACGCCGACGCGCCCCGGTGAGCACCCCGTACGCATCCGTCACTACGAGGACCGTGACTGGGAGGCCGTCGCCCGTATCCATGACGCCGCCCGGCTGGACGAGCTGCGCGACTCCGTCGGGGTCGAGGCGTTCCTCACCCTGGAGCGGACCGCCGAGACCGAGGGGCTCTTCGACGGTGAGGTCTGGGTGGCGGAGGAACCGGACGGCCGCGTCGTCGGATTCGTGGCGCTGGCCGACGACGAGGTCACCTGGCTGTACGTCGACCCGGCCGCGTACCGCCGGGGCGTCGGTGCGCGGCTGCTGCGGTACGCCGTGGAGCGGGGCGGTCCCCGGATCGGGACCACGGTCCTGGTGGGCAACGCCGCCGCCCTCGCGCTCTACGAGCGGGAGGGTTTCGCCATCGTCGAGACGAAGTCGGGAAAGCTGGAGGGCAACGAGTCCTTCGCCGCGAGCGGACACATCATGGAACTGCGCAAGTAGCCCCCGCGCGTGCCCGAATGGGCGCGGGCTCGCGCACCCGGGCGAATCCGGCCCGGGGCGGGTGGGCCCAGCGGCGGCGGCCCTGGCATGCGCCCCCGAAGAGGCGGGGCATGGGCCCCCGAAGGGGCGCGGGGAACTGCGCACCCCCGTCGGGCCCGCACGGGAGCAAGTGCGTTCACCGTCCATGACCTCAGGGGCGCGGGGAACTGCGCACCCCCGTCAGGCCCGCATGGGAACAAGTGGGTTCACCGTCGGAGACCTCAGGGGCGCGAGGGACCGCGCACCCGCACGGGACCGGCCCGGGGTAAGCGGACTCACCAGCGCGGGACCGGCCTAGGGCAGGTGGACGAACCCGTGAGGGACCAGGGGTGCGGGGACGGGCGCGAACCCAAGGTGGACCGGGGCGGGAGGCGGGCTGGGGCGGGAGGTGGGCGTACCCCGCTCGTGCCTGTCCGTGCGGCGTGCCCGTCCGGGGTGCGTGCGGCGGTGACGGTACCCGGGGTCAGGAGGGCGAAGGGGCGTCCCCCGGGACGGGCGGCGGTGCGCCGAGGGCGCGGAGCGTCGCGGTGCGCAGCGCGGCCGCGCCCTCGTCCGCCGACATCCGCCCCGCCGCGACCTCGTGGCCCGCCGCATGGCCCAGCGCGGTCACCACGGCGACCAGCCACGCCGCCGGGGGAGCGGGGTCGAACTCCCCGTCCCGCTGGCCCCGTTCGACGAGCCGGGTGAGCCGGGCGTCGACGGGCTCGTGCAGCGTCTCGCTGGACCCGCCCCGGACGGGGTCCGTACCCGCCTGGATCACGACCGGGTTCCGGCGGAACAGCCGCCAGCCGATGTCCTGGAGCCGCGTCAGCGCCTCCGCCGCCGGGCCCTCCTCCAGCCCCGCCTCGTCCATCGCGGCGACCGCCTCACCGGTGACCCGTTCCGTCACCGCGCCGACCAGCGCGTCCCGGGAGGCGAAGTGGGCGTAGACCGTCTGGCGGGTCACACCCGCCGCCGCGGCGATGTCGCGCATGCCGGCGTCCGGCCGCTCGGCGAGCAGGGCGGTCGCCGCGTCGAGGACGGCTGCCCGGCTGCGTTCGGCGTCGGCCCGTCGGGGCCGGGGGGCGGGAGAAGCGGTGGACGGCATGAATTCTTACACCCTTGTCAAAGTTGATTCCCGCGCATACCTTACTACTCGCGCACCTCTTACATGCATGTAAGAGATCGCGCGCCGACCCGAACTCTGCCCCAGCCCCAGCCCGACGGAGCTCCCGATGACCGTGCCCGACCTCCTGGCCACCGAACCCGAACGGTTCCTGACCGAGTTCTTCGCCTCGCTGACGGAGGACGTCCTCAGCGGCGACGACGATCCCGGGGGACCGGTCGACCGGCACTTCACCCCGGACATCGTGCAGATCAGCGATGGCATCGCGCTGACCAGGGAGCGGCTGGTCGCGCATATGCGCCCGGTCCGCAGGAACGCCGTCGAGTGCCGGTACGAGATGCACGAGGTGCTCGCGGTCGGATCGCGGGTCGCCGCGCGGTTCACCCTGCACGCCCGGATGCGCAAGGGCCGGACCCTCGCCACCGAGGTGCACTTCATCGGTGACTTCGCCCCGGACGGCCGGATGCGCCGGGCCCATCAGCTCACCCGCGCGCTGCCTGGGCCGGTCGAGGGGGAACGGTGACCCGGTCCGTCGCGTACGCCGTACCGGGCATGGTCTGCGGCAACTGCGCGGACCTGATCACCGAGGAGGTGTCCCGGATCGCCGGGGTGACCGGGGTGTCCGTGGCGGTCGAGGCCGGAACCGTGACGGTCACCAGCGACCGCCCCCTGCCGCTCACGGAGGTCCGCGCGGCGGTCGAGGAGGCGGGCTACGAGATCCAGCACCCCTGACGCCCCCGCCACCGGGCCGGAGCCGGACCTCGTTCCCGCCGAGCGATTCAGCCCAGCCCAGCCCAGTCCAGGGCAAACCAGCCCAGCCCAGGACAGGGCATGACAGATTGGGACAGTCCAGCCCAGGACGGGCAAGGTGATCCACACCCCCGCCGCCCCCCGCCGCCCCCCGCCGCCCCTCCCCCCGGCCGGGACCTACGCTCCGACCATGCCCGCCCCCGACCCCCGCCCCGAACCGGCCGCCGACCCCGGCCCCCCGGACCACTCCACCGGATCCGAGATCCCGGGGTTCGTGCACGAATATCCCTTCGACCCGGCCTACGGCTACACGCCCGCCCGGCTGCTCGGCGTTTCCGCGCCCCCGGCGCCCGCCGGGTTCGACGCGTTCTGGCGGGCGCGGTACGCGGCGGCGCGAGCGGTCGCGCCGGAGCCCCGGGTCGGTCCGGTGGAGGTGGAGGACGAACGGGACGGCGTCCGCGTCCGCCGGGTCACCTACGCCTCCACCGGAGGCATCCGGACCGGCGGCTGGCTGGTGCTGCCCGCCGACGGGCGGGCCGTCACCCACGGATTCGTGATCGGGCACGGGTACGGGGGCCGGGACACCCCCGCGCCGGAGCTCCCGCTGCCGCTCGCCGGGGCCGCCGCCCTGCTGCCCTGTGTCCGGGGGATGGGCGCCCTCGGACGGCTGCCGGGCATCCCGGACACCGCCGACGCCCATGTCCTGCACGGGATCTCGGCACGGGACACCTATGTGCTCGGTGACTGCGTCGCCGACCTGTGGTGCGCGGCGTCCGCGCTGCTGGAACTGGTACCGGAGCTGGCCGGGCCCGGCGCCCCGCGCCTCGGGTACGTGGGGGAGAGCTTCGGCGGGGGGCTCGGGGCGCTGGCCCTGCCGTGGGACGAGCGGTTCGGGGCGGCCCAGCTCACCGTGCCCACCTTCGGGAACCATCCGCTGCGGCTGACACTGCCGTGCGTGGGCAGCGGCGAGGCGGTCCGCGCCCATCGGGCCGGGCACCCCGGGGTGACGGAGGTCCTCCGCTGGTACGACGCGGCTACGGCGGCGACCCGGCTGCGGACCCCCACCCTCGTCGCCCCCGCGCTGTTCGACCCGGCGGTGCCGCCGCCGGGACAGTTCGCGGTGTGCAACGCCCTCGCCGGGCCCCGGGAACTGCATGTGCTGACGGCCGGGCACTTCGAGCACCCGGGGACCCGTTCCGAGTACGCCGCGCTGGACGCCGCACGCCGCCGGTTCTTCGCCACCTGGCTGGTCGCGGACGAGAAGCTCTGACCGTCGACCGCTGCTCACGGGCCTCCCGGCAACCGCCGCCGAGGTCTCCCGGGCGGGTCAGCCGCAGCCGCAGCTCGCCCGGCGGGCCACCGACACGGGAAGCATCAGCGACACCGGTACCCCGGGCCGCACCGTCAGATCGCTCCCGGCGCCCGTCCCCGTCCCGTTCCGTCCGGCCAGCCGCTGGACGAGCAGCTCGACGGCGGCCTCGCCCATCCGCCGCATCGGCTGGCGGACTGTGGTGAGGGCGGGGCGGACGAGACGGCTCAGCGGGATGCCGTCGAAACCGGTCACGGCGATGTCGTCCGGGACCCGCACGCCCCGGCGTTCCAGAGCGTGCAGCGCGCCGACGGCCATCTGGTCGTTGGCGAAGAGCATGCCCTGCGGTGGGGGCGTGCCTTCGGCGGCGGCGCGGTCGAGCAGCGCGTCGGCGGCCCGTGCGCCCTCCGCCTGGGTCATCGTCGGCGCCCGCAGATCGGGTACGTCCCCCACGGGGACCCCCGCCGCCGCGCATGCCGCACGGTAGCCCCGGAAGCGGGCCGCGACGTCCGGGGAGTCCTCGGCGCTGCCGATGAACGCGAGCCGGCTCAGTCCGTGATCGGCCAGGAGGTGCCGGGTGAGCTCGCGCTCGCCGTACTCGTTGGCGACCTCGATGTGGTCGAGATGATCGAGCTGCTCGGACTCACGGGGACCGGCGAGCATCACGACCGGCAGCCGCCGGGACATGACCTCCAGGTCCTCGGTGGGCACGGTCCGCGCCAGTACGGCGAAGCCGTCCACCCGGCCCGCGACCTTGGCGACCAGGCTCTCCGGCCCGACCTTGAGCGAGGCGGCGATCAGCAGCGCGTAGCCGTGGCGCCGGGCGGCGCGTTCCATCCCGCGGATGATCTGGTCCGAGTACAGCATCGCGGCGTCGTCGTCGTCCGATTCCCCCGCCTCCGACTCGGTGTCGGGGTCGGAGGAGTCCGGGAAGCAGAGTCCGAGGACGCCGGTCGACCGGCTCGCCAGCCCCCGGGCGTTCCCGCTCGGTACGTAGCCCAGTTCGCGGGCGGCGGCGAGCACCCGGTCCCGGGTCTGCTGCCGTACGGAGTCCGGGTTGCGGTACACCCGTGACACCGTCGCGATGGAGACACCCGAGCGCTCCGCGACGTCGTACACCGTGGGGACTGTGCTCACCCGACCGACCGCCTGCCTGTTCGAACCGAATGCGCAGTACACGCGCTTTGTAAGCGCATTCACCCTAGGCGGGCGGCCCCTGTCGGGCAAGGTGGCCCGCCTTCGCTCGCGCTTCCGAGGTCTGCCCGGGTGGGCGCCCTTGCTCCCGCACAGGTCGTTCGTGGGTGCGCGGTTCCCCGCGCCCCTGGGTTTCTTGTGCTGGGCGCACTTGTTTCCTGTGCCGTCGCTCGGTGGTTTCGCGCAGTTCCCCGCGCCCCTGGATGCTGCCCCTTCGGGTTTGTCCGTCGGGTGTGGGTCGCCCTCGTCTTTTGCGCAGTTCCCCGCGCCCCTGAAGGGGCACCCCCCCTCCCCGCGCAGTCGCATGGCTGCGGGAGGGGGTGGGCGGGAATCTCTGCCCGCAGACTCCGATGCTCTTCAGCAGGACAAGGGGGACGTCCGACCGAGCGCGTTGGAGCGAGGACGGAGAATCCCGACCGGCACCGACCCGAAGAACCGACAGAACGCGCCCCAAAGGGGCGCGGGGAACTGCGCACCCACCGAGCGACGGCACAGGAACGAAGTTCGCCCAGCCGGACAGACCTGAAAAGCGCAAGCGAAGGCGACCCGCCCCCTATTCCCCCCGCCGCCGGATCTTGTTCCCCAACCACACCAGCGGATCGTACTTACGATCCGCTGCCCGTTCCTTCAGCGGGATCAGCGCATTGTCCGTGATCTTGATGCCCTCCGGGCAGACCTCCGTGCAGCACTTGGTGATGTTGCAGTAACCGAGCCCGTGCTCGTCCTGCGCGGTGGCCTTGCGGTCGAGACCGGCGGAGTCGGCCGCGTCCAGGGGATGCATGTCCAGCTCGGCGACCCGCATCAGGAACCGCGGACCGGCGAACGCCGTCTTGTTCTCCTCGTGGTCGCGGACCACATGGCAGGTGTCCTGGCACAGGAAGCACTCGATGCACTTGCGGAACTCCTGCGACCGGTCGACGTCCTCCTGGAGCATCCGGTACTCACCGGGGGCCAGGTCCGGGGGCGGCACGAACGACGGGATCTCCCGGGCCTTGGTGTAGTTGAACCCCACGTCGGTCACCAGGTCCCGGACCACGGGGAACGCCCGCAGCGGGGTCACCGTGATCGTCTCCGTACGGGAGAAGACCGACATCCGGGTCATGCACAGCAGCCGCGGCCGTCCGTTGATCTCGGCGCTGCACGACCCGCACTTGCCCGCCTTGCAGTTCCAGCGGACCGCGAGGTCGGGGGCCTGGGTGGCCTGGAGCCGGTGGATGATGTCCAGGACCACCTCGCCCTCGTTCACCTCCACCCGGAAGTCGGTGAGCTCACCGCCGCCGGTGTCCCCCCGCCAGACCCGGAAGAGCGCCTCATAACTGGTGGATGCGGTGGTCGTCACTCGTACAGCTCCTCTTCGGCGAGGTACTTGACCAGCTCCTCCTTGTCGAAGAGGGCCAGCAGGTCGGGGCGGATGGGTTCCGTCTCCACCCGGGACAGCTCGATCCGGGGACGGCGCGGATCGCCGGTCTGCTCCGCCCCGGACGGGTCGGTGAGGGCGCACAGCAGGTTCACGTTCCGCCAGGCGCGGTCCATCCCGGGACGGTCCTCGCGGGTGTGGCCGCCCCGGCTCTCGGTGCGTTCGAGGGCGGCCCGCGCCACGCACTCGCTGACCAGCAGCATGTTCCGCAGGTCGAGCGCGAGGTGCCAGCCCGGGTTGAACTGCCGGTGCCCCTCCACGACCACGTCGCGGGCCCGGACCCGCAGATCCGCCAGCCGCTCCAGCGCGTCGGCCATCTCGCCCTCGCGCCGGATGATGCCGACCAGGTCGTTCATCGTCTGCTGGAGCTCCTGGTGCAGCGTGTACGGGTTCTCCGGCCCGGCCGCACCCGGCCTGCCGGTCGTACCGGCCGCGCGGGTCGTACCGGACGCACCCGACGCCTCCCCCGCGCCGAAGGGGCGCAGGGCCTCCTCCACCGCCGCGCTGATCTGGGCCTCGTCCGCGACCGGGCGTTCGTCCTTGAAGCGGGCCGCGTACCGCGCCGCGTGCAGCCCCGCGCGGCGGCCGAAGACCAGCAGGTCGGAGAGGGAGTTGCCGCCGAGGCGGTTGGAGCCGTGCATCCCGCCCGCGACCTCACCCGCGGCGAACAGTCCCGGCACGCCCCGGGCCGCGGCCGTGTCCGACTCGACGGCGATCCCGCCCATCACGTAGTGACAGGTCGGGCCGACCTCCATCGGCTCGGCCGTGATGTCGACGTCCGCCAGCTCCTTGAACTGGTGGTACATGGACGGCAGCCGCCGCCGGATGGCCTCCGCGGGCATCCGGGTGGACACATCGAGGAAGACCCCGCCGTGCGGGGAGCCCCGGCCCGCCTTGACCTCGGAGTTGATCGCCCGGGCCACCTCGTCCCGGGGGAGGAGCTCAGGTGGCCGGCGGTTGTGGTCCGGGTCCTCGTACCAGCGGTCGCCCTCCGCCTCCGTCTGCGCGTACTTCTCCTTGAAGACGTCCGGGATGTAGTCGAACATGAACCGTTTGCCCTCGGAGTTGCGCAGCACCCCGCCGTCCCCGCGGACCGACTCCGTGACGAGGATGCCCTTCACCGACGGCGGCCAGACCATGCCCGTCGGATGGAACTGCACGAACTCCATGTTCAGCAGCGGAGCCCCCGCGAGCAGCGCGAGCGCGTGCCCGTCGCCCGTGTACTCCCATGAGTTCGAGGTGACCTTGAAGGACTTGCCGATCCCGCCGGTCGCGATGATCACCGCCGGTGCCTCGATCACGAAGAACCGCCCGGTCTCCCGCTCGTAGCAGAAGACCCCCGCGACCTTGCCGTCCGGGCCCTTCAGCACCCGGGTGACCGTGCACTCCTGGTAGACCTTCAGACAGCACTCGTGGTCGCCGGACTCCAGCGCCGCGTGCTGCTGGAGGGAGACGATCTTCTGCTGGAGGGTGCGGATCAGCTCAAGGCCCGTACGGTCGCCGACATGGGCGAGCCTCGGGTACTCGTGGCCGCCGAAGTTCCGCTGGGAGATCCGGCCGTCCCGGGTCCGGTCGAAGAGCGCGCCCCAGGTCTCCAGTTCCCATACCCGGTCAGGGGCCTCCTGGGCGTGCAGCTCCGCCATCCGCCACTGGTTGAGGAACTTCCCGCCGCGCATCGTGTCCCGGAAGTGGACCTTCCAGTTGTCGCCGGAGTTCACATTGCCCATCGCCGCGGCGATACCGCCCTCGGCCATGACCGTGTGCGCCTTGCCGAACAGCGACTTGCAGATCACCGCGGTGCGCAGCCCCTGTTCACGGGCCTCGATCGCCGCCCGCAGCCCGGCGCCACCGGCGCCGACGACGACGACGTCCCACTGCTGCCGTTCCACCTGAACCATCAGAACAACCTCGGATCGTCAAAAGCACCACTGGCCAGGAGATACACATAGAAGTCGGCGAGTCCCACACTCACCAGGGACGCCCATGCGAGCTGCATATGACGGGCGTTGAGTCTGCCGACCCAGCCCCACAGCCGGTAGCGCACCGGGTGCTTCGAGAAGTGCTTCAGCCGGCCGCCGACGATATGGCGGCAGGAGTGACAGGACAGCGTGTACGCCCAGATCAGCGCGACGTTGACGAGGAACACCAGCGAACCGAGGCCCATATGGCCCCACGCGTAGTGCTCGTCGCGGAACGTGAGGACGGTGTCGTACGTGAGGATCACGGCGACCAGCAGCGCCGCGTAGAAGAAGTACCGGTGCAGGTTCTGGAGGATGAGCGGGAAGCGCGTCTCACCCGAGTACTTCTTGTGCGGCTCGGCCACCGCGCAGGCGGGCGGCGACGCCCAGAAGCCGCGGTAGTACGCCTTGCGGTAGTAGTAGCAGGTCAGCCGGAAGCCCAGCGGGAAGACCAGGATGATCAGGGCGGGGGACAGTCCCCACCAGCTGCCGATGATCTCCAGATTGGGCCCGTCGCGCATCGGCGCGCAGTTCTCGGCGAGGCAGGGGGAGTAGAACGGGGACACGTACGGGGCTGCGTAGTAGTCGGTGTTCGCGAACGCGCGCCAGGTCGAGTAGACGATGAAGGCGAGCAGCCCGGCCGCTGTTCCGGCGGGCGCGAGCCACCAGCGATCGGTCCGCAGATGCGCTGCGCCGATCGCGGCGCGGGTGCCCGTGCGGACACCACCGCGCTGGATGGGGGGTTCCGTGCCAGTGGCCAACGAGGACTCCACTCGGGTCGGGACTCGGACTCGAATCGCCCCCGGGCCGGCGGTGGCTCAGGGGGCTTGACGGGCCCGGGCGCCGAGTCCCTCGTCGTCCGAGTCCGTCCACAGCGAGCTGTCGTACGGGGTGTCGGGAATCCGTACGATGTCCGGCCGGTCGGCCGGACGGGGTGGTACGGCGCGGTGCTGAGGGACACCGCCCCTGGTGACTGGTCCGCCGCCCGCGGTCATGAGCTCCCGGAGGAGTTCCACGCTCTCGCGCAGATGGGCGGCGTCGGTCCGGACCCGTCTGACCTCCAGTGCTTCCCGGCCGATCCGGTCCGTGAGCTGTCCCACGGTCCGTGTGAGGTCGTCGATGCAGCGCTGTACAGCCGTCAAGTCATCCTGAACTGACATGATTTGCCCTCTCTTCCGCAGTCGCGGGCGGCAACGTTCATGCGACTGTGAGTGTTCCGTGTCACATCACGGGTTGGGAAGACACCGGCCGCGCTTTCTTGACACTGGCCGGTACTTGTGGGTTGCACGGTGCGGATGGGGCTGTTCGTGCGCAGGTGGGGGACCCGCGGAACGCCTTCGGCGCGGTTCGGTGGTCCTCGCGTGGCTGACCGGTTCGCCTCCGGTCGGTCCTCGGTCGGCGCCCCCGGGTCCGCCCTCCGGCCGTGACTGTCCCGGTGCGGGTCGCCCTCGCTCGCGGCCGTGGGGTCCACCGGTGGATGCACTTGGCCCTGTGCGGGTCGTTCGTGGGTGCGCGGTTCCCCGCGCCCCTCAGGCCGTCCCCGGCTGGAGTGCTTGTTCCTGCGCCGTCGCTCGGTGGGTGCGCGGTTCCTCGCGCCGCTGAGGTCTGTCCGGGTGGGCGTACTTGTCCTGTGCGGGCCTGGCGGGGGTGGGGTCCTCCCGGGGGCCGGTGGGGGTGCCCCCGGCCCCAGGACACCGCCTCCGCCGCCACGGCGCCCGCCGCACCGGCGGTTCCGTTGCGCCGCGCGGGTGAGGTTCCGGCGGGTGTCGCCGTGTCGTGGCCGGGGCGCGCGCCGCTTCGGGTTCCGTGGAGCCGTCGGCCATACATGTGATCAGCGCCAAATCACACCGACGCGACCAGTCCACCCGCACTGAACGTGATCACACCGACCCCTGCCGGGAGGCGCCGTACCCCCGGGGGCCGGGCGACCCCGGAGGTACACGGATGTCCCACGACGGCCTCAGCACGCGCGCGGTGATGCGCTCGGTCGCCTTCCTGACGGCGGGCGCCCTCACGCTCCCGGTCCTCACGGCGTGCAGCTCGGACGACCGGGCCTCGGCACCCGCCGCCGCCCAGGACATCGCCCTCACCCCCCGCGACAAGGTCGCCGACGGGGCCACGCTCACCTGGGCCGTGGACGCCCTCCCCGAGACCCTCAACGCCTTCCAGGCCGACGCCGACGCCGCCACCACCCGGGTGGCCCAGGCCACCCTGCCCGCGATGTTCCGTCTCGACGCCCAGGGCCGCCCCCAGCGCGACCCCGACTTCCTGGAGTCCGCCGAGGTCGTCGAGACCGAACCGCGCCAGGTCGTCCTCTACAAGCTCAACCAGCAGGCGGTGTGGAGCGACGGCCGGGAGATCGGCGCCGACGACTTCGCCGCCCAGTGGCGCGCCCTGTCCGGCAAGGACACCGCGTACTGGACGGCCCGCAACGCGGGCTACGAACGCATCGAACGTATCGACCGGGGCGCGAACAACCTGGAGGTACGGGTCACCTTCGCCAAGCCCTTCGCCGACTGGCGCGCGCTGTTCACCCCGCTGTACCCCAAGGACGTGATGGGCACGCCCGACAGCTTCAACGACGGGGCGCGCGGCAAGCTGAAGGTGTCCGCGGGCCCCTTCGCCGTGCAGAAGTTCGACACCAAGGCGGGCGAGGCCACCCTCCAGCGCAGCGCCCGCTGGTGGGGTGGCCCCGCCAAACTCGACAAGCTCGTCCTGCGGGCCGTCCCCCGCGACAAGCGGGCCGCCGCGCTCGCCGCGGGCAAGGTCGACCTGGCCGAGGTCGATCCCGGTGAGGCCCGCCGGATCGCCCTCGCCGCCCGCGACCGGGGCACCTCCGGCCCGCTCGCCCACGGCCCCGGCGCGGCGATCACCCCCGGCCAGGCCCTGCGTTCCTGGGCCCTCGCCCACGGTGAGGACGAGGAGGCGGCCGAGGCGGAGCAGCTCGCCCGGGCCCGTACCCGCAAGGCCGTCGAGAAGTACGCCGACGAGCAGGCCGGACTGCGCGACCTCACCGTCCGCAAGTCACTGGAACCCGCCTACACCCAGCTGGCCCTCAACGGCTCCACCGGTCCCCTGTCCGACGAACGGGTCCGCCGCGCGGTGGCCCGCGCGCTGGACCGCGCCGAGCTCGCGTCCGTCGTCCTGTCGCCGCTCGGGCTGCCCGCGAAGCCCGTCGGCAGCCATCTCGCGCTCGCCGGACAGCCCGCCTACACCGACAGCAGCGGCGCGCTCGGCAAGCAGGACACCGCCGAGGCCCGGGCCCTGCTCGCGGACGCGGGCTGGGTCCCCGGCGGCCCGGTCAAGGGCACCAAGGACGCCAAGGACGCCAAGGAGAAGGCGGAGGACGACGCGAAGAAGGCCGGGGCCGACCCGGACAAGGCATCGGGATCAGGCCAGGACGGCTCCGACGGCGCGTACATCGTGGGCCGGGACGACCCCAAGCCCGGCGACCTCCCCGTGTCGCTCCCCGCGCCCGCCGCCGCGGCCCAGCGGACCGCCGTCGCGCGTCAGGCGGCCCTGTTCGCCCCGGCCGCCGGGGAGGACGGCGAGCAGGCCCGCCGCCAGGACGGACCCCAGCGGATCGGGCAGGGCGGCGCCCCCGGCGCCTACGCGCCCAAGGGCACCGCCGCACCCCGGGACCCCAGCGCCGGCGCGTCCCCCGCCGAGGCCGCGGCCGGACCGCTCGCCAAGGACGGCAAGCCGCTGACCCTGCGGTTCGTCCTGCCCTCCGGACCCGGCTCCGAGGCCCTGCGGGCCGTGGGGGAGCGGATCTCCCGGATGCTGGAGCGGATCGGCATCCGCACCGAGACCACGAAGGTCGCGGACGACAGCTACTTCAAGGACCACATCGCCTCCGGGCAGTACGACCTGGCCCTCTACTCATGGCCGGGAACCGCCTATCCCGCGACGGACGCCCGGCCCATCTACGCCAAGCCCGTGCCCGCCGCCGACGGCTCGCTCAACGTGGAGCAGAACTACACCCGGGTCGGCACCGACCACATCGACCAGCTGCTCGACCAGGCGTCGAGCGAGCTGGACGAGAAGCGGTCGCGGGACCTGGTGCGCCAGGCCGACGCCCGTATCTGGGCGGCGGCCGGCTCGATCCCGCTCTACCAGCGCCCCGAGCTCGTCGCCGTCCGTAAGAACGTCGTCAACGCGGGCGCCTTCGGCTTCGAGACCCCGATCTACCAGAACATCGGCCTCGCCAAGTCCCCCGGCCGGAAGTAGCGCCTCCGGCCGTTCCCCGACCGGCCCCCGGTCCATGACCCGACCGGGCCAGGCCCCCACCGGCCCGTGACCTGGCCGAACAGCGACCCCCGGCCCAGGCCCCGCCCGGAGCACGAACACCGGCGCGGGGCCTCGGCCGTCCGCACCAGAACCCTCAGAACTCCCTCAAATCCCTTGCCGCCCCCCGCACGGGCCCTGCACTGTCGAACCACCCCCCATTGACCCCCGGAAATCACCCGGACCAGCGGATTCCCCCCAGATCCGCCTCCCCGCCCCGCGGGCTGCGTGGCCGCCGTCCCCCACGACCCGCGGAGGCCACCCCCCGCGGGGCCCCGTACGATGGGGTGAGGCCGTGGCGTGTCCAGCCCGGCATGGCGCCGTACAGCAGTCGTACGAGCAGCCGTCCACTCACCCCGGGAGAAGCGCCGCAATATGGCCACGCGCCACGACATCCGCAACGTCGCCATCGTCGCCCACGTCGACCACGGCAAGACCACACTCGTCGACGCCATGCTCAAGCAGGCGGGAGCTTTCGCCGCGCACCAGCATGTCGACGACCGGGTCATGGACTCGAACGACCTGGAGCGTGAGAAGGGGATCACGATCCTCGCCAAGAACACGGCCGTGAAGTACCACCCCAAGGCCGGTGGCGACCCGATCACCATCAACATCATCGACACCCCCGGCCACGCCGACTTCGGCGGCGAGGTCGAGCGCGGTCTGTCGATGGTCGACGGCGTCGTCCTGCTGGTGGACGCGTCGGAGGGCCCCCTCCCGCAGACCCGGTTCGTGCTGCGCAAGGCGCTGACCGCGAAGCTCCCCGTGATCCTCTGCATCAACAAGACGGACCGCCCGGACTCCCGTATCGACGAGGTCGTCAACGAGACGTACGACCTCTTCCTGGACCTCGACGCCGACGAGGACCAGATCGAGTTCCCGATCGTCTACGCCTGCGCGCGGGACGGCATCGCCTCGCTGACCAAGCCGGAGAACGGCACGGTCCCGCCCGACAGCACCAGCCTGGAGCCGTTCTTCTCCACGATCCTGGACACCATCCCGGCCCCCTCGTACGACGAGCAGGCCCCGCTCCAGGCGCATGTCACCAACCTGGACGCCGACAACTTCCTCGGCCGTATCGCGCTGCTCCGGGTCGAGCAGGGCGAGCTGCGCAAGGGCCAGACCGTCGCGTGGATCAAGCGTGACGGCACCGTGTCGAACGTCCGGATCAGCGAGCTGCTGATGACGGAGGCGCTGACCCGCAAGCCCGCCGAGGTCGCCGGTCCCGGCGACATCTGCGCCGTCGCCGGTATCCCCGACATCATGATCGGCGAGACCCTCGCGGACCCCGAGAACCCGGTGGCGCTGCCGCTGATCACGGTGGACGAGCCCGCGATCTCGATGACCATCGGTACCAACAACTCGCCGCTGGTCGGCCGGGGCGCGACCGGCAAGGGCGCGTCGACCGCCGTGGTCAAGGACCGCAAGGTCACCGCGCGGCTGGTCAAGGACCGCCTGGAGCGCGAGCTGGTCGGTAACGTCAGCCTGCGCGTCCTGCCCACCGAGCGTCCCGACACCTGGGAGGTCCAGGGCCGCGGCGAGCTGGCGCTGGCGATCCTGGTGGAGACCATGCGCCGGGAAGGCTTCGAGCTGACCATCGGCAAGCCGCAGGTCGTCACCAAGGAGGTCGACGGCAAGGTCCACGAGCCGATCGAGCGGATCACGATCGACGTGCCCGAGGAGCACATGGGCGCGGTCACGCAGCTCATGGGCACCCGCAAGGGCCGGATGGACAACATGTCGAACCACGGCTCCGGCTGGGTGCGCATGGAGTTCATCGTCCCGTCCCGCGGTCTGATCGGCTTCCGTACGGAGTTCCTGACCGGGACGCGCGGTACGGGTATCGCGCACTCCATCCACGAGGGCCACGAGCCGTGGTTCGGCGAGCTGAAGACCCGGAACAACGGCTCCCTGGTGGCGGACCGCGCCGGCGCGGTCACCGCGTTCGCGATGACCAACCTCCAGGAGCGCGGTGTCCTCTTCATCGAGCCCGGTACGGAGGTGTACGAGGGCATGATCGTCGGGGAGAACTCCCGGATGGACGACATGGACGTGAACATCACCAAGGAGAAGAAGCTCACGAACATGCGGTCGTCCAACGCGGACGTCTCCGAGTCGATCGTGCCGCCGCGCAAGCTGTCGCTCGAGCAGTCCCTGGAGTTCTGCCGCGACGACGAGTGCGTCGAGGTGACTCCCGAGGCGGTGCGTATCCGCAAGGTGAACCTGGACGGGCGTGAGCGCGCGCGGGCCGCGAGCCGCGCCAAGCACGGCTGATCGTTTCTCCCTCGCATCGTGACGCGGCCCCCCGGCCCTTCGGCCGGGGGGCCGTCACATGCCCGCACGACGGCACGCACGGTGACGGCGGCGGGTCTCCCGGGGCGCGCTCCGACCGCACGGCCGCCGACGCACGCCGATCGCGCCGACGGTGACGGAGTGTGACCGGGACGGCCGCCGCGGCGATGATCAGGGCCGCTGGGCCGGGCCGCCCCGGGATATGACAGATCCGGGACGGGTGACGGCTCGCGGCGCGGTCGTACGGAAGCCGGGTCCCGCTGACCGACGGGTCAGGAGCGGGAGGCGCAACCGGGCCGGATACGGGGCGAGTTGGACATCCGACCGGCATGGCGGCGGTCGACAGGCCGTACCGGTGTGTTAGGGGAAGACCCCTGCGGGGTAGCGTTCTACGCGCGGGGACCGGGGCGCCACGTCCGCACCGCTCCCCTCCTGTTCGGGTGATTGTTGCTTATCTCACCTTACGCCCGGCTACGCAACCGCTTTTCCTCCCGATGTTGTCCGAAATGCGGACACCGTTGACCGATAGATATGTAACACGTCCGTTTCGCGGCCATCTATATCGGATCGGTTTGTCCGGATTTTGGGAGAAGTACACATCAGGTGTGATCTAACCGAGACCAAAAGAGTGTGGTCGGGCCGTAGTCCATGGCTAATAGTTGACCGCGTAGAGCTCGGGTCAATGGGTCACGCGCTGTGGGGAGCGCCGACTCACGAGCACACTTGGGTACCCGATCGTCGCCGTCAGGGGTGTCGGCGTGATCGGAAGTGCCCTCATTCGCAGTGAACCAAGTGGACTCATGAGGAGGAAAACCCATGCGCGGTGCCAAGAGCGCCAAGTGGGTCGCCATAGCAGCGGTTGTGGCGCTGGGTGCAACCGCCTGTGGCGGCGGCGAGAGCGGCGGCAAGGACAGCGGCAACAAGGGTGCGGTCGACCCGAACGCCAAGTTCTCCGTAGAGGTGGGCGAGCCGGAGAACCCGCTTCAGCCGGCCAACACCATGGAGTCCAACGGCAGCATCGTCACTCGCGCGCTGTTCTCACAGCTCGTGAACTACGACGCCAAGGGCAACATCGAGATGGTCAACGCCGAGTCGGTGGAGACCAAGGACAACAAGACCTACACGGTCAAGCTGAAGGCCGGCTGGAAGTTCCACGACGGCACCCCCGTCACCGCCGAGTCGTACGTCAAGGCGTGGAACTGGGCCGCGAACCCGAAGAACAAGCAGAAGAACAGCTTCTGGTTCTCCGACATCAAGGGTTACGCCGAGGTCTCGCCCACCAAGGGCGCCCCCAAGGCCACCGAGCTGTCCGGTCTGAAGGTCGTCGACGAGACCTCCTTCACGATCGAGCTGTCCACCCCCATCCCGTACTACGTGTACAAGCTGGGCTACGAGGTCTTCTCGCCGCTTCCCGAGTCCTTCTACGCGGACCCCGCGAAGGCGGGCCAGAAGCCCGTCGGCAACGGCCCGTACAAGTTCGTGAACTGGCAGCACAAGAAGCAGATCGAGGTGGCGCGCTACGACGCGTACACCGGTCCTGACAAGGCCAAGAACGGTGGTGTGCTCTTCAAGAACTACACCAACCTGGAGACGGCCTACGAGGACCTGAAGTCGGGCAACGTCGACGTCCTGCGTCAGATCGCCCCGAAGGACCTGCCGGTCTACAAGCAGGACCTCGGTGACCGCGCGGTCGACGGTTCGAACTCGGCGATCCAGACGATCGCTCCCGCGTTCTACACCGACCAGTTCAAGGACATCGACCCCAAGGTCGTCAAGGGCCTGTCGATGGCGATCGACCGGGAGACCATCACCAAGACGGTCCTCCAGGGCACTCGCGAGCCCGCGACCGGCTGGGTCGCCCAGGGTGTCCTCGGCTACCAGGAGAACGCCGCCGGCGACGCCGTCAAGTTCGACCCCGCGAAGGCCAAGGCCCTCATCAAGGAGGGTGGCGGCGTCCCGGGCAACAAGATCACCATCCAGTTCAACGCGGACGGCGGTCACAAGGAGTGGGTCGAGGCCGTCTGCGGCTCGATCACCCAGGCGACCGGTGTCGCGTGCACCGGTGACTCCAAGCCGGACTTCCAGGCCGACCTCCAGGCGCGCGCCGCCGAGCAGGTCAAGTCCCTGTACCGCAGTGGCTGGAACCTGGACTTCCCGATGAACGCCAACTTCATCCGGGACCTGTTCGGGACGAGCTCCGACGGCAACCAGAGCGGCTTCTCCAACAAGGAGATCGACGCTCTGATCAAGGCCGCCGACGGCGCCAAGTCGCTGGAGGAGTCCACGAAGCTGTACCAGGAGCTGGAGAAGAAGCTTCCCGAGTACATGCCGAGCATCCCGCTCTGGTACTACAAGGTCAACGCTGGTTACTCCGAGAACGTCAGCGACGTCAAGTACAACCAGAAGGGCGACCCCGTTCTGACGGACGTCCAGGTCAAGAAGTAACCGCAAACAGCCCGTGACCCCACGGGACCGGCCCACGCGGCCGGTCCCGTCGTGGGACGGACGGGCGGCCGGGGGGCCCTTTCCCCGCGAACTCAGCAGGTTCGCGAGGAAGGGGCCTGACGGCTGCCGCTGTGACTGACATGGAGGCACGATGGGGCGTTATGTCGCACGACGACTGCTCCAGATGATCCCGGTTTTCATCGGGACGACCCTGCTGATCTTCCTCATGGTCTACGCCCTGCCCGGTGACCCCGTGCGCGGGCTCTTCGGTGACAAGGGCGGCAGCGAAGCGACGATCGCCGCGCTGAGACGTGAGTACGGCTTCGACCAGCCGATCCTCGTGCAGTACTTCAATTACATGAAGGACATGGTCCTGCACGCCGACTTCGGTACGCAGGTCGCCAGCGGGCGGCCGGTGACCGAGATCCTGGGCGAGGCGTTCCCGGTGACGGTGCGGCTCGCCGCCATCGCGTTCACCATCGAGGTGATCCTCGGTATCGGTCTCGGCGTCATCGCCGGTATGAAGGCCGGAAAGCTCGCCGACACCCTGATCCTGCTCTTCTCGCTGCTGCTGATCTCGGTCCCGGTGTTCGTCCTCGGCTTCATCTTCAAGACGGTGTTCGCCTTCCAGCTCGGCTGGCTGGAGCCGAACGTCAACGACTCCATGAACATGGGCGAACTACTGATGCCGGCCATCGTGCTGGCCGCGGTCTCCCTGGCCTATGTGGGGCGTCTGACCCGTACCTCCGTCGCGGAGAACCTGCGCGCCGACTACATCCGCACCGCCGTCGCCAAGGGCCTGCCCAAGCGCCGGGTGGTGGGTGTGCACCTGATGCGCAACTCGCTGATCCCCGTGGTCACCTTCCTCGGCACCGACATCGGCGCCCTGATGGGCGGCGCGGTCATCACCGAGGGCCTGTTCAACATCCAGGGCGTGGGCGGCACGATCTTCGACTCCATCCAGCGCCGCGAGGGCACGACCCTGGTCGGCCTGGTGACCGTCCTGGTCCTCATCTACCTCGCCGCCAGCCTGATCGTCGACCTGCTGTACGCGGTCCTGGACCCGAGGATTCGCTATGCCTGATCTGACAAAGACCGCCGCCGACGCCGCCGTGCAGGAATCCGTTCCCACGGTGGAACAGGCACCGCAGCCGAAGGCGGAGAAGGCACGCAGCCTCTGGGGCGACGCCTGGATCGATCTGCGACGCAACCCCATCTTCATCGTCTCCACGGTGATGATCGCCCTTCTGCTGGCGATCACGGCCTTCCCCGGCCTGTTCACCAGCGCCGACCCGATCGTCGGCGACCTCCAGAACAACTTCCTGAGGAAGCCCGAGCTCGGGCACTTCTTCGCACCGGAATGGCTCGGGTATGACGGTCAGGGCCGCAGCGTCTATGCCCGTGCCATCTACGGCACTCGTGCCTCCGTCATGGTCGGCATCGGCACCACCGTGCTGGTGACCCTGCTCGGCGGGATCATGGGCATGCTCGCCGGTTACTACGGCGGGATCATCGACTCGATCCTGTCGCGACTGACCGACATCTTCTTCGGTATCCCGTTCCTGCTCGGCGCGATGGTCGTCCTGAACTCGTTCACGGACCGCACCGTCCCGATCGTCATCGGCGCGCTGGCCTTCCTGGGCTGGACGCAGACCGCGCGCGTCATGCGCGGTTCGGTGATCACCATCAAGCAGGCCGACTACGTCCAGGCCGCCAAGGCGCTCGGCGCGGACACCAAGCGGATCCTCTTCCGCCACATCCTGCCGAACGCCGTCGCGCCCGTGATCGTCGTCGCCACCATCTCGCTGGGTGTCTACATCTCGGCGGAGGCCACGCTGTCCTACCTGGGCCTCGGCCTGAGCGGCGTGTCATGGGGCAACGACATCTCCACGGGCGGCAACCAGATCCGTGTGGCGCAGCACATCATGCTGTACCCGTCGATCCTGCTCAGCATCACGGTGCTGTCGTTCATCATGCTCGGTGAGGCCGTCCGCAACGCCCTTGACCCGAAGACACGCTGAGGGAGGCGTACGTGACCACCATCGAGAAGACCGCACCGGTCCCGGGTCCCCGGGACGCCGCCGAACAGGGCGGACCCCTGCTGGACGTCCGTGACCTGCACGTCGAGTTCCACACCCGTGACGGAGTGGTCAAGGCCGTCAACGGCGTCAACTACAGCGTCGACGCGGGCGAGACCCTGGCCGTGCTCGGTGAGTCCGGCTCGGGCAAGTCGGTGACCGCGCAGGCGGTCATGGGCATCCTCGACATGCCGCCGGCGAAGATCCCGCAGGGCCAGATCCTCTACCGCGGCCAGGACATGCTCACCATGTCCGGCGAGGAGCGGCGCAAGATCCGCGGCCAGAAGATCGCCATGATCTTCCAGGACGCCCTGTCCTCGCTCAACCCGGTCCTCAGCGTCGGCTACCAGCTCGGCGAGATGTTCCGGGTCCACCAGGGAATGTCCAAGAAGGCGGCCAAGGCCAAGTCCATCGAACTGATGGACCGGGTCAAGATCCCGGCCGCCTCCTCCCGGGTCAGCGACTACCCCCACCAGTTCTCGGGCGGTATGCGCCAGCGCATCATGATCGCGATGGCGCTCGCCCTGGAGCCGGACCTGATCATCGCGGACGAGCCGACCACGGCCCTCGACGTGACGGTCCAGGCCCAGGTCATGGACCTGCTCGCGGAGCTCCAGCGCGAGTACAACATGGGCCTGATCCTCATCACCCACGACCTCGGTGTCGTCGCGGACGTCGCCGACAAGATCGCGGTGATGTACGCGGGCCGGATCGTCGAGACCGCGCCGGTCCACGAGCTGTACAAGCGCCCCGCGCACCCGTACACCAAGGGCCTGCTCGAATCGATCCCGCGCCTCGATCAGAAGGGCCAGGAGCTCTTCGCGACGCGATCAAGGGCCTGCCGCCCAACCTGCTGCGGGTCCCGAGCGGCTGCGCCTTCAACCCGCGCTGTGTGATGGCGCAGGACGAGTGCCGCACCGATGTCCCCGTGCTGCACGCGGTGACCGAGCGGGACGGCTCCGCACTCCCGGGCCGCCGCTCCGCCTGCCACTTCTGGAAGGAGACGATCCATGGCTGACTCCCCGAAGCTCTCGAAGTCCGGCGAGCCGCAGGACGCCGCCGTCATGCCGAACGTCTCCGGTGTGACCGTGGTCGACGCCCACTCCGAGGCCGAGGCGGTCGCCGCGGTCGAGGCGCCGGCCGAACGCGGTGAGCCGATCCTCCAGGTCCGCGGGCTGAAGAAGCACTTCCCGCTGACCCAGGGCATCCTCTTCAAGAAGCAGATCGGCGCGGTCAAGGCCGTCGACGGTGTCGACTTCGACCTGTACCAGGGCGAGACGCTCGGCATCGTGGGTGAGTCCGGCTGCGGCAAGTCGACCGTCGCCAAGCTGCTGATGACCCTGGAGCGGGCCACCGCCGGTGAGGTCTTCTACAAGGGCCAGGACATCACCCGGCTGTCGGGGCGCGCGCTGAAGGCGGTGCGCCGCAACATCCAGATGGTGTTCCAGGACCCGTACACCTCGCTGAACCCCCGGATGACGGTCGGCGACATCATCGGTGAGCCGTACGACATCCACCCCGAGGTGGCGCCCAAGGGCGACCGGCGCCGCAAGGTGCAGGAACTCCTGGACGTGGTGGGGCTCAACCCGGAGTACATCAACCGGTACCCGCACCAGTTCTCCGGCGGTCAGCGCCAGCGCATCGGCATCGCCCGCGGCCTCGCGCTGAACCCCGAGATCATCATCTGCGACGAGCCGGTCTCCGCGCTCGACGTGTCCGTGCAGGCGCAGGTCATCAACCTGATGGCCAAGCTCCAGGACGAGTTCAACCTGTCCTACCTGTTCATCGCGCACGACCTCTCGATCGTCCGGCACATCTCGGACCGGGTCGGGGTGATGTACCTCGGCAAGATCGCCGAGATCGGTACGGACACGGAGATCTACGACCACCCGACACATCCGTACACCCAGGCGCTGCTGTCGGCGGTGCCGGTCCCGGACCCCGAGGCCCGCGAGAACCGTGAGCGGATCATCCTCACCGGGGATGTGCCGTCACCGGCGAACCCGCCGTCCGGCTGCCGGTTCCGTACCCGCTGCTGGAAGGCGGAGGAGCGGTGTGCGGAGGAGGTGCCGTTGCTGGCGATCCCCGAGCGGTTCCAGGGGTCGGACTCGCCCGCGGCGCATGAGTCCGCGTGTCATTTCGCCGAGGAGATGGACGTGGTCCACGCGACCTGATCCCCCTCCCCGAAGCGCCCCCTCCTCCCGAGGGGGCGCTTTCGCGTTTCCCGGGGGCCGCGGGTCGCCTTCGCTCGCGCTTGCGGGTGCTGCCGCGTGCTGTCGCTGTCCGGGCGCGGGCCGGTTCTCGTCTTCGCGCAGTTCCCCGCGCCCCTTTGGGGGCGCTGCCTGTCTGGTGTTGTTCTTCGGGTGCGGCTCTGCCCTCGTCTTTTGCGCAGTTCCCCGCGCCCCTTTGGGGCGCGTCCGGCTGGTTCTTCGGGTCGGTGCCGGTCGGGATTCTCCGTCCTCGCTCCAACGCGCTCGGTAACACGTCCAGTGGTCCGACTGAAGAGCGTCGGAGTCTGCGGGGAGAGATTCCCGCCCACCCCCTTCGGCAGCAGCGCGACTGCGCGAGGAGAGGGGTGCCCCTTCAGGTTCAGGGGCGCGGGGAACTGCGCAACCTACGAGCGACCTGTGCGGGGACAAGTGGGTTCAGCACAGGGAACCTCCGGGGTGTGACGGCGGAAGTGATCTGTAACGTCCGGGGTCCCCCAAGCGTGCTTATGGCAGGAAGGACGGACCGACCCAGGTCAGAACGGGGGGACGATGGCGACGATCACCACCGCATCGGAGGATTTCGACGCGTTCTACAGCGCCACCGCCAAGCGCCTGGTCGCGACGGTGTACGCGACGACAGGCGATCTTGCGGAGGCGGAGGACGCGGTACAGGAAGCGTTCGTGAGGGCATGGCAGCGCTGGCCCAAACTCACTCGGGAGGGTGACCCCCTCCCCTGGGTGCGCCGCGTGGCCCTGCGCCTCGCGATCAGCACCTGGCGCCGGACGAAGGGCAGGATGCGCGCCCACTTCCGGCACGGCCCGCAGCGGGACGTACCGGAGCTGTCCGCGGACCGGGTCGCACTGATGGCGGCTTTGCGGCAGCTGACCCCGGACCAGCGCCAGGTGGTGGTCCTGCACCATCTGCTGGACCTGCCGGTGGAGCAGGTCGCCCGGGAGACGGGCGCGTCGAACGGCGCGGTGCGGACCCGGCTGAGCCGGGCCCGCAAGGTGCTCGGCGAGCGCCTCACGGAGAACGACAAGGCATTTCGCGGCGAACTGAGTGGCAAAGGGGCGATCCGATGAACGAGGTCGAGGAACTGCTGGACGACACGGTGACGCTGATGCCGAGCGGGGCCGAGCTGAGGGCGAGGGCCGCCCGCCGCCGGGGGCGCCGCCTGGCGGGCGCCGGAGCGGCGGTGGCGGTGGCCGCCGGGGTCATCGCCTGGTCCGTCGTACCGGAGAGCGGCCCCGGAGAGTCCCGTCCGGCGAGCTCGCCCAGCGTGATATCGACGGACGGCCGGCCTTCGACCCCGTACCGCGTGGACGACGACGTCATGCTGCTGGAGCCGGATGTCCTGCCGGACGCCGACCGCGCCCAGTGGAAGACCCGTGCGGGCATGTGGACATCGCCGGATAACATCACGGAGCTGTCCCTCGATCTGAGGTGCCGGGGCGCGGACAGCGGCCCGGGCATCGACCGCGGCAACCACGGGTACAGCTCGGAGCACGTGGGCAAGGGCGGCGCCACCGCCATGCAGCGGTACGCGGAGTTCGAGGACCCGGCTGACGCCAGGGCGGACTTCACCAGAATCCAGAAGGCCCTGACGGCCTGCGGCCTGACGAAGGCGGGCTCGGGTGAGGCGGCGGGCTACAAGGGCCGGTCCGCGTCCGACGGCTACACAGGCGTGGACGCCAAGGGCCGCAAGGTGAACGTCATGCTCGAACACGCCACCAACTGGATCTACCTCGCAGAAACCCGCCCCCCCACCCCCAAGTGACCAGTGGACAGACCCGAAGCCGACGATCGCCCCGAAGCGGGCACCCCAATGGAGCGCGGGGAACCGCGCGAAAGCGAGAACCGTCCCGCACCCGAAGAACCACGGGCCGGGGCACCTCCCAGGGGCGCGGGGAACTGCGCAAAAGACGAGGGCGCACCCGCACCCGAAGAGCAACGGATCGGGGCACCTCCCAGGGGCGCGGGGAACTGCGCACCCCACGAGCGACGGCACAGGGACGAGTACGTCCAGCACAGGAAACCCAGGGGCGCGGGGAACCGCGCAAAAGACGAGGGCGCACCCGCACCCGAAGAGCAACGGATCGGGGCAGCATCCAGGGGCGCGGGGAACTGCGCACCCACCGAGCGACGGCACAGGGACAAGTGCGCCCAGCACAGGAAACCCAGGGGGCGCGAGCAAAGGCGACCCGCACAGGGACAAGCGCGTCCAGCACAGGAAACCTGGGCAGCGCGAGCGAAGGCGACATGCACCCACCCGGGTGGGCTGAATATGCGCAATGCGGAGAGTGAGGCGATATTTGGGCCTAAGTGAAGAGAGCGAACCGAGGAGGCACCGCATGCGTGGAGTCACGCGCGCTACCCGCGCCGCCAGGGCCACCGCGGCCACCGCCGTGGCCCTCGCGGCGACGGCGACGGCCTGCGGGGGCGGCGGCAGCAGTGGCGGCGGCGGCGACGGCTCCGGGGTCGTGAGTTCCTCCTGGGGGGACCCGCAGAACCCGTTGGAACCCGCCAACACCAACGAAGTGCAGGGCGGCAAGGTCCTCGACATGATCTTCCGCGGCCTCAAGCGCTACAACGCCGACACGGGCGCCGCCGAGGACATGCTCGCGGAGAAGATCGAGACGTCGGACTCGCAGAACTTCAAGATCACGGTGAAGGGCGGCTGGAAGTTCAGCAACGGCGAGGCGGTCACCGCGCACTCCTTCGTCAACGCCTGGAACTACGGGGCGAGCCTGAAGAACAACCAGAAGAACGCGTACTTCTTCGGGTACATCGACGGCTACGACAAGGTCCACCCGGACTCCGGCAGCCAGAGCGCCGACACCCTCTCCGGGCTGAAGGTCGAGAGCGATCTGACGTTCACGGTGAAGCTGAACCAGAAGTTCTCCACGTTCCCCGACACCCTCGGGTACGCCGCGTTCGCCCCGCTGCCGCAGACGTTCTTCGACGACCGGCAGGCGTGGCTCGCCAAGCCCGTCGGCAACGGCCCGTACGCCGTCGACTCGTACAACAGGGGCTCCCAGATGTCGCTGCGGGCCTGGGCCGACTACCCGGGCTCCGACAAGGCGCAGAACGGCGGGATCGACCTCAAGGTCTACACCGACAACAACACCGCGTACACCGATCTGATCGCCGGCAACCTCGATCTGGTCGACGACATCCCGGCGGCCCAGCTGGGGAACGTCAAGGCGGACCTCGGCGACCGCTACATCAACACCCCCGCCGGGATCATCCAGACCCTCGCCTTCCCGTTCTACGACAAGGCGTGGTCGGACGAGAAGGTCCTGAAGGTCCGCCAGGGGCTGTCCCGGGGGATCGACCGCAAGCAGATCACCGACACGATCTTCCACCAGACCCGCACCCCCGCCACCGACTGGACCTCCCCGGTGCTCGGCGAGGACGGCGGCTTCAAGGGAGGGCTGTGCGGTGACTCCTGCGACTACGACCCGGACGCGGCCAAGAAGCTGATCGACGAGGGCGGCGGTCTGCCCGGCGGACAGGTGAAGATCTCGTACAACGCCGACACCGGCTCCCACAAGGAGTGGGTGGACGCCGTCTGCAACTCCATCAACAACGCGCTCGGCAACAGCGAGGCGTGTGTCGGCAACCCGATCGGCACCTTCGCGGACTTCCGCAGCCAGATCACCCAGTCCAAGATGTCCGGCCCGTTCCGCGCGGGCTGGCAGATGGACTATCCGCTCATCCAGAACTTCCTCCAGCCGCTCTACTACACCAACGCCTCCTCCAACGACGGCAAGTGGTCCGATCCGGACTTCGACAAGCTGGTCGACCAAGCCAACGCCGAGACCGACCAGGCCAAGGCCGTGGGGCTGTTCCAGCAGGCGGAGGAGGTCGTCCGGGACAACATGGCGGCCATCCCGCTCTGGTACCAGAACGGCAGCGCGGGCTACTCGGAGCGGATCTCGAACGTCGCGCTGAACCAGTTCAGCGTGCCCGTCTACAACGAGATCAAGGTCGGCTGACGCCGACGCGGCGGCCCGTCCACCGGCCCCGGCACCCGCCTCGCGCGCGGGGCCGGGCCCCGGTCCTCCCCCCGGCGAACCACGACCCCCGGAGCGGTACATGGGACGGTATGTGATCCGGCGTCTGCTCCAGATGATCCCCGTCTTCATCGGCGCGACCCTGCTGATCTTCCTGATGGTGAACGTGATGGGCGACCCCATCGCGGGTCTGTGCGGACAGCGGGCCTGCGACGCGTCGACCGCCGCCCAACTGGAGAAGGAGTTCGGCCTCGACAAACCGGTGTGGCAGCAATACCTGACCTATATGGGCAATGTCTTCACCGGTGACTTCGGCACCGCCTTCAACGGCCAGCCGGTCACCGAGCTGATGGCGTCCGCGTTCCCGGTGACCATCCGGCTGACCCTCGTCGCGATCTTCTTCGAGATCGTCATCGGCATCACCCTCGGGGTGATCACCGGGATGCGCCGGGGCGCCCCCGTCGACACCGGGGTCCTCGTGCTCACCCTGGTCGTGATCTCGGTGCCCACCTTCGTCACCGGACTGCTGCTGCAACTGCTCCTCGGCGTCGAGTGGGGCTGGATCCGGCCGTCCGTCTCACCGGGCGCCCCGCTGGACGAGCTGATCGTGCCCGGTCTCGTCCTCGCCTCGGTCTCCCTCGCGTACGTCACCCGGCTGACCCGGACCTCCATCGCGGAGAACCGGCGCGCCGACTACGTCCGTACCGCCGTCGCCAAGGGGCTGCCCCGGCGCCGCGTCGTCGGCCGGCATCTGCTGCGCAACTCGCTCATCCCGGTGATCACCTTCATCGGCACCGACATCGGGGCACTGATGGGCGGCGCCATCGTCACCGAGCGCATCTTCAACATCCACGGCGTCGGCTACCAGCTCTACCAGGGCATCCTCCGGCAGAACACCCAGACCGTCGTCGGCTTCGTGACCGTGCTGGTGCTGGTCTTCCTGGTGGCGAACCTGCTCGTCGACCTGCTCTACGCCGTACTCGACCCGAGGATCCGCTATGCCTGAGCAACTGCCCGACGACGGCGCGATCGCCTCGACCGGCGCGGGCGGGGCCATGGATCTCGCCACCGCCGAGGGCGCGAGCCTGGAGCGCGTCCCCGGCGGGCCCGAGGGCACCGGACCCGAGCACAAGGCACGCTCCCTGTGGTCCGACGCCTGGCACGATCTGCGCCGCAACCCGGTCTTCCTGCTCTCCGCCTTCGTCATCCTCTTCCTGGTCTTCATCTCCCTGTGGCCCGGCGCCATCACCACCGGCAGCCCCCTCGACTGCAATCTCGCCGACGCCCAGAAGGGCTCCGAACCCGGCCACCCCTTCGGCTTCAACGGCCAGGGCTGCGATGTGTACACCCGTACCGTGTACGGGGCCCGGACCTCCGTCACCGTCGGTGTCTGCGCCACGCTCGGGGTCGCGTTGCTCGGCTCCCTCTTCGGCGGGCTCGCCGGATTCTTCGGCGGCACCTGGGACGCGCTGCTGTCCCGGCTCACCGATGTGTTCTTCGCGATCCCCGTCGTCCTCGGCGGACTCGTCCTGCTGTCGGTGGTCACCAGCAACACCGTCTGGCCCGTCATCGGCTTCATGATCCTGCTCGGCTGGCCCCAGATCTCCCGGATCGCCCGCGGCTCGGTCATCACCGCCAAACAGAACGACTACGTCCAGGCCGCCCGCGCGCTCGGCGCGTCCAGCTCCCGCATGCTGCTGCGCCACATCACGCCCAACGCCGTCGCCCCGGTCATCGTCGTCGCGACGATCGCCCTCGGTACGTACATCTCGCTGGAGGCCACGCTGTCCTACCTCGGTGTCGGTCTGAAACCGCCGACCGTCTCCTGGGGCATCGACATCTCCTCGGCGTCCCCCTACATCCGCAACGCCCCGCACGCGCTGCTGTGGCCCGCCGGAGCGCTGGCCGTCACCGTGCTCGCGTTCATCATGCTCGGCGACGCCGTACGCGACGCCCTCGACCCCAAGCTGCGCTGAGGAGGCGGCCGAGATGCTGCTCGACGTACGCGAACTACAGGTGGAGTTCCGGACCAGGGACGGTGTCGCCAAGGCCGTCAACGGCGTGTCGTACTCCCTCGACGCCGGGGAGACCCTGGCCGTGCTCGGCGAGTCCGGTTCCGGCAAGTCGGTGACCGCGCAGGCGATCATGGGCATCCTCGACATCCCGCCCGGCCGGATCACCGGCGGCGAGATCCTCTTCAAGGGCCGCGATCTGCTCACCCTCAAGGAGGACGCCCGGCGGAAGGTCCGGGGCGCCGAGATGGCGATGATCTTCCAGGACGCCCTGTCGTCCCTGAACCCCGTCCTCACCGTCGGCGACCAGCTCGGCGAGATGTTCCGCGTCCACCGGGGCGCGTCCCGCAAGGCCGCCCGCGCCCAGGCCGTCGAGCTGATGGAACGGGTACGCATCCCCGCCGCCGCCGAACGCGTCGGCCAGTACCCGCACCAGTTCTCCGGCGGTATGCGCCAGCGCATCATGATCGCGATGGCGCTCGCCCTGGAACCGGACCTGATCATCGCGGACGAACCCACCACCGCCCTGGACGTCACCGTCCAGGCCCAGGTCATGGAACTGCTCGCGGACCTCCAGCGGGAACTGAACATGGGTCTGATCCTCATCACCCATGACCTCGGTGTCGTCGCGGACGTCGCCGACCGGATCGCGGTGATGTACGCGGGCCGGATCGTGGAGACCGCCCCCGTCCACGACATCTACAAGGCGCCCGCCCACCCCTACACCAAGGGCCTGCTCGAATCGATCCCGCGCCTCGACCAGAAGGGCCAGGAGCTCTTCGCCATCAAGGGCCTGCCGCCGAACCTCATGCACATCCCGTCGGGCTGCGCCTTCCATCCCCGCTGCCCGATGGCCCAGGACATCTGCCGCACCGACGAGCCTCCGCTCGCCGAGGTCTCCGCCGAACGCCGCAGCGCGTGCCACTTCTGGAGGGAGACGCTCCGTGGCTGACCCCACCGCCCCGCCCGGTCTGCCCGTCGACGAACGGCTGGACGCGCCCGTCGCCCCCGGCGAGCCGATCCTGGAGGTCCGCGGGCTGGTCAAGCACTATCCGCTGACCCAGGGCATCCTCTTCAAGAAGCAGGTCGGCGCGGTCAAGGCCGTCGACGGTGTCGACTTCGATCTGCACCAGGGCGAGACACTGGGGATCGTGGGGGAGTCCGGCTGCGGCAAGTCGACCGTCGCGAAGATGCTCGTCCATCTGGAACGCCCCACGGCCGGAGTGATCAAGTACAAGGGCGAGGACATCACCCGCTTGTCGGGGCGCGCGCTGAAGGCGGTGCGCCGCAACATCCAGATGGTGTTCCAGGACCCGTACACCTCGCTGAACCCCCGGATGACCGTCGGGGACATCATCGGTGAGCCGTACGACATCCACCCCGAGGTGGCCCCGAAGGGCGACCGGCGCCGCAAGGTACGGGAACTGCTCGATGTGGTGGGGCTCAACCCGGAGTACATCAACCGGTACCCGCACCAGTTCTCCGGCGGTCAGCGCCAGCGCATCGGTATCGCCCGCGGCCTCGCGCTGCGACCGGAGATCATCGTCGCCGACGAACCGGTCTCCGCGCTCGACGTGTCCGTGCAGGCGCAGGTCATCAATCTGATGGCGCGGCTCCAGGACGAGTTCGACCTCTCGTACCTCTTCATCGCGCACGATCTGTCGATCGTCCGGCACATCTCCGACCGGGTCGGGGTGATGTACCTGGGCCGCATCGTGGAACTCGGCACCGATCTGGAGATCTACGACCACCCCACGCACCCGTACACCCAGGCGCTGCTGTCCGCGGTGCCGGTCCCCGACCCCGAGGCGCGCGAGCACCGCGAGCGCGTCATCCTCACCGGGGACGTGCCCTCACCGGCGAACCCGCCGTCCGGCTGCCGCTTCCGCACCCGCTGCTGGAAGGCCCAGGAGCGCTGTGCGCTGGAGGTGCCGCTGCTCGCGGTCCCCGCCGAGTTCCGCTACGCCGGGGGACTGGCGGCGCACGCGTCGGCCTGCCACTTCGCGGAGGAGAAGCGGGTGGTCCCCCCGGACCCGGACAGCGACCCGGCATCCGACCCGGCATCCGGCCCCCCGGACGGCCCTCCGCCGGACACCCCTCCGGACACCCCTCCGGACGGCCCCCCGGACGGCGCGCCCCCCGACAGCCCCCCGGACGGCGCACCTCCTGACCGCACACCCCCCGACGGCCCCCGGCCGCCCCATGTCTGACCCGTGCCGACCGCCCGTCGTCCGCCGTCCGCCGCGTCACCCGTACGAGAACCCCGTTAACGCCCCGGCAATCCGCTCGCCACGGCGTCGATATACGGACCCGTCAGGCTGACGCACGCACGGCCGTGCGGGTGCCGTGGACCGGCCGGGGCGCGCCATGTCGCCCCGGCCGGTGATCCGTTCACGGCCCGTACCGCCGGACGGTCCGGCTAGTCCAGACCGAGCGACCGGCGCAGGAAGTCCACCTGGAGCAGCAGCAGGTTTTCGGCCACCTCTTCCTGTGCGGCCATATGGGTGACCCCGGACAGCGGCAGCACCTCGTGGGGCCGGCCCGCGGCGAGCAGCGCCGACGACAGCCGCAGACTGTGCCCGAAGACGACGTTGTCGTCGGCCAGTCCGTGCACGATCATCAGCGGCCGGTGCTGCGCGGCGGGCGCGGCCAGGCCGTCGTCGGTGACCAGGGAGTTCGCCGCGTACACGGCCGGGTGCTCGGCGGGGTCCCCGAGATACCGCTCGGTGTAGTGGGTGTCGTACAGCCGCCAGTCCGTGACGGGGGCGCCGGCGACCGCCGCGTGGAACACATCCGGCCGCCGCAGCACGGCGAGCGCCGCGAGATAGCCGCCGTACGACCAGCCCCGGATCGCCACCCGGGACAGGTCCAGCGGGAAACGTCCGGCGAGCCCCTGCAAGGCGTCGATCTGGTCGTCCAGGGTGACCGTCAGGTCCTGGTGGATCGCCTTCTCCCAGCCGGGGGAGCGGTGCGGGGTGCCGCGTCCGTCGGCGATGACGACGGCGAAGCCCTGGTCCGCGTACCACTGGGAGGTCAGATAGGCGTTGTGCGCCGCGTGCACCCGGGCGGCGTGCGGGCCGCCGTACGGGTCGAGCAGGACGGGCAGCGGTTCACCGTCCACGGGGTGGCCGGAGGGGAGCAGGACGGCGCACGGAATCCGGCGTGTGCCCCCCTCCGTGAGCGTCACGCGCGGGGTGAGATCCGGCCGTTCGGCGTACGACGTCACCTCCGCCACGGGCTTGTCGTCCCGCCACACCCGTGTCCGTGCGCCGGGGGTGTGCGGCACCGCCGAGATCAGTACGGTCACCTCGCCGGTGCGGGTCGCCCCGTGCACCCCCGGCTCCTGCGAGAGGCGCTCCACGCCCAGCTCGCCGACCCGGTACACATGGACCTCGCCGGTCTCCGGGTCGGCCGCCTCGGCGCCCGCGGAGGCCGACACCAGGACGTCGTCGGCGGACACGTCGAGCACGGCGCGTACGTGCAACTGCGCTCCGGTCAGCGGCCGGTCGCCCACCGCCAGGACCCGGGCGCCGCCCTCGTCGGTGATCCGCACCAGCCGTCCGTCCGGTGTCCAGCACGGGACTCCGGGGAAAAGATCCAGCCAGGGCTCCGCGTCCTCCGCGTGCACCATCCGGGTCGAACCGCTGTCCGGGTCCACCGCGAGGTACACCTGCGACCGCTGGTCCCTCGCCTGGACGAGCAGCAGCGGGGGCCCGGCCGCCGACCAGTGCACCCGCGCCAGGTACGGATAGCGCTCGCGGTCGTGGACCACCTCGGTGCGGGAGCCGTCGAGCCCCAGCGCGAACAGCCGCACCTCGGCGTTCGGGGAGCCCGCCAGGGGATAGGCGATCTGCTCCGGCGCGCGGTCGGGGTGCGCCGGGTCGGTGATCCACCACCGGCGCACCGGGGCGTCGTCGGCGCGGGCCACCAGCAGCCGGTCGGAGCCGGGCGCCCACCAGAAGCCGCGGGAGCGCTCCATCTCCTCGGCGGCGATGAACTCGGCGAGCCCGTAGGTCACGGTCGCTGCCTCGGGTGCGGCCAGCGCCCTGTCGTCGGGCCCCTCGCCGGTGCCGTCGTCCGCCGCGACCCGCACCACCCGCAGGGCGCCGTCGCTCACATAGGCGACATGACGCCCGTCCGGGGACGGCCGGGGATCGATCACCGGTCCCGGAACGGCGAGTTCACGTACCGCGCCGGTACGCGGCTCCGCCACGAACAGCCGTCCGGAGAGTGTGAAAGCCGCCAACTCCGCGGCGTCGTCCGTCGCGTACCCGACGATGCCCGCGCCGCCCTCCCGCAGCCGCTCACGACGGGCCCGTTCGGCGGGGGACAGCCGCTCCGTACCGCCCGCGAGCAGCTGCGACGGGTCCGCGACGACGCGTTCGGCGCCCGTCGCCAGGTCCAGCACCCAGAGGAGATTCGCCCGATCGGTACCGGAACGCGACCGGAGAAAAATGACGCGTTCCCCATCAGGGGACACCCTGAACGTGCGGGGAGCACCCAGAGTGAAGCGCTGAGTACGGGCATACTGACGCGGGAACGACAGGGGCTCGGAAGTCATTGTCCGAGCGTAGGGCGCATGCGCCCCCCTGTGCTGCTGTGAGCCGACCTTGTGCGATCCATACGATCACGCGGAAAGTTATGATCCGTGACGCAAGGTGGGTATCAACAACCTGCTGGCGTCCGAAGTTTCGAACCGTGACGGTCTTTTGGGAGGTGAACCGCCGTGGCACTCTCGATTTCGGCGGTGGTGCTGCTGGCGATCATCGTCTTCATCCTGATCAAGAAATCGGGACTGAAGGGCGGTCACGCCGTCATCTGCATGCTGCTCGGCTTCTATCTGGCGAGCTCCTCGATCGCGCCCACGATCACCGAGGTCACCTCGAACGTGGCGGGCATGATCGGCGACATCGACTTCTGACCGCCGCCCCGCCGCGCCCGCCCAGGCGCGTGGGGCCCGCCCCTGACCGGGGCGCGAGGAACAGCGCGTACCCCCCCCCGGCCGCCCGCGTCCGGGGTACCGGGACGTTCTCCGGCGAAGATCCGCCTCGGAATCGTAGGCTGTCCACATGATGGAACTGCCCGCGCGGCGCCTGCTCCTCGTGCACGCGCACCCCGACGACGAGTCGATCACCAACGGGGCCACCATGGCCAAGTACGCGGCCGAAGGCGCCCGCGTGACCCTGGTCACCTGCACCCTGGGCGAGGAGGGCGAGGTCATCCCGCCCGGTCTGGGGCGGCTGACCGCCGACCGGGAGGACGTCCTGGGCGCCCACCGGGCCGGCGAGCTGGCGGCCGCCATGCAGGCCCTCGGCGTCCATGATCATCGTTATCTCGGGGGCGCCGGCCGCTATCGCGACTCCGGTATGACCGGCCTGCCCCAGAACCGCCGCGAGGGCTCCTTCTGGAGCGCCGACCTGGACGAGGCCGCCGCCCATCTGGTCGAGATCATCCGCGAGGTCCGCCCGCAGGTCCTGGTCACCTACGACCCCGACGGCGGCTACGGCCACCCCGACCACGTCAAGGCGCACCGGGTCGCCGTCCGTGCCGCCGACCTCGCGGGTGAACGCGCGTACCGCCGTGACCTCGGTGAACCGCACACCATCGAGAAGATCTACTGGAACCGCGTCCCGAGGTCGGTCGCCGAGGACGGCTTCGCCCGGCTCGACGCGGCCCTGCCCGGTCTGCCGTTCCCCCGGGCCGCCGAGGTCGGGGACGTCCCGGGGGTCGCCGCCGACGAGACGGTCACCACCGTCATCGACGGCAGCGCCTACGCGACCCGCAAGGCCGACGCGATGCGCGCCCATGTCACCCAGGTCGTGGTCGAGGGCCCCTGGTTCGCGCTCTCCAACCAGCTGGCGCAGCCGCTGTTCGCCACCGAGTACTACGAGTTGGCGCGCGGCACCGCCGCGGGCGCCCCCGAGACGGATCTGTTCGCCGGGATCACCGGCGCGTCCCCCGCCCCGCCCGCCGCCCGCAACGGCCACACGGACGGGCGGCCCGCGGGCACGTCCGGCACGCCCGGCGGCCGGAGCCAGGTCCGATGAGCGGCGACCGGCCGGGCGCCGCGGCCGGCGGCGGTCCCGCCCCGGGCGGCTTCCTGCTCCAGGGCCCGCCGCCCCCGGCCCGGATCGCCGCCTACGCGGTGCTCTTCGCCCTGGGCCTGGTGATCGGCGTGGCGGGCTCACTCGTCCAAGGCGGGCTGTTCCCGGGCGGGTTGCTGCTCGCGCTCGCCGGCACGGCCGGACTGTTCCTCGGCGGCTCGTTCCTCACCCGCACCCGCGGCGGAGCGGTCGCCCCCGCCGCCGGCTGGCTCGTCATGGTCGTCCTGCTGACCTCCAGCCGCCCGGAAGGCGACTTCCTCTTCGCCACCGGGGTCGGCTCGTACGTGTATCTTCTCGGCGGGATCGCGGTCGCTGTGATGTCCGCCACCCTCGGCGCGAGGGTGCAACCGGGTGGCGTTCCCTCCCGACTTGGGAAGTGACGTACCACTTCGCCGTAGCACGACGGCCCGGGAACGGTACGGGTTTCACCCAGTGCCGCAGTTCGCGGGCCGCCCGCGGCCAGTATGGTGGTGCGCGCCGCCGAGCTTCCCCAACCTCCGGCCGGGGAAACCCCAGAGCGAGGTCGAGTCGGGCGGTGGAGCCAACCGGGAGATCCTGCCTTGAGTCGTGAAACTGACAGTTCGTCCTCCGGGCCCCAGGGGCGCGGCGGAGCCGCGTACCCCTCGGGTACGCCGCCGTACGGCACACCCACCGAGGGTGGTGCCGCAGCGGTCGGAGCGGACAACGAGCGCCAGAGTGTCGACGCTCCCGCAGAGGACCGCAAGACCGAGACGACCCTGACCACCCGGGTCCGGATCAACATCCCCGGTTCCCGGCCGATTCCGCCGGTCGTGATGCGGACCCCCGTGTCCGACATCAACGCCGGACCCGCCGCCGAACCGGACACCGGAGCCACCCGGCTGCCCGGCGCCCCGGCCCCCGGGACCCCGGGCCCCGCCGCACCGCCCGGACCGGGCGCACCCGGCGAGCCCGGACGCCCGGACAAGACGAGCGAGTGGTTCGCGCCCCGCAAGTCCGGCGCGCCACGCGGCGGTCCGGGCACCCCCGAGCAGAACGGCACCGGCGAGCACGGCGGTTCACCCGCCGCGCTCCCGGCGGCCCCCGCCCAGCGCACCCCGCCGCCCGCAGCCGCGCGGCCCGGGGCCCGGGGCCCCGCCACCGGCGGCGGCAACCTCGGCGGGCTGCCCGTCGGCGGCCCGCAGTCGCAGGGCGGTGACCTGCCGTACTTCACCCCCGGCCCGCCCGAAGCGGGACCCGAGGCCACCGGCGAACTCCCCCGGACCCCCGGCGCCGCCGCGCCCAGGATGAGCGACGACACCGCGATCCTCACCCCGCAGCAGCTCGCCCCGCTCCAGCCGGGCGCCCCCGGCGGCCCCCTCGACGGCGCCCCCGGCGGACCCGGTGAGAACGTCTCCGGACACACCCTCACCAGCGGGATCCCCGTGGTGCCCGCCGCGCGGGACGACGCGTTCCCGGCCGGCCCGGCAGCGGACGGCACCGGCCCGCGGACCCAGCCGCGGACACCGGAGCCCCCGGCGGGCGGCGGCGCCAAGCCTGCCGCGCCCCGCCCGAAGAAGAAGGGCCGCAGCAAGCTCGTCATGCTCTGCGTCCTGCTCGTCGTCGCGGCCGGGGGGACCTACGGCGCCGGGCTGCTCCTCAACCACTCAGACGTCCCCAAGGGCACCACCGTCCTCGGGGTCGACATCGGCGGCGGCACCCGTGACGAGGCCGTCAAGAAGCTCGAAGCGGCGCTCGGCGAGCGGATCGCCAAGCCGCTCCAGCTCTCCGTCGACGGCGAGAACGTCCCGCTGCGCCCCGACCAGTCGGGCCTCACCCTCGACACCGCCGCCACGGTGGCCTCCGCCGCGGGCAGCGACTACCACCCGGTCTCCGTCGTGACCTCGCTGTTCGGGGAGGAGCGGGTGGTGTCCCCGGAGATGCCCGTCGACACGGAGAAGCTCCAGGTCCAGCTGGAACGCGCCGCCGGGGCGGGCACCGGGGCGGGTGACGGCACGATCCGCTTCGAGCCGGGCAAGGCCGTCGCGGTCTACGGCAAGCCGGGCAAGGGCATCGACGTGAAGAGCTCCCTCCCGGCCGTCGAGGAGGCGTACCGCACCCAGGTCCGCACGGGCCGGTCCACCCCGGTGCGGCTCGCGGTCACCGACCGGGAGCCCACGATCAGCAAGGCCGAGGTCGACCGGATGATGAAGGACTTCGCCCGGCCCGCGATGTCCGGTCTGGTGAAGATCACGGCGGGCGGCCAGGGCATCCCCTTCGGCCCCGACCTCTCGCTGCCGAAGATCATCGGCGTGAAGGCGGTGGACGGCAAGCTCGTCGACACCTACGACCTGAAGGCCCTTGAGGAGCTGTACGGCAGCACCTTCGACGGAGTCCTGATCACCCGGGGCACGGGCGACAAGACCCCCGTCACCCCCCAGGACGTGGCCGTCGCCCTCAAGCAGGCCCTCCGCGCCACGGGGACGGAACGCACCGTCGACATCCCCCTGAACCCGTCCTGACCCGGACACCCCGCACATCCCGCACATCCGCGTCCGCCCCCGGCCCTCCGCCGGGGGCGGACCCGGTTCCAGCCGCGAACGGCCCGGACGGGCGGGGACGGGCGGTGGGTGGTGCGTGGGTGGTGCGTGGCCTGGCCGCCTGCGGACCAGCCGCGCGCGGGCTGGTCACCTGCCGGACCAGCCGCGCGGGCCGGTCACCGATGGACGAGCCCGCGCGGGCCGGACGGACACCCGCCGGACGAGGCGCCAGGGCCCGCCGGACGAGCCACCCGCCCCGGCCACCGTCGGGTTCCCGCCCGCCCTCGGGCTCCCCGCTCAGTTCAGCAGCGCCCGCGCGGCGAGGGCCTGCGCCAGCAGCTCCCGGGCCGCGTCCGGGTCGACCGCCGCGACCACCTCCGCGTACGCCTCCAGCTCCGCCGCGCCGCCGGGGAAATCGCCCCGCCGCACCAGCAGCTGGGCCCGCTCGTAGCGCAGCCGCGCCGGATGCGAGGGCAGCGTCAGCGCCAGCTCGACCGCCCACAGCGACACGTCCGACCGCTCGGGCCTTTCCCGCGCCCACACGCGGATGTTGTCGAGGACGCGGGTGACGATCTCCAGCGGATCGGCGGGCCGCAGCGCCGAGGGATCGAGCGGAGCCCCCGTCGCACCCCTGACCAGCGCCTCGGCGTCATCCCCGGTCAGCAGCCGCCCGCCGTCGAACGGATCAGCGAGCACCTGCTCCCCGGGCGGCCCGAACCCGACCACGAAGTGCCCCGGCAGCGCCACCCCGTACACCGGCGCCCCGGCCCGGCGGGCGACCTCCAGCCACACCACGGACAGCAGGATCGGCAGCCCGCGCCGCCGCTCCAGCACCTCCGGCAGCAGTGACGACGTGAGCCGCCGGTAGTCCTCCGGGGCGCCCCGGTACCCGTACCGCCCGCCGAGGAGTTCCCCGACGGCCACGGCCCACTCCCGCGCGCCGCCGGGCCGGTAGGGGAGCTCGCCCGCCAGCCGGTCGAGTTCCGCGTGCGCCGCGTCCAGATCGGCCGCGGTCCGCGCCGGATCGGCCTCGGCCCCGATGAGCAGGCACATCGTCGCCAGATCCGGGCGTTCGGCCCTGGCCTCCTCGGCGAACCTCCGCCGCCACTCGCTCTCCCGCACGTCCGTCGTCCGTCCCTCTCTCGTCCTGCCCCCGCCTGTCCCCCGCCCCCGCACGGACCTCCCGGCGGCCCGTGGCCGTCCCCTGGGGGCCTGGGGCTCCCGGTGGAAGCCCACCGCGGCCCCCGGGCCCGCCGAACGCCGCTCAGGGCCCTTCGGGCGCCCGGTGGTGGTGATACGTGTGATGGGTACGGAACCCCGCACGGTCGTACATCGCGCGCGCCGCCGTGTTGTCCGCCTCGACCTGGAGCCAGGCCGCCGACGCGCCCTCCGCGAGCGCCCGACCGGCGAGCGCGGCCATCACGGCCGTGCCCAGCCCCCGCCGCCGCTGCCCGGGGTCGACCTCGACGGCCATGAACCCGGCCCAGCGGCCGTCCACGACACAGCGCCCGATCGCCGCGGGTACCTCGCCCGCCCCGCCGCCGACCGACGCGAACCACACCGACGGACCCGCCGCGAGCACCCGGCGCACCGTCTCCCCGGACTCCGGGGAACGCTGGTACCGGCGCAGCCAGCCGTCGTCGAAACCCCGCTCCAGCCGTACGGCTCCGGGCTCGGCGCCCGTGTCCGCGAGCGGCGCCAGCGCGCCGGTCCGCAGCTCCGCCGACACCTCCACGAGCCAGCCACGGGACGTCAACTCCGAGTGGAGCGCGTCCTGGGCCCCGGGGGACCCGGTGGCGGTCTGGACGTACGCGGGCAACTCCCGTGCCGCGTACCACTCCCGTACCCGCGTCAGGGCCTCGTCCAGCGGTACTCCCGGATCACCGAGCGGGAGCACCGAGTTGGCGCGCCGGGTGAATCCCCCGGCGGCCCGCAGCTCCCAGTCCCCGAGGCGTCCGCTCTCGACCGGCTGCCAGGACCGCGCCGCGACCCGCGCCAGCTCCTCGTACGAGGCCGCCGGACCCCGCCGCCGCGCCGGGACGTCCGGGACGACCTTCCCCGCCACCAGGGACGATTCGGCGATCCGGACGGCCTCCCCGGTGCGCCTGGTCACCATGAGGACACCGGCGTCCCAGGATGTGAGAACCCCGACCGTGTCGGTGAACTTCGCCGCATCTTCCGCCGAGTGGTGGAGTCTGCGAATCGAGACGCGTTTGCCCACGTCAGCAGGTGTGATACGGACCTCAAGCCGCCCTGGCGTGCCGAATTCCACGGTTCTGTCCACCCCTCCTGTTCGGATCATGCCCCAGAACGGAGATACTAGGTGTGGGCATCGACGACGCCGCGCTCCCGCGCGCCAGGCGGCGGAGCCTATGGAGGCCCGCCAGCGCCCTATCGAGGAGGAACGACAGCGTGACCTACGTCATCGCGCAGCCTTGTGTCGACGTCAAGGACAAGGCGTGCATCGAGGAGTGCCCGGTCGACTGCATCTACGAGGGCTCGCGGTCCTTGTACATCCACCCGGACGAATGCGTCGACTGCGGTGCCTGTGAGCCGGTCTGCCCGGTCGAGGCGATCTTCTACGAGGACGACACCCCGGAGGAGTGGAAGGACTACTACAAGGCGAACGTCGAGTACTTCGACGAGCTCGGCTCCCCCGGTGGTGCCAGCAAGCTCGGGCTGATCGAGCGCGACCACCCCTTCATCGCCGCACTGCCGCCGCAGAACCAGTAGGCGGTCCACCCACCCACGCACCACCACGGTCCCGTACGGCCCGCCGTCGTACGGGACCGTGGTGTCCGTGCCCCCGGCCGAGTCCCCCGCACAGCCCCGCCCCGCGCCCGGCAGAAAGCGATCTGATCCCGTGTCCGCGACCGAAGCGCCCGTCGACCGTCTGCCCGTCTTCCCGTGGGACAGGCTGGAGCCGTACAAGGCGACGGCCGCCGCCCACCCGGACGGCATCGTCGACCTCTCCGTCGGCACCCCCGTGGACCCCGTCCCGGACCTGATCCAGAAGGCGCTGGTCGCGGCGGCCGACTCACCGGGCTATCCCACCGTCTGGGGCACCCCGCAGCTGCGGGACGCGCTCACCGGCTGGTGCGCGCGGCGGCTCGGCGCGAAGGGGCTCACCCACAAGGGCGTCCTGCCGGTCGTCGGCTCCAAGGAGTTCGTCGCCTGGCTGCCCACCCAACTGGGCCTCGGCCCCGGGGACAAGGTCGCCTACCCGCGCCTGGCGTACCCCACGTACGAGGTCGGCGCGCGCCTGGCCCGCGCCGAGTACGTCACGTACGACAACCCCCTCGACCTCGATCCCACCGGTCTGCGGCTGCTGTGGCTGAACTCCCCGTCGAACCCGACGGGCCGGGTGCTGTCCCGCGCGGAACTCGCCGAAACCGTCGCCTGGGCGCGTGCGCACGGCGTGCTGGTCGTCTCCGACGAGTGCTACCTGGAGCTGGGCTGGGAGGCCGACCCGGTGTCGGTGCTCCACCCGGACGTGTGCGGCGACTCCCACCAGGGTCTGGTGGCCGTCCACTCGCTGTCCAAGCGGTCCAACCTCGCGGGGTACCGGGCCGCGTTCGTCGCGGGCGACGAGGCCGTCCTCGGCCCGCTGCTCCAGCTGCGCAAGCACGGCGGCATGATGACCTCGGCGCCCACCCAGGCCGCCGTCGTCGCGGCCCTCTCCGACGACACCCATGTCGAGGAGCAGCGCGCCCGCTATCTGGCCCGCCGCGCCACCCTGCGCACGGCGCTGGAAGCCGCGGGCTTCCGTATCGACCACAGCGAGGCCAGCCTCTATCTGTGGGCCACCCGCGACGAGCCCTGCTGGGACACCGTGGCCCACCTGGCCACCCTGGGCATCCTCGCGGCCCCCGGCGACTTCTACGGTGAGGCGGGCGCCCGCCACATCCGCATCGCCCTCACAGCCACCGACAACCGGGTAGCCGCAGCAGCCACCCGCCTCACCTGACCCCCACTCCCCGCACGGAGGGGGCACGCCCCCGAGGGCCCCAAAGGGGCGCGAGGAACCGCGCACCCACGTCCGACCCGTACGAGAACAGGTACGCCCAGACGTGGAACCCCAGGGGCGCGGGGAACTGCGCCCCACGAACGACCCGCACGATCGTGGCGACGCCCAGGTGAGTTGACCTAAGGGGCGCGAGGAACTGCGCACCCACGTCCGACCCGTACGAGAACAGGTACGCCCAGGTGTGGAACCCCAGGGGCGCGGGGAACTGCGCCCCACGAACGACCCGCACAGGAACAGGTACGCCCACCAGGGAAGACCCAGGGGCGCGAGGAACTGCGCACCCACGAATGGCCCGCACGGTCGGAGTACGCACAGGTGTGGAACCCCAGAAGCGCAAGCGAAGGCGACCTGCGAGGAACCGCGCCCCCACGAACGGCCCGCACGGCCGGGGTACGCCCAGGTGTGGAACCCCAGAAGCGCAAGCGAAGGCGACCTGCGAGGAACCGCGCCCCCACGAACGGCCCGCACGGCCGGGGTACGCCCAGGTGTGGAACCCCAGAAGCGCAAGCGAAGGCGACACGCAAAGGCGGGGCCCAGGCAGCCGCACGGCTCCCCGGACCCCGCCGCGGCAGCATCAGCCGAGGGGAAGCCCACCACCCGGCAGCCCACCCTTGGCGGCGGACCCGGTCACCCCACCGAGCACCTCACCCGCGCCGCCGCCAAGGCTCCCCGCGGTCTTCTGCGCGGCCGGCGCGGCCTTCTTCGCGCCCTTGCCGACGGTCTTCCCGGCCTGCGGCACGGCCTTCTTGACGGCCTTGCTCCCGGCGTCCCCGGCGGTCTTGCCGGCATTGGTCGCGGCGCCGTCGACAGTGTTGCCGACGTTGGCCCCGTCGAGCGCGGAGAGCCCGCCCAGGGGGGCGGCGGTGGGCAGGTCGACGGCGCTGGCGGAGCCGGCCGCACCGACCACGGGTGCCGCTGTCGCCGCGAGCAGCAGCGCGGCCTGAGCGATCCGGCGGGTCAGGGGGAGGGACATGATGCTCCTTCAGAACAGGGGACGAACGGTTTGTCCGCGAAGCCCGGTGGACGCCTCGGACGCCGTGACTACCGCTCGAAGCCGCCGAAGGTTGCGGCATCGCAAAGCAAAGACTTGGTAATGCATCGCATTATCTGCCGTGCGCAAAGGCGGGCAAACCCCCTCGGGGGGCGACTGCGCCGGACCCGTCCGACCCTTGGCCCCCCAAGGGCCGAGGCCCTTTCGGGAGGGTGCGCCCGACGGTCCGCGGCGGGCCCGCGGGACGCCCCGGACCGTGTCCCCCTGGTGGGTGAGCCGCGGGGCTACTGTCCAGTGACGATTCGGACCTGATCCGGCCCGCGCCCCGCCGCGCCCGCACCGGTGTCGCGCCAGCGGTCGCCCGTCCACTCCCGGCCCGCGTAGGAGACCTTGTCGATCCCGAGCGCCGCCGCGTTCGCCACCGCCCAGTGCGCCAGCTCCCAGCCCCGCTGACGGCTCCCGCGCCCGTCCTCCTGGCCGCGGGGTACGGGCACCAGCAGCGCCCGGCCCTCCATGCGCGGCGAGGGAGCCGCGGACGCCGGGGGAGTGTCCTCGCCCGCCACCGTGGCGCCCGCGGGCTGGAGCACCCCGCGCCCGAAGTCCCGTACCAGCGCGGTGCGTACCGCCGACGGTGAGGCGGCGCGGACCGCGTCGCCGTCCTCGCAGGTCAGCGACGCCTCGGAGCGGCCGGTCAGCGCGGCCGACAGCAGGGTGGCGTCCGGCTCGTGCTTCGCGTACGCCTGCGGGAAACCACTGCGCTGCACCCGCTGGGCCGCGACCGTCAGCGGCAGCCGCGAGTAGCCCGCCACCTCGTCCAGATGCCGGTAGAACTCGGCCGCCGAGTACACCGGGTCCTGGATCTGCTCCGCGGTGCCCCAGCCCTGCGAGGGCCGCTGCTGGAACAGTCCGACCGAGTCCCGGTCGCCGTGCGTGATGTTGCGCAGCCCGGACTCCTGGAGCGCGGTCGCCAGCGCGATCGTCACCGCCCGCTCGGGCATCCCGCGCGCGGTGCCGACGGCCGCGATCGTCGCCGCGTTGACCGCCTGGTCGGACGAGAACTCGTAGGACGCCCCGTCACCCATCCCGGACACGACCACACAGCGCGCGGCGCCCCGCCCACCGGTCAGGTAGTGCGTCACCACATAGCCCGCGACCGCGAGCAGGACGACCACGGCCGCCCCGAGTCTCAGGAGGCGGCCGCGCCGTACGGGGCGGGTGGGTTCGGACACACGTCCACGTTACTGGAGCCACCCGGCGAAACGGGGTGCGGCGGAAGGCGGTTTCCCTGGCCGACGCCCGCCCGGACGAAGGGGAATGCCCGGATCGCCCTTGTTCGTCCTCCGGTTCGGGGTATTAGGGTCGGAGCCATGGACCGCACCGCACCCGCCGCAACCCCGTCGTCCCCGGAGCGCCCCGCGCCCGTCCTGGACCTCGACCTCGACCAGGACGCCGCCCAGCTCACCGCCCGGCTCGTGGACATCCCGTCCGAGAGCGGTACGGAGAAGCCCCTCGCGGACGCGATCGAGACGGCCCTGCGCGCGCTCCCGCACCTGACGGTCCACCGCTACGGCAACAACGTCGTCGCGCGCACGGAACTCGGCCGCGCACAGCGCGTCGTGCTCGCCGGGCACATCGACACCGTGCCCATCGCGGACAACGTCCCCTCCCGCCTCGACGAGGACGGCGTCCTGTGGGGCTGCGGCACCTGCGACATGAAGTCCGGTGTCGCCGTGCAGCTGCGGATCGCCCGCACCGTCACCGAGCCCAACCGCGACCTCACCTTCGTGTTCTACGACAACGAGGAGGTCGCCGCCGAGCGCAACGGGCTCAAGCACCTCGCCGCGGCCCACCCGAGCTGGCTGGAGGCCGATTTCGCGGTCCTCCTCGAACCCTCCGACCAGCAGGTCGAGGGCGGCTGCCAGGGCACCCTGCGGGTCCTGCTGCGCACCCGCGGCGAACGCGCCCACTCCGCGCGCTCATGGCTCGGCTCCAACGCGATCCACGCCGCCGCCCCGATCCTCGCCCGGCTCGCCGGCTACCGGCCCCGCTACCCGGTCATCGACGGGCTGGAGTACCGCGAGGGGCTGAACGCCGTACGCATCGAGGGCGGCGTCGCCGGGAACGTCATCCCGGACCTCTGCACCGTCACCGTCAACTTCCGCTACGCCCCGGACCGCACGGAGGACGAGGCGCTCGCCCATGTGCGGGAGGTCTTCGCGGACTGCGGGATCGACGAGTTCGTGATCGACGACCACAGCGGCGCCGCGATGCCGGGGCTGTCGCACCCGGCGGCCCGTGCCTTCATCGAGGCGGTGGGCGGCACCCCGCAGCCCAAGTACGGCTGGACGGATGTGTCGCGGTTCAGCGCGCTGGGCGTGCCCGCGGTGAACTACGGGCCCGGCAACCCGCACCTCGCGCACAAGCGGGACGAGCGGGTGGACACCGGCAAGATCCTCGCGGCGGAGGACCGGCTGCGGGTCTGGCTCACCTCCTGACCACCCCGGTCCGGCCCGTCCACCCGCCCGTAACCGCGTGTGACTCCCGCCGGACATCCGGCATTGCCCCGTTCGCCACCCCGGTGGATCTAGGCTGAAGTCGCAAGACCGTCAGTGGAAGGGGAGTTCTATGGGCATTCCGGAAGCACAGGGACCGCCGGAGGAGCAGGTACTCGGGCCCGTGGTGCGTCGGCGCGAGCAGATCCAGCCCGGCACCACCGACCAGCGGCTGCTGGACACCGAGGGTGACTCGGAATGGGTGCACACCGATCCCTGGCGGGTCATGCGCATCCAGTCCGAGTTCGTCGAGGGCTTCGGCGCGCTCGCGGAACTGCCGAGCGCCATCAGCGTCTTCGGCTCCGCCCGCACCCGGCCCGGCACGCCCGACTACGAGGCCGGGGTGCAGATCGGCAAGGCGCTGGTCGGCGCGGGCTTCGCGGTCATCACCGGGGGCGGCCCCGGCGCGATGGAGGCCGCGAACAAGGGCGCGCGCGAGGCCCAGGGCATCTCCGTCGGGCTCGGGATCGAGCTGCCCTTCGAGCAGGGGCTCAACGAGCATGTCGACATCGGCGTGAACTTCCGCTACTTCTTCGTCCGCAAGACGATGTTCGTGAAGTACGCCCAGGGGTTCGTGGTGCTGCCCGGCGGGTTCGGGACGCTCGACGAACTCTTCGAGGCGCTGACACTGGTGCAGACCCGGAAGGTCACCCGCTTCCCGATCGTGCTGTTCGGCTCCGCGTACTGGGGCGGGCTCGTCGACTGGCTCCGCGACACGGTGGTCGCGAGCGGCAAGGCGGCGGACAAGGACCTGCTGCTCTTCCATGTCACCGACAGTGTCGAGGAGGCCGTCCAGATGGTCACGAAGGAGGTCTCCGGCTAGCCGCCTTCGCTAGCGCTTTCGAGGTCCCTCCGGCTGGGCGTACCTGTTCCCTGCGGGTCGCCTTCGCTTGCGCTTCCTAGGTCTGTCCGGCTGGGCGTACTTCGTTCCCGCACAGGTCGTTCGTGGGGTGCGCAGTTCCCCGCGCCCCTTTGGGGCGCGTTCTGTCGGTTCTTCGGGTCGGTGCCGGTCGGGATTCTCCGTCCTCGATCCGACACGCTCGGTACGACGTCCAGCGGAGCTACTGAAGAGCATCGGAGTCTGCGGGCAGAGATTCCCGCCCACCCCCTCCCGCAGCCGAGCGCCTGCGGGAGGAAGGGGGGTCCACAAGCGAAGGACCCGCATGGCGGACAGCCCCAAAGGGGCGCGGGGAACTGCGCACCCACGAGCGACCCGCACGGGGACAGGTGCGCCCACCCGGACCGACCCAGGGGCGCGGGGAACCGCGCAAAAGACGAGGGCGGACCCGCACCCGAAGAGCGACGGCAAGGGGGCGCCACCCAGGGGCGCGGGGAACTGCGCACCCACGGACGACCTGTACAGGAACGAAGTACGTCCAGCCGGACAGACCCAGGGGCGCGGGGAACCGCGCAAAAGACGAGGGCGCACCCGCACCCGAAGAGCGACCGCAAGAGGGCAGCACCTCAGGGGCGCGGGGAACTGCGCACCCACGGACGACCTGTACAGGAACGAAGTACGCCCAGCCGGACAGACCCAGGGGCGCGGGGAACTGCGCACCCACGACGTACCCGCACGGGGACAGGTGCGCCCACTCGGGCGGACCTGGGAAGCGCAAGCGAAGGCGGCCCGCGGGGAACCGCGCACCCCACGAGCGACCCGCACGGGAACAAGTACGCCCACCCGGGAAGACCTCAGAAGCGCAAGCGAAGGCGTCACGCCAGGCCGCGGCGGGCGACCGCCGGGGCCCGGTGGCCCGCGATCGTCGCGACCATGTCCAGCACCTGCCGGGTCTCCTCGACCTCATGGACGCGATACACCTGCGCCCCCAGCCACGCGGACACCGCAGTCGTCGCCAGCGTCCCGATCACCCGCTCCTTGACGGGCCGGTCCAGCGTCTCCCCGACGAAGTCCTTGTTGGACAGGGACACCAGCACGGGCCACCCCGTGACCACCATCTCCCCGAGACGCCGCGTGGCCTCCAGCGAGTGCCGGGTGTTCTTCCCGAAGTCGTGCCCGGGATCGATCAGCACGGACTCGCGCGGCACCCCGAGGGACACCGCCCGCTCGGCCAGCCCCACGGTGACCCGCAGGATGTCCGCCATCACGTCGTCGTACCCGACGCGGTGCGGCCGGGTCCGGGGCTCCGCCCCTCCCGCGTGGGTGCAGACCAGCCCCACCCCGTACCGCGCGGCCACCTCCGCCAGCTTGGGGTCGACCCCGCCCCACGCGTCGTTCAGCAGGTCCGCGCCCGCCTCGCACACGGCCGCGCCGACCTCGTGCCGCCAGGTGTCCACGCTGATGATCACGTCGGGGAACCGGCGCCGCACCTCGGCCACGAAACCCACCGTGCGGCGGGCCTCCTCCTCGGCGGTGACCTCGGCGCCGGGGCCCGCCTTGACGCCGCCGATGTCGATGATCGCGGCCCCCTCGGCGACCGCCTGCTCCACCCGGCCGAGCGCCGGTTCGTCGTGGAACGTGGCCCCCTGGTCGTAGAAGGAGTCCGGGGTGCGGTTGACGATCGCCATGATCACCGGCTCGTGCGCGTCGAACTCGCGCCTGCCCAGCCTGAGCATCCCCTGTGTCCCTCCGAAGTACGGTCGTAAGTGGTGCCGATGGGTCGCCTGCGACCTTAACCGTCACAGGCGCATGGCACGATCGGAGCCTGACATTCTTCGCGCCGGTCCGGTCGGGCCGGCCACCGGACGTGGGGACCGCCGAGATGGTCATGTTCTTGTTCCTGCTGATCGCGCTCGTCGTCGTGGTCGCCGCGGTGACGCTCGCCGTCGTGGGCGGTGGCGAGAGCGGTCCGCTGCCGGAGGCGGAACCCGAGCGGTACGCCGAGCCCCTGCCCCCGGACCGTCCGGTCGGGCGGGATGACATCGAGGCGCTGCGGTTCCCGCTCGCCGTGCGTGGCTACCGCATGGCCGAGGTCGACGACGCGCTCGGGCGGCTCGGCGCGGAGCTGGCCGAGCGCGACGCCCGTATCCAGGAACTGGAGAGCGCGCTCTCGGACGCGTACGCCCGCCGCCAGGACCCCGCCGACCCCACCGGGCACGCGGAGTACCGGCCGGTACTCACCAAGGCCGTGGAGCGGCCCGTGACGGAGGAGGAGCGATGACGGCTGACGACGGCGGCGCGGTGCCCGGCCCGGACGGCCGTCCGCGCTGCCCCTGGGGACTGTCCGCCGACGACTACATCGCGTACCACGACGACGAGTGGGGCCGTGCCGTCCACGGCGACGACGCGCTGTTCGAGCGGCTGTGCCTGGAGGCGTTCCAGTCCGGGCTGTCCTGGATCACGATCCTGCGCCGCCGGGAGGGCTTCCGTACCGCCTTCGCGGGGTTCCGGATCGCCGAGGTGGCACGGTTCACGGACGCGCACGCCGTACGGCTGCTCGCCGACCCCGGGATCATCCGCAACCGGGCCAAGATCGACGCGACCCTCGCCAACGCCCGGCTCCTCGCCGAGTGGCCCGAGGGGGAGCTGGACCGGTTCGTCTGGTCCTACGCCCCCGACCCGGCCACCCGTCCGGCCCCGCGTACCCTCAGCGACGTCCCGGCCGTCACCGACGCGTCCACGGCCCTGTCCAAGGCGCTGAAGAAGCGCGGCCTGCGCTTCATCGGCCCCACGACGGCCTACGCCCTGATGCAGGCCTGCGGCCTCGTGGACGACCATCTGAGCGACTGCTTCGCCCGCGGCGCCGGGTAGGCCCCGCCGGTCCGCGGGACGGCCGGTTCAGCGGCCCACGAACGCGGGTTTCACCTTGTCGACGAACGCGGCCACAGCGATCGTGTGGTCCTCAGACGCCCCGGCCCGGGTCTGCAACTCGTCCTCCTTGGCGAGCGTCTCGGCCAAGGAGTGCGACTGGGCGTACGCGAGCGACTCCTTGAGCGCCGCGTACGCCACCGTGGGCCCCTGCGCCAGTCCGAGGGCCACCCGCCGGGCCTCGGCCGCCAGGTCCGACGCCGGGACCACCCGGTTGGCGATTCCCAGCTCGTACGCCTCCGCCGCCTTGATCGAGCGGGGGAAGAACAGCAGGTCGGCGGCCCGGCCGGGACCCACGACCCGGGGCAGCGTCCATGACACCCCGGAGTCGGCGGTCAGCGCCACCCCGGCGAACGCGGTGGTGAACGACGCCGTGTCCGCGACCACCCGGAAGTCCGCGGCGAGCGCGAAGCCGAACCCCGCCCCCGCCGCGACCCCGTTGACCCCCGCCACCACCGGTTTCGCCATCCCGGTCAGTGCCCGCAGCACCGGGTTGTAGTGCTCACGGACGGTGCTCATGGTCTGCCCGGAGCCCGATTCCCTGGCGGCCGCGAGCACCCCGATGTGCTCCTTGAGGTCCTGCCCCACGCAGAACGCCCGGTCGCCCGCCGCGGTCAGCAGCACCGCGCGGACCGCCGGGTCGGCCGCGGCTTCCTCGGTGGCGTCCCGCAGCGCGACCTTGGTCACGGTGTCGAGCGCGTTCATCGCGTCGGGGCGGTTCAAGGTGATCGTCGCGAGTCCGTCGCTCACCTCGTAGAGCACGGTGTCGGCCATGGCGGGGGTCCCTCCGGCTTTGGGCTGCGGGCACACGCGGTCATGTGCGGTACGTTCACTCAGCACGGTCCGAGCACAGCATGGCGGAGATCGCCGGGCATCCGTATGTGACCTGCATCAAAGAATTCTGGGCCTCGTGTACCCGGGACTGAGGCGAAGTAACGCGGTCACACCGCCGAATTGAGTGGTTTTGCGGGCGCACGTTGCCCAAGCGATGCCGACCGATGTTGGTCATCGGGTCCCGACATGCGGGATAATGGCTGGGAAGCAATGTGTTCGATGCCGGACGCGTGCCCTGCGATAGGGCTGTCGTCGGCTGACGATGAGCTGGTTTCAGGAAGGGGAACGAGCATGGCGGCCATGAAGCCGCGGACGGGCGACGGCCCGCTCGAGGTGACAAAGGAGGGGCGGGGCATCGTCATGCGCGTTCCGCTCGAAGGCGGCGGTCGGCTCGTCGTAGAGCTGACGCCGGACGAGGCGGGCGCTCTTGGCGACGCCCTCAAGAAGGTCGTCGGCTAACAGAGGAAGCCGTCCTGGCGTTTGTTCGGCTTTCCCAGTTGCCCCGGCATCGTACGCGGTGCCGGGGCACTGCTGTGTCCGCCGACGTCACGCAGGTGTGGGATGCGACACGTCCGCCGCGCGGGTGCCGGGGGAGGCGTCGGCCGTGACTCTCCGTGTCGCACGAGTCGGGGACCGTTCCGGTGGGTGGGTCCCGGCGGGTCCCGGCGGGTCCTGGCAGGTCACTCGTCGGGGGTCCCGTCCGGAGGTCCGGAAGGTACGAGCACGTCATCCGCACGGGCACCGGTCACCAGGGACGTGTTCACCCGGAAGCGGAACCGTCACCCGGAAGCGGAACCCGGCTGCCGTGATCATCCCGGCGCAACCCGGGCCGCACCGCACCGCGCAGCTGCGCTCAGCGCTTGACCGCGCAGAGCAGTCCGTCCCCGACCGGCAGCAGCGAGGGCACCAGCTCCGTGTTCTCCCGCACCGCCCGGACCAGCTCCCGCAGCCGCAGTACCTCCATCGGCTGCGGACCCGAGTCCACCGTCCGGCCGTCCGCGAAGACGCCCTCGAAACACACCAGGCCGCCGGGGCGCAGGAGCCGCAACGATTCGGCGAGGTAGTCCACGCACTCCATACGGTCACCGTCGCAGAAGACGAGGTCGTATCCGCTGTCCGCGAGCCTCGGCAGCACATCCAGCGCCCGGCCCGGGATGAAGCGGGCCCTGTTGGTGGCGAATCCCGCGAGACGGAACGCCTGCCGCGCGAGCTGCTGGCGGTCGGGCTCGGGGTCGACGGTGGTGAGCACCCCGTCGGGCCGCATCCCGTGCAGAAGATGGATCCCGGAGACCCCGGTACCGGTGCCGATCTCGGCGACGGCCTTGGCACCGGCCGTCGCGGCGAGCATCCGCAGCGCGGCGCCGGTGGAGGGCGACACCGGGCGGAGCGCGGACTCCCGGGCCCGGTCACGGGCCCAGTGCACCGCCTCCTCCTCGGCGACAAAGGCGTCAGCGAAGGCCAAGCCTGTCTGCCGGTTGCCGGTAATGACCCTCTCCTGTCCCCCTGGGATGTCTGGCCGTGACTGTATCCGCTGCCGCCGGGAACCCGCAGATGGGACCGCGCGTTAAGAAGGGCAGGGGAAGGCTCCGGGAGGGGATTCACCGGACAAGGGGGCGAGGAATGGACGGGCTCGGCCGGCAAGTGCTGACGCAAGACCTGAAGCGCGTACCAAATTCACGTAAAACTGCTTATCCGGAGCTAACGGGCGAGGTGGCTATGGTAGGGGCTCCACTGGACACCACCAGAGCCGATAGGGGAGGTGCGGCTGCGCCCGCGGACAGGGGAGGAGTGCTGCGGCGCCTCTTCAGAGCGGTGGGTGAGCCGAAATCCGTGACCGACACCGCTGACCACGTTGCCCAGTCCGCACAGACAGCGACCTTCACCGCCGACGCGGACGCACAGACGTGGACTCCGCCCAGTTGGGAGGAGATCGTCAGCACGCACAGCGGCCGTGTCTACCGCCTTGCCTACCGCCTCACGGGCAATCAGCACGACGCGGAGGACCTCACCCAGGAGGTCTTCGTCCGCGTCTTCCGCTCGCTGTCCACGTACTCGCCCGGCACCTTCGAGGGCTGGCTGCACCGCATCACCACCAACCTCTTCCTGGACATGGTGCGGCGAAGGCAGCGCATCCGCTTCGACTCCCTCGGGGACGACGCCGCCGAGCGGCTGCCGAGCCGCGAGCCGTCGCCGCAGCAGGTCTTCAACGACACCCACTTCGACGCGGACGTCCAGCAGGCGCTGGACACCCTCGCGCCGGAGTTCCGTGCCGCCGTTGTCCTCTGCGACATCGAGGGCCTGTCGTACGAGGAGATCGCCGCGACCCTGGGCGTCAAGCTCGGTACGGTCCGCAGCCGTATCCACCGCGGCCGTTCCCAGCTGCGCAAGGCCCTTCAGCACCGGTCGCCGCACGCGCGCGCCGAGCGCCGCGCCCCCGTGGCCTCCGGTGTCCCCGTGCTGGGAGGAGGAGGCGCGCCCGCGTGACCGGATCACGTCCGACACCTGTCGAACAGCACCTCGGGGACCGGCTCGCCGCCCTCGTCGACGGCGAACTGGGCCATGACTCCCGCGACCGGGTCCTCGCCCATCTAGCCACCTGCGCCCGCTGCAAGGCCGAGGCCGACGCCCAGCGCCGGCTGAAGAACGTCTTCGCCGAAGCGGCGCCCCCGCCCCCCTCCGAGAGCTTCCTGGCACGCCTTCAGGGCCTGCCCGGCGGCGGTTCCGGCGATCCCGGCGGTCCGGGAGGCCCCGGCGGCCCCAGGCATGAGCGCGACGCCTTCGGCGGCGGCCTCTTCGACATGGGCGCCGACACCTTCGTCCTCGCTCCCGCCACCCGGCCCGCACCCGCCCTTCCCGCGACTGCCCCCGGATTCCGTATCCATGCCGTGGGCAGGCCCGAGTCCGAGCGGTCCGCCGCCCGGGGCCGGCGCCGCTTCGCCTTCGCCGCGGCGGGCGCGGTCTCGCTGGCCGCGATCGCCCTCGGCGGGGTCAACACCGGCCCCGCCACCGTCGACAGCGGTGACGCCCGCGGTCCCAGCAGCAATAACGTCACTCCGCTGCGTACCCAGGGCGGCGGCACCCCGGCCGGGGACGCCGTCCGCCGCCGGGCCACCGCACCGATGCTGGGGCAGCGGACCGGCGGCGCCCTCGCCGCACCCGTCGCCCCCGCGTCCGCCGGTGCCCCGCTGGTGGCCGGGACGCCACCGCAGCCGCCACCGGCGGCCGTGCACGCCCTGGCCGCACCCCTGCTGGCCGGTGCGTCGGTGGCATCGCCGCTGCTCCATCCACTGCCGCAGTTCGTCCCGCCCGGGCACGGCCATGCCCGCCCGCCCCGGGTCCGTCCGGCGGACGATCCAGCGATCGGCGGCTCGGCGCCCCAGGGCCGTCTCCGGCACCCGGAGCGGCCGTCCCTGGTGTCGTCCGCGGCCACCGGTGTACTGGGGCCGCTCAGGGCCCCGCAGCCTGCCTTGGCGGGCCTTCCGGGGCTGCCGTCCTCCCCGTTGCCCACCACGGGGATACCCGGCGGCGCGGCTCCCGGTGCCGGGTCCCCCCGCTGAGCCCGACCGGCGGCGGCCCCTTCCCGGGGCCGTCCGCTCCGTCCCCACCCATGGGACCTGATTGAATTCCCGCACGGCGCGCGCCCGGCAGGGCCCGTGCCGCCGAGCCGACGAATCACGAGCGGTCACCGCCGCGTAGCCGGGTGTGGGGAGAAGATGGACGAGGGCAAGCCGAAGTGGTGGAGCCGCCCCGGTCCCGCGGACCCCGCCGGGCCGTCCGGCGACGGGCACGGCGGTGGTGCCGCCGATCCCGGGTCCGACCCGGGCGCGGGCCACGCCACGGACCGCGGACCCGAGCGCCGGATCCCCCTGCACGACCCCGACCCCTACAGCACCCCGCCTTACGGCGAGCCCGGCCCCTGGGCCCCCGCCCCACCCGTCCAGCACCCCGGGACGACCCCGGCGCACGGTGTGCCCCTCCAGGGCCCCACCACGCCCGCCGACGGCACCCCCGCGCACGGCACCCCCGCGCACGGTGTGCCGGGACCCGCCACACCGGTGACAGCGCCGCCGCAGGAAGGCCCCGGCACCCTCGGCCACGGCACCCCCCTCGCGGGCGCCCCCCGCTACGACCGGGCACCGGCACCGGCCGGCTACGACGCCGCTCGGCCGCCCTACGACACGTCCCCGCCCCCGTACGACTCGGCTCCGCCGCCCCACGACATGGGCCCGGCCGGGCCCGCGGGCGGCGGGGGAGCGGAGCCGGGTCCCTGGGGGCGGTACGACCCATGGGCCCAGGCGCCGCTCCAGCAGACCGGCGCGGGCCCGCACGGCACCGGCAAGCCCCGCGCACGGCGCGGTGCGCTGGTCGGCGTGCTGGTGCTGGGAGTGGTGGCGGGCATGATCGGCGGTGTGGTCGGGGCGAATCTGGAGGCCCGGCGCGCCGTCCAGGTCGAGTTGCCGCAGGCCGGTACCGAGGCCGAGGGCCGGGCGCCCGACAGCGTGGCGGGGATCGCCGCGCGTTCGCTGCCCGGGGTGGTGACCCTGCATGTGCGGGGCGGCTCCGACCAGGGCACCGGCACCGGCTTCGTGCTGGACGGCCGCGGGCACATCCTCACCAACAACCACGTCGTCGAGCCCGCCGGGTCCGGGGGCGAGATATCGGTGACGTTCAGCGGGGGCGAGGTCGCCGCGGCGGAGGTGGTCGGCCGGGACGCGGGCTACGACCTCGCGGTGGTCAAGGTCAGCGGGGTGTCCGGCCTCAAGCCGCTGCCGCTCGGCAACTCCGACAACGTCCAGGTCGGTGACCCGGTCGTCGCCATCGGCGCCCCCTTCGACCTGGCCAACACCGTCACCTCCGGCATCATCAGCGCCAAGGAACGCCCCATCACGGCAGGCGGCGAGAAGGGCGACGGCAGCGACATCTCGTACGTCGACGCCCTCCAGACCGACGCGCCGATCAACCCCGGCAACTCCGGCGGCCCGCTGATGGACTCCCGGGCCAGGGTGATCGGGATCAACAGCGCGATCCGCTCCGCCGAGGGCGCGGGCGGCCCGGAGAGCGGCCAGTCGGGCTCCATCGGCCTCGGTTTCGCCATCCCCGTCAACCAGGGCAAGCGGGTCGCCGAGGAACTGATCAACACCGGGAAGGCCACGCACCCGATCATCGGGGTCACCCTCGACATGGACTTCACGGGCGACGGTGCCCGGGTCGGCACCGAGGGCAACGACGGCGCGCCGCCCGTCACCGTCGGCGGACCGGGCCAGAAGGCGGGCATCCGGTCCGGGGACGTGATCACCGAGGTCGACGGTCAGCGAGTGCACTCCGGTGAGGAGCTGATCGTCAAGATCCGCGCCCACCGGCCCGGCGACCGGCTCCAGCTCACCCTGGAACGCGGCGGCCAGGAGAAGAAGGTGACACTCGTGCTCGGCTCCGCGCGGAGCGGATGACACGGGGAACAGCACACCGGACCGACGGGCGCGCCCGTCGGCCGGGGAAGACACCTCGCATCCGGGGCGGGCCGGACAGTACCGGACGCACCTGGTCGCCGGGTACCGTGGGAGCGGTCCGGGACCACGGAAGACCTGCTGCGGGCCGGAGGACATCTCAAGGAGCGCTAGGTGTTCAATGACATAGGTATGCTTGAGATCCTGGCGATGGCCGTGCTCGGCATGCTCATCTTCGGCCCGGACAAGCTGCCGAAGGTGATCCAGGACGTCTCGCGGACCATCCGCAAGATCCGCGACTTCTCGGACAGCGCCAAGCGGGACATCCGCGATGAACTGGGCCCCGAGTTCAAGGACTTCGAGTTCGAGGACCTCAACCCGAAGACCTTCATGCGCAAGCAGCTCGGCAATGACGAGCTGGGGCTCCAGGAGATCCGCAACAGCTTCGACCTCCGCAAGGAGATGTCCGATCTGTCGGACGCGGTGAACGACCGGGGCGACTCCTCCGACGACTTCCTCGACGGTCCCTCCGGCGGCCGGTCCGGCTCGTCCTCCGGGGCGGCCACGGACGGCGGCCGGATCGACATGCTGAAGAAGCCCGGCCGCGACGCGGACGAGCGCCCGCCCTTCGACTCCGACGCGACCTGATCCGACCCCGGTCCCGCCGCCCGCACCCGGGCAGCGGGATTTCTCCGTGCCCCGGCCGTGTGCCCCCGTGTGCTCCAGTTGCTTCCGTCCTGCGGCCCTGGCCGTCCGGATGGCGCGCGGTGCCGCCAGTCGCCTGTTTGTGCCCGCTTTGCCCCCCACTTCGGTGCAGTTGGCGTGGGCGCGGGAACGCGGGTGGCTATTCTCCCTAGTTGTTGTGCGGGCCGACACCAGGTCGCCCGAGGGGGGCGGGCCGCTCCGGTCCGACGAGCGCGAGGAGGCGTCCGGCGATGGAAACCACTGGTCAGGTGGGCACGGAGGTGCCCGCCGCGACGGCAGGCGGGCAGCAGGCCGCGTCGGCACGCCGCACGGTCGACAACTTCCTGCTGGCACCGTTCCCCTGGTACGGCCTCGACGGGGCGTTCACGGGCGCCCGGTGGCTGCTCCAGGCGGGTACGTCCGCCGAGGGAGTGGTCGAGCACGGCTCGATCGGCCACGGGGACGAGCCCTCGCTGCGGGCCGACGCCCGGGACGGCGCGGACCGCGACCGGTTCGCCGTCGTCATCACCGTCGCCGCCAGCCCGCTGCGGCGCACCGCGGACGGTACGGGGGTGCTGGAGGCCACCTCGGTGTCCTCGGCGGCCTGGCTCGCCGGGTCCGGACTGCTCGCCGTCACCTGGCCCGCGCAGATGGACCACAGCCTGCGCGACGACTGGCTGGAGCAGCAGACCGACACGGCGTGGGTCCTCGCGGACGACCTCGGCAGCGACGACTGGGCCTCGCTGACCCTGCCCGTGGACGGGGAGGCCACCCCGTTCCACTACCGCGAGTCGGAGTTCGGCTGGGTCCTTGCCGGGTCCACCCGCGAGGGCGTCCATCTCGGCGCGTACGGGCGGGGGATGAGCGCGTACGGGCTGGGCTTCTCGGCCGTCAAGGACATCCAGGAGTACGCGTAACACTCACGGACCGGGCGGCACCCGCCCGGCCCCGACACCCCTCCGGTGCCACCCCTGGGCCCCTGGAGGCCCGCGGAGCCCCGGACCGGAACCCCGGGGCGGTCCCGGTCCCCCCGGGGCCCCACGGGCCGCCGTAGGCCCGTCACGCGACCGGGTCCGGGAGGCCCGCCGTCCGTCACCCGGCCGGCGGGGGGACCCGCCCGGCCGTCAGAACTTGTTGCGCGGGGTGATCCCCAGCGACAGACCGGACAGCCCCCGCGCACGGCCGCCGAGCTTGCCCGCGATCGCGCGCAGCGCCGCACCCGCCGCCGAGTCGGGGTCCGTGAGGACCACGGGCTTGCCCTCGTCGCCGCCCTCGCGCAGCCGGACGTCGATGGGGATGGAGCCGAGTACGGGGACGGTCGCCCCGGTCGTACGGGTGAGTCCGTCCGCGACGGACTGTCCGCCGCCGCTGCCGAACACGTCGACCATCTCGCCGCAGTGCGGACACGGCAGTCCGGCCATGTTCTCGACGACGCCGACGATCTTCTGATGGGTCTGCACCGCGATCGACCCGGCGCGTTCGGCGACCTCGGCCGCGGCCTGCTGCGGGGTCGTCACCACCAGGATCTCGGCGTTGGGCACGAGCTGCGCCACCGAGATCGCGATGTCACCGGTGCCCGGCGGCAGATCGAGGAGCAGTACGTCCAGATCGCCCCAGAAGACATCCGCGAGGAACTGCTGGAGGGCTCGGTGGAGCATGGGCCCGCGCCAGACGACGGGGGCGTTGCCGGGGGTGAACATCCCGATGGAGATGACCTTCACGCCGTGCGCCGACGGCGGCATGATCATGTTCTCGACCTGGGTGGGGCGTCCGTCGGCGCCCAGCATCCGGGGGATCGAGTGGCCGTAGATGTCGGCGTCCACGACGCCCACCTTCAGCCCGTCGGCGGCCATCGCCGCCGCGAGGTTCACGGTCACGGACGACTTGCCGACGCCGCCCTTGCCCGAGGCGACCGCGTACACCCGCGTCAGCGAGCCGGGCTTGGCGAACGGCACCTCGCGCTCGCCCTGGCCGCCGCGGAGCGCGGACGCCAGATCCTTGCGCTGTTCGTCGCTCATGACGTCGAGCGTGACGTCGACGCGGGTGACCCCCTCGACCCGCGCCACCGCCTCGGTCACGTTGTTGGTGATCGTCTCCCGCATCGGGCAGCCGGAGACCGTCAGGTAGACCGCCACCGCGACCGAGCCGTCCGTACCGATCTCGACCGATTTGACCATCCCCAGTTCGGTGATGGGTCGCTGGATCTCCGGGTCGTTCACCGTCGCCAGTGCTTCACGCACCGCGTCTTCCGTAGCCATACGGACGATGGTACGGCGCGGGGCCCGGACGCCGGGCGGCCCGTGGGGGGTCGGTTGCATCACGTACCCGGGCCTGTCGCCCCCGGGGTTTCTTGTGCTGGGCCGACTTGTCCCTGTGCCGTCGCTCGTCGGGTGCGCAGTTCCCCGCGCCCCTTTGGGGGCGCCCCCTGAGGTTGTTCTTCACCCTCCTCCTCGTGCACTCGCGCTGCTGCGGGAGGGGGTGGGCGGGAATCTCTGCTCGCAGACTCCGATGCTCTTCAGTTGATCCGCTGGGCGTCGTACCGAGCGTGTCGGATCGAGGACGGAGAATCCCGACCGGCACCGACCCGAAGAACAAGCCGGACGCGCCCCAAAGGGGCGCGGGGAACTGCGCGAAAACGACGAGCGACGGCACAGGAACGGAGTGCGCCCACCCGGACAGACCGCGCGAGCGCAAGCGAAGGCGCACCGTCACGGCTCCCTGGCGGGACTGCGTTCTTCGAGGTCCCGCAGCAAACCCTCCAGCTCGGACCGCATCCAGTCCCGGGTCGCCACCTCCCCCAGCCCCATCCGCAGGGCCGCCACCTCGCGGCTGAGGTACTCCGTGTCCGCGATCGAGCGTTCGTTCTGCTTGCGGTCCTGCGCGAGGTTGACCCGGTCCCGGTCGTCCTGCCGGTTCTGCGCGAGCAGGATCAGCGGGGCCGCGTACGACGCCTGGAGCGACAGGGCGAGGGTCAGCAGGATGAACGGGTACTCGTCGAACCGGACGGTGACCGGCGCGAAGATGTTCCACAGCAGCCAGCAGATGATCGTGAACGTCATCCAGACGATGAACCGTCCGGTGCCCAGGAACCGCGCGATCCGCTCGGTGAGCCGCCCGAAGGCGTCCGGGTCCCAGTCGGGCAGCAGCCGTCGGCGCGGGGCCAGCGGCAGATCGAGGCGGACCCGGGCGGGCCGCGGCTGTTCCCGGTCACTGGTCATGCTCACGCGCACCTTCCGTCACGCCGGTCCCGTCGGCGAGCTCGTGGAACTCGTGCTCGCGCCAGTCCTCGGGCAGCAGATGGTCCAGGACGTCGTCCACGGTCACCGCCCCGAGCAGGGACCCGCTGTCGTCGACGACAGGGGCGGCCACCATGTCGTACGTGGCGAAGAACCCGGCCACCGCGGGCAGCGGGGCGTCCGGGGACAGCGTCTGGAGGTCGTCGTCCAGCATCGCGCTGACCAGCGTGTACGGGGGGTCCCGGAGGAGCCGCTGGAAGTGCACGGTCCCCAGGTACTTGCCGGTGGGCGTCTCGTCGGGGGGACGGCACACGTACACCTGCGCGGCCAGCGCGGGGGACAGATCGGGGTTGCGGACCCGGGCGAGGGCGTCGGCCACCGTCGCGTCGGGGCGCAGCACGATCGGCTCGGTGGTCATCAGCCCGCCCGCCGTCCGTTCCTCGTAGGACATCAGCCGCCGCATGTCCGCCGCGTCGTCGGGCTCCATCAGGCTCAGCAGTCGCTCCTTGTCCTCCTCGGGCAGCTCGGACAGCAGGTCGGCCGCGTCGTCCGGGTCCATCGCCTCCAGGACGTCCGCCGCGCGTTCCTCCTGGAGCTTGCCGAGGATCTCGATCTGGTCGTCCTCGGGCAGTTCCTCCAGGACGTCGGCGAGCCGGTCGTCGTCCAGCGCGGCGGCCACCTCGGCACGCCGCTTCGCGGACAGATGGTGCAGGACGTTCGCCAGGTCGGCCGGGCGCAGCTGCTCGAAGGTCGCGAGCAGGTTCTCCGCGCCCTGGCCGTGCTCCTCCAGCGAGAAGCCGGTGACGGCGGTCCAGTCGACGGTCAGTGTCTCGCCCTTGCCGCGCCGGAAGGTGCCCGCGGCCCTCGGCTCGGGGAGCTTGCGGACGAAGACCTTGTCGATCTCCCAGTCGCGGCGGGTCGGCAGCAGCCGTACCGACAGGTCCAGGACGGTGACCTCCTCGTCGCTGTCCACCAGCCTCACCCGCCGGTCCAGCAGTTCCCCGAAGACCAGCCGCTCGGTGGGCCGCTGTTCGAAGCGCCGGACGTTCAGCACGCCGGTGGTGATCACCTGACCGGCCTGGATGCCCGTCACCCGGGTCATCGGCAGGAAGATCCGGCGCCGGGACGGCAGCTCCACCACCAGGCCGAGCAGCCGGGGCGGCCGGTGCGAGACCCGGAGCATCGCGACCAGGTCGCGGACCCGGCCGACATGGTCCCCGCCGGGGTCGAACACCGTGACACCGGACAGATGCGAGACGAAGATCCGGGGAGCTCCCGAGGCCATGGCCGTGTCTCCTTCCGCCGCGACGTCCACCACTGTCACCGCGTTCGCGGCGCTCATGCCCGAAGCGGTCCTTCTTGGTCTTTGTCCGGTAATTCGTGCTTCAGGCTAGCCCGTCCGGGTCGGTACCGTCCCGGCACGCGCTCCGGGGTGAGCGGGCCAGGACTGGTTCCGGTCGGTGGGCACGGCACCGGTACGCTGCGGTCCACCGCCGTAGACCGAGGCGGTGTCCCCGTACGAGAGGCAGCCCTGTTCCGTGTCTGCGGTTCCCCTGCGCCGGCCCTGGCGCGCGGCGATGGTGAGCATGGTGTGCGTCGGTGTGACCCTGGCGGGTGCGGGGCTCACGGGCTGCGGCGGTGACGAGAAGGACCCGCACGAGGGCACCAACGGCGTCGCCAAACTGACCGCCCCGCAGATCCAGCTGAAGTCCCGGGCCGCCGCGCGGTCCGCCCCGGGGGTCCGGCTCTCCGGCACCCTGGTGGTCAAGGGCCAGTCGTACCGGCTGGACATGCGGCTCTCCGACGAGGGCGGCACCGGGTCCGTCACCTCGAAGAACAGCACGTTCCGGCTGCTGCGGATCGGTGAGCAGCTCTATCTGGAGGCCGACTCGTCCTTCTGGACCCATGGCAAGGACGGAGTCGAGGCCGCGCCCTCCGATGTCGCCGCCGCCGAGAAGCTCACCGGCAAGTTCGTGAAGGTCCCCGAGGGCGACCCCTCGTACCAGCAGCTCAGCGGCTTCACCGACATGGATCTGCTGCTCGACGGGCTGCTGACCCTGCACGGCAAGGTCGACAAGGGCGAGTGGGGCACCGCGGGCGGGGTCAAGTCGATCCGGCTGACCGGTGACCAGGGCGCCGGCGGCACCCTCGACGTGGCGCTGGAGGGCGTTCCGTACCCGCTGCGCCTGGTGCGGGGCGGGGGCGCGGGCACGATCAAGCTCAGCGACTGGGGCCGGGACGTCCAGCTCCGCAAGCCCAAGGACACGGAGGTCGTGGACTACGGCCGGGCGCTGCCGTCCTCGTGACCACGCCCCCGGCCGGCCCACGCACAGGGCTCACGTACAAGGCTCACGTACAAGGCCACGTACAAGACCCACGCAGCGGGCCCGCGCTGACGGACCGGCGCTCACGGACATGCGCCTACCGCTCAGCGCTTCTTGCGGCGCCGCATCAGCAGCCGAGGCAGCGCGGCGGGCGCCGGGCGGCGGGTCGTCACCGGTGAGTCCAGCGGTACGGCCGCCAGCGACTCCGTCGGCATCTCGCCGTCCACCGCCACGGGTGTCAGCCGCACCACCCGGCACTCACCCGCCCAGCGCTCGGTCATCGCCTCGCCGTCGGGCGCGTTGAGCCGTTTGCCCTTCAGCTCGGCGACCGCGCTCTCCCAGCCCTCGGAACGCGGCGCCAGCTCCGTCACCCGCGCCGTCCACGCGACGAGCCGTCCGCCCTTGTCCTTGCTGCGGACCGTGACGGCCGCCGCGCCCCCGTCGGCGAGCCCCGGGAACGGCTGCTCACCGGGGCCGTCGCCCACGAGGTAAGCGGCGCCCTCGTGCCATACGTGCCACAGCGCGCGGTCGGGGCCGGAGCCCTGGACCCAGATGAGTCCGGACTTCTTGGTGGCCTCCTCCACGAGAGCGCGCCGGGCCGGGTCGAGAGGTGTCTCCGTCATGGGCCAAGAGTAGTCAGCGCGCCCCCGGGGCCCCGACCGCCCGGGTCACAGCCAGCCGTTGCGCTTGAGCGTGCGGTGGATCGTGAAGCAGATCGCGACCGTCACCCCGAGCACCATCGGGTACCCGTACTGCCAGCGCAGCTCCGGCATATGGTCGAAGTTCATGCCGTACACCCCGCACACCATGGTCGGCACGGCGATGATCGCGGCCCATGAGGTGATCTTCCGCATGTCCTCGTTCTGGGCGACCGACGCCTGCGCGAGATTGGCCTGGAGGATCGAGTTCAGCAGCTCGTCGAAGCCCACCACCTGCTCCTGGACCCGGGCGAGATGATCGGCGACATCCCGGAAGTACTTCTGGATGTCGGGGTCGACCAGCCGCATCGGCCGCTCGCTCAGCAGCTGCATCGGCCGCGCGAGCGGGGCCACCGCCCGCTTGAACTCCAGCACCTCACGCTTCAGCTGGTAGATCCGGCCCGCGTCCGAGCCGCGCGCCACCCCGCCCCGGCCGGGGGTGAAGACCTCGGTCTCCACCTCGTCGATGTCGTCCTGCATCGCGTCGGCGACCGCGAGATAGCCGTCCACGACATGGTCGGCGATCGCGTGCAGCACCGCCGACGGACCCTTGGCCAGCAGCTCCGGCTCACCCTGGAGCCGGCTGCGCAGCGCCCGCAGCGAGCCCTGGCCGCCGTGCCGGACGGTGATGAAGAAGTTCTCCCCGGTGAAGCACATCACCTCGCCGCTCTCCACGATCTCGCTGGTCGCGGTGAGCTCGTCGTGCTCCAGGTAGTGGATGGTCTTGAAGACGGTGAAGAGGGTGTCGTCGTACCGCTCCAGCTTGGGCCGCTGATGGGCGTGGACGGCGTCCTCGACGGCGAGCGGGTGCAGCCCGAACTCGGCCGCGATCCCGGAGAACTCGGCCTCGGTGGGCTCGTGCAGCCCGATCCAGGCGAAGCCGCCGTCCCGCCGCACCTGGAGCATGGCGCCGTGCGGGGTCAGGCACTCCGCCGAGTCCACCCGGCTGCCGTCCCGGTAGACGGCGCAGTCGACGATCGCCGACGGACTGCCGGGGTCACGCGTGGTGTCGTAGACGCTGTCGTCCTTGCGGACGGCGGGCCGGACTGCTGCGCGCAGATCACGGATCATCGACATGGGCGGACTCCTTCGCAACGCGTGCCGCGGGGGCGAGGGGTGGAACTGCCCGGAATGAGGACGTCCTGCTCGGCTGTCCCGGCCGGTTCGGCGGGGACGATGTTTGGCACGTCCACAAAGCGGGGAGCACCGCACCGTCACGGTGGCGGCTTTCGCTAATGGTTCGGGAACTGCGGGACTGCGGTATTGACGCGGTATTGACGCGGAACGGCGAAGCGCCGACGGACCAGCCGTACGGCACCGGGCGGCGCGACCGGCGGACGGTCACACGTGGGGCGACGACGACGGAGTCCGGCGGACCGTGCGGAACGGGCCTGGCGGAAACGGATCTGCGGGAATCGGATCTGCGGAGAACCGGTGAAGGACCGGGAAGGCGAGCTCTTCGGTCACCCGGCGACCGGCCAGGAACGGCGGGTCGACGACGGCGGGACCCCGGGGGAACGGGGTGCTTACGCGAAGCGGCGGACGGCCGTGCGGTGCGGGAGCAACGCCGGCGTCACGACGGATTCAGCGACCGGAAGAGCGGGTGGTACTGCACGGTCGACTTCGATCCATGACAGCCCCACCTCCTCCGGCCGGTCCCCCGTAGGGGATGTCCCAGATGTCGGGGCGCGAGCGGGACGCCGATGCGTCCGCTGTGATGTGCTGCCCCGAACAGCGGCCCAGACTAGCAGCCGGTTGACGTGTCAAGTGCCCGCCTCCCGTGTCCCGTACGGCTTCCCGGCGCGGCGGCACATGGTGCGACCCCGGCCGCCGATCCGCCCTGACGGGCCGTGACGTGCGGCTGGTCCCACCGGACGGCCGCCGCGCCGTACGCCGTGGGCGGCGTTCTATGCTCGCGGGCATGGCAGATGTTCTCGCGCTGGTCGAGGCCCGATTGCGGACGGCTCTGGGGGAGCCGGACGCCCGCGCGGCCGTCACCTTCCTCGGCACGGACCGGATCGAGGTCCTGCGCTTCACCGGCGACGAGCCCGGGGACGACGGACCTGCCGGCGGCCCGGCCGGGCGGGACCTCGTCCGCTACGCCACCCTCGGGATGTCCGCCCGTCCCATGACCGACCCCACGGCCGTGCTCGCCGACCCCGAACGCGGTCCGCGCGCCGAACTGGTCCTCAGCGTCCGCCGGGGCCGCGCCGACACCGACCAGGCCCTGCGCCCGCTGGCCGTCCTCGCCGCGAGCCCCCAGGTCGAGGGGCTGGTGGTGGCCCCCGGCGCCTCCCTGGACACCGGTGCGCCGCTGTGGCCGGGCGCCCCGTTCACCTCCGTCCTCGTCGCCGAACCCGGCGGCCTGGTGCCGGACCTCAAACTCGATCCGCCGCTGGAACCCGTACGGTTCCTGCCGCTGCTGCCGATGACGCCCAACGAGGCCGCGTGGAAGCGGGTGCACGGGGCCGCCGCCCTGCGGGAGCGGTGGCTGGCCCGGGGCACCGACCTGCGGGACCCGCTGCGCGCGGGCGTGGCGCTGGACTGACCGCACGGGATGCGTGCAGTCGGGTGATCATCGTTTGATCGTCCTTGACGCGAGGACGGCCACAGGGGACCTTTGACAGCTATGAGGGGCGAACCCAGTTGCCCGAAGTGCGGTGGCCGGGTCAGGGCTCCCGGACTCTTCGCCGATGTCTGGCAATGTGCCACGCACGGCGCGGTGCAGCCGCTCCAGCCCGTGATCCCGCCCAGCGTCGAGGGCCTCGGCGTGGTGGTGCGGCAGGCCCGGGTCCCCGTGTGGATGCCGTGGCCGCTGCCCGTCGGCTGGCTCTTCAGCGGCGTCGGCTACGCGGGCGACGACCGCAGCGGGGGCCGGGCGACCGTGGTGGCCTGCTCCGGCCCGGGGCCGCTTGGCGGACCCGGTGAGCTGCTGCTCGTCGCGGAGGAGCTCGGGGTCGGGCTCGGCGCCCGGTACGCGGGGGTCGACGGACCCGATCCCGCGCCGTTCATCGATGTCGGGAAACCACCCCAGGCCAAGGTCCTCGCGGCCGGCCGGCCGACCCCGCTGTGGCATGTCTCCGGCGCCCCCGGCGACCGCGCGGTCTTCGCGGGCGAGGCGATGGGCCTGTGGGTGTGGGCGGTCGTCTGGCCGGAACAGTCCGGCCTGCTGATGTACGACGAGCTGGTCCTGACCGACCTGCGCGACGCGGGCGCGGAGATGGACCTCCTGCCCTGCGGCGCGCTGTCCCCCCGGCTGCTGTCCAGCTAGCTACGCCGTAGCGGGGTGCTGCCTCTCGCCGCTGTCCTGAGCCTGCGGGTCGCCCTCGTCCTTCGCGCAGTTCCCCGCGCCCCTGAAGGGGCACTCCTTCAGGCTGTCCCCCGGCCGCGGGCCCTTCGCTTGCGGAACCCCTCTCCTCCCGCAGTCGCCCGGCGACGGGAGGGGGTGGGCGGGAATCTCTGCCCGCAGACTCCGATGCTCTTCAGTCGGACAAGAGGGACGTCCGACCGAGCGCGTTGGAGCGAGGACGGAGAATCCCGACCGGCCCCGACCCGAAGAACAAGCAGAACGCGCCCCAAAGGGGCGCGGGGAACTGCGCAAGGACGAGAACCGGCCCGCACCCGACGAACAAACCCGAAGGGGCAGCACCCAGGGGCGCGGGGAACTGCGCGAAACCACCGAGCGACGGCACAGGAACGAAGGGCGCCCACCCGGACAGACCTGGGAAGCGCAAGCGAAGGTGACCCGCGGGAATTGCGCAAAAACCACGAGCGACGGCACAGGAACAAGTACGCAAGGCACCGGACAGACCTGAGAAGCGCAAGCGAAGGCGACCGGGTGGGCAAGGACACCCTTCCCAGGCGGGACGGGGTGGCCCGGGGGCCGGTTACCCTAGGGCGTTCGTTCCATGTGTCCAGTGGTGTCCCCGTGCCGATGTCCCGGCCCCAGGGACCCCCGCGGTGAGGAGTCCGTCGTGCGCGTAGACCTGCACACCCACTCCACCGCGTCCGACGGCACGGACACCCCCGCCGAACTGATGGCCGCAGCCATCACCGCGGGCCTCGACGTCATCGCGCTCACCGACCACGACACCACCCGTGGCCACGCCGAGGCCGTCGCCGCGCTCACCGCCCTGGACACCGGGCTCACCCTCGTCCCCGGCGCGGAACTCTCGTGCTCCCTCGACGGCATCGGGCTGCACATGCTCGCGTACCTCTTCGACCCGGAAGAGCCCGAGCTGCTCGCCCAGCGCGAACTGGTCCGTGACGACCGTGTCCCGCGCGCCCGGAGCATGGTCACCAAGCTGCGGGACCTCGGGGTGCCGGTCACCTGGGAGCAGGTCGCCCGGATCGCCGGTGACGGCTCGGTGGGCCGCCCGCACATCGCGGAGGCGCTGATCGAACTGGGCGTCGTGGCCACCGTGTCCGAGGCGTTCACCCCGGAGTGGATCGGGGACGGCGCCCGCGCGTACGCGCCCAAGCACGAGCTGAACCCGTTCGACGCGGTCCGCCTGGTCAAGGCCGCCGGAGGGGTCACCGTCTTCGCGCACCCGGGTGCCGCGCGCCGCGGGCGGACCGTGCCCGAGTCCGTGATCGCCGAGCTGGCCGCCGCCGGGCTCGACGGTATCGAGGTCGACCACATGGACCACGAGCCCGCCACCCGCGCCCGGCTGCGCGGTCTCGCCGCGGAGCTCGGCCTGCTGACCACGGGCTCCAGCGATTACCACGGCACCCGTAAGACCGTCGCGCTCGGCGACTTCACCACCGACCCCGAGATCTACGGGGAGATCACCCGCCGCGCGACCGGCGCGTTCCCGGTGCCCGGTGCCGGGGGAGAGCGCACCGCTCACCGCCTGTGACCGTTCACCGGCTGTGACCAGTCACCACCTGCGACACCCCACCACCCGCGACACCTCCCCACCCGCGACAGCCCGCCGCCCGTGACCGTCGGTCGGCTGTCGTGACCGCCGGTCGGCTGAGACCGTCCACCGGCTGTGACCCCCGCCGGCCCACCCGGGCCGCCGACGCGGTCCGCCGGGGCCCGGCCCCGCACCCCGGGCCCGGCCCCACCCTTCCTCACACCCGCGCGCCCGACCGGGCGCGCGTATCGCCGTGAGCGCGCCGCCGAAGGGCGCCCGCTCCAGTTCACGCAAGGCGTCACCGTGTTCGACCTCGCTGTGTTCGGGTCCCTGTTCCTCACCCTCTTCGTGATCATGGACCCCCCGGGGATCACCCCGATCTTCCTCGCGCTCACCTCCGGACGCCCCGCCCGGGTCCAGCGGCGGATGGCCTTCCAGGCGGTCTGTGTGGCGTTCGGCGTCATCGCCCTCTTCGGGCTGTTCGGCAACGAGATCCTGAACTATCTGCATGTCTCCGTCCCCGCGCTGATGATCGCGGGCGGACTGCTGCTCCTGCTGATCGCGCTCGACCTGCTCACCGGCAAGACCGACGAGCCGAAGCAGACGAAGGACGTCAATGTCGCCCTCGTCCCGCTGGGCATGCCGCTGCTGGCCGGGCCCGGCGCGATCGTCTCGGTGATCCTCGCGGTGCAGAAGGCGGGCACCGTGGGCGCGCAGATATCCGTGTGGACCGCGATCGTCGCGATCCATGTGGTGCTGTGGGTGGTGATGCGGTACTCGCTGCTGATCATCCGTGTGATCAAGGACGGCGGAGTGGTCCTGGTGACCCGGCTCGCGGGCATGATGCTGTCCGCCATCGCGGTGCAGCAGATCATCAACGGGGTCACCCAGGTGATCCAGGCGGCCTGACCGTCCCGGCCGGCGGGCCCGTCCGGACGCGCGAGAGCCCCGTACGGCGTTTCCGTACGGGGCTCCTGTCCACCAACTGCCTCAGACGCGTCCGGGGCGGGACACCGTCATGAGGCCGAGGGTTCGGCCGGGCGGATGTACAGGCGCTGCCCGGTGGCGGCGGCCTGCTGAACGATCCGGTTGACGGAGGCGGCGTCCACGACGGTCGATTCGACGGCGCTGCCGTCGGTGTCGTTCAGGCGCATGATCTCGAAGCGCACTGGCTTCTCCCTTCGTCTGCGTGATCCTCCGGTCAGGAGAACTGGGGTCGTGCCGAGCGCGTCCCGCTTCCACGGGACGCGCCCAAGAGTGCGGCGTACGGCCAGGGGCCGGACGGTCACGCTCCGTACAACGGCTTGCTCAGGGCAAATATTCCCTACACTAAGGAAAACTTTCGCACGGCTAAGGAACGCCCGTCGGTCGCCCCGATTACCGCCAGGTAACGGCAGGGGTTGTGCCCGCTCCGTGACGACCCGGACAATGGGCGTGATGAGTGAGGAACCGCCGGGCCCGTCCCGGTACACCCCGGGCCGAACACCTGCCACCAGGTCCGCGGCACCGCCCGCGGTATCGGGCGAGGAGACCGCGGCGGCACTGCTGGCCCGGCTCGACCTCACCAACGAACTGCTGCTGCGGATGGTCGCCGAGGTCGCGAAGACCCCCGCGACCCACGCGATCTTCGTGGACGCCGGATACGTCTACGCCGCGGCGGGCCGGCTGGTCGCCGGGACCGAGGACCGGCGGGCGTTCGACCTCGACGCCGAAGGGCTGATCGAGGCCCTGATCGACAAGGCCCGCACCATCTTCGCGGACAGCCGTCTGCTGCGCGTCTACTGGTACGACGGGGCCCGGCGCCGTATCCACACCGGTGAGCAGCAGTCCATCGCGGAGCTCCCCGACGTCAAGGTGCGGCTCGGCAACCTCAACGCCAACAACCAGCAGAAGGGCGTCGACTCCCTCATCCGCAGCGATCTGGAGTCCCTGGCCCGCCATCGCGCGATCAGCGACGCGGCCCTGATCGGCGGGGACGAGGACCTCGTCTCGGCGGTCGAGGCGGCGCAGGGGTACGGGGCGCGGGTGCATCTGTGGGGTGTCGAGGCCCCCGAGGGGCGCAATCAGGCGGAGCCGCTGCTGTGGGAGGTCGACTCGCAGCGCGTCTTCGACCTGGAGTTCTTCAAGCCGTATGTCTCCCGGCGGACCGTCGCGTCGCTCGACGGCCGGGACACCCCCCGGCCCACCCGGGAGAACGTGCGTTTCGTGGGCGCGCAGATCGCCGCGAAGTGGCTCTCGTCGCGGGGACCCGAAGCGCTGGGCGAGCTGCTGCCGGGGCATCCGTATCTGCCGGGATCGGTGGACCAGGATCTGCTGGTCGAGGCGGAGGGGCTGCTCCAGTACTCGCTGCGGGGCCAGTCCGATCTGCGCCGCGCCCTGCGCGACGGCTTCTGGGACCATCTGCGGACGCTGTACTGAGCGCGGGCGCCCGCGGGGCATGAGTGCCCGCGGTGCATGAGTCCCTGCGGTGCATGAGCGCCTGCGGTACGTGGGTGCCTGCGGTACGTGGGTGCCTGCGGTACGTGGGTGCCCGCGGGGCATGAGTGCCCCGCGGTACGTGGGTGCTCGTCGCTCGTCGGCCCGTGGGGGTCAGGCCGGAACCGTGTCCCAGAAATCGGCGAGGGCGGTCGCCGTCTCATGGGGCCGGTCGGTGTTGGGGGAGTGCTCGGCGCCCCGGACGACCGTGCGGTGCGCGGCCAGACGTATCGCCATGTCGTCCAGCAGGGGTATCGGCCAGGTGTCGTCCCGCTCACCGGATATGACGTGCCGCGGCAGGTCGAGCGCGGCCAGCTCGGCCACCCGGTCCGGTTCGGTGCACAGCTGCCGCCCGGTGGCGACGAGCTGGGCGGGGCTGGTGCGCAGCCAGCGGTTGCGCAGGGCCTTGGCGCTCTCGTCCCCGGGGCCGCCGGCACGCGCTCCGGTGACGGCGTCCTCGGGTGCCTCCATCGACCGCATCGCCTCCCACACCTGGGTCAGGTCGAGGACGGCGAGGGCGTCCCGCAGCATCTTCACGCGTTCCCGCTGGTGCGCGGAGACCTCCGCGGGTCCCGAGGCCATCAGGGTGAGCGACGCGAACGCCTCCGGTGAATCCAGGACGGCCGCGCGGGCTATCTGTCCGCCGAGCGAGTGCCCCAGCAGATGGACGGGCGCGGTCAGGACGCCCGCGTCGGCCAGGGCGTCCCGCTGGGCGAGCACGTCCCGCACCAACTCGGCCCGCGCGTAAGCCGATTCGTCGTCCCGGGGGCCGTCCGACTCGTACTGGCCCCGGCCGTCGACGGCCACCGTGCGATAGCCGCGGGCGGCGAGCGGCGGCTGGAGGTCGAGGAAGTCCTCCTTGCTGCCCGTGAACCCGGGCAGCAGCAGCGCCGTACCCCGTACGGGCGCCGTGGACGCGGTCGCGTCGAGCGCGGCGAACCCGCCCCGGGGTGTGCTGATCACCCGGGTCCGGACTCCCGGCGGCGGTACGAAGGTCGATGGCCTGCTCATGCCGGTCAGGCTAACCGCCCCCGTCGGCGGGCGCGCCCCACGGGTGTGCGGGCCGTCATGCCGGTGGCCCGGCACCCCGTTCAAGGGATGCCGGGCCACCGGCGGACGAACAGCGCGCTACCTCAGCCCTCGGGGGCCTCGGCCACCTTGCGGGTGCGGCGCCGGGGCTTGGCCTCGGGGTCCGCGGGCTGCGACGCGGCGGGCTCGGCGGCAGCCGCCTTGACCGCCTTGGCGGCACGGGTGCGACGCGGCTTCGCGGGCGCCTCGGCGGCCTCCGCGGTCACCGGGGTGCCGTCCGTGCTCTCCACGGCCGCGACGGCCTTCTTACGGGTACGCCGCTTGGGTGCCGTCTCCGCGGCGGCCTCGGCGTCCGCCACGGTGCCGTCGGCCGGGGCCACGGGCTCCGCGACGGCCTTCTTGCGGGTCCGGCGCCGGGGGGTGACCTCGGCGGCCTCGTCCGCGACCGGGCTGACCGGCGCCTCGACCACGGGGGCCGGGACGGAGTCGGCGGCGACGACGGCCTTGCGGGTACGGCGGCGCGGCTTGGTCACGACCGGCTCGTCGCCGACGGCAACGGTCTCCGTCACGACGGCGACAGGGGCCACGGGGGCCACCGGGAGCTCGACGGCCTCGCCCGTCACCGCGGCCACAGCGGCCTTGCGGGTACGGCGGCGGGGCTTGGTCACGACCGGCTCGTCGTCGGCCGGGGTCACCGGGGCGACCGGTGCCTCGACCGCCACAGCGGCCTCGGCGGTGTCGTCCGCCACGGGCGCCTGCGCGGCCTTGCGGGTGCGGCGCCGGGGCTTGGCCTCGACGGGCTCAGCGGCCTCGACGGGCTCCGGGGCGGCGGACGTCTCCGTCGCCACCTCGGCCACCGGCTCGGCGTTCTTGCGGGTCCGGCGGCGACGCGGCTTGTCCTCGGCGACCGTCTCGGCCACCGCTTCCGCGGGTGCCTCGACCACGGCCACGGCCTGCTCGGCGGCGACCTCGGCGGTGCCCGGCTCCGTCACCGCGGCGCCCGCCGCTCCGGCACGCGTCCGGCGGCGGCGCCGGGGCGTACGGGGCTCGTCACCGACGGCCTCGGGGGCGGACGGCTGCTCCACCACGGTCTCCACCACGGAGGCCGCGCCGGCCTCCATCGGGGAACCCGCCCGGGTCCGGCGGCGGCGCCGGGGGGTACGGGGGGCGCGCTCGCGCTCCGGCTCGGGAGCCACGGCGACGGGAGCGCCACGGCCACCACGGCCACGCGGAGCGCCACGGCCACCGGTCTCGCCCAGGTCCTCGACCTCTTCGGCGGCGAGCCCGGCGCGGGTGCGCTCGGAACGCGGCAGCACACCCTTGGTCCCCGCCGGGATGCCGAGCTCCGCGAAGAGGTGCTCCGACGTGGAGTACGTCTCCGGCGGGTTCGGGAAGGGCAGGTCCAGCGCCTTGTTGATCAGCTGCCAGCGCGGGATGTCGTCCCAGTCGACCAGGGTGATCGCCGTACCCGACGCGCCCGCGCGGCCGGTACGGCCGATGCGGTGCAGATACGTCTTCTCGTCCTCGGGGGACTGGTAGTTGATCACGTGCGTGACGTTCTCGACGTCGATGCCGCGCGCGGCGACATCCGTGCACACCAGGACGTCGACCTTGCCGTTGCGGAAGGCGCGCAGCGCCTGCTCACGGGCGCCCTGGCCGAGGTCGCCGTGGACCGCGCCGGACGCGAAGCCGCGCCGCTGGAGCTGCTCCGCGATATCGGCGGCGGTCCGCTTCGTCCGGCAGAAGACCATGGCCAGGGCCCTGCTGTCGGCCTGGAGGATGCGAGAGAGCAGCTCCGGCTTGTCCATGGAGTGCGCGCGGTACACATGCTGCGAGGTGTTCGCGACGGTCGCGTTCTCGTCGTCCGGCGAGGTGGCGCTGATGTGCGTGGGCTGCGTCATGTAGCGGCGGGCGAGGCCGATGACGGCGCCCGGCATCGTCGCGGAGAAGAGCATCGTCTGCCGCTTCGGCGGCAGCATGTTGATGATCTTCTCGACGTCCGGCAGGAAGCCGAGGTCCAGCATCTCGTCGGCCTCGTCCAGGACGAGGCTCCTGATGTGGTTGAGGTCGAGCTTCTTCTGTCCGGCGAGGTCGAGCAGTCGTCCGGGCGTGCCGACGATGATGTCGACACCCTTGCGGAGCGCCTCGACCTGCGGCTCGTAGGCCCGGCCGCCGTAGATCGCGAGGACGCGGACGTTACGGACCTTGCCGGCGGTCAGCAGGTCGTTGGTGACCTGGGTGCACAGCTCGCGCGTCGGGACGACGACGAGGGCCTGGGGCGCGTCGGTCAGCTGGTCGGGACGGGCCCGGCCCGCCTCGACGTCGACGGGTACGGTGACCCGCTCCACCAGCGGCAGACCGAAACCGAGGGTCTTGCCCGTACCGGTCTTGGCCTGGCCGATCACATCGGTACCGGAGAGCGCTACGGGGAGCGTCATCTCCTGGATGGGGAAAGGGGTGACGATGCCGACGGCCTCAAGGGCCTCGGCGGTCTCGGGAAGGATTCCGAGATCTCGAAAAGTCATGGGCTGAGTAGTCAGGGTGCTGCCTCTTCTGTGAGACGCGACGCGGAGTGAGCGCTGGGGGTCTTGACCGTGCCGGTGAACCGCCGGCCGCCTGCGCGGGCCGGGTGGCGCGGGACCACAGCCGACGCTCGAACTCTCGTACCGCTGGTGAGGGCCCCTCCCCTGCCGGTACGCACAGTGCCGTACCGCATGGAGGGCTGTCGTCGGAGCCGATCGGGCCAACGACCGGGCATCCTCATTCCTGTGCCCGTCGGGGGCGTCGACATCTCGCTCGGACGGTCACCGATTCACCTTGACCATCACGCTGCGTCGACGCACTCAGCGGGCGCTTTACCACCATACCCCGGAATCGCGCAGGCGCGATGGCCGAATTCATCACGTCGTCCCCGCCGCATTGTCCGAGCAATGATCACGTAGTCGTGGTCACAGTGTTTGACCAGCGACTTCCCGGGCCGGTCGGGCGGGCTATTGTGCGCTTCATGACGACGCCTGACCACGCCGCTGAAACGCCCGCCGAATCGACCGGGGTCGCCGCCCAGGACTGGGACCGGGCATCCGCAGACCCGCAGTACCGGGCCGCCGTCGTCGATCTGCTCGGCGCGCTCGCGTACGGCGAACTGGCCGCGTTCGAGCGGCTCGCGGAGGACGCGAAGCTGGCGCCGACGCTCGCGGACAAGGCCGCGCTGGCGAAGATGGCGTCGGCGGAGTTCCATCACTTCGAGCGGCTCCGGGACCGGCTCGCCGCGATCGGGGCGGAGCCCACGGAGTCCATGCAGCCCTTCGTGGCCGCGCTGGACGGTTTCCACCGGCAGACGGCGCCGTCCGACTGGCTGGAGGGGCTCGTCAAGGCGTACGTCGGTGACTCCATCGCGAGCGACTTCTACCGTGAGGTCGCGGCGCGGCTGGACCGGGACACCCGCGCGCTGGTGCTCGCGGTCCTCGACGACACGGGGCACGCCGGGTTCGCCATCGAGAAGGTGCGGGCCGCGATCGACGCGGATCCCCGGGTCGGGGGGCGGCTCGCGTTGTGGGCGCGGCGGCTGATGGGGGAGGCGCTGTCGCAGTCGCAGCGGGTGGTGGCCGAGCGGGACGCGTTGTCGACCATGCTGGTCGGGGGGGTCGCGGACGGGTTCGACCTCGCGGAGGTCGGGCGGATGTTCTCGCGGATCACCGAGGCGCACACCAAGCGGATGGCTGCGCTGGGGCTCGCGGCGTAACACCCTCCGGGCGTGGTCCTCGGGTACTCGGGGGTGCCCCCTGCTTGTGGCGCCCCCCGGGGTTCCTTGTGCTGGGCGCACTTCGTTCCTGTGCCGTCGTTCGTGGGTTTCGCGCAGTTCCCCGCGCCCCTTTGGGGCGCACCCCGGCCGGTTCTTCGGGTCGGGGCCGGTCGGGATTCTCCGTCCTCGATCCGACACGCTCGGTACGACGTCCAACGGAGCTACTGAAGAGCATCGGAGTCTGCGAGCAGAGATTCCCGCCCACCCCCTCCCGCAGCAGCGCGACTGCACGAGGAGAGGGCTTCCGCACCCGACGGACAACATTGAGGGGCGCCCCTTCAGGGGCGCGGGGAACTGCGCAAAAGACGAGGGCGCACCCGCACCCGAAGCGCGACCGCAAGGGGGCAGCATCCAGGGGCGCGGGGAACTGCGCACCCACGGGGAACCGGTACAGGAACAAGTACGCCCAGGTGTGGAACCCCAGGGGCGCGGGGAACTGCGCAAAAGACGAGGGCGGACCCGTACCCGGGGAACAACCGATCGGGGCAGCATTCAGGGGCGCGGGGAACTGCGCACCCTCCGAGCGACGGCACAGGGGCAAGTGCGCCCGGTCGGACGGACCTCGGAAGCGCGAGCGAAGGCGACCTGCGGGGAACTGCGCACCCCACGAGCGACGGCACAGGGAGAAGTGCGTTCAGCTGGACGGACCTGGGAAGCGCGAGCGAAGGCGAACCGTCAGGGGCGGGTACCCAGGGGCGCGAGCGGAGCCGACCCGCGGCGGCGTTCGGGGCGCAGGAGGAGGGACAGGAGTGCGACCGAGACCGCGACCGCACCGACCAGCGTCGTGGCGACCCCGGGATCACCCAGCGCGGTCCGGGTGACGAACACCCCCAGCAGCGCCCCGCTCACCCCGGTCGTGAACACCAGCCGCGCCATCGGCAACCGATGGGCCTGGGTCCGCAGCGCCGCTCCCGCGAGTACGAGCCCGATGACCGCGGAGCCCACCACCATCAGCCACAACATCCGTGATCCCTCCCGCGTCGGACGGTCCGTCATATCGTCGTAGCCGGTCATTACCCCCGGCCGCGCGAACGCAACCCTCCACGCCACGGGCGGCGGACACCCCGGCCCCGTCGGGCCGAGCGGCGGGACGCCCGCGCGGGGGGCACACGCGAACGGGGCGGGCCCGTTGGTCGTACCACCGGGCCCGCCCCGTTCGTTCCGCGCCGCGTCCCAGGGACGGCCGCGCGGGTACTACAGCGCGCTGAAGCCCACCTTGCCGCGGCTCGGCTCGCCGATCTCCACGTACGCCAGCCGCTCGGCCGGCACAAGCACCTTGCGGCCGTGGTCGTCCACGAGGCTCAGCAACTGCGCCTTGCCGGACAGCGCCGCGGCCACCGCGCTCTCGACCTCCTCGGCCGTCTGACCGCTCTCCAGAACGATCTCGCGGGGCGCGTGCTGCACGCCGATCTTGACCTCCACGGCTTTGTCCCTCCGACGGTCATTGATGTGCGCGGCCCTCCGCGCCGTACCCCGCACACACTAGCCCGGTGCGGGGAGGTGACGGCTCCGGCGGAGCACGCCGGTAGCGAACAGGGGACGGGAACAAACAAGCGGGTCACCGGTGGCGTGGACCGGTGACCCGTGGCGGACGGTCAGGGGCGGCGGGCCGTGGCCGTCACTGCTCCGTGCCGTGCAGCGGGAAGCCCGCGATACCGCGCCAGGTGAGTGACGTGACCAGCTGGACGGCCGTGTCCCGGGGGATGGCGCTGCCGCTGGACAGCCAGTAGCGGGCGACCACCTGGGAGACACCGCCGAGGCCCACCGCGAGGAGCATCGACTCGTCCTTGGACAGTCCCGTGTCCTCCGCGATCACGTCGGAGATCGCCTCGGCGCACTGGAGACCGACCCGGTCCACCCGCTCGCGTACGGCGGGCTCATTGGTCAGGTCCGACTCGAAGACCAGCCGGAACGCGCCGCCCTCGTCCTCCACATAGGCGAAGTAGGCGTCCATGGTGGCCGCCACCCGCTGCTTGTTGTCCGACGTCGAGGCCAGGGCCCCGCGCACCGACTGGAGCAGCGATTCGCAGTGCTGGTCGAGAAGGGCCAGGTAGAGGTCCAGTTTGCCGGGGAAGTGCTGGTACAGGACCGGCTTGCTGACGCCCGCGCGCTCGGCGATGTCATCCATCGCGGCCGCGTGGTAACCCTGTGCGACGAAGACCTCCTGGGCGGCGCCCAGCAGTTGGTTCCGGCGGGCACGCCGCGGCAGGCGGGTGCCCCGCGGGCGGGCCGCGTCTGTCTGCTCGATGGCTGTCACGCCGCCTCCCAAGATCGTCCATGTGCGGGTGTGCGCCGCGTGGCCATCGTACTTTTCGGTAACCCGGGTGTGCGCGGCGCGGGCGCAGGATTTCACGTACCGACCGGGCGGGGAACGCTCCGGGCGCACGCGAACCGTACACAGCGCGTGGTCGCCGGGGCCGAACGTGCTCCCGCGCGCGGGAGCACGCTCAGGCACTAGCGGTAGTCGTCCTCGTCCAGGGCCACCACGCGGGCCTGCTCCGCACGGTCGCCCTCGGCCGCGCTGGCGGGATCGGAGCCCGGCAGGGCGTCGTCCTGCTCAGGGGCGAGCTCCGTGTGCTGTTCCGCCGTGTCCGCCTCGGGTGCCTCGGCATCGGCGGCGCCCCGGGGGTCCTGCTCGGATTCCTGGGTGTCCTCGAACGTCTCGGGGTCGGTGGGGTCGACGGCCATGAGTCCCTCTTCCCGGGCGGTGACGGGATGGTGTCCCTCTCGCGGCGTAGGAGAGCCGGTACCACCACGCTACGCCGATCTGTGACGCCGAACACACGAACCCGCGCGTGATCACCTCGTAACATTGCCGCATGTCTTCGACGGAGTCACCGCATCTGTCCGCAGCGGTCACGCCCAGGGTCGGTGTCGTCAAGGTCGCGGCAGGGGAGCGGTTGAGGTCCGTCGGACTTCCCGGTCTGTCGCTCACGGTGCGTTCCCGTCCGCCCGCCCGTCCGGGTCTGCCGCCCGCGCTGCTGGTCCACGGGCTCGGCGGTTCCTCCCAGAACTGGTCGGCGCTGATGCCCCTGCTCGACGACGTGATGGAGAGCGAGGCGCTCGACCTGCCGGGCTTCGGCGACTCACCGCCCCCGGACGACGGCGGCTACTCGGTCACCGCCCACGCGCGCGCGGTGATCCGCTACCTCGACTCGACCGGTCGTGGTCCGGCGCATCTCTTCGGCAACTCCCTGGGCGGCGCGGTCACCACGCGCGTGGCCGCCGTCCGGCCGGATCTCGTACGGTCCCTGACCCTGGTCTCGCCCGCGCTCCCGGAGCTCCGGGTGCAGCGCACGGCCGTGCCGACCGCGCTGCTGGCCGTACCGGGGGTCGCGGCCCTGTTCACCCGGCTGACCCGCGACTGGTCCCCGGAACAGCGTGTGCGCGGGGTGACGGCCCTCTGTTACGGCGACCCCGGACGGGTGACGCCGGACGGTTTCCGGGCCGCGGTGGAGGAGATGGAGCGCCGGATGGCGCTGCCGTACTTCTGGCAGGCGATGGCACGCTCCGCGCGCGGGATCGTCGACGCGTACACCCTCGGCGGGCAGCACGGTCTGTGGCGGCAGGCCGAGCGGGTGCTGGCCCCGACCCTGCTCGTCTACGGCGGACGCGACCAGCTGGTGTCGTACCGCATGGCGCAGCGTGCCTCGCGCGCGTTCCGCGACTCGCGGCTGCTGACCCTGCCCGACGCCGGGCATGTCGCGATGATGGAGTACCCCGATCTGGTGGCGGGTGCCTTCCGGGGCCTGTTGAGGGACCTGGACCCGCCCTCCGGGGGCGGGCATGACAGCGTGGGGGGCGACAGTGGACGGGACATCGGACAGGCCGTTGTGGGACCCTCCGATACGGACGAGTCCGCCGACGCGCAGACGGGGAGCTGAGACGCCGCGTGGGACGCCATAGCCGCAAGGGCCCGGCGAGGCAGGGCGACAAGGTCGCCGCACCGCCTCCGGAGGAACCCAGGGCCGACAGCACAGCCGCACGCGGTGTGCCCGACCGGAACGACGCCACTCCCGCCGCGGGTGTGCCGCGCGTCGCGCAGGGACCGCCCCCGCGCGGGGTGCCCCGGTACGCCGACGGCACCCCCGCCCAGGGGGTGCCCCGGGTACGCGGCGGCCACCCCGAACAGCGGGAGGCCGGGGGAGGCTGGGGCACGGTCCCCGCGTCCGGTCCGGCGCCCGCCGGGTACGGCGCCCCCGCACCCGGCCGCCGCCAAGTCCCCGGCCCACGACGGGAGTACGTCGACGCCTTCCCCGACGGGAACCCCGTCCCGGTCACCACGGGCCACGCGGCGGGCGCCCGGACCCCCGGCCCCAGGGAGCCCGCCCCCGGCCCGCAGGCGGCCGTCCAGGGCCGCTACACGTCCGGTCCGTACGCCGCCGCGGGCCCGACCGCGCCCGCGGCCTCGCCGTCCGGCCCGTACGCCCGTCGGGGCGGCCCGCGTCCGCCGGGCGGACCCGGTGGCGCTCCCGCCGCCGACCCCTACGCCTCCGTCACCGAATGGGACACCGATCCGGCCCCTCCCGCCACCGATGACGGGCCCGCCGATCCCGCCGACCCCCGGGTCGCCGTACCGCCGCCCCGCCACCCCGGCGACGGACCGCCCCCCGGTGACGGGCCCGCGGGCAAGGGCGGCAAGGGGCGCACCTTCACCGGGATCGCCGCGGCGGCGGTCACCACCGTGCTCGCCGTCGTCGTCGCCGGACAGGTCGCCGACCGTGACACGGGCGCGCAGTCGCGGACCAGCGCGACGGAGGGGACCGACCGGTCCGACGGCGATCCCCCGTCCCGCTCCGACAACCGCCCCACCCCCGAACGCCCGGCCGGGGAGCGGCCCGCCGCGGCTCCGCCGACCTACGCGCAGAAGATGGCCCGGACTTATCCGCTGGACCCGAAGCTCGCGGCCTCGGGGGAGTTCGAGGCGATCCCGGGCTTCGTGAAGGCGCCCGGCAAGGGACAAGTGGTCCGCTATCGGGTGGATGTCGAGAAGGGGCTCGGGCTGGACGGCGCGCTGTTCGCGGACGCCGTGCAGAAGACCCTCAACGACGACCGGAGCTGGGCGCACGGCGGCGCCCGTTCCTTCGAGCGGGTCTCCTCCGGACAGGCCGACTTCGTCATCACCCTGGCGAGCCCCGGCACGACCGACGAGTGGTGCGCGAAGTCCGGCCTCAACACCTCCATCGACATCGTCTCCTGCGACTCGGCGTCCACGGAACGTGTGATGGTCAACGCGTACCGCTGGGCGCAGGGTTCCGAGACCTACGGTGACCGCATCCACGCCTACCGGCAGATGCTCATCAACCATGAGGTGGGCCACCGGCTCGGCTTCGGCCATGTGAGCTGCCAGACGGACGGCGCGCTCGCCCCCGTGATGCAGCAGCAGACGAAGTTCCTCGAACACGACGGGATCACCTGCAAGGCCAACCCCTGGGCGTTCCCGAAGAGTTGAGTGTGCGCGCGCACGGTCAACTCGGCCGCGCCACACCTCACCCCTGGGTATGACACCGCGTAGGCGAAACGATCCATAGCGCGACGGAACGCCGTGCGTGGTCGAAAGTCACGTCTCTTCACCCCTTCCGGTGGTGCGACGGACAACCGTCCGCCGCGCCACGGGCATGTCCGCATACGTTCATCCCGCTGCGGGCCGCCGACGAGTGGTGGCTCCCGGACGGGAGAGCGGGGGTGTGACGCGTATGCGGATCGGGATGCCGGGTCCTGGCGGTCCGCCGGACGGGCGTGGAGGTGCCGCCGCACGGCCGGTCGCGCCGTCCGGCGTTCCCGGCTCGGGTTCCGCCTCCGGCTCAGGCTCCGGTTTCGCTTCCGGCCCGTCCGCTTCCGGGGCGGCCGTGCCTGGGCCTGCCGCTTGCGGAGACCTCGCTTCCGGTGCCGTCGTCGTCGGCTCCCGTGTCCGGCATCAGCGCCCCACACTTCAGGAGTACCGTTTCGCCTCCGCGCTGCGCCGTTCCCCCGCGCGGGCGGCGGAGCCGGTCGCCCGGGACCTCGACGGCATACCTCCGCTCGGCGAGGTGGAGGCCGGGTCCGGTGCGCGGGCCGCTGTCCCGACGGGCGTGAGTGCCGCGCCGGGTGACGTGGGCGCCTTGGACATCAGGTGTGGCATGCGCGTCATAGGTGTCGCGTGCGTCGTGGGTTCGGGGGCTGCGGGCTCGGCTTCCGTGGGCGGGGTGCGCGGTGGGGGCGGGGGCTTCGTATCGGCGCGGGTGCTCGCACGGGCGTGCGGGGTGGTGCTGTGCGACCCCGAGCGCCGTGCGCGCCCGGGTACGGTGGCCCGCGCGCGGGCGCTCGAACCGGTCCGCGGCCTGTCCCGCGTCGAGCGGAACGCCACGGCATTTCACGGCATTTACCTGGGGAGCGTGTCGCGGTCCCCGGCCCGGCGCCGTGTGTGGGACACGTACGGGCGGCCCTCGCCGTTCGGGACGCGTACGGTTCCCGCGCCGCCGGTCACCGCGTCGGCTGCCGCCGCGCCGACGGTTCCCATGACGGTGGTCCCCGTATCGCCGGTCATCGCGCTGCCGGTCACCGCGCCGCCGGTCACGGCTTCGGCGGGGGAGGGCGCGCGATGACGCCCGCCGGCGCCCGACGGGACCGCGCCCCGCTCAGCCTGCCGTCCTGCGGCCCCCCTCTACTCGTCCAAGTGACGCGCACCCTCACCCACGCCTCCGCCCCTGTTCGCACCACCGCCGCGCACACCGCGTGCGCGCCGGGCGCGGGGGCGTACGACGGCGTGGGAGACCCCGGAGGTACCCCAGGCGCGGCATGACCCGTACCGGTGGTCCCTGACCGGCGCGCCATCGGCGCCCCGCGGCCCCACCCCCCACAACCGTCTCCCGCGTGGCCGACACCGCGGGCGTCCTCTGTTCCGCAACACCCCTGAAGGAGAAAGCGAGATGACCACCCTCCGATCCGGAGACCGCGTTCCTGGAGGCGCCCGATGAGAGTGCTGTTGATCGGAGCCGGCGGGTACATCGGCCGTTTCGTCGCCGACCGGCTCATCGCCGATCCGGCCGTCCAGCTCACCGCCCTCGGCCGCGGCGACGACGCCGATGTCCGCTTCGACCTCGCCACCGGCAGTCCCGGCGCGCTCACCCGCTTCCTGGACGCCGTGCACCCCGGGGTCGTCGTCAACTGCGCGGGCGCCACCCGGGGCGGCGCCCGCGAGCTGACCCGGCACAACACCGTCGCCGTCGCCACCATCTGCGAGGCCCTGCGCCGCAGCAGCTGCGGCGCACGGCTGGTGCAGATCGGGTGCGGCGCCGAGTACGGTCCCAGCCAGCCCGGCTCCTCGACCGCCGAGGACGCCGTACCGCGCCCCGGTGGCCCGTACGGCGTCAGCAAGCTCGCCGCCACCGAACTCGTCCTCGGCTCCGGTCTCGACGCCGTCGTGCTGCGGGTGTTCTCGCCCGCAGGCCCCGGCACCCCCGCCGGGTCGCCGCTGGGACGGCTCGCCGAGGCCATGCGCCGCGCCATGCAGTCCGGCGACGGTGAGCTGAAGCTCGGCGGGCTCGGCGCCCAGCGGGACTTCGTGGACGTGCGCGATGTGGCGCGGGCCGTGCACGCGGCCTCCCTGTCCGCCGCGCAGGGCGTGGTCAACATCGGCTCCGGCCGGGCCGTGCGGCTGCGGGACGCCGCCGCCGTCCTCGCCCGGGTCGCCGGATACGGGGGGGCGCTCCATGAACTCGACGCGCCCCAGGCGCCCCCGGTGGCGTTGCGCGCCACCCTCGGGCACCCCCGTAGCGACCCCGATCACGCCGGGCCGTCCGCCTACCCCTACCCCGACGGCTGCGGAAGCTGGCAGCAGGCCGATGTCCGTACCGCGCGCGACCGGCTCGGCTGGCGGCCCCGGATCAATCTGGAGGAGTCCCTCGCCGATATCTGGATGGAGGCGGCATGCCGCATCTGACCAGTGCGCTCAAGGGCACGGCGCAGACCGGTACCGGGCCGCGGGTGGGGGTGCCCGGCTACGCGCACCCGCTGGTCGCCGCAACCGAGTGGGACGCGCTCACCCGCCGGACCGCGCCGCCGCTGCACTGGGTCGTCCTCGATGTCGCGCGCGGTCCCGGCGACCGGCCCGACCCGCACTGTCTGGAGGCCGCCGGACGGCTGACCAACGCGGGTGTCCGGGTGCTCGGGCGTCTCGACCTCGCCCGGGGCGCCCGGGACCTGCTGGAACTGCTCGCCGAGGCCCGCCGCTACCGCGACTGGTACCGGGTCGGCGGGTTCCTGCTCGACCGGTGCCCCACCGACCCCTCCTCCCTCCCGGCGGTCCGCCGCACGGTGAGCAGCCTGCGGGCGCTCGTCGACGACCCCCATGTCGTCCTCGGTCAGGGCACCCACCCCTGCCCGGGGTACGTGGAGGCCGCCGACCAGCTCGTCACCTTCGCCGGCGCCTGGCACGACTACCGTTGGTCGCAGGCCGCGGCATGGACCGCGGAGCACCCGCCTGAACGCTTCTGCCACTTCGTGCACGGGGTGCCGCGCGGTCATCTGGACGAGGCGCTGCGCATCGCCCGCTGGCAGGGCGCCGCGACGGTCTGGTTCACCGACCGCACCGATCTGGGCGGCCGCGTGGACCCCTGGGAGGGCATGCCCGGGTACTGGGACGATTTCGTCTCGCGAGTCGGGACGGGTGTCTCGGAATGAAGAAACGCGTGGCAGTGTTGCACGCAGAACAACCTTCCGAAATACCGACCAACGGAGTCCCCGTGTCGCTGCCACCCCTGGTAGAGCCAGCTTCTGAGCTCACCGTCGACGAGGTTCGCAGGTACTCCCGCCACCTGATCATCCCCGACGTCGGGATGGACGGGCAGAAGCGGCTGAAGAACGCCAAGGTGCTGGCGGTCGGCGCCGGCGGACTCGGATCGCCCGCGCTGATGTACCTGGCCGCGGCGGGCGTCGGAACACTCGGCATCGTGGAGTTCGACGAGGTCGACGAGTCGAACCTCCAGCGGCAGATCATCCACAGCCAGGCGGACATCGGCCGTTCCAAGGCGGAGTCGGCCCGGGACAGCGTCAAGGGCATCAACCCGTACGTGAACGTCGTCCTGCACCAGGAGCGGCTCGAAGCCGACAACGTGATGGACATCTTCAGCCAGTACGACCTGATCGTGGACGGCACGGACAACTTCGCCACCCGCTATCTCGTCAACGACGCGTGTGTGCTGCTCGACAAGCCGTACGTCTGGGGCTCCATCTACCGCTTCGACGGTCAGGCGTCCGTGTTCTGGAGCGAGCACGGCCCCTGCTACCGCTGCCTCTACCCGGAGCCCCCGCCGCCGGGCATGGTGCCGTCCTGCGCCGAGGGCGGCGTACTCGGTGTGCTGTGCGCGTCCGTGGGTTCCATCCAGGTCACCGAGGCGATCAAGCTCCTCACCGGTATCGGTGAGCCGCTGGTCGGCCGACTGATGATCTACGACGCCCTGGAGATGCAGTACCGCCAGGTCAAGGTCCGCAAGGACCCGAACTGCGCCGTCTGCGGCGAGAACCCCACCGTCACCGAACTCATCGACTACGAGGCCTTCTGCGGTGTCGTGTCCGAGGAGGCCCAGCAGGCGGCGGCCGGTTCGACGATCACTCCCAAGCAGCTCAAGGAGTGGATCGACGACGGCGAGAGCATCGAGATCATCGATGTCCGCGAGCCCAACGAGTACGAGATCGTCTCCATCCCGGGCGCCAAGCTGATCCCGAAGAACGAGTTCCTCATGGGCACCGCCCTGGAGAGCCTGCCGCAGGACCGCAAGATCGTCCTGCACTGCAAGACGGGTGTCCGCAGTGCGGAGGTCCTCGCCGTGCTGAAGTCCGCCGGTTTCTCGGACGCCGTGCATGTCGGCGGCGGTGTGATCGGCTGGGTGCACCAGATCGAGCCCCAGAAGCCCGTCTACTGAGCCTTCCCCCACCGGGTTCCCAGGTCCCCCGCGCCGAACGGCGCGGGGGACCTTCCGCGTCCGGCCCGGGAACGGTCCGCCCGGCACGGGACTCGATGTCCGGCACGGGGAAGGCGATGTCCGGCTCCGGAGCGGTCCGCCCGGGTCAGGAGCAGAACGTGCCTTCCTTGGGCGGTCTGCCGTCCAGCAGATAGGCGTCCACCGCGCTGTCCACGCAATCGCTTCCGTTGCCGTACGCCCCGTGGCCCTCGCCCTTCCAGGTCATCAGCACCCCGACACCCTCGCCCAGGCCGACGGCCATCCGGCCCGCGCCCTCGTACGGGGTGGCCGGGTCACCGGTGTTGCCGATGACCAGGATCGGCGCCGCTCCCGGCGCGCTCACCTCGGCGGTCTCCTGGAGCCCCGGGACCGGCCAGCGATGGCACCAGCCCGCGGTGTCCCAGCCGAGGAAGTCCCCGAACACGGGGGAGATCTCACGGAACTCCGGCAGCGCCGCGCGCGCCTGCTCCAGCGTTCCGCGGTCCTTGGAGTCCCGGCACGAGATCGCGCGCTGCGCGTGGCTCTGCGCGCTGTACCCGCCTGATCCGTCCCGCTCGTTGTAGGCGTCCGCGAGGGTGAGCAGCTCCGTGCCGTCACCGTCCTCGGCGGCCTTCAGCGCGTCCGTGAGCGAGGGCCACGACTGCTCGCTGTAGAGGGTGATCACGATGCCGGTGATCGCGAGTGTCTGCGTCAGCTCACGCTCGCCGGACGTGGACAGCGGCTCCGCGTCGATCCGCTTCAGCAGATCCACTATCCCCGCGGTGCCCTCGGCCGGGTCCGTGCCCTGGGCCCTGAAGTAGTTGTCGAGGGCGCGCTGGAAGCCCCGGGTCTGGTTCTTGGCCTGGGACATCCCGTCGGCCGTCGGGTCCACCACGGCGTCGAACACCAGGCGCCCCACCCGCTTCGGGAAGAGATGCGCGTACGCCCCGCCGAGCTGGGTGCCGTAGGAGATACCGAAGTAGTGCAGCTTCTTGTCGCCCAGGACCTGACGCATCAGATCCAGGTCACGGGCCGTGTCGTCGGTCGACACATGGGGGAGGACCTTCCCGGCGGCGCGCTCGCAGCCCGCCGCGAAGTCCGCCGCGTCCTTGAGGAACGCCCGCTCCTCGGCGCTGTCGTCCGGGGTGAGGTCGACCGCCTCGGCGGACTCGATCTCCTGGTCCGCCCGGCAGCGCACCCCCTCGCTGCGCTCGACCCCGCGCGGGTCGAAGCTGACCAGGTCGTACCGTCGCTGGAGTTCGTCGTAGCCGGGGGCGAACGCGGGGAGCATGGACACACCCGACCCGCCCGGACCGCCGAAGTTGAAGATCAGGGAACCGATCCGGTCCCCCTCGTCCTGCGCGGTGGCCCGGATGAGCGCGATGTCGACCGTCTCGCCGCCGGGATCGCCGTAGTCCAGCGGGGCCTTCATATCGGCGCACCGCCAGGAGTCGTCCGGAGCGGGCTCGGCATCCGTCTCCGGACAGGCACCCCAGCTGAGCCGCTGACCGGTCAGGGCGGCCGGCAGCTCGCCGCCCGCGGTGTCGGCCGGCGCGGGGGGCCGGGACGAGGCCCGCTCCTCGGACGGCGAACCGTCCGGTTTGCCGCCGGAGCCGTCGCCGCATCCCGCGAGCAACACGGCGGCGGCGAGCAGCGCCGCCGACCGTACGTACCGGGCCATGATCTTCCCCCTCCACGAGCTGTCCGGCCATAGTAGGCAGACCTCGCCGGGCCCCGTCGGACCCTGTGGACAACTCCGATCATGCCCTCGTCAGGGCGGTCCGCCGGGTCCCGGGCGGGGCCGGACGGCCGTCCGCGGACCGGTCGGCGTTCAGGGGCAGACCGTGCCCGACGACGGGACCTTCCCGTCCAGCAGATAGCCGTCCACCGCCTCGCGGACGCATGGATCGCCGCTGTCGTACGCGCCGTGCCCCTGGCCCTTGTACGTCAGCTCCACCCCGACGCCGGGGCCGAGCGCGTCGACCATCTTGCGGGTGCCCTCGTACGGGGTGGCCGGGTCACCGGTGTTGCCCACGACCAGGATCGGTGCCGCGCCGGGCGCGCTGACGTCGGGATGGTCGGCGGCGCCCGCGACCGCCCAGTCCGTGCAGCTCACCATCGACCAGGCCAGATAGTCCCCGAACAGCGGGGACGCGGCGCGGAACCGCGGCAGCCGTGACACGACGTCGTCCGGGGTGTAGCGCGGCTTGTCGTCGGCGCAGTTGATGGCGACGTTCGCGGCCTGGATATTGCTGTACCGGCCGTCCTGGTTCCGGCCGTTCATGGAGTCGGACAGCGTCATCAGGATCTTCCCGTCGCCGTCGTACGCCTGCTGGAGACCCTCCGTCAGGTACTCCCAGAAGTCCTTGGAGTACAGCGACTGCGCGATGCCGCCGGTGGCCGCGGTCTGGGTCAGATCACGCGGGAACACCCCCGGCAGCGGCTTCTTCTCCAGGTCCGCGAGCAGCTTCGCGATCCGGTCCTTCACGTCCTGCGCGGTGTCCCCGACGGGACAGTCCTCCACCTGGGAGGTGCAGTCCTTCGCGTAGTTGTCGAGCGCCAGTTGGAAGCCCCGCGCCTGGCCGAGCGCGCCCTGCTCCGGGTCCTGCGTCGGATCGACCACCGCGTCGAACACCGCGCGGCCGACGTTCTTCGGGAACAGATGCGCGTAGACGCCGCCCAGCTCGGTGCCGTAGGAGATGCCGAAGTAGTGGAGCTCGTCGTCGCCGAGCACCTGGCGCATCAGGTCCAGGTCCCGGGCGGCGTCCGTGGTGCGCACCCGGGGGAGCACGCGCGCGGAGTTGTCCTCGCAGGCCGCGTTGAAGGCCCGGGTGTTGTCGACGAGCTTGCGCTGCTCCGCCGTGTCGTCCGGGGTGGCGTCCTGCTGGAAGTACTCGTCGAGCTGTTCGTCGTCCTCGCACTTCACGCCCGCGCTGCGGCCCACCCCGCGCGGGTCGAAGCTGACCAGGTCGTAGCGGGTGCGCAGCTTCTCGTACTCGCCGGCGAAGGCGGGCAGGGTGGTGACGCCGGAGCCGCCGGGGCCACCGAAGTTGAAGATCAGCGAGCCGATGCGCTCACCGTCCGTGCCGCTGGTGCGGGCGCGGATCAGGGCGATGCCGATGGTGTCGCCGTCCGGGTCGCCCCAGTCGAGGGGTGCCTTCAGGGTGGCGCACTCCCACAGTTCGCCGTCCGGCAGCGGGGACGGCGCGGGTCCGCCGCCCTCCGACTGGGCCGGGGCGGGACAGTCCTTCCACGTCAGTCGCTGTGCCGTCAGATCGTCGGCCTTGGGGTCCTTGCGGTCCTTGGTGTCGTCGCCACCGCATCCGGCGGTCGACGCGGACAGCAGGACGGCGGTCGCGGCGAGCGCTGCGGCACGCACAGGCAGAGGCTTGGGCATGCTCCCATCCTGTGGTTCCCGCGCGTGTGGCGCGCGGGACGGGGGCCGTGCGGGTGACCCCGTGCCGGTGGGCGGGGTGCGCGCACCGGCACGGGCTCGGAAACGGCCTACAGGGCGCCCTTGCGGGTGAGGTGGTTGAAGAACAGCCAGCCCGGCAGGACCGGCAGCCAGAAGGTCAGCAGCCGGTACAGGAGGACCGCGGGGGCGGCGACCTCCTTGGGCAGGCCCACGGCGATCAGACCGAACGTCAAGGTCGCCTCGACCGCGCCCACGCCGCCCGGGGTCGGTGCCGCCGACCCCAGCGCGTTGCCCGCGAGGAACACCACCGCGACACTGGCGAGGCTCAGTGACGTGGTCTCGTCGCCGAACGCCCGGATCGAGGCGTCCAGACACATCACGAAGCACGCCGTCAGCAGCAGCATCCCGCCGATGCCGGTGACCAGCTTCTGCGGACGCTGGAGCACGTCCAGCATGCGCGGGACCACCCCGGCGAACAGTGACCGCACGCGCGTGACGACGAACTTCCGCAGGAACGGGATCGACGTCACCACGAGGACCAGCACGGCGACGGTCAGCAGCCCCGCGATGACCGTCCTGGACGGCGACAGGGACGGCGTCTTCTCCGTGCCCGTCAGATAGCCGAACGACAGCAGCAGCAGGATGTGCGCGCCGAGCCCGAAGAGCTGCGAGGCCCCCACACTCGCGACCGCGAGCCCCGGTCGCACCCCGGCCCGCTGGAGGAAGCGGGTGTTGAGGGCGACCCCGCCGACGGCCGCGGGCGCCACCAGCTTCACGAACGACCCGGCGACCTGCGCGCCGACCGTCCGCAGGAACGGCACCCGCTCCGGTACGAAGCCCAGCAGGCTCATCGCGGCGGCGAAGTAGCTCAGGGCGGAGAACAGCACCGCGGCGGCGACCCAGCCCCACTGCGGGTCCTCGATGAGCGTCGCGAACTCGAAGTGGGTGAGCTGCGACAGCAGGAAGTACGCGGCGATGGCACCCGCGATGAAGCTGATCAGGGTGCGCGGCCTGATGCGCTCCAGCCGCGCCGGTTCCACCGGGGCCTGCGGACGGATACGCAGCACCTGGTGGCGGATCTGGGTCAGCAGGTCCTCCTCGCGCGCCTCCTCCATCGCGTCGTCCAGCGCGCGCTTCTCGGCCTGCCGCTCCGCGCGGACGGCCTTCTTCGCGGCCTTCTCGTCGCGCTCGGCCCTCTCGTGCGCGGCGAGCTTGTCGAGCACCGTGCGCGGTCCGTCGGAGGCGCGCTCCGGCGCGTGGTCCGTGCCGTCCGGCGTGTGCTCCGGCCCGGTGGGCGTGTGGTCCGTGCCGGTGGGCTCGGACGCCGCTGTGGGCGGCGCGGCGGGCGCGGTGGCCTCCGGGGGCCGGGAATCGGCCGCCGCGGCCTCCAGACGCTCCTGCTTGGCCGCCCTGGACGCTTCGAGTACGGCCTCGCGCTCACGTTCGGCACGCTCGCGGGCGAGCCTGCGCAGCGTCCCGCGCGTGGTGCGCGTCAACGCGATCGGCTGGAGCAGCGGCAGACAGTCGGCGATCACGTCCGGCCCGAGGACCGCCACCGCGGACCGCACGGAACGCTCGGCGCCCACCCGCAGCCCCAGCGTCGTCAGCAGCTGCGCGATGTCCATCCGCAGCACCACGTCACCCGCGGCGATCTCACCACCGCGCAGATCGGACAGGATCACCGTGCCGGAACGATCCACCAGGATGGCGTCGCCCGCGAGTCTGCGGTGCGCGATCCGGCGTGACTGGAGGGCCTGCACCTGGCACCAGGTGTCGTGCAGCAGGGCGTCGGTGATGTCGTCGTCGGGCAGCGAGTCCAGGGAACGTCCGCCCGTGTGCTCGTACACGAGCATCACCGCGTCCGGGCCCAGCTCGGACGTGGCGATCAGCTTCGGCGCGTTGGCGCCCGCGGCGATCGCCGCGTACGCGAGCAGCGCCTCCTGCTCCAGCGCCTGGCGCAGCGACTGGAGGCTGCGGCGGGTGGTGATCCCGCGCAGCGTCATCCGCCGCCACACCCGGTAGAAGAACCCCTGCGCCTGTTGCTCCCGGTCGACAACGGTGATGTCCAGCGGTGGACCGTCCTCCAGGGTGACGAAGTACCGTCTGCCCCGGTCCACGCTGTCGGTGTCGCCACCGGCCTCCTCGCGCGCGGCGCCCACCGGGTGGAACCCGACCCTGCGCAGGCCCGCCAGCAGCGTCTGGCCGGTGGGACGCACATTGGGCGACCCGACGGCGTAGAGCGTGCCGTAGGCGACCGTCCAGCCGATCAGGATCGTCAGGATGATCGAGAACGGGGTCGTGTAACCGGTGACGAGCATCGCGAACGCGTCGAGCAGCAGCACCACCCACAGCACGACCCGCCACCGCGGCCTGCGGGACATCCCCACGGCCGTCATATAGGCGATCACCGGTGCCAGATAGCCGTGCACCGGGTCCGTGAGGGCGTGGATGTCGGCGGGCGAGGGCTGGGTCAGCGCCTCCTGGATGGACGTCGGCGCCGACTGGGCGACCCACAGATCCGTGGCGAGTGTCACACCGTGCGCGAGGACGGCCGCGAGGACGCCGTCGGCGATCCGCAGACCGTCACGTTTGATGAGCCGCTCGACGGCGAAGGCGACCGGCACCAGCAGCACCGCGATGCTCGACGCCAGACCCGCGAACTTGATCAGCAGGTCCGGCGCCTCGTCGGTGCCCTTGCTGATGTCCTGTTCGAGCCCGGACGTCGTGCCGTGCGCGAACGCGGCGATCGACAGCACGACCGCGATGGCCAGCGCCCCGACGAGCAGCCGCATCAGGTCCGACGGGCGGTGCACGCGCGCGGGGAGCAGCGGTTCGTCGCCCTCGACCTCGTCGGCATAGGTGTCGGCCGCGGCCTCCAGCAGGTCGTCGGGGTCGGCGGGGCCCTCCGGGGTGAGCCGCGCCGGATCGCCGGGGGAGCGCACCGGTGTGCCCCCGCCGTCCGCCGGGTCCTTCGGCGCCTCGCCCGGCTCGGGGACCGACGACGTGCCCGGCGCGGGTGTCCCTGCGTCGGTGGTCGGGGTCTCGTCGGAATCCTTGTGCGCCTTCAGGGGCCGTTCTCCGGTGTCAGGGCGCGCCGACCCGACAGGGGTGCCCGCGCCTTCGGGGTGCGCGCCCTGCCGTTCCGCCGCGTCTTCTTCTTCTCGTATCACCAGTCACCGCCCGCACGATCCTGGCATGCCTCTCCGACAGAGGGGGGCATCAGGGTGCAATACGGCGACCGAGGGCCCTTCTCACCCGCTTTCCGTCGGTGTGGTGCGCCTTCCGTTCCCGCTCCGGCGCACTGTCGGTGGTGTGGGGCAGGATAGGACGGATGAGCGAGGAGAGCCGTTCGGCGGACCAACCACCGCAGTACCCGCCGTACGCGGAGCGGGTCCTCGATGTCGCCGAGCTGATCCCGGCGGGCCGGGTGATGACGTACGGCGATGTCGCGGAGTGGCTGGAGGAGGGCGGACCCCGACAGGTCGGCCGGGTGCTGGCCCTGTACGGCGGCGCGGTGCCCTGGTGGCGCGTCGTGCGCTCCGACGGCACGCTGCTGCCCGGCCATGAACTTCAGGCCCTGGAGCGGTACCGCGCCGAGGGCACCCCGCTGCGCGTGGTGAGCCGCGCGGCCCAGGGGCATCTGCCGCGCCTGGACATGCGCCAGGCACGCTGGGACGGACACCCACGGGAATGACGCCGTCGGTCGCCCACCCGCCGGCTTCCGCCCCGGCTCCCCCGTACGGGCGACAGCCGGTCCGTACGGGGGAGCCGGGGCACGTTCCGCCGCGCGGGCGCGTTCGGTTCGTGGACACCGTGCGTGACGCAAGGGCTTTCCGGGGTGCCCACGCGGCCCCGCGCGCCCGCGCCTCGCCCGTCGGCCACGCGGCGGGGCCCCGCCCCCGGATTCCGGCGGCGGACCCGTCCGCGCACCGGGGGGCGTAGCGTCGTCATCCGTCAGCAGCGTCCCCCACCCACCAGGGCCACCGCCCCGCGCGCGTGGCGGCACGCCCATCAGCACGACCACCAGGACCGGCGAACCACGTGAGCTCCTCCTCCACCACCAGGCGCCTGCCGCACCCCCGTGCGCGGCAGGGGAGCCCGGGCGCGTACCGGCTGGTGCGTACCCCGCCGGTACCGGTGGACCCCCCTCGTCTGGACGCGGGGCAGCGCGCGGTGGTTGACCACGGGCGCGGACCGCTCCTCGTCCTCGCCGGTCCCGGCACCGGCAAGACGACGACCCTCGTGGAGACGGTCGCCGCGCGCGTGGCCCGTGGCGACGACCCCGCGCGCATGCTGGTGCTCACCTTCAGCCGCAAGGCCGCCGTCGAACTCCGGGACCGGATGGCCCTGCGGATCGGCGCCGCCCGCGCCCCCCGGGCCACGACGTTCCACTCGTTCTGCTACGCCCTCGTCCGTGCCCATCAGGACAGCGAGCTGTTCGCGGAGCCCCTGCGGCTGCTGTCAGGGCCCGAGCAGGACGTCACGGTGCGTGAGCTCCTCGCCGGACAGATCGACCTCGAACGCGCGGGGCTGCGCCATGTGCGCTGGCCCGACGAGCTGCGCGCCTGTCTGACCACCCGGGGCTTCGCCGACGAGGTGCGCGCGGTCCTCGCCCGGACCCGTGAGCTGGGCCTCGCGCCCGAGGCCCTGGGCGCCTTCGCGGCCCGCACCGGGCGGCCCGACTGGGGCGCCGCGGCGGCGTTCCTCGCCGACTACCTCGATGTGCTCGACCTCCACGGCGTCATCGACTACGCCGAACTGGTGCACCGCGCGGTCCTGCTCGCCCGCCGGCCCCCGATCGCGGCGGCGCTGGCCACGCAGTACGACGCCGTGTTCGTCGACGAGTACCAGGACACCGACCCCGCGCAGGTCCGGCTGCTGGACGCGCTCGCGGGCGGCGGACGCACCCTGCTCGCGTTCGGTGACCCCGACCAGTCGATCTACGCGTTCCGGGGCGCCGATGTGAACGGCATCCTCGGCTTCCCGGACGCCTTCCGGCAGCCGGACGGCACCCCCGCGCGCGTGGAGGTGCTGCGGACGTCCCGCCGCTCCGGGGCCGCCCTGCTCGACGCCACCCGGCTCCTCACCCAGCGCATGCCGCTCACCCGGCTCCCCGCCGACCGGGTCCGCGCCCACCGCGAGCTGACACCGGTACGCGGCGGCGGCCGGGTGGAGGTGTACACGTACCCGACGCCCGGTACGGAACTCGACAATGTCGCCGACATCCTGCGCCGCGCCCATCTGGAGGACGGGGTGCCCTGGCGGGACATGGCCGTCCTGGTCCGCGCGGGCTCCCGCAGCATCCCCGCCGTACGGCGCGCCCTGACCTCGGCCGGGGTACCGCTCGACATCGACGGTGACGATCTGGCGCTGCGGCACGAGCCCGCGGTGGCGCCGCTGTTGCTGGCCCTGCGCGCGGTCGCGGAGGCGACCGTCGGGGCGCCCACGGCCGACCCCTCGGCGTCCGGGGCGACCACCGAAGGGGCACCCGCCGAAGCGGTGCCTGCCGAACCGGTGCCCCCGGACGAGGCGGCTGCGGGCGATGCAGCCCCGGGCGACGCATCCGTGGACGAGGCGCCTGTGGGTGAGCCGCTTGCGGACGAGATGTCTGTGGACGAGTCGCCTGCCGACGACGTACCCGGGAGCGAGGCGACCGCGGGCGAGGTGCCGGTGCCTGCCGGTGGGATGCCCGTGCCGGGGAGCGGCCCCGTGGCGGGCGGCGGCTGGCTCGACACCGAGACCGCGCTCACCCTCCTCGCCTCACCGCTCGGCGGTATGGACGCCGCCGATCTGCGGCGGCTCGGGCGCGCCCTGCGCGACGAGGAGCGGGCCGGGGGCCGCCCGGTCCCGCCGCCCTCCGATGTGCTGCTGGCCCGTGCGCTCGCCGAGCCGGAGCGCCTCGCCGTCCACGACCCCGCCTACGCGCGCGGGGCGCAGCGGCTGGGCGCGCTGCTGCGCAAGGCCCGTGAACGTCTCGCGGGCGGCGGTACCGCCGAGGAGGCCCTGTGGGACCTCTGGGAGGGCACCTCGTGGCCGCAGCGCCTGGAGCGGGCCGCCCGCCGGGGCGGGGCCTCGGGGCGCAACGCCGACCGGGACCTCGACGCCGTCTGCGCGCTCTTCGCCGCCGCGTCCCGCGCGGAGGAGCGCACCGGTGGCCGGGGCGCCCTGAACTTCCTCGTGGAGACCGAGGCCGCCGACATCGCCGCCGACACCCTCACCCGGCGCGCGGTGCGCCCCGACGCGGTCCGGCTGATGACCGCGCACCGGGCCAAGGGCCTGGAATGGCGGCTCGTCGTCGTCGCCGGGGTGCAGGAGGGGCTGTGGCCCGACCTGCGGCGCCGCGGCTCGCTGCTGGAGGCCGACCGCATCGGCCGGGACGGTCTCGCCGAACCGCTCACCCCGGGCGCCCTGCTCGCCGAGGAACGCAGGCTGTTCTACGTGGCCGCCACGCGCGCGAGGGAACGCCTCGTCGTCACCGCGGTGAAGGCACCCGCCGACGACGGCGACCAGCCGTCCCGGTTCCTCACCGAACTCGGGGTCGAGCCCAGGGACGTGTCGGGCCGCCCGCGCCGTCCGCTGTCGGTGCCCGCGCTCGTCGCGGAGCTGCGCGCCACCACCGTCGACCCCCGGGTCTCGGCCGCGCTGCGGGAGGCCGCCGCCCGTCGGCTGGCCAGGCTGGCCGCCCTGGACGACGGTGAGGGCCGCCCCTTGGTGCCCGCCGCCCACCCGTACCGCTGGTGGGGCATGGACGAGCCGACCGACAGCGTGGTCCCGCTGCGGGACCGCGCCAAGCCGGTGGCCCTGTCGGGCAGCGCCCTCGACCAGCTCGCCAACACCTGTGCCCTCCAGTGGTTCCTCGGCCGTGAGGTGAAGGCCGACGAGCCCGCGACCGCCGCGCAGGGCTTCGGCAACGTCGTGCATGTGCTGGCCGACGAGGTGGCCTCCGGACGCACCCCCGCCGATCTCGCCGTCCTCATGGAACGCCTCGACTCGGTGTGGGACGCGCTCGCCTTCGACGCGCCCTGGAAGTCGGCCCAGGAGAAGGAGCACGCGCGCGTGGCGCTCGAACGCTTCCTCCAGTGGCATGTCACCGACCGCGCGGGCCGCACCCCCGTCGCCAGTGAGCACGACTTCGACGTCACCCTGGAGGCGGGGTCCTTCGAGGTACGCATCCGGGGCTCCATGGACCGCGTGGAACGCGACGGCGAGGGACGCGCGTACGTCGTCGACTTCAAGACCGGCAAGCACGCCCCTTCCGCGGCGGAGGTCGCCCAGCACCCCCAGCTCGCCGTCTACCAGCTCGCCGTCACCGAGGGAGCCGTGGACGACGCCTTCGGCGGTACGGCCCCGCCGACGGGCGGCGCGGAACTCGTCCAGCTGCGGCAGCCCGCCGCCCGCAAGGACGGCGGCGAGAGCGCGCCCAAGGTGCAGGCCCAGGAACCGCTGTCCGGGGAGTGGATCGGGGACCTGCTCGCCACGGCCGCGGGCAAGGTCCTGGACGAGCGCTTCTCGCCCCGCCCCGGGCAGCACTGCGGTCACTGCGCGTTCCGCGCCTCGTGCAGCGCCCGGCCGGAGGGGCGGCACGTGGTGGAGTGACGGCGCCCGGGGCCCGGTTCCCGGCGCCCCCGGCGCCCAACCCCCCGGTTGCGGTCCTGCCCCGGTCCACCGGCCGTGCGGGGGCGTCGGACGCGATCGGTACCGCGCCGCCGGTGGGCCATCGCGCGTGGAGCCGGGTCCCGGCCGTGTGCCGTACCCGATCGGTCGGGGCTGTCGGTGGGCGCCGTTAGCCTTTTGGGTGTGTCCGCCCGTATCAGCGACCCCGAGCAGCTCAAGCAGCTCCTCGGCATCCCCTTCACCCCGGAGCAGATGGCGTGCGTCGTCGCGCCGCCCGCGCCGCAGGTCATCGTGGCCGGAGCCGGGTCCGGCAAGACGACCGTGATGGCCGCCCGTGTGGTGTGGCTCGTGGGTACGGGGCAGGTCGCGCCGGAGCAGGTCCTCGGGCTGACGTTCACCAACAAGGCCGCGGGGGAACTCGCGGAGCGCGTCCGCAAGGCCCTGGTCAGGGCCGGTGTCACCGACCCCGACGGGCACGACCCGGACAATCCGCCGGGCGAGCCCGTGATCTCCACGTACCACGCCTTCGCCGGGCGGCTGCTGACCGACCACGGGCTGCGCATCGGCCTGGAGCCCACCGCGCGGCTGCTCGCCGACGCCACCCGCTTCCAGCTCGCCGCCCGGGTCCTGCGCGAGGCGCCGGGCCCCTACCCGTCGCTGACCCGCTCGTTCCCCGACCTCGTCAGCGATCTCCTCGCCCTCGACGCCGACCTCGCGGAGCACCTCGTACGGCCCGACGCGCTGCGCGCGCACGACGCCGAGCTGCTGCGCGCGCTGGAGGGCGCGAAGCTCTCCAACGCCGATCTGCGCAAGGTCCCCGAGGCCGCCGCCGCCCGGCGGGAGCTGACCGAGCTGGTCGGTCACTACCGCGCGGCCAAGCGCGCGAAGGACCTCCTCGACTTCGGTGACCAGATCGCGCTGTCCGCGACCCTCGCGCGGACCCGGCCGGAGGTCGGCACGATCCTGCGCGACGAGTTCCGGGTGGTGCTCCTCGACGAGTACCAGGACACCTCCGTCGCCCAGCGCATCCTGCTGTCCGGGCTCTTCGGCGAGGGCACCGGCCACCCCGTCACCGCCGTCGGGGACCCCTGCCAGGCGATCTACGGCTGGCGCGGGGCGTCCGTCGCCAACCTGGACGACTTCCCCGAACACTTCGCCCACGCCGACGGCAGCCCCGCCGCCCGCCAGTCGCTCAGCGAGAACCGCCGCAGCGGCGGACGCCTCCTCGACCTCGCCAACGGTCTGGCGGAGCCCCTGCGGGCCCGGCACGCGGGCGTGGAGGCCCTGCGGCCCGCCCCCGGCGCCGAACACGACGGCATGGTCCGCTGCGCCCTGCTGAACACCCACGCCGAGGAGATCGACTGGATCGCCGACTCCCTCGCCCACCTGGTGCGCACGGGCACCCCGCCCGGGGAGATCGCCGTCCTGTGCCGCACCGCCGCCGACTTCGCGCGCATCCAGGGCGCGCTGGTCGCCCGGGACGTGCCCGTCGAGGTCGTGGGCCTGTCCGGGCTGGTGCACCTGCCGGAGATCGCGGACCTGATCGCCGTCTGCGAGGTGCTCCAGGACCCCGGCGCCAACGCGTCCCTGGTGCGCCTGCTCATCGGCCCCCGCTGGCGGATCGGCGCCCGTGACCTCGCCCTGCTGGGGCGGCGGGCCCGGCTGCTCGTACGTCACGCGCGCGTGGCCGACGACGACGCGGCCGACCTGGGACGCCGTCTCGCCGAGGCGGTCGAAGGTGTCGACCCCTCCGAGGTGGTGTCCCTCGCCGACGCCCTGGACACCTTCCTGGAACACCCCACGGATACCGGTGACGACGGACTGCCGTTCTCGCCCGCCGCGCGGGTGCGCTTCGCGCGGCTCGCCGCCGAACTGCGTGATCTGCGCCGCTCCCTGGCCGACCCCCTGATGGACGTGCTGCACCGTGTCCTCACGGTCACCGGTCTGGAGGTCGAGCTGTCCGCTTCACCGCACGCCCTGGCCGCCCGCCGCCGGGAGACCCTCGCCAACTTCCTCGATGTCGCGGCCTCCTTCGCCTCGCACGACAGCGAGGCGGGCCTGCTCGCGTTCCTCGGGTTCCTGCGTACGGCCGTCCAGTACGAGAAGGGCCTGGACAACTCCCTGCCCGGCGGTGAGAACACCGTCAAGGTGCTCACCGCCCACAAGTCCAAGGGCCTGGAATGGGATGTCGTCGCCGTGCCCGGCCTGGTCAAGGGCACCTTCCCCAGCGCCCAGGGCCGTGAGAAGTGGACGGCGCAGGGCAAGGTCCTGCCGCACTCCCTGCGCGGGGACGCCGACACCCTGCCCGATGTCACCGAGTGGGACGCGCGTGGCCTCAAGGCGTTCCACGAGGACATGAAGGCCCACCAGCACACCGAGGAACTGCGCCTCGGGTACGTCACCTTCACCCGTCCCCGTTCCCTGCTGCTCGGCTCGGGGCACTGGTGGGGCCCCTCCCAGAAGCGCACCCGGGGCCCCTCGGACTTCCTGCGGGCCCTGTACGACCACTGTGCCGCCGGTCAGGGCGAGATCGAGGCATGGGCGGACGAGCCCGGCGAGGACGACGAGAACCCGGCCCTGGCCGCCGCCTCCGCGGACCAGGCGTGGCCGCTGCCCCTGGACCCGGTGTCGCTGGCCCGCCGCCGTGCCGCCGCGGACACGGTCCTCGCCCACCTCGCCCGCCTCACGGACACCCCGTCCGGCGCCCCCGGCGGCCCTCCCGCGCGCGGCCCCGCCCCCGGCACCCCCACCGGCCCCCGGGACCCGTCCGCGGCCACCTATCCCGACGACCCGGCAGCCCCCCCGCCCCCGGCGGAACCGGACGACCCGTACGAGCCGCAAGACCCCCACGAGACCTACGAGACCCACGAGCCGCACGACCCGTACGGTCCCGAGGAGGTCCCCCCGGACGACGCCCACGCGCCCCACCCGGAGGGCCTCCCCGAGGACACCGCCGACTGGGACTCCTGGTCCACGGAACGCCCCGCGACCGCCGGGAGTCCGACCGCCGGGCGGCCCCTGCCCGACGCCCCCCACGCGCGCGTGCCCGCCCAGCAGACCGCCCCCGCCGACCACGGCCACACCGCCCCCTGCAACCCTGGCCGCACGGACGCCCCGACCCCCGCCACGGACACCCCCGCCGGCCCCGCCACGGACGCCCCCGCCACCGACGACCGGACCGGCGCCCCCGGGCTCACCCCCGAGGAAGCCCGGTCGATCGCCTCCTGGGACCGTGATCTGGACGCCCTCACGGGTGAGCTGCTGCGGGCCCGGCAGGGCGTCACCGAGGTGGCCGTCCCGCCGTCCCTGACCGCCTCCCAGCTGATGCACCTCGCGGCGGACCCCGACGGCTTCGCCCAGGAGCTGGCCCGCCCGATGCCGCGCCCGCCGCAGCCCGCCGCCCGCCAGGGCACCCGCTTCCACGCGTGGGTCGAGGCCCGCTACGAGGAGCTGCGGCTGCCCCTGCTGGAGCCGGACGACCTCCCGGGCGGACAGGCGGAGATCGCCGACGAACGCGACCTGGAGGCGCTGAAGGCGTCCTTCGAGCGCACCCCGTACGCCCGGCGCACCCCCTACCGGGTCGAGGCCCCCTTCCAGCTGGACCTCGCGGGCCGGGTCGTACGGGGCCGCATCGACGCCGTGTACCGCGAGGGCGAGGGCGCGGACACCACGTACGAGATCGTCGACTGGAAGACGGGCCGGGGGCGCGACGCCGATCCGCTCCAGCTCGCGGTGTACCGGCTGGCCTGGGCCGAGCAGCGGGGGGTGCCCCTGGAGGCGGTCACGGCGGTGTTCCTCCATGTGCGCAGCGGGGAGACCGTACGGCCCGGGAGGCTGCCGGGGCGGGCGGAGCTGGAGCGGCTGCTGAGCGGCGACAGTGGCCCCCCGCCCGTGCTCACAGAACCACCGGACGAGTCCGCCCCGGTGGGCGGATAGGCTCGACATCATGAGCAAGCCCGTTGACAGTGCCGTCAGCGCCGTCCGTACGTACATCGACCGCCACCGCGACGCCTTCCTCGCCGATCTGGGCGACTGGCTGCGCATCCCTTCCGTCTCGGCGCAGCCCGAGCACGCCGGGGACGTGCGGCGCAGCGCCGACTGGCTCGCCGCCGCACTGAAGGACACCGGGTTCCCGGCCGTCGAGGTCTGGGAGACCCCCGGTGCCCCGGCCGTCTTCGCCCACTGGCCGTCCGACGACCCGCGGGCCCCCACGGTCCTGGTCTACGGCCACCACGACGTGCAGCCCGCCGACCGCGCGGACGGCTGGGCCACCGACCCCTTCGAGCCGGTGTTCCAGGACGGCCGCCTGTACGCGCGCGGGGCCGCCGACGACAAGGGGCAGGTGTTCTTCCACACCCTGGGGGTGCGCGCGCATCTGGCCGCCACCGGACGCACCGCGCCGGCCGTCCATCTGAAGCTGCTGGTCGAGGGCGAGGAGGAGTCGGGCTCGCCGCACTTCCGGGCGCTGGTCGAGGAGCGTGCGGAGCGGCTCGCCGCGGACGCCGTGATCGTCTCCGACACCGGTATGTGGGCCGCCGACACCCCCACCGTGTGCACGGGGATGCGGGGTCTGGCCGACTGCGAGATCGAGCTGTTCGGCCCCGACCAGGACATCCACTCCGGTTCCTTCGGCGGGGCGGTGCCCAATCCCGCGACCGAGGCCGCGCGGCTGGTCGCCGCCCTGCACGACGAGCACGCGCGCGTGACGGTGCCCGGCTTCTACGACGGCATCGTGGAGCTGACCGACCGTGAGCGGCGGCTCTTCGCCGAGCTGCCCTTCGACGAGGAGCGGTGGCTGCGTACCGCGAAGTCGCACGCCACCCTGGGGGAGGCCGGGCACACCACCCTGGAACGCCTCTGGGCGCGGCCCACCGCCGAGGTCAACGGCATCGGCGGCGGTTACCAGGGCCCCGGCGGCAAGACGATCATCCCCGCGCGGGCCATGCTGAAGCTGTCGTTCCGGCTGGTCGCCGGGCAGGACCCGGACCGCGTCGAGGACGCCGTCCGCGCGTGGGTGGCCGCGACCCTGCCCGCCGGCATCCGGCACGAGATCGTCTTCGGCGCCGCCACCCGCCCCTGTCTGACGCCGCTGGACCACCCGGCGCTGCGCTCCGTGGTGCGGGCGATGGGTCTGGCGTTCGAGCGGGAGATCCGCTACACACGTGAGGGCGGTTCGGGACCCGCGGCCGACCTCCAGGACGTGCTCGGGGCGCCCGTACTGTTCCTCGGCATCTCCATCCCCTCCGACGGCTGGCACGCGCCCGACGAGAAGGTGGAGCTGGACCTGCTGTTCAAGGGGGTCGAGACGGCCGCCCATCTGTGGGGCGACCTCGCGGAGAACTGGCGTGATGCGCGCTGACGCCCCCCGCGCGCGGGCGGCCGCACCCCACGGGGCCGTCCGGGGGCACACCGAAGGGTCCGCTCCCCACCGCCGGGTCCTGCCGCGCGCCGCCGGGTCCCGCCGTACGTCCCGCTGAACCGCCCGCCGACCCATCCGTTCCACCGGGGGAGATGGAAGCACCTGTGACCACCTGGACCGATCGCTGCGCCGATCATCCGCTGCCGCTGACCGCGCCCAGCGGTATCGACCGAGCCGCCCATCTGCGCCTTGACGAGGCGTCGCTGGCCGCCGCCTGGAGCCACCCGTCGACCAGGGTCTTCGTGGTCTGCGGCGGCCAGGTCCTCATCGACGAGACCCCGGACGGCCGTACCGAGCTGGTGACGACGCCGTCCTTCGAGGCGCCGCTGACCGAGGCCCACCGCTACTTCCTGGGCACGGACGAGGACGGGGTCAGCTACTTCGCGCTCCAGAAGGACAGCCTGCCGGGCCGGATGGACCAGTCCGCGCGGCCGGCGGGGCTGCGGGAGGCCGGCCATCTGCTGGGGCCCCGGGACGCGGGCCTGATGGTGCACGCCGTCGCGCTGGAGAACTGGCAGCGGATGCACCGTTTCTGCTCGCGCTGCGGCGAACGCACCGTCATCGCCGCCGCGGGCCATATCCGCCGCTGTCCGGCCTGCGGCGCCGAGCACTACCCGCGTACCGATCCGGCCGTGATCATGCTGGTCACGGACGACGAGGACCGGGCGCTGCTGGGCCGCCAGATGCACTGGCCGGAGGGCCGTTTCTCGACGCTCGCCGGGTTCGTCGAGCCGGGCGAGTCCATCGAGCAGTCGGTGCGCCGCGAGGTGCGCGAGGAGTCGGGGATCACGGTGGGCGAGGTCGAGTACGTCGCCAGCCAGCCGTGGCCGTTCCCGTCGAGCCTGATGCTGGGGTTCATCGCGCGCGCGACCTCGACGGGCATCGTCGTGGACGGGGACGAGATCTCGGAGGCCCGCTGGTTCTCGCGGGACGAGCTGAGCGCCGCGTTCGACTCCGGCGAGGTGCTGCCGCCGTACGGGATCTCGATCGCGGCCCGGCTGATCGAGCTGTGGTACGGCAAGCCGCTGCCGAAGCAGGGCCCCGGGAGCTGACGGGGCGGTCGGTGCGGCCGATGTGCTTCCGGGGCAGCCGGTGTGCCCCTGGGGCGGGCCACGGCGGGCCGTCCGGTGCCGTGGGTCACGGGTACCCGTCCGGGCCGGGGCTGCACGGTCCTCCGTCGGGATCGTCGGCCACGGCCACCCGACCGGACCGGTGGGCCACGGGATCCCGTCCAGATCGTCGGCCAGGGCTATCCACCTGGATCGTGTGGGTCACGGCCACCCGTTCGGGCAGGGTGTCCCGGCCGCTCCCCGGGCGTCCCGGCACGGACGTCCGGGGAGCGGCCGGGGCCGGTTCACAGCCAGCCGGGTACCACGAACAGCAGCCACGTCACTGGGGGTGCCACCGCGGCCATGCTCATCCCCCAGACCATCAGCCGCTTGAACACCTCGTCGCGGCGGCCCTCCGGGGCGTTGGCGGTGACCAGGGCGCCCGAGGTGGACACGGGCGAGGAGTCCACCACCGACGAGGAGATGGCCAGCGCGATCACCATGCCGACCGCGCCCACCTCCCCGGCCAGCAGGAACGGTACGGCGAGCGGGATGAGCGCGCCGAGGATGCCGGTGGTCGAGGCGAACGCGGACACCACCGAGCCGATGAAGCAGATCAGCAGCGCCCCGATGAGCGGCGCGCCGATCCCGGCGACGCTCTCCCCGAGCCAGTCGATGGTGCCGATGCGTTCCATCATGCTGACGAAGGTGACGATCCCGCAGACCAGCAGGACGGTGGACCACGCGCAGCGGTCCACCGCGCCCTTGGCGGAGGCGGGGGACAGCAGGGACAGCACGACGGTGACGGTGAGCGAGAGCAGTCCGACGTTCAGGTCGAAGAACAGGGCGCCGACGACCAGGCTGAGCAGCCCGAGCAGCGTGAGGACCTTGACCCGGTCGAGCCGGGCCTCGTCCGCGACGGGGTCCGGCAGGGGTGTGACGGGCGCCGGGCTCCGCAGGGTCGCGGTGCCGCCCTTGGGGCCCGTGCCCACCCCGGCGGGTACGGGGGTGCCGCCGGACGGGTGGGTGTCCGGTACGCCGTCCCCGTGCGGCGGCGGGCCGGTGGGCTCGGCGCCGTCCTGGGGGAGGTCGCCGGGGGCGCCCGCCCGGCGGCCGATGAGCGACCTGCCGCCGAACATGAAGAAGACGACCAGGCTGAGCAGCACATTGAAGAGGAAGGAACTGACGAAGAGCAGCGTCGGATTCCCCGGCAGGCCGTTCCGCTCGACGACTCCGTTGGTGATGCTGCCGAAGATGCTGATCGGGGAGAATCCCCCGGCACTGGCTCCGTTGATGATGAAGAGACCGAGCAGGACGGGATTGATCCGGTAACGGGCGGCGAATCCCATGCCGATCGGGGCGATGATGGCGACGGCCGCGGGGACGACCGCCCCGACGGCGGTGAGTACCGCGGTGACCAGGAACATCGCCCAGGGGATCAGGGCGATCCGGCCGCGTACGGCGCGGGTCGAGGCATGGACCAGCCAGTCGACGGTCCCGTTGTTCTTGGCGATGGCGAACAGGAACGTGACACCTACGAGCACCACGAACAGATCGCCGGGGAAGCCGCCGAAGATGTCGTCGGAGGTCTGTCCGACGAACAGGCTGCCGACCAGAAAGGCGGCGACGATCGCCAGCGCTCCCATGTGCACGGACGTGAATGTGGCAATGGTGAAGACCAGCGCTAGCGCGATGATGGATATGACGTGATCTGACACGAGGCTTCCTCGCCTTCGGTCGACGGTCGTGCTGCGGGCGTGGCGAAGCCGTCCTCCTGTGGGGGGTGGACGGCTTCGACAGAGGGTGGTGCCGCAGTCCGGCACGGCGAGGGGACCGAAGACCTCGCCGTGCGAAATTCCGTTATGTGGAATACGGGTTCCGCGATGAGGAGTATGGAATCCGTGCCGACGGAGGCGCGTCAAGAGGTGCGACCGGAACTTCTTCCGCCGCGCCCCGGTCGGACGTCAGTCGCCGCGCCGTCGTCCCAGGGATTCGCCGACCGCCTGTGCCGCCTCGTGGACCGCCGCCCCGAACGCCGCCCGTGACGCCTCGGTCAGCCGGCTCGTCGGGACGTTGATGCTGATGCTGGCGACCGGTGTCCCGTTCGCCCCGATCACCGCGCTGGCGACGGCGGACACATCGGTGCGCCACTCCCCGGAGTTGGTGGCGTAGCCCCGCGCGCGGATCTCGGCCAGCTCGGCGCGCAGCCGCTGCGGGTCGGTGATCGAGGCGTCGGTGAAGCGGGACAGCCCCTCGGTGATCAGCCGCTCCACGGTCTCGACGGGGCTCGCCGCGAGCACCGCCTTGCCGTTCGCGGAGGCGTGCACCGGCAGATTCTGCCCGAGGGGCAGGATGATCCGTACCGGTTTGGTGGTCTCCAGCCGCTCGATCAGCACGATCTTGCCGCCCTCGGGCACCGCCAGATGCACCGTCTCGTCGGTGCGGCGGCGCAGTTCCTCCATCACGGGTACGGCGATGTCGCGCAGCGGGAGTTCGCCGGTGGCGTGTCTGCCGACATGCAGGGCCTTGGTGGTGACCATCCACCGCGTCGTGGTCCCCGACGCCGGTCTGATCCAGCCCGCGGTGTGCAGCGTGACCAGGGCGCGCTGCACCGAACTCTTCGGCAGATCCATGGCCCGGGCCAGCTCCGCGACGCCGATCGGCTGCCGCTCGGCGACCTCCTCCAGGGCGCGCAGCGCATTCAGGACGTTCTGCATCCATTGACTCCCTCGAACGGTGACGCTTATGCTCCGCCGTGCCATCCTACGGTACAGCGTGCCGCCTTACGGCACAACTCCTCGGAGGGGTCCTCTCATGACTTCGCGCACCGGCCGCCACTTCCTCCAGATCCCCGGCCCCACCAACACCCCCGACCAGGTGCTGCGTGCCATGTCGGCGCCCACCATCGACCACCGGGGCCCCGAGTTCGCCGCCCTCACCGTCCGGCTCCTCGACATCGTCAAGCCCGTCTTCGGCACCTCCGGCCCCGTCGTGATCTACCCCGCCTCCGGAACCGGCGCCTGGGAAGCCGCCCTCGTCAACACCCTCAGCCCGGGCGACCGGGTGCTCTGCTTCGAGACCGGGCACTTCGCCACCCTCTGGCAGGAGATGGCCACCTCGCTCGGCCTCAAGGTCGACTTCGTGCCCGGCGACTGGCGCCACGGCGCCGACCCCGAGGAACTCGCCCGCCGCCTCACCGCCGACACCAAGAACGCGATCAAGGCCGTCTGTGTCGTCCACAACGAGACCTCCACCGGCGTGACCAGCCGGATCGCCGACCTCCGCGCGGCCCTCGACGCGGCCGGACACCCCGCGCTGCTCCTCGTCGACACGATCTCCTCGCTCGGCTCCATCGACTACCGGCACGACGAGTGGGGCGTCGACGTCACCGTCGCGGGCTCGCAGAAGGGCCTCATGCTCCCGCCGGGCCTCAGCTTCAACGCCGTCAGCGAGAAGGCGCTGGCCGCCGCGAAGACCGCGCGGCTGAAGAGGTCGTTCTGGAACTGGGAACCGATCATCGAGGCCAACCGCCGCGGCTTCTTCCCGTACACCCCGGCCACCAATCTGCTGTACGGGCTCTCCGAGGCGCTGGGCATGCTCGACGCCGAGGGACTGCCCCAGGTGTACGCCCGCCACGCCCGGCACGCCGCCGCCACCCGCGCGGCCGTGCACGGCTGGGGCCTGGAGGTGCTCTGCGCCGACGAGCGCGAGTACTCCGGCTCACTGACCGCGGTGCTGCTCCCGGACGGCCATGACGCCGACAAGGTCCGCAGGATCATCCTGGAGCGCTTCGACATGTCCCTCGGCGCCGGCCTCGGCCGGCTCGCCGGGAAGATCTTCCGTATCGGCCACCTCGGCCACTTCAACGACCTCACCCTCGCCGGGACGCTCGCCGGTGTCCAGATGGGCCTCGAACTCTCGGGGGTGCCCGTCGACCCCGCCGGTCTGGGCAAGGCCCTCGACGTGCTGCGCACACCGTGAGACCAGGGCGGGTGCGGTCCCCCCACGCGAAGGGCTCCCGGTACCTGTGCCCAGGCCCGGGACGCCCCGCCGCCCGCACCCGCCCTTCCTCCGGCGCGGCAACCGCCCTCCACGCGCGCGTGCCGGACACCAGCCGCTCACGCGCGTGTGCCCCGCCCCGGCCCCACGCGCGTGCCGCACGACCACCGAGACCACCACCACCACACACCCACGCACCCGCACCCCCGCATACGCACCCACGCACCCGCACCCGCGCGTACGCGTGCCCCGCAGCCCCATACCCCCCGGCCCCATATCCCCGGCCCCGTACCCCCGCACCCCGTACGTCCCGGCAGCCCGCCCCCCTGGGAGCAACCGCCCGACCACCCTTGGAGTCCCCGCACATGACACTGATCGGCGACGAAGCCCCGACGGCAGCAGCATCGGCCGACCGCGATCTGGAGCGGCGGCTCCGCCGCGACCTCGACGGTGAGGTGGCCTTCGACGACTACACCCGGCATCTGTTCTCCCGCGACGCCAGCATGTACTCCATCACCCCGCGCGGTGTCGTCTTCCCCAAGCACACCGCCGATGTGCAGGCCACCGTCCGGGTCGCCGCCGAGTACGGCATCCCGGTGCTGCCGCGCGGCGCCGGTACCAGCCTCGCCGGACAGACCGTCGGCCCCGGTCTGGTCCTCGACTTCTCCCGCCATATGAACCGCATCCTGGAACTGGACCCCGAACGCCGTGTCGCACGCGTGGAACCGGGTGTCGTCCAGGACCAGCTCAACAAGGCGGCGGCGGCGCACGGGCTGATGTTCGGCCCCGACACCTCCACCAGCAACCGCGCCACCATCGGCGGGATGATCGGCAACAACTCCGCGGGCAGCGGCTCACTGCGCTACGGGATGACGATCGACCATGTGCGCGCCCTCGACGTGGTCCTGTCCGACGGCAGCACCGCACGGCTGGAGCCGGTGGACGAGGCCGAACGCAAGCGCCGCGCGGACCTGCCCACCCTGGAAGGCCGCCTCTACCGCGATCTGCCGGTGATCATCCGCTCCAACGCCGCCGCCATCGCGGAGGGCTTCCCCGAGTTCTGGCGGCGGGCCTGCGGATACCGGCTCGACCGGCTCTCCCGCGACGACACCCCCTTCGACCTGGCGAAGTTCGTCGTCGGCTCCGAGGGCACCCTGTGCATCGCCACCGAGGCCGAGGTCGACCTCGTCCCCAAGCCGCCCCGTACGGTGATCGCCGTCGGCCACTTCACCTCGGTCGTCGCCGCCATCGAGGCCACCGAGACCGCGCTGTCCTGCCACCCGGCGGCCGTCGAGCTGATGGACCGCACGATCCTCGACCTGTCCCGGCAGAAGATCGAGTACGCGTCCCTGGGCGAGATCCTGGAGGGCGACCCGGACGCCCTGCTGTTCGTCAGCTTCACCGGCGACGACGAGACCGAACTGCTCGACCAGCTCCGCCAGCTCACCACCCTCTGGGAGCGCTACGGCCACGGCTACCACACCCTGCGCGCGGTCACCCCCCAGCAGCAGGGCGCCCTGATGAAGGTCCGCAAGTCCAGCCTCGGGCTGCTGATGGCGGCGGGCGAGGGTACCCGAAGGCCGCTCGCGTTCGTCGAGGACACCGCGGTCGACCCCGTCCACCTCGCCGAGTACACCCGACGCTTCAAGGGCATCCTCGACGACCACGGCCTCAGCGCCGGCTTCTACGGCCACTGCTCCGTCGGCTGTCTGCACATCCGGCCCTTCGTGGACCTCGCGGACCCGCAGCAGGTCATCACCATGCGGACCGTCGCCGAACTGATCAAGGACCTGGTCACCGAGTACGGCGGGGTGAACTCCAGCGAGCACGGCGACGGTCTCGCCCGCAGCGAGTTCAACCGGGAGATCTTCGGCGACGAGCTCTACGAGGCGATGCGCGCCGTCAAGGGCGTCTTCGACCCGCAGGACCGCATGAACCCGGGCAAGATCGTGGACGCGCCCGCCATGACGGAGAACCTGCGCGACCCGGCCCTGCCACCCGCCGTGGAACTGCGCACCCGGCTCGACTTCGACATCGTCGGCGGGATGCGCGGCGCCGCCGACCGCTGTATGAACATCGGCCTCTGCCGCAAGAGCGGCACGGGCGCGATGTGCCCGTCCTACATGGCCACCCGCAACGAACAGGACTCCACCCGGGGCCGCGCCAACGCCCTGGTCAAGGCACTCTCGGAACCCGACCCCAAGAAGGCGCTCGGCGACGAACGCCTCCATGAGGTGCTGGACCTGTGTCTGATGTGCAAGGCGTGCAAGAGCGAGTGCCCGCTCGGCGTCGACATGGCCACCCTCAAGGCCGAGGCGCTGTCCCACCACCACGACGAGCACGGCATCCCGCTGCGCTCACGGATCTTCGGGTCCATCCGCTTCCTCAACCGGCTCGGCTCCGCCACCGCCCCGCTGTCCAATCTGCCGGGACGGGTGGGACCGCTGCGCCGGTTCCTGGCCCGCTGGCCGGGCATCGCCAGGGAACGCCCCCTGCCCACCTTCACCCGGCGCAATCTGGTGCGCTGGTTCAAGGGCCGCGAACAGAGCCCCCGGCTGGTCGCCCCGCAGGGGACGGTCACCTATCTCGCGGACTCCTTCACCACCTACACCGAACCCGGGATCGGTGCCGCCGCGATCGAACTGCTCGAAGTCGCGGGCTGGGACGTGCGGCTGGAGAGCGGCGGCTGCTGCGGTCGCTCCAGTCTTTCCAAGGGCCTCCTGGACGACGCCAACGAGAAGGCGTTCAAGCTCGCCCATCTGCTCGCCGAGACCACCCCGCCCGGCTCCCCGATCGTCGGCTGCGAACCGTCCTGCCTGATGACGCTGCGGGACGAGCACAAGGCGATGCTCCCCGACGACACCGCGGTCAAGGACGTCTCCGGACGGGTCCGGCAGGTGGAGGAACTGCTGGTGGAGGCCATCGACGAAGGACGCCTCAAGCTCAGCGAAACCGCCTGGCCCGCCGGGAAGCGACTGCTGTACCACGGCCACTGCCACCAGAAGGCCGAGGTCGGCACCGCGGCGACCGTCGCACTGCTCAAGCGCATCCCCGGTGTGGAGGTCGAGGAGCTGGACGCGGGCTGCTGCGGGATGGCCGGGTCGTTCGGCTTCGAGGCCGAGCACTACGACGTGTCGATGACCGTGGGCGAGGACCGGCTCTTCCCCGCGGTCAGGGCCGAACCGGACGAGACCGTCATCGTCGCCACCGGTGTCTCCTGCCGTCAGCAGATCTTCCACGGCACGGAACGCGACGCGTGGCACCCGGTCCAGCTGATCCGGGAGGCGCTCATCGTCTGACCAGGGCGTTTCCCGCCCCCAAGACCTGTGCCCCGGGACCAAGGGACCCCGGGGCACGGACGGGAGCCCGAGGCGGCAGCCCTCGGGCGAGCGTCCGACGGCCGTCCGCCACGTGGGCCGCGTGACGGAAGGCCGGACAGGGCGGCGCCCCCGTGACCATCCGGTCACGGGGGCGCCGTACGTACGGGGAGCCGGGTCGTACGTCCTGGAGAGCGCCGCACCACTGGACGGGGGCGCCGCCCGTACGCGGACCCCGGTCAGCTCGCGAGGGCCTGCTTCACCTGGGCGAGACTCGGGTTCGTCATGACCACATCGGCGCCACCGCCGGTGGGCCGAACGATGAGCGTCGGCACCGTCTGATTGCCGCCGTTCGCCTCCTCCACGAACTTCGCCGACTGCGGGTCCTGCTCGATGTTGATCTCGTCGTAGCCGATGCCCTCACGCGTCAACTGGCTCTTCAGCCGCTGGCAGTAGCCGCACCACGTGGTGCTGTACATCGTCACAGTGCCCGGCATGTCTCTCGCGCTCCTTCGTGCCTACGGGACGAGCGGGAATACCTGCTCGCACTCCGTGAACGTACGTGACCGGGCGACCATTCCCGGCACCCGGGTCAGGACCCCGGGCGCAGGCCCGTCCGGGAGCGGGAGCGGTGCGTGGCGCGCGGCGGACCCGTGGACACCTGCGGCGGGACGGCGCGCGGCGGACCCGTGGAAACACCCGTGTCGGGACCGGCGCACGTCGGCCCGTGCCCGGCCGGGGGACCCTGTGCCCGGCCGTCGTCGCACGAGCTCGACCCCGCCGATCGGTGGGACAGCGATTCCGCCGGTCGGGGGAGAACATCCGGCGGGCGGTCACGGACGGCTCCCACCGGACAGCGGGTCCCGCGGATCCGCCCACCAGGCACCGCCGGAGACCCGGCGCGAGCCGCCGGACGGGTCGTCCGGGGGCTCGCGTGAGCGCGTCCGCCCGGTACTCCCCTTCTCTGGAGCGGCATTAATACGACCGCGTGCCCGACCCTGTGGACAACTCGCGCGGTCCGCTCCACGGACCTGGCAGCATGGCGGGGTGACATCAGCAACGCACTCCACACTCTTCCCACGGGAATCAGGCCCCGGCCAGTTCCCGGCGCCGCCGCAGGGCGCGGACTCCGTGCTGGAGGGGCTCGACCCCGAACAGCGCGCGGTCGCGACCTCCCTGCGCGGTCCGGTGTGCGTACTGGCCGGCGCGGGCACCGGCAAGACCAGGGCCATCACCCACCGCATCGCCTACGGGGTGCACGCCGGGGTCCTCCAGCCCGGCAGCGTCCTCGCCGTCACCTTCACCAACCGCGCGGCGGGCGAGATGCGCGGCCGGCTGCGCCAGCTCGGCGTCGCCGGTGTCCAGGCCCGCACCTTCCACTCCGCCGCCCTGCGCCAGCTCCAGTACTTCTGGCCCAAGGCCGTCGGCGGCGGCCTGCCCCGGATCATCGACCGCAAGGTCCAGCTCGTGGCCGAGGCCGCCGCCGCCTGCCGGGTCCGCCTGGACCGGGGCGAGCTGCGTGATGTCACCGCCGAGATCGAGTGGTCCAAGGTCACCCAGACCGTCCCCGCCGACTACGCGGCGGCGGCCCGCGCCGCCGGTCGCGAGACCCCCCGCGACGCCGCCGAGATCAGCCAGCTCTACGGCACCTACGAGGACCTCAAGCGGCACCGCTCCGTCATCGACTTCGAGGACGTCCTGCTGCTCGCCGTCGCGATCCTCCAGGACCGGCACGACATCGCGGAGCAGGTCCGCGGCCAGTACCAGCACTTCGTCGTGGACGAGTACCAGGACGTCAGCCCCCTCCAGCAGCGCCTGCTCGACCTGTGGCTCGGCGAGCGCGACAGCCTCTGTGTCGTCGGGGACGCCAGCCAGACCATCTACTCCTTCACCGGCGCCACCCCCGACCACCTCCTCGACTTCCGCACCCGCCACCCGGGGGCCACCGTCGTCAAGCTCGTCCGCGACTACCGCTCCACCCCCCAGGTGGTGCACCTCGCCAACGGCCTCCTCGCCCAGGCCAGCGGACGCGCCGCCGACCACCGCCTCGAACTGGTCTCCCAGCGCGAGGCCGGTCCCGAACCCCACTACAGCGAGTACACCGACGAGCCCGCCGAGGCCGAGGGTGCCGCCCGCCGTATCCGCGACCTCATCGCCTCCGGGGTCCCCGCCAGCGAGATCGCCGTCCTGTTCCGCACCAACAGCCAGTCCGAGACCTACGAGCAGGCCTTGGCGGACGCGGCGATCCCCTACCAGCTGCGTGGCGCTGAACGCTTCTTCGAGCGGCCCGAGGTCCGCGAGGCGGGCGCGGCCCTGCGCGGCGCCGCCCGCTTCGGGGGCAACGACTCCCTCCTCGACGACGCCGTCGACCTGCCGTCCCAGGTCCGCGCCGTACTGTCCACCAAGGGCTGGACCCCGCAGCCCCCCGCCGGTTCCGGCGTGGTCCGCGAACGCTGGGAATCCCTCGCCGCCCTCGTCCGCCTCGCGGAGGACTTCTCCCGCGCGCGGGACGCCGCCACCCTCGGGGACCTCGTGGCCGAGCTGGACGAACGCGCCGGAGCCCAGCACGCCCCCACCGTCGAAGGCGTCACCCTCGCCTCCCTGCACGCCGCCAAGGGCCTGGAGTGGGACGCCGTCTTCGTCGTCGGGGTCGCCGAGGGCATGATGCCCATCACCTACGCCCGCACCGACGAGCAGATCGAGGAGGAGCGCAGGCTGCTCTACGTCGGGGTCACCCGCGCCCGCCGCCACCTCCATGTCTCCTGGGCGCTGTCCCGCTCGCCCGGCGGCCGGGCGGGCCGCCGCCCCAGCCGCTTCCTCGACGGGCTGCGCCCCGGCTCCACCGGCTCCGCCACCCGGGTCGGCCCCCTCGGCCACGGGGGGGTCGAGCCCGGCAGCGGACGGGCCCCGGCCACCGCCGCCCCCGCCGCCCGGCGCCGGGTGCGTACCCCCGCCCGATGCCGGGTCTGCGGACGCACGCTGACCGACGCGGGCGAGATGAAGCTGATGCGCTGCGACGACTGCCCGTCCGACATGAACGAGGGCCTCTACACCCGCCTGCACGACTGGCGTGCCGCGCAGGCCAAGGAGAGCGGTCAGCCCGAGTTCTGCGTCTTCACCGACCGGACCCTGGTCGCCATCGCCGAGACGGCCCCCCGCGACGAGGGGAGCCTGGCCCGTATCCCGGGCGTCGGGATGCGCAAGGTACGGGGCTTCGGAGCCGATGTCCTGGCCATCTGCGCAGGTGAGGAGGGCGAACCAGGGGTGGGTGACCGCTGAGGCAAACTCGTCGGAAAAATAGTTTGCACATGCCCAGGCAATCACCATAGGTTCTTAAGCACGGCGACGGCAGCTTCTCCGAAGCGCCCGATCCGTGCTGTACTTAATATCCGTCGGACCAGGCTCGTCCAGGTCCCCCAAGACGCCGAGAGGAGGCGATTTCCAGTGATCAGCATCAAGAACAGCAAGTCCGTCAGCACCGTCACCCTGACCGATCACTCGGTCGTCGTCTCCGCATGCCCGTCCGGTTTCTCGAACCTGGGCACCGGTGTGTCCGGCGTCGCCGCTGTCCGCCCCGAGCCTTCCCTGGCCCTCACCGGCCTGGTGATCCGAGAGCGCGGCAGCCGACCGACCGAGGCACTGGAAGCAGAAGCGGCAGCCAAGGCACTGGCCTATGGCTTTGCGGCGACCGGTGCCGGACTCGGCAAGCGTCAGACCAAGCAGCACCACACGATGTGGGCCTTCCGTGGGCTCGAACCCTGGAGCGATCCAGCCTGATCTCGATCAGGTCGGCGCCTCAGGGCCGCGGAATCCCACCCGGGAACCGCGGCCCTTCTGTTTTTCCAAAAACAGAGCGAAGGGGTCTCGGGACAACAGAACAACCCGGTACCAGCCTCCCCAGCCACCGCTGGAGAGACAGCCACCGGCCGACCGGCCGGACCGAAACAACGAGGTAGACACCACCGTGCAACTCGACGCGCACGCTCCGTCAGCTCCGCCCTCGGACACGACCTCCCCGCCCGGCCCCACGAAGGACTCCACCGTGACCCCCCTCACCGCGCTCACCGCGCTCGACGACGCCATCGAGAACCTCGGCGTGCCCGTCCCCTGCCGTTCGTACGACCCGGAGGTCTTCTTCGCGGAGTCCCCGGCCGATGTCGAGTACGCCAAGTCCCTCTGCCGGACCTGCCCGCTGGTCGAGGCCTGTCTCGCCGGGGCCAAGGAGCGGCGTGAGCCGTGGGGCGTCTGGGGCGGCGAGCTGTTCGTCCAGGGTGTCGTCGTCGCCCGGAAGCGGCCCCGTGGCCGTCCGCGCAAGAACCCGGTCTCAGCATGAAAATCCTCGGAACGATCGATCGCCCCTTCACGCACGACCCCCGGAAACAGGCCCCGATGACCTCCACCGACGAACCCACCGGCTTCACCACCACAGACTTCACCACCACGGGCGTGCTCGACGAGTCACGCCGGAACAGGACCCGCGAGATGCAACTCATTCCAGAAGCCATGGCACGCGCGCATATGCGCGAGCGGCTGCGAGAGGCCGAGGCGGCCCGACCGGCCGAGCGGCTGATCACCGCCCGGCGGATGCAGCGGCGCGCCGAGCGCGCGTCGATGCGTGCCCGCCGCGCGCTGGCGCTCGCCGTGATGCAGTAATACGCCGCACGGCCAGGGCCACCACCTCCGCCGGCACTTCGGCGGCCACCGCACCGTGGCCGCCGCCCGGTGCCGACGACAGTTCGAAAGCTCCCGTGGGGGCCGGTCCCGAACGGACCGCCCCCCGCGCCGCGTTACGCTCCCGAGCCCCCGCACCCCGCGACGAGTCCGGGCCCGGCCGGCCTTCGTTCCCGGCCGTCCGCCCCGTGTTGCACACGTCAGGCCACCGGACGCGGCGATATCGTCACCTGGTGGAACGTCAGAACACCGGCAGTCCCCGCAGCACCGACAGCACCGACAACATCGGCCGCAACGACGGCACCGGCCGCGCACTGGCGGAACCCGGTACCCCGGCCCGCTGCGCCCGATGCGGTGCCGAGGCGGGTGCCGAGTCCAGTGCCGGTGCCGAGGGCGTTCCGCTCACCTGGACGTGCTCCGTCGAGAACCGGGTCCACCGCTACTTCTGCGACCGGTGCGCCCGGGAGAACCTCAGAGCGATCGAAGGACGCCTGGACTCTCCCTGGTGGTGAACCCCGGGACACCCGCCCGTCCGGACATCCGCTCGCCGGGACCCGCGTCTGTCGGGACCCGCGCTCGCCGGGTCAGGCCTCCGTGTCCGGCCGGGCCGCCTCCGTGCCGGACGACGGCTTCACGAGATCCGGCCCCGCCGCGTCCCCGACCTCTCCGTTCTCCTCGTACACGTACTCCTCCACGTCCTCCTCGTACTCCACGTACTCCTCCTCGGGGAGGAACCCCGGTACCCAGGACTCCAGTTCCTCGCGGAGGCGGACGGTCGCGCCGAGCTGGCAGAGCACGCCGATCGTGCTGAGCGTCACCCGGTGGATCAGCAGATACGAGGGCGGGAGGTTCAGCCGCTTGGCCAGTTGGTAGGCGGGGGAACGGGGGTCGCCGATGCGGGCCGCCTGGTCACGCATCCACCCCCGGGTGAACGTGAACTCCTCGGCCTGGGCCGGTTCGATGATCGGCAGCAGATAGTCGACCACGGCCTGCGGGTCGAGATCGATCTCCGCCTTGACGAACCCCTCCTCGCACAGCAGGCCGTACACCGCGTCCGCCTCGCCGTCGATGGTCATCCGCAGCGAGTCACCGATGACCTCGGGCAGTCCGCCCGGCAGCCGGTCGACCGTACCGAAGTCCAGGACACCCAGCCGCCATCCGTCACCGTCGGGCAGCAGCCGGAAGTTGCCCGGATGCGGATCGGCGTGCAGCAGACCCGTCCTGGCGGGACCCGAGAACAGGAAGCGCGCCAGCAACTGCCCGGCCCGGTCCCGCTGCTCCGGTGTACCGTCCGTGATCACCTCGGACAGGGGCACCCCGTCGATCCACTCCGTGACGAGCACCTGATCGCACTGATGCACCACCGCGGGCACCAGCACATCGGGATCGTCCAGGAACTCCTCCGCGTGCACCCGCTGCGCCTGGGCCTCCAGGTCGTAGTCCAGCTCCTCCGCGACCCGGTCCCGCAGCTCCGCGATGAGCGGCTTGACGTCCATCCCGGGGACCAGCGGGCCCAGCAGCCGGGCGAACCGGCCCAGTTGGGTCAGATCCGACAGCAGCGCCTCACCCGCGCCCGGGTACTGGACCTTGACCGCGACCTCCCGGCCGTCGTGCCACACGGCCCGGTGCACCTGCCCTATCGACGCGGCGGCCGAGGGCTTGTCCGCGAACTCCGCGAACAGCTCGCGCCAGTCCTCACCCAGCCGTTCCGCCAGCACCGCGTGCACCGTGCGGGTCGGCATCGGGGGCGCGGCGTCCTGGAGTTTGGTCAGAGCCGCCCGGTACGGCCCCGCGATCTCCTCCGGCAGCGCGGACTCGAAGACGGACAGCGCCTGCCCGAACTTCATGGCGCCGCCCTTCAGTTCACCGAGGACCTTGAACAGCTGGTCGGCGGTGCGCTGTTGCAGTTCACGGCCCACGAGCTCCGCGGACTTGCCGCCGATGCGCTTGCCCAGCCCCCAGGTCGCCCGTCCGGCGATGCCGAGCGGCAGAGCGGCCAGCTTGGCCGTCCGGGTGACCGCCTTCCGCGGAAGATCCGACATTCGCCCCTCCAGGTCCCAGCCACCCGTGCCACATGCGGCGGCTACGCAGTCATTGTGTCGTGCGCCGGCGAATCCTCCGAGGGGTGTGCCGTCCCGGTGTGCGCGGGCGCCGCTCCGCACGGGCAGTCGGGATGCGGACGCGACGCCCTGGAGCGCCACTCCAGATACGGCAACGACGCCTCCCAGCGGGTGCCCGCGCTCGCCGGTACCGCCCCGTCCAGCAGGGCCAGGGCGTGTGCGGTGGCCAGCCCGGCGACGGTGGCGGCCAGCGCCAGATCGCAGGGCGGGACCTGACGCGGGGTCCCCGAGCGCCACTGCGCGAGCAGCCGTGGCCACGCCGGATCGCGCACCGCCCGGCCCCGCTCGGCACAGCCCGCGCAGGCCGTCAGACCCGGCAGGACCAGCGGGCCGACCACCGCCGTGCCCTCGACCACCCCCGCGTAGAGATGGGGGACACCCGCCATGACCAGGTCGGCCCAGGCGGCCGGATCGGGCGCGTGTACGGCGAGACCGTCCCGCGGCGCGCCGATCACCAAAGCCAGCGGGGGCTCGGGGCCGAGTTCCTCCGCCGCCGGCTCCGCGGCCTCGGACGCGGCCCTCCGGCGGGGGCGGGGCGGACGGCCCGGGGCGGCGCGGCGGGCCACCCGGCGCGCCGAATCCGCCCGCCGCTCACCTACCGCCTCCGGCGGATGCCCGCCCGGGGCCACCTCCCAGGGCTCGACCCGGCCGCCGTCCAGCACATCGACCCGGCCCACCCCGGCGCCCGCGAGGAGCGCGGCGATCATCGCGCCGGTCCGGCCCGCGCCCCGCACCTGGACCCGGCAGGCGCGGCGGGCCGCGAGCCGCCGCAGCGCTCCGCCCGGCCGCCGCTCGATCACGCTGAGCGTGGCGTGGTCGGAGCGCAGCCGCTCCATCGCGGGGCCCCGGCGCCGTAACTCCTCGGAGCCCGGCCCGCCGCCCGTCGAGGTGTCGAGGAGGCCCGCGGCGGCCAGGCGCTCGATGAACGCGTCCGCCCTGCCTTCGGGCAGACCGATCCGGCGGGCCTCATGGCGCAGCAGCTCCCGGCCGCGGGTGCCGTCGAGCAGGGTCAGGAAGGCGGCCGTCGCGCTGCCGACCGGGCCGAGCACGACGGCGTGCGCCTCGGCCACGCCGAACTGCACGGTTTCCAGGTCGCGCCAGCCGCGCCGCAGCGCGGGCTTCAGCAGTGGGTGGGTCGGCATGGGCGGGCTCCTCGGAGGGGCGGGTGACCGGCTCGGGCCGCCGGGCCCGGCGGTGCGGACCCCCGTCCCCCACCGGCGGGCCCCGGCGCGGCCCGACTCCTTCGATGATCCGCGCCCGCGGCGCGCCGTGCGGAAAGTTGTCCACAGGCCCCGGCTTTCTTCATACCGGTGCGCCTCCGGGCGGGCGGATCGATGCGGGGACGCGGGGCGGGGTCGGGACTTCTCCCCGGCCCAGCGGGTACCGTCAAAGCGTGTCCGCCGACCCACGCGCCGCGAGCCCGCCGCGCAGCACGACGAGTCCGCCGCCCGGCGGCTCACGGGCGAGCGCGGTCGAGGTGCGCAGGAGCGCGCGGCGGCGCCGGACGGTCTCCGCGTACCGGGAGGGCGACCGGACGGTCGTGCTGATCCCCGCGCGGATGTCCGAGGCGGAGGAGCAGCGCTGGGTCGGGGTGATGCTCGACAAGCTCGCCGCCCAGGAGAGCAAGCGGCTGCTGGGCGACACGGAGCTGGCCGAGCGGGCGCGGCGTCTGTCGGCGCAGTACTTCGACGGGCGTGCGCTGCCGCTGACCGTGCGCTGGGTCACCAACCAGAACACCCGCTGGGGGTCGTGCACCCCCTCGGAGGGGAGCATCCGCCTCTCGCACCGGCTCCAGGGGATGCCCGAGTACGTCGTCGACTACGTCCTGCTGCACGAGCTCGCCCATCTGCTGGTGCCGGGGCACGGGCCGGACTTCTGGCGGCTGCTGGAGGCGTACCCGAGGACGGAGCGGGCCCGCGGCTATCTCGAAGGGGTCGTGGCCGCCGAACGGCTGCCGTTCCGCCCACCGGCCACGGACACCTGACGCTGCCGTTCCGCCCCCCTGCCTCGCCGCCCGCGGCGGGCAGCCGTAGGGGCCGGGAGGCCGTACGGACCGTGCCGTCGGCGTGGCCACAGGTCGCATGGGTCACACAGGTCGCACAGGAAGACTTGTGTACCGGGTCTGTACCGGCATCGTCGGATGTCGGTGCTTGCGGTTAGCCTGTCGCGACGTGCTCGTGTCGGGATGGGGGACGGTCGTTACGCATGGCGAGGGAATTTCAGCGGGGCCACAAGGCCAGGATCAGTGATCTCACCGCGGGGACGGATCTGTACATAGGTGTACAGATCGCCGGGCCCGGGTTGAGTTTCGACATCAGTTGCTTCGGGCTGGACGCGGACGACCAGTTGTCGGACGACCAGTACTTCATCTTCTTCAACCAGCCGAAGAGTCCGGAGGAGGCCATTCAGCTCCTCGGGGCCCAGGCCGGGGACACCGAGTCCTTCCGGGTCACGCTGGAGAAGATCCCGTCGGCCGTCCAGCGGCTGACGTTCACCGCCACCATCGACGGCGACGGGCAGATGTCCCAGGTCGCGCCCGGGTACCTCCGGATCGTCGCGGGTGGCGAGGAGGTCGCCCGGTACGCGTTCGACGGCTCGGAGTTCACGACCGAGCGCGCCGTGATGCTCGGCGATCTGTACCTCAAGGATGTCTGGCGGTTCGCCGCCGTCGGCCAGGGGTTCGACGGCGGGCTGGAGGCGCTGCTGAGGAACTTCGGCGGTGAGGTCGCCGCGGAGGAGGAGCCCGCGGCCCCGGAGCCCGTGCCCGGTTTCGCGCCCCCCGCGCAGACCGCGCCCGGCTTCGCACCGCCCGCCCAGGCCACCGCGCCGCCGGCCTTCGCCGCGCCCCCCGCGCCCGCGCAGGCACCCCCGTCCGCGCCCCCGCCGCCCGGCTACGGCCAGCCGTCCGGCGCACCGACGCCGCCGCCCGGCTACGGCCAGCCGTCCGGCGCACCGACGCCGCCGCCCGGCTACGGCCAGCCCACCCCGCCGCCCGGCTACGGCCAGGCCCCACCCACTCCACCGCCGGGATACGGTCGGCAGCCCGGTACACCCACCCCGCCGCAGGGCTACGCGCAGCCCGGCTACGGCCAGCAGGCACCGGTTCCCGGGGTGCCGGGTCAGCAGGGCGGTGCCGCGCCCTTCGGACAGCCGCAGGCACCCGCGCAGCCGCAGGTCCCCGCGCAGCCGCAGCACACCGGCCCGGCGCCGTTCCCCGGCCAGGGCACCCCGCAGGCTCCCGTCGTCGCCGGGCTCGCCGCCGGACTCCAGCGGTTCAACGAGCTGGCGACCGGTCAGCGATGGACCCTCCAGAGCGAGAAGCTCGCGCGCGTGGACCTCGGCACCGGGGGCGGCCCCGTGCTCGCGCGGCAGGGCAGCATGGTCCTCTACCAGGGCAAGGTCGACTTCAGCCACAAGAGCGCCGGGTTCGCCGGACGCGTCGTCGGCGGGGGGACCGGCCAGGAGATGCAGCTCATGCGCTGCACCGGCAAGGGGCAGGTCTTCCTCGCCGAGGAGGCCTCCCATCTGCACACCATCGAGCTCCAGGGCGACGGCGTCTGCGTCTCCGCGGAGAACGTCATGGCCTTCGACGAGTCCCTCCAGTACGAGGTGCGCCGTATCGAGGGACACGGCATCCCCGGCGGCGCGCTGTTCACCATGCAGTTCCAGGGCACCGGGACCCTCGTCGTCAAGACGCACGGCGTACCGGTCGTCATGCCGGTCACCCAGAGCACCTTCGCCGACTGCAACGCGCTCGTCGCCTGGTCGTCGGGGGCTCAGGTGATCGTCACCAGCCAGGTCCGGCTGCGGTCGAACCGCTCGGCGGGCTCCACCGGTGAGGGCGTGAACCTCCAGTTCCGGGGAGCCCCCGGCAACTTCATCGTCGTCCAGCCCTACGAGGTCTGAGGGAGCCCGTCATGATGAACCAGCCATTCCCGGGCCAGGTCCCGGCCGCCCCCGTGGGCGTCCGTATGGAGAACCACGGCAAGCACATGGTGAAGGTCGCTCTCCGGAGCGGACAGGACCTCTACGCGCGCGCGGGTTCCATGATCGCGTACGACGGATACGTCCAGTACGACGGCAGCCCGCCCGCGCTGCGCCAGCAGGCGCGTGAGTGGACGACCGGTGAGGGCGCCCCGCTGATGCGGTGCTTCGGTGACGGTCTGCTGTACCTCGCCGACTACGGCGCCGATGTCGTCGTCCTCGACCTCGGCGGCGAGGCGATCTCCGTGAACGGCTCCAACCTCCTCGCGTTCGACGCCCATCTCCAGTGGGGCGTCGAGAAGGTCAAGGGCCTCACCCGGCTCGCCGGTCAGGGCCTGTGGAACGTCCAGGTCGGCGGTCAGGGCTGGGTCGCCCTGACCTCCCGCGGCACCCCGATCGTCGTGGAGTGCGGCAAGGGCGAGGACGAGACGTATGTCGACCCGGACGCCCTGCTCGCCTGGTCCCCGAACCTCAAGGTCAAGGGGAAGCGCACCCTCAAGGCGGGCGCGCTCGTCGGCCGGGGCAGCGGCGAGGCGTTCCAGATGGCGTTCTCCGGGCAGGGCATCGTCGTCGTGCAGCCCAGCGAGGACAGTACCGACCGGCTCCGGGTCCGGGGCTGAGGGGGAGCGAACACACCATGCAGAGCCCGCTTTTCGCCCATGCCGACAACCAGGTCCAGGAGCGCTACTCCCTCCAGAACCCGCAGCTGCTGCGGGTGGCCCTCCAGGGCCGTGAGGACGTGCTCGCCCGCAAGGGCTCGATGGTCGCCTACCAGGGCATGATCGAGTTCGACGCCGAGTACCAGAGCTCCAACGAACGCCGTAACCGCCGCAGCACCGGCGAGGGACTCGACCTGATGCGCTGCCACGGTCAGGGCACGCTCTATCTGGCGAACCTCGCGCAGTACATCCATCTCGTCGACGTCGAGCAGGACGGGCTCACGGTCGACAGCGGCTATGTGCTCGCCCTCGACTCCTCGCTCAACGTGCAGGTCGTCGCCGTCGACAGCCAGTACGGCATCTCCGGCACCGGCAAGTACCAGCTCACCATCACCGGCCGCGGCAAGGTCGCGCTGATGACCTCCGGTGAGCCGCTGATGCTGCGGGTGGGCCAGGCCAGCACCTCGGTGAACGTCGACTCCGACGCGATCGTGGCGTGGTCCGCCGGGCTCCGGGTGCAGATGCAGGCCCAGACCCAGTCGTCGTCCGCGCTGCGCCGCCGGGGCAACACCGGGGAGGGCTGGGAGCTCGGCTTCCAGGGCGAGGGCTATGTCCTCGTCCAGCCCAGCGAACTGCTGCCCCCGCAGAACGCGCGGACCGGCGGGGGAGTGGCCGCCCAGTACGGCATGGGCGGACGCGGGGCGCACGGCCAGAACCGCGACAACGCCTGGAACTGACACGCCTGGAACTGACACGCCGGGAACCGACACGCCGGGAACCGACACGCCTGGGACCGGCGGCGCCGGGCGCTCCCGACGCCTGGAACCGACAGCGCCGGGAGCCGGTCCCGGCCTGGAGCCGACCACCGCGGCAACGGTCATCGTCCCGTCACACACACCGCTCGGGGCGGTCACGCACGACTGTGAGCATCCTGCCGTCCCCGGGAAACGCCGGGGCCGGAAGAGAGGCCCACACAGTGTCAGCGCTCGTCATGACGCCCGGTCGGGACACCCCTTTCCCCGGCATCCTGGACCCCGGTCACGGCCGGGCGGGCGGTGGTTCCCGGCCGGACATCCGGCTGGAGCCGATCGGCCCTGAGACGTACCGTGCCTTTCTCGCCTCCCGCACGGGCTCCGCGCTGGGCGCCGGTTTCCTCCAGTGCCCCTCCTGGGCGCACGTCAAGGACGCCTGGCGCCCACTGCTGCTCGGCTGGGGTCCGAACCCCTCCGCCGGACAGCTGCACGGGGTCGCGCTGGCGCTGCTGCGGCAGTTCCCCGGGACCCGCAAGTACTTCGCGTATCTGCCGGAAGGGCCCGTTGCCGACTGGTCCGACCCCGGTGTCGACGCCTGGCTGGACCCCCTCCTCGGCTCGCTCCGGCAGGCGGGCGCCTTCGCGGTGCGGATCGGCCCCTCCCCCGCGTACCGCCGCTGGAGCGCGGCCACGCTCAAGGCCCGCACCGGACCCGGCGCACGCGTCACCGATGTCCTCGACTGCGAGGTCGACCCGCTGGGCACGGCCGTCGCCGAACGGCTCCGGGCCCGGGGCTGGCACCGCTGCGGCGACCACAAGGCGGGCGGTGGCGGCGCCGTGGGCGGTGACGGCGACGCCCAGCCGCGCCATGTCTTCCGCGTCCCGCTCGCCGGACGCACCCCCGGCGAACTGTGGGCGGGCCTCAACCAGGAGTGGCGGCGCAACGTCCGCCGCGCCCAGAAGTCCGGGGTCGAGGTCGTCGTCGGCAGCGCCGCGGATCTCCCCGAGTTCTACCGGCTGCTCTGTCTGACCGAGCGCCGCGACGGCTTCCGTCTCGGCCGGGACCTCGGCTACTACGAGCGGCAGTACGCGGCCCTCAACGCCGAGGAATCCGGCCGGATGAGGCTGTACCTGGCCCGGCACCAGGGCGAGATCCTGGCCGCGCACACCATGGTCACCGTCGGCCGCAGGGTCTGGTACCAGACCGGCGCCTCCGCCGACCACCGGCGCGAGGTCCGCCCCTCGAACGCGCTCCAGTGGGCGATGCTCCTCGACGCCCACGCCCTCGGCGCGGAGGTGTACGACATGCGCGGCGTGCCCGCGACCCTCGACCCGGCGGACCGCTCGTACGGACTGCTGCGCTGGAAGCTCGGCACGGGCGGCGAGGCCGTCGAGACGCTGGGAGAGTGGGAACGGCCGCTGCCCGGCACCACCAACCACACCCTGTACCGCGCCTTCCAGACGTATCTGGCCCGCCGGTGACCGACCTGACCACCGTCGGCGACGGCCGTCCGGCGGGAGCCCCGCCCGGTGCCGCGCCCGCCAATGGACAGGGCCGCGCGGCACGCCGTGCTCCTGGCCCGGACGGCGGACGCCGCGCCGACCGGGGGAGCGGCCGCCGGGAGGATCGGCGGCCGCTCCCCGAACCCGGGCCCGCCACCGACGGCCCCACCAGCGGCCCCACCGAAGACCCCTACGTCACCCACGGCACCCACCACCACGAAGGCACCCACGGCACCACCCACGGCACCACCCACGGCACCCACGGCGACCCCGACCGCTCCGAAGGCTCCGGCGACCGCCCGGACGGCCGCCCGGACGGCCGTCCGGTCACCGGTCCCGTCCCCAGCCCCGTACCCCGTCCCGTCACCCGCGCGGGCGCCCGCCGGGACCGCCGGGCCACGCCCTCCGTCGCCCGCAGCGGGGCGATCATGGCCGCCGGGTCCGTGGTCTCCCGGGCCACCGGCTTCGTCCGTTCCGCCGTCGTCGCGGCGGCGCTCGGCGTCGGACTCGCCGCCGACGGGTACGCCGTCGCCAACGCCGTCCCCGTGATCGTCTACACGCTGCTGATCGGCGGCGCCCTCAACGCCGTCTTCGTCCCCGAACTCGTCCGCGCCGCCAAGGAGCACGCCGACGGCGGGGCCGCCTGGACGGACCGGCTGCTCACCGTCTGCGTCACCGCTCTCCTCGTACTCACCGCCGGTGCCGTGTGGGCGGCGCCGGTGATCGTCGAGGCGTACACCGGCTACACCGGGGAACAGGCCGGTCTCACCGTCGCCTTCGCCCGCCACTGCCTGCCGCAGATCCTGTTCCTCGGGGTGTTCACCCTGCTCGGGCAGGTCCTCAACGCGCGCGGCCGGTTCGGCGCCATGATGTGGACGCCCGTCCTCAACAACCTCGTCGTCATCGCCGTGTTCGGGCTCTACCTCGTCACCGGCGACGGCGGCACCCTCACCGGCGCGGAGACCGCGCTCCTCGGCTGGGGCACCACCGCGGGCATCGCCCTCCAGGCCCTGGCCCTGGTGCCCGCCCTGCGCGGCGCCCGGTTCCGCTGGCGGCCCCGCTTCGACTGGCGCGGCGGCGGGCTGATGAGGCCACTGCGCTCGGCGGGCTGGCTGGTGCTGCTCGTCCTCACCAACCAGGCCGCCTACTGGGTGGTCACCCGGCTCGCCACCGCAGCCGGGGAACGCGCCGCCGCGCTCGGCACCGACGGCGGCGTCGGCTTCAGCGCCTACAACAACGCCTATCTGCTCTGGGCCGTCCCGCACGGCATCGTCACGGTGTCCCTGGTCACGGCCCTGATGCCGAGGATGAGCCGGGCCGCCGCCGACGGCGACCCCGACGCCGTACGCCGCGATGTGTCCTCCGCGCTGCGCAATTCCGCCGCCGCGATCGTCCCCGCCGCGTGCGCCCTGTTCGCGCTCGCGCACCCGCTGATGACGGTCGTCTTCCAGTACGGCAGGACCGACGCCGACGACACCGCCGAGATGGCGGCCACCCTGATGGCGTTCGCCCCCGGGCTCGTCGCCTTCTCCGGACAGTACGTCCTGGCCCGCGCCTTCTACGCGCTGTCCGACACCCGCACCCCGTTCCTCCTCAACCTGGTGATCTCGGGTCTGCACGCGGGCCTTTCGGTCACCGCGTACACCCTGCTGCCCGCCCGGGACGCCGTGACCGGGATGGCGGGCGGCTACTCCGTCGCCCTGCTCATCGGCTGGGCGCTCACCGCGTACGTCCTGCGCCGCAGGCTCGGCCCGCGCCGCCGCAGCAGACGCGCGGGCCGGTCCACCGGTACGGGCGGCCGCCACCGTACCGGCGCCGGTACGCGCACCCGGCCCGCCGCCCTGTGGCGCTCACCCGCGCTGTGGGCGCACGCCCGGCTGCTGGCCGCCGCCGTGCCCGCCGCCGCCCTCGGGCAGCTCACCGCCGACCGGCTCGCCCCGCTCGGCCCCCTGACCGCCGGACTCGCGGGCGGCGCCGTGATCGCCCTGGTCTTCGCGATACTGGCCCGGCCCCTGCGTCTCACCGAACTCGACACCCTGCTCGGCAAGGTCACCGCACGCCTCTCCCGGCGCCGCCGACCACGCCGGTCACCACCCTTGGGATAATCCGCAAATGCCACGCGTGCTGCTCATAGAAGACGACCCCTCCGTCCGCGAAGGGGTCGAACTCGGGCTGCGCCGCCGCGGCCACGAGGTGCGTACGGCCGCCACCGGTGAGGCCGGGCTCGCCGCCCTCGCGGAGTTCCAGCCCGATCTGCTCCTGCTGGACCTGATGCTGCCCGGGGTCAACGGCGTCGAGGTGTGCCGCCGGGTCAGGGAGGACAGCCAGCTCCCGATCATCATGCTGACCGCCCGGGGCGACGACTTCGACGTCGTCATCGGACTGGAGGCGGGCGCCGACGACTACATCGTCAAACCCGCCCGTACCGAGGTCATCGAAGCCCGTATCCGCGCCGTGCTGCGGCGGATGGAGGCACCCGGCGGCCAGCGGCCCGCCGTCGAACAGCACGGCGGACTCACCCTCGACCGCGCCGGACTCACCGTCACCAAGGACGGTCTGCGCCTCGACCTCGCCCCCTCCGAACTGCGGCTGCTGCTGCATCTCAGCGCCGCTCCCGAGCAGGTCTTCAGCCGTCAGCAGCTCCTCGAACACGTCTGGGAGCACAGCTACCACGGGGACGCCCGGCTGGTCGACGCCTGTGTACGGCGGCTGCGCAACAAGATCGAGGACGTCCCCGGCACCCCCCGCTACATCCAGACCCTGCGCGGCTTCGGCTACCGCTTCGGCCCCCTGTGACCGCCCCCGCCCCGGACGGCCCCGCCCTGTACGCCGCCCCGGGCCCCGGCCCCGCCGCCGCCCGCCCCTCCGCCCCGGCCCCGTACTCCGGCGCGAACCCGTATCCGGGTGCGGCCCCGCATCCCGGCGCAGCTCCGTACCCCGGCACCGACCGGGACCCGGAACCGGGCCGCACCTCCCGCTTCCGCCGCCGACGCGAGCCCCGCGAGGGCGGTGAGGCCGGTGAGGCCGGTACGTCTGGTGCGTCTGGCGAGACCCGCGAGGCAGGTACGCGCGGTACACCTGGGGTGCCTGCCGAGTCCCGGACACCCCACGAGTCCCGTACGTCCCGGGGCGCCCGTAGAACGAGTGGGTCCCAGGAGACCACCGGGGCCCGACCCGAACGGCGCCGCCGGATCGTCCCCTTCGGGCTGCGCACCCGGCTGATCCTCGCGTTCCTGCTGGTCGCCGCGGTCAGCGCGGGCACCACCGCGACCCTCACCTACCGCGAGGCCCGCAACTCCGTCGTCAGCGCCGCCCAGGACACCGCCGTCGCCTCCTTCCGCGACGAGGTCGAACAGATGGGGAGCACCTCCCTGCCGGTGCTCCCCGACAGGCTGAAGGAGGATCTTCAGAGGATCGCCCGCAAGGGCAAACCCCGCCCCTGGTACGTCTACGCCGAGTACGGCACCCTGCGGATCTCCTCCGGAACCAACCCGGAGTCCTCGGTCATCACCCCGGAACTGCGGCGCGCCACCAACAGCCGGGAACGGCTCCACGGCAGCTTCGAGCGGGTCGTCAAGGACGGGGTCCCGTACCTCACCATCGGTATGCCCGTCGTCTTCCGCGCGGGCGGCGCCGGGGTGCTGCCCACCGGACTCGCCCTGTACGCCGTGATGCCGATGACCGAGGAACAGACCCAGACGGAGGCCCTGGTCAGCGCCGCCCGGGCCGGGGCGATGCCCGGCCTCGTCATCGCCCTGCTGCCGGCCCTGCTCGCCGCCAGCAGCGTGCTGCGTCCGGTCCGCGGACTGCGGCGCGCCGCCCGCAACATGGGCAGCGGTAAGCTCGACACCCGTATCCCGGTCCGTGGCCGGGACGAACTCGCCGATCTCGCGCGCACGTTCAACGAGTCCGCCGGGGAGCTGGAACGGTCGGTGACCGAACTCCGGCGCGCCGAGGAACGCGCCCGCCGGTTCGCCTCCGACGTCTCCCATGAGCTGCGGACCCCGCTCGCCGGGATGCTCGCCGTCACCGAGGTCCTGGACGAGGACGCCGAGCGGCTGCCGCCCGACACCGCGCGGGCGGTCCGGCTGATCAGCGCCGAGACCGGCAAGCTCGCCGTACTCATCGAGGACCTGATGGAGATCTCCCGCTTCGACGCCCGCGCCGCCGAACTCCACACCGACGAGATCGACGTCGCCGAGACCATCCGCCGCACCCTCCAGAACCGGCACTGGACGGGTGGGCACCCAGAGCAGGTCCGCACCGATCTGCCCGACGGCATCCGCGCCCGGCTGGACCCGCGCCGTTTCGACATCGTCGTCGCCAATCTCGTCGGCAACGCCCTGCGCCACGGCGCCGCCCCCGTCACCGTCCGGCTGCGCCGGGCGACCGCCGTGGACGGTACCCCGCTGGTGGTCACGGAGGTCACCGACAGCGGCCCGGGTATCCGTCCCGATGTGCTGCCGCACATCTTCGACCGCTTCTACAAGGCGGACGCGGCCCGCACCCGCTCGGTGGGCAGCGGTCTGGGACTGGCGATCACCCTGGAGAACGTCCATCTGCACGGCGGCACCATCCGCGCGGCCAACCGCCAGGACGTCCCCCACGTCCCCCACGACCCGTACGGTTTCCCGGAGCCGTACGCGGCCGGGAGCACGGGGGCCGTGTTCACCGTGGAGATACCCCTGGACGCGGAGACACCGCTGGACCCGATGGAGGACCTGGCATGACCGGCGGGGGGAGGACCGTCCGCTCCGCCCGGGCCGACGCGGCACCGAACCGGGCGGGCGTACTGGCCCTGGCGATGGCGCTCGGCGCGGTACCGCTGGCGGGGTGCGGCGTCCAGGCCACCGATGTCATCGAGGCCGGGAGGCCCCCGACCCTCTATGTGCCCTCGGGGTACGAGAACTGGATGCTGCTCTTCTTCCGCGCCCCGGACGGCCGGCTGCTGCCCGTGGCGCGGAGCAGGACGGGCGTCGCGGGCGACCAGTCCCCGCCCCCGTACTCGCCCAAGGCACTGGGCGCCCTCTTCATGGGACCCCAGCCCGAGGACCGCGACCTCGGGCTGAGCACCTCCCTGCCCAAGGTGACAGGCTGGGCCCAGAGCGGTCCGGCGCAGGAGCCGACCGAGGGCGACGGCGCGAACACGCGGTCGAAGGCCGACACCACCGAGGTGTTCCTGTCGGTGAGGCTGAGCGCCCTCGACGACACGGCCGTCCAGCAGGTGATCTGCACCGTCGCGTACGCGGACAGCATCGACGGCTCGCGGCGGGTGGCGCTGCGGGGCACGGACGCCGTGATGGAGCCCGCGGGCTGCGGGGTCGACGTCAACTGGGACGACGTCCCCAGGCCCGAGAGCTCGGCGCGGCCCAAGGAGGAACTGATGCCGCCACCGGAGACGGCGACGCCTTCGACCTCGCCACCGGCCCCCACGGACCGCGACTGGACGCAGGCCTCCCCGGGCCCGACACCCACGTTGCCGACCGGCCCCTGACCCCGGGCCGCCCCGGCGCGCCCACCGGCCCTTGCCCCGGCGGCCTGGAGGATCCCTTGCCCCGGCGACCCCGAAGAGCCCCTGCCCCGGGCCGGCCCGAGGAGGCCCCGCCCGGACACCCGCACCCCGGCCCAGCCCCACGCGCCCGCGCTCCGGCCTCCCCCGCTCAGGCACCCCCGCGGTGGGGGCCCAGGGTGACGCCGGCCCGTGTCACCGCAGACCCGGGCGACGCCCTCCGGTCAACAGAGGAGCGCAGGATGCCGTCCCGTCACAGCAGGGCCCGGGTGCCCTCCATCAGCCGGACGACCGACTCGTCGGCGACCTTCGCCACCTCGTCGTAGCCGAACCAGCGCAGATCGAGCGACTCGTCGCTGATCGACTCGACGGCTCCGGCGGGGGCGATCGCCGCGTACTGCACATCGAGGTGCCACGCACACGGCGTGGCATGCCGGTCCAGCCGCACCGGGCCGCCGCGCAGCAGCCGCAGCCCCTCGACCCCGGACTCCTCGGCGGCCTCGCGCAGCGCCGCGTCCGCGAGGGTGGCGTCGGACGGCTCGCAGTGGCCGCCCATCTGGAGCCACTTGTGGATCTTGCCGTGCAGGGTCAGCAGCACCCGGTCCCGCTCCGGGTCCACGACCAGCGCACTGGCCGTGACATGGCCGTCCTCGCAGGACTTCCATACCCCGTCGGGGTGTGCCGACAGATGCGCGAGATACAGCTCACGCAGCTCGTCCTGGTCGCCGTACCCGGAGAGGACGGCGACCGCGTCGTCGTGCAGGCTCACTTGCTGTCGTCACCGTCCTCGTCGGTGGACGTGCCGTCGGCGCTGTCGGGGGTGTCCGCACCGGAGCCGCCGGAGCCGCCGGAGCCGCCGGAATCGCTCCCGGGGCGCTTGGTCAGGTCCGGGCCCTTCCCGCTCGCGGCGTCGCCGAGGAGCTTGTCCAGCTCGGAGAAGTCCAGGTGCTCGCGGTGCACGAAGCCGTCCGGGTCGTCCAGGTCGGAGGCGGTCGGCAGCATGTCGGGGTGGGCCCACAGCCCGTCCCGGCCGTCCACCCCGCGCGCGTCGGTGAGCGACGCCCACAGCCGCGAGGCGTCCCGCAGTCGGCGCGGACGCAGCTCCAGACCGATCAGCGTGGCGAACGTCTGCTCCGCCGGACCGCCCGAGGCGCGGCGGCGGCGCAGGGTCTCCCGCAGCGCGTCCGCCGAGGACAGCCGGGGCTTGGCCGCCTCGTGGACCACGGCGTCGACCCAGCCCTCGACCAGCGCGAGAGCCGTCTCCAGCCGGGCCAGGGCGGTCTTCTGCTCGGGGGTGTCCTCGGGCTGGAACATGCCCTGCTGAAGGGCCTCCTGCAACTGCTCCGGATTCGACGGGTCGAGCTGGCCGACCGCGTCCTCCAGCTTCGCGGTGTCGACCTTGATCCCGCGCGCGTAGCCCTCGACCGCGCCGAACAGATGCGAGCGCAGCCACGGCACATGCGCGAAGAGCCGCTGGTGGGCGGCCTCCCGCAGGGCGAGATACAGCCGCACCTCCTCCTCGGGGACGCTGAGGTCCTTGCCGAAGGCCGCGACGTTCAACGGGAGCAGCGCTGCCTTGCCCGCCGGGCCGAGGGGGAGCCCGATGTCGGTGGAACCGACCACCTCACCCGCGAGGACACCCACGGCCTGCCCGATCTGGGTGCCGAACATGGCGCCGCCCATCGAGCGCATCATGCCGATCAGCGGGCCCGCCATGGCCTGCATCTCCTCGGGCAGCACCTGGCCCATGGCCGCGCCGACCCGCTCCGCCACCGGGTCCACCAGCTCCTGCCAGACCGGCAGCGTCGCCTCGACCCACTCGGCGCGGCTCCACGCCACGGCCGAGCCGGAACCGGACGGCAGCGAGGTCACCCCGTCCAGCCAGAGATCGGCCAGCCGGATCGTCTCCTCGACCCAGGCCCGGTCCGCGGGGCCCACGCTGGCGTCCTTCGTGCCGTCGGAGGTGCCCTGGGAGACCGCCTGGCGGGCGATCTGCTTGGCCATGTCCCAGTTCACCGGGCCGCCCTCGTACGAGAGCATCTGGCCGAGCTGCTGGAAGGCCGCGCCCAGGTCGTTCGGGTTCATCGACCCGAACATCGCGGCGAACGGATTGTCGCCCCCGCCGGGCCCTGGCGGCCCGCCGAAACCGGGCAGCCCGAAACCGAACGGCGTGGCAGGTCCCTGACCACCACCGCTCTGGTCCTTCTTCTTGCCCTCGTCGCCGTTCTCCGGCTCCTCCGGCGGAAGGCCGAATCCGAATGGGGTGTCACTCACGGGATTCCTCGGCTCGTCTGGCCGCCGGATCTGTCCCGACGGCGGCTTCCCTGCGTCACCACCCAGCGTAGACACCCCGGCCCGATCGGGCCTCGGTGCTCCGCCGACTCCTGGCCTGCGGCAGGATGGATGCCACCTGGTACGTACGCAGTCACAAGCCGTACGTACTGAAGACAACCGCTGGAGACGCCCGGTGAGTTCCCCAGATCCACAGGTTCGCGCAGCGCGAAACCGCACAACCGGCTCCCCGCACCGCGGACCCGTCGTCGCCGTGACCGGCGCGGCGTCCGGTGTGGGGGCGCTGCTGGTCGAGCGGCTCGCCGCGAGCGAGGACATCAGGCGGGTCGTCGCGATCGACGAGCGGCGCGGCGAGTGCGCGGACGCGCAGTGGCACGTCCTCGACGTCCGTGACCCCGCGATCGCGGAGAAGCTGCGGGGTGTCGACGTCGTCGTGCACCTCGCGCTCGACCTCGACCTGGAGAGCGACGCGGCGGCCCGTACCGCCTTCAACGTACGCGGCACCCAGACCGTGCTCACGGCCGCCGCGGCGGCCGGGGTGCGGCGGGTCGTGCTGTGCACCTCCGCGATGGTCTACGGGGCCCTCGCGGACAACGAGCTCCCGCTCGCCGAGGACGCGGAGCTGCGGGCCACCGCGGAGGCCACGGGGGTCGGTGACCTGCTGGAGATCGAACGGCTCGCCCGCCGGGCACCCCGCGCGCACCCCGGGCTCAACGTCACGGTGGTGCGGCCCGCGATCCTCGTCGGCGGCACGGACACCGCCCTGACCCGCTACTTCGAGTCGCCCCGGCTGCTGGTGGTCGCCGGGTCGCGGCCCGCGTGGCAGTTCTGCCACGTCGAGGACCTGTGCGGGGCGCTGGAGTACGCCGTCCTGGAGAAGGTCGAGGGCGAGCTGGCGGTCGGCTGCGAGGGGTGGCTGGAGCAGGAACAGGTCGAGGAGCTCAGCGGAATCCGGCGGATGGAGCTGCCGTCGGCGGTCGCGCTGGGCGCGGCGGCGCGGCTGCACCGGATCGGGCTCACGCCGTCCCCCGCGGGGGATCTCGCGTACACGATGTACCCCTGGGTGGTGAGCGGGAGCAGGCTGCACGACGCGGGGTGGCGGCCCCGGTGGAGCAACGAGGAGGTCCTCGCGGAGCTGCTCGACGAGGTCGCGGGGCGCCATACGCTGGCGGGGCGGCGGCTGGGACGCAAGGACGCGACGGCCGCGGGGGCGGCGGGGGCCACGGTCGCGCTCCTCGGTACGGCGGCCCTCGTCCGCCGAGCCCGAAAAGCCCGCCGCCGAATCTGACCCCCCCGGTCCGCCTCCCCTCGCGCCCGAGGTCTGTCCGGCGGGGCGCACGTGTCCCTGTGCGGGTCGTTCGTGGGTGCGCAGTTCCCCGCGCCCCTGAGGTGCTGCCCTGTTGCGGTCGCTCTTCGGGTGCGGGTCGGCCCTCGTCTTCGCGCAGTTCCCCGCGGGTCGCCTTCGCTTGCGCTCCCGAGGTCTGTCCGGGTGGGCGTGCGTGTCCCTGTGGGGGTCGGACGTGGGTGCGCAGTTCCCCGCGCCCCTGAGGTGCTGCCCTGTTGCGGTCGCTCTTCGGGTGCGGGTCGGCCCTCGTCTTCGCGCAGTTCCCCGCGGGTCGCCTTCGCTTGCGCTCCCGAGGTCTGTCCGGCGGGGCGTGCGTGTCCCTGTGCCGGGTCGTTCGTGGGTGCGCAGTTCCCCGCGCCCCTGAGGTGCTGCCCTGTTGCGGTCGCTCTTCGGGTGCGGGTCGGCCCTCGTCTTCGCGCAGTTCCCCGCGCCCCTGAAGGGGCGCCCACCTGGGGTTGCTTTTCACCCTCCTCCTCGTGCAGTCGCATGGCTGCGGGAGGGGGTGGGCGGGACTCTCTGCCCGCAGACTCCGATGCTCTTCAGCAGGGCAAGGGGGACGTCCGACCGAGCGTGTCGGATCGAGGACGGAGAATCCCGACCGGCCCTGACCCGAAGAACAACAGAACGCGCCCCAAAGGGGCGCGGGGAACTGCGCAAACCCACCGAGCGACGGCACAGGAACGAAGCGCGTCCAGCCGGACGAACCCGAAGGCGCCGGCCAAGGCGGGGCCTAGGGGAGAATGGGGCGTATGGGTGACCTGGATGGCGGCGCGCAGCGCCTCGTGGCGGTACGGGCGGACGAACTCTCACTGGACGAGGTGTTCCGCGCGGTGGGCGACCCCGCCTCCGGCGGCACCGCCCTCTTCGTCGGCACCGTACGCGACCACGACAACGGCGCGGGCGTGACGGCCCTCGGCTACACGGCCCACCCCACCGCGGAAGCCGAGCTCCGCCGCGTCACGGAGAAGATCATCGCGAACCACCCGGTACGCGCCCTCGCCGCCGTGCACCGCGTAGGCGACCTCCGCGTAGGCGACATCGCCGTGATCGTCGCGGTCTCCTGCCCCCACCGCGCGGAAGCGTTCGCGGCGTGCCGGGCCCTGATCGACGACCTCAAGCGCGAGGTCCCCATCTGGAAGCGGCAGAGCTTCACGGACGGCACGGAGGAGTGGGTCGGCGCCTGCTGAGCCCCGTCCGGCCCCCGGAACGGCTCCGCTTGCGTAACCGGCCCCCTGCCGTGAGCGTTGTCCGTACAGATGGTTAATCTGCTGATCAGTCAGTCGCGCTCGTACACCGGGTTTGGGAGGTCGGCATGGCAGCTCTCGCCTGGTTGCTGATTCCGCTCTTCGCCGCGCTCGGCGCGGGTCTGTGGGGCAGTTGGGCCACGAGGAACCGCAGGACCGGCGACGGCCCCGAGCTCGCGGGCTACGCGCGGTTCCGCGCGGCGATGGAGAAGTCCCGCTCCGACGTGCTCTGACCGGCGCGCGCGCCCCCGGCCCGTACGGACCACCCGGCGGTGCGAACACTGGTGTGTCCCGTACTGTCGTTCCATGCCACGCCGCACCGCGACGATGCTCGCTTCGACCTTGTTGCTGATCGCGCTGCTGTGCGCGGGAGTGTTCATCAAGACCCCGTACTCGGAGATGTCCCCGGGGCCGACGGTGAACACGCTGGGTGAGCACGACGGCGAGCCGGTGCTCCAGATCTCCGGCCGGAAGACGTATCCGACCACCGGGCATCTCAACATGACGACGGTCCGGGTCACCAGCGCGGACTTCCGGATGAACCTCGTCGAGGCCGTGTACGGCTGGCTGGCCCACGACAACATTGTGGTCCCGCACGAGACCCTCTACCCGGACGGCAAGACCGAGCAGCAGTCCAACCAGGAGAACGCCGAGGAGTTCAGCCAGTCCCAGGAGAGCGCCAAGGTCGCCGCCCTGGAGCAGCTGGACGTGCCGGTCAAGTCCTGGGTGATCGTCTCCACCGTGGTCAAGGGCAGCCCGGCGCAAGGGCGGCTGCACGCCGGGGACGTCATCAAGAGCGTCGACGGCGAGCCCGTCAAGCAGCCCTCCGATGTCGCGGACCTGGTCACCAAGCACAAGCCGGGCGAGAAGGTCGTCTTCACCGTCGTCCCGGCGAAGGACGCCGCCGAGGCCGAGAAGACCGGCAAGGAGGCCACCCGGACCGAGGACGTGACGGTCACGACCGCCGAGTCCGAGGACGGTGAGCGCGCGATCGTCGGCATCCAGGCCGGGACCGACCACACCTTCCCGTTCACGATCGACATCAAGCTCGCGGATGTCGGCGGACCGAGCGCCGGACTGATGTTCGCTCTCGGCATCGTGGACAAACTCACACCCGAGAACATCACCGGCGGCAAGTTCGTCGCCGGTACCGGCACGATCGACGACGAGGGCAAGGTCGGGCCCATCGGCGGGATCGAGATGAAGACCGTCGGCGCGCGGGAGAAGGGCGCCGAATACTTCCTGACCCCGAAGGACAACTGCGCGTCCGCCGCCGAGGACGTCCCCGACGGGCTGACCCTGGTCAGGGTCGACACCATGGACGACGCGATGAGCTCCATGAAGAGCATCCGGGAGGGCCGTACCGACCGGCTCCCCGTCTGCGCCAAGAAGTGACATCCGCCCCCGGTGGGCGGCCCGCGGGCCGCCCACCGGGGACACGGGACGCGCTTACTCCGCGAACGTCGCCGTCAGCGCGTCGGCCAGCCCCGGCACCAGGTCCGCGCCGGTCAGGACGTCCGTGGCGCTGTCCTTCTCCCGCAGCCGCAGCGCCGACTCACGGCGCCCGCCGCGCAGCACCGCGACGGTCATCCGGACCTCCTGGCGGTCCGGGTGCTCGGCGACCCACTTGGCGAGCCGGGCCCCGTCCAGGTCCTTCGGGACGGCCGCCTCGGCGGACGGCGGCAGCATCAGCCGCTCCACGGCCAGCGCGCAGCCCACGACCGCGTCCGGCCAGGCGATCGTGGCGAGGAACTCGTCCAGCGGGGTGCCCGCCGGGACCTCGTCCTGCTCGATCGGGGTGAGGGCGCCGGCGCCCGGTCCCTCGGTGTCGTCGGCCAGGCCCAGACGCCGGGCGAGGGTGGGCTCCTGGGAGCGCAGTTGATCGGTGTCGACCAGAGCGAAGAGCCGGGCGGGCTGGTCCCAGCCGAGCCCGGAGACGTACTCGTCGATCTCCAGCACGGCCCGCGTCAGCGGACCGGCGGCCATCGGGGTGCCTGAAGTGGCGGTGTTGGACATGGTCACAATCCTGCCTCGTTCACCCCCGGAAACGGGAACCGAGTAAAGCATCAGTAAGTTGCATAGGTGTGGCCTTGCGTTCGCGAGGCCCGAGGGCAGAACTACAGCGACTTCGAGGTGCGCACCTTGGCTTTCCAGATGCCGGACCGCGGCGGAGGCCCGACCGGGCCACGGATCAGAGTGGGCCGACCGTCCCGGCGGGTCCGCACCCTGCTCATGACACTGGGCATCCTGGCCGTCCTGGCCATGGTGTTCGTCATGTTCGCGGGGTTCTGGACGGACTGGCTCTGGTACCGGTCGGTCGACTACTCATCGGTGTTCACCACCACCCTGTGGACCAAGATCGGGCTGTTCCTGGTCTTCGGACTGCTCATGGCGGTCTCCGTAGGGGTGAACATCTGGCTGGCGCACCGGCTGCGCCCGCCGCTCAGCGCCATGTCGATGGAGCAGCAGAACCTCGACCGGTACCGCATGGGCGTGGCCCCCTACAAGAAGTGGATCCTTCTCGGGATCACCGCGATCGTCGGCCTGATCGCCGGGGCGTCCGCCTCGGGCCAGTGGCGCACCTGGCTGATGTGGGTGAACGGCGTCGCGTTCGGCCAGAAGGACCCCCAGTTCAACCTGGACGTGTCCTTCTACGCCTTCGACCTGCCGTGGTACCGCTTCCTGCTGGGCTTCGGCTTCGCCGCGACGGTGCTCGGCCTGATCGCCGCCGCGCTCACCCACTATCTGTACGGCGGCCTGCGGGTCACCAGCCCCGGCGCGCGGGCGACCGCGGCGGCCACCGGGCATCTGTCGGTGCTCCTCGGGCTCTTCGTCTCGCTGAAGGCCGTGGCCTACTGGCTCGACCGGTACGGCCTGGCGGTGAAGTCCAGCGACTTCAAGGCCACCGACAGCTGGACGGGCCTGCGCTACGTCGACGCGAACGCGTACCTGCCCGCGAAGACGATCCTGTTCTGCATCGCGGTCATCTGCGCGGTCCTGTTCTTCGCGACGCTCTGGCGCCGCACCTGGCAGCTCCCCGTCATCGGCTTCGGCCTGATGGTCCTGTCGGCGGTGCTGATCGGCGGGCTGTACCCGGCGATCGTGCAGAAGTTCCAGGTCCAGCCGAACGAGCAGGCCAAGGAAGCCCCGTACGTCGAGAAGAACCTCAAGGCCACCCGTGAGGCGTACGGGATCGGGGACACCGAGGTCACGGAGTACCCGGGCAAGAGCAGCACGGACGACAAGAAGCAGCTGCGCGACGACGCCGACAAGGCCGCCAGCATGCGCATGATCGACCCGAACGTCGTCTCGCCCACGTTCCAGCAGCTCCAGCAGATGAAGAACTACTACGCGTTCCCGCAGAACCTGGACGTCGACCGCTACAAGGGCACCGACGGCAAGGAGCAGGACACGGTCATCGGCCTGCGTGAGCTGGATCTGAACGGCATCCCCAAGAACAACTGGATCAACGACCACTTCCGCTACACCCACGGGTACGGCGCGGTCGCGGCCAAGGGGACCGACGCCGACAACCAGGGCCGTCCGGTCTTCACCGAGTCGGACCTGCCCTCCAAGGGCTCCCTCGGTGACTACGAGCAGCGGATCTACTACGGCGAGAAGACCTCGCAGTACTCGATCGTCGGCGGCCCGCAGAAGGAGATCGACTACTCCGACGACAGCGGCGAGAAGACCACCAGCTACAAGGGCAAGAGCGGGGTCAACCTCTCCAACCCGCTGAACCGCGCCGCGTACGCGGTCGCCTTCGGTGAGCCGCAGATCCTGTACTCGGGCGCGATCGGGGACGGCTCCCGCATCCTGTACAACCGGGTGCCCAAGGAGCGCGTCGAGGCGGTCGCCCCCTGGCTGACCATCGACGGCGACGCCTACCCGGCGGTCGTCGGCGACAAGATCCAGTGGATCGTCGACGCGTACACCACCACCAACGGCTACCCGTACGCCTCGCGCACCACGCTCGGGGACACGACCGCCGACTCCCTGACCGCGGCCAACAGCCAGCGGGCGGTGGTGGCCCAGCAGAACCAGGTCAACTACATCCGCAACTCGGTCAAGGCCACGGTCGACGCGTACACGGGTGAGGTCAAGCTCTACCAGTGGGACACCAAGGACCCGGTCCTCAAGACCTGGATGAAGGCGTTCCCGGACACCGTGCAGCCCAAGGGGGAGATCTCCCAGCCCCTGATGGACCACCTGCGCTACCCGCAGGACCTCTTCAAGGTCCAGCGCGAGCTGCTGACCCGCTACCACGTGAAGGACGCCGAGACGTTCCTCAGCGGCAGCGAGGTGTGGCAGGTGCCGGACGACCCGACGAACAAGTCGGGCAGCGCCGTCCCGCCGTACTACCTCAGCATGCGGATGCCGGACCAGTCGGACCAGGCGTTCTCCCTGACCACGACGTTCACCCCGAACGGCCGTGACAACCTCAGCGCCTTCATGGCGGTCAACGCCGAAGCCGGCACAGGCGACTACGGCAAGATCGACATCCTGAAGATGCCGTCGTCGGAGACCGTCGACGGCCCCAAGCAGGTGCAGAGCAAGTTCAACTCGGACACGGACATCGCCGAGAAGATCAGGCTGCTGCGTGGTGGTGACTCGGAAGTCGAGTACGGCAACCTCCTGACCGTCCCGCTGGACGGCGGTCTCCTCTACGCGGAGCCCGTCTACGTGCGCGGTGGCGGGCTGAGGTATCCGCTGCTGCGCCGGGTGCTGGTCACCTACGACGGCCGTACGGCCTTCGAGCCGACGCTGGAGAAGGCGCTCAACGTCATCTTCGGCACCGCGAAGGAGACCCCGGTCGAGCCGGAGGAGCCGGAGAAGCCCGACGAGGGCACGACCCCGCCGCCGAGCGACAACCCGACGGTCCAGGAGGCGCTCCAGGAGGCCCAGAAGGCCTTCGACGAGGGTCAGACGGCCATGAAGGACGGCGACTGGAAGGCGTACGGCGAGGCCCAGCAGAAGCTCCAGGACGCGCTGAAGCGCGCCGAGGACGCCGAGAAGCAGGGCACCGGCGGTCCGTCCGGCAAGCCCTCCGAGAAGCCCTCCGACAAGTCGGGTGACAAGCCCGCCGAGCCGGAGAAGTCGGGAGAGCCCTCAGGTGACGCCGAGCAGGCGGGCCTGAGAACGGGCAGCGGCTGAGCCCGTCCCGGGGGCGCCGCGCCGGCGCCCCCGGGACCCGCCCCTCCTGTGACGGCTGAGCCTCAGGGGAGGGACGGGACCCCCTCCGCACCGTGGTACTGTTACAACACAACGACGCGGGGTGGAGCAGCTCGGTAGCTCGCTGGGCTCATAACCCAGAGGTCGCAGGTTCAAATCCTGTCCCCGCTACTGAAGGCGAAGGCCCGGAAGCCAAGCTTCCGGGCCTTCGCCATGTGCGCGTGCGTGCCGATGCGACGAGCCGATGCGATCAACGGCTGAACGCCAAGGGCGCGTCATACGTGGAGAGTACGGGCAAGCGCGTTTGACTTGTCTCTGTGTGGGCATGTCGACAAAACGCTGTAGTGACCTTACTGACTGCGGTGTGCCAGGTGGGCCCAGGTTGCGGGTGGTGCGACGATGGACGTTATGGGGGACAAGGCAACTCTGTGGGAGACAGGGCGATTTGCGCAGCCCGTCGACCGGGACGAGACCGGTGCGGCGGCCGAGGAGGAACGCCACCGGATCGCCGCCGACGCCGGTGATGCCGAGGCGATGAGCGTGCTCGGCGCGCTGCTCCTGCGCCGCGGCGACCTCGACGCTGCCGAACCCCGGCTGCGCGCCGCCACCGCCGCCGGTGACCGCGCCGCCGCCAACAACCTGGGCGTCCTGCTCCACCAGCGCGGCTACGGGGACGAGGCCGCCGGATGGTGGCGGATCGCCGCCGTCGCCGGGTCCGCCGCCGCCGCCCACGCCCTGGGCCGCCACCACCGGGAGCGCGGCGACGAGCCCGCCGCCGAGTACTGGCTGCGCCAGTCCGCCGAGCAGGGCCACGCGCTCGGCGCCTATGCCCTCGCGGACCTGCTGGAGCACCGCGTCGACCCCGGCGCGGCCCAGTGGATGCGGGCCGCCGCCGAACGGGGCCACCGCGAGGCGGCCTACCGGCTCGCCCGCACCCTCGACAAGAACGCCCTCCTCGACGAGCTGGGCGACCCCCTCGGCGACGACGCCGACGCCCTCCCGGGCCCCGGCACCCGCAGGCCGGCCCCCGCCGCCCCGCCGGACACCCGCGGCTCCGCCCGCACGGGCGCACGCCGGACCGGCGGCCAGGGCGGCACCACGCCCCCGCCCGCCGACGACGCCGCCGACGAGGCCGAGCTGTGGTACCGGCAGGCCGCCGCGCGCGGCCACCGGCGGGCCGCGCTGCATCTCGGCGCGATCCTGGAGAAGCGCGGCGACCTCAAGGAGGCCGGCCGCTGGTACCTCACCTCCGCCAAGGACGGCGAGGCACGGGCCGCCTGCGCCCTCGGCTTCCTGCTGCGGGACGCCGACGACATCGAGAGCGCCGCCGTGTGGTGGCTGCGGGCCGCCCAGGACGGCGACGGCAACGCCGCCAACGCGCTGGGCGCCCTGCACGCCGAGCGCGGCGAGCCGCAGACCGCCGAACGCTGGTACCGGGCCGCGATGGACGCGGGCGACGTCAACGGCTCCTACAACCTCGGACTGCTCTGCGCCCAGCAGGACCGCACCCCGCAGGCCGAGCAGTGGTACCGCCGCGCCGCCTACGCCGGGCACCGCGAGGCCGCCAACGCGCTCGCCGTGCTGCTGCTCCAGGGCGGGGACGCGGCGGGCGCCGAACCCTGGTTCTCCAAGGCCGCCGAGGCGGGCAGTGTCGACGCCGCGTTCAACCTCGGCATCCTCTGCCAGGGCCGGGGCGACGACGAGGGCGCGCTGCGCTGGTACGGACGGGCCGCCGCCGCCGGGCACACGGAGGCCGCGCTCCAGGTCGGCATCGCCGAACTGCGCGACGGCGACGAGCGGACCGCCGAGCGGTATCTGCGGTGCGCGGCCGGCGGCGGCAGCGCGGAGGCCGCGTACCGGCTGGCCGCCGTGCTCGACGCGCGGCGCCCCCGGACCAACGCGCACGAGCTGGGGGAGCCCGCGACCGAGCGCACCGAGTGCGAGGAGTGGTACGAGCGGGCCGCGCAGCTGGGGCACCGGCGGGCCCAGGTGCGGGTCGGGATGTTCGCGTCCGCGCGCGGGGACGTCGTCGAGGCCGCCGGGTGGTACCGCAAGGCCGCGGAGGCGGGGAGCCGCAACGGAGCCTTCAACCTCGGGCTGCTGCTCGCCCGGGAGGGCAGTGAGCCGGAGGCGGCGCTGTGGTGGAGCCGTGCCGCCCGCGCGGGGCACGGGCGGGCCGCGTTGCGCCTCGCGCTGCTGCACGCGCGGCGGGGGGAGCTGTCGGAGGGGCAGCGGTGGGCCGATCTCGCGGTGTCGCTGGGGCCCGAGGAGGTCGCGGGGCGCGCGGCGCGGTTGCGGGACGCGCTGCGGGAGGAGTTGTCGGCCTGACCCGCCGTCCGACCCCTGCTTGACCCGGTGTCCGGCGCCCCTGGGTTTCCTGTGCGGGTCGCCTTCGCTCGCGCCGCTGGGTTTCCTGTGCTGGGCGCACTTGTCCCTGTGCGGGTCGCTCGTGGGGTGCGCAGTTCCCCGCGCCCCTGGATGCTGCCCCTTCGGGCTTGTTCGTCGGGTGCGGGTCTGCCCTCGTCTTTTGCACCGTTCCCCGCACCCCTGGACATCGGCCACTCAGCGGTGTTGTTCGGGGGCGGGGGTAACTCCCCTCCGTGGCGGGCCACTTACCGGGGGGCGGTGGGGAGCGGGGGATTTCGGGGGAAAAAACCTTGGTGCAGGACAACTCTGGGTTGTCCAGGGCGGGTTAGTCTGGCGGCTTGAAAACAGCCCGTTTGGGTGGCACAGGGACGGAGAATGTGGTGGCGGAGGAAATCGACACGAGCAGGCCCAGCATCGCGCGTGTCTACGACGCGGTTCTCGGGGGCAAGGACAATTACGAGGTCGACCGCGTGGTCGCCGACGAGGTGAAGCGCACCGTTCCGCACATCGGTGACGTCGGCTGGTTCAACCGCGCCCTGCTCGGCCGCGCGGTCCGCTATCTCGCCGCGGACGTCGGTATCAAGCAGTTCATCGACCTCGGGGCCGGCCTGCCGACCCTGGAGAACACGCACCACGTCGCCCAGCGGGTCAACCCCGAGGCCCGGGTCGTGTATGTCGACAACGACCCCATCGTGCTGGCCCACGGCCGGGCCCTGCTGGAGGAGAACGAGAACACGGGCGTCTCCAGCGCCGATCTGCGCGACCCGAAGGCCGTTCTCGCGGAGCCCGCGATCAAGCGCCTGATCAACTTCGACGAGCCGGTCGGCGTGCTGCTCATCGGCATCCTCCACCACCTGCACGACGACGAGGACCCCAAGGGCATCGTCGACGCGTACATGGACGCCGTCCCCGCGGGCAGCCACCTCGTGATCACCGCGTTCTGCGACACGGGGGCCGAGGCCCAGGCCGTCCAGGAGACCATGCTGGACCTGCTCGGCACCGGCCGCTTCCGCACCACGGAGGAGCTCACCGCGTACTTCGACGGGTACGAGCTGCTGGAGCCGGGTGTGGTGTCCCTGCCGCTCTGGCGCCCGGACGAGCCGGTGGAGCCCCCGCTGTCGGTCGCGCAGCGGCTGATGGCGGGCGGGCTGGCCCGCAAGAACTGACGGTCGCCGTCCCTGTCCCCGCCCCGGGGGAGCCGGTCCGCCACGGCGCCCTCGGGGCCGGGGACCCCGGCCGGTCGGGGATTTGCTCCCACCCCGATGGTCACGTAAGGTTGTGTTCAACGACGCGGGGTGGAGCAGCTCGGTAGCTCGCTGGGCTCATAACCCAGAGGTCGCAGGTTCAAATCCTGTCCCCGCTACTCGAAGACGAAGACCCGGAAGCCTGGCTTCCGGGTCTTCGTCGTATACGGAACGTCATCTTCGTGTACGGGGAAACGAAGGTACGCGGAAACGAGGGCAGAAACGAGGAGGGCCCGCGCCGGTCGGCGCGGGCCCTCCTCGTATGTTCCGGGTCAGGCGGTGACGCAGTTCGGACAGATGCCCTTGAAGGTCATCTCCACATCCGAGACGGTGAAGCCGAAGCGCTCCGAGTCGGGGAGGTCCGCCAGCGGATTGCCCAGGGGGTGCACATCGCGGATCGCGCCGCAGGACGCGCACACCAGATGGTGATGCGGGTGGTGCGCGTTCGGGTCGTAGCGCTTGGCGCGTTTGTCGGTGGCGACTTCCAGGACCTCGCCCAGGGTGACCAGCTCGCCGAGGGTGTTGTACACGGTGGCGCGGGAGATCTCGGGGAGCCTCACCACGGCCCGCGCGTGCACCTCGTCGGCCGTCAGATGGACGTGTTCGCCGTCGAGGACCTCGGCCACCACACGGCGCTGTGCGGTCATCCGCCAGCCGCGTTCGCGCAGTCGTCCCAACAGGTCACTCATGGGCACCAGCCTAACAGCAGGGGGACCTTGATCCCGAACGGGTGTGACTTTGGAAGTTTGCTTGACTTAGACATTGTCCATTGTAGGATCGGCTACGGCATTGGCCAAGGGACAGGACTTGCAGAAAATGACGCAGGAGGCGCACGTGACGTCACAGGGACCGCTCACCACGGAGGCCGGAGCTCCGGTCGCCGACAACCAGAACAGCGAGACCGCGGGCGTCGGCGGTCCCGTACTGCTCCAGGACCAGTCGCTGCTGGAGAAGCTCGCGCACTTCAACCGCGAGCGTATCCCGGAGCGCGTCGTCCACGCGCGTGGGGCGGGCGCCTACGGCACCTTCACGCTGACCCGCGACGTGTCGCAGTGGACGCGGGCCCGGTTCCTCTCCGAGGTCGGCAAGCAGACCGAGACGTTCCTGCGCTTCTCCACGGTGGCCGGGAACCTCGGCGCGGCCGACGCGGTGCGGGACCCGCGCGGCTTCGCGCTGAAGTTCTACACCGAGGACGGCAACTACGACCTCGTCGGGAACAACACCCCGGTGTTCTTCATCAAGGACGCCATCAAGTTCCCCGACTTCATCCACACCCAGAAGCGCGACCCGTACTCGGGCTCGCAGGAGGCGGACAACGTCTGGGACTTCTGGGGGCTCAGCCCCGAGTCGACCCACCAGGTGACGTGGCTCTTCGGCGACCGCGGCATCCCCGCCTCGTACCGCCACATGAACGGCTACGGCTCGCACACCTACCAGTGGACGAACGAGGCCGGCGAGGTCTTCTGGGTCAAGTACCACTTCAAGACCGACCAGGGCATCAAGACCCTCACCCAGGCCGAGGCCAACCTCCTCGCCGGTGAGGACCCGGACAGCCACCAGCGGGATCTGCGCGAGTCCATCGAGCGCGGCGAGTTCCCGTCCTGGACGGTCCAGGCGCAGATCATGCCCGCGGCCGACGCGACGGGCTACCGCTTCAACCCGTTCGACCTCACCAAGGTGTGGCCGCACGCGGACTACCCGCCGATCGACATCGGCAAGCTGGAGCTGAACCGCAACCCGGAGAACGTCTTCGCCGAGGTCGAGCAGTCCATCTTCAGCCCCGCCCACTTCGTGCCGGGTATCGGTCCCTCCCCGGACAAGATGCTCCAGGGCCGTCTCTTCGCGTACGGCGACGCCCACCGCTACCGCGTCGGCATCAACGCCGACCATCTGCCGGTGAACCGTCCGCACGCCACCGAGGCGCGTACCAACAGCCGGGACGGCTTCCTGTACGACGGCCGCCACAAGGGCGCGAAGAACTACGAGCCCAACAGCTTCGGCGGCCCGTTCCAGACGGACAAGCCGCTGTGGTCGGCCACCTCGGTCGCCGGGGTCACCGGCAACCACGAGGCGCCGAACCACGCCGAGGACAACGACTTCGTCCAGGCCGGTGACCTCTACCGGCTGATGTCCGAGGATGAGAAGTCGCGGTTGATCGAGAACCTCTCGGGGTTCATCGCCAAGGTGTCGAGCGACGGCATCGCCGAGCGTGCGATCAACAACTTCCGCCAGGCGGACGGCGACTTCGGCAAGCGTCTGGAGGCCGCGGTCCAGGCCCTGCGCGGCTGACGGCGACCCGCGGGCGGTGCGCCGGGTGACCGGCCGTCGCCCGCGCGGTGTGCCACGGCCCGGTCACGGCCCGGCGGCCGGGCGGAGATCATCCGCCCGGCCGCCGCCGTCATGCCCGGCGACCCCGTCGGTACGGGTACGGGTGTCCCGACGGATACGGGTACACGTGTCGCCCGGCGGGGGTCAGCCCGCGAGCGTGGCCGTCCGCCGTTCCACCGGCGCCCAGCAGCGCAGGATGTCGCGGACCGAGACGACACCGATCGGTTCGCTGTCGCCGAGCACGATCAGATGGCGGAAGCCGCCCTGCGTCATGGCCCGCGCTGCGTCCTTGAGGGTCCACGCCGGAGTGGCGAAGACCACGTCGGTCGTGGTGTGGGTGCCGGCCGTCTCCCGGTCGGGGTTCTGCCCGAGGCCGAGGGAGACGAGGATGTCGCGCTCGGTCAGGATGCCGAGTCCGCTGGTGTCGGGGTCGAGGACGACGGCCGCGCCGACACGGCGGGCCGACATCAGGGACGCGGCCTGGCGAAGCGTGTGGGCCGGGCCGATGGTGAGGACCACCGTGCTCATGGCGTCGCGGACGAGCATGATCGAAAGCCACCTCCTGCTTCGTGAGGACCCCCCTTGCGAATCGATTCACAAGTTCACAAGTGGGGGGATTCTCAGAGTGGCAGCCCTCCGGCGGGTCAACAAGGGGTCGAACGGGCGGGACAGAAGCCGATTTCCCCCACCCCGGGTGACGGCCCGGCACCAGGGGTGACGGAAGGTGACCGGATCACCGGACCGGACGGTCGGCTCCGGAACACCCCGGCCGGCCCCGCCCGGTCCCGCGTACCCGGCTCAGTACTTCTGGTTCAGATAGCCCAGCAGCTCGTCGTGGAGATGGCCGTTCGACGCGGCGGCGTTCCCGCTGTGCGGTCCCGGGCGGCCGTCGAGGCCGGTGAAGACCCCGCCGGCCTCCGTCACGATGACCGCGGTCGCCGCCATGTCCCACAGCGACAGCTCCGGCTCGGCGCAGATGTCCACCGAGCCCTCGGCCACCATCATGTACGGCCAGAAGTCCCCGTATCCCCGGGTGCGCCACACCGCGCGGGTCAGATCGAGGAAGCCGTCGAGGCGTCCGCGCTCCTCCCAGCCGGTCAGCGACGAGTACGCGAACGAGGCGTCGGCGATCCGGGACACCTGGGAGACCCGCATCCGCGAGGCCGAGGTCAGGCTGCGGCCGGTGAACGCGCCGTGCCCCTTCGCGGCCCACCAGCGGCGGCCCAGCGCCGGGGCCGACACCAGGCCCACCACCGGCTGGTAGCCGCCCTCGGCCGCCTCCGTCAGCGAGATCAGCGTGGCCCACACCGGGACCCCGCGCACATAGTTCTTGGTGCCGTCGATCGGGTCGATCACCCAGCGGCGCGGCCCGGTCCCCTCGACGCCGTACTCCTCGCCCAGCACCGCGTCCCGGGGCCGTGCCCGCTGCAACTGACCCCGGATCAGCTCCTCGGCGGCCTTGTCCGCCTCGCTCACCGGGGTCAGGTCCGGCTTGGTCTCCACCTTGAGGTCGAGGGCCTTGAACCGGTCCATGGTCGCGGCGTCCGCGGCGTCGGCGAGCACATGGGCCAGCCGCAGGTCATCGTGATAGTCGGGCATGGCCGAACAGTATCCACCGGGCCCGGAATCCGGCCACACCCCCCGGAACCGAGGCGGACCGGCCGCGGCCCCCGCCGGGCCGGATCAGCGGTCCGGAAAGGTCCGGACAATACCCTTGACAGCCCCCTGAGGTGCGTCAACTCTGACAACGAGGTCCGGTTTCGGTGACGGGGGCCGACATCGATGTCGGCCGCAGGGAGGCGCGTATGCCCGCAGCGCGGGAGTCGTTGCTCGACGCGGCCCGCACCGCCCTCGTCTGCCGCCCGTGGAGCGCGGTGCGGATGGTCGACGTGGCCGCCGCCGCCGGGGTGTCACGGCAGACGCTGTACAACGAGTTCGGCGGCAAGGACGGTCTCGGCCGGGCCCTGGTCCGCCGGGAGATCGACGCCGTCCTCACGGGCGCCGACCACGCGCTGGCCGGTTACCGCGAGGCCGGTGAACGGCTGCCCGCGCTCGCCGAGTGGCTGGTACGGGCCGCCCGCGGCAACTCCCTCGTCCGGGCCGCGCTCACCGGCCTCTGGACCCCCCGGCTCCCCGTCCCCGCCCCGGCCCGGGTCCCGGCGCAGTCCACGGCCGCCCAGCGCGGCGCCGACGGACCGCTGCCGTCCCCCGGCGAACTCCTCGGCCTGCTCCGCGACCGCACCGTCGTCGCGCTGTCCCCGCCCCGGGCCGACCCGGCGGACACCGCCGAACTGGCCCGGCTCACCGAACTCGCCCTGCGGCTCGCCCTGTCGTGGATGCAGGCGCCCGCGCCGGACGGGGGAGTGGGGACGCTGGTACGGGACACGCTCGGCGCGGTCAGTGCGAGGACCCCGACAGCTGGAGCCCGATCACCCCGATGACCACCAGCGAGATCGACACGATCTTCAGGGTGGAGACCAGATCGCCGAGGAACACCATCCCGTAGATCGCGGTTCCCGCCGCCCCGATACCCGTCCACACCGCGTACGCCGGACCCACGTCCAGTTTGCGCAGTGCGAGGGTCAGCAGACCGAAGCTGCCCAGCGCGAAGGCGGCGAACGCGACCGTGGGCCACAACCGGGTGAAACCGTGCGACAGCTTCAGACAGACCGCGAAGCCGGTTTCGAGCAGCCCCGCCACGATCACCAACAGCCACGCCATGCGATTGCCTCCCGGGGTACCCACGCTCGTGGCCGTTTCGTCCGGCTTGGGTAAGGCTCGGTGCGATTATGCCCTTACCTGAGCGGCCGTCACGCAAACACGCGACAGCGTCCCCGAGAGCCCCCCGTCCGCACGCCCCGCCGCGGCGGATCAGTCGCCGTCGTGGCGTTCCCGGACCGCCAGCAGCCGCCGCAGCGAGTACAGCCGCGCCGGGTCCGCGTGTCCCTCGGCGACCCAGGCGTCCAGCGCGCAGTCCGGCTCGTCATGGCTGCACGCGCGCGGACAGTTCACCGTGCCCGGCTCCAGATCGGGGAACGCGAGGATCACCCGGGACGGATCGACGTGGTTGAGCCCGAACGAGCGGATACCGGGCGTGTCGACGACCCAGCCCCCGGCGGCACCGGCCAGCGGCAGCGCCAGCGCGGATGTCGTGGTGTGCCGGCCCCGGCCCGTCACCGCGTTGACATGACCCGTGGTCCGCCGCCGGTCCCCGGGGACCAGCGCGTTGACCAGAGTCGTCTTGCCGACACCCGAATGGCCCACGAACGCCGTGATCTGCCCCGCCAGCAGCTCCCGCACCCGGTCCGCCGCGTCGCCGTTCGCCAGCTCGTCCCGCGAGGTCACGACATACGGGACACCCAGGGTGTCGTACGTCTCCAGCAGCTCGTCCGGCGATGCCAGGTCCGACTTGGTCAGCACCAGCAGCGGCGACAGCCCGCCGTCGTACGCGGCGACCAGACAGCGGTCGATCAGCCGGGGCCGGGGCTCCGGGTCCGCCAGCGCGGTCACGATCGCCAACTGGTCGGCGTTGGCGACGACCACCCGCTCGTACGGGTCGTCGTCGTCCGCGGTGCGCCGCAGCACGGAGGTGCGCGCCGCGATCCGCACGATCCGCGCGAGGGTGTCCTTCTTGCCCGACAGATCACCGACCAGCGACACCCGGTCCCCGACCACCGCGGCCTTGCGCCCCAGCTCCCGGGCCTTCATCGCGTGCACGACCTGGTCCCCGACCAGACACGTCAGCCGCCCCCGGTCCACCGTGAGGACCATGCCGTCCGACGCGTCCTCGTGCTTGGGCCGGATGGTGCTCCGGGGCCGGTTGCCCTTGCGGTTGGGCCGCAGCGGGATGTCGTCCTCGTCGGTGTGCTTGCTGTAACGGCGCATGTCGATCGTCCGTCAGTTCCCGAGCATCCCGGTCCACAGATCCGGGAAGTCCGGCAGGGTCTTCGCGGTCGTCGCGACGTTCTCGATCAGCACACCCTCCACCGCCAGGCCGATGATCGCGCCGGCCGTGGCCATCCGGTGGTCGTCGTAGGTGTGGAACGTCCCGCCGCGCAGCGGACGGGGGCGGATCGTGAGGCCGTCGGCGGTCTCCGTGACATCGCCGCCCAGCTCGTTGATCTCCTTGGTCAGCGCGGCCAGCCGGTCCGTCTCGTGCAGCCGCAGATGCGCCACCCCGCGCAGGGTCGACGGGGAGTCGGCCAGCGCCGCCACCGCCGCGATGCCCGGGGTCAGCTCACCGACCTCGCCGAGGTCCACATCGATCCCGTGGATCCTCCCCGAACCGGTGAACACCAGCCCCTGCTCCGTCAGCTCGCAGGAACCGCCCATCTCGGTGAAGATCTCCCGCAGCCGGTCACCGGGCTGCGTGGTGTGCTCCGGCCAGTCCGGGATCACGACCCGGCCGCCCGTGACCAGCGCGGCGGCGAGGAACGGCTGCGCGTTCGACAGGTCCGGCTCCACCGTGAGGTCCACCCCGCGCAGCGCGCCCGCGGTGACCCGCCAGACATTCGGCTCGCCGCCCGACTCGGGGGTGTCCACCTGGGCACCCGCCCGGCGCAGCATGTCCACCGTCATCCGGATGTGCGGCATCGACGGCAGCGTGCCGCCCACGTGCCGTACCTCCACGCCCTGGTTGAACCGCGGGCCCGACAGCAGCAGCGCGCTCACGAACTGCGACGACGACGACGCGTCGATCTCGACCCGGCCACCCTCCAGCGCCCCGCCGCCGTGCACGGTCAGCGGGAGCGCGCCGCGCTCCTCGTCGTCGATCCGGGCACCCAGCGCGCGCAGCCCGTCGATCACCCCGTGCAGCGGGCGCTCGTACGACCGGGGGTCGCCGTCGAAGCGGATCGGGCCGTCCGCGAGGGCCGCGACCGGCGGCAGGAACCGCATCACGGTGCCCGCGTTGCCCACGTCGACCGTCGCGGGACCGTGCAGACCCGAGGGGATGATCCGCCATGCCTCGCCCTCGCCGCCCTCCACGGGCGCGCCCGTGGAACTGGACGAGACGGTCTCCTCGATACCCACGCCCATCGCCCGCAGCGCGGACGCCATCAGCAGGGTGTCGCGCGAACGCAGCGGGCGGCGCAGCCAGCCCGGCTCGGCGGCGATGGAGGAGAGGACCAGCGCCCGATTGGTCACCGATTTGGAACCGGGCACCTGGACCGTCGCGGTGACGGCTCCGCTCGCGAGCGGGGCGGGCCAGAGGGCGGGAGGCGCGGGGTTCTCGGTCATGGTCTTCAGCTTAGTGGCTGGCCACGACGGCGTTTCCCGGCGGCGGCCCGGGAAACGCCCCGGAAACAGCCCTCTGGTAGCGCGCCGCCTCCGGGGTCGCCACGGGCCCCGCCGCACGTCCGCCCGCACCCCTTTCAAGGCCCTGGCACCGGTCAGAACAGGGTGGCCTCCTCCGGACCGTCCAGTTCCGTGAGCAGCTCGGGGCCGTTGTTGCGGACGTTGCTGACCGCCGTGCCCACGGGATACGCCCGCAGCAGCCCGGTCGGCGGCGGCTCCAGCAGCGCACGTACCTCGCCGGGGTCGGTACGCGCCGGGTCGAGCCACGCGTCCCAGCGGTCCGGCGTGAGCATCAGCGGCATCCGCGGATGGATCTCCGCGAGAGTGCCCGGCCCGTCCCCGTCCCCGGCCGCGCCCGCGAGCGGCGTGGTCTCCGCCTCCGTGGTGATGATCGTGCACGTCACCCACCACGCCAGCGGATGCTCGTCGGGCAGCGTACGGTCCCGCCAGAACTCGTACAGCCCGGCCATCGCGAACACCGAACCGTCGGCCGGGGTCACGAAGTACGGCTGCTTGCGCGGCCGCTTCTTACGCCCCTCGACCTCCAGCTCCCGCTCCGCCGCCGCGGTCACCCACTCGTAGTAGCCGTCGGCGGGCAGCAGACAGCGGCGCGCCGTGAAGGGACGGCGGAACGAGGGCTTCTCGTGCACCGTCTCGGCGCGCGCGTTGATCATCCGGGCCGCGCCCTCGGGGGTCTTCGCCCACGACGGGACGAGTCCCCACTTGAGGGTGCGCAACTGGCGAACCGGACGCGGGTCCTCGGCGTCCTTCACAGGACGGTCCAGTACGGCGAAGACCTCCTTGGTCGGCGCGACGTTCCAGTCCGGGGCCAGGGTCTCCGTCGGCTCCCACGCGGTGATCCCGAAGATCCCCGCGAGGTCCTCCGGCCGACGGCTCGACGCATAACGTCCACACATACATGTCACACTGCCAGACCCCCGCACCGTTGAGGGAGCCGCCCGGAAAATGAACACTCTCGCCATCGACGGCCTGACCGACCTGTGGGACCGCGTCTTCTCCACGCAGCCCGACCCGGACCTCTGGGTGGTGGTCGCCACCGCCGTCGCCGCGCTGCTCGTGGTCGTGCCGCATCCGCTGTGGCGGCTTTCCCGCAACGCGATCACCATCGCCCACGAGGGCGGGCACGGTCTCGTCGCCCTCGCCACCGGGCGCAGGCTGGACGGCATCCGGCTGCACTCCGACACCTCCGGACTCACCGTCAGCCGCGGCAAGCCCACCGGCATCGGCATGATCCTCACCGCCGCCGCCGGGTACACCGCGCCCCCGCTGCTCGGGCTCGGCGGGGCCGCGCTGCTCGGGGCGGGGTACATCACGCTGCTGCTGTGGCTGGCCACCGGGCTGCTGCTGGTGATGCTCGTCATGATCCGCAACGCGTACGGGGTGCTCACCGTGATCCTGTCCGGGGGGACGTTCCTGCTCGTCTCCTGGCTGGCGGGCCCCCAGGTGCAGGCCGCGTTCGCGTACGCCGTGGTGTGGTTCCTGGTGCTGGGCGGGGTACGGCCCGCGTTCGAGCTCCAGGCGAAGCGGCGGCGGGGCGGGGCGGGTGACTCCGACGCGGATCAGCTCTCGCGGCTCACCAATGTCCCGGCGGGCCTGTGGTTCTTCCTCTTCCACGCGGTGTCGCTGTGCTCCCTCATAGGAACCACGAGGTGGCTCCTCCGGGTATGACCTCCGGCGCTCCGAGGTCCGTCCGGCTGGGCGTACTTGTTTCCGGTGCCGTCGTTCGGAGGGTGCGCGGTTCCTCGCGCCCCTGGGGTTCCACACCTGGGCGTACTTGTCCCGGTGCAGGTACTTCGTGGGTGCGCAGTTCCCCGCGGGTCGCCTTCGCTCGGGCCCCTGGGTTTCGTGCGCGGGGCGTACTTTGTCCCTGCGCGGGTCGGACGTGGGTGCGCAGTTCCCCGCGGGTCGCCTTCGCTCGCGCTTCCCAGGTTCGTCCGGCTGGGCGCACTTGTTTCCGGTGCCGTCGTTCGGAGGGTGCGCGGTTCCTCGCGCCCCTGGGGTTCCACACCTGGGCGTACTTGTCCCCGTGCAGGTACTTCGTGGGTGCGCAGTTCCCCGCGCCCCTGAAGGGGCACCCCCTTCCTCCCGCAGTCGCTCGGCTGCGGGAGGGGGTGGGCGGGACTCTCTGCCCGCAGACTCCGATGCTCTTCAGTAGGACCAGTGGGACGTCGTACCGAGCGCGTTGGAGCGAGGACGGAGAATCCCGACCGGCACCGACCCGAAGAACAAGCCGGACGCGCCCCAAAGGGGCGCGGGGAACTGCGCAAAAACGACGAGCGACGGCACAGGAACAAGCGCGCCCACCCGGACAGACCTAGGAAGCGCAAGCGAAGGCGACCCGCGGGGAACTGCGGGAAACCACCGAACGACGGCACAAGGACAAGTACGCCCCGCACAAGAAACCCAAGGGGCAGGATGCCCCCGTGACCTCCAACGACAGCAACGACAGCAACGACAGCAACGACAGCAACGCAAGAACAGGCGCCCCCGGCCCCGGGGCCCCGGAGACCGTCCCCACCGGACCGGGGGACGCCCGGATCACGTGGTACCACGCCCCCCACCCCGCCCTCACCCTCGCGGTGAGCCACGGCGCGGGCGGCGGCATCGGCGCCCGCGACCTCCAGGCGCTGGCCGCCACCCTCCCTCCGAACGGCGTGACGGTAGCCCTCGTGGAGCAGCCCTGGCGTGTCGCCGGGAAGAAACTGGCCCCCGCCCCGAAGACCCTCGACGCGGGCTGGCGGGACCTGTGGCCCGCCCTCACCACCCCCGGCCTCCCGGTCATCGCGGGAGGCCGCAGCGCCGGCGCCCGGGTCGCGTGCCGCACCGCCCACGACCTCGGCGCCCACGCCGTCCTCGCGCTGGCCTTCCCGCTGCACCCGCCCGGCCGCCCGGACCGCTCACGGGCCGGGGAACTCCTCGGCGCCCGGGTCCCGACCCTGGTCGTCCAAGGCGGGAACGACCCCTTCGGGCACCCGGAGGAGTTCCCCGACGGCGCCCACGAACTCGTACCGGTGCCGTCCGCCGACCACTCCTTCGCCGTGCCCAAGCGCGCGCCGGTCACCCAGGACGAGACCTTGCTCACCCTCACGGACGCCGTCGTGGAGTGGACCGCGCGGCTCCGCTGACCGCCCGGCCGACCCGCCCACCGGCGGGGAATGCCGGGCCCCCGGGTGCTGTTGTGGCGAACAGAAGGCGTGCACACGGCTCGGTCCGGAAGGACCGCCGAAGCCGGTGCCCGCCCGGTCCGACCGATCGAGAGGGAGAACACCGCATGGGTTCGATCACCTGCCCGAGCCGCAGTGGCACCACGGGTCTGAACTGGTCCGTCCTGCCCTCGGCCATCGGTGCCCCCACCCGGGCGCCCGGCGGTCCGGACCTGTCGGCACCCGCCCTTCCCGCGACCCCGGCCCCGTACGGCCCGACCGCCCCGTCGACCCGTGGTCGACTATTCTCCGAAGCGGGTGGGACCGGTCCCGGTTCCACGACAGCGCCTGAGGAGGTGGGTCCGGTCACTGGGACCGACGCGGGGACCGAGCACGGCCAGGCGGAACGGCCCGAGGAGTCGACCGCCGAGCGCAACGCCCGTTTCGAGCGGGACGCCCTCGAATTTCTCGACCAGATGTACTCCGCGGCCCTGCGCATGACGCGCAACCCGGCCGACGCCGAGGATCTGGTGCAGGAGACGTACGCCAAGGCGTACGCGTCGTTCCACCAGTTCCGTGAGGGCACCAACCTCAAGGCGTGGCTGTACCGCATCCTGACGAACACCTTCATCAACTCGTACCGCAAGAAGCAGCGCGAGCCGCAGCGCAGCGCCGCCGAGGAGATCGAGGACTGGCAGCTCGCGCGTGCCGAGTCCCATATGTCCACCGGGCTGCGCTCCGCCGAGTCGCAGGCGCTGGACCATCTGCCGGACTCGGATGTGAAGGAAGCCCTCCAGGCGATCCCCGAGGAGTTCCGCATCGCGGTCTACCTCGCGGACGTCGAAGGCTTTGCGTACAAGGAGATCGCGGACATCATGGGTACACCCATCGGCACGGTGATGTCCCGGCTGCACCGGGGCCGCCGCCAACTCCGCGGCATGCTGGAGGACTACGCGCGTGATCGCGGTCTCGTCCCGGCCGGCGCCGGAGAGGCGAACGAAGCGAAAGGCTCGGGCTCATGAGCTGCGGAGAGCCGCACGAGACGGACTGCACCGAAGTACTCGACCATCTCTACGAGTACCTCGACCGTGAGATGCCCGAGGGCGACTGCACGAAGTTCGAGACGCACTTCGAGGAGTGCTCCCCGTGCCTGGAGAAGTACGGTCTCGAACAGGCCGTGAAGAAGCTGGTGAAACGGTGCTGCGGTCATGACGACGTACCCACCGATCTGCGGGCCAAGGTCATGGGCCGGATCGATCTGATCCGTTCCGGTGAGTCCGGGGACAGCGTGACCGACCCGCTGCCCGGCCCGTACACGAAGTCCGCGGAGAAGGACGTCACCGCCTCCGCCGAAGGCGCCTGAGCCGCGCCTTCCTCCCGCTGCCGCTCCACCCCCGCCGAGGGGGAGCGGCACGCCTGGGGTCAAGCCGCCGCGCCGTGGGGAATGGGTGCGACGGGAAAATCACCCGAATGTGCTAATCCCCGTGGGGGAGGCCGGGCGAATCCGCTGATGCCGCCCGAACGCCACCCGGCGACCCCTATTCTCCGGAGCCTGTGACGGGCGCGCCCGGCCCCTTTCGGGCGGCCGGGCCCGGGGGAGGAGCGGTGGATGCGGTCGGTACCCGCCTTGGCCCGTGCGTACATCCTCGGCGCCGCGCTGGCGGCGCTGTTCTGCGCGGCGCCCGCGCTGGCCGCCGCCGTTCCCGGGGCGGCCGGCTCCCCGGACGCCCCTTCGGTGCCGTGGCTCGCCGTCGCCCTGCTCGCCGCCCTGTACGCGGGGTGCGAGCAGCTGCCGCGCTGCCGTTTCATGGGCCGCCACGCCCCCCGGGGCATGGGCATGTTCTTCCCGGTCCTGCTCGCCGGAGCGTTTCTGCTGCCACCGGCCGCCGCCGCGCTCGTCGGTGTGCCCGGCGCGCTGCTGGCGCGGGTGGAGCGGCGGCCCGCCGGTCCCCGACGGATCTGGCACGCGGCCCAGCTCGCCCTCGCCTGCTGGGCGGCGGCCCTCGCCCATCAGGCGCTCGGCGGTCCCGGCGCGGTCGGCGGCCCCGCCGGACCCGACTTCCCGTACGCGCTGGCGCCCGCCGCCGCCGCGGTGGTGGTGTTCTGCGCCGTGCTCACGGTCCTCGACGGCGGAATCCTCGTCCTCGCCGAGCGGGTACCGGCCCGCCGGGCCTGGCGCGGCCGGTTCTGGCCGGTGCTGGCGCCCGTCAGTGTGCACGGTCTGGTCGGGCTGATGATGACGGTGCTGTGGCGCAGCCCGTACGGTCCCGGGGCCGCGCTGCTCGTGCTGCTGCCGATGTACATCTCCTGCTGGCTGTTCGCCCAGTACCACCGTGAGCGGGCCGCCCATCAGTCGACCATCCGGGCCCTGGTCCAGGCCGTCGACCTCAAGGACGGGTACACCCGGGGCCACAGCGAACGCGTCGGGCAGGCATCGGTGATGATCGCCCAGGAGCTGGGGATGGACGACAGCCGGGTGGAGACCCTGCGGTTCGCGGGCATCCTGCACGACGTCGGCAAGCTGGGGGTGCCCACCCGGCTGCTGCGCAAGGACGGTCCCCTCACCCCGCAGGAACGGCGGGTGATCGAGCTGCACCCGGAGTACGGGCACGAGATCACCCGGGGCATCGGCTTCCTCGGGGAGGCCCGCGCGGCGATCCTCCACCACCATGAACGCGTCGACGGCAGCGGCTACCCGTACGGGCTGGCCGGGGACCGTATCCCCGAGTGCGCCCGGGTGGTCGCCGTCGCGGACGCGTTCGACGCGATGACCTCGACCCGCTCGTACAGCAGGGCCCGTTCGGTGCCGAAGGCGGTGGCCGAGCTGGAACGCTGCGCGGGCGCGCACTTCGACCCCCGGATGGTCGGTGCGCTGGTCCGGGCCCTCGACCGGCACGGCTGGCATCCGTCGGTCACCGCCGACGGCCCCGATCTGCCCGCCCCCCGCGCCACCGGCTCCCCCGCCGGGAGCCCGTCGTGACCCCCGGCAGGCCCCCGGAGGTGCCGGGCAGGCCCGCCGGGAAGTCCCCGGGCCGGACGGTCCGCGGCACGGCCGCCCCGGGACCGGGCCCGACCGCCGGACCGGACCAGGGGGACCTCCCCGGCGTGCCACCACCGGCCCACGGGGGCCTCCCCGGCGGGCCACCCCAGGCCCCGCCCCCGCCCGGCCCGCCCTCCGGCAACGCCCGGGACCCCCGCCCCGCCCCGGCCGCCCGCGCGCGGGGGTCGCTGCTGGGCAGGCTCACCGTCGTGCTGGTGCTCGGCTCCGCGGGGTCGCTGACCGTCTGGGCGATCGGAGTGACCGTCTGGGCGGGTGTGCACGAGCGGGGCACCGCGCTCGCCTTCGGGCTGCTCATCGCGGTCGGTGAGCTCGCCCGGACCGGCGGTACCGCCGAGGGTGAACGGGACACCGCCCCGCTGGCCGCGGCCGGGGCCCTCGCGTACGCCCTGCTCGGGGAGAACGGGGGCGGCGCCACCCATCACGGCGTCGCCCAGGTGGTCACCGTGACCGTGGCCGCCGGACTCCTCGGCGGACTTCCGCACCTCGCGGCCGGCCGCGGCCCCGCGCCCGAACAGCTCGCCCGCCGCACCCTGAGCGTCGCGTTCGCCGCGGTCTGCTTCCAGCCCCTGTACAACACCGGCGCCCTCGCGGACCTGGTCCACCCCGGACCCGTCTACGCGCTGTGGATGACCGGGGTCCTGGCGGTGACCGCGCTGTGCGACGCGGTCCTCGCCGCGGCCCTGGCCCGGGCCCGTACCGGCTGGCCGTTCGCACCGCTGCTGCGCGACGAACTGCGCGCGATGATCGGGATCGGCTCGGCGGTCTGCGCGACCGGCGCGGTCATGGCGCTCACCGTCGCCGTCGCCGGACTGTGGGCCCTGCCGGTGTTCTCGCTGCCGCTGCTGCTCACCCAGCTCTCGCTGCGCCGGTACGCGGCGGTCCGCCTGACCTACCGGCAGACCATCGCGTCCCTGGCGCGGTCCACGGAGATCGCCGGGTACACCCCGCACGGTCACGCACGGGCGGTCGCCGCGCTCAGCCGGGCCGTCGGCCGGGAGCTGGGACTGTCGCGGTCCGCGCTGACCGTCCTGGAGCACGCGGCGCTGATGCACGACATCGGGCAGCTGTCCCTGGTCGACCCGGTACCGGCCGGGGCCACCGCGTCCCTCCCCGCCGAGGCGCAGCGGCGGATCGCCCGGCTCGGCGGTGCCGTGGTGCGCCAGACCGGGGTGGACCCCGAGGTGGCGCTCATCGTGGAACGGCAGGCGGACCCCCGGTGCGAGCAGCCGCTGGCCGCCCGGATCGTACGGACGGCGAACGCGTACGACGAGCTGGTCCGGGCGCAGGGCCCCGGTGGCCCGCTGGCCGCGCTGGAGCGGCTGCGGCTGGCGACCGGGCACGACCATCAGCCGGAAGTGGTGGAGGCGCTGGCCAGGGCGCTGGCCCAGCGGGGCAGCGGGGCGCTGCTGCCGTGGGACACGGCCCGGCCGCCCGGGGGCGCCGCGGGTGCCGGGGCCGTGACATGAGCCCGCCAGACCCGGGGCCCCGGGGGGCCATACGTCGCCCGTCGCTGGGTAACCCATGGGTAATGAGCGGCCGTCCGACCGTCCATGGTTGGATGCGAAGGAAAGACGCTACGAGAAGGGTGTCCGGGGGCGTGAACCCTGGCTGTGTCGGGGCGGGGCAGGAACCCGCGCCCCCCGGTGAGGACGGCAGGCGGGAATCGTGAGGATCTTCGGCAAGGGACGGCACCGGCCCTCCGCGTCCTGGCGGCAGGCCACCGACCGGGCGTTCACACTGATCGGCGACGGCCGCTACGAGGACGCGGGGGCGCTGCTGACCCGCGCCGCCGACCTGGAGCCCTGGCTGTCGGAGTCCTGGTTCAATCTCGCGCTGCTGCACAAGTTCCGGCACGACTGGGAGCAGGCCCGCGCCGCCGGGCTGCGGGCCGTGGCCCTGCTGGACCGGGAGACGGGCGCCCCCGACTGGTGGAACGTCGGGATCGCGGCGACCGCCCTCCAGGACTGGCCGCTGGCCCGTCGCGCCTGGCAGGCGTACGGGCTGAAGGTGCCCGGCCGGCCCGGGTCCGGCGGGGCCGCCGGCGAGCCGGTCGGGATGGAGCTGGGCAGCGCGGCGGTACGGCTGTCGCCGGAGGGCGAGGCCGAGGTGGTGTGGGGGCGGCGGCTGGACCCCGCCCGTATCGAGGTGCTGTCCATCCCGCTGCCGTCCTCGGGCCGCCGCTGGGGCGAGGTCGTCCTGCACGACGGTGTCCCGCACGGCGAGCGGACCACCGCCGCCGGACACGTGTACCCGGTCTTCGACGAGATCGAGCTGTGGGCGCCCTCCCCGGTGCCGACCTGGGTGGTGCTGCTGGAGGCGGACGACGAGGAGGACCGCGACGCCCTGGAGCGTCTCGCGGCCGACGCGGGCTTCGCCGCCGAGGACTGGTCGTCGTCGGTGCGGCTGCTGTGCCGGATGTGCTCGGAGAGCCGGATGCCCAGCGACGAGGGCGACGGCGAGCACCTCGACCCGCACGACCACAGCGAGCCGGGCCAGCCCGGTCCGCTCGGCCATGTCACCGACGGCCACCAGTGGGTGCCGGAGCGGGAGTGCGGGATCGCCGCGCCCGCGTCCCTGGTGCGCGGGCTGCTCGACGGATGGGTGTCGGACAGCCCCGACACCCGGGACTGGCGCGACCTCGAAGAGGTCTGCTGACGCCTCCCGGACGGGCCTGCGGCCGGTGTCCGGTCCGGGCCGGTACCCGTGTCCGGCCGTGCCCTGCCTCCTCCCGGTGTATCCGGCCGTATCCCGCTCGGCGGTGCTCCGGGGCGCCGTAGGCTGTGTGGCGGCAGTCGCCCGGCACCCGCGCATCGCGGACCGGGGGCTCCCCCCGGGAGGAACGGTCCGGGGCACGACACGGTTGAGGAAGGCGTACGTCGGACATGGCGCAGCAGGACACCGATCAGCAGCACAGTGGGGTGCTCCCCGTGGACGACGAGGGTTTCGTCATCGACACGGAGGACTGCGAGGCGCGTGAGGAGGCGTACCGCGCGCGCGGCACGTCCCGTCCGATCACCGTCGTGGGCAACCCGGTGCTGCACACGGAGTGCGAGGACATCACCACCTTCGACGACGAGCTGGCCGGGCTCGTGGACGACATGTTCGCCAGCCAGCGCACCGCCGAGGGCGTGGGCCTGGCCGCGAACCAGATCGGGGTGGGCCGGAAGGTCTTCGTGTACGACTGCGTGGACGACTCCGGCGACCGGCACGTGGGTGTGGTGTGCAACCCGGTGCTCCAGGATCTCCCGGCCGACCAGCGCAGCCTGGACGACTCCAACGAGGGCTGCCTGTCGGTACCCACCGCCTATGCGGAGCTGGCGCGTCCGGATTTCGCCGTCGTGACAGGTCAGGACGAGAAGGGCAACCCCATCAAAGTACGCGGCCGCGGTTACTTCGCGCGCTGTCTACAGCATGAGACGGATCATCTCTACGGTCGCCTCTATATCGACCGTCTGTCCAAGCGGGACCGCAAGGACGCTCTGCGCCAGATGGAAGAGGGCACTCCGCGCTACCCCGTGGTGGCCAACGACTGACCGTCCGAGGGATGTTCTCCCCCGGACGGGGGGTGATAAACCCCGGCACGTCGGACCGACCGCGACCCCCTGCGGGTGATCGGGACGGGCCGGGGAGGGGGCGGTGACCCCTGAGGTGGGTGGGTGCGCACGGTGTGCCCGTGACGGAGGGTGTTCCCTTCCGCCCCAGAGCTACGGCGCCCGGCCGGGATGATTTCCCGCCGGGCGCCCCTCTTGTGCGCCGGCGTGCGCCGGTCGCGCCTTCCGCCATGTGTGATCCGAAATCAGTCACGTAAGGGGATGTTCTCGGCAGCTCGGGGTAGTGAATGGAGCAAATCTGTTCCCTCATCGGGCACTTGTGGTGCTGAATGGAATGTGCGCGGGGATGCGCGACGGCGTGGTCCGGAGCGGGTATGTGCGCCGTACCGCGGCAACAGCAGGGCCGACTGAGAGGGGACACTCGTGCCTGCTTTCTCCTACAGCACCGCAGCGACACAGACAGCAGTTCCGCCGGCACTCGCACTTCCGGTGATCGAGAAGGAGTTTCCTCGGCAACTCCATCCCTATTGGCCGACACTCCAGGAGACGACACGTGCATGGCTCCTGAAAATGGGGCTGATGCCGGCCGACAAGGTCGAACGGTACGCCGACGGGCTGTGCTACACCGATCTGATGGCCGGGTACTACCTCGGCGCCCCGGTGGAAGTGCTCCAGGCAATTGCCGACTACAGCGCGTGGTTCTTCGTCTGGGACGACCGCCACGACCGTGACGTCGTGCACCGCAGGGACGCGGCGTGGGCACGGCTGCGGGACTGCCTCCACGCGGCGCTCGACGCCCCGTGGCGCCATCTGCAACACGAGGACGCCCTGGTAGCGGCCTTCGCGGACAGCATGATCCGGCTTTACTCGTTCCTGGGCGAGAGCTGGAACGCCCGCTTCGCCGCACACTTCCACGAAGTGATCGAGGCGTACGACAGCGAGTACCGCAACCGGACCACGGGCCGCATTCCGGCGGTCACCGAGTACCTGGAACTGCGCCGCCTCACCTTCGCCCACTGGATCTGGCTCGATCTCCTGGAGCCCGCCGCCCACCACGAAATACCCCGGTCGGTACTGGAGAATCCCGCCTACCGCAAGGCCGGGCTCGCCTGCCAGGATTTCGCCGCCTGGTACAACGACCTCTGCTCATTGCCCAAGGAACTCGCGGGCGATGAATACCACAACCTCGGGATCAGCCTCATCAAACATGAGGGAATGACCCTGGAGGACGCGGTCACGGAAGTACGCCGAAGGGTAAACGGATGCATATCCGAATTCCTGGCCGCCGAACAGGAAGTAGCCGTTCTCATCGGTGAACTCCGGGACGGCACATGGCGCGGCGAACCACTCGCGGACGCCGTGGCGCTCAACATCTCCAATATGCGGAACTGGTTCAGTTCCGTGTACTGGTTCCACCACGAGTCCGGTCGCTACCAGGTCGACAGCTGGGCCGACCGGTCCACGCCCCCCTACATCAGCGACCAGGGCGAACGGCCCGGATCGGCGGGAATCCGATGACCGGTGGACCGACCCCCCGAACAGCGGGGACCGACGGCCGGAACGCGCCTCCGCCGCCGTACGCCAAGGGCGGCGCCCCCCTGCTGGGACACGCCTGGAACCTGGTGCGCGACCCGCTCCGCTTCGTCGCCGGACTGCGCGACAGCGGGGACGTGGTGCGGCTGCGGCTCGGCCCCGGGACGGCGTACGCCGTGTGCGCCCCGGAACTCGTGGCCGCTCTCCTCAAGAGCCCGGACTACGAGGTCGGCGGACCGCTCTGGGACACCATGGAACTCCTCATCGGCAAGGGCGTCGCCACCAGCAACGGCCCGCTGCACCGGCGCCAGCGGCGCATGATCCAGCCCGCGTTCCGGCCCGAGCGGATCGCCGCCCACGCGCCCGTCATGGCGGAGGAGGCCGCCGCGATGGCCGACCGGTGGAGCCCCGGCGCCACCGTCGACATCGGCGACGAGGTGTTCCGCACGGCGGTCCGTATCGTCACCCGCTCGCTGCTCCACGTCGACTCGATCGACGAGCGGGTGGACCGGCTCGGCGGCTCGCTGCACACCGTCTTCGGGGGCCTGTACCGGCGGATGATCCTCTCCGCCGGACCGTTCTGGAAACTGCCCCTCCCGGCGCACCGTCGATTCGAGGTCGCATTGGCCGATCTGCATCGGTTGGTGGACGAGATCGTCAGGGAACGCCGTATGTCCGGAACGGACCGCGGGGACCTGCTCTCGGCATTGCTCCGGGCAAAGGACGACAATGGTGAAACGCTCAACGAACAAGAGGTACACGACCAGACGGTCTCCCTCCTCGTGGCGGGCGCGGAAAACGTTGCCTCGACGCTGACGTGGACGTTCCAGTTGCTCGCGGAGCACCCGGAGGAGGAAAAGCGGCTCCGCGCGGAGGTGCTGTCCGTGACAGGTGGCCGGCCGGTGACATTCGGTGACCTGCCGAAGCTCGGGCACACCCGGAATGTCATCACCGAGGCGATGCGGGTTCGGCCCGCCGTATGGATTCTGACCCGCCGGGCGGTGGCCGATTCCGTACTGGGCGGATATCGCATTCCGGCCGGGGCGGACATCGTCTACAGCCCGTACGCGATGCAGCGGGACCCCCGGGCGTTCGCCCGGCAACTGGAGTTCGACCCCGACCGCTGGCAGCCCGGAACGCAGGCGGACCGGGGCGGACCGGCGATGATGCCGTTCGGCACCGGCAACCGCAAATGCCCCGGGGACCACTTCAGCATCGTCGAGATGGCGATCGTGCTGGCCACCGTCGTGCCCCGGTGGAGCCTGTCCCGGCTGCGGGAGACCGACACCGCCCCGCGGATCGGGATCACGCTCAAGCCGCGCCGGCCCAGGCTCCGGGCCGTGCCGGTGGCATAGTCCGGACGCTCGTTCCTGTACGCGCCCCCCGTTCCGGGCGGTCCCGGGAGGCGGGGCGCGTGATCAGGGAGCCGTCTCCAGGGGGCGCGGGCCCCTGAACGTCCTGCGGTACGCGTTCGGGGTGGTGCCGAGGACCCGCAGGAAGTGGTGGCGCAGGGTCGCGCCGTTGCCGAAACCGGTGCGGCCCGCGACGGAGTCGACCGTCTCGTCCGTCCCCTCCAGGAGCTGCTGCGCCAGCAGCACCCGCTGGCGCAGCAGCCAGCGGTACGGGGTCGTCCCCGTCTCCTGCTGGAACCGCCGGGCGAACGTCCGGGGCGACATATGCGCCCGGTCCGCCAGCTCCTCGACCGTGACCGCGCGGTCGAGGTGGCGCTCCATCCACACCAGCACCTCACCGACCGTGTCGCACCGGGTCGTCGGCACCGGGCGCTCGACGTACTGCGCCTGGCCGCCGTCCCGGTGCGGGGGCACCACCATCCGGCGGGCGAGCGCGTTGGCGACCTCCGAACCGTGCTCCTGGCGGATGATGTGCAGACAGGAGTCGATACCGGCGGCCGACCCCGCCGAGGTGATCACCGGGTGCTCGTCCACGTACAGCATGTCGCGCTCCACCCGGGCCCGGGGGAAGCGGATCGCGAGCTCGTCCGCGTGCCGCCAGTGGCCCGCGCAGCGGCGGCCGTCGAGCAGCCCGGCCGCGCCCAGCACGAAGACACCCGAACAGACGGAGAGCACCCGGGTCCCCCGGGCGGTGGCGCGGCGCAGGGCGTCGAGCAGCGGCTCGGGGAACTCCCGGCTGCCGTAGTCCTCACCCGCGGGGATCGCGATCAGATCGGCCTCCTCCAGCCGCTCCAGACCGTGCTCCAGCCGCACCGAGAAGCCCGCGTGGGTGGACAGCTCGGGACCCTCCGCCGAGACCACCGCGAAATCGTAGACCGGCAGGCCCTGTTCGCTGCGGTCCAGCCCGAAGACCTCGCAGACGACGCCCAGTTCGAAGGGATGCACCCCGTCCAGCAGCACCACCGCGACGTTGTTCAGCATGCCGTCAGTGTGCTGCCGTGATGGCAGGAAGTCGAGGGTGCATGACACTTCTGCCACTGCCGCGCGGCGGGCGCGCGGGCCACAGTGGAGGACATGAACACACTCCTGGACTACTCGGTCGTCACCCTCGTCCTCGCCCTGCTGCTGGGCCCCGTCACCCCCGGCTACCTGCGGGAACGCCGTATCGACCGGGAACTGAGAGACGCCGGACGCGGCCGGCCCGGCCACCCCGAGGGGCGACCGGGCCGGTCCTTGGACCTCGCCGCGTGAAGCCGGCCGGCTTCGGCGGGCCTAGAACTCGTCGTCGAAGCCGACCTTGCCCTCCACCGCCACCTGGTACGCGGACGGACGGCGCTCGAAGAAGTTCGTCAGCTCCTGGACACCCTGGAGCTCCATGAACGCGAACGGGTTCTGCGAGCCGTACACCGGGGCGAAGCCCAGCCGCTCCAGCCGCTGGTCGGCCACGCACTCCAGGTACTGGCGCATCGACTCGGTGTTCATCCCCGGCAGCCCCTCGCCGCACAGGTCACGGGCGAACTGGAGCTCCGCCTCGACGGCCTCCCGGAGCATGTCGGTGACCTGCTCCTGGAGCTTGTCGTCGAACAGCTCCGGCTCCTCCTTGCGGACCGTGTCGACGACCTCGAAGGCGAAGCTCATATGCATCGTCTCGTCACGGAACACCCAGTTGGTGCCCGTCGCGAGACCGTGCAGCAGACCGCGCGAGCGCAGCCAGTACACATAGGCGAACGCCCCGTAGAAGAACAGGCCCTCGATACAGGCGGCGAAGCAGATCAGGTTCAGCACGAACCGACGCCGGTCGGCCTGCGTCTCCAGCTGGTCGAGCTTCTCGACCGAGTCCATCCACTTGAAGCAGAATTCGGCCTTCTCCCGGATGGAGGGGATGTTCTCCACCGCGGCGAACGCGGCGGTGCGGTCCTCCGGGTCGGGCAGATAGGTGTCCAGCAGCGTCAGATAGAACTGGACGTGCACGGCCTCCTCGAACAGCTGACGCGACAGGTACAGCCGGGCCTCGGGGGAGTTGATGTGCTTGTACAGCGTCAGGACCAGGTTGTTCGCGACGATCGAGTCGCCCGTCGCGAAGAACGCCACCAGCCGGCCGATCAGATGCTGCTCGGCGGGCGACAGCTTCGCGAGGTCCGCGACGTCCGAGTGGAGGTCGACCTCCTCGACGGTCCAGGTGTTCTTGATCGCGTCCCGGTAGCGCTCGTAGAAGTCGGGGTAGCGCATCGGGCGCAGGGTCAGCTCGAAGCCCGGGTCCAGCAGATTGCGCTCCCGCGGGGCCGCGGCGGCGGGTTCGGTGGGGGTGGTCGTCATTACTGGCATGCCTCGCAGGACTCGGGGTTCTCCAGGGAGCAGGCGATCGCGTCCGCGTCGGGCGCGGCCTGCTGCACGGGGATGGTGGTGGGGGCGGGCCGCTCGGCGGCGGCGGACGAACCGGCCGCGCGGGCGATCCGGGTCGCCGGACGCGACCGCAGGTAGTACGTGGTCTTCAGGCCCGACTTCCAGGCGTACGCGTACATCGAGCTGAGCTTGCCGATGGTCGGCGTCTCCAGGAACAGGTTCAGCGACTGCGACTGGTCGAGGAACGGGGTCCGCGCGGCGGCCATGTCGATCAGACCGCGCTGCGGGATCTCCCACGCCGTGCGGTACAGCGCCCGGACCTCCTCGGGAATCCAGCGGAAGTCCTGCACCGAACCGCTGGACTCACGCAGCGCCTCACGGGTGCGCGCGTCCCAGACGCCCAGCTCCTTGAGCTCGTTCACCAGGTACGAGTTGACCTGGAGGAACTCACCGCTCAGCGTCTCGCGCTTGAACAGGTTGGACACCTGCGGCTCGATGCACTCGTAGACCCCGGCGATCGACGCGATGGTCGCGGTCGGCGCGATGGCCAGCAGCAGCGAGTTGCGCAGCCCCGTGACGGCGATCCGGGCACGCAGCGCGTCCCAGCGCTCGGGCCAGTGCGGCTCGACCCCGTAGTGGTCGGGGTGCAGCACCCCGCGGGCGGTACGGGTCTTGTCCCAGGCCGGGAGCGGGCCGTTGCGCTCGGCGAGCGAGGCGGACGCCTCGTACGCGGCGAGCATGATCCGCTCGGCGATCCGGGTGGACAGGGCGCGCGCCTCGGGGGAGTCGAAGGGCAGCCGCAGCTTGAAGAAGACGTCCTGGAGACCCATCGCGCCCAGGCCCACCGGCCGCCAGCGGGAGTTGGAGCGGCCCGCCTGCTCGGTCGGGTAGAAGTTGATGTCCACGACCCGGTCGAGGAAGGTCACGGCCGTGCGGACCGTGGAGTCCAGCCGCTCCCAGTCGATGCCGTCGTCGCCCTCACCGGTGACGAACGCGCCGAGGTTGACCGAGCCGAGGTTGCACACGGCCGTCTCGCCGTCGTCGGTGACCTCCAGGATCTCGGTGCAGAGATTCGAGGAGTGGACGGTGTGACCGGGCTCGGCGGTCTGGTTGGCGGTGCGGTTCGCGGCGTCCTTGAAGGTCATCCAGCCGTTGCCGGTCTGGGCGAGGGTCCGCATCATCCGCCCGTACAGGTCCCGCGCGGGGATCGTCTTGCGGGCCAGCCCGGCGGCCTCGGCCCGGCGGTACGCGGCGTCGAACTCGTCGCCCCACAGGTCCACCAGCTCGGGCACGTCCGAGGGGGAGAACAGCGACCAGGTGCCGTCCTGGTCGACCCGGCGCATGAACTCGTCGGGGATCCAGTGCGCGAGGTTCAGGTTGTGGGTGCGCCGCGCGTCCTCGCCGGTGTTGTCCCGCAGCTCCAGGAACTCCTCGATGTCGGAGTGCCAGGTCTCCAGGTAGACCGCGGCGGCGCCCTTGCGCCGGCCGCCCTGGTTGACCGCCGCGACGGAGGCGTCGAGCGTCTTCAGGAACGGGACGATGCCGTTGGAGTGGCCGTTGGTGCCCCGGATCAGCGAGCCGCGCGAACGGATGCGGGAGTAGGACAGCCCGATGCCGCCGGCGTGCTTGGAGAGCCGGGCGACCTGGTGGTAGCGGTCGTAGATGGAGTCCAGCTCGTCCTGCGGGGAGTCGAGGAGGTAGCAGGACGACATCTGCGGGTGGCGGGTGCCCGAGTTGAACAGGGTGGGCGACGAGGGCAGGTAGTCGAGCCGGCTCATCAGCCGGTAGAGCGCCGCGACCTCGTCCAGCGCGCGTACGGAGTCGTCCTCGGCGAGACCGGAGGCGACCCGGAGCAGGAAGTGCTGCGGGGTCTCGACGACCTTGCGGGTGATCGGGTGGCGCAGCAGATAGCGGCTGTGCAGGGTGCGCAGCCCGAAGTAGCCGAAGCGGTCGTCGGCGGTGGTGTCGATGAGCGCGTCGAGACGGTCGGAGTACTTCGTCACGAACGCGGCGGTGCGGTCCGCGATCAGGCCCTCGCGGTGCCCGGTGGCGACGGACCCGGAGAAGGCGAGCACCCCCTGGGAGGCGGCCTCGGCGGCGATGCTGACGGTCAGCAGCCGGGCGGCGAGCCGGGAGTAGGCGGGGTCCTCGGAGATGAGTCCGGCGGCGGCCTCGGTGGCGAGTTCACGCAGCTCGCTCTCGTCGGCGCGGGCGGACCGGCCGCGCAGCGCCGCGGCGGCGACCCGGCCGGGGTCGGCGTCGGGGAGGTCGGCCGTCAGGTCGGTCAGCGTCCGCAGCAGCGCGGCCCCGGGGCCGTCGCTCGGTCGGGTCTGCTGGTCCTGGGCGGTCGTCGCAGGAGCCTGGCCGACAACTGATGCCGGATCGGCTGGCGCGATGGTCACGTGAAGCTCTCCCTCGCTCGGCACGGGACTGGCGAGGGGGCGGGCGGGCACGCGGGCGCGCCGCCCCGAAGGCGGTACGCCGCGTCCACCGGCCCAGTCCTCGAAGCCCGGACGTCTCATCTCCACCCGGACCGGTCGGAACGGGTGCGCCACTGTCAGGTCATCGGACTCACGGGTGCGCGAAAGCGCACCAAGTACACCGTTGCGGGACAGTTCCGGATTCGCACCGGATTCCCCTGAGGTGGCGGCGAGCATGAGCATACATCTTGTGTTGCCGTGCGAGAGGGAGGCCCACATGTTGTGTCTGTGTGGCGCGGGGCACGTTGCCGGGTGGCGCCGGGAGGGGCCTTGGCGGGGCGCGGAACGGCGCCGTGGGAGGCGTGAATTCGGGGCGTCCCGGGGGCGTGGAAGGCGTCTGGAGGGGCCGTCGGGGACGGCCGGGCATCCGGCGGCGGAGGTGTCGCGCGGCGCGGCGCGAAGGGCCGTGCGCGGCGTCGGCGGCGAAGCGGGGCGCGGACGCCCGGGGCGTGTCCGTCGTCACGCTCCGTGGTGGCTGAAGATGATCCATGGAGCGGAGCCCGGAAAAATGCCATTGGTCCAGACAACTCGCCTTGTCCGGCCCTGCGGAGGCGTTCTACGACTTTCGTCGGCGCCCCGTCCACGTGGCTGGGTGAGGTTCCTGGGGCAGGAGGGGGATCGGTGTCGCGTCCGTACCGGGACGGCTGGTTCCCCCCGCGAAGTGGGGTGGTTTCCCCCGGCGGGCCCGTTTCGGGGCCCGCCGGGGAAAGGAGGGGACGCTCAGTCCGTCGGCCGCTTCAGACGGGCCACGAACTTGTACCGGTCGCCCCGGTAGACCGAGCGCACCCACTCCACCGGCCGGCCGCCGCCGTCCAGGGAATGGCGCGAGAGCATCAGCATCGGCAGTCCCACGTCGGTGCCGAGCAGTCCGGCCTCGCGCGGGGTGGCCAGTGAGGTCTCGATGGTCTCCTCGGCCTCGGCCAGATGCACGTCGTACACCTCGCCCAGCGCGGTGTAGAGAGAGGTGTACTTGACCAGGGAACGCCGCAGCGCCGGGAAGCGCTTGGCGGACAGGTGCGTGGTCTCGATCGCCATCGGCTCGCCGCTCGCCAGCCGCAGCCGCTCGATTCTGAGGACCCGCCCCCCGGTCGCTATGTCGAGCAGCCCCGCAAGCGTGTCATCTGCGGTGATGTACCCGATGTCGAGAAGCTGCGAGGTCGGCTCCAGGCCCTGCGCGCGCATGTCCTCGGTGTACGAGGTGAGCTGGAGCGCCTGGGAGACCTTCGGCTTCGCGACGAAGGTCCCCTTGCCCTGGATGCGTTCGAGCCGCCCCTCGACCACCAGTTCCTGGAGTGCCTGGCGTACCGTGGTCCGCGAGGTGTCGAACTCTGCCGCCAGGGTCCGTTCCGGTGGCACCGGTGTTCCCGGTGTCAGCGTCTCGGTCATGTCGAGCAGATGCTTCTTCAGCCGGTAGTACTTCGGTACGCGTGCGGTGCGGCCTGTTGTGGCCGTCTCCGCCGTGGCGGAAGTACCCGCCCGGCTCACCTCGCTCGCCATCGTCCGCCTTCCCGGCTCTGGTGCTGTTGCCGCCACCGGCTCCTCCGTCTGTAGCGGCTCACACATCGTGGCACGGTGTGCCCGGCGTGAGCCGTGCCCCCTCAGGTGTCGGTCCGATAACGGACGTGACAGCCCTTCTTATACACCCTTGACACCCCTAAAGGTCTAGGCCAAGCTCCAGCTACTGGTCTACACCATTAAAGGCCAGGTCCCAGTTCCCACGAGCAGTTTCGCGCTGTAGTCATTCGCTGTGGGTGTGGGGGGTAGGCATCCTGAGGAGGGTGACGTGAAGCGGAAGCTCATTGCGGCCATTGGTGTCGCGGGCATGTTGTTCTCTGTCGCTGCGTGCGGCGACAGCGACAGCGGGGACAAGAAGGAGTCCAAGGGTACGGACACCAAGGGGAAGACCCTGGTCGTCTGGTCCATGGACGGCTCCACGCCGGACCCCTGGAAGAAGGCCGTGGCGGCCGACTTCGAGAAGAAGACCGGCTCGAAGATCAAGTGGGAGTCCCAGGTCTGGAACGGTATCCAGCAGAAGATCACCACCGCTCTCTCCGAGTCCAGCCCGCCGGACGTCATCGAGATCGGCAACACCCAGACCCCCGCCTACGCGGCGACCGAGGGTCTCGCGGAGCTCGGCGACCTCAAGACCGAGATCGGCGGCGAGTGGACCGAGGCGCTGAACAAGTCCTCGATCTACAACGACAAGCAGTACGCGGTGCCGTGGTACTTCGCCAACCGTGTCGTCCTCTACAACAAGAAGATCTGGGCCGAGGCCGGTCTGAAGGACACGCCCAAGACGCGTGACGACTTCTTCAAGGCGCTCGACACCATCAAGGAGAAGACCAAGGCCGAGCCGCTGTACATGGCCGGTCAGAACTGGTACTTCCTCGATGGCCTGATCATCGGCAAGGGCGCCGACCTGGTGAAGAAGGAAGGCGACAAGTACGTCTCCAACCTGTCCGACCCGAAGGTCGGCGAGGCGATGGAGCTGTACAAGAAGTACGCCTCCTACTCCTCGGCCCCCAAGGACAAGGACGAGGCCACCCCGCAGCAGGCCGACGTCTTCGCGAACGGCAAGACCGCCATGTTCATCGGCAACGCTTCCGAGGCCACCATCGCGGTCAAGGCCAACGCCAAGATCGAGAAGGACATCGGCTACTTCACCATCCCGGGTGAGTCGGCCGAGAAGCCCGAGAGCGTCTTCCTGGGCGGCTCCAACCTCGCCGTGCCGCTGCGCAGCAAGAACCAGGAGCTCGCCAAGGAGTTCCTGAAGATCGCGCTCGCCGATGAGCACCAGATCGAGTTCTCCAAGCTGATGGGCTTCACCCCGAACAAGGCGTCGCTCCTGCCCAAGGTCGCGGGCAGCAACGCCGGCCTCGACGCCGCCGCCCCGGCCGCCGCGTTCGGTGGCACCACCCCGCTGATCCCCGAGTGGGCCGCGGTCGAGAACGTCCCGAACCCGATCAAGGACTACATGACGGCGGTCCTGAACGGTAAGTCGCACGCCGACGCGGCCAAGGACGCGGACGCGGAGATCAACAAGCGCCTCGCACAGGGCAGCTGACCCGAGTACCCCCGCGCCCGGGGGGCGGCGGGCCGGACCTTCACACAGGCACCCCAGCCGGGGTGACCTGAGGAAAGACCGGTCCGCCGCCCCCGGGGCGCACCGGTGTGCGCCTCGGGGGCGCCCACCCGCGCATCGAAACGTACGGCCACGGAAGAGACGGCGACGATGTCAGTGCAGACCGAACAAGCGGATGCGGACGGGGTGTCCGTCCGGAAGGGCGAGGCGCCACCGCCTCGCGGCGCGGGGAGCGCCACCAAGAACGGCGGAGGCGGTCGCAGATCGCCACGGGCCCGTGGCTCGTTCGCCCCGTACGCACTGCTGCTGCCGGCGACGATCGTCACCATCGTGCTGCTCGGCTGGCCCCTGGTGAAGAACGGCATGCTGTCGTTCCAGAACCTGAACCCCAAGCAGCTGATCCTCCACCTCACCGAGTGGAACGGGGTCGAGAACTACAAGGAGACGCTGACCAACGAGGACTTCTGGCGGGTCGTACTCCGCTCGTTCCTCTTCACCACGGTCAACGTCGTCCTGATCATGGTGCTCGGCACCCTGATCGGTCTGCTGCTCGCGCGCCTCGGCCAGCGGATGCGGGTCACCCTGCTGATCGGCCTCGTGCTCGCCTGGGCCATGCCGATCATCGCGGCCACCACGGTCTTCCAGTGGCTGTTCGCCCAGCGGTTCGGCGTCGTCAACTACCTCTTCGTCCAGCTGGGCTTCGAGGGCATGGCCGACCACAACTGGCTCGGCACCCAGTTCTCCACCTTCGCGGTGGTGACCCTGGTGATCGTCTGGCAGTCGATCCCGTTCGTGGCCATCAACCTCTACGCGGCCAGCACCACCATCCCCCGCGAGCTGTACGAAGCCGCGGCGCTGGACGGTGCCGACTCCTGGAAGATCTTCCGGACGGTGACCTTCCCGTTCCTGAAGCCCTTCCTGTGGGCCACGCTCTTCCTCGAAGTCATCTGGGTCTTCAAGTCCTTCGCCCAGGTCTTCGCGATCAACCAGGGCAAGCCCGACCGGCTGACCGAGACCCTGCCGGTGTACGCGTACATCGAGGGCTTCGGCAACCAGCACTTCGGTATGGGCGCGGCGATCTCGATCCTGACGATCCTGATCCTGCTCCTGTTGACCGCCTATTACCTGCGCACAGTGATCAAGCAAGAGGAGGACGAGCTGTGAAGCGCTCCTTCCTGGGCAAGCTCTGGCCCAACGCGACGTCGATCTTCCTCTTCGTCGTCTTCGTCTTCCCCGTCTACTGGATGTTCGCCACGGCGTTCAAGCAGCCCAGTGACATCGTCGTCGACACGCCGGTCTGGTTCCCGACCAGCCCGACGTTCGAGCACTTCACGACCGCCTCGAACGCCGAGGGGTTCTGGACACTGGTCCGCAACTCCCTCACGGTCACCGTGCTCGCGGTCACGCTCTCCCTGCTCATCGCGCTCTTCGCCTCCTTCGCCCTGGCCCGGATGCGGTTCAAGGGGCGGCGCAGCTTCATCGTCGCGGTCATGATCGCGCAGATGGCGCCCTGGGAGGTCATGGTCATCGCGGTCTACATGATCGTGCGTGACGCGGAGATGCTGAACAGTCTCGTTCCGCTGACCGTCTTCTACATGGTCATGGTGCTGCCCTTCACGATCCTGACGCTGCGCGGCTACGTCGCCGCCGTGCCGAAGGAACTGGAGGAGTCCGCGATGGTGGACGGCTGCACCCGCCCGCAGGCGTTCGTGAAGGTCATCTTCCCGCTGCTGGCGCCGGGTCTGATGGCCACCTCGCTGTTCGGGTTCATCACCGCCTGGAACGAGTTCTCGATGGTCCTGATCCTGAACAAGGACCTCGAATCGCAGACGCTCCCGATCTGGCTCTCCAGCTTCCGGACCGTCTTCGGGGACGACTGGGGCGCCACCATGGCGGCATCCAGCATCTTCGCCATCCCGGTCCTCGTCCTCTTTGTCTTCCTCCAGCGCAGGGCCGTCAGCGGCCTCACCGAAGGCGCAGTGAAGGGATAGCCGACAGATGACCACGCTCGCCACCACCGACACCCTCACCAAGGACGCACTGACCGTCCTCCAGCCAGGGTTCACCGGCACCAGCGCACCCGACTGGCTGCTGCGCCGACTGGGCGAAGGACTCGCCTCCGTCGGCCTGTTCGGCCGCAACATCCAGACGCCGGGACAGCTCGCCGCGCTCACCGCGCAACTGCGCGCCGAGCGGGACGACGTCCTGGTCGCCATCGACGAGGAGGGCGGGGACGTCACCCGCCTCGAAGTGGTCGACGGCTCCTCCTTCCCGGGCAACCTCGCGCTCGGCTCGGTCGACGACACCGAGCTGACCCGCGCGGTCGCCCATGAGCTGGGCCGCCGGCTCGCCGAGTGCGGGGTCAACCTCAACTGGGCGCCGTCGGCCGACGTCAACTCCAACCCCGACAACCCGGTCATCGGGGTACGGGCCTTCGGGTCCGGCACCGACCTGGTCTCGCGGCACACCGCCGCGTACGTCGAGGGGCTCCAGGCCGCCGGGGTCGCCGCGTGCACCAAGCACTTCCCCGGTCACGGGGACACCGCGGTCGACTCGCACCACGCGCTGCCGCGCATCGACGTGGACCTCGCGACCCTGGACGTCCGGGACCTGGACCCCTTCCGGGCCGCCATCGCCGCCGGCACCAAGGCCGTGATGAGCGCCCACATCCTGGTCCCGGCGCTCGACGCCGACCTCCCCGCGACGCTGTCCCGCCGCATCCTGACGGGCCTGCTGCGTGAGGAACTCGGCTACGACGGACTGATCGTCACCGACGGCATGGAGATGGAGGCCATCTCCGGCACGTACGGCATCGAGCGCGGCAGCGTGCTCGCCATCGCCGCGGGCGCCGACGCGATCTGTGTCGGTGGCGGGCTCGCCGACGAGGACACCGTGCTGCGGCTGCGGGACGCGCTCGTCTCCGCGGTACGCACCGGCGACCTCGCCGAGGAGCGGCTCGCCGACGCGGCTGCCCGGGTACGGGCGCTGGCCGCCTGGACGCGGACCGCCGACACCGGCCCGGGCGTGCCGAGCGACGTCGGGCTCGTCGCCGCGCGGCGCGCGCTGCGGGTGACGCGCGGGGCCGCGTACTCCGGGCCCGTCACGGGGGCGCCGTTCGTGGCCTCCTTCCCGCCGGTCGCCAACATCGCCGTCGGGGACGAGACGCCCTGGGGCGTCGCCGCGGAGCTCCGCAAGGTGCTGCCCGGTACGGTCACCGGGGACTTCACGGGTGAGTCCGCGGGTGCGGACGCGCTCGCGGCCGCCGGGGACCGGCGGATCGTCGCGGTCGTCCGGGACGTCCACCGGCACGGGTGGATGCGGGCGGCGCTCGATCTGATCGTCGCGGCCCGGCCCGACACGGTTGTCGTGGAGATGGGTGTGCCGCGGGCCGACGCGGTCGGGGCGCTGTATGTCGCCACGAATGGCGCCGCACGGGTGTGCGGGGCTGCCGCGGTGGAGGCTCTTACCTCCACCCACTGAGCCCACAGAGCCAGACCCCCGTACCGAGTTGGGGCTCGGTACGGGGGTCTGTCCGTTTTCCTGGGGGCCGTGGGTTTCTTGTGCTGGGCGTACTTGTTCCCTGTGCCGTCGTTCGGTGGTTTCGCGCAGTTCCCCGCGCCCCTTTGGGGCGCGTTCTGTTTGTTCTTCGGGTCGGTGCCGGTCGGGATTCTCCGTCCTCGATCCGACACGCTCGGTACGACGTGACCTTGGCCGACTGAAGAGCATCGGAGTCTGCGAGCAGAGATTCCCGCCCACCCCCTCCCGTAGCCATGCGACTGCACGAGGAGGGTGCTTTGAACCCCGACCCCGGTCGCTGACAGCCCGCACCCGGACGACAGCCCCAGCCGGACGCCCCCAAAGGGGCGCGGGGAACTGCGCGAGCAACCAAGGACCACCCGCACCCGAACGGGAACCGCAAGAGGCGCGACCGAAGGGGCGCGAGGAACTGCGCACCCCCGTCCGACCCGAACGGGAACAGGTACGTCCAGGTGGGGAACCCCAGGGGCGCGGGGAACTGCGCACCCACCGAGCGACCTGTGCGGGGACAAGTGCGCTCAGCTGGGGAGACCTCGGGAGCGCAAGCGAAGGCGACCTGCGGGGAACTGCGCACCCCACGAGCGACGGCACGGGAACAAGTGCGCTGAGCCGGGGAGACCTCGGGCGCGCGCAAGCGGAAGGCGCCGGGCCCGTGGGGGCGCCGGCGCCTCGGGGGCGGGGACGGTCAGATGCCCTGCCAGGACGGCTTGGCGGCGAACGTGTGCCGGAAGTACTCCGCGAGCTTCAGCTTGGAAGCCGCGGCCTCGTCCACCACCACCGTGGCATGCGCGTGCAACTGCAACGCCGACGCCGGACACACCGCCGCCACCGGCCCCTCCACGGTCGCCGCGACGGCGTCCGCCTTGCCCTCGCCCGTGGCGAGCAGCACCAGATGACGCGCCTCCAGGATCGTCCCGATCCCCTGGGTGATCACATGGTGCGGCACCTGCGAGATGTCGTCGAAGAAGCGGGCGTTGTCCACCCGGGTCTGCTCCGTGAGCGTCTTGATCCGCGTCCGCGAGGCCAGCGACGAGCAGGGCTCGTTGAACCCGATGTGCCCGTCCGTGCCGATCCCCAGCAGCTGGAGGTCCACACCCCCGGCGGCGGTCAGCGCCGCCTCGTACGCGGCGCAGGCGGCCGGTACGTCCGTCGTGGTCCCGTCGGGCCCCAGGAACGCGTCGGCGCTGATCCCCAGCGGCTCCAGCACCTCCCGGCGCAGCACCGAGCGGTACGACTCGGGATGCTCCGCGGGCAGCCCCACGTACTCGTCGAGCTGGGCTATCCGTGCCCGCGTCACCCCGGCCTCGCCGGCCCGCACCTTGGCCTCCAGGGCCCGGTACACCGGCAGCGGGGTGGAACCGGTGGCCACGCCGAGCACCGCGCCGGGCTTGCGCCGCAGCAGTGCGGCCATGGCCTCGGCGATGAGCTCGCCGCCTGCTTCGGCGTCCGGGACGATCACAACTTCCACGCTGGGCCTGCCGATCTGGAGAACGTGCACGGGCTGGGACAACGACATGTGGTATAGACCAATCTAGCAGAATCCCCCCGCCGTGCGAGTGGGCCGGTGATGTGCTATCAGGGAACGGGCGGCCGACGGCGCCGCGTACAACGGCCCACGGCCGCCGGTGACATCGCCCGCCGCCCCGCTCCGGGCGGCGGGACCCGCGCCGGGGGAGTGGAATGGAAGGGGAGACCCCGCCGGAACCCCGCCCGAGGAGGCCCGCATGACCGCCAGGACCACCCCCGACCCCCAGCGCGAGCGGCCGGGACGGATCATGTCCCACGAGATGGCGGAGCAGCCCGCGGTGCTGCGCCGCCTCCTGGACACCGGCGGGCCCCGTATCCGGGAGGTCGCCGAACAGGTCGCGGCCCGCGCGCCCCGATTCGTCCTGCTCACCGCGCGCGGCACCTCCGACAACGCCGCGCTGTACGCCAAGTACCTGCTGGAGATCCGCCGGGGCCTGCCCTGCGGACTCACCTCCATGTCCACCACCACCGCGTACGGTGCCCGCCCCGATCTGCGGGACGTCCTCGTCGTCACCGTCAGCCAGTCCGGCGGCTCACCCGACCTGGTGGCGTCCACCCGGGCCGCCCGGGAGGCCGGCGCCGTCACCCTCGCGGTCACCAACAACCCCGACTCGGCGCTCGCCGCGGTCTCCGAGTTCCATATCGACATCATGGCCGGGCCGGAGAAGGCGCTGCCCGCCACCAAGACGTACACCGCGTCCCTGCTCGCCCTGTACCTCTTCGTGGAGGGCCTCGCGGGCGGGGACGGCGGCGCCGCGCTGCCGCTGCCGGAGCTGGCCGCCGACCTGCTGGCCCGCCAGTCGGAGATCCGGGCCCTGGCCGCCCGCTACCGCTTCGCCGAACGCATGGTGATCACCTCACGCGGCTACGGCTACCCGACCGCCAAGGAAGCCGCGCTCAAGCTGATGGAGACCAGCTACATCCCCGCGCTGTCCTACTCCGGCGCCGATCTGCTGCACGGACCCCTCGCGATGGTCGACAACATCTCCCCGGTGATCGCCGTCGTCACCGCGGGCAGGGGCGGCGAGGCCCTGCAACCCGTACTGGACCGGCTGCGCGGCCGGGGCGCCGACCTCGTCGTCGTCGGCCCCCGCGCCCAGGTCGACCAGGCGTCCGCGGGGTTCGTCCTGCCCACCGACGACGTCCCCGAGGAACTCCAGCCCGTACTGGAGATCATCCCCCTCCAGCTGCTGGCCTACGAGATCACCATCGCCCGCGGCCAGGACCCCGACGCCCCCCGCGCCCTCGCCAAGGTCACCGAGACCCACTGAACCGGGCGGAGCCCACCGAAACGGGCCGGGACCCCACCGAACGGGACGCGGCGCACCGCACCGGGACGCGGCGCATCCCACCGAACCGGACGCGGCGCACGCAACCGGGCCGGGAGGCGCCGCACCGGGCCGGGACGCAGATCACAGCGCCGGGGCGGACATCCCGGGCGGCGTCCGCGCGTCACCCGGATAGCGTCAGCCCATGATCCTCCAGCCCAGGCCGCCCCGGCCCCCGCACCCGCCCGCCCCGGCCCGCCGTCCGGCCGCCGCCCCGCGGGAGGCAGGACGATGACGCTCTGGGAGATGGCCGCCGTCCTCGCGGCCGGCGCGGGCGCCGGGGCCATCAACGCCGTCGTCGGCTCCGGCACCCTCATCACCTTCCCGGTGCTGCTCGCCGTGGGCCTCTCGCCGGTCACCGCGACGGTCTCCAACGCGCTCGGCCTGGTCCCCGGGGCGATCAGCGGAGCCATCGGCTACCGCCGTGAGCTGGTCGGACAGCGCCGCCGGATACTGCGGCTCGGGGCCGTCGCCGCGGTCGGGGCCGTCACCGGGGCGGCGCTGCTGCTGACCCTGCCCGAGTCCGCCTTCGAGACGATCGTGCCCGTCCTCGTCGGACTGGCCCTGGTACTCGTGGTGCTCCAGCCGTGGATCACCCGCGCCGTCAAGCGCCGCCGCGAGCGGACGGACGTCTCCCCCCGGCCCGACGGCGGTCTGCCGCTGCTGGCCGGGATGGGCCTCGCCAGTGTCTACGGCGGCTACTTCGCCGCCGCCCAGGGGATCATCTACCTCTCCCTGATGGGCACCCTGATCGACGACACCCTCCAGCGCCTCAACGCGGTCAAGAACGTGCTCGCCGCGATCGTGAACGGTGTCGCCGCGCTGTTCTTCCTCTTCGTCGCCGACTTCGACTGGACCGCGGTCCTGCTCATCGCCATCGGTTCCACGATCGGCGCCCAGGCGGGCGCGGCCCTCGGCCGGCGCTTCAGCCCGGTCGTGCTCCGCGGCGTGATCGTGACCGTCGGGACGTTCGCCTTCGTCCAACTGCTGCTCCGCTGACGGGACACGGGCCCGCCGCACCGAGCGTTTTCCGCCACCGGGAGCGCCCGGACGACAAACATGGGTCAACGCATGGACAGACGCGAATGGTCTAGTCCACAATGACAGACATGGAACTCCCGGGGGTCTCTCCTCCGGGGCCTCCGCTCCGTTCTCCCCGCACAGGAGGACGGTCAGGGGAACCGGCGCTCTCTGCCCTGACTGCACCGGATCCTCGTCAACGGCCGACCGGGACCGCACACCCGCCGGCCGGGATTGCTCCGGGCTGCGGTGCCGGGAGGGTTGAGGGTCCCTCCCAGGCACCGTGGCCCGCGGGTGTTTCCGGGGCCGGCCCCGTACCGCGCCCGCCGCCCGAGAACGTTGCGATCACGCCAGGTACGCTCGCAGACGTGCCCTCCATGAACGATCTCGTCCGCCAGCACACCGCCCTGTCCGCCACGGACCTGGAGTGGCTGCATCTGCTGGTCTCGGAGTGGCAGCTGCTCTCCGACCTCTCCTTCGCGGACCTCGTCCTGTGGGTGCCCACCCACGACGGCACCCGCTATGTCTCCGTGGCCCAGATGCGGCCCAACACGGGCCCCACCTCGTACCAGGACGACATGGTCGGCCATCTCGTCCCGCGCGGCCGACGGCCCCTGCTGGACGCCGCCCTGGACGAGGGTCGGATCGTGCGCGAGGGTGACCCGGAGTGGCGCGAGGAGGTCCCCGTACGGGTCGAGTCCATCCCGGTCCGCCGGGAGGGCCGGGTCCTCGGGGTCATCGCCCGCAACACCAATTTGCTCACCGTCCGTACGCCGTCCCGGCTCGAACTCACGTATCTCCAGAGCGCGTCGGACCTCGCACAGATGATCGCCGCCGGTTCGTTCCCCTTCCTCGGCCAGCAGGTCGACATGGACGCCTCGCCCCGGGTCGGCGACGGACTGATCCGCCTCGACGCGGACGGCGTCGTCCAGTACGCGTCCCCGAACGCCCTCTCCGCGTACCACCGCCTCGGTCTCGCCACCGACCTCGTCGGCCTCCATCTGGGCCGCACCACGGCCGAACTCGCGCCCTCCCGGGGGCCCGTGGACGAGGCGCTGCCCACGATGGCGAGCGGCTGGGCACCCCGGGAGTTCGAGATCGAGGGCAACGGCGGGGTGATCCAGCTCCGGGCGATCCCCCTGAAGCCCAAGGGACCCCGGATCGGTTCGCTGGTGCTGCTGCGGGACGTCACGGAACTGCGCCGCCGCGAACGTGAGCTGATCACCAAGGACGCGACCATCCGGGAGATCCACCACCGGGTGAAGAACAACCTCCAGACGGTCGCCGCGCTGCTGCGGCTCCAGGCCCGCCGGATCGAGTCCGAGCGGGGACGGGCCGCGCTGGAGGAGGCGGTCCGCCGGGTCGGGTCCATCGCGATCGTCCATGAGACGCTGTCCCAGAATCTGGACGAGCGGGTGGAGTTCGACGAGATCGCGGACCGGGTCCTCGCGATGGTCTCGGAGCTGTCGCCGGGCAAGGTCGCGGGGCGGCGGACGGGGCGGTTCGGCATCCTCGACGCGGAGGTCGCGACCCCGCTGTCCATGGTGCTCACGGAGGTCTTGCAGAACGCGCTGGAGCACGGGTTCGGGCCGCTCGACAGCGGGAGCGTCGAGGTGTCGGCGGTACGGGGCGGGACGGTCAAGCAGGCACGGCTGCTCGTCACGGTGCAGGACGACGGCGTCGGTCTGCCTGAGGGGTTCGACCCCCACCGGTCCGGAAACCTCGGGCTCCAGATCGTCCGCACCCTGGTCGAGGGGGAGTTGGGCGGCACGTTCGACATGCAGCCGGCCCCCACCCGAGGCACCCGGGTACTCCTGGACATCCCCCTGGACGCCACCCCCACCCCCCTCAGCCCCTAGTCCGGTCCGGTACATGGGTCGGCCAGCCGCCCCAAAGGGGCGCGGGGAACTGCGCACCCACGTCGGTACCCGAACGGGAACAAGTACGCCCAGAAGTGGAACCCCAGGGGCGCGGGGAACTGCGCGAGGACGGCCCGCACCCGAGAAGCGACCGCAATGGGGCAGCATCCAGGGGCGCGGGGAACCGCGCGAAACGAGGGCGACCCGCACCCGAAGAGCGACCGCAAGGGGGCTGCACCCAGGGGCACGGGGAAAACGCAATGAGCCCCGGACCGGGAGGTCCGGGGCTCTTCGCGCGACTTCAGCTTGAGCACTGCGGGGTTCTACGCGCTGCGGCTCGGGAGACGGGAGATGCGTACACGCTGCACGCGCCGCCTTGCTGAGGCTGGATAAGTGGCTGAGCGTCAGGCGCTGGCCTGCCGCGCCCGATTGCGAGCGGCCCGACGCTTCATTGCGCGGCGCTCGTCCTCGCTGAGGCCACCCCAGACACCCGAGTCCTGACCGGACTCGAGCGCCCACTGCAGGCACTGCTCCACTACGGGGCAGCGACGGCAGACGGCCTTGGCTTCCTCGATCTGCAGCAGCGCGGGACCGGTGTTGCCGATGGGGAAGAACAGCTCGGGGTCTTCCTCGCGGCAAACGGCGTTGTGACGCCAGTCCATGGCTGCTACCTCTCTTGGTGATACTTCGGATTGCTTGTGAATGTGAACGCTTTCACGAATCCCCCAACAAGTGAAGGGCCTACACCCGGAAGCCGGGGGCGGTCCATTGTTTTGAGGAGGGGTTCGGGCTCTCTGTGGGGGGCGGTGGTGCGGCCCGTCCCGAGCGCCACATAGAGACTCGCAAACCTGGGCTGCGGATACAACCCCTTCTGGAAAGTTTTTTTTGATTCCTCGGTGTCGACTAGGTCACAGCCGTACTTCCATGGGGTGGACCCTTGCCTAAACGTTCGAGTGCAAGGACTTTTGCCCCTTCCACTCACACAATCACACGCAGTGCACGGCCTACGCCTAGGAACGTCACGCTCGTTCGCAGTCCGAGGTGGTCTCCGTCCATCTGCAAGGGCAGTGGGACCTTCGAATGCAAGGTGAACTCGTTCAGGTCGTGCAGTGACACCGCGTGCTTGCCCTGGGGTCCCCGTTCGGGGGACGAAGTGAGCAATTGTGTGGCATACCGGGTCACCGCGGGGGTGGTGAGCCGGGTGAGCCCGAGCACATCCAGTCCCGTGTCGAACGACGCGCGGGGTGCCGCGTAGAGCGGGCGATTGCCCAGATAGCTCCACGGGGCCGTATTGCAGACTATGGACAGCAGAAGATCCTCGATCGGTTCCCGGCCCGGCTGTTCCAGGGTGATCGAACCGTGCCGGCGCTGTTCACCCAGAAATTGCCGGACCACCTGCCGCACGTAAAGCGCGTGGGTCGACCGCTTTCCCGACTCGCGCTGCTGTTCGACCCGTCCGACCACCCCGGCATCGAATCCGAGGCCCGCGCAGAAGGTGAACCAGCGGCCGGGAATCGCCTCGTCGGCCGTCCCGGGCGTGCCCTTCGCCATCCCGAGCCCGACGGTTCGCTCGGAGCCCCGTTCGATCGCGTCCAGCAGGGCGCCCGTCGCCTCCACGGCGTCGTTCGGCAGGCCCAGCGCGCGGGCGAACACATTCGTGGAACCGCCGGGGACCACCGCGAGCCGGGGACCGCGCTCCGGGTCCGGCCCGTGGTCCATCAGACCGTTGACGACCTCGTTGACCGTGCCGTCGCCGCCCAGCGCCACCACCAGGTCGATCTCGTCGCCCTCGGCGGCCTGCCGGGCGAGGTCCCGGGCGTGCCCGCGGTACTCGGTGGTGACCGCTTCGAGCTTCATCTCGCTCGCCAGGGCGTGGATCAGCACATCACGCGTACGCGCACTGGTGGTCGTGGCCGCCGGGTTGACTACGAGGAGTGCGCGCATGCCATGCAGGGTACCCAGCGCGCGGCACCGGACCCCACCTCGGGCCCGCCGCCGGACCCTCCGCCGCGCGCCGGACGGCCCGCCGGCCCGGCCTTCGCGCCGCGCGGGCTACCCTGCTGGGGTGAGTGCTGAAGCGAAGTCCCCGCGGGGCACGGACCCCGGCGGGACCCCCGAAGGACCCCGCCCGGGACGGCTGACCGCGGCCGCGGCCCTGACCGGATTGGAGGGTGCCGCGCTCGTCGCCGGCGGCCTGTACGTGAGCGTGCGCGGGCTGACCGGGGACGGCAGCGCCGGACAGGCGCTCACCGCGGGAGTGACGCTCGTCGCGCTCGCCGTGCTGCCGCTCGTCGCCGCGAAGGGCCTGCTGGCGCGGCGCGGCTGGAGCCGGGGCCCCGCGATCATGACCCAGATCATCTCGCTGCCCGTGGCGTGGACCCTGCTCCAGGCCGACAGCATGCTCATCCCCGGCGGGATCGCCCTCGGGGTCGCCGCCGTCACCACCCTGGTCCTGCTGGTCAACCCCGCCACGACCGTGGCCCTGGACATCCGCGGCCCCGGCCGCGCCGACCAGTAGCGACGGCAGCGGACGCACACACGCACGACCGACGCCCGGGACCCGAGGGTCCCGGGCGTCTCCCGTCCGTCACGGCCGGTCACCACCGGCCGGTACGGCTACTCCTCGACCAGCAGCTTCTCGCGCAGCTGCGCCAGGGTCCTGGCCAGCAGCCGGGAGACATGCATCTGGGAGATGCCGACCTCCTGCGCGATCTGCGACTGGGTCATGTTGCCGAAGAACCGCAGCAGCAGGATGCGCTTCTCGCGCGGCGGCAGATCCTCCAGCAGCGGCTTGAGGGACTCGCGGTACTCGACGCCCTCCAGCGCCTCGTCCTCCGAGCCGAGGGTGTCGGCCACGGCCGGTGACTCGTCGTCCGTGTCCGGCACGTCCAGGGACAGCGTGGAGTAGGCGTTCGCCGACTCCAGCCCCTCCAGGACCTCCTCCTCGGAGATCGCCAGCTTCTCGGCGAGCTCGTGCACCGTGGGGGAGCGGCCGTGCTGCTGGGACAGCTCGGCCGTCGCCGTGGTCAGCGAGAGCCGCAGCTCCTGGAGCCGCCGCGGAACGCGGACCGCCCAGCCCTTGTCGCGGAAGTGACGCTTGATCTCCCCGACGACCGTCGGCGTGGCGTAGGTGGAGAACTCCACCCCCCGCTCCGGGTCGAACCGGTCCACGGACTTGATCAGCCCGATCGTGGCGACCTGCGTCAGATCGTCCAGCGGCTCCCCCCGGTTGCGGAAGCGCCGTGCAAGGTGCTCCACGAGCGGGAGATGCAGCCGTACGAGCTTGTTGCGCAGCTCCGCGTACTCCGGGCTGCCGTCGGGCAGGGTGCGCAGCGTGACGAACATCGCCCGTGCCGCGCTCCGGTCCTGCTCGTGCCGGGAGCGCTGCACTTCCCGGGCACCCGGTGCGCCCGCTTCCCGCTCGGCGGCCCGTTCGTGCTCGCTCATTCTTCCCGCCCTCCCCCAGCTCCCGCTGGGAGGTGCCCCCGGTCCGCCGCCCCGGCCGGACCGCGACGCGCGCCCGTCCGTGTCCCCGGGGCCGTCCGGATGTGCCTGCTCCAACACGTCGGTCGTGTCCGGCGACCTCGCCGGCCCCGTCGGGTCGGCCGCTTCCCGGAGGGTGTCCTCCGGGTGCGACCTGGCCTGCTGCTCGGGGATACCGCCCGGCGCCGGACGGCCGCTTGGGCCGCCCGGATCACCGGCGGGGAGACCTGGTGTGCCGCTTCCCTCGTCCCGCACCGGCCCGTCCCCGTCCCTCACGCCGGCCCGGGTCCCGCGCCGCGCTGTTTGTAGAGGCTGATCGACACGGTTTTGTCGTCCGCGACGGACGAGTCCACCTTCCCCGCGAGAGCCGACAGCACGGTCCAGGCGAAGGTGTCGCGCTCGGGAGCGCGACCGTCCGTCGTCGGGGCCGAGACCGTCACTTCCAGGGAGTCGTCCACGAGCCGGAACACACAGCTCAGCACCGAACCGGGCACGGCCTGCTGGAGCAGGATCGCGCACGCCTCGTCGACGGCGATACGGAGGTCCTCGATCTCGTCGAGGGTGAAGTCCAAACGCGCCGCGAGACCGGCCGTCGCCGTCCGCAGCACCGACAGGTAGGCACCCGCAGCCGGCAACCGGACTTCCACGAAGTCCTGGGTCCCGGGCTCTCCTGCGATCTGGGACACCCTCACCTCCAAGGTGGTACAAGCTCTTCGGGGCTCCGGGGGATCGTCCCCCCGGACAACGCGCTAGATGTTTCAGCGGTGACGCTATCGCGCTGACGGCGTGAGTGTCCCAGGGACCCCGTCCCTTGCTGTCACTCATCGTAAGCACATGGGTACGCACAGTGGCTAGGGGTCTGCGGGTACCGATGGGAACACCATCCTGCCCCCCGCCGATCCCTCCGCGCGCCGCTGTGACGTACCCAGCGTCCCGGCACCCGAACCGTCCCCGTCACCGCCGCACGCTCGCGCGGCGCCCCGGCGGACCCCGAGGTCAGCCACCGGCGGATCGTTTCCGCACTTGAGCGGCACGGGCTCCGCTCAGCCGCGGACGCCGGCCGCGCCCGTCACACGATCACGCAGTCGACAAAGCACCATCGCCAGTCCTCACCGGGTTCATGCGTGCGCATGACCGGATGCCCCGTCTCCTCGTGATGGCCCGTGGCGTGTCGCAGCGGCGACGAGTCGCAGCAGCCCACGTGCCCGCACGACAGACACATCCGCAGCTGCACCGGATTGGTCCCCGCGGCCAGGCAACCGGGGCACGTCTCGCTCAACGGCTCCGGCGCGGGGTCGGGAAGCGCCGAGATATGCGTGCACTGCTTCATGATTGCCAGGTTACGTGCGTGCGCGGGACCCGGCAGGGCCCGGCGATCCGCAGCGCCGGGAAGGGATACCGCGATGGACGCGTTGTCGGTGATCGGACTGATCGCGGCGAGCGCGGCCGTGGCCGGGCTCGCCCGGCGCACCCCCGTACCCGCGCCGCTGCTGCTGGTCACCGCCGGGCTGATCGCCGCGTACATCCCCGGGGTCCCCGAGTTCGCCCTCGACCCGCACATCGTGCTGCCCCTGCTGCTGCCACCGCTGCTCCACAACGCGGCCCTGGAGAGCTCGTACCTGGACCTGCGGGCCAACATCCGCCCCGTCGCACTGCTGTCCGTCGGCTATGTGCTCTTCGCGACCGTCGCCGTGGGCTGGCTGGCGTATCTGCTGATCCCTCATCTGCCGCTGACGGCCGCGCTGGTGCTCGGCGCGGTGATCGCGCCGCCCGACGCGGTGGCCGCCACGGCGATCGCCCGCAAGGTGGGACTGCCCTCCCGGATCACCACGATCCTCCAGGGCGAATCCCTCGTGAACGACGCCACCGCCATCACCGCCTTCAAGGTCGCCCTCGCCGCCGCCGTCGGCGAGGGCATGAGCTGGGCCGGCGGCATCCAGGAGTTCCTTGTCGCGTCGGTCGGGGGAGTGGCCGTCGGGCTGATCCTGATGGTCCCGCTGCACTGGCTGCGCCTCCACCTCAAGGAGGCGATGCTCCAGAACACCCTCTCGCTGCTCATCCCCTTCGTCGCCTACGCCGCCGCCGAACAGGTCGGCGCCTCCGGGGTGCTCGCCGTGGTCGTCGTCGCCCTCTACCTCGGGCACCGGGCCTGGCAGGTCGACTTCGAGACCCGGCTCCAGGAGGCCGCCGTGTGGCGCATGGTCTCGTTCATCCTGGAGTCCACCGTCTTCGCGCTGATCGGACTGCAACTGCCGCTCGTCCTCGAAGGACTCGGGCCGGTCGGCTACGCCCAGGCGCTCTGGTACGCCTTCGCGTTGTTCGTGGTCGTGGTGGCGGTGCGGTTCGTCTGGTCCTACCCGGCCACCTATCTGCCGATCTGGCTCTCGCCCCGGATCAAGGCCCGCGAGGCGGACACGGACTGGCGGCGGCCCCTGGTGGTGAGCTGGGCGGGGATGCGGGGCGTGGTGTCGCTGGCCATCGCCTTCTCCATCCCGCTGACCACGCACGACGGGGACGCGTTCACCGCCCGCAACCTCGTCCTGTTCCTGACCTTCACCACCGTGATCGGCACCCTCGTGGTGCAGGGCCTCACCCTCCCCGGGCTCATCCGGCTGCTGAAGCTGCCGGGCCGGGACGCGCGGTCGCGGACCCTCGCGGAGGCGCAGGCCCAGAACGCCGCCTCCCGCGCCGCCGACGAACGCCTCGACGAACTCCTCCAGGACCGGCGCAACGACCTTCCCGGCCCCCTTGTGGACCGTCTGCGGCTCACCCTGGAGCGACGGCGCAACGCGGTCTGGGAACGGCTGGGGCAACCCAACCCGGAAACCGGCGAATCCGTCGACGACACCTATCGCCGGCTCACCCGCGAGATGATCGGCGCCGAGCGGGACGTCTTCGTGCGGCTGCGGGACGCGCGGGTCATCGACGACGAGCTGATGCGGACGCTGCTGCGCAGGCTCGACCTGGAGGAGGCCGCGGCCTACCGCGAGGAGGCGGACTGACCTCCCCGGCCCGGTCGGTCCCCCGCCGGTCGGCCGGTTCCCCGCGGGCCGCGCGGTTCCCGGCGACCGCGCGGTTCCCCTCCCGGCGCGGTCGGGTCCGGCCCTCCGGGTGCGGTCAGTACGGCTCGGGGGCGCCCGTGACGACTGCGGTCAGCCGTGTCCCGGCGGGGAACGCGCCCTCCTCGGCGAGCACCGTCAGCGCCCACAGTGTCTTGGCGACATAGAGACGTTCCACCGCGAGTCCGTGCCGCTGCTCGAAGTCCGCCGCGAACGCTTCCAGCGCGGCGGGTACGCGGGCATAGCCGCCGCAGTGGAAGCGGTCGGTCACCGACCAGCGGCCCCGGGGTCCGCCGAAGGCCGTGTCCTGGAGCCGGGCCGTCTCCCCGGTGAGGAAGCCGCCCTTCAGCACGGACACCCCGAGCGCCCGCTGATCGGGCCCCAGCCCGGCGGCGAGTCCCGCGAGCGTCCCGCCCGTGCCGCACGCCACGGCGACCACGTCCGCGTGGCCGCGCAGCTCCGTCCCCAGCGCGGCGCAGCCCTGTACGGCGAGCGCGTTGCTCCCGCCCTCCGGGACGAGGTACGCGTCCTCCTCGCCGAGATCCCGCAGCAGCGCCGCGCGTATCTCCGGCTCGTCCTTGCGGCGGTACGTCGATCTGTCGACGAAGTGCAGCCGCATGCCGTCCGCTTCGCAGCGGGCGAGGGAGGGGTTGCGGGGGCGGTCGGCGAGCTCGTCGCCCCGGACGACGCCGGTCGTGGCGACGCCGAGGAGTCGGCCGGCCGCGGCGGTGGCCCTGAGGTGGTTCGAGTACGCGCCGCCGAAGGTCACGAGGGGGTGGCCTGCGGCGGCTGTGAGGTTCGGGGCGAGCTTGCGCCATTTGTTGCCCACGAGGTGGGGGTGGATCAGGTCGTCCCGCTTCAGGGAGAGGGTGATTCCCCGGGCGTCGAAACGGGGGTCTTCGACGGGTTCCAGCGGGGTGGGTACCTGGGGCGGCGGCAAGTGGTGCACCCACCCATTGTGATCCCCGCCCGCCCTGACCCCGGTCCGGGTCCCCGCCCGGGTCACCTCGGGTGGGCGTACTTGTTCCTGTGCCGTCGTTCGGTGGTTTCGCGCAGTTCCCCGCGGGTCGCCTTCGCTTGCGCTTCCGAGGTCTGTCCGGCTGGGCGCACTTCGTTCCTGTGCCGTCGCTCGGTGGGGTGCGCAGTTCCCCGCGCCCCTTTGGGGCGCCATCTGCTTGTTCTTCGGGTCGGTGCCGGTCGGGATTCTCCGTCCTCGATCCGACACGCTCGGTAAGTCGTTCCGTGACTCGACTGAAGAGCATCGGAGTCTGCGAGCAGAGATTCCCGCCCAGCCCCTCCCGTAGCCGGGCGAGTCCGCGAGGAGGGTGGTTTGAACCCCGAACCCGGTTGATGCAGCCCGCAGGCTGACGGCAGCCTCAGTTGGGCGCCCCCAAAGGGGCGCGGGGAACTGCGCAAAAGACGAGGGCGGACCCGCACCCGAAGAACAACCCGAAGGAGGCAGCATCCAGGGGCGCGGGGAACTGCGCGAGCAACCACGGACCACCCGCACTCGAACGGGAACCGCAAGAGGCGCGACCTCAGGGGCGCGGGGAACTGCGCGAAAGTGAGGGCGACCCGCACCCGAAGAGCGACCGTAAGGAGGCAGCATCCAGGGGCGCGGGGAACTGCGCACCCACGGGGAACCGGCACGCGAACAGGTACGTCCAGGTGTGGAACCTCAGAAGCGCGAGCGAAGGCGACCCGCGGGGAACTGCGCACCCACGGAGTACCCGCACAGGAACAGGTACGTCCAGGTGTGGAACCCCAGAAGCGCGAGCGAAGGCGACCCGCGGGGAACTGCGCACCCCCGGACAACCTGTGCGGGAACAAGTGCGCCCAGCACAGGAAAACCTCGGGGCTCCCCGCACGGGGCTCAGTGCTGGCGCAGGACGCCGTCCCCGTGGACCGCGATGTGGCTCTCCAGCTCCTGGACGGCCCGCTGGGTGGCCTCGGGCGTACCGCTGCCCCGGCGCTCCGCGTAGTACGCCGCGCCGATCTTCTTCAGGAGGTCGGCCCCCGCGCGCTGGGCCTGGACCTCGTCAAGCTTCTGCTTGCCCTGGTTGAGCCCCTGCTGGACCTGCTCCTTGGCCCGATCGAGGAAACCCGCCATCGTGAACCACTTCCGTTCGTCAGGTGCCGCCTGGACCGGCGGCGTGCTCTTTGGTGCGCGCGTTCGATGAACGTGCGGGGGGATCTTGGAGTTCCCGGCCCCTTCCGTTCCGTCACACGGGACAGCTCCCTGTCACCCGTGCGGCGGACGTAGGGACATATCCCTCCGAACTCGGATGTTCCAGGACCGGCGTCCCCGTAAACCGTCGGAGCGCACCCGTGTAGAAACGGTTCGTCACAATTCGCTGCTCACCCGAACGGCGGCGTTCATTCCCGCTCGTTTGTGTGATGGCACCCCGACGGCCCGTACTGCAAGGCTCTTCACCGCAGGTCAGTGCAGGTATCGGGAGGGCAAATCCATGTCGGTAGGCGAAGAGGTCCGCGCAGAGCAGGCGCAGCCGCAGCAGAGTCTCGGCACAGCGGCGGCGCGGAATCTGGCCACCACCACCAAGTCGGCACCGCAGATGCAGGAGATCAGCTCGCGCTGGCTGCTGCGGATGCTGCCGTGGGTGAATGTGCAGGGCGGTACGTACCGGGTGAACCGGAGGCTGACCTATTCCGTCGGGGACGGGCGCGTGACGTTCGTCAAGACCGGGGACGACGTCCGCGTCATCCCCGCCGAGCTGAGGGAACTGCCGGTCCTGCGGGACTACGAGGATCTGGAGGTCCTGGGGGAACTGGCCGGACGCTGCGAGCAGCGGGAGTACGCGGCGGGGGAGGTGCTGACGTCGTTCGGCAACCCGTCCGGTGAGGTGTTCCTGCTCGCCCACGGCCGGGTCGAGAAGATCGGCACCGGTCCGTACGGGGACGACGCGGTCCTGGAGGTCCTGGCGGACGGTTCCCACTTCGGGGACGAGTCGCTGACCGATCCGGACGCGATCTGGGAGTACACGGCCCGCGCGGCGACCGCGACCACGGTCCTGGTGCTGCCCCGGGCGGCGGTCGAGCAGACCGGTGAGCGGAGCGAGTCGCTGCGGGCGCATCTCGAAGGGCTGCGCGCGATCCCCGAGCAGCGCGCCAACAAGTACGGCGAACGTGCGATCGACCTCTCGGCGGGGCATGTCGGGGAGGCGGCCCTGCCCGGCACGTTCGTCGACTACGAGGCGTCCCCACGGGAGTACGAGCTGAGCGTGGCGCAGACCGTGCTGCGTATCCACTCCCGGGTGGCCGATCTCTACAACCAGCCCATGAACCAGACCGAGCACCAGCTCCGGCTCACCGTGGAGGCGCTGAAGGAGCGCCAGGAGCACGAGATGATCAACAACAAGGAGTTCGGTCTCCTCAACAACTGCGAGTACGAGCAGCGCATCCAGCCGCACGACGGGGCGCCCGGCCCCGACGACCTGGACGAACTGCTGAGCCGCAGGCGCGGGTCGAAGCTGTTCCTGGCCCATCCGCGGGCGATCGCCGCGTTCGGGCGGGAGTGCAACCGGCGCGGGCTGGTCCCCGAGTCCGTCGAGGTCGCGGGCAACCGCATCCCGACCTGGCGCGGGGTGCCGATCTTCCCGTGCAACAAGATCCCGGTCAGCGACGCCCGGACGACATCCATCATCTGCATGCGTACGGGCGAGACCGAGCAGGGCGTCGTCGGGCTCCACCAGGCGGGCATCCCGGACGAGATCGAGCCCAGCCTGTCGGTGCGGTTCATGGGCATCAGCGAGCAGGCGATCATCTCGTACCTGGTGACGACGTACTACTCGGCCGCGGTGCTCGTCCCGGACGCCCTCGGCATCCTGGAGAACGTCGAGATCGGCCGCTGGCAGTGACGTCCACCGGTCCGGAACCCGGGGTCGGCGCGGACACCCTGTCCGCGCTCCCCGGCCAGTCCCTCGCCGGAGGGCGGGAATCCGTCGGCACCGTGACGTCGTCGCGCGAGGGACGACCGGGGTCCGGGCCGGTCCCGGCCCCGGCCGGGCCGGACGACGGGGGTGACACGGAGGCCATGGCGCTGCTCGAAGCGGCGCGGTCCGACGTCGATCCCGAGCTGCGCCGTGCCGTCGACACCCTGCCGGGGCAACTGCGCCGGATCGCCCGCTACCACTTCGGCTGGGAGCGCGCGGACGGCACCCCGGCCGCGGGCAACGCGGGCAAGGCCATCCGGCCCGCGCTCGTGCTGGCCGCGGTACGGGCCCTCGGCGGGCGGCCCAAGGACGCGGTACGGGCCGCGGCGGCGGTGGAGGTGATCCACAACTTCACGCTGCTGCACGACGATGTGATGGACCGTGACGCCACCCGCCGCCACCGGCCCACCGCGTGGAGCGTGTTCGGCGACGCGGACGCGATCCTCGCGGGGGACGCGCTCCAGGCCCTCGGGTACGTCATGCTCGCCGGTGATCCGCATCCCGGGGCGGCCCGGGCGGCGGCCCGCCTCGCCACCTGTGTGGTGGAGCTGTGCGCGGGACAGCAGTCCGACACGGCGATGGAACGGCAGGCGCCGGGCGAGGTCACCCTTGACGGCTGCCTCGCCATGGCCGAGGCCAAGACCGGGGCGCTGCTCGGCTGCGCCTGTGCGATCGGCGCGGTGTACGCGGGGGCGGGGGAGGAGGAGGTCGCGGCGCTGGACGCGTTCGGCCGGGAGGCCGGGCTGGCGTTCCAGCTGATCGACGACGTGATCGGGATCTGGGGTGATCCCCGGCGTACCGGGAAGCCGGCCGGGGCCGATCTCCTCGCCCGCAAGAAGTCCCTGCCGGTGGTGGCGGCGCTGGGTTCCGGGACGGCGGCGGGGGCTGAGCTGGCGCTGCTGTACGGGGTGCCCGCCGATCCCTCCGACGCGGCGGCGCTCGCGCGGACGGTGCGGGTGGTGGAGGCGGCGGGGGGACGGGACTGGGCGCAGCTCCAGGCCGGGGACCGGATGTCGCGGGCGGTGCAGTGTCTTGCGCGGGCGGTGGGGGAGCCCGCGGCTGCGGGGGAGCTGCTGGCGCTGGCGGAGTTCGTGACCCGCCGCACGGTGTGAACCGCGGGTCGCCTTCGCTTGCGCTTTCCAGGTCTGTCCGGCTGGGCGCGGTTGTCCCTGTGCCGTCGCTCGGTGGGGTGCGCAGTTCCCCGCGCCCCTTTGGGGCGCGTCCGGTCGGTTCTTCGGGTCGGTGCCGGTCGGGATTCTCCGTCCTCGATCCGACACGCTCGGTACGACGTCCGGTGACCCGACTGAAGAGCATCGGAGTCTGCGGGCAGAGATTCCCGCCCACCCCCTCCCGTAGTCGAGCGACTGCGCGAGGTGGGGGGTTGGACCCCAACCGGGCTGATGCCGGCCCGCACCCTGACGGCAGCCCCAGGGGACGCCCCCAAAGGCCCGCGGGGAACTGCGCGAGCAACCACGGACCACCCGCACCCGAACGGGAACCGTAAGAGGCGCGACCTCAGGGGCGCGGGGAACTGCGCGAAAACGAGGACCGACCCGCACCTGAAGAGTGACCGCAAATGGGGCAGCATCCAGGGGCGCGGGGAACTGCGCACCCCCGTCCGACCCGCACAGGAACAAGCGCGTCACGCCGGACAGACCTCGGAAGCGCAAGCGAAGGCGGCCCGCGGGGAACTGCGCGAAAACGAGGACCGGGCCGCACCCGAAGAGCGACCGCAAGGGGGCAGCATCCAGGGGCGCGGGGAACTGCGCACCCGACGAGCGACGGCACAGGAACAAGCGCGTCACGCCGGACAGACCTCGGAAGCGCAAGCGAAGGCGGCCCGCGGGGAACTGCGCACCCCCGTCCGGCCCGCACAGGAACAAGTACGTCCAGGTGGGGAACCCCAGGGGCGCGAGCGAAGGCGGCCCGCGGGGAACTGCGCACCCCCGTCCGGCCCGCACAGGAACAAGTACGTCCAGGTGGGGAACCCCGGAACCCCGGAAGCGCGAGCGAAGGCGGGTCGTTTAGGGTCAAGGGGTCCGGGGTGCGGGCTTGTTGAGGGGTGGAGGGCGGGATGGCTGTGGTGATCCGGGCTGCGGGGGCCGGCGACCGGGAAGCCGTGGTGCGGCTGCTGGACGCCGCGTTCCACGACGACCCCGTGAGCAACTGGGTCTTCCCCGAGGAGGAGTCGTTCCGCCGGGGCCACCCGCTGCTGATGGGCGCCTTCCTGGACCTCGTCCTGGAGGGTGGCCGGGTCGACCTCGCCGAGGACGGCTCCGCCGTGGCCCTGTGGCTGTCGGTGCCCGAGGGCGCGCACGACGAGGACGACGACGGCCCGGCCCTGCTGCGGCAGGCCATCGACCCGGACAACAAGCGCGTCGAGGCGGTGGGCCGCCTCACCAGCGGTATCCACCCCACGCACACGGCCCACGAGTACCTGTGGATGATCGCGGTCGACCCGGCCCGCCGGGGCGAGGGACTGGGCACGGCCCTGATCGCCGCGGCCTTGGAGCGCTGCGACCGGGACGGCACCGCCGCGTACCTGGAGGCCAGCAGCGCCCGCAGCCGGGACCTGTACACCCGGCTCGGGTACACCGTCCTCGACCCGGTGCTGGAGCTGCCGGACGGTCCGACGATGTGGCCCATGTGGCGGGAACCGCGCGGTTAGCGCCGTGCCGGGGACCCGGGCGCTGTTCGCGGTGGCGCAGCGGCCGACCGTGACCCGGGAACTCCTCGCGGACACGGCGCGCCGCCGGGGCATGGACGTCGAGGTGCCGGTGCCGGGCGGTGGACGGACCGGGCGCGCCGCGCACTACTACGGCGGCCCCGGCTTCGCCGCCGGTGTCGTGGACGGCCTGGGCGTGGCGCTCCTCGAACCGGACGCCGACTGGCTGCCCCGGTTGCCGCGTGAGTGGACCGGGCGCCGGATCGCGACGACCGACCTCGCGGCGGCCCGCCGGCTCACCCGGCCCGCGTTCCTCAAGCCGCCGACGGCGAAGACGTTCCCCGCGGCGGTGTACCCGGACGGGCGGGACCTCGCGCCGGAGCTGCCCCCGGACACCCCCGTGCAGATGAGTGAAGTGGTGCGCTGGGCGGCCGAGTACCGGCTGTTCGTGCTGGACGGCACGGTCCGCACCGGCTCCCGTTACGCCACCCACGGTCTGCTGGACGCGGCGCCGCTCGCGGCGGACCCCCGGGCGGACGCCGTCTCGGACTTCGCCGCCCGGCTGCTCGCCGGACACGCGGACACGCTGCCGAGCGCGGTGGTGCTGGATGTGGGGCTGCTGGCCGGGGACGAGCCGGGCTGGGCCGTCGTGGAGGCCAACATGGCGTGGTTCAGCACCTGTTACGCGGCGGACCCGGAACGCTGTCTGGACGTGGTCCTGCGGGCGGCCGGACCACGGGACCGGATACGCGACGGTGACCGGCGGTTCGTCGTCGCCGGACGGGGCGCCCCCTGACCGCGAGGCACTTGCGTGCCCCGGGGGTCTCACGGATGCTGCCAGGATGATCAGAGTGCTGGTGGCCGAGGATCTGCACGTGGTGCGCGCCGGGCTGGTGCTGCTGCTCGACGAGGCGTTCGACATCGAGGTCGTGGCCGATGTGAGCAGCGGTGACGCGGTGATCCCCGCCGCTCTGGCGCGGCGCCCGGACGTCGCCGTCCTGGACATCGGGATGCCGGGCACGGACGGGCTGACCACCGCGCTGCGGTTGCGTGAGCGGCTGCCGGACTGCCGGTCGCTGCTGCTCACCGCGATGGACCGGCCGGGCCATCTGCGGCGGGCGCTCGACGCGGGGCTGCCGGGGTTCCTGCTGAAGTCGGTGGCGCCCGAGCGGCTGCTGGAGGCGGTGCGGACGGTGGCCGGGGGCGGCCGGATGATCGACCCGGCGCTGCTGGACGAGGCGTGGGCGTTCGGGGAGTGTCCGCTCACCGAGCGGGAGACGGAGATCCTGCGGCTGGCGGGCGACGGCGCGGACGCCCGGGAGATCGCCGTCGGGCTGTCCCTGAGTATCGGCACGGTCCGCAACCGGCTGTCGGACGTGATCCGCAAACTGCACGCCCGCACCCTGGTGGACGCGGTACGGATCGCGGGGCGCAACGGCTGGACGTGAGGCGGGGAGCGCGGTCCGGTGGGCCGGGTCGGCGGGTCACCCGGTCCGTGCGTCGTGCATGGCCGGGCGGGGCTCCGGGTCGGGCGGGACGGGGACCCGGGCGACCACCCGGAACAGGCCGCCCGCCCGGGGGCCGGACACCGTCAGTGAGCCGCCGAGGGCCGTGACGCGGACGGCGAGGCTGGTGAGTCCGGTGCCGTCGTGCGCTCCGGGCGCGGGCCGTACGGGTACGCCGTCGTTCTCGACGGTGAGTTCGGCGGAGCCGTCCCCGTGGCGCAGTGTGATCGAGCAGACCCGGGCCTGGCTGTGCCGCAGCACATTGGACAGGCACTCGCGCAGCACCGCGCCGAAGCAGGTGCCGACGGCCGCCGGGACCCGGGGTCCGTCCTGGGTGACGCGTACCCGTACCTCGGCGGCCTCCAGCGCGGCGCGGGCCGACGCCAGTTCGCGTCCGAGGGAGAGGCTGACCCGGTCGCGGGCCACGCCGCGGACGTCGTGGTGCGCCTGGCGGGCCAGTTCCGCGAGGGCAACGAACTCCCGGCGGGCGGCGGCGGGGTCGTCGGTGGTCCGGGCCGCCGCCTCGCCGCGGACCGCGATGGCCGAAAGTGCCGCCCCCAGCAGATCGTGCAGATCCTGGGCCATCCGGGCGCGTTCCCGCTGGACGGCGGCCCGCGCGGTCTGGGTGCGGGCGGCGTGCGCCTGGACGGCGACCGACGCCAGCCGGACGATGCCGTAGACGACCAGGCCCACCACCAGGGTCCGCGCGGCCACGCCCACGGCGGTCCGGTTGTCGACGGGGAGCAGGAAGATGACCACGGGGCCGCTGACCGTCACCATGGCCGCCGCGATCAGTCCGGACGGGCGGGGCAGCGACGCGAGGCTCGCGCCGAGCAGCAGTCCGAGGACGCTCAGCCAGATCTCCCGGAAGAGGAGCACGGGCAGATAGGTGAGCGCGGCCTGGGCGACCAGCAGCAGCATCCGCCGCCAGTGCGGATGCCGTCGCGCGTACTGGCCGAGCAGGGTGATCAGCAGCAGTACGGCGGTCAGCACGCTGACGGCCGTGGTGCGGTGGTCCAGGTCGAGGCCGTCGAGTCCGGTCCACATGTGCAGGAACATGATGCCGGTGACCGCGGCGAGCGCCACGAGCGTCAGCCGGGAGACCAGCAGCGCCCTCGGGGAGACGTCCCGGGCCCTCGGTCCCAGCCGGCGCGCGGCGGCCCACGGCGGAGAGTCACGCACGTCAGACACCCCAGCCCCCCTGGTCCGTAACGCGGCGCATGTGAACGTGCACAGTACAAGTGAAGATCTCACGGGCGCGGCGTGAATATGTCAATTCCGGTCGTCGCGGGGCCTCGGTTGGATGTGCTCCACACCCTCACCGAGAGAGGCACCCCGACGTGACTGACACCCCAGGGCCCGCCGACGAGTGGCAGGGCTCCGTGCTCGCGCTCCAGCGGCGCAGACGGATACTGCCGCGTGTGGCGGTCGCCGTCGCGGCCGTACTGACGGTCGAGGCGGCCGTGATCGTCGCCGCCACCGGCCAGGCCGTCGCCGTACCGGCCGCGGAGCGCGAGGCCGCCGCGGAGGCTGAGCCGAAGCCGGTGAGGAAGGCCGGACCCCGGCAGGCGGAGGACATCCCGTCCGCGCGGGTCGCGGCCCGGCTCGCCGGACACCGGGTGGAGGCGCTCAGCGAACGGAGTGAGACCTCGACCACCTGGGCGAACAAGGACGGCAGTCTCACCACCGAACTGGCCGCGGGGCCGGTCCGCTTCGAGCGGGACGGGAAGTGGGTCGGCGTCGATGTGGAGCTGGCCGGGCAGCCGGACGGCAGTGTCGCGCCCGCCGCGCATCCGAATGGCTTGAAACTGTCCGGTGGCGAGGGCCGTCCGGCGTCGTCGCTGCGGGCCGCGCAGCGGTCCGGGGCGGTCGACCTGGTCACCCTCGGTCAGGGCGGCGAGCAGCTCACCCTGCGCTGGAAGGGCGGTCTGCCCGAGCCGCGGCTGAAGGGCACCCGCGCCGAGTACGTCGACGCCGTGCCCGGCGCGGACGTGGTGGTCGAGGCGACGCGTACCGGCTTCGAGCAGTACGTCGAGGTGAAGGAGCGGCCCGCGGCGGGCTACTCGTACACGCTGCCGCTGACGGCCAAGGGGCTGAAGGCCAAGCAGCTGGCGGACGGCAGTGTGCTGTTCACCGACCGCAGGAACAAGAAGCGGGCTGTCATGCCCGCGCCAGTCATGTGGGACGCGGCGGTGGACAAGGTCTCCGGCGAGCACACCCACCGCGCCCGGGTCGGGATGAAGGTCGTCCAGCGCGCGGACGGCGTGGACCTCGTCATCACCCCCGACGAGAAGTTCCTCGCCGACCCCGCGACGAAGTACCCCGTCACCGTCGACCCGTCGACCTCGTCGCTCTCCAGCGTCTTCGACACCTACGTCCAGCAGGGCGAGACCGTCGACTGGTCCGCCGACACCGAACTGGACCTCGGCAACCCCGGCACCAACAACCCCAATGGCACGCCCCGCACCGCCCGTTCCTTCCTCACCTGGAACACCTCGCCGGTCCGGGACGCGCTGATCACCGACGCCAAGCTCAGCCTGTGGAACTTCCACTCCGGCAACACCACCTGCGCCGCGCAGCCCTGGGAGGTCTGGGCCACCGGCGCGGCCTCCACCTCGTCCCGCTGGACCGCACAGCCCGCGTGGACCGCCAAGCGCGCCACCTCCACCCAGACCCGCGGCAACCCGTCGTGCGCGGCCCAGCCCGACGGCTGGATCGACGCGGACGTCACCACCCTCGTCCAGGAGTGGTCCTCCGCCAAGGCCACCCGCGGCCATATGGGACTGCGGGCCACCAGCGAGACGACCGTCCCGCAGTGGAAGCGCGTCAACTCCGCGAACGCCGCCGCGAACCCGCCGAAGCTGCGCGTCACCTACAACTACCGGCCGCGCACCGGCACCAAGCAGGAGGCCGGACCGCCGTTCTTCTCCTACGGCCCCACCTACCTGGTCAACACGACCACACCGACGCTGCGCGACACCTTCGTCGACGCCGACGGTGACAAGGTCAACGGCACCTTCCAGATCTTCGACAACGCCACCGACACCCAGGTCGGCAACGTCATCGTCTCCAAGTACACGCCGTCCGGCTCACCCGCGTCCGTGACCGTCCCCGCCGGGGTCCTCACCCACGGGAAGACGTACAAGTTCCGCACCAACCCGTACGACGGCGCGCACTACAACACCGGCTGGTCGGCGTGGAAGACGTTCACCGTCGACACCGCCGCGCCCTCCGCGCCCGGCGCGATCACCTCCACCGACTACCCGGCCGGGCAGTGGGTCAAGGGCGAGGGCCAGCCCGGCACCTTCCGGGTCACCCCGCCGGCCGCCGACCACAACTGGCTCGAATGGTCGCTCGACGGTGTGACCTGGACCAAGGCCGCCACCGGCGGCGCGTCCGCCGCGAAGGACCTCTCCGTCACCCCGCCGAAGAACGGCACCCACACCCTCCAGGTGCGGGCCGTCGACAAGGCCGACAACAAGTCCGAGGCCCGCGAGTACCTCTTCCACGCCGGACCCGGCGGCTTCGTCCAGCCCGCCGACGGCGAACGCACCGCACGCCGCCTCCCGCTCGTCGCCGAGGCGAAGGCGGGCACCTACGACTCCGCCGCCTTCTCCTGGCGCCGCTCCGAGGCCGACCCCTGGACGGCGATCCCCGCAGGTGACGTCACCGCCGCCGGGACCCCGCTCACCGGCTGGCCGGTACCGCTCGTCGCGGGCCGCAACGCCCCGCTCGTGTGGAACACCACCAGCACCGTCGACCCCGACGGAACCGTCCAGCTCAAGGCCGACTTCACCGGCCCCGGCGCCGCCACCAGCAGTACCGCGCCGCTGACCGTCGTCGTCGACCGCGACGCCGACGGAGCCGCCTCCACCGAGGTCGGCCCCGGCTCGGTGAACCTGCTCACCGGTGACCACACCCTCTCCGAGACCGACGCGTCGTTCTTCGGCGTCAGCGTGTCCCGTACCGCCTCCTCCCGGACCCCCGACGCGGGGACCCGCCAGGAGGGCCAGGCCGCGATCTTCGGCAAGGAGTGGGTGGCCGGTACGGCCGCCGAGGGCACCGAGTCCGAGTACAGCCATCTGCGCAAGGTCTCCGACACCGCCGTCAGCGTCGTGTCCGACGAGGGCGACGCGCTCCACTTCACCGCCGACGCCGCCCGCACCGGCTGGGTCTCCGAGCCCGGCGCCGAGGACCTGACCCTGCGCGGCTCCGTCACCGGCACCTTCACCCTCGCCGATGCCGAAGGCGTGGTGACCACCTTCACCAAGCCCGACCCGGCGGCCACCACCTGGCAGGTGTCCAGCACCCTCCAGGACGGCCTCGGCTCCTCCACCACCACCGTGGTCTCCGAGACCGTCACCGTCGCGGGCAAGAAGCTGGCCCGCCCCAAGCGGATCATCGCGCCCACCTCGGCCGTGACCCCCGCCGCCTGCGAGACCGACCCGGCCACCAAGGGCTGCCGGGTCCTGGAGTTCGTCTACGCCACGGCCACCACGGCCACCGGCACGGTCACCGACGCGGACTTCGGCGACTTCGGCGGCCAGCTCAAGCAGCTGAGGCTCTGGGCCACCGCGCCCGGCGCCGCGAACGCCACCGCCACCCCCGTCGCCGGATACCGCTACGACTCCGCGGGCAAGCTCCGCCAGACCTGGGACCCCCGCACCGGCCGCCAGGCCCAGACCCAGTACTCGTACCGGGACGGCCGGGTGACCTGGCTGGAGCAGCCCGGCGAACTCCCGTACACCTACACGTACGGAAACGCGGGCGGCGCCGCCACCTCCGGCAACGGCATGCTGCTGAAGGCCGCGCGCGAGGGCCTGCGACCCGGCACCGCCGCCACCGTCGAGGGCGAGGCCGTCACCAGCCTCGTCTACGGCGTCCCGCTGACCGGCACCGCCGCCCCGCACGCCATGGGCAGCGCCGCCACCGCCGGCTGGGGCCAGCTCGACACCCCCAGCGACGCGACCGCCGTGTTCCCCGCCGACTCCGTACCGTCCTCCCACGACGGCACCGCGCTCACCGGCAACGGCTACACCCGGGCCACCGTCCACTACCTCAACGCCTCCGGCCGCCAGGTGAACACGGCCACCCCCGGCGGCCACCTCACCACCACCGAGTACGACCGCCACGGCAACACCGTCCGCGAACTGACCGCCGCCAACCGGGCCCTCGCGCTCGGCACCACGGACGCCCAGAAGGACCGGCTCACCGACCTCGGCATCATCGCCGCGCCCTCGGCCGAACGAGCCCATCTGCTGTCCACCACCTCCGTCCACAACGACAACGGCACCCGCGAGGAGGCCGAGTTCGGCCCGCTGCGCCGGGTCGACCTCACCGAGGACCTCAAGGACGGCAGCACCGTCCTGATCGGCTCCGGCACCTCCGTACCCGCCCGCGGCTGGACCGCCAAGCGCTACGACGAGGGCCGCCCCACCGACGGCACCGCCAAGGTCAAGGACCAGGTCACCCTGGAGACCAAGGGCGCCCAGATCCGTGACCACGCCGCCGTCCACGCCGAGAAGCGCGTCACCTCGACCCGCTACGACTGGGCCAAGGGCCTGCCCACCCACACCGTCCAGGACCCCGGCGGACTGGCCCTGACCACCGTCACCGGCTACGACTCCCAGGGCCGCGTCGTCTCCCAGGCACTGCCCGGCGGCACCGCCACGAGCGCCAACACCCGGCTCACCGAGTACTGGACGGCCGGCGGCACCGGCCGCTGCGGGGGCCGCCCCGAATGGGCCGACCTGCTGTGCTGGACCGGCCCCGCCGGCGCCGTCACCGGCGGCGGCTCCCAGCCGTCCGCGCTGCCCGACAGCCTCACCGAGTACGGCCTCTTCGGCCAGACCACCAAGGTCACCGACACGGCGGGCGGCACCACCCGCACCACGGCCACCGCGCACGACGACGCCGGACGCCCCACCACGGTCACCGTCAGCGGCGGCCTCGGCCAGCCCGTCCCGGCGACCACCACCGGCTACGATCCGGCGACCGGCAAGGTCACCACGATCACCTCGCCCACCGCGGGCACGATCACCAAGGCGTACGACAAGCTCGGCCGCCTGCTGTCCTACACCGACGCCGACGGCGGGGTGACCACCACCGAGTACGACCTGCTCGACCGCCCCGTCAAGGAGACCGACTCCGTCCCCTCGACCGTCACCCACACCTACGACCACGCGGCCGAACCCCGGGGCCTGGCCACCCGCACCACCGACTCGGTCGCGGGCGCCTTCACCGCCACCTACGACGCGGACGGCTCCGTCGCCACCCAGAAACTGCCCGGCGGCCACAGCCTCACCGTCACCGAGGACACCACCGGCGCCACCCTGTCCCGCGTCTACACCCGGGACAGCGACAACGTCACCCTGTTCACCGACACGGTCGCCGCATCCGTCCACGGCCAGGTCACCCGGCACCAGGGCTGGTCCGCGCAGAGCAACCAGTACGACGCCGTCGGACGCCTCGCCGCCGTCCAGGACACCGTCGGCGAGGTCTGCACACGCCGCGCCTACGGCTTCGACACCCGCTCCAACCGCACCTCCCTGACCACCGCCACCGGCGCGTCCGGCGCCGCCTGCCCCACCACCGGAGGAACCACCACCACCCACACCTACGACAGCGGCGACCGCCTCGTCGACACCGGCTGGACGTACGACGCCCTGGGCCGCACCACCGCCCTGCCCGGCACCACCCTCGGCTACCACGCCAACGACCTCGCCCACCGGCAGACCACCGGCAACAGCCGCCAGACCTGGCAGCTCGACCCCGCGCTGCGCTTCCGCTCCTGGACCGTCGAGACCGGCGGCGGCACCACCTGGACGCGGACCGCGAGCAAGGTCAACCACTACGACGGCGACGGCGACAACCCCCGCTGGACCGTGGAGGACCCGGCGACCGGGGAGATCACCCGCAACGTCCAGGCCCCCGGCGGCGACCTCGGCGCCGTCACCGCGAGGACCGGAGGCACCGTCCTCCAGCTCTCCTCCGTCCACGGCGACGTGGCCCTCCAGCTCCCGCTGGACCCGGCCGAGGCACCGATCGCCCAGGACTCCGACGAGTACGGCAACCCCCGCGACGGCCGGACCCCCGCGCGCTACGACTGGCTCGGCGCCAAACAGCGCTCCAGCGAGACGCTCACCGGTCTGACCCTCATGGGCGTACGCCTCTACAACCCGGCGACCGGCCGCTTCCTGTCCCTCGACCCCGTCCACGGCGGCAGCGCCAACGCGTACGACTACACCTACGCCGACCCGCTGAACCAGTACGACCTCGACGGCCGCTGGATCCCGCTCGCCATCGCGGCGGTACGCGTCGGCTGGGCCTGCTGGAAGCACTGCCGCAAGGCGTACAAGGCCGTACGGTCCGGCTACCGCGCGTACCGCTCGCTGCGGAAGTTCAACAACCGCACCCGTCGCCTCCAGCGCTACACCCGCAGCCGCTCGTACAACCACCGCAGGGGCTACAGCTACCGCGCCGCCGGGTTCTGCGCGGGCACCTGGGCCGGGTTCGGCGCCCTGAGCACGGTGTACCCCGGCTCCGCCCGCTACGGCCAGGGCCTGACAGCCATCGGCGCGGGGTACGGCCTCTACCGCTACGTCAGAAGGGGCCGATGCTAGAGGCACCACCACCGCCGCTCGGCTGACCGGCGGTTGACCGAACGAGACGAGGGGCCGGGCGAGCGACTGCCCGGCCCCTCACCCCACCCCACACCCCATGTATGCAACGGAACCCAGGAGACATGTCCCGACACACGCGGCCCGGCCCGCCCCAGTACCTCGCGTTCGCGTCGCTCGTCCTGTGGTGCGCCTGGACCTGGCAGTCCTCCGCCGCCACGGCCCGGGGCATCCCCCTGACCGAACAGCTCACGGACCACACCCCCCTGTGGTGGTACGCCCTCCTCGCCGCCCTGGCGGTGGCCGCGTCGTACGTGATCCGCACCCCCGTCCCCGCCACCCGCCCCCTCGAACGCCTCCTGTCCCCCACGACCCCCCTCCCCGCAGCCCTCACGACCACCGTCCTCGCACTGCTCCTCCCACCCCTCCTCCTAGGCGTCCCCCTGGGCTTCCTCACCTCGGACGCCCCCCTGTCCGCCCGCTGGGACGGCTACGCGGACCTGGTGACGTCCCCGGTGACCCTGGCGCTCTGCGCGGCGGCGTGCGCGACGGTGACGCTGATACGGCGCGCGGGGCGGAGGGTGACGGCGGGGGGTTGAGGGGCGGAGGCCTGTGGGGGTGGGTACGTGGGGTGCGGCCGGGGCGGGGGCCCTGGCGGCGGCCTGCCTTGGCGTCGTCGTCCTCGAACAAGTCGTCCCCGTACAAAGGGCATCGCTCTCCCCGACAGGGGGCGGCGGGCGGCCGAGTCCACGAGCAGGTGGAGGCCGCTACCGCGGTGCCGTCGGCGCAGCGGGTGACGCTGTCCCTCGTTCGTGTGCGTGCTCCTTCGCACCCTGGGACGTGGGGACATCGTCCACGTACCGTGGTCGGCGGAAGGCCAGGTCCGGCGACAAGGATGTGGAGGCGGCGCGGTGGACGAGGCACCGGAGCGGTGGACGACGACCGTGCACGGCCGGGAAGTGGAGCTGCCGTCCACGATCACGGATGTCCGCGCCGCCCTCGCCGAGGAGCTGCGGGCCGCGTTCGACGCCGAGATCGGCTCCACCCCGGGCCCCGATCTGCCCCTCCGCCTCGCCATGTGGGCCCTGCGTACCGTCCCGGGCGCGGTGGAGGAGATGGACGACCAGGTCGACCGGCTGCGGTCCGGCGACTACTCCGGCGTCACCGTCCTCGACGACGGCGAGGTCGCCTGATGGGCTACCGCATCGCCTACGCCTCCCAGGCCGACGCCGCCCGCCGCGGACTCCCCGCCCAGCGCCGCACCGCCCTGGACAAGGCCATGAGGACGACGATCGGCGCCGACCCGTACGGGCACGGCTCGGTGGAGGCCAAGCGCGGCGAACGGGACTACCGCGAGGCGACGATCGCGGGAGCCGACGCGATCGTCGTCTACTACGTCAGCACCCCCGACGTCCTCACCGTCACCGCCGTCAAACTCATCACGGCCTAGCACCGGTACCCCGTGGTGGGTCGGACCCGCTACGGGGGATGCTCCGGCGATGGCGAGGCCGCCGATCCGGTCCAGAGCCGTGCGGCCTGCCGCGGCGACGGAACCGATCCTCCTTCAGGAGTACCGTTTCGGGTGTCCAAGGCAGAAACGGGGCACACCATGCCGCACCACACCGACGACCACATCGGCGCCCGGATCGCCGACTACCGCAAGCTGCGTCAGCTCACACAAACCGGCCTGGCGCAGCGGGCCTTCGTCGCACGCGGGACCATCGCGAAGGTGGAGGCGGGGCTTACCCCCGCCACACCTGCCATCGTGGCAGCGGTGGCGCGGGCACTGGAAGTCGAGATAGCCGTTCTCAACGGTCAGCCGTATGTGTCCGAGATGCGGCAGGACCAGCTCGACCGCATGATCGCACCGCTGTCGGACGCCCTTGATCTGTACGACCTCGGCCCTGACGCGGAGATCGTCCCCAGGCCGTTGAGCGTGATCACCGCCGATGTCGAGACGCTGTGCGCGGGCGCGTGCGCGACGGAGTACAAGGGAGTCGGCGCAAGGCTCCCCGGGCTCCTGGGCGAACTGACCACGGCCCTGAGTCTCGCCTCTTCCGAACAGGAACGCCGAACAGCCACGCAGGCTCTGAGCTGGGCCTACTGGGTGACCTACGAGTTCACCTACCGGCTCGGCTACCACCAGTTGGCGATGATCGCGCTGGAACGCATGGGCTGGATGGCCGAGCAGGCACAGGACCCGCTGCTGCTGGCCATCCGCCTCAGCAAACGCAGTGCCATGCTGTTGCGCCACGGGAACAACAGGATGGCCTCGCGGATACTGGAACGAGGCCACTCGCTCATCGGTCAGTACGACGATCCGGGGTCGGTGCAGGCTGTGGCCGTCGCGGGGACGCTTCATCTGGCAGGAGCCATCGCCGCCGCACAGGCGAAGGACAAGGGCTCGGTGGCCGGCGAGCTGGAGTTGGCTCACCGGGCGGCCGACCGGATCGGCCGGGACGTACCCCGGGTCTACTGGGCCTCCTTCGGCCTGACGAACGTAGCTCACTTCGATGTCGCCACCTCGGTCGAACTCGGGGACCTGGGGATGGCGATGAAGGCGGCGCGGAATCTGCGCTTCCCGGCGGACCACCCCAGGATGCGGGTCGGCCGCTACCACATCGAGATGGCACGCGCGCATTCGCTGATGGGCAAGGCGGAGGCCGCCGAGAAGTCGTTGCAGCGGGCCAGGGAAGTCGCTCCGCAGCAGGCCAGGTACCACCCCTTGATGCGGGAAACGATCGCCGTACTGGTCCGTCGCCAGCGCCGCGCGTCCGGCGGACTGGCGTCCCTCGCCGGATGGGTGGGCATGTAGGGCGGTCGGCGCAAGAGCCGCGGTGTTCCTCGTTCGGGAACACTGCGGCTCTTCCACGTCGGCATGCTGACGGTCAGTAAGGCACCCCCGCGACGGGCGAACGTCCGAGGGCATGGCCATCAGCTGACTGGAGTTGACGACGCTGTGAAGCGTATCGGTCTGATCTTCGAATGTCCGGTGCGGGCGCTACGGCCCGGGATCGTGCCGTGCGGTGTGCCGGTCCCGGGCCGCGAGGGTACGGGTGTGGGGTTCCGCGTGACCGCTGGAACCGAGGTACGGCGATGACCGGCCACGACGTACGAGCACCCGTCGGGTCCACACGAGTGGGCCGGGGGTCCTCGGTGCGGCTGCTGCCGTGGTCGACCCCCGAGGGAAAGCCCTGCTACCTCGTGACGGACGACGGCGACGGATATCTGTCGAGGATCGCGGACGTCAGGGAATCCACACAGCTCGACATGGCCGACCAACTCCTCGGACACGCAAGGGCTCTGCTGAGCGAGCCGAAGGTGGATGCGCGGGAGCTGCGGTTCGTCGCGGCGCGGTTGGTCGAGTCGCTGCACGACACGCTGAGGGTGGCCCGCAGCCGTGGCGAGCGGCTGCCGTGCCGCGCTGAACCGCTCGATCGGCACGAGAGCAACCCGGATCGGCGGGACGACGAGAGGCCGGGGGAGGGAAGGTGAGGGCACCGGACGGTTCGCCGCCGGTGCCCTGCGCGCCGTGCTTGTCCGCCCGGATCATGGGGCACCCCGAGAACACCCACGGCTGCCACGGCGTGACCAGGCTGCGCCTCGACGACCTGCGGTTGCGGTTACGGCCCGTCGGACGACGCTGCCCGTGCTCGTGCGGTCAGGGCGGAGGCACGAAGTGAACCCCGGTGGGCCGGACCCGACGGCCTCAAGGATGCGGATCACCACGTACCGCGTCGGGTCGGACGGCGAGCGGATCGGTGAGCGGCACCTGACGGTGGTGACCGTAGGTGATCCGGTCCTGATAGCTCCGCCGATGGCGTGGCCGCCGTGCCGCTGCCCCGAGGTGCGGGAAGGGGGACGGGGGCGGGGGCGAGTGACGCTTGTCGGCGCTCTCCACCGTCCCGGCACTGTCGGTACGGCGGAACTCCGCGGATCGCCGCCGGGCAGGTCGCACATGAGCTCAGGGAACCGTCGTGACGGCCGCCGCGCCTGCGGTGGAGCCGGTGGCATGGCGTGACGACACGAGGAGGGCCCGGCGGGCGGGCCCTCCTCGTACGCTTTCGACCTGCGCGGCAGCCCGCGCGGGCCTGGGCTGATGGATCAGCCCTGCTTGGTCTCCCAGAAGATCTTGTCGATCTGGGCGATGTGGTCCAGGGCCTTCTGGCCCGTCGCCGGGTCGGTCGACGCCTTGGCGGCCGAGAGGGCCTTCAGGGTGTCGTTGACCAGGGTGTGCAGCTCCGGGTACTTCTCGAAGTGCGGGGGCTTGAAGTAGTCGCTCCACAGGACCGTGACGTGGTGCTTGGCCAGTTCGGCGCGCTGCTCCTTGATGACCGTGGCGCGAGCCTGGTAGTGCGGGTCGTTGTTGGCGGCCATCTTGTCCTGCACGGCCTTCACCGACTCCGCCTCGATGCGGGCCTGGGCCGGGTCGTACACGCCGCAGGGCAGGTCGCAGTGTGCGCTGACCTTGACCTTGGGGGCAAACAGGCGGGAGAGCATGGAGCTGTCCTTCCTCGTGATCGTCTTCTCAGGTGGGACATTACTCCGTGGGTGAGTGGTTTTCGCGGGTGCCCCCATGGGCTTAGGACAAAAGTCCGGGGGTGGACCGGGACGTGTGACGGAACGATTCGGGAGGTTGCTGATGCCGGACGCAGCGGAGGAAGGGGCGGCCCGCGCGGTGTTCGGGCTGGCCGAGGTGGAGGGTCCGTCGATGGTGCCGACCCTCTACCACGGCGACCAGGTGCTGGTCCGCTACGGCGCCCGGGTGAGGCCCGGCCAGGTCGTCGTCCTGCGCCACCCGCTCCAGCAGAACCTGCTCATCGTGAAGCGGGCCGTCGAGCGGCGCCGGGGCGGCTGGTGGGTGCTCGCCGACAACCCGACGGCTGGCGCGGACAGCACGGTGTACGGGACGGTGCCCGAGGAGTTCGTCCTCGGGCGGGTCCTCGCGCGGTACCGGCCGCGCCGCCGGGAGTCCGGTCAGCGGCCCTGGGCGGGGGCGCTCTCCTGGGCGTTCTCGGCGGTGCGGCCCGTGCTCGCGGGCGGCGGTCCGTCGGCCGCGCGGTCGGCCTCCAGACGCTTGCGGGCCCGGTAGGCGGCCACGTTCGCCCGGGTCGCGCAGCGGTCCGAGCAGTAGCGCCGGGAGCGGTTGGTCGAGGTGTCCAGATAGGCGTTGCGGCACGGGGCCGCCTCGCACAGACCGAGGCGGTCCACCCCGTACTCGGTGAGATGGATGGCCAGCCCCATCGAGGCGATGGCCGCGTACCCGGCGGTGGCGTTCGACGGGTGGTCCGCGAGGTGCATGTGCCACAGCGGGTCGCCGCTGTCGTCGCGGTCGTCGTGGCCGGAGATCTGGGGGCTGACCGGGAACTCCATCAGCAGCGAGTTCAGCAGGTCCACCGCGAGCGTCTCGTCCCCGGTGTCGGCCGCCTCGAAGACCGCGCGCAGCCGGGCGCGCACCGACCGGAAGCGGGTCACGTCCGAGTCCGTGGTCCGACGCGCGGCCGACTTGTTCGCGCCGAACAGGTCACGGACGGCGTCCACCGAGGTCAGGGTGTCCTTGCCCCGTACCGGCTCCTCGCTGTTGACCAGACGTACGGCGTAGTCCGAGTAATAGGCCAGTTCCACTTGTAGTCCTTACGGGGGCCGTCTATGGTCGTCGTGCACACGATGGGTAATGGCTGCTTGTCGTTCAAGGGTATTACGTCGATCGGGTGGCTCCCAGGGATGCCGGGTCCTTCCGGGGATTCCGCACGTCCGCCCGGCCGGTAACGGCCGTCCGCGGGCCCTGGAGCCTTTCGTACGGCCGTACGGGTGAGAGGAGCGGACCGATGACCGGGACCACGACCGGAGCCGACTGGCGGGCCTGGCAGGAGAGCTGGGACCGGCAGCAGGAGTGGTACATGCCCGACCGCGAGGAGCGGTTCCGGGTCATGCTGGACATGGTCGAGGCGTTCGCCGGGCCCGCGCCCCGGGTGCTGGACCTCGCGTGCGGTACGGGGAGTATTACGGATCGCCTGCTGACGAGGTTCCCGAACGCGCGAAGTACCGGTGTCGATCTCGATCCCGCGCTGCTGGCGATCGCCGAGGGGACCTTCGAGGGCGACGACCGCGTCACCTTCGTGGCGGCCGACCTCAAGGAGCCCGACTGGGTCGACCGGCTGCCGCACGACACGTACGACGCCGTGCTCACCGCGACCGCCCTGCACTGGCTGCACCTCGATCCGCTCGCCACGCTGTACGGGCGGATCGCCGGGATCGTCCGGGACGGGGGCGTGTTCATGAACGCCGACCACATGGCCGATCCGTCGACGCCCCGGATCAACGAGGCGGAGGCCGTGCTGCGCCGGGCCCGGCGGGAACGGGCCCGCGAGGACGGCGCGCTCGACTGGGCCCGATGGTGGGAGCTGGCGGGGCGGGACCCGGTCCTCGCGGAGCCCACGGCCCGGCGGTTCGAGATCTACGGGGAGCACGCGGACGGGGACACCCCACCGCTCGACTGGCATGTCCGGGCCCTGCGCGGTGCCGGGTTCTCGGAGGCCCGTGGGGTGTGGGGCTCGCCGTCCGACGGGATGGTCCTCGCCCTGAAGTAGGACACGCGGGTGTCCTCTCGGGGCGCGCGGCTGCTCGTTCGGGAGGCGCACCGGTTGCGTTCGGGGTGCGCGCCGTGTCCCTTCGGGGCGCGGGATCTGTCCTCTTGGGGTGCGGGCCCTGTCCTCATTCCGGGGAACGGGCGAGGGGCGGTACGAGAAGTTCGTACCGCCCCTCGGGTGTCCCTCGTCAGGTCCGGGTCACAGGACCTTGGACAGGAAGGACCGGGTGCGTTCGTGCTGGGGGTTCGTCAGGACCTCGCGGGGGTCGCCCGACTCGACCACCACACCGCCGTCCATGAAGACGAGCGAGTCGCCCACCTCCCGCGCGAAGCCCATCTCGTGCGTCACGACCACCATCGTCATCCCGGACTCCGCGAGATCACGCATCACGTCGAGCACATCGCCGACGAGTTCGGGGTCGAGCGCGGAGGTCGGCTCGTCGAACAGCATCAGCTTGGGGTCCATCGCCAGGGCGCGCGCGATCGCGACCCGCTGCTGCTGTCCACCGGACAGCTGCGAGGGATAGCTGTCCGCCTTGTCCGCGAGCCCGACCCGCTCCAGGAGCTGCGCGGCCCGTTCCCGGGCCTGCCGCGTGGGCACCCGCTTCACCTGGATCGGCGCCTCGCAGATGTTCTGGAGGGCGGTCATGTGCGGGAAGAGGTTGAACCGCTGGAACACCATGCCGATGTCACGCCGCTTCAGCGCGACCTCGTTGTCCTTCAGCTCGTACAGCTTGTCGCCCTTCTGGCGGTAGCCGACGAGCTCGCCGTCCACGTACAGCCGCCCGGCGTTGACCTTCTCCAGGTGGTTGATGCAGCGCAGGAACGTCGACTTGCCGGAACCGGACGGGCCGATGAGGCAGAACACCTCACCGGTGGCGACCTCCAGGTCGATGCCCTTGAGCACCTCGACATTGCCGTACGACTTGTGGACGCCTTCGGCCTTCACCATCGCGCTCATGCCGTGGCCCCCTTTCGGCTGGACAGGGAGAACACATGCTTCCTGACCTTCTGCCAGGGCGTGGGCGGCAGCTGGCGGCTGGAGCCGCGCGCGTAGTACCGCTCCACGTAGTACTGGCCGACGCTCAGGACCGACGTCATGATCAGGTACCAGGCGGCGGCGAGGAAGAGCATCTCCACCGGGGCGCCCGAGGTCTGTCCGATGTCCTGGGCGTATTTCAGTAGCTCGTAGTACTGCACCGCCGACACCAATGAGGTCGTCTTCAGCATGTTGATGACCTCATTGCCCGTGGGGGGCACGATCACCCGCATCGCCTGCGGGATCACGATCCGCCGCAGGGTCTTCTGATGGCTCATCCCGAGCGCGTGCGACGCCTCGGTCTGGCCCTCGTCCACCGACAGCAGACCCGCCCGGCAGATCTCCGCCATGTACGCGGCCTCGTTGAGACCGAGGCCGAGCAGCGCCGTCAGGAACGGCGTCATGAAGCTCGACCAGTAGTCCTTGTAGACGAAGCCGAGGTTGATGTACTCGAAGACCAGGCCCAGGTTGAACCAGACGAAGAGCTGGACGAGGACCGGGGTGCCCCGGAAGAACCAGATGTAGAACCACGCGATGGACGAGGTCACCGGGTTCTTCGACAGCCGCATCACCGCGAGCAGGATGCCGCCGCCGATGCCGATCAGCATGGACAGGGCGGTCAGCAGCAGGGTGCTGCCGACCCCCTTGAGGATGCGGTCGTCGAAGAAGTAGTCGGGGACCGCACCCCAGTTGATCTTGCCCTGCGCGAACGCGTAGACGATCGAGGCGAGCAGGGCGATGGCGACCACGGCGGCGATGTACCGCCCGTAGTGCCGGACCGGGACGGCCTTGATGGCCTCCGGCCGGGCGGGCGGCGGGGCCGGGGGGCCGCCGCCCGTCTTGTCGATGTCGACGGACACGGGTCTTGCCTTTCAGTGGCCTGGTCGGCGTAGCGGGGTGCGTGGGGTCACTTGCCGCCGTTGACCACGGCCTCCTTGACGGCTCCCGCCTCGACGCCCCACTTGGCGATGATCTTGTCGTACTCACCGTTCTTGATGATCGCGTCCAGGCCCGCCTGGACGGCGTCCCGCAGCTCGTCGTTGCCCTTGGCGACGGCGATGCCGTACGGGGCGGCCTCGACCTGGTCACCGACGAGCTCGAAGTCCTTGCCGCCGCCGGACGTCTTCACCGCGTACGCGGCGACCGGGAAGTCCGACGAACCGGCGTCGGCGCCGCCCGAACGCAGCCGGGTCTGGGCCTGCTGGTCGTTGTCGTACGGCTCGATCGCGAGCTTCTTGCCGGACGGGCACTCCTTGGCCTGCGCCTTGGCGAGGTCGTGGGAGACCGTGCCGCGCTGCACCACGATCTTCTTGCCGCAGAGGTCGTCCCAGCCCTTGATGTTCTGGGTCTTGCCCTTGGGCGTGTAGATGGAGACGCCGGCGTTGAAGTAGTCGACGAAGTCGACGCCCTCGCCGACCTTCTTGCCGGTGTCGCCGTCGACGCCGTTCTGGCGGTCCTTGGTGTCGGTCATCGCGGACATCGCGAGGTCGTACCGCTTGGAGCGCAGCCCGGTGATCAGGGTGTCGAAGGTGCCGTTCTCGAAGACGAAGTCCACGCCGAGCTGCTTGCCGATGGCGGCGGCGATGTCCGGGTCGATACCGACCGTCTTGCCGGAGTCGTCCTTGAACTCGACGGGCGCGTACGCGATGTCCGAGCCGACCTTGATCTCGCCCTTGTCGCGGACGGCCTTCGGGAGCTTGTCGGCGAGCGGGGCGGCGGCGGCGCTCTCGCGGCCGCTGTCCCCGCTGTCCTCGGCCTTCTCCTTGGTCTGGTCACCACAGCCGCTCAGGAGCAGCGAGCCGGCGACCGCGATCGCGCCGATCGCGGCGAGCCGTGACTGCCCGGACTTCGCGGCGAACGAGCGACGGGTGGAGCGTGCGGTCATGGTGGATTCCTCCGGCAGGTGGGTGAATAGCCGGTGGTCGGCGGGCACACACCTTCGGGTGTCGCGACCACGTGTGATGACGGCATCTTGCCATTCGGACCAGGTCGTTCAACGGCGCAGCCATGTCAAAATCGGATAACAGGTCGAACCCGAACCCCGACAGGCCGGTACATCCCGACCGCACCTTCTGCGGGTCCGGAACCCGGCCGCCGGAAAATCTTCGGTGCACCCGGGGTGGAGCGATTCGGTCGTACCGTCGATCGTGGGTATGTATCGACATTTCGGCCGGTTGTCCCTATCTTCATGAAATTCGGCTATGAGTCACGTCACCGCGACGGGGTGGACTCGTCCATGACACCGTCCGTCCGGTAAGAAGGTTCTTTACACCCCTATCCGGGGCTCTGGGCGCGTGTGCGGCGCGCCCGTCGTGCCGGTCCCGTACGCCTCACCGGCGTACGGACGTTTCGCGACTGCGGATTCCGGCGCGGTGCCCGCCCACCCCTTTACCAGGAGTGGCCACCCTCAACGAGTACAGATTTAAGGGGTAAAGACAGTGGCAGCGGAGATCGTCAATCCTCGCAGCGACAGCGACACCGCCGGTGCGACGCGCGTCCAGGGCAGTGCGGGTCACGAGGCCGGGGGGGAGCCCCTCGATTCCTTCGATCCGGTGTTCGCGCTCCACCGGGGCGGCAAGATGGCCGTCCAGGCGACCGTCCCCGTCCGTGACAAGGACGACCTTTCCCTGGCGTACACCCCCGGTGTCGCCCGAGTGTGCAGCGCCATCGCCGAGCAGCCCGACCTGGTCCATGACTACACGTGGAAGTCGCAGGTCGTGGCGGTCGTGACGGACGGCACCGCCGTCCTCGGCCTCGGGGACATCGGTCCCGAGGCGTCCTTGCCCGTCATGGAGGGCAAGGCGATCCTGTTCAAGCAGTTCGCCGGCGTCGACGCGGTGCCGATCGCGCTCGCCACCAAGGACACCGACGAGATCATCGAGACCGTCGTGCGGCTCGCGCCCTCCTTCGGCGGTGTCAATCTGGAGGACATCTCCGCGCCGCGCTGCTTCGAGATCGAGCGCAGGCTCCAGGAGGCGCTCGACATCCCGGTCTTCCACGACGACCAGCACGGGACGGCCGTCGTCACGCTCGCGGCCCTGCGCAACGCCGCGAAGCTGACCGGGCGCACGCTCGGGGATCTGCGCGCGGTGATCTCCGGGGCGGGTGCCGCCGGGGTCGCCATCTCCAAGTTCCTGCTCGAAGCGGGGATCGGGGACGTCGCCGTCGCCGACCGCAAGGGTGTCGTCAGCCGGGACCGGGACGACCTCAACCCGGTCAAGCGGGAGCTCGCGGAGATCACCAACCGGGCCGGACTGAGCGGCAGCCTCGAAGCGGCGCTCGCCGGGGCGGACGTCTTCATCGGGGTGTCCGGCGGGACGGTGCCGGAAGCGGCGGTCGCGTCGATGGCCCCCCGGTCGTTCGTGTTCGCCATGGCCAACCCGGAGCCCGAGGTGCACCCCACGGTCGCGCACAAGTACGCGGCCGTCGTGGCGACCGGGCGGTCCGACTTCCCCAACCAGATCAACAACGTCCTCGCCTTCCCCGGGATCTTCGCCGGGGCGCTTCAGGTGCGGGCGTCGCGGATCACGGAGGGGATGAAGATCGCGGCGGCCAACGCGTTGGCCGGGGTCGTCGGGGACGACCTGGCCGCGGATTACGTGATTCCCTCGCCGTTCGACGAGCGGGTCGCTCCGGCGGTGACCGCGGCGGTGGCCGCGGCGGCGCGGGCGGAGGGTGTCGCCCGTCGCTGAGCTCCGTGCGAAGCCCCGTGCGGGGTGCTCTGCCGTTTTGCTTCGCCTCCGGTTCCTGGGCTGCTGCCCCGGGCCGGGGGCGTTCGGCGTTCCCTGGGGCGTTGTTCCTGTGCGGGGCGCCTTCGCTTGCGCTTCTGGGGTTTGTCCGGGTGGGCGTACTCCGTTCCTGTGCGGGCCGTCCGTGGGTGCGCAGTTCCCCGCGCCCCTGGGTTTCGTGTGCTGGGCGTACTCCGTTGCTGTGCCGTCGCTCGGTGGGTGCGCGGTTCCTCGCGCCCCTAGGGTTCCACCCCTGGACGTGCCTGTTCCTGTGCGGGCCGTCCGTGGGTGCGCAGTTCCCCGCGCCCCTTGGGTCGCGCCCCTGGGGCCGCTGGGCTGGGCGTGTTTGTGGGTGTGCGGGGTGTCACGGGGGTGGGGTGTTCCTTGGGGGTGGGGTGGGGCCTATCGTCGCGGCATGTTCGCTGCCTATGCCGCTCGTATCGACCGTGATCACCCGCTGAACGGGCTGGAGCTGGGGGAACGTCCCGCCCCGGTGGCCCGGGACGGGTGGACCACCGTGAATGTCCGCGCCGCCTCGCTGAACCATCACGACCTGTGGTCCCTGCGGGGGGTCGGGCTCGCGGAGGACAAGCTTCCGATGATCCTCGGCTGTGACGCCGCCGGGGTGGACCAGGACGGCAACGAGGTCGTCCTGCACTCGGTGATCGGCCAGACCGGTCACGGTGTCGGACCCCGTGAGGGCCGGTCCATCCTGACGGAGAAGTACCAGGGCACCTTCGCCGAGCAGGTCTCCGTACCGGTGTGGAACGTCCTGCCCAAGCCGTCCGGGCTGTCGTTCGAGGAGGCCGCGTGCCTGCCGACCGCCTGGCTCACCGCGTACCGGATGCTCTTCACCAACGCGGGGGTGCGGCCCGGGGACTCCGTCCTGGTGCAGGGCGCCGGCGGGGGCGTCGCCACCGCCGCCATCGTGCTGGGCAAGGCCGCCGGGCTGCGGGTGTTCGCCACCAGCCGGGACGAGGCCAAGCGCGCGAGGGCCCTGGAGCTGGGCGCGGTGGAGGCGCTGCCTGCGGGCGCGCGGCTGCCGCAGCGGGTGGACGCCGTGATCGAGACCGTGGGGGCGGCCACCTGGTCGCACTCGGTCAGGTCCCTGCGGCCCGGCGGCACGCTGGTGATCTCCGGTGCCACCAGCGGTGACGCGCCCTCGCACGCGGAGCTGACCCGGGTGTTCTTCCTGGAGCTGCGGATCGTCGGCTCGACCATGGGGTCGAAGGACGAACTGGAGGATCTGCTGGCCTTCTGCGCGTCGGCGGGGGTGCGCCCCGTGATCGACGAGGTGCTGCCGCTGGACCGGGCCCGGGAGGGGTTCGAGCGGATGGAGGCGGGCGGCCAGTTCGGGAAGATCGTGCTGACCGTGTAGCCGGAGCGCGCGTCTCGGTGCGGGGGTGCCTCCGCGCTCCGGCTGTCAATTTTGGTTGACGCGTGCCGGGTGTCAATGTACGTTGACATCATGACCGAAGCAACGGATCTCGCCGCGCGGGCGGGTGACCGCGACCCGAGGGTCGGACTCCGGGCGGTCGCCGCACTGCGCCGGCTGCTGGAGCGGCTGGAGGCCGTCCAGGTGCGCGCGGCCCGCGCGCAGGGCTGGTCGTGGCAGGAGATCGCGGCCGAACTGGGTGTCAGCAGGCAAGCGGTGCACAAGAAGCACGGGAGGCAGTGATGTTCGAACGGTTCACCAAGGACGCGCGGGCCGTGGTCGTCGACGCGCTCGGGCACGCCGAACGGGCCGGGGCACGGACGGTGGGGGAGGAGCATCTGCTCCTCGCGTTGTTCGACCGGGAGGGCAGCAGGGCGTCCTTCGCGCTCGCCGCGCTGGGCGCCGACCGGCGACGGGACTCCGTGGAACGCGCGCTGGACGACGCGCGCCGCCGCGGCGGACTGTCACGCGCCGACTCCGAGGCCCTCGCCGGGTTCGGCATCGACGTGGACGAGTTGGTGACCCGGGTCGAGGACGGCCACGGGGCGGGGGCACTGGCGTCCGCCGGCCGACGCGCGGGCGGACGGCGCGGGTGGTTCGGGAGAGTGCTGTTCGCCCCGGAGTCCAAGGATGTGCTGACGAGGTCGCTGCGGATCGCGCTGGGGCGGCGGGAGCGGGAGATCGGCGACCACCATGTACTGCTCGCGGTGACCTCCCGGCCGGGGGTGGGCGCGGAGGTCCTGGCCGACCATGGCGTCGAACGGCTCGCGCTGGAACGGGTGCTGTACGGCACGGCCGCCTGAGCCGTCCCCGTTCCCCTTTCGGGCGCCCCTCGCGGTGGCCGTTCGTCTGCACGCGCGGACGAAGACACCACGGGGAGGACGTGCCTCAAAGGGGAACGGGGAACCGCGCACCCACGAACGACTTGCACGGGAGCAAGTGCGCCCCGGTGGACGGACCCAGGGGCGCGGGCCCGCCAAGTACCCGCGCGGGTGCGGACCCCCGTCGCACGGGGACCCGCACCCGCGCGGACGGGGCGGAGGTCAGTCGCTACGGGCCCCGCCGGGGTGCAGAGTCGCCGCGATCCCCGCCGCCGCCTCGGACAGATGCCGACGGGCCTCCCGGAACTGCGCGTCCGTGACCCCGTGGTCGCGGGCCGTGTCACGGATGCCGTCCCGGAACCGGTCGAGGAGCCGGTCGAGATCACGCGCCGGATCACCCGACGGTTCCTCGTCGGCCCAGTCCGGTACCTGACCGCCCGGCTTCGTGGGCGGCGCGTCCTGCGGGGGCACGGGGGGCTCCGGGGCCGCCGTCGGCTGTCCGCCGCCCCAGCGGAAGTCCTTGCCGAAGTCGCCGAACTCCTTGGCCAGCTCGGACAGCCCCTCCCGCACCCCGGTCGGCCACTCGCCGCGCTGGAAATGGGACTGGACCTGCTCCTGCACCTTCCTGGCGATCCGCTGGACCTGCTCCTGGGCCTGGGCCTGCGCCTCCTGGGCCTGGGTGCGGGCCCGCTGGGCCTCGTCCCGGGCCCGTCGGCTCTCGTCCTTGGCGCGCCGGGCCTGGTCCTTCCACTCCTGCTTGGCGCGCCGGATGTCGTCCTTCGCGCGCTGCCACGCCTCCTTGTCGCCCCACGCCCCGTCGAGCAGGTCGGAGGGGTCGGGGAAGTCCTTGCCGCCGGACGTACGGGCCTGCTTCGCCGCCGCGCGCATGTCGCGGCGCAGATCGCCCGCGGCCCCGCGTACGTCGTCCCGGATCTCGGCGGCCAGCTCCGCGACGGACTCGCCGATCTCCAGCTCCAGATCGGCCAGCTCACCGCTGCGCCCGGCCAGCTCGGCGCGGCCCGCGTCGGTGATCGAGTAGACCTTGCGGCCGCCCTCGGTGGTGTGGGTGACCAGCCCCTCGGCCTCCAGCTTGGCCAGCCGCGGGTACACGGTGCCGGCGGAGGGCGCGTAGAGCCCCTGGAAGCGCTCCTCCAGGAGGCGGATCACCTCGTAGCCGTGCCGGGGGGCCTCGTCCAGGAGCTTCAGGAGGTAGAGACGCAGTCGGCCATGGGCGAAGACAGGAGGCATGTCACAGCACCTTCCGGTCGGTGCCGTCCCCGGTGGGCGCGGCGGCGGGGTCGGGTACGGGCGGGGAGTCGTGGTGGTCGGCGGGCGGCCGGCGCAGCAGGGCGATCGAACCGGACACGGTGCTCGCCTTCAGCGTTCCGCTGCCGCTGCCGAGCCGCCCGGTGATCCGTTTGGCGCCCCACTGACCGCTGACCCGGAGGTCCTCGAAGTGGTTGGAGAGGCTGCCGCTCGCGGTGTTCGCCTCGACCTCGGCGTCCGCCGGGTGCGGCAGCCGGACGGCGATCTCGCCGGAGACGCTGGTGAGGCTGATGTCGGCGGGGCCGCCGGTGGGGTCGAGGTCCACGATCATGGAGCCGCTGACGGAGTCGCCCCGTACGGAGGAGCCGGAGCTCTCGACGACGGTGAGGTCGCCGGACACGGAGTTGAAGCGGAGGTCGCCGGTCAGCCGGTGCGCCTCGATGTTCCCGGCGACCGTGTCGGTGCGGACGGGGCCCGCGAGCGCGACGAGGGTGGTGTCACCGGTGATGCCCTTGACCTCGGTGCGCCCCTCGATGCCGGAGACGACCGCTCCCGCGCCGACGACGCCGACCTCCACCCGGGTCCCGGCGGGGACCGTCAGCGAGACCACCGCGCTGCGCTGCCAGCCCTTGCGGTCCAGCCAGCGCAGGAAGCCCTTCCAGGGCAGATCCTCGTACGCGACCGTCAGGACGCCGTCCTCATGGGTCACCACCAGGGGCGGGCCCTCGATCTCGGAGACCTGGAGCCGCGCGGAACTGCTCTCGGTGCCCACGACATTGACCGTTCCGTTGACGAGCCGCACGTGGAGCTCCGTCAGCGGGGCGTCGAAGGTGAGCTTCTGCGGATCTGCGACGGACCACTCGGACATGGTGCCGACCTCCCCTGTTCGGGATTGACGCGCCATATCGCGTCTTCTTCCAATACACGATATATCGCGGATCGCGGAGGTCAAGGGGCACGCCCCTTCTGTCCGGTGATGAGCCGTATCTGACGCATTGATCTAGCGTGGTGCCATGCCGTCCGCCGCTGAGAACGCCGCCCCGGTCACCGGGGCGCTGCTGCTGTGCCGGGGCACTCCCGACACCGTGGCCCCGGTCGCCCGGCTGCTCCGTGAGCCGATGCGGGCCGCGGCGGCCGGGGAAGGCTGGACCGTACTGGTCCCGGAGGGCGCGCCCTGGCGGGAGACGGGCGGCGACCCGGTGGAACGGGTGGTGACCGGCTGGGCCGGGGCGCTCGCCGTCGGCGGACCGTGGCCGGTGCTCGCGCTGTGGTGGGACCCCGGGCACAGCGGCTTCGTGCTGGCCTCGGGGTTCCGGCGGCCCGTGGGGTACGAGTGGCTCGCGGGCGGGACACCCGTCGGGGAGGACGAGGCGGTCCGGACCGTCGCGCTGCGGCTCGGCCTCGATCCGGTGCTGGACCTCCAGGCGCTGGACGTACTGACCCGCGGCGACTCGGACGCGGACGCGCGGGCCCGGCTGATCGGGCTGGTCGCGGTGCTCGCGCGGACGGGGCTGGTCCTGCCGCCCGGGGTCACCCCCGGGGCGTCCATGCCCGTCCTGCGGGTCGCCCTGCGGGCGGCGGTGGGGGAGGGGGACGCCGATCCGGGGATCTGGTGGGGGCCGGTGGTACGGGCGCTGTGCGTGGTGCAGGTGGGCTTGGGCGTGCCGATGGCCCTCTGGGGCCTTCACCGGCGCCGCCCCGCCCTGGTCCTGGCGGGCGGCCTCCTCGCCACGACGGGCACGGTCGGGCTACGCGCCCGGTTCCCCGCACCCCTGGGTACGCCCCCCTGACCGTACTTTTCCCCGTGCGGGCCGTCCGTGGGTGCGCAGTTCCCCGCGCCCCTTCGGGGCGCCCCCTCGCTGTCGTCGTCCGGCTGCGGGCCGGGGGGCGAAGGGCCCACCGCAAGGGGCGCCCCCGATAGGGGCGCGGGGAACTGCGCACCCACCGGGCGACGGCTCAGGAACGAAGCGCGCTCAGCACAGGAGACCCAGGGGCGCGGGGAACTGCGCACCCCACGAGCGACGGCACAGGAACAAGTGCGCTCACCCGGGCAGACCCAGAAGCGCGAGCGAAGGCGACCCGCACCGCCCGGACGGTCAGTCCTCCTCGTCGTCCAGACGGGCCAGCCACGTCGCCAGACGTTCCACCGGGACCTCGAAGTCGGGGTTGAGGTCCACGAACGCCCGCAACTGCTCCGCGAGCCACTCGAAGCTGACCTCCTCCTCGCCCCGCCGCTTCTCCAGTTCCTCGATACCACGATCGGTGAAGTACAACGCATGCTCCAGAAGGGGGAAACCGGCACGTACGACCAGGGTACGGGGGGCACCACGCACCGGGGCCCGGTGCCCACCCGCGTCCAGCGGATGGGGCACCGGGCCCCGGTCACCCCGACCGTCGCCGGGGAGAGGCGCTACGCCTCGAACACCTCACGGACCAGCTGCTCCTGCTCCGCCTGGTGCCGCTTCGCCGAACCCACCGCGGGCGACGAACCGTGCGGACGGGAGATCCGCCGCAGCCGCTCGCCGTGCGGGATGTCCGCCCCGACCGCCAGGTCGAGGTGGTCGATCAGGTTCAGCGCGATGAACGGCCACGCACCCTGGTTCGCGGGCTCTTCCTGGGCCCACAGGTACTTCTCGGCGTTCGGGTACTTGGAGATCTCCGCCTGGAGCTCCTTGCCCGGCAGCGGGTACAGCCGCTCGATACGGATGATCGCCGTGTCGGTGATATCGCGCTTGACCCGCTCGGCCTCCAGGTCGTAGTACACCTTGCCGGCGCAGAAGACGACCTTGCGGACCGCCGACGCCTCGGCACGGGTGTCACCGATGACCGGACGGAAGCCGCCCGTCGTGAACTCCTCCGCCTTCGACGCCGCCGCCTTCATCCGCAGCATCGACTTCGGGGTGAAGACGACCAGCGGCTTGTGGTGCGGGTTGTGGACCTGCCAGCGCAGCAGGTGGAAGTAATTCGACGGCAGGGTCGGCATCGCGACCGTCATGTTGTTCTGCGCGCAGAGCTGGAGGAACCGCTCCGGGCGGGCGGACGAGTGGTCCGGGCCCTGGCCCTCGTAACCGTGCGGCAGCAGCAGCGTGACACCCGAGGTCTGGGCCCACTTCTGCTCGGCGGAGGAGATGAACTCGTCCACCACCGTCTGCGCGCCGTTCACGAAGTCACCGAACTGCGCCTCCCACATCACCAGGGACTCGGGACGGGCCAGCGAGTAGCCGTACTCGAAGCCCATCGCCGCGTACTCCGACAGCAGGGAGTCGTAGACGTTGTAACGGGCCTGGTCCTCCGACAGGTACAGCAGCGGGGTGTAGTCCTCGCCGGTCTCCCGGTCGATGAGCACCGCGTGCCGCTGGCCGAAGGTGCCGCGGCGGGAGTCCTGGCCGGACAGCCGCACCGGGGTGCCCTCCATCAGCAGCGAGCCGATGGCGAGGGTCTCGCCCATGCCCCAGTCGATCGTGCCGTCCTCCACCATCGCCGCACGGCGCTGGAGCTGCGGCAGCAGCCTCGGGTGGACGGTGACCCGCTCGGGGATGTTGACCTGCGACTCGGCGATCCGCTTGACGACCTCCTGGGAGACCGCCGTGTTCACCGTGACCGGGAACTCGGCCTGCGGCTCGGGCAGCGGCACCTCGGACGGCTGCGAGGTGGCCTCACGGACCTCCGTGAACACCTTCTCCAGCTGCCCCTGGAAGTCCTGGAGCGCCTGCTCGGCCTCCTCCAGCGTGATGTCACCGCGACCGATCAGGGACTCGGTGTACAGCTTGCGCACCGAGCGCTTCTTGTCGATCAGGTCGTACATCAGCGGCTGGGTGAACGCCGGGTTGTCGGACTCGTTGTGACCGCGGCGGCGGTAGCAGATGAGGTCGATCACGACGTCCTTGTTGAACGCCTGACGGAACTCGAACGCGAGCCGCGCCACCCGGACGACGGCCTCGGGGTCGTCGCCGTTCACATGGAAGATCGGCGCCTCGATCATCCGCGCCACGTCCGTCGCGTACATCGACGAGCGGGACGACTCCGGGGCGGCGGTGAAGCCGACCTGGTTGTTGATGACGATGTGGACCGTGCCGCCCGTGCGGTAACCGCGCAGCTGCGACATGTTCAGCGTCTCGGCCACGACACCCTGGCCCGCGAAGGCCGCGTCACCGTGCAGGGCGACCGGCAGGACCGTGAAGTCCGTACCGCCCTTGTTGATGATGTCCTGCTTGGCGCGCGCGACCCCTTCGAGGACCGGGTCGACGGCCTCCAGGTGCGAGGGGTTCGCGGTGAGCGAGACCTTGATCTGCTCGCCGTCGAGACCGGTGAAGGTGCCCTCGGCGCCCAGATGGTACTTCACGTCGCCGGAGCCGTGCATCGACTTCGGGTCGAGGTTGCCCTCGAACTCCCGGAAGATCTGCGCGTACGACTTGCCGACGATGTTCGCGAGGACGTTCAGCCGGCCGCGGTGCGCCATCCCGATGACGACCTCGTCCAGCCGGGACTCGGCCGCCGAGTCGATGACCGCGTCCAGCAGCGGGATGACGGACTCGGCGCCCTCCAGCGAGAACCGCTTCTGACCGACGTACTTGGTCTGGAGGAACGTCTCGAACGCCTCGGCGGCGTTCAGCCGGCGCAGGATGCGCAGCTGCTCCTCGCGCTCCGGGTTGCTGTGCGGACGCTCGACCCGGTCCTGGATCCAGCGGCGCTGCTTCGGGTCCTGGATGTGCATGAACTCGATGCCGGTGGTGCGGCAGTACGAGTCGCGCAGCACCCCGAGGATGTCCCGCAGCTTCATCATCGACTTGGCCGCGAAGCCGCCGACCGCGAACTCCCGCTCCAGGTCCCACAGGGTGAGACCGTGCTCGGTGATGTCCAGGTCGGGGTGCTTGCGCTGGCGGTACTCCAGCGGGTCGGTGTCGGCCATGACATGGCCGCGGACCCGGTAGGAGTGGATCAGCTCGAAGACCCGGGCGGCCTTGGTGACGTCGTCGTCGTGCGAGGCGTCGATGTCCTTGAGCCAGCGGACCGGCTCGTAGGGGATGCGCAGCGCCTCGAAGATCTCGTCGTAGAAGCCCTCCTGGCCGAGCAGGAGGTTCGCGACGACCCGCAGGAACTCGCCGGAGGCGGCACCCTGGACGACCCGGTGGTCGTAGGTCGACGTGAGCGTCATGACCTTGGAGATACCGAGCTTGTTCAGGGTGTCCTGGGACGTGCCCTGGAACTCCGCCGGGTAGTCCATGGAACCGACGCCCATGATCACCGACTGGTTCGGCATCAGCCGCGGCACGGAGTGGACCGTACCGAGGCCCCCCGGGTTGGTCAGCGAGACCGTGACGCCGGTGAAGTCCTCCATCGTGAGCTTGTTGTCACGGGCGCGGCGGACGATGTCCTCGTAGGCCTGCCAGAACTCGAAGAAGTTCAGGGTCTCGGCCTTCTTGATGCCCGCGACGACCAGCTGGCGGTCACCGTTGGGCTTCACGAGGTCGATGGCGAGGCCGAAGTTGATGTGCTCCGGCTTGACCAGCGTCGGCTTGCCGTCCTTCACCGTGAAGGAGTGGTTCATCGACGGCATGGCCTTGATCGCCTGCACCATCGCGTACCCGATGAGGTGGGTGAAGGAGATCTTCCCGCCCCGGGCGCGCTTCAGATGGTTGTTGATCACGATGCGGTTGTCGAACAGGAGCTTCACCGGCACGGCGCGCACGGACGTGGCCGTGGGCACCTCCAGCGAGGCGTTCATGTTCTTCGCGACAGCGGCCGACGGGCCGCGCAGCGTGACGAACTCCGGCCCCGCGGGTGCCTCCGCGGCCGGCGCCTGCTCGGCGGCGGGTGCCGCCTTCGCCGGAGCGGCCTTGGCGGGCGCGGGAGCGGACGCGGCGGGCTTGGCCTGCGGCGCGGCGGGGGCACCCTGTGCGGTGGCGCCCTTCGCCGGGGCCGCGGGCGTGGCCGGAGCCTTGGCCGCGGGTGCGGGCGACGCGCTGGGGACGGCCGGGCTCACGGCGGCGGGCTTCTCAGCCTGCGTACCGGGGGCCGCGGTATCCGCCGGGACCGGGGTGGCAGCTGCCCCCGGCTTGTAGTCGGCGAAGAAGTCCCACCAGGCGCGGTCTACCGAGTTCGGGTCCTGGAGGTACTGCTGATAGATCTCGTCGACGAGCCACTCATTGGCACCGAAAGCAGCGGCGGGGTCCTGACCCTGCCCTGCTCGTTCGGTTGTGGGGGCGCCTCCTGGCCGAAGGCTGGGGGAGCTCGAATTACTGGGGGACTGTGACGACACGGCGGCAACCGCCCTCTTCCGCTTCACAAGATGATGGACAGCGGGAATTAAGGCTACGCCTTGCGGGGCCAGGAGTGCAGGCGGGGCAGCTGATCCGTCGCGTAAGTCACACTGGAAGGGGTGTTTCAGGGTTCGAAATGGCGGGAAACAACCGTGGTTCGCCTGTGGCGCGGTGGACGTCAGGGCACGCCGGAGCACGACGGACGGGTGAGGACACCGCGTCGTCCGGCGGCCGACCGTGCTGGATCGTGTCAGTCCGCGCGTGCGCCACCCGGAGGCGGAACCCGACCGGACGGTGGGCGGAACGTGTCCGTCCGCCACCCGAGCCCGACGATCTTGGCCTGTCGACTCGAACCCTACGTCAACCTTGGCCCCGTGACAGCCCCGGAAGGATGACCTGGATCCGGCAACCCCGCGCCGACTCCGCGACCCCGATCCGGCCCCCGTGCAGATCCACCGCCCAGCGCGCGATCGCCAGCCCCAGCCCCGTACCGCCGTCACTGCCCCCGGGCCCCGGCGGCGCCGGCCGCGGCCCCCCGGGCCCGCCGGCCGCCCCGCCCACGGCGCCCGCCGGATCGGTGTAGGGGCCCCGGTTGAAGCGCTCGAACACCCGGTGCCACTCCGACTCGGGGATACCGGGCCCCTCGTCCATGACCTCCAGGCTCAGGGACTCCGCGCCGGTGCCCCGGCGGGCCTTCACCGTGACCCGGCCGTGCGGGGGACTGTGCTTCACGGCGTTGTCGATCAGATTGGCGACCACCTGGTGGATGCGCTCGGGATCGGCGTGCCCGGTCAGCTCCGGCGGCCACACATCGAGATGCAGATGCACGTCCGTACGGGTGTGACTGCCGGAACCCGAGGCGATCCCGGCCCGCGCCGAGGCCACCATGTTCGCCTCCTTCAGCACGCCCGACAGATACGGCCACACCTCGAAACGGCGCGCCCTCAGCGGTACGACCCCGTTGTCCAGGCGGGACAGGTCCAGCAGCGTCTCCACCAGCCGGCCGAGGCGCTCCGTCTGCTTCAGCGCCGTGCGCATGGTCTCCGGGTCGGCGGCCGAGACCCCGTCCACCACGTTCTCCAGCACCGCCCGCAGCCCCGCGATCGGGGTCCGCAGCTCGTGCGAGACATTCGCCACGAGTTCCTTGCGCTGGCGGTCCTGGGCCTCCAGGTCGTCGGCCATCCGGTTGATGGTCGTCGCGAGATCGCCCAGCTCGTCCTTGCGGTCGTGGCCGCGCACCCGCCGGGTGTAGTCCCCGTGCGATATGGACCGGGCGACCGTGTTCATGTCGTCCAGCGGCGCGGTCAGCGAGTGCGCCACGAACTGGGTGATCAGCAGCGTCGCGATCACCGAGAACACGGTGATGAACCGCAGCTCCGTCTCGGTGCGCACCGCGATCATCAGCAGCCCGGTCGTGATGAACACCGACACCACGACCAGCGTGCCGAGCTTCGTCTTGATCGAGAACGGACGCAGCTTCTCGGAGCCGGGACCGAGTCCCGCCGCCTCGCCCGTCGTACCGTCCGTCAGATGCGGGCCGGGCCGACCGGCGGGGCCGCTCATGGCGTCGGGGTCTCCAGCGCGTACCCGACACCGTGCACGGTGCGGATGCGCTCCGCGCCGATCTTGCGGCGCAGGGCCTTGATATGGCTGTCCACCGTCCGGGTGCCGGAGGCGTCCGCCCAGTCCCACACCTCCGCCAGCAGCTGCTCCCGGGAGAGCACCGCGCGCGGGGTGTTCGCCAGGCACACCAGCAGATCGAACTCGGTGGGCGTCAGATGCACGTCCTCACCGCGCACCCGGACCCGCCGCTGGGCGTGGTCGATCTCCAGCTCGCCGAGCCGGAGCGTGCCGCTGCGGGGGGTGGTCGCGGCGAGCGCGGCGCGTTCGACCCGGCGCAGCAGTACATGGACGCGGGCGGCCAGCTCCCGCATCGAGAACGGCTTGGTCATGTAGTCGTCCGCGCCGACCCCCAGCCCGACCAGCATGTCCGTCTCGTCGTCGCGGGCGGTGAGCATCATGACGGGCACGGGCCGCTGGGCCTGGACCCGGCGGCACACCTCCAGCCCGTCGAAGCCCGGCAGCATCACGTCGAGGATCAGCAGATCGGGCTGCCACGCCTGGGCGGTGTCCACGGCCGCGGGTCCGTCACCGGCCGTCTGCACATGGAATCCCTCGGCGCGCAGCCGGGCGGAGATCGCGTCGACGATCGTCGGGTCGTCCTCCACCACCAGCACCCGACGCTGGGCGCCCGCCCCCGCCGGCTGGGTATTACCTTGCTGCGAGGTGTGTGTGTGCTCCATCGCCCGCCCCTGACTGAGCTGTTCGGAATCCGTGGGGTGATCCCATGGCTGTGCATGGCACGCACATGGTCCGCGCGCCGGTCAGCAGACTAGAGGCACGGAGCGTGTGCGGGCTATCCAGCTCTGATCGCGAGGTGCACGACGTCCGGTACGCCCCTCGCGACCGGGATTTCATGGGTACGGACCCCTTGGAACCCGGAATTCCGCAATGTTCCTTCGAAATCGGGCGACGGCCGAGCCGACCACACGGCCAGTACGCCGGAGGGCGCCAGACGCGCACGGCACAGCGCGAGACCCTGCGGGGTGTACAGCCCGTCGTTGTCCTCGGTGACCGTCCAGTCGGGTCCGTTGTCGATGTCCAGGCACAGGGCGTCGTACGAGCGGTCCGCGGTCCTCAGATGGGTCAGCAGATCGGTGTGCAGGATCTCGGTACGGGGGTCCGCGAGAGCCGTCGCGGAGACCTCGGCGAGGGGGCCCGCCCGGTGCCAGTCGATGATCGCCGCCTCGCGCTCCACGACGGTCACGGAGCGCCACGCGGGGTCCGCGGCGGCGTGCGCCAGCGAGAAGCCGACGCCGAGCCCCCCGAGCAGCAGGCTGTGGCCTCCCGCGCCGGGGAGCGCGTCCCGCGCCGCGTCCACCAGAAGCCGCTCGGAGCGGCCGTCCGACGTGTCCATCAGGAAGCAGCCGTTCGCGATGATCTGGAGCAGGTGCCCCTGTCTGCGCAGGGCCACCTCGCCGTGGGGGCCGGTCCTGCGGTCCAGTACGAGTGCGCTGTCGCCGTCCATCAGAGGAACCATCCCCCCATCCTGTCGATCCCCCCACCCCACCGCCCCGGTTTTCCGCCCCAGGCCCCCCCTCGCCCGCGCCCCGAGGCCCCCTGAGCCGTCGTCCGAGGGGTGCGCAGTACCCCGCGCCCCTGGGGTTCCCCACCCGGACGTACCTGTTCCCGTGCAGGTCGGACGGGGGTGCGCAGTTCCCCGCGCCCCTGGATGCTGCCCCATTACGGTCGCTCTTCGGGTGCGGGCCTACCCTCGTTTTCGCGCGGTTCCCCGCGCCCCTGGGGTTCCACACCTGGGCGTACCTGTTCCCGTGCGGGTCGGACGTGGGTGCGCGGTTCCCCGCGCCCCTTAGGTCGCGCCCCTTGCGGTTCCCGTTCGGGTGCGGGTTGCTTGTGGTTGCTCGCGCAGTTCCCCGCGCCCCTGGGTGCTGCCCCGTTGCGGTCGCTCTTCGGGTGCGGGTGGGCCCTCGTCTTTTGCGCAGTTCCCCGCGCCCCTTTGGGGGCGCCCACCTGGGGCTGTCGTCCGTCTGCGGACTCTCAGCGACCGGGTTCGGGGTTCAAACCACCCTCCTCGCGGACTCGCACGGCTACGGGAGGGGGTGGGCGGGAATCTCTGCTCGCAGACTCCGATGCTCTTCAGTCGGGCAACGAAACGGCTTACCGAGCGTGTCGGATCGAGGACGGAGAATCCCGACCGGCACCGACCCGAAGAACCAACCGGACGCGCCCCAAAGGGGCGCGGGGAACTGCGCAAACCGCCGAGCGACGGCACAGGAACAAGTGCGCCCAGCCGGACAGACCTGAGCGACGGCACAGGCGACAAGTGCCCTCACCCGGGAGCCACCCAGAAGCGCAAGCGAAGGCGGATCGCTGAGGGCGAACACCACCCCGGGAACATTCGCGGAGCGCCATGCATTGAGTCGACATAGCTCAACTTGAATGCCGAAGGGGAGATCATGGCTACTGAGTCCGCTGGTTCCAAGGGCACCCCGCTCGCGCTGCCCGTGCTGCCGCTCGACGACGAGGTCGTCCTGCCCGGCATGGTCGTCCCCCTGGACCTGAACGATCCCGACGTACGCACCGCGGTGGACGCCGCACAGGCCGCCGCGGGCTCCGCACCCGGCAAACCCCGGCTGCTCCTCGTCCCCCGTATCGACGGCGCCTACGCGAGCACCGGCGTCCTCGGCACGGTGGAACAGGTCGGCCGCCTCGCCGACGGCGACCCGGGCGCCCTGATCCGCGGCCGTTCCCGAGTCCGGATCGGCGCGGGCACCACCGGCCCCGGCGCGGCCCTGTGGGTGGAGGGGACCGAGGTCACGGAGACCGTCCCCGACCCCCTGCCCGGCGCGATCACCGAACTGATCACCGAATACAAGGCCCTCGCGACCAGCTGGCTCCGCAAGCGCGGCGCCTGGCAGGTGGTGGACCGCGTCCAGCAGATCGAGGACGTGTCCCTGCTCGCCGACAATTCCGGATACTCACCGTTCCTCACCGTCCAGCAGAAGGTCACCCTGCTGGAGACCGCCGACCCGGTCGCCCGCCTGAAGCTGGCCACCGAGCAGCTCCGCGAGCACCTCGCGGAGCAGGACGTGGCGGAGTCGATCGCGAAGGACGTCCAGGAGGGCGTCGACAAGCAGCAGCGCGAGTTCCTGCTGCGCCGCCAGCTCGAAGCGGTCCGCAAGGAACTGCGTGAGCTGAACGGCGAGAAGGGCACCGACGACGAGTCCGACGACTACCGGACCCGGGTCGAGGCCGCCGATCTGCCGGAGCGGGTCCGGGAGGCCGCGCTCAAGGAGGTCGACAAGCTGGAGCGGTCCAGCGACCAGTCCCCGGAGGGCGGCTGGATCCGCACCTGGCTGGACACCGTCCTGGAGCTGCCGTGGGACGAGCGCACCGAGGACCAGTACGACATCCAGGGCGCCCGCGCCGTGCTGGACGCCGAGCACGCGGGCCTCGCGGACGTGAAGGAACGCATCACCGAGTACCTGGCGGTGCGCAAGCGGCGCGCCGACCGCGGCCTCGGGGTCGTCGGCGGACGCCGTGGCGGCGCCGTGCTGGCGCTCGTCGGCCCGCCCGGGGTCGGCAAGACCTCGCTGGGCGAGTCCGTCGCGCACGCCATGGGCCGCAAGTTCGTCCGGGTCGCCCTCGGCGGCGTCCGGGACGAGGCCGAGATCCGCGGTCACCGCCGTACGTACGTCGGGGCGCTGCCCGGACGGATCGTGCGGGCGATCAAGGAGGCCGGGTCGATGAACCCGGTGGTCCTCCTCGACGAGATCGACAAGGTCGGCTCCGACTTCCGGGGCGACCCGGCCGCGGCCCTCCTCGAAGTCCTGGACCCGGCGCAGAACCACACCTTCCGGGACCATTACCTGGAGGTCGAGCTGGACCTCAGCGATGTGGTGTTCCTCGCCACCGCGAACGTCCTGGAGTCCATCCCGGAGGCACTGCTGGACCGGATGGAGCTGGTCCGTCTCGACGGCTACACCGAGGACGAGAAGGTCGTCATCGCCCGGGACCACCTGGTGCCGCGCCAGCTGGAGCGGGCGGGCCTCGGCGCCGACGAGGTGACTCTCGCGGAGAGCGCGCTGCGCGGACTCGCGGGCGAGTACACCCGGGAAGCGGGCGTACGGAACCTGGAGCGGGCCGTCGCACGGCTGCTGCGCAAGGTCGCCGCACAGCACGAGCTGGGCGAGCGCGAGCTGCCGTTCACCGTCACCGGTGACGAGCTGCGCGCGCTCATCGGACGGCCGCACCATGTGCCGGAGTCCGCGCAGGACCCGGCCGAGCGGCGGACCGCCGTCCCCGGTGTCGCCACCGGGCTCGCGGTGACCGGCGCGGGCGGTGACGTCCTCTACGTGGAGGCGTCGCTGGCCGACCCGGAGACCGGCGCGGCCGGACTGACCCTGACCGGCCAGCTGGGCGATGTGATGAAGGAGTCGGCGCAGATCGCGCTGAGCTTCCTGCGCTCCCGCGGCGCCGAACTGGAACTCCCGGTCGGCGACCTCAAGGACCGCGGCGTGCACATCCACTTCCCGGCGGGCGCCGTCCCCAAGGACGGCCCGAGCGCGGGCGTCACCATGACGACCGCCCTCGCGTCGCTGCTCAGCGGACGCCAGGTCCGCACGGATGTGGCGATGACCGGTGAGGTGTCGCTGACCGGCCGGGTCCTGCCCATCGGCGGGGTGAAGCAGAAGCTGCTCGCCGCGCACCGGGCCGGGGTCACCACCGTGGTGATCCCCAAGCGGAACGAGGCCGACCTGGACGACGTCCCGGCCGAGATCCTGGCCAAGCTGGACGTCCACCCCGTCACGGACGTCCGCCAGGTCCTGGAACTGGCCCTCGCCCCGGCGACCAGCACAGCCGCCCCGGAGGTCCCGGTCGCGGCGTGACGGACGCGCCCGGACCGCCCCCGGAGGCGGACGGCCCTCCCCCATCCCCCGGGGGAGGGCCGTTCGGGTGCCGCGGGTCAGCCGTTCGCGAGGGCCTGGACCCGGTCCAGCGCCCCGTTGAACCAGTCGTGGTCACCGACCGTCGGGCCGGTCGACGTGTACTGCCACATGGTGTGCGTCGCCCAGCCCGCCGGGAGGGTGCCCGGGGTCGACGCGTACCGCGCGATCCACAGCGGGTTCACGTCCCCGAAGGCGGGGGAGTTCCCCGTGCACTGGGTCCACCAGCTCGTCGCCGTGTAGATGACGGCGTCCCGGCCGGTGCGCGCCCGGTAGCGGTTCGAGAAGTCCCTGATCCACGTCACCATCTGACTCGCGCTCTTCCCGTAACAGGCGTCCCCGTACGGGTTCCACTCGATGTCCAGCACCCCGGGCAGGGTCCGTCCGTCGCCCGACCAGCCGCCGCCGTTGTCCACGAAGTAGTCGGCCTGGGTGGCGCCGTTCGTGGTGTCCGGTGTCGCGAAGTGGTAGGCGCCCCTGATCATCCCCACGTCGTACGAGCCGTTGTACTGCTGAGGGTGGTACGGGTTCTTGTAGTACGTCCCCTCGGTGGCCTTCACATAGGCCCATCTGACGCCGCTGTCCCACAGCGTCGGCCACGCCACATCGCCTTGATGGCTGCTCACGTCCACGCCTTCGGTCCGGGCCGCGCGGCCCTCCACGGGCCGCCCGTCCTCGCCGTCGTGCGCGAGGACCCCGATGCCCATCCAGGCGGAGCCGCGGGGCGGTACCGCCGGGTCGTCGGCCGCTGCGGTCCCGGCCGACGCCGGGTGGACCGCGAGCAGCGGGGTTATCGCGAGCAGTGGGGCCATCGCGAACAGGGCGAAGGGGGCCGGCCGGGTGATACGGCGGGTGCGGGTCCGGTGCATGTTCGGTGCCTTTCGTCTGCCTGGTGCGGTGGTGAGGTGTCAGCTACCAGGACTACGGCCGCGCGGGGCCCGGCGCCTGTCGGGGTCCGGGCCGCCACGGCCACCCGCGCACCTGCGAAATACTGGCGGGGCCGCGGCGAGGGTCGTGCCCGGCGGTACGGACAGCACCTTCAGCAGCGGGGAAGACGGGGCATGGACGCAGGCGCGGATCAGGGCGGGAGCGGTACGGGGACCGGGGACGGCGGGGTGGCCCGGGAGTTCCTCGCGCTCGAACGCGAGCTGACGGTGATTCTGCGGCGGGCCCGGGCCTCGTCCGGGGAGATCGCCCGCGCGGTGCATCCGGAACTGGAACCCGGGGCCTACGGACTGTTGGTCCGACTGGACGAATGCGGGGTGCAGCGGGCGACCGATCTCGCGGGGTACGTGGGGGTGGGCAAGGCCACGATGAGCCGGCAGCTGAAGGTGCTGGACGAGCTGGGGCTCGTCACGCGGGAGCCCGATCCCGCGGACGGGCGGGCCTCGCTGATCCGGCTCACGGAGGCGGGGCGGGTGCGGGTCTCGCGTGTGCGGGCGGCCCGGCGGGCCCGCTACGTCAGTCAGCTCGCCGACTGGGCGCCGGCGGAGGTGGCCGAGCTGGCCCGCCTCCTTCAGCGGCTGAACCGCTCCACGGAGTCTTGACGTCTGCCGCCCCGAGGTCTGTCCGGCTGGACGCGCTTGTTCCTGTGCCGTCGCTCGTGGGTTTTGCGCAGTTCCCCGCGCCCCTGGATGCTGCCTCTGTTCGTCGCTCTTCGGGTGCGGGGCGGTTCTCGTTCCTGCTGGACGCACTTGTCCCTGTGCCGTCGCTCGGTGGTGTTGCGCAGTTCCCCGCGCCCCTTTGGGGCGCGTCCGGTCGGTTCTTCGGGTCGGTGCCGGTCGGGATTCTCCGTCCTCGCTCCAACGCGCTCGGTCGGACGTTCCTCTTGCCCTGCTGAAGAGCATCGGAGTCTGCGGGCAGAGATTCCCGCCCACCCCCTTCGGTAGCCGGGCGACTGCGGGAGGAGGGGGGTCCAACCCCGTCCCCGCAGACAGAGGACGGCAGTAATGGGGCGCCCCCAAAGGGGCGCGGGGAACTGCGCACCCACGTCCGTACCCGCACGGGAACAAGTACGTCCAGGTGTGGAACCCCAGGGGCGCGGGGAACTGCGCGAAGACGAGGGCGGACCCGCACCCGAAGAAGCGACCGCAAGGGGGCAGCATCCAGGGGCGCGGGGAACTGCGCGAGCAACCGAGGGCCATCCGCAGCCGAACGGGAACCGGAAGGGGCGCGACCTCAGGGGCGCGGGGAACTGCGCACCCCACGAGCGACCCGCACGGGGACAAGTGCGCTCAGGTGGGGAACCCCGGGGGACCGTAGGGGGGCGGACGGGGTCAGAGGGCTACGTAGGTGACCGTTGCGTCGTCGTGCCGCTTGCCCCGCGAGGGGGGACCACCCCGCTCGGCCTCCCGCACCGCGTCCACCAACGCCTGCGCCCCCTCCTTGTGCAGCAAGGAGAGACACTCCCCCCACCCCCCGAACCGGAACCGCTCCACCCACCGCGACGCCCCGTCGGTCATCGCGGCGAGCGTCCGCACCCGCTCCCGCGGCAGCTCCCCGACGACGGCCCGCCGGACCACGTCCGGATCGGCGGCGGCGGTGAAGAAGCCGCCCTCCTTGTTCCGCAGCTCCCCGTCCGTCGCCCCGACGGACCGCAACGTCTCCCGGGGCATCCGGTCGAGCCGGTCGTCCAGCACCGCGCTCACCGCCCCGTCCGCGTCCTCGACCAGCAGTACCGAATCGGACAGCACGAGGTACTCGACCCGTTCGTCGTCCCATCGCGCGAGGACCACCGTTGCCTGTGGGGTTCGCACGTGAGAAAGGTCACACGTGTCGCGGTGAGCGTCCGCGGTCCTGCGGATCGCGTCGCCCAGCAGCTCCCGCAGCGTCAGATCTGCCCGCGAAACGGACAGTTCACCGAGTGCGCCCCCGAGTCGCGCGGTGAACCAGGGAACGGAGTGCCGGCATCCGTATTCCCCCGCGGGTGGCGTCACCCCGTCGAGCACGACCAGCGTCCCGCCCTGTCCGGAGGCGGGAACCGCCACCGAGGCGAAGTCCTCGTTGGGTCGTGCGGGGTCACCGGGTGCCGTGGCGATTTCGATGCGCATCGGGTCAGTCTGCACGAGCCCCCACCGATGCCCACGAATCGGTGGCGGGGGTTACGCAGAGGTGACCGGCGGTCGACAGCGCGACGACCGTACCGACCGGTCACCTGCCTGATTTGCTCGGGAATGATCTGTTCCGCCGACTCGTGGTGGGGCATCTTGCCAAACCCCGCCGATCACGTCCAACCGGCGCACCGGACAGGGCGCCTGGCGCGTGCCCCAGGAACTTGCCGCCCAACTCCCGGTCGATGTTCACTCCTTCGGGTGGCCGGTCCGGCGATGCGCGTCCACTCCCCACGGGCGCTGGAATGGTCTGGAGCCGTATGCGGCGGACCCGGCGGGTTGACGGTGCATCATCCGGACCCATGAGTGCCGGAAACGTGGGTAGTCGAGTCAGAATGCGAGCACCGGTGCAGAAGATGCGGCCTCGGCGCAAAGGCGGGCAGTCGGCCCCGGAGCAGGGTGCGGTAGCCCCGTACCCCCCCGGGTCACCCGCCACACCTGGGACCCCGGGCACCTCGGTGCGGACCGGGACCCCCGGCATGTCCGGCCTGCCCGGAACGTTCGAACCGCGCGGAACGTCCGGCGCCCCCGTACCGCCCGGGGCGCCCGGCACGACCGGTGGTGCTTCCGTACCTCCTGGCACCTCCACCCCCCCGGGCGCTCCCGCAGGTCCCGGCGCCCCCGCGGGCCCCGGCGGACCCAGTGGCCAGGGCGGCGGACCCACGGGACCCGGCGGCACCCCGCCGAATCCCGGGCCCGGCCCGGTGCCGAACCCCGTACCGGCCCCCGCGCCCGCCGCCCCCAAGGGCAAGCGCAAGCGCCGCGCCCGGGTGCGCAACCGGCTCCTCATTTCCGTCACCGTCGTCGCCGCCGCCATCGCGGGCGCCGGGGCCCCCGCCCTGCTCGCCTCCTCCAGCGAGCTGAACGACGCGCAGAACCTCGTCACCGCCGCCGAGCGGGCCCACCAGGGCATCTCCCTCGCCCACGCCCTCGCGGACGAACGCGACGAGGTCATCGCCTTCATCGCCGCCGGACGCCCCGACGGCAAGGGACTCTCCGAGCAGCGCAGCGCCCGCGTCGACCGCCGTATCCAGGAGCTGCGCGCCGGCGCGCCCGCCGCCCTGCGCACCGACCTCGACGCCGTCGCCGCCGCCCGCCGCGCCGCGCTCACCGGCAAGAGCGAAGCCCTCGCCGCCCATCAGGCGTACGCGAAGGTCATCACCGAGCTGCACCGGCTCGCCGAGGACGTCGCCGTGCGTACCCCGCCCGCCGCCGCCCCGGGCGCCCGGTCGCTGGCCGACCTCGACCGCGCCGTCGAGCAGGCGTCGGCCGCCCGTGGTCTGCTGCTCGCCGCGCTCGCCGTCCCCCGCTCCACCACCACCGAGTTCAACCAGACGACCGGGCTCATGGAGACCGTGCCCGACGAGTCCGCGGCGGACGCCAGGAAGCGCCTCGAACTCAGCGGCGCCGCCCAGCAGGCCCAGCACCGCTCCACCGCCGCCCTCGCGGACTTCCGCGATGTCGCGCCCGCCGCCGACCTCGCCTCGTACGACTCCACCGTCAACGGCGCCGAGACCGCCGCCGCCGAGCGGTATCTGAACCGGCTCACCGACGAGGCCCGGCTCAGCGACGACGACCTGGAGATCGACACCAAGAAGGTCGCCGCCGCGCTGTCCTCCCGGATCGATCTGATGCGCGGGGTCGAGGCGTCCCTGGCCACCGCCCGCGTCGACCGCCTCGAACAGCTCCGCGACGACGCCGTCACGGAGCTGGAGATCCGGGTCGGCGTCATCGGCGCCCTGCTGCTCCTCGCCGTCGGCGTCTCGATGGGCATGGCCCGTTCGCTGACCCGGCCGCTCGCCGTGCTGCGGATCGGCTCCGCCCGGCTCGCCGCCGACCCGGCCGCCGAGGAACCCGTACGGTTCACCGGCCGCAACGACGAGTTCGCCCAGGCCGTGGACTCCGTCAACGCCCTGCACGCGCACACCGTCGCGCTCCATGAGCGGCTGGCCACCCTGGAGGGCGACCGCAGGCATCTGATCGGCGAGCGCGAGTCGATGGCCGACCGCACGGCCGAACTCCGGGCCGAGCTGGACCGGGCCGCCGCCGATCTGGGGCGGGTCCGCCACAGCATCCAGGGCACCTTCGTCAATCTCGCCCTGCGCACCCTCGGACTCGTCGAGCGCCAGCTCGCCGTCATCGAGGGCCTGGAGGACCGGGAGCAGGACCCGGACCGGCTCTCCACCCTCTTCAAGCTCGACCACTTCGCCACCGTCATGCGCCGCCACAGCGAGAACCTGCTGGTCCTCGCCGGGGCCGACCACGGCCACCACCACCCCGGCCCCGTACCGCTGGTCGATGTGGCACGGGCCGCCGTCAGCGAGATCGAACGCTATGAGCGGGTACGGATCACCTCGCTGCCGCCGCACGTCCATATCGCCGGGTTCGCGGCCGACGACCTCAGCCATCTGCTCGCCGAACTCCTGGAGAACGCGACATCGTTCTCCCCGCCCGACGCCTCCGTCGAGGTGTCCGGCTGGCTGCTGGAGAACGGCGAGGTCATGCTGTCCGTCCAGGACGAGGGCATAGGGATGACCTCCGAGCGGCTGCGGGAACTGAACCTGCGGCTCTCCGAGTTCGACCCCGCCGATCTGACCGCCGGACCGGAGAGCGACGAAGGCCTCGGCCTCGGGCTCTACGTGGTGGCGCGGCTCGCCCACCGGCACGGTGTGCGGGTCCAGTTGCGGGAGCAGAAGCAGGGCGGCGTCACCGCGGTCGCCGTGCTGCCCAAGGGGATGCTCGCCGCCGAACCGGCCGCCGCCACGGCGGTGCCGCCGCTCGCCGCAGGCGCCGCACCCGCGCTGCGGCTGCCCGGCTCCGAGGCCGAGGCCAACTCCAATGTGCTGCGCGGCCGAGGGGTTCAAGGGGACCCCCTCATCGCCGCGGCCGAGACCGCCGTACGCCACTCCGAGACGACGATGGAACTGATCGCCCCGCCGTCGCAGCCGGACACCGAACAGGTGACGGAAGCGGGAGCGGAATCGGGAGCGGAAGCGGAGTGGGTGCCGGACGCGCAGATCCACGCGGACCTGGACCCGTACCTGGACCTGGACGCGGACCCGGTGTCCGACGTGGAACCGCGCTCCGACACGGAAGCGGAATCCCTGTCCGACCACCCCCGGAACCATCCCGGGGAGCACCACACCGGAGAACACCTCTTCGGGGAACACCGCAGCGAGGAACAGGAACACCGCACCGGGGAAGACCTCTTCCGGGACGGCGACGGGGAGTCCGGCGGGGAAACGGTGTCCGAGCGGGCTGGGGGCCCGGACGAGGCACCGGTGGGCGGAGCGGCCGGTGACGAACACGGTCATCACACCCGCGCCCACGACGAGGCACCGGCGCTCGCGCCCGGCGCACCCGCGGGACCGACCGCGCGGACCGCTGTTCAGGGGAACATCCCGGGCGGGACACGCGTGACGGACAAGGGGCTGCCCAAGCGGACGCCTAGGATCAGTGAGCCCGTGACCGTGGCGAGGCCCGCAGGAGGGGGCGTCGACGCGGACGCCCTGCGGCGCAAGCTCGGGGGCTTTCATCAGGGGGCCGCGGCCGGCCGCCGGGACGTGGAGGCCGAGATCGGCCCCGCCCCGGCGGAGTCGGTGGGCCGCGGTGGGGAAACAGTGGGGGACACAGTCGAGGAGGGAAGCAGTTGACTGCGCCCAGCACATCGCCCGGTGTCAGTACATCCGCCCAGGCACGTTCCGGTGCCACCGGTGGATACGGACTGAGCCGTGAGGCACGCAACCTGCACTGGCTGCTGACGAATCTGGTCGAGGAGGTACCCGGACTCCTGTCCGTCGCGGTCGTCTCGTCGGACGGGCTGCTGCTGCTCTCCTCGGACCCCGGCAGAACCGGCCCCGGCGGAAGCGAACCCGGCGCGACCGGCGCCGACGCGTCCGGCACGGCCGGTCGGCCCGCCGGGCCCAAGGGCTCGTCGGCGGACCTCGCGACCATCGTCTCCGGTCTCGGCAGTCTCACCCTCGGCGCCGCCAAGCTGATGGACGGCGGCGGGGTGAAGCAGACCATGGTGGCCATGGAGGACGGCAGCCTCTTCGTGATGTCCATCAGTGACGGCTCGCTCCTGGGGGTGCACGCCACCCCGGACTGCGACATGAGCGTCATCGCCTACCACATGGCCCTGTTCGTGGGACGCGCCGGACATGTCCTGACCCCCGAACTGCGCAGCGAGCTGCGCCAGTCGCTGGAGTCCCGGGGCGCCGCCGACCCGCCGGCCCCCGGTGAGTACGCCGAGGTGCCCCGGCCGCGTGAGCCCCGGACGCCGCTCCGTACCCCCGGGAGCGCCCAGTGACCGCGTCCGGTCCCTCGCGTACGGGCGACGCCGCCGCGAACGGTGACGACGCCGGCCTCGCCGCGCCGTCCACCAGGCTCCCGGTGCGCGGCTCCGACAGGAAGCCGGCCCGGGTCCGTCCGTACTCGCTGACGGGGGGACGGACCCGCTTCGGGCACGTCCTGCTCGTGGAGACGTTCGTCGCGGCCATCGAGGCCCCCGACGAGCGCCTCGAACTCGCCAACGGCTCGCTGGCGACCCGGGTCATGCCCGAGATGCGGGCCATCGTGGAACTGTGCCGCCGGATGCGGACGGTGGCCGAGATCGCCGCGCTGCTGAAGATGCCGCTCGGCGTGGTCAGGGTCCTGCTCAGTGACCTGGCCGACCAGGGCAAGATCCGTGTATACGGAACGGGTCACGGAACGGGCCAGCCGGACCGCGCGCTGCTGGAAAGGGTGCTGAGTGGACTCCGTCGTCTCTGAACCACTGCCGTCCGCCGACACCGACGGCGAACCCCTCAAGGCGTGGCAGCGGGACCGCACCCGCGCCCCGGTCGCCACGAAGATCGTCGTCGCGGGCGGCTTCGGCGTCGGCAAGACCACCCTCGTCAAGGCCGTCTCGGAGATCGAACCGCTCCAGACCGAGGCCCTGATGACGGAGGCCAGCGTCGGGACGGACGACCTCTCCGCGACCCCGGAGAAGACCACCACCACGGTCGCCATGGACTACGGCCGCATCACCCTGGACGACGACCTCGTCCTGTACCTGTTCGGCACCCCGGGGCAGCAGCGGTTCTGGTTCATGTGGGACGACCTGGTGCGCGGCGCGATCGGCGCGGTCGTCCTCGCGGACACCCGGCGGCTCGACGAATGCTTCCCCGCGCTCGACTACTTCGAGAGCTGCGGTCTGCCGTACATCGTCGCCGTCAACCACTTCGACGGCAGCGAGCGGTTCGACGAGGTGGACGTGCGTGACGCCCTGACCGTGCCGCCGCACGTGCCGATCCTCATCATGGACGCGCGGCACCGGATATCGGTGGTCGAGACCCTGCTCGCCGTGGTGCGCCAAGCCCTGGAGTCCAGCCCCGCGTAATCGCGGGACACGGCCCGGGAGATCCCCAGCTGTTCCCGTCGTTCACTGGCTCACGTGGTTCAACAGGAGAACATCCGTATGCGGACAATACTCATAGTCGGTGCCGGTCAGTCCGGTCTCCAGCTCGCCCTCGGCCTCCAGTCCCAGGGTTACGAGGTCACCCTGATGTCCAACCGCACCGCGGACGAGATCCGGTCCGGCCGGGTCATGTCCACGCAGTGCATGTTCCACACCGCGCTCCAGCACGAGCGCGATCTCCAGGTCAACTTCTGGGAGTCCCAGGCCCCGAAGATCAAGGGCCTCGGGGTCTCCGTCGCGGGACCCGCCCCCGAGGACGACCCGGGCGGCGCCAGACCGCGGGTCATCGACTGGGTCGGACAGCTCGACGGACACGCGCAGTCCGTCGACCAGCGGATCAAGATGGCCGGCTGGATGGAGACCTTCGCGCAGCGCGGCGGCCGCGTCGTCATCCACGGCGCCGCCGTCTCCGACCTCGACTACTTCTCCCGTGCCTACGACCTCGTACTCGTGTCAGCGGGCAAGGGCGAACTCGTCTCGATGTTCGGCCGGGACGCCTCCCGCTCCCCGTACAGCGAGCCCCAGCGCGCGCTCGCCGTCGCCTACGTCCACGGTCTCGGGGTCCGCCCCGAGCACCCCGACTACGACGCGGTCCGCTGCAACCTGGTGCCCGGGGTCGGCGAACTGTTCGTGATGCCGACGCTGACGCTGTCCGGCCGCGCCGACATCCTGTTCTGGGAGGGCATACCCGGCGGACCCCTCGACGCCTTCAAGGGCGTCAAGGACCCCTCGGAGCATCTCGCGCTCACCCTGGACCTGATGAAGCGGTTCACGCCCTGGGAGTACGAGCGCGCCACCAAGGCCGAGCTGACCGACGCCAACGGCACGCTGTCCGGGCGCTACGCCCCGACCGTCCGCAACCCGGTCGGGCGGCTGCCCGGCGGGGGCGTGGTGCTGGGTGTCGCGGATGTCGTCGTCGCCAACGACCCGATCACCGGGCAGGGCTCCAACTCGGCGTCCAAGTGCGCGGCGTCGTACCTGGAGTCGATCGTGGCCCACGGTGACGGCGAGTTCGACGAGACGTGGATGACCGCCACGTTCGAGCGCTACTGGCAGACGGCGCAGCACGTCACCAAGTGGACCAACGCGATGCTCGGCGCGCCGCCGGAGCACGTGCTGAACCTGATCGGCGCGGCGGGCGCGCTCCAGCCGGTCGCGGACCGGTTCGCCAACGGGTTCAACGACCCGTCGGACTTCGAGAACTTCTTCTTCGAGCCCGAGAAGGCCGAGGCGTACCTGGCTTCCCTGTCGGGCTGATCGGGTCCCTGAGGCAGCCTGCTTCCGCCGGTCCGTGCGGCCGTCCCGTCCGGGGCGGCCGCACGGGGCGTTCAGGGGGCCGTCCACCCGGTGCTCGCCGGGTGCTCACGGGGCCGTCGTGGAGTCGTAGCCCGCGTCGGAACCCGCGTCCGCCCCGGACGGCAGCTCCGGTGGGCGGTAGCCCGTCATCGCGGGCTCGTCCGGGTCCGGCCGCACCGCGCCGAGCACGGGGTTCGCCGCGACGGGTGACACCTTGACCTTCGCGCCGGGGCGCGGGGCCTGCACGACCCGGCCGCCCCCGAGGTAGAGCGCCACATGCGTCGCGCCCGGGAAGTACACGACCAGGTCCCCGGGGCGCAGCGCGCCCAGCGGTACCCGGCGCAGCTCGTTCCACTGCTCCTGGCTGGTCCGGGGGATACCGGCACCGGCCGCCGCCCACGCTTTCGACGTCAGCCCCGAGCAGTCGAACGCGGTGGGGCCCACCGCTCCCCACTCGTACGGTTTGCCGATCTGCCCGACGGCGTAGCGCAGCGCGGCCTCACCGGTCGCGGAGGGCGCGGCCGACCTCGCCTGCGGTCCGGCGAGCGCCCCGGACTCCACGAACTCCCGTGGGGTGCCGGCCTCGGCCCCCGCGGACTCCAGCTGCCCCAGCCGGCCGAGCTGCTCGGGGGTGAGGGAGGCGAGCAGTCGCTCGACCTCGTCGAGCTTCCCGGTGACGGCGTCCCGCTCCTCGCGGTGGCGTGCCGCGAGGGTCTGCTGTTCGTCCAGTGCCGCGCGGGCCGCGCTCGCGAGACCGTCCGCGGTCCGTTCGGACCCGGTGAGCCGGTCCACCGCCGCGGCCCGGTGCTGGGACACCCGCGCCAGGATGTACCTCTCGTCGAGGAGCTGGCGGGGGCTGCGGGCCGTCAGCAGCCGCAGGTACGGGGAGAGGCTGTCGGCGCCGCGGTACTGCTGGCGGGCGAGGCGGGCCGCGGCTCCCCGGCTGGTGTGCAGGGCGCCGCGGGCGTCGGCGAGACGGCGCTGGAGGGTGCCGACGCGGTCGCGGCGGCGGCTCAGTTCCTCGTCGGTGGCGCGGTAGCGCGCGGTGGCCGAGCCCGCCTCCCGGTACAGCCGCTGAAGGTCCGTCAGGAGGGCGCTGACGGAGCGGTCCGGTGCGGGGGCGGCGGGGGCGGCTGGGGCCGCGGGTACGGGGGGTGTGCCGGGTGCGCCTGGTGTGCCGGGTGCGCTCGGCGCGGCGGACGCGGTGCCGGTGCCTGGGGTGCCCGGGGCTCCGGGGGCGAGGAGTCCGGCCGCCAGCAGGGTGGCCAGGGTCGCCGTGCGCGCCTTGTGTGTCCGTGTTCCTGACATGTCGTCACCTCCGCGCAGGGGGCGGCCGGTGCGCCCCGCAGGGCGAGCATCAGCGGGGGTACGGGATCGCGCGCGGGGGGCTGGGCGGTTCGGAGCAACGGGGTCACCCGGGCGGGCGGCCGGGGGTGGCGCGTCTGCTCCACGGCCACTTGGGACCGCCGGGGTCGCCGTCCGGGTCGTACTCGTAGCGCCACCCCCTGTGCAGGGGGAGGCGGCGTCCGGCCACGACGGAGACCCGGCGGTAGATGTGGACGGTCGGCGGGGTGTCCTCCGTCGGGGCCGGGACGGGGACGCGGTAGATCTTCGGGGGGTGGCCGGTGGGTCCCACGAGGACCGGGAGGACCCGGCCGTCCAGGGGTCCGCCGACGAAGGGGGTGTTCTCGCTGCGCACGGGGGTAGTGTCCCACTTGTTCTGGCGGGGGCGCCTTGACCGGTTCTCCGGTGCGGGTCGTCCGGCCTCGGCCCCGGGTTTCTTGTGCTGGGCGTATTTTGTTTCCTGTGCCGTCGCTCGGTGGTTTCGCGCAGTTCCCCGCGCCCCTGTGGGGGCGCTGCCTGTCTGGTGTTGTCGGCCGGGTGTGGGCCTGCCCTCGTCTTTTGCGCAGTTCCCCGCGCCCCTTTGGGGCGCGTCCGGCTTGTTCTTCGGGTCGGGGCCGGTCGGGATTCTCCGTCCTCGCTCCAACGCGCTCGGTACGGACGTTCAGTGGCTGTATTGGTGGCGTCGGAGTCTGCGGGCAGAGATTCCCGCCCACCCCCTTCCGTAGCCGGGCGACTGCGGGAGGTGGCTCACTCGGCCACCAGGAGGCGCAGGCCCAGTTCCGCTGTGTCCAGGGCGAGGAGTTCGCGGTTGCGTTCGGTCCAGCGGCCGGAGGAGAGGTCGTCGCGGAGGCGGTGCACCGCCCGCTGTTCGGCCCGCGGTCCTACCCGGGTCCACACCGAGACCGCGCGGCGGACATGCTCCTCCAGGTAGGCCTCGGGTCGGCGCCAATAGGCCTCCAGGAAGCCGTCGGCGCAGTCCCACGGGATGAGTACCGGTTCCCTACGGGCTCCGATCGCGTCGGCCAGACGGTCCACGGAGGGGCGGCCGGCGACGAGGCCGGTGATCTCGGGCAGGTAGTCACGGGTGAGCCAGAACCGCTGACGCCAGCCGCTGTCACTGCTGTCGTGGGTGAACACCACGACGCGGCGGGCCACGCGCCGCATCTCGCGCAGCCCCGCGATCGGGTCCCGCCAGTGGTGCACGGTGCTGAAGGCCATCGCGGCGTCGAAGGACCCGTCCTCGAAGGGCAGTTTTTCCGCGGCGGCGGCCACGCACGGCGCGGCGTCCGGGGGGCGCTGCGCCCGCATGACCGCTGAGGGTTCCACCGCCGTGACGTCACGGTCCGGGGGCTCGTAGGAGCCGGTACCGGCTCCTACGTTCAGTACGGTCCTGGCGTCCCCGAGCGCGTCCCAGACCCGCGCGGCGATCCGGGGCTCGGTGCCCCGTGTCGCCGGATAGGCGGAGCCGATCGTCTCGTACAGCTGTGCGCCGAACATCTTCAGCTGTTCCTCCGGTGTCGTTCGTTTCCCCATGGCCCGTGTCTCCAGTTCCTTGTCGATGGCGGTCACCATGGCGGCGGCGCGGTCGCGCTGTTCCAGGAGCAGTCCGCGTAGTCGGTGCAGGTGGGCGACCGCGTCGGTGGCGGGGTCGTCGACCAGCTCCGCGATCTCACGCAGTCCGAAGCCCAGCCGCCGGTAGGCGAGCACCTCCCGAAGCCGCTCCACGTCACCCGCCGCGTAGGCCCGGTACCCGGCCGGGGTCCGCGCGGACGGCTGTACGAGGCCGATCCGGTCGTAGTGATGCAGGGTGCGGACGGTCACCCCGGCGAGCCCGGCCACACGTCCCACACTCAGATGCTCTTCCACACCCCGGACCCTCACCCCTGACCCCACGTAAGGGTCAACCCCGCTACCCGTCCAGGAACAAGTACGCCCAGCCCGGAGTACCCAGGGGCGCGGGGAACTGCGCACCCACGGGGAACCGGTACAGGCGCAATTGCGGCGAGGTGTGGAACCCCGGGTCGCGAGCGAAGGCGACCCGCACCCGAACGGAAACAGCGGGAGGAGCGCCCCAAAGGGGCGCGGGGAACTGCGCGAACCCGACGAGCGACGGCACAGGAACGAAGTACGCCCGGCACAGGAAACCCCGGGGCGCGAGCGAAGGCGACCCGCGGGGAACTGCGCACCCCACGAGCGACGGCACAGGAACGAAGTACGCCCGGTACAGGAAACCCCGGGGCGCGAGCGAAGGCGACCCGCGGGGAACTGCGCGAAACCACCGTGCGACGGCACAGGAACGGAGTGCGCCCGGCACAGGAAACTCCGGGGCGCGAGCGAAGGCGAACCCCTGGGGCGGAAGCGAAGGCGCGACGGGACGATCACCTGGCAACATGACGCCATGAACGAAGCCCTCGCCCCCGCGGACCGCCGCGCCGCCGCACGTGACAGCCTCGAAGCGCTAGCCCTCGGGGACGCGTTCGGTGAGCGCTGGTTCCCGCTGTTCCGGGAGCGCCGGCAGGCCTACGAGGAGGTCCGGGCCCGCCGTATGCCGCGGGAGAAGGACTGGCGCTGGACCGACGACACCGCGATGGCGCTCGGGGTGCTGAGGGTCCTGGAGGAGCACGGGGAGGTCGACCCGACGGCCCTCGCCGGGGCCTTCGGCCAGGGATACGCGGCCGACCCGGGACGCGGCTACGGAGCCGGGATGCACGAACTCCTCCCGCACTACGCGGAGCACCCCGAGCGCTGGCCGGAGCTCGCCCCCGCCCTGTTCGGCGGCGAAGGCAGCCTCGGGAACGGCGCGGCGATGAGGGTCGCCCCGCTCGGCGCGTGGTTCTGCGACGACCTCGAACGCGCGGTCGCGCAGGCCGAGGTCTCCGCCCGGGTCACCCACGCGCATCCGCAGGCCGTCGCGGGGGCCGTCGCCGTCGCGGTCGCCGCCGCGCTGGCCGCCCGCGCCCGGCTCACCATCGCCGCCGTCGCGGAGGCCACCCCGCCCGGCGCGGTACGGGACGGACTGCTGAGAGCGGACGACCTCCCCTTCTCCACCGAGCCCGGGCGGGCCGCCGACGCCCTGGGCAGCGGCGGGCGGATCCGCGCCGACGACACCGTCCCGTTCGCCGTCTGGACCGCCGCGCGCCACACCGACGACCTGGTCTCCGCGCTGTGGGCCACCGCCGAGGGCTTCGGCGACGTGGACACCACCTGTGCCATCACCGCGGGCATCGTCGGCGCACGTACCGGCACGGCCAGCGTCTCGGAGGCGTGGCTGAAGCGCCGCGAGTCCCTGCCGGGCTGGGTGACGGCGGACGCGGGGTGAGCCCACCGGTGTGTTCGTCACCCGATCGGATGATCAGTGACCGTTCGTCCTGGGTGCCCTGGCCGTATCAGGCACGATCCGGCCCATGGGAGCGATCATGAACGCTGAACGCGACTACGGGCTGGACGAGCACTACGAGTGGGCCCGCCCGCCGGTGGGCGGCTGGGTGGCGGACGACCTCGACAAGCTTCCGAATCTACCTCCGCACACGGAGCTGATCGACGGGAGCCTCGTCCTCGTGAGTCCGCGGACCCGATTCCACGCGCGGACCGTACGTCTGTTGGAGAACGAGCTGATCGCGCAGGCGCCGCCGCACCTGGAAGCGATCCGCGGGATGACGACGAAGCTCGACCGGAAGAACCGGCCCGAGCCCGATGTCCTCGTGGTGCCGGTCGACGCGGACACCGGTTCGGGGCAGACCTGGTTCGAGCCCGAGGACGTGCTCATCGCTGTCGAGGTGGTGGACGACGATTCGGTCGCCCGCGACCGCGACATCAAGCCGCCCAAGTACGCGCGGGCTGGCATTCCGCACTACTGGCGCGTCGAGGCGAACGACGGCCTGCCCGTCGTCTACGTCTACGAACTGGACCCGGCGAGCCGTAGCTACGCCCTGACCGGGATTCACCACGCCAGGCTGAAACTCGTCACGCCGTTCGCCATCGACATCGACCTCACCGCGATCCACCCCCGCCGCCCCAGCCCCTGACCCCGCGGCCCCGCGATTTCAGCGGTCCCGTTTCCGTTCCGCGCCGTCCAGGACCGCCCCCATCACCGCCCGCGCGATCGGCGCCGCGTCGCCCCCGCCGCTGATCTCGCCGCGTACCGCCGACGCGTCCTCCACGACCACCGCCACCGCGACCGCCGGTTCCGGGGAGCCGTCCGCGTGGGCCCAGGAGATGAACCAGGCGTACGGGGTGCCGGTGTTGCCGACGCCGTGCTGGGCCGTGCCCGTCTTGCCGCCGACCGTGACGCCGGGGATCGCCGCCTTGCCGCCCGTGCCGTTCTCGACGACCTCCGTCATCAGCTCGCGCAGTTGCGCCGCGGTGCGGGCGTTCATCGCCTGGTGCAGCACGCGGGAGCCCGGGGTGCGGACGGGGCTGCCGTCGTGGGTGGTGGCGCGGTCCACGAGGTACGGGGTGCGGACCGTGCCGCCGCCCGCCACCGCCGCCGCGACCATCGCCATCTGGAGCGGGGTCGCCCGGGTGTCGAACTGCCCGACGGAGGAGAGCGCGAGCTGCGCCTTGTCCATCCGGCGGTCGAAGTTGCTGGCGGCCACCGGGGACGGGACGCGCAGCCCCCGGTCGTTGAAGCCGAAGTCCTCCGCCGTGCCGGTCATCCCGGCGAGCCCCACCCGGGTGCCGAGCTTCGCGAGGACGGTGTTGCACGACCAGGTGAAGGCGTAGCGCAGGGAGGCGTCCTCGCAGCCGTCGACCTCGTTGGTCAGGGAGGACGTGGAGCCGGGCAGCCGGTACGGGTCGGGGGAGTCGGTGGGGTCGTCCAGGTCCCGTACCGTCCCCGTCTCCAGGGCCGCCGCGGCCGTCACCACCTTGAAGGTCGAGCCCGGGGGATAGGTCTGGCGGATCGCCCGGTTGAGCATCGGCTGGTCCGGGGAGCCGTTCAGCCGCCGCCACGCGCTCTCGACGGCCGGGCCGTTGCCGGACAGCCTGCCCGGGTCGTACGAGGGCGTCGACACCAGGGCGAGGACCCGGCCGGTGCCCGGTTCCAGGGCGGCCACCGCGCCCTTGCGGCCCGCGAGCCCGTCGTACGCGGCCCGCTGCGCGGACCCGTCGAGGGTGGTCGCGATCCGGCCGCCGGGGGAGCGGGAGCGGGTGAGTTCGTGCCACAGGGGCAGCGGCGCGAGCATCGGGTCGGTGCCCGCCAGGACGGAGTCCTCGGCGTTCTCCAGGAAGGACGTCCCGTACAGCTGTGAGGAGAAGCCGGTCACCGGCGCGTACAACGGGCCGTCGCGGTAGACGCGTTCGTAGCGGAGCTGTTCGCCGGTGTCCTTGGAGCCGGTGACCGGGCGGTCGTCCACCAGGATGTCGCCGCGGGGTTCGGCGTACCGGGCGATGGCCGCCCGGCGGTTGGCGGGGTTGTCGTCCAGGGTGCCCGCCTCGACGATCTGGACCCGGGCCGCGTTCACCAGCAGGGCGACGAGCAGCAGCAGACAGAGGGCGGCGGTGTGCCGCACGCAGCGGCTCATGCTCCGGGCGCGTACGGGACGGGCGCTCATCGGACCGTTCCCCCGTCCGTGGCCGTTGGGTCGTCCTCCGGGGGGTGGCGGCGGGCGGAGTCGCTGAGCCGGATCAGCAGGGCCACGATGATCCAGTTGGTCACGACGGACGAGCCGCCCTGGGCCAGGAACGGCATGGCCATGCCCGTCAGCGGGATCAGTCCGGTCACCCCGCCCGCGATGACGAACGACTGGAGGGCCACGATCGACGCGAGCCCCACGGCGAGCAGCCGGCCGAAGGGGTCGCGCAGGGCGAGTCCGGTGCGGAAGCCGCGTTCCACCAGCAGCGCGTACAGCAGGAACAGCGCCGAGAGGCCCGCGAGGCCCAGTTCCTCGCCGGCCGTCGCCAGGATGAAGTCCGACTTGGCGGCGAAGCCGATGAGGATCGAGTCGCCGAGGCCGAGGCCCGTCCCGAGCAGCCCGCCCGCGGCGAACGCGAACAGCGACTGGGCGAGCTGGTTGGGTCCCTGGCCCGCGTCGATCGACGCGAAGGGGTGCAGCCAGTCCTGGACCCGGGTGTGCACATGGGGTTCGAGCCGCCCGACGGCCGTGGCGCCTGCCGCCGCGAGGGCGAGTCCCACCGCGATCCAGCCGGTGCGGCCGGTGGCCACGTACAGGAGGACGACGAACAGCCCGAAGAAGAGCAGCGAGGTGCCGAGGTCGCGTTCGAGCACCAGCACGATCACACTGAGCAGCCAGACCGTGACGATCGGGCCCAGCACCCGGCCGGTGGGCAGCTGGAGCCGCCACATCCGGCGGCCCGTGTACGCGAGCGCGTGGCGGTTGGCGGCGAGATAGCTCGCGAAGAACAGCGCCAGCAGGATCTTGGCGAACTCACCCGGCTGGATCGAGAATCCGCCGAACCTGATCCAGATCCGGGCGCCGTTCACCGCCGGGAAGAAGATCGGCACGATCATCAGCACCAGGGCCGCCGCCATGCAGAGGTACGCGTACCGCTGGAGGATTCGGTGGTCGCGCAGGGCCAGTACCACCACGGTGAACAGCGCGACGCCCAGGGCCGACCAGACCAGTTGCGCCGGGGCCGCGCGGTCGCCCGGGGTCTCCAGGTCCAGCCGGTAGATGAGGACCAGGCCGATCCCGTTGAGCAGGACGGCGATCGGCAGCAGCACCGGATCGGCGTACGGGGCGCGCAGCCGTACGGCGATATGCGCGAGAAGGGCGAGCGCGCCGAGCCCGGCGCCATACGCGGCGACGCCGGGCGGGACCGCGCCGGTCCTGCCGAGGCCCGCCGCGCAGTAGCCGCAGACCGCGAGCAGGACCGCCGGGACCAGGAGCACCAGTTCGGTGCCGCGGCCCAGCGGCGGGCGGACAGCGGGGGCCCCGGCCGGCGGGGTGGGCGGCGCCTGCGCTGTCGTTCCGGTCATGGCGGGAACGTAGCAACTCGTTCCACCTATGTCCCGTTATGTCGGTGCTTCAGCACCAATGGGGCGTTCTGTCGAAGGTTTCGATGTAGCGGGCCGAGCCCCACGCCCAGGTCCCGTCCGTGAGCAGGTACCAGATGTGGTTGCGGTCGACGCGTTCGCCCTCGGTCCGGCAGTAGATCGAGACGATCGCGCCGTGGGGTTCCCGGCGGATGACACGGCTGCCGCGGGTGGGGGAGTCGCGCAGCAGCAGTCCGCCGTGGGCGGTGACCCGGCCCTGGTAGTGGCCGCGGTCGCGGTCGTGGTCGCCGTCGTGGCCGGTGGGCGCGGCCGCCGCCGGGGTGATCGTCGAGGCCAGGGCCAGGGCGGTGCCCGCGGTGGCTATCGCGAGGGTACGGAGGCGCATAGGGGTTCCTTGTTCGTGGGGGTCTGATGCGGTTTCACCCTAGAAGGGTGGGTCCCCGCCTGCCTGTTGGGTACGCCCATCGGGTTCGGTGCGGACGGCATCCGTCGGGAACCGGACAGCCGGGTGATCGCGTGATGAAAGGGGAGGCCGTGGTCCGGCCGGGGGGAAATGTCCGCGCTTAGGGGTTACGGGGGGCGTTCCCGTACCGTGGCGGGCTGAAGGAGTGAATCCCCGTTCGTCCGTCCGTCCGCAGGAGCCCGTGCCGTGTCCCACCGCAGACCCCGCCGGTCAGGCATCGCCGTGCTGCTGCCGCTGGCCGTGCTGCTGGGTGCCTGCGGCAACCCGGGCGACCTGGAGAGCGCCGGCCCCGCCACCACCGCCGTAGGCCCGGCCCGGCTGTGGCCGGATCTCCCCCCGGCCTCCACCCCCGCGTACGACTACGGCGAGGCCGAGACGGAGACGGTCGACGGCTTCGCCCTGCCCCGCGACGACATCCGCACCCTCGACCCCCTCGCGGTCCTGCGCGCCCAGGCGAAACAGCACCCCGACACCTTCACCGGCCCCCTCGCCCTCGACGAGGACACCGCGAAGAAGATCACCCGCTGCGGGTCGGACGGATCGGATGGGTCGGATGGGTCGGATAGTTCGGGCGGTCCGGATGGTTCGGACGGGCCGGACGGTTCTGGCGGGTCGGACGACGGGAGCGGCGCGAGCGGGTCGGACGGTGCGGACGGGTCGGACGGTGCGGGGGGTGCGGGCAGCCGGGGCTGCCCTGTGCTCAAGGAGCAGTACCGCGATCTGACCGGTGACGGCCGCGACGACCTCATCATCGGTATCCGGCTGCCCGACGATCAGCTCGCGGTCCGGGTCTTCACCCACGAGGGCGACGAACTGACCCAGATCATGTCGACCTCCGACGCGGTGACAGGCGTCGAACTGGCCGGCCGCGACCTCGTCATCCGGGCCGTGTCCGGCATACCGGGCTACGAGTACCGGACCGTGTGGTCCTGGGACCGCCACCAGGAAGCGATGCTCCCCACCAAGGACGAGTTCCTGCGCGTGGACGGCGCCGACGGCACCCCGAAGTCCCCCGCCCCCCGGCCTCCGACCGCCTCCCCGTCCCCCGGGAGCACCCCGTGAACCCGCCGTACGGCAGCCGCCCGACGCACACCCCGCCGCGTCCCGCGCACGGCGTGCTGCCCTGGCTGCGCGCCTGGACCGCGACCCTGCCGTGGAAGGCCGCCGTCTTCATCACCGTCATGTGCTGCTCGCTGGCCGCGCTGCTCGGGCTGCTCGTCCATGTGTCCGTCACCCACCAGACCGTCGGCCAGGCCCGGGACCGGGCGCTCACCCGGCTCGCGGACGCCACCGAGGCGTTCGAGGACGGCGACCGGCTCGGGCCCGGCGTCTCCGTCGACCCGCCCGGACTGCCCCGCTCACTGCGGACGCTGGCGCTGGAGGGCGAACGCGGCACGATGGTCGGCGACAGCGCGCCGCGCCCCACGATGTGGGCGGCCGGGCCCGCCGACGGCGGCCGGGTGCTCGCGGTCGCCGTCGACTACTCCCAGGGCGTACGGACCATCGCCGGTCTCGACCGCGCGATCCTCGGCTCCTCCGCCCTCGCGATCGGGACCACCCTGCTGGTCGGGGCGTTCGCCGTCACCCGGATCACCCGGCGGCTGCACGCCACCGCGCGGGTCGCGCGGCGGATCAGCGCCGGGGACCTCGACGCGCGGGTGGACGACCCCCGGACGAAGTTCCCCGGCCAGGCCCAGGACGAGGTCGCGGCGGTCGCCGCCGCGCTGGACACCATGGCCTCCTCGCTCCAGGGCAAACTGGAGAGCGAGCAGCGGTTCACGGCGGACGTGGCCCATGAGCTGCGGACCCCGCTCACCGGGCTGCACGCGGCGGCCGAACTCCTGCCGCCGGGGCGCCCCACCGAGCTGGTACGGGACCGGGTCGCCGCGCTGCGGACCCTCACGGAGGATCTGCTGGAGATCTCCCGGCTGGACGCGGGCAGCGAGCGGGTGGACCTCGACGCGCACTGGCTGGGGCCGCTCGCCGAGCGGGTGGTCCGGGGGACCGGTGCGGAGCTGGACGTGGTCCGGGACGTGTGCGTCGACACGGACCGGCGGCGGCTCGAACGGGTCCTCGGGAACCTGGTCGCCAACGCGGTGACCCATGGGCGGGGGCCCGTGATCGTCACGGTGGACGGGGCCGAGGTCACCGTCCGGGACCACGGGGACGGGTATCCCGAGTACCTCGTGCTGCACGGGCCGCAGCGGTTCCGGACGGAGGGCGGTACGAAGGGGCACGGGCTCGGGCTCACGATCGCGCTCGGTCAGGCCACGACGTTGGGGGCGTGCTTGACGTTCACCAATGGGGCCCCGCCGGGGGCCGTAGCGACTCTCACGTTGCCGTGAGTCGGGGGCGCCGCCGGGGTTTCTTGTGCGGGGCGCACCTCGTTCCTGTACAGGTCGTTCGTGGGGTGCGCAGTTCCCCGCGCCCCTTTGGGGCGCACCCGGTTTGTTCTTCGGGTCGGTGCCGGTCGGGATTCTCCGTCCTCGATCCGACACGCTCGGTAAGTCGTCCGGTGACCCGACTGAAGAGCATCGGAGTCTGCGAGCAGAGATTCCCGCCCACCCCCTCCCGTAGCAGCGCGGGTCCGCGAGGAGGAGGGTGAAAGACAACCTCAGGAGGCTGAGGCGCCCCCAAAGGGGCGCGGGGAACTGCGCAAAAGACGAGGACCGGCCCGCACCCGAAGAGCGACCGCAATGGGGCAGCACCTCAGGGGCGCGGGGAACTGCGCACCCACGAACGGACCCGCACAGGGACAAGTACGTCCAGGTGTGGAACCCCAGGGGCGCGGGGAACTGCGCAAAAGACGAGGACGGCCCCGCACCCGAAGAGCGACCGCAATGGGGCAGCACCTCAGGGGCGCGGGGAACTGCGCACCCCCGAACGACGGCACGGGAACAGGTACGCCCAGGTGTGGAACCCCAGGGGCGCGGGGAACTGCGCACCCACGAACGGCCCCGCACAGGGACAAGTACGCCCAGGTGTGGAACCCCAGGGGCGCGGGGAACTGCGCACCCAACGAGCGACCCGCACGGGAACAAGTACGCCCAGCACAGGAAACCCGGCGGCGCGAGCGAAGGCGACCTGCGGGGAACTGCGCACCCACGGACGACCCGCACAGGAACAAGTACCTCCAGGTGGGGAACCCCACGGGCGCACGGGAGGACGGGGACGGGGACGGGAACACCGGCGTACCCGTGACCCACACGGACGGGACCCGGACGGGGACCTGGCCGGTATCCGCTGGGGCGCCGTACGGACCTGTTGCGGCCCAGGCACCGCACCTGCTCCCATGGAGCGGGGTGATCCACATGACAGACCTCCGCGTCGTACCGACCCACCGCCAGGGCCACCAGCTCCTCCACGTCACCACCGCGTCCGGCAGGACCCTCGCCTGGTACGACCGTGAGGACTCCCGCGTCACCCTCCTGAGCACCCGCGACACCGACGCCGTCCTCGCCGCCCTGGCCCCCTACCTCACCGGCCGGGTGACCGTAGGACCCCCCGTGCTGCCCGGCCCCGCCGACCTGGCCCGGCTCAGCCTCCACCCCGACGACGACCTCGCCCCGAACCGCCCCGGCGAGAGCCTGCGTGTAGCCCTGGACCGCGACCCGTCCCCGCCCCGCCGCCTCCGCGCCGACCCCCGGAAGGCGGCGCTCGCGGCCGAGGAGGCCACCGGCGCGGCCCTGGACGCCCTGGAGGCCGGGGGCTGGCGCGTCCTGCACTCCGTGCCCCTGCCCGGCGGGGACCGCGTACCGCATCTCGCCATCGGCCCGGCGGGACTCTTCGCCGTGCACACCCTGCCCGCCCGCCGCCGCCAGGTGCACGTGGACGACCCGCTCGTCACCGTCGGACGGTCGGCAGCCCACCCCCTGCTGCGCACCGTCCGCGCCCTGGCCGACCGCGCCTCGCACGCCCTCGCGGCCGAGGTCCGCGCCGTGCTCGCCCCGGCCGGTGCCGCCCGCGTCACCGTGACCGCCGCACCACGGGACATCCGGGTCCTGCGGGACACCGAACTGTCCGCGCTGGCCCGCGAGGACGCCGTCCTCAAACCGGCCGATGTCGAGTCCCTGCACGCGACGGCCCGCGACCGCGCCACCTGGCACCGCCTCTGAACCCGGTCCCGTCTCAGGACGGCAGTTCCCCCGCCCGCCCCTCCTCGTACAGCGGCGCCAGCAGATCCCCGTACCGCTCCAGCCGCCCCGCGACCTCGCCCGCGAGCACCACCAGTTGCTCCGGTGTCCCGCACCCCGCGACCTCGTCCCAGGTCAGCGGGGCCGAGACGGTCGGCTCGGGCCGCGCCCGTACCGTGTACGGCGTCGCCGTCGTCTTCGCGGCGGCGTTCTGGCTGAAGTCCACGAAGACCTTGCCGGGCCGCAGACTGCGCGTCATCCGATGGGTGACCAGTGCGGGCAGCTCCCGTTCCGCCGCGACGGCGAGCCGTTTCGCGTACGCCGTCACCCGGTCGGACGCGGTGGGCCGGATCGACGCGAGCAGATGCAGTCCCTTCGAGCCGGACGTCTTCACGAACGCCTCCAGCCCGTCCCCGGCGAGCCGCTCCCGCAGCCACAGCGCCACCTCGCAGCACTCCACGACCGTCGCGGGCGCCCCCGGGTCGAGGTCCAGCACGAGCCGGTCGGCCCGCCCGTGCGCCCCGTCCCGCCACTGCGGGGTGTGGAACTCCGTGACGAGGTTCGCCGCCCAGATCAGCGACGGCAGGTCCTGCACGACCACCTGCCGCTGCGACCCGTCCGAATGGGGGACCTCGGCCGTCCGCACCCACTCGGGCGTGCCCGGCGGCACGTTCTTCGTGAAGAACCGCTGGCCCCCCGGCCCGTCCGGGTACCGCAGGAACGACACCGGACGGTCCCTGAGCTGGGCGAGCAGCGGTTCACTGGTGGTCGCGTAGTAGTGCAGGAGCTGCCCCTTGGTGAAGCCGCTGTCCGGGTACAGCACCTTGTCGAGGTTGCTGAGCGCCAGCCGCCGCCCCGCCACCTCCGTCATGGGCGTCATACCATGAGACTGCCACGAAACGTGATGAATCGGATGTACATCCGGATACGGGGCGCGACCGCCCCGGGTCCGGTCCCGGAAGGCGGTGCCCGTGCGCTCGATCTGGAACGGTTCGATCGCGTTCGGCCTGGTCAGCATCCCCGTCAAGCTGATGAGCGCGACCGAGAACCACTCCGTGTCCTTCCGCCAGATCCACACCGAGGACGGCGGCCGGGTCCGCTACCGCAAGGTGTGCGAGCTGGAGGACGAGGAGGTCCAGGCGGCCGACACCGTGCGCGGGTACGAGATGGCCGACGGCACGGTCGTCACCGTCACGGACGAGGACCTCGCCGCCCTGCCGCTGCGCACCACGAAGACCATCGAGGTCGTCGCCGTCCTGCCCGCCGACCGCATCGACCCGCTCCAGATGGACACCGCGTACTACCTCGCCGCGAACGGCACCGACGCGGGCAAGCCGTACGTGCTGCTGCGCGAGGCCCTGAAGCGGACCGGCAGCATCGCCCTCACCAAGTTCGCCCTGCGCGGCCGGGAGCGGCTGGCGATGCTGCGCGTCGTGGACGACGTGCTGCTGCTGCACTCGCTCCTGTGGCCCGACGAGATCCGCTCCACGGAGCACGTCGCCCCCGAGGGCCGTGTCACCATCAAGGACGCCGAACTCGACCTCGCGGACGCCCTGATGGACACCCTCGGCGAGATCGACCCCGACACCATGCACGACGACTACCGCGCGGCCCTGGACGAGCTGATCGCCGCGAAGCTGTCCGGCGAACTGCCCCCGCGTCCGGCCCCGGAGAAGACCGAGGGCGCGGAGGTCATCGACCTCGCGGCGATCCTGGAGCAGTCGGTCCGCGCGGCGGAGGAGAAGTCCGGCAAGCGGTCGGGACACGCCCGGACAGCGAAGAAGAAGGCCGCCCCGAAGAAGACCGCGAGCAAGAAGTCCGCGTCGGGGAAGAAGACCGCGTCCGGCAAGACTGCGGCCAAGAAGACGGCCAAGAAGGCCACCCCGCGCAAGCGCGCCAGCGCGTAGACCGGGTACGGTTCGCCGCCCTTGGCCGGTCCGTACCCGGTCAGGGGCGGTCCCGGGTCAGCCTCGCGCGGCGTACGTGACGAAGCCGGTCCAGGCGGTGGCGGTGACGGCGAACTGCGGCCCGGCCTTGACCTTGCTGTCCCGTACGTGGACGGTTCCGGGGCAGGCGGCGATCTCTACGCAGGAGTCGCCGTCGCCACCGCTGTGGCTGGACTTGTGCCAGGTGAGCGCGATCTCTACGCAGTCGTCGCCCGAGCCACTGCTGTAGCTGCTCTTGAACCAGGCCAGGCCAGGGGTGCTCATATTGCTCCTCGCATCCGCTTCAACAGACCCAAGGAGTCGTCCAGCGTGAGGGCCTGTGAGCGCATCCTGGCATACCGCATCTTGAGGATGCTCACCACTTTGCGGTCAGACACGAGCTGGCCGCTTTCCTGCCCTTCGATGTACCCGAACCACTTGTTCTCTGGCGTCTCCAGTACCCGCATGGGGCCATGAAGGCCGGCGTGACTGTGGCGTTCCAAGGTCATTACCTGGATCTCGACATTGCGCAGCTCTGCCACCTCGATCAGACGGTCCAGCTGGCCACGCGTAACGTCCTGACCACCCATGTTCCGCAAGAGCAAGTGTTCCTCGATGATGAAGCTGTACGCGGTGTTCGGGCGTTCTCGCAACAGCCGTTGTCGATCGAGCCGAACGGTGAGCTGGGCCTCGATTTGCTCGTCTTCAAGAGGTGGGAGCTGGTTGACGAACAATGTGCGGGCGTAGGGCTCGGACTGCAACAAGCCCGGGATCAGCCTGCACTCGTAGGTCCACAAGGTCAGGGCTTTCGCCTCCAACTGGGCCCATTGGCGGAACCAGGCCGCGAGCCCTTTCTCGCGGGAGAGGTGGAGCGCGGCGCTGCGCAGCGCTCCGGTCTCGCCGGTGAGGGCTTCGGCCGCCTCGATGAGGGCCACGTCGGGCATTCTGCGGCCCTGCTCGACGGAGGCGATCGTGTGTTTGGAGTAGCCGACCCGCAGGCCGAACTCCGCACGGCTCAGACCGGCGTGTTCCCGTAGCGCTTGGACGACCGCGCCGAACGTCCGCAGGCTGTCCGACCACTCGGGCTCGGCCTGGGGCGTACCGCCACGTCGCGGTAATGCGGCCCCGCTGGTCCCCTCTTCATGTTCTGTCCCGTCCGTTTCGTCCGGCATCGCGGACACCTCCCGCACACGTACCACTCTGTACACGGCCAACTCACCCAGAGTTAGCGGGAGTAGGAGGCTACTGTCCAGGATTCGGCCGCGTACGCTGTTTTAGCGTACGCAGGTCAGGGGTGGTGAAAGCGGTCTCATCGGGGCCAGATTGAGCCGCATGACAGGACCCACCATCCGCCGACACCGCGTAACCGTACATACGTTCAGTCAGCGGTTCTACGCCATTCCCCTCGGTGCCCGGCTGGCCCGCCGTCACGCACGGCTGCGGCTGGACCGCTGGGGCATCCCGTTCGGGAGCGAGAGCTCGGACGCGGCAGCGTTGATCGTGGCGGAGCTCGCCGCGAACGCGGTGGCGCATACGGGCGCCACACCGGGGGCGGAGTTCGCGCTGAGGCTCATGCTTCAGCCGGGCGCGCTGCGGATCGAGGTGACGGACGCGGCCGGTTCCGTACGTCCGCCCGAGCCGGGCGACTTGGGTGCCCCGGATGACGAGGCGGAGAACGGACGCGGACTGATCCTTGTGGCCGCCCTGGCGGACCGCTGGAGCGTGTTGGACGCGCCGGCCGGGGGGAAGACCGTAAGGGTCGAACTGGACCTGCCCGTCGACACCGGGGTGAACCCCGGACCGCTGTTGTGAAGGTCCGGTGAGCGGGCGGCCTTGGACGCGGAACGGTTCCGGTCAGGCTCGGTGTCATGGGCCGGAATCGTACGGTTGCGGGAACCGCGGGATGGCGGGAACGCGTTGTTCCATGGGGCGGTTGTCGTCAGCGGTGGGCGTGGTGACGAGCCAGTGAGGGTCGGGGGTCTGTGGTGAATGGCGGGGCGATCAATCCGGGGACGATTCCTCAGTTCACGGGGAATCTGGGGGAGTTGGAGACGCAGCGGGGGCTGCTTCATGGGGCTGCGGGGCAGTTCCGTGATGCGGGTGCGGATGTGCACGCGCGTTTTCAGGGGTTGTCGGCGTTCTACACGGCGCCGGAGGCGGAGCAGTTGTTCGCGACGACGGGTCCGGTGAAGTCGGAGTCGGATGTGTTCGCGGATCAGTTGGAGTCGGTGACGACGGCGTTGTCGGAGTACGCGGCGGAGGTCCGTCCGATCGAGGCGCGGCTGAAGCAGTTGCGTGAGGATGCGACGGCTTTTGTGTCCGGGATCAGTGGTGACAAGCACTGGAAGGACGACGGGGACAAGGTCGAGGAGAACAACGACCTGGTGAAGGACGTGAACGCGGCGGTGGCGGCGTTCTGGGAGGCGGAGCGGGCCTGCGCGAACAAGATCACGGCGCTGGTGTGCGGGACGCATTTCATCGCGGACGACGGCACGGGCAAGTCGAACATGTACGGGTTCAGCGAGAAGGACCTGGACAGTACGAAGGAGCTGCCGTGGGGTTCGCAGGTGGAGGAGTCCCGCCGCTGGTGGGAGGTCCATCATCATGTGGGGTCGTTCCTGAAGGGTGTGTTCGTCGACGGCCTGTGGGGGACGATCCGGGGTCTGGGGACGCTGGTCGGGGTCGACGGGTGGGACGCGGCGGGCCAGGCGTGGACGGGCCTGGCGAAGGTCGTCACCGGTCTGGCGATCACGGTCACGCCGGTGCTGGGCACGGTGTTCTGGGCGTTGCCGGAGGAGAAGCTGCCGGGGTGGTTCCGTGAGTCGCGGACGGCGGTGAAGGAGACCGGCAAGGCGTTGGTGGCGTGGGACGAGTGGGGGAAGAATCCGGCGCGGGCGGCGGGTGCGACGACGTTCAACGTGGTGACGACGGTGTTCACGGGTGGTGCGGGCGCGGCGGCGAAGACGGGCTCGGTCGCGAAGGTGATCTCCGCCCTCGGGAAGACGGGGCGTCTCCTGGACCCGGTGACGTATATCGCGAAGGGCGGCAAGGTCGTCACCGTCAAGGTCGGTGATCTCCTGGCGGGTCTGCGGAACGTGGACGCGGGCGCCCGGATCAACATCCCCGAACCCGCCACCCCGGCCCCGGTGGCGGGCGCCGACGACGCGGCACGCGCAGGCACCGGCCCGGATCCGTCGCACACGGTGCGGTTGCCGGACGACGCGAACGGCAGCCCGCAGTACCTCGACACGAACACCGGCCAACTACTCGACGCGGCGGGCAACCCGAAGCCGGACGTGATGCCCCGCGATGTGACCAACCCGGACCGCTCGGGCGCGGAGGTCCCGCCGGTCCGGTCGGAGACCCCGGTCCAGGTGGGCGCACGGGAACCGGCGCTGGTGGGCGCGGGGCCGGGCGCGGGGAGTATCGACAACGCGGCGGGCGGCGGTGCACCGGGCGGGGTGTCCCCGGGTGCCGGTGCCCCGGGCGGTATGCCTGGTGGGGTGACGCCGGGTGGTGGTGCTGTTCCGGGGGCGGTGACGCCGGGTGGTGGTGCGGTCCCGGGCGGCGGAGGGTTGGACGGCCTGCCGGGCGGCGGAGCGAACAATCTCCCGGGCGGCGGAGCGGGCCAGCTCCCGGGCGGGGGAGCGAACAACCTGCCGGGCGGGGGAGCGGGTCAGCTTCCCGGCGGCGCGGTGGACAACCTCCCCGGTGGAGGCGCGAACAATCTGCCGGGCGGGGGAGCGAACCACATCCCGGGCGGAACAGCCGACAACCTTCCCTCCAACAACCTCGGGGACAACGCCACCCCGGGCGGGGGCGCGGCCACCACCCCCGACACCACACCCGGCGGCGGAACCGCGGGCGACAGCCCGACCGTGCCGGGCCAGGGAGCGGACCCGGTCCCGGGCAACGCCGGAGGCGGCACGGGCAACGGCCCGGGCGGCGGAGGTGGCAACGGCCCCGGCGGCGGCTCCGGGAGCAACCTCCCGGAGCCCCGCGACCCGAGGACGTACACCCTGGCGGAGCGCCAGGCGATCATGGATCACCAGGTAGCAAGGGCCAACGACCCCAGCGACACCTACCTCAAGGACTTCTACCAGAAGAACGGGCACCGCAAGCTGCTGACGAACGTGGACGAGTTCGGGCTGGCGCCCCCGCAGTTGGTGAAGACGCCGGGCGGTTGGGTCCCGGCGGACAGCATCCCCCCGGCCCTGCCGCCGACGTACCTTGACGACGTGGCCGGAGACGCGACCCGCAAGCCGCTGACGCCGGAAGCGCGGAAGGAACTGGATGATCTGGCCAAGGCGCGCCAGGACGCTCTCGACGCCGACCGCGCCCCGCACAAGGCGTACGCGGAAGCGAAGAGCGCGTGGGAGAAGGACCCGGGCAACCTGGAACTGGCAAAGGCAGCGGAAGATGCCCGAGCGGCCCACAAGGACCCCCACGCGAAGGCGACCAAGACAAGTGAGGACTACGGCGAGGGGATAGCCCGCCACCACGCCATACCCGAGCGGTTCCCTGGCGCCGTGGAACAACCCCTGCACGGGCCGAAGAGCGGCGCCCACCAGTTCGACCAGGTGTACAAGCACGGCGACCGCTACATAGTCGTGGAGGCAAAGAGCAACATACGCACCGAACTCGGCAGCAGGATGATTGGCAGTGCGCGCCACTCTCAAGGTTCGCGCCCGTACTTCAAGGATATCCTTGAGCAGATGAAGAAGCGGTCGGCTGATTCGAAGCTCGCGGAAGACTTGGAAAAGGCTCTCTTGCACGGGCGGGTGGACTACCTTGAGATCAAGGGACTGGATAACCAGGGTGCCCACGTCGACTATTCGATCAAGCAGTTTGACATCAGCAAGTAAGGACGAGCAGTGACTGTGACAGTGGTGCGCCATCGCATGGCCGGACCTGGTGACGACGAGTTCGCCACGCGTCTCTTCAATGGTGCGATCGAGCGGATCGATTGGCTTGATGAAGCTCCTGACATGATGGATACCGTCTTGAGTTCTGTCAGGGTCGCCGTCCTGGGGCGCTCCCTGGTCGATCCGCGTGCCGAGGCTCTGGAGTCCTGGTATGCGGCGGTGAATGCGATGCAGACGGGCTCGGCGGTGTTTCGGCGCGCTGCGGTCACCGAGGGCTCGGTGGAGTGCTTGATCAACCACAAGGTGCGTACGCTGCCCGCCACGGGGCCGTTGGCGTACGCCAACGTGGACACGTGGTTGACGGCGTTCTTCTTCGCGATCGTGTGCCGTGATCAGAAGCGGATGGCAGAGCTGGCGGAACTGCCATTGGATGTTTTGCGCACATCAGGTGCGGCGCATGAGGAGTACCTCTATCACTGGGTGGGGGCGCTTCAGGCATACTGGCTGCGCGACCAGGCGCGCATGGTGGAAGAACTCTCGGCGACATTCGCGAAGTCGCATCCGGATGCACTCCGTATCGCAGGCCGGGACTGGGTGCAGCGTATTTCGTATCCGCCGGTGAATTTGTTCTACCGGTTCCTGAATCGTGATCACACCGGGTTCCATGAGGCGCTGGTGGAGGCGCTGGAGTTGCACAAGGCGTACTGGACGGCGGACGAGGAGCGTGAGGAAGACTTGGACGGAGTGTTCTCCCTCGGCATCCTCGCCATGGCCTGCCTCGCGTACGACGGGGACTTCCCGCTCGGTGTGGAGTCGGACTACATCCCGCATCACCTGATCACGCGTGACTGGCTGGGCGAGTTCCCCACGTGAGCTACCCGGTCAAGGCTGAACAGGGCGGGGCCGTGCGTACGGTCGTTCTGGCCCGTGCGCCGGAGCCGGTCGCTTCGTGGGTGTGGGACCTCGATGACGTCAGTTCCGGCGGCCTCCAGCCCGCGTTGGAGACCGCCGCCCGGATGGCGGCGGTCCTCTCCGGGCACGGCCTCTTGGAGCCGGACGGGCTGGAGTGGGGCTGGTTCGCGGTCGGCAGGGGCGGGATCGGAATACGGACCACGCTGTCGCTTCCTACGGTTGAGCCGGACAGCACGGAACTGGCACGCAAGGTTCTCCAGTGCAGGCCGGTTGGCTTCGAAGCCGCTCATCCCACGAGCATCATCGTCACGGGCTACGGCGAATGGCATGACGAGGAGGGTTCCCCTCGCAAGCAGTCGCGGTTGGTGGAGCTGTCCGTGGTGCCCAACCAGATGGGCCCCGCAGCCGAGGTGTCGGTGTTCCATGACATCTGGGGAGACTGCGATTTCCAGGGCCACCCGCACCCGGAGCTGTACAAGCGCAACGCACCCCGCTTGGCCGCCGCGCTCAAAGAGCTCGATGACCTGCTCGGTGTGGCCTGCGAACCTGGCGAGCCCACGTACTTCGGCAACTCGGAGGGCTACGGCGTCGCCCCAGCGGATCTGATCGACGGCCTGGGCCCGGACCTCACGGACCGCCTGTGAAACCGATTTCCGTGAAGCGTCACCGTTCGATGGTCCCGGAGGAAGAGCATTTCGCGCGGAGCTTCCTTCCTGAATCCATCGAGGAGATCGAGAGGCTGGAAGCGTCACCCGGGATGATCGACCTGTTCTGGGGAAACGCGCAACTCGCAGTTGAGGCGCAGAGCCTGATCGATCCGCGCGCGGCGAAACTGGAGTCCTGGGAAGCGGTGGTAAACGCCATGCAGATGAGTTCGGCGGTGTTTCATCGGGCTGCGATCACCGAGGGCACGGTGGACTGCATGATCCATCACAAGGTGCGCACGCTGCCTGCGATGGGGCCCAAGCCGTTCGTGAACTCCGACGCGTGGTTGACGGCGTTCTTCTTCGCGATTGTGTGTCGTGATCAGAAGCGGATGACGGAGCTGGCGGAGTTGCCGTTGGATGTGTTGCGGGCTTCGGGTGCCGTGCATGACGAGTATTTGTTGCATTGGGTGGGCGCGCTTCAGGCGTACTGGCTACGCGATCAGCCCCGTCTGGTGGCTGAGTTGTCGGCAACGTTCGAGAAGTCCCATCCGGATGCTGTACGTGTCGTTCCTCGGGACTGGCTCCAGTGGATGGCGTATCCGCCGGTCAATCTGTTCTACCGGTTTGTGAACAGGGATCACGCAGGATTCAATGAGGCGTTGGCGGAGGCGCTGGAGTTCCACAAGGCGTACTGGACCGCCGATGAGGACCGCGCGGAGAGTATGGCGGGGGTGATGGCGCTCGCACCTCTCGCCATCACCTGTCTCGCGTACGACGGGGACTTCCCCATCGATGTCGAATCGGACTACCTGCCCCACCACCTGATCGCCCGTAGCTGGCTGGGCGAGTTCCCCACATGAGTCACCCGATCAAGGCTGAACAGGGCAGGCCCGTGGGTACATTCGCCCTGGCGCGCGCGCCTGAACAGGTCGCTTCGTGGGAGTGGTGCCCCGATGGTCTCTTCACCGTGGGGCTTCTGCCCGCGTTGGAGCTGGCGGAGCAGATGGTGGCGGTCCTCGCCGAACATCGTCTGCTCGTGCCGAGCGTACTGGAGTGGCACTGGTACTCAGTGGGACAAGGCGGGGTCGGTGTGACGACCAGGTTGCCTCTGCTGACACCGTCGGTCGGCGGTGCCGAAATGGCCCGGCGCGTCCTTGGGTGCAGGCCCGTCGCCTTCCCCACGGCTCAGCCGGCCGACATCCTGGTGGTCGGGCACGGCGAATGGCTCGATGAGGGAGGCCGCGCCCACCAGGTACGGCGACTGGTCGAACTGACCGTGACACCCGACGAACTCGGCCCTTGCGCCGAGCTGGCCGTGTTCCACGACATCTGGGGCGAGTGCGACTTCCAGGGGCACCCGCATCCCGAGTTGCACCAGCGCAACGCTCCCCGTCTCGCCACCGCGCTCCGTGCGCTGGACGACACTCTTCGCGTGGCCTGCGCGCCCGGTGAACCGACCTACTTCGGCCGCGCTGAGGGCTATAGCGTCGCCCCGCCGGATCTGATCGACGGCCTCGGCCCGGACCTCACGGACCGCCTGTGAAACCGGTTTTCGTCGAGCGTCACCGTACGGCAACAGCCGAGGACCAGGAGCACGCGGGCAAGCTGTTCCAGGGGTCGCTCAGGCGCATTGACTCGTTGGAAGACTCGCCCGACATGATCAACTTCTCTTGGGGTTACGCCCAAAATGCCGTGCTGGGGCGTTCCTTGGTCGATCCGCGTGCTGAGGTGCTGGAGTCCTGGTGCGCGGTGGTGAGTGCGATGCAGGTGGGTTCGGCGGTGTTCCGCCAAGCAGCGGTCACCGAGGGTTCGGTGGACTGCTTGATCCATCACAAGGCTCGTACGTTGCCCGCGACAGGGCCCGTCCCGTACGCCAATGCACCGAACTGGCTGATCGCGTTCTTCTTCGCCATTGTGTGTCGGGATCAGAAGCGGATGACGGAGCTGTCCGAGCTGCCGTTGGACGTGCTTCGGGCTTCTGGTGCCGTGCATGACGAGTACTTGTTTCATTGGGTGGGCGCGCTTCAGGCGTACTGGTTGCGCGATCAGGCCCGCATGGTGGATGAACTCTCCGCGACGTTCGAGAAGTCGCATCCGAGCGCGCTCCGGGTCGCCGGCCGTGAGTGGGTGCAGCGGATTTCTTATCCGCCGGTGAATCTGTTCTACCGGTTCGTGAAGCGGGATCACGCTGGTTTCCATGAGGCGCTGGTGGAGGCGCTGGAACTGCACAAGGCGTACTGGACCGCCGACGAGGACCGGGAAGAAGACCTCGACGGGGTGTTCTCGCTCGGCATCCTCGCGATGGCGTGTCTGGCGTACGACGGGGGCTTTCCGGTCGGTGTGGAGTCGGACTACATCCCGCGTCACCTGATCACCCGTGACTGGCTGGGCGAGTTCCCCACCTGACGGGTGCGGCCTCCGGCCGGGGCGTGTAACGCTTCCGCGCGGCCGGGACCGGCCCTGTCGATACGTCGTGTGACGCATTGACCCCGTAGCGCCATCGCGGTTGCATGGTCATGGTCCTCCGGTAGGGAACCGGAGGGGGAGACCTGCATGGGGGAAACATGAGGGGTAACGCGAACCGGAGCTTCACCTTACGTATGCGGGCCGTGCTGAGTGCGGCGGTCGTGGTCTGCGCGGTGACGGCGGTGCTGCCCGGGGCCGCCGTGGCGGGGACCGCGGGGGTCAGCACCGTCGGGGTCGAGAGGATCAGTGTCGCGCCTGACGGCACCCAGGGGGACGGCGACTCCGTCGGCGCCTCCATCACGCCCGATGGCCGCCATGTCGTCTTCTCGTCGTCGGCGCTGAACCTCGCACCCGGTACCACCACCGGAGGTGACAAGGCGTTCGTCCGCGACCGGCAGACGGGGCAGACCCAGCAGATCGGGCATCTGAGCCTGCTCGCGCCCCCGGTGATCAGCGGCGACGGACGGTACGCCGCCTATCCGGTGCCGTGGTTCAACAACGTGCGGATTCGCCAGTACAAGCTGAGTACAGGAGGGACAGCCTCCACCAACTGCCTTGCGTACAGCTGTGATCAGCCGGACTTCAGCACGACCGGCCGCTACATCGCCCTGGTCGTCAGGCAGCCCTCGGTCGGCCAGCGGGTCGAGGTCCATGACGACAGCACCGGTGTCAGGGAGACCGTCGCCACCCTCGGCCACGCCCAGGCGCCCAAGCCGTCGCTCAGCGGTGACGCCCGCTATGTCGCCTACCAGGACGCCGCGACGCAGGACGTCTTCGTGCGGGACCGGACCGCCGGCACCACCACGGGGCCGGTCGAGGGGCCGTCCGTGGCGGCGGCACTCGTGCAGCTCAGCGACGACGGCAGCAAGGTGGTCTACCTCTCGGGCACGGACACCTACGTCCACGACGTGGCCTCGGGCACCGCGCAACTCGTGCCGAACGTGAAGGGCGTGGCCATCGATCCCACCGGCCGGTATCTGCTGTACGCCCCGACCGGCACGACCGGACCGTCGCTCACCTTGCGCGACCTCCAGACGGGCACCGACGAGATCGTCTCGGACCAGCCCGCGTCGGCCAGGACCGACGCGGTCAGCACCGGTGGGCGTGAGGTGGTGTTCCACTCCGCGGCCACCGACATCGTGCCCGGCGACACCAACGGCAAGTCGGACCTCTTCGTCCGCACCCTCTACTGACAGGCCCGGCCGCCGCACGCTCCGGGTGCGGCGGCCACGGCCGGAGGGCGGCCGTTCAGTCGAGGCAGAACTCGTTGCCCTCGATGTCCTGCATCAGCTGGCAGGACTCGTTGACGCCGTCGGCGCGCAGCAGTTGCCCGCGTACCGCGCCGAGCGGGATCAGCCGTACGCATTCGGCCTCCAGCGCGGCGAGGCGTTCCTCGCCGACGAGCCCGGTGCCGACCCGGACGTCGAGGTGGACCCGGTTCTTGACGACCTTACCCTCGGGAACGCGCTGGAAGAACAGCCGCGGACCCGCACCCGAGGGATCGGCGCACACCGCGAACGCCTCACCCCGGTGTCCGGGGGGCGCCGTGCGATCGAACTCGGCCCAGGTCGCGAATCCCTCCGGGGGCGGCGGGGTGGTGTACCCGAGCACCTCGGACCAGAAGCGGGCGACGCGCTCGGGTTCCGCGCAGTCGAAGGTGATTTGGACCTGCCTGATCGACGCCATCCGTGCATCGTAGGGGTGGGTCCCACGTCGTGCCATGGGATTTTCTCCCGGAGGGTGCGGCGGGGCGTCGCGACGGGACGCGGAGGGGGAGGTGGACCGGTGGGACGAGGTGGGGCGGTCGGGCAGGGCGGGCCGGGCTCCGGTGAGGTGCGGGGTGAGGGTCCCCGTGCCGCGCTCGACCGGCTGCGGGCCGTGGACCAGGACGACTGGGAGCGGGCGTACGCGCACCGGTGGTCGCGGGCGTTGCTGATGCGTGAGCACATGCGGCGGGCCGCGCTATGGGCGGACGCGTACGGGGTGCCCGAGCGGTGGCCGTTCTTCGATGTCGCGGAACTCGCGCGGCCGGGCCTGCGGCTGGGCGCCGGCCTGGCGGCCGAGGCGGACGCGTTCGCGGCGACCCTCGCTCCGCGCGGTCTGGGGGTGGTGTGCCGGGCGGCGGTGCGGTGGGCCGCCGTGGGGTCCCGGGGGCTGCCGGAACTGCCGCATCCGTATGAGCCCGTTGTCACGCTGTTCGGGCGGGGCGGCGGGTACTCCGTCGGCCAGATGATCGACCTCGACGGGATCAGCGTCCCGTACGGGAGTTTCGCCGGGAGTCTGGCGCTGGAACCGTTCGTCGCGCTGGACGCCCGGGTGCTCGACATGCTCGACGCGACCGCGGGCGAGCGGGTCACGTACTACGCCGACGCGGCCGGGCCCGGCGCGCTGGTGCTCGCGCGGCTGCGGACGGCGTCCGGTGCGGGCGGCGAGGTCCATGAGGAGGTGCTGGTGCCCGGTACGGGGTCCTGGGTGCCCGCGGACTTCCTGCGCGGTGGGCGGACCCGCGCGGTCGGGAAGATCACCACCTGTCAGGCCGCGTCCGTGATGCGGTCCCTCCTGCCGCGTTGAGCAGCGCTCGCGCCGGGTGTCGGGCCCGCGCACACGGCGGTGGCGGCGCGCACCGGAACGCCCGTACGCGAGGCGCCCGCACAACAGCCCCCGCACAACAGCCCCCGCACAACAGCCTCCGTACAACAGCGCCCGTACAACAGCCTCCGTGCAACAGCCCCCGCACGGGTGCCCCCGCACGACAACCGTCGTACGAAAGCCCGCCCGCACAAGGGCGCCGGAGCCTCCCATGGGCCATGGGGGAGGCTCCGGCGCGGGCCGGTCGGTCGGCGGTGTCCGACCGGCGGGGGATGGGCACTTGAGCGGAGGAGGGTCCGCTCAACCCCCTTGTGCCGCTTTGGCTTCAGTCTGGGCCGCGGCCCGTAGTGCTTCGAGCCGGGCGGCGGCTCCGGCGCGGTCCCTGCGGGGGAGCGGGTCCGCGGCGGGCTCGTCGGTGCGGGTTCCGGTGGGGCCGGCCGCCGGACCGGTGGCGGCCGGTCCGGCGGCGGTCTTGGAGGCGGTGTCCGGTGCCGGGCGGCCCGCGCCTGGCGGGTCGGGGTCGGAACCGTCCGCCGGGCGGGAGTCCCGGCCGGCGGCCCGGGGCCCCCGGGCGGCCGGGACGGTGGTCCCGTGGCCGCCCGGTGCCCGGACCCCGTGGTGCTGGGGGGCGTGCGGACCCGGGGGGGTTGTCGGGTCCGCACGGGTCTGGTGGAGGTCGGCCGGGTGGTGTGCCGGGGCCTCAGGGTGGTGCGGGTGGGTCGGACCCGAGGGCCGCCCCGCGGGAGCGGGATGGGACGGTCCCGTGGAGTGCGGGTGACCCGAGGCGGCGGACGGCCTGGTGGGCGAGGCCGGGGGCCGGGCGTAGCGGTGCGAGTGGCGTGGAGTGTCGCGGTTCACGGGGGACGGGATTCCGTTCAGGACGGTCCCGGGGGCCGGGGCCGCGTCCGGCTTCGCCTCATGGCGCAGCTCAGGGCAGTTCGCGTCCTGGCAGGCCGTCAGAATCGTGTGGAGTGAGCGCAGGAGCAGGAACAGTCCGTCCTGCTCGTCCGCCGTGAGCCGCTGCTTCATCGCCGGCTCCCCTCGCCGTGGGACTGGGCGGCCCATTCGTCGCCGGGGCCCCAGTAGCCACCCGCCGGAGGCGGCCCCTGGTAGGGCGGCGGCGGAGGCTGGTTCGGGTCGTACGGCGGCGGGGGCTGCTGCTGGTACTGCGGGTGCATGGCGGCCTGCGGGTGCGGCTGCGGGATCGGGTAGCCCTGCGGCGGCGGGTACGCGGGGTGCTGGTAGTGCGTGTGCTGCGGGTGGTGGGCCTGTCCGGGGTGACCGGCGTAGCCGGGCTGCGGGTAGCCGGGGTGCGGCTGGCCCGGGTGGTACGCGTAGGGCGGTCCGTAGTGCTGCGGGTGCTGGCGGGCGTAGCCGCCGTGCGCGGGGTGCCCGTGGGCGTAGCCCTGGGCCATCGTCTGCTGGTACCCGGCCTCGGCGTACGGGCGGGAGCGCTCGTGCGTCGGGGGCAGGGTGTCCGTGAAGTCCGAGGCCGACGGCGCCTGGTGGCCGTTCGGGTAGGAGTCGGACGCGTGGTCCTGCGCCGTCGTGGCCGCGGTGCCGGGTCCGGCTCCCACGCCCGCGGGGACGTTGGGGAGTTCAGCGGTGACCTCGACCTCTTCCGGCGCGGTCGTGACCTCTTCCATCTCCTCGACCTCCGCGCTCTTGTCACCCGGCAGCCGGATGTCGACGTGGAGCGCGCCGGCCTTCTTGCGCTGCTCGCCCCACTCCTCGATCTGGCTGCGGCAGGCGAGGTCCAGATGGCCGAGCCGTGAGGCGTCGACGTGCACCCGGGGGCGGTCGGAGATGGCTTCCAGGGCCTCGATCAGCCGGGGCAGCCGCAGGAAGGTGGCGTTGCCGCGCAGTTCCAGGCGGCCGGTGTCACCGGTGATGGTCTGCTTGATGCTCATGTGCGACATGCGCAGGGCGATGAGGACCACCGCGATCGCGAGGCCGGCGAGCACGCCCTCCAGCAGGTTGGCGAAGAAGATGGCGGCCGTGGTGATGAGCATGACGATGCCCTCGCCACGGTCGGTCTTCCACATCTTGACGAACGCCGGCGGGTTGAAGAGCTTCCAGCCCGCGTGCAGCAGGACACCCGCGAGGACGGTGATGGGGATCAGTCCGAGCAGGCCCGGCAGCAGCAGACCGAAGCCGAGCAGCCAGACACCGTGCAGGATGCGGGACAGCTTGGTCCTGGCGCCCGCGTTCACATTGGCCGCGCTGCGCACGATCACCGCGGTCAGCGGCATTCCGCCGACCACACCGGAGGCGGCGTTGCCGACGCCCTGGGCGAAGAGTTCCTGGTTGTACTTGGTCCGGGGTCCCGTGTGCATACGGTCCACGGCCGCCGCGCTGAACAGCGACTCGGCCGACGCGATCACCGTGAAGGTGATGATCATCATGATGACGGCGGGGTCGAAGATATGGGTCATGTCGCCGGGGCTCACGAAGTTGAGCGCTTCCAGCATGTTGCCGAACTCGACCTTCTTCACGCCCTCGAAGCCGGGGAGCGCGGCGATGATGCAGCCGAGGACCACCGCGATCAGCGGTGCGGGCACCTTGTTGAGCGGCTTCGGCACCTTGTACCAGACGAAGCAGAGCACGATCGCCATCACGCCGAGGCCCAGGGCCGCCAGCTTGGTGGGGCTGCCCGCGACCGCCTCGACGAGGTCCGGCATTCCGCCGACGTTGGTCAGCGGGGTGCCGTGCTGCTTGGAGTCGACGACGGCGTAGATCTGGCTGAGGATCAGGGGCAGGCCGATACCGGCGAGCATGCCCTGGACCACGGACAGCGAGATGGACTGGAAGAGTCCGCCCGCCTTCAGCACACCGAGCAGCATCTGGACGAGGCCGCACATCAGGACCACGGGGCCGAGCATCCCGGTGCCGTGCTCGCTGACGAACTCCAGTACCAGGACCGCGAGTCCGGCGGCGGGGCCGGACACCTGGAGGGAACTGCCGGGCAGGAAGCCCACGATCAGGCCGCCGATGATGCCGGTGACGATGCCGAGGGCCACCGGGACACCGGAGGCGGCGGCGACACCGATGCACAGGGGCAGCGCGACCAGGAAGACGACGATCGACGCCATGAAGTCGGTACCGAGGGCGTCCTTCATGGCCGGCTCGGTGTTCTTCGGGAGGCCGCCACCGCTGCCCTCTGGACTGCTGGGCTCGGAGCCGGCGCCCCGTCGCGCGTGGCGGCCGTTACTTCCCGGGTGTATTCGTTCAGCAGACATGTCGATCGATCCTTTCGCCGCTTCCGTCCGCCGGCCTGGGGGTGCGCTTGGGGTACGCGGGCCTGGCGGACGGATGCGTCCGTGGGGGGTGGGGTGAGGGGTCGGGACCTGTGGGGTGCGGGTCCCGGGACCGGCGCGGGGCCGGTTCTCCATCGGCACACGGGGTGAAGCGTCGGGGTTCCGGTACGGGACGGTGGCGCCGTTCGCACGGGAGTGCTGTCCGGGCCGTCCGTACGGGGCGCTGGGTCCGTCCCGTACCGGGTTGTGCGGGGCCGCGGGTGCCCCGCCGGAGCCGGGTCGTGTCCGGGGTCCTCACGGACCGGTCGGGGGTGCCTGAGCCCTGGCGCCTCGACCGGTCCGTGCGGGGCCCGAGAACCGGCCCGGCTCCGAGCTCAGTGGCAGTGGAACGCGCCGTCGTTCTCGTCGAGTTCGAACACCTGGGCGGTGTCCACCCGGTAGAACCAGCCGTGCAGCTGCACCCGGCCGTCGGCGATGGCCGCGTGGACCTCGGGGTAGCCGCGCAGGGTCTCCAGCTGGGCCACGACATGGGCCTGGACGAAGTTCGTCAGGGTCAGGTCCTCGGGCGGGGTACCGAGGATGGGGGCCAGACCCGGGCGGGCGAAGGAAACCCACTCCGCTACGCTCGGCAGAGCCGTCAGGTCCTGCTCCTTGGCGACCGCGGCGATGGCCCCGCAGTGCGAGTGTCCGCAGACGACGATGTCCTGGACCCGGAGCACGTCGACCGCGTACTGGAGAGTGGCCGCCTCACCGGACTGCCGCCCAGGCCGGTAGGGGGGGATGATGTTTCCCGCGTTGCGCAGCTCGAAGACCTCACCGGGCGCGGAGCCCATGATGAGCGAGGGCACGATCCGCGAGTCGGAACAGGTGATGAAGAGGGTCCCGGGGCTCTGGCCGGCAGCGAACTGCTGGTAGGTCTCGCTCTCGGGCGCCATGCGCTGCTGAAAGGTCCGCGCGTTGTCGAGAAGCTTCTTCATGGCGTGCTCCTGGCTGATCCAGTGACCTCCGCAGCGAACGGCCTTGGTCGCTGCGGGAGTTGGGACAACCGGGGGTGGTTGTCTTGGCCCGGAAGCATGCGGGTAGGTGATGAGTCGGCTGTGAGATCGCCGTGAGAGAGCTCTCACCTGCTTGATAACGATGTCGGAGCGCGTCCGCGCACATCTGAGTGGGCACTTGTCGCTGGTATGTGCGCACGGCCAGGTGGGGCACGTCGGGAGTTCCCGCGCAGAACGCGCAGAACGCGCGAAAGCCCGCCGATGGGGCGGGCGATGTGCGGGCGCGGGCCGTGGGAATGGCTCGCGCGCGCCGGTCCCCGGGGCCCCGGGAGGGGGCGTGCCGGTGGGGTCGGAGCCCCCGGCCGGGGTCGCCGGGTTGGGGGTCCTGGGGCCTCGGGGTCCGGTGGGGTCGGTCCGGAGGGGGTGGGGGTTGCGGGGGTGTGCGGGGTCGGGCGTCCTGCGGGGGTTCCTGGTTCCGTTGTTACGGGGGGTGTGTGGTGCGGGGGTGTACAGGGGGTCGGTGGTGCGGGTGGTGCGGGTGGTGCGGGTGGTGCGGGAAGGGTCAGGCGCGGAGCCGGTAGCCCACCCCGCGTACCGTCTCGACCCGGTCGGGGCCGAGCTTGCGGCGTACGTACCGCACATACACGTCCACGATGTTGGACCCGGGGTCGTAGTCGAACCCCCAGACCCGGCTGAGGAGCTGCTCGCGCGTCAGCACCTGGTCGGGGTTGCGCATGAACACCTCCGTCAGCGCGAACTCCCGGGCGGACAGCTCCGCGACCCGCCCGTTCACATGGACCCGCCGGGTGCGCAGATCGAGGACGAGGTCCCCGGCCCGCAGCAGCGAGCCCTCCGGCCCGCCCTCGGCCCGCAGCCGGAGCCTGACCCGGGCCAGGAGTTCCTCGAACGCGAACGGTTTCGACACATAGTCGTCCGCGCCCTGTTCGAGCCCGGCGACCACGTCGGACACGCTGTCCCGCGCGGTCAGGATCACCACCGGCAGCGTGACGCGCAGTTCGCGCAGTTTGCGCAGAACGGTGAGACCGTCGACCGCGGGCAGTCCGAGGTCGAGGATCATGAGGTCGCAGTTCCCGGCGCGGGCGTGTTCATAGGCCGACAGGCCGTCACCCACCACTGAGGTAGCGAACCCATATCCCCTTAAGCCTCTTTCCACGAAAGAGGCGATTCCCGCTTCGTCCTCCGCTATGAGGATCCGATGCATGCTGTCCTTCCTCCCAGGGGTAGTAAGCCGGAAGATCGAGGACGAAACGGGCCCCGCCCGTCTGGGCGTCCTCCACCCAGGCGGTGCCGCCGTGCGCTTCGGCGATCTCCCGGACGATGGCCAGTCCGAGCCCGATACCCGTGCCCGCCTGACCCGAACCCGTCTTCTTGGCCGTGCCGACGAGATTGGCCTGAGCGAACCGGTTGAAGATCCGTTCCTTGTCCATCGGTCCCACACCCGGCCCGGTGTCACGGACCCAGAGCAGAATCCGTTCGTCCCGGACCGTCGACCCCATCTCGATGAGGTCGCCGTCGAGCGTGTGCCGTACCGCGTTGGCGGCGAGCTGGATCAGTCCCTGGGTGAGCCGCTGCCCGTCGACGAGGACCGTGGCCTCCGCCACGGCCGCGACGCGCCAGTGCCTGTTGCCCAGGGCGCGGGCCTTGGCGACGACGTCCACGATCAGATCGGTCAGATTGGTCTCACCGATACTGAGGAAGTCGGGGCGCTCCGCCTTGGCCAGGGTCAGCAGATCGTCCACGATCCGGCTCATCCGGTCGAGTTCGTCCAGGACCAGCGCACGGGTCGCCGCCCGGTCCTGCTCCCCGAGTTCGCCGATGCCCTCCGGCCACGGCTGCCAGGAGTCCAGCACCGGCACCTGGCTGCCGTCCCAGCCGGACGGACCCACACCGCGCGCACCGCCGGCCGGGACGCCGTCCATCAGTTCCAGATGGCCCCGGATGACGGTGATGGGGGTGCGCAGTTCATGGCCCACCTCGTCCAGGAACCGGCGCTGCGCGGTGAACGCCTGCTCCAGCCGGTCGAGCATCCGGTTGAAGGTGTGGGCGAGGGCCGCGACGTCGTCATGGCCCCGGACGTCCAGCCGCTGGGTCAGATCGGACTCGCTGATCCGTGCGGCGGTCTGCCGCACCAGCCGGATCGGCGCGAGCACCCGTCCGGCCACCAGCCAGCTCGTCATACCCGCGAACACGAGCGCGCCGAGTCCGGTGGCGAGCAGCATCTTGGCCACCCAGCGGACCTCGGCGAGCTGGCGGTCCCGGAACTCGATCAGGACCAGCCGGACGTCCCGGGTGTCCCCGGCGACGCGTACCGGGACCACGCCGTAGCGGACCCGGCCCTCCGAGGTGTCCAGCCACCCCGTCTGGGTCTTGGTGCTGCCGAGCATGGCCAGTTTGCGGACCACGTCCGGGTTCTCGTCCAGTTTGATGGGCGGGTCGACGCCGCTGCGGCGGTCGGCCCGGCCGTCCACGATGCTGAAGTAGGTCTCCTCCCGGTTGGGCAGGTTGTTGGACATGAAGTCGGTGAGCAGCGCGGCGCCGTCGGTGTAGGGCTGGCCCGATTCGCCGCGGCCCTTCCCGGCGAACGCGCGGAGGTTGTCCACCTCGTGCAGCAGCTGCTCGTCCACGCGGGCGTCCATCTGGGCCTGCCACAGGACGGTGATGGCGACGGTGGGTGCCGCGATCGCGGCACCCACCAGGAGCATCATCCAGCCCACGATTCTCGACCGCGCGCTGGCCGTGTGCTTGCGCACCGCTAGTCGTCCCCTCCTTCTTCCTCGTCACCGTGACCCTCGCCGCGGCCGCCGTCCTCGTTGTCGTGGTCGCGCTCCTCCTCGGTGGGCGGGAAGCCCGGCCGGTGGCTGCTCTGGGGCGGGGTCGGGACGGGCACGGGTCTGCCTCCGGTGGGCCGGACGGATGCCGGGGGTGGTTCGTCCTCCTCGTCGGTGGCGTCCGGGACGGTGTTGGGCGGGGTGGTGGCGCCGGGGGTGGTCGTGACGGTGACGGTGGGTCGAGGGGGGGTGGGCAGTGGGGTCTTCGGGCCCTGCGGTGAAAGGGGGGGCGGCGAGACCGTCTGCGACGGGGTGACAGCGCCGGCCTCGGGTCCGCTCACGTCGATCACGGGCCCGAGGTCAAGGGGCTCGCTCCCGTCCACGAGGGCCCGGCCGGTCACCATGCCGACGCCCGCCAGGGTCGCCACCACCGTGATCGCGAGATTGGCCTTCCTGAGTTTCATAAGGAGAGTGTCCAGTCCAATCAAAGGGGCGACGGAAAGAGGAGAGGATTCTCATGTCGTGCCGTGCCCCGGCACCAACGGGGCTTTTCCTCCTGGGTGCTTCGGTGTTCGTGGTCGTTGCGGTCGCGTGCGGAACTGCTCGTTCTTGGGGTCTTGCCGGGATGAGATACGTGGTGGGCGAGGTAACTGCTCAGTAGCCGGACGGATCGGTGTGCAGATGCGTACACCTGCCGTCCGTCGTCCGGCGGGCGGAGGATGGCATTCCGGTCCGGCTCCCGCCCCTGGTGGTTCGTCCCGGTACGGGGTGATCCGTGAGGGTCGGTGTGAGAGCTCGCTCACGGGTCCCCGGCGGGGCCTTCACCCGGGCCCGGGTCCGGCCCGGACGCCCTGGGCGCTCGCCGCATCCGGCAGGCGCGCGGACCCGGTCGTGCGGCGGACAAGTCCGGTCGGTTGCGTCGATCCGGGCGGACGGCGGCCCCGTCTTCAGCACAATGTGCGCATGGGCGATGACTGGAAGCGACAGCTCGACCGGATCCATGAGGGACTGGTCCGGCGCGACGATCCGGCGGAGTGGGTGACCGAGGCCGACGCGGTGGAGGCGTCCTACCGCTACCCGAATCTCCTGCTGCGCGGCCCGGTGTTCGGGCTCGCCGTCCAGGAACCGGCCGACGCGCCCCGCTGGCGGGTGCTGACCGAGGTCACCTGCGGCAGACCCCAGGAGGCCCGGGACTCGCTCAACTCCCATCTGTGGTTCCAGGCCAAGGACGACACCGACGACCCGGAGGTGCGGCGCGAACTCCTCGCCGCGGTCGCTCTGCTGGAACGTGAACCGGTGGACGAGGTCCGGGCGGCGGGCAGCCGCTACCGGGTGATCCGGGGCGACGAGTTCGCGCGCGGCGGCGACGACGGGCTGGAGCCGCCCCGCCCCACCGACCCCGAACCGGCCAAGCGCTCCTGGGAGTTCACCCCCGACGCCAGGCCGTCCGAGCTGGGCATGCCGCTCGACCCCGGACGGGAGCAGGGCCTGATGACCGGGGCCCTCAAGCTGGCCCTGCGCGACTTCAGCTACTCGGGCACGGGGTTCCCCGACGGCATGCTGCGCGACAGCGTGTCGGCCGTGCGCACCCATCCCGAAGTGGCGCTGCTGCCGGTGGCGTTCTGCGTGGTGGAACGCCTGGACGGACGGTGGCGGCCCCGGTCCGCGCTGGTGCCGACCCCGCACGACGCCCGCCGGGTGCTGAACGACGGGCTGACCGATTTCTGGCCCCGGATGACGGGCCTGGACGAGCGGGGCCGGGCCGCCTACGCGCGGGCCGCCGAGCGGTTCCGGGCGGCGGAGCGCGCCGACGAGGTACGGGTGGGCGACGAGATGTTCCGGGTCTGCCGGATCGAGCGGATGGTGCGGTGCGGCGCGGACGGCCCCGAGGGCCCCCGGCCGTCCGACACCGACTCCCACCCGCCGGAGCGCATCCATCCGCCGATGGCGGCGGACGGCACGATCGACTACTCGTAGTGACCCGTCGGAGGTTTGCCGGACCCGCCCCGGAGGGAGGCGTTCGCGGTGGTTCCGGCCGCCTCCGTGTTCCCGTTTGTGCGGGGAGGGCGGTGTGGGCCGTGGCCGGGCGGGGGGTCGCGGCCCTTTCTGTTGTGTGGTGATCGGCTCTGGGGCGGCGGGGCCGGTGGGGCGCGTGGGTGGGAATAGTTCCCCGGGGTGTGGCGCTGTAGGCTCCGAGATTAATTGAACGATGAACTATATTGGTCCGAGCACACCGCCGAGCAGCTCCCAGGAGGTCCCCATGGAAGGCATGAGCGCGCCCCCGCGGCCCGCCGTGGCCGCGGCGGACCCCGACCGGGAGGCCCAGCGGACCATGCGCTCCTTCCTCACCGCCGCCCGGCTGCTGTCCGAACAGCTCGGGCACGAGCTGCGGCGCGAGGGCGGCATGTCGCAGATCCACTACGAACTCCTCGACTGGCTCTCCGAGGCCCCCGGACTGCGGCTGCGCATGAACGAGCTGGCCCGCCGCACCGGCGTGTCCGCCAGCAGGCTCTCGCACCTGGCCGACAGACTGGAGCAGCGCGGCTGGATCGAGCGCGCCGAGGACCCCGGCGACCGGCGGGCGCTGCTCGCCCGGCTCACCCCCGCGGGGCGCGTCGCGCTGGAGGAGGCCGCGCCCTGGCACGCGGACTGTGCCCGGACCCGGCTGCTGGACCACCTCAGCGCGGACCAGCTCCGCCGGCTGCGGGAGATCAGCGACCAGCTCAGCGGCCGGCTCACCCTCCCCGAGCCGCGCGGCACCCCGCCGCCCGGCCCCTGACCCCCACCGGGTCCCCCCGAACCCCGGCGGTCCGCCCCCAGCGGACCGACCGGTCCGCACACCGCAGGAACCCGCGCGGCACCCACCGCCGCGACACCCGATACAAGGAAGCAAGGCATATCTATGACCAGGATCGCCATCGTCATCGGCAGCACCCGCCCCGGCCGCGTCGGTGACACGGTCGCCCACTGGGTGCACGAGATCGCCTCGAAGCGGACCGACGCCGAGTTCGACGTCGTGGACCTCCGCGACATCAAGCTCCCGCTCCTCGACGAGCAGGCCCCGCCGTCCTTCGGCCAGTACGCCAACGACCACACCCGTGAGTGGTCGACGCTCGTCGACTCCTACGACGGCTTCGTGTTCGTCACGCCGGAGTACAACCACTCCACGTCCGGCGCGCTGAAGAACGCCATCGACTACCTGTACTCGGAGTGGAACAACAAGGCCGCGGCCTTCGTCGGTTACGGCAGCGCGGGCGGCTCCCGCGCGATCGAGCACCTGCGCGGGATCATGGCCGAGGTCCAGGTCGCGACCGTCCGCAACCAGGTGATGCTCTCGCTGTTCACCGACTTCGAGAACTTCACGACCTTCACCCCGCAGCCCGTGCAGGTCGACGCGGTCGGCCCGATGCTGGACCAGCTCATCGCGTGGAGCGACGCACTCCAGCCCCTCCGCGACAAGACGAAGGCCCAGTCCGCCACCGTCTGACCACCCCCCGAGGCCCCGCCGCACTCCCGTACCGGGCAATGCGACGGGGCTTCGCCCGTCCCCGGCCGGTCAGGCGGTGCCGAGCGTTCCGCCCTTGACACCGGTCACGAAGGCCGCGAACGCGGTGGCGCGGACGTTCAGTACGGGTCCGCCGGGGCTCTTGGAGTCGCGGACGGGGACGATGCCGTTGGCGGACACGTGTGCGGGCGCCCACTCGACACATGTGCCGCCGTTGCCGCTGTACGAGGACTTGATCCAGTTGTGCGGTTCGGTTGTCACGGGGTGCCCTTGCGACGTTGCGGTGCGTGGGGTGCCCGGCTGGTCATCGTGTGCCGAGCGTTCCGTCCTTGACGCCGGTCACGAAGGCCGTGAAGGCGTCGGCGGGGATGTCCAGCACGGGTTCGCCGGGGCTCTTGGAGTCGCGCACGGGGACTGTGCTGTTGGTGGCCGCGTGTGCCGGTGCCCACTCGACGCAGGAACCGCCGTTATTGCTGTAGGTGGATTTGACCCAGAGGAGGGAGGGGGATTCGGTCATCGCGGGGTGCCCTTTCGTGCCTCATCGGTGATGGTCACGGATGCCGTTTGGGAGAGCGATTCGACCTGTAGTTGATGCTAGGCCCTTACCAGCGGCAGCACGGAAGTAACCTCGCGTTCCAGATGTCCGTGGGTGTGCGACTCAACGTAGGAGACGGCGGACCGGTCATGCGGCGTAAGTAAGTTGATCAGCCGGTCGAACGGGCGGCGCTTCCCCAGGCCGAACGTGTTCGTCCTTCCGCCTTGAGGGCCAGCGAGACGTGGGTGGCGGGAGCCGCACCGGCAGCTCGACGGGCTACGGGACACTCTTCGGGCCCGCCCGCCCCGGCGGTGATCTGCGGGTCGCCTTCGCTTGGGCCCCGGGTTTCCTGTGCGTGGCGTACTTGTCCCCGTGCGGGTCGTTCGTGGGTGCGCAGTTCCCCGCGCCCCTGAGGTGCTGCCCCCTTGCGGTCGCTCTCCGGGTGCGGGTCGCCCTCGTTTTCGCGCAGTTCCCCGCGCCCCTTTGGGGGCGCCCACCTGGGGCTGTCGTCCGTCTGCGGGCCGACGTCAGCCCGGGGCCGGGGTTCAACCATCCTCCTCGCGGACTCGCGCTGCTGCGGGAGGGGGTGGGCGGGAATCTCTGCCCGCAGACTCCGATGCTCTTCAGTCCGACCACTGGACGTCGTACCGAGCGCGTTGGAGCGAGGACGGAGAATCCCGACCGGCACCGACCCGAAGAACAGACAGAACGCGCCCCAAAGGGGCGCGGGGAACTGCGCGAAACCCACGAGCGACGGCACAGGGACGAAGTGCGCCCAGCCGGACGGACCTGGGAAGCGCAAGCGAAGGCGACCCGTGGGGAACTGCGCGAAACCCACGAGCGACGGCACAGGGACGAAGTACGTCCACCCGGACAGACCTCGGAAGCGCAAGCGAAGGCGACCCGCGGGGAACTGCGCACCCCACGAACGACGGCACAGGAACGAAGTACGTCCACCCGGACAGACCTCGACGGCCGGCCCAGCGACCCAGCGGCGACAGGACTTCGTAAGATGTGTGCGCACGCATGAAATGTGGGCGGAGTTGGCTATAGTCACGCAGGGACAAGGAGTCGACTGGAGGGGAGGCCGGGATGTCGGCCGACGACCGTGCCGCAAGCCTCCGCGAGTTCGACCGGTGGCGGCGGCTGACCCTGATGGTGGGCCGGTTCAACCAGTCCATGGAGCGGATGCTCGCGGACGAGTTCCAGGTCTCCCTCCCGGAGGTACTGGTGCTCGTCGAGCTGCGGCACGGCCCCACCCGGGGCACGCGGGTGCAGGAGCTGTCCGCCGCGGTGGGCCTCGACCAGTCGTCCATGAGCCGGCTCGTCACCCGGCTGGAGAAGAAGGGGCTCACCGCCCGGGTCAGCTGCGAGCACGACCGGCGCGGCGTCTACTGCGCCCTGACACCCGAGGGCGCCGACCGCGGCGAGCGCGCCGAGGCCCGCTGCCGTACGGAGCTGACCGCGCTGCTCGACGCCGCCGCCTACGACGACCGCTGGGCCGCCCTGGTCACCCGCCTCCGCCACCAGGGCCCGACCGCCCCCACCCCGACGACGTGACCCGGCCCCGTCGCGTCACCCCGAAGCGGCGCGAGCGTAAACCCTCGAACGAGCCGCACGGGACCAGGTGCGCCGAGCGCGGACCACTCAGGGGCGCGGGGAACCGCGCAACCCACGGACGGCCCGCACGGGAACGGAGGACGTACGGCCGGCCCGGAACCGTGAGGCGCGAGCGAAGGCGACCCGTCCCGGCCGCCTGAGGGCCAGGACGTACGACCGGGACGGTATGAGGTTAGGTTACCCTAAGTTCATGTCGGTTGCTCATGTGTCCGGTCCCGCGCTCGCCGGGACGGCCCCGCCCCTGCCCGTCCGCTGGGCCGCGCCCCCGGCCGGCGGCGCCGTGGTGCGGCCGCCGTACCTGCTCACCACCGCCGTCTTCGACGGCGGCGACGGACCGCTCGACGTGGAACCGCACACCCACAGCGACGGCCTTCTCATGTGGCCGCACGCCGGGCCCCTGACGCTCTACACCCCCACCGGCGTGCGGCGGCTGATACCCGGGCAGGGGGTGTGGATACCGCCGGACGCCCCCCACGCCGCCACCGCCGACCCCGGCAGTTTCGCCTGCTTCACCTATGTGGCCCGCTCCGCGATCCCCGCCACCTGGACCTCGTCACGGTCGATGAAGGTGGGACGCGCGCTCCAGGAGATGCTGCTCCACCTCAACGCCACCGCCATGCCGGACGACCTCCGGCTGCGTACCCAGCGGGTCATCCTGGAGATGCTCCAGGACGACCCCCGCCCCGTCCCCGAGGTACCGCTCCCGGCGGACTGGCGCATCCAGGCCCTCGCGGACGACGTACTGCGCGATCCGGACAGCGACCGCTCCGTCGAGGAATGGGCGGCGCGGCACTCGCTCAGCGTCCGCACGGTCAACCGGGCCTTCGGCCAGGACCTCGGGATGTCGTTCACCCGCTGGCGCGCGCTCGTACGGATGTCCACCGCGATGACCATGCTCGCCCAGGGGCACCCGGTGAACCTGGTGGCGCACCGCTGCGGCTACTCCACGACCAGCGCGTTCAGCGCCGCGTTCCGCCGGGTCACCGGCGCCAGCCCGACCGAGTACCTCCGCGAATGCGCCGTACCCGTGCCCCCGTGACCCGGCCCCCACGGTCCGGCCGCCCCGGACCCGGCCGCACGGCACCTGGCCGATTCGCGACGCACCCTGGCCGGGCCGCGACGCCCGCCGGTCACGGCGTTCCCTAGCGTTGAGCCAGGTGAGGGTTACCTCACCTGGCCCGTACGGAGGGCGGCGGACCGTCCCCGTGCCCGGCCGCGCGCGTACGTCCCGCACCGCTGCGACGGCGCCCCCCTGTCGCCGTCGCGCCGCCCCCGCGGTGCGCAGAACCTAGGAGAACCATGTCCCTACCCACGGCCGTGCCGACGGCCGCCGCACCGACCCGGACGCCCCGCCGCGCCAGGGTCTGGACCCGTGCCGCGGGACTGGCGGTCGCCGCCGCCCTCGTCCTCACGGGCTGCGGCGGAGGCAGCTCCGCGGAGGGCTCCGAAGGGGACGGCAAAGCCGCCGACAAGAGCGCCGCCGCGTTCCCGGTCAGCATCAAGCACGCCCACGGCACCACCAAGATCACCGAGAAGCCCAAGCGCGTCGTCGCCGTCAGCTGGATGAACCAGGACATCGTGACCGCCCTCGGTGTCCTCCCCGTCGGGGTCGACAAGCAGTGGGGCGGCGACAAGGACGGCCACACCCCCTGGTTCCGCACCGCCGCGGAGGGGCTGGGCGGCGAACTCCCCGAGACCCTGAACTACGGGGACTCCGGCGAGATGGACTTCGAGCAGATCCTGTCCCTCGACCCGGACCTGATCGTCGGCCTGTACTCCGGCATCACCGACGTCGACTACAAGCGGCTCACCGAGATCGCGCCCACGATCCCCTACCTGAAGCGGCCCTACGACGGCGGCACCTGGCAGGACATGACCCGCACCATCGGCAAGGCCCTCGGCGAGAACACCAAGGCCGAGCAGCTGGTCACGAAGACGGAGACCGTGCTCGCCGGCGTCGCCAAGGAGAACCCCCAGTTCAAGGGGAAGACCTTCACCTACGGCACCGCCCTCACCCCCGGCTCCACCGAAGCCGGTCTGTATGTCGACTACGACCCCAGGGTCCGGCTGCTGAACGAGATGGGCTTCGAGAACACGCCCTCCCTGGACGTCATCAACGCGGGCGTCAAGGGCACCAACTTCTACGGCGGCGTCAGCCTGGAGAAGCTCGACACGGTCAAGGCCGATGTCTTCGTCGGCTGGGCCTACGACCCCAAGGAGGTCCCGTACTCGCTGAAGGACCCCCTCTTCAAGCGCTGGAAGCCCATCGCGGAGAAGCGGTACGCCTTCGTCGAGACCGCCGAACTCGGCATGGCCGTCAGCGCGCCGACCGTGCTGTCGATCCCCTGGGCCATGGAGCGGTACGTGCCGCTGCTCGCCGACGCCGTCGCGGGCAAGGGCAGGTCCGACACCCAGGGCTCCTGACCCGTCCCCAGGGCTCCTGACCCGCCCCGACATCCGGTCCACCCCGCACAGCCACCACGAGGATCACCCGTGACGACCGCATCACCTCCCGGTGGGAACACCATCGCGCGGCGTGCCGAGCCAGGCCCGTACTCCGGTACGGGCCTGGTCCCGCGCCACCGGCACCGCTTCCTGGTCCTGCTGGCCGCCCTCGCGCTGCTGCTCGCGATGTCCGTCCTCAGCCTCATGGTCGGCGCCCGCGCCATCGCCCCGTCGACCGTGTGGGACGCGCTGTTCCACTTCGACGTGTCCGTCGACGAACACGCGATGGTCCGCGAGCTGCGGCTGCCGCGCACGGTGATCGGACTGCTGGTGGGAGCCGCGCTCGGGCTGTGCGGGGCGCTCATCCAGGCGTTCACCCGCAACCCCCTCGCCGACCCCGGCGTCCTCGGCGTCAACGCGGGCGCCGCGTTCGCGGTGACCTTCGCCGTCGCCGTCCTCGGCCTCACCGACCCCGCCGCGTTCGTCTGGTTCGCCCTCGCCGGGGCCTTCGGGGTGACCGTCCTCGTCTACACCCTCGGCTCGCTCGGCGCCGACCGCGCGACCCCCGTGAAGCTCACCCTCGCCGGTGTCGCGCTCACCGCCGTGTTCAGCGGACTGACCTCCGCCCTCACCCTCAAGAGCCTGGCCACCCTCGACATCATGCGGTTCTGGGGCGTCGGCTCCATCGGCGGGCGCCGCCTCGACATCCTCACCGTCGCCGTCCCCCTGATCGGCGTCGGCATCCTCGTCGGCCTGCTCACCGCCCGCTCCCTGAACGCCCTCGCGCTCGGCGACGACAGCGCCCGCGCCCTGGGCGTGCCGATCGGCGTGACCCGGGTCGCCGTCGTCCTCTCCGTCACCCTGCTCGCCGGGACGGCCGTCGCCGTCGCCGGACCCATCGCCTTCGTCGGACTGATGGTGCCGCACGTGGTGCGCTGGTTCACCGGCCCCGACCAGCGCTGGATCCTGCCCCTGACCCTGGTCGTCGCCCCCTCCTTCCTGCTGGCCGCCGACATCGTCGGACGGATCGTGCTGCCCAACGGGGAACTGCGGGTCGGCCTCGTCACCGCCCTCGTCGGCGCGCCCGTCCTCGTCGCCCTGGTCCGGCGCCGCAACGTGAGCGGACTGTGAGCGATGAGCACCCACCCCACCCGGAAGCGTGAACCCGCCGTGACCCCCGCCCCGCACCCCGGTGAGCCACCCGCACCCGTCCGGGACACGGACACGCCGGACCTCACCAAGCGACCCGTACCCGCCCCCGGCCGGGGCGAGCCGCCCGCGCACGTCGACTTCGGCCGCACCACCTGGGCCTGGCGGCGGGCCGGCACCGCGCTGCGCGTGGACCGCCGTTCCGTACTGGTCTGCGCCGCCCTCGCCACCGCCGTCCTCGTGCTCGGGGTGCTGACCCTCGGCACCGGGTCCATCTCCCTGAGCCCCGGCCAGGTCGTGACCGCGCTCCTCGACCCGGACTCCGACCGGCGCGCCCGGCTCGTCGTGGTCGACTGGCGACTGCCCCGGCTGCTGTTCGCCCTGATCTGCGGGGCCGCGCTGGCGGTCAGCGGCGCGATCTTCCAGTCGCTCACCAAGAACCCGCTCGGCTCCCCCGACATCATCGGCTTCTCGTCCGGCTCCTACGCCGGGGCCAGCGTCGTCATGCTGCTCCTCGGCTCCGCCAACTACCTCGCCGTCGGCGCCGGATCACTGGTCGGCGGGGCCGCCGCCGCCCTGCTGGTGTACCTGCTCGCGTACCGCGGGGGACTGCACCCGTTCCGGCTCATCATCGTCGGTATCGCCGTCGGCGCCGGACTCAGCTCCATCACCTCGATGCTGCTGCTCTCCGTCGACCCCCAGGCGGCGATGCTCGCCGCCACCTGGGCCGCCGGGTCGCTCAGCGGTCTCGGGTTCACGGAACTGGGACCCGCCGCCGTCGGCTTCGTCGTCCTGACGCTCTGGTCCGTCCTGGTCGTACGGCCCCTGGTCCAGCTGGAGATGGGCGACGACGCGGCCGTGGCCCTCGGCGTCCGCGCCCACCGGGTACGGCTCAGCGCGACCCTTGTCGGGGTGGCGCTCACCGCGCTGGTGACGGCCGCCGTCGGGCCGATCGCGTTCGTCGCGCTGGCCGCCCCGCAGATCGCCCAGCGGCTGACCCGGAGTTCCACGACGCTGCGGATCGTGCCCGCCGCGCTCACCGGGGCGCTGATCCTGGTCACCGCCGACTACGCCGCCCAGCGCCTTGAGCTGCCGGTGGGGGTGGTCACCGTCTGCGTCGGCGGGCTCTACCTCGCCTGGCTGCTCGCCCGGCAGTACGCGACCCGCCGATGAAGCCCGCCCCGCCGCCCGCACCGCCCTCCCGAGGACCCCAGATGCCGCCGAAGACCGACCACCCCGGCCCGGACCCCGCACCCGCGCCGGACCTCATGACACCCGCGCCGGAACCCGTACCCGCGCCGGACCCCGTACCCCGGCCGGAATCCACGGCACCCGCCCCGGACCCCGTACCCGCCCAGGAATCCGGCGTACCCGCGCCCGCCCCGGAAGCCACCGCGCCCGCGCACCGCCCCGGCCCCGTGCCGCCGCCCGCGCTCGCCGATGTGCCGCACGCCCGGCTGGAGGTACGGGACGCGACCCTCGGGTACGCCCGCCACCCCGTCGCCGAGCACCTGGACCTGCGGATACCGGAGGGCTCCTTCACCGCGATCATCGGCCCCAACGCCTGCGGCAAGTCGACCCTGCTGCGCGCCGTGGCCCGGCTGCTGACGCCCACCGCCGGACAGGTGCTCCTCGACGGCAAGGCCATCTCCGAGTACCGCTCCAAGGAGGTCGCGCGCCGCCTCGGACTGCTGCCGCAGACCTCCCTCGCCCCCGACGGCATCAGCGTCGCCGAGCTCGTCTCCCGGGGCCGCTACCCGCACCAGAAGCTGACCCGTCAGTGGACCGCCGAGGACGAACGCGCCGTCGCCGCGGCGATGGCCGCGACCTCCGTCACCGATCTGTCCGGCCGGCTCGTCGACGAACTGTCCGGCGGCCAGCGCCAGCGCGTCTGGGTCGCCATGGTGCTCGCCCAGCAGACCCCCGTCCTCCTGCTGGACGAGCCGACGACGTTCCTCGACATCGCCCACCAGATCGAGCTCCTCGAACTCTTCACGGACCTGCACCGCTCCGGCCGCACCCTCGTCGCCGTGCTGCACGACCTCAACCACGCCGCCCGCTACGCCACTCATCTGATCGCCATGCGCGACGGCCGGGTCGTCGCCGAGGGCCCGCCCGCCGAGGTCATGACGGCCGACCTGGTGCGCGAGGTCTTCGAACTGCCGTGCCGTGTCGTGCCCGACCCCGAGACCGGCACCCCCATGGTCGTCCCGCTCGCCCGCCGCCGGGACACCCCGTGAGCCCCGGGAAAGGGCCGGGCCGCACCCGCCGCACGGACGACGCCGGGGCCCGCGACCTCTTCCGGATCGCGCTGCTGCGCGGCGGACGCGGTCTGCGCCTCGGCCTCACGACCCTCGCGTTCATGCTCCACCAGCTCTGCGAGGCGCTGGTGCCGATCCTCATCGGCGTCGTCATCGACCGCGCGCTGGAGCCGTCCGACCCCGCCGCCCTGCTCCGCTGGCTCGCGGTGCTCGCCGTCGTGTTCCTCACCCTGTCGCTCTCGTACCAGCGTGCCGCCACCGCGATGGTCGGCGTCTACAGCTACGCCGAGCACGATCTGCGCCAGCTCACCATGACCCGCCTGCTCGACCCGTACGGACTGCGCCGCCGCCCCGGTCCCGGCGAGGCGCTGTCGCTGGTCACCTCCGACACGTACCGGGTCGCGGGCGTCTCGTGGAGCGTCGTCGAACAGGCCGCCACGATCACGGCGATCCTCACGGCGTCGACCGCGCTGCTGCTCATCTCCGTCCCGCTCGGGGTCGGGGTGATCGTCAGCACGGTGCTCGTGCTGCTGCTGATGCGGCGGCTCGCGATGCCGCTGGAGGCCCGCGGTCTGACCGAACAGGGCTCCGCGGCCCGCGCCGGCGAGGTCGCCACCGACATGATCACCGGGCTGCGGGTGCTCGCCGGGATGAACGCCCAGAGGGAGGCCGCCGCCCGGTACCGGACCGCGAGCGACGCGTCCCGGCGGGGCGCGGTCGCCGCGTCCCGCGCCGTCCTCGCCTACTCGGCCCTCAGCCTGCTGCTGTCCGGTGTCTTCCTCGCCGCGCTGGCCACCGCGTCCGGCTATCTCGCGCTCGACGGACAGCTCACCATCGGCCAGCTCGTGACCGTCCTCGGACTCGCCCAGTTCCTCCAGGGCTCCCTCGCCCACGTCGGCACCTTCGCCTCCAACTGGGCCCACAAACGCGCCTCCGCCCGCCGTATCGGGACCTTCCTGGCCGAGCCGCCGCTGATCACTCCGCCGGTCACCTCGCGGGGGGACGCGGGGGAGCAGGGTTCGGCCGCCGGGACGGGTGCGGGTACAGGCACGGGTACGGGTACGGGTACGGCCACCGGTTCGACCACGGGCACCGGCACCCGCACGGGCACCACGGACACCGGCGTAGGACTTCCGCCCGGTGCCGTACCCCGTCCGCGTACCCGTCCCCGTACCGCCCCGGTGGTCTGGTGCCCGCCGGGTCACCCGACCCCGGTGGAGGTACCGCCCGGCGCGCTCGTCGGGATAGTCCCCCGGCACCCCGCGCACGCGCGGTCCCTCAGCGACCGGCTGGCCGGCCGGGTCCCGCCGGCCAGGGGTGAGCTCCTGATCGACGGGGCCGACGCCGTCGACCTCGGCCCCGAGGCGGTCCGCGCCCATATCGCGGCCCCGCCCCACCAGGGCACCCTCTTCTCCGGCACGCTGCGTGCCAATCTGACCCCGCCGGGCGGCACCCCCGACCCCGCCGTCGTCCGCGCGGCGATGCTGGACGACGTGCTGGAGCACATCGGCGGCCCCGACGCGGACATCGGCGAGCACGGCAGCCGACTCTCCGGCGGCCAGCGCCAGCGGCTGCTCCTCGCGCGGGCGCTGCACGCGGACGCCCCCGTCGTCGTCCTGGACGAACCGGCCACCGCGGTCGACCCGGTGACCGAACGGCGGATCGCGGAAGGGCTCAGGGAACTCCCGGGCACCACCCTGCTGATCACCACGAGCCGCATCCTGCTCTCCACCTGCGACCACGTCGTGGACCTCACGGACGCGGCCGACGACGACCCCGCCGCGCACGACGACGGCACCCCGGACGACGCACGGGAAGGGGCTCTCCGGTGACGTCGACGACCCCCGCACCCGGACCCGTACCCGACCCGGACACCGACACGGAGCCGGACATGGCCACGCCCCCCGACGACCCGACCACCACCCCGCCCCCCGGCACCACCCGCACCACCCGCACCACGGACAAGCCTGCGGCCGAGGAGACCGCCGAAGGTTCCGCCGGAGGTACCGGCGGAGGCACCGGCGAGGACACCGCACCCGAAGGCGCTGGCGAGGACACCGCACCCGAAGGCGCCGGGCCGGGCGACACCGCATCCGAAAGCACCGGGCCGGGCGACACCGCGCCCGGCGACACCGCACCCGACGAAACCCGGCGGCTTCCCGTCGCGACCCCGGCCCGTACCCGGCAGGAGATCGTCCAGCGGCTCGGTCTGCACCGCAAGCGGCTGACGCTCACCCTTCTCGTGCTGCTCGCGGGTACGGCGATCACCCTCACCACCCCGCCGCTGCTGGGCGCGATCGTCGACGCGGTGGCCGGCCAGGCGGGACGCGGCCGGATCACCGCCCTCGGCGCCGGACTCGTCGCCGCCACCCTCGTCGGCGCCGGTCTCACCTACCTCGGTGGCCGGATGCTGGTCGGGCTGGTCCAGGACACCCTGGCCGGACTGCGTGAGGACGTGTTCGACGCGGCGGTCCGGCTGCCCGCCGACACCCTGGAGTCGTCCGGCAGTTCGGACGTGGTCTCCCGGGTCACGGGCGATGTGGAGGCGGTCTCCGAGGCGGCGTCCGGGGCGCTGCCGCAGATCACCGGCGCGGCCCTCACCATCGTCCTGACCGTGGCGGGACTGGCCGTCCTGGACCCGCGTCTGGCACTCGCCGGACTCGTCTGCGTCCCGTTCCAGTGGCACGCCACCCGCCGCTTCCTCGCCCGCTCGCACGAGGTGTACGGGGACATCCGCCGGCTGGAGTCCACCCGGGGGCAGACGGTCATCGAGGCGGTCCGGGGCGCCGAGACGATCCGCGCCTACCGCACCCAGGGAACGCACCTGGCCGAACTCGCCGGGCGCAGCGAGAAGGCCATAGCCCGCCAGCGCGACGGCGTACGGCTGCGCAACCGGTTCTACGGCTGGCTCAACGCGGCGGAGTTCGTGGGCCTGGCGGCCGTCCTGGCCACCGGGTACGTCCTGCTCGGGCGGGACGCCATCACCCTCGGCACGGCCACGGCGGCGGCACTGTACTTCCACCGGCTGTTCGACCCGGTCGGCGTGCTGCTCACCAGCCTGGACGACATCCAGCGCGCCACGGTCGGCCTGGCCCGCCTGGTCGGCGTCACCGACCTCGCCCCGCCGCACGGCCCGGCCCCCGACCCGGTACGGGACCACGCCCCGCTAACGGCCCCCGCACCCGTATCCGTACCTGACCCCGCCCCCGTACCGCGCGAGGCCGCCGCGGGCCGGACACCCGGCCACGTCCCGCCCCCGGACATCGCCGTGACCGGGGTCTCGTACACGTACCCCGGTGCCACCCGGCAGGCGCTGCGGGACATCGACCTCACGATCCCCGGCGGCACGACCGTCGCCCTGGTGGGCGCCAGTGGTTCGGGCAAGAGCACCCTGGCCCGGCTGGTCGCGGGCGTCGGCCGCCCGGACCGGGGCCGGATCACGGCCGGAGCGGGGACGGGGTCCCGGTACCTCGTCACGCAGGAGGTCCACCTCTTCGGCGGCACGCTGGCCGACAACCTCCGGCTGGCCCGGCCGGACGCCACCGACACCGAACTGACCGCCGCGCTCAAGGAGACGGGCGCGCACTGGGCGCTGGAACCGGGCCGTGGCCTCGGAGCCGTACTGGGCGGCCCCGACGGCACACCCCTGGACGACGGTTCGGTCCAGCACCTGGCGCTGACCCGGGTCCTGCTGGCCGACCCGCCGGTCCTCGTCCTCGACGAGCCCACCGCCGAGTCGGGCCCCGCGACCGGCGCCGTCCTCGGCGAGGCACTCGCCCGGGTCACCCGGGACCGGACCAGCGTGATCGTCGCCCACCGGCTGGAACAGGCCCGCGACTGCGACCACATCGTCCTGCTGCGGGACGGGCAGGTGACCGAACAGGGCACCCATACGGCGCTCCTGGCCGCGGCGGGCGAGTACGCGTCGCTGTGGCGGGCCTACACGAACGAGACCGACCACCGCACCGCACCGGGACCGAGCACCGGCGCGGTCACCCCCGGAACCGACAAGGAGCACTGAACCGTGGACATCTACCGAGCCGCCGTCGCGAGGGTGCAGCCCCTCACCGCCACCATGGTCCGCGTGACGCTGACCGGCGGGGACCTCCCGGCGTTCACCTCGACGGGCGTGGGCGACGAGTACGTCCGTCTGTTCTTCCCGCACGGCCCCGACCGGCACGACCTGTCGCTGCCGGTCGCCACCGAGACGAGCTGGGAGACCCCGGAGGGCCGTCCGACCGCCCCCATGCGGACGTACACCATCCGCGCGGTGCGCCCCGAACTCCACGAGATCGACATCGACTTCGTCCTGCACGACCACGGGGTGGCCGCGACCTGGGCGGCGGCGGCCCAGCCGGGCGACCCGCTGGGTCTGAACACGCCCACCGGGCTCTACGACCCGCCCGCGGACCTGACCCGGCAGATCCTGATCGCGGACCAGACGGGTCTGCCCGCCGTCGCGCGGCTGCTGGAGAACACCCCGGAGCACGTCACCACCCGGGTGATCGTCGAGGTCCCGGACGAGACGTCGGTGCAGCCCCTCCCGGATCACCCCCGGGCCAAGGTCACCTGGACGTACGGCGGCAACGGCCACTCCGCGAGCAGGCTCGCGGAGCTGGTCACCACGGCCCTCCCCGAGGACAGCGACCTCACGGGGACCTACCTCTGGACGGCGGGGGAGACCACCGCCCTGCGCACCGTCCGCAAACACTTCCGCAAGACCCTCTCCCTCCCCTCGGAGCGCTTCAAGGTCGTCGGCTACTGGGCCCCCAACGCCGACACCTGGACGGAACGCTGGGAGGCCCTCCCCGCCACGGTCAGGGCGGAACTGGAAGCCCTCTGGGAGGACCCCAAGGACGACCTGGAGGACGTCACCATCGAGTACGAGGACCGCCTCAGCGGCCTGGGCCTCTGACCCCCGGGGGGGCCTGCCCCCACAGGTCCCCCGCGTCCTGCTACCTACCGGGACTCACCGGAGGCGGCGTGACGGACGGCTCGATGGCCGACCGGACGTACACCCGGGTGGTGCCGGGCTCGAACTCATGGACGAAGAGATCGAGGCAGCGCTGCACACGCCGGCCTTCGGGGGTGTCCACATCGTCCTCGCAAACCCCGGTCTGCCGCAGCCCCCGGACGAGGGTCTCCGGCTCGGCCAAGCCAAGACGGCCGAAGGCGTCGGCAGGCCGGTAGCCCTTCTCCTTGGGATGAAGGTTCCCGATCATGCTGGTTCCCTCCCGCGTCAGCTGACCGAGGTAGGCGTCCGCCTCCTCACTGGGCAGCACGAAGGCCAGCAGCGCGGAGTCGTACCGCTGCCCGACCTTGTACCCCGACCGCCGGTCCGTGGCCGAGTCCGGCATCCGGATGCCCATCAGCTCGCTCGTCCAGGCGGGGGTGGCGCCCTTCTTCCAGCAGCAGTTCATCTCCTGGTCCATCAGGTCCGACGTCGCTTCCTCGGCGCCCCACATGAGCACCCCGAACACGGCGGCGCCGAAGGCGAGGAACCCCACGGCAAGCCCGGCGACGATCTGCCGCCCCCGCCGCCGCTCGGCCCGCCACCCGCCGGCCTGGGAACTGGAACTGTCCATCCGCGGCGCCTACCGCCCCTTCTGCTGTTCACGACCGGGATCCGTACGGTCACCCGAACGCCCGGGCTCGTCCGGCTGCGGCAGCGGGCCGTGGTTCGGGGTGGCGCCGCCCAGGTCGTGGTGCTTCACGGACCACCGGCGCGCGGCTCGGCTCCGAGGACAGCGCTCGTGGTCAGACCTTGATGACGGTGACTCGCCCGCCGCAGAGCATGGTGATGTCCTCGGGGTCGGAGGTGAGGACCGTGACCGGGCCGGGGGCAGCGAGGGCTGTGGCGCCGAGCATGGCGTCGATGGCGTACTTGTGGCCGTGCAGACCGGCATCCGCGAGCAGCGCGGCGGCCTGCCGGGCCACGGCCTCGCTGATCGGCTCGACCACGATGCGGGAAAGTGTCCACTCCAGCGCGGGACGGTTGATACGCGGGTGGACGACCTCGACCAGGGCGGCCGCCGACGTGATCACACGCAGGTCATCGGCGCGGGCCAGAGCGAGCCAGCCGGTCACCGTTCGGTCCCGCAGGACGGCCTTGGCCAGCCCTTCGCTGTCGAGGACGAGAGTGCCGCCGGGAACGGCGGGACCCCGTGTCACGCGGCGTCCGCCCCGCTCCGCGCCTGCTCGCTCCGGGCCCGGTGGAGCTGATCGCGCACGGACTGGATCTCCTCGTCGGTGATGGGTCCGTGCTCGGCCTCGGCGACCTGGATGACCTCGTTCAGGTTGTCGCGCTCGATCTGACGGGCGACGGCGGCGGCCACGTACGCGGACAGACCTGAGGGCCCGCTGCGGACCTTGGCGGCCTCGGCGACATCACGCGGCATGGTGATCGAGTACTTGCCGGTAGGTTCGCTCATGCCACTTATCCTACCTCTTGCCCTCCTGCTCGCCGAAGTGCGGCGTCTCAGCTTGCGTCGTGGTGGGTGCCGAAGGTGCACATGCCCGGTCCGGGGCTTGGCCGAGCTGACGGCGTAGGGCGACACGTCCAAGCCCGACCATGTCCGCACCATGGCGAAGCCCTGACGAAGCCTGACGAACAAGCACAGCGCGTGACCTCCACCCCTCTCGTACCGGGGCCGGGGCCACGGCGTTTCAGTGGATCCGCCGCCAGAGCTCGCCGGCCTCGTCCAGGCCCGGGTTCCCGGGGTCGTCCCACACCAGGCAGTCCCACACCAGACCGGGCACGTCGGAACCCATCAGGTCCGGGGGCCCCGCAGCCAGGGTGCGGTGGACTGTCTCCAGGTAGGCGGCGACCGACGGATAGGCGGGTCCGCCCGCGGGCTCGTCCACGATCGACCACTCGCCGACACCGCGCTTGCTCGCGTAGAGACCGTGCTCGGGCCCCGCCTCGTCCCGGGTCAGCCACGGCACCACCTGGGCACCGCCCCAGCCGTCCCCGCCCCCGGACGCGGGCAGCCGCAGCCCCAGTGCCTGTGCCGGAGGGAGGATCACCCCGCCGGGCAGGAACGCCCCGGAGCCGACCTCGCCCTCCTCATCGGCTTCGATGAGCTGGTGCTCCACGCCACCGCACAGTCGCCACAAGGCCGCCAGTTCGGGCGGCAGTCCGAACCCGAGTCGCTGCCGCAGGGCCGCATCGGCATTCGTGATGTCCTTCTCCGGTACCGGCGGCAGGAGCGACGCGAAGGACAAGGACGCATGTACGGCGAGCCATTCAGTCAGAGCCTGCCAGGCTTCCGCGGTCCGCTCGACCCTGTGTTCTCCGGGCATGGGCCGATCCTAAAGAGCGGGGACGGACGGATGAATCCCGGCCGCGAGCAACAGCGATACCGTGCAACCCCGGAGGCGGGGGAGGGGCGCCGACTGATGAGGGCAAGCGGCTGAAGCCCACGGCGGCGAACGACGTCGAACCGCACGGCTTCGCCCACTTCGGCCTCCCGGAGCCCGAGACGGTCGAGGATGGTGTGCGCTGCGGCTACGGCCGCGTCTGTCCGGGCGCCGACGCACACGGCGGAGTCGTCCGTCGCGGCGGCCTTTAGAGTGAGGGCCGTTGGGCGGAGCCCGAGTCGGATCGGAGTGCGGAGAGTCGTGGGCGGTCTTGACGAAGCGAAGCTGAGGGCGCTGGCCGGGGAGCGTTCGTTCGAGCGCGGGCTCGCCTACGTCGACGCGGTGTCCGGGGTCGAGGTCGGTGACGGCTGGATCAGGGCGTCGGTACGCGGCACGGAACGGTACGAGGTGGAGCTGCGCCTGGGCGGGCGCGGGAAGCCCACGGGGACGTGCGACTGCCCGTACGGCCAGGAGGGCAACTTCTGCAAGCATCTGGTCGCGCTCGGCCTGAGCGTGATCGGCCAGGAGACAGACCTCACCCAGCGGCGTACGTCGGCCCGGGGCAGGGCGCGTGGCCTCGATACCTGGCTTACGGGCCTGTCCCGGGAGGACCTGGTCGCGCTCGTGCGCGAGGAGATGGCCGAGGACCGGCAGCTGCGGCGCCGCCTGGAACTGAGAGCGGCGAGCGCTCGCGGAGATCTGGCCGAGGTCCGCTCCCGCATACGTGAGTTGCTCGACATCGGACCTTTCGCGCAGGACGGCTATGTCGAGTACGCCGACGCACGTGCCTACGCCGACCAGGCCGGGCAGGCGGTCACCGCGATCCGGGCGCTGACGGCGTCGGGCCGGGCGGCCGACGCGATGGCCCTGACCCGGGAGGCGATCGGGTTCCTGGCCGCCGTGGTCGAGAGCGTCGACGACTCCGACGGACGGCTCGGGCGGATCGGTGGGGACCTCGCCGAGGCCCACCACGACGCCTGCCGCGCGGCCCGCCCCGACCCGGACGAACTCGCGCACTGGCTGGTGACGCACGCGCTCGACGACGCGGCCGATCTGACGGACATCGACCCGCTCGACTACGAGGACCTGCTCGGCGAGCGGGGAATGGCCGCCCTGCGCCGGTACGCGACGGAAGCATGGAAGGCGAACCGGACCGGCTGGGCGGAGAAGCACCTCATGCGGCGCCTCGCGAAGTCGGGTCGGGACATCGACACGGTGATCGCCGTGCACGCCGCCGATCTCGCGCCGAACGGTCACACCCACCTGCTCATCGCCCGCGAACTCGATTCCGCAGGCCGTACCGCCGAAGCCCTGGAATGGGCCGAGCGCGGCATCCACGAGACCGAGGACCTCACCACGGTCGACACCGCTCTCGTCGACGATCTCGCGGACCGCTACGCCCGGACCGACCGGCTCGCCGACACCGTCACCCTGCGCCGGGACCACTTCGCCGCCCGCCGTACCCCGCTCACCTACCAACAGCTGCGTGCCGCCGCCGAGGCCGCCGCATGCTGGCCGGCCGAGCGCGAGAAGGCCCTGGCACTTCTCCGCGCCGATGCCGAACGGACGGGTGCGCACGGTGCCCGCGCTCTCGTCGAGGTCCTCCTTGACGAGAAGGACGTCGACGCCGCCTGGCGGGCAGCCGGTGAGTTCGGCGCCCACGACGGTCAGTGGCTCACCCTCGCCGACCGGTCCCGCCCTACCCGCCCCGCCGACGCCCTCGCCGTCTACCTCCGCCTGGCCGCCCGCCTCACCCGTGAGACCGGCAATCACGCCTACGATCAGCTCGTCGGCCTGCTCCTGAGCATCCGCGACTGCCATCACCGCCTCGGCACACCGGACGACTTCACCGCGTACCTCACCGACCTGCGTACCACCCAGAAGCGCAAGCGGAACCTGATGCGTTTGATGGACGACCACGGCCTGTCAGTCCCGTGACGACGACAGCAGCTCGAAGTGCTCAGCACCTGGACGCCAAGTGCTGCTACGGGCGCCAGGACTTCGCCAACAGGTGCGTCAACGCGTCGCTGGACGAATGAAACTGAGGGGACGTCATGCCCTGTGGCGCACCGGGCGGTCCGCGTGGACCTCGCGTCCCGCGCACGTCCCGCGCGAGACGGTTTCGAGGGGGCTTGCAGACCTGATCCCGTAGGCGCCTCGCGAGAAAGGCAGGGGGTCAGAGGTGAGCGGAGGGTGATGAGTGCGATGGCCGCATGGGCCGTCTGTCCATAAAAAGGAACAAGAAAGCCCCCGACCTGCATTTCTGCAGGTCAGGGGCTTCTTTGGCACTTCTCGCGAAGTGCCCCCGGCAGGATTCGAACCTGCGCACACGGCTCCGGAGGCCGTTGCTCTATCCCCTGAGCTACGGGGGCGGTGTCGTTCGGTGTTCGCCTGGCGACGGGTAGAACACTACCAGCTCGGCCAGGGTGGTCCGGAACGGGTTTCGGCGGGTCGGAGGCGGGGGCGGGGGGTGATTCGGGGGTGGGGTGGCGGGGTGTGTACCCCGGTGGGGTGGAAGTGGGGAAAAGCCGGACGCGGTGGGCGCCCCGCGCCTACTCTCGACTTGTGCCAGGCGCCTCGGGCCGGGTGCTTGTTGTGGACGACAACAAGGTCATCCGGCAGTTGATCAGGGTCAATCTCGAACTGGAGGGGTTCGAGGTCGTGACCGCGGCTGATGGTGCCGAGTGCCTGGACGTCGTGCACGACGTCCGACCCGATGTCGTCACCCTCGACGTGGTGATGCCCCGGCTCGACGGGCTGCGGACGGCGGCCCGGCTGCGCGCCGACCCCCGCACCGCGCATCTGCCCCTCATGATCGTCAGCGCCTGCACCCAGCACGAGGTGGAGAGCGGTCTGGACGTCGGCGTCGACGCCTTCCTCTCCAAGCCCTTCGAACCGGGCGAGCTCGTGAGCATCGTGCGCACCCTGATGGGACGGGAACGCCGGCGCGAGGCGGACCCCGAGCCCGAGGAGCCCGAGCCCGCGCCCGTCGGCCGCGAACACGAGTAGTGCCGGCGGCGCCCGTCGGTGGCAGGTGGTCCGTACCCGGCCGTGTGCCTCGGCCTCGGCACGCATTACCTCGGCCCCCGCCACGTATTACGTCGGTCCCCGTACGTCCCGTCACCCGCTGGTGCGGTTCCTCCACGGCCCCGTCGGTCGTCACGCGTGGGCGTTTTCCCCGGGGGTGCGGGTCGTCCGTGGGTGCGCAGTTCCCCGCGCCCCTTCGGGGCGCCCATCTCCGGCTCACGGTTCGGGTGCGGGTCGCACACGGTCGCGCGGGCCCTCGACGGCCACCGCGAGGCCCGCCCGCGACAATCCGCCCGCGGCACCTGAGAGGCACGGTGAACCGCGCGAACCCGGCGAGCCGCGCACGGGCGAGTACGCGCACCACGTGACCCACCCCCGCACGTGCCCCACCCCCGCACGGCCCCCACCCGCACGGCCCCCACCCCCGCCCCCGAGCACGTACGTGCACCCGCGACGACCCCCGGCCTCACCCCGCCCCATCCCCGTCCCCGGCCCCACGCCCGTAGCGCGTACGGAATCCGCGCCCACCGCCGCACGGCCCCCCACCACGCCCCCGTCCCACACCCCGGAACTCCCGCGCGGGGTGGGGCCCGGCTCCCCTACCCTTGTCGTGTGACTCCCGTCGAGCTGTCCCGGACCGTGCTGTGCGCAGTGCGGTCCGCCGTGGACGCCGGGGAGCTCCAGGTCGACGTACCGGTCCGGGTGGTGGTCGAGCCGTCGCGGCCCGGGGGGCGGGGGGACTACGCGACCAATGTCGCGCTGCGGCTCGCGCGGTCCGCCGGGCGGCCCGCGCCGCAGGTCGCCGAGGTGATCCGGCGGCGGCTCACCGGCACCCGCGGACTCGCCCGGGTCGACATCACCGGGCCCGGCTTCCTGAACCTCACCCTCGACCGGCCCGAGCGGGGCGCCCGCGAGCTGATCGCGCTGATCCTGCGCGAGGGCGGCGCGTACGGGCACGGCGACGCCTTCGCCGGGCGGACGACCGAGCAGGCCGTGGCCGATGAGGCGCGGGCCGAGGCCGTCGGGCACGCCGTCGTACGGCTGATCGCCGCGCAGGGCGGCCGGAGCGCGGTGCGGCGTGCCGCACCGGGGGAGCGGGCGGTGATCCGTCCCGTGCCCGCGCCGGACGGGACCGCCGACGGCGACCCGCAGGCCGTGCGCTGGTCGCTGCTGCACGCCGCGCCGCACGACACCCCCCGGCCCTGGACGGCGTACGCCCCGCTGCGCGCCGAGAACCCGCTGTTCCGGGTGCGCTACGCGCACTCCCGTACCCACGCGCTGCGCCGTAACGCCCGTGACCTCGGCTTCGCCGCCGAGCCCGGTGAGCTGCCCGAGGCCCGGGACGGCGCGAGCGGTCAGACGCTGGTACGGCTGCTCGCCGCCTACCCGCGCACCCTCACCGCCGCCGCCACGCACCAGGCGCCGGACCGGCTCGCGCGCCATCTCGTGGACCTCGCCGACGCCTATCTGCGGTTCCAGGGCGAGTACCGGGTGCTGCCCAGCGGTGACGAGAAACCCTCGGCCGCCCACCGCGCCCGGCTCGCGCTCGCCGAAGCCGTCGGGACGGTGCTCGCCGGTGGTCTGACCCTGCTCGGCATCCACGCACCCGAACACCTCTGAGAGAGCGCACGCAGACATGAGCCGTTCCGCCCACCCCGCCGGGCCCCGCCACGCCGATGTCCTGACCGAGGGCCACTACTCCGCCCCGCCCGCCGACCTCAACGCCCTCGACGGCAAGGTGTGGGCCCGTACCGTCGAGCGCGGCGCGGACGGGGTGGTGACCGTCGGCGGGCTGCCGGTGACCCGGCTGGCCGAGGAGTTCGGTACCCCCGCGTACATCCTGGACGAGAGCGACTTCCGGGCCCGCGCCCGCGCCTGGCGGGACGCCTTCGGCACCGACGCCGACGTGTTCTACGCGGGCAAGGCGTTCCTGTCGCGGGCCGTCGTGCGCTGGCTGCACGAGGAGGGACTGAACCTCGACGTCTGTTCCGGCGGGGAGCTGACCACCGCGCTCGCCGCCGGGATGCCCGCCGGGCGGATCGCGTTCCACGGCAACAACAAGTCGGCCCACGAGATCGAGCGGGCCGTGGCCGCCGGGGTCGGCCGGATCGTCCTCGACTCGTTCCAGGAGATCGTGCGCGTCGCGCACATCGCCGACCGGCTCGGGGTGCGCCAGCGGGTGCAGATCCGGGTGACCGTCGGCGTCGAGGCGCACACCCACGAGTTCATCGCGACCGCCCACGAGGACCAGAAGTTCGGTATCGCGCTGGCCGGGGGACAGGCCGCCGAGGCGGTCCGCCGGGCGCTCAAGCTCGACGGTCTGGAACTGATCGGCATCCACTCGCACATCGGGTCGCAGATCTTCGACATGGCCGGCTTCGAGGTCGCCGCCCGCCGGGTCGTCGGACTGCTCGCCGAGGTCCGTGACGAGCACGGGGTGGAACTGCCCGAGATCGACCTCGGCGGCGGCCTCGGTATCGCGTACACCTCCGACGACGATCCCGCCGAGCCGCACGAGATCGCGCGGGCGCTGCGCGAGATCGTCGGCCGGGAGTGCGCGTCGGCCGGGCTGCGCACCCCCCGGATCTCCGTCGAGCCGGGCCGCGCGATCGCCGGACCCACCGCGTTCACCCTGTACGAGGTGGGCACCGTCAAGCCCCTCGACGGACTGCGCACCTATGTCTCCGTCGACGGCGGGATGTCGGACAACATCCGCACCGCGCTGTACGACGCGGAGTACAGCGTGGCGCTGGTCTCCCGGACCTCGGACGCCGAACCCCTGCTGGTGCGCGTCGTCGGCAAGCACTGCGAGAGCGGCGACATCGTCGTACGTGACGCCTTCCTGCCCGCCGACCTCGCCCCGGGCGATCTGATCGCCGTACCCGCGACCGGCGCCTACTGCCGTTCCATGGCCAGCAACTACAACCATGTGCCGCGCCCCCCGGTCGTCGCCGTCCAGGACGGTTCGGCGCGGGTGATCGTGCGGCGGGAGACCGAGGAGGACCTGCTCGCGCTCGACGTCGGATGACCGGCCGGGCCGGGGGACCCGCCCCGGGTGACTTCGGTCACCACGGCGGCGGGGCGGTCCCGGGGGCGCTGAAAGATCTGCGTTCCTGGCCGCCGGAAAAATGAAATAAGTGTCTCATGATGCGGACAATGGGCAGAAACTCCCGTCCGGTGAGTGAGACTGGACCAACCGTAGAAGTACGAGAAGCGAGGTCGGATGATGCGTACGCGTCCGCTGAAGGTGGCGCTGCTGGGCTGTGGGGTAGTCGGCTCAGAGGTGGCGCGCATCATGACGACGCACGCCGACGACCTCGCGGCGCGTATCGGCGCCCCCGTGGAGCTCGCCGGGGTCGCGGTACGGCGGCCGTCGAAGGTCCGTGCCGGGATCGACCCCGCGCTCATCACCACCGACGCCACCGCCCTCGTCAAACGCGGTGACATCGACGTGGCGGTCGAGGTCATCGGCGGTATCGAGCCCGCCCGCGCCCTGATCATGACCGCGTTCGAGCACGGCGCCTCCGTCGTTTCCGCGAACAAGGCGCTCCTCGCCCAGGACGGCGCCGCGCTGCACGCCGCCGCCGAGGAGCACGGCCGCGACCTCTACTACGAGGCCGCCGTCGCCGGGGCGATCCCGCTGATCCGGCCGCTGCGCGAGTCGCTCGCCGGGGACACCGTCAACCGCGTCCTCGGCATCGTCAACGGCACCACCAACTTCATCCTCGACAAGATGGACTCCACGGGCGCCGGCTACCAGGAGGCCCTCGACGAGGCCACCGCGCTCGGCTACGCGGAGGCCGACCCGACCGCCGACGTCGAGGGCTTCGACGCCGCCGCCAAGGCCGCGATCCTCGCCGGTATCGCCTTCCACACCCGGGTCCGTCTCGACGACGTGTACCGCGAGGGCATGAGCGAGGTCACCGCCGCGGACTTCGCCTCCGCCCGGGCGATGGGCTGCACCATCAAGCTCCTCGCCATCTGCGAGCGCGCGGCCGACGGCGGGTCCGTCACCGCCCGGGTGCACCCCGCGATGATCCCGCTCAGCCACCCGCTGGCCTCCGTGCGCGGCGCCTACAACGCCGTCTTCGTGGAGGCCGACGCCGCCGGACAACTCATGTTCTACGGCCCCGGCGCGGGCGGCGCCCCCACCGCGTCCGCCGTCCTCGGCGATCTGGTCGCCGTCTGCCGCAACCGGCTCGGCGAGGCCAAGGGCCCCGGCGAGTCCGCGTACACCCGGCTGCCGGTGAGCCCCATGGGCGAGGTCGTCACGCGTTACCACATCAGCCTCGACGTGGCCGACAAGCCGGGCGTCCTCGCCCAGGTCGCGACGGTCTTCGCCGAGCACGGTGTGTCCATCGATACGGTTCGCCAGCAGGGCCGAATGGACGGGGGCGGGGATGCGTCTCTCGTCGTCGTCACCCATCGCGCCGCCGACGCCGCGCTCAGCGGCACCGTCGAGGCGCTGCGCCGCCTCGACACGGTGCGGGGAGTCGCCAGCATCATGCGGGTTGAAGGAGAGTAAGCAGCAATGACCCACCAGTGGCGCGGAATCATCGAGGAGTACCGGGACCGGCTGCCGGTCACCGGCACCACGGAGATCGTGACGCTCCGTGAGGGCGGTACGCCGCTCGTACCCGCGCAGTTGCTCTCCGAGCGCACGGGCTGCGAGGTCCACCTCAAGGTCGAGGGGGCGAACCCCACCGGGTCCTTCAAGGACCGGGGCATGACCATGGCCATCACACGGGCCAAGGAGGAAGGCGCCCAGGCCGTCATCTGCGCCTCCACCGGCAACACGTCCGCGTCCGCCGCGGCCTACGCCGTACGGGCCGGGATGGTCAGCGCGGTGCTCGTGCCGCGCGGCAAGATCGCGCTCGGCAAGATGGGCCAGGCCCTCGTCCACGGCGCGAAGATCCTCCAGGTCGACGGGAACTTCGACGACTGCCTCACGCTCGCGCGGGCGCTGTCCGACAACTACCCGGTCGCGCTGGTCAATTCGGTCAACCCGGTCCGTATCGAGGGCCAGAAGACCGCCGCCTTCGAGATCGTGGACGCCCTCGGCGACGCCCCCGACCTCCATGTGCTCCCGGTCGGCAACGCGGGCAACATCACCGCGTACTGGAAGGGCTACGGCGAATACCTCGCCGACGGCCCCGCCACCCGTACGCCCCGCATGTGGGGGTTCCAGGCGTCCGGCTCCGCGCCCATCGTGCGCGGGGAGATCGTCAAGGACCCCTCGACCATCGCCACCGCGATCCGGATCGGCAACCCGGCGTCCTGGCAGCTCGCGCTGAACGCGCGGGACGAGTCCGGCGGGTTCATCGACGAGGTGACGGACCGTGAGATCCTGCGCGCCTACAAGCTGTTGGCGTCCCGTGAGGGTGTCTTCGTGGAGCCCGCGTCGGCCGCCTCGGTCGCCGGTCTGCTGAAGGCCGCCGAGGCCGGGAAGGTCGACCCCGGCCAGACCATCGTCTGCACGGTGACCGGCAACGGCCTCAAGGACCCCGACTGGGCCGTCGCCGGAGCGCCGCAGCCGGTGACCGTACCCGTCGACGCGGAGGTCGCGGCCGAGCGCCTCGGCCTCGCGTAGACCGCACACCCCGGGCCCCGTCCGACCAGGGCCCGGGGATGCGCACAGCCGTACCGACCCGCGCCGGGCCCGACCGGGGCCCGCACCGGACCCGCGCGGCGACAGTACGGAAAAGACGGTCCGGAAAGACAGTCCGGCGACAGCGCGGAGACCGCACGGGGGCGCGCGTACCCCGCGTGGCCTCCCGTACCGGCGGCGAGGTGCGTCGGTCCCCCCATCCCGGCGGGGGGAGCCGGTGGGGCGGGGTGCACGACGGGCCTACGACACGCATCGTGCGCCTCCTGTGCGCCCTATGTCGCCGCGCAACCTTCCTTCGATAGGCTGTACCCAACCCCCGCCGCATATGCCGCGGCGCGCCGCTCGACGGCCCCCGGGTGCGGTGCGACCGAGAACGACCACGCAGCACATCGAATGCCACCACGCAGCTCAAGGAGAGTCATCGAGCGATGGCCGGTCCAGCCTTCCGCGCCGCCGCCGTCAGGGTGCGCGTCCCCGCCACCAGCGCCAATCTCGGCCCGGGTTTCGACGCTCTGGGCCTCTCACTGGGGCTCTACGACGATGTCGTCGTCCGGGTCGCCGACTCCGGACTGCACGTCGACATCGCCGGCGAGGGCAGCGAGACGCTTCCCCGTGACGAGAGCCATCTCCTCGTGCGCTCCCTGCGCACCGCCTTCGACCTGCTCGGCGGACAGCCGCGCGGACTTGAGGTCGTCTGCGCCAACCGCATCCCGCACGGCAGGGGGCTCGGTTCCTCGTCCGCCGCCATCTGCGCCGGTATCGTCGCCGCCCGCGCGGTGACGACCGGCGGCGACAGCAGGCTCGACGACACCGCCCTGCTGGAGCTCGCCACCGAGATCGAGGGCCACCCCGACAACGTCGCCGCGTGTCTCCTCGGCGGCTTCACGCTCTCCTGGATGGAGGGCGGCGCGGCCCGCGCCCTGCGACTGGAGGCCGACCGTTCCATCGTTCCGGTGGTCTTCGTCCCCGGGAAGCCCGTCCTCACCGAGACCGCCCGGGGGCTGCTGCCCCGTACCGTCCCGCATGTCGACGCCGCCGCCAACGCGGGCCGTGCCGCCCTGCTCGTCGCGGCCCTGACCAGCCGTCCCGAGCTGCTGCTGCCCGCCACCGAGGACCGGCTCCACCAGGACTACCGCGCCCCGGCCATGCCGGAGAGCGCCGCCCTGGTCGAACGGCTGCGCTCGGACGGCATCCCCGCGGTGATCTCCGGCGCGGGTCCCACGGTCCTCGCGCTGGCCGACGAGGCGTCCGCCGACAAGGTCGCCCGGCTGGCGGGCGACGGGTGGGCGGCCAACCGGCTGGCCCTCGACGCGGCGGGCGCGAGCGTGCTGCCGCTCGCCCACTGACAGGCATGCCGGATTTGGAGAGGGGGAATGTTTGTTGGGTCCGGTAGTGTTAATCTCAAGTCTGCACCCGACCCCACCATGGCGAGGTGCTTCGTGTCCCCGTCAGGGACAACCATCCTTCCGGGAGCCTCCCGAACCGCTCTGTGCCCCGCACCGAACGGTTTGCGTTACACGCTCCGGAACCGGCGCGACCGAGCCGCGTGACACAGCACGTCCGTGGCACGGCTCCGGGTAGCGCCATCACCAGAAATCTCCCTCCGCCGTTTGGCGGACCACCGCCCCGGCACGGTCCACACAGCGAGGACCACCGCCGGACAGCACAACCGGTCGCCGAGCCAGACAGGCCGACGTCCGCTCCAGGGAAGGACCCTTCGTGAGCGACACCACCGATCTGATGGGCGTGAGTGCCGACAGCACGGTCGATACCGCTGCCGCGCCCGCCACGGACGCCTCTGCCGCGCCTGCCACCGGTGCTACCTCCGGACGGCGCCGCCGCGGCACCGGCCTTGAGGGCATGGTGCTGGCCGAGCTTCAGCAGGTGGCCTCCGGCCTCGGGATCAGGGGCACCGCGCGGATGCGCAAGAGCCAGCTGATCGAGGTCATCAAGGAGGCCCAGGCGGGCGGCGGAGCCGCCCCCGCGAAGGCCGAGGCCCCCGCCGGTGCCGAGAAGCCGAAGCGCCGCGCCGCCTCCAAGGCCCGTACCGGTGACGACACCGGCAACGACGACGCCGCCGAGGCCCCCAAGAGCACCCGCGCGAGCCGCGCCGCCAAGACGGACAGCGCCGAGCAGGCCGCCGAGGCCCCCGCCGCCGCCCAGCAGCAGATCGAGATCCCCGGCCAGCCCGCCAGCGACGACGCCCCCGCGGGCGAGCGCCGCAGGCGCCGCGCCACCGCCGACGCCGGCAGCCCCGAGACGGTCACCGCCGAGGCGCGCACCGACGCGCCCGCCGACCACAAGGGCACCGACGGCTCCGACGGCAACGCGGAGGGCCGTCGGGACCGCCGTGACCGCCGTGGCCGCGACCGTGACCGCCGTGGCAAGGCCGACGACCAGCAGGGCCCGCAGCAGAGCGGCCGCCAGGACCGTCAGCAGCAGGGCGGCGGCCGTCAGGACCGCCAGGAGCGCCAGGACCGTGACCGGGACCGGGACCGCGATCGCGGTCCCGACCGCGACCGCGGCAACGGCCCGCAGGACGACTTCGACGACGAGGGCGGCCGCCGTGGCCGCCGCGGGCGCTACCGGGACCGGCGCGGCCGGCGCGGCCGTGACGAGATGGTCGGCGGCAGCACCAGCGAGCCGCAGATCAACGAGGACGACGTCCTGATCCCCGTCGCGGGCATCCTGGACATCCTCGACAACTACGCGTTCATCCGGACCTCCGGCTATCTGCCGGGCCCCAACGACGTGTACGTGTCGCTGGCGCAGGTCCGCAAGAACGGGCTGCGCAAGGGTGACCACATCACCGGCGCGGTCCGCCAGCCCAAGGACGGCGAGCGCCGCGAGAAGTTCAACGCGCTCGTCCGCCTCGACTCCGTCAACGGCATGGCGCCCGAACTCGGCCGCGGACGCCCCGAGTTCAACAAGCTGACGCCGCTGTACCCGCAGGACCGGCTCCAGCTGGAGACCGAGGGCGGGGTGCTGACCACCCGGATCATCGACCTCGTGTCGCCGATCGGCAAGGGCCAGCGCGGTCTGATCGTGGCCCCGCCGAAGACCGGCAAGACCATGATCATGCAGGCGGTCGCCAACGCCATCACGCACAACAACCCCGAGTGCCACCTGATGGTCGTCCTTGTCGACGAGCGTCCGGAAGAGGTCACCGACATGCAGCGGTCGGTGAAGGGCGAGGTCATCTCCTCGACCTTCGACCGGCCCGCCGAGGACCACACCACCGTCGCCGAACTCGCCATCGAGCGCGCCAAGCGCCTGGTCGAGCTCGGTCACGACGTGGTCGTGCTGCTGGACTCCATCACCCGTCTGGGCCGTGCCTACAACCTGGCCGCGCCCGCCTCCGGCCGCATCCTGTCCGGTGGTGTCGACTCGACCGCGCTCTACCCGCCGAAGCGGTTCTTCGGCGCGGCGCGCAACATCGAGGACGGCGGCTCGCTGACCATTCTCGCCACCGCGCTGGTCGACACCGGCTCGCGGATGGACGAGGTGATCTTCGAGGAGTTCAAGGGCACCGGCAACATGGAGCTCAAGCTCGACCGCAAGCTCGCCGACAAGCGCATCTTCCCCGCGGTGGACGTCGACGCGTCCGGTACCCGCAAGGAGGAGATCCTGCTCAGCCCCGACGAGCTGGGCATCGTCTGGAAGCTGCGCCGGGTGCTGCACGCGCTGGACCAGCAGCAGGCGATCGAGCTGCTGCTGGACAAGATGAGGCAGACGAAGTCCAACGCGGAGTTCCTGCTCCAGATCCAGAAGACGACGCCCTCCCAGGGCAGCAACAACAACGACTGATCCGTCGGTCGGGTACAGGGCCCCGCCCGGTGACGTTCGCGTCCACCGGGCGGGGCCCTGTCGTGTCCCGGGGCGGCGCGGGGGCTCCCGGGGCGGCCGCGGCAGCGATTGCGGGGCCGGTGCGGGTACGGGGCGACCGGCGGGCGTCGGTACGATCGCGGGACGGTACACGGGACGGGACACGGGGGACGCGCGTGGGCACGGGACAGGGGCGACGGCGGCGGGTGGGACGGCTGTTGCCGGCCATGGCCACCGCGCTCGCGCTGCTGGGCGGCGCGGCCTTCGCCGTCACCTCCTACGACAGCCCGGCGGCCCCCGAGGCCGCCGCTCTCACGGGCGAGACGGTGAAGCCGCCGCCCGGCACCGACACGGCCTCCGCCACCCCCGCCCCGACCGTCTCACCGGGAACCACCGCGTCCCCCCGGGTCACCGTCGCGGGCAACAGCACCGCGTCCTGGATGGCGCAGCTCGTGTACGACGCCCCCGGGTACGGCAAGCACTTCGTGTGCGCCGGGACGCTCGTCGCCCCCAACAAGGTCCTCACCGCCGCGCACTGCCTGGACGATCCGCGTACCGGCGCCCGTCAGGACTGGGAGCGCCGCGGGGAGGTGGCCGTCGGCACCAACCGGAGCGTCACCGCCCCGAACGCGGCGCCGCGGGTCGACGTGACCCGTGCCTGGGTCCATCCCCGCTACGACGCGCGCACGTTCACCCATGACATCGCGCTGCTGACCCTGGCCCGGCCGGTCGCCCACACCACCCTGGAACTCGCGGGCCCCGCCGACACCGCGCTGTACAAGGCCGGGACCGACGCCGTCGCCTACGGCTGGGGCCTGACCGCCTCACGCGAGGACACCGCGCGTATCGCGCCGGTCCTCCAGAAGGTCACCGTGCCGCTGAACGCCGACCCGGTCTGCCGCGTCAACCTCGGTACCGGTTTCCGCGCCGCCGACGGGATGTTCTGCGCGGGACAGCTCGGCACCGGCGACGACGTGACCGGGCTGACGAGCTGTCCGGCGGACTCCGGCGGCCCGCTGGTCACCGGCAACAAGGTCGTCGGGGTGGTGTCCTGGGGGATGAGCCGCGGTGAGCAGGTGTGCCATGTCTCCGGTACGCACGAGGTGTTCGGCAAGGTCTCCGCGTACCAGCCGCAGCTGCGGGCCCAGGTCGACGACACCGACCTCGGCCGGGACGGCCGCGCCGACCTCTTCGCCCGGACCCGGACCGGCGGCGGGGGATACGCGCACGCCTCGGCGGGCCACCGCTTCGCGGCGCCCGTCCCCGTGCCGGGTGCGTGGGACGCGTACGACGTCGTCCTCCAGAGCGATCTCGACCGGGACGGCCTCCAGGACTTCGTCATGCGCCGTACCGACGACGGGGCCGTCCTGTGGCGGCGGCAGGACACACCCGGCGGAGCCTGGCGGGACACCCGTATCGCAAGGGACTGGTCCGCGCACCGCTTCCTCGTCGTCCCCGGCGATGTCACGGGCGACCGGTTCCCCGATCTGCTGACCGTCACCGCCAGCGGCACGCTGTACATCCACCGGGGCAACGGGGACGGCTCGCTGGCCCGTCCGGTCGCCGCGGGCGGCGGGTACCAGGTGTACAACTCGCTGCGCGGGCACGGCGACTTCACGGGCGACGGCCGCACGGACCTGTTCGCCCGTACCAAGGACGGCAAGCTGTATCTGCTGGAGGGCACCGGGAGCGTCACCCACCCGTTCGCCGTACCGCGGCATGTGCGGGACTGGGTGGAGTACAACGGCTTCGCGGCGCCCGGCGATGTGACCGGGGACGGCAGGGCGGACTTCCTGGCCCGCTCCCGCGCCGGGAACCTCTTCCTGTACCCGGGCACCGGCAAGGCGTCGCGCGACATCTTCGCCCCCCGTATCCGGGTCGGCGGCGGCTACCAGCGCTACGACCTGCTCGGCTGAGCTCCGGCGACGGCACCCTCCGTGACCGCGCGGCCCGCTCCCGTCACCCAGGGTCACGGACGGTGTCGTCGTGGTGTTCGCCCGACTGGTGGATCCGGGGCGCCCGGCCGACCCTGGAGGGGACGAGTCCCCACCGAGAGCCGAGGTGCCGATGCCCGACGAGAGCGCGGCCGGCCAGCCTCCGCCGCCCGCCCCCGGGCGCCGGCGGCGTCCGCGCGGCCGGCACCACCGGGCACTGGTCGTCACGGCGTGGACGGCGGCGGGCCTCACCCTCCTCGGCGGGATCGGCCTCGGCTACGTGTACGTCACGCTCAACGGCAACATCAAGGGCATCGACATCAACTCCGTCCTCGGCACCGACCGCCCCCGCGACAAGCCCGACGGCTCCATGGACCTGCTGCTCCTCGGCTCCGACTCCCGCTCCGGCGCCAACGCCGAGTACGGCCATGAGGACGGGGCGGCCCGTGCCGACACCGCGATGGTCGTGCATGTGTACAAGGGCCACCGGACGGCCGGCGTCGTGTCCATCCCCCGCGACACCCTCGTGGACCGGCCCGCGTGCGCCGACGGCAAGGGCCGCACGGTGCCCGCCGCGTCGGGCGAGATGTTCAACGTCGCGTACGAGGTCGGCGGCCCGTCCTGCGCGGTCAAGACCGTGGAGGCGATGTCCGGCATCCGGATGGACCACTACGTCGAGGTGGATTTCACCGGCTTCAAGAAGCTGGTGGACACCCTCGGCGGGGTGAAGGTGACCACGACCCGCGCCATCGACGACCCCAAGAGCCGGCTCACCCTCGCCGCCGGCACCCACACCCTCGACGGGGAACAGGCCCTCGGGCTCGTCCGCACCCGGCACGGCGTCGGCGACGGCAGCGACCTCGGCCGGATCGAACTCCAGCAGGCGTTCCTCGGGGCACTGCTCGACCGGATCAAGGGCATCGGCCTGTTCTCCGACCCCACGAAGCTCTTCGGGGTCGCGGACGCCGCCACCGGCGCGGTCACCACCGACTCCGACCTCGACTCCGTCACCAAGCTCGCCGGATTCGCCGGCGGCCTCAAGAACATCGGCTCCGACGATCTGACGATGATCACCCTCCCGGTCCGCTACGACCCCGCCGACCCCAACCGCGTCCTGCCGCTGACCAGGCAGGACACCATGGTCTGGAACGCCCTCAAGGCCGACCGGCCCATCCCCGCCGCCGCCGTCGACGGCTCGGCCGCCGACCAGCGGGACACGGCCGGGATCGTCGGCGACCCGCCCTGAGCCCCGCCCCGGCCGCCTCTGAGCCCCGCCCGGCCGCCCCCGGGCACCACCCCGGCGCCCCCTGAGCACCGCCGCGACCGCCCCCGGGCGCCGCCCGGGAATACCGGCGGCCCCCTCCCGGTTTTGGGGGATGCGGCCAGTCCTGGCAGACTGGTACGTCGGCCCCGGTTCACGCCCGCGCAGCAGGCGTCGGCGACCCGGAGCCCTCCCGAACCTAGGAGTCACCTTGCAGCGCGAGATCCACCCCGAGTACGTCGAGACCCAGGTCAGCTGTACCTGTGGCGCGTCGTTCACCACCCGCAGCACCATCCAGAGCGGCAACATCCGCGCCGAGGTCTGCTCCGAGTGCCACCCGTTCTACACGGGCAAGCAGAAGATCCTCGACACCGGTGGCCGCGTGGCCCGCTTCGAGGCCCGCTTCGGCAAGGCCGCCAAGAAGTAGCGAGCCGACAGCGCCGGTCCACGGCCGCCCCCGGGCGGGCCGGGACCGGCGTTTTTTCCTGGCCGGGCGCCGTCCACCGCCCCGCGCCCCAGCAGACCCGCACCACCACCCCGGCAGGCAACCCCGGCCACCACAGCCGTAGGCAGATCAGGAGCCCGGAGATGTTCGAGGCCGTCGCGGAACTCGTCGACGAACACACCCACCTGGAGCATCAGCTCGCCGACCCCGGGGTGCACTCCAACCAGGCCAACGCGCGCAAGCTCAACAAGCGCTACGCCGAGCTGACCCCGATCATCGGCGCGTACCGCTCCTGGAAGCGCACGGGCGAGGACATCACCACCGCCCGCGAGCTGGCCGCCGAGGACCCCGACTTCGCCGCCGAGGTCAAGGACCTGGAGAAGCAGCGCGACGCGCTCACCGAGAAGCTCCGGCTGCTGCTCGTCCCCCGGGACCCCAACGACGACAAGGACGTGATCCTTGAGGTCAAGGCGGGCGCGGGCGGCGACGAGTCCGCGCTGTTCGCCGGGGACCTGCTGCGGATGTATCTGCGCTACGCCGAGCGCGTCGGCTGGAAGACCGAGATCATCGACTCCACCGAGTCCGAGCTCGGCGGCTACAAGGACGTCCAGGTCGCCGTGAAGACCAAGGGCGGCCAGGGCGCCACCGAGCCCGGCCAGGGCGTCTGGGCCCGCCTCAAGTACGAGGGCGGCGTCCACCGGGTGCAGCGGGTGCCCGCGACCGAGTCGCAGGGCCGTATCCACACCTCGGCCGCCGGAGTGCTCGTCACCCCGGAGGCGGAGGAGATCGACGTCGAGATCAACCCCAACGATCTGCGCATCGACGTCTACCGCTCCTCGGGCCCCGGCGGGCAGTCCGTCAACACCACCGACTCCGCCGTGCGCATCACCCATCTGCCGACCGGTGTCGTCGCCTCCTGCCAGAACGAGAAGAGCCAGCTCCAGAACAAGGAGCAGGCCCTGCGTATCCTGCGCTCACGACTGCTCGCCGCGGCCCAGGAGGAGGCGGAGAAGGAAGCCGCCGACGCCCGCCGCAGCCAGGTGCGCACCGTCGACCGGTCGGAGAAGATCCGCACCTACAACTACCCCGAGAACCGGATTTCCGACCACCGCGTCGGTTTCAAGGCGTACAACTTGGACCAGGTGCTCGACGGGGACCTCGACGCCGTCATCCAGGCGTGCGTCGACGCGGACTCCGCCGCCAAGCTGGCGGCCGCGTAACACCCGAGGGGCGCCCAGCCCGACGCCCCAGAACAGCCCAGCCCCGGAGGACCTCGCGTGCAGCCACCCATTGGGGGTCGACCCCCAGGCCCCCGCAGTCTGCTGCTCGCTGAGGTGGCCCAGGCCACCCAGCGCCTCGCCGACGCGGGCGTGCCCTCGCCGCGCAACGACGCCGAGGAGCTCGCCGCGTTCGTGCACGGCGTGAAGCGGGGCGAGCTGCATTCCGTCCCCGACCCCGACTTCGACGCCCGCTACTGGGAGGCCATCAACCGCCGGGTGGCCCGCGAACCCCTCCAGCACATCACCGGACGCGCCTACTTCCGCTATCTGGAGCTCCAGGTCGGACCCGGGGTGTTCGTGCCCCGCCCGGAGACCGAGTCCGTCGTCGGCTGGGCCATAGACGCCGTACGCGCGATGGACGTCGTCGAACCCCTCATCGTCGACCTGTGCACCGGCTCGGGCGCGATCGCCCTCGCCATGGCGCAGGAGGTGCCCCGCTCCAAGGTGCACGCCGTCGAGCTCTCCGAGGACGCCCTGAAGTACACCCTCAAGAACGCCGAGGGCTCCCGGGTCGCCGTCCACCAGGGCGACGCGCTCGCCGCGCTGCCCGAACTCGACGGCCAGGTCGACCTCGTCATCTCCAACCCCCCGTACATCCCCCTCACCGAGTGGGAGTACGTCGCGCTGGAGGCCCGCGAGTACGACCCGCAGATGGCGCTGTTCTCCGGCGACGACGGCCTCGACACCATCCGCGGCCTCGAACGCACCGCGCACCGCCTGCTGCGTCCCGGCGGCATCGTCGTCGTGGAGCACGCCGACACCCAGGGCGGCCAGGTGCCGTGGATCTTCAGCGAGGAAGAGGGCTGGGCCGACGCCGCAGATCACCCCGACCTCAACAACCGGCCCCGATTCGCGACCGCGCGCAAGGCACGACCGTGACGTCCCGGCCCCGCACCCCGACCCAGTACGCGCACGAGGAGGCCCGCTAGATGGCACGGCGATACGACACCAACGACGCGACCGACCGCACCACCGGTCTGCGTGAGGCCGGGTCCGCCGTCCGCCGTGGCGAGCTGGTCGTGCTGCCCACCGACACCGTGTACGGCATCGGCGCCGACGCCTTCAGCTCCGAGGCGGTCGCCGACCTCCTCGACGCCAAGGGCCGCGGGCGCAGCATGCCCACCCCCGTCCTCGTCGGCTCCCCGAACACCCTGCACGGTCTCGTCATCGACTTCTCCGAGCGGGCCTGGGAGCTCGTGGACGCGTTCTGGCCGGGCGCCCTCACCCTCGTCGCCCGTCACCAGCCGTCGCTCCAGTGGGACCTCGGGGACACCCGCGGGACCGTCGCCGTGCGGATGCCGCTGCACCCCGTCGCCATCGAACTGCTCACCGAGGTCGGCCCGATGGCCGTGTCCTCCGCGAACCTCACCGGGCACCCCGCGCCCGAGGACTGCGACGCCGCCCAGCAGATGCTCGGCGACGCCGTCTCCGTCTATCTCGACGGCGGTCCGACCCCCGGCATCGTGCCCTCGTCCATCGTGGACGTCACCGGGAAGGTGCCCGTCCTGCTGCGTGCCGGTGCCCTCGACGCGGACGAGCTGCGCAAGGTCGTACCCGACCTCGAGGTGGCCAATTGACGGCCCCTGAGGGGCGTGGCATAGGCACGGGGGTCACCGGTATCGGGGACACGTTCCGCATCCTCCACGTCAGTACCGGCAATGTGTGCCGCTCACCGATCACCGAGCGGCTGACCCGTCATGCCCTGATCGACCGCCTCGGGGACCCGCTCGGCGGCGGTGTCGTCGTGGAGAGCGCGGGCACCTGGGGCCATGAGGGCGCGCCCATGGAGTCCAACGCCGAGACCGTCCTCGCGGACTTCGGCGCCGACGCCAGCGGGTTCACCGGACGGGAACTCCTCGACGACCACGTGATCCGCGCCGATCTCGTGCTCACCGCGACCCGGGACCACCGCGCCCAGGTCATCTCGATGGGTCACTCGGCGGGTCTGCGGACCTTCACCCTGAAGGAGTTCACCCGGCTGGTGCGGGCCATCGACCCGGCGACCCTGCCCGATCCGCTCGACGGCGGTGTCGTGGAACGCGCCCGCGCCCTGGTCCGGGCCGCCGCCGCGCTGCGCGGCTGGCGGCTCGCCCCGTCCGCCGAGGCCGACGAGGTGTACGACCCGTACGGGGCGCCGCTGCCGTTCTTCCGGTCCATCGGCGACGAGATCCATGAGGCCCTCGACCCGGTCGTCACCGCGCTGACGGGCGTCACCGCCCGGATGTGACGCCGCCGCCCGTGCCCGGTGATCCGCGCACGGGCCGCCGGGCCGTACGCGGCTCCGCCCGGGGCCTGTCCGCGGCTGCGGGGACCGTCCTGGGCACTCTGCGCCCGGCCCGGCGCGGTAGGCCGCGGGTCGCGCTTGGCAGGGCCGCGGTGACCGCTCGGGGCGGGGGCGGAACCGGGGGTGGTGAGGATCGCGGTACTGTTCGCCGCGGCGCTGCGTGGCAAGATCGCCGGCAGATCCGTCCGCGCGGAGGTGCGGGAACCCGTCCACGGGTGCCCGCCGTACCCGGATGCCCCGGGGTGACGTACCTCCGGCCGGGGCGGGTAGCCGGGCAGGGACATACGGGGAGCGTACGTTCTCCGTGCAACCATGCTCGCTACCCGGAAGTCCCCATCCATATGCACCCGAGGCTAGGCTGTGGGGCTGAGCTGGCCGAAGACTCCTGTGGGGAAGCCTGTGCGTGAATACCTGCTGACGCTCTGTATCACGGCCGCGGTGACCTATCTGCTGACAGGTCCGGTGCGGAAGTTCGCGATCGTGGCCGGAGCGATGCCCGAGATCCGTGCCCGTGACGTGCACCGGGAGCCCACGCCCCGGCTCGGCGGGATCGCGATGTTCTTCGGGCTGTGCGCGGGTCTTCTCGTCGCCGACCATCTGACCAACCTCTCCGAGGTCTTCACCAGCTCCAACGAGCCGCGTGCCCTGCTCTCCGGGGCCGCGCTGATCTGGCTGGTCGGGGTCCTGGACGACAAGTTCGAGATCGACGCGCTGATCAAGCTGGGCGCCCAGATGATCGCCGCGGGCGTCATGGTCATGCAGGGCCTCACCATCCTGTGGCTGCCGGTCCCCGGTGTCGGCATGGTCGCGCTCACCCAGTGGCAGTCGACGCTGCTGACCGTCGCCCTTGTCGTGATCACCATCAACGCCGTCAACTTCGTGGACGGCCTCGACGGTCTCGCCGCCGGCATGGTGTGCATCGCCTCGGTGGCGTTCTTCCTGTACGCCTACCGCATCTGGTACGGCTACGGGCTGGAGCCCGCCGCGCCCGCGACGCTGTTCGCCGCGATCCTGATCGGGATGTGCCTCGGCTTCCTGCCGCACAACATGCACCCCGCCCGGATCTTCATGGGCGACTCGGGATCGATGCTCATCGGCCTGGTGCTGGCCGCCGGCGCCATCTCCATCACCGGCCAGGTCGACCCCGACAGCCTCTTCACCGAGGGGGACGTCGGGCTGCGCGAGGTCGTGCACGCCACCGTCCCCGTGTACATCCCGCTGCTGCTGCCGCTGACCATCATCGCCATCCCGGCCGCCGACCTGGTCCTCGCGATCGTGCGCCGCACCTGGCGCGGGCAGTCGCCGTTCGCCGCCGACCGAGGGCATCTGCACCACCGGCTCCTCGACATCGGGCACTCCCACAGCCGCTCGGTGCTGATCATGTACTTCTGGGCGGCCCTGATCTCGTTCGGGACGCTGGCGTACTCCGTCAACGCGGCGTCGATGTGGATCGTCCTCGCCGTCGCGGCACTGAGCGCGGTCGGCCTGGTACTGCTCCTGCTGCCCCGCTTCACCCCGCGCGCGCCCCGCTGGGCGGAGAGCTTCGTCCCGCCCCGCTACCGGCGCCGCAAGCGCCCGCTGGACGGTCAACTCCCTTACGGCGAAGGTGAGTCGGGCTCTCCTGAGGAGTCCGGCACGGCGGCGGACGGCCCGGTGCCGGCGGGTGTGGCGGCGGGGGGAGCGCTCTCCCGGGGCGCGCGCGAGGGCTCAGCGCCCGGTGGACATAACGGTTCCGGCACATTCACCGGGGCGGGTGGCGCCCGTGACACGGACGACGCGCGTGAGTCCGGTGCGGACAACGACTCCAAGATCACCAACAGCGCCGGAAAGCCGGGCAGTTCGTCCGCTTCCTCCGACTCTGTCCGGGCCGGCGGCGTCAACGGCTCGACAGCGTCCGGCCTGCGCTCCCGTCTGCGCGACCGCGGGCGGGCCGGCAGTCGTCGCTGAGACACCTTCCAGCGGCCCGTATCGTCGACGGTACGGGCCGCTTCGCGTTGCCGGACGTGACCCGTACGAGCCCTGTGTGAGTGTCCGTTGACAGTGGGTTGCGTGCGGGCGGGTGCGGAACGGGGCGCTCCGTGCGGTCATACCGCGCTAATAGCAGACAACTCCCCGCCTGTCATGCACAGGTGGGCAAGGTCACTCTCATGTGTGACAGTGGGCACACTTCATAGGTAAAGACCTCATCAAATAGTTTGTGATACCGTTCACGAGAACCCGGGATAGCGCCGAAGGACCGTAGTGCGACGGCCCATTGGACCGAGGTTCCCTCTCGATTTCCGGGTTTACGCTCGTCCATGACGACACACGCCCCCATCAAGTAAGCGGAGCTGCCGCCATGCCGTCCCAAGACGCACGCACCGTCATCCAGACCGCCGTACCCACCGCTGCCGTAGGCGCGGTAGCCGCTGTGATCAGCGGAGTGGTCGCGGGCGGCAAGGGAGCGCTGGGGGCGGTCGTGGCGACCGTGATCGTGATCCTCTTCATGGGTATCGGGCTCGTGGTGCTCGAACGCACCGCCAGGTCCCTGCCGCACCTGTTCCAGGCCATGGGCCTGATGCTGTACACGGCCCAGATCCTGTTGCTCTTCATCTTCATGGCGGCGTTCAAGGACACCACCCTGTTCAACGCGAGGACGTTCGCGGCCACACTCGTCGCCGCCACCCTCGTGTGGATCGGGGCCCAGGCCCGCGCCCATATGAAGGCCAAGATTCTCTACGTGGAACCCGAGGATTCGAAGGCTGACAAGCCCGCGAAGTCCGGGTCTTCGACGTGAGGGGTAGGGCCGGTATAAGGGCACGATCGACTTACTGCTATCGTCCGGTGCCAACTGCGGCATCGCGGGCGCGGGCATCCAAGCTGACGCCTGCAGCGCGAGGCTTGATGCCCGATCGCCGCCCTCACATCCGTTACACCAGTCCAGTGCCGAACCGCGGCTGCGCGCCGCGCCGACACAACGAGGTTGCCGTACCTATGCGCCACGAAGGAGCCCGCGGTGAGTGCTGATCCGACGCAGGTGCTCGCCTTCGAGACCGACTGCCACATCTTCGACGGTTGTGGCTTCCCGGCTCCCGGCCTGCACTCGTTCCTGTTCAAGCCCATCTGGGGCGACGCGGACAGCAACCTGTACTTCAACAAGCCGATGCTGCTCGCCCTGCTCGGGTCGATCATCATCATCGGGTTCTTCTGGGCCGCCTTCGCCAAGCCCAAGGTCGTCCCCGGCAAGCTCCAGATGATCGCCGAGACCGGATACGACTTCGTCCGTCGCGGCATCGTCTACGAGACCATCGGAAAGCGGGAGGGCGAGAAGTACGTCCCGCTGATCGTCTCCCTCTTCTTCTTCATCTGGATGATGAACCTCTGGGCGATCATCCCGCTGGCCCAGTTCCCGGTGACCTCGATCATCGCCTACCCGGCGGTCCTCGCGCTCATCGTCTACATCGTCTGGGTCTCGATCACGTTCAAGCGTCACGGCTTCGTGGGCGCCTTCAAGAACTTCACCGGTTACGACAAGTCGCTCGGCGCGGTCCTGCCCCTGGCCATGACCATCGAGCTCTTCTCGAACCTCCTCGTCCGGCCGTTCACCCACGCCGTGCGACTCTTCGCGAACATGTTCGCGGGCCATACCCTGCTCGTGCTCTTCACCATCGCGACCTGGTACCTGCTCAACGGCATCGGTATCGCGTACGCGGGTGTCTCGTTCGTCATGGTCCTGGTGATGCTGGCCTTCGAGCTCTTCGTCCAGGCCCTTCAGGCGTACGTCTTCGTACTCCTGACCTGCAGCTTCATCCAGGGCGCGCTCGCCGAGAAGCACTGAGCACCCCTCCTCTCCAATATTCGTCCGGTGGCCAACCCCCACCGGTCCGGTAAAGAAAAGGAAGAACTGGCATGTCCCAGACCCTTGCCGCTGTTTCCGGCTCGCTCGGCTCCATCGGTTACGGCCTCGCCGCCATCGGCCCCGGCGTGGGCGTCGGCATCATCTTCGGTAACGGCACCCAGGCGCTGGCCCGTCAGCCCGAAGCCGCCGGTCTGATCCGCGCCAACCAGATCCTCGGCTTCGCCTTCTGTGAGGCGCTCGCCCTCATCGGCCTGGTCATGCCGTTCGTCTACGGCGTGTGATCTGAACACGACCAGACCACTAGACGAAAGGCACTGACATGAGCCAGTCGCTCATCCTGGCGGCCGAGGAGGTCCAGAACCCCCTCGTCCCGCCGATCCCTGAGCTCGTCATCGGCCTGATCGCCTTCGTCATCGTCTTCGGCATCCTCGCCAAGAAGCTCCTCCCGAACATCAACAAGGTTCTGGAAGAGCGCCGTGAGGCCATCGAGGGCGGCATGGAGAAGGCCGAGGCCGCCAAGACCGAGGCCCAGAGCGTCCTTGAGCAGTACAAGGCGCAGCTGGCCGAGGCCCGGCACGAGGCCGCCCGGCTGCGGCAGGACGCGCAGGAGCAGGGCGCCACGCTCATCGCCGAGATGCGCGCGGAAGGCCAGCGGCAGCGCGAGGAGATCGTCGCCGCCGGTCACACCCAGATCGAGGCCGACCGCAAGGCCGCCGCTCAGGCGCTGCGCCAGGACGTCGGTCAGCTCGCCACCGAACTGGCCGGCAAGCTCGTCGGTGAGTCCCTTGAGGACCACGCCCGGCAGAGCCGCACCATCGACCGGTTCCTCGACGAGCTCGACGTGAAGGCCGAGGCCGCTCGATGAGTGCGCTGCACGGAGCCAGCCGCGAAGCCCTGGCGGCGGCGCGCGAACGGCTCGACACGCTGACGGACAACACGTCCGTCGACGTGACGCGGCTCGCCGCCGACCTGGCCTCCGTCACCGCGCTGCTGGACCGCGAGGTCTCGCTGCGCCGGGTCCTCACCGACCCGGCGCAGACCGGTGAGGCCAAGGCCGACCTCGTCGGCCGCCTCCTCGGCACCCAGGTGGGCGGCGAAGCCGCCGACCTGGTCGCCGGTACGGTGCGCTCCCGCTGGTCACGCTCGCGTGACCTGGTGGACTCCCTGGAGGAGCTGGCGGACACCGCCGACCTCACGGCCGCCCAGCGTGCGGGCACGCTGGACGACGTCGAGGACGAGCTCTTCCGGTTCGGCCGGATCGTCGCCTCGGACCCCGGGCTGCGCGCCGCGCTGACCGACCGGTCCGCGACGGCCGCCGCCAAGAGCGAGCTGCTGGGCACCCTGCTCGACAGCCGCGCCAAGGCGGAGACCACCCGGCTGGTCACGCGACTCGTGACCCGCCCGCGGGGACGTAGCCTGGAGGCGGGACTCGAATCCCTGTCCAAGCTCGCCGCGGAGCGCCGTGACCGCATGGTCGCGATCGTCACCTCGGCCGTACCGCTGAGCGATCAGCAGAAGCAGCGCCTGGGCGAGTCCCTCGCGAAGCTCTACGGCCGTGCGATGCACCTGAACCTGGACGTGGACCCCGGGGTCCTCGGCGGAATCCGGGTCCAGGTCGGCGACGAGATCATCAACGGCAGCATCGCGGACCGCATCGACGAAGCCAGCCGCCGCATGGCCGGCTGAGCAACAGAACAACGTACGTCCGACGGCCCTGGTTGGGCCGTGCAGAAGGATTCCTGGGGGTCGCCCCCAGACCCCCAAAGAACTTCGGGCCCAACAAGGAGAGCAGGGAACCCAAGATGGCGGAGCTCACGATCCGGCCGGAGGAGATCCGGGACGCGCTGGAGAACTTTGTCCAGTCGTACAAGCCGGACGCGGCCTCGCGCGAGGAGGTCGGTACGGTCACCGTTGCCGGCGACGGCATCGCGAAGGTCGAGGGACTGCCCTCGGCCATGGCCAATGAACTGCTGAAGTTCGAGGACGGCACCCTCGGTCTCGCGCTGAACCTCGAAGAGCGTGAGATCGGTGCCGTCGTCCTCGGCGAGTTCAGCGGCATCGAGGAGGGCCAGCCGGTGCAGCGCACCGGTGAGGTGCTCTCCGTCTCGGTGGGCGAGGGCTACCTCGGCCGCGTCGTCGACCCGCTCGGCAACCCGATCGACGGCCTCGGCGAGATCGAGACCAGCGGCCGCCGCGCCCTTGAGCTGCAGGCCCCCACGGTCATGCAGCGCAAGTCCGTGCACGAGCCGATGGAGACCGGCTACAAGGCCGTCGACGCGATGACGCCGATCGGCCGTGGCCAGCGTCAGCTCATCATCGGCGACCGCCAGACCGGCAAGACCGCCCTGGCCGTCGACACCATCATCAACCAGCGCGACAACTGGCGCACCGGTGACGTGAACAAGCAGGTGCGCTGCATCTACGTCGCCATCGGCCAGAAGGGCTCGACCATCGCCGCGGTGCGCCGCTCGCTGGACGAGGCCAACGCGCTGGAGTACACGACCATCGTCGCCGCCCCGGCGTCCGACCCGGCCGGCTTCAAGTACCTCGCGCCGTACACCGGATCGGCCATCGGCCAGCAGTGGATGTACGAGGGCAAGCACGTCCTCATCATCTTCGACGACCTGTCGAAGCAGGCCGACGCCTACCGCGCCGTGTCCCTGCTGCTGCGCCGTCCGCCGGGCCGTGAGGCGTACCCCGGTGACGTCTTCTACCTGCACTCCCGGCTGCTGGAGCGCTGCGCCAAGCTCTCCGACGAGATGGGCAAGGGCTCGATGACGGGCCTCCCGATCGTGGAGACCAAGGCGAACGACGTCTCGGCGTTCATCCCGACCAACGTCATCTCCATCACCGACGGCCAGTGCTTCCTGGAGTCCGACCTGTTCAACGCCGGCCAGCGCCCGGCCCTGAACGTCGGTATCTCGGTCTCCCGTGTCGGTGGCTCCGCCCAGCACAAGGCGATGCGCCAGGTGTCGGGCCGGCTCCGTGTCGACCTGGCCCAGTTCCGTGAGCTGGAGGCGTTCGCCGCCTTCGGTTCCGACCTGGACGCCGCGTCGAAGGCGCAGCTGGAGCGCGGTCAGCGGATGGTCGAGCTGCTGAAGCAGCCGCAGTACCAGCCGATGGCCACCGAGGACCAGGTCGTCTCCGTGTGGGCCGGTACCACGGGCCGCATGGACGACGTCCCCGTCGTCGACATCCGCCGCTTCGAGACCGAGCTCCTCTCCTACCTGCACCGCAACGAGCAGGGCCTGATGACCTCGATCAAGGAGGGCGCGAAGATGTCGGACGACACCATCACCGCCATCTCCGACGCGGTCGCGGAGTTCAAGAAGGAGTTCGAGACCTCGGACGGCAAGCTCCTCGGCGAGGACGCGTCTGCCGTCAACGTCTCCAAGTGACGTAAGGAAGGGACCTGACTCATGGGAGCCCAGCTCCGGGTCTACAAGCGTCGCATCCGATCCGTCACCGCGACCAAGAAGATCACCAAGGCGATGGAGATGATCGCCGCCTCGCGTGTCGTCAAGGCACAGCGCAAGGTGGTGGCCTCCGCGCCGTACGCGACCGAGCTGACACGCGCGGTCACGGCGGTGGGAACGGGTTCGAACACCAAGCACCCGCTGACCACGGAGGCGGAGACGGCTCGCCGTTCCGCGGTGCTGCTCCTCACGAGCGACCGCGGACTGGCCGGCGCCTTCAACTCCAACGCGATCAAGGCGGCGGAGCAGCTGACCGCTCGCCTTGAGGCGGAGGGCAAGGAGGTCGACACGTACATCGTCGGCCGCCGCGGTGTGGCCCACTACAACTTCCGCGAGCGGACCGTCGTGGAGCTGTGGACCGGCTTCACCGACGAACCGACGTACGCGGATGCCAAGACGGTCGCCGCACCGCTCATCGCCGCGATCGAGCGGGACACGGCCGACGGTGGGGTCGACGAGCTGCATGTCGTCTACACCGAGTTCGTGTCGATGATGACGCAGAACGCGATCGGCAGCAGGCTGCTGCCGCTGAGCCTGGAGGAGGTCGCCGAGGAGGCGTCCACCAAGGGCCAGATCCTTCCGCTGTACGACTTCGAGCCGTCGGCGGAGGACGTCCTCGACGCCCTGCTGCCGCGGTACGTCGAGAGCCGGATCTACAACGCGATGCTCCAGTCGGCCGCTTCCAAGCACGCCGCCACGCGACGCGCGATGAAGTCGGCCACCGACAACGCGGGTGAGCTGATCAACACGCTCTCCCGACTTGCCAACGCGGCCCGCCAGGCCGAAATCACCCAGGAAATCAGCGAGATCGTCGGCGGCACCGCAGCCCTGTCCGACGTGAACGCGGGGAGTGACAGGTAATGACGACGACAGTTGAGACGGCCGTTGCCACGGGCCGCGTCGCCCGGGTCATCGGCCCGGTCGTCGACGTGGAATTCCCCGTCGACGCCATGCCGGAGATCTACAACGCCCTGCACGTCGAGGTCGCAGACCCGGCGAAGGAGGGCGAGAAGAAGCTGCTGACGCTTGAGGTCGCCCAGCACCTCGGCGACGGCATCGTCCGCGCGATCTCGATGCAGCCCACCGACGGTCTGGTCCGCCAGGCCGCGGTGACGAACACCGGCAAGGGCATCATGGTGCCCGTCGGCGACTTCACCAAGGGCAAGGTGTTCAACACGCTCGGCGAGGTGCTGAACCACCCCGAGGAGAACGCCAACGTCGGTGAGCGCTGGGCGATCCACCGCCAGGCGCCGGCCTTCGACCAGCTCGAGTCGAAGACCGAGATGTTCGAGACCGGTCTGAAGGTCGTCGACCTGCTCACCCCGTACGTCAAGGGTGGAAAGATCGGCCTCTTCGGTGGTGCCGGTGTCGGCAAGACCGTGCTGATCCAGGAAATGATCATGCGTGTCGCCAACCTTCACGAGGGCGTCTCCGTCTTCGCGGGTGTCGGTGAGCGTACGCGTGAGGGCAACGACCTCATCGACGAGATGGAGGAGTCCGGCGTCCTCGACAAGACGGCGCTGGTCTTCGGCCAGATGGACGAGCCCCCGGGCACCCGGCTGCGCGTGGCCCTCGCGGGTCTGACCATGGCGGAGTACTTCCGCGATGTGAAGAAGCAGGACGTGCTGTTCTTCATCGACAACATCTTCCGCTTCACCCAGGCCGGTTCCGAGGTCTCGACCCTGCTCGGCCGGATGCCCTCCGCGGTGGGCTACCAGCCGAACCTGGCCGACGAGATGGGTCTCCTCCAGGAGCGCATCACCTCGACCCGTGGTCACTCGATCACCTCGATGCAGGCGATCTACGTCCCCGCGGACGACCTGACCGACCCGGCCCCGGCCACCACGTTCGCCCACCTCGACGCGACGACGGTGCTCTCCCGTCCGATCTCGGAGAAGGGCATCTACCCGGCCGTGGACCCGCTGGACTCCACGTCCCGCATCCTGGACCCCCGGTACATCGAGCGGGATCACTACGACGCCGCCATGCGCGTCAAGACGATCCTCCAGAAGTACAAGGACCTCCAGGACATCATCGCGATCCTCGGTATCGACGAGCTGGGCGAGGAGGACAAGCTCGCTGTCCACCGCGCCCGTCGTGTCGAGCGGTTCCTGTCCCAGAACACCCACGCGGCGAAGCAGTTCACCGGTGTGGACGGTTCGGACGTGCCGCTGGACGAGTCGATCGCCGCGTTCAACTCGATCTGCGACGGTGAGTACGACCACTTCCCGGAGCAGGCGTTCTTCATGTGCGGTGGTCTTGAGGACCTCCGCAAGAACGCCAAGGAGCTCGGCGTCAGCTGAGCCCCGCGCTCTTGAGCGAGGGGGCCCCGACCGGCCCCCTCGCCCACGCCTCTACACTTTTGACCCAACACCCGGCCTGCCCGCCGGGTGGTGACCCGAGGAGCACCCTTGGCTGCTGAGCTGCACGTCGAGCTGGTCGCCGCGGACCGGAATGTCTGGTCCGGCGAGGCCACCCTGGTCGTCGCGCGCACCACCTCCGGCGACATCGGCGTCATGCCCGGTCACCAGCCGCTGCTCGGTGTGCTGGAGTCGGGCCCGGTGACGATCCGTACGAGTGACGGCGAGACCGTCATCGCCGCCGTTCACGGTGGTTTCGTGTCGTTCGCCGACAACAAGCTGTCCCTGCTGGCGGAGATCGCCGAGCTGTCGGACGAGATCGACGTCCAGCGCGCGGAGCGGGCACTGGAGCGGGCGCAGGGCGACGCGGATGCCGCCGCCGAGCGCCGCGCCGATGTGCGGTTGCGTGCGGTGGCGGTGCGCTGACCTGGCGCACTGTAGGAAGTGACTCAGCCGCGGCGCGGTCCGGAGACTCTCCGGCCCGGTCCGCGGCTGAGGCGATTGCTGGATACGTTCCGCTGTTCACGTTACTGATGAGGCGAGGAGGTCGGTGCCGATGATCCTCGCTCTGCTTGTAGGCGGTATCGCGGTAGTCGCACTGGTTGTGGTCGGTCTCTTCGCCTTCGGTGTACGCCGTCGGCTGATCCAGCGGTCCGGAGGCACCTTCGATTGCAGTCTGCGCTGGAACCTTCCCGAGCCCTCCTCCGCGGAGGGCTCGGTCGATTCGTCCGGCAAGGGCTGGGGGTACGGGATCGCCCGCTACGGGGGGGACCGGATCGAGTGGTTCCGGGTCTTCTCCTACGCGCACCGGCCGCGGCGGGTCCTGGACCGGTCGGCCATCGAGGTGCTGGGCCGGCGGGAGCCGGCGGGCGAGGAGGAGCTGGCGTTGCTGTCCGACGCGGTGGTCCTGGCGTGTCTTGTCCGCGGGACCCGGCTGGAGCTGGCGATGAGCGAGGACGCGCTCACGGGGTTCCTGGCCTGGCTGGAGGCCGCGCCCCCCGGCCAACGCGTCAACGTGGCGTAACGCCTTCGCTCGCGCTTCCGAGCTCCGTCCGGCTGGACGTACCTGTCCCTGTGCCGTCGCTCGGTGGGTGCGCAGTTCCCCGCGCCCCTGGATGCTGCCCCGGTCCGTTGACCGTCGTGTGCGGGTCTGCCCTCGTTTTTGCGCAGTTCCCCGCGCCCCTAGGTTTCCTGTGCGGGGCGTACTTGTCCCTGTGCGGGTCGGACGGGGTTGCGCAGTTCCCCGCGCCCCTTCGGTCGCGCCCCTTGCGGTTCCCGTTCGGGTGCGGATGCTCCGTGGTTGCTCGCGCAGTTCCCCGCGCCCCTGAGGTGCTGCCCCATTGCGGTCGTTCCTCGGGTGCGGGCCTGCGCTCGTTTCGCGCAGTTCCCCGCGCCCCTTTGGGGGCGCCTCCTGGGGTTGCCCTTTGGGTGCTGACCCCCTCCTCGTGCAGTCGCGCTGCTGCGGGAGGGGGTGGGCGGGAATCTCTGCTCGCAGACTCCGATGCTCTTCAGTAGATCCGCTGGACGTCTTACCGAGCGTGTCGGATCGAGGACGGAGAATCCCGACCGGCACCGACCTGAAGAACAAGCAGATGGCGCCCCAAAGGGGCGCGGGGAACTGCGCGAAAACGACGAGCGACGGCACAGGAACGAAGTGCGTCCCGCCGGACAGACCTCGGGAGCGCAAGCGAAGGCGACCCGCGGGGAACTGCGCGAAACCACCGAGCGACGGCACAGGAACGAAGTGCGCTCAGCACAGGAAACCCCCGGGCGAGCCGGGACGCCGGAGAGCCCGGTACGCGTCTGGGGCGTACCGGGCTCGTGAGCCGGGGGGTCGGGGGGCGTTCCTGGCCCCCCGGCTCCGTACCGGGCGCGACCGGTGTGGGACCGACCGCCTCGGAACCGGGGTACCGGCGAGCGCCGGTACCCCTACGTGCTTACTGCAGACCCGTGTGGATCGCGTTCACCAGCTCACCATTGCTGGTGTCACCGTCCGCCGACCAGAAGAAGGCTCCGCCGAGCTTCTGGTTCTTGGCCCAGGCCATCTTGGTCTGGATCGTGGCGGGGGTGTCGTAGCTCCACCAGCTGTTGCCGCACTTGGCGTAGGCGGTGCCGCCCACGGTGCCGGTCGCGGGGCAGGTGGTCTTGAGGACCTTGTAGTCCTCGATGCCCTGCTCGTACGTACCCTGGCCGGGCCCGGTGGCGACGCCACCCGGCGCGTCCTGGGTGACACCCGTCCACCCGCGGCCGTAGAAGCCGATGCCGAGCAGCAGCTTCTTGTCAGGCACACCCTGCGCCTTGAGCTTGGCGATGGCCTCGGAGGAGCTGAAGCCCTGCTGCGGGATGCCGGGGTACGGCGTCAGCGGGGAGTGCGGGGCCGTCGGGCCCTTCGTCGCCCAGGAGCCGAAGAAGTCGTACGTCATGACGTTGTACCAGTCGAAGCTGGCGGACGCCCCGGCGTAGTCGGCCTTGTCGATCTTGCCGCCGGTGGAACCGTCGGCGGTGATCGCAGCGGTGACCAGGTAGTTCGGGCCGAACTTGGTCCGGGTCGCGGCGGCGAGGTTCTTCAGGGCCGCCGGGCCGCTGTTGTCACAGGTGAGACCACAGGCGTTCGGGTACTCCCAGTCCAGGTCGATGCCGTCGAAGACATCGGCCCAGCGGGGGTCCTCGACCAGGTCGTAGCAGGACTGCGCGAACGCAGCCGGGTTCTGCGCGGCCTGGGTGAAGCCGCCGGACCAGGTCCAGCCGCCGAAGGAGAAGAGGATCTTGATGTGCGGGTGCTTGGCCTTCAGCTTGCGCAGCTGGTTGAAGTTACCGCGCAGGGGCTGGTCCCAGGTGTCCGCGACACCGTCGACCGACTGGTCCGCCGTGTACGCCTTGTCGTAGTCCGCGTAAGCGTCACCGATGGTGCACTTGCCGTTCTGGACGTTGCCGAAGGCGTAGTTGATGTGCGTGATCTTCGCGGCGGTGCCGGACGTGTCCAGGTTCTTCACGTGGTAGTTGCGCCCGTAGACGCCCCACTGGGTGAAGTAGCCCATCTTGATCTTGCTGCCGCCACCGCCGGGGTTGCCGTTGCCGGTGGTGCGGACGGCGACCGACGCGCTGACGGGACCGGTCTGGTCCTTCGTGTCGCGGGCCTGGACCGTGTACGAGTAGTCCGTGCCGGCGGACAGCGTGTTGTCCGTGTACGACGTGGGACCGGTCGTGGCCGGGGGAACCGTCGCGACCTTCACGCCGTCCCGCAGGACGTCGTAGTTCTTGATGCCCTTGTCGTCCGTGGCCGCGGCCCACGTCAGTTTCGCCGCGGTGTCGGTGATGCCGGAGGCAGTGGGGGTGCCAGGGGCGGAGGGCGGCTCGTCACCGGGGACGACGCCTCCGTCGCAGGAGCCGCCGTTCAGGGTGCAGTTGCTCGGGAAGCCGGGGCCGACACCGTTGAACCCGAAGGTGACGGTGGCGCCGGGGGCGAGCGTCCCGTTCCAGGCCAGGTTCTTGGCGGTCCAGTGATCACCGGTGCTGGTGATCGTGGCGTCCCAGGAGGAGGCTACGCGGGTACCGGTGGGGAAGTCCCATTCCACGTTCCAGGAGCTGAGCGTGGTGGTGCCGGTGTTCTTGACGGTCCAGCTTCCGCCGAAGCCGCTGCCCCAGTCCTGCGTCTTGGTGAATGTGGCAGTGGCGTTGGCCGCCGCTGATGCCGGCGTCGCCAGGCCGACCATCGCCGCGAACGGCAGCACCAGGGTGGTGAGCCCTGCCACTACCTTGTGTCTGAAGCGCATTCTGCGCCTCCTTGGGTGAGGTCCAGTGGGGAGGTGGAACCAAACCTGCGCCGCCCGTGAGTACGCGCCGTGACGACTCTCATGGCCATGACACGCTCACCGCAGTGCGGCGAGAATAGAAAGGTCTGGACCATCGGTCAAGAGGTCTGGACCATCGGAGGGTGGTTCCCCCTGGTCAAGGCACCCGGTGTTCCCAGGAGTTGACAGCTGACCCAGCCTCATCCTCCGTGGCGTGAGACCCGCATTCACCCGCGCCGTCACTGTCCCACAGGCCCCTTCGGCCCCGTCGGTGAAGCCGCCGAACCGCCAGCGGCCGCTCTTTCACGGCAGCCCGGCACCGGCCCCCTGAGCTGCGGTTTCTCTCTGCCGGACCCCGTCGTCCTGTGTCGGGCGTCACCTCGCGCACCCCGTAAAGAGGGCACACCGCAAGGGTCTACGGGGTGAGCCCCAACTCCCGTGCCAGCACCGCCGCCTGCACCCGGCTGCGCAGTTCCAGCTTCCCCAGCAGCCGGCTCACATGAGTTTTGACCGTCGCCTCGGCCATCTCCAGCCGCACCGCGATCTCCGCGTTGGACATTCCCTCGCCGATGCGCCCGAGGACCTCACGCTCACGCCGAGTGAGCGAATCCAGTGCCGCCAGCACCGCCGGATCGGTGCCCGGACCCGCCGCGGGGCGACCGGGCCGCGCGAACTCCGCGATCAGCCGGCGGGTCACCGCGGGCGCGATCAGCCCCTCCCCGCGCCCCACCGCCCGGACCGCCTCCAGCAGATCCCTGGCCTCGGTGTTCTTGAGGAGGAAGCCCGAGGCGCCCGCGCGCAGCGCCCCGAACACGTACTCGTCCAGATCGAAGGTGGTCAGCACCAGCACGTCCGCGAGGGACTCCGCGACCACCTGCCGGGTCGCCGACACCCCGTCCAGCCGGGGCATCTGCACATCCATCAGCACCAGGTCGGGCCGCAGCTCCCGGGCCAGCTCCACCGCCCGCTCACCGTCCGCGGCCTCGCCCACGACCTCGATGTCCGGGGCGCTGCGCAGGATCAGGACCAGTCCGGCCCGTACGGCGGACTGGTCCTCGGCCACCAGTACACGGATCACGCTGTCACTCCTTCGCCGGGATTCCCGGCCGTGTCGATGGGGAGGGTGGCGCACACGCACCAGACCTCGGCGCTGTCCCCCGAATGCGGGTCCGCCGCCCGGGGCGCCGCCTCGAACGTCCCGCGCAGCAGCGCCGTGCGCTCCCGCATCCCGATCAGTCCGGCGCCCGAGCCCGGCGCCCGTGGCCCGTCCCGGTGCCCGTACGGGCTCGTCACCCGCACGGACAGGGTGGTGGTGTCCTGGGTCAGCCGGACCGTCACCAGGCCGGGAGAGGCGTGCTTGAGGGCGTTGGTGAGTGATTCCTGGACGATCCGGTACGCGGCGAGCTCCACGGGCGCGGGCAGTTTGCCCGAACCCTCCGCCCGGGTGTCCTCCAGTGCCACGTCCAGCCCGTTGACGCGCGCCCCGGCGACCAGTGCGGCCAGTCCGTCGAGGGTGGGGGCGACGGCGGGTTCGCGGTCCTCGGAGGAGTCGCGCAGGATCCCGATCAGGCGCCGCATCTCGGCGAGTCCCTGCACGCTGTTCTCGCGGATCACCCCGAGCGCGGTCTGGGTGGTACGGGGGTCGTCGAGGGACAGCGCGGCCGTCGAGTGGATGGCGATCGCGGACAGATGGTTGGCGACCATGTCGTGCAGTTCACGGGCCATCCGGGCACGTTCGGCGGCGACGGCCTGCACCCGGTCCATCTCGGCGAGCAGCGCGGTCTGCTCGGCCCGCAGCCGTTCGGCGTCCGCGGTGTCGCGATGGGTGCGGACCAGGACACCGGTGGCCGCCGGGGCGAACGACAGCAGGGCCGTGACCACCCCGATCAGGACTGCCTCGGGCCGCCGGAACCACGCCAGGAACCCGATGGTGACGGCCAGGGAGAGCAGCCCCGTGGTCACCGGGATGCGCCGGGCGTCGACGGGCGGCCCGTACAGCACGGCCGCGTAGACGATGTCCGTGAACATCACCAGCGTCGCCAGACTGCCCTGGGTGAACTGGTCGGCGACCAGGGCGAGGGTCGCGACCGGCAGGGCGATCCGGGGACGGGTCCTGCGCAGGAGCTCCGTGCCCGCCATCACGGCGAGCGGCAGCAGGACCCAGGCGCCGTCGAGGGGCCGCTGGTTCTGGGTGTGGAGGCCGATGGCCCACATGGCGGTGCCGCCGCCCAGACCGACGGCCGCGATCAGCCGGTCGACGTGGTGCGGCAGCAGCCCGATGTCCCGCGGCCGGCGGCGTGGCCGGACGGCGGTGGCCTCGGCCGCCGGGCGCGCGGTGTCCCCGGGGGGCGGAGGGGATGAGGACGGCATACGACCATCCAACACGCTCCGTGTCCGGGCCGCGTCGACGCGCGGGCGGACCGGTTCCCGCGTCCGGTACATCCAAGGGTGCAGTCACGGTTCGTCGTCGGTGACGACGTGCCGGGCCCCCGGGTGCGGAAGTCTGGAAGCGGTGGCCGGTGGCGGGGAGCCGGCGGGCCGAACGGGAGGAGCACAGCGTGATCGTCACACTGATCATCGTCTGCGAGGTGGGCTTCTGGGTGCTGCTGGCCCTGGGGCTGTCCCTGCGGTACCTGGCGAGGATGCCCCGGGCCGGGGCGGCGGTGCTTTTGTGCGAGCCGGTGCTGGAGGTGGTGCTGCTGGTGGTCACCGCGACCGACCTCAGGAACGGCGCGGTACCGGACTGGAAGCACGGGCTGGCCGCCGTCTACATCGGCTACACCGTCGGCTACGGGCACTACACGATCAAGTGGATCGACGGGCACTTCCAGCACCGGTTCGCGGGCGGACCGCCGCCGCCGAAGCCGCCGAAGTACGGGGCGGCACGCGCCCGGCACGAGGGCGTGATGTGGGGCCGCACCGTGGTCGCGGCGGCCGTGGCCTGCGGACTCCTCCAGGCCGCGATCTGGTACGTGGGCGACGGCGGCGATGTGTCGTCCCTGCGGGGATGGCAGTTCACCGCGCTGCGGGTGGTGGGCATCCACGGCCTGGTCGCCCTCTGCTACGCGATCTGGCCGAAAAAAGCCCCCGTGGACCCGCCGCCGTCCCCCGACCGCGAGTCCTCCCGCACCTCCGGCTGAGCGACCGCGGCGAGGGCCGCCGCTCGGCCCCCGGCAACGGCTACCGCTCGCCCCCCGGCACCCACAGCACGTCCCCGCGCGACTCGTTGGCGACCCGGGCCAGGATGAACAGCAGGTCCGAGAGCCGGTTCAGATAGGTGGCGGTCAGCGGGTTCATCGTCTCGCCGTGCACCTCCAGCGCCGCCCAGGTGGACCGCTCCGCCCGCCGCACGACCGTGCACGCCTGGTGCAGCAGGGCCGCCCCGGGGGTCCCGCCGGGCAGGATGAAGCTCCGCAGTTTCTCCAGCCGGTCGTTGAACAGGTCGCAGTCCGCCTCCAGCCGGTCCACATAGAACTGCTCCACCCGCAGCGGCGGGTACTTGGGCTCCTCGACCACCGGGGTGGACAGATCGGCCCCCACGTCGAAGAGATCGTTCTGCACCCGGGTCAGCACCGCGACGACGTCCTGCGCGAGGTCACCGAGCGCGATGGCGGTACCGAGCACGGCGTTGGCCTCGTTGGTGTCCGCGTACGCCGAGATCCGCAGATCCGTCTTGGCGGTGCGGCTCATGTCGCCGAGGTGGGTGGTGCCCTTGTCCCCGGTCCTGGTGTAGATGCGCGTCAGATTGACCATGACCCCAGCGTAGTTACGCGCGGTCCGCCCGGAAGGCCCGTGTGCCGACCGTCACTGCCAGGGCCGTGAGCCCGACGGCGACCAGCACCCCGTACAGCATGGGCGTGGTGGCGTACCGGCCCGCGAACGCGTCGCGTACGGCGTCCACCGGATGGCGCAGCGGTGCGAACCGGGAGAGCGTGTCGAGCCAGCCCGGGGCGAGGGTCATGGGAAGCATCAGCCCGGACAGCAGCATCGTCGGCAGTGTCACGGCGTTGACGGTGGCCCCGAAGGCGTGCGGCACGGACAGCCGCATCGCCAGGGTGTACGACAGCGAGCTGAGCGCGACCGTCAGCACCGCCACGAACGCGAATCCGACGAGCAGCCCCGCCACCGGCGCGCGCAGCCCCATCACCAGGGCGGCGGCGATCAGCAGCACCGCCTGGAAGGTGAGGAGGGCTGCGTCCAGGAGCACCCGGCCGAGGAGCAGCGCGAGCCTGCTGACCGGGGTCGCCCGCATCCGGTCCACCACCCCCTGCCCCTTCTCCACGATGATCGCGAACCCGGCGAAGGACGCCCCGAACAGCGCGAGCTGGAGCAGCAGTCCCGGGGCGAGCACCTGCCAGGAGGAACGGTCGCTGTCCAGCGGCAGCCGCGTCAGCAGCGGGCCGAAGAGGACGAGGTACAGCAGCGGCATCAGCATGCCGAACAGCATCTGGAACCGGGAGCGCAGCGTCTTGCGGGCGTACCGCCCGAAGATCAGCGCGGTGTCGGAGAGCAGGGCGGGCACGGGGACTCCTCGGGAACAGGGACGGCGACGGGGACGGCTACGGGTGCGGGGGAGTGCGGCGCGGTCATACGGCGACGGGTGCCGGGTCCGGGGTGAGCGGGCCGCGTCCGGTGATCGCGAGGTAGGTGTCCTGGAGCGAGGAGTCGAGCGACCCGGTGTGGGCCAGCCGCAGCGCGCCCGGGGTGCCTTCGGCGACGACCGCGCCCTGGTCGATGACCACCAGCCGGTCGGCGAGTTCGTCGGCCTCGTCGAGATGGTGGGTGCTGAGCACGACCGTCGTGCCGTGGTCGTCGCGGACCCGGCGGACCAGTTCCCACAGATCGGCGCGCCCCGCCGGGTCGAGCCCGGTGGTCGGTTCGTCGAGGAACAGCACCTCGGGGCGGTGGGTGAGCCCCATCGCGAGGTCGAGGCGGCGGCGCCGGCCGCCGGACAGGGCGGCCGTGGGGCGGTCGAGGAGCCCGTCCAGCCCGAGGAGCCCGGCAAGTTCCCCGGCCCGCGCGCTCGCCTCGGCCCTGCCGAGCCGGTGGAGCCGCCCCTGGGTCACCAGTTCCTCGCGGCCGGTCAGCGTGGGGTCCAGGCCGCTCGACTGGGCGACATAACCGCAGCGGGCGCGGACCCCGGCCGGGTCGGTGACGAGGTCGTGGCCCGCGACCGTGGCGCTGCCGGCGGTGGGCCGCAGCAGGGTGGTGAGCATGCGCAGGGCCGTGGTCTTGCCCGCGCCGTTGGGGCCGAGCAGAGCGAGGATCTCGCCCCGGCCGACCCGCAGATCGATGCCCCGGACCGCTTCGACGGGGCCTTGGGACGTGCGGAAGGTCCGGGCGAGGCCGGACACCGTGATGACTGCCATGCCCCCAGAAAAACAGAGCCGCTGAAAATTTGCAATGACTCCAAAAATATCTCGTGACTCCGTGCCGACCGCCCCGCACAGCCCTCCGGCACCCCTTCCGACTCCCCGCCGACGGCACCGATCCGGGCGCCCACCAGGGCGGTTAGGCTGCTGCCATGGGCGAAGGGGCAGCGAACCGCACACACGGCGAGGACCGGACGCGGGGCGCGGCGCCCGCGACCGGGCGCGGCGGGAGCGCCGGTGGGCCGGAGGCCCGCGAAGGGCTCCGGGAGCGCAAGAAGCGCCGGACCCGGCAGCACATCTCCGACCTGGCCACCGGGATGTTCCTGGAACGCGGGTTCGACGCGGTGACCGTCGCCGAGATCGCGGACGCCGCCGAGGTCTCCGTCAACACGGTCTACAACTACTTCCCGGCCAAGGAGGACCTGTTCCTCGACCGGGCGTCCTCGGTGGCCGACCGGCTCGCCGGCTGGGTGCGCGGCCGGGCCCCGGGGGAGTCCGCCGCGCGGGCCGTCCTGCGCGAACTGCACGCCGAGATCGAGGCGGTGTCGCCCCGGGTCGGGCTGATGACGGGATACGACCGCTTCCTCGTCGTCGTGGAGGACGCCGCGGGACTGCGCTCCCGGCTCCAGGAGCTCGACCAGGAGGTGCTCGTGAACCTGGACCGGGCGCTGCGCGAGGAGACCGGGGCCGCGCCCGGCGACCGGCTGCCCAGCCTGGTCGCCGGTCAGATCGACTGGGCGCACCGGACGGTCATGGGTGTCATCCGCTGCGGACTGATCGAGGGCCGCACCCCCGAGGCCGTGTCCCGGGAGGCGCTCGACGCCCTGGACGACATCACGGAACTGCTCGGCGAACGGGTCCTCAACTACGCCGTACGCGCCCGGGGATGACCCCGTCCGCCGCCGCTGCTCCGTACGGGCGGCGGTGGTGGTGTGATGTCCGTCATGTGAGACGTGACGCGCATCTCTTCGCCGTCACTTGGGCCTTCACTGACGCTAGGGTCCGCCACAGGTACGGGAAACTTCAACGTAAACAGCGGGTTAGGGGTTGAAACGTGGCACGGAAGCTCGCCGTCATCGGAGCCGGACTCATGGGTTCCGGAATCGCGCAGGTATCCGCCCAGGCAGGCTGGGACGTCGTCCTGCGTGATGTCACCGACGGGGCGCTGACCCGGGGCACCGACGGCATCAGGTCCTCGTACGACCGGTTCGTCGCCAAGGGCAGGCTGGACCCCGCCGACGCCGAGGCCGCGCTCGCCCGGATCACCACCACCACCGACCTCGACGCGGTGGCCGACGCCGATATCGTCGTCGAGGCCGTCTTCGAGAAGCTGGAGGTCAAGCACGAGATCTTCCGCGCCCTCGACGGAATCGTCGGCGACGGGACCGTGCTCGCCTCCAATACCTCCGCGATCCCCATCACCAAGATCGCCGCGGCCACCGAACACCCCGAACGGGTCGTCGGCACGCACTTCTTCTCGCCCGTCCCGATGATGCAGCTGTGCGAACTGGTGCGCGGCCACAAGACCAGTGACGCGACCCTGGCCACCGCCCGGGAGTTCGCCGAATCCGTCGGCAAGACCTGTGTCGTCGTCAACCGCGACGTCGCGGGCTTCGTCACCACCCGGCTCATCTCCGCCCTCGTGGTCGAGGCCGCGAAGCTGTACGAGTCGGGGGTGGCCAGCGCCGAGGACATCGACCTCGCCTGCAAGCTGGGCTTCGGCCACGCGATGGGACCCCTCGCGACCGCCGACCTCACCGGCGTCGACATCCTGCTGCACGCCACCGAGAACATCTACACCGAGTCCCAGGACGAGAAGTTCGCCCCGCCCGAGCTGATGCGCCGGATGGTTGACGCCGGTGACATCGGACGCAAGAGCGGGCAGGGGTTCTACAAGCACTGAGCGAATCCACGGCGAGCGCGCCCGCACGGCACCGGATCAAGCACCGCGAGGGTGCCGGGCGCACGCCCAGGAGCGGGGGGACGGACACCGGGCGGCCGTCCTTCCCCCCGGCTCCGCATTGATGTTCCGTCACCCCGGGGATCACCCCTCGGGGTGAATTCGATATCGGTTCGCTTACAACCAGCAACCCTGGTCGCCCACGGGCCGTCAGTTGCAGTGACATAGCCGGACGGCCCACGGAACACCCATACGCAGACTTCTCACCGACCATCTGTCACCGCACGCGGACACCGGGAGCGCATATGCACATCAGGGGCGACCACGCCGAGCTGGTCGTCGGGGGCCGCCTCGACGTCCGCAGCGCGGCGGACGCCCGGACGGTCCTGCACTCGGCCGTCGACGACGGCACCGGTGACCTGGTGCTCGACCTGTCGGAACTGGACTCCTGGGACGCCACCGGACTCGGCGTCATCATGGGCGCCCACCGCCGCGCGGGGCGCTGCGGACGGCGGCTCGTGCTGCGCGACGTACCCCCGCAGATGCAGCGGCTGCTGGTCGCCACCCGGCTGCACCGCATCCTCGCCATCGAGGGCGGGATCGGGGTCGAGTCCCTGCCCAGGGTCTGACCCCGGCCCCCGCGCCCCGCGACCGCCCCGATTCTCATCGGACCGTGATGTCCACGGCCGTCCGGCACCCCGTCCGTTCATGGATACTGACGGCAGGCCCAGGGCCCGGACACCCGGCCCGGATCTCCCCGCGCCGGGACCGGTGGAACGGGAGCGGACCGGAAGCGACGGCGCGGTGTGCGCACGGCCGGCCGGGGCCGCCGCACACGACGCTCTTGGGGGGCTTCGACCATGGACCCGACCGACCGGGAACCCGAGCCGTACGGCCAGGACGACCCCGGGCCCCGGGAATCGCGCGACCGCTCCGGCGGCGGCCGCCACGACCCCGCCGACCCCGCCGCGAAGCACCGGCGCCCCACGGACGGGACGGCCTCCGAGGACCGCGACCAGCCGTACGCCGCCGACGAGATACCCGGGCCGCACCCCGGACCCGCCGCGCCGGACGCCCGGGACAACCCCTACCTCCCGGCCCTCCGCGAGAACCGCGACCGGCCGCTCCCCGCGCTGCCCGACCCCGGCGCCCCGCCCCGCCCCCGGGCACCCCGCGACCCGCTCACCTCCGACTTCGCCGGCGCGCCGACCACCCCGCGCACGGTCCGCCTCAGCTGTGGCGAACTCCTCCTGACCGTCAACCCCGTGGACGGCAGCGAGATCGAGCGGCGCCCGCCGGGAGACCACCCGGCGCCCCCCGAACGGCACGCCCCGCGGACCCGCGAAGAGGTCCGCCGCGCCGCCACCCCGCCCGTACCGCCGGGTCCCGCACTCGCCAGGCCGCCGCTGCTGGAACGCCAGGAGGAACGCGAACGCGCCGTCCGGCTCATCGCCCGGGGCCGCTCCGTACGGCTCACCGGACCCGCCGGATGCGGACGCACCGCGCTGCTCGACGCCGTCGCCGACGACTGCGCGGACCTCGCCCCCGACGGCGTCATCCGGCTCACCGGCTTCCGCCGGACCGTCACCGACCTGCTGTACGACCTGTACACGGCCGTGTTCAGCGGCCCCGGACAGCACCCCGACCGGCAGGGCGTCCTCGACCACGTACGCGGTATCGGCGCCGTCGTCGTGGTGGACGACCTCGCCTTCGGCGGCGCCGCGCTCGACGAACTCCTCGACGCCACCCCCGAATGCGCCTTCGTGCTCGCCGCCGACCCCGACGTCACCCCGCCCCGCACGGACGCGCCCGTCGAGGAGGTGTTCCTCGGCGGCCTCAGCCGCGCCGGGGGCGTCGCCCTCCTCGCACACGCCACCGGCCGCCCGCTCTCCGACGACGAGGCGAGCTGGGCCGGGGACCTCTGGTTCGAGTCGGAGGGCCTGCCCCTGCGGTTCGTCCAGGCCGCGGCCCTGCTCCGGCAGCGCGACGCGCTGCGCGCCGACCCCGAAGCCTTCACGTACGACGGCCCCGGCGACGGCCCCGACAGCGCCTCCCCCGACCGGAACACAGCCGCCTCCGACCGGACCGGCCACCGGACCGGCGACGACGGCCACGACGGTGACGGTGACGAACCCGACATACCCCTTCCCTCGCTCGCCGAAGGGGCCGCGCCCGCCGCGCTGCTCGCGTCCCGGCTCAGCGGCGCGGCCCGCGCCACGCTGCGCTTCGCCGTGGCGCTGGAGGGCGAGGTCCCGCACCAGGCGCATCTGCCCGCGCTGATCGGGGACACCCACGCCGACGCGGCCCTCGCGGAACTCGTCGGGGTGGCCCTCGTGACCCCCGTCGGCCCCCGCTACCGGCTGGCCACCGGGGTGCGCACCCAGCTGGAGGGCGCCGGATACGCCGACGACGCCGCCGAACGGCTGCTCACCGCCGCCCGGCACTACGCCTGGTGGACGGGCCACCCCTCGGTCACCCCCGCGCGGGTCGCCGCCGAGGCCGACGCGGTCATCGCCGTCCTGGCCGCCCCGCTGAACGCCGCCGAGAACGGCTCCGCCGACGCCGACTCCCTCTCCGCGCTGCTCGACCCCGCCGGTGAACCCGACGGGCCCAGCGCGTCCGTGGGCCTCGCGCTGGCCGCCGCGCCCGCGCTGGCCGCCGGGGCCGACTGGAACGCCTGGGAGCATGTGCTGCGGCTCGGCACGGCCGCCGCCCGGCACACCGGTGAGGTGGCCGACGAGGCGTATTTCCACCATGAGCTGGGCGTCCTCGCGCTGTGCGAGGGCCGCGACGGCCGGGCCCGCGCCGAGTTGGAGGCGTCCATCGGGCTGCGGGGCGCGGTCGCCGACAAGCGCGGCGCCGTCGCGGGCCGCCGGGCCCTCGCCCTGGTCGACGACCGCTCCGCCGCGGGCAAGGCGACGGCCGGGGACGCGATGTCCGGGGCGCGGCGTGAGGAGTCCGTGTCACCGCCCGGCGGCCTCACCCGGGTGTTCGCGCTGCCTCCCGGCGCCGCCGGCGCCTCCGCCGGCGCCCCGGAGGCACCTGATCCGGCCGACACCCTGGTCTCCGGACGGGGACCCGCCGGAGGGTTCGCCTCCCGGCTGCGGGGCGCCCGCCGGACGGTGCTGAGCGGTACCCGGCGCAATCTGGTGGCCGCGGGCGCGGGCGGGCTGCTCGCGGCGCTGCTGGGCACCGTGGTGACGCTCGGGGTCATCTCCGACACGGACGACCCGCCGGCCGGACGGGTCGGCAGCGACCCGTCCGCGAGCCAGGACGTGGACGACGCGGCCGGGGTGGACGAGGCGGGGCCCGAGGGCGGGCAGCGCGAGGGCACCGGGGGTGCGGACACCGGTTCCACGAGCCGGCCCGGCGGGGCGGGTCCGTCCGGGGTGCCTTCGGCCCCCACGGACGCGGTGCCGGGCGCCGGGGTCGGTGGGGCGTCCTCGCCCGTGCCGGGGTCCAGTGGGCCCGGTGGGGGCCCTGGGAGCGGTACGGGGGGTTCCGGCGGGGCCGGTGGGTCCGGTTCCCCGGGCGGGCCTGGTGACCCGGGCGGTACGGGTGAGCCCGGCGGGCCCGGTGGTCCGGGGGGCCCGGGTGGTCCCGGGGAGCCCTCCAGCGGGCCCCCGAGCAGTGGCCGTCCGCCGACCAGCGAGCGGCCCACCACGCCGCCGCCGTCGCCCACGGGGCGGCCCACGGCGCCGTCGCCCAGTGCCTCCAGCCCCGGGACGTCGCCGCCCGCGCCCACGCCTACGGCGTCCGTCTCGCCGTCCGGGTCCGATTCCGCCGCGGGGCCCGGTGGGACGCCCTCGGGTGGGGCGGGGCCGGGGGAGTCCGTGCTCTAGCCCGCTCCCGGCGGGTCGCCTTCGCTTGCGCTTCCGGGTTCTCGGGGCTGGGCCCACTTGTCCCTGTGCGGGTCGCCTCCGCTTGCGCCGCCAGGTTCGCGGGGCTCAGCCCACTTGTTCCTGTGGGGGTCGTTCGGGGGTGCGCGGTTCCTCGCGCCCCTTGGGTCGCGCCTCTTGCGGTTCTTGTTCGGCTGGGGGTTGCCCGGGGTTGCTCGCGCAGTTCCTCGCGCCCCTGAGGTCTGCCGTGCTGGGTGTGCTTGTTCCTGTGCGGGTTGCTCGGGGGTGCGCGGTTCCTCGCGCCCCTTGGGTCGCGCCTCTTGCGGTTCTTGTTCGGCTGTGGGTTGCCCGGGGTTGCTCGCGCAGTTCCTCGCGCCCCTGAGGTCTGCCGTGCTGGGTGTGCTTGTTCCTGTGCGGGTTGCTCGGGGGTGCGCGGTCCCCCGCGCCTCTTTGGGGCGCCCACCTTGGGCGGTTCGCCGGGCGCGGGGTTGTCTGTCGGGGTGGCCGGGGGTCAGAACAGGCGGAGTTTGTCGTCCTCGATGCCTCGCAGGGTGTTGTAGTCGAGGACCGTGCAGCCGATGCCGCGGTCGGTCGCCAGGACCCGGGCCTGGGGCTTGATCTCCTGGGCGGCGAAGACCCCGCGGACCGGCGCGAGATGCGGGTCGCGGTTCAGCAGCTCCAGATAGCGGGTGAGCTGCTCGACACCGTCGATCTCCCCGCGCCGCTTGATCTCCACCGCGACCGTCGCGCCCTCGGCGTCCCGGCACAGGATGTCGACCGGGCCGATCGCGGTCATGTACTCCCGGCGGATCAGGGTGTAGCCCTCGCCCAGGGTGTCGATGCGGTCCGCGAGGAGTTCCTGGAGGTGCGCTTCCACGCCGTCCTTGATGAGACCGGGATCGACGCCGAGTTCATGGGACGAGTCATGAAGGATCTCCTCCATGGTGATGATGAGTTTCTCGCCGCCCTTGTTGATGACGGTCCATACGCCGCTCTCGTCCCCGGTGCCCTCCTTGAGGGTGCAGGGAGGCGACATCCAGTTGAGCGGTTTGTAGGCCCGGTCGTCAGCGTGGATGGAGACACTGCCGTCCGCCTTGATCAGGATCAGGCGGGGGGCCGACGGAAGATGGGCGGTGAGCCGGCCCGCGTAGTCCACGGAGCAGCGGGCGATGACGAGACGCATGGTCGGCAACGCTACTGGACGTCCGGTGGTCCACGCGATTCGCCCTGGAAGGACCCCGTACGTGCGTGGCCGGTTGTGGCCGCATTCTTCTGGTGCCGCTGAGCCGCGATGCTTACGGTGGACGCGGGAGGTCGCGAAGCGTGCACGCTGCGTATGCGAACTCCCTCCCTGTCCGCAAGCCCCCGGCTCCGGGGGTGCGAGAGGAGAACCCATGTCGCTCGACGTCTCACCGGCCCTATTGGAACAGGCCGAGCGAGGCGAGGTCGACGAAGCAGCCTTCGTCGACTGCGTCCGGACCTCCCTTCCCTACGCGTGGGAGATGGTCAGCTCCCTGGTGGCCCAGCTCAAGGTGGACGGTGGAGAGTTCGCCGACAACGAGACGCCGCCGCCGGACGAGCAGGCACGTGGCCAGCTGCTTCGCGCGCTCGCGAGTGACGCGATCCGGGGCGCGCTCCAGCGGCACTTCGGAGTGCGGCTGGCCTTCCAGAACTGCCACCGCCTGGCGGTCTTCCCGCTGGACCCGGCGGTGGACGAGACGCTCGCCCGCTTCACCTCTGTGCGCAACCAGCTCCTGAACCAGTCGCCGGAACTGCGGGACTGCTGACGGCAGCGGCACCAGGCCCGCCGTCGCCGGACGCCCGGCCCCCTGGCACACCGGGGCCCATGGGTGCGGCGACGGCGGGCCCCGGTGTGCCCGCGGGTCAGCCGAGCTGCGGCAGTACCTCGGCGCCCAGCCTGCGGATGTTCTCCTCCGTGGCGACCAGCTCGCCCGAGCCCTCGACCAGCAGCGCGAAGCGGGTGACGCCGGTACGCTCCGCCGTGGCCGCGAGGGAGTCGGCGCACTGCTGCGGGGTACCCACCGGATGGAGGGAGCACAGCAGTTCGGTGTAGGCGACGGGGTCGCGCATCGTACGGGCGCGGTCGTCGACGGTCACATGTGCCGCGAGGCCCTGCCGCAGCCAGCCCGGCATCGCCTTGAGCAGCGCCGCGGACGCCTCGGGGCCCCGGTCGGCGATCTGTACGACGCCCGCCGAGACATGCGCGGCGTCGCGTACCTCGTCGGGGTCGCGTCCCGACTCGTGGGCGTGCGAGCGCCACAGTTCGATCATCGCGGCCTTCTCCTCGTCGTCCACGTGCATCCCGAGCAGCATCGGCAGTCCGCGCTCCGCGGCCAGCCGTACGGTGCCCGGTGAGGTGCACGCGACGACCACTTCCGGCCCGATCCCGCCGATGAGCGCCTGGGACGGCTGCGGTACGACATCGACCGCGCGGAAGCGGAACCGCCGCGAGTCGGCGTCCACCCGGGACTGCGTCAACCAGCGCAGCAGCAGATCGAGGGATTCCGGGAATCCGCGTTCGTACGCCTCGATCCCGGTGCCGAACACCTCCAGGTCGACCCAGGGACCGCCCCGGCCCACCCCCAGCGAGAACCGTCCGCCGGAGGTGATGTGCAGCAGGGCCGCCTGCTCGCCGAGGGCCACCGGGTGGACGGTCGGCAGCACACTGACCGCCGTCCCCACCCGCAGGGTCCTCGTGCGTCCCAGCAGCAGCGCCGCCAAGGTGACGGCCGAGGGGCAGGTGCCGTACGGGACGAAGTGGTGCTCGGCGAGCCACACCGAGTCCAGCCCCGACTCCTCGGACACCTCGGCGGCCCGCACCGCCCGGTGCAGGGCCTCCCCCTGGCCCTGTCCCGGGAACTGCGCCGCCAGGACGAAACTTCCTACACGCATCGCACTCCTGCCTCCTTCGGCAACCGGCCTCGGCGCTCCCCCAGGTACCGGCTCAACGGCAACAACGTCCGACACGTGCCAAAGGCACGGGCGGCGGGAAAGATTGACGGATTGTCTGTGTATTGCGGGGGGATTGCGCGGAGCTCGCACCAGGCGTGTGCCCGCGGGGCGGCGCGTAGGCTGGTCGGGCCCGATGCCGACTTCTTCCGCGATCCGTGAGGTGTGCCCGTGTCCCCGCGCCGTAATCGTCCCAAAGGAGCCACGGACTCCGGAGGAGCCGGGCCCGGGGACGACCATGAGCGCTACGGGGGGTTCGAGTCCACCCAGACCTGGCGTGGTGAGGAGTGGTCGGTACGCCATGTGGCGGGTGCCAGCACCGCCGGGAAGACGTACCGCTGCCCCGGGTGCGACCAGGTGATCCCGTCCGGGGTGCCCCATGTCGTCACCTGGCCGCAGTACGCGGGTGTGGACGACCGCCGGCACTGGCACAAGGCGTGCTGGTCGGCCCGCGACCGCCGGGCCACCCGGGTGCAGCGGGGCCGCGGCATGCCCCGCTACTGACCGGTACGGCTGTGCCCCCGCCCGGAGGAGTCCGGGCGGGGGCACAGCCGTCACTTCGACGCGGGGCGCGGTCACACGTCCCGGCGGTCCAGCAGGGTGAAGGCGCCCGCGACCGCGGCACCGGTGACGATGATCAGGAACACCAGCTGGGGGCCGCCGGTGCCCTCCGTGTCGAGGGCGAAGATCTTCGCCAGCGCGTTCGGGGCGGCGTAGTCCATCATGACCTCGCCGACCCGCTGGGTGCTGGGGGAGATCATCAGGAACGCGGGCAGGATCGAGGGGACCAGCACCACACCGAGCATCGCGGTGATCGCGCCCGCCGAGTGCCGCAGCATCGCGCCGACGGCCAGCGCGAGGACACCGAGCAGCGACACGTACAGGGCGCCCTTGAAGACCGAGCCGAGCCAGGGCACGTTGCTGGCGTCCCCGTACATCCCGGCCGTCACCAGGCCCACGAAACCGATCGCGAAGGCGGACACCACGTAGGCCAGCGCGAAGAAGATGATGAACTTCGCGGCGAGCACCCGCCAGCGGGCGGGCGACGCGGTGAGCGTCGTACGGATCATGCCCGTGCCGTACTCGGACGAGATGACCAGGACGCCCAGGGTGATCAGGCAGAGCTGTCCCAGCACCAGCCCGAAGAACGCGGGGATCGTGTAGGGCGCGTCCTCGTAGTCCATGCCGGTGGTCTGCGCGGACACCAGCAGACCGATGCCGATGACCAGGGCGAGGAAGACCCCGATCGTCCACATCGTGGAGCGCACGGACTTGATCTTCGTCCACTCCGAGGTGAGCGCGTGCCCCAGATGCGTGCGGGTGACCGGGATCGGCGAGGTGTACGCCCCCTCCGGGTGCTGCCAGTGGGGCGCCGGGGCCGCGGGGTTCTGCTGCTGGGGCGGCGTGCTCATCGGGGTCCCTCGCTGTCGGGCTTCGTCATCTCGGTGGTGGCGGCACCCGCGGCGGCGGGGGCGTCGGCGGGCTGTGCGGCGTACGGGTTCGGCTGGGGCGGGCCGGCGGGGGCCTGCGGCATCGCGAACGGCTGACCGCCCTGCTGGGGCGGCGGCGGCGCGTACCAGCCGGGCTGGCCCTGGCCCGCGACGGGCATCGCGACGGGGGGCTGCGCGCCCGGCGGGAGCTGCTGCTGGAGACCGGCCTTCGCGTCGACCGTGGAGCGGTAGTCGACCACGCCCTGGGTCATCCGCATGTACGCCTCCTCCAGGGACGCCTGGTGCGGCGAGAGCTCCCACAGCCGGACGTCGGTGGTGTGGGCCAGCTCGCTGATCCGCGGCAGCGGCAGCCCCATGATCCGCAGCGCGCCGTCCGGCTCGGACAGCACCTGGCCGCCCGCCTCGGTCAGCGCGGCGGTGAGCTTCTCGCGCTGCTGCGGCTCGCTGTCGGGGGTGCGCACCCGGGCGAAGTCGGCGGAGTTGTGCGAGATGAAGTCCCGCACGCTCATGTCGGCGAGGAGCTGGCCGCGGCCGATCACGATCAGATGGTCGGCGGTCAGCGCCATCTCGCTCATCAGATGCGAGGAGACGAAGACGGTACGGCCCTCGGCGGCGAGCGACTTCATCAGATTGCGGACCCAGAGGATGCCCTCGGGGTCGAGTCCGTTGACCGGCTCGTCGAACAGCAGCACCTGGGGGTCGCCGAGCAGGGCCGCCGCGATCCCGAGCCGCTGCCCCATACCCAGGGAGAAGCCCTGGGAGCGCTTGCGGGCGACCTCCTGGAGACCCACCACCCCGAGGACCTCGTCGACCCGGCGGGCCGGGATCCCGGAGAGCTGCGCGAGGCACAGCAGATGGTTGCGCGCGTGCCGCCCGCCGTGCACGGCCTTGGCGTCCAGCAGGGCGCCGACCTGACGCGGGGCGTTCGGCAGCCTGCGGTACGGGTAGCCGCCGATGGTGACCTGGCCCGACGTCGGGTTGTCGAGCCCGAGGATCATGCGCATCGTCGTCGACTTGCCCGAGCCGTTGGGCCCGAGGAATCCGGTGACGGTGCCGGGCTTCACCTGGAAGGAAAGGTTGTACACGGCTGTCTTGGCACCGTAGCGCTTCGTCAGGCCGACTGCCTCGATCATGCTCCGCACCCATTCACAGGTTCTCAGGACGTCGGGGCACACGCCCCCGTAAGGGTTAGGAGGATATCCGGGAGCTGACGGTTCCAGCCAAAACAGGGGACAGGGCCGGGCCGTGGGCTTCTGTCCCCGTCCGTCCCTACTGTCCCCGCCGCCCGGCCCCCGCCGGACCCCCCGGACGACGGCCCCCGACCACCCCGCCCACCGGGCCGCGACCGCCGTACCAGGACCGTCGCACCAGGACCGTCGCACCAGGACCGCCCGTACCGGGACCGCCGTACCGCGCCCGTCCGCTACGCGTCGCGGCGCTTCAGCAGCACGTACCCGCCGATCAGCGCCACGGCCACCCACAGCACCATGATCCCCAGACCGCCCCAGGGCCCGTACGGGGTGTCGTCGTCCAGGGGCTGGACCACCTGCATGATCTTGCTGCCCGCCTGGTCGGGGAGGAACCGGCCGACCTTCTCCGTCGCCGACACATTGCCGAGGATCGCGGAGATCAGGAAGAAGAACGGCATCAGGATGCCCAGCGACAGCATCGGACTGCGCAGCATCGCCGCCACCCCCATCGAGAACATCGCGATCAGCGCCATGTACAGCCCGCCGCCGATCACCGCCCGCAGCACCCCGGGGTCCGAGAGGTCCGCGCGGTACCGGCCGAGGATCATCTGGCCCAGGAAGAACGTCACGAAGCTGGTGATCAGCCCGACCACGAGGGCCAGTGCCGTGGCCACCGCGAGCTTCCCGAACAGGAACGTCCCGCGCTGCGGCACCGCCGCGAGCGAGGTGCGGATCATGCCGGTGCTGTACTCGTTGGACACCACCAGCACCCCGAACACGATCATCGCGAGCTGGCCGAGGCTCATCCCGGCGAAGCTCACCAGGGTCGGGTCGAAGGTCAGCCGGTCCTGCGGGCTCAGCGAGTCGAAGTCGTTCTTCGCGAGGGTGCTGATCAGCATCCCGAGGGCGACCGTCACCACGAACGCCAGCCCCAGCGTCCATACGGTGGACGACACCGACCGGATCTTGGTCCACTCCGAACGGATGACCTGGAGGGCCGCCATCGTCACACCCCCTTCCCGTCGCGCGGTTGCCAGCTCTCGCCCCAGCCCGGCCGGGGCGGCCCCGGATCCGCCACCGGCCCGCCGGACAGCCCGTCCGCCGGTCCGGTGTGCGCGTGGTACTCCACCGACGCGGCCGTGAGCTGCATGAACGCCTCCTCCAGGGATGCCTGCTGCGGACTCAGCTCATGCAGCACGATCCGGTGCTCGGACGCCAGCTCGCCCAGCCGCTCGGACGGGTGCCCGTCCACCTCCAGCACCCCGCCGGCCGTCTCCACCACCGTGACCCCGTTGGCGTGCAGCACATCGAGCAGCCGCTCCCGCTGCGGGGTGCGCAGCCGGACGTACGACCGTGAGTTCTCCCGGATGAAATCCGCCATCGAGGTGTCCGCCAGCAGCCGCCCCTGACCGATCACCACCAGATGGTCGGCGGTCAGCGCCATCTCGCTCATCAGATGAGAGGAGACGAAGACGGTACGGCCCTGGGCCGCCAGCGACTTCATCAGATGCCTGATCCAGTGGATGCCCTCGGGGTCGAGCCCGTTGACCGGCTCGTCGAACATCAGGATGCGCGGATCACCGAGCAGGGCGCCCGCGATACCCAGCCGCTGGCCCATCCCCAGCGAGAAACCCTTCGCCTTCTTCCCCGCCACCGCCGTCAGCCCGACCGTGTCCAGCACCTCGTCCACCCGGGGCGCGGGAATGCCGTTGGACTGCGCCAGACACAGCAGATGGTTGTAGGCGCTGCGCCCGCCGTGCATGGCCTTCGCGTCCAGCAGCGCGCCGATCGCGGTGAGCGGGTCCTTCAGCCGGTCGTAGTGCTCGCCGTCGATCCGGACCTCACCGGCCGTCGGATGGTCGAGCCCCAGCATCATCCGCATGGTGGTGGACTTCCCGGCCCCGTTCGGACCGAGGAACCCCGTGACGATCCCCGGCCGGACCGTGAACGTCAACTCGTCGACCGCGACCTTCTCACCGAACCGTTTCGTCAGCCCCTCAAGCTCGATCATGCGCACCACGCTAAGCCGCGCGGGTTGCTCCTGCCTGTTGTGCGCCCGCGCGCCACCCGCCACGGACGCGCCCGCGCGCCGCCCGGCGCCCGTCCGGCTGTCGTCTGGCTGCCGTCCCGTCAGCAGGCCCGGACATGGCGGTGCCCGGCACGGCGACGAAGCCGTACCGGGCACACCGGCCGAACCGCCCGAGGGAGGGCGTAGGTGACTACCGGCCCTGCTGGGCGGGGACACCACGCGAGATCGGCTCGTCCTCGACGGGCGAGGCGGCCGCGGCGACCGCGGCACCCGTGAGGGTCGCGAGCATCTCGCGCACATTGGTGAGCTGCGCGTTGATGGAGTCACGCCGGTTGGTGAGCGCGGCGAGCTCCCGCTCGGACTCGCTGCGGATGCGGTCCGCCTTGGCGTTCGCGTCGGCCACGATGTCCTCGGCCTGGCGCTGCGCCGTCTCCACGGTCTGCCGGGCGCGGCGCTCCGCGTCGGTCCGCAGCTTCTCCGCCTCCAGACGCAGCTGCTCGGCGCGGTGCTCGATCTCCGCGAGACGCTTCTCGGCCTTGGCCTGACGCGACGCCAGGTCCCGCTCCGACTGCTCCCGGCGCTTGGCGAGGTTCGTCTCGAAGTCCGCGGCGGCCTGGGCGGCCTTCGCACGGGTCTCCTCGAAGAGGGCGTCGGCCTCCTCACGCTTGGACTGCGCGTCCTTCTGGGCCTCGGCACGCAGCGTGGACGCCTCGCCCTTGGCCTTCTCGACGATCCGAAGACCCTCGTCCTCGGACTTGGCCTTGCGGTCGGCGGCGAACGTCTCGGCGTCGTTGCGCACCTGCTGGGCGGCCGACTCGGCGAGCTCGCGGTGCTGCTCGGAAGCGCGACGGGCCTCCTCGCGCAGGTCCTTCGCCTCCTCCTCGGCGAGGCGGAGGATCTTCTCGACGCGCGCGCCGAGCCCGGCATAGGACGGCTCGGCATCGCTGACCTGCGCCTGGGCGTTCTGCGTTTCGAGGTGAAGTTCCTCGATCCGCTTCTCCAGCGCGGTGATCCGGGTCAGGGCACTGTCGCGATCGGAGACGAGCTTCGAGATTCGTTCGTCCACCTGAGCGCGGTCGTACCCACGCCGCACAAGCTCGAAGCCGTAGGGGGAAGTGTCGCTCATGGGGTTCCTGTCGAATGAGACCGGTGAGGTGATCGGGGGAATCCTAGGGGGCGGAACGGCGTGTCATCGAGCGGATACAGGTTTGATCTGGAGAATGACACCCCTTTTGGGTGGCTGCGGACCCGCGCGCTGCCCGGGGCAGACACACGGACGGACAGAGGCCTTCTTAAACCACGAACAGGGCCATTCTGGCTAGCCCTCTGACGATTTGCCACCCGAACGGGTGCCGCCGGACGCCGCGCCGGCCTTGACACCGGCCCCACCGCCCGCCGCGGGTTTCCCAGCCGGCGGAGCCTCGAAGGACTCCAACGCCTCCAGCACGTCCTGCACCCGCGAGATCTCCGCGTTGATGTCCTGCCGGCGGCGGACCAGCACATCGAGCTCACGACGCCCCTCGTCCACCGTGCGCTCGGCCTCCTGCTCGGCCTCCGCCTTGACGCGCTCCGCCTCACGGACCAGCCCGGCCGTCTTCGTCTCGGCCTCCTTCAGCAGACCCTCGGCCTTCTTGACCGCGGAGATCCGCACCCGGCTCGCCTCCGAGTTCGCGTCCGACACCAGCTTCTCGGCCTTCGCCTGAGCCTCGGTCAGCTGCTCCTCGGCGGCCTTCACCAGCGCGTCGCAGCGCTCGCCCGCGGTCCGCATGGCCTCCGCCGACTCCCGCCGCGCCCGCTCGTGCAGCTCCTCGACCTCACCGGTGATCCGCTCCCGCAGCTCCTCGGTGCGCTCCCGGATCGCCGTCGCGTCGCGGCGCGCGCCGACCAGCAGCTCGTCCGCGTCCGTACGGGCCCGCTCCACCCGGGTGTTGCCCTCGACGGTGGCCTCCGCGACCAGCCGGTCGGCCTCCGTACGGGCCGCGCCGACCATCGTGTCGGCCTGCTTCTCGGCCTCCGCCGTCGTCTCACGGGCCTTCGCCTGAGAGTCGTTGCCCAGCTTGTCGGCCTCCGACACGGCCTCCGTGATGAGCGCGTCGACCTGCTCCGCCGCCTCCGAACGCCGCTTGTTGGCGTCCTTGCGAGCCTCGTCCATCGTCCGCTCCGCCGAAGCACGGGCCTGGGCGAGCACCTGCTCGGCCTCCGTCCGCGCCTCGGTACGCACCCGCTCGGCCTCCGTACGGGTCCGCTCCGCGTGCTGACGCGCCGAACCGACGGCCTCCGCCGCCTGCGCCCGCAGCCGCTCGGCGTCCCCGGACGCGTCCGCGATCAGCCGCTCCGCCTTCGCCACGGCCTCCGCGCGCACCCGCTCCGCCTGCTCGGCGGTCTCCGTACGCAGCAGCTCCGCCTGCCGCTCCGTCTCCGTGCGCAGCGCCTCGGCCTTGCGCGCCGTCTCCGTCCGCAGGAGCTCGGCCTGTTCCACGGTCTCCGACCGCAGCCGCTCCGCCTCCCGGGTCGCCTCACCGACGAGCCCGTCGGCCTGGCCCGCGGCGTCCGAACGGATACGGTTCGCGTCCTCCCGGGCCTCGGCACGGGCCTGCGCGGCGTTCTGCTCGGCCGTCGCGATCGTGTCCGACGCCTCGGTACGGGCCCGCTGGGCGTGCTCGTCCGCGTCCTTCCGGGTCCGGTCGGCCTCGGCGATCGCGTCGGTGACCGTCCGCTCCGCGAGCGCCTTCGCCGCCTCGGTCTCCTCCCGGGCCTCACGGCGCACCCGGGCCGCGTCCTCCCCGGCCCGCTCCCGCTCGGCGTACGCGTCCGCGCGCACCCGGTCGGCCTCGCCCTGCGCCTCCGTACGGGTGCGCTCCGCCACATGCTCGGCGGTGCTGCGCAGCCCCGCGATCTCCTCCTGGGCCTGCTCCTGGAGCCCGGCGACCGAGTCCCGGACGGACTGCGCCGTCTGCTCCGCGCCGGTCACCAGCTCGGTGGCCCGCCGGTCCGCCTCCTCGACCAGCCGGGCCGCCTCCGCCTGCGCCTCGTCCACCCGGACCCGCGCCGACGCCAGCAGCTCCTCGCTCTGCTCCCTGGCCCGCTGCCGCTCCTGACCGGCCTCCTCGCGAGCGGAACCCAGCAGCTCCTCGGCCTCCCGGCGACGCCGGTCCGCCTCCGTACGGGCGGCGGCCAGCTCCTCGGCGGCCTCCGTGGCGACCCGCTCGGCCGCCGCGGCGGCTTCCGCGCGCACCCGGTCGGCGGTGTCCTGCGCCTCCGACTTCAGCCGCTCCGCCTCGGCGGCGGCCTCCGACCGCAGCCGGACCGCGACGTTCTCACCCTCCGCACGGGACTGCGACGCGTCGGCCGCGGCCTCGTCACGCAGCCGGTCCGCCTCCGCCGTGGCCTGCGACTGGAGCGTACGGACCCGCTCGGCGGCCTCCGCGCGCACCCGGTCCGCCTCCTCGGCGGCCTCCTTGCGCATCCGGTCGGCCGCCGTACGGGCGTCCTTCAACGACTCCTCGGCACCCGCCAGCCGCTCCTCGGCGCCGGCCCGCAGCCGGGCCACCTCCGTGTCGGCCTCGGCACGCTTGGCCGCGATCGCCCGCTCGGCCTCCTCGCGCAGCTCCCGGGCCGACTCCTCGGCCGCCGCGATCTGCTCCGCGGCCCGCTCCTCGGCCTCCGCACGGTGCCGTTCGGCCTCGCCCCGGGTGCGCTCCAGCGTCTCCTCGGCCTGCTTGCGCAGCGCCGTCGCCCGCTCGATGGCCTCGGTACGGACCCGCTCGCTCTCCGTCTGCGCGGTGCCCCGCAACTCGTCCGCGTCGGCCTTCGACTTGGCCAGCAGCTCCTCGGCGGTCCGGGCCGCCTCCTCGATCTGCTGGACCGCCTCCCGGCGCGCCTCGCCCCGGATGCGCTCGCCCTCGGCGACCGCGTCGGCCCGCAGCTGCTCGGCCTCGCCGCGCAGCCTGCGCGCCTCCTCCTGGAGCTCGACCGTCCTGGCCCGGTACTCCTTGGTGTCGTCCTTGGCGGCGCCCTTGAGCTCCTCGGCGATGTCACTGGCCTCGCCCCGCAGCCGCTCCGCCTCCGCCTCGGCCTCCCGGCGGACCCGCTCGGCCTCCTCGGTGGCCGCCTTGGTGGTGGCCTTCGCGTCCGCCGCCGCCTTGTCCAGGACCTCCTCGGCGGTCCGGGCCGCCTTCCCCAGCTGCGACGCGGTCTCCTCGGCGGTGACCGTCCTGGCCTTCTCCGCGGCCTCCGCGACGAGCTTCTCCGCCTCGGCCTTCGCGTCGTCGACGATCTGCCCGGCCTCCGCCTTGCTGGCCTCGGCCTCCTTGGTGGCCTCACCGACCAGCCGGGCGACCTGCTCCTTGGCGGTACGGGTGCGCTGCTCGTTCGCCGACTCGGCGGTCGCGAGCCGCTTGGACGCCGCTTCCTTGGCCTCGTCGAGGACCTTCTCGGCCTCCGCGCGCGCCTCCCGCAGCGCGTCGGTGGCCTGCGACATCCGCTCCTCGGCGGTCCGCGCCAGCTCGGTCGCCTGCCGGCGTGCCTCGTCGGACTCGGCGGTACTGCTGCTGCGCAGCTGCTCCGCGTGGTCGGCGGCCTCCTGGGCCTGCGCGGACGCGGCGTTCAGCAGCCGTTCGGCGTCGGCACGGGCCCGGCGCATCAGCGCCTCGGCCTCGGCGCGGGCGCTCTCCGCCTCGGCGCCCACCCGCTGACGTGCCTCGTCCGCGACCCGCTGGGCCTCGCCGCGGGCGGCCGCGAGCGCCTGCTCGGCCTCCGCGCGGGACTCGTCGAGCAGCCTGCGGGCCTGCGACTCGGTACGGGCCCGCAACTGCTCGGCCCACGCGACGTTCTCGTTGACGTGCGACTCGACGGTCGCCCGGCGCTCCGACAGCTCCTGGTCCAGCTGCTGACGGCGCGAGACGGCCTCGGCGTGCAGCTCCGACTGGAGCCGGGACTGCTGCTCCGCGTGCTCCTGCCGGATGCGCTGGGTCTGGGCGCGGACGTCACGCAGCTCGCGTTCCGCGTCGGCGCGCAGCTGTTCCGCCTGGATCTGGGCGTTGCGCAGCATCTGCTCGGCCTGGTAGCCGAGGTCCCCGCCGTCGTAGGCGGGGCGCGTCGCGAGGGACCGACGTGCCTCGTGCAGCTTCGCACGCAGCACCTCGACCTGATAGCCGCGGTCCTCGGCGTGCTGAACGGCCTTCTCCCGCTCGGTCTTCAGCCGCTCCATCTCGGCCTCGAACCGAGAGAGGTGGTCGACGTCAGCCCGCTCTCGCTCCTGGCGTTCGTAGCCCCGCACTGCGCGGTCCCATCCGTCCCCTGGTCGCAAAACTCTCCAACGAGCACCGGTCATCCGCCCGAACGGCGCCCCGGGGAATGGTGTCAGATCAACAGCGGGGTCCGGACTGCCGCCCCGACGCACGCCCTTCGACACCTGGACCCCGGCCATGACCGTCCGGCATACGGGCGGCCGCACACAACCCTACCGGCCCCCGTCTCCCCGTTGGCCTGGCCGACCACCTTTTCCTGCCCCGGCAGGGGGGTTGTCGCCGCCGCCCGGCCGGAACGGGTCCCTCCCACGGGGTGGCGCCGCCCCGCGCGCCGGGCTGACACGTGCGAAGTCCCACCCGCCCGCCCCGCCCGTACCCCGCCCCCTCCGACCCCCGCCCGACCCCCCGGTCCGTCCGGTTCCCGCCCCCCGGCATTCCCCCACAAGAGATCCCCGAAAGTGTTCCACCCCGGCCCCACCCCGAGGTCTGTCCGGGTGGGCGTACTTGTCCCTGTGCGGGTACTCCGGGGGTGCGCAGTTCCCCGCGCCCCTGGATGCTGCCCCCTTGCGGTCGTTCGTCGGGTGCGGGTCCGCCCTCGTTTTTGCGCAGTTCCCCGCGCCCCTTTGGGGGCGCCTCAGCCACTTGCTGTTGCTTTTCGGCATCCTCCTCGTGCAGTCGCATGGCTGCGGGAGGGGGTGGGCGGGAATCTCTGCCCGCAGACTCCGATGCTCTTCAGTCGGGCAAGAGGGATGTCCGACCGAGCGCGTTGGAGCGAGGACGGAGAATCCCGACCGGCACCGACCCGAAGAACCGGCCGGACGCGCCCCAAAGGGGCGCGGGGAACTGCGCACCCCACGGACGACCTGTGCGGGAACGAAGTACGCCCAGCCGGACGGACCTCAGGGGCTCACTCGGCCGACGTGACCAGTTCGGTCAGAACCCCGTGGCAGTCCTTCGGATGAAGGAACGTGATCCGGGACCCCATCGACCCCCGACGAGGCTCGTCGTACAGCACCCGCACCCCCTTCCCGCGGATCTCCGCCGCGTCCCCGTCCACATCCGCGGTCCCGAACGCGATGTGATGCACCCCCTCGCCGTTCTTCGCGAGCCACTTGCCCACCGGCGAGTCCTCCCGGATCGGCTGGAGGAGCTGGAGGTACGACGCCCCGCCGTCCCCCGTGGTGTTGATCCTCAGCATGGCCTCGCGGACCCCCTGCTCCTCGTTGACCTCGGAGTGGTGGACCTCGAACCCGTACGTGGCACGGTAGAACTCGACGGTCCGGTCGAGGTCGAAGCAGGCGATCCCGATGTGGTCGATACGCGTCAGCATCCCCCCAGTGCAACCCCGGCCCCCCGGTTACGCAACGTGCGCGCGATCACACCGACCGGGCGATGACCCCGGGCGGCACCGCTCAGTACATTTGAGGTAAACCCTCGTTCACTCCTCAGCAGCTTGCTGAAAGGGGATCGCCCGTCATGACTGGAACGACCGGTACCACCTCAGTGATCGTCGCCGGTGCGCGGACGCCCATGGGACGGCTGCTCGGCTCCCTGAAGTCCTTCTCGGGCGCCGACCTGGGAGGTTTCGCCATCAAGGCCGCGCTGGACCGGGCCGGGATCGGCGGCGACCAGGTGCAGTACGTGATCATGGGCCAGGTGCTCCAGGCCGGGGCCGGCCAGATCCCCGCCCGGCAGGCGGCCGTCAACGCGGGCATCCCGATGAGCGTGCCCGCCCTCACCGTCAACAAGGTGTGTCTCTCCGGGCTCGACGCGATCGCGCTCGCGGACCAGCTGATCCGTGCGGGTGAGTTCGACGTGATCGTCGCGGGCGGCCAGGAGTCCATGACCAACGCCCCGCATCTGCTGTCCAAGTCGCGTGAGGGCTTCAAGTACGGCGCGATCGGGATGCTCGACTCGATGGCGCACGACGGACTGACCGACCCGTTCGAGGGCATCGCCATGGGCGAGTCCACCGAGAAGCACAACACCCGCCTCGGTATCGGCCGCGCCGAGCAGGACGTCATCGCCGCGCAGTCGCACCAGCGGGCCGCCGCCGCCCAGAAGAACGGGCTCTTCGCGGCCGAGATCACGCCCGTCGAGGTACCGCAGCGGCGCGGTGAGCCCGTGGTGGTCGGCGAGGACGAGGGCATCCGCGGCGACTCCACCCCTGAGTCGCTGGGCAAGCTGCGCCCGGCCTTCGCGAAGGACGGCACGATCACCGCCGGGTCCTCCTCGCCGATCTCCGACGGCGCCGCCGCCGTCGTCGTGATGAGCAAGGCCAGGGCGCTGGAGCTCGGCCTGGAGTGGATCGCCGAGATCGGCGCCCACGGCAATGTCGCCGGACCCGACAACTCCCTCCACTCCCAGCCGTCGAACGCCATCCTGGACGCCGTACGCAAGGAGGGCGTCGCCGTCGCGGACCTCGACCTCATCGAGATCAACGAGGCGTTCGCCGCCGTCGCGCACCAGTCGATGAAGGACCTGGGCGTGACGTCCGACAAGGTCAACGTCAACGGCGGCGCGATCGCCCTCGGTCACCCGATCGGGATGTCCGGCGCCCGGCTCGTCCTCCATCTCGCGCTGGAGCTGAAGCGGCGCGGCGGCGGGGTCGGCGCGGCGGCGCTGTGCGGTGGCGGCGGCCAGGGCGACGCCCTGATCGTCCGGGTGCCGAAGGACTGACACGGCGGCGCCGCGGCGCGTGGGTCCGGGTGCGGTGGCCGTACCTGTGACCCTGGCGTCGTACGCCTATGACCGCGGGTACGGCGTGTACCCGTCGTCCCACGAAGGGAACCGTGAAGCGTGAAGCAGGACGTCTCCTCGCTGGTGGCACAGGCGCGGGAAGGGCGGCCCCGGGCCGTCGCCCGGCTGATCTCGCTGGTCGAGGGGGCGTCACCCCAGCTGCGTGAGGTGATGGCCGCGCTGGCGCCGCTGACCGGCAACGCGTACGTCATCGGGCTCACCGGGCCGCCCGGGGTCGGCAAGTCCACCACCACCTCCGCGCTGGTCGGCGCGTACCGGCGGCAGGGCCGGCGGGTGGGGGTGCTCGCGGTCGACCCGTCCTCGCCGTTCTCCGGCGGGGCGCTGCTCGGGGACCGGGTCCGGATGTCGGACCACGCGTCCGACGCCGGGGTCTACATCCGGTCGATGGCGACCCGCGGGCATCTCGGGGGCCTCGCCTGGGCCGCGCCGCAGGCGATCCGGGTACTGGACGCCGCCGGGTGCGACGTGATCCTGGTGGAGACCGTCGGGGTCGGCCAGTCCGAGGTCGAGATCGCCGCGCAGGCCGACACCAGTGTGGTGCTGCTCGCGCCCGGGATGGGCGACGGTATCCAGGCCGCGAAGGCGGGCATCCTGGAGATCGGTGACGTGTACGTGGTGAACAAGGCCGACCGGGACGGGGCGGACGCGACGGCCCGGGAGCTGAACCACATGCTCGGGCTCGGGGAGGCCCGGCGGCCCGGGGACTGGCGTCCGCCGATCGTGCGGACCGTCGCGTCCCGGGGGGAGGGGATCGACGAGGTCGTCGCGGCCCTGGAGAAGCACAAGGGGTGGATGGACGAGCGGGGGGTGCTGGTCGACCGGCGGCGGGAGCGGGCCGCGAAGGAGATCGAGGTGATCGCGGTCACGGCGCTGCGGGAGCGGCTCGCGGATGTGCACGGGGGGCAGCGGGTGCGGGTTCTCTCGCTCGCGGAGCGGGTCCTGGCGGGCGAGCTCGATGCCTACGCGGCGGCGGACGAGGTGACGCGGGCGCTGGCCTCCGGGTGAGGGCCCTGTCCGGCGGGACGCAATTGTCCCTGTGGGGGTCGTTCTGGGTCTGTCCGGCTGGGCGTACTTCGTTCCTGTGCCGTCGTTCGTGGGGTGCGCAGTTCCCCGCGGGTCGCCTTTGCTTGCGCTTCCCAGGTCTGTCCGGCGGGACGCGCTTGTCCCTGTGCCGTCGTTCGTCGTTTTCGCGCAGTTCCCCGCGCCCCTTTGGGGCGCGTTCTGCTTGTTCTTCGGGTCGGGGCCGGTCGGGATTCTCCGTCCTCGCTCCAACGCGCTCGGTCGGACGCTCCCCTTGCCCGACTGAAGAGCATCGGAGTCTGCGGGCAGAGATTCCCGCCCACCCCCTTACGTAGTCCGGCGACTGCGCGAGGAAGGGGGTTTGAACCCCGGCCCCGGTTGCTGACAGCCCGCAGACTGACGACAGCCCCAGGTGGGCGCCCCCAAAGGGGCGCGGGGAACTGCGCAAAAGACGAGGGCGGACCCGCACCCGGCGAACGACCTCAAGGGGCAGCATCCAGGGGCGCGGGGAACTGCGCACCCCCGTCCGACCCGCACAGGGACGAGTACGCCCAGCTCGGCGAACCTCAGAGGCGGGCGCGAAGGGTCCCCGGCAAAAGGGGACCCCCCGGGTTCCGGGTGGGCCGGGGGAAGGCCACGGGGAAGCCGGGGGGAGTGTGTGTGCCGGGGGGCGGGTCAGTCGTCGGAGTCGTCGGAGTCCGAGTCGTCGTCGGTGTCGGCCGCGGCGGGAGCCACCTTCGCCGAGGTGAGGGACACCGTCCAGTCCGCCGCCTTGCCGGAGGCCCGCGTCTCCGCGTCCCACGCACCGGAACCGTCGTCGTCGAGGTCCAGCGACGTCACGGTCCCGTACGCCGCGGCGGCCCGCACCGCGTCCTGCGCGTTGACCTGCGCACCCTTCAGCGCCGCCAGGTCCCGCTTCACGTCGTCGCGGTCGTCGTCGTCCTTCTCGGCGTACGAGCCGAGCACCTTGCCGTTGCCCGGGTCCACGGTCACGTTGTGGACGTTGCGGTCGGCGCCGATGATCTCGACGTCCCAGGCCACCTTGGAGTCGTCCTCGTCCAGGTCGACCGACACGACGGTCCCGGACCGCTCCTTCAGCGCCGTGGCGATCGCCTCCGCGGCGGTGACCTTCACCCCGGTCGGGGCGGCGGCGCGGTCGTCGGCATCGTCCTTGCCGTCGGCACGGTCATCGGCACGGTCGTCCCGGTCGTCGCGCTCGTTCTTGTCGTCGTCCCGGTCGTCGGCGTCGTCGCGGTCGTCGCCCTTCAGTTCCACGCTCGACTTGTGGACGCCACGGTCGCCGTCGCCGTCGCCGCCCACCACGGCGAACGCGGTGGCCGTGCCCCCGCCGACGAGCAGAGCCGCGGCGGCCGTCGCGATCACGATCTTGCGCTTCATGGTTTCTCTCCCTGGTCCGGAGCCGGTGGTGACTGTGGACACCAATCTGGGGGAACCTTGCTGAAGCGACGCTGAAGCAGCCTGAAGGCATCTTCAGGTTCCGTTTGGGACGCTGGTCCCATGCGCCTTTTGATCGTGGAGGACGAGAAGCGGCTGGCCCTGTCCCTGGCCAGGGGACTCACCGCCGAGGGATACGCCGTGGACGTCGTGCACGACGGTCTGGAGGGCCTGCACCGCGCGAGCGAGGGCGACTACGACCTCGTCGTCCTCGACATCATGCTGCCGGGGATGAACGGCTACCGGGTCTGTGCCGCGCTGCGCGCCGCCGGGCACGACGTACCGATCCTGATGCTGACCGCGAAGGACGGCGAGTACGACGAGGCCGAGGGCCTGGACACCGGCGCCGACGACTACCTCACCAAGCCGTTCTCGTACGTCGTGCTGGTCGCCCGGGTGAAGGCGCTGCTGCGCCGGCGCGGGCGGGTCGGCGGCTCCCCGGTGCATGTCCTCGGTGATCTCACGGTGGACACCGCGGCCCACCGTGTGCTGCGCGGCGAGGAGGAAGTGCCGCTCACCGCGAAGGAGTTCGCGGTCCTCGAACAACTGCTGCTGCGCTCCGGCGAGGTCGTCTCCAAGAGCGAGATCCTCGAACACGTATGGGACTTCGCGTACGACGGCGACCCGAACATCGTCGAGGTGTACGTGAGCGCGCTGCGGCGCAAGCTGGGGGCGTCGCGTATCCGGACCGTGCGCGGCGCCGGGTACCGGCTGGAGGGCGGCCGATGAGGCGGCTCTTCGGATCGGTCCGCGCGCAGGCGACCCTGGGGGCCACCCTGGTCGTCGCGGTGGCGCTGGTCGCCGCCGGTACGGCGGTGCTCCTCGCGCTGCGCATCAGCCTCACCGAGCAGGCCGGCACCCAGGCCGAGTCCACCGCGAACCGGGTCGCGTCCCGGCTCGCCTCCGGCGTCGCGTACGGCGGGCTGGACCTGCCCGAGGGCGAGGACAGCCCCGTCCAGGTGCTCGACGCCCAGGGCCGGGTCGTGGCCGCCAGCGAGGGCCTGGAACGGATCAGCGGGACCGCGTCCGACGAGGTGCGCCCGAAGCCGGGACCCTCCGCCTCACCCACCGGGGACGGCGACGGGGACGGTGACTCCGGTGACGGCAACGGCCCGGACGGCAACGATCAGCCGGACGGCAACGATCAGGACGACGACGCGGACGACGCCGACGACGAGAACGCGCGGGACCCCGGTGACATCTCCGAGGACGTCGCGTACTCCGACGGCTCGGCGACCGTGAACGGCGACTCCACCGAGTACCGCTTCGCCCGGGTCGGCGTCGACGCGCCCGGCAAGGGTGAGCTGCGGGTGTACGCGGGCGCCCCGCTGTCCGCCGAGCGCAGCGCCGTCGGTACGACCACCACCGCGATGCTCATCGGTTTCCCGCTGCTGCTCGGGGTGGTGTCCGGGGTGACCTGGCTGGTGACCCGGCGGGCCATGCGGCCCGTCGAGGGCATCCGGCGGGAGATGGCCGCGATCACCGCGTCCGAGGACCTGCGGCGCAGGGTGCCCGTACCGGGTACGCACGACGAGGTGGCGCGGCTCGCCCGCACCACCAATGTCACCCTGGCCGCGCTGGAGGAGTCCGTGGAGCGGCAGCGGCGGTTCGTCGCGGATGCCTCGCACGAGCTGCGCAGCCCGATCGCCTCGCTGCGCACCCAGCTGGAAGTGGGCGCCGCGCATCCCGAGTTGCTGGATCTGGAGGGCGCGGTCGCGGACACCGTACGGCTTCAGCAGCTCGCGGCCGATCTGCTGCTGCTGGCCCGGCTGGACGCGGGGGAGCGGCCGGGGGACGCCCGGCTGGACCTGGCCGCGCTGGTCCGGGAGGAGCTGTCGCAGCGGGTGGGGGACCGGGTGCCGGTCGGCCAGGAGCTGGCGCACGCGGAAGTGGCCGGTTCCCGTGGGCAGTTGGCGCGGGTTCTGGGCAATCTCGTGGACAACGCGCAGCGGCACGCCGAGGGCGCGGTGTCGGTGTCGGTGCGGGTGCGCGACGGCGAGGCGGTGCTGGCCGTCGGGGACGACGGGAGCGGGGTGCCGGCCGGGGAGCGGGACCGGATCTTCGAGCGGTTCGTCCGGCTGGACGACGCGCGTAGCCGTGACGACGGCGGGGCCGGGCTGGGGCTGGCGATCGCGCGGGACGTGGCACGCAGGCACGGGGGGACGCTGACCGTCCGGGACTGTCCGGCGGGCGGCGCGCTCTTCGAGCTGAGTCTGCCGCTGGCCGTCTGACGCCGCGCGGAGCCGCGCGGGGGAAGGCCGCGGGTACCCGGGGCGCACGGCCCCGGGTGGGGGTCAGGCGCGGCCGCGTTGTGCGCGGAGGTGTTCGGCGATCGGGGCGAGCGACTTGTGGAGCTGCTCCAGATCGCCCGGCGGGACCAGGTCGATGAAGTGCCGCCGTACGGAGGCGACATGGTGTGGTGCCACCTTCCGCATGGTCACCAGTCCGTGCTCCGTGAGCACGGCGAACAGTCCCCGGCGGTCGGACTCGCAGTTCTCCCGCCGTACCAGCTCCGCGTTCTCCATCCGCGTGATCTGGTGGGACAGCCTGCTCTTGGACTGGAGTGTCGACGCGGCGAGATCACTCATCCGCATCCGGTGGTCGTCGGACTCCGAGAGATTGACGAGGATCTCGTAGTCGTTGATCGTCAGGCCGAACGGCTGGAGATCCCTCTCCAGTTGGTGCTGAAGCAGCCGGTTGACCTCCAGATGGGTGCGCCATGCGCTCTGCTCGGCGTCGGTCAGCCAGGGCGTAGCCGTCTCGGTCTCCATGAATCCTATTCTACCCTAAGAGGTTGAATCTTTAACGAGAGCTGGTGCGCTCCACAGCGCGCACGCGTTCGATGTCACACTCCGCAGACTACCGCTCACAGCCCGAAGCGGCGCTGGAGGTCACCGAGCTGTCCGGGAAGGCGCGGTACCCCCTGCCCCTGGCCGCCGTGACCTCCCGGCACCCCCGCCTGATGGGGGACCGTGCCGGTCGCCTGCTCCGCCATCAGCCGCTCGCTCGACTGCAACAGCACCGTACCCGCACCGACGAACTCGAACTGGTGCTCCTCCCCGGACACCCCGCCGACGCCCGTCAGCGCACGTAGACCGCCCATGACCCCCGTCATATAGGCGTGGTCGTAGTGATGGCACGGCGACGGGCAGTCCGCCCAGCCCACCAGGGCCTGCGGATCGACCCGCATCGGCGGCTCCATGAAGACCACCGGGCCGTTCGACGCGGCGACGAACTTTCCCGTGCCGATCAGGGTCAGGAACCCCGGGACGATCGACTGCTTGAGCGCGAGACTTGGCTGAAAAGCGAGCAGATTGCCGGAGCGGATCGTCAGATTGCCGTCCTCCAGGTCGAAGGAGTTCACATCGAAGGCGCGGTCGGCGAGCAGGAACTTCCCCGAGCCCGACGCCACCACCCAGTCGCTCGCGTGCAGCGGCGAGTGGAACGACGTGCGCACCAGCCGGTCGAGGCGCCCATGGCCGATGCCGTTGAACTCCATCGCCCCGTAGTAGGCGATCATCTTGCCCTTCTGGAGGAACCACTCGTTGCCCTTGAGTTCCACACAGAAGGTGTAACTGTTGACGTTGTCGTCCGACGGCAGCGTCACCGGATCGTGCACGACCGGTCCGGGCGGCGGCCCGTACATGTTCAGGGTGGTCACAGCTTCTCCTCCGACGCCTGGACGTACACCACGCCGTGCCCGCTCAGTTCCAGCTGGAACCCCTCGCCCGAGCCCCGGCCCACCATGTCCCGCCAGCCCAGCGCGGTCGACAGCTTGTTGCGCACCTCACCGTGGTGCGCCACGTACGCCTGCGGGTCGACATGCACCGGGCGCTGCGGCGAGATCGGCAGTTCGATCACCCCGCCGTGCGCCATCACCGCCACCGCGCCGTGCCCCTTCAAGGTCGTGGTGAACAGCCCCTGCCCGGAGACCTGGCCGCGCACCATGCCCATCACCCCGCCCTGGGCGCCCAGGAACATCGTGCCCTGCTGGAGCGTCCCCTCGAACGCGAGCAGCCGGTCCGCCTCCACGTACAGGGTGTCGCCGGTCAGGGTGATCAGCTGGATGTGATGGCCGCCGTGCCCGAACAGCACCGTGCCGCTGCCCTCGACCGTCATCAGCGGGGCCGCCTCACCCGCGACCCGGCGGCCGATCATCGAGGACAGCCCGCCCTGCCCGCCCGCGGAATTGGGGGTGAACGACACCTCGCCCCGGTACCCGAGCATCGCGCCCCGCTGGCTGAACAGCCGCTGCCCGGGGGTGACGGTGGCCTCGATCATCTTGGCGTTGACCTCACGGAACGGCATCAGACGTCCCCTCCGACCGTGTTGCGCTCGCTGGGCTGCACGTACACCAGACCGTCGCCCTCGAAGCGGATCTGGAACGCCTCCCCGCCGCCCTCACCGATCAGGGTGCGGAACGTCACACCGGACTGGAAGCTCTGCCGGAGGTTCCCCTGGTGCGCGATGTACGCCCCCGGGTCCACCGACAGCGGGTACCGGGCCGACACCCGCAGCACGATCGCCGGACCGTCCGAGGTGAGCGCCGCCTGGCCATGGCCCTCGACCGTGGTCGTGAACAGCCCGCCGCCCTGGGAGGCGCCGCGCAGCCCGGTGAACGTCGTCCCGGTGCGCAGCCCCGCATCCGTGGCCAGCAGATTGCTCGCCTCCACGTACAGGGTGTCGCCCTGGAGGTTCACCAGATTGATCTCGCTCGCCCGGTCGGCGAACCAGCAGGTGCCCTGCCCCCTCACCTCCATCACGGTCAGCTGCTCACCGGTGAGGCGCCGCGTCACCATCCCGCGGACACCCTCGCCGCCGCCGCTCATCTTCTTGAAGCTCATCTGGCCGTCGTAGGCGACCATCGAGCCGTTCTTCGCCCTGACGCAGTCGCCGGACATGTCGACGGCGAGCACTTTGCTCCCTTGGAGCCGGAACATAGCCACCCCGCGACGGTAGCCCGCCCAGGAGCATTCCGGACAGGGCCCGCCCCCCGGACGACCGTGCCCGTGACGCCCGTGTCGCCGGGATGTGACGCGTTCGTCAGAATCCGGCCGCCCCCCGGGCGGGGGACGTGCCGGACGCGATGCCACAATGAGCTGCGCTTGTGCGTTCATTCACAAAGCGTGTGGAGCCGCAGCCCAGCACGCCCCGCCCCGAAGCCCGAAGGTGAACTTCCCCGTGGACATCAAGACCGCATCCGCACTCCGACGCCTGCGCCTGGTCTCGGCGCCCGAGGCCGTCTCGTTCCTGTTGCTGCTCGTCTGCTCCGTGCTGAAGCGGACCACCGACTTCAACGCGGTGCCCGCGATGGGCATGATCCACGGTGTCCTGTTCGTGGTGTACGCCCTCTTCTGGGCCGACGCCTGGAACCGCACCAAGTGGTCGTTCGGTACCGCGGCCCTCTACTTCGTGCTCTCCGTCCTGCCGTTCGGCGGGTTCGTCGCCGAACGCCGTCTCAAGCGTGAGGCGGAGGACGAGGTCATCGCCTCGCGCGCCCGCCGCGAAGGGGTCGTGAAGGCATGATCGTCGCCTTCTCCGTCACTCCGCTCGGTGTCGGCGAGGACGTCGGGGAGTACGTCGCCGACGCCGTCCGGGTGGTCCGCGAGTCCGGGCTCCCGCACCGCACCGACGCGATGTTCACCTCGGTCGAAGGCGAGTGGGACGAGGTGATGGACGTCGTGAAGCGCGCCGTCGCCGCCGTCGAGGCCCGCGCGCCACGGGTCTCCCTGGTCCTCAAGGCCGATCTGCGCCCCGGTGTGACCGACGGCCTCACCAGCAAGGTCGAGACCGTCGAACGCCACCTCGCCAACGGCTGACGGATGCCGCACACGGCCGCCCCCGACCGGGGGCGGCCGTAGTCGTGTCCGGGGGTCCGTACGGGTTCCCGGCGCCGGACGGCCCCCGTCCGCCCGCCGGCCCCCGCCCCGCGCCCGGGGCCCCCGGCTCCGCGCACTGCCGTAGTCACCTCGGGCCGCACCGGGCCGACGCTCACTCCCCGGCCGTGAGCAGGGCCATCCCCAGCGGGCTGCGCTCGTACAGCACCTGGTGCCCGTACCGGCGGGAGGTCAGCAGGCCCGTGTCGCGCAGCGCGGTCAGATGCGCCGACACCGACGACGGGGCGAGGTCCAGCCGCAGGGCCAGCGCGGTCGTGCTCGCGGGCTCGTCCAGCGCGGTCAGGACCGCCGCCCGGCCCCGGCCCAGCAGCCGCACCAGCGCCCCGCGCACCGCGTCCGGCGCGGGCCCCCCGGCCCACAGCCCGGCGAGGCCGCGCACCGGATAGACGAGCGTCGGCTGCCACGGCGGGTCGTAACCGCTGATCACATCGGGCCACGAGAACACGCTCGGCATCAGCACCAGACCCCGCCCGTCCAGCCGCCGTACGTGCTCGCTGTGGTACTCCAGGGTGAGCGTGCGGTCGGACCAGCTCAGCCGCCGGTCCAGCTCGCCCAGCAGCGCGCCGAGACCGATGTCCGCGAGCCGGCGCGAGTGGTACGCCACATCCGCCTCCAGCAGCGCCCGCAGCCGGGGCCAGTCCGGCTCCACCAGCGTGTGCCACGCCTGTTCCAGCAGATCCGCCAGCCGCTGGACCGCGCGGGCCGGGTCCGCGAGCAGCTCCCGCGCCAGCGGGGTGCGGGCGGCGCCCGGGGTATGGCCCAGCGCGACGGCCATCTCCGCGCGGGCCATCGCCGGATCGGCGGTGCGGACGGCCGCGATCTCCTCGGCGAAGGTGGCCGCCGGACCCAGCGGGGGCGGCCCCAGCCAGTCGGGGCTGTGCCCCCGCTGCGGCATCAGCAGCCAGACGGGGGAGAGGTCGAGCGGCGGCTCGGCGGCCTTGATGCGCCGCAGCCACCGGGGGTGGTAGCCGTGCCGGTCGGGGCGCTTCAGCGTACGGACCGCCTCCTGGGTCTCCCAGAGCGGCGAGATCGCGAACCGCGAGGCCAGGTAGGCGTCCTCGGTGAAGTGCAGATGCAGGGGCACGGGCCTCGGGCCTCCCGGGCTGACGGCCCCGGGGCGGCGGACGGCTCCGGGGCACGGACGGGTCATGTGGGCGGTTGCGCGGACGGGTCATGCGGGCGGATCGCGGGGACGGGTCGTGCGGGCGGGTCGTGCGGGCGGGTCACGCGGACCGGTCACGCGGGACATCAGGGGCGGAACGGCAGGGCGGGGCGGGCGGGACATTCGGCTGGGGCCGAAAGACTACGTCCGGTGCGCCGCCCGGCCCCAGGGTGCCGCGTATGTCTGAAAAGCCGCTGCCCGAGCAGCCGCCCCGGCCCGGGGCCGCCACCGACGCCCCTCCGTCGGCCGTTCCCCCGTCGGCCGTACCGCCCACGAGGCCCGGCACACCGGCGCCCCCAGGACCCGATCCAGGTCCAGGTCCGGACCCGGGCGCGGGCGCGGGCGACGGGGACGGGGACGGGGGGTCCGTGGGGTACCGGGAGGTGTTCCGGGTCCGGGAGTTCCGGTGGGTGTTCATGGCCCATCTGTTCTCGCTGCTCGGGGTGGTGGTCAGCGAGATCGCGCTGACCGTGCTCGTGTACCGGCTCACCGGCTCCCCGTTCCTCAGCGCCCTCGCGTTCGCCCTGGGGATGCTGCCGTACGTCATCGGGGGCACCCTGCTCGCCGGGATCGCCGACCGCTACCCGGCCCGCCGGGTCCTCGTCTCCTGCGATCTGGTGTGCGCCGGATGCGCCGCGCTGATGGCCCTGCCCGCGACGCCTGTCGTCGCGCTCCTCGCGCTGCGCTGCGCCATCGCCATGGTCGCGCCCGTCTTCAGCGGCACCCGGATGGCGACGCTCGTGGACATCCTCGGCGAGGGCGAGCTGTTCGTCCTCGGCCGTTCGCTGCTGCGGATCGTGTCGCAGAGCGCCGTCCTCGCCGGGTTCGGGATCGGCGGGGTGCTGCTCACCGTCGTGTCCCCCCGGGGCGCGCTCGTGATCACCCTGGGCACCTTCCTGCTGTCGGCCCTGCTGCTGCGGGCCGGTACGAAGCGCCGTCCCGCGCGCAGCGGCGAGGGCGGTTCGCTGGCCCGCTACTCGCTCGGCGGGGTCCGTACCGTCCTCGCCGACCGCCGGATGCGCGCGCTGCTGCTGTTCCTGTGGGTGCCGCCGATGTTCGTGGTCGTCCCGGAGGCGCTGGCCGCCGCGTACGCGGACCAGCTCGGGCTGAGCACCGTCTGGGTCGGGCTGCTGATGTGCGCGATGCCGGTCGGCACGGTCCTGGCGGAGCTGTACGTGGGCTCCGCGCTCTCCCCGGCGGCCCGGGCGCGGATCGCCCTCCCGCTGGGCGCGTTCCTGCTGCTGCCGCTGGTCGGCTACGCGTGGGTCCCCGAGCCCGGCTGGGCGGTGGCGCTGATGCTGCTGTCGGGCGCCGGGTTCGCGTACACGCTCGGCGCCGACCGGTGGTTCGTCGACTCGGTGCCGGCGGAGCTGCGCGGGCGGGCGATGACCGTGCACACCGCCGGGCTCATGACCATCCAGGGTGTCGGAATGGCGCTCGCCGGGGCCGCCGCCGAGGTGTTCGCGGTCAGTACGGTCGTCGCGGGCGCCGGGGTGCTCGGCACGACGGTGTGCGTGCTGCTCGCCCTGGAGGTCCGCCGGGTCCTGCGGGGTCCCGGCCAAGGCCCGCCGGGGCTCCGCCGGGAGCCGGTCGCGGCCACGGCCGGGCCGCCCGGACCGAAGGGCGAGACAGGACTGACCGCCATATGACCGGCCGGTAGGGTCGGCGGCGTGCCGAAGCCGCTCAGCCTTGCCTTCGATCCCATCGCCCGCGCCGACGAACACTGGAAGCAACGATGGGGCAGCGTCCCGTCGATGGCCGCGATCACCTCGATCATGCGCGCCCAGCAGATCCTGCTGGCCGAGGTCGACGCGGTCGTCAGGCCGTACGGGCTGACCTTCGCCCGGTACGAGGCGCTGGTGCTGCTCACCTTCTCCAAGGCGGGCGAGCTGCCGATGTCCAAGATCGGCGAGCGGCTGATGGTCCACCCGACCTCCGTGACCAACACCGTCGACCGGCTGGTGCGCTCCGGACTGGTCGAGAAGCGGCCCAACCCCAACGACGGCCGGGGCACCCTCGCCTCCATCACCGGCAAGGGCCGTGAGGTGGTCGAGACGGCCACCCGGGAGCTGATGGCGATGGACTTCGGGCTCGGCGCGTACGACGCGGAGGAGTGCGCGGAGATCTTCGCGATGCTGCGCCCGCTGCGGGTGGCGGCGGAGGACTTCGAGGAGTGATCCGCCGTCCGGCGGGGACGACCCGCCGGAGGATCGGGCCATTCGGGTCGATACCCTCGGGCCATGAAACAAACGGTGCTGACCCGCTACCGGGTGATGGCGTACATCACCGCCATCTGGCTGCTCGTGTTCACCGCGGCCATCATCGCGAAGTACGGCTTCGAGACCGGCGACACCATGGTGATCTCGCAGATCCACGGCGTCCTGTTCATCGTGTACGTGGTCTTCGCCTTCGATCTCGGGTCCAAGGCGAAGTGGCCCTTCGGCAAGCTGCTGTGGGTGCTCGCCGCGGGCTGCATCCCGGTCGCGTCCTTCTTCGTGGAGCCGAAGATCAGCCGCGAGGTCCAGCCGCTGGTCACGGACCGTCCGCAGGAGCCCGCCAAGGCGTGATCCGCCCTTCCGCCGGAAGCCCGTCCATGGGCTCCGGCGGTTTGCCATCGACATTTACTAGGACGTCCTAGTAAATTCGAAGGTATGGACGCTGACGCGATCGAAGAGGGCCGCCGTCGCTGGCAGGCCCGGTACGACGCCGCACACAAGCGTGACGCGGACTTCACCACGCTCTCCGGCGACCCCGTCGAGCCCGTCTACGGCCCCCGGCCGGGAGACGTCTACGACGGTTTCGAGCGGATCGGGTGGCCCGGTGAGTACCCCTTCACCCGCGGGCTGCATCCGACCGGGTACCGGGGGCGCACCTGGACGATCCGCCAGTTCGCGGGCTTCGGCAACGCCGAGCAGACCAACGAGCGCTACAAGATGATCCTCGCGGCGGGCGGCGGCGGTCTCTCCGTCGCCTTCGACATGCCCACGCTCATGGGCCGCGACTCCGACGACGAACGCTCGCTCGGCGAGGTCGGGCACTGCGGGGTCGCCATCGACTCCGCCGCCGACATGGAGGTCCTCTTCAAGGACATCCCCCTCGGTGACGTCACCACCTCGATGACGATCAGCGGGCCCGCCGTTCCCGCGTTCTGCATGTACCTGGTCGCCGCGGAACGCCAGGGCGTCGACCCCGCCGTCCTGAACGGCACGCTCCAGACCGACATCTTCAAGGAGTACATCGCGCAGAAGGAGTGGCTCTTCCCGCCCGAGCCCCATCTGCGGCTGATCGGTGACCTCATGGAGCACTGCGCGGCCCGCATCCCCGCGTACAAGCCGCTGTCGGTCTCCGGCTACCACATCCGCGAGGCCGGTTCCACGGCCGCGCAGGAGCTCGCGTACACCCTCGCGGACGGCTTCGGCTACGTCGAGCTGGGGCTCTCCCGCGGTCTCGACGTCGAGGACTTCGCGCCCGGACTCTCCTTCTTCTTCGACGCCCATCTCGACTTCTTCGAGGAGATCGCCAAGTTCCGGGCCGCCCGCCGGATCTGGGCCCGCTGGATGCGCGACGTGTACGGGGCGAAGTCCCCGAAGTCCCAGTGGCTGCGGTTCCACACCCAGACCGCCGGGGTGTCGCTCACCGCCCAGCAGCCGTACAACAACGTCGTGCGCACCGCGGTCGAGGCCCTGTCCGCGATCCTCGGCGGCACCAACTCGCTGCACACCAACGCCCTCGACGAGACCCTCGCGCTGCCCTCCGAGCGGGCCGCGGAGATCGCGCTGCGCACCCAGCAGGTGCTGATGGAGGAGACCGGCGTCGCCAATGTCGCCGACCCGCTCGGCGGCTCCTGGTACGTCGAGCAGCTCACCGACCGGATCGAGGCCGAGGCGGAGGCGATCTTCGAACAGATCAAGGAACGGGGGCTGCGCGCCCATCCCGACGGACGGCACCCGATCGGGCCCATCACCTCGGGCATCCTGCGCGGTATCGAGGACGGCTGGTTCACCGGCGAGATCGCGGAGTCCGCGTTCCGGTACCAGCGGTCGCTGGAGAAGGACGAGAAGCGGGTCGTCGGGGTCAATGTCCACCACGGGTCCGTCACCGGGGATCTGGAGATCCTCCGGGTCAGCCATGAGGTGGAGCGGGAGCAGGTGCGGGAGCTGGCGGGCCGTCGGTCCCGGCGGGACGGGGCGCGGGTGCGGGTCGCGCTCGACGCGATGGTCGGCGCGGGGCGGTCGGGGGCCAACATGATCGAGCCGATGCTGGAGGCGGTGCGGGCCGAGGCCACGATGGGGGAGATCTGTGACGCGCTCCGTGCGGAGTGGGGCGTCTACACGGAGCCCGCGGGCTTCTGACCCCCGTCGGTACCCGGCCGTCTGCGGGTCGCTTTCGCTCGCGCCCCTGGGTCGCCTGTGCTGGACGTACTCCGTTCCTGAGCCGTCGCTCGTGGGGTGCGCGGTTCCCCGCGCCCCTGGATGCTGCCCCCTTGCGGTCGCTCTTCGGGCGCGGGCCGGTCCTCGTCCTGCGCAGTTCCCCGCGCCCCTGGTCCGTGCCTCTGGCCGTACGCCGTCGGGTGCGGGCCGTTCGTGGGTGCGCAGTTCCCCGCGCCCCTGAGGTCGCGCCCCTTCCGGTTCCTGTTCGGCTGCGGATGGCTCTGGGTTGCTCGCGCAGTTCCCCGCGCCCCTGGATGCTGCCCCTTCGGGCTTGTTCGTCGGGTGCGGGTCCGCCCTCGTCTTTTGCGCAGTTCCCCGCGCCCCTTTGGGGCGTGTTCTGGGCGAACGGACACCGTGAGTGGCGCGACCTCAGGGGCGCGGGGAACTGCGCGAAGCCTGCCCGCGGCCGGGTGGGAACGGGGGAACGCACCATCCAGGCGCCACCCACCCGCAGGGGAAGGGCTGCGGGGGCACAGGAAAAGGGGCGCGGGGAACTGCGCACCCCCGTCCGGGCTGTGCGGGCGTGAGGCGGTGACGGGTCGGGACCTGGGGCCCCGGTCCGGCCCGTACCGGCGTGGGCGGTGACGGGTCGGGACCTGGGGCGGCCCCGTCCGGCCCGTACCGGCGTGGGCGGGCCGCCGGTGGGGGGCTGGGGCACTCCGTGGGCCCGCGCGGCAAGGGGGCCGGCGGGGACCCGGGGGCGCGAGAACCCCGGGGGAGACCCGTCAGGTGAAGGTGACGGGGAGGGCGGTGACGCGGCTGCCGAGGAGGCCGCCGATCCGGCCCTGGCGGAGGTCCCCGAACGGCACCGCGAGCCGCGCCCCGGGAAAATCCTCCCGCAGCACCCGCACCACCGCCCGCAGCTCCAACTGCGCCAGCTGCGCGCCGATACAGAAGTGCGGCCCCGCCCCGAACGTCAGATCCGCCCCGCCCCGCGAGGACCCCGCGTTGATCCCCTGGATGTCCACCAGCACCGGCGCCCGCGCGGGAAGCACCGTACCGGCCAGCTCGACCGGCCCCGTCGTGAACCGCCACAGGGTGAGCGGCGCGGGCGGATGCTGTCCCAGCGTCTCCCGGACCAGTTCCTCCACCGGTGTCCCGGGACCGGACGCGCCGCCGTCCGGCGCCCCGGCGCCCGCGAGGGCTCGTGCGACGACCATCCCCAGCGCCGCGTCCGTGGTGAGCTGACCCGCGAAGACCAGCGCGAACAGGTGGTACCCGACCTCGTCCCGGGGCGCGTCCGAGGGCAGCCGGTCCCGTAGCGCCGCCGCGAGACCCGGCTCGTCCCCGTCCAGCCCGGCCGAGGCGATCCGGGCGAGGTCGGCCATGGCCCCGCCCTGCTCCCGCGCGTCGTAGCTGAGCATCCGCCGGCACGCGTCGGCGGCCCCGTCGACATGGTGGAGGGGGATACCGAGCAGGTCCAGCAGCACGGTCAGCGGATAGCGGGTCGTGAAGTCGGCCATCAGATCGACCGTCGGCCCCCGGGCGGCCTGCTCACCGAGCAGGCTCCGTGCGACGGCGTGCACCCGGTCCGACCGCTCCCGAATCCGCCGCGCGCTGAACAGCGGCGCGTGCGCGCGGCGCAGCGCCGCGTGGGCGGGGCCGTCGAGCGTGGTGAGGGACGGCTGCTCGGCGGCGGTCGGTTCGAGTCCGGCGGCGTACCGGTCCCAGTCGGCGGGCGCGTACGCGGGGTCCTTGGCGATCAGGGGATGGGCCAGCACCTCACGGGCCAGGGCCTCCTCGGTCACGATCCACACCTGCCCCCCGGCAGGGGCGTCCACCTGGACGAGCGGCCCCGCCGCCCGCAGCGCCGCGTGCACCGGGTCGGGTTCGTCGAGGCCGCGGACGGTCGCCGCGAACAGGTCGGCACCGGGGGCGTGCGGGGCGTTCAGCACCAGGACTCCAAGGGGGTCGGGGGTCGGGACGGAGCGCACGGGGTGGTCGGTCCCGCGCGCTCCGCCTCCGGACCATATACCTTTACGGTGAAGTAGCTCCATGGTGGAGTGATTCTATGCGCGAAGTAAAGTGCTCCCCGGCAGGCTGTCGACGCGTGCCGTCCGGGCGCACCGCCAGGGACGGCGCAGGACCGGAGGGCGAAGTGGACGGAACGGGGCCCGGCGAGGTCGCCGCCCGGCGCGAACGGCTGGCCGAGGAGCTCAGGTCGTACGGGGCGGCCTTCACGGAACTGGGCCGCCGCTTCGCCGCGGACCTGGGCGTGCACTCCACCGACGCCTTCGCCCTGCTGGAGATCAGCACCGCCGAGGCGGCCGGTGAGCCCCTGTCCCCGGCGCTGCTGGGACGGCGGGTCGCGCTGTCCTCGGGGGCCATGACCGCGCTGCTCAACCGGCTGGAGGAGGCCGGGTACGTGACCCGTACCCGGGAGCGGGCCGACAGGCGGGTCGTCACCCTGCGCAGCAGCGCCCGCGTCAAGGAGCTGGCCACCGCGTTCTTCGCCGCCGCCAACGCCCGCCAGGACGCCGTGCTGGCAAGCCGCCCGCCGGAACTGCTCCAGGAGTTCGAGGCCGTGCTGACGGAGCTGCGCGACGCCCTGGACCCCGGCCCCGGACGGCCGGACGGCCCGTCCGGCCGCTGACCCTCCGGCCGCCGCCCGAGCCGTGGACCGGCCGGGCCGGGCCCCGCCGACCGCCGATCCCTGGCCCCGCCGACTGCCCGCACCAAGCGCCGCCAACCGCTCGGGCCGAGTGCCGCCGACGGTCCACGCCGAACGCCGCCGACCACCCGCGCCGAGCTTCGCCGAGCGCCGGATGTCAAAGCTCCGGCGGCCCCTCACCCCCGCCCGGCGGGACCGGACGGCGGCCTTCCGGCGGGCGGCGCCGGGGCGCCCGGACCCCCGTACCCCGCGTACCGGCGCACCGCTTTTCGCCGTGCTCCGCCGAGGGGGGAGGATGTACCCATGCAGCCACGGAACATGTCCATGAGCGGGGTCGTCGACCTCGCCGCGGTGAAGGCCGCCCAGGAAGCCAAGGCGAAGGCCGAGCAGACCCGCGCCGAAGCGGCCCGGCAGGGCGGTGGCGGGGCCGTCTCCCCGTCCAGCCTCGTGATCGACGCCGATGAGGCCGGGTTCGAGAACGATGTCCTCCAGCGCTCCGCCGAGGTACCCGTCGTCATCGACTTCTGGGCCGAGTGGTGCGAGCCGTGCAAGCAGCTCAGCCCGCTGCTCGAACGCCTCGCCGTCGAGTACAACGGCCGGTTCGTCCTCGCGAAGATCGACGTCGACGCCAATCAGATGCTGATGCAGCAGTTCGGTGTCCAGGGCATCCCGGCGGTCTTCGCCGTGGTCGCCGGACAGGCGCTGCCGCTGTTCCAGGGCGCCGCCCCGGAGGAGCAGATCCGGCAGACGCTCGACCAGCTGATCCAGGTCGCGGAGGAGCGCTTCGGTCTGACGGGCCTGACCGTCGACGCCGACGCGCAAGGGGCGCCCGAGCCGCAGGCCGCCGCCCCGGTGGGGCCGTACGACGCGCTCCTCGAAGCCGCGTCGCTCGCGCTGGACTCCGGTGACCTGGGCGGCGCGGTCCAGGCGTACCGCAATGTCCTCACCGACGACCCGCAGCACCCCGAGGCCAAACTCGGTCTCGCGCAGGCCGAGTTGCTCCAGCGGGTGGAGGGGGCCGACCCGCAGCAGGTCCGCCGCGACGCCGCCGACCGTCCGGGCGACGCCGGGGCGCAGATCGCCGCGGCCGACCTCGATCTGGTCGGCGGGCATGTCGAGGACGCCTTCGGGCGGCTCGTCGACGCCGTGCGCCGCACCGCGGGGGACGACCGGGAGGCCGTACGCGTCCGGCTGATCCAGCTCTTCGATGTCATCGGGGCCGACGACCCGCGGGTGGGCGCCGCGCGCAAGGCGCTGGCGCGCGCCCTGTTCTGATCCCGTGCGCCCGGCCCGGGCCGGACCGCCCGGCGCGCGGTCCGTCCGCCGGGCGCGTTCCCGTCCGTCCGCCCGGCGAACTCCCGTTCGCCGGGCGGGACATGCGCGGTCGGCCGCCACCCGCCGTATTCGCGTGAAGGTCTTGTGAAACTTGAGGGGGCGGCGTGCGCCGCCCCCTCGTTCTTTACCTACTCTTGGTCGAACCGGCTACTGTTACTGCAAGTAAGTCATGGTCGGCGGTCCGTCACGATTCATCCCCGATGACCGGATGTGCCGACTTGTGTCCGCTCACTCGTTGTGTCCGTGTGGTGTCTGTCGGTCGCGGGGTGGTGGCCGGTTCGTTACCGGCGAGTAGCGAAGCCCCTTGTGCCAGCGGCCGTAATACACCACGATCGGCCACGCTCGGTCCATTCCCTCTCCACCCGGCAGCCAGTCCGGGCCCTTGGGACCCTGGGTCCCCACCGGGCGGCCGGTGACAAGGGCACCGGTCCGGGACAGGGGGGTCTTCGCCGACCGGCGGAGCCTGTCCGCATGTCGCGTCCGACCCGTCGGACGCGACCGGTGGCTGTCGCTCGGGGGTGAACGCCGGTGATTCGGGCGCGTGCGCGTCACCGAGGGCGGGCGCTCTTCCCGCCGGCGACGCCGCACTTCTCCCATCCCTGCCCGGCCGGGCCGCCGAACGCGGCCGACCAGGGCCGGAGATGTACGTCCGAGAAGGAGGAAAGTCATGGAGTCCGTGGCTCGTGGCGGTACCAGATGGACACGGTTCGCCGTGGTCATGGTGCCGAGCGTCGCGGCGACCGCCGCGATAGGTGTCGCACTCTCGCAGGGTGCGCTGGCGGCATCGTTCAGTGTGTCGGGCCAGCAGTTCAAGGTGACGGCCGACCGGCTCGACGGACAGGGGTTCGTGAACTACGGCGCGATGGACGTCAGTGGTTCGGGGAAGCATCCCGTCACGGTGATCGGGCTGGAGGACGCGACGATCACCGATCTGTGCCAGTCGGTGGTGATCCCGGTGCCGATCTTCGGCGATGTGTCGATGAAGCTCACCGCGGGCCGCCCCGGTGACCCGAAGGTCAAGGCGAACAAGCTGTACATCGACGCCGACGACCTCCAGGCCAACGCGACCTTCACCGAGATCGACATCGGGGTCTCGATCGACGAGACGTCGAAGGGCCCCGGCCCCTCGGCGGGGGACGACTACGTCCCCGACTCCTTTGCCCAGCAGGCCGATTCGGTGGTCTTCACCGATGTGAAGCAGCGTGCCTGGGCGACCTCGGCCGGTACGTTCCAGCTGTCCGGCCTCGCGATGAAGGTCCAGAGGGGCAAGAACGAGTGCTACTGAGCACACCGCCGTGATCCGGGGTCCGGCCCGAGGTGTCCCGGACCGCTCGTACGGTTCCCCCGAGGGGGCCGTGCCGGGCACCCGCGACCGGGCCCGGGACACGGCCGGACGCGGCGGCGGTCCCGGGCGCCACGACCACGCCCGGCCGCCCCCGCTCCCGTACGCACCGCCGAACCGAGAAGCAGACGCGACACCCGAGGAGCTGTACGACATGAGTGCCCAAGCGCACGGAGGGTTGAGCGACAGGCTGGCCGACCGGGCGGTCGTCTGGCGGCGGTCCTTCCGGCACTGGCGCGGTACCCGCCCGTTCTGGGCCGGGGTGCTGACCCTGCTGGGCGGTTTCCCCATCATGTACTTCCCGTACGCGAACCTCACGCTCGGCACGATGACGATCCGGATGGCGACCACCGCCGGTGCCGGATCGCTGATCATCGGCGTGCTGCTGGTCGTGCTCGGACTGACGATGTGGTTCCAGAAGCACTCGCGGATCTTCGCGGGGGTGGCCGCCATCCTGCTCGCCCTGGTCTCGCTGGTCGTCTCCAACTTCGGCGGCCTGGTGGCGGGTTACGCGCTCGCCCTGGTCGGCGGCGCGCTGGCCATCGCCTGGGCCCCCGGCGCCCCGGTCCCCGCCGCCGGGACGGACGGGAGGCAGCGTGTCGACTGAGGAGGAGACCGCCGCGTCCGGCACGCCCCGGCCCCGCGGCCGGAACGCGCCCCGGCACGCCGCTCCCCGCAAACCGCTGCTGACCCGGCTGCACATGCCCGCCGGGAAGGCGATAGCCATCGCCGCGATGCCGACCGCCGTCCTGATGGGCATGGGGCTGACCCCCACGCTCGCCCAGGCCAGGCCCGTGGTGCCGGACAACCCGTTCCAGGACGGCCCGTGCGTCACCGCGCCGGACACCGTCCCGCCCGGGAAGTCCGCCACGGAGGCCGAGGAGAAGCCCGGCGCGGAGGCCGGTGGGAAGTCCGGTGGGAAGTCCGGCACGGAATCCGGCGAGCCGTCCGGCGCGGCCGCCACGCCGACCCCGGACCCGGCCACCGCCCCGGCCACCGACGCCCCGGCCACCGACGCCCCGGCCGCCCGGAGCCCGGACGCGCGTGACGGTGACGGCTCGCGGGCCGGGAAACCGGCGAGCGGGAGACCGGAGGCCGGGAAGCCGACGGGCGGGACGACGGAAGCCCGGGGCCCGGACGCCGTACGCACCCCGGGCCGCCCGGAACCCGCACCGGCGCCCTCGCCCACCGGCGACCGGGACCGGGACGCCGACGAGGACCGGGACTCGGACCGCGACCGCGACCGTGGCTCAGGACCCGGCCCCGGACCCGCGCCGACCTCCTCCGCGCCGACCCCCTCCGCCCGGGCCCGGGAGCCCGTCACCCGGACCTCGCCGACCCCCGCCCCCGCCCGTACCCGGCTGCCGTCGCATCCGCTGGACCGGCTGAATCCGCTGGACCCGCTCGGCGTCGGCCGGGCCGTCGAGGACCTTCTCTCACCGCTGCGGCCCCGCGTGCCCGCCATCACCGGGTCGGCCACCCCCACGCCGACCCGGACCCCCGGCGGTCACGGCACCGGGACACCGGAGCGCGAGCGGGACGACGACGGCGACGGCGGTGACGAGGGCGAGCAGCCCGACGCCGACGACGAGGAGTCCGGTACCCCGGGCACCGGCGATCCCGCGACGCCCACCGGACCGGCCGGGTCCGCCGGGACCACCGCGCCGGACGCGCCGGACGGACCTGCGCAGCCGGACGAGCCCACCGGCGCCGCCACGCCCACCCCCGCCACCCCGTCCGGCACTTCCGGCGCGACGCCCACGCCCACCCCCACCGGTACCCCAGGAGCCACGCCCACCCCCGGGCCCACGAAGTCCCCGTCGGCCGCCGATCCGATGGCGCCGGACGCGGACGGCAAGGTGCCCTTCCCCTGTGTCGTCGAGCGGAAGGTCGCGGGGGACGCCGAGCGTCCACCGGCCATGATCCCCAACCAGCCCTGGCATCTGGAAGCCAGTTCGCTGCTGCTCAAGGGCCTGGACTACCAGGGCGTGGTGAATCTGACGATGCCGAACGGCCGTACCAAGCAGGCCCTGAAGTTCGTCTCCGCCGACGGTGTCGACATCGGGGACCTGCATCAGATCGTGGACGCCCCGGGCGGCCGGAAGTACCACGTGCAGGCGGGCCGGGGCACGATCTCCACGATCAGGGGCGGGACGGTCACGATGTACACGGAACGGCTCGAAGGCAATCTCTTCGGGCTGATCCCGGTGGTGTTCGACCCGGAGCACCCGCCGCCGCTGAACATCCCGGTCGCCTACTTCACCCAGGTCCGGATCGTCCAGGCCGGGCAGTTCGGCGGGGACCTGACGATCCCGCAGCTCCATCAGTCGGTCACCGGCTGACCCGGCTGCCCGGCCGGCCGGGCACGGGAAGCGCCGAGGGCGCCCCCCTTCGTACGGGGGGCGCCCTCGGCGTTTGTGGCGGGCGGTGCTCAGTCGCGCTCGCCGTTGCCCAGGTGGTGGACCCGGACCATGTTGGTGGTGCCGGGGACCCCGGGAGGCGAACCGGCGGTGATCACGACGCTGTCGCCGTCGTGGAACCGCTTGAGCTTCACGACCTCGCCGTCGACCAGGCCGACCATCTCGTCGGTGGTGCCCACGTGCGGCACGATGTACGCGTCGACGCCCCAGCTCAGGGTGAGCTGGTTGCGGGTGTTCTCGTCGGTGGTGAAGGCCAGGATCGGCTGGGCCGCGCGGTAGCGCGACAGCCGCCGGGCGGTGTCACCGGACTGGGTGAAGGCGATCAGGCCCTTGGCGCCGAGGAAGTCCGCGATCTCACAGGCGGCACGTGCCACCGAACCGCCCTGGGTGCGGGGCTTCTTGCCCGGCACCAGCGGCTGGAGGCCCTTGGAGATCAGCTCCTCCTCCGCGGCGATGACGATCTTCGACATCGTCTTCACGGTCTCGATCGGATAGGCGCCGACCGAGGACTCCGCGGAGAGCATGACCGCGTCCGCGCCGTCCAGGATCGCGTTGGCGACGTCCGAGGCCTCCGCGCGGGTGGGGCGGGAGTTGGTGATCATCGACTCCATCATCTGGGTCGCCACGATCACCGGCTTGGCGTTGCGGCGGCACAGCTCGATGAGCCGCTTCTGCACCATCGGGACCTTTTCGAGCGGGTACTCGACGGCGAGGTCACCACGGGCGACCATCACTCCGTCGAACGCCGCGACGACGTCCTCCATGTTGGCGACCGCCTGCGGCTTCTCCACCTTGGCGATGACCGGGACGCGGCGCCCCTCCTCGTCCATGATCTTGTGGACGTCGTTCACGTCGCCCGCGTCGCGGACGAAGGACAGGGCGACCAGGTCGCAGCCCATCCGCAGGGCGAACCGCAGGTCGTCGATGTCCTTCTCGGACAGCGCCGGGACGTTCACCGCCGCGCCGGGCAGGTTGATGCCCTTGTGGTCGGAGATGACACCGCCCTCGATGACGATGGTCAGCACCCGCGGACCCTCGATACCGGTGACCCGCAGCTCGACGTTGCCGTCGTTGATCAGGATCGCGTCGCCGATACGGCAGTCGCCGGGCAGACCCTTGTACGTGGTGCCGCAGATGGTCTTGTCGCCGGGGACGTCCTCGGTGGTGATGGTGAACTCGTCACCGCGCACCAGCTCGACGGGGCCCTCGGCGAAGGTCTCCAGCCGGATCTTGGGGCCCTGGAGGTCGGCGAGCACGCCGATGGCCTTCCCGGTCACCTCGGACGCCTGCCGGACGCGCTCGTACCGCGCCTTGTGCTCGTCGTGGCTTCCGTGGCTCATGTTGAAACGGGCCACGTTCATCCCGGCCTCGATGAGCGTCTTCAGTTGCTCGAACGAGTCGACGGCGGGGCCCAGCGTACAGACGATCTTGGAACGGCGCATGACGCTAATCCTATCGGTTTGTTTCACTGCGGAATATTCCGCCTGGCGGAAGATACAAATGGGCGGATGCCCGCTCAGGCGTGCCGTACGCGGATCTCCGGGGAGAGCGGACCGGGCCACGCGGGCCCCGCTCAGCCCCGTACCAGTGCGTATGTCTGCGTGGCGATCTCCAGTTCCTCGTCGGTCGGGACCACGGCCACCGCGACCCGCGCGTACACGGGCGAGATCAGCCGGGGCTCGTCCCCGCGCACCGCGTTCAGCTCACCGTCCACCACCAGCCCCAGTTCCTCCAGTCCGGCGATCGCGGCCTCCCGCACCGGCGCCGCGTTCTCGCCGACACCCGCCGTGAACACCACCGCGTCCACCCGGCCCAGCACCGCGTAGTAGGCGCCGATGTACTTCCTCAGCCGGTGGATGTAGATGTCGAACGCGAGCCGCGCCGCCTCGTCACCCTCCTCGATCCGGCGCCGGATCTCCCGCATGTCGTTGTCGCCGCACAGCCCGACCAGCCCGCTCCGCTTGTTCAGCAGGGTGTCGATCTCATCGGTGTCCATGCCCGCGACGCGCTTCAGATGGAACACGACCGCCGGGTCGACATCCCCCGAACGGGTGCCCATCACCAGCCCCTCCAGCGGTGTCAGCCCCATCGAGGTGTCCTCGCACCGGCCGCCGCGCACCGCCGACGCCGAGGCGCCGTTGCCGAGGTGCAGCACGATCACATTGACCTCGGACGGCTCCTTGCCCAGCAGCTCCGCCGTCCGCCGGGACACATACGCGTGCGACGTGCCGTGGAAGCCGTAGCGGCGGATACGGTGCGCGTCGGCGGTCGCCACGTCGATCGCGTAGCGCGCCGCCGCCTCCGGCATCGTCGTGTGGAACGCCGTGTCGAAGACCGCGACCTGCGGCAGATCGGGACGCAGCTCCCGCGCGGTACGGATACCGGTCAGGTTCGCCGGGTTGTGCAGCGGCGCCACCGGGATCAGCCGCTCGATCTCCGCGAGGACCGCCTCGTCGATCAGCGTCGGCTCGGTGAAGTGCTTTCCGCCGTGCACCACCCGGTGCCCGATCGCGGCCAGCTCCGGGGAGTCCAGGCCCAGCCCGTCGGCGGCCAGTTCGGCGGCCACCGCCTTCAGCGCCGCCGCGTGGTCGGCGATCGGCTCCGTCCGCTCCCGGACCTCACCGCCCCCCGGCGGGGTGTGGACCAGCCGGGAGGAACCCTCCCCGATCCGCTCCACCAGCCCACCGGCCGGACGGGAGCCGTCCCGCATGTCGAGGAGCTGGTACTTCACCGACGAGGAGCCGGAGTTCAGGACGAGGACGCGGTGCGGACGGGCTTCGGTCACGGGTGGGGTGCCTTCTGCTGGGGGGACGGGTCGGGGGCCGGGGGCGGTCATACGGTGGGGGTCCCGGAGGGGTCCGACGGCGGTGCCGGGGGACGGGTGGCCGGGCCCTGTGCCTGGATCGCGGTGATGGCCACCGTGTTGACGATGTCCTGGACCAGGGCGCCGCGCGACAGATCGTTCACCGGCTTGCGCAGCCCCTGGAGCACCGGGCCGACCGCGATGGCGCCCGCCGAGCGCTGCACGGCCTTGTACGTGTTGTTGCCGGTGTTCAGGTCGGGGAAGATCAGCACGCTCGCCTGGCCCGCCACCGTCGACTCCGGCAGCTTGGTCGCCGCGACCGACGGTTCCACCGCCGCGTCGTACTGGATCGGGCCCTCGACCCGCAGATCGCTCCGCAGCGAGCGGACCAGCCCGGTCGCCTCCCGGACCTTGTCGACGTCCGCGCCCGAGCCCGAGGTGCCCGTCGAGTACGACAGCATCGCGATCCGGGGATCCACCCCGAACTGCTCGGCGGTCGCCGCCGACTGGATCGCGATGTCCGCGAGCTGCTCCGCGTCCGGGTCCGGGTTCACCGCGCAGTCGCCGTACACGAGGACCTTGTCGGCCAGGCACATGAAGAACACCGACGACACGATCTTCGCGCCCGGACTGGTCTTGATGATCTCGAACGCCGGACGGATCGTCGCCGCCGTCGAGTGCACCGAACCGGACACCATGCCGTCCGCCAGACCCTCCTGGACCATCAGCGTGCCGAAGTAGTTCACGTCCGCGACCACGTCGTACGCCAGCTCCACACTGACGCCCTTGTGCGCCCGCAGCTGCGCGTACCGCGCCGCGAAACGGTCCCGCAGCTCGGAGGTCTGCGGATCGACCAGATCGGCGTCCGCGAGATTCACCCCGAGGTCGGCGGCCTTCTTGCGGATCACCTCCACATCGCCCAGCAGCGTCAGGTCGCACACCCCGCGCCGCAGCAGCACGTCCGCCGCGCGCAGCACCCGCTCCTCGGTGCCCTCCGGCAGCACCACCCGCCGGCGGTCCTCGCGCGCCCGCTCCAGCAGCTTGTGCTCGAACATCATCGGGGTGACCCGGGTACTGCTCGGCGCCGAGATCCGGCTCATCAGCGCCGCCGTGTCGACATGCCGTTCGAACAGCCCGAGCGCGGTCTCCGCCTTGCGGGGCGTCGCCGCGTTCAGCTTGCCCTCCAGACCCGACAGCTCCGCCGCCGTCGGGAAGCTGTTCCCGGGCACCGAGACGACCGGGGTGCCCGGCGCGAGCCGCGCGGCCAGCGTCAGGATCTGCTCCGGCGGCCGCTCCCCGAGGGTCAGCAGCACCCCGGCTATCGGCGGGGTGCCCGAACTGTGCGCGGCGAGCGAGCCCACCACCAGGTCCGCGCGGTCCCCGGGCGTCACCACCAGACAGCCCGGGGTCAGCGCCGCCAGGAAGTTCGGCAGCATCGCCCCGCCGAACACGAAGTCCAGCGCGTCCCGGGCGAGCCCCGAGTCGTCGCCCAGCAGGACCGTGCCACCGAGGGCGTGCGTCACCTGCGCGACGGTCGGCGCCGACAGCGCGGGCTCGTCGGGCAGCACCCAGCACGGCACCGGCAGCCGGGACTCCAGCCGCTCATGGATGACATCACGGTCCTTCGGGTCCACCCGGTTCACCGCCAGCGCGAGCACATCGCAGCCCAGCGCCTCGTAAGCGCGGTACGCGTTACGGGCCTCCGCGCGTACCGACTCGGCGGTCTGCCCACGGCCGCCCACCACCGGCAGCACCGACGCCCCGAACTCGTTCGCGAGCCGGGCGTTCAGCGCCAGCTCGTCCGGGAGCTGCGTCGCCGCGTAGTCGGTCCCGAGCACCAGGACCACCTCGTACTCCTCGGCGACCCGGTGGAACCGGTCCACCAGCCGTGACACCAGCTCGTCGGTGCCCTGCTCGGCCTGGATCGTGGACGCCTCGTGGTAGTCCATGCCGTACGCCGACGCGGGGTCCTGGGACAGCCGGTAGCGGGCACGCAGCAGGTCGTACAGCCGGTCCGGACCGTCATGGACGAGGGGACGGAACACCCCCACGCGGTCGACCTGGCGGGTCAGGATCTCCATGACCCCCAGCTCCACGACCTGGCGGCCGTCGCCCCTGTCGATCCCGGTCACGTACACGCTGCGCGTCACGCGTGCCCTCCATCTCGTCGCCGCGCCCTGCTTTCGCCTGCGTCCGATTTATGATCGTTTCAGCGCGGTCGGTGTGTGATTCGTAGTCTGCTCTTGACAATACCTGTGTGGCTGGTTACAGCGCCCGCCGGACCGCGACCGCCCCGTGACGGGGGAGCCTGCCCGCGATCCGCCGGTCCAAAGTGGCGGGAGGGGACACGGCGCGGCGCCGGATGTGCCACCGTGGAACAATCGGACCGGCTCATCAGGATCAGCAGCGAGCAGGAGACAGAGCACGATGCGTATCGGAGTACTCACCGCAGGCGGCGACTGCCCGGGCCTGAACGCAGTGATCCGTTCGGTCGTGCACCGGGCCGTCACCCATCACGGCGACGAGGTCATCGGCTTCGAGGACGGCTACGCCGGGCTCCTCGACGGGCGCTACCGTCCCCTCGACCTCAACGCAGTCAGCGGCATCCTCGCCCGCGGCGGCACCATCCTCGGCTCCTCCCGGCTGGAGCGGGACCGCTTCCGCGCGGCCTGCGAGAACATCCGCCAGCTGGCCAAGGAGATCGGCTTCGACGTCCTCATCCCGATCGGCGGCGAGGGCACGCTGACCGCCGCGCGGATGCTCGCCGACGCGGGTCTCCCGGTCGTCGGGGTCCCCAAGACCATCGACAACGACATCTCCTCCACCGACCGCACCTTCGGCTTCGACACGGCCGTCGGGGTCGCCACCGAGGCGATGGACCGGCTCAAGACCACGGCGGAGTCCCACCAGCGGGTCATGGTCGTCGAGGTCATGGGACGGCACGCCGGGTGGATCGCCCTGGAGTCCGGGATGGCCGCGGGAGCCCACGGCATCTGTCTGCCGGAGCGCCCGTTCGACCCGGACGACCTGGTCGCCCTGGTCGAGGAACGCTTCTCGCGCGGCAAGAAGTTCGCCGTGATCTGTGTCGCCGAGGGCGCCCACCCGATCGAGGGGTCGATGGACTACCAGAAGGGCGAGATCGACCGGTTCGGTCACGAGCGCTTCCAGGGCATCGGCACCGCGCTCGCCTTCGAGCTCCAGCGGCGCCTCGGCAAGGAGGCCAAGCCGGTCATCCTCGGCCATGTCCAGCGGGGTGGGACGCCCACCGCGTACGACCGCGTCCTCGCCACGCGGTTCGGCTGGCACGCGGTGGAGGCGGCGCACCGGGGGGAGTCCGGCAAGATGACCGCGCTGCGGGGTACGGACGTCGTCATGGTTCCCCTCGCCGACGCGGTCACCGAACTCAAGACGGTCCCGAAGGACCGCATGGACGAGGCGGAGTCGGTCTTCTAACGGGTCGCCTTCGCTCGCGCTTCCGAGGTCCGTCCGGCTGGACGTACTTCGTTCCCGTGCGGGCCGTTCGTGGGTGCGCAGTTCCCCGCGGGTCGCCTTCGCTTGCGCTTCCGAGGTCTGTCCGGCTGGGCGTACTTCGTTCCTGTGCGGGCCGTTCGTGGGTGCGCAGTTCCCCGCGCCCCTGGGGTTCCACACCTGGACGTACCTGTTCCCGTGCGGGTCGTTCGTGGGTGCGCAGTTCCCCGCGGGTCGCCTTCGCTTGCGCTTCCGAGGTCTGTCCGGCTGGGCGTACTTCGTTCCTGTGCGGGCTGTCCGTGGGTGCGCAGTTCCCCGCGCCCCTGAAGGGGCGCCCACCTGGGGCTGCCGTCAGGGTGCGGGCGGTCAGCGACCGGGGCCGGGGTTCAAACCCTCCTCGTCCCGCAGTCGCATGGCTGCGGGAGGGGGTGGGCGGGAATCTCTGCCCGCAGACTCCGATGCTCTTCAGTAGCTCCGCTGGACGTCGTACCGAGCGCGTTGGAGCGAGGACGGAGAATCCCGACCGGCACCGACCCCAAGAACCGACCGGACGCGCCCCAAAGGGGCGCGGGGAACTGCGCACCCCACGAGCGACGGCACAGGAACAAGCGCGTCCAGCCGGACGGACCTCAGAGGCGCAAGCGAAGGCGACCCGCGGACAAAGAACACGCCCCCCGGGAGGACTACTCGCGCCAGCGGTAGTGCAGCTCGGGCCGCCCGATCTGCCCGTAGACCGGCGCCCGGGTAGCCCGCCCCGTCCCCGCGAGATGCTCCAGATACCGCCGCGCGGTGATCCGCGAGATCCCCACCACCTCCGCGGCCCCCGCCGCGGTCACCCCGTCCGGCGCGGCCCGCAAGGTCCGCACCACCCGCTCCAGCGTCGGCCCGCTCAACCCCTTGGGCAACTCCGCCGGCGCGGGCGCCCGAAGCGTCGCCAGCGCCCGGTCCACCTCGTCCTGCCCGCTCGCCTCCCCCGCCGCCGTCCGGAACTCCGAGTACCGCACCAGCCGGTCCCGCAGCGTGGCGAACGTGAACGGCTTCAGCACGTACTGCACGACCCCCAGCGACACCCCCTCCCGCACGATCGCGAGGTCCCGCGCCGAGGTCACCGCGATCACGTCCGCGTGATGCCCCGCCGCCCGCAACGACCGCGCGAGCGCCAGCCCGTGGCCGTCCGGCAGATGGAGGTCCAGCAGCAGCAGGTCCACCGCCTGCCGCTCCAGCGCGCGCCGCGCCTGCGCGGCCGTGTGCACCTTGCCGACCGCCGTGAACCCGGGCACCCGCTCCACGTACATCATGTGCGCGTCGGCGGCCACCGGGTCGTCCTCGACGACCAGCACCCTGATCCCGCTCACCGGACCACCTCCGTACCCGCTCCCGCCACGGCTCCTGATTCCGCCCCGCCCTGTGGCCGCAACGGCAGCCGTGCGGTGAAACGGGCGCCGCCGCCGGGCGCGCCCGAGACCGTCAGGGTGCCGCCGTGGCGGCTCACCGTCTGGCGGACCAGGGCGAGGCCCAGCCCCCGGCCGCCCGGCCGTCCTGGGGCGGCCTTGGTGCTCCAGCCGCGGTCGAAGATGGCGTCCGTGTGCGCCGGGTCCACCCCGGCCCCGGTGTCGCTGACGTCCAGGGTCAGCACCCCGTCCCCCGCGCCGGCCGTCACCGTGACGCGGGCGTGATGGGTGCCCTGCGCCGCGTCCATCGCGTTGTCGATGAGGTTGCCGAGGACGGTGACCAGGTCGCGTGGGGGCAGCGACGGCGGCAGCACCCCGTCGTCCAGACGGCTGTCGGGGGACACCAGCAGTTCCACCCCCCGCTCGTTGGCCTGCGCGGCCTTTCCCAGCAGCAGCGCCGCCAGCACCGGCTCGCCGACCGCCGCGACCACCTGGTCGGTGAGCGCCTGCGCCAGCTCCAGCTCGGCGGTCGCGAAGTCGACGGCCTCCCCGGCCCGGTCCAGCTCGATCAGCGACACCACCGTGTGCAGCCGGTTCGCCGCCTCATGGGCCTGGGAGCGCAGTGCCTGGGTGAACCCGCGTTCCGAGTCCAGTTCCCCCATCAGCGACTGGAGGTCGGTGTGGTCCCGCAGTGTCACCACCGTTCCGCGCCGCCCCCCGCTGGACACCGGCTGGGTGTTCACCACGAGGACCCGGCTCGCGCTCAGATGCAGCTCGTCCACCCGGGGTTCGGCGGACAGCAGCGCGCCCGTCAGCGACGGCGGCAGCCCCAGGTCCGCGACGGAACGGCCCACGGTGTCGTCCCCGGCCCCGAGCAGCTCACGCGCCCCGTCGTTGAGGAGGGCCACCTTCCGCTGTCCGTCGAGCATCAGCAGCCCCTCGCGCACCGCGTGCAGCGCGGCCTGGTGGTAGTCGTGCATCCGGCTGAGCTCGGCCGCGTTCATCCCGTGGGTGTGCCGCCGCAGCCGCGCGTTGATCACATACGTACCGATCCCGCCGAGCACCAGCGCGCCCGCCGCGACCGCGAGCAGCGCCATCACCTGGTCCCGGGCCTGCGCGCTGATCTCCTCGATGGTGATCCCGGCACTGACCAGCGCCACTATCGGCCCGTCCGGCGCCGCGCCCCCGGCCCCCGCCCCGTCACCCGTCACCGCCCCGTCCGCGGCGCCCGCGTACACCGGGGTGACGACACGGATCGACGGTCCCAGCGTCCCGGTGTACGTCTCCGCGAAGGTCTCCCCGCGCAGCGCGGGCCCGGTGTGACCGAGGAACGGGCCCCCGATCTGCCGCTCGTCGGGGTGCGTCCAGCGGATACCCGCCGTATCCATGATCGTCACGAAGTCGACCCCCGTCTCCCGCTGCACCCGCGCCGCGTACGGCTGGAGCTCCCGGGTCGGGTCCGGGCCGAGCACCGCCTCCCGCACCGAGGGGGACGCGGCCACCGCGCGGGCCGCCGCCTCCGCCTGCCTGCTGGCCGCCTGCTCCGCCTGGTGCCCGTCGCTCAGGTACGTGAACAGCGCGCAGCCCACCACGACGAGCGCGACCAGGACGACCTGCATCGCGAAGAGCTGAGCGGCCAGACTGCGCGGCCGGGGCACACGCGGTACACGGGTCAGCCGGGCGAGGGGCGCGGAGGGCCGGGACCGGCGGGCGGGGGACATGGCAACAGTCTGCACGCTCCCCGCGGCCGGGCCACGACGCGTGAACTCAATGAACGCAAGGGTGACCCCCCTCACAGGCTGGGAGATATTCACCGGGATCCGCCAGCCAGGACGTGAGCCGCACGCACTGAGCGCACCACGCGGGACGGCCCCGCCCGTTCCGTGCCACGCGGGAATTCACGGCATCCCGCGTCCGCCGGACCGCCGTCCTGTCCGTCCGCCCCAGTCGTCGTTGCCGAGGAGGCACCCGTGGCCGACACCGCCGTCGCCCCGCCCGCCAAGCGGGACCGCACCCACTATCTGTACATCGCCGTCATCGTCGCCGTGGCTCTCGGCATCACCATCGGCTTCGCCGCGCCGGACTTCGCCAAGGAACTCAAGCCGCTCGGCACCGGGTTCGTCGCCCTGATCAAGATGATGATCTCGCCGATCATCTTCTGCACGATCGTGCTGGGCGTCGGATCGGTGCGCAAGGCCGCGAAGATCGGCAAGGTCGGCGGTCTCGCGCTCGGCTACTTCATGGTGATGTCCGTCGCCGCGCTCGCCATCGGTCTGCTCGTCGGCAACATCCTCGACCCGGGCACCGGGATGGACCTCACCGACTCCGACAAGGAGGTCGGCCACGCCGCCGCCGAGGGCAGCAAGGGGACCGTGGACTTCCTGCTCGGGATCATCCCGGCGACCCTGGTCTCCGCGTTCACCGAGGGCGAGGTCCTCCAGACCCTGCTGGTCGCACTGCTCGTGGGCTTCGCGCTCCAGGCGATGGGCCGTACCGGCGAGCCGGTGCTGCGCGGTGTCGAGCACATCCAGCGGCTGGTCTTCCGCGTTCTCGCGATGATCATGTGGGCGGCCCCGGTGGGCGCGTTCGGCGCGATCGCCGCCGTGATCGGGGAGACCGGCGTGGACGCGCTCAAGGCGCTCGCCACGATCATGCTCGGCTTCTACGTCACCTGCGCGCTGTTCGTCGCGCTGGTGCTGGGCCTGCTGACCTGGGTCGTCGCCAAGGTCAACATCTGGCATCTGTTCCGCTACCTGGGCCGGGAGTTCCTGCTCATCCTGTCGACGTCGTCGTCGGAGTCCGCGCTGCCCCGTCTCATCGCCAAGATGGAGCACGTCGGGGTGAGCCGCCCGGTCGTCGGGATCACCGTCCCGACCGGGTACTCGTTCAACCTCGACGGCACGATGATCTATCTGACGATGGCCTCGCTGTTCATCGCGGAGGCCATGGGCCAGCCGATGGGCATCGGCCAGCAGATCGGGCTGCTGCTCTTCATGATGATCGCCTCCAAGGGCGCGGCCGGGGTGTCCGGTTCCGGGATCGCGGTCCTCGCGAGCGGACTCCAGTCGCACAAGCCCGCGCTGGTCGACGGCGTCGGCCTGATCATCGGCATCGACCGCTTCATGAGCGAGGCCCGCGCCCTCACCAACTTCGCGGGCAACGCGGTCGCCACCCTGCTGATCGGGGTGTGGACCAAGGAGGTCGACCGCGAGCGGGTCACCCGGGTCCTCGCCGGTGAACTGCCCTTCGACGAGCGGACCCTGCTGGACGACGGCCACGGCGGTACGCCGGAGCGGTCCGGGGACGACGACGTGCCGGCGCAGCGCGAAGCGGACGCGCGCGACGGCGGGAAGGAGCCGGTGAAGGCGTAACGCGGACCCTCGACGCGCCGCCCCCCACACACCGGCTTCTCGGCCCCGGAACCGCCCCTCAGGGGAACGGCTCCGGGGCTTTGCCGTATCCGGCGACCGGCCCCCCCCGGACGGCGGGTCCCTTACCCACAGGTGCGTACCCGACCAGAAAGTCGGTACTTGTGGGACTTTCCGGCCCCCGCGACGATGGAGACACCGCGAACGACCGTTCCGACGAAGGAAGTTACCGATGTCATCCAACGCCCCCACCTCCGCCGTCCCGACCGCCGCCACCGCCGCCGCCACGGGAGCCACGGCCGCTGCCAGGACCCCCGTCACGGTGCTCGGTCTCGGCGCGATGGGACGGGCGCTCGCCGCCGCGTTCCTGCGGGCCGGGCATCCGACCACCGTCTGGAACCGCTCCCCGGGCCGGGCCGACGAACTCGTCGCCCAGGGCGCGACAGAGGCCGCGACCGCCGCCGAGGCCGTCCGCGCCAGCCCGCTCGTCGTACTCATCGTGCTCGACCACAAGGCCGTCACCGCGGTCACCGAGGCGATCGCCGACGACCTGCCCGGCCGGACCCTCGTCAATCTGACCGCCGACACCCCCGACCGGGCCCGGGAGACCGCCGCGTGGGCCGCCGACCGGGGCATCGACTACCTCGACGGCTCCGTCATGGTCCCCGTCGACGTCATCGGCACCCCGCACGCGCTGCTCTTCCACGCCGGTCCCCGCGAACTGTTCGACCGGTACGCCGGAACCCTCGGCGCGCTCGGCGGACGGATCGAGTACGTCGGCGCCGAGTACGGTCTGGCCGCCGCCTACGACCTGGCGCTGCTCGACTACTTCTACGCGAGCATGTCCGGGCTGGTGCACGCCTTCGCCCTCGCCGAGGCGGAGGGCGCCGACCCGCTCGCCATCGGCCCGTTCTTCGACAGCATCACCGCGATCATGCCGCCCATCGCCGCGGAGATGGCCTCCGAGGTGGCGTCCGGCGAGTACCCCGGCGGCGGCGCGAACCTCGGGATGATGGCGGCCACCGTCGAGCACCTGGTCGAGGTGTCCGAGCACCGGCGCCTGGACACCGGTGTCCTGCACGCCATCAAGTCCGTCGCGGACCGGACCCTCGCCGCGGGCCGCGCCAAGGAGGGCTGGACCGCGACGGTGGACGTGGTGCGCCCCGCCGACCGGAGCTGAGCTGCGCCCCGCGCCGGGTACCGCTGCACCCCGGTCGGGCGCGGCACCCGGCGCGGGAGCCGTCCTGGGCGGCGGTCCCGCCGGCCGCCGCCGGGTCCCGGGGCCCGGCCCCCGTCCGGCCCCCCTGGCGCCTACGGTCCGCCGGGCCGCTGCCGATGACCGCGCACGGCGGCCCGCCGGACCGGGTGCTTGCCCTGACGCCGACGTCAGGCCCTAGCGTCGGGGTATGCGCATCGGTGAACTCGCGGCGCGGGCGGGGACGACCCCCCGCGCCCTGCGGTACTACGAGACACGGGGGCTGCTGTCCGCGCGACGCGGGGAGAACGGCCACCGGGTCTACGACGAGGACGATCTGCGGCTGCTGCGGCAGATCCGTACGCTCCAGGACTTCGGCTTCGACCTGGAGGAGACCCGGCCGTTCGTGGAGTGTCTGCGGGCCGGTCACCCCGAGGGCGACTCCTGTCCCGCGTCCCTCGACGTGTACCGCCGCAAGCTCGCCGAACTCGATCTGCTGATGGCCGAACTGGCGGCCGTCAGGAGCCAGGTCGGGGAGCAGCTCGTACGCGCCGAGCGGGCCCGTGACGCGCTGGCCGCCGACGCGCTGGTTCCGGGAGGCCCGGAGCCCGGATGCGCCGTGTTCCCCGGGGACGTACCGGACGGGACCACGGACACACACGGAACGGAGGACGGACACACATGATCGGGACCAAGGGTCTGACCGAGGTGACGGACGAGGACTTCGCGGAGGTGGTGCTGGGGGCGGAGCTGCCGGTGCTGGTGAAGTTCACGGCGGACTGGTGCCCGCCGTGCCGCATGATCGCCCCCGTGCTGGCCGAGATCGCGCGGGAGGAGTCCCACCGGCTGCGGATCGTCCAGCTCGACGTGGACACCAGTCCGGCGACCGCCGCCCGCTACGGGGTGCTGTCGGCGCCGACGCTCACGGTGTTCCGGGGCGGCGAGCCGGTGTGGTCGGTGGTGGGCGCCCGCCCCAAGCGCAAGCTCCTGGCGGAGCTGGCCGAGGTGGTCTGAGCCCGGGCCGGCCGCCGGGACCGCGCACCGCCCGCCACCGGCCCCGGCACCGCCCGCCGCCGGACCGCGCACCGCCGAAAGGACAGCGGCCCGCCGCCGTGCCAGAGTGAGGAACGGAGGGGATATCGCGGTACCGGTTCCGGTACCGCGCACGGCCGTGTTCTGGAGGTCTCGCGAAATGCCCGAGATCAATGAAGCCTATGCGCCCGGTACCCCGTGCTGGGTGGGTCTGACGGCGCAGGACCAGCGTGCCGCGATGGATTACTACGGCACGCTCTTCGGCTGGACCGGTGAGGTCGGCCCGGCGGAGTACGGCGGTTACGCCGTGATGGAGAAGGACGGCAGAGCGGTCGCCGGGATCAGCCCGGCGATGGCCCCCGAGGGACAGCCGGAACCGCCCCATGTGTGGACGACGTTCCTGGCGAGCGACGACGCGGACGCGACCGCGCGGCGGATCTCCGACGCGGGCGGCGCGGTGCTGTTCGGCCCGGACGCCGTGGGCACCCTGGGCCGGATGGTCGTCGCCTCGGACGCGACGGGCGCGGTGTTCGGCGTCTGGGACCCTCAGGACTTCATCGGCGCGGGCCGGGTCAACGAGCCCGGTTCGGTGATCTGGTGCGACTGCAACACCCGTGATCTGCCGGCCGCCGCCGCGTTCTACGAGGCCGCCCTGGGACTCAAGGCGCACCGCGTCGACGAGGCGTCCGGCGACTATCTCGGCCTGTTCACCGAGGCCGCGCCGGACCGCCCGGTCGGCGGGGTCGGTGACATGGGCGACCGGTTCCCGCCGGAGGTGCCCCCGCACTGGATGACGACGTTCGCGGTGGCCGACCTCGCGGACACCGTCGCGACGCACCGCGAGGCGAACGGCACGGTCGTCCAGGAACCGACGAGGACGCCCTGGGGCGAGATGGCACTGCTCGTCGACCCGTGGGGCGCCCCCTTCGGCGCGATGCAGCCCGGCGGTTCCTGACCCCGGACCCGGGCCGGGCGCCCCCTCCGGACCCGGCCCGGGCACCCGTCCCGCCCGGCCCGGCCCGGTCAGCCGCCGTCCCTGCCCCCGTCCCCGGGCGCCGCCCGCCGGTACGTCGTGACCAGGACCCCGTTCTCCGTGGCCCCGCTGTCCACCAGCGCCAGCCGCCGGGGTGCCGAGCCCTGGTCGAAGAGGCGTTTGCCGGTGCCGAGGAGCAGCGGGAAGGTCAGCAGCCGGTACTCGTCGACGGCGTCCAGCTCGATCAGGGTCCGCAGCAGTTCCCCGCTGCCGAGGACCAGGATCTCCCCGTCGGTCTCCCGCCGTACCCGGGCCAGTTCCGCGGGTAGGTCGGCCCCGAGCTGGAAGGAGTTCTCCCAGGTCAGCTCGGGTCGCGACCGGGACACCACGTACTTGGGCATCGCGTTCATCGCGGCGACCGCCGGGTCGGATGCGTCCGCGTACGGCCAGGTCGCGGCGAAGATGCCGTACGTCCTGCGGCCCAGGAGCAGGGCGGCGGCCCCCGCGGTGGCGGTGCTCATGAACGATTCCACCGTGGCGTCCACATAGGGCGGCACCCATCCGCCGTGCCCGAATCCGCCGTCGCGGTCCTCGTCGGGGGAGAGCACCGACTGCGTCACCCCGTCCAGTGACATGAACTCAACAGCTGCGAGGTGTCCCATGGTGGTGCTCCGATCGTCGTGTCGTGCGTTGTCCCGGGGTTGACCGGCGGCGGGGCGTGAAGTCATCGGTGCGCGCCCGGCGAATGCCGCGGAGCGCCGCCGGACCGGACGGACGGACGGGCGAACACGGACACGGGAACGACGGCGTCGGCAGCGGACCCGGATATCGAGCACGGCGGTAGGGATCGGCTTCACGACGCGGATCAGGCGATCAAAAAACCCCCGGGACAATTGACATCCGGGGGTTTGCCTTGCGTATATTTGTCGTTTCGCGATTTCGCGTGCCGTAATGCGGGCGAACAGCACGAAGAAGCTCAACAGGGCAAAGCCTATCGGGGTAGGAGTCGAATTGTCAAGCAGTGGAATTCCGGACTGCGGGGAACACGAGGACAAGGAATTGCGGACGGAACAGGAATTCGTCGACGGACTCCACCAGCGGGTCGATCTGCTGCGCTCCGGCACCGAACGCGCCGTCGCCGGAGCGCTCGCCCCCGTGGGCAACGGCCTCCAGGCCCGTATCGAACGCGACATCCAGGTGTACGAGCGGTCCGGCCTCCTCGCCGCGCTCGACGCCGTGGAGGGCTCCCTGTGCTTCGGCCGGATCGACCTCACCTCGGGGACCGTCCACCACATCGGCCGGATCGGCATCCGCGACGAGGACCCCGCCACCGGGGAACGCGTCCCCGTCCTCATCGACTGGCGCGCGCCCGTCGCACGCCCCTTCTACCTCGCGACCGGCCACACCCCGCTGGGACTGCGCCGCCGCAGACATCTGACCTGCGAGGGCCGTACGGTCACCGCCCTGCACGACGAGATCCTCGACCTCGGGGACACCTCCCGCACCGGCCACGAGGACCCCACCGGCGACGCCGTGCTGCTCGCCGCGCTCGACGCGGCCCGCACCGGACGGATGGGGGACATCGTCCGCACCATCCAGGCCGGTCAGGACCGGGTCATCCGCGCCCCCCACCAGGGCGTCCTGGTCATCGAGGGCGGCCCCGGCACCGGCAAGACCGCCGTCGCCCTGCACCGCGCCGCGTATCTGCTGTACGAGTACCGCGAACTCCTCGCCAAACGCGCGGTGCTGATCGTCGGACCCAACCCCGCCTTCCTCGGCTACATCGGCGAGGTGCTGCCGGCGCTCGGTGAGACCGGTGTCCTCCTCGCGACCGTCGGCGAGCTCTACCCCGGCGTCCGCGCCACCGTTACCGACACCCCCCGCGCCGCCGAGGTCAAGGGCCGCGCGGAGATGGCCGGGGTGCTCGCGGCCGTGGTCGCCGACCGCCAGGCCCTGCCCGACCCGGCGGTCCTGATCGAGCACGACCGCGACATCCTGCGACTGGACGCGGACCTCGTCCGGGTCGCCCGGGACCGCACCCGCGCCCTGGGCCTGCCGCACAACGCCGCCCGCGAACACTTCGAGGGCCACCTCCTCAACACCCTCACCGACCTGGTCGCGGAACGCATCGGCACCGACCCCTACGACGGCTCCAACCTCCTCGACCCCTCCGACCTCACCCAGATCCGCGACGAACTCGGCGCCGACCCCGAGGTGCACGCCGTCATCGACACCCTGTGGCCCCGGCTCACCCCCCAGCGGCTGCTCGCGGACTTCCTCGCGGACCCCACCCATCTCGCCCCCGCCGACGCGGCGGCCGTCCGGCGCACCGGCGGCGACTGGACCACCGCGGACGTACCCCTGCTCGACGAGGCCGCCGAACTCCTCGGGGAGGACGACCGGGCCGCCCGCACCGAAGCGGAACGCGAACGACTGCGCCGGATCGCCTACGCCCAGGGCGTCCTCGACGTGTCCTACGCCTCCCGCACCTACGAGTTCGAGGACGTGGACGACGAGGACTCCGAGGTGCTCGGCGCGCACGACGTCATCGACGCCGAGCGGATGGCCGAGCGGCACGAGGAGGACGACCACCGCGGCGCCGCCGAACGCGCGGCGGCCGACCGCACCTGGACCTTCGGCCACATCATCGTCGACGAGGCACAGGAACTGTCCGCGATGGCATGGCGGTTGCTGATGCGCCGCTCACCCACCCGCTCCATGACCCTGGTCGGTGACCCCGCGCAGACCGCCGACGAGGCCGGGGTCGGCTCCTGGGAACGCATCCTCGCCCCCTATGTCCAGGACCGCTGGGAGCACACCGTCCTCGGCGTCAACTACCGCACCCCGGCCGAGATCATGGACGCGGCGGCCCGGGTCGTCCGCGCCGAGCACCCCGGTTTCGAACCTCCGGAGTCGGTGCGTTCCACCGGCGCCCACCCCTGGGTCCGGGAGACCACCCCCGAGAAGCTCGCGGCGACCGTCGGTGACGCCGTCGCGGGCGCCCTGCCCGACGAGGGCCGGCTCGCCGTGATCGCGCCCCGCGCCCTGCACCCCGAACTGGCCCGCTCGCTGCCCGGGGTCACCGCCGGGGCCGCACCCGATCTGACCCGGCGGGTCGTCCTGCTCGACCCCCGGCAGTCCAAGGGGCTGGAGTTCGACACGGTGATCGTGGTCGAGCCGGGGGAGTACCGCACCAGCGACCTCTATGTGGCGATGACCCGGGCCACCCAGTCCCTGGGCCTGGTCCACACCGGCCACGACCCGCTGTCCGCGGCCCCGGCCGGATAGTCCCGGTGTGCGGTCCGGCCGGTCGCCGCGCGGGGACCGGCCGGACCGGGTCCGCGTCCGGCTACACCGGCCGCAGCCACACCGTCGCCAGCGGCGGCAGCGTCAGCCCGAGGCTCGTCGCCCGCCCGTGCGCGCCCCAGGGCTCCGCCTTCAGCGGGTCGGGGTTGCCGACCCCGCCGCCCCCGTACCGCACCGCGTCCGTGTTGAGGACCTCGTGCCACAGCGGTACGTCCCCGGGGACCCCGAGCCGGTAGTCGTGCCGGACGACCGGCGAGAAGTTCGACACCGACAGCAGCGGGGTCCCGTCGGCCGCGAAGCGCAGGAACGCGAAGACGTTGTCCTCCGCCGCGTCCCCCACCACCCACGAGAACCCCCCGGGATCGGTGTCCCGCTGCCACAGCGCGCCCTCCCGCCGGTACACCGTGTTCAGATCCCGCACCAGATCCCGCACCCCCCGGTGATCCGGCTCCGCCGAGTACGACGGGTCCAGCAGCCACCAGTCCGGTCCGTGCGCCTCGGACCACTCGGCGCCCTGCGCGAACTCCTGTCCCATGAAGAGCAGTTGCTTGCCCGGGTGGGCCCACATGAAACCGAGGTACGCGCGGTGGTCGGCCCGCTGCTGCCACCAGTCGCCGGGCATCTTCGACACCAGCGCCCGCTTGCCGTGCACGACCTCGTCGTGCGAGATCGGCAGTACGTAGTTCTCGCTGTACGCGTACACCATCGAGAACGTCATCTCATGGTGGTGGTACTTGCGGTGCACCGGCTCGTGCGCGATGTACTGGAGCGAGTCGTGCATCCAGCCCATGTTCCACTTCAGCCCGAAGCCCAGCCCGCCGAAGCCGTCCGGACCCACCTCGTGCGTGGGGCGGGTCACCCCGTTCCACGCCGTCGACTCCTCCGCCACGGTGATCACCCCGGGCACCCTGCGGTACACCGTCGCGTTCATCTCCTGGAGGAACGCCACCGCGTCCAGGTTCTCCCGGCCCCCGCGCTCGTTGGGCGACCACTCACCGGACTCCCGGGAGTAGTCCAGGTACAGCATCGACGCGACCGCGTCGACCCGCAGCCCGTCGATATGGAACTCCTCGCACCAGTACACGGCGTTCGCCACCAGGAAGTTCCGTACCTCCTTGCGGCCGTAGTCGAACTCCAGCGTGCCCCAGTCCGGGTGCGCGGCCCGTCCCGGGTCCCCGTGCTCGTACAGCGGGCGCCCGTCGAACTCGGCCAGCGCCCACTCGTCCCGGGGGAAGTGCGCGGGCACCCAGTCGACCAGCACCCCGATCCCCGCCCGGTGCAGCGCGTCCACCAGGTACTTGAAGTCGTCGGGGGAGCCCAGCCGGGAGGTCGGCGCGTAGAAGCCGGTGATCTGGTAGCCCCAGGAACCGCCGAACGGATGCTCCGCGACCGGCATCAGTTCCACATGCGTGAACCCGAGATCCTTGACATACCCGGGCAGCTGCTCCGCGAGCTGACGGTACGTCAACCCCGGCCGCCAGGACGCGAGATGCACCTCGTACACCGAGAACGGGGCCTCGTGCACGGCCGGGGTGCCGCGCCGGGCCAGCCACTCGGCGTCCCCCCACTCGTAGGTCGAGGCGTGCACGACCGACGCGGTCGCCGGTGGCACCTCGGTGTGCCGGGCCATCGGGTCGGCCCGCCGGGTCAGCGAGCCGTCCGGGCGGGTGATCTCGAACTTGTACAGCTCGCCCTCCCCGACCCCGGGCAGGAACAGCTCCCACACCCCGCTGGACCCCAGCGACCGCATCGGGAACCCCGTACCGTCCCAGTGGTTGAACGCCCCGATGACCCGGACCCCGCGCGCGTTCGGCGCCCACACCGTGAACCGGGTCCCCGCCACCCCCTGGTGCGTCAGCGGCCGGGCCCCGAGCGCGGTCCACAGCTCCTCGTGCCGTCCCTCACCGATGAGATGCAGATCGAACGCGCCGAGCGAGGGCAGCAGCGCGTACGGGTCGGCGGTGTCCACCTCGGCGCCCTGGTACGCGATCAGCAGCCGGTACGCCGCGGGCCGCGCGCCGGTCAGCAGCCCGCTGAAGAACCCGTCCCCGTCGTCGGCCAGCGCGGTCCGGACCCCGTCGGCGACGACGGTGACCCCGAGCGCGTACGGCCGCAGCACCCGTACGGCGGTCCCGCCCGGCACGGGGTGCGCGCCGAGCACGGCGTGCGGGTCGTGATGCGTCCCGTCGAGCAGCCGCCCACGGTCACCGTCCGGCACGGAGGCCGGGGACGGGGGTGCTTGGCGTGCGGTGGCGGTGTCCTCGGGGGAGCCGGGTACCGAGTCGTGCGCGGGCGTGGTGTCGTGCGTCAGGTCCGGCGGTGCGGTGACCTGCCGGGCGGCGACCAGGTGCGCGACGGTCGGGTGGTCCGGTGCCGGGTCCACGGGGGCCGGGCGGGCGACGGGTTCGGATCCTGGTGCGGCTGCGGCTGCGGCTGCGGCTGCGGCTGCGGCGGGCCTGGCGGTACGGGGCGACCGCCGGTCCTTGTCCCCGGCCGCCTTCCCGGTGATCCGGGCCGCACGGCCCGCCGTCCGCCCGGTCCTCGGTGCCGTGTCCGCGCCGCTCTTCGCGGGCGGCGGGCCGTCCGGGGCGGCGGGCGCGGTCTTCCGCCCGGGGGCGCGCGGGGCGGGCGGCGCCTGGTCGGCGGCCGTCGGCGCGGGGGCCGTCGGTACGGCCTCGGGGTCCGGCGGTTCGCTGGTGGCGGGGCGACGTGTCACGGGGGAATGCCTCCTCGGCGGAGCCGGGTCGATGGACTTCGGACTGCGGGACGGTGGCAGGGGACCGGGACAAGGCCAGGGGCGGCACAGGGGACAGGGGACGGTCAGGGGCGGGGGAGCGAGGGGGTGGCGAGGCGGGCCACGGCGGCGAGCGGGACGGGGAGCCAGTCGGGGCGGTGCCGTGCCTCGTACAGCACCTCGTACACCGCCTTGTCGGTCTCGTAGGCGCGCAGCAGCACCGGCTCATGGCGGGGGTCACGGCCGGACACCTCCGCGTACCCCGTGCAGTAGGCGGCCCGGCAGTCGTCGGCCCAGTCGGGGGACCAGGGGCGGTACTGCCGGGCCGCGTAGTCGAAGGACCGCAGCATCCCCGCGACATCGCGGACCGTGGGCTGCGGCAGTCGGCGTTCCGCGAGCGGGCGCGCGGGCTCCCCCTCGAAGTCGATCAGGGACCACTCGCCGTCCGGGGCCCGCAGACACTGCCCGAGGTGCAGATCGCCGTGCACCCGCTGGGCGGTCCAGGACAGCTGTCCCGTACCGAGTTCGCCGAGCGCCTCGAAGGCGGTGCGCAGTCCGTCGGCGTACGGGCGCAGCGCGGGCACCGCGCGGGCGGTGGTGTCGAGGCGGTTCGCCATGCTCCGGGACAGTGCCTCGATCTGGGCGCGGCCGAGGCTGACCGGGGGCAGCGCGCGGGCGAGCGCGCCGTGCACCTCGGCGGTGGCCCGGCCGAGCGCGTGGGCCTGCGGAGTGAAGGGGCCGCCCCGGGCGAGCGAGTCGAGGGCCAGTTCCCAGCCGTCGTCGGCGCTCTTGAGGAACGGCTGGAGCACGCCCAGCACCAGGGCCCCCTCCCGTCGCGCGGAGGCCGTGCCCTCGTCGACCGCCGTCCCCCGGGCGCCCACGTCCGCGCAGAACCAGGCGGCGGGCGGCGGCACCCGTCGGCAGCCCTCGGTGGCGAGGGCGAGCGGCAGCTCCAGATCGGGGTGGGTACCGGGGACGATCCGGCGGAAGAGTTTGAGGATGAACGTATCTCCGTACACCAGTGAGGAGTTCGACTGTTCGGCTCCGAGCACCCGGGGGACGAGACCGGACGGGATCTCGGTGGCCCCGGTCCGCTCGAAGCGCAGTTCCCCGACCCGGGCGCGCATCCGCAGCGCTTCGAGGAGGACATCGGCCAGTCGCGGGTCGTACAGCGCGTCGTACACGGTGGCGCCGCGCAGCGGACCGCGTTCGGGGCGGCCGATGAGGGCGGGCGCGAGGGACGGCGGCAGGGTGCGCCGGACCCCGACGAGCAGCTGGTAGCAGTCGGCGGTGGGTCCGGTGGGGGAGCTCTGCTCGGCCCGTACCAGCACATGCAGCAGCCGGGGGACGGCGCCCGGCGGGAGCAGTTCCGTCGCCGACACCACCGTGAAACCGTTCACCGGACGCCCCTTCCCGGCGAACCACCGCTGCCGGGGCAGCCAGGTCAGCAGCAGGGGGCCGAGGGACGCGATCAGTTCCTGGGAGCGGGCGGGCGTCCGGCCGTCCCGGGTGACGGCTTCCGGCATGGCGTCGCTCCTTTCTGGCGGGGCGCCTTGTGCGGTTCGGGTGGGTGGATGGTGCCGGGGCCGCCGGTCCGCGCCGGGGAGCGCCCGCCGGGTCGGCGCCCCCGGGGCGGGCGCGCCCCGGGAACCTCCGTGCGCCCGGCCGACCGGACCGACCGGACCGACCGGGCAGGTCGCTCCGGCCGGTCGGGCCAGGCGGGCCGGTCGGGCCAGGCGGGCCAGGCGGGCCAGGCGGGCCGACCCGACCGGGCGGCCGGACCGGTCCGGCTCAGCCGTCCCGGTCGCCGGACGGGGGCAGGGCGCCGGCGCGGCCGACGACCGTCGTGGCGGCGTCCGGGCGGGACTCCTCGCGCAGCCGGAACCAGTAGAAGCCGTGCCCGGCCAGGGTCAGCAGATACGGCAGCTCACCGATCGCGGGGAACCGCACCCCGCCGATCAGCTCCACCGGATGCCGCCCGTTGAACTGCCGCAGGTCCAGCTCCGTGGGCTGGGCGAAGCGGGAGAAGTTGTGCACGCACAGCACCAGGTCGTCGTCGCCGCCGTCGTCCCGCGCGGGCGCCTCCCGCAGGAACGCGAGGACCGCCGGGTTGGACGACTGGAGTTCCGTGTACGAGCCGGTGCCGAAGGCCGGGTTCTGCTTGCGGATCTCGATCATCCGGCGGGTCCAGTGCAGCAGCGACGACGGGGACGACATCGACGCCTCGACATTGGCGACCTGGTAGCCGTAGACCGGGTCCATGATGGTCGGCAGATACAGCCGCCCCGGGTCGCAGGACGAGAAGCCCGCGTTCCGGTCGGGGGTCCACTGCATGGGCGTGCGCACGGCGTCGCGGTCGCCGAGCCAGATGTTGTCGCCCATCCCGATCTCGTCGCCGTAGTAGAGGATCGGCGAGCCGGGCAGGGACAGCAGCAGGGCGGTGAACAGCTCGATCTGGTTGCGGTCGTTGTCGAGCAGCGGCGCCAGTCGGCGGCGGATGCCGATGTTGGCCCGCATCCGCGGGTCCTTGGCGTACTCCGCGTACATGTAGTCGCGTTCCTCGTCGGTGACCATCTCCAGCGTCAGCTCGTCGTGGTTGCGCAGGAAGATGCCCCACTGGCAGCCGTCGGGGATCGCCGGGGTCTTCGACAGGATCTCGGAGACCGGGTAGCGGGACTCACGCCGCACCGCCATGAAGATCCGGGGCATCACCGGGAAGTGGAACGCCATATGGCACTCGTCACCGCCCTTGGTGTAGTCCCCGAAGTAGTCGACCACGTCCTCCGGCCACTGGTTGGCCTCCGCGAGGAGCACCGTGTCCGGGTAGTGGGTGTCGATCTCCGCGCGGACCCGGCGCAGCATCTCGTGGGTGGCGGGCAGGTTCTCGCAGTTGGTGCCCTCCTCCACGTACAGATAGGGGACCGCGTCGAGCCGGAAGCCGTCGATGCCGAGGTCCAGCCAGAACTTCAGCGCGGCGACGATCTCCTCCTGCACGGCCGGGTTGTCGAAGTTCAGGTCCGGCTGATGGGAGAAGAACCGGTGCCAGTAGTACTGCTTGCGCACCGGGTCGAACGTCCAGTTGGACGCCTCCGTGTCGACGAAGATGATCCGCGCGTCCTGGTACTGCTTGTCGTCGTCCGCCCAGACGTAGTAGTCGCCGTACGGCCCGTCGGGATCGGCGCGGGACTCCTGGAACCACGGATGCTGATCGCTGGTGTGGTTCATCACGAAGTCGATGATCACGCGCATGCCCCGCTGATGGGCGGCGTCCACGAACTCCACGAAGTCCGCCAGGTCACCGAACTCGGGCAGGACCGCCGTGTAGTCCGACACGTCGTAACCACCGTCCCGCAGCGGGGACTTGAAGAACGGCGGCAGCCACAGACAGTCGACGCCCAGCCACTGGAGATAGTCCAGCCGGGCGGTGAGGCCCCTCAGATCACCGACGCCGTCGCCGTTGCTGTCCTGGAACGAGCGGACGAGGACCTCGTAGAAGACGGCCCGTTTGAACCACTGAGGATCGCGGTCCTTGGCCGGGGTGTCCTCGAACGTGTCGGGGACGGGTTCGTTGACGATCATGGTGTGGGTGACCCTCCGATCGGTGAGGACGGTCGCAGGACGGTGAGGATGTGCGCGGGGGCGCGGCCCGGTTCGAGGCGCACATAATTGGTCCTGCCCCAGTGGTAGGTCTCGCCGGTGAGCTCGTCGCGCACCGGTACGGACTCGTGCCGGCCGAGTCCGAGTAGCGGCATGTCCAACGACACCGTGGTCTCCTGGGTATGGTGCGGATCGAGGTTCACGATCACCAGAACCGTGTTCGATCCGGCGGGCCCCCCGGCGCTCTTCGAGTAGGCGATCACCTCCTCCTTGTCGGTGTGGTGGAAGTGCAGGTCCCGCAGCTGCTGGAGCGCGGGACTGCGCCGCCTGATCCGGTTCAGCGCGGTGATCAGCGGGGCGATGCTGCGCCCCGCGCGCTCGGCCGCCTCCCAGTCGCGGGGCCGCAGCGCGTACTTCTCGGAGTTCCGGTACTCCTCGCCGCCCTCCCGCAGGGGCGTGTTCTCGCACAGCTCGTAGCCGCTGTAGACACCCCAGGACGGCGACAGCGTGGCCGCGAGGACGGCCCGCGCCTCGAACGCGGGACGACCGCCGCGCTGGAGGTAGGCGGGCAGGATGTCGGGGGTGTTGACGAAGAAGTTGGGCCGCATCACCGCCGCCGACCTACCCGTCAGCTCGGTCAGGTACTCCGTCAGCTCCCGCTTGGTGTTGCGCCAGGTGAAGTACGTGTACGACTGCTGGAACCCGATCTCGGCCAGCGTACGCATCATGGCCGGGCGTGTGAACGCCTCGGCCAGGAAGACGACGTCCGGATCGGACGCGTTCACCTTGGCGATGACCCGCTCCCAGAAGACCACGGGCTTGGTGTGCGGATTGTCGACCCGGAAGATCCGCACCCCCCGCGCCATCCAGAACCGCAGCACCCGCACGGTCTCCCGGACCAGGCCGTCCATGTCCTTGTCGAACGCGATCGGGTAGATGTCCTGGTACTTCTTCGGCGGGTTCTCCGCGTAGGCGATCGTGCCGTCGGGCCGGTGGTGGAACCAGTCCGGGTGCTTGGTCACCCACGGATGGTCGGGGGAGCACTGGAGCGCGAAGTCCAGCGCGATCTCCAGGCGCAGGTCACGGGCCCTGCGGACGAAGTCGTCGAAGTCGGCGAGGGTGCCGAGCTCCGGGTGGATCGCGTCGTGGCCGCCCTCCGGCGAGCCGATCGCCCAGGGCACCCCGGGGTCGTCCGGCCCGGCGGTCAGGGAGTTGTCGGGCCCCTTGCGGAAGGTGGTCCCGATCGGATGGACCGGCGGCAGGTACACCACGTCGAAGCCCATCGCGGCGATCGCGGGCAGCCGCTCGGCGGCGGTCCGCAGGGTCCCGGGGACCGGCCGCTTCCCGGGGACGACCCTGGCCCCCTCGGAACGCGGGAAGAACTCGTACCAGGACCCGAACAGCGCGCGTCCGCGCTCCACGAGCAGCGGCGCGGGCCGTGACACGGTGAGCAGGTCCCGCAGCGGATACCGGTCCAGCACCTCCGTGACCCCCGTGTCACGGGCGGCGGCGAGCCGGGCGGCGGGCGGTCGCGCGGTGTCCCGCAGCGCGTCCACCGCGGCGAGCACGGTCTCGCGGCGGCCCTTGCGCTTGGGCACCCCGGCGGCGGCCCGCTCGTGGAGCAGGGCCCCTTCCTCCAGCACGAGTTCGGTGTCGATCCCGGCCGGGATCTTGATCCCGGCGTGGGTGTGCCAGGTCGCGAGCGGATCGCCCCACGCCTCGACGGTGAACGTCCAGCGTCCCTCGACCGTGGGGGTGACGGTCGCGCCCCAGCGGTCGGTGCCCGGGGCGAGCTCGCGCATCGGAGCCGGTGGCGCGGCCCGGCCGTCCGGGTCGGTGAGGACGACCGCGGCTGACACGGCGTCATGACCCTCGCGGAACACGGTGGCGCTGACCTGGAAGGATTCATTCACCACCGCCTTGGCGGGCCTGCGCCCGTGATCGACGAGCGGGTGGAGATCCAGTACGGGAATACGGCCAATCGGCGAGTTCACGGCATCACCTTGGGGGCTCTGCGAGGCGGGTGGCTCGACTTTATGCGGCTTTTGCCCCCTTTGTATCGCGGGAAGGCCGACGGGCCGCGCGCGGGCATGACAGCCTCAGTCCGCGTTCACGCAGTTCACTCGTTCGGCCTGTCCTGCGGCCGTCCCCTGTGTCCCGGGGGTCGTTCCCTGTGTCGCCTGGATCGTTCCCTGTGTCCCCGGGGACGGTTCCGGGGCACGGCCGGGGCATGGCCGGGCCCCCGGGACCGGTGGGGGTCGCGGGGGCCGTGGGTGACCGGCAGCCGGATCGGCCAGGGCCGGCCGGACTGTCCGGTCAGGTCGAGATCAGGCCGGCCGGGCGGTCCGGGCCGGCCGGGCCGTTCGGGTCGGGCCGGGTTGTTCGGGTCGTGGGTCAGTTCTTGCGGTGGTTGATCTCGTCGGTCAGCTGGGGCAGGACCTTGAACAGGTCACCCACCACACCGAAGTCCACCAGATCGAAGATCGGCGCCTCCGCGTCCTTGTTCACCGCCACGATCGTCTTCGACGTCTGCATCCCCGCCCGGTGCTGGATCGCCCCCGAGATCCCGTTCGCCACATACAACTGCGGCGACACACTCTTCCCCGTCTGACCCACCTGACCCGCATGCGGATACCAGCCCGCGTCCACCGCCGCCCGCGACGCCCCCACCGCACCACCCAGCGCATCCGCCAGAGCCTCCACCACCCCGAAGCCCTCCGCACCCCCCACACCACGACCACCCGA
>NZ_LFBV01000010.1:0-199945 GCF_001905345.1 Streptomyces uncialis
CCAGCCGGTCACACGATCACTGATCGCCTACGACCACTGATCATTCGGAATGACTCGTCTAGGTCTGTCCGGCGTGACGCGCTTGTTCCTGTGCCGTCGCTCGGTGGGTGCGCAGTTCCCCGCGGGTCGCCTTCGCTTGCGCTTCCTAGGTCTGTCCGGCGTGACGCACTTGTTCCTGTGCCGTCGCTCGGTGGTTTCGCGCAGTTCCCCGCGCCCCTTTGGGGCGCCACCTGTTTGTTCTTCGGGTCGGTGCCGGTCGGGATTCTCCGTCCTCGATCCGACACGCTCGGTCGGACATCCCCCTTGCCCGACTGAAGAGCATCGGAGTCTGCGGGCAGAGATTCCCGCCCACCCCCTCCCGCAGCCGAGCGCCTGCACGAGGAGGATGGTTCAACCCCACCACAGCAGACGGAGAACAGCCCCAGGTGGCGCCCCCAAAGGGGCGCGGGGAACTGCGCAAAGACGAGAACCGGCCCGCACCCGAAGAACGACCGCAAGGGGGCACCACCTAGGGGCGCGGGGAACTGCGCAAAACGAGGGCGACCCGCACCCGAAGAGCGACCGCAAGGGGGCACCACCTAGGGGCGCGGGGAACTGCGCGAAACCACCGAGCGACGGCACAGGAACAAGTGGGCCCAGCCGGACAGACCCAGGGGCGCGGGGAACTGCGCACAGACGAGGGCGGCCCCGCACCCGAAGAAGCGACCGCAAGAGGGCAGCATCCAGGGGCGCGGGGAACTGCGCACCCCGCGAGCGACGGCACAGGGACAAGTACGTCCAGCACAGGGAACCTCGGGGGCGCGAGCGGAGGCGACCTGCGGGGAACTGCGCACCCACGGACGACCTGTACGGGGACGAGTACGTCCAGGTGTGGAACCCCCGGGGGCGGGGCGTGGGTTACAGGGGTGACTCCTGGTGGGGGGTGGTGTGGGGGCGGGAGAGGGTGAGGAAGGCCAGGGCGGCGGCCAGGGCTGCGGTGAGCTGGACGACGGCCATCGGCACAGCCGTGTGCTCCCCCGCGATCCCGACGAGAGGCGAAGCCACCGCGCCGATCAGGAACGACGACGTACCGATCAGCGCGGACGCGGACCCCGCCGCGTGCCCCGCCCGGAAGAGGGCCAGCGCGTTGGTGTTGGGCAGCACCAGCCCCATCGCGGACATCAGCACGAACAGCGCCGCGGCGACCGGGAAGAGCCCCGCCTTCCCGAACACCCCCGCCGTGAGCAGCAGCAGCGCGACCGACGCGAGACCGATCACCGCGAGCCCCACCCCGACGGCCTTGTCGAGGCTGACCCGGCCGACGAGCAGACGGCCGTTGATCTGGCCGACGATCACCAGGCCGACCGAGTTGACACCGAAGAGCAGCGAGAACGTCTGGGGTGAGGCCCCGTAGATCTCCTGGACGACGAACGGCGAGGCGGACACGTACGCGAACAGCGCGGCGAAGGTGAAGCCGCCCGCGAGGGTGTAGCCGGTGAACGCGCGGTCGGCGAGGAGTCCGCGCATGGTGCGCAGCGCGGCCCGGACCCCGCCGGGGTGCCGGCGGGCGGGCGGCAGGGTCTCCGGCAGCCGGAAGCGGACGAGGAGGGTGAGGACCACCCCGACGACGGTGAGCACCCAGAACACCCCGCGCCAGTCGGTGAACCGCAGCACCTGGCCGCCGATGACGGGACCGATGATCGGGGCGACCCCGGAGATCAGCATCAGGGTGGAGAAGAACCGGGCCATCGCGACCCCGTCGTAGAGGTCCCGGACGATCGCGCGGGCGATCACGATGCCCGCGGCGCCCGCGAGTCCCTGGGCGAGCCGGAAGGCGATGAGGAGTTCGACATCGGGGGCGACGGCGCACGCGGCGGTGGCGACGATGTAGATCAGCAGACCGATCAGCAGCGGGCGTCTGCGGCCCCACTTGTCGCTCATGGGTCCCACGACGAGCTGTCCGAGGGCCATGCCCGCGAGGCAGGCGGTGAGGGTGAGCTGCACGGTCGCGGCGGAGGCGCCCAGCATCCCGGTGACCTCCGGCAGCGCCGGGAGGTACATGTCCATGGACAGCGGGGGCATCGCGGTGAGTCCGCCGAGGACCAGCGTCACCAGGATTCCGGTGCGGCGGACGGCCGGGGGGTGGACGGCGGGTCCCGGGTCGCCCGGTGGCGCGGGGACGGGCACGGGGACCGGTGGCGGCGCGACCTGCTCCCCCGCCCGGACGTCGGTGTCCAGGGGCCCCGGTATGTCGTCCCCGTCCTGTGCGGCACTCCCGCGCTCGGGCATGCGCCCTCCCCTTCGTCTGCCGTTCCTGGTGTTCGCCGGCGTTGGTTTCCGTTGGATGCCGATGGAGTTCGCCGGGTCCGTTCTCTATGCTCGCAGTCCGGATCGGATGGTTGAGACCATTTATCCACGTACCGGGCCCGGCCCGGTGGCGGGGCGGTCCGTTTCTCGCGGGAGCGGCTGCCCCAGGGGCACCGCCCAGGAACGGAAGGGGCCTCATGGCCGGGGAACGTGTGCGCTGGGGAGTACTGGCGACGGGCGGGATAGCCGCCTCCTTCACCGCCGATCTGCTGGACATGCCGGACGCCGAGGTCGTCGCGGTCGCGTCCCGTACCGAGGCGGGCGCGAAGGCGTTCGCCGAGCGGTTCGGGATCGGGCGCGCGTACGGCGACTGGGCCTCGCTCGCCGCCGACGAGGACATCGATGTGGTGTACGTCGCCACTCCGCACGCCGCGCACCGGCGGGCCGCCGGGCTGTGTCTGGGGGCGGGCCGTCCGGTGCTGGTCGAGAAGGCGTTCACGCTGAACGCGCCCGAGGCGGTGGAGCTGGTGGCGCTGGCACGGGCCCGGGGCCTGTTCCTGATGGAGGCCATGTGGATGTACTGCAACCCGCTGATCCGCAGGCTGAAGGGGCTGGTGGACGACGGGGCGATCGGTACGGTCCGGGCGGTGCACGCCGACTTCGGGATCGACGGCAGCTTCCCGGCCACGCACCGGCTGCGGGACCCGGCGCAGGGCGGCGGCGCGCTGCTCGACCTCGGTGTGTACCCGGTGTCGTTCGCGCAGCTGTTCCTCGGTGAGCCGGCCGGGGTGAGCGCGGCGGCCACGCTGTCGCCGGAAGGGGTCGACCTCCAGACCGGCATGGTGCTGTCGTACGACAGCGGCGCGCTCGCGGTGCTGCACTGCGCGGTCAACGCGCACACCCCGGTCGTCGCGTCGGTCACCGGCAGCGAGGGGCGGGTGGAGATCCCCGGCGGGTTCTTCTACCCGGAGCGGTTCGTGCTGCACCGGGACGGCAAGGAGCCGCAGGAGTTCGTGACGGACCCGGCGGACGGGCCCCGGGACACGTTCCGTCATGAGGCGGCCGAGGTGATGCGGTGTCTGCGCGCGGGGGCGGTGGAGTCCCCGCTGGTCCCGCTGGACGGATCGCTCGCCGTGATGCGGACGCTGGACGCGGTGCGGGAGCGGACCGGGGTGCGGTACCCGGGCGAGCGGGTCTGAGGGGCCTCTTCGTCCGGGGCGACCACGTCTGCCCGGGGCGTGGGACCGGCATTCCTCCGTCCTGAGAATCTCCACAAGCGGAACGAGACCTTCCGTCCGGTATGGCCGGGCAACACGCCTATGCTCAGGGTTCCTTCATAAGTATGTTCATCGAATATCCACATTTGGAGCCGTGTTGCGTATCCGTTTCGCCGCATCCGCCGCCGTCGCCGTCGCCGCCCTGGCCGCCCCGCTGCTCGCCGCCACCCCGGCCGCCGCCGCGCCGCACCAGGGAGGACTGCACTTCGGCTGGGTCCAGTACGACAGCCCGGGCCGCGACACCCGCTCGAACGCCTCGCTGAACGCCGAGCGCGTCAACATCCACAACAACACCCGTTCCACGATCCAGCTCAAGGGCTACAAGATCAAGGACAACACCGGCTACACGTACACCTTCGGCAACCACAAGATCGGCGCGGGCAAGACCGTCCAGCTGCGCACCGGCCGGGGCAGCAACAGCGCCGGTTACGTGTACTGGAACCGCGGCTCGTACGTCTGGAACAACACCGGTGACAAGGCCCGGCTGCTGCGTCCCAGCGGTTCCCAGGCCGACTCCTGCTCCTGGGGCGACGGCCGCGGCACCACGTACTGCCACTGAGCCATCCTGAAGGGGCAGGCGACCGTCCCGGGGCCGGGCGGGGGGGGTGACCGCTCCGCGCGACCGGAACCGCGCGGACAGCGGGAACGACCCGCACCACGGGACGGTCGCCCCCTGGTACACGAGACGAGCGGGACCGCGCCGGCACCACAGGGCGACGGTCCCGTCCTCATGCCTGGCCGGTCTCGAACCGTGTGACCTTGCCGCCCTCCACCACGAAGTCCCACCGGGTCCGCATCTCGCCCCAGGTGTCGTTGCTGTAGCGGGCGATGAGCGAGCGGCCGCCCGCCTTCTCCTTGTCGATGTCCAGATGCCCGTGCGAGGAGAAGATCTCCCGCTCGGTCCACTCGTCGAGATCCCGCTCGGTGCCGTCGTCGGACATGGTGGCGTCCGGGGTGAGCACCGCCCGGAACGCCGTCCGGTCGTGCGCGTTCACCGCGGCGACGAAGTCGCGCACGGCGGGCTCGCTGAGCTTGGCGAGCTGGATGGACATGGGGCCTCCCGGGCCTCCTCGCTGCCGCCCGCGGCCTCCTGGCCCCCGGGCGCCGGCACCGCGGGACCACGGGGCCGACGCCGCCCACCCTCACACCCGTCCGTGTGCCCCGCTACCGGGCGCGGGGGCGTTCGGGCACCCGGGGGTACGGGCGGGCGGACGGGCCCGGGAGGTGCCACCGTGGAGGGGAAGGCCAGGCATCCCCTGAGGAGGAACGCGATGACCGGCTGTTTCCATGTCCACCGGCGCGATCTGGGTCTGCTGCTGCTCCGGGTCGGCATCGGCGGGGCGCTGACGGCGCACGGCACGCAGAAGCTGTTCGGCTGGTTCGGGGGCGGCGGCATCGAGGGCACGGGCACCGCCATGGAGTCGATGGGGTACATCCCCGGCAGGCCCAGCGCGATCGCCTCCGGGCTCGCCGAGGCGGGCGGCGGGACCCTGCTGGCCCTCGGGCTCGCGACGCCGTTCGCGGGCGCGGCGGCCTCCGGCGGGATGGCGGGCGCCGCCGCGGTGCACGCCCCCAACGGCTTCTTCACCACGGAGGGCGGCTACGAGCTCCCCGCCGCGTTCGGTACGGCCGCGGCCAGCCTCGCGCTGACCGGGCCCGGCCGGTACTCGGTCGATCACGCGATCGGGCATGTGCTGGACCGGGACTGGATGGTTCCGCTGGCGCTGGTCGCGAGCGCGGTGGCCGCGGTGTGCGTGGTCGGCACCCGCCAACGAAGGCTCCGCGCGGAACCCACCCCGGCGGAAACCCCCTGACCACGGCCGCCCCACGGGGCCCCGGGTCACCCCGGCTCACCCCACTTGCGCCCGCGCGGGCCGCCCGGCGGGGCCCCGGGTCACCCCGGCTGAACGCCCGACGCCCGCCCGGGTACCGACGTGGCTGCGCAGTTCCCCGCGCCCCTGGGGTTCCACCTGCGGCCCACTCGTTCCACTGGGTACGGCGAAAGACGGCGGAAGGGGAGCCCCAAAGGGGCGCGGGGAACTGCGCAAAGGACGAGGGCCGGCCCGCACCCGACGGACAACGGACAGGGGCAGCATCCAGGGGCGCGGGGAACTGCGCACCCACGAACGACCCGCACAGGGACAAGTACGCCCAGCACAGGAAACCCAGCGACGCGGGGCACAGCACGACCCGCGGACGAAGACCACGTCCCCCGGCTGGCCCAACCGCAGCGATGGAGGTCCCCATGGCGAAGCCCCAGCAGGAACGGCGCGGAGCGGACACCGGGCCGGACAAGGAACAGCGCCCCGAACCGGACGACCGCGAGCGGCCCGCCAAGGGACCGCGCCGGGTCTTCGAGGTGGACCGCTCCGGCACCGCCCGGTCGTCGGACGACGGGCAGCGCAATAGCCCGGACCACTGAGGGCGGCCGGCCCTAGGCTGACCGGATGACGACGACCTGGAGCCCGGACGCCCCGGGCGTACTGCGGCTGCCGTCCGGACGGACCGTACGGGGCCGGGGGCTGCGCCGCCCGCTGCCCGGGGGCCCCGCGCCGGAGTACGGTGTGTATCTGCTCGGGAGCCCCCCGCCCGCGACCGCGTGGGACGCGGACTGGCTGCGCTGGCCGGACTTCCGGCTGCCGAAGGACCGGACGGCCGCCGCCGCCACCCTGGCGCGGGTCTGGACCCGGTCGGCCACCGAGCGGGTCGAGGTGGCCTGCGGAGGCGGCCGGGGACGTACCGGGACGGCGCTGGCGTGCCTCGCGGTACTCGACGGCGTACCCCAGGGCGAGGCCGTGGCCTATGTCCGCGCGCACTACGACCGGCACGCGGTGGAGACCCCCTGGCAACGGCGCTACGTACGCGGCTTCCAGCGCCCCGCCGGGCACCCGGCGGCCGGACACCCGTAGCCGCCCGGCAGGGCCCCGCTCAGTCGCCGAGCGCGGACGCCAGCTGGACCAGGGAGTCGACCTGCCAGTCGGCGGCGGCCAGCACCTCGGGGTCCTCGCCCCACAGATGACCCCACGGGCCGCGCCGCACATGGGCGACGCGGAGCCCGGCGGCCTTCGCGGGGAACACGTCGTCGCCGGGGTGGTCACCGACGTAGACGGTGGAGCGGGCGGGGCTCTGCGCGAGGTCGAGGACCCGTTCGAAGAACTCGCCCTTCGGCTTCGCGACATCCCACTCGGCGGTGTCGGCGACGAGGTCGACCGGCAGATCGAGCCCGCGCAGCATCTCCGTGCAGCGGGCGCTGGCGTCCCCGGCGACGACCACCCGCAGTCCGCGTTCGCGCAGGGCGGCCAGCGCGGGACGCACGTCCGGGTAGAGGTCCCGTTCGTCGAGGTACTCCCCGCGGCCCGAGACGTCCCGGGCCGCGTCGGCGGAGGCGATGTCCATGTCGGGGTTGATCAGCCGCAACGCGTCCTCGGCGGCCCGCCCTTGCGCGACCACCGCACCGACCAGCGCCGACACGGTGTGCCGTGGCATCTGGAGCCAGTCGGCCCAGCCGTCCCAGTACCTGTCCCGCCGTACCAGGGTCTCGCCCACATCAAGAACGATGGTTTCGATCACCACCGGAACACTAGGCCCCCACCGGCCGAGTGCGGGTCGGCCGCGCGAGGGCACGCGGGAAATGAACTCGGACCACGTACCCCGTGCACGGCGCACCTGACCGGCTTCGGGAACGCGAAGCGCCTCCGACCGCGTGAGAGTCGCACCCCGGCGGGGGCCGGGTCACGGCGGCGCGCCCGGGGCGGGGTCGCAGGGTCCCCCCGGGCCACCTCTTTCGACACATCGCGTGCCCCACCTCCGGGACCGTGTCTTGTGACGGGGTGCTCACGGTGCCTACAGTCCAGCCATGATCCCGCTTGCGACGACCCGGGAAGGACCGGACGGGGCCGCTGCCAGGGAAGGCGTGAGGTGCGACTATCCGATGTGAGCCGCAGGACCGGGGTGCCGGTGCTGACGCTCCGCACGTTCCAGCAGTCGGGGCTGATCCCCGTCCCGCCCCCGTACGACGAGTCGTACGTCCGCCGGGTCGAACTGGTGCGGGCGCTGATGGAGGTCGGCGGGCTCACCCACTCCGACACCCGGCGGGTGCTGGGGCGGCTGGAGTCCCCGGAGACCTCGCTGCACCAGTTGCTGGGTGCCATCCAGTACGCCCTGCCGTCGGCGGGTTCCGCGACCGACGACGCCGACTGGGCGCAGGCGGGCGAGCGGGTCCGTGAACTCGCGGAGGCCAGGCAGTGGGACGTGAGTCCCGACAACCCCGCCTGGCGGACGCTGATCCAGGCCCTGGTGGTCACCGAGTGGCTGGGGCAGGGGGAGTTGATCCGTCCGCTGCTGGCCTACGCGGAGGCCCTGGAGAAGGTCGCCGAGGCCGAACTCTGTCTGGTCCTGCGCCAGCCCGACCGGGAGACCGCGGCGACCCGCATGGTGAACGGCACGGTCATCGGCGACACGGTGATCACCGCGCTGCGCAGACTCGTGCACGAACACGTCTCCACCCGGCTGTGCGCCGCCCCCTCGCCTCACTGAACCTTGATTTCCCCATGAAACCAGCCAAGTGGTGTTACCGAACCCCGCTTTACGCATCGGTAACCATGTGAAGCTTGACGATCACGCACAGCTCTTGCAGACTCCCACTTGACTATCTGAACAACCGGGCCTTTTGCAATCGCACCAGGTGTGCGGTTCTACCGTCAGTGGGGGGCGGTCCCGGCCCGGACGGGGACGGGGGCGTATGGACAGGCCACTGCGTGGGGACTCCGAGCGGCGGGGGCCGGAGGACGGAGCCGCCGCACTCGCGGAGCGGCTCCAGGCGATCCGGCCACAGCTGCTCGACTCCTACCGCCAGGCGCTCGTCGAGCAAGGAAACCCCCTCGGCACCAATCCGGAGGCCTGGCAGACCTGCCATGAGCAGGCGGAACACGTCGTCGCGGACTGTCTGGCGACCCTGCGGCACGGCGGGGAGTCGCCGTTCGACGCGGGTCTCGTGCTGAAGACGCGAAGACTCGGCGGAGCCCGCATCTCCCAGGGGATCGCCCCTATCCACTCCGTGCGCGCGGGCTCCCTCCTGTTCCAGGTGACGATGGATCACCTGAGCCGGATCTGCGCGGACCGGCCCGGCTCGGAGCGTCATCTCATCCAGGCGCTGCTGGGCCTTCAGTCGTCGATCATCAGACGGCTGGAGCAGGGCGCCATCGGCCATGACCTGTTCCTGCTCGACGTGGTGCGGGACGCGGCCCAGCAGGGCCGCAACAGCATGGCCAGGGAGATACACGACCGTATCGGGGGCGCCGCGAGTGTCGCCCTGCGCCAGTTAGAGCTCTACGAGTTGTCCCAGCAGCCCGACTCCCGTCTGACGGCCCTCAAGCAGGCCATCCGGGAGACCCAGCACATCACCCGCGACCTGGTGACGGAACTGCGCAACCGCGCCGACACCACACGGTCCCTCCAGGTCGCCCTCTCCTCGTTCGTCACGGCAATGGCGCTGGACAAGACGACGGTGGAGATCCGGGTCGAGGACCCGGGCGACCATATGCCCCCAGGGCTCGCCGATGATCTCTATCTGATGCTCCGCGAATGTTTGCGCAACGCCTTCGCCCACGCCTCCGCGACCCGGATAGACATCGCTGTCGTGATCGAGGACGGACTGATCCGTGCCTCCGTCCACGACAACGGCATCGGGTTCGATCCGGAGCGCAGACGCGGGCACGGTCTCGCGTCGATGGTCGAGCGCGCCAGACTGCTGGGCGGTCAGCTGGAGATCAACAGTTCTCCCGGGGAAGGCACGGTCGTCGATCTGATCGCCCCCATCGACAAGGAGAACCGTGCTCGCCACGAGTAGACCCGAACCCGACGGCAGAGCCATACGTATCGTCGCCGTCGACGACCACTCGCTGCTCCGTGACGCGCTGTGCCGGCTGATCGAGGCGGAGAGCGATCTGACGATCGTCGCCGACACCGAGAGCAGTGAGGGGCTCGCCGAACTGATCGAGCGGACCCGGGCCCAGGTGGTCCTGCTGGACGTGGAGATCCCGGGCAGTCACGCGCCCACCGTGGTGGGTGAACTGACCCGCCGCTTCCCGGGGCTGCACGTCCTGATGCTGTCCATGCACGGCGACGCCCAGCTCGTCCAGGAGCTGCTGGCCCAGGGGGCCCGCGGGTATCTGCACAAGAGCGTGCCCCGTGAATCGCTGCTGTCGGCGATCCGCAACTCCGTCGCGCGTGATCCCCAGGTCACGATCGCGCTGCCGAGCAGCGGAATGCCGGACACCGGATTCGCCACCTCCGCGCAGACCCTGTCACCACGTGAGCGGGAAGTCCTGACCCTCGCCGCCGAAGCGCTGAGCAACCGTCAGATCGCGACCCGGCTGAGCATCACCGAGGGCACCGTGAAACGACATCTTCGTAATATCTTCGAAAAGCTCGGAGCGGTGTCGCGCATCGACGCGGTGAACAAGGCGATTGACGCCCGGCTGATCCGACGGGCCATGACAAGCCGGCCCGAGGTAACGGAAATGGAAAATCCCCGGGCGCACCGGAAAACGCCACCAAAAGATTAGACTTACCCCCGGTCACGGGCTCCCCCTCTCCGGTTGACGACCATATGTTTCTTAGGATGTAGGCGGCATGCCTCCGGAGGGTCTGCACTCTCCGGCACCCGTCGAGTAAATTTCCGAATATGCCGAGAGCGAAGCATGATAAATACATCAATCCCGCAACGTTCACGGCCGGGACGGAACCGGGGGAACCCTCCGCACCTCCTAAAGGGTTAAGGTTCGTCGCGCTCTGCCTCCGGGAATCCCGGGGCGCGGTACTCGCGATATTCCTTTTACGTTTCCTGCTTGCCGGAACGGCGGACGGAACCTCCCGATCACCTGCTGAACCCGCGCTCTTCCTGGGCGCGGCCGTATGGATCAGCGCCGTCACGGCCGTCTATCTCTACAACGGCGTCACCGATGTGGAGGAGGACCGGTCCAACGGCTCCACCCGCCCCGTGTCGAGCGGGCTGCTGCCCCTCGACACGGCCCTGCGAACCGCCCGGGGTCTGGCCGCCGCCGCTGTCGTCGGCGCCGTCCTCGTCGGGCCGCTGATGTGTGCGGTGACCGTCGGCTTCCTGCTGCTCGGCTACGCGTACTCGGCGCCCCGGATCGCTCTCAAGCGGCACACCCCCGGCACCATCGCCGCGGTGATCGGCGGCGGCGCCCTGACCTATGTGGCGGGCCTGCTGTGCGGGGCGACCCCCCTCACCCCCGCCTCGCTCGCCTTCTGCGGCGCCATGTGCCTGTGGATGGGTCTGGTCGGCGCGATCGCCAAGGACTTCTCCGACGCGGAGGGCGACGCCCGGCACGGCCGCCGCAACTGGACCGTGCTGTGGGGTCCCGCCGTCACGGCCTGCCTGGTCTGTGTCAGCGCCCTCACGATCGGCACCGGACTCCTGCTGTGCGCCCTCTCCCTGTCCGCCCCCGGGCTGCTCCTGCCCAGCGCCGTGCTGCTCGGCAGCGCGCTGGTGCTCGCCGCTGTGGCCCTCACCGCCCGGCCGGACGAGACCCGCGCCCAGCGCCGCGTCCCGTACCGGATCTTCATGGTCACGCAGTACGCGACCCATCTGGTCGCGTTCGCACTTCCCATCACCTGAGCCAGCACACAGAAGCCGGGGGAACGACGATGATCAGCCAGCAGACCCTCAGACCCACCGCACACCACGACCCGTACCGGCCGGTGGCCGGTACAGCGGGCGACGGCTTCGGCGTCCGCATCCTCGGACCCTTGCAGGTCGTCAACGGCGCCTCCACCCACCGGCCGCGCGGGCCCAAGGTGCGCAAGGTGCTCGCCCTGCTGGCGGTACGCCCGCGGGACATCATCGACCTGGACACCATCGTGGAGGAGCTGTGGGACGGCGCGCCCCCGGCCACCGCGGTGAGCACCGTCCGCACCCACGTCTACCATCTGCGCCAGGAACTCGAACGGGAGCTGGGCAGCGCCGCCCGCGACGTCCTCGTCACCGAGGGCTCCGGCTACGCCCTGCACCTCCCGCCCGGCCGGCTCGACCTGGAGGAGTTCACCCGGCTGTGCGCCCAGGCACGTGCCGAACTGCGCGCCGGGAGACGGGAGGCGGCGATCCAGACCCTGGACACCGCGCTCGGGCTGTGGCGGGGCCGCCCCCTGTCCGACGTGTCCCGCGGGCGGGTGCTCGCCGGCCATGTCGCCCGGATCGAGGATCTGCGCCTACGGGCCCAGGAGTTACGCATCGAGGCGGCGATGGGACTGGGCCAGCACCGGGAGGTGGTCCCCGATCTGATCCGCCTCATCGCGGTCGACCCGCTCAACGAATGGCTGCACGCCCGGCTCATCGACGCCCTGCACCGCAGCGGCCGCCGCGGTGACGCGCTACGCGCGTTCAACCATGTCCGCAGCGTCCTCGCCGAGGAGCTGGGACTGGAACCCTCCGAGGACCTGAGACAGTTGCAGCACCACATCCTGGCCGGGGGTTCCGCGGCATGAGTGTGACCTTGGAAGCGGCACCGCTCTCCCCCACCCGTACGGTCGGGGTGCGGATCTGGACGGTCGCGACGGCCCCCGCAGCCGCGGCGGTGCCCTACGACGAGGCGTACGCCGTCCTCGACGCGTCCGAGCGGGCCCGGCTGGCCGGGATGCGGCGGGTCGGCGACCGGATGCGCTACCTGGCCATCCACCACGCCTTCCGCACCCTGCTGGGACGGCGGCTGGGCGTGCCCGCCGAGGAGGTCTCCTTCCGCCGCCACTGCGGGAAGTGCCGCGAGGACGGGCACGGCAAGCCGCGGCCCGTCGGCCCCGACGGCCGCGACCTGTCGGCCAGCCTGTCCCACTCCGGCGCGTACGCGCTGATCGCCCTCAGCGACAGCCCCGGCGTCGAGGTGGGCGTGGACATCGAGCGGGTGCGTCCGCACATGGACTGGAGCGCCATCCCCTGTGTCGACGGCGGCCGGACCACCCACGGCTTCGAGCAGTGGACCCGGGCCGAGGCCCTGGTGAAGGCGGCGGGCACCGGACTGAGCCGTACCCCGCCGCGCTACACCGGCCGGGTGTTCGGGGCCTGGCGCGCCGCCACGGTGCCGCACTCGGCCCAGGAGTGGTACGTGCGCAGCGTCCGCTGCCCGGACGGCTACGCCGCGTCGGTCGCCAGCGCCAGCGCGGACACCCGGGTGTCGACGGCGGCCTGGCGGTCCTGACAAGCGCGGCACGGAGCCGGGCCCGGCGGGTCCGGCCCCCGCCCGTGCCACGGGGCCGTGGGAGGCCGCCGACGGCCCCCCACGGCGTTCAGCGGAGCAGTACACAGCTCGGGCTGGCGACCGGCAGCGGATGCGCGGCGGGGGTGAGGCGTCCGTCGTCGGGGTCGAGACGGAACGCGCTGACGGACTGGCCCGCCTGGTTGGCGGTCCAGACGAACCGCCCCGAGCCGTCCAGCGCCACGTCCCGGGGCCAGCGGGTGCCGGGTGCCTTCGGGGTCACGGGCTGGGACTCCAGCAGGGTGAGGGTGCGGCCCCCGTCGCCGACCCGGAACGACTGGACGGTGTCCAGTCCCCGGTCGGCGGTGACGAGGAGCCGGGCGCCCGGGGTCAGATGCACGGCGGACGGGGCGTTGCGCGGGTCGATGCCCGGCGGTGCCACGGAGGTGTGCGACAGGGCCCGGACCTCGCCCGTGCGGGAGTCGTAGGACAGGACGCTGACGGAGTGACCGATCTCGTTGGTCACGTAGGCGAGGCGTCCGCCCGGATGGAAGACCAGGTGCCGGGGCCCGACCCCGCTGCCGAGGCGGGTGGTGGTGCGCGGGCTCAGCCGTCCGGCGCGGGCGTCGAAGTCGTAGACGTGGATACGGTCGTCGCCCTTGTCGGGCACGAGGACCCGGGTGCCCGCTGGGTCGAAGGCGATCATGTGCGGGTGGGGGCCCCGCTGTTCCACCGGGTGCGGTCCGCGGCCGTGGTGGCGCAGTACCTGGACGGGGTCCCCGAGGGCGCCGTCGGTGCCCACGGGCAGCACCGCCACATGCCCGGAGTCGTAGTTGACCGTCAGCAGGAACCGGCCGTCCGGGTGGAACGCGAGATGGACGGGGGCCGCTCCCCCGCTGGAGCGGGGCCGTCCGACGGGACGCAGCCGGTCGCCGTCGACGCGGTAGGCGTGGACGGCCCCGGTGGCGCCCCCGGGCAGCTGGCTGACGGCGTAGAGCCGGTCGCGGTCCGGGGAGAGGGTGAGGAAGGACGGGTTCTCGATGTCCTTCTGCCAGCCCCGCAGTTCCAGCCGGCCGCTCCCGGTGACGGCGGCGATGCCGATGCCGGGCAGTCCGGGGAGCCCGTACTCGCCGCGGGTGAAGCCGCCGATGTAGGCGTGGCGGGCGTGCGGGCGCGGGGTGCCGCCCGCGGCGGCGGTGGTGGCCGCCCAGCCCGCCGCCGAGGCGGCGGCGGCCGCGGTGGCGGCGAGGAATCGGCGCCTGGTGCGGTCGGCGCGGTTCTCGGGGTCCAGGGGTCCAGGGGTCATACGTCGGCTCCGATGACGAGACCGGGCGAGAGGACGGCGAGCGTCCCGACGAGGGCCAGTGCGATCAGTACCTGCCATACGGTGCGCAGCTCCCTGATCCGCCGGGCGCGCCGCGCGGCGGCGAGCAGGGCGACGGCGGCGGCCCACGCGGGCAGCGCCAGGCGCAGCGCGATCTCGCCGGTGAACTGGAGTTCGGCGCGGGCGGAGACGCATCCGGTGGCGGTGCAGGGGTCGGCCGCGGGGTCTGCCAGGGCCGCGTTCACGGCGAACCAGAGCAGGGGGCCCAGCGCGGCGAGCGCGGTGGTCCACACATAGGGGGCGAGGCCGCCGGGCCCGGTGGCCCGGCGGGTGAGCGCCAGGGCCGCCAGCGCGGGCAGCCATCCGGCGAGGACACCGAAGAGGCCCGCGTGCGCGGCCTCGGAGAGCGCCGCCCAGACGCCGTCGGCGCCGAAGGGGGCGCGCGGCAGGGCCAGCAGTCCGGTGGCGGCGGCGAGGGCCGCCGCCGTGTGCGCCCAGGTGCGGGCGAACGAGGGTGCGCCGGCCCAGCCGACGAACGCCCCGGCGAGCGTCACCAGGAGCAGCGGGGGCCCCGCGGTCACCCCCCACGGCAGCGGGAACCCGGGCAGGACGTCCCCGAGCGGCGCCGACCAGCTGCCCCAGCTGCCGAAGAGGGCGGCGAGCAGCGCGGTGACACAGGCCGCGAGCGCCCCGGCCGCCTCGACCCGGTACCGCCCGGCGGGGGCGGCGGCGGTGCCCGTACGGGTGTCCGTGGGCGTACTGGTGCTGGTGGTGCTGGTGCTGGTGCTGGCCGTACCGGTTCCCGTGGCCGTGCCGGTGGTGCTGGTGGCCGTACGGGTGGCCGTGGCCGTGCTGCTGGTGCCGGTGGTGCCGGTGGTGCCGGTGGCCGTACGGGTCCCCGTCCCCGTACCGCCGGGGTCGGGCTCCGTGCCGCCGCCGGTGGGCCCGGGGCTCGCCGGGGCCGGGGCCGGGGCGGACCCGGTGGCCGGGGGGCTCGCCGGGCCCGTGGTGGCGGGCTCGGCGGTCCCGGGTTGAGGCGCCGCGCCCCGGTTGCCCGTCGGGGGATGTGCGGGTCCGGGGCGCGGCGCGGTCTGGGGGGCGCCGGCGGGGGCGGGTGCCCCGGTCGGCGCGGGGTGGTGCGGGTGCCCTGCCCGGCGGGCCGGGGCGGGGCGGCGGTCGGCCTGTCCGGCCGGGGTCTGCGGGGCCTGGGCGGCCGGGGTGGCGGGTCCGGCCTGGGTGGCGGGTCCGGCCTGGGGGGCGGACCGTGCCGCCGGGGTGGCGGGCCCCGCCCCCGCCCGCGTCACCGACGCGGGCGGGGCGGGCGCCGGGTGCGGCGCGGGCGACGCGGTGTCGCCGGGTTTCGCGGTGGTCACCGCAACGCCTCGGCGCGGGCCGCGGTGGGCTCGGCGGGCGGCGGCGGGGCCGACGACTCGCTGAGGTTGAAGCGGGACCACCAGCGGGCCAGCGGGGCGGGTGCCCACCACGCCTTGCTGCCGAGCAGCGCCATCGTGGCGGGGACGAGCAGACCCCGGACGATGGTCGCGTCCACGATGACCGCGATCACCAGACCCACGCCGATCATCTTCATGAAGAGGATGGACGAGGTCATGAACCCGCCGACCACCACGACCAGGAGCAGTGCGGCACTGGTGATGATCTTCGCGGAGCGCTGGAGACCCAGTGCCATCGACTCGATCGGGTCGCCGCTGATCTCCCACTCCTCGCGGACCCGGGAGAGCAGGAACACCTCGTAGTCCATGGCGAGACCGAAGGCGATCGCGACGACGAGGACCGGGAAGTTGGCGTCCACCGCGCCGATGGGCTCGAAGCCGAGCAGCCCGGAGAGGTGGCCGTCCTGGAAGATCCACTTGATGGCGCCGAAGGTGGCGAGCAGCGAGAGGAGGTTCAGGACCACCGACTTCAGCGGCAGCAGCAGCGACCCGAAGGCCAGGAAGAGCACCAGGAACGAGACGACGGCGACGAACAGGGCCATCCAGGGGAGCCGTTCACCGATCATCCCGACGATGTCCACCCGGGAGGCGGGCATACCGGTGGTCAGTGTCTGGGCGCCCGGGGGTGCCTCGGTGGCGCGGATGTCGCGGACCATGTCCCCGGCGTCGGTCGACATCGGGTCGGGGGTGTAGCGGATGGTCACCCGGGCGTCGTCGCCGGAGAACGCGGTGGGGGTGGCCGAGGCGACGCCGTCGACCTCTCCCAGGCGTGCGGCGTAGGCGCTCGTCGCGTCGCGGTCGGCCTCGCCGTCGAAACGGACGACGGTGGTCATGATCCGGCCGGGGTTGGTGGGGAACTCCGAGCCGAGGTCCTTGCTGACGACCTTGGCGTCGGCGCCGGAGGGCAGTACCCACTCGCCGGGCCGCGCCCAGTTGACCCCGAGCAGCGGGGCGCCGAGGCCCACCAGGGCGGCGACGATGAGGAAGGACGAGATCAGCGGCTTGCGCATCACGGCGTGCGCGGTGCGGTACCAGGCGCCCTGGTTCTCCGGCTTGGCCGGGCGCTCCTTCTTGCCGCCGGGCAGCGGGATGCGCCACTTGTCGATGCTGTGCCCGGTGTAGCGCAGCAGCGCCGGCAGCAGGAACAGCGAGCCGACGACGGCGAAGGTGACGACGGCGACCGCGGCGTAGCCCATGGAGGACAGGAAACGGGACGGGAAGACGATGAGGCCCGCGAAGGAGATCGCGACCGCGAGTCCGGAGAAGGCGACCGTGCGTCCGGCGGTGGCCGTGGCGCGGCGAACCGCCTCGTCGACGTCGGCGCCCGCCCGGAGTTCGTCCCGGTACCGGCTGACCATAAACAGGGCGTAGTCGATGGCGAGGCCGAGGGCGAGGATGGTGATGACGTTGATGACGGTGCTGGAGATCTCGGTGAACATGGTGAGCACCCGCAGCACCACGAACGACCCGAGTGCCACGAAGGTGCCCACGGCCAGCGGCAGCAGCGCGGCGATCGCGCTGCGGAAGATCAGCACGAGCAGCAGGAGCAGCAGCGGGACGGAGAGCATCTCGGCGCGGGCGATGTCGGAGCCGGTGAGCGCGTTGACCTGCTGGGTCATCGCGGCGACCCCGCCGAAGCGGACGTCGGTGCCCTCGGCGGCGAAGCGGTCCTCGATCTCGGTGAGCAGCTCGACCTGGTCCTGGTCGTTGTCGCTGGTGAACTGGACCGTGACATAGGTCTGGTCGCGGTCCTTGGAGACATAGGCGTCCGCGCCCTGGGCGCCGGGCTGCCAGAAGGAGTCGAGGCGCTCGATGCCCTCCCGGGGGACGGCGTCGAGGGCGGCCTTCACGGCTGGCCCGAACTCGTCCACGCTCTGTCCGGACTTGTCCGACTCGTAGAGGACGATCAGATCGTTGGACTCACGTCCGAGCGGGCCTTCGAGGACCTTGTCGGCCTGTACGGATTCGCTGGAGGGATCGTCGAAGCCCGCACCACCGGTGAACGAGCCGAATACGCCTGTTCCCCACACTCCGGCGAACAGCGTGAATACGACTGCGGCTACGACCACCCATTTCCGGCGCCGCGCGGTGAATTCTCCGATGGCGGCAAACATTTCCCTCTCCCTGCTTGAATGACGAGCGATGGTCTACCGGCGGCCCGCCTGAACTGTTGTCACAATCCTTACAGAGCCCGGAATTTCAAAGGAATGCGCGCTGGGGGTGCGGTTCATGCCTCTTTCGGGACATCGGCGCCGGCCCTCATCCGCGCCGTTCCGCGCCGCTGGACGGCGGTGGCCACGGCGGCTACTCCCAGCGACAACGAGAGTCCGATCGCGAGGGCGTGCACGGGGTTGTCGCTGAGCGCGCCGCCGAAGTAGCCGACGCCCACCGAGTAGGCCGTCCAGACCGTCTCGGCGATCGCGGCGCCGATGACGAAGCGCCGTACCGGGTAGCCCGCGGCGCCCGCCGCGAGCGGCCCGAGGAGCCGTCCGCTGGGCAGGAACCGTACGCCGATCACGAACGGGAGCCCCTGGCGCCGTATCCGGTCCGACGCCCAGACGAACATCTCGCCGCGGCGGCCGGTCGGCTCCGAGCGCCGGAACCTGCCGCCCGCGGACCAGCCGAAGCGGTGCAGCAGCAGATCACCGAGCAGCGCGCTGCCCGCGACCGACAGCAGGACGAGTACCAGGGACATCTCGCCGCGGGCGGCGAGCATGCCGCCGGTGATGAGCAGCAGATTGTTGGGCAGCAGCGGCGGCAGGGTGGTGATCGCCAGGATCGCGTAGGCCCAGCAGGCCATCTCCCCCAGGCGGGGGGCCAGGCCGGCCGTGATGTCGACCCATGAGAGGAGCGACGAGAAGTCCATGGTCTTCCCCCAGGGCTGTCGGTAGCCGTCCGGGGACGGGTTCGCGAGACGCGCATGTGTCTTTGGAGGTATGCACGGGGTCGGAAGGAGGTGATGCTCCCTGGCCGCAAGGCCGTTAACGTCGCGCATGGCGGTGAACGACCCCGCCTGACCCCTACAGTAACCTAAACTATCGATAGTTTCACTATCACCAAGGACGCAGGTGGGGGTCATGACCGAAGTGACGCTTTTCTTCCAGGAGTTCGCCCGATCGCGCCGGGAGACGGGGGCCATCGCCCCGAGCAGTCCCGCGCTGGCCGGCGCCCTGACCCGCTTCGTGATCCCGAGCCCGGGCCACGCACGCGCGGTACTGGAGGTGGGGCCGGGCACCGGGGCCGTCACCCGGCGGGCGCGGGCCGCGATAGGGCCGCTGGACACCCTGGACCTGGTCGAGGCCAATCCGCGCTTCGCCGAGCTGCTCCAGCAGCGGTACGCGGGCGACGGCCAGGTCCGGCTGCTGACCGGCCTGGTGCAGGAGCACGAGCTGGGCTCGTACGACACGATCGTGTGCGGACTGCCGTTCGCGAACTTCGACGCCGCGACGGTGCAGGACATCTTCGACCGGCTGCTGGGCGCGCTGCGCCCCGGCGGGACCCTCTCCTTCTTCGCCTACGCGGGGCTCCCCGCCCTGCGCCGGGCGCTCGTGGGCCCCGAGGAGCGGCGGCGCGCGCTGCGGACCCAGGCGGTCATCACCCGGACCCTCCAGCGCCACCGCTTCCGCACCGAGACCGTGCTCGGCAACCTCCCGCCGGCCCATGTCCACCATCTGGTGCCGGTGCGGCCCGCGGTGACCTACACCGACTGAGTCCGGGGTCTGGCGAAACGGGACGAGGCGCTCTCCTGGGCGATCCGGCGCATCGCCGACATCGCGGCGTCCCCGAGCACCGTGCCGAGGACCACGCCCTCCACCATGCCGTCCACGGTGGGGACGTCGGCGACCGTGGCCAGCTCCACCTGGGCCAGCCGGCCGGCCGCCGCCGCGTACTCGTCGAGGAGGGCCAGCAGATCGCCCCGGTCGAGGTCCCGGTAGGTGACGATGATCTGGACGAGCGCGGGCCAGCCCGGGTTCTCCGGCTTGACGTCCCAGCCGTGCCGGCGGACCAGCTCGGCCGCCTCCCGCTCGGCCTGGCGCCGCTCCTCCTCGGTACCGCGCTCGGTGGCGGACCTGCTGACCGCCGACTGGGCCACCCCGAGCATGCCGTGGACCGTGCGCCCGGGAGCGTCCACCTGCGCCAGGACATCACGCACAGTGGCGACGGACATGCCGCCGACCTCCAGCATCGCCCTGATCAGCTTGAGCCTGCGGACATGGGACCCGGCATAGCGCACCTGGTTGGGACTGGTGCGCTCGCCGGGCGGCAGCAGCCCCTCACGTGTGTAGTACTTGATCGTGGGGGCCGGAACTCCCGTATGCCGCGCCAGCTCTCCGATACGCATTCCATAAGGATACTGCGCTTCCCCCGTATCCAGACCGCCCGCGAGGGATCCAACCGCTACGCGACGCCGCACCCTATTTGCTCCGTCTTTTATCGGCCTTGAATTCTGGCACGACCTCGAATTCATGACCCCCTGTCAGGATCGGACGACACCGTCAACACCCCTTGCCGACAAGGGCGACGACGGCGGCAACGTGAACCGCAGCCTTCGAGGGCACCCAGCCAAAGGAAGCAGCCATGACCCCACACGCGGCTCCGGAGACCTCTTCGGCGCCCGCCGAGCTCAGTTTCGGCCGCACGGTGGACCGCTCCCTGGTCCACCGGACCGCGGTCTCCGAGGTCTTCGTCACCGATGTGCAGCAGCTGGCCGCCCGCAAGGTGCGCACCGCCGTCCAGCTCCCGCTGACCCACGGCTACTACAGCGACCATCTCCAGCGGCCGGCCGTCTTCGACGCGCTGCTGCTGCTGGAGTCGGGACGGCAGGCCGCCATCGCCGGGTCCCACGTGTTCATGGGTCTGGCGCCGAACACGATGATGATCGTCGACCGGTTCCGCTTCTCGCTGGACCAGCCCGGCGGGCTGACGATCGGCACCAAGCCGGGGCACATCCGGATCGACACCGCGTACGACGGCAAGATCAACAAGCGGGGCCGGGTCCGCAACGGCCAGGTCGCGCAGCGGTACTTCGTCGGGGACACCGAGGTGGCCACGCACGAGATGGACGTGCTCTTCCTCAACCCGCACGAGAACGAGGTGCTGCGCCACTCGCAGCGGGGCACCCCGGCGCCGATGACCTCCGACTTCGGCGACCACGGACCGGGCGGGGACGGCAGCCGCCAGGTCCCGGCGCACGAGGTGGGCCGCGCCAACCCGCTGAACGTCGTCCTGTCCCGGGCCGAGCGCTTCGGCGAGCGGGTCGGCGCCGAGGTCACCCCGCGCTTCGACAACCGGGCCCTGTTCGACCACGAGTACGACCATCTGCCGGCGATGACGCTGGTCGAGGCGGCGCGCCAGCTCGCCCTGCTGGGGTCCGGGGAGCCGCTCGGCACGTACGCCGTCGGCTTCGAGGCGGGCTTCAGCAGATTCGCGGAGCTGGACGACGTGGTCCGGGCCGAGGCGCCCCGGGCCGTCCCCCTCGACGGCCGGGGCGAGGTGCCGGTGCGGTTCGTCCAGGACGGCAACGAGATCGCCCAGGTGACGGTCACCGTCGCCACCAAGGAGGCACTGTGAACACCCGGCGCATCGCCGTCTGGACCGACTTCGGCGGGGTCCTGACCCCGCCGATCCAGCACACCATGGGCACCTTCTGCGCGGCCCAGGGACTCGACCCGCAGGTCCTGCTCCAGGCCCTCGGCAAGGTCACCGCCCGGTACAACACGACCGATGTGATGGAGCCCATCGACACCCCGCTGATCACCGAGGAGGAGTGGCTCGCCCAGATCTCCGAGGTGCTGGCCGCCGACCACGGGGTCACCGGCAAGCGGCTCACCTCACTGGCCGACGCCTGGTTCGACGGGCGGGAGACCAACCACGAGTGGGTCGCGGTGCTCCGCAAGGCCCGGGACCGGGGCGCCTTCGTCGGGATGCTCTCCAACATGGTCCCGACCTGGGACGCCCACTGGCGCCGGATGGTCGACCCGGCCGAACTCTTCGACGACGTCGTGCTGTCGTTCGAGGTCGGCCACCGCAAGCCCTCGCCCGGGATGTTCGCGCTCGCCGCCGAACGCGCCGGGGTCCCCGCCGGCAGCTGTGTCCTGATCGACGACCTCGCGCACAACTGCGCGGGCGCCGAGGCGGCCGGCTGGCAGGCGGTCCACTTCACCGACACCACCACGGCGGCCGAGCGGCTGGACGCGCTGCTGGGGTCCGCTCTCAGCCAGGGGAGTTGAGCAGCCAGTGAGCCGTTCCGTACTCGTGACCGGCGGCAACCGCGGTATCGGTCTCGCGACCGCGCGGGCCCTCGCCGCCCAGGGCGACAAGGTCGCCGTCACCTACCGCACCGGGGAGCCGCCGGAGGGCCTGTTCGGGGTGCGCTGCGACATCACGGACGCCGAGTCCGTGCGCCGCGCCGTCGAGGAGGCCCGTATCCAGCACGGCCCCCTCCAGGTGCTGGTCTCCAACGCCGGGATCACCCGTGACGAACTGCTGGTCGCCATGGACGAGTCCGACTTCCGCGCCGTCGTCGAGACGAACCTGCTGGCGGCCGTCGGGGTGGTCAAGGAGGTCGTCCCGGACATGATCAAGGCCCGCTGGGGCCGGATCGTCCTCGTCTCCTCGGTCAGCTCGCTGGCCGGCGCCCCGGGCCAGACCAACTACGCCGCGTCCAAGGCCGGACTCATCGGCTTCGGCCGGTCCCTGGCCCTGGAGGTCGGACGGCGCAACGTCACCGTCAACATCGTCACCCCCGGGCTGATCGAGACCGACATGGTCAAGGAGGTCACCGGCCCGCGCCGGGACCATCTGCTCAGCCAGACCTCGCTGTTCCGGGCCGGCCAGCCCGAGGAGGTCGCGGGTGTCATCCGGTTCCTCGCGAGCGACGACGCCTCCTACGTCACCGCCGGGGTCATCCCCGTCACCGGTGGCCTGGGCGTCGGCCACTGAGTCCCGGCCCCCGCGTCCGCCCCACCCGCCCACAGACCTCTTTCCTCCCCGTCCCACCGTACGAAAGGACACATATGTCGAACCAGAAGGTGCTGGAGATCGCCCACCAGATGGGCAAGGTGTTCAACGACCTGGACGAGAAGGTCGCCCACGACCTCGTCGCCCCGGACTTCGTCGACTACGAGGCCCCGCCCGGCACCCCCGGCGGCCCCGACGGCTACCTCGGCACCGCCCGCTGGATGAACTCCGTGTTCACCGAGGCCAGCTGGGACCACATCGACTCGTTCGCGGACGGCGACAAGGCCGTCGTCCGGGTCCGGTTCACCGGTATCCACACCGGCAACTTCCTCGGCTTCGAGGGCAGCGGCAACAAGGTCGACGTGGAGCACATCCACATCTACCGCGTCGGTGACGACGGGCTCGTCCACGAGCACTGGGCCTGCCGCCAGGACCTGTTCCTGCTGGCCCAGATCGGCGCCGTCGAGCTGAAGCTGCCGCCCACCGGCACCCAGGCGTAACTCCCCGCGCGCACAGGCCGCCGGGCCCTCCCCCACAGGGTCCGGCGGCCTGTGCGCATCCGTATGAGAACCGTTGGTACGTACAAGGAGAAGGAGAAGGAGGATGGAACGCAAGTCGGTGGCATGGGCCCTCGTGGCGACCTCGCTGCCCATGTTCATGGTGGCCGTGGACAATCTGGTGGTCACCAACGCCCTCGCCGTGATCGCCGAGGACCTGGACACGGACCAGGCCGGTCTGCAATGGGTGATGAGCGGATACATCCTGGTCTTCGCCGGGCTGCTGCTGGCCGGGGCGGCCCTCGGCGACCGGATCGGACGGCGCCGGGTCTTCGTCTGGGGCATCGCGCTGTTCACCGTGGCGTCCGCGGCGTGCGCGCTGGCGGACACCTCCGCCACCCTGATCGCGGCCCGCGCGCTCCAGGGCATCGGGGCGGCGGCCATCCTGCCGGTGTCCCTCACCCTCGCCGTCCAGGCCGCCGGGACCGAGCGCCGGGCCCTCGCCGTCGGCGTGTGGGGCGGGGTCAACGGTCTGGGGATCGCGGTCGGCCCCCTCGTCGGCGGTCTGGTGACCGAAGGACTCGACTGGCACTGGATCTTCTGGATCAACGTACCGGTCGGGGTGCTGGCCCTGCCGCTCGCGCTCTGGGTGCTGCGGGAGTCCCGGGGGGCACCGCGCCCGCTGGACGTCCTCGGCACCGTCCTGATCACCGGGGCGGTGATCTCCGCGGTCTGGGGCATCGTCCAGTTCGAGGCGGGCGGGCTGCCCGTACTGCTCGGCGGGCTCGTCGTCGCCACCGCGCTGCTGGTCGTGTTCCGGTACTGGCAGCAGCGGGCACCCGCCCCGCTCGTCCCCCCGCATCTGTACCGGGTACGGGCGTTCATGCTGAGCAACGTCCTCGCCCTGGCGATGTACTTCGGGGTGTTCGGCTCGGTGTTCTTCCTCGCCCAGTTCCTCCAGAACACGATGGGGTACTCCCCCTTCGAGGCCGGGCTGCGCACCCTGCCGTGGACGGCGGCGCCCATGGTGGCCGTCCCCGTGGCCAGCGCGCTGGTCGGCCGGGTCGGCGGCGGCATCCTCCAGGCCGTCGGCTGTCTGCTCCAGGCGGGCGCCCTGCTCTGGCTGGGTCTGACGGCCCGGCCCGGGGTGTCCTACTCGGAGATGTCCGCCGCGATGGCCCTCGCGGGGATCGGCATGGGGCTGGTGTTCGCGGCGAACCCCTCGACGGTGATCGGCTCGGTCGCCGAGCACGAGCACAATGTGGCGTCCGGCGTGAACAACACCCTGCGCGAGTTCGGCGGCGCGCTCGGCATCGCCGTGCTCACCGCCGTCTATGTGAACAGCGGCCTCCGCAGCGCGGTGCTGACGGGGGCCGCCGTGGTGTTCGCCGGCGCGTTCGCCGGGTTCGCTATCGACCGGGGGAAACCCGGGCCCGGGTCCGCGCCAGGACCTTCTCCGCTCCGCAGCGCACCGTCAGATCTACCCGAACCGAGCCGTCCGGGCTGACGTCGCCCGCCACACCGTCGACGGTGAGTTCCACGCCGTCGGCGGTGTCGGGCACCACCACGGGACGCGTGAAGCGGGTCCCGTACTCGACGACGACCGCGTCCGGGCCCGCCCACTCGGTGAGCGCGGTGGCCGCGAGCCCCATGCTGAGCATCCCGTGCGCGATCACCCCCGGCAGCCCCACGGCCAGGGCCCGGGAGTCGGACCAGTGGATGGGGTTGTGGTCGCCGGACGCCGCCGCGTACCGCACCAGATCGGCGCGGGTGACACGGAAGACGCGCAGGGGCAGCTTGTCGCCGGAGCCGATCACGCGCCCGCCTCCGCACCGCGGGAGACCAGGGTGGACGTCGTGGTGCACACCAGCACCTCGGTGCCGGCCTCGTGCACAAGACCCCGCAGGGTGAGCACGTCGTTGCCGTCCACGGTCGCCGCGGCGAGCACCTCGACGCTCACCGACAGCCGGTCCCCGGCCCGCACCGGCCGTACGGCCTCGAACCGCTGGTCGCGGTGGAGGACCCGGGAGAAGTCGAAGCCGAGCCCCGGGTCGTCGATGACCTGCCGTTCGGCGTGCATGGACAGCACGATGGGGAACGTGGGCGGCGCGACGAGCCCGTCGCCGGGCCCGCCCCCCACCGCCGCCGAGAACTCCCTGATCTTCTCGCGGCCCACTTCGTAGGGCTCGCCGGGTGGGTAGACGCGTCCCTGGCAGGACGTGTCGAAGACGCCGGGCACGTGACCTCCTGTGGTCAAGATGGGTCGGTGGGTCGGTGGGTGCTGCGGGAGCGGGTCGGCGGGGGCCACCGGGCAGCGCGTACGGGGCCGGGCTCCGGGCTCCGGGGTGGCACGGGCGGCGGCCAACGGCAGCGGCGCCCGTGGACAACTCACGGGCGCCGCTGTCGTACCGCGGGCCTCAGCGGGGGCTTCGCACCACCATGGCCGCGGCTTGGCCGTCCCACCCCACCGAGGTGACCAGGGCGGTCACCGGCGGGGCGGCCGGCTCGGCCTGCCACAGCGCGAGGAGGGCGGCGAGCTGCATCGCGCCGCTGGCACTGAACGTCTCGCCGAGCACATCGGCGATCCGTACGGTGCGCGGCAGCCCGCCCCCCAGCGCGGCCCGCACGCCGCGCTCCTCCAGCCGCTCCAGGCCACGCTGGTGGACGGCGCCGAGCGAGACGACGTCCACCTCGTCGGGGGACACCCCGCTGCGGAGCAGCGCCCGCGTCACCGCGTCGGCCAGGCCGTCGGTGTAGCCGCGGGGGTCGGGGGTGAACCGGGTCTCGCAGGCGAGCAGTTCGGCGAGCGGGCCCTCGGCCGGGCGCTCCCGCTGCACGGTGAACACGGCGGCGCCCTCGCCCAGGGCCGCCCCGTCCCGCAGCACCCCCGTACGGTGCCAGCCCCACGCCGCCGGGGCGCTCAGCTCCTCCGCGCCGCCGACCACCAGCCGGTCCGCGCGGCGCAGCCCGAGGGCGAGCCGTGCGTGCCGGAAGGCCAGCAGGGAGGCGGTCTGGCCGCCCGCGACGGTGGCGTTGAGGCCGCGCAGCCCGTTGCGGATGGCGATCTGTCCCGCGGCGCTGTTCATGACGGTGTTCGGGAACCGGCCCGGGTTGACCAGGTACGGCTTGTCGAGCGTCAGCGTGTCGTACAGCAGGGTGCTGTGCGTGGACACCGAGCCCGTGTTGGTGGCCATGACCACTCCGGTGCGCGCCCCGTCGACCTCGGTGTCGCGGAGCACCTCCTTGGTGGAGATCAGCCCGAACGATGTGAGGCGGTCGAGGTACTTGGTGCCCTTGCGGCCCAGGTGCTCCTTGACGTCCAGGCCCCGCACGGCGCGTACCGGGCGCGGCGGGTACGCCTCGGCGTCCTCGCCGACCGGCCCCTCCTGCGACTCGGTGAGCCCGAGGAGCCCGTCGGCCAGCGGACCGAGCCCGATGCCCGCCGAGGACACGACGCCGGCCGCGGTGATGTACAGCGGCTCGACGACGGTGGTGGCCGGGCCGGTGACGGCCGGGCCCGTGGTGGTGGCCGTCACGACACCCTCCCCAAGATGGTGATGACGTTGTTGCCGCCGAACGCGAAGCCGTGGTTCTGCACGATGTCGAGCCGGGCCGCGCGTCCGACGCCGGCCACCGGGTCGACGCCCTCGCCGAGTTCCGGATCGGGCTCGGTGATGTTGGCGGTGGGCGGCAGGAAGTCCTGCTCCAGGGCCTTGCAGCAGGCGATCGCCCCGAAGCCGGAGGCGGCGCCCATGGTGTGGCCGAGCATCGACTTGATGGAGCTGATCGGCGGGATGCGCTCGCCGAACACCTCGCGCGCGGCGGCGACCTCGGTGGCGTCGTTGGTCGGGGTGCCGGTGCCGTGGGCGCAGATGTAGTCGATCTGCTCGGGGCGGACCCCGGCGGCCTCGTGCGCGGCACGGATGCACGCGGCGATGCTGGTGTTGTCCGGGTGGACCATGTGGGAGGCGTCGCAGTTGGCGGCGTAGCCGAGCACCTCGGCGTAGATCCGCGCCCCGCGCCCGACCGCGTGCTCGTACGTCTCCAGCACCAGGACGGCCCCGCCCTCACCGGTGACGATACCGGTGCGGTCGGCCGCGAAGGGCCGCGGGACGTCCTCGGCCATCGCGCCCAGCGCGTAGAAGCCCGCGTGGGTGAGCCGGTTGACGGCGTCCGCGCCGCCCGCCAGCATCACCTCGGCCTCGCCGCTGCGGACCAGGTCGTAGGCGTAGCCCAGCGCGTAGTTGGAGGCGGAGCAGGCGGTCGGGATGGTCTGCGTCTCGCCGCTGAGCCGCAGTTCCGTGCTGACCGCGTTGGCGATCCGGGAGGCCGGGGTCTGCCCGGCCAGCCGTCCGTCGATCGTGTGCAGCCCGTCGGCCACCCACTGCTCGGCGAGTTCCTGGATGACCGCGGACTCACCGCTGGTGGTGCCCATGATCGCGCCGGCGCGGGCGAGCTCCAGCTGGCCCTCGTCGATCCCGGCGTCGGCGACGGCGAGCCGGGCGGCCGCGGCCGCCAGCAGACCGCTGCGCCCCCAGCTTCCCGGGTCGAGCCGCTTGAGGTGGTCGGCCGGTTCGAAGTCGAGGACCTCACCGGCGTTGCGACGCGGGAAGGCACTCGCGTCGAAGCTCGTGATCGGCTTGGTTCCGACCGTCCCCGCACGGACGGCGGCGGCGAACACATCGGCGCCGATACCGACGGGCGACACCGCGCCGAGCCCCGTGATCACGACGCGGCGCCTTTCCGGCGCCCCGGCTACGGAAAGACCGGGCTCAGCCATCCGCGCGCTCCTTGGCGTACTGCACGACCGCGTCCACCAGCAGGCGCAGGTTGAAGAGTTCACCGAGCTCGGTCTTCGGAATGGCGACGCCGAGTTCCTTCTCGATGCGGGAGACCACCGTGATCAGCGAGAGCGAGTCGCTGTCGTAGTCGTCGATGAAGTGTCCGCTGTCGGTCAGCTCGCCGTCCTCCAGCTCCAGTTCCTCGTTGACGATCTGGCTGACCTGCGCGTGGTATTCGACGGCCGTGGTAACGGTCTGCTGAGTCATGCGCGTTCCTCTCATCCTGTGCGGGGCGAACAGAACGGAACGTAAACAGGCCGAAGTTGGGCGTACAAGAGTCACCCCACGAAAGGCGTACGACATTCATCGAAAGTGACATCGAACCGTGTGGTGACCACGTTCCACGGCATTTGCCCGCCCCTTTTTCTCGCTTTTATTCGTGCTCCATCGGGCTTCCAGAGGGGGTTGTCAATCTGGTATCCAGCGAATACCAGAAGGTGGGGGTCAGCCGATATGAGCGGTCCACGTTTGGCACTGACATTTCCCGGCCAGGGTGCGCAGCAGCCCGGGATGGGCCGCCCCTGGACGACCAGCCCTGGCTGGTTCCTGGCGGAGCGGGCCGCCGAGGTCACCGGCCGCGATGTGGTGGATCTGCTGCTGCACGCCGACGAGCAGCGGCTGCGCCGCACCGACAACGCGCAGCTCGCCACGTTCGTGCTGGAGATGGTGATCCTCCATGAGCTGCGTCAGGCGCTGCCCACGGCGGACCGGCCGCTGGTGTGCGCCGGGCACAGTCTGGGCGAGTACTCGGCGCTGGTCGCCGCGGGCATCCTGAGCTTCGAGGACGGGGCGCGGCTGGTCGCCGAGCGCGGCGCCGCGATGCGGGCGGCGTGCGCCGCCGAGGCCGGCACGATGGCGGTCGTCGTGGGGCTGCCGCCGGACGAGGTCGAGGCGGCCACCGCGTCGGTGCGCGCCGACGGGGGCCGGGTGTGGGTGGCGAACCTGAACTCGCCGCTCCAGTCGGTGCTCTCGGGCAGCGAGGAGTCCGTCGGGCACTGCGCGAAGCTGCTCGGGGACTCCCCCGCCGCGCGGATCGTGTCGATCCCGGTCGGCGGCGCCTTCCACACCCCGCTGATGGCGCCCGCCGCGCTGGCGTTCCGCAAGGCGCTGAGCGGTACGGAGTTCCGGGCCGGGTTCGCGCCGGTCGTGGCCAACATCGACGCGCGGGCGCACCGGGGCCGCGACAACTGGCCGCGCATCCTGGAGCGGCAGCTCACCTCCCCGGTGCGGTGGACGGAATCGGTGCGGACGATGGCCGACGACCTGTACTGCGACATGCTCGTGGAGATCGGCCCGGGCCGCACCCTCACCGGGCTGGCCCGCCGGATCAGTCCCCGGGTGTCCCGGCTGACCGTCAGCGAACCGGGCCAGCTGCCGGCCGTGCCCGCGCCCGCCGGACGGAACGTCGCGTGAGCGGGACGGGGAACGTGAGCGGAGCGGAGAGCGTGAGCGGTACGGGCACGGCCGGTGGCGGCAGCGGCTCGTCGTGGGACGCGGTGGTGATCGGCTCCGGTATCGGCGGGCTGGTGAGCGCCGCGTATCTCGCCGTCGCGGGCAAACGCGTCCTGGTCGCCGAGCAGGCGGGTGTCGCCGGCGGGAACAGCCATGTGTTCCGAAGACGCCGCGCCTACGAGTTCGACGTGGGGCTGCACTACCTCGGCGACTGCGGGTCGGACGGGGTACTGCCCGCGATCCTCGACGGTCTCGGGCTGCGCGGGCGCATCACCTACCGGGAGATGGACCCGGACGGCTTCGACCGGGTGCTGATCCCCGGCGCCGCCCTCGACGTCCCCGCCGACTGGGCCGGGTACCGCAAGCGGGTCACGGACCTGTGCCCGCAGGACGCCGCCGGGATCGACGCGTTCGTGGACGTGGTCTCCGGACTCGGCGCCGAACGGCGGGACGCCATCCTCACCGCCGAGGACGTGCCCATGGCCGAACTGCCGCAGCGCGCACCGCAGTCGGTGGCCTGGGGGCGGCGCACCCTCGCCGATCTCTTCGACCACTGCGGGCTCTCCGCGCGGGCCCGGACGCTGCTCGCCGCGCAGTCCCCCAACTACGGGATGGCGCCGGACGAGGCGACCGTGGCGACCCACGCGACGCTCGTCGACCACTACATGCGGGGCGCCTACTACCCCGAGGGCGGCGGTCAGATGCTGGCCGCGGGGCTGCTGGAGGTGATCCGCGCGTGGGGCGGTGAACTGCGTACCCATGCCCGGGTGCGGCGGGTCCTGGTGGACGGGAAGCGGGCCACGGGCGTCGAGTTCGCGGACGGGACCCGGGTAGCGGCGCCGGTCGTCGTCTCCAACGCGGACTACCGGCGGACCATGCTGGACCTGGTGGGCGCCGAGCATCTGCCCCGCCGGCTGGCGGCGAAGACCCAGGACGCGCGGATGGCGCTGCCCTGGGCGACCGTCTACGTCGGGCTGTCCGAGGACCTCGGGCGGCACGCCAACCTCTGGTGGTACCGCGACGACGACATCGAGCGGTTCTACCGCTCCCTGCGCGACGGCTCCGCCTCCGGCGGCACGGACTTCCTGTTCGTCTCCTTCGCCAACGGCAAGGACCCGGACACCCGCCGTATCTGCCCGCCGGGCCACTCCAACTTCCAGCTGATGACGCTGTGCCCGCCCGGTCTGGAGCCCTGGGGGGTGAGCGCCGGTCCGGCGGACGGCGAGCGGTACCGCGACAACCCGGAGTACCTGCGGCGCAAGGCGGCGCTGACGGAGTCGGTGCTGGACGCCGCGGAGGAGGTGCTCGGGCCCTTCCGGGACCGGATCACCCATCTGGAGACGGCGACCCCGCTCACCCAGGAGCGGTACACCCTGTCCACCGGCGGCACCCCCTTCGGCATGGCGCGCTGGGGCGCCACCGGGGCCCGCCCCGACACGGCGACCGTGATCGAGGGCCTGCACATCGCGGGCGCCAACACCCGCTACGGCAACGGCATCACCGGCTCCGCGGTGAGCGGTATCGCGTGCGCGGGCCAGATCCTCGGACGGCGGCTGATGCACGAGGTGCACGCGGGCGCGGTCCTCGGGGACCCGTCGCTGCTGCCGGAGCGCGGCGCCGGCTGGGAGCCGCTGCGCGGATCCCGGCAGGGCCGTTCATGATCCGCTCCCCCCGGTACGCGGCGGGGCCGGACAGCGGCGCGCGAAGACGGGAGGGGGCATGCGGCTGAGCTCGGCGCAGCGGCGTGAGGCGGTCGTCCGGGCCGCGGTGACCGAGTTCGCGGCGGGTGGCTTCCACGGCACGCCCATGGACCGGATCGCCGGACGGGCCGGGATCTCGCAGCCCTATCTCTTCCGGCTGTTCCCGAACAAGCGCACCCTGTTCGAGAAGGCCGTCGAGCGGTGCTTCCAGGAGACGGGCGACTTCTACGCGCGGGCCGCCGAGGGACTGCGCGGCACGGACGCCCTCGACGCGATGGCCCGCTCGCGCAAGAGGTTCCTGGACGACAGCAGCCTGCCGCTGCTGCGGCTGCACGCCGTCACGGCGGTGCTCGCCGCGGGCGACCCCGGTATCACCGACCAGGTCCGCCGGAGCTGGGCGGCGCTGTGGTTCTCGGTCGAGGACCGGACGGGCGCGCCGCCCGCCGAGGTCCGCGCGTTCTTCGCGCAGGAGCTGCTGATGATCGCCCAGGCCGCGCTGGAGGGCCCCCGGGGTCCGGCGGACGACCGGGGCGGTCCGGGCGGTCCGGGCGGTCCGGCGGACGGTGGAGGCTGAGGGCCCGGAAGCCGGGACCCCGGGTCATCCCGCGAGCGGCACCGGGCCCACCGCACCCGCCGGGGCCACCGAGGCAGCGGGACCCACCGCACCCACCGAGGCCGCAACACCCACCGCACCCACCGGGGCCCGCCCCCGGTCGAACTCCTCCCGGAGGAGCCGGGCGAGCATCAGCAGTTGCCGGGAACCCCGGTCGGTGCGCCAGATCAGCGCCATCTGCGACGGCTCGTCGAGTCCGTCCACCGGGAGATAGCGCACATCACCGCGGACGGCGCGCTCGGCCAGCGGGCGGCAGACCAGCATGGCGTGCCCGCCGGAGGCGACGAGCGCGAGGCCCTCCTGGACGGTGGTGATCCCCGTGGTGGAACGGACGGGCGCGCCCGCGGGGGTGGTACGCGGCACCCGGGCGGCCTTCCAGTCGTCGGGGGCTTCCCCGGCCGGATGGAGGAGATCCAGACCGGCCAGCTCCTCGACATCCGCCCGCCCGGCCGCGGCCAGCGGATGGGAGGACGCGACGGCGAGCAGCCGGTCCTGCGGCGGGAAGCGGAAGCCGCAGGTCAGCGCGGGGTCGGTGGCGGGCAGCTCCACGACGACCGCGTCGACCCGGCCGTCGAGCACCGCCGAGAACGGTGAGCCCAGCGGGATCTCGCTCAGCGCCATCGTGACGTCGTGGTGGGCGCGCAGCCGGCGGAACGCCTCGGTGACCTCCTCGTAGACGCTGCCGTGGAAGCCGACCCGCAACCGCTGGAGGGTGCCGCTCCCGGCCCGCTCCCGGGCCCGGGTGATCACCGTGGACAGGGTCTCGTAGGCCGGGCGCACCTCGTCCACGAACTGCGCGCCGAAGGGGCTGAGCGAGACGCGGCGGCTGGTGCGGTCGACGAGCCGCACCCCGACCCGGCGTTCGAGGGAGGCGACGAGCTGGCTGACCCGGCTCTGGGAACAGCCCAGCCGGGTGGCGGTCCGCCCGAAGTGCAGCTCGTCGGCCAGGACCAGCAGGCACTCGATCTCCTGGACATGGACCTGGTTCATCAACGGCCTCCCGGCGTCCCGCTCATCGATCACTCCACCTCATCAACCGTTGAGAAGTTCGGCGTTGTTCCCGCTCCGGCCCGCTGCTTGATTGAGGTCATGGCTTCGTACGCACCGGTCGACAGCGCCGGTTCCGATCCGGATCGCACCACCGCACGGCAGTGGCTGGCGGTCGCGGTCCTGTCGCTCAGCACCTTCGTGGTGGTGACCTCCGAGATGCTGCCGGTCGGGGTGCTGACCCCGATGGCCGACGGATTGCGGATCTCCCCCGGCTCGGCGGGCTTCAGCCTGTCCGTCACGGGTCTGACGACGGCGGTCACCGCCCCCTTGGTACCCCGGCTGCTGGGCGGGCTCGACCGCCGTACGGTGCTGGCCGCGGCGATGGTGGTGCTGGCCGCGGGCAACGCGCTGACCGCCGTGGCCGGGGGCTTCGGTCCGCTGGTCGTCTCCCGGATCGTCCTGGGGATCGGGATGGGGGTGGTGTGGGGTCTGGCGGCGGCGGTCGCGACCCGGCTCGTGGCGGCCCGTAACACCGCGCTCGCGGTGTCCGTCGCCGTCAGCGGTGTCGCGGCGGCCTCGGTCGTCGGGGTGCCCCTGGGCACCGTGATCAGCAACGCGTTCGGCTGGCGCGCGGCGTTCGCCGTCCTGGCCACGGCCGCGCTGCTGCTCGCCGCCGGGCTGCTGCTGACGCTCCCCCGGCTGCCGCGCCCGCCCGCGCCGACGGGTACGGACGGCCGGGCGGAACGCGGGTCGCTGCTGCGCAACACCCAGGTCGCCGTCGGACTGGTACTGATCGTGTTCCTGGTCACGGCGCACTTCGCCGCGTACACCTACGTACGGCCCGTCCTTGAGGAGCGCACCGGGCTGACGGACGGTTCCGTGGCCCTGGTCCTGGCCGTGTACGGCGTCTTCGGTCTGATCGGCAACTTCGCCGCGGGCGCCCTCGCGGCGCGCCGCGCCCGTCCCACCCTGCTCGGTCTGACGGCCGGTATCGGCGCGGCGGTCGCGCTGCTCGCCTTCTTCGGCACGGTCACGGGCATCACCGCCGCGGCGGTCGCCCTGTGGGGCCTGGCGTACGGCGGGGTGTCGGTGGCCTGCCAGATCTGGATGGCCCAGGCGGCACCCCACCGCGTCGAGCAGGTGACCGGGCTGTACGTCGGTGTCTTCACCGCGGCCATCGCCCTGGGCGCCTTCCTGGGCGGGACGATCGTGGAGGCGGCGGGCATCACGGCCCTGCTGTGGAGCGCGGTGGCCCTCACGGCGGCGGCCCTCGTCACCGGCCTGGCGCGCCCGGGCCGGGCGGACCGGGGCCCCGGCCCCGGGGAGCGGCGCGGCGCGTCCGCCGGACGACGCGCGGACACGTCCGGGAAGACGACCGCCTGAGCGCAACAAGGCCCACCGGGCTGACGCGTACAGGCCCGCCCCCACGGGAACCCGGCGGTTTCCAGGGGACGGGCCTGTACGGCTGCGCGCCGGCCCGCCGCAACAGCCCGCCGTAAGGCCATCCGCACCACAGACCTGCGCGCGTTCCGCTGCCCATATCGCTCCCTCTCGATATCCTGGAGTGTCACAGCGCGACCACCATGCGTTCGTGCGGGGGAAACGTGGTCTATGACGTATTCATCTCTTACGCGGCTGCTGACGGCGATTGGACCGGTCTGCTGGCGGAGCGGCTGAAGGCACATGGCGTGCGCGTCTTCTTCGACAGATGCAGCCTGCGGCCGGGCGACATCGTGGTGCACGAGCTCGAAGAGGCGATCCGCGCGTCCACGCACGGTATCCAGGTCGTCGGCCCGCGGACGATGACCGAACCGTGGGCGCGGCAGGAGTACGCGGCGCTCGTACAGGCGTCGGCCGGGCGCGGGCTGAGGCTGATCCCCGTGCTCTGCGGCGACGCCGACCTCCCCGCCTTCGCCGGGACACGGGTCTGGGTGGACTTCCGCGAGCTGAGCGGGCCCGCGTTCGATGCCAAGGCCGCCGAACTGGCCAATGTCCTGCGCGGCGGTGAACAGCCCCGCAAGCCCGGGGCGGACGAAGAGGTACTCGATCTCGCCCGTCCGCGGACCCGGCCGCCCACCGACTCCGCGCAGCCCGCGTTCGTCGTCTGCTACGCCCGCGCCGACGCCGCCTACGGGGAGCGGCTGGTGGACCAGCTCTCCGGTTCGGGCCTGCCCGTATGGTCCCTGGGCCATCTCAAGTGGGGCGACGACTACCTCTGGACGATCCGGCAGCGGCTCCGGCACGCCCTCGCGGTCGTCGTCCTGATGTCGCCCGAGGCCGAGGAGTCCGAGGACGTCACCCGGGAGATCCTCGAAGGGCAGCGCCACAGCCGCGAGTTCTTCCCCGTCCTGTTACGGGGAGAGCGCAACTACCTGCTCGCCAGCAGCTGGTACCTCGATGCCAGGAACGGCGATCTGCCCGGTCCCGAGGCGATGCGCCTGCTGCGCCGCCTCCACGACTCCCACCGCTCCGAGCGGCGGTCCCCCGCCCCGGGGACCCCGCCGGTCCTGCCGCTCCCCGCGGCCCGGCCGGTGCCCGCCGTCCGCTCCCCCGCCCGCGGTTCGCTGGCCACGCTCGAAGCCCTGCTCGCCGAGCACGAGACCGAGCACGCCGATCTGCTGACGACGACACTGCTCCTGGAAGCGGTCGGCAGACTCGAAGCGGGGTGGCTGCGCCGGTCCGACGGACGACGGCTGCCCGAGTCCCTGATCTCCGGGATCGACACCCTCTGGTCACGCTCCTCCGGCGGGACCTACGGCTTCGGCGCGCAGACGCGCCTCGCCCGTGCGGGCGGCGGCCGGCATTCGGACTTCATGCCCCTCTCCGTGGGATACGGCTGGCGCTCCTCGCCGGACGAGACCGTGCCCACCTACCAGCGTTTCACCAGCGCGGCCGGGAACCACGCCTTCTTCCCGACCCTGCGCAACCCCCAGAGCGAGCGGTACCGGGACTGGTACGACCAGTGGACCGAGACGGTGCTCGCCGTACATCTGCGGCTTCGCGAGAGAGGGTGAACCTCCTTTGTTCCTGCTACTGGTGCTGTTGTTGATCGTGGGGTTCGTGGCGTTGAGCATCCTCATCGTCCACGGATCGGGCCGGTCGAAGCGTGAGCGAACCTCACGTTCGGCACGGCAAGCCGGCGGGATGGCCGGGTTCGGGGCGGGCATGCTGGTCTCCTGGGCCGGTCTGTGCGTGGTGCCCGCGGGCCATGTCGGCATCGTCCACAAGAGGTTCGGGAAGGCCCACCCGGATCAGCGCTTCAAGCGGATCACGCCCCACGACGCGCGCGGAGTCCAGGCCCGCACCCTGCTGCCGGGCCGGCTGTACTGGCTCACGCCCTTCGTCCACGGTGTCGAGTTCGTACCGCGCGTCCACGTCCCGGCGGGACAGATCGGACTCGTCGTCGCCGCCGAGGGCGCCAAGCGCGACCCCGGCCGGGTCCTCGGCCGGTTCGTCGAGTGCGACAACTTCCAGGACGGCCCCGCCTTCCTCCTCGGCGGCGGCGAACAGGGCAGACAGCTCGCGATCCTCCGCGGCGACAGCTCGTACTACATCAACACCGCCCTCTTCCAGGTCGAGGTCGTACCCCGGACCTATGTGGAACCGGGCACGGTCGGACTGATCATCGCCAAGGACGGCGCCATCCGGCCCCCGGACCGCCCGCTCGGCCGGTACGTGGAGTGCGACAACTTCCAGGACGGCCCCGCCTTCCTCCTCGGCGGCGGCGAACAGGGCAGACAACTGGCGATCCTCACCGGCGGCACGCACTACGACATCAATCCCTACCTCTTCGAGACGATCACCTCCAGCAACGTGGGCCGTTCCGACGGGGGCGGCTCGGACGGCCTCGGGACCGGGCAGCTGAAGGAGATCGCGATCCCCGTCGGCCATGCCGGAGTCGTGATCACTCTGGACGGCGCCGAGCCCGACCGGACGGAACGCAGGGTCGGCCCGATCGTCAAGGGCCACAGCAGCTTCCGGCTGCCCTGGATCTTCCTGGGGAGCGGAGGCTGGCGGGGTGTGCAGGAGGAGAGCCTGGGCGAGGGCTCCGTCTACGCGCTCAACCCCTGGTTCGTCCGCGTCGTCCTGATCCCGACCCGGCTGCTCATCCTGGACTGGAGCAAGAAGGGCGGTTCCCAGGCGGACAACAACTACGACGCCGCGCTCGACCGGATCAGCGTCAACGTCCAGGGGCACCGGCTCCAGGTCGAGCTCCGCCAGACGCTGAACATCCCGGAGGCCGCCGCTCCCCGGCTGGTCAGCGAGTTCGGCGACTCCTCGTCCTCCGGGGTGGGCGGCCTGGTCAACAACCCGGCCCCGGTGCAGCGCTTCGTCGAGCGGGTGCTCGGCGGCGCCGTGGACACGTACTTCAACGGCATCGCCGCCGAGTCCACGGTGGAGGAGTTCCTGACCGGGTACGCCGGAATCCGCACGGACCTGGGCGCACAGGTACGCAACGCCCTCGCCGCTTGGGGAGTCGAGGCGGCGAGCACCAACCTGGGTGAGTTCGAATCCCTGGACGGCGACCTCGACAAGGCCCGCAAGCGGGTGTTCGAGGCGCAGACCCGTACCCAGGAACTGGAGGAGCAGAAGAAGAACGCCCACCTCAAGGCGGACATCCGCCATATAGAGCTCGCGGCCGAGCGGGAACGCATGCTGCTGGACAGCGTCAAGCTGGAGCGCAAGATCGAGCTGCTGGGCCGGGACACCGTCGCCATGCAGCTCTTCCTCGCGGAGCTCAAGCACATGAAGGTGCCGCAGATCGTCAGCGGTGACGCGGAGTCCCTGCTCCAGTACCTGCCCATGCAGCGCGCCTTGGAGCTCATCGACGGGGCGAAGCGGCACGCCGAACAGCCCGCGCTGACGCAGACCACCCCGCCCGGAGAACTCCTCGCGGACGGCGAGCTCCTGGGGGACGGTGAGCTCATAGGGGACGGCGGCGGCGAACCGGAGTAGGGCCCATGCCACGCCGGACGGCCGCCCCGCCGTCCGGCTGCCCGGCTGGGGGCTCTCGGCCGACCGGTTGAGCCGCGTCAGCGGCCGTGCAGGACCCGAGCGATCTCGTCGACGCGTCGCTCGTACACACCGTCGTGCCCGGAACGGTCGTCCAGGCCGCGGAAGTCGGCGAAGTACCGGGTGGCGGCGAACTCCGGCAACTCCACGTCCCCCACCACGACGGGGATGAACAGCCGACCGGACTCGATCGAGGACTGCATCAAGGCGGCGTACTCCTGCCGGACCCACCCGCTGCTCATCGAAGCCGCGCTGAACACGAGCAGCCCGTGCGCCGCCTCACGGATCGCGGCCTCGACCGTGTGCACGCGGATCTCCCCCGGCCTGCTCACGACCTCGTCGTACGCGACGTTCAGCCCCGCCTCACGGAGCCGCGCCGCGAACGCGCGCACCCAGTCGGCGTCTTCACGGCCGTACGAGACGAACACGTCGTAGCGCGGGCCGCCTTCGGCGGACGGCACCGGTTCGGGCGGTGCGATCGACGGTACGGGGCGGCGCCGACGCCTCGACAGCTGGTGGCGGACCGCCACATAGGCGAAGTAGGCGCTGACGACACCGGCGACCGCGCCGACCGCGCTCAGGAACAAGCCTGTCGTGTCCACGAGCATCAGGTTAGTGTCCCGGGCCCGTGGTCCGGCGGGAGATCCCGTACGAGTTCTCCTTGCGGCCAGGAGCCCGTCCGGCAGCGTCAGCCGGACAGGCCCCGCCGGAGCGCGGCGAGCACTCGCGCCCGCAGCGTCCCGTCGCTGATCGTGCCGACCCCGCGCCACGCGTACCCGCTCACCTCTTCCTCCTGAAGCGTCACCTCCTGGTCGCCCTCCAGCCGGAAGAGATAGCGGAAGTCGAAGTGCTGGTGTGCGGGCTCGCCCTTGCTTTGATTCGCGGGGATCGGGTGGACGTCGATGTGGATCGGTACCGCGCGGACCGGGGAGACGCTGAGGGCGAGACCGGTCTCCTCAGCCAGCTCGCGGAGCGCGGCGCCCAGCAGGCCGGTGTCCTCGGGCTCAAGGTGTCCGCCCGGGGTGAGCCACTTCCCGAGTGCCACGTGCCGGATGAAAAGGGCCCGCCCCGCACCGTCGACGACCACGGCCCCCGCGGTGGCGTGTCCCCGGAACTCCTTCCGGCTGGTCACGTCCGCCCCTTGGTCGATCAGCTCATGGACGATCGCCAGGGCGGCCTTCTCCTCCGGGTGCGCGTCGGTGTACTCGGCGAGAGTGGTACGGATGTGGTCTGCCGTGATGGGCATGCGATCACCTGTTGTAGTAGTGGAGCCAGGTAGCCGCGATGGCTTCCCGGTCGGCGGTGGGCACCCCGTGCAGGCCGGCGTCCAACCCCCGGCGCGCCAGCATGGACGCGCCCGCGAGGATCTCGGCCTGGACGAGGAAGATGAACGGTCCAACGCTCGCGCCATGCAGAAAGTTGACGGCCTCGCCCCCGTTCAGCAGATAGAAGTAGCGCCCGGTCGTGCTGTAGCGGCTCACATGCTCACCGGCGCTGTCGCGGGTGCAGCCGGAGGGCAGGCCGCTCAATTCCAGTTCGGGCGGCTCGTCCAGGACACGGACCCGCTCGGACCTCTTGCCGAGCGCGGTCTGCTCGCGACGCTCCACGCACCATGGGTCATCGAGGTCCCGGTCCACGGCCTCGCCCCGGCTGAACCGCTGGTAGGTGTCCTGGGTCTCGTCCCACGCGTACCGGCGGCGGCTCTCCAAGCGCCACGCGCTGTGCTTGAGCGTGCTGAACATGCCGTCGAACTCGTCGAAAGTGATGAACCGGGGCACGTACGAGTTCCTTCGGGCCGAAGGTCGCGAGCAGCTCACGCGGCACGGCGACCGCTCCTTCGTCCACGGTGAGGTCGTCTAGCTGGCCCAGCTCGGATTCGTCGGTAAGGGAGTCCGCCCTTCGCGCCGACGGCCGGCCTGCGCGGATGCGGTCGGAGCCTCAGGAGTGGATCAGTTGTGGAGACCCGTCCTCCTGGCCATGACCATCAGCTTCGGACGCGCCCTCTGATGGAGCACGAAGAGCACCCGGATCACCTCGCGGGCCATCGGGTGCACCTCGGTCATCTGCGGGGCGACCAGGAATGCCCTTTCCAGCGCTTCCTCGGTTCCGGCGTAGTCCTTCGTGTCGAGCCGGGCCCGGGCGATGTCGATGAACATGCGTCCCAGGCGGTTCGGGGTCAGTGTCGCGGGCGGACGGTCCAGCAAGGGGCCCGCCATGTCCACCGCCTGGTTCGGCTTCCCCAGTTCGATGTGCGCGGCGAGCTCGTACAAGGCGGTGTTCTCCGGGCCGAAGGTCAGGTTGTGCCACAGCACGTCGTCCGGGATGCCCTCGGCGTGCCGCTTGGCCCGCTGGAGATGCGCCGCGGTGGCCTGCTTGTCCTTGTACCGGGAGGCCAGGACGATCCCCCGAAGGTGCAGGGAGCCCAGGGAGACCGCCCGGGCGGGTGAACTGCCTCCCGACGCGTTCTCGTACGCGACGACGGCCCTGTCCACTATGGCCAAGCCGTCGTCGTACTGTCCGGCCGACTGGTAGGTACCCGCCTCGTTCCACGCGGCGGCCACCTCGGCCTCCGGGTTCCATGTCTGCCGCGCCGCCCACGTCTGGCGGGACACGATCATGTCCGCGAGGTCGGGCCGCGCCAGCCGGTGCGCCGCCGCGTAGGCGCAGCCGTAGACGTCGACGACCTGGGTCCAGGCCCCGGCCTCCCCGGCGGCGGAGGACAACGCGGTCGCGGTGACCTGGCCCAGGAGCTTCGGGAGCATCCCGAGGAGTGCGAGGTAGTTCGTCTCCGCCCGCAGCTCCATGGCCCGCGCCACATCCGCCGCCAACCGCGCCGGGGCGGGCACGTCCTCCTTCGGAAGGGTGTACCTCCGCACCGCGCCGCGGAGGTCATGGAGAAGGTCGGCCTGCTCGGACACGCCCAGGAACGGCTGTCCGTAGATGCGTTGGGTGGGGACGTGTATCGCCTTGGCCAGGGCCGCCGCCACGGGAGGCGTCACCGGCCGTGTGCCCACCTCGATCTTGCTGAGGTAGGACACGGAGATACCGGCGAGCCGGGCCAGCCTGGCCTGGCCGAGGCCACGCGCCTTGCGCAGGACGGCGATGTTCTCGCCGGGTGCGGGGGTGCTCTCCATGCACCTACTGTTCCATGTCGTTCCGTGGCTGGGCCATCAACTCACCTGCATGCAAAGGATGTTGCACCTTCCTGCGTCGGAATCCCTTCACCGGCCATGACGGCTCCGCCACCGCATCCGCCCCAGCCCGCAGCGCACGCGGCCTCCGTATCGGTTCCCGATGAGCGGGGGCGGCGGAGGTAGACCTCGCGAGAAGCGCCCTCACCGCAGGGCCTCGTCGGTGCGGGCGGTCCGGATCGTGAGGGCGGCGAGCAGGGCGCAGGCGCCGCCGAGCCACAGCACGCTCCGGAGGGTGAGTGTCTCGACGATGACGCCGCCCGCGAGGGCGCCGAGCCCGATGGACAGGTTGAACACCGCCACCCACAGCGAGGACGCCGCTTCGACGGCCTGCGGGGCGGATTTGATCATCCAGGTCTGGAGGCCGACGGACACGCCGCCGTACGACAGACCCCAGACGGCCAGCAGCACGGCGCCGCCGACCACGGTCCGGCCCAGCAGCAGGAACAGCGGCATCGCGACCGCCAGGGCCACCGAAGTCATCAGCACGCTCCGGTACACCCGGCGCGAGAGCGCCGCACCGGCGGCGAAGTTGCCGATCATCCCGGCCGCGCCGAACCCGAACAGCAGCGGACCGACGTAGCTCTCGTCGATCCCCGACAGCCGCTGCAACACCGGGCTCACGAACGTATAGGCGGCGAAGTGCCCGAACACGATGAGCGCCGTCGCGATGATGCCGACGCGCACGCCGGGGTTGCGGAACTGCGCCAGCAGCAGCTTGGGCCCGATGGCCTGGGAGGCGGTCAGCCCCGGCAGCACCGCCAACAGGGCGACCAGCGTGACGAGCGCCAGGACGCTCAGCGAGGAGAACGCGACGCGCCAGCCCGCGAGGTCACCGGCCAGGGTGCCGAGCGGGACACCGAACACGTTCGCGGCTCCGACGCCGCCGAAGATGACCGCGGTGGCTCGCGGCACGTCCGCGGGGGTGACGAGCCGGACTGCGAGACCACCGGCGACCGCCCAGAAGCCGCCGATCGCCACACCGACCAGCACCCGTGAGCCCACCAGCACGGCGAAGTTCGGCGCCAGGGCGGTGACCAGGTTGGACACGGTCATCAGGGTCATCAGTCCGAGCAGCAGAAGGCGCCGGTCCATCGGCCCGACGAGCATCGGGACGAGCGGGGCCGATAACGCGGCGACGATGCTGGGCACCGTCACCATCAGCCCCGCCGTCCCCTCCGAGACGGACAGCGCGGACCCCACGGAGGTCAGCAGGCCGATCGGGAGTTGTTCGGCGGTCACCAGCAGGAAGGTGCCCAGAGCCACCACGGAGACCGCCGTCCAGCGGCTTCTCCCCGGGATCTCCGGTCCCTGCGTCCGGGCGGGGGTCTGTTCTGCGGTCGTCAACGGAGCCTCCTCCAACGATTCGGGAACGATCGCTCCCATATCGGGGGACGGTAGTATGGGAGCGATCGCTTCGCAAGCCGGGGAAGGTGAACACATGGCGCGGCCAAGGCAGTTCGACGAGAAGGACGCGGTCGCCTCGGCGACCGAGCTGTTCTGGCGGCGCGGCTATCACGCCACCTCGGTGCGCGACCTGGGCGACAAGCTCAGGCTCACGCCCAGCAGCCTGTACCGGACGTTCACCGACAAGCACACGCTGTTCCTCCGCGCGCTCGACCACTACCGGGCCACCGAGTCGGCCGAGGCACGGCAGCGGCTGGACGTGTCGGACCGCCCGGTCCGGGACGTGCTGCGGGAGTGGATGCGGTGGCTGGTCACCTGCCCGCCCGACGGCGAGTCCGGCCACGGCTGCTTCGTGGTCAACACCGCCACCGAGCTGGGCACCACCGACGAGACCGTCCGCCGGCGGACCGAGGCGGCGTTCGAGGTCACCCGACAGGCCCTGCGCTCGGCACTGGCCGAAGGCCGCGACCGTGGCGAAGTGTCCGACGACCTCGACATCGACGACGCCGTGGAACTGCTGTTCACCACGGTGCTCGGCCTCCAGGTACGGGAACGCGCCGGTCACGACCTCAAGCGCCTTACCGCCGCGATCGATCTCGCCGTCCGGAGCCTGGGCCCGACACCCACGGAAGCCGCCTGACGGCACCGGGACGCGCCGGACACATCACCGGCGTACCGCTACGAGGCGCACCCAACTCACCTTGGCCGGAAGCTGGTTCACGGCGGCGGAGAGCGGCGGAGTTGCTACGTACCGCGAAAGGTTGTGCTGCACCGGGCCCGCAGTTGTACACGTCCGAGTGACGACATCGCGCTGCCGCTCAGTAACACTGTGTCAGCGGGATCGCCTGCCCGGGGACGGGCACGGCATTCCGCACGTCATGTACGCGAAGGGATGGCTTCTTCCTCCCGCCGTCCCGACATCTGGGGGACTTCATGCGCACACCCATGTCCGGCTGCCTGGCCGCCCTGACCCTGGCCGCCGGGGCCGTGCTCGCTCCGGGCGCGGCAGCCGCCGAGACCACCGCGGCCGCCCTTCCCACCAGCACCTTCCACATCAAGTACGGCGCCACCTGGACCAAGGGCAAGATCACCTGGGCCAACCGGTCGGTCCGGGTGGTCGGGCAGCACCGGTCCGCGGTGGCCGGCAGTGCCGCCACCACCTGCCGGACCACATGGGCCTACACCTTGAAGGCGAACCGAGGCGTGCTCGGTTCGGACGGTTCCCGCACGCACGCCTGCGGCAACATCAAGTCCTACAACTTCACCGTCCCTGCGGACATTCGGGGCGGCGCCGCGTACGTCAGGGTCTGCCTCGATGACGGGGCTTACAAGGACCTCAAGTGCAAGCTCATCGCCAGGTCCGCGTGACCTCATGAGCTGAAGAGGCCGCTGCGCGTCCGGGATGAGCTGGCGCCATTCGCTCACCCCGGACGCGCAGCGGCCTCATTCGTACGGGGTGCGGCGCTGTACGTGTTACCCGTCGCGTGCCACACCGTCCCGCTCAGACCGTGCCGAACTCTCCGGCCTTGACGCCCGTCACGAAGGACGCGAACGCGTAGGCCGGTATGTCCAGCACAGGACCGCACGGGCTCTTGGAGTCACGGACGGGGACCAGGCCGGTGGCAGACGCGGAGGCCGGGGCCCACTCGACACAGGTGCCGCCGCTACCGCTGTACGAGGACTTCGTCCAGTTGCGAGCTTCAGTTGTCACGGGATGCCCTTTCGTGCCTGCTTGATCATGGTCACGGTCTGCGCCTGCGACAGCGCTTCTGTCTGTAGCTGATGGTATGACCTCACCAGCGGCAATACGGAAGTGATCTCCCGGTCCAAGTAGCCCTGCGTCTGCGACTCGACGTAGGCCACCACAGACCGATCGGTCAGCGTCAGCAGATTCACGGACCGGTTGAAGGGGCGCCGCTCCCCCATGCTGTACGGCGCAATCTGAAGCGCCGTGTTCGACAGGGCGGCAAAGTCGAGCAGCCGCCGCAACTGCTCGTCCATGACTTCAGGGCCGCCGACGAGCCGCCGGATACAGCTTTCGTCCAGCACCACGAAGAGCAGGGGCGGAAGCGAGCGCGCCAACGCGGCCTGGCGCTCCATCAGGACGTCGATCCGCTCGTCGGCCTGTTCGGCGGTGATGGTGCCCCGGTGGACATGTCCCGCTTCGATGGCCGCCGCGTATTCACGCGTCTGGAGCGGTCCGGGGATCAGGCCCACCTCGAAGAGCCGTACCTCTTCGGCTTGCGCCTCGAATCCGACGTACTCGGGGAAGCCCTCCAACAAGCTGCCGCTCTTGAGCTCGCGGTACGCGCGTTCGAAGGACTCGGGGGTTCCGGCCCGCCCGAAGACCGCGTCAGCGCTCAGCGAACTCCGAAGGGTAGGAGGCTTACGCCCGGTTTCCATTGCGGAGATGTGCTGGCTTGAGTAGCCCATCAAGTCCGCGAGGTGTTCTTGTGTCCAGCCCTGCGCCTCTCGTGAGCTGCGCAGACGGGCCCCGAAGGCCGCTTCCGGTCCCGATTCCGGGTTCAACTCTTTTCGGTTCAAGGGGCGTTCTCACTCCCTTCCTTCGAATCCGCCACGTTGAAGGATGCCCAACGGCAGGCCACGCTCAATCCCGTCAGTAGTGAAGCCACTACGGAGAGGAGTGGACGTGTCCGGGAAGAACGTAGCCACGGATCGGCGTGAACCCCAACTCGGGCTCGATGCAATTGCGTTCGGGGCCCGTCCGGGCGCCTTCGAGTCGGTCGCGGAAAGAATGGTGTGCCGGCCGTCGGCGGCTCGGCAGGCCCGTCGGCTGGTCTCCGCCGCACTGGGCGCTTGGGGCATGGCGGAACTGTGCGCCGACGCTCAGCAGATCGTCAGCGAACTGGTCGCGAACGTCGTCACCCATACCAACTGTGCGACCTTTCGCCTTGAGGTCCGACGCGGAACGAGCGGCGTGGTGCGTGTCGAAGTGGGCGACAGGTCACGTGTCATCCCCGAACCTCAGCGTCCCGGCGCCTGCTCGGAATCCGGTCGGGGACTCCTCATGGTCGAGGCACTGAGCTTCCGCTGGGGCTGCGAACAACGGCGCAGGGGCAAGGTCGTCTGGGCCGAACTCATGCCCACGCGCGAGACCTCGCCATGAGACGGCGAACCCGGCGACTTCCCCGCGACCGCCCGACTCCCCCGTTCCGCGAGCGTCTCGCGAACCTCGTATGGCGGGCCGAGAAGTTCTCGGCCCGCCACATCACCCAACGGAGGCTGCACCGGCAGCTCGACCGGCTTCGCGTCCTGGGTCAGCGGGGGGACGCCCCCACCCGGTCACACCCGGAGAGCTGACGAAGGCCCGGGGGACCCGAGCGCTCCAACAGGTCAGGAGTTGACGTACACGGTGTCCAGTTTCCGGAAGTTGGAGCCTTGGACCATGTAGACGTCGACAGGCCACGTCCTGTTCTCGGGCAGGTTCCTGGTCTTCCAGGGCGAGCACCAGGGAGAGCTGTGACCGCGGGTGCCCACCCCGGTTCCCACGGCCGCGAGTCAGGCGCGAGGGGGAGCTTCCACAGGGAGCTGCCATGACAGCGCGTCAGCGTCCGCCCCAACGGGCCGAGCGCCGCCAGTCTCCGGCGCAGGTCGTCTCCGTGCGACGGCTCCCTGGCCGGCAGCGTCAGCACCACATCCCGCACGGGGCACCCTCCTCTGCGACCCCCGATAGACAGCGGTTAGCCAAAGGGACGCCAAACGCGCCTTGAGCCCCATCCGCGGTGGGCGCGCGACCCCCCGGCCGCGCGCCCAGCGCCCCGGCGACACCGGCGAACACCGGAGCCGGACAGGTTCAGGAGGGGTTCAGGAGGTCTGGCCGGGCTTGTCCACGATCTTGCCGAGGCTCGCCTCGTCGCTCAGCGCGTCGCCCGTCTGGACCTCGATGCTGGCGGTCCGCTCCGACGAGAACGACTCGGCTGCGACCCAGCGGCCCCCAGCTGCTCGTACGTCGTCGGGTCGAGCATCAGCTCGTAGCGCATCCGGCTGTCCATGACGCCGACCCCGGGGCCGGTGAAACCCGCCTCCGATGACGGGCGGGTTCTGCTGCGCACACCCCCTGTTGCCCGTTCGGCCCGGAACGGTTCACGCACCCGGTGCCCACCCGGTCCGGGGAGGGGAGGAGAAGGCGTACGGGAAGCGCGGGAACTCTCCGCACGGCGATGACGGCCGTGCCCTCCGGTTCGTCGTCGTTCGAAGAGCTGCAACGATGAACCTATGAACGTGTTTTCGACCCCTCCGCCGTACTGGACACAGGCCGCCCTCGCCGTTGTGGAATCCGCCGCGTGACGGCCGGGGTCACCACGGCGGCCCGGATGGTCACCGATGTCCTCCAGCCCCGCAACGTCCTCGTCGTCGGCATGTTGGGCATCGGACTCGCGGCCTCGGGTGACTGGACCGGGATTCCGTGGGGTCTGCTCGGTGCGCTGTGCGCCGGGATCGTCCCGGCGTGGTACATCGAATGGGAACGCGCGCGGGGCAGTTGGGGCGACCGGCATGTGGTGGACCGTACGAGGCGCGGCCCGATATTCCTGGTGATCCTGGCGTCCGTCGGTCTCGGAGCGCTCGCCATGGTCCTCGGCCACGCGCCGACGGGCATCCTCGTCGCCATGACCGCCCTGTGGGCCATGACCGTCGTCCTGCTGGCCGTGAACGTGTTCTGGAAGATCAGCGTCGACTCGGCGGTCGCGTCCGCGGTCCCCGCGTTGCTCGGCGTCGTGCACTCGCCGTGGTGGCTGCTCGCGTATCCGCTGACCGTCGCGGTCTGCTGGTCCCGGGTGGCGCTGGCCTACCACACCGTCGCCCAGACGGTGGCCGGCGCTTCCCTCGGCGCGGCGACGGCGTCGGCGTTCCTGCTGACCTGAGCAGACCTGAACTGACGAGACGAGACCGGACCCGGACCAGACCTGACCTGACCTGACCGGCTTCGCCCCTCGGGCGGGCCCCGTTCGAACCGGTACGCGACGGGGTTCAGCGAAGCCCGTCCGCACACGCTCACGTCCACGCTCACGCAAAAGGGCTTCCGGCCTGCGAATTCGCCGGCCGGAAGCCCTGAGCGGCAGACGAGCCGGGTCGTACGCCGGGGACAGCCTCCACACCGCTATGACCTGCGCAAACATGTGGGGAGGGGGCTTCTGTGGCTACTTTCGTGGCTACGTTGGAATGGCAGGGCTTGCTGGGGCAGCCGCGCCCGGGGGTCGGCTTCCGGTCAGGGCGGACCCTGGACCCTGGTCACTGAAACGACCTCCACCGTGGTGGAGACGTAGTACGAAGTGATGCAGCCGCCCACCAGGGCCTGGCGGTAGTCCGGTTCCTTGATGGGCTTTGATCCCGCGCCGTACGGATCAGCCGCGAGCTTCTTGATACCCGTGTCGAAACGGCTGCGGACGTCCGGGGGGAGCGCGGCCACAGTGGCGCGTGCCACGTTGGAGAACTGCACCTGGTACGCGCGCCCGCTCACTCTCCGGCTCCAGCCGGGAAGGGCTCGTCCAGGCCGGTGAAGCCGCTGAAGTCACCGTTCCGCAGTTGCTGGAGCATGGCTTCGTCCTCGTCCCTGGCCTCGCGCGGCAGTGACCACCGCGCGGCGATGAAGGGTACGTCGGTGATCAGCGCGGAGCCGATCTCGCGGTCGAACTCCTCCCGCAGTTCCTCTGACAGGGAGGCCCGAATCCCGTCCAGGCTGGCGGGCAGGTCGACCGCCCGATCTCCGATGTTGGTCCGCATCACAGGCCCGTTGTGCACCGTGCGCCCCTCTCGCTCACCACTACCCACGACAGCAACGCGGCCAGCTTTCCCCAGGGAGCCGGGACACTCACGGAGCGACACCCGGCGCGCGGGAGCACGACAAACATACTGACGGCGACTGCCGAGCCCCCAGGTGTTCGCGGGACGGGCCGCTTCTGGTGGAGCGGCCCGTCGGGGCTGATACGCAAGGGGAGGAGCTGGAGGGCCTGGTCACCTGGATGTTGGGCGAGTTTCTGGCATAGGTATCAGTTGTCACCGGGCTTGCTGGTCTTCGTCCCGAGCGCGCGCGTGCTCGACGGCGGTCAGGAGTGCGGAGGCGCCGGTGGCGCCGAGTTCGCCGACGCGGTGGGTGAAAGCGGCGACGTCTTTAGGGAGGCAGCCGCCGCCGTAGCCGATGCCGGGCTGCAAGTATCAGGGGGTTTGGCTCCTGGCCGGTTGACGGTCGGAGGGTGACGACCAGGAGCTTGCACAGGCGCTGGAGGGCGGGAGTCGCCTCGGAGCGGACGATGGTGTCGCCTTCGCGTACTCCCTCGATCGGGCGCTCCTTGAAGGTGCCGTTCTCCATCAGGCCCTCGGGGTCGATGGAGAAGATCTTCATGCCCTTTGCGCGGGCGCGGGCCTGGACGGAGCGCCGGTCGGTGTGCAGGCCGATCACCAAGAGGGCGCGGGCCTCGTCGAGGAGAGGGACCGGGGGGACGTTCTGGTCGTACCGGCGGACGAAGATCTCCTTCATCCGCTGCCGTGGCTGAACTGCTCGCGCGAGGACACCGCAGATGACCAGCCCCGCGTCACCGATGGATCGCACCTGCACTGAATCGGCGGCAGCCCGCTGCCGCACCCGTCTCCGGTCTCGCGAAACGTGGCTGCTGTCGTGGCTACGTTCACACCCGGGCGGTCCCGTTCGGGTGCGTACGAACCGGGAACGGGGCATGCCGTCCGACTCGTAAAAAAGGGCCCCTGACCTGCAAACTTGCTGGTCAGAAGCCCTTGGTGGCAGACGAGCCGGGTCGTACGCCGGGTTCTGTGGCCCCGGGACCTCGCGGTCGCCGGGCTGGCGGCCATCCATCTAGGACCGGTGTTGCCACCGGCCTCGTGCGGTCTACCCGCGGACTCGGGCGAGCAGCCCTCGAACGTCCGCGCAGGAGCACCTGGGTGCTCCCTCTTGACCTTGCTCCGGGTGGGGTTTACCTAGCTGCCCAGGTCACCCTGGGCACTGGTGGTCTCTTACACCACCGTTTCACCCTTACCTGGGTCCGTACGGATACGGTCCCCGGCGGTCTGTTTTCTGTGGCACTGTCCCGCGGGTCACCCCGGGTGGCCGTTAGCCACCACCCTGCCCTGTGGAGCCCGGACGTTCCTCGGGAGCATCCGAAGGATGCCCACGCGGCCGCCCGCCCGGCTCGTCTGCCGTACCGGACATGCTACCCGGGACGGCGGCCCGTCCGGCCCCGGCGGGTCAGGGTTCCAGCGCGCGCACGCCCGTACGCCAGGCCGCCGCGAGATCGGCGCCCGGGGGGAACCTGCCGTGGATCTCCAGGGTGACCATGCCGTGCGCGAAGGCCCACACCGCGCGGGCCCGGTCCATGTCGTGGCCGCAGGCGCGCAGCAGGGGCGCGGCGGCCCGGTACTCCAGCCCCTCGGGCAGGGCGTGGCGGGGCAGGGGGCCCTCGGTGACCAGCATGTAGACGTACGGGTGGGCGAGGGCGTCGGCGCGGTACGCGGCGCCGAGGGCGGCGAGCAGGGTGGGGGGTTCGGGGCCGTCCACGACGGCGTCCGTGTCGCGGCGGTGCGCGTGGCGCTCCTCGGCCGCTTCCAGCGCCTGCGCGGTCTCCAGCAGGCCGATGGCGATCACCTCGGCCTCGACGGCCGACTTGTCGGGGAAGTGCTTGTACAGGGACGGGGCCTTGATGCCGAGGCTGTCGGCGAGGGCGCGCATGGTGAGGGCGGCGGGGCCGGACTCCTCCACGAGGGCACGGGCGGCGACGACGATCTCCCTGGCCCGGGGGGTGAGGTGGGCCAGCAGTTCCGGCGTGCCCGGGGGAAGGTCCGTGATCACGCCCGTGCGCCGTTCAGTCACGCTGGAAGCCCTCCTTGGTCCGCAGTCCGTACCCGAAGGCGCGATCGTACGAGATGTGGGCGAGCCAGCCGCACAGGGCCGCGAAGAGCGGGGCCCATTCCTTGGGCGCGGTGAACGTGTACAGCACGGCGAGGCCGAGCGGGACCGCCGCGCGGTGGGCGAGGTTGTAGTACGGGACCGCGCGGGGCGGGAGCTGGCCGCGGACGGTCGGGGTCGGGTCGCCGATGGCGGCGAGCATCGTCAGATCGGGGGCGACGGCGAAGAGCAGGGCCATCCCGCCCGCGAGCCAGCCGTGGTTGACGCCTTCCAGGACGGCGAAGGCGGTCCAGAAGAGGGCGGCGGCGAACCAGGCGGCGCGCAGGGCGACGGGACGGGGTCGCCGGCGGGGCCGGGTGCGGTGCCCGGCCCCGCCTCCCATGGCGTCCTCGGCCCCGCCTCCCGTGGCGTCCTCGGCCGCGCTTCCCATGGCGTCCTCGGCCCCACTGTCCGTGACGTCCCCGGTGGCGCCGGTCGAGGGGGCCGCGGGGACCACGGAGGTGGCCGGACGGGACCAGGTGGGTTCGGTGGAGGTGGCGGGGGTGACGGGGGTGGTGAGGGACATGGCTGACTCCCGGCGATCTACGGCTAACAGCGTTAGCTCGACGGTACGGCTAACGCCGTTAGCCGTCAAGGAGCGTGCTTGACCCCGCCGCAGCGTCAACGTTTCTACTGGGGGCATGCGAATCGGGGAACTCGCCTCCGTCGTGGGGGTCACCACACGCGCCATCCGCCACTACCACCAGCTGGGACTGCTCCCGGAACCCGGCCGCCGGGCCAACGGGTACCGCGCGTACGAGCTGCGGCACGCCGTCGTCCTCGCCCGCGTCCGGCGGCTCACCGAGCTGGGTCTCGGGCTGCCCGAGGTACGGGACGTGCTCGCGGACGACGCGGGCCGGGAGCTGGTCGAGGTACTGGCCGAACTCGACGAGGACCTGGCCCGGCAGGAGACAGCGCTGCGGCTGCGGAGGGAACGGGTGGGGGCGCTGCTGGCCGAGGCCCGTGCGGGCCGGGTGCCCGCCGAGGGCCCCGTCTCCCCGGAACTCACCGCGCTGCTGGCCGAACTGGAACGGAGCGCGCCCGCCGATCCCGGGTCACCGATGGCCGCGAAGGACCGCGAGACGCTGGCGCTGCTGGACGCGACGGTCGATCCCGCCGACCGGGAACGGCTGCTGTCCGCGCTCGGCAGCACGGTCGGGTCGCCGGACCAAGCGGCGCGGGCCCACCAGGTGTACGCGCTGCTGGACGCCCTGGCGGACGCCGACCCCGCCGACCCCCGGGTGGACGAGGCGGCCCGGGCCCTGGCCGCCCTGCTGCCCCGGGAGCTGACGGAGGCGGCCGCGGGGCTGCCGGACATGACGGGTGGCTCCGCCGGTACGCCGCCGGACGCGCCGAGGTCGTTCGTGTCGGCGCTGTTCGCGGACCTCGCGCCCGCGCAGTCGGAGGCGGTACGACGAGCCCTCGCCGGGCCGGGGGCGGGAGCGGTACGGGGAACCCTCACCGGCCCGGGGACGGGAGCGGTACAGCGGACCCTCACCGGCCCGGAAACGGAGGCGGAACAACAGGCCCCCGCGACCGGCGACGGACCCCGTACCCGTCCGGGACCCCGTACCCGTCCAGGGCCCCGGAAGGCGGACGGGGGATGACCGGGCACGGGGCGGCGGCCGGGACCCTGGGCCGGATCGTCCGCCATGAGGCACGGGCGATGCGGAGCCTCGCCCTGTGGGCGGCCCGGCGTACGCACGGCGTCGGCGTGGACGGGCAGGCGTTCGGCTACGCGCGGGGCCAGGCCGCGATGGTGTACGGCATCGCCTTCGCGTGCCTCGTCGAGACGGTGGGTATCTCCTATCTGCTGCGCGATCTGCCGGTGGCCCACGCCGTGATGCTGGTGCTCGACGTGTACACCCTGCTGACGATCCTGGCCCTCCAGTCCGCGGCCGTCACCCACCCCCACGTCCTGACCGGGCGGTCGCTCCGTATCCGCAGAGGCGTCACCGTCGACCTCCTCGTCCCCCTCGCGGACCTCACCGCCGTCCGCCGGGAACTGCGTACCTCACCGGACCGCCGGCCGGGCGAACTGACCCTGGACATCGGGGCGCTCACCAACGTCACCGTGGAACTCGCCGCCCCGGTCACCCGGACCACCCTCCTCGGCCGGACGGAACGGATCACCACCATCCGGCTGTACGCGGAGGACCCCGACGCCCTGGCCCGCGAACTCCGCTCACGGCAGGCGGCCGGGCGAAAGGACGGCGACACGGTCGCGCGGTGACGTGACCGCACGCGGCGGCGGACCCGGCCGGGACATGAACGGCCGGGCCGGACCCCCTACCCTGGGGCGGGGGCCGGAGCCCCTCCCACGTGATGCTGGAGAACCTCGTGCTCGTGTTGCTGCCGCCGTCCGAAGGCAAGGCCCCCGCAGGCCGCGCCGCCCCCCTGAAGCCCGAGGGCCTGTCCCTGCCGGGCCTCGCCGCGGCCCGGACCGCCGTCCTCGACGAACTCGTCGAGCTGTGCCTCACCGACGAGGACGCCGCACGTACCGTCCTCGGCCTCAGCGAGGGCCAGCGCGCGGAGGTCACGAAGAACACCGCGCTGCGCACCGCGGGCGCCCGCCCGGCGGGCGAGCTGTACACGGGCGTGCTGTACGACGCGCTGGACCTCGCGTCCCTGGACCCCGCGGCCAAGCGCCGCGCGACCCGTTCCCTGCTGGTGTTCTCGGGTCTGTGGGGAGCCGTCCGCGTCAACGACCGCATCCCCCCGTACCGCTGCTCCATGGGCGTCAGGCTCCCGGGGCTGGGCGCGCTGGGCGCCTACTGGCGGCCGGTGATGGCGGAGGTCCTGCCGGAGGCGGCCGGCCGGGGTCTCGTCCTCGATCTGCGGTCGTCGGCGTACGCGGCGGCGTGGAAGCCGAAGGGTGAGGTGGCCACCCGGACGGCGACCGTGCGGGTGCTGCACGCGCAGCTGGTCGACGGGGTCGAGAAGCGGTCCGTGGTCAGCCACTTCAACAAGGCGACGAAGGGCCGGATCGTCCGGAGCCTGCTGTCGGCGGGGGCGGAGCCGAAGGGCCCTGCCGAGCTGGCCGACGCGCTGCGGGACCTCGGGTACACGGTCGAGGCGCAGCCGCCCGCCCGCGCCGGGACACCCTGGTCGCTGGACGTGATCGTCACCGAGATCCACTGACCACCCCTCTCGCGTTGCACACTCCGCAACACGCTTTGCGCATGCTGCCGAGCTGACGGCAGGATGACCGTATGACTTCCTCGCAGCCCGCCGCGCCGCACCCCGCCACCTCCGTCCTGGACCTCGCCCCGGTCGTCCCGGTGGTCGTCGTCCAGGACGCGGCCGACGCGGTGCCGCTCGCGCGGGCCCTGGTGGCGGGCGGACTGCCCGCGATCGAGGTGACCCTGCGGACGCCCGCCGCCCTGGACGCCATCCGCGCGATCGCCGCGGAGGTGCCCGGGGCCGTGGTCGGCGCGGGCACCGTGATCTCGGCGGACCAGGTCGGACAGGTCGTGGACGCGGGGGCGCGGTTCCTGGTGAGCCCCGGGTGGACCGGGCGGCTGCTGGACGCGATGCGCGGGTCGGGGGTGCCGTTCCTGCCGGGGGTCTCCACGACCTCGGAGGTCGTGGCCCTGCTGGAACAGGGTGTCACCGACATGAAGTTCTTCCCGGCCGAGGCCGCGGGCGGCACGCCGTACCTCAAGTCCCTGGCCGGACCGCTCCCCCAGGCCCGGTTCTGCCCGACCGGCGGCGTCACGGCCGCCTCCGCGCCCTCCTATCTGGCGCTGCCGAACGTCGCCTGCGTGGGCGGCTCCTGGATGCTCCCCGCGTCCGCGATCGCCGCCCGGGACTGGGAGCGGGTCCGCTCCCTCGCGGCCGAGGCCGCCGCCCTCGGCTGACCCCGGCGCGGCGCCGTCCTGAGGGCGGCCCCGAATCCAGGTGCGCGAAGATCACCGATCTGCGAAAGTCGCACCTCGTGAACACCGATGACCTCGTCCTGCGCCGCGCGGAACCCTCCGACGCGACCGCCCTCGCCGAGCTGTGGCTGCGCTCCTTCACCGCCGCGCTGCCGACCGTGCGCCGCGCGCACAGCGACGACGCGGTGCGGGAGTGGTTCACGTACGTTCTCGTGCCGGGGCACGAGACCTGGGCCGCGCTCGCGGGTGACGGCTTCGTCGGGCTGCTGGTGCTCGGTGACACGGAGATCGACCAGCTGTACCTCGATCCGCCGTGGCGCGGCCGGGGCGTGGGCGACCGGCTGGTGGCGCTGGCCAAGGAACGGCGGCCCGGTGGCCTGGACCTGTGGACGTTCCAGGTCAACGAACCGGCCCGGCGCTTCTACGAACGCCACGGCTTCCACGCGGCCGAGCTCACCGACGGACGGCGCAACGAGGAACGCGAACCGGACGTCCGGTACACCTGGCGCCCCTCGGGCCACCCGAGGCCGGGGGACGACACCTGAACCGCACCGGGCGCCACCGCCCCGGCACCCGCACCCGCACCCGCACCCGCACCCGCACCCGCACCCGCACCCGCACCCGGCCCGATCGATCCGAACGGCAGGCCCTAAACCGCACCGGGCGGCGTCGGCTCGGGCGGCAGCGCCGCGGGTGACAGCAGTTCCCGGCCGAGGGCACCGGCCCACCACTCCTCCACCCGCCCGGGGCTCCAGCCGCGTTCGGCGGTGAGGGTGCCGTAGACGTCGATGTTGCAGATCGCCGCGTAGACGTCGACGGCGGCCGGGATGTCCAGTCCGGCCCGCAGGACCGCCGGGGCCCAGGTCGAGAAGACCCGTACCCGGGTCCCGTCGCCTCCCTCACGGCCCTCGCGGTAGGCCGCCGCCAGCTCCGGCTCGGTGCGGCCCGCCTCCCGCAGCAGCGCGATCACATCACCGGCCCGCTCGAACAGCCGCCGGTCGTACCCCGCCATCGCCGCGAGCTGCCGCGCGGGCGTGGCGCCCGGCGCGGTCAGTTCCGCGAGCAGCGGGGCCGCGTCCGCCGACAGATCGGCCGCGTCGGCCAGCGCGCGGGTCAGCCCCGCCTTGTTCCCGTACGTCGCGTAGACGGTCGGTACGGACACCCCCGCCTCGCGCGCCACCTCCCGCACCGTCGTCGCCGCCCACCCCTGGGCGAGGAAGAGCCGCCGGGCGGCGTGGGCGATGTCGGCCCGGGTCTCCCGCGCCTGGGCCGCCCGCCGCAGCGAGTCGTACGGACGCCTGGCCGGGTTCGTGTCCGGATGCACGGTCCCTCTTTCGCTTTACGGTGCTTATATTGAATACATGACGCACAAAGATTTAACGCATACGTCCCCCGACCCGGCCCGGATCGGGGGCTTCGCCGCGATCGGGTTCGCCGTCGCGATCGTCCTGGGCAATGTGATCATGGTCCCGGCGGGGCTGCCGTCCACCGGCTCCCCGCTGGATGAGGTCACCGCGTTCTTCGGTACGGAGTCCGGTGCCGTCGGCGTCGGTTCCGCGGTGGCTCCGGCCGCGTGGGTGCTGGCCACGGTGTTCGGCGCGGGGGCCCTCGCCGTGCTGCGGCGTTCCGGACGGGAGGACGCGCGGATGTGGGCGGCGGCCGGGTTCGCGGGGCTGCTGCTCCAGAACGGCGCGTTCTCGGGGGTCGTCGCGATCCGGTTGGCGCTCGCGTCGACCGGGGCGGAGGGCGGGCCCGCCACGGAGGCCCTCTGGGCGCTGCACGACGCGTTGTTCACCCTCAACGGGGCGTTTCTGGCGCTCGCCCTGACCGGGATGTCCGTCGCCGGGCGGCGGGCCGGGGTGATCCGGCGGTGGCACGGGGCGGCGGGCGGGCTCGCGGCCGTTCTGCTGTTCGGCTCGGCGAGCCTGGCGGCGGTGGTCACGGACGGCCCCGGGCCGCTGGGGCTGCTGGGGCTGGGCGGCTGGCTGATCTGGGTCCTGTGGACCGTCACGTACGGCTTCGCCCTCCTCCGGTCGACCCGCCTCCCCGCGCGCCCCTAGGTGCACTTGTCCCTGTGCGGGCTGCCCGGCCTGCCCGCACAGGGTGCGCGCTCCCGTGCGCGAAGGGGTGAGAACCCGGGGGCGCGAGCGGGGGCGAGCCGCACGGGTCCCCGGGTGAAGGCCCAGGGGCCTAGCGCAGGTGTGCCGTCTCGTTGAACAGCCGGACACTCGCGTTGCCGTCCTTGAAGTACGCGACGGCCGACAGCGCCGCCGCGGACAGCTCCATCCGGAACATCGACCTGGCGGGCGCCCCGAGGGCGAGCCGCACCAGCGTCTTGACCGGCGTGACATGCGTGACCAGCAGCACCGTACGACCCGCGTACTCCTCGACGAGCCGGTCCCGGGCCCGCGCGACGCGTTCCGTGACCTCGGTGAAGCTCTCGCCGCCCCCGGTGGGCCGCGCGTCCTCGGAGTCGAGCCACGCGGTCAGGTCGTCGGGATACCGCTCCCGTACCTGGCCGAAGGTCAGCCCCTCCCAGGCGCCGAAGTGGGTCTCGCGCAGTTCGTCGTCCACGCGCACATCGAGCCCGAGCCGGTCCGCGGCGGCCTGCGCGGTCTCGCGGCAGCGCTTCAGCGGCGAGGACACGATCGCCTGGACCGTGCCCCGCGCGGCGAGCGCGCCCGCGGTGAGCACCGCCTGCGCCCGTCCCACCTCCGACAGCGACGGGTCGGTGCCCCCGCTGCCGGAGAACGCCTTGGACGGGGTCAGCGGCGTCTCACCGTGCCGCAGCAGCACGAAGGTCGTGGGCGGCCCCATGTCGGCGGACGCACCCCATCCGGCGGCGGGCGCCTTCGCGGCGGACACGGCGAGGTTCCGGGCGGCCCGCAGATCGGCCCGCGCCTTGGTCTCGGCGGCCGAGGCCCCGGAACCGGCGGCCGGGACACCGGAGGCGGACGAGGCCCCCGGATCGGCGGAGCCGCCGGACTCCGACGGCTCCGGCGCGGTACCGGTGGTACGGCGGCCACCGGCGGAGGCGAGGGCCGCACGGGCCTTCGCCGCACCGGCCGCCGCGTCCCCGGGCTCCCTGAGCTCTCCGGGTTCCCCGTACTCGCCCACGGGGCCCGGCGAGGAGCGCCCGTCCAGGTCGGCCGTCGAATCCGCGGCCGACCACTGCTCGCCCCGCTTGCCCGCGTCCATCGCCTCGTTCGCGAGGCGGTCGGCGTGCTTGTTCCGCTCACGCGGGATCCACTGGTACGTCACCCGGCCCGGCGGGTAGACCGCCGCGGCCTGAGCGGCGAGGGGCTTCATGTCCGGGTGCTTGATCTTCCAGCGGCCCGACATCTGCTCGACGACCAGCTTGGAGTCCATCCGGACCCGCACCGGCACCCCGGGGTCGAGGGCGTGGGCGGCCCGCAGCCCCGCGATCAGACCCCGGTACTCGGCGACGTTGTTCGTCGCGACACCGATGTACTCGGCGGCCTCGGCGAGGGTCCCGCCGGTGGCGGCGTCGAGCACGACGGCACCGTAACCCGCGGGGCCCGGGTTGCCCCGGGAACCGCCGTCGGCCTCGACCACGAACTCCCGTACGGAGGACGGCACGGACGCTTCCCCTACAGGCCGGACTCGGAGGTGCGCACCAGGATGCGGCGGCAGTTCTCGCAGCGGATGACGGTACCCGGCGCGGCGGCCCGTACCTCGTTCACCTCGGTGATGTTCAGCTCCAGCCGGCAGCCCTCGCAGCGGCGCTGGAAGAGCCGGGCCGCGCCGATACCGCCCTGCTGCGCGCGGAGCTTGTCGTACAGCTTGAGGAGGTCCTCGGGGATCGTCGCGGCGATCAGCCCGCGGTCCTTGGTGGCCGAGGCGGCCTCGGCGTCGAGTTCACCGGCGGCCTTGTCCCGGCGCGCGACGGCCTCGTCGGTACGGGTCTGCACGGAGGTGACCCGGCCGGTCAGCTCGCCGACCCGCTCCTGCGCGGACTCCCGGCGCTCCATGACCTCCAGGACGATGTCCTCCAGGTCGCCCTGGCGCTTGGCGAGCGAGGTGAGCTCGCGCTGGAGGTTCTCCAGGTCCCTGGAGCTGGACACGGACCCGGAGTCGAGACGCTGCTGGTCGCGGGTGGCGCGCTGGCGCACCTGGTCGACGTCCTGTTCGGCCTTGGTCTGCTCGCGGGCGCAGTCGCTCTCCTCGGTCTGCGCGGCGACCAGCAGATCACGGAGCTGGGCGAGGTCCTTGGCCAGCGACTCGATCTCGGCGTGCTCGGGCAGCGACCGGTGCTTGTGGGCGAGCTGCTGGAGCTTCACGTCCAGTGCCTGGACATCGAGGAGGCGGAGCTGGTCGGCGGGCGCGGCGTTCAGTTGGGGGCTCCAAGGTCGTTGGTGGTGGCCAGTTGCGGTACGGACGCCGCGTGGATGGTCCAGGGGTCGGTGACGGTCCGGGACACGTGGGTACGCAGTCCCCAGCCGTGCCGTTCCGAGAGGGCGTCGAGCTGGGCGGCGGCCAGCTCGCACCAGGGCCACTCGGTGGCCCAGTGCGCGGCGTCGAGCAGCGCGAGGGGACTGTGCTCGCGGGCCTCGGACACCGGGTGGTGGCGGAGGTCCGCGGTGAGGAACGCGTCGACGCCCGCGGCGCGGACGTCGTCGAAGAGGCTGTCGCCGGAACCGCCGCTGACGGCGACCGTGCGGACGAGCGCGTCGGGGTCGCCCGCGACCCGGACGCCCTGCGCGGTGGCGGGCAGCCGCTCCGCGGCGCGGGCGGCGAACTCGCGGACGGTCAGCGGGTGGTCCAGCGCGCAGATCCGGCCGATGCCGCGGCGGCCCGCCGGGTCGGTGGGGTCGGGCACCAGCGGACCGGTGACCCGCAGGTCCAGGGCTCCGGCGAGGGCGTCGGAGACCCCGGGGTCGGCGCGGTCGGCGTTGGTGTGGGCGACGAGCAGCGCCACGTCGTTCTTGATCAGGGTGTGGACGACCCGGCCCTTGAAGTGCGAGGCCGCGACGGTCGTCGTCCCGCGCAGATACAGCGGATGGTGGGTGACGAGGAGGTCGGCGCCGAGCCGTACGGCCTCGTCGGCGATCTCCTGGACGGGGTCCACGGCGAACAGCACCCGGCGGACCTCGGCGTCGGGGTCGCCGCACACGGGACCGACCGCGTCCCATCCCTCGGCCCGCTCGGGGGGCCAGAGGGCGTCGAGCGCGGCGATGACTTCAGACAGGCGGGGCACGGGGCAAGGCTACCTGGCCCAGGCACTCCGCCGGACGGCCGACGACCGGGGCTCCCGCGACGGCCCGACGGCGGCCGCGGCCCGCCCCGGTCGCACCCGCCCGGGTACCCCGCCGGACCCGGGGCGGGCCGCTCAGCACAGAAGAAACGGCTCTAACGGGCGAACCGCCCAAGGGACACCCTTTGGGGTGAAAGGCGGGCGCCGCGTGCCACGCCCGTGCGTACGAAAACTACCTTCGTCGCCGGAGGTGACCGAACCATGACGGTCTGTGCCATCGAGACCACCGCCGGGAACGGCGACCAGGGTGCCCCGCGCGCGGCCGGGGGCGCCGGTGCCCCGCGGCATCCGCAGCGGCCCCGGCCCGCTCCGGCGGCGGGCGGGCTGGTCGTCGCGGCGGACGGCGGGTACGCGGCGCGGCTGGCCCTCGCGGACGGCCCCGGCGGACCGGCCGACCGCTGGTTCCCGGAGCGCTGGACCCTGGACGGCCCCGAGCCGTACGCGGTGCCGCTGCCCGGACGCCAGCCGGAGGAGTCGGACACCGAGGTGCAGCCGCTGGCCGACGGACGGGTGCTGGTGCGCCGGACGGCCGCGGGCCGCCACCACTTCGCCCTGCTGTACCCGACGGGTCCGGTGACGGGCGAGGTCCCGCTGGGCGCGCTCGACGCCGGGGCGTACGAGGAGGTACGGCTGATGCCGCCCGCGCCGGGCGGCACCCGCGCCTATGTACTGGCCTCCGGGCCGCGCGTCAGCAGGCTGTGGCTGGTCGCGGGCGGCGCGTTCGGCCCGCAACTGGTCACGGAGGTCCCGGGGCGCTGCTCGGGGGGCGTGTGGCTGGACCGGGCGGGGCGGCTGCTCGCCCTCGACCGGGAACAGGGCGGGCGGGTCAAGGCCGTCGTGGTGGATCTGGGGCGGGGCGGCGAGATGTCGCCGCTGCTCCAGATCACGGAGGACAGCAACGACCGGGTGCTGCTGGCCGATCCGGACAGCGGGCTGCTGCTGGTCCGCTCCGATGCCCCGTCGCCCGGTCATGAACGGCTGGGCTGGGGGGTCCTGGGCAGCGACCGGCCGGTCCGCTTCCCGGAGTGCCTGCGGCTGCCGGACTGCGCGGTGACGCCGTTCGCCGTCCAGCCGGGGCAGGCGCTGACCCCGGAGCGCAGCGGGGTCGCGCTGCGGATCGACGACGCGGGAGGCAGCTGGCCGGCCGTGTGGCGTCCGGCCGGCCGTACGGTGCACCGGCTCGTGCCGCCCGAGGGCTGGCTGGCGGGTGCCGGACTGTGGACCCGGTCGGGCGGACTGCGGCTGCCGTACGCGACGGCGGCGGTGCCCTGCGGGGTGGCCCGGCTGGACCCGGCACCGCCGTCCCCGCAACCCGGCGGCGGCCACTGCCCCCCGGCGGTGAACGGCTACCGGGCGGCGGGAAGCGGTGGCCCGGCCGGCCCGGGGGCGCCGGAGGTGCGGAGGGCCCCCAGGGTGGCCGACGGGGCCGGGGGCGCTGCGGTGGTCGGTGCGGCCGGGGGCCGGGCGGCCCGGCCTGTGCCGTTGCAGGAGGCGCCGCTGGGCGGGCGGGTGCCCCTCGGGAGGTGAAATCGGCCACCCGTTAGAATCTTCCGGCTGTTGTGAAGATCTTTTCGACGGGGTGACTTAGCCGATGACCGAGACGCAGACGGACCCGACCGCTGAGCCGCAGGAGGCCATGGAGAACGCCGGGCACGGCAAGCACCGGGGGCCGGTGGCCGCCCATGACGAGGAGGCCGCGCCGCACGGTCGCCACCGCAGGCAGGAGTCCTCGCCGGAGGGGCAGCGGTAAGCGGGCCGGGACCGGTCCAGGGAGTGGGGGGTGCCTCGGGGCACCCCCCACTTCTGTTTGCCCCGGCCTTCTGTGCCGTCCGGCGGCGCGGTGACCGCTCTCAGCCGTCCGCCGTGCCGAGCAATTTGCCTAGCAGACGGGTGAGTTGGCGCCGTTCGCCGGGGGTGAGTCGCTGGAAGCTGTCGTCGAGGAAGCCCGGGACCGCGCGTTCGGCGCGTGCCAGTTCCGCGCGGCCCGCGTCGGTGACCGTGACGGCGTAGGCCCGGCGGTCGCCCGCCGCGCGCTCACGGCGGACATGTCCGGCGCGTTCGAGACCGTCGCAGATCCCGACCATGACCGTGCGGTCGATCCGGAGCTGGTCGCTGAGGACCCGCTGGGAGCCGGGTCCGGCCTCCGTGAGCATCTTCAGTACGAGATGGGGTCCCACTCCCAGGCCCACACCGGCCGCGTGCGCCTCGGCGGCGCGCGCGACGGCCGACGAGGCGCGGCACAGCGCGATGTCCGGGCGCTCGGCGGCGAGCCGTGCGAAATACGGGGTCTGCCCGGGGGAGCCGTCCGAGCGGTCCGAGCGGCCGGGGCTGTCGGGGCTGTCAGGGCCGGGGGCAGGGTGGGGCGTGGCGCTGGGTGCCATACGGGCCGGTCTCCTTCGCGGGGCGCGCCTTACGGGGTGCGTGCTGCGGGGTGTGCGTGCTGCGGGGTGCGTGCGTTGCGAGGGCCGACCCTACCAAGAACCGTCTGCGTACAGATTGTTTGACCGTCAACCACCCCCACTCGTATACTCACCGATCATCCGCAAGGAAATCATTGGCGCGCAGACGGAGTGTGGAACTTCCATGACCCTGGATCTGACCCCCGACGAACTGCTGTCCACCACCCGGGCGGTCCGCAAGCGGCTCGACCTGGACCGGCCGGTCCCCCGGCGGCTCATCGAGGAGTGCGTGGATCTCGCGACCCAGGCGCCGACCGGACGCAACCGGCAGCGCTGGCACTTCATCGTGGTCACCGACCCCGCGCGGCGGCGGCTCGTGGCCGATCTCTTCCGGCGGGCCCTGACGACCGGCGGCGGGGCCCCGCCCACGGAACGGGATCTGCGGCGGATGTACGCCCACCCCGGGAGCATGGAGCGCATCTCCGACGGGTTCCGGCACCTCTACGACAACATCCACCGGGTGCCGGCGTTCGTGGTGCCCGCCGTCGAGGGGCGCACCGACCGCGCCTCGGTGCTGGACCAGTCGATGACCTGGGGGTCGATCCTCCCCGCGACCTGGAGTTTCATGCTGGCCGCGCGGGCGCGGGGGCTGGGCACGGTGTGGACGACCGCGCAGGGGCCGCTGGAGCGGGAGTTGGCGGGGGTGCTCGGGGTGCCGTACGAGGAGGTGATGCTGGCCGCGTTCGTTCCGCTGGCGTTCACCATCGGTACGGAGTTCCGGCCCGCGCGGCGGGTTCCCCGCGAGCAGGTTCTGCACTGGGACCGCTGGTGAGTGAGCGCGGCGGCTCTGTAAAGGAACTTTGACACCCTGGACGGGCTGTTCTACTTTCGGCGATGTCAGGTTTCCTTGACATCGTTGGAACGAAGAAGGGAGCAGGGGTGGCGCACGAGGAGAATCGGGCCTGGATCATGGCGGGGGTCGCCGCCCTCGCGCACGCGACGCACCTCGCGTGCGCCCTGTCGGCGGTCCTCGGCCCGGTCACCCAAAGCGCCGCTCGCCGCAGGGGGTTGTCGGCATGGTGAGGCCGACCAGGGTCACCAACATCGTCCGGCTCCGGCGGCTCGAACACGGACTGATGACCCAGGCGGAACTCGCCCGCCGCCTCGGGGTCACCCGGCAGACCGTCATCGCCATCGAGCAGGGCCGGCACTCCCCCTCCCTGGAGATGGCCTTCCAGATCTCCCGCGTCCTCGGCGTTCCCCTGGAGGATCTCTTCCAGTACGCCGACACGAACCCCGACACGAACCCGGACATGAACCCCGACGACGCGTGGCCCGCCGGCCTTTGACGCACCGACCTTTGACGCACCGACACATTCGCACCGATACATGGCGCGACGGCGCGTCAGGGGACAGCTCATGAGGGCGATCGTCCAGGACCGGTACGGCGGCACGGACGTCCTGCTGGTGTGAGACGGCCCGGAGCGGCGTCTGTCCGTGCACTACCGTTGCCGCAATGCATCACCGGGGGCGGGAGGCATCCTTGGGCGCGCGCATCCTTGTCGCCGAGGACGATGTGAAGCAGGCCCGGCTGTTCCGGGTCTATCTGGAGCAGGACGGTCATGCCGTCCATGTGGTGGGGGACGGCCGGGCCGCCCTCGACAAGGCCCGTACGGCCCGGCCCGACCTCGTGGTCCTCGATGTGATGCTGCCGCTGGTCGACGGCCTCGACGTGTGCCGCATCCTGCGCACCGAGTCCGAGGTGCCGATCCTGCTGGTCACCGCGCGGACCACCGAGGAGGACATCCTGCTCGGCCTGGACCTGGGCGCCGACGACTATCTCACCAAGCCGTGCAGTCCGCGTGAACTGGCCGCCCGGGTCAGGGCGTTGCTGCGCCGGTCCAGATCCACCGGCGAGGCGGCCCCGGCCGTGCTCAGGGTCGGCGGGATGGAGGTGGACACCGCGCGGTTCGAGGTGCGCGTCGAGGGCCGGACGGTCACTCTCACGTCCAAGGAGTTCGGCATCCTAGAAGCGCTCGCCCGCGAACCGGGCAGGGTCTTCACCCGGGGGCAGATCATCGAGCGGGCCTTCGGCTTCGACCACGACGTCCTCGAACGCACCGTCGACGCGCATGTGATGAACCTGCGGAGGAAGCTGGAGCACGACCCGGCACGGCCCAGCCGGCTGGAGACCGTGTACGGCCGGGGCTACCGGCTCACCGACCTATGAGCTTCCGGGTGCGGGTGCTCGCGCTGCTGATGCTCGTCGCGGTCGCGGCGACGGCGGCCACCGCGTGGCTGACGCTCCGCCAGGTCACACGTCAGATATCGGAGTCCACGGTGTCCGACCGCCAGGACGTGGTGACCGTCGACCGGCGGCTGCGCGAGCACGCCGACCGGCACGGCACCTGGCACGGTGTGGAGAAGGTCGTCCGGTCGCTGACGGAGAGCACCGGTCAGCGCATCCGCGTCCAGGACGAGACCGGCGAGTTCACCATCGACTCGGACGCCCTGGGCGGGCGCACACCCCGGCCGGTGGGCGCGGCCCCGCCGTTCCTGATCGAACCCCGGCCGCAGGCGGGTGTGTTCCCGGGGCCCGGGACGGTGCCCACGCCGCTGACGAAGGCCACCCTCCTGTCGATCGTCGACTACCGCGCATCGGTGCGGTTCGCCGAGTGCCTGGCACTGGCCGGGATCACCCCGTCCGTCCACCGTGACCGGATGAACGTCCCGGTGTACCGGGGGCCCGGCGGCCGGACCCGGGCCGGGGGCTGTGCGCTGCCGAGGGTGACGGACGCCGAGCACGAGCGTGCCGTGGCCGGGGCCCAGGACTGCGCGGCCGTCTCCCACGACCTCGCCATGGCCTGCGCCAGCCGGGCCTTCGCCCTCCAGACGGTGGATGTGGGGCCGCAGCCGCTGCGGGCGAGCCTCGGGGCGCTGGACGACACGGGGCTCACCGTGGCGAGCCGTCCGGCGGTGCTGGTCGCGCTGGGGGTCGGTGGTGCGGCGGTGCTCGGGGCGCTGCTGCTGAGCCGGGCCGTGCTGCGGCCGGTCAAGGATCTGACGGCGGCCTCGCGCGGGCTCGCCGAGGGGGATCTGGCCCGCCGGGTGCCCGCGTCGGGCGGCGACGAGATCGGGGAACTGGGCCGGTCGTTCAACCGGATGGCCGACGCGCTGGCCGCCGGTGAGGAGCGCCAGCGGCGGCTCATCGGGGACATCGCCCATGAACTGCGCACCCCGCTGGGCAATCTGCGGGGCTATCTGGAGGCGATGCAGGACGGGTACGTCGAGCCGACCCCGGAGCTGCTGGCCTCGCTGCACGAGGAGGCGATGCTGCAACAGCGCATCGTGGACGACCTCCAGGACCTGGCGCTCGCCGAGGCGGGCGCGCTGACGTACCACCGGACGGAACTCGACGCCCGCGATCTCCTCGACGCCTGCGCCACCGCGCACCGCGCCCTCGCCGACGGGGCGGGCGTCGCCCTGGCCGTCGTCCCCCATCCACTGCCCGTCCTGGTGCACGGCGACCCCGCACGGCTGCGGCAGGCGCTGTCGAACCTGGTCGGCAACGCCGTACGGCACACGGAGGCCGGGGGCCGCGTCACCCTGGCGGTGGCCGACCGGGGCACGGGCCGGACCGCCCGTACCGCCGAGGCCGCGCTGACGGTCCGGGACACCGGCAGCGGCATCCCGGCCGACCAGCTCCCGTATCTGTTCGACCGCTTCTGGCGGGCGGACGGCGCCCGGGGCCGGGCCACCGGCGGCAGCGGGCTCGGGCTGCCGATCGCCCGGCAGATCGTCGACGACCACGGGGGACGCCTCGAGGTGAGCAGCGAGGTGGGTACGGGGACGGTGTTCACGGTGACGCTGCCCGTACCGAAGGGCCTTACGGGCGGGGGCACTTGATGCCGCCACCGGCCGGTGTCCGGCCGCCACCCGACGTGACGCCGGGAACGCACCACGGCGACGCGCGCCGGCCCGCCCTGCCCCCGGTCGGCCGCCGTCCCAGGTCCCGCCGTCTCAGGTGCCCGCGAGGGCGTCCGTGGGGGCCAGGCGGCTGGCGCGGACCGCCGGGTAGAGCCCGGCCAGCGCCCCGATGAGCAGCGTCGAACCGGTGCCCGCCGCCGATGCCCAGGGCGGCACCACCACCGGCCATTCCCGCAGCACCGCGTACCCGCCGGTGATCAGGGTCCCGAGCACCGTCCCGGCGATCCCGCCGAGCACGGACAGCAGCAGCGACTCCGTCACGAACTGGGTGCGGATCTGGCCCCGGGTCGCCCCGAGCGCCCGCCGCAGCCCGATCTCGGACCGGCGTTCCAGTACCGAGATGACCATGGTGTTGCCCACCCCGACCCCGCCCACCAGCAGGGCGACCCCGCCGAGGCCCAGCAGCAGCCCGTTCAGCGCGGATTCGGTGGCGTCCCGGGCGGCGAGCGCGTCGGAGGGCCGGGAGATCAGCACCCCGGACGGCTTCGCGGGGTTGGCGGCGGCGGCGACCACCGCGCGGACCCCGGCCACCTGACGGTCGTCGGCCCGGATGTAGACGGTCGTGGGTCTGCCGTCATGGTCCAGGACCTTCTCGGCGGCCGGGACGCCGACGAGGGCGGACCGGTCGAGTTCGGGGGCCAGCGGCACCGGGTCCAGCACCCCGATCAGCGAGAACCACCGGCCGCCCAGCCACAGCCGGGTGCCGGGTGCTGCCACGTCGAGCCGCCGGGCGGCCTGTGCCCCGAGCACCACCGCCGGGGCGCCCTCGGTCGCCTCGTCCAGCCACCGGCCGCCCCGTACGGACGCGCCGACCGCCGGGAGCAGCCCGGGGGACGCGGCGACGACGTCGATGCCACCGGTGCGGCCGACCGGGATGTCCTGGTTGCGGTACACCCGGGCCTCGGTCAGACCCGTCGACTCGGCCCGCAGCACCGGAGGGAGTCGGCGCACCATGGCGACGGCCTCCTCGGGCAGCGGGGTCCTCTGCTCACCGCCCTGCGGCGGGGCCGGTTCGACGCGCAGCAGATTGGTGCCGAGCCGGTCGAGCCTGCGGTCCACCTCGGCCTGGCCCGATGCCGAGATCCCGACGACGGCGATCATCGCGGCGACCCCGATCGCGACGCCCAGCGCGGACAGGAAGACCCGCAGGGGGCGGGTACGCAGCCCGGTGCCGCCGAGCCGGACGAGGTCCCGCGGCCCGAGCCGGGCGGGCCGCAGCGTCCCGCCCTTCCCCCTGTCCCTGTCCCTGTCCTTGTCCCTGCCGCTGTTCCCGGGTCCGCCCCGGCTTCCGCGCCGGCCGCTCACCGTCCGGCCTCCGCGCGCGCCCCGGTGGTGGGTATCCCGGCCGACGCCGGTCCCGGTGGAGGTGGTGGGCCCGTGTCGGTGGTCATCCGGCCGTCCTTCATCTCGATCCGCCGGGGCAGCGACGCGGCGATCTCGCGGTCATGGGTGATGACGACGACGGTGGTGCCCGACGCGTGCAGTTCCCGCAGCAGTTCCAGTACGGCCGTGCCCGACGCCGAGTCGAGGTTGCCGGTGGGCTCGTCGGCGAGCAGCAGCGCCGGACCGCCGACCACCGCGCGGGCGACCGCCGCCCGCTGGCGTTCACCGCCGGACAGCTGATGCGGGAGATGGCCGATGCGCGCGGCCAGCCCCACCCGGGTCAGCACCTCCTCGGCCTCGTCACGGCGGCGGCGCAGCGACACCCCCGCGTACAGCAGCCCGTCCGCGACGGCGTCCAGGACCGGGACGCCGACCGCCAGATGGAACTGCTGGAAGACGAAGCCGATCCGGCGGGCCCGCAGCGCGGAGACCTCCCGGTCGGACAGCGCGGCCGTGTCATGGCCGTCGACGAGGACGCGGCCCGTGGTGGGCCGGTCCAGGGTGCCCATCAGATTCAGCAGACTGGACTTGCCGGAGCCCGAGGGGCCGACGACGGCGACCAGTTCACCCCGTCCCAGGGTCAGATCGACGTCCTCGACGGCGCGTACCCCGCCGGGATACGTCTTCGAGACATGGTCGAACCGTACGACGGCCGTCACTCGGGGACCCTCACCTTCATACCCGCGCGGACCCCCCGGCCGCTGACCTCGACCATGCCCTCGGCGAACAGCCCGGTGCGCACGGCGACGAACCCGCCCTCCGCGCCCGCGCGTTCCAGCCCGTGGCCGCCCTCCGCGAGGGCGACCAGCGCGGCCACGGGGACCGCCAGCACACCCGCCTTCCGGTCGCTCACATAGCGCACGGTGACCGGCGCGCTCTCGGTCCGGCCGATCGCGCTCTGGTCCAGCAGCCGGATGGTGACGGTGAAGGTCGCGTCCTGCGCGCCTTCCGCCTTCCCGCCGCCTTCGGGGTCCGCGCCCTCGGCGGACCGCATCTCACGGCTCACCGACCGCACCCGGCCCTCGACCGGTTCGCCGCCGGGCACCTCCACCGTGACCCGGGTGCCCCGGACGGCCCAGGCGCCGTCCTGCGCGGACGCCTCGACGGTGACCCGGCGTTCGCCGCCGGTGTAGCCGAGGGCCTCGGGGGACGCCTGGGCGCCGACCCGGACGGCCACCCGGCCGACCGTGATCCGTCCGGAGGTGTAGACGACATCGCCCACCGCGATCCGGCCCGTCTCGGGGACGCCCAGGTGCTTCTGCCAGCGTTTCACCGCGGCGGCGGTCTTCGCGGTGTAGCGGTCGTCGACCGTGAAGTCGATGTATCCGAGGGCAGCGAGATTGGTCTCGAACTGCCGGACGTCCATACCCGTGCTGCCCGTCGCGGCTCCCGCGGGCGCGTCCCCGACGGAGGTGTCCCGGTCCCCACCCGTCGTCCCGGCAGAGCCTTCCGTCCCGTTCCCCGCGCCCTTCGCGTCGTCCGTGCCCTCCGCGCTCTCCGCGCCGGAGGTTCCGGAGGGCGCGGCCGTGCCGCCCGTCTCCCCGGAACCGGCCGCGTCCGGGGTTCCCGTGTCCCCGGGGCCGAGATCCCGGTACATCGGCAGCGCGCCGTACAGCAGCGTCACCGGGCGGTCGTCGACGCGCAGCACGGTCGCGCCACGCGTGATCCGGTCGCCCTGTTCCGGGAGCCAGGTCACGGTCCCCTCCGCCTTGACCGGGAGCAGGATCTCCGGCCCGTGCCCCAGCGTCCCGTCCACGGCGGTCTGGTCGACCAGGGTGCGGCGGGTGACCTCCACCGAGGTCCCGCCCCGGCCCCCCGAGGGTGGGTCCTCGTCGCCGCCCGGGTCGAGACCGATGGCGCCGCCGACCGCGACCGCGGCGACGGCGACGGCCACCCCGATCAGCAGCGGGCCGCGCCGCCCGCGCGGGACGACCCTTCTGCGCCGGGATACGGAGTCCGTGCGGAGGTCCGACCCCGGTTCGGGGTCCGGGCCCGGTTGACGGCCGTGGGTGCCCCCGCCTGTGTCCGTCGCGCTCATCCCTTGCGCTCGCTGGGCGGTATCGTCGGGTTGCCGAGGATCGGTTCACAGATCCGGGACGCCCGCTTGGCGCCCGAGGTGTTCTGATCCCACTCCTGTGACACCTCGGTCCCCTCGGCGTCGATCTCGGGGAAGTCCGGCGAGCCCTGCTCCTGCATGCACCTGGAGTACTCCTGCCTCTTCTTGATCTCCTTGGCGCTCAGCTTCGGGGCGTTACGGCGCTCCAGTTCCTCGGGCACCGGCTTGCTGTGCTTCTCACAAGCCTTATGGGCAGCGGTGAACTTGGGGTCCGTCTTCGCCTTCCGGCCGTCCCCCTCGAACTCGGTCCGCCCCTTGGAGTCCGGGTCCGTGTACGGGAAGCCCTCCTTCCTCATGCACTTCGCCCACACACCGACCGACTCGATGTACTGGTCGATCTCGTTCTCCACCTCCGCCGAGGCCTTCTTGCCGCCGCCCGCCGACGGGACCTCGCTGCGCTCCGGTTCGGCTCCGCAGGCGGCCAGCGTCACCAGCAGCACGGGGACCGCGACGGCCCACCGCGTCCAGCCGGGCTCCCCGCGCCCCGGCCGCCGACGCGCCGTCCTGATCGCGCCGGACGTCCCGTGCCTGCTCGTCGTGTCCTTCACCGTGTTCGGTTCCCCTCCGGGTTCACGGGCGGTAGCCGGGACCGGTCATGTCCCGGCTACCGCCCTGAGCCGTCCGGCGGACGGGCCGCCCGCTCCGGACAACGCGACCGTAGGGCGGGACCCATGAAGAACTGTTGAAGAACCTGTCCCGTGATCATGCGCTGTCCCGGCGCCCGCTCCTCCGCCGCACCGGCGCGCGCCCGGGAACGCACGCCCCCCGAACACTTCCCCTGTGCCGTGGCGGTCCCGGGAACCCGCCACCGGCCGCCGTCCGCCTCCCTTACGCTCCCGTGGCGCGCGCCACGGGAGCGTAAGGGACGAGGGGAGTGCCGTATGACAGGGACCGGGGAGCCGGTCGGGGGCCGGTACCACCTGCTCAGGCTTCTCGGCAGAGGCGGGATGGGCGAGGTCTGGCTGGCGCACGACGAGGTGCTGGACCGTTCGGTGGCGCTCAAGAGCACCCTCGTGGACGACGAACGGGCCCGCGCGCGGCTGATGGACGAGGCCCGCAACATCGCCCGCTGCCAGGACCATCCGCACATCGTCTCCGTCTTCGACTTCTTCGTGGAGGAGCCCGCCTGCTGGATCGTGATGCAGTACGTCCCGTCCCGCACCCTGGCCAAGGTGCTGCGCGACGAGGGCCCGCTGGACTCGGCGGCGGTCGCCGCGATCGGGCGCCAGACGGCCGACGCGCTGGCCGCCGCGCACACCGAGGGCGTGGTGCACCGCGATGTCACCCCGGAGAACATGCTGGTGACCGCGACGGGCCTGGCCACCCTCACCGACTTCGGCATCTCCAGCGCGCTGTGGCAGGACCCGGCGCGGGCCCTGACCCTGTCGGTCCGGGGCAAGCCGCCGTATCTGCCGCCGGAGGTCGCCCGGGGCGGGGCCGCCGGACCTGCGGCGGACGTGTTCGGGCTGGGCGCCAGTCTGTACGCGGCCGTCGAGGGGCGTTCCCCGTGGGGCGAGGCGAACCACCCGGCGGTGTATCTGGCCCGCGCGTGCGGCGGGGAGACGGAACCGGCGCGGCGGGCCACCCGTCCGTTCGCCCGGGTGCTGGCCGCGCTGCTGGCCCGGGACCCCGACGACCGCCCCGACGCCCGGGAGGCGTACGGGATGCTCAGCGCGATCGGGACCGGGGCTGGTGCCGGGGCGGCCGGGGCCGGGGGTTCGCCCGGGGTGCCGTCCCCGCGTGAACGGCGGCGGGACGGCGCGGCACCCGGGAACCCGCCGGAGCCCGGTGCGGCGGCGGTCGCCGGGGCGCGTTCGTGGCCCGCCCCGACCACCGGGCCAGTCCCGGGCGCCGGGGTGGCGCAGCGGGCGGCGGAGCTGCGGACGCCGGACGGCGAACGGGGGTCCGGTGCGGGGGAACGGGCGACGGCCGACGTGACCACCGTCAAGGCCCCGCGACACGACGGCCGGACCGTCCCGTCCGCCCCGCCGGACGCCGCCCCCGGCGAGGAAACCCCGGCACACCCACCGCTCGCGGAAGCCGCCCCGGCCCCGCGAACGCCCACGGAAGCCGCCCCGGCCCCGCCCCCGGCCTCCGAAAGGCCCGAGCGGCCCGAGGTTCCCGGCACCCCCGACGATCCCGGCACCCCCGACGGTCCCGAGAGCCCCGGCGCCCCCGACGATCCGGATGGCCCCGATGGTCCGGGGCCCGGCTTCCCGCGACGTACCGCCGTCCTCGTCGCGCTCACCGGCGTACTGCTCGCGGGCACGGCCGGGGCGGGCTGGTGGCTGTGGCCGGGGGACGGCGGGAGCGGCGACTCCCCGGACACCCGGGCGGGTACGCGGGCCGTCCTCGGGGACGTCCGGGCGGCCGACCCGTGCGCGCTGCTGGACCCGACGGGCTTCACCTCGTACGGCACGGTGTACCTGCACACGGCGTACGGGGCGTTCGACCGCTGTGACGTCCTCCTGTACGCCCGGGAGGACGGCGACGGTCCGAAGGGGGCGCGGAAGGGGGACTTCCTCGCGGGTGTCCAGGTCGACTTCGCCAGTGACCCCGCCGAGCTGGGCTCCGTCCCGAGGACGACACGCGGCGCGGTGACGGTGGCCGAACTCCCCCGGTCGTCCGACGGGTGCGAGCGCAATGTGATGCTCCCGGACGGCAACCAGGTCTGGCTCGCGGCCGGGAGCGAGCACACCGACGCACCCGATCCGTGCGCCCTCGTACGGATCGCCACCGACCACGCGGTGAAGGTCCTCAACCAGGGTCCCGTCCCGGAGCGGCCCGGCTTCCCCGCCGAATCGCTGGCCGGGGTCGACGCGTGCGCGCTGATGGACGAGGCGGCGCTCGCGGTGGTCCCTGGGATCGACCCGGCGGACGGGGAACCCGACTTCGCGAACTGGGGATGCGACTGGACCGGCGGCACCCAGGACGTCCGGGTCGACCTCGTCTTCAGCCGGGACAACTCCCTCACCGACGACGGCACCCCGGCCCGGTTCGGCGGACGGCCGGGCGCGGTGGCGGCGGGCGGGGCGGGCGAGGACTCCTGTGTGGCGCGCGCCCAGCACCGCGTCTATCCCGGAGTCCGGGGCGAGCAGACCATCGAGCTGGTGGAACTGACGGTCGCGGCCCCCTGGCCCGCCGAGGAGCTGTGCACCCGGGCCAGGGCCCTCGCGACGGCCGTCGCCCGGCGGCTGCCGGACGTCTGACAGCGACGAGTTCCCTGGCCGCGCCGCCGGCGGGTCCGACCGGTCGGCGCGGAGTACGGCGAGGGGCGGCGGACGGCGGTCCGCCCTATCCTGACGCCGTGGACGAGATGCCGCGTGACCACCGTCCGGCCCGCTCCGTGCGGCTGCTGCTCGCCGAGGACGAGGACGTGACGCACGGCGGGCTGGCGCTGCTGCTCGGGCTGGAGCCGGACTTCGACGTCGTCGCGCAGGTCGGCACGGGGGACACGGTCGTGGCGCGGGCGCTGGAGTGCCGTCCGGATGTGGCGCTGCTGGACCTCGGGATGCCGGGGCTCGGCGGGCTGGACGCCGCCGCCGCGCTGCGCGACGAGGTCCCGGAGTGCCGGGTCCTGGTCCTCACGACGTCCGGCCGTCCCGGGCATCTGCGCCGGGTGCTGGCGACGGGTGCGGTGGGCTTCCTGGTGAAGGACTCCCCCGTCGAGGAGCTGGCCCGCGCGATCCGCGGCGTCCTCACCGGGGAGACCGTGGTGGACCCGGCGCTGGCCGCCGCGGAGCCCGGCCCCGCTCTGTAGGAGGTACGGGCCGGGCGGAGGTGTCCGGGCCCGGTCACGCGGACGGCCCCTGACTCCCTCAGGGGGCCGGGGAGTCGGCGGGGGGTACGGCCACCGGCTTCGTCCCGCCGCCGCGCGGCAGCCACACGATCATCAGGGCGGCGCCCGCCAGCAGGAGGCCCCCGGAGAGCCGCAGCGCGGCGGCGTAGCCGTCGGTGAGCGCCTCGGGACCGGCGCGGCCCGCGGTGGTGGCGGTCGCGACGGCGGTGAGCACCGAGAGGCCGAGGGCGCCGCCGAGGGTGCGGGAGGTGTTCATCAGCCCGGAGACGACACCCGCGTCGCCCGGCGCGGCGCCGGAGGTGGCGAGGGACGCCAGCGGGGTGGTCCACAGTCCGCCGCCCAGCGACATCAGTATCCCGGGCAGCAGGATCGCCGTCGTATAGGTGCCGTCGGTGCCCATGGTGGACTGCCAGCCGAAGCCCGCCGCCCCGAGGAGGGTGCCGCCGACGGCGACGGCGCGGGCCCCGAACCTGCGCATCAGAAACGGCGCGGTCTGCGCGCCGACGACGACGCTCAGGGAACTGGGTATCAGGGCCAGCCCGGCGTCCAGCGGGGAGTAGCCGAGGACGTTCTGCGCGTACTGGGTCATGAAGAACCACATGCCGAACATCCCGGAACCGCACAGCAGGATCGCCGCGTTGGCGGAGGCGACCGCGCGGGACCGGAAGAGTCCGAGCGGCATCAGGGGCTCCCTGGTCCGCGCCTCCACCAGGAGGAACACCCCGAGCAGCGCGAGTCCGGCGGTGAACGGCAGCAGGGTCGAGGGCGCGGACCAGCCGGCGGTCTCGGTCCGCGCGATCCCGTAGGCGAGGGCGGTGGCCCCGGCGGTGACGAGGAGCGCCCCGGGCAGGTCGAGCCGCCGGGGGCCGGTGGCGGTGCGGCCGCCGGGTATCCAGCGGACGGCCGCGGCGAGGACGAGCACACCGACGGGGACGTTGACGAGCAGGACCCAGCGCCAGGACAGCCCGTCGGTGAGCGCCCCGCCGACGAAGCCGCCCGCCGCGCCGCCGCCCGCGCCGACGGCGGTCCAGGTGGCGAGCGCGCGGGCGCGGGCGGGCCCTTCGGGGACGGCGGCGGTGACGATGGTGAGGGTGGCGGGGGCGAGGACGGCCGCACCGAGGCCCTGCGCGGCGCGCGCGGCGAGCAGATGCCAGCCCTCCTGGGCGAGGCCCCCGGCGAGCGAGGCGACGGTGAACAGCGCGAGTCCGACGAGGAACATCCGCCGCCGTCCCCACAGATCACCGGCGCGTCCGCCGAGGAGCATGAACCCGGCGAAGGCGATGGAGTACGCGCTGACCACCCAGCCGAGCGCGGCGGGGCTCATGTCGAGCGCGGTCCGCATCGACGGCAGCGCGACGTTCACGACGGACACGTCGAGTACCACGAGGAACTGCCCGGCACAGGCGGTGGCCACCAGCAGCCACAGCGGCGCACGCCCCCCGCTCCCCCGCCCCCGTCCGGCCGACGGGACCCGGTCGTCGGCATGGGCGCGTCCGTCCCCGATGGCGTTCCTGAGCATGCCCCATGCTGACAGCGCCCCCACCCGATGTACATCACCACCCGGTACGAGACCCCCAGGGCCACGAGGAACCACACCCGCACAGGACCAGGTACGCCCAGCACACGAAACCCAGGGGCGCGAGGAACTGCGCACCCACCGAGCGACCTGTGCGGGGACAAGTGCGTCCACCCGGACAGACCCAAGGGGCGCGGGGAACTGCGCACCCACGGACAACCCGCACAGGACAGGTACGCCCAGCACACGAAACCCAGGGGCGCGAGGAACTGCGCACCCACCGAGCGACCTGTGCGGGGACAAGTGCGTCCACCCGGACAGACCCAAGGGGCGCGGGGAACTGCGCACCCACGAGCGACCTGCACAGGAACAAGCGCGGGAAACCCCACAAGCGCAAGCGAAGGCGATCAGCGACCGCCGGACGTATGCCGGATCAACGCGGGCACCAGAACCCCCCAGACCTCGACGGGCGGCATCTGATGCCCCATCCCCCGCAACGGAACGAGCCGCGCGCCGGGAATCTCCGCGGCGAGCGCCTCCCCGTGCCCGTACGGGACGAGCGGATCGGCGGTGCCGTGCAGCACCAGCGCCGGTACGGCGACCTCACCGAGCCGCCCCCGCACCGGAACCCCGCCCCGCAACCGCCAGTGGTTCGTGGCCGCCGCCGGTACGGGACTGCGGTCCCAGGCCCGCCCGGCGGTGGCCCGCAGCAGTGGCTCGTCCAGCGGGATGGTCCCGGCGAAGGCCCGTTCCAGGGCAAGCAGATGACCGGTCACGGACTCCCGGTCGCCCCAGTCGGGGCCGTCCCCCGGCGCGGCGAACCAGCGGGCGAGCGGGGCGCTCATCGGCGGCAGGTCGGTGTTCCCCGGCGCACCCGGCCCACCGGGACTGGTGGACAGCAGGGTGATGCCGAGCGTCCGCCCGGGGCACAGCACGGCCATCCGCTGGGCCAGTCCGCCGCCCATCGACACCCCGACGACGTGCGCGGCACGCACCCCGTACGCGTCGAGCACCCCGAGGGCGTCCGCGAGGAGGTCGTCACCGTCGTAGGGGGGCGGGCCGACCGGGAAGGTGGTGGAGCCGCCGGTGTCCCGGGTGTCGTAGCGGATCACATGGCGCCCGGCGGCGGCCAGCGCGTCGACGAGATCGTCGTGCCACCAGTCCATGGTGTCCCCCGCGCCGTTGACGAGCAGGACCGCCGGACCGGCCGGGTCACCGCAGGCCCGGGTGGCGAGATCGACCGCGCCCGCCCGGACGGTCCGGACGGGCGCGGTACGGGCGGCGGCTGCGAGCATGACGGGACTCCTGGGCGGGGGCGGGCCGGTCGGGGCGTTTGAGGCGCGATGACCCTACTTCGCCGCCGGAGGCCGTCCTGTCACGTTCTGGGCCGTCCGGGCACCCTGTCACCCCTGCGGTGGAACGCGCACCGGCCCGCTCAGCCGCCGACCCACGCACCCGCACCGCGCACCACGCACCCGCACCGCGCACCACTCACCCACTCACCCACTCACCCACTCACCCACTCACCCACTCACCCACTCACCCACTCACCCACTCACCCACTCACCCACTCACCCACTGATGAGCTTGCCGCGTTTGAGGCGGATCACCTCGTCGGAGGCGTCGGCCACCTCCCGCGAATGGGTCACCAGGATCACGCTCTTGCCCTCGTCGTGCGCCAGCTTCCGGAACACCTCGATGATCCCGTCGGCGGTGTCCTGGTCGAGGCTGCCGGTGGGTTCGTCGGCGAAGAGGATGTCCACTTCGCAGGCGAGGGCGCGGGCGATGGCGACGCGCTGCTGCTGACCGCCGGAGAGCTCCGGTGTGCGGCGGTGCCGGTCGGACTCCTCCACCCCGAGCAGACCGAGGAGTTCGGTGGCGCGCTTCTTCCTGTTGACGCCCTTCACGCCGGTGATCTCCATGGCGGAGGTGATGTTCTGGACGGCCGTCAGATAGGTGAGCAGGTTCAGCGACTGGAAGACCGTGGCCACATGGCGGTTGCGGTAGCGGCCCAGTCCGATCCCGGCGACGTCCTCGCCCTTGAACCGGACGGTGCCCCGGGTGGGTGAGTCGAGTCCGCTGGCGAGGGAAAGGAGCGTGGTCTTGCCGCTGCCGGAGGGGCCGATGACGGAGTACATCCGGCCCTGCTCGAAGGAGTAGTCGACGTCCTTGAGGACGGTGCGGCGGCTGCTGCCGGACTGGTAGGTCCGGCTCAGACCGCTGAGCTCCAGGATCGGGGTCGTCATGTCAGTCGCCCTTCGTGAGGATGTCGCGCGGATGGAGCCGCAGGACCCGGATGCCGGGGACGATGGTGGCCAGGGCCGCGATACCGAGGCCGGTGGCGCCGACAGCGCCGATGTCCCCCGCGCCGAGCTCGATCTCGATGGCGTCGATCGGCTCGACCTTCTCGGTGTCCTCCTTGAGGCCACCGCCGGTGGTGTCGGTGAGGAGCTGCCCGGGGGCCTCGTCGGCGGCGGAGTTCCTGGCGGAGGAGACCTCACCGGAGAGCAGCCGGTCACCGACACCCTGGGCGATGAACTGGCTTCCGGCGGCGGCGAAGCCGATCGCCAGGACCGCGCAGGCGCCCACCTCCGCCAGATGCTGGCCGAGCAGCTTGGGCTTCTTCTCGCCGAGGGAGAGCAGAATGCCCATCTCCTTGCGGCGTTCACGCAGGTTCGAGGCGATGATCAGGGCGAGGATGACGGTGCCCGCGACGGCGACCAGCCACACCGTGAGGGAGGCGAAGTCCGCCGTCCTGCCGATCGGGCCGACCAGGGTCTTGTACTGCTTGTCGTTGACGCTCAGCGGGTAGATCCTCGGGTCGAGTCCGGCCGCCTCGGCGTCGTCCCTGAGCCGGTCCAGATCACCGGGGTCGCGCAGGGTGAAGGTGGCCGACCGGACGTATCCGCCGTCGGCGCCCACCTTCCTGCCGTCGAGACGGGTCGCCCCGTCGGCGCTGACATAGATCTGGTTCGACGGCGCCTGCATCGGGGACACGTAAGTCCGGGGGTCGGCCGTGCTGTTCCGGTAGACGCCGGCGACGACGAAGCCGGTCTTCCTGGTGGTGAGTCTGCCGTCGGGCTTCTGGATGTTGGCGTTGAGCTGGACCCGGTCACCGACCTTGAGGCGGTTGGCCTTGGCCACCCGTTCCTCGATGACGACCATGTCGCTCCGGCTGGCCGGGGTGATCCCGGAGCCGGAGACCATCTTCGAGTCGCCGTTGCGGAAGTCCTTGGCCGCTCGCAGATCACGGACCCCGTCCGCCTTGAAGAAGTCGAGTTCATCGCTCTGGCCGGGCGGCGGCGGCACCGGCTGATGGACCTTGACCTGGTCCGTGGGGCCCGCCACACCGTCCTTGGTGTAGTTGCACCCGGCCACGACCGGCGACCCGCAGAGCTTGTCCACGAGGACGCGCCGCATATCGGCGTCGGCCCCGAGCTGCCCGGCCGCGCCGGGTCCGCCGCTCTTGCTGCCCTTGCCCGCTTCCAGATAGGCGTTCAGGTCCAGTTGCATGGTGGCCACCGCGCCCACGCTGCTCTTGGCGTCCACCGCGGCACGGGCCGCGGCGGACCGGATCAGGAACCCGGACAGGACCAGGGTGCAGATGACGAAGAACAGCCCGACGAGCATCACCGTCTTGCCCGGATGGCACCAGAGGCGCCACCAGGCCCGCTTGAACAGATTCATGGCGCTCACGCTAGGAGGACGGTGTTTCGGCGGAGGTTTGCCCGCGGGCCGTCGCGGCGGGGATCTCATACACGGATCAAAGGCGCCGTTTGGTAGGACGGACCCGGTGGGCGTCCGGCGGGGCCGGCCGCCCACCGGGAACGAACCGTCGGACCGATGAAGAGCAGAGGGTGTCGCGCGTGCGGGTGCTGGTGGTCGAGGACGAGCAGTTCATGGCGCGGGTCCTGGCGATCGGGCTGCGCAGGGAGGCGATGGCGGTCGATGTGGTGCACGACGGGGCGCGGGCCCTGGAGCAGCTCACCGTCCACGACTACGACGCGGTCGTCCTCGACCGGGACCTGCCGGAGATCCACGGCGACGAGGTGTGCCGCCGGATCGTCGCGCTGCGTCTGGACTGCCGCGTGCTGATGCTGACCGCCGCCTCCCGGCTCGGCGACAAGGTCGAGGGCCTCGGGCTGGGCGCCGACGACTATCTCGCGAAGCCCTTCGACTTCCCCGAACTGGTCGCCCGGCTGCGGGCGCTGTACCGCCGCAGCCCCATGGCCCACTCCCCGGTCCTGACCTTCGCCGATGTACGGCTGGACACCCATCGCCGCCAGGTCAGCCGCGCGGGCACCGGCATCCGCCTCGCCCCGAAGGAACTCGCCGTGCTGGAGCTGCTGATGCGCGCCGACGGCGGGGTGCTGAGCGCCGAGTACCTCCTCGACAAGGCGTGGGACGTGCACACCGATCCCTTCACCAACGCGGTCCGCCTGGTGGTGCACACCCTGCGCAGAAAACTCGGCGAACCCCGGCTGGTCCACACCGCGATCGGCGCGGGCTACTACCTGGGCACCGGGTGACACGGCCGGGACCGCGGCGGCGCGGGCGGGCGCAGCGGCGGCGGGCCCTGAGCATCCACGGCCGCCTCTTCCTCGGCTTCGGCGGCGCCCTCGGGGTGTGCGCCGCGCTGATGGTCGCGATCATCTACGTCGGGATGCGCTTCCTGCCCACGTACGACTTCAGCACGACCGTCATCGTCCCGGACGGCCCCTTCCCCCACGCGTCGCCCGGCCCGGCCGCGGCGTCCCACTTCCCGCTCGACCCCGCCTCGCCGCGGAGCCGGACGATGGAGCGGGCGGACAGCATCTCCAGTGAGGAGGACGTCTGGAACACGGTCCTGCTGGTGTCCGCCGGCGGGGTGCTGCTGGTGATGGCGCTCGGCCTCGGCGCCGGCTGGCTGCTCTCCCGGCGGCTGCTCGCCCCCCTGCACACCATCGGTGAGGCCGCGGCCAGGGCGGCGGACGGCAATCTGACCGGACGCATCCACGCCCGGGGTCCCGAGGACGAGCTGAAGCGGCTGGCCGACACCTTCGACACCATGCTGGCCCGTCTGGAGCGGTCCTTCGCCGCGCACCAGCGGTTCGCCGCCAACGCCTCCCATGAACTGCTCACCCCCCTGGCCACCACCCGGGCCGCCCTCCAGGTCGCCGCCGGCGCCCCGGCCGGCGAGGAGCTCACCGAGCTCACCCGGCTGCTCCAGGAGACCAACGAACGCAACATCAGCGTCGTACGGGCCCTGCTCGACCTGGCCGCCGCGGACCACGCCCCCTTCGACCCCGACCCCGTGGACCTGGCCGACCTCGCGGAAGGGGCCGCCGCCGACCGGGCCGGGCGAGCGGCGGAGCGCGGGGTCCGCCTCACCGTGGACGCCGAGGCCGACTGCGAGGTCATGGGCAACGCCGCCCTCCTGCGGCAGCTGGTCCTCAACCTCCTCGACAACGCGCTCACCCACAACGTCACCGAGGCGGGCTCGGTCCATCTCTCCGTCGTCCAGGACGGGACGACGGTGGTGCTGGAGGTGGACAACACCGGTCCGTATGTCGACGGGGCCGTGGTGGACCGGCTCTTCGAGCCGTTCTACCGAGTGCGTTCACGGGTCGGCAGCGACCGCTCGGGCCATGGTCTGGGCCTGGCGATCGTCCGCTCCATCGCCGCCTCCCACCGCGGTACGGCCACCGCGACCGCGAACCCCACCGGCGGACTCACCCTCCGGGTCGGCCTCCCGGTGTCGCCCGCCCATGAGGAGGGCCCCGCCCCGGGTGGCGGCCGGTAGCTCTCCGCGGCCGGCAGGGCCCGCCGTGGCCGAGGGCAGGCCCCGCCGAGGGGCCGCCTCCCGGTCCCGGCCCTCACGCCCGGGGTACGACCCCGGCGCCCGAGCACTTCCGCGCGCCCCCGGCCCCGTACCGGGGGCACCATGTCGGACGGCCGCGCCGGGACCTACCGTGGGAACCGTCCGATGGTTGAGTCCGCAACGGTCCCCGCCCGGACGCACCACGGCGACCCCGTACGCACCACCCCGCACCGCACCCGGACCACCACGCACCACCACGGCACCACCCCCGCACGCCACCCCGTCGCGCACCGCCCACACCCCGGAGGCCCCACCCCATGCCGCAGCCGACGCAGCGGGACCCGTCCGTACGGTCCGTCCGGACCGGGCTCGCCGCCACCGGCCGCTCCCCGCGTGACGGGAGAGGCGTCGTCCCGGTGCTCGCGTTCGCGGGCATCACCGTCGCGGTGATGCAGACCCTGCTGGTGCCGGTCATCAAGGACCTGCCCGTACTGCTGAACACCTCGGTTGCCGACGCGACCTGGGTCCTGACCTCCACCCTGCTCGCGGGCGCGGTGGCCACCCCGGTGATGGGCCGCCTCGGCGATCTGCACGGCAAGCGGCGGATGCTGGTCGTCAGTCTGTCCCTGATGGTCGTGGGGTCCCTGGCCGCGGGGTTCACCAGCGATCTGACGGTGATGATCGCGGCGCGGGCGCTCCAGGGCTTCGGGATGGGCGCGATCCCGCTGGGCATCGGGCTGATCCGGGACGTGCTGCCGCCGGACCGGCTCGGCGGGGCGATGGGGCTGATGAGTTCGTCGATCGGGGTCGGCGGCGGCCTCGCGCTGCCCGCCGCCGCGCTGACCGCCCAGCACCTCGACTGGCACACCCTGTTCTTCGGCTCGGCCGCGCTCGGCACCCTCGGGATCGTGCTGACCCTGCTGTTCGTCCCGGAGTCCGGGGTACGCGCCACCGGTGGCTTCGACATACCGGGCGCGCTCGGACTCACCGCCGGGCTCGTGCTGTTCCTGCTGCCGATCACCAAGGGCGACGCCTGGGGCTGGGCCTCCCCGCTCACCCTCGGCATGTTCGGCGGGGCCCTCGCCACCCTGCTGGCCTGGGGGTACATGGAACTGCGGCGCGCGGCGCCGCTGGTGGACCTGCGGACCTCCGCCCGCCGCGAGGTGCTGCTCACCAACCTCGCGTCGATCATGCTCGGTGTCAGCTTCTACGTGATCTCCCTGACCCTGCCGCAGCTGCTCCAGCTCCCGGCCTCCACCGGCCACGGCCTGGGACAGTCGATGGTGGTCGCCGGACTGTGCGTGGCCCCGCTCGGCCTCACCATGATGTTCACCGCCCCGGTGTACGCGCGGCTGTCCGCGCGGTACGGGGCCCGGTTCACGCTCGTCCTCGGGATGCTGGTCATCGGAGCCGCGTACGCGGCGGGTCTCGGGATGATGAGCGCCGCCTGGCAGACGGTGGTGATCTCGGTGGTGATGGGCGCGGGCATAGGCCTCGCGTACGCGTCGCTGCCGACCCTGATCACCCACGCGGTGGACCCGTCCCAGACGGGCGCGGCGAACGGCCTCAACACCCTGATGCGGTCCATCGGGACCTCGGTGTCCAGCGCGGTGATCGGGATGGTCATCGCCCGTACGGCGATCCCGCTGGACGGTACGGAGATCCCCAGCATGACCGGTTTCCGGCTCTCGTTCCTGATCGCGACGGGCGCGGTGGCCGTGGGCCTCGTCCTCGCCCTCTGTCTGCCGAACCCCCGCCGCGCGCCCTGACGGTGGCGAACGGACCGGTGACCCGCGCCCCCGCGTCCCGCCCGGCCGTGCGCGCCCCGCCGGACGGGCACCCCCGCCGCCGCCGGTCCGGCGGCTGTGCCAGCATGACGGCGCGGCCCGGCCGCGCCCTGTCCGCCGTACCGCCAGGAGCCGAGATGACCAGGTCACAGCCCGTTCCGCCGCCCGCGCCCGAGGTGTTGTCCGCCTTCGGGGCGGCGCCCGGCTTCATGCCCCGGGACGAGGGGCTCGCCCTGCACGCGGCGGCCGTGACGGCCGCCCGCCTCGGCCGTCCGCTGCTGGAGGTGGGCACCTACTGCGGGCGTTCCACGATCCTCCTCGCGGACGCGGCCCGTTCGGCGGGCCTCACCGCGCTCACCGTCGACCACCACCGGGGCAGCGAGGAGCAGCAGCCCGGCTGGGAGTACCACGACCCGGACACCGTGGACCCGGAGGTGGGCCTGATGGACACGCTCCCGGTGTTCCGCCGGACCCTGTACCGCGCCGGGCTGGAGGAGTATGTGGTGGCCCTGGTCGGGCGCTCCCCGCAGATCGCCGCGCTGTGGAACACCCCGCTGGGGCTGGTGTTCATCGACGGCGGCCACAGCGACGAGCACGCCACCGCGGACTACGAGGGCTGGGCGCCGCATCTCGTCCCGGGCGGTCTGCTCGTCATCCATGACGTCTTCCCGGACCCGGTGGACATCATGACGGGCCAGGCCCCGTACCGCGTCCAACTGCGCGCGCTGGCCTCCGGCGCCTTCGAGGAGACGGGGGCGACGGGTTCGCTGCGCGTCCTGCGCCGCACCGGCGGCGACCCGCTCACCCCGGCCCCCACCAGCCTCTCGCAGCCCGCCGGACGCCCCTGACCGGCCGCCAACTGCCCCTGACCAGGCACCGGACCGGCCCAGGTCCGACGGCGGGGCCACAGCCGGTCAGCACAGGGACCCCCCGGAACCCACCGGAACCCACGGACCGTAACGGGAACCGGCGTTACCCGGTATGACCGCCTTGAACTGGGGTTTCTGTTCTGCGGGGGTTCGCCCGGGGCAGCGGGTAGGGTGGCGGCGTGTCCTACGCCGGCCCCGAGTTCGACCCCCCGCGCCCGCCGCGCCGCACCCGCCGTCCGGCGCTCACCGCGGCGGCCGTCGTGGTGTCCGCCGTGGTGATCGCGGCCCTCGCCGTCCAGCTCACGAACGACGGCACACCAACCGCCGGCGGGACCCCCGCGGGCTCCGGCACCGAGGACGCCCGCGGCCAGGCACCCACCGCGAACGGCCCGGGCTCCCCCGCCACCCGCCCGGCGACGGACGGCACCACGAGGGACGGTGCCACGAGGAGCGACGCCACGAGCGCCCCCGCCGCCCCGGGGGCCACCCCTGACGGCACCCGCCCCGGTACGGCCGGACCGGGCGGCGGCACGCCCCGGGACGGGGAGAGTCCCGCGCGACTGCCCCTGAGCGGCAAGGTCGTCGTGATCGACCCGGGACACAACCCGGGCAACTTCCGGCACACCGAGGAGATCGGGCGGCAGGTCGAGATGGGCACCGGCCGCAAGGCGTGCGACGCCACCGGCACCTCGACCAACGCCGTCGCGGGCGGGAAGGCGTACACCGAGGCGGAGTTCACCCTCGATGTGTCACGGGTGCTGCGCTCCCAGCTGCGCGCGCAGGGCGCGACCGTCGTCCTCACCCATGACGGGGACCGCCCCTGGGGCCCCTGCGTCGACGAGCGGGCCCGGATCGGCAACGAGGCGCTCGCGGACGCCGTGGTATCGGTCCACGCGGACGGCTCGGCGCGGGGCAACCGCGGCTTCCACATGATCCTTCCCGCGCTGCTGGAGGGCCCCGGGGCGAACACGGCGCCGATCGTCGGCCGCTCCCGTGACCTGGGTGAACGTATCGCGGGGCACTTCGTACGGGCCACCGGGAGCGCGCCGTCCAACTACGTCGGCGACGGTACGGCGCTCGATGTCCGTGACGACCTCGGGGGCCTCAACCTCTCGCAGGTCCCGAAGGTGTTCATCGAATGCGGCAACATGCGTGACCCCGAGGACGCGGCTCTGCTGACGAGCGGCGCGTGGCGGGAACGGGCGGCGCGGGGGATCTCCGAGGGAATCATGAGTTTTCTGCGCGGGTAGTACGCACAGCCCCTGACCTGGCAGACACCTTCGGCGCGCCGACGATAGGGTCACCCCTACGATGTAGGGCCGCCCCCGCGCTTCGCACACCCTCGACGGCGACAGCGACGCCCCTCACCAGCGACCGAACAGACGACGGACGAAGGACCTGAAGTGAATATCCGCTCCCTCACTAGAGGCGACGGCGTGGTGATCGGAGCAGCGGTGTTGCTCTTCGTCGCCTCGTTCCTCGACATGTACTCGATCGACGGAGCCGGTGACGGAGCCGACTTCCCGAACGCCTGGGACAGCGCGCCGACCCTGATGAGCGTGTTCCTCGCGGGCATCATCGCGGCCGCGCTGATCGTCGTCTCGCACGCCCAGCCGCAGCCGCGCAAGATCGTGGGGCTGGACCTCGGCCAGTTCGGTGTGGCCTTCGCGATCTTCGCGGCCTGGAGCGCGCTGGGGTACATCTTCGACCCGGCGGGCGCGTTCGACAGCAGCGGCTCCCTCTCCCCGGACGCGGGCGCGGGCCTGATCCTCGGGCTGATCGCGGCGGTGCTCCTCGCGGGCGCGGCCGTGGCGACCCCGCTGGTGCCCGCGCTGAAGGCACCGCTGCTGGGCGCCCCGCGTCCGCAGACCCCGCAGCCGTACGGGCAGCAGCCGCCGCAGGGCGGGTACGGCTACCCGGGCGGACCGGGCGGCCAGCCCTCCTTCGGCGGGCAGCCGCAGCCGGGCCCGTTCGGTGCCCCGGGCGGCGCCCCGCAGGGCCAGCAGCCCGGCGCCCCGGCGCCCGGTCCGCAGGCTCCCGGGCAGCCGTTGTCCGGCGGGGACTTCTCGCCGTTCTGGTTCGCCGTGCCGGTGCCGCGTCCGCTGTACGCGGAGGACGGCTCGCCGACCCCGATCGCCGAACTCGCCCCCGGTACCTGGTACCTGGCGGTGGAGCAGCGCGGCCCCGGGCTGATCGCCCAGACGCAGGACGGCCGTCGCGGCGTCCTCCAGGACACCTCGGGCATCCAGCGGGGCTGACCCTTCGCGCGGACCCGGACCGATGGCCCCACCCCTCCCGGGGTGGGGCCATCGGCGTTCCCCGCGCCCGACCGGGCCGCCGGTATCCGGGTTTGAAGTGTCCACGACGGGTCAAGCGGGGGGTATGACCACACATCGGAGAACCGGCCAGGCGGGCAGGATCATCGCGGCCGTGGCGGACGTCATGGCCTTCATCCTGGTCCTGTGGATCCTGATGTACCTGCTGGACGCGAACCGCGGCAACGCGCTCGTCCAGTTCGTGCAGGACAGTGCGCACTGGCTCGCGGGCTGGTCGCACGACCTCTTCACGTTCGACCAGGACTGGGCACGGGTGGTCGCGGGCTACGGCCTCGCCGCCGTGGTCTATCTCCTCGTCGGGCACACCGTGGCGAACCGCGTACGCCGCTGACCGGCCACGCGGTCCGGGCGGGGCGGGGCCGGAGACGGCCCCGCCCCGCCGTACGTGTGTTCAGGGCCCGCTGTACGTCCGCTCAGGCGCAGCAGGGGGCGTCCAGGCCCCAGGGGAGGCGGTCACCGGCGAACACCGCGCAGGTCGCCTCGTGCCCGCCGAGGGCGGCGACAGCGAGCAGCAGCGCGCCGGCCGTCCAGCTGGTCAGTTCCTCGGGCCATACGGCGCGGTCCGCGTAGACGTAGCCGGTCCAGTACAGACCGCTGTCCGGGTCGCGCAGATGCTGGATGGACTGGAGTATCTCCAGGGCCCGGTCCGACTCCCCGACCGTCCACAGCGCGAGGGCGAGTTCGGCGGACTCCCCGCCGGTGACCCAGGGGTTGGGCACCACGCAGCGCACTCCGTACCCGGGGACGACGAACCGGTCCCAGCCGCCGGCGATCCGCTCGGCGGCCTCCGCGCCGGACACCGCCCCGGCGAGCACCGGGTAGTACCAGTCCATGGAGTAGCGGTTCTTGTCGAGGAACCGTTCGGGGTGGCGGCGTATCGCGTGGCGCAGCGCGCCGACGGCCAGCTCCCAGTCGGGCTGGGGCTCGTCGCGCTGGTCGGCGAGGGCGAGCGCGCAGCGCAGGGCCTGGTGGATGGAGGAGCTGCCGGTCAGCAGGGCGTCGGGGACGGGTGTGCCGTCCGGCTCCCGCTTCCAGCCGATCTGTCCGCCGGGCTGCTGGAGGGCGAGCACGAACTCGACGGCGGCGAAGACGGTGGGCCACATCCGGTCCAGGAAGCCCTCGTCGCCGGTGGCGAGGTAGTGGTGCCACACGCCGACGGCGACGTACGCGGAGAAGTTGGTCTCGCGGGCGTGGTCGGTGACGTCGTCGGGGTCGCCGTCGGCGTAGGCCGCGTACCAGGAGCCGTCCGGGTTCTGGTGCCGGGCGAGCCAGGCGTAGGCGCGGGCGGCGGCCTCGTGCTCCCCGGCTGCGTCGAGGGCCATCGCGGACTCGGTGTGGTCCCAGGGGTCCAGATGGTGGCCGCGGAACCACGGGATGGCGCCGTCGGGCCGCTGGACGGCGAGGAGCCCCCGCACGGTCGCGGTGGCCTCCTCGGCGGTGAGGACCCCCGGCAGGACGAGGTGTTCCGTCCGGGGGGTCGTCACGAAGCGTCCACCGCGGGCAGCTGGGGCTTGGTCGCGTACGCGACGAAGCTCTTGCCGATCAGCGGGTTGAGCGCCCGTTCGGTGACCCGGGTGGCGAGAGGTTTCTTCATGATGTCCCACACCAGCAGCTTGTGATAGGCGCGCACGGGCAGGGCGCGGTCGTTGTCGACGCCGAACGCGCACTTGAGCCACCAGTACGGCGCGTGCAGGGCGTGCGCGTGATGGGAGCCGTAGGGCCGCAGTCCCGCCTCGCGTATCCGGTCGAGGAGTTCGTCGGCGCGGTAGATACGGATATGGCCGCCCTCGACCTCGTGGTAGGCGTCGCTGAGCGCCCAGCACACCTTCTCGGGGCCGTAGCGCGGGACCGTGACGGCGATCCGGCCGCCGGGCCTGAGCACCCGGACCATCTCCGCGAGCACGCCCTTGTCGTCGGGGATGTGCTCCATCACCTCGGAGATGATCACGACGTCGAACGAGCCGTCGGGGAAGGGCAGGTTGAGCGCGTCGCCCTCCATGGCGGTGGCGGTGGCGCCCGCCGGGGCCTCCCCGGCCTCCTTCATCGCGGCGAACCACGAGGCGACCTCGCGGATCTCCTCGGCGTTGCGGTCCAGGGCCACCACCCGCGCACCGCGCCGGTACGCCTCGAAGGCATGGCGTCCTCCGCCGCACCCGAGGTCCAGGACGCGGTCGCCCGGCGCCAGCGGGAACCGGGTGAAGTCGACGGTCAGCATCAGTGGTTGCTCCCCACCACATGTGTGGCCGCGGTACGGCCGCTGCCTGTGTCCGCGGCCGGGGCGGGGCCCCGGCCGGTACCGGTCGGCCGGGCGGCCGACGCGCGGGCGACGGCCTCCCGGTAGTGCTCCACGGTGCCCTTGGCGGCCTGGGCCCAGGTGAACCGGGCCAGGACCCGGGCGCGGCCCGCCGCCCCGAGCCGGGCCCGCAGCTCCGGGTCGCCGAGCAGCCTGCCCAGCGCGGCGGCGAGGGCTCCGGCGTCACCGGGCGGCACCGCGAGACAGGTCTCGCCGTCGGTGCCCGCGACCTCCGGGATCGCGCCGCCGGTCGTGGCGACCAGCGGGGTGCCCGTGGCCATCGCCTCGGCGGCGGGCAGCGAGAAGCCCTCGTACAGCGACGGGACGCACGCGATCCGCGCCGACCGCACGAGGTCCACCAGCTCGGTGTCGCTGATGCCCTTCACGAACTCGACGGCGCCTTCGAGCCCGTACCGTTCGATGGCGCGGGCGACGGGGCCGTCCTCGGCGCGGCGGCCGACGACCACCAGATGGGCGGACGGGTGCTCGGTACGGAGCTTCGCCAGTGCCTCGACCAGATGGACCAGGCCCTTGAGGGGCACGTCCGCGCTGGAGGTGGTGACGATCCGGCCCGGGACCTCGGCCACCGACGGATCGGGGGCGAACAGCTCGGTGTCGGCGCCGATATGGACCACATGGACCCGGTCCGGGCGCACCCCGAGCTGGTCGACGATCTCGCCGCGGGACGTGCCCGAGACGGTGAGGACCGACGGCAGCCGACGGGCGACGCGCTTCTGCATCCGGGTGAAGGCGTACCAGCGGCGCAGCGACGCCCGGCGCCGCCAGTGGGGGGCGGCGTCCAGCTCCAGCCGCCGGTCGACGGTGACGGGATGATGGATCGTGGTCACCAGCGGTGCGCCGAGCCCGCCCAACTGGCCGTAGCCGAGGGTCTGGTTGTCGTGGACGACGTCGAACTCACCGCGCCGAGCGCGCAGATGGCGCCGGGCGCGCAGCGAGAACGTCAGCGGCTCCGGGAAGCCGCCGGTCCACATGGTCGCGACCTCCAGCGCGTCGATCCAGTCGCGGTACTCGCCGCGGCCCGGGGTGCGGAACGGGTCCGGCTGGCGGTACAGATCGAGGCTGGGCAGCTCGGTCAGGCGCAGTCCGGCGAGGTCCTCGCCCTCGTCGAGGACGGGGTACGGCTGGGAGCCGATGACCTCGACACGGTGGCCGAGGCGGACCAGCTCACGGGAGAGATGGCGGACGTAGACGCCCTGGCCTCCGCAGAAAGGGTTCCCCTTGTAGGTGAGGAGCGCGATCCGCAAGGGGTGACCGTCGGGTGGCGCCGCCGCCGGGGTACCGGTCAGGGCGGCGGGCTGCCGGATTCCGTCCCCCGGCTGAGGGCGGGCCTCCATGGCCTCTGCGGTCACTCATGGCCCCCTTCTCGGCGGTGTCGTCGCCCGACCCTATGTGCGGGCGGCAATCTAGAACAAGTTTCAGACCCGGGCGTCCAAGGAGACCGAATCTACCGGTCGGTAGCCGCGCCCGGCCGGGCGGACCAGGTGATTCGCACCACGGCCCGGCGCCCGCGATCGCGTACGGACCGGCAATCCGGTCACGTTGGCCGGGGCCCGTCCGGGGTCGCACTCCCCCGCGCCGTCCGGCATCCTGCCCGGTGACGGACGACTGCGAGGGAACGGGACGAACGCGGCACATGACAGCACGAGCCATGCCGGACGACGGCGGGTCGGGGGCGTGCCCGGCACCCCTCACGGAACGTCAGGAGGAGCGGCGGCGGCGCATCCTGCGCGCCGGCGCGGAACTCGCCGCGCAGGGCGGGTTCGACGGGGTGCAGATGCGGGAGGTCGCCGAGCTGTCCGGGGTCGCGCTCGGCACGCTGTACCGCTACTTCCCCTCCAAGGTCCATCTGCTGGTGGCGACCATGCGGGACCGGCTGGAGCGGGTGCACGAGTCCCTGCGGGGGCGGCCGCTCCGGGGGGAGACGGCCGCGGAGCGGGTCGCGGAGACGCTGATCCGCGCGTTCCACGCGTTCCGGGGGGAGCCGCGGCTCGCCGACGCGGTGGTGCGGGCGCTGACGTTCGCCGACCGGTCGGTGAGCGCGGAGGTGGAGCGGGTGTCCTCGCGGACCGCGGCGATCGTTCTCGACGCGGTGGGGCCAGGGGGCCCCGGGGCCGAGGGACCACCCGCGGTGGCACGGGTGCCCGGGTCCGGCCCCGCCTCCGGGTCCGGCCTCGGCCCCGCCTCCGGGTCCGGCCTCGGCCCCGGCGCCGGGTGCGGGTCCGCGGTGCGGGTGATCGGGCATGCGTGGCATGCCGTGCTGGTGGCTTGGGTGTCGGGGCGGGCTTCGGTGGCGGAGGTCGAGGCGGACATCGTGACGGTGTCCCGGCTCATTGACACGTGAGCTTGCGCTTGCGCTTGTGAGGTCTGTCCGGCTGGGCGTACTTCGTTCCTGTGCCGTCGCTCGGTGGTTTCGCGCAGTTCCCCGCGCCCCTTTGGGGCGCCATCTGCTTGTTCTTCGGGTCGGTGCCGGTCGGGATTCTCCGTCCTCGATCCGACACGCTCGGTACGACGTTCATGTGACCCGACTGAAGAGCATCGGAGTCTGCGAGCAGAGATTCCCGCCCACCCCCTCCCGCAGCAGCGCGACTACACGAGGAGGGGGGTTCCGCAGACGACGGACAACATGATGGGGCGCCCCCAAAGGGGCGCGGGGAACTGCGCAAAAACGAGGACGGCCCCGCACCCGAAGAGCGACCGCAACGGGGCACCACCCAGGGGCGCGGGGAACTGCGCACCCCCGGAGTACCCGCACGGGGACAAGTGCGCCCAGCCGGACAGACCTAGGAAGCGCAAGCAAAGGCGACCCGGGGGGGGAACTGCACGAGCAACCAAGCGCCACCCGCACCCGAACGGGAACCGCAAGGCGCGCAACCTCAGGGGCGCGGGGAACTGCGCACCCCACGAACGACGGCACAGGAACAAGTGCGCCCAGCCGGACAGACCTCGGAGGCGCAAGCGAAGGCACCCCGGGGGGGAACTGCGCACCCCACGAGCGACCCGTGCGGGGACGAGTGCGTCCAGCACAGGTCGCTCGGGGGGCGGGCGGTCAGGTCAGGGAGCGGTCCGGTTCTCGGACCGCGGCCTTCTCCGGTTCGTCGGGCGCCGCGGGCGGAACGGGCACGGACCGGGCCCGGGGACCGGCCAACAGGTACCCGATACCGAACCCCGCACCGACCACCATCGCACCCCCCACCGCGTCCAGCACCCAGTGGTTCGCCGTCCCGACGATCGTCATCACGGTGATCGTCGGATGCAGCGCGCCCAGCACCTTCATCCACACCTTGGGCGCGAGGATCACGATCACCACCCCGCACCACAGGGACCACCCGAAGTGCAGCGAGGGCATCGCCGCGTACTGGTTGGTGAGCGCGGTCAGCGTCCCGTAGTCCGGCTTGGAGAAGTCCTGCGCACCGTGCACCGTGTCGATGAACCCGAGCCCGGGCATCAGCCGCGGCGGCGCCAGCGGGTACAGCCAGAACCCGATCAGCGCGAGCACCGTGGCGAACCCGAGCGCGGTCCGTGCCCAGCGGAAGTCGACCGGCCGCCGGACGTACAGCACCCCGAGCACGGTCAGCGGCACCACGAAGTGGAACGACGTGTAGTAGAAGTTGAAGAAGTCCTTCAGCCAGGGCACTCCGACGACGGCATGGTTCACCCAGTGCTCGATGTCGATGAACAGCGCCTGCTCGATGGAGTGGATCTGCCGCCCGTGCTCCTCGGCCGTGGAACGCCCCGCGGTCGCCGCGAGCCGCACCTGCGAGTACGCGGAGTACCCGACCCGGATCAGCAGCATTTCGAGCAGCAGGTTCGGCCGGGTCAGCACCCGCCGCCAGAACGGAACCAGCGGCACCCACTTCCAGCGCGCGGCCACGGGCGCCGCGTAGTCCGTCGGGACCGGCCGGTCGAAGGTGGGCGCCGTCCGGGACAGGAACGGCACGAAACACGCGGCGGCGAGCGCCGCGACGAGGATGACGTTGTCGCGGATGGGATGCAGCACCGCCATGTTCGGCAGCATCATCTTCGCGGGCAGCGTCATCGCCAGGACCACGGCGACGGGCCACACGGGCCGGTCCGAGGCCCGCTTGCCGACCCGTCCGACGACCGCGAGCAGCACCCACAGCAGCTGGTGCTGCCAGGCGGTCGGGGACACGGCGACGGCGACACAGCCGGTGATGGCGACGGCGAGCAGCAGCTGGCCGTCCCGGGCGTAGCGCACCGCGCGGCGCAGTCCGACGTACACGACGGCCGCGGCGAGCGCCAGGAACAGCGCCCACTCCAGCGGACCGCTCAGCCCGAAGCGCAGCAGCGCGCCGTGCAGCGACTGGTTGGCGAGCCCGTCGGGGTTCACGGCGAGTCCCGCGCCCGCGGCCTCGTCGATCCAGTACGTCCAGGAGTCGTCGGGCATCGCGGCCCAGGCGAGGGCCGTGCTCGCGGCGAAGGTGGCGCCCGCCGAGACGGCGGCCTTGCGGCGGCCGGTGAACCACAGCAGGGGGGCGAAGAGCAGCACGGTCGGCTGGAAAGCGGCGCCGATGCCGATGAGCACACCGCTCACCCGCTCGTCACGGGCGGCGAAGCAGCCGACGAGGACGAGCAGGACGGGGATGATGCTGGTCTGGCCGAGGTGCAGGGTGTTGCGGACCGGCAGGGACAGCATCAGCAGGCAGATCGCGACGGGCGCGGCCAGCAGCGCGGTGCGCCGGGACACGGGCTGGGGTACGGCCCGCGCGACGATCAGCCCGAGGACGGCCACGAGCAGCAGGGTGCCGAAGGTCCAGCCCCAGCCGAGCGCCTGCTCGGCGGAGCTCGCGAAAGGTTTGAGTACGAGCCCGTTGAACGGGGTACCCGTGAACTGGGCAGCGTCGTAGAGCGACCCGGGGACGTGCAGCACTCCGCCGGGGCCGGTCCAGGTCCCCAGATCGGTGAGCCGTTCGCCCGGCGGCTGCCGCAGCACCACCGTGATCTGCCGGACGGCCAGGAGTGCCGCCATCAGCCACAGGCCGACGCGCATCGCCCCTATCCGAGGGTTCACCGTGTCTCCCGGTCTCGCCAGCAAGACATCTCCTGGTCCCCCGTGCTCCGCTTTCGCCACGCCGCGTCGGCCCTCCCGCCCCGTTTCGCATACTTCGCTCATCGATGTACGGCCTGTCTCGATGGGCCGACCCTAAAGGCTCGCACTGTCCTTGCGAGGAGACGCAGGCAACCCCCTCTTCACCTGACAGCCTCTTCACTTTTGATCGGATGACGATAGTCGGGAAACGGCTCACTCCTGACCGCCAGGGGCGATATTGATCACACTCGGACTGCCCGTCGAAGGAGGCGAATTCAACTCCTCCGACCTCATTGATGGCACTTTGTCCCGGGGATCGCGCCCCCCGCGTGAGCGGGCCTCCGCCGGGCGCTCCCGGCGCCGCCCCGCGCGCCGGAACCACTCCGGCGGAGGAACCGCGCGGGCCCGGGTTATCTTCGGACCGACGGACTCTTTAGCCGCCCTAACGAAAGTGGGTGCCGTTCATGACCGACCCGACCTCGCAGGACCGGTGGGACGCAGTCGACGACTACTTCACCGCTGCTCTCGCGCCCGCCGACGAGGCGCTGGACGCGGCCCTGCGGGACAGCGACGCGGCCGGGCTGCCGAGCATCGCGGTCGCCGCGAACCAGGGCAAGCTGCTCCAGCTCCTCGCGGAGATCCAGGGCGCGCGCCGCATCCTGGAGATCGGCACGCTCGGCGGCTACAGCACCATCTGGCTCGCCCGCGCGCTGCCCGCCGACGGCCGTCTCGTCACCCTGGAGTACGCGGCGGCCCACGCGGACGTGGCACGGCGCAATATCGCCCGTGCCGGGCTGGACGGGCTCGTCGAGGTGCGCGTCGGGCCCGCGCTCGACTCACTGCCCGTGCTGGAGGCGGAGGGGGCCGAACCGTTCGACTTCGTCTTCATCGACGCGGACAAGGCCAACAACCCCCACTACCTGGACTGGGCGGTGCGGCTCACCCGCCCCGGCTCGGTCGTCGTGGTCGACAACGTCGTGCGGGGCGGCGGTGTGGTGGACGGGGACAGCTCCGATCCCGCGATCACCGGCACCCGCACCCTGGTCGACCGGGTGGCGGAGCATCCCCGGCTGTCCGGGACCGCCGTCCAGACCGTCGGCACCAAGGGGTACGACGGCTTCCTGCTCGCCCGGGTCACCGCCTGACCCGGTGACGTACGCGCCCGGCCGTCCCGGAGTGGTCCGGTGCGGCCGGGCCCCGGTCATGTCTCGTGGTAGAAACCGACGTTCACCGAACGCGGTCCCGTCCGGTCGAGGACCACGATCTCCCCGGACGAGCCCGGGGGCAGCGGTACGGTCCCGCCGTACGCGAGCGGTTGCGACGGGCCGCGGCCGACGGTGAGACGCACCTCGGACGACGGGTCCACCTGCGAGCCGCGCAGCCAGGTGACCGTCCACCCGGCGTCCGCGCCGCAGCGGAACTCCAGATGGGTCCGTGACACGAAGAGCCAGTCGTCGGGGGTCGCGAGCCGGCACACGCTCCGGTCCCGCCCCACTCTCAGCACCGCGCCCGCCGTGCTCGCCGTCTCGGCCATCAGCATCCCCGCCGTGGCCCCCGTGTCGGCCTCCGACAGCGTCGCCATGGTCAGCTCCAGCACCCTGTGCTCCTTTGTCGTCCGCAGTGGTCCAGGGCGAGCGTCGCACAGCCCCCGCCCACACGGCAGAGGGCCGCCTTCGCTAGCGCTTCTCAGGTCTCCCCGGCCCGAGCGCACTTGTCCCCGTACGGGCCGCTCGTGGGGTGCGCAGTTCCCCGCGCCCCTGAGGTGCTGCCCCATTACGGTCGCTCTACGGGTGCGGGTCCGCCCTCGTCTTCGCGCAGTTCCCCGCGCCCCTGGGTCTGTCCGGCTGGACCCACTTGTCCCTGCGCCGTCGCTCGCGGGGTGCGCAGTTCCCCGCGCCCCTGAGGCGCTGCCCCCTTGCCGTCGCACTTCGAGTGCGGGCCGACTCTCGTCTTCGCGCAGTTCCCCGCGCCCCTGGGTCTGTCCGGCTGAGCCCACTTGTCCCTGCGCCGTCGCTCGCGGGGTGCGCAGTTCCCCGCGCCCCTGAGGCGCTGCCCCCTTGCCGTCGCTCTACGGGTGCGGGTCCGCCCTCGTCTTCGCGCAGTTCCCCGCGCCCCTGGGTCTGTCCGGCCGGGCGCACTTGTCCCTGCGCCGTCGCTCGCGGGGTGCGCAGTTCCCCGCGCCCCTGAGGCGCTGCCCCCTTGCCGTCGCACTTCGAGTGCGGGCCGACTCTCGTCTTCGCGCAGTTCCCCGCGCCCCTGGGTCTGTCCGGCCGGGCGCACTTGTCCCTGCGCCGTCGTTCGTGGGGTGCGCAGTTCCCCGCGCCCCTGAGGTGCTGCCCCATCACGGTCGCTCTTCGAGTGCGGGCCCGCCCTCGTCTTCGCGCAGTTCCCCGCGCCCCTGAAGGGGCGCCCACCTGAGGCTGTCGTCAGTCTGCGGGGTCTTCGCTTGCGGAACCACCCTCCTCGCGCAGTCGCCGGACTCATGGGAGGGGGTGGGCGGGAATCTCTGCCCGCAGACTCCGATGCTCTTCAGTCGGGCAAGGTCACGTCGTACCGAGCGTGTCGGATCGAGGACGGAGAATCCCGACCGGCACCGACCCGAAGAACAAGCAGAACGCGCCCCAAAGGGGCGCGGGGAACTGCGCAAACCCACCGAACGACGGCACAGGAACGAAGTACGCCCCGCACAAGAAACCCAGGGGCGCGGGGAACTGCGCACCCCCGTCCGACCCGCACAGGGACGAAGCACGTCCACCCGGACAGACCCCGGAAGCGCAAGCGAAGGCGACCCGCGGGGAACCGCGAAACCACCGAGCGACGGCACAGGAACGGAGTGCGTCCCGCACAGGAAACCCAGAGGCGCAAGCGAAGGCTTACCCGCAGGACTCCGGCTCCGCCGTACGGCTCCAGGAGGAGCCGATCCGGTACACCCCGGCCGCCGGCACATCGAGCCGCGTGTACTCCCCGTGGGGCCGCAGACACGCCCCCTCCGCCCGGAGCCACGGCGAGTACGCGATCCGTATCGTCGCGGACCCCTTCTCGCTCATCCGGATCTCCATGTCCGTGCTCGTGGAGTCGACGACGGTCGCCGGCGCCGAAGCCAGCGGCACCGCGTCCCGCACCTGGTACACGGTCCAGTTCGCGTCGCGCCACACCCGCTCCAGCCACTGCGGCTCGGACCGGACCAGTGCGGCCTCCTTCTGGGCGGGCCCGTCCGGCTTGCCGTTCAGCAGCACCACGTACCCGACGGCCCAGCGGTCCAGCCACGCCCGGTACGCGCTCGGGGAGAACGAGCCGTCGTAGAAGAGCCGGCCGCGCTCGACGTCGAGCTGACGGTTCCAGCCGCGCGCGAGGTTCATGTGCCGGGCGAACGCCGTGGCCTCCCGGTGGTTGCGCGCGGGCACGACCTCGACCCGGGTCCGGTCGGCGCCCAGCCGCTCCAGTTCGGCGACGACGTCCTCGGTGTGCTGGGCCCACGCGGGGACCTTCGTGGAGACGATCAGGTCGTCCACGGTCTTCTGGACCAGCCAGGTGGACGACAGGACCAGCGACAGGGCGAGCGCGACCCGCCGGACCTTGTCCAGCCCCGGCACCATCAGCGCCGCGAGCAGCGCGGACGGCACCGCGAGCCCGAGGAGCCGTTCCACGTTGGTGCCGATCGGCGAGGAGACGAAGTACGTGAGGACCACGCCGACCGCGTAGACGAGGGCGCCCCAGCGCAGCACCCGCCAGTTGCGGGGCGCGGCGGCGACCAGTACGAGGGAGAACAGGACCGGGGGCAGTATCCGGTCGGCCGCCATGGGCTGTTCGCCCTTGAACGGGAAGAGCAGGCTGGTCGCGGCGACGACGAGGGCCGGCGGGATCAGCAGGACGGCGGCGCGGCCCCAGTCGCGGACCAGCAGCCAGCCGGCGCCCGCGACGGCGAGGAACAGTCCGGCGACGGGGCTGGCCATGGTCGCCAGCAGCGCCCACAGTCCGGCCCGGCCGAGGTCCCGGCGGCGTCCCGTGAGGGCGAGCATGCCCGCGAGGGCGAAGGCGAGGCCGAGGGCGAACGTGGTGCGGCCGGAGGCGACGTTGCACCACAGGGCGATCGAGAAGAGGACGGCGGGTCCGAGCGGGCGGCGGATGCCGGTGCGCTGGATGACGAGCGCGGCGAGCCAGGCGGAGACCAGCCCGGACAGCACGGTGACCGTGCGTACCCCGACCGCGGCCATCAGGTACGGGGAGATGAGGCTGTAGTTGGCGGTGTGCGTGCCGCCGTACCAGAAGAGGTTGTACGGCGAGTCCGCGTGCTCCGAGCCGAACCAGGCCCAGGCCTGCTGCGCGGCGAGGTCGCCGCCGCCGGTGGCGAGGAACGCCCACCACACCACGTACAGCGGCAGGGTGGGCAGGGTCGCGATCAGCGGGACGCGGTGGCGTTCGGCGAGGGCGCGCAGCCGCTCGGCGCGGGTCGGGGCCCTGCCGGTGCCGGTGCCCGCCGGGCTGGTGCCGGTGCCGGGGGAACCGGGGAGCCGCGGGGTGCGGGTGACCTCGGGCGGCTGCGGTGCGCGCGGCTGCGGGGTGAGTGTCCCGGACTGCCGTGCTGCCGTACGTGAGGGTCCTGGCGCCGCCTCCCGTGCGGAGTCCGTGCGGGGCTCGGTGAGGGCTGACGGCTCGGCGACCACGGTGACCGTTTCTGCTGGGGCCCGGAGGGCTGATGCGGGACAGGGTTCCTCAGCCTAGACGCGAGATCACGCGGAAACGTTCACCGGGACGGGCCACCGGATCGGTGTCCGGCCGCCCCGGGAGGGCCCGGGGAACCGCCCCCGACCTGTACGGAGAGGGCGGCGTCCGGGGCGGATCCCGGGTCGCCGGCCCCGCCCGAAGCCGTACGACCTGCATGGACATGCCGAACCCCGGATGGAGACAACTCCCGTACCGCGGGCCGCGATCGGGTCCGGTGCGGGCCGGGTCCCGGGGCGGTCACGGGCGACGTCCGCCCCCGGCCCGTACCGCGTCGTTGGCGCAATGCCGCCCCGTTCCCCGCGATCCGGTCCGCCCGGCCGCCGGGCCCTGCTCGAATCGCTCCTCCGCACCTGCGGCAAGGGGAGACATGCACCACACACGCAACGGAAGAACCGGCGGTCCGGGGGCCAGGGCCCTCGTCACCGCCCTCGCGGTCACCGCCGCGCTCACCACAGGACCGGCCGCTCCCGCTCACCGTGGCCGTCCCGTACGACGGCGGCGCGACCTGGCGGGAGCGCCCGGTCCGGGACGGCCGGGTGAGCGTACGGAACCCGGCCGCGGGCCGGGGTGTCGCGCTGCGGGCGCGGGTGGCCGACCGGGACGGCACCACCGCGACGGTCACCGTCCGGGACGCCTACCGGGGCCGCTGACCCGGCGGTCCGTGCGCGGACACGGCGAAGCGGTGACGCCCTCCAGGGGCGTCACCGCTTCGTGTCGTTCACTGCCGGGCCGGGTCAGTACCAGCCGTTGGACTTCCAGAAGTTCCAGGCGCCGACGGGGCTGCCGTAGCGGTCCTCCATGTAGTCGAGGCCCCACTTGATCTGGGTCTCGGGGTTGGTCCGCCAGTCGGACCCATGGGTGGCCATCTTGGTGCCCGGGAGGGCCTGGACCAGGCCGTACGCGCCCGAGGAGGAGTTCTGCGCCGTGACGTCCCAGTTGGACTCACGGGTGATGATCTTCTCGAAGGCGGTGTACTGCGTGCTGTCCGGGATCAGCTTCTTCGCGATCGTCTTGGCCGACGCCGCCTTGACCGTCTGCGCGGACACCGGAGCGGCCTGGGCGGGCGTGGCGGCCTGCGCGGGGCCGGAGGCGAGAAGCATCCCGGTCGTGGCGGCGGCGACGGCGGCACCGGCGAGGGCCTTCTTCGGGGAAGCGGTACGACGGATCAGGGAAGCGGTGGAGGCGAACACGAAAGACCTTCCGGTCGGGGTCGAGGACGGTCGTACGCGATCCGTGGCCCCGGCTCGGCCGGGAGGGGGAAAGCGTGGGCGCCGTGGCCCGGGTGGGCACATCGGCGCCGTGCGACTCGATCCAGAGAAGCAGGCCGGGGAAGCTCCCGCAATGACCCCTTTTACTAGTGGGAGTCGCATGTGCCCGATCGGTCCGCTCTGTGAGCTGGCTCTCAATGCCCAGGTCAGACCCCCTGACGACGCGAACACGTCAAGGAAATGCGGCTACGACCCCGGGTAGTGGACGGCGAAGTCCTGTGGGACTCCTCACCAGCCGGGCCCCCGGCGGCTCACGGACCGCGTTCACGGAGGCACACGGCGGCGCCGGGGAATGTGACCGGCGCCGCACGGACGGGGAGTCGGGAGCGGGCCCGGGAGCCCCGGAAGGTGACCGGGACCACGGGCCCTACGTCCCGCCGGGCACCCCGTCGGCCGCCGCCCGTACCTCCGCGCCGGGCGGCACACCGACGGCCCCGGGCTCCCCGACGGCCCCGGGCTCCCCGGCGGGCACCGGCTCCTCGAAGGCCACCGGTGCCTCGAAGGCGGCCCGGCGGGTCGCGCGCCGCAGCGCCCGCAGCACCGTCCCGCCGAGGGCCAGGGTCAGTACGACGGTCAGCACCGCCCGGCCGAGGTCCCAGCCCAGGGAGGTCGCGACGCAGTAGGCGAGGAACCGGACCAGGTTCTCCCCGACCGGCTCACCCGGCCGGAACGCCACGCTCGACGTCAGCTCGCCCATGAACGGCCAGCCCGCGAGGTTCATGACCGTGCCGTACGCGAACGCCGCCACGAACCCGTACGCGGCGAGCAGCAGCCGTTCGCCCGTGCCGCGCAGCCGGTCGGGGCCGGGCAGCAGCCCGGCGCCCAGCGTGAACCAGCCCATCGCGAGCATCTGGAACGGCAGCCAGGGCCCGACGCCGCCGGTGAGCAGCGCCGAGGCGAACATGGTGAGCGCGCCGAGCACGAACCCGAAGCCCGGTCCGAGGACCCGTCCGCTGAGCACCATCAGGAAGAACATGGGCTCCAGCCCGGCGGTGCCCGCGCCCAGCGGGCGCAGGGCCGCGCCCGTCGCGGCGAGCACCCCGAGCATCGCGACGGCCTTGGCGCCGAGCCCGGACTCGGAGATCGTCGCCGCGACCACCCCGAGGAGCAGCACGAGGAGCGCGGCGAAGAGCCAGGGGGCGTCCTGGGAGTGCGCGTTCACGGAGGAGGCGGGGTCCGCGAGGAACGGCCAGCCGAACCCGGCGACACCGACCGCGCCGACGAGCGCGAGGGCGGCGGCGGAGCGCGGTCCGAGCCGTACCGCGCGGACCGCCCGGTCGTGGCGCGGCGGGCGGGCCGTCATCGCAGGGCCTCGCGGACCTGGGCGACGGTCAGCCACGGTCCGGTGCCGAGCACCTTGGCCACCTGCGGGGCGAAGGACGGGGACGCGACGACGACCTCGGCGGCCGGGCCGTCCGCGACGCTCTCGCCGTCGGCGAGGATCAGCACCCGGTGGGCCAGTTCGGCGGCGAGTTCCACGTCATGGGTGGCCAGCACGATGGTGTGGCCGTCGGCGGCGAGCGCCCGCAGGACGGTGAGCAGCCGGGCCTTGGCGGCGTAGTCGAGACCCCGGGTCGGTTCGTCGAGCAGCAGCAGCGGGGGCCGGGCGGCGAGGACGACGGCGAGCGCGAGGACGAGCCGCTGCCCCTCGGAGAGGTCACGGGGGTGGGTGCTGTCGGCGATCCCGGGGAGCAGGTCGCTCACCAGGGCGCGGCAGGTGCCGGGCGCGGCACCGGCGTCCCGGTCGGCGGCGGCGCACTCGGCGGCGACGGTGTCGGCGTGGAGCAGGTCGCGGGGTTCCTGGGGGACGAGTCCGACGCGGCGGATCAGATCACGCGGCTTGGCGCGGTGCGGTACGGCGTCCCCGACCCGGACGGTGCCCTCGCTGGGGCGGACCAGTCCGACGAGGGCCGACAGCAGGGTCGACTTCCCGGCGCCATTGCGGCCCATGAGCGCGACGGTCTCCCCCGGTCCGAGGGTGAGGGTGATCCGGCGCAGCGCCTCGATGTGGCCCCGGCGGACCCCGGCCCCGCTGAGCCGGGCGACCGGCGGGGTGTCGGGGTCCGAGGGCGCGGGCGCGGCGGGCCGGGGGGCGTCCGCGAGGCGTTCGCGCAGGGGGCCGGCCTTGCGCCGGGCGTCCCGGACGCTCAGCGGCAGCGGTGACCAGCCCGCGAGCCGTCCCAGTTCCACCACGGGCGGCCGGACGGGCGAGTCGGCCATGATCCGTCCGGGTTCCCCGAGCCGCGGGCGTTCGCCGGGGCCGGGCAGCAGCAGCACCTGGTCGGCGTACTGGACGACCCGTTCGAGCCGGTGCTCGGCCATCAGGACGGTCGTCCCGAGGTCGTGGACCAGCCGCTGGAGGACGGCCAGCACCTCCTCGGCGGCGGCCGGGTCGAGGGCGGAGGTCGGCTCGTCCAGGACCAGGACCCGGGGGTGCGGGGTGAGGACGGAGCCGATCGCGACGCGCTGGCGCTGGCCGCCGGAGAGGGTGGCGATCGGGCGGTCGCGCAGTTCGGTGAGCCCGAGCAGGTCCAGGGTCTCCTCGACCCGGCGGCGCATCACGTCCGGGGCGGTGCCCATGGACTCCATGCCGTAGGCGAGTTCGTCCTCGACCGTGTCGGTGACGAAGTGGGCCAGCGGATCCTGTCCGACGGTGCCGACGACATCGGCGAGCTCACGCGGCTTATGGGTACGGGTGTCCCGGCCCGCGACGGTGACCCGGCCGCGCAGGGTGCCGCCGGTGAAGTGCGGGACGAGTCCGCTGACCGCCCCGAGCAGGGTGGACTTGCCGGACCCGGACGGTCCGACGAGCAGCACGAGTTCGCCCTCGGGCACCTCGAAGTCGGCGTCCCGCAGCGCGGGGTGCTCCTGTCCGTCGTAGCGGACGGACACGTTCTCGAAGCGGATCACGGGCGGGTGTCCTTCCTTGGCCCCGGTGCCGGTTCCCCGGGCCGGACGGGCGCCGGGGCGATCAGCGCGGGGAGGAGTCCGGCGAGGATCGCCAGGGCGGGCCACAGCGGCAGTTCCGGGGCGGTGAGCGGGACGACCCCGGGCCGCAGGGCGTCCGGGTCCAGCGACCCGAACCGGATGAGCGCCACCGCGACCACCGTGCCGGAACCGGCGACGAGCCAGGCACGCGCGCCCCAGGCGTCGGGGCGGTAGCGGGTGCGCACCGAGCGCCGCCCGCCGAGCCACAGCCCGCCGAGCGCGGCGGCGGTCCCCAGGGCCAGCAGCGGCAGCGCGTACCCGGCGCCCGCCGCGCCGAGCACCCCGTACGTCCCGGCGCACACCCCGAGCAGTCCGCCGAGGGTGAGCGCGGCGGTCAGTCTGCGGACCGGGGCGGGGACATCGGCGGTACGGCCGTAGCCGCGCGCGTCCATCGCGGCGGCGAGCGCGACCGAGCGTTCCAGGGCGCCCTCAAGGACGGGCAGCCCCACCTGGAGCAGCCCGCGCAGCCCCCGGTCGGGACGGCCCCGCAGCCGGCGGGCGGAGCGCAGCCGCCGGACGTCCGTGATCAGGTTGGGGGCGAACGTCAGGGCCACCACCACGGCGACCCCGGCCTCGTACAGGGCGCCCGGCAGGGACTTCAGCAGCCGGGACGGGTTGGCCAGCGCGTTGGCGGCGCCGACGCAGATGAGCAGCGTGGCGAGCTTCAGCCCGTCGTACAGCGCGAAGACGAGTCCCTCGGCGGTGACCCGGCCGCCGATCCGCACCCCCTGCGCCCAGTCGGGCAGCGGGACCTCCGGGAGGGTCACCAGGACATGGCTGCCGGGGATCGGGGAGCCCAGCAGCACCGCGAAGACCAGCCGCACCCCGAGGACGACGAGCGCGATCTTGACGAACGCGCCGTACGAGCGGGCCCAGGGCGCCTCGGTGCGGCGCGCCGCGACGACGTACCCGGCGACCGCGACGAGCAGCCCGAGCAGCAGCGGGTTGGTGGTGCGGGACGCGGCGACCCCGAGCCCGAGCGCCCAGACCCACCAGGCGCCGGGGTGCAGCGCGTTCGCCCGGGTCGCGGCGGGCGCGTACGGGCGGCGCGGCCCGCGCGCGGGCGCCGCGCGCCGGGCGGGGGTGCGCTCGGCGGCGGGCTTCGGGGGCGGGGTCACGGGCACGGTCGGGCTCCGGTCAGCGCCGTCGGCGGGACTGCCACAGCGCGGCGGCGGCGAGCAGGACGACGGCGGCGATCCCGGCGTACACCCCGGCGGACGGGCCACCGCTGTCCGCGTCGGCGGCGTCGCCGGAGGCCGTGCCGGTGTCACCGGAGGTCCCGGGGGTGTCGCCGGAGACCTGTTCGCCGCAGCCGGTGCGGGGGTAGCCGTCGATCGCGCAGAGCAGGGCGTTGCTGTCGTACCGCAGCGGCTCGGCGACCGAGGCGAGCGCCTCGGCGCTGGTCGCGTCCTCGGCGACCCGGGCGCAGGCGGTACGGGGCGCGGGCGGGTTCTCCCCGCCGGTGGCGTCGGCACGGGTCCCGAAGTCGACGACGAGCGCGACGCGCTTGCTCCCGTCCCGGGCGTCGGTGGCGCCGCAGATCGCGGCGAAGTCGTGCGGTCCGCGCGGTTTGGCCGCGTCCTGCGAGTTCTCGCTGACCGCGAACCGGAACCCCTGGACGTCGCCGTCCCCGGGCCGCGCGATCGACGGCCCCTGGTTCGCGTACGTCCAGGCGCCGTCGGTGAGGTCCCAGAAGGACCAGTACCGGTATCCGGCGGCCTGTGCGGGTGCGGCGGCCGTCGTCACGGCGGTGACGGCGGCGAGGAGGGCGAGCAGCAGGGCGGCGAGGGGGGTCCGGGCCCGGCGGTGGCCGCGGCGGGCCTGCCGGGGCCGGTCGGCGGGCTGTCCCGTGGCCTGACCCGTGGGCTTTCCGAGGGGCCGTCGGGTCGGCTCTCCGGTGGGCCGGGGCGGCGGGGTCACTTCTGCCGCTTCTTGCGGCGGCCGCTCAGCAGGATGCCGATCCCGATGCCGACGACCAGTCCGATTCCGATGATCCAGATGACGGCGGGGCCCCCGTCGTCGTCCTTGCTGTCCTTGGCGTTGTCCTTGCCGTCCTCGGCCGCCGTGTCCTTGGCGTCGGGGACGGATTCGGGGGCCGGGCCGGTGGCGTTGAGGCGCTGGACCAGGTCCGTGCCGCCGAAGTCGCGGGGGTCGGCGCCGGTGGCGTGGGCGGCGAGGACGAGCTGGGACCAGGCGGCGGGGCCGCTCTTGGCGGCCCAGGCGGCGCCGTCGCGCTTCAGCCAGGTGACCGTGCGGTCCGCGCGGTCGGTGAGTCCGGCGGCGGCCAGGGCGACGACCGCGTCCGCGGTGTTGCCGTGGTCGGGCTGGTCCTTCGCCCCGGCGAGACTGCTGACGAGATAGCCCTTGGCGGCGAGCGCGGTGACGAGATGGGCGGCGCCGTTGCGGGCGGCGTCCGCGGCGGTACGGGGCTCGGCGCAGGTGGCCGGGTCGGCCGGGTCGGCGGCGGGCGCGGCCTTCGTGGCGAGGGTGCGGTCGAGTCCGCCGAGGACACCGGCGGCGGTGGCGTCCGCGTTGGCGGCCAGGACGCCCTTCTTGTCCGGCTGGTACGCGAAGGCGCCGCCGCCGTCCGCGTCGCACGGCACGGTGAGCTTCAGCAGCGCGTCGTGCGCGTTCTTGCCGTCCTTGGAGCGGACGCCGTCCGGCGCGGTACCGGCGGCGGTGAGCGCGCCCGCGACGAGGGACGTGGAGTTGGTGTCGCTGGGGCCGCCGGGGAGGTAGCCCCAGCCGCCGTCGGGGTTCTGCGCGGACCGCAGCCAGCGGACCGCGTCGCGTACGGCGGTGTCCTCGCCGCCGAGCGCGGCGAGGGCCTGCACGGCGGCGGCCGTGCTGTTGCTGTCGACGGGCGTCTTGGCGCCGCACTTCGCGGCCGGGTCCGCGCGGAACGCGGCGAAGGCGCCGTCGGCGCACTGCTGGGCGGTGAGCCAGTCGACCGCCTGCGCGGCGGGGCGCACCCCGGTGGTGTCCTGGGCGAGGAGGGTGAGCGACTGGCGCCACACCCCGTCGTAGGTGGGGTCGGTGCTGCCGTGCAGACCGGGTGCGTCGGGGGCCGCGGGGGCTTCGGGGGTCGCGGGAGCGGTGACCGGGGCGGCGGTGGCCGTCGGGGCTGCGGCCGCGGCGATCACCGCGGTGGCGGCGATGGCCGTGACTGTGCGGCGGACGTTCATGATCGGCGGGTGCCTCTCCCTTGCGGGGAGCCGGGCGCGCGGGTGCGCGGGGTGTGGGCACCTGGGCGGCTCGGCTCCGTTTGCCTCGACGGTGCGTGTCACCGGTTCCCGGTGGCTTGAGCCGGTCACGATCCGTGCGGGGCATTCCGGCTGGGCCCTTGCGGGCGGCTCACGGTTGCGGGTCAGCGCCGGATTTACACCGGCTTCCCCCCGTACGGGCGCGATACGACTCCCCAACCTTACAGGCCGCCTTCGCTTGCGCTTCCGAGGTTCCCTGTGCTGGGCGTACTTGTTTCCCTTGTCGTCGCTCGGTGGTTTCGCGGTTCCCCGCGGGTCGCCTTCGCTTGCGCTTGTGAGGTCTGTCCGGGTGGACGCACTTGTCCCGTGCCGTCGTTCGTGGGGTGCGCAGTTCCCCGCGCCCCTGGGTTTCTTGTGCTGGGCGTACTTCGTTGCTGTGCCGTCGCTCGTCGTTTTCGCGCAGTTCCCCGCGCCCCTGTCGGGGCGCCATCTGCTTGTTCTTCGGGTCGGTGCCGGTCGGGATTCTCCGTCCTCGATCCGACACGCTCGGTAACACGTCCAGTGGTCCGACTGAAGAGCATCGGAGTCTGCGAGCAGAGATTCCCGCCCACCCCCTCCCGTAGCCGAGCGAGTGCGGGATGAGGGTGGTTTGAACCCCGACCCCGGTCGCTGACAGCCCGCACCCTGACGACAGCCCCAGGTGGGCGCCCCCAAAGGGGCGCGGGGAACTGCGCAAAGACGAGAGCAGACCCGCACCGGACGAACAAGCCCGAAGGGGCACCACCCAGGGGCGCGGGGAACTGCGCACCCCCGTCCAACCCGCACAGGAACAAGTACGTCCAGGTATGGAACCCCAGGGGCGCGAGGAACTGCGCGAGCAACCAAGAACCACCCGCACCCGAACGGGAACCGCAAGAGGCGCAACCCAAGGGGCGCGGGGAACTGCGCAAAAACGAGGGCAGACCCGCACCCGACGAACAAGCCCGAAGGGGCACCACCCAGGGGCGCGGGGAACTGCGCACCCCCGTCCAACCCGCACAGGAACAAGTACGTCCAGGGAACCCCAGGGGCGCGAGGAACTGCGCACCCACCGAACGACGGCACAGGAACAAGTACGTCCAGGCATGGAACCTCAGGGGCGCGGGGAACTGCGCACCCACCGAACGACGGCACAGGAACAAGTGCGTCCAGCCGGGAGAACCCAGGAGCGCGAGCGAAGGCGACCTGCGGGGAACTGCGCACCCACGGGCGACCCGGACAGGGACAAGCACGCCCAGCTCAGGAAACCTCAGAAGCGCGAGCGAAGGCGACCCGTACGGGGACAAGTTCGCCCGGAACCGGGGTACGGGGAAGGGGCACGGGGACGACCCGGTGAGGGGGGACCCCGGGTCAGGGCTCCTCGGGACCCCGGGTCAGGGCTCCTCGGGGCTCCGGGGCCGCTCCGCGTCGGACCCGCACAGCTCCCCGCTCAGCTCCTTCACCAGCAAGGTGAGATCCGTCGGCCGCCCAGGCCCCCACCAGTCCCCCAGCATCTCCGCCAACGACGCCTCCCGAGCCGCGGCCAGCGGCTCCCCCACCTCCCGCCCCCGCGGGGTGAGCACCAGCGCCAGCCCGTCCCGCACCGCGAGCCCCCGCTCCTCCACCTGCCGCGCCGCCGCGGTGACGACCCCGAGCGGGACCCCCGCCCGCTCCGCGAGCATCGCGGGGTCCGCACCCCCGTCCCGCCGCGCCCGCAGCACCAGCCACCCCGCCGCGGGCAGCAGGTCGTACCCGGCCCGTTGGATGATCGTCACGTAGACGTGCCGCCGGCCTTCTCTCGTCCCGAGCACGGACAGCGCCCGTACGCACTCGTCGTACGAGGACCGCTGCACCGGATTGCTGGCGAACGTCTCGGTGCCGTCGGGCACCCGTACCGACCCCCGCAAGTAGTCCTCGTGGAAGAACCACGCGAGCACGAAGCCGAGCAGCGCGACCGGCGCCGCGTACAGGAACACCTCGGTGATGGAAGACGAGAACGCGTCGAGCACGGCGGGCCGCAGCGCCGCCGGGATCCGGTCGAGCCCCCGGGGATCGGCCGCGAGGGACGCGGGATCGACCCCGGCCGGCAGGTTCCGTCCCGCGAGCGCGTCGGCCAGCGCGTCCTGGAGCCGCCCCGCGAAGACCGAGCCGAACACGGCCACCCCGAACGCCGCCCCGATGGACCGGAAGAAGGTGACCCCGGACGTGGCCACCCCGAGATCCTCGTACGTCACGGAGTTCTGCGCGATCAGCACCAGGACCTGCATCACCAGTCCGAGCCCCAGCCCGAACACGAAGAAGTACGCGCTGGTCTCCGCGGTCCCGGTGTGCGCGTCGAGCCGGTGCAGCAGGAGCAGCCCGATCGTGGTGATCCCGGTCCCCGCGACGGGGAACACCTTCCAGCGGCCCGTGCGGCTGACGATCTGCCCGGACACCGTGGACGAGAGCAGCAGCCCGACGACCATCGGCAGCATGTGCACGCCGGACATCGTCGGGGTCACCCCGCGCACGATCTGGAGGAAGGTCGGCAGGTACGTCATCGCGCCGAACATCGCGAAGCCGATGATGAACCCGATCACCGCGGCGAGCGTGAACGTACGGACGCGGAACAGTTTCAGCGGCAGCACCGGCTCCGCCGCGCGCCGCTCCACCGCGACGAACGCGACCGCGAGCAGCAGTCCGAGCAGCGCGAGACCGATGATCGGCGCCGAGTCCCACGCCCAGGTCGTGCCGCCGAGCGAGGCGACCAGCACGAGACAGGTCGCGACGGACGCGATGAGGAACGTGCCGAGGTAGTCGATGGTGTGCCGGGTGTCCCGGCGCGGGATGCGCAGCGAGGTGGCGATGACGACCAGCGCGACCGCGCCGAGCGGCAGATTGACGTAGAACACCCAGCGCCAGCTCAGCTGCTCGGTGAGCACCCCGCCGAGCAGGGGACCCAGCACGCTCGTGGTGCCGAACACCGCACCGAACAGCCCCTGGTACCGGCCACGCTCCCGGGGCGGGACGAGATCCCCGACGATCGCCATCGACAGCACCATGAGCCCGCCGCCGCCGAGCCCCTGGAGCGCGCGGAACCCGATGAGCTGCGGCATGTTCTGCGCGATCCCGCACAGCGCGGAACCGATCAGGAAGATGACGACGGCGGTCTGGAAGAGTCGTTTTCGGCCGTACTGGTCACCGAGCTTGCCCCACAGCGGGGTCGCGGCGGTCGACGCCAGCAGATACGCGGTGACCACCCAGGACAGATGGTCGAGCCCCCCGAGGTCGCTGACGATCGTGGGCAGCGCCGTCGACACGATGGTCTGGTCGAGGGACGCGAGCAGCATCCCGAGCAGCAACGCACCGATCGAAACCAGGACAGAACGGTCGAGCCGGTTCTCGCCCTTGCCCGAGAGCCGCGCGTGCGTGCCGCTCGCCCCGTGGGCGTCATGCGTCATGGACACTCCTCGGCCCGCTCGGGGACACCGCCTCTCCCATGGTGGTGGGTGTGCCCGGGGACGGCCTGTCGGGCGGTTGGGGCGCTCGCCTGCGGGCCGAACCGGTTGTCTGGATAATCACCCTCAAACAGAGGGAGGGGACCCAGACGGTGAACGGACAGGCTTGTCCTCGGTGCGGTACGCCCTGGGGGGCCGGCGCACAGGGCAGTTGCGGATGCGCGACGCGTCCCGACGAATCGGCGCGCGACGCCCGGCCCCCCGCGCGGGCACAGCACTTCGACCCGCTCCAGGTGCGCCCGTACGTCGGCCACGGCCCGGACCCGGCCCCCGCGCAAGCCGGAGCACCTCCCGGACCCCCGCCCCCGGCCACGGCCACGGCCACAGGTACGGGTACGGGTACGCATACGGGTACCGCCGCAGGTGCGGTCACCGGCACGGGCGCGGGCGCTGCTCAGGGCTCCGCGCGGGGCGCCTCCGGCCAGAGCCCGGGGCACCAGGGCCCGGGGCATCAGGGCCCGAGCCACCCAGGGGGTCAGAACCACGCAGGGCAGAGCCACCCAGGGCAGAGCCACCAGGACGGGAACCAGAGCTCGGGCCAGAGCCAGAGCCAGGATCAGGGCCAGGGGAACGCTCAGGGCGGCCGGGGCCGGGGCGTTCCCCGTACCGGTGCCGTACCGGCGTCCGCGGACGGCTCGGACGCCACCCGTCCGCTGCCCCGCGTGACCGCGCGCCCCGCGCCCGGCCCCCGGGGGACGACCTCCGGAGGCCCCGGTCCCGTACCGCCCGCGTTGCGCGGTCCGGGTGCCGTCGCCGGAACGGTGAGCGGCGCGGGCGCCGTCCCGCCGCCCCGGCAGGGCCCGCTGCCCACGGTGCCGCCGCCCGCGTACCCCGCCCGTACCCGGCCGAACCCGTCGGCGCCGTCCCCCGGGCGCGGCACCCCCGCCGCCCCCGCCCCCGGTCCCGGGACACCGCCCGGCGCCCCGTCCGTACGGCGTCCCGGCGCCGCACCCGGTGCCGCTCCGGCGGCCGGGCCCGCGGTGACGGGGCGTGGAGCGGGTCCGGGCGCGGGTGTGCTGCGCGCCCGGGGCGCGAGCGCGGCGGCGGCAGCCGCAGCGGCCACCCCGCCCATACCCGGCGCCCCGCACATACCCGGCGGCGCGGCCGGACCGGGGACACCGGCGACACCGGTCGCGACCGGCAGCCCGTCCGTCCCCGGCGCACCGCCCACGGGAAGCACCCGGGGCACGGCAAGCGCCCCAGGCACCTCGAACGCACCCGGGACACCCGACGGCGAACCCCGCCCCGGACCCGCCGCGTCGGGCAAAGCCCCCGCCAGCGCCACGGCACCGGACGCGCACGGCAGGGCCACCGCGCCCGGCACCGCGTCACACGCCGGTGCCCCGATGACCCCGGCCGGACCGCTGCCTCCGCTGGCGGACCCGGACGCGCCCCGTCCGCATCCCGCGCCGCCCGGCCCCCCGCCGCCCCTGCCGACCCCGCCCGCCCCGGCCCCGCGCCAGGACCCCGCGGCAGCGAACCGACAGGGTGCCGCGCCGGTCACCTGGCCCGTCGTGCAGCCCGCGACGGATGTACGGCCGACCCCGCCCCCGGAGCGGACGCACCCCTCCGGCACCGGGTTCGACACGACGGCCGCCGTCTACGCGGGGCCGCCCGGTGCGGGGCAGCACGAGGAGCCGGACCCGCGGGAGCGGCGGCGCCGGCTCGCGATCATCGCGACGTCGGGGATGGCGGTCGCGGCGGCGGGTGTCGCGGCGGTGACCGCGGGACTGTTCAGCTACGACAAGCCGACGCACGACAAGGCTCTGCCGGAGGTGGATACCAGCGTCCCGGACACCAGTATCCCGGCCACCGAGGAACCGGACACGGCACCGGTCGGCAACCCCGTGTCCCGGCCGCCCCGCCCGGCCACCGGAAGCACCTCGCCGTCGGCGTCCCCGTCGGCCGGTTCCCCCACCTCGACCCAGCCGCTGAAGCCGGGGGGTACGGCGACCCCGTCGAAGGCTCCCGGCGAGAAGGGCTCGGCGTCCCCGTCGGCCCCGCGCGACACCGCCCGGCCGACCACGTCCGCACCGGCGCCCGCGCCCCCGCCCGTCACGGACGGCACGCTGCGGGTGGGTGACCGCGGTGCGGCGGTCCAGGAACTCCAGCGGCGGCTGTGGGAGCTGCGGCTCTACACCGGCGCCCAGAACGGCGTCTTCAACTCCGAGGTCTCCCAGGCCCTGATCCGCTACCAGATCGCCCGGGGCGTCCCGCAGGAGATGGGCAGCTACGGCCCGGCCACCCGCCGCAGCCTCGAAGGCGAGACCTCCGGGTCCGGCAGCGGTGGCGACGGCCGTAGCGGGCGGGGCGGAAGCGACGGGAGCGGCGCAAGCGGCGGCCGTGAGGACGACGAGGACGACTGAACCGGGCAGCCGGGGGACGACCGGCCCGGCCCGGGGCACACGTCGGCCCCGGGCCCCCGTGAGGGAGTCCGGGGCCGATGACGCACGGACGGGCGGCTCGGCCGATGACCGACGGCCGGGTCGGGCGGGTCGGGCAGGGCGGCCGGGTGGTGGGGCGGGTCAGCCGATGTGGAGCGTCACGGTCCCGTCGTCCGCGCGGGACACCCGTACCCGGGTGAGGTCGTCCACCTGGACGGTCGGTCCGTGCGCGCGGGCCCGGGGGCCGATCCCGACGACCTGCATCCCGGCGGCGAGTCCGGCTCTGATCCCGGCCTCGGAGTCCTCGAAGACCACACAGTCCGCGGCGGGGACACCCAGTTCGGCGGCGCCCTTGAGGAATCCCTCGGGGTCGGGCTTGCTGGCGCCCACCGACTCGGCGGTGACCCGGGCCGAAGGCACGGGCAGCCCGGCGGCGGCCATCCGCCGCTCGGCCAGGCGCAGCGGCGCGGAGGTCACGAGCGCGTGCGGCACCGCGGCGAGCGAGGCCAGGAACTCCGCGCCCCCCGCCACCGGTACGACACCGTCCATGTCGGCGCTCTCCTCGGCGAGCAGACGCGCGTTGTCCCGGTGGTTCTCCTCCATCGGCCGGTCGGGCAGCAGCGCGGCCATGGACGCCTGACCCTGCCGGCCGTGCACCACGCTCATGACGGCGTCCCCGTCGAGCCCCTGCGCGGCGGCCCAGCGCCGCCAGACCCGCTCGGTCGGGCCGTCGGAGTTCACCAGGGTCCCGTCCATGTCCAGCAGCAGGGCACGGGCGGTCAGCACGGTCGTGGCCGTCATCAGCAGCTCCAAAGGGACGGGACGCGGACGAGGTCATCGCGCGCGGTTCGCGTGGCCCGCCGTCACGGCGGGCAGGGACGTGCCCGGGCGGTCGCGCCGGGACCGTTCCCGGAAGAACGGCCCCGCCCGCTGGTCAGGGGTGTGCGGGCGGAGCCATTTGTTTCACGAGTATACAAAGTGGACGGTCAGCCCGCCACCGCCTCATAAAGGCTCCAGACGCCCAGCCCCAGCATCAGCAGCGCGGCGATCCGGGTGATCAGCGTCAGCGGCACCCGCTTCATCAGCGCCTTGCCGCCCACGATCCCGAGCCCCGCGACGGTCCACAGCGCGAGCACGGCACCGAGTCCGACGGAGAGCGGGTCGTCGTAGCGGGCGGCGAGGTTGGCGGTCATGATCTGCGTCAGATCACCGAACTCGGCGATCAGGATGAGCATGAACCCGGCCCCCGAGACCTTCCAGAAGCTCTGGTCGGCGGGCTGGCGGATCTCCTCGTCGCCGTCGCTCTTCTTCAGGAACAGCACGGCCGCGCCACCGAGGAACAGCACACCGGTGATGGCGCTGAGCAGCCGCCCGGGGAGCAGCGTCAGCACGCTGCCCGCGGCGACCGCGAGGGTGACGTGGACGGCGAACGCGGCGGCGACCCCGGCGAAGACGTACGAGGCGCGGTAGCGCGTCCCCAGGACGAGTCCGGCGAGTGCCGTCTTGTCCGGCAGCTCGGCAAGGAAGACGACGCCGAACACGAGCGCCGTCACACTGATGCTGATCAAGGTTCCTCAATCGGTCGGGGCTGCCCCGCCGAGAGCGACCGCGTACGACACCTCGGCACGGCAGCGCACGGGTGGTGCGCACGGGTGGTGCGCACGACAGCACTGCTGGCCGAAGGTCTCGCTGACGGGCCCGGTCCGGTCGATCCCGGATCGGGGCTCCGCCTCCGGGCGCCGGCTCAGACGAGCTGAGCAGTATGTCGACGGTCCGGCGAAGAGCTACTCCCCTTCTGCGCCACCCATGGTACGGGAGGCCGGATCCGCCCGCCCTGGGACATGGGTCACGGCGGGGGACGCGGCCGGGCGACGTGGGCCGGGGACGGATCGCACCGCGCCGTACAGCACCGTGCCGTACCGGGTCACACCGTGCCGTACCGGGTCGCATCGCACACCGCACCCCACCCGGCACTCCCGCCCCGCGCGCGACGGCGTACCCCGGTCCGCGCGAACCGCCCGGGCCGGAACATTTCACAACCATTCGACCCCACAAGGGACATGATCCTCCGTCACCCCCTTGATGTGTCGTGCCCATGACGCAACCCTGTTACCTGGCGACCACGCTCCGGCAACCCCCGGGCGCCAGCATGGCCGCGCCCCACCCAGGGGCCTTGCCCCCCACTTCCAAGGGAGCCCTCATGTCCGGCCTCTACGCGCGTCGCACCTCATCCACCGGTCCCACCCGCACCCGATCCCTCCTCCGCGGCCGCGGTCTCGGTGCCGTCGTGGCGCTGACGGCGAGCCTGTCCGCTGTCGCCGTGCTCACCGGGCCGCCCGCCCAGGCCGCTCCCCCGGCCCCGGTCAGCGCGGCGACCGCCCGGACCTACCTCACCCAGCTCACCGTCGCCGCCGAGGGCTCGTCGGCCGGTTACAGCCGCGACAAGTTCCCGCACTGGAGCACCGTGTCCGGTGCCTGCAACACCCGTGAGGTCGTCCTCGAACGGGACGGGACCAACGTCGTCCAGAACGCCAGCTGTGCCGCCGTCTCCGGCAGTTGGTTCTCGCCCTACGACGGCGCCACCTGGACCGCCGCGTCCGACGTCGACATCGACCATGTCGTCCCGCTGTCCGAGGCATGGCGCTCCGGCGCCAGCGGCTGGACCACCAGCACCCGCCAGGCCTTCGCCAACGACCTCGCCCGCCCCCAGCTCATCGCGGTCACCGACAACGTCAACCAGGCCAAGGGCGACAAGGACCCCGCCGAATGGCTGCCGCCCACCTCCTCGTACAACTGCGTCTACGCGCGCATGTGGGTGCATGTGAAGAAGCACTACGACCTCAAGATCGACACCGCCGAGAAGACCGCCCTGGGGAACATCCTCAACAGCTGCTGACCGCCCGCCCGGTCGCCGCGCCCCGGCACCCCGGGGCGCGGCACCCGTCACCCGGCGGGGCCCCGGCGGTGCGCCCGCCGTGCCGGAACCTCCCCGTGACCGCCCGTCGTTCCGTACCGTACGGGGACGACGGAGGAGGGTGAACACCGTGGCGACGCTGCGTCTGGGACCACTGCTGAGGTATGTCGACGGATCGTCCGCGACCGTCTGGGTCGAGGCGGGCCGCCCCTGCACCGCCGAGGTCCGCTGCGCGGACGGCGCGGGCGGCTCGGCCCGTACGTTCCAGATCGAGGGCCATCACTACGCGCTGGTCACGGTCGGGGGCCTGACCCCCGGCACCCGCACCGCCTACGAGGTCCTGCTCGACGGCGCACGGGTGTGGCCCGCGGCCGATCCGGCCCTCGCCGCGTTCCCGCCCTCCACGATCACCACCCCGGGGGCCCCGGGTTCCGGTACGGATGCCGGGGCCGGCACGGGCACGGGCGCGGGGGCCGGCGCTGAGGAGGTTCCGGGCGCGGGGGTCGGTAGGGACGCCGGCGACGGTACGGACGCGGAGACGGGTACCGTCCGGGTGGCGTTCGGCTCCTGCCGCTGGGCGGCGCCGCCCGACGGGGAGAAGGACCCGGTCGGCCCGGACGCCCTGGACACTCTGGCCGCCCGGCTCGCCGCCGACCCGGACGGGCCCCGCCCCGACGTGCTGCTCCTGCTCGGTGACCAGGTGTACGCGGACGAGACCTCCCCCGCGACCCGCCGCTGGCTCGCCGCCCGCCGCGATCTGACCGAGCCGCCGGGCGAGCAGGTCGCGGACTACGAGGAGTACACCCGGCTGTACTACGAGTCCTGGCTCGACCCGGAGGTCCGCTGGCTGCTCTCGACCGTACCGAGCCTGATGATCTTCGACGACCATGACGTCATCGACGACTGGAACACCAGCGAGTCCTGGCTCGCCGAGATGCGGGCCACCCCCTGGTGGAACGAGCGCATCCTCAGCGGCCTCATGTCGTACTGGGTCCATCAGCACCTGGGCAATCTGGCCCCGGCCGAACTCGCCGCGGACCCGTTGTACGCCCAGGTGCGCGAGGCCTCCGACGGCAGCGACGCGCTGCGGGCCTTCGCCGCCCGCGCCGACGCCGACCCGGCCGCCGTCCGCTGGAGCTACCGCCGGGACTTCGGCCGGACGCGGCTGCTGATGATCGACACCCGCGCGGCCCGGGTGCTGGACGAGCAGAACCGGGCGATGGTCGACCCGGACGAGGCCGACTGGCTGCGCGCCCAGGCCCTCGACACCCCCGGCTCGTACGACCATCTGCTGATCGGCACCTCGCTGCCGTGGCTGCTGCCGCCGCTGGTGCATGACGCGGAGGAGTGGGACGCCTCGCTGTGCCGGGGCACCCGGGGGGCGCGCTGGGCACGGTTCGGCGAGTGGCTGCGCCGCCGCGCCGACCTGGAGCACTGGGCGGCCTTCCCGAACTCGTTCGCCTGGCTGACGGACCTGATCGCGGAGGCGGGCTCGGGCCCGTCGGCGCCCGCCTCGGTGTACGTCCTGTCGGGCGACGTCCACCACGCGTACCTCGCGGAACCCACCCACTGGCCCGCGGATTCCGCGCCCGCCGCCCGCGTCCTGCAACTGACCTGTTCCCCGGTGCACAACTCCGTTCCCGCGTCGATCACCTGGGGATTCCGCTTCGGCTGGAGCAGACCGGCCCAGGCCCTCGGCCGGGCCTTCGCGGGCCACGCCCGGTCCGGCACCCGGGGCCTCAGGTGGCGCAAGCGGGGCGGCCCGTGGTTCGGCAACCAGCTGATGACACTCACCCTGCGGGGCCGCACCTCGGTCCTGAGACTGGACCAGGCACGCGAACACGCGCGGGGCGGGGCCCGGCTGGAGACGGTACGGGAGACGGAACTCACCTCGTAGCGGCCTCGGTACGGGCGGGTGCGGGTACGGGTGAGCGCGGGCGCGGGAGGGCGCGCGTACGGGGGAGGTGACGGGAGAGGTACGCGTACGGGGAGCGCTCGGGGGCATCGGGAGTACTGGGGACGCCCGGCGTGCCGGGCGCCCTGGGGGTGCCTGGTGCACCTGGGGATGATCGCGCGGGCAGCAGCACCCACCCCTCACTCCGCGTGATCGGACGGCCACCGGGGCGGACCGTCGGAGGAAGTGCGCACCGCGCGTGCGGCGGCCGACGGAAGGGCTGTCCAACGCGCGGAAACCCGTACGAGAAGGCCGATCTATGGCCGAATGTTGAACTTGCAAGCACTCTTCCGGCACTCCTAGCGTATGACTCCGTTCGGTTACGTCCCCCACCACACCGAAGGAGTCCCCCCACATGACTGGTCGTCTCGATCGCGCCCAGCCCTACGCCATCGGAATGTTCCGGATCGTCGTCGGTCTGCTCTTCGCCTGCCACGGCGCCGCCTCCCTGTTCGGCGTTCTCGGCGGCGCCCACGGCGGCGGAACCATCCCCGCCGGAACCTGGCCCGGCTGGTACGCCGCTGTCATCCAGCTCGTCGGCGGCGGCCTGGTGATGATCGGCCTCGGCACCCGCGCCGCGGCGTTCGTCTCCTCGGGCTCGATGGCGTACGCGTACTTCAAGGTCCACCAGCCGGAGGCCCTGTGGCCGCTCCAGAACAGCGGGGAGGCGTCGGCGATGTTCTGCTGGGCGTTCCTGCTGCTGGTGTTCACCGGCTCCGGCGCCCTCGGGCTGGACCGGCTCCTGGCCTCACGCTCGCGTGACACGGGGACCCGGCAGCGGACCCGGAAGACCGCGACGGCCTCGGCCTGATCTGACCGCCCCTGGTCCGGACCATCCCGGCCGGCGGTACGACCCCCAGGGCGACACCGGCTCGCCGCCCCCAGACGGCGAGCTCCCCACACGGCGTCGCGCCTGTCACCACCACGAGGCCCGTCGGCACCCGCCGACGGGCCTCGCCCGTTGGCCCGGTACGAACGACGGTCCGCCAGGTCGCCCCGCCGCCCGCAGCGCCCGCGGAGGGGCGGTGCGAAGGCGCGGCCCAGGACGCCCGCGCGGGACCGGCCCCGCCCGAAGACGTACCGGCACGGCGTTCCGGTCCGACCGGTCCGTACGTCCGGCCGCCGTCCGTGTACAGCTCGACCCCCTGCTGCGCAACGGCGAGTTCCAGCCATACGCACGGCTACGAGGTGAACACGGTGTGGAGAACACTTGAGCCCCCGATGGATCACGCACGTCACCTGCCGCGTACGCTGTATGGCTGTCACCAAGCGCCGACACTGCCGCACCTCGCGGACACTGCGGCATCGCGATGCCGACCGGGGGAGTATCGGTGCTGGAGAGTGTGGGGCCGCTGACCGGCAGCCCATGGATCTACGCCCTGGTAGGGGTGTCGGTCCTCTTCGACGTGTTCCTCCCGGTGCTGCCCAGCGGGGTGCTCGTGATCACCGCCGCCACGGCCGCGGCGGCGGGTACCGGCGCGGCGACCGGACAGGTCCCGCACGACGTCCCCGACATCCTGGTCCTGATCCTGTGCGCCGCCACCGCCTCGGTGCTCGGCGACCTCTGCGCGTTCCGGCTGGCGCGACGCGGCGGCCCCCGTTTCGACCGGGCCATCGCCCGCTCCCGGCGGCTGACCTCCGCCCAGGCGCGGCTCGGCTCGGCACTGGCCCGGGGCGGCGGCGCGCTCGTGGTGATCGCACGGTTCGCCCCGGCGGGCCGTTCGATCGTCTCGCTCGGCGCGGGGGCGGCCCAGCGCAGGATCCGCGAGTTCCTGCCGTGGTCGGCACTCGCGGGTGTCGCGTGGGCCGCGTACAGCGTGGGCCTCGGCTACATGGGCGCGCAGTGGCTCGGCGCGACCTGGCTCGGAGCCGGGTTCTCCCTGCTGGCGCTGTTCGCGGCGGGCGCGGGCGCCGCCTACGTCGTACGCCGCCCCGCCCCGGCGGCAAGCACCCCGGCGGCGAGCTGACCCACCGGGCGCGGCTGATCACTTACGCGCGACCGCCCCGCACCCATGGCCGCCCCGCACGCACGGGTGACCCGGACGCACGGGTGACCCGCACGGGGCCGGGTGACGCCGGAGGCGAAGAACTCACACCCGCGAGGAAGCGCGCGGAGCGATCCCGCTCCCCCGGACCTCCAGCCCGGCGAGCAGATCGGCGGTGGCCGCCGCCACCGCGTCCACAGCCGCGTCGAACACCTCACGGTTATGGGCGGCCGGGGCCCGGAAGCCGGAGACCTTCCGCACATACTGCAAGGCGGCAGCCCGGACCTCGTCCTCGGTGGCCTCTTCGGGGATGGCGGGCGGACGGAGAGTCTTGATGCTGCGGCACATACGTCCAGTGTCCCTCTCCAACCCATCTCCTGTCCCGCCCCTCACTCCCCCCGCACCCGGCAACCACCGGCGGCCCGCCGGCCCACCGCCCCAGCGACCCGCCACCCCACCCCCGGCCCACCGATCGCGGAAGTCGCCCCACCAAATCGAACAGGCGTACCATTACCGCGTGGCTGCGACCTACGACTTCCCGAGCGATCTCCTCGCAGGTCAGGAGGAGCTGCATCAGGTGCGCGCGGAACTCCTCGACCTGCTGAAGCGCCTGCCCTGGTCGGTGGAGCCCCTCGACGGCTTCAGCGACGACACCAGCTGGCGCAGGATCGAACGCCCCGCGTCCCCCGGCTGGTCACCCGACGAGCAGGCCGAGGTCGAGAAGCTCCGCGCCCGTGAACGCGAGCTCGCCGTCTTCGTCACGTGTCATCGCTTCTGGACCGAGGTCACCGCCCCCCAGAAGGTCGACGCCCGCATGACCCTCAAACAGAGCGCTGCTCCCCCGCCCCAGCCGCCCCCGTGACACCGGCCCGGCGACACGGCACGCGAAAAGCCCCGGCACCCTGCTGAACAGGGAGTACCGGGGCTTTCGTACTGCTACATCCGGTGGGCGCGGACGGTTTCGAACCGCCGACATCTGCCTTGTAAGGGCAGCGCTCTACCACTGAGCTACGCGCCCGGAATGAGTCGACAGCCTACCTTGCCGCCGCCCCTGCCCCGCAAACACCTTTCCCGGGGACCGTCCTGACGTCCCCGCCCCCGTCCCCGCCCGATCCGCTGCCGGGCCCGCGCCTGTGTCCGGGGACGGGATGCCGGGGAGGGCGGGATGGCGGGGGACAGCGCGCCGGGGTCCCGAGGCCGGGGGTTCGGGGGCCGGGGGTCCGGGGGCCGGGAGCCGAGGTCCCGGGAGTCCGAGTCCCGGGGTCCCGAGGGCGGGGGTTATCCCCACCCCCGTTCCGGTAGCGGCCCGGATGCCCCTGCGGCGCCCCGCTCCCTACGGTCGGAGTACCCCGGTGGCGGCGGTGTCCGACGACCGTGACCGGCCAGGCACCGGGGTACCGCCGCAGCCATGTCCCAGGGGGGATTCCCATGACCGTTCGTACCAGCCACCCACGCCGGAGCCGCGCGTCACTGCTCGCCGTCGCCGCCGGAACCATGGCGTTCGGCCTGGTCGCCATGGGCTGCACCTCCGATCCCGAGGACGACACCTCGCCCGAGCACCGCTCGTTCGCGCTGGCCGGCCGGACCCTGACCGTCGACTCCGACGACTCCGAACTCGAACTCGTCCCCGCCGACATCGACAAGGTGGAGGTCACCCGCTGGTTCAAAGGCAAGGTCGCGGTCGGCTCCGAACCGTCGGTCAGCTGGTCCATGCGGGACGACCGGCTCAAGCTCCGTCTCGACTGCTCCGGCATCGTCGCCGACTGCGCGCTGAAGCACCGCATCGAGATCCCCCGGGACGTGACCGTCAAGGTCAAGAACGACGACGGGTCCGTCCGCGCCTCCGGCTTCCGCACCCCGCTCAGCATCGACACGGACGACGGCTCCGTCCGCGTCGCGGACACCACCGGGCCGCTCACCCTGCACAGCGGCGACGGCAGCATCCACACCGACGGACTGCGTTCCCGGCAGGTCAAGGCCGACACCAACGACGGCTCCGTGCGGCTCCGGCTCGCCGTCGTCCCGGACCGGGTGACCGCCGACAGCAACGACGGCTCCGTCGAGGTCACCCTCCCGCGCCCCGGCGGCGACGGCGGCGGAACCGCCTACGCGGTTTCCGCCAAGAGCGACGACGGCAGCGTCAAGGTCTCCGTCCCCCGCGACGGGCGCAGCGCCCATGTCGTGTCCGCCCGGAGCAACGACGGAAGTGTCACGGTACGGAACGCGGACTGAACGCCCCGTGTGTTCGCGCCGGTCCGGTGGGACAATGACACCGGGCACGGCGGACCACAGCACGGGAGAGGGAAGTGACGGCGACACCATCGCAGCCGTACACACCGACAGCACGGCAGATGCTGCACACCCCCCACTTCGTTGATCCCCCACGCCCACCGACCCCCACGGACCCGCACGCCGGGCCCGACTCCCCGGCACCCGGCCCGGTGCCGCCCGCCGGACCCTCCGACCCCGGCGCGTCGCATACCCCGGCGCCGGTTCCCCGGACCGCCCGCCCCGCCACACCCGGCGACACAAGCAGCGCCCGTCCGCACCCCACCGCACCCGTGAAGAGCCACGCGTCCGGTCACGGGTCCGGGACGGGCGGTTCCGCCGTCCGTCGGTTCCTGTCACTGGCCCTGCTGCCCCTTCCCCTGCTCGCGCTCGCCGCCGTGACCCTCCCGGCGGCCTTCTCGGGCGGCGGGAACCGCCGCTGGTTCGGCGGGCGCGGCGAGGGCCAGCGCGCCGAGGCCCAGGCGGCCAAGGACGCCGCCGCCGCCGCGTTCTACGAACTGGACTCCGCGCAACGCGATCTGCGGATCTCCATAGAGACCATCACCGCCGTCGACGACTCGCCCCCGGCCCGCGGCGCCGTCTCCGGTTTCACGGATCTGAGCGCCCGTATCGACGAGGTCAGCCACCAGTACATCGCCGCCGTCGACGCGCATGACCTCGACCGGGACGATCTGGAGGCGTCCACCGCCTCCCGTGCCCGCGCCGAGCTCACGCAGGCCCGGGACGCCCTGAACAAGGTCAAGGACGACCTCGACCGCTTCACCCAGGGTCTCGGCCCGCTCCTCGACAAGGCCGAGACCCAGCTCGCCCGGCTCGCACCCGCCGTGGAGCGCGCCCGGCAGTCCCTGCTCGCCGCGAGCAACGCCCTCGACGCCACCCGGGCCGCCGGACTGCGGGCCGACGACCTCGCCGCCCGCCTCGCCGCACTGGCCCCCGAGCTGACCAGGCTGAACCAGGGGGCCGGCCGCCACGGCGTCCCCGAGACCCTCCAGCGTGCCGAGCACGTCGCCCGCGACGCCGAGGCGGTACGGGCCGAGGCCGAGCGGCTCCCGGAGCGCGCCGCCGAGACCGACCGCCGCCTGGTGTCGCTGCGCACCCGCGCCCAGGCCCTCACCACCCGCGCCGAGCAGGTGGAACCGATCCTCAGCGAGCTGCGCCGCCGCTTCACCATCGCCTGCTGGCAGGACCTCCAGCAGGTGCCGGAACAGGCCGCCGCCACCGTCCGGCAGGCCGAGGCCAAGCTCGCCGAGGCCCAGGCCGCCCGCGACGCCCAGCGCTGGCCGGACGCCACCTCCCTCCTCTCCACCGTCCGTGCCCTCCTCAACTCCACCGACGAGGCCGTCTCCGCCGCCGGGAACCGCCTTCAGCGGCTCAACGCCGTCGCCAAGGACCCCCAGGACGAGATCGACCGCACCCGCTTCGCCATCCGGGACGCCCAGCGCCTCGCCATGGCCGACCGGCACACACCCGACCCCCGGCACGCCCGCCCCCTGGACGAGTCGGTACGGCGGCTGGAGCTCGCCATCGCCACCCTGGAAGGCCGCCACCCGGACTACTGGCACTTCCTGTCCGAGTTGGAGGCCGTCCGGCAGGCGGTGGCCACCGTGGTGTCCCGTATCCGCGAGGAACGCGGCACCACCGCCTGAACCGGCCCCTACCGCGCCCGCACCGCCCCGGATGGCCCGAAGCACCCGCGCGGCACCGGCCGTCCGCCCGCTAGCCTGTCCCCATGCCCCGCTACGAGTACCGCTGCCGCACCTGCGGCGACACCTTCGAACTCAGCCGTCCCATGGCCGAGTCCGCCGCCCCCGCCGCCTGTCCGGTGGGTCACGACGACACCGTGAAGCTCCTGTCGACCGTGGCCGTCGGCGGCTCGTCCGCCGCCGCTCCCGCGCCCGGTCCCGCCTCGGGCGGCGGCGGAGGATGCTGCGGGGGCGGCTGCTGCGGCTGAACCCCACGGCGGGGGGCGTGCCGGGTCCTCATGTCCCCAAATAGCGGAGGACCGCGAGCACCCGGCGCGAGTAGCCGGACTCCCCCGACAGCTCCAGCTTGTCGAAGATCGCGTTGATGTGTTTCTCGACCGCGCTCTGCGAGATGTGCAGCCGCCCGGCGATCGCCGCGTTCGTGTGCCCCTGCGCCATCTCCGCCAGTACCTCCTTCTCCCGCGCGGTCAGCCGGCCCAGCAGATCGGCGTGCGGGCTGCCGCCGAGGAGCTGGCGGACCACCTCCGGGTCGAAGGCCGCCCGGCCCTTGGCCAGCAGCGCCACCGCGTCGCCCACGGCCGCCAGCACCTCGTGGCCCTCCTCCGCGAGCAGCCGCACCAGACCCTCCCGCAGCAGCGTCGAGTCCTCGGCGAGGATCAGCCGCACGGCAGCTTCACGGTGATCACGGTCGGTCCGCCGACCGGGCTGTCGACGTCGAAGGTCCCGTCCAGCGCGGCGGCTCTGCGGGCCAGACCCGTGAGCAGCACGAATATCAGCTCGGCGACCGCGGTGCAGGCGCCGAGCACGAGTCCGGTGGCGAGTCTGAGCCCGCCGCGTACGGCTGTGTCCACGTCGATCACGGTAGCCAGCCGGCGGGTCCCGGCACATTGTGGAAAACCGCAGTTCTTCCCTGTGGCGCGTACCACCGTAACGATGTGGTCCGCTTCAGTGTGCCTTCAGCTCAGATTTCCTACCGTGGAGACATGATCGAAAGCAGCGCTCCACAATGGATCAACGGCTTGATGGACCAGCTCGGCGCCCCAGGTGCCGGACTGGCCATCGCGCTGGAGAACCTCTTCCCTCCCCTGCCCAGTGAAGTGATCCTGCCGCTGGCCGGATTCGCCGCGAGTACCGGCCAGATGAATCTGGTGGCGGCCTTGTTGTGGACCACGGCCGGTTCGGTCGTGGGTGCGCTGGCCCTCTACGGCGTGGGGGCGATGCTCGGCCGCGAGCGCATGATCGCGATAGCGTCCAAGCTGCCGCTGGTGAAGGTCGCGGACATCGAGAAGACCGAGGCGTGGTTCACCCGCCATGGCACGAAGGCCGTGTTCTTCGGGCGGATGATCCCGATCTTCCGGAGCCTGATCTCCATACCCGCGGGTATCGAGCGGATGTCGATCCCGGTGTTCCTGGGGCTGACGACGCTCGGGAGCGCGATCTGGAACACCATCTTCGTCATGGCCGGGTATCTGCTCGGCGAGAACTGGACGGAGGTGACGGGCTATGTCTCGGCGTACTCGAAGGTCGTCCTGGTGCTGGCGGTCCTCGCGGTGATCCTCTTCGTGGTGGTGCGGATGTTCAAGCCCGGTCCGGGGCAGCGGCGCGGGTCAGGCTCCTCAGGATCGTCTCGCCGGCAGCGACGCCCCTCTCAGGAAGAGCTGTGAGGTTCGGCGCCTGCCAGCCTTCGTCCGCGAGTTCGCCGTGGCCCGGTCGCCAGGACCGGTCCGCGGCGAGCAGCAGATCGGCGTCGAGGAGGGAGTCCCCGGCGGCGAGGACGCGGGTGGCTCCGGTGCGCCGGGTGACCTCGCGCAGCGCGGCGCTCTTGGTGAGGGGCTTCGGGACGGCGTAGATCTTGCGGCCCTGGAGGGAGACGGTCCAGCCCCGGGGCCCCGCCCATGCGCTGAGATCCTTGACCCAGGTCCCGGGGAGCAGGGCGCGGTCGACGACGAGGTAGGCGAAGAGGTTCTCGGCCACGCGGTCCTTGAGCAGCCACGCCGGGTCGGCGGTGTGTCGCAGATGCGCGCGGACCTCTTCGAGGGGGGCGCATTCGTCCGCGATGCGTCCCGTGACCTGCCGCCGCCATTCCTCGTCGGGCTCCCCGTTTACGAGGATCTGGCCGCCGTTGGAGCAGATCGCGTGCCGGGCGGCGGGCCCGGGGAGATGGATGCGGCGGTACTGCTCGACGGTGCGGGTGGTGGTGGGGACGAAGTGCGTGGTGCGGGCGAGTCCGTCCAGGAGCGCGGCGGCGGTCTCGGTGAGGTAGGACAGGGGCTTGCCCTGGTAGACCTCGACGCAGAGCAGCCGGGGTGCCTCGGCGTCGGGGACGTCCAGGGCGAGTGCGGCGGCGGAGTAGATGAGGGTGCGGTCGAGGTCGCTGGCGACGAGGACGGAGCGGGGGTCGCTGTCCTGTGTGCGGTGGGGTGCGGTGTTCATCGCGCGGCCACCGACTTGCCGTCGGAGCCGGTGGCGCCGCGGGTGAAGCGGGGGTGGATGAGGCCGACGCAGGTGTACGGCAGACCGGGGACCTCTTCGACGGGGACGCCGCGTTGCTCGGCGAGGAGCCGTACGTGGTCGAGATCCCTCCCGGCGTCGGCGCGGGCCAGGATCTTCCAGGGGACGCGCCGCAGCAGGACACGGGTGGTCTCGCCGACGCCGGGCTTGACGAGGTTGACGTCGTGGATGCCGTACTCCTCGCTGATGCGTTCGACGGCGGCCCAGCCCTCCCAGGTGGGTGACCGGTCGGCCGCGAGCAGTTCCTTGACCCGCCCGGCGACGGCCTCGGCGACCTCGTCGAAGCGGGCGGCGATCCGGTCGATGAAGTCGGTGGAGACATCGGCGCCGGTGAGTTCGCGGTAGTACTTCGCGCCGTGGTAGTCGTCCGGTCCGACGAGGTCGGCGCGCAGGACGGTGCGGGATATCAGCCCGGAGACGGTGGAGTTGAGGCAGGCGGAGGGGATCAGGTAGTCGTCACGGGTGCCGTAGGTGCGTACACATGATCCGGGGTCCGCGAGGACGGCGATCCCGGGGTCGAAGCCGCGGATGCCGGTGCTCTCCTGGAAGTCTTCGAGGGCCTGGGCGAGTTCGCGGGTGATGGCGCCCTTGCCGGTCCAGCCGTCGACGAAGACGATGTCGGCGGGGTCGTGGTGGGCGGCGAGCCAGCGCAGCGCGTTGGTGTCGATGCCCCGGCCCCGGACGATGGACACGGAGTAGTGCGGCAGGTCGAGTCCGTGGTGGTGCCGGGCCCAGCGCCGCATCAGTACGCCGACGGGCGTTCCGGCGCGGGCGAGGGAGACCAGGACGGGCCGGGGTGAGCGCTCCGCGAGGACGATGTCGGTGACGGTGCCGACGGCCCCGGCGATCCGCTGGGCCGCGTCGGTGAGGGCGCTGTGGAACAGCTCCTGGTACTGGGGGCTCGGCTGGTACTCGACGGGCAGCGACTCGGCGTAGTGGGCGCCGCCCGCCTGGATCGCCTCCTCGCGTTCCTCGGTGGGGGCCTCCAGCCGCACCGAGGAGAGGTCCTGGAGCAGCCAGCCCACGTCCTCGGAGGCGTAGGAGGAGAAGTCGGGGCCGCGGAGGGGCTCGGGGAGCATGGAGGGCCTTTCGGGGGCGCGCGTCGCGGCGGGCGGTATGTACGAGGGGACGACGGCCAGCACGACACGGGAGGTGTGCCGGGCGAGCTGGGCGAGGAGCCCGTCGGGGGCGTGCAGGGCGGGGGTGTCCGCGGTGGAGTCGACGACGGCGACGACGGTGTCGAAGCCCGCACCGGCCACGTTGTAGGCGTAGCGGGTGCCGGGTCCGTCGCCCGGGTCGTCATGGGCGGGGAAGACCAGTCGGCTGCGGATGGCGTAGCCGGGGTCGTCCACGGCGAGGACGGGTGAGCGGGTGGTGGTGGAGAAGAAGAGGTCCGCGTCGAGCAGGTTCTCCAGCGCGGTGGCGAGCCGGAGCGGGGCGTACATGAGTTCCTCGAAGCCGAGGACGAGGACCCGCGGGCGGGTCGTGCCGGGCGCGGGGCGGAGGTGGGGGGCGAGCTGTGCGGCCATCGCCGGGAGCGCGGATTCGAGCCGGGCCTGGTGCTCGGGGGTGAACCCGTGCCGTCCGCCGTCGGGGATCCCGACGGGCCAGTCGAGGGCGGCGCGGACGACGGGCGCGGTCGTGGGGCGCCCGGGCGTGGGATGGGTGGCCGCGTTCCGCCCGCTCGCGGGGACTGCCCCTGGCGTCGTCGGCGTCGGCATCGGCATCGGCATCGGCGTCGGCGTCGGCGTCGGTACGGCTTCGTCGGGTGCCGGGGGCACGGTCTCGTACCGGGCGACCAGGGCTTGGCCCTTCGCCAGGACGTCGTCGGGCAGCCGCACCGTGCCCGCCGCGGTGGCCACGAGATCCACCCGCGCGCCGATCTCCCGGGCGAACGCGTCGAGCCGTCCGCGGTCCTCGGCCGACCGCATGTCGATCAGCGCGACGATGACGTACCGCTCACGGGGATGACGGGCGTGCAGGGCGCGGATCGTGTTGAGGACGGTGTTGCCCGTGGAGAACTCGTCGTCCACCAGCACCAGGGGTCCGTCCCCGGCGAGCAGCGCGGGGTCCTCGGGGAGCAGCAGATGGCTGCTGGCGTGGGAGTGGGCCTCCTCGAACCCGGCGGCGGTGGCGACGCCGGGCACGGGGCGCCGGGTGGAGTGGAGGTAGGGGGCGAGGCCGATCCCGTCGGCGACACAGTGACCGAGACCCGTCGCGGTCTCCGCGTACCCGAGGACCACGGCCCGGCGGGCCTCCTCGGGGCCGAGGAGGGCGAGCACCCGGCGGCCGAGCTCATGGCCGTGTCCGTGGACGACGGCGGGTGACCGGGGGACGTGCTTGCCGAGCACGTTCGACACGAGCAGGTGGGCGCGCTTGGGATTGCGGCGCAGCGCGAGCCCGAGAAGCTGCCTCAGCTCGTGACCGTCCGAAAGCCCCTGACCGTCCGAAAGCCCCTGACCGGCAGAGAGCCCCTGACCGGCAGAGAGGTCGTGGCCGCCGGACAGCTCGTCATCACCCGGGAGCTCATGGCCGCCGGAGAGCTCCTGACCGCCCGGGGGCTCGTGGGCTGCTGAAGGCTCACGGTCTCCTGAGGTCCCTTGACCACCGGTAGGGCCCGATCCGCCGCCGGTAGGGCCTGATCCGCGATCGCCAGGCCCCGATCCGTCGCTGACAGGCCCCGATCCGTCGCTGACAGGCCCCGATCGGCCGCTGGTAGGCCCCGATCCACCGTCCGAGGGGCCCGATCCGCCTCCGGCGGGGCCAGGCCGGCCACCCGGGCGCCCAGGGGTGCCCGCGTCGGCGCCCGCCTCGGCACCCACCAGTTCGATCCCGAGCCGCCGCGCGACCCACGTCCCCGTCCACACCACGTCGTCCATCGTCCCTTGTGTTCAGCCGGAGAGCCCGGCGGCGAGAAGTTCCACGAAGCCGACGTCCTCGCGTGCGACGCCGAACACCTCGGCGCGCAGCAGGATGCGCTCGGCCCACGCGCGGTGGGGTTTCACCTCGTTCATCTTGTTCGTGTAGGCGGAACGCATCACGCCGCCGCCGTCCCGCTCCGGTCGCAGGATGTCCCGCGCGTCGCCGTACTCCTCGTGACTGACCACGGACAGCGCGTGCACGGGCTGGACGTGCGACGGATGGATACAGGTCTTGCCGAGCAGACCGTTGGCGCGGTCGAGCTCGATCTCGCGGAGCAGTCCGTCGAGGTCGTGCTCGATGAGCGTCTGGCGCAGCTCGTCCGCGCGGCCCTCCAGGAAGGGGCTGCGGCGCAGCTGGGGCTTGAACATGCGCTCCTGGAGCCGGAAGTACTCCCAGACCGGCCCCGTGACGGTGTAGCCGGTGCCGTCGGCGCGGCCGAGGAGGTTCACCACGTCACCGATGACGGAGGCGACGACCTGGACGTCGTAGGCGGTCAGGTCGGGCGGCCTGCGCAGCCCGTACACCGAGCAGAAGTCGGTCACGCCCAGTCGCAGGGCGAGAACGCGGTCGCGGTACTTGTCGACGGTACGGGCGATCCCGGTGAGGGTCTCGCGGCGGGTCTCCAGGTACAGCAGCTCCGGGGACTCCAGCACCGGCATCGCGAACAGTCTGCGGCCGTGGAGGGACTCGGCGGCGGTGAGGGCCTCCAGGAAGGGGATGCCCCGCTCCTCGGTGAACTTGGGCAGTACGAATCCGGACAGCAGCGCGCCGGCCGCGCCCAGGCGCCGCACCAGGTCGGGGATCTGCCCCGGCGTACGGACCCGGATGAAGAGAAGCGGCAGGTCACCGCCGGGGTGCGCGGCGAGGTCGGTGAGCTGGCGGACGATGTTCCGCTCGGCGTCGGGGACCTCGGTGTCCTCGATGGAGTCCTCCAGGCACAGCACCATGGACATCACGCCACGAGCGGCCTGTTTGCGGACGGCGTCGGCCAGCGCCGGCCTGGTGGCGGGGGTGTAGAGGGTCGCTCCCAGGGCGACCGCGAGCACCCGGGCGGGAGAGTCGGCGGTGAAGTCGCACGGCTCCCGGTGGAAGAGGCGCTGACGCACCTCAGGGGCGATGTGCCCGAAATGACGCATGACTCTCCCCGTGAAGCCGGAATGTTCCGACGCAATGTGGCCGGTAATAGTACGTAGGAACGTATGTCAGGGGTTCCCATGGGGCGTGAATTTCTGGTAATCAGCTGCGGTCCGTGTCGGCCCGCGGGGCCCGTTTTCCTTGTCGCGGCACGTCCCCCGCGTTGTCCTGGCGACCGCCGGGAAGGCAGGATGGCCGTATGACGCACGCGATGCTGAAGGGGTCGAACGTCCCGCTCGAAGCGACGGCGGTACGCGCGGTGCTGCGCTGGTCCCCGGGGCAGGACGTCCCGGACGTCGATGTCTCGGCGCTGCTCCTCGGGTCCGGGGGGCGGGTGCGGTCCGACGAGGACTTCGTCTTCTACAACCAGCCGCGGCATCCGTCGGGCAAGGTGTGGCGGCTGGGCAAGAAGCGCGGGTCCCAGGGGCTCACCGACACCATTCAGGCGGATCTCGCGGGGCTGCCCGCCGAGGTCGACCGGGTGCTGTTGGTGGCGTCGGCCGACGATGTGCCGTTCGAGCGGGTGCACACGCTGTGCATCCAGCTGCATGACGCGGACGCGGCGGACGACGAGCCGCTGGCCTATTTCGACATCAGGCCGGAGACGGGCGCGGAGACGGCGCTGATCTGCGGTGAGATGTACCGGCGTGGCGACGGCTGGAAGTTCCGCGCGGTGGGTGACGGGTACTCGAACGGCCTGGTCGGTCTCGCGACGGACTTCGGGATCTCGGTGGACGAGTCCGAGCAGGACCCGGAGCCGGACGCCGCGGAGCAGGTGCGGGACGCCGCGGTCCCGCCGCCCGCGCAGCCGTCCGCGGCGGCCCCGTCCGGCCCGGCGCACACCGTGCCCCGGCAGACCGCGCCCCATCCGGCGTATCCGCCCGCCCCGCGGGAACCGGCCGCCGGGCCCGCGTACGGCTATCCCCCGGCCGCGACGACGGCCGGCCCGTCGCCGCAGCCCACGTACGGCTACCCTCAGCCGCCGTCCGGGCAGCCGGGGGCCCCGCAGCCTTCGTACGGCTATCCGCAGCCGGTCGCCGCGGTCGTTCCCGACCCGGACTTCCGGCTGCCGCCGCAGGGCCCGCAGTTCCAGCCCCGCTGAGGTTCCCGGCCGGCCGGCCGTCGCCCGGTGGCCGGTTCGGGTGCCCCGGAGGCGAGGGTTCAGCGGTCGGCCTTGGACTTGTAGCCCCGGCCCCACTGGAGGCCCCACCCGTACAGGCGGTCCAGCTCGGCCTGGAAGCCGTAGACGAACTTCACCTCGCGGCGGACGATCAGCTCGTCCTTGACGTTCTCCAGTGAGAACACCGCGCAGGAACGGGCCTGCGGGGCGCGCTCGTCCAGCCCGATCTCGATCCGGGGACCGCTGCTGGGGTAGAGGGTGACGATGGCGTGGGTGCGGTCGAAGGCGGGGGTCTGGTCGTAGATGTAGACGAAGATCAGCAGGCGCTTGATCTCCTCCCGCTGGTCGAGGTTGACGAAGAGCGTCTCGCCGGTGCCCGAGCCGAAGCGGTCGTCCCCGCTGAGCTTGACGTAGGGCGCGCCGTTCAGGTCCCCGAAGAAGCCGCCGAGGGGCTGGACGACGCCCTTCGTCCCGTCCGTCAGCTCGTAGAGGCAGCCCAGGTCGAGGTCGACATTGACCATGCTCATGGTGTGGGCCTGGACGACATCGGGTTTGAACATCTTGAGCGGGCTGCTGAACAGTCCGCCGCGGTCCGGGCCGCCGATGTCCGAGTTGCGCATCCGCCAGGAGAGGTTGACGCGCAGATTCCCGGTGGCGGCGCCCTGCTTGGTCAGCGAGACCATGGGGCGCCGCTTGGTCAGTTCGATGGCGTTGCTCGCCGAGGCCCCTGACTCGAAGTCCGCCGAGCGCCCCGGCCACAATCCGTCCCAGAAGGACATACCGCCCCCCAATGCCCTGGTGTCCCGATGCCCGGCCGTCGGCCGGGTTTCTCCTGATCGTTGCAGCGGGGCGGCCGTGAGGACCATGCCTCACGACCGCCCCGTTGAGAGCGTTCCTCGTGGCGGGCGCCGTCACACTCCGGAACCGGCCACGGTCGGGCGATGCTCAGGCCCCGGACGTCACCTTCGACGCGTCGTCCGAGCCGTCGCCCTTGTGGCCACTCGCCACCAGGGCGCGGTTGCGCCGCACGGACGACCAGAACGACCAGCCGATCAGGACCACGCCGACGAGTCCGGTGACGAACTCGTTGACCTCGAAGCGGATGGTGATCAGCAGGATCGCGGCGAGCGCGCCGATCGCGTAGTGCGCCCCGTGCTCCAGATAGACGTAGTCCTCCAGGGTGCCCTGGCGGACCAGATAGACGGTGATGGACCGGACGTACATCGCGCCGATACCCAGGCCGAGGGCCATGAGAACGATGTCGTTGGTGATCGCGAAGGCGCCGATGACCCCGTCGAACGAGAACGACGCGTCCAGGACCTCCAGGTAGAGGAACATGAAGAAGGCCGCTTTGCCCGCGAGGAGGATCACGGGCTTCCCGCTGCGCTTGGCTGCTTCCTCCGCCTCGTGCTCGCGTTCCTCCTCCTCGTCGAGCTTGCCCTCGAAGAAGCCGGACAGACCGCCGACGACCAGATAGGTGATGAGACCGGCGATCCCGGACAGCAGCACCGTCTCCGTCTTGTCGGCGTGGGTACCGCCGTGCTGGTGCGCTTGCGGCGCCAGATAGAGGGCGCTGATCATGAGCACGATCAGGGCGATGCACACGGAGAGCATCTCGACCTTGCCGAGCCTGGCCAGCGGGCGCTCGATCCAGCGCAGCCACTTGATGTCACGGTCCTCGAAGATGAAGTCGAGGAAGATCATGAGGAGGAACATGCCTCCGAAGGAGGCGATCGACGCGTGGGCGTCGGTGACCAGTTCCTGATAACGGTCCTTGTCGTTGAGCGCGAGATCGACCGCTTCGATCGGACCGAGTCCGGCGCTGACCGCGACGATGACCACGGGGAAGACCAGCCGCATACCGAAGACGGCGATCAGGATGCCGATGGTGAGGAAGATCTTCTGCCAGAAGGCATTCATCTTCTTCAGAATCCCGGCGTTGACCACCGCGTTGTCGAACGACAGCGAGATCTCCAGGACGGACAGGATCGCCACGATCCCGAACCCGACCCACCCCCCGTAGAGCAAGGCTGCGACGAGGCCGAGCGCGGTGACCGCGAACGACCAGCCGAAGGTTCTCAGAATCACTGGCTACCCATTCCTGTCACGGGGATTTCCCCGGTAGGAGTCCGGCAGGGGTCACCCCGCACCGGGCCCAGCTTTACGAAACATTGACTCCGAAGTCTAGGGCGATGCCACGCAAGCCCGACGCGTACCCCTGGCCCACTGCACGGAACTTCCATTCATTTCCGTAACGGTAGACCTCACCGAAGATCATCGCAGTCTCGGTGGACGCGTCCTCCGAGAGGTCGTAGCGCGCGAGTTCCTGGCCGTCCGCCTGGTTGACGACCCGGATGAAAGCGTTGCTGACCTGGCCGAAGCTCTGACCGCGGTTGTCCGCGTCATGGATGGAGACCGGGAAGACGATCTTGTCGCAGCCGAGCGGGACCTTGGACAGATCGATCAGGACCGACTCGTCGTCCCCGTCGCCCTCACCGGTGAGATTGTCACCCGTGTGCTCGACGGAGCCGTCGGGGCTCTTGAGGTTGTTGTAGAACACGAACCATTCGTCACCGAGAACCCGGCCCGCGGTGCACAGCAGAGCGCTGGCGTCGAGGTCGAAGGGGGCTCCCGTGGTGGAGCGTGCGTCCCAGCCGAGGCCGACCAGTACCTGTGTGAGATTCGGCGCGGCCTTGGACAGGGAGACATTGCCTCCCTTGGCAAGCGTGACACCCATGATCGTCTTCCTCCCCGAGGTGATACTGCGTCTTCCCGGGGACCGCCAGACCCACGGACTGCGCCGTGGCCCCCCGGGCCCCCTGGCCGGGGGCGTTCGTACGACCGCCGACCGCCTGGCGCGGCGCGCGGATCGGGCGCCGCGCCGGGCGGTGGTGCGGTGTGCGGTACCGCGGTGATGCGGCGGGCAGTACCGCGATGGTGCGGTGTGCGGTGTGCGGTGTGCGGCGGCTCAGACGTTGACGCCGAAGTCCTGCGCGATACCGCGCAGACCCGAGGCGTAGCCCTGGCCGATGGCACGGAACTTCCACTCGGCGCCGTTGCGGTACAGCTCGCCGAAGACCATCGCGGTCTCGGTGGAGGCGTCCTCGGAGAGGTCGTAGCGCGCGATCTCCTGGTTGTTCGCCTGGTTGACCACGCGGATGAACGCGTTCCGCACCTGGCCGAAGGACTGCTGGCGGTTCTCGGCGTCGTAGATGGAGACCGGGAAGACGACCCGGGTGACGTCCGCCGGGACCCCGACCAGGCTCACCTTGATCTGCTCGTCGTCACCCTCGCCCTCACCGGTGAGGTTGTCACCGGTGTGCTCGACGGAGCCTTCCGGGCTCTTGAGGTTGTTGAAGAAGACGAAGTTCTGGTCGTTGGTGACCTTGCCCTCCGCGTTGGTCAGGATGGCACTGGCGTCGAGGTCGAAGTCCGTACCCGTGGTGGTCCGGACGTCCCAGCCGAGACCGATCACGACCGCGGTCAGGCCGGGGGCCTCCTTGGTCAGCGATACATTGCCGCCCTTGCTGAGGCTGACTCCCACAAATCCTCCCGATGTTGTCCAGGGGCGCGGAGCCCCCGTCGTGCTGTGGTATCGGATCAACGTTTCGATCCTAGTGACGGGTTCCCGCACTCCGCAGTGCTTGGTCCCGAAGAATCACAGGATGTCGAGGGCCTTGATGTAGTCGCCGAGATCCCGGGCGTCCGGCAGGCCGTTCACGACGGTCCAGCGCACGACGCCCTCCTTGTCGATGATGAAGGTGCCCCGGACCGCGCAGCCCTTGTCCTCGTCGAAGACGCCGTAGGCACGCGAGGCCTCGCCGTGCGGCCAGAAGTCGGACAGCAGCGGGTACTCCAGGCCCTCCTGCTCGGCGAAGACCCGCAGGGTGAACGGGGAGTCGTTGGAGACGGCCAGGAGCTGCACATCGTCGTTGACGAACTTCGGCAGTTCGTCACGCAGTGCGCACAGCTCGCCGGTGCACACCCCGGTGAACGCGAACGGGTAGAAGAGCAGCACGACGTTCTTCTCACCGCGGAAGTCGGACAGACGCACGGTCTCGCCGTGCTGGTTCTTGAGCTCGAAATCCGGGGCCTTGGTACCGATCTCGATCGCCATGGTGACGGTGTTCCTTCCACGCGGCTGTTCAGGTGACGACCAGCCTACGCAGCGGCCCCGCAAGCCCGACGGGGGGCTGCGGGCCCCCGTCCACGGCCCTGGACGGGGTGCTGGGGCCGACGCGGGGGCGCGGGGGGCAGGAGGGGCTGCTGGGGGCGGAGGGGGCAGCAGGGCGCCGTGACGGGCCTCGGCGGACCGGGCGGGGGCCTGGGCGGGGGCCCGGACGGCGGGCGGCCTCGGCGGACCAGGCGGCGCGGTCGGCGGCTCGCGGCGGGCGGCACGGCCGGCTCGCGGCGGGCGGCACGGGCCGACTCGCGGCGGGCGGCACGGGCCGACTCGCGGCTCGCGGCTCGCGGCTCGCGGCTCGCGGCTCGCGGCTCGCGGCTCGCGGCTCGCGGCAAGGAAAACGCCGCCCGTGGGGGTGCCACAGGCGGCGGGTGTATTCGTCGGCAGAGCCCCGCCGACGCCGGTCGGCGGGGGCCCGCACGGAGATCACGGACGCGGGAGCCGTTGGGGATGTCCCGCGCGAGGAGGTGGTGTCAGCGCTTCTTGGCGGCCGCCTTCGGGGTGACCAGACGGCTGCCGGTCCAGTCCTTGCCCGCGCTGATGCTCTTGGTCTGGGACAGACCCGCGGTCTGTGCGGACTCGTTGATATCGCTGGGTTCGACATAGCCGTCACGCCCGGTCTTGGGCGTCAGCAGCCAGACCGGGGAACCGTCGTCGATCAGCCCGAGGGCGTCGACCAGCGCGTCCGTCAGATCGCCGTCGTCCTCACGGAACCACAGCACTACGGCATCGGCTACGTCGTCGAAATCCTCATCGACGATGTCGCTGCCGATGATCTCCTCAATGGCCTCGCGGAGTTCCTGATCGGCGTCGTCGTCGTAGCCGATCTCCTGGACCACCTGCCCGGGCTGGAACCCCAGCCTGGCGGCAGGGTTCGTCCGCTCCTCCGCGTGGTCCGCGGTCGCGCTCACCGTTTGCCTCCTGATCATGTTCGGATGTTGTCTTGCGGGCCTCGCGCCTGCGCGAGGTATTGGCCGTAGTCCACACGGGCGGGACGGATCGCGCAAGTACCCGGCCGTCGAGACCGCCGAAACGGTGACGTTCCCGGCCGTCTCGACGCAACTCCAGGCACGAAATCACGGCAATCAGTGACACACACCACGACAGTCTGCCCTATTCGCCCGTTTCGCGAACCGAAGTAGGGGCAGCGGAAAAACCGGTACGCATCCGAGACGGACACGGGGGCAAAAGATCGACGAGGCGCCGGGCGAGGTGAACACAAGGGGACATTCCGGCGCGCGGGGGACACATGGAGCGGGTGGCGGCGATCACCCGGCCGCCCGTTCGGCCGGTACGGGATGGGCGTATCGTTGCGATTTGGCCGAACCGCCCCACCCTGCCGGACCGAGGTCCCGGTTACCTCCCGGTACAGATGACGTTTCCTGTCCTGCGGTACACGATGGGGAACGCCGCACCCACCAGCAGTGGCATGTCCCACGGCCGTGCCACCGGACAGTGAAGGAACAGCGTGGCTTCCGGATTCGATCGCAACCCGATCATCATTGGCGGCCTTCCGAGCCAGGTCCCCGATTTCGATCCCGAGGAGACCCAGGAATGGCTCGACTCGCTCGACGCCGCCATCGACGAGCGTGGCCGTGAGCGGGCCCGCTATCTGATGCTCCGACTGATCGAGCGCGCCCGCGAGAAGCGTGTGGCCGTGCCCGAGATGCGCAGCACGGACTACGTCAACACCATCGCCACCCGGGACGAGCCGTTCTTCCCCGGGAACGAGGAGATCGAGCGCAGGGTCCTCAACGCGACCCGGTGGAACGCCGCCGTGATGGTCTCGCGTGCGCAGCGTCCCGGGATCGGGGTCGGTGGCCACATCGCGACGTTCGCCTCGTCCGCGTCGCTGTACGACGTGGGTTTCAACCACTTCTTCCGCGGCAAGGACGAGGGCCACGGCGGTGACCAGATCTTCTTCCAGGGGCATGCCTCCCCGGGGATCTACGCCCGCGCCTTCCTGCTGGACCGCCTCGACGAGCGGCAGCTGGACGCCTTCCGGCAGGAGAAGTCGAAGGCTCCGGACGGACTCTCCAGCTACCCGCATCCCCGGCTGATGCCGGACTTCTGGGAGTTCCCCACCGTCTCGATGGGCCTCGGCCCGCTGGGGGCGATCTTCCAGGCGCGGATGAACCGCTATATGCAGGCGCGGGACATCGCGGACACCTCTCAGTCGCATGTGTGGGCCTTCCTCGGTGACGGGGAGATGGACGAGCCCGAGTCGCTCGGCCAGCTGTCCATCGCCGCCCGTGAGGGGCTGGACAATCTCACCTTCGTCGTCAACTGCAACCTGCAGCGGCTCGACGGACCGGTACGGGGCAACGGCAAGATCGTCCAGGAGCTGGAATCCCAGTTCCGGGGCGCCGGCTGGAATGTGATCAAGCTGGTGTGGGACCGCTCCTGGGACCCGCTGCTCGCCCGGGACCGGGACGGCATCCTGGTGAACCGGCTGAACACGACGCCGGACGGGCAGTTCCAGACGTATGCCACGGAGACCGGCGCGTACATCCGGGACCACTTCTTCGGTGACGACCAGCGGCTGCGCGCGATGGTCGAGAACATGACGGACGACCAGATCCTGCATCTGGGGCGCGGCGGGCACGACCACAAGAAGATCTTCGCCGCGTTCGCGGCGGCCAAGGCGCACAAGGGTCAGCCGACGGTGATCCTCGCGCAGACGGTCAAGGGCTGGACGCTCGGCCCCAACTTCGAGGGCCGTAACGCGACCCATCAGATGAAGAAGCTGACCGTCGACGATCTGAAGGGCTTCCGTGACCGGCTGCATCTGCCGATCACCGACCAGCAGCTCGAAAGCGGTCTGCCGCCGTACTACCACCCGGGCCGGGACTCGGAGGAGATCCAGTACATGCACGACCGCCGCAAGGCGCTCGGCGGATACGTCCCGACACGTGTCGTGCGGGCGAAGCCTCTGGAACTGCCCGGCGACAAGGCCTACGCGGCCGTCAGGAAGGGCTCGGGACAGCAGTCGATCGCCACGACGATGGCGTTCGTACGGCTGCTGAAGGACCTGATGCGGGACAAGGAGATCGGCAAGCGTTTCGTGCTGATCGCGCCGGACGAGTACCGCACGTTCGGCATGGACTCGTTCTTCCCGAGCGCCAAGATCTACAACCCGCTGGGCCAGCAGTACGAATCGGTGGACCGGGACCTCCTCCTCGCGTACAAGGAGTCCCCGACGGGGCAGATGCTGCATGACGGTATCTCCGAGGCTGGTTGTACGGCGTCGCTGATCGCGGCGGGCTCGGCGTACGCCACTCACGGCGAACCGCTGATCCCGGTGTACGTCTTCTATTCGATGTTCGGCTTCCAGCGCACCGGTGATCAGTTCTGGCAGATGGCGGACCAGCTGGCGCGTGGCTTCGTGCTGGGGGCGACCGCCGGGCGGACGACGCTGACCGGTGAGGGCCTTCAGCACGCCGACGGTCATTCGCAGTTGCTCGCCTCGACCAACCCGGGCTGTGTCGCGTACGACCCGGCCTACGGTTACGAGATCGCCCATATCGTCCGGGACGGGCTGCGCCGGATGTACGGCGAGACCGCCGACGGCGCGCCGGGTGAGGACGTCTTCTACTACCTGACCGTGTACAACGAGCCGATGCAGCATCCCGCCGAGCCGGAGGACGTGGATGTCGAGGGCATCCTCAAGGGTGTCCACCGGCTGAAGGCGGGCGAGCGGGGTGAGTTCGGGGCGCAGATCCTGGCGTCGGGTGTCGCGGTGCCGTGGGCACTGGAGGCGCAGCGTCTCCTGGCCGAGGAGTGGAACGTCCGGGCGGATGTGTGGTCGGCGACCTCCTGGAACGAGCTGCGCCGGGAGGCCGTGGAGGTGGAGCGGCACAACCTGCTGCACCCCGAGGAGGAGCAGCGGGTGCCGTATGTGACGCGGAAGCTGTCGGGGGCCGAGGGTCCTTTCGTGGCGGTGTCGGACTGGATGCGTTCGGTGCCCGACCAGATCGCGCGCTGGGTGCCGGGGGCGTACCAGTCGCTGGGTGCGGACGGGTTCGGTTTCGCGGACACCCGGGGTGCCGCTCGGCGTTACTTCCATATCGACGCGCAGTCCATCGTGCTGGGTGTGCTCACCGAGCTGGCGAAGGAGGGCAAGGTAGACCGCGCGGCGCTGAAGCAGGCGATCGACCGGTATCAGCTGCTGGATGTGGCGGCGGCCGATCCGGGGCCGGCGGGCGGCGACGCGTAGTCGCCGGGGCTGTTCCTCGGGGGTGGTGGGGCTTCGGTCCCGCCGCCCCCGTCGGCGTTTCGCGGCCGGTCAGTTCTCCCAGACCTTGAACGCCCTGATCCGGTGGGGTGATTGCGGGGTCCAGGTGCCGTCGCCGGGGTAGGTGTCGAACTCCCCGGTCTCGTCGCAGGTGCCGGACTGGTAGGTGGTGACGGGGCGTCCGAGTCGGTTGGCGAGGGATTGCGCGCTGGTCCCCTGCGGGAGGGGTACGCAGCTCTCGATGTCGATCTCGGACAGGTCATGGGCGGTCCGGGTGCCCTTGAAGTCCGGCTTGGACCACAGACACAGTTCCCCGGGCCCGCAGGCGCCGAGCGTGGTGCGGGTCATGGCGGCCGGGGTGGTGGCGTTGCGGGCGGCGGGTGCGCCGGCGGTCCGGTGCGGGGTCGTGGTGCCGCGGGAGTGCGGTGCGTCGGCGGGCCGGGCCGAGGGCGAGGCGGCGACTCCCGTGTGGACGGGACCGGCGAGGGCCAGGGCCGTGGCGGTCGCGGCGGTGGCGAGGAGCAGGTTGGTGCGCATGTGGTCGAACCCCCGTGTCGTACTGATCACTTGGTGCCACTGTCGCCTGCGGGGCGGAGCGGAAGGAAGGGTTCCGAGGCGGTGCCACCCGGACAGGCGAAAACCCCACCGGTCGGGAACTGGTGGGGTTTCGCGAGCGTTGGCGGCCGTCCGCGGTGTTGCCGTGGCGGTCGGGCCGGTGCTGGTCGGCGACGTGGCGCCGACCAGCTAGATGTGGGCCGCCGAGGCGCCCGCCTGGGCGTTGTCGCCCCGCTTGGTGAGCAGGGCGACGAAGATCGCCACGAAGCCGACGGCGGCGGCGACGAGGCAGGCGAGGCTCATCCCGGAGATGAACGTGTCGTGGGTGACACCGGTGATCGTCGCGGCGATGTCGGCCGGGGTGCCCGGGGCTATGGGTGGGGCGCCGACCTGGACGGCCTCGGCCGCCTGGTCGAGCTGGTCGGGGGTGAGCGGCGGCAGGTCGGCGTCCGTCCAGTTGCCGGGGAGGTCGCTGTGGACCTTGGAGGCCATGACGGCGCCGAGCACGGCGGTGCCGAGGCTGCCGCCGATCTGCATGGCGGCCTGCTGGAGTCCGCCCGCGACCCCGGACAGTTCCATGGGCGCGTTGCCGACGATGACCTCGGTGGCGCCGACCATGACCGGTGCGAGACCGAGGCCGAGCAGGGCGAACCAGATGGACATGGTGAAGCTGCCGGTCCCGGCGTCGAGGGTCGACATGCCGTACATGGCGAGCGAGGTGACGGCCATGCCGCCCGCCAGCGGGATACGCGGGCCGACCTTGGTGATCATCAATCCGGCGAGCGGGGAGCCGACGATCATCATGCCCGTCAGCGGCAGCAGATGGACGCCCGACTGCACCGGGCTCATCCCGTGCACCCGCTGGAGGTAGAAGGTGACGAAGAACAGTCCGCCCATGAAGGCGATGGCCATGAGAACCATCAGGACCACACCGGCCGACAGCGGCACGGAGCGGAAGAGCCCGAGCGGGACGAGCGGCTCCTCGACCTTCGTCTCCCAGAAGGCGAACAGGATGAAGGAGGCCACCGCGATACTCATGAAGGTCCAGGTCAGTCCATCGCCCCAGCCCCACTCGGGGGCCTTGATGATGGCCCAGACCAGGCAGAACATGGCCGCGGACAGCAGCACGATGCCGATGATGTCGAAGGAGCGCGGCGCGTTCTTGGCACGGTGGTCCGTGAGGATCAGCACACCCAGGACGAGGGCGACGACGCCGACCGGCACGTTGATGAAGAACACGGACTGCCAGCTCACGTGCTCGACGAGCAGACCGCCCACGATCGGGCCGCCCGCGGTGGAGGCGCCGATCACCATGCCCCAGATGCCGATGGCCATGTTGAGCTTCTCGGCGGGGAAGGTGGCGCGCAGCAGGCCGAGCGCCGCCGGCATGAGCAGCGCGCCGAACAGACCCTGGAGGACCCGGAAGAAGATCACGTAGGCGATGCCGTCGGACAGGCCGATGGCGGCCGAGGCGAGGGCGAAGCCGACGATGCCGATGAGGAACGTCTGGCGGTGTCCGAACCGGTCACCGAGCTTGCCCGCGGTGATGAGGGAGACGGCGAGCGCGAGGAAGTACCCGTTGGTGATCCATTGGACGTCCGCGAAGGTCGCGCCGAGGTCCCGCTGGATCTCGGGGTTGGCGATCGCCACGATGGTGCCGTCGAGGGCCACCATCATCACGCCGATCGCGACGGCGAAGAGCGTCAGCCAAGGGTGGCCGCGCAGCCCTTGGGCCTTGGTGGGGCCCGGGACGAGCGGGGTCGGCACCTCGTCCGCCGGACCGGTCTTGTCGACGGTGGTCTGACTAGTCATACGGCGGACAGTAATGTCAGCCTCTGACAGTTGACAAACAAATTCACTAGCCGGTAGCTGTCACCTTACTCACAGATAGAGTGACCTGCGGAAACAGAGGAAATGGGGCGCGGCGTGACATCACCCCGACCGGGACTGCGTGAGCGGAAGAAGGCGCGCACACGGGACGCACTGCTGCGGGCGGCGCTCGAACTGTTCACCACCCAGGGGTTCGAGGAAACCACCGTCGACGAGATCACCGAGGCCGTCGACGTCTCCCAGCGCACGTTCTTCCGCTACTTCCGCAACAAGGAAGAAGTCGTCTTCGCGGTCCAGGACATGATCGAGTCCCACTTCGTGGCGGCGCTGCGCGAGCGCCCCCGGACCGAGGGGCCGCTGGAGGCGCTGCGCAACGCGGTGCTCCAGACCTGGGACACGGTCGACGACACCATCGACACGACCGTGCCCATGCCGCTGCACATGCGCACCTATCAGATGATCGAATCCACCCCCTCCCTGCTCGCCAGCCATGTCCGCCGCTCCTCGGAGGTCGAGGAGCAGATGGCGCGGCTCGTCGCGGAACGCGAGGGCCTGGACGTCGACGAGGACCCCCGGCCACGCGTCGCGGTGGCGGTGTTCACCGGCGTGATGCGGGTCACGGGCCGCCTGTGGGGCGCGGGCGAGGACACCAGCATCGAGTCCATCCGCGACCTCACCGCGCGCTATCTGGACCATCTGGGCCCCGCCCTGGCCGGGGACTGGCGCACCGGCCCGTCGCGATCGCCCCGATAACGCCCCGCGCGGGCACCGATCAGGCGCGCCGCCGACCCGACCCGACCCGACCCGACCGGAGCGCACCGCCGACCGCACGCCGGACGGCGCACTCCCGCGCGCGAGACACACACAGCGGCTACGGAACGTGACAATCCCCCTGCCTTCGCGCCCCCTTTGACACACTTGCACCGGTGAAATCGTGATGCGTGTCACCCAGCGCACGCAGTCGTGCGGGCTTCTCCTAGGGTGTGCCGCAGTGACTTCCTTCGACTCATCCCCTCAACTCGGCGCCTGGCGGGCAGTGCTCGCCCTGGTCGTCGTCCTCGTGATGCTGGCGACCACCGGCTGGACGACCCTGCACGGCCGCGGCGAGCGCGGTTCCGCCCTGAGGGCAGCGCTCTCCGCGTGGGAGCGCGGTCACCTCGACGGCCGCCCCCTCCCGGACCCCCAGGTCCCTCCGGCGCGGCTGTCGCAGTTCTTCGCCTCGCTCACGGCCCAGCAGCAACGCCTGCTCGTCCACCGCCATCCCCTGGCCGTCGGCAACATGAACGGCGCTCCCGTCTCCCTGCGTTATCTCGCCAACCGCACGGCACTCGGCATCGCCCGCGAGCAGGAGTCGCAGCGCGCGCGGGACAGCAGACTCTCCGCGGCGGGCCAACGGGACGCCGAACGCCGTATGCAGCGCTACGACGCCCTCAGCCGGCCGGGCCGCCAGGTCCTCGCCTTCGACCCGACCGGACCCGGACGGGTGGCAGAGGTCCTCGGCGACCTGGAACGCGCCCAACGGGTCTCCGTCGTCGTACCCGGCGTCGACACGACCCTGATCACCTTCCAGCGGGACGACCGCGCGTACTCCACGCCCCTCGGTATGGCCCGTGCCCTCCATGACGCCGAACGCGAGGCGAGCCCGCGGACCCGCACCTCGGTGATCGCCTGGGCCGACTACCGGGCGCCCGACGGGCTCGGCGTCGAGGCCGCGACGGCGATACGGGCCGAGAGCGGCGCGGTCCGCCTCAACGCGATGCTGCGGGGCCTGCCGGGCCGCGGCGGGATCGCCCTCTACTGCCACAGCTACGGTTCCGTCCTGTGCGGGGTCGCCGCCCCGGGGCTGCCGTCCCGTGTCAGCGACATCGCCGTCGCCGGAAGCCCCGGTATGCGCGCCGACAGGGTGTCCCAACTGCGCACCCACGCGCGCGTATGGGCCACCCGGGACGGTGACGACTGGATCGAGGACGTACCGCATCTCGAACTCGGCTCCCTCGGCCACGGCGCCGACCCCGTCTCCCCCGCGTTCGGCGCCCGGCTGCTGTCCGCGCGCGGAGCGGACGGACACACGGGCTACTTCGAGCCCGGCACCGAGAGCCTCACCAACTTCGCCGAGATCGGCGTCGGGGCCTACCAGGGGTTGCGTTGTGCCGACCGGGACGACAGTTGCAGGAGTGGTCTGTCCACGGGCGCCGCGGCCTGACGCGCGTAGAAGACGTAAGAAGTGCGGCCCCCTACGGGAGGGACGGAGACGCCCGTGCCGCATACGATGACCAGCATGGGTGATGTACTGGCCGGATTTCACGCCGCTTGGGAGTTCGAGTCCGATTCCGTGCTCATCCGCTTCGAACGGGGGATACGCACGCCCAAGCTGTTCCAGGCACTCGGGGAACGCCGGGTCCCCCACGAGGCGGTCGCCGCCGTCACAGTGACCCCCGGCAGACGCGGAACGGTCGTCCTGCACGCCGTACCGAGACCCGGCGCCGACCCGCTCATGGACGCGGCGGCGGGACAGCTCAAGGAAGGCGCCGACCCCTACCGCCTGGTCCTCCCGGCGGAACGCGCGACACTCGCCGAGTACTACGCCGACGAACTGCGGCCCCTCATCGGCGAAAGCGGCACCGGCGAACCCCCGGACCGCTACCTCGTGACCGCGCCGGAAGCCCCCCTGCACTTCAAGGCGTACGACGGCAAGGCGGCCTTCGACGGCAAAGCCGTCTCCTACCGCTGGTCATGGACCGGCGCCTCCTCCGCGAAATGGAAGGCCGGCGACCAGAAGTTCCCCGTCGCCGACCTCAACGGGGTCGAATGGCGCTCCCCCGAACTCTTCGAAGGACATCTGCGGCTGCTGCTCCGTGACAACACCCAGCAGCCCGCCCAGGCCGACCAGGACCCGGCGGCGGTGGTGTTCGGCCTCGGTTACGGGCCCGTGCACGAGTCCCTGCCCTTCGCCGCCTCGGTGCTCGCCGCCGTACGGTCGTGCGGACCGGTCGGAGCCGTCCCCGCCCTCCACGCCCCGCCAGGCCGGCGCGACCCCGCGGACATCGCGGACCGCATCCGGCACCTCGGCGAACTCCACCAGGCGGGACTGGTGACCGACGAGGAGTTCCTGTCGAAGAAGGCGGAACTGCTCGCCGAGCTGTGACCCCCAGGGGCGACCAGGGTTCCCTCATACCCCGGTATGAGATGCGGTCCAGCACCTCGGTATGACGGCAGAACGGCACACCGGTGCCTACCCTGATCAGGCTATGAGCACCGCACCCCCACCCCCAGGCCCGCCAGGGCGGACCTCACCGCGCACCTTCGCACACCGCGCCCGGACCACGGCCCGGGACGCACTGCGCGACGTCGGCGTCGCCCTCGTCACCCCGACCGGATCCACCGAGGCCCTGCTGTCCCAGGCGTCCAGGTCCTGGATGCGGATGATCCCCTACGTGGTCGCCCTGGCCCTCGTGTCGAGCCTGCTCCCCACCACCATCGGCCTCCTCATCCGCGACTACGAGGTCGCCGGAGCGCTCGCCGGTGCCCTCGCGGTCGCGCAGACGGCGCCGTTGCTCCTCGCCGTGACCAGACCGCTGCCCGCCTGGTGGATCATCGGCAGCGCGAACGTCCTCTGCGCCGTGACCACCCTCGACGCGACGGCCGACCGACCGGCTCCCTGGCTCCCCCCGGCCATCGTCGGGTACGCGGCGCTCAGCCTCGCGCTCGCCCTGCGGGAGAAACGCCGCACCCTGGTCGCCGTCTGGCTGACGACCACGGTCGCCAGTCTGCTGCTCGCCGCGCTGAGTGCCCCGGGCAGCCAGGACACCAGCGTCCTGATGATCGTCCTCAGCGGGGCGATGCTGCTGGTCGGCACGCTGATAAAGGACCGCCGCGAAGCACAGCACAAGCTCGCCGAACAGGAGGACATCAACGAAGCGGAGCGTTCCCACCGGGCCCTTCTGGAGGAACGCGCGCGTATCGCCCGCGAGTTGCACGATGTCGTGGCGCACCATATGTCGGTGATCACCGTGCAGGCCGACTCCGCCCCCTACCGGCTGGGGAACCTTCCCCCCGGCGTGGTCAAGGAATTCGAGTCCATAGCCACCGGGGCGCGGGAGTCCCTGGGCGAGATGCGCCGTCTGCTGTCGGTGCTGCGCAGCGAGGACACCGCGGGCGAGCGGGCTCCCCAGCCGGGTCTCGACCGGCTGAGACATCTGGCCGACGCCACCGTGCGCGCGGGGGTGCCGGTCGTACTGTCGTCCCCCGAGATCGCCCTCGTCAGGGAACTGGCTCAGCTGTCGCCCGCCGTGGACCTGTCGGCGTACCGCATCGTCCAGGAGGCCCTGGCCAATGTGGTGCGCCACGCCCCGGGCGCCCTCACCGAGGTACTCGTCTCCACCGACCGGAAACATCTCACCGTGGCGGTCGTCAACCGGCCCTCCAAACGACCCTCCTCCGCTCCCTTGGAACATGGATCGACGGGGCACGGGCTGATCGGCATGGCGGAACGTGTCCGGCTGGTCGGCGGCACACTCGATGTCGGGCCGCTGCCCGACGGAGGGTTCCGTGTCGCGGCCAGGATGCCCGTCGTCGAACCGGGCGGTACCGCGCCCGCCCCCGACCGACCGCCGACCGCCGGTCCCACCAGCACCAAGGAGCAGCCTCGCCCATGACCATCCGCGTGATCATCGTCGACGACCAGGCCATGGTCCGGGCGGGGTTCGCCGCGCTCCTCGCCGCGCAGAGCGACATCGACGTCGTGGGCGAGGCGCCGAACGGCAAGGAGGGGGTCGTCCTCAGTCGCACCGCTCACCCCGACATCGTGCTGATGGATGTACGTATGCCGGAGATGGACGGACTGGCGGCCACCCGTGTCCTGCTCGACCCGCCGCCCGGAGTGGTGCACCGGCCCAAGGTCCTCATGCTCACCACGTTCGACGCGGACGACTACATCTTCGAGGCGCTGCGCGCCGGCGCCTCGGGCTTCCTCCTCAAGGACGCGCCGCCCGCGGACCTGATCTCGGCGGTGCGGGTCGTCGCGGGCGGGGACGCCCTCCTCGCGCCCTCGGTGACCCGCCGGTTGATCGCGGAGTTCGCGGAGCGCAAGACCAGCTCGCGGCGTGAGCGGTCCCTCGCGCTGAACGGACTCACTCCACGGGAGACCGAGGTACTGGGGCTGATCGCCCGGGGCCTGTCCAATCAGGAGATCGCCGACCGGCTCGTCCTCGCGGAGCAGACGGTCAAGACGCACATCGGACGGGTCCTGGCCAAGCTGGGGCTCCGGGACAGGGCCCAAGCGGTGATCTTCGCGTACGAGTCGGGGCTCGTCACGCCCGGAGAGCGGTAGGGCCACGCACCGCTAGCGGTCCGGGTCCCGCACGGAACCCGGACGCCCGCCCGAGGTGGCGGTCCCCGACAGTTCGCGCACGCGCCCCTCGACCGTCCCACGGTCGGGGGGCGCGGCCGTACGCCCCTCCCCTCCCGCCCTCTCCCGTTCCCTCCCACTGTGCCCTCCCGCTGTGCCCGGCCGGGGGCCCGGCCGGGGCTGCTTGGGTGCCCGTTCGCCCGCGTCAGCCCTGTCGTAGGCGCCCAGGGAAGAGCCACGCAGCGCCGGATCGCGAAGGTTCGGGCCGTCAGGAGGCGGCCGGTCTTCGGCTCCCTGGGACCAGCCGGTACCGGGGTATGACGACCCCATACCCCGGTACTACCCGCGACTTGGCTCCGCAGTGTGACGTGCGGCGTGCGTTCAGCTCCGTACCTTCCCCTCGTCAGACGAACGGACCGACGGGGAGGGCGAGCGATGGACCACAACTCGCTTGTACGGCAAGGCAGTTACAGTGCCACCACGACGATGGCGCGGGTGCGGGATCACAAGGCCCGAGGGACGACCACTCCTGTCGAACCATCGGCCTCCACGGCCAGGGTCCGAGCACGCGGCCGACTCCGTTCCCGGGTCCCCGCTCAGGGCCGGCGGGCCGGGCGGGGCAGGCGGACCTTGATCGCGATGGCCCTGGTCACGGCGGCCTTCGCGGGGACCACCGGCCTGGCCGTCGGGAACGCCCAAGTCCCGCTCACCGGGCCACCACCCGGCACCGCCGCATGGCGGGCGGACCGTTCCCTCGGGGTCCACCTGCCTGACCCGGCCGCCACGACTCCCACCGGGACAGCCCGGTTCTTCGGCACGCTGGACGACTCGGAGCGCGAGAAGCTGGCCGAACGACACCCCGGGGTCGTCGGCAACCTCGACGGCGCCCCGCTGGACCTCCGGTACCAGGCGAACAGGCGCGCTCTGCTGGACAGCCGGGCACAGCAGCAGAAGCAGGCGGCGAGCCGGGAGCTTCCGGTCCGGGACCGCCAGCGGGCCCGGGAACGGATCACCCGGTACTCCGAACTGCTCGCACCAGGCCGACGGATACTGGCCTTCGATCCCCGGGGGCGAGGGCAGATCGCCGAGGTGCACGGCGACCTCGGGACCGCGCGCCATGTCTCGGTGATCGTTCCGGGCTCCGACATCGACGTGAGCACCTTCGACCGGACCACCGACACCTACGGCACACCGTCCGGGATGGCCAAGTCGCTGCGACAGGCAGCAGGGGGCGGCACGGCGGTCGTGGCCTGGGCGGGCTACACGACACCGGTGGGCATCGGTCCCGACGCGGCCACCGGTGGGCTCGCGGAGGCCGGGGCGCCACGGCTCAGCCGGTTCGTCGCGGGACTGCGCGCGGTGGGTCGGCCGGCGCCGACCGTGTTCTGCCACAGCTACGGCTCGGTCGTCTGCGGCCTGGCGGCGCCCTCGCTCATGACCTCCGACCTGGTGGTGCTCGGCTCACCGGGAATGCGCGCGGACAGCGTCTCCGATCTGGGCACGGACGCCCGGGTGTGGGCGGCCAAGGACGACAGCGACTGGATCGGCAAAGTTCCGAACGTCCGGTTCCTCGGTCTCGGACACGGCGAGGACCCCGCAGGACCCGCGTTCGGCGCCCGCCCGGTCCCGGCCCACGACGCCCACGGCCACACCGGCTATTTCGCACCGGGCACCGCTTCGCTGGCCGCCTTCGCGGACATCGCCACCGGCACCGGGACGGCCGACAGCGGCCTCCAGACCGACACGGACCAGGGTCACACCCGCGCACGGCAGGAGGTCGCGTCATGAACAGCGTCATGAACCGCCGGAAGACCAGGTCGGCACCGCCGATCAGCAGGACGGCACCGCTCATCGCTGATCGCCGGGGAGCTGACTCCTCGCAAGGGGCGAAGCGGCCCGTCTCGCGGGGGGCGAAGCCGCCCATGGCGAGGGCCCCGGGCTCATCGACGCTCAGCCGGGCGATCGGCCGGGCTGGAGCCGCCGTCGGCGCGATAGACGCGAAGACCCCGCCGAGTCGGGACCGGGCGATCGACGGATTGCGGGCCATGGCTCTGCTGGCCGTCCCCACCGGGCACTGGCTGCTGGGCGGCTTCACGCTCGGCGCGGACGGAGCCCTGCGCAACGCGAGCCCCTTGTCCGCCTTCGGTTCGCTCGCGCCCATCAGTTGGCTGCTCCAGATGCTCGGAGTCTTCTTCCTGGTCGGCGGCTACGCCTCGGCGCTGTCCTACCGGCGGACCCGGCAGCGGGGCGGGTCGGCGGCGGACTGGCTCCGGCAGCGGTTGGCGCGGCTGGGACGGCCGGTGCTGGGTGTGACGGCGGTGTGGGCGGTGCTGATACCGGTGCTGACCGCCGCGGGGATACCGGAGACGACGCTGCGGACAGGTTCCACGCTGGTGGTCCAGCCCTTGTGGTTCGTCGGCGTCTACGCCGTGATCACGGCCCTGACACCGCTGTGCATACGGGCGGCGGAGCGGCTGGGGGCCTGGGCGGCGGCTCCCCTGATCGGTTCCGTGGCGGTGGTGGATTTCCTGCGGTACGGCCCCTACGCGGAGGCGATGCCTTCTTCGCTGAGCCTGTTGAATCTCTTGCCGGGCTGGATGTTCGCCTATCAGCTCGGGGTGTGCTGGTCGCAGGCGCGGCTGGGGCGGCGCGGGGCCTGGGTGCTGCTCGGCGGGGGTGTGGCGCTGTTCGTGGCGCTGTTGGCGGTCTTCCACTACCCGGCGTCGATGGTGGGGGTGCCAGGAGCGGAGCGGACGAACTCCCATCCGCCGTCGCTGCTGGTGCTGGCACTGGCCGCGGCGCAGTGCGGGGCGGCGATGCTGCTGCGGGACCGGATCGGCCGGGCGTTGCGGAGGCCGGGGCTGTGGGCTCCGGTCGTGGTGATCAATCTGTCGGCGATGACGATCCTGTGCTGGCATCAGACGGCGATGCTGGCGGCGGCCGTGCCGGCGTCACTGTTCGGCACGGTGACTGGCCTGGTCGGGGCGCCGGAGAGCGTGGGGTGGATCGGAGCGCGGTTGGCGTGGATACCCGTGTTCGCGTTGCTCTTGGTCGTGGTCGGCAGATGGACGCGCGGCTTCGAGTCCCCGTGGGCGGGGACGGGTCGGACCAGAAGGGCGGTGGCCGGGCTGCTGGCGGCGGGTTTCGCGGCATTCGCCCTGGGGTTGGCGTGACAAGCGGGCGCCGGGCCGCCCACGAGTGTGGACGCCCCGGCGGGGCCGGCGGTGGAGTGGGTGGGCGAGGTGAGTGGTCAGGGTGAGTGGTCGAGGTCGGGCGCCAGGGTCGGGGCAGGTGTCAGGGCCGGGGCGAGGGCCGGGTGTTGCTCTCGCGGCTGCCGGCAGCGGGTCGTGACGTCTGCGGACAGGGAGGCACGGGCGCCTGGGGTGTTACTCGCGGCCCGCCGAGGTGAAGGTCATGTCGGCGTAGCGCTCGCCGGAGACCTGAGCGGCGAGGGGGTCGAGGAGGGACAGTTCCTCGTCGCTGAGCGAGATACGGATGGCGGCGGTGTTCTCCTCGACACGGCTGCGGCTGCGGGTGCCGGGGATGGGGATCACGGACAGGCCGTGGATGTCGGCCTGCTGGTGCACCCAGGCGAGGGCGACCTGGCCGAGGGTGGCGTGGTGAGCGGCGGCGACCGTACGGATGGGGGTGAGGAGGGAGGCGTTGGCGGTGGCGTTGGTGCCGGTGAAGCGGGGCAGTTCACGGCGGAAGTCGTCGGCGGTGAGTTCCTTGTCGGCGCTGACGAAGGACCCGGTGAGGAAGCCGCGGCCGAGCGGGGAGTAGGGCACGAGGGCGATGCCGAGTTCGGCGGCGGTGGGGACGACGCCCCGTTCGATGTCCCGGCTGAAGAGGGACCACTCGGACTGGACGGCGGCGATCGGGTGGACGGCGTGAGCGGTGCGCAGTTCCTGGCCGGTGACCTCGCTGAGGCCCAGATGCTTGACCTTGCCGGCCTGGACCAGCTCGGCCATGGCGCCGACGGTCTCCTCGATGGGCGCGTCGGGTGCGCGACGGTGCATGTAGTACAGGTCGATGGTGTCGATGCCGAGGCGCTGGAGGCTGGCGTCGACGCTGGAGCGTATGTAGGAGGGGTCGTTGTTGATGGAGCGGTTGGTCGGGTCGTCGGGGTCGATCGACAGGGCGAACTTCGTGGCGAGGACGATCTCGTCGCGATGGGCCCGGAGGAAGGGGGCGAGGAAGCGTTCGTTGTCGCCGGCGCCGTAGACGTCGGCGGTGTCGTACAGGGTGACGCCGAGTTCGAGGGCGCGTTCCAGGGTGGCTCGGGCCTCGTCGGTGTCGGTGGGGCCGTAGGCGAAGGTCATGCCCATGCAGCCGAGTCCTTGGAGTCCGACCTGGGGTCCGTCGGCGCCGAGGCGGGTGGTCGTGAGACGCGTCATTGGGTGAGGTTCCTCTCGGAGGGGGAAGCGGCTGTGGAATAGAAGTCGATCTTGTGGTCCAGGACGGCGAGCGTGTCGCGGAGCTCGGCGATCCGGGTCAGCACATCGCGGCGGGTGGCTTCCAGGAGCCGTTGCCGCTCGGGGAAGTTGTGGTCACCGTCGCGGACGAGTTCGGCGAAGCGGACCATGCCGGCGACCGGCATCCCGGTGAGCCGGAGCTTGCCTACGAGGTCGAGCCAGTCGAGGTCGCGGTTGCGGTAGCGGCGCTGACCGGTGTGGGAGCGGTCGATGTGCGGCATCAGGCCGATCCGCTCGTACCAGCGCAGGGTGTGGGCGGTGAGACCGGTGTGGGCCGCGACCTCGCTGATCGTGTAGCGGTCCTGCCCTTCGGGGCGCGGATACGGGGAGGGCTCGGCGGCACAAGCCGGCTCCCCTGGGTCCGGGCCCGGGACGGAGGTGGTGACGCCGTCCCGGGGAGTCAGGTACGTCGCTTCGGCGGGGCCGTGCGCGTCGGCCGGACGCGGGCCGGTGTGGCTTGTGGGGTGGGCGAGACCGGAGCGAGTGTCCGGACCGGCCCCCGGGGTCGGCGTGGTGGGGGTCAGCGGGGTGGGGGCGGGCGTGGTCTGGGTCACCGTTTCCATCACCGTCATGACCGCCACGCTAGGACCTTGGAGTGCACTCCAGGCAAGCGTGTTTAGGCGGGGCGGGAGGCGGGGTGGGTGGGAGGGGAGGGGGAGGGCCCCCTCCCTGGCGGGTGGATAGGGTCGGGAGCATGCAGAGCCTCGGGTTGATGGAAGGGTGGCCGGTTCCGGCTGCCGCTGGTGCGGTGGTACGGGCCGACGGGGAGTTGGTGGGGGCGTTCGGGCCCACCGGGCAACGGTTCGCGTTGGCCTCGGTGACCAAACCCCTGGCGGCGTACGCGGTACTGGTGGCGTACGAGGAGGGCGCGGTCGAGCTGGACGAGGCGGCGGGGCCGGAGGGGGCGACCGTACGGCATCTGCTGGCGCACACCAGTGGGCTGGCGTTCGACGAGCACAGGGTGATGGCGGAGCCCGGGGGGCGGCGGCTGTACTCGAACGCCGGGTTCGAGGTGCTCGCCGATCATGTGGCGAAGGCGACGGAGATCCCGTTCGGGGAGTATCTGCGGCAGGCGGTGCTTGAGCCGTTGGGGATGGTGGACACGTCCTTGGAGGGGAACGCCTCCCCGGCCAAGGACGGGGTGTCGACGGTCGACGACCTGGTGCGCTTCGCCGCGGAGGTGCAGGCTCCCCGGTTGCTCGACCCGCGGACGGTGGCGGAGGCGATGACGGTGCAGTTCCCGGGCACCAAGGGTGTGCTGCCGGGGTACGGTCACCAGAACCCGAACGACTGGGGGCTGGGGTTCGAGATCAGGGACGCCAAGTCGCCGCACTGGACGGGGAGTTCGTCGTCACCGAGGACGTTCGGGCACTTCGGGCAGACGGGTACGTTCCTGTGGATCGACCCGGACGCGCGGTGGTCGGACGGCCGGGGTGCCGGAGCGGCGTGCGTCGCGCTCACGGACCGGGCGTTCGGCCCGTGGGCGGTCGAGGTGTGGCCGAAGCTGACCGACGCGGTGCTCGCCGAGTTGTGAGGGCGGCCGGTGCGCGGGCCGTCCGCCGCTGAGGGCCTACGGGCGGGGTGACGCATTCCCGGAGTCGCCGCGATACAGAAGTCCTCACGACAGCAAGAGTCGTCGTGACACAGGAGTCGGTTGGGTGTCGCGTCGGCGTGGCGAGCATGGCCTGGTCGTGCGTTGGCGTGGCATGCGCGGCCGGAGTTCGCCTTGGTCTGGTCATGCGCGGCCTGTACCGCGCGGGTCCGTGGGCCGTGCGGTCGGGGTCACCGGGGGCGGGCCGTCGGAACGGTGAGGGTGTCGTCGCTCGGGGCCGGGCCGGGGGCTGGTGGGGGTCAGCGGGGTGGGCGGGGGCTCATTTCCCAGAGGAGGATCTCGGCCGCGGAGGTCGCGGTGAGTTCCAGGCCCTTCGGGTCGGTGAGGCGGGCCGCGTCACCGGGGGCGAGGTGGGCGTCGGGTCCGGGGGTGTCGGGTTCCCCGTTGCGTGACGTGTCGGACTCCCCGCCATGTGGGGGGTCGTGGGGGATGCCGCCGGGTGCGGGGCGGTCCGTCGGGTGCAGCCGGAGGTCTCCGCGGACGACGTGGATGTACACCTGGGCGGCGTCCGGGACGGCGGTGCGTTGGGCCGGGGCGAGACGGCGCACATGGAGTACGGCCCCGGCCTCGGGGACGGCGTACGGGGTGGAGTCGGCGATACCGCGGACGACCTCGTAGCGGGGCTCGCCGCCCGGGTTCAGCGGGGCCAGCCACATCTGGACGAAGGTCAGCGGGGTGGGGCCGTCGTTGCGTTCGACGTGATGGACACCGGTCGCGGCGCTGAGGCGCTGGACGTCGCCGGGGCGCACCACGCTGGTGTGGCCGGCGGAGTCGCGGTGGGTGAGCTCGCCCTCGACGACCCACGTGATGATCTCGGTATGGCTGTGCGGGTGCTCGTCGAAACCGGCGCCCGGGGCGAGGCGTTCCTCGTTGCAGGCGATGACCGCGCCGAACCGGAGGTTGTCGGGGTCGTAGTGGGAGCCGAAGGAGAAGGCGTGCCGGGTGGTGATCCCGGCCTCGGGGTCGCCTCCGGGGTAGCGCTCAGCGGCGCGGCGCACATCCGTCACGGCCCCACGGTAACCGTCGGTGGATCACGGCGGGCGGACGGCCCGGGTCCATGGGCCGAAGCAGCGGGCGGGTCAACGGCCCGAGGCTGAGGGGGGCGGGCGCCTCGGGCGGGCCGGGCGGTGCGAGCTTTGCGGGTACCTCAGGCGGGCCGGGCGGTCCGGGCGCCCCAGGCCCTGCGGGCGGTCCAGACGGGTCGGGCTGTGCGGGCGGTCCGGGCTGGTCCGGGCGGTCCGACTACGCGAGCTGTGCGGGCGCCCCAGGCCGTGCGGGCGGTCCAGGCGGCGCCGGGCTGTGCGTGAATTCGATGGGGCGGGCGGGTGTTGCCCGTGCGGGGGCGGGAATGGCGGTGACTGGAGCGGCGGGGCCGGGCTCGTGCTTGGGGAGGGACGTGTGTTCGGGGCGGCGGGTCCGCCGGCTGTGCCGTTCCCGGGCCGTCGTCGCCCCCGGGGATACGTTTGGCCGTCCCGATAAGGCAGTCTTGTCATCGTGCCCGAACCCGACGTCGGCAAGACCGATCCCGCAGCCCACGGCGCATCGCGCGGCCCCGCCTCCGGTTCATCACGGGCCGCGGACCCAGGCGGACCACGTGTGCCGGACCCCGGTACGTCCGTCGTGAGGCGTTCCGCAGGGCCGCCGCGCTCCGGGGGGACCCCGCGCGGTGTGCACCCCGATTCCTGCGAGTACGGGGACCCGCCCAGGTCCGGTGGGCGTCCGGCGGGCTCCCGGGCCACCGTGGGTCCGCCGCCCCACGAGCCGTCCCCCACCCGGGCCGAACGGGGCTGGCGAGCCCAGCACGTCCAGCGATCCCAGCACGTCGAGCGGCCCCAAGGTTCCCAGGGGTCCCGGTCGCCCCGGCTACCTCAGGCACTTCGGCTGTCGCGGCCCGTCCCCGTCCCCGCCGCCGTCGCCACGGCGGTCGGTGCGGTCGGTGCGCCTGGTGCGCGTGGTGCATCTGACGCATCCGGTGCGCCGAGCGCGTCCGGCGCGTCCACGACCACCGGCCCGGTCCGCACCGCCGACCCTGCCCCGATCCCCGCCGGAGCCACCCGCCCCACGGAACCCACCGGACGTACCGGACCTGCCGGACCCACACAACCCGCCGACCTCACCGACCTCACCGACCTCACCGACCTCACCGACCTCACCGACCTCACCGACCTCACCGGTATGAGTGTTCCGGACAGTGGGGCCTCGGACGACGGTGCCGCCTCGGATGCCGCTGACCGGCGGGCCGCCGAGCGCCATGAGGACGCCGAGTCCGCGCAGCACCCGGCCCGCCGGTCCGCCCCGTCCCGTACCGCCGGCGGCTCAGGCCAGGGCGGCAGCGGCAGTGGCGGCGGCAGGGCCGGTGGTGGCCGGGGTGGGGACGGGAACGGTGGGGGCGACGACGGGGACGACGGTCATCGTGGGGCCGGCCCCGGGGACCCTCCCCCGCCGCACCCCCACCCCGCGACGCTGCGCAGGCTGGAGAAGTCGTCCGGCAGTCTCGCCGCGCAGGCGATCGCGCGGATGGACGAGACGCTGTCCTGGTACCGGGCGATGCCGCCGGAGAACCGTTCCTGGATCGGGCTGGTGGCGCAGGCCGGTATCGCCGCGTTCACCGAGTGGTTCCGGCGGCCGAACGCGCCGCAGGCGATCTCGACGGATGTGTTCGGGACGGCGCCGCGCGAGCTGACGCGGGCGATCACGCTGCGCCAGACCGTGGAGATGGTGCGGACGACGATCGAGGTGATGGAGTCCGCGATCGACGAGGTCGCGGCGCCGGGCGACGAGTCGGTGCTGCGGGAGGCGCTGCTGGTCTACGCGCGGGAGATCGCGTTCGCGACGGCGCAGGTGTACGCGCAGGCGGCGGAGGCGCGGGGCGCGTGGGACGCGCGGCTGGAGTCCCTGGTCGTCAACGCGGTGCTGTCGGGCGAGGCGGACGAGGGCGCGGTGAGCCGGGCCGCCGCGCTGGGCTGGAACTCCCCCGAGCATGTGTGCGTGGTCCTGGGGACCGCGCCGGACGGGGACAGCGAGCTGACGGTGGAGGCGATCCGCCGGGCCGCGCGGCACGCGAAGCTCCAGGTGCTGACGGGGGTCCTCGGTGACCGGCTCGTGGTGATCGCGGGCGGCAGCGACAATCCGTTGCAGGTGGCGAAGGCCCTGATCGGGCCGTACGCGCAGGGACCGGTGGTGGCGGGGCCGATCGTCCCGGACCTGCTGGCGGCGACGCGGTCGGCGCAGGCGGCGGCCGCGGGTCTGAAGGCGTGCGGGGCGTGGCAGGACGCGCCGCGCCCGGTGCTGGCGGACGATCTGCTGCCGGAGCGCGCGATCGCGTCGGACCCTGCGGCACGCGAGCAGTTGGTGGAGGAGATCTACAGACCGCTGGAGGAGGCGGGCTCGGCGCTGCTGGAGACGCTGAGTGTCTATCTGGAGCAGGCGAGCAGTCTGGAGGGGGCGGCGCGGATGCTGTTCGTGCATCCCAACACCGTGCGCTACCGGCTTCGACGTGTGACTGATGTCACCGGATGGTCACCCTCCGACGTACGGTCGGCGTTCACTCTGCGGATCGCCCTGATCCTCGGCCGGCTGGCCGACGGTGACGTTCCGACGTAGGCGCCTTGTAGGGGGCCTACAATTCCCCCCTCGGTTCTTCGTCCCTGTCCCCACGGGCGGCTTCCGCCGTCGACAAGAGAGAGTGTGAGTGTGCTCGTACTCGTCGCTCCCGGCCAAGGCGCGCAGACGCCCGGCTTCCTGACTCCTTGGCTCGATCTGCCCGGTGCCGCCGACCGGGTGGCGTCCTGGTCGTCCGCCATCGGCCTCGACCTCGTCCACTACGGGACGCGGGCCGACGCGGACGAGATCCGTGACACCGCGGTGGCGCAGCCGCTGCTGGTGGCGGCCGGAATCCTGTCCGCGGCGGCGCTGACCGGCGCGGACCCGGTGGATGCCGTCGACCGTACGGCCGCCACGCCGCTCGCGGGGCTGTCGGCGGATGTCGTCGCGGGTCACTCGGTCGGGGAGATCACCGCCGCCGCGTTCGCCGGGGTGCTGTCCCCGACGGAGGCGCTGCGGCTGGTGCGTACCCGTGGGCTGGGGATGGCGGAGGCCGCCGCGGCCACCGAGACGGGTATGGCGGCGCTGCTGGGCGGTGACCCGGAGGTCGTGCTGCCGTATCTGGAGAAGCTGGGGCTGACCGCGGCGAACGTGAACGGCGCGGGTCAGATAGTGGCGGCGGGTACCGCCGCGGAGCTGGCCGCGCTGGCGGAGGACAAGCCGGAGGGGGTGCGCAGGGTGGTGCCGCTGAAGGTGGCGGGCGCGTTCCACACCAGGCACATGGCCCCGGCGGTGGACGTGCTGCGGGAGGCGGCCGGGAAGCTGGCTCCGCTGGATCCCGCGGTGGCGTACGTGTCGAACAAGGACGGCCGTGCGGTCGCGTCGGGCGGCGAGGTGCTGGACCGGCTGGTCGGGCAGGTCGCGAACCCGGTGCGCTGGGACCTGTGCATGGAGACGTTCAAGGAGCTGGGGGCGACGGCGCTGGTGGAGGTGTGCCCGGGTGGGACCCTGACGGGTCTCGCCAAGCGCGCGCTGCCGGGTGTGCCGACCCTGGCCCTGAAGACCCCTGACGACCTCGACGCCGCTCGGGCGCTGATCGCCGAGCACGCCGGGCAGACGGCCTGAGCCTGAGAAGGAGAGTCCGGAGAGCATGGCGAAGATCAAGACCGGTAGGGGTGCGCAGTACGCGCGCATCCTGGGTGTCGGCGGTTACCGTCCGACACGGGTCGTCCCGAACGAGGTGATCCTGGAGACGATCGACTCGTCCGACGAGTGGATTCGTTCGCGGTCCGGGATCGCCACCCGGCACTGGGCGAACGACCAGGAGACCGTGACGGAGATGTCGCTGGAGGCGTCGGGGAAGGCGATCGCCGACGCGGGGATCACCCCGGAGCAGATCGGCGCGGTCGTCGTGTCGACGGTGTCGCACTTCAAGCAGACCCCGGCGGTGGCGACGGAGATCGCGGACCGGATCGGTACCCGTAAGGCCGCCGCGTTCGACATCTCGGCGGGCTGCGCGGGTTTCGGCTACGGGCTGACGCTGGCGCGTGGCATGGTCGTCGACGGCAGCGCGGAGTACGTGCTGGTGATCGGTGTGGAGCGGCTGAGCGATCTGACGGACCTCACGGACCGTGCGACGGCGTTCCTGTTCGGGGACGGCGCGGGCGCGGTGGTCGTGGGTCCGTCGGCGGAGCCGGCGATCGGGCCGACCGTGTGGGGCTCCGAGGGCGACAAGTCGGAGACCATCAAGCAGACGGTGCCGTGGACGGACTACCGGGACGGCACGGTCGAGAAGTTTCCCGCGATCACGCAGGAGGGCCAAGCGGTGTTCCGCTGGGCCGTGTTCGAGATGGCGAAGGTCGCCCAGCAGGCGCTGGACGCGGCCGGGATCAGCGCGGACGACCTGGACGTCTTCATTCCGCACCAGGCCAATATGCGGATCATCGATTCGATGGTGAAGACACTGAAGCTGCCGGAGCATGTGACGGTCGCCCGTGATGTGGAAACCACCGGCAACACGTCGGCCGCCTCGATCCCGCTCGCTATGGAGCGGCTTCTGGCGACCGGTGAGGCGAAGAGCGGCGACACCGCGCTCGTGATCGGATTCGGGGCGGGTCTCGTGTACGCCGCCACGGTCGTTACCCTCCCCTAGGCAGTCGTGCGGATCTACGGTCCGTACGGAAACTGCTGAGCACACCCTCTGGACAGGACAAGAAGGAGCGCCGAAATGGCCGCCACTCAGGAAGAGATCGTCGCGGGTCTCGCAGAGATCGTGAACGAGATCGCCGGCATCCCCGCCGAGGACGTCCAGTTGGACAAGTCCTTCACCGATGACCTGGACGTCGACTCGCTGTCGATGGTCGAGGTCGTCGTCGCGGCCGAGGAGCGTTTCGAGGTGAAGATCCCGGACGAGGACGTCAAGAACCTCAAGACGGTCGGTGACGCGACCGCGTACATCCTGAAGAACCAGGCCTGATCGCAGGCCTGGCAAGCCTGCCGCCACCCGGCGGTGGCGCCGCTGAATCCCTCGTAACCGTGGAGAAAGAATTCCTGTGAACTCGACCAATCGCACCGTGGTCGTCACCGGTATCGGCGCAACCACACCGCTGGGTGGCGACGTGGCCTCGACCTGGGAGGGTCTGGTGGCCGGGCGTTCCGGTGTCCGTCTCCTCCAGGAGGAGTGGGCGGCGGACCTGCCGGTCCGTATCGCCGCCCGGGTCGCCGTGGAACCGGGCGAGGTGCTGCCTCGCCCGCAGGCCCGCAAGCTGGACCGTTCGGCGCAGTTCGCGCTGGTCGCGGCCCAGGAGGCGTGGCGGGACGCGGGCTTCACCGCGAAGGCCGGTGAGGACGTGTCCGTCGATCCCGACCGGCTGGGCGCGGTGATCGCGTCGGGTATCGGCGGGGTGACGACGCTTCTCGACCAGTACGACGTGCTGAAGGAGAAGGGTGTCCGCCGGGTGTCGCCGCACACGGTGCCGATGCTGATGCCGAACTCCCCGGCGGCGAACGTGGGGATCGAGCTGGGCGCGCGGGCCGGGGTGCACACCCCGGTGTCGGCGTGCGCGTCGGGCGCGGAGGCCATCGGGTACGCCATCGAGATGATCCGCACGGGCCGTGCGGACGTCGTGGTGGCCGGTGGTACGGAGGCGTCGATCCATCCGCTGCCGATCGTCGCGTTCGGCAACATGATGGCGATGTCGAAGAGCAACGACAACCCGGAAGGGGCCTCGCGTCCGTACGACGCGGACCGCAACGGGTTCGTGATGGGCGAGGGCGCGGGCGTCGTCGTCCTGGAGTCCGAGGAGCACGCGAAGGCCCGGGGTGCCCGGATCTACGCGGAGGCCGTCGGCCAGGGCATCTCGTCGGACGCGCACCACATCACGCAGCCGGAGCCCTCCGGCAGCGGGATCGCGCGCGCGCTGCACCATCTGATGGACGCGTCGGATCTGAAGCCGGCGGAGATCGTGCATGTGAACGCGCACGCGACGTCCACCCCGCAGGGTGATGTCGCGGAGGTCAAGGCGCTGCGGAAGGTGTTCGGCGACGATGTCGACCACATGGCGATCTCGGCGACGAAGTCGATGACGGGGCATCTGCTGGGGGGCGCGGGCGGGGTCGAGACCGTGGCGTCGGTCCTGGCGCTGTACCACCGGACGGCTCCGCCGACGATCAACATCGACAATCTTGATCCCGAGGTCGAGGCGGATGTGGTGCGGGGGGAGGCCCGGGCGTTGCCGCCGGGGCGGATCGCCGCGTTGAACGACTCGTTCGGGTTCGGTGGGCACAACGTCGTGCTGGCGTTTCGATCGGTCTAGCCGGCGCTTCGCGCCTGCTGCCCGTGGTGCAGGGGCCTCCGCCTGGTGGTGGGGGTCCCTTTCGCCGTCCTCGGGGGGCCTGGCGGGGGCCGGGGTTTCCTCGGCTGGGCGCGGTTGGCCCGGTGCGGGGGCCTGGCGGGGCCCTGGGTTTCCTCGGCTGAGCGCGGTTGGCCCTGTGCGGGTCGTTCGTGGGTGCGCAGTTCCCCGCGCCCCTGGATGCTGCCCCACTCGGGGGTTCTACGGGTGCGGGTGCGCTCTCGCGTTTTGCGCAGTTCCCCGCGCCCCTGGGAGGTGCCCCACTCGGAGGTTATTCGGGTGCGGGTGCGTCCTCGCGTTTTTGCGCAGTTCCCCGCGCCCCTGGGGGCTGCCCCACTCGGTAGTCCTACGGGTGCGGGTGCGCCCTCGTGATCTGCGCGGTTGGCCGCGCGACCGGTCCGTGGTGCTCAGACGACCTGGTGGAGCCAGCGGACGGGGGCGCCTTCGCCCGCGTAGCGGAAGGGTTCGAGTTCGTCATCCCAGGGTTTGCCGAGGAGTTTGGCGATCTCGGCCTCCAGGTCGGTCTCGTCGCGCTGGGAGCGGGCGAGGGCGGCGCGCAGGCGGTCCTCGGGGATGAGGATGTCGCCGTGGATGCCGGTGACGGCGTGGAAGATGCCGAGGTCGGGGGTGGAGCTGTAGCGCTCGCCCTCGGCGCTGGCGCAGGGTTCCGAGGTGACCTCGAAGCGCAGCAGGTCCCAGCCGCGCAGCGCGGAGGCGAGTTTGGAGGCGGTGCCGACCTCGCCCCGCCAGGAGAACTCGGACCGCCAGGTGCCCGGTGCGGCGGGCTGCCTGATCCAGTCGAGGTTGACGCGCGCTCCGAGTACGCCCGCTACCGCCCATTCGACGTGCGGGCACAGCGCGCGCGGTGCGGAGTGCACGTACAGGACTCCACGTGTCGTCACCGGGACCTCCAGGGTGGGGCGAGGGTCGCCTGGTCCGGCGGCCTCGCGCCCGTGCCGAGCGATTTTTCCTCAGAACCAGCGGAAAGCCAATGAAAACAGACAGATGTGACGTGATGTAATTTACCGGAACCTCAGCTGCTCGGTGCCACGGGGACGGCAAGCCCGCCCTGTCACGGCCTGGAGGGGCAGTGACGGGCACCTCGGGGCCGAGGCTACCGTGCGGCGGGGCGCGGAGGGTGACGTACCGTCGGTCCCGCCCGTCGCGAGCCCCGGGCTTTCACTCTCGGGGACGTGCCCCGGACACCCGGTCGGAGGTGCCGGCCACGGCTTCCGCGGGGTGTCGCGGGTCATGGTTTTCCTGGCGGCTCAACCCTGGGGGCCGTCAGCACGTCGTGCAAGGCGACAGAGGGGAGCCGGAGATGCGCAGGCGTAGACACCGTCCAGGCCCGGCCGGCCGGGGTTCGCGGAAGGCCGTGGTGACGGCCGCGGCGGTGCTGGCGGGGGTCGTGGGACTGAGCGGTTGCGACGCGGTGGGCGGTGACGAGCCCGCTCCGTTCAGCGCGTCGGACAAGGCGAAACCGAAGCGGCTGTGGGACCGCAGTCCCCGGTCGATGGCGGCGATCGGGGACTCGATCACCCGGGCGTTCGACGCCTGCTCGGTGCTGTCGGACTGTCCGGAGGCGTCCTGGGCGACCGGTTCCGACGCGACGGTCCGCAGTCTGGCGGTCCGGCTGCTGGGCCGGACGGGTGCGGAGCGGCGGAGCTGGAACTACGCGCGGACCGGGGCCCGGATGGTGGATCTGCCGGAGCAGATGCGGCAGGCGGCGGCGCACAAGCCGGGGCTGGTGACGGTGCTGGCGGGGGCCAATGACGCGTGCCGGTCGTCGGTGGCGGCGATGACCCCGGTGGAGGACTTCCGCGCGGACTTCGAGCAGGCGATGCGCACGCTCCGGCGGACGTCGCCCACGTCCCAGGTGTACGTGGCGAGCGTGCCGGACCTGAAGCGGCTGTGGGAGGCGGGCCGGGGGAACGCGCTGGGCAAGGAGGTGTGGAAGCTGGGGATCTGCCCGTCGATGCTGAAGGACTCGGACGCGCTGGACAGCAAGTCGCAGGCGCGGCGGGACCGGGTGCGGGAGCAGGTGGTGCGGTACAACACGGCCCTCAAGGAGGTCTGTGCGAAGGATCTGCGGTGCCGTTACGACGGGGGCGCGGTGTTCGGGTACCGGTTCGACGACACGCAGCTGAGCACCTGGGACTGGTTCCACCCCAGCAAGGACGGTCAGTCGCGGCTGGCGGAGATCGCCTACCGGAAGGTGACCTCCCGTACGCCGCCCGCGTCCTGACAGTGTCCGAGTCCTGACGGGCGCGGGGCATGTGCGGTGTGCCGGGGGTGGGCCGCGCGGGGCCCGGTGCGGGCGCCGCGCGGTCCCGTTCTCAGACCTTGAGGTCCGCCCGCAGCCGCAGGTCGGCGACGGAGCGGCCCGCTTCGACGGTGTACGGGCCGTCCGCGAGGTACCAGCCCACGGTCTGCTCGTCCCAGACCTCGAACGCGCGGCGGGCCACGGTGATCACGGCTTCGGCCGTCCCGCCGGGCGCCGCCTCGACCCCGGCGAATCCCGCGAGGCGGCGGGCGGGCCGTCCGTGGCGGGCCGGGTCGGCGGGGGCGAGGTACACCTGGACGACCTCGCGTCCGGCGCGGAGCCCGGTGTTGCGGACCCGTACCCGTACGGTGAGCGCGTCGGGCGCCTCGCCCTCGACGGTGAGCGACTCGTAGGTCCAGTCGGTGTAGCCGAGGCCGTGTCCGAAGGGGTGGACGGGCCGGGCTCCGGCGCGTTCCCAGGCGGTGTACCCGATGAACACGTCCTCCGTGTAGTCGAGGACGCCGTTCTCGGGGACCACCCGGGTGACCGGGGTGTCGGCGAGGGTGCCCCAGGTGGTGGGCAGGCGTCCGCCGGGCTCCTCGGCGCCGAGGAGGACGTCGGCGAGTGCGGCGCCGCCCTCCTGGCCGGGGAACCAGGTCAGCAGGACGGCCGGTACGTCGCTCTGCCAGGGGAGTTCCACGGGGGCCCCGGAGTTGACGACGACCACGGTCCGGGGGTTGGCGGCGGCGACGGCGCGGACGAGTTCGTCCTGGTGGCCGGGCAGGGCGAGGCCGGTGCGGTCGAAGCCCTCGGACTCGACGCGTTCGGTGGTGGCGACGACCACGACGGCGGTGTCGGCGGCGCGGGCCGCGCGGACGGCCTCCGCGACGAGGTCGGCGGGGTCGCGGCGGGGTCCGAGGTGCAGCAGGGAGAACACCACCCCGGCCAGTGGGGCGGAGGTGTTCGCCTTGGGGGTGAACCGCAGGGACACCGGGACGTCCACGCCTTCGGTGAGGGTGACGTGGCCGCGTTCCCTCGCCTCGCCGAAGAACGCGGCGAAGGGGTCGTCTCCGGCGCCGGTGGAGTCGTCGCCGGAGTGCAGTTCGCGGCCGTCGACGGTGAGGGTGAGGGCGCCGTGGCCGCGGGTGCCGAAGGTGTGCTCGCCGGACTCGCGGGGGGTGAACGTCCCGGTGATCTCGACGCTGTGCAGGGCGTCGTGGGTGACACCGTCGGGCAGGTCGTCACCGAGCCACTGGACGTGTCCGCCCGGCAGACCGGCGGTGGCGAGGACGGTGCCGTCGGCGGCGCGGCAGATCGCCTGGAGCGCGAAGCCCGCCGCGGCGGGGTCGAGTTCGTCGTTGGGGTCGGCGCCGACGGAGTAGCTGAGGTTCCCTTCGGGGAGGGCCGCGGTGAGGCCGTCGAGGGGGGAGACGATCCGGTCGGGGAAGACGGTGGCGGAGCCGCCGCCGAGGACCCGGGCGTCGCGGGCGGCGGCGCCGATCAGGGCGATCCGCCCCCCGGCGGCGATCGGCAGGACCGGGGCGGCAGCGGCCGTGCCGGTACCGGGTGCGGTCCCGGTCGGGGTGCCGGGGACCGGCTCGTTGCGGACGAGGACGAAGCCGCGGCGGGCGATCTCCCTGGCCAGGGCGCGGCCGTCGACGGTCGCGGGCGGCTCGGTGACGACGGGTTCGGCGCCGTCCAGCGCGCCGGTGCGGGCGGCGAGCAGCAGGACCCGCCGGACGGCCCGGTCGACATGGGCCACGTCGATGTCCCCCGCGCGGACCGCGGCGGCCAGCGTGTCCCCGTAGACGGTCCGGGGGCCGGGCATCGCGACGTCGAGGCCGCCTTCGAGGGCGGCCTTGGTGTCGCGGGCGGCGAGCCAGTCGGAGACGTTGTACCCGTCGAAGCCCCATTCGCCGCGCAGGACCTCGTTCACGAGGTAGCGGTGCTCGGTCATGGTGGTGCCGTTGACGGAGTTGTAGGCGGTCATGATGCCCCACGGGTGGGCGTTCGCCACCACCGTCTCGAAGGGGGCCAGGTACAGCTCGCGCAGGGCGCGGGCGGAGACCCGGTTGTCGACGGTGAAGCGGTCGGTCTCGGCGTCGTTGGCGACGAAGTGCTTGACGGTGGTGCCGACCCCGCCGGACTGCACGCCCCGCACATATCCGGCGGCGACGGCGCCGGTCAGCAGCGGGTCCTCGCTGTACGCCTCGAAGTGGCGTCCCCCGAGCGGTGAGCGGTGCAGGTTGACGGTCGGCGCGAGCAGGACGTGGACGCCCTTGCGGCGTGCCTCCTGGGCGAGGAGGACTCCGGCGCGGTGGGCGAGGTCCGGGTCCCAGGCGGCGGCGAGCGCGGTCGGTGACGGCAGGGCGATGGACGGGTCGTCGGCGCTCCAGCGCACTCCGCGGACGCCGACCGGGCCGTCCGACATGACCAGGGACCGCAGGCCGATCCCGGGGACGGCGGGCAGCGACCACATGTCCTGTCCGGCGAGGAGTCGCGCCTTGGTGTCCAGGTCGAGCCGGGCGAGCGCGGCGTCGGCGGCGGCCTCCCTGGCCCGGTCGGCCGGGGTGCGGCTGGTGCGGTCCGTCATGGCGTTCCTCCTGGGGGTGGGCGCGGGTCCGGCCCGTTCCGGTCCTTCCATCCTGCACCCGTACCTGTGAATCGGTAGGTTTCGTTATCTTCTCGTTATCAAACGATGTCGTACGGTCCTGGGGACGGCAACGGGCAGCGGAGAGGGGACCGGCGGATGGCGCCCAGGACCAGGAAGGACGCGCGGCGGGCCGAGATCGTCCGGGCCGCGCTGGAGGCGATCGCGGAGCGCGGCTACCGCGGCGCGAGCCTCGCCTCGGTCGCCGAGCGGGTCGGGCTCACCCAGCAGGGGCTGCTGCACTACTTCCCCACCAAGGACGACCTGCTCGTGGCGGTCCTCGCGGAGCGCGACCAGTGGGACTCGGCCCCAGGGTCCGGCTGGCGCGCCGATCTGCTCGCCGCGCTCGTCGAGTACAACGTGATGCGGCCCGGGGTGGTGCAGACGTTCTCCGCGCTGCTCGGGGAGAGCGTCACCGAGGACCATCCGGCGCGCCCGTACTTCACCCTGCGGTACACGAGGGTCCGCGCGGAGATGGCGCGGTCGCTGCGCGGCGAGTACGGGGAGCGGCTGCCGTCCGGGCTCACCCCCGAGCAGGCGGCGCCCCTGCTGGTCGCGGTCATGGACGGTCTCCAGTACCAGTGGCTGCTCGATCCGGAGGCGGTGGACATGGCGGAGGCGTTCCGCGCGTTCCTGACCCTCCTGGGTACGGAGCCCCGTACGGGGAGTTGACCGGGGCGGGGACGGTGCGCGGGGCGGGACCCGGCTGCCGTCCCGGGGGACCTGGGAGCTGGTGCGGGAACTTGTGGGGCTGGTGCGGGGAACTCCCGTACCGCGATACTCACTCCACCCCACAGGCAACGGAGGTCTCACGTGCACGGTTCGACACGGACGGCGACACGTACGGTGGCGCTCGCGGCAGCACTCCTGCTCGGCCTCACCGGCTCCCCCGCGACGGCCGCCCCGGCGGCCGGCGCGGACATCGGCACCCCGACGGCCGAGGAACGGCGGCTCGACCGGGCCGTGCCGCAGGAGATCCTGCGGCGCTCCGGATTCGCCGCGCTCACCCCCGCGTTCGGCCGTGCGCTGGCCTCCGCGGACTCCTACGGCGAGGCGCGGCGGGCCGTCGACCGGCACGGCTCGGCGCTGTGGGACCGCGCGGTGGACCGGGCGCAGGGCCGGGGCCCGGTACGGGGGGACCTGAGCCGGGACGACGACCGGCCGCTGTACTGGGCGCGGCTGGCGATGAGCCGGGAACTGCGCTCCTGGCAGCCTGGGTTCGAGCTGGGCGGGGAGCGGCGGGCGCGGCTCGTCGAGCTGCTGGAGACGGTGTCCCGGGGGCAGGACTCCCTCCGTTTCCCCGAGCGGGACGGTGACCGGCGCGGGGCGGGGGCGCCGCTGCGGATACTGGTGACCGGGTTCGACCCGTTCACCCTCGACCGCGACATCCGGATCAGCAATCCTTCGGGCGCCGCCGCGCTCGCCCTGGACGGCACGGTGATCCGGACCGCGCGGGGGCCCGCGCGGATCGAGACCGCGGTGTTCCCGGTGCGCTGGCAGGACTTCGCGGACGGTGAGGTCGAGCGGACGCTCGGGCCCCATCTCGACGACATCGATCTGCTGACCACCATCAGCCAGGGCCGGGTGGGCCGCTTCGACGTGGAGCGGACCAACGGGGCGTGGCGCGGGGGCTTCCCCGACAACGACAACGTCTCCCGTACGGAGACCGTGCCGGTCGCCGGGCTGACCGGCGTCCAGCCGCAGTGGTCGTCCAGCAGCCTGCCGTACGCGGCGATCGTGGCCGCGCCGACCGGGCGGTTCCCGGTACGGGACAACACGGCCGTGACGGAGATCCCGCTCGGGGGTACGGCGGCGGTGGACCGGGCGGACGGGCCGACGGCGGGGTCCACGGCGCGGGCCGGGGGCGGGGGCAACTATCTGTCCAACGAGATCGCGTACCGGGCGACGCTGCTGCGGGACCGGTTCGGTCCGGCGGGGCTGCCGGTGGGGCATCTGCACACGCCCGTGCTGGAGTTCGGGGCGGGTAACACGGATCCCGTGACCGGGGTGGTGAGCGATCCCGGGCATGTGCGCAACCGCGTCGACATCGTGGCCCAGATCCGCACGGTCCTGACGGTCGCGGTCCGCAGTTCCCCGCGCCCCTAGGTTCCTTCGGCTGGGCGCACCTGTCCCTTTGCGGGTACTGACGGGGGTGCGCAGTTCCTCGCGCCCCTGGATGCTGCCCCTTCGGGCTGTTCGTCGGGTGCGGGTGCGCCCTCGTCTTTTGCGCAGTTCCCCGCGCCCCTTTGGGGGCGCCCGCCTGGGGCTGTCGTCAGTCTGCGGGCTGTCAGCAAGCTGGGCCGGGGTTCAAGCCATCCTCCTCGCGCAGTCGCTCGGCTGCGGGAGGGGGTGGGCGGGAATCTCTGCCCGCAGACTCCGATGCTCTTCAGCAGAGCTAGGGGAACGTCCGACCGAGCGCGTTGGAGCGAGGACGGAGAATCCCGACCGGCCCCGACCCGAAGAACAAACAGAACGCGCCCCAAAGGGGCGCGGGGAACTGCGCAAACCCACCGAGCGACGGCACAGGAACAATCGCGCCCAGCCGGACAGACCTCAGAAGCGAGAACTACGCCGCGTCCGCCACCGAGCCGGACGGCTTCTGGTCCTCGCCCATCAGGTCCCGTGCCATCATCGTCGCCCCCGCGACCGCCCCGGGCATCAGGAACACCGCGACGAACGGCACGAGGAAGGCCAGCGCCAGCGGCGTACCGAAGCCCCAGACCATCATGCGGCGGTCCCGCAGCATCTGAAGACGCGTACGGACATTGATGCGGCGCCGCTGAAGGGCGACCGCGGTCAGCTCCTCCGTGAGGAAGAAGCCGGTGACGAGGAACCCGATCACGGGGATCAGCGTCTGCCCGACGACCGGGATGAACCCGAGGCCGAACAGCAGCACGCCCCACACCGCCGCGCGGGCCACGATCCGCAGACTGTCCCGCGCGGAGATCCACAGTTCCTTCCACAGCGGCAGGTCGGACACGGGAGCCGTCCCGTCGGGGGACACGTCCCGGTCGACCTGCTCGGACAGCTCCTCGTAGAAGGGCTGGCCGATGAGCAGCGTCACGGCGGTGAAGGTGACGACGGCCAGCAGCAGCGACAGCCCGAAGAGCAGGGCCGTCAGGAAGCCGCGGAACAGGCCGAGCCAGGGCGAGCCCCAGTCGTCGGCGAACGGGGTCGCCCAGCCCACGAAGTCGTCGCCCCACAGGAACAGGCCCACCAGGGCACCCGCGTAGAGGACGAGCGTCACGAGTCCCGGTATCAGTCCGAGGCCGAACGCCTTGCCGTGGGCGGCGACCCAGCGCTGCCCGCTCACCAAATACTTGAACCCCACCCCAAGATCACGCATAGGCGCACGATACCCGGGGCGGGGCGGGGGTCCTGACGGCCGGGACGCGGCCGTCAGAACACTGTGACGGTCGTGTCGATGCTGTGACGGGCGGGCCCGGTCAGCTGTCGAGGGTGACGATCATCTTGCCCGTGTTGTCGCCGCGCAGCACCCCGAGGAACGCCTCCAGCGTGTTCTCGATGCCGTGGACGACGGTCTCGCGGTACTTCAGCTCCCCGGACCGCACCCAGCCGCCGACCTCCTGGACGAACTCCGGCTGGAGGTCGTAGTGGTCGCCGACGAGGAAGCCCTGGATACGGCCCCGGGTCTGGATCAGCCGGGCGAGGTTGCGGGGGCCGGGGGACGCCTCGGTGTCGTTGTAGACGGAGATCGCTCCGCAGATCGCGATGCGGCCGTCCCGGTTGAGGCTGCCGATCGCCGCTTCGAGGTGGTCGCCGCCGACATTGTCGAAGTAGACGTCGACGCCGTCGGGCGCCGCGGCCTTCAGCTGTTCGTGGACGGGGCCGTTCTTGTAGTTGAACGCGGCGTCGAACCCGTACTCCTCGGTGAGGAGGCGTACCTTCTCGTCGGAGCCCGCGGAGCCGATGACCCGGCCCGCGCCCTTGAGCCGGGCGATCTGGCCGACCTGGGAGCCGACGGCCCCGGCCGCGCCGGAGACGAAGACGGTGTCGCCCTCCTGGAGCGCGGCGACGCGGAGCAGTCCCGCGTACGCGGTGAGACCGGTCATGCCGAGCACACCGAGGTAGGTGCTGAGCGGGGCGAGGCCGGGGTCGACCTTGACGGCGTGGCTCGCGTCGAACACCGCGTACTCCCGCCAGCCGAGGAAGTGCAGGACGTGGTCACCGACCTCGACGCCCTCGTCCCGGGAGGCGACGACCTCGCCGACCGCGCCGCCCAGCATCGGCCGGTCCAGCTCGTACGGGTCGACGTAGGTCTTCACGGCGTTCATCCGGCCCCGCATATAGGGGTCGACCGAGAGATGGAGGTTGCGCACCACGACCTGTCCGGGGCCGGGCTCGGGGATCTCCGTCTCGCGCAGGGCGAAGTCGGAGGGCTGCGGCCAGCCGTGCGGGCGGCTGAGCAGCAGCCATTCACGGGAGGTGGTGGGGGTGGCGGTCATGGGGGGACTCTCCTCCTGGGTCGGGCGGTCGGACGCGCGCTGCCGGGCGAACACACACCGCGCTCCACGCGGTACGTCGTGCGCGGTACCGCACGGGCCGTACTTCACATGGTGAAACTTCACAATCTGAAACAAATACTTGTCTTAATATTTCATGATGTCAAGTATCGGGGTAACCTGATCCGTATGGCCACCGAGCACCGCACCCCGCCCGTCGATCCGCTGACCCTGGAGGTCGTCGAACTGATCGGCGCCGTCGTCGCGCGGTACCACGAGGAGTACGAGGAGGTCGCCGGGCGGCACGCGCTGACCGGGGTGCAGGCCAGGACGCTCGCGCTGCTGTCGCTCGGGCCGCTGCCGATGCGCCGGGTCGCGGAGAGCCTCAAGTGCGAACCGTCGAACATCACCGGCATCGTGGACCGGCTGGAGGTCCGCGGGCTGGTGGAACGCCGCGCGGACCCCGACGACCGGCGGGTGAAGCTGGCGGCTGCCACCCCCGAGGGGCAGCGGCTCGCCCGCGTCCTGCGCGACTCCCTGGACTTCGCCCGGGAACCCCTCGCCGCGCTCTCCGACGCCGAACGGCTCGCCCTGCGCGACCTGCTGCGCCGGATGCTCCCGGTCTGACCGGTCTGACCGGTCCGCCGGGTCCGACTGCTCCGAACGGTCTGACCGGTCCGACCGGCCTGATCGGTCAGGCCGGCGGGAGCGGTCTCGTCTGGGCGGCCCGTGCCGGGGGGTCACGGGCCGCCCCCTGATACGCGCGCCGGGCGCCCGGCGTTCACCGGAGCCCGGAGCCGGGGTCGGAGCACAGGCCGACCCCCGTACCGGCGCCCGGCCGGAACCCAGGCCCGGGCACGGGCCGGAACACGGGCCGGGCGTCAGGTCCAGGTGCCGAGTTCGCCGCGCAACCGCTGCGCGCGCAGGACGAGTTCGAGTTCGAACCGGCGGTCCGGGTCGTCGATCTCGTCGCCCCACAGCTCCCTGATCTGCCGCAGCCGGTAGCGCACGGTCTGCGGATGGACGCCGAGCCGGCCGGCGACCTCGGGGGCGCCGCCCCGGGTCTCCAGCCAGGCGAGCAGGGTCTCCGCGAGCCGCCGCCCATGGGTGCGTCCGCAGTCGGCGAGCGGGGCGAGGGCCCGGCGGGCGAGGTCGTCGATCAGTTCCTCGGGCTGGAGCAGCACCAGGGCCTGGGTGTGCTCCGTGCACAGCAGCACCTCCCCGGTGGGCAGCAGTCCGCGTTCCATCAGCCGGACGGCCGCCTCGGCCCAGCGCAGCGACTTCGCCGCGTCGACCAGCGGCACCGGCGGACCGATCGCGCCGGACCAGCCGGTCATCGCCCGGCGCAGCAGTTCCGGGCGGCCCGCCGCGTCCGGTTCGGGCACGACCACCCGGGGCAGTTCCGCCTCCATGTCCAGCAGCACGCCCTGGCCGACGGCCGGCGCCACCGCTTCCCGCGCGGGCCGCAGCAGCACACCCGCGGCGACCGTCGTGGGCAGCGGCCAGCCGATCCGCGCGGCGCGCTCCGCGAGGGCGGCGGCGAACTCGGGCGGTCCGTGCGGGCCGTGCGCGGCCTCGGGACCGGCCGGGGAACGGACGCGTTCGGCGAGCAGGAGTTCCATCAGCTTGCGCTGGAGCCGCAGCCGCTCCCCCGCCTGCCGGGCGGCGGCCTCCGCGTAGCCCCGCACCGACTGGTCGACGAGTCCGTCGAGGTACTCGTAGCCCGCGTCGGCGAGTTCGTACATGGCGGGCGGCGGGATGTCGACGCGCTGGCCGATCTCCGCGAGGCGGCGCCACGCGAGCCGGACGCCCATCCGGTAGATCGCCTGGAGCGAGTCGAGGGTGCGCCCGCCGAGTCCCTCGCCGCGGCCGAAGTCCTGGAAGACCTCGGGATGGACCCGGGGCCGGTCCTCGGGGGAATCCAGATGCTGGACGAAGACCTCGATGGCGCGGCGGATGCCGACGAGGGACTTGGGCTCGCCGGAGTCGTCGAGGATGACGGGCAGATGGGGGTACTCACGGCGGATCTCGCCGAGGATCTCCTCGGCGAGGACGGGCACCTCGGCCATGGCGAGCGCGGCGAACTGCCGCACCTGGGTCCGGGGCACGTCGTGCCAGGCCGACAGCGGTCCCCCGGGGTGCGGGCCGGGGCCGGGCGGCACGGGGCCGGCCGGTGCGCCCGGTGGTCCGGGGGTGCCCCGGCGAGCCGGGGACGGGGAGGGGACGACGGCCACGGGTCAGCGCTCCTGCGGGGCCGTCTCGTACGTCACGAGCGGGGTGTTGGGCTGTTCGGGGGTGGCGTCGAGCAGTGCCACGACACCGACGGCGGTGCCCGCGGCTAGGGCGGCGGCGACCACGACGGTGATCGTGGCGGCGAGCAGTCTGGGCATGTGCTGGGTCCAGCCTCTCCGGTCGAAAGGTCGTCCCCACCCTGGAAGATCCACACGATCCATGATCCGTACGCTGTGCGCCGCTGGTCACAGGCTTGAGGGCCATCGGCCGTCCTGTGGCGACGCGTGCCGGTCCCGTCCGGCTGGGGTCAGTCTCGACAAGCATTGACACCTAGTCAAGGGTGCGCCTACGGTTCCCGGCCCATAACGCGCCCTCGCTTTTCCTCGCCGCGCGCTCACGCTCCGTCACCTCGTGACGGCGTCCTCCTTCGATCCACCTCACCGTGTCGAGCTGTCCCGACCCCTCCCCTGGAGTGCCCGGATGCGACGTACCGCCTCACCCCTGTCCCTCGTCCTGCTCGGCGCAGGCACCTTCCTGCTGGTGCTCGCCGCGATGCTCGCCTGGTACGTGGAACCGCGTGCCCAGCGCACCCCCATAGACACCGACGTCACCACTGTCTTCGCAGGTCAGGGCAGCTACTTCGATACGAAGAAGGTCAAGACCGTCAAGGGCACACCGCTCACCATCACCCGTAAGGTGCGCGGCGACGTGGCCGACAGCGAGAAGAGCGGCCGGGCCATCTGGGACGTCGCGACGAGCGTCGACACGGACGCCTCGCTGCCGGCCGCCGATCCGCACGACGCGCTCCAGTGGACGCTGGAACGCTGGGTGACCGACCGGAAGACCAACCGTCCGGTCCACTGCTGCGAGGAGAGCCCCTATTTCGAGGGCGAGGCGTATCTGAAGTTCCCGTTCGGCGTGGAGAAGCGCTCGTACAGCTGGTGGGACAACACGCTCGGCGGGACCGTGCAGCTCGCCTACCAGGGCACGAAGAAGATCCAGGGCCATGAGGGATACCGGTTCACGGCGAAGGTCGACGCGGTGAAGACCGGCACACGGCAGGTGCCCGGAATGCTCGTCGGGCAGCCCGCGCGGGGCCAGGTGCTGGCCGAGGAGTGGTACGCCAACCACGGCATCGAACTGGTCGCCGACCAGCGCACGGGCCGCATCCTGTTCGCGGCGATCGGCCCCCGCAAGACGCTGCGGGCGCCCGGCGGGGACACCGACGAGGTGGTGCTGCTGGAGAGCGAGCGCATCGCGTTCACGAAGGACACCCAGAAGAAGCAGGTCGAGCTGGCCGCCGCGGACGGACGCAGGCTGGTCCTGGTGGGGCTGACGGTGCCGGTGGGGGCGGGGGTGCTGGGCCTGCTGCTCGCCGCCGCGGGCACGGTGCTCGTCGTCCGGGGGCGCCGGAAGGACGACGAGGCGGCTCCGGCGGCCGAACTGTCACCCAGCTGAGGGGGTACGGGGGGTAACAGGTGCCGAACTTGTCACCTCGGTGAGTAGCCGCAGCGAACGGCTGGGCGAAAACTGTCCATCCCACCCAACACCATCCGTGCAGCACCCCAGCACATTCGAGCACGACCCCGTCCCGTACCGGGGTCCGCTCGCCCCGTTCCGAACCGTTCCGAACCGTTCCGTGACCTCGGTGCGACCCGTACCGACCGCCCTCGCCGTTTCCCGTACGGCGTCCGGCGTTCCGTACCGCGCCGCACCGCCCGCCCCTCTCCACCCGTACCGCCCATCCCCACCCGTACCGCTCGGAGTACCCGACCGGTGCCGGGACCGCGCCGCACCCTCTTCCCCCCGGGGCGCGGTCCCGGCACCGCGGTGTCATGCACCGCACAGAAACGGCGAACCCGCCGGACCGCGAACCACCGCCCGTCACCGCACCGCACCGCACCGCTCAGCACGGCACGGCACGGCACCACCGCACCACCCGCACCGCTCACGACCGCACCGCACCGCACCACCACCGCACCGCACCGCACCGCACCGCACCGACCCCGTTCGTCGACCGTCCCCACGGTTGCTCACCCCGAGACGAGTTGGAGCACCACATGCCCCAGCACGTGCCCGCTTCGCCGCGCACGGCCGCACCGCGGTCCGCGCAGCCACCGGCGGCGCCGCCCGCAACGCCCCGCCGCATCGTGTTCCTCACCCGTCGTGACCTCGGCAACCCGGCCGCCGGGGGCTCCGAACTGCTCGTCGACAAACTCGCCGACGGCCTCACCCGGCTCGGGCACCAGGTGACCCTGGTGTGCGGCGGGCCGGCCGCCCGCCGCGACTACCGGGTCGTGTCGGCGGGCGGCGACCTCGGTCACTATCTGCGGGCCCGCCGGACCCTGGCCCGCCAGGTCGGTGACTGCGATCTGCTGGTCGAGGTGTGCAACGGCATGCCCTACCTGGCGCCGCTCTGGCACCGGGGTCCCACCCTCTGTCTGGTCAACCACGTCCACACCGATCTGTGGGACATGCGCTTCGGCGGGGGTCCCCTCGCCCCCGCCGGACGGCTCGGCCGCAAGCTGGAGCACTGGGCGCTGCGGGAGGGCCAGCGGCGCAATCTGATGGTCGCCGTGTCGTCCTCCACCGCCGACGCGCTGGGCGACATCGGCGTGGAACGCGACCGCGTCCGGGTCGTCCACAACGGGGTCGAGGAACCGGGACCCCAACTCCCCCGCTCCGGCGAGCCGCTGTTCCTCGCGATGGGACGGCTCGTCGAGTACAAGCGGATCGATCTGCTGCTGCGGCTGTGGGAGCGGGTCCGGCCGGTGACCGGCGGCCGGCTCGTCATCGTCGGGGACGGCCCCGAACGCGCCCGGCTGGAACGGATGGCCGGTCCCGGGGTCGAGTTCGCCGGACATGTCACGGAGGCGGAGAAGCACCGTCTGCTGTGCGCGGCCTGGCTGTTGCTGCATCCCTCGGCCGTCGAGGGCTGGGGGCTGGTGGTCACCGAGGCGGCGATGTGCTCGACCCCGACCGTCGGCTTCGACGTACCCGGGCTGCGGGACTCCGTCGACGACGGGGTGACCGGAGTGCTCGCCCGGGGCGAGAGCTCGTTCGCCGCCGCCTGGTGCTCGCTGGCCCTCAGCGAGCGGCGGCGGGCGTCGATGGGCGCCGCCGCGCGTGAGCGGGCCGCCGGTTACACGTGGGCGAACACGGTGCGCGCGTTCCGGGACGTGGCCGTGGAGGCCGCGACCGGACAGCGCCCCGCCCCCGTGACGGCGTCCGCGCCGATCCCCGCGCCCGTACCGGTGGCGACCGTACCCGCCGCACGAATCCCGTCCGGCGGGCCGGTCCCGAGCGGCGGGCCGGTTCCGAGCGGTGGGCCCGTCCGGTCCCGGTCCGGTGGGTCCGCCCCGTCCGGCGGCACGGTCCTGACCGCCGCACCCGCACCCACACCCGTGCCCGCCGCACCCGCGCCCGTATCCGCCGCACCCGTCCCCGTCCCCACCGTGCCCGCCGCGCGGACACCCCTGTCCGCGGCGTCCGCGGCCCCCGTCCCCGCGGCCCCCGTCCCCGCTCCCCTGTCCGTCCCTGCGTCCGCCCGGGTCCCGGGTGCCGACGAGGGCGGCGCACCGCCGTCCCGGCGGAAGTGAGGTCCGATGCAAGCCCCTGGTCCAAGAGTCGGCCGTACCGGTGCGGGCCGCCCCCCGGCGCGCCCCGCGGACGGTCCGCGGCGGCCGTGGCGGAAGGACCCCTCCTTCCGGCGGTCGGCCGCGCTGTTCCGCGCGTTCCTGCGGGAACAGGACGACCCCGAGGCGTGCTACACCCTGCTCGCCCAGGACGCCGCCGACCAGGTCGAGGCGTACGGCGGGCCGCTCGACGGGCGGACCGTCGTCGACATCGGCGGTGGCGGCGGGTACTTCACCCGGGAGTTCCGGCGGCGCGGCGCGTGTGCGGCGCTGTTCGAGCCGGACCCCCGGGAACTGGGCGGCTCCCCGCCCGAGGGCGCGGTCGTCGCGGACGGCTATCTGCTGCCGCTCGCGGACGGCACCGCCGATGTGTGTTTCTCCTCGAACGTCCTGGAGCACGTGGACGATCCGCAGACCTTCCTCAGTGAGATGGTCCGCGTCACCCGCCCCGGCGGGCTGATCTATGTCTCGTTCACCAACTGGCTCTCCCCGTGGGGCGGTCACGAGGGGGCGCCCTGGCACTATCTGGGCGCCCGCCGGGCGCGGGACCGCTACGAGCGGCGCTCCGGCCGCCCCGCCAAGCACATCCTCGGCGAGAACCTCTTCGCCGTGCACGTAGGTCCGACGCTGCGCCAGGTGAGGGCGCGGACCGATGTCACCGTGGTGTCCGCCCGGTCCCGCTACTGGCCGTTCCTGGCCGGTGCGGTGACCCGGGTGCCGGGCCTGCGGGAATTCGCCACCTGGAACCTTCTCCTCATCCTCAGGCGGTGTCCATGACCAGTACGGCCCCGGCGGCCCAGGCTCCCCCTCCGGCCGCCCCGCGCACCACCAGCACCACCGAAGGCCCTCCCGGGGTGCCCCGGTCGCGCCGGTGGCTCGCCGGTTTCTGGGCCGTGGTGTTCACGCTGTTCCTGGTGGTGTCACCAGGACGGATGACGTTCGACACCAAGCTCGGGGTCACGGTCGACCCCTGGCAGTTCCTCGGCGACCTCGGCCAGTTGTGGCAGGACCGGGCGGGCTTCGGCACGCTCACCGACCAGTACATCGGCTACGCGTTCCCGATGCTCCCCTACTACGGGCTCGCCGATCTGGCGCAGCTCCCGGTGTGGCTCGCGGAGCGGCTGTGGCTGTCGATCGTGGTGACGGCCGCGTTCTGGGGCGCGCTGCGGCTCATGGAACGCCTCGCCGTGGGCAACCGCTCGACGCGGCTGCTGGGCGCGGCGGTGTACGCGCTGTGGCCGACGTACACGATCGTCGTCGGTTCCACGTCGGCGGCGGCGCTGCCCGGCGCGCTGCTGCCGTGGGTGCTGCTGCCGCTGGTCGACGACCGGTACAGCGCGCGGGTCGCGGCCTTGCGTTCCGCGCTGCTCGTGGTGTGCATGGGCGGGGTGAACGCGGCGTCGACGCTGGCGTCGCTGCTGCCGGTGGCGCTGTATCTGCTGACCCGGCCGCGCGGTCCGCGGCGGCGGGCGCTGATCCTGTGGTGGGTGCCGGGGGTGCTGCTGGCGACCCTGTGGTGGGTGGTCCCGCTGCTGCTGCTCGGGGTGTACGGCGAGAACTTCCTGCCGTACGTGGAGACCTCCCGGGTCACCACCGACACGATGGCGGCGACGGAGGCGCTGCGCGGCGCCGGGAACTGGGTCGCGTATCTGAACTTCGGTGAGCCGTGGCTGCCCGCCGGGTGGAGTGTCGCGTCGTCGGTGCCGGTGATCGTGGCGTCGGCGGTCGCCGCCGCGCTGGGTCTCGCGGGGCTGGCCCGCCGGGACGTGCCGGAGCGGCGCTGGCTGACGCTGACGGTGCTGACGGTGGCGTTGCTGACCCTGGCCGGGTACGGCGGCACGTTCGGCGGTCCGTTCCACGGCTTCGTGCAGGATCTGCTGGACGGTGTGCTGGTGCCGTTCCGCAACATCTACAAGTTCCAGACGGGCCTCGCGCTCGCGCTGGTGCTGGGTCTGACGCATCTGCTGGCCGTCGCGGTGCGTGCGCACGGGGCGCGGCCGGTGCGGGGCCGCCGCTGGGCGCCCGCGGTCGCCGCGGTGCTCGTGGTGCCGGGTCTCGCGCTGCCGTACGTCAACGGCTCGATCCTCCAGCCGGGTTCGTTCCAGAAGCTGCCCGATTACTGGGAGACCACGGCCGGCTGGCTGGAGAAGAACACCCCGGACAGCCGGGCGCTGGTGGTGCCCGCGACCGCGCACGGCGTCTACACGTGGGGCTCCCCCATCGACCAGCCGCTGGACGTGCTCGCCAAGTCCCGCTGGGCGCAGCGCGACTACGTCCCGTTCGGGACGGCGGGCAACCGGCGGGCGATGGACGCCGTGGAGCAGGCGCTGCTGACCGGTGCCGAGGTGCCGGGGCTGCGGGACTTCCTGAGCCGGGCGGGGCTGCACCATGTCGTCGTCCGCAACGACCTGGACCCCGACCAGATCGGATACGTCCCGACGACCACGGTGAAGCGGACCCTGGAGCAGTCCGGGTACGAGCGCGTCGAGGGCTTCGGCCCGGTGATGACCGGCGGGCGGATCGCGGACGACACCCCCCTCCAGGTCGAGGGGCTGTTCGCCCGGCAGCGCGCGGTGGAGATCTACGAGCCGGCGGCCGGTACGAAGCGCCCCGGCCAGGCGGGGATCTACGCCGCCGCCGACACGGCCGTGGTGTCCGGCGGACCGGAGACGCTGCTGCCGCTGTCGGGCGACCCGTCGCTGCGCGACCGTCCGACGGTCCTGACCGGTGACGGGCACCCGGGCGTCGACAAGCCCGCGCTCCAGGTGGTCGGGGACGGGCTGCGGCGCGCCGACACCCGCTTCGGCCTGGTGAACACCAACACCTCGTACACGTACACCGAGGACGAGCGGAACCACTCCGGGAGTGTGCAGGACCCGGGTGACGAGCCGCACCAGATCCTGCCGAGGAGCGGTGTCCGGCATCAGACGGTCGCCGAACTGCGGGGCGCCCGCGCGGTGACCGCGTCGTCCAGCGGCAACTGGCTGTTCCATCTGCCGCAGTACGACCCGGTGAACGCGTTCGACGGGAACCCGGACACGGCGTGGGCCGTGGGCACCTCGGGGGACGCGGCCGGTGAGTGGCTGCGGATCGCGTTCGAGGGAACGACGGAGATGCCGTCCTCGCTGACGGTCACCCCGCTGCCGCAGAACGGGACCCGGGCCGCGCCGACGAAGGTGCGGGTGGAGACCGAGCGCGGCAGCGAGACGAGTCCGCTGCGCGCCAACGGGAAGCCCCAGGACATCAAGTCCCCGCCGGGTGGGACGGACTGGCTGAGGATCACGATCGTGGAGACCGAGTCGGGCGGCCCCGGGCTGACCGGTGCCGGGTTCTCGGAGATCGAGATCCCGGATGTGTCGGTGACCCGGATGCTGAAGCTGCCCACGGACGCCGAGGACGCCACCCGCGCGGGTGCCGAGACGGTGTCGCTGCACCGGACGGCCGACCCGGGCGGGCTGTCCCCCGCCGGTACGGAGTCGGGGCTGCACCGCTCCTTCACCACCTCCGACGGCGGGGCGCACCAGGTCAGGATGAGCGCGGTACCGGTCCCCGGCGAGGCGCTGGACAAGCTGCTGTACGGGGCGGGCACCGAGCGGCCCCGCAACCAGGTCGTCGCGACGGCCGCCTCCACCGCGCGCCTCGGCGCGCAGCTGTCGGCGCGCAATCTCACCGACGGGGATCTGACGACCGCGTGGATCGCCGGGGACGAGCCGGTGGTCCGGCTGGCCTGGCGGGACAAGCGGCCGGTGGACCGGCTGGTGCTGACCGGCGCGGGCGGCCTGTCGGCCCGCCCCACGAAGGTCGAGATCAGTTCGCCGGACGGCGCGGCGATCGCGAACGTGGACGACAACGGCTGGGTGCGTTTCGACCCGATCACCACCGATGAGCTGGAGATCAGGGTGACCGCCACCTCCGAGGTCACCCTGCACAACCCGGTCGCCGGTGACGATCTGCGGCTGCCGGTCGGCCTGACGGAGATCACCGTCCCCGCGCTGGAGCCCGACGGCTACCGCACCGAACGGCCGTCCGACGGGCGGAGCTTCACCCTGGAGTGCGGCGAGGGTCCGGCGGTCGCGATCGACGGGGTCCTCCACGCGACGAGCGCCAAGGGCGTCGTCCAGGACCTGGTGGAACGGCGGCCCGTCGATGTGACGCTGTGCCAGCGGGACGAGCCGGACGCGGAACTCACGCTCGGCACGGGCACGCACACACTGGAGGCGGGCGACGAGGGTCCGCTGGCCGTCACCGCGGCGACCCTCACCCGGGGCGAGGCCGCCGCACCCGCGACGGCCACGCGTGAGCTGAAGGTCGACGACTGGCTCGGCGACCGCCGTCAGCTCACCGTCGGCTCCGGCGCGGAGTCGTACCTGACGACGTACGAGAACGTCAACGAGGGCTGGAAGGCGACCCTCGACGGCAAGGAGCTGACCTCGGTCCGGCTCGACGGCTGGCAGCAGGGCTTCCGCGTCCCCGAGGGCGAGGGCGGCAAGGTCACCCTGAGTTACGAGCCCGCGCGGACGTACGAGATCGGGCTGGTCGTCGGGTTCGCCGCGCTGCTCGGTCTGGTCGGTCTGGTGCTGTGGCGCCGCCAGGAGGAGAACCCGCACGGCCCGTCGGCGGCGGTGAACGGTCCGGGGACCCTCCTCGGCACGGTCGCGCTGACCCTGGTGGCCGTGGTGATCGCGGGCTGGTTCGCCCTGCTCGTCCCGGTCCTGGCGGTGCTCGCGCTGCGCCGTCACACCCTGCTGGTGCCGATCGCGTTCGTGTCGATGACGGCCGCGGGTGTCGTGGCGGCGACCGGCGCGGGCGAGGCTCCGGCGGCGGGCGAGGGGTCGTTCGGCCCGCTGGCGCAGGTGCTGGCGCTGATCGCGCTGTTCGCGGCGCTGGTGACGGTCGGCGGGGGCGGCGGCGGACACCGCCGCCGGACCGCCGGTCCGGCGGCGGCCGGTCCCACGGGTACGGCGGTGCTTCCGGCGCAGCCGTACGGGGCGCCCGCGGCGCAGCCCGCGCCGGCGGCGACGCCCACCGCGCGTCCTTCGGGTCCGTCGGTTCCTGCCGGTCCTGCCGGTCCTGCCGGTCAGGGTTCCGCTTCGGCCGTCGCAGGTTCGGACACGGCTCCGACCGCACCTGCCGCACCTGCCGCACCTGCCGCACCTGCCGCACCTGCGGGAACGTCCGGGGCGGGTCGAGCGGACGGGCCGGACGAGGCGAAGCGTACGGCTGGGCAGGACGGCCGGGACGGGCGGACCGTCACCGCGCGGGGGCCCGGCTCCGGGGCACGGGACGCGGGCGGGGGCGCTCGGTGACCGCTGTGGACGGTCCGGCCCGGCCCGCCGCACCGGCGGGCCCGGTCCGGGTGCCCTTCCCCGTCGTCGACGAGGTGTCGCGGCACTGCGTCCACGAGACGGAGCCGGACACCGTCCATATCGAGGTGCGGCTGCCGGGGCGGCCCGACCCGGAACGGCTGCGGCGGGCGTTCGGCGAGGCCCTGCGGCGCCACCCGCGCGCCTTGATGCGGGAGGCGCCGGGCCCCTGGTACCGGCGGCGCTACAGCTGGGAGCTGACGAACGGTCCCGACACGGAGGTGGTGACGTTCCCCGCGCCGGGACCCGGCGCGCTGGAGCGGGCGAGGGCCCGTGCCCTCGCGACGGCACCCCCGCTGTCGGCGTCCCCGCCGATCCGGCTGGAGGCGGTCGAGGACCCCGCGCGGCCCGGCGGGACGGTGCTCTTCCTGACGCTCAACCACACCGCGCTGGACGGTCCGGCCGGTATCCGTGTCCTCGCGACCGCCGCCGGGCTGTACGGCGGCGCCGGTGACGACGCGTCGTCCCCGCCCGCCCCGGCCCGGTGCGCCCCCGGGCCGGGCCCGGCCGACCCGGCGCCGGGCCCCTCCCCCTGGGCGCGGCCCGCCCGGCTGGCCCCCGGCACCCCGGCCCGGCCCGCCGGGGCGTCCGGCCCCGGCAACGGGATGCTCGTCCTCGACCTCGATGTCCCGCGCCGCCCGCCCGGCGCCCCGTACACCGTGAACGACCAGCTGATGGTGGCCACCGCGCTCACCGTGGCGCACTGGAACCGGACGCGGGGGGAACGGCCGCGCCCGGTGCGGATCACCATGCCGGTGGACGACCGGCCGCGCGGGCCCGGGATGCCGATCGGGAACGGCACCCGGCTGGTCGAGGTGCCGTTCACCGCCGCGGAACTGCGGCCCGCCGCCTGGGGCGGCGACGAGTGGCACCCGGCGGCGGTGCGCGGACTGCTGACGCGGACCGCGGACCGTACCCGCGCGCTGAAGGCGGCGGAGCGGCCGCAACTCGGGCGCGGGGCGACGCTGCTGACCGCGCCGGTGCTCCCGGTGCTCTGGCGGGCGGCCGTCACCCGGCTGCTGCGCCGCGCGCTGACGCCCTGGATGTCCACCACCCTGGTGAGCAACATCGGACGGGTGCCGTACCCGCTGGACTTCGGTGACGCGGGCCGGTCCGACGCGCTGTGGATCTCCGCGCCCGCGCGGATGCCCCGGGGGTTCACGGTGACCGTCGCCTCCACCGCCGGACGGCTGCATGTGGTGCTGCGCTGGTCGACGGCGCTGCTCGGGGACGCGGACGGCGCGCGGCTGCGGGAACTGTTCGAGCGGTATCTGGACCTGACCCGGCCCCCGGTGGCCGGGGACGGGGCGCGGGAGGGGACCCGATGACACGGACCACGCGGGACGGCACGGGGACCGGTGACCGGGCGGCGGACGACGGACGGGGCGGGGACGGCAGCGCGCCGCGCGGACTGCGGGACTTCTACGAGGACCCGGGGGTGCCCGTCGCGTCGGGGGACGCCCGCAGTCTGCGGCAGGCGCGGATGCTGGCCGCCGCCCTCGGCCCCGCCGCCGGACGCCCGGCCGTCGTCCTGGACGTGGGCTGCGGCGACGGCACCGCGGCGCGGACCGCGGCGCCGCTGCTGGCCGGGCACCGGGTCATCGGCGTCGACTGGTCGCAGGACGCGCTGCGCCGGGCCCGCGCCCACCTCACGGACGTGGTGCGCGGCGAACTCACCGACGGGGGGCTGCCGCTGCGCTCCGGCTCGGCGGACGCCGTGCTGTTCAGCGAGGTCATCGAGCACCTCGTCGACCCCGACAGCGCCCTGGACGAGCTGCGCCGGGTACTGCGGCCCGGCGGGCATCTGATGCTGTCCACCCCGAACCTGGCCGCCTGGTACAACCGGGCGCTGCTCCTCGCGGGGGTGCAGCCCGTGTTCTCCGAGGTCAGCCTGCGGGGCATCCATGGGCGGCCCGGCCGGGAGGTCGTCGGTCATCTGCGGCTCTACACGGCACGCGCGCTGCGGGAGTTCGTCGCGGCGTCCGGTTTCGAGGTGGTCCGGCTCGCGGGCGCCCCGTTCCACGGGGTGCCGCGTCCGCTGCGCGGCCTGGACCGGCTGGCCTGCGCGGCGCCGTCCCTCTCCTCGATCCTGCTGCTGCACGCGCGAAGGACATAGCCGTGGGGTGGGGGGTGGCCGCCGCGCTGCTCGCGAACGTGCTCTACAGCACCGGGTTCGTGCTGGAGAAACGGGCGCTCGCGCGGCTGCCCGCGGTGAGCGTGCGCGAACCGGTGCGGCTGCTGTGGCTGGTGCTGCGCAGTCCGCTGTGGATCGGCGGCGCGCTGGCGCTGGCCGCCGGGTTCGGCGCGCAGCTCGCCGTGTACCGGACGCTGCCGATCGCCGCCGCGCAGGGCATCTTCGTGTCGGGGCTCGTACTGCTCCTGCTGCTGTCGTCGCGGGTCCTCGGTGAGGAGACCTCGGGGCGTGAGCGGTACGCGATCGGGGCGATCCTGCTGGCGCTGCTGATGGTCGTGCTGTCGCTGCCGCACGGCGCCGGGTCCGCGGAGGCGGTGGGCGCGGGGGCCCCGGCCGGGGTGATCCTTCTGGTGTGCGTGCCCACGCTCGCGGCGGGCCTCGGGCTGTACGCGGTGACCGAGCGGCGGGCCGGGCGGCGGCACCGGATGCCGACGGCCGGTGTCGAGTACGGGGTCGCCGTCGGGCTGCTCTACGGGGTCAGCTCGCTGGCGATCAAAGGGGTCTCCGGGCATCTGCCGGACCTCGCGCGGGCACCGGGCGGGGCGCTGCTCGGGCTGCTCGGCTCGCCGTACCCCTATCTGCTGCTGTGCACCGGGGTGTTCGGGCTGATCATGTCGCAGGCGGCGCTCCAGCGCTGCCGGGCGTCCTTGATCGTGCCGGTGTGCACCACGGTGTCCTGTGTGTTCTCGGCCGTCCTCGGGACCCTCGCGTTCGGTGAGGCGCTGCCCGGTGATCCGGTGCGGCTCGCGCTGCGGGTCGCGGGGACGGTCCTCGCGGTGTCGGTCCTCCTCGCGATGCCGAAGCACGACTCCCCGCCCGGTCCCGCCGTACCCGACCGTCCCGCCGTCCCGTCCCCGACCCCGCCGTGCCCGACCGCAAGGAGCTGACCCCCATGAGTCCTGACGATCCGCTGCTCGACCTTCTCGTGTGCCCGCTGGACAAGGGCGCGCTGCGTCTGGTCGGTCCCGAGGGGGGTGCCCCCGGGACGGCCCTGTACAACCCGCGGCTGCGGCGGCTGTACCCGGTGGTGGACGGGGTGCCGCAGTTGCTGCCCGCGTCGGGGACGGCGGTGACGGACGCGGAGCACGAGCGGTTCACGGCCGGGGCCCCGGCGGACGGCTGAGCGGTTCCCCGGCGCCGGTGCGGCACGATGGGGGCATGCCCCGTACCCCGTCCGTGCCCGGTGCCCCGTTCGGTCCGCTGGAGTTCCAGCTGGTGCTGCTGCGGCGGATGGCCGACCACCAACCGGATCTGGTGGCGGACGCGCGACGGACGCTCGGGGTGTCCGTCACGGAGATGCGCGAGGCGAACCGGCGGTGGCAGGCGATGTCCCGGTCCCCGCGGGGGCGGGGGGCCGCCGGGCGTTACCGGTCGGTGCTGGGGCCGCCCGAGTCGCGGTCCGCCCGGCGGGTCGGGGACCTGGAGTGCGAGGCGCTGCTGTGGCCGGTGCCGTTGTGGCCGGACCTGCGGTTCGAGGTGCTGACGGGGCCCGGTGGGGCGGTGTGGAACGAGTGGCTCGTACGGGCGCCGGGGTGTGCGGGGCCCGTGCTGCGGGGGGTCGGTGACCTCGTGCCCTGGTCGGTGACCGTAGACGAGGTCGCCTCGGCGTTCCCGCCGGCGCGGCCTTTGCAGGGGTCGGCGCCCGGGCGGTGGGGACTGGCGTTCACCGCGAGCGGTGCGCCCTATGCGTACACAGCGGAGTTCACGTGGGGCCTCCTCCAGCGGATCTCCCCCGGGTGACCCTTCCCCTGGTACCCCTTGGGTTCCTGTGCTGGGCGCACTTGTTCCCGCACAGGTCGTTCGTGGGTGCGCAGTTCCCCGCGGGTCGCCTTCGCTTGCGCTTCTGAGGTCTGTCCGGGTGGGCGCACTCCGTTCCTGTGCCGTCGCCCGGTGGATTCGCGCAGTTCCCCGCGCCCCTGTCGGGGCGCTGCCTAGCTGGTCTTGTCCGTCGGGCGGGGGGTCCGTCCGGCTGGGCGCACTCCGTTCCCGTGCCGTCGCCCGGTGGATTCGCGCAGTTCCCCGCGCCCCTGTCGGGGCGCTGCCTGGCTGGTGTTGTCCGTCGAGTGCGGGCCGGTTCTCGTCTTTGCGCAGTTCCCCGCGCCCCTGAAGGGGCGCCTACCTGGGGCTGTTCTCAGTCTGCGGGTGTGGTCAGGCCCCGGGCCGGGCGGGGTCGAACCACCCTCCTCTCGCAGTCGCGCTGCTGCGGGAGGGGGTGGGCGGGAATCTCTGCCCGCAGACTCCGATGCTCTTCAGTCGGGCAAGGGGGATGTCGTACCGAGCGCGTTGGAGCGAGGACGGAGAATCCCGACCGGCACCGACCCCAAGAACCGGCCGGACGCGCCCCAAAGGGGCGCGGGGAACTGCGCGAAAACGAGGGCCGACCCGCACCCGACGAACAAACCCGAAGGGGCAGCATCCAGGGGCGCGGGGAACTGCGCACCCCACGAACGACGGCACACGAACGAAGTACGCCCAGCCGGACAGACCTAGGAAGCGCAAGCGAAGGCGACCCGCGGGAGCTCCCGTACAGGAACAAGTGGGCCGGCCACGGCGGACCTCAGGCGACGCACCCCGTGAGGGACTTCGCCAGGGCCGACGCCGTCTCGGGGTGGAGGCCGAGGAACAGGTTCGGCTCGATCAGCTCCAGCTCCATGACCCGGGGCACCCCATCGTCCCCGTCGACGAGATCCACCCGAGCGTAGACAGGCGCCCCCGAGAGGGGGACAGCCGCCAGCGCCCGCCGCGCCACCGCCAGCTCCGCCGGACCCGGCGTCCACCCCCGCACCCCGGGATGCGCGGTCTTGGCCGCGTCGAAGGCCGCCCCGGCCTCCAGGACGGCCCCCTTCCGTATCGCGTGGTGGAAGGTCCCCCCGATATGGACCAGGGCCCGCTCCCCGGTCGTCTCGATGGCCCGCATATAGGGCTGGACCATCGCGGTGAGCCCTTCCGCGTGCATCCGCGAGACCTGCTCCCGGGCCCGCCGCACGGCCCCCGCGCCGCCGTCCTCGTACCGCGCCGCGTACCGCGCGCCCGCGCCCCAGGTGGGCTTGACGACGAACGGACCGTCGGGGAAGCCGGGTTCCGCGCCGGGCGGGACGAAGCGGGTGGGGACCACGGGCACGTCCGCGCGGGCGAGGTCGTCCAGGTAGCGCTTGTCGCTGTTCCAGCGGAGTACCGGCGCGGGGTTGACCAGCCGGGTCAGCGTGGCGCAGCGGTCGGCCCAGGCGAGGAACTCGGTGACCCGCTGGGTGTAGTCCCAGGTGGAGCGGACCACGGCGAGGTCGAAGGAGGCCCAGTCGGCCCCGGGGTCGTCCCACGCCACCGCCTGTCCGGCCGCGCCCGCCGCGGTCAGCGCGTCGAGCATCGCCGGGAGGTCGGGATCGGTCACCCCGCCGGGGCGGGGACGGTAGGTGACCAGGGCGATCCTGGGGGTGCGGGACACGGCGGAGCTCCTGGTGGAAGGCGGGCGGACGGACCGGACGCAGGGTAACTCTCCGGATGTCCGGGACACCACGCTTTACCTTGCCCCTCGGTCAAGCCCCAGGATCGGGGACAGGACGAGGAGCGGGGTGGGCGGTCATGAACGGCGGGTTCCCGGACGGCGAGGGCACGGGCGGCGAGGGCACGGGCGGCGGGGACGGCGGCGGGGACGGCCCGGGGGCCGGTGCCTCGCTGACCATCGGCGCGTTCGCGCGGGCCGCCCGGCTGTCGCCGAAGGCCCTGCGGCTGTACGACGAGCTGGACCTGCTGCGTCCGGCCCGGGTGGACCCCCGGTCGGGCTACCGCTTCTACTCGCCGGACCAGTTGGAGCGGGCCCGTCTGGTGGCGTGGCTGCGCAGGCTGGGGATGCCGCTGGCCCGTATCCGTGAGGTGACGGCCCTGGCGCCGCCACGCGCGGCACAGGCGGTGCGGCGGTACTGGGCCGAGGTGGAGGCGGAGACCTCGGCCCGTCGTGACCTCGCGGAGTTCCTCGTCGACCAGCTCTCCGCACCCTTACGACCGAAGGAGCCTGTCATGACCCTGGAACTGCGCTGCGCGGCCCTGTCGGACGGGGGCCTGGTGCGTCCCGGCAACCAGGACGCCGTCCACGCGGGCACCCGGCTGCTGGCCGTCGCGGACGGCTTCGGGCCGGGCGGGGCGCCCGCGAGCGCCGCGGCCGTCGAGGCGCTGAAGGCCCTGGACGGCGGGACACTGGACCCGGGCGACGTGCTGAACGCCCTGGAGGACGCGGTCGCGCGGGCGGCCCGCGCGGTACGCGAGGTCGCCGTGCGGACGGCCGGGGCGGCGGGCCGGGCGGAGGTGGGGACGACGCTGACCGCGCTGCTGTGGACCGCCTCGCGGCTGGCGCTCGTCCATATCGGGGACTCCCGGGCGCATGTCCTGCGCGACGGTGAGCTGTTCCTCGTCACGGAGGACCACACCGTGACGGGTTCGCTGGTCGAGGAGGGACGGCTCACCGAGGAGGAGGCGCGGTCGCATCCGGGGCGGTCGCTGCTGCTGCGGGCGCTGACGGGCTCCGGCGGGCACGGTGTACCGGACATCCGGCTGCACGACACCCGGCCGGGCGACCGCTATCTGCTGTGCTCGGACGGACTGTCGGCGGTGGTCCCCGGGGAGCGGCTGCGGAGCGTGCTCGTGGCGGCCCCGGACCCGGCCGCGGCGGTGCGCGAGCTGCGTGCGCGGGCGTACGAGGCGGGGGCGCCGGACCATCTGAGCTGTGTCGTCGCGGAGGTCGCGGAGCGGGCCCCCGGCGGCTGAGGAGGGTGCAAGCTTGCGGGTGCGGCGTCCGGCCGCGCGGGGCGGTGACCGTCCCGGACCTCCCAGACGAGGAGCAGCACGCGTGACCGTTCTCTTCCCGGCCCTGACGGACCCCCGCGCGGCGGACCGGCCCGCGCTCCGCTTCGGTGACCGCTCGCTGACGTACGGGGCGCTGGCGTCCGCGGCGGGGCGGGTGGGGCGGCTGGTCGCCGGGGAGGGGCGGGTCGCGGTGTGGGCGGTCCCGTCGCCGGAGACCGCGGTCGGGGTGGTGGGCGCGCTGCTCGCGGGGGTGGCGGTGGTGCCGCTGAATCCCGCCTCGGGTGCGGCGGAGCTGGCGCATGTGGTCGCCGACAGCGCGCCGCGGCGGGTGCTGGTGGCACCGGGTACGGAGCTCCCGGCGGCGTTGCGGGGCGTGCCCCGGCTGGAGGTGTCGGCGGAGCCGGACGGCGGTCCGGGCGCGGAGCCGGCAGGGGAGCCCGTACGGGAAGAAGGGTGGGGCGGGGAGGTGCCCGCGCTCGTCGTCTACACCTCGGGGACGACCGGTGCGCCGAAAGGCGCGGTGCTCCCCCGGCGGGCGCTCGCGGCGAGTCTCGACGCGCTGGCGCGGGTGTGGGCGTGGACGGGTGACGACGTGCTGGTGCACGGGCTGCCGCTGTTCCATGTGCACGGGCTGGTCCTGGGGACGCTGGGGCCGTTGCGGCTCGGGGGTGAGGTGCGGCATCTGGGGCGGTTCAGCACGGAGGGGGTGGCCCGGGAGCTGGGCGCCGGGGCGACGATGCTGTTCGGGGTGCCGACGATGTACCACCGGATCGCGGAGGCGCTGCCCGGTGATCCGGCGCTGACGCGGGCGCTGGCGGGGGCGCGGCTGCTGGTGTCCGGTTCGGCGGCGCTGCCCCTGCGGGACCACGAGCGGATCGCGGCGGCGACCGGGCGGCGGGTGGTGGAGCGGTACGGGATGACGGAGACGCTGATGAACACGGCCGTCCACGCGGACGGTGAGGCGCGGGCGGGGACGGTCGGGCCGCCGCTGCCGGGGGTGGGGCTGCGGCTGGTGGACGAGTCGGGGGCGGCGCTGACCGCGCCGGGTCCCGGGGAGGTCGGGGAGATCCAGGTGCGGGGGGCGAATCTCTTCACGGGGTATCTGAACCGGCCGGAGGCGACGGCCTCGGCGTTCACGGCGGACGGCTGGTTCCGTACCGGGGACATGGGGGTGCTGGACCCGGACGGGTATGTGCGGATCGTCGGGCGCAAGGCCACGGACCTGATCAAGAGCGGTGGTTACAAGATCGGGGCGGGGGAGGTCGAGAACGCGCTGCTGGACCATCCGGGGGTGCGGGAGGCGGCGGTGACCGGCGAGCCCGACCCGGATCTCGGGGAGCGGGTGGTGGCCTGGGTGGTCGCCGCCGACCCGGCGGACCCGCCCGGGGCGCGGGAGCTGGCGGAGCATGTGGCGGCGGCGCTGGCCCCGCACAAGCGGCCGCGGGTGGTGCGGTACGTGGCGGAGCTGCCGCGCAACGACATGGGCAAGGTCCTGAAGCGGGCCCTGACACAGGGCGGTTGAGCCGGGGCGTGTCGAACGGGGTTCGAACGGTGGGGCAGTTGTTCCCTGGAACAGGTGATCGTCGCTCTGATGATTGCCCCGGGCACCGACGGTCAGGGATGATCACGGTGTGCGAACGACGGGATGCATACCGTCACTTCGCCTCTCCTGTTCCTCCCGGTCGTCCCCGTATGTCCCCCGTGAGCCCTCCTGGTTCGCGGAAGACGGGTGGCGGCGGAGCGGGCGGGAGCGAGTCCCACACCGGCATCCCAGCAAGGAGAACCACAGCATGAACTTCCTCACCGACGTCCTCGCCGGCCTCCTCCACATCGTCGGCCGCCTCGTCTGACGTCACGGCGAAGGCGCGCGGGCGCCGTCTCCCCCGGTCCCACGGGGAGGCGGCGCCCCCGCGCGTGTTGCGGCGTTTCCCCTGACAGCGGCAACTCCCTTCGGGGACAATGTGCTTCGCCGGGACCGCCTGGGCTCCCGCCCCCCGCGCGGCCGGTACGGATCTGTACGGTGCGGGCTGGCACGGGGGTCGTGTGGACGAGCTGGTGGAGTTCAGGACCGAGGGCGGCGCGGCAGTCCTCGTCGGCACGGACGACGCGGACCGGGGCGGCTCCCGGCCGGTGTCGCGGGGCGGCGGCCCCGCGCAGGCCGCCCGGACCTTCGAGTCGTCCCTGGACGGGGCGCGGGCGGCGGCCGAGGCCGCGCTGCGGGTGTTCCGGGACGGGACACTCGGTCCGGACTCCGTGGAGATCGAGTTCGGCGTGAAGCTCACCGCCGAGAGCGGCGCGGTGATCGTGAAGGGTTCCGCCGAGGGCCATCTGACGGTCCGGCTGACCTGGTCGCCCGGCGGCGCGGACCCGGCGGCCGGGGCCGTCCCGTCCCCGGAGCCGACCGCCGGATCATGACGGCGGACGGTCCCGGCGCGGGCACCGGGGTCCGGGTCCCGCCGGCCGGGCTCCCGGCCGCGGCCTCCTGGCACGCCCGGGTGGACTGCGGCGGCGAGGTCGGCGCGGGCTTCCTCGTCTCCGAGCGGGAGGTGCTGACCTGCGCCCATGTCGTCCGCGAGCGGCACACCGGCGCGGACGTCACGGTGACGTTCCCGCACGCGCGCCCGCTCGGCGGCGTCGCGGCCCGGGTGGTGGCGCACGGCGGCTGGGGCGGCGGCGATCTGGACACCGGGGACGTCGCGGTACTGGAACTGGAGCGGACGGTGTCCCTGGCCCCGGTCGAGTTCGCGGCGCCCGGCGACGGCTACGGCGACCCGCCGCGCAGACTCCTCGTGTACGGCTTCCCGGCCCGCTTCGACGAGGGCGTGCTCGCCGAGTACCGGGCCACCGCCACCCAGCGGATCAGCGACGAATGGGTGCAGCTGGAGCCGTGGACCGGGCACGGCCGGCCGATCGCCCCCGGGTTCAGCGGGGCCGCGGCGGTCCTCGCCGACACCGGCCGGGCCGTGGGGATGGTGACCTCGGCGGACCGGGGCGGCCCGGCGCGCGGCGGCCGGATGCTGCCCGTGGCGGTGCTGGCGCGCTACTGGGCCCGGCTCACCGAGCTGATCCCGACCCGGGGGTTCGGGCGGGCCGACAAGGAGACCCTGCGGCGGCTGGTGACGGCCGCCGGGGCGGACGGCCCCGAGTGCGTGCCGGACCGGCTCTACGCCGAGTCCGTCGACCCGGTGGGCGGACCGCCGCTGCCGCCGGGCGGGTTCCCCGCGCTGTGGGACGTCGTCTGGTACCTGCTGTCGGAGGTCGACGACCCGGCGGCGCCCGCCCGGTTCGCGGACCGGCTCGCCGACTTCGTGTCCGACCCGGAGGTGCGGTACGGGCTGCGCAGATGGGCCGCCCGCGGCGGCCCCCCGCCCCCCGCCGCACCCCCCACGGCCCCCGTCACGCCCCCCGCACCCACGGCGTACCCGCCACCCCCGCACCCGGCCGTCCCGGCACCCTCCGGCGGTGCGTACCGGGAGCGTCCCTCCGGCGGCGTTCCCGGGGAGCGGCCCGCGCCCGCCTGGTCGCCCATCGTCGTGGAGCTGGAGCGCTCCGGCTCCGGCGGCGGCCAGTACCTGGCGCAGGTGTCCGCGTACCGGGACGGGCACCGCCGGGTGGTCGGCGCCCGCACCCTCGCCAAACGCGCGCTGCCCCGGTACGTCGCCGAGCGCGTGGACGAGGCGTTCCACGAACTGCCGCACGGCGCGCCGGTCCTGATCGCGTTCGTCGTACCGCGCGCCCTGCTCAACGAGCCGGTGGACCGCTGGCCCCGGGGCGCCGGTGACCCGAGCCCGCTGGGCTGTCTGTACCCGCTGGTGGTGCTGGACCGGGAACGGCGCAGGCAGGGCGGGCGCCGGCATGAGCTGCTGCGCAAGTGGGAGCGGCTGGACGCCCGGGAGCGCGCCGAGCTGTACCGGGTGGAGTGCGGCAGCGCGGAGGACCAGGGCAGGCTCACCGTCCGGCTCTGGGAGGACGGCCAGATGATGGGGTTCACCGCGCCGCCCACGTCCCCCCGGATGAAACGGCTGTTCGCGGCCGGGCTGAACGGCTCCGTACCGGTGCTGCTGTGGCCGCGCACCGGCTGCGACGGCCGGCACGGCGACGGGGAGCCCTGCGCGGGGAGGGAGTTCCTGGACGAGCTGACCGCCTATGTGGCCCGGCTGCCACCGGCGGAGCTGCCGTCGCACATCCGTGCGCTGCGCAGCGTCGTGTATCTGTCCGACGACCCGGGAAGCCACTGGGCCAGGGATCTGACCCTGTTGTGGGAGGACCCGCGCTGCTTCCCCGAACCCCCCGGCCATGCCGCGTCACCCGTCGGCTGACCCCGCCGATCCGCCCCGTCCGCAGACCCGAGGAGTCCGGCTCATGTCCCTGTGGCCCGTCTACACCGGTACGAACGAGCCGCACGACGGTATCGACGCGCTGCCCGCGCCGCCGCCGTGGCGGGCCTTCGACGGCGGTCCCCCGCTGGAGACACCCGCCCCGGACGAGGACACGGCCGCCGCGTCCCCGGACCGCGCCCACCGGGCCCGGACGTACCAGGCGCCGCCGCGGAGCGTGGACCTGGTCAACGCGGCGCTGTATCTGCGGCGTCCGCTGCTGGTGACCGGTCCGCCCGGCAGCGGCAAGTCGTCGCTCGCGTACGCGGTCGCCCGGGAGCTGCGGCTGGGGCCGGTGCTGCGCTGGAACATCACCAGCCGTTCCACCCTGCACGACGGGCTGTACCAGTACGACGCGCTGTCCCGGCTGTACGCGGCCCGGGAGTCGGCGGCGCGGGCGGGCGGCGAACCGGCGACCGGCGCGCAGGACGACGGCGAGGAGCTCCAGGACCATCTGCGGCTCGGTCCGCTCGGTACCGCCCTGCTGCCCTACCGGCGGCCCCGGGTGCTGCTGATCGACGAGATCGACAAGAGCGACCTGGATCTGCCGAACGACCTGCTCAATGTGCTGGAGGAGGGCCAGTACCAGATCCCCGAGCTGGTCCGGGCGGCCCGACGCACCCCCCGGGCGGAGGTGATGGTGGACGGCGGCCGGGACCGGGTGGCCGTCACGGGCGGCGCGGTGCGCTGCCGGGCGTTCCCGTTCGTGGTGCTGACCAGCAACGGGGAGCGGGAGTTCCCGCCCGCGTTCCTGCGGCGCTGTCTGTCGCTGCGGCTGCGGCGGCCGGACGGCGCCCAGCTGGACCGGATCGTCACCGCGCACCTGGGGGAACCGGACGCCTACGCGCGGACCCTGATCTCCCGGTTCCTGGAGCGGGCGGACAGCGGGGGCCTCGCGACGGACCAGTTGCTCAACGCGATCTATCTGACCGGGACGGCGGGGCTGACCGGGGTGTCCCGGGACGCGCTCGCCGAACAGCTGATGCCGTATCTGAGCCGCACCCCGGACAGCGACGACGATGCCTACTGAGTCCGGTCCCCTCCCGTCGCCCGTCGCCCGGCTGGCGGCCGTCCTCACCGACGCCGCGCGGGGCACCGCGCCGACGCCCACCGAACTCGCCGAACTCCTGTGGCTGGCGGGCCGGTGCGCTCCCGGCGGCCGGCCCGGGACTCCCGTCGTCCCGCAGCTCCCCGGCCCGGACCCCGGCCCCGACGACGGCGACAGCGACGGCCCCGACGGCGACGAGCGGACCGGCGGCCCCGGGACCGGCCGGGACGGGCCGCCACCGCCGGAGCCGGGCACCGGACGGGAGCGGGCCGTCGTCCATCTCCCCGGGCCCGCGCCGCGGCCCCCCGTGGCGGACCGCCCCGATCCGGTCGGGCGGGCCGCGCTGCTGGTGCCCGCGCCGCCGATGCTGGCCCGGCCGCTCGCCCTCCAGCGGGCGCTTCGTCCGCTGGCCCGCAAGGTGCCCGCCCCGCACGGCCGGGAGCTGGACGAGGAGGCGACCGCCGACCGGATCGCGCGCCTCGGACCGGGTCCACGCTCCTGGCTGCCGGTGCTGCGCCCGGCGCGTGAGCGCTGGCTGCGGCTCCATCTCGTCCATGACACCGGGCCGACGATGCCGCTGTGGCGTCCGCTGGTACGGGAGCTGCGGACCGTGCTGGAACGGTCAGGGGTGTTCCGCACGGTGGAGGTGTACCGCGCGGACGCCGACGGAACGGTACGCGGGCCGCGCGGCGGACCGGTGCCCGCGCTCGCCGACGGACGGACCGTGACCCTGCTGTTCAGCGACTGTGTGGGCCCCCAGTGGTGGGACGGCCCCGCCGGGGTCCGCTGGTACGGCACCCTGCGCCGGTGGGCCGACCGGATGCCCGTCGCCGTGCTCCAGCCGCTGCCCGAGCGGCTGTGGCGGGCCACCGCGCTCCCGGCGGCCCCGGGCCGGCTGTCGTCGCCCGCGCCCGCCGCCCCCAACTCGGCGCTGGTGTTCACCCCGTACGACCCCGTCGCGCCCGACGGGGTGCCCCGGCCGGGCCCCGCCCCGGTCGCGCTGCCCGTGCTCGAAGTGGGGCCCGGCTGGCTGGGCCACTGGTCGGCGCTGATCGCCGGGCCCGGCGGCACCCGGGAGCCGGGGGCCGCGGCCCGGCTCCACCACCGGCCGGTGCCCGTCGCCACGGACGATCCCGCGCGGGACGACGCGCGGAACCTGTCCGCCACCGATCTCGTCGCCCGGTTCCGCGCGACGGCTTCGCCGGAGGCGTTCCGGCTCGCCGGGCACCTCGCGCTCGGCACCCCGAGGCTGCCGGTGATGCGGCTCGTCCAGGCGGCGACCGAGGCGCGTCCCAGCCCGCAGCATCTGGCGGAGGTGGTCCTCAGCGGGATGCTCACCGGCGGGGCCCGGCCCTCCGGCTGGTACGCCTTCCGGCCCGGGGTACGTGAGGTGCTGCTGCGCTCGCTGCCCCGCTCCACCCGCAGCCGTACCGAGGCGCTGCTGGCCCGGGTCGGCGCCCTGATCGACGCGGGCGCGGGCACGGTGCCCGGCGGCTTCCCGATGGAGGTCGCGGTACCGGACGCCGCCGCCGGGGGCGCGCCCGGCGGCCCACCGGTCGCCACGGTCGGCGCGGACAGCCTGCGGTACGCAGGACGCCCCCCGGCCCCGCGCCCGGCCCCGGACGAGGGGTCACCGCGGCCCTCGGACCTCCTGTCCTGGGAGGCCGTGGAGACGGCGGGACCGGCGGAACCGGCAGCGGTGACGGACCCGGGGCCGGACCCGGAAGAGGACGGCCCGCCCGCGCACGCCCCGTACTTCGACACCGGTGTGGTGGTCGGTGGCCGATACCGGCTGGAGCACCCGATCCGGCCGGGCGGCGGGCTGTGGCTGGCCGGGGACCCGGTGGCGGACCGGACCGTGGTGATACAGGCGTTCTCCGTCGGCGAGCCGGAGGACGCCGCCCATTTCGAGCGTACGGTCCGGCTGCTGCGGGAACTGCGCGACCCGAACATCGTCCGTGTCCTCGGCTCGGGACGGCACGGCGCCGCGCGGTTCATCGCCATGGAGCACCTGGACGGCATCCCGCTGAACGCGCTCGCCGCGCCGCAGGGGTTCGTGCTCCCCGCCCGGCTGTTCGTCTCCGTGGCGGCGGGGCTCGCCGCCGCGCTGGACGCGCTGGGCCGCCATGGGGTGGTGCACGGTTCCGTCGGCACGCACAGCGTGGTCGTCCTCCCCGACGGGACGCCGCGGCTGACCCTCTTCGAGCTCGACCGCGCACCGGGCCCCGACCGGCGGCGGGAGGATCTGCGGCGGCTGGGGTCGGCGCTGGCGTTCCTCGCGTCGTCCTCGTCCACCGCGGAGGCGCACCCGACGCCACGGAACCTGAACCGGCTGCCCCAGCCGCTGCGCGCCCCGGTGTCCGAGGCGCTCACGGCCCTGCTGCACGGCTCCGCCGACGACGCCGCCCAGGCCCTGAACGGGCTGCGGAACCCCGAACTGCGCGGCCACGCCCGCAGATCGGCGCCGTATCTGCGCTACCGGCTGCTCGGCCCGGTCCAGGTGTGGCGCACCGGCGCCCCTCCGCCGGACCCCGCGGGCGGACCCCGTCCCGTCCGGCTGACCAGGAACTCCGAGCAGGTGCTGGTGGACTCGGCCACGGGCGGTGAACGGCTGGCCGTGCTCGTCCAGTTGCTGCTGCGGCACGGCCGTACCGTGACGCACGACCGGCTCGTCGAGAAGGTGTGGGACCCCGCGGAGCGGCCCGCGCATGCCAGCGCGGTCCTGAGCGAGCATGTGTCCCGGCTGCGGCGGGCCCTGGGCCCCTGCACGGTCGCCCGGCTGCCCGACGGCTACGCCCTGCACATCAGCCCGGACCAGGTGGACCTGCTGGACCTGGACTCCCTGGCGGCCGAGGCGCGGAACCTGCGCGGCGACGGCGACCCGGCGCGGGCGTCCCGGGCGATCCGCACGGCCCTCCAGCTCTGGCAGGGCACCCCGCTGGACGGGGTCCCCGGGCCGGGCGCGGCGGCCCACCGCGAGCGGCTGACCGCGCTGCGGCTGGAACTCCTCACCACCCTCGCCGAACTGGACCTGGAGCAGCGCCGGTTCGCCGATGTGGCCGACGACCTCGCCGCCCGGGTCCGCGAACACCCGGAGCATGTGGGACTGCGGGCCCTGCGGATGCGGGCCCTGTACGAACTGGGGCGCCACGACGAGGCGTTGGAGGTGTACGACGGGCTGCGGGCGGCCGGCGGGCGGCCGGGTCCGGCGATGGACGCGCTGCACCGGGAGGTGGCGGACGCCCGGGAGGCCGCGGCGGACGGCCCGGGGACGGACTCCGGCCCGTGGGCCCCGGGGACCCGGACGCGGGAGGGGAACGGGGGCCCGGCCCGGCATCCGGTGTCGTCCGTGGCGTTCGACGTCTCCTTCGACATCGCGCCCCGCGCCCCGCTGGCCCCGGCGGTGCGGGAGTCCCTGCACCGGGTCCTCGCCGGGCTGACCCGGCGCCCCGGCGGGCTGCGGTCCACGCCGACCGGGTACGTGATGGCGGTCCCGCCGGGCGGCCCCGCGCTGGCGCTGCTGCCCGCGGTCGTCCTGGAGCTGCCCGGCGCGCTGGCGGCGGCGGAGCTGCCGCCGCTCCTGGTGAGTTTCCTGCACGAGGACTCCCTGGCCGACTCCCCCGCGCGCTCCGAGTCGGCCCTGCGGTCCGTCCTCGGGGACCGGCTGCGGGACGCGGGCGCCCGCGTCCTCGTCGCCGTGTCCCGCTTCCACGAGGAGTCCCTGGCCACCGCCCCGGTACCGCCCCAGGCGGTGTTCCGCCCCCTGTACCGCAGAGGCGTACGCGGCCCGGTCTGCTCCTACGCCCTGCTCACCGGCCCGCCCCCGGCCCGTTCCCGCTGACCGGGCCGGGTCACACGGACCGGTCACGGGGCCCCGGGGCGGACGCCCGCACGCCCCATGTCCGCCCCGGGGTTCACCCCGCCCTCACCCGGTGTGCCGCCGCCCGGGGCGCGGTACGGCCCGCACGTCGTCGTCAGGCACCCCCGCGGCCGACGCTTCGGCGGTCCGTGCGGTCCGTCAGCAGTTCACCGTACGGTCGTAGTTTCCGAGGACCCCGGTGTAGATGTACAGGTCGCTCGCGCCGCGCGCCAGCTTGTAGCAGCGGCTGTCCGGGGCCAGGGACACCACGACCCGCACCGAACGGGTGCCGGAGCAGTTGTTGCTGAGCAGGACGTCGAAGCCGTTGGTGGTCTCCGTGACCATGCGGCCTATGCAGGACGGGGCCGTGGTCGCCGCCGCCGCGGGCGGCGCCGAGACCGCCAGCGAACCGACGAGAGCGACCGCGGTCACGGCGGCCTGGGCGGCCTTCCGGGAGGTAAGCATCAAGTACTCCTTGCCTGGAGGTTGTTCACAACAGCCCGGAGGTTAGGCTGACGCGCGCACAATGTGCGCACGACGTCCGCACAACTCGGCTTCGGACGGCCCGTGTCACGGGCCCCGCTTCTCGCGACATGGTTGGTGACGGTGCGCTTCGCTCTCCTCGGCCCCCTGGAGGTCACCCTCGACGGCCGGCACCTCGCCCTGGGCTCCATCAAGCAGCGCCTGCTGCTGGCCACCCTGCTCAGCCGCCCCTCGCGGACGGTGCCGACCGGTGTGCTGGTGGCCGCCCTGTGGGGCGAGGACCCGCCAGCGTCCGCCGCCGCCAATCTGCGGACCTACGCGCGGGGGCTGCGCGGCGCCCTGGGCGGCGACGGCTCCTGGGACGGTATGCCGCACACCCGGGGCGGCTACCTGCTCCGTGTCCCACCGGGCGGGACGGACGTGGAACGCTTCGACGAGGCCGCGTTCCGGGGCCGCCGCGCCCTGGCCGCCGATGACCCCTCCCTGGCCCGCGAGGAGCTGTCGAGGGCGCTCGCCGTCTGGCGCGGCCGGGTCCTCGAAGGGCTCGTGCTGCCGGACGTCCTGGAGTCCTGGGCGACCGGTCTGGAGGAACGCCGGTGCCACACCGAGGAGGACCACGCCCAGGCGCTGCTCGCGGAGGGCGATCTGTCGCAGGCGGTCCTGCGGATGCGGAAACTGGTGGCGTCCCATCCGTCACGGCAGCGGGCCTGGGGCCATCTGATGCTCGGTCTGTACCGGGTGGGCGATGTGGGGGGCGCCCTGGAGGCGTACCGCGAGGTGCGTGACACGCTGGTACGGGAGACCGGTCTGGAACCCGGCCCCGAGCTGACGCGCTTGCACGCGGACATCCTCAAGCAGCGGTCGACCGCCACCGTCGGCGACTCCCCGCCACCCCCGCCCCGGCCCCGCCAGCTCCCCCTCATCACACCCGACTTCGTCGGCCGGGAGGAGGCCCTCGCCGCGCTCGACGCCGGTCTCCACCGCGCGGACGGCGAGACGCCGGGTGTCGTGATCACCGCCGTCTCGGGGATGGCCGGCGTCGGCAAGACGACACTCGCGCTGCACTGGGCCCACCGGGTCGCCGACCGGTTCCCCGACGGGCAGCTCCATGTGGATCTGCGGGGGTACGACGAGAGCGGGGTGGTGTCCGCGTCCGACGCCCTCCAGGGCTTCGTCCAGGCGCTCGGCGTACCGCAGGCCCGGATACCCTCCGGCACACAGGCCCGCGCGGGCCTGTTCCGCAGTCTGCTGGCCACCCGCCGGATGCTGGTGGTGCTGGACAACGCCCGGGACTCCGCCCATGTCCGGCCGCTGCTCCCCGGCGCCGGGAACAGCGTGGTGGTCGTCACCAGCCGGAACCGGCTGGCGGGGCTGGTGACGTCCGAGGGGGCCCGGTCACTGACCCTCGATGTGCTGAGCGCGACGGAGTCGGCCCGGATGCTGGCCCGCCGGGTGGGCCCGCGGGTGGAGGCCGAACCGGACGCCGCCGCCGACATCGTGACCCTGACCGGACGGCTGCCCCTCGCCCTCGCCGTCGTCGCCGCCCGCGTGGCGAACCACCCGGCGTTCCCCCTGCACGCCTTCGCCGCCGAACTCCGCCCCAGCGGGGCCCTGCTGGACGTACTGGAGGACGGTGACGCGCAGCGGGTGCTGTCCTGGTCGTATCTGGCCCTGACCGAGGAGGCGGCCCGGCTGTTCCGGCTGCTCGGACTGCACCCGGGACCCGATCTGACCCTGGACGCCGCCGCCGCGCTGGCCGGTGCCCCGGCGCACTCCGTCAGGCCCCTGCTGCGGGAGCTGACCCGGCTGCATCTGCTGACCGAACACCGGCCCGGCCGCTATCTGTTCCACGATCTGCTGCGGACATACGCGTCCGCGCTGGTCCGCACCACCGAACCGTCCGCCGGTGTGCTCCAGGCGCGGGAACGGTTCTACGACCACTGTCTGCACCGCGCGCACGCCGCCGCGGTGCTCGTGCAGCCGCAGTGGCCCGCCGTCGTGCCCGTGCCCCCGCTGCCGTCGAACAGCGGCGACCGCGCCCGCGACGCCGAGGCCGCCCTGGGGTGGTTCGCCGACGAGCGCCAGGTACTGCTGCGGACGGTGGCGCAGGCCGCGGCGCGCGGCTTCGAGACCTACAGCTGGCAGCTGGCCTGGGCGCTCACCGCCTATCTGGCGCCCCTCGGCCTGTGGCAGGACCAGCGCGCGGTCCAGGAGACCGCGCTGGCCACCGCCGAGCGGTCCGGCGAGGAGGTGGGCGAGGCCATGGCCTGCCGGCTGCTCGCCCGCGCCGAGGCCAGGCTCGGCGCCCTGGACACCGCCGAGCGGCTGCTGCGCCGGGCCCTCGGGCTGTACGAGCGGCTGGGCGAGCACAACGGGCAGGCCCAGACCCTGCACAACTACGTCGAGCTCTGCTACATGGGCGGCCGGCTGGCGGAGGCGCTGGAGCACGGGCGCGAGGCGCTGCGGCTGTACGGGCTCTCCGGCAACCGGGACGGCGAGGCCCGCACCCTCAACGCGATGGGCTGGCTCCACGCCGCCGAGGGCGACCACCCGGCCGCCATCGACCACTGCACCCGCGCGCTCGACCGCCAGCGGCAGGCGGGCGACCGCAACGGCCAGGCCGCCACCCTGGACAGCCTGGGATTCGCCTATCACCATCTGGCGCGCTACGACCGGGCGGTGGCCTGCTACGAGGAGGCCATCGCGCTGTTCCGGTCCTCGGCCGACCGCTACCACGAGGCCGAGACCCTGGTCAGACTGGGCGACACCCACCTGGTGACCGGCCGTCCGGCGGCTGCCGAGGAGGTCTGGGGGCGGGCCGCCGCGATGTTCGACGCCCTGTGGGACCCGGAGGCCGAAACGGTACGGAAGCGCTTGGCCGAACTGAGGAACCCCCGTCAGCAGGACTGACCCCGCGCATGGGTCCGCGCGCCCGCGCTGACGGGCGCGTCCAGCGGACACGGTGACCGGGTACACGACGCGTACCCGCGGACACCTTCCCCGAGAACACGACGCGTAACGCGCCGCACACCCCCGGGACACCCCGGTCCCCGCCGGTGGTCCCAGGGGTGTGCGGCGCGTTACGCGCGGCGGGTTCAGACCCCGTGTGTCCTTCCCGCCTCCGACGGACCGGACCGGGTCACGCCTTGACGCCGTAGACCGTGCCGCACGCGGAATAGCTGCCCTTCACGACGCAGACCTGCATGTCGTGCCTGCTGCCCTCCGGGAGATTCCCGCTGGCCCTGTCGGTGTAGGGGGCGTTGTGCCCTCGGGTCGTCGCCACCCGGGAACCGTCCAGGGTCACCTGGATGCCGTAGCCGTCGGAGGCCGAGTCGCGGGCGATGATGGTGTCTCCCGTGGAGGAGCCGAAGTCGCCCGGGTCACCCGCCCACTGCCCGGTCCCCGCGCGATCTCCGTTGATGTACATCACGATCTCCGCCCAACCCATGTCCAGCGGGTCGGCCCTGCTCGTGAAGGTGACGTTGGGCGCCGCGCTGGCCGGAGGGGCCGCCACCGCGACGAGCGCTCCCGCAGCGAACACCGAAGCGGCGAGCGCCCGTACCGTGGCCGTCCTGAACTTCATCTTCATGTCCCCTTCGAGATGAGGGCATACGAATGGAGCACGCCCTGCTTTCCCGGCGCCGGCTTCTCCGCGCATGCTTCACGGAGAACCCTGAGCCATCGTGACGAGCGCGTCTTCCG
>NZ_LFBV01000010.1:199954-348037 GCF_001905345.1 Streptomyces uncialis
TCCGATCGCGGGCGTCACCGGCACGCCTTGACTGCGTTCATCGTGCAGGGTGCGCAAGGGGTGAACAAGACAGGATTGCTCAACGAACGTTTAGCCTCGTACGGTTCTGCGGTCACCCCGCTCGAAGAGGAGGACTCATGCTGGAACGCCTCGAACTACAGGTCTTCCTCACGCTCGCCGAGGAGCTGCACTTCGGTCGCACCGCGGAGCGGCTGCACGTGACGACCGGCCGCGTGAGCCAGATCCTCAAGAAGCTCGAAGGGCGGGTGGGCACCCTGCTCTTCGACCGCAGCAGCCGTACCGTCGAACTCACGGAGATAGGCCGCCAGCTACGGGACGATCTTCAGAGCGGATATGAGCAGATAGAGACGGGACTCGCGCGCGCGACCCAGGCTGCGCGTGGTTCCGACAGCTCGCTGCGGGTCGGTTTCGTCGGTGCGCTCGCCGGTCAGGTGATGCACAGGGCCGCACAGAGATTCACGGACGACGAACTCGGCGCGCCGGTCCATATCCGGGAGGTCCAGGTCGTCGACGCCCTGGCGCGACTGCGCGGCGGGCACCTCGACGTACTGGTCATCAGCTTGCCGCTCTCCGCGCCCGACATCACGGTCGGCCCCGTGCTGTTCTCCGAGGCGCGCATGCTCGCGGTCCCGGCCGGGCATCCGCTCGCGACCAGGGCGAGCGTGACGATGGAGGATCTCGTCGGCGTCGTCGTGCTGCGGCCGACCGACACCACGCCGGGCGCGTGGCCCGCCGACCGCCACCCCCGCCGTACCCCTGCCGGATCGACCATCGTCGGCGGGCCGCGCGTGGACACGTTCCAGGAGGCTCTTCAGCAGGCGGGGGCCGGCGCGGGCGCGGTCATCGTCGGAGCCCAGGTCCTCCGCTTCTACAGCCGTCCCGACGTCGTCTACGTCCCCTTCAGCGACGCACCCCCCATCGAGTGGGCCGCGACCTGGCTGAAGACCAACGACGTCCCCCGCAACCGGTCCTTCGCCCGCATCGCCCAGAAAATCGGAAGCGGCTTCCTCCAGCAGTGAGACCGGCCCCGAAAGCTCCGACGAGGCCCCCAGCGCCGCAAGGAACCGCGCACCCCCGTCCGACCGCACAGGAAACACGTACATGTGACCGTGGAACCCTAGGGGCGCGGGGAACTGCGCACCCCCGCCCGACCGCACAGGAAACACGTACATGCGGACGTGGAACCCAAGGGGCGCGAGGAACTGCGCACCCCCGTCCGACCCGCACAGGAAAAAGCCACGCCCAGGTATGGAACCCCAGGAACCGCAAGGAACAAGCACCCCGCAGAGGAACAGCGACGAACCCCAGGACGCTACGCACCGGGCGCCCACGCCTAGGGCACGGGCGACCGCGCGTCGTAGCGGGCGAAGTCACGCCACACCACCCCCAGCACCGCCACAGCGACCACGCACGCGATCCCGCCCCCGACCACCGCGACCTCGGGCGAGGTCAGGTCGCCCACCGCGCCCGCGAGGAAGTCACCGAGCCGGGGACCGCCCGCGACGACCACGATGAACACCCCTTGGAGCCGCCCCCGCATCTCGTCGGGCGTCGCCGACTGGAGCATCGTCGAGCGGAACACCATGGACGTGGTGTCGGCGGCACCCGCGAGCGCGAGGAACAGCATCCCGAGCCAGAGGTTGCGGGTCAGCCCGAAGACGGTGACTGCGGCGCCCCAGGACCCCACGGCGAGCAGTATCGCGAGCCCGTGCCGCCGTATCCGCCCCAGCCAGCCGGAGAACACCCCGCCGAGCAGCGCGCCCACGGCGGGGGCCGCGACCAGCAGTCCGGTGGTGGTGGCGTCGCCGCCGTACCAGAGCACCGCGACGGCGGGGAACAGCGCGCGGGGGTGGGCGAGGACCATCGCGCACAGGTCGGTGAAGAACGTCATCCGGATGTTGGGCCGGGTGGCGAGGAACCGCAGCCCGTCCAGGACGGAGGCCCGGCCGCCCCGTTCCGCCGCGCCCGTGGGCCGCATCGAGGGCAGCCGCCACATCGCGTACAGGGCGGCGGAGAAGGTGAGGGCGTCGACGGTGTACGCGGCCTGGTAGCCCCACGCCCCGACGATGAGGCCGCCCAGCATCGGCCCGAGCATCAGCCCGGACGTGGTGGTCATGGACCCCAGCGCGTTGGCGGCGGGCAGCTGTTCGGGCGGCAGCAGCCGGGGGATCATCGCGGACCGGGCGGGCCCGTTGAGCGCCCCGCACACCGACTGGAGCGCGACGATCGCGTACAGGAACCGGACATCGGCGTACCCGGCGAACGCGGCGGCGGCGAGCGCGAGGGACAGCACCCAGGCCCCGGCCGACGACCACAGACCCAGCTTGCGGCGGTCGACGGTGTCCGCGACGGCGCCCCCGTACAGTCCGAACACCACGAGCGGGATCAGCGAGAAGAGTCCGACGAGGCCGACGGAGAAGCTGGAACCGGTGAGGTCGTAGACCTGGAGCGAGACGGCGAGGGAGGTCATTCCCTGGCCCACCCAGGAGACCGTGCTGCCGATCCACAGCCGCCGGAAGTCGAGGGAGGTCCGCAGCGGCGTCAGATCCGCGAGCACCCGCCGCCGCACGACCGGACCTACGGGACCGGCGGGACTTGCGGGGCCTACGGGGCTGGCGGGGCCCGGGGGACCTATAGGGCCACCGCTGTCGCGGTCACCCCCCGTACCGCTCTCCGGACTACCGGATTTCGCACTGGTCACAGCGGATGGTAGCAACGCACCCGCCCCATAAGTGCAGCATGCACCGGTTCTTTCCGGCCGATCCGCTCAGGGGATGGCCTCGATGCGTTCCAGGTGCTCCTCGCCCCATTCGCCGAGCGGGGCGAGCGCGTCGTTGAGGGAGCGGCCGAACGCGGTCAGGGAGTACTCCACCTTGGGCGGCACCTGGGGGTGGACCTCGCGGTGCACCAGTCCGCTGGCCTCCATCTCCCTGAGCTGGAGGATCAGTATCCGTTCGCTGATACCGGACACCGTGCGCCCCAGCTCCCCGAAACGCAGCGGCCCGTCACCGAGCGAGAACAGGATGAGGCCCTTCCACTTGCCTCCCATCACGGCGATGGCGGCGTCGAGTCCGCAGGTGTATCTCCGCTTGGTCACCGGCGTTCCTCCTGACAGGAATGTGAGTACCCGACAAAAATGTCGGTACTTGAGGGAATGCGCGTGCGAACCCAGTATGGGACGGGCGCCGCGCCGGGAACACCACGGAGCGGGGGGCGGGCGCGGCGGGCCGGCATGCCGTGGACGTCCGGCGATCCGACATCTCCTGGAGCGGGAACATGACCATGAACCACCGCACACCCGTGACCGTGATCGGGCTCGGCTCGATGGGCCTGGCGCTGGCCGGCGCGTTCCACGACGCCGGACATCCGACGACCGTATGGAACCGCACCCCGGCCAAGGCGGCGCCGCTGACCGCCGAGGGAGCGGTCCTCGCCCCCTCGGTGGCGGCGGCGGTCGGCGCGAGTCCCCTGGTCATCACGTGTTTGACCACCTTCGACGACACCCGCGCGGCCCTGGCCCCGGCCGCGGCGGAACTGACGGGGCGTGCCCTCGTCACCCTGAACAGCGGCTCCCCGGCCGGGGCCCGTGAGACGGCCGCCTGGGCGGACGGTCTCGGCGCCCGGTTCCTCGCCGGGGCGGTCAAGAACGTGCCCGCGGCCGTCGGGGCACCGGACACCCTGCTCTACTACAGCGGCGACCGGACCGTCTTCGACGAGTACGTGACCACGCTGGAGGTGCTGGGCGGCGACACCGTCCACCTCGGGGACGAGGCCGATCTGGCCGCCCTGTACGAGATGGCGGTGGGCGCCATGCTGCTGCCCGCCCTTGTCGGGTTCTTCCAGGGCGCCGCCGCCCTGCGGTCCCGGGGGCTGGAGGCGGCGGGCATGGTGCGGTTCGCGGGCAAATGGCTGGACATGATCAAGTCGCTGCTGCCCGTCTACGCCGCCGAGATCGACAGCGGCGACTACACCGACGGGGCCTCGTCCGTGAATCTGTTCCTCGCCGGAGCCGCCCATGACGCGGAACTGACCCGGGAGACGGGCGTCGACACGTCCTGGACGGCCCCCCTCGACGACCTGGTGCGACGGGCGGCGGAGGCGGGCCACGGCGAGCACAGCGTCGCGGCGCTGACCGAGATGCTCAAGAAGCCGCGCCGGACGGTGTGACACGCGCGACGGCGCGGATCTCTCCCCCGTTCGCCCCGTCCCGGACCCGGTCCCCTACTGCGAACGGCCCCCGGCGTCACCCGGGCGGCGGCCCCCCGCCCGGCCCACCCGCGATGCGTGGGCCCCCGCGCGGCCGGACGATGCGGAGGAAGAACGCCGCACGGCGCCGCCGTACGGTCCGCGCCCTCGGGAGGAAAACGCCCATGACCGGCAGTGCCAGCCTGGACCAGTTGCGTCGGTGCCATATCGCGGTGGACCTGGGCGCCGCCCGCACCCGGGTGTTCGTGAAGGGCGCGGGACTGGTGGTCGACCAGCCGAGCGTCGCCGCCGTCAACACCCGCACCGGATCGCTGATCGCGGTGGGTGAGTTCGCGGAACGGATGACGGGCCGCACCCCCGGCTACATCCGGGTGGTGCGCCCGGTGTCCGGCGGCTCGGTCGTGGACATCGAGATGGCGCAGCGGATGCTCCGTCATCTGATCGGCGAGAAGCTGCGCCGCGCGCTGCGCCGCAAGCCCCGGCTGCGGGCCGCCGCGTGCACCCCGCACGACGCGGACCCGCTCGCGCAGCGCGCGGCGGTGGAGACGATGGTCGGGCTCGGCGCCCGCCGGGTGGAGCTGGTCGACACGCTGCTCGCGGCGGCGGTCGGCTGCGGGCTGCCGGTGGAGCGGCCCGAGGCGACGATGATCCTGGTGTGCGGGGCCGCGACCACCCAGGTCGCGGTGCTGTCGCTCGGGTCGATCGTCACGGCGGAGCGGATCGCGGTCGGCGGGGACGCCATCGACCACGCGATCGTCCAGCATCTGCGGCACCGGCACGAACTGATGCTGCCGTCGCAGTCGGTGCGCCCGCTCCAGCTCGCCCTCTCCGGCAACGGCCTCACCCCGCACGGTCCGACGTCCACCGAGATCCACGGCCGGGACGTGGCCACCGGGCTGGCCCGTTCGGTCCAGGTCGACACGGCGGCGGTGCGGGACGCCATCCACACCCCGCTGACGGCGGTCCTCGACGGTATCGGCAAGGTGCTGCGGGACTGCCCGCCGGACCTGGTGGCCGACCTCGCGGACCGGGGCATCATGATGGTCGGCGGCAGCGCCCTGCTCCCGGGCCTGGACCAGATGCTGCGGGACGCGACGGGGATGCCGGTGCACATCGCGGAACGCCCCGACGTCTGCGCGATCCTCGGTCTCGGCGCGATGCTGGAGGGCCGGATCGCCCCGATGCTGCTGGACCCGCTGTCCGGCTGACCCGACCATCGGGCCGAGCCGAGCCGAACCCGACCCGAGCCCGACCCGAGCCCGTCCGCCGGACCGCCGGACCGCCGGACCTCCGCGCCTCCGCGCCTCCGACGGACGGGACACCTCCCGCGGACCCCGCGACGGCGCCGCTGCCGGGGAGCGGGCGGCCCAGGCGGCATCCTGGAACGGTGAGCGAAGACGACGGTACGGCGGCGGGCGGGGCCCGGCTGCCGCTTCTCCTCGAAGCGGTCCTGGAGGTCGGGACGGAACTCGACCTGCCCGCCACCCTCCAGCGGATCGTGACGCGCGCCGCCGGGCTGACGGGCGCCCGGTACGGGGCGCTGGGCGTCCTGGACCTGGGCGGCGGCCCGGACCGCCCCCGTCTGCGCGACCTGTACACGACCGGGCTGCCGGCGGCGGCGCGCGCCCGGATCGGCGGCCTGCCCGACGGGCACTCCGGGCTGATCGGCGCCCTCATCGACGACCCCCGCCCGCTGCGGATCGACGATCTCACCACCGATCCCCGCGCCCGGGGGCTGCCCCCCGGCCATCCGCCGATGCGGTCGTTCCTCGGCGTCCCGATCCATGTCGCGGACGAGGTGTTCGGCAATCTGTATCTGACCGGGAAGCGGGGCGGCCCGTTCACCGAGGAGGACGCGCAACTGCTGCGGGTCCTCGCGTCCCAGGCGGGCATCGCGATCGGCAACGCCCGGCTGTACGGCGCCGCGCGGCTGCGGGAACGCTGGATCGAGGGCGCGGCGGCGGTGACGACCGCGCTGCTGACCGCCGGGTCCGCGACGGACGCGCTGGTGACGGTCGCGGAGCGGGCGCGGCTGCTGGCGGACGCGGCGGCCGGGGCGATCCTCCAGCCGACCCGGGCGGGCGGGATGGAGATCGTCGCGGCGTCCGCGCCGGACCCGGCCGGGGAACTCCTCGGCGCGACGATCCCGCCGGGCAGCGCGATCCTGGACCAACTCCTGGGCGGTGAGCCGGTGTTCATCACGGACTCGGCGACCGATCCCCGGATGGCCACCCCGGTGCGCTCCCGCTTCGGCCCCAGCATGATGCTTCCGCTCCAGTCCGGCGGACGGCTGATCGGCACCCTCGCGCTGCCCCGCGTCCGCGGGGGCCGCCCGTACAGCGCGGTGGAGCGGACGATGGCCGCGCGGTTCGCGTCGCACGCGGCGCTCGCCCTCGTCCTCGCGGACGCCCAGACCCGTCGCGAACGGCTCGCCGTGTACGAGGACCGGGACCGGATCGCCCGCGATCTGCACGACCTGGTCGTCCAACGGCTTTTCGCCACGGGCCTGATGCTGGAGTCGACCCACCGCCGCGCGGAGCGGGCGGCGGACGGGGACGCCCCCGGGGCCGGGACCGGGGTCGCCGAGGCCGGGGCGGCCCGTACGGTACGGAACTGCCTGGCGTTCGCGGTGGACGAACTGGAGTCCACGATCCAGGAGGTCCGTACGGCGATCCTCGCGCTCCAGCAGCCGCCCGCCGACGCCCCGACCACCCTCCGGGGCCGGGTGCTGCGCGAGACGGCCGCGGCGGGCGCCGTCCTGGGCTTCCCGCCGTCGCTGCGGTTCCTGGGCGCCGTGGACACCCTGGTGGACGACCCGGTCGCCGGGCCGCTCCTCGTCGTCCTGCGCCGCGCCCTGTCGGAGGCGGCCCACCGGACGGGGGTGACCCGGGTGGCGGTCGCCGTGGACGTCACGACGTTCCTGCCGGACGGGCGGCCCTGCGTACGGCTCACCGTCCGGGACGACGGCACCGCGTCGGCGGACGACGGGTCCGGGCCGCGGGGCGAAGGCACCGCGCTGGTCTGGCGCTCACCGATCGGACCGGCCCCGGGAGCCTGACACCACTCCCCCGCGCAACGCCCCGGGGCGGTACCGGGAGCGGCCTCGGATCAGGTACCGGCACCGGCGGCGGGCCCCGTACGGCACCGCCCGGGGTGGCGTCCCGGGCCCGCTCAGGGGAGGGCGGCGGAGGCGTCCGCGACCGGGGGCTTCGCGGGGTCGGTGACGCGTCGCTGATGAGGGGTCTCTCATGGCCCTCGACAAGCGGGTGACGAGTCCGGTTTTCTGTCCGTGTCGACCTGACCACAGCTCGGACGTAGAAGCCCCGACGGGGAAGCAGGCACCTGACTCCATGGCACGACAAGCACGGGCGATCCAGACGCGCGAGTCCATCCTCCTGGCGGCCGCGGCCGTCTTCGACGAGCGCGGCTACAGCTCCGCGACGATCACCGAGATCCTCCAGCGTGCCGGGGTCACCAAGGGCGCGCTGTACTTCCACTTCGCGTCCAAGGAGGAACTGGCGCTGGGCGTGGTGGCGGCGCAGCTGGACGTGGGCGAACTGCCACCGCAGCGCACCCGGCTCCAGGAACTCGTGGACCACGGGATGCTGTTCGCCCATCAGCTGCGCCACGACCCGCTGACCCGCGCCGGGGTGGGCCTCGCGATGGACCACCGGCGGGAGCACGGCGACGACCCGGCGCCGTTCCACGGCACCCCGTACCAGTCGTGGATCGACCGGATCGGCCAGGTCCTCGCGGAGGCCGACCGGCACGGCGAGCTGCTGCCGCACGTGGTCCCCGACGACACCGCGCAGTTGCTCGCGGGCGCGTTCACCGGCATCCAGGGGATGTCGCAGACCCTGTGCGAGCGGGCCGATCTGACGCACCGGGTGATCGTGCTGCTCCAGCATGTGCTGCCGAGCATCGCGCAGCCGTCGCTGCTGCCGACCCTCGACCTCGGCGCGGACCGCGCGGAACGGCTCCTCGCCGCCCGCGTCGGCACCGCCGCGGGCACCGGGCGGGCGGGTGACGGGCGCCCGGCGGCGGAGCGGCCCGGCACGGAGCGGTCGGCCGACCTGTCGTCCGGCGCTCAGCGGCCCACCGGGGAGCACGGGATCCCCTCCCCCCGCCGGACCCCGACCGCCGTGCGCTGAGGCCCTGACGGGCCCCTGGCGCCCTCGCAAGGGGGTGCCAGGGGGCGTCAGGGACAGCAGGGGCGCCCGGGACGACGGAACGGACCGCCACGACCGCCCACGGGCCGCGCCGCCCGTGGCCACCCATGTCCGCCGGAACCGTCCCCACGGACCGCACCACCCGTGACCGCTACGACCGCCCACCCATGACTGCTACGACCGCCCGCCCAGCCGCCGCGACCGCCCCCGCGCACCGCGCCGCCGGTGGGCGGCACGGCTCAGTCGACCTCCGCCACCGCCTGGGCGAACTGCGCCGCGTACAGCCGGGCGTAGGCGCCCCCGGACCGCAACAGCTCCTCGTGGGTGCCCTGTTCGACGATGGAACCGTGCTCCATCACCAGGATGGTGTCCGCGTCGCGGATCGTGGACAGCCGGTGGGCGATGACGAACGAGGTCCGACCGTGCGAGAGCCGGGCCATCGCCTTCTGGATCAGTACCTCGGTGCGGGTGTCGACGGAGCTGGTCGCCTCGTCGAGGACGAGGATCACCGGCTCGGACAGGAAGGCCCGCGCGATGGTGATCAGCTGCTTCTCGCCCGCGCTGACCCCGGCGCCCTCGTCGTCGATGACGGTGTCGTACCCGTCGGGCAGGGTCCGGACGAACCGGTCCGCGTGCGCGGCCCGCGCCGCCTCCTCGATGTCGTCACGGGTGACGTCCCGGGACGTGCCGTAGGCGATGTTGTCCGCGATGGTCCCGCCGAACAGCCAGGTGTCCTGGAGGACCATCCCGATCCCGGCGCGCAGTTCGTCGCGGGACATCTTCGCGATGTCGACGCCGTCGACGGTGATCCGCCCGCCGGTCACCTCGTAGAACCGCATGAGCAGATTGACCAGGGTCGTCTTGCCCGCCCCGGTCGGTCCGACGATGGCGACGGTGTGCCCGGGTTCCACGGTCAGCGACAGGTCCTCGATGAGCGGCCGGTCCTTCTCGTAGCGGAAGGACACCCGCTCCAGGGCGACCCGCCCGGTGCGCTCCACGGGCCGCACGGGGTGCTCGGGGTCGGGGGCCTGCTCGTCGGCGTCGAGCAGTTCGAAGACCCGCTCGGCGGACGCGACCCCGGACTGCACCAGGTTCGCCATCGACGCGACCTGGGTCAGCGGCATGGAGAACTGCCGGGAGTACTGGACGAACGCCTGGACGTCCCCGATGGACAGCGCGCCGGAGGCGACCCGCAGCCCGCCGACGACGGCGACGAGGACGTAGTTCAGATTGGACACGAAGAACATCAGCGGCTGCATCAGCCCGCTGGTGAACTGGGCCCGGTAGGTCGCCTCGTACAGCGCGTCGTTCTCCTCGGCGAACCGATTCGCGCTCTCGTCCTGCCGTCCGAAGACCTTCACCAGGGTGTGCCCGGTGTACATCTCCTCGACATGCGCGCTGAGGGTGCCGGTGGTGCGCCACTGGCGGACGAACTGCGGCTGGGACCGCTTGCCGACCTTGGTCGCGATCAGGAACGACAGCGGGACGGTGACGAGCGCGACCAGCGCGAGCAGCGGTGAGATCAGGAACATCATCACCAGCACACCGAGGATCGTCAGCAGCGAGTTGACGAGCTGTCCGAGGCTCTGCTGGAGGGTCTGCCCGAGGTTGTCGAGGTCGTTGGTGGCACGGCTGAGCACCTCGCCGCGCTGCCGCTTGTCGAAGTACGCCAGCGGCAGCCGCGACAGCTTCGCCTGGACCTCGCCGCGCAGCCGGAACACGGTCCTGTTGATGGCCCGGTTGCCGAGCCGGGTGGCCACCAGCATCAGCAGTCCGCCTATCACGAACGTGATCAGCGCGAAACCGAGGACGGAGGCGACGGCCCCGAAGTCGACACCCTCACCGGGGGTGAAGGCCACCCCGGAGAGCATGTCGGCGACCTTGCCCTCACCGTCGGCCCGCAGCTGCGCGAGGGCCTGTTCCTTGGTCTGCCCGGCGGGCATCGGGCGGCCGACGATCCCGGCGAAGATCAGGTCGGTGGCCATCCCGAGGATCTTCGGGCCGAGCACGGACACCGCGACGCTGATCAGGGCGCAGCCGACCATCCCGTACATGGTGGCGCGCTCGGGCCGGAAGTGGCCCAGCAGCCGTTTGCCGGAGCCCTTGAAGTCCATGGACCGATGGTCGGGTCCCGTCCCGGCCATCATGCTGCGTCCCGCCGCCATCAGGCCGCCTCCGCTTCCGTCAGCTGGGAGAGCACGATCTCCCGGTAGGTCTCGTTGTCCCGCATCAGTTCGGCGTGCCGGCCCGCGCCGACGACGCGGCCCTCGTCGAGGACGACGATCCGGTCGGCGTCCCGGATGGTGGAGACGCGCTGGGCGACGATGACGACGGTCGCCTCCCGGGTCTCCGCGGTGAGCGCGGCCCGCAGCGCGGCGTCGGTGGCGTAGTCGAGTGCGGAGAACGAGTCGTCGAAGAGATAGATCTCGGGGCGCTGGACGAGGGTGCGGGCGATGGCGAGCCGCTGCCGCTGGCCGCCGGACACATTGGTGCCGCCCTGCGCGATGGGCGCGTCGAGCCCCCCTTCGAGCTGGGACTCCACGAAGTCGCGTGCCTGGGCGACCTCCAGGGCCCGCCACAGGTCCTCGTCGCTCGCGTCGGGGTTCCCGTAGCGGAGGTTGGTCGCGACGGTCCCGGCGAAGAGGTACGGCTTCTGCGGGACGAGGCCCACGGTCCGGGCGAGCAGCCGCTGGTCGATGTCCCGTACGTCGACGCCGTTCACCAGGACGGCGCCCTCGGTGACGTCGAAGAGCCGGGGCACCAGGCCCAGCAGGGTGGTCTTGCCGCTGCCGGTGGACCCGATCACGGCGGTCGTCCGGCCCGGCCGGGCCACCAGGTCGACGCCCTTGAGGACGGGTTCCTCGGCGCCCGGGTAGCGGAACCCGGCCTCCCGCAGCTCCAGGTGCCCATGGGTGCGCATCTCGCGGACGGGCGCGGCGGGCGGCACCACACTGGACTGGGTGCCGAGCACCTCCTGGATACGCTCGGCGCACACCTCGGCGCGCGGCACCATCATGAACATGAAGGTGGCCATCATCACGGACATCACGATCTGCATGAGGTACGCGAGGAACGCGGTCAGCGACCCGATCTCCATGGCCCCGCTGTCGATCCGGTGCGCCCCGAACCAGACGACGACGACCGACGACACGTTCACGACGGTCATCACGATGGGGAACATGAACGCGAGCAGCTTGCCGGAGCCGAGCGCCATCTCGGTCAGGTCCTCGTTGGCGCCCCGGAAGCGTTTCTGCTCGTAGCCGTCCCGGACGAACGCCCGGATGACCCGGTTGCCGGTGATCTGCTCGCGCAGCATCCGGTTGACGGTGTCGACCCGTACCTGCATGGCCCGGAACAGCGGACGCAGCTTGTGGACGATGACGCTGACGCTGATCCCGAGCACGGGGACCACCGCTATCAGCACCGTCGACAGCGGCACGTCCTGCCCGAGGGCCATCACGATCCCGCCCACGCACATGATCGGCGCGGTGACCATCAGGGTGAACGCCATCAGGGTCAGCATCTGGACCTGCTGGACGTCGTTCGTGGTCCGGGTGATCAGGGTGGGCGCGCCGAAGTGGCCGACCTCCCGCGCGGAGAACGACTGCACCCGGTCGAACACGGCGCCGCGCACGTCCCGGCCGACCGCGGCGGCGCTGCGGGCGCCGAGCCGGACGGCACCGACGTTGCACACCACCTGCACCAGGGTGACGGCGATCATCAGCCCGCCGAACGACATGATGAATCCGGTGTCGCCCTTGACCACGCCCCGGTCGATGATGTCGGCGTTCATCGTGGGCAGGTACAGCGTGGCGCTGGTCTGGAGCAGCTGGAGCGCCACCAGCACGGCGATGGGTTTTCGGTAGGGACCGAGGTAGGTCCGGAGCAGTCGTATGAGCACGTGCGGGTCTCGCTCACTGGGTTCGGCCGGCGGGGCCGGACGGTCGGCGGGGCGGGTGCTGGCGGTCGGCGGGGCGGGCGGTGGCGGTCGGCGGGGCGGGCGGTGGCGGTCGGTGGCCGGGCTGCTTCGGCGGGCCGGGCCGCTGGGCGGGTGGGGGGCGGACAACACTCATCACTTCACGCCCCATCGTCCGTCACGCACCACCCGTTCACCCGGCTTATTGGCCCAAGAGCACGCCAAGAAGAACCCATACGCACGTCAGCGGCCCGCCCCGGCCCTGACGGGCGGTACGGGGCGGGCCGCTGAGCGGGACCGGGGCGAAGCGGGAACGCCCGGGACGGGGCCCCGGGCGGAGGGAGCGGTACGGGGCCGGGGTCCCGGGCGGTCGGTGCGGGCCGGGCCGGGCCGGAGCCGGTGCCGAAGTCCGGGGGAGGTGGGAGCGCGCCGGAGCGGAGACGCCCCGGGCGAGGCGAGCGGGTACGGGCGCCGGGTACCGGCTCTGGGTTCCGGGTCCGGGTCCGGGTCAGAGCGAGAAGGCTCCGGGGTGGATCTGCTCCCGTACGGCCATGTACTGCTGGCGCACCGCCTGGCCGGCGGCCAGTTCCTCGCCGGGCGCGAAGACCTGTCCCGTGGCGCCGGGCCACGCCGGCGGCGTGTGCGGGTCGAGCCCCCCGCGGGACACCCCGAACGCCCAGGCGGCCTGCCGGGCCGCGCCGAGCGCCGCGTACTCGGCGGGCTGCGGCACCACGACCTGCGCCCCGAACAGCGACGGGGCGGCGGCCTGCACCGCGGGCAGGTCCGCGGCGGCGCCCAGCAGGAACACCCGCCGCACCTCCACGCCCCGGCCGCGCAGCACGTCCAGGGCGTCCGCGAGCCCGCAGAGCATCCCCTCGAACGCGGCGCGCGCCAGATGCTCGGGCTTCATGGCCTCGCGCCGCAGTCCGGCGAGGGTCCCGGCGGTGTGCGGCAGATGCGGGGTGCGCTCGCCCTCCAGATACGGCAGGAGGACCAGCCCGTGGGCGCCGGGCGTGGACTTCATCGCCAGCTCGGACAGCGCGGCGGGGTCGGGGAGGCCGAGCAGTTCGGCGGCGCCGCGCAGGGTGCGGACGGCGTTGAGGGTGTGGACGACGGGCAGATGCATCCCGGTCGCGTCGGCGAGGGAGGTGATCATGCCGCCGGGGTCCGCGAGTGGCTCCCGGTGCACGGCCATCACGGAGCCGGAGGCCCCGAGCGAGACGACCGCGTCCCCGAGCCCGATGCCGAGCCCGAACGCGGCGGCCATGGTCTGGCCGGTCCCCGCGGAGATCAGCAGGCCCTCCGGGGTGGTCCCGGCGGCCTCGGCGGGACCCAGGACGTCGGGGAGCCGGATCTGGTGGCCGAGCGCCAGCTCGACCAGGTCGGGCCGGTAGCCGCCGGTGGCGGCCGACCAGTAGCCGGTGCCGGAGGCGCCGCCCCGGTCGGTGGTGCGGCGCGCCGGGCGGCCGAGGAGCTGCCACACCAGCCAGTCGTGGGCCTGCACGGCCGCGGCGACGCGCTGGGCGTTGTCGGGTTCGTTGGCGGCGAGCCAGCGGAGCTTGGCGACGGGGTGGGCGGGCTGCGGGACGCAGCCGACGGCCTGGGCCCACGCCTCCCGGCCGCCGAGCGCGTCGACGAGGTCGGCGGCGGCGGCCTGGGTGCGGCGGTCGTTGCCGATCAGCGCGGGGCGGACGGTGCCGCCCTGGTGGTCGAGGGGCACGAGCGCGTTCTGCTGCGCGGACACCCCGATGGCCTGGACCCCTTCGAGGAGCCCGCCGCCCGCGGCGTCGCCCAGCGACAGGAGCCACGCCTGCGGGTCCACGTCGGCGGGACGCCCGCCGTCCCCCTGATCGGCCGCCGCCACGGGGTGCGGGGCGTATCCCTGCCTGAGTACGGCACCCGTGTCGGTGTCACAGACGACGATGCGCGTGGAATCGGGCGAACTGTCCAGACCGGCGACTATCCCCATGCCGGAATTCTGCACCACGTTCGGGGGTGACCCCTACCGTGGTGCCGGAGGAACGGCCCGGAGCGCGGGCCCGGCGGGGCGGATCAGGTGTTGGTCGTGCCCCAGTCGTCGCCCTGTCCGCCGCGGCTGCGCTCGCGCAGGGACCGCACCCGGTCGGCCACGGAGTCCGGGATCCGGTCCCCCGCCCGTTCGGTCACGGAGTGCAGGGCCTTGCCCGCCACCTCACGGCTCTGCTGGGCCGCGCTCTCGGCGGCGTTGCGGACGGCGGGGTTCTGGGCGAACTGCCGCGCGGACTTCTTGAGCTGCTCGTACCGCTCCCGTCCGGCCCTGGTCCCCAGCACGTAGCCGAGGGCCAGCCCGATGACGAATGTGAGCCGGTAGCGCATGGCAGCCACCCTTCCGTTGCGTTCGGTTTGCGGATCGCGGGGACACCGATTGGCGGAGCACCCCCCTGCTTGCGCTAATGTATGTGTCGCAGCGAGCGACCGCCTTCTGGCGAGTACCCAGGCAGGCTCGATCGATGCGACGAGGCAATCCTCCGTAGCTCAATTGGCAGAGCAGCCGGCTGTTAACCGGCAGGTTACTGGTTCGAGTCCAGTCGGGGGAGCTCGATCCTCCGTAGCTCAATTGGCAGAGCAGCCGGCTGTTAACCGGCAGGTTACTGGTTCGAGTCCAGTCGGGGGAGCAGCCGAGAGGGACCCCCTTAGGGGTCCTTTTTCATGTCCGGTGGAACCATGCGGGCACGCCGGAGGTCTCCTTGGTCAGCAGTGCCGACCATCCGAAGCAGGAGATCGTATGAGCGGCTATGCTGCGGCACACGGCGCGTACATATGTACGCGACACGCCGCAAGGGGGCGGTAGCTCAGCCGGTTAGAGCAGCGGACTCATAATCCGTCGGCCGTGGGTTCGAGTCCCACCCGCCCCACCGCAGGGCCCCCCAGCAGGAACGATTCGACCTGCCGGTCCGGCCCGAAGGCACGCAGCACCGCGCGCCACCCGCCGGCGGGACGCCCTTCCCCGCCACGACGAAGCCCCGCTTTGTGTGGGCCCCCACAGAGGCGTAGCGCGGAGCGCGGACGAACGCCGCACGGGTGCCCGGGGCGGGGGCGGAGGCGACGGCTCCCGTCCGCCGACCGCGTCAGCGGGAGCCCGGCACGACGACACGCTCCCGTCCCCCACGTCCGGGCCGGTCGCCGTAGCCGTGGAGCGTCATGACCGGGTCCCCACGGCGATGGCGGTGGACCCCCCGAGACACGCGAGCGCCCGCAGCACGATCCCCAGCCGCCGGTCCCCCAGCACCTCCACCTTCCACAACGGCACCAGCCGGGGGAACGCCGTAGCGAGGACAAGCGTCAGGAACGCGTCCTCCCCCTCGTCCAGCACCAGCGCACACCGGTACCGCGCCTCGAACCGAGCCCAGTCGCAGAACACGAAGGCCCCGTTCTCCACGACCAGCAGCTGACGAACGTCCCCCCGCGCGAGAACGTCACCCTCCTCGATGAGCGCGGCGACAGCGGCACGCTCGCCGATGTCACGGGTACGGGCCCACATGGTGAGGCGGTCGGACAGCGGAGACGGGGCGGGTTCCGGGTCGGGCGCTGCCGTGGGGGTCGTGATCTGTCCACTCATTGGATCAGTGGTCCGAGCACCGTCCAGGTATGGGGTTGAGGTCATATCGGGACGGTAGGGACGCAGGGTTTCTCACCGCACTCCAAGTTTCACGAAGTTTCTCCACCTGTCACCAGGGTTGCGCAAGGTTTCGCATCAAGCCCAACAGAGCTACGTGTCAATGCTGTTGGCGCCAGGAAGTCTTGAGACATCACCACTCATCACATCGGAGGACCCATGCGGCGACTGCGCTTCAACGGCACCGGCTCCGGGGGCGGCGGCTGCCCTGGCGTGCACGAGGACCTCGACACGGGTGAGGTTGTCGTCCACGGAACGCCGGTCTCAGATCCCGCGGATCTGGCCCAGCTCCAGCACTTCGACGACGGTGAGGTCGCCGTCGTCGTCCCGCGCAATACTTTGGTGGACTTCGGCCCGCGCGACGAGACGCCGCGGCTCATCAACGCCGACGACGAGTTCAACCGCCTCTTCGAGACCTTCAAGCACACGGCTTGGCGCCTGGAGACACGGCGCCGGTACGCGAGCGACGAGACGACGGAGGAATGGGCGCAGTTCGCCGCCGGGCAGCACATCGAGTGGGACTACGACGATGCCTGGTGCCGCAACGTCCGGCGGCAGACCGAAGGCGGCAAGCGGTTCGAGCGCGTGCGCCTGGTCGATCGTCCCGCCACCCCTGGGCAGAGTTACCTCCGCAGCAACGCGGTACGGAACTGCGCCGTCGGGGAGGACATCCGCAACCTCTCCCGAGCCGACGCGCAGCGGCTGCAACTGCCGGACGAGGATTTCTGGCTGTTCGACTCCCGCTTGGTGGCCCGGCTTCTCTTCGACAAGGACGACGGCCTCAAAGGCGCCGAACTCATCACGGAACCGGCGGCGGTCAACCGCTACTGCCAGGTGCGCGACGCCGCCTGGCACTATGCCGTCCCGTACGAAGAGTTCAAGCTCGACGAGTGACGAGGTCCGGTGAGCACCGACTATCAGCAAGCACGCGAGGCCCTGGGGCAACGGCTCCGGGAACTCAGACTGACCTGCCCTGACGGGCGGCTCACCGGAGAACAACTCGCAGGACGCCTCGGCGGAACGTGGACCAAATCAAAGGTCAGCAAGTTGGAGAACGGCCGTCAAACCGCTGACGCGGCCGGCCTCAAGGCGTGGGCCGAAGCAACGGGATACCCGGAAGCATATGACGGCCTGGCCGCGCAACTGCGCGGCTTCGAGTCCCACATCAGGTCATGGCGCCGGCAGTTGGCATCGGGCCACCGGCCGGTACAGGACGCCATCACGGCCGAGCACGACCGCACGCATGTACTGACCATCTGGGAAAGCGTCCTGATTCCCGGGATGCTCCAGACCGCCGACTACGCCCGGCATGTCCTCACCCGGCACGCGGCCCTGATGCAGTCACCACGGGACACGGAGGACGCGGTCCGTGCCCGTATCCGTCGCCAGGAGGGGCTGTACGAACCGAGCAGACGGTACCGAATCCTCATGTGGGAAGGGGCGATGCACGCGCTGGTGTGTCCCGCTCCGGTCCTGGCCGCGCAGCTCGACCGCCTGGCCGCGGTCACCGGCCTGGACACGCTGGAGCTGGGCATCGTCCCCTTCACCGCCTCTCTGAAGATCCACCCCGGGAACGGCTTCTGGATCTACGACGAACGGCGCGTCGTGGTGGAGGACTGGCACGCAGAGATGTGGCTCGACGACGCCCACAGCATGGCCCTGTATCTCCGCACTTGGAAGACCTTGCAGGAGTCCGCCGTCTACGGCTCCGACGCACAGAGTGTGATCAACGACGCGCGGCGCTCCCTGAATCCACGCTGAAGCGGTAGCGAGGAGGGGGCCAATCCCGCAGACGTAGGGGTCGACCCGGCTGAGCGAACGCCTCACGGGGAACCCCAGGGGACCCCCGGCGCCCGGGGCAGCAGGAACTGACCTGCATCGATACCGCGCCCCCAGCCGGGCTGCTCGACCCGTGCCCCTGCGTGAGCCTGGACCGGCCATCCACTCGCGTACTCGGGCCCCCTGTCCGGCGACCCTGCGGGCACTGCGCCCACGAGAAGATCGCGGTCCTCCCCGACGGGTCGGTCGTCCCTTGCGTACTGGGCCGGTTCATCACCGTCGGCAATGTCCGGCAGACATCACTCGCCGCCATCTGGAACGGGCCCCGGCTCCACGCGGCACGCCAGGACATCGAGTCCGCTCACAGTGGCGGCGCTCAAGCCTGCACTCCACCTCAGTTCCTCCCCATGTGCGGCCCCTGCAATCCGTGCGTGCCCTCCGTCCAGCACTGCGACCCCCGCGCCGACAACGGACCCGTCGCCTGACCCGGTCCGGCTACGATCGGCGACGCATTCGCGGACCAGACGGAGGAACAGTGTGAGCCAGCACCCAGCCGAAGCCGCTCCGATCGCCCCTGTCGCCATGGACCGGCAACCACCCCAGCGCACCGAAGCACAGTGGCTCCAGATCGCCCGCTACGTCCGGCACGCGGCCAACAAGGTGGGCCCCGACCTCCCGCTGTGCCTCGCCGGGGAACCGGAGGACTGCGGAAGCAGCGCCCAGACGCACGTCCTCGCCTGGGCCGCCGACCTCAAGGCCAGGGCACAACACCTCATCGAGACCAACGCACCGGACCAGCCCACCGCCTACCACTACTCGACCACGCACTACCGCAAGGCGTTCCACACGCTGACCGAGTAACCGAAGGGGCGAATTCCGGCCAGTACGGCCGGTGATCGGTGGGTCTACGGTGTGGTGCATCCGCTGGTGAACTCCCCCGGACATTGGCGTCCTTGGTGGGATGTGGGGGTGAAGTCCGGCCGAAGTGCGGTGAACCGGCGCCGAACGGCGGTTCGGTGCGCGAGAGTTCGATCACCTGTCCGGGAACCAGCCCCTCCGGTGTCCCTCGGTCCGGACGTCCGCGTCCGTCCGCGGCGCGCACCGGTTCACCCCCATCCGGAGGCCCGATGTTCCCCCGCTCACGTCCGCTGCGGCGGACCCTTGCCCTGGCCACGCCCCTCGCCCTGGTCGGCGCCGTGGTCGTGGCCGCCAGCGCCACAGGCACGCCGACCGACACCGCGTCCGACCGGTCCACGGGACCGGAGGTCGTGGGAACGGCCGTGCTGGACGAGATACCGCTGGCCGGGTTCAGCAATTCCCTGATACCCGGTTCGGTCCGTGACGACCGTGGCGTCCACCTCGGGATCGGCAGCGATCTGTATCCCGCCGACCGGCCCGGGGAGTTCTGGGCCCTCACCGACCGCGGCCCCAATGGCCAGATCAAGGTCGACGGGGTCAAGCGGCGCACCTTCGCCGTCCCCGAGTTCAATCCCGCGATCGTCCGGGTGAAGGTCACCGGTGAGCGCGTCCAGGTGCTCAGAGGCATCCCCGTGACCACCGCGTCCGGGAAGGCCGTCACCGGACTGCCCAACCAGACCGGCCGCGACGAGGCGCCCTTCACGTTCGACGCCAAGGACCCGCTGTCCGTCAACCCGAACGGGCTGGACACCGAGGGCCTGGCGCGTGCCGAGGACGGCACGTTCTGGCTGGTGGACGAGTACAGCCCGTCCCTGGTGCACGTCTCCGCCAAGGGCCGGGTGCTCGCCCGGTACGTGCCCGAGGGGCTGAAGCTGCGCGGCGCCGACTACCCGGTGGTCGAGGCGCTGCCGTCGATCCTGCTCCAGCGCAAGCAGAACCGGGGCTTCGAGTCCCTGACCGTGCTGCCCGGCGGCGATCTGCTGATGGCCGTCCAGAGTCCGCTGCTCGTGCCCGACAAGGCCGCGGGCGAGGCGTCGCGCAATCTGCGGCTGCTGCGGTTCTCGCCCGAGGAGGGCGAGGTCACGGCCGAGTACGCGTACCGGCTGGACCCGGTCACCGAGGTGGACCCCGCCGAGACCGACCCGGCGGAGCTGAAGGTGTCCTCGCTGGTCGCCCTCGGCCCCCGGACCGTACTGGTGCAGGAGCGGACCGACCGGTCCTCCCGGGTGCACCGGGTGACCCTGCCGCGCGGCAAGGGCATCCTCGACAGCCGCTGGGACGACCCGGCGACCTCCCCCAGCTATGAGCAGACCGCCGATCTGGCGGGCGCCGGGGTGAACGTCCTGGACAAGCGGCTCGTCGTGGACTTCGGCAAGGTCGCGGGGGTCCCCGGCAAGGTCGAGGGGATCGCCGTCGCGGGCCGTGACACGCTCGCCCTCATCAACGACAACGACTTCGGCATGACGGACGGTCCCGACGCGTTCGACGGGAACGGCCGGCTGCGCGACAGCGGGCTCAACACCACCGTGATCCACGTTCGGTTGCCCGGCCCGCTGCGCGGCTGACACACACCGTCCGACGGGCGTGGGGACGCCTGGCGGACGGTGTGCACCCATATGAACGGTTGGAAGCGGGGCGTTCCTCCGTGGCCCGGCGGGGTCATGGGGAACGCCCCGTTCCGTTGCCCTGTTCCGTTGCGCCGTTCTGTTGCCCTGTTCTGTTGCCCTGTTCCGTTGGCCCGTTCCGTTGGCCCGTTCCGTCGGCCCGCTCCGTCGGCCCGTTCCGTCGGCCCGTTCCGTCGGCCCGTTCCGTCGGCCCGCTCCGTCGGCCCGCTCCGTTGGCCCGCTCCGTCGGCCCGCTCCGTTGCCCGTTCCGTCCCTCGCCCCGGTCGGCCAGCCGTCGCGCTCCCCCGTCACTCGGCCCCGGCGAGCCCCGCCCCACCCGGTCGGGCGGCTCGTGAGGGACGGGCCGCGTGGGGCCAGGAGTAATCTGCGGGACTGGGTGCGGAGTCGCCTCCGCGCGGGGAGGGAAGCGCACACCATGGCCCGACTGTCCGACTTCTTGACCATGCCGCGGGTGGTCCGGCATCTGCCCGCGACCGCCGAGGGACTGCCTCCGGACGGGGAGATCGTCGTGGACGCGCCCGACGAGGACCTGGCGCGGGCCCTGGACGCGGCCCGGCGCGGTTCGTGGGAGCCCGCCGCCGCGCTGCTGGCCCGTACCCGGGCCGCCGCCGACTGGCAGCTCCGGTCGGACCACCTCACGGGACTCGTCACCCTGGCGCTGCATCACGTCGGCTGGCTGGAGGACTGGTTCCGGGACCGGCCGGCCGACCCCGGCGCCGCGCTGGTGCGCGCCGAACTCGCGGTGCGGCGGGCCTGGGAGATCCGGACGATGACGGGGCCCGGAACCATCCCCCGCGAACAGTTCGAGGCGTTCCGCACCGCGCTCGCGGACGCCGCGCCCCTGTTGCGGGCCGCCGCCGAACTCGGCCCCGACGACCCCACCCCCTGGGGCATCCTCCTCACCCACGCCCGGGGGCTGGGCGCGCCGCGCGAGGTGTTCGAGGAGTACCTCGCGCAGGGCCAGGTCCGCGCGCCGCACGATCTCGCGCTGCACGAGCGGGCGTTGCCGTATCTGTCGGACAAGTGGTTCGGCTCGTACGCGGAGATGTTCGCCTTCACCCGGTCGGCGGCAGGGTCCGCGCCGGAGGGGTCACCGCTGCGGGGGCTGCCCCTGTGGGCGGTGACCGAGTACTCCCTGGAGTACACCGTCCGCGACGGCGAGGGACCCGTACCGCGGGCCCTGGTCCAGGCGGCCGTCGCGGACGGTGTGGAGCTGTCGGCGCGGTTCGCGGCCGGTGACCCGATGGCCGCCGGGCTGCGCAACCATCTGGCGCTGGCCCTGTTCCGCTCCGCGCGGCGGCCCACCGCGGCGCTGGAGACGTTCCGGCTGATCGGGACGGACGCGCGCGCCCTGCCCTGGACGTATCTCGGCGCGCCCCGAGAGACGTTCATCGAGGCGCGGCGGCTGGTGCGGATGCGGGTGGCGCGCGGGACGCCGTACTTCCGGGGCGCGGTCCGGGTCCCGGCCGTCGCACCGGCGCCGGCCGGGACCGTTGCGCCGCCGCAGGCCAAGGCCGTCACGCTGTGCGGGGCGCCGCCGGAACAGGTCGTCAAGGCGGTGCTGCTCACCGGCACCACCCTGCGGCTGGCGCCCGCGCCGGGCGGCCGTACCTATCTGGAGACGGCCCCTTCGGTGGACGCCGCCGACGGGCGCGGGGCCGGGCGGCGGGCCGTCTTCGCGCTGGGCGGGGCGGTCCGGCTGGCGCGCATCCTCAGCCGCGGGGAGCAGTGGCCGGTGGTGGTCGCGCAACAGGAGGGCGGCTCGTACACGCTGACCCTGGTGCGGGACGGGGAGGAGATCGCCGCGCACAGATGGCGGGGCGTCGCGGACGTGCCCGGTCTGACGGCGGCGTCGGCGGTCTCGGCGGCCTTCGCCGAAACGCTCGGGGTCACCGACCCGCGTCCGCTGACCGCCGTGCTGCGGGACTCGGGCGCACCCCGGCGCCATCTCGCGGACGCGTTCGCCGCGCTGGGGCTGCCGCCGCTGCCGGACGGGTTCGGAGAGCGCGACGAACCGCTCGCGGCGGCGCCCGGCGCGCGGGTGGTGCTCCGCAGGTCGCTGCTGGTGGCGGTCAGGGAGATGCTCGGGCCGGAACGGGTACGTGGTCGTCCCGGTCGCGCTGGCCGTCCCGGTCGTCGACCCGGTCGTGGTGGCGGTGGCGGTGGCGGTGCGGGGCCTGGGTGAAGCGGTGCGCGGTGGTCCGGGCCGCTGCCGGGTTCCCGTGCCGGGTGCGCGACGGGTGCCGTGGACGACATGGACGACGTAACCACGTGGTCGGCAGTGCCCCGTCCGCTCAGGGCGGGGCGAGCAACCGGCCCAGCGCGGCGCGGTCGTTGACGCCCAGCTTGCGGTAGACGCGGCCCAGCGTGTTGTCGACCGTACGGACGGACAGACCGCGGTGCGCGGCGATCTCCTTGCTGGTGCGGCCCCGTGCGGCGAGGTGCGCGATCTCCAGTTCACGGGCGCTCAGCACCGCCGGGGCGCCCGGACCGCGTTCCGTCAGCACGGCCAGGGCCGGGGTCGCGGCGCCCTCGCAGCGCTCCCGCAGCAGCAGCGCGCGGGCCGTGGCGCGGCGCTCCGCGACGACCCGGGCGGGGGTCCGGTGCCGTTCGCCCGGTGCCGGTTCCCGCCAGAGCGACGCGGCCTGTGCCAGGGTCTCGGCGGCGAGCAGCACGGTGCCCAGGGCGGTCCAGGTGTCGGCCACGGCCGTGAGCGCGTCGGGGTCCGCTGCGGCGAGGGCCCGCGCGTGGGCGGCGCGGGCGGCCTCGTACGGGCCCTGCGCGGTCGCCGCGAGGTCCGTGACCCGGTCGGCGGCGGCCCGTTCGCCCCAGCGCACCAGGTCGTGCTGGAGAGTGAGGGCGGCGGCGCGTTCCCCGTGGGCGAGGGCGTCGGCGGTGGCCGTGCCCAGTACGGCCACCGCCTCCCCGGCGCGGCCTTGGCAGCGCAGCGCCCAGGCGTGCGCGCGCAGGGTGTCGGCCTGCCGCCACGGCCCGTCCGGGCCCTCGGCGACGGCCGCCAGTTCCGCCGCCGCAGCCCCCGCGTGGCCCGTGTACGCCTGCGCGAGGACCAGTCCGGCCAGGACGCGCTGTTCCGCGAAGCGGTGTCCGCACAGATGGGCCTGTGCGCGGGCCTCCCTGAAGTGCGCGGCGGCCTCGGCGGGCCGCCCCCGGTCCAGCGCGATCCTGCCGCGCACCCAGCCGAACCAGGTGACCAGCGCGGGCACCGGTGCGGCCAGCAGTTCCTCCAGCCCGTCCCGGGCGGTCCGGTCCGCCTCGTCGAGCCGCCCGGCCTCCAGCAGGGCCGCCGCGATCAGATAGGAGCTGCGGGCCGGGTAGAACACCTCGGTGCGCTCGGTCACCGCCCGGTGCGCGGTGTACGCGGCCCGCCCGCTGCGCACCGCGTCCTCGGCCCGCCCTTCCGCGAGTTCGACCCGGAGCCGGGCCTGGAGCAGCAGGACTCCGGCGGGGTCGGGTACGGGGGCCGGGTCCGGTACGGGGGCGAATGCGGGTGCGGGGTTCGCTGCGGGTGACCTGGGCAGTACGGGGACCGATGCGGGTGCGGGTTCCCTGGGCAGCGACGGGCCGGGGTCCGGTGCCAAGGCGTCAGGTCCGGACGGGGACGGGGACGGTGCCAGGGCGGACTCCGGGCCTGACGCGGACGACGGGTCCAGCGCGGACTCCGGGCCTGACGCGGACTCCGGGCAGCCCGCGAGGGCGTGGGCGGCCAGGTCTGTGCGGCCCGCGGCGGTCAGCAGGGTGACCTCCCACCCCGTGAGGACCGGCGAGGGGCCCGCCCGCCCGACGGCCTCCGCGAGGACCGCCAGGGCCCGGTCCAGCCGCCCGGGACCGTAGAAGTGATGGACGGCGAGGGTCACCGCGACGGACCCCACGTCCTCGGGCCCGGCCACGGCGAACGCCCGTTCCAGTACGGCGATGCCCTCCGTGAAGGCGCCGCGCTGGCCGAGCGCCTCCCCGAGCATCAGCGCGGCGCGGGGGTGCGGGCCGTGCACCAGGGCGGCGCGGGCCAGTCGGCACATGGTGTCGACATCGTCCGCGTACAGCGCCCGGCCCGCGGCCCGCACCAGCAGTTCCGGGTCGGCGGTGCCGGTGGCGTCGAGTTCCCAGCAGGCGACGGTGAGGGCGTCGCCCGCGCGGCGGGCGCCGTGGCCGCGTACCCGGTCGGCCTACCCGAGGAGCAGCGCGCGGGCCTTCAGCCTGCTGACACCGGCGCGCAGGACCCTCGCGTGCAGCGGGTGGGCGAGGGTCAGTTGCTCGCGGCGGCCGTCGACGTGGGAGACGATCAGACGGCGGTCCTCCAGTTCCGCGAGCACCTCGGGCCCGCTGTGGGCGAGGCCGTCGCGCAGTCCGATCGGGCCGCACACGGCGAGGAGTTCCAGCAGGGCGCGCCGGTCCGGGGCGAGCGCGTCGAGCCCCTGGCCGGACAGCCCGTCGGCGACCGTGGCGGGCAGCGTTTCGGGCAGCGGGCGGTTGAGGCACCACACGCCCCGCACCTCGCCGAGCCCGTTCTCGGCGAGGGTGGCGCGCAGCAGTTCCCGCAGCAGCAGGGGGTTGCCCCGGCTGGCTTCCCACAGGGCGCGCGCGGTGGGCGCGGCGACCGGGCCGCCGACGGCCGCCGCCAGCAGCGCGGCGCTCTCCCGCGCGGTCAGCGCGGGCAGCGGGAGGTGGCGCAGGGCGTCGTCACGCCACAGGGCGCGCAGCGCGTCGGGCCAGGGGGCGCCGTCGGGCAGGGTCGCGGCGAGGAACAGGGTGGCGTCGGCGAGCAGCAGCGACAGCAGGGCGAGGGAGGTCGGATCGAGGAGGTGGATGTCATCGACGACGAGGACGGTGGGTCCGGCGGTGGCGCGGTGGGCGGCGGCCCGGCGGCGGACCTCGGCGAAGAACCCGGCGGGGCCGTCGACCTCGCTGTCGTACGGGAGGAGCGGGGCCAGCGCCGACAGCGGCATCGCGCGGGCGGCGTCGGTGGCCTGGACCCGCAGCACGCGGTGGCCGCCGCGGTGGCGGGCCCGGGTCAGGAACTCCTCGGCGAGCCTGCTCTTGCCGACACCGGGCGCGCCGGTGATGACGGCGGCCCGGCACGACGGGCGGCGTAACGCGCGCTCCAGCGCTCCGAGTTGTGCGGCGCGACCGGCGAAGGGCAGCCGGGCCCCCGGCCGTCCCGTGCCGGTCCCGGGTATCGGCCGGGCGCCCGGCGCGTCCCGTTCACCGGGCGTCGTCGCCCCTGGCGGAGGGTGTCCCGCCGCCCGGCCGACGCCGTACGTGCTCCCGTCCCCGTACCCGCCTGGGGCCCCGTACTCACCCACGTCCTCGTACGCGCTCATGTCCCCGTCCGTGAGCGCGCCCGCGTCCCTGTACGTGACCGTGCCGGCGCAGGAGCCGGCGCCCGCGCCCGTATCCGTATCCGTAGGCGCGTTCGTGACCGTGACCGCGTCCGTGTTCGTGTCCATCCCCCGGTCCCCCTGGCGTGCGGGGTGGTCCGGCCCCCTGCCGGATGTCCGCCGCGTCCGCCGTCCCGCAGCGTGCCAGGCGGCGGGGCGCGGAGGCACGGGGTGACACACCCTTGGCCGAAACCGGGTTCCGGCCGGTGGTCCCGGGATGGGGTAGGCGGCGGCGCGTGATGGAGCAGTGGGCTGCTCTGTGCCCGGGTGGTGGCGGTGCGGGACGTTGTTCCTGCCCATCAGGGCGACGGCCGCGACCACGAACGGTTCCGGCCACCAGGATCTAGGGGGAGGAAGACTCCAGTGCGTTCCACTGTGTTCCGCAGGCTCGCCACGACCACCGCCGTTCTCGGGGCGGCACTCGCGCTCACCGCGCCGATGGCCTCGGCCGCCCAGCCCGCCCCGCTCGTGCCCGGCGAGCTGTACAAGGTCCAGCTCAACCTGCTGCGCTGCGTCAACATCTCGGAGAGCGGCGAGGACGAGCTGTATCTGAAGCTGGACGGCGGGGTCGTCGTCCCCACGTCGACCTGCGCCGAGCGCGGCACCGTCGACTACTCGGCGATCGACCCGGAGCGGTTCATCTTCGAGGGCGGCACACCCCTCAACGTCGAACTGTGGGAGCAGGACCCGGACTACATCGACCCGGACGACAAGCTGGGGGTGTTCGAGCTGAACGACGCCCGGGTCAACGCGACCAACATCGCCCGGGTGGTCAAGAACGGCGACTACAGCTACACCCTGACGTACACGGTGCTGCCGCTGTAGCGGCCGGACGGACGGGTGAGGGGGCACCGCGAACCTGCGGTGCCCCCTCACCCGTCCGGAACGACGACCGGCGTCCCCCGGTACTGCCGGGCACCCGGCACCCGGCACCCACCGCACGCGACGCCCTCAGTCCAGATAGCCGCGCAGCTGATCGGCGTAGGCGTGGTCGCGGAGCTTGTTGAGGGTCTTGGACTCGATCTGGCGGATGCGTTCGCGGGTGACGCCGAAGATGCGCCCTATCTCCTCCAGGGTGCGGGGGCGGCCGTCCATGAGGCCGTAGCGGAGCTGGACGACCTTGCGTTCGCGTTCCCCGAGGGTGGACAGGACCGCGTCGAGGTGTTCGCGCAGCAGCAGGAACGCGGCCGACTCCGCCGGTGAGGCGGCGTCCCCGTCCTCGATGAGGTCGCCGAGGGCGACATCGTCCTCCTCGCCGACCGGGGCGTGCAGCGAGACGGGTTCCTGCGCGAGCCGCAGTACCTCGCCGACGCGTTCCGGGGTGAGTTCCAGATACGCGGCGACCTCCTCGGCGGTCGGTTCGCAGCCGCGTTCCTGGAGCATCCGGCGCTGGACCCGCACCACGCGGTTGATGAGTTCGACGACATGGACGGGCACCCGGATCGTGCGGGCCTGGTCGGCGAGCGCGCGGGACATGGCCTGGCGTATCCACCAGGTCGCGTACGTGGAGAACTTGTAGCCACGCGCGTAGTCGAACTTCTCGACGGCCCGGATCAGTCCGAGATTGCCCTCCTGCACCAGGTCCAGCATGGTCAGCCCGCGGCCGATGTACCGCTTGGCGACGGACACCACGAGGCGCAGATTGGCCTCGATGAGACGGCGTTTGGCCATCCGGCCCATCACGACGAGCCGGTCGAGGTCGCCCGCGAGCCGGGAGTCCAGATCGGGCGCGGAGCCCAGTTTCTCCTCGGCGAACAGCCCGGCCTCCACCCGGCGGGCCAGTTCGACCTCGTCGGCGGCCGTCAGCAGTCCGATCCTGCCGATCTCCCGCAGGTACTGGCGGAACAGGTCGGAGGAGGGGCCGCCGTGGTCCGCGCGGGCGGCGGACCGGTCCGCCGCGGGCCCGGTGTCCGCGCCGGGGCCGGGCGGCGTCTGCGGACGGACCCTCGCGCGGCTCTGCGCGGGCACCGCCCTGAGCGGTTCGGGTTCCGCCCCGGCGGCGGCCGGGGGGACGTGCGTGTCGGTGGGGAGCTGCGCGAGGGTCCGGGTCTGCACGGCGGCGACCTCCAAGGGGTTCGCTGCTGGAGCGAGCGACAGCGGTACGACGGGAGCGGTAGGGGCGGCCTCGCCGCCGCCGTCCCGTACGCGATGAGCGGAACCGCGGGGGTCCGGGGTCCGCCATGGACGAACCGGCCGCGCTCCGAGGACTCAGGCACCGCTCCCCAGTGTGCTCTACGACACATCCTTGCCACGAGGGGCGTGCGACGACTTTTTACCTCTGTACGTGACCGGCCGGTTACGGGGCGGGTCCGGGGGACGGGTGCGCCGGAAGCCTGGCCGGGACGGCCCTACAGGGCGTCCGCGCCCCGCTCGCGCAGCGACTGACCGTACTGCTGGAGGACCCACAGCTCGTTCTGGACGGCGGCCAGATGGGCCGGGTCCCCGCCGGAGCCCAGCCGGGTGAGGGTCGACTGGATGTCCTGGACCCGGCGGTCGACCGCGCGGCGGCGGACCGCGACGAGCTGCTCGCCCGCGTACAGCTCGTCGACCGTGCGGCGCATGATCGCCTCGACGGCCAGCTCGGTCACCATCGCGCGGACCTGGTCGTCGGGGGCGGCCTCGCGGACCCGGACCAGGTACTCCTGGGGGGCGCGCGCGCCGTGCTCGGCGCCGCCCGCCTCCATGACGGCCTCCCGGACGGCCGCGTAGGGCGGCGCGGTGAACTCGTCCACGCCGTACGCGTCGAAGGCCGGGGAGACCAGCTCGGGGCGCTGGAGGGCGAGCTTGAGCAGTTCGCGTTCGGTCGCGTGGACGGCGTTGCGCAGATTGAGGGCGGCGCCCCGGGGGCGGCCCGCCCCGCTCTCGTCGAAACCGGCGGCGGTCCGCTGGGCGCCGCGCTCGGGGGCGGGGCCCTGGCCGCCGCGGTCGCGGGCCCAGCGGGCGATCTGGCCGACGCGCTTGACGACGAACTGGGTGTCGAGGATGCCGACGAGACCGGCGAGCTGGACGGCGACCTCGTGCTGGGAGGCGCTGTTCTTGATCCGGGCGACGACCGGGGCGGCCTCGTCGAGCGCGGCGGCGCGGCCCGCCGGGGTGTCGAGGTCGTAGCGGGCGACGATCTGGCGCAGCGCGAACTCGAACAGCGGGGTACGGGGCTCGGTCAGCTCCGCGACGGCTTCGTCGCCCTTGGCGAGCCGCAGGTCGCAGGGGTCCATCCCGTCGGGGGCGATGGCGATATAGGTCTCGGCGGCGAACTTCTGGTCGTCCTCGAAGGCGCGCAGGGCGGCCTTCTGGCCGGCCGAGTCCCCGTCGAAGGTGAAGATCACGCGCGCGGAGCCGTTGTCCATGAGGAGGCGGCGCAGGATCTTGATGTGGTCGGCGCCGAACGCGGTGCCGCAGGTGGCGATGGCGGTGGTGACCCCGGCGAGATGGCAGGCCATGACGTCGGTGTAGCCCTCGACGACGACCGCGCGGCTGGCCTTCGCGATGTCCTTCTTGGCGAGGTCGATGCCGTAGAGGACCTGGGACTTGCGGTAGATGGGTGTCTCGGGGGTGTTCAGGTACTTGGGGCCGTTGTCGTCGGCGCGGAGCCTGCGGGCACCGAAACCGACCACCTCGCCGGAGATGTCCCGGATGGGCCACATCAGGCGTCCCCGGAAGCGGTCGATGGGGCCGCGGCGGCCCTCCTGGGCGAGCCCGGACAGCAGGAGCTCCTTGTCGGTGAAGCCCTTGCCGCGCAGGAAGCGGGTGAGGTGGTCCCATCCGGCCGGGCTGTAGCCGACGCTGAAGTGGGTGGCCGCCGACTGGTCGAACCCGCGCTCCGCGAGGAACGTCCGGCCGATCTCCGCCTCGGGCTGGGAGTCGAGCTGCTCGGCGTAGTACACCGCGGCGGCCTTGTGGGCCTCCACCAGCCGGATGCGCTCACCGCGCTGATGGCTGGGGTTGTACCCGCCCTCCTCGTAGCGCAGGGTGATGCCGGCGGTGCCCGCGAGCCGCTCGACGGCCTCCGAGAAGGACAGGTGGTCGACCTTCATCACGAACGTGATGGTGTCGCCGCCCTCCTGGCAGCCGAAGCAGTGGAAGAGGCCCTTGCTGGGGCTGACCTGGAACGACGGCGACTTCTCGTCGTGGAAGGGGCACAGGCCCTTCAGGTTTCCACCGCCCGCGCCGCGCAGCTGGAGGTACTCGGACACCACGGCGTCGATCGGGACCGCGTCCCGGACCGCCTTCACGTCCTCGTCATTGATCCTGCCTGCCACGCCGCGATTCTACGGCGACGCACCGACACTCCCGCGCCGCGTGTGCTCCGGGGGACCCTCCGGACGTGCTCCCGGGAGCCCCGGGCACGCCCCGCCGGAACGGGACGGGCCCGGGGCGCCCGGGTGTGCGCGAGGCCCCGCGGGGCCTCAGGGGACCAGTGACGCCAGGGGCACCGAGGGGTCGGCGAGCGCGTCGGGGTCCACCCGCGCGCGTGACCTGATCAGTGCCTGGACCGGCTCGGTGACGTCCCACACATTGACGTTCATCCCGGCCAGGACGCGGCCCTCCGACAGCCAGAACGCGATGAACTCCCGCTTGCCGAGATCGCCGCGGATCACGACCTGGTCGTAGGAGCCCGCGGGCGCCCAGCCGGAGTACTCCAGGCCCACGTCGTACTGGTCGGAGAAGAAGTACGGCACGCGGTCGTACGTGACGTCCTGGCCGAGCATCGCGCGGGCGGCGGCCGGGCCGCCGTTCAGGGCGTTGGCCCAGTGCTCGACCCGCAGCCGGGTGCCGAACAGCGGATGGTGCGGGGCCGCGATGTCGCCCGCCGCGTGGATGTCCGGGTCGGAGGTGCGCAGCCCCAGGTCCACGGCGATGCCGCCGCCCTCGGAGCGGTCCACCAGCTCCAGGCCCGCGGCCTCCGCGAGGGAGGTGCGGGGCGCGGCGCCGATCGCGGCGAGCACGTCGTGCGCCGGGTGCTCCTCGCCGTCGTCGGTGCGGGCGGCGAGGACCATGCCGTCCTGGCCGACGATCTCCGTGAGCTGGGCGCCGAAGTGGAACCGCACCCCATGCTCGCGGTGCAGGTCCGCGAAGAACTGCCCGAGCTCGGGCCCGAGGACGCTGTGCAGGGGGGCCGGGCCCCGGTGCACCACGGTGACCTCCGCCCCGTAGGAGCGGGCCGCCGCCGCGACCTCCAGCCCGATCCAGCCCGCGCCCGCGATCACCAGATGGCCGTTCTCCCGGCCCAGGCTCGTCAGGACCTGGCGCAGCCGGTCGCTGTGCGCGATGCGGCGCAGATGGTGGACCCCGGCGAGCTGGGTGCCGGGGATGTCGAGGCGGCGCGGTTCCGCGCCGGTCGCCAGCAGCAGCTTGTCGTACGCGATGGCCGTGCCGTCGCCGAGCCGCACGGTCCGCGCGGTGCGGTCGATCAGGTCGACGGTCTGGCCGAGGTGCAGTTCGATGTCGTGCTGCGCGTACCAGGCCGGTTCATGGACGCCGAAGCTGTCGCGTTCGGCCTTGCCCAGCAGATAGCCCTTGGACAGGGGCGGGCGCTCGTAGGGGTGATCGCGTTCGTCCCCGATGAGGATCACCCGCCCGGTGAACCCCTCCGCGCGCAGGGTCTCGGCCGCCTTGGCGCCCGCGAGCCCTCCACCGATGATGACGAACGTCTGATCCGCGTCGACCACTTGATGCCTCCTCGTAAGCATTCCGCCAGGAGCGAGCGTCCCGCACACAGGGTGATGCGGGAAGAGGGAGTGACCCGATCAGGCCATCGCCCGTCACACCCCGTGGCGGTACGCGGGATTCCGTTCCTGTTCCGCGCCCCCGGTCGTGTGCCCCGCGCGGGGCCCGTCCAGTCCTGTCACAGGCCGGTCGGCGCGGCGCCGGGGCGGTCCGTGAGCCGGGCGTGCAGGGCGCCCGCGGACACATCCGTGAGGGACGCGATCTGATCCACGATCACCCGTTTGCGGGAGCGCGCGTCGGGTGCCGTCTCGAACAGCGCGCGGAACTGCGGGTCGAGGCCCTCGGGGGCGCGCCGCGCGAGGGCCTCGGCCAGCTCCGCGACGACGACCCGCTGTTCGGCCCGGATCAGCGCCTGTTCGGCGCGCTGCATGACGTACCGGTCGGCGACCGCCTTGAGCACCGCGCATTCGAGGCGGGCCTCGCGGGGGACGACGAGCTCCGCGGCGTAGCGGGTGAGGCGCAGCCCGGTGTGGCCGGGGTCCCACCGCGCGCGGGTGGCGTGTTCCGCCGCCACGCAGAAGCGGCCGATGAGCTGGCTGGTGGCGTCCTTCAGGCCCGCCTGCGAGGACGCGGAGCCGTCGTAGCCGTGCGGCCACCACTCCTGGGCGAGGAGCCGGTCGAGGGCCGCCGCGAGTTCCTCCGGGTCGGTGTCCGCGGGGACGTAGCGGCCGATCGCCACCTCGTAGACGTCCCGGCGCTCGGGTTCGGCGTGCAGCACCCGGGGGTCGACATGGCCCGCGTGCAGCGCGTCCTCCAGGTCGTGCACCGAGTACGCGACATCGTCCGACCAGTCCATGACCTGCGCCTCGAAGCAGGTCCGGCCGGCCGGGACGCCCTCGCGGACCCAGTCGAAGACCGGCCGGTCGTCCTCGTAGACACCGAACTTCGGGGACGCCGGGTCGGTGGGGTGGCCGCCCAGGGGCCAGGGGTACTTGGTCGCCGCGTCGAGTGCGGCGCGGGTCAGGTTGAGTCCGACGCTGACGGGGGCGGTGCCGCCGCCGTGCCCGGCGGGGGCGAAGCGCTTCGGTTCGATCCGGGTGAGCAGCCGCAGGGACTGCGCGTTGCCCTCGAAGCCGCCGCAGTCGGCGGCGACCTCGTTGAGGGCCTGTTCGCCGTTGTGGCCGAACGGGGGGTGCCCGAGGTCGTGCGACAGGCAGGCGGTCTCCACGAGGTCCGGGTCGCAGCCGAGGGCCGCGCCCAGTTCCCGGCCCACCTGGGCGCACTCCAGGGAGTGCGTCAGCCGGGTGCGGGGGCTCGGGTCCCAGGCCGGGCCGCGGGTGCCGGGGGTGACCACCTGCGTCTTCCCGGCGAGCCGCCGCAGGGCGGCGGAGTGCAGGACCCGGGCCCGGTCCCGCTGGAACGCGGTACGGCCCGGCCGTTTGTCGGCCTCGCCCGCCCAGCGCGCCTCGTCCGCGGAGTCGTAGGGGACCGTGGCGGGTGCCGGGGTGGACGTGGTGGTGCCTTCGCCGTGCATGGGCACGACAGTAGACGGCCGGACCGGGTTCGCGCGCGAGCCGCCCGCCGGGCGGACCCGGGGGCGCCCGCGGTGTGCGGCGGACGCCGGGGCCGGGGCGTTGTCTGCGGGGTGGATTACTCTGGGTGACACGAGGTCGGCCATTGCTTTGGGGGTTGGGGATGCGGCTCGTCCGGGGGGTTCGTCGAACGGCGGCGCGGGTGGTGACCCGTACGGCGCGGGAGGTGGCGCGGGTGCCGTGGCGCTCGCTGCGGCCACGGCTGCCGCGCGGCAGGCGGGGACAGCGGATCGCGGTGCAGTCCGTGATGGTGCTGTGCGTACTGGGGCTGATACCGCCCACCTGGGTCTATCTGTCCGCGGACAGCTCCTTGCGCGACCCGGGGGACGTGCCCCGTACCGAGGTGGCGATGGTCTTCGGCGCCGGGCTGCGCGGCGACGAGCCCTCCCCGTATCTGGCCCGGCGGCTGGACGCGGCGGTCGGGCTGTACCACGCGGGCCGGGTCGAGGTCATCCTCGTCACCGGGGACAACAGCCGCGAGGAGTACGACGAGCCGGACACCATGCGCGCCTATCTGACCCGCCAGGGTGTCCCGGACCGGCGGATCGTCAGCGACTACGCGGGCTTCGACTCCTGGGACTCGTGCGTACGGGCCCGTGAGGTGTTCGGGGTGGACCGGGCGGTCCTGATCAGCCAGGGCTTCCACATACGCAGGGCGGTCGCCCTGTGCCGCGCCGCGGGGATCACCTCGTACGGCGTGGGCGTGCCCGACCGCCGCAACGCGGTCTGGTACTACGGCGCCACCCGCGAGCTGATGGCCTCGGCCAAGGCCGCGTCGGACGTGGTGCTCCGGCCGAGCCCCCGGTTCCTCGGCCCCAAGGAGCCGGGGGTGGCGGCGGCGCTGGCCACCGGGCGCTGAGCGGTCAGGCGGCCCCGGTCGGTTCCGGCTGTCCCCCGGTGAGCGCGGTGTGGGCGAGCCAGTCGCTCCCGGCCAGCCGGGTGCCGTCGCGGCGCAGTCCGTCGGCCACGGACGGGGCCGCGAGGTACACCCAGGCCGGGGTGGTGGAGCCGTCGGCGCGGTGGACGTCCCGGATCACCCGCTCGTACTCGTTGCCCGGGTCCCCGGGGCCGTGGTACTCCTCCAGCTCGTCGAGGGAGACCAGCAGCCCCGGGTAGTCGCTGTCCAGCGCGGTGACCAGTTCGCCCTGTATCCGGCCGGGCCCGGGGACCTCCACGGCGTACGGGTAGCCGGGCCCGTCGTACAGCGCGGCGCCGGGGAGCGTCCCGGGCTCGTCGTGGGCGGTGCCCGCGCGCAGATACGCGTCGTGACAGGACGCGCCGGGCCGCAGCGTGCCGTAGACGAAGAAGGGCAGTGCCGTGGCGGCCCCCCGCGGTCCGTCCGTCATGCTCATATCCGATGTCCGTCCTCTCCCGGTGCGGTTACGGACGCCGATTATCCCGGGTCGGGCCACGGGTCGCCTTCGCTTGCGCCTCTGAGGTCTCCTGTGCCGGGCGTACTTGTCCCTGTGCGGGCCGCTCGTGGGGTGCGCAGTTCCCCGCAGGTCGCCTTCGCTGGCGCTTCTGGGGTTCCACACCTGGCCGCACTTGTCCCTGTGGGGGTACCGACGTGGGTGCGCAGTTCCCCGCGCCCCTGGATGCTGCCCCTGTTCGTTGTCCTTCGGGTGCGGGTCCGCCCTCGTCTTCGCGCAGTTCCCCGCGCCCCTTTGGGGCGCGTCCGGTCGGTTCTTCGGGTCGGTGCCGGTCGGGATTCTCCGTCCTCGCTCCAACGCGCTCGGTACGACGTGACCTTGCCGGACTGAAGAGCATCGGAGTCTGCGGGCAGAGATTCCCGCCCACCCCCTTACGTGAGTCCTGCGACTGCGCGAGGAAGGTGGTTCCGCAAGCGGAGGACCCGCACCTGACCGACGCCCTCAAGGAGCGCCCCCAAAGGGGCGCGGGGAACTGCGCAAAAGACGAGAACAGGCCCGCACCCGGAGAACAACAACAGGAGGCAGCATCCAGGGGCGCGGGGAACTGCGCACAACCACCGAGCGACGGCACAGGAACGAAGTACGCCCAGCCGGACAGACCTCGGAAGCGCAAGCGAAGGCGACCCCTCACGACCCGTACGGGCGGGCCTCCTTGCCCTCGCGGAGGGTCAGGCCCCACCACGTGAGCTGATCGAGCAGGGACTTCACGGCGGCCCCCGCGGCGGACGGGTCCCGATGGGCCCCGTCGTCGTCGAACTGCGACCCGGCGTTGGCGAACGAGACCGAGTCCCGGACGGTGACCGCGTGCAGTTCGGCGAAGACCTGCCGCAGATGCTCGACCGCGCGCAGCCCCCCGGAGATCCCCCCGTAGGAGACGAAGCCGACGGGCTTGGCCTGCCACTCGTCGTAGTGCCAGTCGATGAGGTTCTTCAGCGCGGCGGGATACGAGTGGTTGTACTCGGGGGTGAGGACGACGAACGCCTCGGCGTCGGCCAGCGTGGGTGTCACCTTGGCGACCTCCGCGGCCACCTCGGGCGACGGTCGCCCGGGAAGGGTCGTGGGCAGGTGGACCGCGCCGACGTCCACGAGCTCGGCGCGCAGTTCGGGCCGGACGCCGATCTCCTTGAGCAGCCAGTCGGCGACGACCGGCCCGAACCGGCCGTCCCGGTTGCTGCCCAGGACGACCGCGATCCGCAGGGGCGCCGGAGGCCGGACCTCCGGCCCGTCCGGTTCGGTCGCCGCCCCCGGCCCGCCGGACCAGGAGGGTTCGACGGGAGAGGTGATCGGGGTGGCGGTGGCGGTGGGCACGGTGGATGCTGCGGCCCCGAAGGCCGCGTTCTCGGTGTTCATGTGCCACAGCGTGTTCCCTCAACCAAACTTGAGGTCAAGCGCGCCGCACCCGCCCCGTCCGCCACCCGTCCGGCACCCCGGGAACCGTGCCCGACGCACCGTCAGCCCCCGGCCGGGGAACGCGGGACGCCGGACGCCCCGTCAGATACGCCGTCCGGCCGACCGTCACCCGTTCACAGCCCTGCGGGACGCGCTCCCGCACATTTCCGCCCGCACGTCCATGACCTGCTGAAACAGGGTGCGGCAGGGCGCGGGAGTCAGCCGTTCGCCGGAACCGGGGGCCGGGCGCCGGGAGGCGGCGGGGGCCGGGGGGCCGTTTTCTCGGGGTGCGAGGGCGCGACCGACGCAGCGGCACTTGGGGGCCGCGGGGCGCGCGCTTCCCTAGGAGCGAGTCATGCGTACTGCCCGTCTGCTGAGCGCCGCCGCGCTCGCCGTCGCCACGGCGGCGCTCGCCGCGGCCCCGGCGTGGGGCGGTGACGCGAAGGGCACCCGGCTCTTCCCGTCCTCCGCCTCGCCGGGCGACCTCGTCACCATGAACACGGGCGGCTGCGGGGCGGGCGGTACCGCGGCCGGGGACGCGAGCTCGGTCGGCGCGGGCACCTTCACGCTGGCGCCGAGCAGTCATATGGGGCAGTCCGTCGGTCAGTTCAAGGTGCCCTCGTCCGCGCATCCGGGCACGTACGAGATCGCCGTGAGCTGCGCGGACGGCAAGCAGGCCACGGCCGACCTGTGGGTGGGGCTGGCCGGGGCGGCACTGCCCACGCACCCCAAGGGGCATGTGAACACGGGGGTCGGCGGCGCACTGGGCCCCGACCCCGTCCAGACCGCGGCGGGTGTGGCGGCGCTGGCCGTCGCCGCCGCGGGCGGTACCTGGCTCCTGCATCGCCGGGCGAGAGGCGACGGGATCTGACGGACACCTCCGCTGTCCACCGGTACCGCCTTCCCTCCCCCCTCCGGTCCCGCGACCCCTCGCCGGGCCGGAGGGGGGCGCGGGAGAGACCAAGCGACCCGAGGGGGACCTCATGCGCAAGCCCGGCCACGACGACCCCGCCGCCCCCGGCCGGAGGCCGTTCCGTCCCGGGCGGGGCCCGGGGGACGGGGTGATAGCGGGGATCACCGTGCTCGCCCTGTGCGCGGGGGCGTTCCTGCTGCGCAACGGCTCCACGTCGCATCCGCCGCCGCAGCCGTCCGCCGCGCAGGCCGCGCAGGCCGTGGGCGGTACCGGGGGGCGGGGGTCGGGCGCGGCGCCCATGGCCCCGTCGCCGCCGGACCGTATCCGGGTCCCGGCGATCGGGGTCGACGCGCCGCTGACGGGGCTGGGGCTGACCCCGCAGGGCAGTCTGGACGTGCCGCCGCCCCAGCGGAAGAACCTCGCGGGGTGGTACGAGGCGGGGACGACACCCGGTGAGCGGGGTACGGCGGTCGTGGCGGGGCACGTCGACAACGCGGAGGGACCCGCGGTGTTCTACCGCCTCGGGGCGCTGGTCCGGGGGCGGACGGTGGAGGTGGCCCGGCGGGACGGGTCGGTGGCGGTGTTCACGGTCGACGCGGTCGAGGTGTACGACAACGAGGACTTCCCCGACGAGAAGGTGTACGGGGCCGCGGGGCGGGCCGAGCTGCGGGTCATCACCTGCGGTGGGCCCTACTCCGAGCGGACGGGCTACAAGGGCAACGTCGTCGTCTTCGCCCACCTCACCTCGACGAAATAGCCCCCCACGAGTTGTGCCCCCACGGGGTGCGTCGTGGTCGCCTCGGGCAGCCGGGACGGTGTCCCGCGGCCCTGGGTTCCCACCCGTGGGGCGGCTGTCCCCGTCCGGCTCCCCGCCGCCTTCGCGCAGTTCCCCGCGCCCCTGGGTCGGCGCCTCTTGCGGTACCCGTCGGGTGCGGGTGGTCCGTGGTGCGCAGTTCCCCGCGCCCCTGGGCACTCGTCCCTGGGCGCACTTGTCCCTGTGCGGGTCGCTCGTGGGGTGCGCAGTTCCCCGCGCCCCTTTGGGGCCCGTCCACTGTCCGCGTTCGCCTGCGGGCCCGGTGCCCCCGAAGGGGCGCGGGGAACCGCGCGAGGCGGGCCGGAACCCGGACAGGGACAGCCGCCCCACGGGTGGGACCACGGCCCCCGGCGAGGAACAGCGGGGTCACGACAGGTCGGACGCCTCGAACACCCCCCGGCCCTCCTCCGCGTCGATCCGCTCCCCGATCCGCTGGAGCACCCCCGTCCCGGTGCGCAGCAGTCCGGACGCCCGCGCGTGGCGCGCCCCCGTGTCGAGCCGGTGCCACAGCAGCGGATTGCCCGTCAGGACCTTCGGGTCGACCTCGACCCGGTTCCCCAGCGCGTCCCGCAGCACGAGCCTCGGCTGGACCCCGTCGCTGTGCCGCGCGGCGACGAGCAGGTCCGTCGCGACCTGCCGGGTGCGCCACAGCCCCCGGACGGCGAGCCATCCGGGCCCCGCCGTGACCAGCGGCGGGTACAGCACCGCGTACAGCAGCAGCGCCAGCGTGAGCCACAGCAGCCCCCGGACGGCGGTCAGCGTGCCGTTCGCGATGTCGACCAGGCCGATCAGACCGAGCAGGGTCGACGCGCAGTACACCGCGTCCCTGCGGTCCGTGGCCCAGCGCCGGTCCGCGGCGACCCCGGGGGCCGTGAACGGGCCGTGCCGGGCCGCCGGGCCGCGCTGCCCGACCGTGACCCACACCGGTTCCCGGCGTCCGTCCGGCCGCCGGTCCGCGTCGTCCTCCTCGTCGTCGTCCTCGCCCCGGTCGCCGCCCTCGTACCGTGTCCCTTCACATCCCATGCGGGCACCGTAGAACGACGGACAGCCCACGTCAGCGGGATTGACGCTTCGCTGACCCGGGGGCGCCATCCCTTGGCGAGTTCATGACGTATCCATGTCCGGGTCACGGCTTCCGGACGACCGGAGGCGGCGGGCGGCCGGCGGGCCGGGGGCCGTCCGGCTCAGAGCGTGTCCAGCTCCCCGTACGTGACACCGGTCAGGGCCTCGGAGGCCGCCCACAGCCGGGTGGAGACCCGGTCGTCGGTGGTCCAGCTCGCGCGCCAGGACGGGGCGGGGGCGCCGCGCCAGCCGAGGAACCGGGGGCCGGTGAAGGAGTCCGGGGCGACGCCGGGGGCGGTGGCCGCGTACAGGGTGGGCAGGGCGCCGGCCTCGGGGCCCTGGGCGATGATCCGGTTGCCCAGCTCGATGACGCGTTCGGCGGTCCTGCGGCCCTCCATCCGGACCCCGGCCGTCTGGAGGTTGGTGCGGGCGTACCCCGGGTGCGCCGCCGCGGCGACCGTGTCGGCACCGGCCGCGGCGAGCCTCGCGGCCAGCTCGTGGACGAAGAGGAGGTTGGCGGTCTTGGAGCGCGCGTAGGCGATCCAGCGGCGGTATCCGCGTTCGCTGTTGAGGTCGTGGATGTCGATGTTGGACAGCGCGTGCACCCCGCTGGACACACTGACGATCCGCGCGCCGGGCGTGGCGAGGAGGGTGGGCAGGAGTTCCCCGGTGAGGGCGAAGTGCCCGAGATGGTTGACCCCGAACTGCGTCTCGAAACCGTCGGAGGTGAGGCGGTGCGGCAGTGCCATCACCCCGGCGTTGTTGATGAGCAGGTCGAGCCGGTCGTGGTCGCGTGCCCAGGTCCGTGCGAACTGCCGCACGGAGGCCAGCGAACCGAGGTCCAGGGGGGCGAACTCCGCCTCCGCGCCTGGCACTTCGGCGAGCACCCGGTCCCGGGCCGCGGTGCCGCGCTCCTCGCTGCGGCAGGCGAGGACGACCCGGGCGCCCCGGCGGGCGAGCGCGCGGGCGGCGCAGTAACCGATCCCGCTGTTGGCTCCGGTGACCACGGCCGTCCGGCCGCTCTGGTCGGGGATGTCGTACTCGCTCCAGCGGCTCATGGCGCATGCTCCTCGCGAGGTGTCGGCGCGTCGTCCCCGCACCCTTTCATGGTCCACCGGCGCGGCGGGTCACGCTCCCGCAAGCCCATGGGCACGGCGTACGCGGCCGGGTTCGGCCGCGCTCCCGGGCGCGGAGCCCGCACGCCCGGCGCGCGGGCTCCCGGGGCGCCCCCCGGGTGCTCAGGCGCCCCGCAGCAGGGAGATCCCGAGGCCGGTCACGGTGTGCAGCACGCTGGGGCCGGCCCGGACCGTGGTGACCAGTCCCGCCTCGCGCAGGATCGTGGCGTGCTGGCTCGCGGACGCCGGGGAGATCCCGGCGCGCAGCGCCAGCTCCCCGGTGGTGCAGCCCGCGCCGATGGCGGCGAGGACCCCGGACCGGGTGCGGCCGAGCAGCCGTTCCAGGGCGTGCCGTCCCTCGTACAGGGTGCGGGTGGCGGTGACGGTGCGTGCCGGGTAGACGACGACCGGCGGGAGTTCGGGGTCGATGAGGGTGACGGGGCGGCGGCTGCAGAAGTAGGACGGGACGAGCACCAGGCCTCGGCCGCCCAGATGGAGGTCGTGCGCGACCGGGTAGTCGGCGGTGAGGACGGGCGGTTCCCAGCGCAGCACGGGCCGCAGTCCGGCGAGCAGCCCTTCGGTGCCGCCGTCGAGCAGGTCCCGCCCGGAGCGGGCCCGGTCGGCCTCGACGGCGGCGCGGACGGCGGCCCAGTGGGGGGCGACGGCGGCGGCGTGGTACGTCCGCAGCGCGCAGTCGAGCCGCCGCAGGGCGTCGCGGTCCCCGTCGCTCAGGGCGGTGAGGCGGCGGGGCGGGTCGGGGAGCATGCCGATGTCGCGGCGCAGCAGGGTGCGGGGGGTGGCGAGGATCTGGTCGAGTCCGCCGCCGAGGTCGTCGCCCGGGCTGTCCATGAGGGCGGTGGGGGTGAGGAAGTCGGGGAAGTTGCCGCGGCGCGGTATGAGCGTCCCGAGCAGGGAGAACGCGTCCCGGCCGCGGACCGGGTCGGCCATCAGCCGACGGCGGGCGGCGCCCCGCCAGGTGTCGAGGGCGGTGGGTGACCAGCGGTCCCGGAGCCGGTGCACGCTGAGCACGGTCTCCCACAGCGGGTGGGGGCGTTCGACGACCCGGACCCGCGCGAGGTCGTCCCGCGTGAAGTGGATGCGCAGCACCGTGTCCCCGATCCCCTGACCTCTGCTTTTCGGCCTGTGCCGAAAGGGCTCGCGGGAGGGGTCCACGCGCCTTCAGCATGGTGCCAGTCCGGCGCCCGGGGCGGAACGGGGACCACTGTCCCCGTCGGAACGGATTCAGGTTCCCGGAGGAGACCCGGGGGATGCGACTCCTCCCCAAGGCGCCGCGCGTTCCCGTGCGGGCGCCGGACGAACGCCGAAGAGGAGGCACCCCCGCACAGGGGTGCCGCCCCTTTTTCTCCCGGACGCCCGGTGCCGCCGCCGCGTCGGCGAGGGTGAGGGACCGGCGGCGGTCACGGGCTCGGGTTCCGCGGGGCCACCGGAACACGCGTACCGGTGGCCGTGCAGGAGACAAACGACGTGCAGGGACGGGGGCCGTACCTCACCGGACGGGCGCCCCGCCCACCCGGGTCAGCGGTGGTCGCTGCCCTTCGACTGGCCCGCGCTGGCGGCCCGGCCGGCCTCCAGCCGGGCGACCGGGATGCGGAACGGGGAGCAGGAGACGTAGTCCAGTCCCACCTCGTGGAAGAAGTGGACGGACTCGGGGTCGCCGCCGTGCTCGCCGCAGACACCGAGCTTGAGGTCGGGGCGGGTGGCCCGGCCGGCCTCCGCCGCGGCCCGGACGAGCGCGCCGACGCCGTCCTTGTCGATGGTCTCGAACGGGGACACCCCGAAGATGCCCTTCTCCAGGTACGCGGTGAAGAAGCTGGCCTCCACGTCGTCGCGGGAGAAGCCCCACACGGTCTGGGTGAGGTCGTTGGTGCCGAACGAGAAGAACTCGGCGGCCTCGGCGATCTGTCCGGCGGTGAGCGCGGCGCGCGGCAGCTCGATCATGGTGCCGAGCGAGAGCTTGAGGTCGAGCCCGGCGGCGCGCTGCACCTCGTCGATGACCTGTTCGGCCTCGTCGCGGACGATCTCCAGTTCCTGGACGGTGCCCACCAGCGGGATCATGATCTCGGCGCGCGGGTCGCCCTTGGCGTCGCGGCGTTCGGCGGCGGCCTCCGCGATGGCCCGTACCTGCATGGCGAACAGACCGGGGATGACGAGCCCGAGGCGGACCCCGCGCAGTCCCAGCATCGGGTTCTGCTCATGGAGGCGGTGGACGGCCTGGAGGAGACGCAGATCGTTCTCGTTGGCGTCCTTGCGGGACTCGGCGAGCGCGACACGTACGGAGAGTTCCGTGATGTCGGGCAGGAACTCGTGCAGCGGCGGGTCGAGGAGCCGGACGGTGACGGGCAGTCCGTCCATGGCCTCGAACAGTTCCACGAAGTCGCGCTTCTGGAGCGGCAGCAGCCGGTCGAGGGCCTGCTCGCGCTCCTCGTCGGTGTCGGCGAGGATCAGCCGCTCGACGTACTCGCGGCGCTCACCGAGGAACATGTGCTCGGTGCGGCACAGTCCGATGCCCTGGGCGCCGAAGCGGCGGGCGCGCAGCGCGTCCTCGGCGTTGTCGGCGTTGGCGCGGACCCGCAGCCGCCGGACGCGGTCGGCGTAGGCCATGACGCGGTGCACGGCGGCGACGAGTTCGTCGGCGTCGTCGGCGCCCGCGTGCATCCGTCCCTCGAAGTACTCCACGACGGGCGACGGGACGACGGGCACCTCACCGAGGTACACCTTGCCGGTGGACCCGTCGATGGAGACGACGTCGCCCTCCTCGATCACGATCCCGCCGGGCGCGGTCATCCGCCGCCGCTTGGTGTCGACCTCCAGTTCCTCGGCGCCGCACACACAGGTCTTGCCCATGCCGCGGGCGACGACGGCGGCGTGCGAGGTCTTGCCGCCGCGGGAGGTGAGGATGCCCTCGGCGGCGATCATGCCGTCCAGGTCGTCGGGGTTGGTCTCCCGGCGGATGAGGATGACCTTCTCGCCGGACCGGGACCATTTGATGGCGGTGTACGAGTCGAAGACGGCCTTGCCGACGGCGGCGCCCGGTGAGGCGGCGATGCCGCGGCCGATCTTGTCGACCTTGGCGTCCTCGTCGAACTTGGGGAACATCAGCTGCGCGAGCTGGGCCCCGGTGACCCGCTGGAGGGCCTCGGCCTCGTCGATGAGGCCCTGGTCGACGAGCTGGGTGGCGATCCGGAAGGCGGCGCCGGCGGTCCGCTTGCCGACCCGGGTCTGGAGCATCCACAGCTGTCCGCGCTCGATGGTGAACTCGATGTCGCAGAGGTCCTTGTAGTGGTTCTCCAGCGTCTCCATGATCTGCATCAGCTGGTCGTACGACACCTTGTCGAGCTGTTCGAGATCGGCGAGCGCCACGGTGTTGCGGATGCCGGCGACGACGTCCTCGCCCTGGGCGTTGCTGAGGTAGTCGCCGTAGACGCCCTGCTGGCCGCTGGCGGGGTCCCGGGTGAAGGCGACGCCGGTGCCGGAGTCGGGCCCGAGGTTGCCGAAGACCATGGAGCAGATGTTGACGGCGGTGCCGAGGTCGTGGGGGATGCGTTCCTGGCGACGGTAGAGCTTGGCCCGGTCGCCGTTCCACGATTCGAAGACGGCCTTGACGGCGAGGTCCATCTGTTCGCGGGGGTCCTGGGGGAAGTCCCGTCCGGCCTCGGTCCGGACGGTCTTCTTGAACCCCTTGACGAGCTTCTTCAGGTCGGCGGCGTCCAGGTCGGTGTCGACGGTGACGCCCTTGGCGGCCTTGGCCTCCTCCAGGGCGTCCTCGAAGAGTTCGCCGTCGACCCCGAGGACGGTCTTGCCGAACATCTGGATGAGGCGGCGGTAGGAGTCCCAGGCGAAGCGCTCGTCGCCGGCCTGCCGGGCGAGCCCTTCGACGGAGGCGTCGGACAGTCCGATGTTGAGGACGGTGTCCATCATGCCGGGCATGGAGAACTTGGCGCCGGAGCGCACCGACACCAGCAGCGGGTCGTCGTGCTGGCCGAGCCGCTTGCCCATGCGCTGTTCGAGGGTTTCCAGATGAGCGGATACCTCGTCACGGAGTGCCGCGGGTTCCTCGCCGCTGTCCAGGTAGACCTTGCAGGCGTCGGTCGTGATGGTGAAACCGGGCGGCACGGGCAGCCCGAGGTTGGTCATCTCGGCGAGGTTCGCACCCTTCCCGCCGAGCAGATCCTTGAGGTCCTTGTTTCCCTCGGTGAAGTCATAAACGAACTTCACTACCTGAGGACCTTTGTTCTTCGACATGGGACTCGACTCCTCAAGGATCGGCTGGCTGCCCTGACGGCGAGGAACATACCCAGATCAAAGGCTTATGGGTACGTCCACCTGCCTGTCGTACGACCGCAACCACTCGTCCGCCAGCAGATCGAAACCGGCAGCGGAGTGACACCCGCACCCCTGATGCGTTCACCTCTTGAACCCAAGCACACCGGAACATGACCCACTCCGCTCACCTGAGCGGATTCCCCTACATTTGATTTCGGGCAGTAAAAAAGAACGGGGTGACACTCAGTGCCACCCCTTGGAGAAGTGCATCCGCTGATCGATCGCTCATCAGAGCGGCACCACCCTCAAAGGTGGCGCGAATCACGCCCCGACCGCCCCGCCGAATCCCACGATCCGGACAGTCCTCGTGCGCGGGGATTCCCGGTGCCGGGCGGGTCCGGTGCCGGGGTATCGGGTGCCGTACGGCATGCCAAGTGGTCTCGCACCGGCTCCGCCGCGCGTCCGCGAGGCCGTGGAACTCCGGGACGATGTCAGTGGGGGGTGGTTGGCTGCCGTCATGGACCTACGACAACTGCTGTGGTCGGTGGGCAACCTCACGTGGCCGGACTCCACCGAGCTGATATGCGGCGAGTCGGCACATCCGGCAGGGCATGTGTGCGTACCCGTCCCGGAAGGGACGCCGCTGGACGACCTCGTGGAGCAACTCGCCAACTGGTACGGGGAGCCGCTCACCGAGGACAGCGAGCTGCCGCCGTCGCTGCCCGCCGTCGCACCAGGCGGCTGGAGGTATGCCTGGCCGTCCGGTGGACGATGGGTCGCGCTGGGCGACGCGCAGGCCACCGACCCCGCCCGGCTCCTCCTGGTCGTCGCCCACCGGCCTGTACCGGCCCCCGGCGGGACGTCCGCCGACGAGCCCTGGCCGGACCGGCTGGTCACCCTCACCGGCTGGATCCCGAGGGCCTACGAGGTCGACTGGGCGTCGGTCGAGTCCCGGCTGGGAAACCGCCTGCCCAGCGACTACAAGCGTCTCGTCGAGGTCTTCGGCCGCGGCCAGTTCGACGGCTTCTTCCAGATCCTGATGCCCGAGGAGGTCATCTCGTACGCCGAGACCAACAAGAAGCTCGGCCAGGACCCCTGGGAGCCACACCCGCCCTTCCCTGCATCCGGCGGAATACTCACCTGGGCGGGCAACGAGCACGAGCAGTCGTTCTACTGGGTCACCGAAGACCCCGACCCCGACCGGTGGACCGTGTACGTCACGGATGTCGGCCCCGACCCCGGAACCCGGTTCGACTGCACCGCGACGGAGTTCCTCCACCGCCAGCTCGCCGGCCCACGCCACCCCTCCTCCCACCCGGCCGCCATCCGCGCCCACTGGTTCCAGGCATGCAGCTCCCCGGACGACCTTTCCTGATCACCGGAGGCGCCCCCGATGCCGCCCTTCAGGTGCGGAACGCCCCTCCTCGCGCACTCGCCCGGCTACGGGAGGGGGTGGGCGGGAATCTCTGCCCGCAGACTCCGACGCCATCAGTGCGGCCACTGAACGTCCGTACCGAGCGCGTTGGAGCGAGGACGGAGAATCCCGACCGGCACCGACCCGAAAAACCGGCCGGACGCGCCCCAAAGGGGCGCGGGGAACTGCGCAGGAACGAGGGCGACCCGCACCCGAAGAACAGCACCAGCCAGGCAGCGCCCCCCTAGGGGCGCGGGGAACTGCGCAAAAGACGAGGGCAGACCCGCATCCGAAGAACACCGAACCGGGGCAGCATCCAGGGGCGCGGGGAACTGCGCGAAACCCACGAACGACGGCACAGGAACGAAGTACGCCCGGCACAGAAGACCCAGGGGCGCGGGGAACCGCGCAAGAACGAGGGCGGACCCGCACCCGAAGGGCAACGGTCAAGGGCAGCACCTCAGGGGCGCGGGGAACTGCGCACCCACCGAGCGACGGCACAGGAACAAGTGCGCCCACCCGGACAGACCTAGGAAGCGCGAGCGAAGGCGACCCGCACAGGAACAAGTACGCCCACCCGGACGAACCCGGGCCCGCCGGCGCCGGGCGGGAGCCGAGGGGTGGGTGGGCGGGAGAGAAACCCACCCCCTACACGCCCAGCGCGGACAACCGCTCCTCCACCCGCTCCGCCCCGTACAACTCCTCCACCACCATCGCCCCCGCCCCCACCAGCCCCGCCCGCTCCCCGAGCCGCGCCGTGACCACCTCCAGCCGGGCGGTGGACCGCGGCAGCGCCCGCTGGTAGAGCAACTCCCGTACGCCCGTGAGGAACGCCGTCCCCGCGAGGTCACCGGCGATCATCAGCACCCCGGGGTTCAGCAGGGTGACCACCGTCGCCAGTACCTCCCCGACCGCCCGCCCGGCCTCCCGGGCCAGCCGCACCGCCTCGGGATGCCCCGCGGCGAGCAGCGCCCCCACGTCCGACCCGGACGCGGCGGGCACCCCGAGGTCCGTGAGCCGCCGCGCCAGCGCCCGCCCGCTGGCGACCGCCGCGAGACAGCCGTAGGACCCGCACTTGCAGAGCGCGTCCGCGCCGGCCGGTACCCGGACGTGCCCGATGTCCCCGGCCCCGCCGTCGATCCCCCGGTACACCGACCCGTCCACTATCACCCCGGCCCCGATCCCGGTCGACACCTTGACCAGCGCGAACGCGGAGCATCCGGGGAAGGACGCGCGCTGTTCCCCGTACGCCATGAGGTTGGCGTCGTTGTCGACCAGGACGGGTACGTCCCCGGTGCCCGTCCGGGCGGTGAAGGCGTGGCACAGCCGTCCCCGGATGTCGTGGCCGTCCCAGCCGGGCATGATCGGCGGCTGGACGACCCGCCCGGTCGAGGTGTCGACGGGCCCGGGGACGGCGAGCCCTATCCCGCACACCCGCGCGGGGTCCCGGCCCGCGCGGTCCAGCAACCCGGCGAACCAGCCGCCGAGTTCGCCGAGCACGGACTCGGGGCCGTCCTCGACCCGCAGCGGCCGGGTGTGTTCGGCGAGCGGTGTCCCGTCGAGGGTGAGGACGGCGGCGCGGGCGTGCCGGGTGCCGAGGTCGGCGGCGAGCACCACCGCGTGGACGGTGTCGAACTCCAGCCGCGCCGAGGGGCGTCCGCCGAGGGGTGAGCCGACCGGTCCGGCCACGCCCTCCCGCAGCCAGCCCGCCCGGAAGAGCCGGTCGAGCCGCAGTCCCACGGTCGCCCGCGACAGCCCGGTGGCCTCCTGGAGCGCCCCACGGGTGGTGGCCCGTCCGCTGCGCACCAACTGGAGCAGGTCCCCCGATGTCGTCCGCTGCCCGCCCATGCGTACCCCCTTGCGTCGACCGATCGCACGTTACATATTGAGTTCTGCGTACCGAACAGACATAACCCGGCGGCGCGCACAGCGGAACTGACGCACCGCCACCCAGCCGCACCCACGGTCACGGTCACAGCCCCCGCCACGCACACCCCCGCACCCCGGCTCACGCCCACCGCCCCCGCACCCGCACCCGCACCCGCACCCAGGTTCACGCCCGACGCCACGCCCTCAGCCGCACCCGCGCCCCAAGCTCACGCTCGACGCCGCACCCACCCTCACGCCCACGACCCGTCCCCGAAACCACGGCCCGGGGAGACCCGCGTGTACCGCACCACCCAGCATCCACCGTCCGCCCCGCCGCCCGGTCCCGCGCCCCCCGGTTCCCCCGCGGCCGGTTCCCCCGAGGCCGGTCCCCCGGTGCCGGGGAGCCTCGCCGAGCGTGCCGCGCGGGTCCTCGACGCCAACTGGACGGGCACGTCGACCGTGCCGTCCCGCGCGCTGTACCCGCACCAGTGGTCCTGGGACTCCGCGTTCGTCGCGATCGGGCTGCGTCATGTGTCGCCGCTGCGGGCCCAGACCGAGCTGGAGACGCTGATGCGCGCCCAGTGGGCGGACGGCCGGGTGCCGCACATCGTGTTCAACCCCGGGGTCCCGTCCGGCGCGTACTTCCCGGGCCCGGACTTCTGGCGGTCGGGGAGCGCGGGCCGGGCGGCGGGCGCCCCGCGCGCGGTGGCGACCTCGGGCCTGGTGCAGCCCCCGGTGCACGCGCTGGCCGTGTGGCTGACGCACCTCGCGGACCCGGCGCTGTCCCGCGCGCGGGGCTTCCTGGCGCGGCTGCGGCCGGGGCTCGCGGCGTGGCACCGCTATCTGCTGGGCCGCCGGGACGCGGGCGGCGGCGGGCTGGCCGCCGTGGTGCACCCCTGGGAGCAGGGGATGGACAACAGCCCGTGCTGGGACGCCCCGCTGGCCCGGGTGGAGCCCGCGCCGCCGGACTCGTTCCACCGGGCGGACCTGGCCCACGGCGCGGCCGGGGACCGGCCGACGGATCTGGACTACCGGCGCTACGTACGGCTGGCCACCGGCTACCGGGACGGCGGGTACGCCGACTCCCCGGCGGTGTTCGGGGAGTTCGCCGTGGAGGACCCGGCGTTCAACGCGCTGCTGATCCTGTCCGAGCACGCGCTCGCCCGGATCACCGCCGAACTGCGCGGCGACGGGTCCGCCCGGGAGGCGCGCGCCGAGCGGCTGACCGCCGCGCTGGTGCGGCGGCTGTGGGACCCGGAGCGGGAGATGTTCCTGTGCCGGGACCTGCGCACGGACGCTCTCGTCCCGGAGCGCGGGGCGGCGGGCCTGGTGCCGCTGGTGCTGCCCGCGCTGCCGCGCCCGGTGGTGGGCGCGCTGCTGCGCACGCTGCGGGGACCGCACTTCGGCCTGGGCGGCGCCGCCCGGCTGGTCCCGAGCTACGACCTGACGGGCGCCGCGTTCGATCCGCGCCGCTACTGGCGGGGTCCGGCGTGGTTCAACGTCAACTGGCTGCTGGAGCGCGGGCTGCGGCTGCACGGCGAGCGCACGGCGGCCGACGCGCTGCGTTCCGCGCTGCTGACGACGGCCGGCGAGTCCGGGTTCGCGGAGTACGTGGACCCCCGTTCCGGTGAGGCGCGCGGTGCCCGGGACTTCTCGTGGACGGCGGCGCTGGCCCTGGACCTGGCCGTCACCGGCACCTCACCGGACGTCAAGGACCCGGCAACGTGCGCGAACGGCCCGGGCCACACGGGTACAACAGGCAGGACGAGCACGACGAGCGCGACGAGTACGGACAACATGGACAGCGCGGGCAGGATGAACGGCGCGGACAGCGCGGGCGGCACGGACGACGGGCGCGGGGCGAGGGAATCGAAGTGGGAGGCCGACGATGAGTGAGCGGCGTCATGTGCTGGTGCACGGCGGGACCTTCGCCGCCGTCGGCTCCGGCGGGGACATCACCGGGGTACGGACGGGCGGCGATTCACCGGACGGGCTGTTCGTCCGGGACGCCCGTCATCTGAGCCGCTGGCAGCTCACCGTGGACGGCGCCGTCCCGGACACGCTGTCCCCGGTGGGTCCCGGGGACACGGCGCGCTGCGTCCTGGTGCCGCGCGGCGGCCGTCAGGAGCCGCCGTCCTGCACGGTCATCCGGGAGCAGGGCATCGGCGAGCACGGGCTCGTGGAGTCGCTGCGGGTGGTGAGCAACCGTTCGGTGCCGACGACGGTACGGCTGGGGCTGACGGTGGACGCCGACTTCACCGACCCGTTCGAGCTGCGCCGGGACCACCGGACGTACGCGAAGACCGGTACGGTCCGCACCCGCGAGGCCCAGGACGGCGGGGTGATGTTCGGCTACCGCCGTGGCGAATGGTTTTCCCGCACGGAGATCACGGCCGATCCCGCCCCGGACGCCGTCGAGGAGACGGGTACCGGGGCGCGGCGGCTGGTGTGGGCGCTGGAGCTGGCGCCGCACGCGGAGACGGAGGTACGGCTGCGGGTGACCGCCCATCCGCACGGGGAGGTCTCGGTGCCCCGGGTGCCGGACTCCCCGGCGCAGGCGGCGGGCGACCTCGACGCGCTGCGCGAGGAGCTGGCGGCCCAGTGCACGGCCGTCCCGGACACCGGCTGGCCGGAGCTGACGGAGGCGTGCGCGCGGGGCCTCGCGGATCTGGCGGTGCTGCGGGTGCGGGCGGCCGGTCCGGACGGCGAGGAGCTGCGGGTCCCGGCGGCGGGCATCCCCTGGTTCCCGGCGCTGCTCGGCCGGGACGCCCTGCTGACCTCGCTGTTCCTGCTGCCGCATCTGCCCGCCCTGGCGGCGGCGACGCTGCCCGCGCTGGCGGCGACCCAGGCGACGGAACGGGAGATGTCCCGGGGCGCCGTCGCCCAGCCGGGGAAGATCGTGCACGAGGTGCGGCACGGCGAGCTGGCGCACTTCGACCAGGTCCCGTACGGCCGTTACTACGGTTCGGTGGACGCGACCCCGCTGTTCCTCGTCCTCCTGGACGCGTACACGGAGTCGACCGGTGACCGTTCCCTGGCCCGGCGGCTGGAGCCGCAGGCGCGGGCCGCGATGGCGTGGATGCTGGAGCACGGCGGGCTGAGCACGTACGGCTATCTCGTCTACCACGCGGACGAGGGCGGTCTGGCCAACCAGAACTGGAAGGACTCCCCCGGCGCGATCTGCCGCGCGGACGGGACCCGTCCGACGGGTCCGGTGGTCGCGGCGGGCGCCCAGGGCTACGCGTACGACGCGCTGCGCCGCACCGCGTTCCTGGCCCGCACGGTGTGGGACGACGACGACTACGCGGAGCTGCTGATGCGGGTGGCGGCGGATCTGCGGGACCGGTTCCAGCGGGACTTCTGGATGGCGGGTCACGCGTTCCCGGCGCTGGCGCTGGACGGCGACGGGCGTCCGCTGGACGCGCTGGCGTCCGACGCGGGGCATCTGCTGTGGTCGGGGCTGCTCGACAAGGAGTACGGGGTGGTGGTCGGGCGGCGGCTGCTGGAGCCGGACTTCTTCTCGGGGTGGGGGGTGCGGACGCTGGCCGCCGGACAGCCCGCCTATCACCCGCTGTCGTACCACCGGGGTTCGGTGTGGCCGCACGACAACGCCCTGATCGCCCTGGGCCTGGCCCGCTACGGGCTGCACGACGAGGCGCGGACGGTGGCGCGCGGGGTGCTGGCCGCCGCGCGGGCCGGGGGCGGCCGGCTGCCGGAGGTACTGGCGGGCTACTCCCGCGAGACCCACCCGGAGCCCGTCCCGTACCCGCACGCGTGCGTCCGGGAGTCCCGTTCGGCGGCGGCACCCTTCGCCTTGCTGACGGCCATAGGGGGCGGTCTGTAGGCCCCGGCGGGGCAGTCCGCAGAGCCCCTGGCGGGACGGTCGGCGGCCCTCGCGTCAACGGCGTGAGGTCCCCGAACGGGTGAGTCGCCGGGCTCCGGGCCCAGGTGTGCGGGACCCGCCCCGCGCCGAACGGGCGACTGACCGGACGGGACGGGCCGGGGCCGACCACCGACGACCGTACGGACTCGACCGCACCGGCCGCCCGGGCTCAGCCGCGCCGGCCGTACGGGCTCAGCCGCCGGAGGTGTCCAGCTCCGCTTCCTCGCTGACGCCCGCGCAGTCGTACGGGTCCTTCAGCCAGCCGTCGGGGAGGACGACGCGGTTGTTGCCGGAGGTGCGGCCCCGGGGGCCGTCCGCGCCGAGCGGCCAGTCCTGGGCGAGGTCCAGCTCCGCGAGGCCCTCCGACAGTTCCGCGAGCGACGAGCTGATCGCCAGGCGCTTGCGCATCTCGGAGCCGACCGCGAAGCCCTTGAGGTACCAGGCGACGTGCTTGCGGAAGTCGATGACGCCCCGCGCCTCGTCGCCCAGCCACTCCCCCAGCAGGGTCGCGTGCCGGACCATCACGGCGGCCACCCGTTCCAGCGAGGGCGCGGCCGGTTCGCCGGTGCCCTCGAAGGCGGCGACGAGGTCGGCGAAGAGCCAGGGACGGCCCAGGCAGCCCCGGCCGACGACCACGCCGTCGCAGCCGGTCTCGCGGACCATCCGCAGGGCGTCGGCGGCGGACCAGATGTCGCCGTTGCCGAGGACGGGGATCTCCGGGACATGGTCCTTGAGCCGCGCGATCGCGTCCCAGTCGGCCGTGCCGCCGTAGTGCTGGGCGGCGGTCCTGCCGTGCAGGGCGATCGCGGTGACGCCCTCCTCGACGGCGATCCGGCCCGCGTCCAGGTACGTGATGTGGTCGTCGTCGATGCCCTTGCGCATCTTCATGGTGACGGGGAGGTCCCCGGCGCCGGTGACGGCCTCGCGCAGGATCGCCCGCAGCAGGTGCCGCTTGTACGGGAGCGCCGAGCCGCCGCCCTTGCGGGTGACCTTCGGGACGGGGCAGCCGAAGTTCAGGTCGATGTGATCGGCGAGCCCCTCGTCCGCGATCATCCGGACGGCCTTGCCGACGGTCGCCGGGTCGACCCCGTACAGCTGGAGGGAACGGGGCGTCTCGCTGGCGTCGAAGCGGATGAGCTGCATGGTCTTGTCGTTGCGCTCGACCAGCGCCCGGGTGGTGATCATCTCGCTGACGAAGAGCCCCTTCCCGCCGCTGAACTCCCGGCACAGGGTGCGGAAGGGCGCGTTGGTGATGCCCGCCATGGGGGCGAGCACCACGGGCGGGACCACCGGGTACGGACCGATCGCCAGCCCGCCCCCGGACGGCAGGGCGGCCGGGGCGGGGCCGGGGCCGGGGGGACCGGCGGGCACACGCACGGCGGCGCTCGCGGGTGGGCTCACGGGGGCGGGGAAGTCAGCTGCGGAAGTCATCGCGGGATCGGCCATCGACGGGGACGGGGACGGGGGCATCCCACCATTGTCCCGCACGGCGCGCCTCACCTCAAGGTCGTTAGTTAGACGTACTATTAATGAATGCGGGAATCGACCCCCAAGCGGCTGGGCGCACCGGCGAACACGCAGGTCAACCCCCGGCTCGTGCTGGCGATCTGCTGTATGAGCCTGCTGATCGTCAGCCTCGACACCACCATCCTGAACGTCGCCCTGCCGACCCTCCAGCGCGACCTCCACGCCGATCTGTCGGACCTCCAGTGGACCATCGACGCGTACACCCTCGTCCTCGCCTCGCTGCTGATGCTCGCGGGCTCCACCGCCGACCGGATCGGCCGCCGCCGGGTCTTCGTGGCGGGCCTGGCCGTGTTCTCCGCCGGTTCCCTGCTCTGCTCGCTCGCCCCCGGCCTCGGCTGGCTCGTCGCCTTCCGGATGATCCAGGCCGTCGGCGGCTCCATGCTGAACCCGGTCGCCATGTCGATCATCACCAACACCTTCACCGACCCGCGTGAGCGGGCCCGCGCCATCGGCGTCTGGGGCGCGGTCGTCGGGATCTCGATGGCGGCGGGCCCGCTGGTCGGCGGACTGCTCGTGGACACCGTCGGCTGGCGGTCGATCTTCTGGATCAACGTCCCGGTCGGGATCGCCGCGCTGCTGCTCACCCTGCGGTTCGTCCCCGAGTCCCGGGCGCCCCGCCCCCGCCGGCCCGACCCCGTCGGACAGCTGCTGGTGATCGCGCTGCTCGGCTCGCTGACGTACGGGATCATCGAGGCGCCGGACGCCGGGGTGACGTCCCCGCTGATCCTGGGCTGCGCCGCCGTCGCCGTCGCCGCGCTGGTGACCCTCGTCCGCTACGAGTCGCGGCACCCGGAGCCGCTGATCGATCCGCGCTTCTTCCGCAGCGCCCCGTTCACCGGGGCGACCGTGATCGCGGTGTGCGCGTTCGCCGCGCTCGGCGGCTTCCTGTTCCTGAGCACCCTGTACCTCCAGGAGGTGCGCGAGCTGTCCGCGCTGCGCGCCGGACTGTGGATGCTGCCCATGGCCGCCATGGCGTTCCTGTGCTCCCCGCTGTCCGGACGGCTGCTGGGGGTGAAGGGACCGCGTCCGCCGCTGGTGATCGCCGGGGTCGCGATCGCCACCACGGGCGTGCTGTTCGCCGCGTTCGCCGTCGAGACCTCGGACCTCGGGCTGCTCCTCGGGTACACGCTGTTCGGCCTGGGCTTCGGCTTCGTCAACGCGCCCATCACCAACACCGCCGTCTCCGGGATGCCCGACGCGCAGGCCGGGGTCGCCGCCGCGATCGCCTCCACCAGCCGCCAGACCGGCACCACCCTCGGGGTCGCGGTCATCGGTTCGGTGCTGGCGACCGGGGTGAGCGCCGCCGCGTACCGGGCGGAGTTCGTCGACGCCGCGCGGCCCGCGTGGTGGATCATCGCGGGCTGCGGCACGGTCGTCCTGGTCCTGGGCCTGCTGACCACGGGCCGCTGGGCCGAACGCACGGCCCGCCGCACCGCCCGCGGACTGGCGGATCCGGCCCCCGCCCTCCGGGACGGGAACAGCCATGGGTGAGCGGCCGACCCGGCGGTCGGCGTGATCCCGCCGCCCGGACACCGATGAGTTCCGGACCCGCCTAAGGTCTCCCCTCATGACAGGCCCGCCGGCGCGGCGGGCCCGGGGAGCACGCCGTCACCGGACGCGCCCCGTACGGCACGAAAGGCGGGACGGCACGATGGCCGATCTTCAGCGGGAACTCCAGGACACCGTCGACCAGCTCGTCGCGAGCGGCGCCGAACGCGGGGTGCAGGCCGCCGTGTACGCGGACGGTTCGCTGGTCGCGGAGGCCGTCGCCGGTACCGCCGACCCGGCCACCGGACGCGAGGTGACCCCGTCGACCCCGTTCTACAACTGGTCCATCGGCAAGGGCGCCACCTCCGCGATAGCCCATCTCCTGGTGGACCGTGGCATGTTCGGCTACGACACCCCCGTCGCGGAGCTGTGGCCCGAGTTCGCCGCCCACGGCAAGGAGAAGGTGACCGTACGGCACGTCCTCGCGCACACGGCGGGCGTCCCGGGCATCCCGCTCGACACCACCGTGGAACAGGTCTGCGACTGGGACCACATGTGCGCGGCCCTCGCGGACGCCGAGCTCTGGTGGGAGCCCGGCACCAAACTCGGCTACCACGCCTACACGTTCGGCTACCTGATCGGGGAGATCGTCCGCCGCGCCACGGGCCGCACCATCTCGCAGGTGCTGCGCGACGACGTCACCGGGCCGCTGGGCATCGCCGACGAACTGTACTTCGGCATGCCCGAGCAGGAGCACCACCGGCTCGCGGTCCTGGAGGACGTCCCCTCCGACTTCGACATGAGCATGCTCCCGCCGGAGACGCCCATGCTGAAGGCGGGCCCCTTGTGGACGTTCCCGAACGCCGCGCTCGGCAACCGCGCCGACGTCCTCGCCGCCGACATCCCCGCGGGCGGCAAGACCTCCGCCCGCGCGATCGCCCGGATGTACGCGGCGATGCTCGGTGACGTGGACGGCGTCCGGCTGATCACCCCGGAACGGCTGCGCGAGGTGACCGAGGTGGCGTCCAGCGGCCCCGACGAGGTGTTCGGCATGCCCAGCACCTTGGGCCTCGGCTACAGCCTCGGCGCCCCGGGCGCCGAGCCCGACCCGCGCACGACCGTCTTCGGCATGGGCGGGATGGGCGGCAGCTGGGCGGGCGCCGACACCGCGACGGGCATCACGTTCGCGGTCACCAAGAACCGCCTCGGCCCGGACTTCGAGGCGGCGACGGCGATCATCGCCCTGGTGCGGCGGCACACGGCCTGACCCCCGCCGGTCCGGATGAGCGGGCACGCACCGCGCCCACTCATCCGCCGCCGCCCGTACGGCAGTCACAGGGGGACTGCCGTACGGGGTCCCGGGCCGGGTCGTAGCCGCCGGTGCCCCGGCATCGGCGGCACTCACGCTCGCGCGGCGGGCCGGACATCGACCCGTCCGAGACCCGCCCGCGCGCGTGACAGAAGGGACAGGGACGGCCACCGGCCGCGTCCGGGGCCTTCACGGCAGGTACCAGTGGGGCTTGAGGTAGGCGCTCATGATGACGAGGAAACTGATCGCGTAGATCGCGAACGGGACGAGGGCGTCGAGGTTGCGCGCGACCGCCTGCCGCAGCGAACGGCTCCGCCGGGGCGCACGCCGTTTCCGATGCCGGTGCCGCCTCACGCCTCCCCCGCCTCCGTCTCGCGGCGCGTGACGGTGCCGGGGACGACGACGGCCGTGAGCCGCCCGCCCCGTACCCGCTGGAGGACGTCCTTCAACTGATCCACGAGCCGGGCCGCTTCCCGCTCGCTGAGCATGAGCCCCGTCCCGGCGGGGACGGGGGTGTCGCCCTGGACCACCGTCAGCGGCAGGAACACCATGTCCGGGGCATCGCCCTTGATGACCCGGTGGATCGGTTCCCCGGGCGCCCGGTTGATGGTGATGCCGGTGGGGGTGATCGGTTGCGCGCTCATTTGCCGTTACCTTTCGTTCGCCGTGAGTTGCTTGCTGCACTGCGAGCTTCAACGGACGGGCGGTAATCTCGGAAGACGGTTTATGCCTACAACGCGCTTTGTAGGAAGGAGTGTTGGCCATGGGGCATGCGGAGCGTCACGAACGCCAAGCAGCATTCGAGTTCATGGGCGAGGAGCTGAGGCGTCTCCGCACAGAAGCGAACCTCAGCCAAGAGGACTTGGGCCTGCGACTTTGCCTGGGCGACGGCATGATCGGGCACTTTGAGGCCGGTCGCCGCAAACCGAATCTGGAACAGGCGCAGCTATTGGACCTGACCTTGGACACAGGCGGGTTCTTCCACCGCTGGCGCCGCTGGATCGATGAAGGACACTTTCCAGATCACTTCCGCGCCGCTGCGGAACTCGAAGAAACTGCCACCGAGATAAGGCTGTTCGGGCTCTCGCTGGTGCCAGGGATTCTCCAGACGACGGACTACGCCTACGCCGTGCTTCTGGAAGGTGCCGCCAACCCGGCGACCGTCAAGATGGAGATCGAACTGAAGCTCGCGGGCCGATCGGATCGTGCCCGCGTCCTCGACCGGCCGGACCCACCGGTGGTGTGGGCCATGCTGGACGAGGCCGTCCTGCGCCGCAGAGTGGGTGGCGGGGCCGTGATGGGGGCGCAGTTGCGCCATATCGCGGCACTCGGTCGTGCCGGGCGCGTGCGAGTTCATATCCTCCCTTTCGCGCAAGGCGCGCACCCTCTGATCGAATCGTTGCTCGTGTTGATGGCGTTCAACAACGCCCCGTCGGTCGCCTACGTGGAAGGGCTTCGGACAGGTCATTTGATGGATGATCCCGCTTCGGTCACTCACTGCAACACGGCATATGCTCTCGCCCTGGGGCAGGCACTTCCTGTGGAAGCCTCGCTCGCTCTACTCATCGCAGCGGCAGAGGAGCACGAACGTGCTGATGGAATCCCAGGCTAGGTGGCGTCGATCGAGCTACAGCGGGCCCAGCGGCGGCGAATGCCTGGAAGTGGCCGACGGCGTACCGGACGCCGTCCCCATACGGGACAGCAAGCGGCCCGACGGACCGATACTCCTCGTCCAGGCCCCGGCCTGGACGGCGTTCATCGGAGCGGTCCGGACGAGGGACCCGCTCGGCGGCTGAGGGAAATGAGGACCAGGCATGACCACGCGCAACGGGCCGGTGTGGAGCGTTCCTCTCGACGGAGGGCGGATCGAGATCCCGTCGAGCATCGAGGGTGTACGAGCCGCCCTGGAGACCAGGGGACTCGCGGAGTTCGACGCCGAGATCGCCCGGACCCCGGCCAAGCACCTGGTGTACGTGATTCTCGGCTGGGCGCTGCCGCCGGACGCCGAGGAAGCGGATCCGGAAGCCGTCGGCCGTCTCAAGAGCGGTGACTTCAGCGGTGTGCTGGACGAGAACGGAGAGGTGGTAGCCCCCACGCATCCGCCACTGGACGAAGCGGCGGGTGAGGTCGCCCCTGCGGTGTGGTCCACGGGCTTCCCTGTCGGGTCGAAGACCTTCCCGGCGACGATCGAGGGCATCCGCGCCGCCCTGGACACCGAAAGACTCCCTGAGTTCGAGGCCGAGATCACCGGAACTCCGGGGCACGAGCTGACCTACGCCGCCCTGCGCTGGGGCTACCCGCCGGAGGAACTGGCCGAGGAAGACGCCCTGATCGCCGACCTGAAGGCCGCTGAGAAGCGCTCGTCCGACCAAGGAGCTGAGGGCGCGTGAGCCGCTACCGCATCCAGTACGCGGGCGAGGCCGAGAAGGTCCGCGGCCAGATGCCGGCCGCCTTCCGCGCCAGATTCGACGCGGCGATGGCGTCCACGTTGGGCAACGACCCCTACGGTCACGGCTCCAGGCCGGCGGTACCCGGGCAGGAGCCGACCCGGCGGCACGCGACCGTCGCGGGCGCGATCGTCCGTTACTACGTCGGCGGGCCACCGTCCCTGGTGGTCACAGCGGTCAAGATCATTCATGGCTGACGCAGCCCAACGAACGTCCAGGCGCCCGGTCACCGTCCGGGACCCTACCGCCGTATCTGTAGGACTCCACCCCAGGGACCGCGCATGAGCGACGACGTACGCATCACCCCCATGCGGCCCGAGCATTCCGCGCGCGTGCTCGCGATCTACCGGCTCGGGATCGACGGGGGTGACGCGACGTTCGAGAGTGCCGCGCCCACCTGGGAGAAGTTCGACGGGGCGAAGCTGCGGGCGCACCGGCTGGTGGCGCTCGACGGCGGCGGTCGCGTACTCGGCTGGGCCGCCGTTGCGCCGGTGTCCGACCGGGAGGTCTACGCGGGAGTGGTCGAGCACTCGGTGTACGTGGACCCGGACGCGCGGGGCCGGGGCCTCGGGGGCGCGCTGTTGCGGGCGCTGCTGGAGTCGACGGACGCGGCGGGGATCTGGACCGTGCAGGCGGGTATCTTCCCGGAGAACACCACGAGCATCGCGCTGCACCTGCGTACCGGCTTCCGGGTGGTCGGCACCCGGGAACGGATCGGCCGCCGCGAAGGGGTCTGGCGGGACGTGGTCCTGCTGGAACGCCGCAGCCCGTACGTGAACTGAGCCCGGGACCAGGGGTGTTCGGTCAGGCCCGGGACAACCGTCGCACGCGGCGCATGACCGCGTCGCGCTGTCCCGTCCGTATCGGTCCGGGGCAGGCGTGCCCGCCCCACGAGGCGCCGCCCATCTCGTGGGTGCCGAGGCCCCGGCCGTCCGGGGAGTCGGCGACTTCGAGCGGCCAGCCGTGTTCACGGGCGCCCCAGGCGTAGACGCGGGCGACCGAGGCGACCTGTGCGGTGGTGAGGGGCTTGCTCGCGAAGCCGGAGGTCTCCAGGGAGGCCCATCCGACGTTGCCCGCTCCTTGCGTCCAGGCGCGGTCGTGGACGGATATGTACTGCTCGATGACGCCCGCCTGCGAGACCCAGAAATGGGCGGAACTCCTGGTCGAGGGGTCGGAGAAGCGCTCGAACAGCGAGCCCTCGCCCTCCTGCACATGCATGATCAGGCCCTGTTGTCCGCTCCGCCCGCCCCGGCGGAAGTTCTTGTCGATCGGCTTCCTGAGGACGCCGGGCATCCAGCCGGGAGGCCGGGGCGGGGTGGAGGCGGGCTCCATGCTGGGCGGCTGGGCGCGGGCCTGCGTCCGGGGCGCCACCGATTGCGCGGTCCGGTCCTGCCCGAGCAGGATCGCGACGGCCGGAGCGAGGAGAAGCCCCCCGCCGATGACGAACACACCGCGCCGGGTGGGCTCGGCCGGACGTCGGCGCTGCCCTGTCACGGGCACCTCCGCGTCCGTACACCGGGGACCGCGGGGATGTTAACGGGGATCGGCATGCCGCCCACCTTGAACCGCGCACATGATGGCACCTTGATGGCAATGTAACGAACAGACATCAGCGCCGACCCCGTGAACACCGAAGTGTTAAGGCTGGTCAGGGGATGATCCGGCACATTCGTTCTATTCCGCATGAGATTCTGTCGGGGAAGCCGCGGCGGCGTGCGACCGCGCCCGGTGGGGGCGGGGCGCGGTCGCCGCCCGGGGAAGGGACGGAAGTGCTCGACAGGGTGGAAGCGGAACAGGACGGCCGGCCCGGCCGCGGGCTGTCATGGCCTTGGTTCCTGGTGGTGGTGATCGTCTACGCGGGCATCATCCAGGGCCTGGGTCTGCTGATCGGTGTGGACTCCGGTGACTCGGACAGCGCGTTCCCTGATGCCGAGGCCCTGGTGCGCAACGCGCTGATCCCGATCGGGGCGTCGATCGTGTTCGCCGCCGGGGTGGTCACCTGGCTCGGCTGGTGGGGCGAGGTGCTGAGTTACCGCGCCCCGGTGCGGCGTTGGGTGCGCTGGGTGCCGATCTCGATGATCGCCGTCGCCGTGCTGGGCCTGAACTACGGCCACCTCGCCGACCAGAGCGTCTCGCTGGTGCTCTGCGTGCTGCTGCTCGGGCTGTTCGTGGGGGTCGGTGAGGAACTGATGTTCCGGGGCATCGGCGTCCACGTCTTCCGGCGGGCCGGGCTCACCGAGGGCAAGGTCGCCCTCTGCTCCTCGCTCGTCTTCGGTCTCGTGCACGTCAGCAACGCCTTCGGCACGGGTGCACAGGCCGTCGTACAGGCCCTCGTCGTCACCACCTCGGGCTACTTCTTCTATCTGTGCCTGCGGGTCGGCGGCGCCATCTGGCTGCCGATGCTGGTCCACGGCCTCTGGGACATCAGCCTGTTCTCCAGCCAGGTGGGCGACCAGCCCAAGGCGTACCTGGGCATGGCCCTGGTCATCGCCCTCCAGGTCACCTTGATCGTCGTACTGCTAGTCAGGCGCCGCACGATCGAACCGGTCCGCGCGGGCGCCCCGGGCTGACCGTCGGTGGGACCAGTACGGGTGCAACGGGCCAGGGCTGTCACGCACACACAGGGACAGAAAGCTCGATCAGGATCGACGGCCGTTTCAGTCCGGGTTCATGCCGCAGCCGTCGTCGTTTCCCTGAGTGAAGGGAACGAGTCTTCCCACACGTCGCGCAGCGGCTTGCTGATCAGGGTGCGCAGGACGGGCCACTGCGCCATCAAGAGAGAGACGTCCAGGAATCTCACCAGGTCGTCGTGCTGGCCTTCCGCCAGCACAGCGCGGTAGAGGCTCATCCGGGATCTGGGCCGGTCCAGGTCGAAGGTGCGCAGTCCGGACCAGACGACATGCAGGGGGAGATCGACGGGGCCGTGCTGGGGCCCGCACAGGCTCTCAAGGTCAGCAGGCAATCGCCCGGCGTACCGTGCGCGCAGCACCTCGGCGGCGGACGGTGTCTGCTCGGATGAGGACGTGGCGACCATGCCCGCATTATGTCCCCGGAAGCCGGTCCCGGTCACACGGAGCCCAGTACTTCGACGTAGGAGTCGGCCACGGTTTCTCCTCCTCGTCCCACGAAGAGCACAAGGTCCGGCCCTACGTGGCAAGGGTGTCCCGGAGGATGCGGCGGCTGCGAAGGAGTTCCGCGCGCGAGCCCTTGATGCCATGGTCACCATCAGGTTCCCCAGTCACCGGAAAGTGCGTTCTTCCATGTCAGCGGCCACTCTCCTACGGTTCCCCAGTAACCACTGGAGACCATCGGGCGACGTTCCGCCCGTGGGGAAGCGGGCCCTCGGGCTCGTGCGACAAGGAGGCGGGCGGTATGGCCATCACGCTGGTGAACCCGGAGGGGCTGCCGGAGGTCGGGGCGTACAGGCAGGTGTCGGTGGCGTCCGGGTCGAGGCTGGTGTTCGTCGCGGGGCAGGTCGCCTGGGACGCCGACGGGGTCACGGTCGGTGAAGGTGATCTCGCCGCGCAGGTCGAGCGGTGCTATCTGAACGTCGCCACCGCCCTGGCGGGGGTCGGCGCCTCGTTCGACGACGTGGCGAAGCTGACCGTGTACGTCGTGGACTGGACCCCCGACAAGATGCCCCTGTTCGCGGAGGGGGTCACGAGGGCAGCCGCCAAGCTCGGAGCCGCCCCCGTACCGCCGGGCACCCTGATCGGCGTCGCGGCACTGGACGTACCCGAGCACCTGGTGGAGGTCGAGGCCACCGCGGTCCTCGACTGACCTGGTCCAGCGTGTCCGGTACCGCCGAACCCGGACCGTCGCCGGTGGGAGCCCTCACGAGAGGCCCTGCCGTTACCGCCGCGTACCCGTACCCGTCACCCCGTCCGCCGTCGGGGACCCCGACGGCTCGGCTGCGTCCGCCGCCGTCCCCGACCGCCCCGACAGCATCGCCGTCACCACCGCCGCGCCGGCCACGCACGCGCCCGCCACCCACCACAGGGCGATGTGCCACGCGCTGGTGAAGGCGTCCGCCAGGGCGCCCCGGCCGGGGCCGGCCGGGAGGTTGCCCGCCGCGATCTCCTTGGCGAGCGCCGCCGAGCCGACCCGGCTCTGGAGCAGACTGATCAGCAGCGAGCCGAACACCGCCAGGACCAGGGCCTCCGCGCCGCCCCGGACGGTGTTGAGGAACCCGGCGGCCATCCCGGCGCGTTCCGGTTCGACCTGGCTCATCGCCTGGCCGTCGGTGATGCCGAAGGACACGCCCATCCCGATACCGACGAGCACCAGCGGACCGGACAGTTCGAGGGCCCCGATCCCCGGCCGCAGCACGGTGAGCCAGGCGCTGCCGACCGCGATGAGCAGCAGTGCGAGCCCCATCAGCAGCCGCGCCGGGACCCCCCGGGTGATCAGCCAGCCGCCGAACTGCGGTGCGACGAGGACCGGGACCGTCATCAGGAGCATCGTCGCCCCGGCACCGGAGGCCGAGCTGCCGGAGGCGCCCTGGAAGTACGTGGGCAGGAAGGTCAGCGTGCCCATGAACCCGACCGAGGTGACCAGTGTCGCCACGCACCACGCGGTGTAGCGGCGGTTGCGGATCAGGGTGAGGTCCAGAACGGGATGGCCGCTGCGGCGCTCCACCCGGACGAACACCCCGAGCAGCAGGACGCCCAGGACGAGCGCGCCCACGATGAGCGGGTCGCCCCAGCCGATCTCGGGGCCCTCGACCAGCCCGGTCATCACCAGCGCCAGCCCGAGGACGAAGGTGAGCACGCCGGGCTTGTCGACCCGGGGGCGTTCGGCGGCCCGGGACTCGGCGATACGGACGCTGCCCACCAGGACGACGGCCTGCACGACGACGTAGAAGAGGAACCCGGCGCGCCAGCCGAGCCCGCCGACGAGCCAGCCCGAGAGGGTCGGGCCGAAGGCGATGCCGACGCCGACGACGGTCCCCATCGCGGCGAACGCCCGGGTCCGGGCGGCACCCTCGAAGGTCGTGGCCAGGATGGCCCCCGAGCTCGCGAGGACACCCGCCGCGCCCACTCCGGCGACCGCCCGCGCCAGATCGAGGACGAGGATGTGCGGCGCGAGCGCGCTGACGAGCGACCCGAGGGCGAAGAGCGCGCCGCCCGTGACGAAGATCCGCCGCCGCCCGAAGAGGTCGGACAGCGAGCCCGCGACCAGGGTGACCGTCGCGAAGAGCAGGTTGTAGATGTGCACGACCCACATCAGGGGCGCGCCCGACGTATCGAGATCCCTGCCGATGCCGGGCAGGGCGACGGCGGCGCCCGAGATCGACATCGGGACGACGAGGACCCCGAGCAGGACGACGGCGAGGGTCGCACCCGGATTCGGCCGTGGCGTCGGTACTTCACGGGCAGCGTTCAACGTTCGCTCCGTTTCGGTGGGGGAAGGCCCGGGTCCTCCCGGGCCGGCCTGGAACGGTCACGAACGTAGAAGTTCAAGTGAGCTTGAGGTCCAGTGGGACGATCGTCCTACGGCGCGGGGCGGAGGCGCCCCGGCCCAGTGGCCGAGGCGATATCCGGCCTGGCAGGCACCCCGCGAGGCGATATCCGGCCTGCGGGTACTACCCCAGGCACCTTGGGTACCCCAGACATCCCGGGCACTCCAGGCACCCCGGGTACCCCAGACATCCCGAGCGCTCCAGGCGCCCGGGTACCCCGGGCACCCCGAGCACCCCGGGTACGTACTCCACGTACTCCCCAGGGCGCCGCAACGCCCCGGACGCGCCGGAACCCCGGTCCCGTACGTGGTGCACGGGGCCGGGGTTCCAGGTGTACGGCGGTTCAGCAGCCGATCAGACGGGAGGCCAGGTAGCCCTCGATCTGGTCGAGGGAGACCCGCTCCTGCTTCATCGTGTCGCGCTCACGCACGGTGACCGCGTTGTCGTCGAGGGTGTCGAAGTCGACGGTGACGCAGAACGGCGTACCGATCTCGTCCTGGCGGCGGTAGCGGCGGCCGATGGCACCCGCGTCGTCGAAGTCGATGTTCCAGTTCTGGCGCAGCGCGGTGGCCAGGCCCTTCGCCTTCGGCGACAGCTCCGGGTTGCGGGACAGCGGCAGGACGGCGACCTTGACGGGCGCGATGCGCGGGTCGAGGCGCAGCACGGTCCGCTTCTCCAGCTTGCCCTTGGCGTTGGGCGCCTCGTCCTCGATGTACGCGTCGAGGAGGAAGGCGAGCATCGTGCGGCCGACACCGGCGGCGGGCTCGATGACGTAGGGGGTCCAGCGCTCGCCGGCCTCCTGGTCGAAGTACGAGAGGTCCTGGCCGGACGCCTTGGAGTGCGCCGACAGGTCGTAGTCGGTGCGGTTGGCGACGCCTTCCAGCTCGCCCCACTCGTTGCCGCCGAAGCGGAAGCGGTACTCGATGTCGGCGGTGCGCTTGGAGTAGTGGGAGAGCTTCTCCGCCGGGTGCTCGAACCAGCGCATGTTCTCCTCACGCAGGCCGAGACCGGTGTACCAGTTCCAGCGCTGCTCCATCCAGTACTCCTGCCACTTCTCGTCCTCGCCCGGCTTGACGAAGAACTCCATCTCCATCTGCTCGAACTCGCGGGTCCGGAAGATGAAGTTGCCGGGCGTGATCTCGTTGCGGAAGGACTTGCCCATCTGCGCGATGCCGAACGGCGGCTTGCGGCGCGAGGTCTGCTGGACCTGGGCGAAGTTGGTGAAGATGCCCTGCGCGGTCTCGGGCCGCAGATACGCGACGGAGCCGGTGTCCTGGGTGGGGCCGAGGTGCGTGGCGAGCAGACCGGAGAACGACTTGGGCTCGGTGAACTGGCCCTTGTTGCCGCAGTTGGGGCAGTTGATGTCGGCGAGGCCGTTCTCGGGAAGCCGGCCGTGCTTCGCCTCGTACGCCTCCTCCAGGTGGTCCGCGCGGTAGCGCTTGTGGCAGGAGGTGCACTCGGTGAGCGGGTCGCTGAAGGTCGCGACGTGGCCCGACGCCTCCCACACCTCGGTGGCGAGGATCACCGACGAGTCGATGCCGACGACGTCCTCACGGGACGTGACCATGTAGCGCCACCACTGACGCTTGATGTTCTCCTTGAGCTCGACGCCCAGCGGTCCGTAGTCCCAGGCGGCGCGCTGGCCCCCGTAGATCTCACTGCAGGGGTAGACGAAGCCACGGCGCTTGCTCAGGCTGACGATGGTGTCGATCTTGTCGGCGGCCACGGTGCTCTCTTCATTACGACGGATGACGACGGATGACGACGGCGCGAAGCGATTGCTTCAGAGCGAAGCCATCAGGTTACCGGCGCGGGCGGGGGCCGGGCCAACTCCGGTTGGCCTGCCCGCCCTGGTACCGGTACGCGCGAGGCGCCCCGCGACACCATGATCACCCAGGACACCGCCGACTCGTTCGGGTGACGCGGACGACATCCCGGTTTATTGACAATCGTTTCCACAATTGTTGAAAATGAGAGTCATGAACGTACGACGTCTGATACCCGGCACCGCCGTGGCGGCCACCGCCCTCCTCGGCCTCGGCGCCCTGTCCGGCTGCTCCTCCTCGGACGCGGCCGGCGGGAGTGACGGCAAGCTGGACATCACGGCGTCGTTCTATCCGATGCAGTACCTCGCCGAGGAGATCGGCGGCGGCCATGTCGAGGTCACGACCCTGACCGAGCCCGGCCAGGAGCCCCACGACCTGGAGATCAGCGCCCGGCAGACGGCCGCGATGGAGGAGTCCGACCTGGTCCTCTATCTGAAGGGCCTCCAGCCCGCCGTCGACGAGGCCGTCCAGCAGTCCGAGGCCCGGACGAAGGTCGACGCGACCACGCTGACCTCGCTGGAGAAGGACGGCCCGGAGCCCGGGAAGTCCGCCGGGTCCGAGAAGTCCGCCGGGTCCGGGGAGCCCTCGAAGTCCGCGGAGCCCTCGAAGTCCGGCGAACCCGCAGGTGAGCACGCCGACGAGCACGGTCACGCGGAGGACGGGCACGGTCACGCGGAAGAAGGCCACGCGGAGGACGGGCACGGCCACGGCGAGGAGGAGAAGCCCGCCGGGGAGGAGAAGGCCGCCGAGGAGGAGGCCGGGCACGACGGGCACGACCACGGGCACTCCCACGACGGCCCCGACCCCCACATCTGGCTGGACCCGGTGCGTTACGCCGAGGTCGCGAAGGGGCTCGGCAAGGCCATGGCGAAGGCCGACCCGGACCACGCCGCCGACTACGGCAAGAACACGGACGCCCTGGTGAAGCGGCTGGACGCGCTGCACACCAAGTTCGAGGGCGGGCTGCGCGACACCCGCACCGACGTCTTCATCACCACCCACTCCGCCTTCGGCTACCTCGCCGACCGCTACGGCCTCATCGAGGAGTCGATCACCGGTCTCGACCCGGAGAGCGAGCCCAGCGGCGCCCGGATCAAGGCCCTCCAGCAGACGGCGAAGGCCGACAAGGTCGACACCGTCTTCTACGAGACGCTCGTCTCCGACCGGACCGCGAAGACCCTCGCGAACGACGCGGGGCTGCGCACCGACGTCCTGGACCCGGTCGAGGGGATCACCGACAAGTCCAAGGGCGACGACTACGTCCAGGTCATGGAGGCCAACCTCACCGCCCTGCGGACCGCGCTCGGCGCGAAGTGAACCACCGGGCGACGGAACCGGCGGCGGCCACGGACATGTGATGTCCAGCACAACAGCCGAAGCGTCGAAACCGTCGGAAGCGGCGGAAGCGGCGGAAGCGGCGGAAGCGGCGGAAGCGGCGGAAACGGCGGAAACGGCGGAAACGGCGGAAACGGTTGTAACCGGTGGAACGAGCGGAACGAGCGGGACCGGCAGAAGCAGCAGAACGCGCGGGACCCGACAGAACAAACGGAACAAGCAGAACCGGCAGCAGAAGCAGCGGGAAGTACCGGCAGAAGTACCGGCAGGACGAGCGGTACCGGCGACAGCGGCAGTACCGGCCACGGTGAAACGGACCGGAACGGCGATCGGAAGGGACACGGGCCATGGGTGACACGCAGAGCAAGGCGGAACGTTCCGCCACCGAACCGGGACGGGACGGCGACCCGGTCATCGCCCTGCGCGGGGTGACGGCCGAACTCGGCTCGCGTCCCGTGCTGCGCGGCATCGACCTCACCGTCCACCGGGGCGAGGTCGTGGCCCTGCTCGGCGCGAACGGCTCCGGCAAGTCCACGGCGGTACGCACCGTCATCGGACAGGTGCCGGTCACCGGCGGCACGATCGACCTGTTCGGCGTCCCCAGGGAGCGCTTCCGCGACTGGGCCCGGATCGGCTACGTACCGCAGCGGACCACGGCGTCCGGCGGGGTCCCCGCGACCGTCACCGAGGTCGTGTCCTCGGGCCGGCTCGCCCGTACCCGGTTCGGCCTGCTGCGGCGCGCCGACCGGGCGGCCGTACGGTCCGCGCTGGAGCGGGTCGGGATGGGCGACCGGGCGGGGGACCCGGTCGACGCGCTGTCCGGCGGCCAGCACCAGCGGGTGCTGATCGCCCGCGCGCTCGCCGCCGAACCGGAAGTACTGATCATGGACGAGCCGATGGCGGGCGTCGACCTGTCCAGCCAGGAGGTGCTGGCGTCGACCCTGCGGGACCAGGTCGCCTCCGGCGCGTCCGTGCTGCTGGTGCTGCACGAGCTGGGCCCGCTGGAGCCGCTGATCGACCGGGCGGTCGTCCTGCGGGAGGGCTGCGTCCTGCACGACGGCCCGCCCCCGAGGGCCGTCGGCCAGCACGCCCTGCCCGGTCACGACCATGTCCATCCGCACACCGCCCATCCGGAGCCGGTGCGCACAGGACTGCTGAGCTGAGGACACGCTGATGGAGATTCTCGACTACGCCTTCATGCAGCGGGCCCTGCTCGCCGCCGTACTCGTCGGCATCACGGCCCCGGCCGTCGGCATCTATCTGGTGCAGCGCCGCCAGGCCCTGATGGGCGACGGCATCGGCCATGTCGCGATGACCGGCGTCGGCCTCGGCTTCCTGCTGTCGACCTCGCCGGTCTGGATGGCGATGGCGGTGGCCGTGCTCGGCGCGGTGATCATGGAACTGATCCGCTGGTACGGCAAGACACGCGGGGACATCGCGCTCGCGATGCTCTTCTACGGCGGTATGGCCGGTGGTGTCATGTTCATCAACCTGGCGCCCGGCGGCTCGAACGCCAACCTCAGCTCGTACCTGTTCGGCTCGCTGTCCACGGTGTCGTCGCAGGACGTCCTCGCGATCTGCCTGCTGGCCGCGTTCGTGGTGCTGGTGACGGTCGGACTGCGGCGGCAGCTGTTCGCCGTCAGCCAGGACGAAGAGTTCGCCCGGGTCACCGGACTGCCGGTGCGGTTCCTGAACCTGCTGACGGCGGTCACGGCGGCGGTCACCGTCACCGTGGCGATGCGGGTCGTGGGGCTGCTGCTGGTCAGCGCCCTGATGGTGGTCCCGGTCGCGGCGGCGCAGCAGCTCACCCGCAGCTTCGCGGCGACGTTCGCGGTGGCGGTGGCGATCGGCGTCACGGTGACGCTGGGCGGCACGGTCACCTCGTACTACCAGGACGTCCCGCCCGGGGCGACGATCGTCCTGCTGACGATCGGCGTGTTCATCGCGCTGACCGCGCTGGCCACCCCGCTGGCCCGGCGCCGGGCCAGGGCAGCGGCGGCGGCGCGGGCCGCGGAGAGCGGGGAGCCCGGTCACGACGGCGGTTTCCCCCTGGAGTGCGCCGTGCCCGACGCGCGGACCGGGCGGGCACCCGGCGGGAACGAGGCGGTTCAGCCGACTCAGCAGGTTCAGCAGGTTCAGCAGGTTCAGCAGGTTCAGCAGGTTCAGCAGGTTCAGCAGGTCCAGCCGGTTCAGCGGGGCTCCGGCGGGAACGAGCCGATTCCGGGCCGGTCCCACGGGTCGTCCGGCGGGAACAAGCCGGTTCCCGGGCGGTCCGGCGGCAAGGGAGCCGCGACGGAAACGGGGCGGGAGTCCGGGGTGGAGGTCCCGTCGCCGCGCGCCTGACCAGCGGCCCGGCCCCGTACGACCGGCCGGCTCCGTCCCGCGGAACACCACTCGCGCACGGCCACGTCCCCGGGGTCCCCGGGGCCCCACGTGTTCATGTGACGACCCGGGGGGTACCCGCCTGGCACAATGGCCGGGCAGGAGACCAGGAGGAGGCCAACGTGACAGCCCCGGTTCGAGGCAGGTCCACCCGCCAGCGCGCGGCCGTGGCGGCGGCGCTCGAAGAGGTGGAAGAGTTCCGCAGCGCCCAGGAGCTGCACGACATGCTCAAACACAAGGGCGACTCCGTGGGTCTGACCACGGTGTACCGCACGCTCCAGTCCCTCGCCGACGCCGGTGAGGTCGATGTCCTGCGCACCTCGGACGGCGAGTCCGTCTACCGCCGCTGCTCCAGCGGTGAGCACCACCACCATCTGGTCTGCCGCGCCTGCGGCAAGGCCGTCGAGGTGGAGGGCCCGGCCGTGGAGAAATGGGCGGAGGCGATCGCCGTCGAGCACGGCTTCGTGAACGTGGCGCACACCGTCGAGGTCTTCGGTACGTGCGCGGAGTGCGCGCGGACCGCCGAGGCCGGCTGACCCGGCCGACGGTTCCCGGGAGCGGGCGCGGCCGGGTCGCGCCCGCGCCCCTCAGGACCCCGCGCCCCTCAGGACCCCTCGCCGATCAGGGACTGCCCCGATGAGGGCCGGCCCCGCCCCGCCGAAAGGGACGGTCGTCTCAGCCGCGCCGCAGGTGCCGGTCCAGCAGCTCCCGCAGCCGGTCCACGTCCTGCGGCGCCGCGACGCCCGCCTTCGGCAGGGCGAAGAAGCTCGCCGTCGACTTGTCCCCGGTGAACAGGGCGAACACGTTCGGGCCCTCCGCGTAGCGGCCGTACATCGACCACTTCGTCCAGGACACGATCTTCTCGGTGCTGAACCTGATCCCCTCGTCGTCCGCCACGGCGTGCACGGGCCCCTGGTGCTCCGCGATCCGCTGGTACGAGCGGATGTAGTGGTTCTGGATCAGGCTGAGCCCCATCAGCGCCGTCACGACGGCCAGCGCCGCCCAGAACACGCCCCAGACGGGCTGGTCACGGCCGAACAGGGCCACCGGGAGGGCGCCCCCGGCGGCCATGGCGAGCAGGAGGACGCAGACCTGGAGGGCCCGGGCACCCCGCACCACCTTGGGCCGCAGGGACAGTGCCTCACGGCAGTGCTTGATCGTCGTCCGGTAGTGCAGCTCGACCGGCCCGCCGGACGCGGTCCCGCCGGCCTGTTCGGCGGCCTGAGCCGTCCCGGCCGTCACCGGTGTCGTGTCCGTCACGAGATGCCCCCTGTGGAGTACGTGGTTCCGTTCCGAGCGGAGCACGCCGGAACCCCGCTCCCGGGGGCCCCGCGTCAGCGTCCGCTGCCCGCCGCGAGCTGCTGCTCGTTCGGGATGGCGCCGCCGAAACGGCGGTCACGGGAGGCGTACTCGACGCACGCGCGCCACAGGTCCCGGCGGTCGAAATCGGGCCACAGCACGTCCTGGAACACCATCTCGGCGTAACTACTCTGCCAGATGAGGTAGTTGGAGGTGCGCATCTCCCCGCTGGGCCGCAGGAACAGGTCGACGTCGGGCATGTCCGGGTAGTACAGGTACTTGGCGAACGTCTTCTCGTTGACCTTCGACGGGTCGAGCTTCCCGGCGGCCACGTCCCGGGCGATGGCCTGCGCCGCGTCCGCGATCTCCGCGCGCCCGCCGTAGTTGAGACAGAAGTAAAGCGTCATCGCGTCGTTCTGCGTGGTCTGCTCCTGGGCGACCTGGAGTTCCTGGACGACGGACTTCCACATCTTGGGCATCCGTCCCGCCCAGCGGATACGGATGCCGAGTTCGTTCATCTCGTCGCGGCGGCGGCGGATCACGTCCCGGTTGAAGTTCATCAGGAAGCGGACCTCGTCGGGCGACCGCTTCCAGTTCTCGGTGGAGAAGGCGTACAGGGAGAGATTCTTGACCCCCACCTCCAGACAGCCCTTGAGCACGTCGAGGACGACGCCCTCCCCCACCTTGTGCCCCTCGGTGCGCGGCAGCCCGCGGTCCTTCGCCCACCGGCCGTTGCCGTCCATCACGACGGCGACGTGCTTGGGCAGCAGCTCCCCGGCGATCTTCGGGGCGGTGGCGCCGGACGGGTGCAGCTCGGGGATCTTGTACTCGCGCCGGGACCGGCCCAGGATTCCACGTCGTGCCATGCGGGGTTGTCTCTCCTAGCTCTTCTCTACGTAACGCAGGGAGCGCAGGCCGCGCTCCAGGTGCCAGTGCAGATACGCGGACACCAGCCCGCTGCCCTCACGGACATGGCGCGGCTCGCACGCGTCGGCGGTGGGCCAGTCGCCGGTGAGCAGCGCCCCGAGCAGTTCCAGGGCCTGCGGAGAGGGTACGACGCTGCCCGGTACCCGGCAGTCCCCGCATACGCAGCCGCCCGCGCCCACCGAGAAGAACCGGTTCGGCCCGGGCATTCCGCACTTGGCGCAGTCCCCGAAACTGGGCGCGTAGCCGTTCACGGCGAGTGAGCGCAGCAGGAACGCGTCAAGGACGAGATTCGGCGCGTGCTCGCCCCGGGCGAGGGTCCGCAGCCCCCCGACGAGCAGCAGATACTGCTGGACGGCGGGCTCGCCCTCGTGGTCGGTGAAGCGTTCGGCGGTCTCCAGCATGGCCGTACCGGCGGTGTACCGGGCGTAGTCGGTGACGATGCCGCCGCCGTAGGGCGCGATCGTCTCGCTCTGGGTGCACAGCGGCAGACCGCGGCCGATCAGTTCGCTGCCGCGTGCGAAGAACTGCACGTCGACGTGCGAGAACGGTTCGAGGCGGGCCCCGAACTTCGACTTCGTGCGCCGTACTCCCCGGGCGACCGCGCGCACGCGTCCGTGGCCGCGGGTCAGAAGCGTGATGATGCGGTCGGCCTCACCGAGCTTCTGGGTCCGCAGCACCACCCCGTCGTCCCGGAACAGACTCATGCGTTCATTCTCCCGCACGTACGGGGCCCGGCGGACCGCTCCGTAAAGTTCCGGTGCGCTTCGACGGTTCCGGTTCGCGGCGGCGTCCGATCTGCGGCGGGGGGCGTCCGGTTCGCGGCGGGGCGGGAGTCCGGTCCGCGGCGGGGCGGGAGTCCGGTCCGCGGCGGGGCGGGAGTCCGGTCCGCGGCGGGGCGGGAGTCCGGTCCGCGGCGAGGGGTCCGGCGCGGACCGGACGCGTTTCGGCGCGCCCCCGGGGCCCGGCCCGCCTGTCGGGTCACGGACCGTGACCGTACGGTGCGGGCTGGGGCCGTACGGGATGAGCCGGGGCGGTACGAGGCGGGGCGGGCGGAGCTGGACCGGGTGAGCCAGGGCGAGCCAGGACGGGCAGCCTGGACCAGCACCGGATGGGCCGCGTGGACCAGTACCGGATGGGCCGCGTGGACCAGTACCGGATGGGCCGGGGTGGTGACCGGATCTCCGTCTCCGTACGACGAATGACGGACGTGGCCGATCGGGCACCCCATGGCCGGTGGGCCGTGCACCATGGGGAGATGAGCGTCGACATCGACATCACGGGGCTGCCGCAGGAGCGCGTCACCTTCGGGCCGTCGCCGCTGGCCGAGCTCGGGGCGGCCCTGCACGTGCTCTCCGAATCCGGCCACCACCCGGGCCTGCGCGGCTGGGCGGCCTCGACCGCCGCGGGGCTGGAGCCGGATCTGCTGAGCCGGATGTCCGAGGCGGAGTTCCTGTGGCGGTCGACGCGGTCGGACATCCTGCTGCCCGGCCGCCCGGTGCCGTCGGCCACGCTGGCGCGGGAGCTCGACATGGTGGACGAGCTGGACGACGAGACGTACGTCGGGGCCGCGCTGGAGATCAACGCGGCGGGCTGCGAGCTGCGCGGCGCGGGCGGGCGCTCCCCGCTGGTGGACGACGCGGCCCGGGACGCCGCGCTGGAGCGGGCGTCGGCGCGCGGCCCCCGGCAGCTCGGCTTCGCACAGCGTCTGCTGAGGGACCCGGCGGCGGCCCGCGCCTGGATCAGACGGCTGCTGGAGGACTGCGACGAGGCGTTCTTCGCGGGGGTCTGGCAGCGCGTGCTCCCGCAACTCTCCGCCGACGCGGCGGAGAAGGGAGAGTTGCTGCGCCGCAGGAGCCTCACGGACGCGCTCAAGGCGGTCTCCCCGACCGTGGCCCTGAAGGAGGACGCACGGGGCCGGCGCATCACCGTCGACAAGCTGTCCCACGCGCGCGCGGACGCCGTACAGCAGGGTGTCGACCCCGGTGTCACGTTCGTACCGAGCGCGTTCGGCTGGCCGCATCTGATCGTGCGGCACGCGCCGGGGTGGCGTCCCGTGGTCGGGTACCCGGTCGCCTCGCCGGAGGTGCGGCCAGGACCGGGCACGTCCGAGCTGGTGGAGAAGCGGCTGATGGCGCTGGCCCACCCGGTCCGGATACGCCTGTGCTGGGAACTGGCCCGCGCCCCGTGCACGACGAGCGAGCTGGCGAAGGGCTTCGGGATGACGGCGCCCGAAGTGTCACGCCATCTGAAGGCCCTGCGCGAGGCCGGAATGCTCACCACGAGGCGGCACGGACGGTACGTGCAGCACCAGTTGGACGTGGGGGTGGTGGCGCGACTGGGAGGCGACTTCCTCGAAGCGATCCTGCGCTGACGGCGGGACCCGGCCGTCGGACTACTGGTCGCCTTCCCGGCTTCGCGACAGCTCGTCCCTGACGGACTCCAGCAGTCTCGTCGACTCGTCGCCGCCCATGGCGTGCCGGGCGAACCCGGAGAACTTCGCGACGTACAGGGCGACGTCCCGGGGGTCGGTCACGACGACTTCCGCGTGCACGGTCTCGACGGTCACGGCCCGGTCGTCCCGGATGACGAACGCGTGGTTCGGGAAGTCATGCTTCCGCCCGGCCAGCGGCACGACCCGCACGTCCACGTTCGGCAGGCGGGACAACGACGCCAGCCGGTCGAGCTGACCGGCCAGGACCACGGGCGGAACGATCAGCCAGCGTAGTACCGGTTCGGTGATCACGAACCGGAACGTCTTGGTCTCGTCGTACAGCACCTCCTGCCGTTCAAGTCGCGCGGCGACCGTCCGGCGGACCGTCTCCTCGGACAGATCCTCGTGACGGGACAGGACCGCGCGCATGTACTCCGGGGTCTGGAGCAGACCCGGTACCAGCACGGGTTGGAACAGCCGCAGAAGGCTCATCCTGGCCTCTACGGCCTGGAGTTGCCGCTGCGCCTTGTGGAGCCCCGCACGCTGGATCAGGCGCCACGCCGTGGCCTCCGTGGCGACGGCGCGCGCGGCGTTCATGTACTCCGCCTTGACGTCGTCCGAGACGCCGATGGCGGTCAGGATGCGATCGACGTCGTCAGCACTCGGCGACAGCTTCCCTGTCTCGATCTTGCTGAGCTTGCTCTGGGACATGACAGCGCCACGGGCCACCGCCTTCCCCGCCTTCCCGGAAGCGTTCCGCAGCACCCGCAGCGCGACACCAAGCTCTGAACGGTTCACTCGGCGTCCTCTGTCCACCGGTCCGGGAACGGCACGGCGTGAGTCAGGGCATGCGCTCGGTGCGAGCTGTGCCGCTGTCCCTCATGAGCGTTCCCCTCACCGCACCGCCCTTCGCGGGCGGTGCTTGCCGTGGTCCCGGGCTGCCTCGTCCCATGCTTCCGGCCCGCCGGGGCCGGGGGCAAGAGGTTCCTCTTTCCGGAACGGGAAACCGTGACGCCCTACCATCGGGCGCATGATCGCGGAATTGCAGTGCGTGGTGCTGGACTGTCCCGAACCGGCGCGGCTCGCCGCGTTCTACGCCGCGCTGCTCGGCGGGACGGTCGACCGGCCGGACCCCCGCTGGGCGGTGGACGGTGACTGGTCGACCGTGCACACCCCGGGCGGCCAGGTCCTCGCCTTCCAGCGGGTACGGGATCATCGTCCGCCCGCGTGGCCCGACCCGGCGCGCCCCCAGCAGTTCCATCTCGACCTCGGCGTCCCCGACCTGGACCGGGCAGAACGGGAAGTCCTGGCGCTGGGCGCACGGCTGCTGGACGCGGGCCCGGGGGACCAGGGTTGGCGGGTCTACGCGGACCCCGCGGGCCACCCGTTCTGCCTGGTGCGCCACTGACGCCGACCCGTGGCCATGCGCCGCGGTCCTGGGTGGCGGCCCCGTCTCGCTACGGGATCAGTGCTGGATCAGGCCGCCTACCGGGACGGGAGCGACATGGCCGGTCGCCGGGAGGGTCCGCGCCAGGTCGAGGCCGATGTCGACCAGCGATGACCGCCGCAAGCCCGCGACCTCGGCGAACGGGGTCCAGACGCACCCGGCGGTCGCACCGTTCGGCTCGGGCCGGAGTCTGCCGCCGGTGACACGGACCTGGTAGAAGACGCCGACGTTCTGGTGCTCCGGTCCACGGGGGACGGCGCGTTCAGCGGCGGGGATGATCCTGGAGTCCACGCCCAGCAGCCGTTCGACCACCGCCTCGCAACCGGTCTCCTCCGCGACCTCCCGGATCACCGCGTCGAACGGATCCTCAGCCTGCTCGACCCTGCCGCCCGGAAGCGTCCAGTTGATCCCACCCTTCGCCGGTACGTGGGCGACGAGCAGCACCCGCCCGTCCTCGACGCACACGGCGTACGCCGCCGGCCGGAAACTCATCCGACGGACGCTACCCGAAGTGCGGTGCGGCGGTCCGTCCGCCGAGGTGCGCCCGGCTGCCGGGACGGGGGTGGCGGCGGCCGGTCAGCTCCGCTCGTTCCACGCCTGGAGCTTCTCCGGGTTGCGGACGGCCCAGATGTGGGTGACCCGGCCGCCGATGAGACCGAACGCGGCCACGGTCACGGTGACGCCGTCGTGCTGGGCGACCAGGCCGGGGCGGCCGTTGACCGTCCGCTCCAGCAGCGTCAGCCCGGGGGCCTTGGCCGCGATATGGATCAGGTACTCCGCGATGCGCTCGCCGCCCTCGACCGGGCGGAGGGCGGCGCCGGCCAGTCCGCCGCCGTCCGCGATCATCGTGGCGCCGGGGTCGAGAAGACCGACCAGCGCCTCGATGTCCTTGGCCTCCCACGCCTCCTTGAAATCCCGCACCACACCGGCCTGCCCGGCCGCCGGAACGGCCGGGGCCTTCGCGGCACGCACCCGCTTGCGGGCCGAGGCCGCCAGCTGACGGCAGGCGGCCGGTGTCCGGCCGACCATCCCCGCGACCTCCGCGAAGGGGTACCGGAAGACATCGTGCAGGATGAACGCCACGCGTTCGGCCGGTGTCATCGACTCCAGCACGACGAGGAACGCCATGCTCACCGACTCGTCCAGGGTGACCCGGTCGGCGGGGTCGGCCGGCCCCGCCCCGCCGCCGCCCGCGCGCCCGCTCATCCACTCCGTACGGTCGGGCAGCGGCTCGGGTATCCACTCCCCTACGTAGCGCTCGCGCCGGACCCGCGCCGAGCCGAGCACGTCCAGACAGACACGGGTGGCCACCGTCGTCAGCCAGGCACCCGGTGACTCGACTGCCTCCTGCCGCTCCCGCGACAGCGCGTACCAGCGGGCGTACGTCTCCTGGACGGCGTCCTCGGCCTCGGCCAGTGAACCGAGCAGCCGGTAACCGATGTTGATCAGCCGCCGCCGCTCACCGACGACCACGCCCAGGGTCGGCTCGGACCACTCACGCACGGGCTCGGACGGCGTACTGGACGGGCTGCTGGACGGGCTGCTCATGGTCGCGTCTTCTCCCTGGTTCGTCCCGGCCGCTCCCGCTCCCGCCTCGGCGGAACACCGCACCGGACCGTGGCTCCGGCGTCCCGCCTCACATCCCGCGAGCCCACGTCGTCGGAGTACCGAGACACTACCGATCCGCCGCCGCGAGGCGAAGAAGGGACCGAGCCATGGCCGCACGGACGACGACTGGGCACCGCAGCCACACCTTCCTCCAGGCCGCGATATCCCTCCAGACCCTGGCCCTGCTCTTCCAGACCGTCACCGCCGGGATACTCCTGTCCTCGTCCCACGGCTACGCCCTGCACGACGTCGGATCACGCGTGCTGTACGCCGCGTCGATGCTGTACGTGATCGCCGCGATCCTGACGTGGCGACCGGGCGGCGGCCCGCCCCGCCCGATCCTGTACGCGACCGGGTTCCTGGTACTCGCCTCGGTCCAGGTGGCGTCGGGCGTCGCGCACGTGACGTCCCTCCATGTCCCCCTGGGCATCCTCATGTTCGGCCTGAGCGTGCTGGCGCTGGTCCAGGTGCTGTCGGCCAGGCGGTCGCAGAGCGTCGGCACCCGGTCGTAGCCGCCGCGCGACGATCGGCCGTCGGCTCCGTCGGCTCCGTCGGCCGTCGGCTCCGTCATCGGGACTCGGCGTCGTGGCACGCGGTACAGGTCATCGGACGATCGGCACGGGGATCCGGGGGTAACGGGGCCCGACCGGTCAGCCGTTCCCGGCTCGCGCCAGCAGAAATGTGGCCGCTCTGCCACGGCCATGACGGTGAAGTCGGCCACTCTAACGGGGTAATGCCCGACAGATCATGAAACAGTATATTAGGAAGGGCTACGAAGTAGACCGAAGACGACAAGTGACTGAGCTTCAGGTTCCTGTGTCCCAGCGCCCGACGCGGTTCGCCCGGTACCAGTAGCGGCATCGCGAAGAAGGGCCAACACGGCCGCTTCTGTCTCCCACCCCAAGGAAACGACCGGCTGCGGGAACACGCAGCCGGATGGCGATCGACGTCATGTCGGCCACGACCAGGTGAGCGTCCACCGGACGGTCCTCTTCCGCCGTCCGGTCACGCGGCCACCGACTTCAGGTCCGCCGGAATGCCTCAACGCGCGGGCCCTCTCGCCCTTCATCCGTTCCGGCCGACGAGCCAGCCGGACCACCCCCTCGTGCCCCAGCCGCGCCGAAGTGGCGCGGGGCAAAGCGCTGCTGCCACTGCCACCACTCCACCCCACAGCAGGAGTTGACCCATGAGTGCATGCGGATGTGGGCAGTCCCCCCTCGTCATCGGCGGCTGCCGGCCCTCCAAGCCGGCCTGTCCGCCCGCCCCCTGTCCCCCGGTCGCTTGTACCGGCTCCAAGCCGAGCGAACACTGCGAGACGACCCCCCTGCGCGACTCCGCGCCGTACCGGGTCACGGCGACCGCGACCAGCACCGACCCGACGCCGTACTACACCATCGCCAACACCCACGCAGCGGTGGACCCCGTCGTCGCCCAGACCATCCTGAACAGCGGCACGGGCACGTTCCCGGCCGACGACGGAACGCACAACGGCCAGCACACCTGGCTCGCCGGCGTCGTGCACATCGACCCCACGACACTGCGCGGCGATCCCACCAGCGTCACCGTCAGCGCCTCGGTCCATGTCCACAACGACGGCAGGAACACCGCCTGTCAGCTCTACGGCCGTTTCGCCCTGTGGAACGGCACGACCCCGATCCGCACCGATCTCCTGGGCCCACCCGATCTGCCGGCGGGTGGTGACGACAACGGCGTCATCCCACCGACCACCGTGCCCCTCGCGGATGTCCTCGCGGGAAGGGTCGTCGTCGAGCTCAACCTGGAGACAGGCAACGACGACACCTGCCGGGTCGGCCCCAAGCAGTGGACCGTCGACAGCTTCGTCCTTACCGTCCAGGCGTCCGCCCCGGGCTGCGGCAGGCCGTTCCTCCGTACGACCTGCCGTGACTGCGACGGCGCGGTCACCTGCACGACCGACACCCTGGACGGCTCGATCCCCTACGCCCCGGTCCCGCCGGTCGTCCCGGTCGCCTCCTGCCAGGACGGCTGCGCCACCGCCCGCCCTCCGTGCGTCTCCACGGACCGGGGCAACGCCATCACCCGGGGCAGCGACGGGTGTCTGTACGCGCCCGACACACCCGCCCTGGACCCGTCCCCGTGCAACGCCGCACGGAACACCACCGGCGGGCTGCTCGTGCCACGGATCGACCTGACGGGTATCGCCCCTGGCGGCAACATCAGCACCCAGCGGTCCGTGGACATCGATGTCACCGGGACGCCCGGCTGCCCCGAAAGGTGGCGGATCGGCGCCCGCCTCACCCCGGTGAGCGCGTTCCGCAACGCGGAGAGGCAGCACGCCGACCTCCTGGCCCGGACAGGCACCGACGTACCGATCCCCGAGTCCGACATCGTGCTCCCGGAAGCGGGGGTGTACCACATCGACAGCGACGTACGGTACGCGCTCGGTTCCGCCACGGGCGGCAGCGGCTACATCATCGGCTGGCTCAGGGACGAGACCACGGACACCCTTCTGACGAGCTTCACCCAGATCGCGGTGATCAACGCGGCGAGGCAGCAGCAGTACGGCGGAACCACACACATCATGACCGAGTACGCGGTCACCTCCGGCCCCCGGACGGTCCGTCTGCACCTGATGTTCGTCCTCACCGGCGGCAAGATCACCAACGCCGAGGCCGGCGGCACCGACAGCAACGGCGCGACCCGGATGCGCCACCTCAAGGTCAGGGATTAGCCGTCGCTTCGTTCGGCGGGTGGGCGTTGGCCGACGCGCGGCCAACCGCGCTGGGTGTGGTCGGCGGTGCACGCGCCCCGGGCGTGGACGTGCTCGGCGCACACGTGGTGCGTGACGCTGACGCTCCCGCTCATGCTTCCGTACCCGATGACCACCGGGGCGATGGTCCAACGCCCGCACAGGCAGCAGTGCTCACCGCGCACCGGGGGCACTTGGGGGAAGAGGCCGTCGTACGTCATGCGGGCATCCCGGCCCCGGCCCTGACCCCGGCCCTGGTCACGTCGGAGCCGTCGAACGTGAACGGCAGGTCCACCCCGAGGGTCGCCGCCGCGACCGCCGCCCGCCGCTCGTACTGCCGCTCGCGCTCCTCCTGCTCCCCGATCCAGTCCCGCAGATACGGCGGGACGCGGTGCCCCCACGGCGACGGGACGGACCGCGCCAGGACGTGTACGGGGATCGGGGTACGGGCGGCGCAGATGACCAAGGGGACGGGCCCGGTCCGGACTGCGAGGTGTCCGGCACTGTGGCGTCCGGGACGGGTACGCCGGGTCCAGGGGAGGACGTTCAGCACCCGTACAAGGGCACGGGCGATAGCATCACGCATACGTCGTTCAGCTCCTCAGAAAGCTGTGGCGGCGAGCCCCGGCGGACCGTTCGAGCGATCTGTCGGGGCGCTTCTCTTCGTTGTCCGGATGGCGGCTGATGGGGGGCCGGTCCGGTCGGTGCGTCCGGGGCGGTGTCAGGGCGAGGAGTCGCGCCAGGCATCCGCTCCCATCCGGGATCTCATCCGTGCGGAAAGGCGAGCAGCTGCCGGAATCGGGCGTTGTTCGCCGCTGGGTCCTTCTCCCCCGCACTCGCCGTGAACTCGCGGCGCCCCTCCCCTTGCGTGCTCCGGGTCAGCTCTGCGGTGCGCCGCACTTGCGGCAACGGTTCGCGCCGCTCGTTCAGCGGGAGTCCTCGGGCACCAGGTGCCAGGCGCGGCGGACCACCTGCTCGTACTCGGTGTGGCCTTGGTGGTCCCGCAGGTGGCGGAACTTCCATACCTGCGCGGTGTCGAACTCCTCCGACTCCCCTGACTCCGCACCGCACGGGTTGCCGGACCTGTCCTTGGTCGTGCAGCGGAACAGGTGCAGTGTCGGGGGCGCGTGGGCGGTGACGTTCGGCGTACTCGTCCACCGCACGTGCCGATAGCGGGCGCGGATCACAGCAGCTCACCCCGGCTTCGCGCGTTGGCGCGGGCGGTCTCGGCGCGCAACCGCTCTTCCGGACCCGCCAGTTGCGTGTCCCCCGGGCTGACGGCCCACTCGGTGCCCCCGCACACGGGCCGCAAGCACCACCAGCCGCACCACTCGCCCCGGAACTCACCGACCTGGTCCCGCGATACATCCACCAGGAGCGTGCCGATCTCCGGAACGGGCGGTGATTCCGGCTGCTCCGATCGAACGAATTTGCCAGGCATGGACCACTCCTCTGTGTAGCCGATCCACTACTGAGGGGGCACAGCGTTGCCTAGAGTTGGGAGCTGTTCAACCTGTCCGATAGGAACGAAAGGTCAGTGATCGCCTTTGAACCGCAAGGAGTTGAACCCAGACGCATCACCCCAAGCAGCATTCGGGGCACAGGTGCGCAGCTCACGCGAGCGACGCGGCTGGACGCAAGACGAGTTGGCCGATCGGATGGAATATTCCAGCACGCATATTTCAGCCGTTGAAACCGGACGTAAGTCCCCGACTCGTCGGTTTTCGCGCAGTCTTGACTCAGCCTTCGAACTCGATGGGACTACAGAGTCGTTCGAACGCGCCTGGGGGGAGATCCGGCACGGCAGCCTGTTGGAAGGCTTTCCGGAGTTCGTCGGGTACGAGGCTCGGGCAGCGGAGATCAGGCTGTATGAAGTAGGCGTGATGCCTGGACTCCTCCAGACGCCGGAGTACGCGACGGCACTGGTAGCGAGCGAGGTCAAGCGGGGGGCGATCACAGACGACCAAGCACGGGAGCGAACCGCACTGATCGCGGAACGCCAAGCCGCCCTGATCCGGCGGACACCACCCCTAGTCTTCGTGGTGCTGGACGAGAGCTGCATTCGGCGACCCATCGGTGGACCTGACGTCATGGACGGGCAGTTGGCGCGGCTGGTCGAGTTCGCCGCGCTCCCGAACACCGTTCTCCAGGTGGCGACTTTCGCTATGGGTGACCGCAGACCGTTCAACTTGCCGATCACCGTACTGACGCTCGCTGACCGGTCTCTCATGTCGTACGCCGAGTCCGCACATCGAGGACACCTCGAACGAGACAACAAGTTCGTGCTGCCCCTACTGGGCGCCTACCATCAACTACAGGCCGAAGCACCATCCCAATCAATGTCCGTGACCATGATTAGCCAGATCCGAAAGGGCATTCCGTGACGACCGAGTCCCCCCGCTGGTTCACTTCTTCGTACAGCGCCAACGGCGGCCAGTGCATCGAGGTTGCCGCCAACCTGACAACCACCCACGGCATCGTCCCCGTCCGCGACTCCAAGAACCCGAGCGGACCCGTGCTCGACATACCCGCCACCGCGTTCACGTCCTTCGTGACCGGAGTCAAGGCCGGAGAGTTCGGATCGCTCTGAGCCGCCCGCACAGAGTGCTCACGAGCCCCGTTCGAACCAGCGCCGAGCGGGGCTCGACCCGTTGCCCAGTCATCAAGTTCCGAAAGGACACCCAGTGACGGTCGAATCCCCGCAGTGGTTCACGTCCTCGTACAGCAGCAACGGCGGGGCCTGCATCAAGGTCGCCACCAACCTCGTCGCCTCCCACGGCGTAGTCCCCGTCAGGGACAGCAAGCAGACCGACAGCCCGGTCTTGGCGCTCTCCCTGAGCGCTTTCACCGGGCTGGTGGCATTCGCCCGTACCACCGACGTGAGCTGAAGTCCGTCCCGGCCCCTAGGCCCGCGTCCAACCCGCGAAAGGACACCGATGACGACCGAGTCCCCGCACTGGTACAAGTCTTCGCACAGCTCCAACGGTGGCGACTGCATCGAAGTCGGCGCCGATGTCGCCGTCTCGCACGGCATCGTCCCCGTCCGCGACTCCAAGAACCCGGACGGTCCCGTACTCGGCATCCCCGCCACCGCGTTCACGTCCTTCGTCAACGGAGTCAAGGCCGGAGGATCGCCCCGCTGGTCCACGTCCTCGTACAGCAACAACGGTGGCACTTGCGTCGAGGTGGCCACGAACCTCGTCGCCTCGCACGGCGTGGTCCCCGTCCGGGACAGCAAGCAGACCGACGGCCCCGTCCTGACACTCACGTCGGACGCGTTCATCGGGCTGGTGGCACTCGCCCGCACCATCGACGTGAGCTGAAGTCCGCCCCGACCAAGAGAATCCCGTCCAATCCGCACGGCGAAAGGACACCCCAGTGACGGCCGAGTCTCCTCGCTGGTACAAATCCTCCTTCAGTGAGAACGGCGGCGCCTGCATCGAGGTCGCCACGAACCTCGTCGCCACCTGCACGATCGTCCCCGTCCGGGACAGCAAGCAGACCAGCGGTCCGGTCCTGACACTCACCCCGCGCGCGTTCACCGGGCTGGTGGCACTCGCCCGCCGCGCCGACGTGAGCTGAAGTTCGCTTCCTGGGCCGGGAGGCCCGTCCTGCCAATGTAAGGACCCACATGGCAACCGAGTTCCCCCGCTGGTTCAAGTCCTCCTACAGCGAGAACGGCGGCGCCTGCGTCGAGGTCGCCGCCAACCTCGCCGCCGCCCACCGCATCGTCCCCGTCCGCGACTCCAAGAACCCGGACGGACCCGTACTCGACATCCCCGCCACCGCGTTCACGTCCTTCGTGGCCGGAGTCAAAACCGGAGAGTTCGGCGCGCTCTGAACCACCCGCGCACCGCGCACACGAGCCCCGCTCGGACCCAGCGCCGAGCGGAGCCCGGGGGAGCCCGTCCCACGCGGGGGCCGCAGCCTCCTAGAGCGGCGCCAGCGTGCGGTCCAGCGCGGTCCGGCCCGCCGGGCCCCAGGTCGGCTTGCCGCCGGGCAGGCCCTGGTCGCCGGCCTGGCCTATGCGGATGAGGACGAGGCTCTTCACCGCGGCCAGGCCCCGGGCGCGGCGGATCATCGCCTCGTCCGCGCGGGTGTACGTGTCGAAGAACCGTGCGGCCGAACCGGCGGGCAGCAGCACCCACGCGGCGGCGACATCGACCGCCGGGTCGCCCTTGCACATGTCACCGAAGTCGATCACGCCCGCGAGTGTGCCGTCCGTGGTGACGACGTTCGCCGGGTGGAGGTCGCCGTGCAGCCACAGCGGCGGGCCGTCCCATTCGGGCGCCGCGAGGGCGTCGTCCCATACGGCCTGGACACGGTCGAGTTCAGCGGCGGGCGTCCCGGAGGCGGCGACTTCCTCCAGTATCTTCTCGACGGTCCCGTGGAACGTTTTGAGGGGAACGCCGCGGTCCGGACTGACCGGTGCCTCCGGGGGCGCCTCCGTGTGGAGTGCTTCGAGGAAGTCCGCCAAGGTACCGGCCGCGCTGTCGTGGCTGAGGGGGGCGTGGTCGGCCGGTGTGCCGGGGACCCAGGTCACGATGGTCCACGGGCGTGGGAATCGGGCGGACGGTTGGCCCATCCGCACGGGGGTCGGGACGGGCAGCGGAAGGTGTGGGGCCAGGGCGGGGAGCCAGCGGTGCTCCTTGCGCAGGAGGGCGGGCGCGCGTTCCGAGCGGGGGATGCGGACCGCCAACTGCTCCCCGAGGCGCCAGAGTTGGTTGTCCCAGCCGCCGGTGACCTCACGTACGTCCGGTCCCGCCAGGTCCGGGTGCTGTTCCCGTACCAGTGCGCGCACCAGTCCTTCGTCGATCTCGAAGTCGTCCATCGCCTCAGCCAATCATCAACGGCGACGCCGCCACGACGGGATTCCGTCGTGGCGGCGTGTCACCGGATGAGCGACCCGGCCGTCATGGCCGGCTACTTCGGGTCGTGGTTGAACTTCGAGGTCGACCAGAAGTAGCCGAGGAGCGCGAGGCCCACGCACCAGACGACGGCGAGCCATCCGTTGTGGCCGATCCCGCTGCCGAGCAGCAGCCCGCGCAGGGTCTCGATGGCGGGGGTGAACGGCTGGTACAGGGCGACCGGCTGGAACCAGCCCGGCATCGTGTCGACCGGGATGAAGGCGCTGGACAGCAGCGGCAGGATCATCAGCGGCAGGGCGTTGTTGCTGGCGGCCTCGGCGTTCGGGCTGATCAGGCCCATGCCGACCGCGATCCAGGTGAGGGCCAGGGCGACCAGTGTCAGCAGTCCCAGCGCCAGCAGCCACTCCAGGGCGGTGGCGTCCTGGGCCCGGAACCCGATGGCCACCGCGACGGCCCCGACGAGGATCACGCTCATCATGCACTGCACCACGCTGCCGACGACGTGCCCGACGAGCACCGAACCGCGGTGGATCGCCATCGTGCGGAAGCGGGCGATGATGCCTTCGGTCATGTCGTTGGAGACGGACACCGCCGTCCCGATCGTGGTGCTGCCGATGGTCAGCAGCAGGATGCCGGGGACGATGTAGGCGATGTAGTCGGAGCGGTCCGCGCCGCCGCCGCCGATGCCCGCGCTCATCACGTCACCGAAGATGTAGACGAAGAGCAGCAGCAGCACGACCGGGCTGAGCAGCAGGTTCAGGGTGAGGGACGGATAGCGCCGGGCGTGCAGGAGATTGCGGCGCAGCATCGTGGACGAGTCGCGCACGGCGAGGGAGAGGGCACTCATCGGACGGTCTCCTTGGTCTGGTCGGTCGCGTCGCTGCCGCCGGTCAGGGCGAAGAAGACGTCGTCGAGGTCGGGGGTGTGCACGGTCAGCTCGTCGGCCTCGACGCCGATCGAGTCCAGCCAGTCGAGCAGGGAGCGCAGTTCGCGCTGGGTGCCGTCGCTGGGGATCTGGAGGGTGAGCGACTCGTCGTCGGGGGCGCCCCCCGGCCGGGCGGGGCCGGGAGCCGGGGCGAGGGTGGCGTCGCGCAGGGCGACGGCGGCGGAGCGGTACGCGGCCGGGTCGTCGAAGCGGAGGCGGATGTGTCCGCCGGGGATGAGCCGCTTGAGTTCGTCGGCGGTGCCCTCGGCGGCGATCCTGCCGTCGTGGAGGACCGCGATGCGGTCGGCGAGCTGGTCGGCCTCCTCCAGGTACTGGGTGGTGAGGAAGACGGTGACGCCGTCGGAGAGCAGTTCGCGGATGATCTGCCACATGTTGTGGCGGCTGCGGGGGTCGAGGCCGGTGGTCGGCTCGTCGAGGAAGATGATCCGCGGGTCGCCGACGAGGGTCATGGCGAGGTCGAGCCGCCGCTTCATCCCGCCGGAGTAGGTGGAGGCGGGCTTCTTCGCGGCCTCCGTCAGGCCGAACCGGGCGAGCAGTTCGGCGGCCACCCGCTTCCCCTCCCGCCGGGGCAGATGGTGCAGGTCCGCCATGAGGAGCATGTTCTCCTCGCCGGTGATCAGGCCGTCCACGGCGGAGAACTGGCCGGTGACACCGATCGCGGCGCGGACCGACTGGGGGTCGGTGGCCAGGTCGTGGCCGCCGACGCGGATGCCGCCGGAGCCCTCACCGGCGGAGAGCAGCGTGGAGAGGATCTTGACGACGGTGGTCTTGCCGGCACCGTTCGGGCCGAGCAGCGCGAAGACGCTGCCCGCCGGGATGTGCAGGTCGACGCCGTCGAGGACGAGCTTGTCACCGTAGGACTTGCGCAGGCCGGTGGCGGAGACGGCGGTGGGCTGGTCCTTGCTGGTGCCGCGCCTGGGCGTGGGCATGACAGATGAAGCCATGTGGCTCTCCCGATCGGGGGCTGGTGGGGACGGAGGGGGAGGTGGAGAGGTGGAGAGGTGGAGCGCGCCGGGGAAGGGCGGGGCTCAGACGCGGGCGCGGCGGATGTCGATGTTCCCGTGGCGCGTACGGGCGCGGACCTCGACGGTGTCCTCGGACTCGTCGGGGCTCGCGGAGGCGGTGAGCGTGTTGCGCACCTGGCCCATGTGGGAGCTGACGTCGAGCCAGGTGGCGGTGCCCTCGCGGATGCCGATCTCGATGGCGCCGTACGCGGTCTCCAACTGGACGGTGCCACGGGCGACATCGGCGACGCGCAGGGTGCCGTGCGCCGTGGTGGCGGCGACCGAGCTCTCGGCGCGGGTGATGGTGATGTCGCCGTTGGAGCCCCTCACCCGCAGATCGCCGGTCACGCTGCCGACGGTCGTGCTGCCGTGCGAGTTCTTCAGTACGGCGGGGCCGTCGACGGTGCCGATATGCAGACTGCCGGAGCTGGTGGTGATCTCGGCGGAGCCGTCGACCCGCTCGACGGTGATCGAGCCGTGCGCGGCGGTCAGGTGCAGCGGGCCGGTCGTGTCCAGCCGGACGTCACCGGACGAGCTCTTCACCCGGACCTCGCCGAGCCGCCCCTCACCGAGCACCTGGACCCAGGCGCCGGTGACGTCGAGGTGCGAGCCCGTGGGCAGTTCGACCGTCACATCGACGGTGCCGGAGGGCCCGACGAGGTAACGCGCCTTGGGCGTCCTGACGGTCAGGGTGCCGCTCACGTACGTCACCTCGGTCTGCTCGGCGGCCCGTACGTCCTGGCTCCGCTTCGGGTCGCGGGGCCGTACCTCGACGACCGTTTCGAGTGTCTTGGCCGCGGTGAACTGGATGGAACCGGCGGAGACGTGAGCGTTGGCCGAGATGGGTTCGGGCGTGTCGAAAGAAGGCATGGCTGTCCCGTCCTCATGAGTCCGTGGGCCGTCCCCGCTGGTGGGACGTGATGGGTGTGAAGTGGGCGGGCGTGGGCGCGGCTAGCGCACCCAGCCCGTGAAGCTCTGTCCGACGGTGCGGGACCTCTCGGCCGGCCGCGGCCGGGCGCCGCCGTCCGCCGCGGCCGACACGGCCCGCACCAGCCACGCGTTGACCGACAGGCCCTCGCGGCTCGCGGCCTCCTCGGCGCGCGCCTTGAGGTGGGCCGGCAGCCGCAGATTGACGCGGGCGGTGCCGCCCTCGTCGGTGTCGGCGGAGGCCGGGGCCGGGAGCGGTGCGGGCGGCTGCGCCTCGTGCGGCGCGGTGCGCTCCTCGTGCTGCGGCAGCACCACCACGAAGTCGGGGTCGAGGCCCCGCAGTCGTACGTCGACCGAGCCGGGGGCGAGTTCACGGGTGATCTCGTCCATGGCGGCGGACAGCACGTTCAGCAGGGTCAGACGGGTGGCCGACTCCAGCGGAGCGGTCAGCCGCTCGGCGAGCTCGCGGGCTTCGTCACCCCCGGCTTCGGCGGCCACCGCCAGTTCCCTGCGGAGTGTTTCGACGTACGGCGTGAGGTCCATGACGCCATCATGGCACCACAGTGGCGCCATCCGCAAGTCCAGGAGTGCCACCGGCAGGGCGAGACAGGTTCCCCCCTCACGCCCCGGTCGCATAACCGCAGGTCAGCAGCGCTGCGGAGGCGCGTGAAGCGATGGCACCACACGGTCGCCGGGTGATGTCACACAGCACCTGGCGCGGCGACGTGGCACCGCATGGCGTCACGTGGCGCCACATGACGCCATGAGGTGCCACGTGATGCCATGCGGCGATACGTGACGCCATGCGGCGCCAAGTATCGCCACGCTCCGCGCGGGTCACCTCTCCAGCGCTTCGCGCTGCGCCGGGGTCAGACGGTCCGGTCTCGCGGTGACGGCGTACGTCCCGGGTCCGACGGTCCGCAGGGCGAGGGGGTCGGCGAGGTCCGGCCGCCGCCGGAGCGCGTCGAGGGCGGCGACGGCGCGGTGCCGGGGCCAGCCGAGCGCGGCGGCCACCGCGTCCAGGGTGAGCGGCCGACCCGAGTGGACCAGGGCGGCGAGCACGGTCAGCACGTCGTACGCGACGGCGTCCGCGAGGGTGCTGTCGCGCATCTGGTCTCTCAGCCGGGCGAAGAACCGGCCCATCCTGTCGAGCCGTCCCCCGGCCGTCGTGTCCGCGCCGAAGAGCTCGGCGCCCCGCAGCGCGGCGGTCGCGATCTCGCCGTGCGCGCCGGTGTCGGCCTGCCACGCCCGGAGCCAGACATCGTCGTCGATGAGATACCGCTCTCGGCGCCGACCGGGATCGGACCGGCGCACCACCAGCTCCATCGCTTCGAGGGAGCCGATCGACTTGGACACCGACGCCGGGCTGACCTGGAGCCGCCGCACCAGATCGGCCGCCGTCAGACCGTCGGCGTCGGCGGTGACCAGGGAGACGAACACCCGGGAGGTCATCCGGGGCAGGCCGGTCGCGGCCAGCAGACCCGCGAAGCGGTCCACGAAGGCGCGCACCTCGCCGGACCACCGCCCGCCCTCGGACGACCACCCTTCCCCGGACGACGGGCCACCCCCGGGCGACGCACCATCCCCCGACAACCTCTCGTCGGCCGCAGGTCCGGGCCGGACCGGTCGCGCCGGTCCGCTCCGGCGGGCGCGGAGGTCGGCGGCTCCCTGGGCGTGGTCGGCGAGGTAGCCGCCCGGCGCGCTGTTGCGGGCGGCCTCGCGGCTGATCGTGGACGTCGGACGGCCGAGCCGCCGGCCGATCTCGGCGTACCCGAGCCCGTCGGCCAGCCACCCGGCGATCAGACACCGGTCCTCATGGGTCAGCCTGCCTCCCGGCACCGGAACACCTCTTCCCCTTGCGTTCAACTGCGTTCAGCGACAGCACATCGCAACGGCCCTCGCGGGCACGGCCGAACAGTTGCATTCAATCGCAACTCCGTTGCAACGATTGGCGTTTACCTGCCCTTTCCATGCCACCTTTCGTTGACCCGGACCAAAACGCAACGTAGCTTTTCGCCATCCGGAAAGAGAGGGCGCAGATGATGCAGGTGATGGCCGTGTCGACCGTGTCGGACGACGACAAGTTCTGGAGCGGGCTGAAGAAGGCACACGCCGGACTCCCCCAGGGCGCCGGATGGACGCTGGCGGTGGCGAGCAAGGGCGGGGCCAAGGCGGTGAACATCATCAGCCATGACTCCGTGGACGGGGTGAGGGAATTCTTCGAGGCGCACGCCGGTGCCTACGCCACGACGGAGTACTTCGAGGCGGACGCCGCGAACGCGGTCGGTCTCCCGCGATGACGGTCGACGTACCGCGGATCGAGGCGCGGCTGGCCGAACTGCTGGCGGAGTACGGGATACCGAGCGCGGCGATCGGCGTGCTCCACGGCGGGAGGATCACCGAACTCGCGGCAGGCGTCAGGAACGTGGAGACGCGGCAGCCCGTGACGACGGACACCGTCTACCAGTGCGGCTCCCAGACCAAGACATGGACCGCGCTGGCCTTCATGCAGCTGGTCGCCGAAGGGAAGGCGGATCTGGACGAGCCGGTGCGGACATGGCTGCCCGGCTTCACGGTGGCCGATCCGGAGGCGTCCGCCAAGGTGACACCACGCCACCTGCTGCACCACACGGGCGGTACCGAGGAGTCCTACGGCGATCCCGGCGAGGGCGACGACGTCCTGGAGCGGATGGTCGGGAACGCGGCCGGCGCGACCCAGGTCTTCCCGGTCGGCAGTACCCATGGATACAGCGCGGCGCTGGGCTACGCGATCCTCGCGCGCGTCCTGGAGGTACGGGACGGCAAACCCTGGGACGAGGTCATGCGGGACCGCCTCTTCGACCCCATGGGCCTGACCAGCACGCACACCCGCCATGAACAGGTCGACGCGACCCGGGCCGCGACCGGGCACCTGATCCGCTCCCTGGCGGAAGGCCCCCTCGTCACACCGGTGGACCATCTGCCGCGCGCCTTCGGCCCCGGCGGCAACATCACCTCCACGACCCGGGAGACGCTCGCCCTGGCGCATGTCCTCCTCCACGAAGGCATCGCGCCGAACGGAAGGCGCGTCGTCCCGGCGGAGAGCGTCCGGGAGATGAGGAGTTCACGGGTGCCGGTGCCGGACCCGTATCTGTTCGGGCCGCAGTGGGCGCTCGGTCTCATGGTGTGCGACTGGCACGGTGAGACCGTCTACGCGTCCGACGGCAGCACGATCGGCCAGCACGCCCGGCTGCGGCTCCTGCCGGACTCCGGCACCGCCGTCGTCATGCTGACGAACGGCGGACCCCGGGAGAGCTTCTTCCGGGCGGTGTTCCACGAGATCCTGACCGGCCTCGGCACGGCCACCGTCCCCGGCCCGCCCGTACCGGACCCGGCCCTCGACCTCGACCCGTCCCGGTACACGGGCGTCTACGAACGGCCCGGCGCACGGTACGAGGTGTCGGGCGAGCGCGGAAGGCTGTACGTGACCCTGGACCTCGACCCGACGACGGCCGCGTTCCTCCAAAAGCCCGACCGCGTCCGCCACGAACTGCTCCCGATCAGCGGAACGCATTTCCTGATGCCGCCGACCGACCCGCTGGAGGACACCCGGACGGTCGCGCTCCACGACTTCACGGACGGCACCGCCCGGTACCTCCACACCAACGGCCGGACGCACCCGAGGACGAGCCCCGGCCCGATTCCCCGGACGGCTCCGCGACTTAAGTACGAGCCCGCGCCGTGAACCACCGACTTCGGTCGACGGACCACCACCCCGAGCCCGTTCCGGGGAGTGGCGACGCCTGCCTAGATTCGAGCCATGACTTCCTCCACCCCCAACTCCCCCCTGACCGTCTTCACCGGACTGATCTGTTTCATCCTGGTCGTCGGCGGCGCGAGCGGGCTGCTGCGCGAGTGGCTCGGCTGGATTCACTTCATGGGATTCGTCCGCTATCTCACGGTGGACGGATATGAGACGTACAGCTACGCGGCAATGGTCATCCTCGGTGTCGCGGTGGGGGCGGCGGGTGACGCGCTCGCGCGCCGCCATGGCTGACCCGTCGGGCGGCCCGGTTCCCCGGCGCACCGCTCCCCAGGCCTCCGCACCCGAACCCACCTGGCCCTGTGCGGGGAGGTCCGGGGGCGGCGGGCCCTGAGGGGTCGCGGGAGCGAGGTGGACGGGAGAGCGGAGGTCAGGGCCTGGCGCGGTGGGCGCGTCGTCGGGCGGTGATCAGCAGTGCCGCGCCGCCGAGGAAGGCGGTGCCCGCGACGAGTGCGGTGGCGACGAGGTCGGACCCGGTGCTCGCGAGCCAGGACGACGGCTTCGGCGTCACGGCCGTCGTGACCACGCAGTTCTGACCGGGGACGGCGGACGCCCGCGCGGGACACTCCCCCGGCCGCCCACCGGCACCACCGGCCGCACCGCCGACGGAGCCACCGACCGCACCGGCGTTCGCACCGCTACCGGAACCACCCTCAACGGAGCCGCCGTTCGCGGACCCGCCACTGCCGGAACCACCGGACGCACCGCCCGAGCCGCTGCCGCTACCCGAACCGCTCCCGCTCCCGCTCCCGCCATCACTCCCGCTACCGCCGGACCCGCCGCTCGGCGCACCGCTCGGGTTCGTGCCAGGTGTGGGCGTGGGGTCGGGGCCGGGGTCCTTGTCGGGGGTGACGCCGATCCGGGAGAGGCCGTTGACGATACGGGCGCCCTCGCCGGTGACCTTCTTGACGGTGACCGAGTAGGTGAGTGTCTCGGTGCCGCCCGCCCTGACCGGGGTCGACCACAGCATCCGTGCGTCACCGATCACCACCTTCCCGGCGGTGGCCTTCGCGTCGCCGTTGAACCGGGTGTGGGTGAGGACGTCGGACATGTCGTCCTCGACGCCCGCCGGGTCGCCCGCCACGAAGTCCGCGTCACCGACATTGCGGGCCGTGACCGTGTACGTCACCGTGTCGCCCGGGTGCACCGGGCCCGAGGTGTCGGCGGTCTTCGTGAAGTGGAGCTTCGGGACGGTGATCGCGGCGCAGGCGGTGGCCCGGCCGACGAGCGTGTCCGTCGAGGTCAGCGACACGGAGTTGCCGTAACCCCGGCCTCCCTCAGGGCCGCACGCCACGTCCTCGGCGGTCAGGTACATCGCGTCCGACCGCGCCGTGACCGTCACCCGGTACTCCCGTGTCCCGGGGCCGTCGCCGGTCGCCGCCGGAACCCGGTCCGTGCCGGTGAACAGGGCCGTGTCCGGGGTGACCGTGGCGTCGCCGACCTTGGTGAGGCCGCCGTTGAAGCGCGGGTTCATGGTCGCGCCGCCGCTGTCGGCCGTCACCTTCAGGACGCGGACGCCCCGGGGGAACGACAGGGTGTCGTCCAGCTTGTGGACGAGACCGCCGGCCGCGGTACGCGACTCGTTGGTGACGGTGATGACGTAGCCGATGTCCCAGGTGCCGTCGGCGTTGCGCCGCGGCGCGCCGTCGACCGTCTTGGTGACGGTCGGCTTCGCGGGGGCGGCGCAGGAGTCCGCGGTCCGCTGCGAGCCGTCGGTGAGGGTGAGGGTGGCGCGGTTGGCGAAGCCGCCCGCGGCGCCGTCGACACAGAGCCCCGGGGCGGCTCCGGCCGTGCCGTGCGCGTCGGCGGTGACGGTCACGGCCCACTCGTGGGTGGCGCCGCCGGGGAGTTCCACGTCCGTGGCGAGTTCGCCGGTGCCGTTCCAGTCGTCGTTCCCGGTGACGCCGTCCGGGGCGCTCACCCTCGTGCCGGTCACGTCGATGCCCGCGCCGGGGCGGAGGTCGTCCGCGAGGTCGTAGCGGGCCGGGCGGTGCGGGTCGGGGTTGGTGACCGCCAGGTCGTAGACGACCGTCCAGCGGCCGTCGTCGCGCTGCCCGGCCGAGCGGACCGACTTGGCGAGCAGCGGGGCGAAGCCGTCGGTGGTCGTGGCGCAGGGCACCCCGTCCTCGTCGCGGCCGGCCGTGCTGTCGCAGACGGTTCCTTCGTCGGCGCCGTACGCGGTGTTGCGCAACGTGTGGTCGCCGTCGCCGTGGCCGTCGACGCGCACCCGGTAGGTGAGGGTGACGGTGTCGCCGACCGCCAGGGCGCCCGCCCACCGCAGGACTCCGTCCGACGGGTCGGGCAGGGGCTCGGAGGGGCCGCCGCCGGTGGTCACGGACGCGGAGCCGGTCACGAACGACGCGTCGTCCAGGACTCCGTCCAGATGGTCGGTGAGCACGGCGGGGGTGGACAGCGTGTGGTCGGCCGTCCCGGAGTTCGTCGCCGTCACCGTGTACGTGACGGTGTCACCGGCGCTGACCCCGGCGGACGGGATGCCCGACACCTTGGTCAGGGTCAGGGAGCGGACCGCGTCGGTGTCCGAGGCGTCGGCGGTCAGTGTCCGCCCGCTGTCGGCGGGGTCGGGGGCGGTGACGCGGGCGGAGTTGACGACCGCGCCGCGGGCCCCGGGCAGCACCCGCACCCGCACCTCGACCGTCGCGGTGGCACCGGTACCGTCCGTCGTGCGGTCGCCGTCCGGGGAGGGGACCCCCGCACGGCCCAGGTCGCCCAGGGTCCAGGTCACCGTGCCGCCGGGCCGGTTGCCGAAGGCGTCGGCGTCGCGCTGGTCGCTGACGGTGCCGCCGTCGGTCGCGGACACGAACTCCAGCCCGTCCGGGAGGGTGTCGGTGAGGGTGGCGCCGGTGATCCGTTCGCCGGGCAGCAGGTTGGCCGCCTCCAGGGTGTAGCCGTACTCCTCGCCCACGGCCACGTCGTCCCGGCCGTCGGTCTTCGTCAGCGCGAGTCCGGCGGTCGTGGGGCCGACCCGCACGCACCCCGTGGCCTCGTTGTTCGCGGGGCGCGGGTCATGCATGGGGCCCGTGGCGGAGGCGGGGGCGCAGATCCGGCCCGACGTGGTCGGGGTGACCGGTACGTCCAGTGCGGTGGTCACGCCCTTGCGGAGCGGTCTCGGCTCGCCGTCGTCGTCCACGGGCGCGCAGGTCAGGGTGAGCGGGCCGTCGAGCGGGGCGCTGCCCGGCTCGGCGGTGCATGTCCAGCCCTGCGGCGTCAGGCTGTCGACCGTCAGACCGGCCGGGACCGCGACGGTCACGGTCGCGGCCGTCTCCCGCGAACCGCCGCCGTGGGTGACGGTGAACGGCAGCACTCCGGGGCGGCCCACCTGCAACGGCAGCCGCTCGGGGACACCGGCCTCCAGGTCGGCCTCCTGGGTCGCCGCGCACACCGGACGGGGTTCCGACGGCAGCGTCTGACGGCTGTCGAGGGCGACCGAGTTGCACGCGACGGCGTCGGCCTCCGTGCCCGGGGCGACCGCGGCGACGAACACGAAGGCCGCCTCCTGGCCGGGTGCGAGGTCACCGGTGACCGTCGCGCGGATCGCCTTCTTCCCCGCCGGGCCGGGGCCCCAGTCGTCGGTGGTGCCGGGCGCGGCCGGGTTCACCTCGGCGCGCGCGGGGTTCGTGGACGCCGAGTACTCCAGCCGCAGGTTCGCGGAGATGTCCGGGACGCTGTCGAGCGTCTCGTCGAAGGTGCTGCCGCGCGGGGTCGACGCGGTACCGGCGCTCGTGCCCCGGTCACCCGTGTGCGGCAGCACGTCGTACGCGACCACCTCGCTGAGCGTGGTGTTCCCGGTGTTCCTCAGGGTGACCCGGTAGCGGATGTCGGTGGCCGTCGGCGCGACGCCCACCAGTTGGTCGGGGTCGGACAGCCAGGCGCATCCGTCGGGCGCGCCGGGGTTCGGCAGACAGATCTCCTTGACGGCGCTCAGCCCGTCGGCGGAGGAGACCGTCACGTTCTGCGCGGCGCTGGAGAACCATTCGTCCGTCGAGCCGTCGCCGTCGATGTCGGGGGCGTCCTGGACGGCGTTCGCGTACGTGGCCTCGGTGCTGGTCCAGGTGTGCCGGGAGTCGCCCGCCCAGGCGGTGGCCGTGCTCCGGGTACCGGCGGTCACCAGGTGGGTGGGCCGGGCGACGACCTCCATCGTCGGCCACGTCGTGTTCTCACCGAACGACACATCGTCCGGCCAGGTGGCGACGACCGCCTCACGGGGCTCCCCGCCGACGGTCTTCGTCGTGCGGTCGAACGACACCCCGTCCGGAGCCGAACCGGACGGGAAGGAGGCCGAGTCGGGGTTGACCGTCCAGCCGGTCGGCGCGAGGAACACGTACTGCGGGGTCATGTCCACGTCGCCGGGGATGTTCGACGTCGTCGCGCGGACGCCGAACGTCACGTTCCTGCCCGGGACGGCGTTACCGCCGCCCTCCACCGTGGCGGGTGACGTGAACGCGGCCGTGACGGTCGGCCGCTGCCGCGGCGTCTCCTGGAACCGGATCGTGCGGGAGGCGGGGCCCAGTGCCATCGCGGACAGGTCGCTGTCCGGCCATGACATCGTCGCCGTCGCCGTGTTGGTCCGGGTCTCTCCGACCGGAGCGGCCGTGGCGACCTTGTAGTGGAAGTTCACGCGGAACGGGGTGCCTCCGGTGTCACCGGGCCGGTTGTTCGTCGCCTTGATGACGCCGCTGGTGACCTTCGCCTTGGTGAACCAGGTACCGGCGGGGGCGTTGACCGCGCCGTTCGACGTCCCCGTGACGCCGTCGCTGCGCGTCCACTCGGCCTTGGCGACGGGTGTCGTGGCGGAGGGCTCGATCCTGTCGACCCGTGCGTCGGGCTGGTCCAGTGCGCCGTCCTCGATCACCGCGACGCCGTCGACGTTCGACTGGTTGTGGGCCGTCACGGACCAGTGGAAGCCGTTGTCCGCGAACGGCGCGAGGCCCGCACCCGGGGTGCAGACCCGGTTCCAGTCGTCGCGGCCACGGGCGGGGCAGGTCATCCCGGCCACGTCCGGCGGGACGTTCACCAGACGGGTCTGCCCGGTGTAGGAGCTGTACGTGCTCTCCTTGCCCAGTTGCGCCCGGGCGAACGGCGCGTAGCACGACACCTGGTGCTTCATCACCTGGGTCGCGGTCCTGGTGGTGCGGTCCGGGTCGAGATAGGTGGCCGAGACGGTCATCTCGCTGCTCACGGTCTCGTCGAAGTCGCAGCCGCGGGGGTCGTCGGTGAAGTTGGCCGCCGGGTAGTTCACGGTGACCTTGCGCGGGTAGGAGTTGCCGCGGGACGTCCAGTTGCGGGTGTCGGTGTGGCCCCAGCCTCCCGCCGCGACCGGGTCGGGGGCGTCCTTCGTCCCGTGCGACCAGGTGACGGTGTGCGCCGCGCTGTCGTACACACCGGCGCCGGTGCTCGACACGTAGACCGCGCGCGGGTCCAGCTTCTCGACGACGGTGTAGCTGCCGGCGCCGACCCACTCCGACGAACCCCGGACGCTGCTGCTGTCGAAGCGGGTGATCGCGCCCGAGCTCATGTAGAGCTCCCAGGCGACATCGGTCCCGGCCTTGACCGATCCCGGGTTCACCTGCCTGAGGGCCGGTTCGGGAACCTTGTTCGCCCAGGTCACCGGCTGCGCGTCGGCGCGGGCGGGCCCGGTGGCGGTCGTCGAGTCCATGGTGGCCGACATCAGGATCTTGAACCCGGACGGGTAGTACTGGGCCGCGGTCACCGTCGCCCCGCCGCCGGTCGGGTTGATGCCGTAGACCACGAGGAACGTGCCTGACATACCGGCGCGCAGGTCGCCGAGGCTGATCGCCCTGCCCGTCGCGTCCGTACCGCCGACCGACGCGTCCGGCAGCCCGGCCGGAGGCGTCCAGTTCGCGTAGACCAGCATCCGCTCGCCCTGCAATCCGTTCGGGTCGGGCTGCGACGGCGACATCCGCACGGTGGCTCCGTCGCAGTCGGCCGCGGCACAGGAGTACCCGACCTTGTACGCGACGGAGTTGTCGTGCGTGCCGAAGGAAGCCGTCGTCTGCGGCGCCCCGGTGGTCGGGTCGACGGCCTCCACGGAGACATCGAGGACGGCGGTCCCCGGGGCCGCCTGCGCGGTCATCGCGGGCATCAACAGCCCCGCCACCAAGGCGAAGGCGGCCAGTGCGGCGAAGGTGCCGCGCCTGCGTATCGCCGCCCGGAGAGTGCCTTTGCGGTACGCCACCGAATTCCTCCTGGATTCACGCGCGGGGCATTGCCTTCGAGGCATGCCGGAGAGGCACCGGATCCGGCGTCGGGCGCATGACCGAAAGGGGTGCTCAGCACGTCTTGGGGCGGTGACACGCGAGTTCGCACACAGCCGGAACATCGCGTTCCGTAGCTGACCATCAGTCAGACAGTAACAGTACGGATCTCATCACATCAACCAATACGGACATATCAAGTTCCCGAATGAACCGCTTTGTGACGCATGCCACGCACCCCGGACACCACGGCTATTCCCACGGCAGCACCCCGGACCGACAGCGGCGCACGGCAATTCATCGACATATCAACCGGCTGAATTCACGCCGGAGAAGCGGGTTCGACGGGTCCACGATTCACTGTCGGGAATTCCGCCTCCGCCGCTCCGAACGCCTTGTCCGCCGCACCTCACAGGGCAGGGCCCGAAAGGCAGGGTCAAGGCTTAACGGTCGGCCCCGGCGTCGAGGCTGCCCAGGATCAGGCCGGTCAGCGCGGTGACCGCTTCGCCGTCGGTCGCCCGCTCCCCGTTCAGCTCGGCGGCGATCGCCTCGGCCGCACCCAGCACACCGACGCACCGCAGCCGCAGGGCCTGGGGCGCGAGGCCGGAGTACGGCAGCAGCGCGGCGGCCATCAGGTCCGTGTAGCCGTCGGTCGACTCGCGCTGGACCGCCTCCATCTCCGGGTTCCCCTTCAGCGCGGCGGAGACGGCGCCGAGCTCCGGCATGTCGGTGGCGCAGGCGAAGTAGGCGGCGCTGATGACGCGGGCGACCTCACCGGCGCTGGGCTCGGCGTCCCGCAACGCCTGGGTGATCGCGGCCCGGTGGCGGTCGTCGAGCCGTTGGTGGAGCGCGAGCAGCAGGCCGGGGCGGGTGGCGAAGTGGTCGTAGGCGATCGGCCTGCTCACCCCGGCCTCCTCCGCGAGGGTGACCAGGGTCAGCCCGTCGGCGCCCCGGGTGCGCACGATCACCAAGGCGGTGTCGAGCAGCTGCTCCCGCCTGGCCTGCTTGGACAGACGGGTCGGTGCGGCGGCCATGGCCCTCCCTCTCACTCCCTTGCGTTCCCGTCCCAATCTAAGCTACAAAACGTAGGCTACAAAATGTAGCTTCATGGATGTGAGGGGAACCCACAGTGGGACAGTCGGAATCGGTACTGATCCTGGGCGGCACGGGCCAGGCGGGAGCGGGGGCCGCCGCCCTCCTGCGCCAATGGCACCCGGCGCTGCCGCTGACGATCGCGGGTCGTGACCTCGACCGCGCCCAGCGGGTGGCCGACGAACTCGGAGCCGCCACGGCCACGACCATCGATCTGCGGCGCGGCGATCTCGGCCTCCCGGCCGACCACCACTACTCGGCGGTGGTCGCCGCGCTCTGGGACGACCGTCTGCACGGACTGCGCTACGCGCAGCGTCACGGGCTGCCGTACCTCAGCATCTCCAGCGGACTGACGGACATCGCGCCGGAGGTCGTCGCGGGCGCCCAGCGGGCGAACGCCGCGCCGATCCTGGTGGCCAGCCACTACTGCGCCGGTACCGTCGTCCTCGCGGCCCTGCACACCGCCCGGCGGTTCGGCCGGGTCGACAGCATCCGGATCGGTGCGGTACTGGACGAGACGGACACCGGCGGGCCCGCCGGAATCGCGGATCTGGAGCGGTGGTCCACGGCCACCACGGCGGGACTCGTGCGCCGGGACGGCGTCTTCCACTGGATCACCGACCCCGACGCACAGGCGGATGTGCGCGGTACCGACGGCACCGGTCTGCCCGGCCGCAGCATCGCCATCCTCGACGTACCGAGCCTCGCCCTCGCGACGGACGCCCCCGACGTCCGCTTCGACTTCGCCGTCGGCGAATCCACGGGCCGGCGCCGCGGTGAACCCGCTTCCTTCGAGGTCCGGATCGACCTCGAAGGAACGGACCGGGAGGGTGCGCCGATCAGTACGAGCCGCTACCTGGTCCACCCGGCGGGGCAGCGCCCCTTGACCGCGACCGGCATCGCCCTCGGCGTCGAGCGCTTGCTCGGACTGCGCGGCGAAGCGGTCGCACCGGGCATCCACACCCCCGAGTCGTTGCTCGACCCGGCCTACGCGGTGCAGCGGCTGGAGGAGACCGGCGCCACCTTCATCGACACGCCTGGAGGCGGCTGACCCGCCCTGGATGTCTCACGGAGCAGCCACCACGGTCATGGCATCCGGTCGGGAAAGGAGGAGCCGACCTGGGACGTCTCACGGAGCAGCCGCCATGGTCACGGCATCCGGTGCGGGTCGGCCCGGCCGGGCGGAGGTACGCCGTCAGAGCGTTCCGGGGGTCACCATGCCGGACTCGTAGGCGACGATGACGAGTTGGGCGCGGTCGCGGGCGGCCAGTTTGCCCATGATGCGGCTGACATGGGTCTTGGCGGTGAGCGGGCTCAGCCCGAGCGAGAGGGCGATCTCCTGATTGGTCAGGCCCCGGGCGACCAGCCCGAGGACCTGGCGTTCGCGTTCGGTCAGGGTCTCGGGGCCGGGCGACCGCCCCGGGCCCGGGTCCGGGGCGCGCAGGGCGCGGGCGATCAGCCGGGCGGTGGGACCGGGCGACAGCAGGGCCTCGCCCGCCGCCACGAGCCGTATCGCGTCCAGGAGTTCGGCGGGCCGGGTGTCCTTCACCAGGAAACCGGAGGCACCGGCGCGCAGCGCGTCGATGATGTGCTCGTCGGTGTCGTACGTGGTGAGCACGAGGACCTTCACCCCCGCGAGGTCCTCGTCGGCGGCGATCAGCCGGGTCGCCTCGATCCCGTCGAGGTCGGGCATCCGGATGTCCATGACGACCAGGTCGGCCCGTGCGGTGCGGGCCAGGTCGACGGCCTCCCGGCCGGTGCCCGCCTGGCCGACCACCTCCATGTCGCCCGCCGATTCCACGAGCATCGCGAAGGCGGCCCGTACCAGCGTCTGGTCGTCGGCGAGCAGCACACGGATCGTCACGGGGTCCCCCTGGGAGTGTCGTTCGGCGTCGTACGCACCGCTTCTCTCACGCGGTGGTGGCCTCCCCCGCGCACCACCGACCCTGCCACGGGCGGCCGGGCACCTCTTCGGGGGCGGCGGGTTCGGGCGGCGCCGCCCCGGCGGGGAACACGGGGGCGAGGGGCAGGACGGCCGCGACGGTGAAGCCGCCGTCCGGGCTGGGACCGGCTTGCAGGGTGCCGCCCACGCTGCGGGCGCGTTCCCGCATACCGATCAGTCCGAACCCCGGCGGCTGCGCGGGGTCGGCGGGGAGCGCCGCCGGGCCGCCGGGGGTGTGCGACGCCGCCAGGATGTCCGGGCACGGTACGGAGGTCCGGCCGTGCCCGCTCACGGGGGCGGTGAGCGGTCGCCGGGCCGGGTGGGAACCGGGGGCGCCGTCGTCCGTGACGAGGACCTCCAGGAGGCCGTTCGCGGCCCGGACGGTCACGGCCACCGCGACGCCGGTCCCCGCGTGCCGTACGGCGTTGGTGAGGGCCTCCTGGACGATGCGGTAGACCGCCGCGCCGACCGCCGGGGGCGGTTCCGTGTCGAGGGCGCCGCGTACGGTCAGGGTGACGGCGGCGCCGGTCGCGCGCGCGGACTCCGCGAGGTGGACGAGTCCGCCGACACCGGGCAGCGGGCCGCGTGGCTCACCGGGCGCGTCGGCGCGCAGCACTTCGAGGGTGGCGCGCAGTTCCCCGCGCGCGGTGCGGCAGGTGTCGGCGATGTCGTCGAGGGCGCGGGCGACGGCGGCCCGGTCGAGGCGGTCGGGGTCGGCGGCGAGGACGTGCGCGGCGACGGAGGTCTGCACCCCGACGAGGGTGATGGTGTGGGCGAGCAGGTCGTGCAGGTCCCGGGCGATCCTCAGCCGTTCCTCCGCGACCCGGCGGCGGGCCTCCTCCTCGCGGGTGCGTTCCGCGCGTTCCGCGCGTTCGGTGGCGGCGCGGACATTGCGCCGGTGCACCCGTACGTACTCGCCGACGACGAGGACGGCGACCACCCAGCCGGATATCTGGAGCAGTTCCATGGCCTTGTGGGGACTGACCCTGATCATGATCGACACCGACAGTCCGACGGTGCCGAGCCCCACGTACACGGTCCGCCGGGGGGTGCCGAGGACGGCCACGGTGTACAGCGCGAGGTAGGTGACCGGGCCGGAGGCCGCGTGATGGTAGTCGAGGGCGTGGTACGGGGCGACGAACGCGACGACCCCGAGGAACGAACACAGCGGCGCCCGGGTGCGGAAGGCCGCCGGGACATGGGCGGCGAGGAGCAGCGCCCAGCCGAGGGCGTCGAGGCCCCCCTCGGCGTCGCACAGCACGGCGACGATCACCGCGGACGCGGCGAAGGCGGCGGCGAGGGCCCGGTCGTCACGCAGACAGCTCCGCCAGACCGGACCCGGGCGGTCGGGTGTCCCGGCGGCGAGGGCCTGGTCGTCACGCGGGAAGCCCCGCCGGGCCCGGCCGGGCCCGGCGGGCGTCGCGGGGGCGCCGGACCCCTCGGGAGGGCCGTGGCGGGCCACAGGGGGCGCGTCCGGCGCGCCCTGGGGGGCCAAGTCGGCTCGTGCGGCGGTGCGGTGGGATTCCACGGGGCCATCCTGCGGCATGAGGGCGCCCCTCCGGGAGGGAGGGGCGCCCGCGGGTTCACGGAACGGGGACGGGTTCCTCTGCGGGGCGGTCGGGCACGGGCACCGGCGCGCGCTTGGACAGCGGGCCGGGCCACCACACCTTGCGGCCGAGGGCGACGCTGGCGCTGGTCACCAGATACGTCCGCACCAGGAAGGTGTCGAGGAGGACACCGACCGCGACGACGAACCCGAGCTGTACGAGCATCACCATCGGGAGGTTGAGCAGCACCCCGAAGGTGGCCGCGAGGACGAGTCCCGCCGACGCGATCACGGCGCCGGTGCTGCGCAGCGCGCTGAGCGCGGCCGGGCCCGGTTCGGCGCCCGCCAGGGACTCCTCGCGCATCCGGTGCATCAGGAAGATGCCGTAGTCGACGCCGAGGGCGACCAGGAACACGAACGACAGCAGCGGGAGTCCGGGGTCCATGCCCTCGAAGCCGAACAGCGGGCCGAAGACGAGGCCCCCGATACCCAGCGAGGCGCCCCACACCGCGACCACCGCGGCGATGAGCAGCAGCGGCGCGACCAGACTGCGCAGCAGCAGGATCAGGATCAGCAGCACCAGGACGAGCACGAGCGGGATGACGAGCGTGGTGTCCCGGGAGTGGGTCTTCTCCAGGTCGATCTGCTGCGCGCTCGGACCGCCCACGTACGAGTCGTCGAGGGCGGAGCGCAGTTCCCCGATCGTCCTGGTCTCGGCGGCCGACTCCGGCTTCGCGGAGGCGATGACGGACAGCTCCGTCCAGCCGTCGGCGCTGCGTCCGCGTGCGACGGCCTCCACGCCCGGGACCCGTTCGGCGGTGGTGAGGGTCACGGCCGCGCGGCCGGTGGGGGTGATCACGGTGATCGGCTGGGAACCGCGGTCGGGGAACGCCTCGCCGAGGGTCTCCAGCGCGGCGATCGACTCGGGCTTGTCGGTGAAGGAGTCCTCCTGCTTGAGGGTGCCCGGCATGGCGAACACCCCGAGCGCCAGTGCCCCGAGGACCGCGGCGCCCCCGATCAGCGCCCGGTACGGGTAGCGGCCGGCGGAGCTGCCCATCGCCGCGAACAGCGACCTGCGCGCCTTCGGTTCGCTGCCGTACGCGGGTATCAGCGGCCAGAACACCCGGCGGCCGAACAGCAGCAGCAGGGCGGGCAGCAGGGTCACCATCGCGAGCAGCGCGCACAGCACCCCGAGGGCGCCGAGCGGGCCCATCCCGCTGCTGCTGTTGAGGTCCGCCACGAGCAGCGACAGCAGACCGACGGCGACCGTGCCGGACGAGGCGATGACGGCGGGCCCGCAGCCGCGCAGGGCGGCGGCCATCGCGTCGTACGGGCGCTCCACGCGGCGCAGTTCCTCGCGGTAGCGGGCCACCAGCAGCAGGGCGTAGTCGGTGCCGACACCGAAGACGAGGACGGTCATGATCGACGCGCTCTGCGTGGTGACCGGGGTGTCGAAGAGCCGGTTCAGGCCGTAGGCGCCCGCCCGGGCCAGCACCTCGGCCATACCGGCGCTGATCAGCGGGATCAGCAGCAGGAACGGGCTGCGGTAGATGACGATGAGCATCAGCGCGACGACACCGACGGTGGTGAGGAACAGCGGGCCGCCGAGCGAGCCGTACACCTCTTCGGCGTCGAACTGGATGGCGCCGGAGCCGCCGACCTCGACTCCGAGGCCGTCGGTACCGGTCGCGGTGGCCCGGACGTCCTTGACGAACGCGGCCCGGGCCTCCTCGTCCTGGCCCGGGGCGTTCGTCGCCACCGGGTACATCAGGGTGGCGCCGTCCTCCGACGGGATGCCCTCGGGGGTGGCGGCGAGTTCATGGGCCGCGCCGATCTCCCGTACCTGGTCCTCGGCGGTGGTGCGGTCGGCGGCCGTCAGCCCGCCGTCGCGGTGGTAGACGAGGACCAGTTCGGTGGTCTCGCCGCCCGGCAGGCTGTCCTGGATCTTCGCGACCTGCGTGCTGTCCGCGCCGGCGGGAAGGTAGTCGACCGCGCGGTCCTGCTGGACGTCACCGAGTTTCCCCGCGAAGGGGACGACGAGGGCCAGCAGCACGACCCAGAGGCCGAGGACGGCCCAGGGAACGGCGGTTCTCCGGGACCTCCCGGGCTTCCGGGGCCGCGGGGTGTTCCGGGGCTCGGGGTGGGTGGTGGATGTCGTTGTCGTCACGTGTTCCAGCATTCCGCCACGGCACGGGGCTTCCGTCGGACCCGGGTGCGAGCTTCCGGCTACGTCCCAGGGAGCGAACCGGTGCCCGCTACTCCCCGGGGAGTAGGTCCCCGTCCCCGTCGTCCTCGCTTGCGCTTTCCAGGTCTGTCCGGCTGGGGGTACTTCGTTCCTGTGCCGTCACTCGGTGGTTTCGCGCAGTTCCCCGCGCCCCTTTGGGGCGCATCCGGCTTGTTCTTCGGGTCGGTGCCGGTCGGGATTCTCCGTCCTCGATCCGACACGCTCGGTACGACGTCCAGCGGAGCTACTGAAGAGCATCGGAGTCTGCGAGCAGAGATTCCCGCCCACCCCCTCCCGCAGCCGAGCGACTGCGGGAGGAGAGGGGTGCCCCTTCAGGGGCGCGGGGAACTGCGCAAAAGACGAGGACGGACCCGCACCCGAAGAGCGACCGTAAGGGGGCAGCATCCAGGGGCGCGGGGAACTGCGCACCCACGAACAACCTGTGCGGGAACAAGCGCGCCCACCCGGACAGACCTCGGGGCGGCAAGCGAGGGCGACCCGGGGGAAACCCTCAGGAGGGTGTGGGACGGGCCGACTTCAGGAGGCGGGTGACATCCTCCGTGGTGAGCGTGAGGGCACAACCGACAGTGGTCAACGTGTCCCGCTCGGCGGGCGTATAGGCCCCGTCGGCGAGCGCGATCCGCGCCCCTTGGAGCAGCAGCGCCTCCCGCCCCGCGGGAGCCAGATGAGGCGCGAGCGGTTCGAGCGCCTCACGGAGCTCGACGGTGAGCCCCGAGGCCCCCGCCCCCGACCCCGCGAAGAACCCGGGCAACCGCCCGGGCTCCGCGCACAACGCCTCGACGAGCGTCACGAGCTGCTCCCCGTCGCAGTCCCGGTACCCCGCGTCCCGGACGACGGCCAGCGCCGCGTCCACGGCCGCCCGGGCCCCCGTACCCCCCGCGGCCAGCACCGCGAGCGCCACCGTGTGCACCGCGTCCCGCAGCATCGCGGAGAACCGCTGCGAGGTCGGATGGTCGAGCGCGTCCGTACCGAACCGCTCCTGGCAGCTGACGCACTCGACGACGGGCGCGGCGGCCCCCCGGGGCACCAGCGGCAGCCCGAGCACGGTGAACCTGCGCCGTCCGGTGCGCCGCTGGTAGTTGCGGTCGCCGCCGCATCCGGGGCAGTAGAACTCGCCGTCGGACACGGTCGTCCACACGGTCCGGACGCCCATGAGGCGGGACCGGCGGGCACCGCGGACGGCACGGCCGTACCGTCCCCTGCTTGGCAGCACCTCGCACCTCCGTAACGCCCCGGCAACATCGCCGTGTTGGCGTGATGTTAGCCACATGAGGCGGGCGGCGTCAGTACCCCTGGTGTGAAGGTGGCCGGGAGACGCCCCGGCACCGGGTGCCACTGGGGCGTCCGGTGCCGGGGGAACCGCAGGTGACGGGGGTCGTCAGCGGGTGGCCCGGTTGACGGCGGAGACAACGGCCTTCAGCGAGGCGCGTGTCGTATTCGCGTCGATGCCGATCCCCCACAGGACCTTGTCGCCGATCGCGCACTCGATGTACGAGGCGGCCTGCGCGGAGGCGCCCTCGCTCATCGTGTGCTCCTGGTAGTCCAGCAGCCGTACGTCGATGCCGATGGACTGGAGGGCGTCGAAGAACGCGGAGATCGGGCCGTTGCCGGTGCCGCTCAGCGCGGTGTCGGCGCCGTCGACGGTCGCCTCGACGGTGAGCCGGTCGATGCCGTCGGTGTCGGTGGTGGACTGGCCGGTGCGCAGCTGGACGCGGCCCCACGGGTTGTCCGGGTTCGGCAGGTACTCGTCCCGGAAGACGTTCCAGATGTCCTTGGGGGTGATCTCGCCGCCCTCGGCGTCCGTCTTCGCCTGGATGATCCGGGAGAACTCGATCTGCATCCGGCGCGGCAGGTCCAGCTTGTGCTCGTTCTTCAGGACGTAGGCGATGCCGCCTTTGCCGGACTGCGAGTTGACGCGGATCACGGCCTCGTAGGAGCGGCCCACGTCCTTGGGGTCGATGGGCAGGTACGGCACGGCCCACTCGATGTCGTCGACGGTGACGCCCTGGGCGGCGGCGGTGGCCTCCATCGCGTCGAAGCCCTTCTTGATGGCGTCCTGGTGGGAGCCGGAGAAGGACGTGTAGACGAGGTCACCGACGTACGGGTGACGGGGGTGGACCTCCATCTGGTTGCAGTACTCGGCGGTGCGGCGGACCTCGTCGATGTCGGAGAAGTCGATCTGCGGGTCGACGCCCTGCGAGAACAGGTTCATCCCCAGGGTGACCAGGTCGACGTTGCCGGTGCGCTCGCCCTGGCCGAACAGGCAGCCCTCGATACGGTCGGCGCCGGCCATCAGGGCCAGTTCGGCGGCGGCGACGGCGGTGCCGCGGTCGTTGTGCGGGTGCACGGACAGGCAGACGTGCTCGCGGCGGGACAGGTTGCGGCTCATCCACTCGAAGCGGTCCGCGTGGGTGGACGGCGTGGACCGCTCCACGGTCGCGGGCAGGTTGAGGATGATCTCGCGGCCCTCCTCGGGCTGCCAGACGTCCATGACCGCCTCGCAGACCTCCAGCGCGAAGTCCAGCTCGGTGTCGGTGAAGATCTCCGGGCTGTACTGGTAGCCGAAGGTGGTGCGGTTGTCCAGCAGCTTCTCCGCGTACTCCATGACCAGCCGGGTGCCGTCGACGGCGATCTGCTTGATGTCGTCCTTGGAGCCGCGGAAGACGACCCGGCGGAAGACGGGCGCGGTCGCGTTGTACAGATGGACGGTGGCGCGCTTGGCGCCGACCAGGGACTCCACCGTGCGCTCGATCAGGTCCTCGCGGGCCTGGGTCAGTACGGAGATCGTGACGTCGTCGGGGATCGCGTGCTCGTCCTCGATGATCGACCGGACGAAGTCGAAGTCGGTCTGCCCGGAGGCCGGGAAACCGATCTCGATCTCCTTGAAGCCCATCTTCACCAGCAGATCGAACATCTCGCGCTTACGGGCGGGCGACATGGGGTCGATCAGGGCCTGGTTGCCGTCACGCAGATCGGTGGACAGCCAGCGGGGGGCCTTGGTGACACGCTGGTCGGGCCAGGTCCGGCCGGTGATGTCGACCTGCTCGTACGGGCGGTACTTGTGGGTCGGCATCGTGGTGGCCCGCTGGAGGTGCGTCGCGTTGGTGACCGGCGTGGGACTGCCGACGGCGGACGCGGGGGCGGCGGGGCGGGAAGGGCTGGACATGATGCGTAGGGCTCCTCTTGGTCCACGGGGGACGGCCGACGGCTGAGCGCAACACCGAACTCCGCGGGGAGGGGGTCGGCCTACGACTTACAGGCCCTCGCCGCGGCAGCTAAGGAGAAGCAGCCCGAAACGCATGGTGGTCGCAGCCTAGCCGAGCCTCCCCCGGACCGGTGCCCTGTCCCAGTATGCGGGACGGATGGGGCGGGTCGGGGCGAAGGGTCCAGGGCGGGCCCCATGGCCCATCGGAACCCTCCCACGCCCGGGAACAGCCCTGTTTCACTCCTTTTCACCAATCCACGTGACAACGGGTGACAACTCGATGACCCAGTGCCACATTGCGAGGCATGGCATCTCAGCGTCCGGGCCACGAGCCCGTCTTCTGCACCGTCATCCCGCCGCACGTCCTCGACAAACTGGCCGAGGCCGCCGACTCCGTCATCTCGGCGGCCGCCCGCCGCACCCTGGAACTGGACGCCGCCCAGCGCACCCGGCGGCGGATCACCGCCGTGCGCGGCGCCGTCCTGAGCGCCGTCACCGGCGTCTCCGACACCCCGGACCGCCGGGTCCACGACGCCCGGACCCGGGAGGTGCTGCCCGGCCGCAAGGTCCGTGACGAGGGCGACGAGCCGACCGGCGACGCCACGGTCAACCGCGCGTACTCCGGACTGGGCGCCACCTTCGACCTGTACCTCAAGGAGTACGGCCGCCGCTCCATCGACGACTCCGGGCTGCCGCTCATCGCGACCGTGCACTACGGCGAGAACTACGCGAACGCCTTCTGGAACGGCGAGCAGATGGTCTTCGGCGACGGGGACGGCGACCTGTTCCTCGACTTCACGCTGCCGGTGGACGTGATCGGCCACGAGCTGACGCACGGCGTCGTCCAGTACACGGCGAACCTGGAGTACTACGGGCAGTCCGGCGCCCTCAACGAGTCGGTGTCCGACGTCTTCGGCTCACTGATCAAGCAGTACGCGCTCGGACAGCGCGCCGAGGACGCGGACTGGCTGATCGGCGCGGGGCTGCTGGGCCCCTCGGTCACCGGGACGGCGCTGCGCTCGATGAAGGCGCCCGGCACCGCGTACGACGACGACGTGCTCGGCAAGGACCCGCAGCCCGCGACGATGGACGACTATGTGCGCACCAGCCGCGACAACGGCGGCGTGCACATCAACTCGGGCATCCCCAACCACGCCTTCTACCTGCTCGCCACGGACCTCGGCGGCAACGCGTGGGAGCGGGCGGGCCACATCTGGTACGACACGCTGACCAGCGGCGAGCTCGCGTCGGACGCGGACTTCGCGGACTTCGCCCGGCTGACCCTGGCCACCGCCCGGAGCGTCTTCGGGGACGGTGACGAACTGGAGGCCGTCCGCAAGGCGTGGTCGTCCGTGGGCGTCCCGACGGGCTGATCGGGGTATGCGGACAGTCATGCGTATCTTCGTGCGGCGCACAGGTGGGTTCGCGGGGATCGAGCGGCAGGCGGAGGTCGACACCGCCTGCCGGGCCGACGCCGCGGACTGGCACGCCCTGGCCGAACAGGCCCTGGCCGGTGCGAGTCCGGTACCCGGTACGGGCGTCCCGGACGGTTTCTCGTACGAGGTCACCGTCGACGGCCGGACCCTGCACTACGCGGACCCGACCCTGACGGACGCGCAACGGGAACTCGTCTCCCGAGTCCTGAAGGAAGGCGCCTGACCCCCTGCCCCTCTGACGACCGAACCGGACCGGGGCGGGGGCAGGCGTGTGCCCCCAGCCCCGCCCCACCACCACAGGGGCGCGAGGAACCGCGCACCCACGGGGAACCGGCACAGGAACAACCACGCCCAGCACAGGCGACCCAGGGGCGCGGGGAACCGCGCGAAAACGAGGACCGGCCCGCACCCGAAGAGCGACCGCAAGAGGGCAGCACCTCAGGGGCGCGGGGAACTGCGCACCCACGTCCGTACCCACACAGGGACAAGTACGCCCAGGCGTGGAACCCCAGGGGCGCGGGGAACTGCGCACCCACGAGCGACCCGCACAAGAAGAACCGCGCCCAGCACAGCAGACCCAGGGGCGCGAGGAACCGCGCGAAAACGAGGACCGGCCCGCACCCGAAGAGCGACCGCAAGAGGGCAGCGCCTCAGGGGCGCGGGGAACTGCGCACCCACCGAGCGACCCGCACAGGAAACACCGCGCCCCGCACAGGCAACCCAGCGGCGCGAGCCCAAGACGGGCTCAGGACAGCGGCGCCAGCCCCGCAGTCACCGAGGCCGCCGCACGGCGCGACGTGTCGCCGGACGCGCGCGCGAAGTCGAGGACCAACCCCCGCAACACCTCGGCGGAGCCGTACGCACCGGTGATGTACCCCGCCCGCCCCAGATGCGCCAGCCCATGCATCTGGCAGAACAGCTGCCGCACCAGCAGATCGGGATCGGCCCCCGCCCGGAAGCGCCCCGCCGCGACACAGCGGCGGATCGCGTCCCGCGGGGCGCGCAGCACATGGACACCCAGCCTGCGGTCGTCCTCGGTCTGCTCGAACCCGGCGATCGCGGAGCCGCCGAACATCACCGCGTACACATCGGGCTCCTCGCGGGCGAAGTCCTGGTAGGCGCGGCACAGCGCGGCGAGTTCGGCGACGGGGTCGTCGGGGTGGGCGGCCGAGGCGGCCTCGACCCGGGTGTGGAAACGGTCGAAGCCCTCCTTCATCAGCGCGCGGACGAGTCCGGGCATCGACCCGAAGTAGGTGTACACGGCCATGGTCGACGCGCTGACGGCCTTGACCAGCCGGCGGACGCTCAGCGCCGCGGCGCCCTCGTCCGCGAGCATCCGGGCGGCCTGGTCCAGCAGACAGCGGCGTACGTCGGTGGGCTCTCGCCGTTCCTCGGTTGACACCAGGCCACCATAACGCTGTTATAGACATAACGGTGTTATGGGTGGGGGCGATCACCTGTGAACGGAACCGGCATGCCGGTTCCGGTGCACCGGCACGTCCCAGCGACCGATACGGAAGAGGACCCATTGCTCCCGCGCAGTGTCCGCGCCATGCGCCGCCAGCTGACCCGGCTGCCCGAGGCGGGCGGCGCCACCGAAGGGCTCACCGAACACCACGGCCCCGGCCCCGCCCGCCCGCCGCTGCGGCTCGTGATGATCGGGGACTCGGTCGCCGCCGGGGTCGGCGCACCCGCCCTCGGCGAGGCCCTGGCGGGCCACCTCGCCGCCGCCCTGACCCGGATGACCGGGCGTCCCGTCTCCTGGCGGGTCTCCGCACGGGCCGGGGCGACCCTCCCGTATGTCCGCCGCTCCCTGCTGACCGGGCTGACCGACCCGACCAGCCGCTGGACCCCCGACCTGGTCCTCGTGGTGGCGGGGACGAACGACGCGCTGCGGCTGTGCCGCCCCCGCGCCTTCCGCGCCGAGGCGCGGCGGCTGGTCCGGGACATCCGGCTGCGGCTCGGGGACGACGTCCCCGTGGTGTTCACCGGGCTGCCCGACCTGCGCGGGGTGGAAGGGCTCCCCGCGGCGATGCGGGCGCCGCTCGGACAGTACGTCCGGCTGCTGGACCGGCAGCTGCTGGCCCTCGCGCGCCAGGACCCGGGCGTGCACCATCTGTACTCCGGCGGAATGCCCGAGATCCCCGGGTCCTGGATCGCCGAGGACCGGTTCCACCCGTCCCCGGAGGGCTACCGGGCCTGGGCCCGGGTCCTCGCGGGCCGTCTGTCGACCCTCACGGAAACACTGCTGCCGGACCCCGTACGGTGACCGGGTCCGGCAGTGTGGACAGGCGGGCGGCGCGGCGCAAGAGGCCCGCGGATCCGTCAGAAGCCCAGCTTGCGCAGCTGACGGGGGTCGCGCTGCCAGTCCTTGGCGACCTTCACATGCAGATCGAGGAAGACCGGGGTGCCCAGCAGCGCCTCGATCTGCTGACGGGACTTGATCCCGACCTCCTTGAGCCGCTTGCCCTTGGGACCGATCACGATCCCCTTCTGGCTCGGGCGCTCGATGTAGACGAAGGCGTGGATGTCCAGCAGGGGCCGGTCGGCGGGCCGGTCCTCGCGGGGCAGCATCTCCTCGACGACCACGGCGATGGAGTGCGGCAGCTCGTCCCGCACCCCCTCCAGCGCGGCCTCACGGATCAGCTCGGCCACCATGACCTGCTCGGGCTCATCGGTGAGATCGCCCTCCGGGTACAGCGCGGGACCCTCGGGCAGCAGCGGCACCAGCAGATCCGCCAGCAGACCCACCTGCTGGCCCTGGACCGCCGACACCGGCACGATCTCGGCCCACTCGAAGCCCAGCTCCTTGGCGAGCTGGTCCACCGCGATGAGCTGCTCGGCGAGGGTCTTCTGGTCGACCAGGTCCGTCTTGGTGACGATCGCCATCTTCGGGGTCCTGCGGATACCCGCGAGCTCCTTGGCGATGAAACGGTCACCGGGGCCGAGCTTCTGGTCGGCGGGCAGACAGAACCCGATCACGTCGACCTCGGCCCAGGTGGCGCGCACCACGTCGTTGAGCCGCTGGCCGAGCAGCGTACGGGGCTTGTGCAGGCCAGGGGTGTCGACCAGCACCAGCTGGGCCTCGGGGCGGTGCACGATGCCCCGGACCGTGTGCCGGGTGGTCTGCGGCCGGTTGGAGGTGATCGCCACCTTCTGGCCGACCAGAGCGTTCGTGAGGGTGGACTTGCCGGCGTTGGGACGCCCCACGAAGCAGGCGAAGCCCGCCCGGTGGGTGGCTTCGGAAGGCTCGGATGACGGGGTGCGAACACTCATGCCGCCCATTGTCCCCGATCCGCCGGGCCCTGTGGCACCGCACCCGCTTTCGATCACGGCTCGCGCCCGTACCGGACGGCCCCCCGGCCGCCCGGTACGGGCTGCCCTCGCCCTGTACCGGACGGCCGGGGGGCCGCCCGGTACAGGGCGAGGGCAGCCCGTACCACGGGACCCGGGCGCGCCCCGCGCGCCCACCGTTCCGGCAGCCGTGGTCATGGGGTGACGAGGGGTTCCGAGTCATAGGCCCGGTGCAGTGCCTCCAGGAAGGCCGGGGCCTGCGGCAGGTCCGCCGACCCGATACGGCGCACCGCCACACCCGGCGTCCAGGAGTTCATGACGACGGCCCCGGCCAGCTCCGGCACGTCGTCCGGGGTGATCCGCGCCACGCGCTGCGGGACGTCCAGGGCCTCCAGGCGGCGGCTGACGATGCCCATCGTCGTCCCGCGCAGCATCTCCGCGTCCGGCCACAGCACCGAGGTGCCGTCCCAGAACGCCAGGTTCCAGATCGTCGCCTCGCTGAACGCGCCCGTGCGGTCGGTGAACGCGGCGTCGTCGAAACCCTGCTCCACGGCCCGCCGCAGCAGATGGGTCTTGGCCACCTCGCCGACGTGCTTCACGGCCGGCAGGAACCGTTCGTGCCCGACGACCGCCAGGGCCAGCGGTCCCGGTGGGCCGGAGCTGGGTTCACCCGTGCGGACCAGCACCTCGGGCTCCGCGTCCGCCGCGGTGAACTCCCCCGCCGGTGAGTACACCGTCGCCGTCAGGGAGAGGTCTGCCGGGCCGTCCGCGAGGGCCGTCCGCAGCAGGGCGCGCACCCGGTCCTCCGGCAGCGCCCGGCCGAACAGTTCCACGGAGGCGGACCTGAGCCGTTCCAGATGGAGGTCGAGGCCCCGTACCCGGCCGTCGCGGACCTGTATGGCGGTGAAGTGGGCGTGGCCCGCGAAGGCCAGCGGCGCGAGGTCGCCGGCGGTGGCCGTCCGGCCGTCACGCTGCACGACGAAGTTCATGGTGTCCTCCGGTGGATCGGAATCAACTGCTTCCAGCAGGACGTTAAGGGGTGACACCGGTGACAAGGTCAAGTCGAGGGGGAACAACACATGTTGATCGGGGAACTGGCCCGGCGCACCGAGGTCAGCAAGCGGTCCCTGCGGTACTACGAGGCGCAGGGGCTGCTGAGCGCCGTGCGCGGGGTCAACGGCTACCGGGAGTACGACGAGGAGTCGCAGGCCACCGTGCGGCGGGTGCGGACGCTACTGGACGCGGGGCTGTCCACGGAGGTGATCCGGGAGTTGCTGCCGTGCGCGCGGGGCGAGGGCGCGGGGTTCGCGTTCGAGCTGTGCGGGGAGGTGCGGGAGGTGCTGGGGCGGGAGCTGGCGTCGACCGACGCGCGGATCGACGGCCTCCGCAGAAGCCGCGAAGCCCTCGCGGGTTACCTGTCCCCGGTATGACCCCACCCGGTCCGTACGGCCCCACCCGGTCCGCGGGTCGCCTTCGCTCGCGCCGCCGGGTTTCTTGTGCTGGACGCGGTTGTCCCTGTCCCGTCACTCGTGGGGTGCGCAGTTCCCCGCGCCCCTGAGGGTTCCCCACCTGGACGTACCTTGTCCCGGTACGGGCCGTCCGGGGGTGCGCAGTTCCCCGCGCCCCTAGGGTTCCCCACCTGGACGTACTTTTCCCAGTACGGGCCGTACGTGGGTGCGCAGTTCCCCGCGCCCCTAGGTTTGCGCCACTCGCCGCGCCTGTGCCCGTGCGGGTACCCGCAGGTAGACGCGCACCTCAAGAGGCACCCCCCAGGGGCGCGGGGAACTGCGCACCCCACAGGCGACGGCACAGGAAGAACCGCGCTCAGCACAGGAAACCCAGGGGCGCGGGGAACTGCGCGAAAACGAGGACCGGCCTGCACCCGAAGAGCGACCGCAAGAGGGCAGCATCCAGGGGCGCGAGGAACCGCGCACCCCCGTACGACCCGCACAGGAACAAGGTGCGTCCAGGTGGGAGGACCCGGAAGCGCAAGCGAAGGCGTCAGGTGGAGAGAACCGCCCGGAGGCTCGCGTCGGGCCCCGCGACGAAGACCGGCGTACCGGGCCCCGCGAGGTCCCGGACCGCGGCAAGGTCCTCGTCGCCGGCCGCCAAGGCCTCCGTGACGACCGCGACCGCCTCCAGCGACTCCGCCCCGGACGCGACCGCCATCGCGACCGCCGCCCGCACCGCGCTGAGCCGCAGCGACGGCAGCCCGACCGTCCCGGCGGCATACGTCCGCCCCGTGGCGTCCCGTACCGCCGCCCCCTCGGCCACCCCGTTGCGGGCCCGCACGGACCGCGCGAGGGTCACGATCTTCCGGTCCTCGGGCCCCAGCTCACTCTCGCTCATGGCCCCAGCTTATGCGGCGCCCCACCGCACCCGGCGGGCCCGGGTTCAGGGCCGGTCGAGCCGCAGCCGTTCCGCCCTCGGGAGCCCCGCGACGACCAGGTCGTAGGAGTCCTCGACCAGTTCCCGCACCTGACGCCGGGGCAGCTCCCCGACCGTCACGGTGTTCCAGTGGCGCTTGTTCATGTGGTAGCCGGGCAGCACGGCCCCGGGATGCTCGGCGCGCAGCCGCACCGCGTCGTCCGGGTCGCACTTCAGGTTCACGGTCAGGGGCCGCGCGTCCAGCCGGGACAGCGCGAACATCTTGCCCAGCACCTTGAACACCGACGCCTCCGGCCCGAACGGGAACTCCTCGACGGAGGCGTTGAACGACAGGCACAGGGAGCGCAGCGCGGCGGGGGTCATCAGCGGCCCGCCCCCCGCGCCCCGCCGCTCTCCCGGCCGCCGGCCTTGGCGGGCCGGGCCCGTCCGACGGGCTCCACGAGCACCGTCATGATCTTGTTGCGGCGGCCGGCGGCGGCCTCCGCGGTGAGCCGCAGCTCCCGGCCGTCGGGCAGCGGCACCGACGCGGAGGCGTCCGCGATGGGGACCTTCCCGAGGGCCTTGGCGAGCAGTCCGCCGACCGTCTCCACGTCCTCGTCGTCGTACGCCTCCAGCCCGTACAGCTCGCCGAGGTCGCCGATGTCGAGGCGGGAGGTGACCCGGTAGCGGCCCTCGCCCAGGTCCTCGACGGGCGGCAGCTCACGGTCGTACTCGTCGGTGATCTCGCCGACGATCTCCTCCAGGATGTCCTCGATGGTGACGATCCCGGCGGTGCCGCCGTACTCGTCCACGACGACGGCGACATGGGTGCGTTCCTGCTGCATCTCGCGCAGCAGGTCGCCCGCGTTCTTGGTGTCGGGCACGAACGTGGCGGACCGCATCGCGGTGGACACCAGCTCGGACTCGGCGTCGCGGCTGATGTGCGTCTTGCGGACGAGGTCCTTGAGATACACCACGCCGACGACGTCGTCCTCGTTCTCCCCGGTGACGGGGATACGGGAGAAGCCGGAGCGCAGCGCGAGGGTGAGGGCCTGGCGGATGGTCTTGTACCGCTCGATGACGACGAGGTCGGTGCGGGGGACCATCACCTCCCGTACGAGGGTGTCGCCCAGTTCGAAGACGGAGTGCACCATCCGGCGCTCGTCGTCCTCGATCAGGGACTCGGCCTCCGCGAGGTCGACCAGCGCGCGCAGCTCCGCCTCGGAGGCGAAGGGTCCGCGCCGGAAGCCCTTGCCGGGGGTGAGGGCGTTGCCGAGCAGGATCAGCAGCGACGGGATGGGGCCCATGATCCGGGCGAGCGGCACCAGGACGTACGCGGCGACGGTGGCGGTGTTCAGCGGGTGCTGGCGGCCGATGGTGCGCGGGGAGACGCCGACGGCGACGTACGACACGAGGACCATGACGCCGATCGCGAGGAGCAGCGCTTCCCAGGTGCGGTCGAACTCCTGGAGGCAGGCGTAGGTGACGAGGGCGGCGGCGGCCATCTCGCAGGCGACCCGGACCAGCAGGGCGACGTTGAGGTAGCGGGTGGGGTCGCCGGCGATCCGGGCGAGTTTGGCGCCGCCGCGGCGGCCGGAGCGGACGGCTTCCTCGGCGCGGAAGCTGGAGACCCGGGCCAGACCGGCCTCCGCGCAGGCGGCGAGCCAGGCGACGACGACCAGCAGGACCGCGCCGAGGATGAGGGGGGCACTCATCGGCTTCAGGAGACGGTCGGGGCGGGCGAGGGGCCGGTGAGGCCCTTCTCCTGCCGCCAACCGTCGACGATCGCGGCCTGGAGGCCGAACATCTCGGCCTTCTCGTCGGGCTCCTCATGGTCGTAGCCGAGCAGGTGCAGCACACCGTGGACGGTCAGGAGCTGGAGCTCCTCGTCCATGGTGTGGTCGGTGTCGGCCTCACGGCCCTGCCGTTCGGCGACCTCGGGGCACAGCACGATGTCCCCGAGGAGGCCCTGCGGTGGCTCGTCGTCGTCCTTGGCGGGCGGCCTGAGCTCGTCCATCGGGAAGGACATGACATCGGTGGGCCCTGGCAGGTCCATCCACTGGATGTGGAGCTGTTCCATGGCGTCGGTGTCCACGACGATCACGGACAGTTCGGAGAGCGGGTGGATACGCATCCGGCCCAGGGCGTAGCGCGCGATGTCCAGGATCGCGTGCTCGTCGACCTGGGTGCCGGATTCGTTGTTGACGTCGATCGCCATGGTGGTGCCGGTCTACTTCCCTCTGCCGCCGCGGCCTTGGTGGGAGCCGTGGTCGGTGCCGTTCGCGTGGTCGTACTTCTCGTACGCGTCGACGATACGGCCGACCAGCTTGTGCCGTACGACGTCCTGGGACGTGAGCCGCGAGAAGTGGACGTCGTCGACCCCTTCGAGGATGTCCTGCACCTGCCGCAGACCGGACCTGGTGCCGTTGGGCAGGTCGACCTGGGTCACGTCACCGGTGATGACGATCTTCGACTCGAACCCGAGCCGGGTGAGGAACATCTTCATCTGCTCGGGGTTCGTGTTCTGCGCCTCGTCGAGAATGATGAAGGCGTCATTGAGGGTCCTTCCCCTCATATAGGCCAGGGGCGCCACCTCGATGGTGCCCGCGGCCATCAGGCGGGGGATCGAGTCCGGGTCGAGCATGTCGTGGAGCGCGTCGTACAGGGGGCGCAGATACGGGTCGATCTTCTCGTAGAGGGTGCCCGGGAGGAAGCCGAGGCGTTCGCCGGCCTCGACGGCGGGGCGGGTGAGGATGATGCGGTTGACCTGCTTGGACTGGAGGGCCTGGACGGCCTTGGCCATGGCCAGATAGGTCTTGCCGGTGCCCGCGGGGCCGATACCGAAGACGATGGTGTGCTTGTCGATCGCGTCGACGTAGCGCTTCTGGTTGAGCGTCTTGGGGCGGATGGTGCGGCCGCGGGAGGACAGGATGTTCTGGGTGAGGACCTCGGCGGGGGTCTCCTCACCGGTGCCCTCGCCCGCCTCACTGGCCCTGAGCATGGCGATCGAGCGTTCCACCGCGTCCTCCGTCATCGGCTGTCCGGTGCGGAGCACCAGCATCATCTCGTCGAACAGCCGCTGCACGAGGGCCACTTCACGGGCCTCGCCGACCGCGCTGATCTCATTGCCCCGGACATGGATGTCGGCTTCCGGGAAGGCCTTCTCGATCACGCGGAGCAGTGCGTCCCCGGAGCCGAGCACGGTGACCATGGGGTGCTTGGCCGGGACGGTGAACCGGGCGCGGGACTGGCCCTCCGCCGGTTCGTGAGCTGTGGGTGTCTGCGTCATGGGCCGGCTCTGTGGCCTGCTGGTCCTCCTCGGGCGGGGCGCGTCGGTACGAGGCGCCGTTGCACTGCCCAGGGTACGACGCACCCCGCGCCAGGGCCGAGGAGTTTTCGCGACCCCCGCTCGGGGGCCGCCATGGTCCCCGCGCGCAGGCCGCCTCGGTCCTCGCTCGCAGGTCGGCACGGCCCTCGCTCGGGGATCGCCACGGTTCCCGCGCGAGGGACGCTCCGGTCCTCGCGCGGGGCGGGGGTCAGACGGTGCTGCGGAAGCCGATGGTGGGCACCGCCCTGCGCAGCGGCCAGGGCCGGGCGGCGGCGGGCAGCGGGGGCCGCAGGGAGTCCAGGAAGGCGTAGCGGGCGAGGGCCGCGGGGTCCTGGGGGCCGTAGTCGCGCACCCGGCGCCACCAGGCGGCGACCTCGGTCCAGCCGGGCGCGGAGAGCGAGCCGCCGAACTCCTGGACGGACAGCGCGGCGGTCAGTCCGGCGAAGGCGACCCGGTCGGCCAGCGGCCAGCCCGCGAGGGTGCCGGTGACGAACCCGGCGACGAAGACATCGCCCGCGCCCGTCGGGTCCAGCGCTTCGACCTCGATGGCGGGGACGACGGCCGTCTCGCCGGTGCGCCCGTCCACGGCGTACGCGCCTTCGGCACCGAGGGTGACGACGGCGACGGGGACCCGTTCGGTGAGGGCGTGCGCGGCGGCGCGCGGGCAGGTGGTGCGGGTGTAGCTCATGGCCTCCTGGGCGTTGGGCAGGAAGGCTTCGCAGTGGGCGAGGTCGGGCAGCGCGTCCAGGTCCCAGCGGCCGGTCTCGTCCCAGCCCACGTCCCCGAAGAGCCGGGTCCCGGCGCGGGCGGCGCGGGCGATCCAGGGGTCGCGGGTGCCGGGGGCCAGGGAGGCGACGGCGGCGCGGGCGGGCGGGGTCGCGGCGATGCCGGCGGCGTCGGCGGCCGGGGGTTCGTGGGCGTGGGACACCATGGTCCGCTCCCCCTCGTACGCCATGGAGACCGTGACCGGGGAGTGCCAGCCGGGGACCCGGCGGGACGGCCCGAGGTCGATGCCCTCGCCCTGTTCGAGGGCGTCCCAGCAGTACTCGCCGTAGTGGTCGTCGCCGAAGGCGGCGGCGAGCGAGGTCCGCAGTCCGAGCCGGGCCAGCGCGGTGGCCATGTTGGCGACGCCGCCGGGGCTGGAGCCCATGCCCCGGGCCCAGGACTCGGTGCCGCGGACGGGCGCGGAGTCGAGTCCGGTGAGGATGATGTCGAGGTAGACGGGCCCGGTCAGGTACACGTCGCAGGGCGGGTCACCGGGCGTGCGGAGCGCGGCGAGCGGGTCGAGATGGGGCCGGGGACGGGGGCGGGTCCTGGCCTCCCGGTCCCGGTGCTCCAGCGCGGCCTCGGCGGAGTCGGGGACGGGCTCGGGGCCGGGGCCCCCGGTGCTGCGGTGGCGGCTCTGCGGCGGCTCTCCGTCGTACGTGGTCACGGTGCGCTCCCCCTGGATGGTGCGGGTTCAGGTCAGTGTGCCCGAAAGGGGTGCGGGAGGGGTGCGGGCGGCGTGTCCGGGAGGGGTGCGGGAGGGGTGCGGGCGGCGTGTCCGGGAGGGGTGCGGGCGGCGTGTCCGGGAGGGGGCGGGCCGTGCGTCCGGGAGGGGGGCGGGGCCGTGCGTCCGGGAGAAGTGCGGCCTGGGTGCGGGCGGGGTGCGGGCGGGGTTCCGCCTGGGTGCGGGCGGGGTGCGTGACCCGGATTCGCGGGGCGGGTTCACGGAGCGGGTTCGCGGGGCGGATGATCATCGTCCGGAACAGGAGTGTTTACCCGGGTTGCGTAATTGCAAACACTTTTCATTAAAAATGTCTCGTAGGTCACGGCAAGGTCACTTCGTCTACTTCCTTCCGGTTGATACAAATTGCCCGCGCCGATTCACGGTGCCGCGCAACCTGCCCCACCCATGCCCGCCCCCCTTCCCCATGCCCCGCTCCCCCGCTCCCCCGCACGCACCGGGAACGCCCGTGTCCCCCTTGCCCCGCCCCGCCTGGCCCCTGGTCTCGCTGTTCACGGCCGGGTATCTCACGCCGTATCTGCTGCCCACGGTCGTCGGCCGGCTCGACGACACCCTCGCGCTGTCCGTCGCCCAGGCCGGAACCCTCGGCAGCGCGCTGCTGCTGTGCTCGGCGGGCGCGGGTCTCGTCCTGGCGTCCCGGATCGAGCGGTACGGGCCGCGGCGCACCGCGCGGGCGGGCCTGCTGCTCGCGCTGGCCGGGTACGGGACGGCGGCGTTCGCCGACACGGTCACGGGTACGGTGCTGGGCGCGCTGGTGGGCGGCCTCGGGACGGGTACGGCGACCACCGTCGCGGCGACCGGGATCGCCGGACGGCGTGATCCGCAGCGGCAGACGACGCTGGGCCTGCTGGGTGTCTCGGCCCTCGCGGGCGCCCTGTATCTGACGATCCCGCATCTGGGCCCCGGGCACACGGTCCCGTTCGGGGCGCTCGCGCTGACCGCGTTGCTGGTGTGGCCCACGACGGCCCGGCTGGCGGGCCCCGTTCCGGCCGGTGCGGCGGCCCCGGCGGCCGGTCCGCTGCCCTACCGGCGTTCCGGCCCGGTGCTCGCGGGCGCGATGGTGTTCTGGTCGATGGCGCAGAACGCCCTGTGGGGGGTCAGCGGCCGGATCGGCGCCGAACAGGCGGGGCTGGGTGAGGTGACCGTGGGCGCGGTGTTCGCGGTGGCGCTCGGCGCCGGGCTGCTCGGGGTGCTGGGCGCGGGCGCGCTGGGCGCCAGGGTGGGCCGGGCGCTGCCCATCGGGGCGGGGACGGCGCTGATCGCGTGCTGCATCGCGCTGACCGCGGGGTCCGGGGGCCTGGCGTCGTTCGCGGCCGGGGAGATCGTCTGGAACGCCTGCTACCCGCTGGTGATGTCGTACCTGATCGGACTCGCGGCCTCGCTGGACGGGCGGGGCCGGTGGGCGGTGCTGGTGGGGTCGGCGTCGTCGCTGGGCACGGCGTGCGGGCCGCTGACGGGCAGTCTGCTGGCGGAGCACGCCGGGTATCCGGTGATGGGGCTGGTCCTCGGCGGCGCGCTGCTGCTGTTGTCGGTGCCGCTGGCGGGCGTGGCCCTGCACACGGGCGGGCGTCCGTTGGTACGGAAGGCCGTGCGGTGCGGGGGTGAGGGTGGGGGCGTGGGCGGGAACGGGAGCGGTGCGCCGGTGGTGGACGTGGACGGCCCGGTGCCGGTGCCGGTGGAGGTGCCGGCGGCCCGGGTGGACGGGATCGTGGACGGGGTCGAGGTCGGCGGCGGCGGCGGCGGCGGCGGCGGGGTCGGAGTAGCGGTCGCGGTCGGGGCTGAGCCCGGCACCGCCACCGCCACCGCCCTCGATCCAGGGTCCGGGGACGGTGGCAGTGCCGGTGTCGGTGGCACCGCGCGGGATGCCGCCGGGCCGGGGACGGACCCCGGACCCGGCGGCACCACCGCCGGGCGGCTAGGGCAACCCGGTGTGCAGGGCGTTCATCAGGGTGCCGGTCGGGGTGTCACCGGACATCTCCCAGATCATGGCCCCGAGGAGCCCCTTGTTCCTGATCCACTCGGACTTCTTGCCGATGGACCAGGCGTCGTCGAACGACCACCACTGGCCGTTCGGCCCGGTGTAGCCGTACGTCGACACGGACTGTTCGTCGTGATGGACGGTCATGTTCGGGTAGTTGCTGATGAGGTTGTGGTACCCGCGGGTCCCGGCCTCCTCGGGGAACTGCCCGGTGGCGGCGCCGTTGGCGGTCTGCCATTCACCGTTGGTCCCGGCTGGCCCGGCGGCCACATCCTTCCAGCCGCGGCCGTAGAAGGGGAAGCCGACGGTGAGCTTGCGGGGGCTGACCCCGGCGTCGAGGTAGGTCTGGATCGCCTTCTCGACGCTGAAGTCGAACGCGTAGGTGTCCTGGGCGTCCCGGTGGAGGTTGCCCTGGTGCCCGGTGCGGTTCGGCTCCCAGGAGTTGTCGCTGCCGGCCCCGTGGAAGTCGTACCCCTGGACGTTGGCGAAGTCGAGGTAGTCAAAGATCTTTGACAGGTCCCAGCCCGCCTGGATCTTGGCGGGGTCGGCGGGTGTGAACGCCGTCAGCAGCCGGTGTTCCCCGCCAAGGGCGTCGAGCTGCTTGCGGAACTCGGCGAGCAGCGCGGTGAGGTTGTCCTTGTCGGCGGCGCCCCACTTGTTGCCGGGGTGCCCCTCGGCGCCGGGCCACTCCCAGTCGATGTCGATGCCGTCGAAGACACCGGCGCCGGTGCCGGGGCCGCCTGCGCCGTTGTAGACGGGCAGATTGCCCTTGATCCACACATCGACGCAGGAGCGTACGAACTTCTCCCGTGCGGCCGGGGTGGCCGCCGCGTCCGAGAAGAACTTGGAGAACGTCCAGCCGCCGAGCGAGACGACGAACTTCAGGTGCGGGTGCTTGGCCTTGAGCTTCTTGATCTGGTTGAGGTTGCCGCGCAGTTTGCCCCAGCCGTCGTCCGCGACGCCGTCCACGGACTGGGCGGCGGACATAGGCCGTCCGTAGTCGGCGTCCGCGTCACCGGCGCCGGTGCCCTCGTTCGGGTCCTGCGGATTGCCGGAGACCCCCTTGGTCACCCCGGCCTGGCAGGTCAGGTTGACGGGGTCGATGTTCTCGAACGCGTAGTTGACGACGTCGAGTTTGGCGGCGGCGCCGGAGGTGTCGAGGTTCTTGATGAAGAACTGGCGCCCGTAGATGCCCCACTGGGTGAAGTAGCCGACCTTGTAGTAGTTCCCGGGCCCGGCGACGTCGTCGGTGGTCACGTTCACCGCGTTGGACGCGGGTGAGGAGTTGTCGGCGGTGTCCCGTGCCTTCACGGTGAAGGTGTAGGCGGTGGCCGGGGACAGTCCCTCGACGGTGGTCGCGGTGGTGGTCGCGGAGACGGTCTTGACCAGGCTGGCCCCCCGGTACACGTCGTACGCGGCGACGGCGACGTTGTCGGTGGCCGCGTTCCAGGCGAGGGCGACGGTGGACGCGGTCTTGCTGGTGCTCCGGAGGTTGCCCGGCGCGGTGGGTGCCACGGGGTCGGTCGCCGGGTCCACGGTGCTGAAGGTGAACGGCGGACTGCCGGGTCCGATGTTGCCCCGGGTGTCCTTGGCCCGGACGGTGACGGTGTAGCTCGTGGCGGGTGTCAGCCCGGTGAGGGTCGCGCTGACGCTGTCGGTGACGGCGAGGACGTTCGTACCGCTCAGCACCTCGTACGAGGCCACGGGGTAGTCACCGGCGTTCGCGGCACTCCAGGTCAGCGCGGCGGTCCGGGCGGTGACGGCGGTGGCCTGCGGCCGGCCGGGCGGGGTGGGCGGCACATCGGGTGTGCCGTCGCACTTGTCCCCGTTGACGGTGCACCCGGTGGGCGTGCCGACGGGCCCGTTGCCGATGAACCAGTAGCTCCACGGCTCGCTGGTCCCACCCGCCGGGATGGTGGCGTTGTAGTGCGCGTTCTTGACGGTGACCTTGCGCCCGCTGACGGTCGCGTCCCCGTGGTAGTGCCCGCTGACGGTCACCCCGGCGGGCAGCTCGAACGAGAGCGTCCACCCGGTGACGGGCGCGGTCCCGGTGTTGCGCACGGTGTAGATGCCACGCCACCAGGACCCGTTGTTCTCGGAACTGAAACTGGCGGTGAGGGTCCCGGCGGCCTGCGCGGGCGCGGCGAGTGCGGTCATGGAGGCGAGCGGCAGCAGCAGCACGGCGAGCAGCGTCAGCAGCTTGTGCCGCAACGGCCGCCCACGGAACGTCCGCCGGAACGGCCCGACGGTACCTCGGAGGGCGGTACCTCGGGTGCCGGTCCCTCGCCGGTCGGTACCTTGCGGGGCGCTGACTCGCCGGTCGGCCCGGTCGGCCCGGTCGGCTCGCCGGTCAGCCCGGCGGGTACCTGTGCGGTCGGCTCTGCGATTGCGTCTGCGGTTGCGGATGTCGGTCAGGAACATGGCTCTCCCTGGTGAGGTGGGGGAGGAATCGGGAGCAGCGGGGTCGGGAGGTCGGGAGGAGACGGTTGGGTGGGGTGAGGCGGTGCCGGACGGTGGGGGGGTGGGGGGTGAGCGGGTGCGGTGGGGTGAGCGGGTGCGGGTGCGGTGTCCGGCGGTGCGGTGTGCGGTGTCCGGCGGTGCGGTCGAGTGAGGCGAGCGGTACGGGTGCGGTGTCCGGCGGTGCGCGTGCGGTGGGGTGATGCGGGCGGTGCGGGTCCGGTGTGCGGTGCGGTGTGCGGTGCGCCTGTCGCTGGTCCCGGGGCGGTGCCGATGCCGTTGGCTGTACGGGTGCCGGTACTTGGGGCTGTGCCGGTACGGGTACGAGGGCGGGTGCGGTGCCGGCGCCGTGCGGGTGGGATGGGTCCGGTACGCCGGTGGGCGGCTGCGCCTCGCGGGTGAGGGGTGGGGCGGTGCGGGACGCGGGGCCTACGGCGGTGCCTCGTGTGGGGGTGAGGCGTGGCTGCGCTGTGCGTCGGTGGTGCGGGGTGACGCCTTGTGTGGGAGCCAGGGCGGCGGGTTCGGGGCTCGCGCGCTGTACTTGTGGGGGTGGGGCGTTGGCGTGTGCGTATGCGTTGGCAGGGACGCGGTGGTGGGTGCCGTGGGGGGACGCGATGCCTGCGTTGTGGGGTGATGAGTTGGGGTGGGGTGGGGACTCGCTGTGCGGTGGGGTGAGGGGTGCGGTGCGCTTCTGGCGGGGACGCGGGGAGCGCTGGGGAGGGAACGGGCGGGGGTGCTGGGGATACCGGTCTGCGCTTGGTGCGGGGTGGTTCGCCGTTCGTTGCGCGAGGCGGTTCGCGGGGCGTTCGTGGGGTGCGGGTGCCGCTCCGGTGGGACGGTGACTCCGGTGACTCCGGTGACACGGTGGCGCGAGGTGACGCGGTGGGGTGGGCGTCGGCGCGTGTTCCGAGGAGGCGTGTACGTGACCGGGCGGCGAGGGACCGAAACTCCCGTACGTACATGACAATTTGAAGTTACTTGGTCTGGACCACACCGGGAACCCGCCCGGACCCATCCGATTGCGCCACATACCTGAGCCCCCGCCGGGCCCCGGCAAGTCGCCCCACTCGAAGCCCGTCACCCCGGACACCAGGACGAACGGGGACGTTCCGCACCCCAACACGCGCTGTGAAGCCGCAACTTACCCATGCCCCATGCACCGACCACGGGCACAGCCCCCACAACGCTGGCTCAGTTCAGCCGTTGCGAAGCCGGACAACGAGAAGGACCACCGGTTCCGACGACTGGGGCTGGCTTCCGAACGACAGTCCCGGCGGACACCGCACGGCAACGGATACAGGCGGCCACACCGTCCGGTACACCTCATGGATCACACGTACGGGCCCGCCTGGACCTCACAAACTAGGACGATCACCGAGAACCTGTCACGACGAAGCGCACAGGACTACCGGGTACACACCCGAAGGAGCGCGCGCTGGCCTCGCCCGGGGGGCCTGATCCGACTAAAGGAAACGGGCCTTTCGGCGGAAGAAACCCGCAGGTCGGGAAGTACGGTCCCCGCGTACGCGGGGGTGGCCCTTCCCGGAAGAGGCGGCGGGCGCCGCATACATGACGGTCCCCGCGTACGCGGGGGTGGCCCGACCTTGCCGACGCCCCTGCGGGACATCTTGAAGTGGTCCCCGCGTACGCGGGGGTGGCCCGACCTGTCCGTCAGGACTCCAAGCTTGCCCACGGTGGTCCCCGCGTACGCGGGGGTGATCCTTCACGATCGAACAGGTCCTCAAGCCGCGGGGCGTGGTCCCCGCGTACGCGGGGGTGATCCGCGGATGTGGTGGCAGCTCTTCGCCGTGGTGGCGTGGTCCCCGCGTACGCGGGGGTGGTCCCGCGCAGGACTGCGCGTCGTCACTGGCCTCGAAGTGGTCCCCGCGTACGCGGGGGTGGTCCCCTGTTCGAAGGCGCGGCCGAAGCCGGCCCGGCGTGGTCCCCGCACACGCGGGGGTGGTCCGGCGCCAGATGTTGGGCGCGAGCGACGGCCGAGGTGGTCCCCGCACACGCGGGGGTGGTCCCCGGGGCATGGGCGGGGCGCGTGAGCCGTGGATGTGGTCCCCGCGTACGCGGGGGTGGCCCTGGATGGGCGCCTTGCAGCCCTGGCCACTGCCGCCCCCGCGTGGGGGTCTTCCACTGCTGACGACGAGTGTGGCGGTCAACGGAGAGTGAGCAGTGGTTCTGGCCGCGCTGCGTGTTGCCCACGGCCTCAGACAGGTTCGGTGACTGTGAGTCCGGACTTCAGTGAAGCTCGGTCTCCCACGCTTCGAACGGTGGCTCCACCTGGTACGCGGGGTCACAGCGTCTGCGGACCCATTGGGCCGCGCGGTACTCGGCATCGCCGTAGTTGAGCGTGTGGCCGTGCTCATCCACTTCGAGGACGTTGCAGAAGATCGCGAAAATCATCTCAAGGTCGGAGCCGAACACGAGCAGATGGGCACGGTAGTCGATCCCGTCCAGCAGCTCGACTTCCAGTGTGCCGTTGCCCAGGTAGAACGCGAAGAGCCTGAGAGCGGCCCGTACATCTGTCGGAAGGTGCGTCACAAGGTCATCTTCCATGAGAGCGGTGCAAAGCGATTGGCTCGCCTTGCTGGCGGCCAGCCCTCGGCTGGACATAGGCGAAGCGCAGACTGGAGGCCTCAGCGAGGACGACGTGGGCGGGGTGCTGGCCGACTCGACCGGTGAGCCAACACGTCAGGTCCGCCCGGCGTCTCGGAGCCGCGAGCCAACCTGCTGGATCACACCGCCCAATGCGGATTCCCTCATAGGCTTGCTCCATCGTGGAACCCGGCCAGTCGAACGGTGGATGTCCACCGACCACTTCCACCGAGAGGCAACCGATGCCGTTTCCGAGGCCCCCGACCCCACTAAAGGAAAACGGGCTCTTGGCCAGATAAACCCGCAGGTCAGTAAGTGTCGGCCCCGCACACGCGGGGGTGGTCCCGGCCCCTGCTTCGCCCTCACCAGGCTCCGGGCAGTCGGCCCCGCACACGCGGGGGTGGTCCGGCTTCGTCCGTGACGCGGACGTCGTTCCGGGTGTCGGCCCCGCACACGCGGGGGTGGTCCGACCAGGCGCGGCTGCTGATGGACGGTCGGCACGTCGGCCCCGCACACGCGGGGGTGGTCCCCCGCGCCGTCCGCCGCCAAACGTCGCCTCCAGGTCGGCCCCGCACACGCGGGGGTGGTCCAGAACAGCTCCGCGCCCGCCGCCAGCAAGAAGGGTCGGCCCCGCACACGCGGGGGTGATCCCCCCCGCCCCCGCCGCCGGGGCCGCCCGCCCCGTCGGCCCCGCACACGCGGGGGTGGTCCTGGTCGACCCAGTGCAGCGGGACGTCGGCGGCCGTCGGCCCCGCACACGCGGGGGTGGTCCCTCCACCGGGCTGGAGTTTGAGCTGGAGTTGATGTCGGCCCCGCACACGCGGGGGTGGTCCGGCTCGTCGCTGCCGCTGGAGCTGTGGCCGGTGGTCGGCCCCGCACACGCGGGGGTGGTCCGCGCCAGACGGTGTCCGACCGCCTGGAGGAGATGTCGGCCCCGCACACGCGGGGGTGGTCCCGCGTTCGTGTTCGCCAGCGACCGGGCCTGCCCGTCGGCCCCGCACACGCGGGGGTGGTCCGCCGGGGCCGTCGAGGTAGTCGGCCCGCACGGTGTCGGCCCCGCACACGCGGGGGTGGTCCGGGGTTCCGGCCCGACTCCGTCTGGATCACGGCGTCGGCCCCGCACACGCGGGGGTGGTCCGTACGGCGGCTGGCCGCTGCGATGGACCCACGCCGTCGGCCCCGCACACGCGGGGGTGGTCCGCCGTGGCCCTTACCCAGGCAGTGGCACCCGTCGTCGGCCCCGCACACGCGGGGGTGGTCCCGCGGTCACCAGGTCGCCCTCCCGCCGCAGAACGTCGGCCCCGCACACGCGGGGGTGGTCCGAGTCCGGCGCCAGCGGATACGTATGGTCGGCCGTCGGCCCCGCACACTCGGGGGTGGTCCACGCGGCGGCCAGGAGGGCTATCGCCGCGGTGGGTCGGCCCCGCACACGCGGGGGTGGTCCCATCGTCCCCGACATCGACGCCGAGCTCGTGCGGTCGGCCCCGCACACGCGGGGGTGGTCCGATGGCTCGGTTGAGTTCTCGGCGACTCGCTGAGTCGGCCCCGCACACGCGGGGGTGGTCCCCAGTCGACGCGCCCCTCCGCCTCGGGCAGCGAGTCGGCCCCGCGCACGCGGGGGTGGTCCCGTGTTGTCCTCCTGGCGCCGCCACGCCCTCTGGTCGGCCCCGCACACGGGGAGGTGGTCCGATCAGGATGCTCCGCCTTCTCGCCTGCGCGGAGTGATCCCCGCGCGGGGATAGTCTGGAGCATTTGACCGCAGTGGTCCCCGCACACGCGGGGCCATTCCGGACGCTTGCGCAGACATGTCGGCTTCACCATCCAAGGGCCCCGCTCCCTCAGTGATCAGCCGGGCCGCAGCCAGGTCAGCCGGTCCGCCCGCCATGCACCGCGGCTGTCCGGGAGGCAGGACGTGGCCCCGCGCGCGAACGCGAGGACCCGTCGACGACACGTCAGCCTTCTTGGTGCGAGGCAGTCGCCGACTGTCCATGGCCGAACGCGCCACGCATATGCGGTTCGTGACCAGATCCTCCGCTGTGGCTGATCTTCCAGCGTGGTGGGATCGGTCCTGCGCACGGGGGAGCGCATGCACCGATTCTGGCTCCCGCGTGTGCTCGACACGGGGAGTGATGGGGTTTGCGATTCAAGAATTTATGCGCGACAAGCAGCGCCGCTCTGGTTCTGGTTGCCGGCCTGACGGCTGGTCCGGCCTCAGCGACCCAACCCGCACCACAGGGCTCAGTCGGCGCCGCCGCCACAGCGCCGCCCGGACCGACGTCCGCAGGCGGGGACTTGACGCTCGGTACCGAGGACTGCCAGGCGCAGCTCGCCGCAGCCCGGCAGCGGGCAGATGAACCGTATGTCGCCTGCGTCACCACACAAGCGGCGGACACATCTGCGGTTCCCGACCAGGCCGCGCTCTGGGCGGCACGGCAGGTGTGGAGGACGCCCGCCTGGTGCGACGATCACGGTGTGGCGAACGCCTGGTACATCGACCGCACGCGGGGATGCGGGATCTTCCGGGCCAAGCTCACGGTCCGCGACGCTCGGACCGGGCGGGAGATCGGGGGTATCACGTATCTGATCACCGGCTACCACTTCACGGCCCGGGACGCTCGGACGTGGGCCTACCAGGTCCAGCTCATGGAGGTGTCGCGGTGGGGCACCGGGGTGAGCGGGACGACCGTCTCCGGCAGCGCTTCCTGCACGGGCAAGTGCAAGGTGCGCAGCAGCGACTTCCCCCGGCAGGCGATCACCGCGAACAAGGAGCCGTTCGGTCAGTTCTTCATGGACACCACGATCAACACTGCGGCCCGCAACCAGAAGGGGACGGGCACCAGTGTCGCGAGCTGGAGGTTCGCCAACCCGGCGTGGGCCACACCCTCGAACTCGACACGGCTGGCCACGACGGACGTCCGGTGCGACAACGCGCTGCCCGGCACGACCAGGCAGGTCGGGTGCGTGAACCCCGGCTACATACCGGTCGTCTCCTACAGCACCACCGGTCCCTGGCCCGAGCTCGCGAAGCACATCAGGTACGCACAGGACACGAGGCGGCTGCCGGGCAAGTTCGGAACATCCCGGTACCTGACCCGCCTCACCGACACGGCCAAGATCAAGAAGAACCGCAAGAAGGCGTGCCCCTCCAGCAGGCCCCGCCCTGCTGGCAAGTCCTGCGACGAGTACCCTTTCGCCTCCACCTGGCAGGGCGCCCGTACGGGGGACGGGAAGTACAGCTGGCGCATGATCAACGAAACGCAGAACACCGAGGGCGGCCGTGCGCTGAACGGCTTCTACACGTACAGCCGCATTCTTGAGAAGGACAAGTTCCTCGTCTGGATCAGGTGACAGAATCCGCCGCGACCAACCCAGGGGACCGAGTTGAGCACCGTCTTCGCCGAGTACCACCTGTTCCGCATCAGCGACCCCGGCGGCGCCGTCACCGACGACATCGACGCTTCACTTACGGGGCTCGTCGCCGCTGACGACGGCAGCATCGAGATCCTGACCGGTATCCACACCGGAGATGTCTCCGTCTCCTTCGCACCGCACACCGGCGAACCCGCGCTCGCCCCGGGGCAGTGGGAGGAGATCGCCGAGATCTCCTTCCACTCACCGACCGGCGAGGTGGTGCTCCACTCCCTGACCGGCGACGGCACCGACCCGCTGCCACTGGCTGCCGGACCGGGCGACTACCGCCTCCGCGTGGCTGCCAGAGGGCGGGACACGGCCGTCGACACGACGGTCGAGACCGTCGTGGAGTGGTATCGCATCGACTGCTGGCCAGCTCCGCCGCAGCCACCCGCCCTCGTCAGGACGGGCGACCGGTACGGAGCGGACCAACGCGCGGTGCCCCGTTCCGCCACCCGGATCATCAACCACGGACCGCAAGGTCAGGCAGCCATCGAACACGACATCCTCAAACGCGCCGAACAAGACGACCACACCTGACCGCCCCGTCCCATGCACTGAAAACGTAGACTTTCATCTCAGGTCTTCCCGATCTCGACGCGTCGGCCCCGCACACGCGGGGGTGGTCCGCCAGACGCGGCACCGTGTCCATGACGACGGTCGTCGTCCCCGCACGCGCGGGGGTGGTCCCCGGAGGACGCGCACGAATCCGCGCGCCGGGAGGTCGTCCCCGCACGCGCGGGGGTGGTCCCCTGTTCGCCGGATGCGGCCCGGATCAGGGTGGGTCGTCCCCGCACGCGCGGGGGTGGTCCGTCACCGAACCCGCGGTCCACGCCCAGGTCCTTGTCGTCCCCGCACGCGCGGGGGTGGTCCGGCCGCGAAGGGCCGCAAGGAATCGAACCTCGTGTCGTCCCCGCACGCGCGGGGGTGGTCCGCCGCACGGGGTGAACGCGTACGACTGGGACGCGTCGTCCCCGCACGCGCGGGGGTGGTCCCTCGCCACCGACGTTGTCATGGAGGTCATCGCTGTCGTCCCCCCACGCGCGGGGGTGGTCCGCCGACCGCCTCGTGGCGGTCGCCCGGGAGGAGGTCGTCCCCGCACACGCGGGGATGGTCCTCACGCCGGGCTCGGTGACGACGACGTACTGCGTTCCGCCCCGCACACGCGGGGGCCACCCACCACACCGTCGCCCGCCCCAACCACCCCAGAACCCCAGGGCGCTCACCCTCCCGGCGGAGAGCCCCCCGCCCAAAAGTGGAACCAGGCAAGGTACGTGCCCTCCCCGAGAGCGACGCCGAACCGCCACGTCCACCGCCAGCATGGACGTCATGACGACAGCGCTCCCCACTCCCTCCGCTGTACCCTCCGCACCCCCCTGGGCACGCCGCGCCGCCCACGCCATCGCCTTGTGCGCCGTCCCCTCCGGACTGTGGCGGATCGCCATGGCCTCCGGCATCTACGTCGGGTACAGCAACCAGGTCCTGCGCGATGTCTTCGACATCCCCGGGTGGGGCATCGCGTACGTCGCGGGACTGGCCGTCATCAGCGAGTTGGCGGCCCTGTTCCCGCTACTGCTCGTCAGCGACCGGTGGAAGCCGCTGCGGCCCCGGACCCTCTCCCGACTGGCCTGTACAGCCTCCGCCGTCCTGGTCGTCGGGGCGCTGTGGCAGATCGCGGTCGCCCTCACCGTCGAGAGTCAGACGTACCTCGCGAGCGGTCCCGCGCAGACCGTCTGGGCACTCACTTTCGCCCCGCTGCTCGCCATCCCGGCGCTGATGACCGCGGTGACCTGGTCCTACGCGGAGCGGCACCGCGTACGAACTCACGCATGACCCGAGCGCCCGCGCCGCCCTCCCCCATGTTCGTCCACGAGCCGGAACAGCACGATGCTCGCCCCTCCACGGTCGGCCCAAGTCCCGCCTCCGCAGAGGCAACGCCCCAGCCAGGTGCTCGCACGCAAGCGCGGAGCCCGCGCCGGCAAAGAGGGCGATGAGGCGAAGAGCGGCAAGCCGTAGGCCCACCTACGCCCCGCGCTGCCCCGTGAGGCAGGTGTACATCACTTCGCCCTCCCAGCCACCCGTCTCCGCGAACGACAGCACCGCCGGGCGCGAACCGCCCCCGCACTCCGGTGCCGCCGTCGAGAACGCGGAGGTCTCCCCGCTCGGGTCGAACGGCAAGTGGTCGTCGCACTGGTAGCCCGCGGCGCCCATCAGCAGGATCGCCTCCCGCTCCGCACCGGACGACGAGCCGGTGTACGAGAGGCAGTACGTCGAACCCGCGTCACCGCCCGTCGGCGGCGTCTGGATGATCCGCACCTGCTCCAGCGGCGCCGCCTTCGCCTCCACCTCCGCCGCCGCAGAAGGCCGCACCTGCGTACTCGGAGACACCGACGGCTTCCGCTCGACCGCCGCACTCGCCGCAGCACCAGGCCTTGATACGGGCTCCCGCGGGCCACTGTCCATGAGGCTGCCGATACCGACGATGACGAGCGCTCCCAGGACGCCACTCCCGACCGCCGCCACCGCGAGCTTCCATCCCGGGGTACGGCTGCTCCCGGGCCGGTGCTCGGGCGGCACCGGCATGTTGTCGAGCGTGTTCCCGTTGTGGAACCGGACCAGCTCCTCGTCCGGGTGCAACGGTCTCTTCGGCTGATCAGTCACTGGCCCCCCAGAAGCCGTTCAACATCACGCCCGAGCGGCACAGCCCGGACGCGAGGGGCAGTGTCCCGCATTCGCCGGACCACTGCCCAACCGACCCAACAACAGGGCTACGGCTGCGGCAGGATGTGGTGATGGCGGGCCTTCCCTGCATGCCCCGCAGAGATCCGACGGGTCCCGCGTAGCGGCGCGCCCGGACCAGGCAGGAGGACAAGGCTGGCACCCCGGAACCGTTACGGGGACGCTGACAGGCCCTGCGACATGCGGACTCGCAACCCGCCCGGCAGATTCACCCCGTAGGCTCGACCCGCCGCAGAACCCGACCAGAACGACCGCTGCCCACGCCCCTGTTGGTCCCCACCGAAGGGCCCACCCGATGCCCCCACCGAAGGCCCCGATCCCACTAAAGGAAAACGGCCCCTCAGCCGGATAGACCCGCAGGTCAGGAAGTGTCGTCCCCGCACGCGCGGGGGTGGTCCGCGGGATGCGTTGGACCAACGACACGGAAGTTAGTCGTCCCCGCACGCGCGGGGGTGGTCCTCCCCGAGATATCAGGGGTTTACGGCCTCTGGGGTCGTCCCCGCACGCGCGGGGGTGGTCCCCAGACCAACGACACCCTGATCTGGGCCATCGAGTCGTCCCCGCACGCGCGGGGGTGGTCCCCGGACCGGGCCCAGATCGCCGCTCTTGCCGGCGTCGTCCCCGCACGCGCGGGGGTGGTCCTGCATCTTTTGGCGTGGCACCTGAAAACGGTACGTCGTCCCCGCACGCGCGGGGGTGGTCCCCCGCTGGACCGTGAGCGGATCGCGGACAACATGTCGTCCCCGCACGCGCGGGGGTGGTCCCAGCGGCTCACGGGTGTAACTCCCGGACAGGGCGTCGTCCCCGCACGCGCGGGGGTGGTCCCCACCAGTGCGTGGTGGTGGGCGGGGTGTCGCGGTCGTCCCCGCACGCGCGGGGGTGGTCCTTTGGCTACCTCGTCGTCGGCAACGGGCGCCGGGTCGTCCCCGCACGCGCGGGGGTGGTCCGCTGGCCGAGGAGAATCCGTCCGTCCGCGCGAAGTCGTCCCCGCACGCGCGGGGGTGGTCCCGGGGCCGCGAACACGCCGGCCGCGAGGGATCGGTCGTCCCCGCACGCGCGGGGGTGGTCCGACGACCTCGACCGTGACGTGGTGGACGATCGGGTCGTCCCCGCACGCGCGGGGGTGGTCCGTGGCGTGGGCCCTTCGGGTCGCGCCCCGGTAGGTCGTCCCCGCACGCGCGGGGGTGGTCCCAGATTGTCCAGGTGGGCGTCCCCATGGGCGGCGTCGTCCCCGCATCTGCGGGGGTGATCCCATCTTGGCGGCGTCGTAGTGCGGCGGGATCAGGTGGTCCCCGCGTCTGCGGGGATGTTCCGAAGTGCGTCGAGTACACCCTGGAGCGTGTGAAGTGGTCCCCGCGATCGCGGGGATGCGGTCCGGCCCTGCTGCGGTGGATGTGCGTCTGCGTCAGGGCCGGTCGGGAGGTGAGGCGTGCGAAGGCGGGGTGCCGTACGCGACATGAGGGGGGCTCTACTCGTACTGGGTGTGGTCGGCTGTGCAGGGGCTTCGGGTGTGTACGTGTTGCGCGCATACGTAGTGGGTGACGCTGGCGCCGCCGCTCATGCTTCCGTAGCCGATGACCACCGGTACCTCCGTCCAGCGTCCGCACTTGCAGCAGTGCTCACCCGAGACCGGCGGCACCCGGGGGAACAAGTCATCAAGCCTCATGCGGACACCTCCGCCCCGGCCCTAGTCACCCCGGAACCGTCGAACGTGAACGGGAGGTCCACACCGAACGTCGCCGCCGCTGCCTCCATCCGCCGCTCGTGCTGCCGCGCCCGTTCCTCCTGTTCCCCGATCCAGTCCCGCAGGTACGGCGGAACCCGGTGCCCCCACGGCGACGGGACCGACCTGGCGAGAACGTGTGCGGGGATGGGGGTACGCGCGGCGCAGATGACCAGGGGGACGGGCTCGCCCCTGACGGCGAGGTACTCGGCGCTGTGGCGTCCGGGACGGGTGCGGCGGGTACCCGGAAGGACTCCGAGCGCCCACGCGATCACTCGGGCGATAACATCTGGCATACGTCGTTCAGCTCCTTCGAAGCTGTGGCGGCGAGCCCCGACGGACCGGTGCAACGGTCCTTCGGGGCGCTTTTGTTTGTGAGCGGAGCCGCGCTTGCGGCTCATCGCCCGCCGGCGGGTGGCCCCGGCCGCTCCTACAGGGCGGGCGGGAGTGACCGGGGCCGGGAGCGGACCGATCCGCTCCCCTTCCCTCGGCCCGCGTGATGACCACACCGGTCCGAGGGGGTACCGCTCCGCGTGTCCTCCGCAGCGTCGCGGGAGGGACGCTGCCACGCGAAGCGGTGGTCTGAAGTCGGCCTTGCGTCAGCGAGGACGTTGCGCATTCGGGCCGGTCATCCCCACATCCGCTCCACCCGGCTCCGCGTGTTCACCTCGGTCAGCGCGGGGCGGAGCTGGTCCGTCACCGTGGCCGGCCGAACGTCCGTACACAACGCGTCCCACTCGACACCACCCCGGGGCGGCCGTAGACAGCACCGTCCCGAACCCGTCCCCGTGATCAGATCCATGACCACCCCGAGGACTCCCCTGGACCTGTCGAATACCAGCTCCCCAACCTTGAGTTGGGGTTCATGCCGCTCTGTGGCTACGTTTTCACCGGACACGGCCGTACCTCTCTGTAGCGACTCCACTACCGGAGGGCTTCAGGTTGGCCTAGATTCGGAGCACTGTTCAACTTGCGATATTTGATTGGTTGGTTGGGATTCGGATGGTGAACCGCAAGCAACTGGACCCCGAGGACGGCCCTCAAGCAGCCTTCGGTGCACGTCTGCGCATGAAGCGGGATGCCCGTGGCTGGACTCAGGACGAGCTGGCAGAGCGCATCGGGTGTACCGGGTCGCACATCTCCGCCGTAGAAACTGGTCGCCGCCCACCAACTCGACGGTTCGCGGCAAGTGTTGACCGGGTATTTGATACCGGAGACCAGTTCGAACGGCAGAGCATGGCTGTGCGGCAGACGGCACTTCTGGAGGGGTTCCCGGAATATGTGGCGCATGAGGGTCGAGCGGCCGAAGTGAGGCTGTTCGAGTCGGGAGTGATTCCCGGACCGCTTCAGACTCGCGATTACGCGTGCGAGTTCGCGAACACTGCCGCTGAGCGAGGGGACATCACCCCCGAACAGGCCACTGAACGAGTCGACTACCTGATAGGGCGCCAAGCGGCCCTCTTCCGGACGCCGCCCCCCTTGATCTTCGTGGTCTTGGACGAGAGCTGCATTCGTCGGCCCATCGGCGGCCCAGATGTGATGGACGCGCAGCTAGTGCGGCTGCTTGAGTTCGCGGAGCTACCCAACTCCTGGCTTCAGATCGCCCCGTACTCGATGGGTGCGCGGCGACCGTTCAACAGAGTCGTCCATCTGCTGACGATGCCTGACCGTTCCCTGATGTCCTACGTAGAGTCGCAGACCCAGGGGTATCTAGACCGTGAGCTGTCATCCGTACTGCCGCTGGTGAGGAACTACCATCAGCTTCAGATCGCGGCAGTCTCTCAGGCGGAGTCTGTCGCCATGATCGAAGAGCTACGAAAGGGCATTGTGTGATGGCCAAGACCAACGCTCCCCAGTTCCGTTGGGTCAAGTCCTCCTACAGCACCGACAATGGTGGAACCTGCGTCGAGTGGGCGCCGTCCAGCGTCACCGCGACCGGCATCGTCCCCGTCCGGGACAGCAAGCGCACCGACGGGCCCGTCCTGATGGTGTCCGCCGACGCGTTCGCCGGGCTCGTCAGCCTCGCCCGGTCCGCCGCGCTGTAGAAGCCGAACCGCCCCACCCCGCACGTGCGCCACGCCCCGCCCGCTCCCTCCTCCGGAGCGGCGGGGGCTCCAAACCGACCCCAGACCGAATCGCTGCCTGAAGCGGCATCGGTGGGCGTGATCGCAGCGACGAAAGGGCACCCCGTGACGGACACCCCCCTCTGGTTCAAGTCCTCCTACAGCGGCAACGGTGGCGCCTGCGTGGAGGTCGCCGCCAATCTCGCGGCCTCACGAGGCACCGTTCCCGTCCGTGATTCGAAGACTGCGGGCGGGCCGGTGCTGAACCTCCCCAGCACCGCGTTCACCACCTTCGTGGCAGCCATCAAGGCTGAAGAGTTCGGCGCCGCCTGATCATCCGGGGGCGTCGCACCTCCTATCCGTTCTCATCGGGCAGCTCCGCCACCCTCCGGAACCAGGGGTGTGGCGGGGCTCTTCCGACCGAACACGAAAGGGCATCCCATGACAACGAACTCCCCTGCAAGCATCTGGGTCAAGTCCTCCTACAGCACTCAGAACGGCGGATCCTGCGTCGAGTGGGCCCCCTCGAACGTCACCGCGACCGGCATCATCCCCGTCCGGGACAGCAAGCGTCCGACCGGCCCCGTACTGATGATCTCCGCCGACGCCTTCGCCGGGCTGGTCCGTCTCGCCCGGTCCAGCGCACTGTAGAAACGCGGCTCCAGCTCAAAGCTGCCGCGCTCAGGCGAAGTCCTTCGCCGAGGTCGACCACCTACGAAAGGGCATTGCGTGATCGCCAAGACCAGCGCTCCCCAGTTCCGTTGGGTCAAGTCCTCCTACAGCACCGAGAACGGCGGGTCCTGCGTCGAGTGGGCCCCGTCCAACGTCACCGTGACCGGAATCGTCCCCGTTCGGGACAGCAAACGCACCGACGGGCCCGTCCTGATGGTGTCCGCCGACGCGTTCGCCGGACTGGTCCGCCTAGCCCGATCCGCTGAGCTGTAGGAGCGCGTCTCCAGCTCAAAGCTGCCTCGCAGACAGAGTTCGTCGCCATGGTCGACCAACCACGGAAGGGCATCCTGTGATGGCCAAGGAAACCTCCTCCTCGCCCCGTTGGGTCAAGTCCTCCCACAGCACCGAGAACGGCGGCGCCTGCGTCGAGTGGGCCCCGTCCAACGTCACCGCGACCGGCACCGTCCCCGTCCGGGACAGCAAACGCACCGACGGCCCCGTACTGATGGTGTCCGCCGACGCCTTCGCCGGGCTCGTCAGCCTCGCCCGGTCCACCGCGCTGTAGAACCGCGCCGTACCGCACCGCACCACCACCCGCACATGTGCCACGCCCCGCCCGCTCCCTCCTCCGGAGCGGCGGGGCTTCTCCGTGTCGGGACCGGGTCACCGTTTCGGCAACGACACCCTCATCAGGTCCGCCGCTACCGTCAGTTCGCCCTCGAACCCCGCGTCGCGGGCCTCCTGTTCGAAGGCCTCGGGGTCGGGGTAGCGCTGGCTGAAGTGGGTGAGGACCAGGTGGCGGACGCCTGCCTCGGTGGCCACGCCGGCGGCCTGGGCCGCTGTGAGGTGGCCGTACTCCGTGGCGAGGGACTCGTCGGGGGCGAGGAACGTGGACTCGATGACCAGCATGTCGCAGCCGGCCGCGAGTTCGTGCACGCCGTCGCAGAGCCGGGTGTCCATGACGAAGGCGAACCGCTGGCCGCGCCGGACCTCGCTCACCTCGTCCAGGCGGACGCCCCGCAGTTCGCCGTCCCGCTGGAGGCGGCCCACGTCCGGGCCCGAGATGCCGCGTTCGGCGAGCAGCGCGGGCAGTATCCGACGGCCGTCGGGCTCCACCAGGCGGTAGCCGTACGCCTCGACGGGGTGGGAGAGCCTGCGTGCCTCCAGCCGGTAGGGGCCGGAGTGGGTGAGGACGGCGGCGTCGCCGCTGACGGGTGCCTCGTCCAGCCGTACCGTCTCGCGGTACGCGGTCGCGTGGCGCAGCCGGTCGTAGAAGTGCTGGCCGGAGGCGGGGTAGTGGGCGGTGACGGGGTGGGTGACGCGGTCGAGGTTGATGCGCTGGATGACCCCGGCGAGGCCGAGCGAGTGGTCGCCGTGGAAGTGGGTGACGCAGATCCGGTCGATGTCGTGCGCGGCGACCCCGGCGCGCAGCATCTGCCGCTGGGTGCCCTCGCCGGGGTCGAAGAGGATGCCCTGGCCGTCCCAGCGCAGCAGATAGCCGTTGTGGTTGCGGTGCCGGGTGGGTACCTGGCTGGCGGTGCCGAGGACGACGAGTTCACGTACCGACACGGCGGATCACCCGGGGGGCCACTGGAGGCCACGGCCGCCCAGGACGTGCGCGTGGGCGTGGAAGACGGTCTGGCCCGCGCCGGAGCCGGTGTTGAAGACGATCCGGTAGCTGGTCGCCTGTTCCTGCGCGGCGACCTCGGCGGCTTCCTTGAGCACGTCCGCCGCGATCTGCGGTTCGGCGGCGGCGAGCGAGGCCGCGTCGGGGTGGTGGACCTTCGGGATGACCAGGATGTGGGTGGGCGCCTGGGGGTTGATGTCCCGGAACGCGACCGTGGTGTCGGTCTCGCGGACGACCGTCGCGGGTACGTCGCCAGCGACGATCTTGCAGAACAGGCAGTCGGCCTGCGGCTCTCCGGCCACGTTTCGTCACGTCTCCTCGGTGATCGGGGCGGCACACGGGCGGTGCCGGGGCGTCGGTTCGCATGCTATCCGGGGCGGGGGCGCCGTCCGGGGGTCACCCGTGCGGCGCCCGGTCGGGGGACGGGGCGCCGCACAGGTGGCCGGGCCGGGTCGGATGAACCGCACGGTGGCCGGGCCGGGGTCGGATGAACCGGACCGGTGGTCAGGGCGGGGTCAGGGCAACCGCGCCCGTGGCCATCCGGTCAGGGGAGCTGCGGCGGGGTGCGGGCCGGGCGTTCCGCGAGGGACGCGAGGGCGATACGGACGGCCTCGTCCAGTTGGGGGTCCCGTCCGGCCGCGTGGTCCTGCGGGGTCTGGGCGACCTCGACGTCCGGGTCGACGCCGTGGTTCTCCACCTCCCAGCCGTATCCGTCCAGCCAGAAGGCGTACTTCGGCTGGGTGACGAGGGTGCCGTCGACCAGGCGGTAGCGGCTGTCGATGCCGACGACACCGCCCCAGGTCCGGGTGCCGACGACGGGGCCGATGCCGAGGGCCTTGATGGCGGCGTTGACGATGTCGCCGTCGGAGCCGGAGAACTCGTTGGCGACGGCGACGACCGGGCCGCGTGGCGCGTCCTGCGGATAGCTGGTCGGGGCCTGGCCGCGCGGCAGGTCCCAGCCGACGATCCGGCGGGCGAGTTTCTCCACGACGAGCTGCGAGGTGTGGCCGCCCCGGTTCTCCCGGACGTCGACGATCAGGCCCTCGCGGGTGACCTCGACCCGCAGATCGCGGTGGATCTGGGCCCAGCCGGGCGCCATCATGTCGGGGACGTGGAGGTAGCCGAGGCGCCCCCCGGACAGCGTGGTGACATGGGCGCGCCGGTCGGTGACCCAGGCGTGGTAGCGCAGGGGTTCCTCGTCGTCCAGCGGGACGACGACGACATGCCGGGGCTCGCCGCCCGCGCCGGGCAGGACGGTCAGTTCGACGGGTTTGCCCGCCGTCCCGGCGAGCAGGGGGGCGGGGCCGGTGACCGGGTCGACGGGGCGTCCGCCGACCGCGACGACGGCGTCGCCCACGCGGACCGCGACCCCGGGCGCGGCGAGCGGGGAACGGGCCCGGGGGTCGGAGGTCTCGGACGGCAGGACGCGGTCGATCCGCCAGCGGCCGTCGGCGTGCCGGGTGAGGTCGGCGCCGAGGAGCCCCTGGGAGTCGGACGAGCCCCAGCCGCCGCCGCTGGGGATGACGTACGCGTGGGAGGTGCCGAGTTCGCCCTGGACCTCCCACAGCAGGTCGACGAGGTCGTCGTGGGTGGCGATCCGGTCGAGGACGGGGCGGTAGCGGTCGAGGACGCCGTCCCAGTCGACGCCGCCGAGGTCGGGGCGCCAGAAGTTGTCGCGCATCAGCCGTCCGGCCTCCGCGTACATCTGCCGCCATTCGGCGGCCGGGTCGATCTGCTGGCGGACGCGGGAGAGGTCGACGGTGAGATTGTTGTCGCCGTCCTCGTCGGCGGGTGCGCGGCGGTCGCTGGGGACGACCTTGAGTTTGCCGTCGGTCCACAGCAGGACGCGTTTGCCGTCGCCGCTGACGGCGTAGTGGTCGGCGTCGCCCGCCAGATGCTCCACCCGTCGCTGGACCAGGTCGTAACGTTCCAGCTCGGTCTTGGGTTCCGCGTCGTCGGGGGTGGCGCGGGTGGCGCCGAGGACACCGACGACCGGGTGCCGCAGCCACAGCACGCCGTCCTTCGCGGCCCGCAGGGTGGAGTAGCGGCCGGCCTCCACGGGGAACGGCACGATGCGGTCGGCGAGCCCTTCGAGGTCGATACGGGTGGCGGGGGCGCCCTCGCTGTCGGGGGTCTCGTCCTTGTCGGGGGTCTCGAACGGGCGGCCGTGGCGCTGCGGTCCGAAGGGGGACGGAGTGGTCGCGGCGAGGGTGATCAGATGCGGCCGGGCGCTCTCCACGAACGCGAGGTCGAAGACATGCTCGTCGTAGACGGGGTCGAAGGCACGGGCGGAGAGGAACGCGAGGTGTCTGCCGTCGGCGGTGAAGGCGGGCGAGTGGTCCTGGAAGCGCAGCGGGGTCGCCTCGGTGACGGTGCCGTCGGCGGTGTGCGCGAGTTTGAGCTGGCGCAGCGGGCCCGGTCCGGGGTGCGACCAGGCGAGCCAGGCGGAGTCCGGGGAGAAGGTCAGTCCGGAGGCGTCGCCGTACTCGCTGCTGTCGATCTCGCGGACCTCGCCGGTGGTCCGTTCGACGAGGAGGACGCGTCCGTCGTGCGCGGCGACGGCGGCCCGTCCGCCGTCGGGAGCCATCGCCAGTCCGACCACACGGCCGAGCTGGCCGCGCGCGATTCGCCGGGGGGCCGCCTGCGCCGGGGAGGTGGTGTCCTCCGTGGGCGGGTCGGGGGTGGTCGCCGGGTCTGAGGTGGTGGTGGTCTTGTCGGGGGTCGGGGTGGTCCGGGGGGTCGCGTCGGCCGTGGCGCCGGGGGCCTTGTCCGGACGGGTGGCGTCGGCGTCCGGGGTGCCGGTGGTGTTCGGGGTGGCGTCCCCGTTCGGAGTGCCGGTGCCGGTGCCGGTGCCGTTCTGGGCGTCGGCGGAGGCTCCGGTGGCGTCCGGGGTGCCCGTGGCGTCCGGGGTGCCGGTCGCGCTCGGGGTGCCGGTCGCGGGGATGAACTCCAGCGCGTCCTCGCCCTCCGCGTCGGTGACCCAGACGACGTGCTCCTCCCCCGCCACCCGGAAGGTCCGGGGCAGCCGCGCCCGTACCCCGGGCTCGGCGGCGAGGGCGCGGGCGGGGCCCTCGCGGTGGGTGACCCAGTGCACCGCGCCCCGGACGGCGAGCGCGCTGCCGCGTCCGGTGTGGTCGGGGGCGGCGGCGCCGAACCAGCGGGCGGCGCTGACGGGATGCGGCTGGAGGTCGGTGCGCTGGCCGCCGAGACGGACGGTCAGGGGGCGGGGGCCGGTGGTCGGGCGGTCGGAGCCCGCCGGGCCGTTCACGTCGTCCAGGCTGTCCAGGAGCAGGAGTTGACCGGCGCTGGTGTAGATGACGCGGGTGCCGTCGGTGGCCGCGTGGCGGGCGTAGAAGCCGTCGACGGGGGTGTGGCGGCGCAGGTCCGTCCCGTCCGCGAGGGACGAGTAGAGCGCGCCGACGCCCTCGTGGTCGGAGAGGAACGCGACGCGCTCACCGACCTGGAGCGGGTACTCGATGTTGCCGTCGAGGTCCTCGTGGAACCGGACGAACTCCCCGTCGCCGTCGCGGTCGATCCACAGTTTGCCCGCGGTGCCGCCCCGGTAGCGCTTCCACCAGGCGGCCTCGCGGCCCATCGGCGCGGAGAGCAGGACGGTCCGTCCGCCGGGGCCGAACACGGCGTCGCCGACGGGTCCGTAAGGCAGGGTCTCGGCGGGACCGCCGTCGAGGGGGACCGCGCGGGCCCAGGAACGACGGGTGCTCGCCTGGTCGTGGGCGCCGAGTGCGAGGACCCGGCCGTCGGGGGTCCAGCCGCGGACGGTGGTGCGGGGGCCGCCCCAGTGGGTGAGCCGCCGGGAGGGGCCGCCGTCCACGGGGGCCACGTGGATCTCGGGGGCGCCGTCGCGGGTCGAGGTCCAGGCGACGGTGGTGCCGTCCGGGGAGATACGGGGGTGGCTGACGGGCACGTTGTCGGCGCTGACCCGCCATGCGCGGCCGCCGTCGAGTGGCGCGATCCAGACGTCGTCCTCTGCCGTGAAGGCGATCAACTCGCCGTGGACATGGGGGTACCGGAAGTACGCAGACTGAGTCACCCGATCACCCTAGGCAGCGGTGGCTCCGCCGGTCAGCGGTTTCGATCACCTCACCGCCCGTCACCCCACGTCCCCGGGTCCCCAGGGTTGCCCGTACGGGCTCCGGTGCGGGTTCCGGTGCGGGTTCCGGTGCGGGTTCCGGTGCGGGGTGGTTCATGGGTTCGCGCGGTTCCCCGCGCCCCTTAGGTTCGTCCCGCTGGACCTACTTGTTCCCGTGCGGTACGTCCGGGGTGCGCAGTTCCCCGCGCCCCTGGGTTCGTCCCCCTGGACCTACTGTCCGTGTGCGGGTACGTCCCGGGCGCGCGGGTGCGATCGCAGGAAACACGGCGGGCCGTAGGGGTCAGGACCAGCGGCCCGTCCGGCCGAGGACCAGTGCCGTCGCGGCCGTCCCCGCCGTGGACGTCCGCAGCACGCTCGGCCCCAGCCGGTACGTCCCCGCCCCGGCCCCCGCGAACACCGCGAGCTCCTCCGGCGAGACACCCCCCTCGGGCCCCACGACGAGCACGATCCCCCCGTCCACGGGGAGTTCGGCCGTCGCGAGCGGCACGCTCCCGTGCTCGCGGTCCTCGTGCAGGACCGCCGCGAGATCCGCGCCGGCCAGCAGCCCCGCGACCTGCTTCGTGGTCATGAGGTCGGACACCTCGGGGAACCGCACCCGGCGGGACTGCTTCCCGGCCTCCCGGGCGGTGGCCCGCCACTTCGCGAGGGCCTTCGCGCCCCGGTCGCCGCGCCACTGCGTGACGCACCGGGACGCGGCCCACGGCACGATCGCGTCGACACCGGTCTCGGTCATGGTCTCGACGGCGAGTTCCCCGCGGTCGCCCTTGGGCAGCGCCTGGACGACGGTGATCCGGGGCGTCTCGGCGGGTTCCTCGCTGACCGAGTCGAGCTGGACGACGAGCCGGTCCTTGCCCTCGGTGGCGAGGACGACGCAGTCGGCCCAGGCGCCCCGCCCGTCCGTGAGGACGACGTCCTCGCCGGCACGCAGCCGCTTGACGGACACGGCGTGCCGCCCTTCCGGACCGTCGAGGACGAAGCGTCCGCCGGGCCCGGACCTGACGGTCGCGAGGTCGTCGACGACGAAGACGGGTGCGGTCATGAAGCCCTCCCGAAGGCCAGGGTCTCGGCGGCGTCGGCGAGTTCGTCGTACAGGACGTCCATGAGCTGTCCGGCGGGCATCTCGCGGGCGAGCCGGTGGCCCTGTCCGGCCCACAGGGCCATGCCCTGCGGGTCGGCGGCCCGCGCGGCGGCCTTGCGCAGTCCGGCGGTGAGGTGGTGGACCTGCGGGTACGCGGCGGGGGCGTACGGGCCGTGCTCGCGCAGGAAGCGGTTGACCAGGCCGCGGGCGGGGCGGCCGGTGAAGGCGCGGGTGAGTTCGGTGCGCGCGTACAGCGGGTCGGTGAGGGCGTGCTTGTGCAGCAGATGGGCGCCGGACTCGGGGGTGGGGAGGAAGGCGGTGCCGAGCTGCGCGGCGTCGGCCCCGGCGGCGAGGACGGCGGCGATCTGGCTGCCGCGCATCAGCCCCCCGGTGGCGACGACCGGCAGTTCCACGGCCTCCCGGACCCGGGCGACAAGGGTGAGGAGCCCGATGCCGGTGCCGTCGTGTTCGGTGGTGTCCCGGTGGGTGCCCTGGTGGCCGCCCGCCTCGATGCCCTGGACGATCACCCCGTCGGCGCCCGCCCGTTCCACGGCCAGCGCCTCCTCGGGGGTGGTGGCGGTGACGAGGGTGACGGTGCCGACCTTGCGCAGCGAGTCGAGGACCCCGGGGGTCGGACAGCCGAAGTGGAACGAGACGACGGGGACGGGGTCGTCCACGAGGATCGCGAGCTTCGCGTCGTACCCGTCGTCGCGGCCGTGGTCGGGGTCGCCCAGCTCGGTGTCGTACCAGGCGGACTCGCCCGCGAGCTGATGGCCGTACACGGCGACGACGGCCGGGTCGGCGTACTCGGGCTGGGGCATGAAGACATTGACGCCGAACGGCCGGGCGGTCAGACTCCGCAGTTCCTTGATCTCCTGGTACATCCCGTCGGCGGTCTTGTACCCGGCGGCGAGGAATCCCAGCCCGCCCGCGTCGGACACGGCGGCGGCGAGCAGAGGCCGGGACACACCGCCCGCCATCGGGGCCTGCACGATCGGACGAGGGAGGAGATCGGTCAGTGCGGAGGACATGACGGCATGTTGTCACGTCGCCCGCGCAAGTCCGAATCCAGCCGTGTGCCTGGCATATTCAGCCGCGAGAGCGTACTGACAGCCCCTCTAAAGACGACTGTTTCCGCTGGTCAGGGCGGTAATTGACGGTTCTACGAGTATGGGTGGCCGAGTACGCACCGTAGGGCCGGGGGCGGGGACAAGCCACCCCCGGGACACCGCTCGGGAACCGGTCCGGCGCCGGTCCGGACCGCCGCGCGCCGACGTATCACGGACGGATGTCCGGCGCCGCGTCCACGTACCACCGACGCGGCGCCGGACGACGGCTCAGCGACCGTTGAACGCGTCCTTCAACCGGGAGAACAAGCCCTGCTGACCTGGCTGGAACTGACCGGTCGGCCGCTCCTCGCCGCGCAGCTTGGCCAGCTCCCGCACCAGCCGTTCCTGCTCGGGGTCCAGCTTCGACGGGGTCTGCACCTCGACATGGACGACGAGATCGCCCCGGCCGCCGCCCCGCAGATGCGTGACACCCCGCCCGTGCAGCGGGATCGACTGCCCGGACTGGGTCCCGGGCCGGATGTCGATCTCCTCCATCCCGTCCAGCGTCTCCAGCGGCACCTTCGTACCGAGCGTGGCGGCTGTCATCGGGAGGGTGACCGTGCAGTGCAGATCGTCCCCGCGACGCTGGAACACCGCGTGCGGCAGCTCATGGATCTCGACATAGAGGTCACCGGCGGGGCCACCGCCGGGGCCGACCTCGCCCTCGCCCGCGAGCTGGATACGGGTGCCGTTGTCGACGCCCGCCGGGATCTTCACCGTCAGGGTGCGACGGGACCGCACCCGGCCGTCGCCCGCGCACTCGGGGCACGGCGTCGGCACGACCGTGCCGAAGCCCTGGCACTGCGGGCACGGGCGCGAGGTCATGACCTGGCCGAGGAACGAGCGGGTCACCTGGGAGACCTCACCCCGGCCCCGGCACATGTCACAGGTCTGCGCGCTGGTGCCCGGAGCCGCGCCCTCGCCGCTACAGGTGCCGCAGACGACGGCCGTGTCGACCTGGAGGTCCTTGGTGGTCCCGAAGGCCGCCTCGTCCAGCTCGATCTCCAGCCGGATCATCGCGTCCTGGCCACGGCGGGTCCGCGAGCGCGGACCGCGCTGCGACGCCGTGCCGAAGAAGGCGTCCATGATGTCGGAGAAGTTGCCGAAGCCACCGGCGCCGAAGCCACCGGCCCCCGCACCGCCCGACGCGGACAGCGGGTCGCCGCCGAGGTCGTAGACCTGCTTCTTCTGCGGGTCCGACAGCACCTCGTAGGCGGCGTTGATCTCCTTGAACCGCTCCTGGGTCTTCGGATCGGGGTTGACGTCCGGATGCAGCTCGCGTGCGAGCCTGCGGAACGCCTTCTTGATCTCGTCCTGGGATGCGTCGCGGCGTACGCCGAGTACGGCGTAGTAGTCCGTGGCCACTTACGACTCCGCCAGGATCTGTCCGACGTAACGTGCCACTGCGCGTACTGCTCCCATCGTTCCCGGGTAGTCCATGCGGGTCGGGCCGACCACGCCGAGCTTGGCGACTGCCTCGCCGCCCGAACCGTAGCCCACCGACACGACGGACGTGGAGTTGAGCCCCTCGTGGGCGTTCTCATGACCGATCCGTACGGTCATGCCCGAATCCTTCGCCTCACCAAGGAGTTTGAGGAGCACGACCTGCTCCTCAAGGGCCTCCAGGACGGGCCGGATCACGAGAGGAAAGTCATGTCCGAAGCGGGTCAGATTGGCGGTTCCGCCGATCATCAGCCGCTCCTCGATCTCCTCGACCAAGGTCTCCAGCAGGGTGGAGAGGACAGTCGAGACGGTACCCCTGTCCTCGTTCTCGAAGACATCGGGGAGGTCCTGCACGAGCTGCGGGACATCCGCGAAGCGGCGGCCGGCGACCCTGCTGTTGAGCCGGGCCCGCAGATCCGCGACCGAGCTCTCCCCGAAGGGCGCCGGGCAGTCGACCAGCCGCTGCTCGACCCGGCCCGTGTCCGTGATCAGGACGAGCATCACGCGCGCGGGCGACAGCGACAGCAGTTCCACGTGCCGCACGGTCGAACGGGTCAGCGACGGGTACTGCACGACGGCGACCTGCCGGGTGAGCTGCGCCAGCAGCCGCACCGTACGGCCGACCACGTCGTCGAGGTCGACCGCGCCGTCGAGGAAGTTCTGGATGGCGCGCCGCTCGGGCGCCGTCATCGGTTTGACCCCCGCCAGCTTGTCCACGAACAGGCGATACCCCTTGTCGGTGGGGATACGCCCCGCGCTGGTGTGCGGCTGGGCGATGAACCCCTCCTCCTCCAGCGCCGCCATGTCGTTGCGGACGGTCGCCGGGGAGACACCGAGACTGTGCCGCTCGGTCAGCGCCTTGGAGCCGACCGGCTCCTCCGTACCGACGTAGTCCTGGACGATGGCGCGCAGCACTTCCAGCCTGCGTTCACTGAGCATCGCGCACACCTCCCGCTTCGCCTGCCCCAGCTCTTTCCACTGCTTGGCACTCATGACGGTCGAGTGCCAGAGTTCCCCGGCCCAGTGTACGGCCGGTGGGTGCGCACGTAGCAAGGCCGGGGCGCACGAGGCTCAGGACGGGTGCCGTCGTGCGTCCTGCGGGGATGACCTAGCGTCACGGTATGCGGAGAACGGAAGAGACCGACTGGGCGGCGGAGGGCTGGGAACGGCTGGCTCCCCGGGCGGGGCGGCGGCGGCTGCCGGGCTGGGACTGCACGGTCGGGCTGGTCGTGGGCGACCGGGCGGCCCTGCTGGTCGACGCGGGGTCGACCCTGCGGGAGGGGGCCGAGCTGCGGGAGCAGACCCGGCGGCTGCTGCGGGGCGGACCCGGGCGTGTCCGCGAGGTCACCCATGTCGCGCTGACGCACGCGCACTTCGACCATGTGATGGGGGCGTCCGTCTTCGGCACCGCGCGGGTGTACGGGGCGGCGGGGATCGGGGCGGTGCTGACCGCGGGGCGCGAGGAGCTGCGGGCGGACGCGGTACGGCACGGGGTCGCGCCGGACGACGCCGCGCGGGCCGCGGAGGCGCTGGCCTCGCCCGGGGTGGAGGTGACGGGGTCGCTGTCGCTGGATCTCGGGGGGCTCGTGGCCGTCCTCGCGGACGTGGGCCCCGGACACACCCGCAACGATCTCGCGGTGCTGGTGCCCGGGGAACCCGCGGTCGTGTTCTGCGGTGATCTCGTGGAGGAGTCCGGGGAACCGCAGGCGGGCCCCGACGCGGAGGCGCTGCGCTGGCCTTTCGCGGTGGACCGGCTGCTGGGGCTCGGGGGCGCGGGGGCGGTGTACGTGCCGGGGCACGGGGCGGTGGTCGACGCGGGGTTCTTGCGGGAGCAGCGGGTGGTGCTGGGGCGTCTCCGCTGAGGCGGTGCGCTGGCTTTTGGGTTCGCTGTGCCGGGCGCACTTGTTCCTGTACAGGTGGTTCGAGGTCTGTCCGGGTGGGCGTACCTGTTCCTGTGCCGTCGTCCGGGGGTGCGCAGTTCCCCGCGCCCCTGG
>NZ_LFBV01000010.1:348223-809457 GCF_001905345.1 Streptomyces uncialis
CCGGGTGGGCGTACCTGTTCCTGTGCCGTCGTCCGGGGGTGCGCAGTTCCCCGCGCCCCTGGGTGCTGCCCCGGTCCGTTGTCCGTCGGGTGCGGGCCTGTCCTCGTCCGTGCGCGGTTCCTCGCGCCCCTGAGGTCTGTCCGGGTGGGCGTACCTGTTTCTGTGCCGTCGCTCGGGGGTGCGCAGTTCCCCGCGCCCCTTTGGGGCGACCCTTGAGGCCGGCTCCCGGGTGCGGGCAGACGGGAACCCGGGAACCGGTGTCTGTCTCGGTGGGGAACTATCGTCGGGGGATGCGCCAGTACTCACCGGATCTGACACCGCCCTGGAAGAAGAAGGGGCCGATCGCCGAGGTCGTCGCGGAGGCGGGCCTTGTCGTGGAGGAGGCGACCACGGGCTTCTGCGGCGCGGTCACCCGCGTGGAGGCCGGCACCGTCACCCTGGAGGACCGCTTCGGCAAGCTCCGGGTCTTCCCCCTGGAACCCCGGGGCTTCCTGCTGGACGGCAAGCCGGTGACCCTGACCCGCCCCCCGGCCGGTGGGTCCCGTCGGCCGGCGCGTACCGCGTCCGGCTCCGTCGCCGTCCCCGGCACCCGGGCCCGGGTCGCCCGCGCGGGCCGCATCTACGTCGAGGGCCGCCACGACGCGGAACTCGTCGAACGGGTCTGGGGCGACGACCTCCGTATCGAGGGCGTGGTCGTGGAGTACCTGGAGGGCGTGGACGACCTCCCGGCGATCGTCGCGGAATTCGGCCCGGGCCCCGACGCCCGTCTCGGCGTCCTGGTCGACCATCTGGTCCCGGGCAGCAAGGAGTCCCGTATCGCGGCCTCCGTGACCGACCCGCACACCCTGGTCGTCGGGCATCCGTACATCGATGTGTGGCAGGCGGTGAAGCCCGCGTCCGTCGGTATCCGCGCCTGGCCGCAGGTCCCGCGCGGACAGGACTGGAAGACGGGCGTGTGCGCGGCCCTCGGCTGGCCCGCGAACACGGGCGCGGCCTGGCAGCACATCCTGTCCCGGGTCCGTACGTACAAGGACCTGGAACCCGAGCTGCTGGGCCCGGTGGAGCATCTGATCGACCATGTGACGGTCGGCACGAGCTGACGGCCCCGGCGGCGGGTCAGTCGACCAGGTCCCGGACCACCGCGTCCGCCAGCAGCCGTCCCCGCAGGGTCAGCACCGCCAGCCCCCGCTCGAAGGGCGCGCGCTCCAGGAGCCCGTCCCCGAGGGCGCGCCCCGCCGCTTCGAGGCCCGCCGGACGCAGCAGGTCCAGCGGGCAGCCGTCCCGCAGCCGCAGCTCCAGCAGCACACGCTCCACCCGGCGGTCCTCGTCGGACAGCAGCTCGCGTCCCGCCCCGGGCGAACGCCCCTCCGCGAGGGCGGCGGCGTACGCGCCGGGGTGCTTGACGTTCCACCAGCGCACCCCGCCCACATGGCTGTGCGCACCGGGTCCCGCGCCCCACCAGTCGGCGCCCCGCCAGTACAGCTCGTTGTGCAGACAGCGGCCGCCGGGCGAGTTCGCCCAGTTCGACACCTCGTACCAGTCGTACCCGGCGGCGGCGAAGGTCTCGTCGGCGATGAGATAGCGGTCGGCGTGGACGTCGTCGTCGGTCATGGGGATCTCCCCGCGGCGGATCTGGCGGGCCAGCCGGGTGCCGTCCTCCACGATCAGCGCGTACGCCGACACATGGTCCGGCGCGGCGCCGATCGCCGCGTCGAGGGAGGCCCGCCAGTCGTCGTCGGACTCACCGGGGGTGCCGTAGATCAGATCCAGGTTGACGTGCTCGAACCCGGCGGCCCGCGCCTCCGCGACACACGCCTCGGGGCGGCCGGGGGTGTGGGTGCGGTCGAGGATCTTCAGGACGTGCGGGCGGGCGCTCTGCATCCCGAACGACACCCGGTTGAAGCCGCCCTCGCGCAGGGCGGTCAGGTACGCCGGGTCGACGGACTCGGGGTTGGCCTCCGTGGTGATCTCCGCGTCGGGCGCCAGCCCGAACTCGTCACGGACCGCGGCGAGCATCCGCACCAGGTCGTCGGCGGGCAGCAGGGTGGGCGTGCCCCCGCCGACGAAGACGGTCCGGACCGGACGGGTGTCGTCCCCGAGCACCTTGCGGGCGAGGCGGACCTCGTCGACAAGGGTCGCCGCGTAGTTGTCACGGGACGCGAGGACGCCACCCGTGCCGCGCAGCTCGGTGGCGGTGTACGTGTTGAAGTCGCAGTAACCGCAGCGGGTCGCGCAGTAGGGGACGTGGAGGTAGAACCCGAGGGGCCGGGTGTCCGCGCCTTCGAGCGCGGCGGGGGGCAGCACGCCGCTCTCGGGCACGGGTTCCCCCTCGGGGAGTACGGAAGGCATACCCCCATTGTCCCCCCGGGCCCACCTCCCCCCGCCCCTCCGGACCACCCCGGGTGAGCGTTCTCACGTCGATACGGGCACCCGGCGGCCCGCGCGGTTACCCGCGCCCCTGGATGCTGCCCCGATCCGTTGTACCTCGGGTGCGGGTCGCCCTCGTCTTTGCGCAGTTCCCCGCGCCCCTTTGGGGCGCCTCAGCCTCCTGAGGTTGTCTTTCACCCTCCTCCCCGCGCACCCGCCCGACTACCGAAGGGGGTGGGCGGGAATCTCTGCCCGCAGACTCCGATGCTCTTCAGTAGCTCCACTGGACGTGTTACCGAGCGCGTTGGAGCGAGGACGGAGAATCCCGACCGGCACCGACCCGAAGAACCGGCAGATGGCGCCCCGATAGGGGCGCGGGGAACTGCGCAAAACCCACGAACGACGGCACAGGAACGAAGTGCGCCCCGCCGGACAGACCTGGGAAGCGCAAGCGAAGGCGACCCGCGCAGAAAACCCGGGGCGGGCCGCACGGCTACGTCGCCTGGAGGACCAAGATCGCCAGGTCGTCCTCAGGCGGCTCGACCGCGAACCCGTGGACCTCCGCCCGGATCCGCTCCGCCACCGCCTCCGCCGAAAGCCCCACGCAGTGGGACAGCGCCACGGCGAGCCCCTCGCCGTCATCGAACTGCCGCCGCCCGGACCTCCGCTCCGTGACCCCGTCCGTGACGCAGAGCAACGTGTCGCCGGGCGCGAGATCGAAGGACTCGGCCCAGTACGTCGCGTCCTCGACCACCCCGAGCAGCACCTGGGGCCCGGACACCACCGACACCTCCCCGTCGGGCCGCAGCACCAGCGGCAGCGGATGTCCGGCCGACGCGAGGGTGCACCGCACACCGTGCGGGGTGGGCACGAGCTCCCCGTACAGCGCGGACAGGAACCGCGGCATGAAACCCTCGGGCGGCATCCCGATGCCGCCCGTACCCGCGAGGGCCCGCGCCCCCGCGTCCGCCGCCTCCGTCGCGTCGTCGAGCAGCAGCTGGTTGAGCCGGTCCAGCACCGCGCCGACGGCGTACCCCTCGCGGGCGAGCAGCCGCAGCCAGGGCCGGGCCAGCCCGATGACGACGGCCGCCTCGGGGCCCTTGCCCTGGACGTCGCCGAGGGCGAAGCACCAGCGGCCGTCCCCGGCGGGGAACACGTCGTAGAAGTCGCCGCCGGGGCCGCCCCGCTCCCGGGGCTCGTAGACGAGGGCGCTGCGCATGCCCGGGATCTCGGCGACGGCGCTGGGCAGCAGCCCCCGCTGGAGGACCCGGCTGATGGTGGCCTGCCGGGCGTACTGACGGGCCGCGCCGATCGCGAGCGCGACCCGGCGGCAGAAGTCCTCGACCAGCCCGGTCACCTCGTCGGGGAACCGGGTCGCCCCGGACCGGCCGATCAGCAGGGCGCCCAGCGGCCGGCCGCCCGCGACCAGCCGGAACGCCACGGCCGCGCCGGTCGGCTCGGCCTCCCCGAACGACGCGCCGGGCCAGGGGACGGGCAGCGGACCGGACCGGGCCGGGTCCCCGCCGAGGACAGGCGGCTCCTTCTCCAGGACGCGGCGCAGCTCCTCCATCCGGTTCTCGCTGCCGTGCCACACCCGGGCCAGCCGGGGGCCGCCGCCGGTCGTGGCGCCCGCGCCGGGGTCGGAGCCGGAGCGGTCGGCCTCGTCGCTGAGCCAGACCGCGCACCACTCCGCGAGCCGGGGTACGAGGAGCTGCCCGGCCAGGGCGGCGACCAGGTCCTCGTCGAGCTGTCCGGCGAGCAGTTCGGAGGCTTCCGCGAGGAAGGACAGCGCGCCCCGGTTGACCCAGTCCTGGCCGCCCTGACCGCACGAACCGTCCTCCGCGCAGCTGCCCTCCTCGCCGCTCCGGGCGCACGCGGCGGTGCCGTCGGGGACGCGGGACGGGAGGGCGGGCGCCGGGCCGGAGGGCAGCGGTCCGGCCGGGCCGGGGGTGTGCCCGGGTGCCGCTCCCCCGGTGTCGTCGCCCGGTTCGGGCCAGCCGGGTCCGGTGGGGCGCGGCCCGCCGGGCTCGGAGCCCGCCATCACGCCGTACCCGGCGACGGCCTCGTACCCCGGCATCGCCTCGTCGGGCCGGGCGTCCGGTCCGGCGGCGGGGTGGTCGGGGCGGTGTGCGGGGAGCCGCGCCCAGACGGTCTTGGTACCGGAGCGGTAGGTGACACCCCAGGCGGTGGCGAGCCGCGCGACCAGTTGCAGCCCCCGGCCGTACTCGGGGGCGTCGCTGCTGCGGGCGGCAGGGGCGCCGTTGATGGGGCGCGCGGGGTGCTGGTCGGACACCTCGATGACCAGTGCGCCGGGGTCGTGCCCGCCGGCGTCCCCGTCGTGCCCGTGCGCCGCGCCATCGATGTCATCGGAGTCCGCCGCGGAGCCGTCAGAACCCTCGGACCCGCCGGAGCCACCGGAGCCCTCGGTACCGTCCCCGCCCCCGGCCCCGGCCCCGACCTCGTCCGCTTCCTCGCCCTCGTCCCCGCCCTCGTCCTCCGTGTCGGCGGACCGTTCCTCCCAGCGGCAGAGCAGTCCCACGTCCGTGCCCGCGTGGACGACGGCGTTGGTGACCAGTTCGCTGACCAGGAGGGTCGCGTCCTGCATCAGCCGCTCGGGTATCCGTACCCGGCCGGACGGCGCGCCCGGCGTGCCGCCGCGCGACCACTCCCCGAGGACGCTGCGGGCGAACACCCGCGCGGCCGAGGGCGCCGCGGAGTTCCCGGGCAGCGATGTGCGCGCCACGCGCGCCCGTGGGCGCCCCCGGCCACGGCGTACTCCGGCACGGACCGTGTTCTCCCGTCGCATCGGAACGGACCCCACTCCTCAACTGCTGGGAACTTCGGGCGAATACGCCTCGGGCGACACGGACAGAGTGACAGACCGAGCGCACCCGTACGCGCCGGGTGACCGAAGTGCCCCGTCCCGATCAGGGGACGTGTACTGGCCGTGCGACTGAGAACACCCGCTCCGTACCGGGCCGGTCCGGTACGGAGAACGGCGTACCCGGACCCATGGGCCCGGTGCCGCGGCGTCCGCTCAGGCCTCCCTGGCCCCGGTGTACATCTCGTCGAGAAGGTGCTTGAACTCACGTTCCACGGCGGGCCGCTTGAGCTTGAGGCTCGGGGTGAGGTCACCGTGCTCGACATCGAGGTCGCGCGGCAGGAGCCGGAACTTCTTCACGGTCTGCCAGCGCTGGAGCCCCTGGTTCAGCTCCGTGACATAGCCCTGGACGAGCGCGTTCGTCTCCGGCGCGGCGAGCACCTCGCCGTACGACTTGCCCTCCAGGCCGGTCTCCGCGGCCCAGCCGAGGATCGCGGGCTCGTCCAGGGCGATCAGCGCGGTGCAGAAGTTCCGGTCGGCGCCGTGGACGACGATGTTGGAGACGTACGGGCAGACCGCCTTGAACAGTCCCTCGACCTCCGCCGGGGCGACGTACTTGCCGCCCGAGGTCTTGATGAGGTCCTTCTTGCGGTCGGTGATCCGCAGATAGCCGTCCTCGGAGAGTTCCCCGATGTCCCCGGTGTGCAGCCAGCCGTCGCTCTCCAGCACCTCGGCGGTCTTCTCGGGCAGTCCGTGGTAGCCCTGCATGATGCCGGGGCCGCGCAGCATCACCTCGCCGTCCTCGGCGATCCGCACCTCGGTACCGGGCAGCGGTTTGCCGACCGTGCCCGTGCGGTACGCCTCGCCCGGGTTGACGAACGACGCCGCCGACGACTCGGTGAGGCCGTAGCCCTCCAGGATGTGCACCCCGGCCCCGGCGAAGAAGAACCCGATCTCCGGGGAGAGGGCCGCCGAGCCGGAGATACAGGCCCGCAGCCGTCCGCCGAACGCGTCGCGGAGCTTGCTGTAGACGAGGGCGTCGGCCACCTTGTGCTTGGAGCGCAGCCCGAACGGGACATCGGCGCGGCCGGTGCGGCGGAAGCTGTCCTGGCTGGTCCGCGCGTACTCGCGGGAGACCCCGGCGGCCCACTGGAAGATCTTGTACTTGGCGGGTCCGCCCGCGCGGGCCTTGGCGGCGACGCCGTTGTAGACCTTCTCGAAGATGCGGGGTACGGCCGCCATATAGGTCGGCTGCACCACCGGCAGATTCTCGATGATCTTGTCGATACGGCCGTCGACGGCGGTGACGTGCCCGAGCTCGATCTGTCCGGAGGTGAGCACCTTGCCGAAGACATGGGCGAGCGGCAGCCACAGGTACTGCACGTCGTCGGCGCCGATCAGACCCGTCGCCGCGATCGCCTTGGCCATGTACGACCAGTTGTCGTGCGGCAGCCGTACGCCCTTGGGGCGGCCGGTGGTGCCGGAGGTGTAGATGAGGGTGGCGAGCTGGTCGGCGGTGATCGCGGCGACCCGGTCCTTGACCACACCGGGCTCGCGTTCCAGCAGGGCCGCGCCCCGGGCCTCCAGCTCGGCGAGGGTGAGGATCCAGCCCTCCGGGTCACCGGGGTCGGCCTGGTGGCCGGCGGCGTCGATGAGGACGACATGGTCCAGCTCGGGCAGCGCGGCGCGCTGGGTACGGGCCTTGGCGAGCTGTTCGGCGTTCTCCGCGATGAGGACCTTGCTCGCGGAGTCCGCGACGATGAACGCGGCTTCCTCGGCGTTGGTCTGCGGATAGACGGTGGTCGTGGCGGCGCCCGCGCACAGGATCGCCAGGTCCGTGAGGATCCACTCGACCCGGGTGGCGGACATCAGCGCGACACGGTCCTCGGCCCGGAGCCCGAGATCGACCAGTCCGGCGGCGATGGCGAACACCCGCTCGGCGGTCCCACCCCAGGTCAGGGACTTCCACTCATCGGGTCCCGTGCCGGACGCGGCCGGTACGGGATACCGGTACGCCTCGGCGTCCGGTGTCTTGACGACGCGCTCCAGGAACAGATTCGCCACCGAGGGCGGCCGGTTCTCGATCAGGGTCTGTGTGTCGCTCACGACATCCTCCGGGCCCGCGACAGTGCGTGCGTCCGACTGCGTGCGGCTGCTTGGTTTCGGCTTGTTGTTTAACTCACCAGTAACTACCGGGCAGTGATCAGAGTAGAGCGAGGTCGCCCGCCGCGTAAGAGTCCGTGAGCTGTCACTTCCACGGGCCCTGTCCTGCCACGCCCGCAGTCCGTGAGCTTTCACTCCGCGGCCCGCGGCCTGTCACTTCCGCGGCCCCCGAGCTGTCACCCCGCGGCCCGTGAGCTGTCGCTTCCGCGGTCCGTGCCGGGACCGGGCGCGCCGGGCGGGGGAGGATCGCCGCCCCGGAACGGCCGGGGGAACGTCCGGGGAAACGGTCCGGCGGAACGGCCTCGGGGACCGGCGGAGGGATGTCCCCCCAACCGATCCCCGAGCCCGACGACCGTCACGGACCCCACGGGGCCCGCTCCGTCACTTCTTCGGCTTGCCACCGCTCTGACCGCTGTCGTCGCTCGACAGCACGGCGATGAACGCGTCCTGGGGGACCTCCACGGACCCGACCATCTTCATCCGCTTCTTCCCCTCCTTCTGCTTCTCCAGCAGCTTCCGCTTACGGGAGATGTCACCGCCGTAGCACTTGGCGAGCACGTCCTTGCGGATGGCGCGGATGGTCTCCCGGGCGATCACCCGGGACCCGATCGCGGCCTGGACGGGCACCTCGAAGCTCTGCCGCGGGATCAGTTCGCGCAGCTTCGCGACGAGCCGGACCCCGTACGCGTACGCGGCGTCCCGGTGCGTGATCGCGGAGAACGCGTCGACCTTGTCGCCGTGCAGCAGGATGTCGACCTTGACGAGATGGGCGCTCTGCTCGCCGGTGGTCTCGTAGTCCAGCGAGGCGTAGCCCCGGGTCTTGGACTTGAGCTGGTCGAAGAAGTCGAAGACGATCTCCGCGAGCGGCAGCGTGTAACGGATCTCGACGCGGTCCTCGGAGAGGTAGTCCATCCCGAGCATGGTCCCGCGCCGCGCCTGGCACAGCTCCATGATCGACCCGATGAACTCGCTGGGCGCGAGGATCGTCGCGCGGACCATCGGCTCGTACACCTCCGCGATCTTCCCCTCGGGGAACTCGCTCGGGTTGGTGACGACGTGCTCGACGCCGTCCTCCATGATCACGCGGTAGACCACGTTCGGCGCGGTCGCGATCAGGTCGAGGCCGAACTCGCGCTCCAGCCGCTCCCGGATCACGTCGAGGTGCAGCAGCCCCAGGAAGCCGACGCGGAAGCCGAAGCCGAGCGCGGCGGAGGTCTCCGGCTCGTAGACCAGCGCGGCGTCGTTGAGCTGGAGCTTGTCGAGCGCCTCGCGCAGATCGGGGTAGTCGGAGCCGTCCATCGGGTAGAGCCCCGAGAAGACCATCGGCTTGGGGTCCTTGTAGCCGCCCAGGGCCACGGTCGCGCCCTTGTGCAGGCTGGTGATGGTGTCACCGACCTTGGACTGCCGGACGTCCTTCACCCCGGTGATCAGATAGCCGACCTCACCCACGCCGAGCCCGTCGGAGGCCAGCATCTCGGGCGAGGTGACCCCGATCTCCAGCAGCTCGTGGGTGGCGCCCGTCGACATCATCCTGATCCGCTCACGCTTGCTGAGCTGACCGTCGATGACCCGGACATAGGTGACGACACCGCGGTACGAGTCGTACACCGAGTCGAAGATCATGGCGCGGGCGGGCGCGTCGGCGACCCCCACGGGCGGCGGGACCTCCGCGACGACGCGGTTCAGCAGCGCGTCCACGCCGAGTCCCGTCTTCGCGGAGACCCTCAGCACGTCCTCCGGCTGGCAGCCGACCAGGTTCGCCAGCTCCTCGGCGAACTTCTCCGGCTGCGCGGCGGGCAGGTCGATCTTGTTGAGGACGGGGATGATCGTGAGTTCGTTCTCCATCGCCAGGTACAGGTTGGCGAGGGTCTGCGCCTCGATGCCCTGCGCGGCGTCAACGAGCAGGACGGTCCCCTCGCACGCGGCCAGCGACCGCGACACCTCGTACGTGAAGTCCACGTGCCCCGGGGTGTCGATCATGTTGAGGATGTGGGTGTCGGCCACGTCGGGCCCACCGGTGGGGGCCCAGGGCAGCCGCACCGCCTGGGACTTGATCGTGATGCCGCGTTCACGCTCGATGTCCATGCGGTCGAGGTACTGGGCGCGCATCTGCCGCTGCTCGACCACTCCGGTGAGCTGGAGCATACGGTCGGCCAACGTGGACTTGCCGTGGTCGATGTGCGCGATGATGCAGAAATTACGGAGCAGAGCCGGCGGGGTACGGCTCGGCTCAGGCACATGGGGAGTGGTCGCGGGCACGCAGGGTCCTGTCTCTTGAGGCTTCTCACGCCTCGGCGCGGATCGTTACGTAGCCTCCATCGTCCCATGGGCGCGGCACTGCGACCGGTTTGGGCCGCCGGGAGCACGGCTGATAACCTAGGTCATTGTGTCTCCTGCCCCTCTCAGCGGGGACACGCGCGGCGCACCGGGTCCCGGTGTCCGCTCGGCACCCCGGTCCGGCCGGTTCTCCGGTCCTGGCCCGTGGCGCCACCCGAAGATTCAAATCATCGGCGGGTACGGACCGAGGTCCGTGCGCGCCTCTGAACCTGAGAAGGCTCATTCGTGGCGAACATCAAGTCCCAGATCAAGCGGATCAAGACCAACGAGAAGGCGCGGCTGCGCAACAAGGCCGTCAAGTCTTCCCTGAAGACCGCGATCCGCCGTACCCGTGAGGCCGTCGCCGCCGGCGACGTCGAGAAGGCCACCGCCGCGAACCGCGAGGCTTCGCGCAAGCTGGACAAGGCCGTCTCGAAGGGCGTCATCCACAAGAACCAGGCCGCCAACAAGAAGTCGGCCCTGGCTTCGCAGGTCGCCTCCCTCAAGGGCTGAGCCGAGGGCGTGGGGCCCCGCCCCACGGACCCGGCAGCGGCACGGACCGCCCGGCCCCCAGGGCCGGGACCGACGGACCCGTCCGCACCGACTTGACCGCCGGAAGGGACCCAGCGGGCCCTCTCTCTCCGCTCCCGTCCGGCACCCCGAGCCTGTACGCGGCCTGCGTTCGCCACGCGGGTACGGGCTCAGCATCGTGAACCGAGGACCCCGCGTCCGCCGCCTTCCCCAGGCGCCGGACCCGGGGTCCTCGGCGTTTTCACATCTGTACGTTACGTACGCTTACGTTCCGCATGCGTACGTTCCGTATGCGTGCGGGAGCCGTCCGTATCTGCACGGGGACCTGGGGGCGCGCCTGCGGGTACGGGAGCCGCAGGTACTGAGTCGTACGGGTACGGGGCCGTGACTACGGGGCGCTCTGGGTACGGGGGCTCTGGGTATGGGGCCGGTACGGGGAGCCGGGTGCGGGGCCGGTACGGGGAGCCGGGCACGGGGGCCACGCCCACACCCACACCGTCACGTCACGTCACGTCGAATGGGCCTCAGCCTCGTCGCGAACGGGCCGCGCGGGCGATCGTGACGACCGCCTTCTCCAGCGCGTACTCCGGATCGTCACCGCCGCCCTTGACCCCCGCGTCGGCCTCCGCGACCGCGCGCAGCGCGACCGACACCCCGTCCTGGGTCCAGCCGCGCATCTGCTGACGCACCCGGTCGATCTTCCAAGGGGGCATACCCAGCTCGCGGGCGAGGTCGGCGGGACGGCCGCCCCGCGCGGACGACAGCTTCCCGATCGCCCGCACCCCCTGCGCCAGCGCGCTGGTGATCAGCACGGGCGCGACACCCGTCGACAGCGACCAGCGCAGCGCCTCCAGCGCCTCCGCCGTCCGTCCCTCGACCGCCCGGTCCGCGACCGTGAAGCTCGACGCCTCGGCCCGGCCCGTGTAGTAGCGGCCGACGATCGCCTCGTCGATGGTGCCCTCGACATCCGCGACGAGCTGCGCCACCGCCGACGCCAGCTCCCGCAGATCGCTGCCGATCGCGTCGACCAGTGTCTGGCACGCCTCCGGGGTCGCCGCCCGGCCGAGCGCGCGGAACTCCCCCCGGACGAAGGCCAGCCGGTCCGCGGGCTTCGTCATCTTCGGGCAGGCGACCTCCCGCGCACCCGCCTTGCGCGCGGCGTCCAGCAGGCCCTTGCCCTTGGCGCCGCCCGCGTGCAGCAGCACCAGCGTGATCTCCTCGGCGGGCGCTCCGAGATACGCCTTCACGTCCTTGACGGTGTCGGCGGACAGGTCGTGCGCGTTACGGACGACGACGACCTTGCGCTCGGCGAACAGCGAAGGACTCGTCAGCTCGGCGAGGGTGCCGGGCTGGAGCTGATCGGACGTGAGGTCACGGACGTCCGTGTCCGCGTCGACCGCGCGGGCGGCCGTCACCACCTGCTTCACGGCGCGGTCGAGCAGGAGGTCCTCCTGGCCCACGGCGAGCGTGAGGGGGGCGAGCGGATCGTCGTTTGCGGTCTTCTTGGCCATCACGGTCCAGCATCCCACGCCCCACCGACAGTCCCCGCGTGGACGACGCGCTGAGCGGTTCCGTTGCGGGGGGAGCCGTTGCCGGGGGGGGGTCCGTTGCCGGGGGGGTCCGTTCCCCTGGCGGTCCCGTTTCCCGGGCGGCGCGGGGTACCTCGCCTCAACGGTGCCCCGCTGCCCTGGCGTGGATGCCGACCCACCCGGGCGGCACCGAAGAACTCGCCGGGTACGGCCGCCGGAACCGACCAGTGACGGCCGCCGCACCCACACGGCCGGCTCGCCGCTACGGCGCCTCGCGCCAGCCGTCCCACTCACCGGCGAAGGCGTCGAGCGCGGCGGCGTCCAAGCGGGCGTCGGGGTCCTCGACGACCACCAGCCACTGGGCGTCCTCGGCGTCGTCCTCCCCCGCCAGCGCGTCCCGGACGAGCTGCGGTTCCTCCCGCACCCCGAACCGGTCGCCCAACGCCTCGGCCGCTTCCTCCGCCGCGTCCCGGTCGGGCAGCACCAGCACATGTCTCACATCGCTCACCGGAACATTGTCCGGCACCGGCGGAACGCCGGGGACAGCGGCCGGCCCGGTCAGCGGTCAGCGGTCAGCGGTAAGTCCAGCCGCCAGCGGAGGTCCGGCCGTCAGCGACCAGCGGGCGTCGCGGCTGTCGGTGGGCGTCACGACTACCGGCGGTCAACTGCGGTCAACGGCCGAGGGTCACCCCGCCGCCATGGGGACGACCTGCACGTCGAGGGTGATCCCGATACTCGGGCCGACCACGGCTATCCCGCGCGCGAGCATCGTCTGCCAGCTGACCGTGAAGTCGTCACGGTGCAGTTCGGTGGTGGCCCGGCACGCGGCTCGTGTCTCGCCCTCCATACCGTTGCCCAGGCCCAGGTACTCCGCGTCGAGCGTCACGGTCCGTGTCACCCCGTGCAGCGACAGGGCCCCGGTGATCGCCCATCGCTGACCACCCCGGTGAGCAAAGCGTTCGCTGTAGAACTCCAGGGTCGGAAAGCGCTGGACGTCGAGAAAGTCCGCCGACCGCAAATGATCGTCACGCATCCGCACATTGGTGTCGATGGACGCCGCGTCGATCACCACATGCATCGCCGACTCCTCCATCCGCTCACCGATCCGCAACGCCCCCGCGAACCTGTTGAACCGTCCGTGAATCCGCGCCAGCCCGATATGCCGTGCCGTGAAACCGATCGAGGAATGCGTGGGCTCGATCTCCCAGTCCCCGGTCGAGGGCAGCGGTTGCGCCGGGGCGAGTTGCAGCACCACGTCACCGAGGGAGGAGTGCGTGCCCTCCGCGACCGTGACATCGGCCCGGTACGGTGCGTAGCCGTCCGAGGTCACCACGATCCGGTACTCCCCCGCCGGTACGGCCGCCACGAAAGATCCGTACGGGTCCGTGCCGCCGTTCACCGTCATACGTCCGTCGCTGTCCGTCACGGTCAGTGTCGCGCCGCGCGCCGGTTCATGCACCGGGTCGAGCACCCGGCAACCGAGCACCCCGGCGCTCGGCGGCACGTTCACCGCCGACACGGGACCGACCCGCTGAGCGTTCCTACGATTTCCCAGCCAACGGCCCAGCATTCCCGAAAACACTCCAGTGCGGCGCGACGTCGTTCGATTCGATAACGCATTCGACCATCCGCAGCGCATTCCCGGCAAACGCGTGCCGTATCCGCACCACCCCCACCGTCCGGTCCCGCTGCCCGCGACTTCCCCGGCACCGCCCATTCCCTCCCTCGCACGTTGATCCGCGGCTCCGTTCCCACCGTTCCGCCCGCTCCCCCCTTCCCCCTCCGCTTTGCCAACGCGATGCCCGGTGCCGGTCAGCGGTGCGCGACCGTCGCGGGACCCCGCCCGTCCCCGTCGAGCACGGCCACCGAACCGTCACGGTCCGTGCGCGACACCTGTGCCCCGGCCGCCTCCAGCGCCCCGATCGTCCTCGCCGAGGGATGCCCGTACGGGTTGTCCCGGCCGCAGGAGATCAGGGCGAGCCGCGCACGGGTCAGCTCCAGCAGCTCCGGGTCCTGGAAGGGCGACCCGTGGTGCGCCACCTTCACCACGTCCACCCGCGCGGACCGGCCGCCGAGCGGCCCCCGCACCAACGCCCGCTGCGCGGGCGGCTCCAGATCACCGAGCAACAACATCCGCAGCCCGCCGCTGCGCACCAACAGCGTCACGCTCGCGTCGTTCGGCTCCAGCGGACCCATCGCACCGGGCGCCCGTGTGTCCTGCGGCCACAGCACCTCCCACTCGACGGGTCCGGTGCGCCGCCGTTCCCCCGCCACCGCGTGCCGCAGCGCGATCCCCCGCCCGGCGGCGGTCCGTCGCACCGCCGCGGCTTGCGCGGCGGGCTCCGCGAGGCCCGTCGTCTCGATCACCCCCACGTCCCGGCCCCGCAACACCCCCTCCAGTCCCGCCACATGGTCCAGATGGAAGTGGGTGAGCAGCACCAGTGGCACCCGGGTGATCTGGAGCCGCCGCAGACACCGGTCGACCCGCCCCGGATCGGGCCCCGCGTCGACCACCACCGCACTGCCCCCACCCGCCGCCAGCACCAACGCGTCCCCCTGCCCCACGTCGCACATCACCAACCGCCACCCGGGCGGCGGCCATCCCGTCATGACCCGGGTCAGCGGCACCGGCTGCACCACGGCCAGCACCAGGGCGAAGGCGCACGCCGACGCGAGGGGCGGACTCCGCAGCAACCGCCGTACCGTCGGCACGGCCAGCGCGACCGCCGCCGCCAATAGCAGCGCGCCCCGCCAGCCGCCCGGCCACCCCAGCGAACCGCCCGGCAAGGCGGCCCCCGTCCGGGCGATCCCGGCGATCCACCCCGCCGGCCAGCCGCCGCACCACGCGATGACCTCCGCCACCGGCATCGCCACCCACGCCGTGATCAGGGCGCCGAACCCCAGGACCGTCGCGGGGGCCACCGCGAACTCCGCCAGCAGATTGCACGGCACCCCGACGACACTCACCCGCTGCGCGAACGTCGCCACCACCGGCGCGCACACCGCCTGGGCGGCGGCCGCCGCCGCCAGCGCCTCGGCGACCCGGCCGGGCACACCGCGCCGCCGCAGTGCGGCGCTCCACCCCGGCGCCACCGTGAGCAGGGCGCCCGTCGCGAGGACGGACAGCAGGAAGCCCGGCTTCCGGGCCAGCCACGGGTCATGGAGCACCAGCAGCAGGACGGCCGCCGCCAGCGCGGGCAGCAACGATCTCCGGCGTCCGGTGACCATCGCGAGCAGCGCGATCCCGCCGCAGGCCGCCGCCCGCACCACACTCGGCTCCGGTCCGCACACCACGACGAACCCGAGACTGAGCCCTGCGGCCAGGACCGCCGTCGCCCGCAGTCCGATGCCGAGCCTGGGCGCCAGCCCCCGCCGTTCCACGGACTGCGACATCCCCGGCGGGCCGACGAGCAACGCGAGCAGCACGACGAAGTTCGAACCGCTCACCGCCATGAGGTGCGTCAGATCCGTCCTCTCGAACGCGTCCCGCAGCTCCGGGGTGACCCGCGAGGTGTCCCCGACCACCAGTCCCGGCAACAGCGCCCGCGCGTCCTCGGGCAGCCCCGCGGTGGCCCGGCGCAGGCCCGTCCGTAACTCCCCGGCGATCCGCTGCACCGCCGATGGCGGCGCGACCACACGCGGCGGTCCCTCCCCGTCGACCCGTACGACGGCCGCGATGTCACCGCCGCGCCGCTGGGGCGGGGCGAGCCGTCCCATGACCCGCAGCCGGGTGGACGGCAGTACTTCCAGCCACCGCCCCGGCGCCCGGCCGGCGTCCACCATGAGCAGCACGGGCGTACGGGTCCGGGTGACCGCGCCGTCCGCCGCCGTCACCCGGACCACCCGGGCGTCGACCAGCACGAGCGGCGGCGCCGCGGCTCCCGTTGGACGCGGGCGCGCCCGGCGCGGGTCCGCCGCCACCTCCACCTCGAAGGTCGCCGCCGCGTACCGGTCGGCGAGCTCCGGGACCGGCCCCCGCCATAGATCGGCCCCGTGCAGACCGGCCGCGGCAGCCGAGGCCGCCACACACAGCAGCACCGCAGCCCAGGTCACCCGCCGTGCCGCCGTCCAGCCACCACTCGGGCGCCAGGGCACAAGCAGCGCCACGGCCGCGACCGCGGCGCACAGCACCACCCCCGCCGTCCACCACGGTGAGGCTCCGAGGAGCAGCGCGGCGGTCAGCCACACGGCAAGCGCGGGCGGCACCAGCCGGAGGTCCGCGGCCGTGTTGCCGAGCGCCGTGTTGCCGGATGCTGTGCTGCCAAGGGCTGGGCTGCCGGAGGAGACGACCCCAGGAGCCCCGCTCACGGCCGGACCAGGTCCTTCAGCGTGGCGAAGCGCCGGTCACCGATCCCGGTCACCTCGCGGAGCTGTGCCACGGTGCGAAAGCCGCCCTGCTGGGCGCGGTGGTCGACGATCCGCTGGGCGAGCACCGGTCCCACCCCGGGCAGCGTGTCGAGTTGGGCGGCGGTGGCGGAGCTGAGCGAGAGCGGCGCGGACCCCGGTGCGCCGCCCGCGGAAGGTCCTGCGCCGGTCACCGGCCCCGCCGGGGAACCGGCCACCGACCCGGCACCGGTCGCCGTCCCCGGTCCTTCGGGACGTGCCCCCACGACGATCTGCTCACCGTCCACGAGCATCCGCGCGCGATTGAGCCCGGTGAGGTCCGTGCCCGGTTTCACGCCGCCCGCCGCGCCCAGCGCGTCGGCCACCCGGGACCCGGCGGGCAGCCGCTGGAGCCCCGGATCACGTACCTTGCCGCCGACGTCGACCACCACCCGTGGCCCGGCGAGTCGCGCGGACGCGGTCGGTCCGGGAGGAGCCGCGCGCACCAGCTCCGGGGCGCGTACGGGCTGCGGACGGCCAGCCCAGAAGTGCTGGACAGCGAACCCGACCGCGATCACCAGGACGACGGTCAGCGCCACCAGGCTCCGGCGCTCCAGCCCGCAGCGCGTCCGGAGCCACAGCGGCAGCCGCTCGCGTACCGCGAGCACCGCCCGTGCCCCACGCGACAGCTCAGCGTCGGGGCCCGGAGGCAGTCGGCCCCCGGACTCCCGCCCGCCGAGGCCGGACCCCTCCGGCCCGGGGCGCGAAGACCCCCCACCCAACGGCCCGCGCTCCACAGGCCCGTGCCGCGAGACCCCGTCCCGCGACGGCCCGTACCGCTCCCCCGGCCCGGGTCCCCGCCGCCCGTACTCCGCGAACGACGCGTCCGCCCGCCGCCGCACCCGCCCGTCCGACCCCGCGGCCCGGCCGGGACCGCTGCCCGCTCCACTCGGCCCGCGCCGCCGCCGCGCTACCTCGGCCGGGGGCTCCGCGAGCTCCGCCGACGCATCCGTACCCTCACCAGGAAGAATTCGAGAACTCATGCCTTCGACGGTAGGGATTTCGCCCGACTCGCGATGATCATGAACGATTCCCGTGGACAGCACCCCACTTGTGGATAACTCCACCCCCCGAAGGAGTGACGGACACCTCCGGAACACACTTGGGCCCCCTCCTCGCGCGGTCGCAGGACTCACGGAAGGGGGTGGGCGGGAATCTCTGCCCGCAGACTCCGACGCCCCCACTACAGCCACTGAACGCCCGTACCGAGCGCGTTGGAGCGAGGACGGAGAATCCCGACCGGCCCCGACCCGAAGAACAAACAGAACGCGCCCCAAAGGGGCGCGAGGAACTGCGCGAAGACGAGGACAGACCCGCACCCGACGAACAGACCCGAAGGGGCAGCACCCAGGGGCGCGAGGAACTGCGCAAAACCACCGACCGACGGCACAGGAACAAGTGCGCCCAGCACAGGAAACCCAGGGGCGCGAGGAACTGCGCAAAACCCACGAGCGACCGCACAGGAACAAGCGCGTCCCGCCGGACAGACCTACGAAGCGCAAGCGAAGGCGACCCGCGAGGGACTACCGTCCGGACACCACGACCCCGAGCAGCCCGGGCCCGGTATGCGCCCCGATCACCGCGCCCACCTCGCTGACGTGCAACTCCCCCAGCCCGGGGATACGTTCCCGCAGTCGCTCGGCGAGCGCCGCGGCCTTCTCGGCCGCCGCGAGGTGATGGACCGCGATGTCGACCGGTCCCCCGACCCCCGCCCGGTCCGCCGCGATCTCCTCCAGCCGGGCGATCGCCTTCGCCGCGGTGCGTACCTTCTCCAGCGGTTCGATCCGCCCGTCGGCCAGTTGGAGCAGCGGTTTCACGGCGAGCGCGGACCCGAACAGCGCCTGGGCCGTCCCGATCCGTCCGCCGCGTCGCAGATAGTCGAGGGTGTCGACGTAGAAGTAGGCGGAGGTGGCCGCCGCGCGCTTCTCGGCCGCGGCGACCGCCTCGTCGATCCCCGCGCCCGCCGCGGCGGCCTCCGCCGCGGCGACGGCGCAGAACCCGAGGGCCATGGCGATCATGCCGGTGTCGACCACATGGACGGGCACCGGAGCGTCCCGCGCGGCGAGCACGGCCGCGTCGTACGTACCGGACAGTTCCGAGGAGAGGTGGAGCGAGACGATGCCCGGGGCTCCCGACCGGGCGACCTCGCGGTAGGTGGCGGCGAAGACCTCGGGGGCGGGCCGGGAGGTGGTGACGGGGCGGCGCTTCTGGAGGGCCTGGGCGAGCGAGCGGGCGGAGATCTCGGTGCCCTCCTCCAGCGCCTGGTCACCGAGGACGACGGTCAGCGGAACCGAGGTGATGTCGTGCTGCCGCATCGCCCGCTCCGGCAGGTAGGCCGTGGAATCGGTGACGATGGCGACATGGCTGGACATGGGCTGGAGATTACCCGCCGGGCCTGCGGAGCGGCAGTCCGGGCCGTCGGGGAGCGGTGACCGGAGGGGCCCGGTCAGGTGGTGCTCTCCGGGCGGGGCTTCTTCTCCCACGAGTAGGTGGGCCGGGCGACGGGCGGCGCGATGGCCGGAGCGGCCGGCTCGGCACCGCCTGCGGGCCAGGTCTGCTCCTGGGCCCCGGCGCGGCCTTCGGGACCGGCGGGCGCGGGCCAGGGCGCGGGGCCGTCCTTGGCGGGCTCGGCGGACGCGGACGCGGTGGACGCCGACGAAGGGGCGGCGGCCGGGTCCTGCGCGCCGGGGGCCGCTTCGGTGGTCCAGTGCCGCAGGGCGCCCGCCTCCATGTCGATCTGGAGGCTGAGGGAGTCCAGGTCGTCGTTGGCGAAGCGGTGGGCGCGGTCGCGGGCCGCCCAGCGCAGGGCGTCGGCGGACTTGGTGATCTGGTCGGTGCGCTCACGCATCTCGGGCAGCGCGGCGGAGAGCCGGGAGCGGTCGGGCTCGGTCTCCAGCCGCTTCAGCTCGCGGTCGAGCTCATGGCCGTGGGTGCTGAGCCGGTCGAAGAGGCTGAGGGACTCCCGCAGCGACTCGTCCTCGCCGACGGCCGCCTGGAGGGCGTCCTGGGTGGCCCGCATGGAGGTGCGCAGCTTCAGCCGCAGCTGGGCCAGCTCCCCGGCGGCACCCGGCTGGGTGTAGGACTTCGCCTTGAGGGTGGTGTCCTCGACGGTGCGCCGCGCCTGGTGGATCGTGCGGTCCACGCCGCGCTTGGCCGCGCCGACGACCTTGACCGTGGCGTACACCCCGAGCGCGACCAGCAGGACGAAGAGCAACGCCACGACGGCGATCACGGCTTCCATGACGGTCCTCTCCCGGTCCTGCGACGTCTCTTCAACGGTAAACGCAAAAGGCGGTGCGCGAGTTCCATCCCGGCCCCCGTCCCACCCGTAGGGGATACCCCCGGCCCGCCGACCGGGTCCGGTCCCCGAGGACAGTGTCCCCGGGGGCCGGGCCGTTCAAGCGGGCGGGCCGGTGGATCGGCGGGTCACATGGGGACGATGTTGACCAGCTTCGGCGCCCGTACGACGACCTTGCGGATGCCCGCGCCGTCCAGCGCGGCCCGTACCTTGTCGTCGGCCAGCGCGATCCGCTCCAGCTCCTCGTCTGAGATCGACGGGGAGACCTCCAGCCGGGCCTTGACCTTGCCCTTGATCTGGACGACGCAGGTCACGGTCTCGTCCACGACGTAGGCGCGGTCGGCGACCGGGAAGTCCTGGTGGACGACCGAGTCGGTGCGGCCCAGCTTGCGCCACAGTTCCTCGGCGATGTGCGGGGCCAGCGGCGCGATCATCAGCACCAGGGGCTCGGCCACCGCGCGCGGGAGGGGGCCGTTCGCCTTGGTCAGATGGTTGTTCAGCTCGGTGAGCTTGGCGATCGCGGTGTTGAAGCGCAGCCCCTCCAGGTCCTGGCGGACGCCGTCGACGGCCTTGTGCAGGGCGCGCAGCGTGTCCTCGGCGGGCTCGTCGCCGGTGACGGTGACGTCGCCGGTCGTCTCGTCCACGAGGTTGCGCCACAGCCGCTGGAGCAGCCGGTACTGGCCGACGACCGCGCGGGTGTCCCACGGCCGGGAGACGTCCAGGGGGCCCATGGCCATCTCGTACAGCCGCAGGGTGTCGGCGCCGTACTCGGCGGCGATCTCGTCCGGGGTGACGGCGTTCTTCAGGGACTTGCCCATCTTGCCGAGCAGTCGGCTCACCCGCTCGCCCTGGTGGAAGAACGCGCCGTCGCGCTCCTCGATCTCGGCGGCGGGTACGGCGATGCCACGGCTGTCGCGGTAGACGTACGCCTGGATCATGCCCTGGTTGAACAGCTTGTGGAACGGCTCCGGCGAGGAGATGTGGCCCAGGTCGAACAGGACCTTCGACCAGAAGCGGGCGTACAGCAGATGCAGGACGGCGTGTTCGGCGCCGCCCACGTACAGGTCGACGCCGCCGGTGGGCATCCCCGCGCGCGGGGACATCCAGTAGCGCTCGATGTCGGGGTCGACCAGCCGCTGGTCGTTGTGCGGGTCCAGGTAGCGCAGTTCGTACCAGCAGGAGCCCGCCCAGTTGGGCATGGTGTTGGTCTCGCGGCGGTACGCGCGCGGGCCGTCGCCGAGGTCCAGGGTGACGTTGACCCAGTCGGCGTTGCGCGACAGCGGGGTCTCGGGGCGGGTGTCGGCGTCGTCGGGGTCGAAGGTGCGCGGCGAGTAGTCGTCGACCTCGGGCAGTTCCAGGGGCAGCATCGACTCGGGCAGGGCGTGGGCGACGCCGTCCTCGTCGTAGACGATGGGGAAGGGCTCGCCCCAGTAGCGCTGGCGGCTGAACAGCCAGTCGCGCAGCCGGAAGTTGACGGTGCCGTGGCCGATGCCCTCGCGCTCCAGCCACTCCGTGATACGGGCCTTGGCGGCGGTGACGTCCAGGCCGTCCAGGGTGATGCCGTCGCCCGCGGAGTTGACGATCCGCGCGTCGTACGAGGCGAAGGCGTCGTCCCATTCGGCGGGGTCGGTACCGCGGCCGTCGCTCGGCTCGACGACGCAGCGCATGGGCAGTTCGAAGGCGCGCGCGAAGGCGAAGTCGCGGGTGTCGTGGGCGGGCACGGCCATGATGGCGCCGGTGCCGTAGCCCATGAGGACGTAGTCGGCGATGAAGACGGGGACCTGTTCGCCGCTGACCGGGTTGGTGGCGTGGGCGCCGGTGAAGACGCCGGTCTTCTCCTTGGCGTCGGCCTGCCGCTCCACGTCGGACTTGGCGGCGGCCTGCTTGCGGTAGGCGGCGACGGCGTCACCGGGGGTGGCGTGGCCGCCCGTCCAGACGTCGTGGGTGCCCTCGGGCCAGGCGGCCGGGACGATCCGGTCGACCAGGTCGTGTTCGGGCGCCAGCACCATGTAGGTGGCCCCGAAGAGGGTGTCCTGGCGGGTGGTGAAGACGGTGATGACGCCGGTGCCGGGCGCGGTGGCCGGGCCGCCGGAGACGGCGCCGGTGGCGGGGACGGCCCCCGGGCCGTCGGTGCTCACGGGGAAGTCGACGCGGGCGCCCTCGGAGCGGCCGATCCAGTTGCGCTGCTGGAGCTTGATGGCCTCGGGCCAGTCCAGGCCGTCCAGGTCGTCCAGCAGGCGGTCCGCGTAGGCGGTGATGCGCATGTTCCACTGGCGCAGCTTCGACTTGAAGACGGGGAAGTTGCCGCGCTCGGAACGGCCGTCGGAGGTGACCTCCTCGTTCGCCAGGACGGTGCCCAGACCGGGCGCCCAGTTGACGGGTGCCTCGGAGGCGTAGGCCAGGCGGTAGCCGCTCAGGACCTCGGCGCGTGCGGCGGCGTCCAGCTCGGGCCACGCGCGCGTGGCACCCGGTACGGCGCGCTCACCGGAGGCGAACTGGGCGATCAGCTCGTCGATCGGGCGGGCCTTGCCGGCCTCGTCGTCGTACCAGGAGTTGTAGATCTGGAGGAAGATCCACTGGGTCCACTTGTAGTACGCGGGGTCGATCGTGGCGATCGAACGGCGCTGGTCGTGGCCCAGGCCCAGCCTGCGCAGCTGCCGCTTCATGTTGTCCATGGCCGCCTCGGTGGACACCCGGGGGTGGGTGCCGGTGGCGACCGCGTGCTGTTCGGCGGGCAGGCCGAAGGCGTCGAAGCCCAGGGTGTGCAGGACGTTGTGCCCGGTCATGCGCTGGTAGCGGGCGTACACATCGGTGGCGATGTACCCGAGGGGGTGGCCGACGTGCAGTCCCGCGCCCGAGGGGTACGGGAACATGTCCATGATGAACTTCTTGGGGCGGGCGACGGTGGCGGGGTCACCGGCCAGGTCACCGGTCGGGTTGGGCGCCTCGTAGGTGCCCTCGGCCTCCCAGAAGTCCTGCCAGCGTGCCTCGATACCGGCGGCCATGGCGGCCGTGTAGCGGTGCGGAGCGGCCGCCTCGACGGCGGCCTGGGCGATCCCGCCCGCGGGCCCCTCGGGGGCGCTCTCCGCGGCGGCGGGGGAAGAATTCGTCTCGCTCATGATCCCTAAAGCTCCATCGATCGTCATCTGCCTGCGGGCGTCGACCCGTTCGGGTCCGGTCGCGGCACGGTCCGGAAACGAAAAAACCCCTCGCACAGGAGGGGGCGCCGCGCCGATGCCGACCGGATTCGTCATCCGTCGGGACTGATCAGCGCGGCCCGCTAAGCAGAAGGCGTACGGCACGCATGGCGCCAGGGTACCGCAGGGCCCGCATCGTCGCGACGGTACAGGCGTGCGGTCGCCGCGCGCGCGTGGGAGCCCTCTCACCCGGACATGGGAGCGCCCTCACGCGCGCGGGGTGACCGGCGGCGAGCTGTGGGTGGGGGCGTCCGGCACGGGAGTCCCCACGCGTGCGTGGATGCGACCGAAGGGGCGCGGTGTCCGGCGTCATGTGAGAGACCGGTGACGTCTTGATGAGGATCGGCACACAGAATCATTGGCCATCGATTACTTCGCGTACCGCCCGCTAACGGGACAACACAAAGATCATGCGCCTCTTTGATAACAGGGTAATAACTCAAACCCCGCACCCCTCGGTATGGGGCCACTTAGAGTGCGGCGGCGGGACCACTGTGCCGCGTCGTTCGGAGTCGCCCCATGAACCCTCGTCGGAAAGTCCGCCCCTCTCGCGCCCCGAAACCGTGGGCCCGGGGAGGCACGGCAGCCGGAGTGATGCTGCTGATACCCCTGCTCGTCGTCATCGGAGGTGAGGGATTCCGTGATTTCGTCAACCACGGCGCGGGAGTGCTCTCCCTGGTCTCGCTCACCTCCTCGGTGCTCTGGGGACTCGTCGCGTCGGACCGGGTCTTCCTGAACTCCCGTCAGCGACTGGTGGCCCAGGGCATCCACCGCGCGACGGCCGTCGCCGCGATCGTCTTCCTCCTGCTGCACATCAGCGTCAAGATCGCGCTGGACCACACCACCGTCCTCGCCACCCTGGTCCCCTTCGGGCTCGGCGTGGACGGCGCCGCCGGACTCATCGGGTTCGGCTCGCTGGCGGCCCTGCTGATGGTCGCCACGGGCCTCACCGGCGCCCTGCGCAGCGCCTTCGCCTCCCCGGCCCCGGTGGCCGCCCGCTGGCGTGCGGTGCACACGCTGGCGTACCCCGCCTGGTGCTCGGCCCTGGTGCACGGGCTGTTCGCCGGACGCCCCGCGGCGGGGTGGATCACGTTCCTGTACGGCATGAGCCTGGTGGCCGTCATCGGGGCGCTCGGGCTGCGTGCGGCGCCCGCCCCGGTGCGGCGGAGGGTCACCGCCCAGGTGCTCGCCGTCCTGGGGTCCGGCCCCCGGCCGGGCGGCCGGGCCCCGCGCGACACCGCCGAGATGCCGCTGCCGGGTGTCGCGCCCCCCACGCGCGGGTGGGCCACGGCATCCCGCGCGTGGGACACCGGTCCGCCGCCCCTGTCCACCACGCTCCGGCCCCGCTCCGGCGAACCCCCGGCGCCCGCCCCGGCCGCCCGGGTCACCGCGTCCCCGGGGCGCCCCGACGAACCGGGCGGCGGGCTCGGGATGGCCGCCGCGTACCGGACCGTCCCGACGCCCCCGCCGCCGTACCCGGAGGCGCCGCCCGGCGCCTTCCCCGACGACCACCGGGCGGTACCGGACAGCTACCCGGGCAGCCGGGTCCCCGTGGATGTGCGGCCCACCGGCGGCGTCCCCCGCCAGGGCGACGGCGCGGAGCGCTGGCCGGCCCCGTCACCCCGGCCGCCCGCCGAGGCCCCGCGGTCGCTCTACGACCCGCTCGCCTCGACGCCCTACGGAAGCACCCCCACGTACCCCGCGACCGGCCACACCCCTACCGAACAGCTCCCGGGGCCCTTCCAGGCGCCCAGCTCCGGTGAGCCCTGGAACGCGCCCACCGGAGGAGTCAATTGAACGGCGGAGCGGCCCTGCCCGACGTGCCCGAGGTCCGGGTCGTCGGACTGCCTCAGCTGACCTCGGGGTTCGACCTCGTGGAACGGCTCGACCTCGGCACGCATCTCCAGGTGCACGGTCCCCTCGAACCGATCGGCGGGGAGCGGTTGGCCGCGCTGGCCGAGCGGATCTCGCTGCGGGGGCGCGGCGGCGCCGGGTTCCCGTTCGCCAGGAAACTGCGTTCCGTGGCCGACGCCGCGATCCGCCGGGGAGTGCGCCCCGTGGTCGTCGTCAACGGCAGCGAGGACGAGCCCGCGTGCCGCAAGGACACGGTCCTGATCAACCGGGCCCCGCATCTCGTCCTCGACGGGGCGCTGCTGGCCGCGGAGGCCGTCGGTGCGCGGACCCTGGTGGTCGGGGTGACCAGGGAGTCCACCCAGCGGTCCATGGAGCGGGCACTCGCCGAACGTGGTCTGTCCAACCGGCGCGGGGCCTCCATGCGCGCGCGGGTGCAGCGCAACCCGGTGCGCATGGTCACCGGTGAGTCGTCGGCGTTGATCCGCTCGGCCGACGGGGGCCCGGCCCGGCCGCCGGGGCGCAAGGTGCGCGCCTCGGAGGCGGGTGTCGGTGGCGCCCCGACGCTGCTGTCCAACGCGGAAACGTTCGCGCAGCTCGCGATAGCCGCCCGGACGGGCGCCGACCGGTACCGCAGGACCGGTCTGCGGGACGAGCCGGGCACGGTGCTGCTGACGGTGTCCGGCGCGGTCGCCCGGCCGATGGTCCTGGAGGCGCCCTCGGGTGTCCCCCTGCGATACGTCCTGCAACTGGCCGGCGCCCCACCGCTGCCGCAGGGCGTGCTGACGGGCGGCTACCACGGCAGATGGCTCGACACGGCCACCGCGCACGACGCGATCGTCTCCCGCGCGGCGCTGGAGGCGGCGGGCGGCGCGCTCGGCGCGGGCGCGATCCTGCCTCTCGGCCAGGACACCTGTCCGCTGGGCGAGGCCCTGCTGGTGGCACGGTGGCTGGCGGGCGAGAGCGCCGGGCAGTGCGGCCCCTGCTACCGGGGGCTCCCGGCCGCCGCCCGGGGCCTGGAGGACGTGCTGAACGGCGGCGGACCGGCCGCTCTGGAGGCGTTGCGGCAGATCACCCACGCCGTGAAGCGGCGGGGCGCGTGCAAGCACCCGGACGGTTCCGCGGCGTTCATCGAGTCCTCCGTCTCCGCGTTCACCGACGACCTCGCGGCGCATGTGCTCGGCAGCGGCTGCGGCCGTCCCGTGCGGGGCGTGCTGCCGCTCCAGGAGGAGCCCGCGGCGGGTACGGGTACCGGGGGCGACGCGGGCCCCAGCGGACAGCGCCTCGCGGTGGACTGGACGCTGTGCCAGGGGCACGGGCTGTGCGCCGACATCGTGCCCGAGCTGATCCAGCTCGGGCAGGACGGCTATCCGTCCGTGGCGGAGGCCGCGGTGCCGCGCTACTCGCAGGCCCGCGCGGTGCGGGCCGTGCGCCGCTGCCCGGCCCTGGCGTTGCGGCTGGAGGAGGACCCCGCGAAGGCGGCGGGCCGTTCGGTGCTGCCGATGCTCCAGCCGGGCCGGGGCCGCCGCGCCCTGGGCAGCGGCCGGGAGTGAGACCACGCGCACGCACGCGCGCGGGACGTTGACTGAGACGACGGGGTGAACGCGGAAGGTCCCGCCCGGAGTACCGGGCGGGACCTTCCGTCAACCGCTTGTGGAGCTAAGGAGAATTGAACTCCTGACCTCCTGCATGCCATGCAGGCGCTCTACCAACTGAGCTATAGCCCCTCGTGGTGCACCGCCCGGTCTCCCCGGCGGCGACGCCAACATTAACGGTCCTCCCAGCCGTTCACCAAATCGATTCCGGTTCGCGGCGGCGCGGAGGATTCCGCCCGGGATGTCCCCCGCCGGGGCGGGCGGGCGGATCAGGCCGTGGCGAAGGAGTAGAAGCGTTTGAGGGTGCAGTGCTCGTCCAGCAGCCGGCCGTAGATCGGCTCGCCCTCCAGCTCACGGTAGGTCTCGATGGGGTCGCCTTTTATGATCAGCGCCCGCGCGCATTCCTCGCACCAGTACTGGTAGTCCGGGTTGACCGGCTCCATGTCCCGGACGATCGGCGTCCCGCTGCCGCACCAATCGCATTTGCGCCTGTGTGCACCCATCGATCAGCTCCAGGAGTGGCCGCAGGCCGTGCACATGAAGGAGACCCCGCCGTTGTCGCCGAGCAGCTGGGCGACCTGGGTGGAGCCGCAGGAGGGGCAGTCGATGAGGGACCTGGTGGGGCGCCCGGGGAGTATGCCGTCCCCGCGTGGCACCGCCAGGGCGAGGAGGTGGTCTTCCCCCTCGCGGATGCTCGCAGGCATCGCTTCTCCCTCCCGTCGGGACGCGTCCCCCATCCGGCCGTTTGATTCTGCCACGACGGGAGCACCACGGTCAGCGACGTACGCGTACCGGTCCGGACACGGCGTCCGCCCAGGGCCCAGGCTTGTACGAGGACCCGTGCGCGGGGAACGCGTCCACCGGTGCGATACGTCTGTGCCCCTCCACGTACCTCGACGGAGCGCCGGGCAACCGCGCGGGCCGGGAAAATGGCCACGAAGAACCCGCGTTTGTCCAGTACCCGTGCCCCGCACAGGCGTCCTGTCTCGGCACGGGCATACGCGAAGGGCGACCGGGCCGCGTCCCGCGCGGTACCGATCGCCCTTCCAAGTGTGGAGCTAAGGAGAATTGAACTCCTGACCTCCTGCATGCCATGCAGGCGCTCTACCAACTGAGCTATAGCCCCTTGCGTTCTTCCCGCCCTGCGGGCTGAACAAGAAGAACTTTAGCCTGGGAGCCGCCGGAAAGTGAAATCCGTGCCGACGGCCGCCCGACCGGTCACGCGGTGGCGTGAACCCGTCAGTCGTCGTCGCCGAGGACCGGCTCCGGGAGGGTGCCCGCGTTGTGCTCCAGCAGGCGCCAGCCGCGCGCGCCGCGGCCCAGTACGGACCAGCAGCAGTTGGACAGGCCGCCGAGGCTCTCCCAGTGGTGGGAGTCGAGCCCGAGGAGGCGCCCGATGGTGGTGCGGATGGTGCCGCCATGGCTGACGACGACCAGCGTGCCCTCGTCGGGAAGCTTCTCGGCGTGCGCGAGGACCACGGGGGCCGCGCGGTCGGCGACCTCGGTCTCCAGCTCGCCGCCGCCCCGGCGGATGGGCTCGCCGCGCTTCCACGCCGCGTACTCGTCACCGTGCCGCGCGATGATCTCGTCGTGCGTGAGGCCCTGCCACACGCCCGCGTACGACTCGCGCAGGCCCTCGTCGTGGGTGACGTCGAGGCCGGTGAGCGCTGCCAGCTCGGCGGCCGTGGAGGCCGCGCGCTGGAGGTCCGAGGCGATGATCGCGTCGGGGTTCAGCGAGGCGAGCAGCCGGGCGGCACGACGGGCCTGGAGGACACCCGTACCGGTCAGGCCGATGTCCGTGGTGCCCTGGAAGCGCCGCTCCAGGTTCCACGCGGTCTGGCCGTGCCGCCAGAGGATGATCCGGCGGCTGGGGCCCGACTCGGAGAAGGGCTTGAGGTCCGTGCGGGAGGAAGCGCTCACAGCATTTCCCCGCCGAGCTCGCGCAGCCCTGAAGCCTCCTCGGCCGCCTGGGTGCGCTGGGAGTGCTCGGCGCCCTTGCCGCGGGTCGCCTTGGCCTCTTCGGGCAGGTCGATCTCGGGGCAGTCCTTCCACAGCCGCTCAAGGGAGTAGAAGACGCGCTCCTCGCTGTGCTGCACATGGACGACGATGTCGACGTAGTCCAGCAGGACCCAGCGGGCCTCGCGGTCGCCCTCGCGGCGCACGGGCTTGACGCCCAGCTCCTTGCTCAGCCGCTCCTCGATCTCGTCGACGATCGACTTGACCTGGCGGTCGTTGGGCGCGGAGGCCAGCAGGAAGGCGTCCGTGATCGACAGGACGTCACTGACGTCGTAGGCGATGATGTCGTGCGCGAGCTTGTCGGCAGCGGCCTGTGCGGCGGCGGAGATCAGCTCAAGGGAACGGTCAGTTGCGGTCACTGCGCGGCTTTCCTTCGACGGTCGGGTGTCTCCCAAGCGTCTCACGGACCGCTGACAGCTCACGAAACGGTCACCTTCCGTGGCCGCACGGATACGCCCCGCCTGGGCGGAGGCGGGGGTCCACGCGCGCGTGGACCCCCGCTCCGAACACTCGCTACGGGCTGTCGGCGCCCTTCTTGGGGGTGTAGTCCGGACCGAGGACCACCGCGACCTCCGCGTTGCCGTCGACCTCGCCCTTGCGGACCGCCGACGCGGGCAGGTCCAGGGTCTTGGCGACCTCCACGGCGTCGGACTTGCGGGCGTCACTGGCGTAGAGCACCCGGGTCGTCGCGACAGTGTCGCCCTTGCCGCCCTCGACGAAGGTGTAGCCGCCGTTGACGAGGACGACCCGCGCGGCTTCGGTGGCGTCACCGGAGCCGCCGGCGTCACGGACGCTGACCCGGACGGCGTCGCCCTGTTCGGGGCTCTTCACGGTGCCGCCGAGCAGCGGTTTGACGACGGTCTCGGTGGCCTGCGCGGTGAGCGCGCCGTCGGACTCGACGGGCAGCAGCGCGGTCTTGTAGTCGCCGCCCTTGGCCCGGTCGGAGAGCCTCGCCAGGAAGGCCCCCAGGTCCTTCTCCGACAGGGACGGGTCGAGGATCTGCGCGAGCGACTCGACGGTGACGGTGGCGGACCCGGCGTCGGACGAGATCTTGCGCAGGATGCCCTGCATGACCTGGCCGAAGCGGGCGAGCTGGAACTCCTCGCCCTCCCCCGGGGCGCGGTAGGTGGCGTAGGCGACGGCCATCCGGCCGCTGAGGGTCTGCTGAGCGCCCTGCTTGACGAGCGGCGCCTCGCCCTTCCTGGCCTTCTCCGAGGGCACGTTCGCGTCGGTGTCGATGTCGATGTTGCCGACCAGGTCGACCAGGTTGCTCAGGAACGGGGTGTCCAGTCGCCAGGTGCCCTCGATACGGGTCCCCAGGAGGGTGTCCACGGACTCGCGGGTGCCGCTGGAGCCGTCGGCCTCGACGGACTTGGCGAGCGTGGTGGTGGAGCCGTCGTCGGCGCTGACGGAGAGCGCGTTGGGCAGCAGGACGGTGTTGCCCTGCTTGGTGGTGGTGTTGTCGACGAGCAGCGCGGTGGAGGTGCCGCCCTTCTTGGTGTTGTGCAGGTGCACGAGGACCACGTCGCGCTTCTGCGGTCCCGCCGCCGGGCCGCCGGACCCCTCGTCGTCCGAGAGTCCGGGCAATTTGCCGGCGAGCCACAGATAGCCGACGCCGCCGACCACGATCAGCGCGAGGACGACGACGAGCGCGACGACCCGGCCCCGCGCGCGGCGCTTGGCCTCCTCGCGGCGCTCGGTGCGGTTCTCGGTGAACGAGAGCCAGTCGATGACGTCCTCGGGTTCGCCCTCGGGTTCCTCCACGAAGGCGAACTGTTCGGTGCGGTAGTCGCGTTGTCCGTCCGCCTGGTCCGACGCGTCCGGACCGGTCGGCCCGGCCGCGGTGTCCGGTGCGGCGGCCTCGGCCGCGTACTGCGTCCCGGGGCCGCCGTCGGTCTGTCCGGGGTCCGTCCCGTGGCCCGGGTACGCCGTGGGTCCGGCCGGGTGGGCGGCGGTGGGCGCGGCGGTCTGCTGGGGGATGTAGGCGGTCTGTTCGGCGGTGCCGGGGGCCGGCGCGTCGGCGTGCTGCCGCTGTCCGGCGCCGCCCGCCTGGCCGTAGGGGTCGTAGGGGTCGGCCTGGACTTGGCCCTGGGCCCCGGGCCCGTCCCCGTAATCGCCGTAGGAGGGCGCTGGGGCCGCGTAGGAGCCGTAGCCCTGGTCCTGGCCGCCATGGGCGTCGCCGTGGCCCTGAGCGGCGCTCACGTGGCCCTGAGCGGCGTTCCCGTAGCCCTGGGAGGGGTCACCGTAGCTCTGCCCGGTGTCGCCATAGTTCTGCCCGGTGTTGCCGTAGCCCTGGGAGGCGCTGTCGTAGCCCTGGGAGGAGTCGCCGTAGCCCTGGCCGGTCCCGTAGCCGCCGCCCTGGCCCTGCGCCGGGTCGTAGCCCGTGGCCGTGCCGTAGGGCTGCTGCTGGTCGGCCGGGAAGGTGCCGTACGACTGCTGCTGCTCGCCGTAGCCGCCGTGGTCCTGTGGGGTGCCGTAACCCTGGGCGTCCGGGGTGCCGTAGCCCTGCTGGGCGTCGTACGACTGCCCCGGTGCCTGGCCCTGGCCGCCGTACGGGTCGGTCCACTCCGGCTGCCGGCGGGACTGCTCGGGGGCGTTCGCCTGCTGGTAGACGGGACGGCCGTACTCGTCGTAACCGGCCAGTTCGTAGCTGGCGAATCCGTCGGAGCCGTCGGAACCCTCGGGGTCCGTCCCGCCCGGATGGCCGTCGTAGCGGTCGTCTCGACCGTTCACAGGTCCCCCTCCCGGTTCAGTCGCCGCGGTACAGGTCGCGCTTGTCGATGTAGCGCACCACGCCGTCGGGCACCAGGTACCAGACGGGGGCTCCCGCCGAGACTCTCGCGCGGCAGTCGGTGGACGAGATGGCGAGTGCCGGGACCTCCACGAGGGAGACACCGCCCTCGGGGAGTCCGGGGTCGGTGAGGGGGTGGCCCGGCCGGGTGACCCCGACGAAGTGTGCCAGGGAGAACAGCTCTTCCGTGTACCGCCAGGTCAGGATCTGGCCGAGGGCGTCGGCGCCCGTGATGAAGAAGAGGTCCGTGTCCGGGTTGAGCGCGCGCAGATCACGCAGCGTGTCGGTGGTGTAGGTGGGGCCGCCGCGGTCGATGTCGATCCGGCTCACGGAGAACTGGGGGTTCTCCGCGGTGGCGATGACCGTCATCAGATAGCGGTCCTCGGCGGGCGACACGCGCGTGTCGCTCTTCTGCCAGGGCTGCCCGGTCGGCACGAACACGACCTCGTCGAGATGGAACTGCGCGGCGACCTCGCTCGCCGCCACGAGGTGCCCGTGGTGGATCGGGTCGAACGTTCCGCCCATGACGCCGAGGCGGCGCTTGCCGCTGTCCGCCGGGCCGGTAGGCATGTCCTGCTGTCCCATGCGTGCAGACCCTACCGGCCCGTACCGCGGGACCGGACGCCGGAGGGATTCCGTCACGTTCGGCGGGCGCGGTGGCTCAGCGGGCCGGTGATCCGCCTGCGTACGAAGGTCAGCGGTCCCGGTTGAAGCGGGTGGTGATCCAGAGCAGCAGGAGCAGGGCGAGAAGGGCGCCACCACCCGTGACGAACGGGTTGATGCTCGCGTGGGGGCCGTGGTGCCCGCCCTCGGCGAGGGTGACGAGCTGGGCCGCGTTGCTGTGCAGAGTCATCTTCGGGAGGACCAATCCGGAGTGGGAACGGGCTGGAGACAGGAAGCCTCTGAGGCCATCGTAAGCGTGAGGTAAAGCGGATTCGCGGGAGGGCCGTGGTTACGGGGACCCGGGTCGCCGCGGCGGCGGTCACGCCCCGTCACCCGGGGAGTCCCGACCGGACCCCGGGCAACGGCACGGCGCTGTTCGGCGTCCCTCTCCACGACCGCGCCCCGCGCCCCGCGGCGAGCCGTCCGTGACGAGCCGTCGCCACGAGCCGTCCGGGCGGAACGGCGCGGCACGGGAACCGAAGCGGACGGCCACCCGTTCAACCGGACGACAACGCGAGACATGGGGGGCGTCATGAGCGACGACAACACCAACGGCACACCGCGGCCGACGGGCGAGGACACCGGCGCGGAGAATCTGCCCGGCAGGCGGCGCAGGCGTTTCCCCGGTATCTCCTCGCGGGCGTACGAGCATCCGGCCGACCGCTCGGCGCTGGTGGCGCTGCGCAAGCTCAGCGGTTTCGACACGGTGTTCAAGGCGCTGAGCGGGCTGCTTCCCGAGCGGAGCCTTCGGCTGCTGTTCCTCTCGGACTCGGTGCGGGTCTCCGACGCCCAGTTCGCCCATCTCAACGACATGCTGCGGGACGCGTGTTACATCCTGGACCTGGAGAAGGTCCCCGCGATGTACGTCAGTCAGAATCCCCAGCCGAACGCGATGTGCATCGGTCTCGACGAGCCGATCATCGTCGTCACCACCGGTCTGATCGAGCTGCTGGACGAGGAGGAGATGCGGGCCGTCGTCGGCCATGAGGTCGGGCACGCCCTGTCGGGGCACGCGGTGTACCGCACGGTCCTGCTGTTCCTGACGAATCTGGCGCTGCGGGTGGCGTGGATACCGCTCGGCAATGTCGCGATCATGGCGATCGTGACGGCGCTGCGCGAGTGGTTCCGCAAGTCGGAGCTGTCGGCCGACCGCGCGGGGCTCCTGGTGGGCCAGGACCTCCAGGCGTCGATGCGGGGCCTGATGAAGATGGCGGGCGGCAACCACCTCCATGAGATGAACGTCGACGCGTTCCTCAAGCAGGCCGAGGAGTACGAGCAGGGCGGCGATCTGCGGGACTCCGTCCTGAAGATCCTGAACGTGCTCCCGCGTACGCACCCCTTCACCACGGTGCGGGCGGCCGAGCTCAAGAAGTGGGCCGAGTCCCGTGACCACCAGCGGCTCATGGACGGTCACTACCCGCGGCGCGACGAGGACAAGGACACCTCCGTGACGGACTCGTTCCGTCAGTCGGCCTCGGCGTACGCCAGTGATGTCCGTGATTCCAAGGACCCGCTGATGAAGCTGGTGACCGACATAGCGGGCGGCGCGGGCGACCTCGGCGGCCGGGTGCGCAGCAGGTTCGGCGGCTCCGGCAAGAGCTCGGGCGGCTCCGGCAGAGGTGCGGACGCCTCCGGCGAGGAGAGCGGCGGGAGCGGCGAGGCCAAGGGCGGCCCCTCCGCGACCTGAGCGCCTGGCGTCCCGCGCCGCGGCCTGAGCGCCCCGGGTCCCGCGATCCGCGCCCGCCGAGCCCGCCGAGCCGGACACTCCGGTGCCCCGACGAGCCCGGTGCCCCGTGGAACCTCACCGCGGGACTCAGTCGCGGGGCGGATCCGGCTGGGCCTTCGAGGAGAGCGTCCCGCACAGACTCGTCGGGGTGCCCGTGGCGTAGGGGTCGGTCCCCGGGGGCGTCCCGGCCCCGGGGACCTGCCCCGCGAGCAGTGGCCGCAGATGCCTCGCCCAGTCGGCCGCGCAGGCCAGCGGCCCGGCCTGCGCGTAGGACATCACCAGCTCGGTCTGATGCCGCCGCAGATCGTCCCGGTCGAACCGGAACAGCAGCTCGCGGCGGACCGTGAACAGCGACGCCGGTGCCGAGGGTCCGCCCCGCGCGGGCCGCAGCGCGTACACGAAGGTGTGGTCGCTGCTGACCTCCAGGGTGTCCGGCCCGGTCTCGGCGGCCCGCAGCGTCCCCTGGACATGGACGCGGGGTTCCGCGAGGGCGGCGCGGGCGGGGTCGAACCGCACCAGCCATCCGGTCGCGGCGTGCAGTCCGTCGGTGGCCGGGCGGGCGAAGCTGCGGTCGAACTGGGTGAGCTGCTCCGGGTCCAGCAGGATGCGTACCGGCCGGACGGCGCGGCCGGTGAGCACGTCCGGGTCGAGGGAGGACTCCACCAGATAGTCCTTGGCGGTGGTCAGCGCGGTGACGACCTGGCTGTCGGAGAAGTTCGCCGTACGCCGTGCGGCCGGAAGGGTGATGCCCTCGGCCCCGATCCGGAACTGGGCGGCGGGGCTGTGCGCGTAGAGCCGGGACGGGACGCCCCCGGGCACGGCGGACAGGGGCGCCAGCGGGATGACCGTCATCCGCAGCGCGCCGGGCGGTCTGACCACCGGGGTGTCGTACGGATGGCGGACACCGAGGTAGACGGCGGTGACGAAGGCCATGGCGATCAGCAGGACGAGGAGCAGGGCCTGCCGGGGCATACCGCCACGGCGCTGCGGGGCGCGGCGGCGGACGGCGGGCGCGTGCTCGGTGATGCGTTCTTCGGCGGAGAACTCCTGGAGCCGGGCAGCACGGACGAACGACTCGTCGAAGACGACGGATCGGTACTCGTCCTCGCCGGGGCCGCCCTCGGGTGTCCCCGGCGGTGGGTCTCCTGGCCCGCCCATACCTTCAGGGTAGGTCTGAAGAGGGCACGGTAAACGCGCTGCCGCGCGACAACTTGCCCCAGGGGTGAGGGCGGCCGGAACCCTACGGTGCCGTGCGGTGTCAGGGGGTGCGGGGCAGTGCCGTCACGGGGGGCCGGGAGTGGTCGGCGGACGTGGCGGGGCCCGTCGGGAGGCTCTTCTCCAGTCCGGTGGAACTGGGCCGGGGCACCGGGTCCTGCCGGCTGGAGGAGGCTCCCCGGTAGACCGCGGCGAAGGCGAGGGCGACCATGCCGACGCCCATGACGAGGGCGAGCAGCCAGGCCACGGGCCGGTGCCAGCGGGCGTGTCCCATGAAGGTGGCGGAGCGGCCGTAGGACTCCTCCAGGATGTCCCGGGCGTACCGGTCGTCGGGGTCGTAGTCGCGGTGCGGACCGAATCCGTCCTGGTCGGAGCCGTCCGGGTCGTCATGGCGACCCGCGCGTGAGCCCGTGCGGCGGGCCTCCGCCTCGGTCGCCTCGGCCCGGGCCTCGGCGGCGGCGAGCAGTCGCTCCACCGCGCTGGGCTCGCGGATCTCGGCGGCCCGGATGAAGTCCTCGTCGAGGACCACGGAGGCGAACTCCTCGTCCGCACTTCCGTGGTCGCGGTCGTCGGGCTCCTCGCCGCCCGGAAGCGGCCTGCCCCCCACGTCCTCCGGCACGTCTCCAGAGTAGACCCGGGGGGTCGTTTTGGGCAGACGGACGGAGGATTCCCGGCCGCCCGTCCCCCGGCGCGGACGGGGCCGTCCGGGGGGGGGTGGACGCCCGGTCGGGGTCAGCCCCGGATGTGCCCGTCGCCCGTGACGATGTACTTGGTGCTGGTGAGCTCGGGGAGGCCCATGGGGCCCCGGGCGTGCAGCTTCTGGGTGGAGATACCGATCTCGGCGCCGAAGCCGAACTGTCCGCCGTCGGTGAAGCGGGTCGACGCGTTGACGGCGACCGTCGTGGAGTCGACCAGCTGGGTGAAGCGGCGGGCCGCCTGCTGCGAACCGGTGACGATGGCCTCGGTGTGGCCGGAGGACCACAGCCGGATGTGCTCGACGGCCTTGTCGAGGGAGTCCACGACGGCGGCGGCGATGTCGTACGAGAGGTACTCGGTGTCCCAGTCCTCGGCGGTGGCCTCCACCACGGTCGCCTTGCTGCCCTCGGCGTACGCCTGGACGCGGGGGTCGGCGTGGACGGTGACCCCGGCCTCGGCGAGCGCTTCGAGGGCGCGCGGCAGGAAGGCGTCGGCGATGTCCGCGTGGACGAGGAGCGTCTCGGCGGCGTTGCAGACGCTGGGGCGCTGCGCCTTGGAGTTGATGAGGATGTCGACGGCCATGTCGAGGTCGGCCTGCGCGTCGACGTAGACATGGCAGTTGCCGGTGCCGGTCTCGATGACCGGGACGGTGGACTCCTCCACGACCGTACGGATCAGGGAGGCGCCGCCGCGCGGGATGAGCACGTCGACCAGGCCGCGGGCGCGCATCAGCTCCCGGACCGACTCACGGCTCTCGCCGGGGACGAGCTGGATGGCGTCGGCGGGCAGTCCGGCGCCGCCGACGGCGTCCCGCAGCACCCGGACGAGTGCGCTGTTCGACTCGTACGCGGAGGACGAGCCGCGCAGCAGGACCGCGTTGCCGGACTTGAGGCAGAGCGCTGCGGCGTCGACGGTGACGTTGGGCCGGGCCTCGTAGATGATCCCGACGACGCCGAGGGGGACCCGGACCTGCCGCAGGTCGATGCCGTTGGGCAGGGTGGAGCCGCGGACGACCTCACCGACGGGGTCGGGCAGCGCGACGACGTCCCGTACGTCGGAGGCGATGGCGCGGACCCGCTCCGGGGTCAGGGTGAGCCGGTCGACGATGGCCTCGCTGGTGCCCGCCTCGCGTGCCTTGGCGATGTCCCGGGCGTTGGCCTCGACGATCTCGCGGGCCCGTACCTCCAGGGCGTCGGCGATCGCCAGCAGCGCGTCGTCCTTGGTGGCCCTGGGCAGCGGCGCGATGTCGGCGGCGGCGGCGCGGGCACGGTAGGCGGCGCGGGCGACCTCGGACATGTTGTCGTACGGCGAGGGCGCGGAGAGCGGGGGATGCGGCGGCAGCGACGTCATGACGGCAGGGTAATGCGCCGCCGCGCGCCCGTCGGCGGTTGTCCCATCCCCCGAGACAGGCGTCCGGAGGATGGAACGGCGCGGGTCGCCGGTGGTCCCGGGCGGCCCGCCGCGCACCCCGCGCCCGGCGGCGGCTCAGTACGGGTGGACCCCGACGGGGGTCGCCGGAGCCGGGCCGTAGCCCGCCGCGACGCGCTGGTGGTACGTCTCGCGGTCGATCACCTCAAGGCCGACGATCTCCCACGGCGGCAGCTTCGCGGTCTGCCGGTGCTCGCCCCACAGCCGCAGCGCGACGGCGGCGGCGTCGTGCAGGTCACGTGCCTCCTCCCAGTACCGGATCTCCGCGTGGTCACGCGCGTACCGGCTGGTCAGCAGGAAGGGGTGGTCGTGGGCGAGCTGCTCCAGCCCCCGTCTCACCTCCGCGAGCGGCGCCTCGGCGCCGGAGACGCTGAGCGTCACGTGCCACAGCCGGGCCACCGGCCCCGGGCCCTCCCCGGCTGTTCCGCCCGCCAGGTTCGTCACCGCGCGCTCCTCCCCCACCGACTGGAGGGTGTGGGAGGCACGGGCGCCACGTGTTGCCGCCCCTTGGCGCACTCGTCTCACGACGACCTCCTTCACGCAATGGTCATGCCGCTGGTCCCTGCAACAAAGTTGACAGCCGATCGACTCCGATGGGGCACTTTTACGGAACGTCCACCTGGTAGGACGTTCGGATGGTGCGGTAAGTGACACCTGGGCCGGGGGTCCGGGGGTCGCCCCCCGGGTGGACGCAGCACGGAACGTCCACCTGGTAGGACGTTCGGATGGTGCGGTAAGTGACACCCCGGCCGGGGGTCCGGGGGTCGCCCCCCGGTGGACGCAGCACGGAACGTCCACCTGGCAGGACGTTCGGATCGTGCGGTAAGTGACACCTGGGCCGGGGGTCCGGGGGTCGCCCCCCGGTGGACGCAGCACGGAACGTCCACCTGGCAGGACGTTCGGATCGTGCGGTAAGTGACACCTGGGCCGGGGGTCCGGGGGCCGCCCCCCGGACAGACACCGCACGGAACGTCCGCCTGACAGGCCGCGCCCCGGCCAGGATCTCGCGGACCAACCCCCGGACGGACACCGCAGGGAGCGTCCAGCTGGCAGGACGTTCGAAGGGTGGGGCGAGTCGCGCGGGCCGGTCCAGGTTCCGGGGGCGTTCCCGGAACGGCACCGCGCGACTCGCCCCACCCGGTAGGACGCGCGGATCGTGCCGTTGGTCACACGTCGGTCCGGGCCTCTTCGGTCACCGGTACCGGCACTGGCGTTCGGGATGTCCGCCGGACGGGGACCCCTGTCTCACGGAGCGAGCAGGACCAGATCGTCGCGGTGGACGACCTCCCGCTCGTACGCGGGCCCGAGGTCCCGGGCGAGGTCCCGGGTGGAGCGGCCGAGCAGCTGGGGCAGCTCCTTCGCGTCGAAGTTGACGAGGCCGCGGGCGACCGCCCGTCCCGCGGTGTCACGGAGTTCGACGGGGTCACCCGCCGTGAACTCGCCCTCGACCGCGGCGATCCCGGCGGGCAGCAGCGACTTGCGGCCCTCGACGACCGCCCGTACGGCGCCGTCGTCCAGGGTGAGGGCACCGCGCGGGGTCGACGCGTGCTGGAGCCACAGGAGCCGGTCGGCGGAGCGGCGGCCGGTGGCGTGGAAGAACGTCCCGGTGTCCCGTCCGGCGAGGGCGTCCGCCGCGTGGACGGCGGAGGTCAGCACGACGGGAATCCCGGCGGCGGCGGCGATCCGGGCCGCCTCGACCTTGGTGACCATGCCGCCGGTCCCGACCCCGGCGCGGCCGGTGCTGCCGATCTCCACCCCGTCGAGGTCGGCGGGCCCGCGGATCTCGGCGAGCCGGGAGGTGCCGGGGCGGCTCGGGTCACCGTCGTACAGACCGTCGATGTCGGAGAGGAGGACGAGCAGGTCGGCGCGGACCAGATGGGCGACCAGGGCCGCCAGCCGGTCGTTGTCGCCGAAGCGGATCTCGTCGGTGGCGACGGTGTCGTTCTCGTTGACGACGGGCAGCGCCCCCATCGCGAGGAGCTTGTCGAGGGTGCGCGACGCGTTGCGGTGATGGGCGCGGCGGCTGGTGTCGTCGGTGGTGAGGAGGATCTGGCCGACGCGGATGCCGTACCGGGCGAACGACGCGGTGTACCGGGCCATGAGCAGCCCCTGGCCGACGCTGGCGGCGGCCTGCTGCCGGGCGAGGTCCTTGGGGCGGCGGCGCAGCCCGAGCGGGGCGAGTCCGGCCGCGATCGCGCCGGAGGACACCAGGACGAGTTCTCTCGCCCCGCCGTCGCGGGTCTTGGCGAGGACGTCCACGAGGGCGTCCACCCGGTCCGCGTCGAGTCCGCCCGCCGCGGTGGTGAGCGAGGACGACCCGATCTTGACGACGATCCGGTGCGCCTGCCCGACCCCCCGCCGGATGTCCGCGTCCCGCCGGGGGTCCGCGTCCCGCCGGGCGTCCGTACCCTCCCGGGCGTCCGTGCCCTGACCGGAATCCGTGCCCTCCCGGGTGCCCGTACCGTCCCGGCCGCCCGCGTCCCGCTCCGTTCCCGGCACCCGCCTTGCCCCTGACACGTGCTTCCTCCCAGCCGCCCCGCACACCGGTCCCGGCACAACGCCGGACGCCGCTTCGCAATCTACGGGAGACCTGTGACGGCCCCCGTGCCGGTCCGGTGACTGGAACCGTTGCGTCCCTCTCACGGAAATCTCACGGGTGGGTCACTGACCACAGGGAACGATTCCATAGCGTGAACCCGGAAACGAACCCGATACCGGCACCCCCGCCCCAGCGTTGACCAGCAAGCCCGACAGCCGCGCCGCGTTCCCCACACGCCCGCGCGGATCTCGCGTTCGAGCTGCTAGGAGAGTCCCCATCTTGCGTTCCATCCCCCCAACCCTGCTCCGCGTGGGGAAGCTCGGCCTTCCCGCTGTCCTGGTGCTGTCGTTCGCGGCCCAGGTCATGGGAGCCCTGCTGCCCGACATCCGGCTGCTGGTCGCGGCGACCGCGGCCGGACTCGCGGCCGAGGGCGTACTGCACCGCTGGCAGCGGCCGGTGGCGTCGGCGATCGCCCGTACCCGAGCCGATGTCACCGTCCGTGTGGTGCTCCGCGACCTGCTGCTGGTCGCCGGACTGCTCGGCCATCAGCATCAGCCGGAGCAGCGCACGGTGTACCTGCCGCTGCTGCTCGGGCTGTTGACGTTCTACGCCCTGCACTTCGCGTGCCACGCCACGGCGCTGCTGGTGCGGCGCACCCGTACCCTGCCGGTCGTCACCCGCAACATCGACGCCTCGGCGCTGCGGCTCAGTGCGGCGCCGCCCGCGCTGCTGGCCCGCAGGCCCAGCAACCGGCTGCTGCTCTTCGGACTGCCGGCCACGGCGGGGCTGATGGCGACGGCCCTCACCGACCGGCCCTGGTACGCGGCGGCGGGCGTGGGCCTGTCGATCGCCGCCGGGGCGGTGGGCCTCGCCGAGCTGCTGGTGCGGCTGCTGCCGGGACGGCGTCCCGCGCGGCCGGAGGAGGTCCTCGAATGGTTCGACGCGTGGCTGGCGGAGTACCGGCCGACGGTCGGCATGTACTTCTCCGGCGGCACGTCGTCCGCCTACCAGGCGAACATGTGGCTCGACACCCTCGGCAAGGTGGAGGGCCGTCCGCTGATCGTGCTGCGGGAGCGGTTCATGCTCCAGAAGATCGGCGCGACGGACCTCCCGATCGTGTGTGTGCCGAAGGTCGCCGACCTGATGCGGCTGGAGCACTCGACGCTCCAGGTGCTGCTGCATCCGGCGAACTCCGGGAAGACCTCGCAGGTGCTGCGCATCCCGACGATCAAGCACGCGTTCGTGAACCACGGGGAGAGCGACAAGCTGTCGTCGGTCAACCCGTACTCGAAGGCGTACGACGAGGTGTGGGTGGCGGGCGCCGCGGCGCGGGAGCGGTACGCGCTCGCCGATGTCGGTGTCGAGGACAAGGACATCGTGGAGGTCGGGCGTCCCCAGCTGGACGGTATCCGCGCGGACACCGGCGGGCCCGCGGGCGGTCCGGTCACCGTGCTGTACGCGCCGACCTGGGAGGGCTGGGACGGCAATCCCGGCAACACCTCGGTCGTCGAGGCGGGCGAGAACATCGTCCGGGAACTGCTCGCGGACCCGGGGGTACGGCTGCTGTACAAGCCGCATCCGATGACCGGTTCGGTCGATCCGTGCGCGGGCGCGGCGAACCTCCGTGTCCAGGAGCTGATCCGGGCGGCGAACGCGCGCCGGGAGGCAGCGCGGCCCGACCCCGGGGTCACGGCGGAACTGGAGCGGGCGACGGCGGAGCTGGAGCGGCTGACCAGCGGCGGGTTCCGGACGGCGGCGGACGAGGCGGAGCGGATGCTGCTCCAGTCCACGCCGGAGCCGGGCCGCGCACAGGCGGTGGCGGAGGCGACCGCGCGCTGGGAGGACCTCTACTGGGCGTCGCTCCCGGCCGGTGAGCACCAGGTCGTGACGGGGTCGCGGCCCGCGCTGTACTCCTGCTTCGACCAGGCGCATCTGCTGATCAGCGATGTGTCGAGCGTGGTCTCCGACTATCTGGCGAGCGAGAAGCCGTACGCGGTGGCCAATACCAGCGGGCTGCCGGAGGAGACGTTCCGGGAGGTGTTCCCGACGGTCGGCGCGGCGGCGATCCTCACCCCGGACGGCGCCGGGGTCGCGGAGCTGCTGGACATGGTGCGGCATCCGGCGCGCGACGGACTGGCCGGGGCGCGGGCCACGCTCCGGACCCGGCTGCTGGGACCGGCCTCCGAGGCGTCGGCCCTGCGCTTCCAGGACGGGGTCCGGGCCCTGGCCGAGGCCGCGCGGGCGCACCGGGAGCGGATCGTGTCGGCGATCCCGACCCAGCCGGGCGCGCCCCGGCGGGAGGCGTCCGCGCGGGGCGCGGTGCCGTCGCGGACCGTGGAGGGCTAGCCGGTCCGCCCTGACCGGCGGGAACGGCGCAGGACCCGCACACCGGGCGTGCGGGTCCTGCGCCGTTCGTACGCGGTGGGCCGGGCGCCTTGTACGCGGTGCGCCGGGCCCCAGGACCCGGCGCCGGAGGCCGGCAGCCCAGGACCAGGCCAAAGGTCCGGGCCGGAGCCCAGCGCCGGTCCGGAGGTCACCGGAGGTCGGCGACCGGGCCGGGGATCAGGACCGACCCGGCCGGAGGTCAGGGGTGGCGGTGGCGCCAGCCCGCCCACGCCGACTCGATCATCTCGTCCACCCCGTGCCGCGCGGACCAGCCGAGTTCCGCGCGGATACGGTCGGCGGCGGCGACGACCCGGGCCGGGTCGCCCGGCCGGCGGGCGGTGACCTCGGGGGCGATGTCCTCGCGCCCGGTCACCTTGAGGATGCGTTCCACCATCTCCTGGACCGAGCTGCCCTCACCGCGGCCGATGTTGAGGGTGAGCGCGGTGCCCGGCTCGGCGTCCGTGAGCCGCAGGGCCGCCGCGAGATGCGCGGAGGCGATGTCCTGGACGTGGATGTAGTCGCGTACGCAGGTGCCGTCGGGGGTGGCGTAGTCGTCGCCGAAGATCAGCGGGGCCTGGTCGGCCTCCAGCCGCTCGAAGACCATCGGGATCAGGTTGAAGACCCCGGAGTCGGCCAGTTCGGCGGAGGCGGCGCCCGCGACGTTGAAGTACCGCAGCGAGGCGGCCCGCAGCGCGTACGCGCGGGAGGCGCCGTTGATCAGCCACTCGCCGATCAGCTTCGTCTCGCCGTAGGGGCTCATCGGGGCACAGGGGGTGTCCTCGGTGACGAGGGTCACGTCCGGCATGCCGTAGACGGCGGCGGACGAGGAGAACACCAGCCGGTCGATGTCCGCGTCACGCATGGCGTCGAGGAGGGTCTGGAGTCCCGTGACGTTCTCGCGGTAGTAGAAGAGCGGCTTCTCGACGGACTCCGCGACCTGCTTCTTCCCCGCGATGTGCACCACGCCCGTCACCCCGTGCTCGCGCAGGGCCGCGTCGAGCGCGGGACGGTCCAGGACGCTGCCGACCACGAGCGGCACCCCGTCCGGGAGCCGGTCGCGGCTTCCGGTCGACAGATCGTCGTAGACGACGACCCGCTGGCCGCCCTCGGTCAGCGCGCGCACGACATGCGCCCCGATGTATCCGGCACCGCCCGTCACCAGCCAGCTCATGGACTTCCCTTCGTCGACGCTGTCCGAGGCAGAATCACCCGGCGGCGCCCGAAAATCGAATCGGACATTCCGTACGGCTTGCTGGTTTTGCGGTGAACGGCCGGTTCTGTGACACATCTCTCCACGATCGAAGCCGATCGTGTGCCGGTCATGTACCGACCATTACCATCCGATCCGGGTACGGGTTTCGACCGTCACAGGAGTGCGACGGTGTGCTACCGCCCCCGGGAAACTTCGGGTGAATCCTTTAGGATTGGCCGGCGCGGTCTCGGCACTGGTCCGGCGAAGTCCCAGCGCAGCCCGACGCTCCCCCGGACAGTTCTCGGAACAGGTTGAAGGATGCCCAGACTCACGCTCGTCGTTCCCGTTTTCAAGGTGCAAGGCTATGTGGCCGAGTGTCTCGACTCGATCCTGCGCCAGGACTGGACGGACTTCGAGGTCGTCGCGGTCGACGACTGCTCGCCCGACGGATCCGGCGCGATACTCGACGACTACGCGTCACGCGACGACCGAATACGCGTGATCCACCTCACGGAGAACGTCGGCCTCGGCCGCGCCCGCAACGCCGGCCTCGCGCAGGCCCGTGGCGACTACGTCCTCTTCCTCGACAGCGACGACACGCTGGACCCGGGCGCCCTGGCGGCAATAGGCCACCGCCTTGAGGCAACCGGTGACCCCGACATCCTTGTCTATGACTATGTGCGCACCTACTGGAGCGGTGAGATACAGCCGAACAAGTGGGCCGGCGTACTGCGCGACGAGGGCGACGGGGCACTCCCCCTCCAGGACCGCCCCGAGCTGCTGGACCTGCTCCAGATCGTGTGGAACAAGGCGTACCGCCGGGAGTTCGTGGAGCGCGAGGGCCTCCGCTTCCCGCCCGGGTACTACGAGGACGCCCCCTGGACGTTCTGCGCGCTGATCTCCGCGGAGCGCATCGCCGTACTGGACCGGGTGTGCGTCCACTACCGGCAGCGCCGTGAGGGCGGCAACATACTCGGTACGGTCAGCCGCGACCACTTCGACGTGTTCGAGCAGTACGAGCGGGTCTTCGGCTTCCTGGCGGCGCGTCCCGAGCGGGACCGGTGGCGGCCCCGGCTGTTCCGCAAGATGGTCGACCAGTACCTGACGATCCTCGGCCGTCCGGACCGCCTCCCGCAGGACGCGCGCGCCGAGTTCTTCCACCGGGCCGCCGCCGACTACGCCGCCCGGGTCCCGGAGGGCTTCACCCGCCCGTCGGGCCCCGTCGGCTACAAGTACGCGATGCTGGAGCGGGACTCCTACTCCGCGCTGGTGGGCGCCACCAAGGCGGTCCGGACCCGGGCGGCCGTCAAGCGCCGGGCCACCGCCGCGGTCAAGCGCTCCAAGCGCGGCGCGATGGGCCTCTACTACCAGTCTCAGCTGCGCGCCCCGATCGACGAGAACCTGGCGCTGTTCTCCGCGTACTGGAGCCGCAGCGTCTCCTGCAACCCGGCCGCGATCGCCGCGGAGCTGGCGCGGCTGGCCCCGCGGATGCGGCAGGTGTGGGCGGTGCGGGCCGACAGCACGGCCGGGGTGCCGAAGGGCGTGGAGATCGTCCGGGTCGGCTCCCGTGAGTACTGGTCGGCGCTCGCCCGCGCCAAGTACCTGGTGAACAACGTCAACTTCGCCGACGCGCTGGTCAAGCGCGAGGGCCAGATCCATCTCCAGACCCACCACGGCACCCCGCTGAAGACCATGGGGCTCGACCAGCGGAAGTACCCCGCGTCGACCAGCATGGACTTCGAGAAGCTGCTGGAGCGCTGCGACCGCTGGGACTACAGCCTCGCCTCCAACCGCCACTCCACCACCGTCTGGGAGCGGGTCTACCCCTGCTCGTACACCTCGCTGGAGACCGGCTACCCGCGCAACGACGTGCTGGTGAACGGCACCGCGGACGATGTCCGCCGGGCCCGTGCCGCGCTCGGGCTGTCCGACTCGACGACCGCCTTCCTCTACATGCCGACCCACCGCGAGTACCAGGGCGAGTTCCGCTCCCGGCTGGACCTCGCCCGGATCGTCGAGGAGCTGGGGGAGGACGTGACGCTGCTGGTGCGCGGTCACTACTTCTACTCCTCGTCACCGCAGCTCGCGGACCTCCAGCGCAGCGGCCGGGTCATCGACGTGTCCGGGACGCACCCCGTCGAGGACCTGTACCTGGCGGCGGACGCGCTGATCACCGACTACTCGTCGGCGATGTTCGACTACGCCGTGCTGGACCGTCCGATCGTCGTCTTCGCGGACGACTGGGACGTGTACCGGGTGGTGCGCGGCACCTACTTCGACCTGATGGCGGAGCCGCCGGGTCCGGTGGCCCGTTCCGAGGACGCGCTGATCTCCCTGCTGCGTTCCGACGAGTGGCGCGGCGCCGACGCCGCGCGGCTGCGGTCGGCGTTCCGCCGCAGGTTCTGCGAGTTCGACGACGGCCGGGCCGCCGAGCGGGTGGTGCGCCGGGTGTTCCTCGGCGAGCAGACCCCGCTCCCCCTCGTGCCGTTCGACGAGCGTTCACACGCTCCGTATCCCGCCCAGCTGCTCGAACTGGTCGAGCGGGCCTGAACGAAAGGAAACCCACGTCACATGGCCCCCCGGCTCAGTGTCGTCGTACCCATCTACAACGTGGAGGAGTACCTTCCGGCGTGCCTCGACTCGCTGGAGGCGCAGACGCTGCGTGAGATCGAAGTCCTCATGGTGGACGACGGGTCCCCGGACGGCTCGGCGGCCATCGCCGCCGAGTACGCGGCCCGCGACTCCCGCTTCAAGCTCATACGCAAGGAGAACGGCGGTCTCGGGGCGGCCCGGAACACCGGCATCGGCCGGATGTCCCCCGTGTCGGAGTTCCTGGCCTTCGTCGACAGCGACGACGTGATCCCGCCGGACGCCTACCGGCTGATGGTCACGAGCCTGGACGAGTCCGGCTCGGACTTCTGCACCGGCAACGTCTTCCATCTGCGGGGCGAGAAGTCCTGGCAGGTGCCGCTGTTCAAGATGCTCTCCGGTGAGGCGCAGCAGCGCACCCACATCTCGGAGATGCCGAAGCTGGTCGCGGACCGTATCGCCTGCAACAAGGTGTTCCGCCGGACCTTCTGGGAGAAGTACGACTTCTCCTTCCCCGAGGGCATCCTGCACGAGGACATCCCCGTCGTGCTGCCCGCGCACTACCGTGCCGAGGCCATCGACATCATCGGTGAGCCGACGTACTTCTGGCGGCTGCGCGAGGGCGAGGCGGCCCCGTCGATCACCCAGCGCCGCAAGGAGCCGCAGGCGATCCGGGACCGGGTCGCCGCGGTCAGCATGGTCAGTGAGTTCCTGGCCGCCCAGCCCGGCCCCGAGTTCGCCGAGTACAAGCGGAAGTACGACAACCGGGTCCTCCGTGACGACCTGCGGCTGTTCCTGCGGGTGCTCCCCGAGGCCGACGCGGAGTTCCACGCGGCGTTCCTCGAAGCCACCAACCGCTATCTCGACACGATCGACCAGAAGATCGTCATGGCGCTGCCGATCAGCCTGCGGGTGCAGTGGCTGCTGGTCCGCAAGCACCAGATGGCCGAGCTGATCGCGCTGCTCGCCTCGCAGCGCCGCAAGGACCCCATCGAGGTCACCGGCACGTTCCGCAAGTACGCCGGGTTCGCGCCGCTGGAAGCGGCCGGTATCGAGCTGCCGAAGGCCGCCCTGCGGATCGACAAGGACCTCGCGCTGAAGGCGCCGCTGCGTTCGGTGGAATGGCACGACGGCAAGCTGGTGCTGTCCGGTGACGCGTGGATCGACAAGGTCGACATGGCCTCCAAGCGCAGCAGCGTGAAGGTCGTCCAGCTCAAGCACGGCAAGTCGGGCCGCCGAATCTTCGCGCCCGCCAAGAACGTCCACCGCCCCGAGACGACCACCGACTCCGGTCAGAAGCGCTACAACTACGACTGGGCCGGCTGGGAACTGACCGTCGACCCGGCCAAGCTGCGCAAGGGCGGAGCCTGGCAGGAGGGCATCTGGCACGTCGGCATCAATGTGTACGCCTCCGGTCTGGTGCGGCGCAGCGGTGTCTGGGCGCGCGGCGGTTCGGCCGCGAACTTCCCCATGTACCACTGGCTCGACAACGACCACCGGCTGCTCCCCGTGGTGGAGCGCAGTGCGCTGAAGCTGCGGCTGGAGAAGGTCAAGGCGGTCATCACCGACCGCCGGGTCGAGGACGACCACCTCGTGGTCATCGGTGAGCTGCGCGCGGGGGCGCCGTCCGCCGAGAACCTGACGCTGCGGCTCAGCAACTCCAAGAGCGGCGAGGCCATGGAGTACCCGGCCGACGTGCAGATCACGTCCGCGGGCCGGGTCTTCACCGCGCGGGTGCCGCTCGCGGAGGTGGCGCTGGTCCCCAACCCGGCTCTGGAGGGCAAGGCCCAGCCGCGCCGCCGGATGTGGAGCACGGTCCTCGTCGCGACCGACGCGGACGGCACCGAGCACCGCTACAGCAGCGTCATGCGGGACGGCCTGGTGGACCTGCGCCAGGACCTCCCGGCGTCCATGGGACCGGACGCGGCCCACCATGAGATCGCGATGATCTCCGGCAACAACGGCTATCTCAAGGTCGTCGGGCGGGCCCGTCGCGCGGTGCTGACCGCCATCGCCGAGCGCGGCGGCAAGCTCGTCCTCAACGGCTACAGCAGCGAGCGGCTCATCGGCGCGGAACTGCTGGTCAAGGCCCGCGGCCGGTACGACGAGCGGACCGTGCCCGTCGAGTGGCAGTCGGACGGGCGCTTCGCCGTGGCGTTCGACCCCTCGTCGCTGGGCGGCGCGGGCAACGTCTCGCTGAAGGCCGGCCGCTGGAACATCTTCCTGCGGCTGCCGGACCAGGACGAGGTGCCGAAGGCCGCGTTCGTCATCGAGCGCCTCGCGGCGAAGAGCTTCCCGCTCCATACGGTGATCGCCGGCCGCCGCTACTGGTTCGAGAACCGCTGGGGCGACTTCCCCCAGCTCAACTGCCGTTCCGAGCTCAACGACATGGAGCGCGGCCCCTACCGTCAGCTCCAGCTGCGCCGCGAGGTGTACGAGCCCAGCCGTCAGCTGCCGCTGAAGGACCAGGTGTTCTTCTTCAGCTACAACGGCAAGCAGTACTCCGACAGCCCCCGGGCCATGCACGAGGAGCTGCTGTCGCGCGGCAGCGACCTCAAGTACCTGTGGGCCGTGCGCGACGGACAGGTGGTCCTTCCGCCGTCCGCCGACAAGGTCCGGATGTGGGGCCGGGAGTGGTTCGAGGCGCTGGCGACCTCCCGCTACATCGTCACCAACGGACATCTGCCCGAGTGGGTGGAGCGGCGGCCGGGCCAGGTCATCGTGCAGACGTGGCACGGCACCATGCTGAAGAAGATCGGCCACGACATCGAGACGCTGCACTTCGACCGCGAGTACCAGGCGCGGCTGGCCCTGGAGGCCAACAACTGGAGCCTGCTCGTCTCGTCCAACCGGTTCTCCACCCCGATCCTCAAGCGGGCCTTCTCGTACGACGGGGAGATCCTGGAGGCGGGCTACCCCCGCAACGACTATCTGTACTCCCCCGACCGGGACAAGATCACCGAGTCGGTGAAGACGAAGCTGGGGCTGCCGCCGGAGAAGAAGGTCGTGCTGTACGCGCCGACCTGGCGGGACGACCGGTCGCACAGCGCGGGCCAGTACCGGTTCGACATGAAGATCAACCTTGAGGACGCGAAGGCCCGGCTGGGCCACGACCATGTGCTGCTGGTCCGGCGCCACTCGAACATCGTGGACGCGGTGCCCGGCGCGGGCAACGGCTTCGTGTACGACGTCTCCGAGTACCCGGACATCGCCGAGCTGTACCTGGCCGCGGACATCATGATCACCGACTACTCGTCCGTGATGTTCGACTACGCGCACCTCAAGCGGCCGATGCTGTTCTTCACGTACGACCTGGAGCACTACCGGGACACGCTGCGCGGGTTCTACTTCGACTTCGAGGAGGACTCGCCCGGTCCGCTGATCCGTACCTCGGAGGAGCTGATCGAGTCGATCCGGCGGATCGAGGAGGTCAAGGTGGAGTACCAGGCGCGGTTCGACCGCTTCCACCACCTGTTCTGCGACCTGGACGACGGGTCCGCGTCGAAGCGGGTCGTGGACCGGATGCTGGAGCAGGCCCGCCAGGGCTGAGGTGTGGGCCGTTCGGCCCACGCGTACGGGGCCGGGAGGTTACCTCCCGGCCCCGTACGCGTCCCCGGCCCCGTCCCCGGCACCTGCGGACCTGCGGACCGGCGGATGCACGGACTCTTCCCCGCCCGCCCCGGGGTGCGCGGGGGCTTCGGGGCCGGGTAGGAACAGGGACGCCCCCGGCAGGGAAACCTGCCGGGGGCGCCGTGACGGTGTTCGGGCCGGTCAGAACGGCTCGAAGTCGTCGTACTCGCGCTGGGCCTCGTCCCGCTCCGCTTCCTTGTCCCGGCGGCGCTGCTCGGCCGGGCGGGGCGGCTCGAAACGGTGGTCCTCACCGCGGCGGCCGAGCATCTCCGCGCCGGCCATCATGGTGGGCTCCCAGTCGAAGACCACCGCGTTGTCCTCGGGTCCGATCGCGACCCCGTCACCGCTGCGCGCGCCCGCCTTCATGAGCGCGGCCTCGACACCGAGCCGGTTGAGCCGGTCCGCGAGGTAGCCGACGGCCTCGTCGTTGCTGAAGTCGGTCTGCCGCACCCAGCGCTCCGGCTTCTCGCCGCGCACCCGGTACAGGCCGTCCTCCTCGGGAGTGACGGTGAAGCCCGCGTCGTCCACCGCCTTGGGACGGATGACGATCCGGGTCGCCTCTTCCTTGGGCTTGGCGGCACGCGCCTTCGCCACGATGTCGGCGAGCCCGAAGGACAGCTCCTTCAGACCCGTGTGCGCGACCGCCGAGATCTCGAAGACACGGTATCCGCGCTTCTCCAGATCGGGGCGGACCAGCTCCGCGAGGTCCTTGCCGTCGGGGACGTCGATCTTGTTGAGGACCACGACGCGGGGCCGGTCGTCCAGCCCGCCGTAGCTCTTCAGCTCCTCCTCGATGACATCGAGGTCGGAGACGGGGTCACGGTCCGACTCCAGCGTCGCCGTGTCGAGGACATGGACGAGGACGCTGCACCGCTCCACATGGCGCAGGAACTCCAGGCCGAGGCCCTTGCCCTGGCTGGCGCCCGGGATGAGTCCGGGCACATCCGCGATGGTGTAGACGGTCGAGCCCGCGGTCACCACCCCGAGGTTGGGCACCAGGGTGGTGAAGGGGTAGTCCGCGATCTTCGGCTTGGCCGCCGAGAGCACGGAGATCAGCGAGGACTTGCCCGCGCTGGGGTAGCCGACGAGCGCCACGTCCGCGACCGTCTTCAGCTCCAGGACCACGTCCTGGAGGCCGCCGGGCACACCCAGCAGCGCGAAGCCGGGCGCCTTGCGGCGGGCCGACGACAGCGCGGCGTTGCCGAGCCCGCCCCGGCCGCCCTGCGCGGCGACATAGGTGGTGCCGTTGCCGACGAGGTCCGCGAGGACATTGCCCTGGCCGTCGAGGACGACGGTGCCGTCCGGCACCGGCAGGACCAGGTCCTGACCGTCCTTGCCGGAGCGGTTGCCGCCCTCACCGGGCTTGCCGTTGGTCGCTTTGCGATGGGGGCTGTGGTGGTAGTCGAGCAGGGTGGTGACCGACTGGTCGACTACCAGGGTCACATCACCGCCCCGGCCGCCGTTGCCGCCGTCCGGGCCGCCGAGCGGCTTGAACTTCTCCCGGTGAACGGAGGCACAGCCGTGGCCCCCGTTACCCGCGGCGACATGCAGCTCGACGCGGTCCACGAAGGTGGTCATGGTTCAGTGCCTCCAGTTACTACGGATGTCTGTGCGGTACGGCGTACTCGCCGTTCCGGCGAAGAGACGCCGGCTCCATCTACAACAAACGGAAGGCGGACCAGCTTCCCCGCACACCATGGTGCACGGGAAAACCTGGTCCGCCTCCGCGAAAGAGAACCGCTCTACGGCTGCCTGATCAGGCGACCGGAACGATGTTCACGACCTTGCGGCCACGGAACGTGCCGAACTCCACCGCACCGGGCAGAAGCGCGAACAGCGTGTCGTCCCCGCCACGGCCGACGCCGGAGCCCGGGTGGAAGTGGGTGCCACGCTGACGGACCAGGATCTCACCCGCGTTGACGACCTGACCGCCGAAGCGCTTCACGCCGAGCCGCTGGGCATTCGAGTCGCGACCGTTCCGGGTGGACGATGCGCCCTTCTTGTGTGCCATCTCTCCTCAGTCCCTTACTTCGCAGCCGTGGGGATCGCCGTGACCTTGATCGCCGTGTACTGCTGGCGGTGGCCCTGACGACGGCGGTAGCCGGTCTTGTTCTTGTAGCGCAGGATGTCGATCTTGGCGCCCTTGTGGTGGTCCACGATCTCGGCCTGGACCTTGATGCCCGCCAGCACCCACGGGTCGCTGGTGACGGCGTCGCCGTCGACCACGAGCAGGGTCGAGAGCTCGACCGTGTCGCCGACCTTGCCGGTGGAAATCTTGTCAACCTCAACGGTGTCGCCGACAGCAACCTTGTGCTGGCGACCACCGCTGCGCACGATGGCGTACACGCGGGTCTCACTCTCTGTTTTCGAAACGGAACCTCTGAAGCCAGCCGCCCACACAGGCCCGAGGGCCCGATGATCCGCAAGGATGAGCGGCCTCTCCGGTTCGGCCGAACGGCCCCACCTGGAGGGATTTGCTCAGAAGCGCGACGCAACAACGCCGACGGTCAAGGTTACGGTCCCCCACCCACACGGGTCAAACCGGCCCCGTCGGGGCCACCCGCCGTGACGGGGACCGCCACGGAAGGACAGCGCCCCCGTACGGTGCGCGCCGGAGGAACCGGCGCGCACCGTACGGGGGCTCGCACTCACGCGTCGTCGGTGGTGGCGGTGACGGAGGGACCCGCCGCCTGCTCCGCCGCGACGGTCTTCTTCGCCGTCTTCTTGGCGACGGCCTTCTTGGCCGTGGTGGCCTTCTTCGCCGTCGTCTTCTTGGCCACGGTCTTCTTCGCCGCCGTCTTCTTGGCGGCGGGTGCCTTCTTCGCCGCGGGCGCCTTCTTGGCGGCCTTGCGCGCGGTCTTCCTCACCGGCGCGGCCTCCTCGTCCGCCGAGGTCTCGTCGGCCGCGGCCTCCGCCACGGCCTCCTCGTCACGGCCCGCCGCCTCGTTCGCCTCGACGGGCGTCTCGGCCGCGGGGACGACCACGACGGCCGCCTCCTCGGACGCGGTGGGCGCCGTGGCCTTGCGGACGGCACGCCGCTTGGGACGGGCGGGAGCCGCCTCGGCGGCCTCCGCGGCCGGGGCCTCGGGCTCCGGCGCGACCGGCTGCGGCTCCGGGGCCGCCACCGGGATCGTGACCTCGGCCTCGGCGGCCGGCGCCGCACCCTGCGGGGAGCCCGCCGGAGCGGACGCCTTACGGGTGGCCCGGCGACGGGTGCGCCCCTTCGGAGCGGCCTCCGCCACCGGCTCGACGGGAGCGGCCTCGGGCTCGGCGGCGACCGGCTCGGCGGCCGGCGCGGCCTCCTCGGCCACGGGCTCCGCGACCGGGGCCGGAGCCTCGGCACCGCGCGGCGCACCGGCCGGGGCGGACGCCCGACGGGTCGCCCGACGGCGCGAACGGCCACGGCCCGCCGCGGCCTCCGCCTCGGCGACGCTGCTGTACAGCTCCTCGTCCGCGGCGAACTCCGGCGCGCTCAGCGCGACGGGCTCGGCCGCCTCCGCCTCGACCTCGGCGGCCGACTCGTGCTCCGGGTGCTCCGCCACGGCCTCGTGCGCGGTGTCCTGGGTGTGCTCGTGCGTGTGCTCGTGGTCGTGCTCGCCACCGGCGCCGCGCCCGCGCTTCTTGCGCTTGCCGCCGCCACCGGTGGAGGTGGGCTGCTCCATGTGGACGATGACACCGCGGCCGTTGCAGTGGACACAGGTCTCGGAGAAGGACTCCAGCAGGCCCTGGCCCACCCGCTTGCGGGTCATCTGCACCAGACCCAGCGAGGTGACCTCGGCGACCTGGTGCTTGGTGCGGTCCCGGCCGAGGCATTCGAGCAGCCGTCGCAGCACGAGGTCGCGGTTGGACTCCAGGACCATGTCGATGAAGTCGATGACGACGATGCCGCCGAGGTCCCGCAGCCGCAGCTGACGGACGATCTCCTCCGCCGCTTCGATGTTGTTCCTCGTCACGGTCTCCTCAAGGTTGCCGCCCTGACCCGTGAACTTCCCGGTGTTGACGTCGACCACGATCATGGCCTCGGTCTTGTCGATGACCAGGGAGCCGCCCGAGGGGAGCCAGACCTTGCGGTCGAGCGCCTTCATCAGCTGCTCGTCGATGCGGTACGTCGCGAAGACGTCGACCTCGGAGGTCCAGCGCTGGAGCCGGTCGACCAGATCGGGCGCGACATGCGCGACATAGCCCCGGATGGTCTCCCAGGCCTCGTCACCGCTGACGATGACCTTCGAGAAGTCCTCGTTGAAGATGTCGCGGACGACCCGGACGGTCATGTCCGGCTCGCCGTAGAGCAGCGTCGGGGCGTTGCCCGTCTTCGCCTTCTTCTTGATGTCCTCCCACTGCGACTGGAGGCGCTCCACGTCACGGCGCAGCTCGTCCTCGCTGGCGCCCTCGGCGGCGGTGCGCACGATGACGCCCGCGTCCTCGGGGACGACCTTCTTGAGGATGGACTTCAGCCGGGCCCGCTCGGTGTCGGGCAGCTTGCGGCTGATCCCGGTCATCGAGCCCTCGGGCACGTACACCAGGTAGCGGCCGGGGAGGGAGACCTGGCTGGTGAGCCGGGCGCCCTTGTGGCCGATGGGGTCCTTGGTGACCTGGACGAGGACGGACTGGCCGGACTTCAGCGCGCTCTCGATCCGGCGGGGACCGCCGCCGAGGGCCTCGAAGTTGACCTCACCCGCGTACAGGACGGCGTTGCGGCCCTTGCCGATGTCGATGAAGGCGGCCTCCATCGACGGCAGGACGTTCTGCACCTTGCCGAGGTAGACGTTGCCGACGTAGGAGGTCGACTGCTCCTTGTTGACGTAGTGCTCGACCAGGACGTCGTCCTCCAGGACGCCGATCTGGGTGCGCTCGCCGTGCTGGCGGACGACCATGACCCGCTCGACGGCCTCGCGACGGGCGAGGAACTCGGCCTCGGTGATGATCGGCACCCGGCGGCGGCCCTGCTCACGGCCCTCGCGGCGGCGCTGCTTCTTGGCCTCCAGGCGGGTCGAGCCCTTGATGGACTGGACCTCGTCGGACGCGGGCCGCTCCTCCTTCTTACGGGGTTCGCGGACCTTGACGACCGTGCGCTCCGGGTCGTCGGCCCCGGTGGGGGCGACGGCCTCGCCGGAGCTGTCACCGGCCCGGCGCCTGCGGCGGCGACGGCGACGGCTGCTGCTGGAGCCCGAGCCGTCCTGGTCGTCGCTGTCGTCGTGGTCGTCGTGCTCGGCGGGGCGCTGCTCGTCGGTGTCCTCGTCGGCGGCGCCGTCGTCCTCGGTGTCGTCGGCGGAGTCGCCGTTGCCCTCGGCGTGCTCGCCCCGACGGCGCCGGCGGCCGCCACGGCGGCGACGGCGGCGCGAGCCGGGCCCGTCGCTGTCGTCGTGGTCGTCGCCGTAGGCGTCGGCGCGCTCCTCGTCCTCGGTGTCGCTCCCGGCGGCCTCGACAGGCTCCTCGACCGGCTCGGCGGCGGGGGCCGGCGCGTCGGCGACGGGGGCGTCCGTGGTGGTGGCGGGGACGGCGACCCGGCGGCGGCGACGGCGACGGGAACCGGCGGTGTCGTCCTGGGCCTCCTGGGCCTCCTGAGCGGGGGCCTCGGGGGCCTCCACGACCGGCTCGGCGGCCTCGGCCGTCGCGGTGTCCTCGGGCTCGGGCTCCTCCTCGACGACGGCGTTGCGGGCCTGGGCGGCCTCGGCTGCGGCGCGCTCGGGGGTCTGGAACATCGGCTCGGCGAAGACCGGCGGCTGGAACACGGCCACGGCGGGCCGTGCGGGCCGGTCGTCGCCCTTGCCGCGGGTGCGCTGCTGGGCGGGCTCGGAGAATCCGACGGCGGCGCGGGCGACCCGGCGGCGGCCACGGCCACGCGGGGCCTCGTCGGCCTCGGGGGCGCTCTGCCGCGCCTCCACGGGTGCGGCGGGCGCGGCTTCCTGGGCCTCGGCGGGCGCGGCTTCGACGGTGCGGGTGGCGCGGGTCGCCCGGCGGCGGGGGCGCTTGGGGGCGGCGTCCTCGGCGGGCGCGGGCTCGGCGGCCCGCTCCTCGGCCACGGGCGCGGCGGCGGGCTCGACGGCCGGGGCCGTGTCGCTTTCGGCGGCGGAGGCGGCGGCGCGGGTGGCCCGGCGGCGACCGCGGGTGCGGGGCGCCTCCGTGCTCTCGGCGGGCGCAGGGCTCTCGGCGGGCGCAGGGCTCTCGGCGGGCGCCGCGGCGGGCTCGGGAGCCGCCTCGGCGGCGGGCGCGGCCTCGGCCGCGGGGGTGCTGTTCTGCGGCGCGGCGGCGGTCCCGGCGGCGCGGGTGGCGCGGCGGCGGGCGCGCTTGGGCGCGGCGGTGTCGTCGGTGGCGGAGGCGGGAACCTCCGGCTGGTCGGTCGCGGTCACGGCGACCTCCTCGGGTGCGGTGGCCTGGGGGGTGGTGGTCGCGGTGGCGACCTCCTCGGTGGCCTGCGGCGCGCCCGCGGGGGCGGCGGCACGGCGGGTGGCCCTGCGGCGGGTGCGCGCGGGCGGTGCGGCCTCGGTCGCCTCGGCGGCGGGTTCGGCGGCCTCGGCGGCCTCCTCCGCTTCGTCCGGGGCGGCGGGCTCGGCGGCGGCCGGTGCGGTCACCTCGGCGGCGGGCGCCCCGGTGGGCGCGGTGGCGCGGCGGGTGGCACGGCGGCGGCGGGGCGCGGGGGCCTCGGTGGCCTCGGTGGCCTCCGCCGGGTCGTCGGCCGGGCCGGCCGTACCGGAGGCGGCTGCCTCGGCGGTGTCGGCCCCGGCGGCGGCCGGTATGGCCGGATCGGCGACCGGGGGGCCCGCGGGGCGGGAGGCGGCGCGGCGCCGGCGGCGCGGCGGCAGGGTGTCGCTGGGGCTGTCGGCCCCGGCGGCGGGATCGTTGTCGGTGGCGGAACCCTTTACGGGTTCGGTCGGTTCGAGCATGCGGGCGGTTCTCCCGTCGGCTCCCGGGCGCCGCGCTGATCCGGTTGACGTCCGCGGCTCGCGCGTCCTGCGCGGAGCCGCCGTCCGGGGCGCGTGCGCCGCTCGGGAGCGATCTGTGTCCTGTCTCGCCGGTTCCGTACACCATGTCGCGTACGGCCTGGCGAAAGTCTTGTGGTCGGTGCGCTGCCCGACCCAGGTGGCTCCCGGATACAAGGGCGGCGCTACGACGTACGTCCTTACGCGGGGCCTTCCGGCGTCGGCGCCTTCGCGGCGGCGGCCTCGGCGGTCCCTGAAGCATGAACTGGGGCGGCCACGACTGCCTCGCGGTCGGGCGCGAGCGGGTCGGTCACCGTGCCGGTCTCGTCATCGAAAAGCCCCTGCGCCAGCCTGGTCACCGCTGCGGGGACCGGCGGCGCCAGGTCGGCCACAGCTCGGAGACCGGACAGGACGTCGTCGGGTCGTACGGCAGGCGTCACGTGCCGAACAACCAGGCGCAGTATCGCACAGGGCCGGTCGCCCGGCCCATCAGCCGGGGTTCCGTGCGTGCCCGGGGCACCGGGCCCGGTGGTCGTGAGCTGGGCGACAGCGGCGCGCGCGTCGAACGTACGTACGCCGTTCTTCGTCTGACGGCTGACCTCGACCGACTCCGCCGCCAGGAAGGCGGCGGCGGCGTGGCGTGCCGCTTCCGGCTCGACACCGTCGAGCCGCAGCTCCCACACGGAGCCCGTCAGCCGGTCCGCGAGACCCGGGGTACGGGCCTCGACCGCGTCGACGATGTCGAGCCCGGTGGGCAGCGACTCGTCGAGCAGGGCCCGCAGCCCGTCGGGGTCACGCGGCTCGGTGAGCGCGATCTCCAGGTACTCCGCCTCACTGCCCGTGCCGGTGGGTGCGGCATTGGCGTACGACACCTTCGGATGGGGCGTGAACCCCGCCGAGTACGCCATCGGCACCTCGGCTCGGCGCAGCGCTCTCTCGAACGCGCGCTGGAAATCACGGTGGCTGGTGAACCGGAGGCGGCCACGCTTGGTGTAGCGCAGTCTGATGCGCTGCACCGCCGGTGCGGGCGGAGGGCCTTCGGGCTGTCGCTTGCCCAGTGTCGTCAGTCCTTCGTGAGTGCGGTCGTGCTGCTACCTAGAGTACGTCGCGGATCGCCGCCGGGTTCCCGTGGCCCGGAACCCGTTGCGCGCGACCCGCCCGCCACGGCGGTCCCCGGTACGCCCTCCCCCGGCCCCGGCAGCGGTACGGGACGGGGTACGGGCCCGCTCGCGGCGGCCGGTGCGAGCGGGTCGCCGTACCGTCCGCCCCCGGGAGCGCCGACCCGTGCGGGACCGGCGGTGGAACCGCCCGCGGCACCGGTCGCCGCGGGCTCCCGCGCGGCGGCCGGTACGGCCACGGCGACCGGCTCGCGCCGGGCACCGGAGAAGGCCCGGCGGATGTCGGCGCGGGTCTGGCGGGCGGCGTCCCGGACGGTCCCGAGCGCCTGGCGCGTCGCACGGCCGGCCTCCCGGGCGAGCCGCGCGGCGGGACGCCACAGGGTGTCCCGGACGGCGTGGCCCACCGGGACGCAGACCGCGCGGTAGAAACGGACGGCGGGGCCCACGACCAGCAGCCGCAGCAGCCCGCCGAGGAACCGGCCGACCGCGCGGGAGATCCGGCCCGCGATCCGCCAGGCGTGCCCGAAGGCGTCCCCGACCTCCCGCCCGACGACGGCGAGCCCCCGGCCCACCGGGGCGAGCAGCCACCGCCACAGTCCGAGCGCGGGGTAGTACAGCAGGACCCGCAGCGTCCAGTAGAGGCCGATACCGATACCGCGGGCGCCCTTGACCAGGACGTACCCGACCGCTTTGCCGACCGGTGCGAGCACCCAGGTCCACAGCCAGGACACGGGGACGACGACCAGCACCCGGAGCACCCACAGCAGTCCGACCCCGGCACCGTCCGCCGCGCGGGCGAGGCCGCGCCCGAGCGGGGTGAGCACGGCCGCGTACAGCCACTTCGCCGGAACGGCGACCAGGACGCGCAGCAGCCAGGCGCATCCCGCCCACAGCCCCTTCAGCGTCCACAGCGTGCCCCGGCCCAGCGGTACGAGGATCCACCGCACGCACCAGTTCAGCGGGGTCACGACCAGGACCCGCCCCAGCACGGCGAGACCCCGGCCGACCGGCCGCAGCACGGCCCGGTTCAGCAGCGCGCCCCCCGCGACCAGCACGTCCCACAGCAGCCGTACCGGCACGACGAGCACCAGGACCACGATGCGCACAGGCAGCCGGACCGCGACGGCGAGCCGCCCCTCGGCCTCCCGCGCGGGCCCCTGCCGCGCCCGCTCGCTCATTTGTTTGTTCAGGTCCATGCCCCCAGGAGACACGGACCGGCCCCGGATCGTTTCCCCGGGGTCGGCTCTGTGCCCAAGGTGTTACGCGATGTACCGTCACTCCCCCTTTGCCCGGGGGCACCCGGCGAGTGCCAGGGACCCGCCGGCTGTCAGATACGGGGCTGTCGGGAGGGGCAGGGCAGGTCGGGAGAGGCGCGGTTCGGGGAGCAGGTGACCAGGGCCACCGAGTGGAAGACCGCGCCCTTCAGATAGTGGCCGAGGGAGACGTCCCCTCCCCATGTCAGCCGCTCGACGGCAGTCTTCACCAGGAGGACGAGCCTGATCGCCTCCCGGTCCTGCCCAGAGGCGAACCGAGGAGCGAACTCGGCGAGTTGGAGGCCCAGCCATACGCCGGCTTCCTTGGGTTCGGCCCATGTCCCCCGGATCATGGAGGGCGGTTTCATAAGCCAGTGCGCGGTCTGGACCGGCGGCACGTCAGAGGTCGGGAACACGCTCACGGCTTCGCGGTACCGGTCGCGCACCTCCGTCTCACTGGTCGCCGTCGGGGCCTGACCAGGGGGTCTGCGGATGCTCTCCTTGTCGAACGTCTTCTTCTCCCCGAGCCATGCGTAGCCGTGGTGGTGCACTGCCGCTCCGTTCCAAGGGACGGCGACGGCCCCGCCCGCCGGTGCGGGACGGGGCCCTCGGTTCAGGTGTGGCCGCGTTCAGGCGGGGCCGCGCTTCGGACCGGGCCGCGCTTCAGGCCGGGCCCGCGCTTCAGGCGGGGAGGCCGAACCACACGGGGTCGATACCCGCCGCGGCCAGCTCCTCCGTGGTGAAGCGCAGCGGTTCGGCGTCCGGCCGTTTGCTGTCACCCACGGCCCAGGCACCCGGCGCGATCCTCGCGAGCGTCACGCACGACTCACCGTCCGGGTGCGTGTTGCCACCGCATGCCTTCGAGAACGCGACTCCGTGGAGGGGGAGCCCGTACAGATCGGTCGCCATCGCGTCGCCTTTCGCCTTCATCCGAATGCGTCGGGACCAATCATGTCCGGGCAGCGGGCCGGTTCCTAGACGGTTTCCTGTTCACGAAAAAGCTCGTCCCGAATGGCCGCGATCAGGGTGCGCATATCGTCGCCGGAAACAGCGACACCACTGAACCGTTCGAATTTGGCAACATACAGCGCGATGTCCCTAGGATCTGTCATCACTGTTTCCGCATGGATCATCTCGACGGTCACCGTACGCTCGTCCTTGATGGAGAACGAGTGGCCCGGAAATTCCGTCTGCGCGGCCGACAGCCCGACGATCCCGATGTCCACGCCGGGCAGCCGGGACACGGAGATCAGCCGGTCGAGCTGTCCCGCCATGACCAGTGGTGGAACGATGCGCCACCGGAGGACGGATTCCGTGATGATGAAACGGAACGCCTTCTCTTCCGAGTACAGGATGCTTTGCCGAGCCAGCCTCACACCGACGGTTCGCTCCAGCTGCGCTTCGGTGAGACCTTTCCCGGCGAAGACCGCTCTCACGTATTCGGGGGTCTGGAGCAGACCAGGGACGAGCGAGTGCTGGAACAGGCGGAGCAGGGTTGTCTGTGATTCAAGTGCCTTTACCTGCTCCTGCTTCCGGCTGTACCCCAGCCGCCGCACGAGGCGCCACGCCGTGACCTCCGTGGTGGCCTCTCCGACCGCCGCCATGTACTCGCCCTTGACTTCGTCCGAGACACCGATGGCGGTGAGAATACAGTCGACGTCCGTGACGCTCGGAGCTGTCTTCCCGTTCTCGATCTTGGACAGCTTGGAACGGGACATGACAGCGCTACGGGCGACCGCTTTGGCCTCCAGTCCGGAGGACTCCCGCAGTTCCCGCAGCGCTGGCCCGAGGCCGGACTTCTTCACCCGCCGTACTCTGTCCACCATTCGGAGAACGGCACAGCCCGGTCCATGGCCGTGTCCCGGTAGGCCAAGAACCTGGAGAGCTGTTCCTCCCCATGGAAATCAGTACCCAGGTACCGGCCGTCCCCGTCGTACTTCATGGCTCCGACGGTCCGCTCGTCGAACAGCCAGAAGTCCGGCGCCTGAGGAATCGGGTTCTCCTGGTGCGTCGTGTCCAGGATGAAGAACTCTTCCCCGGCCGCCATGTTCCGACGGTATCCCCAGGAGAGCTCGAACCGGAGATAGTCCGTCAGCGGACGGGCCAGGACATGGACACGGTAGATCCGCTTTCCCGACCGGACCGCATCCCCGACCGTCTTCACCCACGCGGCCGTCTTGTACTCTTCCGGCTGCGGCTCACCTGCGAGAAACGCCCGGTACGCGTCGGCACCGCCCGACTTGCTGTAGTCGTCCAGGGTCTCCAGCCGGAACGCCTCCCGGTCGAATTCCTTGAAGCAATCCCCCAGCGTCCTAGATGAGATCGTCACGAACGGCCTTTCGGATGAGCTCCACGGGGATCTCCACCAGGGTTTCGTGGGCGGGGATCTCCAGTCCGTGTTCGGTGATCCTGGCCCCTTGGACAGCGAGCGTGCCCCGGTTCGTGAGGTAGAGGGCAGGACACTCGCCCTCTTCGCACTCGCCCACCAGCCGCGTCAGCTTCACATGTTCCCCCTGCTCTTCGGGTGTCCCGACAGATGCTCGCGGTCCCGGCCGGGGAGAGACAAGGGGTTCGGGTTTCCACTACTGGAAACCGGCCGGGCTCCCGCAACGGGGACAGAAATGAGGCGGCAGGACATCGCTGTCCTGCCGCCTCTCACCTTGGCGGGTGTCCCGGTCGGCCCGGCGCGCGCTGCTACTTCACGACCGTCAGCGGCAGCAGCTTCTTGCCCGTGGGGCCGATCTGGATGGCGGGTCCGTCCCGAAGGCCGTGTGTCTCCGCCAGGCGCTCAGACGTCGCCGTCCCGGGCCAGCGTGACCAATCCGGCGAACGCGCCAGAGGTGAATATGAGGACCGGCCCATCAGACAGCTTGCTGTCCCGAACGGGAACCGTACCGGTAGCGGACGCGTACGCAGGAGCCCACTCGACGCACTCGCCGCCGTTGCTCTGGCTGTAGCTCGAACTCGTCCAGTCCTGCTCAGGAATGTCGGTACGGGTCATGAGTAACAGTCCTTCGAAATGGAGTCGATCAACTGTGCCGACTCATCCAACGGCGCACCGTGGACATCGGTGTACACCAACTCATCCTGGACACGCCCTTGTACTTCGCGCTCTGCGAAGCTCACAACGGGGGACGGTACAAGCATCACACCCCGCTGATCGAGCGTCGCCGTGACGGAGTCGTGGCGCGCACTGCCGAACTCATCCGCGGCAACGGCTTCGCCGTCGATGACGAGCTGTGGGAGGTCGACGCGTCCGACTGCTCGCCGTGTGACAACAAGGTGCCCGACAGTCACTGACGCGGCGCTACAGTTCCAGCCCCTGCCCTGCCTCCAAGGGGTCTCCAAGGGCGGGGGCACCGAAACTGCCCGTACCCATCCGACGAAGGACGCTCCGTTGCCGGCACGCCACGACATCGACGCCGAACGCGAACTCTGGAACGCCTACGCGACGAGCACACGGAAGGACGTGTACGAGTCGGAGCCGGTCTTTCGCTGGACGCAGTACGCCGGGCATGGTCCGGGCCCCGAACTTCTCGGGTCCCCGGAATCCGTCCTTGAGATCGGATGCGGGACGGGGCGCGCGCTCGCCTATCTGGCACAGCGAGGAGTGAAGGCCACGGGCGTGGACCTGTCCCCCGTGATGGTGGAGCACACGACGGAGCGATGGGGTCCCATGGGGGCACGGTTCGTCTGTGCGGAAGTCCTCGGCCACCTCGCCGACACGGGCGAGAAGTACGACGCGGTCTATTCGATGTTCGGCGCGGTCTGGTTCACCGATCCGACCAGGCTCTTCCCGCTGATCCCACCCCGGCTGAACCCAGGTGGGGTCCTGGTCTTCTCCCAGCCCCCCGCGATTCCGGGAGCCTACGGGCCGCAGGGAATGTACAAGGGCGGGTTCGCCGGTCCGGCCATGTTCACCTACCGGTACAGCTATACGCCCCGCAAGTGGGAGAGCCTGCTGCTCAAAGCGGGGTTCCTTGAGGCTGAGGCGCGGGTGATCGAAGCCCCGACGCCCGGCCACATCGGAACCCTGATCGTCCGGGCCCGCATGGCTGAGACGTTCTGAGAACAAAAGAGGCGGCAGGACATCGCTGTCCTGCCGCCTCTTACTTCGGCGGGTGTCCCGGTCAGGCCGGTGCGCCGCTACTTCACGACCGTCAGCGGCAGCAGCTTCTTGCCCGTGGGGCCGATCTGGATGGACGTGTCCAACTGCGGGCACACCCCGCAGTCGAAGCACGGGGTCCAGCGGCAGTCGTCGACCTCGGTCTCGTCGAGGGCGTCCTGCCAGTCCTCCCAGAGCCAGTCCTTGTCGAGGCCGGAGTCGAGGTGGTCCCAGGGCAGGACCTCCTCGTAGGTGCGCTCGCGGGTGGTGTACCAGTCGACGTCGAGACCGACCGCGGGCAGTTCCTTCGCCGCGCAGGCCATCCAGCGGTCGTACGAGAAGTACTCACGCCAGCCGTCGAACCGGCCGCCGTCCTCGTAGACGGCGCGGATGACCGGGCCGAGGCGGCGGTCGCCGCGGGACAGCAGGCCCTCGACGATGCCGGGCTTGCCGTCGTGGTAGCGGAAGCCGATGGAGCGGCCGTACTTCTTGTCGCCGCGGATACGGTCCCGCAGCTTGCCGAGCCGGGCGTCCGTCTCCTCGGCGGAGAGCTGGGGCGCCCACTGGAAGGGGGTGTGCGGCTTGGGCACGAACCCGCCGATGGACACCGTGCAGCGGATGTCGTTGGCGCCGGAGACCTCACGGCCCTTCTGGATGACGTTCATCGCCATGTCGGCGATCTGGAGGACGTCCTCGTCGGTCTCGGTGGGCAGACCGCACATGAAGTACAGCTTCACCTGGCGCCAGCCGTTGCCGTAGGCGGTGGCGACCGTGCGGATCAGGTCCTCCTCGGAGACCATCTTGTTGATGACCTTGCGCAGCCGCTCCGAGCCGCCCTCGGGGGCGAAGGTCAGCCCGGACCTGCGGCCGTTGCGGGTCAGCTCGTTCGCCAGGTCGACGTTGAAGGCGTCCACCCGGGTCGACGGGAGGGACAGTCCGATCTTGTCCTTCTCGTACCGGTCCGCGAGGCCCTTCGCCACGTCCGCGATCTCGGTGTGGTCGGCGCTGGACAGCGACAGCAGACCGACCTCCTCGAAGCCGGTCGCCTTGAGGCCCTTCTCGACCATCTCACCGATACCGGTGATGCTGCGCTCACGGACCGGACGGGTGATCATGCCCGCCTGGCAGAAGCGGCAGCCCCGGGTGCAGCCGCGGAAGATCTCCACGGACATCCGCTCGTGGACGGTCTCCGCGAGGGGGACGAGGGGCTGCTTGGGGTAGGGCCACTCGTCGAGGTCCATGACGGTGTGCTTGGACACCCGCCACGGCACGCCCGAGCGGTTGGGCACGACCCGGCCGATCCGGCCGTCCGGCAGGTACTCGACGTCGTAGAACCGGGGGACGTACACCCCGCCGGTGCGCGCGAGCCGGAACAGCACTTCCTCGCGCCCGCCGGGACGGCCCTCTGCCTTCCAGGCGCGGACGATGTCGGTGATCTCCAGGACGGCCTGCTCGCCGTCGCCGATGACCGCGCAGTCGATGAAGTCCGCGACCGGCTCCGGGTTGAACGCCGCGTGACCGCCCGCGAGGACGATCGGGTCGTCGATGTCCCGGTCCTTGGACTCCAGCGGGATACCCGCGAGGTCCAGGGCGGTGAGCATGTTGGTGTAGCCCAGCTCCGTGGAGAAGCTCAGCCCGAACACGTCGAACGCCTTGACCGGGCGGTGCCCGTCGACCGTGAACTGGGGCACGTCGTGCTCGCGCATCAGCGCTTCGAGGTCCGGCCACACGCTGTAGGTGCGCTCGGCGAGGACGCCCTCGCGTTCGTTCAGTACCTCGTAGAGGATCATGACGCCCTGGTTGGGCAGCCCCACCTCGTAGGCGTCCGGGTACATGAGCGCCCAGCGGACATCACAGGCGTCCCACGGCTTCACCGTGGAGTTGAGTTCCCCACCGACGTACTGGATGGGCTTCTGGACGTGCGGGAGAAGCGCTTCCAGGCGTGGGAAGACCGACTCGACAGGCATCGTGGTGTCTCTCGTGAGCTGAACGGGGGACATCCCGCGAAAGAGGCGGGTGACCCTCAAGCCTAGCGCGTTCCGCGGATCTCCCGGGTCCGCCGCTGGGCCTCCTCCCACGCCTCGGGCAGCGCGTCCTCGTACCCGGCCGCCAGGTGCTCCTCGCGGCCGTACACCAGACCGTAGGTGAAGGAGCTCTCGCGGGCGCCCTGGGCCTGGGCGGCGATGTCCCGCAGGGCGCCCCGGGTCATCACGCTGTCCTGGTGCTCGCCGAGCAGCCCTTGCAGGGCCTTCGCCCCGCGTACGGCGTCCTTGGCGGGCACGCCGAGGGTGTCCAGGGCGGCCTCGGCGGCGTAGCGCAGCCGCTTGGCCTTCTTGCGGGCGTCGTGCATGGCGAGGTCGCGTTCGGGGCCGCGCGGCCGGGCGAGGGCGTCCTCGACCAAGGCGGAGAGCTTGCCGAAGTCCTTGGCGGCGGCCTTGTGGATCACCTTGGCGGGGTCCCGGTGCGCGGCGGGCAGCAGCGGCGGGGCGGCGAGCAGGGCGTCGATCCGGTTCAGCAGGGTGAGGTACCGCTTGCCGTCCAGTACGGCGATCAGCCGCCGGCGGGAGCCGCCGCGCCGGGCGTGCGCCCAGGTGCGCAGCCGGGTGCGGACGGGTCCGGCGGTGAGGGTGCGGGGCAGTCCGGTGAGATGGCCGGTGAGCCGCTCGGTCAGCACCTCGGCGTCCCGGTCGACACCGAGCTCCCCGGCGAGCCACTTCAGCTCGTCGGCGATGGGGTCGGTGACGGTGCGGTCGAGGACCTTGCCGTAGGAGCGGAAGGTGCTGCGCATCCGGCGGGTGGCGACCCGCATCCGGTGCACCGAGTCGTGCTCGTCGCGGCGGACGGCGGGGTCGAGGGTGACGAGGGCGTCCCGCTGCACGGTGAGATAGGCGAGGACGGGGGCGGCGGCGGTGTGGGGCGGCACGACGGGATCAGGTCCGGCCCCGGGCGCGGAGACGGGCGCGGGCGCGGAGACGGCCCCGGGCGCGGAGACGGGCACGGCCCCGGGTGCGGCCACGGCGTCGGGCGCGGGTCCGGCTTCCGTCCCGGTCCCGGGCCCGGACACCGCTTCGGACACGGGTCCGGCTTCGGCTTCGGCTTCGGCTTCGGCTTCGGCGGACACGGCACCGGACCCCGGTACGGCCTCGGCGGCGGGCTCAGGCGCGGCTACGGGCACGGGTGCGGGTGCGGTCTCCGCGAGGGCGCGGGCCAGTTTGGAGGCGGACTTCGAACGGCGCAGTCCGCCCTTCTTCAGCTTCTTCTCGACCTTGTCGAGGAACGCGGGCTCCTGGTCGTCCGCCAGCTCGACCTCGATCTCGGTCCAGCCGGTGCTGCCGTCGCCGCCGGAGAGCCGGTCGGCGGTGACCACGTCGACGCTGAGTTCGGCGAGCAGCGCCCCGTCGGAGTCGACGAGGTGGTGGATGTCGCGCAGGGAGCGCAGCCGGACCACGGGCAGCAGCGGGGCGTCCCGGATACGGGAGCGCACGAGTCCGACGAGGACCCGGGGCACCCCGGCGGACAGGGGGGCGCGGATCTCGTCGCGCACGCCGTCGGCGACCGGGAGCTTCAGATGCCATCCGGCGTCGTCGCCGCCGGTGCGGCGGCGCAGGGTGATCGACGCGGCGGCGAGCCGCTGGTCGGCGGTGTCGTAGTAGACGGCGTCCAGCTCGGTGACCCCGCGGTGGACGAGGGCCGAGACACCGCCGACCGCGGTCAGATCCGGCAGCGACGTCGCGTCGGTGTCCCGGCCCCTGGCTTCGTACTTACGCTCGATCTCACGCTTTGTGTCCGCCATGCACCGAATGTAGACGGATTTATCCGTCCGGGGCAGCCCTCGCGTCGGGTGCGCGGCCGGTCGTCGTGCGGAATTGGCCGGTGGACCACCCTCGCGGAGCCCGGTGGCCGGGCTGCCGCACGCGTGAACTCCCCCTGGCGCATGCGTGGGCCTGCTGCCGCACGGGGGGCCGTCCCCGCCGCGCGCCCGCGCACGCCGTTACCGGCCAGGCACCCTGTACCGGCCAGGCGGCCCGTACCGGCCAGGCGGCCCGTACCGGTCAGGCGGACAGGGGCCGTTGCACCCGGATCGACTGGAGGAGTCCGACGGCGACCCAGACCGCGAACATCGCGGACCCTCCGTAGGAGACGAACGGCAGGGGCAGGCCCGCGACGGGCATGATGCCGAGGGTCATCCCGATGTTCTCGAACGACTGGAAGGCGAACCAGGCGATGATCCCGGCGGCGACGATCGTGCCGTACAGCTCGGTGGTCTCGCGGGCGATCCGGCAGGCGCGCCACAGCAGGACGCCGAGCAGGACGAGGATCAGTCCGGCGCCGACGAAGCCCAGTTCCTCACCGGCGACGGTGAAGACGAAGTCGGTCTGCTGCTCGGGGACGAACTGGCCCGTGGTCTGGGAACCCTTGAACAGGCCCATCCCGCTGAGTCCGCCGGAGCCGATGGCGATCCGGGCCTGGTTGGTGTTGTAGCCGACGCCCGCCGGGTCGAGCTCCGGGTTGGCGAAGGCGGCGAAGCGGTTGATCTGGTACTCGTCGAGGACGTTGAGCTGCCAGACCGCGATGGCGCCGAGCGCGCCGGTGCCGAGCAGCCCGAAGACCCAGCGGTTGGAGGCGCCGGAGGCGAGCAGCACCCCGAGCACGATCATCGCCATCACCATGACCGACCCGAGGTCGGGCATCAGCAGGACGATCACTATCGGGATGACGGCGAGACCGAGGGCCTGGACGACGGTCCGGTGGCCGGGGTGGGCCCGGTCACCGGCGTCGACCCGGGCGGCGAGCAGCATCGCCATCCCCAGGATGATCGTGACCTTCACGAACTCGGAGGGCTGGAGGGTGAAGCCGCCGCCGATGACGATCCAGGCGTGGGCGCCGTTGATGGTGGCGCCGAGCGGGGTGAGCACCAGCAGGACGAGGAAGACGGAGACGCCGTAGAGGATCGGCACGGCGGTGCGCAGATTGCGGTGGCCGAGCCAGATGGTGCCGATCATCAGGACGATGCCGATACCGGTGTTGAGCAGATGGCGGAAGAGGAAGTTGTAGGGGTCGCCGCCGGTGAGCTCGGTGCGGTTGCGGGTCGCGGAGTAGACGAGGACGGCGCCGATCAGCGAGAGCGCGAGGGCCGACAGCAGTATCGGCCAGTCGAGGCGGCGCAGCAGGCCGTCCCGGGCGGTGACCCGGGACAGCCAGGAGCGTTCGGGGCCGTAGCCGGAGACGGAGAAGCCGTGGGAGCCGCTCATCAGTCGCGCCTGCCGGTCGTCGCGGGCGGTCCGGCGAGCGCCTGGGTGCTCGGGGACGGCTCGGGCTGGGGGTCGTAGGGCCTGATCCTCGGGGAGTCGATGGCGCCGTCGCGGCCGATCCTCGGCAGGCTCTTCTGCGGCTGGGGCAGCAGGGCCTTCCTGGGGTCGATCTTGCCTTCGGGGCTGACTCCGTAGAGCGCGTTGAAGACGTTGCGGACGGCGGGCGCGGAGGCGCCGGAGCCGGTGCCGCCCTGGGCGATGGTCATGACGATGGCGTACTCGTCGGTGTAGGTCGCGAACCAGGAGGTGGTCTGCTTGCCGTGGACCTCGGCGGTGCCGGTCTTGGCGTGCATCGGGATCTTGTCCTGGGGCCAGCCGCCGAAGCGCCAGGCGGCGGTGCCGCGGGTGGCGACCCCTTCGAGGGCACCGTCTATCTCGTCGCGGGTCTTGCGGGTCATGGGGAGCTTGGCGCCCGCGCGGGGCGCGATCTCGCGGACCTGCTTGCCGTCGGGGCTGATGACCGCCTTGCCGACGCTGGGGTGGTAGAGGGTGCCGCCGTTGGAGATGGCGCCGTAGATGGCGGCCATCTGGATCGGGGTCACCAGGGTGTCGCCCTGGCCGATGCTGTAGTTGACGGAGTCACCGGCGCGCATCAGGTTGCCTTCGAGGCAGTTCTCGTAGGAGAGCTGCTGGATGAAGTCGCCGCCCTTCTTGCCCGCCTTGCACCAGGCGTCCTTGTTGGCCTTCCAGAAGTCCTTCTTCCACTGCCGGTCGGGGATTCGGCCGGTGACCTCGTTGGGGAGGTCGATGCCGGTCTCCTTGCCGAGGCCGAACTGGTGGGCGGTCTTGTAGAACCAGTCGTTGGTCTTGTTCTTGGGCTTGATGCCCCCGTCGCGCTTCCACTCCTCGTGGGAGAGGCGGTAGAAGACGGTGTCGCAGGAGACCTCCAGGGCCTGCCCGAGGTCGATCGAGCCGTATCCCTTGGACTCGAAGTTGTTGAAGACCTGGCCGCCGATGGCGTACGAGCTGGAGCACTCGTAGTTGTCGTCGAAGCCGTATCCGGCGTTGACGGCGGCGGCGACGGGGACGACCTTGAAGATGGAGCCGGGGGCGGCCTGGCCCTGGATGGCCCGGTTGAGCAGCGGGTAGTTGGAGTTCTTGCCGGTGAGGCGGGCGTAGTCCTTGCCGGAGATACCGCCGACCCAGGCGTTGGGGTCGTAGGTGGGGTTGGACGCCATGGCGACGACCCGGCCGGTCTTGGCCTCCATCACGACGATGGCGCCGGAGTCGGCCTTGTAGTTCATGCTGGTGTTGTCGTCGTAGACCTTGCGGGCCTCTTTGAGCGCCGCTTGCAGCTCGTACTCGGCGACCCGCTGGACGCGGGCGTCGATGCTGGTGACGACGTTGGCGCCGGGTTCCGCCTTGTCGCTCTTGGCCTCGCCGATGACCCGGCCGAGGTTGTCGACCTCGTAGCGGGTGATGCCGGCCTTGCCGCGCAGTTCCTTGTCGTACTGCCGTTCCAGTCCGCTGCGGCCGACCTGGTCGGAGCGCAGGTACGGCGAGTCGCTGTCCTTGGCCTTCTCGATCTCCGCGTCGGTGACGGGGGAGAGATAGCCGAGCACCTGGGCGGTGTTGGCGTCGCCGGGCGCGGCGTAGCGGCGGACGGCGGTGGGTTCGGCGGTGATGCCGGGGAAGTCCTCGGAGCGTTCCCGGATCTGGAGCGCCTGCTTCGGGGTGGCCTCGTCGGTGATCGGGATCGGCTGGTAGGGGGAGCCGTTCCAGCAGGGCTGCTTGGTCTCGGCGTCGCAGAGGCGGACCTTGTCGGTGACCTCCTTGGGCTTCATCCCGAGGACCTCGGCGAGCCGGGTGAGGGCCGCCTTGCCGTCGTCCGGCATCTTCATCAGGTCGGTGCGGGACGCGGAGACCACGAGCCGGGTCTCGTTGTCGGCGAGGGGCACTCCGCGCGCGTCGAGGACGGAGCCGCGCACGGCGGGCTGCACGACCTGCTGGACGTGGTTGCCGGAGGCTTCCTCGGCGTACTCCTCGCCGTTGCGGATCTGGAGGTACCAGAGGCGTCCGCCGAGGGTGAGCAGCAGCGACACCACCAGTACCTGGATGACGACGAGCCGGACCTGGACCCGGGGTGTGCGTCCGGTCTCCGGAATGTTCGTCACAGTCGCTTGGCCCCCTTGACCTTGATACGTCCCGCGCGTGCCACCCGGGCCCGCGCCGCCTTCACCCGCAGTCCGCCGCGCTGGTTGCCGATCCGCAGGCCCGTGCCGGAGGACAGCCAGCCCGCCGAGACATCGCTCTTGGCGGCGGCGTTGGTCTCCGCGAGCGGGTCGTTGTCGGCACGTCTGGCGAGGGCCATGATGAACGGCACCGTGAACGGCGCGAGCAGCAGATCGTAGAGCGCGGCGGTGAACAGCAGGCTGGTGAGTCCCACATGGCGGGCGGCGGTGTCACCGACGAGGGCGCCGACGCCCGCGTACAGCAGGGTGGAGCCGATGGCGGAGCCGACGACGACGAACATGGGTCCGACGGCGGACATCAGCCGGCCGTTCTCCGGCTTGGCGAGTCCCGCGAGGTAGCCGATCACGCACAGGACCAGCGCGTACCGCCCAACCGCGTGGTCGGCGGGCGGGGCGAGGTCGGCGAGGAGTCCCGCGCCGAAGCCGATCAGGGCGCCGCTGACATGGCCGTAGACCAGGGCGAGGCCGAGGACGGTGAGCAGCAGCAGGTCGGGGACGGCGCCGGGCAGTTGCAGCCGGGCGAGGACGCTCACCTGGAGGACCAGGGCGACCACCACCAGGGTGGCGGAGAGCAGCATCCGGTTGAAGCGCATGGTCCAGCTCCTACTGCTCTTGCGGCTGACCGGACTGCGCGAGCTCGCCGGGTGCCTGCGGGGACGGGGTGACGGTGACGGTCACGGTGGGCGTGGGGGTCGGCTTGGCGGCGGGCGGCAGCACGGTGTCACGCGGGTCCTCGCGCGGTGCCTCGACGACGACGCCGACGATGTCCAGCTTGGTGAAGCCGGTGTAGGGCTTCACGTAGACGGTGCGGGTGAGGTCGCCGCCGGAGGGGTCGACGCGGGTGACCACGCCGACGGGGACCCCGGGGACGAACGGCTTGTCGGCCTCCGAGCCGAAGGTGACGAGCCGGTCGCCCTTCTTGACCTTGGACTTGCCGTTGAGGAGCTGGACGCGCAGCGGGCCGTCACCGCCGCCGGAGGCGAAGCCGAGTTCGTCGGTCTTCTCCATCCGGGTGCCGACGGTGAAGTCGGGGTCGTTGGCGAGCAGGACCGTGGCGGTGGAGGGGCCGACGGTGGTGACCCGGCCGACGAGGCCGTCGCCGTTGAGGACGGTCATGTCGCGCCGGAGGCCGTCCTTGGCGCCCGCGTCGATGGTGACGGTCCAGGAGAAGCCCTGCGCTGCTCCTATCCCGATGACCTCGGCCGCCTTGATGCCGTACTGTCCGGCGCCCGCCGTCTTCAGCATCGCGTCGAGCTGGCGGACCCGGCTGCGGTTGCGGTCGTCGCTGCCGAGCCGGGCCTTGAGCCCGGCGTTCTCCCGTTCCAGTACGGCGATCCGGTCGTGGCGTTCCCCGGAGTCGCGGACGGCGCCGATGGCGTTGCCGATGGGGTCCACCGCCGAGGAGACGCCGTTCTCCACCGGTCCGAGTACCGCTGCGGCGGCTCTGCGGGCGCCGTCGACCGGTGAGTCCTCGCCGCCCCTGATGTCGACCGTGATCAACGCGAACGCGATGACGATCAGCAGCACCAGGAGCAGTCGGCTCTCTCGTGTGTCCCTCACGTGCGGCGGCCGTGCCTTCCTCGTCGGAATGTCTGTGGGGAATGTCTGTGGAGCTATGGAGCCATGTGGCTATGTGGCTATGTGTGTCTGCGGGCTGCGGGCTGTGGGTGTGGGCCGGGCCGGGGATCGGGGCCGGGGCTGTGGGGGATGTCGGTGGGTGTCGTTGCGCCTGCGCCTGCGTTCCGGTGCCTGTACCGGTGCCGGTGCCGGTGCCGGTGCCGGTACTGATCCTGGCCCCGATTCCGAATACCGGTCCCGTTTCCGTTGCCGGTCCCGTTTCCGTTGCCGGTCCCGTTTCCGTTGCCGGTCCCGTTTCCGTTGCCGGTCCGCTGACGTTCCCGGTCCCGCCGGACGGGCCGTACGGTCGGCACCCGCCCGGTGCCGATACCCGATATCCGCTGCCCGGCGGCCGGCCGGGTGCCACGGTGGCCGGGAGCCGCCGCGTGGACGCCGGGCCGGGGGCCGGGGCCCCCGGGGGTGGTCACGGGCGGGGCGTCCGCCGGGGTATCGGGGCCGGGGCCCGGGGTCCACGGCGGAACCCGGGCGTCATCGGCGCGGCTGGGCGTCCAGCACCTGCTGGAGCGCCTCGAACTCCTCGACGCACTTCCCGGAGCCGAGGGCGACGGAGTCGAGCGGGTTCTCGGCGATATGGATCGGCATGCCCGTCTCGCGGCGCAGCCGCTCGTCGAGGCCGCGCAGCAGGGCGCCGCCGCCGGTCAGCACGATGCCCCGGTCCATGACGTCGCCGGACAGCTCCGGCGGGCACTTGTCGAGGGTCGTCTTGACGGCGTCGACGATCGCGTTGACGGGTTCCTCGATGGCCTTGCGGACCTCGGTGGCCGAGATGACCACGGTCTTCGGCAGGCCGGAGACCAGGTCGCGGCCGCGGATCTCGGTGTGCTCGTCGTTGTCGAGGTCGTACGCGGAGCCGATCGTGATCTTGATCTGTTCGGCGGTGCGCTCGCCCAGCAGAAGGCTGTACTCCTTCTTGATGTGCTGGATGATCGCGTTGTCCAGCTCGTCGCCCGCGACCCGGATCGACTGCGCCGTGACGATTCCGCCCAGCGAGATGACCGCGACCTCGGTCGTGCCGCCGCCGATGTCCACGACCATGTTGCCGGTGGCCTCGTGGACGGGGAGCCCGGAGCCGATGGCGGCCGCCATGGGCTCCTCGATGATGTGCACCTGGCGGGCACCGGCCTGCGACGACGCCTCGATGACGGCGCGGCGCTCCACTCCTGTGATGCCCGAGGGGACGCAGACGACGACCCGGGGGCGCGCGAGATAGCGCCGCTTGTGGATCTTGAGGATGAAGTAGCGGAGCATCCGCTCGGTGATCTCGAAGTCGGCGATCACGCCGTCCTTCAGGGGACGCACGGCCACGATGTTGCCGGGGGTGCGTCCGATCATCTTCTTCGCTTCGGAACCGACCGCGAGGATGCCACCGGTGTTGGTGTTGATCGCGACGACGGACGGCTCGTTGAGCACGATCCCCTTGCCTCTGACGTACACCAGCGTGTTGGCGGTCCCGAGGTCGACAGCCATGTCACGGCCGATGAACGACATGTGGTTCCCCATGAGGATGCGTCTGGCCTTCCCAAGTGGAGCGTGTTGAGTGCTTTTCAGGTCGGCATGTGGGTGCTGTGTGGCGTGAAGGCTTCCATCGTAGTCTCGCCCGCACGGACACGGCGCTAAGGTCCTCGCCATTGTCAGCAGATGAAGCACTGCCCCGCTATTGGGGACGTGCGGATGGAGCCATGCGTTCCCCCGATCGGCGCGCATATGTCCATGGTCCAGCTGATTTTTTCGCGGGGAATCCTGTTCGGAATGCGGACCCCGATGACGTCCCGTCAGGAAATTCTCTACGTGAACATGTCGTCGGCGGGTCCTGCGCGACCGGGTGGACACCACCGGACGGGACCCGCCGGGCGTGTCCCGGACGGCGCACCCCGCACCCGGGAGCTGGACACGGGGACGGGGTGGCGGCGGACGCGCGGCGCGGGGGGCCGGTCAGGCCAGGTTCGGGAAGAAGATCTTCAGCTCGCGGTTCGCGGACTCCTCGGAGTCGGACGCGTGGATCAGGTTCTCGCGGGTGATGGTGCCGAGGTCGCCGCGGATGGAACCGGGGGCCGCCGTGATCGGGTCGGTGGGACCGGCCAGCACCCGGATGCCCTCGATGACCCGCTCGCCCTCGACGACCAGCGCCACGACCGGGCCGGAGGACATGAACGTGACGAGCGGCTCGTAGAAGACCTTGCCGACATGCTCGGCGTAGTGCTGCTCCAGGGTCTCCCGGTCCAGCGTCCGCAATTCCAGCGCGGTGATCCGCCAGTCGGCCTTGCGTTCGATACGGCCGACGATCTCGCCCACCAGACCCCGCCGCACGGCATCGGGCTTGAGGAGGACGAGGCTGCGCTGGGTCATGGTGTGCGGCTCCTTCGGTCACCTGGTGTACGGGTCCTCAGAGGTTACAGGCACCGCACACCCCTCCGTCACGCAGCGTCAGGCCCTGGCCCGGCCGTCGCCGTCCCCTCCTGCGCGGCGGCCCAGCGGGCCTTCACCTCGTCCACCTTGCGGCCGTAGTGCAGGGACGCCCACCACAGCGCGCCGAAGCACAGCCCGAGCACGAACATCATCGGCACGACGAAGCCGCTGAGGACCAGCAGCCCCTGGAGCGCCCAGCCCAGCTGGACGCCCAGCGGCCGGGTGACGAAGCCGCAGAGCAGCAGGCTCAGCGCCATCAGGGCCCCGCACACCCCCCATACCGCGCCCAGCGAGAGATCGGGGTCCTTCATGGCGACGAGACCGGCGAAACCGATCACGAAGAACTCACCGAGCAGTGTGGACGAACAGAGAACCCGCACAGTCAGCCCCTCCCGAGGAGCAGTCGGGCATCCCCGACGGTGAAGACGGAACCGGTGACGAGCACTCCCCCGCCGGAGAACTGGCCGTCCTCCTCGGCGAGCGTGATCGCCGCCTCGATGGCGTCGTCGATCCGGGGCTCGACCTGGACGCGCTCCTCCCCGAACACCTCCACGGCGATCGCGGCGAGCGTGTCCACGTCCATCGCGCGATGGGTGGTGTGCTGGGTGACGACGACCTCGGTGAAGACCGGCTCAAACGCTTCGAGCAGCCCCCGGACGTCCTTCTCCGCGCTGGCCCCGACGACACCGATCAGTCTGCTGAAGCCGAACGCCTCGTCCAGCGAACCGGCGACGGCACGCGCGCCCGCCGGATTGTGCGCCGCGTCCAGCACGACGGTCGGCGAACGGCGCACGACCTCCAGCCGGCCGGGGGAGGTGACGGACGCGAACGCCTTGCGGACGGTGTCCATGGCGAGCGGCTCCGAGCGCTGGGCGCCCACCCCGAAGAACGCCTCGACGGCGGCGAGCGCGACGGCCGCGTTGTGCGCCTGGTGGACGCCGTGCAGCGGGAGGAAGACCTCCTCGTACTCGCCGCCGAGACCGCGCAGGGTCAGCAGCTGACCGCCGACGGCCACCTGCCGGGCCACCACGCCGAACTCCAGGCCCTCCCGGGCCACCGTGGCGTCGACCTCGACGGCCTTCTTCAGCAGCACCTGCGCCGCGTCCACGGGCTGCTGGGCGAGGATGACCGTGGCGTCCTGCTTGATGATCCCGGCCTTCTCCCCCGCGATCTCGCCGGGTGTCGAGCCGAGCCGGTCGGTGTGGTCCAGGTCGATCGGGGTGACCACGGCGACCGAGGCGTCGATGACGTTGGTGGCGTCCCAGGTGCCGCCCATGCCGACCTCGACCACGGCGACATCGACCGGGGCGTCGGCGAACGCCGCGTACGCCATCGCGGTCAGCACCTCGAAGAACGACAGCCGGTACTCCTGCTGGGCGTCGACCATCTCGATGTACGGCTTGATGTCGCGGTACGTCTCCACGAACCGCTCGGGGTCGATCGGGGCGCCGTCCAGACTGATCCGCTCGGTGATCGACTGGACGTGCGGCGAGCTGTACCGGCCGGGGCGCAGATCGAAGGCGGCGAGCAGGGCCTCGATCATGCGGGCCGTGGACGTCTTGCCGTTGGTGCCGGTGATGTGGATCGACGGATAGGTGCGCTGGGGGTCGCCGAGGATGTCCAGCAGGGAGGCGATCCGGGTGACGGACGGCTCCAGCTTGGTCTCGCCCCAGCGGCTCGACAGCTCCGTCTCGACCTCGCGCAGCGCGCGGTCCACCTCGGGGTCCTCGGGGCGGCCGGGCAGATCCGGCGAGGGGGCACCGCCCTGGGTGCGCAGGGTGCGGCTCCCTGCCTCGATCGCGGCGAGATCGGGGTCGCGACCGGTCTCGGCCTCGACGATCTCGTCGAACTGGTCCAGAGGGTCACGGTCCGGGTCACGCGGGGGGTACTGGCTCACGCGCCCAGTCTACGGAGGCCCACCGACAGCGGCTCACCCGCCGCCGCCGTCCCACCGGCCGGACGGGCCGGGAACCCGTCCGGGGCGGCGGGTCCGGGGCGGTTACGCGCCCCGCCCTCCCCGGGACGGGCCGGGGAGGGCGGGGTGCGGTGGCCCCTCGCGGGGCCGGGTGGATCAGGCGGCGGGCAGGGCGTCGAGCTGCGCCTGGATACGGGCGATGTCCTCGTCCGCCTTGGTGAGCCGGCCCCGGATCTTGTCCACGACCTGGTCGGGCGCCTTCGCCAGGAACGCCTCGTTGCCGAGCTTGGCGGTGGCCTGGGCCTTCTCCTTCTCCGCCGCGCCGAGGTCCTTGGCCAGCCGCTTGCGTTCGGCGGCGATGTCGATCGTCCCGGACAGGTCCAGGGCGACCTCGACCCCGGAGACCGGCAGTGTCGCCGTGGCGGCGAAGCTCCCGCCCTCCGGCTGGAGCCGCAGCAGCTGCCGGATGGCCGCCTCGTGCGGGGCGAGCGGCGAACCGTCGAGACCGAGCCGGGCGGGCACCCGCTGACCGGGCTGGAGGCCCTGGTCGGCACGGAAGCGGCGGACCTCGGTGATCAGCTGCTGGACGGTGCCGATCTCCCGCTCGGCGGCGGTGTCCCGGAAGCCGCTGTCCTTCGGCCAGTCCGCGATCACCAGGGACTCGCCCCCGGTGAGGGTGGTCCACAGGGTCTCGGTGACGAACGGCACGATCGGGTGCAGCATCCGCAGGGTGACGTCGAGCACCTCGCCGAGGACCCGGCCGGAGACCTTCGCCGCCTCGCCGCCGCCCATGAACGTGGTCTTGGACAGCTCGACGTACCAGTCGAAGACCTCGTCCCACGCGAAGTGGAACAGCGCGTCGGAGAGCTTCGCGAACTGGTAGTCGTCGTAGAGGGCGTCGACCTCCGCGACGGTCGCGTTCAGCCGGGACAGGATCCACCGGTCGGTCGCCGACATCTCCTCGGCGGACGGCAGCTCGCCCTCGACGGTCGCCCCGTTCATCAGGGCGAACCGGGTGGCGTTCCAGATCTTGTTGGCGAAGTTGCGCGAGCCCTGGACCCAGTCCTCGCCGATCGGCACGTCGACGCCCGGGTTGGCGCCGCGCGCCAGGGTGAAACGCAGGGCGTCGGAGCCGTACTTGTCCATCCAGTCGAGCGGGTTGACCGCGTTGCCGAAGGACTTCGACATCTTCTTGCCGAACTGGTCACGGACCATGCCGTGCAGGACGATCGTGCGGAACGGGGGCGTGCCGTCCATCGCGTACAGACCGAACATCATCATCCGGGCGACCCAGAAGAACAGGATGTCGTAGCCGGTGACGAGGACGGAGTTCGGATAGAACTTCGCGAGGCTGTCGGTCCGCTCCGGCCAGCCGAGCGTGGAGAACGGCCACAGGCCCGACGAGAACCAGGTGTCGAGGACGTCGGTGTCCTGGTGCCAGCCCGCACCGGACGGCGGCTGCTCGTCGGGGCCGACGCAGACGACCTCGCCGTTCGGGCCGTACCAGACGGGGATGCGGTGGCCCCACCACAGCTGGCGGGAGATCGTCCAGTCGTGCAGGTTGTCGACCCAGTCGAAGTACCGCTTCTCCATCTCCCGCGGGTGGATGTCGACCCGGCCGTCGCGGACCGCGTCACCGGCGGCCTTGGCGAGGGTCCCGACCTTGACCCACCACTGGAGGGACAGCCGCGGCTCGATGGTGGTGCGGCAGCGCGAGCAGTGGCCGACGGAGTGCGTGTACGGGCGCTTCTCGGCCACGATCCGGCCCTCCGCGCGCAGCGCGGCGACGATCGCGGAACGGGCCTCCATCCGGTCCAGGTCCTGGAAGGGCCCGGGGACGGTGATGATCGCGCGCTCGTCGAGGACCTTGATGGACGGCAGACCGTGCCGCCGGCCGATCTCGAAGTCGTTCGGGTCGTGGGCGGGCGTCACCTTGACCGCGCCGGTGCCGAACTCGGGGTCGACGTGCTCGTCGGCGACGACGGGGATCCGCCGGTCGGTGAGCGGCAGGGCGATCGTCCGGCCGACGAGGTGGCGGTAGCGCTCGTCGTCGGGGTGCACGGCGACGGCGGTGTCACCGAGCATGGTCTCCGCGCGGGTCGTCGCGACGACCAGGGAGTCCTCGCCCTCGCCGTAGCGGATGGAGACCAGCTCACCGTCGTCGTCCTGGTACTCGACCTCGATGTCGGAGATCGCGGTGAGACAGCGCGGACACCAGTTGATGATGCGCTCGGCGCGGTAGATCAGCTCGTCGTCGAAGAGCCGCTTGAAGATCGTCTGGACGGACCGGGAAAGGCCCTCGTCCATGGTGAAGCGCTCACGGTCCCAGTCGACACCGTCACCGAGACGGCGCATCTGCCCGGAGATCTGCCCGCCGGACTCGTCCTTCCACTGCCACACCCGCTCGACGAACGCCTCCCGGCCGAGGTCGTGCCGGGACTTGCCCTCCTTGCCCAGCTCACGCTCGACGACGTTCTGGGTGGCGATGCCCGCGTGGTCCATACCGGGCTGCCACAGCGTCTCGAAGCCCTGCATACGCTTGCGGCGGGTCAGCGCGTCGATCAGCGTGTGCTCGAAGGCGTGCCCGAGATGCAGGCTGCCGGTGACGTTGGGCGGCGGGATGACGACGGTGAACGGCGGCTTGTCGCTCGCCGCGTCGGCGGCGAAGTAACCACGCTCCACCCAGCGCTCGTACAGCTCCCCCTCTACCTCGGCCGGCGCGTACTGGGTCGGCAGTTCGGAGGTGGGCGCTGGATTCTGCTGCTGAGAGTTCTCGGTCACGGGGTCAGTTTAGAGGCGTCACGGTCCCGCACTGAAACCCGTTGTTTTGGTAACGGTGCGGCCCCCGCCGGTCACTTCGCCGGTCCGTTGCGTCAGGATGTCGGGAACACGTAAACATCGGGGAGGGAACGTCCGCATGAGTTACAACCAGCCGGGCCCGTACGACGGGCAGCAGCAGCCGCAGCAGCCCGGGCCGTACGGTCAGCCGGGGCCTTACGGCCAGCAGCCGCAGGCTCCGCAGCCCGGCTACGGCTATCCGCAGCAGCCGCCTCCTCAGCCGGGGTACGGCTACCCGCAAGCGCAGCCCCCGCAGCCGGGCTACGGCTACCCGCAGGCGGGCCAGCCCGGTCAGCCGCAGGCACCGGGCCAGGACCCCGGCTACGGCTACGCGCAGCCCCCGGCACCGGGCGGCGGCAAGAAGAAGACGGGCCTGATCATCGGTGCCGTCGCGGTCGTCGCGGCGATCGGCGTCGGTGTGTACCTCGTCGTCGGCGGCTCGGGCGGGAGCTCCGCCCTGTCGGACGACGGGCCGCACAAGCTGACCACGCCGGCCGACATCCTGGACGGCGAGTACAAGCGGATGACGCCGGACAACCCGCCGGAGGACGCCTCGACGTCCGACAGCGCCAAGGAGCTCGCGAAGAGCGGGGTCACCGACGCCAAGGCCGTCACCGGCATCTACTCGACGTTCGACATGAGCGGCGGCACCCAGCCGACCCCGGAGGAGATCGCCGGCTCCAAGGCCGTCACCTTCGTCGGCCTGTACGGCAAGGTGAAGGACCCGGAGGCCGCCCTGGACTCCGCGTTCACCGGGATGGCCAAGGAGAAGGGCGAGGCCCTCAAGGTCCTCGGTGCCCCCGAGAAGGTGACCCCGGACGGACTCGACGGCGCCGTCATGAAGTGCCAGAAGGCCCAGGCCAAGGACGAGACGGGCAAGCTCGACACCCAGTACCTGTGCATGTGGGCCGACTACAGCACCCTGGCCCTGGTGATCCCGGCCGAGAGCGGCACCGGCGTCTCGCTGAACGTCTCCGCCCAGGTCACCGCGGATGTCCGCAAGGACGTACGCGTGAAGAACTGACCCATGACCCGCGCCGAGCAGGTGCGGGATCGCGGGAGGGGCCCCGGACGACATGTCGTCCGGGGCCCCTCCTGTACGTATCCGTCCGGCCGGTGGCCGTGCGCCGCCTCACACGGTCACGGTCACGGTCACGCCGTCTTCTGCTCGCCCGGCCCGCGGCCCCGGGCGTCCCGGGGGATCAGGGTCGGGTTGACGTTCGACTTGACGACCTCGGCGGTGATGACGACCCGGGCGACGTCCTTGCGGGACGGCACCTCGTACATCACCGACATCAGGACCTCCTCCATGATGGCGCGCAGACCGCGCGCGCCGGTCTGGCGGAGGATCGCCTGGTCCGCGATGGCTTCCAGGGCGCCGCGCTCGAAGTCCAGCTCCACACCGTCGATCTCGAAGAGGCGCTGGTACTGCTTCATGAGCGCGTTGCGCGGCTCGACCAGGATCTGGAGCAGGGCCTCGCGGTCCAGGTTGTGGACCGAGGTGATCACCGGGAGACGGCCGATGAACTCGGGGATCATCCCGAACTTCACCAGGTCCTCCGGCATGACCTCCTCGAACTGGTCCTTCGACTCCAGCTCCCGCTTGGAGCGGATGGTCGCCCCGAAACCGATGCCCTTGGCGCCCGCCCGGGACTCGATGATCTTCTCCAGCCCCGCGAAGGCGCCACCCACGATGAACAGCACGTTCGTGGTGTCGATCTGGATGAACTCCTGGTGCGGGTGCTTGCGTCCGCCCTGCGGCGGTACGGAGGCGGTGGTGCCCTCCAGGATCTTCAGCAGGGCCTGCTGGACGCCCTCGCCCGACACATCGCGGGTGATCGACGGGTTCTCGCTCTTGCGGGCGACCTTGTCGATCTCGTCGATGTAGATGATGCCGGTCTCGGCCTTCTTGACGTCGTAGTCAGCGGCCTGGATCAGCTTCAGCAGGATGTTCTCGACGTCCTCGCCGACATAACCCGCCTCCGTCAGCGCCGTCGCGTCCGCGATGGCGAACGGGACGTTCAGCATCCGGGCGAGCGTCTGCGCGAGCAGCGTCTTGCCGGAACCGGTGGGTCCGAGCAGCAGGATGTTGGACTTGCCCAACTCGATGATGTCGTCGCGTCCTTGGGACCCGCCGCTCTCACCTGCCTGGACCCTCTTGTAGTGGTTGTAGACCGCGACCGAGAGGGACTTCTTCGCGGCCTCCTGGCCGACGACATATCCCTCAAGGAACTCGTAGATCTCGCGGGGCTTGGGCAGTTCCTCCCAGCGCACCTCGCTCGTCTCCGCGAGTTCCTCCTCGATGATCTCGTTGCAGAGGTCGATGCACTCGTCGCAGATGTACACACCGGGGCCTGCGATGAGCTTCTTGACCTGCTTCTGGCTCTTGCCACAGAACGAGCACTTGAGCAGATCGCCGCCGTCACCGATGCGTGCCACGAGGTGCTTCCCCTTCGCCTGGGAGACGCCGCGTAAGCGACTCCTGGTGCCTCATATCCGACGGTACCTTGCCGGGCCCCCCGTTCGGGCCCCTCTTGGCGCGGTTCACTTCGACGTGGACCACGCCAAGAGGCAGCAAATCATGCCGTGATGGGTCAGACGACCGAGGTGTTGTTCATCTTCCGGGTGGAGATGACCTGGTCGATCAGCCCGTAGGCCAGCGCGTCCTCGGCCGTGAGGATCTTGTCGCGCTCGATGTCCTCGCGGATCTTCTCGATCGGCGTGGTGGAGTGCTTGGCCAGCATGTCCTCCAGCTGGGCGCGCATCCGCAGGATCTCGTTCGCGGCGATCTCCAGGTCGGAGACCTGTCCGCGGCCGGTCTCGCTGTACGGCTGGTGGATCAGCACCCGCGCGTTGGGCAGGGCCATGCGCTTGCCGGGCGTGCCGGCGGCGAGCAGGATCGCGGCGGCGGAGGCTGCCTGGCCCATGCAGACCGTCTGCACCTCCGGCTTCACGAACTGCATCGTGTCGTAGATCGCCGTGAGCGCGGTGAACGAGCCACCGGGGCTGTTGATGTACAGCGAGATGTCACGGTCGGGGTCCATCGACTCCAGGCACAGCAGCTGCGCCATGACGTCGTTGGCGGAGGCGTCGTCGACCTGGACACCCAGGAAGATGATCCGCTCCTCGAAGAGCTTCGCGTACGGGTCGTACTCGCGCACACCCTGCGAGGTGCGCTCGACGAAGCGGGGGATGATGTAGCGGGACTCGGCTCGGGGGCCGGCGTACTCAGCCTGCGTACGGGCGTAGAGGCCGCTGCCGGGGAAATCGTTCACTGTCTCTCCTGATAGGCGCTGTGGCGGTCGGCTGGGGGCGCTGAGGGGGTCGTGCGGCCCGGGCGGGGGCGGGGCACCGGGCTTCCTCGCCCCGGCCCCTTGCCCGCACCGGCCGTCCGGACTCAGGCCGCCCCGGTGCCTCCGCCGCCCGGCATACCGGCCGCGGTGGGCATGATGTCGTCGATCAGGCCGTACTGCTTGGCCTCGATCGGGTCGAACCAGCGGTCACGGTCCGAGTCACGGGTGATCTGCTCGACGGTCTGACCGGTGTGGAACGAGGTCAGCTCCGCCATCCGCTTCTTGGTGTGCAGCAGCCGCTCGGCGTGGATCTTGATGTCCGAGGCCGAGCCCGCGAGACCCGCGGACGGCTGGTGGATCAGGATCTCGGCGTTCGGCAGGGCGAACCGCTTGCCCGGGGTACCCGCGGACAGCAGGAACTGGCCCATGGAGGCCGCCATGCCCATGGCGATCGTCACCACATCGTTCTTGATGTACTGCATGGTGTCGTAGATCGCCATACCCGCGGTGATCGAGCCGCCGGGGCTGTTGATGTAGAGGAAGATGTCCTTGTCCGGGTCGGAGGCAAGGAGCAGCAGCTGTGCGGTGATCTTGTTGGCGATGTCGTCGTCGACCGGCTGGCCGAGGAAGATGATCCGCTCGTTGAGCAGCCGGTTGTAGACCTGGTCGCCGAGGCCACCACCGATGGAAGGCTCACCGGCGGCGGAGGGCATCAGATTCGTCACGTATCCACCTGCTCGTCTTACGACGGCGCCGGGCCGTCTCACGTCTTCTGCTGGGGCATGGGGCCCTCGCTGCGCCGCGTCGCGGCGGTCCGGGGGCTCCCCTGCCCTCGTATTCATGGACCCTAACGCGATGGGGGCCGGGGGCCATCCCGCATAAGGAACTGTTCGCTGTCAGCGCAGGTCGTCGGCACCGGGCCCGGCGAGCGGCCGGGTGGGACCCGTCCCCCTTGTCCCCCTTGGGCACGGGTGTACGAGGACGGGGGCGCGGGGCGGCGCCGGCCGGTACCGGGGAGGGGGTCCGGCGGGGGCCGGGGGACGGGTCCGGCGGGGACCCGCGGGTGGCCTGTACGGGGTGCGGGAACGGCCGAGGGGCCCGGGAAGCGTGACGCTTTCCGGGCCCCTCGGGGTGCCGCTGTGTACCGCGTGGATCAGGACTGGTCGGACGCGTCCGACTTCGCCTCGGCGGACTCGGACGGCTCGGCGGCGGCCTCGGTGACCGTCTCCTCCTCGTCCTCGTCGTCCAGGTCGACGACCTCGCCGTTGGTGTCCTTGACGGTGGCCGACTCGACGACGACGGCGAGCGCCTTGCCGCGGGCGACCTCGCCCACCAGCATCGGCACCTGGCCGCCCTCGACCACGGCCTGGGCGAACTGGTCGGGGGACATACCGGAGGACGCCGCACGCCGCATGAGGTGCTCGGTGAGCTCCTCCTGGTTGACGTTCAGCTTCTCCTTGCTGACCAGCTCGTCGAGGACGAACTGGGTCTTGATGCCCTTGAGCGCGGCGTCCTTGGTCTCGCTGTCGAACTCCTCGGCGGTCTTGCCCTGGATCTCCAGGTACTTGTCGAGGGTCAGACCCATCTGGCCGAGCTGGTGGTGCTCAAGGTTGTGCTTGCGGGTGTTGATCTCGTCCTCGAGCAGCTTGTCCGGGACGGGCACCTCGACCAGTTCGAGCAGCTTCTCCAGGACCCGCTCCTGGGCCTGGGTGGCCTGGTCGTACTGCTTCATGTTCGCCAGCCGCTTGCGGCTGTCGTCCTTGAGCTCGTCGAGGGTGTCGAACTCCGACGCGAGCTGCGCGAAGTCGTCGTCCAGCTCCGGCAGCTCACGGGAGGCGACCTGGCTGACCTTGACGGTCACCTCGGCCTCCTTGCCCGCGGCGGAGCCGCCCTTGAGCTCGGAGGTGAAGGTGGCCTCAGCCCCGGCCTCCAGGCCCTTCACGGCCTCGTCGATGCCTTCCAGCAGCTCACCCGAGCCGATGGTGTAGGACACGGCGCTGGCGACGCCGTCCTCCAGCACCTCGCCGTCGACCTTGGCTTCCAGGTCGAGGGTGAGGACGTCACCGTCCTGGGCGGCGCGCTCGACCGGCGAGGTGGACGCGAAGCGCTCGCGCAGCTCCTCGACGGCCTTGGCGATGTCCTCGTCGGTGACCTCGATGGCGTCGACCTCGACCTCGATACCCGAGTAGTCGGGAATCTCGATCGCCGGACGGATGTCGACCTCGGCGGTGAAGTTCAGCGTCTCGCCGTCCTTCAGCTCCGTGATGTCGACCTCGGGCTGTCCGAGGACATTCAGCTCGGCCTCGTTCACGGCCTCGGTGTAGAACTTCGGAAGCGCGTCGTTGACGGCCTCCTCCAGCACGGCACCACGGCCGAAGCGCTGGTCGATGACCCGGGCCGGGATCTTGCCCTTCCGGAAACCCTTCACCGTGACCTGCTGGTTGATCTTCTTGTACGCCGCGTCGAGGCTGGGCTTGAGCTCCTCGAAGGGCACCTCAACAGTGAGCCGAACCCGAGTCGGGTTCAGGGTCTCCACGGCGCTCTTCACGGTTCGGTCTCCTTGTGGCTGACTGCTTGGGTTGCTACCTGGCCGCACCCGGGAACGGGGAGCCTCGGCGGAGTCGCGGCCCCGAGAGACGTACGTGTGCGTGTCACAGACCCGCCGAACCTGATTCTCGGTGTGGCGGTGCTGTGTACTGAACGTGCGGACACACGGGCGCGCAACCTGCATAGTAACCGCAGGCGATACGCGCCCCAAAGGTGATCTTCATGTGGTCGGGGTGGCGGGATTTGAACCCACGGCCTTCCGCTCCCAAAGCGGACGCGCTACCAAGCTGCGCCACACCCCGTCGGTGCGACACAGAGGGTACATGGCCGCAGGCTGCGGGGCTCCCGCATTTCGCGGGCGGCGTGGCTCCTGGACACGGGTGTGCGACGAGGGGCCGCGACCCGCTAGGATGCTGCCCGTGCCGCGGTCCTTGACCTGCGGCGCGACCGTGCGGGCGTAGCTCAATGGTAGAGCCCTAGTCTTCCAAACTAGCTACGCGGGTTCGATTCCCGTCGCCCGCTCCAGGCCGTACCGGGGCCGGGTCGGAGGATGTCCCTGAGGGGGCGCCCGCCGACCCGGCCCCGCGGCGTTCCCGGCCCTGCGGCTCCGCCCGGCGACCTTGCCCGGCGCCGCGGTTCTTCCGGCCCCCGGCTTTTCCGGCCCTGCCGCGCGCACGCCTCGCTCGGGGACGTGGCACGCCTCGGCCATTCCCGCTCCGCCGCAGGGGACAGCTTCATCCTTAGACTTCGCGCACGGGCGCGGACCGTGGGCGCGCGCGAAGAGGCCCGTGGCCCGGCGTGCGGCCACGGGTCGGTGACGGGACCGTCGGTCCGGGCCGGTCAGGGGTCGATCGAGCCGATCGAGTTGCCCACGGCGTCCAGGAAGTTCTCGATGTCGTCGGCCATCCCCGTGGAAGCCAGGAAGAAGCCGAAGAGTATGGCGACGACGGCGGGTCCCGCCTTGAGCGATCCTCCCCTGATCAGCACCACGAGGATGATCGCCAACAGCAGTACCACTGACAGCGAAATGGCCACTCTCATCACACACCCTCGGTCGGTTCAGGCTCCCCGGCCGGGGGTGCGACCCCGCACGCCCCGCCAGAACCATCGTGCCACCAACCGGCCCGGACCATGCGGCCGGTGACAGATCGTCGGGATACGGGTTGACGGCGGACCTCGCGCGAAGGGCCGCGCGGGAGGGGCGGGAGCCCTGGCCGGAGCCCCGGGCACGCGGAGGGCGGGGCGGACCCCGGACGGGGAAGCCGGGAATTCCCGTATGTCCCGCCGGTTGAATTCAAGCCGATCGTTTCGAGGTTCACACAGTTTGTTCGCAGGTATTTCGAATGCGCCGTGCCGCTATCCCGGAAGACATGACCGCCGGCATCGCGGCCGGATCGTCCGTTCGGCCGGGGGTGTCCCCCGAATGGGCGATGGGCGAACATTCCGCCGGTGACACCCGTGCACGTTATGCACCGTTTAAGCCGGAAGAAAGCGTACGTAACGGTCAACTCTGTTGCTGCACAAGCCACCTTCAGGGCTCTGACCAGGGACGCGCAACCCGCAGGTGCACTTCTCCGAATACGGGGTAGGCGCATCGCATGGGTCGATTTCCGCGAGATACGGAGCGAGAAACCTCGGGGCGCGTTTCACCAAATGCCGCCCCCGACGCTAGGGTTCCTCAAATGTTTCCCACTGCCCTGCCCCACGCACGCGCGGTGAGGTCACGGATCGTTTCCCCCAGCTCCTGGTGGGAGGGCCTGTGATCAACTCGCTACGACCGTCCGGCCGTCATTCCGCACCAACCCCGTCGGCCACCGGACCGGACCGCACCACCACGCCGACCGACCACAGCGAACCCGCCGACGGCGTGCCGACCCCCCGCACCCGCCGCGGCGGTCCCCCGGCGACGTCGACCCCCTCCGGGGACGCGGGCAAGCCCGCCGCGCAGCGCGACCCGTTCTTCGACAACGCCAAGTACCTGGCCATCGTGCTGGTCGCCATGGGACACGCGTGGGAGCCGCTGACCGATCAGAGCCGCACCGCGAACGCGCTCTATCTGACCGTGTACGCCTTCCATATGCCGGCCTTCATCCTGATCTCGGGCTACTTCTCGCGGAACTTCGACATGAGTCCCGCCCGGGTCCGCAAGCTGCTGACCACGGTCGTCGCGCCGTACATCGCCTTCGAGATCGCGTACACCGTCTTCAAGCGCTGGGCCGACGACGATCCCGGGCACCAGCTCAGCCTGCTCGATCCGTGGTACCTGACCTGGTTCCTGATCGCCCTCTTCGTCTGGCGGGTGTCCACCCCGCTGTGGAGGGTGGTGCGCTGGCCGGTGCCCGTCTCCCTGGGGATCGCCGCGCTCGCCTCCGTCTCGCCGAACATCGGCGACGACTTCGACCTCCAGCGGGTCCTCCAGTTCCTCCCCTTCTTCGTCATCGGTCTGCGCGCGCGGCCCGAGCACTTCCAGCTGATGCGGCGCCGTGAGGTGCGGCTGCTGTCGCTGCCGGTGTTCGCCGCCGCGCTGGTCGTCGCCTGGTGGGCGGTGCCCCGGATGGAGACGGGCTGGCTCTACCACAGCAGCAGCGCGCAGGAGTTGGGCGCGCCCTGGTGGACCGGGCCGGTGATGACGTTCGCGCTGTTCGGGTGCTCGATGGCGCTCACCGTGGGGTTCCTGTCCTGGGTGCCGCGGCGCCGGACCTGGTTCACGGTGCTGGGCGCGGGCACGTTGTGCGGGTACCTGCTGCACGGGTTCCTCGCGAAGGGGTCCCGCTTCTGGGGCTGGTACGACGCGCCCTGGGTGCATGAGCCCTACGGGCAGGTGGTCGTGACGCTGGTCGCGGGGGGCGCGGTGACTCTTATGTGTACGCCGCCTGTGCGGCGGGCGTTGGGGTTCGCGTTGGAGCCGAGGCTGGCGTGGGCCATGCGGAAGGATGCGGCGGAGGTCGCGCGCGAACGGGTTCACTCTCCCGGGTGACCCCGTGACCCTGTCGCCCCGCGCCCCGTCGCTCGCGCCCCTGGGTCTGTCCGGCTGGGCGTACTTCGTTGCTGTGCCGTCGCTCGGTGGTTTTGCGCAGTTCCCCGCGCCCCTTTGGGGCGCCCCCGGTCTGTTCTTCGGGTCGGTGCCGGTCGGGATTCTCCGTCCTCGCTCCAACGCGCTCGGTCGGACATCCCCCTTACCCGACTGAAGAGCATCGGAGTCTGCGGGCAGAAATTCCCGCCCACCCCCTCCCGTGAGTCCTGCGACTGCACGAGGAGGATGGCGAAAAGCAACAGCAAGGGGCTGAGGCGCCCCCAAAGGGGCGCGGGGAACTGCGCAAAAGACGAGGGCCGACCCGCACCCGAACAGCGACCGCAACGGGGCAGCATCCAGGGGCGCGGGGAACTGCGCACCCACGAACGACCCGCACAGGGAACAAGTACGCCCAGCACAGGGAACCTCGGGGGCGCGAGCGAAGGCGACCTGCGGGGAACTGCGCACCCACGTCCGACCCGCACAGGGACAAGTACGTTCAGCACAGGGAACCCCGGAGGGCTACGTGCGGGGGGTGCGGAGGATGGCTCGGGCCGGGAGGGCTGTGGTGGCGAGGCCCAGGATTATCGCGGCGGCGACGAACGCCCCGTACAGGAGGGGCGGGACGTACGGTGCCCCGCCGGTGAGGCCCCGCACCATGGGGACCAGCGTCGCCAGCGCTATCGCGCTGCCGATGACCACTCCCGCGACAGCCACCAGCAGCGCCTCCCAGCGGATCATCCGCAGCACCTGACGCCGCGTGGAACCGATCAGCCGCAGCATGCCCAGCTCCCGGCGCCGGTCGAGGACCGTCATGACCAAGGTGTTGCCCGCCGCGACCGCGGCGAAGCCGCCGAGGACGGCCGCCATCAGTGTGTTGGCCCAGGCGTTCAGCTCACGTTCCACCGAGGCCGCCGTGTGGTAGCCGTCCCGGTCCAGCACCGTGCCGTACGCGGCCAGGTCCCCGGCGGAGCCGCCCTTGGCCCACAGCTCGCTGTCGAAGGCGTCGGTGACATGACGGGCGAGGTCACCCCGGGCCATGGTGACCTGGGAGAGGCCCAGTCCGTGCTCATAGGTGGCGACGACCTTCGGGGAGGACTTCGTACCGTCGGGCAGCCGCAGGGTGATCCGGTCGCCGACCCGGACATCGGCGCCCGCCGCGACGCGGGTGTCGAGGGCCACCCGGCCGGGTGCGAGGTCGAGCGCGCCCGTACGGACGTCGAGGTCCTGGACGGCGCCCAGGTGCTGGGTGGAGCCGCTGACGCCCTGGGTCGAGGCCGCTTGCAGCATGGCGCTCGCGCCCGAGCCCGACTCGAAGAGCACCGTGGTCCTCAGCAGCCCCACCGCCGCGGTGACACCGGGACGCCCGGCCGCCTCGGCGACCGCACCGGGGTCCAGCCCGCCCGACGGGGGCCGCACGATGTGGTCCGCGGTGATCCCGGCGCTCTGCTGACGGGCCGTGGCCCGGTCCTGGCTGGTGTGCATGAACACGAGGGTCGAGGCGAACGCGACGGCGAGCACGATCGGGGTGATGGCGGAGGCCAGCCGCCGGGCGTTGCTGCGGGAGTTGGCCGCCGCGAGCGAGCCGGAGGGCCCGGCGCCGCGCAGTGGCAGTCCCACGAGGGCGGCGCAGGCGCGTGCCACGAGCGGTCCGAGCAGGGCGACCGCGATCATGAAGAGCATGACGACACCGAGTGCGGCGTTCGCCGCGTCGTCCCCGGACATGTTCTGCGCGAGTCCGGCGAAGGTGAGACCGCCGGCCGTCGCGGCGACGCCCAGGCCGATCCGTATCCAGCCGGGCCGGGTCCGCTCGACGGCCGCCTCGGCCAGTGCCTGGCCCGGCCGGACGCGGGAGGGCCGGCGCGCCGCCGCCCAGCCCGCGGCGAGTCCGGTGAGGACCACGGCACCGACCGCGACCAGCGGGGGCAGCGGGGACACCGCCAGGTCCACCGCGCGGGGGACCGCGCCCTTGTCCTGGAGCTGACCGAACCACCAGGAGGCCAGCGCGATCCCGGGCAGACAGCCGAGCGCTCCCGCGATGGGGGCGACCAGCAGGGATTCCGTGGCGATGGTGCGCCGGATCTGGCGGGGTGTGGTGCCGATCGCGCGCAGCAGCGCGTACTCACGGGCGCGCTGACCCACCGAGAGGGCGACCGTACCGGCGGCGGTGAAGACGGCGACCATGGTGGCGACGCCGCCGAAGGAGGCGCCGATCCCGACCAGGAGTTCCTCGGCGTCGTCGACGCGGGTCTCCTCGACGCTGCCCCGGCTGTCACCGGTGTGGACCATGGCGTGCTTGCCGAGCGCGGCGCCGACCTGGGCCTTCAGCTCGGACGCGGAGACCCCGTCCTTCGGCAGGACGGCGATGGCGTCGACCCGGCCGGGGTGGCCGGAGAGCCGGACGGCCTCCCGGTCGTCGAACCAGACGGTGGGTGTGGTGGCCGCGACGAGCGCGGAGACCCGGAGGTCGCGCGGGCCGTCGGCCGTGGTGAGGGTGACCCGGTCCCCGACCGCGGGGACTCCGCCGTCGGCGGTGCGTACCGGGGTGTCCTGGGTGAGGGCGACCTCACCGCTGCCCGGGGCCCGCCCCTTCGACGGCTGTTCCCCGGTGAAGGCGGTCGCGCCCCAGCCGTGCGCGGTGAGCGTATGGCCACCCGCGCGGACGGGGTAGGTGACGTCCGGGACGGCGGCACGGGCCCCGTCGACAGCGGCGGCCCGGGCCACGAGGGCGTGGTCGAGCCTGGCGCGGTCGGGGACGGGCGCGCCGTTGTCCGTGCGTTCCTCGCCGGTGCCGGTGATGAAGTGGGCGCGCTGGGCGGCCGCGGCGACGACCGGCGCGGACGCGTAGCGGGTGGGCGGGACGGAGGCGCGCAGGCCCGTCTCCAGCAGGACACCGCAGGCGGTGACGACCATCGCGGCCATGAAGAGGGCGACGAAGGTGCCCATGAAGGCGGCGGGTTTGAAGCGGACCGCCGCGCGGGCGAGGCCGTTGGTCCGGGGCATCAGGCGACCGCTCCGGCGGTGCGGCGGTGGCGCGTGGTGAGGTCGGTCATCCGGGCGGCGATCGTCTGCGCGGACGCGTGGTCGAGCTGGTCGGCGAGCGAGCCGTCGGCCAGGAACAGGACCCGGTCGGCCCAGGCCGCGGCGGCCGGGTCATGGGTCACCATCACGACGGTGGCGCCGAGTCCGTCGACCGCGGTGCGCATCAGGCCCAGTATCTCGGTGGCCGTGGTGGTGTCCAGGGCGCCGGTCGGTTCGTCCGCGAAGATCACGTCGGGGCGGGTGACCAGGGCGCGGGCGACGGCCACGCGCTGCTGCTGGCCGCCGGAGAGCTCGGACGGCCGGCGGTGGCCCTTGTCGCCCAGGCCGACCTGGCCGAGGACCTCCGCCGCGCGGTGGCGGTCGGGGCGGCGGCCCGCGAGGCGCATCGGGAGGAGGACGTTCTGCTCGACCGTCAGGGACGGGAGCAGGTTGAACGCCTGGAAGACGAAGCCGAGACGGGCCCGGCGCAGCTCCGTGAGCTTGTTCTCGTTCATGGTGGTGATGTCCGTGCCGCCGAGGCGGACCGTCCCGTCGCTCGGGCGGTCGAGACCGGCGGCGCACTGGAGGAAGGTCGACTTGCCGGACCCGGAGGGACCCATCACGGCGGTGAAGCTGCCGTGCGGGAGGGCGAGGTCGATGCCGCGGAGCGCGTGGACGGTGGCCCTGCCCTTGCCGTAGCGCCGCTGGACGGCACGCAGTTCCACCGCCCAGGAGGTGTGGGGTGCGGATGCCTGCACGGGGCGCTTCGGGTCACGGGTCCTGCGCAAGCGCATGGCCTCCGCCTCTCTTGATTCATCTTCGTCGTGTGGTGCCGCCTTCGAAGTTACGGAGCCGGGGACCGGCGCACCATGAGGTGCGCCGCCGAAGGGGGGTGGGGTTCTCCCCACCCCCCGACCTGGGGTTTCTTTCCCCCGGGGGGTGGAGGGGACGGCCGCCGGGGGAGATTGCGGCCCCTTGTCCGGGGAAGGGAGGGAGGCCGGGCCCGGTACGGCGGACGGCGGTGCGGATGCGGTGCGACGGGCAACCCGGTGCGACGGCGGGTGCGATGGCCGGTGCGGGCCGGGGTGATCGCCGGTGCGGGCCGGGGTGATGGCGGGTGCGAACGGTGTGCGGCCGGTGTGGCTGTGGGGCGGGTCCGGGGGGCGGGGTGCCGGGGTCCGTATGGGGGTCAGCACTCATCTCCGGTCGCGGCGATACTTTCTATATCAATCGTTCGGTAAGCTAAGTATTGACGTTCTCTTGACGCCCCCTTTGCCCAATCGCACGGAGGAGGAAGCCCATCGGACACGCGGACACACTGATCGCCATGGGCGGCGCGTTTCTCGCCGCCGCGGTCCTGGCACGGCTCGGCGGCCGTATCGGACTGCCCACCATCCCGCTCTTCATCCTGGCCGGGATACTCCTCGGCCCCCACACACCCGGCTTCGTGCTGGTCGCCGACCCGCACGACCTGGAGATGCTCTCCGCGCTCGGCCTGGTGCTGCTGCTCTTCTACCTCGGTCTCGAATTCCATCTGGACGACCTCAAGGCGGGCGGCCGCCGGATGGCGCTCGCCGGGACGGTCTATCTCGTGCTGAACGTCGGCGCGGGCCTCGGCTTCGGGTTCGCCCTCGGCTGGGGGACCTCGGAGGCGCTGGTCCTGGCCGGTGTGCTGGGGATCTCGTCGTCCGCGATCGTCACCAAGGTGCTCGTCGACACCAGGCGTCTCGGGAACCCGGAGACCAAGCCGATCCTCGGGATCATCGTGGTCGAGGACATCTTCCTCGCCCTGTATCTCGCGGCGCTCCAGCCCATCCTGTCCGGCGCCGACAGTTTTTCCGCCGCCGCCGCCGACGGCGGGAAGGCCTTCGGGTTCCTGCTGCTGCTCGCGCTGGCCGCCCGGTTCGGCACGAACGTGGTGGGACGGCTCTTCGCCACCAAAGATGACGAGCTGCTCGTCATCTCCTTCCTGGGGGCCGCCGTACTGGTCGCCGGGGTGTCCGAGTGGTTCGGGGTCGCCGACGCCATCGGCGCGTTCATGGTCGGTCTGATGCTCGGCAGCACCACGTCCGGCGAGCGCATCCGGCAGCTGGTGCATCCGCTGCGGGACGCCTTCGGCGCGATCTTCTTCTTCGCGTTCGGACTGTCCATCGCCCCCGGTGACCTGCCGGTGGTGCTGTGGCCCGTCCTCGCGGCCGTCGTGCTGACGCTCCTCATGAACGTCCTCGCCGGAGTGGGCGCCGCCCGGCTCTACGGGTTCGGTCCCGGACCCGCCGCGAACATCTCCACGACGCTCCTCGCGCGCGGGGAGTTCGCGCTGATCCTGGCGACCATGGCCGCGGGCGCCGGACTGGACGACCGGCTGTCGCCGTTCATCGCGGGATACGTGCTGCTGCTCGCCGTCCTCGGGCCGATGGCCGCCGGACGCTCCCACTGGCTCGCGCGGGTACTGCCCGGCGGACGCTCCGGACCGGACGGACCCGGCGGACCGGACACCGCCCAGGACACGAGGGAGGGAAGCCCGGCCGGTGCCGCCGTGTAGCGGCCCGGCCGTCCCACCCCCTAGCGCGGCGGATACACCGTGGTGGGGACGGAGTTCTGCGCCGGTACGCGCTCACCGGCCCCCATCCGCAGCAGCAGATCCACGGCGATGTCCGCGATCCGCTCGGTGTCCTGGACGATCGTCGCCCGGAAGGGGGTACCGGACTTGATGGCCGCGAGCGCGTCCGGTGTCCCGTCCACCCCCACCACCATCAGGCCGTCGTGGTGGTTGCCGCGCGCCTCGTGCTCCCGGAGCGCGTCGAGCGCGCCCAGCGCCATCTCGTCGTTGGTGCAGTAGATCGCGTCCAGCCCCTGTGCGCGTCTGAGCAGATGGCGCAGATGCTGGTCGACGATGTCCCGGCCGCTCTCCCGGGTGAACCGCCCCTCCTCGCTGACGTCCAGCCGCACGGGCGACACGAGCTCACGTATCCGCTCCGTGAAGCGTTCCTGCCGGCCCGTCTGGGCGTCACCGCCGACCACCAGCAGGGACGGCCGTTCCTTGCCCGCTTCGAGCAGTTCACGGCCCAGCCAGCTCGCCGCGCGCTCCCCTATCTCGTCGGGGTCGCACCCCACGAACGCGGTCCGCTCGGGCTGGTCCTCGGCCCGGGGGAAGGGCCGGACGTCCACGAACACCACGGGCAGCCCGAGCCCGGCGCAGAACTCCAGCAGCTCACGCCGCATCCGCTCGGGCTGACGGGGCACCACCAGGCCCCCGATGAACCGGTCCTTCCTGGCCCGCAGGGCGTCCATCTGGAGGATCTGGCTGCGCCCGTTGAAGTCGTACGGGGGCAGCTTGACCAGGAGGTCGACGCCGTGCCGGTCGAGCGAGCGCACGGTGTGGTCGAGCAGCAGGGAGAGATAGCGGGTCCGGGTGAAGGACGACACCAGGAGGAACGCCTGGGTCGCGTCACGGGGCAGCAGCCGCGCGCACAGGAACCCGGCCAGCATGGACACCGAGGCGATCGCGGCGAACACCCACAAGGGGACCCTGCTGTCCGACAGCACGCCCGTGAGTGCCGCCAGCGCGTTCCCGGCCAGGGCCAGCACGGCCCCGCTCACCACGGAGATCAGGATCTCGGGGACCAGCACACCGCGCAGCCGCCGCACTCGGTCCAAGGCCACTCCCCCACCAGCGCGCCGGATTCCGCGCCGAGCGTAGCAAGGGGGGCACGCTCCGCGAGGGCGAAGTACGGGTCAGGTGTCGCGGCAGATGAGGAGCAGCGCGCGGTCGTCGTTGACGTCCTTGGCGACGGCTTCGATGAGGTGCCAGGCCGCGCCGCGGAAACCGCCGGCCACATAGCGGTCGGCCTCGCCGGTCAGCCGTCCGATGCCCTCTTCGAGGTCGCGTTCGGAGGTCTCCACGAGGCCGTCCGTGAACAGCATCAGGACGTCCCCGGGGCGCAGCGAGCCCTTGAGGGGGTCGAACTGCGCGCCGTCGTAGACCCCCAGCAGCGGGCCTTCGGCGGCCTTCTCCTCCCAGCGGCCGGAACCGGCGCTGAGCTGGATGCCCGGTGGGTGGCCCGCCGAGTAGAGCTCGTAGTCGCCGGACTCCAGGTCGAGCACCAGATGGATGGAGGTCGCGAAGCCCTCGTCCCAGTCCTGGCGCAGCAGATAGCCGTTGGCGGCGGGCAGGAAGTCGTGCGGGGGGAGCGAGCCGAGCAGTCCGCCGAATGCGCCGGAGAGCAGCAGGGCGCGGGACGCGGCGTCCATGCCCTTGCCGGACACATCGGTGAGGACGACCTCCAGGCTGCGTCCGCCGCCGGTGCGGGCGGCGACGACGAAGTCGCCGGAGAAGGACTGGCCGCCGGCGGGTCTCAGGGCCATCTCGCGGTGCCAGCCGCGTGGCAGGGAGGGCAGTTTGCTCTGGACGCGGATGCGTTCGCGCAGGTCGAACAGCATCGTGCCGCCGCGTCGCCAGGGCACGCCGACCCGGCTGCGGAACTGGGCTATGAGCAGGCCGAAGAAGCCGCACGCGGCGACGACGAGGACCACTCCGGGGGTGACCCTGGCCGGGCCCTCGGCATAGGGGCCGAGCCGGACGGACTCCACGATGAGGGCGGTCGCGGCGGCCGCGTACAGCGCGAGGAGGCTCGCGGGGCGCAGCAGCAGGCCGCCCGCGACGATGGGCAGGACCAAGGCGGCCGGGGAGAACCACACCGAGTTGACGAGGGTGCCCGCGGCGATCAGCGGGACGGTGAGCATCAGACCGGCCAGCGCGATCCAGTCGGAACCGTCGCCCCGGAAGTAGTCGACCCCTGATTTGCGCACGCCGACGCGGACCCGGTGGAGCTGCTTCCTCATCCGGGCCGGGAACGTCTCTGCTTCCGCTCGTCGTCGTGCCATCGCACCCGGACCCTATCCAGCGGGTGGGCTCGGGCGCACGGGAGGTCCCTCCCGGCGGCACGACGGGACCAGGAAAAGCACAGGTGAACCCCCCTTTCGCACAGGCCGTCGGCAGACCTGTGGAGCGTCGGCGCAGGCCCGGTCCCGGCGGACCGGAATCCGTTCGCTCATCCTGCTTCGCCCTGATAGGCATGTCTACATGACGACAGAGCTGCGGGTATTGCACCCGGACGACTGGGATGTGTGGTTCGCCACACTGGAACGGGCTTTCGGTGGCGCGGCCGAAGCGCCTGAGGAGCGTGCGCTGTGGAAGGCGCTCACCGAGGCGGAACGTTCCCTCGGGGTATGGGACGGCGACACGTGTGTGGGGACGACGGGGGCGTTCAGTTTCCGGCTGACCGTGCCCGGTGGCGCGCTGGTGCCGGCCGCGGGCGTGACCATGGTGACGGTGGCGGCGACGCACCGGCGCCGGGGGGTGCTGTCGTCGATGATGCGGCGGCAGTTGGACGACGTCCGGGCGCTGGGTGAGCCGCTGGCCGTGCTGACGGCGTCGGAGCCGGCGATCTACGGCCGGTTCGGGTACGGGATCGGCAGTCATCAGCTGACCGCGAGCATCGACACCGCGCGCGTGACGCTGTCCGTGCCGCCGGAGGCCGACGGGGTGCGGCTGCGGTTCGCGGTACCCGCGGACGTCCAGGAGGAGTGCGAGGCGGTGTACGCGCGGCAGGTCGCCGGGCGGCCGGGGATGCTGGCGCGCGGCGCGGGCTGGGAGCGGCTGCCGCTGCTGGACCCGGAGTCGGGGCGCGGTGGCGGTTCGCCACTGAACTGCGTGGTCGCGGAGCGGGACGGCCGGATCGTCGGGTACGCGCGCTTCCACACCAAGCCGGAGTGGGCGGACGCCGGGCCCGAGGGGGTCGTCACCCTGCGGGACCTGGAGGCGCTGGACCCGGGGTCGTACGCGGCGCTGTGGCGGTTCCTGTTCAACATCGACCTGATGTCGACCCTGGTGGTGCGCAACCGTCCGGTGGACGACGCCTGGCAGCATCTGGTGTCGGACATCCGGCGCTGCCGGCTCGGGGTGCGGGACGTGCTGCATGTGCGGCTGGTCGACGTGGGCGCGGCGCTGGAGGCGCGGACGTACCGGACGCCGGTGGACGTGGTGTTCGAGGTGACGGACGACTTCTGCCCCTGGAACGCGGGGCGTTGGCGGCTGACCGGCGACCACAAGGGCGCGACCTGCGAGCGGACCGGGGACGCCGCCGATCTGGAGCTGTCGGTGGCCGAGTTGGGCGCCGCCTATCTGGGCGGTACCGGTCTCACGGCGCTCGGCGCGGCGGGCCGGGTGCGGGAACTGCGTGAGGGTGCCCTGGCCGAGGCGGACACGGCCTTCGGTTCGTCCGTGGCGCCCTGGCTGCCGCACGGCTTCTAGCGGACGCCCTCACGGCCCCAGGGGCCGGAGGGCCGCCGGAAAGGCCCCGGAAAGCCCCTCAGCGGTCTTCTGGGGCCTTTCCGGCCGTCGGCTGACAGGTGGGACACCAGAAGAGATTACGGGCGGCGAGACCGGCGGTGCGGATCTCGCCGCCACAGATGTGGCAGGGCTGGTTCGCCCTGCGGTAGACGTACACCTCGCCGCCGTGGTCGTCGACGCGCGGCGGACGGCCCATGGCCTCCGGGAGGTGTTCGGGGCGCACGGTGTCGATGCGGTTGTTGCGGACGCCCTCACGCATCAGGTCCACCAGGTCGGCCCAGACGGCGTCCCATTCGGCGCGGTCCAGGTCCCGGCCGGTGCGGTAGGGGTCGATGCCGTGCCGGAAGAGGACCTCGGCGCGGTAGACGTTCCCGACGCCCGCGACGATCTTCTGGTCCATCAGCAGCGCGGCGACGGTCACCCGGCTGCGGGAGATCCGCGTCCAGGCCGGACCGGGGTCGTCGTCGCGCAGCGGGTCGGGGCCCAGCCGGTCGTGTATCGCGCGCTTCTCGCCGTCGGTGATCAGGGCGCAGGTGGTGGGCCCGCGCAGATCGGCGTAGGCGTCGGCGGTGGCGAGCCGGAGCCGGACGGTGGCGGTGGGCGGCGGGACGGGGGCCGTGCCGAAGTCGAGCCTGCCGAAGAGCCCGAGGTGGATGTGGACCCAGCGGCTCTCACCCGCCCCGGGGAAGCCGAGGAACAGATGCTTGCCGTGCGCCTCGGCTCCGCTCAGGGGGCTGCCGTCCAGCAGGGCGGCGCCGTCGGCGAACCTGCCCTGGGGGCTGCTGACCCGGAGCGCCCGGTCCAGGAAGCGTTCCCGGTGGTCGCGGGCGAGTCGGTGGATCGTGTGCCCTTCCGGCACGAGCACGGCTCCTCGGGTCCTCGGGGACGTGGGACAGGACGGGCGGGGCGGCGGGGCGTGGGATCTCCGCCCGGCACCCGACGGGTACCGGTGCGCGCCCGTGAAGGGGCGCCCGCCGCGCGAGGGGGCGGGCGCCGCCGGGTGTTACGGCTGCGGGTGGTGGGCGGGGACCGGCGGGAGGTCGCCGGTGGTCTCGTACGCCGAGAGCATGTCGATACGGCGCTGGTGGCGGGCCTCGGCGGAGAACGGGGTGCCCAGGAAGATCTCCACGAACTTCGTGGCCTCCTCCGTGCTGTGCATCCGGGCGCCGACGGCGACGACGTTCGCGTCGTTGTGCTCGCGGCCGAGGGCGGCGGTCTGCTCGCTCCAGGCCAGCGCGGCGCGTACACCGGCGACCTTGTTCGCGGCGATCTGCTCGCCGTTGCCGGAGCCGCCGATGACGATGCCCAGGGAGCCCTCGTCGGCCGCGGTCCGCTGGGCGGCCCGCAGACAGAACGGCGGGTAGTCGTCCAGGGCGTCGTAGACGTGGGGCCCGCAGTCGACGGGCTCGTGGCCATGGGCCGTGAGCCACTCGACGAGGTGGTTCTTCAGTTCGTAGCCGGCATGATCCGAGCCGAGGTACACGCGCATGGCCCCGAGTGTGGCATGCCGCCGGGTGGGCAGACGCGCATGGGTCGGGATGCAGGTCCCGCGCTCCCCGGCGCGGCTCCTGTCCCGTGCTCGTCCCGCGCCCGGCGCGCGGGTCCGTGAACCGAGACAAGGATCGTCCATGGCATCGCAGCACCACCTCGCGAAGGCAGACGAGAACGACGAGAACAGCAGAGCCCGCGGCGACGGCGGTCACGGCGGCGCGGCGGCCGGCACCGGAGCCGGAAGCGGAACGGGAGCCGGGGCGGGGACGGCCGCGCCGGACGCGGCGCGCGGCGGGCCCGGCGCGCCAGGGAACGCGCCCCCGGGCTCCGGCACACCCCGAAGCGCCCCCTCCCCCGGCGGCCCCGGAGGTCCCGGCGGCGGACCGGCGGCGGGCGGGGAGCTGAAGGCCGGGCTCAAGAACCGGCATCTGTCGATGATCGCCATCGGCGGGGTCATCGGCGCGGGGCTGTTCGTCGGCTCCAGCGCCGGGATCGCCGCCGCCGGGCCCGCGATCCTGGTGTCGTACGCCCTGGTCGGCACGATGGTCGTGCTGGTGATGCGGATGCTCGGCGAAATGGCCGCCGCGCGCCCCGCGTCCGGGTCGTTCTCCGAGTACGCGGACCAGGCGCTCGGCCGCTGGGCGGGGTTCTCCATCGGCTGGCTGTACTGGTTCTTCTGGGTCGTGGTGCTGGCCGTGGAGGCCACCGCCGGGGCCGTGATCCTGAACGGCTGGATGCCCGCGGTACCGCAATGGGCCTGGGCGCTCGCGGTGATGGTGGTGCTCACCGCGACCAATCTGGTGTCCGTCGGCTCCTACGGCGAGTTCGAGTTCTGGTTCGCCGGGATCAAGGTCGTCGCGATCGGCGGGTTCATCGTCGTCGGACTGCTGGCCGTGTTCGGGCTGCTGCCCGGCTCCGACAACCCGGGCGCCGGATTCGCCCATCTCACCGACACCGGGGGCTTCCTGCCGAACGGCTGGGGGTCGATCCTGACGGGCATCCTGATGGTGGTGTTCTCGTTCATGGGCAGCGAGATCGTGACGCTCGCGGCCGGTGAGTCCCAGGACCCGCAGCGGGCCGTCTCCAAGGCCACCAACAGCGTGATCTGGCGGATCGGGTTCTTCTACCTGGGCTCCGTCCTCGTGGTGCTGACGCTGCTGCCGTGGAACGACCCGTCGATCACCGACGAGGGCTCCTACGTGGCCGCGCTGAACTCGATCGGCATCCCGCACGCCGGTGAGGTCATGAACGTGATCGTGCTGACCGCCGTGCTGTCGTGCCTGAACTCCGGCCTCTACACGGCGTCCAGGATGGCGTTCTCGCTGGGCCGCCGCGGGGACGCCCCGGCCTCGTTCGCCACCACCACCACGAGCGGGGTGCCGCGTCCGGCGATCCTCGGCTCGGTCGTGTTCGGGTTCGTCGCGGTGTTCTTCAACTACCTGTGGCCGGACACCGTGTTCGCGTTCCTGCTGAACTCCTCCGGCGCGGTGGCGCTGTTCGTCTGGCTGGTCATCTGCTGCACCCAGCTGCGGATGCGCCGGGTGATCGAACAGGAGACCCCGGAGAAGCTCGTCGTCCGTATGTGGCTGTTCCCGTATCTGACCTGGGCGACGATCGGCATGATCGTCTTCGTGCTCGTCTACATGCTGTTCGACGACGTCGGGCGCGAGCAGGTGCTGCTGTCGCTGCTGGTGGCCGCCGTGGTCGTGGCGATCGCCGTCGTCCGGGAGCTGCGCGGCCGGCGCACCGCCGGACACGCGGACCGCGAATCCCACGACCTGTCCGGGAAAACCTGACGGGATCTGTCAGGTTGGGACGGGAGCGTCTCCTCGTCAGCGCGGGGCACCACACAGCCGGTGCCCCGCCGGTAACCACGGAGGGCCTTGTCGTGACCTTGCGGAACGTCGGCACGAACGGTGTCGTGCTCGGAGCGCGGGACAGCGCGTACGCGCGGGAGACCAGCGGATTCCAGACCGGATTCACCCAGCGGCCGGAACAGGTGCGCCCGGTGGCGTCCGTGGCGGAGGTGGTCGGCGCCATCACCCACGCGCGCGAGGCGGGCCTGCCCGTGCGGGTACGGGCCACCGGGCACGGCACACCCGGGAACAGCGAGGGCGGGATGCTGATCAGCACCCGGCGGCTGGACGAGGTACGGATCGACCCGCACGCGCGCGTGGCGCGGATCGGGGCGGGCGCGCGGTGGAGCCAGGTCATCGAGGCCGCCGCCCCGCACGGCCTGGCCCCGCTGAGCGGGTCGTCACCCGGGGTGGGCGCCGTCTCGTACACCCTCGGCGGCGGACTCGGGCTCCTCGGGCGCTCCTGGGGCTACGCCGCCGACCATGTCCGGTCCGTCGACCTCGTCACCGCCGGGGGCGAGCGGCTGCGGGTCACCGCGGACAGCGAACCGGAGCTGTTCTGGGGGCTGCGCGGCGCCGGGCACGGCTTCGGCGTCGTCACGGCCCTGGAGACGGGCCTGGTGCCCGTCACCCATGTGTACGGGGGCGGGCTGTCCTTCGACGGACGGGAGACCGACCCGGGCGCGCTGCTGCGGGCCTGGACGGGATGGACGGCCGGTCTGCCGGACGCCATGTCGTCGACGTTCGCCGCGCTGCCCTTTCCCGACGCGCCGATGCTCCCGCCCGCGCTGCGGGGCCGCTACACGATCACGGTGCGCGTCGCGTACACGGGTGACCCGGAGGAGGGCGCCCGGCTGATGGCGCCGCTGCGCGCGGTGGGCCCGGTCACCGAGGACACCCTGCGCACGATCCCCTACACCGGGAGCGGCCACATCCACGACGAGCCCGACACCCCGCACGCGTACTACGGCGACAACGCCGTGGTGCGGGACCTCGACCCGGCGGCCGGCGCGGAACTGCTGGCGCTCACCGGACCCGACGCGCCCGGGATGACGATCACGCAGATCACCCATCTGGGCGGCGCCCTCGGCCGGGAGCCCGCCGTGCCCAACGCGGTGCCCTACCGGGAGGGCCGGTTCCTGGTGCGGCTGCTGTCGATGCTCCAGGGCACCGACCCGGCGGCCGTCCGCGCGCACTACGCGCGCGTGCTGCCGCTGCTCGCCCCGTCGGCCCTGGGCCGCTCGCTGAACTTCGCGTTCGGGGACGCGGACGGCGACGGCCACGAGGAACGCGCGCGGGCCCTGTACGGGGCGCACGCGCGCGGGAGGCTCGCCGGGCTGAAGAAGACGTACGACCCGACGGGCCTCTTCGTGGGAAGCCGTCACCTGGACGGCTGAACGGGAGTGGTCCGACGGTCCGGGGCTGCGGTCCAGGTCGGCGGTCCGGCCCCGCGTCCCGGGGTGGCGGTCCCGGTCAGCGATGTCCCGGGAAGCACCGACCCCGGGGCACTGCTCGGGATCGGTGCTCGCTCGGGATCGGTGCTCGGGTCAGCGCTTGGCGAGGCGCCAGGCGGTGGGCAGCGCGCCCATCGCCAGGGCCGCCTTGAGGGCGTCACCGATCAGGAAGGGTGTCAGGCCCGCGGCGACCGCGCCGGTCAGCGACAGCGGAGTGCTCGCGGCCAGGTACGGGACTCCGACGGCGTAGATGATGGCCGAGCCGATCACCATCGTGCCCGCCGTGCGCAGCACCGAGCGGTCGCCGCCGCGGCGGGCGAGGGCGCCCACGACGGTCGCGGCGAGCAGCATGCCCAGCACATAGCCGAACGTCGCGCCGCCCGCGCCGGAGGTGCCGTTCGCGAACCAGGGCATGCCCGCCATGCCGACGAGCGCGTACAGGGCCAGCGCGAGGAAGCCGCGGCCCGCGCCGAGCGAGGTGCCGACGAGGAGCGCCGCGAAGGTCTGGCCCGTCACGGCCACCGGCGAGCCGGGGACCGGGACGACGAGCTGGGCGGCGATCCCGGTGAGCGCGGCGCCGCCGACCACGAGGACGGCGTCCCGGACCCGGGCCCGGGCCACCGAGGAGGCGGGGAGGAGGTCGGCGAGGACCTCGCCGGGGCGGACGGAGATGGGTGCGGTGCTCAACGGGGCTCCCCGGTGCTGGCGACGGTTCGGAACACGGCGACGCTATCCCAGGGGTCGCGCGGCGATCACCGTCAGCGGCCGACAAGGGCGTCACCGGGCGTTGGTGCGGTCTCCACAAAGCCCCTGCGGGAATCCCGGGGTCAAGGTGACACTGGTCACTGCGGTGCTGTGGAGTCCCACCAAAGCGCCCCCGGAGGACGGCCGTCCGGGACGCGCCCCGGCCGCGGGCCCGGCCCCCGTCGGCCCCCGGGCCGGGTCCGCGCGACCGGGCCCGGTCCGGCTCCCGTTCGGCTCCCGTCCTCCTACCCACCGTCCCCGTCCGCGCTCCCATCGGCCCGCGGGCGGAGGCCGGTTCCCGCCGCCGCCGGGACTCCACCGGCTCCCGTCCGCCCCCCGGTCGGCCATCGGGCCGCACCCGCCCCACGCGCGCTTCGCGGGGATCTCCGCACGCCCCCCGCACGCGTGTGCGGGCCCTCCACACCCTTCACGCTCCCCCCTCACCCCGGTTCCGCCGACGCCTTGGGCGCGCCACGCTTGTACGTCACACTGATGGCTCCCCCACCACCCCCACCTCACGGAAGTCCCTCACACCATGGCTCGAACAGGCGCCGACGCGCGCGTGGAATCAGGTCCGGATCCGGCCGAGGGCGCCGGTGCGGCGGGCCCCGGGAAGGCGCCGGACGGGGCGCTGGGGCACGGCCTCAAGCAGCGCCATCTGTCGATGATCGCCCTCGGCGGGGTGATCGGCGCGGGTCTCTTCGTGGGCTCCGGGGCCGGGATCGCCGCGGCGGGTCCGTCGATCGTGGTGGCGTACGCGAGCTCCGGGCTGCTGGTGATGCTCGTGATGCGGATGCTGGGCGAGATGTCGGCGGCGTATCCGTCGTCCGGGTCGTTCTCGGCGCACGCGGAGCGCGCCATCGGCCCCTGGGCGGGCTTCACCGCCGGATGGGCCTACTGGGTGCTGCTGTGCACGGCCGTCGGCCTGGAGGCCATCGGGGCCGCCTCGATCGTCACCGGGTGGCTGCCCGGCACCCCGCAGTGGGCGTGGGTCGCGCTGTTCATGGCGGTGTTCTGTCTGTCGAACCTGGCGGCGGTGCGCAACTTCGGTGAGTTCGAGTTCTGGTTCGCCGCGCTCAAGGTCGGCGCGATCGCCCTCTTCCTGATCCTGGGCGCCCTGGCCATCGCCGGACTGCTGCCCGGGACGGACGCCCCCGGCACCTCCCATCTGACCGGCGACGGCGGATTCCTGCCGAACGGCACCGAGGGACTGGTGATCGGACTGCTGGCGTCGGTGTTCGCGTACGGCGGGCTGGAGACGGTGACCATCGCGGCGGCCGAGTCCGAGGACCCGGTGCGGGGTGTCGCGACGGCGGTGCGGACCGCGATGTGGCGTATCGCGCTGTTCTACATCGGGTCGATGGCCGTGATCGTCACCCTGGTGCCGTGGGACGACAAGAACATCGTCGACAAGGGCCCCTATGTGGCCACCCTCGACACCCTGGGCATCAGCGGCGCCGGACAGATCATGAACGTCGTCGTCCTGGTGGCCCTGCTGTCCGCGATGAACGCCAACATCTACGGCGCCTCCCGGATCGCGTACTCGCTCGTCGCGCGCGGGCAGGGGCCGAAGGTGCTGGGCCGGGTGACGGGGCAGGTGCCCCGGGTCGCGGTGCTGGCGTCGTCGGTGTTCGGGTTCCTGTGCGTGCTGCTGAGCTACTGGCGGCCCGACGACATCTTCAGCTGGCTGCTCAACATGATCGGGGCGGTGATCCTGGTCGTCTGGATCTTCATCGCCGTCTCGCAGCTGATGCTGCGGCGGCGGATCGAGCGGGAGGAGCCGGAGCGGCTGACCGTGCGCATGTGGGCGTACCCGGGGCTGACCTGGGTCTCGCTGGCGGCGATGGCGGGCATCTTCGTCCTGATGGCCCGCCAGCCGGGCACCCGGGTACAGCTGTACTCCACCGGGGCGATGGTGCTGGCGCTCGCGCTGGGCGGGTACCTGTGGCAGCGGCTGCGCTCCCGCGCGGGGCGCGAGGAGTGATCCGGCAGGCCGGTCGTTCCTGAAGTGAAGGGGGTCCCCATGGGGCCCCCTTCGGCTTTGCCGTGCGGTCCGCGCGATGCGCCTACGGCGCCGTCGCACAGAGTCCCGCCGTGCTCCGTTCGCCGGACGGGGGTGGCCCTGCGTCCGCGTTTTACTGCTGGTAGCGTGCAGATGCAAGTACATTGCAATAAGAGGTCAGAGGGGACCGCGATGGCCGTCTACACACTTCCCGAACTGCCGTACGACTACTCCGCGCTCGCGCCGGTGATCAGCCCCGAGATCATCGAGTTGCACCACGACAAGCACCACGCCGCGTACGTGAAGGGCGCCAACGACACCCTGGAGCAGCTGGAGGAGGCCCGGGACAAGGACCAGTGGGGCTCCATCAACGGCCTCCAGAAGAACCTGGCCTTCCATCTGTCGGGCCACATCCTGCACTCCATCTACTGGCACAACATGACCGGTGACGGCGGTGGCGAGCCCCTGTCCGCCGACGGCGTGGGCGACCTCGCCGACGCGATCGCCGACTCGTTCGGCTCGTACGCCAACTTCAAGGCGCAGCTGACCAAGGCGTCGGCGACGACGCAGGGCTCCGGCTGGGGCGTCCTCGCCTACGAGCCGGTGAGCGGGAAGCTGATCGTGGAGCAGGTGTACGACCACCAGGGCAACGTCGGCCAGGGCTCGACGCCGATCCTCGTGTTCGACGCCTGGGAGCACGCGTTCTACCTCCAGTACCGCAACCAGAAGGTCGACTTCATCGACGCCATGTGGGCGGTCGTCAACTGGCAGGACGTGGCCAAGCGCTACGCCTCGGCCAAGCAGCGCGTGGACAACCTCATCCTGGCGCCCTGACGGCACGTCCGCAGCGCGGCGCGCGCCGCACCCCGGGTCAGGGCCGCTTCCGGGGCAGGCGCACCCAAGATCCTGCTCGTGATCGTCTTCTCACCGATCCACCGGGCAGGTGAAGTAACGGAAGGTCCCGCGAGGACATGACTCGCGGGGCCTTCCGCGTTTCCGGTGAGCGATGCCGGGGCGTTCCCTGGTGAGCGGGACCGGTCGGTGATCCGGTCGGCGATCCGGTCGGTGATCCCGGTGAGCGTTCCCGGGGCGCGTTCCCGGGGCGCGTTCCCGGGACGCGTTCCCGGGGTGCGGGGAAGCGGCAGGTCAGGGCCGGTTGTCAGACCCCGGTGGCACGCTTGGGGGCATGGACAAGACGGAGTTCTGGGACCTGGTGGGGCGGGCCCGCGCCGATGTGGCCGCGCGGGCGGTACCGGCAACGGGTGGCGGGTCGGCGCCGGGCAGCGGGTCGCGGCCGGGTGACGGGTCAGGGGCCGGCAGCGGGTCGGGGGCTCGGGCGGACGGGGAGGGTGGTGGAGCCGGGCGGCCGGACACCCGTGCGGTGGCCGACCGCGTCGCCGAACTGCTGGCCGAGCGGCCCGCCGAGCACATCAGCGCCGCCCAGCAGGTCCTGTGGGACCTGATGGCCGAGTCGTACCGGGCCCCGCTGTGGGCCGCCGCGTACACGGTCAACGGCGGCTGCTCGGACGACGGCTTCGACTACTTCCGGGCCTGGCTGATAGGCCAGGGCCGTGAGGTGTTCGAGCGGGTGGTGGCCGACCCGGACGCGCTGGCCGGGCTGGACGCGGTACGCGAGGTGGCCGGCAGCTGGGCCGACCTGGAGTGCGAGCGTGTGCTCGGCGTCGCGTGGGACGCGCACCACGCGGCCACCGGCGAGCAGCTGCCCGCGACATGGAGCGTCAGCTACGCGCCCCTCGACCCCGACTGGTCCTTCGACTTCGACGACGAGCGGGAGATCGCCCGCCGACTCCCGGCGCTCGCCGCGCTGTTCTTCAAGGACGGGACCGATGAGGCCGATGGAACCGCCGAGGGCGACGCGACCGGGAGGACCGACGACCGTGACGGCACCGGCGCGGCGCCGGAGGAGGACGGAGGCGCGCGGTGACGGGAGCGGGGCGGTGACCGGCGGGGGGCGTCGGTACGGAGTGCGGTGCCGCCGCGTGAGCCACGGGGTGCGGCGCCGGTTCGAGGTACGGCGCCGAGGGGAGGCGGCGGGCCCCGGACCGGGGTGCGGGGCCCGCCGCCTCAGAGGTGTCAGTCGAAGACCGGGCCCTGGGTGCGGGTCCGCTTGATCTCGTAGAAGCCGGGAATGGACGCGACCAGCAAGGTCCCGTCCCACAGCTTCGCGGCGTCCTCGCCCTTGGGCGACGGGGTGACCACGGGACCGAAGAAGGCGACCTGCTCACCGTCCGCGCCGGGGACGGCGATGACAGGGGTGCCCACCTCCTGGCCGACCAGGTCGATGCCCTCCTTGTGGGAGGCGCGCAGCTCCGCGTCGAACTCGTCGGACTCCGCGTAGTCGGCGAGCGACTCCGGCAGCCCGGCGTCGGCCAGCGCGCCGAGGACCGCCTCACGGTTCGGGCCCTCGCCCCGGTTGTGGAAACGGGTGCCCAGCGCGGTGTACAGCCGGCCGACGACCTCGTCGCCGTGCTTCTGCTGGGCGGCGATCACGACACGCACCGGGCCCCACGCCTGCCGGATTCCCTCGCGGTACTGCTCGGGGAGCTCGTCGAGCTTGTCCTCGTTGAGCACGGAGAGGCTCATCACATGCCAGCGCACCTCGACATCCCGCACCTTCTCGACCTCCAGCATCCAGCGGGAGGTCATCCAGGCCCAGGGGCATATGGGATCGAACCAGAAGTCGACGGGAGTCTTCTGCGACGTCTCAGCCATGTCTCTCCTCAGCGCCCGAAGGCGCGCACACGTGGGTAGGGACTGCACTCATCTGTGAAGAACACCACAGGTCACCCAGGGCATTCCCGGTCGGCGGACCCTGGTGGGGCGCCCCCTCCGGGCACGGGCGCCCATGGCAGGATCGACCACCGGGTGCCGGGACCAGCGCGTACCGGGACCAGCGAGTGACCAGCACGTACTCAGACCAAGCGAGCCACAAGGGAGTGCCGCCCGTGCCCGGTGAGAATCTGTCCCGTGACGAGGCCCAGGAGCGGGCCGCGCTGCTGTCCGTCGACGGTTACGAGGTCGCCCTCGACCTGCGCTCCGCGATCGGGGACGCGGAGGACGGGCCGCGCACGTTCCGGTCCGTGACCACGATCCGGTTCCGCTGCGCCGAGCCCGGCGCCACGAGCTTCGCGGACCTCGTCGCGCCCCAGGTCACGTCGGTGTCCCTCAACGGCAAGGACCTCGACCCGGGCGCCGTCTTCGACGGTTCGCGGATCGCGCTGGAGGATCTCGCCGAGGAGAACGAACTGGTGGTTGACGCGCGTTGCGCGTACAGCCGCACCGGTGAGGGCATGCACCGCTTCGTCGACCCGGAGGACGGCGAGGTCTATCTGTACACGCAGTACGAGCCCGCCGACGCGCGCCGGGTGTTCACCACCTTCGAGCAGCCCGACCTGAAGGCCCCGTTCCGCTTCGAGGTACGGGCCCCGGAGGGCTGGACGGTGTGGGGCAACGGCGCCGGGGAGCAGGTGGACGGGGTCTGGCGGTTCGCGGAGACCAAGCCGATCTCCACGTACATCACGGCCGTCGTGGCCGGGCCTTACCACTACGTGACGGACAGCTACAGCCGGACGTTCGCGGACGGGACGACGCTGGAGATCCCGCTGGGCGCGCTGTGCCGCAAGGGCCTCGCCAGGCACTTCGACGCGGACGACGTGTTCCTGGTGGCGAAGCAGGGCCTGGACTTCTTCCACGACCACTTCGACTACCCGTACCCGTTCGGCAAGTACGACCAGGCGTTCGTCCCCGAGTACAACCTCGGCGCGATGGAGAACCCGGGCTGTGTGACCTTCCGGGAGGAGTACATCTTCCGGGGCAAGGTGACCCGGGCGGCGTACGAGGCGCGGGCGAACGTCATCCTGCACGAGATGGCGCACATGTGGTTCGGCGACCTGGTGACCATGCGGTGGTGGGACGACCTGTGGCTGAAGGAGTCGTTCGCCGACTTCATGGGCGCGTTCTCGATGGTCGGGGCCACCCGGTTCACCGACGGCTGGATCACCTTCGCCAACAACCGCAAGGCCTGGGCGTACCGCGCGGACCAGCTGCCGTCCACCCATCCGATCACGGCCGACATCCGTGATCTGGAGGCCGCCAAGCTGAACTTCGACGGGATCACGTACGCCAAGGGCGCCTCCGTCCTCAAGCAGCTCGTGGCGTACGTCGGTCAGGACGCGTTCCTGGAGGGCGCCCGCCGCTACTTCAAGCGGCACGCGTACGGCAACACCGAGCTGAGCGATCTGCTGACCGTGCTGGAGGAGACCTCCGGCCGGGACATGACCGCTTGGTCGCGCGCCTGGCTCCAGACCGCCGGGCTGAACGCGCTGACCCCGCAGGTGCTGCTGACCGCCGAGGGGCGGATCAGTGAGCTGGCGGTGCTCCAGGAGGCCCCGGAGGCGTATCCGCAGCTGCGTCCGCACCGGATCGCGGTGGGGCTGTACGCGCGCGAGGACGTGAGCGGGGAGCTGGTGCGCTACGCGCGCGCCGAGGTCGATGTCGACGGGCCCCGGACCCTGGTTCCGGAGCTGGTCGGCGAGCGCGCCCCCGAGCTGGTGCTGGTCAACGACGACGACCTCACGTACTGCAAGATCCGTTTCGACGAGAACTCCCTGGAGACCCTGCGGGAGCGGCTCGGTGACCTGACCGACCCGCTGGCGCGGGCGCTCGTGTGGTCCGCCCTGTGGAACCTCACCCGGGACGCGCTGATGCCCACCCGCGACTTCGTCGACCTGGTGCTGCGGTTCGCCGGGCGGGAGACCGACATCGGGGTGCTCCAGATGCTGCACACCTGGGTGCGCTCGGCGGTCACCCACTACGCGGCGCCCGAGTGGCGTGCGGAGGGCGGCGCCGCGCTGGCGCAGGGGGCCGTGCGGGAGCTGCGTATCGCCGAGCCGGGCAGTCAGCACCAGCTCGTCTGGGCGCGTTTCCTCGCCGCGACGGCCTGCGCCGACACCGAACTCGGGCTGCTGGCGGGACTCCTGGACGGCACCGCGCGCATCGACGGCCTCGACGTCGACCAGGAACTGCGCTGGGCGTTCCTGGAGCCGCTGGCCACGTACGGGGCGGTCGGTGAGGACGCGATCGCGGCGGAACTGGCCCGGGACGACACGGCGTCCGGGCGGCGCCACCAGGTGCGGTGTCTGGCCGCGCGACCCCTCGCGGAGGTCAAGGCACGTGCCTGGGCCGACGTGGTGGAGTCCGACACGCTGTCCAACGCGCTGGTCGAGGCGACCATCGCCGGGTTCGCCCGCCCGTCGCAGCGGGAGCTGATCGCGCCGTACACGCCGAAGTACTTCGCCGCGATCGAGCGGGTGTGGGCCGAGCGGTCCATCCAGATCGGTATGGACGTGGTGCGGGGCCTGTTCCCGGGTGTGCAGGGGGACAAGGCGACGCTGGACGCGGCCGACGCGTGGCTCTCCGAGCGGGCCGACGCGGCTCCCGCGCTGCGGCGGCTGGTGCTGGAGGCGCGGGACGACCTCGCGCGGGCACTGCGGGCGCAGGTGTGCGACGCGGGGGGTGTGGGCGCGGGTCTGTGACCTTGTGACCTCGGGGGTGCGGGCGCAGCTCTGTGACGGGGGTCGCCCGTTCACCGGGTGCCGGTCTTCCCCGTCCCCGGGTCGGTCACGGGTGGCCCCCGGGTGGTCGCGGGCGGCGGGTGGTTGTTCGGGGGGCCGTCCCGCGCCCGGGGCGGGTGCCCCCGTGCGCCCGCCTTTCGGGTGCGGGTCGCCCGGGGGATCGCACGGCGGCCGGGGACTCCGCGCCGGGACCCTGTCCACCGCCGCCCACCGGCCCGCCGCCGGGCGTGCGCGGGGGTGTTCGCGCCGGGACCCGGCGGTCCGGGTGTCAGGCTTTCGGGGGGCGGGGGTTTCGGCGGGGATCGGACGGGCCCGAGGGTGGTCTTGTCCTGAAATGCCGACAGATACGTAACAGGGGTTCAAGGGGTGGTCGATGGTGGGGAGATTGCGGCCATGAACCACAACGCCCCGCTCTCGCCCCGCGCCCCTCAGCTCCCCCACCTCCGCGGTGCCGGTGATGTCCGGCTCCGCGTCCTGAGCGCCGCGCAGTTGCGGGTGCGCGGGGTGAGCGCCGCGGAGACCAACGCGCGGTGCCGTCCGGGCGGGGTCTGGCAGCAGTACCTCCCCGGTGTGTACCTGCTGCACCAGGGCCCGCCCACCAGCGAGGAGCGGCTGCACGCGGCCCTGCTGTACGCGGGCCGTCCGGTGGCCCGGAGCGGGGTGCCCGTGCCGGTGGCCCGGGGCGGGGTCCCCGTCCAGCCCGCCGCGCAGGAGCCGCCGGAGCAGTCCGAGCGCGGGGAGCGCGGCGGGGACGCGCCGCCGTACGGGGAACCGGCGCCGTACCGGGACGCGTTGGTGACCGGCGCGGCGGCTCTCGCGCTGTACGGGTTCCGTGGCGTGGCCGCGCTGCCGGCGCTCGACCGGTTCGACGTGCTGGTGCCCCGGACCCGCAGGCTGCGGTCGACGCCGTCGGTGCGGCTGGTGCGGACGGCGGCGCTCCCGACGGCACGGACGGTGGACGGGGTTCCCTTGGCCCCCGTGGCCCGGGCGGTCGCCGACGCCGTCGCGCAGCTCACCGACGGGGGCACGGTCCGGACCCTGCTCACCGAGGCGGTCCGGGACGGGCACTGCGAACCGGCCTCCCTGGTGCGGGAGCTGACCCAGGCGCGGTTGCTGTCGCGTCCGTACGTGGTGGACGCGGTGGACGCGCTCCTCGCGGAGGGGCGGTCGGTGGCGGAGGACCGGCTGTACCGGATGGTGGCGGAGTACGGGCTGCCCGAGCCGGTGTGGAACGTGGATCTGCGGATTCCGGACGGTCCGTATCTGGGCGCGGTCGACGCGTTCTGGCCGGAGCACGCGGTCGCCGTGGAGCTGGACACCCGGGCGCCGCGGCCCGGGGGGCGTCAGGACGGGGCGGCGGAGCAGGCGGAGTGGGCCGAGTACGCGCGGCGGCGGGACCACCTGGAGCGGCTCGGGATCACGGTGGTGCATGTGACGCCCCGCAAGTTGCGGGACGGGTTGGAGCAGCAGGCCACGGTGGTGCGGGCCGCTCTGGCCGCGGCGGGGGACCGGGAACCTGCGGCTTACGTCGCGGTTCTCCCCCGTTGAGTGCCTTGGCCGGCGCCCCTGGGTTTCTTGTGCGGGGCGGACTTCGTTCCTGTGCCGTCGCTCGGCTTCGTAGGTCTGTCCGGCGGGGCGTACTTCGTTCCTGTGCCGTCGTTCGTGGGGTGCGCAGTTCCCCGCGCCCCTTTGGGGCGCCTTCTGCCGGTTGTTCGGGTCGGTGCCGGTCGGGATTCTCCGTCCTCGATCCGACACGCTCGGTACGACGTCCAGCGGAGCTACTGAAGAGCATCGGAGTCTGCGGGCAGAGATTCCCGCCCACCCCCTCCCGCAGCCATGCGACTGCGCGAAGAGGATGGTCCAACCCCGCCCCCGCAGACGGAGAACAGCCCCAGGAGGGCGCCCCCAAAGGGGCGCGGGGAACTGCGCGAAAACGAGGACCGACCCGCACCCGAAGCGCGACCGCAATGGGGCAGCACCTCAGGGGCGCGGGGAACTGCGCACCCCACGAACGACGGTACGGGGACGAGTGCGCCCACCCGGACAGACCTCGGGGGCGCGAGCGAAGGCGACCTGCGCACCCACGAACGACCTGTGCGGGACAAGTACGACCAGCACAAGGAACCTCGGCGGCTCAGGAACCGCTTTCGCAGAACTCCGCTTCCTCGATCGTTCCGGCGGCCTCCGTCCAGTCGCCGTTGAGGTTGTACGCCAGGACCCTGCGGCCGTCGCGTGTGCTCACGGCCTGGGAGAGGGAGCCGGGCATCCCGCCCCCGTGGCCCCAGAGCTGGACCCCGCAGCTCGTCGTGCGGCTGACGATGCCGAGCCCGTACCCCGCCCCCGGGTGCCGCGGGGACTCCACCGTGGTCGTCATCGCGGCGAGCTGCTCCGGCGGAAGCAGCCGGCCGCCCAGCAGCGCCGAGTAGAAGCGGGTGAGGTCGGCCGAGGTGGAGATGATCTCGCCGGCCGCGTGGGCGAGGGTCGGGCTGAAGTGTGTGACGTCGTGGACCCGGGTGGCGGACGGGTCCGCGGAGAGCTTGGAGTAGGCGCGGCCGCCGGGGCGCGGCATCCGGGGGTCGGTGCCCGGGACGGTGGTGGAGCTCAGTCCGAGCGGGCGGATGACACGGTCCCGGACGGTCTCGCCGTAGGGGCGGCCGGTGATCCGCTCGATGATCATCCCGGCGAGGACGTAGTTGGTGTTCGAGTAGTTCCAGGAGGTGCCGGGCGGGAAGTCCGCGGGATGCCGCAGGGCGATGCGTACCAGGTCCCCCGGAGCGACGGTGTGGTAGGGGTGCTCGTAGAACCCGGGGGCGCGGAAGTACTCGCGGTCGAAGTCCTCGTCGGCGGTGTAGTTGCGGATACCGCTGGTGTGGTTGAGGAGCTGGCGGACGGTGATCCGGCGGCCGTCGTGGCCGTGGCCCCGGACGAGTCCGGGCAGCCAGCGGTCGACGGTGTCGTCCAGGTCGAGTTGTCCGTCGGCCTCCAGTCGGAGCAGGGCGGCGGCGACGAAGGTCTTGGTGATGCTGCCGACGCGGTAGTGGTCGCCGGTGCCGCGCGGGGTACCGGCGCGCAGGTCACCCGTTCCGGCGGCGGAGCGCCAGACGCCCGCGCGGTCCCGGACCTGGGCGGTCACCCCGGGGACCCCCGCCCGGACCAGGTCCTCCAGGGCGCGCGCGGTCGGTCCGTGGTCGTCGCGCAGTGGCCGGACGGGGGCGACAGGGCGGAGGGGGCCGAACAGTGCGCGCGGTACGGCGGCGCGGGGCCCCGGGTCCCGTACGGCGTCCGGTACGAGGGGCAGCGGGGTCGCGGCGACATCGCTGAGGATGCCGTACGGGACCGCGGGGACCGGGCCGGGCGGCGGGGCCACGGCGGACGGGATACGTACGGTCCCCCCGGGACCCGCCGCGTGGGCCGGGACGGTGAACGCGGTGACGGCGACCGCCGCCGCCATCCCCACGAGCGCGGTGCGCGCGCGTCCTGCTGCCATGTCTGCCCCTGCTCCTTCGGTCGTCACGGTCGGGCCGTCACGGACCGCCGGTCCGGTGGTGCGGACCGCGGCGCGCGAGAGCTCCTCCAGCAGGACACCCCGGATGGCGGGAGCGGTTGCCTCTTTCCCCGTGATCGGCCGTGAATCAGCCCCGATCAGGTGAACCGTCGTACCGGTTCGCGGTCTGTTCGTCCTGCGGGCGCGGTGGCACGCCGAACCGTCCGGCCGGTGGGCGTTCGCGCCACAGCCGCAGCCCGTGGTCCACGAGATCGACCCGGACGAGTCCGGGGACCTCGGCGAGCGGATGCCAGGCCGCCCGGTCGGTCGAGCCGTCCTTCTCGTCGCGCAGCGAACCGCCGGTCACCCGGGCCTCGTAGACGAGCCGCAGCGCGTGGACCTCGGCGGAGCGGCGCAGCGGGCGGGGTTCGCGGGGGCGCATCAGGGTGTCGGCGCCGAGCAGGGTGTGGGGTTCGACGCGGTAGCCGGTCTCCTCGGCGACCTCGCGGACACAGGTGTCGTACGGGTCCTCGCCGTGGTCCATGCCGCCGCCGGGCAGGGTCCAGCGGCGGGCGCCGTCGCGGGCGACCCATCGGGCGAGGAGGATCTGTCCGTCGTCCACGCAGACGGCGTAGGCAGCGACTCTCAGTACGTTCCGCATGCGCGCACGTTACGACGCGGCCCTCCGGACGGCGGGGACAAATGCGGCTTTCGCCCGCCATGCGGCCCATGGCGTATGGCGGAAGTGCGCCATGGGCACGACATGCCCCGGCCAACTCTCCCCAAACATCGACCTCGTACGTAAAGCTGAGCGGTCATCCGGCCCCGAAATCCGGAACAACGACGGACACGGTCGGTCACCACGACGACCGTCCCGGGCTCGGGCCCGGCGCGCGGCCGGACGGTCCGTCCGGCGGCGCGGCACCGGAAACGGTGTGGTGGACGCGCGTTGACCCGGGGCCGGGGAGACCCGAACCGTCCGCTCCTACACGTACAGGGATGCAGATGACCCCCAACCCCCAGCGGGCACCCCGCTCCGGTGCGAGACGCGCGGCACGCATAGCCGTGGCCGCGGGCCTGGTCGCCGCGCTCTCCGCCGCCGGCCCCCTGCCCTCGGCCTTCTCCGCGGACAGCGAGCCTGTCCCGGCCGACGCCGCCGTCAAGTCGGCCGACGAGAAGCTCGGTTCCGCCGACGCGGACCTCCTCGTCGCCGCCAAGGCCAGTGGCGCGAAGAACGTCACGATGATGATCGCCACCGCGCCCGGCGCGACCGAGCAGGTCAAGGACCAGCTCGACGCCGTCCAGGGCGGCTCGGTGGCCCGCACGCACGACAAGCTCGGCTATGTCCGCGCGACCGTCCCGACGGCGAAGGCCGAAGCGGCCATCGCGGCGGCCGGGAAGCTGCGGTCGGTGCACGGCATCGACCTGCGCCACGAGATCGAGCTGGACGACCCCTCCCCCTCCGGCGGCGCCAAGGGCACGTCCGGCAAGCGCTCCCCGGCCCCCGGCTCGTACCCGGCGCCGGGCCGTGACACCCCCGCGAAGAACCCGTACAACCCGTCCTTCGAGACGGGCGCGGTCGACTTCGTGCAGCAGAACCCGAAGGCCGACGGCCGCGGTGTCACCATCGGGGTCATCGACTCCGGTGTCGACCTCGGGCACCCGTCGCTCCAGAAGACGACGACCGGCGAGCGCAAGATCGTGGACTGGGTCACCGCGACCGACCCGATCCTCGACTCGGACGGCACCTGGCGGCGGATGACCAACCCGGTCACCGGACCCGACTTCACCTGGTCGAACACCACCTGGACCGCCCCTGCGGGCAGCTACCAGATCAGCACCTTCCGCGAGAGCGTCACCGCCAACGGCGACGCCAAGGGCGACCTGAACCGCGACGGCGACACCACCGACGTATGGGCGCTGCTGTACGACCCGGCCGCCGGGACCGTACGCGTCGACCTGAACAACAACCAGAACTTCACCGACGACTCGGCCCTGAAGCCCTACAAGGACGGCTTCCAGGTCGGGTACTTCGGTACGGACGACCCGGCGACGGCGATCGCCGAGCGGGTGCCGTTCGTGATCGAGATCCGCAAGGACGTGCCGACCGACCCGTACGGCGGTGACTGGGTCGGCAAGAAGGCCGACTTCGTCAACATCGGCATCATCGAGGGCGACCACGGCACCCATGTCGCCGGTATCGCCGCGGCCAACAGCCTGTTCGGCGGGAAGATGAACGGTGCCGCGCCCGGCGCCAAGGTCGTCTCCTCGCGCGCCTGTTCCTGGAGCGGCGGCTGCACCAACATCGCGCTGACCGAGGGCATGATCGACCTCGTCGTCAACCGCGGTGTGGACATCGTCAACATGTCCATCGGCGGGCTCCCCGCGCTGAACGACGGCAACAACGCGCGTGCCGAGCTCTACACGCGTCTCATCGACACCTACGGTGTGCAGCTGGTCATCGCGGCCGGCAACGACGGTCCCGGTGTGAACACCATCGGTGACCCGGGCCTCGCGAGCAAGGTCGTCTCGGTCGGCGCGACGATCTCCAAGGAGACCTGGGCCGCCAACTACGGCTCCGGCGTCCGCAAGTCGTACGCGATGATCCCGTTCTCGTCGCGCGGACCGCGTGAGGACGGCGGCTTCGCCCCGGTCATCTCCGCGCCCGGCGCGGCCATCAACACCACGCAGACCTGGACCGCGGGCGGTCCGGTCGCCGAGGCCGGCTACCAGCTGCCGCCCGGCTACTCGATGCTCCAGGGCACCTCGATGGCGTCCCCGCAGGCGGCGGGCGCCTCGGCGCTGCTGCTGTCGGCGGCGAAGCAGCGGGGCATCGACCTCACCCCGGCGAAGCTGCGCACCGCGCTGACCTCCACCACCAAGGAGGTCCGGGGCGAGCAGGCGCACGCGCAGGGCACCGGTCTGCTCGACGTGGTCGGCGCCTGGAAGTCGATCCGGCGCGGCGCGACCGCCCATGAGTACTCGGTCAAGGCCCCCGTCGACACCAACATCGACTGGGCGCTGAAGGACCCGGGCTTCGGCACCGGTCTCTACGACCGTGAGGGCGGCCTGAAGAAGGGCGAGCGCAAGACGTACGACGTGGTCGTCACGCGTACCTCCGGCCCCGACCGCCCGGTCCGCCATGAGCTGGACCTGGAGAAAAACCACGAGAACACGTTCCGCATCGTCGGTGACGACGAGGTGCTGCTGCCGCTGAACAAGCCGGTGACCGTCAAGGTCCAGGCGCGTCCGGTCTCGGGCGGCGTGCACAGCGCGATCCTGGAGGTGGACGACGAGCGCACCGAGGGCGTCGACCACCAGATCATGTCGACGGTCGTGGTCTCCACGCCGATCGCCAAGCCGTCGTCGGTGTTCTCGGCGTCCGGTGTCTCGACGCGCAACAGCCACCAGTCGTACTTCGTGACGGTCCCCGAGGGCGCGAAGAGCCTTGAGGTCAAGATGAGCGGCCTGGCCGCCAAGAGCCAGACCCGGTTCATCACGCTGCACCCGTACGGCGTGCAGATGGAGGACTCCAGCACCATCTTCTGCTACCCGAACTACGAGCACCCGCTGAACCAGTGCCGCCCCGACGTGCGCTCGTACCTCAACCCGACGCCGGGCGTCTGGGAGATCGAGGTCGAGTCGCGCCGTACGTCGCCGCTGCTGGACAACCCGTTCAAGCTGGACGCGACGGTGCTGGGCGCCTCCTTCGACCCGGCGACCCAGTCGCTCCCCGAGGCGAAGGTCGGCGTCCCGGCCCCCGTCTCCTGGAAGGTCACGAACAACTTCGCGAAGCTGGAGGGCGCGCTGAAGGGCGGTCCGCTCGGCTCCACGAAGGCGGCGCGGCCCACGATCGCGCACCACGACTCGCAGGAGTACCGGATCGTCGTGCCCGCGGGCGCCGCACGGCTCGACGCCTCGGTCGGCAATGTCTCGGACGCGGCGGCCGACCTGGACCTCGCCCTGTACAACCAGGCCGGGACGCTGGTGGCGAGTGCCGCCGACGGCGACTCGGAGGAGGCCGTGTCGGTGCGCAACCCCGCTCCCGGTGAGTACCGGGTGGTGATCGACGGTTACTCGGTTCCCGCAGGGAGCACCGCGTACGACTACCTCGACCTGTTCGTCGCGCCCTCGCTGGGCTCGATCACGGTCGACGAGACGAAGCGGTTCCCGCTGGGCCTCGGCAGCTCGGTGCAGGTCCCGGCCGAGGTCGTCGCGAACTCCTCGGTCGCCGCCGACCGTCAGCTCCAGGGCGATGTGCAGCTCGTCAACGAGCGCGGTTCGGTCACGGGTGTCGGCAGCGTGAGGGTCGACAAGGTCGTTCCGTAGTACCGCGTACCGGGTCCGGGGCCACACGGCCCCGGTGATCCGCCGGTACGCGCCAGGGGCGGGCTCCTTCGGGAGTCCGCCCCTTTCCCGTGTCCCGAGCCTCGCGGGTGGCGGTCAGCCGCGTGGTCCGGCGCCGTCGCACTCGATCGCCTTCGCGCCGGGCAGCGCCCCTACGACCAGCTCACGCAGTTCCGCCATGTCCTCGCCGGTGGCCCAGTTGTCGGGGTGGTCCTCGCCCTTCGGGACGCTGATGAGGGTGCGCTGACCGGGCGTCAGCCGGGGGTCGACGTCGTGGTCCATGGTGACGGTGATGCGCCCTGGTCCCTTGTCCGGCTTGTAGTGCCGTTCGACGTCCAGGGTGATCCGGTCGCGCGGGGCGCCCGGGACGGGTTCCACCCGGGTGACCGTCCCCTCGAAGATGAGCCGCGAGCAGGCGACGTAGCCCTCCGGGCCGAGCGAGGCGTTGTCGCCCTTGCGGTCCGCGTCCGACGGGAGCGGTCGCGTGGCCGGCTCCCCGGCGGCCTTGGCGCTCTCGGAGCTCGCGCCGAGACCGCCCGTCGCGTTCAGCCAGCTCACCCCGGCCGCCAGCGCGGCGACACAGGTCAGCGCCGAGACGCCGACCGCGAACCGCCGGGCGATCCGGCGACCGTCCCGCCGGCCGGGCGGGCGACGCGACGCGGGGCGGGGGGCTCTGGACGCGGCGGGGGCGGGAGTGGGGACGGGGGGCGCCTCCGGGTCCGGGGTCGGGGCCGTGCCGGAGGACGGGTCGGGGGGCGGGCCGGAGGGACCGGCGGCACCGGAAGGGTCCGAGGCCGGGTCGGGGGACGGGTCGCGGGCGAGGGTGTCGCCCAGGAGCCGCAGTCCGGCGCGGAGTTCGGCGAGGTCGGCGACGGCCGCGCGATGGGCGGCGGCGGTCGCCGGATCGGCGGACCGTCCGGGGGGCAGGGGCTCGTCCAGGATCGCCGACATCAGTACGTCGTCGTGGGGCAGCTCCTCGGTCATCTCACACCACCTCGTCCTCGTGCAGCCGCGCGCGCAGGGCCCGTACCGCCGTGTACAGCCTGCTCTTGACCGTGCCCTCCGGGACGCCGAGCCGGTCCGCGATCTCCCGTACCGGCAGGTCGGCGTAGAAGCGCAGCACGATCACCTGGCGCTGGCTGTCCGGGAGGCCGTCCAGCCCCTGGGCGAGGGCGACCGACAGGACCCGGGTGTCCTCGCCGCCGCCCGGCTGCTCGGCGGGCAGCGAGGCGAGACGTTCACCGACGCGTTCCTGACGGCGTCTGGAGCGGTGCCAGTCCATCGCGAGGTTGGAGGCGACCACGGCGGCCCACGCCGCCACGTCACGGGGTGCCTCCTGCCCCTTCGCCGCGCGCTCCAGCAGCCGCAGCCGGACCTGCTGCACCCCGTCCGGCAGGTCCGACCGCGGCACTCCCCCGAGCGCCAGGACCGCGCGTACCCGGTCCTCCTGTGCCTCGTCCAGCGGGTCCGCGTCCCGGACGGTCTCCCGGGACGGCTCCCGGACCGTGTCCCGGACTCGTCGCCACAGCAATGGCCGCTCCTCCCCTCGCCCCGCGCTCCGGGGTCCCCCGGGCCCTGTGTCGCTCCTATGACGCCGGAGGACACGGAAACGTTCGAACGGGTTCTCCGCCCGGTCCGCGCGCACGGAAGGTGGGACCCGGGCGCTGCGGAGTGACCGGGCGTCCCACTTCCCGGGAAGAGGGACGCTGGATTGGACACACGGGACGTGGACAGACGCATCATGGAACCGTTCGGCCGTCCTCGTACGTCAGCAGAGGTGTACGTACGGGGACGAAACACCTCAGAATCCCCGTACAGCGCGGTACGGACGCCGTAGTACACCCGGGCGGGCAGCCGACGCCCCGGGGCACAGCACCCAGAAGGAGTCACCGTGAGGATCGGAATCGTCGGAGCCACCGGTCAGGTGGGCACGGTCATGCGCAAGGTGCTCGCCGAGCGGGACTTCCCGGTCGGCGTGCTGCGCCTGTTCGCCTCGGCCCGGTCCGCCGGTTCCACGATCGACTGGAAGGGCACCGCGGTCACCGTCGAGGACGCCGCCACCGCCGACTACAGCGATCTGGACATCGTGCTGTTCTCCGCGGGCGGCGCGACCTCCCGCGCGCTCGCGGAGAAGGTCGCCGCGCAGGGCGCCGTCGTGATCGACAACTCCTCCGCGTGGCGGCGGGACCCCGAGGTGCCCCTGGTGGTGTCCGAGGTGAACCCGCACGCGATCGCCGACCGGCCCAAGGGGATCATCGCCAACCCGAACTGCACCACGATGGCGGCGATGCCCGTACTGCGTCCGCTGCACGAGGAGGCCGGGCTCGAAGCGGTGGTCGTGGCGACGTACCAGGCGGTGTCCGGGTCCGGGGTCGCCGGGGTCGCCGAGCTGCACGGACAGGTGCAGAAGGTCGTGGCCGACGCGGACAAGCTCACGCACGACGGGGACGCCGTGGACTTCCCCGAGCCCGCGGTCTACCAGCGGCCCATCGCGTTCAACGTCGTGCCCCTCGCCGGGAGCGTCGTGGACGACGGTTCCTTCGAGACCGACGAGGAGCAGAAGCTGCGGCACGAGTCCCGCAAGATCCTGGAGATCCCGGAGCTGAAGGTGTCCGGGACCTGTGTGCGGGTGCCGGTCTTCTCGGGGCACTCGCTCCAGATCAACGCGAGGTTCGCGCGGCCGATCAGTGTGGAGCGCGCGTACGAGCTGCTGGGCGGGGCGCCCGGGGTGGTGCTGTCCGAGATCCCCACGCCGCTTCAGGCCGCGGGGCGGGACGCGTCGTACGTGGGGCGTATCCGGGACGACGAGACCGTCGCGCACGGGCTGGCGCTGTTCGTCTCCAACGACAACCTCCGCAAGGGCGCTGCGCTGAACGCTGTGCAGATCGCGGAGCTGGTTGCCGCCAGCCTTTCGTCGTAGCGGGGCCCGTGCGGGGGCCCGTAGCTGTTCCGGGTCCCCGTGGTCGGTCCGGTGCCCGTGTCTGTGGGTTCCACCCGTGGGTGGTTCCGTCGCTGCGCGGGTTCCGGTCGGCTTCGCGCGGTTCCCCGCGCGCCTGGGGTTCCCCGGCTGATCGTGCTTGTTCCTGTGCGGTACTCGGTGGTCTGCGCAGTTCCCCGCGCCCCTTTGGGGCCACCCGTGGATGGTTCCGTCGCTGCGCGGGTACCGGTCCGTTTTGCGCAGTTCCCCGCGCCCCTGGGGTTCCCCGGCTCGTCGTGCTTGTTCCTGTGCGGTACTCGGTGGTTTCGCGCAGTTCCCCGCGCCCCTTTGGGGCCACCCGTGGGTGCTTCCGTCGCTGTGCGGGTCCCGGTCGGCTTCGCGCGGTTCCCCGCGCGCCTGGGGTTCCCCGGCTGATCGTGCTTGTTCCTGTGCGGTACTCGGTGGTCTGCGCAGTTCCCCGCGCCCCTTTGGGGCCACCCGTGGGTGGTTCCGTCGCTGCGCGGGTCCCGGTCCGTTTTGCGCGGTTCCCCGCGCCCCTGGGGTTCCCCGGCTGATCGTGCTTGTTCCTGTGCGGTACTCGGTGGTCTGCGCAGTTCCCCGCGCCCCTTTGGGGCCACCCGTGGATGGTTCCGTCGCTGTGCGGGTTCCGGTCGGCTTCGCGCGGTTCCCCGCGCGCCTGGGGTTGACCGGGCGCGGGGAAGTGGGCGGGGGCGGGTCAGGGGTGGGGGCGGTGGATGGTGAAGAGCAGGCAGCCGTGTTCCGCTGCTCTCAGCTGGACCAGGGCCACCGCCGGGTCCGCGAACGCCTCGTCCAGTGCCTCGTCGAGAGCGGGGGTCGGCTCCTGGGGGATCTCCATGAACCGCCCTCCGGCGATCCGCCCGTCCGCGTCGTAGCGCCGCAGCACCCGCAGCGCCCCGGGCCGGGCGAACGGATACCCGGCCGCACCGGCCACGGGCCCCCCGCAGTCCTCCGCGTGGATGAAGACGGGCCCCTGCTCGTCGTACGCCCCGGGACGGGCCCAGCGCTCGGCGGCCCAGCGCCGCAGCGGCGCGTACGACACGAGCGCGACGGACTCACCGGGGCGGCTGCGCCGCAGACAGCACCGCAGCGGCGCCCCGCCCTCCTCGTCGGTGTACGCCTCGCACGCGTGCCCGGCGTCATCAGCGGCCCTCAGCTGCGCCAGGGTGGCCGGGTCGATGGGGTGGGCGGGGTGGCGCGGGCGCGAAGTGGTCGTGGTCATGCCCTCAGCGTGCCGTCCCCACCAGCGGGTTTCCGGCGGAATCCGGACCTCGTGCCCGACGCGCGCGGACGGCCCGATATCCCAGGGCGATCGCCCGGCGGCGCATGGAAGGATGACGGGAAACGTCACGAATACGTCATGCGACCTAGGAGATGACCGCGTGCCTGGCACGAACCTGACCCGCGAAGAGGCGCAGCGCCGCGCCGCGCTGCTCACCGTGGACTCGTACGGGATCGATCTCGATCTCGGCGGCGCCCAGGAGGGCGGGACGTACCGGTCGGTGACGACGGTCCGTTTCGACTCCGCCGAGGCGGACGCGGAGACCTTCATCGACCTGGTCGCCCCCGAGGTCCACGAGGTGGTGCTGAACGGCACCGCGCTCGACCCGGCGGCCGTCTTCGCCGACTCGCGGATCACCCTGCCGGGGCTGCTGGCGGGGCGCAACGAGCTGCGTGTGGTCGCGGACTGCGCGTACACGAACACCGGTGAGGGTCTGCACCGCTTCGTGGACCCGGTGGACCAGCAGGCGTATCTGTACACGCAGTTCGAGGTGCCGGACGCGCGGCGGGTGTTCGCGTCGTTCGAGCAGCCGGACCTGAAGGCCGCGTTCCAGTTCACCGTGAAGGCGCCCGCCGGGTGGACGGTGATCTCCAACTCGCCGACTCCGGAGCCCAAGGACGACGTGTGGGTCTTCGAGCCGACCCCGCGTATCTCGACGTACATCACGGCGCTGATCGTGGGCCCGTACCACGCGGTGCACAGTGTGTACGAGAAGGACGGGCAGTCCGTGCCGCTCGGCATCTACTGCCGTCCGTCGCTCGCGGAGTTCCTGGACGCGGACGCGATCTTCGACGTGACCCGTCAGGGCTTCGAGTGGTTCCAGGAGAAGTTCGACTACGCGTACCCGTTCGCGAAGTACGACCAGCTCTTCGTGCCGGAGTTCAACGCGGGCGCGATGGAGAACGCGGGCGCGGTGACCATCCGCGACCAGTACGTGTTCCGCTCGAAGGTGACGGACGCGGCGTACGAGGTCCGCGCGGAGACGATCCTCCACGAGCTGGCGCACATGTGGTTCGGTGACCTGGTCACCATGGAGTGGTGGAACGACCTGTGGCTGAACGAGTCGTTCGCCACCTACACGTCGATCGCCTGCCAGGCGTACGCGCCGGGTTCGCGCTGGCCGCACTCGTGGACGACGTTCGCGAACTCGATGAAGACATGGGCGTACCGGCAGGACCAGCTGCCGTCGACGCATCCGATCATGGCGGAGATCAGCGATCTGGACGATGTCATCGTCAACTTCGACGGCATCACGTACGCGAAGGGCGCCTCCGTCCTCAAGCAGCTCGTCGCCTATGTCGGCATGGACGAGTTCTTCAAGGGCGTGCAGAAGTACTTCAAGGCGCACGCGTACGGCAACACCCGGCTGTCGGATCTGCTGGGCGCGCTGGAGGAGACCTCCGGCCGTGATCTGAAGAATTGGTCCAAGCTGTGGCTGGAGACCGCCGGGATCAACATCCTGCGGCCCGAGATCGAGACCGGCGCGGACGGGGTGATCACCTCCTTCGCGGTCCGTCAGGAGGCGCCCGCGCTGCCCGCCGGGGCTAAGGGCGAGCCGACGCTGCGCCCGCACCGGATCGCGGTCGGTTTCTACGACCTGGACGGCGCGGGCAAGCTGGTGCGCGGCGAGCGGGTCGAGCTGGACGTGGACGGCGAGCTGACCGACGTACCGCAGCTGGTCGGCAAGGCGCGGCCGGCGGTCGTGCTGCTCAACGACGACGACCTGTCGTACGCGAAGGTCCGGCTCGACGAGGCGTCGCTGGCGTTCGTCACCGAGCACCTGGGCGACTTCGCCGAGTCGCTGCCCCGGGCGCTGTCCTGGGCGTCGGCGTGGGACATGACGCGGGACGCGGAGCTGCCGGCGCGCGAGTATCTGGAGCTGGTGCTCTCGGGGATCGCGAAGGAGTCCGACATCGGGGTCGTCCAGTCGCTCCAGCGGCAGGTCAAGCTCGCGCTGGACCTGTACGCGGCGCCGTCCTGGCGGGAGGCGGGGCTGACCCGCTGGACCGACGCGACGCTGGCGCATCTGCGGGCCGCCGAGGCGGGCGGCGACCATCAGCTGGCGTGGGCGCGGGCCTTCGCGGCGACCGCCCGTACGCCCGAGCAGCTCGATCTGCTGGAGGCGCTGCTGGACGGTACGCGGACCATCGAGGGGCTGGCCGTCGACACCGAGCTGCGGTGGGCGCTGGTGCAGCGGCTCGCGGCGGTGGGCCGGTTCGACGAGGCGGAGATCTCCGCGGAGTACGAGCGGGACCGGACGGCCGCGGGTGAGCGGCACGCGGCTGCCGCGCGGGCCGCGCGGCCCACGGCGGAGGCGAAGGCCGAGGCGTGGGCGTCCGTCGTGGAGTCGGACCAGCTGCCCAACGCGGTGCAGGAAGCGGTGATCGCGGGCTTCGTGCAGACGGATCAGCGTGAGCTGCTGGCTCCCTACACGGAGAAGTACTTCGCCGCGGTGAAGGGCGTCTGGGAGTCCCGTTCGCACGAGATGGCCCAGCAGGTGGTGGTGGGGCTGTACCCCGTGCTCCAGGTGTCTTCGGGGACCGTTGAGGCCACCGACGCGTGGGTCGCTGCCGCTGGGCCCGGGGCGTCGTTGCTCCGCCTCGTTTCCGAGGCGAAGTCGGGGGTCGAGCGGGCCCTGCGGGCGCAGTCCGCCGACGCATCGGCGTAACCCCGCCCTCCCCGCGGGCCGGTCACCCCTCCGGTGCCCGGCCCCGGGGTTCCGCGTCCGGGGGTTCCGCGTCCCCCGTCCCCCGGGTTTCCTGTGCGGGTCGCCTTCGCTCGCGCTTGTGAGGTCCGTCCGGGTGGGCCCACTTGTCCCTGTTCGGGTCGTACGTGGGTGCGCAGTTCCCCGCGCCCCAGGATGCTGCCCCATTACGGTCGCTCTTCGGGCGCGGGCCGGTCCTCGTTTTCGCGCAGTTCCCCGCGCCCCTGGATGCTGCCCCATTACGGTCGCTCTTCGGGTGCGGGTCCGCCCTCGTCCTTTGCGCAGTTCCCCGCGCCCCTTAGGTTGCGCCCCTTACGGTTTCCGTTCGGGTGCGGATGGTCCTTGGTTGCTCGCGCAGTTCCCCGCGCCCCTGGGGTTCCATACCTGGGCGCACCTGTTCCCGTGCGGGTCGGACGGGGGTGCGCAGTTCCCCGCGCCCCTGGATGCTGCCCCGTTGCGGTCGCTGTTCGGGTGCGGGTCCGCCCTCGTTCTTTGCGCAGTTCCCCGCGCCCCTGAGGTTGCGCCCCTTACGGTTCCCGTTCGGGTGCGGGTGGTCCCTGGTTGCTCGCGCAGTTCCCCGCGCCCCTGGGGTTCCCCACCTGGGCTTACTTGTTCCCGTGCGGGTACTCCGTGGGTGCGCAGTTCCCCGCGCCCCTGAAGGGGCCCTCAGCCCCTTGCTGTTGCTTGTCACCCCCCTCCTCGCGCAGTCGCATGGCTGCGGGAGGGGGTGGGCGGGAATCTCTGCCCGCAGACTCCGATGCTCTTCAGTCGGGTACGGGGGATGTCCGACCGAGCGCGTTGGAGCGAGGACGGAGAATCCCGACCGGCACCGACCCGAAGAACCGACCGGGGGCGCCCCAAAGGGGCGCGGGGAACTGCGCAAACCCACCGAGCGACGGCACAGGAACGAAGTACGCCCAGCCGGACAGACCTGAGAAGCGCAAGCGAAGGCGACCCGCACAGGTACCTAGGGCGCGACCCGCAGGTCAGACCGCTCCGGGACGGCCGGAACCTCGGCGCCCGGGGCAGCGACCGACGGGGTACGGGTCGAACGAGGGCGGACGGTCACTTGACCGGCAACCGTCGCGGCGAACGCGACCCCCATCCCCACCACCTGAAGCGGCGTCAGCGCCTCCCCCAGCGCGACCCACCCGATCACCGCCGCGGTGAGCGGCGACAGCGGTCCGAGGAACGTCACCTGCGTGGCGGACAGCGTCCCGATCCCCCGGAACCACAGCCAGTACGCGATCGCCGTGTTCGCGACCGCCAGATACAGGTATCCGGCGACGGCCCGCCCGTCGAGCGCGGGCGGCGCCCCCTCGACCGCGAGGGCGAGCGGAGCCATCAGCAGCCCGCCCCAGGCCAGCTGCCATCCGGTGAGCGCCAGCGGCCCCACCCCCGCGGGCCGCCCCCACCGCTTCGTGAGCACGACCCCCGCCGACATCGAAAGGCTGGAGCCGACAGCCGCGGCGACCCCGATCGTGTCGAAGGACCCGGTCGCCCTGAGCACCACGAGACTCACCCCGAGCGCCGCCGCGATCCCGGTGAGCAGCGTCCGGGTGGTGGGCCGCTCGGAGAGCAACAGCGCGGCGAACCCGGCGACGAACAGCGGTCCGAGCGACCCGACGACCGCGGCCATCCCCCCGGGCAGCCGGTACGCGGAGAGGAACAGCAGGGGGAAGAAGACCCCGATGTTGAGCGCGCCGAGCACCGCGGACTTCCACCACCAAGCCCCGGTGGGCAGCAGCCGGGTGATCGCGAGGAGGGCGAGTCCGGCGGGCAGGGCCCGCATCAGCCCGGTGAACAGGGGGCGGTCGGGTGGGAGGAACTCCGTGGTCACCGCGTAGGTGGAGCCCCAGGAGACGGGGGCGAGCGCTGTGAGGGCGATGGTGGCGGTGCGGTTCATGGCGTCCCCCCGGGGAGCGTGGCCGGTCGGCCCGTACGAGCGACGGTCGCTCGCACATAAGTAGATTAGCCGTAAGCTACTTCCAGTCAAGCCTCTCGCCGCTAATTCACTTTTCGGGAAGCAGCTCGTTTACAAGCAAGCGACCGCTCGTCGATAATTCCCCCATGAACCAGCTCCCCCCGGCGCCCCCGCCGGACCCCGTCGACGCGATCATCGGCCAGTGGGCCAGGACGCGGCCCGAACTCGACACCCGGGCCATGGAGGTGTTCGGCCGGGTCTTCCGGCTGTCCCGTGCCGTGACCGACAAGATGGAGAAGGCGTACGAGCGCTACGGCATCAGCCGCGGCGAGTTCGACGTCCTGGGCACCCTGCGCAGATCAGGGGAGCCGTACACGCTCTCCCCCCGGCAGCTCTCCGCGACGCTGATGCTGACGACCGGGGGCATGACGGGGCGGCTGGACAAGCTGGAGCGGGCCGGACTGCTGCGCCGCGCACCCGATCCGCACGACCGGCGGGGGCTGCGGGTGAGCCTGACGGAGGAAGGGCTCGCGCTGGTGGACCGGGCGGTCGTCGCCGGGCTCGACATCCAGCGCGCGCATCTGTCCGTCCTCGACGACAGCCAGGCGGAGGAACTGGCCGCGCTGCTGCGTCCACTGCTCGCGCGGGCCGAGGAGCCGGGCGGCGCGGACTCGGACAAGGACACGGGGGCGGGGGCGGGGGCGGACACAGGCCGGGAGAAGGGCTGAGCCGGGCCTCACGCCCAGCCGTCCCATGCCCGGCCCCACGCTGGGACTCGCACCCGGGCCCGCGCCAGTCCCGCACCTGGGCCCCGTACCCGGGCCCACGCAGCACGAGGGCGGCGACCGCGCCGGAACGCGGTCGCCGCCCTCGTGGCGGAGTCGGCGGAGGTCAGCCCTGCTTCGGCTGCTTGGCGGGCCGGTCGGCCACCATCACCAGACCGGCGATCACCAGGAACAGCACGATCGGGGTGACCACGAAGAGCCCCAGCGTCTCCACGACGCTCAGGCGGGGAGCCGGGTCGTCACCGTCGTCGCGGGTCAGCGCGAGCGCGGGGGACGACATGAGCAGCATCATCAGCGTCGTGCCGGAGGCCAGGGCGCCGGCGCGCAGGGCGTTCTTCTTCACGGTGCCAACGTAGCGAACGCCCGGACGCCACGCGCGCCCGGGGTCCCGTACACGCCGGAGCGGCCTCGTCAGTCACCCGTCACCGGGGGTCCCGCGCAGCACATCGGCCAGCGCGCGCAGCCGGGGCGAGGCCGCCAGGTCCTCCAGGGTGACCGGGCGTCCGTCCGCGCCTGCCAGCGGCAACCGCCAGTTCGGGTACTCGGCCCAGGTACCGGGGAGGTTCTGCGGACGGCGGTCCCCGACCGTGTCCGGCAGCCAGACACCCACGAGCCGGGCCGGGGTCCGCAGCAGGAACCGGTGCACCGCGCGGACCCGCTCCTGTTCGTCCCCGTCCCCGTACGAGTCGCCGCCCCCGTCCCCGCCGGGATCGGCGCCACCCCCGTCCGGTGCCAGCAGACCGAGCCGGGCGAAGAGCTCCAGCCATTCGGCCAGCTCCCCCTCGGCCGCGGCGCGTTCCTCGGCGAGCGGGCGGGCCAGCAGCCCCAGCGAGTGCCGCAGTCCGGTGTCGGCACCGGTGAGCCGGGCGGCGGTGGACGGCAGGTCGTGGGTGGTGGCGGTGGCCAGGCAGTCGGCGCGCCACGCGTCCGGCGGCAGCGGCCGGCCGGTGCCCGCCCAGTCGCGTTCGAACCACAGCACCGACGTGCCCAGCACCCCGCGTTCCCGCAGCGTCTCGCGGACGCCCGGCTCCACCGTGCCGAGGTCCTCCCCGATGACGAGGGCCCCGGCCCGGTCGGCCTCCAGGGCCAGCACGGCGAGCATCGCGTGGGCGTCGTAGCGGACGTACGTACCGTCGGCCGGGGGGCTGCCCTCGGGGACCCACCACAGCCGGAACAGGCCCATCACATGGTCGATGCGCAGGGCGCCCGCGTGCCGGAACAGCGCGCGCAGCAGCATCCGGTAGGACGCGTAGCCCTCGGCGGCGAGCCGGTCGGGGCGCCAGGGCGGCAGGCCCCAGTCCTGGCCCCGTTCGTTGAACGCGTCGGGGGGCGCGCCGACGGACATCCCGGCGGCGAAGCCGTCCGGCCGGGCCCAGGTGTCGGAGCCGTCGGGGTGGACGCCGACGGCGAGGTCGTGGACCAGGCCCACCGGCATGCCCGCGTCCCGCGCGGCCCGCTGCGCGGCGGCGAGCTGGCAGTCGGTCAGCCAGGCCGCCCGGCGGTGGAAGTCGTAGCGGTCCCGCAGTTCGCCACGGGCCCGCGCGGTCCCTGGTGAGCGGGGGTCGTCCAGCCCGGCGGGCCAGCCGGTCCGGTCGGGTCCGTACCGCTCCACCAGGGCGCACCACGTGGCGTGGTCCTCCAGCGCCCGCCCCTCACGTGCCAGGAACTCCCGGTACGCGGCGAGCCGTCCGGGGCCGAGCGGTACGTCCAGGACCAGTTCGAGCGCCGCGCGCTTGAGCTCCCATACGGCGTCCCGGTCGATCCGGGCGCCCCCGTCGAGCACCCCGGCGCGCAGCTTCGCGGCACGGGCGGCGAGTTCATCGGCGCGGCGGCGGGCGGCGGGGTCCAGGTACGCGTACTCGGGGACGTCCTCGATCCGCAGATGGACGGGGTCGGGGAACCGCCGGGACGCGGGCCGGTAGGGGGACGGGTCGGTGGGGGTACCGGGCACGGCCGCGTGCAGCGGGTTCACCTGGACGAATCCGGCGCCGAGCGAGCGGCCCGCCCAGGCGGCGAGTTCCCCGAGGTCGCCCAGGTCGCCCATGCCCCAGGAGCGCCGCGACAGCAGCGAGTAGAGCTGGACGAGGAACCCGTACGCGCGGGGGCCGGGGGCGGGGGCCCGCGCGGGGGCGAGGACGAGGTGCGCCCGCGCGGTGCGGCCGTCGGGGGTGGTCGCGGTCAGCGGGTGCACCCCGTACGGCAGTCCGGGGAGCGGCTCCGGGGCGGGGGCGCCCGCGGGAATCGTCCAGCTGATCGGGGCGTGGCCGCCGGGCGGCGGGGCGGGCGTGTGCGGTCCGCGTGGGGCGGCGTCCGCGTCCGGTTCCGGGACGACGTCCACCCGGGTGCCGGGCGGGAGGGCGGCCAGCGCCTCGGGGACACGGCCCGGCCACCAGACGAGCGTGGGCGGCAGCAGCCGCTCCCGCAGTTCCGTCTCGCGCCGGGCGAGGGCGTGCGCGACGGCGCCGGGGCCGTCGGCGTCCACCCCGAGCGCGGCGAGGGCCGCGCGGACCGCGCTCTCCGCCACGGTGACCGTACGGCCGGGGGACGGGGAGTACGAGGTGTCGACCGAGTACAGGGCGGCGAGCCGGGCAAGGGTCATCCGGTGCCTTTCGTTCGGATCGGGATGGATCTGGCGAGATCTCACCGAATGCGAACGAAATTACCTTGATCATGTCCGATCAGCGCGGAACGGACCCGAGCGCGCCGGGGGACCCGGTACCAGAACGCCTGATACCGGAACAGCCGGTCGGCCCCGCGGGTGCGGGGAACACAAGTGGATCAGGTCGTAGCCACCGCGCGCAGCCGGACCACCCCCGCACCTGCGGGGAACACCCGACTGAGGAGGACGGCGTGAACGCCGACGAGGGACCACCCCCGCGCCTGCGGGGAACACCCGCACGCGGTACCGGTTCAGTTGGGCATTCACGGACCACCCCCGCGCCTGCGGGGACCACCACCGCGCTCGGGATATCTGCGCCGCCCAGTGAGGACCACCCCCGCGCCTGCGGGGAACACCCACCGTCCGGTGACGTCCTGGCGCACGGCGGTGGGACCACCCCCGCGCCTGCGGGGACCACCTTCCCGACCTGGGGGTCTTTCAGGAAGTCGGGCCGTTTTCCTTCGGTCGCATCACACTCCCACACCGCTTGCGGCAACGGAACCTGGCCGAGCGACGGGGGGGGTACGGACGGGCGGGCGGCCCCGCTACGCCACCGAGGGGTCCTGGCCGTAGGCCGTCGTGGGGGTCGAGGGCTCGCTGGTGAGCGGGAGGGTTCCGGTGTAGGGGGACTCGCTGGTCAGGGGGACCGTGTCGGCGAGCGGGGGTTCGCTGGTCAGGGGCGCGGGCGCCGGGTACGGGGACAGGCCCTCGGGGGCCGCCGCACGGGCGGGACGGCGGCCGTCCCGCGTCACCCGCGCCCCGGTATCCCGGCTGTCGTCGTCGGGCGCGGGAGTCTGCCCCGGCAGCGCCGGGACGACCCGCAGCACCGGCTTGGAGCGGGCCTCGGTGGCCACGGCCGTGGGATCCGGCGTGCGCGGCCCGGACGGGCCCCCGCGGCCCGCGCGGGCTTCGGGGCGGGGGGCCAGGGCGGAAAGCAGAAGATGGGCCGATGCTGCCATGACGGTCTCCTTCGCGTACGTCGTGGGCCCGCCCGGTCCGCGCCGGTCGCCGCAGCACGAGGAGCCGTGATCCCGGCACACCTACCCAGAGCGAGCCGGTACAGACGTGGCCGATGAGGACCGTGTTCCCGGTCACATCGGGACACCGTCCGGGCGGCCGTCGAACAAACACGCTCCCGCCGACGTATGAGACCCCGGGCCGATGTGCCGTCAGCGCGCGCCGGACACCTCACAGTCCGGGCAATCGGGGCACAACGGCCAAGGACGTTGACACCTCCCCCGCCGAGTGGTGTGGTCGGTGACGCTTCGGGCGGCCGGGTCCCCTCGTCGCGACCGGCGCCGCCGACCGGCGGGCACGCCGTCGCGCCGACAGGGTGTGCGGCCCGGTGGCCTCGGGAAAGGGCGGACGCGGTGAGACTCAGGACAAAGGCGGGGGCCCTGGCCGTGGCCGTCATGGCGGGCGCCCTCGGCGGCGGCCCCAGCGCCTTCGGCCCGGTGGCGTCGAACGGTCCGACCGCCGCCGGACCCGCCGAGCAGTCCGGCGCGCCCGTCGGCGCCACGCCCGGCGGCGTCCCGCAGCAGACCGGCAACGCCCCCGGTGCGAGCGGCGCGACGGCCCCCGCGCCCGTACCCGGGGTCTCCGGCGCCTCCGCGCTGACGCCCGGCGAACGGGTGAAGGCCGGGCCGGTGCCCGACGTATGGCCGCGCCCGCAGTATCTGCGCCCCGGCAAGGCGTCCGCCCGGATCGGGGACGACGTGGTCCTCGTGACCGGTGACGGCACCGACGAGCGGGCCGTGGACACGCTGACCGGGATGCTCACCGACGCGGGCGCCCGGCGGGTGACCCGGACCGCCGCGGACGACCCACTGCCCGCCGCGCCCGCCTTGGTGGTGCGCCTCGGGCAGGACACCGGGGTCGGTCCGCTGGGCGGCGGCAGCTTCGAGGCGCGGCTGGACGCCACGCTGCGCGCTCTCGGCACGCCCGCGCGCGGCGACATGCCGTCCGGCGGCTACCGGCTCGCGGTCGGCCGGGACGGCGGCCGGGACACCGTGGTGCTCGCGGGGACCGGCGAGGACGGCCTGTTCCACGCCGCGCAGACACTGCGTCAGCTCGTCGAGGGACGCCGTATCGCCTCCGTCGCGGTCCGGGACTGGCCCGGTTCGGCCGTGCGCGGGATGACCGAGGGCTTCTACGGCACCCCGTGGACCCGGGAACAGCGTCTCGACCAGGTCGACTTCCTCAGCCGCACCAAGCAGAACCGCTATCTGTACGCGTCCGGGGACGACCTCTACCGTCAGGCGCGCTGGCGGGAGCCGTACCCGGCGGAGCAGCGCGCCATGTTCCGCGAGCTGGCCGACCGGGCGGAGCGCGGGCATGTCACCCTCGGCTGGGCGGTGGCTCCCGGGCAGGGCATGTGTCTGTCGTCCGACGCCGACGTCAAGGCGCTCACCCGCAAGATGGACGCCATGTGGGCGCTGGGCTTCCGCGCCTTCCAGCTCCAGTTCCAGGACGTCAGCTACAGCGAGTGGCACTGCGCCCGGGACGCCCGCGCGTTCGGCTCCGGGCCCGAGGCGGCGGCGCAGGCCCATGCCCGGGTCGCCAACACGGTCGCCGGGTACCTCGCCGACCGCTACCCCGGCTCGGCGCCGCTGTCGCTGATGCCGACGGAGTACTACCAGGACGGCGCGACCCCCTACCGCCGCGCGCTCGCCGCCGAACTGGACCGCTCCGCGCGGCCCGGCGGCAAGGTGGAGATCGTATGGACCGGGGTCGGGGTGGTGCCCCGCACCATCACGGGCCGGGAACTCTCCGGGGCGCGGGCCGCGTTCGGGCACCCGCTGGTCACCATGGACAACTACCCGGTGAACGACTTCGCCCGGGACCGGGTCTTCCTCGGCCCCTATCTGGGCCGGGAGCCGGCCGTCGCGGGCGGTTCGGCGGCGCTGCTCGGCAACGCGATGCAGCAGCCGGTGGCGTCCCGCATCCCGCTGTTCACGGCCGCCGACTTCGCGTGGAACCCCCGCGCGTATCGGCCGGGCGAGTCCTGGCGGGCGGCGATCGCGGCGGTCGCCGAGGGCGGTACGGAACGGACCCGGGCGGCCGTCACCGCGCTCGCCGCGCACGACGCGTCATCGGTGCTGGGGGCGGAGGAGTCCGCGTATCTGCGTCCGGTCATCGACGCGTACTGGCGGAGCCGGCCGGCCCCCGGCAAGGAACGCGACAAGGCCGAACGCGCCCTGCGTGACGCGTTCACGGAGCTGGCCCGGGTGCCCCGTGACCTCGCGGGCACCGAGCTGTACGGGGAGGTGCGGCCGTGGGCCGACCAGCTCGCCCGGTACGGCACCGCCGGGCTCACCGCGCTGGATCTGCTGGCCGCGCAGGACCGGGGCGACGGTCCGGCGGCCTGGGCGCTGGCCCGGGACCTCGACCGCGCGGCGGCGACCCGGAAGGCCGCGACGGTGACCGTCGGGGCGGGTGTCCTGGAGCCCTTCCTGAAGCGGGCCCGTACCTCCTTCGACCACTGGTCGGGGGTGGCCCGTGAGCCGGACCCGACGGGCTCCGGCGACGGCCGGACGGTGCCCTTCGACCGTCCGCGCGAGCTGCTGGCCGTGACCGTGCTCACCGAACCGGGCGTCTCCGGGACCGTCGAGGCGCTGGTGCCCGGGGCGGGCTGGCGGCGGCTGGGCGAGCTCGGTGGCGGTGGCTGGACGGAGCTGCGTGCGGATGCCCTCCGGGCCGAGGCGCTGCGGGTCTCCGGGCCGCAGCCGTCCCGGGTGCGGCATCTGGTCCCCTGGTACGCCGACACCCGCGCCACCGCGTTCGCGCTGGCCCGCGAGGAGGCCGATGTGGCGATCGGCGGTGATCCGGCGCGGGTCGCCGTGCGGCTCACCTCGCAGCGGCCCGCCGCGGTGCGCGGCAAAATCACCGTGCGGGCGCCCGAGGGCATCGAGGTCCGGGTGCCCAAGGAGACGACCGTTCCCCGCGGTACCCGGCTGGACGTGCCGCTGAGCGTGTCCGCGGCGAAGGACACCCCCTCCGGCACGTACGACGTGGCCGTGTCCTTCGGCGGCGAGACCCGGGTGCTGACCGTCCGGGCCTTCCCCCGTACGGCCGGTCCGGATCTCGCGGCCGGGGCGCGGGCCGGTTCCTCCGGGGACGAGACCCCGGACTTCCCGGCCGCCGCGGTGGTGGACGGGGACCCCGCGACGCGGTGGTCCTCGCCCGTGGAGGACGACGCGTGGTGGCAGATGGAGCTGGCCGAGCCGGTGCGGCTCGGGATGGTCTCGCTGCGGTGGGAGGTGCACGCGTCCCGGTACCGGGTGCAGGTGTCGTCCGACGGTCGTACGTGGCGTACCGCCGCGACCGTCGCGGACGGGCGGGGCGGGACGGAGTCCGTCCGGATGGACGCGCGGGATGTCCGGCACATCCGTGTCCAGATGGACCGCCGCGGGACGCGCTTCGGGTACTCCCTCTGGTCGGTCACGGCCCACGCGGTTCGTCCTTGAGGGTCACGGCGTCTGTCCGGCTGGGCGCACTTGTTCCCTGTGCGGGTCGCCTTCGCTTGCGCTTGTGAGGTCTGTCCGGCTGGGCGCGGTTGTTCCTGTGCCGTCGCTCGGTGGTTTTGCGCAGTTCCCCGCGCCCCTTTGGGGCGCGTTCTGTCGGTTCTTCGAGTCGGTGCCGGTCGGGATTCTCCGTCCTCGCTCCAACGCGCTCGGTACGGGCGTTCAGTGGCTGTAGTGGGGGCGTCGGAGTCTGCGGGCAGAGATTCCCGCCCACCCCCTCCCGCAGCCGAGCGACTGCACGAGGAGAGGAGTGCCCCCAAAGGGGCGCGGGGAACTGCGCGAGCAACCACGGGCCATCCGCAGCCGGAGGGGAACCGGAAGGGGCGCGGGGAACTGCGCAGCCACGAACGGCCTGGGCGGGAACAAGTACTCCCGGCACGGGAAACCTGGAAAGCGCAAGCGAAGGCGTCACGCCGAGACGCCGTCGATGCGGGCCATCACCGCGTCCGCGCCGTACGGCTGGAGGTAAGGGAGCCACCGCGGATCACGATGCCCCGTACCGATGATCCGCCACGCGAGCCCGCTCGGCGGCGCCGGCTGATGCCGCAGCCGCCACCCGATCTCCACCAGATGCCGGTCCGCCTTGACGTGATTGCAGCGACGGCACGACGCGACGACGTTGTCCCACGCATGCTGCCCCCCACGGCTGCGGGGGATCACATGGTCGACGCTGGTCGCGACCCCACCGCAGTACATGCACCGGCCGCCGTCCCGCGCGAAGAGGGCCCGCCGGGTCAAAGGAACGGGCCCCCGATAGGGGACCCGGACGAACCGCTTGAGGCGGACCACACTGGGCGCTGGCACCGTCACCGTCGCACTGTGCATGAAGGCGCCGGATTCCTCCAGGCAGACCGCCTTGTTCTCCAGGACGAGGACGAGCGCGCGGCGCAGCGGTACGACGCCCAGCGGCTCGTACGACGCGTTGAGGACCAGGACATGCGGCACGGATGCCTCCTTGTACGCCGGCGGCGCGTGGCTCGCGCCGGGACGATCTGATTCAGTCTCCCCTCTTGCCTGGTCGAAGCGCCACCACCTCCCGGTAACGGGGTGAGGGAGTTTTGCCCCGTACCCCCGCACCCGTCGCCCGAGCCGTCCGTTCCCGTGTGGCCGCACCCCTCGCCACCTGCCCGGGGTCCGGTCCCCGCGCGGCCCCGTGGCGGGCGCGCCGCCCGGTGTGGGGTCGGCCACAGCGGGGCCGGGGCCAGGGCTCGCTCCCGCCCAGGTGAAGCCTGCGGGCCACCCCCACCAAAGGCGCGATACGTGACGAAGCGGACATAGATCGGCCCGCACTGCCCCGTTAGTGTGGTGGGTCTGCCCGTTCCGTGCGCCTCGCGCTCGGCCCCGAGACGGGCGGGCCGCTACGCCTGGAGGTACCTGCCGTGTTCTTGTCCGTCCTGTCGGCCGCCGACACCGACCCGGGTCCCGTCACCCTGGAGGACGCGTCGGAGACGGCGACCAACGCGGCGAGCTGGGTCGAGCAGAACTGGTCCACCTGGCTGAGCATCGGCCTGCGGGTACTGCTGATCATCCTGATCGCGGTCGTCCTGCGGGTGGTCATCCGGCGCACGATCACCAAGCTGATAGACCGTATGAACCGCACCGTGCAGGCCGTGGACGGCACCGCGCTGGGCGGACTCCTCGTCAATGTGGAACGCCGCCGCCAGCGCTCGCAGGCGATCGGTTCGGTGCTCCGCTCGGTGGCGTCGTTCGTGATACTCGGCACCGGCGCGCTGATGATCCTCTCCACGTTCCAGATCAATCTGGCCCCGCTGCTGGCGTCGGCCGGTGTCGCGGGTGTCGCGATCGGCTTCGGCGCGCGCAACCTCGTCACGGACTTCCTGTCCGGTGTCTTCATGATCCTGGAAGACCAGTACGGGGTGGGGGACAGCATCGACGCGGGGGTGGCCTCCGGCGAGGTCATCGAGGTCGGGCTGCGGGTGACGAAGCTGCGCGGCGACAACGGCGAGATCTGGTACGTCCGCAACGGCGAGGTCAAGCGGGTGGGCAACCTCTCGCAGGGCTGGTCCACGGCCGGTGTCGACGTGACCGTACGGCCCAGCGAGGACCTGGACCGGGTCCGCGAGAAGCTCGCCGAGGTCGGTGCGCGGATGGCCAAGGACGAGCCGTGGAACGAGCAGTTGTGGGGCCCCATCGAGATCCTCGGCCTGGACAGCGTGCTGCTGGACCAAATGGTGATCCGTGTCACCGCGAAGGCGATGCCGGGCAAGTCGCTCGGGGTGGAGCGGGAGCTGCGCTGGCGGATCAAGCGGGCATTCGACGAGGCGGGCATCCGTATCGTCGGCGGGCTGCCCGTACCGCAGGAAGGCGAGGCCCCCGCCGACCCGACCGCGGGGGTCGCCGCCCCGTCCGCCTACGCGAACGCCGCCTCGCCGCAGTCGATGGCCGCCTCCCCGATACCGCCGCAGAACCTCACCAAGTGACCCGGGCGCTCAGCCGAGCGCGCCGATCACCCGCCCCAGGGCCTCCTGTTCGTCCTGGGGCAGCCACCGGCCCGCGTGCACCAGACCCAGCGCGGTGACCAGCCGGGCCCGGTCGTCCCGCGACCCGAGGTCCCCGAGGTGGGCGGGCAGGATCATCCCCAGCGCCTTGAGGTCCGCCCGCGCGCACAGCCGCGCCAGCAGTTCCCCGAGCCCGCTGTCCGTGTCCCGCGGCAAAGCCCCGCCGGTGGCCCGCAGCCCCTCCGCGACCGCGAACCGCATCCCCGTCGCGTACTCCCCCGGCGGCAGACCGTCCAGCCGCGCGGCGGCGCGTACGAACTGCTCACGCGCGAGGTCCGTCCGCCCCAGCTCCCGGTGGGCGCTGCCCAGGTTCAGATGCAGCGACGGATAGAAGCCCGTGACCCGTTCGTCGCCCACCCGGTCGGCCCGGTCGAGGCACTCCTGGTTCCAGCGGAGTACCCCTTCGGGGCTCGTCTGATGGCGGGCCAGGTAATGCGCGGCGACACATGCCTCGTAGTCGTCGGCCGCGAGGTCCCACGCCCGTTCGAACAGTTCCCTGGCGTCGTCGGCGCGCCCCTCGGTCTCGGCGCGCATCCCGTCGGCGCACAGCCGCACAGCCGCACCACCGCGTTCCCCGGGTTCATGACCCGTCCCCTTCCGAGGTCTCACGGACGGGCATCACCAGGGTCGTGAAACTGCCCTGGTCGGCGGAGCGGACCGCCACAGGGCCGGTCGCGGAGCGGATCTCCAGCAGGACGTCCGGCCCGACCCCCGCGTCGACCGCCGCCAGCAGCACCTCCGGATCGAACGAGATCCGCAGCGGCGGCCCGTCGCACAGCGCACGCGGTACGGGCCCGCCCGGCCCCGCGAGTCCCCCGTCACCGGCCGACAGGGTGACGACCGGCCCCGACGCCCCGGCGAGGGCGCTGCGCAGTTCCGTCCGGTCCACGACGACCCGGTTCCGCACCGCCCCCAGCCCGTCCAGCACCACCCGCCAGTCCGGGTACTCCCCCGGGTGAACGGTCACGGTCCGGACCCCGTCCGGGCCCCGCAACAGCACCCCGTCCGGCCCCGCCTCGACCCGTACCTCCGGCCACCGCACCGCCCACCGCGCCAGTTCCCCTGCGTGCTCCGCCCCGACCAGGAACCCGCGCGGGCCGCCCGTATCCGCGTCCGCCCGCAGCGTCCTGACCGCCAGCCGGTACCGGTCCGTCGCCACCAGCCGCACCTCCGGCCCGTCCACCTCCACAAGGACGCACCCCAGTACGGGGAACTCCTCCCGCACGGCCCCGCTCGCCGTGGCGGACACCACCTGCCGTACGGCGCTCGCGAACTCCGCCCCGCCGACACGCGCGGTGGCGACGCCCTCCGGCAGCTCCCGCAGCAACTCTCCCACGGCCTCACGAGCCGCCTCGGCCGTCTCCCGCATCCGCCGGGCATGCGCCTCCAGCAGCGCGCGGGCACCCGCCGGGTCCCCGTCGAGCACGGCCGTCACCTCGGCCAACGGCACCCCGGCCGCCCGCAACCGACGCACCCGTACGGCACGCTCCACCTGTCCCTCCGCGTAGAAGCGGTACCCCGTGTCCCCGTCCACCCGCGCGGGCCGCAGCACCCCGCAGTCGTCGTAGAACCGCAAGGCTCCCGCACTGAGCCCCACACGCCGCCCGAACACCCCGATACTCATCAGCTCATCCACACCCCCACAGTCCCCCTTCCACCAACCCGAAGGTCAACCCACACCAACGAAAGAAGGACCCACCCCGGCGGGCGAGCCCTTCTCCGATCACAGAACAAGACGCGGCGACGCCTCAGACATCAGCCCGCCGCGCAAGCCCGACCAACCCGGCCCACCCCTCGACGCCCACCATGAGCACGGGCCCGGCGGCCACCTTGCTGTCCCGAACAGGCACGACCCCGTGCACGGCCGCGTGGCCGGGGGCCCATTCCACGCACTGGCCACCTTCACCACTGCTGTAGCTGGACCTGACCCAACGTATGGCTGGAACCTGATGACTCATCTTGCGTACTCCTTAGCCCTGTCCCGTAGCAAGCTACGGGTCTTTTCCGGCGACAGTGCGTCTGCGCGAAGCCGCTCGAACCAAGCCGCCCCGCAAGCCACGACGGACGGGGAGTCGACCACGCGGCCCAGCCCCATCGCCTCCGTGTAGACAACGGGGCTCGACCCGTCCTGATCGAACACGAGCAACGTGAACGCGTCTGCGGCAGGTGGCGCACCAGAATCGAACGGCAGGACCTGAAGCGTCACATTGGCGTCTTCCGAATCCTTGACGAGGTGTTCAAGCTGCTGGTGCATCACTTCGCGTCCCCCGACCTCCCGCCACAAGCAAGCCTCGTCCAACACGACCCACAGTAGAGGCGGATCAGGCCGCTCCAACACCGCTCTGCGGGCCAACCGAGCGCCTACCTTCTCCCGGATCTGCGCATCCCCCGCACGGGGATGCGCAGCGCGAAACAGAGCCTCCGCGTACTCCGGTGTCTGAAGGGGACCCATCACCAGGATCGGCGAGAAGTCCTGCACTTGAGTGGCCTTCTCCTCAAGACGCACGTACGGGATGAACCACTCCGGATGCCCCTGTTCACCCACCCGGACGAGAAGGCGGGTGAACCATCCCGACGTGTTGAAGTAGGCATCGCACCGCTCCGCGAACAGCGGGGACGGGAGCTGTCTGCCGTTCTTCACCTTGGACACATACGGCTCCTTGTATCCGACGAACGACGCCAGCTGCCGCTGCGTGGCCCCCTTGTGCCGCAATGCTTCCGCTACCTCGCGCCCGAACCACTCAAGGCCGTTCGCAGGAGCTTCCATCCCTTCGCTCATGCGTTCAACTCCCTTGTTTTCCACATGGTTTGGAAACCGTTTTCCCCTTCCTAAGGGTACGCCGATCCGGTCACTCTGGGTGTCGATCCGAACACCGAAGAAGTCCCGCAAAGGCCATCACCATGCATCCGTTCACCCACGGCCATGAAGACTCAGCCACGACCGACAACGCGAATCCCCAGGTACGGAGCACCGCCTTCGAGGGTGCCGACCCGCCGGCGAGTCACGCGCTCACATGGCCGCCCTGCCGGTGCGGGCACACCAAGTGCCCCGACCGGCAGCCAGAAGAGTCCACCGACAGTCCCGCCCTTCACGAACTCCGCGCGCGGGTACGCGAGATCAACGGCCGGCGTCATGGGGCCGAACCCGGGCGGCCATGGTGAACACACGCCCCGAACCGGACCCGTTCGCCAGGACCCCGTACGAGAACAGCCCGACAGGGTGGTGGACGGAGTACGGGGGCGCGCAGGACCCCGAAACCGGGGTGGTGTACCTCCCACGCGGCGCGGACCCCCCGAAGTGCCCCTTCCTCTGCGACCTCTGCGACCGGCGAGAGGGCGACGGATGAAGGGCGCCCGCCGACTCCGTGGAAGGCACCCCCGTTGCCTTGAGCCTCTGGTCATCACCGAGGACATCCGGTGCCACGCGGAACACCTCGACCGCTATCACTCCCGGCTGGAGGAGGAAGTAACGAGCTGCGAACTGGCCGCACACCCACGCGGCGTCCCGTGTGCGGCGTACCTCCTGCACCAGGAGGACTCGCATGTCCAGGTATGGGCCCGATGGAACCCTGCGGGTGGCGCCGTCAGGGTGGAGAGGGCAGGCGCCTGCCCGTCCGAGCACGACGACGAACCATGCCTCCTGTTCGGTGCGCACCCGGGACCGTGCTCCTGGGCCGTCGAGAGCCCGTTCGATCTCAAGTTCTAGCCCACAGCCGCGCGGCAGCAGAGAGTGCCACGCTATCCGCCCGCAGCACCCCACGCGATCAGCACGTTCGCGCCTCACACAAAGATGAAGGGCACCGCGATGAGCACCCGTACGGGCCTGGACCTACGAGGCAACGACCTCTCCCAGCTCCGCGGCCTCAGCTCACTCCGCCAAGTGATCATCGACCGGGCCCAGACCCTCCAACTGGCCGAGGCCCTTACCGCAGAGCTGGACATCACCTACGGCGAAGAGCACGAAAGCACATGACCGTCCCCCGTCCCAGGCAGACAGCAAAGGGGCCCACCCCGGGGAGTGAGCCCCTTCTCCGATCACCGAACGGGACGCGGCAACGACTCAGACCCGCCGCGCAAGACAGACCAACCCGGCCCACCCCTCAATACTCACCATGAGCACGGGCCCGGCGGCCACCTTGCTGTCCCGAACAGGCACGACCCCGTGCACGGCCGCGTGGCCGGGGGCCCACTGGACGCAGTTGCCCCCGTTGGTGCTGTAGCTGGAGGCCATCCAGCCCGTAGGAGACGAGCTCGCAGCAGTCATCGCTTCAGTCCCTTCCTTTCCAAAGCTGTTTTCCTGATGGAGCGGGTCGTCAAGATCGCCGTCTGCCATCCAATGACAACGCCGCGCCGAAGATTTGCACCAAGCGGTGCACAGCGACCGGACGTTCCCTTGCGCAAGCGAGGGAACCGACCACCCTTCGCCGGTGAACTCGGCCTCCCAACGCCTCCACCGGCGCTCGGTGCCGTGGACGCGCACGGACCACACACTCAGCGCGACCGACACGATGCCCGGGGACAAACGCTCCCGTTCAAGGACACGGACGGCGGCATTCGCCGCTCCCGACAGACCTGGGACATCGCGATACCGCACCCAGGGTCCTCCCCAGCCACGCTCCCGTGCCCGAAGTGAAGCTGGTGCTCTACGAGGCACAGCCCCTTCGCATGCGAATCACGCGCGGCATCCTCCCACAGCCCAATGACCGCCCGACAGACCCTGACCCGCCACACCAGCCTCCCTCTTCGGGCACTCGCCCGGCTACGGGAGGGGGTGGGCGGGAATCTCTGCCCGCAGACTCCGACGCCACCAGTACAGCCACTGAACGTCCGTACCGAGCGCGTTGGAGCGAGGACGGAGAATCCCGACCGGCCCCGACCCGAAGAACAAGCAGATGGCGCCCCAAAGGGGCGCGGGGAACTGCGCAAAAGACGAGAACAGCCCCGCACCCGAAGAGCGACCGTAAGAGGGCAGCACCTCAGGGGCGCGAGGAACTGCGCACCCACCGAGCGACGGCACAGGCAACAAGTACGTCCAGCCGGACAGACCTACGAAGCGCAAGCGAAGGCGCACCGTAATGGCCAACGCGGGCCGAACCCTTGACGGCCCGGGGGCGCACGCCCTACTTTCCTGCATCAGACAGGAAAGTTTCCTAACAGTGGCCGCCCCCGACAGGGAAAGGCAGGTGAGAGTCCGCCATGACGACGGGTCCGACCGGCACCCCGGGCACCCCCCGCGTCCTCCGCGCGATGAACGACCGCGCGGCCCTGGACCTCCTCCTGGCCGAAGGCCCCCTGTCCCGTACCAGGATCGGGAAGCTCACCGGCCTCTCCAAGCCGACCGCGTCCCAGCTGCTGGCCCGCCTGGAGACGGCGGGACTGGTCCGCGCCACCGGCACCACGGAAGGCCGGCCGGGCCCCAACGCCCAGCTCTACGCGGTCGACCCGACCGCGGCCCACGCGGCGGGCCTGGACGTCAGGCCCGAGGGCATCCGCGCCGCCGTCGCGGACATCACCGGCCGCGTGGTCGGTGAGTCCACCCTGCGCACCCCGGGCCGCCACGCCACCCGACCCGTGGTGGACCTGGTCACGGAGGCGCTGGACGGCGCGCTGACGGCCGCCGGACTCGTCCGCGCGGACCTCCACCGCCTGGTGATCGGCACCCCGGGCGCGTTCGACCCGAACACCGGCCGGCTGCGCTACGCCTCGCATCTGCCGGGCTGGCACTCCCCCACCCTGCTCGACGACCTCGCCGCGGCCCTGCCGCTGCCGGTCGGGTACGAGAACGACGTGAACCTCGCGGCCGTCGCCGAACAGCGGCTCGGCGCGGCCCGCGGCCACGACGACTTCGTCCTGCTGTGGAACGAGGACGGGCTCGGCGCCGCCCTGGTCCTCGGCGGACGGCTGCACCGGGGCTGGACCGGCGGCGCGGGCGAGGTCGGGTTCCTGCCCGTGCCCGGCACCCCGCTGATGCGCCAGGTCACCCGGGTCAACAGCGGCGGCTACCAGGAACTCGCGGGCGCCCAGGTCGTCGGCAGACTTGCCCGGTCCCTCGGGATCACCCCGGTGCCCCAGGGCCCCCACCCCGAGGTCGCCGCGGCCCTGATCCGGCGCGCCGCCGAACACCTCGCGGACCCCGAGGTCTCCCGGCACACCGGCGGGCAGGGCGGTCCGTACCAGGAGCTGCTGCGTACGTACGCCACCGGGCTCGCGACCGGGCTGGCCTCGCTCGTCTCGGTGCTCGACCCCGAACTCATCGTGCTCAGCGGCACGGTGCTCGCGGCGGGCGGTGAGCCCCTGCGCGCACTGGTCCAGGCCGAGCTCGACGATCTGGCCGCGTCCCGGCCGAAGCTGGTCCTCGGCGAGGTCACCGGACACCCCGTACTGCGCGGCGCCCTGGAGAGCGCGCTCGCGGCCACCCGCGACGAGGTCTTCGACACCTCCCGCGCCCCCTAGACCAACCCGCACCACAAAGCAGTACTCGCACCGCCGTCCCACCGCACGACCACCCCCAGCACAACCCGCACAAGCCGCACAACCCGTACAACCCGCAAGGCCCAGCAAGGTTCAGCTCGACCCAGCTCAGCCCAGCAAGGCCGACCCCGCCCGGCCGGCAACCGCACCACAACACCCCCGCAAGGTCGGCCGGGCACCGGCACCGCCGTACGGAACGCGCACGCACCGCACCGCCCCGCACCGCCCGCACCACCCGTCCCGTACGGCGCACGCACCTCGTCCCGTTCGTCCCGACCCGCGCAAGGGAGACACCGTCATGCCCGGACTCCGCCGGAAGACAGCGACCGCGCTCGCCGTGACCACCTCGATAGCCCTGTTCGCCACGGCCTGTACGGGCCAGTCCGACACGGGCGCCGACGACGACGCGTCCCAGGACACCAGCATCACCTTCTGGCACGGCTGGACCGCGCCGTCCGAGGTGAAGGCGATCAAGGAGAACATCGGCCGCTTCGAGGACGCCCACCCGAACATCAAGGTGAAGGTCGTCGGCGGGATCAACGACGACAAGCTGAACCAGGCTTTGCGCGCGGGCGGTTCCAAGGGGCCCGATGTGGTGTCCTCGTTCACCACCGCGAACATCGGCAAGTTCTGCTCGTCGGGGGCCTTCACGGATCTCGCGCCGTTCATCGAGAAGGACAAGGTCGACCTGGAGAAGACCTTCTCGAAGGTGCTCCTGGAGTACACGCAGTTCGAGGGCAAGCGCTGCGCGCTGCCGCTGCTCTCGGACGCGTACGGCCTCTACTACAACAAGGACGAGTTCAAGAAGGCCGGGATCAAGGCGCCGCCCAGGACCTGGAGCGAGTTCCTCGCTGTCGCCAAGAAGCTGACGAAGACCAAGGGCGACAGTTACGAGACCCTGGGATTCATGCCGAACTACCACGGCTACGAGACGGTCGTCTCGCACTACATGTCGCAGTGGGACCACGCGTACTTCGACGCGAACGGCAAGTCCAACATCGCCAAGGACCCGTCTTTCGCCGAGATGTACACGTTCCAGAAGAAGATGGTCGACGAACTCGGCGGCTTCAAGAAGCTGGAGAAGTACCGCACCACCTTCGGCGACGAATGGGCGGCGGAGCACCCGTTCCATCTGGGCCAGGTCTCCATGCAGCTCGACGGTGAGTGGCGGCTCGGGATGGCCGAGGCGACCGATCCCGGCTTCGAGATCGGGGTGGCGCCGCTGCCCGTCGCGGACGACGAGGCGGCCGACTACGGCAAGGGCTATCTGTCGGGCACGATCATGGGCATCGCGCCGCAGAGCAAGAAGAAGAACGCGGCCTGGAAGCTGATGAAGTACATGACGACCGACACGGACGCGGTCGTGCAGTTCGCGAACGGGATCAAGAACGTCCCGTCCACCCTGGCCGCCCTGGACTCCCCGGATCTGAAGCTGGACCCGCGGTTCAAGACGTTCCTGGACATCGCCAAGCACCCCAAGTCGAACACCTCGCCCGGCGCGGTCGACGGGATCGGCTATCAGAACACGCTCCAGGACTTCGGCTACCAGTTCGAGGCCGGCAAGGTGAAGGACCTGAAGGCCGGTCTGGAGAAGACCGCGCGGCAGATCGACACGGACCTCGCGAAGGTCACCCGGTAACCGTGGCCACCCAGTACACGCTGCGTGCGAAGCGCCGGAAATCGGCGCTTCGTACGCTGGCCTTCCTCTCGCCCTGGCTGATCGGGTTCGCGGTCTTCTTCGCGTACCCGCTCGTGTCGACCGTCTATTTCTCGTTCATGCAGTACGACGGCTTCACGCCGCCGACCTGGAACGGGTTCGACAACTGGTCGTACCTCTTCAACGACTTCCCGAAGTTCTGGCCCGCGATGCAGAACACCTTGTGGCTGGTCCTGGTGATGGTCACCTGCCGGGTCACCTTCGGGCTGGCCATCGGCATGCTGATCACCAAGATCAAGTCGGGTACGGGGGTCTTCCGGACCCTGTTCTACCTGCCCTACCTCGCCCCGCCGGTCGCGGCGACGCTGGCGTTCGTGTTCCTGCTCAACCCGGGGACCGGCCCCGTCAACTCCGTCCTGGAGTCGGTGGGGATCTCCGCGCCCAGCTGGTTCAACGACGCGGACTGGTCCAAGCCCGCGCTGACCGTGCTGGCCGTGTGGGGCATCGGCGACCTCATGGTCATCTTCATGGCCGCCCTGCTCGACGTGCCGAAGGAGCAGTACGAGGCGGCCGAACTGGACGGCGCCTCCCGCTTCCAGCGGTTCCGGTTCGTCACACTGCCGAACATCTCCCCGATCATCCTGTTCGCGGTGGTGACCGGTGTGATCGCGGCGATGCAGTACTACACCCAGCCGATCGTCGCCGCCAAGGTCGCCTCCGGGCGCATGGGCGGGTCCGGCCAGCCGTTCGAGCCCGGCTATCCGGAGGCGTCGACGCTCACCCTGCCCCAGCTCGTCTACAACGTCGGCTTCCAGCGCTTCGACTACGGCACCGCCTGTGCGGGGGCGCTCGTCCTGTTCGTCCTCGCCATGGCGTTCACCGCACTGCTCATGCGGCGCCGCGGCGGCCTCATCGGGACAGGTGACTGAACCATGGCCCAGCCGACTGAGAAGAAGAACCCGGCCGTGCCCACCGCACGGCCCGCGTCCCGGCCCGTCACACCCGCCCAGCGCACCGCCCGCCGCAAGGCCCTGCTGCACTGGATAGCCGTGCACTCGCTCGGCGTGGCGGCGGCCCTGTTCTTCCTGCTGCCGTTCGTATTCGTGCTGCTGACCTCGCTGATGAGCGACCAGCAGGCACTCACCCGCGATCTGTGGCCGCGGGACTGGAAGTTCGACAACTACCTCACCGTGTGGGAGACCCCCGGCTTCCTCACCTGGTGGCGCAACACACTGCTCTACGCGGGCCTCGGGACCGTGCTGTCGGTGGTGTCCTCGATCCCGGTGGCGTACGCGCTCGCCAAGTTCCGCTTCCGGGGCCGCAGGCTGTCTCTCATGCTGGTCATCTCGATGATGATGCTGCCACCGCAGGTCATCATCATCCCGATGTACCTGTTCTGGGCGAAGCAGATGGACATGTCGGGATCGCTCTGGCCGCTGATCATCCCGATGGCCTTCGGCGACGCGTTCTCGATCTTCCTGCTGCGCCAGTTCCTGCTGACGATCCCGGACGAGTACCTGGACGCGGCACGGGTCGACGGCTGCGGGGAGCTGCGGACCCTGCTGCGGGTCGTCCTGCCGATGGCCAAGCCGGGCATCGCCGCGGTCGCCCTGTTCCAGTTCTTCTACGCCTGGAACGACTACTTCGGACCACAGATCTACGCGTCCGACAACCCCGCCGCCTGGACCCTCAGTTACGGACTGGAGTCCTTCAAGGGCGCGCACCACACCAACTGGAATCTGACCATGGCCGCGACCGTGCTGGTCATGGCACCGGTCATCCTCGTCTTCTTCTTCGCCCAGAAGGCGTTCGTCGAGGGTGTCACGCTCACTGGAGTGAAGGGCTAGAACAACTGATGAAGCTCACCGTGGTCGGCGGAGGATCGACCTACACCCCGGAACTCATCGACGGGTTCGCGCGCTTGCGGGACACCCTCCCCATCGAGGAACTCGTCCTCGTCGACCCGGCCGCCGACCGGCTGGAGCTGGTCGGCGGACTCGCCCGGCGGATCTTCGCCAAGCAGGACCACCCCGGCGTCATCACCACGACCGGTGATCTCGACGCGGGCGTCGAGGGCGCCGACGCGGTCCTGCTGCAACTGCGGGTCGGCGGCCAGGCCGCCCGCAACGACGATGAGACATGGCCGCTGACCTGCGGCTGCGTCGGCCAGGAGACCACCGGGGCGGGCGGCCTCGCCAAGGCGCTGCGGACCGTGCCGGTGGTCCTCGACATCGCCGAGCGCGTCCGGCGCACCAACCCGGACGCCTGGATCATCGACTTCACCAACCCGGTCGGCATCGTGACCCGGGCTCTGCTGAGCGCCGGGCACAAGGCCGTCGGGCTGTGCAACGTCGCCATCGGCTTCCAGCGCCGCTTCGCCGCGATGCTGGACGTCACCCCCGGCCAGGTCCACCTCGACCATGTGGGGCTCAACCACCTCACCTGGGAGACCGGGGTACGCCTCGGCGGACCCCAGGGCGAGGACGTGCTGCCCCGGCTGATCGCGGACCACGGCGACGCCATCGCCTCCTCGCTCAGCCTGCCCCGCCCGCTCCTCGACCGGCTCGGCGTGGTGCCCTCGTACTACCTGCGCTACTTCTACGCGCACGACGAGGTCGTCCGGGAACTGGGCACCAAGCCGTCCCGGGCCGCCGAGGTCGCCGCGATGGAGAAGGAACTCCTCGCGATGTACGGGGACCCCGCGCTGGACGAGAAGCCCGCGCTGCTCGCCAAGCGGGGCGGCGCCTTCTACTCGGAGGCCGCCGTGGACCTCGCCGCCGCGCTGCTCGCCGGCGGCGGCAGCCCGTACCAGGTGGTCAACACCCTCAACCGCGGCACCCTGCCGTTCCTCCCGGACGACGCGGTGATCGAGGTGCAGGCGTCCGTCGGCCGGGACGGCGCGAGCCCGCTGCCGGTGCCGAAGCTGGACCCGCTGTACGCGGGGCTGATCGCGAACGTCACCACGTACGAGGACCTGGCACTGGACGCCGCGCTGCGCGGGGGCCGTGACCGGGTGTTCAAGGCGCTGCTGTCCCATCCGCTGATCGGCCAGTACGAGTACGCGGAAGCCCTCACCGACGAACTGATCAGCCACAACCGGGAGCACCTCACGTGGGCATGACCGGCTCCGTGCCCGGACCGCCGCCCCCCGCCGGGGCCGCGGTGCTCGCGATCGACGCGGGCAACAGCAAGACCGACGTCGCGGTGGTCCTGGCGGACGGCACCGTCGCCGGGACCGGCCGCGGCGGCGGGTTCCAGCCGCCGAAGGTCGGGGTGGAGGCGGCGGTCGACGTCCTCGCCGTGGCGGTACGGGCCGCGCTCGCCGAGGCCGGGACCGACTCCGTCGGCCATGTGTCGGCGTGCCTCGCCAACGCGGACCTCCCCGTCGAGGAGGCCCAGCTCGCCGAGGCGCTGCGCCGCCGGGGCTGGAGCGAGCGGGGCAGTGTGGACGTCCGCAACGACACGTTCGCCATCCTGCGGGCCGGGGTCACCGAACCCCTCGGGGTGGCCGTGGTCTGCGGCGCGGGCATCAACTGCGTGGGAATGCGGCCCGACGGGCGGACCGCGCGGTTCCCCGCGATCGGCAAGATCTCCGGGGACTGGGGCGGCGGCTTCGGGCTCGCGGAGGAGTCGCTGTGGCACGCGGCGCGCGCCGAGGACGGGCGGGGCGCGCCGAGCGCGCTGGCCCGTACGGTGCCGGCGCACTTCGGGCTGGACTCGATGCCCGCGCTGATCGAGGCGCTGCACCTCGGGCACATCCCCTTCGCGCGGTGGCACGAGTTGACGCCCGTGCTGTTCGCGACGGCGCTGGAGGGGGACGCGGTGGCCCGGTCCCTGGTGGACCGGCTCGCCGACGAGGTGGTGAGCATGGCCGTGGTGGCGCTGGGGCGGCTGGAGCTGCTGGACGAGGTGGTGCCCGTGGTGCTCGGGGGCGGGGTGCTGGCCGCGCGGCATCCGCAGTTGGACGAGGGGGTGCGGGAGCGGCTCGCGGCGCGGGCGCCGAAGGCGGTCGCGCAGGTGGTCTCCGCGCGGCCCGTGCTGGGCGCTGCGCTGCTGGGGCTGGACCATGTCCGGGCGGAGGCGGAGGCGTTCACACGTGTCCGCCAGCACTTCACGCCTGGGGCGCCCTGACCGGTCCCTGGGCTGGACGCACTTGTCCCCGCACAGGTCGCTCGTGGGGTGCGCAGTTCCCCGCGGGTCGCCTTCGCTCGCGCCGCTGGGTCTCCTGTGCTGGACGCACTTGTTCCTGTGCGGGTCGCTCGTGGGGTGCGCAGTTCCCCGCGGGTCGCCTTCGCTCGCGCCGCTGGGTCTCCTGTGCTGGACGCACTTGTTCCCGCACAGGTCGCTCGGGGGGTGCGCAGTTCCTCGCGCCCCTGGGGTCGCGCCCCTTACGGTTCCCGTTCGGGTGCGGGTGGTCCCTGGTTGCTCGCGCAGTTCCCCGCGCCCCTGGGGTTCCACACCTGGGCGTACCTGTTCCCGTGCAGGTACGTCCGGGGGTGCGCAGTTCCTCGCGCCCCTGGGGTCGCGCCCCTTACGGTTCCCGTTCAGGTGCGGATGGCCCCTGGTTGCTCGCGCAGTTCCCCGCGCCCCTGGATGCTGCCCTCTTACGGTCGCTCTTCGGGTGCGGGGCCGTCCTCGTCTTCGCGCAGTTCCCCGCGCCCCTGGGGTTCCACACCTGGGCGTACCTGTTCCCGTGCAGGTACGTCCGGGGGTGCGCAGTTCCCCGCGCCCCTGAGGTCGCGCCCCTTACGGTTCCCGTTCAGGTGCGGATGGCCCCTGGTTGCTCGCGCAGTTCCCCGCGCCCCTGGATGCTGCCCCCTTGCGGTCGCTCTTCGGGTGCGGGTCGGCGCCCACCTGGGGCTGCCGTCAGGGTGCGGGCCGGCATCAGCCCGGGGCCGGGGTTCAACCCCCCTCCTCGCGGACTCGCCCGGCTACGGGAGGGGGTGGGCGGGAATCTCTGCTCGCAGACTCCGATGCTCTTCAGTCCGGCAAGGACACGTCGTACCGAGCGTGTCGGATCGAGGACGGAGAATCCCGACCGGCCCCGACCCGAAGAACAAGCAGGGGGCGCCCCAAAGGGGCGCGGGGAACTGCGCGAAACCACCGAGCGACGGCACAGGAACGAAGTTCGCCCAGCCGGACAGGCCCGGGACGACCCGCACAGGGACAAGTGCGTCCCGCCGGACGGACCTGAAAGGCGCAAGCGAAGGCGACCTCGTGGAACCGATGGGGGCTGGGGGACGTATTCACCAAGGGGGGCACAAGATCGAGTCAATGCCGGTGCGCGGCACCGCTCGCACCGCGATACTTGCCGCACCGCACACGCGAGGAAACGCACACGGATGACCACGGGGGAGGTCGCATTGACGCAGACGCCGAGCCGAGGCGCGCAGCCGAACGGCACCGTACAGCCCGGCGCCCAGCCGCCCGTACCGACGACGCAGCCACCCCCGCCCGGCGCCCCGCCGCCCCCGCCGCCCCGCACGGCGTGGGCCGAAGGCGTGGACCGGCTGCGCGCTGCGGCGACGACGGAGCCCGGCAGGCTCAGGATCATCGGCGCCGTGCTCGCGGCGCTCGTACTCGCGTTCGGCGGGGTCACGGCCTGGCAGATGACGGACCGCGCGACCGCCGCGGACCACGTGCTGAAGCGCAGCCAGCCCCTCACCCGGGACGCGGCGGCGGTGTACCGCTCGCTGGCGGACGCCAACACCGCGGCGTCCAGCGGTTTCCTCGCGGGCGGCCAGGAGCCGCAGGAGGTGACCCGGCGCTACCGGCAGGACATCGAGACGGCGTCGGAGAAGCTGGCCACGGCGGCGACCAGCGCGGAGCCCGGCTCCGCGTCGGCCGCGGCGATCGCCGAGCTGAACCGGCTGCTCCCGCAGTACACGGGTCTGGTGGAGCGCGCCCGTGCGAGCAACCGCCAGGGCCTTCCCCTCGGGGGCGCCTATCTGCGGTACGCCAACGAGAAGATGCAGACGGAGATGCTTCCGGCGGCGGAGAAGCTGTACAAGGGCGAGAACACGCGCCTGCGGACGGACTACGACAGCGCGACGCCCTATCCGTGGGTGGCGCTGGCCCTCGGTGTGGTGGCGCTCGGCGCGCTGGGCTGGGCGCAGCGCCGCAACTACCGGCGCACGAACCGGGTGTTCAACCACGGGCTGCTCGGGGCGACCGCGGCGTCCACGGTGGTGGTGCTGTGGCTGGCCGTCGGCCACACCGTGGCGCGCTCGGGGCTCAACGACTCCTACGAGCACGGCGTACGCTCGCTGAACGTGCTGAACGACGCCCGTATCGCGTCGTTGAAGGCGCGGGGCAACGAGAACCTGACGCTGGTGAGCCGGGGCGCGGAGACGGTGAAGGTCGGCGACGACCAGGTCGACAAGTTCGATGTGGCGTTCGACGAGCAGATGGGTTTGCTCGCCGGTTCCGCGGGCACACCGGGTCTGCTGGCGCAGGCGTCGGAGCTCGCGGACGACACGGACGGCAGTACCCCGGTGTCGGACGCGACGGACGCGATGAAGGAATGGCAGAAGCGTCATGACGTGGCCCGTGAGCGGGACGACGCGGGGGACTACCAGGGCGCGTTGAACAAGATCATCGGCACGGGGGACGACAAGTCCACGGGCGAGTGCTTCGACGCGGTCGACGCCGCGCTGGACAAGGCGCTCACGCACGAGCGGGGCGAGTTCGAGAAGGCGGCCGAGAGCGGCCGGGGCGCGATGACGGGCCTGGCGCCGGGTTCGGCCGCGGGCGCGGTGCTGGCCGCCGCCGGCGCGCTGCTGGGTATCGGCCGCAGGCTTTCGGAGTACCGGTGAGAGGGGACGCGACGATGCGTGCGCGACGCGTGAGCCTGCGGGGCTGGGGCGGGGTCGCCGCGATGGCGGTGGCCTGTGTGCTGACGGCGCTCTTCGTCCTGCTGCCGGTGACCCGCGGCGGCGGGAGCGGTGCCCCCGCGCTGGGCGGCACGGGGGTGGCCGACGTCATCCGGACGAAGGCGGCGGACTGCAAGCCGGAGGCGTCGAGCCTGCGGCCCTCGACGTCGAACGCCGGGCCCACGGTGTCCGAGATCCGCGAGCGGGGCCGGCTGGTGATCGGCGTGGACCAGAACAGCTACCGCTGGGGCTACCGCGACCCGAACAAGGAGAGCGGCAGCCTTGAGGGGTTCGACATCGATCTGGCGCGGGCGATAGCCGACGCGATACTCCCCGAGGGCGGTACGGTCCAGTACCGGGCCATTCCGACGAACCAGCGGATACCCGCGCTCAAGGACGGGCATGTCGACATGATCGTGCGGACGATGACGATCACCTGCGAGCGCCTCAAGGAAGTCGACTTCTCGACGGCCTACTTCAAGACGGGGGTGCAGGTCTTCGCTCCGCGTACCTCGCCGATCACCGGTTTCAACGGCACGCTGGCCGGCAAGCGGGTCTGCTCGGCGACGGGCTCCACGGCCGAGACGGAACTCAAGAAGCGGAGCTTCGGCGCGGACATCTCGGTGACGGTGCCCAACCAGCTGGACTGCCTGGTGCGGCTCCAGCTCGGTGAGGTCGACGCGGTGGTGACCGACAGCGCGCTGGCGGCGGGTCAGGCGGCGCAGGACCCGACCGTCGAGCTGAAGGGCAAGCCGTACAACACCGAGTACTACGGCGTCGCGATGAAGAAGGGCGCGGACGATCTGGTCCGCCGGGTCAACCAGGTGCTGGTGGACTACCGGCGGGGCGACTGGCAGGAGTCGTACGACGACTGGCTGGCGGAGGACCTCGGCAAGGGCGGGAAGCCGCCCGAGCCGCAGTACCGCGACTGAGCGGGGGCACCGGCCCGCCGGACACCGACCGCACGGCCGGACAGGGGCGGCAGGGCCCGGCACCACGAGGGCTGAGCACCACGACGGCCGGGCACGACAGGGCACCGCAGGGCAGAGCACCGCAGGGCAGGACGGCGGCGGACCGGACCCGGTCCCCGGAGCGGCACGGAGAACGGCGAGGTGATCGATGGGCGGCACGGGTCCCGCTGGTCCGGTGATGGACCGGGACGAGGTGGACCGTGCGCTGGCGCGGCTCGGCGCGGAGCACGAGGCGATCGAGACCTCGCTCCTCGCGCTCCAGGACCATGCGGGCCGCAGGCTCCTCGAAGGCGCCCGGCTGACCGGTGTCACCCAGGAGCGGTGGGCCGTGACGGACGGCGCGATCACCCTGCTGTGGACGTACTTCGACCGCTACACGGAGGTGCTGCGGTCGGCGCGCGAGCTGCGGGCCCGCAGGCGCTGGTCGAACCAGGAGGATCTGACGCGGCTCACGGAGCTGCTGCGCGGGGAGAGCGTCACCGTGCCCGGCGGGCAGCCCGTCCCGGGCGGGCAGCCGATGCCGGCGATCACGGGCCCGGCGAAGCTGAGCAGCAGTTTCACCCTGGAGGACCTGGTCTCCCGGATGAACGACCTGTACGCGGCCTCGCTGGACGTGGTGGTCGCGGCGGACGCGGTGTGGTCGGCGCTGCCCGCGCGGATCGATCTGCTGGCGGCGGAGCTCCAGCGCACCCGCGGGCTCGCCCACTCGGTGGGGGTGCGCCCCGGTGAGCATCCCTCGGGCGACGATCTGGAGCGCATCACCCGCACGCTGACGGCCCTGCGGGAGCAGGTCGTGTCGGACCCGCTGGAGTTCTGGCGCCCCGCGCGCGGGAGTTCGGCGCCCGGCGGCGGCCGTCCGGACACCGAGCGGTACGACCGGGAGGCGCGCGCGCTGGACGAGGTGCGGCGCGAGATCGACGCGGTGCTGACGGTCCGTCAGGACGCGGAGTCACGGCTGATGCGGCTGCGGGACATCCTGTCCCGCGCGGACCGTACGCTCGCGGAGGCCCGTTCCGCGCGCGGGGAGGTGCTGGCGAAGATCGCGGCTTCGGAGGTCCCGGCCGTGTCGGGTCCCTCCACGGCCCTCCAGGAGCAGGTGTCGACGGCGGCGGAGTACCGTCGCCATGGGCAGTGGCACCGGCTGTCGCCGCTGCTGGAGGCGCTGGAGCGGCGCGCGGAGGACGAGTTGCTGCGGGCCCGTGAGTCGCTCACGGCGGTGACGGCCCCGCTCGCGGTCCGCGCGGAGCTGCGGGGCAGGCTGGACGCGTACAAGGCGAAGGTGGCACGGCACGGCATGGCGGAGGACCCGCTGCTCATCGAGCGGTACGACGTGGCGCGCCGGATGCTGTGGAGCGCGCCGTGCGATCTGCGGGCGGCGGAGTCGGCGGTGCTGCGTTATCAGCGGGCGGCGGCCGAGGTGCTGGTGCCCGCGGTGCCCGAGCAGAGCGGTCCCATGGACCGGAGGGGGGAGCGATGACCGAGACGACATGCCAGCGGCCCGAATGCGAGGGCCTGTACGAGGACATGGGCGGCGGTGAGCTGTACTGCGGCACCTGCGGTCTGGCCCCGGTGGTCGCGCCGGGCGGGTCCGGCAGCCGGGGCACGGGCGGCACCCGGGGTTCGCGCAGTACGTCGACCCGTGGTTCCCGGGCGTCGTCCCGTACCTCGTCGCGGTCGTCGGCGTCGCGCCGTTCGGTGTCCGGGCGGCTGTCGCGGTCGGTGTCGGGGCGGTTGACGGCCCGGTCGGTGTCGGTGCGCAGTTCCGGCGCGGCGGCGTCGGCGACGAGCCGGGGGCGGCTCGGCGCGGGCCTGGTCGAGGTGCCGGGGGTGCCGCGTCCCGATCCGCGTGTGATGGTGCTGGACAACCCGGAGGTCCCGGAGCGCAAGCGGTTCTGCTCGCGTTCGGACTGCGGGGCGCCGGTGGGCCGTTCGCGCGGCGAGCGGGAGGGACGTACGGAGGGGTTCTGCACCAAGTGCGGCCATCCGTACTCGTTCGTGCCGAAGCTGCGCGGCGGGGACATCGTGCGCGGGCAGTACGAGGTGATGGGCTGTCTGGCGCACGGCGGGCTCGGCTGGATCTATCTGGCGATAGACCGCGCGGTGGCGGACCGCTGGGTGGTGCTGAAGGGTCTGCTGGACACGGGTGACCAGGACGCGATGGCGGCGGCGATATCGGAGCGCAGGTTCCTCGCCGAGATCGAGCACGCGAACATCGTCCGGATCTACAACTTCGTCGAGCATCTCGACCAGCGCACCGGCTCGCTGGACGGGTACATCGTCATGGAGTACGTCGGCGGCAAGTCGCTGAAGGAGATCGCCAACGAGCGGCGGACCCCCACCGGCAAGCGCGACCCGCTGCCGGTGGAGCAGGCGTGCGCGTACGGCATCGAGGCGCTGGAGGCGCTCGGGCATCTGCACAGCCGCAATCTGCTGTACTGCGACTTCAAGGTCGACAACGCCATCCAGACCGAGGACCAGCTGAAGCTGATCGACATGGGCGCGGTACGGCGTACCGACGACGAGGAGTCGGCCATCTTCGGGACGGTGGGGTACCAGGCCCCGGAGGTCGCGGACGTGGGTCCGTCGGTGGCGTCGGACCTGTACACGGTGGCGCGGACGCTCGCGGTGCTGACGTTCGACTTCCAGGGCTACACGAATGTGTTCGTGGACTCCCTGCCCGATCCGGAGAACATCGAGGTCTTCCGGACGTACGAGTCGTTCTACCGGTTGCTGGTACGGGCCACCGACCCGGACCCGGCGCGCCGGTTCGCGTCCGCGCAGGAGATGGCGGAGCAGCTGACGGGTGTGCTGCGGGAGGTCGTCGCCGTCCAGACGGGTCGTCCCAAGCCCGCGCTGTCGACGCTGTTCGGCCCGGAGCTGAAGGTCACGGACACCGTGCTGTTCGGGACGGCCGGGGTGGAGGTGTCGCTGCTGGGCGAGCGGACCTCGGGCGGAGCGCGCGGCCGGACGGCCGTCCCCGGCACACCCGGCGGTACGGCGCTGCCCGGCGGCCCGTTGCCCGGCGGTACGGCGCTGCCCGGCGCACCCGTGCCCGCCGCCCTGGCCGCCCCCGTACCGTCGAGCGGCGGACCCGGCGCCACGGGAGCCGTCCCGGTCGCCGGTACCCCCGGCGCGGCCACCGTCCCGCATCAGGGCGGGGCGCCCGGGACCGGCGGCGGGCCGTCCTCCTCCGCCGCCCTCGCCCCGGCGCGAACCGGCACGCCGGTTCTTCCGCTGGGGGCGACCGCGGCGGCGCTGGCGCTGCCCGTGCCGCATGTCGACCCGCACGACCCCAACGCCGGTTTCCTCGCCGGTCTGATGGCGACCTCGGCGCCCGCCGAGCTGATCGGCGCGCTGCGATCCGCGCCGGGGACATCGCTGGAGCTGCGGCTGCGGGAGCTGCGGGCCCTGCTGGAGATGGGCGAGGCGGGGGCCGGGCGGGCGCTGGCCGCGCTGGAGCGGGACCACGCCGACGACTGGCGGGTCGTCTGGTACCGGGGTATCGGCTCGCTCGCGGCGGGCGACCACGAGACGGCGGCGCTGTCCTTCGACGCGGTGTACGACGCGTTCCCCGGCGAGCCCGCGCCCAAGCTGGCGCTCGGGGTGTGCGCGGAGGTGCTGGGTCAGCTGGACAACGCCGCCGAGTACTACCGGCTGGTGTGGACGACCGACCCGAGCTATGTCTCGGCGGCGTTCGGGCTGGCCCGGGTGCGGCTCGCGGCGGGTGACCGGCGGGGCGCCGTCCGGGTGCTGGAGTCGGTGCCGGAGTCCTCGATCCACTACACGGCGGCCCGGGTGGCGGCGGTCCGCGCCCGGCTGCGGGGGCGCCCCGGCGCGGGTCCGGACGAGCCGCTGCTGGACGATCTGACGGCCGCGGCGGGCCAGGTGGAGGCGCTGGAGGGCTTCGGTCTCGACGCGGTACGCCGGGAGCGGCTGTCGGCCGAGGTACTGGGCACGGCGCTGGACTGGGTACTCTCCGGTGGCCGGGGGTCCGCCCCCGCGGGCGCCGCGGGTGGCCGTACCGCGCTGCTCGGCAGTGAGCTCGACGAGCGCGGGCTGCGGTTCGGGCTCGAACGGTCGTACCGCACGCTGGCGCGGCTCGCGCGGGGCGGCGAGGAGAGGATCGAACTGGTGGAACGTGCCAACCGTTTCCGCCCCCGGACATGGGTGTGATTGATGTCGTCGGAGCAGCCCGAGTCGGCAGCCGGTTCCCGGTGCCCCAGGTGTGCGGAGCCGTTGGAGCCGGGTGACCGGTTCTGCGGGTTCTGCGGTCGCGGTGTGTCACCGGACGGGACCGGCCAGGAGGACCATCCGACCATCGCGATGCAGAGCCCCGGGGCCGTGGGCGCCGTCCCGGGTGCCCCGGCGGGCGCGGTGCGGTGGCCCACCGCGCCGGAGGTGGACAGCGCGGACACCCCCGCGCCGGTGCATCTGGCGACCGATCTCCCGGGCACCACGTCCGGCGGCGGCGAACTCCCCCCGGGGGAGCCCGCGTCCGACGGCACCGGCCCGCGCTACCGCACGGACGACCCGTCCGAAAGCCCCACCGGCACCGGCGACTACCCGCTGCCCGCCCCCGACCCCCGGGCCCGTCCCGCCGGCGAGGCCCCCGAGGCACCGGAAGCGGGGACGCCCACCGGTGAGGACCCGGGGCACGAGCCCGCCGCGCAGCCGCCCGCGGGGGCCGGCGCGAGCCCCCGCACCTGTGTCTTCTGCGGGGTGGGCCGAGTGGCCCTGGACGACTACTGCGAGCACTGCGGCAAGGCCCAGCCGAGGGAACGCGACCATATGGAGACGTCGTTGGACACCCTCGCGGCGGTCAGCGACCGGGGGCTGCGCCATCACCGCAACGAGGACGCGTACGCCGTGTCCCCCGCCACGCTGCCCGACGGCTCCCCGGCCGTGGTGGCGATCGTGTGCGACGGGGTGTCGTCGGCGAGCCGTCCCGACGAGGCGTCACTCGCGGCGTCCCGCGCGGCGAGCGCCCGCGTCCTCGATCTGCTGGCCCTCGGGACGCATCCGCAGGCGGCCATGCACGAGGCGATCCTGGCCGCGTCCGAGGCCGTCAACGCGCTGGCCGGGGACGGCGGCACGGACCAGGAGCACGCCGCCCACCAGAACGCGCCCGCGTGCACCCTGGTGGGCGCGATCGTCGCCAAGGACCTGCTGATCATCGGCTGGGTCGGCGACAGCCGCGCCTACTGGGTGCCGATCGACCGCGAGGGCCCGTCGGCGCGGCTCACCGAGGACGACTCCTGGGCGGCGCAGATGGTCGCGGCGGGCCTGATGAGCGAGGCCGAGGCGTACGCCGACGAGCGCGCCCACGCCATCACGGGCTGGCTCGGCGCCGACGCGTACGAACTGGAGCCCCACACCGTGTCGTTCAAACCGGACCGGCCCGGGATCGTCGTGGTGTGCACCGACGGTCTGTGGAACTACGCCGAGTCGGCGGACGAGATGGCCTCGGTGCTGCCGGTGGACGCGGCGGACCGGCCGCTCCAGGCGGCCCGGACGATGGTCGGACACGCCCTGGACGGCGGGGGCCACGACAACGTAACAGTGGCCCTGGTTCCGTTCCCGGTCCCCGGGCAAGGGGCAGGATCGGCCTGGGGCGGGGCGGCGGAGCGGACGGCCACCGGCGGTCCGTGACCGGGGAGTCCACCGTCACCGGAGTCGATGACAGCAGCACGCCCACGCGTCGTGGGACCACGAGGGGGAGCGGAGACCATGGCCAATTTCTCGAAACCGTCCGTACCACGGTTCTCGGTGGAGGTGTACCAGAACGAATACCTGCCGGAGGGCGGGCGTGAGGTCAACGCGATCGTGACGGTCACCGCGACCGGTGGCGGCACGGTCGGTCAGGTGGCCGGCGGGTCCCCGTCGTACCGGCCCGGGCAGGTCCCCGACGCGGCCGTGGTGATCATGGTCGACTGTTCGGGGTCGATGGACTACCCGGCGACGAAGATGCGCGGCGCCCGGGACGCGACGGCCGCCGCGATCGACACCCTGCGGGACGGGGTGCGGTTCGCGGTGGTCGCCGGGACGCATGTCGCCAAGGAGGTCTACCCGGGCGGGCAGGGCCTCGCGGTGGCGAGTGCGACGACCCGGGGGCAGGCCAAGGAGGCGCTGCGCCAGCTGACGTCCGGGGGCGGCACCGCGATCGGCACCTGGCTGCGGCTGGCCGACCATCTGCTGGATTCGGCGGACGTCGCGATCCGGCACGGCATCCTGCTCACCGACGGCCGCAACGAGCACGAGACGCCCGAGGCGCTGCGGTCCGCCCTCGACGCGTGCGCGGGCCGCTTCACCTGTGACGCCCGCGGTGTCGGTACGGACTGGGAAGTGAAAGAGGTCACAGCGATAGCCTCCGCGCTGCTCGGCACCGCGGACATCGTCGCCGATCCGTCCGGGCTCGCCGCCGACTTCACCGGGATGATGGAGGCGGCGATGGGCAAGGAGATCGCCGATGTGGGGCTGCGGCTGTGGACCCCGATGGGCGCCGAGGTCAAGTTCGTGAAGCAGGTGGCGCCGAAGGTCGAGGAGCTGACCGGGCGGCGCACCGAGGCGGGTCCCCGGGCGGGCGACTACCCCACCGGTTCATGGGGCGACGAGTCCCGTGACTACCACGTATGCGTCGAGGTGCCCGCCGCCTCCATCGGTCAGGAGATGCTCGCGGCGCGGGTGTCCCTGGTGATCGGGGAGCCCGACGGGACGACGCGGACCCTCTCCCAGGACCTGGTGCGGGCGGTGTGGACGGACGACATGGCGGCGTCCACGTCGATCAATCCGCAGGTCGCGCACTACACCGGACAGGCCGAACTGGCACGCGTCATCCAGCAGGGACTGGACGCCCGCAAATCGGGCGATGTGGACGGGGCGACGGCGAAACTGGGCCGCGCGGTCCAGCTCGCGAGCGCCTCCGGGAACGCGGACACCGCCAAACTGCTCGCCAAGGTGGTGGACGTGGTCGACGCGGCTGCGGGTACTGTGCGACTGAAGGCGAAGGTCGAAGTGGCCGACGAGATGACTCTCGAAACACGGTCCACCAAGACCGTCCGCGTGAAGAAGTGAGCAGACGGTAACGGCCTCACCGCCGTTGCCCGTCCGGCCCCCGGCCGGGCGGACCGACATCCGGCCCAGGCCGGAAGAGGAGAGGGGGAGGCGCCGACATGCCGACCTGCCCGAACGGACACCAATCGGGTTCGGACGACTGGTGCGAGGTCTGCGGTCACCGCATGGCCGGTGCCGTGCCGCCGCCACCGCCGCCGTCCGCCCAGGGGTACGGCTACCCGCCGCCCGTGCACGGCGGGCAGTCGTCGGGGAGCGCGGTACAGGACCCCATACAGCCCGAGTACTGCCCGCAGTGCCACACCCCCCGGGAGAGCGGGGCGCCGTTCTGCGAGGAGTGCCGGTGGAACTTCCTCACCAACACGGCCACGTCGTACACCCCGGCCGCGCCGCGTCCGCCGGGCGGCGGTCCCGGGCCCGGCCCCGCGCCGTCGCATTTCCCGCCGCCCGCGGGAGGACCCCCTGGCGGGCCCCCGCAGGCTTCGGGGCACGACCCGTTCGGGTACCAGGGGTCCCGTCCCTCGCAGGTGAACCGGCCCGCCGAGCCGATCCCGCCGTTCGGCGGCCCCCCCGGGGGACCGCCGCCCCCGCCGCAGGGCGGTCCCGGCGCGCCGAGCGCCTTCCAGCAGCAGTCCGGTCCCCCCGCGCCGCCCGCGTACCCCGGCTCCTTCCCGGACGCCGGACCGCGTCAGGGACCGCCGCCTCCCCCGCCCCCCGGGCAGGGCTTCGGCAACGGCAACGGTGACGACTGGGTGATCCCGCCGCCCTCGGGCTCCCAGCACGGCCAGCACGGCCCGGGGAGTCAGCACGGCCACGGCGGTCAGCACGGTCAGGGCGGACCGGGCGGCCAGGGCCCCGGTGGCGGCGATCATCTGCCGTACACCCAGCCCGGCCCCGGGAGCTATCAGCAGCCCGCGAACTGGTCGGCGACGATCGGTCCGGACCGTGACTACTTCCTGGCGATGATGCAGCGTTCCGGGCCGGAGGCGGCCGGGCTGAACCTGCCCGCGTACTCGCCGGAGCAGCAGCGTCCGCTGATCGGGAACCAGATCACCATCGGCCGGCGGCGGCACTCCACGGGCGAGGTCCCGGACATCGACCTGTCCGTGCCGCCGGAGGACCCGGGTGTCTCGCACCAGCACGCGAAGCTGGTGCAGCAGCCGGACGGCGGCTGGGCGATCGTGGACCAGAACTCCACCAACGGCACCACCGTGAACGGCTCCGACGAGCCGATCCAGCCGTTCGCCCCCGTACCGCTCCAGGACGGCGACCGGGTGCATGTCGGGGCGTGGACGACGATCACGATCCACCGCGGCTAGCTTCTTCTTCCGTCCGGGAACGGCTGCCGGGGCACGCGGGATCCCGCGTGCCCCGACAGCCGTTCCCGTCGATGCCCCCGCCGCTCCCGGACCCGTTCGTTCGGTGCCGGGTCAGTGCGGGAGGGGCCAGGCGTACGGGCCGTCGGGGTCGTCGAGCCAGGCCCAGGAGTGCTCGCCGCGGACGGTGACCCCGTAGCGTTCCCGGGCCGGACGGCCCTCCCGCTGCCACAGGGTGAGGGCGTCGTGCGGGTCCAGGGTCCCGGCGGTCAGCGCCAGCAGGAACTGGAACAGTTCGCTGTGCAGGGCGCGGCGCGGGAGCCCGCCCGAGTAGCCGGGTTCCGGCAGATGGCGGGCCGCGCCGCGCAGCGGCACGAAGTACGCCGAGGTGTGCAGGAAGCGGCCCTCGGCCTGGTCGGGGCCGCGCACGGTGAGACGGATCAGTCCCGTGGCGAGCGGCGCGAGCACCAGCGCGTCCGGCGCGCACTGCGCGAGCCAGGCCCGGGGTACGGACGGCAGGGTGCAGGTCGCCATGATCCGGTCGAAGGGGGCCCGGCCCGGCCAGCCCCGGGCGCCGTCGCCGGTGACGACGGTGGGGGTGTGTCCGGCGGCCCGCAGATGGGTGCGCGCGGACTCCGTGATCTCCGTGTCGAGGTCGACGGTGGTGACCCGGGCGTCGGTGACCCGGTGGGCGAGGAGCGCCGCGTTGTAGCCGGTGCCCGCGCCGATCTCCAGGACCCGGGAGTCGGGCCGTACCCGCAGTTCGGCCAGCATCCGGGCCATCAGCGAGGGCTGGCTGGACGACGACAGCAGCTCACCGTCGCGCAGCCGGGTCGCGAGCGGGGCGTCCGCGTAGGCGCCGCGTACCCAGCGCACCCGCCGGGCCGGGTCCGGGTCCTCGCGCCACAGCCGCTCATGGCCGCCGGCCGTGCCGATCCAGTAGTAGGGCACGAAGAGATGACGCGGCACCTCCTCGAACGCGGTCCGCCAGCCGGGGTCGGCCTCGAAGGCGCCGCTCGCGGCGATCGCGCGGACCAGTCCCGCGCGGGCCTCGGCGGCGATCCGTTCCAGGTCGTCACCGGGGGCGGCGGGGTCGTCGGGCGCGGGATGCGGGGCCATGCCTCCACTGTGCTGTGCCGCGGCGGGCTGCGCGAGGGCTCCGGGGCCCCGTATCCGGGTCCTAGGACCCGGGTCCTCCGTCATCCCGTCTGAGACCATGGACGGTGTGAACGAGATCCGGCGAGGCACGCTTCAGGAGCAGACCTTCTACGAGCAGGTCGGTGGTGAGGAGACCTTCCGCCGTCTGGTGCACAGGTTCTACCAGGGGGTCGCGGAAGACCCCCTGCTGCGTCCGATGTATCCGGAGGAGGACCTCGGGCCCGCCGAGGAGCGTTTCACGCTGTTCCTCATCCAGTACTGGGGCGGTCCGCGGACGTACAGCGACACCCGCGGGCATCCCCGGCTCCGGATGCGGCACGCCCCGTTCCAGGTGGACCGCGCCGCGCACGACGCGTGGCTGCGGCACATGCGGGACGCGGTGGACGAGCTGGGGCTGGCCGAGGAGCACGAGGAGCAGCTGTGGCGGTACATGACGTACGCCGCCGCTTCCATGATCAACACTGAGGGCTGACGCCCGGCTCCCCTCTCCTCCGACGACCCGGGGTCCGCCGCCCCGCTGTCCGGCGCCCTGGTGGCTTGGTGCCCCGAGGTCCGGCGCCCCGAGGTCCGGCGCCCCGCTGTCCGGCGCCCCGCTGTCCGGCGCCCCGCTGTCCGGCGCCCCGCTGTCCGGCGCCCCGGTGGCTTGGTGCCCCGGTGGCTTGGTGCCCCGGTGTCCGATGTCACGGGTTTCGGCAGCCCGGTTCTCAGCAGCCGGTTCCCGGTGTCCCCGGTCCGGTGCCCGGGGGCGGCTTCGCCATGCCCGTTCCCGGACGCTCCGGGGCGCCGGAACCGTCCCCGACCTCCCGATAGTCGGATTCCGGTCGTCATTTTCCGGTCCATCCCCTTTCCCCGGCCGGGGAACCTCTGAAAACATCCAGGGGACCTTCGTCGAACACGCGTGGCCCACCGGTCTGTCCGGTCCCGGTGCCCCCGTACGACACGGACGGCACGACAGGCGCGGGCGACGACCGGCGCCGCGGCGGCGGACCGCGCGACAGCGGTACGGCCCGCACAGCGACGAATGAGGCATCCGCGGCGCGGACGCACGGGGACACGGGGGCGGAACAGCAGTGACGGGGTTCGTACTGGCGCGCGTCCGTGCGCACCGCCTGCTGCTCGCCGCCGCGCTGATCGCCGTGGTGCTGACCACCACGGTCCTCTCCACGCTGGCGGCCTTCTCCGGGGGCATCGGGGACGCCGCGCTGCGGCACTCCCTGCGCACCCGGGACACCGCCGAGACCGCGCTGCTCGCCAGGGCGGAGGTCGGCACCCCGGAGCGGAAGACGGCCGAGAGCGCCGTACGAGACGCCGCCAGGACCGCGTTCGACGGGCTCCCCGTCACCGTGACCGATCTGGTGCGCTCGGGCCCCTACTCGCTCCCCCGGTCCCTCCAGCCGCCCGCGGCCCGCGCCGGGAACCCGTATCTGACCCAGTTCGCCGCCCTCGACCCGGCGCAGGTCCGGGTCACCGACGGCCGGCTGCCGCGTCCCTCGGCGCGCGGCCGGGTGGAGGTGGCCCTGCCGGAGACGGCCGCCGCCGAGCTGGGGGTGCGCCCCGGGGCGCGGAACTCCGCCCTCACCCTGGGCGACCGGCGCGACGGCCCCGCCGTGCGGATACGGATCGTCGGTGTGTACCGGCCCGTCGCCACCGGCGCCGCGTACTGGCAGCTCGACCCGCTGCGCGGGCGCGGCGCGCAGAAGGTGTCCTTCGCGACGTACGGGCCGCTGCTCACCGACCGTTCGGTGCTCACCGCCGAGGGGCGGGTCAGCAGGGGCGAGACGGCGTGGCTGGCGACCGGGGACTTCTCCGCGATGACCACCGAACGGATCGGGGCGCTGCGCGACGCCGCGCGGGAGGGCACCGCAGCGCTGCGCGGGTCCGCCGCGCTCGCCGGGAGCGACGAGGTGTCGACCGGGCTGCCCGGGGTCCTCGACCGGGCCGAACGCGCGATGCTGGTGTCCCGTTCGACGCTGCTGATCGTGGCGCTCCAGCTCTGTCTGCTCGCCGGGTACACCCTGCTGCTGGTCGCCCGGCTGCTGAGCTCCGAACGCGCCGGGGAGACCGGGCTGATGCGGGCGCGTGGCGCGTCGCGCGGCCGGATCGCCTCGCTCGCCGCCCTGGAGGCCCTGCTTCTCGCGGTGCCCGCCGCCCTGCTCGCCCCGCTGCTCGCGGGCCCGCTCACCGGACTGCTGACCGGGCAGGGCGCGCTGTCCCGGATCGGGCTGCGCGTCGACGCGGAGGCGTCGGGCACGGTGTGGCTGGTCGCGGCGACCGTCGCACTGGGCTGCGCGCTGGCGGTGACGCTGCCCGCGCTCGGTTCGGCGACCCCCGCGGGGCCGCCGCGCGCCCGCGCGCTGCCCGGTCCGCTGCGGGCCGGGGCGGACCTGGCGCTGCTGGTCGTCGCGGGCGTCGCCTACTGGCAGCTCGACCAGCAGACCTCCGGTTCCGGCGCGCTGAGCGGTGACCGGACCGGCCGGCTGGGCATCGACCCGCTGCTCGTGACCGCGCCCGCGCTGGCGCTGCTCGCCGGTACGGTGCTCACCCTGCGGCTGCTGCCGCCGGTCGCCCGGCTCGCGGAACGCCGGGCGGCGAGCGGGCGGGGACTGACCTCGGCCCTCGCGGGCTGGCAGTTCAGCCGCCGTCCGCTGCGGGGCGCGGGGCCGGTGCTGCTGCTCGTCCTGTCGGTGGCGATGGGCATGCTGGCGATCGGTCAGGGCGCCTCGTGGGACCGCTCGCAGGACGACCAGGCGGACTTCCGGGCGGGGGCCCCGATCCGGGTGCTCACCTCGGGGGCGGCCCAGCTCGGGCAGGCGGGACGGTACGAGGACACCCCGGGGATCGAGGGGGCGGCGCCCGCGCTGCGCACCTCGATGCAGCTGTCCGGCGGGCGCGAGGCGACGGTCCTCGCACTCGACATGGCGCGCGGCGCCGGGAGCACCCTGATACGTGAGGACCTGGGGAACCTCACCAAGGATCTGAAGCGGGACACGGGTGCCGGGCCCCAGGGGACACCTCTCCCCGAGGGCACCGGCGAACTGGCCCTGGACATGCGGCTGCGGTCGGTCCCCGGCCCGGGGGAGGTGCCCGAGGGCGGCGAGCCCGACGGCCCGCCCAAGGTGTCGGTGGTCCTGGAGGACCGGTACGGCGTCACCTACCGGCTGCCCGGCGGGAACCTGCCCGCCGACGGCGACCGGCACCGGATCGCACTGGACCTCACGGGCGCCGCCGGGGCGTCCGACGGCCGGGCCGCCGAGCCGCTCACGCTGGTCGGGCTGGAAGTCGGTGTCCAGCAGCCGGTGGGCCGCGAGGAACAGCACACCCTCACCCTGGAGGGCCTGCGGGCCACCGCCGCCGAGGGCCGGGACGGGCCGCGGGACATCGCGCTCGGCGCCGACTGGCTGGGGGCGAAGGAGACCGCCGGGGAGGAGACGGTGTCCGGCCCCGAGCAGCGTGCCGGCACCCCCCTGGACAAGAAGCCGGGCGGCGGGCTCGCGATGACCTACACCACCGGTCAGACCCATGTCGAGGCCGACGGCTGGTTCCCCATGCCCGCCGAGATCACCGTACGGCTGATCGCGGACCGGCCCGCACCGACCGAGTTCACGGCCATCGCCACCGACCGCTTCCTGGAGGTCCTGGGCGCGCGCACCGGTGACCGGGTGGAGGTCCCGGTGAACGGCGTCAACCTGCCCGTACGGATCACCGGCAGTGTCCGGGCGCTGCCGACGACGGCACCGGACACCCGGAGCGCGGCCCTGACGGACATCGACGGGTCCGTCACCGAGGCGGGGGCCTCCTCCGTGGCCGAACGGGACGGCGGTGCGCTGCTGATGGACCTGGCGGCCGTCAACCGGATGTTCGTCCAGAAGACCGGTGCGGGTCCCGCGCCCAACGAGTGGTGGCTGACGACCGGTCCCGGCCGGTCCGCCGAGGCCGCTTCGGCGCTGCGGTCCCGTTCCGACGCGGACCCCGCGTCGGTGATCGTGCGCGACGAGATCGCCGACGCTCTGCGGGACGACCCGCTGGGCGCGGGCCCCGGTTCCGCGCTCACCGCGGTGGCCCTGACGGCGGCGGCCCTCGCCGCGGTGGGCTTCGGGGTGAGCACCGCCGGGGCGCTGCGGGAACGCGCCGCCGAGTTCGCCGTGCTCCGGGCGCTCGGCACCCCCAGACGACGGCTCGCCCGGCTCGTCGCCGCCGAACAGGGCATCCTCGTGACGGTGGCCCTGCTCGTCGGTGTGGCACTGGGGACGGTCCTCACCCGGGCGGTGGTACCCCTGATCGTCCTCACCCCCGGCGCCACCCAGCCCGTGCCCCAGGTCCTCGTGGAACTGCCGCCCGGCCAGGTCGCCCTGCTGCTGGCCCTGGTCGCGCTCGGCCCGCTGCTGATCACCGCCGCCCTGCCGCTGCGCGGACCGACCCGGCTGGCGAGCGCGCTCGGGGAGGTCGTCGAACGATGACGGAACGGGACGACGGGCCTGAGCGGGACGGGCCGCGGGGGCGAGGGCGGGGGCGGGACCCGGGTTCGGGGGCGGGCTCGGGCGCGGGTCCGGGTTCGGGTTCGGGCGCGGGTTCGGGCCAGGACTCGGGCACGGGTTCGGGTTCGGGTTCGGGTTCCGGCCGGGGTCAGAACCGGGAACGGGACCTGGGCCGGGAACCTGACCTGAGCCGGGACGATCTGCCGGAGCGACACGAGCCACCAGCGCCGGGCCCGGACCGGGACGGGACGGCGGCCCCGGTCCGACACCATCGGCCGACGGCCCCCGACCGGGACGGGTCCCCGGACCGGGACCGGGACGACGGCGACGGCGACAGCGATGGCGGCAGCGTGGACCGTCCACCGTCACCGGACGGCCAGGCCACGCACCCCACCCCACGAACCCCCACGGCGAGCCGGAGGTCGACCGACCGGCGGACGGACGAGCGGACAGTGAACGAACAGGCGGCGAACAGCCCCACGGAGGAACCCGACGAACCCGCACGGGAACGGCGGGCTTCCCGGCCCGCGCCCCCACCCCCGGAGGGCGGCGGCGCGGCGGAGGACCGGCGGGTCGGACGGCACACCGTGCCCTGGGTCCGTACCCGGCTGCGCAGCGCCCCGGGCACGGCCTTCGCACTCGCGCTGCTCGTCCTGCTGACCGCGGCCCTCGCCGCCGCGTTCCCGCTCGCCATGGACAGCAGCCGGGACAAGGCACTGCGCCAGGCCGTCGCCGAGACGACGCCCCACCGCACCACGATCCAGTTCAACGCCCCCCAGCCCGGTCTGGAGCACTCCCCGGAGGAACGCGAGGCGGCCCTCGGCGCGGACAAGATCCGCGCTGAGTACGAGGGGGTGATCGACGCGCTGCGGGCCCCGATCGTCGCCGACCGCGACCAGTCCTCGTTCGGGGTGCGTACCTCCGAGCCGCCCGAGTCATGGGAGAAGTGGCTGCCCCGCCCCCGGGGGCTGCACCCGCGTTTCGTGCTCTCCACCCAGCAGGACCTCGCCTCGCACGCCCGGGTCCGCGAGGGCCGGATGCCCCGTACCGACGGCACCGTCACGTCCCGCAGCCCCGAGGTCGAGGCCGTCGTCACCGAGGAGACCGCCGCCCGGCTGAACATCAAGACGGGTGCGCTGATCCGTATCCCGGGTGAGCTGCGCGGTCCGCTGGGCATCCGGATCACCGGCATCGTCACCCCGGAGAACCCCCGGGGCGCCTACTGGTCCACCCATGACGTGCTGCGCACCCCGAGCCTCGTGCGGGTCCCGAGCCGCGTCCCCGACCCGCCCACGTACTGGCTGGCCGGACTGCTGCTGCCGCCGGACGCCGCCCCCGCGCTGCTCGACATCCCGGGCCAACCCGAGCGGTACTGGAACATCGCCCCGGACACCGGGAGCCTCGACGGCGGCGAACTGTCCGCGCTCCAGGCTGCGGTGACGGCGACCGTCGACGGCGGCGGGCTGCTGGAGGTCCGCCGGGCCACCGACGTCAACACCGCCGCGCGCACCGAGCTGGACGACGTCCTCATCGCGCACCAGAAGCTGAGTGCCGGCATCACCCCGCTGATCACGGTCGCCGCGACCGGCACGGCCACCGTCGCGCTGGTGGTGCTGCTGATGTCCGGCGGACTCGCGGCGGGCCGCCGGCACGCCGAGTTCACCGTGCTGCGGGCGCGGGGCGCTTCGCTGCGCGCGCTCGGCGGACGGCTGTTCGCGGAAACGGCCGTCGTGGCCGTGCCCGCCGGGGCACTGGGATTCCTGGCGGCGCTGCTCCTCGTGGGGGAGGGACGCCCATGGCTCGCGGCGGGTGCCGCGGGTGCGGTGACCCTCGTGGCCTGCGTGGCTTTGCCGGTGCGCGCGATGGCCACGCACCGGCCCGTACGGGTCTCCCAGGACCGGGAGGATCTGACGAGCGCCCGCCCCTCACGGCACCGTACGGTCGCCGAACTGACCGCGCTGGCGGTGGCCGTGAGCGCCGTCGTGGCGCTTCGGCGCCGGGGCACCTCCGGCGGCGAGGGCCTGGTGGCCCTGGCCCCGGTGCTGGTCGGGGTGATCGCCGCGCTGCTGCTCGTCCGGCTGCATCCGCTGCCGCTGCGGGCGCTGGCCCGCCCGGTCGGCCGCCTGCGCGGACTGACCGGGAAGCTGGCGCTGGCCCGCGCGGCCCGCGGCTCGGCCTCGGCGGTGCTGCCGCTGCTGGCCCTGCTGACCGCCCTGACCACGGCGGCGTTCGGCGGTTCGGTACTGGCCGGGGTCGCGGACACCCGGGAGCGGGCCGCCCTCCTCGCCACGGGCGCGGACGCCCGCGTCGACGCGCGGTACCTGCTCGGCGCGGGTGCGGCGAAGCGGGTCGCCTCGGTGGACGGGGTGGACGGCGTCACCGAGGCGGCCGTCGACTACACCGCCATGGCGGAGGGCCTGGGCGGCGACCCCGCGACGGACACCGGCACGGCTTCCGGGTCCGGGTCCGGGTCCGCGTCCGGTACGTCGTCCGCGGGCACGGCCGACGGGGCGGACGGGGCCGGCGCGACCGGTCCTGACCTGCGGGTGCCGCTGGCCGTGGTCGACGCGAAGGCGTACGCGCGGCTGTCGGAGCGGGTCGGCGTCGGGGCGTTCCCGCCCTCGGTCCTGACCGACGGAGGCGGCGACGGTTCCGGTGGTTCCGGCGAGGGCGGCGACGGTTCCGGTGGTTCCGGCAATGCCCAGGGTTCCGGCGACGGCGACGGCCGTGTGGTGCCCGCGTTGGCGGCCCCGGCCACCGCCGCCCGCCTCGGCGACAAGCCCGTCACCCTCCTCGTCGACGGGGAACGCGTCAAGGTCCGGGTGGCCGCCGTCCGCGCCTCGACACCGGCGGTCCAGGCCGCCGGATTCCTCGTCGTGGACGCCCGCGCCCTGGGCGGACCGCTCCGGCCGACCACCCTTCTGCTGACCGGTGACCGGCTCGACCGGGAACCACTGGCCAAGGCCGCGGGCGACGAGACGGTCGTCCATCTGCGCACCGAGGAGCGCGCCCGCTACGCCGACTCGCCCCTCCAGTCTGGCGCCGAGCGGATCTATCTGGCCGCCGTCGCCGCGGGCGCCGGATACGCGGCCCTGGCACTGCTGCTGTCGCTCGCCCGCGCGGCTCCCGAGCGGGCCGCGTTGCTGGCGCGGCTGCGCACCATGGGGCTGACCCGCCGCGACGGTCGCAGGCTGCTCGTCCTGGAATCGCTCCCACAGGCGCTGCTCGCGTCGGCCGGTGGCGCGGTGGCGGGGTGGGCGGCGATCCGGCTGCTCGCGCCCGGTACCGACCTCACGGCCGTCGCGCTCGCCGCGGCGGCCGGTGGGACGACGGCCCCGATCGCCGGGCTGCGGGCCGATCCGGTGTCGCTGCTGGTGCCCTCCCTCGCCGTCGTCGTGCTGACGGTCGGTGTCGCCGCCCTCCAGGCGTGGTGGACCGGCCGCCGCGACTCCGTCCAGGAGCTGAGGATCGGCGACCGATGACCACGAGCCCGACGACGACCACGACCCACCACGACGTGTCCCGTACACCGACGGCCCCACCCCGGGAGCACCTCTCATGACGACCACCTCGACCACCGGCCCCAGCACCTCCTCCCCCGCCGGGAAGGGTCAGGCCACCTCGCTCGCGGAGCTGGAACGCCGCGCCGCCGACCGGCGCACCCGGCCCGCGTTCGGGCACGACGCGCTGATCAGCTGTGACCGGCTGGTGCGGATCTTCTCCACGGACGGGGTCGAGGTGCAGGCGCTCCAGGGCCTGGACCTGCTGGTCCGGGAGGGCGAACTGATGGCGCTGGTGGGCGCGTCGGGCAGCGGCAAGTCCACGCTGATGAACATCCTCGCGGGACTGGACGAGCCGACGGCGGGTGCCGCGAGCGTCGCGGGCCGCGATCTGCTCACCATGGGCGCGAAGGAGCGGCTGGCGTACCGCCGCGAGGTCGTCGGGTTCGTATGGCAGCAGACCGCCCGGAACCTGCTGCCCTATCTGACGGCCGCGCAGAACGTCACCCTGCCGATGCAGTTGCGGGGCGCGCCGGGTCCGGACGGACCGCGCTCACGCCGGGCGCGGTCGGAGCGGGCCGTGGAACTGCTGGGGATGCTGGAGGTCGCGGACTGCCGTGACCGCCGTCCGCACCAGATGTCCGGCGGACAGCAGCAGCGCGCCGCGATCGCCGTGGCCCTCGCCAACAACCCGTCGGTGCTGCTGGCCGACGAGCCGACCGGGGAACTCGACTCGCACACCGCCGAGCAGATCTTCGCCGCGTTCCGCACGGCGAACGAGCAGCTCGGCACCACGGTCGTCATCGTCACCCACGACCAGGCGGTCGCCGGGGAGGTCCGCCGCACGGTCGCGATCCGCGACGGCCGTACCTCCACGGAGGTGCTGCGCCGTACGGAGGTCGACGCGACGACGGGCGAGGAGTCCCTGGTCGCGCGGGAGTACGCGATGCTGGACCGCGCGGGACGGCTCCAGCTGCCCGCCGAGTACACCGAGAGCCTCGGGATGCGGGACCGGGTCCTGCTGGAACGCGAGGAGGACCACATCGGCGTATGGCCCGCGGACCACTCCCCCACCCCTCACCCGGAGTGACCCACCGGACCTGGGCACCGGGCCGGGTACGCCAGGATGTGGCGCCCCGAAGGGGCGCGGGGAACCGCGCCCCACGTCGGACCCGCACAGGAACAAGTGCGCCCAGGGGCGCGGGAAACCGCGCGAGCAACCAAGGGCCGTCCGCAGCCGAACGGGGAGCGCAAGGGGCGCGGCCTCAGGGGCGCGAGGAACCGCGTGCCCACGGGCGACCGCACGGGAAAAGGTGACGCCGGGGTGTGGGACCTCAGACAGGGCTGACGTTCAACGCCCCCGTGCCCGCACGCCGCACCGCCACCGACCCGTACGGAGTCCGCAGCCGCAGCCACGCACCACTGGCCAACAACGTCAGCGGCACACCGGAAGCCCGCCCGGACCCACCACCGGACCCCGCCCCACCCGGCGCAGAGCCATGCCCATGACCGGGACGGGGACCCGCACCGGCATCGGCGCCCGCACCAGCATCCGCACCGGTGTCGGCACCGGGAAGGAACCCCAGCGCGTGGGCGGCATGCGCGGCCCGCACGGGCAGATCGCTGTCACCGAGCGGCCGGGACCAGATCTCCCGCCCGATACGGTCCAGCGCGGCCCTGCCCCGCTCGGCCTCCGGAAGCCCCTCGGTCCGGCTCCGGAACTCGGCCACGGCCTGGGCGATCATCGCCCGTACCGCCCCGGGGGACGGCAGCCCCGGCTCCGGATGCCAGCCGCCCCGCGGCGGCAGCACCCCGGCCCAAGGCGGCCCGGTCACCGCGTCGGGCACCCGCGCCGTCCCGTCGTTGTCATCGATCGACTCCAGCAGCTCACCGGCCGACACCGTGATGTCCAGCGTGTCCTCGATGCCGTGCTCGTACGGCTTGGCCAGCCGCGCCGTACGGATCGCCAGCACCTCGAACGACGGGGGGCGGCCGAAGACCGCGAGGGTGGTGCCCGCCGCCTGGAGGCGGACCGCCGCACCCCGGTCGTAGTGGAGCAGCCGGCCGAGGAAACCGGCGAGGTCCGCCGCCTCCCCGGCGTCGGCGAGATCCACGATCCGGGTCATGCCGCCACGGCCTCCTGCGCGTCGGCGCCCTCGGCGCCGTCGGCGGCCGGGGGAACGTACCGCTGGAGGAACTCCCGCTCCTCCGCGGTGATCCGCCGGGGCCGCTGCGCCTCCAGGTCGAACGGCACGACGACGGTGGAGGCCCTGACGTACACCTCGTCCGCGCCCTCGTGGTCCTTGACCTCGTAGGCGATCGTCAGCGAGGCCGCGCGGATCGAGGTGACCCAGGACTCGATGACGACCGGCTCGTGGCGGTGCACCAGCGGCCGGACGTAGTCGATCTCATGACGGGCCACGACGGACCCGCCCGAGAACGACGGCGACCCGTCACCGGGCGCCAGCCGGAACATGAAGTCGATCCGCGCCTCCTCCAGATAGCGGAGGAAGACCACGTTGTTCACATGGCCGAACGCGTCCATGTCCGACCAGCGCAGCGGGCAGCTGTAGAGGTGACGGGTCATGGCCGGTCAGCCCCGGGTGAGCTTCTTGTACGTGGCACGGTGCGGACGGGCCGCGTCCGCGCCGAGCCGCTCGATCTTGTTCTTCTCGTACGAGTCGAAGTTGCCCTCGAACCAGAACCACCGGGACTCGCCCTCGTACGCCAGGATGTGCGTGGCGACGCGGTCCAGGAACCAGCGATCGTGGGAGACGACCACCGCGCAGCCCGGGAAGTCGAGCAGCGCGTTCTCCAGCGACGACAGGGTCTCGACGTCGAGGTCGTTGGTCGGTTCGTCGAGGAGCAGCAGGTTGCCGCCCTGCTTGAGGGTGAGCGCGAGGTTCAGCCGGTTGCGCTCACCGCCGGAGAGGATGCCGGCCGGCTTCTGCTGGTCCGGGCCCTTGAAGCCGAACGCGCTGACGTACGCGCGCGACGGCATCTCGACCTGGCCGACCTTGATGTAGTCCAGCTCGTCCGAGACGACGGCCCACAGGCTCTTCTTCGGGTCGATGTTCTCGCGGCTCTGGTCCACGTACGAGATCTTCACGGTCTCGCCGACCTTGATCGAACCGCCGTCCGGGTCCTCAAGGCCCTGGATCATCTTGAACAGCGTGGTCTTGCCGGCGCCGTTGGGGCCGATCACGCCGACGATGCCGTTGCGCGGGAGCGTGAAGGCGAGGTCCTCGATCAGCAGCTTCTCGCCGAAGCCCTTGGAGAGGTTGTCGACCTCCACGACGATGCTGCCGAGCCGGGGGCCCGGCGGGATCTGGATCTCCTCGAAGTCCAGCTTCCGCATCTTGTCCGCCTCGGCGGCCATCTCCTCGTAGCGGGCCAGACGCGCCTTCGACTTGGCCTGCCGGCCCTTGGCGTTGGAGCGCACCCACTCCAGCTCCTCCTTGAGCCGCTTGGCGCGCTTGACGTCCTTCTGGCCCTCGACCTTGAGCCGGGTCTGCTTGGTCTCCAGGTAAGTGGAGTAGTTGCCCTCGTACGGGTAGGCACGGCCCCGGTCGAGTTCGAGGATCCACTCGGCCACGTTGTCCAGGAAGTACCTGTCGTGGGTGATCGCCACGACGGTGCCGGCGTACTTGGCGAGGTGCTGCTCCAGCCAGTTCACCGACTCGGCGTCGAGGTGGTTGGTGGGCTCGTCGAGGAGCAGCAGGTCGGGCTGTTCGAGCAGCAGCTTGCAGAGCGCGACGCGGCGCTTCTCACCACCGGAGAGGTTGGTGACGGGCGAGTCGCCGGGGGGGCAGCCGAGGGCGTCCATGGCCTGTTCGAGCTGGGCGTCGAGGTCCCAGGCGTTCGCGTGGTCCAGCTCCTCCTGGAGCTTGCCCATCTCCTCCAGCAGCGCGTCGGAGTAGTCCGTCGCCATCTGCTCGGCGATCGCGTTGAAGCGGTCGAGCTTGCCCTTGACCTCCGAGACGCCGTCCTGCACGTTCTCCAGGACCGTCTTCGTCTCGTCGAGCGGCGGTTCCTGGAGGAGGATGCCGACGCTGAAGCCCGGCGCGAGGAACGCGTCACCGTTGGACGGCTGCTCCAGGCCCGCCATGATCTTCAGGACGGTCGACTTTCCGGCGCCGTTCGGTCCGACGACACCGATCTTCGCGCCAGGCAGGAAGTTCAGGTTGACGTCGTCGAGGATCACCTTGTCGCCGTGCGCTTTACGCGCCTTGCGCATGGTGTAGATGTACTCAGCCAAGGGAAACCGTCCGGCAGCTTGAAACGTGAAGTGTCAACATGTGACTCCGCATGTTGCTCCGCCGCGTGAGGGCAGACCTGTCCATCTTGCCGTACAGGGGGGTTGCGGACGAAACCCGTTCTCCCCGCGAACCCTCCGCCGGTCCCCGCGTACCGGGCGTCACCTGCCCGTTCCTCCGTTCAAGGCCGGACCGGACCGCCGGTATCCGTACCCCCGCCGAAGCGGGGGAAGGGCTCCCGGAGGGTGACGGACCGGTGACACGGCCCTACGCGAGGGTCGTCCCGCGCCGCACACCCTCCCGCCGGAGTGACTCAGCTCACACCGGAATGCCGTGGTCCGCGCCTCATCGCGCCGCTTACTCGTCCCGGCCGGAGGGCTTGCGGCGCAGGATCAGCATCGCCGCTCCGCCGATCACGACCAGCGCCACGGCGACGCCTCCGATCACGAAGGTCGCCCTGGAACTGCCCGTCGCGGCGAGGTCCGCCGTGCTGCCGCTGTCACCGCCGAGCACCCCCGCGGACGCCGGGCTCGGCGCCGACATCGGGCGGGGGCCTTCCGTGTCACCGCTGCGGGTACGGCAGTCCAGGATGCCGTCGACCCGCTTCTCGTAGCCGTACGGTCCCCTGATCGTGAAGTCGTAGCTCTGGTCCTCCTTGAGCGGCACGGTCACCGTGCCGGTGCGCCCCGCGGCGACCCGGTGGCGGGTGCCCATCAGCTCGAAGGCGAACACCTCGTCGCCGGCGTTGCCGACGGTGAGGTCGAGGCCGCCATCGGCGCAGTTCCGTTCGCCGGACAGCGCGGGTATCGGACCGGCGCCCGCCCAGTTCACGGTCGCCGTCGCGGAGACCGTCGACACACTGGACCCGGCGAGTACCTGGGTCTGGCTGCGGCTCCCGGAGGTCAGGGCCCGGCCGACGGGCACCGTGGTCGAGGTCTGCACGGTCAGCGCCGCCGAACCGGGCGCTGCGCCCTCGGGTATCGCGAAGTACAGCTCGCCGCCGTCCCGTACGGTCGTGACCGGCCGGCCCTTGGCGTCGACGATCCGCACCCCGGCCGCCAGGGCCCGCGCGTCCGGCTGAACGATCGCCTGCCGGGCGTTGGACCGCACCTTCACCGGGCCGACCCGGCCGTCGTCCCGCGCGGCGGGCGGGGTCCGGGCGGACAGCGCGGAGTCGTCCAGGAGCAGCGATGCCTCGGGTTCGGGGAGGCTGCGGGCCTTGCGCTCCAGATGGTCCGCGAGCTTCTCCGCCTGCGGGTCGACCGCCGTGATCCGGGGGATCTCGCGCGCGGTCCGCTCCGTGCCGCTGCGCGCCCCGGCGCCGTCCGAGTGGCGCCAGATCGCGATCTGGGTGCCGGTCGCCGCGTCCTGCTCGGTGAGACCGGGCGCGCCGGCGCGGCGGGCGAGCTCCGCGAGATCGTTGACCTGCGGATACGAGTTCCGCAGAATCCAGCGCACCTTCCCGGCGGCGGCGTTGGTCCCGAGCGAGGTGCCCGCCCAGGGGGTTTCCTGATATCTGGCGTCCCGCTGGGTCGCGGCGTCGAGGTCGACGCCATAGGTCCGCAGCATGCCGCCGTTGTCCACGGCCATCTCGAACAGACCGGCCTGGACGTGTCGTTCCTCGCCGTTCACCCGGACGATCGCCGCACCGGACAGTTCCAGACCGGCGAGGGTGGCGGTGGCTCCGCCCTGATCCTGCGTGCCCTCACCGGCGGCGGCGAGCGGGGCACCGGTCACCATGGCCGTGACGAACAGGCCGGACGCCAGGGCCACGACGGCCGTACGACAGATGCTCCTCCTCGGGGGAGAGCTGACTGAATACACAGAATTCCCTTTCGGGTGAGGCCCGTTGGCGTGGGGGGTGGTCCTCACCAGCAGAACGAGATGCTCCATGAGCTGTCCCGGCATCCTAAGAAGTCCGGCACACCGGTCGCCCCACACATACCGTCGGATAACCGTTCCGACTCGGAATCGTTATCGCTTTTCACGCTTCCGACCTGGGCTTATCGACAAATCCACGCATTCGTACGGGGGTGGCCGTGGCGGTTGCGGTGACCCTCACGGCCTCAGGAACGTCGCGGTCTCGGTGACAGCGGCGGCGACGGTCGCGACACGGTACGGACCGGCGTGCGGGTTCGGACCCGGGCCCGGACCCACCCCACACCCGCCCCGCCCGCGCGCACGGGCTCGTACCGGCTCCCGTACCCGCCTCGTTCAAACGACCGGCGTCGGACGCCTGCGCGCCGGGGCGGGTGGGACTGGTGGTGCCAGTGGGGCCGATGAGGTCGGTGGTGCCGGTGGGCCCACCGCGCCGTCGGGCACCGCTCCCGTGTCCCACAATCCGTCGTCCGGCCCCGGCGGAGCGGGCGCCTGCCCGCCGACCGCCGCGCCGGGAGTACCGGGAGTACCGGGAGTACCGGGAGTACCGGGCTTGCCAGGGGCGGGGGCGGGGGTCCCGCTGCCGCCGCCCTCCGTCGTACCGTCGGCGCGCGAGCGCGGGCCGGGCCTGTCACGGCGGAACGCCGTGGTGCCCCGGGCGAGGTCGTGGCCGATGGAGCTCGCCTCGATGTCCGCGCTGAACCACTGCTGGCCGTTGCCCCGATCCTCCTGCCGCACCTTCAACCGGCCCCGCACGATCACCGGTTCGCCGACGGACAGGGACGCCGCCGCGTTCTCCCCGAGCGTCCGCCACGCGTACACCGTGAAGAAGTTGGTGTGGCCGTCGATCCAGGAATCCCGCCCCCGGTCCCGGTAGCGCGATGTCGCCGCGATCCGGAACCTCACCACCGCGCCCGTCGGCAACTCCCGGAAGACCGGTGCCGTCGCGACGTTGCCCACCACTGTCACCAGCGTGTCGTTCATTGCCTACCCCCTACGGACCCGCGCGGGCACTCCCCGCACGACCGGGTTCCGCGATCCCCCGTGGATTCGCGGACACCGGTGGACGGCACGACGACACAAGGCCGCCGGCCCCACCGGCTCCCGGGCCACGCGAGGTGCACCGCGCTTTCCCGGGCCGGATTCCAGAGTGCCCGGCCGGGCCCGATCCCGCTGAGCCCTGTGTGTGGCGCGACGGTTGTGGAAAACCCCGCCACCCGAACGGATGACGCCATCCGCCCACGCCGGCCGGGCCCACCCCGGACGGGGCCGCTCCGGGCCGCCCCGGCAGCAGCAGCGGGTGGGGGTAGCGCGGCCGCTCGCCGCCGATCCGCCGGCGCTGCTGCCCACTCCCTCCGACGGGGCCGCCCGCCCCGGTACCCGTGTGACCCGCGACCCGCTATCCGCCCGCGCCGAGCGGCACCGGAACCACTCCCGTGACCCGCAGATACTGCTCACGGACCTCCCGGTACCGCAGCAGCTCCGCCGCCACCGGATCGAGCACCTTGGCCCGTCCGCACCCGGCCGCGGCCTCCCGCAGCCGCCGTTCCGCCTCGGTCCCGTACCGCCGGGCCGGACCCCGGGCGGCCAGTCGGCACAGCCACTCGACCAAGGGGCCGCCGACGATGCCGACCACCATCAGCAGGACCGGCACCCCCAGGTTGGGCGACATCATCCCGACGATCTGGCCGACCAGCCACAGCGCCCCGACGAGTTGAAGAACCGTCATCGACGCCTGGGCGAGCACGGCGAACGGCCACCATCCGGGCCGGGGCGGCCGTCCGGACGCCCCCGCGGCGATCGCGAGACGGTCCAGGGCCTCGGGCAGCCCCGACGCGCCCCGTACCGCGGCCTCGCGCACGGCCTGGGCCCATGGGGTCGGCAGTCCCGACGCCGCCTGGTCGGCCACGGTGCGCACGGCCTGCTCGACACGCTGACGGGCCGTGGACTCCTCGTCCACCGGAGCGGGGGGCTGCGGGAACACCGACGCCGGGTCGCGTCGGGACTCGTACCAGCGCCACAACCGCAGCCAGGGGGTCCCGCAGGCGGTACCGGCGTGGCGGCGCCAGGCGCGTTCGGCGGCGTCACCGGCGGCGCTCGCGCCGACCGCCTCGGCGAGACGGTCCGAGAACTCGTCACGGGCCCGTTCCGTCAGCCCCGGCCGGCGGGCGGCGGCGTACACCGGCCGCAGACGGCTCGCGGCGGCGTCCACATCGGCCGCGATCCGGCGGGCCGGTGCGGCGCGTTCGGCGAGGAACTGGTCCAGTGCCTCCCTGAGCTGGTCCATTCCCTCGCCGGTCAGCGCGGACAGCGCGAGGACGGTGGCACCGGGCTCGTCGTACTCGCCGAGGGCGACCCCGTCCTCGTCCAGGAGCCGCCGCAGATCGTCCAGCACCTGGTCTGCGGCGTCCCCGGGCAGCCGGTCGATCTGGTTGAGGACGACGAACATCACCTCGGCGTGCCCGGCCAGGGGCCGCAGATACCGCTCGTGGAGCACGGCGTCGGCGTACTTCTCCGGATCCACCACCCAGATGACGGCGTCCACCAGCGCGAGGACCCGGTCGACCTGCTCCCGGTGGACCACGGACGCCGAGTCGTGGTCGGGGAGGTCGATGAGGACGAGTCCGTCGAGCTGAACCTCGCCTCCCGCGTGGGGCACGGGCCTGCGCCGCAGCCGTCCCGGCACACCGAGCCGGTCGAGGAGCCCGGCGGCGCCGTCCGTCCAGGTGCAGGCGATCGGTGAGGAGGTGGTGGGGCGGCGGACCCCGGTGTCGGAGATGTTGACCCCGGCGAGCGCGTTGAACAGTGTCGACTTGCCGCTGCCGGTGGCGCCCGCGACGGCGACGACCGTGTGCCGGTCGGAGAGCCGTCGCCGCGCGGTGGCCTCGTCCAGCACCCGCCCGGCCTCCGCGAGCGTGGCCCTGTCGAGCCGCGCCCGGGAGAGCCCCACGAGCTCACGCAGGGCGTCGAGCCGCCCCCGCAGCTCCGTGTCGTACCCGGCCGCGGCGGTGTCCGTCTGCGGCGCGGCGGCGTGCGGGGCGGTGTGGTCCACCACGCCCGCGGCGGCCACATCGGCGTCGGTGACCCGTCGGGCGATCAGTCCGTCGTCCCAGACCCGCCCGCTGTCCGCACCCTGTTCGCGACGGGCACGCGCACGCGTGAAGGGCGCTTCGGCGGCGGTCCGGAAGCGTGTCCCCAGGGAGGTATGGGAGGGGGCGGCGGCATCCGGGACGGGGGACGTACCCGCGGACGTACCGGGGGACACGGAGGAGTCGCGTTCCGCGCTTCCCGCGCGCGCGCCCTCGTCCTCGTCCGGGTCGACGGCCCCGTTCCCGTCGCGACCGCCGTTTCCGGGCGCCGCAGTCCCGGCACCAGCACCAGCCCGGGTGTCATCGGAACCGACAGCCGCCCGGTCGGTGTCCTCGGCGCCGCCGCCCCGCGCGCCACCGGTGCCCCGAGGGTCCTCCACGGACCCGGTGGGCTCCCCGTGACCCGCGGAATGGTCCCGGTGACCGGGGTGACCTGAGCGACCGTCATGACGCCCCACCGAGCCCGCAGACCCGACCGATCCCACCGGCCCCACCGGCTCGGTGCGCCGCAGCTCATCCGGCTCCCCCGACTCCTCCGACTCCTCCGACTGCCCCGACCGCCCCGGCTCCTCCACATCGTCCGACACCTCCGCGCGCTCCGGGCCGTCCGCCCGGCCGCCGCTCTCGGTGTCCCGCGGCTGGTCCGCGTGCTCCCCCTGCTCGGCGGTGTCCCCGGCCCCCCGCTCGCCCTGTTCGGCCTTCCCCGCTTCCCCGGCCTCCCCGGCGCGCTCGCCGTGCGCCGCGTGCGGTGCGTGCGTCGTCATGCCGTCCGCGCCATCGGCACGGTCGGTGTGGTCGGTCACGGCGGTCACCGCGGTCACCTCTCCCTCGGATCACTCTGACGGCTGTGTCCCTCTTGCGCCTTCCGGCCCTGCGGGGCGTCGTCGCTCGCGGGCGCATCCTGGGGCTCCCCCTGCCGCCGCTGCTCACGCTGGAGGACGGACAGGGCGGCGATGAGCTCGGACTGGGGCTCGGGACGGATGTCCAGGGCGTCCAGCGGGGCGAGACGGCGTTCCCGTTCGGCGTAGAGCACCTTCTCGACGTAGTCGGAGACCAGCCGGCCGCCCCTCTCGCGCAGTCTGAGCGCGCTCTGCGCGCCGATGCGGTCGGCGAGGCTCTCCCCGGCCGCGCGACCGCGCGGACCGCCCAGGAGGGCCACCGCGAGCATCGCGGCGACGGCCTCCGGATCGGGCGCGGTGCTCCGGTCGACGTCGCGCACCTCGTCCTCGCAGTACTCCTCCAGCTCGCGCCGCCAGCGCCGTACGGCCATCCCGACACGGTGCTCGGCGCTCTCCAGGTCGGGGTCACGGGCGGTCAGGCCGTGCGCCGCGCAGCCGGGTTCGCGGCGCCAGCGTTCGTCGATCTGTTCGTCGGCGGCGGTGGCGCAGCACAGCAGGAGGGCGCCGAGGTTCTCGACGAGGGTGTCGAGGAGCTCTCCGGGGCCGCAGTCGAGGGGGTAGCTGCGCCATCGCTTCAGGGCGTCCCCGGAGAGCACCGCTCCGGCCTGGAGACGGCCCCTCACGCGCGCGTGCTCGCTTTCGTACACGTCCTCCACGACGGCGGTGAGCCGGACGGCGGCGGCGTGCTGTGCGGCCACGGCCCCGGCGAGTTCCGGCATCCGGGAGCGCAGCGAGTGGAGCATGCCGCCGGCGGTCCGGATGATGGTGTGCCCGCGCGTGGTGGGTTCCTGGGCGCGCTGGGTGAGCCAGGCGCGCAGCGGGGCGACGGCGGTGGACGGGAGGAGTCCGCCGCCGCCGGTGGACTCGGGGAGTTCCGGGACGGTGAACCGGGGTACGTCCCCCAGTCCGGCCTTGGTGAGCAGGGCCGCGTACTGGCGGGACACCTCGCCGACGACCTGGTGCGGCACCCGGTCGAGAACGCTGACCAGGGTGGCGTCGTACTCCTTGGCGGTCCGCAGCAGATGCCAGGGGACGGCGTCGGCGTAGCGGGCGGGGGTGGTGACCATGACCCAGATGTCGGCGGCGCAGATGAGCTGGGCGGCGAGGAGGCGGTTCTGGGCGACGAGGGAGTCGATGTCGGGGGCGTCGAGGAGGGCGAGTCCGCGGGGCAGGGCGGTCGCCGTCTCGATGCGCAGCTGCCGTTCGTCCGGGCCGTCGCCGTCCCGGTGTCCGCCGCCTCGGCCGTGGCTGTGGCCGTGGCCGGGCAGCAGGTCGTGGGCGTCGCCGCCGAAGGCGTCCTGCGGGGGTACCCAGACCCGGGTGAGGCCGGGGAGGACCCGCAGGCCGCTGAACCAGTGGTGGTCCTCCGGGTGGCAGACGAGCACGGGGACCCGGGTGGTCGGGCGCAGTACGCCCGCCTCGCTGACCTGGCGGCCCACGAGGGAGTTGACCAGGGTCGACTTCCCGGCGCCGGTGGAGCCCCCGATGACGGCCAGCAGCGGTGCGTCGGGGGCTCCGAGCCGTGGCACCAGGTAGTCGTCGAGCTGGGCGAGCAGCTCGTCGCGGTTGGCACGCGCGCGTGGCGCCCCCGGGAGAGGGAGCGGAAAGCGGGCGGCGGCGACCCGCTCACGCAGTGCGGAGAGAGCGTCGAGCAGTTGAGGCCGTACGTCCAAGGTCACCACATGCGAAGAATGCCCAACTTTGGCGACTTTCTGAAGCATATGGGTATCCTGCGCGCCGACGACCCGGCAGGAAACGGCCGAACGGACACCTGGGACGGAAGGCGTGAGTGGGGCGCAGGCATAACGAGTGCACAACACCCGGGGCGCGAGACGCGAAAAGCGATGCACGATTCGCACCTGCCTGCGATTATCAGGACCGCTTCACCGAACCTCCACATCGAGCCACGGAGGCGAAGCGCCGGGTACTAGGAATCAGGAGCCCTATCCTTGTCCCGGACACGGTCCCCGGACCACCCCCCGGGCACCAGGCCACCCGGCCGTCACCCGGCCCCCGTAGCTCAGTGGATAGAGCAGGCGCCTTCTAAGCGCTTGGCCGCAGGTTCGAGTCCTGCCGGGGGCGCAAACCCAGCCTCACCAGCGGAAACGCCGGTGAGGCTTCTTCATGTCCGTATGCACATCGCTGATAGGACAAGCGCCTTGCCTCCCGGCGAAGGCTCCGGGGCGGGTGCCTGGAGCGTTCCGGGGGAGGTGCGGGAGCGTGCCGGGGCGGGTTCCTGGAGAGCTCCGGGCGGTTCGGGGCGGGAGGTGCGGGAGATACCGCCGTGGGGGCTACGCGGGGCCGGGGCGGGCCGGGGCGTGGGGTTCGGTGAGGAGGTAGGGGGCGACGAAGCCCTGGTAGGCGTTCCTGCGGTCGGCGGGCAAGTCCTTCCAGCCGGTGATCCGGCCACGGCACAGGGCCGACCCGCAGCGGCAGCGGGCGGGGAAGTGGTCGACGGTGTGGTTGCGCATCGCGTAGTCGAAGGTGATCTCCTCGCCGGAGGTGATCGGCAGCCGGGCGAAGAGGTCATGGGCGCCGGAGGCGTTCAGCCTGATCCCGCACGACGGATCGCAGGAGTGGTTCACGCTCGGCATCATGCCCTCGTGCCGCACGAAGCGGTCCAGCGCGACCTGCGAGGCGTGCGCGTCGTTGCGGTCCAGCTCCGCCCCGATGGCTCCGGCCAGGACCAGCTCGCCCGTCCGGAACCGCCGCACGGCGAACACGCCGGCTCCCTTGTCGCCGGACTCCCGCAGTTCGACTCCCTGCTCCCGACCGGGGAGAACGACCGTCCTCGACGGATCGGCAGACTCCTGAACACTCATCGATGAGCCCTTCGGTCATCGCCCGGCGCGCGCACGCTCGTCTCAGCCGCAGGTCGGGCACCCGGCGAGATCAGAACGCGGACGCCCCCACACAACCGCACAACCGGGTCGGGCACCAGACCCTTACCGGCCCCGTCGCACGGCCCCGCCCCGGACCGGCGGCCGGGCCGGGGGTGCCGTCTCAGCGGGTTCAGCGGGTGAAACGCTTTTCGAGGTAGGCCAGGACGGCGAGGACCCTGCGGTGGCCGGTGTCGGTCGGGGGAAGGCCGAGCTTCAGGAAGACGTTGCCGATGTGCTTGCTGACGGCGCGTTCGGTGATGACGAGGGTGGTCGCGATGGTGGCGTTGTCATGGCCCTCGGCCATCAGATGCAGCACCTCGCGCTCGCGGGGTGTGAGGGTCCCCAGGGGGTCGTCCCGGCGCTGGGACATCAGCTCGGTGACGACCTCCGGGTCCAGAGCCGTACCGCCCGCGGCGACGCGTTCCAGCGCGTCGAGGAACTCGTCCACCCGGCCGACGCGGTCCTTGAGGAGATATCCGACGCCGCCCGCGCCGCCGCCGAGCAGTTCGGCGGCGTAGGTCTCCTCCACGTACTGGGACAGCACGAGGACCGGCAGGCCCGGGATCTCCCGGCGCGCGGCGAGCGCGGCGCGCAGACCCTCGTCACGGAAGCCGGGCGGCATCCGGACATCGAGGACCGCGACGTCCGGGCGGTGGGCCACGAGGGCGGGCAGCACCTCGGGGCCGGTGCCCACACTCGCGACCACCTCATGTCCCGCGGTCGTGACCAGCAGCGTCAGGCCCTCCCTGAGCAGGGCGTTGTCCTCGGCGATCACCAGGCGCACGGCAGCTCCACATCGATCACGGTCGGCCCCCCGACGGGGCTGGTCAGCCGGACGGTGCCGTCGAGCGCGGCCACCCGGCGCCGCATGCCGAGCAGCCCGCTGCCGCCCGACTCGTCCGCCCCGCCCCGCCCGTCGTCCCGTACCGTGATCTGCAACGCGCGACCCGCCCTGCGGAGTTCCACCCCGGCGTGTTCGCCGCCGCCGTGTTTCGCCGCGTTGGTCAGGGCCTCCGCGACGACGAAGTACGCGGCGGCCTCGATCCCCGCGGGGGCGCGGGCCCCGGCGGCCTCCACCCCGTCGTCGGTCACCTCCACGGCCAGCCCGCTGCCCGCCGCCAGCGCCCGGACCGCGCCCAGCAGGCCCCGGTCGGTGAGGATCGGCGGATGGATGCCCCGTACGACGTGGCGCAGTTCGGTGAGGGCCTCCTCGGCCTGGTCCTGTGCCTCGGCGAGAAGCCGGCGGGCCAGGTCCGGATCGCGTTCGTACGCGCGCTTGGCGAGCCCCACCCGCATGGACAGGGCGACGAGATGGGCCTGGGCGCCGTCGTGCAGGTCGCGTTCGATACGGCGCAGCTCCGCGCCGTGCGCCGCGACCGCGCCCTCGCGGGTCACCGTCAGCTCGGCGACCCGCTCGGCGAGGCGGGCGTTGTCGCGGGCCTCGGGGGACGGTTCGAGCAGGGTGCGGGACCAGTCCGCGTCGAGTTCCGCGAGCCGCCCGATCAGCGGCAGGACGGCCGGGCGGCGTCCTGCCATGCCGTGCCAGACGAAGTCCACGATGAGGCCCACCACCCACAGGGCGGGGGTCGCGCACGCCAGCAGCAGCCCGTACACGTAGTGCGCGCCGAGCCAGCGCAGGTCGCGGTAGGTACCCGGGTCGCCGAGCGCCGCTCTGACACGCTCCACGAGCGTGCCTTCGAGCGGCGTGTACGCCTCCGGGACGGGGGTCCCGGTCCACTCCCCCACGAGCTTCCGCTTGGCCCCGGCGACCCGGCGCAGCAGCAGTGTGGTCTCCGGGAGCGTTCCCGCGCCGATGACGATGACGCTGCCGACGGCCGTGAACGCGAGGACGGGCATGAAGAAGTACGACACGACGGTGAAGCCCGCGGATATACCGAGACGGCGTGTCGCCCGCGCCGCCTCCCGTATCGGTCTCTCCATGCCGGTCAGGCTAAACGACCTGGTGGGCGCCGCTCAGGTGGGTGGTCCCCCCGGTCCGTGGTGGAGCCTGCTCCACCACCGACACGGCAGCCGGCCCCCTTACCGGACCGTTCCGTCGGCGGCGATCCTTGAGGGGTACGCGCTTGCGCCGCACTCGCTCCGGCGGCGCCCACTTCAGCTGCGCGCGCTCCCCGTGGGGCGCGCCTCGCCTCGAAAGGATCATCCGACCGTGCGGCCCTTCCTGTGGTTCCTGTTCGTGACCGCTCTCGCCCTCAACGCCCTGTCGAGCTTCGTCCTGTCGGAGGGGACGCATCTGGCCGTCAGTCTCCCCACGGGCGCGGTCGCCATCGGCAGCGCGATCGCGATCTACCGGACGCGCAGAGCGGAGTCCTGAGCCGGTGAGACGGTCAGGGGCGGGCGCGTCCGTCGGCTCCCACCGACCACCCCCCTTGCGACCTGGCGCCGTGACGGGTGACCGGCGGGAGCCGGTGGTGCCCTACGAGACGATGTCCTTGCGGGTGAAGCCGCGGAAGGCCAGGGCGAACAGGATGATCGCGTAGGTGAGCGAGACGGCCGCGCCCTGGATCATGCCGCTCCACTCCAGCCGGGGCTGTACGGCGTCCGCCCAGGCGAACTGCCAGTGGGCGGGCAGGTAGTTCCGCCAGTCGCCGAGTGCGGTGACCGCGTCGAGGACGTTACCGACGATCGTCAGCCCGACCGCGCCGCCGACCGCGCCGAGCGGGGCGTCGGTGCGGGTGGACAGCCAGAACGCGAGGCCCGCCGTGACGAGTTGCGAGATGAAGATGTACGCGATGACGATCACGAGCCGCTGTGCGGCCGTCGCCGCGTCGAGCGTGCCGCCCGTGGGGATGGCGAGCGGGCCCCAGCCGTACAGCACCGATCCCACGGCGAGCCCGACGAGAGGCAGCAGCACCATCGCCGCGAGACTCATACCGAGGGCGACGACGAGCTTCGACCACAGCAGCCGGGCCCGGGGCACGGGCGCGGCCAGGAGGTAGCGCAGCGACGACCAGCTGGCCTCGGAGGCGACGGTGTCCCCGCAGAACAACGCGACGGGGACCACCAGCAGGAACCCGGCCGACACGAACAGACAGGTGGCGGCGAAGTTCGCCCCCGAGGCGGTGGCGGTGTCCATGAGCGAGATCCGCTCACCCGGGCCACCGCGTTCGTCGGGGCTGCCCCCGATGGCGAACGCGACGGCGAGGACGAACGGCAGCAGTCCGAGGATGGCGCCCATCACGAGCGTCCGCCGCCGCCCCAGCTGGCGCACCAGCTCCACCCTGATGGGCAGGGTGCCGCGGGCCCGGTAGCCCGGCGCGCTCTGCACGGCCACCGCGCCGTCACGGAGCGGGTGCCCTTCGCCGTCCGGGGGTCCTTCGCCGTCCGGGCGGACGCCCACAGGTCCGGTGGTGGTCACTGGGGTCCTCCGATCAGGGTCAGGAACGCGTCCTCCAGCGTGCGGTGGGGGCCCATCGACTCGACGGGCACCTCCAGCCGTACGAGCTCCACCAGGAGCTCTCTGGACGCCTCGGGGCCGGCCTCGGCGAGACGGACGAGCAGTCCGCCTTCCGAGCGGACCGCCGACGCCACTCCCGGCAGTACGGCGATCTTCTCGACCAGCGGGTCGGACACCTCGCCCGCGAGTCCCACGTGCAGCGCGTCCCCGGAGCCCACGATCTGCGCGACGGGTCCGGCCTGGACGAGCCGTCCGCGGTCCATGACCACGAGATGGGTGCAGGACTGCTCGACCTCGGACAGCAGATGGCTGGAGACGATCACGGTCCGTCCGTCGCGCGCGTAGCGGATCATGACCTCGCGCATCTCGCGGATCTGCGGCGGGTCGAGGCCGTTGGTGGGTTCGTCGAGGATGAGCAGGTCGGGCAGCCCGAGCATGGCCTGGGCGAGCGCGAGACGCTGCCGCATGCCCTGGGAGTACGTGCGCACCGCGCGCTGAAGGGCCTCGCCGAGCCCGGCGATCTCCAGGGCCTCCGTCATCCGGGCGTCCTCGGTGGGGCGTCCGGTGGCCCGCCAGTACAGGTCCAGGTTCTCGCGGCCGGTCAGGTGCGGGAGGAATCCGGCACCCTCCACGAACGCGCCGACCCGGGACAGCACCGGGGCGCCGGGACGGATCGCGTGGCCGAACACCCGGATCTCGCCCTGGTCGGGCCGGATCAGACCCATCAGCATCCGCAGGGTGGTGGTCTTGCCCGCGCCGTTGGGTCCGAGCAGTCCGAGCACCTGGCCCCGCTCGACGCGGAACGACAGTTCCCGTACCGCGTAGCGGTCGGCGGACTTGGCGTACCGCTTGCTGAGGTCCGTGATCTGGAGGGGGACGTCCGCGAGCGCCGGGTCGGGCGCGGGCGCGGCCGTCCGGCGGCGGGCGGTCAGCAGCAGGGCCGCGCCGATGACCACGGCGGCCAGGGGCAGCGCCCACACCCAGGCGGGCAGCGGCGCGGCCGCGGTGGTCACCCCGGGCGCGGTGGGCACCGACAGCTCGCCCTGGACGGACACGGTGTACCGCGCGGGGGCGAGCGGCGAGGCGTAGCCGAGGTCGGTGGAGGACACGGCGAGCCGCAGCTTGTGGCCGCGCTCCACCTCATGGTCGATGGCGGGCAGCGTCAGTGTGACGTCCTTGCCGTCCTTCGCGTCGGCCACGCGCACGGGGGCGACGAGCTGGGCCGGCAGCACCTGCCGTTCGCCGTCCGGCGCCACGTCGTACAGCTTGGCGAAGAGCACGGCGTCGTCACTGGTGGACGTGACCCGGACGCGGACACTGGGGGTGCCGGTGATCCGCCGGTCCTCGGTCAGCGGCGCGGAGTCGAAACGGGCGTACTGGCCGGGGAAGTCCAGGGAGAGGCCGACGCCGAGCGCGGAGAGCTGGGACAGCCCGCCGCCGCCCCCGCCCGCGCCGCCGAACCCGGGCAGCCCGGAGACGGCGGGCGGACTGGCGCCCGCCGGGTTGTCGAACGTCTGCTCACGCCCCTCCAGCGCGATGTCGCGCGGGTCGCCGCGCAGCCCCGGGTAGGAGTCGCCGCTCGCGCCGCGCAGCAGGGCCGCGCCGTTGGTGGAGTCGACCCCACCGGTGCGGGTGACCCGGAACGCGGGGCCGGTGCCCACACTGTCGTCACCCTTGAGGTGCCGGTCGAACCACGCGCCGATCCGGTCGTGCGTACGGTCGCGCTCCATGTCGCCGCCGTCATGGCCGCCGGAGATCCAGTCCATGTCCACGGGTGCGCCGTTGGCGCGGATCGCGCGGGCCATCGCGTCGGCCTGGTCCAGCGGGAAGAGGGAGTCCGACTGCCCCTGGACGACAAGGGTGGGGACCTTGATCCGGTCACCGACGGCGACCGGGGAACGGGCCTCCAGCAGCGCGCGGGCCCGGTCGTCGGGCACCCCGCTCTCGGCCACCCGCTCGTACATCCGGCACAGTTCGGCGGTGAAGCGGTCGCAGCCGCCGCCGCTGTTGATGAACAGTCCGGCCCAGGTCTTCTTGAAGACGCCGCCGGGGAACAGGGCGTCGGCGAGGTTCCAGTACGTGATCTGCGGGGCGAGTGCGTCGACCCGGCCGTCGTGTCCGGCGGCGAGGAGCGAGACCGCGCCGCCGTAGGAGGCGCCCGTCATGCCCACGCGCGGGTCGCCCGCCTTGTCGAGTTCGACCTCGGGGCGGTCGGCCAGCCAGTCGATCAGACGGGAGACGTCCGCGACCTCGGTCCGCGGGTCGTTGAGGCCGATCCGGCCGCCGGAGTCACCGAAGCCGCGGGCGGACCAGGTGAGCACGGCGTAGCCCTCGCGGGCCAGGTCCTCGGCCTGCTCCCTGACGTCGTCCTTGCTGCCGCCGAAGCCGTGGCCGAGGAGGACCGCGGGGCGTTTGCCGGCGCCGGGGGTGGTGAAGTACGAGGTGTCGATCCGGGTGCCGCCCGAGTCCAGTGCGCGGTCCGCTCTGCGGACGGACGGGGCGTCGTCGGACGCGGCGGCCGTCCAGGTACCGGCCCCGGCGAGCAGGGCGACACCGGCCACGGCGGCCAGCAGGCGCCTTGGCCGGCGGGGCCTTGGTGGGGTGGGCAGTCGCAGGTCCATGCGACAACCGTAAGCGGAGGGGGTGGCCGGTCACCTTGTGGGTGCCCAGGAGTGCTTGCGGGGGGTGCCCCCGCGCCCCCTGGATGCTGCCTGCTGCTGTTGTCCCTCGGGTGCGGGGCGGTTCTCGTTCTGCGCGGTTCCTCGCGCCCCCGGGTGCTGCCCCTGTTCGTTGTCCGTCGGGTGCGGGCCGGTTCTCGTCTTTTGCGCAGTTCCCCGCGCCCCTTTGGGGCGCGTCCTGTCGGTTCTCCGGGGCGGGGCCGGTCGGGATTCTCCGTCCTCGCTCCAACGCGCTCGGGAAGACGTTCACTGGTCCTACTGAAGAGCGTCGGAGTCTGCGGGCAGAGATTCCCGCCCACCCCCTCCCGCAGCCGGGCGGGTGCGCGGGGAGGATGGTTCCGCAGACGACGGACAACATGATGGGGCGCCCCCAAAGGGGCGCGGGGAACTGCGCAAGAACGAGGGCAGACCCGCACCCGAAGAGCGACCGCAAGAGGGCAGCATCCAGGGGCGCGGGGAACTGCGCACCCCCGGACGACCCGCACAGGAACAAGTACGTCCAGGTGTGGAACCCCAGGGGCGCGGGGAACTGCGCGAGCAACCGAGGGCTATCCGCAGCCGAACGGGAACCGGAAGGGGCGCGACCTGAGGGGCGCGGGGAACTGCGCACCGACGGACGCCCCGCACGGGGACAAGTGGGCCAGGCACGGGGAACCCTGGAGCGGGTCCACGTCCGACCCGAGGTGGACGTGACCGCGGGACTCCCCGTGACGGGGACTAGTGGTTGCGGGGGAAGCCGAGGTCGACCCCGGTGGGGGCCTCGGAGGGGTCGGGCCAGCGGGTCGTGACGACCTTCCCGCGTGTGTAGAAGTGCGTTCCGTCGTTGCCGTAGATGTGGTGGTCCCCGAAGAGGGAGTCCTTCCAGCCACCGAAGGAGTGGTACCCCACCGGCACGGGGATCGGCACGTTCACGCCGACCATGCCCGCCTCGACCTCCAGCTGGAAACGCCGCGCGGCACCCCCGTCGCGCGTGAAGACCGCGGTCCCGTTCCCGAACGGCGACGCGTTGATCAGCGCGATGCCCTCGTCGTAGGAGTCGACGCGCAGCACGCACAGCACGGGGCCGAAGATCTCGTCCCGGTAGGCGTCGGACGTGGTCGGAACGTGGTCGAGCAGCGAGAGCCCGATCCAGTGGCCGTCCTCGTGGCCCTCGACGGTGTACCCGGTGCCGTCGAGGACGACCTGGGAGCCCTGGGCCGCCGCACCGGTGACGTAGGAGGCGACCTTGTCGCGGTGGGCGGCGGTGATCAGCGGCCCCATCTCGGACGCGGGGTCGTTGCCGGGGCCGATCTTGATCTTCTCGGCGCGCTCCTTGATGCGGGCGACGAGTTCGTCACCGACGGCGCCGACGGCGACCACCGCGGAGATGGCCATGCAGCGCTCCCCGGCGGAGCCGTACGCGGCGGAGACGGCGGCGTCGGCCGCCGCGTCGAGGTCGGCGTCCGGGAGGACCAGCATGTGGTTCTTGGCGCCGCCGAGCGCCTGTACGCGCTTGCCGTGGGCGGACGCGGTGGTGTGGATGTACCGGGCGATCGGGGTGGAGCCGACGAACGACACGGCGGCCACGTCCGGGTGGGTCAGGAGCCGGTCGACGGCGACCTTGTCCCCGTGCACGACGTTGAAGACCCCGTCCGGCAGACCCGCCTCGGCGAGCAGCTCGGCGAGCTTCATCGCGGCGGAGGGGTCCTTCTCGGAGGGCTTGAGGACGAAGGTGTTGCCGCACGCGATGGCGAGCGGGAACATCCACATCGGGACCATCGCCGGGAAGTTGAACGGCGTGATGCCGGCGACGACCCCGAGCGGCTGGCGGATCGAGGCGACGTCGACACGGCTCGCGACCTCCGTCGACAGTTCGCCCTTGAGCTGTACGGCGATCCCGCACGCGAGGTCGACGACCTCCAGACCGCGCGCGACCTCCCCGAGCGCGTCCGAGTGGACCTTGCCGTGCTCGGCGGTGATCAGTTCGGCGATGGCGTCCCGGTTGGCGTCGAGGAGCGCGCGGAACGCGAACAGCACCGAGGTGCGCTTGGCCAGCGACGAGGTGCCCCAGGTGGCGAACGCCTCGCGCGCGGCGGCGACCGCCGCGTCCACCTCGTCGGCGTCCGCGAACGCGACCCGGGTGGTGACCTGGCCGGTCGCCGGGTCGGTGACCGGGCCGTAGGTACCCGAGGCGCCCTCGACGGTCGTCCCGCCGATCCAGTGGTGGACGGTCTTCGTCATGACAAGTTCCCTACTCTCGAAGCGGGCGTCGGGGGGCGCCGTATCCCTCGGGGCGCGCGGGACGGGCGCGCCGTTCACAGGGAGCGGCGGCGGGCCGTCACCTGCCGGTCGTACTCCTCGCGGGCCTCGACGGCGGCCGCGCGGGTCGCCGTTTCGGCCACGGGCACATCCCACCACGCCTGTGCCGGGGGCGCGCCCGACACTGTGTCTGGCGTTTCGGTCTCCGTGTAGACACATGTGGGTACGTCCGAGGCGCGGGCGACGGCGAGTGCTTCACGCAGGTCACCGACCGTCCGCGCGCGCAGCACGCGCATACCGAGGCTGGCGGCGTTCGCGGCGAGGTCGACGGGCAGCGGGGCGCCGGTGAAGGTGCCGTCGTCGGCGCGGTGGCGGTAGGCCGTACCGAAGCGTTCCGCGCCGACCGACGCGGACAGTCCGCCGATGGACGCGTAGCCGTGGTTCTGGAGGATCACCACCTTGATCGGTACGCCTTCCTGGACGGCGGTGACGATCTCGGTGGGCATCATCAGATAGGTGCCGTCGCCGACCAGCGCCCAGACGGGCCGGCCGGGTGCGGCGAGCCGTACCCCGATGGCGGCGGGGATCTCGTAGCCCATGCAGGAGTAGCCGTACTCCAGGTGGTACTGGTCACGGGACCGGGCGCGCCAGAGCTTGTGCAGGTCGCCGGGGAGGGAGCCGGCCGCGTTGACGACGATGTCGTCGGCGGTGACCAGGGCGTCGAGGGCGCCGAGCACCTGGGTCTGGGTGGGGCGGACGGTGGGGTCGGGCGCGGCGTAGGCGGTGTCGACGCGGGTCTCCCAGTGGGCCTTCGCCCGGGTGTACTCGGCGCGGTACGCGGGGTCGGGCGGGTACGGGTCCGGTCCGGTGAGCGCGCGGGTGAGCGCGTCGAGGCCCGCGCGGGCGTCGGCGATCAGCGGCAGGCCCGCCATCTTGTGGCCGTCGTAGGGGGTGATGTTCAGATTGAGGAAGCGGGTGCCGGGGGCGAAGAGGGTGCCGGACGCGGTGGTGAAGTCGGTCCAGCGGGTGCCGACGCCGAGGACGAGGTCGGCGGTCCGGGCGAGCGCGTCGGCGGTGGCCGTACCGGTGTGGCCGATTCCGCCGACATCGGCCGGGTCGTCCCAGGGGAGGGCCCCCTTGCCGGCCTGGGTGGACGCGACGGGGGCGCCGGTCGCCGCCGTGAAGGCCCGTAGCGCGTCCTCGGCGGCGCTGTGCCGGACTCCGCCGCCCGCGACGACCAGTGGGCGCCGGGCGGCCCGTACGGCCGCGACGGCGGCCGTCAGCTCGTCCGGGTCGGGCGGTGGCCGGCGGACCGTCCAGATCCGTTCCGCGAAGAACTCCGGTGGCCAGTCGTACGCTTCGGCCTGCACGTCCTGCGGCAGCGCGAGGGTGACGGCCCCGGTGGCGGCCGGGTCGGTGAGCGTGCGCATCGCCTGGAGGGCCGCCGGGATCAGCGCCTCGGGGCGGGTGATCCGGTCGAAGTAGCGGGACACGGGCCGCAGGCAGTTGTTGACGGACACATCGCCCGCGTACGGCACTTCGAGCTGCTGGAGGACGGGGTCGGCGGGCCGGGTGGCGAAGGTGTCGCCGGGCAGCAGCAGGACGGGCAGATGGTTGACGGTCGCGAGCGCGGCGCCGGTGACGAGGTTGGTCGCGCCGGGGCCGATGGACGTGGTGACGGCGTGGGTGGACAGCCGTCCGCTCTGGCGGGCGTATCCCACGGCCGCGTGGACCATGGCCTGTTCGTTGCGGCCCTGGTGGAACGGCATGTCGGCGGCGCTCTCCAGGAGCGCCTGGCCGATACCGGCGACGTTGCCGTGGCCGAAGATGCCCCAGGTGGCGCCGATGAGCCGATGGCGTTCCCCGTCGCGTTCGGTGAACTGGACGGTGAGGAAGCGGACGAGCGCCTGGGCGACGGTGAGCCTGATCGGCGCGGTCATCGGTGCCTCCTGGTCTGCGGTGCCCCCGTCGCCCTGTCCGCCGGGCGGCTGTCCCCCGGGCGGCTGCCGTGCGTGCGGCTGCCGTCGGCGGATCTGGTGGCCCTGGTGCGTCGGTGGTCGTCGTTCATCGGTAGCCCTCGCCGTGGTCGGGGTGGAAGCTGATCCGCCACTCCCGTCCGGGACCCGGTCCCGCCATCACGTTGAGGTAGTACATACGGTGGCCGGGCGCGGCGATCGACGGACCGTGCCAGCCGTCGGGCACCAGGACGGCGTCCCCCGAGCGCACCTCCGCGAGCACGTCGGCGCCGCCCGCGCGCGAGGGGGACACCCGCTGGTAGCCGAAGCCCGGGCGGCCGCCCTCGGCGGGCTCGCACTCGAAGTAGTAGATCTCCTCCAGCACGGACTCCTGCCCCGGGCGGTGCTCGTCGTGCTTGTGCGGCGGGTAGGAGGACCAGTTGCCGCCAGGGGTGACCACTTCGACGGCGATGAGCCGGTCGCACTCGAAGGCGTCCGCGGACGCGAAGTTGCGCACCTGCCGGGCGCTGACCCCGCTGCCGCGGGCCTCGACGGGAACCTCCGGCGCGGGGCCGTAGCGGGCGGGGAGTCGGCGCTCGCACTTCGCTCCTGCCAGGGCGAAGCGGCCTCCCGCACCGGAGGCGATCTGGGCGTGGGTGTCGCGCGGGAGGTAGGCGAAGTCGCTGACTTGCCCGAACACGTCCTCCCTGCCCACCAGTTCGATGATGCCGCCCTCCACCCCGATCGTGCAGCCACCTGAGAGAGGCAGCACGATCCACTCACTCTCCCCGGTGTCCAGGGTGTGCGACGCACCGGGGTCCAGCGTGAGGACCCGCAGGCTGGTGAAGGACCAGCCGGGCCGTCCCGGCGACCCGGGACCGACGCCGATGTCGTAGGGGCCGTCCACGGCCGAGCCCCGGGGCAGGTACAGGTTGTCGTCGCTCACGGTGTTCCCCTACCCGTCGCACGGGCATGTGGTGCCTCGCGGTGGCCCGGACGGGTGCCGGTGGCAGGACGCACCGCGCGCGTGGAGCGCGTTCGCGGTGCGCCGGGCAGGGGCCCGCCCCCGGCGTTCACAGCAGTGCCACGGCCGTGTCGACCGCCGCCGTGACATCACCGTCGGACGGGTACAACAGCGAACGGCCCACCACCAGGCCCCGTACGGTCGGCAGCCGCAGGGCGTCGCGCCACCTCCCGTAGGCGGCGTCCTGGTCGTCGCCCACATCGCCGCCGAGCAGCACGGCGGGAAGCGTGGAGGTCTCCATGACCCGGGCCATGTCGTCGGGGTCGTCGGTGACAGGCACCTTGAGCCAGGTGTACGCGGAACTGCCGCCGAGTCCGGAGGCGATGGCGATCGACCGGGTGACCGCGTCGGCGCCGAGGTCCGTCCGGAGCGTCCCGTCCGCGCGGCGGCACAGGAACGGTTCGACGAACACCGGCAGCCGCAGGCCCGCCATCTCGTCCACGGCGCGCGCGGCGGTGTGCAGGGTGGTGAGCGAGCCGGGGTCGTCGTAGTCGATCCGCAGCAGCAGCTTGCCCGCGTCGAAGCCGAGCCGGGCCAGGTCGGACGGCCGGTGCCCGGTGAAGCGGTCGTCCAGCTCGAAGGCGGAACCGGCGAGTCCGCCCCGGTTCATGGAGCCCATGACGACCTTGCCGTCGAGGGCGCCGAGCAGCAGCAGATCGTCCAGGACGTCGGCGGTCGCCAGCACTCCGTCGACCCCGGGGCGGGACAGCGCCTCGCAGAGCCGTTCGAGCAGATCGGCGCGGTTGGCCATGGCGAAGGGCCGGTCACCGACGGCGAGGGACCCGCGCGCGGGGTGGTCGGCGGCGACGATCATCAGCCGTCCGGAGTCACCCAGCAGGGGCCTTCGCACCCGGCGCGCGGCGGCCTCCGCGACGGCTTCGGGGTGGCGCGCGCGGGTGCGCGCCAGCGCGCCCGGGTCGACATGGGGGCGGGCGGTGGCACCGGTGCGCCCGGACAGCGGTGTGCGGGGGCTCATCGGACCTCCCCCGCGGCGAGGGCGGCCTCGATCTCGGCGGGTACGGGCATCGCGGACGAGCACTCCAGTCGGGACGCGACGATCGCGCCCGCCGCGTTCGCGTACCGCATGGTGTGTTCCAGGTCCCAGCCGGCCAGCAGACCGTGGCACAGCGAACCGCCGAACGCGTCGCCCGCGCCGAGGCCGTTGAGGACGGTCACCGGCAGCGGCGGCACCTCGGCGCTCTCCCCGTCGGCGGAGAGCGCGAGGACGCCCTTGGGGCCCTGCTTGACCACGGCGAGCCGTACACCCGCGGCGAGGAGCGCGCGGGCCGCCGCGTGCGGCTCGCGTTCCCCGGTGGCGATCTCCACCTCGTCGAGGTTGCCGACGGCCACGGTGGCGTGGCGCAGGGCACGCGCGTAGTGGGGGCGGGCGCTCTCGGGGTCCTGCCAGAACATGGGCCGCCAGTCCAGGTCGAACACGGTGGCTCCCGGCCCGGCGGCCCCGGCGCGGTGCGCGAGGGCGGCGAGGGTCGCCGTACGGCTCGGTTCCTCGCTGAGGCCGGTGCCGGTCATCCAGAACACCCGGGCGGCGGCGATGGCGGGCAGGTCCAGTTCCGCGGGGTGGATGACCAGGTCGGGTGCCTTGGGGCGGCGGTAGAAGTACAGCGGGAAGTCGTCCGGCGGGAACACCTCGCAGAACGTGACGGGGGTCTGGGTGCCCTCGACCGGGGTGACCCAGCGGTCGTCCACACCGAAGTCCCGCAGCGCTTGGTGCAGATAGTCGCCGAACCGGTCGGGCCCGGTGCGGGTGATGACCGCCGTACGCCCGCCGAGCCGGGCCGCCGCGACCGCGACATTGGTCGCGGAGCCGCCGAGGAACTTCCCGAACGTGGTGACGTCGGCGAGGGGTACCCCGGTCTGGAGCGGGTAGAGGTCGACACCGATCCGGCCCATCACGATGACGTCGTACGGGGTACCGGGACCGCCGTCCTCGCGGTTCTCGTCCTGCGGGCCGGTCACCTGCACGTCCCTTCCTCGGCCTGCGCGCCGGTGTCCTGTATCGGCGCCGCGCCCGGCCGTCTTCGCGACGGCGGTCAGCGACCGCCGTCGGGCATCCGGCGGACCGGGACACACACCGGTGCCCCGCTCCGGTCCGGCCGTCCCGCCCGGGGCCGTTCCGGTCCTGCTGTCGTGTCAGGTCTAATGCCGGTCGCCGAGCCCTGTCAACATTTTGTCCGGACATTCGGACCAGTCCTTGACACCCTTCTCGGACGGCCGGAAGTCTGAGCCGTATGACCACTCCGGCCGGGAACCCGTCCTCCCCGCTCTCCCGAATCCGTATCGGCTCGGCGCCCGATTCCTGGGGTGTGTGGTTCCCCGACGATCCGCGGCAGGTGCCGTGGCGGCGCTTCCTGGACGAGGTCTCCGCCTCGGGGTACGAGTGGATCGAGCTCGGCCCCTACGGCTATCTGCCCACCGATCCCGCCGTCCTTGCCGAGGAGACCGCCCGCCGGGGCCTGCGGGTGTCCGCCGGAACCGTCTTCACCGGACTGCACCGGGGCTCCGCCGTATGGGACAGCACATGGGCCCATGTGGCCGAGGTCGCCGCCCTCACCCAGGCGATGGGCGCCGGACATCTGGTCGTCATCCCTTCGTTCTGGCGGGACGACAGGACCGGCGAGGTGCTGGAGGACCGCACCCTCACCGCCGCCCAGTGGCGGGCGCTGACCTCGCAGACGGAACGGCTGGGACGCGAGGTGAGGGAACGATTCGGCCTGCGGATCGTCGTCCATCCGCACGCCGACACCCATGTCGACACCGAGGAGAACGTCACCCGCTTCCTCGACGGCACCGACCCGGACCTGGTGTCGCTGTGCCTCGACACCGGGCACTACGCCTACTGCGGCGGTGACAGCGTCAAACTCGTCGAGACCTACGGGGAGCGCGTCGGATACCTCCACCTCAAGCAGGTCGACCCGGCGGTGCTCGCCGAAGTGCGCGCCCAGGAAACGCCCTTCGGCCCGGCCGTGGCCCGGGGCGTCATGTGCGAGCCGCCGACCGGAGTGCCCGCGCTCGAACCCGTCCTCGCCGCGGCCCAGGGGCTCGGGGTGGAGCTGTTCGCCATCGTGGAGCAGGACATGTACCCCTGCGAGCCGGACAAGCCGCTCCCCATCGCCCGCCGCACCCGCGCCTATCTCCGCTCCTGCGGGGCCTGACGGTGCCTCGGCGCACCCTGCCGGACGGACCGGCGGGCTTCCAGCCCAGGAGGCTCAAGAAGGGCCCTGTGCGACCGTCTGGCACCCGCAGGGGCCCGGGCGGCAGGGAAACCGGGGCGGACGAGCGGTGAGCCCTCCATGGCGACCCGTGCGCCCGTCCGCGAGGTCGCGACCGCGCGGACACGGCGAGGGCCCGGACGCGTGATTTCGCAGAAACGTTCAGGCTGAACGTTCCCGCGCTGTGCGCGGATTGCCGGGCGCACCGCCAGCGGAACCGCCCGACCGCTTGCATCACTCACGTCACAAAGATTCGCTTTCTGTCACACATGTCCCGAGTACGCGGGACTTGCGTCACGCGTCCCCGACAGTCCCTCTTGTCCCCTCTCCCCGGATCGGCCCCTGGGCACAGGCTGAGTGATCACCAACGCGGTGCCCAGCTCACCGGCGGCCCCCCTGCCGCCCCTGTGGCACTCGTGGGGAGGTACCGCTGTGACCGACAAGAGGCTCTGGTCGTACAAGGACATCGCCGCTCACATCCGCGTACAGCCGGACACCGTCCGCTCGTACCGCAAGCACGGCCTGATGCCCCCGCCGGACGTGGTCGAGAGCGGCAAGTCCTATTGGTACGCGGACACCATCCGGACCTGGGTGGCCTCAAGGCCGGGATACCGCTACCGCAGGAGCGGCCGCCAGGAGCAGGGCTGACCCGCCACGCGGGCGGGACGGGCCTGGGGCGCCCGAGGCCGCGGGGCGCTCCGGGCCCGTTGGGCGCGTTGGGCGCGACGGACCCGGGGCACCCGGAGCCGCAAGCCGCCTGCCGCCTACCACCTGCCGCCTGCCGCCCGCCTCCGGACAGCGGACATCCGCATCCGGCACCGCCGCACCCTCCGCAACGGCCCCACCAGGAGTAGCCTCACGCACCGATGGGCCACCTCGGACGCGCACGGCCCCCGCGGCACCGCCGCGCCCGGCCGGCCGCCGTATGCGGACCGGCCACAGGGTCGCCCCGCACTCGCTCCACACCTTCTGGCTTTATACCCCCTAGGGGTATAGTCTGATGAGTGTCGGGAGGAACCCGCGACACAGGAACCCCCGGCACGCCGTGCGGCGCGGGCACCACCCGCACCGCCACCCGACCCGACCGACCCATCCGAGGAGCAACGACATGAGCGCCCAGACCCAGGACTCCGTGACCACGGTCTACCAGGTGACCGGGATGACCTGCGGCCACTGCGAAGGCGCCGTCACCACCGAGGTCTCCGCGCTGCCCGGAGTGAGCTCGGTGAAGGCGGTCGCCGCCACCGGCCAGGTCACCGTGATCTCCGCCGCCCCGCTCGACGAGGAGGCCGTACGGGCCGCCGTCGACGAGGCCGGCTACGAGCTGACCGGCCGCGCCTGATCCACCCCGCCGGCGTCCCCGCCCCGCGCACCCCGCCCGATGAACCGGGTCGGTGCGCGGGGCCGACGCCGTCACCCCGCGCGCGTACCGCGCGCCCCGGCCGCACCGCCCCACCTTGAGCAGCGCCTTCAGCAGCACGCCTTCCGCAACACCCCTTCACCATCAACCCTGAGCAGCGACCTCAGGGCCGCATCCGCCCGGCGCGCCACACGCCCGCGGCACGGTCCGTTTCCGGGAGTCGGACATGAGCAGCACCGCACCAGAGGCACCCTCCGGGACGCCCGGCACCTCCGGGGCGCCCCCGGCGTCCGCGACCACCGCGACCAGCTCCCCGGACACCCCGCTGTCCCAGGTCGAGCTGGTCATCGGCGGCATGACGTGTTCCTCATGCGCCGCACGCGTCGAGAAGAAGCTCAACCGTCTCGACGGAGTCACCGCCACCGTCAACTACGCCACCGAGAAGGCCAGGGTGACCTACCCGGCGGCCGTCGAGGTGGCCGACCTGATCGCCACGGTCGAGCGGACCGGGTACACCGCCGAGGTCCCCCAGCCGCCCACGCCCGAGCCCGGCACCGCCCCGGACGGCACGGGCGACGCGGACACCGGCACGAGGGCGGGCGGCGACGAGCTCGCCGCCCTGCGCCAGCGCCTGCTGGTGTCCACGGCACTGTCGGTGCCCGTGGTCCTGATGGCGATGGTCCCGGCGCTCCAGTTCGACAACTGGCAGTGGCTCTCGCTGACGCTCGCCGCCCCTGTCGTCGTCTGGGGCGGCCTGCCGTTCCACCGCGCGGCGTTCACCAACGCCCGGCACGGCGCGGCCACCATGGACACCCTGGTGTCGGTCGGCACCCTGGCCGCGTTCGGCTGGTCGCTGTGGGCGCTGTTCTTCGGGCACGCCGGGATGCCCGGTATGCGGCACGGCTTCGACCTCACCGTCTCGCGCACGGACGGCTCCTCCGCGATCTATCTGGAGGTCGCGGCGGGCGTCATCACGTTCATCCTGCTCGGCCGCTATCTGGAGGCCCGTTCCAAGCGCCGCGCGGGTGCCGCGCTGCGCGCCCTGATGGAGCTCGGCGCCAAGGACGTGGCCGTGCTGCGGGACGGCGCCGAGGTACGGCTCCCGGTGGGTGAACTCACCGTGGGCGACCGTTTCGTCGTCCGGCCCGGCGAGAAGATCGCCACCGACGGTGTCGTGGTGGAGGGCGTGTCCGCGGTGGACGCGTCGATGCTGACCGGGGAGTCCGTCCCGGTCGACGTGCGCGAGGGCGATCCCGTCACCGGCGCCACCGTGAACGCCGGGGGCCGGCTCGTGGTGGAGGCCACCCGGATCGGCGCCGACACCCAGCTGGCGCGGATGGCACGGCTGGTGGAGGACGCCCAGAACGGCAAGGCCGAGGTGCAGCGCCTCGCCGACCGGATCTCGGGGATCTTCGTCCCCGTCGTCATGGTCATCGCGCTCGGCACCCTGGGCGGCTGGCTCGCGGTCACGGGTGACACCGCCTCGGCGTTCACCGCGGCCGTCGCGGTCCTGATCATCGCGTGCCCCTGCGCGCTGGGGCTCGCGACGCCCACCGCGCTCATGGTCGGCACCGGGCGGGGCGCCCAGCTCGGCATCCTGATCAAGGGACCGGAGGTCCTGGAGTCGACACGGCGCGTGGACACGGTGGTCCTCGACAAGACCGGCACGGTCACCACGGGCCGGATGACACTGCGGGACGTCATCGTCGCGCCGCGACCGGAGGCCACCGGCACCCCCGAGGAGGCCGCTCAGCGGCTCCTGAGGCTCGCCGGAGCCCTGGAACACGCCTCGGAGCACCCCATCGCCCAGGCGATCGCCACAGGGGCCGCGGAGCGCGCCGGGGCGCTGCCCGTACCCACCGCCTTCGAGAACGTCGCCGGGCTCGGCGTCCGGGGCGAGGTCGAGGGCCACCAGGTGCTGGTGGGCCGGACCCGGCTGCTCACGGAAGCGGGCGTCGAACTGCCCGAGGCGCTGTCCCGGGACCTCGCCACCGCCCAGGCCGAGGGCCGTACGGCGGTCGCCGTCGCCTGGGACGGGACCGCGCGCGGGGTGCTCACCGTCGCCGACGCGGTCAAGGACACCAGCGAGCAGGCCGTACGCGAACTGCGCGCCCTCGGTCTGACGCCGGTCCTGCTGACGGGCGACAACCAGGCCGTGGCCGCGTCCGTCGCCCGCGCGGTCGGTATCGACGAGGTGATCGCGGAGGTCATGCCGGAGGACAAGGTCGAGGTCGTACGGCGACTTCAGGCCGAGGGCCGGACGGTGGCCATGGTCGGTGACGGGGTGAACGACGCCGCCGCCCTCGCCACCGCCGACCTCGGGCTCGCCATGGGCACCGGCACGGACGCGGCGATCGAGGCGAGCGATCTGACCCTGGTCCGGGGCGATCTGCGGGCCGCCGCCGACGCGATCCGGCTCTCCCGGAAGACGTTGTCCACCATCAAGGGGAACCTTTTCTGGGCCTTCGGCTATAACGTTGCTGCACTGCCTCTCGCGGCGGCGGGACTGCTCAATCCGATGATCGCGGGGGCGGCCATGGCTTTCTCATCGGTTTTCGTGGTCACGAACAGCCTGCGACTGAGGACATTCCGGTAACTATCCCCGGGGCCCTTCACAGACCCCACGCAACATCCTTACGCTTGAGCCCCGATCGCCATAACGGGGCTCTTGCGCAGGTAGATGGACATATGCAGGAGACATAGATCACAGCTCTCTCGACGTAACCATCGAGGATGCTGGTGAGTCTAAGAAGGCGATGCCAGAAACGTCTTGGGGGGCGTTTCTGACATCGGGGATGTCTTGGGGGACATCCCCGAAGTGCGTTGCCGGGGCACGTGCACCGGGGAGCTTTGAGCGGCCCTCCCGTGCGTACGGGTCCCGGCAGGCCGCAGTGGCACATACCCCAGCAGCAAGCGCTGCCCAAGAACGCCCGGCCGGATCCCGTGGGGGGAATCCGCACCGGGACAAAGGAAGGCGCCCCGACTGTCAGCCCGTGGGGGGACTGGCAGGGGGGCGCCTTCCGCCTGTTCGGGGTGGAGCGAGGACGCCCGGGACGCTACGCGGCGCGGCATGGCCCCCTCGCGGATTCCCCGGCCCCTTCCGGCCCTTACCGGCTCCCGAGCCTTCCTCCCTGGCCTCGCGACGGCCACGGGGCCGCGTACGGGCCTCTGACGGGCTCGCGGGAGTGGCACGCGGGAGCGGGGGCGCCCTTGGACCCTGCGACGGTCCCACGACCGGGGTTCCGAAGTACCCGACTGCCCGACCGCACCGCACGCCTGACTGCCCGACGCCTGACGCGGCACCGGCACCGGCACCGGCACCGGCACCGGCATCAGGCATCAGGCATCAGGCATCAGGCATCAGGCATCAGGCACAACGAAGATCGGGCACCGCGTAGGCGGTGCCCGATGAGTACGGTTCCCGGCGGGTCCGCCGGACGGAGGTGGCGGCCTTCGGGAACGACGGCGCCCGTGCGGCGCCGGAAGAGCCGGGCCCGACGTGTGCGCGTCGGGCTCACGGCTCCGGTACTGCCGGCGGGTGGCCCACCGGCGGAACGGCACCCGGGGTGGAGTGGGGGTTCACCGCCCCCGGACCGGGCGGTACCCCTTCCTCCACACCGCGTACCGGTGGTTCGGCACCGGCCCGCGGCTCAGCTGGGGCCGGTACCGGTCGCGCGGCCGTGTCTTCCCGCGTCGGCCGTGCGTTCCGGTACGAGCGGGTTCAGCGCTGCTCGACCGGCACGAAGTCGCGCTCGACGACACCCGTGTAGATCTGGCGCGGGCGACCGATACGGGAACCCGGCTCCTTGATCATCTCGTGCCACTGGGCGATCCAGCCGGGCAGTCGGCCGAGCGCGAAGAGCACGGTGAACATCTCGGTCGGGAAGCCCATGGCCCGGTAGATCAGGCCGGTGTAGAAGTCGACGTTCGGGTAGAGCTTGCGCTCGACGAAGTAATCGTCGGCCAGCGCGTGCTCCTCCAGCTTGAGCGCGATGTCGAGCAGCTCGTCGGACTTGCCGAGCGCCGACAGGACATCGTGCGCCGCCGCCTTGATGATCTTCGCCCGGGGGTCGAAGTTCTTGTAGACGCGGTGCCCGAAGCCCATGAGCTTCACGCCGTCTTCCTTGTTCTTCACCTTGCGGATGAAGGAGTCGACGTCGCCACCGCTCGCCTGGATGCCCTCCAGCATCTCCAGCACGCTCTGGTTGGCGCCGCCGTGCAGCGGGCCCCAGAGGGCGGAGATCCCGGCGGAGATCGACGCGAACATGTTCGCCTGCGACGAGCCGACCAGACGCACCGTGGACGTCGAACAGTTCTGCTCGTGGTCCGCGTGCAGGATGAGCAGCTTGTCCAGCGCGTTGACGACCACCGGGTCGAGGTCGTACTCCTGCGCGGGGACCGAGAAGGTCATACGCAGGAAGTTCTCGACGTACCCGAGGTCGTTGCGCGGATAGACGAACGGGTGACCGATCGACTTCTTGTACGCGTACGCCGCGATCGTGGGCAGCTTGGCGAGCAGCCGGATCGTGGAGAGGTGACGCTGCTTCTCGTCGAACGGGTTATGGCTGTCCTGGTAGAACGTGGACAGCGCGCTGACGACCGACGACAGCATCGCCATCGGGTGGGCGTCGCGCGGGAAGCCGTCGAAGAACCGCTTGACGTCCTCGTGCAGCAGGGTGTGCTGGGTGATCTCGTTGCGGAAGACCGAGAGCTCGTCGACCGTGGGGAGTTCACCGTTGATCAGCAGATAGGCCACCTCCGGGAAGGAGGAGCTCTCCGCAAGCTGTTCGATGGGGTATCCCCGGTACCGGAGGATGCCCTCCTCACCGTCGAGATAGGTGATGGCCGACTTGTAGGCGGCTGTGTTCCCGTAGCCGCTGTCCAGTGTGACCAGACCCGTCTGGGAGCGCAGCTTCCCGATGTCGAAGCCCGCATCGCCGACGGTGCTGTCGATCACCGGATAGGTGTACTCGCCGTCGCCGTACCGCAGTACTACAGCGTTGTCGCGTTTCTCGCTCACGTCTTCCCTCACCGACGTAGTGCCTCATCTTCGAGGTGCCCTGACTGTCTCTACCATCCCCCATTTGGCGCAGGAGAGTGCACTCGGGGTCGACCATTGGGCCAGTTGGCGGCACTCAGTGCCGCCAGCCTGCCCATCCTGCCCCCTTCGCCCTGGTTCCGGAAGCCTCGTGTGACCTTTCCGACTCGTTTGATCGATCAAACCGCCCGATGGGTGTCGGAACGGTCGGATCACTCCTACGGGCCGGACCGGACGGACAGCCGGAAGTCCAGCGCGGTGCATCGGCGCCCCGCCGACACCGTGCGCACCGCTTGGCCCAGAGCCTTGCGGGAACCCACGAGGACGACAATCTTCTTGGCGCGCGTCACAGCCGTGTAGAGCAAATTCCGTTGCAGCATCATCCAGGCACCCGTGGTGACCGGGATCACTACGGCCGGATATTCGCTCCCCTGCGAACGGTGAATGGTGACGGCGTAGGCATGGGCCAGTTCGTCCAGTTCGTCGAAGTCGTACGGCACCTCCTCGTCCTCGTCGGTGAGCACCGTCAGCCGCTGTTCGTCCAGGTCCATCGAGGTGACGACACCGACGGTGCCGTTGAAGACACCCGCGACGCCCTTCTCGTAGTTGTTGCGGATCTGCGTGACCTTGTCGCCGACGCGGAAGACCCGGCCGCCGAACCGCTTTTCCGGCAGGTCGGGGCGGCCCGGGGTGATCGACTGCTGGAGCAGGCCGTTGAGGTTTCCCGCCCCGGCGGGCCCCCGGTGCATGGGCGCGAGCACCTGCACATCGCGCCGGGGATCGAGCCCGAATTTGGCCGGAATCCGCCGCGCGGCGACATCGACAGTGAGCTTCCCGGCCTCCTCGGTGTCCTCCTCGACGAAGAGGAAGAAGTCCTTCATGCCCTCGGTGACGGGCGGCAGACCGGAGTTGACGCGGTGCGCGTTGATCACCACACCCGACTCCTGGGCCTGCCGGAAGATCCGGGTCAGCCGCACCGCGGGCACGGGGCCGCCCTCCGCGAGGAGGTCCCTCAGCACCTCGCCCGCGCCGACGCTGGGCAGCTGGTCCACATCACCGACGAACAGCAGATGCGCTCCCGGCGGCACCGCCTTGACCAGCTTGTTCGCCAGCAGCAGATCCAGCATCGACGCCTCGTCCACGACCACCAGATCGGCGTCCAGCGGACGCTCCCGGTCGTACGAGGCGTCGCCGCCGGGCCTGAGTTCGAGCAGCCGGTGCACGGTCGACGCCTCGGTGCCGGTCAGTTCGGCGAGGCGCTTCGCGGCGCGCCCGGTGGGGGCCGCGAGCAGGACCTTCGCGCGCTTGGCGCGGGCCAGCTCCACGATGGACCGGACCGTGAACGACTTGCCGCACCCCGGGCCGCCCGTCAGTACGGCCACCTTGCGGGTCAGCGCCAGCCTGACGGCCTCCCGCTGCTCCGGCGCGAGCTCGGTCCCCGTACGGTCCGCCAGCCAGGCCAGGGCCTTGTCCCACGCGACGTCCTGGAACGCCGGCATCCGGTCCTCGCCGGTGCCGAGCAGCCGCAGCAGCTGTGCCGACAGGGAGAGTTCCGCCCGGTGGAACGGCACCAGGTACACCGCCGTCACCGGATCGCCCTCCGGGCCGGGCACCCGCTCGCGGACGACGCCCTCGTCCTGCGCGGCGAGCTGGTCCAGACACTCGATGACGAGCCCGGTGTCGACCTGGAGGAGCTTCACCGCGTCGGCGATCAGCCGTTCCTCGGGGAGGAAGCAGTGCCCCTGGTCGGTGGACTGGGACAGCGCGTACTGGAGGCCCGCCTTCACCCGCTCCGGGCTGTCGTGCGGGATGCCCACGGACTGTGCGATGCGGTCGGCGGTGAGGAACCCGATGCCCCACACATCGGCGGCCAGCCGGTAGGGCTCGTCACGGACGACGGTGATCGACCCGTCGCCGTACTTCTTGTAGATGCGGACGGCGATGGACGTGGACACCTCGACGCTCTGGAGGAACAGCATCACCTCCTTGATCGCCTTCTGCTCCTCCCACGCGGCGGCGATCTTGCCGGTGCGCTTGGGTCCGAGGCCCGGGACCTCGATGAGGCGCTTCGGCTCCTCCTCGATGATCCGCAGGGTGTCGACCCCGAAGTGCTGGGTGATGCGGTCGGCGAAGACCGGGCCGATGCCCTTCACGAGGCCGGAGCCGAGGTAGCGGCGGATGCCCTGCACGGTGGCGGGCAGCACGGTCGAGTAGTCGTCCACATGGAACTGCTTGCCGTACTGCTGGTGGGAGCCCCAGCGGCCGCGCATCCGCAGCGACTCCCCCACCTGGGCACCGAGCAACGCCCCCACCACGGTGAGCAGATCGCCGCCGCGGCCGGTGTCCACCCGCGCGACGGTGTAGCCGGTCTCCTCGTTGGCATACGTGATCCGTTCGAGGACCCCTTCCAACTCCGCCGGATTCGCCATGCCAAGACGCTACCTCCCGCCGCTGACACCCCCGGCCGCGCCGCATGTCCACGCATGCCACGACACGCGCCCCGGCCTGCTTCGGCCCTGCCGCGCGGGAGGGCGCACGCGGGAGGGCAGCCGGAGGGCACACACTCGGCGGAGGCCACCTGACGAGGGCCACCGTGACAAGGGAGAGAAGACGGATGGACGACACGTACACGTACGACCTGCTGGTCGTGGGGTCCGCCAACGCCGATCTGGTGATCGGGGTGGAACGCCGTCCCCACGCGGGAGAGACGGTGCTCGGCTCCGACCTGGCCGTCCATCCCGGCGGCAAGGGCGCCAACCAGGCGGTCGCCGCCGCCCGTCTGGGCGCCCGGACCGCGCTCCTCGCGCGCGTGGGCGACGACGACCACGGACGCCTGCTCCTCGACAGTCTGCGAACGGCGGACGTCGATGTCTCCGAGGTACGGACGGGCGGTGCGCCGACCGGGGTCGCCCTGATCACCGTGGACCCGTCCGGCGACAACAGCATCGTGGTGTCGCCCGGCGCCAACGCCCGGCTGACGCCCGCCGATGTCCGTGACGCGCTGCCGGCGCTGCGCTCCGCGCGGGTGGTCTCCGCGCAGTTGGAGATCCCGCTCGACACGGTCGGCGAGGTGGTGCGGCTGCTCGGCCCCGGCACCCGGTTCGCGCTCAACCCGTCACCGCCCGCGCCCCTGCCGCCCGAGGTCCTCGCGGCGTGCGACCCGCTGATCGTGAACGAGCACGAGGCCCGTGTCGTCCTCGGGGACACGGGTGACGGGGCGGCGGCCGGTGAGCGGTCGGAGGACTGGGCCCGGGGACTGCTGGCCCTGGGGCCGCGCTCCGTCGTGATCACCCTGGGCGCGGAGGGCGCCCTGGTCGCCGACGCACGCGGGACGGCACGGGTGCCGGCGGTGCCCGTGTCGGCGGTCGACACCACGGGGGCGGGGGACGCGTTCACCGCCGCACTCGTCCGACGGCTCGGCGCCGGGGACGACCTGCCGACCGCGGCGGCCTACGGGGCGCGGGTCGGGGCCGTCGCGGTGACCCGGCGGGGTGCGCAGGCGTCGTTCCCGACGGCGGACGAGGTCGCGCGCGCCACCGCCGGGTGACGGGACGCCTGAACGGGGGTGCCGGGGTGCCGGGGTGCCGGGGTGCCGGGGTGCCGGGGTGCCGGGGTGCCGGGGTGCCGGGGTGCCGATCGGGAGGCTACGGCGGGCCGGTCGCGTGCCGCAGATAGCGGTCGACGGTCTCCGTCAGGACCTCACGGCCGTCCCTCGCCCACAGCGAGTCGCTGAACAGCTCCACCTCGACGGGCCCCGAGTATCCGGCGGCGTCCACCCGCGCGTGCCACTCGCGCAGGTCGATGACACCGTCCCCGAGCTGACCGCGTCCGTTGAGGACACCTTCGGGCAGCGGGGTGACCCAGTCCGCGAGCTGGAAGGCGAACACCCGGCCCGACTCCCCCGCGCGCGTGAGCTGCGCGGGGGCCCGGTCGTCCCACCACAGGTGGTACGTGTCCACGCATACGCCGACCTGCCGGGCGGGAAAGCGTTCGGCGAGGTCCAAGGCCTGCTCCAGGGTGGACACCACGCAGCGATCGGAGGCGAACATCGGGTGCAGCGGCTCGATCGCGAGCCGTACGCCACGGTCGGCGGCGTACGGGGCGAGCGTGTGCAGGGCGGCGGCGACCCGTTCCCGGGCGGCCCCCAGGTCGCGCGCACCGGGCGGCAGCCCTCCGGAGACCAGGACGAGCGTGTCGGTACCGAGCGCGGCGGCCTCGTCGACGGCGGCGCGGTTGTCGGCGAGGGCGTCGGCCCGCACCGAGGGGTCGGTCGCCGTGAGGAAGCCGCCCCGGCACAGCGTGCTCACCGTGAGGCCCGCGTCCCGCACCAGCCGGGCCGCGGCCTCGACCCCATGGGCCCGTACCGGCTCGCGCCACAGACCGACCGAGCCGACCCCCGACGCCACGCAGGCGTCGACCAGTTCGGGCAAGGACAGCCCGCGGACGGTCATCTGATTGAGGCTGAACCGGGCCAGGGCAGCGGTGTCGGAACGGCGCCGGGAAGGGCCCTGGGCGCCCGTGTGCGGCTCCGGCGCCCCGGCTCCGGGGTGGGAGGCCGGTCGGGCGGTCATCGCTCGACCCCGTGCAGGGTCAGGAGGGTCCGCATCCGGTGCTCGGCGAGACCCGGGTCCGGGAACAGGCCCAGACCGTCCGCCAGTTCGTAGACCCGGGCGAGGTGGGGCAGGGACCGTGCGGACTGGAGGCCGCCGACCATCGTGAAGTGCGACTGATGTCCGGCGAGCCAGGCGAGGAACACCACGCCGGTCTTGTAGTACCGGGTCGGCTCCCGGAACAGCTGACGGGCCAGCGTCACGGTCGGGTCGAGCACCTCACGGAACCCGGCCGTGTCACCGTCGTCCAGCAGCCGGAGCGCGATGGCCGCCACGGGCGCCAGCGGATCGAGCACCCCCAGCAGCGCGTCACTGGTGTGCGTCCCGTCGCCCGCGATGAGCTCCGGGTAGTGGAAGTCGTCGCCGGTGTAGCAGCGCACCCCGTCGGGCAGTCCGCGGCGCAGCTCCCGTTCACGTCCGGCGTCCAGCAGCGAGACCTTGACGCCGTCGACCTTCCCGGGGTGCGCGGCCACCACGTCCAGCAGGACGTCCGTCGCCGCGTCGGGATCGGGCGAGCCCCAGTAGCCCGCCAGCGCCGGGTCGAACATCGGTCCCAGCCAGTGCAGGACCACCGGCCGCGTCACCTGGCGGAGCAGTTCCCCGTAGAGCGCGCGGTAGTCGTCGGGGGTCCGCGCGGCGGCGGCCAGCGCGCGGGACGCCATCAGGACCGCGCCCGCACCGGCCCCTTCGACCACCGCGAGCTGTTCCTCGTAGGCGGCGCGTACCGCCGCGAGGTCGGCGGGGCCGGTGAGCTGGTCAGTACCCGCGCCGCAGACGATCCGGCCGCCGACCGCACCGGCCTCGGCGGCGGACCGCCGGATCAGTTCGGCGGCGCCCGACCAGTCGAGGCCCATGCCCCGCTGCGCGGTGTCCATGGCCTCGGCCACGCCGAGGCCGTGCGACCACAGATGGCGGCGGAAGGCGAGGGTGGCGTCCCAGTCGATCGCGGCGGGATCGTCAGGTCCACGGTCCGCGAGCGGGTCGGCCACCACATGGGCCGCCGCGAACACCACACGCGAGGTGAACGGTTCGGCGGACGTGGACGGGGACGGGGACGGGGATAGTGGCGGCGACGAGGGCGGGGACTGGGAGCGCGGTGAGGTTCGGGGCGGGTACGCGCGCGTGGCGGGCGAGGTGTAGGGACGCAGGACACCGTCGGCTCCGGGCAGCGACAGGGTCACAGGGTCAGCTCCGGGACCTGGACGCGGCGGCCCTCGGCGGCGGACCGCAGACCCAGTTCGGCGAGCTGCACACCGCGTGCCGCCGCGAAGAGGTCCCATGTGTACGGGGTGTCGGCGCACACATGCCGCAGGAACAGCTCCCATTGAGCCTTGAAGCCGTTGTCGAAGCCGGCGTTGTCGGGGACCTCCTGCCAGTCCTCGCGGAACGCGTGGGTGACGGGTACATCGGGGTCCCAGACGGGCTTGGGGGTCACCGCGCGGTGCTGCACCCGGCAGCCGCGCAGCCCGGCGACGGCGGAGCCCTCCGTGCCGTCGACCTGGAACTCCACCAGTTCGTCCCGGTTCACCCGCACCGTCCACGAGGAGTTGAGCTGCGCGACCGCTCCGCCGTCCAGCTCGAAGATCCCGTACACGGCGTCGTCGGCCGTCGCGGTGTAGGGCTCGCCCTGTTCGTCCCAGCGGCGCGGGACGTGGGTGACGGCGAGTGCCTGTACGGAGCGGACCCGGCCGAACAGTTCGTGCAGGACGTACTCCCAGTGCGGGAACATGTCCAGGGTGATGCCGCCGCCGTCGCGCGCGCGGTAGTTCCACGACGGACGCTGGGCCTGCTGTTGATCGCCCTCGAACACCCAGTATCCGAACTCGCCACGCACCGACAGGATTCGGCCGAAGAAGCCGCTCTCCACAAGCCGTGCCAGCTTGCGCAGGCCGGGCAGAAAGAGCTTGTCCTGGACCACCCCGTGCTTGACGCCCGCCACGCGCGCGAGACGGGCCAGCTCCAGGGCGTCGTCGAGGCCGGTCGCGGACGGCTTCTCCGCATAGACGTGCTTCCCGGCCGCGATGGCCTTCTTGAGGGCGTCCACGCGCGCGGAGGTGACCTGCGCGTCGAAGTAGACGTCGATCGAGTCGTCCGCGAGGACGGCGTCCAGGTCCGTCGAGGTGTTCCCGGGGTCCAGTCCGTGTTCCCTGGCCAGGGCGTGGAGCGCCGCCTCGCGGCGGCCGACGAGCACGGGTTCCGGCCACACGGTGGTGCCGTCACCGAGATCGACCCCGCCTTGCTCGCGGATCGCGAGGATCGACCGGACCAGGTGCTGACGGTGGCCCATACGGCCGGTCACACCGTTCATCGCGATCCGTAGTGTTCTGACGCTCATCGGCATCCCTCCGTACCGCCGCAGGCCGGACCGGCTTGCCCGCGAACATGGACAGCAAGCGCTTTCTAAACCCGGGACACTAGCCCGCGCGGGGAGCACGTCACAAGGGCCCGCGCCCCGCCGATGCCCTGTGGTGCGTTTCGGTACCGCGCGGGGGACCGGTTCCGGTCCGGCGGAACGGACGGCCGCCCACCCGGCTAAGGTCCGGACACGGATGTGCCCACAGGGGAGTTGCCCCGACCAGGCCGGGCATGGCTCCTGATGGACCGGAGGGCAACTGGATGACGGTGACACTGGCTGACGTGGCGGCCCGGGCGAAGGTCTCCCCCGCCACCGTCTCGCGGGTGCTGAACGGCAACTATCCCGTCGCCGCGAGCACCCGCGCGCGGGTGCTGCGGGCGGTGGAGGAGCTGGACTACGTCCTCAACGGCCCGGCGAGCTCCCTCGCCGCCGCCACGTCCGACCTCGTCGGCATCCTCGTCAACGACATCGCCGACCCGTTCTTCGGGATCATGGCCGGGGCCGTGCAGTCGGAGATCGTCGGGCCCGGCGGCCGGGCCGGGGGCGAGCGGCTCGCCGTCGTCTGCAACACCGGAGGGTCGCCCGAGCGCGAACTCACCTATCTGACCCTGCTCCAGCGGCAGCGGGCCGCCGCCGTGGTCCTCACCGGCGGCGCCGTCGACAGCGCCGAGCACAACGCCGCCATGACCGCCAAGCTCCGACGCCTCACGGACGCGGGCACCCGGGTGGTCCTGTGCGGACGGCCCCCCGTCCCGGGAACCGGCGCGGTGGCCCTGGCGTTCGACAACCACGGTGGCGGACAACGGCTGACGGAGCATCTGGCGTCCCTCGGCCACCGCCGGATCGGGTACATCGCGGGACCCCCTTCCCGGACCACCACCAGGGAGCGGCTGGCGGGCCACCGGGCGGGGCTGGGCCTCGGCGAGGGGGAGGGACCCGACGAGCTCGTCGTGCACGGCTCGTACGACCGGCAGGCCGGGTACGACGCGACGATCGAACTGCTGCGGCGCGATCCGGGGCTGACGGCGGTGCTCGCGGCCAACGACACCGTGGCACTGGGCGCCTGCGCCGCGCTGCGCGACCAAGGGCTGCGTATCCCGCAGGACGTGTCGGTGGCGGGCTTCGACGACCTGCCGTTCAGCGTGGACGCGATGCCCGCGCTGACGACCGTACGGCTACCTCTCTTCGAAGCGGGCGCGCGGGCCGGACGGATCGCGATGGGCCGGGAGGAGCCGCCGCCGGGCGGGATCGCCAAGGTGCGGGGCGAGTTGATGGTCCGGGGATCGACCGGCGCACCCCGGCGGGACGGCGCGGCGTCCCGGTGAGGTGACGTGCGGAATCGGTGGATCGTGGCGCCCTCTCACCCCGACGGGTGAGGGGGCGCCGCGTTGTTCGCGAGTTGTCCACAGGCCTTTGTCCACAGGGCTTGCCGGTGCCGGAGAGGGAGGGATACTTGACTCAGTCAATGAATTGATCGGAGCAGGAAATGCCGAGCGAATCAGCCCAGCCGACCCCGACGACCTCCCAGCCGCCCGCTTCATCCCCCACCCTCGCCCCGGCCCCTACCCCCGGCCCGGCTTCCCGGTCCGCCGTGGCCGACTTGTCCGCCTCGGCCGCCAGGTCCGCTTCGCCTGCTCCGCCAGCTTCATCAGCTTCGTCCAGCGCATCCGGCACATCCGGCTCACCCGGCTCACCCGTTCATGAAATGCGGGCGTTCAACCGCTTCTACACCAACCTGATCGGCGCCCTCGACTACAGCCGGCACCTGCACGCCCCGTACACCCTCACCGAGTCGCGAGTGCTGTACGAGCTGGCGCACTCGCCGCGTACGGACGCCGCCGATCTACGCACGGAGCTGTCCTTGGACGCCGGGTATCTGAGCCGTCTGCTGGGCAAGTTCGAGAAGGACGGACTGGTCGACCGATCCCCCTCGGAGCGGGATTCCCGGCGCAGGCGCGTCACCCTCACCGCACGCGGGCGGGACGCCGCCGATCTGCTCGACGAACGCTCACGGGAGATGGTCGGTTCCCTCCTCGCGTCGGTTCCGGCCGGAGACCGACCGAGGCTGACGGAAGCCATGCGTGTCATCCAGGGTGTACTCACCCCCGGAGCCGAGCGGCCCGGCCGGGAGGACGTGGTGCTGCGTCCACCTGCCCCTGGGGACCTCGGCTGGATCATCCAGCGCAACGCGGAGATCTACGCGGCGGAGTACGGCTGGAACACGGAGTACGAGAGCCTGGTCGCGCGGATCATCGCCGACTTCGCGGGTGACCACGATCCGGACGCTGAGCGGGTGTGGGTGGCCGAGTTGGCGGGCCGCCGCGTGGGCAGCGTGATGTGTGTACGGGACGCGGCACCGGCGACTGCGCGCCTTCGGCTGCTGTTGGTCGAGCCGGACGCGCGCGGGCTGGGAATCGGGGATCGCCTGGTGGGTGCCTGTGCCGACTTCGCCCGGGAGACCGGCTATCGCGACCTGGTCCTGTGGACGAACGATGTCCTGAAGGCCGCGCGCTCGATCTACCAGCGCCACGGTTTCACCCTGGTCGCGGAGAAGCCTCACCACTCCTTCGGCGCGGACCTCATAGGCCAGGACTGGCGGCTCGCGTTGCACGACGCGAGACCGGAGCGGTGAGGCGGGGGTGGGTGCGCCGCCCGGGGGATTCGGGTGCTGGTGGGTGCTGGCCGACGTCGGCGGGCAGTCGGTGGGCAGCCGGTGGGTGGGGTCGCGGTGGATAGGGTCGCGGGCATGAAACTGGCCTTCTCCACGCTCGGTGTGCCGGGCCTCCCACTCCCTCAGGTCATCGCGCTGGCGACCGCCAACGGCTACCACGGGGTCGAGTTGCGCGCCCATCCCGAGGAGCCGGTGCACCTCGACATGACCAAGCGTCGGCGGGCCGAGGTCGTGCGGGAGTTCGCGGACGGAGGTGTGGAGATCGTCGGCCTGGCGGGATACGCACAGGTGGCGGCGCCCGGTACCGACGGGCCGGTACTGGACGAGCTGCGGCGCTTGCTGGAGCTGGCCGGGGAGCTGGGAGCGCCCTTCGTACGGGTCTTCCCCGGAGCGGGTCCCGAGCAGCGGGGCGAGGAGGCGGACGCGACGGCGGCCCGACGGCTCGCCGCAGCAGCGGAGCAGGCCGCCACGCTGGGTGTACGCATCCTCCTGGAGACCCACGACTCGCATCGCGCGGGCGTGGCTGCGGCGCGGGTCGTGGCGCGGGTGGGGCGGCCGGAGGTGGGTGTGCTGTGGGACGTGCTGCACACCTGGCTGGCCGGGGAGGCGCCCACGGTGACGCACGCGGCGCTCGCCCCGCACCTGGGCTATGTCCAGGTGAAGGACGTGGCCTCGGCCGCCGACACCACTCCGCTCGCGCTCGGCGCGGGGGTGCTGCCGCTGGCCGGGTGTCTGGACACGCTCAGTCGGGCGGGCTGGGACGGCTGGCTGTGCTGGGAGTACGAGAAGAGGTGGTACGAGGAAGCGGCTCCGCTGCCGGGGCTGTTGGGCGAGGGGCGGACGTATCTGGAGGAGTTGTCGGAGGAGTCGCTGGACGCGGCTGGGTGACCCCTTCGTCCGAGGCCGCAGCCGGGGAGGGGGCGAGGGCGACGGTCCCGACCGTGGCTACGGCAACCCCGGGTGAGGGCGGGTCGGCCGGGAGCGGGTCGGTTCGGAGTGAGCCGGGCGGGAGCGGGCCGGGCAGGGGTGAGCCCGGCGGGGGTGAGCTGGGCGGGGGTGAGCCGGCGGCCACCGGGGTCGGGGTGGTGGGGGTGCGGCTCGGGGCGAACGAGGTGGCGGCGACTCCCACGACCAGCAGGGCGGCGGCGCACCAGCGCAGGGTGCTGATCGACTCGTCGAGGAACAGCGCGGCGGAGGTCATGCCGAAGACGGGGACGAGGAGGGTGAACGGGGCCACGGTCGAGGCGGGGTGGTGACGCAGCAGCCAGCCCCAGGCGCCGAAACCGAGGTTGGTGGAGATCCAGGCGACGAAGACGATGGCGCCCACAGCGGTCCAGTCGAGGGAACGCATGGCGGCGAGGCCGGTGGACGGGCCCTCGAAGAGCAGGGAGAGGAGGAGGAGCGGAAGCACGGGGACGGCGCTGACCCAGACGATGAAGTTGAAGGCGTCGGGTGGCGCGGCCTTGCGGGTGAGGACGTTCGAGACACCCCAGCCGGCGGCGGCGGCCACGACCAGGGCGAAGCCGAACAGGGGGCCGGAGGTGCCTTCGTCGATCGCGGCGACGATGACACCGAGGAGGGCGATACCCATACCGACGGTCCGCAGCGGCCCGGGACGCTCACGCAGCACGACAGCGGCGAAGATCGCCGTGAACACGGCCTGGACCTGGAGGACCAGTGAGGCGAGTCCGGCGGGCATGCCCTGATCCATGCCGAGGAAGACCAGTCCGAACTTCCCGACGCCCAGGACCAGCCCGACGGCGATGATCCACTTCCAGGCGACCGAAGGTCTGCCCACGAGGAAGATCGCGGGCACCGCGGCGACGAGGAAGCGGAGCGCGGCGAACAGCAACGGGGGGAAGTGGGAGAGGCCGATGTCGATGACGACGAAGTTGACGCCCCATATGGCGGCGCAGAGAACGGCGAGACTGATGTGCGCGGGTCGCATGGATCGAGCATCACCGGCGGCGACTGTGAAGCACTAGCGATGATTACTGCATGGTTGGATGAAGAACTGCTAAATCCAGCTGGGCAGGTCGAGTCGGGGGCGGGCCGGCCGGAGACATGGGCGGGTGCGAGACAAGGAGTCCAGGTGCTTGATCTTCAGCGATTGCGCGCTCTGTACGCGGTATCGGTGCACGGCACGGTCGGGGCGGCGGCGGTGTCTCTCGGGTACACACCGTCGGCGGTGTCACAGCAGATCGCCAAGTTGGAACGGGAGACCCGGACGGTGCTGCTGGAGCGGCAGGGCCGTGGGATACGGCTCACCGATGAGGCGCAGGTGCTGGTGGCGGCGGCGAAGGAGCTGTTGTCGATAGTCGAGCAGGCCGAGACGGAGCTGGAGGAGCGCAGAGGGGAGCCGACCGGACGGCTGACGATCGCGGCGTTCGCCTCGGCGGCGCGTGGGCTGATGCCCGGGGTGCTGGCGGATCTCGCGGTGCGGCATCCGACGCTGGACACACGGCTGACGGAGGTCGACCCGCACGAGTCGGTGGACCTGGTGGCGAAGGGGGCGCTCGACATGGCGGTGGCCCATGACTGGGACATCGCGCCGCTGCCCGCGCCACCCGGGGTCGAGCAGGCCCGGATCGGGGACGACACCTGCGACCTGCTGGTGCCGAGGGGCCACCGGCTGTCGGAGCGTGGTTCGGTGCGGAGGGAGGAGTTCGGGGGTGAGAAATGGGTCTGCCAGCCACCGGGACGGGTGTGCCACGACTGGCTGATGGGGACCTTGCGGGCTGCGGGGATCGAGCCGGAGATCACGCATCTGGCGGACGAGAACCCGACATTGGTCGCCCTTGTAGAGGCGGGGCTGGGTATCGCCCTGATACCCAGGCTGGGCAGGGGCGCGTTGCCCGACGGGGTGGTGGCGATACCGCTGGACCCGATTCCCGTACGGCATCTGTACGCGCTGTGGCGCACCGGGGCGGCTCGGCGTCCGGCCATCGCCGAGATGGTGCGGACGTTGCAGGAGCACTGGCCGCGGGCGGCACGCGGCTCGGCGTGAGCGCCCCGGCCCGCCGACCTCGGCCCTACCTTGGCCCTGCTCCGGACCTACTCCGGACCTGCTCCGGACCTGCCTTGGCCCTGCTTCGGCCCGGCCTTGGCCCTGCTTCGGCCCGGCCTTGGCCCTGGCTCCGGCCCGGCCTTGGCCCTGGCTCCGGCCCGGCCTTGGCCCGGCTTGGACCTGCCTTGGACCCGGTCGGCCTGTCGCGGTCCCCGGCCGGCTGGTGGGTCGCGGGCCCGGTCCGACCGGTCGGCTCACGCCCGGGTCAGGAGTTCGGGGTGAAGAGGGCTGTGAGGCGGGGGAGGTGGTGGCGGTTGGCTTCGTCGTCCTCGGGGTCCCAGGTCGGGCCGGTCGGGGTGCGGGGGTGGGGTATGCGGTCGGCGGCGGCTTCGAGCGCCGCGTCGTACGAGTCGGCTTCGCCGGTGGCGCGCTGGTAGGCGTCCCGGATCAGGCCGCTGAGGGACTCGTAGCCGATCCAGCCCTTGTTGTCGCGGCTCATCCGCAGCACGACGGGCAGGTCGGCGAGGGTGTCGGGGTCCTCGACGGCGCGGGTGAAGGTGTCGCGGCCGAGCAGGATGAGGCCGTCGCGGAAGTCCATGAACCCGTCGTCGCCGCAGCCTCCCTCGACGATGTACGCGGCGTACCACAGGGGGTGGTGGTAGGCCGAGGCGCGGACCTCGCCGTGCCGCAGGCCGAACTCGACGATCTCCGTCGGCTTGAGCGCGGCGAGGAGGTCGGTCAGGGCGTCGGGGAGCGGGTCGTCCGCCGGATCGCGGTCGTCGGCGCGGTCGCCCACTGTTGTACGCGCGGTGGCGAGGATCCCCCACCAGGTGTCCAGGTCCATGCCTGCGGCTGTGCTCATGCGGGTGATCCTATGCAGGCGGGGAGCGGCCGTACCGGTCACCCGGGGGCCCGGAGCGCGGTGGCACGGGGCGTTCGCGACACGTGTTGCCTCCCGCTCGGGGGCTTGACCGGAAGTTACTGTCTGGATATCCGTAAAGCCTAGGAACGTTTCCTTCAATGGCCGGAGGTTGCGCTGATGGTGGCCCGCCGCCCTACCGGTGGCCCGGGTCCCGTGTCCGGCGCGGTCTCGGAAGGAGCTCGCGTGACCGCCCCCCACTCCCCCGTTCCCGCTCCGGAATCATCCGTCCCGGACCTGTCCGTCCCGGAACCGTCTGTCCCGGGCCTGTCCGTCCCGGGCCCGTACGCCGAGGACTTGCACGTCGAGGACTTGCACGTCGAGGACCTGTACGGCGAGGGCCCGTACGGCGAGGGCTTGTCCGGCCCGGGGTCTGCGCCGTGGCCCGTAGCCCCCGCCTCCCCCGGTGGCCCGCCCCGGTCCACCGCCGACGCCCCCGGCCCGTCCACAGCCACCCCCACCGAGTCCGTCGACCCCGCCCCGTCCACCACCACTCCCACCACTCCCACCGCTTCCGCCGACCCCACCGACCCCGCCCCCCATCGCCGTACCGTGCTCGCGGTGACCGCCGTGACCGCTGCCGGGCTGGCCTCGGGGCTCGTCGGTGGGGCGGGGCGGGCCCAGGCCGCGCACCCCGTACGCAGAGTGGCCACCACCCCCGCGGGCAGCGCGGACGCGTCGGGGAGTCGCAGCCGGGTGAACGGGGCGGAGGGGTTGCCCGGGCGGTTGCTGGCCCGGATGTCGCTGGAGGAGAAGGTCGGGCAGCTCTTCGTGATGCGGGTGTACGGGCATTCGGCGACGGCGCCCGCGCAGGAGGACATCGACGCGAATCTGCGGGAGATCGGGGTGCGGACGGCGGCGGAGCTGGTCGCGCGCTACCACGTCGGCGGGATCGTCTACTTCGCGTGGGCACACAACACACGCGACCCGCAGCAGATCGCGGCACTGTCGAACGGCATCCAGCGGGCCGCGCTCGCGAAGGACAACCCCGTACCGGTGCTGATCGCGACCGATCAGGAACACGGGATCGTGTGCCGGGTGGGGTATCCGGCGACGCTGTTCCCGGGGGCGATGGCGATCGGGGCGGGCGGATCGGTCACGGACGCCCGGGAGCTGGGGCGGATCGCGGGGGCCGAGCTGGCCGCGCTGGGCATCCGGCAGAACTACTCCCCCGTCGCCGATGTGAACGTCGATCCGGCGAACCCGGTGATCGGGGTGCGGTCGTTCGGGTCGGACCCCGACCAGGTGGCGCGGCTGGTGGCCGCCGAGGTGAAGGGGTACCAGCGCAGCGCCGGGATCTCGGCCACCGCGAAGCACTTCCCCGGGCACGGGGACACCCGGGTCGACAGTCATACCGGGCTGCCGGAGATCGACCACACGCGGGAGGAGTGGGAGCGGCTGGACGCGCCGCCGTTCCGGGCGGCGATCAGGGCGGGGGTCGACTCGGTCATGACGGCGCACATCCTGTTCCCGGCGCTGGACCCGTCCGGTGACCCGGCGACGCTGTCGCACCCGATCATGACCGGCATCCTCCGTGAGGAGCTGGGCTTCGAGGGGGTGATCGTCACGGACGCGCTGGGGATGCAGGGGGTGCGGGACAAGTACGGGGACGACCGGGTGCCGGTGCTGGCGCTGAGGGCGGGGGTGGACCAGTTGCTGAACCCGCCGAGTCTGAAGGTCGCCTTCGACGCGGTGCTGGCGGCGGTGCGCGGCGGCGAGCTGACGGAGGCGCGGCTGGACGAGTCGGTGCTGCGGGTGCTGCGGCTGAAGGAGCGGCGCGGGTTGCTGCGTCGGCCGTATGTGTCGGCGCGGGGAGTGACCCGTACGGTCGGGACGCGGGCGCACCGGGCCGCCGCCGACCGGATCGCCGGACGGACGACGACCTTGCTGGTCGACGGGGAGCGGTTGCTGCCGCTGTCCCGGCGGACCCACCGTGAGGTGCTCGTCGTCGGCGCGGACCCGGCGTCGCCGTCGGGGACGACGGGCCCGCCCACCACCGTGCTGGCCGGGGCGTTCACTGAGCTGGGGTACTCGGCGACCGCCGTGCCGACCGGGACGGCGCCGTCCCCGGAGCGGATCGCGGCGGCGGTGTCGGCGGCGCGCGGCAAGGACGTGGTGGTGGTCGGCACGTACAACGTGACGGCGGGCAGCACGCAGCGCGCGTTGGTGGAGGCGCTGGCCGCGACGGGGGTACCGGTGGTCGTGGTGGCGCTGCGCAATCCGTACGACGTGGCGTGGCTGCCGTGGGCGGACGCGGTGGTCGCGGCGTACGCGTGGACGGATGTGGAGCTGCGGGCGGCGGTGCGGGTGCTGACGGGGCATGAGCGCCCGACGGGGCGGCTCCCGGTACCGGTGCCCCGCGCGGACGACCCGTCCCGGGTGCTCCTCCCGTTGGGCCACGGGTTGTCATACCCCTGACCCCGACACTCCGGCTCCCTGGCACCCCTCCCACCCCGGCACCCCGGCTCCCTGGCACCCCTCCCACCCCGGCACCCCTCCCACCCCTTCACCCATCCGCTCCTCCCCCCGTCCGCTCATCCGCCCCTCCATCCGTCCGCCCCTCCATCCGTCCGCCCCTCCACCCGTCCGTCCTCCGGAGCACACCACCGTCAGCCCGCGCAAAGCCCCCTGTGCGCCTGTCACGCACCCGTTCCTGAGGGTCAGGCTGGAGCGGCTGAGGCGGGGATACCCGGGGACGGGTGCCGCGCGAGGGATGCCAGGGGGGCGGACCGGTATGGAGCCCGAAAAGCGGTACGGGCACGGGTGCGGGTACGGGTACGGGCTCGACCGCGCGGGCAGGCGGCGGTATCCGTCGTGGGCGGGCGGCCCGTTGCCGTCGGGCGCGTTGCCACCGGGGCGGGTCCTGCCGGGGCGGAACCCGCCGGTGTGGGCGCTGCCGGGGCGGGTCCTACCGGTGCGGGCGCTGACCTGCGTACTGACCTGCTTGCTGACCTGGGTGCTGACCTGGGTGCTGACCGGCTGTCAGGGCATGTCGTCGTATCCCGGTGAACCGGTCGTCGTACCCGCCCCCGCCACGGCGACCCTCGCGCCAGGCCCGGTGTTCCTAGCCGAGGGCGAGTGCAGTTCGCGGGTGGGCCGTTCGTTCGACGAGGTGTCGTGCGGAAGCGAACGGGCGGCGGCGAAGGTGGTGCGGCGGCAGTGGCGTCCGGCGGGGCGGTCGGGACCGGTGTGCCCCGGGCGTTCGGACTTCGTGCTGCACCTCAGCGAGAGCCGTCCGGCGGCGGACGAGGACGGTGACGGGCAGGTGCCCGAGGGGTACGCCTGTATGCGGAACCTGGAGCCTCCGCACCAGGGCGACCCCGGCGGGGGCGGGGGTCCGCGCACGATCGTGGGCGACTGCCTGTACGACACCGCCGTGCGGAAGGTCCGGGAGACGGCGTGCGACGGATCGGCGGACCGGGCACCGCGCTACCGGGTCGGGGCGGCGGTGGCGGAGCGTGCGGCGTGCCCGCCGTCGACGGTGCTGTACGTGTCGCTGGGCGGCGCCCGCCCGGTCGGCTGCGCGGTCCGCGTCTGAACGCGCCTGAACGAACCATCGGGTACGGAGCGTCCGAACGGAGGCGACGCGTCCGGACGGAGGCGGTAGCGCGGACCGGCCGACCCGGGCGGGTTGCCCCGGATCGGCCGGCCGGGGTCGCTACGGCCGCAGGGTCGGCTGCTGGAGCGTGCCGGAGCGGTCGAGCTTCCTGTCGTACGGCGCGAGCGGTACGACCTTGCTGTCCGGGGCCGCCGCGGCGGCCGCGGCCTGCGGGGCCAGACCGGCCCAGCTCAGGATGCGCTCGGTGGCCTTCGCGCGCTCGTCCTCGACGAGTCCCGCGACATTGGCCCCGTGGTTGGCGCCGGGCGCGGTGTAGATGTACGAGTCCTTGGCGTGCCTGCCGAGCCGGAACGCCTCAGCGGTCCAGGGGTCGTTCTCCCCGTAGACGTAGAGCATCCGGGTGGCGTTGCGCTGGACCCAGTGGTCGATGTCGCGCATCGCGTCACGGTCGAAGCTCATGGGGATCGACCGGGGGACGAAGTTGCGCGGCGGCTGGTAGCCGTAGCGGGACAGCCCGCCGAGCCAGGGCTGACGGACCGTCGGGCCGCCGAGCTCGGTGCCCGCCTGGTAGTAGTACGGGGTGTAGGGCGTGAGGCCCTGGTCGGTGTAGGCGGACCAGCCGACGATGGAGTCGATGTAGTCGAAGAGCTCCTGGTCGGTGGCGGTGGCCGCGGCGGGCACCGTCGCGCAGTCGGCCGCGAGCTGGTACTGCCAGAAGCCCCACACCAGGTCGAGGACGACGGCCTCGAAGGCCTTGTCCAGGGTGCCGGTGGTGGTGAAGGTGCCGCCCTCGGCCTCGGCGCGGGCCGCGTACAGCGCCGTCAGGGCCTCACGGCGGACGAGCGCCTCACGCTGGACGGCGCCGAGCGCGGTACGGCACTCCTTGGTGCCGACGCCCGCGAGGAACCGGTCGTAGCGCGAGTCCTCGCGGTTGTCGACGTCGTTGGGGGCCACGTAGGCCACGACGCCGTCCATGTCGCGCGGGTAGAACCGCTCGTAGTACGTCGCGGTCATACCGCCCTTGGAGCCGCCGGTGGCGAGCCAGTTCTCGTTGTAGATCGGCTTGAGCGCCTTGAAGATCCGGTGCTGGTCGCTGGCGGCCTGCCAGATGTTCAGCTTGGACCAGTCGGCGGGCGCGGGGCGCGACGGGGTGAAGAAGCGGTACTCCATGGAGACCTGGTTGCCGTCGACGATCCGGGTGGGTTCGCTGCGCCCGGGGTTGACGGACACGTTGTAGCCGCTCGTCGCGAAGACGGTGGGGCGGCTGGTGTCCTTGTGCAGCACGGTGACGCGCTGCTCGAACGTCCCCCTGGAGGGGCGTTTGTGGTCGACCGGCTGGGTGTAGGTCAGGACGAAGTACCGGTAGCCGGTGACCGGCTTCTCCTGTACGAGGGTCATACCGGGAATGCTCAGGAGCCGGTCCTTGATGTCGGACGGTTCCGTGCTGGTCGCGGCGGTGGCCGCCCCTGCCGTGCTCACGGTGCCTATGAGCACCACGAGCGACAGCAACCATCTGAGCGCCTTGCTCATGCGTTGTCTCCCCTGGGTCTGAGATGCCTGCGCGAACCTAGCGGAGCATCTCGGGGCGCACTAGTACCTCTTGAGTACGACTGTGCACTGCTGTGATGCGAGGGGATGCCAACTCGGCCCATACCGCCATGTGTCGACCCCGGACATGACCCTTACGGCTCCCCGGCGCGGTCGGCCGCATGATCCGGCGGCCACGAGGTCAGCACACGTTCCGACCGCCGCACAGCCGGCACGCGACCCACCTGTCGTATGCCCAGCACGCGATCCAGCCGCTGCGCAGCCAGCACGTGACCCACCCGCCGCGCGCCCAGCACACGATCCAGCCGACGCACGCGCAGCGCATGTTCCACCCGCCGCACGGCCAGCACACGATCCACCCGCCGCACGCTCAGCACATGATCCAGCCGCTGCGCACCGAGCGGCCGCCGACGCTGCCCGACACCCGGACGCAGCGGTTCCCCGCGTGGACGACGACGGGTCCGGCGTGACTGCGGTACCGGCCGCGGTCGAGGACCTCGCGGTTGCCGCGGGCCTGGACGCCCACCGACATGGCCCGGCGCGGGCCGGAGCGCCGGGCGACCGTGGCGGCGCACACGTACCCGGCCTTCTTGTGGACGACGACCTCTCCCCCGCTGAACGGCACGGTCCGGACCACCCGGCCGGAGCAGTAGGAAGCGGCCTCGGCGGTGACGGCCGGGCCCGCGAGGGCGAGCAGGGAGGCGATGGCGAGAGCCGTACCGAGGAAGGCCCCGTACCGGGTCAGCCGGGCGCTGATGCCGCCTCTGCGGCCACCGCCCCCATCCGCACCGTCGTCCATGGTCGTCTCCCCTCGCACCGGCGTCACGCGTCCAGGTCTTGGTGTAGTGACGTGCGAGGGGCCCCGACGGTTGTGCCCGAGCGGCACGCGCGCTCACCCGGGGGCGCGCCCGAGCCATGGCTGACGTACCGTCATATCACCTACGGGCGCGCCGCGTTGACATCCGCCGTCGCGTCCTCGCTGTCGCCGTCGGGGTCCGCGCCGACGAAGGTGCGCCACAGCCGGGCGTACCGTCCGTCGAGGGCGAGGAGTTCGGCGTGGGTGCCGTCCTCGGCGACCCGGCCGTTGTCCATCACCACGACCCGGTCGGCGCGGGCGGCGGTGGTGAGCCGGTGGGCGACGACAAGGGTGGTACGGCGTCCGGCGAGGCGGTCGGTGGCGTGGTTGACCTGGGCCTCCGTGGCGAGGTCGAGGGCGGCGGTGGCCTCGTCGAGCAGCAGGATGTCCGGGTCGACGAGTTCGGCGCGGGCGAGGGCCATGAGCTGGCGCTGTCCGGCGGAGAGGTTGCGCCCGCGTTCGGAGACCTCGTGCAGATAGCCGCCGTCCAGGGTCGCGATCATCTCGTGGGCGCCGACGGCCCGCGCGGCGGCCTCGACCTCGGCGTCGGTGGCGTCCGGCCGCCCGTAGGCGATGGCGTCGCGGACGGTCCCGGCGAAGAGGTACGCCTCCTGGGGGACGACCCCGAGGCGGTGCCGGTACGAGGTGAGGTCGAGGGAGCGCAGATCGGTGCCGTCCACGGTGACGCGTCCGGCGGTGGGGTCGTAGAAGCGGGCGACGAGTTTGACCAGGGTGGACTTCCCGGCACCGGTCTCACCGACGAACGCGACGGTCTGACCGGCGGGTATCCGCAGCTCGACGTCCTCCAGCGCGGCCTCCCCGGAGCCGGGGCCGAACGCGGCACCGGAGCCGGAGCCGGAACTCGACGCGGACCCGGACGCGGAACCCGACGCGGCGCCGGACCCGGACTCGGAACCGGCCCCCTTGTCCAGGGTCACCGCGCCCCCGGCCCCCCGGCCCCCGGCCCCCCGCAGATCCGTGTTCGCGGCGGTCGGGATCACCGAAGGGCCGCTCCGCCCGTCCGGCCCACCGTTCTCCTCCGCGAGGGACGGCCGATCGCCGTCGCCCGCGTACGCGAACCGCACGCCCTCGAAGGCGATCTCCCCGCGCAGGGACATGACCTCCAGGGGTTCACGGACGCTGCTGGTCGACGTCGGCTCGCGCAGCAGTTCCTGGATGCGGCCGAGCGACACGGACGCCTGCTGATAGCCGTCGAACACCTGCGAGAGCTGCTGGACGGGCGCGAAGAACAGCTCGATGTAGAGGAGGTACGCGACCAGCGCGCCGACCGTGAGGGTCGTCGCCTCCACCCGCCCCGCGCCCACGATCAGCACGGACACCGCCGCGCCGGACGACAGGAACTGCACGAACGGGAAGTACACCGAGATCAGCCACTGGCCCCGGATACGGGCGGCCCGGTAGTCGGCGCTGCGCCGCGCGTACCGCTCCCGCCCGGCGCCCTCGCGCTGGAACGCCTGGACGATCCGCAGTCCGGCGACGGTCTCCTGGAGGTCGGAGTTGACGACGGAGACGCGTTCACGGGCGAGTTCGTACGCCTTCACGCTCGCCTTGCGGAAGAAGTACGTACCGATGATCAGCAGGGGCAGGGTCGCGAAGACGACCAGGGCGAGCTGCACATCGAGGACGATCAGCGCGACCATGATGCCGAAGAAGGTGACGACGGAGACGAACGCGGTGACCAGTCCGGTCTGGAGGAACGTCGACAGCGCGTCCACGTCGGTGGTCATCCGGGTCATGATCCGCCCGGTCAGCTCGCGCTCGTAGTAGTCGAGGCCGAGCCGCTGGAGCTGCGCGAAGATCTTCAGCCGCAGCGAGTAGAGGATGCGTTCACCGGTGCGCCCGGTCATCCGCGTCTCGGCGATCTGCGCGGCCCACTGCGCGAGGACGGCGAACAGCGCGAACAGCGACGCCACCCACACCGCGCCCACGGCGGCCTGGCCGACACCCGAGTCGATGCCGTGCCGGATCAGGACGGGCAGCAGCAGACCCATGCCCGCGTCGACGGCGACCAGGCCGAGGGCGATCGCGAGCGGCGCCCGGAAACCGCGCAGCAGCCTGCGCAGTCCGTAGGAGTCCTCGGGCAGCACCGCGCGGCCCTCGTCGACAGCGGGGCGGTCGGTGGCCGGGGGCAGTGCGTCGACCTGGGCGAGGAGTTCGGGGGTGGCGGGGGTCCCGGCGAGATCGGCGGCGTCCTTCGGCGCGCGGTCACCGCTCCACAGCCGGGGGGTGATACCGCGTTCGGCGTCGTACTCCGCGTCGAGTTCGGCGCGCAGGGTGGTGGCGGCCGGGTCGTCGTCGGGGCCGGTGGTGGCGGCGGGGTGGCCCGGCGAGACCGCGCCGAGCTCGTCGGGGTCGGTGAGCAGCCGCCGGTACAGGGCGGAGCGTTCGGTGAGTTCGTCGTGGGTGCCGAGGTCGGCGAGACGGCCGTGGTCGAGGACGGCGATCCGGTCGGCGAGGTTGAGGGTGGAGCGGCGGTGGGCGATGAGCAGGGTGGTGCGTCCCGCCATCACCTCGCGCAGCGCCTCGTGGATCTCGTGCTCGACGCGGGCGTCGACGGCGGAGGTCGCGTCGTCGAGGACGAGGAGGCGCGGGTCGGTGAGCAGCGCGCGGGCGAGGGCGAGTCGCTGGCGCTGGCCGCCGGAGAGGGTGAGGCCCTGTTCGCCGACCTTGGTGGTGTATCCGTCGGGGAGTGCCGAGATGAAGCCGTGGGCGTGGGCGGCGCGGGCGGCGGCCTCGATCTCGTCGTCGGTGGCGCCCGGGCGTCCGTAGGCGATGTTGGCGCGGACGGTGTCGGAGAAGAGGAAGCTGTCCTCGGGGACGAGGCCGATGGCGGAGCGCAGCGAGGCGAGGGTGAGCTCACGGACGTCGTGGCCGCCGATGAGGACGGCACCCCGGTCCACGTCGTAGAAACGCGGCAGCAGCAGGGAGACGGTCGACTTGCCGGACCCGGAGGCGCCGACGACGGCGAGGGTCTCCCCGGCGCGGATCTCGAAGCTGAGGCCGTCGAGCACGGGACGGTTGTCGTGGTAGCCGAAGCCGACGGCGTCGAACTCGACGGTGGCGGGGGCGTCGGCGGGCAGTTCGCGGGTGCCGTCGGTGAGGGTGGGTTCGGTGTCGACGAGTTCGAGGACGCGTTCGGCTCCGGCGCGGGCCTGCTGGCCGACGGTGAGGACGACGGCGAGCATCCGGACCGGTCCGACGAGCTGCGCGAGATAGGCGGAGAACGCGACGAACGTACCGAGGGTGATGTGCCCCTGGACGGCGAGCCAGCCGCCGGCGGCGAGCATCGCGACCTGGCCGAGCGCGGGGACGGCCTGGAGCGCGGGGGTGTATACCGAGTTGAGGCGGATGGTCCGCAGCCGTCCCGCGAAGAGCTTGCGCCCGACCTCGCGCAGCTTGCCGGTCTCCTGCTCCTCCTGGCCGAACCCCTTCACGACCCGGACCCCGGTGACGGCCCCTTCCACGACCCCGGCGACGGCGGCGGCCTGGGCCTGGGCGTACCAGGTGGCGGGGTGGAGCTTGGTGCGGCTGCGTTTGGCGATGAACCACAGGGCGGGGCCGACGGCGAGCGCGATGAGGGTGAGCGGCGGCGACAGCCAGGCCATGATGCCGAGCGACATCAGGAACAGCAGGATGTTCCCGATGGTCATCGGCAGCATGAACAGCAGCCCTTGGATGAGCTGGAGGTCACTGGTGGCCCGGCCGATGACCTGGCCGGTCGAGAGCTCGTCCTGCCGCCGTCCGTCGAGCCGGGTGATCGTGCCGTACATATCGGTACGGAGGTCGTGCTGGACGTCGAGGGCGAGCCGTCCGCCGTAGTAGCGGCGGATGAAGGTGAGGATGTACACGGCGACGGCGGCGCCGAGCAGGACTCCGGCCCAGACGGCCATGGAGCGGGTGCGGTCGGTGACGACGTCGTCGATGATCACCTTGGTGATCAGCGGGACGACCGCCATGACGGCCATCCCGGCGAGGGACGCGCCGAGCGCGAGGACGACGTCCTTGGGGTGCCGCCAGGCATAGGCGGTGAGCCGCCGCGCCCAGGAGGCGGGCGGGGGCACGGGGGCGCTGCCCGGGGCGGTGTCCGGGGTGGCGTCCGCAGCGGTGCTGGGGGCGGTGTCCGGGGTGGCGTCCGCAGCGGTGCTGGGGGCGGTGTCCGGGGCTGTGTTCGGGGCTGTGCCCGAAGCGGGATCCGCCCCGTCGCGCCCCGGCTCCGCGCCTTTTCCGGACCCGCCCTTGTCCACCGACACCCGGTTCCTCCCGCTTCCGACCGCCGCACTGTCGCACCGGTCCGCCGGATGATGTGAACACCGGATGATCCGGATTTCATCCCTCCGCAACAATCGCCGAAGGGGCCGACGGAGGCACGGGAGCACGTACGGGCACACAGGGCGCCCGCACGGTCACGGGTCGTACGCGGGCGGGGCGGGTGGGCGTACGGGGGGTGCGGGGGGGGCGGGTGCGGTCCGGCGCTCGGGGGTCCGGTGCCCGAGGGCGATCGTGCCCGGGTGTACAGGTGCCGGGGCGTACAGGTACTGAGGCATACGGGTGCTGGGGCGTACGTGGCGGGGGTGCTGGTGCCCCTGGGCGGGGGCGATCCGTGCCCGGACGTACGGATGCCCGGGCGTACGGGTGCACGGGGTGCGCGTACGCCCGGGCGGTACGGCCGTCCGGGTGATCCGGCTGTCGAGGGAAGTCCAGCTGTCCGGGAGGTCCGGATGGCCCGGCTGTCCAGGGAGACCCAGGCAGCCGGATGGTCCGGGTATCAAGGTGCTCAGGCGCTCAGGTGCCCGGACGTTCTGGGGTCACCCCTCCGGGACGGCGGGTATCACCCCGCGAGGGGTGCTGGTGGGCTGGTACCGCTGGCTGGCGCGGGTGCTGGGCGCGAGGTCCTTGTGCACGGCCTTCGCGACGGCCTGGATGGTGGCGACGCCGTAGTTCATGTTGCTGTTCCCATGGGTCAGCACCGTCAGGTAGTAGTCACGGCCGCCGCCCTGGAACGCGCCGAGGCTGTGCACCCGCCATCCGAGCGTGGCACGGGGCAGCCAGCCGTTCTTGACATGGATCCTGGTGGACGAGGGCGCACCGGCCGGGGCGCCCCAGCGCTGCGAGGGCACGACCTCGTTCATCAGCTTGAGGATGTACGCGCGTGAGTTGTCGCTGAGCACCGAGTTCTTCGCGGTGATCAGGGCCAGCAGCCGCTGTTCGTCCTTGATGTTGACCCGGGTGAGCCCCCAGTAACCACCGGAGCCCGGCACGGTCTTGGTCATCTTGGCCGCCGCGAGGAACTTCTTGACCTTGGTGGGTCCGAGCTGCCGCCAGAAGGTGGTGGTGGCGGCGTTGTCGGACTGGGTGATCATCGCCTTGGCGAGCTTGGTCTCACGGCTGGTGAGCCGGCGGTCGGTCTTCTTGTAGTCCCACAGCAGCGCGGCGAGGACGGTGACCTTCACTATGCTCGCCGAGTCGTACGAGGTGCCGCCGCGCAGCTCGCACGTCGTCTTCGTCTTCCGGTCGTGCAGTCCGATCGCGACGGTGCCCTTGCGGTTCTTGAGCGCGGCCCCGATGTCCTTCTTCAGCTTGGCGGCGAGCCCCGCCTTGGCGGACGTGCAGACCACCTGAGGCGTGGCGGCGGCGGAAGCCGTCCCCGCGCCGCTCAGCCCCACGACCGGCACCAGCGCCCCGACGGCGACCCCCACGACGGCACGCCGAACTCCGCTACCCCACATATGAAATTCCCCCCACAGATTCCCCGTTGTTCCCCGAAACCACGCATCTCCCGTGCTGGTACGAGGACTTGTGCGGGGTTGGACCCGGGACCCGACGGGATGGTTGTGCACCTCATGGAAATGTTTTCTACGGGGTCGAGTGGGGTTGTTGTTGCCGTCTCCGGTTCCCGCGCGGGTGCGGGGTCGGGCGAGGTGCGGGGCGAGCGCGCGGGGTGCACGGGCCGTGCGGGGTGCGGGCGCGGAGGGGGTGTGCGGAGGCCCTTCAAGCCCACCGGTACCGCGATGGACATCCCGCCCCAGCAATAAATCCCGTCCCCCCAACGCATTCCACCCCTGCGATCTCGACGGGAACCGTTCGCCGAAACGGGCGCGGAAATACATCCGTTATGACTAATTGCCGTTCCGGTCAACGAGCGCCCGCCGCAGGACATTCTTTGCCGCTTCATTGCCATCGGCACGCTTTCGTCTGACGCTGAAAGAAAGGCGGACCCGGTCCGTCCTGTTCACGGCCTGAACGGTCCGCGCGAGGCCCAAGCGCGCCCTGGGCGTGGCCCGTGAGGCCGACCCGAAACGCCACGGCAGAAGGAGTACCGGAATGATCCGTCTTCCCAGGAATCCGTCCTCAGGCTGGTTCGCGGCGATAGGGGCCATCGCGCTCATCGGCGTGCTGATGCCCGCGTCGGTGGCGCACGCCGCGTCGCTCACCTGCGGTCAGTCGGTCACGACCAGCTTCGTCCTGGACTCCGACCTGCTCAACTGCCCCGGAGACGGCCTGGTCGTCGGCAGCGGCGGCATCACCATCGACCTCGCCGGACACACCCTGGACGGCGTCGGTCTGGGCGCCGGTATCCGTAACAACGGGTACGACAACGTCACCCTCACCAACACCGGCACCCCCGCCCGTGTGCAGGAATTCGACCACGGCATAAGACTCGCCCCTGGCACCTCAGGGAACACCGTCGAATCCCTGACCCTCCAGAACAACGAATTCACCGGAGTCGAACTCGACAACGCCGACAACAACAACCGCGTACGCGGCAATCTCATCGACCGGCAGAGCAAAAGAGGAATCGCGATCATCGGCGGATCGAGCGGCAATACGATCACCGACAACACGGTCAGCGACAATCAGGGCGAGGGTGTCTTCGTCCAGAACTCGGCCGACAACCGTCTGGAAGGCAATCGGATCACCGGCAGCGGGGACGCGGGTCTGATCCTGGAGGGCGCCGGCGGCAACACCCTGCTGACCAACACCGTCGGCAACAGCAGCGACGCCGCGATCACCCTGCGGCTCGGCTCGAACGACAACCTCGTCCAGGGCAACTCGACCACCCAGAACTCGGACGCCGCGCTGATCGTCTCCGACTCCACCGGCAACCGTCTCCTGTCCAACACCCTCCAGGGCGGCGGCGACAGCGGCATCGTCCTCCAGTCGTCCCACGGCACCACGGTCACCGGCAACGATGTCAGCCGGAACACCGGCGGCATCGAGTTGAGCGGGTCCGACAACAACCTGGTCCGCTCCAACACCGCGAACGACACCACGGGCGACGGCATCAGCCTGACCCAGTCGTCCGGCAACCGACTGGACCTCAACGAGGCCAACCGAAACGGCTCCCGGGGCATCCACGTCGACGGAGAGGCGCCGACCGGGCAGGGCAACCGGCTGACCGGCAACACCACCAACGCCAACAACGGCGACGGCATCGCCGTCCCGAAGACCGTCCACACCCTCCAGGACAACACCGCACGCGACAACGGCGGTTGGGGCATCATCACCGACATGGGCAACGTGGACGGCGGAGGCAACCGCGCGGGCGGCAACAGCGAAGCCGCCCAGTGCACGGGAGTCACCTGCACCCCCTGAGCCCCGCCCCGACGCACACGCGACGCGCCCTTCACCGACCGAACGGCCACGGGTCGCGGGTCACGGCTCGGCGGGGGGACGTGAGCCCGGGCTGACGGAAACCGGACCACGCTCCGGGCAGGCCTCCTGGACCGTCCCCCATGCGCGGGGTCGGTCCCGGCGGATGCCGCCGAGGCAGGGTGATGATTCGCCGTAGCCCGACGCATCTGTCCGGCTTCCGCCATCCTGTACCTATGAGTGATGAGTCATGCGCGGGCTGTGGCGGGGATCGCGTGACCGAGCACGAACAGCACACAGTCGAGACGGACGAGAGCGGCGCCCAACGGCCGGTCGTCCGCAGATGGACCGGCCCGTGCGGCCGGTGTGGCGGGTCCGGCCAGCCGTAGGAGGCGTCGTGCGTACGTGGTTCGTGTGTCTGGGGTGTGCGGCCCTGTACCTGCCCCCGGAAGGATCGACCCGACCGGACTGCACGGGGACTCCGGCCAGCCCGGTGGACTGCTCCGAACCGGACTGCCGGGAGGAGGCGTCGACGGCCGTGGACGCCGCGGGGGTACCGGCGGAGGTACTCGCCCGCTGGGCCCGACGGGCAGCGGGCCTGGACGGCCCGAGACGGGTCTCCCGCTCCTACCGCCCCACCCGAGGCCAGAGATCGACCCCGGCACCTCGATCGACCCGCACGAGGCTGCTCTGACGCGAACCGAGGGGTACGGGGTGGGGCGCGCGGGCCTCGGGCCTCGGTGCCAGGCTGCCCGGTCCGGCCCGCCGCGCTGGAGCAGCCGGTACCAACTGATGCCCTTCGCCAGCCCGGTTGGAGCCCGGCCCTGGGCTGTACCCTTCGCGGAAGCCGACCGGACGCAGCGGTACGGGGCTCCCGTACGGGGGTACGGGAGGAGACGGTGGAGGACGCGATGCGACTAAAGGAAAACGGCCCGATCCGCTGAAAGACCCCCAGGTCAGGAAGTGTCGGCCCCGCACACGCGGGGGTGGTCCGCGGCTCCGGCCAAGGGCAAGGACGCGTCTAAGGTCGGCCCCGCACACGCGGGGGTGGTCCAGTTCACGCAGGAGCCGTTCGAGGCCCCGGCCAAGTCGGCCCCGCACACGCGGGGGTGGTCCGGCGACGGAGGAGATCGACCACGTCCGGTGGCTGTCGGCCCCGCACACGCGGGGGTGGTCCTTCCCATACCTGCTGCCACGTCAGCCCGGTCCGGTCGGCCCCGCACACGCGGGGGTGGTCCCGGGACTGCTACGTGTACGTGGCGAACACGACGGTCGGCCCCGCACACGCGGGGGTGGTCCGCTGTCGACGACGTTCAAGCGAGTCGAACAGGGGTCGGCCCCGCACACGCGGGGGTGGTCCCAGGGCTTCCGACATGGTGCGTACGGCGGTGGAGTCGGCCCCGCACACGCGGGGGTGGTCCTTGGGCCGCCAGCTGAGCCGGGAGGACGGTTCCGTCGGCCCCGCACACGCGGGGGTGGTCCCCCTGACGATTCGGCGCGCGTGGTGCTGTGCTGGTCGGCCCCGCACACGCGGGGGTGGTCCCCCGCCCCTGGGGGGTGAGGGTGGCGACCCGCCGTCGGCCCCGCACACGCGGGGGTGGTCCCGGCCAGGATCAGAGCATGGATCTCACCGGGCTGTCGGCCCCGCACACGCGGGGGTGGTCCCTGGACGGCGGCGGGGCCGGCCCGCCCGGAACTGTCGGCCCCGCACACGCGGGGGTGGTTCCCCGGCGAGCTCGGCCGGGGCGGCCGCGTCGTCGTCGGCCCCGCACACGCGGGGGTGGTCCGGCAGGTCAGGTGGGCACCGTTCCTGCCCCGCCGTCGGCCCCGCACACGCGGGGGTGGTCCCTCTCCTGGTCCATGGGCGCCGGCCCTGCCGGAGTCGTCCCCGCACGCGCGGGGGTGGTCCCTCCTCCCGGATCCGGGCCCGCGCCATCGAGGCGTCGTCCCCGCACGCGCGGGGGTGGTCCTGCATGATCGCGGGCATCACCACTGGATGTTCCGTCGTCCCCGCACACGCGGGGACTCCCCAACCCCAGCCGAGATCGTTCGGAACTCAAGCAGAACCCAGCTCCTGGGGGCTCCAGACATCAGGCCCCCCGCCCCGCCACTCGATCATCGTGCTCGTCGCTACCTCCGCCGGGTCCAGGTCCAACCCCGCGCGCCGCAGGAACTCCGAGAGGTCGCGGAGGTTGTACGCGAGGCCGAGGATCTGGTCGCCCGCGCGTACTCGTCGCCCGCCGGTGGGGCTCGGCGGGTGGACGACGACGGGGACGGCCATGTCTCCAGCCTCCGCCGCGCCCACGTCCACCGCACCCCGGGGACCACCGACCCGACACCGAACGTCACCGGCCGGGACAGGCACGACACCAGGTCCCCGCACCGCGCCCCGATACGCAGCACCACCCGATTCACGCGGACGGCCACAGCGCGTAACGGCGCCCCACCCTGCGGCGGCTCACACGGGAACCGTGCCCCTCGCCCCAGAACGCGACGCACGCCGGACCCCACCACCCCCAACCCCGCACGCACAGGGACACCGACGCGCGAACCACCGCAACCGCAGTCCTCGGCGGCCCAGCTTCAGTCGTGTCACCCCATGGCAGCCGTGGTCATCGCCCGCCAAGCCCACCACCCGGGCCCGTACGCACGCCGCGCACGGGACCGTGGGCCGCCTCACCACGACTCCCGTGCCGCCGTCCGCCACGTCCTCCGCAGCACGCGGCCGGCCTCGCAGGACCAGGGATCGGCGCCGTTGCACTGCCCGCAGGCACCGACGTGGGTGAGGAACCTGCCCCACGCCAACGCGTGGGCCGGGGACATCGGCGGCAGGCCGCTCCAGTCCCCGGCCCCGTACCACTGCGGACCGCCCGCCTGACCTCGTACGGGGACCGTCCGTGGCTCGTCGGCACACCGCTCGTGGCGGTGCATCGTGATCCCCGGCCCGGACATCGAGTCACGGAACAGCCGCTGGTGCAGCTCGCCGGACCCGATGGACTGATCACAACGGCAGCAGATCATCACCGTCGCGACCGGCACCCCACCGCGACCGAATCCGCCCCCGCCAACCGGGCCAGCGCCCGCAGCACGATCCCGAGCCGCCGGTCCCCCAGTACTTCCACCTTCCAGAGCGGCACCAGCCTCGGGAACGCCTCGTTCTCCACGACCAGCAGATCCCGGACGTCCCCACGCGCGAGAACGTCGCCCTCCTCGATCAACGCGGCGACAGCGGCCCGCTCCCCCGATATCGCGGTCACGGACCCACTCGATGAGCCGGTCGGACAAGAGGGGTGGCCCCCCGTCGAGATCCCATGTCTGTGTTTCGCGCGCGTTCATCGCAGTCCCTCTCCACGGTCGGTGAAGGCACCGTAGAAGTGGCCGCGAGGCATCAGGGGTGCGAAGTGCACCCCTTTGTCTAGGCGGCCAGCATGCCGAGGGTCACCGCCAACGCCGACGCGCGTCGGCGGCGCGCCGGGACCTTCGACGCGGTCTCCTCCAGCACGATCCGCTTGGCATAGCCGTTGTACTTGATCGTCTCGGGCGCGCTCCGGTGGGCCTTCTCCAGCGTCGCCAACGCCACGTCGGGCTGGCCGTCCAGCTGATAGCCGCGCGCTTCCTCGATACGGTGGCGGGCGCGGCGCGGCCGTGACGGGATCTCCAGGAGGTCCGCCGCGGCAGCCTGGCGCACCGACTCGCCGCCCGAACGGAGTTCGACCGCGATCGTGACGGCGTGGGCGCCCATGACCGTACGGGAGAAGCTCGTCACCGGGTGGTAGTAGTCGGCCGGCAGCCGTTCGGCCATGGGCCGTGCCTGGTCCCAGTAGCGCCAGGCGGTGCCCGTCTCGCCGCGCCGGGCAGCGGTGTACCCGGCCTCGAAGGTGAGCGCGCCCGCGATGGCGAGCACGTCGGGCGAAGCGTCGGGCAGGAACGGTTCGAGGTAGGCGAGCGTCTCCAGGTTCACGGCGTCGGCGGCGTCGAAGTGGGCAGGTCCCAGGTCGCGGTGGGCCTGCGCGGCCAGCCACGCGGCGACACCGATGACGTGCGGGTCCTCGGACTCCTGCGCGGCGATCAGCCCGCGCTCGACCACCCGCCATAACAGTGCCGTGTCCGGCTGGTACGCGATGAAGAACTGCGCGAGCGAGTAGACCTCGGCGAGCACGGCCTGGGCCGCGCGCCGTTCCGCCGCCCGGTCGGACTGCCGTACGGAGAGCTGCGCGTCACGCAAGAGCTCCGGTAGCAACGCGCCGATCACGTCGCGGTGATGGGGCGATGAGTGCCTCGCGGCCCACGCACGGGCCACCCGTGCGGCGAGGTGCGCGACCGGCGGCGCCTCGCGCCGGGTCACCAGCGGAAAGGCGTCCACCGCCGCCTTGACCTCACCGAGCCGCGCATGACCAGGTCCGGTGAAGAGGTCCACGCCCGCGCACCGCTCCCCCATGAGATCCGCGAGGTTCGCCACCCGCAGCACCTCGGCGAGCCGCAGCATCACCGAAAGACGCGGCACCTTACGACGGCCGGTCTCCAGGTCCTTGACCCACTGCGCCGAATACCCGACGAGACCACCGAGATGTTCGCGGGTCAGTCCACGCCTGGTACGCAGGATGCGGAGTCTCTGCCCGAACGCGACCGGGTCCGCGTACGGGTCCGGGCGGGGAACGTCGAAGGACACGGTATGACCCCTCTCTGTACAGTTCGTCGCTGCCAGCGTAAGGGCGTGTGCCGCTCCACGGCCCACGAGCCACCTTCACGAACTACCTTGCCGTCGAAGGCTGTACGAGACTTGTGGAACTCTCCGAGCGATACGAGGCGATGGCTGTATGCCGGTAGACCTGCTGACCACCGAGTACTTCACAGTCGACCGCCTGCCGGAGATCCGGAACGTCATCCTCGACGTGTACTCCGAGGTGTACGCGCAGGACATCGCCACCGACCCGTTCTTCTCGCTGGAGCGCTTCGAAGAACGGCTTGAGGGCCATACGTCCGCTCCCGGCTGGGGCTGCGTCATCGCGAAGGTGAGCGGCGAACACGCGGGGTTCACCTACGGCTTCACGGCACGCGACGGCACGACCTTCACCCTTTGCGAGAACATGCTCCGCACCGGCAATCGGGGGCGTGGCATCTCCCAGGTGATGCACGACGAGCTGATGAGTCACCGAAGCGAAGACCGGACCCAACTGCTCGTACGCCGTTCCCGCCCCTTCTCGACGTGATCGCAGGGATCTGGGCGGAAAGTCACCCCGAGTTCGGCGGTGATCCCGGCGCCGAGGCGGCCGGGCTGTCGGTGGACGCTCTGCGCCGTCAGGTCACCGGGCATCTGAAGCACCCCGGGTTCGCACTCGCCGTCGCCCACTCGGGCGGCACGGCGGTCAGGTTCGGGTACGCCTTCCTCCGCTCGGCCGACTACTGGTTCGGACCGGAACTGGTGGACCGGGTCCCCGAAGGTGCCCGTACCGAACAGCTCATGGGGCTGTGCGAACTCGCGGTCCAGCCGGACTGGCAAGGCCACGGCATCGGCTCCCTGCCGCACGCCGACCTGATCACGTCCACCGCCCTGCTCCCCACGCTCTCCGGAGCAAGGCCCGAACTCGGCGCGCCCACTGCGCCGTACAGCGGACGGGACCAGGCCGGGTGCCGGTTGCACCGGTTGTACCCTTCCCGGGACGGATCAGGTGTACGGGTACAGGTGCCTTGCACGGAGGACCGCCAAAGGCGAACGCAGGGGTGCGATGCGACTAAAGAAAAACGGCCCGATCCGCTGAGAAACCCGCAGGTCAGGAAGTGTGTTCCCCGCACGTGCGGGGGTGGTCCCTGTGCGGCTGCGTCCGGACGGAGCGGCGGATGGTGTTCCCCGCACGTGCGGGGGTGGTCCCCGCCGGCCATCGGCTTCGGGAGCGGGTGGTCCGTGTTCCCCGCACGTGCGGGGGTGGTCCGCGGGTTGACGGGATGCTACGGCCGGGGGCAGCGTGTTCCCCGCACGTGCGGGGGTGGTCCCTACAACAACACGGCGAACGCGTCCAGCGGCCTGTGTTCCCCGCACGTGCGGGGGTGGTCCTGTCACCAAGGGCATGGCGGGCATGCTTGAGGCGTGTTCCCCGCACGTGCGGGGGTGGTCCCTGACTCCGCCGGAGCATCGGACGCATCCCCTGGTGGTCCCCGCACGCGCGGGGGTGGTCCGTGCTCACCGCCGGGGGAGCGCCAGACATCGGAGTGGTCCCCGCACCCGCGGGGGTGGCCCTCTGCTGGATCATCGTGCTCGTGGCGACCCCCGCAGGGTCGAGGTCCAACCCCGCTCGACGCAAGTACTCCTAGGTCGCGGAGGCTGTAGGCGAGGCCGAGGATCTAATCGCCCGCGCGTACCCGTCGCGCGCCCATGGGACTGGGCGGATGGACGACGACGGGGACACTCATGTTTCCCGCGTCGGCCGGAGCAGCACCCACCGCACCGGGAGGACCACCGGCCGGACACCGATCGTGAGCGGCGGCCAGGACGGACCCAGCACCCCGTACCTGCGAACCGGGGCCACCGCACCCTCGCACCAGGCAGACCGTGACCGCACGGAACGCAAGGAACCCGGGCCCCTCGCCCGATCACCCTCGGCCCGACCGCCCCGTCCCCGCACCCAGCGCCGACCCGGGCCCCGAAGCGAGACCAGCACCCCCGCACGTACACGGACAGCGACGCGCGAACCATCGCAACCGCAGCTGCCGACGACGACCCAGCTTCAACCGTGTCACCCCATGACAGCCATGCCGACTCCCGGGCACGCCCACCACCCGGGCCCGTACGCACGCCGCGCACGGCACCGCGGGCCGCCTCACCACGACTCCCGTGCCGCCGTCCGCCACACCCTCCGCAGCACACGGCCGGCCTCGCAGGACCACGGGTCGTCGCCGTTGCACTGCCCGCAGGCACCGACGTGGGTGAGGAACCTGCCCCACGCCAACGCGTGGGCCGGGGACATCGGCGGCAGGCCGCTCCAGTCGTCGGCGCGGTACGACTGCGGACCGCCCGCCTGATCCGGGGCAGGAACCACCCCCGGCTCGTCGGCGCACCGCTCGTGGCGGTGCATCGTGACCCCCGGCCCCGACATCGAGTCACGGAACAGCCGCTCGTGCAACTCACCGGACCTGATGGGCTGATCACAACGGCAGCAGATCATCACCGTCACGACCGGCACCCCACCGCGACCGAATCCGACCCCGCCAACCGGGCCAGCGCCCGTAGCACGATCACCAGCCGCCGGTCCCCCAGTACCTCCACCTTCCAGAGCGGCACCAGCCTCGGGAACGCCGTCGCGAGGACGAGCGTCAGGAACGCGTCCTCACCCTCGTCCAGCACCAGCACACACCGGTACTGGGCCTCGAACCGCGGCCAGTCGCAGAACACGACGGCCTCGTTCTCCACGACCAGCAAGTCCCGCACATCCGCGCGCGCGAGTACGTCACCCTCCTCGATCAACGCGGCTACCGCCGCCCGTTCACCGATGTCACGGCCACGGACCCACTCGGTCAGGCGGTCACTCAGCAGGGATGGCTCTTCAGCACAGGCCAGACTCAAGCTGGCGGTCTCGTCCATGGGGCAAGACTGGTGTCACGCTCAGTGGTTGTACGATCCCTCAACGGTGATCTCACCGTGAGATCCAAAGTAATCTCCATCGGGAAGGAGACTCGCTGTGTCCATCGACGTTGGACCAGTGGGCCTGCCCACCTGGGCGTGGGAGCGAGCTGACGTGCGTCAGGCGCTGAGGGAACGAGACATCGGAGCCGTCTTCCGGTACGTACAGCGGTACTCCGGAGCCAGCCAAGGCCGCATCGCCACCGCTGTCGGCATGGCTCAGGGGCGTGTCAACGAGATCATCAATGGTCGCCGGGAAGTCAGCAGACTGGACGTCTACGAGCGGATCGCTGATGGGCTGAGCATGCCCGGCGACGCTCGACATCTACTGGGGCTTGCCGCCAGCCGTGCGCAGCACGTAGGTGGACCGGCCTTCGACCTGGCCGCGTTCCCCGAAGTGGTTCGGGTCTACGCGGCACAGCGTTCCGCTGCCGAAGAGATCCAGCAGATGGCACGCGAGGCGGCAGAATTGGATGTCCTCGCGGTTCGGGGTCTCGGACTGATCGGGCTGAACGACTCGCTCCTACGCTCGTGCCTGCCTCGGCAGCCCGGCAGTGAGGGCAAGCGCGTACGCGTTCTGCTTCTGGACCCGGACTCGACCGCGTTGGTCCAACGGGCTGCGGAGATCGGTGAGTCCACCGAGTCGCTGGCAGGTGGTGTGAAGCTGGCAGAATCCCGGCTCCGGGAGTTGGCGAGCGTGTGCGACATCAAGGTGTACCGGTACAAGACGCTCCCCACCTGGCGGGTCATCCGCGTCGATTCAACGATGTTCGTCAGCGTTTTCGATAGCGGCTGGGAAGGCCACGAATCCGCGATGTACAAGGTGGTGGAGACTCCGCACGGCCCCTTGTTCCGGGGTTTCCGACGCACGTTCGAAGTCATCATCGAGGGTGCTGAACGCACCGTTTGACAGAAGGAGAAAGAGTGATCGAGGCCGAACTCAAAGCGCGGGTGCACACGCCCGAGGCGGTGACGCAAGCTCTCGACGATCGAGCCGACGCACGTGTCGAGGTGTACAAGGACAGCTACTACGACCAGCCCGATGGGGAACTCAGCCGTGCAGGCAAGGAACTGCGGGTGCGCACCGTGCACGGCGCGCACGGCGCCCACACCTTCCTAACCTTCAAAGGCGCTTCCGTTGACGAGACATCGGGTTCAAAACCCGAGTACGAGACCCGGGTCGAAGACGCTGCGGCGGCCCACGCCATCGTGCGCGGACTCGGCCATGTACTGGTCATCGCCTTCGAAAAGCGGTGCCGCAACTACGCCTTCGAGGCGTGCGGACGTCACATGCTCGCAACTCTCGTCCGTGTGCCCGAGGTCGACGGCACGTTCCTGGAGATCGAGACGCTGGTGGAGGAACATGACGTATCGGCGGCCCTGGACGACATCCGCTCTGTTCTCGGCGATCTGGACATCGGTCCAGAGGATCTGACCCGGGACACCTACACGGACGCCGTCAGTGCTCAGCGTGCGACCTGACGTCTTCAACGTCACAGCGGCTCGGCTACGTCTGCGGGCCCGTACCGCAACGCACCCGGCGGCCCCCGGTTCGACCTGCTCCTCCTTCACCTCGACCGCCCCACCGGATAGCGGGAGCGACCACCCGCCACTCCCCAACTAGCCTACGAACAAAGGCAGTACAAGGCGTACAACCCTCACGCGCCCTGGGCAGTCCTCCCAGTACACCCCCCTCCTCGTCCACCGCCGTGTGCACCGGACGGCGCCTTACGTACCTGGGAGTCCACACCCCATGCGCAAGTCCCTTCGTCTCAGCCTCGCGACGGCCGCGGCCGTCGCGCTCAGCGGCGGGCTGCTGGCCATTCCGGCGGGTGCCGCTGGAGCGGCTCCGCAGGCCACGTTCCCCGACGACTTCAACGGTGACGGGTTCCGCGACTACGCCTCCGCCTCCACCAGCAGCCCCGGCGGCACGGTCCGCGTCGTCTTCGGTACGTCACGAGGAATCGGGGGCGCGTCCCAGCTCATCCACCAGGACAGCCCCGGTGTCCCCGGCGCCGACGAGGCGGGCGACCTGTTCGGCGAGGTCCGCACCGCCGCCGACTTCGACCGCGACGGGTACGGCGACCTCGCCGTCTCCGCCACCGGCGAGGACATCGGCGGCCGCGACCAGCGCGGTGCCGTCACCATCCTGTGGGGCTCCCCCTCCGGCCTCTCCGGCGGCACCTCCGTACCGTCCGCCGGGTACCAGGCGTGGAACCTGTTCGGCAGCGACCTCGCCACCGGTGACTTCGACGGGGACGGCGACACCGAACTCGCCGCCGTCGAGTCCTCCGACGCGTTCGTCTTCCAGGGCTCGTACTCCCGCGCCGCCATCGCCGTACGTCCCGTCCACGTCGACACCGGCCGCTACTACGCGGCCAACCTGATCGCGGGCAAGGTCACCAAGGACCGCGCCACCGACCTGGTGATCCTCGGCTCCATACCCGCGAACAGCCGGTTGACCGGACACGCCCGCTTCTACCGGGGCGGCGCCACGGGACTCGTCCAGGGCCGGACCATCCCGATCGACGTGGTCCAGGACGACATGGGCGAGGGGGTCGTCACGGACTTCGACAAGGACGGCTACGGCGACATCGCCATCGGCACGCCCGACACGAACGGCGAGAAGGGCTACGTCACCCTGTGGAGCGGAACGGGCAAGGGCGCGGGCTCCTACAAGCGGATCACGCAGGCCACGTCCGGTGTCGCCGGGTCCCCCGAGGCGGGTGACCACTTCGGCTCGTCCGTCGCGGTGGGCGACGTGAACGGGGACGGGAACCCGGACCTCGCGATCGGTGCCGGCGGCGAGAAGCTGAACGGCCGCGCCGACGCGGGCGCGGTGCACGTCCTGCGCGGGAGCAAGCTGGGGCTGTCCGGCAAGAACTCCCAGTACTTCAGCCGCGCGACGGCCGGAGTGCCCGGCTCGGTCACCCAGAACGAGGAGTTCGGCAAAGTGGTGCGGCTCCGGGACGTCAACGGCGACAGTCGCGCCGATCTGCATGTCACCGCCAACCAGGGCTCCTTGCGCCTGCTCGGCAGCCGCACGGGCGTCACGACCTCCGGCATCAGGGGGATCGCCACGTACGAGGTCACCGGCATCCTCCACTGACCGGGCCCCGCACCGACCCGTACCTGTGGCTCCACCCCGCCCCGCTCGCTCCCTGGGCGGGGCCTAACTCGTTGCGCCCACTACGACTCGCAACGGACGGGACCAGGTCGAGGGCCGGTTGTACCCTTCCCCCGGGACGGATCGGGTGTTCGGGTACGTGCCTTGTACGGAGGGGGTGCCAAGGGCGAACGCGGGGGTGCGATGCGACTAAAGGAAAACGGGCCGATCCGCTGAGAAACCCGCAGGTCAGGAAGTGTAGTCCCCGCACGCGCGGGGGTGGTCCCTCCTTCCGGAGGTCCACCCCGAACTGCTTCCAGTAGTCCCCGCACGCGCGGGGGTGGTCCCCCCTGGCAGCAGTGGCCGATGACGGCCGGTGGGTAGTCCCCGCACGCGCGGGGGTGGTCCCGATCACGAAGACGGAACGGGATGTACGTTCGTGTAGTCCCCGCACGCGCGGGGGTGGTCCCCTGGACAAGCGCGTCGACACCCGCGTGCGCGGGTAGTCCCCGCACGCGCGGGGGTGGTCCCGTCCACGTGATCTCTCCAAGGTGATCGTGGATGTAGTCCCCGCACGCGCGGGGGTGGTCCGTACACGTCCGCCGAGTGCGCCCGGATCTACGGGTAGTCCCCGCACGCGCGGGGGTGGTCCGCCGATGGCGACGCTCAAGAGCATCGACATCATGTAGTCCCCGCACGCGCGGGGGTGGTCCTGTGAGTGGCTGGGGGCCGCTGTTGCCGGACACGTAGTCCCCGCACGCGCGGGGGTGGTCCCTTCTGGGAGCGAGGGCGACGCACGTCCATCTAGTAGTCCCCGCACGCGCGGGGGTGGTCCCATGATCTCGCAGCCCGGGGCGGTAGGGGTGTGGTAGTCCCCGCACGCGCGGGGGTGGTCCCGGCGACTGCGGTCACCACGCCGACGGCATCACGTAGTCCCCGCACACGCGGGGATGTCCCAGTCCGCCAGTGGCTCAACAACCTCCGCAAACCGTGGTCCCCGCACCCACAGGGACAGCCCCAGGCGCACCGCCCCGCGAACGTTCACCATGGGGTGGGGAGCCGTGGGGAGCCGCACCCACAACGCCCCACCCCCCAACCCCCGCCCCCTACAAATGCGTAGGCGCGAACATCCTCAGTACCGCCGGGAGGACCACCACCGAAGGGCCGCTCTCCGCGAACGACTTCGTCAAGGTGGCGCCCAGGGTGTCCGGGGTCGCCAGGGTCGCGGGGACTCCGAAGGACTCCGCGAGGGCGACGAAGTCCGGGCGGGACAGTTCCGTGCCCGTGGCCTCGCCGAACGTGTCGGTCATGTACTCGCGGAGGATGCCGTAGCCGCCGTCGTCCACGATCAGCCACGTGACGTTCAGGTCGTACTGGCGGGCCGTCGCCAGCTCGGCGATCGAGTACATCGCGCCGCCGTCGCCGGACACCGCGAGGACCGGGCGGGACGGGTCCGCCGCCGCCGCGCCCAGCGCGGCGGGGAAACCGTAACCGAGGCCCCCGGCCCCCTGCGCGGAGTGCATCGTGTTGGGCCGCCGCGCGTCGAACGCGGACCACGCCCAGTACGCCAGGATCGTCATGTCCCAGAAGGACGGTGACGAGTCGGGCAGCGCCGCGCGGATCGTCGTCAGCAGCGACTGCTCCAGGTCGAGTTCCTGTCCGGCGATCCGCTCCCGTACCGCGCCGAGGACACCCCGTACCCGCTCGGCCGCGCCGGTGTCGCCCCGCTCCCGTACCGTCTCCAGCAGCGCGCCCAGCGCCAGGCGGGCGTCCGCGTGGATGCCCAGCGCGGGGTGGTTGGACTCCAGTTTGCCGAGGTCGGCCTCGATCTGGACGACCCGGCCCCGGGGGCGGAACGTGTGGTAGTTGGACGACAGTTCGCCGAGGCCGGAGCCGACGACCAGCAGGACGTCCGCGTCCTCCAGGAAGTCCGTGGTGTGACGGTCCTCCAGCCAGGACTGGAGCGACAGTTCATGGTCCCAGGGGAACGCGCCCTTGCCGCCGAACGTCGTCACGACCGGCGCGTCCAGCTTCTCCGCCAGCGCCCGCAGCTTGCCGGACGCGTCCGAGCGGACCACCCCGCCGCCCGCGATGATCACCGGGCGTTCGGCGCGCGACAGCAGATCGGCCGCCACCGCCGTCAGCTCGGGGCGCGGGAACACCTCGTCCGGGGTCGCGTCGAGGCCCGTCACCACGGGGATCGGCGTCTCGGCCAGCAGGACGTCCTGCGGGATCTCCACCCACACCGGACCGTGCGGCGCGGTCAGCGCCGACTGCCACGCCCGCGCGATCGCCGACGGGATCTGCGACGCGGTGCGTACCGTGTGGACGGACTTCACCACGTCCCGGAACGCGGCCTTCTGGTCGCGCAGCTCGTGCAGATAGCCGTGCCGGCCGCCGCCGAGGCCCGCCACCGGGATCTGGCTGGAGATCGCCAGCACGGGCGCCGACGCCGCCGCCGCCTCCTGGAGCGCGGCGAGCGAGGTGAGCGCGCCCGGCCCCGTCGACAGCAGCAGCGGGGCCGCCTCGCCGGTGACCCGGCCGTAGGCGTCCGCCGCGAAGCCCGCGTTGTTCTCCACGCGCAGGCCCACGTACCGCAGGTCGCTGCGGCGCAGCGCGTCGAACATGCCGAGCGCGTGCTGGCCCGGCAGCCCGAAGACGGTGGTCGCGCCGAGGCTCTGGAGCGTCTCCACGACGAGGTCGCCGCCGTTGCGTCCGGGCGGCGGGTTCAGCGCCGCCTCGGTCTGCGCGGCCGTCGGCAGCAGTTCGGGCCCGTGGTGGTCGTGCGTCACTTCAGCCGCTCCCTGGTCGTGGGGTGGGGGGTGAGGGGGGTGGAGGTGCGGCCCCTCGCGGAGGGGCCGCCTGGTGCGGGCCCGGTGTCGGGTACGCCGGGCCGGTGTGCGACAGGCCGGTGCGGACTGGCCGGTGCGGACTGGCCGGTGTGCGACTGGCCGGTATGCGACGGGTCAGCCCGTCGTGCGGCTCGCCGCGATCTGCCGCGCCATGATCGTCGTCAGCTCGTACGCCGTGTGGGACGCGGCGACCGCCGTGATCTCGGCGTGGTCGTACGCCGGGGCGACCTCGACCACGTCGGCCGAGACGAGGTTGCAGGAGGCCAGGCCGCGCAGGATCTCCAGGAGCTCGCGGGAGGTCATGCCGCCCGCCTCGGGGGTGCCGGTGCCGGGGGCGTGGGCCGGGTCGAGGCAGTCGATGTCGATGGAGATGTACAGCGGGCGGTCCCCGATGCGCTGGCGCAGCTGGTCCGCGACCTCGTCGGCGCCCCGGCGGTAGACGTCCGCCGAGGTGACGATGCCGAAGCCCATCTTCTCGTCGTCGGTGAGGTCCTGCTTGCCGTACAGCGGGCCGCGGATGCCGACGTGGGAGAGGGCGGAGGTGTCCAGGATGCCCTCCTCGACGGCCCGCCGGAACGGGGTGCCGTGCGTGTACTCGGCGCCGAAGTAGGTGTCCCAGGTGTCGAGGTGCGCGTCGAAGTGCAGCAGCGCTACCGGGCCGTGCTTCTTGGCGACGGAGCGCAGCAGCGGCAGCGCGATGGTGTGGTCGCCGCCGAGGGTCATCATCCGGGCGCCGCTGCCGAGCAGGTCGTCCGCGGCGGCCTCGATGGTCTCGACGGCCTCGTGGATGTTGAACGGGTTGGCCGCGATGTCACCGGCGTCCGCGACCTGTGCGAGGGCGAAGGGCGACGCGTCCTGCGCCGGGTTGTACGGGCGCAGCAGCCGGGACGCCTCACGGATCGCGTTGCCGCCGAAGCGGGCGCCGGGGCGGTAGGACACCCCGGTGTCGAAGGGGACGCCGACGACGGCCACGTCGGTGGTGCCCACCTGGTCGAGGCGGGGCAGCCGCGCGAAGGTGGCGGGGCCCGCGTACCGGGGGACGCGGGAGGAGTCCACGGGGCCGACGGGGCCGGCCGGGGTGCCCTGGGTGCCTGCGGCGGCGGGGGTGCCCTCGGCCGGGTTCTCGGTGGTGCTCATCGTCGGACTCCTCCTGGTGCGGTTCTGGCGGGCCGGCGGCTGCCGGGGTACGTCCGGGGTTTCCTCGCGTACGGGCACCCGCCGGGTGCTTGTGGCTTCAGTTGTCGCCGGGCGGCGGCGGGCGGACCGGGTGCCGTGCCGGGTGTACCCGGGCGGGGTACCGGTCCGCCCCCTGGTGCCGGGGTGTGCGGTGCGCCGGCCTGCGGGGACGGGCGCTCGGATGGTGCCGGTCGCTCGTGCTACCCGCTCGTGCTTCCAGTGTGGCCCACCGCGGACCGCTGCCCCTCCGCGGGCCCGGGAACCGCTGCGGGCCCGGGAACCACTGCGGCGCCCGGCTCGGGTGCGGCGCCCGGCTCGGGTGCGCGGCCCGCGACGCGCTCCCGCCAGGCGGCCAGCGTTTCCGGGTCGGTGGGCGGGGTCGCCAGCGAGACGGTGACGTAGACGGCGAGGGAGGCGAGCAGTCCGTACATGACGGGTTCGTTGGCGAGGATGCCGTAGTGCCACATCAGGCCGATGACGGCGGTCCCGCCGACGGCGACGGCGGCGAGGGCTCCGGATGCGGTGCCGCGCTTCCACAGGAGTCCGCCGAGGATGGGTACGAGCAGCCCGCCGACGAGGAGGTTGTAGGCGACGGTCAGCGCCTGCACGACGTCGTTCAGCGCGATGGCTATCGCGATCACGCCGACGCCCATGACGAGGATGAACAGCCGGTTCCCCTTGACCTCGTCGATCTCGTCGTCCCCTTGGGCGGACCCGTCCGGGCCGGGCGCGGGGCGGCCGACCGCTCCGCGCAGCCGCGACCAGATGTCGTTGTTGGCGACGGTCGCGCAGGCGATCAGCGCACCGGACGACGTGGACATCACAGCGGCGAGCGCGGCGGCCAGCACCAGCCCGCGCACGCCCATCGGCAGCTCCTCCTTGACGATGGTGGCGAAGGCGTCGTCGGCGGCGAGCTTCGGGTACAGCACCTTGGCGGCGGTGCCGATGACGGCTCCGGCGACGGCGTAGACGAGGCAGTACGTACCGGCGGCCATCCCGCCCCAGCGGGCCGTGGTGTCGCTGCGGGCGGTGAAGACGCGCTGCCAGATGTCCTGCCCGATGAGCATGCCGAAGGTGTAGATCAGCACATAGGTGAAGATCGTCTCGCCGCCGATGCCGAGCGGGTCGAAGTACTCGGTCGGCAGCTGGGCCTTCATCTCGCTGAAGCCGCCCGCCTTGATCACCGCGATCGGCAGGAGCAGCAGCAGGATGCCGACGGTCTTCACCACGAACTGGACCATGTCGGTGAGCGTGATCGACCACATCCCGCCGAGCGTGGAGTACGCGACGACGATGGAACCGCCGAGGATGATCGAGAGGGTGCGGTTCAGGTCGAACATGACGTCGAAGATGGTGGCGTAGGCGATGGTCGAGGTCACCGCGAGCATCAGGGTGTACGCCCACATGACGACCCCGGAGATCACCCCGGCCCGGCCGCCGTAGCGCAGGTCCAGCATCTCGGAGACGGTGTACACCTTCAGCCGGGCGATCCGCGCCGAGAAGAACACCGACAGGGCGAGCAGCCCGAGGCCGATGGTGAGGACCATCCAGGCGCCGGAGAGCCCGTACTGGTAGCCGAGGCCCACGCCGCCGATGGTGGAGGCGCCGCCGAGGACGATCGCGGCGATGGTGCCGGAGTACATGACGGGGCCGAGGCGGCGGCCCGCGACCAGGAAATCGCTCTTGGACTTGGCGCGGCGCATGCCCCACCAGCCCATGGCCAGCATGCCTGCCAGATAGACGGCGATCACTGCGTAGTCGACGGCCATACGGGGCCTCCTTCGCGCCTCGGCGGCGGTGCTGCGGGGGGACGGTGAGCGGGGTGCGGCGGTGAGCGGGTGCGGGGTGCGGCGGGGTGCGGCGGTGAGCGGGGTGCGGGTCGGGTCCGGTCGGGTCGGGCTCGCACGTCGCGGGGCGGGTCGGGGGGTGCGCGGGCGGGCCGCCGGTGACCGCGTCGCGAGGGACGGTGTCCGCCCCGGCCAGGGGCCGTCCGGACGCTGTCCGCCGTGACGCGGTCACCGGCAGGGACGACGATAGGTGGCCGGAAAGCAACGCTGAAGTGTACGTTTCATCCACTTCTCGCGACTTCGATGGAGGGAACGTCCACCCCGTGCCGCCCGACGAGCCGACCCCACGCCCTCCAGCCCCGCCGACCCAGTCCACTGCGCCGGCTCCCCCGCTCCCGTCGGACCCCGTGCCCGCCGCCGTCCCGCCCACCCCGCCCGTCCCGCTCACCGCACTGCTGGCGCGGGACGATCTGGGGCTGCGGCAGCTCGCCGGGCCCCGGGACGCGGCGACCGTGATCCTGTGGGCGCACACCTCCGAGATGTCCGACCCGTACCCGTATCTGCTGGGCGGCGAGCTGCTGCTCACGGCCGGGGCGCACACGGCGGAGGCGACGGACGGGGCGCGGAGCGGGCCGTACTGGGACGCCTATGTGTCCCGGGTCGTCGCGGCGGGCGGCGCGGCGGTCGGCTTCGGGCTCGCCCCGGTCCACGACACCGTCCCGTACGCNCGCGGCGGGCGGCGCGGCGGTCGGCTTCGGGCTCGCCCCGGTCCACGACACCGTCCCGTACGCGCTGATCGCGGCGTGCGACCGGTACGGGCTGCCGCTGATCGAGGTGCCGCCGCGCACCACGTTCTCCGGGGTGGCCCGCGCGGTGTTCGCGATCATGACGCGCATCCGGCACGCGGAGCTGCGCCGGGTGACGCGTGACCAGCAGGCCCTCGCCGCCGCGGCGGCCCGCCCCGACCCCGTACCGGCGGTCCTCGGGCAGCTCGCCCGGCGGCTCGGCGGCGGCTGGGCCGCGCTCGTGGGCCCGGACGGCGCGGTCGTCCGGGAGGCCGGTCCGGTACCGGGCGCGGGGGCGGCGGTCCGGGCGGCGGTCCGGGACGGGGTGCTGGAGCTGGCGGGCCGGGTGGGCGGCGGTCCGGCGGAGCCCGCGTCGGCGACGGACACCGTCGGCGGGGTGCCGCTCGCCGCGTACGCGCTGGGCGGCGGCCAGGGGTTCGCGCTCGGGGTGGCCGGGGAACGGCGGGAGCCCGGCGACCATACGGTCACCGGGGTCGCGGTGGTCCTGCTGTCGCTGCTGACCGGGGAGCACCAGGGCACCGCGCAGGCCGCCCGGTCGGCGGCGCTCGTACGGCTGCTGCTGGGCGCGGCGCCGGAGGAGGCGCTGGGACTGCTCGGGGGTGAGCGGTGGACCGTGGTCCACGCGCGGCCCGCGTCCGGACCGGCCGATCCGGTCGCCGCGGCGGCGTTCGGGGCGGCCCTCGGTTCGGCGCTGGTCGATCCGGGACGGGACACCGTACGGGTCCTGCTCCCCGACGCCCCGGAGGTGCCGCCGCAGCCGGGGTGGACGCTCGGGCTGAGCGCGCCGGGCGGCGACCTCGGCGCGGCCGACGCACAGGCGGCGCGTGCGCTGTCCCGCGCGCTGGCGGTCCGCGCGCCGCTGGTCCGGCACCGGGGTGACGGGGGCGGGCTGGCGTCCCTGGTCCCGGCCGCCGACGCCGACCGCCACGCACGGGCCCTGCTCGCCCCACTCCTTACGGCGCCCAACGGACCCGCGCTGACGGAGACCCTGCGCACCTGGCTCTCCCTGCACGGCGGCTGGGACCGTACGGCGGTGGCCCTCGACGTGCACCGCAACACGGTCCGCCAGCGCGTGGCCCGCTGCGCGGACCTCCTGGGCACGGACCTCGACGACCCGGACGTACGGATGGAGCTCTGGTTCGCGCTGAGCCGTGGGGGGCGGTCGGGCGGGGAGTGAGTTCGGGGGGAGGGCGGGGTGAGTGCGGGGTGGGGTGGGGGCAGCGGGGGGGGCGGGGGATCGGGTGCCGGGCGGGGGGCCGGAGGCCTCGGGTGCCGGGCGGGGGTGGGTGCGGAGCGCGAAGGCGGGCGCGGAGCTCGGGGGCGGGTGCAGCGCGTAGGGGCGGGCGCGGCGCGTGGGGGCGGGCGCGGCGCGTGGGGGCGGGCGCCGGGCACAGCCGGGCTCCGGGCATGGGGGCGGGGGGTGTGCGGCCATACTGGGCGGGCGGTGGGTGACCGGCCGCGCGGGAGGATCGGAGAGGCGCGGATGACGGGCGGCAAGGCGAAGGCGGTTCCCCGGCGGGACGCGGTACGCAACCGGGACACGCTGCTCGGCGCGGCCCGTTCGCTCTTCGCCGAGCAGGGGCTCGACGTACCGTTCGACGACATCGCCCGCCGGGCGGGGCTCGGCAACGCCACGCTGTACCGGCACTTCCCGAACCGCGCGGCGCTGATCGGGGCCGCGTTCGCGGGACTGCTCGACGCGACGGCGAAGGCGGCGCGGCGGGCGCGGCGCGAGGAGGACGCCTGGGGCGCCCTGCTCGGGTATCTGACCTCCGTCTACGCGGAACTGGCCGCCGACCGTGGCACCAACGACCTGATGACCACCGCGATCCCGGGCATCGAGGCGCTGGACGCGCTGCACGTGGAGCACCGCCGGACGGTCGCCTCGCTGATGGCGCGGGCGCAGGAACAGGGCGCGATGCGGACGGATGTGNCGCCGGACGGTCGCCTCGCTGATGGCGCGGGCGCAGGAACAGGGCGCGATGCGGACGGATGTGACGGTCGAGGATCTGCTGCTGTCCCTCGCCGCGCTGGGGCGTACGGTGCCCGCGCTGGCCCCGGTGCCGGGGGCGTGGCGGCGGCAACTGACGCTGTTCCTGGACGCGTTGCGGGCGCCGGGCGCGGGGGCGCTGCCCGGTCGGGCGCTCACCGAGCGGGAGCTGGTCGACGTGCTGCACGCGCTCGGCCCGCACCGCGCCCGCTGACCCGTCCGCCCTGCCCCGTCCCGCCCTTCACCCCGCTGTCCATTCACCCTTCCCTTCCCGGGGTCCCTTCCCGGGGTCCCTCCCCGGGCGGGACGGTGCGCCCGGTGGGCCGCTACGATCAGGATGACGAAGTGGGGAGCAGTCCCCACTTCACCTCGCTCCGCTGCCCTGCCGCTCTGTCGTTCTGCCGTCTGGAGGGAACCGCATGTCCGCAGCCGTCCCCCGCACCGCGCCCACCCTCGGGGAGCTCGCCCCCGCCGGGGTCGATCCCGTCCGCGACCCCGACGCCGTCCTCGCGCATCTGCGCCGTCTCGGCCCGGTCCACCGCGTCCATGTCCCAGGATCCGGTGACGCCTGGCTCGTCGTCGGCCGTGACGAGGCGCGTGCCGCGCTCACCGACCCCGCGCTCCGCAACGACATCCGGCACTCCGCGACGTGGTCCCACGACGGGGGCAACGCGCTGGGCCGCAACATGCTCCAGACCGATCCGCCCGACCACACCCGGCTGCGCTCGCTGGTGTCCCGGCACTTCACCCCGGCCCGGATCGCGGCACTGGAACCCCGCGTCCGCGAGATCGCCGAGGAGCTCGCCGCGGCGCTGCCCCGGCGCGGGACCGCCGACCTGGTGGCCGACTACGCGCTGCCGCTGCCGGTGGCCGTCATCGGTGAACTCCTCGGAGTGCCCGGGGAGGACCGCGCGGCGCTGCGGGACTGGTCGTACCAGTTGCTCACCCCCGACTCGGCGGAGGCCGCCGGGGCGGCCATGGGCGCGATGGGTACGTACTTCGCGGAGCTGCTGGCGCGGAAGCGGGAGCGGCCCGGGGACGATCTGCTCAGCGCGCTCGCCGCACCCGGCGGGGCGGCCGGGCCCGGGGACGCGTCCGGGGGTGGGGACGCGTTGACGGCCGACGAACTGCTCGGGATGTGCTTCCTGCTGCTGGTGGCCGGTCATGAGACGACCGTGCATCTGATCTCCGGGGCGCTGTACGCGCTGCTGTGCCGGCCCGGGGACCTCGCGGCGCTGCGGGCGGAGCCGTCCTCGGTGGGCCGGGTCGTCGAGGAGACGCTGCGGCTGCACGCGCCGGTCACCACCACGGCGTTCCGGTTCGCGGCGGAGGCCACGCGGATCGGGGGGACGGTGGTGGGGGCGGGGGACTCCGTGCTCGTGTCGCTCGCGGCGGTGGGGCGCGATCCGGGGCGGTTCGCGGAACCCGGGCGGTTCGATCCCGGGCGGTTCGGTCCCGGAGGGCCCGGGCGGGGGCATCTCGCGTTCGGGCACGGGGTGCATCACTGTCTGGGGGCGCCGCTGGCCCGGATGGAGGCGGGGGTCGCGCTCACGGTGCTCGCGGCTCGCCGCCCGACGGTTCGCCTTGCGGCGGGCCCCGGGACGCTGCGGTGGCGCGCGTCCGCGCTGACTCGCGGCCTTGCGGCGTTGCCGGTTCACGTGGGGTGACGTAACGGGGTCGAGCCCCCGTTACCCCGGGGTCTGTCCGGGTGGGCGCACTTGTTCCTGTGCCGTCGCTCGTGGATGCGCAGTTCCCCGCGGGTCGCCTTCGCTTGCGCTTCCCAGGTCCGTCCGGCTGGGCGCACCTTTCCCGTGCGGGTCGTTCGTGGGTGCGCAGTTCCCCGCGGGTCGCCTTCGCTTGCGCTTCCCAGGTCCGCCCGGCGGGGCGCACCTTTCCCGTGCAGGTCACTCGTGGGTGCGCAGTTCCCCGCGCCCCTGGGTACTCGGTACGTGGCCCACTTGTTCCTGTGCCGTCGCTCGGTGGTTTCGCGCAGTTCCCCGCGGGTCGCCTTCGCTTGCGCTTCCCAGGTCCGTCCGGCGGGACGCACTCCGTTCCTGTGCCGTCGCCCGGGGGTTTTGCGCAGTTCCCCGCGCCCCTTTGGGGCGCACCCTGTCGGTTCTTCGGGTCGGGGCCGGTCGGGATTCTCCGTCCTCGCTCCAACGCGCTCGGTCGGACATCCCCCTCGTCCCACTGAAGAGCATCGGAGTCTGCGGGCAGAGATTCCCGCCCACCCCCTCCCGCAGCCATGCGACTGCGGGAGGAGAGGAGTGCCCCTTCAGGGGCGCGGGGAACTGCGCAAAAGACGAGGGCGGACCCGCACCCGACGAACGACCGCAAGGGGGCAGCATCCAGGGGCGCGGGGAACTGCGCACAACCCACGAACGACGGCACAGGAACGAAGTGCGCCCAGCCGGACAGACCTCGGAAGCGCAAGCGAAGGCGGCCTGCGGGGAACTGCGCACCCACCGAACGACCTGTGCGGGAACAAGTACGCCCAGCACAGGAAACCCCGGGGGACGGGGAGTTCGGGGCGCCGGGAGGGTCAACTCGGGGTGAGGCCCGCCGCGTCGAGGAGGTATGCCGTCAGCGGGTCGTAGAACCGGGGGCTACGGACATGGTCGTCCAACGGCACCGTGACCTGCACCGTCCCCTCCGCCTCCGCAAGGAACAACGCCGGGTCGTTGCAGTCGGCGAACCCGACGGAGTCGACCCCCCGCTGCCCCGCACGGCCCGCCCACCCATGGTCCGCGACCACGAGATCGGGCGCCGCCAGCCCCGCCCGCTCCAGCCCGTCCAGCACCGCGTTCATCGGCTCGGGCGAATGCGTGTGCCACAGTGTCGCGCCCCGTTCCAGCATCGCCACGTCCGCGAACTGGAAGACGACACCCTCGTCGGCGTACAGCGCGTCCGGGACGACGACGATGTCGCACCCCGCGTCCCGCAACGCCCCCGCGGTGGCCCGGTGCACATCGAGCAGCCCCCCGGGATGCCCGGTCGCGAACAGCACCCGCTCCTTGCCGGCCGCGGCCTTCCGCAGCCGCGCCGCCATCCGCTCCAGCCCGGCGACGGTCAGCTCCGGGTCGATGGTGTCCTGCCCGAACCGGTGCTCCGGGTCGTCGTTCACCCCGCACCGCTCGGCCATCACCGCGAGCACGTCCTGCTCGTCGGTCCACCGGTCCCCCAGCTCCAGGCCCAGCCAGTAGTGCCGGTCGCCGTTGGCGAGCTTGCGGTAGTGGTCGAGATTGTTCTCGCGGGGGGTCGCCACGTCACCCGCGATGTGGGTGCGGATCAGATGGTCGACGAGCTCGGCGCGACTGGGTGTCCCGGATATCGGCATGCCCTCCATTCTGCCGTCGCCTCCCGCCCCCGCGGGCGGAGTACCGCCCGGTGGGACGCCCGTCACGATCACCCCGGCCCCCCGCCGGACGCCCCGAGCCGCACCCGGGCACGAAGTGCGACTTGAGACTTCCGGGGACAGGGACCCTGTGATTCCGGGCCTGTCCCCGCGCGAAGTCCCCAAAAGGAGTTGCATGAAACGATTGAAGGCACGCAAGGGGACCACCTTTGCTCGTGGCCGACCGTAGAAGGGGTGCAGCACATGAAGTTCGTCCTGGAAGTGGACATCCCCAGCTCAGGACCGTCCGAGACCACCGTCCGTGAACTGTCCCGCGTATTGCGCTACTGGGGCGGCAACCTGCACCACTACACCCTGGCGCCGGGCGTCGGCGAGACCGTGTACGACTCGGCGTACCAGCAGGTCGGACGCTGGACGATCACGGAGACACCGCCCGCCCCCTGAGAGCCGAACGGGCGCCGGATCAGCGCACCCGGATCAGCGGGGCACCGGATCAGCGGGGCACCCGTACCACGCCCTCCTGGATGACGGTGATCGCCAGCCGGCCGTCCTGGGTCCAGATCCGGGCCTGGCCCAGGCCACGGCCGCCCGCCGACGACGGGGACTCCTGGTCGTAGAGGAGCCATTCGTCCGCCCGGAACGGACGGTGGAACCACATCGCGTGGTCCAGCGAGGCACCCACGACATCACCGACGGCCCACCCGCCCCGGCCGTGCGCGAGGAGCACCGAGTCGAGGAGCGTCATGTCGGAGACGTAGGTGGCGAGGCAGACATGCAACAGGGGGTCGTCGGCGAGCTTGCCGTTGGTGCGGAACCAGACCTGGGAGCGCGGCTCGCGGGGCTCACCGAGCGTCGCGAACGGCGGCGCGTCGGCATAGCGGAGGTCGACGGCCCGGCGCGCCTCCGACATCCGGTCCGGGACCCCGGGCAGCAGCACACCGGCGTGCCGGGCGAGGGTCTCCTCCGCCGTCGGCAGGGTCTCCGGATCGGGTGCCGGCGGCATCACCGTCTGGTGTTCCAGGCCCTCCTCGTGGACCTGGAACGACGCCGAGAGATGGAAGATCGGCTGCCCGTGCTGCACGGCGACGACCCGCCGGGTGGTGAAGGAACGGCCGTCCCGGATGCGGTCGACGGTGTACACGATCGGCGCGCCCGGGTCCCCGGGCCGCAGGAAGTAGGAGTGCAGCGAGTGCGCGGTCCGGTCGGCGGGCACGGTGCGTCCCGCGGCGACCAGCGACTGGGCCGCGACCTGCCCGCCGAACACCCGCGGCACCACGGAGGAATGGGAATGCCCGCGGAAGATGTTCTCCTCGATCTTCTCCAGGTCCAGCAGATCGAGAAGGGAGGTAAGTGGTTGATCCATACAGTGAGTTTGGCAGAGAAATACCGTCACGCACCGGTTTTCCTGGCCCCGGCGACAGCGGTCGCATTCCCCGCATTCCCGCAATTCGCTCGACGGGAGAGGACGGGGCGGCACAAGGAAATAGAACCTCCGGCGGTTCATTTCCCGGGCATTCCCCAGGTGTCCGGAACTCACCTGGGGAGCAAGGGCCCGTCCGCCGCCGTCCGTCCGGGATCACCGATCGCCCGGACGGACACCGGCGGACGGCGGACCGTACCGGAGGGGGTTACAGCCCCATAGGGGGTTACAGCCCCATGTCCTTCGCGATGATCATCTTCATGACCTCGCTCGTGCCGCCGTAGATGCGGTTGACGCGGTTGTCCGCGTACAGGCGGGCGATCGGGTACTCGTTCATGAAGCCGTAGCCGCCGTGCAGCTGGAGGCAGCGGTCGATCACCCGGTGCGCCACCTCGGTGCAGAACAGCTTCGCGGACGCGGCCTCCGCGGCGGTCAGCTCACCCGCGTCGAGCGCCTCGATCGCCCGGTCCACGACGGCCTCGGCCGCGTCGACCTCGGCCTTGCACGCGGCCAGTTCGAACTTGGTGTTCTGGAAGGACGCGACCGTCTTGCCGAAGACCGTGCGCTCCTCGACGTAGTTCTGGGCGAAGCGGATGGCGGCCTTGGACTGCGCGTACGCGCCGACCGCGATACCGAGCCGCTCCTGGGGGAGGTTCTGCCCGAGGTACGAGAAGCCCTTGTTCTCCTCGCCGAGCAGGTCCTCCACGGGCACCTTGACGTCCGTGAAGGACAGTTCCGCGGTGTCGGAGACCTTCAGGCCCAGCTTGTCGAGCTTGCGGCCGACCGCGTACCCCTCGGACTTCGTGTCGACCACGAAGAGGGATATGCCGTGGCGGCGGTCCTCGGGGGTGGACGACGCGGTACGGGCGCAGACGATGACCCGGTCGGCGTGCACACCGCCGGTGATGAAGGTCTTGGCGCCGTTGAGGACGTAGTGCGTGCCGTCCTCGGAGAGCTTCGCGGTGGTCTGCATCCCCGCGAGGTCGGAGCCGGTGCCCGGCTCGGTCATGGCGATCGCGTACATGGTCCGGCCGGTGGCGAAGTCCGGCAGCCAGCGCTTCTTCTGGTCCTCGGTGCCGTACGCCTTGAGGTACGGCAGACACAGCAGGACATGGACACCGCTGCCGCCGAACGAGACCCCCGCGCGGGCGGTCTCCTCGGCCATGACGGCCTCGAACTTGAACGTCGACAGCCCGGCGCCGCCGTATTCCTCCGGCACCTCGATCCCGAAGACGCCCAGCTCACCGAGCTTGTCGTAGAACTCGCGCGGGGGCTGGCCGGCGGCGTACCACTCGTCGTAGACGGGGACGACCTCGGCCTCGATGAAGGCCCGGACGGTGTCCCGGAACGCCTCGTGGTCCTCGTTGTAGATGGTGCGGCGCACGGGTCTCCTTCGTCTGCGGCGAACGGCCCGGCCGCGGGCACGACACCGGCTGCGGGCACGACAATGGACTAAGCGCTTGCTCAGGTCTACATTACCCGCCGGTCACCTGGACCGTCCAGAGCGGCGGCGGCGCTGCGACCCATCCCACAGGGCCGCCCCGGCCGACGGGAGGCCCCGTCCCACAGGACCCGCCTCGACGCCAGAACCCACCTCGACCGGCAGGACGACCCCGTTCCGCAGGACCGCCCCGACCGACAGGACCGCCCCGACCGACAGGACGCCTTCATCCCAGGGCAGTCTCATCCCGGGGCAGCCTCATCCCCCAGGACGCGGACACGGCCCCGGAGGATGCGTCCCGGGGCGGAGGAGTCGGGGCAGGGCGGTCCGGGGCGCGTCCGGAACGGCGGCCCTCCGCGATACTCGGTCCCACCACGTCCAACAGAACCACCGGAGGCCCCCGTTGTCCGCGATTCACGACTTCGCCACCTGGGAACCCGTGGTACGGCTCCTGCGGGCCGGCGACACCAGGGGCTTCGCCGCCCCGGGCGGCCATATCGCCGGACGCGTCAGCCGGGGGAGCTGGAGCCTGCCCCTGAACCGGCGGCAGCCGCCGCCCGGGAGGGCGTACCAGATCGAGGACATGCGGGACGAGACGGACGCGGTGGAGCGGGTGCAGGGCGCGCTCAGGGACGCCGGATTCGACGACATCGCGTTCGTGGCGGAGATCGCGCCGTCCGGGCGGACGCTGCTGCGTCTCTTCGGGCCCGCTCCGGCCGCGGAGCCCGGTTTCGGCGGGGCGCACCCGGGTGCGCTCCTCCTGGTCGACGGTTCCGTCCCCGAGCCCTGGCGCCGCCTCCCGGACCCGGCGCCCGGGGCGACCGTGGCCCCGACGGCGGACCCCGCGCTGCTGGAGCGGACGCTGCGCGAGCGGATTCCCGGGGCCACCGGCGCGTCCGAGGCGGAGCTCGCCGCGGCGGAGGCGCGGCTCGGCGTCACACTGCCCGACGAGCTCCGCGCGCTCTACCGGGTGACGCGGGCCCGCTGGGAGGACTACGGCGACGACCACGAGGCGGCGGAGCGGGAGTCCGAGGCGGTCGGCTGCGAACTGCTCCCGCTCACGGAGGCGTACGTCGCCGACGCGGCGTCCCGTCACTTCGACTGGCCGACCGGGGCCATGGAGGCGGCCGTCACCCCGCCCGACGCCGCGGTGCAGGGGCTGGCCGGCTCACCCGGCTGGATCGTGTTCGGCGACAACGGCGGGGGCGACCGGATCGCCGTCGACCTGACACCCGGCCCCCAGGGACACACCGGGCAGATCATCATGATCAGCCATGAGGAGGACATGGGCGCCGGACTGCTCGCCGACTCCCTCACCGACCTGGTGCTGAAGGGGTACGGCGAGGGCCACCGCGGTCTCCGGGAGGACGGGCCGCCGGTCGTGGCCCGGGTCAACACCGGGGCACTGAAGAGCGTCGAGGCCGCGGCCCACCCCGGCCTGGAGGTGCTGTCCATCGGCGTATGGGAGGGCGAACCCCTCAGCCTCGCCCCGGTCGTCGGGCTCCCCCGGCTGCGGACCCTCACCGCCTACCCCGGTACGCTCGCCGACCCGCTGGAGATCGCCGGGCTGACCGGACTGGAGTTCCTGGAGCTGGGACCGGACGACTGGCGGGCCCTCCTCGACGCCGGCGCCGTTCCCCGTGGTCTGTCCGCCGCCGCGATCGAGGTACGCAACAGCGAGCACCCGTTCCCGGTCGTGACCCTCGCCAACGAACTCCTCGCCCTCTGGAACCGCCCCCTGATCACCGTCACCACCCTCGAAGCCGACCTCGGCCCCGCGTGACGGCGGTGACCGGGGTGGCCGCGGCGACGGGGGTCACCCCGGTCACCGGGATGGCCTACGGCACGGCGGGGCAGCGGGTGCCCCGGGGCGGCACCATCAGATCGGTCAGATAGCGGTCCACGGCGTCCCGCATGCACGGGCCACGGGTGACGCTGCCGTGCCCGTGGCCCTCGTAGGTGAGAAGCACACCGCCGCGGCCGAGCTGCCGGGCCACCGAGACCGCCCACGGGTAGCCGGTGGCCGGGTCGTGCCGCGCGTGGGACAGCAGGATCGGCGGAGCGGCGCGTACGTCGAGGCGGCGCTGCGGGTCGGCGGTCGGCGCGCCCAGGCACGCCGCCACCATATGGATCGGCAGCAGATGGGGCAGGTCGGGCGCCGTCCTGTTCATCATGGCGACGAGCGAGGCGTACTCCCGGTGGTCGCGCACGGGCAGGTGCCAGTCCGAGCAGAAGACGGGGGTCGCCGGATGCAGCGACGCCACCGAGGTGGGTGAGGCGGGCAGCGGCTCGCTCGCGTCCATCTTCGCGACCGCCGTGGCCAGGCCCGCGTGGTCGGCCCCGTAGAACTTCCGGAACGCGGTCCTGTTGACCAGGTCCGAGGGCGACACCGGGCTGCCCGGCCTCGCCGGGTCCTCCAGCTCACCGCGCCCGGCCCGGGCCAGCAGGTCCCGCCAGACGGCGCGGACATCGCGGCCGTGCAGCGCGCAGTCCGCGTTGCCGCCGCACCACTTCACGAACTCCCGGAACGAATCCTCCGCCGCGACCGCCTGGGCCCGCAGGAACTCGCGGGCGGTCGGGACGCTGTGGTCCATGACGCTCTCCAGCACCGTCGCGCGCACCCGGCGCGGATAGGTCTCGGCGTACCGCGCCCCGAGCAGCGTGCCGTAGGAGCTGCCGTGGAAGGTCAGTTTCCGCTCACCGAGGGCGGCCCGCAGAGCGTCCAGGTCCCGTACCGTCTGCGCGGTGCCGAGATGCCCGAACACCGGACCGGTACGGGCCCGGCAGTCGGCACGGAGCCGTTCGTTGTACGCCACGGTGGCCTCGAAGTCCGCCTGGCTGGTCAGCTCCGGTGACGGCCGCGCGGCGAGCAGGTCGCCGGAGCAGGTCACCGCACCGCTGGCGCCCACACCGCGCGGGTCGAAGCTGACGATGTCGAACCTGCGCCGGACCTCGGGGCTGAACCGGCCGATACGGCCGGCCACCATCTCCACACCCGAGTCGCCCGGCCCCCCGGGCCCGAACACCATCGAGCCGACGCGTGCGCCGGGGTCGGTGGCCTGGCGGCGGGCCACGGCCAGATCGAGCCGCGGCCCGTCCGGGCGGGCCCAGTCGACCGGCACCGGGAGAGTGGCGCACTCGGCTCCCGGCTTCGCCGGATCGCCGCACGGCGCCCATAGCAGGGCCCCGGCGGCGGGCGGAGACGCGTGGACAGCGGGAACGGCGGCGAGCCCGGCGACGAGGACGATGGCGACTCCCCCGGCCACGGCCGTGCCCCGCGCGGCGATACGCCGCGGTAATGATCTGCCGCTTAACGGCATGGCTGATCCTCCTCCTGAGGAGAGCGGTGGTGTGGTCAGACGTGCGGGCCCGGCCGGGGCGCGTCGTCACGTTAGGCGCGCCGCCGCCCCTGCGGCGCCCGTGTCGGGAGCATCTCCGGGTCCGGTCAGGGACGGCTCAGGGTCTACCCGGGGGCGCGGGGCGGGGACCGAAGAGCGGGGCGCGGGGCGAAGGCGGGTCAGGGGCGGGTCAGGTCGGATCGAGACACGCAGGGGGGTTCTGCCGTGCTCGCGGTCGGCGCGCCTAGCAGGAGTCGTCCAGGTACTCGCGGGCGAGCGTGGACGCGCGGGTGAGCCAGTCGGCCAGTACGGCGATCTCGTCCGGGGTGTAGTCGGCGAACAGCGACGCGAGGCGCGCCTGATAGGGGTCGTAGACCGCCCGCACACGCTCGGCGGCGGCCGGGACGGCCTCGACGCGCACCCGGCGCCGGTCGTCGGGGTCCGGACTCCGGGTCACGAATCCGCCGCGCTCCAGGCGGTTGAGGATGCCGGTCACCGCCCCCGTGGTGACGTTCGCCCGGCCGGCCAGGTCGCCGGCGGTGACCGGGGTGTCCCCCGCCTCCAGGACATACGCGAAGCAGGTCAGGTCCGTGATGCTCAGGCCCAGGTTCCGGGCGAACTCCTGATTGCCCACGATGTTCGTCGCGACGAGGCCGTCCAGCGCGACGAGCACGTCCGAGGCGGAGGCTGCGGGGCGGGGCTTGCCCTCCATTGAACTTTCCTTAGTACGTAAGATAAATTTCTCACTTGCTAAGCCATCATAGATCGGCGCAGGTGGCGTGGCCGCGGCATGCCGTGGGCGCGGTCCGGCGCGCCCGGAAGGCGGACACATGAGCGGACATACCTACGACCATGGCCACACCCTCGCGGGCTGGGTGGGCGTCGCCGTCGCCACGGTCGGAGGCACGGTCACCGGACTGGGCGTCATCTCCTGGCGGCCGGGGATCTGGCTCGGCCTCGCGGTCACGGCGGCGGCCGTCCTGACCACCTGGGCCATGCATCTCACGGGCTGGGGCAAACCCCCCGGCCTGCGGCCCGTCGCGGAGCGGGGTTTACGGGTCCGCGACCGCGCGGCCCGCGCGGGGCACCCGGACTGCCTCGGATGCGCACTGGCCGGACGGCGCGTCACCCCGGTACGCCCCGCGCCCCGGGTCCCCGCAGCGCGTACGGATTCCCCGGCCGACCGTACGGGGTCCCCGGCCGACCTGGCCTCCTGACGGGCCCCGCCCGAGCCGCCCCGCGACCGGGTCCGGGGCGGACACCGAGGGGCTTCCCGGGCGGGGGCGCGGCTCCGTGACGGCAGGTCAGCCGGACTTGACGCCGGCCCCGGGTGCGGCGGGTGCGGCGGGTACGCCGGGTACGTGATGCGCGCTGTGTACGTGATGTGCGCTGCGTACGCCGGGCGCACCGCGTACATCGGGGGGTACGTCGGGTGCAGCGGGTACCTCGTGGGCGCCGCGTACGTCGGACGGCTCCCGGCGGGTGAGCTCGCAGCGGCCGTCCGCGCACGAACGCCGCAGCCTGCCCCTCGACACGGTCTGCACCAGCCCGATCGTCCAGCACATCGGGCACCCCCGCAGCGCGAGCAGTCCCAGCGGGGCCAGCACCAGACTGAACGGTCCCACGGCCGGGATCAGCAGCACGGACCCGGCCAGCGCGCCGAACCCGGCCCCGCCCCGCAGCAGGTGCCGGGGCAACGAGGCACTGGCGAAGTTCCCCGGGGCCGTCGATGCCGTCGTCACGGCCTGCCGGTGTACGTGATCCGCCGTGGACGTGCCGCCCTTCCGGTCAGTCATGGCCGCCTCCCCACGCCGGATCGAGGGGCGAGCGCCGCAACGTCTCGCGGACCGTGGCGCGGGCGCGGTGCAGCCGGGACTTCATCGCGGCGGTGCTGAGGCCGAGGGTGTCGGCGGTCGTCCGCCCGCTGTACCCCTGGATGTCCCGCATGATCATCACCCGCCGCTGGTCGGCGGGCAGCGCGGCGATCGCCTCAGCCACCCGGTCCGCCTCCAGCCGCCGCAGCACGTCGTCCTCGAACGACGGGACGACGGTGTCGGGGAGCGGGCCGTGTCCGCGCAGCAGCGACTTCGAGCGTCGCAGGCACTCGTTGCGGACGATCCGGAACATCCACGAGGCCAGCGCCCCGGTGGCCCGCAGCATCCCGATCTTGCGGTACAGGATGATCAGCGCCTCCTGCGCGGCGTCCTCGGCGTCCTGGGGCGAGGCGCACAGCGAGTACGCGAACCGCTGGACGTGCGGATGCGAGCCCGACACCAGGGCGGCGGTGGCCTCGGCGTCCCCTTCCCGTGCGGCGGCGATCAGCCGCTCCCCGGGCCACTGGACGTCAGCCACGCGAACGCCCCCGCCGGCGCAGCACGTAGACCACACACGCGCAGACGGCCACTGCCGCCACGACCCCACCGATGACCATGTCCATGGTTTCCTCCGTTCCCGTGCCGACGCCGTTCGCCCGCACAGGTATGAGAGGCACCCCGGCCGCCAAAGGATTCACGTCCCGGGGATTCTTCCCCGGACGGGGTCCGATGCGAGGCGCGGGGAGCGCGGGATCGGACGCGCGGGGGCCAGCGCGCCACCGTGCGATCTGGCGCCCTCATCCGTGACGGAGGTCGTCCACCTAGCCTGGACGGTGGGACCAAGGCGACGAGGACGAGAACCGGGGCGCGCCATAGTCCGGCGGCGGAGGAGGAAGGGGGGCCGCCGCAGGCGTTCGGCCCCGGCCAGGGGCAGCGGCGCGGGCTGTCCGGTACCGCCGCCTGATCGTTCTCAGGCGGATCGGCCGACGTCCAGCCGTTCGGGCGACGGCTCGAATCCAGCCGCCCTGTAGGTGGCGACGGCGGCGGCGTTCGAGCTCGGGGCGGCGACGAGTGCGCTTGACGCACCCAGTTCACGCAGCGCCGCCGCGGCGGCGACGCTCATCGCCGTCCCGTAGCCGCGACCGCGATGGTCGGCGTGCACGCCCACCGGCTCCAGCGGGCCGGGCTTGCCGTGCCCGGCCGACCAGACCGTCGCCGCGGCCACCGCGTTGTCCTGGTCGTCGTAGCCGATCAGGCAGCGCGCGTCGGCGTAGACCGGCCCGGCCGCGAGGACGTGCCAGACCTCCTCGGTGAACGCCGGGCTGCCGAACGCAGAGCGGTGCACCGCGGTCCGCACCCCTGCCGTGTCCGGACCGGCCACCTCGATCCGCAGGCCGGAGTCCTTCACCGGCCCGGTGAGGTCGTGACGCAGCGGCGTCCACGGCTCGTCCGGATGCCAGCCCGCCTCCAGGAGGACCTCGCGGAGCAGGGCGCCGTCGGGGATTTCGAGTGCGGCCTTCCCGGGCGGCAGGACCCCGCGCTCCGGATCACCGAGGTCCGCCAGCAGTCGGCGCGCCAGATCACCGTCCTGTCGCAGGTCCGGCGCGGTCGTCAGGCGCAGCAGATCAGGGGCGTCCAGGTATCCGACGGCGATGATCCGTCCGCCCACGCTCCAGGTGCGGACGGCCGCGGCCAGCCTCTCCGCACCCAGCGCCCAGCGCCCAGCCGAGGTCTCCCGGATGGAGTTGCAGCGGCGTGCGGTCGTCCTGCCATGCGCGGAGGGCGTCCACGGCCCCGGTCAGCCCGTCGACGCCGGGCTCGTTTAGAACGATCGTCATGTCCCGGATCTCACACCAGCCCGGCGCCCGGCCGCACCTGGTTTTCCTCAGCCGACCGGACCGCCAGGACACGCCCTGGGCCCGGGTCTCGGCCACGGCGTCCGCTCACGAATCCAGGTCCTCGGCCACCGTGAACCCCGAGGAGTCGCCCTGCTCAAGCCGCTCGAACGTCGCCCGGTCCGCGTCCCGGATATCAGGACGGCACTCCAGCGCCCAGTGCCCGATGAAGCGGGCCAGCTCGCCCTCGAACTCCTCCCGCCTTCCGGCGGGGAGCGCCGCACGGATGTCGTCCACGGTGCTGGGCAACTCCACCTGATTCCCCCGGAAGAACGTCGCCAAGGGCCTGAGCCCGGCAGACTCATGCATGGAAAGCCTCCACATGCGGATCTCGAACGGGCTGTGATGTCAGGGACGGACAGCGGCCCATTCGTGGTCGAGGATCGAGTGGACGACGGAGTCCCGCCACCGGCCGTCCTTGTGGATGTGTTCGCGGATGACGCCCTCCTCCACCATGCCTGCCCTGGCCCTTGGCGAGCCCGACCAACGCCGTCCACCCCTCCGGCGACACCATCAGCACCGGCCCTCCGGCGACCTTGCTGTCACGAACAGGCACCATGCCGTGCGCGGACGCGTAGGACGGCGACCACTCGACACACTCACCGCCGTTGTTCTGGCTGTATGTGGATGACTGCCAAGCGTCCAGGGGTACATGCGGGTTAGACATGAGTACCAGCCCTTCACAGAGGAATCTGTCGACCCTTGCGGACTCGCCGCATATGAATGTGCAGGACGATGGGCCTATTCGGCCTCGCGACGTGCGACCGAATTCACCAGCGCCGTCCACTGCTCGGGCGCCAGCATCAGCACCGCTCCGTCAGCGACCTTGCTGTCACGAACAGGCACGACGCCATGAACGGCCGCATGAGCAGGCGCCCATTCCACACACTCGCCACCGTTCGCACCGCTGTGCGAGGAAGCCTGCCAGGCGTGCTCGGGTATGCGTGTGCAGGTCATGGATAGCAGCCCTTCGCTGAGGAGAGCGGTCGGCGGACCCGTCCTTAGGCGCGGTGTGCGGATACGGGCAGGTCAAAGACCTCGGCCGACTGCGAGACCGACCAATCCGGCCCATCCCTCCGGCGATACCATCAGCACCGGCCCACCGGCGACCTTGCTGTCACGAACAGGCACCATGCCGTGCGCGACGGCATGGGCGGGGGCCCATTCCACGCACTCGCCACCGTTGTTACCGCTGTACGTGGACTTTTCCCAGAGGTGCTCAGGTATGCAGGCGTGACTCATGAGTAGTGGTCCTTCGCAATGGAATCGATCAGGTCTGCCGACTCATCAGGTGAGCAAGCCATGGCCGTCAGAAGATCATAGGCTTCCGACGCCTTGGCCACATCGTCCGGTTCGGCCAGAAGGAAGCCCCTCGGAAAGCCGTCCACATGCACCACATCGGCGCCCTCGAGGATCGCGCGTGCGTAGTCCGGGGTCTGCACCAGTCCGGGGAGCAGCTGCGGGTGGAACATCCGGACGACCGTCGCCTTCCATTCGAGTTCGGCGTACCGGCGGAACCACGGCGGGAACGCCAAGCGCAGCGCAAGCGGCCAGAGCCGCTCGAAACGGCCGTTGGCGTGCGGGAACACCCGGTCGCACGTCCTCGCGAAGTCCAGCCCCGGCACCCGTTCGCCCGACTCGATCTTGGCGACGAGGGAGTACCCGCAATGGGCCTCCTTGCCGAGTTCCTTCCGCGTCCAGCCCAGCCGCTCCCGCTCCAGCCTGACCTCGCTGCCGAAGTACTTGAGCGGTGACGCAGCCGGTCGCCGTCTCGGTCGCCGCACTGAGTTTCGACACTCATACAAACTCCCGGAATTTGCTGGACAGTTGAGGATGTCCAGCGTCCGCACCTGTTCAGCGTGCGCGCGGAGCGCAACGCTTTCGACACAGGGAGTACACGACCCGAGAGCACTCGCGCAAGAAGGACGTCCGACAGCGATGACCGACAACAGTCCCCCGGCACCCACTCGTCACCAAGTCGCACCGGGTGTCCACGTCCTGCGGCCGACCGGACACCCGCATCAGGCAGCCGGTCCGGTGTGGCACAGCAAGTGGGCCGCCTACCCACCCGGATCGCACCGGGGGCCCTTTCACCGGCCGACCACGGAACTTCTCCGGCGGGTGGACGCGGGCCTCCGGCGGGAGCTGGACCGGTGACGGGCGGGCGGGCGCCGGGCCGTGAGCCGACAGCGGCGCCCAGATGCCGGGGCTGCGGAGCGGACCCGCGTGGCGAGGGAGGACGCGCGGTGAACGACGGCCCGCTCCTCGACAATCCCCTCGACTTCGGCCCGTGCCGGTGCCCCGACCCGGGCTGCGTCCTGAAGAAGAACGCGTCAGGCGGCCCCGTGACCGTCACACCCTGCGCACCCTTCCCGCCCCTGGACCGGGCGACCCCCACCGACGGCACACCGAGGACAAGGCCCCCGCGATGCTCTCGTACCAGGAGCTGATCGTCCCCCGGGACGGTCCGGTGAACCCGGACACCTGCCCGCAGTGCGCGTCGCTCCGCAACGCCATGCGGTCCACGCTCGACCGGAGCGACACGGGCGCCCTCATGGTCGTCGTGGAGATGATGGACCTGCACAGGAAGCGGGGCCATCCGCGGGGCACGGTCCACTGATCCCCGCGGATATGTCCCGCTGGGCGCCCCGCCGCTCCGAAGGAAGAGGATCGGCGGGGCCCGGGATGCGCGGTTCTACTTGACGGACCGGGCGAGAGCGATCAGCCCGGCGAACGCGTCGGCGGAGACCATCAGGACCGGGCCAGTCGGCCGCTTGCTGTCCCGGACCGGGACGATGCCGGTCGTGGTGGCGTTCGACGGGGCCCACTCGATGCAGTTGCCACCGTTGTCACTGTACGAAGATGCGACCCAATGTTTCGGTTCGATTATGGTCGTCACGGGTGCCCTTCCCTTCCTCATTCACCATGTCGCCGGACGGGGCTATCTCGGGCTCCCGTGGTCGCTGACCAGGACTTACGCTCAGCACGGTCAGTCAAGAGCGTTCGCGTCTGCGGGGGTGTCCCGTACCTGGTGGCGGAGCCCATCACCCAGCGATGGTGGTCCCCGTACAAACGGGCCGGTCCGACCCGGCGAAGCGCCAGGGCCGGGCGCCACGACCCGGGGCCCGGCACCCCCGTCAATCGTCATCCCCCGCCAGCCCCGCGAACGCCACGTCGATCGCCTCGCAGGTGCGGTCCAGCTCGTCGGGGGTGACCGCCGAGGAGACGAACCAGCAGGCCAGGCCGTACGCGTTGGTGTGTACGCCCTGGAGCAGCAGGTGGTGGCGGAACGCGTCGTAGCGGTGGCGGTCGAGGCGGAACGTGTCGCGGTACGCGCGGGTCGGGGTGCCGTCCGGGGTGAAGACCACCTGGAACATCGCGCCGACGCCCTGGACCGCGCACGGCACCCCGTGGTCCTTCGCGGCCCGGCGGATCGCCTCCATGATCCGCTGCCCGGTCGCTTCGATACGTCCCGTGACCGCCGGGTCCGCGAGCCGGGCCAGGGTGAGGGACGCGGCGGTGGCGCACAGGGGTGAGGAGTTGTACGTACCGCCGTGCTTGACGTACCCGGTCGCCAGCGGTTCCATCAGCTCCCGTACGCCCGCGAACGCCGCGATCGGCAGGCCGCCGCCCAGCGCCTTGGAGAAGACGGCGAGATCCGGCCGCACCCCGAACAGCGTCTGCGCCCCGCCGGGCCCCGTACGGAAGCCGGTGCAGACCTCGTCGAAGACCAGCGCGGTCCCGTGGGCCGTGCACAGGTCGCGCAGCAGGTCCAGGAAGCCGGGATCGGGCATCGTACAGGCGTTGTTGGCGACGATCGGTTCGCAGATCGCGGCGGCGAACTCGGCGGGGTGGGCGGCGAAGACCGCGCGCAGGGACTCGGGGTCGTTCCACGGGCAGACCACCACATCGGCCACCACCCCGGTCGGGATACCGGGCGAGTGCGGCACGGAGTGCGGCGCGTCGTGCGGTCCGGTCTCCTCCGGCGCGGGGCGGTTGGAGATCGCGAGGGTGTCGGTCCAGCCGTGGTAGTGCCCCTCGAACTTCAGGACACGGGACCGGCCGGTGACGCCCCGGGCCGTCCGGATCGCGCCCTGGACGGCCTCGGAGCCGGAGTTCGCGAACCGGACCAGCTCCGCGCACGGCACCATCTCCTGTATCCGCTCGGCCAGTTCGACCTCGGGGACGTTGCACGTACCGAACATGGTCCCGGTGGCCAGTACCTTCGTGAGCTCCCCGGTCAGTTCAGGGGGCGCGTGGCCGAGCACGGCGCTGCCGTACGACAGCAGATAGTCCAGGTACTCGTTGCCGTCGACATCCCGGATACGCGCGCCCGAACCGCTCCGCATGTACAGCGGATAGGGGTCGGGCCCGGTCGAGGTGAGCCGGGAGGAGGAGCTGATCCCGCCCGCGAGGGACCTCTTGGCCCGTTCGAACCAGGAAGCGCTGAGTTCCGTCGATCCGAGGGAAGAAGCCGCTGCCCCGGCGGTGTGGTCCGCGGAGTTTCCGATGCCCATCTGTCTCTCCTGTCGCTTACCGCTGTCCTGGTGGCCGGAATGCGCGGCCTTGACGGGTCCGGAGGTATTGCCGAAAACTCGGTGCGGCTCCGCCGGGGGGGATCACCGGAGCTGATTTCCGGAGAATTCAGGCCGGGCGGGCCGATGGCATATGACGAAGGGAATTCCTGTATGGCAGCCGGGAGAATTTCTGTGGTCACGGGTGCGGGCAGCGGCATCGGGCGGGCCTGCGCGCTCGGTCTGCTGGCCGCCGGCTGGACGGTGGTGCTGACCGGCCGCCGCGAGGCGCCGCTGAAGGAGACCGCACGGCTGGCCGGGGCGGCCGGGGACCGGGCCGTGCCGGTGACCTCGGACGTGACCGACCCGGACGCGGTCGACGACCTGTTCGCCGAGATCGACGCCCGGTTCGGGCGGCTCGACCTCCTGTTCAACAACGCGGCCGACGTCATGCCGTACACCCCGACGGAGGAGGTGTCCGCCGCCGACTGGCACCGGGTCATGGACTCCGTCGCCACCGGTACGTTCCTCTGTTCGCGTGCCGCGTTCCGGCTGATGAAACGGCAGTCGCCACGCGGCGGACGGATCATCAACAACGGGGCTCCCTCCGCCCAGGTGCCCCGGCCGGACTCGATCGCGTTCACCGCGGCGAAGCACGCGGTCGCCGGGCTGACGCGCTCGCTGTCGCTGGACGGCCGCCGCCACGACATCTCCGCCGGCCAGATCGACATCGGCAATGTGACGCCCGAGGACCGCGGGCAGCCCGCCGTGCGCCAGGCCGACGGTTCACTGCGCGTGGAGCCCACCATGGACATCCGGCATGTCGTCGACATGGTGTGCGCCATGGCTGATCTTCCGGTCGGGGTCAACATCCAGTCCGTGACGGTGATGCCCAGCTCCATGCCGTACGTCGGGCGCGGCTGAGGGCGGCCGGGCACCGGCGTCCAGGGCCGGCGCCCAGGCGGCGTCGGCCGCGACGAACGCCTCGATCAGCGGGACCTCGGGGAGGCGGCCCGCCCGCTCCCAGGACAGGACGCGGTGCAGCCCGTCCAGATGTATCAGCCCCTCCCCCGCCGTCATACGTTCGTAGTCGGCGCCGGGGACCGGGCGGGAGCTGAGGTAGAGCGGGCGCGGCGGCGCGGCGCTCTGCCGGTCGAGCTTGTGCGCGCACAGCGGATTGCCCGAGGCGTACTCCGCGCCCAGGGCGCGCAGCCGGACGGCCGCCGCGGCGACCGTCATACCGGTGGGCGGGACGAGTTCGACCGCGCCGCCCTCGCCGAGATGCCAGGGCAGCACGATGCCGAGGACGTCGCGGCGGTCGAGCAGGACACGGTGCCAATGGCCCAGCGCGGCGTCGGCGCTGTGCAGATGCTCCTCCGCCTCGTCGTTCGAGTTGGCCTCGTCACCGGGCGCGTAGGGGTGCTCGTCCGCGAGGTCGCGCAGCACACGGCCGAACGGGACGGAGGCGATCACTCTCATACAGGGTGCTGCCTTTCGGGGACGGGCTCGGGACGGGCTCGGGACGGGCGGGAGCGGGAGGTGACGACGCGCGCGCCGGGCGGCTCAGCGCGGCTGTCCCCCGTACCCGGTGGACCCGTACCCGGTGGACCCGTACTCGGTGAAGTGGGCTTCGTTGAACAGCTCCGGCCACTCGCCCCGGTCCAGGCCCAGCCGCCGCGCGGTGGCCAGCACATGCCGCCAGTACGGTTTGACCGGCGGCCACTTCACGCCGGTCCGGCAGTAGGAGCCGTCGATCATGTAGCGGAACCCACCGGCGGGTTCGGGGGCGGCGCGCCGGGCGTGGAAGAGCGCGGAGTGCAGCAGGACGGTCGAACCGGGCGGCAGGTCGTCGATCACCACCTCGCCGGGCAGCTCACCGGTGCCCAGATGCGCGCGGGCGGTCTTGCCGACGACCTCCCGGTGGGAGCCGGGCAGTACGGCGAGGGGGTCCATCGAGGGGTCGAGTCCGCCGATGTAGTGCAGGGCGTGGGCCATGGGCAGGCGCCGGTCCCGCTGCGGATGCTGCTCGTAGTCGTGGTGCCAGGCCTTGCCGGGCGCGGCGGCGCCCCTGCGGTCGCTGTGCAGATGGTGGAAGACGAAGTCCGGGCCGATCAGATGGCACAGGACCCGCAGCAGCGGCGGATGGGCGGCCAGTTCGCCGTGGGCGGGGAGCTCTATCTCCACGAAGGGCGGGAGGCCGCCAGGGACCGGACCGGGGTACCGGCAGGCGTCGATGGAGCGGCGGCGGAGTCCGCTGTCCACCCAGTGGTCGACCTCCGGCCGGAGCCGGGCGAGGAGATCCGGGGGAAGGAAGCCCGGGAGTACGACGTATCCGTCGGTACGGAATTTCTCCAGAAGATCGTTCTCCAGGTCCATGGAAATCTGCGCGCGCATGGAAAATCCCTCCCGCATCCCATTGCCTTTCGGAGAACCGTCATCCGGCACGTCCCCGAACATGACTGACGGCCACGACGGACAGCTGTCGTGGCAATTTCCGTGGAACAGGAGGGAAAGTTATCCGATTGTCTCCCCCGGTATGCGCGGCGGACGGACAATGGCCGGTGTGGACCGGTATGACTCAAACAGGATCGGCCCCCTCGCCACCGGCCACCGTTCCCCCGTTTCCCTGTGGGCACTCCGGCATCGGGCCGTGCGGCAAGCGGGCGCGCCCCGTGCGATGTTCAGCCGTGCCGCGTCGCGTCCAGCAGTGCTTCGGTCATCTCCGCGAGCCGTTCCGCGTCGGCGGGGTCCAGGGTCCTCAGGGTGAGCGGGACGGGCTTGCCGCGGTCGATCGCGGTCCGTCAGCGCGGCGGGCGGGAGGTCCCGCCGGGGTGGCCGTTCCAGCCTGAGGGCAGTGTGTAGGTCCAGCCCGGCTGCCAGGTGAACGGGACTTCGAGCGCGTCCTCGGGCGAAGCCCCGGCGAGCAGACAGTCCAGCGCCCACTGGTTGGCCGTATGGGCGATCAGGAGGACGCGCCGGCCGTCCCAGTCCCGGGCCAGGTCCTGGAGGAGGGAGTCGGTGGCGGCCAGGACCTGGCGGTAGCTCCGGCCCCCGGGGAAGGGGACGTCGAGGTGCCGGGTGCGCCGGGCGGCGACGAGCCGGGACGGGCGGCCGTTGAACTCGCCGTAGTCGCACTCCCGCAGCCGGGCGTCCTCGTGGATCGGGGGCCGGCCGTCGGGGAAGGCGATCCGGGCGGTGTCGACGGAGCGGCGCAGATCGGAGCTGAACACGGCCGCGATGTCCTGACCGCGGCGCCGTTCGCCGAGTTCACGGGCCTCGCGGCGGCCCTGCGCCGAGAGAAGGCCCGGGAGCCCGCCGGTGGAGATACCGGCCTCGTTGTCCGTCGTGGTGGAGTGCGCCTCGTAGATGATCTCCACGGTCATGCCGGGGCTCCGATCCCGGCGCCCGCGAGCGACCGGGTGCCCCTTCCGGCCACCGGTCCGGCCACCAGCGCCTCCTCTCGCCGTGGACACCGTGGTGTCCGGCATCCTGACGCACGAGGGTACGGGGACCGCGGCGGTGGTGACGGTGACTTTGACTTGACGGTCACGGGAGGGGACCGCGCAGCGAGCCCACCGGACGGCCGCGCAGCGGGCCCACCGGACGGCCGCGCAGCGGACGGACCCGCACCCCGGACCACCGCACCGCACCGCGTCCCGTCACCCCGAGGCCGCGGCGAACGCCCCCCGCGCGAGCCGGTGCAGCAGGTCCGCCGTGGCCGCCCGCGAGGGCAACGCCCCGGGCCGGCTCAGCCGCGGGGTGGAGTTGAGCAGCCCGAACACGGCGTGGACGGTGGCCCGTGCCTCCGTCTCGGTCAGCGCCGTGTACTGCGCGCGTACGGCGTCGACCCACAGTTCGACGTACTGCCGCTGGAGCTGGCGTACCAGCTTGCGGTCGCTCTCCCGGAGCCGGTCCAGTTCCCGGTCGTGGAGGGTGATCAGCGGCCGGTCGTCGAGGGCGAAGTCGATATGGCCCTCGATGAGGGAGTCGAGGAGGGCGGCCGGGTCGTCGTCGGCGGCGGACTCCTCGACGCGCCGTCTGCCGCCGGTGAGCAGCTGTCCGCTGATCCCGACGAGCAGCTCGGCCAGCATCGCGTCCTTGCCCGCGAAGTGGCGGTAGAGCCCGGGACCGCTGATGCCGACGGCGGCCCCTATCTCGTCCACCCCCACCCCGTGGAACCCGCGCTCGGCGAAGAGCCGCGCGGCTTCCTTGAGGATCTGCTCGCGGCGGGTCAGGGCATCGGTTCTGGTGACCATGCCGTCGATTCTAGACAGGGGCGTTAGCGGTCGTTAACCTGAAGAGCGGACGTTAACGCTCACTAACAACGCTGGACGGCCGGACAGGGCGCCGTACGGCCGAGGGGGCTCGACACGATGCAAGAGGCACCGGTGCTGGAGAGCGCGGCCGATCCCGCCTCCACCGCGTTCCGGACCAACGAGGCGGCGCACCAGGCCCTCGGCGAGGAGCTGCGTACCCGGCTCGCCCGGGTCCGCCTCGGCGGCGGCGAACGCGCCCGTGCCCGGCACACCGCGCGCGGCAAGCTGCTGCCCCGGGACCGGGTGGACACCCTGCTGGACCCGGGCTCCCCGTTCCTGGAGCTGGCCCCGCTCGCGGCCGAGGGCCTGTACGGCGGGGACGCCCCGGCGGCCGGGGTGATCGCGGGGGTGGGCCGGGTCTCGGGCCGTGAGTGCGTGATCGTCGCCAACGACGCCACGGTCAAGGGCGGCACCTACTACCCGATGACGGTGAAGAAGCACCTCCGGGCCCAGGAGGTGGCCCTGGAGAACCGGCTGCCGTGTCTGTACCTGGTGGACTCGGGCGGCGCGTTCCTGCCGATGCAGGACGAGGTCTTCCCCGACCGGGACCACTTCGGGCGGATCTTCTTCAACCAGGCCCGGATGTCCGGCGCGGGCATCCCGCAGATCGCGGCGGTGCTCGGCTCCTGCACGGCGGGCGGCGCGTACGTCCCGGCGATGAGCGACGAAGCGGTGATCGTCCGCGGTCAGGGCACGATCTTCCTGGGCGGCCCGCCGCTGGTGAAGGCGGCGACGGGCGAGGTCGTCACCGCCGAGGAGCTGGGCGGCGGCGAGGTCCACTCCCGGACCTCGGGCGTCACCGACCATCTCGCGGAGGACGACGCGCACGCCCTGCGGATCGTCCGCACCATCGTCTCGACGCTCCCCGCGCGCGGCGCCCCGCCCTGGACGGTGACCCCGGTCGAGGAGCCGAAGGCCGACCCGTACGGGCTGTACGGCGCGGTCCCGGTCGACTCCCGCACCCCGTACGACGTGCGTGAGGTCATCGCGCGGGTGGTGGACGGCTCCCGGTTCGCGGAGTTCAAGGCGGAGTTCGGGCAGACCCTGGTGACGGGCTTCGCCCGGGTCCACGGCCACCCGGTGGGCATCGTCGCGAACAACGGCATCCTCTTCTCGGAGTCGGCGCAGAAGGGCGCCCACTTCATCGAGCTGTGCGACCAGCGCGGCATCCCGCTGCTGTTCCTCCAGAACATCTCCGGTTTCATGGTCGGCCGCGCGTACGAGGCGGGCGGTATCGCCAAGCACGGCGCGAAGATGGTGACGGCCGTCGCCTGCGCCCGGGTCCCGAAGCTGACCGTCGTGATCGGCGGGTCGTACGGCGCGGGCAACTACTCGATGTGCGGCCGGGCGTACTCGCCGCGCTTCCTGTGGATGTGGCCCGGCGCGAAGATCTCCGTGATGGGCGGCGAGCAGGCCGCGTCCGTGCTCGCCACCGTCAAGCGCGACCAGCTCGCGGCGCGCGGCGAGGAGTGGCCCGCCGGGGACGAGGAGGCGTTCAAGGACCCGATCCGCGCCCAGTACGACACCCAGGGCAGCGCGTACTACGCCACCGCCCGGCTCTGGGACGACGGGGTCATCGACCCGCTGGAGACCCGCCAGGTCCTCGGCCTCGCCCTGACCGCCTGTGCCAACGCCCCGCTGCCGCCCCGGGGCGACGGCTTCGGCGTCTTCCGGATGTGAGGGCCACGCCATGACAGACACCACGACCGACGCCGGCACCAGCACCAGCACCAGCACCAGCACCAGCACCAGCACGATCGGCACCGGCCCGGCCGGGGCCGTCCCGGCCGCCGCCCCCCGGATGTTCGACACCGTCCTCGTCGCCAACCGCGGCGAGATCGCCGTCCGGGTGATCCGTACCCTGCGCGCCCTCGGCGTCCGCTCGGTCGCCGTGTTCAGCGACGCGGACGCCGACGCCCGCCATGTACGGGAGGCGGACACCGCTGTACGTCTCGGCCCGGCGCCGTCCGCCGAGAGCTATCTCGCCGTGGACCGCATCCTGGACGCGGCCCGCCGCTCGGGCGCCCAGGCGGTCCACCCCGGGTACGGCTTCCTCGCGGAGAACGCCGGATTCGCCCGTGCCTGCGCCGACGCCGGACTCGCCTTCATCGGCCCGTCCGCCGAGGCCATCGCCCTCATGGGCGACAAGATCCGCGCCAAGGAGACGGTCCGCGCGGCCGGGGTCCCGGTGGTCCCCGGCTCGTCGGGATCGGCCCTGGACGACTCCGCGCTCACCGCCGCCGCCCACGCGATCGGTATGCCCGTACTGCTGAAGCCCTCGGCGGGCGGCGGCGGCAAGGGCATGCGGCTGGTCCGGGACGCGGACACGCTCGGTGACGAGATCGCCGCCGCCCGGCGCGAGGCCCGCGCCTCCTTCGGTGACGACACCCTTCTGGTGGAGCGCTGGATCGAGCGGCCCCGCCATATCGAGATCCAGGTCCTCGCGGACGCCCATGGCGGGGTCGTCCATCTCGGGGAGCGCGAGTGCTCGCTCCAGCGCCGCCACCAGAAGGTCATCGAGGAGGCGCCGAGCGTCCTGCTGGACCCGGCGACCCGGGCCGCGATGGGCGAGGCGGCCGTGCAGGCGGCCCGCTCCTGCGGCTACCGGGGCGCGGGCACCGTCGAGTTCATCGTCCCCGGCGCGGACCCGTCCCGGTTCTCGTTCATGGAGATGAACACCCGTCTCCAGGTCGAGCACCCCGTCACCGAACTGGCCGTGTCCGTCGCCGGACGTCCCGGGATCGACCTCGTCGAATGGCAGCTGCGGATCGCCGCCGGTGAACCGCTGCCGTTCGGCCAGGACGACATCGCGCTGACCGGGCACGCCGTGGAGGCCCGGATCTGCGCCGAGACCGTCTCCGTCAAGGAGGGCGCCCGGGGCTTTCTGCCCTCCGGCGGCACGGTCCTCCTGCTGCGCGAACCGGACGGTGACGGGGTCCGCACCGACTCGGGGCTCAGCGCCGGGACGGAGGTCGGCAGCCTCTACGACCCGATGCTGTCCAAGGTCATCGCGTACGGGCCCGACCGGCCGACCGCCCTGCGCCAGCTGCGGGCCGCGCTCTCGGACACGGTCACCCTCGGCGTCCCCACCAACGCGGGCTTCCTGCGCCGCCTCCTCGCCCACCCGGCGGTGGTCGCGGGCGAGCTGGACACCGGGCTGGTCGAGCGGGAGGCCGACGGACTGGTCCCCCGCGAGGTGCCGGAGGAGGTGTACGAGGCCGCCGCCGCGGTCCGGCTCGCGGCACTCGCCCCCGCCCCCCGGGCGGACGGCTGGAGCGACCCGTTCGACGCGCCGACCGGCTGGCGCCTGGGCGGGACCCCGGCCCCCGTCGCGTTCCCGCTGCGTGTCCCGGGCCTGGACCCCGTCACCCATGTCCCGCGCGGCACGGCGACGGTCACCGCCGACCGGGTCACCGTCACCCTCGACGGCGTCCGGCACACCTTCGACCGGGCCGCCGACTGGCTCGGCCGGGACGGCGACTCCTGGCAGGTCCGGGACCACGACCCGGTGGCCGCGTCCCTCACCGGCGGCGCGGGCGCGGGCGCCGGGTCCCTCACCGCCCCGATGCCCGGCACGGTCACGGTCGTCAAGGTCGCCGTCGGTGACCAGGTCACCGCCGGGCAGAGCCTGCTGGTGGTCGAGGCGATGAAGATGGAGCACGTGGTGTCCGCCCCGCACGCCGGTACGGTCACCGAGCTGGACGTACGCCCCGGGACCACCGTCGCGATGGACCAGGTCCTCGCGGTCGTCGAACCCGCGACCGCCCCGGACACCGGCGGCGGGAACGGCGGCGACAAGGACGGCAGCGGGGGCGGCACCGGCGCGGAGGGTGTCTCATGACCGCCGCCGGACTGCCGATGCCCGTGCCCGCGCCGGGACTCCCGCCCCGGGTCCGTATCCACGAGGTGGGCGCCCGCGACGGACTCCAGAACGAGAAGACGGTCGTCCCCACCGAGGTGAAGGCCGAGTTCGTCCACCGGCTGGCCGACGCGGGCCTCACCACCGTCGAGGCCACCAGCTTCGTCCACCCCAAGTGGGTGCCGCAGCTCGCCGACGCGGAGCGGCTGTACCCGCTGGTGCGCGAGCTGGGCGAGCGGGGTGTGGCCCTGCCCGTACTGGTGCCCAACGCCCGCGGTCTGGACCGCGCCCTCGCGCTGGGCGCCCGGAGCGTCGCCGTCTTCGCCAGCGCCACGGAGTCGTTCGCCAAGGCCAATCTGAACCGCACGGTCGACGAGTCCCTCGCGATGTTCGAGCCGGTCGTCACCCGCGCCAAGGGCGGTGAGCACGGCGGGGTCCGGGTCCGCGGCTATCTGTCGATGTGCTTCGGCGACCCGTGGGAGGGTCCCGTGCCCCTCGCCCAGGTCGTCCGGGTCGCCCGGGCCCTGCTGGACATGGGCTGCGACGAACTGAGCCTCGGCGACACCATCGGCGTCGCCACCCCCGGCCATGTCCTCGCGCTGCTCACCGCGCTGAACGCGGAGGGTGTCCCCACCGACCGGATCGGGGTGCACTTCCACGACACCTACGGGCAGGCGCTCGCGAACACCCTCGCGGCCCTCCAGCACGGTGTCACCACGGTCGACGCGTCCGCGGGCGGACTGGGCGGCTGCCCGTTCGCGAAGTCCGCCACCGGCAACCTCGCCACCGAGGACCTCGTCTGGATGCTGACCGGTCTCGGTGTCGAGACCGGTGTCGACCTCGGCCGTCTCACCGCCACGAGCGGGTGGATGGCCGGCCGGCTGGGCCGCCCCAGCCCGTCCCGTACCGTCCGCGCCCTGACCGGGGCCACCGCGGACCAGTCCCCCGAGGAGCAGCAGTCATGACGCTCGACCACCGCCTCTCCCCCGAGCACGAAGAACTGCGGCGTACCGTCGAGGCGTTCGCGCACGACGTGGTCGCGCCGAAGATCGGCGAGCTCTACGAGCGTCATGAGTTCCCGTACGAGATCGTCCGGGAGATGGGCCGGATGGGCCTGTTCGGGCTGCCGTTCCCGGAGGAGTACGGCGGGATGGGCGGCGACTACCTCGCGCTCGGGATCGCGCTGGAGGAACTGGCGCGGGTCGACTCGTCGGTGGCGATCACCCTGGAGGCGGGGGTGTCGCTGGGCGCGATGCCGCTGCATCTGTTCGGCACGGAGGAGCAGAAGCGGACGTGGCTGCCCGCGCTGTGCGCGGGCGAGACCCTCGGCGCGTTCGGGCTGACCGAGCCGGACGGCGGTTCCGACGCGGGTGCCACCCGGACGACCGCCCGGCTGGACGAGGCGACCGGCGAGTGGGTCATCAACGGCACGAAGTGCTTCATCACCAACTCCGGTACGGACATCACCGGGCTGGTCACCGTCACCGCGGTCACCGGCCGCAAGCCGGACGGCGGTCCGCTGATCTCCTCGATCATCGTCCCGTCGGGCACGCCCGGGTTCACCGTCGCCGCCCCCTACTCCAAGGTCGGCTGGAACGCCTCCGACACCCGGGAGCTGTCCTTCGTGGACGTACGGGTCCCGGCGGCGAACCTCCTCGGGGAGCTGGGACGCGGGTACGCGCAGTTCCTGCGCATCCTGGACGAGGGCCGGATCGCCATCGCGGCGCTGGCCACGGGGCTCGCGCAGGGGTGTGTCGACGAATCGGTGAAGTACGCGAAGGAACGGCACGCGTTCGGGCGGAACATCGGGTCGTACCAGGCGATCCAGTTCAAGATCGCGGACATGGAGATGAAGGCGTACACCTCGCGGTTGGCGTGGCGGGACGCGGCGAGCCGGCTGGTCGCCGGTGAGCCCTTCAAGAAGGAGGCCGCGCTGGCGAAGCTGTACTCGTCGACGATCGCGGTGGACAACGCGCGGGAGGCCACGCAGGTGCATGGGGGGTACGGGTTCATGAACGAGTACCCCGTGGCGCGGATGTGGCGGGACTCCAAGATCCTGGAGATCGGGGAGGGGACGAGCGAGGTCCAGCGCATGCTGATCGCTCGCGAGCTTGGCCTTACGGGGTAACGGGGTTTCCCCTGCGGGTCGCCTTCGCTTGCGCTTCCCAGGTCTGTCCGGCGGGACGTACTCCGTTCCTGTGCCGTCGCTCGGTGGGTGCGCAGTTCCCCGCGGGTCGCCTTCGCTTGCGCTTCCCAGGTCTGTCCGGCGGGACGTACTCCGTTCCTGTGCCGTCGCTCGGTGGTGTTGCGCAGTTCCCCGCGCCCCTGGATGCTGCCCCCTTGCGGTCGCTCCTCGGGTGCGGGGCGGTTCTCGTCTTTTGCGCAGTTCCCCGCGCCCCTTTGGGGCGCGTCCGGCCGGTTCTTCGGGTCGGTGCCGGTCGGGATTCTCCGTCCTCGATCCGACACGCTCGGTACGACGTCCAGCGGATCTACTGAAGAGCATCGGAGTCTGCGGGCAGAGATTCCCGCCCACCCCCTCCCGCAGCAGCGCGAGTCCGCGAGGAGGGGGGTTCCGCACTCGAAGGACGACCTCAAGGGGCGCCCCCAAAGGGGCGCGGGGAACTGCGCAAAAACGAGGGCGACCCGCACCCGGCGAACGACCGCAAAGGGGCAGCACCCAGGGGCGCGGGGAACTGCGCGAGCAACCAAGAGCCATCCGCACCCGAACGGGAACCGCAGGGGGCGCGACCGAAGGGGCGCGGGGAACTGCGCACCCACGGACGGCCCGCGCAGGGACAAGTACGGCCAGGTGGGGAACCCTGGAGGCGCAAGCGAAGGCGACCCGCGCAGGGACAAGTACGTCCCGCCGGACAGACCTCGGAAGCGCAAGCGAAGGCGACCCGCGGAGGCGGCCCGCCCGGACACCGGCGGAGACATTAGGTTAGGCTTACCTAAATTCAACGCCGGCATCCCCCACGCCACCGCCCCGTCCGGGAGGACCCATGCGTTCGCACCTGCTCCATGACACGACCACGGAGCGGTACCGCCGCTCCGTGACCGAGGGAATCGAGCGGGTGGCGACAAGAGCCGCCACCACCGGACGGCAGTCCCCCGCCCGGACCCCCGAACCCCCCGCCCCGCGCCTCGCCGCGATCGACCTCGACCGCCCTCTGGGCGACACGGGTCTCGCCCTCGACGAGCTGGACGGGATCTACCTGCGCGACACCCTCTCCTTCCGCCGCCCCCGCTACCTCGCGCATCTGCACTGCCCCGTCGTCATCCCCGCGGCCGTCGGCGAAGCCGTGCTCGCCGCCGTCGACTCCCCGCTCGCCACGCGAGATCCGTCGGCCGGCGGCGCCCTGATCGAGCGCCGGCTCATCGACTGGACCGCCGGCCGCCTCGGCCTCGGCCCCGCCGCCGACGGTGTCTTCACCGGCGGCGGCACCCGCTCCACCGTCCAGGCGCTGACGCTCGCGCTGGCCAGGACCGGGGACAGCGACCCGGCGCGGCTGCGCGTCCTCGCCTCGGAAGCCGGTCACTTCGGCGTCCGGACGGCCGCCGGACAGCTCGGCCTCGGACCGGACGCCGTCATCACCGTGCCCGGCGACCCGGACGGGCGGACGCGGGTGCTCGCCCTCGCCCGGGAACTCGCCCGCTGCGAGCGCGCCGGACTGCTCCCCATGGCGGTCGTCGCCACCGCCGGAAGTACCGACTTCGGCTCCATCGACCCGCTGCCGGAGATCGCCGCACTGTGCGCGCGGTACGGCGTGTGGCTGCACGTCGACGCCTCGTACAGCTGCGGACTGCTCGCCTCCCGCCGCAACCGCCACCGCCTCGCGGGCATCGAGCACGCCGACTCCGTCACCGTCGACTACCACAAGTCCTTCTTCCAGCCGGTGGGTTCGAGGGCGGTCCTGGTCCGGGACGGCTCGGTCCTGCGCCCCGCACCACGCGGCGCGGGACGGGAGGCGCGGACGGCCCGCCGTTTCGACGCGCTCACCCTGTGGATGACCCTGCGGGTGATGGGTGCCGACGCGGTCGGGGACCTGTTCGACGAGGTGTGCGACCTGGCCACCGAGGGCTGGCGGCTCCTCGACGCCGACCCCCGCTTCGAGGTCCTGATGGAACCGGCGCTGTCCACCCTGGTGTTCCGCTACCTGCCGCCGGTCGTGACCGGCCCCGCGGACATCGACCGCGCCAACCTCCACGCCAGGAAAGCCCTGTTCGACTCGGGCGACGCCGTGCTCGCGGACACCAAGGTGGGCGCCCGCCGCTACCTCAAGCTGACCCTGCTCGACCCCGCGACGACACCCGCCGACCTCGGTGCCGTACTGGACCTGATCTCCCGGCACGCCGAGCGGTATCTCGCGGAGCGCCTGGGCCCCATCGGCTGACTACCCGTCACGGGAGAGGCGGTCGACCGCCGTCCGGACAGACCCGGGGACGGGCCGGGCCGGGGCCGTCGCCCGCTTCCCCCGGCTCCGGCCCGCCGCCGGGTCAGTCCTTCGGCCAGGGCACCTGCGGGGAGCGGTGGTAGCGGATGCCCAGCGCGTCCCAGCGGGGCGCCTGTGCCACCAGCCGATGCTTGTAGGTGTCCCAGTCATGGGTGGCCCGCGGCGACCAGCCCAGCTCCGCGATCCCGGGCAGCCGGGGGAACGCCATGACGTCCAGTTCCTCCGTCGTCCCGAGCGTCTCCGTCCACAGCGGCGCCTCGACCCCGAGCACCGCGTCCTCGGGCAGCCCCTCCAGATACGCGGCCGGGTCCCAGTCGTAGGAGCGCCGTACCTCCACCAGGCCCGCCCACTTGAGACCCAGCTCGGTCTCCTCGGTGTACTTCATGTCCAGGTACGACCGGTCGGCCGGGGACAGCACCACCTTCGCGCCCGCGCGGGCCGCGTCGGCCACGCCCTCGCGTTCGGCGTCCTTCGTCTTGTCGTACCCCCAGTACTGGATGATCGCGCCGTCCACCGGACGGGCCCCGGCGAGCTGGTGCCAGGCCATGACCCGCTTGCCGTACTTGCCGACGACGGCCTGCGCCCGGTCCATGAAGGCGGCGTACTCGTCGTGCGGCGTCACATGCGCCTCGTCGCCGCCGATGTGGATGACCGGGCCGGGCGTCAGCTCCGCCAGCTCCCGGATCACATCGTCCACGAAGTCGTACGTGACCTCCTTCGGCACGCACAGCGAGGTCAGCCCGACCTCGATGCCGGTGTACGGGTCGAGCGCCTTGCCGTCGCAGTTCAGCTTCGCGTACGCGCTGAGGGCGGCACCGGTGTGGCCCGGCATGTCGATCTCGGGCACCACCTCCAGATGCCGCGAGGCCGCGTACTCCACCAGCTCCCGGTACTGCGCCTTGGTCCAGAAGCCGCCTTCGCCGCCGCCGACCTCGATGGCGCCGCCGACGCCGGTGAGCCTCGGCCAGGAGTCGACGGCGAGCCGCCAGCCCTGGTCGTCGGTGAGATGCAGATGCAGCTTGTTCAGCTTGTACAGGGCCAGCTGGTCGATGTACCGCTTCACCTCCTCGACGGTGAAGAAGTGCCGCGCCACGTCCAGCATCGCGCCCCGGTAGGCGTACCGGGGGGTGTCCTCGACCGTGCCGCCCGGCACCGTCCAGGGCCCGCGCTGCTCGCTGTCGCGCTCGACGGCGGCGGGCAGCAGCTGGCGCAGCGTCTGCACGCCGTGGAAGAGTCCGGCGGCCTTCCGGGCGGTGATCGTCACCGCCCGTTCCGTGCTCTCCAGCCGGTAGCCCTCGGCGCCGAGCTCCCGCTCCCCGTCGCTGAGCAGCAGCCGGATGCCGTCGTCCCCGGCGTCCCCGGTGACGGGCAGCCGGTAGCCGGTCGAGGGCCGCAGCACCCCGGCGAGGTATCCGGCGACGTCCTGCGCCGCGCGGGAGCCGTCGACCCGCAGCGGGGTCGCGGCCGTGAGCCGGAACGCGGACCCGCCGGGCTCGACGGAGGCGGGCGCGGGGATCACCCGGCCGAGCGCGGGCACGGCGGCGGCCGGTGAGCCGCTCTTGCCCCCGTCCTCGGCGGTGCCCGCGCAGGAGATGGCGGTGGTGGCGAGGAGCAGCAGCGAGCCGACCAGCCGGGGCGTTCTGTGACGCGGGTTCACCGGCGTTCCTTCCGGGGTTCGTTGGGGGTCCAGCAGAGGATCCGGCAGGGGGTTCGTCGTGGGCGGCGGACGGGAGCCGGGGACCCCTGGCGCCGGCGGTCCGCGGGCGTGCCTCGTACGCGCCCCCGCGGTCCATGGACCCAGCATCCACCCTGGCCGGGGATGGGAGAATCCCCGTATGGCGGAAATCATCCAGCGCGACGGAACCTGGACCTTCGACGGTGGGACCCTGCGGCTCGTACCGGGCCGGGACAAGGCGGTGAGTCTGCTCCGCAGGACCCTGGGTGAACTGACCGTGCCGCTCACGGCGGTCGCGGGTGTCTCCTTCGAGCAGGGCCGCAAGGCCGGGCGGCTGCGGCTGCGGCTGCGGGAGGGGGCCGATCCACTGCTCCAGGCCGCGGGCGGGCATCTGACGGACGGCACGGACCCGTACCAGCTGTCGGTGGAGCCGGACCGGGGCGGGGTCGCGGAGTACTTCGTGGACGAGGTCCGCAACGCCCTGCTGCTGGACGAGGTGCCGTCCGGCCCGGCCGACCGCTATCTGATGGCGGGCCCCTCGGTGCCGTTGTCGGTGCAGGCGGGCGACGGGACGGCGAGCTTCGACGGGGAGCACGTACGGCTGGAGTGGAACTGGAAGACGGAGGAGGCGAAGGCCGCCGCCGGGACCCGGTCGCTGGCCGTCGACTCCCTCCAGGGCGTCGAGTGGCAGCCGTCGGCGGGGCTGGAGAACGGCTTCATCCGTTTCACCGTGCGCAATGTCCCGCCGACGAAGGCACCGCCGAAGTACGACCCGCACGCGGTGGTCCTGTGGGGGTTCCGCAAGGACCCGCTGATGGCGTTGATCGCCGCGGCCGTGCAGGCCCGGCTGCCGCACCCGGCCGCGCTCACCCGAGACACCCCGCCGAAGGCGCTCACCGCGGCCCCCGCCGCGCCCCCGGCCCCCGCGCCCGCGCCTCTCGCGGACGATCACGACGCGCTGCTGCGGAGGCTGCGGGAGCTGGGCGAGCTGCGGGAGGCGGGGGTGCTCACCCAGGAGGAGTTCACCGCGGCCAAGCAGGCGGTCCTCAGCCGGATGTGACCCGGGAGGTGCGGTTCGGGCGCATTCTTACCCTTCGCACATCATTGGCACACCATTCGAGCCTTATGTAACCTCACACGGCTTTTCTGAACGTCCCTCACTTCACCCTGGGCGGCCCCCGACCCGCAATCGGGGGCCGCTCTGCCCGAAATCGGGCAGGATTCTTGCGTAAGCGCCTCGGTTGTCCCAGGATCAACGGGTGCACGACGACCTTGTCGATCATCTGACGCGCAGTACGCCGCTGAGCCGCGGCGAGGCCCTGCGGGTGGTCCAGGACGTCCTCGCGTACTTCGACGAGACGACGGAGGACTTCGTCCGTCGCCGCCACCGCGAACTCCAGGGTCAGGGCCTGGTGAACGCGGAGATCTTCGAACGGATCGAGGCGGAACTGAGCTACCGCGCGGTCGCGCCGCCGACCCTCTCACTGAGGCAGCTGCGCCGCATCGTCTACGGCTAGCGACGGCATCCGGGAGACCCCCGGGCCCCGGGGGCGACCCGGGGAGCCGTCACGGCCGTCCGAGAACACAGAAACAGAGGACACGTTCCATGTGCGGAATCGTCGGATACATCGGCAGGCGCGATGTGGCCCCGCTGCTCCTGGAAGGGCTCCAGCGGCTGGAGTACCGCGGCTACGACTCGGCCGGTGTGGTGATCACGGGCCCCAAGGCCACCGGACTGAAGATGGTCAAGGCCAAGGGCCGGGTCCGTGACCTGGAGGCCAAGGTCCCCGCCCGCTTCACCGGCACCACCGGGATCGCCCACACCCGCTGGGCCACCCACGGCGCCCCCTCCGACGAGAACGCGCACCCGCACCTGGACGGCTCCGGCCGGGTCGCCGTCGTCCACAACGGCATCATCGACAACGCCTCCGACCTGCGGACCAAGCTCACCGCCGAGGGCATCGAGTTCCGCTCCGAGACGGACACCGAGGTACTGACCCACCTCATCGCCCGCTCGGACGCCCCGACCCTGGAGGAGAAGGTCCGCGCGGTCCTGCGGATGGTCGAGGGCACCTACGGCATCGCCGTGCTGCACGCCGACTTCGCGGACCGGATCGTCGTCGCCCGCAACGGCTCCCCCGTCGTCCTCGGCATCGGTGAGAAGGAGATGTTCGTCGCCTCCGACGTCGCCGCGCTGGTCACCCACACCCGTCAGGTCGTCACCCTCGACGACGGCGAGATGGCGACCCTGAAGGCCGACGACTTCCGCACCTACACCACCGAGGGCACCCGTACGACGGCCTCCCCGACCACCGTGGAGTGGGCGGCCGAGTCGTACGACATGGGCGGCCACGACACGTACATGCACAAGGAGATCCACGAGCAGGCCGAGGCCGTGGACCGGGTGCTGCGCGGCCGGATCGACGACCGGTTCTCCACGGTCCGCCTCGGCGGGCTGAACCTCGACGCCCGGGAGGCGCGCGCGGTGCGCCGGGTGAAGATCCTCGGCTGCGGCACCTCGTACCACGCGGGCATGATCGGCGCCCAGATGATCGAGGAGCTGGCCCGGGTCCCCGCCGACGCCGAGCCCGCGTCCGAGTTCCGCTACCGCAACCCGGTGGTGGACCCGGACACCCTCTACATCGCGGTCTCGCAGTCCGGTGAGACGTACGACGTGCTGGCCGCCGTGCAGGAGCTGAAGCGCAAGGGCGCCCGGGTGCTCGGGGTGGTCAACGTCGTCGGCTCGGCGATCGCCCGGGAGGCCGACGGCGGGGTGTACGTGCACGCCGGTCCCGAGGTGTGCGTCGTCTCCACCAAGTGCTTCACCAACACCACCGTCGCCTTCGCGCTGCTCGCCCTGCACCTGGGCCGCACCCGCGATCTGTCGGTGGCCGACGGCAAGCGGATGATCGAGGGCCTGCGCAAGCTGCCCGGCCAGATCGACGAGATCCTCAAGCAGGAGGACGACATCAAGGCGCTGGCCCGTGAGTACGCGGACGCCCGCTCGATGATGTTCATCGGCCGGGTGCGCGGTTACCCGGTGGCCCGTGAGGCGTCGCTTAAGCTCAAGGAGGTCTCGTACATCCACGCCGAGGCGTATCCCGCCTCGGAGCTGAAGCACGGTCCGCTCGCGCTGATCGAGCCCGCGCTGCCGACGGTCGCGATCGTGCCCGACGACGATCTGCTGGAGAAGAACCGGGCGGCGCTGGAGGAGATCAAGGCCCGCAGCGGACGCATCCTCGCGGTGGCCCACCAGGAGCAGGAGAAGGCCGACCGGACGATCGTCGTCCCGAAGAACGAGGACGAGCTGGACCCGATCCTCATGGGCATCCCGCTGCAACTGCTCGCCTACCACACCGCGTTGGCGCTGGGCCGGGACATCGACAAGCCCCGCAACCTCGCGAAGTCCGTGACCGTGGAGTAGTCACCCGGCCGGGCCTCGGACGGACCCGCCCGACCCGGGACGCGAGTGATCCCTGTGCGAGCCACGACGGCGCACAGGGATCACTCCTTGGGTGCGCCGGGGCCGCCCGAGCCCCGGCGCGGGCTGCCTCAGCCGGTGGCCGTCACTCCACGGCCGGCAGCGCGTTTGGGGAGGGCGGTCGGCCAGTGGGCGAGGGCCGCGGTGGCCGCGTACCACGCGGCGAGACCTCCGGCGGCGGCGAACCAGCCACCGGCCTTGGCGAGCCCGCCCGATTCCCCGAACTGCCCCAGGGCGAGCAGCAGCAGGGAGAGGGACAGCAGACCGTAGGAGACCCGGACGAGCGGCACCGTTCCCGCGGAGGCCAGGGTCAGACTGAGCGCGAGCAGCGCGAACAGCAGCAGGAACAGCCCTGCCGCGTTGGCCGAGACCTGACTGCCGGCGCCGGCGCCCCAGATGAACCAGAGGGCTCCCAGTCCGGCGAACGCCGTGCCGTTGAGGGCGTCATGGTCGCGCAGTGCCAGCAGCCCGGCGAGGAACAGCGCTATCCCGCCGAGATAGGTGGCCACGGAGACGGCGTCGGCCGCCGTCACCCCGTCGATGACCTGGGTATGGCCGATACCGAAGGCCAGCAGGGTGAGGCCGAGGGCGAGATGGCCGAGGGTGGAGGTGCTGCTTCCCGCAGAGACTTCGCTGTCCACGGCGGGCTCCCTTCAAATGCGGTCGTGCCGCGTGGTGTCGGCCGCTGGATTGCGGCCCGCGACCGCTATGTACCCGGCGCGCGGGCCGGATTCACCCCTACGCATGAGTAGATTTGTCGACCCGTTGACGCCGTCGGCCCACCCATCGGGCCCCGGCCCGGGGGCTGTTGCCCGCACGGTCGTGGGGGTGGGGTGGTGGGGCGCGCGCGGGGCGCGGAGCGGGGGCGGGGTCGCGCCGGGCCGGGCCGGGCCGGGTCGGGTCGCGTCGGGTCGGGTCGGGTCGGGTCGCGCCGGGTCGGGTCGGGTCGGGCTCAGAGGTACCGGCCGACGGGTGGGCGCCGGGCCGGAGGTCTGATACCGGCCGACGGGGCGGGCGCCGGGCCGGGGGACGGGGCCTCACCAAGGGACGGGACCGGGCCGGGGGGCGGACGTCAGCCGGTGGGACAGGGCGGCCCGGGGCGGGTCGTCAGGGGATGACGACGACGGGGCGCTGGGCGCGGCGGGCGAGCCGTCCGGCGACGGAGCCGAAGATGCGGCCGACGATCCCGTGCGTCGAGCCCACGACGATGGCGTCGGCCTCGTACTCCCGGCCGACCTCCTCCAGCTCATGGCAGATGTCGCCGCCGCGTTCGACCAGGATCCAGGGGACCTCGGCGAGGTATTCCGCGCAGGCGAGTTCGAGCCCGAGGACCTCGGTGCGGTGGTCGGGGACGTCGACGAAGACGGGGGGTTCGCAGCCCGCCCAGACGGTCGTGGGCAGCCGGTTGGCGACATGCACGATGATCAGACCGGCGCTGGAGCGGTGGGCCATGCCGATGGCGTAGGCGAGGGCCCGCTCGCTGGACATGGACCCGTCGAAACCGACGACGACTCCGTGCTTGAAGGCGGGATCGCAGGGGTGGCGTGCTTCTTCGGCCGCCAGCGGGTCGGCCGTCGGATCGGCGACCTGACGCTTGCGGTCCGCGGGTTCGAAGGATTCGTGACCGGCCATGGGTGTCTCGGCGAAGAAGATCCTCTGAGGAGGGGCGGCTGGAGGGCCCGAGCGGGGCTGCGGGCTGCGGAGCTGTCGGAGGATGCGGCTGTCAAGGAGGTCCGGGTCGGGAGCTGCGTCGGGGCTGCTGGGTCGGTACCCCGGAGCTGTGTCCGGGAATCATCTTCCCAACCCCCTACCCCCAAGGGTACGGCGACACTCCCCTCATGCCCACTGTCCCGGCGCGTACCGCTCAGTGCCGCGCCGGGGCGCGGCACACCCCGGGGGCGTACCCCGGGAGCATGCATGAGCGCCGGGCCCGCTGGCAATGGTGGCTGCCACTTACAGCCGCTTCGGGGGCCGGATGACCACATCTCTCGGACAACAGTTCGTTCAATCTGAGACGACCTGGCCGGGTCCTTTACGGGTGGTATACGCCGTAAGGGAGTCCGTCGGCCGTCCGGCGGCGGCCCCTGGGGACGGGTGCGCGGGAGCCCGCAGAGGCGGTGCGGACCGGCGTGCGCCGTGGAGCGGGGAGCCGTCGGCGGGGCCCGGCGGGCGAGCCGCGAGGTGACCGCGGGAGCACCGGCGCGTTGGGCATTGCGAACCCTCTCCCATGGAAGTGCAAACATGCCAGGACCCCCTCCCCCCGTACCCGCCCCCGGTCCCGCCGCAGCGGGCATGCGCTGGGCCGTCTTCACCACCCTCGCCGTCCCGATCGCGCTCCTCACAGGCACGGCCGCACTCGCAGGAGCAACCGGTGCGGCGCTCGGTCTGATGGCGGTGGCGGCCGGGTGCCGGATACTCCTGCGGCAGACCACCCGCCGCCCGGCGGGAGCCGGCCCCGCCCGCCGTCCGTCCCCTATACGCGCCTCTTACAGGCGCACGCCGGAGAGCTGACCGGTTTCGTCGCACGCCCCCGTAAGATTTCAGCCAACTTGGCCAAGGGCGGCTTCCTTTGGTCCAGACCCCGTCCATCCCCGTTCCCACCAGGGAAGAAAGGGTCGACGGCCGGATTCGCACCCTACGCGGACCGGCCACGCACCGAATGCGTACTTCCCGAAGCGCTCCCGGAGTGCCACGCTTCGTGATCGAATGCTTTACGCCAAGTTGCCATGTCGACAATGTGCTGGGGTGCAAAAGTGGTCACGCGGGCACCACGGAACACAGTAGATTCGATCATGACTGTCTTACGGCGGGGGACTCGTGCAGGACCGAGGGGAAATGTGCTGGAGCGACAAGCCCGAGACGTTAGGGGCGCCGCGACCACCGAGGGGGGCTTAGCGCCATGAGCCACGACTCCACTGCCGCACCCGAGGCGGTCGCCCGGAAGCTATCCGGGCGACGCCGACGGGAAATAGTCGCGGTGCTGCTGTTCAGCGGCGGCCCCATCTTCGAGAGTTCGATCCCGCTCTCGGTGTTCGGTATCGACCGCCAGGACGCCGGAGTGCCGCGCTACCGCTTGCTGGTGAGCGCCGGCGAGGACGGACCGCTCAGGACGACCGGCGGACTCGAACTCACCGCGCCGCACGGCCTGGAGGCGATCGCCCGCGCGGGCACCGTCGTCGTCCCGGCCTGGCGCTCGATCACCGCGCCGCCGCCGGAGGACGCGCTCGACGCGCTGCGCCGCGCCCATGAGGAGGGCGCGCGGATCGTCGGGCTGTGCACGGGAGCCTTCGTGCTCGCCGCCGCCGGACTGCTCGACGGCCGGCCGGCCACCACCCACTGGATGTACGCGCCGACCCTGGCGAAGCGGTACCCGTCGGTCCATGTGGACCCCAGGGAACTCTTCGTCGACGACGGGGACGTACTCACCAGCGCGGGCACGGCCGCGGGCATCGATCTGTGCCTGCACATCGTGCGCACCGACCACGGCAACGAGGCGGCGGGCGCGCTCGCCCGCAGGCTCGTGGTGCCACCCCGGCGCAGCGGCGGCCAGGAGCGCTACCTCGACAGGTCTTTACCGGAGGAGATCGGCGCCGACCCCCTCGCGGAGGTCGTCGCCTGGGCGCTGGAGCATCTGCACGAGCAGTTCGACGTGGAGACGCTCGCGGCCCGTGCCTATATGAGCCGCCGGACCTTCGACCGCAGGTTCCGTTCGCTCACGGGCAGCGCGCCGCTCCAGTGGCTGATCACCCAGCGGGTCCTCCAGGCGCAGCGTCTCCTGGAGACCTCCGACTACTCGGTCGACGAGGTGGCGGGCCGTTGCGGCTTCCGCTCCCCCGTCGCGCTGCGCGGCCACTTCCGGCGCCAGCTCGGCTCCTCCCCCGCCGCGTACCGGGCCGCCTACCGGGCCCGCCGTCCGCAGGGGGAGAAACTGGTCGACGCCGGGCCGCTCACGGGGCCGGACTCCCCGGTCCCGGCGCAGACCAGGCGCACTCCCGTGGCCGGCTCGCACGGTCCGCACCCGTCCCTGTCCCCCGACCCGGGGCGGCACGGACATGGCTCGGACGTGTACGCGTCAGGGCTGATGGGGCGCCCGAGCCTGCCGGGGCAGCGGAGCGCGCCGTAGGGTAAGGCGCATGAACGATCGCATGGTGTGGATCGACTGCGAGATGACCGGACTCTCGCTGGCGAACGACGCACTCATCGAGGTGGCCGCACTGGTCACCGACTCCGAGCTGAACATCCTCGGTGACGGGGTGGACATCGTGATCCGCCCGCCGGACGAGGCGCTGGAGACCATGCCCGAGGTGGTGCGGCAGATGCACACCACCTCGGGTCTCCTCGCCGAGCTGGCGGGCGGCACCACCCTGGCCGACGCGGAGGAACGCGTCCTCGCGTACCTCCGCGAACACGTCAAGGAACCGGGCAAGGCCCCCCTGTGCGGGAACTCCGTCGGCACCGACCGCGGTTTCCTCTCCCGGGACATGCCGGACCTGGAGTCCTACCTCCACTACCGGATCGTGGACGTGTCCTCCGTCAAGGAACTGGCCCGCCGCTGGTACCCCCGGGCCTACTTCAACAGCCCCGACAAGAACGGCAACCACCGAGCGCTGGCGGACATCCGCGAGTCCATCGCCGAGCTGCGCTACTACCGCGAGGCGATCTTCGTCCCGCAGCCCGGACCGGACTCCGACACCGCCCGCAAGATCGCCGCCAAGCACGTCCTGCCCGCCTCCGACCCCACGGCGCCCACAGCTCCGTGAAACGTGTGCGCGAGCACCCTCCCGGACCCTGTACACTTTTTCTCGGCCGGTCGGTGAACCTCACGGGGAACCTTCCGATCGTGGTGGGTGTAGCTCAGCTGGTAGAGCACCTGGTTGTGGTCCAGGATGCCGCGGGTTCAAGTCCCGTCACTCACCCTGATAGATCAAGGGGCTGACCTGGTAGAACAGGTCAGCCCCTTGATCGTTCCCGCCCCCGGGAACGCGAGGGGCGGGCGCCCGTCCCGGGACCGCCGACTTCCCGCCGCCCTCCCCGTCGCCTCCCGCCGCGCACACCACAGGCGGCACCCCACAACGGCGACAACAGCCGCCAAGGCGGCAACAGCCCGCCGGCACCCGGCACCCGGCTCTCTCCCGCGCCCGTCCGCCCCGCGCTGTCACACCCCCCTCGTACGCTTCCGCCATGAGCGTCTCCCTCTACTACAGCGCGCACCGCGCCACACCGCTGACCGGGCCCGAGTCGGCCGCGATGGCCCGCGTGGTCGCCGCGCGCACCGCGTCGTTCCCCTACGAGGACGAGGAGGGCCTGTACCTGTACGACCAGGACCCGGCGGACCTGCGGGAGATCGTCGACGGCTCGACCAAGATGCCGTTCGACCCCGCCCGTCTGATGCCGGTGATCGTCCATGTGCTGGACTCCGTGACGGAGTTGCGCAGGACCGTCCCGGACGCCGAGTGGCGCGTACACATGGACGACCTCGACGTCCCCTGGGACGAGACGGAGGGCTACGCGTTGCCGGGGATGCGCGACGCGGACCTGAGTGCTGAACTCGCGGCGGACGGGACGCCGGGATGAGCGGGAAGGAACCGGCGCTCCCCACCCCGGAACAGCGGCGCCTCATCGACTTCGGCGAGTCCCTGTACCGCGGCATCACCCCGGACGCCGACCTCGGTCACGTCCTGCTGCCCGAGGACGACGCGGTGGCCGTCGTGCACCGCGTCCGGGGCGGCGGCACGATCCTCGTCGCGGCCGACCGCTCTGTCCTCTTCTCCGGCTCGGCCCACGACATCGGAACGGCCCTGACCGACTTCCGCGCCGGCGCCCGCACACCGCTGGAGAGGTTCCGCTCCCGGTGACCCGCGGGCGTGCCACGGCAGGGCCGCGGATATGCCGGGCGGGCCCTGCCCGAGGTACGGCGCGGACCGGTTCTCCAGGACGTGGGCCAGCCGGAGCCACTGGGTCTGATGCACGGGCAGACAGTCGAGGGCATCGGGGGCGGCCCAGCGCGGCTCCGTCTCGGCATATCGCCCGTCCCCTCACTACGACAAAGCCGCCACAGCACGGTCCCAGGGGAATGCCTTGGCGTTCCCCTGCTTCGGCGGATGCGGCGGGTACCCGTCCGCCCCGATCAGCACCCGCACACCCTGCGCGCGCAGCCGTTCCACCGAGACGGCGACCGCGGGCTGCGCCCCCTGCGCCTGGTTGAAGTACGGCATCGCCGCGACCGGAACGCCCAGGTGAACGCCTTCCGACGGCAGCCCGATCGCCAGCGTGTCCGCGATCCCCGCGCCCCACTTGTTCAGCGTCGTGCACGACATCGGCGCCATCAGCATCGCCGCCGCCCTGGGCAGCGCGTCCGACTCCCACGGCAGCTTGTACCGCGACCGCACCGGGTGCCCCGTCAGCTCCGCCAGCTCCCGCATCCGGGGCTCCCACCAGCGCGCGGCGGACGGCGTCAGCACCAGGCACACGTCCCAGCCGACGCCTTGGGCGACCCGTACGCCCTCGTCCACGTACCGCGTCGGCCCGGCCGCGCACGCGATCAGGTACAGCACCCTTCGACTGCTCATGCACGCAGTCCACCCTCCCGGGCGACGCCAGCACAAGACCCCGTGCGGACGGCTGCCTGCCCGAGGTACGGCGCGGACCGGTTCTCCAGGACGTGGGCCAGCCGGAGCCACTGGGCTGTTGGGCCGGGGAGCGGCCGGTTCGTCGTAGTGCTCGGTGCGGCTCACAGGACTATTCCTCCGCAGGTCGGGCGGCCTTCCGGACAGCGTCGAAGCTGCTGGCGTAGGTGTCGAACATGCCACTCGCTCCCCTACGACGGAGATGCCACAGTGGGGCTCCGTAGGCGTTGACTCCCCAGGTATGCGCGTTGACGAGCGTCTGATCGTCAGCCCGGTGGAGCGAGTTGTGGAACGTCGTGCCGTGCGCGCAGGCGGGGACGGCTGATGTTCCGGTACCGGTGGCCGGTCAGGTCGACGCGCGGGGGACCAGTTCTGTCGGGAGTACCACCGGGCGGGCCGGTGTGCGGTGTTGGCCGCGGGCGGGGCGGGGGCCTCCTGGGGTCCGGGCGATCTCCGCCAGGAGGACACCGATCATCGCCCGGCCCATGTCCTCGACGGGCTGCCGGACGCTCGTCAGGGGCGGGTCCATGTGGCGGGCCATCGCGGAGTCGTCGAAACCGACCAGCGCCACGTCGTCGGGCACCCGGCGGCCCCGGTCCCGCAGTGTCCTGCGGGCGCCCGCCGCCATCACGTCGGACCCGGCGAAGACCGCGTCCAGATCGGGGCGGCGGTCCAGCAGTTCGGCCATCGCGCGCCGTCCGCCCTCCTCGGTGAAGTCACCGGGGGCGATCAGTTCCTCGTCCACCGTCAGGCCCGCGTCCTCCAGGGCCGCCCGGTAGCCGTCGACCCGGCGCCGCGCCCCGTACACGTCCAGCAGACCGGTGATCGTCGCGATCGTGCGGCGGCCCCGGGAAATCAGATGCTCCACCGCCGCCCGGCCACCGCCGAAGTTGTCGGAGTCGACCGCCGGGACCTTCTCGTCGCCGCTGCGGCGGCCGCTGATCACCGTGGGGATCGCGAGCTGGGTCAGCAGATCCGGCAGCGGGTCGTCCGCGTGGACGGAGACCAGCAGGACGCCGTCCACCCGGTGCGCCGCCAGATAGCGGGAGAGCCGGTGCCGCTCCCGGTCGCTGCCCGCGAAGATCAGCAGCAACTGCATCTCCAGATCGGCCAGTTCCGCCCCCACCCCGCGCAGGATGTCGGAGAAGTACGGCTCCGCGAAGAACCGGGCCTCCGGCTCGGGGACGACCAGCGCGATCGCGTCCGTCCGGTTCGCCGCGAGGGCGCGGGCCGCGGTGTTGGGGACGTACCCCAGGTCGGCCACGGCCGCCTCCACGGCGGCGCGGGTGCGGTCGCTGACCCGGGGCGAGCCGTTGATCACCCTCGACACCGTGCCCCGGCCCACCCCCGCGCGGGCGGCCACCTCCTCCAGGGTCGGCCGTCCTCCGCCACGACCGCGTGTCGCCTGACCCGTCATCGCCCGCCACCTCCGTAGTACGCCGGTCACCCGGCCTCTGATGGCCCGGCCCGGCTTCCGCCCCGCCACCCGCGACCGCACGACCCCGACGGCCCGTACGCGTTCCCGAGCGGTCCGTATGTGCTCCCGGCCGGCCCGTGTGTGTGCTCAGCCGGTCCTTGTGTGTTCCCGGCCGCTCCGCCCGTCCCGCCGGGCACCTGCCCCGGGCCCGCGGTCCCTGACCCGCCGTCGGACGCCGGGGAACCCGTATGTCCCGCGCCGGGCGAGGAATGTAACAGCCTCCCACCCGGAATCCACCTCCCTGATCACCGCGAGCCCTGAACAGGGCCGTGCCGCAGCCGTGTTGGCGTGCTCGTCCAGCACGGACGACGCCCGGCGGACATGGCCGGGCCGGGACGTGGGCGGTCACTCGCGGGACGCGCTCCTGGCGGCGGTCCGGTGGTCGATCGTCGCCCGGACCTGCCGAGGGGTCGGCGGTGATGCCGCTGTCCCCGGTCGCGGGTCACCGCGTTCCGCGGGACGGCCTGCCGGGGGTGTCCGTCCGGTACCGGGCCCGGGTCCGGGGGCCAGGTCCGGACCCGGACCCGGGGACCGGGCCCGTCGCGCCCCGGCCGCATGGGGGAAGCCTCGGCCGGGTCGCGTTCTTCGGGTGTGGGGGTTCGTGGTGTGGGGGGCGGGCCGGCCGGGGCGTGGAGGAAGGGGACCCGGGCCGGCCCGGTCCATGAGGCGGGGCGCCGTGGGGGAAGCGCCCGGGACCGGCGGTCGGCTACCCGTAGGCGGTGAACACCTGGGTGACGACGCGAGGTCGGTGGACGGCCGGACCACCGGGACATGGCTTGCCCCGGGGCCGTTCCGTGCTCTCGGAGGGGACGCCGCCCGTGGGGGGCGGGTACGACGTCCTCGGCGAGAGCCGCGAGTGGTGGGGGGTAGCACTCGCGGGGGTGTGCGAGGGCCTGGGGGAGCCGCTCGCGGTGGGGGTGTCCCGTATGTACGGGGCGAAGGCGGACGCACCCCCGGCGACGGCGGGCGCGGCTACGGTCGCGTCCGCCGTCCTGTGCCGGGCACGGACTTCACGTCGGTGCGTCCTGGTCATGGGGGTGCCTTCGTCTCCTTGTACGGGGGTGGGGGCGGCCCCGTTCTGGGGGTGGGCCGCGGAGCAGCACGTTAGCGGGTTGCATCGCGACAAATCGCTCCCGCTCGGGGGGTTGGGGGGCTTCTTATGCCGCCCTTAAGGACCACATCGGGGAACGGAAAGGTCGCGGGGGTGGTTTCCGGTATCCCTGGCGGGTCCCAGTAGTACTCACGCGGTTCCCCGTGCCCCTGCGGTTCCCCACCTGGGCGCACCTCTTCCCGTGCGGGTACGTCCGGGGGTGCGCAGTTCCCCGCGGGTCGCCTTCGCTTGCGCCTCTGGGGTTCCACACCTGCGGCGTACCTGTCCCCGTGCGGGTACGTCCGGGGGTGCGCAGTTCCCCGCGGGTCGCCTTCGCTTGCGCCTCTGGGGTTCCACACCTGCGCGTACCTGTTCCCGTGCGGGTACGTCCGGGGGTGCGCAGTTCCCCGCGCCCCTGGGTTTCCTGTGCTGGGCGCGCTTGTTCCTGTGCCGTCGCTCGTCGGGTGCGCAGTTCCCCGCGCCCCTTTGGGGGTGCCACCTGGGGCTGTCGTCCGGCTGAGGGCTGGCATCAACCGGGCCGGGGTTCACGCCCCTCCTCGCGGACTCGCCCGGCTACGGGAGGGGGTGGGCGGGAATCTCTGCCCGCAGACTCCGATGCTCTTCAGTGGAGCAACTGGACGTGTTACCGAGCGTGTCGGATCGAGGACGGAGAATCCCGACCGGCACCGACCCGAAGAACAAACAGAACGCGCCCCAAAGGGGCGCGGGGAACTGCGCGAAGACGAGGACGGCCCCGCACCCGAAGAGCGACCGCAAGGGGGCAGCATCCAGGGGCGCGGGGAACTGCGCGAAACCACCGAGCGACGGCACAGGAACGGAGTACGTCCCGCCGGACAGACCTCGCAAGCGCAAGCGAAGGCGACCCGCGCAGGGACAAGTACGTCCCGCCGGACAGACCTCAAAAGCGCGAGCGAAGGCGACTCAGCGGAGGGCGAACCTGCGCCGCTTGCGGACGCCGCCCCGGTGGCCCCGTCCCGCGACCCGCGCCGCGCCCACCTGTATCCACACCCGTATCTCCGCACCCCCGAGCACCGAGTGCCCGATCCGCACATCGCCCCCGGTCGCCTCGGCCATCCGCCGCACGATGTCCAGCCCCAGTCCGGTGGAGCCCGCCTTCCCGGACCCGCCGCCCCGGGCCATCGCGGCGGCGGGGTCCCCGATGCCGGGCCCCGCGTCGGACACCAGCACGATCACCGCGTCGTCCCCGTTGTGGACGTCCACCGCGAACGCGGTCCCCTCCGGGGTGTGCCGGAACACGTTCCCGAGCAACGCGTCGAGCGCGGCCACGAGATCGGCGCGCGCCACGGGTATCCGTACCGGCCGCTCCACCCCCGCGACCCGCACCTTGCGTCCCTCGTCCTCCGCGAGCGCCGACCAGAAGTCCATCCGCTCCCGGACGACCTCCGCCACATCGCTGCCGGCCCCGGGCCCGACCGCCGCGGTCTGCGGCTTGGCCTCGCGGGCGGTGCGGATGATGGTGTCGACCTCGCGTTCGAGCTGGTGCACCGCGGCGCGGGTCTGGTCGGCGGCGGGCCCGTCACCGAGGGACGCGGCGTTCAGCCGCAGCACCGTCAGCGGGGTCCGCAGCCGGTGCGACAGATCCGCGGCCAGCTCGCGTTCGTTGGCGAGGAGCTGGACGACCTGGTCGGCCATCGAGTTGAACGCGACCGCGGCGAGCCGCAGTTCCTTGGGGCCCTCCTCGGGCACCCGGGCCCCCAGTTTGCCCTCACCGAGTTCCCCGGCCGCCCCGACGAGCCGCTGCGCGGGCTGCACCATCCGCCCGCCGAGCCGGTCGGCCACCGCGACGGAGCCGATGACGAGACCGACCCCGACCCCGGCGAGCACCAGCCATGCGGTGCTGACGCCCTTGCCGACCTCCGAGTCGGGCACGAAGATCTCCACCACGGCGTTCTTCCCGGTGGGGAGCGCGCTGGGCTGGAGCAGCGCGAAACCGCCGGGCACCTCCGTGATGGAGGCCCTGCCGTGCATCCGCGCCGCGTCGAGGGCCCGGTCGGCGACCCGCTGCTGTCCGATCCCGGTCGCCGCGTCCTGCCCGATGGGCGGGAGATGCACGGTGGTCCGCTGCTCCGACCCGGCGGTCATGATGGCGCGTTCGAGCTTGTCCCGGTCGGTGGTGATGGTGAGGGCAGGCACGATCGACGCGGCCTGCCGTTCCGCGTCGGACATGGCGCGGTCCCGGGCCATCTCCTTGATCACCAGCCCGAGGGGGACGGCGAAGGCCACCACGACCATGGTGGTCACCGCCAGGCATACCTTGACGAGTGCCCATCTCACCGCGGCGGCTCCAGCTTCACACCGACCCCGCGCAGGGTGTGGAGGTAGCGCGGGCGGGCCGCGGTCTCCCCCAGTTTCCGGCGCAGCCAGGACAGATGGACGTCGATGGTCTGGTCGTCCCCGTAGGACTGCTGCCACACCTCGGCGAGGAGTTCCTTGCGGGCGACGACCACCCCGGGCCGTCCGGCGAGGAACGCCAGGAGGTCGAACTCACGCCGGGTCAGGTCGAGGGTCGCGCCGTCCAGTTCGGCCTGGCGGCGCAGCGGATCGATCGACAGTCCGCCGACCTGGATGACCCGACTCGGCGGCGCCTCTGCCGTGTTGCCGCGCGAGCGGCGCAATACCGCCGCCATCCGCGCGGAGAGGTGCTCCACGGAGAATGGTTTCGTCAGATAGTCGTCGGCCCCGTCGTTGAGCAGCCGGACGATCTCGTTCTCGTCATCGCGCGCGGTCGCCACGATCACGGGTACGTCGGTGAGGCCGCGCAGCATCTTCAGCGCCTCCGCCCCGTCGAGATCGGGCAGTCCGAGGTCCAGGATGACCAGGTCGAACGGGAAATGAGCCACCTCACGGAGAGCCTCCAGGGCGGTCCCGACGCTGCGTACGGTGTGGGACGCGTCGGTCAGATGCCGGATGAGGGCCGAGCGTACGAACTGGTCGTCCTCGACGACGAGCACACGTGCCATGAGCGGCACCGTACGCCATGCGGGTCATGCCGGTCGCCGGGGGACGGTGCTGTCCCAGGGGGCGACAGAGCGGGGTGGGGTGCGGCAGGATGACCGACGATGCGCAGGGGACTTCTTCATTTCTCGGCTTGGACGCTCTCCACGGGCGCGGCGGTCACGCTGTCGTGGTGGGGCGTTCATTCGGTGATGTCCGGTACGGCCTACGATCCCCCGCGGGCGCTGCCGATCACCGGGCAGGACGCCACACCGGAGCTGTCCTCGACGGACCGTCCGGAGCCCCGGAAGTCCGCCGACCCGACGCCCAGGACCCGTACGGGCGACGGGGGTTCGCAGGGCGTGGCCCGGACGCCGGCCCGGGTGCCGTCGACCGCGCCGGTGACCGCTCCCCCGCCCTCGCCCAAGCCCTCGTCGGCCCCGTCCTCGGGCACCCCGGGCGCCGATGAGCCGATGGGGGCGACCGGTTCCGCGCCGGGTTCCGTCAAGAGCTACGCGACGGACGGGGGCCGGGCCGTCTTCGACATCGGGGCGGACTCCGTGGAGCTGGTGTCGGCGACACCCGCGGCGGGCTGGTCGATGCAGGTGTGGAAGCAGGCGGGGCTGGGTTGGATCCGGGTGGACTTCCAGTCGGGTGAGAAACGGGTGTCCGTGATCGCCACCTGGCACGAGGTCGAGCCCAAGGTGAGCGTCAACACGTACTGACCCGTCCTTGACCGGCCGGACGCGGGTAGATCCGGGGGACCCGGCGGCGGGCCGGGCGGTCAGCCGGGGAACGCGTTGACCGGGGGCCGGGGCGAGTCCCTGGCCGTGGCGTCCCGGACGGGGAGCGCCCCCGCGGTGAAGTCACGCAGGGCCGTGCCGTGTTCGATCCGGGCGCCCTGCGGGTCGGTGGCGGCCCGGCGGCCGAGTTCCGGGACGGGCAGCGGGAGTGCCGCGGCGATCAGCACCGCGTTGCCGAACCGGCGCCCGCGCAGCACCCCGGGCTCCGCGATCAGCGCCGTCTCGGGGAACACGTCCCGCACCGTGGCGATCTGCCCGCGCAGATAGGTGAGCGGCGGTCCGTCCGCGATGTTCGCCGTGTACCAGCCCCCGGGGGTCAGTACCCGGCGCACCTCGGCGACGTACTCGACGCTGGTGAGATGGGCCGGGGTGCGGGCCCCGCTGAACACATCCGCGATGACGAGGTCGGCCCATCCGTCGGGCACCGCGCCGAGCGCCTCGCGCGCGTCCATCGACCGCACCCGTACCCGTACCCCGGACGCCAGGGGAAGTTCCGCGCGGACGAGACGGACGAGGGCCTCGTCCCGTTCCGCGATCTGCTGGGTGGAGCGGGGGCGGGTGGCGGCGACGTAGCGGGCGAGGGTGAAGGCGCCGCCGCCGAGGTGCAGCACCCGCAGCGGCCGGCCGGGCGGGGCCAGCAGATCGATGGCGTGCCCGATCCGGCGCTGGTACTCGAAGCCGAGGTGCTCCGGGTCGTCGAGGTCGACGTGCGACTGCGGGGCGCCGTCGATGAGCAGCGTCCAGGCGCGGGGCCGATCGGGGTCGGGCACCAGTTCGGCACGTCCGCCGCCGACGTCCGCGACGACGGACTCCCGGTCACCCCGCCGCCGGGACCGCCCCCGCCCGACGGCACCGTCCTCCGGCCCGCCCGCGGCGTCCGTACCCGCACCGGCACCCGTACCCGTGCCCGTGCCCGTACCGCCGGGGAGCGACCCCTTCCCCCGCTTGCTCCGCTGCTGCTCGGCCTGCTTCTGCTGCTTCTGCTTGGCTTGCTTCTGCTGCTTCGCCCGCGGAGCCCGTTCCCGTGCCATCGGGCCATTATCGGCGCGCCCCGGCGGCCCGGCAGCGCCGCCGCCCCCTCCCCGGGCGGCGGCGGGCTCAGCAGCAGTTGTCGGCCGCCTCGATGAGCCGGGCCGCCTGCCCCAGCGCCTCCCGCAGCACCGCCGGGTCGGTGACCCGGTCGTCCTGGCCCGGGGGCAGCAGCCAGCCGGTGCCCGCGACGGGCGGTTCGGGCACCGCGCCCGCGAGCGCGGCGAGGGGCACGCCCCGGCCGAAGGTGCGGGTGCAGGCGCTGCCCGGTACGTCCCAGCCGTCGGCGGTGCCGGGCGGCACCAGGAAGCCGAGGGTGCGGCAGCGGTTGTCGTGCAGGACGGGGCCCGCGGCGTCGCCCCGGCGCAGGATGTCCACCGCCTCCAGGCCCTGCCGGGCGGACACGGTCACCAGGTCGCACTCCCCGGCGGACACGCTCCCCGGCGGGGACGGCGGGGCCCCGCCGCTCGCGGTGGATGGCAGGGGCACGCCCGTCGGCGCGCCCGGCGTAGCAGGTGTGCTGGGTTTCATCCCGGCCTCCAACACGGAACCCGCTCCTCGGTCGAGCGGGTGGATGTGACTGATGGCTCCCCGTCCTCGTGGTTCAACGCCGGAGGGCGTCAACGGCTACGGCGCCACGCCGCCGCAAAGGATGGCACTTCATGGCAGATCGTGGGTGAGATATCCGTTTTATTGGCAAACCCTGTGTGGCGGTCCGATCACAGCCGGTACGTTCGTGCCCCGCCGGACCGGAGCGGGGACCACGGGCGCACCGGACATGTCGGTCCGGGCCGTGACGCCCCGCTGGGGTCCGGCAGGACGCGCACGAGAGGTTCCGGCCATGGCGTCGTCAGCGAGGCCCTCCAGAACGCCCGCCCCGGCGGGCGGCCCGGCTCCGGCACCACCGCCGGGCCGCGGTCCGCTGCCCCCGGCACCCCGGACGAACACCGTCTTCCGGGAACTGCGCGGGGCGAGGTCGCCCGGGGAGTTCGCGGCGGTGGTGCGGCGGGCGGCCCGGGACATCGGGGAGCGGGTGAGCTGTGACGCCCGCTACATCGGACGGGTGGAGGCGGGTGAGATCCGCTGCCCCAACTACGCGTACGAGCGGGTGTTCCTGCATATGTTCCCCGGCCGCACCCTCGCGGACCTGGGCTTCGCGCCGCGGTCGGCGGTACGGGGCCGGGGGGCGCGTGCGGCGGCGTCCGTACCGCCCGTACCGACCGAACCGGCCGCCGTCCACGGCCCCGTCCATCCGATCGAGCAGTACGAGATCCAGAACCACGAGGAGAGCGACGTGCGGCGTCGCGCATTCATGACCGGCGGTCCGGCCACGGTGGCCGTCTCGCTGACGCCCGCCACGGCCGCGGCCCTGCCGGTCCCGGCCCCCCGCGCGGCGGACCCCGGCGGGGCCCGGCGGGCCGGTGAGGCCGAGGCGCTCGCCGTCGAGGACGCGGTACGCCGTATCCGGGTGCTGGACGACCGGCACGGCGCGGACGGGCTCTACCGGCGGGCCGCGGTCCCGCTGCGGACCGCCTTCGAGCTGCTCGACGCGGCGACCGGGCGCCGGGCGACCGCCGACCGGCTGCACGCGGGGGCCGGGGAGCTCGCCATCTCGGTGGGCTGGCTCGCCCATGACTCGGGCCGCTTCGCGGACGCCCGTTCGCACTACGCCGAGGCGCTGGCGACGGCCCGGATGTGCGGGAACGCGGGGGTGGAGGCGCACGCGTTCTGCAACACGGCGTTCCTCGCCCGGGACGCGGGACGCCCCCGGGAGGCGGTACGGGCCGCGCAGGCGGCCCAGCGGGCGGCCCTGGAGCTGGGCTCGCCCCGGCTGCTGTCACTGCTGGCGCTGCGGGAGGCCGGGGGCTGGGCCGGGCTCGGGGACCGCCCGGGGTGCGAGCGGGCGCTGGCGCGGGCGCGGGACCTCTTCGACCGGGGGGTGACGGACGCGGACCCCGAGTGGATGTCCTTCTACGGGGAGGCGGAGCTGGCGGGGCTGGAGGCGCAGTGCTGGTCCGCGCTCGGGGAGTGGGCGCGGGCCGCGCGGTTCGCGCGGCGGGCGGCGGAGCTCCAGGAACCGCACTTCGTGCGGAACACCGCGCTGTACACCGCCGAGCTGGCGGACGATCTCGCGCGGGCGGGGCGGCCGGACGAGGCGGCGGCGGCCGGGGAGCGGGTCGTGTCGCTGCTGGACGAGGTGCAGTCCTCGCGGGTGCGGTCGATGCTGGCGGAGACGGTACGGGTGCTGTTGCCTCACCGGCGGGCGGGGGGTGTGGGCGGTTTCCTCGACCGCTATGCGGCGCTGCCCCGCCCGGCGTAACGCCTTCCGCCTTCGCTTGCGCCTTCGAGGTCCGTCCGGCTGGACGCACCTGTCCCTGTGCGGGTCGTTCGTGGGTGCGCAGTTCCCCGCGCCCCTGGGTTACCTGTGCTGGGCGTACTTCGTTCCTGTGCCGTCGCTCGGTGCGTTTGCGCAGTTCCCCGCGCCCCTGGATGCTGCCCTCTTACGGTCGCTCTTCGGGTGCGGGGCCGCCCTCGTCTTTTGCGCAGTTCCCCGCGCCCCTGGGGTTCCCCACCTGGACGCACCTGTTCCCGTGCGGGCCGTTCGTGGGTGCGCAGTTCCCCGCGCCCCTGGATGCTGCCCCCTGCGGTCGCTCTTCGGGTGCGGGTCTGCTCTCGTCTTTTGCGCAGTTCCCCGCGCCCCTTTGGGGGCGCCCCATCATGTTGTCCGTCGTCTGCGGAACCACCCTCCTCGCGGACTCGCGCTGCTGCGGGAGGGGGTGGGCGGGAATCTCTGCTCGCAGACTCCGATGCTCTTCAGTGGAGCAACTGGACGTCGTGCCGAGCGTGTCGGATCGAGGACGGAGAATCCCGACCGGCCCCGACCCGAAGAACTGACCGGACGCGCCCCAAAGGGGCGCGGGGAACTGCGCGAAGACGAGAACCGGCCCGCACCCGAAGAGCGACCGCAGGAGGCAGCGTCCAGGGGCGCGGGGAACTGCGCACCCCACGAACGACGGCACAGGAACGAAGTACGCACACCCGGACAGACCTCGGAAGCGCACAGCGAAGGCGCCCCGTGAGGTTGACGGGAGGCAACCCCCCAGGGGAACAGTGGCGTCTTGCGGAAACGGGGGCGCCCGCCTTCACGGCGTTCACATACACCGTAAAGTGGGCGCGCGGCCACGGCTGCCGCACGGAGTGAGGAGACCTTGGATGCCGAATCGCGGACCGTCCGACACCGGGGCGGGAGCCGAGCCGGTACCAGGGACAGGGCACAGGCACCGGCTCCGCTGGTGGACCGAACTCCCGTTGCTCCTGCTCGTGTACCTCGCGTACTCCGCCGGACGGCTCCTCGCCCGGGGTGACGTGAGCACCGCCGTCGACCACGGACTGGCGATACTCCGGGCCGAGAAGGCACTGTGGCTGAACGCCGAGCACCCGCTGAACCGCCTGTTCACCGAGCACGCGTGGATAGGCGTCCCGGCGGACTTCTGGTACGCCTCGCTGCACTACCTGGTGACACCGGCCGTGCTGATCTGGATGTTCCGCTCGCGCCGGGTCCACTACCGCGCGGCCCGCACCTGGCTGCTGCTCTCCACGTTCGTCGGACTCATCGGATTCACCCTGGTCCCGACGTGCCCGCCCAGGCTGCTGGACGCGACGCACGGCTTCGTCGACACCATGGCGCAGTACAGCGCGTACGGCTGGTGGGGCACCGAGGCCAGCGCCCCGCGCGGGCTCGGCGGGATGACCAACCAGTACGCGGCGATGCCGAGCCTGCATGTGGGCTGGGCCCTGTGGTGCGGGGTCGTCCTGTGGCGGCACGGCGGCCGGGGGCCGCTCATGCGGACGGCGGCCGTGGCGTACCCGCTGATCACCACCGTCGTGGTGATGGGGACGGCGAACCACTACTTCCTCGACGCGGTCGCGGGCGCGGCCGTGATGGGCGCGGGGCTGCTGCTGACGGCACCGGGGCTGCGGTTCGTGGACCGGCTGCGGGCGCGCTACGCGACGGCCCGCGCCGAGGCCATGACCGGCGTCGTGCCGGGTGCCACGGCGGGTGCCGGCGCGGGTGCCGTGACGGGGCACGGCCGCGCGGCCGGGGCGGACCCGGTGAGGGCGCCGGCGGGTGTCGCGGTACGGGCCGGGACGGGCGGAAGTTCCCCGGTTGTCGGTGGTGGGTGCCAGACTGCGGCGGGTGAGCGAATTCCCCGACAGCGCAAGCAGTCCGCCGAGCACGGTCCCCGTTCCTCCGAAGCGGGGGACGGCTCTCCGGCACCGGCTCGCTGAGCTGCGCGGCCCCGTACCGGCGAAGGCCATGGACGCCCGCTCGCTGGCGGCGCTCGCGGTGAACCCGGGGTGCGGGCGCCGGGCCCTGCTGGACGGCGCGGGGGTCGACAAGGGCGCGGTGGCGGAGCGGCTCGGGGCGCCCGCGGTGTCGGGGCAGTCGCAGTTCGCGATCGTGCGGGGGCACGCGTTCGAGGCCCGGGTGAAGCGTGACGGCGGCGCGGAGCTGCTGCGGCTGGCCCATGAGCGGCTCGACCCGTCGGCCCCGGCCCCGGGGCCGGACACGGCCCGGATGCCCCCGCTGTCGGCGGCCGGCGGCCAGGAGGCCCGGGTCGCGCGGACGGCGCTGGCGCTGCGGGAGGCCGCCGCGGCCCCGGGTGTGTGGACGCTGCTGGACCATCCGATGCTGTCGCTGGACGTGGCGGGGACCCCCGCGTTCCTGGAGCCCGACGCGGTGGTCGTCCACCCCGACGGGCGGTGGAGCGTGGTGGAGATCAAGTCGTTCCCGATGATCGACGGTTCGGCCGAGCCCGCGAAGGTGGGCGCCGCCGCCCGGCAGGCCGCCGTGTACGTCCTGGCGCTGGAGCGGGTGGCCGCCCGGCTGGACCCGGCGCCCGAGGTGGACCACCGGGCGCTGCTGGTGTGCCCGAAGGACTTCTCCAACCTCCCGGCGGCGGCGCCCGTCGATCTGCGCAAGCAGTTGTCGGTGACCCGGCGTCAGCTGGCCCGGCTCACCCGGGTCGAGGAGATCGCCGCCGTGCTGCCCGAGGGCGCGACCTTCGACGCGGAGCAGTCCCCCGGCTCGCTGGGCGCGGCCGTGGAGGCGGTGCCCGCAGCGTACGCGCCCGAGTGCCTGTCGGCGTGCGAGCTGGCGTTCCACTGCCGGGCGCGGGCCCGGGAGCAGGGCGCGGTGACCGCCATCGGCCGGTCGGTCCGCGGTGAGCTGGGCGGGCTGACCACGGTGGACGCGGTGCTCGCAGCGGCGGCGGGCCAGGCCGGTGACCCGGCGGACCCGACCGTCGCGGCGCTGCGCCGCGCGGCGGCCCTGCGGGACGAGGCGCTGGGCGCGGTGCCCGGCCCGGCGCGCGGGTCGGTCCTGTGCTGACGCCGTCGCCCGGGTCCGCCACGCGCGCGGGAGGTGCGGGATGTCGCTGATCGGGCATCTGGCGCGGCTGGAGGCCGTGGCCGGTGGACGGGCGCGGCCGGTGGCGACGGTGCGGCACCGGCATCTGTCGCAGCGGCCGCTGGTCCTCGTACCGCTGACGACCGCCGGTGAGGCGGGCGCACCGCTGGGCGCGCTGGTGGGGACGGAGCGGACGGCCCCCCGGGTGCTGTTCGTGGCGCAGCCGAGGGACCGGGAGCTGCGGTTCGCGTTCCTCGCCGCGCTGGCGGACGAGATCCTGCCGTACATCGACGACCACGCGGGCACGGTCGAGGCCGCCGAGCGCACCGAGACGGACCCGGAGACCGGTAAGCGGGTGAAGGTCGAGGTCGAGCTGTGCGCGGACGCGCCGCAGATCGTCGTCCCGAGCCGGGGCGGTGTCGACTTCGTCCGGCTGCTGGGCCGCTCGATGCGCTTTCGCCGGACGGCCGAGCAGGACCCCGAGGCGCCGTACCCGGCTCCGCCGCGGGTCCCGCTGCTGGGCCGCTGGCTCACGCACTACGGGGAGCGGGCCCGGGTGCCCGGTTCGTCGCTGCTGCCCGCGATGACGGATCTGCTGGCGCGGCACTGGGCGACCGGTCAGTCCTCGCTGGAGGACCAGCATCTGGGCGCGCTGCTGGCGTGGCTGGAGGCGCCCGAGGGGACCTCCGGGGCGGACGCGGCGCTGCGGGCCGAGCGGGCGCGGGACGCGGACGGCCAGTTGCTGTGCCCTCCGGCGGGTCCGGCGACGGACCCGGCGTTCGACAACAAGCTGCTGGCCCCGGCGATCGAGCGTTACGACCGGGCCCGGGTCGAGCTGGCGGCGGCGGAGGACGGGATCGAGGCCGACGACCGGCTGGGGGCGCTCACGGAGGCGGAGCACGCGATCCGCGCGCTGGTGGTGAGCCGGACCCGGCCGACCTGGGACGCGGTGTGGCGGGGTCTGGACCTGCTGTGCACGCTGCCCGTGGGCGCGCGGGTCGAGGAGCGGTGGACCCGGGACCGCTGGTCGTTCACCGGGCACCGGGACCGGGTGCTGTCGGGCGAGCCCCCGCAGCCGCGCCGGGACGACGCGGTGACCGCGGCGAACAAGCTCGCCGCGCGGGAACGCGAGCAGGCCCGGCTGGACGCCCAGGAGGCGCTGGACGATCCGCTGGTGATGGCGGGGCGGCGGCTGGCCGGTGAGGCGTTCGCGGGTGAGGTGACCGAGTCGGTGATGGCGTACAGCGAGGGCAAGCGGCCGAGTCCCCGGCCGCTGGTCACGGTGCGTACCGAGGACCGGCCGCATCTCGCGGTGGGCACGAAGGTGTACCGCTCGCTGGGCGGCAAACCGCAGACCGCCCAGTTCGTGGGGTACGCGGAGCTCCCGGAGGAGGTCTCCCCCGGTGTCCCGGAGCCGCGCGACCCGGACACCCGCGCGGACGCCCTCATGGACACCCGCCCGGACGGCGGCGGGGACGGTACTCCCGCGCTGGTGCTGCGGATCACCGACCGGATGGGCCGGGGCAAGGAGCCGGAGGCCGGTTCGGTGCCCGAGAAGGGGGACATGCTCTGCTGGACGCTCTTCGAGCACGATCAGCGCGGCGGGCCGAAACTGCCGGACCCGGAGAACACCCCGTGGACCCACGGGGGTCCGCCCGGTGACGCCGCCGACCGGCCCGAGCAGCCCGACCAGGTGACCGGAGAGGACATCCTGTGACCCCGACGACCGGCCCCGGCCGGACCGGCGCCCCCGCCGACCCGGGCGCCGCCGCCGCCCGCGCCACCGAGGCGATCCTCCGCGACACCCTGCACGGCACCCACCGGGGCGTCGTCGTGGACTCCCCGCCCGGCGCCGGGAAGTCGACCCTCGTGGTCAACGCCGCACTCGAACTGGTCGCCGCCGGACGCCCGCTGATGGTCGTCGCGCAGACCAACGCCCAGGTGGACGATCTGGTGCTGCGGCTCGCGGAGAAGGCCCCGGACGTCCCCGTCGGACGGCTGCACAGCAGCGACCCGGACGCCTACGACAAGGCGCTGGACGGACTGCCCCAGGTGCGCAAGTCGACCAAGGCGGGGGACCTCGCGGGTCTGGACGTGGTGATCTCCACCGCCGCGAAGTGGGCGCATGTGAAGGACGTGGAGCCGTGGGGGCACGCGATCGTCGACGAGGCGTACCAGATGCGCTCGGACGGGCTGCTCGCGGTGGCGAACCTCTTCGAGCGCGCGCTGTTCGTGGGCGACCCCGGGCAGCTCGATCCGTTCTCGATCGTCGGCGCGGAGCAGTGGGCGGGGCTGAGTTACGACCCGTCGGCGAGCGCGGTGAGCACGCTGCTCGCGCACAACCCCGAACTGCCGCAGCACCGGCTGCCGGTGTCCTGGCGGCTGCCCGCGTCGGCGGCGCCGCTGGTGTCGGCCGCGTTCTACCCGTACACGCCGTTCCGCAGCGGCACGGACCACGGCGTACGCGCGCTGCGGTTCGGGGTGGCGTCGGACGGCTCCGCGCCGGACCGGGTGATCGACGAGGCCGCCGCGTCGGGCTGGGGCCTGCTGGAGCTGCCGCCCCGGCACACCCCCCGTACGGACCCCGAGGCGGTACAGGCCGTGGCGCTCGTGGTGCGCAGACTGCTGGACCGGGGCGGGTCGACCGTCTCGGAGCGGGGTCCCGATCCGGCGCCGCTGACCGCCGGGCGGATCGCGGTGGGGACGGCGCACCGCGACCAGGCGGCGGCGGTCCGGGCGGCGCTCACGGAGCTGGGCGTGGGCGGGGTCACCGTCGACACGGCGAACCGGCTCCAGGGGCGTGAGTACGACGTCACGGTGGTGCTGCACCCGCTGTCCGGGCGTCCCGACGCGACGGCGTTCCATCTGGAGACGGGCCGGCTGTGCGTGCTCGCGTCCCGGCACCGGCACGCGTGCATCGTGGTCTGCCGCGGTGGCGTCACCGAGCTCCTGGACGACCATCCGTCGACCGAGCCGGTCCAGCTCGGCGTCACCCTGAAGTTCCCCGACGGCTGGGACGCCATGATGACCACCTGGGACCACCTCTCCCACCACCGGATTCCGCACCCGTGACGGGTCCCGCGCGCCTCTGGGCGACCGGTCGCGGGTACGTGTGCACCCGGAGGGTAGGGACATACGGGCGCAAGCGGAGGCGGCCCCTCGCGGGCGACAATGGAACACGGCCCTGGCCGCAGACACCGAGGAGGACACACCACATGTCGGAGCCCGAGCGGGTCACCCCTTCACGGCCCCCGCGGCGCCCCGCCGCGCTCCTCTTCGAGCCCACCGAGATCACGGCGGACGCGGAGCACTTCTTCGACCTGGAGTCGATCGACGACCCCCGTGATCTGCTGAGCCGCGCCACCGAGCTGACCCACGCGTTCCGCGCGGCCACCGACCGCTCGGTCGAGTTCCAGGCGATCGCCGCCGCCCGGCTCGCGGACCCGCGCCGCTTCGACCGGCTGACCACGGCGGACATCGCCGAACGCGCGGAGTGGACGGAGGACTACGCCCGGAAGATGGTCGAGTTCGGCCGTGACCTGCTGAGCGCGGCCCACCCCGACGAGGGCTGACCCGGCCAGGAAACGGGCCGGCCCACGTCCGTCACCTGGCCACGGGTCAGGGGCTACGGGCCACGGGTCACGAGTCACGGGCCACCGGAAGAAGGTTCGCGTCGTCCGGTGGCGGCGGCACAAGATTTCTTGGCATATGCCGGGCGGGCAAGATACTCCACCCCGCCCCCTCGTGTCCCGAATTTCGGCAACTCACCGAAACGGCCCCCTTACCCCGGGTAAACCTAGGTGTCATGAGCAACGATCCGCATCCCCGCCGGGACCGGGAACGCCCTGGTTCCGGTGACCGGCACGAGCAGGACGACCGGCCCGAGGTCCATGAGGTCTCCGCCGAGGGAGCCGCTTGGCTCGCCTCCGCAGGAACGTATCCGCAGGACACCCTCGACCAGTGGGCCGCCCGCCCCGCCACCCCCCACGTACTGCCCTGCGGCACGGCGTTCGACGTGGTGAACACCCCCGCGCTCTTCGGCCGCGCGATGCTCGACCGGCTGTGGGGCGAGGGCCCCGGCTCCGGTCCCGTGGCGAGCCACCGGGGCCGGATGCTGCTGTTCGCCGCGCCCGGCACCGCGCACCGGTTGCCCGCGCTGCTGCGCTGGGAGGAGTGGGGTCCGGGGCGGGCCGGGGTGCCCCCGCTGCTGTGCCACGGCACGGGGGACGCGGTGACCGTCCCGCCGCTCGCCGGGAGCACGCCCGACCCGGGCGCCCCGGAGGGGAGCTGTTCGCGCTGGGTCGTCGCGCCCGACACCCGCCGTCCCTGGCTGCCGGGGCCGGAGATCCTGCTGTGGGCGAGCGTCCGGGCCGCCCGCGCGGTGGCCGGGGCGGCCGTCAAGGTATCGATTTTTCCTGGCCCGGATCAGGGTGCTAAGGTCTACGACGTCAGCAGGCGCCGCTAGCTCAGTTGGTTAGAGCAGCTGACTCTTAATCAGCGGGTCCGGGGTTCGAGTCCCTGGCGGCGCACAGACGGCGAAGGCCCCTCGTGAGAACGGGGGGCCTTTCGCGTGTCGCGTACGGCCCTGGGGGTCCGGGGTCCGGGTTCCGCTGGGTCGCCTTCGCTTGCGCCGCTGGGTCTGCCCTTGCGGGCGCACTTGTTCCTGTGCGGGTCGTTCGTGGGTTGCGCGGTTCCTCGCGCCCCTGGGTGCTGCCCCGCTCGGCCGCTCTTCGGGTGCGGGTGCGCCCTCGCGGTTTGCGCAGTTCCCCGCGCCCCTCAGGTCGCTCCAGGTGGACGCACCTTCGCCGGTGCGGGTCGTCCGTGGGTGCGCAGTTCCTCGCGCCCCTGGGTGCTGCCCCACTCGGCCGCTCTTCGGGTGCGGGTGCGCCCTCGCGGTTTGCGCAGTTCCCCGCGCCCCTCGGTCGCCCCAGGTGGACGCACCTTCGCCGGTGCGGGTCGTCCGTGGGTTGCGCAGTTCCTCGCGCCCCTGGATGCTGCCCCACTCGGCCGCTCTTCGGGTGCGGGTGCGCCCTCGCGTTCTGCGCAGTTCCCCGCGCCCCTCGGTCGCCCCAGGTGGACGCACCTTCGCCGGTGCGGGTCGTCCGTGGGTTGCGCAGTTCCTCGCGCCCCTGGATGCTGCCCCACTCGGCCGCTCTTCGGGTGCGGGTGCGCCCTCGCGTTCTGCGCGGTTCCCCGCGCCCCTTCGGCCGCTCCAGGTGGACGTACCTTCGTCGGGTGCGGGCCGTTCGTGGGTGCGCGGTTCCTCGCGCCCCTGGGTGCTGCCCCGCTCGGCCGCTCTTCGGGTGCGGGTGCGCCCTCGCGTTTTGCGCAGTTCCCCGCGCCCCTTCGGTCGCACCAGGTGGACGCACCTTCGCCGGTGCGGGTCGTCCGTGGGTGCGCAGATTCTCGCGCCCCTTCGGTCGACCGGCCGGCCGGTCGACCTCGGTGGGGGGTCAGCTTGTGGAGATGGTCAGGGGCCAGGTGCCTGTGGGGGTTCGGGGTTCCACCGTGATGTGGACCTTGAGGCGCTCGCCGGGGACCGTGAAGGTCTCGCCCGGGAGTACCGGGGCGTCCGCGAGCGGCGGGTACACCGAACGGTCCCCGCACGCGTCCGTCGCCGGATGCGCGTCGACCACCTCGACCGGACCGGCGCCCGAGGCGGCCTCGCTGCGGATCCGGTAGACCAGCACCCCCTCCGTACAGGTCGAGGTGTCGTTGCCGACGGCGCCGCGGGCCTCGATGGCGACGGCGGTGGTCCGGCCCGTACGGACCACCGCGAGCTTCGTACCGCCGTCGGTGCCGGAGTGCCGCGCCGGCCGGAAGGGGCCGACCAGCTGCGCCACCGCGCCCGCCATGGCACGGGCCGACTCCTTCGCCGCGTCCCGCGCCTCGGCCACCGTGGACGCGCCGGGCCGCGGGCCCCCCGGCACCCGAGGACCGTCGCCGGTCGCCGTGTCCCGCCCCCGGGTCGCCGACAGCGTCTCCAGGGTGAGCCGGGTGTCGCCCCGGCCCTGGACGCACACCACCTGCCCGGGGTCCAGCCAGCCCAGCTTCCACTTGTGCCAGCCGAAGAGGTCCGGGGCCAGCCCGAACTGGCTGCCCATGACGTCCCAGTCGCCGACATGCGTGTCCCAGTCGCCCTTGCCGTCGGCGGGGCGGTGATAGAGGTCGGGCAGGTCGAACACATGTCCGGTCTCGTGTGCGAGGACGTTGCGGTCCGGGGGGTGCCGTTCGAAGACGGTGACGATCCGGCGGATGGCCGTGCCGTCCGCCTCCACGGGACGCTCGAAGTTGACGACCTTCGTGGCGTCGGAGTCGACACCCGGCGCGTCCGGGTCGGCCACGAAGTACACGACGTCGAAGTCGGCGAAGTCGACATGCGGATCGGCCGCCGCGACCGCGTCCCGCAGATAGGCGGAGCGGTGCTCGGCGTCCCAGTCCCGCTCTATCGCGTACGCGGTCGACGGCTTGGGCATCCTGATCCAGTCGTCCCGCGGATGGGGCCGCAGGGCGAACCGGCCGTACGAGGCACGCTCGTAGAACCGGTCCGTGGCCGGGAAGTAGTCGGCGGCCAGCTCACCGGGGGTGGTCAGCGGGCGGGCGTCCGGGAAGGCGAGGAAGACCATCACCGCGTCGAGGGCGCGCACCGGACGCGGATACGCGCCGTTCCAGGTGTCCAGGCCCTCCGAGTGGTGGGCGGTGGTGCGTTCCAGCGCGCAGGGACCGGTGAACGGCTCGGCGACGGCGGGTCCCGCGACCAGGGAGGTCGCCACCAGAGCGGCCAGCGAGGTCAGCGCGGCGGTCCCGCGCAGCCAGGAGCGCTCGTGCCGCAGCCCCGGCACGCCGGGGCGGAACCGACCGGGCACGGCGACCTCCGGGGACGGACAGCGGTACACACCGCACCCACCCTGCTGTGGATCGCCCCGCTTTGCCTTGTTTGAGTGGACCGGCCGGGTGAGGGGAATCCGCCGGAGCACCCGGGTTTGGCGGGATCTTCCCGGGGAGATGCCGCTGTCATGCGCCGGTTCCGGACATCCGGCCGCACCCGGTCGGCCCAACCGGGCGGATGATCACAGAAAGTCACTCGCGGTCGGGTGTGATCGCTTCCGGCCGACCTCGGCGCCCGACCAAGCGGAAACGGTCCGCCAAAGGGGGCGCACAACGGGGTGACACCGGTGTGTGGCTGGCTCACCCGCCGGAGCAGGCTCTATGATCGGCCTGATTTCCCGCGTATCTGCGGCCGGAGCGGCCCGTTCGTGCGTCCGGCCGGTCACCGTCCGGGACTTGTGCGGAGCACGACCAGAGCACGAACGCAACGACGCACTGCGGGAGTGAGCGGTGAGCGGAACGTCCGAAGGGCCCGCCCCCACGGCGGACCTCGTCCCCCCGGCCGTCACGGAGAGTCGCGCCGACCCCGGTGATCGCACCGTCCGGACCGCCTGTCCGCCGTCGGCCGCGCAGCCTCCCGCGCAGGCGGCCGGCCCGGCGCGGACACCCACCCCGCCACCCACCCAGGCGCCCGCTCCCCCACCGGTCCCCGCGCCCGTACCAGCCGGGACCCGGGCGACGGACCCACGACCGCCGGACCGCCACGCGACGCCGGACCCCCGCACCACGGACCCGGACCCGGCCGAGTTGTATCGCGCCGTGTTCGCCGTCGCGCCGCTCGCGATGGCCGCGGTCGGCCGGGACGGGGTCGTGATCGCCGCGAACGACGCCTTCCACGCGCTCTTCACCCGGCCGTCCGCCGAACCCGGGCCCGCGCCCGGGCCCGGGCCCGTCGGACGGGTCGCTGCCGAGCTGGTGGACCTGGTGGCGGACGACCGGACCTGGCACACGTACCAGGAGGTGCTGCGCGGACGGCAGGCGCGGCTGCGGTGCGGGCGCAGGCTGGCGCGGCCCGACGGCCGCACGATGTGGGCGCAGATCACCGTGACCCCGCTGGCCGACCGGAGCGGGCCCGGGGCCGTCCTGCTGTCGGTGTCCGACGTCAGCGCGCACCGCGAGTTGCAGGCCCGGCTGCGGCACTCCCGGATGCACGACCCGGTGACCCGGCTGCCCAACCGGACGCTGTTCTTCGAGCGGCTGGCCGGAGCGCTGGAGGCGGCCGCGTACGACGGGTCCGGGACCGGCCGGGTCGGGCTGTGCTACCTCGACCTGGACGGGTTCAAGGCGGTGAACGACACGCTGGGGCACGGGATCGGGGACCGGCTGCTCGCGGCGGTCGCCGAGCGGCTGACCCGGTGCGCCGAGGAGGCGGGGCCGACCCGGGGCACGGCACCGCTGGTGGCGCGGCTCGGCGGGGACGAGTTCGCGCTGCTGGTCGAGGAGTCCCGGGGGACGGAGCAGCTCGCGGATCTCGCCGGGACGGTCCTGCGGACGTTGCAGGAGCCGTTCGACATCGCCGGGCAGCGGCTGTCGGTGTCCGCGTCGATCGGGGTGGTGGAACGGCGGGCCGACGGGACCACGGCGACCGGGCTGATGCAGGCGGCCGACACCACGCTGTACTGGGCGAAGGCCGACGGCAAGGCCCGCTGGACGCTGTTCGACCCGGAGCGCAACGCCCATCGGATGACCCGTCAGGCACTGGTGTCGACCCTGCGGCCGGCTGTGGAACGCGGGGAGTTCCGGCTGGAGTACCAGCCGCTCGTCCGGCTGGACGGCGGTGAGCTGCGCGGGGTGGAGGCCCTGGTGCGCTGGGAGCATCCGCAGTTCGGGACGCTGGCCCCGAACCGGTTCATCGGGCTGGCGGAGGAGGACGGGTCGATCGTCCAGCTGGGCCGCTGGGTGCTGCGCACGGCGTGCCGTCAGGCCCGCCGGTGGCAGCTGGACCACCCGGACACGGAACCGGTGTTCGTGAGCGTGAACGTGGCCGTGCGCCAGGTGTGGGACTCCGATCTGGTGGCGGACGTGGCGGACATCCTCGCGGAGACGGGTCTGGACCCGGGGCTGCTGCAACTGGAGCTGACGGAGTCGGCGGTGATGGGTTCGGCGGGGCGTCCGCTCCAGGCGTTGCAGGCGCTCAGCGACATGGGGGTGCGGATCGCGATCGACGACTTCGGCACGGGGTACTCCAACCTCGCGTACCTGAGCCGGCTGCCGGTGTCGGTCCTCAAGCTGGACGGTTCGTTCGTCCGGGGCTTCCGCTACGAGGGCGGCGCCCATCCGAACCCGGCCGACGAGGTCATCGTGGAGACCCTGGTCCAGCTCGCCCACCGCCTCGGTCTCACGGTCACCGCCGAGTGCGTGGAGACCGCGGGCCAGGCCGCCCGGCTGCGCGGCATCGGCTGCGACACCGCCCAGGGCTGGCTCTACTCCCGCCCGGTCCCCCCGGACCGCATCGCCGCACTCCTCACCGCCCGTACGGCGTCCGATGGGTGAGGGCGGGGGCTGTCGAAAATGCTGGCAGATTGCTAGCAATGCGACTACTCTGCTTGCATGGCTACTCTCTATCTGCGCGACCTCTCCGACGAGACCGTGACCGAGCTGAAGATAAGAGCGGCACGCAACCACCAGTCGCTCCAGGCGTACACCCGGGCACTCCTGGAGCGGGAGGTCGCCGCTCCGGCACTGGATGACGTCCTCGCCCGGATCGAGGCCCAGGTGTCGGCCCGGTTGTCGACGGAGGACGTCCTGGACGACATCGAGCAGGGGCGGCGGCACCATTGATCGTCATCGACGCGGGAGCACTGGTGCTCCTCGTGGCCGACGCCGGCCCGGTCGGCACCGCTGTCCGTCAGCGGGTCGCCGGGGAAACCCTCGCGGCCCCGCATCTGGTCGACATCGAGGTGACGTCGGCCCTGCTCGGCATACGCCGGGGCGGCAAGCTGACCGCGGACGAGCTGGAAGCCGCCTGGCACGCCTACGCCCTGCTCCCCGTACGCCGGACCGAGCACATGCCGCTGCTGCCGCGAGTGCGGGAGCTGCACGCGAACCTGTCCGCGTACGACGCCGCGTACGTCGCTCTCGCCGAGGGTCTCCAGGTCCCCCTGGTCACCAGCGACGGGCGCCTGTCCCGCTCGGGCAGCCCGCACTGCAAGATCGAGGTCATCAACGAGCACACGGTCGGGTAGCGGGATACCCGCCGTCTCAGCCCGTCGGGAGGTCGTACGCGTCGGCGATGAGTTCGTAGGAGCGCAGGCGGGCCCGGCCGCTGTGGGCGTTGGCGGTGAGCATCAGTTCGTCGGCGCCCGTGCGCTTCTGGAGGTCGTCGAGGCCCGCGCGGACCTGGTCGGGGGTGCCGTGGACCACGTCCGCGTTCCAGGAGTCCACGAACTCCCGCTCCTGGGCGGTCCAGGGGTGGTTCGCGGCCTCCTCGGGGGTGGGGACCAGGCCGGGGCGGCCGGTGCGCAGCCGGACCATGCTGAGGGCGGCGGCCAGCACCTGGCGGCGGGCCTCGCCCTCGTCGTCGGCGGCGAGCGCCGAGACACCGATCAGGGCGTACGGGCGGTCGAGGAGGGCCGAGGGACGGAAGGTGTCCCGGTACAGGTCCAGCGCCGGGACCGTGTTGCGGGCGGAGAAGTGGTGGGCGAACGCGAACGGCAGCCCGAGGGTTGCCGCGAGCCGCGCGCTGAAGCCGGACGAGCCGAGCAGCCACACCGGCGGCCGGTGGCGGGACTGGACCCCGCCCGGCGCGGTGGCCTGCACCGGCCCCGGGACGGCGTGTATCCGGGCGTACGGGTGGCCGTCGGGGAAGTCGTCGTCCAGGAACCTGGTCAGCTCCGCGAGGTGCTGGGGGAAGTCGTCGGCGCCCTCCGCGAGGCGTTCGGTGCGGCGCAGGGCCGCGGCCGTGGCGCCGTCGGTACCGGGCGCGCGGCCCAGTCCGAGGTCGACGCGGCCCGGGGCCATGGCCTCCAGGGTGCCGAACTGCTCGGCTATCACCAGGGGGGCGTGGTTGGGCAGCATGACGCCGCCGGAGCCGAGCCGGACGCGTGCGGTGTGCGCGGCCAGATGCGCGAGGATCACCGCCGGGGACGAGGACGCCACCCCGGGCATGGAGTGGTGCTCGGCGACCCAGTAGCGGTGGAAGCCGCGGCGTTCCGCCAGCTTGGCCAGTTCCACGCTGGTGCGCAGTGCCTCGGTGGCGGTGTGTCCGGCGCCCACGGTGACCAGGTCGAGGACGGAGAGGGGTACGGGGGCGGTGCCGTGCCGGGTTCCGGTGATGCCGTCGGGGTCGTCGGCCGGGCCGGATCGTGAGCCGGGGGCCGCCGGGGTGTCCGTCCGGGGCCGCGTCCCGTCCGCCGGGTCCTGGTTCCGCTCGCTGCCGCTGCCCGCCGATGCCACCGTCGTCGTCCTCCCGCTCGCCTCCGGCCGGTTGCGACCGGCCTTCCGCGTCAACAGAACAGGAGGGTTGCTCCGTTTGTTCCCCGGGGGCCGTCCGCCCGTCCGCCACGGGCGCGACCGCGCGTGTCCCCCGCGTTCCGGTCAGATCGCGTACCGCCAGGTCACGAGCATGTGCGCGCCGTACCAGGTGCCGAACAGGGCCGCCGCCAGCAGGGTGGGCACGACGGTCCGGCGGGGGGCCCGGGCCAGCCGCACGGCGAGCGGGACGAGCAGCAGCAGCGCGGGCGCCAGCAGCCGCAGCTTGGAGTGGTAGTAGTTCGACTGGCCGACGGTCAGCACCAGCATCGCCGTCCCGTACACCAGCAGCGGCGGCCAGACACCCCGGCGCCAGGCCAGTGCCGTCAGCGCGCAGGCCGCGAGCAGCAGGAACGCGGTGCTCACCGCGACCCAGCCGTCGCCCTGGCGGAACGTGTCGCCGAGGAATCCGGCGAACGCCGCGCCGAAGTCCCAGTGGGTGCCCCAGCCCGCTTCCTGGACGACGAAGTAGCCGTCGAGCCGTCCGGTGCGTTCCGCGACCCACAGCAGATAGCCGGGGGTGCCCGCGCACGCCAGCGCGAGCGCGGCGACCGGCCGCCAGGTGACCCGGTCCAGACGGCGGATCTCCAGCACCACCGCGACCGCCAGGGCCAGCGCGAGCGCGGCGGCGGCCGGCCGGGTCAGTCCGGTCAGCAGCGCGAGGACCCCGGCCGTGAGCCAGTGGCCCCGGCGCACCGCCAGCAGCGCGCCCACCGCCAGTGCGAGGAACAGCGACTCGGCGTACGCCATGACGAGCACCACCGCCATGGGCTGCGCCGCCGCGACCAGCACCAGGGTGATCGTCGCGGTCCGGGTCCCGTACAGCGCGCCGATCAGTCCGTGCACGGCGAACAGCGCGCCGAGGAAGGCCAGATGGGCGGTGAGCAGGGCGGCCGTCTCCATGTCGGACCCGAGGGTCCGGTGCGCCAGCCGGACCAGCAGCGGGTACAGCGGGAAGAACGCGAGGGTGCTCCCCTCCGGCTCGCCGTCGGCGTCCCGGGTGATCCCGGCCGGATAGCCGTCCTCGGCTATCCCCAGGTACAGCCGCGCGTCCCAGGACAGCAGCCGGTCCCGTACCCCCGCGCCGCCCGCCGCCGAGGCGGTCACGAACAGCGCGGCGAGATGCGCGGCGGTGGCCGCCGCGTGGACCCCGACCACGGTCCCGACGGTACGGGGCCACCCGGCCGCCCTGGACGCGCGCCGGACGGGCGCCGGGCCCGGGACGCGGACCGGCGCGGGCGGCTGCGGGACACGGGCGGGCGGGGGCCCGGTCCGGGTGTCGATGGCCATCTGGCTCCTCGCGGGATTCGGCTTCTGCCGCGTTTACGCGTCCCGCGAGAGATCCGGTTGACACCTCACCGGCGGTGAGACGTGGATCACCCCCGGGGCTGCGGAGGGTGTCAGGGGCCCACGGTCCCCGGCCCCTGCCATGGACCCGTCGCGGCCGAACCGCCTTCCGGACGCTCGCTCCGGCCCGGTCCGCGCGGACTGCCCTCGGGGAACGGATGGTCCATGGCGGAGGTCGGCGGCGGGGAGGACCCGGCGGCCGGGGGAACGCTGGAGCTGGGCGAGTGTTCCGGGCTCCCCGCCGGACCGCTGGTCCCGCCGGTGCCGGTGGGCGGACGGGAGCCCGAGGGACCGAGGGTCCCCTCGGTCCCGGTGGGACCGGACGTGCCGAGGGTTCCGGTGGGACCCCGGTCCGGTGTGCCCTCCGTCCCGTCGGTGGACGCGGCGGGCACCGACGGGCGCGCGGGGGCCGGTGCCGTGGCCTGGGTGAGCAGGAACGCGGTCACCGTGGCGGCCACGGTCACCGCGCCCGCCGCCGACACGGCCAGCATCCGGCGCCTGCGGGAACGTCCCCGTTCGGCGATCACCCGGATGTCCACCGGCCGGGTCAGGCCGGCGGCCCGGTCGGCCGCCTCCCGCAGTTCCGCGCCGAGGTCGTCGTCGTGCTCGGTCATCGGTGGTCCTCCCCGCTGGGCGACGGACGGTCGGTGGCGCGGCCGGCGGTACGGACACCCGGCCGCGGGCCGAGGGAGTCGGCGAACCGGGCCCGGGCCCGCGACAGATGGGTCTTGACCGTGCCGCTCGCGAGCCGGGTCTCGGCGGCGATCTGGTCGACGGTGAGATCGCAGACGTAGAACAACGTCGCGCACTGGCGCTGCCGGGCGGGCATGTCACGCAGCGCGCGTTCGATGTCGACCATGCCCGGGTCGGGCCCGCCGCTGGTCAGGGGATCGGCCCGCTGCTCCCAGGCGGCGCGGCCCCGGACCAGACGGCGCCAGCGGCTGACCGCGAGCCGCCAGGCGACGGTCCGCACCCACGCGTCGGGGCCGAGGTCGCGATCCAGCCGGCCACGGCTGTTCCAGGCCCGGACGAACGCCTCCTGGACCACGTCCTGGGCCTCGTGGAAGTCGCCGGTCATGACATACAGCTGGCCGGTGATCCGGTGAACCGAACGCCGATAGAAATCGGCGAACTCCTCCTCCGTCAAACGTCAGCGCTCCTCGCAAAGAATCCGGGTGACGCAGACGGTACGCGTGGGCTCCGCCCTACGGTTTACAGAGCGTGACGCACCTCACAGGTCGCCTTCGCTTGCGCTTCCGAGATTCCCCGTACTGGACGTACTTGTCCCTGCGGGTCGCCTTCGCTTGCGCTTGTGAGGTCTGTCCGGCTGGGCGCACTTGTCCCTGTGCGGGTCGCCTTCGCTTGCGCTTGTGAGGTCTGTCCGGCTGGGCCCACTTGTCCCTGTGCGGGCCGTTCGTGGGTGCGCAGTTCCCCGCGCCCCTGGATGCTGCCCTATTACGGTCGTTCGCCGGGTGCGGGTCGGCCCTCGTCTTTTGCGCAGTTCCCCGCGCCCCTTTGGGGCGCCCACCTGGGGCTGTTCTCAGGCTGCGGGTGGGGTCAGACAGCGGGCTGGCGTCAGCCCGCTGGGGTTCACCCCCCTCCTCGCGCAGTCGCATGGCTGCGGGAGGGGGTGGGCGGGAATCTCTGCTCGCAGACTCCGATGCTCTTCAGTCGGGTAGGGGGACGTCGTACCGAGCGTGTCGGATCGAGGACGGAGAATCCCGACCGGCACCGACCCGAAGAACCGGCCGGGTGCGCCCCAAAGGGGCGCGGGGAACTGCGCACCCCCGTCCGACCTGTGCGGGGACAAGTGGGTCGCGCCGGACGGACCCAGGGGCGCGAGGAACCGCGCACCCCCGGACAACCTGTGCGGGGACAAGTGCGCCCAGCGCAGGAAAACGGGGGCGGCGGCCCGGCGGGACCCTCAGGGGCCGGGGACGTACCCCCGGGGCTTGTCCACGACATTGCGTAGGACCTCCCCCCGCACCCACCTCCCGAACTGCTCCACGAACTGCGCCCCCAACGCGTCCCGCCACCCCAGCACGTCCCCGCTCATATGCGGGGACACGATCAACCCGGGCACCCCCCACAGCGGACTGCGCTCCCCCACCGGCTCCACCTCGAAGACATCGAGCGCGGCCCCGGCGATCCACCGCCGCGACAACGCGTCGACGAGTTCGTCCGTCACCACCAGCGCCCCGCGCCCCACATTGACGAAGCGCGCGGACGGCTGCATCATCCCGAACCGCCGGGAGCCGAACATCCCCCTCGTCTGTGCGGTCAGCGGCGCCGCGCACACGATCCAGTCCGCGCGGGCGAGCATCCGGTCCAGCTCGTCCGGCCCGTGCACCCCCGGCCCCGAGACCCGGCCGACCACGGCCGTCCGTACGCCCAGCGCCTTCAGGGTCCGGGCGACCGCCTTCCCGATCGGCCCGGAGCCGACCACGACGGCCCGTGATCCCGCGACCCGCAGGGTGTCCCGGTGCCGCCATTCGCCGTGCCGCTGGAGGTCCAGGGTCCGGGGCAGGTCCTTGGCCATCGCCAGCACCAGCGCGGCGACGTACTCGGCGACGGGCCCCTCGAAGATCCCGCGCGCGTTGGTGACGACCGTGCCGGACGCGACGAGCTCCGGGCCCAGCACATGGTCGACGCCCGCGCTCGCCGCGTGCACCCACCGGGGCCGGGGCCCCGTACCGGGCCAGGCGCGGCGTACCGCGTCGCTGGTGTGGTCCCACACCAGCAGCACGTCCGCCGACGGCAGCAGCGCGGCCAGCGAGTCGCCGTCGGTACGGACCACCTGGGCCCGTCCGATGAGGCTCCCGAGCCGGGGCGGCGGGTCGGCGTCCAGGACGAGGACGGTGGGCAGGGGCGAGTCCGCTCGAACGGGGGAGCCCGCTCGCGGGGGGAAGTGCGCTTCCGGTTCCAAGGGGGCGTCCGCTTCCGTCAGGGGTGGCCGGGGCCGCCGGGGCGGGCGTCCCGGCCCGGCGGTGGCCGTCCCCCGGGGCGCCCGTACACGGCCCGACCACGCTGGCACCGGGCGTCACCCCCGTCAACACGGTTCCCGGCCGTCGCGCCGGGCCCGGCCGCGCGGGGCATCCTGGGAGAAGACCCCGGCGGCCCGACGGGTGGGCCCCGGCCCGCTGGGCAGGCGAGCGGTGGAGCCCTGACGGGCGAAACCGCCCGGCCCCGTGGTGGGGCCGGGAGCCACCCACGCGAAGGAGGAGGACGTGACCTCACTGGGATTCCTGTACCCGGGACGGACCGCGGCGGACGACTACCCGCGTATGGAGCAGCTGATCGGCAGCGACATCCGGCTGTATCTGGTCCACGCCGACGGGCCGGGAACGGACGCCACCGGTCCCGTCGCGGAGGACGGGCCGGGTCTCGACGTGGGCGCCGTGCCGGTGCCCACCGGGTCGGCCGACCGGCTCGCGGCGGTGGGCGAGGAGCTGCGGCTGTCGGGCGCGGAGGCCGTCGTCTGGGCGGGGCCGGGCTTCGCACTGGGTCCCGAGGGCGCGCAGGAGCAGGTCCGCGCGTTGGCGCGGGCCGCGGGGCTGCCCGCGTCGAGCACATCGTTCGGCTTCGTGCACGCGGTCCGTGAGGTGGGCGCGCGGCGGGTCGCCGTCGCGTCCGTGTACACACCGGTGCTGACGGAGCTGTTCACCGACTTCCTCGCCGCGGCGGGGACGGAGGTCGTGTCGGTGGCGCACGGCTCCGCCGACGACCTGGTGGCGCTCGCCGCCGAGGCGGACCATCCCGATGCCGGGGCCGTCCTCGTGCCGGGTACCGCGGTGCACACCGCCGCGGAGGTGTCCGTCCTGGAGGAGCGGCTGGGCAAGCCGGTGCTCACGGCGAATCAGGTGACCGTGTGGGAGGGATTGCGGCTGACCGACCGGCGGGTGAACGCGCCGGGGCTCGGTGCGTTGTTCACCCGCGAGCCGGTGGTGCAGGCGCCCCCGTCCCGTTAACCGCGTGTGCTTGCCGCGCTTTCGAGGTCTGTCTGGCTGGGCGTACTTCGTTCCTGTGCCGTCGTTCGGTGGTTTCGCGCAGTTCCCCGCGGGTCGCCTTCGCTTGCGCTTCCCAGGTCTGTCCGGCTGGACGAACTTCGTTCCTGTGCCGTCGCTCGGTGGTTTCGCGCAGTTCCCCGCGGGTCGCCTTCGCTTGCGCTTCGTAGGTCTGTCCGGCTGGACGAACTTCGTTCCTGTGCCGTCGCTCGGTGGTTGTGCGCAGTTCCCCGCGCCCCTTTGGGGCGCCTTCTGCCGGTTGTTCGGGTCGGGGCCGGTCGGGATTCTCCGTCCTCGATCCGACACGCTCGGTACGACGTACGTGTGGTCCGACTGAAGAGCATCGGAGTCTGCGAGCAGAGATTCCCGCCCACCCCCTTCGGCAGCCGAGCGACTGCGCGAGGAGGGTGGTTCCGCAAGCAAAGGCCCGCACCTGACCGACAGCCTGAAGAGGCGCCCCCAAAGGGGCGCGGGGAACTGCGCAAAAGACGAGGGCCGACCCGCACCCGGAGAACAACCGATCGGGGCAGCATCCAGGGGCGCGGGGAACTGCGCACCCACGGACGGCCTGTGCGGGGACAAGTGGGCCCAGCACAAGAAACCCGGGAGCGCGAGCGAAGGCGACCCGCGGGGAACTGCGCACCCACGTCCGACCCGCACAGGGACAAGTACGTCCAGCCGGAGAGACCTCGGAAGCGTGGGCGATGGCGAGTCCCGGTGGGGGTACCGGGGTAGCGATGGGTGGGGGGTACGGGTGGGGAGGGTGTGTGGACGGGATCTTGGCGCTGGGGGCCGTGGAACTGGTCGAGGGGTACCGGACGGGCAGATTCACGCCCGTCGACGCCGTGGAGGCGGCACTGCGCAGGGCGGACGACGTCCAGCGGAAACTCAACGCGTTCGTGCGGATCGACACCGAGGGCGCCCTGGCCGAGGCCCGCGCCTCCGCGGCCCGCTGGTACCGCGGCGAACCGGCCGGTCTGCTGGACGGCGTCCCCGTGACCGTCAAGGACACCTTCCTCCAGCGCGGGACACCGAGCCTGCGGGGCTCCCGCACCGTGGACCCGGTGGGCCGCCACTGGACCGAGGACGCCCCGGCCGTGGCCCGGCTCCGTGAGCAGCACGCCGTGTTCCTCGGCCGGACCACCACCCCGGAGTTCGGCTGGAAGGCCGTGACGGACTCGCCCCTGACCGGGATCACCCGCAACCCGTACGGTCCGGACCGGACCAGCGGGGGCTCCAGCGGGGGCAGCGCGGTGGCCGTCGCGACGGGCGCGGGCGCCCTGTCCATCGGCACCGACGGCGGCGGCAGCGTCCGTGTCCCCGCCGCGTTCTGCGGTGTCCTCGGGCTGAAGCCGACGTACGGGCTCGTGCCCGTGTACCCGGCGAGCGTGTACGGCTCGCTGGCGCATGTGGGCCCGCTGGCCAGGGACGCGGCGGACGCCGCGCTGATGATGGACGTCCTCGCGCGGCCGGACGCCCGGGACCCCTGGCAGGCGGGCCCGCCCGGCACCGGGTTCCGGGCCGGGCTGGACGGCGGGGTGCGGGGGCTGCGGATCGCGTTCTCGCCGTCGCTGGGCGGCCAGGTCGCGGTGCGCCCGCAGGTCGCCGCGGTGGTGCGGCGGGCGGTGGAGCGACTCGCGGGCCTCGGCGCGTACGTCGAGGAGACCGATCCGGACCTCACCGACCCGGTGGACGCCTTCCACACCCTGTGGGCCGGCGGGATCGCCCGGTCCACCCGGGGCCTCGGACCCGCCCAGCTGGCGCTCCTGGACCCGGGGCTGCGGGAGATGCGGGCGGCGGGGACGGGCCTGTCCGGGCTGGACGTGCTGGCCGCCGAGGCGGTCCGCGGCGAGCTGGGGCGGCGGATGAGCCTGTTCCACCAGCGGTACGACGTGCTGCTGACCCCGACGCTCCCGCTGACCGCGTTCCCGGCGGGCACCGAGGTCCCGCCGGGCAGCGGAGCGCGCCGCTGGACGAGCTGGACCCCGTTCACGTACCCGTTCAACATGACCACCCAGCCCGCGGCGAGCGTGCCGGTCGGTCTCGACGGGGAGGGTCTGCCGGTGGGGCTCCAGATCGTGGCGGCGCGGTTCGCCGACCGGACCGTGCTGCGGACGGCGCACGCGCTGTACACGGCCGGGATCGCGGGCGTCCCCGCACCGGACCTCCAGGGCCCGCCGACGGACGGGGACCGGTCGGCGGGCTGACCGGAAATACCCGTCCCCCGGACGGCGCAGCGGCCGGGGGCGTGGTGTCCCCCGGACGGCGTCCAAGCACCCGGTCGGCGGACGGCCGTCCGGGGCGGGGCGTGAACTGACCGGAATAACTCGCTTGGCACGGGGTAGCCGCGCGCCCATGGCTCCACCACTGCGAGACGACTCAGCGAACAGACGCACAGGGCGGCCCTCGGCGGACGGCGGCGCCCGGCCGGAACCGGTTCCGATATCCCGCTCCGCGACCACCGGGCCCCGCCGGAGGACCCTGCTCACCGGGGCGGCCGTGCTCGGCACCGCCGGTGCGCTCGGCGCCGCCGGCTGCTCCCGGGTGCCCACCGGCGACACCCTGGCCCGGCTGCGGTCCCAGGGCACGGTACGCCTCGGGATCGCGGGCGAGGTGCCCTACGGATACATCGACGAGGACGGTGAGTTCACCGGGGAGGCCGTCGAACTGGCCAAGGTCATCTTCAAGCGGCTGGGGGTACCCGGGGTACAGCCGGTCGCCACCGACTTCAGCTCACTGATCCCCGGGCTGAAGACCCAGCAGTTCGACGTGGTCTCCGCGGGCATGTACATCAACAAGGAGCGCTGCGAGCAGGTCATCTTCTCCGACCCCGAGTACCAGATGCTGGACTCGTTCATCGTCCGCAAGGGCAATCCGCTGGGCCTGCGCGGTTACGCGGACGTGATCCGGGCGAAGGCGAAGTTCGGTACGGGGGCGGGGTACGCGCAGTCCGCGTACGCGGTCGGGGCCGGTTACCCGGAGAAGGACATAGTGATCCTCCAGGACCAGGTGGCGGGGCTGAACGCCGTGGAGTCCGGCCGTATCGACGTCTTCGGCGGGACGGCCCTGACCACCCGGCAGGTCACCCGCAAGAGCCGCCGGGCGGAGGCCACGAAGGCGTTCGCCCCGGTCGTGGACGGTGAGAAGCACATCGACGGCGGCGGGTTCACGTTCCGGCCCACCGACACCGGGCTGCGGGACGCCTTCAACGTCGAGATCCACAAGATGAAGGACAGCGGCGAACTCTTCCGGATACTGCGCCCGTTCGGTTTCACCGAGGCGGAGATGACGGACCTGACCGCCGAGGAGCTGTGCTCATGACCGTGGGACTCTGGCAGAACTGGGTGCTGCCCGGTATCTGGATCACCCTCCAGCTCACCGTGTACAGCGCGGCCCTGGCGACCGCCGTCGCGTTCGGGGTGGGCATCGCGCGCACCCACCGGCTGAAGACCGTGCGGTTCCTCGCCGGGCTGTACACGGAGGTCTTCCGGGGCACGTCGGCGCTGGTGCTGATGTTCTGGCTGTTCTTCGTGATGCCGCAGCTCGTCGGCTGGTCGCTCGTCCCGATGTGGGCGGCCGTCCTCGCGCTCGGTCTGTCGTACGGGGCGTACGGCGCGGAGATCGTCCGGGGCGCGCTCGGCGCGGTGGCCCCGGCGCAGCGGGAGGCGGGCGTCGCGCTCAGCTTCACGCCCTGGCAGCGGCTGCGGCTGATCCTGCTGCCGCAGGCGGTGCCGGAGATGATCCCGCCGTTCTGCAATCTGCTGATAGAGCTGTTGAAGGGGACCGCGCTGGTGTCACTGCTCGGGATCGGCGATGTGTCGTTCGCCGCGTATCTGGTCCGGCTCGCGACCCAGGACAGCGCGCAGATCTACGGCATCACGCTGGTGATCTACTTCGTGATCGCGTTCGCCCTCACCCGGGGCATGAAGGCGCTGGAGCGCCGTGCCAAGGCCGGGGTCGGCAAGGCCCCCGCCGCGATGGGTGTCGGAGGTGGCACCGCATGAGCACCTCATCCATGACCTCGGCCGCGGCGGCCCAGCCGGACGCCTGGGACTGGGCGGCCGTCTCGGACTTCATGCCGTACTTCTGGGACGGTGTCCTCACCACCCTCCAGGTACTGGCCCTCGGCTCGCTGATCTCGTTCACGCTGGGCCTGGTCTGGGCGCTCGCCCTGCGGGCGCCGAGCCGGTTCGTGCGCTGGCCGGTGGGCATGCTGACCGAGTTCATCCGCAACACCCCGCTGCTGGTGCAGCTGTTCTTCCTGTTCTTCGTGCTGCCCGAGTGGGGCATCCAGTTCTCCGCCCTGACCACCGGCATAGTGGCGATCGGGCTGCACTACTCGACGTACACCGCGCAGGTCTACCGCGCGGGCATCGACGGTGTGCCGACCGGGCAGTGGGAGGCGGCCCGCGCGCTGAGCCTGCCGTACCACCGGACGTGGACGGCGGTGATCCTGCCGCAGGCCGTGCGCCGGGTCGTCCCCGCGCTCGGCAACTACGTCATCGCGATGCTGAAGGACACCCCGCTGCTCGCCGGTATCGGCGTACTGGAACTGCTTCAGCGTGCGCGGCTCCAGGCCACGGACACCTTCCAGTACACCGAGGCCCTGACCGTCGTCGGGATCGCCTTCATCCTCATCGCCTATCCGTCCTCGCTGCTGATCCGATCCCTGGAGCGCCGTCTTGTCCACTGACCAGAGTCCGAAGATCCTCGACACGGGGGCGAACGGTGGTGAGGAGCTGATCCGCTTCGAGAACGTCACCAAGCGGTTCGGCAAGGCCACGGTGCTGGACGGCCTCGACTTCCAGGTCGGCCGGGGCAAGCATGTGACGCTGATCGGACCGTCCGGCTCCGGCAAGACGACGATCCTGCGGCTGCTGATGACGCTGCTCAAGCCCGACGAGGGCCGGATCAAGGTGAACGGGGACTACCTCACCCACGAGGAACGCGGCGGGAAGCTGGTCCCGGCCCGGGAGAAGCACGTCCGCGAGGTCCGCAAGAACATCGGCATGGTGTTCCAGCAGTTCAACCTGTTCCCGAACATGAAGGTGCTGCGCAACATCACCGAGGCACCGGTGACCGTGCTCGGGATGTCGAAGGACGAGGCCGAGCAGCGGGGCAAGGAGCTGCTGGACCTGGTCGGGCTTGGCGACCGCTGCGACGCGTACCCCACGCAGCTGTCCGGCGGACAGCAGCAGCGGGTGGCCATCGCCCGCGCCCTGGCGATGCGTCCGCAGGTGCTGCTGCTGGACGAGGTGACCTCGGCGCTCGACCCGGAGCTGGTCGCGGGGGTGCTGGACGTACTGCGGGACGTCGCGCACAGCACGGACATCACGATGCTGTGCGTCACCCATGAGATGAACTTCGCCCGGGACATCTCCGACCAGGTCCTGATGTTCGACGAGGGCAAGGTGATCGAGTCGGGCCCGCCGGAGAAGATGTTCAGCGATCCGGATCTGGACCGGACCCGGGAGTTCCTCAGCGCGATCCTGTGAGGGGTGCGTGCGGTGGCCCGTGGGTGAGGGCGCCGGGCCGGGCGGGGCCGGGCGGGGCGGGTAAGCGGTCCGGCCCGGCGGGTCCGGCCCGGCGGCCCCTTCCCGGCCCCGTATGCCCTGGACATATGCCGGACGGCCATTTCGCACCGGGCTCCGGGCGCGTCGCCGACACGTACCGGTGAACCGGCCAACGGCCCGTTCCCGGGAACCGGTTGACGGCTATCGTTGATGTGCCCAGCCGTATGGACCGGGACCGTCCAGGGGGAAGCAGTGGCGCTTCAGCACGAGTCGACCGCGCCGTACCGTTCGGTGCAGCGCGCCCTGCGCGTCCTGGACCTCGTCTCCCGCGGCTCCTCGGGGGCGAGCGAGGCGGAGCTGGCCCGGGAGACCGGGCTCTCCGGGGCGCGGCTCACCGGACTGCTGCGGATGCTGCGCCGCGAGGGGTACGTCGGGCAGGGGCCCGACGGGATCTATCTCCCCGGGGAGGCGCTGGGGCGGCTCGGCACGGCACGGCCGCCGATCCAGGACACGCTGGACCGGCTGCGGGCGAGCGTCGGCGCGGCGCTGTACGTCGGCCGCTATCTCGACGGTGAGGTCACGGTGATCCACGTCAACGACGGGCCCGAGACCCCCGCGGCGCGGGAATGGGTGGACTTCCGGTCGGCGGGCCACGCGACGGCGCTCGGCAAGAGCCTGCTCGGGCAGCTGGACGGGGACGCACTGCGGGATCATCTGTCCCGGCACCGGCCGGCCCGGCTCACCTCCCGGACGATCACGGACGAGCGGGTACTGACGCGGCGGCTGGGATTGCAGCCCGCGAGTGTGCCGGTGCTGGATCTCCAGGAGTACGCGGTGGGGACGGTGTGCGCGGCGGTGCCCGTCACCGCCGGGGCGGCGGTGGGGTGCCTCGGGCTCTCGCTGCCGGTGGAGCAGGTGCACAGGCTGCGGGACGCGGCGGAGATCCTGAACCGTGAGGCCCCGGCGGTCCTCCTCTCCCTGACCCTCTGAACCCGCGCAAGGGCTGATCCGGCCACCCGGCAACCGGCGACGGTGCCGGTACGGATTCCGGCCGTCCGACCTTCCGGCGCGGCCGTCCCGAACGTCCGGTCAAGGGGTGGTCGGCGGGGGCCGTGGGATGGCGGAGGTCCGTCATCGGGGGTCACCATCGGCGGGCCGGACGCAAGGCTTGTGGAGGAATCGGGGGCGTGATGTGACCGAATCCTTTCTACCGTTGGTATGGACATGTTCAACTAACGGCAATAACCTGGGACTTGGTCTAGACCGCAGTGCGCGTACGCCCCACAGAACCCCCACGTTCTCCAGGAGTGGCAGCATGCGAAAAAAGATGTACGCGGCCATGCTCGGACTCGCCACCGTCGGAGCTGTCACGCTCTCGTCCGGTGGTGCCAGCAGCCACGGGTACACCGATCAGCCCCTGAGCCGCCAGAAGGCGTGCGGGAACGGCGGCATCGTCAAGGGCTGCGGTTCCATCCAGTACGAGCCGCAGAGCGTCGAGGGCCTCAAGGGCTTCCCGGGCCGCGGCCCGGCCGACGGCAAGATCTGTTCCGCCGGGAACGGCGGCTTCAGCGCCCTCGACCAGCCCAAGCAGCCGAACGGCACCGCGTGGCCCGCCACGCAGCTGTCCGGCGGCCAGAGCTACAACTTCCGCTGGCAGTTCACGGCCGCGCACGCCACGGCCGACTTCAAGTACTACATCACCAAGAACGGCTGGAACCAGAACGCCCCGCTGACGCGGGCCGCCCTGGAGTCCACCCCGTTCCTGACGGTGCCGTACAACGGTCAGCGCCCGCCGTGGACCCTGTCGCACTCCGGCCAGGTCCCCTCCGGCAAGACCGGGAACCATGTGGTCCTCGCGGTGTGGACGGTCGCCGACACCCCGAACGCCTTCTACGCCTGCTCCGACGTCAAGTTCTGATCTGACCCCAGGTCCGAACCGCCCCGAAGTCTCCGCGTGACCCCCCACAGGCACGGTCATCGCGCGCACGCCACCCGTGGCCGCGTGGCGTGTGCGGCCGGCCGCACACGGGGAGACCTCAGGGGACGCGAGAGGCCCCCCGCTTGCGCGAGGGGCCTCTGCTGTCTGTGCGCCGCCAGGGACTCGAACCCCGGACCCGCTGATTAAGAGTCAGCTGCTCTAACCAACTGAGCTAGCGGCGCCTGCCGACACCCGAAATAATACCCGCTCCGGAACCCCCCGGGGACCCACCCGGGTAACCCGCGGTAACCCCGGTCACCCCGGGTCGGCGGTGCCCCGACCTGTGTAGAAGGCCACCGTGAGGTCCTTGACGAGGGCCTTGCGCTCGTAGTCGTCCAGCTCCACGAGCCCCCGCACGGTCAGCCGGGTCACCGTGTCCTCGACGGAGTCCACCACCGAGGTCAGCACCGAGTCCCGGTGCTGCGCGTCCAGCGCCGCGATCCGCCGCCGCTGCATCGCCGCGGCGACCTCCGGCGCGTACTCGATCCGCGTCGGCTGCGCCGAGAACACCTCCAGGCCCACCGGCCGGGTGTCCGCCGCGATCCGCCGCGTCAGCGCGTCCCCGACGGCCTCCGCGTTGCGCAGCGTGGGCGCGTCCTCGTGGAAGGCGTCCGCCGGCAACTGCGACAGCACCCGCGCCATCGCCGCCTCCACGCACTCCCGCAGATACTCCTGATGGTCCTCGACCGTCAGCGTCGCCTTCGCGGAGTCCCTGATCCGCCACACCACGAGCACCACCACCCGCAGCGCCACCCCGTGCGCGTCCACCGCCGGCATCGGCTCGCTGCGCCAGTGCCGCAGCCGTACGTCGACCCGGCGGCGCAGCAGCAGCGGGTTCACCCACACCAGGCCGGTGCGCCGCACACTCCCCCGGTACCGTCCGAAGAGGGTGAGCACCCAGGCCTGGCCGACCCGGCCGCGGGCCAGCCCGCCGAAGCCGAAGAGCGCGAGCGTCCCGGTCACCGCGAGCAGCGCCCAGTGGCCGATGCCCAGCGGTACCGCCCCGGCCGCGGTGATCCCGGAACGGGAGGTGATCCCGTCGAGTGCGACGCCCATGGGTCCGGCGTCGGCCCCGTACGCGGGGAGCCCCAGGAGCTCGACGGCGGCCGTCGGCAGCGCGCCCGTCCACCACAGCGCGACGACCAGGCCCGCGAGCCCGAGGAACCCGGCGGCCACCCCGGCCGTGCCGGGCAGCGCCCGCCCCAGCCGCTCGACGAGCTCGGGGTCGGTGACCGGCAGCGGCCGTCCCCCCTGCTCGAAGGCCCGCTCGCGGCGCTCGGCGGCGGCGCCGGGCCGCTCCTGGAAGTCACCCGCCGCGGCGCGCCCGTCGCGCCGGGGGCCGCGCCCGCCGGACGGTGTCCTCGGCTGCTCGCTCGATGCCTGGCGGCGCCGCACCACGGCGGGCTCGGCCGGGACCGGGGTGCCGGAGGGGTCCTCGCGGAACAGCAGATGCACCGGGATCTCGGTGGTGGACTCGTTGTGGATCAGCCGCGACGGGCGCTGACCGCCCGGTTCGTCCACGCGCGGGCTCCTCGGCCGCTGTCCGGACGGTTCCGGGGCCGGGGTCTGCGGTGAGCGGGAGATCCGGGGCGCCGTCCGGGGGGTACGGGCGGGGAGCGGGGCTTTCGCGGACGGCGAAGGCTGGGGCGGGTGGGGGGACTGCGGTGACTGGGGTGTCACTGGGCTCATCCGTGCCTCCGTCATGAGAAGAGCCGCCGCCAGGTCTCAGGGCCCGGGTAACCGTCGGCCGCTCCGCCGCGCCAGCCCTGCGCGCGCTGGAACGCCTCCAGATTGCGCCGGTCGCTCTCGCCCCAGCGCGGTCCGGGACCCTGTGTGTAGTACTTGCCGAATCCTTTCCGTACGAGCTGCTTCCCGAGCTGGGTGACGTACGAGTTGCTCTGTCCGGGGCGGAAGTACCCCCGTCCGGGGAAGTCGGCCTCGGCCGGTGCGCCGGGGCTGCCGGCGGAGCCGCCCGGCCGGGAGCCGCCGCCCGGGGTGCCGGGGGCGGGGATGTCGCGGCCCCGGCCCTTGACCAGGTGGTCCCAGGTCTTGGGGCCGGGGATGCCGTCGGCGGCGCTCCCCTTCCAGCCCTGGGCCTTCTGGAACGCCTCGGTGGCCCGGCGGTCGGCGTCGCTCCAGCGCGGGCCGGGGCCGCTGCGGTAGTAGCGGGAGCCGCCGCGTTCGGCGAGCATCCGGCCCAGCTCCGTGACGTGCCGGTTGTTGGCGCCGGGCCCGAACTTCGAGGCCCCGGGGAACGCGGTCCCGGTGGGCCCGGCACTGCCCGTACCGGTACCCGGAGCCGTACCGGTGTCCGTGCCGCCGCCCGTGCCGGCCTTCACCCCGCGGTAGCGGTAGGGCACGTAGCTGCTCGCGTTGGACCAGTACCCGTACGGGGTGGCCTGCTTGCGGGACTTCGGCGGGGCCTGCTCGTAGGCGACGTAGTACTGACGCGTGTAATCGGTCCAGCCGCCGAAGATCGTGACGTGCGAGCCCTTGTTCGGGTCGGACGGGTTGTGGAACAGCAGCATGTCGCCGGGCTGGAGCTCGTTCTTGGTGATCCGGACGCCGAACCGGGCGAGGCTGCCCGTCCATTCGTTGCCGGGGAGTCCCCAGGCCATCGAGATGAAGCCCGAGCAGTCCTGGCGGTAACCGTCCGACCAGTACTTCGACATGCTGTAGGGGACCTTGGCGTTGATCCAGGTCTTGGCCCGGTTGATGATCTCCGCCCGGGTGGTGGCCGGAAAGCCTGTGGAGACCGGGGTCGCGCTCGTGGACGGGCTCGCGCCGTGCAGGGGGCTCGTGGCGCCCTGCGGGGTGGCCGTTCCGCCGTCCAGGACGCCCGTCCCGGCCCCGCCGACCGGCGGGACGAATCCGGGGGTGTGCACCGCCGCGCCGCCGGTGAGCGCCATCACACCCTCTCCGGCCGTGGTGAACCCCTGGCCCGGCGGACGCACCTCGGCGGCGAGCGCCGTCGGCGCGTTCGTGCTGCTCAGGACCGTGCCGGCCGCCGCCGCGAGCACCAGTGCGTGACGGCGGGCGCCGTGCGCCGCGGGGTTGCCGCCGAGCCGTACCGGCAGACCGCGGGCCTGGGTCCGCCTGCGGTCCGCACAACCGGGACAGGCGCAGTCGCTCGCGGGTGCCACGTCTTCGAATACGGGAGTGTCCATTCGATTCCCCTCACAGACCGGATCGGCCTCTCCGCGCGTCTGCACAGGCGTCAGTTTCCCAACTGTCCGGACATATCGCATGTTGACCATTCAAATGATGGACAGTCAGACATGCAATGCTTCAACCCCATGAGGGTACGTCAGATTTCAGCCCACCCCTTGATCGGGCTTCCGTTCACACAAGGGTCAAACGTCACCTTCCGGCAGGGTTGATCCAGAAGGGGCAAGTGTGATCAAATGGTTACGGATCTGGCAGCACCTTCCGGCCAATTCCGGACTCCCCCGTCCGGCGCCGGGACCCGTGCTCCGTCCACCGGCACCCGGACGCCCCCGTCCGGGGCCGGGCCCGCGGCCCTCCGGGGACCGGACATCCCCCCGTCCGGCGCCCCACCCCCCGGCCGCGGGCCCGGCGCCGCCGGCCAGGGGTCCCACCCCCCGCCACGGGCCGCCGCACGTGACCCGTATCACTCGCCCCATACCGCTGTGACCAGCGGAAAGACCCCATTCCCGGGTGGCCCCGGAAGCGGTTTCGAGCATCCGCCGGCGTCGGGTAGAGTTCTCCACGTCAGACAGGCGCCGCTAGCTCAGTTGGTTAGAGCAGCTGACTCTTAATCAGCGGGTCCGGGGTTCGAGTCCCTGGCGGCGCACAGACACCGAAGGCCCCCCGTTGAGAACGGGGGGCCTTTCGTCTTCCCCTTGCCCGGTCGCCTTCGCTTGCGCTTCCTGGGTCTGTCCGGCTGGACGCACTTGTTCCTGTGCGGGTCGCCTTCGCTTGCGCTTTCGAGGTCTGTCCGGCTGGACGCACTTGTCCCTGTGCGGGTCGGACGGGGTCGCGCAGTTCCCCGCGCCCCTGGGTCTCCTGTGCTGGGCGTACTTGTTCCCGTGCGGGTACGTCCGGGGGTGCGCAGTTCCCCGCGCCCCTGAAGGGGCACCCCTCTCCTCCCGCAGGCGCTCGGCTACGGGAGGGGGTGGGCGGGAATCTCTGCTCGCAGACTCCGATGCTCTTCAGTCGGGTCACTGGACGTGTTACCGAGCGTGTCGGATCGAGGACGGAGAATCCCGACCGGCCCCGACCCGAAGAACCGACCGGATGCGCCCCAAAGGGGCGCGGGGAACTGCGCAAAACCACCGAGCGACGGCACAGGAACAACCGCCCCCACCCGGACAGACCCCGGAAGCGCAAGCGAAGGCGACCCGCGGGGAACTGCGCACCCACCAAGCGACGGCACAGGAACGGAGTGCGCCCAGCACAGGAAACCCAGGGGGCCGCAACCCGCGAGCGACCCGCGGAGGGACGGGTGCGGCCCGGAGCGAGGGCTCGAAAGCGCAAGCGAAGGCGTTCCGCGTGCCCCACCCCCACAACGGCGGATGCCCTTCGTTGGGGACCCCGGTACACAAGCGGGGTCCGGGGGAGGCATCATGCAACCGGAAGCCACTGTTCGCTGTCTAAGGTGAGAGTGGCTCGCCACTTGTGCGCCCGGGACGGTCAGGGGAACCGAGGAGGGCGATAGGGAACGACGAAACACGCGCGTCGTACGCGTGTTTGGGGGGATGACTCATGACGTCGCCGCCTTCCGGCGCCGGGCAGAACTTCGATCCGACGGAGACCACGCAACTACGCGTGCCGTCGCACCGGACCGGTGGCCTGCGCCGAATACAGAAGACCCTGCCGCGCTACGACTACGAGCACTACAGCCGTCTCGCCGGGCCTCTCACCCAACCCGATCCGAACGAGCCGTACAAGGTCCGGTACCGGTCGCTGCTGTCGCAGGAACCGCACCGCATCCGGGCCGCCCTGATGCTGGGCGCGGCCCCCCTGCTCTCCCTCGTGCTGCTGTTCTGGCTGCTCCAGCCCGCGCACTGGACCGAGCGGGACCACCCCGCGTACGACTTCCTGCCCGCTCTCGACGTGGTCATGCTTGTCTCGATCGGCCTGATCGAGTTCTTCCGCTGTATGAACGTGCTGTCGAACGCGCACGCCACGATCGTCGCCCGTGACCCGATCCCGGTGGTCCCGGAGACCGGTACCCGGGTCGCCTTCCTCACCTCCTTCGTGCCCGGCAAGGAGCCGCTGGAGATGGTGACGAAGACCCTGGAGGCGGCCGTCAAGATCCGCCACCGCGGGGTGATGCACGTCTGGCTGCTGGACGAGGGCGACGACGCGGACGTCAAGGCCGTCTGCGAGCGGCTCGGGGTGCGCCACTTCTCCCGTAAGGGCATCGCGAAGTGGAACACCGACAAGGGTCCGCACCGGGCGAAGACCAAGCACGGCAACTACAACGCGTGGCTGGACGCGCACGGTGACGGTTACGACTACTTCGCCTCCGTCGACACGGACCACATCCCGCTGCCCAACTACCTGGAGCGGATGCTCGGCTTCTTCCGGGACCCGGACGTCGGCTTCGTCATCGGCCCGCAGGTGTACGGCAACTACGACGACTTCGTCACCAAGGCCGCCGAGTCCCAGCAGTTCCTCTTCCACGCGCTGATCCAGCGCGCGGGCAACGCGTACGGCTCCCCGATGTTCGTCGGTACGTCCAACGCGGTGCGGATCAGGGCGCTGAAGCAGATCGGCGGGCTGTACGACTCGATCACCGAGGACATGGCGACCGGGTTCGAGATCCACCGGGCGAAGAACCCGGCCACCGGCAACAAGTGGCGGTCCGTGTACACCCCGGACGTGCTCGCCGTCGGTGAGGGACCCAACGCCTGGACGGACTTCTTCACCCAGCAGCTCCGCTGGTCGCGCGGCACCTACGAGACGATCCTCAAGCAGTACTGGAAGGGCTTCTACTCCCTGCCCCCGGGCAAGCTCTTCAACTACACGATGATGATCATCTTCTATCCGATGTCCGCGCTGAACTGGATCCTCGCCGCCCTGAGCTGTGTCCTGTTCCTCGGTCTCGGCGCCTCGGGTGTGAGCATCGACCCGACGATCTGGCTGATGCTGTACGGCAACGCCTCGGCCCTCCAGATCGGGCTGTACGTCTGGAACCGCCGCCACAACGTCTCGCCGCACGAGCCCGAGGGCTCCGGCGGGGTCGCGGGCATGGCGATGTCCGCGCTGTCCGCGCCGATCTACGCGCGCTCACTCATGGACGCCGTGCTGCGCCGCAAGAGCAAGTTCGTGGTGACGCCGAAGGGCGACTCGGCGAGCCCCGACACGCTGTTGGGGACGTTCCGCATCCATCTGTTCTTCATCGCGGTGTTCGGCGCCTCGGTCGTCGCGTCGTTCTTCTTCGGGCACAACCACCCGGCCATGATCATCTGGGCGTCGTTCGCGCTGTTGATCACCGCGGCACCGATCATCATCTGGCGCTGGCAGATGCGGCAGGACGCCAAGAAGCCGCCCGCGCCCGCCGCGCCCGCTCCGGTGCCCGGACCCGTCCCGGTCACCGCCTCCGGCCCGGACGCCGGCGCCCCGGACGCTCCCGTGGTCCCGGCGCAGGCCCCCCGCGGACGGCACTCCGCTCCCGGCGCCCATGTCCCGCAGCAGCGGCCCACCTGGACCCCGGGCGACGACCAGACCCTCCAGATCCCGCTCGCGCGCCGGTCGTCCGCCCCGGACGCGCCCGGGTTCCCCGCCCGACCGGGCGACGGCCCCTCCGCCGCGCCCTCCGCACCGTCGAACCACTACCAGCCGTATCGGGGTAAGCCGTGAAAGACCGTTCCAGCCGCCGCCGCGCCCGTCGGATCGCGATAGGCACGGCGGTGGTGGTCGCGCTGGCCGGGATGAACGGGCCCGCGCTCTACCGGTTCGGGTCCGAGCAGTATCACGAGTACACGATCAACAAGCAGGAGTACAAAGCCGAGAACGGCCACTGGAAGATCATGGAGTTCCCGGAGGAGTACCGGCAGAACACCATCCACGCGGCCGTGCTGCGGACCGGCAAGGTGCTGCTGGTCGCGGGCTCCGGGAACGTCCAGGAGAACTTCGACCGCAAGCAGTTCGACACCCGGCTGTGGGACCCCGAGACCGACAAGATCAAGAAGATCGACACCCCGACGGACCTGTTCTGCACCGGCCACACCCAGCTCGGCAACGGCAATCTGCTGATCGCGGGCGGCACCAAGCGGTACGAGAAGCTGGAGGGGGACGTCACCAAGGCCGGCGGGCTGATGGTCGTCCACAACGAGAACCCGGACAAGCCGATCACGCTGCCCGCGGGCACCCGTTTCACCGGCAAGACCAACGGCAAGTCGTTCATCTCCAAGGACCCCGTGGTCGTGGAGCGCGCGAAGAAGGTCTTCGACAAGGTGACCGGACGGTTCCTGCGCAACGACCCCGGGCTGGGCCGGATCTACGTCGAGGCCGCGCAGAGCGGCGCCAAGCACGAGACGGGCGCCCAGGACAACTACAAGGTCGAGGGTCTCAAGCCCGCCGACACCCGCAACACGTACGGCATGGCGGAGAAGCTCGCCCTCGACAAGAAGGACTTCCAGGGCATCAGGGACGCCTTCGAGTTCGACCCCGTGGCGGAGAAGTACATCCGGGTCGACCCGATGAAGGAGGCCCGCTGGTACCCGACGCTGACCACCCTCAGCGACGGCAAGATCCTCAGCCTCTCCGGGCTCGACGAGATCGGCCAGCTGGTCCCCGGCAAGAACGAGGTGTACGACCCCGAGACCAAGGAGTGGGAGTACACCGAGGGCATCCGCCAGTTCCCCACGTATCCGGCGGTCTCGCTGATGCAGGACGGCCGGCTCTTCTACTCCGGCTCCAACGCCGGGTACGGTCCGGCCGACGAGGGCCGCGAGCCGGGCGTCTGGGACCTGGAGAGCAACAAGTTCACCAAGGTCCCCGGACTGAGCGACCCCAAGCTGATGGAGACCTCCGGGACGGTGCTGCTGCCGCCCGCGCAGGACGAGAAGTACATGGTCATCGGCGGTGGCGGCGTCGGTGAGTCGGACGAGGCCAGCAAGCGGACCCGGATCGTGGACCTGCTGGCCGACAAGCCCCGGTTCGAGGACGGCCCCGAGATGGAGAAGGGCACCCGCTATCCGCAGGCGTCGATCCTGCCCGACGACTCGGTGCTGGTCTCCGGCGGCTCCGAGGACTACCGGGGCCGCGGCGGCTCGGACATCCTCCAGGCCCGGCTCTACGACACCGGGGCCAACTCGTTCAAGCGGGTGGCCGATCCGCTGGTGGGCCGCAACTACCACTCCGGTTCGCTGCTGCTGCCGGACGGCCGGGTGATGTTCTTCGGCTCCGACTCGCTGTACGCCGACAAGGCCAACACCAAGCCCGGCAAGTTCGAGCAGCGGGTGGAGATCTACACCCCGCCGTACCTCTTCCGGGACTCCCGGCCCTCCCTCGCGGGCGGCCCCAAGAAGATCGAGCGCGGCGGTTCGGCGACCTTCACCACCCGGGACAGCGCGTCGGTGAAGTCGGCCCGGCTGATGCGGCCCAGCGCGTCCACGCATGTCACCGACATCGACCAGAAGTCCATCGCCCTGAAGATGACGAAGACCGCCGACGGCGTCACGGTCACCGTCCCGGAGAGCCGCAACCTCGTCCAGTCCGGCTGGTACATGCTCTTCGTCACCGACGACAAGGGCACCCCGAGCAAGGCCCAGTGGGTGAACGTGCCGTAGGACCCCCCGGCACCGGTCTCTCACGTCAGCTCCAGGAACCTTTCCTGGAGCTGACGTGCGGTGGGGCCGTGCTTGCAGGTCGGCAGACGGGCCCGGGGGCCGGGGTCGGCTCAGGTGGAGGCCGCCCCGGTCGGGCGGGTGAACGCCACCCACACGTTCTTGCCCTCGGCGGTGTGCTCCGCGCCCCAGGTGTCGGCGTTGGCGCCGAGCAGCCACATGCCGCGCCCGTTCTCGCTGCACCAGTCGGGCTGACGGACCACCGGCAGCACCGGACTCCTGTCGCTCACGACGATCCGCAGCTCGGACGGTGTGGCGCGCAGTATCAGGACGCAGTCGGGGGAACCGGCGTGGTCCCGGACATTCGCCAGCATCTCCGTCACACACATGACAGCCGGGCCGACGTGATCGGTCCAGCCCCAGTACCGGATGTGGGCGGTGACGGTGCGACGGATGAGAGCGAAGGCACGCGGGTCGGCGGTGAGTTCCTGCCGGTACTGCCGCGCCCCTTCTTCCGCCATGACGACCATGGCTCCTCCAACGAGTCAGCGCAGATCAAACGAGGGTGACGCCCTGTGGCGCAGTCAGCGCCATCAGTGACGTCGACCAGAATGAGCCCACGCCATACCGGTTAGCAACTTGTTCATCTCCAAAGTTGCAGATTCGCTGAATGTGGAATAACTCGCTGGCATATGCTGCGAGTTGGAGGAAACGGGGTCAGCTGCGACAGACTGTCGGCCAAGCCGTGCAGAAAGGGGAATCCGTTGTCCAGCCACCCTCGTCCGACCGTGCGTCGCCGCAGACTTGGCGGCAAGCTCAGGCAACTCCGCGAAGCCGCCGGGATCACGGCGGATCAGGCCGCCGAACGCATCGGCGGTGACAAATCGAAGATCTCGCGGCAGGAGAACGGCCGCCAAGGCGTCAGCAAGCTGGAGTTGGAGGCGCTGTTCGTCCTCTACGGCGTCGAGGACGAGAAGCTCATGACGGCGCTCAGCACTCTGGCCCGCGAAGGACGGCGCAAGAGCTGGTGGGCGCAGTACGGCGACCTGCTCGCGGAACCCTTCCAGGAACGGATGAGCATCGAGTCGGACGCGGTCCGCATCTTCCTGTTCCAGCCCTTGCTCGTCCCCGGACTGTTCCAGACACGTGAGTACGCCGAGGAGTCCATCCGCGGAGTGGAGAAGTCGGCCACCGACGAGCAGATCGACTCGTACGTCGCCGTTCGGATGACTCGGCAGGACATACTGCGGGAGAAGGGACCGCAAGTGGTCTGCGTACTCGACGAAGCGGTGTTGCGCCGCACGGTCGGAGGACCGAGGACCATGGCGAGCCAACTTCAGAAGCTCATCGAGCTGAACAACCCGCCGCAGCTCACGATCCAGGTCATTCCGTTCGGTCAGGGCTGGCACGCGGGTCTCGATGGCGCGTTCAGCATCTTCAGATATCCCGACCCGATGGACCTGGACGTGGTGAGCCTCGCGTACCTCGACGGGCTGCTGTATCTGGAGGAAGATGGTCCCGTTGAGCGGTACAAGCTGGCTTTCGACCAGTTGCGGGCGTCGGCGCTGTCGTCTCAGCAGTCCATGGACCTGATCACGCGCGTCATGCGGGATCTGAACAAGACCTAGAGGTAGACACCAGATGATGCGGTACGACCTCCCCGAGCACGGCTGGCGGAAGTCCTCCTACAGTCCTGACAACGGGGGCAACTGCGTTGAGCGACAGCTGACCGCCGATGGGGAGGTCGCCGTCGGTGACAGCAAGTGCCGGGCGCTCGGGGCGCACGCGTTCGCCCCGGCGGCCTGGCAGAAGTTCGTCACCGCCGTCGCACACGGCGAGCTGTGAGGTAGGGGCCGAGCCGGCCGGGTTCGGCGCCACGGTCCTCACGCGGCAGGCAGCCCGTCCAGGCGGCAGTGGGCGAAGCGGTCCCGCTTCGAGTGATCACCGGCTTCGGGCCGACCGACGCACTCGTCCGGTCGGCCCGAAGCCCGCAAGGCTCAGTTCTTGCTGGACTTCGCCAGCTCCAGGGCGTATTCGGGCCACCAGGCGCCGGCCTTGGGGCCGCCCTTGCACTCGCCGTCCGACTCGCCGGGGCGCTTGACCCACAGGAAGGCGTGCACCAGCGGGTCGCCCGTCTTCGTGGTGGGCGTCTCACCGAGCGCGCGGCCCGGCGGGTTGCACCAGCGTTCGTCCGGGTTGCCGCCGGTGAAGGGGCCGTTGCCGTTGCGGCTGGTGTCGATGACGAAGGGGCGTCCGCCGACCTTCGCGGAGAGTTCCTTGCCGTACTTGACGCTGTCGGCGGTGGAGTAGAAGTTGGAGACGTTGACGGAGAACCCGTCCGCCTTCTCCACGCCCGCCCGCTTCAGGGGCTCGAAGATCTGGTCGGGCTTGCCCCAGCCCGCGTTGCCCGCGTCGACGTACACCTTGGTGTTCTCCGACGACTTCAGCTTCTCGACCGCACCCCACAGCAGGTGGTAGCGCTCCTCGTGGAACTGCTTCGGGGTGCAGCCGTCCACCAGGTGCAGAACCGCGTCCGGCTCCAGGACGACCGTCGTGGGACGGTCCCCGATGCCCTTGACCACCCCGTCGATCCAGGCCCGGTACGCGTCGCCGTCGGCGGCGCCGCCGCCCGAGTACTGGCCGCAGTCGCGGTGCGGGATGTTGTAGAGGACGAGCAGGGCGTCCCGGTCGGCCTTCTGCGCGGCCTGGGTGATGCCCCGCGTCTCCTCCTCCGGGTTCTCCACACCGATCCAGTCCGCCGTGGGCTGGGCGGCTATCTTCCGGATCTGCTCGGCTTCCCGGTCCTTGCCGTCGTTCTCGTACGCGGCGACCTGATCGGCCGCGTACCCCTCCGGGTTGACCCAGTACGGGTCCTTGTCCTTGGGCTGCTGCTTCATCGGTTCCGGCTTGTCCCCGCCGGAGTCGCTCCCGCCGGAGGAACACCCCATCAGCAGCAGCACCGCCCCCGCGACCGCCGCCGACGCCCGCACCTTGCCGTACATCCATTCCCCCTTGGGCACCGTCCGAAGTTCAATCCTGACATACGTGATCTCCGAATCCGTGGTTCAGGTACGGGCACCCGTCAGATACGCGGACACCACGGTGTTCGCGCTGTACGTACCGCTCGCCCGGTCGAATGTCCCGGCGCAGGTCAGCAGCCGGAGTTCGGCCCGGCCCCGCTCGTGCGGCCCGTACACCCGCGCGGCGTCGAAACGGTGGCGGTCCACGGTCTCGACGTCCTCGACGGTGAACTCCGCGACCGTGGCGTCGGTGCGGACCACCCGGATCGTGTCGCCCGGCCGGAGAGCGCCGATCCGGTGGAACACGGCGGGCCGGGTGTCGGTGTCGGTGTGCCCGACCAGCAGGGCCGCGCCGGGTGCCCCCGGGCGGGTTCCGCCGCCGTACCAGCCGACGATGCCGGGCTGGTCGAACGGGGGCGGGGCCACGGCGCCCGCCCGGTCCAGGCCCCGGCGGACGACCGGTGCCTGCACCCCGATCGCCGGGATGTCGACGCGGGTCGGCGCGGACGGGGCGAGCGGGCGGAACGGGGCGGGCGGTCCGTCGCCCAGCGGGCGGCCCACGGCGGCCACGTCCCCGGTCGTCGGGGCGGTCGTTCCACCGGGTACGGAGGTGAGTTCACGCCCCCAGAGCCACAGGCCCAGCAGGAGGACGGCCCACGCGGCGCCGATCGCCAGCCGTCCGCTACCGGAGGTACGGGGTCCGGTCACGGCGCCCTGCCTGTGCCGCGTTCCGGGGCGGTGCGGGGCCTCATGGTGTGGCGTCCCGGTCGGGGCGCGGGCGGCGGGGACGGGTGCGGGTGCGGGTGCGCAGGGAGACGGCGAGGGCCGCGGTCGCCGCGAGCAGCAGGCCGACGACTGCCTGGCGCAGACCGGGACCGGTGCCCGTCACGCCGTCGCCTCGCGGGCCGGCCGCCCCGCCGCCGCCCGCGCTGACCGGGGCCGTCGGGGACGGGGCCGGTTCCGTCCCCCGGGCGGTCACCGTGACCGTGACGGGGCGGGCCGCGCGGTGGCCCTCGCAGGTGGCCGTGACGCCGTGCGGGCCGGGGGACGCACCGGTGCGGAGTCTGGCCTCGCCGTGCAGATCCGGGCCGTCTGGGGCCGGGGCGAGGGTCGCGGGGGCGACGAAGGCGGGGGAGGCGGCTTGCGCCACGGCCGCGGGGCAGCCGGTCAGACGCAGTTCCACCTCGGTGCCGGGGGGTGCGTGGGCGGGGTGCAGGGTGAAGGTCGTGGGCGGGTCGGTGGGGGCGGGTGCGGAGGCCGCGGCGACCAGTGGGAGGACTGCGAGGATGCCTGCGGCACGCTTGGTGATCGGGCGGGTGCGCATCGTGAACCTCCTGGTAGTCACCAGGGTCACGCGCGGGGGGCCCGGGCGCGCCTCCGGACCCGGTGCGGTACTCCGTTCGGGGGCCTTTCGGTGTACGGGTCGCCTTCGCTTGCGCTTGTGAGGTCTGTCCGGCTGGGCGTACTTGTTTCCCGTGCCGTCGCCCGGTGGTTTTGCGCAGTTCCTCGCGCCCCTGAGGTTCCCCACCTGGGCGTACCTGTTCCTGTGCAGGTGGTCCGGGGGTGCGCGGTTCCTCGCGCCCCTGGGGTTCCCCACCTGGGCGTACCTGTTCCCGTGCGGGTGGTCCGGGGGTGCGCGGTTCCCCGCGCCCCTGGGGTTCCCCACCTGGGCGTACCTGTTCCCGTGCGGGTGGTCCGGGGGTGCGCGGTTCCCCGCGCCCCTGGGGTTCCCCACCTGGGCGTACCTGTTCCCGTGCGGGTAGTCCGGGGGTGCGCAGTTCCTCGCGCCCCTGGGGTTCCCCACCTGGACGTACCTGTTCCCGTGCCGTCGCTCCGGGGGTGCGCAGTTCCCCGCGCCCCTGGGGTTCCACCTCTGGACGTACCTGTTCCTGTGCGGGTAATCCGGGGTGCGCGGTTCCTCGCGCCCCTTGGGTCATCCCCTCTGGGCGTACTTGGTTCTGTTCGGTGTGCTGCGGGCTGCTTGCAGGAGGGTGGGGGCCGCTGGGCTCATGTGGCGCTTTCGGAGGTCCAGGACGGGGGACGGGTTCGAGAGGCCCTGGGACGCCAGCAGGTTCATCAGGGACCAGATGGTCTCGGAGCGGCCCGTCACCGGGATCTCCTCGCCGTCGGGGGCGATGACCGTGGCCGCGGCGAGACCCGCGAGCAGGCTGGTACGGCTCCAGTCGATCATGTACGTCGTGCCGCCCGGGTTGACGCTGAGGACGACATCCGTGGTGCGGTGCAGGACGGCCAGGTAGTCCATCGGCACCGTCAGCCGACGGGCGGCGTCGAACGGGGGCGTGCCGTCCACGGGATACACACGCAGCACGATGTCCAGGACCGGACCGTGGTCCTGGAAGACGTCCGTGCCGCCCATGTGCAGGAACCGTCCAAGTGCCAGGACTCCCCCGCGGCGCGACCACCGGCGGCCGACGGAGCCGAACCCGGCCCGCTCTCCCGGCAGGTCGTCCACGATCCACCGGGCCTCCTCGCCCGGCTCGGTCGACGGCGCGCGGTCCTCGGGGTGGGCCTCCGCCCATTCGGCCAGTTCCGTGTACCGCGCCGCAAGCCGCGATTCCAGGCGCCGGACGTCGATCGTGTCCCCGTTCATCGCGACGCCACCCGCCGCACGCGAGATCCGCATCTGCCGCAGCTGGCGGCCGACGCGCCGGGTCACCTCCGTCGTACGGCCGTCGAGGCCGATGACGCGGCAGGTCCTCGTGCCCGCGAGCAGCGTGCTGCGCGGCCATTGCGGGACGACCCTGCTCTGCCCCGGCGCCGCGGCGGGCTCGACGAGGACGACCAGACGTCCGACGGTGACCGCCGACAGGCAGAGGGACGGTATCCGCCACTCGTCCGTGATCTCGAAACCGTCGGCGCCGTCGGCGTCCTCCGCGCCGTGCACCCGCAGCCTCAGTCTGATCAACGGCGTGAACTCGTCGGGCGTGTACTCCCGCCAGTAGGACGTGAAGGTCGCCTCGCCCTCGGGGCTGTACCGGACCAGGGACGCCTCCAGGACGTCCGCACGTACCAACTCCGCGGCCGGTGTGCCGTTCGCGGAGTGAGGGGCCCACATCACGAAGGTGTTGTCCCCGTAGGAGACCTTCGTGACCTTCAGACGGTTCTTGCGGGTGACCAGGGGGAGCTCTTTGTACGTGGTCCGCCTCGCCATGAGGACGATACCGAGCACGCCCACGAATCCGAGGGTGAAGGCGATCCAGGCCCAGTCGTCGCCCTCGGACCAGGCGATGCATCCCACGAGCAAGGCCAAAGGGACGGGCAGCAGACAGACCGTGGTGAAGAGGCAGTTGCCGACGAACACACGGGTGTAACTACGCATGACCCCACCTCGGTTCGACCCGTCCCCGGCCCCCATGGTCCCGTCACACCCCCCGAAGGCGCCAGCCGCCTTCGCTCGCGCCTTCGGGGTTCCACACCTGGCCGTACGTGTCCCTGTGCGGGTCATGCGGACACCGGTTGCGTCCCGAAGGGGCGCGGGGAACTGCGCGAAACCACCGAGCGACGGCACAGGAACAAGTACGTCTACCCGCGAGGACCCAACCCGGGGATCAGATCCGGTCGACCAGGTCCGCGATCGAGTCGACCACCCAGGACGGCCGGAACGGGAACTTCTCGATCTGCCGGCGCGTGGTGAGCCCCGTCAGCACCAGGAACGTCTCCATCCCCGCCTCCAGTCCGGCAAGGACATCCGTGTCCATCCGGTCCCCGATCATCGCGCTCGTCTCCGAGTGCGCCCCGATCGCGTTGAGCCCCGTCCGCATCATCAGCGGATTCGGCTTGCCCGCGAAGTACGGGTCCTTCCCGGTGGCCTTGGTGATCAGCGCGGCGACGGAACCGGTGGCGGGCAGCGGCCCCTCCGCGGAGGGGCCGGTCTCGTCGGGGTTGGTGCAGATGAACCGGGCGCCGTCGTTGATGAGCCGGACGGCCTTGGTCATCGCCTCGAAGGAGTACGTACGGGTCTCGCCGAGCACGACGTAGTCGGGGTCGTGGTCCGTGAGGACGTACCCGATGTCGTGCAGCGCGGTGGTCAGCCCCGCCTCACCGATGACGTACGCGGTGCCCCCGGGCCGCTGGTCCTCCAGGAACTGCGCGGTGGCGAGCGCCGAGGTCCAGATGTTCTCGACGGGCACGTCGAGCCCCATCCGCGCGAGCCGTGCGTGCAGGTCCCGCGCGGTGTAGATGGAGTTGTTCGTCAGCACGAGGAAGGGCCGCTCGGACTCCCTCAGCTTCTTGATGAACGCGTCGGCGCCGGGAATCGGCACACCTTCGTGGATGAGGACCCCGTCCATGTCGGTGAGCCAGGATTCGATGGGCTTGCGCTCTGCCATGTGCCGGTCTCCTGAAGATCCATGGTGCGGTGCTGATGTGGCGCCGGAACGACTCCGTACCGACGCCACCCAGGGTAGTCAGCGTGGCCGGATACCGACCCCGCAGGCCGTCCCCCACGCCCGCCCGCCCCGGCGGGCACCCGACCGCCACCGCACCGGTGTTCAGCGGCGCCCCCGCAGCTTGCCCAGCAGCCGCTGCGCCTGGGCCCGGCGGCGCGGGTCGGACGCGGCCCGACGCACCTCGGACACCGCGCGCTGCCCCTGCGGACTCCGCACGAACTGCTTGATCCTGTTCACCAGTCCAGCCATTTTCTGCTCCTCATGACGCTGTACCCGCTCAACACCGGTGAAGCCCGGTCGATTCCGTCGCCCGATCCGGTCGCCGCTCCCCTACCCAGGTACGGGCCGACCGCACATCTGTACGGAAACCGGCACCGGACCGTGGCGGACCCGTGAAGAACCAGGGAAGTGGCCGGTCAAGACACGGCGCCCCACCGTACGACGAGTACCCGGGCCACTCCCACACCGGTACAAGTGCCTAGCCGCACCCGCGACCGGACCCGTGGCCGAACCCGTACCGCCGCACCCGTACCGCCGACCCCCTACCGCCGGAACCCGCGCCCGCCCGCCTCCGTGCCCCCGACCCGCCCCCTTGGAGACAGTGCCTTGATGACCAGTCGACCGACCGACCGCGCCGGACGGCGGCAGTGGGCGGGGCTCGCCGTACTCGCCCTGCCCACGCTCCTCATCTCGATGGACGTGACCGTCCTGTATCTGGCGGTGCCGCAGCTGAGCGCCGATCTGGGGCCGTCCTCGACCGAGCTCCTGTGGATCATGGATGTGTACGGCTTCCTGATCGCGGGCGCGCTGGTGCCGATGGGCGTGGCCGGTGATCTGTTCGGCCGGCGGCGCCTCCTGCTGCTGGGGGCCGTCCTGTTCGGTGTGGCGTCGGTGCTCGCCGCGTACGCCGACAGCGCGACGACCCTGATCGCGGCGCGGGCCCTGCTCGGGATCGCGGGCGCCACCCTGATGCCGTCGACGCTCTCACTCGTGCGGGTGATGTTCCCCGACCCGGCGCAGCGCGGGGTGGCGGTCGCCGTGGTGATGACGAGTTTCTCGGTGGGCACCACCATCGGGCCGCTGCTCGGCGGACTGCTGCTGGAGTTCTTCTGGTGGGGCTCGGTGTTCCTGATGGGCGTGCCCGTGATGCTGCTGCTGCTCGTCCTCGGGCCGCTGCTGCTGCCGGAGTACCGCGATCCGGCCGGGGGGCGGGTCGATCCGCTGAGCGCCGGGCTGTCGGTCGCCGCGATGATCGGCGTCGTCTACGCGGTCAAGGAGGCCGCCGCGCACGGCCCGAACGGCACGGCGCTGCTGGTGGGCTCGCTGGGGCTGGTGCTCGGCACGCTGTTCGTACGGCGTCAGCTCACCCTGGCCCACCCGCTGCTGGATCTGTCCCTGCTGCGGAACCGGGTCATCAACACCTCGCTCCTCACCTATCTGCTGGGGATGTTCGCGATGGGCGGGACGCAGGTGTTCATCGCCCTGTACCTCCAGGAGGTGCTGGGGCTGTCGCCGCTGCTGGCGGGGGTGTGGATGGTCCCCGCGTCGCTGGGGACGGTCGCGGGTTCGCTGATGGCGCCGGTACTGGCGCGGCGGTGGCGGCCCGCGACGGTCATCACGGGGGGCATGGTGCTGGCGTCCGCCGGTTTCGTGCTGCTGGCGCTGACGGGCGTGGACGACCTGCCGACCCTGATCGTCGGATACCTGCTGGTGGCGCTGGGCCTGAGCCCGATGATCACCCTGTGCACGGACCTGGTGATCAGTACGGCGCCGTCCCGGCGGGCGGGCGCGGCGTCCGCGCTGTCGGAGTCCGGCGGGGAACTGGGGGTCGCGCTGGGGGTCGCCGTGCTCGGCAGCCTCGGCACCGCCGTGTACCGGTCCCGGATCGACGGCGAGCTGCCCGAGGGACTGCCCGCGAAGGCGACGGAATCGGTGCGCGACACCCTGGGCGGGGCGGGACGGATCGCCGCGGACCTGCCCGGTGACCTCGCGGACGCCCTGCTCACGGCGGCACGCGGAGCGCTGACCCTGGGGCTGAACCTGACCTCGGCGACCGCCGCGGCCGTGGCCCTGGCGACAGCGGTCTGGGCGGGCGTCCGGCTGCGCCACGTCCCGTCCACGCCCACGACCGCGCCGGGGCGCGCGGAGGGCGACGGGAAGGGCGGCGGGAAGGGCGAGACGTCGGACACGGCCCTGGCGGACCGTGACTGAGCGGGGACCTCGTGGCCGCGCGGACGCGATCAGCGGTGGTCGCGCGGCGGGGTGAAGCGGCGGACCGCCAGATAGAGGGCGATGCCCCCGAGGACGAGGGTGAGCGCGGCGGCGACCAAGGCGGTGGCCTGGGCGCCCGTCACGGCGAGTTCACGCGGCAGCGGACCGGGCGTGACCGGGGCGCCGGACCGGACGGTACCGGGATCGGAGGCGCGGGGCGGGCCGGTCGTCGTGGTGGCCGGGGCGGCGGGCCCGGTGCGCACGTCGAAGGTGTACGGGTCGGACTCGCCGACCCATTCGCCGTCGTCGCCCCGGCGCTGGACCAGCGCGGCGGTGGCCGTGACCTCGCCCGGGGCCGCGTCCCGCGTGACCGCGAGCCTGACCCGGACGGGCACGGTCCGGTGGGCGGGGACCGTGAACCCGTCGCCGTCGAAGACGCCCACGGTCTCGTCCCGGCCGGTGCGGGTCGTGCGCGCGGCCCGCCATCCGGAGCCGTCGTGGAACTCCAGCCGTACCTGTTCGGGCCGCAGCGTCCGGTCCTCGTCCACGAGGACGACGACCGGGTGGACACCCCGGTACCCGGTCCCGGTGGTGTTGACCAGGCCGAGGGTCCAGGACTCGGGGGGCGCGCCGGGCCGGTAGACGTCGGGGGCGCCCTCGATCCGGGTGGTCAGCGGGAACGTACCGGCGCGCGGGGTGCCGGGCACGGGCGCGGGCGGGTACGGGGGGACGGGGACCGCGGCGGAGTACGGGGAATCCGCGGCGGAGTACGGGGGCGCCGGGGGGTGCGCGGGGCCCCCGGGCCGGGCGGGAGCCGCGTGCGGAACGGACACCGCAGGGCCGGCGGAAGCGGCGGGGGCGGCACCGGGGGCGAGGGCCAATTCCGACGCCAGGGCCGACGCCGGGGCCGGGGCCAGTGCCAGGGCGAGGGCCAGGGAGGCGGCTGCTCCGGCGAGCATTCGACGGATGCCGCGTCCGGCGGGCGATCCGCGGAAAGGGCGGCATCCGGCGGGCAGCGCGGGGACACGTCGTCCGGCGGGCAGCTCGCGAACAGACCGTCCGGTGAACAACTGGCGGACACGGCGGGCGGCGGGCGGTCGGCGGACACGGCGGGGCTGGGACATGGGCGCGCCTTCGGGTCGTGGACGCACGAGGTCTTCCGGGCGCCCGCGCCCGCCGAACGGTACGGCGGCGAACCCCACCCGATCAGCGCCCGGATGTCGCCTGAACACCGGCCCCTTCCCCGCACGGCGGGAGTTCTCGCGCGCACACCGGAACCGTCACCCGTCCGTGCCGCACCGGTGTCACCGCCCGATCCCCGTCCGGACCGCGCCCCAGCCCCGTCAGGTCCCGCACCCGGTCCGGTCAGGACCAGCGCCCCATCAGGACCCCGCCCCCGTCCCGCCCGAACCCCGTCACGACCCGCACCCGAACCCGTGAACGCCCCGCCCCCACCCCGTATGTCCCGCGCCCGAACCCCGTATGTCTCGTACCGGGACCCCGTGGACGTCCCGCGCCCGAGCCCCATCAGCCTCCCGTCCGGGCCCCGTTGGCTGTTTCCCGCCACCCGCCGGACCGGAGTCAACTCCGGTCCGCCCACTTCGGTCCTGCGGAGGAGGAGGCCCCTGTTCTTCCGGGGCCGGGAGCAGGACCGAACGCAAGGAGGACCACCTTGATCCGTGTCTCGCGCAAGGGTGCCGCCGCCGTCGCGATGCTCGCGCTGGCGGCCGGGGCCCCGGAGCTGGCGTACGCGTCACCAGGAGCGGCACCCACGCCCGGCACCGCCGGAGCAGCAGGGGCAGCAGGGGCAGCAGGGGCAGCAGGGGCAGCAGGGGCAGCAAGAGCAGCAGGAGCAGCCGGGGACAGCGTCGGCGCCCCGCTGCCGCCGGGCTGGCGCGTATCGGGGGCGGGCGCCGGCCGGGAGCTCATATGGACGCCGTCCGAAGCGCTGCCCATCGGTGACGCCCGGGTCGAGTTCCACTCGGGCGGGCGGCTGCTGGGTGTGCCCGTGCCCGACCGGCGGCAGGAGACGTTCCGGCTGCGGGTCGGGACCGCGCGGATCGGCCCGGGGGACGAACTGCGGGTGTCGGCGGGCGGACGGTCGCTGGACGCGGCGGGCAGGCCGGTGGGTGTCCCGTCGTCCCGGGAGTCCGCGAGACCCCGGGCGGTGAATCCGGCGCCCGCGCCCGTGAACCCGGTCGACCCGGGGGTGAAGGGCCGGTACGGGACCGTCAGCGGCGAGTACAGCCTGGCCTCGCTGAAGCTGCCGGGCATACCGCGCGAGGTCGAGATGAAGGCCGTGGTCGTCGGCCCGCGGAACGCGCCCGGCAAACGGCCGGTCGCCCTGTTCCTGCACGGCAGGCACGTCACCTGCTACGACACCACGTCCGACACCGCGATGGACTGGCCCTGCGCGGACGGCTACCGGCAGATACCGAGCTACCGGGGCTATCTCCACGACCAGAGGCTGCTCGCCTCGCAGGGCTATGTGACGGTGTCGGTCTCCGCGAACGGGATCAACGCGCAGGACAGCAGGCTGGACGACTCCGGGGCGCAGGCGCGTTCGTCGCTCGTGCGGCAGCATCTCGCCCGGCTCGCGGGCTGGTCCGCGAACCCCGCGAGCGCTCCGGCGGCCGTCCGCGCGCTGCCCAGGGCCGATCTGGACAAGGTGCTCCTCGTCGGGCACTCCCGGGGTGGCGAGGGCGTCAACCGCGCCGCGCTGGACAGTCTGTACCGGCCGCCCGCCGACCAGGAAGGCCATCCGGGGCCGGTGCGCTGGAAGATCCGCGGCACCGTCCTCATCGGCCCGACCGCCTTCGGCCAGAACCCGGCGCCCGATGTCCCGTCGATGACGATCCTGCCGGGCTGCGACGGCGATGTGTACGACCTCCAGGGCCAGATGTACGCGGACCGTACGCGCGGGATCAGCCGGGGCAGGGCGCTGCACAGCTCGGTGTACATGGTCGGCGCCAACCACAACTTCTTCAACACCGAGTGGACGCCCGGCCAGGCCGTCGCCCCGGCCACCGACGACTTCCGGCGGACCGACGACGCGGTCTGCTCGCCGGGGACGGCGACCCGGCTGAGCGCGGAGCGGCAGCAGCGGGCGGGTTCCACGTACATCGCCGCCGCCGCGCGGCTGTTCGTCGCGGGTGACGACAAGGTGCGCCCGCTGCTCGACGGCAGCCACCGCAGGGCGCCGTCCGCGGGTCCCGTCCGCGCGCCGGCCCAGGCCGTCGGCGGCAACCGCACCGCCGCGGTGCTGCCCTCGGCCGCCACGAAGGTGGCGGGCGGGCGGATCTGCGAGCACCTCACCGGCGACCGGGCGAAGGTGTGTCTGCCGCGCCCGGGCGGGACGGAGTCACCGCACTTCGCGCACTGGATGCTCGGGACGGAGCCCGGACGGCACTCGGTCACGGCGAAGTGGAGCCGGTCCGGTGTCCCGGTGCGGGTGACGCCCGAGCGGTCCTTCTCCCTCGCGGGCTCGCGGTCGCTCGCGCTGCGGATGTTCGTACCGCCCAACACCACCGGTACCGAGCTGGACGTCGGTGTCACCGACACCTCGGGCAAGCGGGCCCGGCTGGGCCGGGTCACGGTCGACGGACTGCCGGGCACCGACATGACGACGTCCGCGTGGGGCCGGGAACTGCGTGTCCCGGTGAAGGCCGCGGTCGCCGCCGGGCTGGACCTGAAGAGGATCAAGAGCCTGGAGCTGACGCCGCGGACCGGCTCCGGCAAGCTCTGGCTGGTCGACGCGTGGGGCTGGCGCCCCGGTACCCCGGCCGTGGGCGCGGTAGCGGAGCTGCCGCGGGTCGACCTGGGACAGGCGACCGTCAAGGAGGGCGACTCCGGGGTGCGGACCCTCTCGATCCCGGCCCGGGTACGCGGCCGGGGCGAGGGCGAGGTACAGGTGTTCCTCCCCGGCTCCACCGGGGAACGGCCGGTTACCCGGACCGTGACCGTCAAGCCGGGGAGCGGGCAGCGCATCGAGCTGCCGGTCGAGGTCGAGGGCAACACCCGCTGGAGCCACGACATCGAGCACCGGGCCTACGTCAAGGCCGTCCGGGGCGCGGTGATCGGCTCGTACGAGGGCACGCTGACCGTACGGAACGACGACCCGATGCCGAGGGTCACCCTGACCACGGTCGCGGACGACGTCACCGAGGGGCGGAGCCTGACCTGGCGGGTGACCCTGTCCGAGGCCGTGGACACGGACTTCAGCCACGCGGGGCTCGTACTGCGGCCGGTGACCTCCGGCAGGGAACTGGACACGGACGACGCCGACCGGCAGTGGGTCGAGACCCAGTTCGGGACGGTCCCGGACCCGGCGCTACCCCTGTCGGGGCTGTACGACCCTCCGTACGCGCCGTACCTGTGGGCCGACATCCAGCCGGGCCGGTCCAGCGCCGACATCTCCGTGCCGGTCACCAAGGACACGGTGACCGAGCCGGAGGAGTACCTGCGAGCGCAGCTCGTCGTCACCCCGGAGGACGGCGGTGAGCCGAGTTACGGTCCGGAGTTCACCGGTACGGTGCGGGACGCCCCGTAGCGGTAGCGGTTAGCTGTCCCCCCGGGGTGCCCGGGTTCCCGGGGTTCCGGGGATCAGGGGTTCCGGGGTTCCCGGGTCCCAGGGGATCAGGGGATCAGGGGATCAGGGGGCGGCGGGGATCAGGGGGGCGGCGGGGATCACGGGGCCACGGGGGGGCGCGCCGCCGGGGGCCGCGGCGCTCTTGCGGTCCCCGGGGAACCCGACCGTGCCGCCCGGTGCGCACGGCGTACTTGGGGCCGCGCTCACCCAAGGCGTGCGACGCACCCGGAGCCGTCCGCCCCGGTGGTGTCCGTCGGGCTCCTGCGGCGGCTCCCTCATCCGCCGCGGCCGAAGAGCGGGGCCAGCAGCAGCTGGGCCGCGCCCTCGGCGACGAGCCGGTCCCCGCCGGGCACCGTGCGGACCGGCACGTCATCGGGGTCGCCCGTGCGCGCGGCCCGGGCGCCGAGCGCTTCGCGCACGCCCCTGACGTACACCCCGGGGGCGTCCCGTACGGCGCGCCCGCCGAGCACCACCGCCCGTACGCCGAGCAGTCCCGCCAGGTTGGCCGCCCCCGTGCCGAGCACGCGCGCGGCCCCGGCCGTGTCCCCGCGTGCCAGCGCGGCCAGGCACACCGCCTCCAGACAGCCGCGGTCGCCGCATCCGCAGGGCGGGCCGTCGAGCTGGACCACCTGGTGGCCGAACTCGCCCGCGCCCCGGAGCACCCGGCCGTCGAGGACGAGGCCCGCGCCGAGTCCGGTGCCGAGGTGCAGATACGCGAACGACGCGCCGTCCGCCCCGGCGAGGGCCAGCCCGAGGGCGGCGGCGTCGGTGTCCTTGCCGACCACGACCGGTGTGCCCAGCCGCCGTCGCAGTGCCGTGCGCAGCGGGAAGCCGTCCCACTCGGGGAAGCCGGTGATCCGGCGCGGCACGCCGGTGCGGTGGTCGAGGGGGCCGGGCAGGGCCACCCCGGCGCCGAGCGGCGCGGCGGCGGCGGGGGCGAGGCGGGCGCGCAGCGCGTTGACGGTGTCCGTCACCGCGTCGAGGACGGCTTCCGTGCCCGCGCCGAGGTCCAGCGGGGTACGGCGTTCGGCGACCACCGTGCCGTACAGGTCGACGAGGACGGCGGTCAGCCCGTCACGCTCCATATGGACGCCGACGGCGTGCGCGGCGCCGGGGACGAGCCGCAGCGGGGTCGCGGGTTTGCCGCCGGTGGAGGGGCGCCGGGCGGTCTCGGCGACCAGGCCCTCGGTGCGCAGCCGGGCGGCGATCTTGCTGATGGCCTGGGGGGTGAGTCCGCTGGCCGCGGCGAGTTCGCGGCGGCCGGTGCCGTCCGGGCCGGCCGTCCTCAGCAGGCCGAGCAGCAGCGCGGTGTTGTGGCCGCGCAGCACGGGCAGGTTGGCGCCGCCGCCCCCACCGCCGGCGCCCGCGAGTGCGTGGCGGGGGCCCGCGGCCCTGTCCTCGCCGTCGCGGTCGTCCTCGCCGCTGTCCGTGCCGTAGCCCGTGTCCACCCGGTCATTGTCCCTTGTGCTTGCACTTAGGCAACAGCGTTGCTTAAGTGAGACCATGACCACAGCCGGAAACTCTCCCCTCCGTGTCGCGCTCATCGGGTACGGGGCGGCGGGCTCCGTGTTCCACGCCCCGCTGATCGCCGCGGCGGACGGCCTCGTCCTGGACACCGTCGTCACGGCCAACCCCGAGCGGCAGGAACGGGTGCGCGCCACGTACCCGGGGGTCCGGATCGCCGACGGCACCGACGAGCTGTGGTCCCGGACGGGTGAGCTCGGGCTCGTCGTCGTCGCGTCCCCCAACCGGACCCATGTGCCGCTGGCCACCGCCGCGCTGCGGGCCGGTCTGCCGGTGGTGGTGGACAAGCCGGTGGCCGGCACGGCCGCGGAGGCGCGGGAGCTGGACGCGCTCGCCGAGTCCCGCGGGCTGCTGCTGTCCGTCTTCCAGAACCGCCGCTGGGACAACGACTTCCTCACGCTGCGGCGGCTGCTCGCGGGCGGTGAGCTGGGGGAGGTACGGCGGTTCGAGTCCCGCTTCGAGCGGTGGCGTCCGCAGCTCAAAGGCGGCTGGCGGGAGTCCGGGGACCCGGAGGAGATCGGCGGCCTGCTGTACGACCTCGGCAGCCATGTCGTCGACCAGGCGCTGGTCCTGTTCGGCCCGGTGGACACGGTGTACGCGGAGGTGGACGTACGGCGTCCCGGCGCCGAGGCCGACGACGACACGTTCCTCGCGCTCACGCACACCAGCGGGGTCCGTTCGCATCTGTACGTCTCCGCGACGGCCGCGCAGCTCGGGCCCCGCTTCCGGGTGCTCGGCTCCAGCGCCGGTTACGTCAAGTACGGCCTCGATCCGCAGGAGTCGGCGTTGCGCGAAGGCGCGAGGCCCGGGGCGGGCGGGGACGGCGGGTGGGGTGTGGAGCCCGAGTCGCTGTGGGGCCGGGTGGGCTCGGGCGAGTCCCCGCTGACGGGTGGGGGGCGGCCGGAGCCGACCCTGGCGGGTGACTATCCGGCGTTCTACGCGGCCGTGGCGGACGCGGTGCGGGGGGTGGGGGCGAATCCCGTGCGGGCGCGGGAGGCCGCGGGGACGCTGGAGGTGCTGGCCGCGGCTCGGCGGTCCGCGGAGGAGGGGGCGGCGGTACGGATTCCCGTGTGACGCGGAGGCCTGTCCGGCTGGGCGTACTTGTTTCCTGCGCCGTCGCTCGCCGGGTTTCTTGTGCGGGGCGCACTTCGTTGCTGTGCCGTCGTTCGGTGGTTGTGCGCAGTTCCCCGCGGGTCGCCTTCGCTTGCGCTTTTGAGGTCTGTCCGGCGGGGCGCACTCCGTTCCTGTGCTGTCGCTCGGTGGTTGTGCGCAGTTCCCCGCGCCCCTTTGGGGCGCATCCGGCTTGTTCTTCGGGTCGGTGCCGGTCGGGATTCTCCGTCCTCGATCCGACACGCTCGGTACGACGTGCAGCGACCCGACTGAAGAGCATCGGAGTCTGCGGGCAGAGATTCCCGCCCACCCCCTCCCGCAGCAGCGCGACTGCGAGAGGAGGGGGTTCAACCCCGTCCAGGGCTGACGTCGGCCCGCAGACTGACGACAGCCCCAGGTGGGCGCCCCTTCAGGGGCGCGGGGAACTGCGCGAAAACGAGGGCCGACCCGCACCCGGCGAACAACCCGAAGGGGCAGCATCCAGGGGCGCGGGGAACTGCGCAAAAGACGAGGGCGGACCCGCACCCGAGAAGCGACCGCAAGGGGGCAGCATCCAGGGGCGCGGGGAACTGCGCACCCCCGGACGTACCCGCACGGGAACAAGTACGTCCAGGTGGGGAACCCCGAAGCGCCAGCGAAGGCGGTCAGCCCGGGAGTACGGACGGGGCGGCGCCGCGGTACAGGGTGGCGCGTTCGGCCGCGCTCCACGCCGTACTCGTCACCACGTACAGCGCCGCCGCCAACGGCACCACGGCAACCGTGACCAACGTCAGGAACGACACCAGAGGCATCACCCGAGCCATCGTGTCCATCCCCGGCAGCGGCTGCCCGCCCGCCCCGGCGGGCAGTTCCGCCGCGGCCATCTGCGTCTTCGCCAGACGGTAGCTGAACGTCGCGACCCCGGCGACGACGGCGAACAGCACGAGGTACACGAGCCCCGCGCTCCCGAACACCCCGCCGTCGGCCCAGGTGTCGGCCCAGCGTCCGCCCAGCGGCGCCGCGCCGAGCGAGTGCCCGAGCAGGGCGTTCGCCTCGCCGCCGATGCTGGTGCTGGAGAACAGGTGGTAGAGCAGGAAGAACGCGGGCACCTGGAGCAGACTCGGCAGACAGCCGGACAGCGGCGACACCTTCTCCGCCGCGTGCAGTTCGAGCACGGCACGCTGGAGCCGCTCGGGGTTCTTGCGGTGCTTGACCCGCAGCTGTGCGACGCGCGGCGCCAGCGCGGCCTTCGCCTTCTGCCCGCGGGCGGCGGCCCGGGACAGGGGATGGACGAGCAACCGTACGCACGCGGTGAACAACACGATCGCCGCGGCGGTGGCGGAACCGGCGAACAGGGGGTCGAGCAGGTCGGCGAGACGCGCGACGAGATCGGCGAAGACGGACATGGCGCGGGGGCCCTTCCGGGAGAGGTCGTGCCGGGAGACGGACGCGAGGGGGCGCGGACATGGGTCCTCGCCCCGGCGTGACGGCATGGCGCGCGCCGGCACCCATGGCAGCCCGTTCCGTACCGGGGGCGGTGCCCTCACGGTGGGACGTGCTCCCGGCCAGGGACCGGGCCCCGGACCGCCCGGACGCACGCTCCCGTACGGGGCGGACCTCCCGTACGAGGACGGGGGCCGGCCCGGACAGGGCGGGCGGGGTTGCGGTCAGGGACGCCGGGCACAAGGGCCGGGCGGGAGGCTGCGGGTGTCGGTCAGACGGCCGTCAGGGCGGGGAGTCCCGGGGCCCTGGGGCGGGGGCGGCCCGCGGCGTCGGGGTCGCGTTGCGGCAGGAAGGCGGTGCGCCGTTCCCGGTCGCGGATGGCGGTGCGCACCCGGGTCCGCGGTACGGCGGGGACCCGCCGCGCGGCCATGAGCGAGCCGACCGCGAAGGCGGTGGCGGCCGTGGTCGCCGCGAGGGCGACGGCGGCGGCGAGACCGCCGGTGTCGGCGAGCAGGAGCAGCAGCGGTTCGAGGAGGAGGGTGAGCAGCAGGAGCGCGTGGCGCGCGGACGGCGCGCCGGAGCGGCCGGACCGCCCGGTCCGTGCCGCCGTGCTCCTCGTCCCGCCCGCGCGGTCCACGTACTGCCTCCCGGCCGAAGTCCGTCTCTTCCCGCCGTTATACCCGATGCGGGCCCGCCGGGTCATCGCCCCTGGGGAGGAGCCCGCTCCCGCCCCGGTGAAGGAGCCCGCTCCCCCACCCCCGCCCACCGGCCGCAGTACGGTGTCATCCATGCGCCCCGACACGCCTGCCGAACACGCCGATTCCGCCGACCACGTCGCAGAAGCCGACCGCCTGGAGCGCACAGCCGGGCGATACCCCGAGGACGCCGAGCAACTGCTGTCCCAGGCCGCCGCACATCTGGAACTCGCGGGCGAACGGGAGCGCGCGAGCGCCCTGTACGACCGCCTGCTGTCACCGGACCTGGCGGCCCCGCTGGAGAACCCGGCCCTGGTGCGGGCCCTGAAGGCCGCGAACCTGTGGGAGTACGGGCACGAGGCCGAGGCCCGCGCGATCATCGACGGCGTCCGGGCGGCGGCGCCGCCGCACCCCGCGCCCTGGGTGATCGTCGCGGAGGCCCTGGAGTCCCACGACGAACTCCAGGCCGCGCACGACACGTTCACCGAGGCGGCGGCGCTGCTGGTGGAGCCGGGGGCCGAGCGGCCCCCGGCCGAGGTGCGTCCCGTGCTGTACGGGCGGCACCGGGTGCGGCGCATGCTGGGCGAGCCGCATGACGCGTGGGACACCCTGGCGGACGGTCTGCACACGGGGACGGTGTCGCTGGACGAGCTGCACGACCCGAAGCGGGTGTGGTCGCTGGGGTCGGACAACCCGGCGGAGCTGAAGGCCGAGATCTCCCGGCTGCGGGCCGAACTCGGCGCCTACCGGGCGGCCCTGTCCCGGCCGTTCCCGGTGGCCGTCCTGCACTGGCCGGCCGGTGAACTCGCCGAGCTGGTCGAGGCGTACCCGTCGCTGGCCGAGGAGTACCCCTCCCACGAGGAGCACCTGGCGACCATAGAGTCCTCCCTGCGGGAACTCGCCGCGTCCGGCACCCCGAACCTCGGCATCGTCACCGCCACGGTCCCCTCGTACGAGGCGTTCGCCGCCTCCGAGGCCGCCTCCCCCACGGACACCTCGCTCCTCCCCCAGTACACCACCACCCTCGCGGCCCGAGGCCGAGCCGAACCCTGGCCCCCGCCCCCGACCGCCCCGTGCTGGTGCGGCTCGGGCCGGGGGTACGGGGAGTGCCACGGGGCGGGATGACGGCCCTCCCCCCGGCCCCGGCGTACATCCTGATATCTGGAGAGTGAAGGCACTGACCGTGATGCCCCTGCCCGAAGACCCCGCTGTCCCCGGAGTTCCGGCCATACCGGATGACAGCGCGCCTGACCTGGAGATCTCCGCGGTACGGGAGGACATCCTCCAGCTGGACCCCACGGGGGACAGATTCAGCGCCGTACTGCGCGAGACCATCGATCAGCTGCTCGACGGGGAAACCACCGGCCGGTACGACTGGAAGACCCTCCTGAAGACGGAGAAGACCCACGCCGGCACTCTCGTCGAGATCAATCTCCAGCGCCGGTTCCGGTTCGGGGACGGCGTGAGCATGGACTACCGGATCGCCGGTGTCGATGTGGACTGCAAGTTCTCACAGCAGTTCGGCGGGTGGATGATCCCTCCGGAGGCCCTGGGCCATATCTGTCTGCTGGTGTGGGCGGATGACAGCCGGTCGCTCTGGAGCGCCGGCCTGCTGCGCGTACGGCGTGAGTGGCTGAACGGCGGCAATAACCGCGACCTCAAGCTGACTCTCAGCGCCAAGCACCGTGACAAGATCCACTGGCTGTGGCAGCGCGGCCCGGGACAGCCGGGCACCGCGGCGCACCACCTGGATCTCCCCGAGAACGTCCTGCTCCATATGGACCCGGCCGACCGCGCGGCCGTCTTCGCCCCGGCGTCGGGCCAGGCACGGCTGAACGAGCTGTTCCGCCGGGCCCGCGGCCGCCGGATAGGACGGAACGTCGTGCGCACCGTGGCTCAGCAGAAGGACTATATGAAGCGGGTGCGGGGCAACGGCGGGTCCCGGTCGGCCCTGCGCGCGGAGGGCATCCTGATCATGGGCGATTACGCGAGCCACCAGCGCATCGCGTCGGAACTCGGTGTCCCGGTCCCCCGGGAAGGCGAGTTCGTGAGCGTGCGGGTCGTCACGGCGAACGCCCGGCACGCCAGCCGGCCACGGGTGGATCTGGACGGTGCGGCCTGGGTACTCGCCGGGCCGGAAGATCCGCACGAGCCGGGCCCGCTGCTGCCGAAGACGAGTAGCGCGGCACAGCCGTCAGCACTGTGACCACATCCACCCGGGCGAAGGAATCCCCTCATGCAAGGGCCGGAGAACGAACTCCCTCTGATCAGGCAGTACCAGGACTGGCTTCGTGCGGACACCGCGGGGAGCGAGCCTGACCGGTCCGCGTTCTTCACCGACGCGCTGATCGTCCTCGACACCAATGTGCTGCTGAGTCTCTACGAGTACACACCAGCGGCACGCGAGCAGGTGCTGGACGCGCTGAGCAGCGTACGGGACCGGCTCTGGCTGCCCCATCAGGTGGGGCTGGAGTTCGTCCAGGGCCGTCACCGTGTCATCGCGGAGCGGCGGAAGGCACTCAATGACGCCCCGGGCAATGTCAACAGGCGGCTCGGCGAGGCCAACAAGGCCATTCTCGCGGCGAGGGAACTGGTCCAGGGCCTGCTCGTCAAATACGCGCGGGACGCCGAGGCCAGCGAACAGCTCGCCTCGGAGATCTCCAGCCAGGCTGTCGACACACTGCTAGGAGAGTGGAAGACGGCCCTTATCGACCAGGTCAAGGCGCTGAAGCAGGACCATGACCTGGCACCCGGGTCTGTCGATACCGAGGACCCCGTACTGCCGCGAGTGGCCGCGCTGTTCGGTGAGAACATCGCGGACCCTCCCAGTCCGCCAGTTGTCCGCCAGCGCGTGACAGAGGCTGTCTCCTACCGCTTTCCCAACCAGATACCGCCGGGCTTCAAAGACGCCGGAAAGGGCACACCGCTGTCGGCTGCGGGCGACTATCTGCTGTGGGAAGAGGTCATCGACCGTCTGACCATGCCGGACGGCCGGAAACGGCTGCTGTTCGTCTCCGCGGATATGAAGGACGACTGGTACCAGCCCGCTGAGCACGGGCGGGCCGCACGGCCCTGGCCGTCGCTGATGAGCGAACTGAGGAACCGCACGGGAGCGGAGCTGCGCATCGAGACACCCGGGCACTTCTACCGGGGTGTGGACGGCTTCCTGCACGCGGAGATCGCCGCGGCCACCTATGACGAGATCGACCGCGCGGCCATACCTCCGGCGCGGATCGAGATCACGGAGGAGGAAGCCCCTCTCACACCGCACCCCCCGGAACTGGCGGAGGCCGCCAGCAAGGCGGCAGGTCTCGACGGCTATGCCGCCGCTCTGCTGGATCACCTCTTTGTCTGGTGGCTGATCGGAGTCACGGTTCAGCTCGGGCGGCGCGAGCCCCAGGAAGACGAGCCGCTGGTCTCCATCGCGGCCGCCGCGTGGTCGGCCGACGCAGAGCCGGGCTGGATACCGGGGGACGCACTGCGGCTGGGCGAGTGGCCCTACCGGAGCTCCACGCGGATCGCTCCGTGGTTCGTCCGCTCCCTGGGGCTGCTGCCACTGGAGCAGCGCCGGGCCGTGCAGCGGCTTGCCGCACAGCAGCTGGACCGCGCCCCGCGGGCAGAACCGTAGGCTGACCCGCCCCATCGCAATGTGTACGTCAGGAGAGGACCGCACCCGTGACAGAAGAGCAGCCGCCCGGCGGAGAGTGGCGGAAGCTGAAGCCGGACGCCGAGCACGCGCTGCGGAGCCTGCTGGAGAAGGTGGACTCCCACGCCAGCCCCATGGAGCTCTTCGAGAGCTACGCCTACACCAAGGAAGTCACGGCGAGGGCTGTCCAGGCCAGGATGGAGATGTATCTCCCCGATTCCGACGCGGCTTTCCACCACGTGCGCGGGGTCATTCTCCGGGAGCTGACCGCGCGCTACGGTCACGCGATTCCGGAGTCCATACTGCGGGTGCCGTACGGCAGTTCCGTGCATGAGCGGATCTTCGCCCTGCTTCACGAACAGCTGGCAAGACCGGTGCCAGCCGCCATTATCCGGATCGTCACGGCGGACAATGTGCATACCGAGCGCAGGATCCGGGAACTGCGCGAGCTGGGTCTTGATGTACACCCCACCGGCAGCGGGAACGAACAGGGCGGATACGAACTGCGTTCCCTTGAGGTCGATCTCGGCAAGCTGCCCTCCATCGCCCGGAATATCATCAGAAGTAAGAAGTCGCTGCCGGCGGACCGGAGGGCACAGATGCTCCGTGACGTGGGAATCTCCGGCGATGAATGATCCGGAAACCTGGGAACGGCCAGCGGGGTCCTGGGCTTCGTCCGCCGCACGGCGGCGGAATATGCAGGCCATCCGCAGCCGGGACACCCAGCCGGAGTGGCTGATCCGCCGGCTCGTGCACGCGCGGGGGCTGCGGTACCGGGTCTCGGCGAAGCCGCTTCCGGGGCTCCGGCGGACCGCCGACCTGGTCTTCCGGCCGTCGAAGGTCGCGGTCTTCGTGGACGGCTGCTACTGGCACGGCTGCCCGGAGCACTATGTGCGGCCGAAGACGAACGAGGAGTACTGGTCCGGCAAGGTCGCCGTCAATGTGACACGCGACCGGGACACCGACACCCGGCTTGCCGAGGCCGGGTGGCTCGTACTCCGTTTCTGGGAGCACGAGCCACCTGAGGACTGCGCCGTCAGGATCGCGGCGGAGGTCGAGCGGCGGCGGCCCGCACCGGGCTGAGCGGGCCCCCGCCCAGGCGGGGTCAGCCCCGCCGGGGTGCGCCCTTGCCTGACTGGTCACGCTCGCGCGCGGCTTCCAGCACCTGGATGATGGAGGCGCCGACAGCGGCGGCCACCGGCGGGGGGAACGCGTTGCCGACCTGCCGGTAGCGCGCTGTCTTACCGCCGGTGAACTCCCACTCGGGCGGGAACCCCTGGATGATCGCGGCCTGCTGCACGGTGAGCATCGGACCGTCGGCGCCAAACAGGTCGCGGTCTTCCGTTTCCTTGGCCCGGCACACCTTGGGGTCGTTGGCGACGCCCAGGCCACTCACGCCGAGCTGCTTCCAGGCCGCCTTCGCCCGGCTGGGTCCGAGATCCGCGCCGCCGTGCTTCTTCGATCCGCCGACGAGGGTGGGCGCGATACCGCCGCCCCTGCCGAGCAGTTCAGTGTGCCGGTCGCCCGCCCGCTTGGTCCAACGCTCATGGGCAGCGCGGGCCTGCTCCGCGTGCGGCCCCTCCGCGTACGCCTCGTAGCGCTCCTTCATCGTGGCGGCCAGGGCCTCCACCACGGGTACGACCTCGTCATGGGTAGGGCTGGGCCACTCGTACTTCAGGTCCTTGATGACATCACTGCGGAAAGCGACGAGGATCGCGCGCGGACGGAGCTGCGGAACACCGAACTTGCTGGCTTCGAGCACATCCCACTCGCCCACCGTGTAGCGGGGGCCGCGCGGGATGCCCTTGTCGTCCGGGAAGCCGTTCTCCAGCTCGCCGGTGATCCATTCCCGGTACTCGTCGAACTTGGGGTCCATGATGCCGCGGACGTTCTCGATCATCACGGCCCGGGGCTGGAGTTCCCGCGCGAGCCTGAGCATCTCCGGGAAGAGGTCGCGCTCGTCCGCTTTGCCCAGCTGCTTGCCCGCGTGGGAGAAGGGCGGGCACGGGACCCCGCCCGCCAGCAGATCAAGCTCTTGGCCGCGCCAGACCGCGCTCTTCTCCAGATCGTCCTCCGGCTTGAAGTCCTTGACGTCCCCGCATACGAGATCGCAGTACTTCTTCTCCCACGCCCAGCCCGGCTGGTTTTCGATGTTCTTCTCAAGTGTGTTCCCGGCGTGCGGATCGATCTCCACGAGCGCGAGATGCCGGAATCCGGCCTTGTGCAGACCGATGGCCTGGCCTCCCGCGCCCGCGCAGATCTCAATCGACGTGAACTCCGGCTTGTCCTCCAGGACACGGTCCGTACCGTGCTCCTCAGTGCCTGTCATGCACCCTCCTTTGACCCATTCCCCGCTGACGCCTCACAGCGCCCTCATCACAGAGGGTGACAGACCCCACTGACAACGCGACCTTCCACAGTCTGCGCCATACGCGCACCGGCTTCCGCCACAGCGCGCGGATCGCACAGCAATCAACACCACGACGATATTGCCCCATGGGAAACCCGGGCGGACCGGGTTCCCCGCACGCTGGCAGCCCGGCGGGACAGCGCCGCCGTCACTTTCCGTGCCGACGTGCCCTCACAGCTCCGCCGGAGCATCCCCCCGCAGAGCCGTCAGGTCCAGGGACCCGGCCATGCGGGCGTAGCCCGCGTCGCTGGGGTGGAGGTGGTCGCCCGAGTCGTAGTGGGGGTGGAGGGCTCGGGGGTGGCGGGGGTCGCGGAGGGCGTGGTCGAAGTCGGCGACCATGTCGAAGACCGTGCCGGAGCGGATCTCCGCGTTCACCGCCTGGCGGACCTCTTCGAGGGCGGGGCGGTAGCCACGGTGGCCGTGGAAGGGCATCAGCGTGGCGCCGGCGACCCGCAGTCCGCGGGCACGGGCCCGGCGGGTCAGGTCCCGCAGCCCCTCGGTGATGTGCCGCGGGTCGGTGACGTGCGGGGTGCGCAGGATGTCGTTGATGCCCAGGGCGACCACCACCACCCGGGCGCCGGTCCGGTCGAGGACGTCCCGCTCGAAGCGGGACCATCCGCTCGGGTTGCCCGGCGGGCGTCCCGCGCCGTCCGACAGCAGACGGTTGCCGCTGATCCCCAGGTTCGCGACCCCGTACCGGGGCCCGTCCCGCCGCTGCGCGAGCCGGTCCGCGAGGACGTCCGGCCAGCGGCGGTCCGCCCCGACCGTGGCCGTCACCCCGTCGGTCAGTGAGTCGCCGAACGCCACGACCGTGCCCTCGGCCCCGCCACCGCGCACGTCCAGCGCCGTCACGTACCGCCACACCTGGGCACCGCGCGCGTACCCGGCGCCGCCCACCGAACCTGCCTGGTCGCCCGGCGCGACGTACGACACCTGGCGCGCCCTCGGGTGGTACGTCACCGGACCCGACGGCGTCGGCGAGTACGTGCTGATCAGCATGTCCGTGTCGGCCGGCACCCGCAGCGCCACCGCGTCCGAGACGATCTGCGCCCCGGGCGCCACCACCACGGACGGGCGCCCCGCGAACAGCAGCCTGCGCAGCGTCCCCGGCTCCGCCGCCGCCGAACCCGGTGCCGCCGCCACGGCGAGCGACGCGTGTGTGATGTTCAGCGGCGCGGCCCCGTACAGATTGGACAGGGTCACCCGGGCGCCGGTGCCGCCGGCGCTGGTGTGCACGACATTGCGCAGCGAGCGGTTCGCCCACCCGTCGGCCCCCGTCCGCGGCTCGGCACCCACCGGCGCGGTCGCCCAGGTCGCCGCCCAGCCGCCCGCCGACGCGGAGTCCGCCCGCGCGGACCCCCGGGCCGGGTTCCCCGCGGCCTTCCCGGGCCCGGCACCGCCCTGGACAGCGCGGACACCGTCCTCGTCCGGCCCGCCCGGGACAACGCTGTGGACGCCGGCGGAGACCAGTACCGCCACGGAGAGCACGGCGGCCAGCAGGGTCCCACCTCGGCGGGGCGTGCCCGGGTCCCTGTCGTGACGCTCGGTCATGCGGTCGTTCGCTCCTCGGGCAGGGAGCCCGGGGCTCCGGTGTGATGACCTCATCCTCATGATGCGGTACGGGACGGACAGGTCCCGGGGGCGGGTTCCTCCGCCGGCACGGATACCCGTACCGGCACCGCCGCACCCCTCCTTCAGGACGCCGGGAACTCGTACGCCGTTCCAGGAGTAGGGGAGGGAGAGGGCGCGGCCCGATCAGGGGTGAAGAGGTCGAAAGGCCGAGAAGTTGAGAAGGTGAGGGGACAGCGGGCGGTACCCCCGCCCCAGCCGGCGCCCACGCACGACCGGCATTCAGGACGGACCACGGAGGATGGAGCGGATGGAACGCGCGGAGCAGGCCGGTTCGACCGGCGGGCGGGAGAGTACGCCCGCCTGGGCTGCCCTGCCCGCGCCCGGCACGACCGGCCCGGACACGGCCCCGGACGACGACGGCGAACCGCCCCCCGGCGGAGGGAACGGAACCCGCCCCGGGAACGGCAACGGTGACGGTGACGGTGACGGTGACCACGGTACGAGTGGCGCCAACGGTACGAGTGGGGTCGGCGGTAGCGGCGGTATGAACGGGTCCGGCGGGGCCGGGGGGTCCGGCTCCGGTCGGGCGGGCGGCTCCGGGGGCTCGAAGGGGTCCGGAGGGGCCGGGGGGCCGCTCGGGCGTGGGGGGTTCACGTTCAGCGCGGCGGACGCCGAGCGGCAGCGCGGGGTCCGGCGGATGAAGATGTTCGCGACCGGACTGCTCGTCTTCGTCGCCGTCGTGTACGTACTCGCCAAGTGGGCGCAGAACTCCGGCGCGGGCGCCTGGGCGGGGTATGTGGCCGCCGCGGCCGAGGCCGGGATGGTCGGCGCGCTCGCGGACTGGTTCGCGGTCACCGCGCTGTTCCGGCGTCCGCTCGGGCTGCCGATCCCGCACACGGCGATCATCCCGACCAAGAAGGACCAGCTGGGGGTGTCCCTCGGCGAGTTCGTCGGGGAGAACTTCCTGTCGCAGGAGGTCGTCCGCGGGCGGCTGCGGTCCGTCGGGATCGGGCACCGGCTCGGCGCGTGGCTCGCGGAGCCCGACCACGCCGACCGGGTCACCGCCGAGCTGGCGACGGCCCTGCGCGGGGCGCTCACCGTGCTGCGGGACTCCGATGTGCAGGCGATCGTCGGGGAGGCGATCACCCGGCGGGCCAACGCGCACGAGATCGCGCCCGGGATGGGCAAGCTGCTGGAGAAGGTCGTCGAGGACGGCGGTCACCGCCGGATCGTGGACCTGGTGTGCGTACGGGCCCATGACTGGCTCGTGGAGCACGGGGACTCCGTGATGGACGCGGTGCAGGGCGGGGCGCCCGGCTGGACGCCCCGGTTCGTGGACCGCAAGGTCGGGGAGCGGGTCTACAAGGAGCTGCTCCGCTTCGTCACCGAGATGCGTGACATGCCGGAGCACCCCGCGCGCGGGGCGGTCGACCGCTTCCTCGCGGACTTCGCGTCCGACCTCCAGTCCGACACGGACACCCGTGCGCGGGTCGAGCGGCTGAAGCGGGAGGTGCTCGCGCGCGGTGAGGTGCAGGACGTCATCGCCTCGGCGTGGTCCTCGATACGGGCGATGATCGTCGCGGCGGCGGAGGACGAGCGCAGCGAGCTGCGGCTGCGGGTACGCACGTCCCTGCTGTCGCTGGGGGCGCGGATGTCGACGGACGCGCGGTTGCAGGCGAAGGTCGACGGCTGGGTCGAGGGCGCGGCGGTGTACGTCGTGACCACCTACCGGGACGAGATCACCTCGCTGATCACGGACACGGTCGCGGGCTGGGACGCGGAGCACACGTCACGGAAGATCGAGGCCCATATCGGCCGCGACCTCCAGTTCATCCGGATCAACGGCACGGTCGTCGGCTCCCTCGCGGGCCTGCTCATCTACGCCGTGTCCCACGGGGTGTGGTCATGACGGCCCCTGCCCTTCCGGGGGCTTGAGCCCGGGCCCTTCCCTGGGCCTGAGCCACGGCTTCGGAGGGGGCGGGGGCCGCTTCGGGAGGGGCGGCCGGTCGCAGGGCGGCGGGCGGGTCATGGGCGATGTCGTCCCGTGAGCCGCCCGCCGCCCTGCGACCGTACCGGGACAGGTTCCCGTACCCGTACCGCGGTGGGTCAGGAGGTGTCCGGCGGGTTCTTGAGCTGGCGGCGGGCGGCCCGGCGCTCCAGCTTGAGCCGCTCGCGTTCCGCCTTCACCCGCTCCCGCTCCGCCTTGGTGAGCTTGCGGCGGACGTCGACACCGCCCCAGAACGCCAGGCCCGTGACGATCACCCGGGGCGCGCCCGGGTCGTGCAGGGCGCCGTCGTCCTTGGGCTGGTCGAAGCCGCCCATGATGCTGATGCCGCGCACCACGACCTCGACCCCGGGCGGGACGATCACGTCGATACCGCCCATGACGGCGAAGCAGTTGACCACGATCTCGCGGTCCGCGAAGTTCGCCTCCCGCAGATCGATGTCACCCCCGCCCATCAGGGCGAACGCGTTGAACCTGCGGGGCGCGGTCCACCGGCCCCGGCGGCTGAACCCGCTCATCACGGCCACCCCCAGCGACGAGGTGGGCTCGCCCCCGATGCGGTGCTGCCAGTCGACGGACACCTCACCGGGGCGTGCCGCCTTCGCCAGGGACGCGGCGGGCGCGGAACCGAGGGCGGGCAGGTCCTGGGTGATCGGCTCCAGTTCGCCGTACGTACGGGCCGCGTACGTGGCCTCCAGCCGCTCCTCGAACTCCGTCATGTCGAGACGGCCCTCCGCCACGGCGTCCCGGAGGATCTCCGCGACCCGTTCGCGGTCGGCGTCCGCGGCGCGCAGCTCCGACGGGGTCAGGTCCGTCGAGGGCCGCTTCGCGGGCCGGCGTTCGGGGTCGGCGGGGGAAGGTTCTGCGTCCGTCATATGAGAAGCCTACGAGTTCGGTGCAGTTCGCACTACGAGGCTCCCCGCCGACGGAGGGGCGGACCAGGGCTCAGACGCCCGGCCGGCCCGCGTACATCCGCGCGATCACCGCCTCGATGTCCGGCTCGCGGACCGAGAGGTCGGCCAGCGGGTACTCCGCGGCGATCCGCGCGACCAGCGGGGCGGCCGAGCCGCGCGCGGGGAACGCGAGCCACTGGCGCGGCCCTTCGACCTTGACGACCCGGGCCGCGTCACCGAGGTCGATCGGCGGGAGTTCGCGCTCCAGGTCGACCACCAGGGTCCGTTCGCTCTCGCCCACCTCGTGCAGCCCCGTCAGCGGGCCGTCGTAGACCAGCCGTCCGTGGTCGATGACCATGACCCGGCGGCACAACTGCTCGATGTCCGTGAGGTCATGGGTGGTGAGCAGGACCGTGGTGCCCCGCTCGGCGTTGAGGTCCCGCAGGAACTCCCGTACCCGGGCCTTGGAGACCACGTCGAGACCGATCGTCGGCTCGTCCAGGTAGAGCACCTCGGGGTCGTGCAGCAGGGCCGCCGCGATGTCGCCGCGCATCCGCTGGCCGAGGGAGAGCTGACGGACGGGTACGTCGAGGAGTTCGCCGAGCTGGAGGAGTTCGACGCAGCGGTCGAGGTTCTCCCGGTAGCGCGCGTCGGGGATGCGGTACATACGGTGCGCCAGCCGGTACGAGTCGATCAGCGGCAGGTCCCACCACAGGGTGGTGCGCTGGCCGAAGACGACGCCGATCCGGCGGGCCAGCCGGGTGCGTTCGCGGGAGGGGTCGATGCCCGCGACGCGGATACGGCCGGCGCTGGGGGTGAGGATGCCCGTCAGCATCTTGATCGTGGTCGACTTCCCGGCGCCGTTGGGCCCGATGTAGCCGACGATCTCGCCGCGCGGCACGGTGAAGGTCAGCGAGTCGACCGCGCGGACCTCCCGGGTCTCCCGGCGCAGGAAGCCCGTACGGCGGCGGACGTCGAAGACCTTCTCGACCCCGTCGAGGCTGATGAGCACATCCCCGGTGACGGGTCCGGGTCCGGGTCCGGTGACGGGTCCGATGCCTGTGCTTGTACCTGTGCTTGTACCTGTGCCGACACCCGTACCCGTACCCGTGGCGGTGCCGGTGGCGGTGCCGGTGGCGCCCGCGCGGTCCCCGGCGGTCGTCGTTCGCCGCGCCTCGGCGGCTTCAGCGGTCTCGGCGGTCTCAGAGGCTTCGGCGGTCTCGTCCATGTTCTGCGGTCCTTCCCAGTTCCTCGCGTCCGGTCGGCGGGGTGTCCGGGGCGGGCGGGCCCCGGACGGGTGCGGCTAGCTGCCCGTGCTGCGGTAGGCGCGCAGTCCCGCCCGCCAGACGAGTCCGGCGGCGGCGCAGGCCGCTATCGCGACCAGCGGGGCGGTGAACGGCACCCAGGGCGGCAGGTCCACCGGGTACGGGCGGCCCAGGACGTACAGCGCGGGCAGCCAGTTGACGAAGGCCAGCGGGAGGACGAACGTCACCCCGCGCACCAGGTCCAGGGCGAACACGGCCGGCGGGTACTGGAGCATCGTGACCCCGCCGTACGTGAACGCGCTCTGCACCTCGGCGGCGTCCTTCGCCAGGAACTGGAACGCCGCGCCCCCCACGAACACCGCCGCGAAGATCCCGGCCCCGCTCAGCACCATCAGCGGCATGATCAGGACCTTCAGCGGGGTCCACTCGATGTCGAGGGTGACGAGCGCGTACCCCAGGATCAGCGCGCCCTGGACGATCCGGCCGAGCCTGCGCAGCGCGAAGCGGTCGGCGGCGACCTGTGCGAGCACCGGCGCCGGGCGGACCAGCAGCGTGTCGAGGGTGCCGTCCCGGACCCGGCGCCCCAGCCGGTCCACCGAGCCGAGCGCGAGGTCGACCAGTCCGAAGGACGTACCGGCGGCCCCGTACAGCAGCGCGATCTCGGGGAGCGTGTAGCCACCGAGCGAGTCGACCTGCGAGAACATCAGCAGGATCGCCACGAAGTCGAACGAGGTGACGACGAGGTTGGCGAACAGGCTCATCGCGAACGACGCGCGGTAGGTCATCGTGGAACGGATCCACATCACGGTGATCAGCCGGTAGGCGCGCAGCCCGTCCCGCAGCCGTGTCCAGGGCCCCTCCCGCTCACCGAAGCCGGACACCGCGGCGGAGCCGGGTACGGACGCGGTGCCGTCACCGGGTGCGGATGAAGTGCCCGGTACCGCTGCGGTCCCGGGTACGGACGGGGTCCCGGGTACGGAGCCGGGTGCGGACGTCGTGCGGAGTTCGTCAGCCACCCTGGACCACCACCCTGCGGGTCGCCGCGCCCTGGAGCAGCCGTCCGGTCAGCAGCAGGGCGAGGGCCCATCCGGCCTGGAAGGCGTAAGCCCCGAGCAGGTCCGTGCCGGTGCTCTTGCCGAGGAACACATCGGCGGGCACCTGGATCATCGCGGACCAGGGCAGCGCGCGGGCGATCTCCCCGAGCGTCCCGGGGAAGACCGCGAGCGGCAGCAGCATCCCGGAGAAGAAGACGCCCGCGAGAAATGCGATCTGCGCCACACCCGCGCCGTCCATCAGCCAGAACGCGGACAGCGCGACGACGAACCGGATCGCGAAGCTGACGACGGTGCCGAGCAGGACGGCCAGCAGGAAGGCGAGCCAGGTGAGGGGGTCGGCGGGCAGGGTGAGCGTGAAGCAGAACGCGCCGACCGCCATCGGGACGACACCCCTGCCGAGCAGCTGGAACGCGGCCCGGCCGAGGTCCCCGGCCAGCCACCACAGTTGCAGATCGGCGGGCCGGTACAGGTCGACGGCGATGTCGCCGGTGCGGATACGGTCCATCAGCTCGTCCTCGAACCCGCCGCCCAGCACGGAGGCGACGGCGAGCAGACCCTGGCTGATCCAGACGAAGGTGAGGGCGTCGGCCTGGTCGTAGCCCCCGAGACCGGGCCGCTCGTCCCAGAGGGCGATGTAGGTGTAGGCGAGAATGAAGCCGAAGACGGTGTTGGTGAACACCCCCGCGGCGGTGGCTGTGCGGTATGTGGCGTAGCGCCGGAATCCACCGGCGGCGACGGTCGCGTACAACCGGCCGGTGTGCACGTACAACCCCTTCCCCGTTTACGTCGTCTCCTGTTACGGGCCGAAGCGCCGAACCCTAGCGTCCGGGGACGTGCGGTACCACGGTATTTCCGTGCCCGACGCGTGCCACGCCCGTGGCTTTCGAGCGGGGGTGCGAAAGTTATGGGTGGGGGCGCCTAGGTTTAGCGGGCGGATCATCCCGTATGCCCCCGCATGCCCCTGTATGGCCCGCACGGGACCTGTGAGCCCGTCATGTCGGACCCGTTCGGTGCGACCGGCCCGGCAGTACCCGCAGGAGCGACAGCAGTACCGCACGACCCAGCATCAGATGTATCCGGCGCACAACGTGAATCGGGAGTTCCGCGAACCATGAGCGACGAGCCGCAGCAGCACGATGAGGGCACGCCGGGCAGGGAGCCCGAGCGCCCCGCGGACGCCGCACCGCCGCCGTCCGTCGAGGGCGACCGGTCCGCCGGCCGTCCGGCGGACCCTGACGCACGCCCGTCCCGGCGCCCGGCCACCGGGCCCGCCGGCGGGGCGTCCGACGCCCCGGGCCCGGCCGCCCGGCCCTCCGGTACACCGGGCGGTCGCCCGGCCGACGACAAGGGCCGTTCCGCCCCGCCCGCCGGCACCCCCCCGAAGGGCCCGGCGCGGTCCGGCGGAGGTTTCTTCGGCTCACCCCCGTCCGGTGCGTCCGGCGCGGGCTCCGCGAAGCCGACCGCGTCCGGTGCGCCCGGCGCCTCCGGTGGGGACTCCGCGAGGCCGAGCGGGCCGGGCGCGGGCTCCTCGGGGCCGGGCGGCCCCGGCGGACCGGGCACCTCCCGCCCCACCGGCGCTTCCCGTCCCACCGGCTCCACCGCCTCCGGCGGCGGCACCTCGAACCCCGGCAAGCCCGGGAACCCCGGGAATCCCGGCAAGCCCGGCTCGCCCGGCCCCGCGGCCACCGGCAGCCCCTCCGGAGCGCCCGGCAAGGCCGCTCGTGACAGCGGCGCCCGTGACAGCGGCGGGACCCGGCCCCAGGCCGGTTCCGCCGAGCGCCCCGGCACCCCCGCGGGCCCCACCAGCGGCACCGGCGCCCCCACCGGCCCCCGCACCCCCCGTGGCTCCGGCCCGGCGACGGGCGCGGCCACCGGCGGCCCCCGCACCCCCGGGAGCACCCCCGGGAACGCCTCCACAAGCGCGCCCGGGACCCCCGCCGCGCACCGCACCCCCGGGACCCCGGACACCCGCAAGACACCCCGTACCCCCGGCGCACCGGGCACCCCCGGAGCCCAGGGCGCACCGGGCGCGTCCCGTACGTCCGGCGGACCGGGCGGCAAGAGCGCGCCGGGTACCCAGGGCGGCACCGGAACCGGCAAGTCCGGCACCCCGGGTGCGCCCACCGGGCCCGGCCGGACCGGCACGGCCGGCGGACCGGGCAAACCCGGCGCCCCCGGAGCGCCCAGCGCATCCGGCCGCCCCGGCACGACGGGCGCGCCCGGCAAGCCCGGCGCCACGGCCGCCTCCGGCGGCCCCCGTACGCCGAAGGACGGGACGCCCGGCTGGGCGGCCGACGAAGGGCCCGCCGCGCGCTCCGCCCGGCTCGGGGCCGCCCGTGCGGGCCTGACCCAGGGCGAGTCGCCCGCCGAGTCCACCACCCAGCTGCGCAAGCACACCCCGAAAGCCGCGGCGGCGGGTGCGGCGGGGACGACCTCCGCGTTCGCCGCGACCGGCGGACCGGCCGCACCCGGCGGCCCCGGTGGGTCGGGTGGCGGCCCGAGCGGACCCGGTGGACCGACCGGACCCGGCGGCGGACCCGCCGGATCAGGCCCCGGTGACACCGGCGGGAAGAAGGGCGGCAAGGCAGGCAAGGGCGCCAAGGGGAAGAAGGCCAAGCGTCCCAAGCGCAAGGGATGGCGCCGTCTCGTGCCGACCTGGCGGTTCACGCTCGGCTCGGCCCTCGCGCTGCTGCTCCTCGCCGTGGGCGCGTTCATGACCGGGTACCTCCTCGTGGAGATCCCGGCGGCGAACGCCGCGGCGACCGCGCAGAGCAATGTGTACCTCTACGCCGACGGCTCGCAGCTCGCCCGGGACGGCGAGGTCAACCGGGAGAACGTGCAGCTCTCGCAGATCCCCGAGGACGTCCAGCGGACCGTGCTGGCGGCCGAGGACCGGGACTTCCACTCCCAGTCGGCCGTCGACCCCAAGGCGATGCTCCGCGCCGGGTGGAACACCGCCACCGGCAAGGGCAAGCAGTCGGGTTCGACGATCACCCAGCAGTACGTGAAGAACTACTACCTGGCGCAGGAGCAGACCGTCTCCCGCAAGGCCAAGGAGTTCTTCATCGCGATCAAGCTGGACCGCGAGGAGACCAAGGAGGACATCCTTGAGGGCTACCTCAACACCAGCTTCTTCGGCCGCAACGCCTACGGCATCCAGTCCGCCGCGCAGGCGTACTACGGCGTCGACGTCGAGAAGCTGACCATCGAGCAGGGCGCGTACCTCGCGTCGCTGCTCAACGCCCCGAGCGCGTACGACGTGGTGGCCTACCCGCAGAACAAGGGGCAGGTGGTGTCCCGCTGGAACTACGTGCTCGACGGGATGGTCAAGGAGGGCTGGCTGGCCTCCGAGAAGCGCGAGGCGATGAAGTTCCCGATGCCGATCGAGGCGAAGGGCCCGTCCGGGATGTCCGGTCAGCGCGGGTATCTCGTGCAGGCCGTCAAGGACTACCTCTTCGAGCACGACATCATCAGCGAGGAGATGCTGAACGTCGGCGGCCACCGGATCACCACCACACTCCAGAAGCCGAAGCAGGACGCCTTCGTGAAGGCGGTCGACGACCAGCTGATGGCCCGGGTCGACAAGGAGGCCCGCAAGGTGGACCGCAACGTCCGCGCGGGCGGGGCGTCCATCGACCCGGCGACGGGTCACGTCGTCGCGATGTACGGCGGTATCGACTACACCAAGCAGTACGTGAACAACGCGACCCGCCGGGACTACCAGGTGGGCTCGACGTTCAAGCCGTTCGTGTTCACCACCGCCGCCGAGCACGACTCGGTGACCCAGGACGGCCGTCCGGTCACCCCGAACACCGTGTACGACGGCACCAGCGAGCGTCCGGTCGTCGGCTGGAACGGCGGACGGTACGCGCCGCAGAACCAGGACCAGGTCAGCTACGGCCCGGTCACCGTCCAGGAGGCCACCGACAAGTCCGTCAACTCGGTCTATGTGCAGATGGCCGTGGACGTGGGCTCCGACAAGGTCAAGCAGACCGCGATCGACCTGGGGATGCCGAAGGACACCAGGGACCTGCACCCGACCCCGTCGGTCGCGCTGGGCACCGCCACCGCGAGCGTCCTGGACATGGCCGAGACGTACGCGACGCTCGCCAACCACGGCAAGCACGGCGACCCCGTCATGGTCATGAAGCTGACCAAGGACGGCAAGGAGATCGCGCTGCCGAAGCGGCAGACCAAGCAGGTCATCAGCCGGGAGGCGGCCGACACCACCACGTCGGTGCTGCGGAACGTCGTCGAGAACGGTTCGGGACGGGCGGCCCTGGCGGCCGAGCGGCCCGCGGCGGGCAAGACGGGTACCGCCGAGCAGGACAAGGCGGCCTGGTTCGCGGCGTACACCCCCGAGCTGGCGACCGTGGTCTCGGTGATGGGGCAGGACCCGGACTCCGGCAAGCAGCAGCCGCTGTTCGGGGCGCTCGGCGAGCCGCGGATCAGCGGCAGCGGGCCGCCGGCGGAGATCTGGGCGCAGTACACGAAGGCCGCGCTCGCGGGCACCGAGACCCAGGAGTTCGAGCTGCGGGTGCAGGACGGTTCCGACCGGCGGCTGGAGCTGCCCGGTACGGAGCCCAGCGGTACGCCCGACAGCACGGACGGTTCGCCCGACCCGGGCAGCAGCAGCCCGAGCGGCGACGACGGGGAGCAGGAGCAGCCCGGCGGTTCCGACACCCCGAGCACGACCACCGGCTCCGGTTCGTCCGGCGGCGGCCAGTCGCCGGGGCAGGGGCAGTCGCCCGACCCCGGTGAGGGCGGCGCGGAAGGCACGGTCGAAGGGCAGAGCGGCGGTACCCCGGGTCCGGGTGCCACGGAGGGCACCAGCGGTGACTCCTCCGGGGGCGGCCCCGGCCCCGGCGAGGGCGGTGAGACCGGCGGCGAGGAGACCGGCGGCACGGGCGAGACCACCGGCGAGACCACCGGCACCCCCACCGGCGGAGCCAGCCCCGGCCTCCCCACCACCCAGTAACCCAGCAGCACGCAAACCGGTTCCCCGCGCCCCACGAGCGCCCCGCACCCGAAAGCCAACGGGCCGAGGCACCACCTCAGGGGCGCGGGGAACCGCGCGAGCAACCAGGAGCCACCCGCACCCGAACGGAACCCGCAAGGGGCGCAACCAAAGGGGCGCGAGGAACCGCGCACCCCACGAGCGACCGCACAGGAACAAGCACGCCCAGCCCAGCGAACCCAGGGGCGCGAGGAACCGCGCAACGAGAGCCACCCGCGCCCGAAGAGCGAACCGTAATGGGGCACCACCCAGGGGCGCGAGGAACCGCGCGAGCAACCAAGGACAACCCGCACCCGAACGGGAACCGCGAGAGGCACCACCCAAGGGGCGCGAGGAACTGCGCACCCACCGAGCGACCGCACAGGAACAACCGCGCCCAGCCCAGCGAACCCGCAGGCGCAGGCGAAGGCACCCCACGCACCGAAGAGCTCCTGTGCTGAACGGAGAACGTCCAGCCCAGGAGCTCAGAAGCGCAAGCGAAGGCGGTCAGTGGCCGGACGTGGCCTTCAGACCGACGACCGCGACCAGCAACAGCGCGATGAAGAAGATCCGCGCGGCGGTCGCGGGCTCACCCAGCACCAGCATGCCGAGGATCGCCGCCCCACCCGCGCCGATACCGACCCACACCCCGTAGGCCGTCCCGATGGGAAGGGTCTTCGCCGCCTGCGCCAGCAGGACCATGCTCGCGGCGATCCCGATGATGGTGAACACACTGGGCCACAGCTTCGTGAAGCCCTCGGTGTACTTCATCCCGATCGCCCAGCCGACTTCGAGCACGCCGGCGATGATGAGCAGAATCCAGGCCATGATCGGCACCTCCGTGGTTTCCATGACGGATGAACAGGGGGTGCGTCGTCTTTCCGTGTCCCGGTACGGCGCGTCTCGTCGGGGTGGTTGCCACCGTAGCAAAGAACGGGAAAGAGGCTGGTGACAGGGGTCACCAGCCTCTTTGCCACCGAAAGGTTTTCGCACCGGACACCGCGGCCACCAGGGGCCACGGGTTACAGGTAGAGCCCGGTCGAGTCCTCGGAGCCCTCGAAACGGTCGGCGGCGACGGCGTGCAGATCGCGCTCGCGCATCAGGACGTACGCCACACCCCGTACCTCGACCTCGGCGCGGTCCTCCGGGTCGTACAGCACCCGGTCACCGGGCTCGACGGAACGGACGTTCTGTCCGACCGCGACGACACCGGCCCACGCCAGCCGCCGTCCGACGGCCGCGGTCGCGGGGATCAGGATGCCCCCGCCGGAGCGCCGCTCGCCCTCGGCCGTGTCCTGCCGTACGAGCACCCGGTCGTGCAGCATCCGGATCGGAAGCTTGTCGGGCGAGGTGTCGAAGTCCTTGTTGGCGCTCACGCCCTGAACCTACCTGCCCGTGCCCCGGGTACGCCGGTGGGGTGGCCCGTACGTCCGTACGGGCGCTCACGCCCGTCCGGGTGACGCCGGACGCCGGGCCGCCCCGCCGCGGCGGTCAGTCGCCCCGCCGGCGCGAACCGCTGTACGCCATCAGTCCCACGAGACCGATGACGACGAGGGCCACCGGGACGACGCGCTCCAGCCGGGGCGCGCCCTCGTCGGAGACCAGCTGGCCCTTGGCCCGGGAGAGCACCCGGTTGGCGCCGACGTAGACGCGTCCGAGGGTGTTGTCGACGCTCGCCGCGACCTTGGCCTTGGCGTCCCCGACGATCGTCTTCGGGTGCACCCGTACGCCGATCTCGTCCAGCGTCTCGGCGAGGCGCTGGCGGCGGCGCTCGATGTCCGCCTCGATCTGCGCCGGGGTCCTGGTATCCGATGTCTCCGGCACCGTGCTGCCTCCGTGCTCGTGTCAGGCGTGGGGCGGACGGGGTGCCGTCGCGGTGCTGGCCCGCCGGGCGCCTCGTCCGTGCTTGCGTGATTCCGTGTTTCCGTCCGGTCGACAGTCTGTCAGCTTCCCGCGCGACCTACCCCACGGCACCCCCATTACGCTCCCTTGTGTAATCGGCCCCGGGCGCGACCGGCCCGCGGCCCCGCACCCCCGTGAGGAGACCGGCGATGAGTGAGCGACTCCAGCCCGGCGACACCGCCCCCGCCTTCACCCTGTCCGACGCCGACGGCAACGAGGTCTCGCTGGCCGACCGCAAGGGCCGCAAGGTCATCGTGTACTTCTACCCGGCCGCGCTCACCCCGGGCTGCACCAAGCAGGCGTGCGACTTCACCGACAACCTCGACTTCCTCGCCGGGCACGGCTACGACGTGATCGGTGTCTCGCCGGACAAGCCGGAGAAGCTGGCGAAGTTCCGCGACCAGGAGGAGCTGCGGGTCACCCTGCTGGCCGACCCGGACCGTTCGGTGCTGGAGGCGTACGGGGCGTTCGGGGAGAAGAAGCTGTACGGCAAGACGGTGACGGGGGTCATCCGCTCCACGGTGATCGTCGACGAGGACGGCAAGGTCGAGCGGGCCCTGTACAACGTGAAGGCGACGGGACACGTGGCCAAAATCATCAAGGACCTCGGTCTGTGACGTCCCCTGTCCCCTCCGGCGCGCGGCCCGGGGCCATTACGATGGGCGCGCGGACGCGGCCGTGGTGGAACTGGCAGTCACGCTGGGTTTAGGTCCCAGTGGGGTAACACCCGTGAGGGTTCGAGTCCCTCCGGCCGCACCGGACGAAGGCCCGGCCTCCCGATCGAGCACCAGGGAGGCCGGGCCTTCCGGCTGCCGGGGGCCCGGCGCGAACCGGGGGTGTCGCGGGGCCCGGACCGTCGCGGTGGCGGCTCCCGCCTCCCGCCTCCCGCCCTACGGCAGCAGTTCGCGCAGGACGGGGACCAGCGCGCGGAACGCCTTGCCGCGGTGGCTGATGGCGTTCTTCTCGTCGGCGCTGAGCTCGGCGGTGGTGCGGGTGTCGCCGTCGGGCTGGAGGACCGGGTCGTAGCCGAAGCCGCCCGATCCGGCGGGGACATGGCGCAGGGTGCCCCGCAGCCGTCCCTCGACCACGCGCTCGGTGCCGTCGGGCAGGGCGAGGGCCGCGGCGCAGGTGAAGTGGGCGGCGCGGTGCGGGGCGTCGATGTCGGAGAGCTGGGCGAGCAGCAGATCGAGGTTGGCGCGGTCGTCGCCGTGCCGTCCGGCCCAGCGGGCGGAGAAGATGCCGGGGGCGCCGCCGAGTACGTCCACACAGAGGCCGGAGTCGTCGGCGACGGCGGGCAGTCCGGTGGCGCGGGCCAGGGCGTGTGCCTTCAGCAGGGCGTTCTCGGCGAAGGTGACGCCGGTTTCCTTGACGTCGGGGATGTCCGGGTAGGCGTCGGCGCCGACGAGGTCGTGGCCGAGACCTGCGTCGGCGAGGATCGCCCGCAGCTCGGTGAGTTTGCCGGCGTTGCGGGTGGCGAGGATCAGGCGCGTCATACCGGGGATTATCCCTGGTGGGACGGTCGCCGCCGGGCGGGGGTGGAGCGGTCCGCGCCGGGCGGGTGCGAGACCGTCCGCCGCCGGGCGGGGGTGGCCCGCCCGGACCGGGGGGCCGCCGGTCCGGCGGCCCCGGGCGCGTCCGTCGTTACGGGGTGCAGACCTTGGTCAGTTCGCCCGCGGCGTCCGTGACGGGGCTGATGTCGGGAGTGCTGTCGCCGCTCTCGACGGCCTTGCTGACGTTGTCGACGGCCTGGGTGAGGTCGTCGACGGCCTTGCCGAGGTCGGCGTTGTCGGTGGTGTCGCCGATCTTGTCGAGGTTCTTCTCGATCGAGTCGAGCGACTCCGCGGCCTGCGTCGGGTCGTTCGCGGCGTTCTCGACGGCCTGCTGGAGGTCGGTGACGCTCTCGGCGATCGTGTCGGCGGTCTGGACGCAGTCCAGGGCCTTGTCCACGGCGCTGCATCCGACGGCGAGCGGAGCGAACAGCGCCGCTCCGGCGAGAGCGAGTGCGGTGACGGTGCGGCGACGGCGCGCGGCCATGTGGAGGTCCCTCCCGAGAGTCCAGGTACGGGCGCGCGGTGCTGTCCGCCCGCCCGTACTACTAGATACGCGCACGGCCGCCGGTTGGTTGCCCCGTCACGGCAAGACCTGCGGTACGGGCCCGGCGGACCGGCGGGTCCATCGCCGCTCCGGGCCCTTGGCGGGGACCGGGTCCGCCGCTGCCCCGGGACCCCGAACGGGGCCCCGGCTCACCGCTGTTCCCGGCTCCCGGCCGGGAACCGGCTCACTGCTCTTCCAGGACCTTGCGCTGGAGGGCGGCGAGCTCGTCGCAGCCGCTGACGGCCAGGTCGAGGAGGCCGTTCAGCTCGGTGCGGTCGAAGGGCTCGGCCTCGGCGGTGCCCTGCACCTCGACGAAGCGGCCGTCGCCGGTGCAGACGACGTTCATGTCGGTGTCGGCGGTGACGTCCTCCTCGTAGCGGAGGTCGAGGAGGGGAACGCCGCCGACGATACCGACGGACACGGCGGAGACCGTGCCGGTCAGCGGCTGGCGTCCGGCGCGTACCAGCTTGCGGCCCTTGGCCCAGGTGACCGCGTCCGCGAGGGCGACGTACGCGCCGGTGATCGCGGCGGTACGGGTGCCTCCGTCGGCCTGGAGGACGTCGCAGTCCAGCACGATGGTGTTCTCGCCGAGGGCCTTGCAGTCCACGACGGCGCGCAGGGAGCGGCCGATGAGCCGGGAGATCTCATGGGTGCGGCCACCGATCCGGCCCCGGACGGACTCGCGGTCGCCGCGGGTGTTGGTGGAGCGCGGCAGCATCGAGTACTCGGCGGTCACCCAGCCCTCGCCGCTGCCCTTGCGCCAGCGGGGCACGCCCTCGGTGACGGAGGCGGTGCAGAAGACCTTGGTGTCGCCGAAGGAGACGAGGACGGAGCCCTCGGCGTGCTTGCTCCATCCGCGTTCGATGGTGACGGGGCGGAGCTGTTCGGGGGTGCGGCCGTCGATACGAGACATGCGCCCGACCCTATCGCCCGGCCCATGGCCCCCCGGTCCCGCGTCCACACCGGACCACCCCGCCGTGGACCGGGGGCGGGAGGCGGGTCAGGAACCGTGGCGGGGACCGGGTCAGGAGACGGGCCGGGGCCAGGTCAGGAATCGTGGCCGGGGCCGGGTCAGGAACCGTGGCGGGGGGCCGCCGGGCGCGGGGTCACATCATGTCCTCGATGTCCGCGGCGATCGGGTCCGCGTCCGTGCCGATGACGACCTGGATCGCGGTTCCCATCTTGACCACCCCGTGCGCGCCCGCGGCCTTGAGCGCGGCGTCGTCCACCTTGGACGGGTCGATCACCTCGGTGCGCAGCCGGGTGATGCACCCCTCGACCTCCTCGATGTTCTCGATCCCGCCGAGCCCGGCGACGATCTTCTCAGCCTTGGTGGCCATGGTGTCTCCCTGCGGTCAGTGAGGAACGGGGACGGACGGGGCGGGCGGGGGCACGACGACCTGCCACCGCCATCCGCTTTGTCACGGTAACCCACTGTTGGCCCAACTTCGCGAGCGGTCACTGTGAGCGTGCCGAAGGATGACGATCACGATGTGCCACCCGACCAGGTGGCACACGGCATCCCGGGAGGACGCCCATGAGCGCGGACAGCGCGGCAGCACCCACCCGTACGCGCTGGAACGGACTGTTCCAGGGGTTGCAGAAGATGGGCCGCAGTCTTCAGCTGCCCATCGCCGTACTGCCTGCCGCGGGCATCCTCAACCGCCTCGGCCAGCCGGACGTGTTCGGCGTCGACGGCCTGGGCTGGACGGACATCGCCACCGTCTTCGCCGCGGCCGGCGGCGCCCTGATCGACTCCAATCTGGGTCTGCCCCTGCTGTTCTGCATCGGTGTCGCGATCGGTATGGCCAAGAAGTCCGACGGCTCCACCGCGCTCGCCGCGGTCGCCGGCTTCCTCGTGTACTACGCGGTGCTGCGCGCCTTCCCGGAGGACTGCCCCGAGGAGGCCGACTTCCTCGGGGCCGGGATGTGGAGCGGGCTGTGCGTCGCCGAGGACGGCACCTCCGCACTGGCCGCGTACCAGAACCCCGGGGTGTTCGGCGGCATCGTGATGGGTCTGATCACCGCGTACATCTGGCAGCGGTTCCACCGGACGAAGCTGGTCGACTGGCTCGGCTTCTTCAACGGACGGCGCCTCGTACCGATCATCATGGCGTTCATCGGGCTCGTCTTCGCCGCGCTCTGCGTCTGGATCTGGCCGCCGATCGGTGACGCGCTCACCAGCTTCTCGCAGTGGCTGGTCGACCTCGGCGCCTGGGGTTCGGGCATCTTCGGTGTCGCCAACCGGGCGCTGCTCACCATCGGGCTGCACCAGTTCCTGAACACCTTCGTGTGGTTCCAGTTCGGCGACTACACCAAGCCGGACGGCTCGGTCGTGCACGGTGACATCAACCGGTTCCTGGCGGGCGACCCGACGGCCGGGCAGTTCACCACCGGCTTCTTCCCGATCATGATGTTCGCCCTGCCCGCGGCGGCCCTCGCGATCACGCACTGCGCCCGTCCCGAACGCCGCAAGATCGTCGGCGGGCTGATGCTGTCGGTCGCGCTGACGTCGTTCGTCACCGGGATCACCGAGCCGATCGAGTACTCGTTCCTGTTCATCGCCCCGCTGCTGTACGCGATCCACGCGGTGCTGACCGGTGTCTCCATGGCGGTGACCTGGGCACTGGGCATCAAGGACGGCTTCAGCTTCTCGGCGGGCCTGATCGACTACGTGATCAACTGGAGTCTCGCCACCAAACCCTGGCTGATCATCCTGGTGGGGCTCGGGTTCGGGGTGCTGTACTACGCGATCTTCCGGTTCGCGATCATCAAGTTCGACCTCAAGACCCCCGGGCGCGAACCCGAGGAGGAGTCGGAGGCGGAGGACCGCGAGAACGTGAAGTGACCCCGGTGGGCCGCTGACACCGGGCGGTTGATCACGCGAGGCCCCCGCCGGCGGTCCGGCGGGGGCCTCGCGCGTCGCCGCTCAGACCGTGTACGTGCGTCCAGCGACGGCCAGTTCGGCGGGACCGCGGAACACCTCACGGGCGTCCTGGAGGTTGATGTCCGGGTCCGTCCACGGCGGGATGTGGGTGAGCAGCAGCCGGCCGACCCCGGCGCGGCGGGCGACCCCGCCGGCCTCCCGGCCGTTGAGATGCAGATCGGGGATCTCCTCCTTGCCGGCCGTGAACGCGGCCTCGCAGAGGAAGAGATCCGCTCCGGCGGCCAGCTCGTCCAGCTGTACGCACACGCCGGTGTCGCCGGAGTACGTGAGCGTCCGGCCGCCGTGCTCGACGCGGATGCCGTACGCCTCGACGGGGTGCGCGACGCGTTCCGTGCGGACGGTGAACGGGCCGATGTCGAAGGTCGCGGGCTTCACCGTGTGGAAGTCGAAGACCTCGCTCATCGAGGAGGCGGAGGGAGTGTCCGCGTAGGCCGTGGTGAGCCGGTGCTCGGTGCCCTCCGGGCCGTACACCGGCATCGGCGCGCAGCGGCCGCCGTCGTGCCGGTAGTAGCGGGCGACGAAGTATCCGCACATGTCGATGCAGTGGTCCGCGTGCAGATGGCTGAGGAAGATCGCGTCGAGATCGTAGAGACCGCAGTGGCGCTGCAACTCGCCCAGGGCGCCGTTGCCCATGTCGAGGAGCAGCCGGAAGCCGTCGGCCTCGACGAGGTAGCTCGAACAGGCCGAGTCCACGGAGGGAAACGACCCCGAGCAGCCGACGACGGTGAGCTTCATGGAGCTGGAACCTCCGCGCTGACAGGAGACTGGCAGGATGTCCGACCGTCCGGCGGGGCCGGTGTCCCGGCTGAGGGGATCGGGGTTCTTGCGGTCTGTCGAGCGTATGCCGCGGAGGGGTTGGGCGCTCCCCCGTCACTGACCGTTGTGGGCGAACTCACCCGGTCGCCTTCGCTTGCGCTCCCGAGGTTTCCTGTGCTGGACGTACTTCGTTCCTGTGCCGTCACTCGTGGGTTTTGCGCAGTTCCCCGCGGGTCGCCTTCGCTTGCGCTCCCGAGGTCTGTCCGGCTGGACGTACTTCGTTCCTGTGCCGTCGCTCGTGGGTTTCGCGCAGTTCCCCGCGCCCCTTTGGGGCGCGTCCGGTCGGTTCTTCGGGTCGGTGCCGGTCGGGATTCTCCGTCCTCGATCCGACGCGCTCGGTAGGACGTACCCGTACCCGGCTGAAGAGCATCGGAGTCTGCGGGCAGAGATTCCCGCTCACCCCCTCCCGCAGCCATGCGACTGCGAGAGGAGAGGAGTGCCCCTTCAGGGGCGCGGGGAACTGCGCGAAAACGAGGACGGCCCCGCACCCGAAGAGCGACCGCCATGGGGCAGCGCCTCAGGGGCGCGGGGAACTGCGCACCCCCGTCCGACCCGCACCGGGACAAGTACGCCCAGGTGTGGAACCCCAGGGGCGCGGGGAACTGCGCGAGGACGGCCCGCACCCGGGGGACAACAGGTCGGGGCAGCATCCAGGGGCGCGGGGAACTGCGCACCCACCGAGTACCTGTGCTGGAACAAGTACGCCCAGCACAGGAACCCAGAGGCGCAAGCGAAGGCGACCCGCACAGGAAACTCGGAAGCGCTAGCGAAGGCGCTATGCGTTACGCCCAGAGTTGGCCGTGGAGGCGGGCGACGGCCTCTTCCGTGGTGGCGGCCGTGTACACCCCCGTGGAGAGGTACTTCCAGCCCCCGTCGGCGACGACGAACGCGATGTCCGCGCTCTCCCCCGCCTGGAGGGCCTTCCGTCCGACCCCGATCGCGGCATGCAGCGCCGCCCCCGTGGACACCCCCGCGAAGATCCCCTCCTGCTGGAGCAGCTCCCGTGTCCGCGCCACCGCGTCGGCGGAGCCGACGGAGAACCGCGTGGTCAGCACGGACGCGTCGTACAGCTCCGGCACGAACCCCTCGTCGAGGTTCCGCAGCCCGTAGACGAGGTCGTCGTACCGCGGCTCGGCGGCGACGATCCGTACATCCGGCTTGTGCTCACGCAGAAAGCGGCCGACGCCCATGAGCGTCCCCGTGGTCCCGAGCCCGGCGACGAAGTGCGTGATCGACGGCAGGTCGGCGAGGATCTCCGGCCCGGTGGTGGCGTAGTGCGCGCCCGAGTTCCCCGGGTTCCCGTACTGGTAGAGCATCACCCAGTCGGGGTGCTGCTCCGCCAGTTCCTTGGCGATCCGCACCGCCGTGTTGGAACCGCCCGCCGCGGGCGACGGGATGATCTCGGCGCCCCACATGGCGAGCAGGTCCCGCCGCTCCTGCGAGGTGTTCTCGGGCATCACGCACACGATCCGGTAGCCCTTGAGCCGGGCGGCCATCGCGAGGGAGATCCCGGTGTTGCCGGAGGTCGGTTCGAGGATGGTGCAGCCCTCGGTCAGCCGGCCGTCCTTCTCCGCCTGCTCGATCATATGGAGCGCGGGCCGGTCCTTGATCGAGCCCGTCGGGTTGCGGTCCTCCAGCTTCGCCCAGATCCGTACGTCGTCGGAGGGCGACAGGCGCGGCAGCCGGACGAGCGGTGTGTTGCCGACCGCGTCGAGCGGGGAGTCGTACCGCATGCCGGTCAGGCCATCCCGCCGGCCACGGCGGGCAGGATCGTGACGCTGTCGCCGTCGTTGAGCTTGGTGTTGATGCCGTCGAGGAAGCGGACGTCCTCGTCGTTGAGGTAGACGTTCACGAACCGGCGCAGCTCGTCGCCCTTGTCGGCGTCGACGAGCCGGGCGCGGATGCCCGGGTGACGGCTCTCCAGGTCGGCGAAGAGGGCGGCGACGGTGTCCCCGCTGCCCGGGACGGCCTTCGCCCCGTCGGTGTACTGGCGGAGGATGGTCGGGATGCGGACCTCGATGGCCATGGCGGTGGGCTCCTGTCGGATAAGGGTGGGGAAGTGGTCGGTTCGCTGCGTCCGGCGGCGGGGTGTCCGGGGTGGTCCGCGGGTGTCCGCTCGGGCGGGTCCGGGACCCGGCCGGCGGTCCGCCGGCCGCGGGTCGTTCAGCGCCGCACGGCGGCGGGGGTCAGCTCGGACAGATGGCGCTGTCGGACCGGCACAGGTCGACGTGCAGCCGCGCCACGAGCAGCGTGCCCGGCGTCTTCTCGCTCACGTCTTGGGGAACCATGCGGTCATCGTATCGATTCCCGGTACGGCTTCCCGAGAGGCATCCCACATGCCGGACGGTTTTCGACCGGTATACGGGATGGGCGAGAGGGCGGAGGGTCCGGTCAGTACGCGGGGACGACGCTGACCTCCTCCTCCGTGACCACCGCGTCCACGATGCGGAACGAACGGAACTGGAAGGGACCGGCGTCGTCCGCGTCGGCGGTGGAGACGAGCACGTAGTGCGCGCCGGGTTCGTTCGCGTAGGTGATGTCCGTGCGGGAGGGGTGCGCCTCGGTCGCGGTGTGCGAGTGGTAGATGATCACGGGCTCCTCGTCCCGGTCGTCCATCTCGCGGTACAGCTTGAGGAGGTCCCCCGAGTCGAACTCGTAGAACGTGGGCGAGCGGGCGGCGTTGAGCATCGGGATGAACCGCTCCGGCCGCCCGGACCCGGCGGGCCCGGCGACGACCCCGCACGCCTCGTCCGGGTGGTCCGCGCGGGCGTGGTCCACGATCCGGTCGTACAGGTCCTGGGTGATGGTCAGCATGCGCCCAGGATAAGCAGCGGACCCCCGCGTACCAGGGGGCGGTACACGGGGGTCCGGATGCTGGACGGGGCGGCCGCCGGAGCGGGGTCGCGGCCCGGTGGGACGGGCTACTCGCGCCCGGAGTCCACCGGGTCGGCGGGGGCCGTGCCCGGGGCCGGACCGGTCCGCTTGCGCACATTGAACGCGGCGGCGTCCGGGTCGCGCCGCTTCAGCGCCAGGTACGAGACACCGAGCAGCAGTCCCCAGACCGGGGCGCAGTACAGCGAGATACGGGCGTCCCGGTCGATCGCCATCATGGTGATCACCACACCGATGAACCCGAGGGCGAACCAGCTGGTGAACGGGGCGCCGGGGGCCTTGAACGAGGACTGCGGGAGTTCACCGCGGTCGGCGAGGGCGCGGTAGCGGATCTGGCTGACCAGGATCATGATCCAGGCCCACATACCGGAGATGGTCGCGAAGGACACGACGTAGTTGAACGCCTCGCCGGGCCAGCGGTAGTTGATCCAGACGCCGACGAGCATCAGCGCGGCGGAGAACGTCGTCCCGACGAGCGGGGTGCCGCGGGTGGTGAGCCGGGTGAAGATCCGCGGGCCCTGGCTGTTGAGGGCGAGGTCGCGCAGCATCCGGCCGGTGGAGTACATCCCGGAGTTGCAGGAGGACAGCGCGGCGGTCAGTACGACGAAGTTGACGATCGCGGCGCCCGCGGCGAGGCCCATCTCCTCGAAGGCGGCGACGAACGGGCTGACGCCGGGCTTGAACTCGGTCCACGGCACCACCGAGAGGATCATGATCAGCGCGCCGACGTAGAAGACGGCGATACGCCACGGGACGGTGTTGATGGCCTTGGGAAGGGTCTTCCGGGGGTCCTTGGACTCCCCCGCGGTGACCCCGACGAGTTCCACGGCGAGGAACGCGAACATCACGATCTGAAGGGTCATCAGGGTGCCGCCGATGCCCTTGGGGAAGAACCCGCCCTCGGACCACAGATGACCGACGGTGGCGGTGTCGCCCGCGTCGGAGAAGCCGAGGGTGAGGATTCCGGCGCAGATCAGGATCATGCCGATGATGGCGGTGACCTTGATCATCGAGAACCAGAACTCCAGTTCACCGAAGAGCTTCACGGAGATCAGGTTCGCGCAGTACAGGATGACGGTGAACACCAGTGCGGACAGCCATTGGGGGATGTCCCACCAGTACGTCATATAGGTCGCGGCGGCGGTGACCTCGGTGATGCCGGTGACCACCCAGAAGAGCCAGTACGTCCAGCCGGTCACGAACCCCGCGAAGGGGCCGACGAACTCCCGCGCGTACTCCGAGAAGGAGCCCGACACGGGGCGGTACATGAGGAGTTCGCCGAGGGCCCGCATGATGAAGAAGATCACGAGGCCCGCGACGGCGTACGCCAGGATGAGACTGGGTCCGGCCTTGGAGATGGCCTTGCCCGCGCCGAGGAAGAGTCCGGTGCCGATGGCGCCGCCGATGGCGATCATCTGGATCTGCCGGGCGCCGAGCGCGCGCTGATACCCCTCCCCGGGGCCGTCCGCCTGGGGTTGCGCGGTCAGGGGAGCGCCGTGATCGCCTGTGCCGTCCTTGCCGACCTGCGTCGAGGTCATAGGTGAAACCTTTCGCCGGTTCAGGGGTGGGGCCCCGTCGGGTGCCGCAGATGTATCACGTGCCCGGCGAAGACCGAATGAGGCGCATGTGACGCAGGTCACGGGAAGAACCGGACGAAATTCCCCTCGCACAGCAAAGGACACGAGGGTGGTGACGCGATCGTTATCCGGATTTGAGCGTCCTCTGAGCGAACACCCGGGGTGTTCCGGGGGAGGGCGGCGGCACCGGCGGGGATCCGACGGGGGCCGGGCGCGGGCCGGGCGTGGGTCCGCCGGAGGGCCGGGCGCGGGGGCCTCACCCGGACGGCGGCCGTCCGGGTGAGGGGGCGTTGCGGCCCCGGATCACCCGCACGGCGGCGTCCGGGGGCATCCGGCGACGTCCCGTTCAGCGGCCGAGGGCGTCAGGACATCCGGCGGCTGAGAGTGGCACCGGGTCACGGGGTCAGGACGCCCGGCGGCCGAGGACGTCACGGCGTCACGGCATCAGTGCGGTGACCAGGGTTTCCTGGAGTCCGCCGAGCCAGAGGTACGCCATCACCATCGGTTTGCGGGGGTCGGTGTCCGGCAGCCGGTAGAGCAGATCCGCGTCGTCCTCGTCGCTGATCTCCAGCCGGGTGCCGATCGCGAGCCGCAGGTCGTTGAGCGCGCCGAGCCAGCGGCGGCCGTCCTCGGCGGTCAGCCTCAGCCCGGCCGTGCCGTCGCCGTCGGGGCTCAGCCCGTCGAGGGTACGGATCAGGGCGAGCGCGTCCTCGCGCTTGCGGGCGCGCAGGTCGTTCTCCGTGAAGCGGCGGAACTCCGAGGAGCGGGCCGTGCGTTCGGCGGCCTCCTGCGCGGAGCCGGAGGACGCGCCGGGTCCCTCGTACGCGTCGGGGAGCAGCCGGCGCAGCACCGGGTCGGCGGGCGGTTCGGTGGGGCCGTCGGTGAAGAGTTCGGCGAGCGGGTCGGTGGAGGCGTCGGCCTCCCCGCCGGGGCCCGGTCCGACCAGTTCGAGGAGCTGCACCGCGAGGGAGCGGATGATGGAGATCTCGACCTCGTCGAGCGCTACGGCCGCGCCGCCGCCCGGGATCGGTTCGAAGTGTCCTGGCATGAGGTTGGTCGCTACTTCCGGTCCTGCTGGAGCGTCGCCCACAGCCCGTAGCCGTGCATCGCCTGCACGTCGCGTTCCATCTCCTCGCGGGATCCGCTGGAGACGACGGCGCGGCCCTTGTGATGGACGTCCAGCATCAGTTTCGTGGCCTTGTCCTTGGAGTACCCGAAGTACGCCTGGAAGACGTAGGTCACGTAGCTCATCAGATTGACCGGGTCATTGTGGACAAGCGTGATCCAGGGAACGTCCGGCTCGGGTTCGGCGAACACCTCTTGTGCCGAATCGGGTTTCTCGGTCTCTAGGGGAGCGGGAGCCGTCACACCGCCCATGCTGCCACCCGACGCCCCGCAGCGCATAAACGGGGCCGGTGCGGCGGGGTGGGCGAGGCTCCGCGCGGGCCGCCTCCGGGCCCGCCCCGGCCCCGCTCCGGGATCCCCTGAGGACCCCCTGCGGACCCCCTGCGGACCCCCTGCGGACCCGCTCGCGAGCCTGCGGAAACAGAAATCGTCAAAGTGACGAGATTGGGGGTAGCATCTTGGTCATGAACACTGCGGACCTAGGGCTGCCGGTGGATGTGCCGTCGACCGCGCTCTTCACGGATCACTACGAACTGACGATGCTCCAGGCCGCGCTCGCCGCGGGCACCGCCGAGCGGCGTTCCGTCTTCGAGGTCTTCACCCGCCGGCTGCCCGAGGGGCGCCGGTACGGGGTCGTCGCGGGCACCGGGCGGGTCCTGGACGCCGTGGAGAACTTCCGTTTCGACGAGCCCGTGATCCGCTTCCTGCGGGAGCGGCGGATCGTGGACGAGCGGACCCTGGCGTGGCTCGCGGACTACCGGTTCACCGGGGACGTGTGGGGCTATCCGGAGGGCGAGGTGTACTTCCCGGGCTCCCCCGTCCTGCGGGTCGAGGGCTCGTTCGCGGAGTGCGTCCTGCTGGAGACGGTGATCCTTTCGATCCTCAACCACGACTCCGCGATCGCCGCCGCCGCGTCCCGGATGGCCTCCGCCGCCGGGGACCGCCCGCTGATCGAGATGGGCGCCCGGCGCACCCATGAGCTGGCGGCCGTGGCGTCCTCCCGGGCCGCGTACATCGGCGGCTTCGCCACCACGTCCGACCTCGCGGCGGGCTTCCGCTACGACATCCCGACCGTCGGTACCTCCGCGCACGCGTTCACCCTGCTCCACGACAGCGAGCGGGACGCCTTCCGCGCACAGGTCGACTCGCTGGGCGCGGGGACGACACTGCTGGTCGACACGTACGACGTCGCCGAGGCGGTACGGGCCGCGGTCGACATCGCGGGGCCCGGTCTCGGGGCGGTGCGCATCGACTCCGGTGATCTGCTGCTCGTCGCCCACCGGGTGCGCCAGCAGCTGGACGAGCTGGGGGCCACGGGCACCCGGATCGTGGTGACCTCCGACCTGGACGAGTACGCGATCGCCTCGCTCGCGGCGGCGCCCGTCGACGCGTACGGGGTGGGCACCCAGCTCGTCACGGGCTCCGGACACCCCACGTGTTCGATGGTCTACAAGCTGGTGGCACGTGCCACCAGCGCCGATCCCGCCGAGCCGCTGGTACCGGTCGCCAAGCGGTCGACCGGCGGGAAGACCTCCATCGGGGGCCGCAAGTGGGCCGCGCGGCGCAAGGACGGGCAGGGCGTCGCGGAGGCCGAGGTGATCGGTACGGGCCCGGTGCCCGCCGCGCTGGCCGGCGAACAGCTGCTCGTGGAGCTGATCAAGGGCGGTTCGGTGCTCTCCCGGGAGTCCCTGGACGTGGTCCGGGACCGGCACGCGGCGGCCCGCGCGGGGCTGCCCCTGTCCGCCACCCAGCTGTCGCGCGGGGACGCCGTGATCCCCACCGAGTACGTCTGAGGTGCGGCCGGCCGGGCCCGGCGGGGTTCGGCCGGTGCCACCGGGGTACGTGCGCAGGCATGGACCACGTGTGACAAGGCAGGTGACACCTCTCCCGGGACCGCCCGGCGGCCCCCGCGTCCGGCCGCCCGGCCGGAACCGTTCCGCCCCGCCCCATCCCACCTGACAAGGACCCCGACATGCGCCGCGCACTCATCGTCGTCGATGTGCAGAACGACTTCTGCGAAGGCGGCAGCCTCGCCGTCACCGGAGGCGCCGATGTGGCCGCCGGTGTCACGGAACTGATCGGCCAGGCGCCCGCCGGTTACCGCCATGTGGTGGCGACCCGTGACAGCCATGTCGACCCCGGTGACCACTTCTCCGACCACCCCGACTACGAGACCTCGTGGCCCGTGCACTGTGTCGCGGGGACCGAGGGCGTCGGCTTCCACCCGAACTTCGCCCCGGCGGTCGCCTCCGGCGCGGTGGAGGCCGTGTTCGACAAGGGCGCGTACGCCGCCGCGTACAGCGGCTTCGAGGGCGCCGACGAGAACGGCGTCACCCTCGCGCAGTGGCTGCGCGCGCGGGACGTCACCGAGGTGGACGTCGTCGGGATCGCCACGGACCACTGTGTGCGGGCCACGGCCCTGGACGCGGTCCGCGAGGGCTTCCGCACCCACGTCCTGCTGGACCTCACGGCGGGCGTCTCGGCCACCCGCACCGACCACACCCTCACGGAACTCCGCGAAGCGGGCGTACACCTCACCGGCAAACCGGTCGTGTCCTGACCTGGCCGAGTCCTGCTCCGGCGGCCAATGGCTCGGCCTCTACGTCTCGGTGTACGGCTCACGCAGTGCCCGGGGTTCCAGCACTCCCCTGACCGCGTCCTCGGGGACGCCGGCACCGACGACGTAGTAACGGCCCTGGGCCTCACCCCGGGGCGCCAGCCAGTCCGCCCGGACCAGTTCGCGGAGGTCGCGCAGGGCCTGCTGCGTGCTGAGTCCGGCGTCGGCCTGGTAGGTCGCCCGGCGCACCCGGTTGCCCATCACCGCCGGGTAGAGGGCGTACAGGGTGCGGTCGGCCCAGCCCTGGCGCTCCACCGCCTCCTCCAGCACGGACCACACCGTGCGGGTGGTCTCCACCTGGCGCTCCACCGCCTGCGCCTGCTGGTGGTGGGCCCGCAGACAGAACCGGAGCCATGGCCTGGTGTCCCGGCCGGGCGTCCACACCGGGCCGCCGACCTCGGCGAGGACGTCGTAGTAGCGGTAGGTGTTACGGGCCCGTCCCAGCCACTCCTCGATGCTGGAGAACTCCGGCGCGACGATGCCCTCCCGGGCCAGCACCAGGGTCTGGAGGGCACGGGACATCCGGCCGTTGCCATCGGCCCAAGGATGGATCGCCACGAGGTTCAGATGGGCCATCGCGGCCCGGACGAGGACCGGGGCGTCCGGATCGCCCTCGTTGAGCCAGTCCACCAGCTCACCGGTGAGTTCCGGCAGCCGCTCGGCGTCCGGCGCGGTGTACGCGGCGATCGTGGGGTCGTCCGGCGAGGTCACATGGACGGGCCCGCTCCGCCACCAGCCGGGCCGCTTCAGCGGATGGTGCCCCTGCATCATGAAGTGCAGGGCGTTCAGCAGCCCTTTGCCGTACGCGAAGTCCGGGCCCGCGTCGGCGAGCCGCTGGATGTACGTCATCGACTGCCGGTATCCCTCGATCTCGGCGGTGACCGTCCCACTCGCCTCGATCGGTGCCTGGCCGAGCAAGATGTCCTCTACGTCGGCGGCACTCGCCACGTACCCCTCGATGGCGTTCGAGCCCGCGATGGCCCGCGCGGTCAGATCGCGGCGGAGCTGGCCCTCCCATCTGCGCGGGGTACGCAGCTGGAGCCGCAGCCGCGCCCGCATCCCGTCGATCTCCGCGAGCACATGACGATCACGGTCGTCCAGGTCAGGCAGTCCATACAGCATGACTACATGACACCATCATCCTGTCATCAACGCAAAGACACTCGGGCACCCCTACCCCACCCCGGCGCGGCGGGGTGCCCGCGGTCGGTCAGCCCGAGGTGTCGCGTACCGCTGTTTCGATGAAGTCGGTGATCTCGGTGGGGCGGGAGGCGAGGGACGCGTGGCTCGCGGGGAGTTCGAGGGTGTCGCGGGGGGACATCCGGGCCGCCATCTTGCGTTCGTTCTCCGGGTTGATCATCCGGTCGTCCGTGGAGATCTGGTACCAGGTGGGCTTCTTCGCCCAGGCGGGGGCCGTGATGTTGTCGCCGAAGGTGCTGGCCAGCGGGGCCTTCTGGGTGACGGCCAGGACGTACGCCTCGTCCTCGGGGAGGTCCTGGCAGAAGCTCTCGCGGTACTTGTCCTGCTTGACCCAGAGGTAGCCGTCCGAGTCGGGGGCGATGTTCTCGAAGGCGGCCGGCGGGAGCTCCTGGCTGATCCCGCCGGGGCTCTCGCCCGCGTCGGGGGCGAACGCCGCGACGTAGACCAGGCCGGTCACATTGGGCAGGTCGCCCATCTCCGTGATCACCGCGCCGCCGTACGAGTGGCCCACCAGGAGCACGGGGCCGTCGATCTGCTTGACCATCTTGCGGGTGCGCTCGGCGTCCTCCGCGAGGGAGGTGAGCGGGTTCTCGACGGCGTGCAGGGAGCGGTAGTCGCGGCGCTTCAGTTCCAGGATGACCTTGCTCCAGTGGGCGGCGCCGCCCCAGAAGCCGTGGACGAGAACGATCGCGGGCTTGTCGGCCATGTCTGCGTGCCTTTCGGAAGGTGGTCCTGGCGGCCCCCCTGGACACCGTAGGACCGCCTCCCGGGGCCCGCCACCGCTGGCCGGAGCCCTTCGCGCACCGCTGGGGTCAGGCCGCCGGGGTCCGGCGCAGCAGGCTGCGGATCGGGTGCCAGAGTTCCGCCGCGTCGTCGGGCGCGGTGCGCCAGACGAGGCCGTCCGGGTGGTGCAGGACCGCCGTGATCTCGTCCGGGGTGGGCGGCTGGACGTTTCCGCGCAGATAGACCGAGCGCAGTCCGAGGTTGCGCAGCCGGGTCAGGGCGCGCGCCCGGTTCGCGGCGACGACCAGGACCCGTACCCGGGCCGGGCCGTCGGCCGGGGTGGCCGGGACGGGACCGTGGACGCCCGGCGCGGGCCCCGGGTCGGCGGGGCTCGGCAGATTCAGGGCGACGACGACCTTCCCGTTCGGCAGTTTGCAGAACCCTCCTGCGGTCATTCCGTCACACCCCCGTGAGACTTCGTGTCAATAAGGACCGTACGGACGCACCTAAGCACGAGCGGCCGCCACCCCGCTAGGGGGTAGCGGCCGATCATGACCTGACCTGCGAGAACGCTGTTCAGCGGGTGGAGCGACCCACCTCGACGGTGATCGTCGAGCCGTCCCTGGGCTGCTTGACGATCTTGATGCGGGTGTTGGTGTCAGTGACCTTCACACTCGCGGTCGGGTTGGCCGCGTCCCAGTAGGTGCCCTTGCGGTCGTCGAAGACCGGGACACCGGCGTGCGACCTGATCCGCAGCGGGACGTCCGCGCTGTGGAGCGTGAAGTCCTCCGAGCGGTACTTGCTGAAGGTCGAGTCGAACGCCTGGATACGGTTGCGGGCGGTGCTGCCGTTGGTCCACTTCAGCGGCGCCGGGCTGGCGTCGATCGGGAGGATCAGGCCGCTGCCGTGGTGGCGGCTGGTGTTGTTGTCCTTCTGGGAGGTGTCCCAGAGCCAGACCAGCAGCCCCTTCTGGTAGCTGTAGTGCTCGACCCAGTCCGGACGGGTCGTCGAGAAGCCGAAGTTGTACGGGCCGACCTCAAGGGTCTTGTCGTACGACACGTACTGCCGGTTCTCGGCGATGTAGTACTGCTCGTACTGGTTGGTGAAGGACTCACCGATCCGGGAGAAGCCCTTGGTCGCCCAGCCGGCCGTCTCCGTCTCGGCGTTGTCGGTGAACACCGGGGCGCCGTCGGCGGTGACCGTGATCGCGTCACCGGCGAAGCCGAGTCCGCCGGTGCCGCCGTCGGTGGCGTAGCGGAAGCGCAGCCCGATCTGGCGGCCCGCGTACGCGTCCAGCGGGTAGACCAGCTTCTTGTGGGCGCCGGAGACACCGCTCAGCCCGGGGCGGTCGGCGCCGTCACGGGCGAGGGGGCCGCCGTCGGCGGTGCCTTCCAGGGCGGTCCAGTTGGCGCCGCCGTCCGTGGTGACCTCGGCGTAGAGGTAGTCGTAGTTCTCCTCGATGTCCCACCAGCCCTGGAGGGACAGTTCGGCCGAGGTGCGGCCGGTGAGGTCGACGTTCCGGGTCAGGGTGTTCTGGAGGTCGTCGCCCTGGCCGCTCCACCACTGCCGGGTGCCCTCGGCGGGCTTCACGACATTCGTGGTGACGGGCTTCTGCGGCAGCTGGACGATCAGCGCCTGCGGGTTCTTCGTGTTGTACGCGGAGACCCCGAGCTTGTGCGTCGAACGGGTCGCCGCGCGGGCCAGGTCGTAGTCGAGCCAGCCCAGCTGGAGCTTGTCCCAGGCGGTCATGTCACCGGGCAGGTCACCGATGGAGTCCTTGCCGCGGCCGAGCCAGGAACCGCTGGACATCAGCGACCAGAAGCCGGTGGAGTTCTCACCGCCGCCGGAGGTGTCGTAGAGGTCGGGGAGCCCGAGGTCGTGACCGTACTCATGGGCGAAGACACCGAGGCCGCCGTTCTCCGGCTGCATGGTGTAGTCGCCCACCCATATACCGGTGTCACCGATCTGGGTGCCGCCCGCGCGGTTGTTCGCGGGGCCGTTGCGCCCGGCGTCGCTCCCGTACGCGTACCAGCGGTGCGCCCACAGGGCGTTGGGGCCCTCGGCGCCGCCGCCCGCGGACTCGTCCTCGCCCGCGTGGACGATCTGGAAGTGGTCGATGTAGCCGTCGGCCTCGTTGAAGTTGCCGTCCTGGTCGAAGTCGTAACGGTCCCAGGAGTCGTACGGGGCGAGGCCCGCCTTGATCTGCGCGTCGGTGCGGCCGGCGGCCTTCTGGTCGCGGACCCACGCGGTCACACCGTCGCGGACCGTGTCCCAGACGTTGACGCAGTTGGACGAGCCGCAGTAGTTGGAGCCGTACCGGGCCTCGTTGTAGTCGACCTTGACCCAGTCGGAGACCTCGCCCTCGACCGAGTAGCGCCCGGAGGACGCCTTCTCGTAGTAGGTCTTGAGGGACTCCTTCTTCTGGCCGAACTGGTCCCGGCCGGTCCCGAAGTAGAGGTCCTCGAAGTGCCTGCGGTCGTAATCGGCCTGCCAGGCGGTCGAGTTGTCCTTGGCCCGGTCCGGCTTCGCGATCTTGTTGTGCGCCGGGCCGGGGGTGCCGCCGTACTTCGTCACGGGCGGCTTCGGCCCGTCGGGGCCGTCCGGGTCGTGCTGGGTGGTGCTGTCGACCTTGTCGCCGAACTCCACCAGGATCGTGAAGATCTTGTCGGTCTTCTCCCGGCCGAGCTCCACGTACTTCCGGTCGTCGAGCTTGACGACCTTCGAGGCACCGCGCTGCTGCACGGTCGCCTCACCCGCGAGGACCTGCTCCAGGGCGGACTCGCGCTGTGCGGCGCGCGCTTCGCTGAAGGGGCCTTCCAGGTCGTGGTCGACGTGCTCCTTGGCCGGGGCCGGGTCGTGCCGGTCGACGGCCGGGGCCGGCGCGGCCACGGGGTCCGGAGCGGCCAGGGCGGGGCCCGCGAACGCGGCGGTGGCCGCGGCGAACGCCGCGACCACCGCGGTCGCCCTGGTCGTCCGTTGTCTTCTGCTCACGTGAAGGTGTCCTCCCCTGCGCGCCGCGTCCCACGGCCATTGGGGGGTTTCCCGAACTCAGGAGGGGCCGCTCGCGGCATGCGCGTCACAAGTGCCGTCATTCGATCGGAGTTGAGGAAGAAAAGACAGACCTTGATTTGGACACCTCAAAGTACTATGCAGGGTCCGGGGTCCGATAACCGGACACCCCGTACGGACCGGGACCCCAGGTGACCCGGGACCGACCGGCGCGTCGGCCGTCCACTGGATGGAATCGGTGAATCCGTGCGCCCCCCGTGCACCGGGACCGTGGGCGACGTCACGCTTACCGGATGGACCAAAGGGGCATGCACGCGGTGGAGTTGCCTCATGGCGTGCCCGCGCACCGCGTGATCGCGCGCCGGGACGGCACCGCCGCGCTCCCCCGACCCCACTCCCGATAGTCCCGAGGACTGATACGCCATGCCTCGTCCGACTGCCGCACAGATCGCATACGGAACCGCCACCGTCGTTTGTTCGACGCTCGCCATGCTGCTGCTCTCCCAGACGAGTTCGGGCATCGCCGTGGCGGTCATCGCCCTCGCCGCACTCGGGCTCGGTCTGCTGGTCGCCGTCACGGTCCCGCTGCCGGCCAGGTCCGCGCAGATCACCGCCGCGCGCGCCGCCGATCTCTCCCGGCCGCGCATCCCCGGCCAGCGGGTCGCGGCGCGGACGCCCGCCGAGGGCGGCGGCGCCCCGGCCCGGACACCGGTGCGCGAGAACGTGACGGGCCGGGCCCCGGCCCGACCGGTGCGGGGTCACGCGCGGCCGTAGCGTTCACCGGCCGACGCCGGAGACGGCCCGGCGGCGCTGCGCGGGTTCCCTCCCCCGCGCGCCTCGGACCGTCCGGCCCCGCCGCTGATGGTGCTGTTCGTACTGGTGCCGCTGGGATCGCTGGTTCTGCTGGCGCCTCTGGTTCTGCCGGTCCCGCTGCTGCCGCTGGTGTCGCCTGTATCGGTTGGGTCGCATGTGCCGCTTGGGTCGCTGCTGGTCCCGATGGTCCCCGGCGGGCTGTCCGACGCTTCCGGCGCGGGGTTCACGCCGTGCTGACCTCGACCGTCTTGGCGGCCTTGTCGTGCAGGCCCTGCTTGTACGGCTTGTCGAAGAAGCTCCAGCCGCCGGCGATCGCCGTCCAGATGCAGGCGCAGCAGAACGCGAACGGCAGCCACAGCACGGCCGCGCGGATCAGTGAGGTCTGCACGGACGGGGTCGCGCCGTTGTCGAGGTTCGCCACCCGCAGCTTCAGCAGCCGCTTCCCGACGGTCTGGCCGGTCCGGGAGATCATGATCGTGTCGTAGCCGATGTAGAGGACCGCCGCGAGGAGCGAACGTCCGAACGACTTGCCGTACTCGACCTTGTCCGGGTCCACGGAGTAGTCCGCGGTACCGAACGCCCAGGACAGCAGCCAGACGACGACCCCGACGATGATCATGTCGATGATCCGGGCCAGGACCCGCTTGCCGCTGTCGGCCAGCGGCGGCATCCCGGCCAGCGGATCGGGACCGCCGTAGGCTCCGCCGCCGCCTTGACCGCCCCCGCCGTACGGACCGCCTCCGCCGCCCGGGTCGTCACCGTACGGCGAACCGCCGCCGGGGGGCGGGGCACCGTAGGGCGAACCGCCACCGGGTGGGGGTGTGCCGCCGGGGGGCGGGGCGTTCCAGGACGGTCCGCCGCCGGAGGGGGGCGGCGGACCGCCGCCGGGCGGGGGTCCGCCCCCCGGTGGCGGGGCGCCCCAGCCGGGTTCGCCGCCGCCCTGGCCGGGAGGTCCCTGCGCGGGGCCGGGCGGCGGATCGTAGGGGGAACCGCCCTGCGGGGCGTCCCCCGACGACGGGGGCTGCTTGCTGAACGGATCGTCTTCCGGCTGACCGGGGCCGGGCCGCGGCGGTTCGCTGCTCATGGCCCGAGTGGACCCCGAACCCCCCTCCCCCGCATCCGGCACGCGCCCGTCCGGGGGACCACCCGGACGGGTTACCGCGCGACGAACGTACGCGCCGCCTTGTCGTGCCAGCACTGACGCCACGGCCGGTCCACGACGCACCACAGCACGCCGATCACCCCGACCACCAGCAACGACGGGACGAGCAGGACGAGATATCTGTTCAGCGCCCCGGCGAAGCCGGGCGGCTGGTGCCCCTCGATGTCCTGGACCGTCAGACCGAACAGCCGCTTGCCCGGGGTGCGGCCCCACTTGGCGGTCGGCAGCACCTCGTACAGCACACCGGTGAGCAGCAGCACCGCGAGGACGGCCGCGAGACAGGTGGCGGTCGTCCCGTCCAGCAGCCAGACCGTCACCGTCTCGCCGGACAGCTTCGCCGCGTCGAGCTTCCCGTCGATGTGGTCCAGCGCGCGGATGCCGAGCGGTACGGCCGCCGCGGCGGTCACCGCGCCCATGACCACGGTGTCCACGAGCCTCGCCAGCAACCGCCGTCCGAGCCCGGCGGGCCGGGAAGCGGCCTGGGCCCGCGCGGCGGCGGCGAACACGTCCTCGGTCGGCGGCTTCCACGGGACGACGGGCGGTTCGCCCCCCGGCCCCGCCGCGTCGGGCCGCGCGAGCTGGTGCACCTGCTGCGCCCAGGAGTGCCCGCCGCCGTCCGGACCGGGGGCGACCGGGGAGGACGGGACCTGCGGCGGGACCGGGGAGGACGGGCCTTGCGGGGCGTTCGGTGCGGCCGGGGCGGCCGGGGCGGCCGGGTGTACGGGGGCGGGCTGGGCGGTGCCCGACCGGGGCGGGGCGGGGGCCACCGGGTGCGCGGGCGGCGCCGCGGCGGGTGCCGGGGCCGGGGGCGGGGTGGCTCGGTGAGCGGGCGCCGGGGCGGGAGCGGGTGCCGGGGCGGGCTGTTGAGCGGGGGTCGGGGCGGCGGGCGGCAGGGGCTGCGGGGCGGCCGGGGCCTGGTGCGGGTGGTGGCCGGGCTGGTGGGCGGCCGGGGCCTGGTGTTCCGGCTGGTGGGCGGCCGGAGGCTGGTGTCCCTGCTGGTAGGGGGCGGGCGGGAACGGGCCGGCCGGTGGGGTGCCCTGCCGGGGGACCTGCGCGGACGGGGCCGGGGCGCCCGGGGTACGGGGTTCCTGGCCGGGTACGGGCGCGGCACCGCCCTGCGCGGGGACACCGGAGGGACCCGGGCCCGACGGACGGCGGAACGTCATCGTGCCCTTGTCCGGCGCGCCGCCCTGGGCACCGGCACCGGAGAAGGTGGGGCCCGAGGGAGCGCCCGAGGAGCCGTCGTCGGGCGCGGGTTCGGCGGGGGCCGCGGGGACGGGCGGGGCGGGGTCGGGCGCCGGGGCGGTCCGGGGGTCGGGGCCCGTGGGGGCGGGTCCGCCCCAGGACACCTTGCGGTCCTGCTCGCCGCCGAAGCCGGACTGCTGGGACGTGTCGGCACCCCACGCGGAGGCGGGTTCGGGCCGGACGCCGTGCGCGGAGGACTGGGCGGGGATCTCCGGCTGCGGCTCCTCGTCGAAGAAGACGGGACCGGTCTCCTCCACGGGGGCGGACCCGGTGGCCGGGTGGCCGGAGGTGTTCGGGGTACCGGGGGTGTGCGGGGCGGCCGGGGTCGCGGGGGCCTCGGGGGCCTGCTGGACGGACGCTTCGGGTGCGGTGGACGCAACAGGCGTCGCGGGGGCGGCGGGTGCGGCCGGGCCGTGGGGCGAGGCGCCGTCCGTGGGGGCGGGACGACTCGTACCGGGCACCCAGGCGGCACCGTTCCAGTACCGGACGTAGCCCGGGATGGACGGGTCCGGGTAGTAGCCCTCGCGTGGGCGGTCGTCGCCGGGTGCCGGGGTTGGGGCGCTCATGTCCGTCGTCCCGTATCTGCTCGGTGGTGGGTTTTGGGGTCCACATCTATCAGAACTGAACCCTCACCTGCGCGGGTCCCGCCGGACACACTCCTTTCGGGCAACTTGTTCTGGCATGGGCGCCTTGACCCGTTGTCGTCCCTCGGGACCACGGTGGCGCGGGCCGGGGCGAACGGGCCCGGCGGAGCGGCGGACCGGGCCGCGCGAGGCGTACCGAAAAAAGTTGGGGAAAGTCGCGTAATGGTCGGGGCCCGGGGGCCTCTCCCCTGTGTGGGCCCGCCCCGGGACCCACCCGGACAGGAGAGGACGTGCGACATGCACACCGTGGTGGAACGTGAACTGGAACTGAAACTGGTGCTTTCCCCCGAGCGGAGCATCCCCGTACCGGCCCGGCTGACATACCGGTCCGACGACCCGTTCGCCGTGCACATCGCCTTTCACATCGGGACCGCGCACCCGGTGAACTGGACCTTCGCCCGGGAACTGCTCGTCGAAGGGGTGTTCCGGCCCTGCGGGCACGGTGACGTACGGGTGTGGCCGACCAAGGTGGACGGCCGCAGTGTGGTGCTGATGGCGCTGACCTCACCGGACGGGGACGCCCTGCTGGAGGCCCCGGCCGCGCCCGTGTCGGCCTGGCTGGAGCGCACCCTGCGGACGGTCCCCCCGGGTTCCGAGATGGACCGGCTCCGCATCGACGACGGTCTCGCCGAGCTGCTCGCCCCCACCCCGGGCCGCGCCCAGGACGAGTTGTGGCTGCGGGACCCCTGGCCGTCGGACGAGTCCAAGGACGGCGAGTGAGACCCCGGCGGTGCGCACGGCCGGGTCAGCCGGGTCAGCCGGGTCAGAGGACCTTGCCGGGGTTGAGGATGCCCAGCGGGTCGAAGGCCCGCTTGACCGCGTGCTGCATCTCCATACCCACCGGCCCCAGTTCACGGGCCAGCCACTCCTTCTTCAGCATGCCCACCCCGTGCTCCCCGGTGATCGTGCCGCCGAGGCGCAGACCGAGGGCCATGATCTCGTCGAAGGACTCCCGGGCGCGCCGGGACTCGTCCGGGTCGGCGGCGTCGAAGCAGACGGTGGGATGGGTGTTGCCGTCGCCCGCGTGGGCGCACACCCCGATCGTCAGGGCGTGCCGTTCGGCGATCCGCTCGACCCCCTCGATCATCTCGCCGAGCTTGGAACGCGGCACGCACACGTCGTCGATCATCGTGGTGCCCTTGACCGCCTCCAGGGCGTTGAGCGCGAGCCGCCGGGCCTGGAGCAGCAGTTCGGACTCGGCCTCGTCGTCGGCGGGGACCACCTCGGTGGCGCCCGCCGCCTCGCACAGCGCGCCGACCGCGGCGAGGTCGGCGGCCGGGTCGGGCGTGTCGAAGGCGATGAGCAGCAGCGCCTCCGTCTCCTCCGGGAGTCCCATCCGGGCCAGCGCGTTGACGGCCCGGACCGTCGTCCGGTCCATGAGTTCGAGGAGTGAGGGCACATGACCGTCGCGCATGATCCGGCAGACCGCGTCGCACGCGGCGGCGGCCGACGGGAACTCGGCGGCGAGCACGAGCCGCGCCGGCGGCTTCGGCCGCAGTGCGAGGACCGCGCCGACAACGATGCCGAGGCTGCCCTCGGAGCCGACGAACAGCCGGGTCAGGTCGTATCCGGCGACGCCCTTCGCGGTGCGCCGCCCGGTGCGCAGCAGTCGGCCGTCCGCGAGGACGACGTCGAGGCCGAGGACGTACTCGGCGGTGACCCCGTACTTGACGCAGCACAGTCCGCCGGACGCGGTGCCGATGTTGCCGCCGATCGTGCAGGTCTCCCAGCTCGACGGGTCGGGCGGGTAGACGAGACCGTGCGGGGCGACGGCCCGCGCCAGCGCGGCGTTGACGACACCCGGTTCCACCACGGCGATCCGGTCGACCGGGTCGATCTCCAGGACCCGGTCCATCCGGACGAGGGACAGCACCACACAGCCGTCGACGGCGTTGGCCGCGCCCGACAGGCCGGTACGGGCGCCCTGCGGGACGACCGGGACCCGCAGCGCGGTCGCCGTGCGCATCACGTGCTGGACCTGTTCGACGGTGCGCGGCAGGACGACGGCCGCCGGGACGCCCGCCTCGCAGAAGCCGGCCATGTCCCGGGAGTAGGAGGCGGTGATGTCGGGGTCCGTGAGGACGGCCTCGGCCGGCAGTCCTTCGCGCAGGAGATCGACCAGTGCGGTGCTCATGATCCCAGCGTCGCACCCGGGGCCATCGGTGTGAACCCGTACGCGATCCATCTCACCTGCCGGGGCGGGGGCCGCGCGCCGCGCGACAGTGAGCGCCATGAAGGCCACGACGACAAGTGCGATCAGGGCCCTGGAGTGCCCGGAGGAGGCCGCGGCAGCGGCGGCGGCCTCCCCGGCGGCCGTGCGGTGGCGGCGGGCGCGGCGGGCGCTGACGGTGACGGCCGTGCTCGGGCTGGTCGCCGGGGGCGCGGCGGTCCTGGTGATGTGGCCGCAGCCGCGTACGGCGGTGCCGCCCGCGCCGGGGCCCGGGGCGCGGGCCCTGAGCGCGGTGGAGACGGGCACCCCGGCCGCGTCCGCCGATCTGACGGCGCTGATCGCGGAGCGGGTACGGCATCTGCGGGCGCATCCCCGGGACGACGAGTCCTGGGCGGTGCTCGGTGCCGCGTACGCGGAGCGGGGGACGCGCACCGGGGACTCCGCCGACTTCCCCCGGGCCCAGCGGGCGCTGGAGTCGTCGCTCGCGGCCCGGCCCGAGGGCAACGCGCGGGCCCTGACCGCGTCCGCGCAGCTCGCGCTGGCCCGCCAGGACCCGAGGGCGGCGGCCGGGCAGGCGGAGCGGGCGGTGCGGATCGCGCCCGAGCGGTGGCCGGGGTATCCGCCGCTGATCGACGCGTACCGGGGGCTCGGGGACGACAAGGCCGCCGGGAAGGCCCTGGAGACACTGCGGGGGCTGCGGGCCCCCGAGGTGGTGGTGCGGTTCGCGGCGGCGCGGCTGTACCGGGACCGGGGGTGGCGGGAGGACGCCGCCGCGAACCTGGGCGACGTGGTGGCGGCGGCGCGCAGCGCCACGGAGGAGGCCGACGCGCGCCGTCTCCTCGGGGAGCTGGCGGCGGAACGCGGTGAGCCGGAGCGGGCGCTGGGCTGGTTCGACGGGGCGCTGCGGGTGGGGCCCGACCGGTACGAGGCCCTTGCCGGGCGGGCCCGCGCGCTGGCGGCCCTCGGCCGGTCCGGGGAGGCGGTACGGGTGTACCGGGAGGCCTACGCGGGGCGCCCCGTGCCCGAGTACGCGCTGGAGCTCGGTGAGTTGCACGAGTCGCTGGGCGCGGGGCGGGAGGCACGGGAGCGGTACGACGTGGTGCGGGAACGGGTGCGGGCCCGGGACGCGCACGGGGTGCGCGGGGGGCTGCTGCTGGGCACGCTGGACGCGGACCACGGGGACGCCGACGCGGTCGGCTCGGCGGTGTCGTTGCTGCGGGACGAGGCAAAGGCGCGGGGCGCGTCTCCCGTGGCGCTCGACGCGTATGCGTGGGCGCTGTTCCGGGCGGGGGAGGTCTCGGCGGCGGACGCGTTGTACCGGGAGGTTCGGCAGAAGGGTGGGCGGGGGGCGTTGTTCGCCTACCACCGGGCGGAGGTGGCGCTCTCCCTCGGGGACCCGGGGAGTGCGCGGCGGGGGTTCGGGGAGGTGCTTCGGGTGAATCCGTTCGTCTCGCCGTTGGTGGGGGTGCGGGTGCGGGGCGCTCTCGCGGAGCTGGGTGAGCCTTCCCCGGGCGGGCCCGAGGTGACCCACGGCCCCGCCCAGCCGATGACGTCCCCGTCGCCCTCCCCGTCCCCGTCCCCGTCCTGACGGTGCGCATTCGCTTGCGCGTCTGAGGTCTGTCCGGGTGGGCGTACTTCGTTCCGGTGCCGTCGCTCGGTGGTTTCGCGCAGTTCCCCGCGCCCCTTTGGGGCGCATCCGGTCGGTTCTTCGGGTCGGTGCCGGTCGGGATTCTCCGTCCTCGATCCGACACGCTCGGTACGACGTTCCGTGACTCGACTGAAGAGCATCGGAGTCTGCGGGCAGAGATTCCCGCCCACCCCCTTCGGTAGCCGAGCGACTGCACGAGGAGGGTGGTTCAACCCCGCCCCGGGCTGACGCCGGCCCGCAGACGAACGGCAGCCCCAGGGGGGCGCCCCTTCAGGGGCGCGGGGAACTGCGCACCCACGGACGACCCGCACAGGGACAAGCGCGCCCGGCGCAGGTGACCCGGGGGCAGGTCCCCAGGGGCGGCGGGGCAAACTGCTACAGGTTGCCCCGGCGGTCCTGTTCGCGTTCGATCGCTTCGAACAGCGCCTTGAAGTTGCCCTTGCCGAACCCCATGGACCCATGGCGTTCGATGATCTCGAAGAACACGGTCGGGCGGTCCTGGACCGGCTTCGTGAAGATCTGGAGCAGGTACCCGTCCTCGTCCCGGTCCGCGAGGATCTTCAGTTCGCGCAGTGTCCCGACGGGGACCCGGGTGTCGCCGACCCACTCCCCGAGCGTGTCGTAGTACGAGTCGGGGGTGTCGAGGAACTGGACGCCCGCCGCGCGCATGGTGCGTACCGTCGCGACGATGTCGTTGGAGGCGAGGGCGATGTGCTGGACCCCCGCGCCCCCGTAGAACTCCAGGTACTCGTCGATCTGGGACTTCTTCTTCGCGACGGCGGGTTCGTTGATGGGGAACTTGACCTTGAGGGTGCCGTCGGCGACGACCTTCGACATGAGGGCGGAGTACTCGGTGGCGATGTCGTCGCCCACGAACTCCTTCATGTTGGTGAAGCCCATGACCTTGTTGTAGAAGGCGACCCACTCGTTCATCCGGCCGAGTTCCACATTGCCGACACAGTGGTCGATCGCCTGGAAGGTCCGCTTCGCGGGCGGTTCCACGATCGGCGCGGCGGCGGTGTAGCCGGGCAGATAGGGGCCCTCGTACGCGCCGCGCTCGACCAGGGTGTGCCGGGTGCGCCCGTAGGTGGCGATGGCCGCGAGGACCACCTTGCCGTGCTCGTCCTCGACCTCATGGGGCTCGACCAGCCCGCGCGCCCCGTGCTCCGTGGCGTAGGCGTAGGCCGCACGGGCGTCGGGGACCTCGATGGCGAGGTCGACGACTCCGTCACCGTGCTGGGCGACATGGTCGGCGAGGAAGTGCCCGTGCTCGGTGCCCGCCTTGATGACGGACGTGAGGACGAACCGGGCGGAGCCGTTCTCCAGGACGTAGGAGGCGGTCTCGCGGTTGCCGTTCTCCGGGCCGGAGTAGGCGACGAGCCGCATACCGAAGGCGGTCGAGTAGTAGTGCGCGGCCTGTTTGGCGTTGCCCACGGCGAAGACGACCGCGTCCATCCCCTTCACCGGGAAGGGGTCGGCCTCACGCGCGGTGGTGGGGGCTGGACTGGTGTGCGCAGAAGTAGCTGCCATGTCCGCAGGCTCCCCCCGTTCCACAAGGTGCGCAATAGTTTGCGTGTTCAGTGGGCACAATGACCAGCCGGTGGCGGGGGCAGCCGGTCTTTCTGTACAGGATGACCATCTGAGGAGCGCCATGTCGATCGATCATCTGGACGGCAGGCTGATCGTGCTGCTCGCCGAGGAGCCCCGGATAGGGGTGCTGGAGATGTCCCGGCGCCTCGGGGTCGCCCGGGGCACCGCGCAGGCCCGGCTGGACCGGCTTCAGTCGAACGGAGTCATCCGGGGGTTCGGGCCCCAGGTCGATCCGGCGGCCCTCGGATACCCGGTCACGGCGTTCGCCACGCTGGAGATCCGGCAGGGCCAAGGCGCCGATGTACGGGCCCATTTGGCGGGTGTGCCGGAGGTGCTGGAGCTGCACACCACGACGGGCAGCGGGGACATGCTGTGCCGTCTGGTGGCCCGCTCGAACGCCGATCTCCAGCGGGTCATCGACCGGGTCGTGGGTTTTGATGGCATCGTCCGGGCCGCCACGGCTATCGTCATGGAGAACCCCGTACCGCTGCGGATCATCCCGCTGGTGGAGCAGGCGTCCCAGGACGGCTGACCCCGGTGGAGCGGCGGCCCGGCACCCGACGGCGAGGAGGGTGAACGGATGTGAACTTCTGGGAGTACGTGGGCAGCCGTCATCAACAACTGCTGACCGACGCCTACCAGCACGCGTCGGCGGTGTTCCAGTGCATGGTCGTCGCCACGCTCGTCGGAGTGCTGATCGGGGTGGCCACCTACCGCAGCGAATGGGCGGGGAACCTCGCGACGACGACCACGGCGACCCTGCTGACCATTCCGTCGCTGGCCATGATCGGTCTGCTGATCCCGATCGTCGGCCTGGGCGTCGCGCCCACCGTGATCGCGCTGACCCTGTACGGGCTGCTGCCCATCGTGCGGAACTCGATCGTGGGGCTGCGCGGGGTCGACGCGACACTGGTGGACGCGGCGAAAGGCATCGGGATGTCCCGCTGGACCCGGCTGCTGCGCGTCGAACTGCCGCTGGCGTGGCCGCCGATCCTGACCGGCATCCGGGTGTCCACCCAGATGCTGATGGGTATCGCCGCGATCGCCGCGTACGCCTCCGGCCCGGGTCTCGGCAACGAGATCTTCCGGGGGATCGCCTCGCTGGGCAGCAGGAACGCGCTGAACCAGGTGCTCTCGGGCACCCTCGGCATCGTGGTGCTCGCCCTGCTGTTCGACGCCGCTTACGTCCTGCTCGGCCGGCTGACCATCCCGAGGGGTATCCGTGTCTGAGGCCCGGTCCGAAACCGATGGTCCCGCCCGGTCCGGGAGCGAGGGCCCCGACGGGTACGGGGACGACGGTCCCGCCGGTTCCGGAGGGACCGGCCAGGCGAAGTCCTCCGGTGGCTCGGGCACCTCCGGGGCGCCGATCGAGCTGGAGAACCTGACCAAGCGGTACGCGGGCAGCGCCGTCCCGGCCGTCGACGACGTCACCATGGAGATCAAGGCGGGTGAGACGGTCGTCTTCGTCGGCCCCTCCGGCGGCGGGAAGACCACCCTGCTCAAGATGATCAACCGGCTGATCGAGCCGACCAGCGGGCGCATCCGGATCGGCGGCGAGGACGTCACCGACATGGACCCGGTGAAGCTGCGCCGGGGCATCGGGTACGCGATCCAGTCCTCGGGACTGTTCCCGCACATGACCGTCGCGCAGAACATCGCCCTGGTCCCCCGGATGACGGGCTGGTCCACCTCCCGGACGAAGGCCCGGGTGGAGGAGATGCTGGATCTCGTCGGACTCGATCCCGGGGAGTTCCGGGACCGCTACCCACGCCAGCTCTCCGGCGGGCAGCAGCAGCGGGTGGGGGTGGCGCGGGCGCTCGCCGCCGATCCGCCGGTACTGCTGATGGACGAGCCGTTCGGCGCGGTCGACCCGATCACCCGCGACCATCTCCAGGACGAACTGATCCGGCTCCAGCACGAGTTGCACAAGACGATCGTGTTCGTCACCCATGACTTCGACGAGGCCATCAAGATCGGCGACCGGATCGTGGTGCTGCGGGAACGCTCGCAGATCGCGCAGTTCGACACCCCCGAGGCCATCCTCACCAACCCCGCCGACGACTTCGTCTCCGGATTCGTCGGCGCGGGCGCCGCGCTCAAACGGCTCAACCTCACCCGGGTGCGGGACGTGGAGATCCGTGCGTACCCGACGGTCACCGTGGACGACCCGCTCCAGCGGATCTTCGATCTGCTCCAGGTCAGCGGCACCAACGAGATCCTGCTCCTCGACCAGCGCCGCCGCCCCTACAAGTGGCTGCGGCGCGGCGATCTGATGCGCGCCCGGGGCTCACTGGCCCGCGCGGGCACCCTCGTGCACGACACGGTCACCCGGGACGCGACCCTGCGCGACGCCCTGGAGGCCGTCCTCACCGACAACGCGGGCCGGGTCGCGGTCACCGGGCGGCGGGGCGAGTACATCGGCGTGGTCGACATGGAGACGCTGATGAACTCCGTCCATGAACTCCTGGAGGCCGACCGGCTGGAGGCCCTGGAGCATCAGCACGAACTGGCGGAACAGCACTCCCGCCGCACCCACGAGGAACAGGAAGGCGCGGGCGGAACGGGGACCGGCGGTACGGGGGCGGCGCCGTGAACGGGCCGGCCGCCGGGCTGCCGGGTCCCGGGCAGAGCCGTCCGCCCGAGAAGCCGTCCGGCGAGCGGCTGCCCGGCTCCCACGAGGTCAAGGGGGTCGCGTTCCGCGACGCGGGCGAGGCCGAGCAGGAGGCGCCGCCCTCCGCCACCGCCGGCAACTCCCGTACGCCCGCCCGGATCACCTGGCGCAAGCTGGTGTTCCTGCCGTCGGTCATCGCGCTGGTGCTGCTGGCGACGTGGATCTGGTTCCAGCAGGCGTCGCTCGACTCGGTGAGCCGCAACGCGCTCGCCGGGGACGTCGTCCGGCTGCGGCTGTGGGAGCACATCCAGCTGACCGCGATCTCCACCTTCTTCGTGCTGATCATCGCGATCCCGCTGGGCATCCTGCTGACCCGCCGACGGCTGCGCCCGGCGACCCCGTTCGCGATGGCCCTCGCCAACATCGGCCAGGCGACCCCCGCGATCGGGCTGCTGGCGCTGCTCGTGATCTGGCTGGGCATCGGCCCCCGGACCGCGCTGATCGGGATCATCGCCTACGCGCTGCTGCCCGTGCTGTCCAACACCATCGCGGGGCTGAACGCCAACGACCCGACGCTGCTGGAGGCGGCGCGCGGGATCGGGATGTCGTCGACGGGTGTCCTGCGCAAGGTCGAACTGCCCCTCGCCGTACCGCTGATCCTCGCGGGGGTGCGCACGGCGCTGGTGCTGAACGTCGGCACCGCGACCCTCGCCACCTTCGGCGGGGGCGGCGGACTCGGTGATCTGATCACCGCCGGGATCACCAACCAGCGGATGCCGGTCCTGGTACTGGGCTCGGTCCTGACGGTGTCCCTGGCCCTGTTCGTCGACTGGCTCGCGTCCCTCGCGGAACTGCTGCTGCGCCCCCGGGGCCTGGAGGTGGGTCGATGACGACCGGGTGGACGCGACGGGGAGCGCTCGCGGTGGTGACCGTCGGGGCGCTGCTCGCCGGGTGCGGGCTGACCAGTGGTTCCCCGATGGTGGACGACGTGGGGCCGGGGTCGATCGGCCGGGGCGAACCGCTGAAGGGCGCGAGCCTGACGGTGACGTCGAAGGAGTTCACGGAGCAGCTGATCCTCGGCGCGATCATGGGCATCGCCTTCGAGGCGGCGGGCGCGCAGGTCCTGGACCGTACGGGCATCCAGGGGTCGATCGGCGCCCGCGAGGCCGTGAAGAGCGGTGAGGCGGACGGGATGTACGAGTACACCGGCACCGCCTGGATCACGTACCAGGGCAACTCCCGGCCGATCACGGACCCGGCGAAGCAGTGGGAGGCGGTCCGCGACGCCGATCTCGACAACGGCATCACCTGGCTGGCACCGGCCAAGCTGAACAACACGTACGCCCTGGCCACCAATCAGGCGAACGAGAAGAAGTACGGCACCCGGAACCTGTCCGAGGTGGCCGCGCTGTCGCGGTCGGACCCGCGCGCGGTGTCGCTGTGCGTGGAGAGCGAGTTCGCGTCGCGGGACGACGGGCTGGTCGGTATGAAGAAGGCGTACGGGATGGACATCCCCGGCTCGCAGGTCATCCGGGTGGACACCGGGATCATCTACACCCAGACCGCGAAGGGCGCGTGCACCTTCGGCGAGGTCTTCACCACGGACGGCCGGATCAAGGCGATGAAGCTGGTGGTGATGGCCGACGACAAGCACTTCTTCCCCAACTACAACGTCGCCCCGGAGATCAACACCAAGGCCCTGGAGAAGCACCCGGAGATCAAGGACATCCTCGACCCGATCACCGCGAAGCTCGACAACTCGGTGGCCCGGACCCTGAACGCCAAGGTGGACGTGGACGGGGACGACCCGCACGAGGTGGCGCTGGACTGGCTGGTCTCCGAGGGGTTCATCACGCGCGACTGACACCCTCCACGCGATGCAGAGATTCTTTGCACGCATCTCTTTGCAAGGGAGTCTTTGCAGAGGTACCTTTGCATGCATGGACGAGAACCTGCCCGGCGCGCCCGGCACCAACGCTCCGGCGACCACCGAGCGCAAGATCCGGCAGCTGGACGCCCGGTCCCTGCGCGGACTCGCGCACCCGCTGCGCATGGAGCTGCTGACCGCCCTGCGGCGCGGCGGACCCGCGACCGCCTCGCAACTCGCCTCCCGGCTCGGCGAGTCGAGCGGGTCGACCAGCTACCACCTGCGCCAGCTCGCCGAGTACGGCTTCGTCGAGGACGCGCCCGAGCAGGGCAAGGGGCGGGAGCGCTGGTGGCGGTCCACGCACGAGGGCACCGACTTCGGTCATGAACTGATGGGTCACCAGGACCCGGAGGTGCGGGGCGCCGCCGATGTGTTCCTGCACTGGGACGCGCACAACCACAACCGGGAACTCACCACCTGGATCGCCACCCGGGCCGACTGGTCCGAGGAGTGGGTCAGCGCGTCCGACATGAGCGACTTCACCCTGCGGCTGACCCCCGAGCAGGGCGGGGAGCTGTCCCGGCGGGTGCACGAACTGATCGAAAGCTACCGGCGGTCGGCGCCGCCGGTGGACGGGGACGCGGAGACGGCACAGATGCGCATCCATCTGCACGCGTTCCCGCAGCCGGAGAGCTGATCCCGTACCCGCATCCGTACACCCGGGTCCGTGCCCGAGAGGAGCGATCCGTCATGCATCCCGAGGTTCATCTGCTGCTGCACGAACAGCGCGCCGCCGCACTGCGGCGGGAGGCCGCCATGTCCGGCGCGGTCGCGACGCGGGACCCGGAGCGGGCGCCGCTGCGCAACCGTCTGGGCTGGACACTCGTCGAGCTGGGGCTGCGGCTGGCGACCACGCCGGCCGTGCGGGGGCGGCGGCCCGCGCCCGGTATGTGAGCGGGTTCCGGCAGCGCCGGGTGACGGGTCACAGGGTCGCCGGGCTCAGCAGCTCGGGACCTTGCCGCCCTTCTCCAGGGCGCGCAACGAATCGACCGCGCCCTTCAGATCCGTGACGGGGATCAGCCGCAGCCCTGCGGGGGCCTCGGCCTCGGCGTCGCCGCACTCCGCCGCCGGGACGAGGAAAACCGTCGCCCCGTCCCGTTCGGCGGCCTGGGTCTTGAGGGAGACCCCGCCCACCGGACCCACCGTGCCGTCGGTGTCGATGGTGCCCGTGCCGGCCACGATCCGGCCGCCGGTGAGGTCACCGCCGCTGCCGTCGCCCTGAAGTTTGTCGATGACGCCCAGCGAGAAGAAGAGTCCGGCGCTCGGACCGCCCACATCGGCGAGCTCCAGGGTGACCTTCACCTCGTCCGGGCTCTTGCCCAGGTAGTTGAGGGCCGCCTGGGCCGCTGTGTGCTGCGACCGCACCATCTCCCGTGTGTTGTGCTTCTCGATCTCCCCGGTGCTGTCGCCCTCGGGGTAGACCGCGTCCCGCGGCATCACGGCCCGGTCCCCCTGGAACCAGCTGTCCCACAGGGTGTCCAGCCGCACACTGCTGTCCGGACCCGTCGCCTCGATCGTCGTCATCCGCAGCTGGCCCTCGGTCTTCCGGACGGGCGCCCCCTCGATCGTGATGACGGGGGTGCCCTCGTTCTTCCCGAGGACGTTCGCCGTCAGGCCCGGCTGGGCGATCACGAAGGGCAGCGGGGCGAACGCGGCGGTGGCCACCAGGGCGACGGCCGGTACCGCGCAGAGGGCCGCGGCCTGGAGACGAGTGAGACGAGAGAGCACCCCGCAACCTTACGGGCACCGGGTGTCCCGCGCCGAGTTCCGGGCCGGGTTCAGGCGCGGGGTCCGGCACGAGGTCAGGCCTGGGTCCGGCGCGAGGTCCGGCCCGGGTCCGGTGCGAGGTCCGGCCTGGGTCCCCGGGGTCAGCCCCGGTATCCGGCCTGGGGTACGGCCCGGGTTCAGCCCCGGTATCCGGCCTGGGTTCAGCCCCGGTGTCCGGCCTGGGGTCCGGCCCGACGCACGTGCCCCGTACGGGAGCGCTGTGCGGCGGGCGTCGTACGCGGGGTGCGTGCCGTACCCGGGCGCACCGTACCGGGGTCCGCCTTACCCGGGCGCACCGTACCGGGGGACCGCCGTATCGGGGCCGCGGTTTCGGGGCGCCCGTATCGGGGCCGCGGTACCGGGCCGTCGTACCGGGCCCGCGGTTTCGGGGCGCCCGTATCGGGGCCGCCGTACCGGGGCGGCTCAGCGCAGGGCGTCCGCGACCTCGCGGGCCGCGTCCACCACCCGCTGCCCCACCCGCTCCGGCACCGAGTCGGAGAGCATCACGACCCCGACGCTCCCCTCCACCCCGGTGACCCCGCGCAGCGGAGCCGCCGCGCCGCTCGCCCCGGCCTCCAGCTCGCCGTGCGTGAGGGTGTAGCCGGGGTCCACCAGCAGGCCCTGACGTGCGGCGAGTATGGCCTTCCCGGCGGCGCCCCGGTCCAGCGGATGCCGGAACCCGGTGCGGTACGCCACGTGGTAGTCGGTCCAGGTGGGTTCGACGACCGCGACCGCGAGGGCCTCGCTGCCGTCGACCAGGGTGAGATGCGCGGTCGCGCCGATGTCCTCGGCCAGGGCGCGCAGCGCGGGCAGCGCGGCCTCCCGGACCAGGGGGTGCACCTGGCGGCCGAGCCGCAGCACCCCGAGCCCGACCCGGGCCCGGCCGCCGAGGTCACGGCGGACCAGGGCGTGCTGTTCCAGCGTGGCCAGCAGCCGGTAGACGACGGTACGGTTCACGCCGAGCTTGGTGGACAGTTCGGTCACGGTCAGACCGTGGTCGGTGTCGGCGAGCAGCTTGAGGACCCGTAGTCCTCGGTCGAGCGTCTGAGAAGTCTCCGCGGTCACGACGCCCACTCCTTCGGTGATGAGGGGTCGCGGCGTCCTCCACGGTCCGCGGCGCCCGTCCCTGGGCGACACCTGCCGGAGGCTGCCGGTAGCCAAGGCGACCCGGGGCCTGCGGGCGCAGTGCCCCCGGCACACCGGCTGCGCTCCGCGGCGACGCTGCCACGGGGCGTGTGCGTTGCCGGGACAGTAGCGATCCGGTCCGCTCAGCGGAAGACTCCGTCCAGAATCCGGTCATGGACCCGCGAGTAGCGTCCGGTTGCTCCCGATTCGCACGAGGGCACGCGTAACCCGCGTTGCACGGGGCGCCCACCGGGGCGGCCGGGAGTGGCCGGGAGTGGCCGGGACGGACGGGGTGCCGATGGCCGGTGTCCGGTGGCTGGCGGTGTCCGGTGGCTGGTGTTCGGTGGCTGGTGTTCGGCAGTCGGTGCCCGGCGTCCGGCACCCCGGCACCGGGCATCCGGCATCCGGCGTCCGACGTCCGGTGCCGAGCAGGGCCCGGGGGACGGGCGGCGGGCGGCCGACGGCCGGCGGACGGACGGGGCGACGCGCGGGTCAGCGCATCCGGGTGGCCCACTCCCGGACCTTGTCGACGCGCTGACGGAGCTGGCCCGCCGTGGCCTCCGCGCTGGGCGGGCCGCCGCAGACCCGGCGCAGCTCGGTGTGGATCACCCCGTGCGGCTTGCCGCTCTGGTGGACGTACGCGCCGACGAGGGTGTTGAGCTGTTTGCGCAGCTCCAGCAGCTCCTTGTGGGAGACCACCGGACGCCGTTCGGCGGGCAGTTCCAGCAGGTCGGCCTCGGTGTCCGGCTTCTTGCGGGAGTGCGCGATCTGGCGGGCCTGCCGCTTCTGGAGCAGCATCTGCACCTGGTCGGGTTCGAGGAGTCCCGGGATACCGAGGTAGTCCTGCTCCTCCTCGCTGCCCGGGTGGGCCTGCATCCCGAACTCGGCGCCGTCGAAGAGGACCCGGTCGAAGACGGCGTCGGACTCCAGCGCCTCGAAGGGCAGCGAGTCCTGCTCGCCGGTGTCCTCGTCCTGCTCCTTGTTCGCCTCCTCCATCTCCTTCTCGGATTCGGCGTACGGGTCCTCCTCGCCGTGCTTCTTCGGCTTGTCGAGGACGTGGTCGCGCTCGACCTCCATCTCGTTGGCGAAACCGAGGAGGTCGGGGACGGTCGGCAGGAACACGGACGCGGTCTCCCCGCGCCGCCGGGACCGCACGAAGCGGCCGACCGCCTGCGCGAAGAACAGGGGCGTGGAGATGGTCGTCGCGTAGACGCCGACGGCCAGCCGGGGGACGTCGACCCCCTCGGACACCATGCGCACCGCGACCATCCAGCGGTCGTCACCCTGGCTGAAGTCGTCGATACGGTTCGAGGCGCCGGTGTCGTCCGACAGGACCAGCGTCGCCTTGTCGCCGGTGATCTCCCGGATCAGTTTGGCGTAGGCGCGGGCCGAGTCCTGGTCGGTGGCGATGACCAGTCCACCGGCGTCGGGGATGGACTTGCGGACCTCGTTCAGGCGCCGGTCCGCGGCGCGCAGCACGTTCGGCATCCAGTCGCCGCGCGGGTCCAGCGCCGTGCGCCACGCCTGCGAGATCGCGTCCTTGGTCATCGGCTCGCCGAGCCGGGCCGCGATCTCGTCACCGGCCTTGGTGCGCCAGCGCATGTTGCCGCTGTACGAGAGGAAGATGACGGGCCGCACGACCCCGTCCCCGAGGGCGCTGCCGTAGCCGTACGTGTAGTCCGCGGAGGAACGCCGGATGCCGTCGTTGCCCTCCTCGTACGCCACGAAGGGGATCGGGTTGGTGTCCGACCGGAACGGTGTACCGGTGAGCGCGAGGCGCCGGGTCGCGGGCTCGAACGCCTCCAGGCACGCCTCGCCCCACGACTTGGAGTCACCGGCGTGATGGATCTCGTCGAGGATCACCAGGGTCTTGCGCTGCTCGACACGGTTGCGGTGCAGCATCGGACGGACGCCGATCCCCGCGTACGTCACGGCGACGCCCTGGTACTCACGGCTGAGCGGGCCCGCGCTGTACTCGGGATCGAGCTTGATCCCTATCCGGGCCGCCGCCTCCGCCCACTGCTTCTTGAGGTGCTCGGTCGGCGCGACCACCGTGACCTGCTGCACGACATGGTGGTGGAGCAGCCAGGACGCGAGGGTGAGCGCGAAGGTCGTCTTCCCGGCGCCCGGGGTCGCCACGGCGAGGAAGTCACGCGGCTGGTCCTGGAGGTACTTCTCCATCGCCCCGTGCTGCCAGGCGCGCAGCTTGCCGGCCGTGCCCCAGGGCGCACGGTTGGGGAAGGCGGGTGACAGGTGATGGGAGGTGGTGGTAGTCACGGTCTCCGGTCTTGGTCGGCCTCGGCTACGTATGACAACCGGGCCACCCTACCGGTGCGGCCGGCGCTCTTTCGGCCGAACGGGGCGCGGCCGGGCCCCAGTGCGAGAGACCTCACACCGGTCGGGGAACCGGCCACGGACCGTCCCGGGAGCGGTACCGGCCCTCGCTCCCGGGACGCCCGCCTCGTACGCCCGCCACGTTCCGTCAGCGCGCGAAGAGCGGCAGCCGTGCGGCGGTCTTGGGCACGTCCAGCGCCCCCTGGCAGACGTCCAGTACGAACCGCTCGGCCTCGTCCACGTCGAAGGCCGGGTCCAGCGGATGTCCGTTCAGATGCAGGAAGACCCAGGTCGCGTACCAGGCGAGCCGCTTGTTGCCGTCGACGAGCCCATGGTTGCGAGCGACGGACTCCATGAGCGCGGCGGCCTTATGCCAGACGTCCGGGTAGGCGTCCTGTCCGAACACACTGGACTGGGGGCGGGCCAGCGCGGAGTCGAGCAGACCGTAGTCCCGGACCTCGGGGGTGCCCAGACGTTCCGCGAGACGCATCAGCTCGGGAAGCGTGAGGTACTGCATCTCAGGCCAGCCTCCTGTTCAGCTCCTCGCTGACGGCCAGCACATGATCGGCAGCCTCGTTGAACAGCCGGGCGTGCTCGTTGATCGCCTTGACCACCGCGTCATGGACGAAGGACTGCATGCTTCTGCCCTCGGCTTCGGCTCGCTCACGCAGGGAGTCCAGCTCCTCGTCCGTGAACCTGACATTCAGACCAGCCATACTGCGAACGGTACAGCGTGGTACCAGGTGGTGTCAGGCCGGTTTCGAGGTCCGTATCCGGGTCGCCACCCACACCCCGACGACCGCCACCACGGCCATCGGCACGAACACCGCGACGAACGCGCCCGCGTTCGCCCCGGCCGCCGCCTGGGACGTGGCGGCCGCCCCGTGACCCGCCCCGATCTGCCCGCCGCCCAGCGCGGCGAACGCCGCGCCGCCGATCGCGAGCAGCATCACGTTCGACAGCCCGTCGGACATCTGGAGCGCGGCGGAGTTGCTGCCCGCCTCGTGCGGCGCCGACAGCTCCAGCAGCAGCACACTCGTGGACGAGATCACCAGCCCCATCCCGAAGCACCCGAACGCCCACGCCACCGCCACGATCCACACCGGCACCGACTCGATCAGCACCGTCGGCGCGGTCGCGATCGACGCCGCCACCAGCGCCATCCCGAACGACATCAGCCGGTGCCGGTACGGGACCACCCGGGGCCGCGACTGCACGAAGCTGCCTAGCGCCCAGGTCGCCCCGCCCACGGCCAGCGAGAGGCCCGCCATCATCGGTGACAGTCCGCGCTGGGTGACCAGCATCAGCGGGACGAACGACTCCGCCGCGATGAACGACCCCGCCGCCACCCCGCGCAGCAGCACCACGGACGGCAACCCGCGCGCCGCCCGGTAGGTACCGCGCGGCAGCAGCCCGAGGGCGGCCGGCACGAGCAGCGCCGCGCCCAGCACCCCCGGGATCAGCGACAGCCAGCGCAGATCCTGCGCCGCGTACTGCAACAGGCCCGCCCCGAGCGAGATCCCGAACGCCAGCCTGATCCGCCGCCCCGGCACCACACCCCGGCCGCCACCCGCCCAGCGCTCCGTACGGCCCCGGCCCTTCGTCCGACCTGCGGTACGGCCCGGGACGCGACCTGAGGTTCGGCCCTGCGTACGGTCCGTGTCAGTACGGTCCGTGTCAGTACGGTCCGTGTCAGTACGGTCCGTGTCAGGACCCTTCCCGGCCACGGCCACGGCAGCTGTCACGGCCACCGGCACCGACGCCGGGTCCGCGGCGGGGGCGGGGGGCGATCCGGGGTCCGGGGCGGACTCGGGGGCGGCCTCCGCCGGGCCCGACGCGCGGCTGCGTATCTGGGGCAGGGCGAGGGCCAGCGGCACCAGCACCAGCGCCGGGATGCCCAGGAACACCCATCGCCAGCCCAGATGCTCGGTCACCAGGCCGGACACCAGCGGCCCCACCACCGACGGGATCACCCAGCTCGCCGCGAACGCCGCCATGATCGACGGCCGCAGCCGCTCCGGGTACGCCCTGCTGACCACCACGTACAGCGCGACGATCACCAGTCCGCCGCCCAGCCCCTGGACCGCCCGGCCCAGGATGAACAGCCACATCGCCCCGGCCGTCCCGGACAGCGCGAGCCCGGCCCCGAAGGCGACGATGCCCGTGGCGAGCGGCCCCAGCGGTCCCCGGCGGTCGGCCCACTGCCCGGACAGCACCATGCCGAACAGGCTGGTGGTGAAGTACCCGGAGAACGCGAACGCGTACAGCGACACCCCGTCCAGCTCCCGTGCCGCCACGGGCATCGCGGTCCCCACGGCCGTCGCCTCGAACGCGATCAGCAGCACGACCGAGACGATCCCGACACTCAGCGCCCGGTACGTCCGCCCGAGCACCCCGCCCTCGTCGTCCGGCAGATCGCGGCCGGTCCCGGGGCGCGTACCGGCCACCGGCCCGTCACCGTCCACCGCCCGTACGGCGTCGGCGGCCGGTACGTCGGCGGCGACCCGCGCCGTACTTGCGGGAGCGGGCTTCGTGGTGGGCTTCGTGGCGGCGGCACCCGGGCCTGAGCCCCTGGTACGGGCGGTGGAACGTTCGGCGGCGGCGCCGTCGGGGTCGCTGGGGTCGAAGGGGCTCATATTCGCAGAGTAAGGGGCGACAGGGCCCTTGAACCCTGTCGGGGGTCGCGGCCCGGCTCCGCCCTTGGTCGTACGTCTCCCCCGCCGCCCCTCCCTCACCCGCCCGGACCCCGTACCCGGTACGGACCTCCCGCGAACGGGCTGACCTGTGTGCGTGCCATGCGGAACGCCGCCGCCCGGCCCGCACCGAAATCCGATGATCCGCTGGGAACCGGCTGCTAGGGTGACCGGCGTACCGCACCTCATGGCGGCCTCCCCTTTCTCTCTCTGCCCGGAGGCTTTCGTCATGCCCTCGTCCCTGACTGTGCGTACCTTCCGCCGCGAGGACCGGGACCAGCTCACCGATCTGGTCAACTCCCATGTCGCCGCGGTCGTCCCCGGCGCGGGCGTCTCGGTCAACACCGTGATCAGCAGCCTTGAGCGACGCCCCGACGAGTACGTCACCGACCCGTGGGTCGCCGAACGCGTCACGCTCGTCGTCGAGCACCACCGCCGGATCGTCGCCGCCGCGCATCTGCTGCGCTACCGCGACGACTCCGAGGTCGGTGCCGACTACCGCGACACCGGCCACCTCGCCTGGTCCGTCCACCTCCCCACCACCGACCCCGCCGATACCCCCGACGCCCACACCGTGTCCGCCGCTGCCGCTGCCACCGATGGCGCGGGCTCCCCCGACGCGCACTCGACCGACGCGGTCATGGACTCCCCGCCGTACGACGGGTCCGACCGGGCCGCCGGGCTGCTGATGTCCGCGTCCCTCGCCCAGCTCGACCGCTGGCGGGTCCGGGCCCGTCTCGCCGACGGGCAGCTGCCCGCCCCCGGTGTCTACGGCGTCCCCGAGCAGTGGCCCCATATCCGCGCGGCCCTGGAGCGGGCGGGCTTCGTCCACACCGGCGGCACCGAGATCCTGCTCCTCGCCCCGCTCCACGACCTCCCCGACCCGGGACGCGCCGCACCCCTGCCCGGCCTCACCGCGCACCGCACCCTCGGAGCGCACGGCACCCGGCTCACCGCCCGGCTCGGTTCCGACGAGCTGGGGTACGTCGAGCTCGACACCACCCTCGACCGGCCCGAACGGCACGCCCGCTCGGGGCGTACCGCCGATCTCGCCGACTTCGACGTGCGCGAGGACGCCCACCCGGAGCTCTTCCCCTGGCTGCTCGGCCGGGCCCGCGCCTGGCTGGCCCTCTGCGGCACCGACCAGCTGCTGACCTATGTCACACCCGACGAGACCGACGATCTGGCGGCGCTCACCGCGGTCGGGTTCCATGAGCTCACCCGCACGGCCCGGGGCTGGGAGCACCGCCCGTCCTGACCGCCCGCTCCGGGTCGGCCCCGGGTGGGACCCCGTCGTCGGTCACGGGGTCCCACCCGCCCGGAACCGCCCCGACACGGGCCCCACTCGCCCGGAACCCGCCCCGACACGGGCCGGACTCAGTCACCGCCCCCGCCGCCACCACCGCTGGAGCCGTGGTCCGGGCCGTCGCTCCCACTCGCGCCATGGTCCGGGTCCAGAGCCCTGCCCATCCGGGCCAGGGCCCGCCCCAGGCCCGACGGAAGCGACGCGTTGTCGAGGGTCCGGGCCAGTCTTCTGTCCTTGAGCGCCGTGGAACCCTCGAAGACATGGGCGGGCCAGGTCCCTCGCGCCTGGGCCTGCGCCAACCGTCGGCGGCCCAGGGCGGTGACACGGTGACGGAAGCAGGTCAGCGACCCGTCGGACATCAGCTGAGCCCGGATGAGTACCACCTCCGGCCCGCGGCGGACGAAGTCCAGAAGAACGGCGATGTCGTCCAACTCGGCGCACAGCTCCGCCAGGGACCGCTCCACGGGGTGGATCTCCCCCTGCTCCACGGGGGTGTCGCCAGGGCGGGCCCGGGAGCCCCGCACCTTGATCACGCCACGGTCCCGCAGTGTGATCAAGGCCGTCTCGGCCACGCGCCGCCCGCCTCCGGCGAGAAACGCGATGTCGTAGAGGTCCAGGTCCCGTTGAGCGGGACCGGGGGGCTCGGGAGAAGTCGGCACGGCGGTACTCCGTCCATCCGGCTGATGTCGGTGTTCCTTGTGCCGGGTTATCACCGGTGACCGCCGTTCGTACACTTCGCCCGGCCGTTCCCACCGGTCAGGGGTTCTGGAACTTCACCTCCGGGTTGGCGGCGGTCGGTCCGGCGAGCACGGCACGCGGGGTGCCGCGCAGATGCTGGTCGAAGAACGCGGAGACATAGGTCCGGGTGATCGCGATCGCTCTGGCGGCCGGGTACGGCTCACCGGGCAGACCGAAGTGCTCGCCGATCACGGGGGTGTCGGAGAAGGTCCCGTGGTTCGACCCGGAGACGGTGAGCCAGCGCTTCCAGCCGTTCAGGCCGGGCCATGTCTCGTCCCAGGTCCGGTCGGTGCCGCCGGGCCTGTGGACCTCGTCGTCGGTGCCGAGGAGCATGAACGGCCGGCCCTTCAGACCGCCCGCGGGCAGCTTCTCCCAGAAGGCGCCGTCCATGTTGATCCCCGCGCGGACCCGGTGGTCGCCCACCATCGCGGTGGCGGCTGACGCGCCGCCGATGGAGTGTCCGGCCATACCCACACGCCGCTTGTCTATCACCCCGGAGTGCCGCCAGACGGGGTCCGGGCCCGTGAGCCGGTCGAGGACGAACGACACATCCTTGGCCCGGGTCGTGGTGACCACACTCAGCGGTACCCCGCCCTGGTCCACCGCGTGGCAGGAGACGCAGGTCAGGGTGCGGCCGCCGGGGACGGAGGTGCCGTACGACTCGTAGGCGTGGTCCAGGGAGGCCACGACATAGCCCCGGCTGGCCAGATCCTCGGCGAGATTGGTCTGGGTCCAGCGCGCGGCGCCGAACCCGGGCGACAGAATGACCAGGGGGTACCGGCCCTTGGACACCGGGGCGTCGGGCTTGCTGTGGGTACGCATCCCGCTCAGGCGGTCGGCCGGGACGGCGCCCGACATCTCGAAGCCCTCCGCCATCAGCCGCGCCTCGTCGAGCGTGGCGTACCGGGCTGTTCCCGTCCCACCCTTGCCGGGACGGGCCGCCGGGTAGTGGAGGCTGACCATCAGCTCACGGCCGTCGGCGGTGGGGACCCAGGGGTCCCCACGGTCACGGTCCACCAGGTGCAGCACCTTGCTGCCCACTCCGTACTTACCGGTGGGCGCGGGGAGTTGAGGGAACGCGGCGGACGCCGCCGGGGCCGGCGCGCCGGACGCCGACGTGTCCTGAGCTGCTGCCGTGCCCACCATGCCGAGCGGCAGGGCGAGCGACATCGTGAGGGCGGCGGCGGTGGCCGCCCGACTCATTCGGATCATGCGCTCAAGGTAGGCCGAGAGGCATGGAGACCACATCACACTCCGGTAGCCATTCCGCGATCCGGAAAGTCAGACCGTGGGGCTACGGCGACGTAGCTCTCAGGTATCCCCGGCACCCCGAAAGACAGCCCGCGGACGCCAACGGCGCTTTGTGAACGGCGGATTGCAGTCACATGGCATGGGTGTCCGATGTCTTGAGCCATGGCCCGGACCGCTCCTACGGTGATCACATCCGGTGACACCCGGCCGTGTGCCCGAGTGGTTGAGGGACTCGCCTGCAAAGCGAGTTACGTGGGTTCGATTCCCGCCACGGCCTCCAGAGCTGGTCCGACGGGGGCCAGCAGGGCAGAGCGGTCGGCGGGGCGGCGCGCGCCGCCGCCCCGCCACCGCTCGCCTTCCGGCACCGGCACCGGCCCGGGCCGAAGGCGGTCACGCTCCCCGGCGCCCGACGCGGGCCGGGTTCCTCAGGCACCATTCCCCTCCGCCCCCGGGTTCGGCCGCCTCACGCGGGCGAACCCGGGTGACCTTCCCCGCGGACGGGGCGAAGCTCCTTCTCCGGGTGACCAGCGTGCGAGAAGCGCCCAGAAGCACGGTCGGGGGACAGGGCGTCCGCGTGTCAGCCGAGGAGTTCGGCCGCCTTCGTCATCGGTCCTCCCGCGTCACCGGTGTTGAGCGTTCCCGTCGGCTCGAACAACAGGATCGCGGTCTCCTCGTCCGCCATCGGGCAGTGTTCGACCCCCCGGGGAACGACGAACAACTCGCCGGGTTCCAGCACCACATCAGCGCCCCTGAGCTGGATGGTGAGCCGCCCGCTGATGACCAGGAACAGTTCATCGGTGTCCTCGTGCGTGTGCCAGACGAACTCCCCCTTCAGTTTGGCCAGCTTGACCTCGTAGTCGTTGAGCACGGCCACCTTCTTCTGCGACCACAGCTCGCTGAACAGCGACAGCTTGTCGGCGAGGTTGACAGGAGCAACGGGCTCGGACATGCGGCATCCCTCCATGAGGCCGGGCAACCGGGAGCGGCCTCTCAGGCCCCCCGGCCGGCGTCATGAGCCTCCCGCGCACGGACTCCACCGGTCTTGTACGTTCCTGGCATGGCCTCCGACCGACCCCGTACGTCCATCAGCGCCTGGCGGCCGTCGGTACCCGGGATCGCGGAGGTCTTCCACGCGCACTTCACCGACCACGCGTACCCGGCCCACACCCACGACACTTGGGACCTGATGATCCTCGACGACGGCTCGGTGGACTTCGCACTCGACCGCCGCCGCCATGGGGCGACCGGTTCCACCAGCGTCCTGCTGCTGCCGCCCGGCGTCCCCCATGACGGCCGGACCGTCACGGCGTCAGGCTTCCGCAAGCGCAACCTCTACCTGGACGAGAGCGTGCTCCCGCAGCGTCTGGCCGGACGCGCGGTGGACGCTCCCGTCCTCAGCGACGGACCGCTGCGCCATCGGATCCACCGCCTGCACACCGCTCTCGTCCATGCCGGGGACGGGTTCGAAGCCGAATGCCGCCTCTCGTTCATCCGTGAACGGCTCCACCTGCACCTCGACGCGCTCCGGCCCCGCGAACCGGGGCGTGAGGCAAGCCGCCTCGCCACCGGGCTGCGGGAGCTGCTGGACTCACGGATCCGCGCCGGTGTGTCCCTGAGTGAGGCCGCCGCCGTCCTGCACGCCCACCCCACCCACCTGATCCGCTGCTTCAAGCAGACCTACGGCCTGCCGCCGCACCGTTACCTGACCGGCAAGCGCGTCGATCAGGCACGGCGGCTTCTCCTCGACGGCCACCGGCCCGCCGGGGTCGCCGCCGACGTGGGGTTCCATGACCAAGCGCATCTGTCCCGGCACTTCACCCGCCATGTGGGCACCACACCCGCGCGATACCAGCGCACCCGCACCGGCAGCGCCCCGATCCCCACCTGACCCGGCGTCGGTTCCCCCCATCACCTCGCCCCGAGCACCGGCCCGGCGAACCCGCGCGGACGAGGCGCTACCTCGCGCACTCCACCGGGACCGTCGTCAGCAGGGGCCAGGGGCGCCAGTGGGCGGCCGGGCCGTCCGTGTCCGTGGGGGTGTGCAGGGCGGCCGGATGGTCGGTGGCTCTCAGGACCGCGCGGACGGCCTCGGCCAGCCGGCCGGGCGCCCGCGCGGTGAGGTACCCGTCGTGGGCCTCGTCCAGGACGCGTTCACGGCGCAGCAGCCAGGTGGTGAACGCCAGCGCCGACACATCGGAGTTCAGCGGGGACAGCCGGCCGGTGGACCGGTGCCAGGACAGGATCTCGCCGGTGGCGCCGTCGACCACGATGTCCGTGCCGTCCGCGAGATGGCCGACGGGGACCAGCCGGGTGGCGTGCGGCGGCAGTCCGGCCCAGCCGCCGTGGTGCTCGGTGAGGGTGCGCAGGGGAAGTCCCGGGAAGACATAGCTGTCGTCCTCCTCGGGGAGGCCGATGTCCTTCAGGAAGCGGCGCGTCGGCTCATGGGTGAGGGCGGCGGGCAGGTCGGCGTCCTCGCAGCGGGTGACGCGTCCGGCGCCGAACTCCTCGTCCAGCAGCCGCCCCGGGAGGTCGAGCCGGAGCTGGATGCCGGGGGTGGGGACCCGGGCCAGCGGGAGGATCAGGGCGGCGATCCACCAGAAGGCGGGCAGCTCCGCGCCGCGCATACCGCCCTGGAAGAGGGCCAGCAGCTCGTCGGTGGCACCGGAGGCGGCGGCGCGGCCGTAGCGGCTCTCGTAGGCGGCGAAGCGGCCCCGGGTCCGCTCCAGGTCGGCGACGGCCGACTCGAAGCCGAGCAGGGTCACCGTGTCGGGCGCCAGCGGGTCACCGGGGAGGCCGGGATCGGCCCGGCCGGGGTGGGGGCGGCCGGTCAGGAACAGCGCGCCGGTGCGGCCGTCGAGCGTCACCCAGGCGCCGGGACCGGGCGCCGAGAGCTCGCCGAGCACGAAGAGGTCGCGTGGCGCGGCGGGCACCCCCGCGAGGGTCGCGTACGTCCGCAGGCCCTGCTCACGGAGCACCGTGAAGCGGAACAACGGGCCCTCCCGCGCGGGCAGTCCGGCCCCGGTGAGGAACCGCCGGGTGCCCGCGTGGGTGAGCGACGGCGGCAGCCCGTGCTCGGTGAACCTGATCGTCTCGGTCGTGGCCATGGAACCCCCCGTGGCAGGTCAACGAACGGTCGGCGGGACGCCGGACACACCCGTCACGGTGCACGGCACCCACTGCTCACGACGGTAGGTGCCGCCACTGACAACCGGCCGCGAGGCGGTGCGGGTACGACCCCGCTCCGGAGGCCGCGAAGGACCGGCAGCGGCACCCGTACGGGCACCAGCACCGGCGACGGGGACGTCAGGCCGTGGTGGTGACGACCGCTGCCTGGGGGCGGATCGGGAGGCGGGTGACCGGGCGGCCGGTCGCCGCGCGGACGGCCGACGCGATGGCCGCGGGGCATGTCACCACGGGGACCGCGCTGGCCGCCTTCGCCCCGAACGGGGCGACCACATCGCGTTCCTCGACCAGCTTGACGATCCGGATGTCGGGTACGTCGAGTGACGTGGGCAGGGCGTAGCCGGTGAGGTCGGGGTGGCGGATCAGCCCGCGCGGGGTGCGCAGGTTCTCGGTGAGGGCGGCGCCGAGCCCCTGGGTGACCCCGGCCTCGATACGGGCGTTGAGCTGGGCCGGGTTGAGGATGCGGCCGACGTCCTGGGCGACGGCGAGTTCCACGACGCGTACGGAGCCGAGTTCGATGTCGACGTCGACCACCGCGCGGATGGCGCAGAACGCGAGGCCCACGAAGGCGTCGCCCTGGCCGTCCTCGTCCAGGGGCTCGGTGGGGTGCGGGCGGCACTGCGCGGTGGCCCAGAGCTCCTTGCCGTCGAGCGCCTCGCTGACGGTGGTCGACAGGACGCCGTCGTAGGAGGTGATCTTCCCGTCGGTGATCTGGAGGAGTTCGGTGGACATGCCGAACTTGTGGGCCAGCGGCTGGAGGAGCTGGGTGCGGACCATCTTCGCGGCCCGCTCGACGGCTCCGCCGGACACCCAGGTGTGGCGGCCCCGGCAGGCGGCGCCCGCGGGGGGCTGGTCCGTGTCGACGGGGGCGATGTGCACCTCGTCCACGCCCAGGGTGTCCTGGACGATCTGCCGGGCGAGGGTGCTGAAGCCCTGGCCGGTCTCGACGGCGGCGCAGATGACGGTGGCGACCCCGTCGTGGACCTTGACGGTGGCGGTGGACACCTCGTCGGTGCCCTCGGCGCCGAGCATATGGACCATGCCGAGGCCGTAGCCGACGCCCCGGCGGATCGCGGAGGGCTCCCCCGCGCCCTCGGGGCCGCCGGGCAGCAGCCATTCGTCCTCGGGGGTGTCCTTGGGCAGGGCGGGCAGCGGGAAGTCGCGTACCGCGCCGAGGAGTTCCGCGACGGGCGCGGGGCAGGTGACGGTCTGCCCCGTCGGCAGGACGTCGCCGGTGGCGAGGACGTTGCGCAGCCGTACGTCGGCGGGGTCGGCGCCGAGCTTGCGGGCGAGCTTGTCCATCTGCGCCTCGTAGGCGGCGCACACCTGGAGGGCGCCTTCGCCGCGCATGTGCCCGGAGGGCGGGTTGTTGGTACGTACGGCCCAGCCCTCGACGAAGGCGTGGGGCACGACGTAGGGGCCGCAGGCGAACGACACGGCGGCGGCGAGCGCCTCGGCGGAGGTGTCGGCGTAGGCGCCCGCGTCGAGGAGCACCTGTGCCTCGACCTTGACCAGGCGGCCGTCCGCGTCGGCGTGGTGGCGGTAGCGCAGCAGGGTGGGGTGGCGGTGCGCGTGCCCGAGGAAGGACTCCTCGCGCGTGGCGGTGAGCTTGACGGGGCAGCCCGTCTTGAGGGCGAGCAGTCCGAGCGGGAGCTGGAAGCCGGGGTCCTCGCGGTCGGCGGTGGCGCCGGGCACACCGGTGACGACGACCTTGACGCGCTCCGGGTCGAGTCCGTAGCAGGCGGCGGCGAGGTCCCGGTCGTTGTGCGGGTCGGTGGAGGCCACGTACAGCTCCACACCGCCGTCGGGGCGCGGTACGGCCAGTCCGGCCTCGGCGCCGATGGGGGCGGGGTCCTGGCGGCCGATGCGGTAGACGCCCTCCACGACGACCTCGCCGGTGACGTCGGGGTCGCCGTGGCGCAGCGGGATGTGGCGGATGAGGTTGCCGTCGGGGTGGAGGGGTTCGGCGGAGAACGCCTTCTCCGGGTCGATGACGGGTTCCAGCACCTCGTACTCGACGATGACGGCGGCGGCGGCCATCCGGGCGGTGTCGGGGTGGTCGGCGGCGACGGCGGCGATGGGCTCGCCGTGGTGGCGGACGACCTCGGAGGCGAAGACGGGACGGTCCTTGACGCGGCGGCCGTGGACGGTCGTCCCGGGAACGTCCTCATGGGTGATGACGGCGCGGACGCCGGGCATCACCCGCGCGTGGGAGGTGTCGATGGACACGATGCGCGCGTGGGGGTGCGGTGAGCGCAGGACGGCGGCCCACAGCAGTCCCTCGGCCCACAGGTCGGCGGCGTAGGGGAAGGTGCCCTCGGTCTTCGCGCGCGCGTGGGGTGACGGCAGCGAGGTGCCGAGTCCGTGCGGCAGGGGGTCGGGGGCGGGGGTCGCGGAACCGGCCGTGCCCCCTGCTTCGTTGCTCACGCGGGGGCTCCGTCCTGGCCGTACGGACCGTGGTTCTCGTGCGCCGTGGGGTGGACGCCGCCCGCGCCGGGTCCGGCCTGGTGCGGGATGCGGCCCTCGGCGGTGTGTTCGTCGGGGTGTTCGGGTTCGGTGGCCATGGCGGACGCCTCGCGTTCGGAGACGACCTCGCGGACCGCTTCGAGGACGCCGCGGTAGCCGGAGCAGCGGCAGAGGTTGCCGCAGAGCGCCTGGCGGGCCTCCAGTTCGGAGGGCGCGGGGTTGCCCTCCAGCAGGTCGTGGACGGTCATCGCCATCCCGGGGACGCAGAATCCGCACTGGACGGCCCCGCAGCGGGCGAGGGCCCGCTGGACGTCGGAGGGGCGTCCGTCGGCGGCGAGGCCCTCGACGGTGCGGATCTCGCTGCCCGCGGTGGTGGCCGCGGGCACCAGGCAGGAGGCGACGAGTCTGCCGTCGACCTGGACGTTGCACGCGCCGCACTCGCCCTGGGAACAGCCGTCCTTGGCGCCCGCGAGGCCGAGGCGTTCGCGCAGCACGTAGAGCAGTGATTCACCGATCCACGCGTCGGTGACGGGCCGGTCCACGCCGTTGACCCGCAGGGAGTACGAGATCAGGGGGTGTTCGTCGTGGTGGACGGGCGGGGTGTCGTCGAGGGGGTGCTCGGTGGCCGCGGCGGCCTCGTCGGGGGCGGGGTCCGCCGCCCGGTCCGGTTCGTCGGGGGTGGATCCGGGTCCGCCGGGTGCCGAACCCGCTGGTTCGTCGGGGGCGGGGTGTTCGTGCGGGGCCGGGTGGCCGGGGTGTTCGGGGTGCTCCGGCGCGAGGTCGTCCGCGCGCGCGGGGGACGGGTCCCCTTCGGGGTGTTCACGGGTGACCGCGGCGTCGGCGTCCGGGCCGTGGGCGTCGCGCGGGTGCGGGACGGCGGGCGCGGACGTGGAGCCGTCGGCGGTGGCCGGGGTGTCGGGGCCGGCCGTCGTGCGCCCGGCGGTGACGCCGTCGCCGGGGCCCGTGCCGGTGACGGGCGGGCCGTCGGTGTGGTCGTGGGCGGAACGGTGGAGGCCGTCGTCGGACCCGGGCGCGGCCTCGTGGCGGACGCCGTGCGGAAGGCTGTGACCGGGGTCGTGGGCGGGGTCGTGGTCCGGTTCGGGGCCGGATTCGTGCTCGGCGGCGGGGTCGATGCCGTGCCCCACCTCGTGACCTGTCGCGTGGCCCACGTCGTGACCTGTCGCGTGGCCGACCTCGTGGCCCGCCCCGTGCCCGACCTCGTACCGGGCCGCGCGCGCCGCCGCGCCGTCCGGCGCGTCCGCGAGGGCCTGGGAGGCCGTCTGCGCGGCTTCCGGGCCGCCGGTGGCCTCCTGGCCGTCCGCGGGCCCCGCGGGGCCGTGGACGGCCTCCCCGGCGTCGTGGACGGGGTGTTCGCCGGGGGCGGCCGGGTCGGTGCCGGGCGGGTACGTGACCGGATCGGCGGGACCGGACCCGAAGGAACGGGTGTCGGTGCCGTAGGCCGGGGTCGCGGACGGGACGGTGAACGGCATGCCCTCGGTGTCCTGGCCGCCGTCGTGGCCGGTGAGGTGGGCGCCGTCGTGGACGGTGTCGGGGCCGGGGGCCGTCGTCCAGTCGTGGGCGCCGGTGGCCCAGGGCGCCGCGGCGCCGCCGGGCAGCGTCGCGGGCGGGTTGCCGCCCCACTGGGAGGCCAGGGTGGACGTGGTGAACTCGCCCGAGTCGTCCGGGACGTCGGTGTCGGCCAGCGGGATCGACCACTGGCCGGTCGCGCCGGTGCCCGGGGCGGGCGGCGCGGCGTCCGGGAAGGACCACTGTCCGGACGCCTGCGGGTCGTAGCCGCCCGGCGCCGGGTGGCCGTGCTCCGGGGCGTACGCGGGCCCGGCCGGGTGCGGGTGGCCGCCGGTGGGATCGGTCGGTTCGGGCCACGCGGGCGCCTGCGCGGGCGCTCCGGGGCCGTGCGGGGCCGGCCAGGCGCCGGGGCCGGTGGCCTCACCGGCGGCCGGGGCGGCCGTGATCCGGGGCGGCACATAGCCGTGGCCGGGCGCGGCCAGGGGGCTGTCCGCGTGCGGTTCCAGACCGCCCTCGGGCAGCTGGACGAAGGCGGTGGCCTCGCTGCCGTCCTGGTCGTGCTCGCCCTGCGGGATCGGCCGCCAGCCGCCCCCGCCGCTGTGTTCGTCGCTCACGACAGCGCCCTCCCCAGTGCCCGTCGGGCCAGCACGGCGACGGTGCGCCGCAGATGCAGTACGGCGGGCGGCAGCGGCTGCGGCGCGCCGCCCTCGGTGGGGGCGGCGTCGGGGATGCAGGCCGCGGCGACGTACTCGCCGAAGGCCGTCAGGGCCTCGGGGACCACCGTACGGCTTCCGTCCCAGTCGATGAGCCGGCCGATCCACTGTTCGGCGTCCAGCGGGCGCAGCGGCATCGGCGCGACGGCGCCCACCGCGCAGCGCACCCCGCGCCGGGCGGGGTCGAGGACCAGCGCGATCGACGCGGTGGCGCGGCCGGGGCCGGTGCGGCCGGTGGCCTTCAGGAAGACCTGGGGGGCGTGCAGGATCGGCACGCGCACGTAGCCGATGAGTTCACCGGCGGCGAGCATCTCCATCCCGGCGAGCAGGTGCGAGACGGGGATCTCCCGCCGGGAGCCGCCGGGTCCGGCGAGGACGACGGTGGCTTCGAGGGCGGCGAGCACGGGCAGGGCGTCGCCGGTCGGGGCGCCGGTGGCGATGTTGCCGCCGAGGGTGCCCGCGTTGCGGATCTGCGGGGGGCCCGCGGCGCGCGCGGCGGCGGCGAGCGCGGGGATCAGCGCGGCGAAGTCGGGCCGCCCCATGCGCGCGTGGGTGAGGCCCGCGCCGAGGAGCGCGTGGCCGTCCTGGTACTGCCAGCCGCGGATCTCGCTGATCCGGCTGAGTCCGACCAGGGCGGCGGGCCGCAACTGACCGGAGTTGACCGAGGTCATCAGATCCGTACCGCCCGCGACGGGCACGGCCGCGGGCGTCGCGGCGAGAACCGCGACCGCCTCGTCCAGTGAGCCCGGCAGTGTCACGGATCGCGCCGCCTGCGGTGCGTGCGTGGTCAAACCGGCTGCCCCTTCCCGCTGTCCCACCTGGTCGTCCTGTGGGCCGTACGGTACGTGCTCACAGGCCGGACGTGGCAACTCTGGCACATCTTCGCCGGGGGCAGGCGCGGGGGTCCGTCAGGCGGTGTTCGCCCCCGCTTAGCAGGGATGGTCCGCTTCGTACCGCCCTTGGCGGTGCGCACGAATTGCCACTCTTTCGGTGTCCGTTGTACGACTTTTCCCTCGCTTCGCGACGGACCGGCACAGCTCGCCTCGCGCGGACCGGCGCGGCTCGCGGCGGACGGACCCGCACCGCTCGCGGCGGCGTCCGGGCACACGAGCGGGCCCGTCCGCGGTGGTGCGCGCGGACGGGCCCGGAGGGGGCGGGACGGGCGGAGGGTGCGTCCGTCCCGCGGGGTCACACGTTCGGCGGGGCGCCGTCGATCGGGCGGCCCAGCAGCCCGGGACGCCGCTGCCAGGGCAGCGGGCCCGTGGGCGGCCGGTACTGGACGCCGAGGGCGTCGAGCCGCCGGTAGTGCTCGGTCATCCGTGCCTCGAAGCCGTCGAAGTCCCGGTCGGCGGAGGCGGGCAGCGCGCTCCAGGCGACCTCGGCGAACGCGGCCAGCCGCGGGTAGACCTGGTAGTCCACGCGCGCGGGGCCCTCCATCACCTCGGTCCACACATTGGCCTGGGTGCCCAGCACATGACGGGCCTCCTCAGGGGTGAGCTCCGGCGGCACCGGCTCGAAGCGGTACACGTCCTCCAGGGTGCGCACGAACCCGATCGGGACCGGCTCGTCGGCGCCGCCGCTCTGCCGGTGGTCCAGGTACACCTGCTGCTCCGGGCACATGATGACGTCGTGGCCCGCGCGCGCGGCCGTGATGCCGCCGCCGTAGCCGCGCCAGGAGGAGACCACCGCGCCGGGCGCGAGACCGCCTTCCAGGATCTCGTCCCAGCCGATGAGACGGCGTCCGCGCGCGGAGAGCCAGGTGTCGAAGTGCCGGATGAACCAGGACTGGAGTTCGTCCTCGTCCCTCAGGCCGAGTTCCTTGATGCGGGCCTGCGCCGCCGGGGACTCCTTCCACTGGTCCTTGGGGCACTCGTCGCCGCCCATGTGGATGAACGGCGTGTGGTCCGCGGGGAAGAGTTCGAGGACTTCCTCCAGCACACCCTCGAAGAAGCGGAGGGTGTTGTCGGTGGGGGCGAGTACGTTGGGACTGACGCCCCAGTTGTCCCAGACGGAGAGGGAGGCCGTGTCCACGACATCGGTGTTGCCGAGTTCCGGGTACGCGGTGATGGCGGCCTGCGAGTGCCCGGGTACGTCGATCTCCGGGATGACACGGATATGGCGTTCGGCCGCGTAGGCCACGATCTCCCGGATGTCTTCCTGGGTGTAGAAGCCACCATGGGGCTTGTCGTCCCACAGCGGGGACGCCCGGTGGCCCCATTTGGTGCGGGAGCGCCAGGCGCCGTCCTGGGTGAGCTTCGGGTAGCGCTTGATCTCGACGCGCCAGCCCTGGTCGTCGGTGAGATGGAAATGGAAGACGTTCAGCTTGTGCGCGGCCAGCAGGTCGAGATGGCGGAGCACCCCGTCCTTCGGGGTGAAGTGGCGTGACACGTCGAGCATCATGCCGCGCCAGCCGAAGCGCGGCGCGTCCTCGACGGTGAGCCGGGGCAGCGTCCAGGTCCGGTCGCGGTCCAGGGGCGCGCGGCGGTAGGCGTCGGCGCCGAGCAGCTGACGCAGGCTCTGGGCGCCGTAGAAGACACCGGCGGCGCTGCCGCCCTCGATCCGGGCCGCCGGGGCGGCCACGGTGAGCCGGTAGCCCTCCCGGGGCAGTTCGGGGTCGACGGCCAGGGCCAGCCGGTCCAGCCGGTCCGGCGCCGAGGGGTCCGCGACCGGGGCGGTGGAGTCCGCGGGGGCCTCGCCGAGGGGCAGTCCGGTGGCGGCTCCCAGGTGGGCGCGCAGCCAGCGGGCGACCCCCTCCGTACCGGGTCCGGTCACCAGCAGGGTGCCGTCGTGCAGGGCCACGGGGACCTCGCCCGTGCGCTCCAGCCGCAGCGGCGCGGGCAGCAGCGCCCCGTCCGGTGCGGCGCTCCCGGCGGCCCCGGTCCCGGTCCCGCTCGTGTCCGTCACTGTGTCACCCGTCATCTCGTCACCCGTCCCGTGTCCGTCGTGTCCGTCGTGGTCGTCCGTCGTGGTGCCAGTCATGTCACTCGCGTCACTCGTGTCATTGGTGGTCCGTCCCGGCCGTCACAGCGGCGTCAGTCCCTTCCGGTGCCCCCGAGGGGCCCGTCTCGTCCGGGGTCCCGCCGGGGCGGCGGGACCTTCGCGTCGGCCTTCCCGGCGGCCTCGGTCCTGTCAGTCCTTGACCGCGCCGCCGAGCCCGGACACCAGGCGGCGCTGCACCAGGACGAAGAAGATCAGTACCGGAATGGTCATCACTGTAGAGGCCGCCATGATTCCGCCCCAGTCGTTCTCGTCCGGTTTGAAGAAGACGAGCAGGGCCATCGGCAGCGTGGATTGCGAAGTGTCGCTGATGATGAAGGACTTGGCGAAGAGGAAGTCGTTCCACGCGGAGATGAACGAGAACACACTCGTCGCCACGAGTCCCGGGAAGACCAGCGGGAAGAGGATCTGCCAGAGGAATCGGGTGCGGCTCGCCCCGTCGAGTGCGGCGGCCTCCTCCAGGGCTTCCGGTACGGCCTTCACGAATCCTCTGAGCATCCAGATCGCGAACGGCAGCGAGAACGCGATGTGCGGCAGGATCAGGGCGCCCAGGGTGTTCAGCTGGCCGAGGTCCCGCATCTGGAAGAACAGCGGAATGGCGAGGGCCTCCATCGGCACCATCTGGGCGATGAGGAACATGATGAGCAGCGTGGTGCGGAACTTGAACTTGAATCGTGTGACGGCGGTCGCCGCCAGGAATGCGATGACCGAGGAAATGAGCACCACGGATACCGCGACGACCACACTGTTGAGGAAGTAGCGGCCGAATTCCTCCTGCTGGAACAGCCGCCGGAAGGAGTCCAGCGACGGGCTCAGCGTCCAGGGCCGGGGATTCGTGGACTCGATCTCCCCGGCGGGCTTGAACGCGGAGAGCACCATCCAGTAGAGCGGGAACGCGACCACCACGGCGATCACGAGCGCGGCGAGTTCCGCCGCCAGCCGCCACGGCCTGCGGACCAGTCCGCCGAGGCGCGAGGTCCCCGCGGCGCGTCCCTCGCCTTTCGTGCCGTCCGTCCTGGGACCGCCTCCGTGCACCGCCGTCCCGCTCACAGTTCCTCCCCCTGCCGCCGCAGCAGCCGCAGATAGACGAGCGTGACCGCGAGCAGGATCAGCAGCATGACGATGCCGATGGCGGCACCCAGGCTGTACTGCGAGGACGCGAACGCCTTTTGATACGCGTACACATTGAGGACGAGGTTCTGGCCGGCGATACCGCCGCCGCCCGTCATCACATAGATCTGGGTGAAGACCTTGAAGTCCCAGATGATGGACTGGATGGTGACGACCACCAGGATCGGGCGCAGCATCGGCGCGAGCACCGACCGCCAGATCCGCCACTGCGAGGCGCCGTCCAGGGACGCCGCCTCCAGGACCTCGCTGGGCACCGCGCGGATTCCCGCGTACACGGTGACCATCACGAACGGGAACGAGCACCAGACCACTTCGAACAGGACGAGCGCGAAGGCGCTGTACCGGTCGTAGGTCCAGGAGTGGTCGCCCAGTCCGAGGAGTTTGTTGACGGGGCCGAAGTCCTGGTCGAAGAGGAACATCCACACCGTGGAGCCGGTGATCGCGGGGGTCGCCCAGGCGCCGAGCGAGGCCATCATCAGGATGAGCCTCGGCACCGCGCGGATACGGGTCAGCAGGACGGCGAGCGCGCAGCCGACGGCGAGGGTGGAGATCACACAGGCGGCGGCGAAGACGACCGTGGCGGTCAGGACCTGCCAGAACTGCTCGTCGCGGAAGAGCTCCGCGTAGTTGCCGAAGCCCTTGAAGGTGGTGGGTTCACCACCGCTGACCTGGGCCTGGGTGTACTCCAGGAAGGAGATCAGGCCGAGCTGGTAGATGGGGTAGGCGAGCAGTGCGGCCAGGACGACCAGGGCGGGCGCGAGGTAGAGCCAGGGGGTCCAGGCCGGACCGCGGCGCCCGGGGGGCCGCTTGCGGACCCGGCGGGGGCCCGGCGCGGACCCGCCGGGCCCCCGCCCCGCCGCGGTGGGCCCGTCGGGCTTGCTGAGTGTGATGTCGTGCGTCATCGGTCGGCGGTCCGGTTCAGCCCGCGGTACCGAAGGCGTCGTCCATCTTCTTCGCCGCGTCCTTGGCGGCGGCGGCGACGTCCTTGCGGCCGCTGACGACCTCCTGGAACATCGTCGGCAGCACCAGCGAGGCGTCGATCTGGCCCCAGGCGGGCGAGGCGGGGACGAACTTGGCGCCCGAGGCGAGGGTGTCGATGAACGGCTTGATGAAGGGCTTGTTCTTCGCGGCATCCTCACGGACATCGGTGTAGGTGGGCAGGAAGCCCATCGCGTCGAAGAGTTCGCCCTGCGTCTTCTTGTCCGCGAGCTCCTTCATCAGCTCCACGGCCAGGGTGCGGCGCGGGGTGCTCTTGAGGACGCCGACGTTGTTGCCGCCCGCGAAGGCGGGGGCGATGTCGCCCTCCTTGACGCCCGGCAGCGGGACGACGGCGTAGTTGCCCTTGACCTTGCCCGCCTCGACGGCGGCGTGGCTGAAGTCGCCGCCTATCGCCATACCGGCCTTGCCGGACGCGAAGGCGGTGACGGTGTCGTTGCCGCCCATGCCCGCGCACTTGGAGGCCGGACAGTTGTCGTCGCCGAAGAGCGAGGTGTACGCCTTGATGCCCTTCTGGGCGGCGGCGCTGTCGATGGCCGAGCGGTACGTGCCGCCGGACTCGGTGGCGATGTTGCCGTCGTGGGACCAGAGGAAGGGCATCGCGCCGTAGGTGTAGGCGCCGCCGACCGCGAGACCGTACAGCTCGGGCTTCTCCGCGCGGATCTTCTTGGCGGTGCTGATGAGCTCGGCCTGGGTCTTCGGGACGTCGAGGCCGAGGTCCTTGAAGATGTCGGTGCGGTAGTAGAGCGCGCGCACACCGACGAAGTAGGGGGCGCCGTACACCTTGCCGTCGACGGTGACCGACTCACGGGCGGTGGGGTCGGTGTCCTTGGACTCGGTCCACTCGCCGAACTCCTTCGTGATGTCGGCGAGTCCGCCGTCCTTCACATAGCCGGCGGTGTCGGTGTTGCCGTACTCGATGATGTCGGGGGCGCTCTTGGGGTCGTTGAACGCGGCCTTGATCTTCTCGGCGCGGGTCTCCACCGGGATGTACTCGACCTTGACGTCGGCGCCGTCGTTGGCCTTCTTGAAGTCGGCCACCGCGCGGTCGACGACCTCCTGCTTCGGCTTGTTGTTGACCTCCTGGAAGAGCCAGACCCGCAGCGTGCCGGTCTTCTCGTCCTTGTCGGAACCGCTGTCGGAGGTCTGCGGAGCGCAGGCCGTCGCCGTCAGACCGGCCACGAGCAGCGCGGCGACGGCCGCGCGGCGGGCGTGGGAGGTGGAGCTGCGGGGCGTGGTGGGCGTCGCCCGGTGCACGAACTTCAGTGAGACCTTCATCGAGCGATCCTCCGAGTCACGTTGCAATATGCGCAACGGGTGTTTCGCGGTGCACAACATGACGGAGGCTAAGGGGACATCAGGGGTCCGACAAGTGGTCTCAACCAGTCCGTGACCGAAGAAAGCATCCCGCGCAACGGCGAAGGTGATTTGCCGGGGTTTGTCGACCGATAGGTCTGGACCACCGCAGGTAAAGGGCGGACCACGCGGGTTTAGAACCGGACAGTGCGGGTTTCAGGACAGGCAGACGCGGGTCCGGGGCGGCGCGGGTCCGCGGCGAACGCAAGGTCCGGGGCGAACGCAAGGCCCAAGGCGGTGCGGTCCCGGCGGCGCAGGCCCCGGGACAGCGCGGGTTCACGGCGAACGCAACGCCCAGGGCGGCGCGGACCCAGGGCGAGCGCACGGGCTCAGGGCGGACGCAAGGACTAAGGACGAACGCAAGGGCTCAGGTCCGGGACGGGGTTCCCCCGCGCCCGCGAAGGCGCGGTGCCGGGTTCCGGACAGACCGACGGGCCCCGGGGGCGGCCACCCGTGCGCGGTGGTCGCCCCCGGGGCCCGTCGGCCCCACGCCCGCGGTCCCGCCCGGGGGACGGGGCGGAAACGCGCCCCCGCCAGGGGGCGCCGGGGCTACTTCTTGTCCTTGCCGTTCTTGTCGTTCTTGCCGCCGCCGATGCCCATGGACTCGTAGATCTCCTTGCACATCGGGCACACCGGGTACTTCTTCGGGTCGCGGCCCGGCACCCACACCTTGCCGCAGAGCGCGACGACGGGCGTGCCGTCGAGCGCGCTCGCCATGATCTTGTCCTTCTGGACGTAGTGGGCGAAGCGCTCGTGATCACCGTCACCGTGCGAAGTCCGCGGCGTCGGCTCGACGAGGGTTCCCGTACCAGTCCCGCGCTCGGGCTCGGGCTCAAGAGTGCTCATAGCAGCCAAGGGTACTGAAGCGCGCGGCCTTCCGATCCCCCGCCCGCCGGTCACCGGCCGGGCGGTGGCCGACGGGCGGGCACCGTCAGTTCAGCGACGGATCGTCCGGGTATGTCGCCACCATCGCCAGCTCACCGCGCTGGCGGCGCAGCACCTCGCGCCACAGCCGCTCCGGGACCGGCGAGGAGACGTCCCCCGGTTCCGACTCGACCACGTACCAGGCGCCGTCGCCCAGTTCGGCCTCCAGCTGGCCCGGTCCCCAGCCCGCGTACCCGGCGAAGATCCGCAGCGAGCCCAGCGCCGCGGCCAGCAGCTCGGGCGGGGCCTCCAGATCGACCAGGCCGATCGCGCCGTGCACCCGCCGCCAGCCGAGCGGCGCCCGCTCCGCCGATGCGCCGCCGGGGATGACGGCGACACCGAGCGCGGAGTCGAGGGAGACGGGACCGCCCTGGAAGACGACGCCCGGCTCACCGGCCAGCTCGCCCCAGCCCTCCAGGATGTCGCCGACGCCCACGGGCGTGGGCCGGTTGAGGACCACGCCGAGCGAGCCCTCCTCGTCGTGGTCGAGGAGCAGCACCACCGCGCGGTCGAAGTTCGGGTCCGCCAGGGCGGGCGTGGCCACGAGCAACCGCCCTGTGAGCGAGGACACCTCGGTCATGGATGACATGATCCCGCATCTTCCCCGTACACGGGGAGCCAACTCCCGTACCCGGGTGAACACGGGCCGGCGCGCACACCCCGTAGCCAGGTGGACGCCCCACGGGCGGCTGTCCCGTACCCGGCCGGAAGCGGCCCGGGGGGCGCCGCGGCGGCCGGGCGCGCGACCTCCGGAAGGTCACGGGGGGTGGCCGGTGGTGAGCGTTCCGTGTTGTGGCCAAGTCATGACGCCCTTGGACCCCCCATGGGCTTACAGAAGGGGGGTACACGGCCATTACGCTTGCTGCTCGGCCCCCTGCCCGTCTCACCCGGAACGCGAGATACATGACCGTCACCGACGATGTCCTGCTTGTCCATGGCGGAACCCCGCTGGAGGGCGAGATCCGTGTCCGCGGCGCGAAGAACCTCGTGCCGAAGGCCATGGTCGCCGCGCTGCTCGGCAGCGGCCCCAGCAGACTGCGCAACGTTCCGGACATCCGTGATGTCAGGGTCGTCCGCGGTCTGCTCCAGCTCCACGGCGTGACGGTCCGCCCCGGTGAGGAACCGGGCGAACTTGTCCTCGACCCGACCCATGTGGAGAGCGCGAACGTCGCCGACATCGACGCCCACGCGGGTTCGTCGCGCATCCCCATCCTGTTCTGCGGCCCGCTGCTGCACCGGCTGGGCCACGCGTTCATCCCCGGTCTCGGCGGCTGCGACATCGGTGGCCGCCCCATCGACTTCCACTTCGACGTGCTGCGCCAGTTCGGCGCGCGGATCGAGAAGCGGGACGACGGCCAGTACCTGGAGGCCCCGCAGCGGCTGCGCGGCACCAAGATCCGGCTGCCGTACCCGTCCGTGGGCGCCACCGAGCAGGTGCTGCTGACGGCGGTGCTCGCCGAGGGCGTCACGGAGCTCTCGAACGCGGCCGTGGAGCCGGAGATCGAGGACCTGATCTGCGTGCTCCAGAAGATGGGCGCGATCATCGCCATGGACACGGACCGCACGATCCGTGTCACCGGTGTGGACGAGCTCGGCGGATACAACCACGCGGCCCTCTCGGACCGGCTGGAGGCCGCCTCCTGGGCGTCCGCCGCGCTGGCCACGGAGGGGAACGTCTATGTCAAGGGCGCGCAGCAGCGGTCCATGATGACGTTCCTGAACACCTACCGGAAGGTGGGCGGTGCCTTCGAGATCGATGACGAGGGCATCCGGTTCTGGCACCCGGGCGGCACGCTCGACGCCATCGCGCTGGAGACCGATGTGCACCCCGGTTTCCAGACGGACTGGCAGCAGCCGCTGGTGGTCGCGCTGACCCAGGCGACGGGTCTGTCGATCATCCACGAGACGGTGTACGAGTCGCGGCTCGGTTTCACCTCGGCGCTCAACCAGATGGGTGCGCACATCCAGCTGTACCGGGAGTGCCTGGGCGGTTCCGACTGCCGGTTCGGGCAGCGCAACTTCCTGCACTCGGCGGTCGTGTCGGGGCCCACCCGGCTCCAGGGCGCGGATCTCGTCATCCCGGACCTGCGGGGCGGTTTCTCGTACCTGATCGCCGCGCTCGCCGCGCAGGGCACGTCCCGGGTGCACGGGATCGAGCTGATCAACCGGGGTTACGAGAACTTCATGGCCAAGCTCAACGACCTCGGCGCGAAGGTGGAGCTGCCGGGCCGGACGACGGCGGACTGAGCCCCGCGCGGACCGGGCCGGGCCACTTGGGCCCGGTCGGCGCGGTCGGCCCGCAGGCGGCCCGCTGAGGCCGTTGTACGGGCCATCCGGCGCGTGGCCCCGGCCTGTGGGCCGGGTACGCCCGGAAGAAGTCCGGCGGGAACGGCGGGAACAACGACGGGGCGGCACCCGGTACCGGGTGCCGCCCCTTCACCGTTCAAGGTGAGGATGCCTCGGGGCTCACTTGCCCTTGGCGGCTTCCTTCAGCTTGGACCCGGCGGAGACCTTCACGCTGTAGCCGGCGGGGATGTTGATCGGCTCACCGGTCTGCGGGTTGCGGGCGGTGCGAGCGGCACGGTGGGTGCGCTCGAAGGTCAGGAAGCCGGGGATGGTGACCTTCTCGTCGCCCTTGGCGACGATCTCGCCGACAGTCTCGGCGAACGCGGCCAGCACGGCGTCGGCGTCCTTGCGGGTCACCTCGGCGCGGTCGGCCAGCGCGGCCACCAGCTCACTGCGGTTCATGTTTGTACTCCCGTGTTCATCTTGCCGTTGAGGCGTGAGATCGAAGCCGATGCTGCCAGGGTCCTCGGTCGGGCCCCGGACCCGGGTCCGTAGCCAGACCCTCGCGCCCAGAGAGGCATCCTGCCCCCACCTGCGGCGGGAACGCCAATCCGGCACCCCTGGGAGTCACACGAAAAGCGCCACTGCCTCGAAATGGTGACGCTCCGTTCGCTCCCGGCAGCGGAACGCAGGGGGCTCCGGGTACGGGGGTACCCCCCTGGCTGCCCGCCACCCTAAGCGGGTGGTCCGTCCCGGTGATCGCCGACGCGCCGTCGGAAGGCCGGGCGTGGTGCCCGTCACAGGTGGCCTGGCGCGGCCCGCGCCCCTGGGTACGCCCTCGTGGACGTACCTCGCCCGGTGCGGGTCGTTCGCGGGGCGCGGTTCCCCGCGTCCCTTGGTGCGTCCACCTGGGCGTGTTTGTTCCTGTGCCGTCGTTCGTGGGTGCGCAGTTCCCCGCGCCCCTTGGGGTACGCCCTCGTGGCCGACTTGTTCCCGTGCGGGGCGTTCGTGGGGCGCGGTTCCCCGCGCCCCTTGGTGCGTCCACCTGGGCGTGTTTGTTCCTGTGCCGTCGTTCGTGGGTGCGCAGTTCCCCGCGCCCCTTTGGGTACGCCCTCGTGGGCCGACTTGTTCCCGTGGGGGGCGTTCGTGGGGCGCGGTTCCCCGCGCCCCTTTGCTGCGTCCACCTGGGCCCGCTTGGTCCTGCGTGGCTGTACGGGGGCGTAGGGCCCCCGTACAGCCTGTGTCCGGTGGGGTCAGGCGTTGACGCCCGAGGCGGCGACCGCGGCGGCCTTCGCCGCCTCGCGGACCGCGCCCGCCACCGCTCCGGCGACCTTGTCGTTGAAGACGCTGGGCACGATGTAGTTCGCGTTCAGCTCGTCCTCGGTGACGACACCGGCGAGGGCCTGGGCCGCGGCCAGCATCATGTCGGTGTTGACGGTCCGGGACTGGGCGTCCAGCAGACCGCGGAAGACACCCGGGAAGACCAGCACGTTGTTGATCTGGTTGGGGAAGTCGGAGCGGCCGGTGGCGACGACCGCGGCGCTCTGACGGGCGATCGTGGGGTCGACCTCGGGGTCCGGGTTGGCCAGCGCGAAGACGATCGCGTCCTCGGTCATGGCGGCCACGTCCTCACCGCCGAGGACGTTCGGGGCGGAGACGCCGATGAAGACGTCGGCGCCGCGCACGGCCTCCTTGAGGGTGCCGGACAGGCCCTCCGGGTTGGTGTTGTCCGCGATCCAGCGCAGCGGCGAGTCGCCGGCGGCGTCGACGAGGTCCGCGCGGCCGGTGTGGACGACGCCGTGGATGTCGGCGACGACGGCGTTCTTGACGCCCGCGGCCAGCAGCAGCTTCAGGATGGCCGTACCGGCTGCGCCCGCGCCGGACATCACGACGCGGACGTCACCGATGCCCTTGCCGACCACGCGCAGCGCGTTGGTCAGCGCGGCGAGGACGACGATGGCGGTGCCGTGCTGGTCGTCGTGGAAGACGGGGATGTCGAGGGCCTCACGCAGCCGGGCCTCGATCTCGAAGCAGCGGGGCGCGGAGATGTCCTCCAGGTTGATCCCCGCGAAGCCGGGCGCGATGGCCTTGACGATCTCGACGATCGCGTCGGTGTCCTGGGTGTCCAGGCACAGCGGCCAGGCGTCGATCCCGGCGAACCGCTTGAAGAGGGCCGCCTTGCCCTCCATCACGGGCAGCGCGGCCTTGGGGCCGATGTTGCCGAGGCCGAGGACCGCGGAGCCGTCGGTGACCACGGCCACCGAGTTGCGCTTGATGGTGAGGCGGCGGGCGTCCTCGGGGTTCTCGGCGATGGCCATGCAGACACGTGCCACTCCGGGCGTGTAGATCATGGAGAGATCGTCACGGTTGCGGATGGGGTGCTTGGACTGCATCTCGATCTTGCCGCCGAGGTGCATCAGGAACGTACGGTCGGAGACCTTGCCGAGGACGACGCCCTCGATGGTGCGCAGCTTGCCGACGATCTCCTCGGCGTGCGCGGTGGAGGTCGCGGCGATCGTGACGTCGATCCGCAGCTTCTCGTGGCCGGAGGCCGTGACGTCCAGGCCGGTCACCGAGCCGCCGGAGGACTCGACCGCGGTCGTGAGCTGCGATACCGCTGTTCCGCTGGCGGGCACCTCAAGGCGGACCGTCATCGAGTAGGAGACGCTGGGCGCCGTTGCCATGACCGACTTCCTCTTCTTCCCTCTGTGTCGCGTGCACGCCTTCGTGCCACGTGCGCGCCGCCCGGCGGGGCCGGACAGCGCCTTCCGATGGTCGCACCTACCGCCGGGTACGTGTTAGCCGCCCCGGATTGCGAACGTTTTGTTCATCACACCCGCGCGCACCGGAACCCTTACGGCGGAAAAGTTTTTCCACCATACGAGATCGGCGGGGCAACGGGAAGAGGCCCGCGTCACAGGGACGCGGGCCTCTCCGGAACGTTTAGGTGACACCGACCCGCCATGCTCGCCTCGCGGCAAGTGGTCGCTCGAAGCGACGAAGGTTGGGCCCGGGGGCTTGGATCGGGCCGGTGTCACATCCAAGGTAACAAACGATCCCCGCAAGGCAATTCCCCCGGCACCATCGGGTTCCGTATCCGGCCGGATGGAGGGCATGCGCCACCCGCCGGACGGGGCGCGCGGCGGGGGCCCGGCGGTCTCGCCGGTCCCCCGCTCCCGGGCCGGGCCGTCAGTCCCGCAGCAGGTCGGGGACCCCGTCGGCGTCCGGTTCGTCACGCGGTCCGGAGACCACGGTGAGCTGCCGGGTCGCCCGGGTCAGCGCCACGTACAGCACCCGCAGTCCGGCGGGCGACTCGTCCGCGATCTCGGCCGGGGAGACCACCACCGTGGCGTCGTACTCCAGTCCCTTGGCCTCCAGGCTGCCGAGGGCGACCACCCGGTCCCCCAGCCCGGCGAGCCAGCGGGCGGCCTCCGCGCGGCGGTTCATCGCGACGACCACGCCGACCGTGCCGTCGACCTCACCCAGCAGCCGCTCCGCCTCCGCCCGTACGGTGCTCCCCCAGCCGTCCCCGGCGAGCGCCGCGTAGCGGGGAAGCAGCCCGGTGGAGCGCACGGCCGACGGGGAGGCGGCGCCCGGCATCGCCAGGGCGAGGACCTTCGCGGCCAGCTCGGCGATCTCGGCCGGGTTGCGGTAGTTCACGGTGAGCGTGAAGCGGCGCCGCGGGCGGGTGCCCAGCGCCTCGTCACGGGCCTCGGCCGCCTCGTCCGGGTCCGACCACGACGACTGCGCCGGGTCCCCGACGACCGTCCAGGTGGCGTGCCGCCCCCGGCGGCCGACCACCCGCCACTGCATGGGCGTGAGGTCCTGCGCCTCGTCGACGATGACGTGGGCGTACTCCACCCGTTCGGCCGCGAGCCGGTCCGCCCGCTCCCGGCGGCTCTCCTCGCGGACGGGCATCAGCTCCTCCAGTCCGGTGAGCTGGTCCAGCGGGTCCAGCTCACGCCGCTTGCGGGGCTTGGCCGGGGCGCCGAGGATCGCGTGCAGCTCGTCCAGCAGGGCCACGTCGTGGACGGAGAGCGCGTCGCGCTTGAGCGAACGGGCCACCCGGCGCACCTCACCGCCCGCGAGCACCCGGCGCGACCAGCGGGCGAGGCGCCGCTCGTCACCCATCGCGGCGAGCACCCGGCGCGGGGTCAGCTCCGGCCACCAGGCGTCGAGGAAGTGCAGGAACGAGTCCTCGGTGGTGACGTCCTCGTCGAAGGAGGACCGCAGTTCCGCGGACAGCTGCGGATCGGAGTGCCGGGACCCGGAGCCCGACAGCTCCCACAGGGCGTCCAGCAGCAGTCTGCGGGCTCTCGGGCGCAGCAGGTTCACCGGGGCGGTGCCGCTGAGGGCCACCTCGCGGATACGGGCCAGCCGGTCGGCGTCCAGTTCGATCCGGCGGCCGTGGACGACGACCCGCAGCCGGTTCGTGGCCTCGGGCGGGACGCCCTCGGGGCGCTGGTCCAGGGCGCCGCGCGCGGCCTTGCGCAGCACCGGCAGCATCCGCGACGAGCCCTTGACCCGGGCGGTCGCCGGGGTGTCGTACACGGTGGCCTCGGCGCCGTCGACCAGCGAGCCGAGGGCCCGGATGGCGACCTGGCCCTCCTCGCCGAGCGAGGGCAGCACGCCCTCCGTGTACGCGACGAGCAGCGGGGTCGGGGAGATGATCAGGATGCCGCCGGAGTAGCGGCGCCGGTCCTGGTAGAGCAGATACGCGGCGCGGTGCAGGGCGACGGCGGTCTTGCCGGTGCCGGGGCCGCCCTCGACCAGGGTGACGGAGGCGGCGGGCGCGCGGATGACGAGGTCCTGCTCGGCCTGGATGGACGCGACGATGTCCCGCATGGTGTGGCTGCGGGCCTGGCCGAGCGCGGCCATCAGGGCGCCGTCGCCGATGACGGGCAGTTCCTCGCCGCCCAGGCGCGCGGTCAGCTCGGGACGCATCAGGTCGTCCTCGACACCGAGCACCCGGCGGCCCTTGGAGCGGATCACCCGGCGGCGCACCACCCGTCCCGGGTCGACGGGCGTGGAGCGGTAGAACGGCGCGGCGGCGGGCGCCCGCCAGTCGATGACCAGCGGCGCGTAGTCCGTGTCGAGGACACCGATCCGGCCGATGTGCAGGGTCTCCGCGATGTCCGCGAGCTTGCGGTCCGGGTCCTGCGGGTCGGTACGGACCGCCCCGTCGGCGGGCTCGACGGAGGTGTAGGCCCCGTCCGGGCCCTTCTCGCCGTCCTTGCCCGGGAGCAGGTCGATCCGTCCGAAGAGGAAGTCCTCGAACTCGTTGTTGAGCCGGTTGAGATGGATACCGGCGCGGAAGACCTGGGCGTCCCGTTCGGCGAGCGCGCCGGGGGTGCCGACCTGGCCCCGCTGGGCCGCGTCGCGCATCAGGAACTCGGCGTCCTGGATCTTCTCCTCAAGGCGTCGGTAGACCTGGTCGAGATGGCTCTGTTCGACACCGATCTCGCGTGCGCGGACCGATTCGAGAGCGGCGTGCGCGGCTTGCTGAGCGGCCACCAGGCCCCCTTCTGACGTGCATGACAGCCGTCCACCGTACGCGACGGGAGCCCGGGGGCGCCACGCGTGGGGTCCACCGGACGGCGGGTCGGCCCACACGGAACATGATCCCTGGCCCGGCGGGGGCACTCCGGACCGGGGTCACCGGTGGCGCGGCGGCCGGGTCCGGCGGGCCGGGAGAAGGTCACGGCCGGGGCAGGTGGGGCGGGTGTGGCGCCCCGGGACCGCGGCGGACAAGGGGCCCCGCACGACAAGACGCCCGGACGGGACCCCGTGGAGCGGGCTGCGGGGCGTACGGGCGTGCGGGGCGCTGAGCGCTGGGCCGGGCGAGGGAACCCGGCCGTCGTGATGCGGCGGTGCGGGTCAGGCTCTGACCCGCACCAGTTGCCGTCCGTCCAGGGTGCGGACCTCGAAGTGGTCGATGTCGTCACGGGAGAGTGCCGCGCCGCCGTGCACATACAGCGGCTTACGGGCCTCCACGCGCGTGGCCCCGGGGATGCCGTATCCCCAGGCCGGCACCGACCAGGTGGTGACCGTCTCGCGTTCGCCGTTCTTGCCCACGGCGATCAGGCTGCACTTCTCGGGGCCCTTGAGGTTCTTCAGCTCCAGCACGGTGTGGGTGCCCCACGCCTTCCTCTCCAGCCCGACGGTGGCGGTGATCCTCGTACCGGTGTCGGTCGCCTCGATCTTCTCCTCCATATGGTGGAAGAAGGCGTCCTCGGCCGGGCTGGTGGGATGGGCCGCCACCTCCTTGCCGCCGCTGTCGTCGCCCCGGCCCAGCGAGACGACCGCCACGGGACCGCCGATGATCAGCACCGCGGCGGCGGCCACCAGGGAGAGACTGCGGCGGCGGCTCAGCGCCCGCTGGGACGTGACCTCGTCCACGAGCCGGTCGGCGAGCCGGGGGCTCGGGCGGGCGGTCAGATGCCGGGCGATGTCCGGGGTGCCGATCTGCATGCCCGGCGCGCCCGGCAGATCAGCGAGTGCGGCCAGCATGGGTTCCATGCCGGCCAGTTCCTCCAGTTCCCTGGTGCACCAGTCGCAGCCCGCGAGATGGTTCTCGAAGGCGGTCGCCTCGCGGTCGTCCAGGATTCCGAGGGCGTAGGCGCCCACCGTCTCGTGGACGTCATTCGCCTCGTTCGGTGTCATGCCGTCACCCCCCGCTCCTCCAGCGCCAGCTTCATCGAGCGAAGGGCGTAGAACACCCGTGACCGCACCGTACCGCTGGGTATGCCGAGTGTCTCGGCCGCCTCGTTGACCGTACGGCCCTTGAAGTACGTCTCGACAAGGACCTCCCGGTGGGCCGGCGTCAGGTCGTCGAGGGCGTCCGAAAGTGTCATCAGCCACAGCGCCTTGTCGATCTCGTCCTCCGCGGGGATGACCTCCAGAGGTGACGGTTCGACCTCCTGCGGCCGGGCCTGCCGGCTGCGGTGGCCGTCGATCACGATACGGCGGGCGACCGTCACCAGCCAGGGCCGTACCGAACCCGTGGCCCTGCCCAGCTGACCGGCGTTCTTCCAGGCCCGGATCAGGGTCTCCTGCACCACGTCCTCGGCCCGCTGCCGGTCCCCCGCGACCAGACGCAGCACGTACGCGAGCAGCGGTCCGGCGTGCTCGTGGTACAGCGCGCGCATCAGCTCCTCGTCCGGCTCGGACTTGGGCTGGACCATACGATGTCGGGCCCTTGGCGGGCGTTCATCGGCCACGGCGGAATCCTTGCGCACGCCAACCTCCGGTGTCCCCGATTCGACCGGGCAGGCCCGGCCCCTCGCTGTCGCCTGGGGATACGCGTGACGCGCGTCAACTGTTCAGCGGGGCCGCTAAGTGGGCATGAATTACCGGTAGTTGCGTCGCAAAGACGCCCCCCGTAAGCCGACGGACCACCGAATGTCCCCTTATACCCGACGGGCCGCCTTCGCTTGCGCTTTTGAGGTCTGTCCGGCTGGACGTACTTGTCCCTGTGCGGGCCGCCTTCGCTTGCGCTTTTGAGGTCTGTCCGGGTGGACGCACTTGTCCCTGTGCCGTCGCTCGTGGGGTGCGCAGTTCCCCGCGCCCCTGGGTACTCGGTGCTGGGCGCGCTTGTTCCTGTGCTGTCGCTCGTCGTTTTCGCGCAGTTCCCCGCGCCCCTTTGGGGGCGCCCAACTGGGGCTGTTCTCCGTCTGCGGGGACGGGGTTGAACCATCCTCCTCGTGCAGTCGCTCGGCTACCGGAGGGGGTGGGCGGGAATCTCTGCTCGCAGACTCCGATGCTCTTCAGTCGGGTCACCGGACGACTTACCGAGCGTGTCGGATCGAGGACGGAGAATCCCGACCGGCACCGACCCGAAGAACCGGCCGGGTGCGCCCCAAAGGGGCGCGGGGAACTGCGCACCCCACGAGCGACGGCACAGGAAACAAGCGCGTCCACCCGGACAGACCTGGGAAGCGCAAGCGAAGGCGACCCGCGGGGAACTGCGCGAAACCACCGAGCGAGGGCACAGGAACGGAGTACGTCCCGCCGGACAGACCTCGAAGGCGTGAGCGAAAGCGTCACCGGGTACGGCGCCGGTGGCGGGCGACCCGCTCGCGGTTGCCGCAGACCTCGCTGGAGCACCACCGCCGCCGCCCACCCCGGGACGTGTCCAGGTAGATCCGCGGACAGCGGCCCCCCGCACACTGCCGCAGCCGCCCCCGCGCGACCGGGTCCGTGAGCAGATCGACGGCGTCCCGCGCGACCGCCGAGAGCAGGGCGTCCCGCTCGGGCGCCACGTCCAGCGCCCGCGCCAGACTCCCGTCGGACGCGCGCACGGCCCGGGGAGCGGGCGGCGCCGGACGGGCCACCGCGTTGACCCGGTCGAGCGCGGCGGGCACCGGCCGCCCCGCCAGTTCCCCCCGGACGAGCACGGCGAGCTGCCCGCGCAGATCACGGAACGCGATCAGCCACCGGCGGTCCGCGGCGTCCAGCGGCGTCCCGTCCGGGACCAGCCCCGCGGCGACGCACCAGACCCGCAGCGAGTCGACCGTGCCGAGCAGGTCCCGGGGATGCGCGGTCCCCAGCAGGTCCAGGCAGACGCGGCCCGGGGCGAAGCGGGTGTCGTCCGCGTGCGGGGCCATGGGTGTCGCCGCCTCTCACGGTGCCGTGGGTGTGCGGTGGTCCTACAGTGCCTGTCGCACGGCCGACACGGAACCCCCCGTCGGGACGGACGTCAGTGCTTGGCGCGCCGCGGCCGCGACCGCTGCCGCTCCGGACCCGTGGGCCACAGCCGCAGCCGCCGCCCGGCCGCCAGGTCCTCGACCCAGCCGACCGCCAGGATCATCAGCGCGATCAGGGGCCAGACAAGGATCAGCATCCACAGCTGGAACGTCGCGGTGAGCACCCGCATCGACCCCTCGTCCATGAACGGCAGGTCGTAGAACTTGTCGATGATCAGGATCGTCCCCATGATCAGCGTGTTGTGCCAGAGGTAGATCGTCACCGCCCGGTTGTTGAAGAGCGTGATCACCTTGTCGAAGCGGGCGAGCCGGCCCGGCAGCCGCTGCCAGGACGGCGCGTACACCAGGAGGATCGCGACCGCGCCGAACGACCAGGTCGCCTGGGCCAGCGGGATCTCGTTGAGGTCCATGCCGTTGTCGGTGGGGTGGCCGGACGCCCACCACAGGCCGAAGGACATGATCAGCGCCGCCACGGACACGGTGATGTAGCGCGGGAGCCGTGCCAGCACCCCGTCCTGATGGGCGAAGCCGAGGACCCAGCATCCGGCGAAGACGGCGAAGTCCCGGACGGCGTAGCCCGTGGAGCCGGGGATGTCCACCAGGCCCGTACCGACGACGGCCGTCAGCGCGAGCGGCGCGAGCAGCGTGACCCAGGGCGCGCGGCGGAACGCCCACAGCAGCAGCGGCGACGCGATAACGAACCACAGATAGGCGCGCAGGTACCACAGCGGCCCCGCGGCCTGCATGGCCCATGTGACGTCCAGGAGCCCGTTCTCGTGGCCGAGGCTCATGGGGAAGACGGGTGTGCCGAAGGGCACGAACCAGTTGAGGAGCTTGATCCAGCCCCAGTCGCCGACCTGGTTGGGGTCGTCGCCCGGGTTCCAGCCCGCGAGGAACATCAGCGGGACGATCACCGCGCCGAACACCCACAGCGGGGGCAGCAGACGCCGTAGCCGTCCCTTGATCACGCCCCACGCGGACCGCTTGAGCGAGCGGGCCATGAGCGCGCCCGCGAGCGCGAACATCACCCCCATCGAGGGGAACACGATGGTCAGCCAGGCCCAGCCGTAGATGTGGTAGACGACCACCCGGCCGAGCGCGAGCGTGCGCAGCAGATCGAGATAGCGGTCCCGGCCGGGGGCCCGCCCGGCGGGTGCGGTGTCCGGCGCCTCGGGCGGGACGGGACCGGCGCGGTGGGTGCCGCGCCCTTCGGCGACCCAATCGGGCGTGCCGGTGGCGGGGCCCGGTCCGGGCCCCTGCGGGGTGTACGTCATCCCACCGGCCTCCGCTCCGCGTCGGGGGCCGGACGGGCGCCGCCGGGCGCGGAGCCCACGACACCGGTACGGCGCAGCTTCTGCCAGCGCAGCCGGCCGCCGGTCAGCGCGGTGATCCAGGACTGGAGCAGCACCACGTACATCAACTGCCGGTACAGGATCTGCTGGAGGGGCAGCGAGATGAGGTGGGTCATCTTCTCGCGGTCCAGCCGGAACGCGTACGCGGCGCAGGCGAGCTGGATCGCGAGGACGCCGAGCCACGCGCCGACCGTCCTGGCCGTCGGCCCGAACACCAGCCCGTACAGCAGGAACACGTCGATCAGCGGGGCGAGCAGCGGTCCGAGGACCATGAACAGCGAGACCAGCGGCAGTCCGACCCGGCCGAAGCGGCCGGAGGGGCCGCGGTCCACCAGGGCCCGCCGGTGCTTCCAGATGGCCTGCATGGTCCCGTACGACCAGCGGTAGCGCTGGGACCACAGCTGCTGGACGGACTCGGGGGCCTCGGTCCAGGCGCGGGCCTTCTCCGCGTAGACGACCTGCCAGCCGTCGCGGTGCATGGCCATGGTGATGTCGGTGTCCTCGGCGAGCGTGTCGTCGCTCATCCCGCCGACCCGTTCCAGCGCGGAGCGGCGGAACGCGCCGACCGCGCCGGGGATGGTCGGCATGCAGCGCAGCAGGTCGTACATCCGGCGGTCGAGGTTGAAGCCCATCACGTACTCGATGTGCTGCCAGGCGCCGATGAGGGAGTCCCGGTTGCCGACCTTGGCGTTGCCCGCGACCGCGCCGATCCCCGGGTCACCGAAGGGCTGCACCAGTTCCCGGACGGTGGACGGCTCGAACACGGTGTCGCCGTCCATCATGACGATGATCTCGTACCGGGCGTTGGCGATGCCCCGGTTGAGCGCGGCGGGCTTGCCCGCGTTGAGCTGGCGGACCACCCGGACGTTCGGCAGCCGCAGGTCCTCGACGATCCTGGCGGTGCCGTCGGACGAGCCGTCGTCGATGACGATGATCTCGATCGGGTGGTCGCTGTCCATCAGCGAACGCACGGTGTTCTCGATGCACTTCGCCTCGTTGTACGCGGGCACCAGCACCGACACCGGTCCGGTGACGGGCGGGCCCCAGGAGAAGCCGCGGCGGCGGACCTTGCGGGCGTGCAGGAACGACAGCAGCAGCATCAGCCCGAACCGGGTGATGACGAGGAACCCGATCACGGCGAGACCGGCGGCGAGCACCACGGTGATGGTGTCGGCGGCCTGCACCAGGACGATCCACGCCTGGCCCTTCCAGCGGTCGAGCCCGGTCACCGGCGTGTGCGCGCTCGGTGTCCCGAGGGCCTCGCTGAGGTTGGTGAACCGGTAGCCCTTGGCCGCGAGGTCGGGGATGAAACGGTCGAGCGCGGCGACGGTCTGCGAGCGGTCGCCGCCCGAGTCGTGCATGAGGACGATGGCGCCCTTGCCGTCCTTCGGCATGGACCGGCGGATGATCTCGTCGACGCCGGGCTTCTTCCAGTCCTGGCTGTCGGTGTTGTTGACGACGGTCAGGTAGCCGCGGCTGCCGATGTACTCGGTGACGGGCCAGGACCGGTTGTCGAAGGCGTGCGAGAACGACGAGTACGGCGGCCGGAACAGCGAGGTCCGGATCTGCGCGGCGCCCGCGAGCGCGAGCTGGTTCTGCGACAGCTCCCAGTCGATACGGCGGGTGGACTGGAGGGACAGGTCGGGGTGGTTGAACGTGTGCAGCCCCACCTCGTGGCCCTCGTCCACCATCCGCCGGACCAGGTCCGGATGACGGGACGCCATCGTGCCGGTCACGAAGAACACGGCGTGCGCCCGGTGCTTCTTGAGGATGTCGAGAACCTTCGGGGTCCACTCGGGGTCGGGCCCGTCGTCGAAGGTGAGCACGACCCGGTCGTCCGGTACGCCGACGGTGTTCAGCCCGCCGCCACGGACGTCGATCACCGGGCCGCCCTTGCGGACCTCGTCCGGGACCTTGTCGTTGTGGGTGGACCCGGCGATGCGGTGGTCCGCGAGGATCTCGCTGTGCACATAGCCGCGCAGCATCAGCATCGCGAACAGTGCCGCGAGCAGCACGCTCGGCAGCAGATAGCGCAGGGGAAGTCTGCGGCGCCGGGGTCCTGCCCTGCGGCGGCCGCTCTTACGGGAGCTCATTACGGCGCGTCCTCCGGTGCCGCGATGGGCCGGCCGCCCTCACCGGCCGGCTGCTCCGGCTCGGCGGGCAGATCGATCGTGGTGGTGGCGGAGGCCGTGGGCGCGGGGGTGGTGCCACCGGTCGCGCCGGTACCGCCGCTGCCGCCCTCGGTACCGCCGTCGGTGCCGCCCTGCGCCGGGGTGCCGCTGGTGCCGGTGCCCGGCCGGGTGGTGGCGGCGCCGGTACGGGACGCCGCGGGCGTCGGGTCCGTGGTGGCGGCGGGCGCCTCGGACGCGGTCTCCTCGTCGGCGATCACCGACTCCGGGGACGGCTGGGCGGGCCGGCCGGTGCTGATGGCCGGGGCGGTGGTGCCCGCCTCGGTGGCGGTCGCCGCCTCGGACGGGGCGCTGCTCCTCGTCGCGGACGGTTCGACGGGGGCGGCCGGCCTGGGTGTGGTCCTGACCTTCCCGGCGGGCTCGGCCTGCGGATTGGGCAGCGGCAGCCAGGGCGCGCTGGAGTTGCCGGAGACGACCGTCGCCACGATGACGCACGCGTAGACCGCGCATCCGATGGCGAGGGTCATACCTATGCGCCGGAACCGCCGGACCCGGCGGCCCGTCTCGTCCACGAACACCGGACCGTCGGGTTCGGCGGCGGCTGCCCTGCGCTCCGCGATGAGGTCGCCGAGCTCACGGCCGACGCCGTCCATCTGGACGGTGACCTCGTTCGGATCATGCGTATGCCCAGGTTGGGCGTCTTCTCGCCAGTTTTCCATGCGTGTGCGCATCCCCCCACACGAACATCGCGGGTGCGCTGACGGCGGTGAGCACACGCCGTTCGGCCAGGCCCCCACCTGGCCTGAGCGCCCCCACTACCACGATGTGCTCAGGCGAAGAATGTAGCGCACGTGGCCGGTTCCGGCGGTTTCATAGCCAAAACATGGACATGATCACCGGAACTCCCCTGTCTCAAAACCTCTCCGGGGGCGGGACGGTCTGCGCAAGCCGCCTTCGCTTGCGCCTCTGAGCCTGTCCGACTCGCCGCACTTGTCCCTGCGAGGGTCGTTTCCGCTTGCGCTTCTGAGGTCTGTCCGGCGGGACGTACTTCGGTCCTGTGCCGTCACTCGTGGGTTTCGCGCAGTTCCCCGCAGGTCGCCTTCGCTTGCGCTTCCTGGGTCTGTCCGGCGGGGCGCACTTCGGTCCTGTGCCGTCGCTCGGTGGTTTCGCGCAGTTCCCCGCGCCCCTTTGGGGCGCGTTCTGTTTGTTCTTCGGGTCGGTGCCGGTCGGGATTCTCCGTCCTCGATCCGACACGCTCGGTGCGACGTCCAGCGGATCTACTGAAGAGCATCGGAGTCTGCGAGCAGAGATTCCCGCCCACCCCCTCCCGCAGCAGCGCGAGTCCGCGAGGAGGGTGGTTCCGCGAGCGAAGGTCCTGCACCCGGAGGACAGCCCCAGGTGGGCGCCCCCAAAGGGGCGCGGGGAACTGCGCGAAAACGAGGACGGCCCCGCACCCGAAGAGCGACCGCAATGGGGCAGCACCTCAGGGGCGCGGGGAACTGCGCACCCACGGACGTACCCGCGCGGGAACAAGTACGCCCAGGTGTGGAACCCCAGGGGCGCGGGGAACTGCGCAAAACCACCGAGCGACCCGCACAGAAACACGTACGGCCAGCCGGACAGACCCAGGGGCGCGAGGAACTGCGCACCCGACGAGCGACCCGCACAGGGACAAGTGCGCCCAGCACAAGAAACCCGGGAGCGCGAGCGAAGGCGACCTGCGGGGAACTGCGCACCCGACGAGCGACCCGCACGGGGACAAGTGCGCTCAGCACAGGAAAGCCAGGGGGGCCGGGGGCGGGAACGACGACGGCGCCCTTCCCGGGAGGGAAAGGCGCCGTGACGATGGGGTGAACAGTGGTCGCACCAGGTGCAACCGCCTGTGGAGATGGCGGGAATCGAACCCGCGTCCAACGGTGCGGAACCAGGGCTTCTCCGTGTGCAGTCCGCTACGAGTTTCTCAGCCCCGAAGATCACGCGGACAAGTCTCCGACGGGCTCAGTCACTGTTTGATTTCCTCCCGGACCCCGTGACCGGGCCTAGGAGTTTAGTTCCCTAGCTGATGCCAGGATCCGGGTCGGGAACACCCCCGGGCTGACACTTCGCAAGTCGCTACTTAGGCAGCGAGGGCGAAGGAATCGCGCTTGGAATCGGCGATTATTGGTTGCGACATATGGTTAACGAGATCATTGCCGCTTCCTCGACACGCTTCCCCTGCTTCGACATCCGCTGTCGAAACCGATCATCCCCATGTGTTTTTTTCAAGGTGCACACCCGTCGCTCTCGCGGTGGGTGCGTTCACCATCGTACGTGAACAGCGCGTGCCGGTGCCAGCCTATTCCCGCGGCGCGGCCGGAGCGGTGCCGCCGGAGGCCGGTCAGCCCCGCTCACGCCTGCGGACCGCGGAGATCGCGCGGTCCGTCTCACGGCGGTCCTGCTTCTCCCGGAGGGTCTGCCGTTTGTCGTACTCCTTCTTGCCGCGGGCCAGCGCGATCTCGACCTTCGCACGGCCCTCCTTGAAGTACAGGGCCAGCGGCACGATCGTGTGCCCGGTCTCCTGGGACTTCGCGGCCAGCTTGTCGATCTCCTCGCGGTGCAGCAGCAGCTTCCGCTTGCGCCGGGCCGAGTGATTGGTCCAGGTGCCCTGGGTGTACTCCGGTACGTGCACGTTGTGCAGCCACGCCTCGTTGCCGTCGAGCTGCACGAAACCGTCCGCGAGGGAGGCCCGCCCCTGGCGCAGCGACTTCACCTCGGTGCCCGTGAGGACGAGACCGGCCTCGTAGGTGTCGATGACGTGGTAGTCGTGCCGCGCCTTCTTGTTCTGCGCGATCAGCTTGCGCCCTTTTTCCTTTGCCATAGTGCGGACATTTTCGCACCACCGAGGGGGTCGGGGGCCAGTCGATTTGCCGGACGGTCCGGTTCGGGGCCGCGGACGGGGTCGGTTCAGGGCTCCGGGTGGTCGCCCAGACCGCTCAGCACCTTCTCGGCCTGGCGTTCCACGGGGTCGGCGGGCGGGGCGGGCGGCGGGGTGCGGGCGGGGTCGGGCGCGGACGCGGGCTCCGGGGGCGCGGCGGTGTCCTTGGGGGGCGCCTCGGGGGTCTCCAGGTCCGGGGTGATGCCCGTCCCGTCGAGCGCGCGGCCCGACGGGGTGCGGTAGTGGCCCACGGTGAGTTCCGCGACCGAGCCGTCGGGCAGGGTGCTCGGCATCTGGACGGCGCCCTTGCCGAAGGTCCGGCTGCCGACGACGACCGAGCGGCCCCGGTCCTGGAGCGCGCCGGTCAGCAGTTCCGCCGCGCTCATGGTGCCGCTGTCGACCAGGGTGACCACGGGCCGGCGGGTGTCGCCGCCGGTGCGGGCGTGCAGGGCGCGCTCCTCCCCGCGTACGTCGTAGGTGGCGACCAGGCCGCCGTCCAGGAACGCGGACGCGGCCTCGGCGGCCTCGCTGACCAGACCGCCGCTGTTGCCCCGCAGATCGAGCAGGACGCCCGCGCCGGGCGGGGCGGAGCGGACCGCCGAGCGGACCTCCGCGCCGCTGCCCCGGGTGAACGCGGCGACCTTGATCAGGACGGCCCGCGGGTCGGCGGCCCGGCCGACACGTTCGACGGTGACGGGGTCGGTGGTGAGGACCGCGCGCCGCAGTTCCTCGTCCCAGAGCCGTTCGCCGCGCTGGAGCCGCAGCCGGACGGGCGTACCGCTGGCGGCGGGCCCGGACGCCGCCGTGCTGTCGCCGCGCAGCCGCGCCACGACCTCCGTGACGGGGCGTTCGTCGGCCCGGGTGCCGTCGATGTCCCGCACCAGGTCGCCCGCGCGGATCCCGGCCCGGTCGGCGGGGCCCCCGGGCCGTACCCGGGTGACCTCGATCCGGCCGTCGGCCGTGCGCCGGACCCACAGCCCGACGCCGGTGTACTCACCGTCCAGGGCCTGGGCGAACTCCGCGTAGTCGGCCTCGGAGTAGACGGCGCCCCAGCGGTCCCCGCTGCGGCTGACCGCGCGTTCGGCGGCCTCCACGGGCGACTTGCCGTCGGCCATCGCGTCGGCCGCGGCGGCGCTGATGTCCTCCTGGTACGCGGCGGCGGGGCCGGTGCGGGCCAGGGGTCTGGCAAGGCCGTCCGGGGGCGGGCCGCTCCAGGAACCGGCGGCGGCACCGGTGATGAGAACGCTGGTGAACACCAATGTCAGAGCCGCCCCGCGGCGGACACGGCGGGGGTCTGGGAACAGGTCGGGGCCTGACATGCCGGTGAGTCTAGGACAACGCCGAGCGCCGTACGGCAGGTTGGCCGTACGGCGCTCGGGGCGTATCTCACACCGTGGGGCACGGGCCGCGCATGGACGTACGCCCGCGCTCATGTGCACGACCCGGGACGCGGGAACCGCTCGCGGTCCGGGGGCGGGAGCGGGCGCGTCCGGGGACGGGCGCTACACCTTCAGGTACTTGCGCAGCACGACGGACGCGGCGAGTGCCGGCATCAGCACACCGATCGTGAGGACGAGCGGCAGGGTCTTGATGACGGCGTCCCAGCCGATGAAGTTGATCAGCGGCAGCTTCTCGGCGAGTCCGAGTCCGTGGTCGATCATGAAGTACCTGCCGACGAGCAGGAATCCGCAGGCCACTATCCCGCCGATGAGTCCCGCGACCGCGGCCTCCATGATGAACGGCGCCTGGATGTAGAACCCGGAGGCGCCGACGAGCCGCATGATCCCGGTCTCACGCCGACGGCTGAACGCCGAGACCCGCACCGTGTTGACGATCAGCATCAGCGCCACGACGAGCATCAGACCCATCACGGCGAGCGCGGTCACCCGCATCCCGTCGAGGAGTTCGAACAGCGAGTTCAGATACTCCTTCTGGTCCTCCACCGAGTGCACGCCGTCCCGCCCGGAGAACGCGGTGGCGACGACCTCGTACTTCTCCGGGTCCTTCAGCTTGACCCGGTACGACTCCTGCATCTGGTCCGGGGTCAGCGAACTCGCCAGCGGGGAGTTCGCGTACTGCTCCTTGTAGAGCTTGTACGCCTGGTCGGGCGACTCGTAGAGCACCTCGTCGACGACCGGCAGCTTCTCCAGATCGGCCTTGATCCGGTCCTTCTGCGCACCGGTGACCGCGCCCTTCGCGCATGCGGGATCGGTCTCGGCGTCGCTCTTGTTGCACAGGTAGATCGAGACGTTGACCTTGTCGTACCAGTAGCCCTTCATCGAGCTGACCTGGTCCTGCATCAGCAGGGACCCGCCGAACAGGGCGAGCGAGAGGGCAACCGAGACGACGACCGCGAAGGTCATCGTCAGATTGCGACGGAGACCGACGCCGATCTCCGACAGGACGAACTGGGCGCGCATCGCGTGCTTTCTGCCTTTCGGTACGTCGTGTCAGTGCTGGTAGCCGTAGACGCCGCGCGCCTGGTCACGCACCAGACGGCCCTGATCCAGCTCGATGACGCGCTTGCGCATCTGGTCCACGATGTTCTGGTCGTGGGTCGCCATGACGACGGTCGTGCCCGTGCGGTTGATGCGGTCCAGCAGTTTCATGATGCCGACCGAGGTCTGCGGGTCGAGGTTGCCGGTCGGCTCGTCCGCGATCAGCAGCTTGGGCCGGTTGACGAAGGCGCGGGCGATGGCGACGCGCTGCTGCTCACCGCCGGACAGCTCACCGGGCATCCGGCTCTGCTTCTCCCCGAGGCCGACGAGGTCGAGGACCTGCGGCACCGACTTGCGGATCTCCCCGCGGGAGCGGCCGATGACCTCCTGCGCGAAGGCGACGTTCTCGCCGACCGTCTTGTTCGGCAGCAGCCGGAAGTCCTGGAAGACCGTCCCGAGCTGGCGGCGCATGTGCGGCACCTTCCAGTTGGACAGCCGCGCGAGGTCCTTGCCGAGCACATGGACCTGCCCGTGGCTGGCGCGCTCCTCGCGCAGGATCAGCCGCAGGAAGGTGGACTTTCCGGAGCCGGATGACCCCACGAGGAAGATGAACTCGCCACGTTCGACCTCCAGGGTGACATCCCTGAGGGCCGGGCGGTTCTGCTTGGGGTAGGTCTTGGAGACGTTGTCGAATCGGATCACGAATGCACCACGGGTCGCCGGGGGTAGGTGTCCGTGACCATACGCGAATGCGGGGGACGAGCGCAGTCGGCGTCCGTCGTTCGCGCGCGCCGGTGCCGGGGTTCGACGGGTTTGTCGCACAAGCGGAACGTGATGGTTCGCGCCAGAGGTGTCCGTTCCCGGCCGGAACGGGCGGGTCCGGAACGGGGACGACGGGCGGGCCGCGCCGAAATCCGCGGGAGCTGGCACAGTGGTAAGGGGAACGTCGGCGTTCCCGTGAGCGTTGTGCGGAGTGACAGTCGGTGGGCAGGCTCCGCCGCGCGGGAGGAGGAGGGCGCATGACGTATGACCGATTGGTGTGCGCGAACTGCGCGTCCCCGGTCAGTGAGGGCCGCTGTCGCGTCTGCCGGGCCAGCCGGGAGCGCTTCCAGCAGAACAATTTCTGGTCCGGGATGAACCAGGCGACCCTGATAGGCCTGCTCGCGATCCTGATCATGGCGCTGGCGCTGCTGGCGCACCAGTCGGCCTGACGCGGCACGCCTTTCGTACGGCCGTGCCCGGCGCGGGTGAGCCGGGCGGGGCGGCATCCGAGCACAAGGAAGGCCCGGAGCGATGCTCCGGGCCTTCCCGCGTGTCTGTCACCCCTGGAGTGACGGTCGGTCGCCGTGAAGCCGCCGGGCGTCACGGACGGTGACCGTCAGGCGGGCGGGTCAGGCCGTACGGCCACCGGCCGCGAGGCGGGGCAGCAGGCGGAAGCCGATACCGCCGGCGATCATCGTCGCGGCGCCGATCAGCAGGAACGTGGTCTCCATGGCGCCGGTCTCGGCCAGCTCGTCCTTGGCCTTGCCCTGCTGGACCGGCTGGGAGCCGGTGTCGGTCAGACCGTCCTTGGCCTGGCCCTGCTGGACCGGCTGGGAGCCGCTGTCCGGGTCGGCGACATTGCCGCCGGTGCCGCCCGCGTTACCGCCGGTGGAGGCGGAACCGCCGTCGTCGCCGCCGCTCGCACCGCCGTCCTCGCCGCCGGTACCGCCGCTGTTACCACCGGTGCCACCGGTGCCACCAGTGTTGCCGCCCGAGTTACCGCCGGTGTTGCCACCGGTGTTCCCTCCGGAGTTACCGCCGGGGGTGGTCGGCGTGCTGGTGGGCGCGGTGGTCGGCGCCGTGGTGGGAGCCGTGGTCGGCGGCGTCGTGGGCGCGGTGGTGGGCGCCGTGGTGGGAGGCGTGGTGGGCGCCGTCGTCGGCGGCGTGGTGGGCGGGGTCGTGGGAGGCGTCGTCGGCGGAGTGTTCGTCGGCTGGGGAATCTCGGTCGGCGGCGGGGTGGTGGGCGCGTCGTCCGCGACGTCGACGCCGACGCCGATCCCCACATCCAGGGCCGAAGCGGCGCCCGCAGCGGTGAGGGACGCCCCGGCGGCGATCAGCGCGCCGGCCGCGATCCGTGCGATACGGACCCGGGTCTTCTTGGTCATCTGCTTGCTACCCCCAGTAGCTCATCGTCATTGGAGCAGCGCCGGGGCCGTGGACTCCAGAGGGAGGTGGCATGCGTGGTTGTACTGTCACGCCGCGTACCGTCGCCCCGTTCACACGCGCCCCAGAGATGCGCATGCCGCGTTAACCCTTCCGACTTATCGCGAAGGCGTCAAGGTCGTTGCGTACGCGATGCCCGAATTACGGGCAGTTGGGCGCAGCACATTCTTGTGACGGTACGGTGAAAAGCCGACACATACGACAACTGCCGCCCCGTGGGCGGCAGTCCGGCGCGCGGCACCGGGAGATCATCGGTCGACCTTACGGGTTCCGGCGCTTCCCGGAACAGCTTCTTGTCGACAAAGCAGCAAAGGAATTCCCGTTGCCGGGACCGGCTACTTCTCCTGCTGCTTGCGCCAGCGGATCCCGGCCTCCAGGAAGCCGTCGATCTCGCCGTCGAGCACGGCCTGCGGGTTGCCGACCTCGAAGTCGGTCCGCAGGTCCTTGACCATCTGGTACGGGTGGAGGACGTAGGAGCGCATCTGGTTGCCCCAGGAGTTCCCGCCGTCGCCCTTGAGCGCGTCCATCTTCGCCTGCTCCTCCTGGCGGCGGCGCTCAAGGAGCTTCGCCTGGAGGACGTTCATCGCGGTCGCCTTGTTCTGGATCTGCGAGCGCTCGTTCTGACAGGAGACGACGATGCCGGTCGCCAGGTGGGTGATGCGGACCGCGGAGTCGGTCGTGTTGACGCCCTGGCCGCCGGGGCCCGAGGAGCGGTACACGTCGATACGCAGCTCGGACTCGTCGATCTCGACATGGTCGGACTGCTCGACCACCGGGAGCACCTCGACGCCCGCGAACGAGGTCTGGCGGCGGCCCTGGTTGTCGAACGGGGAGATCCGTACGAGGCGGTGCGTGCCCTGCTCCACGGACAGGGTGCCGTAGGCGTAGGGCACCTGGACGGCGAAGGTGGTCGACTTGATGCCGGCCTCCTCCGCGTAGGAGGTCTCGTACACCTCGGCCTTGTAGCCGTGGCGCTCGGCCCAGCGCAGATACATGCGCTGGAGCTGCTCGGCGAAGTCCGCGGCGTCGACGCCGCCGGCCTCCGCGCGGATGTTGACCAGGGCCTCCCGCGAGTCGTACTCGCCGGACAGGAGGGTGCGGACCTCCATCTCGTCCAGCGCCTTGCGGACCGAGGTCAGCTCGGCGTCGGCCTCGGTGCGGGTGTCCGCGTCGTCCTCGGCCTCGGCCAGTTCGAACAGGACGGAGAGGTCGTCGATCCGGCCGCGGAGGGCCTCGGCCTTGCGGACCTCGGCCTGGAGGTGCGACAGCTTGCTGGTGATCTTCTGGGCCGCGTCCGGGTCGTCCCAGAGGGAGGGGGCCGCCGCCTGGTCCTCCAGCGCGGCGATGTCCGCCCTCATCGTGTCGAGGTCCAGGACGGCCTCGATCGACTCCATGGTCGAGGAGAGGGACTTGAGCTCTTCGGATACATCGACGACTGCCACGGGTCCAGCGTAACCGGTAGGTCGCCTTCGCTTGCGCCTCCGGGTACCGCGGGACGCCTTCGCTTGCGCTTCCCAGGTCCGTCCGGCTGGACGTACTTCGTTCCTGTGCCGTCGCTCGTGGGTTTTGCGCAGTTCCCCGCGCCCCTATCGGGGCGCCATCCGCTTGTTCTTCGGGGCGGGGCCGGTCGGGATTCTCCGTCCTCGATCCGACACGCTCGGTACGACGTTCATGTGGTCCGACTGNCGACTGAAGAGCATCGGAGTCTGCGGGCAGAGATTCCCGCCCACCCCCTCCCGCAGCAGCGCGTCTGCACGAGGAGGGGGGTATGAACCCCGGCCGGGGTTGATGACAGCCCGCAGGCTGACCGGCAGCCTCAGGTGGGCGCCCCAAAGGGGCGCGGGGAACTGCGCACCCACGTCCGACCCGCACAGGGAAACGGGGGCCAAGCACAGGAGACCTAGGGGCGCGGGGAACTGCGCGAGCGGCCAAGGGCCATCCGCAGCCGAACGGGAACCGTAAGAGGCGCGACCTCAGGGGCGCGGGGAACTGCGCACCCCCGTCCGACCCGCACAGGGACAAAGTGCGCCCCGCGCACGAAACCCAGGGGCCCGAGCGAAGGCGACCCGCGCAGGGACAAGTGCGTCCGGCCGGACAGACCTGGGAAGCCCGAGCGGAGGCGGCCCCCGGGGGTCAGGGGGTGGTGGAGGTGCTGGGGGGGGT
>NZ_LFBV01000010.1:809528-871189 GCF_001905345.1 Streptomyces uncialis
GGGGGGGGGGGGGGGGTCGTCCGTGGTGGCCCAGGTGGCTACGCCGGCCGCGGCGGCGAGGACGGCCGCGGCGGTCGCGAGGGTGATCCGGCGGCGCCGGACGGCGCCGCGGTTGCGCGCGGAGCCGGGGCGAGGCGCCCCGGCGGCCCGCGGCGCCCGCGCGGTGCCGTGCGCGCCGCCGTCCAGCTCGTCGGGCCCGGGCACCCGCATGCTCGTATGGGTGTCCCGGTTGGAGTCGGGGGCATGACCAGGGACCAGCGGGACCGCACCCCGCCGCACCGGGGACCCGGTCCCGGCGGCGGAGCCGTCGGCGCCGCCCTCCGCGGCCCCGGGCTCGTCCGCGGACTCCGTGAGGACCGCCTCGGGCTCGTCCACGTCCAGCGGGGGCATCCCCGCCAGCAGCGGCAGCTGCTCCCGCAGCCGCCCGCCCAGCTCGGAGGCGCGCAGCCGCGACGCGGGCGCCTTGGCCAGGCACTGGACGATCAGCTGCCAGAGCTCCTCGGGAATCCCGGGCAGCGGTACGACCGTCTCGGTCACATGCCGGCGCAGCACCGCGCCGGGGTGGCCGCCGCCGAACGGCGTGAACCCGGCGAGCAGCTCGTACAGCACGGTCGCCAGGGCGTAGATGTCGACGGCCGCGCGCGGCGGGAGGCCCTCGACGATCTCGGGCGCCAGATAGTCCGGGGTGCCGATGATCTTCGTGGCCTTGGTGCGGCGCGGTGAGTCGATGAGCTTCGCCACACCGAAGTCGGTGAGCAGGGCGCGGTGGGAGCCGCCGGGGCCGAGCGGGCCCTGCATGTCGAGGAGGACGTTCTCGGGCTTGACGTCCCGGTGGACGACACCGGCCTTGTGGGCGGCGGCCAGCCCGTCGGCGACGTCCGCGACGATGGCGACGGCGGCCTCGGGCGCGAGTCTTCGTTCCCGGTCGAGGCGGGTGCGCAGATCGGTGCCGCGCACGAGGTCCATGACCAGGGCGAGGTCGTCGCCGTCGACGACGAGGTCCCGCACGGCGACCACGTTCGGGTGGTCGAGGCCGAGCAGGGCGGTGCGTTCCTGGACGAAACGGCCGACCAGCTCCTGGTCGGCCGCGAGGTCCTCACGCAGCAGTTTCACGGCGACGGGACCCTCGGGACCCTCGCCCAGCCACACCGTGCCGGCACTGCCGCGGCCCAGGATCTGGTTCGCGGTGTACCGGCTGCCGATCTTCCGTGCCAAGGCTGCTCCTACGGACGCGTGTTGCCGACAAAGCTACGCGCCACCGGCGGCCGCCTTCACCCCGGCCGGGGAAATCACCCTCCGGATGTCGACAAGTCTCCTGGGCGGGTGTCCGCCGCCGTACGGCGGCGGACTCAGGCGCCCGAGCCGCCGCCGAGTTCCCCGAGCCAGCCGGTGACCGTACCGAACCAGTCGCTGAGCTGTTCCCAGTACCCCTTGCCGGTGCCGATCCAGCCCTGGAGCGGGCTCAGCTCCCAGACCAGCCAGCCCGCCACGAAGAGGATGAGCACGCTGAAGAGGCAGCCCTTGAGGCAGCCGAGGCCGGGGATGCGCATCCGGTTGGCGCTGCGCTGCCTCGGCTCACGGGCCGGACGCGGCTCGCGGGGCGCGCGCGGGGCGGGCTCGCGGGGCGGCGAGTAGTGCTGGGGCTGCCGGTCGGGGACCGGCGCGGGGGCGTACCGCTGCGGCTGCTGCTGTTGCGGGGCGTACTGCTGCGGCGGCGGGGGCTGGTGCTGCTGCTGCGGCGCGTACTGGGGAGGCTGCTGCGGCTGCTGCTGCTGCCGGGGCTGGTGCGACTGCTGGGGCTGGTGGTGCGGGGCCTGCTGCGGCGGCTGCTGCGGGCGCGGGGCCACCTGGCGCTGGGGGCGGCGGCGCAGCGGGTCCTCGTCCGGGTTCAGGTACTGGACCTGGGTCTGCTCGTTGCGGTCACGGGCGGCCCGGAGCTGGTTCTGCCAGGGGTGCGGGTCGTCGGGGCCACCGGGGGCGGCGCCCTGCGGGTGGTGGCCCGGGACCGGCGGCATCACGGAGGTGGGATCGGCGTCCCGGGGGCCGGTGCTCGGCAGCACGGCCGTCGGGTCGGCCGCGCCGGGGGCACCGGGGGCGCCCGCGGTGTGCGGGAGGTAGCTGGTGGCGGCGTTCGCGTCGTAGCGGCCCGCGTCGAACAGACCGGGGGGCCCGGTGTTCGGCAGGACGGTGGTGGGGTCGGCCGCGCCGGGCACGGCCGTGGGCGCCGGGTCCGGCGCGAGCAGCACGCCCACGTTCTCGGCGGCGGCGATCTGCGCCGAGGTGGCGTGCACCCCGATGCCCTGGGCGACGGCCCGCAGGCCCCGGGCGAGGTTCTCGGCGCTGGGCCGCTCGTCCGGGTTCTTGCGCAGGCAGCGCTCTATCACCGTCCACAGCGGCTCGGGCACGGTGGACGGACGGCGCGGCTCGGCGCTCAGATGCTGGTGCAGCACTTCGAGCGCGGACCCGCCGGAGAACGGCGGACGGCCGGTGAGCAGCTCGTAGAGCAGGATCCCGGCGCCGTAGATGTCGACGGCGCTGGTCTGCGGGCGGCCCTCGGCGGACTCCGGCGCGACATACGCGGGGGTGCCGACGAACTCATGGGTCCGGGTCAGCCCCGGGGAGTCGGCGAGCCGCGCGATGCCGAAGTCCGTCAGCAGCGGGTGCATCTCGCCGTTGTCCTGGCGCAGCAGGACGTTCGCGGGCTTCAGATCGCGGTGCACCACACCGTCGGCGTGGCTGGCGGCGAGCGCGTCCGCGACCTGCGCGGTCAGCAGGGAACCCGCGACCGGCGAGAACGGGCCGTTCTCGCGGAGGTAGCGGTGCAGGTCGGGACCCTCGACGAGGTCCATCACCAGGGCCAGCAGATCGCCCTCGACGACCAGGTCACGGACCCGGACGATGTTCGGGTGGGTGAGCCGCAGCAGCACCGAGCGCTCGCGCAGGAACCGCATCACGACATCGGAGTCGTTGGCCAGCTCCTCCTTGAGGACCTTGATCGCCACGGTCTCGCCGGGCTGCCCCGGCACGGCCGCCTCGGCGCCCGCCCGTTCCCGCTGCTGCGCCCGCCAGACGGTGCCCGTGGCACCACGTCCGAGCGGCTCCTCCAGGAGGTACTTGCTTCCTACCGGCCGCACGTCATGCGCTCCCTGCTTGCTTCGGGGCCTGCTCAGCCTCGCTCCGGCCCGATCCGGGTTCGGTCGGACTGTTCCGGGGGGTGGTCCGGGCGTGATCGTCGGTGACCGCGCTCTCTTCGGTTACCCGCGCCCGCCCCCGGTCATCCGGACCGCTCGGCGTGCTCGGGGTGGTGCCACCCGCTCCGTGCCCCGGTTCCGCGGGAGGTGCTCCGCGGGTCCGGGGCGAGGGACCAGGGCGTGATGCTTGCGGCCCACTGTAGTGCCGCCCGCCCGGGCCACCCGGTTTCCCGGGGACCGCGTACCGGCCCGGGCGCCCCGGTTCCCCGGTCGCGCCCGCGTCCCTCCGGGTCCGGGTGTCCGGGGGAGATCAGGGTTCCCCCGACCGCTCCCGGACCCCGCCCCGGCACCCCGTACCGGCCGGGACCGGCCCGTATCCGTGTTCGGCGGTAAGACGCGCGGCCGGGGGCGTTGGTTGCCGGGAGCGCCCGCGCGGGCGCCGGGCGGGCACTTTTGCGGGCAGAGCCGATCATTCAAGATCACGAACAGATGGCGGCCGGGCGTGTTGTCGGTGGCGGATGCGAGGATGCCCCCGTACTGGTCGACGTGCCCGGAGTGCGGTGGGGGGAATCACAGCACGGCCCCCGGTGGCCTCGTTCTGGGCGCATCCGCAGAAGGGACCGCTGACGGCGATGCAGATCCGGCTGACCGTCCTCGGGCCGCGCCCCGACGCCACGAGCCGCGTCATGGCGCGGGACGTCCTCGTCACCGCGCCCGCCGGGACCCCGCTGGCGGCGGTGGCTTCGGACCTCGCGTCGGCGGTGGCGGGCGGTGACGGACCCGTGGTCGTGTACCGGGGCCCGGAGCGCCTCGACCTCCAGCGCCGGGTCCTCGGCGAGCCGCCGCTGATCGACGGCGCGGTGCTGTCCCTCGGCGCTCCCGCGGACCCCGGTCCCGGACCGGCCGACGCGGCGGCGCAGCTCCAGGTCGTCGGCGGGCCCGACGCGGGCGGGGTGCATCTGCTGCACGGCGGCCGGGTCCTCGTCGGCCGGTCCGCCGAGGCCGGGGTCCCCCTCGACGACCCGGACGTGTCCCGGCTGCACTGCGAGATCACCGTCACCGAGGACGGTCTGGTGACCGTCGCGGACCTCGGCTCCACCAACGGCACCCGGCTCTACGGCGCGGCCGTCGGGCGGGCGCCGATGCCGCTGGAGCCGGGCGCGCTGCTGCGGCTCGGCGAGTCCACGCTGCGGCTCGCCTCCTCCCGGGAACTGCCGCCGCCGCTGCCCACCACGCCGGACGGCGAGGGCTTCGTCCGCGTACCCGGGCACGGCGACGACCCGGCAGCGGGACCCGACGCCGGTGAAGGCGACGGCGTTCCCGGCCCGGCGGGCCCCGGACCCGGGGTGCCGAGGGCACGCCAGGCCGGTGCGGCCACCCACCCGGGAGCCGCGGTCACCCATGGGGCGGGGCAGTCGTACGGCTCCCCCGGCCCGGACCGCGCGGACCCGCGGTCGTACGGCTCCGCCGCCGCGTACCGCGCGGAGCCCGGGCGGGACGCGCGGGCCCACGCGGGCGTGCGCGGGGGCGCGGGGACCGGCGCGCACCCCCCTCACCGCTCCGGGGACGACGGCTCCCACGGCTTCGGACACGACAGCAGGGGATACGACGACGGCCCCCGGTGGGCGGACGAGGCCGCGGGGCGGGACCCGTACGGCGGCGGGCACCCGTACCCGGACGACGGCCCGTCGGAGCGGGACCACGAGGACGACGGGCCGTCCCGGCCGGGCGCGCGGCGGCGGGGCGGGCTGACCGCCTGGGCCCGCCGCCTCACGGGCGGTCGCGGGACGCGGCCCGAGTGGGACCCGTACGAGGACGACGACCCGTCCGCCGACGGACACGGGCACCTGGACGAGGACGCCGGGCCGGACCCGGCGGCGACACCCGAGCTGTGGCCCGATCCCGCGTCGCTGCTGCTCACCGCGCTCGGCCCCGGGCCCCGGCTGTGGGAGCGGGACGGCGCGCACCGGGAGGCCCTGACGGTCCGGCTCGGCACCACGGACCGCGCCGACCCGGCGGGCAGCGGGGTACTGGCGGGCGTCCCGGTGACGGTCGGGCTGCGCGAGGCCGGCGGGCTGGGGCTGACCGGGCCCGGGGCGCGGCTGGCTGGGGTGGCCCGGTCGGTGGTGGCGCAGCTCGCCGCGCTGCACTCGCCGGACACCCTGGAGATCGTGCTGCTGAGCGTGGACCGGGCGCGGCCGATGGAGGAGCGGGTCGCCCGCTGGAGCTGGCTCGGCTGGCTGCCGCACACCCGCCCGGGACACGGCCAGGACTGCCGGCTGCTGCTCGCGTACGACCGGGAACAGGCCATGGCGCGGACGGCCGAGCTGATCCGGGTACTGGAGGAGCGCGGCGGCGGGGCGCCCGCGGGCGGGGACGTGTTCGGCGGGGACGGGGCGGGCGCGGTCCGCGGCGGCGGGACCTCCTGGGCGCTGGGTTCGGAGGGTGAGGCCGGGGTGTTCGCCCGGACGGCGGCCGGGGGCACCGGGCAGCCCGCCCCGGCGGCCGGGAACGACGGATCGCTCACGGTGCTGATCGTGGACGGCGACCCGGGGTCCGCCCCGCTGCGGGACGCGGTGGCGCGGCTGTGCGCGTTCGGGCCGGGCGCCGGTATCCATGTGGTGTGTCTCGCGGAGACGGCGGCGGTGCCCGGCGACGGCGGGGCGGCCGTGGCCGAGGTGTACGAGGACGCGTGCGCGGCGAGCCCGCCGCTGCGGGAGTGCGGGGCGGTCGCGCTGCTCAGCGGGGACGTGGCGACGGAGGTCCGGCTGGTCCGGGTCGCCGCCGGGCGGGTCGCCGGGCAGGGCACGGCCGGTGCGGTGGACGCGGTGTCGGGGGCGTGGGCCGAGCGGTTCGCGCGGGCGCTGGCGCCGTTGCGCACGGAGGGCGGCGCGGGCGACCGGGCGCCCCGGGTCGCGGCTCCGCTGCCCCGGGTCGCGCGGCTGCTGGACGAGCTGGGGCTGGCGCGGGCGACACCCGCGTCGCTGATGGCCCGCTGGGCCGCCGCGTCCGACGACGCGCGGGCCGTCGGCGGGCGGGCCTGGACGGTGCTCGGTGCCGGGCCGCGCGGGCCGGTGGGCGTGGACCTCGCGCACGAGGGCACCCATCTGCTGATCGAGGGGCCGCCGGGCAGCGGCCGCACCGAACTGCTGCGCGCGGTCACCGCGTCGCTGGCGGCCGCCGAACGCCCCGACCGGCTGGCGATGGTCCTGGTCGACGGCCGGGACGTCACGGGTGGCGCGCCGCCCGGCCGGGACGGCGCGGGCGGGCTCGCGGTCTGCACCGAACTGCCCCATGTGACGACGTATCTGGCCGCCGGGGACCCGCTGCGGATGCGGGAGTTCGCGCAGGCGCTCAGCGCGGAGCTGAAGCGGCGGGCCGAGCTGCTGGGCCTGCTCGACTTCACGGGGTGGCACAGCCGCGAGGAGGTACCGGGCCGGGTCGTCGCCCAGCGGGGTCCGCTGCGGGGGAACCGGGTGTCCGGGGTGGTCCGCCAGGGCGGGGAGCCGCGCCCCTCGGCGGTTCCGGGTGACGGGGCGGGGGATCTCGACACGCCGCCGAGTTCCACGATGCGGCTGCGGCCCGTGCGGCGCGGTGATCCGGGGCCGCCGCTGCCCCGGCTGGTCGTCGTGGTCGACGACCTCGACGCGCTGCTGTCGCCGCCGCTCGGCTCGACCGGCCGGCCCGCCGCGGGGTCCGTCGTCCGGGCGCTGGAGGCGGTGGCCCGTGAGGGCGAGCGGCTCGGTGTGCACCTGGTCGCGGGCGCGGCGAGCGGGACCCGGGTCGTGGACAGCGAGGCCGCGCGCCGCGCGGGGGTACGGGTCGTGCTGGACGCGGTACGGGGCGGGGCGGACGAGCCGGGGCCCGGGCGGGGCACCCTGCGGGGGGCCGACGGGCGGGTCACCGGGTTCCAGGGCGGGCGGGTCACGGGGCGGATTCCGCGGACGGCGACGTCCCGGCCGCGGGTCGTGGTGGTGGAGTGGGAGCGGATGGGGGATCCGCCCGTCCGTCGGTCCGTGCGGGAGTTGGGGAACGGGCCCACGGATCTGGCGTTGCTGGCCAGTGCGGTGGAGCGGGCTACGCGGTCGATATCCGCGGTAGCGGTCCCGTCCCTGCTGTGACGGTGGCCGTCCGGCCCTCGTGACGGCGCCCGTACCTGGGCCCCGTGGGGGTTGCCTTGGCTTGCGCTTGTGCGGTCTGTCCGGCCGGGCCTACCTGTTCCCGTGCGGGTCGTCCGTGGGTGCGCAGTTCCCCGCGCCCCTGGATGCTGCCCCATTGCGGTCGCTCTTCGGGTGCGGGCCGGTTCTCGTTTTTGCGCAGTTCCCCGCGCCCCTTTGGGGGCGCCCACCTGGGGCTGTCGTCAGAGTGCGGGCTGTCAGCAACCGGGGCCGGGGTTCACCCCCCTCCTCGTGCAGTCGCGGGACTCACGTAAGGGGGTGGGCGGGAATCTCTGCCCGCAGACTCCGATGCTCTTCAGTCGGACAAGGGGGATGTCCGACCGAGCGCGTTGGAGCGAGGACGGAGAATCCCGACCGGCACCGACCCGAAGAACAAGCAGAACGCGCCCCAAAGGGGCGCGGGGAACTGCGCACCCCACGAACGACGGCACAGGGAACAAGTACGCCCACCCGGACAGACCTCGGGGCGCAAGCGAAGGCGACCTGCGGGGAACTGCGCAAAGACGAGGGCCAACCCGCACCCGAAGAAGCGATCGCAAGGGGGCAGCATCCAGGGGCGCGGGGAACTGCGCACCCACGAACGACCCGCACAGGAACAGGTAGGCCCACCCGGACAGACCTCGGGGCGCGAGCGAAGGCGACCTGCGGGGAACTGCGCACCCACGGACGTAGCCGCACAGGGAACAAGTACGCCCAGCCGGACGGACCTCGGAAGCGCGAGCGAAGGCGACCCGCACGGGAAACCCAGGGGCGTGCGCGTGGAGGGCTTGGACGGGGGCGGGGTCGGGAAGTCACGAGGGCGACACGATCGGGTAGTTGGGCGGGGCGGTTCCCTTGTCGGGCCGAACCCCACGGGCGTACACCAGGTCCCACGGACCAGCGTTCGCAAGCACGCGAGCCAGACGCGTCAAGAGGACGGGGCAGCGATGCGCACCACCAACCCGCACGGAAATCCGAACGGAACCAGCAGGACCACGAGCCGCCGGCACCGGCATCCGGTCAGGGCCCTCGCGGTCACCACCGCCCTCGCCCTGAGCCTGGCGGCCTGCGGTGACGACGGCGGCGACAGCGACGGCGACGGGGCGAACAACGCGACGGGCACCGCCACCGCGCCCAGTGGCTCCGGACTCCAACTGCCCAAGCTGGACGGGCAGAAGCTGGAGGTCGCCGCCGTATGGACGGGACCGGAGCAGGAGAACTTCAAGAAGGTGCTCGCCGAGTTCGAGAAGCGGACGGGCGCGAAGGTCACGTTCGTCCCCGCACAGGACCCGATCATCAACTTCCTCGGTTCGAAGATCGCGGGCGGCGCCCCGCCGGACGTGGCGATGCTCCCGCAGGTCGGCGCCGTGAAGCAGGCCGTCGACAACAAGTGGGCCAAGCCGGTCGGCGCGGACGCGAAGGAGCAGTTGACGAAGAACTTCGCCCGGGGCTGGCAGGACCTGGGGAAGGTGGACGGCGAGCAGTACGGCGTGTACTTCAAGGCCGCCAACAAGTCGCTGGTCTGGTACAACACGACCGTCTTCGAGAACGCGGGGGCGAAGGAGCCGAAGACCTGGGACGAGTTCATGGCGACGGCGCGGACCGTGTACGACTCGGGGGTGACCCCGATGTCGGTCGGCGGCGCCGACGGCTGGGTGCTCACCGACTGGTTCGAGAACGTCTATCTGTCACAGGCCGGGCCGGAGAAGTACGACCAGCTCGCCAAGCACGAGATCAAGTGGACGGACCCGTCCGTGAAGAAGGCCCTGACCACCCTCGGGGAGCTCTTCGGCAAGGACGACTATCTGGCGGGCGGCGCGGACGGCGCGCTCCAGACGGAGTTCCCGCGCTCGGTGGAGCAGACGTTCACCGGCGGCGACCAGCCGGAGGCGGGCATGGTCTTCGAGGGGGACTTCGTCGGGATCAACGTCGCCCAGGCGAACGCGAAGATCGGCACGGACGCGAAGGTGTTCCCGTTCCCCGCGGTGGGCGGCGAGGCGCCCGTGGTCAGCGGCGGTGACGCGGCGGTGCTGCTGAAGGAGTCGAAGGCGGGCCAGGCACTGCTCACCTTCCTCGCGTCGCCGGACGCGGCGGCGGTCTGGGCGAAGCTCGGCGGCTATCTCTCGCCGAACAAGAGCCTGGATCTCGCGTCGTACCCGAACGACGTCCAGCGGGACATCGCGAAGGCGCTGGTCGGCGCGGGCGACGACTTCCGCTTCGATATGTCGGACCAGGCTCCGCAGGCGTTCGGCGGCACCCCCGGCAAGGGCGAGTGGAAGGTGCTCCAGGACTTCCTGAAGGATCCGAAGGACGTGGCGGGGGCCCAGCAGAAGCTGGAGGCCGCCGCGGCCAAGGCGTACAAGGACTGATCCGGCGATGACGTCGGCAACGGCGGGGGGCACCGGCAGCGGCCCGGTGTCCCCCAGGTCCCCACGGCGCAAGAGTGTGACGGGTACCCGCAAGGCGGTGGTGGTGCTGTTCCTGCTGCCCGCCGTGATGCTGCTCGGCGCACTCGTGGTCTACCCGATCGGGTACTCGCTGATCCGCAGTTTCGTCAGCGACACCGGCGGCGGTTTCGCCGGGATCGACAACTACCGGGAACTCTTCACGGACGACGGCATCAGGACCGCGTTCCGCAACAACGTGATCTGGATCGTCCTCGCGCCGACCCTGGCGACGGCCCTCGGGCTGATCTTCGCGGTGCTGACCGAACGGGTCAGCTGGGGCACGGCGTTCAAGCTGGTCGTCTTCATGCCGATGGCGATCTCGATGCTGGCGGCGGGCATCATCTTCCGGCTGGTCTACGACCAGGACCCGGACCGGGGTGTCGCCAACGCGGTGTGGGTGGGGGTGCACGACACGTTCGCCGAGTCGTCGGCGTTCCCGAAGGCCCACCCGGGCCGTGATTCGCCGCTGCGCGCGGCGGGCGGCGGGGCGTTCGTCACCAAGGATCCGGTGCGCGTAGGTGAGCCGGTCGTACTGCCGCTGGTCGGGGTGGCGCCCGATCTGATGCCGGACGGGGCGAAGGCCGCGAAGGCCGCGTCCGCCGATCCGGGGAAGGTGACGGGCACGACCTGGCAGGACTTCACCCGGGGCAAGGGCGTGGGCACCCTCGGCGGGGTCGACAGCGCGGAGCTCGGATATCCGGGGATGCGGATCGAGGCCGTGCGGGACGGGACGGTCGTCGAACGGACGACCGCCGCCGCCGACGGGACGTTCACCCTGTCGGACAAGGCGGACGGGGCACTGCTGCGGCTGCCGGAGGCCAACTTCCGGGAGGCGTACAACGGGGTGGACTGGCTCGGGCCGGGGCTGGTGACCCCGGCGGTGATCGTGTCGTACATCTGGATGTGGGCGGGCTTCGCGATGGTGCTGATCGCGGCGGGGCTCGCGAGTGTGCCCCGGGAGCTGATGGAGGCGGCCCGGGTCGACGGGGCGAACGAGTGGCAGGTGTTCCGCAGGATCACCGTGCCGCTGCTGGCGCCCGTGCTCGCGGTCGTCCTGGTGACGCTGATGATCAACGTCCTGAAGATCTTCGACCTGGTGTACATCATCGCCCCCGGCTCGTCGCAGGACGACGCGAACGTGCTGGCGCTCCAGCTCTACCGGTCGGCGTTCAGCGACGGCAGACCAGGGGTAGCGAGCGCGATCTCGGTGCTGCTGCTGCTGCTCGTGATCCCGGTGATGCTGTTCAACATCCGGCGGCTGCGGCGGGAGGCACGGCGATGACCGCGCACGGTGGAACGGCCGCCCCGGCGGCCACGGCGAAGACCGGGGGGACGGCCCCGGCGAAACCCTCGCTCGGGGCACGGCTGGCGGGTGTGGTCAGCGGTGGGCTGGTACGGGTGCTGCTGGTCGTCGTGGGGGTGTTCTGGCTGGTCCCCACGTTCGGACTGCTCCTGTCGTCGCTGCGCACCCCCCGCGATCTCGCGGACAGCGGCTGGTGGACCGTCCTCACGGAACCCGCGCAGCTGACGTTCGGCAACTACAGCAAGCTGCTGGACAACCCCGCGATCACCGACTCGCTGTGGAACACGGTCCTCATCGCCGTACCCACGACGGTGCTGGTGGTGGTGATCGGCGCGCTCGCCGGGTACGCCTTCGCATGGCTGGAGTTCCCCGGGCGGGACTGGTGGTTCCTCGGGGTCGTGGGGCTGCTGGTGGTGCCGGTGCAGGTGGCGCTGCTGCCGATCGCCCGGCTGTTCGGGGATCTCGGGCTGTTCGGGTCGATCCTGGGCGTGGTGCTGTTCCATGTCGGCTTCGGGCTGCCGTTCGCGGTGTTCCTGCTGCGGAACTTCTTCGCGGAGATCCCCCGGGAGCTGCTGGAGGCCGCGCGGCTGGACGGCGCGGGTGAGCTGCGGCTGTTCCTGCGGGTGGTGCTGCCGCTCGGCGGTCCCGCGGTCGCGAGCCTCGGGATCTTCCAGTTCCTGTGGGTCTGGAACGACATGCTGGTGGCCCTGATCTTCACGGACGCGGCGAACCAGCCGATCACCGTGGCGCTCCAGACCCAGGTCCGCCAGTTCGGCAACAACGTCGATGTGCTGGCGCCCGGGGCGTTCATCTCGATGGTGATCCCGCTGGCCGTGTTCTTCGCGTTCCAGCGGCAGTTCGTCTCGGGGGTGATGGCGGGCGCGGTGAAGTAGCCGCTCGTGGAGCACAGCCGCTCGTAGTGTCCCGGTGGCCTGATCCGGTGCGGGGGCCGGTGCGGTCCTCCGGTGAGCGGGTGCGGGGGTCCGGTGAGGGGGTGCGGGGTCCGGTGGGCGGGGTGCCGCTCGCCGGGCCCCGTCTCAGGTCAGCATGAGTTCGCGGACCACCCGTTCCGCCGCGTGGCCGTCGTCGTAGGGGCAGAAGCGGGTGCGGAACGCCGCGCGGAGGCGGTCCGTCGCGGGGGTGTCCCAGCGGTCCGAGCGGAACAGTTCGATCAGTTCGTCCTCCACGGTGGCGACGGCACCCGGGGTGTCGCCGGGGCGGCCGGACAGCAGGTCGAAGTAGGTGCCGCGGGCCAGCCGGTACGCCTGCCAGTCGGGGGCGTAGGTGATGATCGGGCGGTCCAGGCAGGCGTAGTCGAACATCAGTGACGAGTAGTCGGTGATCAGCGCGTCGGCGGCGAGGCACAGTTCCTCGACCCGGTGGTGGGCGGTCACGTCGAGGACGCGGGGGTGCCGGGGGACCTCCGCGCCGGGTCCGCAGCGGTAGTGGGCGCGGACCAGCACCACGTACCGGGGGCCCAGCGCGCGGACGAGGCGTTCCAGGTCGAGCCGGGGCAGGAAGCCGGGCTGGTGGTCCCGGTGGGTGGGCGCGTAGAGCAGGGCCGTGCGGCCGGGCGGGACGCCGAGCGCGGCACGCAGCCGTCCGACCTCGTCGGGTCCGGTGCGGAAGTAGACGTCGTTGCGGGGGTAGCCCAGTTCCAGGGCGCGGTACGCGGTGGAGGGGTAGCCGCGTTCCCAGACCTCGGTGGAGTGGGGGTTGGCCGAGAGGCTGAGGTCCCACTGGTCGGCGTGGGCGAGGACCGCGCTGAAGCTGATGCCGTGCGTCCCGGCGGGATAGCGGCGCTGGTCGAGGCCCATCCTCTTGAGCGGGGTGCCGTGGTGGGTCTGGAGGTAGGTCTGGCCGGGGCGTTTGGTGAATCCGCCGGGGAAGCCGGAGTTGCTGACGAGGTAGGTGGCGCGGGCCATGGTCCGCCAGTAGCGGCGGGTGCCCTCGACGACGTACTCGACGCCGTCCGGGACATGGTGGCGGTGCTCGGCGGCGACCACCCACACCCCGCGGATGTGCGGGGCGAGTTCCCGGGCCTTGGCGTACACGGCGGCGGGATTGCAGGAGACACCGCGGTTCCAGTAGGCGCTGTAGACGGCCAGCCGGGGGTCGAGCCCGCGTCGCAGGTCGGCGCGGTAGGCGGCCCGCATGAGCCTGCCGCGCAGCCCGGCCCGTCCGCGGTTCAGTCCCGCGGCGAGGCGTCGGCGCCGGGTGCCGGCCTTGCGCAGCTTGTCGTAGGCGAGGGACGAACCGGCGGCGACCGCGCGTTCCTCCGCGGTCCGCGGGACGTGTCCGGCGGGTGCGTGGGCGCGGTGCAGCCGGGCGGTCTCCCGGAAGAAGTCCCGGCGGTCGGCGGACCTGATCCGGCCGGGGTCGGTGAGCACGGCGAGCGCGCGGGGGGTGAGGTACGGGAAGACCCGGGCGCGCTCGTCCGGTGCGAGGCCGCCGAGCAGGGTGTCGTAGCGGGCGAGGAACGCGAGGTGCGCGGGGCCGGGGGTGGTGGAGACGCTGCCGCCGCGCCGTTCGCGCCAGCGCACACAGACCCGGTCGAGCACGGTGGCCCGCTCGCCCGCCAGCAGGACGGCCCGGTGGGCGGGGATCACGTCCTCGTAGGGGGCCTCGTCGGTGAACCCCAGCGCGTGGGCGTGCCAGAACTCGCGTCGTACGACCCGGTTCCAGGCGACGGGGGCGAGGGCGAGGGGGTCGCCGGTCAGGTCCTCGTCGACCGGCCGGACGGTCTCCCACCAGTCGATCGTGTCGTGTCCGAACAGCAGGACCTCGGGGTCGCCCGCGTGGGTGAGGGCCCGGTCGAGGGCGGGGAGGGCCCCGGGCAGCAGCAGGTCGTCACCGTCGAGGAAGAAGAGGTACTCGCCCCGGGCGCGGGCGGCTCCCGCGTTGCGGGCCGCGCCCGCGCCGGTGTGCCGGTCCAGTCGGATCAGCCGGACCCGGGGGTCCCGGGCCGCGTACTCGGCGGCGATCGCGGCGCTCGCGTCGGGGGACGCGTCGTCCACGACGATGAGTTCGAGGGTGGGGGGACGGCTGGGGGTGGGGCGGTCGACGGTGAGCGCGGCGGGGGCGGCGAGGTGGTGGGGGGCGCGGCGGATGAGGGTGGGGCGGTCGGGGGTGCGGTCGCCCGGGGTGGAGGGGTCGGGGGTGGGCGCGGCGGGGGCGTCGGGCGTGGGGGTGACGGGGGCGGGGTCGGGGGTGCCGTCGGGGGGAGGGGTCTGTCCCAGGACCGACTCCAGGCACTCCCGTAGGTAGCCCTGAATGCGATATACGGGGACGACTACGGAGAATCGGGGCATAACTCTCGACGGTAGTCAGGTCGGCCCAGCCTGTCGAAGACCGTTCGTCACTCGATGGGGTGATCAACGGCGCGGGCGATGACGGGAATCGGCAAAGGCGACGAACCCTCCCCTTTGCTGAGAGGTCACGCGTCTCACGCTTTCCCGTCGAAAGGCGGCGCCACGTGCAGCTCCCGCCCAGCCCCGTCCTGCCCGGCAGCCACGCGGAACGCCGCACGGCGGCATGCCGCCAGCGCCGGCAGGAGCTCGGCCGGCGGTCCGGCACGTCCTCCCCCAGGGGCGGGGATTCCCCGCCCCGGCCGCACCACCACCGATCACGGGGCTCCGACATGACCATCGACACCGCACGACACGGAGGCGCACGATGAGCGCCGATCTCCTGACCCGTACCCGGGCCCGGGGCGCTACCGCGCTTCGCGGACACCGCCGGCGCCCCACTCCGTTCATGGTGTTCGGCGGGCTGTTCTGGCTGGTGATGTCCCTCGCGTACTGGCGGGTGCCGATGTGCTGCGACTTCGGGCAGCACGCGGCCGTGGTGGAACGTCTCACGGCGGATCTGCTGTCGCCCCGGCACCCGATGGCCGACCTGCCGGGCGACGGCAGCCCCTACTACACGCCGTACGCGGTGACGCAGGCGCTGTTCGCGAAGCTCACGGGCCTCGCGGGCTGGGAGGTCGTCAAACTCTCCGGCCCGGTGAACCTGCTGGTCCTGCTCACCGGTGTCGCCCGGTTCACCCGCGCGGTCTCCCGCCCCACGACCGGGCCGTGGGCACCGGTGTTCGCGCTGGCCGCGATGCTGCTGCTGTGGGGCACGCTCGGCACCTGGTGGTCCGGGTTCCTCGGGCTGATGTCGATGACGGGGAACCTCGGGTACCCGTCCACGTTCGCGATCGGCCTGACCTTCTGGGCCTGGGCGTGGACGGCGTCGCTGATCCGGGACTCCGCGCCCCGGTGGCGGGGACACGCGGGACTGGGCGCGCTGCTCGGGCTGATCCTGCTCGTCCACCCGATCACCGTGATCGCGGCGGCCGTCGGCGTCGCGGCGTTCGTCGTCCCCGCGCACGGGCGGCAGTGGCTGTCACGCGCGGCGTGGCGCCGGTACGGGGTCGGGCTGCCGTGGCTGCTCGCCGCGCTCGCGGCGTGCGCGGTGGCGGCGATGTGGCCGTACTTCTCGGTGTTCTCACTGGCGGGCGACTCCAGCGTGGACGCCATCCACGCACGGCTCTACCGGAACACCCGCGAGCGCTTCTGGCTCGGGGCGCTGGGGCTGCCCGCGCTGTGGGCCAGATGGCGGCGCGACGGCGGCCGGGACCCGCTGGTCCTGATGTTCGGCCTGGACCTGCTGGTCATCGCGTACGGCTGGTTCACCGGGCACTACACCTACGGACGGGTGATGGGTATGGCCCTGGTCCCGCTGCACTTCGCCCTCGCGGTGGAGCTGGCCACGCCCCGGCCCTGGTCACGGCGGCGGCGTGCGCTCGGCGTGGCGGCCGTGGCGGCGGCGCTGACCGGCTTCCTCACGGTGCACGCGGGGGCGGTGGTGCCCCGCTCGCTGGACCCGGTCGGGTTCAAGCAGCCGCCGCGGTGGCCCACGTACGCGTGGGTGACGCAGCATGTCGGGCGCGGCGAGGTGATCCTCGCGGACGGGTACCGGCCTGCCCGGTCACTGCCGGGGTACGGGCTGAACCTGGTGGCGCCGCCGTGGCCCGATCCCGCGCTGGAGGAACGCGAGCGGAGCCGCCGGTGGTCGGCGGTGCACACCTATCTCGCGCCGAACTCCTCGCCCACGCGGCGGGCGGAGATCGTGAAGCGCTACGGGGTGCGGTGGCTGCTGCTGTCGCCCCGGCAGACGGCTCCGCCGGAGGCGGTCGTCGTCGCGTGGGACCCGCGCAGCGGGGAGGTGCTCGCCCGGGTGCGGGGCGCCTGACCAGGGCACCCCGTACGCGGGTGACGGGCGTCTGACCAGGACGCCGGGGTGCGCCGGGCGGGCCCGGCGCACGATCGGGGGGCGAGGATGCGCGGGGCCGCTGGTGGGGGGGGATACCAGCGGCCCCGCCACACCCTCTGTGGTGTCTGACGAGCGGGGCGGGGGGATTGTTCCCCTCGGGTCGCCTTCACTTGCGCTTCCTGGGTCTGTCCGGCGGGGGGTACTTCGTTCCTGTGCCGTCGCTCGGTGGGTTTGCGCAGTTCCCCGCGGGTCGCCTTCGCTTGCGCTTCCTGGGTCTGTCCGGCGGGGGGTACTTCGTTCCTGTGCTGTCGCTCGTGGGTTTGCGCAGTTCCCCGCGCCCCTGGGTGGGTGCCTCTTGCTGTCGCTCTTCGGGTGCGGGGCTGCCCTCGTCTTTTGCGCAGTTCCCCGCGGGTCGCCTTCGCTTGCGCTTCCCAGGTCTGTCCGGGTGGGCGCACTTCGTTCCTGTGCTGTCGCTCGTGGGTTTGCGCAGTTCCCCGCGCCCCTTTGGGGGCGCTGCCTGGCTGATGGTGTCCTTCGGGTGCGGGGCTGTTCCTGTGGACTGGGGGTTAATGGGTCGCGGGGGGTGTGGGGGTGTTGGTAGGTAGGGGGGATGACGGATGGGGTGGGTGTTTTCGGTGCGGGGGCTCGGTTGCGGGCCGCGGGGGCGGGGGACGGGGGGTTTCTGGGGGAAGTGCTGCTCGCGGCGTTCAACTGGGACGGGCCCCGGTTCACCCTTGACGAGGCCCTGGGGACGCCGGACATCGCGCACTACGTCACGGGGTGGCCCCGGCCGGGAGACTTCGGCGTGGTGGCCGAGGACGACGCCGGGCGGCCTGTGGGTGCTGCCTGGGCGCGGGTCTTCCCGGCCGACGAGCCCGGCTACGGCCATGTCGACCCGCAGGTACCGGAGCTGACCATCGGTGTCTTGCCCGGACATCGGGGGCGCGGTGTCGGGAGTGCCCTGCTGGACGAACTGGTGAGGCTGGCGGAGCGGTCCGGCGCCGACGGGCTGAGCCTCAGTGTGGAGGACGGGAACCCGGCCGTCCGCCTCTATGCCGCCCGCGGCTTCACCGCCGTGGGACGTGAGGGGGCGTCGGACACGATGCTGCTCCCGCTCCCCGGCGCGTCCACAGCCACAGGCCGGTGACCACGGCGCCGGCCAGGGTGACGGCGCCCGCCACGACGAAGGCGCTGCTGAGGGCTGCCTCGAAGGAGGCGCCGCCGGACTGCCGGGTGCGGACGACCGCTCCGAGCACCGCCACCCCGAGCACCGCGCCGATCTGCCGGGTGGTGCTGATGACACCCGACGCGAGTCCGCTCTCGTGCGTGCCCACGGACTGGATGGCGGCTCCGGTCAGCGGGGACATGGTCAGGGCGAAACCGACGCCGGTGACGGCCAGCCGCCACCAGACGTGCGCGTAGGCGGTGTCGGCCTGGACGAAGCCCAGCGCCAGCAGCCCCGGTCCGGCCAGGGCGAGGCCGGTGGTGACCACGATCCGGAAGCCGTACCTGACGGCGAGACGGCCCGCGTACGGGCTGACGACGACCATGGCGAGGGTGACGGGCAGGGTCTGGAGGCCCGCGCGCAGGATCGAACTGCCCTGGACGTGGACGAAGAACTGGGAGAAGAAGAAGGACGACCCCATGAGCGCGAAACCGACGACGGCCATCGCGGTGCTGGAGACGGTGAACAGCCGCTGCCGGAACAGCCGCAGCGGCAGCATCGGTGCCGGAGCGCGCTGTTCGACGGCGACGAAGGCGGCGAGGGTCACCACCGCGGCGGCGAAGCTGCCGAGGATCACCGGCGAGGTCCAGCCGCGGGAACCGCCCTCGATCAGTCCGAAGGACAGCGCCCCCACACCGAGGACGGACAGGGCCGCGCCCGGGATGTCGATCGCCGGTGCGGCCGGGTCGCGGGACTCGGTCAGGACGTACAGAGCGGCCACGAGCAGGACGGCGGGTACGTTGACGAGGAAGATGGCCGGCCAGCCGAACGCGTCCACCAGGACCCCGCCGGCGACCGGTCCGGCGGCCAGGCCGATCCCGCTGAGTCCGGCCCACAGCCCGATGGCCTTGACGCGGTCCTGCGGCACGGGGTGGGCGGCGGCGAGCAGAGCCAGCGAGGCGGGGCTCAGCGCGGCGGCCCCGATGCCCTGGAGCGCGCGTCCAGCGATCAGCCATCCCGGCGAGGGCGCGGCGGCGCACAGCACCGAGGCGAGGGTGAACACTGTCGCACCGGCCAGGAACACGCGTTTGCGGCCGAGACGGTCGGCGAGGACACCGCCGGAGAGCAGCAGCATGGCGACGAGCAGCACATAGGAGTCGACGATCCATTGCAGGCCGTCCAGCCGGAGGTGCAGGCGCTGCTGCATATCGGGCAGCGCCGCGCCGACGATCGTGCTGTCGAGCAGCACCATGAACTGCCCCATACAGGTCACGGTGAGCAGGAGCGCTGTCCGCTTCGGCCGCCTGTCCGCTGCCTCGGGTGCCTCGGCCTTCGGTAAGTCCTGGTGTGCGGTCAACGCCGTTCCCTTCTGCGACGCGGATGCCCTTGAGGGCGTCGAAGAACTTCCAGGATAGTTCCATAATCCCGAACTATCGAACTGAATGTTAGGATCGGGCCATGCGACCACTGCCCCAGCCCTCGACCGAGTCGTTGACGCTCGCACCGGTGCTGCACGCGCTCGGCGATCCGGTACGTCTGGAGCTGGTGCGGCGAGCCATGGGAAGCCCGGACTCGACCTGTTCCGCGCTCGCCGAAGGGCTGACCGTGCCGCTGTCGACGCTGTCCAACCACTGGCGGATCCTGCGCGAGGCCGGTCTGATCAGCATGACCGTCGACGGTCGGCACCGGCGCATCCGGCTGCGCGCCGACGATCTCGGCACCCGCTTCCCGGACCTGCTCGGGCCGATCCTGCGCCTCGCCGCGACCGAGTCGCCGAGCGGTACGCCATGAGGACACACGACGGGCGGCCCCGCGCGGCAGTTCGCCGGCCCTCCCGCGCGCACCGGGCCGCGAGGCAGGTCTTGAGCAGCATGCGGGCGATTTTCTGGTCATACGGTGGCGCCTGGGCGTATTAGGCGGGGTCTCGTCCGTTGTGCGGCATACGCTCCCGCTGATGACCCCTCAGACTCTCGTCCCGGGCAGCGCGTCCGCACGCCGTACCCGGCCCCTCGGCGGCGCACCGCTCGCCCTGGCGGCCGGATGGCTCGCCACGCGCGCGGGGATGCTGTTCCTGCTCACGCACAGCGGTTCCGTCCTGCTCGGTTCCGGTGGGGTGTCCCGCGAGGTGCACCATCTGTACGCGCGCTGGGCGGGGCAACTGGGCGACGGGACCTTCCCGGTGGGCGACGCGCTGTGGCAGTACCCACCGGGCGCGGGACCCGTGCTGCTCGCGCCCGCGCTGGTGCCCTGGCTGACCTATTTCGAGGCGTTCGTCGCACTGACCCTGCTCGCGGACGCCATCGTCACCGCGGCCCTCACGCGCGCGGGGCTGCGGCCCGGCCGCACCCTGGGCGGCGCCGCGCTGTGGGTGTGCGCACTCCCCCTGCTGCTGCATCTGCCGCTCGCGCGCTACGACGTACAGGTGACCGCCTTCGCCGTGGCCGGGCTGCTGGTCGCGGAGCGGTCCGCGCGCGCGGGAGGGGTGTGCGCGGCGCTCGGGGCCGCGGTGAAGCTGTGGCCCGCGCTGATCCTGCTGGGCACACCCCGGGGCCGCCCCACCCGCCGGGCGTGGACGGCGGCGGCCGTCACGGGCGGGCTGCTGCTGACCCTGCTGGCCGTCGCGTTCCGCAACCCGCAGGGCTTCCTGCGCGAGCAAGGCGCGCGCGGGGTGCAGATCGAGTCGCTGGGCGGCACCCTGCTGGGCCTCGCCCGGCACGCGGGATGGCCCGGGACGGTGCGGTACCGGTACGGCGCGATGGAGTTCGTCGGCCCCCAGGTGGACACCGTCGCCGCCGTGTCGCTGGCGCTGACCGCCGCCGCCGGGGTGCTGCTGCTGGTGTGGCGCGCGGGGGCCCGCCGCTGGACCGAGGCCACGCCCTACGACGCGGCCCTGTGCGCGGTGCTGCTGTTCACGACGACGAGCCGGGTCATCAGCCCGCAGTACCTGGTGTGGCTGCTGGGGCTCGCCGCCGTGTGCCTCACCTCGCACCGCACCAGCCAGCGGCCGGTGGCGGCGCTGGTGGTGCTGGCCACGGCGGTCAGCACGGTCGTCTACCCGCTGCTGTACGCGGAGGTGGTCGCTTCGAGCTGGACGGGCTGTCTGCTGATGCTGACACGCAACGGACTGCTGGTCACCGCGACCGCGCTGTCCGCGCGGCGGCTGTGGCGCGCGACCCGGCCCCCCGGAGCCCGCCGCCCGCCGCCGCCCGCCCCCGACGCGCACGAGACCCCGAGGAGTGTTCCGTGGAACTCCCGCGCCACGCCCAGGTGAGCGTGATCGTGATCGGCCACGACGACGCGACGCACGTGGCCGACGCGGTGCGCTCCGCCCTGGCCCAGGGGCCGGTGGTCCGGGAGGTGATCGCCGTGGACGACGGCTCCACCGACGGCAGCCGGGAGGTACTGGCCGCCCTCGCGGACGGCGAACCCCGGCTGCGGGTCCTGCCCCGCACCGGCAACAGCGGCGGCTGCGGGACGCCCCGCAACGACGGTCTGGCGGCCTGCACGGCCCCGTACGTGATGTTCCTCGACAGCGACGACCTCCTGCCGCCCCGGGCCGCCGAACGGCTCCTCACGGCCGCCCAGGAGCACCGTGCCCAGGTCGCCGCGGGGCTCTGCGTACGCCGCGAACTCCCCCACGGCCCCGACACCCCCTGGCAGCCCCGGCTGTACACCCCGCGCCCCACCGGGCCCGGTGATCCGGCGCTCCCCCCGCCCCCGTCGGCACCACCGGACCCGTCGGACCCGGTGAACCCGGCGGAGGACCCGCTGGACCTGGTGGATCTGTCGGACCCTTGGAAACCGGCCGACCCCGCCGAACCCTTCGACCCGGCCGGGGCCGCCCCACGTCCCCCGGCCGTCACGGAAGGCGGCCCGGCCGGACCCGTCGGAGCACCCACCGGGCTGCCCGTCGTGGAGCACCCGGCCGATCTCCCGGCGCTCGCGCGGGACACCCTGTGCGTCAACAAGCTCTACCGCACGGACTTCCTGCGCGACCACGGCATCCGGTTCCCCGACGGCCGCTTCCCCTACGAGGACTTCGTGTTCACCGCGCGGGTGCTCGCCGCCGGGCCCCGGATCGCGCGCGTGCCGGACCCCGTCTACGTGTGGCATGTGCGGCGCGGGGCGTCCCGGCTGTCGATCTCGCTGGACCGCGCGGGCGTCGACAACTGGCGGGCCCGCACCCGCGCCCACGGACAGGCCGTCGACATCCTCCGCGCGGCGGGCGAGCAGTCCCTCGCGCGCGCGAGCAGCGCCGCGTTCCTCGACCTCTCGCTGCGCATGTACGCGAAGGAGCTCGTCCGCCGCTCCCCCGAGTACCGGCGGCTGTGGTGGGCCGACGCCCGCGCCCATCTGGCCGGATTCGACAGCGCCGACCTGGAACCCGCCGACAGCCCGGGACGCCTCGTCGCGCGCGTGCTGCTCGTCTCGCCCGAACCCAGGGACCTCGTACGGCTGCGGGAACTCGCCGCCCGTCCCGCCCGGCTGCTGCCGCCCTACGCGCGCGATCCGGACGGCACCCCCGTGTGGTCCGCCGAGCTGCCCGGGGCCACCCTGGAGAAGCTCGTCGTCCGGCCCGCCGCGGCCCTGCCGCTGGCCGTCGAGGGCCGGCTGCGCCCCCGCGCGCGCGGGACACTGCTGCGCCTCCGGCTGCACGAGCTGTACGGGCGGGTGGCCGCGGCGGGACCCGTGACGGCCGTCGCGGAGTTCGCGGAACGGCGGTCGGGACGGGTGGGATGGGCGCACGCCGTGGAGTTCACCGCCGGGCGGCACGACGGCACCTGGACCGCCGAGGCCGCCGTGCCGCTGCGGGAGCTGGGCGCCGGGACATGGGACCTGCGGGTGCGGCTGCGGTTCGCCGACGGCACCGGGCGCCGCGTCACCGCGCACGCCACGGAGGAACCCGGGGACCTGAGGCGCCACGCCGTCCCCGACCCCCGGCACGGCTTCCTGCTGGCGCAGCCCTACGCCACCCACTCGGGGGCGCTCGCGCTGCGGATCGCCCTCGGGCCACGCGGGGCGCTCGGGGTCGCACGACGCCGGCTGGTCCGGCTGCTGCGCCCCGGCGGACGGCGGCCCTCCCCGTAGCACCGGCGCACGACACTGCACCTCGTCGCGGAAGATCACCCAAAGGGGTTACTTGCGCCCACTGTTGACGGGAAGTCAGAATTCCTCTTGGTTGCGTCGCAGCTCAGCGCGGGGGCGGTGGGCTCTGACAGACTGCGCCCGTACGGGCGATCCCTCTTCGCGCGTCCGTGCGACCACCGCATGACACGCTTCAGCGCGCGCCGCCAGACGCGCGCCCATACGACAGGACAGGGTGAACAACGACCATGACCTGGCTGATCACCGGCGGTGCCGGCTACATCGGGGCCCATGTCGTCCGCGCGATGCGCGCGGCGGGCGAGCGGACCGTGGTCTACGACGACCTCTCCACCGGCGACGCCGACCGGGTGCCCGACGGCGTACCCCTGGTGGTGGGATCGACCCTGGACCCGAAGCTGGTCGCCCGCGCGCTGTCCGGGCACGAGATCACCGGGGTCGTGCATCTGGCGGGCCGCAAACGGGTCGACGAGTCCGTGGAACTCCCGCTGCGCTACTACCACGAGAACGTCGAGGGGCTGCGGGTCCTCCTCGACGCGGTGACGGCGGCCGGGGTGTCCTCGTTCGTCTTCTCGTCGTCGGCGGCCGTCTACGGCGCGCCGGACACCCGGCTGGTCACGGAGGACACCCCGTGCGTGCCGGTGAACCCGTACGGCGAGACCAAGCTCGTCGGTGAGTGGCTGGTCAGGGCCGCCGGGCGCGCCCATGGGCTGTCGACGGCGTCGCTGCGCTACTTCAACGTCGCGGGGGCCGCCTCCCCCGAACTCGCGGACAGCGGCAAGTTCAACCTTGTCCCCATGGTCCTGGAGCGGCTGACCGCGAACCGGCCGCCGCGTATCTTCGGCACCGACCACGCGACGCCGGACGGCACCTGTGTACGTGACTACATCCATGTCGCGGACCTGGCCGAGGCGCATGTGGCCGCCGCGCGGCATCTGCGGGAGCGGGGGCCGGGCGCCGAACTGACCCTCAACATCGGGCGGGGCGAGGGGGTCTCCGTGCGCGAGATGATCAGCGAGATCACGGCCGCCACGGGCAGTCGTCTCCCGCCGGAGGTCGCGCCGCGGCGGGCGGGGGACCCCGCGCGGGTCGTCGCCTGTGCCGATCGGGCCGCGCGGGTGCTCGGGTGGAAGCCGCAGCGGGATGTGCGCGACATGGTCACGTCGGCTTGGCTGGGCTGGCAGCGCGCCCAGTCCCGCCCGGCGCCCCGCCGCTGACACGTTCCACGGCTCCCCGTCGCGCCTGGGGTTCCAGCTGGGCGCACTTGTTCCCTGTGCCGTCGCTCGTGGGGTGCGCAGTTCCCCGCGGGTCGCCTTCGCTTGCGCTTCTGAGGTCTGTCCGGGTGGGCGCACTTCGTTGCTGTGCCGTCGCTCGGTGGTTTCGCGCAGTTCCCCGCGCCCCTGGATGCTGCCCCTTCTGGTCGCTCTTCGGGTGCGGGGCGGTTCTCGTCTTCGCGCAGTTCCCCGCGGGTCGCCTTCGCTTGCGCTTCCCAGGTCCGTCCGGCGTGACGCACTTCGTTCCTGTGCCGTCGCTCGGTGGTTTCGCGCAGTTCCCCGCGCCCCTTTGGGGCGCGTTCTGCTTGTTCTTCGGGTCGGTGCCGGTCGGGATTCTCCGTCCTCGCTCCAACGCGCTCGGTCGGACGTCCCTCTTGCCCTGCTGAAGAGCATCGGAGTCTGCGGGCAGAGATTCCCGCCCACCCCCTTCGCTGAGTCCGGCGAGTGCGCGAGGAGGGGGGTTCCGCAGAAGACGGACAGCCCCAGCAACCCGAGGCGCCCCAAAGGGGCGCAGGGAACTGCGCAAACGAGGACCGGCCCGCCCCCGAAGAGCGACCGTAATGGGGCAGCACCTCAGGGGCGCGAGGAACTGCGCACCCACGGACAACCCGCACAGGCACAGATGCGTTCAGGTAGGCGAACCCAGGGGCGCAGGGAACCGCGCAAAAACGAGGACAGCCCCGCACCCGAAGAACAACCGCAAAAGGGCAGCACCTCAGGGGCGCGGGGAACTGCGCACCCCCGGACAGCCTGTACAGGAACAAGTACGCCCACCCGGACAGACCTGGGAAGCGCAAGCGAAGGCGACCCGCGGGGAACCGCGCACCCGACGAGCGACGGCACAGGGAACAAGTACGCCCCGCCGGACGGACCTCGGAAGCGCAAGCCAAAGGCGAGCCGTCCAGCTCAGCGACGGGGGCGGCCCCCACCTCGAAGCCCGGCCCGCAGGGCCCCCGCTCGGGCCACCTGGAAGACGCGCGCGGGCAGCCCCTTGGGGGCCCACCGGATCTGGAGCCGCCCCGCACCCTGCGGCTCCGGCTCCACCGTGATGTCGTGCGGCGCGAGCCCCCCGTGGTAACCGACCCGGGTACTCATCGCGGGGAACCCGAGGGGCGCCAGCAGCGGCCCCGTGTTCCGCAGGCCGTCCTGGGTGAGGACGACGACGGGATGCCGTGCGCCCACGAACCCGCGCACCGGGACCGGGGCCTGCGCGAGGTCCAGCCGCACCTGCCCCTCGAACACCCCGGGCCGCACCGGGTCGAGGCGGAAGGGGACTTCGAGCCGCCGCCGGCCCGGCGCGATGGCCAGCAGCGCGGACTGCGGGCCGACCGCCAGCCGCAGCCCCGGGTCGTAGCTGCGGACCACGAGGTCGACGACGGCGCCGGGGCCCTGGGCGACGGACAGGATCTCGTGCCGGAACAGCTTGCCGGAGAACGGTCCGCTGTCCACCCGCTCGTCCGCGAGGTCCAGTTCCCGGCGTCCGGCCGAGGTGGCCGGCACCCGGTCGCCCCAGTACAGCCGTCCGTCGGTGCCCGCGCTGACGGTCCGGGGCGCGACCTCCTGCGCGAGGCCGCGCGCGGCGATCCGTGCCTCGTCGAGCCGCCCGTCCCGAACCAGTTGGAGCACCACCCGCTCGGGGCGCGTCAGTCGGGCGTACGCGGCGGGGGCGAGCGTCGCGAGGTACGGGTTCACCAGCTCGGCGAACCCGGCGAGCCACGCGTCGTCGCGGTGGGGGAGGTCACCCGCGTACATCCGGAAGTCGTGCTTGAGGAACTTGTGGTCCTTGTCGGGGCGCAGGTCCGTGTGTCCGGTCTCCACGAGGAACTCGTCGATGAGGCGCTGGACGTGGACGCGGTCGCGGACGTTGCCGAGTTTGTGGCGCTGGTTGGAGATCGAGGCGGCCCCGGCGGCGGCGAGCGGCGCGATGTACCAGCGGTAGACACGGTCCGGGACGACGGTGAACGCCTCGGCGAGGCAGTACGCCTGGGCGGAGAACAGCTGGTCCTCGTAGTGGATGCCCTCGGGGAAGCGCAGCCGGTGCCGGTCCAGGAATTCCGTGCGGTACATCTTGCTGGTCGCCAGGTGTTCGAACAGCAGCCCGGGTTCCGACCCGATACCGCGGACGGTCCGCCGCTCGGCCACCAGGTGCGGCATCCAGGTCGAGGTGCGGCCGGTGTCGACGCGGACGCGTTCGACGGCGCCCATCACGAAGTCGACGCGCTGCTCCCGGTGCGCGGCGAGCAGCGACTCGACCGCGCGGGGCGGCAGTTCGTCGTCGCTGTCGAGGAACATCACGTACGGCGCGCGGGCGATGTCCAGGGCGCGGTTGCGGGGGACGCTGCATCCGCCGCTGTTCTCGGGCAGCCGCAGGACGGTGATGCGGTCGTCGAGGTCGGCGAGGGCGCGGGCCACGCGCGGGGTGTCGTCGGTGGAGTGGTCGTCGCTGATGATGATCTCGATGGCGCGGTGCGTCTGCGCGCGCAGCGACTCGACGGCGCGCGGCAGCCGTTCGGCGTCGTTGTGGACGATGACCGTGACGGTCACATCGGGTTCGCCGACCGCCTGGGCGGACCGGACGACCAGCGAGGAGCGGTCGGGGCGGTCGGGGCGGTCGACGCGCGGCGGGACGGCCGCCTCGGGGGATGTCATGTGTCGTCCGCCTCCTGCGGGGTCGGGACCGGGGGCCTTTCGCCGACGGGGACCACCGTCGGCAGGGTGTCCCCGGTCTCCCCGAGGAAGACCCGGCGTACGACGCGTTCTGCGGCGTGGCCGTCATCGTATCCGCAGAACCGCAGGCGGAACGCGGCGCGGGTGCGGGCGGCCTCGGCGTCCCGCCAGGCGCCCGAGCGGATGATGTCGGTGAGCTCGTCCTGGGTGCGGGCGAGCCGCCCGGGCGGCTGGGCCGTCAGGTCGAAGTAGACGCCGCGGGTGGTCGCGTACGTCTCCCAGTCGTCGGCGTAGATCACGATGGGCCGGTCGAGGCCCGCGTAGTCGAACATGATGGACGAGTAGTCGGTGATCAGTCCGTCGGCGGCGAGCAGCAGGTCCTCGACGGGGTCGTACGAGGACACGTCGACGACCCGGCCGCTGCGGCGCAGCGCGGCGAGCGCGGGCGGGGCGACCCCGTAGAAGTAGTGGCCGCGGACCAGGATCACGGTGTCGTCGCTGAGCTGTCCGGCGAGTTCGGCGAGGTCGAGCCGGGGTGTCCAGCGCGCCTCGTAGTCCCGGTGGGTGGGCGCGTAGAGGAACGCGGTGCGGCCGCGGGCGATGCCGAGGCGTTCGCGGATCGCGCGGATGCGGGCGGGTGTCGCGCGGTGCAGGACGTCGTTGCGGGGGTAGCCGTGGTCGAGGGAGACATAGCGGGCGGGGTAGGCGCGTTCCCAGGTCTCGGTGGAGTGGGCGTTCGCGGAGACGCTGTAGTCCCATTTGTCGACGCGGGCGAGCAGGGCGCGGAAGTTGAGGCCCTTGGCGGCGGCGGGGTGGTCGAGCTGGTCCAGTCCCATGCGTTTGAGCGGGGTGCCGTGATGGGTCTGGAGGTGGATCGCGTCCGGGCGTTTGACGACGGCGCCGGGGAAGTTGACGTTGTTGACGAGGTACCGGGCGCGGGCCATGACCTCCCAGTAGCGGCGGGTGCCGGGGACGACATGGTCGGTGCCGGGCGGCAGCAGGGGCACCTTGTCCCTGGCGACGACCCACACCCGGTGGATGTGCGGGGCGAGGTCGCCGAGGGTGCGGGCGATCGCGGCCGGGTTGCAGGTGACGCCCCGGTCCCAGTACGCGGAGAACACCGCGAGGTGCGGGTCCACGGGCTGTTCCAGGGCGCGCCGGTAGTGGTGGTCACGCAGCTTCGCGGCGGCCCGGCGGCCCCGGCGCCGCAGCTCCCGCTGGACCTCGCGGCGTTTGTGGTTGACGCTCTGCACGGCCCGGTAGCGGGGGTACGCGTCCTGTTCGAGGAGCCGGTACCTGATCCCGTCCAGGCCGTCGGGCCGGGGGTGTCCGGCGGGGCGCCAGCGGTTCGCGGCGCGGGCGGCACGGTGGAAGAACTCCCGGGCGACCGGTCGGGGCAGGTCGCCGCGCGCGATGATCCGCAGCCACTCGTGGACCATCACGTCGTACAGCGCCGCCCGCAGCGGGGCGGGGGTGCCGAGTTCCGCCATGAGTTCCTGCACGGCCTCGTACCGTCCGACGGCCGCGTAGCGGTCCTCGGGGGTGGGGGGTGGCAGGCTCGCGGGGCGCAGCCGCCGTTCGTCGAGGGCGACCTGGTCGAGGGCGGCCACCCGTCCGGCGCGCAGCAGGGCCGTATAGGACACGACGAGGTCATCGGGGTGTTCGCCCAGGTCGGGGTGGGCGCGCCAGAAGGCGGTGCGCACGAGCCGGGCGCCGAGCAGCGGGGTGACACGCAGCAGGTCGGGGAAGTCGGCGAGGGCCAGCGGTGCCCGGCCGGCGCGGGCGAGGAGGGTGCCGTCGGGGGACGGGCGGGCCTGGGAGTACCAGGTCGAGGTGACGTGGTCCAGGGCGATGACGTCGACCTCGGGCGGCTGGTCGGCGGTGAGGCCGGCGAGGACGCGCGGGGCGTCCGCGGGGAGGCGGTCCTTCGCGGGGACGAAGTGCAGCCAGGGGCCGCGGGCCAGGTCGGCGGCGAGGGCCCGCGCGCGGACGTCGGGGGTCCCCTCGGGCAGCGGCAGCGGGACGATACGGGGGTCCCGCAGCGCGTAGCCCTCGGCCAGCCGGTGGGCGGCGGGTCCGGTCGTCGCGACGATCACCTCCGTGTCGGCGCCGGGGGCGGTGACGATCCCCTCCAGACAGTCCGCCAGCCTGCCCTGCACGTTCCTGCCGTACACCACAACACTCAAGCGGGGCCGCATGACCGCTCCTCCCTGCCTCGGCCCGGACATGTCCGGGCATTTCCCACCGTCTCATGAAGCCACCGCCCCGCCGTCGGACGAGCGTCCGCCGGGGCGGCCCGTCCCGGTCAGCCGCCTCCCCCCGCCGCCCCGGGCACCGGCACCCTGTACAGCCGGTGCCCGCCGGGGCCCCGCGCGGTCTCCCGCAGTCCGTCCCCCGGCGTACGCGGACCGTCCAGGACCCAGCGGACCTGGTAGGTCCGCAGGATGCGCGCGCGTTCGGCGGGGGCGGTGCCGCGCGCGTAGTAGCGGTCCATGGCGGCGGTGCGCTGCCGCGCGTCGGGCAGCAGCACGTCCGGGTAGCCGGGCGCCACGGTGTACGGGCCGTGCGCGGGGATCTGCCGCGCGGGGAGCACCTTCGCCATCACCACGTCCCCGTACCGGGTCCACGGGACGATCCAGCGGTACCCCTCCCACGGCTCCCGCGCCTTCGCCGCGACCGGACCGGGCAGCTCGCGCGGCGGGACCACGTACCCGACCGTGCCGATCTGCGCCCACGCCCCGGCGAGCAGCGCGGCGCCGAGCGCTCCCCCGTACAGCGCCCGCCAGCGGGGGCGCCCCCGGTCGAAGACCTCGATGCCCGCCGCGAGCTGCGCGGGCACCAGGGCGGCGGGCAGTGCCCGGCCCCACGCGTGATGCCCGGTGAGCTGCCCGAGGACGACGGCGAGCAGGCCCAGCCCGAAGAAGAGGACCAGCGGATCGCGCCGGTCCCGGGTCCAGCGCGCCCCGAGGGCCACCACCCCGACGGCGGCCAGCCCGAACCGGACCACGGTGTCCTGGTACAGCGCCCGGTGGATCGCGTCGAGTCCGCCGGTCCCGAGCAGCGCGAAGAAGTCGTAGTACGGCCACACCCCGACCAGCAGCAGCCCGAGGAGCGCCCCGGCGGCGAGCCGCGCCCACACCACCCGGGCGGGCCACGGCCGCGCCCCGAGCACCAGGGCCACGGCGCCCAGCGCGGCGACCACCCCGGTGAACTGATGCACCAGCAATGCCGTCCCCCACAGCAGTCCCAGCCCCAGGAACACCGCCCAGGACGCCCCGGCGGCCAGTGCCCGGCGCAGCCACGCCCACAGATGGAACGCGAGTCCCAGCGCGAGGGTGCTGGGGTACGAGACGGTCAGCGCCAGTGAGCCGAGGCCCGTGAACCCGCTCCACGCGAAGACCTGGGTCCCCCACAGCAGCGTCAGGCACAGCAGGGTCACGGGGACGGCGGCGGTCCGCGGGGTGAACGTCCGTACGAACCGCCACACCCCGCCGAGCAGGACCGCGAGCGCGATCACCGCGCCGGTGCGCAGCACCCCGAACGTGGGCACCCCGCCGAGCACCGCGAACAGCCCGAGCAGCACCGTCCACGGCGAGTAGTAGGGGCTGGGGGTGTCCTCGGCGACCAGCGGGTTGCCCGGGTGGGCGAGGTCGTGGCGCAGCCGTTCGACGGTCGCGGCGTGCATCCCGAGGTCACCGATCCACGGCAGCGGGACGATCACCAGCGCCAGCAGGACGACCAGGAGCAGGGCGGCGCCCCACACGGCGTACGGGGCCGTCGAGCGGGCCGCGGCCAGGGCCCGGGAGCGGGCGGGGGGACGGGGCGCCGAGGGTGCCGTCGGCCGCGCCCGGTCGAGGGTCATCGCCGCGCGCGGGCCGCGCGGTCCGGCGCCCGCCGGGCGTCGGGCAGGGTGTCGTGTCCGCAGGGGTGGCCGCCGCGGTGGCCGCTCTTCCTGCGGTTGCGGTGGGGGCCACGGCGGCCACGGGGCTGGCCGCTCTCCTGTCCGTGTCCGCAGGAGTGACCGCTTTCCCGGTTCCCGGCGGGGGCGCCGCCGTCCGGCTGGAAGACCCAGGTCCGGTAGACCAGGAACCGGAACGCGGAGGCGAGGCCGATGGACAGGGCCTTCGCGAGGTTCGACGCCAGCGGGCCGGTCAGTCCCGCGCCGTGGTACGCGGCGTAGAACAGCACGCTCTCCATGAGGACACCGAGTCCGCTGAAGACGAAGAACAGCATGATCTGGCGCTGGGTGCGCGAGGCCCGGTCGCGGTAGGCGTAGAAGCGGAAGCCGAGGTAGTTGCCCGCCATGGCGAGCGAGCTGGCGAGGACCGTCGCGGTCATGGGGCCGGTGCCCAGCGCGTGCAGCAGCACGTTGAAGACGGCGAAGTTGACCGCGACGCCGGTGCCGCCGACGATCCCGAACTTCACGATCTCCAGCGCCAGCCCGCGCAGCCGGGCCGGGGCGGGCGGGAACGCGGGCGCGGGCGCGGACGGTGGTCGCTGTGGGCGGGCGGAGACATTCACGGTCACGAAGCGGCACCCCTCGGTGTGACAATCGGGTCCACCATAGACGGAATGTCACCTATTGCCCGTATTACCCGATACACCCTGTCGGTGGACCCCCGCACCCGAACACCCACAGCAGGAGGCCCCCCAAAGGGGCGCGGGGAACCGCGCGAAAACGAGAACCGCCCCGCACCCGAAGAGCGACCGCGAGAGGCACCCACCCAGGGGCGCGGGGAACTGCGCGAAACCACCGAGCGACAGCACAGGCAACAAGTGCGCCCAGCACCGAGTACCCAGGGGCGCGAGGAACCGCGCACCCACGAACGGCCCGCACAGGAACAAGCACGTCCAGGTGCACGAACCCAGGGGCGCGAGGAACCGCGCACCCACCGAGCGACGGCACAGGGAACAAGCACGCCCACCCGGACAGACCTCGAAAGCCCAAGCGAAGGCGCCCCGCGGAACCGCGCAAAAAGGGAGGCGCCCCGTACCTCATCAGGTACGGGGCGCCCCTGCGCACTTCGTGGGCGGACCGAAACGGCCCGCCCACGTACCACCGCTCAGGTATGCGTACGCAGCAGCGTCCGCATGGTCCGCATCGCCACCGACAGATTCGCCAGGTCGAAGTCCTCCGACACCTGGATCTCCTCCAGCGTCGACCGGGCCCGCCCGAGGATCGCCGCGTTCTTCTCCTCCCACGCCTTGAACCGCTGCTCCGGCGACGACTCGCCGTCACCCACCGCGAGGACGTCCGCCGTCAGCGCCGCGTGCGCCGCGTACAGGTCCTCACGGATGGACGCGCGGGCCATCGACTGCCAGCGGTCCGCCCGCGGCAGCTCGATGATCCGGTCCATCAGCTGGGTGATCCGCAGCCGGTCCGCGAGGTCGTAGTACACCTCGGCGACCGCCATCGGATCCTTCTTCACCCGGTCCGCGATCGCGACGATGTCCAGCGCCGGGAACGCCGACGAGAACCCGGCGACCCGGGAGGCCAGCTCGTCGGGCACCCCCGCCCCGGTCAGCTCGTCGCAGATCCGCTGGTACCACTCCGAGTCCGCGCCGCGCAGCAGCTTCGGCAGCTCGGCCCAGACCTGACGGACCCCGTCGCTGAAGAAGCCGATGGTCTCCGCCAGTTCCAGCGGCTGGTGCCGGTTGTTGAGGAGCCAGCGCGTGCCGCGCTCCACCAGCCGCCGCGAATGCAGCCTGACCTGGGTGAGGACATCCGCCGCGACGACGGTGTCCAGCGCCTCCACGGCGTCCCACACCGCGTTCAGACCGAAGATCTCCCGTGCGGCGAGCTGCGCCCGCACGATCTCCTCCAGGGACGCCCCGGACTCCTCGCGCAGCCGGTGCAGGAACGTCGAACCGCCGGTGTTCACCGTGTCGTTGACGAGGATCGTGGTGATGATCTCGCGGCGCAGCGCGTGGGTGTCGATCTGCTCCGGGAACCGCTCGCGCAGGGCCGCCGGGAAATAGGCCAGCAGCAGCTTGCGCAGATACGGCTCGTCGGGCAGCCCGGTGCCGATCAGCTCCTCGGCAGCCGTGATCTTGGTGTAGGCCATCAGGACGGCGAGTTCCGGCTGGGTGAGGCCGCGGCCCGCGCCGAGCCGCTCCCGGATCTGCCGGTCGGTCGGCAGGAACTCCAGGGCCCGGTCGAGGTCGCCGTCCTTGGTGAGCTTGCGCATGAACCGCTGGTGCGCGTGGAGCAGCGACGAGGACTGCGCGACGGCGTTGGAGAGGGCGACGTTCTGCGCGTAGTTGCTGCGCAGCACCAGCCGGCCGACCTCGTCGGTCATCTGCGCGAGCAGCTTGTTGCGCTGCTTGACGGTCATGTCGCCGTCCGCGACGACCGCGTTGAGCAGGATCTTGATGTTCACCTCGTGGTCGGAGGTGTCGACGCCCGCGCTGTTGTCGATGGCGTCGGTGTTGACCCGGCCGCCCTTCTCGGCGAACTCGATCCGGCCGAGCTGGGTCAGCCCGAGGTTGCCGCCCTCGCCGACGACCTTGGCCCGCAGTTCGGCGCCGTCCACGCGGATGGCGTCGTTGGCCTTGTCACCGACGTCCGCGTTGGACTCGGCGGACGACTTGACGTACGTCCCGATGCCGCCGTTCCACAGCAGGTCGACCGGGGCCTGGAGGACGGCCCGCATCAGGTCGGCGGGCGTCATCTTGGCGATGGCCGGGTCGATGCCGAGAGCCTCCCGGATATGGCTGTTGAGCTGGACGGCCTTGGCGGTACGGGGGAAGATCCCGCCGCCGGGCGACAGCAGCGCCTTGTCGTAGTCGGCCCACGAGGAACGCGGCAGTTCGAACAGCCGGCGCCGCTCGGCGTAGGACACGGCCGAGTCGGGGCTGGGGTCGATGAAGATGTGCCGGTGGTCGAACGCGGCGACGAGCCGGATGTGCTCGGACAGCAGCATGCCGTTGCCGAACACGTCGCCGGACATGTCACCGACGCCGACGGCGGTGAAGTCCTGGCGCTGGGAGTCGTGGCCCAGCTCCCGGAAGTGCCGCTTCACGGACTCCCAGGCGCCGCGCGCGGTGATGCCCATGCCCTTGTGGTCGTAGCCCGCGCTGCCGCCGGAGGCGAAGGCGTCCCCGAGCCAGAAGCGGTAGTCCTCCGCGACCTTGTTCGCGATGTCGGAGAAGGTCGCGGTGCCCTTGTCGGCGGCGACGACGAGATAGGTGTCGTCCTCGTCGTGCCGGACGACGCCCTGCGGCGGCACGACCTCCCCGCCGACCAGGTTGTCGGTGATGTCGAGGAGCGCGGAGATGAACGTCTTGTACGAGGCGACGCCCTCGGCGAGCCACGCGTCGCGGTCCTCGGCCGGGTCGGGCAGCTGCTTGGCGACGAATCCGCCCTTCGCGCCGACCGGCACGATCACGGTGTTCTTCACCATCTGCGCCTTGACCAGCCCGAGGATCTCGGTACGGAAGTCCTCACGCCGGTCGGACCAGCGCAGACCGCCGCGCGCGACCTTCCCGAACCGCAGATGGACGCCCTCGACCTTCGGGGAGTACACCCAGATCTCGTACGCGGGCCGGGGCGCCGGGAGGTCCGGGATGGCCTGCGGGTCGAACTTCATCGACACGTAGGCGTGGTACCCGCCGTTGTCGGTGTGCTGGAAGAAGTTGGTGCGCAGGGTCGCCTTGATGACGGTGAGGAACGAGCGCAGGATGCGGTCCTCGTCCAGGGACGCGACCTGGTCCAGGGCGCCCTCCAGTTCCTCCAGCAGGCCGTCCGTCAGCTCCGTCCCGGCGCGCTGGCGCTCCGGTGACATCCGCGCCTCGAACAGGGAGACCAGCAGCCGGGTGGTGTGGACGTTGTTGCGGAGGGTGTCCTCCATGTAGTCCTGGCTGAAGGTGGAACCGGCCTGCCGCAGGTACTTCGCGTACGCGCGCAGCACCGTCGCCTCGCGCCAGGTGAGCCCGGCGCTCAGGACGAGTTCGTTGAAGCCGTCGTTCTCGGCGGCGCCGGTCCAGGTCGCGGAGAACGCCTCCTGGAACCGCTCGCGGCCGTCCTCACCGAGGTAGTCGCCGTTGCCGCCGCTCACGTACTTCGGCAGCCGCAGCCCGAAGTCGTAGATCCACGCGGTCGTCCGGTCGGCGCAGCGCAGCTCGTAGGGCCGCTCGTCGATGACCTCGACGCCGAGCCGGCTGAGGACCGGGAGCACCGCGGACAGGGAGACCGGCTCGCCCGTGCGGTAGATCTTGAAGCGGCGCTCCTCGGGGGCGCTGCCGACCGGCTCGTACAGGCTGAGCGAGAAGTCGTGCGGGGAGTGCTTGAGGGCGTCGAGATGTCCGAGGTCGGCGACGGCGGCCCGCGGCGAGTGGTCGGCCTTGTAGCCCTCGGGGAACGCGTGGCCGTAGTTGCGCAGCAGTTCGGCGGCGCGCTCCTCACCGCACTCGGCGTTGAGGGCTTCCCCGAAGCCGTCGGCCCAGGACCGGGCGGCCTCCACCAGCCGGGCCTCGATGCGGTCCTTGTCGGCGTCGCTGAGCAGCGGCAGTTCGGTGCCCGGGGCGACCCGGACGACGAAGTGCAGCCGGGACAGGATCGACTCGGTGTTCCACGCGGTGAAGTCGACGCTGGTCCCCGACAGCTCCTCCTTGAGGATGTCGATGATCCGCAGCCGCACCCCGGTCGTGTAGCGGTCGCGGGGCAGGTAGACCAGAGCCGAGTAGTAGCGCCCGTACTCGTCCTTGCGCAGGTAGAGCCGCAGCCGGCGGCGTTCCTGGAGGTAGAGGACGCTGGTGACGATGGCGCGCAGCTCGTCGGCCGGGGTCTGGAACAGCTCGTCGCGCGGGTACGTCTCCAGGATCTGGAGCAGGTCGCGGCCGTCGTGGCTGTTGGGCGAGAAGCCCGCGCCCTGGAGGACCTCCGCGACCTTGCGCCGCACGACGGGCACCCGGCGCACGGACTCGGTGTAGGCGGCGGACGAGAACAGTCCGAGGAAGCGGCGTTCCCCGACGACGTTGCCGTCGGCGTCGAACTTCTTCACCCCGACGTAGTCGAGGTAGGACGGCCGGTGCACGGTGGAACGGCTGTTGGCCTTGGTGAGGACGAGGAGCCGGTGCTCACGGGCCTTGGCGCGGGCGTCGGCGGGCAGCCGGTTGAACGACGGGCTGACCGGGTGGTGGTCGTCGCCCTCGAGCGGCGGGTCGGAGCGGAGGATTCCGAGACCGGTGCCGGGGACGGCCGCCAGCGAGTCGTCGTCCCGCAGGTCGTACTCGCGGTAGCCGAGGAAGGTGAAGTGGTCGGCGGCGAGCCAGCGCAGCAGCTCGCGGGCCTCCTCGACCTCCTGGTCCCGCAGATCGTCGGCGGTCGGCTCGGAGGGCAGGTCGTCGGCGATACGCAGCGCCGCGTCCCGCATCTTCTCCCAGTCCTCGACGGCCTCCCGGGCGTCGGAGAGGACCCGCAGCAGATCGGCGGTGATCTGCTTGAGGTCGGCGCGGTCGGTCTCGCGGTCGATCTCCACATGGATCCACGACTCGACGAGCGTGTCGTGCGGAAGGTCCTTGCGGCCGCCGGAGGCCCGCTCGCCGGGAAGGATCTCCAGGAGCTTGCCGGTGACGTCGCGGCGCACCACGAGCTGCGGGTGGATCACCAGATGGATGCCGCGGTTCTGCCGGGACAGTTCATTGGTGACGGAGTCGACGAGGAACGGCATGTCGTCGGTGACGACCTCCACCACGGAGTGGCTGCTCGTCCAGCCGTTCTCCTCGACGGTGGGGGTGTGCACCCGGACGTTCGCCGTGCCCTGGGGGCGCGTCTCGGCGAGCCGGTGATGGGAGTAGGCGGCCCCGAACACGTCGACCGGGTCACGGTCGGCGAGGTCCTCGGCCGCGGTGTGCAGGTAGTAGCGCTGGAGGAACGCGAGCAGGGTGTCCCGGTCGGGGGCTCCCTCGCCCGTCGTCCCGGTCGGCAGTGTGCCCCCGACCGGACTGTTCTCAGCTACCCGGGCGGCCCGTGCGAGCAGCTCGGCCTTGGCTTCGTCCAGCTTGGTCTGCATTGTCCTCTGGCTCCTGTCGCGCGCCGTTGCGTGACGTAGAAAAAGGTGAAGAGACGTAACGCCACGACACGGGGTGTCCGGTCGTTGGTGACGCTATGCCGCGATGCGCGCAGCCCGGGGCGGATTCAGCCAAGTACCGGCCGTCGCCCTGTGCGCGAGGACCAGCGACCGCCCGGGCACGGATTTCCTCCGCGTGCACCGGGCGCAGGGCAGGGGCTACGACGCCCCCGCGGGATATCGCGCTGATCACGGGTCAAGGCTATCGCTCCCCCCTGGGGAGCCGTCATGAGCCGTATGTGTACAAATCCAGCGGTCAAACTTTGACAGTCTGCACACCTCGTTCCTGAGCAGGTGTGATGCATGGCGGGCGGTGTGACGAAGGCGACAGGGGACCGGGCGCGGGGCGGCCCTCCGCACGGGTGACCGCCCCGCTCGGGCACGGGCCCGGCGGGGTGCGGCGGGGTCCGCGCACCGGGAGCGGGTTCCGGCCGACGGCGGCCTCCCCGCGTGTCCCGGGGCCCGCCGGGGCGTTCCCCTGGTGTCGTCCGCGCCCTCTCGGCAGGGGTTCCCGGCGGACGGCACGGTGAGCACCGGGGGCGGCGCGTGAGCGCTGCGGGAACCCGCGGGCGCGCACGGGCGCTGCCCGCTGGACCCAGGACGGAGTGAGGACGGCGATGTCGGCGAAGGTCCTGATCGTGACCGGTGACGCGGCGGAATCCCTGGAGGTGCTGTACCCGTATCAGCGGCTGCGCGAGGAAGGGTACGAGGTGCATATCGCGGCCCCGACCCGCAAGACACTCCGGTTCGTCGTCCATGACTTCGAGCCCGGCTTCGACACGTACACCGAGAAGCCCGGCTACACCTGGCCCGCGGACCTCGCGTTCGCCGAGGTCGACCCGGGCGACTACGTCGCGCTGGTGATCCCCGGCGGCCGGGCACCGGAGTATCTGCGCGGCGACGCGGAACTGCGCAAGATCCTCAAGGCGTTCTTCGACGCGGACAAGCCGGTGGCCCAGATCTGCCACGGGCCCCTGCTGACCGCCGCCATCGGCTCCCTGCGCGGACGCCGGGTCACCGCGTACCCGGCGCTGGAGCCGGACATGGAGATCAACGGCGCGGAGTTCCAGGACGCGGAGGCCGTGGTCGACGGCACCCTCGTGTCGTCCCGCGCGTGGCCCGACCATCCCGCGTGGATGCGGGAGTTCCTGAAGATCCTGCGCGCGGCCCACCCGGTGGACCCGTCGGACGGCTAGCCGTACTCCCGTACGGTGCGGCGTCCGCCCCCCGCCGGGGCGGACGCCAACCGGCGGCCACCCTGCGCCCCCTGCGTCACCATGCAACCGCCCTGCGACGGCCCTGCGACCGCCCGATGATCAACGGCGGCGCGGCGGCTGTCCGGCCAGCTCCTCCGCGACCGCGACCGCCTCGGCCAGCGAGTCCACGACGGGCACCCCGGCGCCCTCCAGAGCGGCTCTGCTGTGCGAACCACCGGTGTACAGCACCGCGCCCGCGCCGACGGACCGCGCGGCCACGGCGTCGTCCACCGCGTCGCCGATCACCAGGACCCGGGACACGTCGAGCACACCGAGCGCCGCGACATGCCGCGCCATCGCCTCCGCCTTGGTACCGCCACTGGGCCCGGTCCGGCCCTCGACCAGCGTGAACGACGCGTCGATACCGAAGGCGCGGACCAGTGGCACCAGCTCCTCGTGCCCGAACATGCTGAGCAGCGACTGGCTCCGCCCGGCGCCCCGCCAGCCGGCGAGCAGCGCCTCCACCCCGTCCGTCAGCCCGCAGCCGACCCGGTGCGCCGTGTAATGCCGCTGGAAGGCCGCGTCCATGACCAGCCACTCGCTCTCCGTGGGCAACCGGCCCAGCCGCCGCTCGTAGAACCTGGGCACCGGCACGCAGTACAGCTCCCGGTACTGCTCCACGGTGACCGGCCCCAGACCGATCTCGGCGAACGCGGCGTTGCTGGCGCCGACCACGGCGTCGATGTCGTGGAACAGCGTGCCGTTCCAGTCCCAGACGATGTGCGTTCCCTGCTTCCCCATACGGAAGAACGTACCCGCCACCACCGACAGCGCCCCGGGGGCTCAGTCGCCGAGGCCCACCAGCTGGGGGATCTCCTGCGTCGCGTACCAGAGCAGCTCATGGTCCTCGGCGCCGTCGACCACGAACTGCGCGTCACCGTCGCCCTGGTCCGCCGCGCCCAGCGCACTCGCCGCCGCGGAGACGTCCGCGTCGGCCTCGTCCGAGTCCACATGCACGGCGGCGGCCCTGGCCAGCGCCACGGGACGGGCGATCCGCACCTCGCCGAGCGCACCGGGGTCGAGCCCGCGGTCCGGGTCGGGGACCGCGTCGGCGTCGGGGACCTCGACCGCGACGACGACCCGGCGGCGCGGACACCCCGGGTCCACCGCGAGCAGCCGCAGCGAGGCCGCGGCGGCCCTGTTCAGCGCCGCGTACTCCAGCTCCTCGATGTCGTCGGAGACGTACCACTCGCGCAGCGCCGGGGTGACCGCGTACGCCGTGAGAGGGCCGGGTCCCAGCTCACCCGCCTTGTGCGCCTCTGCGAGACCGGGAAGGGTCAGGGGGACGTACACGCGCATGACGGGCCGCTTTCTGGGACGGGCCTGCCTCGGGGGGCTCCCGGAAGGCCGACGAGGACGGTTCCCGGGAGGCTGACCTCCCGGGTACCGGTTGACCCAGGATACGTGCGCGTGTCCCCGATCGGGTCGGCGTACCCGCATCGGAATCGCCCTTCCGCACCCCGGGGTTCACCTCCCCGACCCCGCTCCCACCGGCGCGAAGACGCCCGGCGTCACCCTGATAGGTGAATCCCCGGCCCCCGCCCCCGAGGCCATCGGGACGTTGCGCCGCCCTCCCCCGGTACGTACAAGATCCACCACAAGCTACTGCCGGGTAGCAGAGCGGCCCGGCGATCGGGGGACCCCCATGCACAAGGTCATGACCCGCGCCGCGGCCCACACGGCGGCCGGCGGGACGGCGGGCACCGGGACGGGCGGCGCGGACGGTTCCGGGGCGGGCGGCGCGGACGGTCCCGGGGCGGGCGGCGGCGCGGACGCTGGTACAGGCGGCGGGGCGGGCAGGGGTACGGGCGGCGGGGCGGGTGGCGGGACTCGTGACGGCGCACCGCACCGGCCCGCCGGCCGGTCCGCGACCTCGCGCCCGCCCGCCCGGCGCGACCCCCGCCGTCCGGGAGGTCCCCCGCGGGGCGCCGTACCCCGTCAGGGCGGCGCACGTGGCCCGGCGGGCCACCCGGCACCCGGTCACCTCGCGGGCGGCCCCCGGACGCCCCCAGGCGCCGCCAGGCGCCCCGCGGCGCCCGACAGCGGCCCGCCGCGCCCCACCGACCTCTTCGCCGACCGCCTCCTCGCCGTCCTCACCGGCCGCCGGCCCGTCCACTCGATGCTGCGCCACACCGCGGGCAGCGCGTACGACGAACTCGCCCGGCTCGCGGAACACGGTCCGCTGCGCACCCGGGGACCGGCCCCCGTGGTCCGCGACGTCGGCTACTGCGTACCCCGCAACGGCGCCGTCGAGGTCTTCGCCCGTATCGCCACCGGGGACCGGCTCAGCGCGATGGCGTTCCGGCTGGAACGCGGCCAGGACCTCCGCTGGCGCTGCACGGCCATCGACCTGGGCCCCGGAACCTGACCCGACGACCGCCGCCCACCGGGACGGGATACCGGGCCCCGGGGGGGGCGGGGTACCGGGCCCCCGGGCAACGGGAAGGGCCGGGCTCCCTGAGGAACCCGGCCCGTCACCGGCACGACCGAACGGCTGCGGCTGCGGCTGCGGCTGCGGCTGCGGCTGCCACCCAACGGCGGCTGCCGCTACCGCTCACCGAACAGCGGCTACCAGCTCCGCACCGGCCACTACTTCTTGCGGCGCCGACCGCCACGCTGCTGCTTACGGCGCTCCGCGCGCGTAAGGCCGTCGGCCTCCGAACGGACCTCGCCCTCACCCGTCTCGAAGTCACCCTCCACGACACCGCCCTCACCGTCGACGGTGGGCGCGGAGAAGTGCAGCCGGTCCGGCCGCTGCGGAGCGCCCAGGCCCTTGGCCCGGATCTCGGGACGGCCACCCGCGGGCGCCCCGTCCTGCTTCTCCAGCGACGTGGGCGACGCGTCCTTGACCTCGACCTCCTCGACCTGCTGCTCCACCTGGACCTCCAGGTTGAACAGATAGCCGACGGACTCCTCCTTGATGCCGTCCATCATCGCGGTGAACATGTCGAAGCCCTCGCGCTGGTACTCCACCAGGGGGTCCTTCTGCGCCATCGCGCGCAGACCGATGCCCTCCTGGAGGTAGTCCATCTCGTACAGGTGCTCACGCCACTTGCGGTCCAGCACCGACAGCACGACCCGCCGCTCCAGCTCCCGCATGATCTCGGAGCCGAGCTGCTTCTCCCGCGCCTCGTACTGCTCGTGGATGTCGTCCTTGACGGACTCCGAGATGAACTCCGCGGTCAGCCCCGCGCGGTCCCCCGCGGTCTCCTCCAGCTCCTCCACGGTGACCTTCACCGGGTACAGCTGCTTGAAGGCGCCCCACAGCCGGTCCAGGTCCCACTCCTCCGCGAAGCCCTCCGCGGTCTCCGCCTGGATGTAGGCGTCGATGGTGTCGTCCGTGAAGTGCTGGATCTGCTCCTCGAGGTCCTCGCCCTCCAGGACCCGGCGGCGCTCGCCGTAGATGACCTCGCGCTGCCGGTTGAGAACCTCGTCGTACTTGAGGACGTTCTTACGCGTCTCGAAGTTCTGCTGCTCCACCTGCGACTGCGCGGACGCGATCGCGCGGGTGACCATCTTGTTCTCGATGGGGACGTCGTCGGGGACGTTCGCCATGGCCATCACCCGCTCGACCATCTGCGCCTTGAACAGCCGCATCAGATCGTCACCGAGGGACAGGTAGAACCGGGACTCGCCGGGGTCGCCCTGACGGCCGCTACGACCGCGCAGCTGGTTGTCGATACGGCGCGACTCATGCCGCTCGGTGCCCAGGACGTAGAGCCCGCCGAGGTCCTTGACCTCCTCGAACTCCGCCTTCACGGCCTCCTCGGCCCGCTCCAGGGCGGCGGGCAGCGCGGCGGCCCACTCCTCGACGTGCTCCACCGGGTCCAGACCGCGCTGGCGCAGCTCCGCCTCGGCGAGGTCGTCCGGGTTGCCGCCGAGCTTGATGTCGGTGCCACGGCCGGCCATGTTCGTCGCGACCGTCACCGCGCCCTTGCGGCCCGCCTGGGCGACGATCGTCGCCTCCCGGTCGTGCTGCTTGGCGTTGAGCACCTCGTGCTGCACACCGCGCTTGGAGAGCTGCTGCGAGAGGTACTCCGACTTCTCGACGGAGGTCGTGCCGACGAGGATCGGCTGACCCTTCTCGTGCTTCTCCGCGATGTCGTCGACGACGGCCGCGAACTTCGCGACCTCCGTGCGGTAGATCAGGTCGGACTGGTCCTTGCGGACCATCGGCCGGTTCGTCGGGATCGGGACGACACCCAGCTTGTAGATCTGGTGGAACTCGGCGGCCTCGGTCATCGCCGTACCGGTCATGCCCGAGAGCTTGCCGTACAGCCGGAAGAAGTTCTGGAGGGTGATCGTGGCAAGGGTCTGGTTCTCGTCCTTGATGTCCACCCCTTCCTTCGCCTCGATCGCCTGGTGCATGCCCTCGTTGTAACGGCGGCCCGCGAGGATACGGCCCGTGTGCTCGTCGACGATCATGACCTCGCCGTCGATGACGACGTAGTCCTTGTCGTTCTTGAACAGCTCCTTCGCCTTGATGGCGTTGTTCAGGTAGCCGACAAGGGGGGTGTTCACGGACTCGTAGAGATTGTCGATGCCGAGCCAGTCCTCGACCTTGGCGACGCCCGGCTCGTGGATGGCGACGGTGCGCTTCTTCTCGTCGACCTCGTAGTCGCCGGTCTCCTCGATGCCCTTGAGGGTGTTGCCCGGCTCACCGCGCTTCAGGCGGTTGACGAGCTTCGCGAAGTCGCTGTACCACTTGGTGGCCTGGTCGGCCGGACCGGAGATGATCAGCGGCGTACGCGCCTCGTCCACGAGGATCGAGTCGACCTCGTCCACCACGGCGAAGTTGTGGCCGCGCTGGACCAGCTCGTCCTGCGACCACGCCATGTTGTCGCGCAGGTAGTCGAAGCCGAACTCGTTGTTCGTGCCGTACGTGATGTCGCACTGGTACTGCTCGCGACGCTGCGACGGCGTCATGTTCGCGAGGATGCAGCCGACGCTGAGACCGAGGAACTTGTGGACGCGGCCCATCATCTCCGAGTCGCGCTCCGCGAGGTAGTCGTTCACCGTGATCAGGTGGACGCCCTTGTCGGACAACGCGTTCAGATAGGTGGGCAGGGTGCCCACCAGGGTCTTGCCCTCACCGGTCTTCATCTCGGCGACATAACCGAGGTGCAGCGCGGCGCCGCCCATGATCTGGACGTCGTAGTGCCGCTGGCCGAGCACGCGCTTGGCGGCCTCGCGCACCGTGGCGAACGCCTCGGGCAGCAGGTCGTCCAGCGAGTCGCCGTCGACATACCGCTGTTTGTACTCGTCGGTGAGGGCCCGCAGCTCGGCGTCGGAGAGGGCGACGAAGTCCTCTTCGATGGAGTTGACCTGGTCCGCGATGCGGTGCAGCTTGCGCAGGATCTTGCCTTCGCCTGCACGCATGATCTTCTGGAGGACGGACACGGGGGTAGATCTCCTTGCCGGTCGGGCCTGGCACGGTCGGATTCCGTTGAGCAACGGCCATCGTATGCGAGGACCGCGCCACGTCGGGAGGTCCGCACCTACGAGAGCCATCAGGACAACGGACCAGCGCCACGGAAGGTGCCGCGCTCCCGCACGAATTGTGATCGGTCGCTCACATCCGCCCGGCGAATCCAGTGGCATCCCGCCCGCGCGCACCCGCAGAATCAGTCGATGGAGCACGTCACCCTGACCACCGAACGCCTGCTGCTGCGGCCGTTCGCCCCCGCCGACACCGACGAGGTGTCCGCCGCCTGCCAGGACCCCGGCATCCAGCGGTGGACGACGGTCCCCTCGCCGTACACCCGCGAGGACGCCGCCCTGTTCGTCGGCCGTATCGCCCCGGGCACCTGGCGTGACGGCACGGAGTACTCCTTCGCCGTGCGCCTGCGCGACCCCGACGGCGGGGCAGGCCCGCTCGTCGGCGCCGCCAGCCTGCACCACCCGAGCTCGGGCACCTGGGAGATCGGCTACTGGACCGCCGCCGGGCACCGCGGCCGCGGCTACACCACCGAGGCCGTCCGGGCGCTGGCCCGCTGGGGCTTCGGCTCCCTCGCCTGCACCCGCCTCGAATGGCGCGCCGAGGTCGGCAACACCGCGTCACGGGCCGTCGCCGAGCGCAGCGGCTTCACCATGGAGGGCGTCCTGCGCGCGGGCATCCTCAACAAGGGCACGCTCCGCGACTGCTGGGTGGGCTCCCTCCTCCCCCACGACCTGGGCATGCCGAGCCGCGACACCTACCTCCCCGCGCGCGGCACCCCGACCCCGCACGACACCCCGGCCTGACACCCCGGCCCGTACGACACCCCAGGCCCGTCCCGCACGACATCCCAGGCCCGCACGACACCCCGGCCTGACACCTTCGGGCCCGCACGACATCCCGGCCTGACGGGAACCGCGGAGTCGGGAATTGCCCGGTCCGCGGCCGTCGCCAGGCGAGCCGCGTCCCGGCCGGAACCAGGGGCCCGGAGTGTCAGTGGGGGCGTCTATCGTTCGGGATATGACCACCCTGCCGCGGCCCGCCGCCGCACTCTCCGCCGACGAGGCCCGCCGTATCGCGCTGCGCGCGCAGGGGTTCCTCGGAGCGCCGGACCGCAGGGGCGGGGTCCGGGGCGTGCTGCGGCACCTCGGCGCGGTCCAGCTCGACACGATCTCCGTACTGGCGCGCTCCCATGAGCTCATCCCGTACGCGCGCCTGGGCGCCGTGGGCCGCCCGGCGGTCGACCGCGCGTACTGGACGCCCACGGCCGGCGGCGCCCCCCACGCCTTCGAGTACTGGTCGCACGCCGCGTGCATCCTGCCCGTCGAGGAGTGGCCGCACTTCGCGTTCCGCCGCCGCGCCTACCGCGCCCGCCCGCACTGGGGCCACGACCTGCCGGACGGCTCCTACGACCAGGTCGTCGCGCAGCTCCGCGCCGAAGGCCCCCTGACGGCCACGGAGCTGGGCGGCGCGAAGAACGGCGGCGAGTGGTGGGACTGGTCCGCGTCGAAGGTCGCCGTCGAGCGCGCCCTGATGTACGGCGAGGTGGTGTGCACCGAGCGGCGCGGCTGGAAGCGGGTGTACGACCTCGCGGAGCGGGCCATCCCCGCCGACCTCCTCCATGACGAGCTGGACGACCGCGAGTGCCTGCGGCGGCTGGTCGCGCTCGCCGGCCGCTCACTGGGCGTCGGCACCCGCGCGGACCTCGCCGACTACCACCGGCTCAAGGGCGAGCAGGTCGACACGGTCATCGCCGACTCCGGTCTCGTACCGGTGTCGGTCGAGGGCTGGGACCGGCCCGCGTGGGCGGACCCCGCGGCCCTTGGCAGCGTCCCGCGCGGACGGCACCGCACGACGCTGCTGTCCCCGTTCGACTCCCTGATCTGGGAACGCGCCCGTACGGAGCGGATCTTCGGCTTCACACACCGGCTGGAGGCGTACGTCCCCAAGCCCAAGCGGATCCACGGCTACTTCGCGATGCCCCTGCTCTCCGGCGGCAGGCTCCTGGGCCGGGTCGACCCCGCGCGCGACGGCCGCACGCTGGTCGCCCGTCAGGTGTCCCTCGACTCCCCGAAGGCGGTCGCCCCCATGGCCCAGGCCCTCAGGGAGGCCGCGGAGTGGGTCGGCTGCGACACGGTACGGGTGGAGCGGGTCACCCCGGCCCCGCTGGCCGCCCCCTTGGCCGCGGCGCTCGTCTGAACCGGTCCCCGCGCCCGAGCAGCGAGCAAGTGCCCCGAAGGGGCGCGGGATACCCACGAGAGCCCCGTACGGGACAAGCGCGCCCAGCCCGGAGAACCCGGGAGACCCGGGGGACCCGGGAGACCCTGGAGACCCTGGAGACGCAAGCGAAGGCGCCCCGCCGAGGCCCTACCGGATCTCCAGGATCTTCTCCCGCATCGCGTACACCACCGCCTCCATCCGGGAGTGCAGCTGAAGCTTCTCCAGGATGTTGCGGACATGGTTCTTCACGGTGTTCTCGCTGATGAACAGTTCCTTGGCGATGTCCCGGTTGTTCATCCCGGTCGCCACCAGCTTCAGCACCTCCAGCTCACGATGGGTGAGCCGGGGCGCGGGCACCAGCCTGCGCTCGTCGGTGCGCTGGATCATCGACTTGAACTCGGTGAGCAGCTTCGACGCCATCGAGGGGCTGATCTGCGACTGACCGTCCGCGACCGCGCGGATCGCCGTCGCGACCTCGTCCGTGGAGATCTCCTTGAGCAGATACCCGGTGGCCCCGGCCTTGATCGCGTCGTAGAGGTCGGCCTCCTCGTCGCTGATCGTCAGCATGATGATCTTCGCGCTCGGGGCCACCTCCTTGATCGAGGTGCATGCCTCGATCCCCCCGCGCTTGGGCATCCGGACATCCATCAGGACGATGTCGGGCAGCAGGTCCGCCGCCTTGTCGACCGCCTCCGCGCCGTCGCCCGCCTCCCCCACGACCAGGATGTCCTCCTCGTCGTGGAGCACGATCTCCAGCCCTCGGCGGAACAGCGCGTGGTCGTCGACCACCAGGACCCGGATGGGCTCCGCACGGGAGGAACCACCGGCCGGTCCCATGCCGACGGCGCCGTCGGCGCCCACGTCACGCATCGGTCCGAAGCTGTCCGCCATCGTTCCTCCCCCTGAAGGCCGTGGCCCGTCTGGGTGCCGCCCGACCGGTGCGCCGCCAACCCGGGGCGGCAGCAACCCGGTTGACGTGTCCGACATGATTTCATGCCCGGACCCTTCCGGGGCGACAGCCACGTGCTCCGGCCGGTCGCACACGGGTGCCCCCGGGGGCGTACGCGCTCCCGGGGGCACACATTGTCCGTCGGTGGACGGCGGTCACCCGCCGAGTGCGCCGCCCGCGCCCGCCGACTCGACCCGGCTGACCATGGGGTCCGTCGTCAGATGGATGACACCGTAGTCGTAGGCGTGGCGCCGGTAGACCACACTGGGCTCCTTCGTCTCGGAGTCGACGAAGAGATAGAAGTCGTGCCCGACCAGCTCCATCTCGTAGAGCGCCTGGTCAAGGCTCATCGGGGCAGCCACATGGGTCTTCTCCCGGACGACGAGAGGGCCGTCGCCCTTCACCTCCAGCGAGCCGATCCGCTTCGTCGGGATCTCGTCACCCGCGGGCTCGGGGTCCTTGGCGATGCTGCCGTCACCGTTCAGATGCGCGGCGTCGGGGACCCGGTCGGCGACCTCGGCGGCCGGGATACGGCCGGTGCCGCGGCGGGTGCGCCGCTTGTCGTGCTCCTTGCGAAGCCGCGCCTCAAGCTTGTCCGTCGCCAGGTCGAGCGCCGCGTACGGGTCGCTGGCCGCCGCCTCGGCCCGGATCACCGGGCCACGGGAGCGGAGCGTGATCTCCACCCGGTCGGCACGGTCGGCCTGTCGGGGGTTGGGCTCCTTGGACACCTCGACGTCCAGGCTGATCACCTTGCCGTCGAGCTTCTGGATCTTGTCCAGCTTCAGCTTCTCGGCCACGTGCTTGCGGAACCGCTCGGGCACCTCGGTCTTGCGGCCCTTGACGACGATGTCCACGCAGAACTCCGTTCCCGGATGGCTCCGCCCGATCGACGGAGCGTCTCCCTTTTGCACCAGGCCCCGGTGACTCCCGAGGCCACGGACTCGGTGGCTTTCACCTCCTCCTCCCCCGGGGACAAGATCCTCACCCCACCGTCTCGGATGATGATGAAAAAACCCGAGGCAAGGCATTCCCTATCCACGGGATCGGCTGCCCGCCTTTCCCACAACTGAACATATCCCGCCGGGGCCGATGGCGTCACCCTCTCTTGCCCGACACCTCCGTTCAAGCGAATTGAACCCCTCACGAGCTGCAACGACGCAACTTCTCGCTCAGTTCCGGTTTATTTCGAAGGAATCCGGAGATGCAGCTACTACGGCCGCCGTCAGCGTTATTCCGCTGCCCGCTGCACGTAATGCGCGGGCCGCTTCCGTCAATGACGCGCCCGTCGTCATCACATCGTCCACGATCACCACACGGACGTCTTCCGCCAGCAATGCGTCACCTCCTGTGACCACCCGCAACGCCCCGTCGAGATTGGCCCTGCGTTCCTGCGGACCGAGCCCCACCTGATCCCGCACACCCCGCCGCTGACGCAGCACCGGGGCCACCCCGGCCGGCCATCCCGCCCGCCGCAGCACCGACGCCGCGACCAGCGCCATCCGCCGCGTCGGATCGTGCCCCCGGGCCCGCGTGGCACCCCGGGAGGAGGGAACGGGGACGAGGAGGAGCGAGGGACGGCGGTTCGTGGTGGACGGGTTCCGGGGGGCTCCCCCCACCCCCACCCCTCCCCCCACCGCCCCCGCCAGTGCCTCGCCCAGCGGCTTCGCGAGGTTCAGCGCGCCGCGCTCCTTGTGGGCGAGCAGCACCTCGCGTACCGAGTCGCGGTACGGCGCCGCCGCGTGGACGACCGGCAGCCCCGACGGCTCGGGCAGCGGCCGTACCCGGCGCGGCGCCCGTCCGGTCAGTCCCGTACGGCATCGCGCGCACAACGCCGTACGAGGAGTGCCGCAACCGCCGCATCCGGTCGGCAGTACCAAGTCGGTGAAGTCCTGCCACCAGCCCCGCATGAGTCCACTGTGCCAAGGGTCGGGGGAGTCGGCCACCCCTGTGGACAACGGCCTGTGGAAAACCCGGCGGACCCCGCCCGACCAGCGGGTACGCGCCTGGCCGAGGAACGCCCGGGAGAGGTGTCACGTCGGATGTCAGCCACCCCCGGGACAGCCGGGCTCCCCGGGGCCGACCGGACGGCCGGACAGCCGGACAAAGCCTGCCGTGGCGGTCGTGGCGCCCAGGGAGACCGTCAGCCCGGGTAGCCCGGTGTCAACCCGGGTACCGGTGTCAGCCCGGGTGGACCGGTGTGAACACAGGCAGCCCGGTGCCAGCCCGGTGTCAGCCCGGGTAGACCGGCGAGGTTCCGTTCTTCAGTACCGTCCGCCAGGGCTCGCCCGGGGGCATCCGGACGATGCCGTCGTCGGAGTGGGCGACCAGCGGCAGCCGGTCGTCGTTGCTCGCGGCGATCTCCTGCACCCCGGTCAGTCCGGGGAGCACCCCGCTCGCGGGGGTGGAGCCGTCCGTCTGGACATAGCGGATCTGCTGGACCCCGCCGCTCTCCCGGCCGACCACCACCAGCCGGCTGCCGCCCGCCCAGGACATGGCGGTGACCTCCTCCAGCTGCGGGGCCACGGCGCGGGCCTCCACGACGGCGACATCGCTGCGGCTGTCGAGACCGGGGAGGTAGCCGTGGACGGGTGAGCGGTCCTCGACGCCCTGGCGTTCGACGCGGCCGATCCGCAGGGTCCGCTTGCCGTCGCGTTCCACGATCAGCGCGATACGCACACCGTCGGCGGCGACCCGTACCGCTTCGATGTGACTGTCCTCCAGGCCCGGCGTCCGCACCACGACGGGGTCACCCGTGCCCTGGCGCAGCATGAACAGCCGGGGGTCGCGGGGGTCCTTGTCCGCGATCCACAGGTCGCCCCGGCCGTCCCAGCTGGGGGTGGTCAGCCGGTCGGTCTCCGCCTTGGCGGTGCTGCGCAGCACCGGGTCGCCGACGGAGGCACCGTCGCGGAAGGAGGCGACGTACAGGGAGCGGCCGTCCCGGGAGACCCCGGCGGCGAGGTCCTCGTCACGGGAGACGGCGGCGGTGCTGAGTTGCTGCGCTCCGGTGCCGAGCGGGCCGGGGACCGGTTCGGGGTCGGCGGCGGTGCTGACGCCGGGCAGCCGGACGAGGCGCTTCTTCAGGTCGAGGAAGTACTGGTAGTCGGGGCGTCCGGCGGTGCGGTGGGGTGCGACGGTCTCGGCGCGGTCGGCGGTGAGCTGGCACAGCGGTGAGCCGTCGGAGCGCTGGATCTCGACCTGTTCGATGCCGTTGGCGGGCCAGTCCTGGAGGGTGAAGATCAGCTGTGCGGCCATCTCGGTGCACTGGGTCTGTCCGACGCCGTTGGCGGCACTGCTGAGCGGCACCTTGAGGGTGTCGTGGCTGTCGGGGGTGAGGGTCTGGGTGCCGCTCTTCAGCAGGGTGCGGGTCGGGAAGCTGGAGCGTACGACCGGGTCCAGCCACCGGGTCGGCCCGTCGAGCAGCAGCCGTACGGTCTGGGTGACGGGGTCGATCCGCTGGCGTACGTAGACGGGGTCCGCGACGAGGCGTTCCTGGCCGTGCCGGGACGAGGAGCCGTCGACGGCGAAGTAGTACTTGTTGACGGGTTCGTAGATGCGGAGGAAGTCGGTCTCGCCGAGGACGACACCGCGGGGTGGGCGGTTGATCCGCCATTCGTTCCCGGCGCCGCCGTCCTTGATGAGGTGGACGGGCTGCTGGTAGGTGCCGTTCGCGGGTTTGTAGGCGTGCTGTGCGTCGACGGTGGCGACCCGGCTGCCGTTCAGGGTGTAGACCTTGCCGTCGCGGTCGCCGTCGTTGTCGCCGGGGCGCTGGGCGGAGGTGGTGGGGCCGTCGGCGAGGACGGTGGTGGCCACTTCGGGGCGCCACTCCTTGGACGCGTCCTCGGTGAGGTATTTGCGGGCCATCTCGAACTGTGGGTCGTCGCTGGTCAGGGCCTCCAGGAAACCCTGGACTATCTCGGCGGGCTGGGCGCCCTCCCGGGGCGGCATCGCGAAGACGCGGACCTGGGAGTCGGGCAGTTCGGACGCGTCCACGTCACGCAGGTCCCCGTTGTCGGGCATGGTCGCGCAGCCCGCGAGCAGGACGGCGCAGCACCCCAGTACGAGGCCGCCGCGCGGTCGTGTGACGGCCCGTGACCTGCCACCGCGCCCGGCGGCCGGCGGGTCTGCGGGGCGGCCGTTGCCAGCACCGCCGTCGGCCCTGCCGGACGAGCGGTCGGCGCGGCCGGGTGTACCGGGGACCGAAGGCGCCGGAGCGACGCCACCGCCCCCGAGCCCAGGCCCGCCACCGCCCCCATGGCCGTGCCCGAGCCCGTGCGCAGGACCGGGCACCCGCCCGCCCCGCTCACGCCAACCACGCAACCCACGCCACCGTCCGAGCAGTCCTCCGGACTCACCCACGGGGCTCCTCCCGCTCGTTCCCCGGCCGGTCGCCGGTCGTGCCCGTCAGTGCCGCCGATGTCCCGGGGGCACCCGTACGGTCCCCGGCACCGCCCGTACCGCGATCCCCGCCCGCGCTCCGGTCGCCGCCCCGGTAGCGGTCGGCGTCCACGCGCCCACCCAAGTCCCGGCGCCCGCCAACGTGCCCGTCGCCGTGCCCGCCAACGTGCCCGTCGCCGCTGCCGTCATCACGTCCGTCCACGTCCTCGCCCACGTCCCCGTCGACATCCCGGGCACCGCGTCCGTCACCGCGTCCGTCGTCACGTCCGTCGCCGTGCCCTTTGCGCACGCCACGCCCGTCGCGCGCGCCGGTGTCCGGGGCGGCGGCCGGTCCCGTCCCGTTGCCCGGGGTGTGCGGTCGTCTCGCGCCGGACGTGGTGCCGGGGCCGCACAACGTCGTGACGTCCTCGGTGGCTTCGCCGTGCGTGGCCGACGCCGGTCCGGTGCCGTCGCGGCGGGGGACGACCCGGGAGCCGTTGCTCGGCAGTGCCGCCGGGTCGACGACGGGTGTGGTGCCCGTGGTCGACCCGCCTTGCTGGGGCAGCGGGCTCCGGCCGGGGCCGCCCGCGCGCGGGGGCACGGTGGACGCGGCGGAGCGCGGTGCCCCCGTGCGCGAGTGGTGCCCGGCGGCCGGGTCGCGGGGTCCGGTGGCCGGTGCGGGGACGGCGCGGGCCGCGGCGGAGAGCTGGGCCGGGACGGTCGCCGCCGAGCCGCCGGCGGGCGGGGGCGGGGGCCCCTGGGCCGCGTCCCGGTTGCGCCGCGAATCCTCGGGTTCCAGTGGTATCGGGGAGCCGCGCAGTGCCTCGTCCGCGGTGCGCGGGAGGGTGAGGCGGAACTGTGAGCCGCCGCCGGGTTCGCCCCATGCCTGGAGCCAGCCGCCGTGCAGCCGGGCGTCCTCCAGGGCGATCGACAGTCCGAGGCCGGTGCCGCCGGTGGTGCGCGCGCGGGCGGGGTCGGCGCGCCAGAAGCGGCTGAAGACGCGGGTGGCCTCGCCGGGCTTGAGTCCGACGCCGTAGTCGCGGACGGCGACGGCGACGGCGCCACCGGCCGTGGCGAGCCGGACGACGACGTCCCGGCCCTCGCCGTGTTCGACGGCGTTGACGACGAGGTTGCGCAGGACCCGTTCGACGCGGCGGGTGTCGGCCTCCGCGATGACGGGCTGCTCGTCCCCGACGACGCGTATCCGGGTGCCCTTGCGTTCCGCGAGGGGTTCCGCGCCGCCGACGACCCGGCGGACGACCTCGCGCAGGTCTATCGGTTCGGCCTCCAGCGCGGCGGCGCCCGCGTCGAACCTGCTGATCTCCAGCAGGTCGGCGAGCAGTGACTCGAAGCGGTCGAGCTGGTCGGCGAGGAGTTCGGCGGAGCGCGCGGTGACGGGGTCGAAGTCCACGCGTGCCTCGTGGATGACGTCGGCCGCCATACGCACGGTGGTGAGGGGGGTGCGCAGTTCGTGGGAGACGTCGGAGACGAACCGGCGCTGCATCCGGGACAGCGCCTCCAGCTGCTGGATCTTCAGCTGGAGGTTCTGCGCCATCTTGTTGAAGGCTTCGCCGAGGCGCGCGATGTCGTCCTCGCCGGTGACCTTCATCCGTTCCTGGAGGCGGCCGGCGGAGAGGCGTTCGGCGATGCCCGCGGCCATCCGTACGGGGGTGACGACCTGGCGTACGACGAGCCAGGCGATGGCGCCGAGGAGGACGACGACGAACAGTCCGGCGGTGGCGAGGGTGGTCTTGACGATGCTGAGGGACTTCTCCTCCTGGGCCAGCGGGAAGAGGTAGTACAGCTCGTACCGGTCGCTCTGGGGGGTGCTGAGCTGTGTGCCGATGGCGAGGCCGGGCTGGGAGGGGCGGCCGTCGCTGTAGATGATGCGGGTGTAGCTGCGGGAGGGGCCCGTGTTGTCGTCGACGCCTTCGCGCAGGGTCAGGGGGACGCTGGCGGGCGCGTCGACGTTGCCGGAGCCGCGGGGGGCGCGGGCGCTGACGTTGCCACCCTCGCCGGGTGGGTTCAGGGTGACGACGTGGAAGGCGCCCTGGCCGCTGGCGGACATCTGCTGGACGAGGTCGTTGAGCCAGATCGCGGAGTTCTGCCGGGGCAGTCCGTCGCGGGCGTTGCCGTCGGAGGTGCCCTCGCCGGCGGACCTGGCGAGGGTCTCGGCGACGCGGAAGCCGCCGGTGGCCTGGCTCTCGGCGCCCTTGACCTTGGCGTCGAGGAGGCCGTTGCGGACCTGTCCGATGACGACGAATCCGAGCAGCAGGACGACACCGAGCGACATCAGCAGGGTCGTCGCGACGACCTTGAGCTGGATGTTGCGTCGCCACAGGCGTACGGCGGGCAGCAGCGGGCGGCGCACCCAGCGGGCGAACAGCCGCAGCACGGGGCTGCCCTGCACACCGCCCTGGAGCAGCAGTCCGCCGTCGATGAGGCGCCGCACGCGCCGCCGTACCGCGCTCCGGCCGACAGGCCGTCCCGCCCCCGCCCCCGGAGTCCCGGGTGCCGTGGCCGAGACGGCACTGTCGTCCCCGGGCATGTCAGCTCGGTCCGGCCTTGTATCCGACGCCCCGCACGGTCACCACGATCTCCGGGCGCTCGGGGTCCTTCTCGACCTTGGAGCGCAGCCGCTGGACGTGGACGTTGACGAGCCGGGTGTCGGCGGCGTGCCGGTAGCCCCAGACCTGCTCCAGCAGGACCTCGCGGGTGAACACCTGCCACGGTTTGCGGGCGAGCGCGACCAGCAGGTCGAACTCCAGGGGGGTCAGCGCGATGGACTGACCGTCCCGTTTCACCGAGTGGCCGGCGACGTCGATGACGAGGTCACCGATCGCGAGCTGCTCGGGCGCGGGCTCCTCGGAGCGCCGGAGCCGGGCCCTGATCCGTGCGACCAGTTCCTTCGGCTTGAACGGCTTGACGATGTAGTCGTCGGCGCCGGACTCCAGGCCCACGACCACGTCGACCGTGTCGCTCTTCGCCGTGAGCATGACGATCGGTACCCCGGACTCCGCCCTGATCAGACGGCACACCTCGATACCGTCGCGGCCCGGCAGCATCAGGTCGAGAAGCACCAGATCGGGCTTGCTCTCCCGGAAGGCGGCCAGCGCCTTGTCGCCGTCCGCGACGAACGACGGTTCAAAACCTTCACCACGCAGCACGATGCCGAGCATCTCGGCCAGTGCCGTGTCGTCGTCGACGACAAGGACTCGTCCCTTCATAAACGACATCATCCCATTAGCTAATCGTTACCTGGCGTGACCTGGCACACAGCCCGGCGATCGCCGGGGCTGTCACGGGCGAAACGGCGCCCATTTCGGTGACGACGGCGGTCACCAGTTCCGGTGGCGTCACGTCGAACGCGGGGTTGTACGCCTGGGTTCCCAGGGGTGCCACCGGAACCCCGCCTCCCGCTCCCGCCGCGGTGTGCGGCATCCGGACCTCCGTCACCTCGTGTCCGGACCGCTGCTCCACCTCGATGGACGCCCCGCTGGGCGTGTCGAGGTCGATGGTGGTCACCGGGGCGACCACGACGAACGGCACATGGTGGTACCGCGCGAGCACGGCGAGCGGATAGCTCCCCACCTTGTTGGCCACCGAACCGTCGGCGGCGATCCGGTCGGCCCCTATCAGTACCGCGTCCACCTCTCCCGCCGCGAACAGGGATCCCGCGGCGCTGTCCGTGAGCAGTGTGTACGGCATGCCGTGCCGGGCCGCCTCGTAGGCCGTGAGCCGCGCACCCTGCCACAGGGGACGGGTCTCGTCCACCCACAGCCGCCGCAGCCGTCCTTCCCGGTGGGCGGCGAGCGCCACCGCGAAGGCGGTGCCCTCCCCGCCGGACACGAGCGCCCCGGTGTTGCAGTGGGTGAGGACCCGGTGCCGGCCGCCGGGCAGCAGCTCGTCGAGGAGGGCGAGGCCGTGCCGGGCCATCGCCGCGCTGGCGTCGGCGTCCCGCGCGTGCAGGGCACGCGCCGCCGCCAGCGCGGCCCGCGCGGCCCCTGCGCGGTCCCCTGCGCCCACGGGGGAGCCGCCGGGTGCACCTGGGCCACCGGTACCGCCGGTGGCCGTCGTGCCGCCGCTGAGCGCCGCGCGGTAGGCCGCCTGGGCCAGCCGGACCCCGCGCGCGAGGTTGACGGCGGTGGGGCGGGCCGCGGCGAGCGCGTCGGCCGCCTCGTCCACGTCGGCGCCACGGGCCGCGGCCAGCGCCACCCCGTACGCGCCCGCCAGGCCGAGCAGCGGCGCTCCCCGGACGGCGAGCGTCAAGATCGCCTCCACCAGCGACGCGGCGTCCGCGCACACCAGCTCCGCCTCCTCCGCCGGGAGCCGCGTCTGGTCGAGAAGCACCAGTACAGGGCCTTCGGGAGGTTCGTCCCAACGGATCGCGGGAGTCCGCCCGCGCCGCGCTCCGTCACCTGGACGCCCGTACTGATCAGCCATTCGTCCAGTCTGCCCCGGACCGGTGCGACAAATGAAGGCCCGCCGGTGACGGAGCGTCCGGTCCACCCGGTCCGTCCGGCGACCCGTCGTGGCACGATGGCTGCCGTAGCGCCGCCGCGACCGCGGACCGGCACCGAGAAGGAGCCACGATGAACGACACTCCGGGCTGGGCCTCGCCCGGACGGTCCGCCCCCTCCGACGGCGACGGTCAGGGCGTACCCCGCCCCGCCGAGCCCGCGGACGGCCCGACGGACGCCCCCGGCCCCACCTCGAAGTGGTCGAAGGAGCAGCCCCCCGCCGACGACTGGTCCGCCCCCGCGGGCCCGCCACCGGCCCGTACCCCGCAGACCCCGCCCCCCGGCTGGGGCGGTCAGGCCCCGGGCCCCGGCTGGGGTCAGGCGCCGGGCGGTCCGGGCTGGGGTCCCCAGGGGCCCGGCGGACCGGGCTGGGGTGCCTGGCAGGGCAGGCCGCAGGCCGCCAAGCCCGGGGTGATCCCGCTGCGCCCGCTCGGCGTCGGCGAGATCCTCGACGGCGCGGTGTCCACGATGCGCGCCCACTGGCGCACGGTCCTCGGGATCTCCCTGGCCGTCGCCGTCGTCACCCAGATCATGACCGTGCTGCTCCAGGGCCTCGTCCTCACCGACATCGACACCACCGCCCTGAACGACCCGGGCGCCTCGCTCGACGAACTCGGTGACGCCCTCGGCAACTCCCTGCTCGTCACGGGCGTGATCCTCGCGATCACCCTGCTCGGCACGATCGTCGCGACAGCCCTGCTGACGACGGTCACCAGCCGCGCGGTCCTCGGCAAGCCCGTGTCGACCGCCCAGGCATGGGCCGACGCCCGCGCCCAGCTCCCGAAGCTGTTCGGTCTGACGGCGCTGATCGCGCTGATCTCCGGCGGGATCGTCGGCATCGGCCTCGTCCCCGGCCTGCTGGCCGGGGACAGCGACGGCGCCCCCGGACTGCTCGCGCTCGGCGCGATCGCGGGACTCTGCGTCGCGGTGTGGCTCGTCGTCCGGCTGTCGCTGGCCTCGCCCGCGCTGATGCTGGAGAAGCAGGGCATAGGCAAGGCCATGAGCCGGTCCCTGAAGCTGGTCCGGGGCGCCTGGTGGCGGATCTTCGGCATCGGCCTGCTCGCCGCGGTGATCGCCAACATCCTCGCGTCGATCATCGTGATCCCCTTCAGCATGATCGCGAGCGTCGCCGCCGGGGACGGCCCGTCCGGCTTCCTCACCGGCACGAGCGGCGTCGGCTGGACGTTCCTCGTCATCAGCGGTGTCGGCTCGGTCATCGCGTCGATGCTGACGCTCCCGGTCACCGCGGGCGTCACCGTGCTCCTGTACATCGACCAGCGCATCCGCCGCGAGGCCCTCGACCTCGACCTGGCACGCGCCGCCGGGGTCCCCGGCCAGGGCACCGGCACCCCCGGTCCCGTACCGGGGAGCTGACCGGGTGGGTGCCGCGGGGGGCGCGCCCGCCACGGCGGCGGGCGCGATCGCGGGTGCGCCGGCCGGCGTACCCGCCGGTGACGACGCGCCACCGCTCACGATCCCCCGTGACCCCGCGCGGGAGGCCGCCGAACGCGAGCTGTCCCGGCCGATGTACCACGAGAACGACCCGGGCCTGTTCCAGCGCGCGCTGGACGCGTTCCTGGGATGGGTGGACGACGTCTTCTCCGCCGCCTCCGGCGCGTCACCCGGCGGCGTCGTCGGACTGACGGTGATCGTCCTCGCGGCGGCCGCCCTGATCGGCGCGCTGTGGTGGCGCCTGGGCAGCCCGACCCGTACACCGCGCGGCTCCGCGCCCCTCTTCGGCGACCTGCCGCGCAGCGCCGCCGAACACCGGGCCACCGCCGACACCCACGCCGCCCAGGGCCACTGGACCCCGGCCCTCCAGGAACGCGTACGGGCCCTCGTCCGCGCCCTGGAGGAACGCGCCCTGCTCGACGCCCGCCCCGGCCGCACCGCCGACGAGGCCGCCGCCGAGGCGGGCCGCCCCCTGCCCGGCCACGCCGACCGGCTGCGGGCCGCCGCGCACGCCTTCGACGACGTCACATACGGCGGACGCACCGCCGACCGCGACACATACCAGCGGGTCACCGCCCTCGACCACGACCTCCAGCGCGCCAAACCGGTCCTCACCCCACCCGCCCCCCACAGCGACCCCCACCCGACCGGCCACGCGACCACCCGCGCCACGACCGCGACGAGCACCAGCACCAGCACCAGCACAGGCACAGGCACAGGCACCAGCCAGCGCACCGGCACCGGCACGGGCACCGCCGACACCCCCGGTCCCCCACAGGCACCCGACCGCACCCGAGGGGACGCCGAATGACCCACGCGCCCCTCCTCCCGTCCACCTCGGCCTCGCCGACCGCCCGCCAGGTGTGGACCCGCGCGCGCGGACCGCTGATCGCCCTGGTGATCGTCCTCGTCGGCGCCGTCGCCATCGCCGCCGTACGCTCCGGCGCCGAGCGCGGCCGTCTCGACCCGCGCTCCGCCGAACCCCTCGGCAGCCGCGCCGTCAGCGAACTCCTCGCCGACCGCGGCGTCGACACCCGCGTCGTCACCACCACCGAGGAGGCGGCGGCCGCGGCCGGCCCCGGCACCACCCTCCTCGTCGCCGCCCCCGACCTGCTCACCGACGGCCAGTGGACACGGCTGCGCACGGCCACCGCCGAGTCCGGCGGCCGGACCGTCCTCGTCGCCCCCGGGCCCGCGTCCGACCGGCTCGTCCCCGGAGTCACCGCCGACCAGGCACCCAGCGCGGAACGCACCCTCGGCCCCGACTGCGCCCTGCCCGCCGCGAACCGCGCGGGCGACGCCGACACCGGCGGCTACCGCTACCACGTGAACGAGCCGCGCGCGGAGAGCTGCTACCCGAGCGGCGGACTGCCCACCCTCGTCCGCGTCCCGGCCGGCCCCGACGCGACAGCGACCGCCGCGAACGGCGACACCGTCGTGATCGGCTCCCCCGGCCCCCTGTACAACGACCGCCTCGACGAGCACGGCAACGCCTCCCTCGCCCTGCAACTCCTCGGCTCCCGGCCGCAGCTGGTCTGGTACCTCCCCTCGCTGTCCGACGACGCCCTCGACGGCGCCGACCGCGAGTTCACCGACCTGATCCCCTCCGGCTGGCTCTGGGCCACCCTGCAACTCGGCATCGCCTTCGTCCTCGCCGCCCTGTGGCGGGCACGCCGACTGGGCCCCCTGGTCCCCGAACGTCTCCCCGTCGCCATCCGCGCCTCCGAGACCGCCGAAGGCCGCGCCCGCCTCTACCGCAAGGCGAACGCGCGCGACCGCGCCGCCGACGCTCTCCGCACCGCCACCCGCACCCGGCTCGCCCCCCTCGTCGGTGTCTCCCCCACGCAAGCGCACGCACCCGAGGCGCTGCTGCCCGCGCTCGCCGCCCGGCTCCGTACCCCGGAGCACGGCGGCGATCTGCCGACCCTCCTCTTCGGACCGCCACCGGGCGACGACGCGGCCCTGACCGCCCTCGCCGACCAACTCGACACCCTCGAAAGAGAGGTACGCACTTCATGACGGACCCGACCACTGACACTGCCGGTGCCCCCGGGGACGCGCACGGCTCACGCGCCTCCCTGGAGGCCCTGCGCGCCGAGATCGCGAAGGCCGTGGTCGGTCAGGACCCCGCCGTCACCGGCCTCGTGGTGGCCCTGCTCTGCCGCGGTCACGTCCTGCTCGAAGGCGTCCCCGGTGTCGCCAAGACCCTGCTGGTGCGCGCCCTCGCCGCCTCCCTCGAACTCGACACCAAACGCGTCCAGTTCACCCCCGACCTGATGCCCGGCGACATCACCGGCTCCCTCGTGTACGACGCCCGCACCGCCGAGTTCTCCTTCCAGCCGGGCCCCGTCTTCACCAATCTCCTCCTCGCCGACGAGATCAACCGCACCCCGCCCAAGACCCAGTCGTCCCTCCTCGAAGCGATGGAGGAACGCCAGGTCACCGTCGACGGCACCCCCCGCAAGCTCCCGGAACCGTTCCTCGTCGCCGCCACCCAGAACCCCGTCGAGTACGAAGGCACCTACCCGCTGCCCGAGGCCCAACTGGACCGGTTCCTGCTGAAGCTGACGGTCCCTCTGCCGGACCGCGAGGACGAGATCGACGTCCTGCGCCGCCACGCCGACGGCTTCGACCCCCGCGATCTGCGCGCCGCCGGAGTACGCCCCGTCGCCGGACCCGCCGACCTGGAGGCCGCGCGCGCCGCCGTCGCCAAGACCTCCGTCTCCCCGGAGATCACCGGCTACGTCGTCGACATCTGCCGCGCCACCCGCGACTCGCCGTCCTTCTCCCTCGGGGTCTCCCCGCGCGGCGCCACCGCACTGCTGTCGACCGCCCGCGCGTGGGCCTGGCTCACCGGCCGCGACTACGTCACCCCGGACGATGTGAAGGCCCTGGCCCTGCCCACCCTGCGGCACCGCGTCCAGCTCCGCCCCGAGGCCGAGATGGAAGGCGTCACCGCCGACTCCGTCATCACCGCGATCCTCGCCCACGTCCCCGTACCCCGCTGAGCCGAGGACCCATGGCACTCACCGGACGCGCCGCGCTCCTCGCGGCCCTCGGCACCCTGCCCGTCGGCCTGTGGGAACCCGGGCTGACGGGCATCCTCGCCGTCAACGCCCCGCTGGCCCTGGCCTGCGCCTGCGACTTCGCCCTCGCCGCCCCCGTACGCCGACTGCGTCTGACGCGCTCCGGAGACACCTCGGTCCGCCTCGGCGACCCCGCGGACGTCACCCTCACCGTCACCAACCCCACGGGCCGCCCGCTGCGCGCCCGGCTGCGCGACGCCTGGCCGCCCAGCGCGTGGACACCCGGCACCGAGATCGAGGCGTCCCGCCACCGGCTCACGATCCCGCCCGGCGAACGCCGCCGCGTCACCACCCGGCTGCGCCCCACCCGCCGCGGCGACCGGCAGGCCGACCGCGTCACCATCCGCTCCTACGGCCCCCTCGGTCTGTTCGCCCGCCAGGGCACCCACCAGGTGCCGTGGACGGTACGCGTCCTGCCCCCGTTCCACAGCCGCAAGCACCTGCCGTCGAAACTGGCCCGGCTGCGTGAACTCGACGGCCGCACCAGTGTCCTGACCCGCGGTGAGGGCACCGAGTTCGACAGCCTCCGCGAGTACGTCCCCGGCGACGACACCCGTTCCATCGACTGGCGCGCCACCGCCCGCCGGTCCGCCGTCGCCGTCCGCACCTGGCGCCCGGAACGCGACCGCCACATCCTGCTCGTCCTCGACACCGGACGGACCTCCGCCGGCCGGGTCGGTGACGCCCCCCGGCTGGACGCCGCGATGGACGCGGCCCTGCTCCTGGCCGCCCTCGCGTCCCGCGCCGGGGACCGCGTCGACCTGCTCGCCTACGACCGCCGGGTACGCGCCCTGGTCCAGGGCCGCACCGCCGGCCAGCTGCTGCCCGCCTTCGTCAACGCGATGGCCCCCCTGGAACCGGAACTCCTCGAAACGGACGCCCGGGGACTGACGGCGACAGCGCTCCGGTCAGCGCCCCGCCGTTCCCTGATCGTGCTGCTGACCGGCCTGGACGCGGCCCCCGTCGAAGAAGGCCTGCTCCCGCTCCTCCCCCAGCTCACCCGGCGCCACACGGTCCTCGTCGCCGCGGTGGCGGACCCTCATATCGAGACCATGTCGAAGTCCCGTGGCACCCCGGACGCGGTCTACGAAGCCGCCGCGGCGGCCCGGGCCCAGGCCGAACGCCACCGCACGGCGGAACAACTCCGCCGCCACGGAGTCACCGTCGTGGACGCGACCCCGGCAGCCCTTCCCCCGGCCCTGGCGGACGCCTACCTCGCCCTCAAAGCAGCAGGACGCCTCTGACACGTCTTGTCGGCCCGGTAGCACCGGGCCGACAAGAGAAGACCAGAACATCGGAAAGCAGAACGCAACGGGTCCGAAAGCGAAGAATTACCCGGGAACGCAAAGAAGGCCGTGGTCTTCAAGAGAAACAAGTTCTCTTGAAGACCACGGCCTTCATATAAAGTTAGTTCGGCGGTGTCCTACTCTCCCACAGGGTCCCCCCTGCAGTACCATCGGCGCTGTAAGGCTTAGCTTCCGGGTTCGGAATGTAACCGGGCGTTTCCCTCACGCTATGACCACCGAAACACTACGAAACACACCCCGCACACCCCCACCGGCCCACACAACCCAAGAATTGGGTCGGGGCAGGGGGGTGTTGGTTGTTCGTGGTTTCAGAACCAACACAGTGGACGCGAGCAACTGAGGACAAGCCCTCGGCCTATTAGTACCAGTCAACTCCACCGGTCACCCGGCTTCCATATCTGGCCTATCAACCCAGTCGTCTACT
>NZ_LFBV01000011.1 GCF_001905345.1 Streptomyces uncialis
ATCCCCCGAAAACCCCCGCTCACCCGAAGCATCCGGCACATACTTCACACACACGACAATCTTCAGGGTCATACCGAACTCCTTGTTCGTCGTCAGTTCCGGGGCATCGCCCCGCAGGTGCGCAGGCGCGCGGAGCCGCCCGTTCCGGCCGCCTCCGGGTGCACCCGGAGGCGATATTACCGATCAGTAGACTCCTGTCGTCCTGCCTGAGCAAGCGCTCGGCCTTGTGACCTTCGCAACGCTCCGTAGTCGCAGCCTTCCCCGGTCGCACGGCCTTCAGACAGCCTCACCGAGCGCGGCGATCACATCGGCGGTACGGGGCTGTCCGGCGGCCCGGCGCACCACACGGCCGTCCGCGTCCAGGACGAGGACCGTCGGTGTCTTGAGGATGCCGAGGGAGCGGACCAGCGCGAGGTGGTCCTCGGCGTCGATCTCGATGTGCCGGACACCCGGCACCATGTCCGCGACCTGTGCGAGCACCCGGCGGGTGGCGTGGCAGGGCCGGCAGAAGGCGCTGGAGAACTGGACGAGTGTGGCCCGCTCCCCGAGGTCCGCACCGAGCGCGGCCGCGTCGAGCCGCGTGCCGTCCCCGGGCCCGCGCGTCCACTCCTGCCCGTGTGCACCGTCCACCGTCCACCGTCCTTCCGTTCGGGGGTGTCCGGTGCCGGACACCCCGCCTTCCCCAGGAAGAGCGTGCACCGGTTCGCGGTGATTCCTGACCCGCCTGGTTCCGGACGGAACTTCCGCCGGACGGCGGGTCGCGACGGGGCGGCATACGCCCGCCCGGCGGGGGGAACGGTACATGTCTCCGACGTGACGAGGATCTCGCGCTGCGGGGGCGCCAGGACTGGCCCCCGGTTCGTTCTTCGGGCACGATCTGCGCAGGCCGGAAAACCTACGGCTGCGTAACTTCCCGCCCGGGTTCCCCCTCCCGAGGCAGACAGAAGGGCCTTCCTCGTCCCATGGCAGAGCTTGTGTACCGCCCCGTCATCGGCGTGGCCCTGACGATGTTCAAGGCGCTCGATCTGAAGATCGAGTGCAAGGGTTCGGAGAACATCCCGCGCACCGGTGGCGCGGTTCTGGTCAGCAATCACATCAGCTATCTGGACTTCATCTTCTCGGGGCTCACGGCGCTCCCGCAGAAGCGGCTGGTCCGCTTCATGGCCAAGGACGCCGTCTTCCGGCACAAGGTGTCGGGCCCGCTGATGCGCGGGATGAAGCACATCCCGGTGGACCGCGAGAGCGGCGAGGCCGCGTACCAGCACGCGCTGGAGTCGCTGCGGTCCGGGGAGATCATCGGGGTGTTCCCCGAGGCGACCATCTCGCAGTCGTTCACGCTCAAGAGCTTCAAGTCGGGTGCCGCGCGGCTCGCGCAGGAGGCGGGCGTCCCGCTGGTGCCGATGGCGCTGTGGGGGACGCAGCGGCTGTGGACCAAGGGGCGGCCGCGCAACTTCCGGCGGCACCACATCCCGGTCACGATGCGGGTCGGTGAGCCGATGGAGGCCCCCCGCGACCAGTACGCGGGAGCCATCACCCGGCGGGTGCGGGACCAGGTGCAGGAGCTTCTTGAGGCGGCGCAGCGCGCGTACCCGGTACGGCCCAAGGGTGTCGACGACACCTGGTGGATGCCCGCGCACCTCGGTGGCACGGCGCCGACCCCGGAGGCCGTGAAGGCGGCGGAAGCGGGCTGAGAACGCCCCGCCCGCCCCGCCGAACCCCGGCCGACCGACCAGCCGGCCGGCCAGCCGACTCCACCATTCCCCGCCCGGTCCGCCCGCCGCCGGGGCCGACTCCCAGGTGGGTTCAGGCACCGACCGGCGCGTTGACGGTGATACGGGCGCCGGGGCTGAACTTCTCGATCAGTTCGGCGAGTTCCGCTCCCGCCGCCGCGACCTCGCCGGCCCGCATCGGCGCCAGCCCCTCCAGCAGGAAGAGCGCCGAACGCGACTCCTCGGTGAGCCGGGTACGCGTTCCCTGCCGCCAGTTCCAGCGGCGGCAGGTGACCCCGCTGTCGTCGCACCAGACGACCTCACCCCGCTCCGGGTGCTCGATCACCCGCTCCCCCTCGGCCGCGGTGGGGAACTCCTCGTCGCCCTTCGCGCGGACGAGTCGCATGCCCCCGTGGATACGGTCCGCGTCCTCGCCTCCCACCGGGATCAGATGGGCGACGCTGACGGCGTTGTAGACATCGACGAGCGCGTTGATCCGGGGCAGTCCGGCGTACGAGAGGGCGCGCTTGGCGAGGGCCTCGGCGGAGTTGCGGGTCCGGGCGGGCTTGGCGCCGAACGCGGTGTACGCGGCACGCCAGGCGGCCATGTGCGGGTCCTCGTGCGGCGCGCGGCCTTCGAGACGGACCGCGAGGCGCCGGGCGGCGTCGTCCAGCAGGGCCGAAGTGCCTTCGCTGCTGGGGGTGTTGACGAGCCCTTCGGCCTCGACGGTGACATGGGTGAAGCCGGGCGCGAGTGCGCGCACCTCGTCGGACACGGTGAGCGGAATGGTCATCTTCTGCCTTGCCTGCCGTGGGTCGTTGCCGGTGGCGGTGCGGGTCAGAGCGAGCTGGGCAGGGACTGCCACAGCGCGGCCCGGTCCGGTGCGCTCCTCAGGGCGTCCATCACCGCCGGATGCGGTGCAGCATACAATACCGGATAGTCCACCTCACTGAACTCCGCCCGGACGGGAAAGGCCAGCCGTTCACCCTCCGTCGAGAACCGCGCGTCGATGCCCGAGGTGTTGCCCCGGGCATCCTGACGCCTCCAGCGCGGGCGCCCGGGGAGCGCGATCGCCACGAGCCCATGGAGGACCGGGGCGCTGCCGTCGTCCTCCGTGAGGCGCTGGTAGCAGAAGCCCGTCGGGATGCCGCGCGCCCTGAGCAGGGCGGCCAGGGCATGGGACTTGGCGTAGCAGATCCCGGTACGCAGCTCCAGCACGTCCGAGGCGCGCCAGGTGACCCTCATGTCGCCGCTGTCCCGTGAGTGGGGGATCTCGTCCCGGATGTACTCGAAGGCGGCCCGCGCATACTCATACGGCGACAGCGACCCGCCACCCAAGGCGGTCACCGTCTCGCGCACCAGAGGATGCCCATGGTCGACCACCTCATCGGCGGCGAGATAGGCGGACCGGGGCACGTCCTGCTCGATCAGCTGCATACATTGAGCATAGATATACGCTCGACGGAACTTCAATGCATTTGCTGAGCCGTTCCGGGAGCGGGAAGAACACGGACAACGGAAAGGGGCGCGGGGATCTGCTCACCCGCGCCCCTTCCGGGACCTCGCGCCCGCCGCCGCGGACGGCGCGGCGCACCGCGCTTCGCGCTACCGCGCCATCTCCTCCTTGAGCGCCGCGAGGAATCCGTCGACGTCCTCCTCACGGGTGTCGAACGAGCACATCCAGCGGACGTCGCCGGCCGTCTCGTCCCAGAAGTAGAAGCGGTACCGCTTCTGGAGCCGCTCGCTGACGTCGTGCGGCAGCCTCGCGAACACGGCGTTGGCCTGCACGGGGTACAGGATCTCCACCCCGTGCACCGAGCGGACGCCCTCGGCCAGCCGCTGCGCCATCTCGTTGGCGTGGCGGGCGTTGCGCAGCCACAGGTCCTTGGCGAGCAGCGCTTCGAGCTGCACCGACACGAAGCGCATCTTCGAGGCGAGCTGCATGGACAGCTTGCGCAGATGCTTCATCCTGCGGACCACGTCCGGGTTGAGGACGACGACGGCCTCCCCGAACAGGGCGCCGTTCTTCGTCCCGCCCAGCGACAGCAGATCGACCCCGGCCGCGTTGGTGAAGGTCCGCATCGAGACGTCCAGCGACGCGGCGGCGTTGGCTATCCGGGCGCCGTCGAGGTGGACGACCATGCCCAGATCGTGGGCGTGGTCGCAGATCGCGCGGATCTCGTCGGGTGTGTAGACGGTGCCCAGCTCGGTGTTCTGGGTGATCGAGACGACCTGCGGCATGGCCCGGTGCTCGTCCTCGAAGCCCCAGGCCTGCCGGTCGATCAGCTCGGGGGTGAGCTTGCCGTCCGGGGTGGGGACGGTGAGCAGCTTGAGCCCGCCGACGCGTTCCGGCGCGCCGCCCTCGTCGACGTTGATGTGGGCGCTCTCGGCGCTGATCACCGCGCCCCAGCGGTCGGTGACGGCCTGGAGCGCGACGACGTTGGCGCCGGTCCCGTTGAAGACGGGGAACGCCTCGGCACGGGCGCCGAAGTGGCCGCGGATGATCCGCTGGAGGTTCTCGGTGTAGTCGTCCTCGCCGTAGGCGACCTGATGGCCGCCGTTGGCGAGGGTGATGGCCGCGAGGACCTCCGGGTGGGCGCCCGCGTAGTTGTCGCTGGCGAAGCCGCGCACGTCCGGGTCGTGGTGACGTCGCGCGTCGGTCCTGGGAGGGTTCACGGCTTCTCGGTGAGCCACAGACGGTTTCCGTTCACATCGCCGGCGGGTCGCTCCCAGACTCCGGCGGCGGCCTCGGCCAGGTCCGCCACGTCGGTGAAGCCCGCGAACTTCGCGCTCGGTCGCTCGGCGCGCATCGCGTCGTGGACCAGCGCCTTGACCACCAGGATCGCAGCCGCCGCGGCGGGGCCGTCGTCGCCCCCGGCCTTGCGGAAGTCGTCGGCGAGGGCGAGCGTCCATGCCTCGGCGGCGGCCTTGGACGCCGCGTAGGCGGCGTTCCCGGCGGTCGGCTTGCTCGCGCCGGCCGCGCTGATGAGCAGATAGCGGCCCCGATCGCTGCGCTTCAGGGGCTCCGCGAAGGCCAGCGAGGTGTGCTGGACGGTGCGGATGAGGAGCTTTTCGAGCAGGTCCCAGTCGGCGAGGTCGGTGTCCGCGAAGGAGGGACTGCCGCGCCAGCCGCCGACCAGGTGGATCAGGCCGTCGACACGTCCGAAGTCCTTCTCGATCCGGTCGGCCCACTCCCGGGTCGCCCGCAGGTCGAGGAGGTCGACGGTGTCGCCGATGACGGTGGACCCGCCGTGCGCGTAGCGCGCCGCGTCGACCGCTTCGGCGAGCCGCTCGGCGTCGGCGTCGGAACCGATCACCGTGGCTCCGGCCTCGGCCAGGCGCAGCAGTGTCGCCCGGCCCGCCGGGCCGGCCGCGCCGGCGACCGCGATCACCGCACCGTTCAGCGTGTCCTTGCCGTCCATCGTGCTCACCTCCGGGCTGCCCTCGGGGCTCACGCGGCCACCTCGGTGGAGTCGGTGCCCGTGCCGGGCGTGGCCGCGGTGATGCCCTTGGTCGAGGCGATCACGTTCTTGAGCTTCTTGGCAAGCGCCTCATAGAACATGCTCAGGGGAAACTCGTCCGGAAGCACGTCGTCCACGAGTTTGCGGGGCGGCAGCGTCAGATCGAGGGCGTCGGGACCCTTGGCCCAGCGGGAGCCGGGGTGCGGGGCGAGGTAGGTCGACACCAGCTCGTACCCGGCGAACCAGTGGACGAGCTTGGGGCGGTCGATCCCGTCGCGGTACAGCCGCTCGATGTCGGCGCAGAGCTGGTTGGTGACCTGCGGGGCGCGGTCCCAGTCGATGTGGAGCTTGTTGTCGGTCCAGCGGACGACGTCGTGCTTGTGCAGGTAGGCGAAGAGGAGCTGGCCGCCGAGCCCGTCGTAGTTGCGTACGCGCTCACCGGTGACCGGGAAGCGGAACATCCGGTCGAACAGCACGGCGAACTGCACGTCACGGCCCTGCGGGAAGCCGTCGGCCTCCAGCTTCACGGCCTCCTTGAAGGCGGTGAGGTCGCAGCGCAGCTCCTCCAGGCCGTACATCCAGAACGGCTGGCGCTGCTTGATCATGAACGGGTCGAAGGGCAGGTCGCCGTGGCTGTGGGTGCGGTCGTGGACCATGTCCCACAGGACGAAGGCCTGCTCGCAACGGTCCTGGTCGCCGACCATCTGCTGGATGTCGTCGGGCAGCTCCAGGCCGAGGATGCCGACGGAGGCGTCGGTGACACGCCGGAACCGGGCGGCCTCGCGGTCGCAGAAGATCCCGCCCCAGGTGAACCGCTCGGGGGCCTCGCGGACGGCGATCGTCTCGGGGAAGAGGACCGCGGAGTTGGTGTCGTACCCGGGGGTGAAGTCCTCGAAGGTGATCCCGCAGAACAGCGGGTTGTCGTACCGGGTGCGCTCCAGCTCGGCGAGCCAGTCGGGCCACACCATGCGCAGGACGACCGCTTCGAGATTGCGGTCCAGATTGCCGTTCTGCGTGTACATGGGGAAGACGACCAGGTGCTGGAGTCCGTCCTCGCGGTGCGCGGCGGGCTGGAAGGCCAGCAGCGAGTCGAGGAAGTCCGGGACCTCGAAGCCGTCGGCGGCCCAGCGGCGCAGATCGGCCGCGAGGGCCGTGTGGTACGCGGCGTTGTGGGGCAGCAGCGGGGCGAGGTCGCCGAGGGCGTCCACGACGCGCTCCACGACGGCGGTGGCCCGGGCGAGGTCGGGGGTGTGGTCGGCGCCGAGGTCGATCGAGCCGTCCTTGGACTGCCAGGGCCTGATCTCTTCCACGGCAGCCTTGAGCAGGGGCCAGGAAGGGTGGTCGATCACCCGCTCCGACGGAGAAACCCGCCCCCCGGAACCCATCCGCACAAGAACATCCGTCATTTCTCACCCTCCACGGGAAAACCTTGCGTTATGCCACCGTAAGCGGGCAAGGATCTCTACAGCAAGACGAGGGGCCGGAAAATCTCCTGCCCCACTCCACCCACACCGCTCTTTTTCCCGTGAAAGCCCGTCCGAACCCGGGATGAACATCACACGGACGAACCGGGGCAGCCTCCCGTCCAGGGGGCGGGACCACCGACCAGGGGGCGTGAAAGGAGGCGCACCGGCCTCGGGAGCCGCCGGGCGGAGGAACACAACCAGCCGCGCCCGCCCACGGCCCTTCCCACATCCCAGGAGACGATTAGGCTGCGCCCTGCCCGCGCGGGGCACGCGGACACCGCCCGGCGACCCGTACGGGGACCCGCTGTCGACGGAAGCGAGTACACGTTGAACTTCCTCACCATCGGCCATCGCGGAATCATGGGCGTCGAGCCCGAGAACACCCTCAGGTCCTTCGTCGCCGCCGAGCTCGCGGGCCTCGACGTCATCGAACTGGACCTCCACCTCAGCAAGGACGGCGCGCTCGTCGTCATGCACGACGCCGATGTCGACCGGACCACCGACGGCAGCGGTCCCATCGCGGACCGGACCCTCGCCCAGATCCGCACCCTCGACGCCGGACGCGGCGAACGCGTCCCGGTGTTCGAGGAGGTCCTGGACGCGGTACGGGCCCCCCTCCAGGCCGAGATCAAGGACATCGCGGCGGCCCGCGCGCTCGCCGATGTGATGCACGCCCGCAACCTGGTCCCGCGCGTGGAGGTGCTGTCCTTCCACGACGCGGCCCTCGCGGAGATCTCCCGGCTGGTGCCGGACGCGCGCACCGCCCTGGTGGCCAGCCGCTACGGCCTCGACGTGGTGGACCGGGCGACCGCCGTCGGCGCCGGGACCCTGGTGCTGAACATCCGCCGGCTCACCCTCGAACTGGTGGAACGCGCGCGCAAGGCCGATCTGCGGATCATCGGGTGGGTCGTCAACACCCAGGACCAGCTGCGGCTGGTACGCGCCCTCGGGCTCGACGGCGCGACGACGGACCATCCGGAGATCAAGCGGACCGCCCGCTTCACCGCCTGACCCGCCCGCCCTGCCCGACCCGCCCTGCCTGACCCACCCCGTCCACCACCGCGTCCGGCCCGTCCACCGCCGCGCCCCACCCGGTCCGCGGCGCCCGGCACGTCCCGCCCGCCCGTCCGTCCCACCGGGCCCGGCGCCCCGTCCCCGCGCCCGTCCCCGGCGGTCCCGCGGGCTCTCCGCCGCGTCCCGTGAACACCCCGGCCGGGGGGTGTGACGAGTTCCCCCGCGCCGCGCTGAACACGTGCGCCCCGGCATCCGTTGTTGGGGACGAAGGCTCGGTGCGGAAGCGGTCGCACGGTCCCCAGGGGCCGGGCCCGCGTCCCGCACCGGCCACCCGGCCCCGGGCTGCGCACCCCCGCAGCCGGTCCGACCCCGGGCCGGGCGGAAGAACCGCATGCCCGAAGGGACACAGCCACATGACCGCATCCCGGCCGCCCCGCGACCGCGTTCTCGTCCGTGACACCGCCTTTCCGGGTGCCGCGTGCATCGGCCACGAACCCGAGCTGTTCTTCCCCCGTGGGGAGTCGGAACGCTGGGAGCACTCCATCGAGCAGGCGAAACGCATCTGCGGCGGCTGCGCCGTACGCGTCGACTGTCTGCGGCACGCTGTCGACAACTGCGAGTCCGACGGGGTGTGGGGCGGTCTCACACCGTCGGAACGCCGTCGGTTCCGGCGCGCCCTGCGCACCCTGTACGGCGCGGACGACTCCCTGGTGCGGCGGCTGCTGACCGGTGAGCGGCTGGTCGTCACACCGGAGCATCTGGGTTCGGTGGTCTGGCAGTTGGCCTGGCACGGCTGGCGCGTCGAACGGATCTGTCTGGCGACGGCGGTGCCCCGCCCCCGGGTCCGCCGGTCCCTCGCGGCGGCCCAGTCCGCCGCCGACTTCCTGCGGGCCGCCGGTATCGACCCCCGCCCCCGCTCCACCCGGATCACCCTCACGGAGACCCCCGGCCGGGGCGCGGACCGCGCGGGCCCGCGCCCGGAGGGCAGCCGGCAGGTGGCCTGATCCACCTTGCGTGAGCTGCCGCACTCGGGCCGCGAGCTGCCGCCCGCGCGGGCCATGGAGCGGGCCTCCTGGCTGTTCCCGCTGACCGCGCCTGGCTGTTCCCGCTGACCGCGCGCCCCCGCGCACTCCCCCTCGCACATCTGTGCGCTCACCCCCGCCCGCTTCCCCCGCCGGACCGGTGGGCAGCCATGCCCCGGGGGCACCGGACAGGGAGGTGGGCGGTGCACACACCGGGGGCGGCCGGATGGCTGCTGGTCGTGCTCTGCGCGCTGAGCGGGGGCTACTGCCTGTTACGGATGCGGAGCGGGGTCGAGGCACAGCGCCGGGCGGCGGGGGGCGAGGCGCTGATGGGGTTCGGGATGGCCGCCATGGCCCTGCCCGCCGCGCTGGTGCCCGCGCAGCGGGCCGTGTGGCTGGCCGGGGCTGCGCTCTTCACCGTGGCGGGGGCCCGGGCCCTGTGGGAGTCCAGAGCGGGCGCCCACCATCTGCATCATCTGGTGGGCGCGGTCGCGATGGTCCATATGTCGGTGGCGATGGCGTCGGCGGACGGGCACGGCACGGCGGGCACCTCGCCGCTGACCGCCGTACTGTTCGGCTACTTCACCGGGTACGTGCTGTGGGCGGGCGCGCAGCTGATACCGGCCGGGGCGGCCGTACCGGTCCCGGCGGCAGGCCACCCGGCCGGGCGGCCGACGGCTCCGGCGGGCGCGGCGGGGCCGCCCGGCGGGGCACGGATCGGCTGGGGCGACCGGCCCGAGCTGACGCGGGCGTGCAGACTCTCGATGGGGGTCGCGATGGTCGCGATGCTGCTGACCGTCTGACTCCCGCGGGGCCACCGGGCGGGGAGCCGTAAACGTGGCCTGCGTCACTTGCGGCGATCACCGGTATCGCGGGGTCCCGCACCCCTCATAAGCTGGGGTGATGACGGTATCCGTGGCACTGCTGCTGCTCGGCGCGCTTACCGCTGTGCTCGCCCCGCGACTGCTCGCGCGAGCGGACTGGCCCGAACGCGAACCTGTCGTCGCGCTCTGGCTCTGGCAGTGCGTGGTGGCGGCGGTCCTGCTGTGCTGCGCGCTGTCGATGGCGCTGAGCGCGGCGGCGGCCTGGCAGGCGGTACGCGGGCGGCTGTTCGCCCCGGCGCCGGCCCGGGTCATCGAGGCGTACGCGTTCGGTCCCTCGGGCCCCTGGGCGGCGACGACCGCGCTGCTGCTGGCGTGCGGCGGGGTGTGGACCGCGGCGATGCTGGCCCGGGAGATCCGTCTCACCCGCGCGGCCCGCCGGACACGCCGCGCCGAACTCCAGGTCCGCGCACCGCTGCTGCCCGGCGAGGAGCCCGGCAGCGACCGGCTCGTCGTCCTGGAGGGCGAGCGGCCCGACGCCTGGTGGCTGCCCGGGGCCGCACCGCGGCTGGTCATCACCACGGCCGCGCTGCGCCGTCTCAAGGGCAGGCAGCTGGACGCCGTCCTCGCCCATGAGCAGGGTCACGCCGAGGCGCGCCACGACTGGCTGCTGCACTCGTCGGCCGCGCTCGCCAACGGCTTCCCGCAGGTGCCGGTGTTCGCCGCGTTCCGTGCCCAGATGCACCGGCTGGTGGAGCTGGCCGCCGACGATGTCGCCTCCCGCCGCTTCGGACGGCTGACGATCGCCCTCGCCCTGGTCGAACTCAACGAGGACCGCGGGGTGTTCGGCCGCCCCTGCCCCACCCCGCACGGCCATGTCCCGCAGCGGGTGCACCGGCTGCTCGCCCCACCGCGCCGTCTCACCCCGGCCCGCCGGCTCCGGCTGACCGCGGCGGCCGCGTTCGTCCCGGTGGTCCCGGTCCTGATCGCCTTCGTCCCGGGCCTGCACGCCCTGCGCTGACACCGGGGGCCCGCACCCTGCGGCGGCACCCGGGGGCCCGCATGGCTCGCGCCGACCAACGGAGGACTGGACCACCCTGCGCTCACACCGGGGCCGCACACCCCGCGTCGGCCATCGGGGCCCGCGCCCCCGCCGACCACCGGAGGCCCGCGCACCCCGCGCCGCCACCGGACCCGCCCCACCCGTCCCGCCCCACCCGTCCCGCCACGCCTGCGCGTCCCGCCGAGCCCCGCGACCGCCCCGGACGCCGGACTCACCGCCCCCCGGACCCCGGGCTCACCGTCCACCCGGGCCGTCGTACCCGGGCCGTCGCCCCCGGCCACCGCACCCCACCACGGCGTCCCGCCACCGCCACCGCCGGGGGAGCGCCGAACCAGCCGCCGCAGGGCCGTCCACCGGCCTAACACGGACCCGACCGCTGTGGATCTCCTCACCCGGATGGCTGCGACCGGCCAGGTCGGGAAGGATCACCCCATGCAAACGGTGTCCCCCTCCTCCCCACCCCGCCCCCCGCGTCCGGCGGGCGCGCGCGCCCCACGCGCCGCGCTCGTCCTCTTCGGCCTCGCGGCGCTGCTGCTGGCCCTGGTGGCGGCCCGCTGGAGTCCGCTCATGGACCTCGACGGCCGTATCGCCCGCACGACCCACCGCTGGGCGGTCGCCGAACCGGGCCTCACCCACGCCAACCGCATCCTGACCGACTGGATCTGGGACCCCTGGGCGATGCGCCTGCTGCTCGCCGTCGTGGTGCTGTGGCTGCTGCGGCGCCGGGAGGTGCGGCTCGCGTGCTGGCTGGTGGCGACCAGCCTCGTCGGGACGCTGCTCCAGCAGTCCCTCAAGGCGGCGGTCGGCCGGGAGCGCCCCAGCTGGCCCGACCCGGTCGACTCCGCCCACTTCAACGCGTTCCCGTCGGGCCACGCCCTGACGGCGACCGTCGTCAGCGGACTGGTGCTGTGGGTACTGCTCCGGCACGGCGTGGCACCCGCTCTGTGGCGTACGGCGGTGGCCCTGGCGGTGGTGTCGGTGCTCGGCGCGGGGCTGACCCGGATCTGGCTCGGTGTGCACTGGCCGTCGGACGTACTGGAGGGCTGGCTGCTGGGCGCCCTGATGGTCACCCTCGCGATCGTGTCGTACGAGCGGACAGGCGGGCGTCCTGGCCGCGACCGGACGGACACGGCAGAGGCAGACACGGCCCGGCGGGACACCGCCCGGCCGGACACGGCTCCCTGAGCCGGACGGACCCGGCCCACGCGGCTTCCCGGGCGGTGCCGTCGGCACCGCCGCGGGTCAGGACTGGTAGCCCTCGACCTGCGAGGAGGGGCGGACCGCCGCCTCGTCGGGGTTCTCCCCGAACTCCGTCTTGGCCCGCCGCTGGCGCAGCAGGTCCCAGCACTGGTCCAGCTCGCGTTCGAGCGCGGAGAGGCGGGAACGTTCCGTGTCGCCGTCGGTGCCGGTGCTCGCGAGGGAGTCCCGCAGCCGCCGTTCGTCCTCGACCATCGCCGTGATCCGCGTCAGGATCTCTCGCTGATCCATGTCGTCGCCTCCTCGGCCTCGTCCCCACTGTAGGGACCGGCCGGACGTCCCGCGAGAAGAAGACCGACGGCCGGACCCCGTGGGGTCCGGCCGGATGGTGCGGGCACCGTGCGCATGGACGCTCCCCCGCTGCGCCCATGCGCACGGCGGCAGCGGCACAGATCCCACGAAGGGTTCCGTGCCGACCGCTCTGAGTATATTGGCTTGGAGCCAGTCAACGCAGGAGTACAGGATGTCCCCGCGCAGCCCATCGGTCAATGAAGAGTTGCGCCGACGCAGTCGTGAGCGACTGTTGCGGGCCACTGTGGAGCTGGTCGGCGAGCGGGGGTACGAGGCGACGAAGCTCTCCGACATCGCCGATCGCGCGGGTACGGCGCGGGGGCTGGTGTCGTACTACTTCCCGGGCAAGCGCCAGCTGCTCCAGTCCGCGGTGCACCGGCTGATGCATCTGACGCTCGCGCAGGCCCTGGAGCGGGAGCCCCGGACGGACGACGGACAGGAGCGGATGGCCCGTGCGATCGACGCGGTCCTCGGGCTCGCCCGGGACCGTCCGGTGCTGATGCGCACCCATATGGCGGGCATTCTCCAGGCGGAGGGCTTCGTCCGCTGCGAGGAGCAGCAGCGGCTGGCGGAACTCCTGCGGGACACCGTCGAGCGGTACGGGTCGCCCGCGCCGGACGTGGACTATCCGCTGTTGCGGGCGCAGCTCATGGGTTCGGTCTTCGCGGTGCTGCTGCCCGGCGCCGGGATGTCGGCCGAGGTGCTGCGGGCGGAGCTGTTCCACCGTTACGAGCTGGCGTGGGAACTCGGTGTGCCGCCCGCCGGGGGTCCGCCGCGGGTGGGCGCCGGGCGTCCGGAGAGCTTCTCCCCGCTGTTCGGGCCGGGTCGGTGCGGGCAGGACGAGACGTCGCGGCCGTGATCCGGCCGTAGCCCGTACGCGGGCCCCGTGCACAGCCGTGACCGGGCGTGGTCCGGTCGCGGGGCGGGCGGTCCGGGCGCAGAGGTGCCCCCGCCCGTGGCACAGGTCGTGCGGGGCGGGGGCGTTGTCGTGCGGGTGGTGCCCGGACGGGTCACCGGTGGTGGGCGGGCGGGCCGCTCACCGTGGCCGGTGGATCGGCCGGGCACCTGGGGGGACGGGTCAGTCGTCCCAGCGGTCGTCGTCCCGGTCGTCGTCGAAGTAGTCGGGCTGGGTCTGGACGTTCAGTTCGTGCAGCCGGACCTTCTTGGCGGGATCGGTGCGGCGGTCGTTGAGCTTCAGTACGTCGAAGCCCTTGGCCATGTCGTTCGAGTAGATGTAGCCGTTGTAGTAGTACGCCGACCACGATCCGCCGCCGACCAGGGTGGTCGTGCTGATCGGACCGCGCTCGAAGTAGCCGATCTCCTTGGGGCGCGAGGAGTTGGTGAAGTCCCAGACGGAGATACCGCCCTGGTACCACGCCTGGACCATCAGGTCCTTGCCGCGGACCGGGATGACCGAGCCGTTGTGGGCGACGCAGTTCTCGGTGCTGGCCTGGTGGCGCGGGATCTTGAAGTAGCTGCGGAACTCAAGCTTGCTCTTGTCGCCGCGGCCGACGATGTCGTAGATGCCGTTGGCGCCGCGGTTCGGGCCGACCTCGGCGTTGCAGGTCGCGGAGCCGCCGCCACCGAGCTCGTCGGTGAAGACGATCTTCTTGGCGCCCTGGTTGAAGGTCGCGGAGTGCCAGAACGCGAAGTTCACGTTGTCCTGGACCCTGTCGATGACCTTCGGGCGTTCCGGGTCCTTGATCGAGAACAGGATGCCGTCGCCCATGCACGCGCCGGCGGCCAGGTCCTTCGAGGGCAGGACGGTGATGTCGTGGCAGCCGGTCGTCTTGGAGACACCCGGGTTGGTGGGCCCGCCCGGGTTGCCGCCGCCGTCGGGACCCTCACCGGGGAAGAGCACGGGGAAGCCCACGACCGCCGCGTTCTGCGGGGCCTTCTTGGGCACCTTGATGACCGAGATGCCGTCGTGCGGCGGCTGGCAGTCGGGGAACGCCGCGAGCGGCGAGTACGAGGAGACGTACACGTAGACGTTCTTGCGGTCCGGCACCAGGGTGTGGGTGTGCGAACCGCAGGCCGTCTCCACCGCGGACACGTACTTCGGGTTGCGCTTGTCGCTGATGTCGAAGACCTTCATGCCCTCCCACGAGTCCTTGTTGGTCGCGGACTGGGAGGTGCTGGCACAGGAGTTGTCGCTGCGGGACGAGTCGGTCGACAGGAACAGCAGGTTCCCGGAGACCGAGATGTCGTTCTGGGAACCCGGGCACAGCACCTGGGAGACGGTCTTCGGCGCCTTCGGGTTGCTGATGTCGAAGATGCGGAAGCCGTCGTAGTTGCCGGCGAACGCGTACTTGCCCTGGAAGGCGAGGTCCGAGTTGGTGCCGGGCAGGGCGTCCTTGGGGATGTTCGCCAGGTGCTCGATGTTGTCCGAGTGGACGATCTCGTCCTGGCCGGGTATCTCCCCGTTGGCTATGGCCCGCTTGGCGTCGCGGACCTCGCTCTGGGAGACCCGTTCGGGGCTCGCCGGGTTGTCCCCGGGGTCGGGGGTCGCCCCGGCGGGTCCGGCGGTGATCAGTGCGGCGAGCAGACCGGCCGCCGCGGCGGCGACTCCCAGGCGTCTGCGCCGTGTTCGGGGGTTGTTCGACAGGGTCACTGCGTCCTCCCTCTGCGCCGTTCACGGTTGGAACGGTTCACGGACACCCGAAGTATCGTCTTCCTCATGCTCATATCAATAGAGGGCAACGTAATCGTCATAAAGGTTTTTGATCACCGGTCCATGAAGGGGTGCTAAGACGGACACCGGCACATCCGTCACATCCGCCCCACCGTCCGGCCCGGGGACGACGCGCTCCGGCGGGTCCCCCGTCCATTGTCCGCGCACGCCCCGTACCGGGCTCCCTCAACTCCCGTGCACCCGCTGGAGGATGCCTTGTTCCGTCGCCGTACCGCCGCAACCGGTGTGATCCGCCGTCCGGCCGCCGACCGTCCCGGCCACCGGGACGCCGCCGTTCCCCGTGCCCTGCGCGCGGGTCCCGCGCTGCTGTGCGCGGCGCTCGTCCTGACGTTGTCCGCCTGCGATTCCGGCGGTTCGAAGGACGAGGGGAAGGCCGCGTCCGGCCCTTCGGTGATCGCCCCGGGCAAGCCGGGCGAGGCGGCGCGGACCCTGTCGGCGGAGGATGTCCAGGAGCAGGCCGCCGACGACTCCCCCAACTCGGCGGACTTCACCTATGCCCGGATGATGATCGAGCACCACGGCCAGGCCCTGGTGATGACCGAACTCGTGCCCTCGCGGGCCGATTCGACGCAGGTGAAGCGGGTGGCCGCCCGGATCACCGCCGCACAGAAGCCCGAGATCGGCGCCATGCAGGGCTGGCTGGACAACAACACGGACCCGAAGAAGCCGTCCGGGTCGGGCCATGACCACGGCGAGGGCGGGCACGGCGGGGAGACGCCCGATCCGGGTTCCCACGACCACGGCTCGATGCCGGGCATGGCCACCGAGGCGCAGCTGGCGAAGCTCCGGGCGGCGGACGGGAAGGCGTTCGACCAGCTGTTCCTGAAGCTGATGATCACGCATCACGAGGGCGCGATCACGATGGCCACCGAGGCGCTCTCCGACGGCAACAACGTCCTCGTCGAGGAGATGGCCACCGATGTGGTCGCCCAGCAGACGGCGGAGATCGGCCGGATGCGCGACATGCTCTGACCCGGCACGGCCGGTCCACCGGTCCGGTCAGCTCGGACGGGCCGCACCGATGGGCCCGGGCGGGCCGTCCGGCGGAAAGGCCGGAAGGTCGGGCGACGGCCCGTCCGGGTGGCCGACCCGGCACTCTCAGGGCCCCGTTCGAGTGACGGTCATGGCGCCCACGTTGACCGCCGGGGCCGTCACCCGGCGCGGGCCGCACCGGCCCCGCGCCGGGGCGTGACGGCCCCCTGGAGCGCACGCGGGGGCGCGCGGGCAGCTTCGGGCGCCCTGGGGACGCCAGGCGCCCGGAGGTGCCACGTGTCACTTCATACGAGGACGCCCGCGCGGAGGCGTCCGGGGTCAGCCGTCCGTCCGTCGCGCGGACTGCGCCGCCGAGGCCCGCAGGATCGCGGCGAGCAGCCCGGGGAACAGCGCGTCCAGCTCCTCGCCGCGCAGCCGGTTGTACTTGGCCGTGCCCCGGTACCACTGCTGGATGACACCGGACTCGCGCAGCACCCGGAAGTGGTGGGTGGTCGTGGACTTGGTGACGGGAAGCGGGAAGTGCGAGCAGGGGAACTCCCCGCCGGTCGAAGCCAGTTCGATGACGACGCTCAGCCGCAGCGGATCGGAGAGCGCGTGCAGCACTCCCTCCAGGGCGATGTCCTCGCTGCGCGGGTGGGCGAGTTCGCGACTGCTGGCGGCGGTCATACGGCGGCTCCCTGCGGTCTGACGGGTGGCGACATGACGTGACGTGACGCCGCTGCTGACCATCCTACGAGACTGGTTCGACATCCTTCGTAGTTTGACATCTCCCGTACTACGAGGTCTATCGTACTACCAGGCCGACGGGCCCTGGTCCTGCGACCGGGCACCGGGGCGGCCACCCGCCATGGAACACGGATGGAGTCCGTCTTGAGCGCGCTGTTCGAACCCCTCACCCTTCGCTCGCTGACCGTCCCGAACAGGGCCTGGATGGCACCCATGTGCCAGTACTCGGCCGATCCCACCGGGCCGTGCGCCGGGGTTCCCGGCGACTGGCACTTCGCCCACTACGCCGCCCGCGCCACGGGAGGCACCGGGCTGATCCTGGTCGAGTCGACCGCCGTGAGCCCCGAGGGCCGTATCTCCCCCGCCGACCTGGGCATCTGGAACGACACCCAGACCCGGGCCTTCCGCCGGATCACCTCCTTCCTGACCGCCCAGGGCACGGTGCCGGGCCTCCAGATCGGGCACGCCGGACGGAAGGCCTCCACCGACCGGCCCTGGCGGGGCGGCGGCCCGGTCGGACCCGGGGCCGACGGCTGGCAGCCTCTCGCGCCCAGCCCGGTCCCGTTCGACACCGGGCATCCCGTACCGACGGAGCTGACGACCGGGGGGATCGCGCGGATCACCGGGCAGTTCGCCGACGCCGCCCGCCGGGCCCTCGACGCCGGGTTCCGGGTCGTCGAGATCCATGGCGCGCACGGCTACCTCCTCGGGGAGTTCCTGTCCCCGTACTCCAACAAGCGCACGGACGCGTACGGGGGTTCCTTCACGAACCGGACCCGCTTCGCGCTGGAGGTCGTGGACGCCGTCCGCGCGGTGTGGCCCGACGATCTGCCACTGTTCTTCCGGATATCCGCGACGGACTGGCTGGGCGCGGACGGCTGGACCGCCGACGAGACCGTCCGGTTCGCCGGGCTGCTCAAGGAGCACGGGGTGGATCTGCTGGACGTGTCGTCGGGAGGCAACGCGCCCCGCGCGGACATCCCGACCGGCCCCGGCTACCAGGTGCCGTTCGCGAGCCGGGTCCGGTCCGGGGCCGGGCTGTCCGTGGCCGCGGTGGGGCTGATCACGGAGGCCGGACAGGCCGACAAGATCGTCGCCAACGGCGAGGCCGACGCGGTGCTGCTGGGACGGGAACTGCTGCGCAACCCGTCCTGGGCCCGGCACGCGGCCCGTGAACTGGGCGCGGCGGTGCGGGTCCCGGACCCGTATCTGCGCTCCGTCTGACGCTCGCCCCCGCGCCGGGCGGTCCGGACCGGACCGCCCGCCGCTAGCGTCGGACCCATGCCCGACTCCCCCGGCAACCCCGACCCCGACCCGCTCCCCGGCACCCCCGACCCGGACCGGCCTCCCAGCGCCGCACGATTCGCCCGGCTCCCCGACGACGTACGGCCCCCGGAGAGCCCCGGTACCCCCGACGCGTCCACGACCGGCACCTTCGCGACCGGCACTTTCGCGGACGTGCTGCGGCGTGGTCCGCTCGTCCTGGACGGCGGGCTGTCCAATCAGCTCGAAGCGGCCGGTGAGCGGCTGGACGGCGGCCTGTGGTCCGCGCGGCTGCTCCTGGACCGGCCGGAGGCCCTTGTCGCGGCGCACCGGGCGTACTACGAGGCGGGCGCGGACATCGCCGTCACCGGGAGCTACCAGGCGACGTTCGAGGGGTTCGCCCGGCACGGGGTGGACCGGCGCGGGGCCGCCGAACTGCTGCGGTCCGCCGTGGCCCTGGCCCGGGAGGCGGCCCGTACCGCCGTCCCCGGCCGCCGGCCGCGGTGGGTGGCGGCCTCGGCGGGTCCTTACGGGGCGATGCTCGCGGACGGCTCGGAGTACCGGGGGCGGTACGGGCTGACGGTCGCGGAGCTGGAACGGTTCCACCGGCCCCGGCTGGAGGCCCTCGCCGCCGCCGCGCCCGATGTGTTCGCGCTGGAGACCGTCCCGGACACCGACGAGGCGCGCGCCCTGGTGCGCGCGGTACGGGGACTCGGGGTGCCGGCCTGGCTCTCGTACAACGTGCGCGGCGACCGCACCCGCGCGGGACAGCCGCTCGCGGAGGCGTTCGCGGTGGCCGCCGACGCGGACGAGGTGGTCGCGGTCGGCGTGAACTGCTGCACGCCCGCCGACGCGGACGCGGCCGTCGCGCTGGCGGCCCGGGTCACGGGCAAGCCGGTGGTGGTCTACCCGAACAGCGGTGAAGGCTGGGACGCGGTACGCGGCGTCTGGACGGGTCCGCGGCGTTTCACGGCCCGCCGGGTGGACGGCTGGCTGGCGTCGGGCGCGCGGCTGGTCGGGGGGTGCTGCCGGGTGGGACCCGCCGCGATCGCGGAGACGGCTGCCCGGGTACGGAACGCCACCGGCCCCCTGGGACCGCGCTGACCGCCGCCCGTCCGTACCGGCACGCGGCCGATCCGATCGCCGCCGGTCCGTTACCGGGCCACGCTGTCGCGCCGATCGCCGCCGGTCCGTTACCGGACCGGGCCGCTCCGGCCGTGCGGGCCCGTGCGGATCGCGATCCGGCGGGTCATGGGTGTGGGACCGGGCATCCGGTGCAGACTGACGAGGGTGAGGACAACGCTGTCCGGAGGTGACCGGGTGTGCGCTTCGGCGATCGCAGCGGCGAATTGTACGTCTCCCAGAGCGACGTCGATTCCTGGCGGACGTTCCTCGCTCCCCTCCCGGACATTGCTCGTGTGCGCGCCGCAGTCGCCCCATAACACGGAGCAACAGAGCGCAACTTCAGCCACGTCGGCCGAAAACCGACGTGACGAAAAACATCACGAGGTCTTCATTCCCTTTCGAAACCTGCACACGCTCCAACCCGTTTCTCTAAGGGAGGGATAAAGAACCGACATCCCCTGTCAAGGAAGGAGACCAACCGTGGTCCCCGTATGCCCGTACTGCAAACGCGTGGAGTGCATCTGCCGGGCCCTCGGGGGCGTCACGCCGGGGGAAACGCGTGGCTGTCCCGGGGGAAGGGCGACCGTCGTACGGCGGTACCCTTCGAGCCGCGGAGACGTACACCACTCCGCTTGGTTCACATCGCACACTTGAGCACTCCGGGGGGCGCGGCCGCGTGGCAGCACGACCTTTGCACGAGATCGTCGAAGCGGGCTGGGCCAAGGCCCTGGAGCCCGTGGCCGGACAGGTCTCCCGGATGGGGGACTTCCTCCGCGCCGAGATCGCCGCGGGCCGTACGTACCTGCCGGCCGGACCGAATGTGCTGCGCGCCTTCCAGCAGCCCTTCGACGAGGTACGGGTCCTGATCGTCGGTCAGGACCCGTACCCGACTCCGGGGCACGCCGTGGGACTGTCGTTCTCGGTGGCCCCGGAGGTCCGTCCGCTGCCCGGCAGCCTCCTCAACATCTTCCGTGAGCTGACCAGCGACCTCGGTGTACCGCCGCCGGGCAACGGGGACCTCACCCCCTGGACCCGGCAGGGCGTGCTCCTGCTGAACAAGTCGCTCACCACCGCCCCGCGCAAGCCCGGGGCGCACCGCGGCAAGGGCTGGGAGCAGGTCACCGAGCAGGCGATCCGGGCGCTGGCCGCCCGTGGCACGCCCCTGGTGTCGGTCCTGTGGGGGCGCGACGCCCGGAATGTACGGCCGCTGCTGGGTGATCTCCCCTCGGTCGAGTCCGTCCATCCGTCCCCCATGTCCGCGGACAACGGCTTCTTCGGCTCCCGTCCGTTCAGCCGCGCCAACGATCTGCTCGTCCGTCAGGGCGCCCAGCCCGTCGACTGGCGGCTTCCGTGACCGGCGGCCGTCCCCCGGTACCGGGCATGGCGGGCGCTGTGCTCGCCGTCGACTCGGGCGGTTCCGGGCTGCGGGCGGTGCTCGCCGTCGGCGGGCGGGCGCTGGGCGCCCCGCTGGTCTCGGCGGAGCCGGTCCGTACCGGTGCGCGGGGCATCGATCCCGGGCATCTGCTCGCGCTGCTGCTGCCGATGGCACGTCGGCTGATGGCCGACGCGGGGATCGGCGAGGTACGGGCGGCGGCGCTCGGGGCCGCCGGGATGGCCACCCTCGGGGACGCGCTGCGGGCCGAACTGCCCGAGGCGTTCGCCCGGGAGCTGGGTGTCCGGCGGCTCGCGCTGGCCGCCGACGCGGTCACCGCCTACGCCGGGGCGCTGGGCCGCCGCGCGGGCGCGGTGGTGGCGGGCGGCACCGGCATGATCGCGACGGGGACGGATCTCACCACCTGGCGGCGGGCCGACGGATGGGGTCATCTGCTGGGCGACTGCGGCGGCGGCGCGTGGATCGGACGCGCGGGACTCGACGCGGCGATGCGGGCGTTCGACGGGCGGCGCGGCGGGTCCGTGGCGCTGCTGGCCCGTGCCGAGGAGATGTTCGGCCCGGCCGGTGAGCTGCCGGGGCTGCTGTATCCCCGCACCGACCGGCCCGCCGTGCTCGCCTCGTTCGTGCCGTCGGTCGCCGCGTGCGCGGAGCGGGACCCGGTGGCACGCGGCATCCTGACGGCCGCGGCCGGGCACATCGTGGAGGCCGCGGCGGCGGTCGCGCCGAAGTCCGGCGACTGCGAGGTGGCGTTCACGGGCGGACTGTTCAAGATGGGCGATCCCCTGCTCGTCCCGCTCCAGGAGGAGCTGTCCCGGCAGTTGCCCTCGGCGCGGCGGACGGCCGCGGAGGGCGATCCGCTGCACGGCGCGGTACGGATCGCGACGGATCTGGCCGAAGAGCGTCCGGGTCTGCCCGTTGATGACCGCATGCTGCACGTACGTACCGAAAGCGGCGGCTGAGAACGGGCGTCCCACCTGCCCCACCTCCAGATCAACCGGACAAATACGGATGGATGCCGTGCAGCTACCCCCTCCCCGAACGGAGCAGGCCACAAAGCCAGTAGCATGCGGCGCCATGAGCACCCCCACTGGGCCAGCCTCCGGCCTGCCAGTACGAATGCCGCGCCCCCGTCAGTCAGGACGCCACCGCCGCCCTGAACCCGCGGTGGCCCCCGACGGCGCGCCCGCGCTCGTGCTCGCGGTCCCGGGCACCCCCGGTGCGTCCGTGCGGAGCCTCGCCGACGAGGTCGTGAGCATCGCGCGCTCCGAGCTTCCCGGCCTGGACGCCCGGATCGGATATCTCGACGGGGACGACACGGAGTTCCCCACCCTCGCCGCGGTCCTCGCGCGCACCGCGCGGGAACGTACCGCCCGTTACGAGCAGGCCAGGGCCGCCGGTGTCGAGGTCACGGAGCCCGAGGGGCCCGTCGCCGTGGTGGTCCCGCTGCTCGCCGGGCCGGACGGCGCGCTGCTGCGCCGGGTCCGCCAGGGCATCAACGACAGCAAGGTGGCGGCGGAACTGACCGATGTCCTCGGTCCGCACCCGCTGCTCGCCGAGGCCCTGCACGTACGGCTCTCGGAGTCGGGGCTCGCCCGCGCGGACCGGGCGCGGCTGTTCACGGTGGCCACCGCGGCCGACGGGATCATCATCGCGTCCGTGGGCGGCGAGGAGGCCGTGCAGGCCGCCGGGATCACCGGGATGCTGCTGGCCGCGCGGCTCGCCGTGCCGGTGATGGCCGCCGCGCTGGACAAGGAGGGGGCGATCGCGGACACCGCCGAGCAGTTGCGTTCCTCCGGTTCCGCGCAGCTCGCGCTGGCGCCGTACCTGATCGGTCCGGAGATCGACGCGACGCTGCTGGAGGCCGCCGCCAAGGAGGCAGGCTGCCCCGCCGCGGAGCCGCTCGGGGCGTACCCGGCGATCGGCAAGCTCGCGCTGTCGAAGTACGCCGCCACGCTGGGCATCCCGCAGACCGGGGCGGGCGCGCCGCTGCGCTGAGCGGCGAGCAGGCCCGGCAGCACCGCACGGTGGCCGGGCCCGGCGCGCCCGGCACAGGCCGTGCGTGCGGGCGCCGCGCCCCCGGCGGCGTCAGAAGAAGCGGACGCAGGACACCGCGGGGAACTCCAGGGAGCCCGCCCGCACCGGCAGCCCGGTGGCGCCATCCACGTCGAACCAGGTGATGTCGCCCGAGCGTTCGTTGGCCGCGTACAGCCGCCGGCCGGACGGGTCGAGCGCCAGGTCACGGGGCCAGTGCCCGCCGCAGGGCACCGTCGCGACGAGCTCCAGCCGTTCGCCCCCGTCCCCGGCGGCGAACACGGAGATGACGTCCTCGCCCCGGGTGGCCGTCCACACGAACCGGCCGTCGGGCGCGACGACCACCTCCGAGGGGTACGCGTCCCCCTCCGGGGCGCCGGGCAGGACCGGGATCTCGGTCAGCGGACGCAGCGCGCCCTCCACCGCCTCCCAGCGGCACACCGTCAGGGTCGGCGCCAGCTCGTTCAGGACGTACACCACCGTGCCCCCGGGATGGAACGCGAGATGACGCGGTCCGCTGCCGGGCCGCAGGGCGATCTCCCGGTGCTGGACGGGCTCGCCCGCCGTGTCCAGGTCGAAGACGCGTACGGAGTCCGTGCCGAGGTCCACGCTCACGGCCCGGCGTCCGCCGGGGACGGCGAGCACCTGGTGGGCGTGCGGGGCGTGCTGGCGTTGCGGGTGCGGTCCGGAACCCTTGTGGGTGAGCACGCCGGAGGGCGCGTCCCCGAGGGAGCCGTCCGCGCGCAGCGGTACGGCGCTCACGCTCCCGGAGCCGTAGTTGGCCGTCAGCACATGCCCCGCGTGCACGGCGAGATGGGTGGGGCCGGCGCCGCCCACCCGGACCGGCGCGCCCAGGGGTTCCGGCCGTGCGCCGGTCACCCGGAACGCGGCGACCGCGCCCTCGTCGGTCTCGCTCACCGCGTACAGGGTGGTCCCGTCGGCGGACAGCGCGAGGTACGACGGGTCGGCCACCGCGCCGGTGGTCCCGAGGAGGGTCAGGGCACCGGTGGCGGGGTCGACGGAGGCCGTGGCGATGCCCGGTCCCCCGGCCGCCGTGAACGATCCGATGTACGCCCGCCCGGTGTGCCCGCGCACTGCTGTCCCCTCTCGGCTGCCTGATTGCTGCGCCGACGGTAGCAGCCGGAGGCGATCGGTCTAGACCAAGTCGGGAACGTACTCCCCGCGTGCTCGGGCGAGGCCCTCCGGGTGGTGGACGAACGCGGGCCGCAGCTCGGTCTCGTCGTAGGTGCGGTGGAAGACGGGGGTCGTGCTGCCGGAGAGCGGCGGCACGATCCAGGACCAGTCGGCGCCGACCCGGCGGCCCTGGCTCTCCTCCCGGTCGAGGTGGGTCAGGAAGCGGCGGGACTCGGTGTGGTGGTCGGCGACCGTGACCCCGGCCAGGTCGAAGGAGTGCAGGACGGCGATGTTCAGCTCCACCAGCGCCCGGTCCTTCCACAGGGTGCGGTCGCTGCTGGTGTCGAGCCCGAGTCCGGCGGCGACCAGCGGCAGCAGGTCGTAGCGGTCGGTGTCGGCGAGGTTGCGGGCGCCGATCTCCGTGCCCATGTACCAGCCGTTGAAGGGCGCCGCCGAGTAGCAGACACCGCCGATCTCCAGGCACATATGGGAGATGGCCGGTACGGCGTGCCAGCGCAGTCCGAGTTCGGCGAACCAGGGATGCCCGGGGTGGGTGAGGGGCACCTCGTGGACGGCGTCCTGGGGCACCGGGAACCAGTGCGGTACGCCGTCCGGCCCCTGGGCGATCAGGGGCAGCACGTCGAAGGGGGTGCCGGGGCCGCCGGGCCAGCCGAGGCGCCGGGCGAGGGCGGTCAGGCCGGTGTTGGCCGGGTCGCCGAGGACCGTGCCGTCGGGGCGGCGGTAACCGGCGTAGCGGATGAGCTGGTCGCTCCAGATCCGGGGTCCCGGCCGGCCGGGGGTGTCGGGGGCGAACACGGTGATCAGCGGGCGTATCCGGCCGCCCCGGGTGGCCTCGCGCAGATGCCGGACGGCGGCGTCCGCGACCTCGCCGGCCGACCGCAGGTCACGGCGGTCGTCGACCCGCAGGGAGCGCCAGTACAGCCGGCCTATGCAGCGGTTGGCGTTGCGCCAGGCGACCCGGGCGCCGAAGGTGAGTTCCCGCGCGGTGTGGCGGTAGGTGCCCGTCCGTCCGATCTCGTCCTGGATCTCGGCGATCCGGGGTGCGGGGTCGCCCAGCCCCTCCTCGGTGTGGTGGAGGGTCAGGAACTCGGTGGCGGCCCGCAGCACGGCGCCGGCCTGTTCGCGGAGCGGTCTCTCAGGTCCGGCGGACCGGTCGGGCCAGGCCGCCGGATCGTCGTGGAGCACCGGGCAGCCCGCCGTCATGGACGCGGTCCGGTACGGGAGGTTCTGCATACCTATCCCCCAACGCCCCGGCCCGCTGCCTGCGGTCCGCGGGCAGCGTGTCGTCGTTGCGCCGCGGGGTCACCCCCGGACCTGATCCACCCCCGTCGGTGCCTCGCGGAACCGTTCGTGCCCGCGGACTCCTCCGTCCGCCTCACCGCGCACCCCGGTCACCGCGCTCACCTGCGGAAAGGTCCGGCTACCCAGTTTCGGGCGGGTGAGTCACGGCGGTGCGGGGCAGTGCGCGGCCCCCCGACTGGCGGAGAGTGACGGACGCACTCCGGACAGTATCTCCGGGACCCGGCGGGGCGATGCGGGGGAGGGTGCGGGGTGGGGGCGCGGGGGGATCACAGGGGGCGCACAAAGGGGCACGTGCGCCCCCTAAGGCCGCGGGCGCGTCTTGGCATGCTGGGGGGCATGACGACGGATTCAAGGGCGCGCGTGCGACAGGCCGTGCTGTTCGACCTGGACGGGACGCTGGTGGACAGCGAGACCAACTACTTCGAGGCGGGGCGGGAGCTGCTGGCCGGGCAGGGGGTGGACGGCTTCTCCTGGGAGGACCATCTGTGGTCCGTCGGGGTCAGTACCCGGGAGACCGTGACCCATTGGAAGGAGCGGTACGCACTCGGCCCGTCCGTGGACGACCTGCTGGCGGAGAAGAACCGGCGCTATCTGGAACTGGCCCGGACGAACACCCGGACCTATCCCGAGATGCGGAGGTTCGTGGAGCTGCTGCACGGGGCCGGGGTGCCGATGGCCGTCGCGTCCGGTTCGTCGCGTGCGGCGATCGACGCGATCCTCGACGGCACCGGGCTCGGCGGATTCATGACCGCGACGGTATCGGCCGACGAGGTCCCCGCGGGCAAACCCGCACCCGATGTCTTCCTGGAGGCGGCCCGCAGGCTGGGCGCGCCGGCGGCCGGCTGCGTGGTCCTGGAGGACGCCGTGCCCGGGGTGCTCGCGGCGCACGCGGCCGGGATGCGCTGCATCGCCGTGCCCTTCCTGAAGGAGCAGGCCGACGACCCCGCGTTCGTCGCGGCGGAGCTGCTGTTCCCGGGCGGTCAGGCGGAGTTCACCGCGACGGCCGCGTACTCCTGGCTCACCGGCGGCGGCTGACCTCGGGCCGTCGGCAGGTCGGGGGCGGTGCCGGTGCCGCCGGGCGACAGGCACGGCGCGGCGGTGCTCGGAGCGCCCTTCTCCGTTTTGGTCCAGACCTATTGACGACAGGTCTGGACCAACTTACGGTATGGGCTCGCACCCTCCCCCGACCCCATGTTCCAGGGCCGTACCCCCACGCACCACCACGGCCCGTCCCACCCCACCGGGACCCCGCACGACCCCCACCCCCCGCAGCACCCGCACCACCCGCACCCCCCTCCTCCCTCACCGTTCCGCGTAAGTCTCCAGGTTCCCCCCACCCAGGAGGTCAGCGTGTCCTTGAGCGATCGTTCCCTCCTGCCGACCTCTTCCGGGGCGCGCCCACCCCACACGGGCGCGTCACGGTGCGAAGGGAGTTCAGCATGATCGGCACCATCGGCCGCAAGCTGCGGCTGCTCGGTATCGGCGCGGCATTGGCGAGCGCGGTCCCCCTGCTGGGCGTCGTGGCGCCCGCGGCGAACGCCGCCCCCGAAAGCGCGGCGGCCACCACCTGTGCGGTGAAGTCGAAACCCACGGGCAAGGTCCTCCAGGGCTACTGGGAGAACTGGGACGGCGCCGCGAACGGCGTCCATCCCCCGCTCGGCTGGATACCGATCGACGACAGCAGGATCGGGCAGCACGGCTACAACGTCCTCAACGCGGCCTTCCCGGTGATCCGTTCCGACGGGACGGTCCTGTGGGAGGACGGTATGGACAACACCGTCAAGGTCCCCACCCCCGAGCAGATGTGCGCCGCGAAGGCGTCCGGGCAGACGATCCTCATGTCCATCGGCGGGGCCGCGGCGGGCATCGACCTCAGCTCCAGCTCGGTCGCGGACCGCTTCGTGGCGACGATCGTCCCGATCCTGAAGAAGTACAACTTCGACGGCATCGACATCGACATCGAGACCGGGCTGGTGGGCAGCGGCAACATCAACACCCTGTCGTCCTCGCAGTCCAACCTCATCCGCATCATCGACGGCGTACTGGCGCAGATGCCGTCCAACTTCGGTCTGACGATGGCCCCCGAGACGGCGTACGTCACCGGCGGCAGCGTGGCCTACGGCTCCATCTGGGGCTCGTACCTGCCCGTCATCAAGAAGTACGCGGACAACGGCCGCCTGTGGTGGCTGAACATGCAGTACTACAACGGCAGCATGTACGGCTGCTCCGGCGACTCGTACTCCGCGGGCACCGTCGCGGGCTTCGCCGCGCAGACGGACTGCCTGAACCGCGGACTGGTCATCCAGGGCACCACCATCCGGGTCCCGTACGACAAGCAGGTGCCCGGTCTGCCCGCACAGGTCGGCGCGGGCGGGGGCCATATGTCGCCCTCCCTGGTCGGCCAGGCGTGGAACCGGTACAACGGCGCCCTCAAGGGTCTGATGACCTGGTCGCTGAACTGGGACGGCTCCCGCAACTGGACCTTCGGCGACAACGTGAAGGCCCTGCAAGGCCGCTGACGCTTCCTCAGGTCTCTCCGGGCCGACGTCGTGGGCGGCCCGGAGAACCGGGCGGGGTCGCCGGACCGTGGAAGCGGCCACGGTCCGGTGACCCCGCCCACACAGGTACGGAACACCGGTACCCACAGCACAGGTCCCGGGGCCCTTGGCGGGCTCCCGGGACCTGTGCGTACCTGGACTTGACGGTCTGTCAGGTACCGGCCTTGCGGCCGTACACGAACACGTCGTCGCCGTTCCTCAGCATCGACCAGTACTTCTTGGCGTCCGCGGGGCGCAGGTTCACACAGCCGCGCGAGCCGGGCGCGTTCCACATGCTGACGGCCGCGGAGTGGAACGCCTGGCCGCCGTCGAAGAACTGCGCGTACGGCATGGCGACGTCGTACAGGCTGGAGTGGTGGTCGATGTTGCGCCAGGTGATCTTCTTGGCGCCGGTGCGGGTCTCGGAGCCGTTGCGGCCCGTACGGACGGGCACAGGGCCGTACTTGAGTGTGCTGCCGTCCTGGATCCAGCTGATCTGGAGCGTGAGGTTCACGCAGGCGATCCGGCCCCTGTTGGTGGGACACTTGCGGTCCCGGTTGGGCTTGTCGCCGACCGCCTTCTGCTTGTTCATCAGATCCATGACGCCCCAGGTCACCGAGCCCGCGTAGCCGGCCGCCGGGGTGATGCCGTGCTTCTTCTGGAACGCCTGGACCGCCTTGCAGTCCGCGGCCGACTGACGGCCGTCGACCGGCCGCCCGAGGAACTTCTCGACCTTCTTCTGGTACGGGCCCGCCTGTGTGGTGCACGACGCGGCCGCCGCGGCCGGAGCCGCACCGAGCGCGAGCGCCAGCGGAGCCATCAGCCCGGCGACCCCCAAGGCGACGCCGGCCCTTCTGCGCATGTCCCCCATGTGAAACTCTCCCCTCCCCGCGCGCGCCGGTCGCGCGTCGGTTCCGCACCCCGTGGCCCATGGCCACGAGCCGTGCCGCGCACCGGATCTCCCCGGCACCACGCATTGTTGGACCCGCCGCGCACGGAAGCCGTTGTACGCGACCGCCACCTGTCACAGAGCCCGGACGCTTGTCACCGATTCGGTACATATGAGCGGCACGGGCGCCGCCGTCCGGTTCGCCCCGACGGGGCGTCCCGGGGAACCGGCCCCGGCGGCCGGGACCGGCGGAGCTACCCCACAGCCTCGCGCCAACCCGGCGGGCACACATCCGCGTTGCGGTTCCTTTACCGCCTGTTGACAACTCACCCAGCATCAACTTAGGTATGCCTTACCTAAGCCGAACGGGTGAACCGGAGCCATCCGGAGCCCGATCCTCGCTGCTCAGAAAGGTGCTCACAGGATGAGTGCTGTGCTCTCCACCCGTACCGCCGCCCGCGCCGGCATCGCCGTCCTCTCGGCCGCCGCGCTGACACTCGGTCTCGCTTCCTCCGCCTCGGCGGCGACCGGAAGCCGCACGATCGTCGACGGGTCCACCACCTACAACCTGTCCATCACCGGCCCCAACACGGCGGCGGCCACCGGCGCCAACGTCACGGTGACGGGCACCGGCTACAACTCGTGGCAGGGCATCTACGTCGGCCTGTGCGCGGTGAACGGCACGCAGGGCGCCAACAAGCCGACCCCGTGTCTGGGCGGCCAGGACGAGGCCGGGACCACCGGCGCCTCGTACTGGGTGTCCAACTTCGGCGGCGGCCTCCTCCCGAACAGCTCCACCTTCGGCACGGGCGGCAAGTTCTCCGCGACCATCCACATCAAGGCCGATCTGGGCGGCGGCAATGTCTGCGGCGACACGGTCGACTGCGCCATCGTGACACGTGCCGACCACACCGACAGCAACGACCGCAAGTACGACGTCCACATCCCGGTGACCTTCTCCTAGGACCTCTTGTCCGCGTCCCGCCGGGGCCCGCTCCCGCCCGATCCGGACGAAAGACCCTGAAGGCGAAGCCCCGGGCGGGTTCCGGCACCTCCGTGCCGGGGCCCGCCCTTCGGCGCGTGCGCCGGTCCCGTACGACAAGGAAGCCATGACAGACAACTCATCCCCGCGTTCCCGCGACGGCCGCAGACGCCGCACCCCGGCCCTGATCGCGTCCACCGCGCTCGGCTCGGCGGCCGTGCTCGCGGTCTCGATCGGCGCCGGCGGCCCCGTCCTCGCCGCCGACACCCCCGGCACCGGCACGGGCTCCGGCGGCCAGAAACTCTCCGCGTCGGTCACCAAGGACCTGAACCCCGCCGGCCAGACCATCAGGATCACCGGCAAGGACTACGACGAGACCAAGGGCGTCTACGTCGCCGTCTGCAAGGACAACGGCCCCGGCCGGGCCCCCTCCCCCTGTGTGGGCGGCGTCGACATGACCGGCGGTTCGAAGTCGTCGGCCTGGATCGTGCCCAAGGGGGACTCCCACGCGGGAGAACTCGCCACGGCGTTCGGGCCGGGCGGCACCTTCGACGTCGAGCTCCAGATCGAGGCGAAGAGCACGACGGTCGACTGTGCGGAGGTCGCCTGCTCGGTGGTGACCCGGGTGGACCACCGCGGCTTGGGCGACCGTTCGCAGGACGTCCGTATCCCGGTCACCTTCGCGGCCGGACCGCCGCCCGGCGGGGAAGGCGTCGGCGTCCCCCCGGGCACCGTGTCGTACCACCGGACCGCGGAGTTCACCACCGCCGGGAAGCCGCTGGACGTGCTGCTCCACCCCGAGTCGAAGAAGCTCTACGTCGGCTCCGACAACCTCGCCGACACCGCGGACATCGACGAGCGCGGGCTGTACGTCCTCGACCCCGAGGACGGCAAGGCGCTCGCGCACCTCAACCAGGCTCCCGGCAACCTGGGCACCCCGCGCGCGTCGTCGGTCTCCCGGTTCATCGGCCCGCTCGCCGGTGACGGGGCGCGCTTCCAGTACCCGCTGCGCGGCATAGGCAGCGCCAAGCAGGGCGACACCGCCATGCGGGGCGTATGGCTGGCCGCCGGCGGGACCGTCCACGACGTGGGTCCGGGGACCTCCACCCCGACCGCGGTGCTGGTCGCCCAGGGCAGCAAACTCTCCGAGATCGACCCGAAGGACGGCGCCACCCTGCGCAGTCTCACCCTGGAGAGCGGCAGCCGGTTCGCGGTGGACACCGCCCGGGGCTCGGTGTGGTTCGCGGACTTCCCCGGCGGCAAGCTGTACCGGGTCGACACCGCGACCCTCACCCTGAAGGACACCATCGACGTACCGGACATCGCGAGCGACGCCACGGGCGTCATCGAGGTCGACCCGGAGAGCGGTGCCGTCTGGCTGGGCACCGGGGGCACGATCCTGGTCCTCGGTCCGGACGGAAAGCCCGTGAAGAAGATCACGGACTCGGACCAGGCCATCGCGGTCGCCTTCGACAAATCCAGCCGACAGGCGTTCGTGGTCCGGCAGGACCGCGGTGACCTGAACGAGCCCGGCAACGACAACAACGGCTCGCTCACCACCTACGACACCACCGACCACACGCGGACCACCGAGCCGGTGTCGCTGCCGGGCAACCACGGCCAGGTGGGCGCGGCGGCGGTCACCGTCGAGGCGGGCGGCGCGGTCGTGTACGTGACCCACCCGGCCGAGGGCAAGGTCCTCAAGCTGGTCCGGCGGGTGTCCCCGAAGGTCACCGAGGCGCCCGCCGATGTGTCGGTGGAGCCCGGCGAGAACGTCACGTTCACCGCGCGCGCCGAGGGCACCCCGGAGCCCGCGCGGCGCTGGCAGGTCAGCACGGACGGCACCACCTGGAAGGACGTCGAAGGCGCGACGTCCGCCACCCTGGCCTTCACCGCCGAGCTCGCCCAGAACGGCCACAAGTACCGGGCCGAGTTCAAGAACGACGCGGGGACGACCCGCACCTACCCGGTGACCCTGACCGTCGAGGAGGAGCAGGACACCACCACGGGCACCACCACGGGCACCGACGGCGGCAGCACCGACGGCAGCACCGACGGCGGTACGGACGGCGGTTCCACCGAGGGCGGGACCACGGACGGCGGCACGGACGGCGGCAGCACCGACGGGGGTTCGACCGACGGCGGCTCGGACAGCGGCGGCGCCGACGGTGGCGGTTCGGCCGGGGGTTCGGCCGGGGGTTCGGCCGGGGGTTCGGCCGGGGGTTCGGCCGGCGGCTGGGACAACGGCGGCACCGGTGGCTCCACCGGCGGCTCCGGCTCCGGCGGTTCGGTCGGCGGCGGCAGCGCGGGCGGCTTCACGGGCTCGGGCGGCGTCGGGACGACCGGTGGCGGTGGCGGTGTGCTCGCCTCCACCGGGACGACGGTCCTGTCGGCCGCGGCAGCGGCGGCGGCCCTGACCGCGGCCGGGGCGGTCCTCGTGAGGCGCCGCCGGACGGCCACGGCGAACGGACCGGACTCCGGGACGAGCGGCCCGGCCTCGGTCTGAGCCGACGCGGAGGCGCGCCGACCCCACCGGGCGGGCGGTCCTGCCCGGGTGACGATCCCGATCACCCGGGCGGGGCCGCCCGCTTTCCGGTGCCCGCCGAATCCGGCACAGCCCCGGTGTCCGCCGCCCCCGCCGCAAGTCCGGTGCCCGCCGTATCCGTCCTGGCCCCGGTGCCCGCCGTATCCGTCACAGGGCTCGTGTCCGCCGCGTCACCCGTTCTCCCGGGCGTCACCGCGTCCTCCGTCACCCGTATCCCGCGCGTCACCCCTGTCCCCCGCGTCCGCTCGTTCCCTGTCGCGCCCGGCGAGGTAGTCGTGCAGCCCGCTCGCCCCCGCGAGCATCGCCCGGGAGCGCAGGGACAGTTCCCGTCCGCGTTCCGCGACGGCCTCCCGCAGCGCCTCCGCGCTGCCGGTGCGCCGCAGCCCGTCGAGGACGCGCGCGATGCGCGGCAGCCGGTAGCCGCCCTGGCGCAGCATCCTGATCATGCGGGCGTCCCTTACCTCCTCGGGCCCGAACCAGCGGTATCCCGTGCCGGGTTCACGTACCGGGGAGAGCAGACCCGCCTTCTCCCACACCCGCAGCGCCGAGGTGCGCACCCCGAGCCGGGCGGCGACCTCCCCGATCCGCAGCCCGCCGCGCGGTACCGCGGCCCGCGAGCGGTCCGGGTCCTCCCCGGCGACCGCCGCGAGCGCCTCGCCCACCGCGAGCATGTCCCGGCGCTGTTCGTGCAGGGCCGCGTGTCCGGCGTCGAGGAGGCTCAGCGCCAGCGCCACGTCGTCCGCGTGGACCGCCCGCATCACCGCGCGGGCCCGGTCCGGACCGTAGCCCCGGGCGAGCGCCCGGTAGGTGAGCAGGGCGCCCCGGTGCCCCTCGTCGAAGCGCCGGTACCCGGACTCACTGCGCGGGACCGGGGGCAGTACCCCGGCGTCCTCGTAGTTGCGGATCTGCTGGGTGGAGACCCCGGCGCTGCGCGCGAGGTCCACGGACCGCAGGGCCCGCCCCGGATGTGCCCGCCCGCCGGCCGGGGAGTTCTTCACCACGCCGAACAGCATAGGCAGGGACGTCCGCCGGTCGGTGACGGCCGCTCCCCGGGACGGCGTAGGCGGGCCCGGGGCGGCTGACGACCGGGGCTGCTGACGAGCGGCGGCGGTCCGGACCGTGCTCACCACAGGCCGGGCCACGCGGGCCGTCGGGAGGCCGGGCCACAGCGGCCCGGCACCGCGCGGTCGCGCCGCCCGGCACCGGACCCGCCCCGCCTCCGCCCGCACCCACCTGCGCCGGGCCCGGTCGCCCGGTGTTGTGGCGTGTGTCAGCATTCCGGCATGTCGGGGGCACGGCCGGGCCGGGCTCTGGCACGGTGGCCCTCCCGCGCTGTCCCTCCCCTGAAAGGGCAACCCCCATGCGACACGTCTCCCTGGGCGGGCTCGACGTATCCCGGATCGGCCTCGGCTGTATGGGTATGTCGGCGTTCTACACCGGCGCCGGTACGGACGAGGCCGAGGCGGTGCGGACGATCCACCGGGCCATCGATCTCGGTGTCACCCTGCTGGACACGGCGGAGGTGTACGGGCCCTACACCAACGAGGAGTTGGTCGGACGGGCTCTCGCGGACCGGCGGGACGAGGTCGTGCTCGCCACGAAGTTCGGCATCCTGTCGCACTCGGGTCCGGGCGCGCGGCGCGGTCCCGACAGCTCGCCGCGCAACATCAGGGCGGCCGTCGAGGGGTCGCTGCGGCGGCTCGGCACGGACCGGATCGATCTCTATTACCAGCACCGCGTCGACCCGGACACCCCGATCGAGGAGACCATGGGCGCGCTGGCGGAGCTGGTCGCGGACGGCAAGATCCGGTACGTGGGGCTGTCCGAGGCGGGACCCGGGACGATCCGGCGGGCCCACGCGGCGCACCCGGTCGCCGCCCTCCAGACCGAGTACTCGCTGTGGACCCGGGACCCCGAGACGGACGTCCTGCCGCTGACCCGGGAACTGGGCATCGGCTTCGTCCCGTACTCGCCGCTCGGCCGGGGCTTCCTGACGGGGCGTATCCGCAGCCGTGACCAGCTGGACGACACCGACTTCCGCAAGGACAACCCGCGGTTCAGCGAGGCGAACTTCGAGCAGAACCTGAGGATCGCCGACGAGGTCGAGGCGATCGCGCGGGACGCGGGCGCGACACCCGCGCAGACGGCGCTCGCGTGGCTGCTGGCGCAGGGCGACACGATCGCCCCGATCCCCGGGACGAAGCGGGTGTCACGGCTGGAGGAGAACGTGGCGGCCGACACCCTCACCCTCACCCCCGAGCAGCTCACCCGCCTCGCGGCACTCTCCGCCCCCTCGGGTGACCGCTACACGGACATGTCCCCGCTGAACCGCTGAACCGCTGACCCGGCGCCGCGCTCGCCGAGCAGAAGCCCGCCCGGTCGGCCGTCTCCTGGGTCGATCGCGGGTGACGGACGGGGTACGCGGTTCCCGGCGCCGCTTCGGGGGCGCCGACCGGACCGGTCCCCGCGCCCTCGAAGGAGACCCGAATGCGCGGCGATTGTCGGGTTGTTCGACCGACGGGGTGGCCGCTAGGGTCGTCCGTATGACTGCCGGGTCGGCTTCGCGCCGCGCACGAGTAGGGCACCCGGCCTCGGAGTGACTCCGGGGCGGGCGAGAGCCCCGCCGCTCGTTTCTTCTCACGCACCGGTCAGGTGCGTTTCCCCTTCCCCTGAGCACCGCCCACCCCTGCCGGGGCAGCCGGGCGCGCCGGAATCCCGTCGCGTCCCCGCAGCCCTGCCCGGGTGGCCGTGTGCCCTGTTCAGCGGCGAGAAGAACCGAGCAGAAAGCAGCGAATGCCCAACGAGTTCAATGAGCGGATCATCGAAGAGTTCCGCGCCAACCAGGGACGTGTCGGCGGCTGGTTCGAAGGAGCGCGACTGCTCCTGCTGACGACCACCGGACGGCGCAGCGGCGTCCCCCGTACGAGCCCCGTCGGCTGTCTGCCGGACGGCGGTGGGCAGGTGGTCGTCATCGCGTCCGCCGGTGGCGCGGACCGGCATCCCGACTGGTACCACAATCTCGTGGCCGAGCCGAGGGTGACCGTGGAGGACGGGGTCTTCACCTACGAGGCCGAGGCCGAGGTGCTGACCGGCGAGGACCGTGACCGGATGTTCGCCCGCGCGGTCGAGGCGGACGACGGCTGGGCCGAGTACCAGCGCAAGACCGACCGGGTCATCCCGGTCGTGGTGCTGCGGGCGGTCGGGGGTGCGCACCGGCTGAACGCGGAGTCGTTCGCCGAGGGGATGAAGGTCGTCCATGACGGGTTCCGCCGTGAACTCGCCATGATCCGCGAGGAGATCACCTCTTCGGGCGCGGGGATCGGCGGTCAGCTCCGGATGAACTGTCTGACCGTCTGCCAGGGGCTGCGCAACCACCATCTGGGCGAGGACACGATGCTGTTCCCGCAGCTCACGCCAGGGCGTCCGGAGCTGGCGCCGGTCATGGACCGGCTCGCGCGGGAGCACGAGGAGATAGCGGAGCTGGCGGAGTCCCTGCGACTGCTGGTCTCGGCGACGGAGACGGAACCCGGGTACCTGCTCCAGGAGTTCGACCGTCTGGCGGCCGAGCTGGAGGCGCATCTGAGGTACGAGGAGGAGCAGCTGATCCCGGTGATGGCGGCGGCCGGGATCTGAGACACGGGCCGCCCCCGGACAGATCGGGTCCGTCCGGGGGCGGCGGGCGCGTGGGGGGCGGCGGGTACGGGTGGCCTAGTACTCCACGGCCGGGAGGAGCCCGGTGACGGGGGCCGCGAGGTCGGTCACCTGGCGGAGCTGGTTGAGCTGGGAGGCGCCCTGCGCGACGGTGCCGAGCTGACCGGTGACGGTCGGCATCCGGTGCGCGTGCTCGGGGGTCACCGACTGCGCGGACAGCGCGTCGAGCTGGCCCAGTACGGACGGCACCTCCATCGCGGACGCGGACGCGGCGGTGACGGTGAGTCCGGTGACGCTGGAGGCGAGGGCCACGGCGGCGAGAATACGTCGGGTTGCGGTCATGCCCGGAGCAACGGCCGAGCGGGGGGCTCGGTCACGGCCGGGCGGCCCGGCTCACCCGTGGGGCCCCACCTCGCGGGGCCGCGCGGGAACACCCGTACGACGGACGCCCCTCCCCGGGGTGACGGCCGAGGGGCCGCGGGTCGGGGAGGGGCGCGGGTTTTGGCCGGTCAGGGACAGGCGGCGATGGTGCTGCGGGCGCGCTCGGGGTTGGCGTGCTGCACCTTGCACCGGTCCTCGTCGAGACCGCCGTCGACCAGACCCCAGCCGGGTCCGGCCAGCAGGACGGTGTCCTTGGCGCCCCGGATGGTGTCCTTGCCGGGTCCGCCCTGGATGACACCGCCCGCCTCCGGGCCGACGCCCTTGGCCTCGATGACGTCGTTCTCGCTGCCGCCGAGCACCCGGCCGCCGAAGTCGATGACACCGGCCGAGATGGTGTCGGCGCCGTCGTTGCCGAAGACCTGGCCGCCGCCCCGGGCGTGCTGGCCCGGGGAGCCGGAGACCGTGCCGACGGTGATGGTGTCCGCGCCCTGGTCGCCGTAGACGGCGGCGCCGTTGTCGGTGGTGCCCATCACGGTGGGCACGATGACGGTGTCGTCGCCCGCGCCCGCCCGGATAGACGCCTGGCCCTCGCGGGGGAGCAGATGGCTGGTCTGGAGGCGGTCGTCGCCGTCGCCGCCGAGGACCTGCGAGTCGATGATGAGGCCCTTGACGCGGATGTTGTCGTTGCCCGCCCCGCCCCAGATGATGACGTTCTCGACGTCGTTCTCGCACTCGATGACATCGTCACCGGGGGTGCCGAACACCTCTTGGCCCGGGGGTACCTCCGCCCCGTTGAGGACGCAGTGGTGCGACGGGAGTCCCTCATGGGCGTGGGCCGGTGCCGTCGTCAGGGACGCGGCGGCGACGAGGGTGGCGGTGAGGGCCAGGCCGCGCACGGCTTGGCGCTGCGGACGAGGCATGAGGCGCATTCAGGTCTCCTGGTGCGAGTGCGGCACGGACGCGCCCACCCTGTCCCCCCATAACCCACCATTCCGGTACATCCTGGCCGTACATCACCCGCCTGGCCCGCTCCGGTCACCCGCCTGCGCCCGGTCTTGGACACCGGTCCTGGCCGGGTCGCGGTCACGCCGGTCCTGACGGCGGGGCCTGGGTGTCACCCGGTCCCGAGGTCAGGGGCGGCTCCTCGGTGGCGGGCGGCGGGGACCCGGCGGACGGTGAGCCGGGCTGCTCGGCGGACGGCGATCCGGTCGACGGCCCTCCGGTCCCGTCCGAAGGGGTGCCGGGTTCGTCGGTGGAACCCGTCGAGGTGTCCTCGCCGGAGGGCGAACCGTCCGGCGAGGGGGTCGCGTCCGTCGGCGGGGCGGTCTCCTGGTCGCCCGAACCCGTGCCGCCGGGGTCGCGGGTGAACCAGCCGCCGCTGTGCGGGTCGTAGATCACGAAGGTGTCCACGGGCCGGGACGCGGGCTTCACCACGACGACGTTCGACGCGCGGTACCCGGGCCAGGGCTCACCGACGACCTTCGGGGTGCCGCGCAGGGCGACCGGTTCCGTCAGCGGGTTTCCGCAGGCGCACCGGACGGTCGGCAGCCCCCGGTCGTCGACCAGGACCGCCGTGCCCGCCTCCAGGACCGCCTGGTAGGCCGTCGCGGAGCCGTTCACATAGCCGTGGTTGGTGACCCGGGTGTCGAGCCTGAGCTGTACGGGGGTCAGCGCGCGCAGCCGGCCGGGCACCTTGTCCGGGGCGATACCGAGGGCCGAGGCGAACGCCTTGTTCTTCGCCTCCTCGGCACCGAGGAACCTGATCTGCTTCTCCACATCGCAGCTCGCCGTCCTCCGGGTGCCCCCGTACAGGCCGGGTGCGGCGCCCGACACCCCCTGGGCGGCCGGCGCGGACTCCGACCGGCCGGACTCCGACCGGCCGGGCAGCGACGGGGTGTTCGGCGGCGGGCTGCTGTCCCGCGCGGTCGACTCCGTGAACGGGTCCCGGCCGGTGCTGTCCGCGGCCTGGAGGAACACCTCCCCGCCACCGCCGCCCGACGGACCGTCACCCGAGCCGGAACCGCCCGAACGTGTGAGCACCACCCCGAGGACGACCGCGGCCACGACCCCGAGCGTCAGCAGGGCCACCCGGGGGGCGCTGCGCCACCAGGGCGTACCGCCGCCCCCGCCAGGCTTCGCGGGGGGCGCGCCACCGGGCCCGGAGCCATCGCCACCCCCGCCCTGGCCACCACCTTCGCCGCCGCCCTTCCCGCCGCCCTCCCCGGTTCCGCCGTCCGTGGTCCCGCCGTCGCCTGTCCCGGGGCGCGTGCCGTCGTGTTCCGGCGGTGGGGCGGGGGCGCCGCCCGTCGTGCCGTGGGCGCCGTCGTCCGGATGGCCGTACGGCGGGCCGGACGGGTGGTCCGCGGGCGGGCCCGTGGGGCCGGAGGGCGAGCCGGGCCGGGAGGGGGCGGAGAGCGGGCCCGAAGGGGGTCCCGCGGGCGGGCCGGACGGTGGGCCCGCGGGGGCCCCCGACGGGGACGGGCCGGTGGGGCGGTCGGGCGGCGGCGGTTCGGCGCTCACGGTCACTCAGCTCCCGGTCTCGTACGACCCCCCGGGCCCCGCCGCGGATGTCCGGGCGACAGCCGAACTCCCTCGTCCGCTTCCTGCCGCGACCAGCCCATTGTGTGCCGCTTCCCGCGCCCGCCCGCAAGCCGGCGCGGTCGGCGGTGTCCGGGGAGCGCACGGGCCGGGAACTGCATAGCGTGACCGTGTGAGCCACAGGACTTCACCCGGCGGGGCAGCCGACCACTATGTGGCCGGGCCCGCGCCGCACGGCTGGTTCCAGGCCCTGCTGACCGCGCTCGCCGCGCTGGTCGTGATGACCGTCGTCGCCGCGGCGGGGCTGTGGGCGGCCGGGGCGCACACCCTGCCGGGCGCGGCGTTCCCCCGGGTGGTCGCGGCCGTCGTGCTGATGGCCGTGGGCGGGGACATCGATCTGTCGGGGGACGCCGGCGGCCTCGCGGGCGCCCAGGGCGACCTCGGCGTGCTGCCGTTGTCGGTGACCCTCGTCGGGGCGCTGGTCCTCGGGGCGGGGTTCCTCGTACCGCTGCGCCACCGCGCCGTCGTCGGGGAACGCGAGCTGGCGGGCTGGGCGGCGCGGATCGCCGTGCCGTGGGTGGTCGTGCTCGTCGCCCTCGCCCTCTTCGCCCGGCAGGAGTTCAGGGTCTCGATCGGTGACGGCGCCATCGGCGACCTCGGCGATCTGCTGGGGATCGCCCCCACCGTCGGCTTCGCCGGGGACATCGGGACGAGCGTCCTCGTCGGACTGGTGTGGCTCGCGGGGGTGCTCGTGATCACGCTGCTCGTCGCCCGCAGGACACCGGTCCCGCCGCGGCTGCTGCGGTTCCACGGGGCGGTGCGGCCCGCCGCGCACGCGATGCTGGACGTGCTGCTCACCTATGTCGTCGCGGGACTGGTCGTCGGGCTCGTCGTCGCCGCGACCCGGGGCAACGCCGCCGACACCGTCGGCGTACTGCTCCTCGGACTGCCCAACCTCGTCTGGCTCGCCTTCACGCTCGGGCTCGGCGCCACCTGGGACGGACGGATCGAGGGACCGTTCGGACTGCCGGTGCCGAAGGTGCTGGACGAGGTGCTGCGGGGTTCGGGCGGCGGCGAACTGAGCGTGCTGAACGTACGGACGCTGGCCGAACGGGACCCCCGGGCGTGGTGGCTGGTGCCGTTCGCGGCGCTGGTGCTCCTCGCGGCGGCCTTCCTGATGGCGCGGCGGTCACCGGCCGGTACGGCACTGTGGCGGCTCGCGCTGCGTATGGGGATCGCACTGGTGCTGACGGTGCTCATCGTGTGTCTCACCGGACGGGTGTCCGCCCACTTCGGGCTGTCGCTGCTCGGCATCGGGGACCTCGGGGGCGGGCTGGGTGGACAGGTGCGGCTGTCGCCCCGGTTGTGGGGGGCATTGGGGACGGCCGCGCTGTGGGGTCTGGTGACGGGGTTCCTCGGGGGCGCGGCGGCACGGGTGCACGCGCGGGCCACCGGGCGCGTGGACTGAGCGGCTCGGCGCTTGCGGTCAGCGGGGCGCGGGGCGGAAGGCCGGACGGGCCCAGCGGGGCGGGACCGGCGGCGGGCCGGGCGGCAGGTCGGCTGGCAGCGCCCCCGGATCGGTCAGGGCCGGGGCACGCGCACCGGTCGCGGCGGTGCGCAGGGCGGCCACGAAACGCAGACATGAGCCGTAACGGTCGTCGGGGCGCTTGGCGAGCGCCTTCGCCAGGACCGCGTCGAAACCGGGCGGCGCCCCGGAGCGCCGTTCGGCGAGCGGCGGCGGCTGGTCGTACTGGTGGGCCCAGAGCAGGGCCATGTCGTCGTCGCGCTGGAACGGCGGTCCCCCGGCCAGCATCTCGTACACCACGCACGCCAGGCTGTACACATCGCAGCGGCCGTCGACGGGCCGTCCGGAGATCTGCTCGGGCGCCACGTAGTCGAGGGTGCCGACGAACTGGCCGACGGTGGTGAACCCGGTCAGCGACAGGGACTTCTTGGTGAGACCGAAGTCGGTGAGGTAGACGTGCTCGGGATGGTCGCTGTCGGTGCCCTGGGCGACCAGGATGTTGCCTGGTTTGACGTCCCGGTGGACCAGTCCGTGGTCGTGCGCGGCGTCCAGCGCGGAGGCGACCTGCGCGGTGATCCGTACGACCGTCGCCGGAGGCAGCGGGTCCCCTTCGGCGCGCTGGTCGAGGAGATGGCGCAGATCCAGTCCGGCGACGTACCGCATGGCGATGTACAGCACGCCGTCCCGCTCGCCCGCCTCGAACACCGGCACGATGTGCGGATGGTCGATGGCGGCGGCGACCCGTGACTCATGGGTGAAGCGGCGCCGGAAGGTGTCGTTGCGGGCGAGTTCGGGGGCGAGCAGCTTCAGCGCCACGGTCCGGTCCAGCCGCAGATCCCTGGCCCGGTAGACGACGGCCATACCGCCGCGTCCGATCTCGCTCTCGACGCGGTACCCGGCGATCCGGCGGCCGAGGAGTCCCGAGGGACGCCCGGAGTGTTCACTCGTCCCCTCGTCGGTACCGGCCGGTCTCATGGGGTGTCACCACCGGGCCGGGCACGCGGTTCCGCCCGCGGCCCGGACGCCTGACGGGTGGCGTCCGTCCCCTCCCCCGCGGGACCGGACGCGGGCTCGGGGCCCGCGGTGTCGCCGGACACCGGACGGACGACCCGGGTGGGGGGCGGCGCGGAGCCGCGGGGCGGGGGACGGGAGGGGGGCGTGGGACGGACGGGGACGACACGGGTCGGTTCGGGGGCGGGGTCGGGTGTCGGCTCGGGTTGCGGCTCGGGTGTCGGTTCCGCTTCCGGTTCCCGCGCGGGTGCGGCTTCGGGTGGCTGTGCCTGTTCCGATGCGGGTTCGGGCTCCGGTACCTGTGTTGTCGGTATCGGTTCAGGCGCGGGGTCGGGTGCGGGTGCGGGCGGACGGGTCGGTTCCGGCGCGGGTTCGGGTACCCCGGCCTGCTCGGGTCGCGCCCCGGCCCGGTCCGGTCGTACGTCGGCCCGGTCCGGTGGTGTGCCGGTGGGGGCCTCCGGAGCCGCGCTCTCCCCCGGTGCCCGGTCCGCCGCGAATCCGCTGAGCCGTCGGCCGTCGCAGTACACCCACCGTTCGTGGTCGGCGTCGTAGAGCCACATGGACTCCCCGTCGACGACCATGCCCACCCGCAGGCCCCGGGTGCGGCGGTGGAAGGACTCCACGTCGAGGCGGCCGTCCGCGAGTTCCCCGGCAGCCGCCCGGTACCGTCCGACGGCCTCCTCGGCGCGGGCGAGCAGCGGCCGGGGGTCGGCGGTACGGGCCGTGGGGCTGCCCGCCTCGGGCGGCCGCTGGGGGACCGCGATCAGCAGCCGGCCGTCGACCCACGCGGTCCAGCCGTTCGCGCACACCACCCGGCCCCAGTCGCCCAGCCGGTCGGTGAGCTGTACGGGCAGCAGCGCGTCGAGGGGCGCGGTGGGCCGGTCGGTGTCCGGGACCTCCCAGGTGGGCAGGCCACCGGGCGGGACGACATGGGTGGGACGGAACTCGGCGGTGGTCATCGGCGGCTCCCTCGCGGTGCCGGACGGTCCGGGGCGCGGGCCCGCGCCCCGGCGGGCCGGGCGGGGTCACTCACGCATCACGGCCGGTTCCTGGCGCCGCAGCAGCCGGGACACGGCGTACAGGAAGACGAGGGACAGCACGATCAACATGCCCATGTCGAGCAGCCAGACGCCCGCCGAGTGCCGGAACAGGGCGTCGGAGCTCATGGCACCCGGCACGATCCGCCCCAGCTCGATCGTCGAGGCCATCGCGGCGAACGCCCAGCGCGCGGGCACCAGCCAGGACAGCTGCTGGATGCCCGGCACGTTCAGTTCGAGGAGGGCGCCGCAGAACACCACCTGGACGATGGCGAGCAGCACCAGCAGCGGCATCGTCACCTCCTCCTTGCGCACCAGCGCGGACACCAGCAGCCCGAGGGTCATCGCGGTGAAGGAGAGCAGCGCGACGGCGAGGACGATCTCCACCAGCGGTGGCAGGAACACCCCTTGTCCGCCGGGCGCGCCGAGATCGACTCCGAGCAGCGCCACCAGGGTCAGTACCACGGACTGGAGCACGGTGATCGTGCCGAGGACGACGACCTTCGACATCAGGTACGCCGATCTGGACAGCCCGACCGCGCGTTCCCTGCGATAGATGGCGCGTTCCTTGACGAGTTCGCGTACGGCGTTGGCGGCGCCGGTGAGGACGCCGCCGACGCAGAGGATGAGCAGGGCGTTCATCGCGGACTGCGCGGTGAGCCTGCTGCCCGCGAGCGCGCGGGCCATGGCGCCCATCACGAACGGCAGCGCGACCATGATCACCAGGAAGGTGCGGTCGGCGCTGAGCGCGGTGGCGTAACGGTGGACCAGGGTGGAGAGCTGGGCGCCCCAGCTCTGCGGTTTGGGCGGCGGCACCGGTGCGGCGACGCCGTCGGCGTTCGGTACGGGCGGGCGCGCGGTGGCGTCGGTGATGTATCCGCGGTGGAACGACGAAGCGCGGTAGTCCCCCGCCCAGTCCCGTTCGCGGTCCGTCTCGAACGCTTCGAACGCCTCGGGCCACTGGGTGAAGCCGAAGTAGCCGAGGGCGTCCTCGGGCGGTCCGTAGTAGGCGATCCGGCCGCCCGGCGCGAGGACGAGGAGCCGGTCGCAGACATCGAGGCTGAGCACGCTGTGGGTGACGACGACGATGGTCCGTCCGTCGTCGGCGAGACCGCGCAGCATATGCATCACCGAGCGGTCCATCCCGGGGTCGAGCCCCGAGGTCGGTTCGTCCAGGAAGAGCAGCGAGGGCTTGGTGAGCAGTTCCAGGGCGACGCTGACGCGTTTGCGCTGGCCGCCGGAGAGGCTGTGGATGTGCTGGTCGGCGCGCTGTTCGAGACCGAGTTCCCGGATGACCTCGTCCACCCGCGCCCGGCGTTCCGGTTCGGCGGTGTCCTGCGGGAAGCGGAGCCGGGCGGCGTACCGCAGCGCGCGGCGGACGGTGAGCTGGACGTGCAGGATGTCGTCCTGCGGGACGAGCCCGATGCGGCTGCGCAGTTCCGCGTAGTCGTGGTAGAGGTCCCGGCCGTCGTACAGCACGGTGCCGTGGTCGGCGGGCCGCAGTCCGGTGAGGGCGTTCAGCAGGGTCGACTTGCCCGCGCCGCTCGGTCCCACGACGGCGAGCAGGGATTTCTCCCCGACCGGGAACGACACCCCGTCGAGCAGCGTTTTACGGCCCCGGTCGACGGTGACCGTCAGCTCCTGGGCGTCCAGCGAGACCTCGCCGGTGTCGACGTACACCTCAAGCTTGTCGCCGACCAGGCAGAACGCCGAGTGCCCCACGCCGACGATGTCGCCGGGCAGGACGGCCGCCCGGGTCACCGGACTGCCGTTGAGATAGGTGCCGTTGTGGCTGCCGAGGTCCGCGATCTCGAAGGTCCCGTCGGTGCCCACCCGCAGTTCGGCGTGGTGACGCGAGACCACCAGGTCGTCCACGACGAGGTCGTTGTCCCGGGCCCGCCCGATCCGCACGGCCCGTACGGGGATCGGCCGGACGGTGGTGGGCCGCCGGAACGTCCCGGTGGCGGCGGGCGCGTGCACCCCGGAAAGCCGCTCGGTACCGTCGGTCGGCGCCGGGGCATAGGGCGGCTCCACGGCACCGGTCGAGGCCGGGGCATCGGGCGGCTCTGCGGCGTCGGCGTCGGCGTCGGCGTCGGCGTCGGCGTCGGCGTCGGCCGGGGCATCGTTCGGTCCCCGGGCACCGGTCGGCTCCGGACCAGGTGGGGCCGGGGGCGGCGGGGAGGCGCTGAGCAGGGCGCGGGGGCCGTCCGTCCGGCTGCCGAAACGCAGCTCGCTGCCGGGCCCGACGCCCCCTTCGTCGACCCGCCGTCCATCGGCGTACGTACCGTTGGTGCTGCCCTCGTCGGCGACCGTCCAGTGGTCCGAGTCGGCGTGCAGGACCGCGTGGTGCCAGGAGACCCGGTCGTCGTCGATGACGATGTCGCTCAGCGGGTCCCGCCCGACGTGGTAGTCGCGGTCCGGAGTCAGCACGGTGGAGCCCGAGTCCGTCTCGACGACGAGGGCGGGCGCGGTCGGGGTTCCGGACCGCTCTGCCATGTCCGAATTCTACCTATTGGTAGCTTCACCCGCTTGGTGAACTCCCCCGCCCACCCGACGGTTGCCCGGCCCCACCCGACGCCCGTGCCCCTACGGCCCCGCGAACGCCATGACCCCGACCGGAACGCCCGCCGGGGAAACGGCCTCGATGACCCGTTCCGCCGCGTCCGGCCCGCCCACCCCGTAGAACTCGATGAGCTGGAGCGCGGGGCCCAGCTCGGCGGCCACCCGGGCGGCGGTCTCTTCGTCGGGTACGGCGACGAGCGTGACCCGCCCGCCGCCGGGCTTGGCGTGGACGACACGGTCGGCGACGGGGTCGGCACCCTCGTGGACGACGAGGAACGCGTCGGACAGCACCTCGCCCGCCTCGAACCGGGCCTTGTACGCGGCGATCGGGGTCAGCGACTCGAAGCCGTAGTAGATCGCGCCGACGGGGGCCCGGCCGTCGACCGCGCGGGCGACCCGCGCGTGCCACACGGCCCCGAAGCTGCCGCACAGTTCGATCCGGTCCACGCCCTCGGCCACCAGCCGCACGGCGAGTTCGACGGCCTGGGCCGGGTCCCCTACGGCGCGGACGCGGGTCCGTCCGTGCGTGTTCCCGACCACCAGGAGATCGACGGAGGGGTCCCCGCCCTCCTCCTCGTAGATGACGACCTTGTTCCTCGCGGTGTCCCTGGTCGTGCGGGTGTCCGACATGACGCTGTCCCTCCGTCGATGGCGCCGGTCGCGCCGACAGGGAACAGCCTGCAACCTCAACCAATCTAGAGGTCAAGCGGATCGCGCGGGTGCCGGTCAGCGTCGCGCGGCGAGCCGCTCCACGGTCCGCGCCACGGGCAGCACACCGTCCTCGCCGGCGAGCCGCGCGGCCAGCGCGCGGGCGCGGGTCCGATGGGTCGAGTCCTGGGCGGTGGCGCGGACGAGCGCCGCCGTCAGCCGGTCCGCGCTCCCCGGCCGCTCGGTGAGCGTCCGCAGCGGCACGATGTCCGGCGCGACCCCGAGCGCGCGCAGCCGCGCCGACCAGAACGCGGCGTCGAACTGCACGGGCAGCGGCACCGAGGGCACCCCGGCGCGCAGCGCCGCCGCCGTGGTCCCGGCGCCCGCGTGATGGACGACCGCGGCGGTCCGCGGGAACAGCACGGAGTGCGGGAGTTCGCCGACGGTCAGCATGTCGTCGCCGTCCGCGGCGAGTCCGCTCCAGCCCCGCTGGATCACCCCGCGCAGCCCGGCGGCCCGCAGCGCCCCCACGATGGTGGCGCTCAGCCGCTCGGGGTCGGGCGCGGTCGCGCTGCCCAGCCCCACGTACACCGGGGGCGGTCCCGCGTCGATGAACTTCGCGACCTCGTCCGGGAGTTCGGCGTCCGGGGGATCGTACGACCACCAGTAGCCGTCGACGGTGAGGCCGGGCCGCCAGTCGCGGGGGCGGGGCACGAGCAGCGGGCTGAAGCCGTGGTGCACCGGCAGCAGGCGGCGGTCCCGGGCGCGGCGGGCGGCGTGGACGCCGACCGGCGGGGCGCCGAGCCGGGCCCGCAGGGCGCGGGTGGAGTCGGCGAAGAGCCGGTCGAGCCCGGCGTTCACCGCGTGGGCGCCGAGCCGGTTGCCCAGCGGCCCGAACGAGCGGGCGCCGAGCAGCGGCGGGGCGAACACCCTCGTGGGCGACTGGGGTTGGAGGTGCAGTTCGGCGGCCGGGAGTCCGAGGCCGTCCGCGACGGCGTGGCCGAGCGGGGCGATCGCGGGGGCCAGCAGCAGCACATCGCTGTGCCCGGCGGCTGCCAGGAGGTCGTCGGCGAGTGCCCCGACCTGTTCCCTGACCAGGGCGAACAGCCGGTTCATCTTGCCGATCCCGCTGCCGCTGCGGTGCAGGTCCTGGCCCTTCGCGGAGGCGAGTACGGCACGCGGGTCGAGCGGCAGCGGACGGAAGTCCAGTCCGGCGCGCGCGGCGAGCGGGGCGAACCGCGCGTGGGTCACGAGGGTCACCTCGTGACCGGCCAGCGCCAGCCCGTGGCCCAGCCCGGTGAAGGGGGCGACATCGCCCCGGGAACCCGCTGTCATGACCGCTACTCGCACGGACATCAGTATGGCGGACCCGCGATCGCGACGTGCCGGGAGGGCCGATCTTGTACGCCCACCAGGCCAGTTGCGTCTGAGACCACCGGCTTCGCCACACCTGCCGCCACCGGCTTCGTCGCCCCTACCGCTGCCCGGCCGTCGCCTCTCCACGGCCGCCCGGCCACGTCGCCTCTGCGCTACCGGGCCCGGTCGGTCTCACCCCGGCCTGCCGGGAGCCTGACGACCACCAGCGCGAGACCGGCGAGGGTGACGTTACGGCTGGCGGCGTCGAGCCCGTTCCAGTCGGACGACTGCCACATGGCGAACCACTCGCCGCCGATACCGATGAACCCGAGCCCGAAGAGCAGCAGGACCATCACCAGTCCGAGGGTGGCGACGGCGCGGGCACGTTCGAGGGCGTCGCCGTCCTGGGTACCCGGCGCGTTCCGGGCGCCGCCCGTGAGAGCCCGCAGCCACAGCCACCCGGCGGCCAGCAGGACCAGGGCCGCCAGGGTCTCCCACACGATGATGGCGACGTACGCGAGATCGGCGAGCGTAGGGGATTCGACGGCCCGCCACATCAGGTCCTCGTCCTTGAACGTCGTGTCCATCGCGAGGACATGCCGGACGAACTGCTGGTTGGTCCCGAAGTCGGTGATGTTGCCGAACGCGACGAGGGCCATGTAGACGGCGACGGTCACGGTCAGCGCGGCGGCGGCGACCGGCAGGGTGCCGAGCGCCCGCACCCGGCCGCGCCGACCACTCGTCCGGCCACCTGTCCGGTCGCCGCCCTCGTCCTTCCCCGGCATCGCCGCCTCGGCACGCGCACCCGCCGTGCCGCCGGGACCGACCGCGCTACCCACCCCGTCCCGACCGTCCGCGTCGACCCCGCCCGCACCGCCGCCCGCACCGCGCCTGTCGCGCCCGTCATCCGTCGTGCCGTCCGTCATGCCGTCCTCCGTGACCGATTCCCGCCCATGAACAAGGCGCTCTCCTGCTGAGGTTGGGGCTACGCCCCTCTCCGCAAACCGTCGCACGGACGACTCGCGGCCGTCTCGCGGCCCTCGCCCGCCGACGGACGGCCGCCGGACCGCTGGTGGACCGCTGGTGGACCGCGCCCACCGGTCCGCGCGGACGGAAGCCCCACGACCCCGTCGGAACGGCACCCCATCGCCTTCGCCAGGATCCTCCGTAGGGTGAAAATGGACCACCGATGGTGATCCGGACCCACGCGCGCGGACGGTCCGCCGATCTAGCGTTCGGGCATGTCCACACAGCCCTGGTTCCGTGACGCGAAGTTGGGCGTCTTCGTCCATTACGGCGTCTACGCCGTCGACTCGGTGGCCGAGTCCTGGTCCTTCTACAACGGCGAGGTCCCGCACGAGCGGTACATGAGTCAGCTCGGCCGTTTCACCGCGTCGCGCTACGACCCGGCCGGGTGGGCGGACCTGTTCGCGCGGGCGGGCGCCCGCTACGCGGTTCTCACCGCGCGCCACCACGACGGGGTGGCGCTCTGGGACTCCGGCCAGGGCGGACTCGACGTCGTCCGGCACACCCCGGCGGGCCGGGACCTGATCGCCGGGTACGCGCACGCGCTGCGGGAACGGGGGCTGAAGGTGGGCCTCTACTACTCGCACTCGGACTGGAACCACCCCGACTACCCGACGGTCGTCCACCCCGACCCGCCCGCGCACGACGACATCCTGGCCAGTGCGTACGTCACCCCACAGAACGGGGTGGAGGACCCGGCGGCGTGGGCGCGGTATCTGGCGTACCGGGACGGCCAGGTGGCCGAGCTGATCGAGCGGTACCGCCCGGACCTGCTGTGGTTCGACGGTGAATGGGAGCGGTCACCGGAGCAGTGGCGGATGGCCGAACTGGCGGGGCTGATCCGGGCGGCGGCCCCGGACACCATGGCGAACGCCCGGCTGACGGGACACGGCGACTACGCGACCCCGGAGCAGGGACTGCCGGTGCGGGCCCCGGACGGCCCCTGGGAACTGTGCCTGACCGTCAACGACTCCTGGGGGTACCGGCAGGGCGACGACAACCACAAGTCCGTGGCGCTGCTGGTGCGTTACCTCACGGAGACGATCGCGATGGGCGGCAATCTGCTGCTCGACGTGGGGCCCCGGGAGGACGGCACGATCTCGGCCGCGCAGACGGAGCGGCTCACCGGCCTCGGTGACTGGATACGCGCCCACGCGGACGCCGTGCACGGCACGGTCGCGGGCCTGCCGCCGGGCCACCACTACGGACCGAGCACCCTCTCGGCGGACCGCCGCACCCTGTACCTGATGTGCTTCGACGTACCGCGCGAGTCGGTGACGGTACGCGGGCTGCGGACCCCGGTGAAGCGGGTGAGCGTGCTCGGCACGGGCGCGGAGCTGGGGCACCGGGTCGTCGGCGGGCTGCACGAGGTGCCGGGGATGACCTGGATCGACGCGCCGGGGCCCGGGGACGTCGATCCGTGCGCGACCGTCCTCGCCGTGGAGCTGGACGGCGAGCTGGACCTGTATCAGGGCACCGGGCTGCGCTGATCCCCGCCGGGCGCGCGGGCGGCGGCGCGCAGCGCGCGGGGCGAGGCGCCGAACTCCCGGTGGCACGCCTTGTTGAACGCCTGGAGGTCGGCGATGCCGACGGCGTCGGCCACCGCGCGGACGGTGAGCGTCGACTCGCGCAGCAGATGCCGGGCGCGGGCCATCCGCCGCGCACGGACGTAGGCGACCACCGTACGGCCGGTCTCGGCGCGGAAGAGCCTGGTCAGGTGGTTGTGCGAGACCCCGGCGACCCGGGCCAGGTCGGGCACCGCGAGGGGGCCCGCCAGATGTGCCTCGACATGGGCGATCGCGGCGGCGACCGGGCCGGGCGCCTGGGCGGACCCGCCGGGCGCGCCGAGTTCCGCGACCCGCCACAGTGCCGTCCACACCTCGGCGGCGGCCCGTACGGGGTTGCGCGGGGCGATGGCGACGGCCTGGCGCAGCAGCCCCGTGAGGGCCGGGGTCTCGGCCCCGGCGTCCTGGAGGAGGGGGACCCGGGTGGACCCTCCGGTGCCGGGCAGGGCGAAGTGGACGAACAGGTGCTCGGAGCGGCCCCGGTAGCGGTAGCGGACCTCGGTGCCGGGCGGCACCAGGCTGACCCGGCCGGGCCGGATGGTGTGGGACAGACCGCCGACGACGAGTTCGGCGCTGTACGTGTAGAGGTGGAGCTGCCACAGGTCCGGCAGCCGGAAGACGTCGGTCGTGGTGTGGGTGCCGTGGACCCCGGTGCCGAGGCTCGCGACCCGGGGCGGGGTGTCCAGCGGGACCGCCACGGTCGGCGGCTCGGCTGCGCTGCTCATGGTGAGAAGTTACCAGCGGGGACGCGCGCGGATGCGGGAGTGGCCCGGGCGGGTGAAGCTGAAGACGGAACAACCCTCTAGGGAGGTGGGCTCATGTCCATGATGGACAAGCTCAAAAACATGCTCAAGGGGCATGAGGACCAGACGTCGAAGGGCGTCGACAAGGCGGGAGACGCCATCGACGACAGGACGCAGGGCAAGTACCAGGGCCAGGTCGACAAGGGCCAGGACGCGCTGAAGGACCGGCTCGGCGACCAGGACCGGGGCCAGCAGCCACCGCGGGCCTGACCCGTCGGCCCCGCCCGGTCCGGTGCCGCCGGCTACGGCCCTCCGGACCAGGCGGCCGGCGTGCGCGCTCACCACCGGGCCGCGCCGGCGGACATCGCGTACGGGTCGCGCATCCGGCGCATCCGCAGGGTGTCCACGGACTCCGCCATCAGCTCGTACTCCGTGGTCTCGTCCTGGGCGGAGAACCGCATCAGCCGCCCCTGGGAGAGCTCCTCCGCGACCCGGTCCTGCCGGTAGGTGTCGTGGCACCAGTCACGCAGCACGGCCGGTACATCCGCCGTGTCGGCGCCGACGGGGGTCAGCGAACCTTCCGGGAAGGCGGCGGTTTCGGGGAGGGGATCGAGGCGGGCCGCGATCCACAGGGCCCGGTCGCGCAGCCACCACAGGGCCAGTGGCAGGGTGGGGGCCCGGTAGGTACCGAGCGGCACGCCGACCCACTGGCCACCGCAGACACCGTAGGCGGTGACGTGGCACAGGAATTCGTCATGCATGGTCACCTCCGGGGGCGGTTCAGGACATGGCACATGGACGGCCGCTCGTCGCATGCGCGTCGTCGCCGTCGTGTACCCCCTCTTCTTTAGTTCACGCCATGACTGTATGTCACCACTCCGATTCGGCCAGTGTGCGGTCCCGGGCGCCCCACGAGTTGACCGAAGACTCAACTCACCCACTCCACCAGCGTGTTCGCCACTTCGCGCGGTAACTGACCCTGACCGAAAAGACTCCCGAACAGCGTTCGCCGGAGACGGGAGCCGGTCCCGCGTACCGTCGGACACAGGGCGGGTGGCGGCGACCGGCGCGCACCCGGACACGGAACGGGAGACCGGGGGACGCATGGCGGCGAACGATCACGGACAGTCCGACGCGGAGGCGGCCCGCGCCCCGGCGCCGGACATGGGCGGGGAAGCCGCGTGTCTGCTGCACCGGGTGTGCGAGGAGTGCGGACGGCTCGCCCCGGGCCGCGAGGACCGCTGCTGCGCGCGTTGCGGCGGACCGCTGCCGTCCTGATCCGGCGGGCTCAGCGCGCTTCGGAGGCGAGGACGATGTCCTCGTAGGTGAGGGCGCGGGTACCGGGCTCGGCGGTGGCGAGGGCGTTCACCATCGCGGCGGCGAGCCGTCCGGCGGCGACCGGGCGGTACGGGCGCAGCGGTCCGGCGCAGAGGGGGCCGAACACCGGGCCGAGCCGGGCGGCGAGGCGTTCGGCGGTGCGCTGTTCGGTCCGCTCCCCGAGCAGCAGGGAGGGCCGGAAGAGCAGGGTGCTGTCGTACCCGAGGGCGATGATGTCGCGTTCGACGTCCCCCTTGACCCGGAGGTAGAAGTTCCGGGAGGCGGGGTCGGCGCCGACCGACGAGCACAGGGCGATCCGACGGGCCCCGGCTCCATGGGCACGGTCGGCGACGGCGAGCGTGGCGTCATGGTCGACCGCGCGGAACGCCGTCTGCGACCCGGCCTTCCTGATGGTGGTGCCCAGCGCGCAGTACACATCGTCCACGGCGGGCACCTCGTCGGCGGTGAGCGTGGCGAAGTCCACGATCCGTACGTCGAGGCGTGGGTGTTCGCGGTCCAGGGGGCGGCGGACCAGGGCGGTGACCCGGTCGTAGCGGGGGTCGGCCAGCAGCCGGGCGAGGAGATGGCCGCCGACGAGGCCGCTGGCCCCGGCGAGCAGCGCGGTACGAGTGGGCATGACGCATCGTAACCACGCGAAGCCGGACCCGGAGACCGCACCCGCCCCGGACGGCCGACACCCCCGCACACCCGAGCCCTCCCACATCTGACCCATATGCCCGACCCCCAGAACGGACATAAGGTGCATATGTCGGTCCGGTCGCCGGTGACCGTGAACGATCACCGCCAAGGAGGCACACCATGTCCGAACTCATCGTGATCGGGTACGAGGATCCAGCGGTCGCCCATCAGGCGTACGAAGAGGTCCAGAAACTCCAGAAGGACTTCGTGGTCGATCTCTCCGGACTGGCGGTGGTCAGTGTCGACCAGGAAGGCAAGAACCACGTCGAGACGCCCAGCAAGATCGTCGGGGTCTCGGCCGCGTCCGGTGCGCTGTGGGGCACGATCTTCGGCCTGCTCTTCCTCGTCCCGGCGTTCGGCCTGCTGGCGGGTGCCGCGTTCGGCGGGCTGTTCGGGAAGCTCAGCAAGTCCGGGATCGACGAGGAGTTCCGGGGGCAGGTGCAGTCCATGCTGAAGCCGGGGGCGGCGGCCGTGGTGATCATGGCCGCGAAGATCACGGAGGACAAGTTCGCCGACGCGATGCAGCCGTTCGGCGGAAGGCTGCTGAAGACCTCGCTGAACGCGGAGGACGAGAAGGAACTGGCCGAACACCTCGGCGCGCAGAGCTGACCGAAGGAGCGCCCCTCTCCCCGCACACCCGCCCGGCCACGCAAGGGGGTGGGCGGAAATCGCGTTGGAGCGAGGACGGAAAATCCCGACCGGCCCCGCCCCGAAGAACAAACAGAACGCGCCCCAAAGGGGCGCGAGGAACTACGCGAAAACGAGGGCGACCCGCACCCGAACAACAACACCAGCCAGGCAGCGCCCCGACAGGGGCGCGGGGAACTGCGCAAACCCACCGAACGACGGCACAGGAACAAGCGCGCCCAGCACGGAGTACCCAGGGGCGCGAGGAACTGCGCACCCCACGAACGACGGCACAGCAACGAAGTACGCCCCGCCGGACAGACCTGGGAAGCGCAAGCGAAGGCGACCCGCGAGGAACCGCGAAACCACCGAGCGACGGCACTGGGAACAGTCGCGCCCAGCACCGAGTACCCAGGGGCGCGGGGAACTGCGCACCCCACGAACGACGGCACAGGGACAAGTACGCCCACCCGGACAGACCTCAAAAGCGCAAGCGAAGGCGGACATGCACCCACGGCTCGACCCCCGAACGCTGGCGCGGCTCCGGGAGCCGCGCCCCTACCCCGCGCTGTCCCTGCTGATGCCCACGCACCGGCGCGAACCCCACCACGCCCAGGACCACGTACGTCTGCGCAACCTCGTCGCGGAGGCGAAGAACCGGTTGCGGGCCGACCCCGCGGCGACCCGCGCCCGCTCCGCGGACATCGCCGACCAGCTGGACCAGGCCGTCGCCGCGACCGACCTGGCCCTCGCGGAGGACGGCCTCGCCGTGTTCGCCGCGCCGGGCGAGCACCAGGTCTGGTACCTGAACCGCGCGGTCCCCGAACGCGTCGTGCTGTCGGACACGTTCCTGACCCGGAACCTGGTCGCCGCGGACCTCGCCGACCGCCCGTACTGGGTCCTCGCGGTCTCCGCCGACCACATCTCGCTGTGGGACGGCCGCGCCGAGCGGGTCAGCGAGGTCCGCACCGGCCCGTTCCCGCTGGTCAGAAGTCTCGCGGACCCCGACGCGGAGCGTCAGGAACGCGTCGGGGACCTGCCCAGCACCTTCCGCGACGAGGCGACCCGGGCGTTTCTGCGCCGGGCGGACGAGGCCATGGCCGCCGTGCTCGCGGACCGCCCCCGCCCGTTGTACGCGGCCGGGGAGGCGGCGGCGCTGACCACCCTCGCGGAGGTCGGCGGCGCGTCGGACGGCGGTGCGGGTGAGATGTTCCGGGTGCCGCACGGGGGCCTGGCGCAGGGGCCGCCCGAGCTGGTGTGGCAGGCGGTGCTGCCGTTCCACTCCGCGCGGCAGGAGGCGGAGAACGGCGCGGTGCTGCGGGACCTCGACCGGGCGCGGGGCCGCCGGGAGTTCGCCGCCGGGGCCGACGAGGTGTGGCGCAACGCGACCGAGGGCCGGGTGGACCTGCTGGCCGTGGAGGAGAACTACCGGGTGACGGTACGCGACGACGGCCACCATCTGATGCCCGCGAGGCATGACGATCTCGACTCCCGCGAGGACCTGGTGGACGAGATCGTCGAGCGTTGCCTGACGACGGGCGCCACCGTACGTTTCCTGCCGGACGGCACCCTCGCGGACCTGGGCCGGATCGCGGGCGTACTGCGCTACTGACAGCCGCCGACCCCCGCGGCCGGTCCCGGCCGGGGCTACTCCCCCGCGTACGCGGCGCGCAGCGCGCCGATGTCGGGCTTCGTCATCGCGAACAGGGCGCGGGTCGTCCGGGCCGCCTTCTCATGGTCGGGGTCGGCGAGCAGTCCGGGCAGTTCCGTGGGGACGACCTGCCATGACACCCCGAACCTGTCCTTGAGCCAGCCGCACTGCCCGGGCCGGCCGCCGTCCTGGGTGAGCCGGTCCCAGTAGTAGTCGACCTCGTCCTGGTCGGCGCAGTGGATCTGGAACGAGACCGATTCGTTGAACGTGAACTCCGGTCCGCCGTTGAGCGCGAGGAAGTGCTGGCCGTTGAGGGTGAAGTCGACGGTGATGGCGGTCCCGGCGGGGCCGGGGCCCGCCTCGGTGTACCGGGTGACCCGGCCGGGCTCGGAGTTCTTGAACACGGACAGATAGTGGTCCGCGGCCTCCTCGGCCCGGCCGTCGAACCACAGACAGGTGGTGAATGCCTCGCTGGTCATCGGTGACGCCTCCCGCGTACGCGATCGGTTACGGCATGCTCTCTCCGTTACGACCGATGGTCCGCCGAAAACTCGTCGGCCGCGCGTCCAGGTGCCACCTGGGCGCGGGTGCGGGGCCGGGTGGCGACCACCAGACGGCAGCGCGGTCCGCCGTCCGGCCGCCGGCCCAGCTCCGGCAGCGCGTACAGGTCGGTGGTGAAGCCCGCGCGGGTCAGCTCGGCGCGGACGGCGGACAGCGGGAAGGTGCGGTAGTACATCACGAACGGCGGACGCCACAGGGCGTTGCGGAGCCGCATCACCGCGTCGAACCCGGCCGTCGCCCAGTACCCCCGCGAGCCGGGTGCGGGCGGCGCGACCACCGGGAAGGCGAACCGGCCGCCGGGGGCCAGGGCCCGGTGCACCCCGGCGAAGAGGGCGGGCCGCTGCCGGGGCAGGAAGTGGCCGAACGCCCCGAAGCTGACGACCAGGTCGAGGCTCCCGGCGAAGGGCAGGGCCAGCGCGTCGGCCCGGACCAGGTGCTCCGCCGGACGGCCGGGGCGGACCGGTGGGGCCGGGCGGGCGGCCGTCAGCATCCCGGCGCTGAGGTCGGCCCCGACGATCCGGTCCCGGCACACCCGCCGCAGCACCCGGGTACCGGCACCCGTGCCGCAGCACAGGTCCAGCCCGCGGCCGAAGGGGCCGAGTCCTTCCAGCACACGCGCGGTGGCGTCGAGGATGGCGTCCGGGGTGCGGAAGGGCGTGCGGTCGAAGGTGGGGGCGAGCAGGTCGTAGCCGTGCTCGACGGAGGACAGCGCCTGCACGGTGAGTTCGCGGAACGTGGGTCCGCCGGGGCCGAACATCACGGCCGTCCCGGGCCGTGCGGGCCGCCGGGGGCGGTCATCGGTCGCCCTCGCGCCGCAGGTCGGCCGCGGTGAACGTGGCGGGGGTGGCGTGCCCGGACAGGGCGAGGGTCAGATCGAGTTCGGCGAGCAGACAGCGGATCACATGGTCGACGCCCGCCTGGCCGTCGAGGGCGAGCCCGTAGGCGTAGGGCCGCCCGATCAGCACGGCGCGGGCGCCGAGCGCGAGGACCTTGGCGATGTCGGCGCCGGAACGGACACCGCTGTCGAACAGGATGTCGAGCCGGTCGCCGACGGCGTCGACCACGGCGGGCAGCGCGTCGGCGGCGCCGATGGCGCCCGCGACCTGGCGTCCGCCGTGGTTGGAGACGACGACACCGTCCATCCCGGCGTCGGCGGCGGCCCGGGCGTCGTCCGGGTGCAGCACCCCCTTGAGGACGATCGGACCGTCCCAGTTCTCCCGGAGGAACGCGAGATCCGGCCAGGTGTTCGAGGGATCGGAGAAGAGGCCGATGAAGTGCATGACGGCGGCGTCCGGGTCCTCGTGCACGGGCCGGGCGAGTCCCGCCTGGAACGCGGGGTCGGTGAAGTAGTTGGCGGTGCCCACCCCGCGCAGGAACGGCAGATACGCCTGGTCGAGGTCCCGGGGCCGCCACGCGAGCAGCGGGGTGTCGAGGGTGACGAACAGGACGGTGAACCCGGTGTCCCGGGCCCGGGTCAGGAAGCTGCGGGTGACCTCGCGGTCCTTGGACCAGTAGAGCTGGAACCAGCGTTCGGCGTCACCCAGGGCCTCGGCGACCTGCTCGATGGGGGTGCTGGCGGCGCTGGAGTGGATGTAGGGCACCCCGCGGGCGGCGGCGGCCCGGGCGGCGGCGCCCTCGGCTTCGGGGTGCAGGATCGACAGCACACCGATCGGGGCGAGCGCCACGGGCGCGGGCAGGGTGCGGCCCAGCACGTGCACGGACAGGTCGCGCGCATGGACGTCCCGCAGCACACGGGGCACGATCCGCAGCCGGTCGAGTGCCGCACGGTTGGCGCGGTCGGTGCTGCCGTCGCCCGCGCCGCCCGCCACATAGCCGACCGGTCCGGAACCGAGCCGCTGTTCGGTGAGTTCCGCGAGGCGGGTCAGATCGGTGGGCAGTCTGGGCACCGCCCCGGTCATACCGTTCAGATAGATCTCGTACTGGAAGTCGGCCGCATGTCCGCTCATCGTCGTGCCCGTCTCTCGTCGGTGCGCTCGCCGCGTACGCCGGAGGTTACTGACGACGGCCACGGACCGCGGGGGAACGCCCGGGACAACCCGCCCCACACCGAGCTCCCCCGAAGCCGCCCGAACAACCACCGACGGAAAGCCGACCACCCACCGCCACCACGACGGGGTGCCCCGATAGGGGCGCGGGGAACTGCGCGAAGACCGGCGACGGTCAGCCGATCGCCCCCGGCCACCACAGCGGGGTGCCCCAAAGGGGCGCGAGGAACTGCGCAAACGACCACCGACGGAAAGCCGACCCCGCACCGCCACCACGACGGGGCGCCCCGATAGGGGCGCGGGGAACTGCGCGAAGACCGGCGACGGTCAGCCGACCCCGCACGGCCACCACAGCGGGGCGCCCCGAAAGGGGCGCGGGGAACTGCGCGAAAGACCGCCAACAGTGGGCGAACCACCCACCGTTCCCCACAGCGGGTGTCCCCGAAGGGGCAGCGAACCTCCGGGACGGAAGACGACGGCGAGCCGGACACCCACCGCCCTCGCGCCCCCGCGTACCCGCGGTCCGCCGAAACCGGCCGCAGGTCGTACGGAGCGTCACCGTCCCCCCGGCACCGCTCCGTACGACAGTGGACCCGGTATCGGTTCCGTGAGGCGGGCGGTGGCTGACGATGAGCGAGGAGAACCGTGCGTCGCCGGAAGCGGCGGCCGGACGGACTGCGCACGCGCCCCGGGCGGCCGGCGTCGTCCGGCGCTGGCGCGACCCCGTGGTGGTGCAGATCCTGCGGTCCACGGCGGCGGCCACCATCTCGTACGCCGTCGCGCTCCAGCTCAGCGATGTCGAGGCGCCGCTGACCGCGCCGCTGACCGCGCTCCTGGTGGTGCAGGTGACGCTCTACGCCACGATCACCACCGGCGTCCGCCGGGTGAACTCGGTGGTCATCGGCGTACTGATCGCCGTCGGCTTCAGCTCGCTGGTGGGACTGAGCTGGTGGAGCCTCGCCCTGATCATCCTGGCGTCGCTGACGGTGGGCCAGTTCGTCCGGGTGGGCGAGTTCGTGCCCGAGGTGGCGATCAGCGCGATGCTCGTGCTCGGGGTGACCCAGGTGGGCGCGTCCGCCTGGGACCGGGTGCTGGAGACGCTGATCGGGGCGGTGGTCGGCCTGTCGTTCAACTTCCTGCTGGCGCCGCCCGTGTGGGTGGACACCGCCGGGGAGTCCATCGAGAACCTGGCGCGCCGGATGCGGCGGCTGCTGCTGCGGGGCGGTGAACAGCTCATCACCCCGACCGCGCCCGAGCAGGCCGAGCAGCGGCTCTTCGAGGCACGGCAGCTGGACGACGACGTGGCGGACGTGGACGCGGCGCTGCGGCAGGCGGAGGACAGCCTGCGGCTCAACCCCCGGGTCCGTGAGGGCCTGCTGAACCGGGTGGTGCTGCGGACCGGTCTCGACACCCTGGAGATCTGTGTGGTCGTCGTCCGGGTCCTCTCCCGGACGTTCACCGATCTGAGCAGGGAACGTCCGCACGAGCCGCTGCTGCCGCGCGGGACGGGCGCGGCGCTCCAGGAGACGCTGGACCATATCGCCGACGCCGTCGTCAGTTTCGCGGTCCTGGTGACCACTCAGGTCAGCACCAACGCGGACGCCGCCGAGGCACGGCTGGCGGAGGAGCTGAGCGCCGCGGTCGCGAGCCGGGACCGGGCGGCGCGGCTCCTGCTGGACGACGTACGGGAGGACCCGCGCGGCTGGCAGCTCCACGGGGCGCTGCTGACCGAGGTGGACCGGCTGCTGGACGAGCTGGACATGGAGCACCGCAGCAGGCGGCTGATGGAGGAACTGGACCGCAGCGCGCGTGAGCAGCGGCAGCGGTTCTCCTGGCTGGGACGGCTGAGGTCCCTGTTCCCGGGCGGGGGCGGGAGCCGGGGCAGCGAGCGGGGTTGAGGGGGGCGGCGCTGAGGCAAAAGGGCCGAGGCGGCGCTCGGCAGGCCGTGGCAGGCGCTTGGCGGAGCCAGGCGGGAGGGGCCCGGCGGCTCAGGTACGGCGCCGACACGGGGCCGACGATCACGGGTCCGGTAGGTTCCGTCCATCATCTGATGATCCGTTCGACCCCCTGTCGGAAGCCGTGCCGGAGGGCCGGGCGGACGAGGAGAGAGGCGGTCCGCGTGCCGGAACCGGAGCGGGAACCCGAGGGGCCACAGCTGATCGACGGGCGTTCGGGGCGGACGTATCCGCTGGACGCCCTGCGCTGGCGCGGGGACGACGGCGGTCCGCTGACCGTGTCGCCGCTGCCCGGCCTCGCGCCGGGGGACATCGACGGCTCGGTCCGTTCCCTGTGGCGCTACCGCGCCGCGCTGCCGCTGCCCGGCGGCCGTCCCCCGGTGAGCCTCGGGGAAGGGATGACGCCGCTGGTGGAGGGCGAGTGGGCGGGGGCCCGGGTCCGTTTCAAGCTGGAGTGGTTCAACCCGACGGGGAGCTTCAAGGACCGGGGCAGCAGTGTGATGGTCTCGGCGCTGGCCGCCCGGGGCGTACGGGAGGTCGTGGAGGACAGTTCCGGCAACGGCGGTTCGTCGGTCGCCGCCTACTGCGCGGCGGCCGGGATCGGCGCCACGGTCCTCGTCCCGGAGGGGACCTCGCCCGCCAAGGTGCTCCAGACGCGGGCGTACGGGGCGCGGATCACCCCGGTGCCGGGCGGCCGGGAGGCCACCGCGGCGGAGGCTCTGCGGCGCGCCGGGGAGGTGATGTACGCGGGGCACAACTGGCATCCGTACTTCCTCCAGGGGACGAAGACCCTCGCGTACGAGCTGTGGGAGGACCTCGGGTTCCGTGCCCCGGACGCGGTGGTGACCGTGGCGGGCGCGGGCAGCACGGTCCTCGGCTGCGATCTGGGGTTCTCGGAGCTGCTCGCCGCGGGGCGGATCGCGCGCCTTCCCCGGCTGCTGGTCGCCCAGCCCGCGGCGTGCGCCCCGCTGCACGCCGCGTTCCGGTCGGAGCCCGTACCGGAGTTCGGCCCGACGATCGCGGAGGGCACCGCGATCCGTGCACCGGTACGGCTGCCCGAGGTGGTGGCCGCGGTCCGCCGCTCCGGCGGGGACATGGCCGCGATCCCCGAGCGGGACATCGCGTCGGCGGTCCGCGCTCTCGCGAGCCGGGGGCTGTACGTGGAGCCGACCAGCGCGACGGCCGCCGCCGCGATCGACGTGTTCCGTGCCCGGGGCGCGATCCGGGACGGTGAGACGACGGTCGTGGTGCTGACCGGTTCGGGCCTCAAGGCGACGGGTGTCCTCGCCGGGCTGTTCCCGGCGGACACCGCGACCTGACCACCGCCGCCGGCGTCCCCGGGCGGTGACCGAGGACGCGGAACACCCCGGAGGGAACGGCGGTTGTCAGCCATCGGCGGCCGGGGCCGGGACACTCCGGCCAAGTACCCACCGACCGGTCGCCGTACGCCGGGCGCCCCGGTGCGCGTCCGGCGGGGGCGGTGCTACCGTCTCGGTCACTTTCGGTGCGGAGGAGCGGCACATGGCCAAGGTAACCGTCGGACTGGACGCGGAACTCGTGGTGGAGGTCATGGTGCTGTCCGGCGCCGGCTCACCGCAGGACGCGGTGGAGCTCGTCGTCCGGGACTACATCGCCCGTGGCCACCGTACCGAGGAACGGACGGAGAGCGGGGGCGGGTCCGCACGGATCTCCGCACCGCAGCCGCTCGAACCGCCGCAGGGCTGATCCGGCGCGGGCGCCTCGCGGCCCGGCCGCCCGCCTCGCCGACCGGGGCCCGCCCCCGGCGGCCTCACCGCTCCTCCCGGCCCCTGTCATATGCCCGTGACAGGGGCCGTCGGCTGTTCCCGGCCACCCGCCGTCCGGTGGGTCCCCGCCAGGCATTCGCCCGGCGCCAGTGATTCCACGGCCTTCCCCCTTCTTCCGGAACAGGACTTCCCGGGAAAGAACTCCATTCGACGTTTTGATTGTTCTGCCTTTTGGCATCGCACAGAACCGATGGACTTCCCTCTCATACACAGAGCGCCGGATGTGAACACAGGGGCGTTCCGGCACGTATCGCCGTATGGCCGCCGTACCCCGCGAGAGGCGCCGATTCACCACGTGCACCGCATACTTCCGCGCAGCTCCCAGGCGCGCGGCGGGCCGCTGCCGAATGCATCGACGAGTACCAACAGGTAACTTGCCGCATCGGATGAGAGCGCGTCTGGCGGTTCACATGACAGCGCAGGTGACTATCCACTCAACAACCCTTTACGAAAACCTTGTTACACGTGAGTTGACTGTGTCAGGGTATGCAGCGTTCCAGCACGGACCATGGCCGGTCGCCCAGAAGACGTGTTCGCCATCGGTGGTCGAGGACGTCCCCGCGTCCTTTACCTCCCCCGGCCAGAACTCCCCGCGTGCCCCAGTGCGCTCTGGAAGGAAATCCCTCTGTGCCCACCCCCCTCACACCCCATCCGAAGCAGGACCCCCACACCCCTACGGCGGATTCACGCCGTTCCGACGACGAACTCACGGTCGCGCTCCGCTCCCCCTCGGCCGAACAGGAGACCCGGGCCTTCGCGGTGCTGCTGAGCCGCCACTGGGAATCCGTCCAGGACTACGCGACCGTGTGCGCCGTGTCCGGACCCGCCGCCTCCCCCATGCTCGCCGCGGCGGCGTTCCGTGCGGTGCTCGACCCCACGCGCGACGGGGAGCCCTCGCTCGCGCTGCGCCCCCGGTTGCTGCTGACCGTGCGCGACCTGGCCCGGACCTGGGCTCTTTCCCCGGAGGCGACCCCACTCCCCCCGAGGAACACGATGGACACGATCAACCCGACGGACCCGATACGCGGTGAACCCTGGGCGTCCGGGGTCACCGTCGCGGATAACCGGCGGATCGCCGCACGTGCTTTCGGTGAGTTGCCGATATCCGCCCAGTACCTGCTCTGGCACACCGAGGTCGAGGGCGAGCCGATATCGGAACCGGCCGCTCTGCTGGCCCTGGAGAACGCCGCCGCCCAAGGTGAACTCGAAGAAGCACGGGAGGTATTCCGGACATCCTGCCTGCAAGCGCATATCGAACTTGCCACCCGTCCGGAATGCCGCTACTACAACCGTCTCCTCGACGTACCCGTCCGCCAGGGAGATCCCCTGCTGCCTGATGTGACGGAACACGTACAGGGTTGTGAGCACTGCCGGTTCACCGTCGAGCAACTGCGCTACTTCGACGGAAATGTGGGTGCGCTGCTGGCCGAGTCCGTACTCGTCCATGGAGCGGACGACTATCTCGCCATCCGTCAGCACCGCAGAATTCCCGAATTGCCCGGCCCTCCCCCGCGCTCCGTACGCCCGCCGCCACCGCCCCATCCGCTGTACTCGGCCCGGTCCGACGAGGACCGGGACCCCGTCGCCGACGCACCGCGGGCGACGGGCCGGCACCGGGTCCGCACCCCGCGTGTCCTGCGGTCGGGGCGGCAGATGCTCGCCGGGTTCGGGGCCGGGGCGGCCGTCCTGACGACGGCGGTCCTCGCCACGACCCTGTGGCCCAACGGCGGCGACGACGCCAGGGGTTCGGGGCTGCCCGGCACCTCCGTGTCCCGCCCCGAGGCGTCGCTGCCGCCCGGCTACGTGCCTCCGGCGGAGGCCGCGGGGCTGCCGCGCGGACCGGTGGGCGGCAGACTCCGCAACGCCGACGCGGGACTCTGTCTCGACGTGGCGGGGCAGCGACCGCGCGCCGGCGCGTCGGCGACGCTGATGGCCTGCTCGGAGGGGCCGAGCCAGCAGTGGACGTACGAGGACGACGGACTGCTGCGCAGCGCCGCGGACCCCGGCCTGTGCCTGGACTCGCACGCCGACGAGGGGGTGGCGGCCCTCGGTCCCTGCGCGCTGCGCGAGGAGTCCCACAGTGCCGATGTGCACTACGACCTCACGGTCCAGGGCCAGTTGATTCCCCGCTGGGCGGACGATCTGGCGCTCACCCCCACGGCGCTGGTGAAACGGGCGGACGTGGTGGTGAAACTCCGGGACAACTCGGCCCGCCAGCGCTGGCTGGTCGACCCGGCCCCGGCGTCCGCCAGGTCGGTCCCCGAGGACCCGGACGCCTGCGGCGCGGGCTGCGGGGCGCCCGCCGCCGAGGCCCATGACCGGACGCCCGTCCAGGCGCCTGGCCGGGCGTCGGAGGCCGACGACCGCGCGCCGAGCGGGCCGCAGCGCCCGGACCGGTCCCGGCGCGAGCTCTGAGTACACGGCCGCCCCCGCCCGGCGCGGAGGCGGCCGTACCCGGCAGGTCCGGACGGGTGAACGTACGGCAGCCGGGATGAACCTGCCGCCGGGCGGTGTTGAGGCACCCGGACGACGACGTGTCCACCGACGAGAGGACGAGCCGCATGCCTTTGCAGGGCCAGTACGAACCGAGCCCGACCGCCTGGGTCCGTGAGCAGGTCGAACTGTACGAACGCTCCGGCGGCACCGAGGGCACGACCCTGCGGGACATGCCCGTGGTCGTGCTGACCACCCTGGGCGCGCGCAGCGGGAAGCTCCGCAAGTCACCGGTGATGCGGGTGGAGCACGAGGGCCGCTACGCGGCGGTCGCCTCCCTCGGCGGAGCACCGAACAACCCGGTCTGGTACCACAATCTGCTGGGCGATCCCCGGCTGGAGCTCCAGGACGGCCCGGTCCGGCAGGACATGACGGCCCGTGAGGTGACCGGCGCGGAGCGGGACGAGTGGTGGGAGCGCGCGGTGGCGGCGTACCCCGACTACGCGGCGTACGAGGAGAAGACGGAGCGGGTGATCCCGGTCTTCGTCCTGGAGCCCTCCGAAGCGCCGCACTGACCGCCCTCACCCCCGGCGGTCACGGTCCCGACCGGACCGCCGCCGGGGAAAAGCGTGTGACCGGGCCGTGCGGGAGCCCCTAGCCTCGCGGCCATGAGAGAGCGCCCCACCGGTGTCACCGAGTCCGAACTGATCCGCGCGCTGCGCGACTGGGAGGTCGGGCCGGTCTCGCTCGACTACGCCCCGGTCGGCTTCGGTGACTACCACTGGAGCGCGACCGGGGAGGACGGGCGGCGCTGGTTCCTGACCCTGGCCGATCTGCCGCACAAGCCGTACTGCGGCGAGGGCGCGGACGGCGCGTTCGACGGGCTGCGCCGCGCTCTGGACACCTCGGCCGCGCTGTACGCGGCCGGGCTGGACTCCGTGGTGGCGCCGCTGCCCGCCCGGGACGGTGCGACGGTACGCCGGGTCGGCGAGCGGTACGCGCTGAGTGTGCTGCCGTGGACCGACGCGCCGTCCGGGGAGTTCGGGCAGGAGCTCACCGCCCCGGAGCGCGCCCGGATCATGCGGATGCTCGCCGCCCTGCACCGCGCCGTGCCGCCCGCCGCGGCCCGGGTGCTGCCACCGGACCTGCCCGCGCGCGCACGGCTGGAGTCGGCGCTCGCGGGGACGGACGGGCCGTGGGGTCCGGGCCCGTACGGCGGTCCGGCGCGGGAGTTGCTCCGTACCCGGGCGGCGGGGCTGCGACGGAGGCTGGCGGAGTTCGACCGGCGGGCGCGGCGACTGCGCGACCGCGGGCCGGAGTTGGTCGTCACCCATGGCGAACCGCATCCGGGCAATGTGCTGTGGCGCTCCGGCGGAGAGCCGCTGCTCGTCGACTGGGACACCGCCGGACTCGCGGTCCCCGAACGCGATCTGTGGCACGCGGCCGGGACCGGCGGGACCGACGAGGCGGCGCTGGAGACCTGGGCGCAGGCGAGCGGGCGGACGCCGGACCGGTCCGCGCTGGAGCTGTACCGGCTGCGCTGGGACCTGGACGACGTGTGCGCGTTCCTGGACATGTTCCGCGCGCCGCACGGGCGTTCGTCCGACACCGACGACGCGTGGCGGTGGATGGAGGACACGGTCACACGGCTGGTGGACGGCTCCCGATAGCGTTCCGGGTGCTCACGCGCATCGCGTGGCGAGCGGCCGGCGGGCCAGGGGCGGGCGGGCCGCGCCGCGCGCCGGAGGGCCGAGCAGGGCCGGGACGGGGCCGCTCCCCGGGCCGGGCCGTGACTCCCGCAGCACGGACACCGGGGCGGGCCACACCAGTGGCTGGCCCTCCGCGGTCTCCACCCGGCGGCAGAACCACACGACCTTGCCGCCGTCCGGTGTCCCGCAGCTCCCCCAGCCGTCGCTGAGGGCGGCCACCTTCGCCAGGCCGCCGCGCTCGGGTCCCAGCGGCCGGGGCGGCCGGTGGTCCTGGTCGGCGACAGAGGCGATCAAGTGCCGTCCCGTCCAGATGAGTTCGATGACGGCGGTGCCGTCGCCCGCGTGCTCGGCGACGTTCGCGAGCAGTTCACGGACCCCCGCGCACACCGGGGTGATCTGGCGGTCCAGCGTCCAGCGGGCGAGGTGCGCCGCGAGGATGCGGTGGACCCGGTCGATCCGCTCCGGGTGCGCTTCCACTTCCACACAGCTGTAACAGGGCAGGGGGACGGTCATGATCTGGGCTCCTCACCCGCAAAGCTCGGTCACCACCGCTTCTCGCCCGTTCGGCCGAGCCACGAACACGAAGCGTGAGCGGCGGTCGCTGCTGAGTTGCCTCCAGCGTGCGGGGATTACTCCAGTCGTGCAACACGGGAGCGTTCCCGCAGGTCATCGAGGTGCGCGGCGGCCGGTACGGAGCCGGTCGGGTCATGGCCCGGCACTCGGCGCGAGGGTGCGGCGGCCGATCTCCCGACAGGAGGACGGCGGGCGTTCGGGCGAGGATGGCCCCACCGCACGACTCCGGGCGGCGAGAATCACATCGGAGGTGAGCGGCGCCATGCTGCTGCCGGACAAACCCCAGGTCGCCTTTCTCCTGGAGCGGTATCGGGCGTGGGAACGCCTGATGCTCGCCAATCCGTCCAACGGCACCGTCCGGGGACGCTTCGAGGACACGGCGTACACCCTGTGCGTGCTGATGGGCCGGCGCAGCGCCAGGGAGGCGGCACTCGCCGCCGAGCACTACCTCGGAACGCGCAAGTCCCCCTGTACGGTCTCCGATCCGCTCGGGTAGTGTGCGGCTGTCCGCGTCGGCGTCCACCGGGGAGGTGAGACCCATTTCCGCCAGTTCAGGCAGGGTGTTCTCGTCCGCCGGTCGCACGGCGGACCGCTGCTAGCGGTTCCCGCATCCGGGAGAACGCCCTTTCGGCCCCGAAAGGCACCTTCTCCCCATGACGTTCCCGCAGCACCCGTCCGTCGCGCCCGCCACTCCCGCCGCGCCCGCGGCCGGGGCGGAAGCCGCGCCGACCGAACCCCCCGTACCGCGCGCGTCCCCCGGCGGCCCCGAAGGGTCCGGCGCGGAGCCGTCCGCCCTCGCCGCCCGGCTGCGCGCCGCCGGTTGCGTCTTCGCCGAGGACGAGGCGGCGCTGATCCTCGCCACCGCGCGCACCGCGCGCGAGGCCCTGGCGATGGCGGAGCTCCGGGCGTCCGGCCCGCCCCTCGAACACGTCCTCGGCTGGGCGGGGTTCCGGGGACTGCGGATCACCGTGCCCCCCGGGGTGTTCGTGCCGCGCCGCCGCAGCGAGTTCCTGGCCGCCGAGGCCGTCGCGCTCGCCGCGCGGCGGGCGCCGCGTCCGCCGGTCGTGGTGGATCTGTGCTGCGGATCGGGGGCGATCGGCGCCGCGCTGCTCGCGGCGCTGCCCCGGGCCGAGCTGGTCGCGGCGGACATCGACCCGGTGGCGGTGCGGTGCGCGCGCCTCAATGTCGTCCCGCGGGGCGGCGGCGTGCACGAGGGCGATCTGTTCGACGCGCTGCCCGCCGCGTTGCGCGGCCGGGTGGACGTGCTGGTCGCCAACGTCCCGTACGTACCGAGCGGTGAGGTGGCGCTGCTGCCGACCGAGGCGCGCGACCATGAGCCGCTGGTGTCGCTGGACGGGGGCGGGGACGGGCTCGGGGTACTGCGCCGGGTGACCGCCGGGGCGCTCGGCTGGCTGGCGCCGGGCGGTCATCTGCTGGTGGAGACCAGTGGACGGCAGGCGGAGCGGGCGGCGCGGGCGTTCCGGGACGGCGGGCTGACGACGGAGGTCGCGACCTGCGAGGAGCCGCCCGCGACGGTGGTGGTCGGCACCCGCCCGGACACCGGCGGCTGACCCGCGCGGCGCCGTGGCACCGGTCGGCGCACCGTACGGACGTACCGGCCCCGGAAAGTCGACCGGCCGGGCGGAGATGAATCCTCCACCCGGCCGGTCCCCCACTGGGACCCCCCACACGGGCCGTCGGATCTGCCCCCCACAGGCAGGCACCGACCGCTCCAGGTCCCGGTTCAGAAAGTGAAGACCGCCACCCCATGGGCGTTCTTCACGCAGTCGTTGCCGAAGGTGCGTTCACAGGCGATCCGCCGGCCGTCCCGTACGCCCGGCACCGTGACCACCACCGGGTCGTACCGCCGGGTGCGCCCGCCCGGCACAGTGGCGACCAGGTCCGCCGAATCGCCCTGGACACGGGCGGGTTCGGCGCAGGCCGGGCCCGCCGCGGGATGCGTCCCCGCGCTGGACGGCGCACAGGACAGGGTGACCGCGCGTTCCCGTGCCGCGTTCGCCGTGTTCACGCCATGGCCCAGGGTGAGTACCAGGGCCGAGGCGGCGTGCGGTCCGGGAGAGGCGGCGGTCGCGCCCCCGGACGGAGCGCCGGCGGCGAGCGCCGCACCGGTGAGCGGTCCGCGCACGGCCACGGTCGGCGGCGCCCCCGTCATGGCCCGGCGGGTGATGTGCGACATGGTGCGCTCCTTCCGCTGTGAGCGGCGGTCTGTGGATCGGTTACCTGTTCGGCGTCGGTGAGTCTGCCTACTCCGGCGCCGGATTTCACGTCGACCCCCTGCATTTCGGTAACCTTGCGTATTGAATCAGTGGCGAGAAGTAACGGAAATGGCCACCGCGGAAGGTCCGGATATCGCGGAACCGGAGGGCTGTCCGTTTCGTCCTGGAGGGCATGGCTGAATAGGGACGCTTCAGCAATAGGCCGGAAACCCTCCGATCGGAGGGCGCGTACGCCGACGGTCGAATGCCCCGGCGCGACCATATACGGACATAACAAATACCCTTGCCGTCTCGGGGCGTGCGTCGGCCGCGAGGGTCGACCCAGGGGTGCGTGTGCCTGGTCAAGCGGCATATGCGGGCGGCGACGCGGGCCCCCGACCCGGCCCCGGCCCGCCCGTGACCGCGAGAGGCGAACAGGCCGCCGGCGGCGGCGAACAGGCGTCCGAACGGATGATCAAAGCCGATCCCGCGCCACTCTTTCGGGCACACGCGGTAGCCCTTCCCCTCCAGGTCCGCTAGGTTAGGCAAGGCTTACCTAATACTGGAGGTACGGAGATGGGTGTCCGCCAGGCTTGCACGACCGCGCCCACCGCGGCGGAACGTGCCCGCTCGGTACTCGCAGCAGCATGGTCCTGCGCGGTGACCACGGACCATTGCCACGAGGAGTTGGTGGGGGCGCATTCCGTCACCACCGACGGCGTCGTACGACTGTGCGTCCCGGAGGACAGCGTGCTGGCCTCGGCCGCGCTCTGCTCCCCGCGCGGCGAGCCGACGGCCCTGATGGAGTTCTCCGACGCGGCGCCGGTGCCGGTACGGGACCGCATCCGGGCGCGGCTGTGGCTGTCGGGGCGGTTCACCCGGGAGGGTGAGCACCTGCTCTTCCAGCCCGCCTGCGCCGTGCTGCACGCCCCTTCCGGTCATATCGGCATCGACATCGACGACTTCGCGCGGGCCGCGCCCGACCCGCTCGCCACCGCCGAGTCCCGGCTGCTCACCCATCTGGCCGACGCCCACGCCGACGCCGTCGAATGGCTCACCCGGCTCGTCGAGCCGGAGAGCCTGAGCGAGGTGGTCCGGGTGCAGCCGTTCGCCCTCGACCGGCACGGACTGACCCTGCGCCTCGAACGGCTGCGCGGCCACGAGGACGTACGGCTGCCGTTCCACCGGCCCGCCGACGACCTCGCGCAGGTCACCGAGCGGATGCACATCCTGCTCGCGTCCGCGAGGAACGTCCGGCGGCCGACCCTGCGCCCGGTGTCGCCGGAGGAGTGAGCCACCCGCACGACCGGCCCCGCTCCGATGACAGCCCCGGCCCGCCCGCGAACCCCCGCCCGGCACCCGGCGGTTGCCCGCGTCCGGGCCGGATCGGCGCCGTCGCACGAGGGGAAAGCAGCCGCGGCCGTCCGGCCATGAAACCGCGCGACCCTCACGGCAGTCCTAGGTTTCATGTCTGCCCTGCCCACGCAATCAACTCCCCCCGCCGTGGAACACATGGTCGTCTGCGGCGACGACGCCCTCGCGCGACGGCTCGCCGCCGAACTGCGGAGCGTCTACGGCGAACCGGTCACCCTGGTGGTGCCCCCCGCCGGGCGCACCCCCGGCCCGCCCGTCGTGGGCCGGGCCCGGGCCTCCGCGCTGCTCGGCCGGGTGTCCGCCGCGGTGAACCGGGCCACCGGGAACAACGGCGACCCGGAACCCGGCCTCCCCGACCGGCAGTTGGAGGCCGAGGAGCTGACCGACGAGGTGCTCGCCGAGGCGGGGGTGGAGCGGGCCGCGGCACTCGCGCTGGTGCATGACGACGACGAGACCAACATCCGCGCGGCCCTCGCCGCCCGGCGCCTCAACCCCCGGCTGCGGCTGGTGATCCGGCTCTACAACCGACGGCTCGGCCAGTACCTGGAGGACGTCCTCGACCAGGCCGCCGCCCTCGCCGTCCCCGGCTCCGGCACCGGCGCGTTCGACGCGTCCACCACGATCCTGTCCGACGCGGACACCGCCGCGCCCGCGCTCACCGCGGCGGCCGTCGCGGGCAGCAGCAAGGTCGTCCAGGCGGAGGGCCTGCTGCTGCGGGCGGCGGAACGCCCCCCGGCCCGTACGGAGGACCCGGACGACGACGATCCGGCGCTGTGCACCCTGGCCCTGCTCACCGACACCGCCACCGACACCGAGGGACCCGGTACGGCCGTCCCCCAACTGCTGCCCGACGAGGAGAGCGTGGCGGCGGCGCGCGACCGGGGCCGGATCGTGCTGGAGACCGTGTCGTACTCCGGTCCCGCGCAGCCGGTGAGCCGCAGTGTGCCGCTCGGCTCGCTGCTGCCCGCCCGGCTGCGCTGGTCCTTCGTGGGCCTGGTGCTCGCCGTGGTCGCGCTGGCGGTCACGGCGGTCCTCACCACCGGTGAACATCCCCTGCGCGCGGTGTATCTGACCCTGCTCGACCTGTTCTCCATCAACGAGCCCGCGATCGGCGAACCGACGAGCCGTCAGGTGCTGCAACTGTTCTCCGGACTCGTCGGGTTGCTGCTGCTCCCGGTCCTGCTGGCGGCCGTCCTCGAAGTCCTCGGCACCTTCCGCAGCGGGTCCGTGACCCGGCGCCCGCCCCGCGGGGTGTCCGGACACGTGGTTCTGCTCGGTCTCGGCAAGATCGGCACCCGGGTCCTGGCCCGGCTGCGGGAACTCGACATCCCGGTCGTCTGCGTGGAGGCCGATCCCGACGCGCGGGGCATGGCACTGGCCCGCAGACTGCGGGTGCCCGTGGTCCTCGGTGATGTCACCGAGGAGGGCGTGCTGGAGGCGGCGAAGATCCACCGCGCGCACTCGCTGCTCGCCCTGACGAGCGTCGACACGACGAATCTGGAAGCCGCGCTGTACGCCCGCTCGGTCGACCCCCGGCTGCGGGTGGTGATGCGGCTGTACGACGACGACTTCGCGACCGCCGTCTACCGCACCCTGCGGGCCGCCCACCCCCGGGCGCTGACCCGCAGCCGCAGCGTCTCCTACCTCGCCGCGCCCGCGTTCGCCGGGGCGATGATGGGCCGGCAGATACTCGGGGCCGTCCCCGTCGAGCGCAAGGTGCTGCTGATCGCCGCCGTCGATGTGGCGGGCCATCTCCCGCTGGAGGGCCGTACCGTCGCCGAGGCGTTCCGCCCCGGGGCCTGGCGGGTGCTCGCCCTGGACACGGCGGCCCGGGAGCGGGACGGGGACGGCCCGCCGCCCGCCCGCGCGGACCGGGCGGCGGGCCTGGTGTGGGACCTGCACCCCGGGTACGTGCTGCGCGCCGAGGACCGGGTGGTGCTGGCGGCCACCGGACGGGGTCTCGCGGAACTGCTGGGCCGCCGCCCCCGCCGGACGGTCCCGGCGCCCGGACAGGGCGGCTGATGTGACGGCCCGGCGGGAACCGCGCGGGGGCCGGTGCCGTCCTTCCTGACGGACCAGGCATCAAGAACGCGTAAAGATTGCCGGAATCCGGAAATGAACTCGGGCGGACACGCATGGAAACATGGGCCGCACCGGCGGGCATCGCCCGTGCCGGTGCCGTGCACAAGGGGGAGGTCGCGGTATGACCTGGTTTCTCGGTCTGGGGATCGCGGGGCTCGCGCTGCTCGTCCTCGCGCTGGTCTTCGACGGGATCCTCGAAGGGCTGTTCGGCGGGATCAGCGTGCTGGACGGCCTCTTCGACGGACTGCTGTCGCTGCCGGTGGTCGCCGGATTCGTGTCCATGCTCGGCTTCACCGGCGCGATCGTGCTGGGGTCCACGGGCCTCGGGGTCGTGCCCGCGACGGCCGTCGGTGCCGCGGCCGGGGTCACCGCGGCCTGGCTGACCGCGCGGTTCAGCCGGTCCCTGATGCGGGACGACGGCCCGCCGGTGCCCCGCGGGGAGGATCTGGTAGGCAGCGCGGGAAGCGTGGTCACCCCGATCCCCGCCGGCGGCTACGGCGAGGTCATGCTCAGGCTCGCCGGTCAGCCGGCGAAGTACTCCGCCCGCAGCGCCGTCCCGATCGCCCGGGGTGCCGAGGTCTGGGTCGAGTCGGCGCCCACCGCCACCTCGGTGGTCGTCCGGCCGGTCCGTACCGGGGAGCGCTGACCCGCCGGAAGCGGTCCGCCGGTCCGTCCACCGTACGTCCGTCCATGTCAACCGTTCGAACTGCCGTCCCCGGAAGGGCAGTGGGGGGTCTCCATGAGTCCAGTCCTCATCTCCGTCATCGGAGTCGTCGTACTCCTCGTCGTACTCGCGCTGGCCGTCGTCACCCGCTACAAGGTGGCCGGACCCAGCCAGGCGTTCATCGTCACCGGCCGGCGTGGCAAGAAGTCCACCGACCCGGACACCGGCCGGATCTTCACCGACAACAGCGGCCAGAAGGTCGTGGTCGGTGGCGGTGTGTTCGTCGTGCCGTTCGTCCAGCAGAAGTTCGTGCTCGACCTGTCCAGCCGGCACATCCCCATCTCGGTGCGCGGCGCGGTGACCCTGCGCGGGGTCAAGGCCAACCTCGAAGGCGTCGCCATCGTCAAGGTCGGCGGCACCGAGGACTCGATCCGCGCCGCCGCGCAGCGGTTCCTCCAGCAGCAGGGCGGCATCGTCGGCTTCACCCAGGAGGTGCTGTCGGGCGCGCTGCGGTCCATCGTGGGCCGGATGTCCGTGGAGGACATCATCCGGGACCGGGCCGCCTTCGCGAGCCAGGTCGCCGAGGAGGCCGAGGCGAGCCTGTCGGGCCAGGGCCTGGTGCTGGACGCCTTCCAGATCCAGGACATCACCACCGAGGGCTCCTATCTGGAGGACCTCGGCCGCCCCGAGGCCGCCCGCGCCAAGCAGGAGGCCGACATCGCGGAGGCCGTGGCCAGGCGCGCGGCCGAACAGGCCCGGCTGAAGGCCGAGGAGGAGATCGCGGTCGCGCAGCGGACCCTGTACCTGAAGCAGGCCGAGATCAAGGCACAGACCGACGAGGCCGCCGCCCAGGCGAACGCGGCCGGCCCGCTGGCCGAGGCGGCCCGCCGGCAGGAAGTCCTGATGGAGCAGGAGAAGGTGGCCACGCGCCAGGCCGCGCTCACCGACCGGGAGCTCGACACCAAGATCCGCAAGCCCGCCGACGCGGCCCGCTACCAGGCCGAACAGGAGGCGGAGGCCCGCCGGATCGGTCTCGTCAAGGAGGCGGAGGCCGCGGCCGAGCGGGCACGGCTCACCGGTGAGGGCGAGAAGGCCCAGCGCTCGGCGATCGCCGACGCGGTACGGATCGAGGGTGAGGCGGAGGCCGCCGCGATCGACGCGAAGGGCGCCGCGGAAGCGGCGGCCATGCGCAAGAAGGCGGACGCCTTCGCGCAGTACGGGGACGCCGCCGTGCTCCAGATGCTGGTGCAGGTGCTGCCGGAGGTCGTCGCCAAGGCGTCCGAGCCGCTCAGCGCGGTGGAGAAGATGACCATCATCTCGACGGACGGCGCGGGTCAGCTGTCCCGGACGGTCACGGACAATGTCGCGCAGGGCGTCGAACTGCTCAGCGCGACGACCGGGGTCGATCTGGCCGCGCTGCTGAAGAACGCCGCCCGCAAGGCGGAGGGCGCGCCCCCGGCGGAGGTGTCGGCCTCCGTCAACGGGAAGATCGAGGTGAGCGACTGATCCGCCGTCCGTTCCCGGTCCGGCCGCGGGCCGGGTGACCGGGGCGGCCGACGGGGGGTGGGACGGTCATCGGAGCGATCCGGTGGCCGTCCCGTCGTTCCCGCGGTGTCAGCGCCCCGGCGGGCGGTGGGTCACAGCCGCCAGCCGCGCTGGGTGTTCACCGTCTTGGTACCGCCCCAGCGGAACCTCAGCTGCTCCGCCGAGGCGCCGTCCGGAAGGTCGAAGACCACCCAGGCGGTGACCTGTTCACCGAGGAGCAGCTCCCCGCTCCCGTCCATCGTGTCGCCGACGGTGAGCTTCTCGACCTTGGTGACAGGGCGGTGGGAACGGCCCTCGGAGTCGAGGACCGACAGGGAGTTGCCGAGGATGCCCTCGTAGGTGTCCCAGCCGGTGTTGGCGAAGGCCACCCGTACGGCCTCCCAGTGGTGGCCGGTGGCCGGGCCCGCTCCCCCGCCGGGCGCCGGGAGCGCGCCGACGAGCACGGACTTGGGGGTCACCGTGAGCTGGTACTGGGGTCCGCCGTCCTCCTCGGAGTCCGAGCCGGGGGCGCTGAAGCGGCGGCCGTCCCCGAGGAACGCGGCGCCGTAAGACCCGGCTTGTTCGCGGACCCCGGACGGCACGGCGGCGTCGGCTCCGGAGAGCGCGCCGGGGGCCCCGGCGGCGGGGCGGGGTGCGGTGTCGGCGCCCTTGCTGTCCTTCCCGCACCCCGTGCAGGTGAGAGCGATCAGGACAGCGGAGGCGCCGAACGCGGCGAGTGAGCGGTGCACGTGGGCATCATCGCCCGGCGCGGGCGCGGCGCGGCCGAGGCGCGGCTCACCCGTGCGGGTGATTCCTCCGATGGATCACACCGGGCTCACCGCTTCCAGGCGCCCCGGGCCGCGGCGTCGCGGGCGTAGTCGGCGAAGTCACGCGGCGGCCGGCCGAGCGCTTCCTGGACGCCGTGCGCGAGGTGGGCGTTGCGTCCGTCGGTCAGCAGCCCGATCAGCTCGGTGAGGTCGAGGGGCAGTCCCTCCTCGATCAGGGCGGTCCGGAAGGCGTCCATGGTGGCGGGGACGTAGCGGATCTCCCGGCCCAGGGCGCGGGTCAGGTCCGCCGCGGCGTCCGCGAAGCTGAGCAGCCGGGGGCCGGACACCTCGTAGGTGCGGCCGATGTGCCGGTCCTCGGTGAGCGCGGCGACGGCCACGTCGGCGATGTCGTCGGCGTCCACGAACGGCTCCACCGCGTCCCCGGCGGGCAGGGCGATCTCACCGGAGTGCACGGCGTCGGCGAAGAGTCCCTCGTCGAAGTTCTGGGCGAACCAGCTCGCCCGGATCACCGTCAGTTCCACACCCGACTCCCTGACCTTGTCCTCACTGTGCCGGGCGCCTTCCTCACCGCGCCCCGACAGCAGCACCACGCGTCGCACCCCGCGGGCGGCGGCCGTCCGGGCGAAGGCTCCGACGGCCTCGGCGGCACCGGGGATGCCGAGGTCGGGGTAGTAGGTGAGGTAGACGGCGCCGACACCGTCCAGCGCGGCGTCCCAGGTACGCGGCGACTCCCAGACGAACGGCGGCCGCCCGGAACGGGAGCCGATCCGGACCGGCAGGCCCCGGGCCGTCAGCCGCTCGGCGACCCGGCGGCCGGTCTTGCCGGTCCCCCCGACGACCAGGGTGACCCGGCCCGCGTCGCCGGGATTCCGGGTGGCGGCGTCGCCGGCGCTCTGAATGGTGCCGTCGCCGAGGTGCTGGGTGGCGGCGTGGTGGTGCGAGTTCCCCGTGTTCATGATGGTCCGTCCTGTCCGTGCGGCATGGCCCATCCGGGGGGCGATCCGCGCCGTCCCTTGGCCGTACGACCACTCAACCGCCCCGTGCTCCGCTCGCCCATGGCCATGGGGCTCACCCGCATACGCGAGCGTCCACCGGACGGAGGACCGGCGCGGACCGGGTGCCGGTCCGGGTCCGCGCCCTGCCCTGCCGGGCCGTGCCGACCACCGCATCGGCCCCGTGTCGACGGCGGGCGTACCCCCAGCCGGATCAAGCCGATCTGCGGGGCGCGCCGTCCGTTCCTACGGTGGCTGAATGGTCATCAGACACGTTTCGCGCGCCGTCATCGCCCGTTCCGTGGCGCTCGCGCTCGGTGCCGCGCTGCTGTTGCCCGTGCCTGGGGCGGCTGCCAGGTCCCGGGAGCCGGAGCCACCCCGCCCCCGGCCCCTGCCCGCCCGCAGCCAGCTCGACCGGCCGGGCACCCAGGCCAACCCGGGCGGCCCCGGGACCGCCGCGCCCCCGTCGGACCTGTCCGCGCTGTCGTGGATCGTCGCGGACGCCCGGTCCGGCGAGATCCTCGCGGCCCGTGACGCGCACCGCAAGCTGCCGCCCGCCTCCACCCTGAAGGCCCTGTTCGCCGTCACGGCCCTGCCGCATCTGCGGTCGGGAGGCACCCATACGGTCACCGACGGCGAACTGGAGGGCATCGGGTTCGGCAGCAGCATGGTGGGGGTGGAGGCGGGCTACCGGTACCGGGTGGACGATCTCTGGCGGGGCGTGTTCCTCAGTTCCGGCAACGACGCGGTACGGGTCCTCTCGGCGATGAACGGCGGCTTCGCCGCGACGGTCCGCCAGATGCAGGCCAAGGCCCGTTCGCTCGGCGCGCTGGACACCAAGGTCGTCTCCCCCGACGGGTACGACGCGGAGGGGCAGGTGTCGTCCGCGTACGACCTCGCGGTCTTCGGCCGGGAGGGGCTGACCGATCCGGAGTTCATCCGGTACGCGTCGACCAAGCTGGCGGACTTCCCCGGCGGCCGGGTCACCTATCCGATCCAGAACACCAACCGGCTGCTGACCGGCGCGGACGGGGTCGACGCGTACCGGGGGCTGATCGGGGTCAAGAACGGTTACACCACCAACGCGGGCAACACTCTCATCGCGGCGGCCGAGCGCGACGGCCGGACCGTGATCGCCACGGTGATGAATCCGCAGGACGGCGGACACGCCGTCTACGAGGAGGCGCGGGCGCTGCTCGACTGGGGCTTCACCGCGGTCGGCCGGGTCCGGCCGGTCGGCTCCCTGCTGCCGCCGCCCCCGCCGCCGCGACCCGCCCCGGGCGCGGTCAGCCCCTCGGCCGCGGCGCCCTCGCCCCGGCCGCTGGCCGTGTCGGTGGCGCAGCAGGGGGAGGTCGCGGAGGGGGACGGAGGGTGGTCGACGGGGTCCGTCGTGGGGACGGGTGCGGTGCTCGCGCTGGTCGGGGCGGCGGTGTTCCGCGCGCGTGCGCGGGGGCGGCGGGGTGCGAGGGGGGAGCACTGAGTCGCCCGGTGAGCCCTTGCGGTTCCTCGCGCCCCTGGGTTTCCTGTGCTGGGCGTACTTGTCCCTGTGCCGTCGCTCGTGGGGTGCGCAGTTCCCCGCGCCCCTTTGGTCTCCTGTGCTGGGCGTACTTGTGCCCGTGCGGGTCGTTCGTGGGTGCGCGGTTCCCCGCGCCCCTGGGTACTCGGGGCCGGATGTACTTGTTCCTGTGCCGTCGCCCGTGGGTTTTGCGCGGTTCCCCGCGCCTCTGGGGTCTGCGTCCGTGGCGTACTTGTTCCTGTGCGGGGTGTTGTGCAACCTCCTTGGGGTGGTGGTCGTCTGAGGGAGGACACGGGGCGGGACGTGGGCGTACGGGGGATGTTCGTCGTCGGCCGGTCGGGTCCACCCCACGATCAGGAACAGGGGAACCAAGTGATGCGTGTACGTACCGTTCTCGCGGCGTCCGCCGCGGCCACCGCTCTCGTCCTCACCCTGCCCGCGAGCCTCGCGGTCGCCGCGCCGCAGGGAGCGCAGGCGGCGCCGGTGCCCATCTGCCGGGAGGGCAAGGTGACGGTCGAGGCGAGCAGGACCGACCGCCCCCATGTCATCCATGTCCGGGTCAGGAACAACGGCGACCGCACCTGTGCGATCGACCGGATCCCGACCGTCACGTTCGGCGCCCTGGACGGTGCCGCGCAGCCGGTGCCGCCCACCGAGAGCAGGCCGTACCGCGTCGGGGCGGGCAAGGCGGCCTACGCCACGGTCCGTACCGCGCGGACCGACGACCAGGCCGCGCGCGTCGTACGGTCCGTCACCGTCGCGGCGGACCCGTCGCACCGGGGCAAGGCGTTCAGCGCGCGGTCCCTCGGCGCCCCGCACGGCGTCAAGGTGTACGAGCCGGTGACCACCTGGTGGCACACGACGCAGGGCCGGGCCGACCGCGCGCTCGACCGGGCGACCTGATCCGGACGGGCGCCGGACTCGCGTCCGGCGCCCGGACGCGCCACTCTGGTCGCAGTTGTCCGCGAGGGAAGGAACACCGCAGATGAGCCGGCCGACCGAAGCCGTCACCGTGACCGACGTACCGGAGCAGCAGCGTTACGAGGCCCGGACCGGTGACACCCTCGCGGGCTTCGCCCAGTACATCCGCACGGCGGAGCTGATCGCCTTCGTGCACACCGAGGTGGATCCGGCGTTCGAGGGCCGCGGGGTCGGTGGCGCGCTGGTGCGGGCGTCGCTCGACGCGGCGCGGGCCGCCGGGACCTCGGTCCTGGCCGTGTGCCCGTTCTACTCGGGATGGATCGCCCGGCACCCGGAGTACAAGGATCTGCTGTACTCCGGGCAGAGCAAGGTCAGCGACTGACGGCCGCGCCGGACCGGAGCGGACCGACGTGAGCGGGCACGGGAGCGGGGCCAAGGGCGGCGGGGACACCACCGGACCGGACGGCGGTCCCGGGGTCCGGCTGTCGTCGGCGCGCGGGCGCTGGGTGATGAGCTGTGTCGTCCTCGCCTCCGGGATGGCGATGCTGGACGGCACGGTCGTCAATGTCGCCCTGCCCCGGATGGGCCGGGACCTCGACGCGTCCCTGTCCGGGCTCCAGTGGGTCGTCAACGCGTACATGCTGACGCTGTCGGCGCTGCTCCTGCTGGGGGGCGCGCTGGGGGACCGGATCGGCCGCAAGCGGACGCTGGTCATCGGCGTGGTGTGGTTCGCGGTGGCGTCCGCGCTGTGCGGGATCGCCCCGGACGACGCGACGCTGATCGCCGCGCGGGCGCTCCAGGGGGTGGGCGGCGCGCTGCTGACCCCGGGTTCGCTGGCGCTGGTGCGGTCGACGTTCCATCCCGACGACCAGTCGAGGGCGGTCGGCGCGTGGTCGGGGCTGACCGGGGTGGCGGGCGCGCTGGGGCCGTTCCTCGGGGGCTGGCTGATCGACGGGCCCGGCTGGCGGTGGATCTTCCTGATCAATGTGCCGATCGCGGCGGTCGTCATCGCGATCGCGCTGCGGCACGTCCCGGAGAGCCGTGACCCGGCCGCCGCCGACCAGCGGTTCGACGTGCTGGGCGCGGTGCTCGGCGCGCTGTGCCTGGCCGGGATCAGTTACGCGCTGATCGGCGCGTCGGGCGACACCTCGGACACCGCCGTCGCGTTGTCCGCGCTGGGCGGTGTGGTGGCGGGTGCCGCGTTCGTGGTGGTGGAGCGGCGGGGGGCGGCCCCGATGCTGCCGCTGTCGTTGTTCCGTTCCCGGCTGTTCAGCGCGACCAACGCGATGACCCTGTGTCTGTACGCGGCGATCGGCGGCGTCCTGTTCCTGCTGCCGGTGCAGTTGCAGACGGGCCTCGGCTGGGACGCGCTGGAGGCGGGGACGGCGACCCTGCCGATCACGGTGCTGATGCTGCTGCTCTCGGCGCGCGCGGGTGATCTCGCCCGCCGGGTCGGGCCGACACTGCCGCTGGTGACCGGTCCGCTGATCGCGTCGGCGGGGGTGCTGCTGATGCTGCGGGTGCATCCCGGTTCGTCGTACGTGGCGGACGTGCTGCCGGCGGTGGTGGTGCTCGGCGCGGGGATGAGTCTGTTCGTGGCGCCGCTGACGGCCACGGTGCTGGCGTCGGTCGAGCCGTCGCACGCGGGGCTGGCGAGCGGGGTGAACAACACGGCGGCGCGGATCGCGCAGTTCCTGGTGGTCGCCGCGCTGCCGTTGGCGGTGGGGCTGTCGGGTGACGCGTACACCTCGGCGGACGCGGTCAACGCGTCGTTCCACCGGGCGGCGATCGGCTGCGCCGCGCTCTTCGCGCTCGGTTCGCTGACCGCCGTGCTGCTGATCCGGCCGACCGCGGTACGCGGCCGGGTACGGGACGCCCCCGAGCCGCTGTGCCGGTCGAACATGGCTGCCAACTGTCCGCCCCTGGAGCCGGGGCCGCGCGAGGCGGGGCGGACGGGGTCCGGGGAAGGACAGCGCGGGACCGGCGGCTGAGGACACCGCCGCGCGGAAAACGCCGTGGGCCCCACCGCTGGAGAAGGATGCGGTGGGACCCACGGCCGGGCGAGGAGCGGACCAAGGAGGGGGAGTTCCGCCCGCCGCCCGAGGAGGATGGCTCAGTTGTCGCGCTGCTTGCGGAAGCGGCGGTGCAGCAGGGTGCCGCCGAGCAGCGCGAGGGCGGCGGGGGCGGCGAGGGCCAGCGGGTCGGCGCCGGTCTGGGCGAGCGTGGCCGAGTCGGCGGGCGCGGCCGGGGCGGCCTTCTCGTGGTCGTTGTCCGGGAGGACGGTGGCCGGGGTCTTCGACTCCTCCTCCGGCGCGACCTTCACGGGCTCCTTCACCGGCGGCTTGGGCGCGACGGGCCGCTCCGGCGGGGTCACCGGCTTCTGCGGGGGCTTGGGTCCGGAGACGTTCTCCGAGTGGTTGCCGAACACCGGGTTGCCGATGCCGACGACGTTGACGGAGTTCCCGCTGACGTTGACCGGGAGGTCGATCGGGAGCTGCACACCGTTCCCGGAGATCACCCCGGGCGAGCCGACGGCCGCGCCCTCGGCGGTGGCGCCGCCGCCGTTCGCCGCGTTCGTGCCCGGCGTGGCCGACCCGCCGGGCTTCTCCTGCTCCCCGTATCCCTTCGCGGTGGTGCCGCCACCGCGGTTCGCGCAGGTGTTGCCCGCCGCCGGGTTCAGGAGACCGACCACATTGACGGTGTTCCCGCACGCGTTGACGGGGACGTGCACCGGCAGCTGGACCGTGTTCCCGGAGACCGCGCCGGGCGAGCCCACCGCCGCGCCGTTCGCGGTGGAGTCCGCGTGGGCCGGGCCGGCGCCGACGACGGCACCTCCGGCGACGGCCACGGCGATCAATCCATTCCGGGCAACCCGCTTCATCCGTTCCCTGCCTTCCAGACGTCGTCGCGGGCACTCACCCGCACTGGAGAAAACGCCGGAGAACGGTTCGAGTTATGGCCAAACGGGCTTTCACCCCATCGAGTGGCGGTCCGGTCGAACTGACCCACGTCGCCACGGCGAGCGAACGACCCGCCGCCCGGGGCCCGGATCCCGCGCCGCTCCCGGTGCCCGCACGGCGATCGGCGCTCCGCGCGTCACCGCGTCATATGAGCGGCGACGTCTATAGGCTGCGGTCGGCCCGGCCGGTCGCGCACGCATTCGATGTCCTGGCGACCCGGTTCGGCGCCGGACACCGCGACCGCGCACCGACGGCGACAGGGAAGAGCGGCCATGAGCGACATCGTCGACCGGATCAACGACGTCCACCGCGAGGTCGGCGGCCGGACCGTCCCCGAGGGGCGGGCCCGTACGGTGCTGCTGCGGCGCGTGTACGACTTCCCCGCCGGGGACGTCTGGGACGCCTGCGCCGACCCCGAACGGATCAGCCGCTGGTTCCTGCCGGTCAGCGGGGAGTTCTGGCTGGGCGGGGACTACCGGCTGGAGGGCAACGCGGGCGGGCGGATCCTGGCCTGCGAACCGCCCCGGCTGCTGCGGGTGAGCTGGCTGTCCGGCCCCGACCCCGGGTTCGGCGAGGTGGAACTGCGGCTCACCCCCGAGGGCACGGAACGGACCGTCCTCGCACTGGAGCACGCGGCGGTGGTCCCCGACGGGACATGGGACCGGTACGGGCCCGGCGCGACAGGCGTCGGCTGGGACCTCACCCTGCTCGGACTCGGACGGCATCTGCGGACCGGGGCGGGCGCCCTGGAGTCCGGGGAGTGGCAGGACTCCCCCGAGGCGGTGGAGTTCATGACCCGCTCCAGCGCCGCCTGGGGCGCGGCGCACCGGGCGTCCGGCGCGGAACCCGCCGCCGCCGGGGCCGCCGCGCAAGCGACCCTGGCGTTCTACGTACCCTCCGCCGGGGGCGAGGGGACCCCGGGCGCCTCCTGACCCCGGTGGGGCCTGCGCTCAGCCGCCGACGACCCGGGCGAGGGCCAGCGAGGCGTCCTCCTCGACCCCGGTACGGAACTCCCGGTCGTAACTCTCGTCGCCCAGTGCCTCGCGGGCCGCCCGCTCGCATTCCTCACGGATCGGGCCCAGCTCCGGGGTACCGCGCTGGGCGTGGCCGACCGCGCGCCAGTACGCGAGGCCGGTGCCCGCGAGCCGGGCGGCGGAGTTGTTCTCGCCGCCCGCGGCGAGCGCGGCGGCCAGCAGATCGAGGCCCAGGGCGATACCGAAGGTGTCACCCAGCCTGCGCTTGCCGTCGAGCATGGCCCGCGCGTGCTCCGCTGCCTCCTCGGGCCGGTCCTGGAACAGCGCGATCAGCGACAGCTGGTAGTAGGTGTAGTTGCGGGCCCAGTACTCGCCGCGCGACACACAGCCGCGCCGCAGCTTCTCCGCCTCGGCCGTCGCCTGGTCCAGCTGCCCCGACCCGGTCAGCGCGAAGATCCGGACGAGATGGCAGCGCAGCACCGACGCCGACGCGAACGGCCCGTCGGGCGCGGTCGCCAGGGCCCGGTCCGCGACGTTCCCGGCGGCCAGCGGACGGCCGGACAGCAGATGGGTGATGCCGAGGAGGTACGCGGCGGATCTGCGGCCCTCCAGATCGTCATCGCGCTCCGCCTCCTGGGCGCAGAGCTCACCCAGCAGCCGTGCCTTGTCGTGCTCCCCCTGGAGCAGCGCCGCGCAGCCGAGCGCCCATTGCGCGCGGGTACGCGTCGGGCCGGGCACGCCGTACAGCGCGAGCGCGGACTCCAGATAGTCGCGTGCCTCGTGCAGATGGCCGCAGCACGCCCAGAAGAAGCCGACGCGGGACGCCATCTCGGTGGCCGCGTGCGGATCGGTCGTGAGCAGATGGTCGAGGGCCGCGCACACATCGGGATGCGCGGCGGCGAGCCTACGGTACCAGCCCGCCTGGCCGGGGCCGAGCCAGCCGTCGTCGGCGCGGCGCACCAGATTGAGGAAGGCGCGGGCGTGCCGCCCCTCGGCGGCCTTCTCCTCGCCGAGTTCGGCGAGCCACATCCGGCCGTACTCCCGGACGGTGTCGAGCATCCGGAAGCCGTTGCCGCGCCGGGACACCACGGACTTGGCGACCAGTCCGGCCAGCGCGGGCGCCACCGCGTCGGCGCGCAGCGGGCCGCCCACGCAGACGGCCCGCGCGGCGGACTCGTCGAAGGTGCCGCGCAGCACCGAGAGCCGCGCCCACAGCAGCCGTTCGAGCGGGGCGCACAGCTCATGGCTCCAGCCGATGGCGGTACGCAGCGACTGGTGGCGGGCGGGGCTCACCGGTTCGACGGTGTCCAGCGCGGACAGCGCGGTACGCAGCCGCTTCTCGACCTCTTCGACGGTGCCCTCGCGCAGTTGGGCGCCCGCCAGCTCCAGGGCCAGCGGGATGCCGTCCAGGCGGCGGCAGATCGCGGCGACGGCCCTGGTCTGCTCGGGGCCGTCCAGCCGCAGACCCGGGGCGGCGGCACGGGCCCGGTCCGTGAAGAGGGTCAGCGCGTCGCCGTCGAAGGGCAGCGGACCGACCTCGAACCGCATCTCACCCGGGATACCGACGGGCTGACGGCTCGTCGCGAGGATCGTCAGTCCGGGGCAGGCCGTGAGCAGATCGCCCGCGAGATCGCGGCAGGCGTCCACCAGATGCTCGCAGGAGTCGAGGACCAGCAGCATGCGTTTGTCCGCGAGCCACGCGCACAGCGCGTCCGCGGGCATCCGGGGGGTGTGATCGGCCAGGCCGGACGCGTCGGAGACCGTCGCCGCGAGCAGCCGCTCGTCCTGGAGCGGCGAGAGATCCGCCCAGGCCACCGTGTCGGGCGGCCCGAGGACCCCCGTCGTGACGGCGTGCAGGGCAAGCCTCGACTTGCCGACACCGCCGGGGCCCGTCAGGGTCACCATTCGGTGCCCGGCGAACGCCTCGGCCAGCCGTGACAGTTCGGACCTGCGTCCGACAAAGCTCGTGGACTCGTCAGGAGTACTTCGCACCACGAGGACAGTGTGGACCAGCTCACACCGCGGCGCACCGTCCGTCGTGGAATGCAGCCGGAAACGGTCACACGCCACGCTGAGTTGACCGATACCCGCCCTGACCAGTCAAGGGCTTGCCGATCGCCCGCAGCGGGAAGGGGTTCTGGTAACGGGTGGTGGGGGCGCCGTCAACTCCCCGTTCGGGTGGGATCTTCCACCGCCCACGGGCCATAGGTCATCCGGGCCAACCGGGCCCGTAGCGAGAGGAGTGGTCAGCATGCGCGCGCAGAAGCGTTGCGGTGGTCGCACGGCACGTGTCGAATTCGTGCTGCCGGGCGGCTCCGCGTCGGCGGGCCGGGCCAGGCAGCTCACCCGGGCGTTGCTCGCGGAGGGGTGCGGCCGGCCGTCGGACCGGCTGCACGATGCCCAGCTCGTCGTGTCCGAGCTGGTTTCCAACGCCACCCGGGCCGCTCGTGGGCCCTGCCGGCTCCGGCTGCGGCTGGACGCCCACGAGTTCACGGTGGAGGTGCACGACGACAGCCCCGAGCGGCCGTCGCTGCGTCCGCCGTCGGCGTCGGCGGAGTCGGGGCGGGGGCTGGCCCTGGTCCACGCGTTGTCCCGGCACTGGTGTGTCGTGGGCGACCGGCGGGGTGGGAAGACGGTACGGGCCGTACTCGCGCTGGACTGAGTTCCTCAGCGGGTCGCCTTCGCTTGCGCCTCTGGGTCTGTCCGGGTGGACGCGCTTGTTCCTGTGCCGTCGCTCGGTGGTTTCGCGCAGTTCCCCGCGCCCCTTTGGGGCGCGTTCTGCCGGTTCTTCGGGTCGGTGCCGGTCGGGATTCTCCGTCCTCGATCCGACACGCTCGGCACGACGTCCCCTTGCCCGACTGAAGAGCATCGGAGTCTGCGGGCAGAGATTCCCGCCCACCCCCTCCCGCAGCACCGCGACTCCGCGAGGAGGGGGGTATGAACCCGGCCCCGGTTGCTGACAGCCCGCAGACTGACGGCAGCCCCAGGTGGGCGCCCCTTCAGGGGCGCGGGGAACTGCGCACCCACGGGCAACCCGCACAGGGACAAGCGCGCCCAGCCGGACAGACCTCGGAAGCGCGAGCGAAGGCGGCCTGCGGGGAACTGCGCACCCCCGTCCGACCCGGACAGGAACAAGTACGCCCAGCCGGACAGACCTCGGAAGCGCGAGCGAAGGCGGCCTGCGGGGAACTGCGCACCCAACGAACGACCCGCACAGGAACAAGTACGCCCAGCCGGACGGACCTCGGAAGGGTGAGCGAAGGCGGCCGGTCAGAGGGTGCCTGTGACTGTCACGGTGATCTCGATGGTCGGGGTGCCGTCGGGCTCCAGGAGGGTGCGGGCCGCCGTCCGCGCCACGTCCCGGACCGCGCGGCTGACGTCGACCGCGCGATGACCCCGCAGCGTCGTCAGCTTGACGTCGATCCGCCAGCCGCGCCCGTCCGGCGCGGGAACGGCGCGCACCCCGGCCGAACCGACCGGGCGGGCCACCGCGCCCCGCAGCAGATCGGTGAGCGCGGGTCGCAGATAGGCGACCCCGGGCAGCGGCCGGACCGCGTCCGCGACCGTCCCCTCCAGCGTCCGCCGGGTGTCCTGCGAGGTCATCGTCGGTCCCTCCCGTCGTCGGCGGCCAGCAGGTCCGTCACGGTGACGTCCACCCTGCCGACGGTGAGCCCGAGGCGCTCCGCGCCGGCCCGTACCGTCGCGGCGCGGACGGCCTCCGCGGCCTCCTGGAGGTTGCGGTGCGCGGACACCTCGACCTCCAGCCGCACCCGTACCGGTCCCCGGGGCACCCCGGAGCCGCTGTCGGCGGGGTCGGCCGGGTGGACCTGGCAGCTCCCGGCCCGGACCCCCGGCAGCGCGTCGACGGCCGCCCGGAAGGTCTTCGCGGCGGCCGATTCCACGATCCACAGGTCCTCGTCGAGATCGCCGAGCGGCAGCGTGCGGCCCGGACGCAGTTCGAGGCGGACGACGTCCATCACCCGCGCGGTGAACCGGGCGGCCTCGCGCGGATCGGCCGTACCCGCCTCGTCGGTGTCGCGGGCCCGCTGGACGAGCCGGTCGAGGGTGGTCAGCTCGCGCAGGGCCGCGCCGCAGTGCGGGCAGGTCCGCAGATGGGTGTCCCGCTCGGCCTCCGGGGTGCCCTGGGCGTCCCAGACGGATTCCAGGGACCGCCCGCAGGGCAGCAGTTCACCGGCGGGGCCGTCAGGGGTGCCGGGACCGTCGCCGGACGGCAGCGGGTTCACGTTCAACGCCATGCTCCCATCGACTCCGTCAGTTGGCGCCGTGCGCGGAAGATCCGCCCGCGGACGGCCTGCCGGCTGATGCCCACCGCCTCGGCGATCTCCTCGTACGACAGATCGTGCAGCTCACGCAGGACCCAGCAGGCCCGCTGCTCGGGCGACAGGCCCGTGAGCGCGACCGCCAGGTCGCGCATCGCGGCGTGCGACTCCGCCGTCCGCGCCGGGGAGCCCTCGTGCTCGGGAGCCGGGGGTTCGGCGACGGCGTCCAGGGGCGCCGAGGGACGTCTCGCGCGCAGCACGTTCAGACAGCGGTTGGTGACGATGCGGTACATCCAGGTGCGGAATGCGGCGTCACCACGGTACTCCGGCAGCCGCCGCCAAGCGCTGACGAACGCGTCCTGGACGGCGTCCTCGGCCTCCGCCCGGTCACCGAGCATGCGGGTCGCCAGATTGAGCAGCAGCGGACCGTGGCGGTGCACCAGTGTCTCGAACGCCTCCTCGTCGCCCTCCCGGGCCCGGACCGCCAGCAGGGCGTCGTCGGGCGCCCGGCCCGGGGGGTCGGGTCGGTCCGTACCGGCGATGCCGTTCCCGGGCAATCGTTCGCTCCTCTGCACCCGTACGCGGAGAACTCCGCGGACCCCTTGCGACACCGGTGGCCGTGATCCGTCACGCGGCGGCACGTGACGCGACCGCCGGGCTCCGCGTGACGTCCGGCTCCGTCCTGTGTCCAACGGATACGAGGCAGCACAGGCACGGGCCCGGCCGGGCGCGTGGCCCCGGCGCTCCGGCGCCGGGGCCCGCGGCTCCGGTGACCGGGCCCCGGACACGAGGAGCGAGCACCATGGCCACTCAGGAAGTCTCCGGTGGGAAGAAGGGCACCGCGACCGGGACCGGCCCGGCGCGCGGCGGCTCGGCCGAGCACACCACCACCCTCGGCGGCGGGGCGACCGGCCCCGGGGAACCGGCCGCCACCCGGGGCCGGACCTCGATCGCGGACGCCGTGGTCGTCAAGGTCGCGGGCACGGCCGCCCGTGAGGTGCCGGGTGTGCGTGACATGGGAGGCGGTCTCTCCCGTACGTTCGGCGCGGTACGCGACCGGGTGCCGGGCGGGCGGCCCGATGTGGGCCGGGGCGTCAAGGTCGAGGTGGGCGAGCGGCAGGCGGCCGTGGACCTGGGCCTGGTGGCCGAGTACGGGGTGCCGATCGCGGGCCTGGCGCGCGAGGTGCGGGAGAACGTCGTCGACGCGGTCGAACGGATCACCGGTCTGGAGGTCGTCGAGGTGAACATCACCGTCCACGATGTCCGGCTGCCCGACGAGGAGGACGACGAGGACGAGGACGGACGCGGGGACGGCTCCGGCTCCCGGGTCGCATGACCGATGGTGTGGCGTGACAGGTGCCTGACGGGGGGCGCGTCCTGAGGGTTCGGCGCGTCGCCATGTGGGGGCCCGGAGGGGCGGCGGCGGTGGCCGGAACGGGATGGATCCTCGGGGCCGCCGGGGGCGGCGGTGTGACCGTCACACCGATGGGTCGTTGTTCCGGGTGTCAGGGATGCCGACGCGCTCTCGTACGGCGGGTAGCGGCACACCGTCACCGCCCGGAAGGCCCTCCCCATGTCCACGTACTCGCGGCCGCGTCCCCCGGCCGACCGCTCCCGGCACCATGTCGAACGCGCCGAAGCCGCGCTGATAGGCCATTACGCGCGGCTGGTGAGACTGGCGTATCTGACGCTGCCGCCCGCGCTGGGCCGGCACCGCCGGGTGCTCGCCGCGCACGGGACGGTGCAGCGGTCCCTGCGGGGCGTGCGGCGCGGCCGCCGGGAACCGGCGCTCCCCGCGCAGCGCGGGGAGCCCTCGTCCGACTACGCGTGGGTGCGGCTGCGGGTGCTGCGGGGCGCGCTGGCCGAGGGGACACGGACCGGCTGGTGGCCACCCAGGCTGCCGGCGCGGCACGCCCTGCCGCTGCGGCTGCCCGCGGTGCTCGGGCTGCGGCTCTTCCCCCGGGCCGGGGGCGCCGGGGAACTCGCGCTGGACCAGGCGCTGTCCGAGGTGCGCCCGGAGGTCCGGGCGGCGTTCGCGCTGCTGCTGCTCGACGGTTTGCCGTCCGAGGCGGTGCGCGCCGAGCTCGCGCAGGCCGACGGCCGTGACCCGGGCGGTGCGGTACGGGCGGCCGAGCGGCTGCGGTCGGCCCATGAGGACGCCGGGGCGCTGCTGCGGTCGGAGGAGTTCGATCCGTGCACGGTGCACACCCGGCCCACCGATCTCATCCGGCGCCGCCGCCGCGCCCGGTTCGCGGCGATGACCGGGGCGCTGGCGGTGCTCACCTGCACCGCGCTCGCCGTCACCTCCGGCCCGCCGGACCAGGGCCGGACCGCCGCCCCGGTGGCCGGGCCCGGTTCCGCCGTGGTCGATCCGGCGCGTCTCGTGCGTGCGGGCCACGGCGGCTGGGCGGACTCGGCCCGGGTCGATTTCACGGTGTGGCCGGCCCGTGGTTCCCGGGCCGGGGACCGCGCGCTGCTCGGCCGGGCGCTGGGCGCCTGGGCGTCGCCCGCCGGGGACGTGACCGTGTCCGCGGCGTCCGGCACCACCGCCGTACCGCCGTCGGCGCCCGCGCGGCTCCTGTACGCGGGCGAGGCCGACGGCGACGCGGTGGTGCTGCTGCACGACGGGCAGCGGCTCGCCCGCTACACCGAGCCGGGGCCGGACGGTGGCGGCCGGGCACTGGATCTCGCGCGGGCGGACGACGCCGATGTGACGTCGGCCGCGGCCGTGGCCCTCACCCGGGGCGGCGGGTCCGTCCGGTATCTGACGGCACCGTGGATCGCGACGGCCGCGACCCGTGATCTGCTGGATCCCGACGCCCCGGCGCGGGCACTGGAGGTCGCCGCCGACGGTGTGACACCGGCCGTGCCGCGGCCGATGGCGGGCGGGGGATGCGGGGAGTCGTGGCCCGCGCTCCAGTTGCGTTCCTCCCGGCGGATCGTGGAGCGTCATTCGTTCCTCGTCACGGACCTCGGCGACCTCTCCCCCGTGCACCTCACCTACACCCCGCCGCCCGGCCGCGGGGCGCCCGCGCGGCAGCCCCGGGAGGCGACGAGCGGTCCGGCGCTGGTGAGCTGGGCGCGGTCGGTGTGTCTGCTGCGGGGGATGCGCGACACGGGCGTACGGGCCGTGAACGACTGGGCGTTCGCGGAGCAGGATCTGCCGGAGGAGGCGGGCCGGGCCGTGTGGACGTGCACCCGGGTCGACACCTGGCGCGGTCCCGGCGACATCCTGGTGCGGTTCCGGCCCCCGGCGCGTGCGCTGACCGCGCCCGGCACGGTGGTGGCCCGGCGCGCGGACACGGCGGCGTGCGGCCGGTTCGGTCAGCACATGGTGGCTCAGGCGCGCTGGCAAGCGCCGTCGGGGCGCTGGTACGTGCTGGCGGCGGGCAGCCGGGCGGTGACCCGGATCGAGACGGCCGGGTCGGTGCGGGAGACCTCGGCGGGCACGACCCTCGCGGTACCGGCGGGCCGGGAGGCCCCGGTCACGGCGTCGGGCCTGACCCGGGACGGCGACACCCTGCGGGCGCTGGGCACCGGCTGACGGCCGACGGGTCCCCCTTCCAGGAGACCCGTCGGCCGTCAGCGGCCGTCAGTGGCCCCGGCGGAGCCATTCGTCCAGCTGGGGGGCCTCGGCGGCGATCGTCGTGCTGTCGCCGTGGCCGGTGCGGACCACGGTCTCGCCGGGCAGGGTCAGCAGCTTGGCGCGGATCGACTCCACGATGGTCGGGAAGTCGCTGAAGGACCGGCCGGTCGCGCCGGGGCCGCCCGCGAACAGGGTGTCCCCGGTGAAGACCGTACCCAGCTCGGGGGCGTACAGGCTGACCGCTCCCCGGCAGTGGCCGGGGGTGTGCAGGACGCGCAGCACGGTGCCCGCGACGGTGATCTCCTGGCCGTCGGCCAGTTCGCCGTCGGGTGCCCGGTCGGGGTGGGTGAGCCGCCACAGTTCGGTGTCGGCGGGGTGCAGCAGGACGGGGGCGCCGGTGCGGTCCGCGAGGGCGGGGGCGGCGTCGACGTGGTCGTCGTGGGCGTGGGTGCACACGATCGCGACGAGCCGCCGGTCCCCGAGGGCCTCGGCGATCGCGTCGGCGTCGTGGGCGGCGTCGATGACGACCGCCTCGGAGTCGTCACCGACGATCCAGACGTTGTTGTCGACGTCCCAGGTGCCGCCGTCCAGTGAGAACGTGCCGGAGGTGACGAGGTGGTCGATGCGCGCGGCCATCAGAGGACCACCACCGAACGCAGGACGTCGCCCTGGTGCATCCGGGTGAACGCCGCCTCGACGTCGTCCAGCCCGATGGTCTCGGTGACGAACGCGTCGAGGTCGAGCCGCCCCTGGAGATAGAGGTCGATCAGCATCGGGAAGTCGCGGGACGGCAGGCAGTCGCCGTACCAGGACGACTTGAGGGAGCCGCCGCGTCCGAAGAAGTCGAGGAGCGGCAGATCGATCCGCATCTCGGGGGTGGGGACACCGACGAGGACGACCGTGCCCGCGAGATCGCGGGCGTAGAACGCCTGCTCGTACGTCTCGGGCCGGCCGACCGCCTCGATCACCACATCGGCGCCGAAGCCGCCGGTCAGTTCGCGGATCCCCTCGACGGCGTCGGTGGAGCGGGAGTTGACGGTGTGGGTGGCGCCGAGGCCGCGCGCGGTCTCCAGCTTGCGGTCGTCGATGTCGACGGCGACGATCCGTCCGGCGCCGGCGAGCCGGGCGCCGAGGACGGCTGCCGCGCCGACCCCGCCGCAGCCGATGACGGCCACCGAGTCGCCCCGGCCGACGCCCCCGGTGTTGATCGCGGCACCGATCCCGGCCATCACCCCGCAGCCGAGGAGTCCCGCGGCGGCCGGGGAGGCGGCCGGGTCGACCTTGGTGCACTGTCCGGCGGCGACCAGGGTCTTCTCCGCGAAGGCGCCGATACCGAGCGCCGGGGAGAGTTCGGTGCCGTCGGTGAGGGTCATCCGCTGACGGGCGTTGTGGGTGTCGAAGCAGTACTGGGGCCGGCCGCGCCGGCAGGCGCGACACTGACCGCAGACGGCCCGCCAGTTGAGGACGACGAAGTCGCCGGGGGCGACCTCGGTGACGCCCTCGCCGACGGACTCGACGATCCCGGCGGCCTCATGGCCGAGGAGGAAGGGGAAGTCGTCGTTGATGCCGCCCTCGCGGTAGTGGAGGTCGGTGTGGCAGACCCCGCACGTCTGGACCTTGACCACGGCCTCACCGGGTCCGGGGTCGGGCACGACGATCGTCTCGATGCGGACCGGTTCGCCCTTCGCCCGCGCGATGACGCCCCGCACCTGCTGCGCTCCCATGCCCGTCCTCATTCCTTCGGTCGTGTGGTGGCCGACGGTCGCGTCGGCCCGCCCGTGTGGAGCGTAACGTTTCCGCCGGAAGCGGGAACACCCGGACGTACCCGCCGGGCGTCGCCGGTCACCGGTGCGGGGGCAGCACCTAGGCTGGGCGGGTGCGCGGTCCTGCGATGCGTTCCCCCGGCCGGGACGAGGCCCTGCTGGCGGCCGATGTGCTGCTGCCGGTCGACATGACCCTCGGGGTGGTCCTGGTCGCCCTTCTGCTGCTGGCCGCCACGACGGCCGCCGTGTTCCGGCTGGCGCCGGACGGGTCGCGCGGCCGGGCCCGGGACATCGCGTTCGCGGGCGGCCGGGCCGCGGCGCAGCTCGCGGCCGTGTCGCTGGCCATCGGCTGGGTGGTGCGGCACCTTCCCGCCACGTTCGCCTTCCTGCTGCTGATGTTCGCCGTCGCGGTCCGGACCGCCGGGCACCGGATCACCCCGGACCGGGGCTGGTGGTGGGCGGCGGTGCCCGTCGCCGGGCCGGTGGCGCCGCTGGTCGCCGTGCTGCTGGCGATCGGGCTGCTGCCCGCGCGGGGGATCGCGATGATCCCGGTGACGGGCATCCTCATCGGCGGCGCGCTCACCGCGACGGTGCTGGCCGGCCGCCGGGCGCTGGACGAGCTGACGGCCCGTGCCGGTGAGGTGGAGGCGTGTCTGGCGCTGGGGTTCCTGGAGCGGGACGCGCGGCTGGAGATCGTCCGCCCGGCCGCCTCGGACGCGCTGCTGCCGGGCCTGGACCAGACCCGTACGGTCGGTCTGGTGACCCTGCCGGGCGCGTTCGTCGGGATGCTGCTGGGCGGCGCGTCCCCGGTCATGGCGGGCGCGGTGCAGCTCTTCGTGCTGATCGCGCTGATGGCGGTGCAGACCATGGCGGTGGCGATCACCGTGGAGCTGGTCGCGCGGGGACGGCTGCGGCGGCCCGCGCCCGGTGCGGGAACCGGGGCGCGCGTGCGTTCGTGAATACTGCCGGGAGGCTCGTCGGAGAGCCGAGCGGAGTGCGACAGAGGGGAGTCCGCCATGGCAGTCGGTGCCGCCCGGATCGAGGGGAACACCGTGGTCCTGGGAGGGGTGCGGGTCCGGTTCATCCGTACCCTGCGCCTGCCGGAGACGGGAACGCATCCGCTGCCGCCGGGGCTGGGCGAGTTCCCGGTGCGGCGGGTCGAGGACCACCTGGACACCGTGCCGTCGGAGTGGCGGGCCAGGGGCGGGGTGATGCTTCCCGTGTTTCTGCGGGAGGCCATGTGGCTGAGCTTCGCGGGCACCGACGAGCCGTCGGCCCTCCAGGTCGGGGTGGGCAAGGTGTGCGCGGTGTCCGGCGAGCGGTGGACCGGTGCGCTGGCGCGGCGCCCGCAGAACTATCTGACGCTGCCCCGCCAGCCGTGGCTCGACGGCATCAACTCCGGCCGGGGCACGGTCCGTCAGTTCGTGGCCGTGCCGCTGGGGATGGGGGCGACGGTCGAGGGCCAGGTGACGGGCGAGGAGACCGTGGGCGGTGTGCAGCTCCAGGCGTTCGGGCTCGGGGAGGCCGCGCACCGCGCGTGGCAGGCGGAGCGGGAACGGGCCCGGCTGATACGCCCGCGCGTGGAGACGGCCATGTACGGGGCCCCGCCCGGGGCGCTCGCGGCGCCGGGTGCCGTCGGGGGCGGCGCCCCGCCGCCGGCGCCGGGCGGGGCGCCGGAGGCCGCGCGGGGCGCGGCCGCCCCCCGGGCGCGGGCGGCGGCGATGGGGCTGGGCGCGGGCGGTTCGATGCGGCAGCAGGTGTTCGAGGACGACCGGCCGCTGTCGGACTGGGCCGCGGAGCCGTCGGCACGGACGTTCGTCCATCTGGTGACGGCCCCGGAGTGGCGCCGGATCACCGGCGATGCCGCGCCGCCGTCGCCGGTGGACCGGGCCGCGTACACGGCCGCGGGGCTGCCGTGGTTCGACCACTACGACGAGAGCGCCACCGATCTGGCTCCCCCGCGAGCACTCGGTGACGTCAGGCCGGTCGGGGACTGGATCGGCGACGACCACACACCGTGGCAGGCGCCGGGCGCCCATCAGGTGCGACCGCTGGGCGACCACCGGCCGGGGCGGCCCGTGCGGGACGGGGACTGGTAGACCGCGTCCGGTCCGCATATATGGGGCGCGCCCCGTCCGCGTGGGTTGCGCGCCCCGGGGGCGGGCCGGAGGCTGGGGGGATGCTGTTCGAACGGCTGGCCCGGGTGTCGCGGGAGGTGGCCGCCACCTCGGCGCGCTCCCGCAAGACCGCGCTGCTCGCGGAACTGTTCCGGGGGAGCGCGCCGGACGACGTACCGGTGGTGATCGCGTACCTCGCCGGACGGCTCCCCCAGGGGCGCATCGGCGTCGGCTGGAGCGTGCTGCGTCACCCGGTGCCGCCCGCGTCCGTGCCGACCCTCACCGTCCGCGCGGTCGACACCACGATGACCGGTCTCGCCGCGGTGTCCGGGGCCGGGACGCGGGCCGAACGGACGCGGCTGGTCGGGGGGTTGATGGCCGCGGCGACCGAGGAGGAGCAGCGGTTCCTGCTCGGGTTGCTGACCGGTGAGGTACGCCAGGGCGCGCTCGACGCGCTCGCGGTGGAGGCGTTGGCGGCGGCTTCCGGAGCCCCGGCGGACGCGGTGCGGCGCGCGGTCATGCTCTCCGGTTCGCTCCCGGAGGTGGGGCGGGCGCTGCTCGCCGACGGGCCGGCCGCGCTGGCGTCGTTCCGGCTCACGGTGGGACGGCCGGTGCTGCCGATGCTCGCGCGGAGCGCGGTCTCGGCGACGGAGGCGGTCGACGCCCTCGCGGACGGCGGGCCGTGCGCGGTGGAGGAGAAGCTGGACGGTATCCGGGTACAGGTGCACCGGGACGGCGACGAGGTGCGGGTGTACACCCGCACCCTGGACGAGATCACCGCCCGGCTCCCCGAACTGGTCGCCCTGGTCAGGGAGTTCCCGGGTGACCGGTTCATCCTGGACGGTGAGGTGCTCGCGCTGGGCGCCGACGGGCGGCCCCGGTCGTTCCAGGAGACGGCCGGACGGGTCGGTGCCCGTCTCGATGTGCCGTCGGCGGCGCGTTCGGTGCCGCTGTCCCCCGTCTTCTTCGATCTGCTGGCCCTCGACGGCCGGGAGTTGCTGGATCTGCCGCTGTCCGAGCGGCACCCGGAGCTGGCGCGGCTGGTCCCCGCCGTGTCCCGGGTGCGGCGGACGGTGGTGGACGCGGCGGACGGCCCGGGGGCGCGGGAGACGGCGGAGGTGTTCCTCGCGCGGACGTTGGAACGCGGCCATGAGGGGGTGGTCGTCAAGGGGCTCGGCGCGCCGTACAGCGCGGGCCGCCGGGGCGCGTCCTGGCTGAAGGTGAAGCCGGTGCACACCCTGGACCTGGTGGTGCTGGCCGCCGAGTGGGGTCATGGACGGCGCACCGGCAAGCTGTCGAACCTGCATCTGGGCGCCCGCGGCCCGGACGGCTCCTTCGTGATGCTGGGGAAGACGTTCAAAGGGCTCACCGACGAAACGCTGGCCTGGCAGACCGAGCGGCTGCGGGAGATCGCCACCGGTGACGACGGGTTCGTGGTGACGGTCCGGCCGGAACTGGTGGTCGAGATCGCCTTCGACGGGCTCCAGCGCTCCACCCGTTACCCGGCGGGCGTCACCCTGCGGTTCGCGCGGGTGGTGCGCTACCGGGAGGACAAGAGCGCGGCGGGGGCCGACACGCTGGACGCGGTCCTCGCGGTCGGCGCGGCGCGACACGCTCGGAGCGGCGGCCCGGACTCCGGGGGCGCTCCCGGGGGCTGACCTCGTGATCGTCGCCCGGGGGGAGCGGGGGCACAGATGTACGTGAGGACGAACCGGGCCAGGGAGGGACAGACTTGGGCCCATGACGGTCAAACGCAGCGCGGGGCTGCTGCTGTTCCAGCGGCGCTCCGGTGGCCCGGAGGTCCTGCTGGGGCATATGGGCGGGCCCTACTGGGCGCGCAAGGACGTCGGCGCGTGGGGCGTGCCGAAGGGTGAGTACGTACCGCCGGAGTCGGCGTGGGACGCGGCCCGTCGGGAGTTCGAGGAGGAGTTGGGGATCGCGCCGCCGCAGGGCGCGGCGATCCCGCTCGGTGAACACACCCAGCCCGGTGGCAAGATCGTGACGGTGTGGGCCGTCGAGGCCGATCTGGACCCGGCGTCGATGGTCCCCGGCACGTTCACCATGGAGTGGCCGCCGCGGTCCGGCCGGATCGGTACCTTCCCCGAGCTGGACCGTGTCGCCTGGTTCGGACTCGGTGCCGCGCGCGAGGCGATCGTCCGGGGCCAGACCCCGTTCCTGGACCGGCTGGCCACGCGTCTCGGGGGCTGACATCGTGGTGCGCGAGCGATGCGATCGCGCCACCGCCCGAATGGCGGCATCACGCTAATTCACCGTCACCAGGTGTAACGACCATCACACCGGGTAACGGCAATTCCCGACGTACCACCGGTCCACACCACATCGCGTTGCGGCAGTCCCCGCAGAGGGTGATGGTCGTAGGGACCGCGCACCAGGAGGTCTCAGCCATGCCCATCGCGACGGTGAACCCGGCCACCGGCGAGAAGGTCGCCACCTACGACGCACTGGACGGCCCCGGTGTGGAGCGCAAACTCGCCGCCGCGGCGGCCGCGTTCGAGAGTTTCCGGCTGCTGCCCCTGTACGAGCGCGCCCGGCTGCTGCACAGCGCCGCCGACCTGCTGGACCACGACCGGCCGGAGATCGCCCGGGTGATGACCGTGGAGATGGGCAAACCCGTCACGCAGGCCCGCGCCGAGGCCGCCAAATGCGCCAAGGCGATGCGCTGGTACGCCGAGCGCGGGGACGCGCTGCTCTCGGACGAGATCCCGGACCCGGCCGATGTGGAGGACTCGGGGGGTGTGACGGCGCGGGTGGTGTTCCGGCCGCTCGGGGTGGTCCTCGCGGTGATGCCGTGGAACTTCCCGCTGTGGCAGGTCGTGCGATTCGCCGCGCCCGCGCTGATGGCGGGCAACGTGGGACTGCTCAAGCACGCCTCGAACGTGCCGCAGACGGCGCTCTACCTGGAGGACCTGTTCCGCCGGGCGGGCTATCCGGAGGGCTGCTTCCAGACGCTGCTGATCGGTTCCGGGGCGGTGGAGGGCGTGCTGCGGGACCCCCGGGTGGCCGCCGCGACGCTCACCGGCAGTGAACCGGCGGGGCGGGCGGTCGCGGCCGTCGCGGGGGACGAGATCAAGAAGACCGTCCTGGAACTGGGCGGCAGCGATCCGTTCGTGGTGATGCCGTCGTCCGACGTGGAGCGCGCCGCACGGGTCGCGGTCACGGCCCGGACGCAGAACAACGGCCAGTCGTGCATCGCGGCCAAACGGTTCATCGTCCACGAGGACGTGTACGACGAGTTCGCGGACCGGTTCACCCAGGGCATGAGAGCGCTGCGGGTGGGGGACCCGCTGGACGAGGACACGGAGGTGGGCCCGCTGGCGACCGAGCGGGGCCGCACCGATCTGGAGGAACTGGTCGACGAGGCCGTGGAGAGCGGGGCGACCGTGATGTGCGGCGGCCGGCGACCGGCGGACCTCCCCCACGGCTGGTACTACGAGCCGACGGTCCTCGCCGATGTGACCGAAGCCATGCGTATCCACCACGAGGAGGCGTTCGGTCCGGTGGCGACGCTGTACCGGGTCGCGGACCTCGACGAGGCGGTCGCCCTGGCCAACGACACGCCGTTCGGGCTCAGCTCCAACGTGTGGACCCTGGAGGAGGCGGAGATCACCCGGTTCACCCGTGATCTGGCGGCCGGTGGAGTGTTCTTCAACGGGATGACGGCGTCGCATCCGGCGTTCCCCTTCGGGGGCGTCAAGCGCTCCGGCCACGGGCGGGAGCTGTCCGCGCACGGCATGCACGAGTTCTGCAACATCACCACCGTGTGGCAGGGCGCCTGACCGGCCTAATCCCGGGATGACGGGGAGCCGCAGGGCCGGGTTCGCGGCCCGTGGACGGATACGATCCACAGCGTCGTCGTCCCCGGGAGGAATCTGTGGGTCGGGAAGTCGTGCCCCCTGTGATCATCGACAGCCACGGCAGTCTGCATGTGGCCGCCGAGGATGTGAGCAAGCTGCTGCGCGGGATCGGGGGCCACTGGCTCCATCTGGTGGAGCACGGGCGGCGCGGGCTCGACGAGGACACGGTGGCCACGCTGACCATCGAACTGGCGAAGCTCGCCGACCGGATCGACGTGGCCTGCATCGCGCACCAGACCGCGACGACGGCGCCCTGATCACGACGGCGCCGTGAGCACGACCGTCCCGTCGTGACGGTGCCGGGTCCGGTGCTGGTCCAGGCGGATCGGTTGAGCCGTTCGGGTGACACCGCCGACGGGCCGGAGCGGACACCGGTCGGCGGCGGCGCGCGGGCGGCGGGCCGTGCCAGGCCCGGCGGGGCGGGCCGGAGCGGCGGCGCGCCGAGGGGTCCGGGCGGTCCGGGCGCGGGGGCGGTGCCTCCCCGGTCTGGAGTAGTCCGGCGCGATATCCGGGCCGCCCCGGGTCATCGTGGGTGGACCACCTTCAGCCCGGGGGTCGAGAGAAGGCACCGTTCATGGCGACATTGTGCAGACCCGCTGTATCCGTTCCGGAGCACGTCATCACCATGGAGGACACGCTGGCGCTGGCGAGCAGCCGCCACGCCGACCATCCCCAGCTGCCGCTGGCCCTGCGCCTGATCAGGAACACGGGTGTCAGGACCCGGCACATCGTGCAGCCCATCGAGGAGACCCTGAAGCACCCGGGCTTCGCCGACCGCAACAAGCTGTACGAGTCGGAGGCCAAGGCCCGGGTGCCCGCGGTGGTGCGGCGCGCGCTGGACGACGCCGACCTCCGGGCCGCCGACATCGATGTCATCATCTACGTGTCGTGCACCGGCTTCATGATGCCGTCGCTGACCGCATGGTTGATCAACAAGATGGAGTTCTCCAGCGACACCCGGCAGATACCGATCGCCCAGCTCGGCTGCGCGGCGGGCGGCGCGGCCATCAACCGGGCCCATGACTTCTGCATGGCCTACCCGGACGCGAACGCCCTGATCGTGGCGTGCGAGTTCTGCTCGCTGTGCTACCAGCCCACGGACCTGGGGATCGGCTCGCTGCTGTCCAACGGGCTCTTCGGTGACGGGGTCGCCGCCGCCGTGGTGCGGGGCAAGGGCGGTACGGGGGTGGCGCTGGAGCGCAACGGCTCGTACCTGATCCCGAAGACCGAGGACTGGATCGCCTACGACGTACGGGCGACCGGGTTCCACTTCCTGCTCGACAAGCGGGTGCCCGCGACCATGGAGCCGCTGGCCCCGGCGCTCATTCAGCTCGCCGATGTCCATGGCTGGGACGCCACCGACCTGGACTTCTACATCATCCACGCGGGCGGACCGCGCATCCTGGACGACCTGAGCAAGTACCTCAAGGTCCCGCCGGAGGCGTTCCGCTTCAGCCGGGCGACGCTCACCGAGTACGGCAACATCGCGAGCGCGGTGGTGCTGGACGCGCTGCGCAGGCTCTTCGACGAGGGCGGCGCGGAGCACCGGGCGCGGGGGCTGCTCGCGGGCTTCGGGCCCGGGATCACCGCCGAGATGGCGCTCGGGCGCTGGGTCGCCGCGGACGAGCCGCTGGAACCCGCGCTGCGCGGGTCCCGGGACGCGGTCCCGCAGGCGCTCAACTGACGCCCGCGCGCCCCCCGTCCGGTCCGCGCATCCGTCCGCGCCGCCCGTCCGCACACCGGCCCGGTACCCGGCGCCGGTCCGTCCCGTCCCGCAGGCCCGGCGTGCCGCACCGCGCGCCGGGCCCCGTACCGCCCCGGCCGGGCTCCCCCGGTCCCCGTCCGTGTCCCACCGTCCTACCGTCCCCGATGGCGAAGGCGTCACCATGACCGACGAGACGACCACGACCACCCTGCCGCCCGTGCGGTTCTGGCCCGCCCTCGATCTGACGGCGGTGGACTTCGACCCGGTGCTGGCGGAGCTGATGCGCGAGGGCCCGGTCACCCGTATCCAGCTGCCCAACGGGGAGGGCTGGGCCTGGCTGGTGACCCGCTACGACGATGTCCGCGCCGTGACCAACGACCCCCGGTTCAGCCGTGCGGCGGTGATGGAGAAACAGGTCACCCGGCTCGCCCCGCACTTCATCCCGGTGGCGGGCGCCGTGGGCTTCGCCGACCCGCCGGACCACACCCGGCTGCGGCGGGCGGTGACGGCGGCGTTCACCGCGCGCGGGGTGCAGCGCATCCGGCAGCACTCCCAGGAACTCCTCGACGAACTGGTGGACGAACTGCTGCGGGACGGACCGCCCGCGGACCTCACCGAGCGGGTGCTCGCGCCGTTCCCGATCGCCGTGATCTGCGAGCTGATGGGCGTACCGGCCGCGGATCGCAAGCGTATGCACACCTGGACCCAGCTGATCCTGTCGTCGTCGAACGGCGTCGAGGTCAGCGAACGGGCCAAGGACGAGATGGTGGCGTACTTCACGGAACTGGTGCGTTCCCGCCGCGACAGCACGACCGAGGACGTCGTCGGGCTGCTGGGGGCGGCGGTGGGGCGCGGCGAGCTGAGCGAGGAGGAGGCCGTCGGGCTCGCGGTGCTCGTCCAGATCGGCGGGGAGGCGGTCACCAACAACAGCGGGCAGCTGTTCTATCTGCTGCTGACCCGCCCCGCGCTGTGGGAGCGGCTGCGCGCCGAGCCGGAGATCCGTTCACAGGCCATCGACGAGCTGATCCGCTACATCCCGCACCGCAGCGCGGTCGGCCTGTCCCGGATCGCGCTGGAGGACATGGAGGTGCACGGCGTCCGGATCAGGGCGGGCGACGCGGTGTACGTGTCGTATCTCGCGGCCAACCGTGATCCGGACGTGTTCCCCGACCCGGACCGCGTCGACTTCGACCGCAGCCCCAACCCCCATGTGTCGTTCGGCCACGGCCCGCACTACTGCGTGGGCGGCATCCTCGCGAAGATGGAGGCCGAGCTGCTGGTGTCGACGCTGGCCGAGCGGCTGCCGGGGCTGGAGCTCGCGGTGGCGCCGGAGGAGGTCCCCTGGCGCAAGGGCGCGCTGATCCGGGGGCCGGAAGCCCTCCCGGTGCGCTGGTGAAGGGGCGGAGGGCGGCCCGATGACCGCACTGCTCCCGCCCGAGGGCCTGCGACCCGCGACCGAGGGTCTGCTGGTCCCCCCCGGACACGGCAAGCGGGTACGGACCCCGGCGCAGGACGTGACGTTCAAGGTGACCGGGGAGCACTCACGGGCCGCTTCGACCTTCGAGGTCCTGGTGCCGCCCGGTTTCGACGTGGGGGCGCATGTGCACACCCGCAGCGAGGAGTTGTTCTATGTGCTGGAGGGCGAGCTGGACGTGCTCGCCTTCGAGCCCCGGGTCCGTACCCCGGACCGCTGGCAGCGCTGGGAGTCGTCGTCGGGCAGCCGGGTGGTGCGGGCCACCCCCGGCACGCTGATCGTCGTCCCCCCGGGCTGTCCGCACGCGTTCGCGAACCCGACGGACTCCCCCGCCAAGATGTTCTTCCAGGCGTCGCCGCCGCCGGACCACGAACGCTACTTCGACGAACTGCTGGAGATCCTCTCGGCGGGCGGCACCCCGGACCACGCGGCGATCGAGGCCCTGCGCGGCCGTTACGACATCGAGCAGCTCACCCCGCTGCGCCACGGCCGGCAGGACCCGCCGGGACGGTGAACGGCGGGGAGCGCAGCCACACGGCGGGGCTGGTGGGGTGGACGGCGGAGTTGCGGGAACGTTTCCGCAGCTCCGCCGTCCGGCTGCCGGGGTCAGCGGATCGGGGTGCCGGAGAGGGTGCGGGCGATGACGAGGCGCTGGATCTCGCTGGTCCCCTCGAAGATGGTGTAGATGGCGGCGTCGCGGTGCATGCGTTCCACGGGGTACTCCCGGGTGTAGCCGTTGCCGCCGAGGATCTGGATCGCCTGGGCGGTGACGTTCCGCGCGGTCTCGCTGGCGAAGAGCTTGGACATGGAGCCCTCGGCGGAGGTGAACGGCCTGCCGTTCGCGGCCATCCAGGAGGCACGCCAGACCAGGAGACGGGCGGCGTCGATGCTGGTGCGCATATCGGCGAGCTGGAAGGCGACGCCCTGGTTGTCGATGATCGGGCGGCCGAACTGCTCGCGGGTCCGGGCGTAGTCCAGGGCCACCTCGTAGGCGGCGCGGGCCGTACCGACGGCCATCGCCCCGACGGCGGGACGGGACGCCTCGAAGGTGGCCATGGCCGCGTTCTTGAGGCGTTCGCCGCCCGCCGCAACCTTCTCCCGGGCGCGGGCCAGCCGTTCGTCCAGCTTCTCCTTGCCGCCGAGCAGACAGGAGCCGGGCAGCCGGACGTCCTCCAGGACGACCTCGGCGGTGTGGGAGGCGCGGATGCCGTGCTTCTTGAACTTCTGGCCCTGGGACAGTCCCGGGGTACCGGGCGGCACGATGAAGGACGCGTGCCCCTTGGAGCCGAGGGCGGGGTCGACCACCGCGACCACGACATGGACATCGGCGATACCGCCGTTGGTCGCCCAGGTCTTGGTGCCGTTCAGCACCCACTCGTCCTTGGCCGGGTCATGGACGGCGCGGGTGCGCATGGCGGAGACGTCCGAGCCCGCGTCCGGTTCGGAGGAGCAGAACGCCGCCACCTTCACATCGTCCGGGTCGCCGTACATCTGGGGTATCCAGGTGCCGATCTGCTCCTCGGTTCCGTTGGCGAGGACACCGACGGCCGCGAGACCTGTCCCGACGATCGACAGGGCGATGCCCGCGTCGCCCCAGAACAGTTCCTCCATCGCCATCGGTATGCCGAGGCCGGTCGGGTCGAAGTACTGCTGGGCGTAGAAGTCGAGGGAGTAGATCCCGATCTTCGCGGCCTCCTGGATCACCGGCCACGGTGTCTCCTCGCGTTCGTCCCACTCCGCGGCGGCGGGGCGGATGACATCGGCGGCGAAGCCGTGGAGCCAGTCCCGGACCTCCCGCTGCTCGTCGTTCAGCTCCATGGTGAATCCGGCCATGACTCCTCCAGCGACGTGCGCGAACGGCGGGTGTATCCGAACAGCAAGTGTTACTTGCGGTAACGAAAGTCTGTTACCGGGTGGTAGAAGCTGTCAACACCCGTCCGCCCCCGTATCACCGCGCGTAGCGTGCCCCGGGGACGCGGGGCCGGGGGTGTTACTTTTCGCTGGCGTCATCGGTTTCCAGCAGGGTGGGGAGAGGCAGACCATGGACACCACACAACGGGGCGATCAGCAGAAACCGGCCGACCGGCGTCGGCGTGAACTGCTCGAAGCCGCGGACCGGGTGGTCCTGAGGGACGGTCCGGGTGCCTCGATGAACGCGATCGCCGCCGAGGCGGGGATCACCAAACCGATCCTCTACCGCCACTTCGGTGACAAGGGCGGGCTGTACGCCGCGCTCGCCCAGCGGCACACCGACGCCCTGCTCGTCTCCCTGCGGGCGGCGCTCGACGCGCCCGCCGAGCGGCGTGAGCGGGTCGAGGCGACGCTCGACACCTATCTGTCGGCGATCGAGGCCCGGCCGCAGGTGTACCGGTTCCTGATGCACCCGGCGGAGGGCGGGGCGCCCGGGGACACGGAGTTCGACGTGGGCCGGCACTCCGCGCCGCTGCTGCGCCGGCTCGGGGAGGAGCTGGCCCGGGTCATCGAGGAGCGGCTGGACCTCGGACCCGACGGAGAGCGGGTGTCCCGGGTCTGGGGGCACGGGATCGTCGGGATGATGTACGCGGCGGGCGACTGGTGGCTGGGCGAACGGCCCTGCGACCGGGCGGAGCTGGTGCGTATCCTCGCGGATCTGCTCTGGGGCAGGCTGGCCGCCGCGGGCGACCGGGTGGGCGGACCGGGGTTCTGACCCCCGTCCTCGCTCGGGCCCCCTTCTCCGTCCGGCCCGCGCTCACCGCCAGGGTCCTGTTCCCGGCGCGGGCCCCTCTCACCGCGCGAGCCCATTTCCCCGCTAGGGCCCCGCTCACCGCCCGGTGGCCGACCACCCCGGTCGCGGTCAGGCAGGTCGGGGGCACGCGGTGGTCGGAGGCCCGGACGGTCGGGAGCCGGGCGGTCCGAGGCCGGACAGCCGGAGGCCGGACGGTCGGGAGCCGGGGCGCGGCGGTCGGTGGTGGTCAGGGGGTCCAGGGGGCGCGGGCGATGGCCCGACGGAGTCGGCGGGCACGCAGACCGGTGACCCGGTCCGGGTACAGACAGCCGTCCAGATGGTCGCTCTCGTGCTGGAGGCAGCGGGCGAAGAACCCGGTGCCGTCGACCCGGACGGGCTCACCGCGCATGTCCACACCCTCCACCACCGCGTGGTCGAAGCGCTCCGTACCCGCCTCCAGACCCGGCAGCGACAGACAGCCCTCCGGACCGCGGATCACCACCCCGTCGGTGAGCACGAGCCGCGGATTGACGACATATCCGAGATGGCGCAGATCCTCGTCGTCGGGGCAGTCGTGGACGAACACCCGCAGCGCCTCGCCGACCTGGTGCGCCGCGAGGCCCACCCCCCGGGCGGCGTACATCGTGGCGAACATGTCCTCGATCAGCCGTTCCAGCGCGGGCCCGAACTCGGTGACCTCGGCGCCGGGGGTCCGCAAGCCCGGATCGCCGTGCAGGACAAGGGGCCGAACGCGCCCGGAGGCGCCCGGGATGGTGCTTTGTCGCATGCCGGTAAGGGTACGTTCACTGAACCCGCCCGTTCCGCGACGGTGCCGCGGTTCGGGCACCTGACCGGATCTCGATAGGCTGAGGGCTATCGATGCCGGGGCAGGCGCGGCGCCGTACCGCAAGGAGGACGCAGAACGATGGCAGCAAACCCGGACCCGCTGTCGCCACGAGCCAAGCTGGCCGTGACGGCGGGCAAGGCGGCCGCGGCGGTCTCCCGCGCGGCCGGCCGTGGCAGTGGATCGGTGATCGGCGGCCGGGTGGCGCTCAAACTCGACCCGGAGTTGCTGGGGCGGCTCGCGACCCATCTGGACGTGGTGCTGGTCTCGGCCACCAACGGCAAGACGACGACGACCCGGCTCATCGCGGAGGCGCTGCGGGCGGCCGGCCCGGTGGTGTCGAACGCGCTCGGCGCGAACATGCCCGCCGGGATCACCTCGGCGCTCGCGGGCGGCTCCGACGCCCGCTTCGGCGTGATCGAGGTCGACGAGAAGTATCTCGCCGGAGTGGCCCGTGACGTGGAGCCGAAGGCGATCGCGCTGCTCAATCTCTCGCGCGACCAGCTGGACCGCGCGGCGGAGACCCGGATGCTCGCCGAGCACTGGCGGGAGGGCCTCGCCGGGTCCAAGGCCGTGGTGATCGCGAACGCCGACGACCCGCTGGTCGTCTGGGCCGCGTCGTCGTCGCCGAACGTCATCTGGGTGGCGGCGGGACAGATGTGGAAGGACGACGCCTGGTCCTGCCCGTCGTGCGGCGGTGTGATGCAGCGCCCCGGCGACGACTGGTACTGCGGCGACTGCGGCTTCCGCCGTCCCGCGCCGAGCTGGGCGCTCCAGGGCGACTACGTCCTCGACCCGCACGGCTCGGCCTGGCCGATCCACCTCCAGCTCCCGGGCCGCGCGAACAAGGCGAACGCGGCGAGCTCCGCGGCGGTCGCCGCCGTGTTCGGGGTGCCGCCCCAGGTCGCGCTGGAGCGTATGTACCAGGTGCAGGCGGTCGCCGGCCGCTACGACGTGGTCCAGTTCATGGGCCGGGACCTGCGGCTGCTGCTGGCGAAGAACCCGGCCGGCTGGCTGGAGACGTTCTCGCTGATCGACCCGCCGCCGACCCCGGTGATCCTCTCCGTGAACGCGCGCGGCGCCGACGGCACCGACACCTCGTGGCTGTGGGACGTGGACTACACCCAGCTCGGCGGGCACCCGATCTTCGTGATCGGTGACCGCAAGCTGGACCTCGCGGTGCGGCTGGAGGTCGCGGGCCAGAACTTCCAGGTGTGCGACACGGTCGACCAGGCGGTGCAGCTCGCGCCGCCCGGCCGGATCGAGGCCATCGCGAACTACACCGCGTTCCAGGACCTGCGCCGCCGGATCGGCAACTGACGGGCCGCCCCGGCCCGCGCACCCGTACGCCCGCCCGGCACACGGGCCTTCGACCCTAGGACTTCAAGGATGAGCGACAGCAGTCTGCGTCTGGTGTGGATCTACCCGGACCTGCTCAGCACCTACGGCGACCAGGGCAACGCCCTGGTCGTGGAGCGCCGGGCCCGCCAGCGGCGGCTCGACGTCACCCGGATCGACGTCCGCAGCGACCAGCCGATCCCGACCTCGGGTGACATCTATCTGATCGGCGGCGGCGAGGACCGTCCGCAGCGGCTCGCGGCCGAGCGGCTGGGCCGGGACGGCGGACTGCCCCGGGCCGTGGAGAACGGCGCGATCGTCTTCGCGGTCTGCGCGGGGTACCAGATCCTCGGCCATGAGTTCATCAACGACCTCGGGCAGCGTCAGCCGGGGCTCGGGCTGCTCGATGTGAAGACGGTGCGCGGCGAGGGCGAGCGGTGCGTCGGCGATGTCCTCGGCGACATCGACCCGCGCCTCGGCCTGCCGCCGCTGACCGGTTTCGAGAACCACCAGGGTGTGACGTATCTCGGTCCGACGGCCCGGCCGCTGGCGCGGGTGCGGCTCGGCCGGGGCAACGGCTCGGGGGACGGTACGGAGGGCGCCTACAGCGACACCGTGTTCGGGACCTACATGCACGGCCCGGTGCTCGCCCGTAACCCGCTGATCGCGGATCTGCTGCTGAAGCTGGCGCTGGACGTGAACGCGCTGCCGCCGACGGACGACCGCTGGTACGAGGCCCTGCGCAACGAGCGGATCGGCGCGGCGCAGCAGCCCGCCTGATCCGCCGCCCGCTCCTGGTCCGGCCATGGCCGGGCCGTCCGGCACACCTGAGCGCGGACCCCTTCTGAAGGGGTCCGCGCTCAGGTGTGCGGGCCTGTCCAGCAGTCGGACGTGCGGTTCGGCTGACGTGCGGTGCGCCGGTAGGGTGGCGGCGTCCCACCGGACGGCGTGGTCCGGTCGCACGTCCACGTTGCAAAGGTATTCCGAGCCATGCGTCTTGGTGTCCTCACCTCCGGCGGTGACTGCCCCGGTCTGAACGCGGTGATCCGGTCGGTCGTCCACCGCGCCGTCGTCGACCACGGTGACGAGGTCGTCGGCTTCAACGACGGCTGGCGGGGCCTGCTGGAGTGCGACTACCGCAAGCTCGACCTCGACGCGGTGGGCGGCATCCTCGCGCGGGGCGGCACCATCCTCGGCTCCTCCCGGGTCCAGCCCGCGCATCTGCGGGACGGGGTGGAGCGGGCCAAGGGCCATGTCGCCGATCTGGGTCTCGACGCGATCATCCCCATCGGCGGTGAGGGCACCCTGAAGGCGGCCAAGCTGCTGTCGGACAGCGGGCTGCCGATCGTCGGTGTGCCGAAGACCATAGACAACGACATCGCCGCCACGGATGTGACGTTCGGTTTCGACACCGCCGTGGGTGTGGCGACCGAGGCCCTGGACCGGCTGAAGACGACCGCCGAGTCCCATCAGCGGGTGCTGATCGTGGAGGTCATGGGCCGTCACACGGGCTGGATCGCGCTGCACTCGGGAATGGCGGCCGGGGCCCACGCGGTCGTGGTGCCGGAGCGCCCGTTCGATGTGGCGGAGCTCGCGGCGCGGGTCGGGGAGCGGTTCGCGGCGGGCAAGAAGTTCGCGATCGTGGTCGCCGCGGAGGGCGCCAAGCCGCGCGAGGGCTCCATGGAGTTCGACGAGGGCGGCAAGGACATGTACGGGCACGAGCGGTTCGCGGGCATCGCCCGTCAGCTGTCGGTGGAGCTGGAGCACCGTCTCGGCAAGGAGGCCCGGCCGGTGATCCTCGGCCATGTGCAGCGCGGCGGTACCCCGACGGCGTACGACAGGGTGCTGGCGACCCGTTTCGGCTGGCACGCGGTGGAGGCGGCGCACCGGGGTGAGTTCGGGCAGATGACGGCGCTGCGGGGCACGGACATCGTGATGGTGCCGCTGGCGTCGGCCGTGGAGACGCTGAAGACGGTCCCCGAGGAGCGCTACACCGAGGCCGGGGTCGTCCTGTGACCGGTCGCCGCGTCGGCGGGTGACACTTTCGCCGTCCGGGCCGCCCCCGCTCGCAGCCGCGGGCGGGGGCGGTTCTAGTCTGGTGCGGACAGACGCAGCGAACCAGTACGAAACAGGAGCCGGCGGATGGATCACAACGGCCACGGCATGTCCATGGACCTGCCGCCGTTCACGCTGGGGCGGGGGCTCGAATGGTCGCCCGACCTGTTCTTCCTGACCGGCTCGCTGCTCGCGCTCGCCCTGTACGGCTGGGGAGTGACCCGGCTGGTGCGGCGCGGCGACAAGTGGCCGGTGGGCCGGACCGTGTCGTTCGTGCTGGGTGTGCTGTCGGTGGTGCTGGTGATGTGCACCAAGCTCAACGACTACGGCATGGTCATGTTCAGCGTGCACATGGTGCAGCACATGGTGATCAGCATGCTGTCCCCGATCATGCTGCTGCTGGGCGCGCCGATCACGCTCGCGCTGCGGGCCCTGCCGGTGGCGGCCCGTGGCAGCAAGGGGCCGCGTGAGCTGCTGCTGATGCTGCTGCACAGCCGCTATCTGAAGGTGATCACCCACCCGGGGTTCACCATCCCGCTGTTCATCGCGAGCCTGTACGGGCTGTACTTCACCCCCCTGTTCGAGTTCCTGATGGAGTCGAAGCCGGGGCATCTCGCGATGATGGTGCACTTCCTCGCGACGGGTCTGGTGTTCTTCTGGCCGATCATGGGGGTGGACCCGGGTCCGCACCGGCCGGGGTACGTGATGCGGATGCTGGAGCTGTTCGCGGGGATGCCGTTCCACGCGTTCTTCGGCATCGCGCTGATGATGGCGAGCACCCCGATGATCGGCCCGTACCAGAATCCGCCGGAGTCGCTGGGGATCGACGCCCTCGCCGACCAGACGGCGGCCGGGGGTATCGCCTGGGCGTTCAGCGAGGTGCCCTCGGTGCTGGTGCTGATCGCGCTGGTGTTCCAGTGGTACGCCTCCGACCAGCGCCAGGCCCGCCGCCAGGACCGGGCCGCCGACCGGGACGGCGACAAGGAGCTGGCGGCCTACAACGCCTATCTCGCCTCGCTGAACGCCCGGGGCCGCTGACCGCTCCCGGGGCGGCCGGGAAACGCGGGGCGGTACATACGGTGTGCGTACCGCCTGGCGCCGGGCAGGCCCTCCGGGTGACTATGGACCCATGGCCATGGCCTTGGGCAGCGTTGTCCGGGCGGCCGCGAGGAGGGTGCCATGATGCCCGGATCGACTCCCGGATCGACCAGAACCATGGGAATGCTCACCGTCGGGACGCTGGTGGCCGTGTCGGCGTACTCGGTGGCGCTCGGCAGCAACGGCTGGCTGTGGTTCGGCTGGGTGCTGGTGGGGCTGATCACCGTCGGTATGGTCGTGGCCCGCGACAGTTGATCACCGAACGCCTGACCCGTACGGCCAGGGCGTCTACCGTCTTCGTATGGAACTTGATCTCGACGCGTACTTCGACCGGATCGGCTGGACGGGCAGCCGGGCGCCGACCGCCGACACCCTGCGGGCACTGAACCGGGCACATGTGCGCGGCATCCCCTTCGAGAACCTGGAACCGGTGCTGGTCTCGGCGCCGTCCATCGATCTCGCCGACATACAGACGAAGCTGGTCCGCTCACGGCGCGGCGGCTACTGCTACGAACAGAACACCCTCTTCGCCGCGGTGCTGCGGGCACTCGGCTTCTCGGTGACGGGTCTCGCCGCGCGGGTCGTCCAGGGGGCGCGGCCCGGCGCGATCCGGCCCCGGACGCATATGACGCTGCTCGTGGAGGTGCCCGACGAGCCCGGGCGGTATCTCGCGGACGTGGGCTTCGGGTCCGAGGGCGGGCTGCTGGAGGCCGTGCCGCTGGTCGTCGGCACCGTCACCGTCGGGGCGGACGGGCGGCGGCACCGGCTGGTCCAGCCGGAGCGGACCGGGCCGCTGGCCACCTGGCTGCTCCAGGCGCGGGAGGTGGGCGCGCCGGAGACGGCCGACTGGGACGGGCAGTACAGCTTCACGGAGGAGCCGTTCGAGCAGACGGACTTCGACGTGGCCAACTGGCATGTCGCGACGAACCCCCGGTCGCCGTTCAGCCGGGCGGTGCATGTCCAGCGGACGTTTGACGACCGGCATCTGCGGCTCGCCGGGAGGGAGCTGACCGAGAAGTTCGCGGACGGCCGGGAGCGGAGGGTCGTCCAGGTGGCGGACGAGGAACTGCTGACGGTCCTGGCGGACGATTTCGGGATCGAGCTGCCCGAGGGGACGAAGCTGCCCTGACCGGGCGGGGGCGGGGTGGCCCGGAGGGGCGCGGGGAACCGTGCGGACCACAGGGCCCGCGCCGGAGCTCGGTCGGCCACGCGTGGGACCCCGGGCGTGGGCCCCCGGGCGCCCGTCACCGCGAGACGGGCCGTCTCGATGGCGTTATGCTCGCCGAGGGGCCCAGCGGGCCGCGACGGCCCACGCCGGAGGCGGTGCGTATGACGGCAGGGTCGGGCGACCGGACGCACGGCGGATGGGCGATCGGCGCCACCGTGCTCGCGTTCCTCGTCACCATGATGGGAACCACCCTGCCCACCCCCCTGTACGCGATCTACGCCACCGAGCTCGGTTTCGACGATCTCACCGTCACGGTGCTGTTCGCCGTCTACGCGTTCGGTGTCGTCGTCACCCTGCTGCTGTTCGGACGGCTGTCGGACGATCTGGGGCGCCGTCCCGTACTGCTGCTCGCCGTGGGACTCGCCCTGGCCAGCGCCCTGCTGTTCCTGCTGCCGCCGACACTGCCCGGGCTCGTCGTGGCCCGGGTCCTGTCGGGGCTGGGGGCCGGGCTGATGAGCGGCGCCGGTACGGCCGCGGTCATCGATCTGTTCCCGGCCGACCGCAAGGTCACCGCCGGGACCGTGGCGATCGCCGCGAACACCGGTGGCCTCGCGCTCGGCACGCTGCTCAGCGGGGTGATCGCCGACACCGCGCCCGCGCCCCTGGTCGTCCCCTACGTGGCGCAGACCGTCCTCGCGGTGCTCGCCCTCGCCGGGCTGTGGGCCTTCACCCCGGCGCCCGGCCCGCACGGCCGGCCGCGGGTACGGCCGCACCGGCTCCATGTGCCCGCGGCCGTGCGCGGGGCGTTCACCCTGGCGGTGCTCTCCGCCGGTACCGCGTTCGCCGTGACCGGGGTGCTCACCGCCGTGAGCGCGCTGTTCCTCGAACACTCGCTGGGGCTGCGCAGCCACACCCTCGCCGGACTCGTCGTCTGCCTCGCCTTCGCGGGCATGGCGGTGGGCCAGCTGCTCGCCCGGCGGCTGCGCCCGGCGACGGCCCTCCCGATCGGCTGCGCGGGCCTGGTGCTCGCCGCGGGCGTCCTCGCGCTGGCGCTGGCGGCCACCTCGCTCGGCGCGCTGCTCACCGCCCCGGTGGTGCTGGGGGTCGCCGGCGGGCTGTGCCTGAACGCCGGGATCGCGACCACGGTCGGGCAGGTCGAACCGGCGCGCCGGGGCGAGGTCTCCTCGTCCTTCTTCGCCGGGCTGTACTGCATGCTCGCCGTACCGGCCGTCGGTGTCGGAGTGCTCTCCGAACTCACCGATCTGCGCACGGCGGGACTGGTCTTCGCGGCGGCCGTCGCCGTCCTGGCCGCGACCGTCGGAGCCGTCGCGGCCACCGGGGCGCACCGCGCCGCGACCGCCCACCCGTCCGGCGCGCCGACCGACCGGGGACGCTGACCCGACGCGGCCCGGGCCGCGTGGAGTTGCGGGGAGTTGCGGGGAGCGCCGGGCGCTGAGGCGTGCGCAGGTGGGCGGAGTCGGGCGGAGCAGCGGGTCCCGAGCGTTCCGGAGTCGTTCCGGAGTCGTTCCGGGGTCCGGGGAGGGCAGGGTCTCCACCCCGGGACGGCTCGTCGTCACCACCATGGACCCCGTCCACCATCACGGTTCCGCCTTCGTGCCCGGCGCGACACAGCCGCTCTACGGGCTGCCGCGCCGGACCGGCACGGGGTCCGGCCGCGGGGAGCGGCGACCGGAACACCACGACACCTGCGGACGCCCCTCCCGACCACCCCCTGAACTGCGAGAATGCGAGGCACTAGGTCCTCTGGTACAGGCGGGATGCACCCCATGTTCTATTACGTCCTCAAGCACGTGCTGCTGGGACCGCTGCTGCGGCTCCTCTTCCGCCCCCGGATCGAGGGGCTGGAGCGGGTGCCGGAGACGGGCGCCGCGATCATCGCGGGAAACCATCTGTCCTTCGCGGACCACTTCCTGATGCCCGCCATCCTGCGGCGGCGCATCACCTTCCTGGCCAAGGCGGAGTACTTCACCGGGCCGGGACTGAGAGGACGGCTCACCGCGGCGTTCTTCCGCAGCGCGGGCCAGATCCCGGTGGACCGCTCCGGCAAGGAGGCCGGGCAGGCGGCGATCCGGGAAGGGCTCGGGGTGCTCTCCCAGGGGGAGTTGCTCGGTATCTACCCCGAGGGGACGCGCTCGCACGACGGCAGGCTCTACAAGGGCAAGGTCGGGGTCGCCGCGATGGCCCTGAAGGCGGGTGTGCCCGTGATCCCGTGCGCGATGATCGGCACGTTCGAGGCACAGCCCCCCGGCCAGGTGCTGCCCCGGCTGCATCCGGTGCGCATCCGGTTCGGCGCGCCGCTGGAGTTCTCCCGCTACGAGGGACTGGAGAACGAGAAGTCGATCCTGCGGGCCGTCACCGACGAGATCATGTACGCCATCCTGGAACTCTCCGGCCAGGAGTACGTGGACCGTTACGCGGCGGAGGTCAAGGCGGAGGAGACCTCCCGCTGAGCGGACGGCCGGGCGGACGCCGGGAGGCGGCGGGACACCTCGGCGGGCGCGCTGTCGCACCGCAGGCTGCCGTCCGGCGCTGATCGGCACATGGTCACGCGGAAGGGGGTCCGGGCAGTTGCCCGGACCCCCTTCGTGCTCCCTCAGCGCTGTCCGGCCCCCGCGCGGGGGCCGGTACCGCGGGTCAGGGCTTGGGAGTGGCGCGCGGCGCGCACGTCACATTCTTGCTGTCGACCTTGCCGGTCAGGAGGTACGTGTCGACACGGTCGTTCACACACGGGTTGACCGCCCCGGTGACACCGTGCGACCCGGCGCCCTTCTCGACGATCAGCCGGGAGCCCTTGAACCGCTTGTGCAGTTCGAGCGCGCCCGCGTACGGCGTGGCCGCGTCCCGGTCGGCCTGGACGATCAGCACCGGCGGCAGACCCTTGCGCGTCTTCACCTCGACGGGGGTGTGCTGCTTCGACTTCCAGGTGGAGCAGGGGAGGTTCATCCACGCGTTGGACCAGGTGAGGAACGGGTAGTCCCGGTGGAGCCGGGTGTTGTCCCGGTCCCAGGTCCGCCAGTCGCGGGGCCACTTGGCGTCGGCGCACTCCACCGCGGTGTAGACGGCGTTGCCGTTCTCGGAGGAGGCGTTGCCCGCGATGTCCGTCATATCGGGACCGGCGGCGTCCACCAGCGCCTGGGTGTTCCCGGCGGCGTACTGGCTCCACACCCGGGCGACCGGCACCCAGCGGGAGTCGTAGTACGGGGCGCCCTGGAAGAAGCCGATCAGCTCGGCCGGGCCGACGACCCCGCCGATGGGGTTCTTCTTCGCGGCGGCGCGGAGCTCGCGCCACCGCTCCTCGACCGCGGCACGGGTGGTGCCGAGGTGGAAGGCGGCGTCGTTCTTGGCGACCCAGGACGTCCAGTCGTCCCAGCGCATCTGGAAGGCCACGTCCTGGTCGAGGTTGGCCTGGTACCAGATCTTCTCGCGGGACGGGTTGACGACGCTGTCGGCGACCAGGCGCCGGACATGGTCCGGGAAGAGCGTGCCGTACACGGCGCCGAGGTAGGTGCCGTAGGAGACCCCGAGGAAGTTCAGCTTCTCCTCGCCGAGCGCGGCGCGGATGACGTCCAGGTCGCGGGCCGTGTTCGGGGTGGTCATGTGCGGCAGCATCTCGCCGCTGCGTTCGGCGCAGCCGTCCGCGTACTCGGCGGCGAGCTTGCGCTGGGCGCGCTTGTCGGCCTCGCTGTCGGGGACCGGGTCCAGCTTGGGCGCCTTGACGAACTCCTGCGGGTCGATGCAGGAGATGGGCGCGGAGTGACCGACACCGCGCGGGTCGAAGCCGACGAAGTCGTAGGCCTTCGAGGTCTTCACCCACAGCGGGTTCTTGCTGGTGACCCGGGCGGGGAAGCGCAGACCCGAGCCGCCGGGACCGCCGGGGTTGTAGACGAGGGCGCCCTGGCGCTCCTCGGGGGTGCCGGTGTGGCCGATCCGGTCGACGGCGAGCTCGATCGTCTTGCCGAACGGCTTGGCGTAGTCCAGCGGTACGGTCACCCAGCCGCACTGGATGGGCTTGGCGAGCCCCCAGTCGGCGGGACAGTCCTTCCAGTCGATCCCGGCCTTCTTGGCGCGGGCCGCGGCGATGGACGCGCCTATCTGCTCCCGTTCCTGACCACGGACCTGGTCACGGCCCAGGTCACGGTCGCCGTGCGCGCTGGCCGCGGGCGCGGCCAGCGCGCCTGCTATGAGGGTCGCCGCGATCATGGTGCCCGCGGAGCCGAGCGCGGTCACCCGCCTCACCCGTGTCCGTCTCAAGTGGGACCTCCCGTACGCCGATTCGAATGAGTCAGCGTGATCCTGTCGTCTGTGGGGTCCCTGACAACAGGCAGGGTCGGGGTTCTTTACCAATCCGATAACCGGCAACCCGCGTTCCGTGAGCGGTACGCGGGTGTGGGCGAGTCGGCAGTGGGTGGCATCCGCCGGACGGGGGGCGTGCGGGGCGGGCCGCTCGGGGCAGCGGGAGCGGCCGGAAGCGGCCGGGGCCGGCGGGCGGCGGGCGAATTCTCCGGGCGGAGGTCATTCGGAGGCACCGGATTCGCGGGTACTCAGCATCGGTCGACATCCGCGTGGCACGCAATTCCCCGGCGGCACCGGAATTGGCCGGTATCGGGTACCGGGGGTGTGCGGTGCGCATATGCCTGGAGTTCGTCCACCGAGCGGTGTCCGACGGAACTCGGCGACTGCCGGGCGGAATTCGGCGCCGTACGGTTGCAAGAGGCACCGATGGTGAAATCACCCGCGATGTCGCGCGCCCCGCTCCCGGATCAGGGCGCGGCGGCTGTTTCCTTTCCCCGCCGATCGGCCGGTCCGGGCCGGGCGGGGCCAGGAAGGGCTGCCGAAAGGCGGCACGGCGCCGGGGACCGCGTACCGGGTCAGTCCGCGCGGCCGGTCGCGGCGACGGTGACCCCGAGGCCGATCATCGTGAAGCCACCGACCCCGCCGACGGCGGCGTACCGCTTCGGCGACCGGGCGAACCAGTTCCGCGCGGTGGCCGCGGCGAGTCCCCACACGCTGTCGCAGACGACGGCGATGGCGTTGAACACCAGCCCGAGCAACAGCATCTGGGCGACCACCTGTCCCCTCCCGTGGTCGACGAACTGAGGGAGCACGGCGGCGAAGAACACGATCGTCTTGGGGTTGGCGACCCCGACCGCGAATCCCTCCCAGAGGGTGCGCGACCCGCTGGCCGGTGGCGCGTCACCGTCCGCCGCCAGGGGCATCACCCCTCGTCGGCGCACCGCCTTGATCCCGAGGTGGATGAGGTAGGCCGCGCCCACCAGCTTGATGACGGTGAAGACGAGGACGGAGCGTTCGACGATCGCCCCGACTCCCAGCGCCACGGCCACGACGAGGACATAGGCGCCGAGCGTGTTCCCCACGACCGTCGTCAGCGCGGCGCGGCGGCCCTGCGAGAGGGCCCGGCCGACGACGAACAGGACGCTGGGGCCCGGGACGACGATGAGGAGGAAGGACATGGCCGCGAAGGCGAGCAATCGGTCCAGAGACACCATGGGCGCATTCCAGCACTCCCGGGTCCCGACTCTCCAGCCCTTTACGCCTGGTGGTTCGCGCGGCGGCTCAGGCGTCGGTCCGCACAGCGGCTCACGCGGCGTACGTCCGGCGGCGCACGCGGCGGTCCGTACGACAGTCGGTACGGCGGTCCGTCGGCGGTCCGTACGGCGGTCACCGGGAAGCGGGGCGCGGGCCTTCGGCCGGGGGCGGGGGCTCGGGGCGGCCCTCCGAGCGGGGGCCGCCGCGCCGGCCTCAGTGCCCGCCCGAGGTGGCGACCGCGGCGCCATGCGGAGCGGAAACCGACCGCACGGTCTGCTTTCGACGACCGGAAGGTTCGAACGCGGTGCGCTCCCGCTGCTCCCGGGGCGTGACCGATCCGGTATGCGCCGCCCGCACGCCGGGGCGTGCAGGGGGTTGCGCGGGGGCGCTCGGACGCGCTAGCGGGCGTCCGGGCCCCGGTGCTCCGCCGTGATCCCGAACCGCTGACGTTCGCGGGGAGCGGACGCCAAGGGCACGAGCGAGGACACGGAACTGACGGTGTGTTCGTCCGGTGATTCCTGGAGCGCTTCGAGTTTTTGCAGGTCACCGGCTGACACCAGGGCGACGAGCGGCTTGCCGTGCCGGGTCAGGACGACCGTCTCACCGCCGTACACCACGCGGTTGATCAGATCGGCGAGCTCGGCTCGTGCTTGCGTCACCGGAATCTCATGGGCCATGCTCCCCATCTTAACGGCACGTACGTCCTGTACATTTTTTACAGAGGAGGCGCCCACTCATGCCCGTGCAGCCGACGGCCCGCCATGTCCTGCCGCAGTTCACCGAACGCACCTCGACCGGCCCCCGCACCCTGGACCCGTACGCGAAGCTGCTGGCGGAACGGATCGTCTTCCTCGGCACACCCGTCGACGACACCTCGGCGAACGATGTGGCGGCGCAGTTCATGTATCTGGAGCACGCGGCCCCCGACCGGGACATCTCGCTCTACATCAACTCGCCCGGCGGCTCGTTCGCCGCCATGACCGCGATCTACGACACGATGCGGTTCGTCACCTGCGACGTGGAGACGATCTGCCTCGGCCAGGCGGCCTCCGCCGCGGCCGTCCTGCTCGCCGCCGGCACCCCCGGCAAACGGCTGGCCCTGCCCGGCGCCCGGGTGATGATCCATCAGCCGGCTTTCCCGGAGCCGCTCCAGGGCCAGGCCGACGATCTCGCGATCCAGGCGCGTGAGCTCCAGCGGACCCGTGACCTGCTGGAGGAGCTGCTCGTCCGGCACACCGGGCAGAGCCGGGAGCGGGTCGCGGCGGACATCGAGCGCGACCACTTCCTCGACGCGCCCCAGGCGCTGGCGTACGGGCTGGTCGACCGGATCGTGCCGAGCCGCAAGGCCACGCGCACGGCACCGGGCATCCGGTAGCCCCCGATGCTGCCGGATCTGCCGCCGCTGCCCGCGCTCACCCGGGCCGAGGGCGAGCTGATCGACCGCTATCTGGAGGCCGCCGTACTGCTGGGGCGGATCAACCCGGCGCGCGCCGGTGACACCTACAGCGCTCTGCGCGCCGCCCAGGCGCTCGCCGCGACGGCCGCCGCGCTCCGGGACGCGCTGGCGCTGATGCACCGGCGCGGCGAGAGCGAGCTGCACACCGACACGCTGGCCCGCGCGCTGCGCACCCTGGACGGCGTACGACGGTCGGCGCGCGTCGGGGTCCCTCCGGACGGCACCTGACCCGACGTCCGGGGCCGCTCCGAAACGGCCCGAACGGGGTACCACCGAACAGCGTAGCCAGGGGTAGACATTCGAGGGGGTCCAACTTGCGCGAATCGTCTGTCCGGCAGCCAGAATTATGCGTTCCGCCGCTGGTACAGACGTCGTCGGCCGTCTGCCGAGGTGTTCGACCTGGGGGCTGTCCACCCGAACGGGTCCGTGGTGAGGAGACTCACAAACCAGCGGTAACGTTCGGTTTTTCCGACATCCATGCGTGAAGATCCCTTCCGACGACAAGCCCCCGCCACAACGGCGGGGCGGTCCGGGCGGACGCCGAGTCCTGCCGCTGCCCGGACGCCAGGTCGACAGAAGTGCATCGGCAGGAGTGGAGGACCCAGGTACGACGGGCCGCCGGAGAGATCCGGACGGCCCTTGGGGTGAAGCCGCGCGAGCGGCCGGGCATCTTCGCCTGCCCGAACCCGACAGGTCATCCTTCACAGGCGGCTGACGAAGGGTTTCGCATGACCGCGCTGAATCGTGTTCCGTCGCTGCTGACGAGGGCCACCACGGCCTCGGCTCTCACGCTCGTCGCCGTCGGCGGCGGTATCGTCGCCCCCGGCGCCGCCTCCGAGGCGTCCGCCGCGGCACCGGGGGCCAAGGCGCTCAAGGTGGCCGCCTCCAAGAAGGGCGCCCCCTACCGGTACGGAGCCACCGGCCCGAGCCGCTTCGACTGCTCAGGGCTCACGCTGTACTCGTTCAAGAAGGCCGGCAAGACGCTGCCCCGCACGGCCGCCGGCCAGTACAACAAGACCAAGCGTGTGAAGGCGGGCAACCGCAGCAAGGGCGACCTGGTCTTCTTCTACTCGGGCCGGAACGTCTACCACGTCGGCATCTACGCGGGTGGCGGCAAGATGTGGCACTCCCCGAAGACCGGTGACGTGGTCCGGCTCTCGAAGATCTGGACCAAGAGCGTCAAGTACGGCCGGGTGCGGTGACCCATGGACCTCTGACGGCGGCGCGGACGACGACCGCCGCGCGGGCCCACTGAGGCGGGCGGGGAACGGACCGCGGCCGTTCCCCGCCGCCCTCGGGCCCGTACCGCCCGTACGGCCTCCGGTCGGCCGTCCCCGCACCACGAGCGGTCCCCTGGGGCCCCAGGGGACCGGCACGGGCCCGCACCACCGTGCCGACGGGACCCGCCGCGCCGAAGGGCTCACGCCCGCACGGCTGTGCGGGCGGTCGGCCAGGCGTAGGAAACGCGGCGCGGGATACCCATGTCCCATGCCTGCTGACCCGACACGCCCCGGCCGGACCGGTGATCCTCGGACGGAGACCCCGGTCCAGCGGGCCGACCGGAACTTCGGCGAACTCCTCCAGGAGCTGAGGGTCACCCAGACCGGGGTGCAGATCCTCTTCGCCTTCCTGCTGACCCTCGCCTTCACCCCCCGCTTCCCCGACCTCGACCGCGTGCAGCGGGTCACCTACGTGGTGGCCCTGTGTCTGTCGGTGCTGGCCGCGGCGCTGTTCACGGCGCCCGCCGCGATCCACCGGTATCTGTTCCATCAGGGCGTGAAGAGCGACATCGTCCGGGTGTCCTCCCGGCTCACGGAACTGGGCCTCGGCGTGCTGTGCCTCGCCCTGTCCGGTGCGGTGCTGCTCGCCGTGGATGTCGCGGTGGGGCGGACCGGCGGGCTCGTCGCGGGCGGCGCCACCCTGCTGGTGTGCGCGGCTCTGTGGGTCGCCCTGCCCTGGCATGTCCAGCGGGTCGTGGCCACCAGGGAGGCCACGGACCGGACCGGACCTCCGGCCGGAACCGATGACGGCGGCGAGCCGTCCTGACCGGCCCGCCGACCACCCGCCCGGCCGACCACCCGCCCGGCCGGCGCGAGGACACCACGGGCGCCGCGCGCCGGGCCGTCAGCGCTGGGCCGGCCGGTCCGCGCTCGACAGACATCGCCCGCGCTGGAAGGGCAGGGCGATCCAGACCGTCTTGCCGCCCTCGGCGGTGGGGCTGACGGAGAGCCGGCCGCCGTACTCGACGGCGAGCGAGCGGATGATGACCATCCCCCGGCCGTTGTCCTGCTGCACGGCGGCGGGCAGCCGCTTGGGATAGCGCGGATGGCTGTCGGTGACACCCACCCGCAGCTGCTCGTCCCGCACCAGCTCCACGTCCACGGTGAACGTCGGTGACTGGCCGAGCGTGTGCTGGACCGCGTTGGTGGCGAGCTCCGACACGATGAGCCGCACCGTGTCGGTCATGTCCGTGTCGGCGGGCAGCCCCCATTCCGCGAGGACGTCCGTCACATACGCGCGGGCCACGGAGACCGAGGCGGGTTCGCTCGGCAGGGTCACGGATGCTTCCTGGTGGTCGGCCATGGCGACGTCGTCCCTTTCCCACCGGGACCGGACTCCGGCGTGAGGCGGATGGTTCGCGGGCGGTCCCGGATTGGTGCTGCGGCAAAGCCTGCCATCTGAGCGGCGCCCGCGCGTACCGATCCACGAGGATGTGCATATATCTGTCGCTCGAAGCGGTGAACTCTGCCACGGCCGCACGTATTTGGCACACAGCGCCCCCACACCACCTGCGCGCGCCTCGTGCGCCCCCCGAAAGCGCCACTTGCTCTACCGTCTGGCGGTGAACCAGCCACCGGCCGGGAGGAGTCGGCCCATGCACCGAGGTCCCGCGGTACGCCGCCGAAAGCTGGGCGGTGAGCTGCGCCGACTGCGTCTCGCCGCCGCGCTCACCAGCGGCCAGGCCGCGCGTCGGGCGGGTTGGAACCAGTCGAAGGTGAGCCGCATCGAGACCGCGCGCAGCGCCGTGAAGTCCGATGACGTGCGGCTGCTGCTGGACATCTACGAGGTCGCGGACCCGGCGCTGCGCGACCTGCTCGTCGCCCTCGCGGACCTGGGCCCGGCGGCGGTCGACCGCTGGTGGCACGCCTACCGGGGGCTGCTGCCGCCCACGTACCGGGACTTCATCAGCCTGGAGGCGCAGGCGTGCCGGATGCGGACCCTGGAGAACTCGGTGGTCCCGGGGCTGCTCCAGACCCCGGAGTACGCGCGGGCCGTGACCCGGGCCTCGCTGGAGGGCCTGTCGGACACGGAGATCGGGGAGCTGGTCGAGGTACGGCTGACCCGGCAGGACGTGCTGCGCCGCGATCCGCCGCCCCGGTTCGAGGCGGTCGTGGACGAGGCGGTGCTGCGCCGGCCGGTCGGCGGCGCGGCGGTGATGGACGGCCAGCTGGACCATCTCGTCCGGTCGGCGCGGCCGGACGGGGTGGACCTGCGGGTGCTCCCTTTCGCGGCGGGGGAACACATCGGACTGACCGGTCCTTTCGTCATGTTCTCCTTTCCGGGCAACTCCGATCTGGATGTGGTCGTCGTCGACAATCTGACGAGTAGCCTTTATCTGGAAGGGAAAGAAGACGTAAAGGCGTATCTCGACGCCTTCAGTTCGCTCCAAAGGCACGCCCTTTCCCCCGAGGACTCCCTGGACTTCATCGCGGGGGTCCGTCACGGCGCGTAGGAGTATCGATGTCCGAATGGTCGAGGCATTTCCCCCACATCACCTCACTGAGCGACAGCACTTCGCTCGGCGCCCTTCGCTGGCGCCGTAGCAGCCGCAGTACGGGAATGAACAATTGCGTCGAGACGGCGCGGCCCGGGGCGGGTATCGCGGCCGGTCTGCTCGCCGTCCGGGACTCGAAGGACCCGCAGGGCCCGGCCCTGCTCTTCGCCCCCGGCGCCTGGGACACGTTCTTAGGCTCGCTGACCGGGCGCTGACCGGACGCTGACCGGTCCGGCCCTCCCGACGCCGACCGGTTCCACTCAGCGGGCACCGACCGGTCCCTGACGGGTCGTTCTCCGGGACGCCGAGCCGGTCGGCGTCCCGGGGCGCGACGCATACCGGGCGCACACCGCGTACGGGGCCGGGGTGCGGGGGAACGCGGGGCGCGCGGGGCTGCCCGTACCACCGGCCCCGGCGCCGTCCCCGCCGCGCGACGGTCCGGATCAGCTCCGGGCGTCCCGGGGGGCGTGGTCCACGATGACGCGGACCGCTTCCTCGACGCGGGCGTCGGTGAGGTCCGCGCGGGCCGTGAGCCGCAGCCGGGACACCCCGTCGGGGACGGAGGGCGGGCGGAAGCAGCCGACGAGGAGCCCCGCCGAGCGGCAGTCGGCCGCCCACCGCACCGCGTCACCCGGCGACGGCGCGCGGACCGACACCACCGCGGCGTCCGGGCGGACGGCCGCCAGTCCCGCGCCGGACAGCAGGGTGTGCAGCCGCGCGGCGACCGCCCGGGCGCGCGCGGCGCGCTCCGGTTCCCTGCGCAGCAGCCGCAGCGCGCCGAGCGCGGCGCCCGTGGCGGCGGGGGCGAGTCCGGTGTCGAAGATGAAGGTGCGGGCGGCGTTGACGAGATGGTCGACGACCCGGGCCGGGCCGAGGACGGCGCCGCCCTGGCTGCCGAGCGACTTGGACAGGGTCACGGTGGCGACGACGTCGTCGGCGCCCGCGAGACCCGCCGCGTACGGGGCGCCCCGGCCGCCCTCGCCGAGGACGCCGAGGCCGTGCGCGTCGTCCACCACCAGCGCGGCCCCGGCGTCGCGGCAGACGGCGGCGAGCGCGGACAGCGGGGCCGCGTCGCCGTCGACGGAGAACACCGAGTCGGTGACCAGCAGCGCGGGGTCCGTGGGCGCGGCGCGGGTGGCGAACGCCTTGCGTACGGCGTCCGGTGAGCTGTGCGGGACGACCTGGGTGGTGGCGCGGGAGAGGCGGCAGCCGTCGATGAGGGAGGCGTGGTTGGCCGCGTCGGAGACGATCAGGGAGCCGTGCGGCGCGAGGGCGGTGAGGGCCGCGAGGTTGGCCGCGTAGCCGGTGGCGAACAGCAGCGCGGACTCGAAGCCGCAGAACCCGGCCAGCTCCGACTCCAGTTCGGTGTGCAGTTCGGTGGTGCCGGTGACGAGCCGGGAACCGGTGGCGCCGCCGCCCCAGCGGCGGGCCGCCGCGGCGGCGGCGTCGGTGACCTCCGGATGGCGGGTGAGGCCGAGGTAGTCGTTGCCCGCGAGGTCCAGCAGCGGGGAGTCGGCGGGGCGGGGCCGCAGGGTGCGGACCAGTCCTGCGGCGCGGCGGCGCTCGGCCTGCCCGTCGATCCAGTCGAACGGCGATACGGCCATGCGCGCCTCCAGATGCGGCGGGGACGGTGCCGGGGAACGGGCCCGCGGGGCCGGGAACGGCGCCGTGGCCGCGCTGCCCGGCGGCGCGGGGCACCCGGGCGGTTTTGTAGGCAGTCCACAGACCTTAACGGTCGCTCCCCCGTGGTTCCCATGTGGCGATACCCACATGTCGCCGGCCGAGAGTTGTGCGAAGTCTCCTTGGCCCACCGGGTCGGCGTAGGCCAGGATCGGCGCCATGGACCTGCTGAACACGCTGGTGGACAAGGGACTTCGGCGCGAGCCGCCGACCCGTGACGAGGCGCTCGCGGTACTGGCGACCTCCGACGACGACGTGCTCGACGTGGTGGCCGCGGCCGGGAGGGTGCGGCGCCACTGGTTCGGGCGGCGGGTGAAACTCAACTATCTGGTCAACCTCAAGTCCGGGCTCTGCCCCGAGGACTGCTCGTACTGCTCGCAGCGGCTCGGTTCCACCGCCGGGATCCTCAAGTACACCTGGCTGAAGCCGGAGCAGGCGTCGCAGGCCGCGGCGGCCGGACTCGCGGGCGGGGCCAAGCGGGTCTGTCTGGTGGCGAGCGGCCGGGGGCCGACGGACCGGGACGTGGCCCGGGTGTCGGACACCATCAAGGCGATCAAGGAGCAGAACGAGGGCGTCGAGGTGTGCGCCTGTCTCGGGCTGCTGTCGGACGGCCAGGCGGAGCGGCTGCGGGACGCGGGCGCCGACGCGTACAACCACAACCTCAACACGTCCGAGGGGACGTACGAGCAGATCACGACCACGCATACGTACGCGGACCGGGTCGACACCGTCCGCAAGGCGCACGGGGCGGGGCTCTCGGCGTGCTCGGGGCTGATCGCCGGGATGGGCGAGAGCGACGCGGATCTGGTGGACGTGGTGTTCGCGCTGCGGGAACTGGACCCGGACTCGGTGCCGGTGAACTTCCTCATCCCGTTCGAGGGCACCCCGCTGGCGAAGGAGTGGAACCTCACCCCGCAGCGGTGCCTGCGCATCCTCGCCATGGTCCGCTTCGTGTGCCCGGACGCGGAGGTCCGGATCGCGGGCGGGCGCGAGGTGCATCTGCGTACCCTCCAGCCGCTCGCGCTGCATCTGGCCAACTCCCTGTTCCTGGGCGACTACCTGACCAGTGAGGGCCAGGCGGGCAAGGCGGACCTGGAGATGATCGCGGACGCCGGGTTCGAGGTGGAGGGCACCGGCGAGGTGACGCTGCCCCCGCACCGGGTGACGGCCGGGGGCTGCGGTACGTCCCCCGCCGCCACGTCCTCCGCGGGCTGTGCGTCGTCCTCGTCCACGGAGTCGGTCAGCGGCCCCGGTGTTCCGGCGGCGGGCGAGGGAGCGTCGGACGGAGCGTCGGCCGGACCCGGCTGCGGGCCGTGCGGCGGGCACGGCGGTACGACCGGGCAGGACGCCCCGGCCGTACCGGCGACGCGGACCGCGCCGCCCGCCGCGGACGAGGCGGGGTCCACGGGTGCGCCGAAGGCGCGTACGGACCTGGTCGCGGTGCGGCGCCGGGGGGCCGGGACGGATGTCGCGCCCAATGCCTGAGGCCGGGGCGGGCGGCGAGGCGGCCGAGGCCGGCGTCCAGGCCCTGCTCGACCTGGACCGCCGCCATGTGTGGCATCCGTACGGGCCGATGCCGGGGCGGCGGGAACCGCTGGTCGTGGAGTCGGCGAGCGGGGTGCGGCTGCGGCTCGCCGAGGGCTGCGGACAGCGGCTGGGCGGGCCCGACGAGCTGATCGACGCGATGTCGTCCTGGTGGTCGGCCATCCACGGCTACCAGCACCCGGTGCTGGACGCGGCGGTGCGCGACCAGCTCGGCCGGATGAGTCATGTGATGTTCGGCGGGCTCACCCACGAGCCCGCGGTACGGCTGGCCGAGCGGCTCGTCGACATCACTCCGGAGGGTCTGGAGCATGTCTTCCTCTCCGACTCGGGTTCGGTGTCGGTCGAGGTCGCGGTCAAGATGTGCCTCCAGTACTGGCGTTCGCTGGGCCGCCCCGCGAAACGGCGGCTGCTGACCTGGCGCGGCGGCTACCACGGCGACACCTGGCAGCCCATGGCGGTGTGCGACCCCGACGGCGGGATGCACAGCCTGTGGTCCGGCGCGCTGCCCCGCCAGGTCTTCGCGGACGCTCCCCCGGCCGGGTACGAGGAGCGGTACGCGGAGCATCTGCGGGAGCTGATCGGGCGGCACGCGGACGAGCTGGCGGCCGTGATCGTGGAGCCGGTGGTGCAGGGCGCGGGCGGGATGCGGTTCCACGCGCCGGAGTATCTGCGGGTGCTGCGGGAGGCGTGCGACGCCCATGGGGTGCTGCTGATCCTGGACGAGATCGCCACCGGGTTCGGCCGTACGGGTGAGCTGTTCGCCGCGGACCACGCGGGGGTCGTCCCCGATGTGATGTGTCTGGGCAAGGCGCTGACCGGCGGCTATCTGTCGATGGCGGCGACCTTGTGCACCGCGCGGGTCGCCGAGGGGATCTCCCGGGGCGAGGTGCCGGTACTCGCGCACGGGCCGACGTTCATGGGCAATCCGCTGGCGTCGGCGGTCGCGCTGGCCTCGGTCGACCTGCTGCTGTCGCAGGACTGGCGGACGGAGGTGAAGCGGATCGGGGCCGGGCTGCTGGAGTCCCTGGCCCCGGCCCGGGAGCTGCCCGGGGTCCGTGACGTACGGGTGCTCGGGGCGATCGGGGTGGTCCAGCTGGACCACCCGGTGGACATGGCCGCGGCGACCCGGGCGGCGGTCCGCGAGGGGGTGTGGCTGCGGCCGTTCCGCGATCTGCTGTACACGATGCCGCCGTTCGTGTGCGATGACGAGGACGTGGCCCGGATCGGCCGCGCGGTGTGCGCGGCGGCGGCGGTCGGCTGACCTCGCGGACACGGCGCGGTGCGCGCACACGACGGGCGACGGCAGCGGGGCGCCGGCATCGGGCGGCGGGAACGGAAGCGGTGGGGGCGATGGCGATTCTGGTCGTGACGGGTACCGGTACGGAGGTCGGCAAGACGGTCACCACTGCGGCGATCGCGGCGGCGGCGATCGCGGCCGGGCGTTCGGTGGCGGTGCTCAAACCGGCGCAGACCGGGGTGACGGCCGGGGAGCACGGCGACGCCGACGAGGTCGCGCGGCTGGCCGGCGCGGTGACGGCCGTGGAACTCGCCCGCTACCCGGAGCCGCTGGCCCCGGCGACCGCGGCCCGGCGCACCCGGCGTCCGGGCGTGGGGGCCCGGGAGGCCGCCGGGGCGGCCCGGCGGCTGGCGTCCGCGCACGATCTGGTGCTGGTGGAGGGCGCGGGCGGGCTGCTCGTACGGTTCGACGCGAGCGGCGGCACGCTGGCGGACACGGCCCGGCTGCTGGCCGCGCCGGTCGTGCTGGTGGCGTCCGCCGGGCTCGGCACGCTGAACACGACGGCGCTGACCGCGGAGGCGCTGCGCAACCGCGGGCTCGCCCCGCTGGGGGTCGTCGTGGGGAGCTGGCCGGACGATCCGGACCTGGCGTCCCGCTGCAATCTCGCGGATCTGCCGCAGGCCGCCGGCGCGCCCCTCCTGGGCGCTCTGCCCGGCGGCGCGGGGGCGTACGACCCGGCCCTGTTCCGGGCGGCGGCCCCGGGCTGGCTGGCCCCGGAGCTGGGCGGCGACTGGGACGGCCCGGGGTTCGCGGCGGCCTGGGCGCCGCACCCGTGGACCGGCCGGGACGTCACCGCGCCGGTGCCCGGGCCGGGGAACCGGGGACCGCGCTCCGGCGCGGGACACGGCCAGTGACGGACGGGACCGCGCCGTACCGCGGCGCCTAGGCTCACGATCATGCGTGTACAGGTGAGCGAATTGGTGTTCGACTGTTCCGATCCGGCCGGGACGGTGCGGTTCTGGGCCGCGCTGCTGGGCGGTGCGCCGGTGGACCGGAACCCCTCCTGGTCGTACGTGGACGTCCCCGGGTGGACACGGCTGGCGTTCCAGCGGGTCCCGGAGGGGAAGTCCGCCAAGAACCGGCTGCATCTGGACCTGCGCGCGGACGACATGGACGCGGCGTGCGCCCGGGCGGAGGAACTCGGCGCGGTGCGGGTGGGTGGGCGGGTGAGCGACCCGCAGGGGGCCTTCCAGGTGCTGCGGGACGTCGAGGGCAACGAGTTCTGCTTCGTCGACGGGTGACTTCGCCCGATGGCGGGGACAATGGCCGTGTCCTCGGCCGTGTCCGCCGACGCCGCTGTCCGCAGGAGGTCCCATGAGCGTACGGAGCCGTTCCCCGCGGGCGCCGTCGGACGCGGTGCGTCATCCGGTGTTCTCCCGGGTGTACGCGAAGGTGAGTACGGCGACGGAGGGGGACGTCGGCCCGTACCGCGCGGAACTCCTCGCCGGGCTGAGCGGGCGGGTCATCGAGATCGGCGCGGGCAACGGGCTGAACTTCGCGCACTACCCGCCGGAGGTCTCCGAGGTGGTGGCGATCGAACCGGAACGGCTGCTGCGCGGGCTGGCGCTGACGGCCGCGCGCCGGTCGCGGACCCCGGTCGACGTGGTGCCCGGGGTCGCCGAGGCGCTGCCGGTCAAGAGCGAGGCGTTCGACGCGGCGGTGCTGTGCCTGGTGCTGTGCAGTGTGCGGGACACCGGGCGGGCCCTGCGGGAGGTGCACCGGGTGCTGCGGCCGGACGGGGTGCTGCGCTTCTTCGAGCACGGGGTGGCGCCCGGCCGGGGCATGGCCGCGGTCCAGCGGGGCCTCGACCGTACGGTGTGGCCGTTCCTGTTCGGTGGCTGTCATGTGGCCCGCGATCCGGTCGCGTCGCTCACGGACCGCGGTTTCACGGTGGAGGCGGAGCGCGCGGTGACGATCCCCGCGAAGGGCCCCCGGCTGCCCACGTCGTACCTGGTGCTCGGCTCGGCCCGGCGGCCCCGCGAGGCGCCGGGGCCCGGCGCGGGCGGCTGACCGGGGGCGGGCGGGTGACCGGGGGCGCTCGGGTGACCGGGCCCGGAGGGGTGACGCGGGCGCTCGGACGGCCGGAGCGGGCTGGACGGCCTCAGGCGGACGGCTGACCGGATCGGGGCGGCCGGCACGGCACGGCCGGTGTCCGGGCCGCGTGCTCCGGCCTAGAGCGTCCAGGCGCGCAGGACCTCGGCGATCTGCCGGACCGTCGCGTTGCCCGACTTGACCAGCCGGGCCAGGTCGCGGACCTGTTCCGGTGAGGTGGCGACCTTCAGGCCGCTGGCGATCAGATAGGCGTACGCCACCGCCGCAGCGAACATCGCGTTGGAGCGTTCCAGGGCGGGGACGTGCAGCAGGAGTTGGAGGAGGGCCGCCGCACGGACGTGCGGGTCCTCGTAGACGGGGACGCCGAATATCTCGGCCTCATGTCTGCTGACGGCGGCGACCAGCGCTCCCCAGTCGGTGACCTCGGGGTCCCCGGGGGTCTTCTGTTCGGCGACCATCAACAGCCAGGCAAGATCGATTCTGATGTTCAACGCCTCAACGACGACCTTCACGGTCCGCGCCGAACTCCTCGACGAAGACGGACTCGTACTGCTTCATGAAGTCGGCCGCGGCGTCGACGAAGGTGTGCCCCATCTCGCCGGTGTCCCGTCTGACCAGTTCCTCGATGTAGCGATTGACGCTCATGCCCTGCGCGAGGGCGCGTTCCCGTGCGGCGCGGGCGGTGTGCTCGTCCACCCTGACGTTCAGCTGGGTTTTGGCCATACGCCGACGCTAGCGTTGATGTGCTAGCGCCCGCAAGGGGTGTCCGGAGCGCACGGGCGCGCGCGGCGCCGGTCGTCCGCAGGGGGTGGGCCCCCTCGGCCGCCGGTCAAGGCGTCCGTATCGCGGGAAGAGCCCGAACACAGATGCGGAGCGGCTCTCCGATGAGGTGGGATACAGGGATGAACGATCTTCGGATACGGCCCGCCGGGCCCGCTGACCTGGACCCCGTCCTCACCTTCTGGCGGACCGCCGCCGAGGGGACGAGCATTTCGGACGACCGGGCGGGCGTGGCGCGGCTGCTCACCCGTGACGCCGGGTCGCTGCTGCTCGCGGAGCGTGCGGACGAGCTGGTGGGCACCGTGATCGCCGGGTTCGACGGCTGGCGCTGCCATCTGTACCGGCTCGCCGTGCACCCCGCGCACCGGCGCCAGGGCATCGGCTCGGCCCTGCTGGCGGCGGCCGAGGAGCGGTTCGTGGCGCTGGGCGGGCGCCGGGGCGACGCGATGGTGCTCCAGCGCAACGAACGCGCGCAGCACGCGTGGCGTGCGGCGGGGTACGCGCCCCAGGACCAGTGGCTCCGCTGGGTGAAGCCGCTGTCCGGCTGAGGCGGGCGGGTGGACGGGAATGGACCGGACGGCATGGGGGCCGGGCCCGGGTGGTGGCCTGAGAACGACGGGCTTGGGAACGGCGGACGCGGGAACAGGTCCGGTGGGCGGGCGAGAGGCTTTTGCCCACCCTTTACGATGTGTGGGACCGCCCGTATCAGAATGTGGTCCCCCCGTCCCTTCTCCGCGAAAGGTGTGAGCGTCCGTCCATGGGCGAGCCCCCTAGTAGTAGACATCGCGCGTTCCCCCCGCTCCTGCCCGATCATGGGACGGAGGTGACCCGATGACCGAAGTGCTTCTGCTCGCCGTGGCGGTCCTGCTCTCGCTGGCCTGTGGTGCCTTCGTCGCGGCGGAGTTCTCGCTCACGACCGTCGAGCGCGGCGATCTCGAACGCGCCGTGGAGCGCGGCGACCGCGGGGCCGCCAGCGCCCTGAAGGCGGTCAAGAACCTCACGTTCCAGCTCTCCGGAGCCCAGCTCGGCATCACGGTCACCAACCTGATCGTGGGCATGCTCTCCGAACCGTCCATCTCCAAGCTCATCTCGGGACCCCTGCGTGACCTCGGGGTCTCCGCGTCCGCCGCCTCCACCCTGGCCCTGATCCTCGGCACCGCGCTGTCGACGGTGTTCCTGATGGTGGTCGGCGAGCTGGTCCCCAAGAACTGGGCGATCTCGTCCCCGCTGGTCATCGCCAAGTGGGTGGCCACCCCGCAGCGCTTCTTCAGCGCCGCGTTCCGGCCGCTGATCACCCATCTCAACAACACCGCCAACCACGCCGTGCGCCGCCTCGGCATGGAACCCACCGAGGAGCTGGCCTCCGCGCGCGGCCCCAAGGAGCTGGTGGCCCTGGCCCGGCACTCGGCGAAGGAGGGCAGGCTGGAGGCGGACACGGCCGAGTTGTTCGTCCGGACGCTGAACCTGGCCGACCTCACCGCCGAGAACGTGATGACGCCCCGTGTCCAGGTCATGGCGCTGGAGGCACGGGCCACCTGCGAGGACGTCGCCAACGCGACCCGCGCCACGGGCCTGTCCCGCTTCCCCGTGTACCGGGGCAACCTCGACACGGTCGTCGGGGTCGTCCACATCAAGGACGTGCTCGCGGTCCCCGCCGAACGGCGCCCCCGCAAGCCGGTCGCGGAGCTGATGCGCGAGCCGCTGCTCGTACCGGAGTCGCTGACCGTGGACCGGCTGATGGACCGCCTGTCCGGGAAGCGCACCATGGCCGTCGTCATCGACGAGTACGGCGGCACGGCCGGGGTGGCCACCCTGGAGGACATCGTCGAGGAGGTCGTCGGCGAGGTACGCGACGAGCACGACCCGCACGAGGCACCCGACCTGGCGCCCGCCGGACAGGACGACGAGGGCCGCGCGCTCTTCGCCGCCGACGGCTCCGCGCGCACGGATCAGCTGGCCCGCGTCGGTCTGCGCGCCCCGGACGGCCCGTACGAGACCCTGGCCGGGCTCGTCGCCACCGAGCTGGGACGTATCCCGGCCGCCGGTGACCGGGTGGACGTCGCCGGGTGGCGGCTCGACGTGGTGGACGCCACGGGACGCCGCGCGGCCCGGGTGATGATGCACGCGCCGCCCGCGCGTCCCGACGAGGAGGAGGAAGAGCGATGACCGCCGTCCAATTGCTGATCGGGCTGGCGACCCTCGTCGCGAACGCCTTCTTCGTCGGTGCCGAGTTCGCCATGATCTCGGTACGGCGCAGCCAGATCGAGCCGCACGCCGAGGAGGGCGACCGCAGGGCCCGCAGCGTGCTGTGGGGGCTGCGGCACGTGTCGGCGCTGCTCGCCACTGCGCAGCTCGGCATCACCCTGTGCACCCTGGTGCTCGGTATCGTCGCCGAGCCCGCGATCGCGCATCTGCTGGAGCCGGTGTTCGACTCGCTCGGTGTGCCGCACGGACTGGTCCACCCGATCTCGTTCGTGATCGCGCTGACCCTGGCGACATATCTGCACATGCTGCTGGGCGAGATGATCCCCAAGAACATCGCGCTCGCGGAGCCGGTGCGCACCTCGCTGATCCTCGGGCCGCCGCTGGTCGCGGTGGCGCGGGCGCTGCGGCCGGTGATCTTCACGATCAACGCGTTCGCCAACACCCTGCTCAGGCTGATGCGGGTCGAGGTCAAGGACGAGGTCACCGCGTCCTTCTCGGACGACGAGCTGGCCCGGCTGGTGAAGGACTCCGGGGACGCGGGGCTGATCGACGACCGCGCCCAGGAGCGGCTCCATGACGCGCTGGAGCTGGGCCGCCGCCCGGTGAACGACGTGGTCCTGCCGCTGGAGCAGGTGGTCTACGCCCATGTCGGGGTCACCCCGGAGGAGCTGGAGCGCCTTTCCACGGAGTCGGGCTTCTCGCGGTTCCCCGTGGTGGACGACGCCCGTCGCATCGTGGGCTACCTCCATGTGAAGGACGCCCTGGACGTGACCCCGCGCGACCTTCCGTTCCAGGTCAAGGACATGCGGTCGATCGCCCGGGTCCGGGCGAGCACCCCGCTGGACGATGTGCTGACCGCGATGCGGCGCAGCCGTACGCATCTGGCGGCCGTCCTCGGCCCGGACGGCAAGATGTCGGGCCTGGTGACGATGGAGGACGTCCTGCGGGAGCTCTTCGGCCAGCCCGCGTGACCTGTGGGCCCGCCCCGGTGCTCCCGATCCGTCGGGGGCGCCGGGGCGGTGCCGTGCGCCGGGGGCGCCCGGCGCGCGGGAGGGCGGCGCGCACCGGGTGGGGAGTCCGTACGCGGGCTGGGGCGGGCACGGGACCCGTGCATGAGCCCGTGCCAGGTCGAGCCCACGCGGCTCTCCGCCGAGGGGCCGTCGGTCCCCCATCGCCCCGTCTCCGCCGTCAACCGGTCGGTCTTGGAGCTTCCTCCGAAGGTGCCCGGCGCACCGGGCTGAAGGTTCCGCCCAGTAGACTCCCTCCACGTGACTGCTGCGTCTTCGAAGCCCCGTATCCCCAATGTCCTCGCCGGCCGCTATGCGTCGGCCGAGCTGGCCGACCTCTGGTCCCCCGAGCGGAAGGTGCGGCTGGAGCGGCAGCTCTGGCTGGCCGTGCTGCGGGCCCAGAAGGACCTCGGGATCGAGGTCCCGGACAGCGCGATCACCGACTACGAGCGCGTGCTCGACCAGGTCGACCTCGCCTCGATCGCCGAGCGTGAGCGGATCACCCGGCACGATGTGAAGGCCCGGATCGAGGAGTTCAACGCGCTCGCCGGGCACGAGCACGTCCACAAGGGCATGACCTCGCGTGATCTGACCGAGAACGTCGAGCAGCTCCAGATCCGGCTCTCCCTGGAGCTGGTCCGCGACCGTACGGTCGCGGTGCTGTCCCGGCTCGGGAAGCTCGCGGGCGAGTACGCCGAGCTGGTGCTGGCGGGCCGCTCCCACAACGTCGCCGCGCAGGCGACGACCCTCGGCAAGCGCTTCGCGACCGCCGCGGACGAGCAGCTGGTCGCGTTCGGCCGGGTCGAGGAGCTGCTGGCCCGCTACCCGCTGCGCGGGGTGAAGGGCCCGGTCGGCACCGCCCAGGACATGCTGGACCTGCTCGGCGGGGACGCGGCGAAGCTGGATGAGCTGGAGCGCCGGGTCGCCGGTCACCTCGGCTTCGCGCACGCCTTCACCTCGGTCGGCCAGGTGTATCCGCGGTCCCTGGACTACGAGGTCGTCACCGCGCTGGTGCAGCTGGCGGCGGCGCCGTCGTCGCTGGCGAAGACGATCCGGCTGATGGCCGGGCACGAGCTGGTCACGGAGGGCTTCAAGCCGGGGCAGGTCGGCTCCTCCGCGATGCCGCACAAGATGAACACCCGCTCCTGCGAGCGGGTGAACGGTCTGATGGTGATCCTGCGGGGCTACGCGTCGATGACGGGTGAGCTGGCGGGCGACCAGTGGAACGAGGGCGACGTGTCGTGCTCGGTGGTGCGCCGGGTCGCGCTGCCGGACGCGTTCTTCGCGCTGGACGGGCTGCTGGAGACGTTCCTGACCGTCCTGGACGAGTTCGGCGCGTTCCCCGCCGTGGTCGCCCGGGAGCTGGACCGCTATCTGCCGTTCCTCGCGACCACGAAGGTCCTCATGGGCGCGGTGCGCGCCGGGGTGGGCCGGGAGGTCGCGCACGAGGCGATCAAGGAGAACGCGGTGGCGTCGGCGCTGGCGATGCGCGAGCAGGGCGCCGAGCGCAACGAGCTGCTCGACAAGCTCGCGGCGGACGACCGTATCCCGCTGGACCGGTCGCAGCTCGACGCGCTGATGGCCGACAAGCTGTCGTTCACGGGTGCGGCGGGCGCGCAGGTCGCCGCGGTGGTCTCCCGGGTGGAGGACATCGCCAAGCGCTATCCGACGGCCTCCGGATACACCCCCGGGGCGATCCTCTGACCCGCTTCACCCCCGCCGAGCTGGAGGCCGCCCGTGACCGCCTCGTCGACGACGTGGTCGCGGACGGCCTGCGGGTGCTGTTCTGCGGTATCAACCCGGGTCTGATGACGGCCGCGACGGGCCATCACTTCGCCCGGCCCGGCAACCGCTTCTGGCCGGTGCTGCACCGGTCCGGCTTCACCCCCCGGCAGCTGCGTCCGGACGAGCAGGACGAGCTCCTCGTCCACGGGCTCGGCATCACCAATGTGGTGGCGCGGGCGACCGCACGGGCCGACGAACTGTCCGCCGAGGAGTACCGCGAGGGCGGCAGGCTCCTCGCGGCGAAGGTCGCGCGGCTGCGTCCGGTGTGGCTGGCGGTGGTCGGTGTCACCGCCTACCGTGCCGCGTTCGGTGAGCGGCGGGCCGTGATCGGGCCGCAGGAGACCCTGATCGGCGGCAGCCGGGTCTGGGTGCTGCCCAATCCGAGCGGGCTGAACGCGCACTGGACGGTGGCGGCGATGGCCGAGGAGTACGGGCGGCTGCGCGAAGCGGCGTCCGGGCCGGCCGCGTAGGGCGTGTCCGGCGTTTCCCGCCGGGGCGTCTTCGCTACGGGGGGTCGACGTCGGTGGCCGCCGCGAGGAGCCGGGCTGCGCCGCCGTGGCCGTCGCGGGTGACGGCGAGGACCAGCCAGCGGCCGGGGGCGCGCCACACCAGGGCGTCCCCGGCGCGGGAACTGATCGAGCGCCAGGGCTCGGGTATCCCCTCCCCCGGCTCCGCCGCGCGCAGGAACACGCCCTGGAGCCCGAGGTGGTCCGGCTCGCCGAACCGGGCGGTCAGCGGGACGGCCAGCGCGTCCCGGTCGGCGTACAGCTGCTCCTCGTGGTCCGCGTCGGGCCCCCGCCCGTCGTGCGGCGCGTCCGCCGGGCCCGGGGCATGCGTCAGGTCGACGAGGAGGGGTACCGTACCGGCGCCGGACGGCGCGGACCCGCCGGGCCCCGCGGGGAGTTCCCGGGAGCACAGCAGGTCGATCGCTGCGAGTCGCCGTGCGGTGGTCATGCGGTCCAGTAAACCCCGGGCCACTGACAATTGGCGGTCGGTCATGTCCGGGCGCAGCGTGGGTCAGGCGTCGCGACGGCGGACCGTCCACCATCCGGCGAGCAGCGCCGCCAGCGACCACAGGGCGGCCACGGCGAGACCGGACCACGCGCCGAGGTCGCCCACGGGGTCGGCGAAGAGGACTTGAGCTCCCGCGCGGTCCGGCAGGTACTCCGCCGCGCCGCCGGTGGTGTCCCCGATCACGAAGGACACGATGAGGAAGAACGGGATGAGGATGCTCAACGCGGCCACACCGCTGCGGAGCACGGCGGTCAGCCCGGCCGCGAGCAGGGCCGTCAGCGCGAGCCCGAGGCCCGTGCCGAAGCAGGCGCGCAGGGCACCCGGGGCGCCGAGCCCCAGGCCGTCGTCCCCGAGTGCGGCCTGTCCGGTCAGGAACATCCCGAATCCGGTGACGAGGCCGACCGCGAGCGCGGCGGCGCCGATCACGGCGGTCTTGGCCGCGTAGAAGAGGGTGCGGTCCGGTACGGCGGTGAGCGAGACACGCAGCGCGTGGTTCACGTACTCGCAGGACATGGCCGTGGTCCCGAAGGCGATCGCGGCGACATGGGCGAAGTTGACACCGTAGAAGGCGGCGAACAGCCGGTCGCCGCCGAACTCCTCACCGATCGCGCCGGCCGGGTCCTCGATCGACGCCTGGACGAGGGCGGTGATGGTGACGCCCACGGCGAACACCGCGGCGAGCGAGACCAGAGCGGCCCGCAGTGAGCGGAGCTTGATCCATTCGGCGTGCAGGACGGCGGTGGGGGACACGGTCAGACCTCCTGGACGGTGGTGGACGCGGCGAACTCGGCGCTCGTCGCGGTGAGGGCGAGGTAGGCCTGTTCCAAGGTCGCCTCCTCGGTGACGAGTTCGAGCAGGGGGATGCCCTCGCCCGCGGCGATCGCGCCGACCTCGGCGGCGGTGAGCCCGGCGACGGCCCATACCCCTTCCCCGGCCGGGGCGAGCCGGTGCCCGGCGGAGGTGAGCAGCGCGTCCAGCCGCGGCGCGTCGGGGGTGCGTACCCGGGTGCGGGACGTGCCGTGGGCGGCGATGAAGTCCCCCATGGGGAGGTCGGCGAGGAGTCTGCCCCGGCCGAGGACCACCAACTGGTCGGCGAAGGTGGCGGTCTCGTTCATCAGATGGCTGGACACCAGCACCGTGCGTCCCTCACGGGCGAGGCGGCGCAGGGTGTCCCGTATCCACACGATCCCCTCGGGGTCGAGGCCGTTGGACGGCTCGTCGAGGATCACCACGGCCGGGTCCCCGAGGAGGGCCGCGGCGATGCCGAGGCGCTGGCGCATCCCGAGGGAGAAGGTCCGCACCCGGCGGCGCCCGACCGGGCCGAGGCCGGTCTCCTCCAGGACCTCCTCGACCCGGCGCGCGGGGAGGCGGTTGCCGACCGCGAGCGCGAGGAGGTGCTGACGGGCGGTGCGTCCGCCGTGGACGCTCTGGGGGTCGAGGAGGGCCCCCACGTGCCGCAGCGGTTCGTCGATCGCCGTGTAGTGGCGTCCGCCCACGGTGGCGGTGCCGGTGGTGGGCCGGTCCAGGCCGAGGACGAGTCGCAGGGTGGTCGACTTTCCCGCGCCGTTGGGGCCGAGGAAGCCGGTGACCCGTCCTGGGGCGACGGAGAACGTCAGCCCGTCCACGGCCCGCGTCTTCCCGTACTCCTTGGTGAGTTCCCGTACGTCGATGCTGGTCATGGCTCCAGCCTGGTCGGACGCGGGGGTGCGGGGCCTCCCCCGCGCGTGGAGAGCGTCTCCCCCGCAGGGGGGAGCCGTGCCCGCGGGTCCGGCTGGCACGATGGCCTCCATGCCCCCATTCCTGGGCCGGGTGCTCCGGTCGGCGCGCCCGCTGGCCCGTGCCGTGACGTACACGCGCTGGCTGCATCTGATGCTGGCGTGGTTCTTCGCGCTGGCGTCGGCGATGGTGTATCCCGGGCTGACCGACATGAAGCCCGTCAGGTGGCTGCTGGTCGTGCTGGTCCCGACGGTGCCGGTCGCCGCCCTCGGGCTGGTCCCGGTGGTCCGCCGCGCGGAGGGGCTCCAGGCGCAGCTGATGCTGTTCCCCGGGCAGCACGCGCGCGTGCGTGACGGTGACGCCGCGTCGGGGATCAGCGCCGCGCCGTCGGCGTCGTGGCGGGACCGGGTGCGGACCTCGGTGTGGCTGGTGGTGCGGCTGGAACTCGGGTGTCTGACCGCGCTGGCCATGCTTCCGCTGCTGGGACAGTTCATGGCGCTGCTGGTCAGGGCCATGGGTGGCTCCGTCGACGACATCGACGCCCCGTTGGCGCCGCCGACGCGGTGGTGGGTGGCGGCGCTTCTGGTGCCGGTGCCGGCGCTGCTGCTGATGGCGGTCGTGGTGACGCTCGGGGTGGCGCTGACGGCGGCGGCCCGCCGGCTGCTGGGTCCCTCCCCCGCGCAGCGGCTGGCGGCCCTGGAGGAGCGGACGGAGCAGTTGCTGGAGCGCAACCGCATCGCCCATGAGCTGCACGACTCGATCGGGCACGCGCTGTCCGTCGCGGTGGTGCAGGCGGGCGCGGCACGGGCGGCGGGTGACGGCGCGTTCACGGAACGGGCGCTCGGCGCGATCGAGGAGACCGGGCGGGCCGCGCTGGAGGACCTGGAGCGGGTCCTGGTGGTCCTCAGGGAGTCCCAACGGCCCGCGAGCGCGCGGCCGGCGCTCGGGGAGGCCGAGCGGCTTCTGAAGTCGGCGCGGGCGTCCGGCGCGGTCGTGGACGCCGAGGTGTCCGGTCCGGTCGACCGGCTCCCGGGGGCGGTGTCCCGTGAGTGCTACCGCATGCTTCAGGAGTCCCTGACCAATGTGCTGCGGCACGCGGGCCCGGTGCCCGTGCGGGTGAGGGTGTCGGTGCTTCCCACGCGCGTGGACATCGACGTGGTCAATCCGCTGCCGCCGGCGCCGGTCGTCCCCACGGGGCGGGGCGGGACGGGGCTGCGGGGGATACGGGAGCGGGCCGCGCTGCTGGGCGGGCACGCCGAGATTGGGCCCCTCGGGGGCGAGTGGCGCGTACGGGTCGAACTGCCGCTCGACTGAGGCGGGTCGTACGAGCGGGTTGCCGGGACCCGCCGCCGGTGCCCACCCCTTGGACGTAGCCGTTCCAGTACGGGTCCCACGCACCCCGCACGCGCGCGGGAACGGCCATCCGTGCCAACCCGCACGCGCGCGGGGCGACGCGGGGACGGAGGGCACCGAGGGGTGGGCGGACAGGGGCCCGGGGGACCACGAGTACGCTGATCCGATGCCCTTGACGGTCCTTCTGGTCGACGACGAACCCCTTGTACGCGCGGGCCTGCGCGCCGTGCTGGAGGCGCAGCCCGACATCGAGGTGACCGGTGAGGCGGCCGACGGCGCCGCGGTGATCCCGCTGGTGCGGCGACTACGGCCGGATGTCGTCGCCATGGATGTCCGTATGCCCCTGATGGACGGCATCGAGGCCACCCGCGCGCTGCTGCGGACGGTCCCGGACCCGCCGAAGATCCTCATGATCACCACGTTCGAGAACGACGAGTACGTGTACGGCGCGCTCCGCGCGGGCGCGGACGGCTTCCTGCTCAAGCGGGCGAGGCCCGCGGAGATCGTCAACGCGGTCCGGCTCGTCGCGGACGGCGAGTCGCTGCTCTTCCCCGCGGCCGTACGGCAGCTCGCCGCCCGGTACGGCACGGGGTACGGTACGGCGGCGGCGCGGGAGGAGCTGCGCCGGGCCGCGCTGACCGGCCGGGAGGCCGACGTGCTGCGGCTGATGGCGCGGGGGCTGTCGAACGCCGAGATCGCCGTCCGGCTCGTCGTCGGCACGGAGACCGTCAAGTCCCATGTGAGCGCGGTGCTCGCCAAGCTGGGGGCCCGGGACCGTACACAGGCGGTGATCGCGGCGTACGAGTCCGGATTCGTGTCGCCGGGGTGAGGGCACGGCGAAGGGCCCGCTCGGCGCGCGGTTGGCGGAGGCTCACGTTCCGCCCGGTGCCCGCGCCCGGGGGCCGCTGCGACGCGATTTGGTATCGGCAGGTTGCGGGAGTGCATCGATGCTCGCCGTGGTCGCACGGTGACGAGTACGATCCCGGCCATAAGAGCACGAGCGGAGAGGACACACGTTGGGGCGGCTGACCGGCGGAGACCCCTCTCTTCTGCGGCGGATAAATTCCGCCGTGGTGCTGCACGCGCTGCGTGCGGCGGACTCCGCGACGCTGACCGAGGTGACCCGGGTGACGGGTCTGTCCCGGCCGACCGTCGAAGGGGTCGTCGAGGGGCTGATCGAGACGGGCCTCGCGGTCGAGTCGGCCGCCGAGGAGGGCGCGGCACGCAGACAGGGCCGTCCGGCCCGGAGGTTCCGCTTCCGGGCGGAGGCGGGGCATCTGCTGGGGCTGGAGATCGGCCCGCACCGGGTCGCCGCGATCCTCGCCGACCTGGACGGCCGGGTGCTGGGCACGGGCTTCAAGGAGATCACCGCCGAGGCCCCGGCGGACGAACGGCTGGAGCGGCTGCGGATGACCGTGGCCGACACCCTGCGGCGCAGCGGGGTGGCCCGCAGCTCGCTGTGGGCGGTCGGTGTGGGCACCCCGGGGATCGTGGAGGCGGACGGCACGGTGCGCCTGGGCACGGCGCTGCCGGGCTGGACCGGGCTCCAGCTCGGTGAGCGGCTGCGCCGGTCGTTCAAATGTCCGGTTCTCGTCGAGAACGACGCCAACACCGCTGCGGTGGCCGAACACTGGAAGGGTGCCGCGACCGAGTCGGACGATGTGGTCTTCGTCCTGGCGGGCCTCAGCCCGGGTGCCGGTTCACTGATCGGCGGACGGCTGCACCGGGGCTTCGGGGGCGCGGCCGGGGAGATCGGGGCGCTGCATCTGCTGGGGCGTGAGGCCACGCCGGAGGTGTTGCTGTCCACCACCGGCGAGCCGCTGCACCCGCTCGACGAGCAGGCCGTCGCGGAGGTCTTCGCCCACGCGCGCGGGGGCGACGAGAACGCCCGCGCGGCGGTGGATCGTTTCATCAGGCGGCTGGTGCACGACGTGATGGCGCTGGTGCTGGCCCTGGACCCGGAGGTGGTCGTCGTGGGGGGCTGGGCGGCGGGGCTGGACGGTGTACTGGTGCCGTTGCGGCAGGAGCTCGAGCGTTACTGTCTGCGGCCGCCGCGGGTGGCGCTGTCGATGCTCGGTGAGGCCGCGGTCGCCACGGGTGCGCTGCGACTCGCCCTGGATCATGTGGAGGAGCAGTTGTTCGCCGTGGAGAGCACGGTGACCGCGCGGCGGTAGACCGGGCGCCGGTGGACCGCGTGGCTGCGGACCGCGTGGCCGCGGACCGCGTGGCCGCGGACCGGGCGGCGGTGCACCGGGCGGCGGAGCACCGGGCGGCGGCCGAGGTCGGCCCGGGCCGTCCGGCGTGGTGCGGACAAACAGCGCGGGGCCCCGCGCGGGCGTGGTGCGGACAAACAGCGCGGGGCCCCGCGCGGGTGTGGTGTGAACCACCCGCGTGGGGCCCCGCGTCGGTCGGTCAGGAGGCGCGTCGCTCCGGTCCGTGGTGTATCTCGACGCCGCCGGAGTCACCGAAGGTGAGCCGGCAGGTGTCGGCACGGTACGTCGCGACGGACACCGCCGCCGTGCGTCCCCCGGCGAAGAACCGGGTGGTGACGACGAGGACGGGCGATCCGGGCAGCCGGTCGAGTTCCTTGGCGTCGGCCGCGCGCGCCGATCCCAGCTCGACGGCACGGTCCTGGCCTTCGAGTCCGAGCCGCTGGAGCTCCCGCAGCACACCACGCGCGCGTGCCGTGCCCGAGGGGTTCTCGATCCCTGAGAGGTCGGGCACCGAGGCGCCCGGGATGTAGAGCAGTTCCGCGGCGACGGGCTGTCCGTTCGACACCCGGCTGCGCCGCACGATGTGCACCGTCTCGTCCGTACCGGACTCCAGCATCCGGGCCACCGCGGGCGGCGGCACATCGGACTCGCTGCCGACGGTCTGCCAGGCGTCGCCGAGCACACCGGGCCAGTCCTGGTCGTCGGAGCCGACGGCCACCCCCACGCGCGGAGGCGCGACGGTGGTGCCGACCCCGCGGCGGCGCTGGAGCCGCCCTTCGAGTTCGAGCTGTTCGAGGGCCTGCCGGAGCGTCGCGCGGGCGACGCCGAAGCGGGCCGCGAGATCGCGTTCGTTGGGCAGGATCTCGCCCACCGTGAACTCCGAGTCGAGTGCCTCGGTGAGCACGGTCTTCAGGTGCCAGTACTTGGGCTCCGGCACCGTCTCCAGTTGCGTGGTCCCCACCCTGTCCTCCGCAATCGCCGTGTCCCAGAAGCGTTTTAGCGCCCTTGTTTATTAAAGGTTCCTGCACTATCACTGCGACGATAGGGCGCCGCCCACCCTTGGTCAAGACCAATACTGAAACCGTGCGGGCGCGCGTTCGGCCCGCGCAGGACAACATTCATGAGTCGTTAGCGATGCTCACACGCCTGTAAGGCGCTTGTCACATCGCGTACAGGCTCGGTCACATGGCGAAACCTTTACCTTTCGCACGAGGTCAGGGGCCCGTCGTACGGCGGAGCAGGGTGTCGCGTGATGCCGGATTCAGCCCAGGGAGACGAGCTTGTCCGGATTGCGGATGACGTAGACGCGCTGAACGCGGCCGTCGGCGACGTCCAGTTGGAACACGGCGTCGGGCTTGCCGTCGTACCGTGCGAGGATCGCGACCGCCCCGTTGAGTTCGAGCGTCTCGAAGGTCGTGTGCTCGTCGACGCCCTTGCGCGCGGCGCCCGCCAGGAAGCGGGCCACCTTCGCGGCGGTCTCGATGATCCGCAGGGGCGCCTTGCTCTTGCCCCCGCTGTCGCCCACCAGGCTCGCGTCGGGAGCCAGCAGCGACAGCAGCCGCCCGATGTCGCCGTCGGCGGCCGCGGCCAGGAAGCGTTCGGTGAGGTCGCGCTGTTCGGCGGGGTCCACGTCGAAGCGCGGCCTGCCCTCCCCGACGTGTTTGCGCGCCCGGCCCGCGAGCTGCCGGACGGCGGATTCGGAGCGGTCGAGGGTGACGGCGATATCGGCGTACGGGTACCCGAACGCCTCCCGCAGGACGAACACCGCCCGCTCCAGGGGGGACAGCGACTCCAGGACGACGAGGACGGCGATCGAGACGGAGTCGGCGAGCACCACACGGTCGGCGCCGTCGGGGACGGCCGCCGTGTGGTCCGTCACCAGTGGTTCGGGCAGCCAGGGGCCGACGTACGCCTCCCGGCGCGACTGGACGTGCCGCAGCCGGTCGATCGCGAGACGGGTGGTGACCCGGACCAGGAAGCCGCGCGGCTCGCGTACGTCACCGCGGTCGGCGGCCGCCCAGCGCAGCCACGCGTCCTGGACGACGTCCTCGGCGTCGGCCACCCGGCCGAGCATGCGGTAGGCCACTCCCAGCAGCACGGAGCGGTGTTCCTCGAAGACGTCGGTCGCGGTGTCGGCAGCCACCTCCCCATCCCATCCCGAGGCGCACCCCCCTGTCCACCTCGCATTTCGGCCTCCGGACCACGAGGGGAGGGATTTCCGGCCCTGCCACCTCTGCGGACTACCTGCCGGTAGATGACACCGGCACATCTCCGCCGCGTATCCGCCGGGCGGCGGGTTACGTGGGCGGGGCGGGAGCGGCCGGGTAGCGAAAGGCGGGAGCGGCCGGGGCGGCTGGAGGCGGGAGCGGCGAGGGGCGGCGAGGGGGTCAGTGCCCGCCGTCGCCGCCCGGCCGTCCGCCGCGCGGGACGGACCCGAGCCGGGCGCGTGCGCCGTCCCGGCGGCCGGTCGGCGCACCGGCGCCGGCCGGCCGCCGGGCCCCGCGACCGCCGAACGCCCCGGCGCCCAGGGCCACCCCCGCCGCCACGAGGGCGCTTCCGGCGGCCTGGGCGGCCCCGTAGCCGCCTGCGCCGACCAGGGGGGCCGTGCAGGCGGCGGCGACCGGGATGAGGCCGGAGAACAGCGTCGCGCGCTCCGCACCGATGCGCTGCACACCCAGGTACCAGCAGATGAAGCCGACCACGGTGACGACCACCGCCTGCCACAGGAGCACCAGCGTCTCCGTGGTGTCCGGGACCCGCAGCCAGTCGCCCCCGTCGGCGAGCAGCCCGACGAGCGCCGACTCGGCGGCGGCCACCGCGCAGACCACCGCGGTCAGCAGCCGGGGTCCCAGCGGGCGCAGCAGCGGGACGGCGATCACCGCGAACCCGACCTCCCCGAGCAGCGCGCAGACGGAGAACGCGATCCCGGCCGTGTCGGTGCGCCCCCAGCCCTGCACGGTGAACGCGCCCGCCGCGACGAGCAGCGCGCCGTACAGCACGATCCGGCGCGGGCGGCGGCCGTCGAGGAGGGGGACGAGGACGGCGACGACGACCGGCGCGCAGCCCACGAGGACGCCGGGCACGGCCGGTTCGGCGGTGCGCTCCGCCGCGAGCACCGCGAGGTTGAAGCCGACCATGCCGACGGCCGCGAGCAGGCACAGGCGTGCCCACTGGCGGGGTTCCAGACGCCGGACGGCGGCCATGGCGCCCCGGCCCACCAGCGGGATCAGCAGCAGGAAGGCGAGTCCGTACCGGAGGAACTGTCCGCCCGCGTAGGGGTACTCGCCCAGCAGGCTGTTGGCGGTGAAGGAGCCGCCGACCAGGACACAGGCGAAGGCGGCGGACAGCGACCCGCGTGCGGAGTTCACATTCATGCCGCTGACGCTAGGTACGCGCGTGGACCCGTTTAAGGTCCACTTCCATGACGGTATCGGGGACCACTTCCAGCGACGGCCCGGCCGGGCCCGGCACGTCCGGCGTCCACGCGCGGGACGCGCCCGGGAGCGCCGGGCCCGGCGCTCCCGTGTGGGAGCTGTTGCGGCCCGCGGTGGCGGCGCCCGCGCGCGGGCGGGGCCGGGCGCTCGGGTCGGCCCTGCGTGAGGCGGTGCGCGAAGGGCTGCTGGCCCCGGGGACCAGGCTCCCGTCGACCCGGGACCTGGCCGCCGACCTCGGGGTCTCACGCGGGCTGGTCACGGAGGCGTACGAGCAGCTGACCGCGGAGGGCTATCTCCGCAGCGGCCGGGGCGCGGGTACCTGGGTGGGCGGCGCGGCGCGGGCGGGGCGGCCCCGCGCGCGTGACAGGGCGCCCCGGCGGCGCGGGGCCACCGTCGACTTCTCGCCCGGTTCGCCTGATCTGTCGATGTTCCCGCGCGCGGGATGGGCGTCCGCGTACCGGGGCGCGCTGGCGGACCTGCCGCACGACACGCTCGGCTATCCGGACCCCCGGGGCACGCCCCGGCTGCGTACGGCTCTCGCGGAGTTGCTGACACGGCGGCGCGGGGTGGTGGCCGACCCGGAGCGGTTGCTGGTGTGCTCCGGGGTGACGCAGGCGGTGACCCTGCTGGGGTTCGTGCTGCACGCGCGCGGGGAGCGCGCGGTGGGCGTCGAGGACCCGGGCAGCCCGGAGCAGGGGGCGTTGTTCGCGTCGGCGGGGGTGCGGAGCGTACCGCTGCCCCTGGACGAGGAGGGGCTGGCGCCGGGGCCGCTGACGGACTCGGGGGTGCGGTGCGCGGTGACGACGCCCGCCCACCAGTTCCCGCTGGGCATCGCGTACTCGGCGCGGCGCCGGGCGCGGCTGCTGGACTGGGCGCGGGCCGTGGACGGTCTGCTGGTGGAGGACGACTACGACGGTGACTTCCGCTACGACCGCTCCCCCGTGGGCGCGCTCCAGGGGCTCGACCCGGAGCGTGTCGCGTACACCGGTTCGGTGAGCAAGTCCCTGGCGCCCGGGCTGCGCATCGGCTGGCTGCTGCCTCCCGCGCGGCTGGCGGACGAACTCGTCGAGCGCAAGAGGACCATGGACCTGGGTAATCCGTCGCTGGACCAGGAGGCCCTGGCGCGGTTCGTGGAGAGCGGCGCGTACGAGCGCCAGTTGCGGCGCTGCGGGCGGGCCTACCGGGAGCGCCGGGACACCCTCGTCGCGGCGCTGACGGAGTGCTTCCCGGGCGCGCGGGTGACCGGGATCTCCGCCGGTCTGCATGTGATCGCCGCGCTGCCCCGCCGCTACGGCCCCGAGGCGCGGCTGCTGGCCCGGGCGGGGGAGGCGGGCATCGTGGTGCGACCGCTGTCGGTGTACGGGTCCGCCGGGACGCGGGCGGCGGCCGGGGACGGCGGGCCGGTGCGGCTGGTGTTCGGTTACGCGCATCTGACGCCGGCGCGGATCGTGACGGGGGTGCGGGGGCTGGCCGAGGCTGTCACGCGGGACGATTGAGGGTGCGCGGCGTCCAGGCGGGACGGTCGAGGACGGGGCCGGGGCGAACGGGGCGGGACGAAGGCGGGGCGGCCGAGGGCGGGACGGCGGCGAGCGGGACGGGCGAAAGCGGGGGCGGGGCGGCGGCGGGCGGAAGGGGACGAAGGCGGGCGGGGTGAAGCACCCTCGTCCCCGCCGAACTTGCCCGGCGCGCCTCGGATTCGGGGGTTCTCGCAGCTCAACGGCCTTGTCAGTGGTGGAGTCTACGGTTTTCCCATGACGCGATCACTGCATGCCCTGGCCTACGCACGCCCTTCCTCGCTGGAGTCGGCGGCCGACGGCCGGCGCCTCGGCCTGGAGACCTCCCAGGGCAGCACACCCCATGGCCGTGAGGACCATCCCCGCTTCTTCGCCGGGTTCCTGACCTCGCCCCGGATCGCCTCCGCGGGGCTGCTCGCGGTGGCCGACGTGGCGGCGGCCCGGTACTACCAGCCGCAGCTGAGGGCGTCGCTGGACCCGGTGGTGACGGGCAACGGCGACCGGCTCAGATTCGAGTCGTTCTCGGGCTGCGGCGGGGTGTACGCGCGGCTGGACGTCCTGGCGGCCGGGCTGGACGGGGACCGGATCGGCCACGGCACGACGAACGTCGATGTGAACAACCCGCTGCGGGAGGCGCTGTCGCGGATCGGGTCGGACGATCCGCTGCATCTGCGGGTCGGTCCCGACGAGATGGCGGTGACGACCCTCGGCGGACCGGTGGTGGAGAAGAAGGTGCCGCTGCCGGACCGCTGGCTGCGCGGGTTCGCGGAGGCCCAGGTGGTGGCCGCCGGGTTCGATCTTCGGGCCGAGCTGCCCGCGGCGGAGGCCGTCCGGTTCCTGCGGGCGCTGCCCAGGAGCGGCGGGCGCGGGCCGTCCCAGGGCGCGCTGTGGGTGGTGCCCGCGGGCCGGGGGCTGCGGCAGACGACCCGCCCGGTGCCGGGCGCGGTGTGCCTGCCCGGCCCCGAGCGGCTGGCCGCCCTCCAGCGGGTGCTGCGGTACGCCACGGCCCTGCGGGTCTACGGTCCCCCGGCGGGCACGGAGGCCTCGGCCGCCGCCGCGTGGGAGGTCGTGCTGCCCGGGATGCGGCTCACGCTCACGCTGTCGCCGATGGCGTCGCGCGGATCCTCGGGTGAGGGCGGGGTCCTGGAGGCGCTGGCCACGGACGAGGCCGCCGAGGACGCCGAGCTGGTCTCGGTCCTGCTCGCCTGGGAGCCCACGATCGACATCGCCGATCTGGCGGCCTCCTCCGGGCTGTCCCGGGAGCGGGTGAAGGCGGCCCTGGTCCGTCTCGGCACCTCGGGCCGGGTGGGGTACGACACGGCGGAGGCCGCGTACTTCCACCGCGAACTGCCCTACGACGCGGCGCGGGTCGAGCGGCACAACCCGCGGCTGCGCTCCGCGCTGGCGCTGCTGGACGCCGGAGCGGTCACCCTGGCGGGCGCGCTGGGCACGGTCACCGCGGAGGACGGCCATGTGCACCGGGTGCGGGAGGACGCGGGCCGGCTGAGCTGCACCTGCCGGTGGTGGGCGGAGTACCGCGGCGGCCGGGGCCCGTGCAAACACGCGCTGGCGGTACGGATGGCCCGCAGGGGCGCGACCGGCGGCGCGGCGGAGGGCGGCGTTGCGGACGGCGCTTCGAACGGCGTTCCGGGCGAGGCGGACGCGGGCCGTCCCGGCGCGCGGCAGGACGAGGGCACGACGGCACGGATCGACGGGGGCGCACGATGACGACGACCGACACACTCATGGCCGCGGTCCGCGAGGGCAAGGTCTCGGCGGTGATCGAGCTGGTCACGGACATGACGACCGAGGAGCGCCGCGCGGCGGTGCCGGAGCTGAAGGCGCTGCGCATCGAACTGCGCAAGGAGCTCTGGTCCAACAGGGCGCGGCAGATCCGTCCGGCCCTGCACGCCGCGGGCGCCGCCTGTCACTCCGGCGCGGCGGCGGCCGCGGCGTGGATCTCCGGGTCCGAGATGGCCTGGGCCCCCGCCGCGCCCCCGGTGCTGCTGAACCTGCTGGCGTACCGTGACCGGCAGTGGCAGGCGGATGTCGCGGCCCGGCTGGCGGACCGGCCGGAGTCGGCCGGCGTCCCCTTCGCGCTGATGTCCGGACTGGTGCGGCTGTCCGGATGCGCGGTGCCCACCACCGACAGCTATGTCCGCGGCTGGCTCAACTCGTCCACCACCACCTGGCAGCTCTCGGGCCCCCTGCTCGCGGAGCGGCTGGGCCGGGACGCCCATCTGGTGCCACTGGTGAACGCCCTGTTCGAGCTGGACGACATCGGCTGGCGGCTGGAGTGGACCTACGGTCAGGACGACGCCCAGGGCTGGATACCGGCCCTGGCGCAGCTCACCGAGCAGGGCCTCCTCGATCGCAGGACGATGATCGACGGGTGCGTGGCGCGGCTGCTGCGCGGCGGTTCCACCGTCGACCAGCGGGCGTTCCTGGCGCTGTTCAAGGCCCTCTCCCCCACCCGGGAGGAGGAGCGGGAGCGCACGGGCGACTGGATGGCGCTGGCCACCGACGCGGCCGTCGCGATCGCCTTTCACGCCCAGTCGGTCCTGACCGCGCTCGCCCTGGACGGCGAGCTGACGGCACGGCAGCTCGCGGAGATGTCCCGGGGCGTGCTGTTCCGGCCGGAGAAGAAGCTGGTCCGCGCGCAGCTCGTCCTGCTCGGCAAGGTCCTGCGGGCGAGCCCTTCGGAGGCGTCGGCCCTGCTGCCCGCCGTCGCCGAGGGGTTCGGCCATCCGGACACCGATCTCCAGGAGCGCGCCGTCAAGCTGGTGGAGCGGTGGGCGGGCCGGGCGGACCAGGGGGCACGCGACGAGATGCTGGCGTCGGCCGAGCTGCTGAGCGGGGCCCTGCGGCCCCGCGCGGCGGCGGCCCTGGGAGTCGTACCGGAGGCCCTCGAAGCGGGCACACCCGAGGTGTACGAGGAGATCCTGCCGCCGGTACCGCTCGCGCGGCGGGTGGACCCGGCGCCGGAGACCGTGGAGGAGCTGGCGGAGGAGGTCGGCGCGCTGCTGGCGGCCCGGACGGAGGACGTCGCGGTCTTCGAGCGGGTCCTCGACGGACTGGTGCGTCACACGTACCGGGACCACGAGGCGCTGGTCGAGGCGCTGCGGCCGGTGGTGGCCGGGCGTTGGTGGTACCCCGAGGACGGTCCCCGCGCATCGGCGGACAACAACTTCCGCGCCCGGCCGTACGGCGTCGAGGTCGTGCTCGCCTCGCTGTTCGACGGGGTGAAGCCGTCCACGCTGCACAAGGCGCTCCGCAAGGACGGCTCCCAGCGTTCGGACTGTGTGCACGCCAAGCTGGAGCGGCCCTGGCGGGCCCGGCTGTACGAGACCGCCTACCGGCTGCGGACCGAGCCGTTGCCGTTCCTGCTGTCGACCCCGACCTGGGCGTCCGGGCTGCTGGAGGCCGGGGAGCTGGTGGCGCGGCTCGGCGAGTACCGGCGGCTGGGCGCGCCGGTGGCGGAGGCGGACTTCGCACAGGCGCTGCGCAGGGTGCGGCACGACGTGCCGGCGGACCCGGACGCCTCGGTCGGTACCGCCGCGGCGGCCACCGCGCTGGGCACGCCGGAGGGCGACCGGCTGGCGGCCCTGCTGACCGCGCCCGCTCCGGCGGCACCGGCGGCCGAGATCGTCGGGACGGAGTCCCGGCTGCTCGTGCGGACCGGCGGGGTACCGGAGCTCCGGAGCAGGGAACTGCCGCCGTTCTTCCGCCCGTTGGGCGCGCCGGTGGACCCCACCGAGCGAGGGCAGCAGTGCTACCACTGGGGCTTTCCCGCGTACCCGCACTGGCTGGCGATCCTGCCCGGGGAGCGGGAGACGGTCGCGGCCCGGCTGCTGGCGGTGGTCTCGGCGGGCGCGGTGGACGACATCCCCCTTGAGGTGGGGTATCTGCCGCTGCTCGCCGAGTCGCCCGGCCCGGTGGGGGACGCGTTGCTGCTGTCCGTCGCGTACGGGGCGGGGGCCCGGCGCGCCGAGGAGCGGGTCGCGGCGGTCGACGCGCTGCTGGTGCTCGCGGCGTCGGGGCAGCTCGACACGGACCGGCTGGGGGAGCTGCTGGGGCGGCTGATGGCCATGGGGGCGGTCAAGCCGGTGCGGGTGGTCGAGTGTGTGCGCACGGCGGCGGCGACGGGTGCCTGCGGCACGGTGTGGGGGCTGCTGCGGGCGGCGCTGCCCGCGCTGCTGGCGGGCCCGGCGGCCGGGACGGCGGCGGCGCGCGGGGTCGGGGACCTGCTCGCGGTGGCGGCGGAGTGCGTGGAGCGCGCCGGGGGGCGCGGGGAGCTCCCGCATCTCGGGGAGCTGGCGGCGCGGCGGGGCGGCTCACGGCTGCTGACCCAGGCCCGCCGCCTGCACACCCTGCTCACCGAGGAGGCCGCTTCGGCAGCCACCACCTGAGGCATTCCGGACAGAAGCAGCTTTTACCCATCGGACACAAAGCGTTGGCGATCACGCAACACCGCCCGCCGAGAGTGACCGCATGAGTCGAGAGATGTCCGATGCCCTCCCCGCCGTGCAGAGCCGCCCCGTCCGCCCTCGCTGGCGCCGCGACGTGGTGGAGCTGGCGGCCCTGTTCACCGCCGTGGCCGCCGCGGACACGGTGGCCCATCTGATCGGCCATGGGCCGGACGGTCCCGAGCTGCTGCTCGTCTCGGCGGCCGTCCTGCTGGCCACGGCGGGCTTCCATGTCTGGTGGGCGCGGCGTCACGGTCACGCGCCACCCGCCGCGGATACCGGCGCCCGGCCGCCCGCCGCACGCGAGCGGTCCGGGCCCGCCGGGGACAGCGGGAACCCCGGGGGCTCCTCCGTACGTTCCGCGCCGTCGGCGGAGGAATCCGGCCCCGGAAGCAGTCCCGGGAACGGCCCCGGCACGCCGTCCGGGGCGACCGCGCTGTGGCGGATGCGGGCGACCGTCCAGGACGCCCCGGGCTCCCTGGCCGCCCTGTGCGCGGCGCTCGCCCACCGCGAGGTGGACATCCTGAGCCTCCAGACCCACCCGCTGACGAGAAGCACGGTGGACGAGTTCCTGCTGCGCGCACCGCGCGGGACCACCGCAGCCGAGGTCACGGCGGCCGTGGCGGGGGCGGGCGGCACGGACATCTGGATCGAACGGGCGGACCCCCATGACCTGGTGGACGCGCCGACCCGGGTGCTGTCGTTGGCGACCCGCACGGCGCTGGACGCCGGGGAACTGCCCTCGGCGCTGCGCGCTCTCCTGGGCCGCTGCACGGTCCGTACCCGGTCCGCGCCCGCCGACGGGGCTCCCGGCCCGGTGGACGGCGGCACCGCGCTGCCGGTCGAGGGCGCCCTGGAGGGCACGGTGATCCGGCTGCACGCGCCGGGAGGCGGCACCCTCGTCGTGGAGCGCCCGTATCCGCCGTTCACCCCGACCGAGTTCGCGCGCGCCCGCGCGCTGGTGGAACTGGACACCCGGCTCGGCCCCCGTGTCCCGCGCGGCCAGGACGTGCTGCCCCTGCCGCACGGCGAGGCCGTGACCGTGCGCCGCGCCGATCTGTCGGACGTGGACGCGGCGACGGCCATGCACGGCCGCTGCTCGTCCGGCACCCTGCGGACGCGCTATCACGGCCCCGTCCAGGACGCGGACCGCTATCTGCGCCATCTGCTGAACCCGCACTTCGGCCGCACCCTCGTCGCCCGGACGGCCGCCGGACGGACCGTCGCCCTCGGGCATCTGCTCTGGGACGGCGACGAGACGGAGGTCGCGCTGCTGGTGGAGGACGAGTGGCAGCGCCGCGGCATCGGCGGTGAACTGCTGCGCAGGCTCGCGGACATGGCGGCGGAGGCGGGCTGCGCGCGGCTGTACGCGCTGACCCAGCCGTCCAACGCGGGGATGATCGCGGCGATGCGCGGGCTCGGTCTGCCGCTGGAGCACCAGTGGGACGAGGGCGCCCTCGTCATCACGGCCCGACTGGACACCGGCCCCGTCGGCCCCGCCAGTCCCGCCGACCCCGCGAGCCGCCAAGAGTCACGGCTCGGGACGGCACCGCCCGGTCCGACGGCCCACGGCACGGCATCTCATGGCGCGGCACCTCATGGCGCGGCGTACGTGTCGTAACTCCCCGCCGCCGTACCCCCGCCCGTACGACCACCCGGCCCCGCGTCCAGCGCCTGGTCCAGGTCCCGCCACAGGTCGTCCACGTCCTCCAGTCCCACCGACATCCTCAGCAGTTGTTCGGAGACCCCGGACGAACGGCGGTCGCCCTCCGCGACGATCCGGTGGCTGATCGACGCGGGATGCTGGATCAGGGTGTCGACGCTGCCGAGGCTGACCGCCGGGGTGATCAGCCGCACCGCGGCGATCACCTCGTGCGGATCACCGGCCACCTCGAAGGCGACCATCGCACCGCCCAGCCGCGGGTAAAGCACCTGGCGGACCCGGGGATCGGCGGTGAGCCGCCGGGCCAGCTCCGCCGCGGTCGCGGACGCGGCCCGCACCCGGACCGGCAGGGTCGCGAGGCCGCGCAGCAGCAGATATCCGGCCAGCGGATGCAGGACCCCGCCGGTGGCGAAGCGGACCCGGCGCAGATCGCGTGCGGTGGCCTCGTCGCAGGCGACGACACCGCCGAGCACGTCCCCGTGCCCGCCGAGGTACTTGGTGGCGCTGTGCAGCACGATCCGGGCACCGCTCTCCACGGGCCGCTGGAGGACGGGCGTGGCGAAGGTGTTGTCGGCGAGCAGCGGCACCTCTCCGCACTCGCGGGCGACGGCGCGCAGGTCCAGTTCCGCGAGGGTCGGGTTGGCCGGGGACTCCACGACGACGAGACCGGTGTCCGGGCGGATGGCGTCCGCGATACCGGAGGGGTCGACCCAGGTCACCTCGGTGCCGAGCAGCCCGGCGCCGAGCAGATGATCGCTGCACCCGTACAGCGGCCGGACGGCGACGACATGCCGGAGTCCGGCGGCGCTCCGTACCAGCAGCACCGCGGTGAGGGCGGCCATGCCGCTGGCGAACGCGACCGCGCTCCCGGTGCCCTCCAGCCGGGCGAGTGCCGTCTCGAAGCGGGCCACCGTGGGGTTGCCGAGCCGGGCGTAGACCGGGGGGCCGTCCGGTTCGGCGCCGTCGGCGGCGAACGCGTCGATGCGGGCGGCCTCGCCCCGGCTGTCGTACGAGGGGTAGGTGGTGGACAGGTCGAGGGGCGGCGCGTGCAGTCCGAGCCCGGGGAGGTCTTCGCGGCCCGCGTGCACGGCCTCCGTCTCCAGGGCGCGTGCGGTGGCCCGTACCGTCTCGTGCCTCGGGGCCTGGGCGGACGGGGCGGCGGGGGTCGCCCGCGTACCGTCCGGGCGGGGTCCGTCGGCGGACTCCGGGCCGGGGTGTGTGCCGGGATATGTGTCGAGGTCCATGGACACCAGGCTGAACACCGCCCGGCCGGTCGGCGCCGAACCCCGTGCTACGTTCGGCGGATGGCCGAAAGCGTCGCTCTCGATCCGGTGGACCTGCACATTCTGCGCGTCCTTCAGAACGACGCCCGGAGCACGTACCGCGAGCTCGCCGCGCAGGTCGGGGTCGCGCCGTCGACATGTCTGGACCGGGTGGCCAGGCTCCGCCGCAGCGGGGTGATCCTCGGGCACCGGCTGCGGCTCGATCCGGCCAAGCTGGGACGCGGGCTCCAGGCGCTGCTCAGCGTGCAGGTGCGTCCGCACCGGCGGGAGCTGGTGGGGCCGTTCGTGGAACGTGTCCGCGCGCTGCCCGAGGCCCGTTCGGTGTTCCATCTGACGGGGCCCGACGACTATCTCGTGCATGTGGCGGTGGCCGACGCCGCGGATCTCCAGCGGCTGGTGCTGGACGAGTTCACCTCACGGCGGGAGGTGGCGCGGGTCGAGACCCGGCTGATCTTCCAGCAGTGGGAGTGCGGTCCGCTGCTGCCACCGGGCACGCCGGCGCCGCCGGGAACGACGGCGCCGGGTGGCACCGCCCCGGCGTGACGCGACCCGACCGAACGTCACGTCACATCAGCCGCGGATCAGCAGGGCACCCGCTCGCCCTCGTCCAGCGCCGACTCCGTGCCGACCCAGAACTCCCCCTGGTCGAAGGTGAGGCGCAGCAGCACCGGCCACCCCTCCATGTCCTTCTCGAAGCAGAGGTCGGCCTGTTCACCGGGCGGCAGCCCGGCGGGGTCCTGGGCCGTCGCGACCCGCGACCAGCCGTCGCCCTCCGCGAGTTCCCGGTAGTGGTCGCGGACCGCCCGGTGGTCGCCGCCGAAGTCGTAGCCGCGGGTGGCGGACAGCAGTTCGTCGCCGCTGTCGTCCAGGCAGCCCACCTCCGGGGTGTGCCAGCCCTTGGACGCCCGCGCGCCCTCGGGCGGTGTCGCGAGGATGCCCACGGCGGACATCTCCTCGGCGCGCCCCTCGGTCCCCAGACAGTCGTCGTCCTCCAGAAGCAGACCGCCGAGCAGCCGGTCGAGCGCCAGCAGCAGTGCCGAGCCGAGGACCAGCGCCCCCACCACGCTCACCGCGACGAGCTGCGAGAACGTCAGCCCCTTGGATCGTGCGAAACCCATCCCGCCCCCAGGTGCGTCCAGGACGCCCCTGCGATTCCGGTTTGTGGCGCCCGGGGCAGAAGGTACACCCCGGCGCGCCCGAGTGGGACGGCTCGGCGTCCGCCCCGGGGCACCGGACGGCCGGAACCCGGGGGTCGTCCACTCGGGGCGCCGCCGGCCGAAGCCGAGAGCGGAATCCCCGTGACTGCGCCGGGGTCCTCATATGAGGATGGCCGCATGTCAGAGATCCAGAACCCGCTGCCCCGCGAGGTCGCCGACGCCTATGTCGACGAGCTCATCGCCCTCGACCCGGTCACCGGAACCTATCTCGGTGTGCGTGCCAGTTCGTCCGCGCTGCCGGACTACTCCCCCGCAGGTCAGGAGGGGCTCGCCGAGCTGGCCCGCCGTACGCTCGCCGGTCTGGAGGCCGCCGAGGCCCGGCCGGGCGCCGACGCGGACATCGAGCGGCGCTGCGCCCGGCTGCTGCGTGAGCGGCTGACGGCGGAACTGGCCGTCCATGACGCCCACGAGGGACTGCGCGCCGTCGGGAACATGCACTCCCCCGCCCACTCCGTCCGTGAAGTGTTCACGCTCACCCCGGCCGACACGGACGAGGACTGGGCGGCGATCGCCGCCCGGCTGCGCGCGGTGCCCGGGGCCCTCGCGGGCTACCGGGAGTCGCTGGGCCTCGGTCTGGAGCGCGAGCTGTACGCGGGCCCGCGCCCCACCGCCACGTTCGTCGAGCAGCTCGCCGAGTGGACCGGACCCGACGCGGACGGGCTCACCTGGTTCGAGCAGTTCGTCGCGCCGGGCCCCGAGGCGCTGCGCGCGGAGCTGACCGCCGCGGCGCGTACCGCCACCCACGCGTTCGCGGAGCTGCGCGACTGGATGGCCGAGGTCTACGCGCCGACGGTGGAGGGGGCGCCGGACCCGGTGGGCCGGGAGCGCTACGCGCGCTGGTCGCGCTACTTCAACGGCACGGACCTCGATCTGGACGAGGCGTACGCGTACGGCTGGGCGGAGTACCACCGGCTGCTGGCGGAGATGCGGACCGAGGCGGAGAAGGTCCTGCCCGGCGCGGCCACACCGTGGGTGGCGCTCGCCCATCTGGATGTGCACGGGCGGCACATCGAGGGTGTCGAGGAGGTGCGGGTCTGGCTCCAGGAGCTGATGGACAAGGCCATCGAGGCGCTGGACGGCACCCACTTCGACCTCGCGGACCGGGTGCGGGTGGTCGAGTCGCGGATCGCCCCGCCGGGCAGCGCGGCGGCCCCGTACTACACCTCCCCGTCGGAGGACTTCTCCCGTCCCGGGCGGACCTGGCTGCCGACGATGGGCCTGGACCGCTTCCCCGTGTACGACCTGGTGTCGACCTGGTACCACGAGGGGGTGCCCGGTCACCATCTCCAGCTCGCACAGTGGGCGCATGTGCGGGAGGACCTGTCGCGCTACCAGGCGGGCATCGGCGGTGTCAGCGCCAACTGCGAGGGCTGGGCCCTGTACGCCGAGCGGCTGATGGACGAGCTGGGCTTCCTCGCGGACCCCGAGGAGCGGCTGGGCTATCTCGACGCGCAGATGATGCGCGCGGCACGGGTGATCGTCGACATCGGGATGCATCTGGAGCTGGAGATCCCGGCCGATTCGCCGTTCCACCCGGGTGAGCGGTGGACGCCGGAGCTGGCGCAGGAGTTCTTCGGCGCGCACAGCAGCCGTCCGGCGGACTTCGTGGAGAGCGAGCTGACCCGCTATCTGTCGATCCCGGGCCAGGCCATCGGCTACAAGCTCGGCGAGCGGGCCTGGCTGCTGGGCCGTGAGCGGGCGCAGCGGCGGCACGGGGACGCGTTCGACGCGAAGGCGTGGCACATGGCGGCCCTGTCGCAGGGCTCGCTCGGGCTGGACGACCTGGTGGACGAGCTGTCCCGGTTGTAGGTCCACCGGTCGGGGCCCCGGTCCGGACCGCCGATCCCCGTGGAGGACCGCGTATGCGTCCCGGATTCCTGTTCTGTCACGACCCGTTGCGGCCCGCCCGGCCCGATCCGGAGTTCGCCGCCGAGGTCACGGCGGTCCGCGCGGCCGGGGCGCCGCTCGCGCTGATCGGCCATGACGCGCTGGCGGCGGGTGATCCGCGCGGGGCGGTGGCCCGGGTGCCGCGGGACTCGGGGCCGTACTGGTACCGCGGCTGGATGCTGCCGGCGGTGGAGTACGGGGAGCTGGCGCGGGCGCTCCGGGAGCGGGGCTGTGCGCTGATGACCCCGCCCGGGGCGTATGTCCGCGCCCATGAGCTGCCCGGCTGGTACCCGGTGTTCGCGGAACTGACCCCGCGCAGCGCGTGGTGCCCGGCGAGCCCGGGTACGCCACCGGGTACGGCCGCGCTGACGGAACTGGCCGGGCAGCTGGCGCCGGGTGCCGGGATCGTCAAGGACCATGTGAAGTCCCGCAAGCACGAGTGGGACGAGGCGTGCTTCGTCCCCGATCTCCGTGATCCGGTGCGGCTGTCGGCGGTGGTACGGAGGTTCTTCGCCCTTCAGGACGAGGCACTGGCCGGTGGGCTGGTGGTGCGGGAGTTCGAGCCGTTCGTCCCGGGCGGCGAGGCCCGCGTGTGGTGGCTGGACGAGGAACCGGTCCTGGTCACCGCGCACCCGGACACCCCCGCCGACCGTCCCCGGCCGGAGCTGACGGCGGTACGGGCGGCGGTCGCCGCACTGGGCTGCCGCTTCGTGACGACCGACCTCGCACTGCGGTCGGACGGCCGCGGCTGGCGGGTGGTGGAGGTGGGCGACGGCCAGGTGAGCGGACTGCCCCGGGGCTCCGGCGGGACGGCCCAGGCCCCTTCCCCCGGTGTTCCCGCGGGGGACGACGGGTCCGGCCCCGATCCGGCCGACGTGCTGGTACGGGCCCTGTACGGAGCGCCGGCCGCGGTTCGGTGGGGTCGGTGACGGCGGGGCGGCGCGACGCGGACCGGACGGCTGTTCGCTGATGAACACGGCCGCCCGTACGCCACCCTCACTCGGGCCGCCAGCGGACGGGGCCTGGGCCGTGATCGAGGCGAACACGGCCTGGGCGAGCGGTCATTACGCCTGTGACGGCGACGCGGCCCTTGAGGTGCTGCTGCGGTCGTCCCGTCCGCGTGCGGAGGTCCCGGCGGCGGACGTGCCGTTCCTGCGCGGCTGAGGACGGGACCGGGCCGCTTGTCCTGACGGTGGTGGCGGTTCGTCAGCAGCCGCAGTCGTCCGTCGCGCGGGGCGCGGTCAGCGGGTCGGCCTCGCGGCGCTCCGGGCCCTGGTGGGTCTCGTACGCGAAGCCCTCCCGGACCCAGTACTCGAAGCCGCCGATCATCTCCTTGACCTGGAAGCCCTGTTCGGCGAGCGCGAGGGCGGCCCGCGCGCCGCCGTCGCAGCCGGGTCCCCAGCAGTAGGTGACGACCGGGACGGACCGGTCAAGCAGCGCGGCGGCCGTGGCCGGGATCAGGGCGGTCGGCAGATGGACGGCGCCGGGCACATGCCCTTGGTCCCACGACTCGGTGGAACGCGAGTCGACGAGGACGAACCCGGGGTCGCCGCCCCCGGCCAGCGCGGCGGCCACGTCCGACACATCGGTGTGGAAGGCGAGCCGGGCGGCGAAGTACGCGGCGGCCCGCTCGGGGGCGGCGGGCGGGGTTCCCAGCACCCGGTGGGCGGGCGACGGGGTGGCCGTGGTCATGGCGAGGTCTCCTGTAGGTGCGTCTTGTCGGTGCGTCTTGTCGGTGCGTCTTGTCGGTGCGTCCTGGAGGTGCGGCGCAGCGGTCGGCGGGCCCGGGAGGGTGCCTGCGGTCCGGGTGCCGGTACCGGAGAATCTACGGAGGGGAAGGCCGTCGTTGAACCGGCGATCCACGGACCCCGCCCCGGTCCACCGTGGAATCGACTGGTAGAACTCGGGGATGACCGATCATTCCCCGGACGCCACCGACTGGCGCATCCTCGACGTACTCCAGCGTGAGGGCCGCGCCAGTTACGCGGAGCTGGCGCGGGCCGTGTCCATGTCCCCCAGCGCGGTGACCGAACGGGTCCGGCGGCTGGAGGAGTCGGGCGTGATCCGGGGCTACGCGGCCGTGGTGGACCCGGAGCGGCTGGGGCTGCCGATCCTCGCGTTCGTCCGGCTGCGCTATCCGACCGGCAACTACAAGCCGTTCCACGACCTGGTGGCGGTCACCCCGGAGATCCTGGAGGCGCACCACGTCACGGGCGACGACTGCTTCGTGATCAAGGTCGCCGCGCGGTCGATGAGCCATCTGGAACAGGTGTCCGGCCGGATCGGCGCCCTGGGTTCGGTCACCACGAGCGTGGTGTACTCGTCGCCGTTGCCGGGCCGTCCCGTCGGGCGCTGACCCGGACTTCGGCCCTCAGGCGTCGGGCCTGGCAGGACCCACGCGTCGACCCGGATGTCACCCCCGGCAGGACCGGAGCAGCCCGGGATCAGTCCGGGAGCGGCCAGTGAACGGACCTCGGAGCCGGCCCGGGAATCACCCCGCCGCACCCCGCTGCCGCACCACGGACCCGTCCCGGCCCTTCACGACCTCCAGCCGGGCGTGGACGCGCCTTCGCAGATCCGCGACATGGCTGACGATGCCCACACAGCGGTCCCGCTCGCGCAGGGAGTCCAGCACGTCGAGCACCTCGTCCAGGGTCTCCTCGTCCAGGCTGCCGAACCCCTCGTCGATGAAGAGGGTGTCGAGCCGTACTCCCCCGGCCTCGTCGGTGACCACGTCCGCGAGGCCCAGGGCGAGGGCCAGCGACACGAAGAAGGTCTCCCCGCCGGACAGTGTCGCCGTGTCCCGTTCCCGTCCGGTCCAGGCGTCGACGACATGGAGGCCGAGGCCCGAACGCCCGCGTCCGGTGCGGTCGTCGGAGTGCACCAGGGTGTAGCGGCCCTGGGACATCCGGGTGAGCCGGAGGGTCGCGGCGGCGGCGACCTGTTCGAGCCGGGCCGCGAGGACGTACGACTCCAGCCGCATCCGGTGCTCGTTCGCGGTGGACGTACCGGCGGTGAGCGCGGCGAGCCGGGCGATCCGGTCGTGCTCCTCGCGCCGGGGGGCCAGCGCACGGGCGGCGGCGGTGGCCCGGGTGGAGAGCCGTTCCAGGTCGTCGCGGTCGCGGATCGCGGCGGCGAGCCGGGAGGCGGCCTCCCGGGACACCCGCTCGGTGTCCCGCGCGTTCCGCTCGGCGGCCACCGGATCGGCCGGGGGCCGGGCCGCGGCGGCGGCCGTGTCCACCTCGGTGAGCGCCACCCGGACCTCGGTCTCCTCCTGGCTCCGGAGGTCCACCCGGTGCTGGAGCTCGCGGTGCGCCGCGCCGTCCAGCCGGGCGGCCGCGGCGGCCCCGGGGGTGTCGAACCCGGCGCGGAACGCGGCGTCGGCCGCGCGCGCGTCGGCCTCCTTCAGCCGGTGCGCGGTGTCGGCGGCCGTGCGCACGGCGTCGGCGGCGGCGGTCAGCAGCGTGACGCGGAGTTCGAGTTCGGCGGCGCGGGCGGCGACGCTGGTCGCGGTCCCGCGCGCGTGCGTCAGTTCCGCTTCGAGGCCGGCCGTCTCGCGCTCCAGCGCCTCGCGCCGGGACGCGCGGGCGGCGGCACGCCGGGCCGCCTCCTGCTGGGCGGCGACCCGGCGCGCGTGCTCGTCCTCGGCGCGGTCCAACGCCTCCTGGGCGGCGTGCAGACCGGAGGCGGCGCGATGGGCCCCGGTGAGTTCGTCGCGCAGCGTACCGACGGCCGCGGCGAGCGCCTCGGCCGGTTCGTCGCCCGCTCCGGCGGTGGCGGCGGCGAGTTCCTCGCGCAGCCGGGCGTGCTCGCGGGTGGCCTCGTCGCGCACGGCGTCCGCCCGCTGGTAGGCGGTGTGCGCGCGGTCCTCGGTGGCACGGTCCACATGGCCGGGTGACCGGCGCGCGGGGTGCGGGTGCTCGACGGAGCCGCACACCCCGCAGGGCGCGCCGTCGGTGAGGGCGGCGGCGAGTTCGGCGGCGATGCCGCTCAGCCGCTGTTCCTTGAGGTCGAGCCAGTGCTGACGGGCGTCGTCGGCGCGGGTGCGGGCGTCCCGGACGGCCTGCCCGGCCTCGTCGGCGTGGTCGGTGAGCCGGTCACGCAGCCGGGCGGAGTCGAGCCGCCGCCGGGCCGGTTCCAGCTGTCCGGCGAGGTGTTCGGCGCGGGCGACGGCCTCCTGGGCGCGGTCGATGTCGTGGCGCAGCGCGGTCCGGGTGGACTCCCAGTCAGCGAGCCAGCCCGTGGCGTCCTGGACGATGTCCTGGTCGGCGCGGTCCTCGCGTCGCGCCCCGGCGCGTTCGTCGGCGAGGGCGGCGAGTCGCCGTTCGGCGCGCCGCGCGGATTCCAGGCCGCCGAGTTCCTCGGTGGCCGTGCGGGCGGCGGCCGTCAGTCCGGCGGCGTCCAGGTCGGTGCGGCCCAGGTCGGTGACATCCGGTTCGGTGACGTCCGGTTCGGCGGTGGTCCCGTCGGTGGCTTCCGTACGCGGCTCCGAGCCGGTGGGCGCTACCGCGTGGCGCTCCGGCCCGGTGAGGGTGTCCGTGAGGGCCGCCCGGGCGCGGGTCTCGGCGGTGACGGCGTCCCGGTGGCGGGCCTCGGCGTCGGCGCGCAGTTCCAGCGCGGGCGCCACGGTGTCGGCCTTGCGTCCGCGCTCCAGCCGCAGCCGGTCCGTCTCGTCGGCCGCCGCCCGTTCGGCCAGCGAGGCGGCGCGTTCGCGGGCCCGGGCGAAACGTGTCTGGAGCCGGTGCAGTTCCCCCGCCTCGCGCGCGGTGTCCCGGGCCGTGCGGTGCCGTGCCTCGGCGGCTTCCAGGGCGCATTCGGCCCGGGTGACGCGTTCCCGGGCGCCGACGCGGACGGTGGCGGCCCAGGCGAGGACCGCGTCGCTCAGTCCGGGTTCGCCGGGTGCGGGGTCGGGCAGTGGCGCGTCGGCGTTGTCCCCGGCGGCCGTCACCATCTGGTTGGCCAGGGCGAGGAGTTCGGTGTCGGCGTCGCGTACGGCGGCCTCGCCCTGGCGGCGCCGCTGCGCGAGGTGCTGTTCCACGTCCGCGAAGCGGTGGGTGTCGAAGAGGCGGCCGAGGAGTCTGCCGCGGACCTCCGCGTCGGCGCGCAGGAACTTCGCGAAGTCGCCCTGCGGGAGCAGGACGACCTGGCAGAACTGTTCCTTGCTCATACCGAGGAGCTGTTTGATCTCCTCGCCGATCTCCTGGTGGGAGCGGCTGAGGTCCTTCCAGGCGCCACGTGCGGTGTCGTACTCGCGCAGCGCGCTGTACGCCTTCTCCTTGGTGGTGCCGTCGCCGCGCTTCTTGGGGCGCGTCCAGGGCGGCCGGCGGGTCACCTCGACCCGACGTCCGGCGGCGGTGAGGTCGAGGGTGACCTCGGTGACGGTGTCCGGGGCGGCGTGGTCGCTGCGCAGTCCGGTGCCCTGGCCGCTGTTGCGAGAGCCGGGCACCGTTCCGTAGAGCGCGTAGCAGACGGCGTCCAGGACGGAGGTCTTGCCCGCTCCGGTGGGGCCGTGCAGCAGGAAGAGTCCGGCGCGGGAGAGGTCGGCGAAGTCGACCTCCTGGACGCCGCCGAAGGGTCCGAACGCCTGGACGCGGAGCCGGTGCAGCCTCATCGGGGCACCTCCCGCACGATGTCGTCGGCGCGGACCGTGTCGAGCGCGTCGCGCAGGACGGTCCGCTCCCGCGCATCGGGTCCGGCCCCCCGGACATGGGCCACGAAGTCCTCCGCGATCTCCTGGTCGGTGCGTCCGGACAGCCGCCGCGCGTACGAGACGTCCCGTTCGCGCGGGGGGCGGTCGGGGGCGAAGACGAGGGCGAGGGTGTGCGGGAAGCGGGTGGTCAGCCTCGCCATGGCGTCGTCGGGGCGGACGGGGTCGGTGAGGGTGGCCTCGACCCAGGCGTCCTCGTGCGCGGTGAGGAGGGGGTCGTCCAGGAGGTCGGCGAGGCGGCCCCGGAGCCGGGCGAGCGCGCGCGGTACGGGGCAGTCGACGCGTTCGGCCGCTATCGCGCCGTCCGGGCCGAGGTCCACGAGCCACATGCTCTTGCGGTGGTCGGCCTCGGAGAACGAGTAGGGCAGCGGCGAGCCGGAGTAGCGGACGCGTTCACCGAGCCGCTGGCTGCCGTGGAGATGGCCGAGGGCGGTGTAGTCGACACCGTCGAACACCTGCGCGGGGACCGAGGCCACTCCCCCGACCGTGATGTCGCGTTCGCTGTCGCTGGTGCGTCCCCCGGTGACGAAGGCGTGCGCCAGGACGACGGAGCGGGTGCCCGCGGGGCGCCGCGCGAGATCCGCGCGCACCCGGTCCATCGCCGCGCCGAGCACTGTCTCGTGGCGGGCCCGCTCGACGCCGAACACGTCGCCGACCAGCGCGGGCTCCAGGTACGGCAGTCCGTAGAACGCGACGTCGCCGTGATCGTCGGACAGCAGGACGGGGGTGCCGACGGAGGCGGGGTCGGTGCGCAGATGGACGCCCGCGAGCCCGAGGAGTCCGGAGCCGACACCGAGCCGGCGGGCGGAGTCGTGGTTCCCGGAGATCATCACGGTGGGCACGCCGAGGTCCGCGAGGCGGTGCAGGGCGTCGTCGTAGAGCTCCACGGCGGCCAGCGGCGGGACCGCGCGGTCGTAGATGTCGCCGGACACCACCACGGCCTCCACCTCGCGGGCGCGGACCGTCTCCACGAGATGGGTGATGAACGCGGCCTGGGCGTCGAGCATGTTCACCCGGTGGAACGTCCGGCCGAGGTGCCAGTCGGACGTGTGCAGAATCCTCATGACACCTCTCCGGCCCGCATGCGCGCACTCCCCCTCGCAGGCGGCGACCGTACGGGTTCAGCACGGGCACCGCTGTCAGCACCGACCACACCGGGCGCCGACCGGCACCGGGTCCTCACCGGCCTCAGTCTGCCATCCGTGCCGGGGGCGGATGACCGTGACGGCTTACGCGGCCCGGATCGCCGGATCGCCCGGCGCGCAGGTCCGCACGCCCCGACCCCGCAGGCCCGCACACCCCGGCCCCGCAGGCCCGCACGCCCCGGCGCCGTGACACCCCGTGACGGCGCCCACCGTTCGGCCGCCCGCGGCCCGGGATTCGCGCCGAGGGCGACCCGTGCCGCCCCACCCGGGCGCCCGCCCGCTCCGCGACCGCCGGACGGCCCGCACCCGGGCCGCTCTCCCGGCGACCGGTCCGGCCCTTCCGACCGGCGGCCCGCCGCCCGGAATGCTATGACGTTATTGGTCGCTTTCTGACCTTTCGCCCCTCTCCAGGGAGGCACCCTCATGACCGGGACGACCACCAGCGGCACCGACACGGGCACGGACACGGACACCGATGTCGTGCACATCCTCTGGATCAACGCGGGCCTGAGCTGCGACGGGGACTCGGTGGCGCTGACCGCGGCCATGCAGCCGAGCATCGAGGAGATCGTGACCGGTGCGCTGCCGGGTCTGCCGAAGATCGCCGTGCACTGGCCGCTCATCGACTTCGAGTGCGGCCCCGTGCAGGGCGCGGACAACTTCGTCGAGTGGTTCTTCAAGGCGGACCGCGGCGAGCTCGATCCGTTCGTACTGGTGGTCGAGGGCTCGATCCCCAATGAGCAGATCAAGGAGGAGGGCTACTGGTGCGGCTTCGGTGACGATCCCGAGACCGGGCAGCCCATCACCACGAGCGAGTGGCTGGACCGGCTGGCGGCCAAGTCGACCGCGATCGTCGCGATCGGCACCTGCGCCACCTACGGCGGCATCCACGCCATGGCGGGCAACCCGACCGGCGCCATGGGGGTGCCCGACTACCTGGGCTGGGACTGGACGTCCAAGGCCGGACTGCCGATCGTCTGTGTGCCGGGCTGCCCCATCCAACCGGACAACCTCGCCGAGACGCTGACCTATCTGCTCTACCAGCTCGCCGGGTCCGCGCCGATGATCCCGCTGGACGACAAGCTGCGTCCCGCCTGGCTCTTCGGGGCGACCGTGCACGAGGGCTGCGACCGGGGCGGCTATTACGAACAGGGACAGTTCGCCTCGGAGTACGGCACCCCGGAGTGTCTGGTGCGGCTCGGCTGCTGGGGCCCGGTGGTCAAGTGCAACGTCACCAAGCGCGGCTGGATCAACGGCATCGGCGGCTGTCCCAACGTCGGCGGCATCTGCATCGGGTGCACCATGCCCGGCTTCCCCGACAAGTTCATGCCCTTCATGGACGCCCCGCCCGGATCGCATGTCTCCAGCAACGCCAGCTCCGCGTACGGCGCGGTGATCCGGAGGCTGCGCACGATCACCACCCGGACCCTCGACAAGGAACCCAAGTGGCGGCACACCGGCCGCCGGCTGACCACCGGGTACCGCCGCTCCCCCTGACCCGCGTCCGGCATCGCGCAAGGCCGCCGCCGTCCACCTCCCGCTCGTAGAAGGGCACGAAAAGACACCATGGCCTCAACGACCACAAAAGCCGGTGACGGCAGCGGCCTGACGGAGATGTCCTGGGACCCGATCACCCGGATCGTGGGAAGCCTGGGCATCCATACGAAGATCGACTTCAAGCAGAAGCGGGTCGCGGAGTGCTACAGCACCTCGTCCGTCTTCCGCGGGTACAGCGTGTTCATGCGCGGCAAGGACCCGCGCGACGCCCATTTCATCACCAGCCGGATCTGCGGCATCTGCGGCGACAACCACGCCACGTGCTCGGTGTACGCGCAGAACATGGCGTACGGGGTGAAGCCGCCGCACCTGGCCGAGTGGATCATCAACCTCGGTGAGGCCGCCGAGTACATGTTCGACCACAACATCTTCCAGGAGAACCTGGTCGGGGTCGACTACTGCGAGCGGATGGTCCGCGAGACCAACCCCGGGGTGCTGGAGCTCGCCGAACGCACCGAGGCACCGCACGCCGGCGACCACGGCTACCGGACGATCGCCGACATCATGCGCTCCCTCAACCCCATCGAGGGCGAGTTCTACCGGGAGGCGCTCCAGGTCAGCCGGTACACCCGGGAGATGTTCTGTCTGATGGAAGGGCGCCATGTGCACCCCTCCACGCTCTACCCCGGCGGGGTCGGCACGGTGGCGACGGTGCAGCTGTTCACCGACTACCTGACCCGGCTGATGCGCTACGTCGAGTTCATGAAGAAGGTCGTACCGCTCCACGACGACCTGTTCGACTTCTTCTACGAGGCGCTGCCCGGGTACGAGGAGGTGGGGCGCCGCCGGGTCCTGCTGGGCTGCTGGGGCAGCCTCAACGACCCCGCGCACTGCGACTTCACGTACCGCAACATGACGGACTGGGGCCGCAGGATGTTCGTCACCCCGGGTGTCGTCGTGGACGGCAAGCTGGTCACCAACGACCTCACCGAGATCAATCTGGGCATCCGTATCCTGCTCGGCAGCTCGTACTACGAGGACTGGCAGGGCAAGGACCTCTTCGTCACCCATGACCCGCTGGGCAATCCGGTGGACCCCCGCCACCCGTGGAACCAGCACACCATCCCCGCCCCGCAGAAACGGGACTTCGACGACAAGTACAGCTGGGTGATGTCCCCCCGCTGGTTCGACGGCAAGGAGCATCTGGCGCTGGACACCGGCGGCGGCCCGATCGCCCGGCTGTGGTCGACCGCGCTGTCCGGGCTGGTCGACATCGGCTACGTCAAGGCGACCGGCCACAGTGTGCTGATCAACCTGCCCCGGTCGATGACCAAGCCCGAGACCACCTTCGAGTGGAAGATCCCCCGGTGGAGCAATGCCATCGAACGCAACCGCGCCCGCACCTACTTCCAGGCGTACGCCGCCGCGGCGGCACTGCACTTCGCGGAGAAGGCGCTGGAGGAGGTCCGTGCCGGACGCACCCAGACCTGGGAGAAGTTCGAGGTGCCGGACGAGGGCCTCGGCTGCGGCTTCACCGAGGCGGTGCGCGGTGTCCTCTCGCACCACATGGTGATCCGCGACGGCAAGATCGCCAACTACCATCCGTACCCGCCGACCCCGTGGAACGCCAGCGTCCGGGACAGCTACGGCACCCCCGGCCCGTACGAGGACGCGGTGCAGAACACCCCGATCTTCGAGGAGAACCCGCCGGAGACCTTCAAGGGCATCGACATCATGCGCGCGGTCCGCAGCTTCGACCCGTGTCTGCCGTGCGGGGTGCACATGTACGTGGGCGGCGGCCGCACCCTTCAGCAGATGCACGTCCCCACCGGGCTGAGCGGACTGAGCGGATGACGGCGGAGGCCACCGGCGTACGGGTGCAGGAGGCGCTGGACCGGCTGACCGGCAGCGGCGCCCTGGAGGCGGGCGAGGAACTCGTCCGCGAACTGCTGTCGTTCTACGGCGAGGGCCTGACCGCGCTCGTCGGCGCGCTGCCGCCGGGCGCGCTGGACCCGGCCCTGGACCATCCGGCCGCGGCCGGGCTGCTCGTCCTGCACGAGCTGCACCCGGAGGGCGTCGACCAGCGGATCGCCCGCGCCCTGGCCGGACTGCCGGGCGACCCGGCCGCACTCGTCGGCTACGAGCCCGGCAGCGGCACCCTGACCCTGCGGCGCGCGGAGTCCGGGGGCGGCTGCGGTTGCGGCGGGGGCGGCGGCGAGCAGGAGATCGAGGACGTGATCGCCTGCCATGCCCCGGAGGTGACCGCGGTGGTCTGGGAGCGGGCCCCCGCGCTGCTCCAGATCGGCAGCCGCCCACCGGTCCCGACGGAGGTCCGGTGACCATCCGCCAGCTCCCCCGTACCGGCTCCGCACTGCTGCGCAGGATGCGGGAACCCGCCCCGCCCCGGCCGGAGCGCTGCACCTTCTGCGGCGCGGGTCTGCCACCGGGGCACCGGCACCTCGCTGACACCGCCGAACGCGCCCTCGTCTGCGCCTGCACGGCCTGCGTGCTGCTGTTCCAGCAGCCGGGCGCGGCGGACGGCCGCTACCGCGTGGTCCCCGACCGGTGTCTGAGCGATCCCGGCCGGGAGCCCGGCGAGGACACCTGGCGGACGCTCGGCATCCCGGTCAGCACCGCGTTCCTGATGCTGGGCACCGCCCCGGCCCGGCCGGTGCTCTGCTACCCCGGCCCGGCCGGGGCCACCGAGAGCGATCTGGAACCGGAGACCTGGCGGACCGCGTTCGCCGGGAACCGGCTGGCGGCGCTGCTGGAGCCCGATGTGGAGGCGCTGCTGCTGCGCCGGACCCATGGCCGCGTCCGGTGCTTCCTGGTGCCGGTCGACCGTGCCTACGAGCTGGTGGGCCGGATGCGGCTGCACTGGCGCGGCTTCGACGGCGGTTCCGAGGCCCATGCCGAACTTGACGCCTTCTTCGCCGCCGTCCAGGAGCGGGCCGTGGCCCTGCCCGAGGAGACGACCCCATGAGCGAACTGCGCTTCCACTGCGTGGGCGTGCGCGCCGACCCGTACGCCGCCGGGCCCACCCTGGTCCTCCGGCTGCGGATCACCGCCGAGCCGGACGTCCCGGTGCACGCGGTCGCGCTGCGCTGCCAGCTGCGGATCGAACCGGCGCGCCGGAAGTACGCCGAGGGTGAGGGCGAACGGCTGACGGACCTGTTCGGCGAGCGTTCCCGCTGGGGCAGCACGCTGCACCCGATCCAGTTCGCGCAGGTCGCCCTGATGGTGCCGGGGTTCACCGGTGAGACCGAGGTGGACGTCGTCGTGCCGTGCACCTACGACCTGGACATCGCCGCGACCCGCTACTTCCGGGCCCTGGACGAGGGCGAGGTACCGCTGTTGCTGCTGTTCTCCGGCACGGTCTTCAGCGGTCCCGCCGGTTTCCGGGTCACCCCGGTGGCCTGGGACCGCGAGGCCGCCGTCCGGCTGCCGGTACGGGTGTGGCGGGAGATGATCGAGCAGCACTTCCCCGGCTGCGGCTGGCTGCGGCTCCCCGGTGACCTCATGGACGCCCTGCTCGCCTTCCGCACCCGCCGCGGGCTGCCGTCCTGGGAGGACACCGTACGCGCGCTGCTGGCCGCGGCGGAGCCCGCCGCCGGGGAACCCGTCGGTATCGCGGAACCCGCCGGTATCGGGGAGGGCGTATGACCACGGACGCGACCGGAGCGCCCGGTGCGGCGGACGTGACCATTGCGACAGGTGCGACCGGCTGTACGGACGCGGCCGGCGACACAGGTACGACCGGCCAGCCGGCGCGCGGTCCCGAGGACACGGTGCGCTTCCCCGACGAACCCGTGCGCTTTCCCGAGGACGTGGAGCGGCGCCTCGCGTCGGTGCGGCAGATCGCCGACGCCGTGCTGTTCGAGGGCTATGTGCTCTACCCGTACCGTGCGTCGGCGGCCAAGAACCAGCTCCGCTGGCAGTTCGGCGTACTCGTCCCGCCCGGCTGGGCCGCGGTCTCCGGGGAACCCGCGCACCAGCGGACCGAGCTGCTGATGGAGCCCCGCCCCGGCGCCCGGCTCGCGGTGGAGCTGCGGTTCCTGCGGGCCCGGCGCAGAACCGTCCAGCGCGCGACGGAGGGCGGCCGCTGGACGGACGTCTCGGAACTGGACCTGGGCGAGCGGGTGCTCGTCCCCTGGGACGAGGGCGTGGAGGAGCACGTCCGGCTGCTGGTGCCGGTGGAGGACCTGGCGCGCGACGACGGAGTCACCCACGCCTTCCGGCTGCCCGCGTGCGAGGAGGAGGAGCAGGTCGACGAGGCGGGTGTCCGGGTGGGACGGCTGCTGCGGGCGCGCGAGAGCGCCGAAGCGGTGATCCGGCTGCGGACCCAGGAGGTCCCCGGGCCGTACGGCGCCCTTCGGCTGACGGCCGTCGTGGAGAACACCAGCGGCTGGACGGCCACCGGCGCGGACCGCCGGGACGCCGCGCTGCCCCACTCGCTGGTCTCCGCGCATCTGCTGCTCGCCCTCGACCGGGGCACCTTCCTTTCGGTGACCGATCCGCCCCGCTGGGCCGCGCCGGCGGTGGCCGGTTGCCGCAACGAGCACACCTGGCCGGTACTGGCCGGGGAACCGGGCCGTGACCAGGTGGTGCTGTCCTCGCCGATCATCCTGGAGGACCATCCGCGGATCGCCCCGGAAAGTCCGGGCGCGCTCTACGACGCCACCGAGATCGACGAGATCCTCGCGCTGCGCACCGCCGCGCTGACCGACCGGGAGAAGCGCGAGGCCCGGGGCACCGACGACCGGGCGGGCGCCGTCATCGACCTGGCCGACTCGATGCCCCCCGAGGTGCTGGAACGGCTCCACGGCGCGATCCGCGCCCTGGACGCGGTGTCCCCTCCCCCGGACCCAGCGGATGCCCTGGACCGGTTCAGCGCCTCGCCCCTCACCGGAGTCCCGGACGACGGCGTGCCGACCTACGGTGTCCCGGCCGACCCGGCGCAGCCCTGGTGGGACCCGGGGGCCGACCGGGACGTGGACCCCGCCCGGGACCGGGTGCTGATCGACGGACGGCAGATCGGCGCGGGGAGCCGGGTGGTGCTGGGCGCCGGGGGCCGGCGCACCGACGCGCAGGACGCGTTCCTGCACGGGCGCACCGCGCTGGTGGAGGCGGTCCTGCACGATGTCGACGGCTCGGTGCATCTGGCGGTCACCGTGGAGGGTGACCCCGGGGCGGACATCTGGCGGGCCCAGGGCAGGTTCCGCTACTTCCAGCCCGACGAGGTCACCCCGCTGGAGGAGTCATGACCGGCGGACGGACGCTGGTCGCGGGCGTCGGCAACATCTTCCTCGGTGACGACGGCTTCGGCGTCGAGACCGTCCGGCGGCTGGTCCTCGCGGGAGTGCCGGACGGGGTCGACGTGGTCGATGTCGGGGTGCGCGGCGTCCATCTGGCGTACCAACTGCTCGACGGCTACGGGACGGTGGTCCTGGTGGACGCCGCGTCCCGTGGCGGGGCGCCGGGCACCGTCTATCTGATCGAGGCGCAGGCGGGGCAGGTGGAACCGTCGGGTCCGGCCGCGCTGGACGGCCACCGGATGGGTCCGGACGCCGTGCTCGCGCTTCTCGCGACGCTCAGCGCGAGCACCGGGGGCGTCCCGCCGGAACGGGTGCTGGTGGTGGGGTGCGAGCCCGCCTCGCTGGAGGAGGGCATCGGGCTGAGCGCCCCGGTGACGGCGGGGGTCGAGCAGGCCGTCCGGCTGATCCGACGGGTCGTCAGCGGTGAGGCCGTCGGCGACGAGGCCGTCAGCGAGGGGGCCGTCGAAGAGGGTGGGCAGGCGGCGGGGGTCGAACCGTCCGACAGAAAGGCGCCATCATGCTGAAAGCCCTGCTCGCCACGGCCGCGGGGGCCGCCGCCGTGGTGGTGATCCGGCTGACCCTGCCCGACCTGAGGCGGTATCTGCGGATCTCCCGGATGTGAACCGTGCTCGTTCCCGGGCACGGCGGTGCGGCGCGGCCGTCCGGGGACGGCGCTGCTGCGAACGGGGCGGGCCGCACCGGCGGGCGGCGTGGCACCCGGCCCCTCCCGCGACCGCGCCGTGCAATGGAGCCGCGGTCACGCCGGACGACGGAGCCGCCGTCGACCGTCCGGCACGCGCCGTGGAACGAGGCGTACCGATGCATGAGATGTCGATCGCCGCGGCCGTCGTCGACCAGGTGACCTCGGCCGCCGCCGACCGGGGCGCGACAGCGGTGACCACGGTCCGGCTCGATGTCGGTGAGCTCGCCGGGGTGGTACCGGCGGCCCTGGACTTCTGCTTCGCGCTGGTCTGCGAGGGGACGCCCCTGGAGGGCGCCCGTCTGGTGACCCGGAGCGTCCCGGCGCGGGCGCGGTGCGGTCCCTGCGACACCGAGTGGTCCCCGGGCGTCCCGCCCGATCTGGTGTGTCCCCGCTGCGGGGGCGCGCGGGCCGAGCTGCTGACGGGCCGTGAACTACAGATCCGCGACGTCGAGTGGGCCGACGGCCCGCTGCACGCGCACAGCTGACGAGGAGGACGGTGTCCCATGTGCCGTACGACCGATCTCCGGCAGGCGGTACTCGCCCACAACGACGACAGCGCGCGGGCGCTGCGGGCCGAGCTGGCGGCCAGGGGGACCGTCGCCGTCAGCCTGCTGTCCAGCCCCGGCAGCGGCAAGACGGCGCTGCTGGAGACGGAGCTCGCGCTGGCCCGCGAGCGCGGTGTCCCCGTGGCCGCGCTGACCGCCGACCTCGCGACCGAGAACGACGCCCGGCGGCTGGCCCGCACCGGGGTACCGGTCCAGCAGGTGCTCACCGACGGTCTGTGCCATCTGGAGGCCGTGATGCTGCGCGGGTACCTCGCGGGCTGGCTGCCGTCGGACACCCGGGTGCTGTTCGTGGAGAACGTGGGCAATCTGGTCTGTCCGGCCTCCTACGACCTCGGTGAGTCGCTGCGGGTGACGCTGGCGTCGGTCACCGAGGGCGAGGACAAGCCGCTCAAGTACCCGGGCGCGTTCGGGCTGGCCCAGCTCGTCCTGGTCACCAAGACGGACATCGCCGCGGCCGCCGGCTTCGACCGGGACACGTTCCTGGCGAACGTCGCCCGGGTGAACCCCGGTGTGGAGGTGGTGTTCACCTCGGCGCGCGACGGGCAGGGTCAGGGGGTCCTGCTGGAGCGCGCCCTGGCCGTGCGGGACGGCGCCGAGGCGCACCGCCCGGTGATGACCCGTACCGCCGGGGACCGGGACACCCCGCCCGTCGTCCTGCCGCAGTCCCCGGCCCACGCTCACCCGCACGAGCACGAGCACGCGCACGCGCATCCCCACCCGCACCCGCATCCGGTCGCGGACCAGTTGTGACCTCGACCGGGGGGTCCGTGGCGGCGGCGCGCCGGAGGGTCGCCGTCCAGGGGGTGGTGCAGGGCGTCGGCTTCCGGCCGTTCGTCTACACACTGGCCACCGAACTCGGGCTCTCCGGACATGTCGTCAATACCGGCGAGGGTGTTCTCGCGGAGATCGAGGGGCCGCCGGACGCCGTCGATGTGTTCTGCCGCCGGGTGGCGACGGACGCGCCGAGCCCGGCGGCGGTCGACTCGGTCCGGCACGAGGTCATCGCGCTCACCGGGACGAAGGGGTTCATGATCACCCCGTCCCGCGCGGTCGGATCGAGGGGCGCGAGCCTCATCCCGCCCGACACCGCGACCTGTTCGCGATGCGTCGCCGAACTGCGTGACCCCGCCGACCGCCGCCACCGGCATCCGTTCATCACCTGCACGGGCTGCGGCCCCCGCTTCACCATCGCCACGGCACTGCCGTACGACCGGGCCCGGACGACGATGGCGGGCTTCCCGCTGTGCGAGCGGTGCGAGCGGGAGTACGGCGACCCGGCCGACCGGCGGTTCCACGCCCAGCCCGTCTCCTGCCACGACTGCGGGCCCCGGCTCTCGCTGATCGTGCCGGGCGCCGGGCCGCTCGGCGGCGGGACGGCCCTCGTCCGGGCCAGGGAACTCCTCGCGGGCGGCACGATCCTGGCGGTCAAGGGCATCGGCGGCTACCACCTGGCGTGCGACGCGGGCGACCCGGCGGCCGTCGCCCTGCTGCGCCGCCGCAAGCGGCGCGGCGACAAGCCGTTCGCCGTGATGGCACGCGATCTCGCGGACATCGAGCCGCTGGTGGAGCTCGGCCCGTTGGAACGGGAGCTGCTGACCGGGCCGGTGCGGCCGGTGGTCCTGCTGCGGCGCCGGACGGACACCCGCGCGGCGGACCGGGAGCGGGCCGCCCCGGTGGCCCTGGAGGCCGTCGCCCCGCGCTGCCCGGACCTCGGGGTGCTGCTGCCGTACACCCCGCTGCACCATCTGCTGCTCGGCCTGCCGGGTGACCCGCCCGGGCCCCGGGTGCTGGTGATGACCAGCGCCAATCTCGGCGGCGAGCCTCTCGTCACCGACGACGGCGAGGCGCTGGAACGGCTCGCGCCGCTGGTGGACGGCTGGCTGACGCACGACCGCCCGATCCATGTCCCCTGCGACGACTCGGTGGTGCGGGTGGTCGACGGTGTGCCGTTCCCGCTGCGCCGGGCGCGCGGCTACGTACCCGCCCCGATCCCCCTCCCGCTGCCGGTGGGCCCGTCGCTCGCGGCGGGCGGCGACCTCAAGAACGTGCTCGCCGTGGCCGAGGGCCGCCGGGCGTGGCTGTCGGGGCACATCGGCGACATGGACGACCTGGCCACCCTGACCGCCTTCGACCGGGCCGCCGAACATCTCGCCGCGCTGACCGGGGTGACCCCCGCGACGGTCGCCGTGGACCGGCACCCGGGCTACCGCTCGGCCGCGCGGGCCCGCCGGGGCCACGACCGGCCGGTGGTACGGGTGCAGCACCATCACGCGCATGTCGCGTCGGCGATGGCGGAGCACGGGCTGGACGGCGGACGCCAGGTCATCGGTGTCGCGTTCGACGGCACCGGGTACGGCGACGACGGCGCGGTGTGGGGCGGCGAGGTGCTCCTCGCGGACTACGCCGGGTTCCGCCGTTTCGCCCAGCTCGCGTATGTGCCGCTGCCGGGCGGTGACGCGGCGGTGGAGCGCCCGTACCGGATGGCGCTGGCCCATCTGCGGGCCGCAGGCATCCCCTGGGCCCCGGACCTGCCACCGGTCGCCGTGTGTCCCGACGACGAACTCCGGGCGCTGGCACACCAGTTGGAGACCGGCCTGGCCTGCGTCCCCACCTCCAGCATGGGCCGGCTCTTCGACGCGGTGTCGTCGCTCGCCGGTGTCCGCCACCGGGCCGGGTACGAGGCGCAGGCGGCGATCGAGCTGGAGGGCGCGGCACACGCGTACGGTCCGGCACACGCGCAAGGACCGGGGCACCCTCACGGTCCCGCGCGCCCCCACGGCCCGGGGCCCGGCGGTGACCCCTCGCCCCGCCGTGGTCCGTCGTCCGGCGGTGGCCCCGGGGACGGTGTCGGCCCCGGGCACGGTGTCGGCCCCGGGGACGGTGTCGGCCCCGCGCCCGCCTACCGCTTCGCGCTGCGTCCGCACGAGGAGCGCTGGCTGGCCGACCCGGCGCCCGTCCTCGCCGCGGTGGTGGCCGATGTCCGGGCCGGGGCGGCGGCCGGTCTGATCGCGGCGCGTTTCCACCAGGCGGTGGTGGACCTGGTGCGCGCCCTCTGCGCGCTCGCGCGCCGCGCCGACGGGCCGGGGACCGTGGCGCTGACCGGCGGGGTGTTCGGCAACGCCCTGCTGCTGTCGGGCTGCGCGCGGGCGCTGGAGGCGGACGGCTTCACGGTGCTGCGGCACAGGAACGTGCCCCCCGGTGACGGGGGACTGGCCCTCGGCCAGCTCATGGTGGCCGCACGGGCCGTGACCTGAGAGAAGGAGAGCCGTATGTGTCTGGCGGTGCCGGGCAGAGTGGTGGAGATCGCGGAGCGGGACGGTGCCCGGATGGCCGTCGTGGACTTCAGCGGTGTGGTCAAGGACGTGTGCCTGGAGTATCTGCCGGACCTGAAGGTGGGCGAGTACGCCATCGTGCACGTCGGGTTCGCGCTCCAGCGGCTGGACGAGGAGTCGGCGCGCAAGACGCTCGCCCTCTTCGAGGAACTCGGGCTGCTCCAGGAGGAGTTCGGTGACCCATGGGAGGTCGAACGATGAAGTACCTGGCGGAGTTCCAGAACCCTGAGCTGGCCCGGGGCCTGCTCGACGACATCCGGGCGGCCGTGACCCGTCCCTGGGCGCTCATGGAGGTGTGCGGCGGGCAGACGCACACCATCATCCGCCAGGGCATCGACCAGTTGCTGCCCGACGGGGTGGAGCTGATCCACGGACCGGGGTGCCCGGTGTGCGTGACCCCGCTGGAGGTCATCGACAAGGCCCTGGCGATCGCGGCCAGGCCCGGGGTGATCTTCTGCTCGTTCGGGGACATGCTCCGGGTGCCCGGTACCGACCGCGATCTGTTCCGGGTGCGCAGCGAGGGCGGTGACGTCCGGGTGGTGTACTCGCCGCTGGACGCCCTGCGGATCGCGACCGAGAACCCCGACCGTGAGGTGGTGTTCTTCGGCATCGGCTTCGAGACCACCGCCCCGCCCAACGCGATGGCGGTGCACCAGGCCCGCAAACGCGGCATCCGCAACTTCAGCATGCTGGTCTCCCATGTCCGGGTACCGCCCGCCATCGACGCGGTGATGGGCTCGCCGGACTGCCGGGTGCAGGGCTTCCTCGCGGCCGGTCATGTGTGCAGCGTGATGGGCACGTCCGAGTACCCGGAGCTGGCGGCACGCCACCGGGTGCCGATCGTGGTCACCGGTTTCGAGCCGCTGGACATCCTGGAGGGCATCCGGCGGGTGGTGCGGCAGTTGGAGCGCGGTGAGCACACCGTCGACAACGCCTATCCGCGGGCGGTACGGCCGGAGGGCAATCCGGCGGCCCGCGCGATGCTGTCGGATGTCTTCGAGGTCACGGACCGCGCGTGGCGCGGTATCGGCACGATCCCGCTCAGCGGCTGGCGGCTCTCGCCGCGCTACCGCGAGCACGACGCGGAGCACCGGTTCGACGTCGTGGACATCGCCACGCGTGAGCCCGCCGCGTGCCGCAGCGGCGAGGTGCTGCAAGGTCTGCTGAAGCCCAACCAGTGCGAGGCGTTCGGCACGGACTGCACACCGCGCAGCCCGCTCGGCGCGACGATGGTGTCCAGCGAGGGCGCGTGCGCCGCGTACTACCTCTACCGCCGTCTCGGTACCCCCACCACCCCTCTGGAGGCGAGCTCCGTTGTCTGACACGCTCTCCGGCGCCCCGGCGCCGGCCGCCGCGCCGGACTTCGGCGGCTGGACCTGCCCGCTGCCGCTGCGCGACCATCCCCGGGTGGTGATGGGGCACGGCGGAGGCGGCGCCCTGTCCGCGGAACTGGTCGAGCATCTCTTCCTCCCGGCCTTCGGCGGCGGGACGCTCGCCGCCCTCGGTGACTGCGCGGTACTCCCCGTCGGCGGGTCACGGCTCGCCTTCTCGACGGACTCGTTCGTGGTGCGTCCGCTGTTCTTCCCCGGCGGCAGCATCGGCGACCTCGCCGTCAACGGCACCGTGAACGATCTGGCCATGAGCGGCGCGCGGGCGGCGTACCTGTCCTGCGGGTTCATCCTGGAGGAGGGGGTGGAGACGGAGGTGGTCGGCCGGATCGCCCGGGCGCTGGGCGACGCGGCCCGCGCGGCGGGCACCGAAGTGGTCACCGGTGACACCAAGGTCGTGGAGGCCGGTCACGGGGACGGCGTGTACATCAACACCGCGGGCATCGGGGTGGTGCCGCCCGGTGTCGACATCCGTCCGCAGCGCGCCGAGCCGGGCGATGTGGTGATCGTCAGCGGGGAGATCGGTCTCCACGGTGTGGCGATCATGAGTGTGCGGGAGGGTCTGGAGTTCGGGGTGGAGATCGAGAGCGACTGCGCGGCGCTCGGCACCCTGGTCGAGGCGATGCTGGCCGTCACCCCGGATCTGCACGTCCTGCGGGACCCCACCCGGGGCGGGCTGGCGACCGCCCTCAACGAGATCGCGGGGGCGGCCGGTGTCGGTGTGGTGATCCGGGAACGCGCCGTCCCGGTGCCCCCGCAGGTCGCCAACGCCTGCGCGATCCTCGGCCTCGACCCGATGTACGTGGCGAACGAGGGGAAGCTCGTGGCGTTCGTCCCCCGCGCCCACGCGGACGCGGTGCTCGCCGCGATGCGCGCCCATCCGCTGGGCGCGGCCGCCGCGGTGATCGGGGAGTGCGTACCGGAACATCCGGGGATGGTGGTCGCGCGGACCGCGTTCGGCGGGACCCGGGTGGTCGATCTGCCACTCGGTGAGCAACTGCCGCGCATCTGCTGAGACCGGCGGTCGGGGCGTGCCTGTTCCGCGCGGGCCGACACCATCGGAATCGGGGGTCTCAGGCCGTCCCGTACGCCTCGCCGCCGAGTTCGAGGACGGCGGTGCCCGCGGTCGCGTCGGCGAGCCAGGCGCGGAACGCGGCCACGTCGGCGTCCGGCAGCCCGATCCCGATGGTGACCGCCTCGCCGTAACGCACGTCGCGCACCTCGCGGCCGGTGGCGCGCAGCTCGTTCTGGAGTTTGCCCGCGCGCTGGTGGTCGACGGTGACGGTGGCCAGCCGGAAGCGCCGCCGGGTCAGCGTCCCGAGGGTGTCGAGGGCCTCGCCGACCGATCCGCCGTACGCCCGGATCAGCCCGCCCGCACCCAGTTTGACCCCGCCGTAGTAGCGGGTGACGACGGCGACGACGTACCGCATGTCCCGGCGCAGCAGCATCTGGAGCATGGGGACACCCGCGGTGCCGCCCGGTTCGCCGTCGTCGTTCGCCTTCTGGACGGAGGCGTCGGCGCCGATGACGTAGGCGTAGCAGTTGTGCGTGGCGTCGGCGTGCTCCTTGCGGACCCGCGCGATGAACCGCTGGGCCTCCTCCTCGGTGGCCGCGGGTGCGAGCGCGCACAGGAAACGCGAGCGGTTGATCTCGGTCTCGTGCACGCCCTCCTGGGCGACGGTGCGGTACTCGTCCTGCATCGGCCCAGCGTATGCGGTGTGTCCGCGACGGGACGCCAGGGGGCGGGGCGGGAATCCCCGGGCGCGGTGGTTCGTTGCCGTGGTGGCAGCAGCAGTGATCCGAGGAGGCGTGCCATGTACGGCGACCAGGCGGCAGTGGAGAAGATCCTTACGGAGTCGGGGGACACCTGGGCCGTGGTGGGCCTGTCGAACAACGAGTCGCGGGCCGCGTACGGGGTGGCGCGGATCCTTCAGCGGTTCGGGAAGCGGATCGTCCCGGTACATCCGAAGGCGGAGACGGTCCATGGCGAGCGGGGGTACGCCACGCTGGCGGACATCCCGTTCGAGGTCGACGTGGTGGATGTGTTCGTGAACGCGGACCTGGCGGGCGCGGTGGCCGACGAGGCCGTGGCGAAGGGGGCGAAGGCGGTGTGGTTCCAGCTGGGTGTGGTGGACGAGGCGGCGTACGCCCGCACCCGGGCGGCGGGCGTGGCGATGGTGATGGACCGCTGCCCGGCGATCGAGATCCCCCGCATGGGCTGACGCGTGTCCGTGGTTCGTCCACCTGGACCCCCTTGCTCCGGTGCGGGCCGCTTTCGCTTGCGCCCCCGGGGTTCGTCCACCTGGGCCGACATAGTCCAGTACAGGCCGTTCATGGGTGCGCAGTTCCCCGCGCCCCTTGGATGCTGCCCCGGTCCGTCGCACTTCGGGTGCGGGGCCGCCCTCGCGTTTCGCGCAGTTCCCCGCGCCCCTGGATGCTGCCCCGCTCGGTCGCTGATCGCGTGCGGGTTCGCCCTCGTCTTCGCGCAGTTCCCCGCGCCCCTGGATGCTGCCCCGCACGGTCGCTGGTCGCGTGCGGGTTCGCCCTCGTCTTCGCGCAGTTCCCCGCGCCCCTGGATGCTGCCCCGCTCGGTCGCTGGTCGCGTGCGGGTTCGCCCTCGTCTTCGCGCAGTTCCCCGCGCCCCTTTGGGGCGCCTCCGTCGACCTTGAACGTGCAGGGAGGCGCCCCTTCAGGGGCGCGGGGAACTGCGCACCCACGTTCGAGCCGCACAGGAGCAAGGGACGCCCACCCGAGGTGACCTCAGGGGCGCGGGGAACTGCGCAGCCACGGACGGCCCGCACCGGGGCAAGTGGGCTCAGGTGGACGGACCCGGCGGCGCAAGCGAAGGCGACCCGCGAGACCGTTCACCGCGCGGGTGGGACCGCGACGGCCATGGTCATCTCGACCACCTCGGTACCGTCGTTGCGGTAGATGTGCGGCACGTTGGCCTCGAAGGTGGCGGAGGTCCCGGCGGGCATCGGGTAGGGGACGCCGTCCACGACGAGGGTCAGCTCCCCGGCTGTCACATGCAGCAGTTCCATGGTTCCGCCCGGGTGCGGGTCGGACGCGCTGCCGTCGCCGGGCATCAGCCGCCACGCCCATAGTTCCAGCGGGCCGCGCCGGTCGGTGCCCACGAGCAGGGAGGTGTGGCTGCCCGCCTCGGTGGACCACATCCGCACCGCGCGCTCGGCGGGCACGAGCTGCACCAGCGGCCCCTGGTCCTGGTCGAGGAGGGTGCTGATGCTGACGCCCAGCGCGTCCGCGAGTTTCACGGTGGTCCCGACGCTGGGGTTCGTCCGGGCCTGCTCGATCTGGATGATCATCCCCCGGCTGACACCGGAGCGGGTGGCGAGGACGTCCAGGGTGAAGCCACGTTCGCCGCGCAAGCGCTTGAGGTTGCGTGCGAGGGACTGTGTGAGCTGGTCGAGATCCGACACATTCCGTCCAATATCTTTAATGGCAGAGTGCAACACATTGAACTACCGTGAGGTGGTCACCTGGTCCACCGCACTGTACTTCGAGGTCGGCGAGGACAGCCCGCGGCGGCGCCCCGGGTCCGGGCACGCGGACGGGTCACGTCCCGCCGGTGTCCGACTCCAGCTCCGCGAGGGCCATCAACTGCTGCGGTGTCATGCCCTCCGGGATGGGTACCGGCGCGGGTGTCCGCAGGGGCGGCTGCCAGCCCTCCCCGGGGGTCCAGCGCCGGACCACGCGCGCGGGCGCGCCCGCCACCACCGAGTGGTCGGGCACCTCACCGCGGACCACCGCTCCCGCCGCGACGACCACGTTCCGTCCGATCCGGGTACCCGGAAGGATCACCGCGCCGGTACCGATCCAGCAGCCGGGCCCGATCTCCACCGGCTCCATCCGCGGCCACTGCTTGCCGATCGGCTCCGCCGGGTCGTCGTACGAGTGATTGGTCGACGTCACATAGACATAGGGACCGACGTAGCACTGCGCGCCGATGGTGACTGCCGTGTCGGCGACGACATGGCTGCCCCGGCCCAGTACGACACCGTCACCGATCCGCAGGATCGGGTCGGGGCCGAGGTCGAGACCGGGCATCAGACCGGCCGTCAGGGTGACCTGTTCCCCGATGACACAGTGGGCGCCGAGCTGGATCCACGGCTCCCCGAAGACGGTGCCCTGCGGGAACGCCAGCCGGGTGCCCGTACCGATGGCGCCGAACCGCAGCCGCCCGGGATGCTCGTCGGTGATCGCGCCGAACCGCTGCGCCCAGGCCCAGCCGCCCCGCACCACCCGCTGCGCGAGCCGGTGCGGCCAGCGGCCCGGACGCCGGCCGGGGAGGGGACGCGTATCGCGGTTCTTCGGCACCCGCACACCGTACTCACGGGACCGGGGGGCCGGAGCGCGGCCCGCTGTGATCTTCACCCCACCCGCCGGGCCCGGCGCCCGGCGGGTCGCCTACCGTGCCGGTGAGCGCATGCGCGCAGCGACGACGAGGAGGCAGTCATGGCCGGACGGGCACTGATCGTGGCGGTGGGCGGCAAGAGCCCCGAGGTGGACCCGGGCGCGTTCGTCGCGCCCACGGCGGTCGTGGTCGGCGAGGTGACCGTGCGCGCGGGGGCGAGCGTCTGGTACGGCGCGGTGCTGCGCGGCGACTGCGGGCCGATCGTCCTGGGGGCGGGCAGCAACGTCCAGGACAACTGCACGGTCCATGTCGACCCGGGCTTCCCGGTGGTCATCGGCGAGCGGGTCACCATCGGCCACAACGCGGTCGTCCACGGGTGCGCGATCGAGGACGACGCCCTGATCGGGATGGGCGCGACCGTCCTCAACGGCGCCGTGATCGGGGCCGGTTCGCTGGTGGCCGCGCAGGCCCTCGTCCCGCAGGGGATGGTGGTACCGCCCGGTTCGCTGGTGGCCGGGGTGCCGGCCAAGGTGCGCCGCCCCCTCACGGACGAGGAGCGGGCGGGCATCACCCTGAACGGCACGCTCTACATGGAGCTGGCGCGCGCCCACGAGGAGGCGCACACCGAGCGGACCGCCGACCGGGACGGCACCGGGGACGGCGACGACGACCGTGACAGCCACTACGGCGGAAGCACCGGTCAGGCGTAGCGCGGCCGGGTTCCGGCAGGTCAGGCGTGGGGGCGCAGGGTCCAGACGACGGTCATCTCCCCGGTGACGGCGCCGTCCTCGCGCCGGATCTCGACGGTGACGGGGAACTCGGGGCGGCCCCCGGCGTCCAGTTCGGCGATCACGTCGGCGGCGGGGCGGCCCAGGGTCGCGGTCGCCGTCACCGGCCCCATGGCCAGCTTCCGGTAGGCGATCTCCGCGCGCACCGCGAGCGGCACGGCCCGGGAGAGCTGCGCGCCGAACGCGGCGAGCACGATGGCACCGCTGGCCGACTCCCCCAGGGTGAACATCGCCCCGGCGTGCGGGCCGCCGACGTGGTTGTGGAAGTCGCCTTGGTCGGGCAGCGCGACCACCGCCTTGTCCGCACCGGTCTCCAGAAACTCCAGGTTGAGGGTGCGGGCCATCGGGACGGTGGCGGCGAGCATCTCGCCGATGGACATCTGGTCAGCGCTCATGACCCAATGTTACCCACCGGTAAGAAGAGTTGGCCAGACCTCGCGGGCCGGACCGTTCGGCACGTACCCGTCAAGTGCCGGTGACAAGGTCGTTGCCCGGCGCCACTATGGTTACTGCCCATGTGGCCAGGACAGCAGCCGCCCGGGGGCGAGCAGAACCCGCAACAGCCGAATCCCAACCCGTACCAGCAGCCGGGATATCAGCAGCCCAATCCGTACCAGCAGCCCGGCTATCAGCAGCAGCCGGGCCCTTACGCGGGGCCGCCGGGCAAGCAGCCGCCCTGGGGGGCGCCGACGGTCCCGGCGGGACCGGCCGTTCCGGGCCCTCCCCCGCCGGGTGACGACGGCAGGAGGACGAAGCTCGTCGCCCTGGTGGCGGCGGTGGCCGTCGTGGTCGCCGCCGGGGTCACCGGGTTCCTGGTGCTGGGCGGCGACGAGGACGGCAAGGAGACGGCCCAGAAGGGCGGCGACAAGAAGCCGTCCGAGCGGCCCGTCTCCTCCGCCCCGGAGGTGGCGCCGGAGGAGTCCGCCGAGGACAACCCGCGCGGGGGCGACGACATCAAGCCGACCGTCGCGGGCTGGAAGGTCGTCTACAACCCCAAGCGGGGGGTGGCCTTCGACGTGCCGGCCGACTGGGAGGTCGACTCGCCCGGGATGTCGGTGGGGTTCGAGGAGAAGGACTCCAAGGAGATCAAGCCGCTGATCGTGATGTCGGCGCCCGCGTACCTCAAGTCCAAGTGGTGCGAGTCGGACGACGACAAGGACGGCAACAAGGACAGCACCTCGCTCGCCACCGTCGGCACCAAGGGCGCGAACGGTGCCAAGGACGCCGAGGAGGCCGCGGTCAACCAGGTGCCGTGGTGGGTCTACGGCGGCTACACGCAGCCGGACAAGAAGAGCATGCGCACCGACAAGAAGGGCAAGCCCTTCACCACCACGTCCGGGATCAAGGGCAGCATCGCGCGCGCGGAGTCCACGAACACGCCCCGGAAGGGCAAGTGCGCGAGCGACGGCAAGGCCGTCTCCTTCGGTTTCAAGAACTCCAAGGGTGACTTCGTCGCCTGGAACCTCTACGGCGCCAAGGGCGTCAAGGACGAGGTCCCGGACAGCCTGATCACCGAGATCCTCAAGACGGTCCGGCTGCACGGCGAACCGACGGACTGACCCCTTGGGCCGTTCCGGTCGGACGGCTCGTCGCCGCTCCTCCGGGACGGTCCGCCGGGCGGCCGCCCGGGTCGCCGGTCCCCGCAGCGAACGGCTGCCCGGACGGCCTCCGGTGGGCGGGTGACCGCTCCCGGAGCCCGTCCGTCCGCGAGCGCAGCGACGCCTCCGCCGCGGGCGCCGGGCGCGATCACGCCACGTCCGCCCGCGACACGGCAATTCGGTTGAATCCGGGTGGGCCCGCCGCGATAGTCCCTGGGTGAACTCACCGCCGCCACGTCAGCGCCGGCCGCCCTGGGCCGGTCGCAACTACATCCTGCTCACCGTCGCCACCGTCTTCACCAACCTCGGCAGCCACGGCGCCCTGATCGCCTCGGCGTTCGCCGTGATCGAGTCGGGCGGCGGCAGCGGTGACGTGGGACTCGTGGCCGCGGCGCGCACCGTGCCGCTGGTGCTCTTCCTGCTGATCGGCGGCGCCGTCGCCGACCGGCTGCCCCGGCACCGGGTGATGGTCGCGGCGAACGCCGTGAACTGTGTGTCCCAGGCGGTGTTCGCGGCCCTCGTCATCACCGGCCGTGCCGAACTCTGGCAGATGATGCTGCTGTCCGCCCTCGGCGGCGCCGGGCACGCGTTCTTCTCGCCCGCATCCGAGGGCATGCTGATGTCCTCCGTCTCGGGCGAACAGGCCGGCCGCGCCTTCGCCCTGTACCGGATGGCCATGCACGGCGCGGGCATCGGCGGAGCCGCGCTCGGCGGGGCGATGGTCGCCGCGATGGGCCCCGGCTGGGTCCTCGCGGTGGACGCCGCCGCCTTCGCCCTCGCCGGGGCGCTGCGCGCGTTCCTGGACGTCCGGCACATCCCGCCGCGTGAACCGGGCAACGGGCTGGCCGCCGATCTGCGGGACGGCTGGCACGAGGTGATCGGACGGCCGTGGCTGTGGTCGATCGTGGCGCAGTTCTCCGTCGTGGTCGCGGTGATCACGGTCTCCGAGGCCGTCTACGGCCCGCTGGTGGCCGGGGAGGAGCTGGGCGGCGCGGCGCCCTGGGGCTTCGCGCTCGGCGCCTTCGGTGTCGGGACGCTCGTCGGGGCCCTGGTGATGATGCGCTGGAAGCCGCGGCGGCTGCTGTTCGTGGGCACCCTGGCCGTGTTCACGCTGGCGCTGCCGTCCGCCGCGCTGGCGGTGCCCCTGCCGATCGCCGGGCTGGTCGCGGTGATGTTCGTGAGCGGCGTGGCGATCGAGGTGTTCGGCGTCGCCTGGATCACCACACTGCACCAGGAGATCCCGGAGGAGAAGTTCTCCCGGGTGTCCGCGTACGACTGGTTCGGGTCGGTCGGCATGGTTCCCGTCTTCACCGCCCTGGCGGGCCCGGCGGAGAGCGCGTTCGGCCGCTCCGAGGCGCTGTGGGGCGGCGCCGTGCTGGTGGTGCTGGTGACGGCGGCGGTGCTGCTCGTCCCGGACGTCCGGCGGTTGTCCCACCGGCCGGCGGCCGACGCCCCGGAGGCGGCGGTGCTGCCCCGGGAACCGCTCACGGCCGGCACGGGCCCGGGGGTCCCCCGCGATCCCGCCGCCGCCACCGCCGGTGAGGCACCGGCGGACGGGGCGTCGGACGCGGGCGGACGCGGCTGACCGGGACGCCGGTCAGCCGACCCGGAAGGTCCCGCCCGGCGGCTCGGGCGAGCCGACGGCGTCCGCGTCCCGCACCACGGCCGCGTCCCCGGTCCGCCGCCGCAGGGCCGTACCGTGCTCCACACGCGCGGGGAACCCGTCGGCGGCCGTACGCCGGGCCAGTTCCGCGACGGGCAGCGGGGCGTGCGAGGCGAGCAGGACGACATTGCCGAACCGGCGTCCGCGCAGCACGGACGGCTCGGCGATGAGTGCGAGCTCCCCGAACACCGCCGCGAAGTTCGCCAGCTGGGAGCGGAGGAAGGTGAAGGGCGCCCCGTCGGCGAGGTTCGCCGCGTACCGCCCGTCCTCGCGCAGAACGCGTTCCGCCGCCCGCGCGTACTCGACGGAGGTGAGGTGCGCGGGTACCCGGGAACCGCCGAACACGTCGGCGACCAGCAGATCGGCGGAGCGCCCGGGCGCCGCCTCCAGCCAGCCGCGCGCGTCGGCGGTGTGCGTCCGGACCCCGTCCGGGTCGCTCTGCGGCAGATGCTCCGCGACCAGGGCGACGAGGGCGCCGTCGAACTCCACGACCCGCTGACGGGAACCGGGCCGGGTGGCGGCGGTGTAGCGGGGCAGCGTGAGGGCCCCGCCGCCCAGATGGATCACGTCGAGCGGACGGCCGGGCGGGGCGGCGGTGTCGACGACGTGTCCGAGGCGGCGGACGTACTCGAACTCCAGATGGGTGGGGTCGTCGAGGTCGACGTACGACTGGGGTGAGCCGTCGACGGTCAGCAGCCAGGCCCGCTCCCGGTCGATGTCGGGCAGCAGCCGCGCGGTGCCGTGGTCGACGGCTCGGATGACGGGTACGCGGTCGGGGTCGGGGTCGGGGTCGGAGTCGGGGTCGGAGTCGGAGTCGGAGTCGGAGTCGGAGTCGTCCACCCGTCCATTGTGCGGCCCCGCGCCGCGTCCGGGCGCGGGGGCGGTCCGTTCCGGTCCGGGACAGGACGGCCCGCCGACGGTTCCCCGAAGGGCCGTCGGCGGGCCGTCCGCGCCGGTGGGTCAGCCGACCCGGGTCACCGTCCCCGCGCCGACCGTCCGGCCGCCCTCCCGGATCGCGAAGCCGAGCCCCGGCTCCAGCGGCACCTCCCGGCCGAGCTCGACCGTCACCGTGACGGTGTCGCCGGGCCGGGCCACGGCCGCCTCGCCGAGGTCGATGTCCCCGACGACATCCGCGGTGCGGATGTAGAACTGCGGCCGGTACCCGGTGGTGACCGGGGTGGTCCGGCCGCCCTCGGCGGCCGACAGCACATACACCTGGGCGGTGAAACGGCTGCTGGGGGCCAGACTGCCGGGCGCCGCGACGAGGTGCCCGCGGCGCACCGCGTCCCTCGCCACCCCGCGCAGCAGCAGCGCGACATTGTCCCCGGCCTGCGCCTCGTCCATCGGCTTGCCGAAGGTCTCCACCCCGGTGACCACCGATTCCAGACCGGCGCCCAGCACCTCGACGCGGTCCCCGACCCGTACCGTGCCGCGCTCCACCGCACCGGTCACGACGGTGCCGCGGCCGGTGATGGTGAGCACGTTCTCGACGGGGAGCAGGAACGGCGCGTCGATGTACCGCTCGGGCAGCGGCACATACGTGTCCACGGCGTCGAGCAGCGCGCCGATCGACTCCGTCCACCGGGGGTCGCCCTCCAGCGCGCGCAGCCCGGAGACCCGGACGACGGGCACGGTGTCCCCGCCGTACCCGTGCGCGGAGAGCAGTTCCCGTACCTCCAGCTCCACGAGGTCGGTCAGCTCCTCGTCGCCCGCGTCCGCCTTGTTGACGGCGACGACGATGTGGTCGACGCCGACCTGACGGGCCAGCAGGACGTGCTCGGCGGTCTGCGGCATGATCCCGTCGAGCGCGGAGACGACCAGGATCGCGCCGTCGAGCTGCGCGGCACCCGTGACCATGTTCTTGATGTAGTCGGCGTGGCCGGGCATGTCGACATGGGCGTAGTGGCGGGTGTCGGTCTCGTACTCGACGTGCGCGATGTTGATGGTGATACCGCGCGCGGCCTCCTCCGGCGCCCGGTCGATCCGGTCGAAGGGGACGTAGGTGCCGCTGCCGCGCTCGGCGAGCACCTTGGTGATCGCGGCGGTCAGGGTGGTCTTGCCGTGGTCGACATGGCCCATGGTGCCGATGTTGAGATGCGGCTTGGTGCGCACGTATGCCGTCTTGGACATGGGGATTCCTCGCGTCTCGCGTCAGGAGGTGAAGCGTGTGAGGTCCGGGAGCACGGCTGCCGGACCTTCGGACCCCTCAGCCCTTCCGACCCTCCCCCTGAGGGGTCCGCCGGACGATCCGGGGAGGGTCAGCTTCGAGCGCCGTCGACGCTTGCGAGCAGGACGTGGACGGCAGCCTTCCGGGCATCCGCTGCTGCGGATGCTGCGAGGAGGAAGGCGTGCCGGAACATGGCTAGATACTCGCCGAACGGGCCGCGGGCGTCGAGTGATTTACCTTCACCCGACGCCGTGCCGGCCCGGGAGGACGACCAGGAAGGGGGCGGGGCGGAGGGCGGCGAGGGGGGCGAAGGGGGCGAAGGGCGGTCCGGCGGCGGTGTCGGCAACCTCACTCGGCGGATTCCCGCAGCTCACGCCCGGTGCGAGGACCGCGATCGCATGCACCCTACGGCGATCATATGCGGGTGTCGGTTAATCTCCCCGGATGCTCGACACCACGGTTCTCCCTCCCGCGCCGGTCGGCGGCGCAGCGCCGAAGAGTGCCGCCGCGCGGTGGTCGGGCGTCCTGTTGTCACCCTGGTCGCGGCTCTCCCTGCTGGTGGTCCTGCTGGCGGGCGCGGCGACGGCGATGCTGCTGTTCGAGCCGCAGAAGGTGCTCGCCGACGGCTGGCCACCACAACTCGGCGGTGTCGCCGCGGCGACGGCCTTCGCGGTGGCGTACGGGCTGTGCACGGTGGCGTTCGTGCCGCGTCCGCTGCTGAACCTCGCGGCCGGCGCGCTGCTGGGCTCGCAGTTCGGGCTGGCCGCCGCGGTGGCGGGCACGGTGCTGGGCGCGGGGATGTCGTTCGGGCTGGGCCGGGTGCTGGGGCAGGACGCGTTGCGTCCGCTGCTCCGGGGCCGTTGGCTGACGGCGGCCGACGGACAGCTCAGCAGGCACGGCTTCCGTTCGATGCTGGCGGTGCGGCTGTTCCCGGGAGTGCCGTTCGTCGCGGCGAACTACTGCGCTTCGGTGTCCCGGATGGGGTGGACGCCGTTCCTGCTCGCGACGGCGCTGGGAACGGTCCCGAACACGGCCGCGTATGTGATCGCGGGTGACCGCGCGCAGACCCCGACCTCGCCGGGATTCCTGATCGCGATGGGGTTCATCGCGCTGTCCGGGCTGGCGGGCGCGGTGGTCGCCTGGCGCAAGCGGCATCAACTGCGCGACTGCTGACCCGCGCTCAGCACGGTCCCCGACCCACTCTCGGCGCACCTCCCGGTTCACGCTCGCGCGGTCCCCGACTCACTCTCGGCGCACTTCTCCGGTTCACGCTCAGCAAGGTTCCCCGGCTCGCACCCAGCACGCTTCTGCGGCTCACGCTCGCGCGGTTCCCCGGCTTCTGATCGGCAGGCTCTCTCCGCGCGCGGGGGAGCCGTTCGGCCACACCCGCCTACTGCTACTCTGCGTTGCCCATCATTCACCTTGTGTCACTCATGGGAGCGCGTGTGAAGGTCGCCTGCGTCGGCGGCGGGCCCGCCGGACTGTACTTCTCGATCCTGATGAAGCGGCAGGACCCGTCGCATGACATCACCGTCCACGAACGGAACCCGGCCGGATCGACGTACGGCTGGGGCGTCACCTACTGGAGCGCGCTGCTGGAGCGGCTGCGGGCCGGGGACCCCGAGTCCGCGCGGGCCATCGCCGAACACTCCGTCAGCTGGCACCAGGGGGTGGCGCGTGTCGGGGACTTCACGACCGTCCAGCCCGGTGACGAGGGGTTCGGGATCGGCCGCCGGACCATGCTCGGACTGCTCACCGAACGCGCGCGTGCGCTGGGGGTGCGGGTGGTGTTCGAGGACGAGGTCGGCGAGCCGCCCCCGGCCGATCTCGTGGTGGCCGGGGACGGGGTGAACAGTGTCCTGCGCGACCGCCACCAGGACCACTTCGGTACCGAGGTCACCGCCGGACGCAACGTCTACGCCTGGCTCGGCACGACGAAGGTCTTCCCGTCGTTCACCTTCGCGTTCGTGCCGACGGAGCACGGCTGGATCTGGGCGTACGGCTACCCCTTCGACGCCGGCCGGAGCACCTGTGTCGTCGAGTGCTCCCCCGCGACCTGGCGCGGCCTCGGTCTGGACCGCGCCGACGAGGCGGAGGGGCTCAACACCCTGGAGAAGCTGTTCGCGGACGTGCTGGACGGGCACGGGCTGATCGGCCGGGAGCAGCGGGACGGCACCGCCCAGTGGCTGACGTTCCGCACGGTCACCAACCGGGCCTGGTACCGGGACAACCTCGTGCTGCTGGGGGACGCCGCCCACACCACGCACTACTCCATCGGCGCGGGCACGACCCTGGCGCTGGAGGACGCGATGGCGCTGGCCGCCGCACTGCGGGGCTCGCCCGAGCTGCGGCCCGCGCTGGCGCGCTACGAGCGGGAGCGGCGGTCCGCCCTGCTGTCCGCGCAGAGCGCGGCGCGCTACAGCGCCGAGTGGTACGAGAACCTGCCGCGCTACATGCGGCTGCCGCCCGAGCGGATGTTCGCGCTGCTCGGCCAGCGGCACTCGCCGCTGCTGCCGCATGTACCGCCGGGGCTGTACTACCGGCTCGACCGCGCGGCGGGGCGGCTGGAGTCGGCACGCCGGTTCAAGCGGTGGCTGGGACCCCGGGTCGCCCGGACCCTGCACGCGCGGTCCCGGCCACGCTGAGGCCCCGGGCCGGACCCGGGGCGGCGCCGGACCCGGATGGGAGCGGCCCGGTCGGAAACGGACCTGGTCGGGAACCGGGCGGCGATGGACCTGGGCGGGGCGTACGGAGGTGACGCGTGCGGGCCGTACGCGGGCGGACCGGCCGACGGTCCTCCTCGACGGCGGTCGGGCCCAGGCGGCAGGCGGCAGGCGGCAGGCGGCAGGCGGCAGGCGGCCAGGGTGGTCCCGCGAGGGTACGGACACCGGTACGCGCGCGCTCGTGTCCCGTACGGCCCCGCGTCAGCCTCCGGAGGGCCGCCGTTCACCCGGGGACCCTAGCGTTCCCACGTCGTCACCCAGTCACCCAGTCACCCGGATGAGCCCGCGCACACGCGGGCCACCGCTCCCGCCCCGCCACTCCCCGGACCGTCCGGCTCCGGCTCCGGCTCCGGCTCCGGCTCCGGCTCCGGTCCACCATCGTCCGTCTCCGTCTCCGGTTCGCGCGTCCCGCGACCAGGCACCGATCAGCACGGGATTCCGTTACTTCATGTCTTGGTTCGAAGCCTTCGTCCTCGGACTCGTCCAGGGGCTGACCGAGTTCCTCCCCATCTCCTCCAGCGCGCATCTGCGGCTGACCGCCGCGTTCGCCGGCTGGCAGGACCCGGGGGCCGCGTTCACCGCGATCACCCAGATCGGTACGGAGACCGCGGTGCTGATCTACTTCCGGGAGGACATCACCCGGATCGTACGGGCGTGGTTCAGGTCGCTGACGGACAAGTCGATGCGCGGCGACCATGACGCCCAGATGGGCTGGCTGGTCATCATCGGCTCGCTGCCCATCGGGGTGCTGGGGGTCACCCTCAAGGACCAGATCGAGGGGCCGTTCCGCGATCTGCGGCTGATCGCGACCACCCTGATCGTCATGGGTGTGATCCTCGGTGTCGCGGACCGGCTGGCGGCACGGGACGAGAGCGGCGGCAAGCACCGGGCGGCCCGGCCCCGCAAGACGCTCCGGGAACTCGGCGTCAGGGACGGTCTGATCTTCGGCTTCTGCCAGGCCCTGGCACTGATCCCCGGGGTGTCCCGGTCCGGCGCGACGATCAGCGGCGGACTGCTGATGGGCTACACCCGTGAGTCGGCGGCGCGTTACTCGTTCCTGCTGGCCATCCCGGCGGTCCTCGCCTCGGGGGCCTACGAGCTGAAGGACGCGGGCGAGGGTCATGTGTCCTGGGGGCCACTGGTGTTCGCGACCCTTATCGCCTTCGTTGTCGGATATGCGGTCATCGCGTGGTTCATGCGTTTCATCACTACCCAGAGCTTCATGCCGTTCGTCTACTACCGGATCACCCTGGGCATCGTGCTGTTCATCCTGGTGGGAGCGGGTGTGCTCAGCCCGCACGCGGGCGAGTCGGGGCACTGAGCGGGCGGCCCCGGCCGGGACGCGCGGAGGCGCGGTGGCGGGAATGCCGGTCCCGTCCCGGAGGCGCTGTCCAGCCGGGACGGGACCTCTCAGCTCACGCAGCCAGCATGGACTGATGTTGCCGACAGCCTAGGGGCGACCACTGACATCGGCGGTGGTCGCCACCTGTGTGGGACCTGTCAGCCTCGTGTCCGACTCCTGTCAGGGCACGCGGGGCCGGACAACCGATGACGGCACCTCGGCATCTCCTCGGTGCGGGGGGTGCCCCTGGGGTTCCTGGGGCACCGAAGCACGACGAGAACGAGGAGACACCACCGTGAGACAGGTCTCACGCGCGCTGACGGCCGCCTTGGCGGTCCTGGCGCTCGCGGCGGGTACGCCGCCGGGGCAGGCGCAGCCGCCCACCGAGTCCATACCCGGCGCCCCTCCGGGAGCCTCCGCCGAGCGGCTGCCGGAAGGGTGGCGATTCCAGGGCGGGGAACTGGTCTGGAGCTCGCCGGAGCCGGTGGGCACGGGCGGTGCCCGGGTCGAGTTCCGGTCGGGTGGGCGGACCCTCGGTGTCCCGATGCCCTCCCCCGACCACCGCACCTTCCGGCTCCGCCTCGACGGGGTGCGGACCGGACCGGTGAGCGAACTCCAGGCGGTCGCCGGTTCACGGCGGCTGGACGCCGCGGGCGCCGACCGGCCGTCCGCGCAACGGCGTTCGCCCGCCCCGGCGAAGCCCCCGGCGCCGTTCCCCGCGAACGCGGTCGACCCCGGTACCGCGGGGAAGTACCGCACCACCAGCGGTGAGTACGAGCTGAAGGCGGTGCGGCTGCCGGGCTACGCCGAGCCGGTGGAGATGCGTGCCACGGTCGTCGGTCCGACGGACGCGCCGGGCAAGCGACCGCTCGCGCTCTTCCTCCACGGCCGCACCGCCACCTGCTACAAGCCGGGCGAGAGCAGCGCCGCCTTCGGCTGGCCGTGCAAGCCGGGTCACCAGGAGGTCCCGAGCTACCGCGGCCATCTGCACGACCAGCGGCGGCTGGCGTCCCAGGGGTATGTGACGGTCTCCGTCTCCGCGAACGGCGTCAACGCGCAGGACTACCGCGCGGCCGACCTCGGGGCGCAGGCCCGCTCCTCCCTGGTGCGTCAGCATCTCGCCCGCTGGGCGGAGTGGGGCGCGAACCCCGCCGAGGCCCCCGCGGCCGTACGCGCGACGAAGCCCGCCGACCTCTCCAAGGTCCTGCTCGTCGGCCACTCCCGGGGCGGCGAGGGCGTCAACCGGGCGGCCCTCGACAGCGTCTCCCCGCCGCCGCCCGCCGAGGACGGCTACCAGGGGCCGGTGAACTGGCGCATCCGCGGCACCGTACTGATCGGCCCCACCAACTTCGGCCAGAACCCCACGCCGGACGTGCCCTCCATGACCGTCCTGCCGGGCTGCGACGGTGATGTGAGCGACCTCCAGGGACAGCTCTACGTCGACGGCACCCGGGGTATCGGCCGGGTTACGGCACTGCACAGCGCGGTGTACATGGTCGGCGCCAACCACAACTACTTCAACACGGAGTGGACGCCCGGCCGGTCCGAGGTCCCGGCCTTCGACGATGTCTGGGACGACACCGATCCGGTCTGTTCCACGGGGGCCCCGACCCGGCTGAGCGCCGAGCGGCAGCAGGCCGCGGGCACCACGTACATCGCCGCCGCGGCGCGGCTCTTCCTCGCGGGGGACGACCGGGTCCGCCCGCTGCTCGACGGCTCCGGCCGGAGCGCGCCCTCGGCCGGACCCGTCCAGGTGCTGACCCACGCGGTCGGCGGGAACCGCACCCCGGCGATCACGCCCGACGCCCCGCTCCCGGTGGCGAACGGGCGGGTGTGCCGGCAGATCACGACGGACACCGCCGAAGCCTGTTTGACGGGTTCCGGGTCCGGCGGGTCGCCGCATTTCGCGTCCTGGTCGGTCTTCGGTGACGAACCGGGCCGAGGCGCGGTCACGGCCCGCTGGACCCGGCCGGGTACCCCGGTCCGGCTGACACCGGAGCGCGCCTTCTCACTGGCGGGCTCCGAGTCGCTCGCCCTGCGGGTGATCGTGCCGCCGAACACCCGGGGCACCCGGCTCGACGTCGCCCTCAGCGACACCTCCGGCCGGCGGGTGAGGCTCGGTCAGGTCACCGTCGACGGCGTTCCCGGCGGCGGTCTGACACCCGGACACTGGGCGCGAGAGGTCCGGGTGCCGCTGAAGGCGGCCGTAGGCGCCGGGATCGACCTCAAGCGGACACGGTCGCTGGAGCTCACCCCGCGCGGCGGCTCCGGCGAGTTCTGGCTGATGGACGCCTGGGGCTGGCGTCCCGGCACCCCGGCGGTGGCCCCCGTCCCCCTTCCGCGTGTCGACATCGGCCGGCTGACGGTCAAGGAGGGTGACTCCGGCAGCCTCACCTACCGTGTGCCCGTCCGGGTCACCGGGAAGGGCACCGGCGTGATCAAGCTCGCCGTTCTCGATCCGAGGACCGGCGGGTCCACGATCCGCACCGTGACGGTGAAGGCCGCCGACTCCCCGGAGACATCGATCACGGTGGCGGGCAACCCCCGCTACGCCCTCGACGTCAACCATGAGATCGCGGCCAAGGCCGTGCGCGGCGCGGTGGTCGGCAGCGCCTCCGGGGGACTGCTCGTCGAGAACGACGATCCGATGCCCACGGTCACTGTGACCCCGGTCGCCGACTCGGTCACCGAGGGCCGGAAGCTCACCTGGAGGGTGGAGCTGTCCCAGCCCGCCGACACGGTCATCGACAGCCGGTTCGACCTCCTGCCGGTGGACGAGGGTACGGAACTGTCCACGACGGACGTCGACAAGGAATGGCTCTCCGGCCTCGGCCTGACCGCCGACCCGGAACGGCCCCTGTCCACGGACAGCCCCTCCCTCTGGCTCGGCCTCCCGGCGGGCGTGACGAGCACCGAGGTGTCCGTACCCACGATCACCGACACACCGGCCGAACCGGAGGAGTCGCTGCGGATGCGGATGTTCTGTCTGAAGGGGTACGAGTGGCTGGAGGGCCCGCACCTCACGGGCAAGGTCACGGACGCGCCCCTGCGCTGACGCCCTGGGCCCGCGTTCCCCGTTCCCCGTTCCCCGTTCCCCGCTCGGCGTGCCCACGCTCGGCGTGCCCGATGGCGTCGCCGTGCCGTTGACCTTGACACGGTGACAAGGTCTTCACTGTGTCGAGGAGGTGGTTCCGATGACCGTGCCGCAACAGGACGCGGAGACGATCCGAGTTCTTCGGGGACTGGAGGACAGCCGCCCGTCGGTGCGGCTGAGGGTGACGCTGGCGGTCGGTACGAGCCCTGACCCGCGGTTCGTCGGCACGCTCGTCGCACGATGCGCGGTCGAACCCGATTTCCAGGTGCGCGAGGCACTGACGTGGGCGCTCACCCGCCATCCGGCGTCCACGACGGTCCCGGCGCTGCTCGAAGAGGTCCGTTCGGAGCGCGCGCAGGCACGGAGCCAGGCGCTGCACACGCTGTCCAAGATCGGGGACCGGTCGGCGTGGCCGGCGATCACACCGGCGCTGCTGTCCGACGCCGACGACGAGGTGGCCCGGAGCGCCTGGCGGGCGGCGGTCGCGCTCGTACCCGAGGGCGAGGAAGCGGGGCTCGCGACGGCGCTGACGGCGCGGCTCGGGCGCGGCGGACGTGACATGCGGCTGAGCCTCAGCCGGGCGCTGACCGCGCTCGGTGAGGTGATCGTGCCGCTCCTGCGCGCCGCGGCGACGGCTCCCGACCCCGGGGTGCGCGCGCACGCGGTCGCCACGGAACGGCTGTTGCGCGATCCGGACGCCGGGTTCGAGTCCGCGGTCGAAGAGGCGAAGCGCGTCGTGGCCCTGGGCGCGGCCGGTCAGGAAGGCTGAGAGCCGGTGCTGATCGGTGAGGTGGCCCGGCGGTCAGGGGTCAGCGCCCGCATGCTCAGGCACTACGACTCGCTCGGGCTGGTGCGGCCGGCGGGTCGTAGCGGCGCCGGGTACCGCGAGTACTCCGGCGAGGACATCCGGCGGATCTTCCACGTCGAGAGCCTGCGGTCCCTGGGGCTGTCGCTGCGCGAGGTCGGGCAGGCGCTCGACGATCCCGGCTTCGCGCCCTCCGCGCTCGTGGACGATCTCGTCCACCGGACCCGGGACCGTATCGCCCGTGAGACGGAACTGCTGACCCGGCTGCGCCGGATCGGGGCCGCGGAGCCCGGTGGCTGGCAGGACGTCCTCCAGGTCGTCGCGCTTCTCCAGGCGCTGGGTTCGGAGAGCCCCGGCACCCGTCAGAGGGCGGCCCTGTCCTCCTCCGACGAGGTCCCGGTGCCGGTGGAGGCACTGGTCGAGGCGGTGCTGACCGAGTCGGACCCGAACGTCGCCGGAGCCCTCCGATGGGCTCTGGCACGATCGGACGGCGGCGGGGCGCTGCTGGCGGAGGGCCTCGGCTCACCGGTGGCCGAGGTGCGGCTGCGTGCCGTCCGGTCCCTCACCGAGATCCCGGACGACGAGGCGACCGCGCTGCTGCGGGACGCCCTCGCCCATCCCGACATGGCGGTCCGCGGGTACGCGGCTCTGGCACTCGGGGCCCGGGGGGCGACCGACGCGGTCCCGACGCTCATCGCCATGGTCGCCGAGGGGACCAACGACGTCGAGGCGGCCGACGCGCTGGGCGCGCTGGCGAGCCGTCCCGGGTCGGCGGACCGGATCGCCGCCGGGCTCGTCGACCGCCTCGCGCACGAGGGCGCCGGACCCTCCGCGCGTCGGCGGCTGGCGCAGGCGCTCGCGGACATCCCGGGAGCCACGGCGTCCCGTGCCCTGGTGGAACTGTCGCACGACGAGGACCGCGCGGTCTCGCTCACCGCCGCGTACGTCCTGCGGAAGCGCGACGCTTGAGGACGGATCTCTCCCGGGGACGGCGTGCGGGGTGCCTCGACCGCGCCGACGGGGCAACGAGGGACGGGCAACGGCCGCGCGCCGGACGGCGTCCGGCGGGGCGCGGCGGGCGCCGGACGGTGTGCGACGGTGTCCGCGGACGGCGGCAAGACCCTTCGCCTACCTCGTGCGGGCGCGCACAAAACCCCCTCGGACCTCACGAATTGGCCTCGAAAGAGAGAGTTCCCTCACAGCCTTCGTCGGGACCTGACGCCCCGCCAACCGGCGGTAACCCCTGCTGACCAGCAGGTTCACCCCCGCAAGCGCTCCGCAGCACCTCGCGTACAGTGATGATCTGTAGGCAAGGCGTAGCGGATCGTCAGAACGAGCGCCTAAGCTTCGTGTCATGTCCCGCATCCAAGAGCACTCCGGTTGCGTGCGTTCCGCCGAGTCGCTGAACGAACAGATCCGCGACCTTTGGCTTCGGACCGGTGGTCGTCTGACGGTCGAGGAGCGGCGCACCTACGAGGCCCTCGTCACCGAATGGGCCGCCGCTGTCCGGGGTGAGATCAGAAGCTGGTAGCCGAGGGGCTCTTGCCCCTTGGCGCGGAGGCCCGGTTCACCAACACTGATCCAATGACGCAGCGCGTAGAACTCGCTACCGTGATGGACCGCCTCGCCATCGACGCCCTCATCACCGAATACGCCCATGCCGTCGACGACGCCGACTGGGCGCTCTACCAGGAACTCTTCACCCCTGACGGCCGGATCGACCACCGCTCGGCCGGAGGCATCGAGGGCAGCGCCGCGCAGACCGCCACGTGGCTAGCCGACAACCTGGCACGGTTCGCCGTACGCCAGCACCTCATCGTCAACCGCAGACTGCGTTTCGGCGTCCTTGAGCACGACGACGGCGACACCGCGCGGGTGGAGGCCGACTACGTGAACCCGATGCGGCTGGCCGGGGGCGACGCGGCGGCCACCGCCCCGGACTTCGTGTGCGGCGGCCGCTACAGCTTCGCCCTGAGCCGCACCCGCGACGGCTGGCGGCTGCACGCGGTGGTCGTCCAGGAGAAGTGGCGGCGTGTCCGCGAGCCGGAGGACCCCACGGACGGACCGTGACCCCCACGGATCTGTCGTGACCCCCGTAGATCTGTCATGCACGCCCGCGCACGGGTCGTGAACCCCGGGCACGTGGTAGCGCACCCCCGCGCGCGCGGCGATGCGCCTGCCGGGTGCGGGCCGAGCGCACACACTGGACGCACAGGACCGACGACGGCACCGGCGACCCCGGAAAGGCGCCCTCATGGACGGATTCTTCGGCCAGGAGCGGTGGCGCGCCCCGCGTGAACGCGCGGGGCGCCTGCTCGACGGCCCGTGGTCGCGCTCCGCCCTGGCGGCACTCGCGGGCGCCCTGCCCGCGCTGGCCTTCCCGGCGCCGTCCCTGTGGTGGCTCGCCCCGGTGGCCCTCGTACCGTGGATGCTGCTGGTGCGCGGCGCGCCCACGGCCCGCCGCGCCGGGTGGGACGGCTGGTGCGGGGGGCTCGGTTTCATGCTGGCGGTGCATCACTGGCTGCTGCCGAGCCTTCATGTGTTCACCGTGGTGATCGCGGGCCTGCTCGGTCTGCTGTGGGTGCCGTGGGGAGTGCTGGTACGGCGGCTGCTGGGCGGACGCCCCGGCGGGGCGCGTGCCCTGGCGGCGCTGCTCGTCCTGCCGTCGGCGTGGCTCATGGTCGAACTGGTGCGGTCCTGGCAGGCGCTCGGCGGGCCGTGGGGGCTGCTGGGCTCCAGCCAATGGCAGGTGCCGCCCGCGCTGCGGCTGGCCTCGCTGGGCGGGGTGTGGCTGGTGAGCCTGTGCGTGGTCGCCGTGAACACCGCCGTCGCCCTGCTGTGGTGCGCGCGGGACGCCCGTACCCCGGCCGTGGCCGGTCTGGTGGGGGTCGTCGCGCTCACCTCGGGCGCCTGGGTCTGGGCGCCGCGCGCGCAGAGCTCCGGCGAAGCGCGGGTGGCCGTGGTGCAGCCGGGGGTGATCAGCGGGGCGGACGCCCGGTTCGCCCGCGCGGAACAGCTCACCGGGACCCTGGCCGGACAGGGCGTCGACCTGGTCGTCTGGGGCGAGAGCAGTGTGGGCCACGATCTGACCGGCCGTCCGGACCTCGCGGACCGGATCGCCGCGCTGTCCCGCCGGGTGGGGGCGGACGTCCTGGTGAACGTCGACGCCCGCGGCAGCGCCGACGCCGGCGGTACGGAGGCGGGCATCCGCAAGAGTTCCGTGCTGGTCGGCCCGGACGGCCCCACGGGTGAGCGCTACGACAAGATGCGGCTGGTGCCGTTCGGTGAGTACGTACCGGCGCGTTCCCTGCTGGGCTGGGCCACCTCCGTGGGCAAGGCGGCCGGGGAGGACCGGGTCCGGGGCACCCGGCAGGTGGTGATGGAGGTCCGCGGCGGGCTCCGGATCGGTCCGCTGGTCTGCTTCGAGTCGGCGTTCCCCGACATGGGCCGCCGACTCACCCGAAGCGGCGCCGGGCTGCTCGTGGCCCAGTCGGCGACCTCGTCGTTCCAGGAGAGCTGGGCGCCGCCGCAGCACGCGTCCCTGGCGGCGCTGCGCGCGGCGGAGAGCGGCCGTCCCGTGGTGCACGCGACGCTGACGGGTGTCTCGGCGGTGTACGGGCCGGACGGTGCGCGGGCCGGGCCATGGCTCGGTACGGACGCCGGCGCGGCCCAGGTGTACGACGTCCCGCTGGCGACGGGCACCACCCCGTACGCGCGGTTCGGTGACTGGCCCGTCGTCGCGGCGCTGCTCGTGCTCGGCGGCCACGGCGCGGGCGCCGCGGCCCGCCGGGTCAGCCGGCGATCTGCTCCTCGACCGCCAGGACCACCCGCTCGCACAGTTCATGGGTCGCCAGCGCGTCCCGCGCGCTGATGGTCCGTCCGGCGCGGACGTCGTCGAGGAACGCCGTCACCACCTGCTCGATGCCGCGCTGGCGGGCCACCGGCACCCAGTCCCCGCGCCGTCGCACACTGGGCTGGCCCTGGTGGTCGACCACATCGGCGAGGTTGAGTACCTGACGCTTGGTGTCCTGGCCCGCGACCTCCAGGATCTCCTCGGTGGAGCCGCTGAGCCGGTTCATCACCCCGAGGGCGGTGAAGCCGTCGCCCGCGAGCTGGAGCACCACATGGTGGAGCAGCCCGCCCTCGGTCCTGGCCCGTACGCCGAAGTGGTCGATGGTGCCGGGGGCGAGGAAGCGCAGGGTGTCGACGACATGGATGAAGTCGTCCAGGACGAACGTCCTCGGGTCCTCCGGCTGGCCGACCCGGTTCTTCTGCATGACGATCAGGTCGCGCGGACGCTCCAGGCACTGCGCGTAGCCCGGCGCGTGACGGCGGTTGAAACCGACGGCGAGAGCGACCCCGTGCTCCTCCGCGAGACGCACCAGCCGCTCGGACTCGGCGTACGCGTAGGCGAGCGGCTTGTCGACATAGGTCGGGACACCGGCCTCGATCAGCCTGCTGACGATCGCCGGGTGGGCGGGGGTGGCGGCGTGGACGAAGGCCGCGTCGATGCCCTGGGCGAGCAGCCCGTCGAGGTCGGTGTGGCAGTGGGCCGCGGGGATGTGGTGGATCGCCGCGAGCCGCTGGAGGGTCTCGGGGTTGCGGGTCTGAAGGTGCAGTTCCACATCCGGCTGGACGGTGAGAACCGGCAGATACGCCTTCTGTGCGATGTCACCGAGTCCGATGCAGCCGACCTTCACATGTGTCTCCTGTGCTGGGGGTTGTCCTGTGCCCCGGCAGCATACGTGTGCCGTGGTGGACGCCAGTCGGCGATCCCGTCGAAGCCGCGCAGCACCGCGCCCGGCATCAGCCGCGCGGTCACGCTCATCAGGCCGGTGCGCAGGGCGACGGCGGCCCGCCCGTCGAGGGAGACCAGTGCGGCGACCCGGGCGGCCCTGCGGACGACGGCGGTGGTGCGGGGGAGCCGGTCTGCGGTGTAGGCGGCGAGCGCGGCGCCCGGATCGGCGTCCGGCGCGGCGTGGAAGGCGAGGACCACCCCGTCCTCGACCGCCTGGTTGCCGCCCTGGGCGAGGGTGGGCGCCATCGCGTGCGCCGCGTCGCCGAGCAGGACGGTCCGGCCCCGGTGGAACGCGGGCAGCGGGGTCGTCATGTGGTGGACGTCGTGGCGCAGGACGGGAAGACCGGCCGCCGCGTCGAGCAGCGCGGGGACAGGGTGGTGCCAGTCACCGAAGCGGCGCAGCAACTCCGCGTGCTCGTCCGGCGCGTATGCCCCTTCGGGGGCCCGGGCCGCCGCGTAGGCGTAGACACGGCCGTCCTTCATCGGATGGGAGCCCCACAGGGTGCCGCGTCCCCAGGTCTCGTGCGGTGCGAAGGGCAGTTCGGGGGCAGGGGCGACGAACCGCCAGGCGGTGAGGCCCGCATACCGGGGTCCCGGGTGGCGGGGGAAGAGGACGCGCCGGACGGCGGAGTGGATGCCGTCCGCCCCGACGACCAGGTCGGCCCGCAGTTCCCCGCCGGGGGTGCCGACCACGGCCGGCGCCCCGCCCGGGACACCGGGGTCGACGAGTTCGGCGGGCGTGCCGGTACGGATCGTTCCGGTGGGCAGCCGGGAGGCGATGCGGTCCACGAGGGTGGCGCGGTGGAGGAGGACGAGCGGACCGCCGAAGCGTTCGGCGGCGGCAGCGGCGTCCAGCCTGGCCACCCAGCGGCCGGAGGGGGTCCGCATCCCGCCCGCGCCCTGCCAGGCGGCGAGCGCGCGGATGTCGTCGCCGAGCCCGATGGTGTCCAGGGCCCGTTGGGCGTTGGGCGCCAGGCCGATCCCCGCGCCGACGGGGTCGACGGACGGGGCGCGTTCCAGCACGGTGACCCGCCAGCCGCGCCGGTGCAGGGCGACCGCGGCGGTCAGTCCGCCGATACCGCTTCCGATGACGACGGCGTGCCGACCGGTCATGACCCCTCCAGGGACTACAGGTGTAGTGAGCGCTTCCGTGACCGTACTACAGCTGTAGTTGGGGCGGTAGATTGTCGGCCATGCCCGACCCCAGCACCCCCACCGGCACCCCGCCGGCTCCGCCGCCCCCGGCGAGTCCCGCCGACGCCCCGTCCGCCGCCTCCACCGGCACCCCGTCCGCTCCCCCGCCCGCCACGAATCCCGCCGACACCGGACCCGCCCCCGGCAAGCCCGTCCGCGCGGAACCTGTCACCACGAATCCCGCCGACGCCGAACCCGTACCCGGCAAGCCCGTATCTGCGGAACCCGTCGCCGCGCGTCCCGCCGACACCGGACCCGTAGCCACGAGGCCCGGCACCGCGCCCGGCCCGCCGACGGGTTCCGGCCGTGCCGTCCTCATCGCCGACACCGCGCTCGCGCTGCTCGCGGAGCGGGGTATGCGCGGGCTCACCCATCGCGCGGTGGACGAGGCGGCGGGGCTGCCGCCCGGCTCCACGTCCAACCACGCGCGGACCCGGCTGGCGCTGCTGGAAGCGGCGAACGAACGGCTCGCGACCCGTGAGGCCCGGGCGCTGGCCGTCACCGAACTGCCGGACCCGGCCGGCGGCCCGGACGCGGTCGCCGACGCGCTGGCCCCCGTACTGCACCGCTATCTGACCGGCCACCGGGAACTGCTGGTCTGCCGCTACGAGCTGGCGCTGGAGGCCACCCGCCGCCCCGAACTGCGCCACCGCTACGACGAGGCGGGACGCCGGTTCCGCGAACCGCTGCTCGCTCTGGTCACCGCCCTGGGCTCACCGGACCCCCGGCGCCACACCCTTTCCCTGATCGCCTGGAGCGACGGGATGATGTTCGCGTGCGTGGCCGGTTCCCATCACGCGGAGGTCCCCACCCTGGACCAGCTGCGCGACGGACTCCGGGAGTTGCTGACCGGCATGGTCGGAGCGGGGCCACCGGACGACCGACGGTGATCCGCCGGACGGCGACCGGGCCTGGGGCGCGGCACCCGGAATTCGCTGGAGAACGGGGAGGTCGCTGGGGATGATGACCCTCATGCCCACCTCTTCACATCCCACGCCCGAACCCGCCCCGGCCACCGGGGAGGACCGCTCGGCGCCCGCGAACGCCCGCGCCACGCCCGGCGCCACCGCCTTCACCGAACCGGCCCGCACCTCCCCCGGCACCACCGCGGGCGAACGCGAGATGCTGGAGTCCTGGCTGGAGTTCCACCGGCTGACGCTGGTCGGCAAATGCGCTGGGCTGGACGACGTCCAGTTGCGCACGGCGTCCGCCCCGCCGTCCGGGATGACCCTCCTGGGTCTGGTCCGCCATATGTCCGAGGTCGAACGCCACTGGTTCGCACGCACCCTCGACGGTGCCGACGCTCCCCCGCTGTACTACGACGACGCCGACCCCGACGGTGACTTCCACCCCGGTGACACGGACACCTGGGAAGAGGCGTACGCCACCTGGCGGGCGGAGACCGGTCAGGCGCGTGAGCGCGCGGCCCTCCACGGCCTGGACGACCTCTCGGCCCTCAAGAGCCGCGCCGGGGAACCGTTCAGCCTCCGCTGGATCTACGTCCATATGATCGAGGAGTACGCCCGCCACAACGGTCACGCGGACCTGGTGCGGGAACGGATCGACGGCGCCACCGGCGACTGACCCACCGCGGGACCGCTCCGACGCACGGCACATCGACGCGGCACATCGGCGCACGGCAGACGGCAGACGGCAGACGGCAGACGGCAGACGGCGCACAGCACATCGGCGCGCGCCGTGGCCGCCGGACGCACGCGGGGCGCGCACGACACATACGTCGCCCGTGCGGGCCATCGGACCCGCCCCGGGCGCCACGGGCCGGGCAGGCCCGCCATCGTGGCGCGGGTGCATCGAACGAAGACGACGGCGGCGCTGCTGGCGACGGTGGCCGTCACGACCCTGTCCGGCTGCGTCAGCGTGGGCGACGGCCCGCAGCCGGCCGCCACGCCGCGTGTCTCGTCCGCCCCGCCCCGCGCACCGCACGCGGACAGCGCCCGGCCGCCGCGACTGGTCCAGCCCCCGGCGCGGGAGGCACTGCGACTCGTCGGCCCGGCTCCCCGCCCCACGACACCCCCGTGCCGTCCTCCGGCCCCCGCACCGCCGACGACGAGATCCGCCCCGGCACCGTCCCTCGGTCCGCCCCCGGCGCCCTCCCCCTCGGCGCGGCGGAGGACCGCGACGCCGCCCAGGCCCGTACCGCCCCCATCCTCCTCACCACCGCGCCCGGTGGCGACCCCTACCACCACGGATGTGTGCGCCCTCGGGCGCGCGTACGGGGGCTGGGAGCCCGGTGACCGGATGGCCCGGCTCTGCGCGCGGGCGTACCCGGGTGGTTGACGTGTGGTCGACGTGTGGTCGACCGGCCGGTCGGGACGGCCGGACGGGACGGCCGGTCGGGACCAATGGGAACCCCGATGCGGGGGCGCCGCGGCTACTGCTCCCGGCGGGGCGGCCCCAGCGGTCCGTCGCTCCTCGGGCGGAGCGGGCCCGGTCCGGGGTCGTCGGGCGGGTCGCCGTCCAGCCGGTGTCCCAGCCGGGCGATGGCGGCCCGGAGGGCGTCGCCGTATCCGTCGTCGGCGAGCTGGTCCAGGGCCCCGCGTGACAGCCGCAGATGGCTGCGGGCGGCATCGGTGCGGCCGAGTTTCACATAGTCGGCGGCCAGATTGAGATGGAGCGAGGGGTAGAAGGCGCGGGCGGCGGGCGCCAGATGGTACGGCGGCACCCGGCCGTCGGCCAGTTCCTCGGCGGCGGACAGGGCCCGCAGGTCCCAGGCCAGCTCGGCCTCCGGGTCGTCCTGGGTGTCGGCCATGTAGTGGGCGAGGGTGCACCGGTGCAACGGGTCCCCGCTGTCCGCGATCTCCGCCCACAGGGCCAGGAAACGGTCGCGGGCCTCCTCACGGTCGCCGCCGTGGTGCAGCATGACGGCCTGCCCGATACGGGTCATCGTGGTGTCGTCCCCCGCTGTCCCCTCCTGCCGCTCCGCCACCGCGTCCTCCCGCCGGTCCGCCGATCGCGCCGGTACGGCGATCGTTCCCGAGAGGACGACGCTAACGGTCACCGGGGCCATTCCTGGGCAGGCGCGGGCCCCGTACCCGCCGATGCACCCGGCGAGGGGCCGGACAGTGCAGCCCGGACAGTGCCGCACCGGCCGGGTACGGCACCACCGGCGCAGCGGCCGGACCCGCCCCCGCGCGAGCGCCGGGCGCCGCCCCTGCGCGCTGGGGCGCGGGGTCACCGAGGTCGCCGCCGGTGCCGTCCCCCCGCGACCGGGTCAGCCCAGGTTCGGGATGCGCCAGTCGATCGCGGTGTGGCCCTGCTTGGCCACGGCCTCGTCGATCTGGGTGAACGGCCGGGAGCCGAAGAACTTCTTCGCGGAGAGCGGCGACGGGTGCGCCCCCTTCACCACGACGTGCCGGTCCTGGTCGATCAGCGGCAGCTTCTTCTGCGCGTAGTTCCCCCACAGGACGAAGACGGCCGGGTCGGGCCGGTCCGCGACGGCGTGGATGACGGCGTCGGTGAACCGCTCCCAGCCCTTGCCCTTGTGGGAGTTGGCCTCGCCGGAGCGGACCGTCAGCACCGCGTTGAGCAGCAGGACCCCCTGCTGGGCCCACGGCATCAGATATCCGTTGTCCGGGACGGGATGCCCCAGCTCTGCGTGCATCTCCTTGTAGATGTTCCGCAGCGACGGCGGGGTCTTCACACCGGGCCGGACCGAGAAGCACAGCCCGTGGCCCTGACCCTCGCCGTGGTACGGGTCCTGGCCCAGGACCAGCACCTTGACCTGGTCGTACGGGGTGGCCTCCAGGGCGGCGAACACCTCGTCGCGAGGCGGGTAGACCGGGCCCTTCCCCCGCTCCTCCTCGACGAACCCGGTGAGTTCCTCGAAGTAGGGCTTCGCCAGTTCCTCGCCGAGGACGCCACGCCAGGACTCGGGCAGCAGGGCGGTATCGGTCACGTCAACATCCTCCGGAAAAAGGTCGTTCGGCGGCCCTGGACCCCCACGGCCGCCCCCACACCCAAGAACCTACCGGCGCCCACTGACAACGCCCGCCGCTTCGGCCCGGGCAGCACCGGACCGGGCCGCCTGTCAAGGCTGCGACCTGCGGATCTACCAACTTGTCTTGCGTTCCAGCTCCCACATCATCATGATCGTGGACGGGTCGAGCGCGCGCTCGCCGCCGGAGATCTCCTCGCTCGTGGCGACGTACTGGCGCCCCTGCCACAGCGGCAGCAGCCGCGCGTCGTCGACGAGGATCTTCTGTGCGCGCTCGAAGTCCCCGACCACCGCGCCGCGGTCGGTCTCCCGGCGGGACTGCGGCAGCAGTACGGAGGTGATCTCCCGCACGATGTAGGGCGTCCCGAGCGCGTTCCGCTCGCCGACGAACGGCGCGATGAAGTTCTCCGGGTCGGGGAAGTCGGGGAACCAGCCGCGGCCGAAGACGGGGTACTCGCCGCTGCGGTACCCGGCCTCGTAGGTCTTCCAGGGGCGGCTCCTGAGGGTCACGTCGAAGAGCCTCGACCGCTCCAGCTGCCGTTCGATCTCCGCGAACGCGGGGGCGGTCAGGGAGCCGTAACGGTCGCTCGTGAACCACAGCTCCAGGGGGACCGGTTCGGTGATCCCGTCCTGGAGGAGCAGGTCGCGGGCCTTGTCGACGCTCGGCTTGCCGTAGTCGTCGAAGAAGCCCGTCGTATGTCCGGGCAGCCCCGTCGGGATCATGGAGTACAGCGGGTCCACGGTGTCCTTGTAGACCTTGTGGGCGATGGCGCTGCGGTCGATGAGCTGGGCGATCGCCTTGCGGACGGCGGGCCTCCCGGCCCAGGGGTCCTTGGGGTTGAACACGAGGTAGCTGATCTCGGTGCCCGCGCCCTCGACCAGCTGGAGGCCGCCCCCGGCGTCGTCGCTCTGGAGGTCGATGATGTCGGGGGCGGACAGCCCCCGGAAGGTGGCGTCGATCTGCTTGTCGCGCAGGGCTTTGACCATGGAGGCCGAGTCCGGGTAGTAGCGGATCGTCACCGCGTCGTTCTTGCGCTCCGCGTAGCCCTTGTAGCGGCTGTTGCGGACGAGCTGCGCCTGCTTGCCCTCCTGGTACGACTTGAGGACGTACGGGCCGGAGCCGGTGACGCCGCCGCCCTCGCGCAGCGAGTCGGCGGGGTACTCACGCGGGTCGACGAGCGACATGGCGGGCGTCGCGAGGACGAAGGGGAACGTGGCGTCGGGCTGGTTCAGCTGGAAGACCACCGTGTCGTCGCCCCGGGTCTCGACGCGTTCCAGGCTGCCGAGCAGTCCCTTGGGGCCGCCGTCCACACCGATACGCATGATCCGGTCGAAGGTGTGCTTGACCGCCGTCGCGTCCAGCGGGTCACCGTCGGAGAAGGTGAGGTCGTCGCGCAGGGTGCAGGAGTAGGAGCGGTTGGAGTCGTCCGCGAACGCGCAGCGGGCGGCGTCCGGTTCGGGCTCGGAAGCGCCCCTCGGGTAGCTGAGCAGCGTCTGATGGACGTTGCGGAACAGCTCCCAGGAGCCGTCCCACGAGGCCGCGGGATCGAGGGTGCTCGGGGCGCTCGTGGTGCCGACGGTGACCTTCTGCTCGCCGCCTGAACCGCCGGGCGGCACCAGCCCGCATCCGGCGAGCACGGATATCGACGCCACCGCCGCCATGTACCGCGCACATCGGAACCGGACGAACACGCGCACGCTCCTCGATCGGCCGAACCTCGGGGTTGGCGCACCCTACCGCAGCACTCCGCCGCCGGAACCGCCCATGACGACGGGGTGCGGGATATCCGCCAAGGTCGCGTACGAGCGCAAATGCCCGGGTGATGACGGTCCGTCAGGTCACCCCCAGCCGTCACTCGCCCCGGGGATCGCACGTCCCCGGGTCCGCCGGATCCGTCAGGTCACCCCCGCGTTCAGGAAGAGCCCTCCGTCGACCGTCAGCGTCTGTCCGGTGATCCAGTCGGCCTGGTCCGAGGTGAGGAACGCGGCGGCGCCCCCGATGTCCTCCGGGACCCCCAGCCTGCCGAGCGGATACGCCGCGGTGACCTCCTCCTCGCGCCCCTCGTACAGGGCGCTGGCGAAGCCGGTGCGCACCACCGCGGGCGCGATCGCGTTCACCCGGACCCCGGGCGCGAACTCATGGGCGAGCTGGAGCGTCAGATTGACCATCGCGGCCTTGCTCATGCCGTACGCGCCGATGAAGGGCGAGGCCGAGACCCCGGCGACCGAGGCGATGTTGACGATCGCGCCGCCGTTGTCCTTCTGCCACGCCTTCCAGGTGCGCTGCGCGAACCCGAGCGCGGAGATGACGTTGGTCTCGTAGACCTTGCGGGCCGCCCCGAGATCCAGATCGGCCATCGGCCCGAACACCGGATTGGTGCCCGCGTTGTTGATGAGGAAGTCGATCCGGCCGAACGCGTCCATGGCGCGCTCGACGGCGACCGCCTGATGCTCCTCGTCGTGCGCCCTGCCGGGGACCGCGACGGCCCGGTCGGCGCCGAGCTTCGCGACGGCCTCCCGCAGGTCCTCCTCACCGCGTCCCGTGACGCACACCTTGTCGCCCCGGGCGACGAGCGCCGCGGCGATGCCGTACCCGATGCCCCGGCTCGCGCCGGTGATCAGCGCGACCCGTCCGCTGTCCCGCACAGTCATCCGTACCGTCCTCCGGTTCAGTTGAGCGGGCCGCCGGCCACGTACAGGACCTGGCCCGAGACGAAGCCCGCGTCGTCGCCGGTGAAGAAGGCGATGGCGCCCGCGATGTCGTCGGGGTGGCCGACGCGCTGGACGGGGATCTGGGTCGCGGCGGCGGCCTGGAAGTCCTCGAAGCCCATACCGACCCGGGCGGCGGTGGCCTTGGTCATCTCGGTGACGATGAACCCGGGCGCGACGGCGTTCGCGGTGACACCGAACTTGCCCAGTTCGATCGCGAGGGTCTTGGTGAAGCCCTGGAGGCCGGACTTGGCCGCCGCGTAGTTGGCCTGGCCCCGGTTGCCGAGGGCGGACGAGGAGGAGAGGTTGACGATCCGGCCGAACCCGGCGTCCACCATGTGCTTCTGGCACGCCTTGGCCATCAGGAACGCGCCGCGCAGATGCACGTTCATGACGGTGTCCCAGTCGGTGGCGCTCATCTTGAAGAGCAGATTGTCCCGGAGCACGCCCGCGTTGTTCACCAGCACGGTCGGCGGGCCGAGTTCCGCAGCGATCCGGGCGACGGCCGCCTCGACCCGCGCCTCGTCGGTGACATCGCAGCCCACCGCGATCGCCGTGCCGCCCGCGGCGGTGATCCGCCCGACGGTGTCCGCGCAGGCCGCCTCGTCGAGGTCGATGACGGCCACGGCCCGGCCCTCGGCGGCCAGCCGCACGGCGGTCGCCGCGCCGATACCCCGCGCGGCTCCCGTCACTACGGCCACACGCTGCTCAGTGGTGGACATGCTGCTCCTCGCCCTCGGGAAAGCTCTGTTCCGCTTCGTACGAACGCCGTGGCGCGCCCCTCACCGTACGCTCTTCGGGTGAGCGGCCGCTTAGTACCCACGGCAGACGTGACGCTAGAAGCCCTGGCACCCGGTGTCAACGGCATCCATCGTCCGGCTCGGTCCGGTGCGGTCCGCGACGGGTTCCGCGCGCGGGGACGCAGGCCGGGGGGCGGGGGTCCCGCGCGTGGGGGCGGGTCCCGGCCGTCGCGTCCAAGGTGAGGCCGGGTCGGGCTCGGGCCCGGCGCGCGAGGCGCGTCCCGCCGGCCGTCGGACAGCGCGATCGGACCGCGGCGGTCCCCCGCGCGGGAGCGCGTCAGCGTACGAGCAGGTCCAGCAGCCGTTCCGTCTCGGCGCCGGGGTCGACGGTGAGTCCGGTGTGGACGGGACCCGGCTGGACCACGGTGGACCGGGGGGCGACCAGCCAGCGGAACCGCCGTCCGGCGTCGTCCCGCGCGGCCTGGCCCGCCGGGTCACCGCCCAGGCACACGTCCTCGACGGCGCGCAGCGCGGCCCGGACGCCCGCCAGGTCCACCGCCGGGTCCAGGGCCAGCAGCCGCGCCTCGTCCAGCGCGGTGCGCGCGGCGACGAACGACCGGGCGCGGCAGTAGACGATCACACCCGCGTTGATCCGCTCGCCCCGTTCGATCCGGGGCACCACGCGCAGCAGCGCGTACTCGAAGACGTCCCGTGCGGTCATCGGACGGCCTCCCGGGCCGGGCCGGTGTCCGTCGGCCAGCCGGTGGGACGGGCGCGCAGGCGCTGGTCCGGTGGTCCGAGGGTGACGCGCTGGTGGATGTCCCGCGCGCGGGGCAGCAGCGCGGCCACATACGCGTCGCGTACGGCGTCGGGGCTGTCGAAGCCCGGTTCGCCGGTGAGCCAGGTGTCCGGTACCTCGGCGGCCACCTCGGTGAGCAGGCTCGCGGTCACCCGGGGCGCCAGTTCCCGGGCGGCGGCGGCCACATCGGGGGCGAAGGGCGCGAGCGCGTGGTCGGAGGCGTCGTAGGGCCGGGCCGCGGAGGCGGCGGCGGTGGGCCAGTTGTGGTGCCAGATGAGAGTGGCTCCGTGGTCGATGAGCCAGAGGTCGCCCTGCCAGACGAGCATATTGGGGTTGCGCCACGAACGGTCGACGTTGTTGACGAGCGCGTCGAACCAGACGACGCGTCCGGCCTCGCGGGCGTCGACCGTATAGGCCAGCGCGTCGAAGCCGAGGGCTCCCGGCAGGAACTCCACCCCGAGGTTGAGCCCGCCGCTGGACCTCAGGAGTTCCTGCACCTCGGGGTCGGGCTCCCCCAGGCCGAGGACGGGGTCGAGCACGAGCCCGGCGAGTTCCGGCACCCGCAGCCCCAGACGCCGCGCCAGCCCCGCGCACAGCACCTCGGCGACCAGGGTCTTGCGGCCCTGTCCGGCGCCGGTGAACTTCATGGCGTACGTACCGAGATCGTCGGCCTCGACCACACCGGGCAGCGATCCCCCCTCACGAAGGGGCGTGACATAGCGCGTCGCCGCGACCTCTCTCAGCATTTCCCCAGGCTATACGGCGCGACTCCCTGTGAATCAGCAGACCGAGTCGGACCGTGCGACCAGGCGCGTCCCACCCTCACCAGCCCCGGGGAGAATCTGGGGAGATTCCACGGGCACGTCACTCTCTCCCGCTCCCCAGGACTCCGTCGATGACGGTGCGCCCTTTGGCTCCCGCTTCCGGCATGAAGTGAGCGTAGTAGCTCAGCGTGACGGTCGGCGAGGAATGCCCGAGCCCTCGCGCCAGGGTCACCACGGACTCCCCCGCCTCCAGCATGACCGAGGCACAGGTGTGCCGCAGTACACGGAAGCCGTCCCTTGGCGCCGCCTCCCACTGCCACGCCTTCGCCCCTTCATGACGCGGCTCGATGCAGGGGGACGAGGAGGTCGGCTCCCCGGTGACCGGGCCGTCGGTGTCGCCGGGGTGCACGTCGCCGTCGAGCTGGGTGACCAGGGTCTCGTCCGCGTACACCTCCCCCAGTCAGGTGCAGGCGCCTTCGGTGCCGGGCGCCGTGGGAGTCCGGACGGTCCCCTGGGGTCCGTCGCCGTGGCGGAAGAACGCAGGGACGAACACCTCGCGGGGTACCGCCGTGACGGCCGCTCGCCGGACGTCCGATCGCGGCAGCCCCGCGTCCTCCAACCGGTCGGCCAGTTGCTCGCGCAGCCGGACCGCAAGCGCTTCGGGGCCTGGGTGGCGGGGTCGGTCAGGCGGGAACGCCCTTCTCCAGTACGTCGGCGAGTGCGCCGACGATGGCGGTGCAGGTCGGCGGGTCCACGAATGCGAACTGCCCGTTCGGGTTGATCTCGTACATCCACCAGCGGCCGTCGTGGCCGAGCCCGAAGTCGAATGCGCCGAAGACCAGGCCCAGCCGGTGCATGAGTCGCTCAATGCCGGCCTGCACGTCTGCGGGCACGGCGATGGGGTCGAACGCGATCCGGTCGTAGTCCCAGCGCCAGTCGAGGTGGTCGCCGTCCACGGTGATACGGCTGGCGAACAGCCGGCCGCCGACGGCCGCGACCCGGATGTCGGCCACCTTGTCCACTGCCTGCTGGAAGAGGTGCGGACAGGCCGCCACTCCCTCGCCGATCTCCGCCGGGTCGACCTGCCGTACCCAGACGGTCCGGTGCTCGCCGTCCTCGACGTAGGCGGTGGACCGAAGCGGTTTGTAGACGACCGGCCCGAACTCCGCAGCGAATGCGGCGGCCTCGGCGGGATCGTTCGTGATCAGGGTCGGAGGGACGGACAGGCCGGCACACGCGGCCTCCGCGATCTGGTGCGGCTTGTATCCGGCGGCCAGGTTGCGGTGGGGATGGTTCACGTAGAGACAGTCGAGCGCTCCCAGGACGCCACCCAGTCCGTGCCGCGCGTGCGCGGTGACGAAGGCCCGCTCCTGGGCATCAAGGTGCTCCGGCGCGGTGTACGGGGACGGTCTCCGGTAGTAGACCGAGCGCACGCTGCCGAGATCGAGGACGCGGCCGCGGCCGGTCGTCAGGGACCCCGTCCACGACTGCCCCGTCGGCACGAACGCCGAGAACGTCACCGCGTCCGTCCCCGGATCGAGCCGAACGACGGGAACCCGACGGCTGTTCAGTTCGGTGATCACCAGGTCGGCTGTCGGGTCGGCCGGCTCCGTGAGCACCACGACAGCAGGATCAGTACTCACGGTCATCGTCCTCCTCCGTCCGCTGATCGTGATCCTCGTCCCGCACGTCGGGGCCCGCGCCGTCACCCGGGTTGGTGGAGGTCCCGGTCCCGACGCCGCGGTGCGTCGAGTACCTGCCCATCTCCAACCGCTCCCCCGCCGGATCCACGTAGATCGCCGTCTGGGAATCCGGGTCCAGACCCACGAGGGTCGCGGTCCGCCTGCTCAGGGTCGGGTAGGGCTCCATACGCGTCAGACCCCACGGCACGCCGGTGTGTCGCTTCATTCTTCTCCTCCGACCGATGCTTGCCAGGATCGCCGCATTGTCCATGCGGCCTATAACAATGGGTAGGCCGGGAAGAAATTCTCAGTCACTTCTCAGCCGGGTCGGCTTCGCGTTGATTTCATCGGCGTGGGTACCGTCGGTGGGGTAGCCGGGTCCGGGTGAGTCGGCCACCGTGCTCCGAGGAGAGTGCGTTGCGAGATGGCAAGTGATGTCGGCGGGGCGGGAGCGGGGCTCACGTCCGCGACCGCCGTACGGCTGCTGAAGCTGGCATGCGAGGCCGTCGGTCTGGACGACCGGGGCGCGGTCCTCATCCGTGTCGGTGAGAACGCGCTGCTCCGGTTGGCCAGTGCGCCGGTGGTGGTGCGGATCGCGAGGTCTGCGGAGTACTTGCCCGAGGGTGGTCAACGAGGTGGCCGTCTCCCGCCGGCGCATCGGGGAGGGCATTGCCGCGGCACGAGTTCTTGAGGACGTCGACCAGCCCGTGGTGGTCGGGGGCCACCCGGTCACCTTCTGGCATCTGATTACCGCAGAGAACCGGAAGGCGACCTATCGGAGAGCTGGGTAGTGCCCTCGCGACCCTGCGCACTCCGACACCGCCGAGTGAGCTCCGGCTGCCTCGTTTCGATGTCTTCGGCCGGGCGGACCTGCGGATAGAGCGCGCGGATGTTCCCCAGGAGGATCGGATGTTCCTGCGCCACCAGCTCCGACACCTGCGTGATGCATTCGCGGCCATTCGCTTCGGGTCTGCGTTGGCGGCCGTCGACCTCACCCTGGCCGATGCCGGTGGGAACGAACTGGGCCTGGGCACACGGATGAACCGTGCCGGGCGGTGAGCAGACGTTCCAGTACGGCGCGCTGCTCGGCGGAGAACTCGAACCCCTGCTGGGCCTCGACGGTGGAAACGGTCTTCGCCACCGTGTCCGGGCCCACGACCGCGGTCCGCCTCGGCCTGCCAACAGTCGCGCAGTACCGTCGTCCGCGACGCTTGCGGCTTCTCCGTTCTTCGCGGCCTTGGATGCCGTGGAGGCGGCGGTCCGCTCGCGGGTGGTGGCGCTGTCGTAGTCGATGCCGAGCCTTGTCAGCAGGTCGCGAACCTGGTTGTCGCGCTTGCTGAAGAGACGGATCGTGGCCCCCGGGGTCCCCGCGATCTCCCAAGCGCCTGTTCGTTCGTCGCGGCGGATCGAAGACCGGGGTCAGGTGAACCGGTTCCGCTTCCGTGGCCAGGTCCTTGCCCAAGGCGGGGTCAACGCGGATGCGTTCCAGGTCGGCCTCACCACTGTTCTGGTGGCGGCTGACGCCTGCACATCGGTCAGACGGCGGCAGGGGGGCCGAGCAGCGCGGAAGCCTGCTGGGACGGGGTGAGGGCGGGGAGGGGCGCGGTGGTGCGGCGAAGGGTGGGGCAGGTGAAGCCGAGCCGGGTCATGGCCCGGAGGATTTCACCGGCGCTGAAATCGCGGCGGTCCTGGCGTGTGATGACCTGCCCGACCTGCTTGACGGGGTAGGTACGGCGGCCGATGATGACGGACTCGCCGATGACCTGTTCGGGCTTGATGCCTTTCATGGATTCCAGGACGCCGCTCCTGGTGAGGTCGAACGGGAACCGGGCGATGATGCAGCGCATGATGCCTCACAGGGAGAAGAATTGGGGATGGTTCTGCCAGGTGAGGCGGTTCAGCGGGCAAGGGCGAGGGCGAGGGCGCCCGGAGCGATGCCTTGTTCGTCCACGACGGGCAGGGCATCGAGCGAGCGGTAGCGCATCGCGTGCTCGGCTTCGGCCATCGTGGCCACCGGCGAGGTGAACGGCCTGCGGTCGCCGAGGATGCCGCCCGGCCGAACCCGGTCCGTGCGGTCGGAGCTGTCACGGACTGCGGCGAGCTGAGCCCGGGTGACCAGTCCGGTGCACGGGTCGCCGTTGTCGCGGACGGGCAGGTGTCCGGCGCGGGCACCGGCCATGACGGACAGAGCCGCCTCGAAGGTCATGTCGTTGAGGACCGGCGGTCCGGCCGCGTCCCTCGCGTCAGCCACCGTTCTGCGCACCGGCGTGGCACTCGTCGATCGGAGCTTCATCTGAACAAGCGTCAAAACGTGCCTCCGGCAGAGATGGGTCAGTTTCCTGATCACGGCGGTTCTAGGCCGCCGCGTTGAAGGAGGTCTGCCGCACGATCACGCGCCGGGCAGCGGAAGCGGAGCTACGGCGACCACGTGAGGCAGCGCTGCGCTTGCGCGGCTCGACCACCGGCGCGGTGATCGTCACGGGGATGCCGGAAGGGTTCCGTGCGCCGGTGATCCGGCTGAGTGTCTCCTCGCCGGAGCGGACCTGGGCGGTCTGGGGCACGATGCCGGCGGCCGACATGAGGCGGGTCATGTCGCGGCGCTGGTTGGGGGTGACCAGGGTGACGACGCTGCCGGACTCGCCTGCTCGCGCGGTACGGCCGCCGCGGTGGAGGTAGTCCTTGTGGTCGGTCGGCGGGTCGACGTTGACGACGAGGTCGAGATTGTCGACGTGGATGCCGCGCGCCGCGACGTTCGTCGCGACGAGCACGGTGACATGCCCTGTCTTGAACTGGGCCAGGGTCCGGGTGCGCTGCGGCTGGGACTTCCCGCCGTGCAGGGCGGCGGCGCGGACACCGCTGTTCAGCAGGTCCTGCGTCAGCCGGTCGACGGCGTGCTTGGTGTCCAGAAACATGATCACCCGGCCCTCGCGCGCCGCGATCTGGGTCGTCGTCCGGTGCTTGTCGGCGCCGTGGACGTGCAGTACGTGGTGCTCCATCGTGGTGACCGCACCTGCGGACGGGTCGACGGAGTGGACGACCGGGTCGGTGAGATAGCGACGGACCAGGAGGTCGACGTTGCGGTCGAGGGTGGCGGAGAACAGCATCCGCTGGCCTTCGGGGCGGACCTGGTCCAAGAGCGCGGTCACCTGGGGCATGAAGCCCATGTCGGCCATCTGGTCGGCCTCGTCCAGGACGGTGATCGCGACCTGGTTCAGCCGGCAGTCACCGCGGTCGATGAGGTCCTTGAGGCGGCCTGGCGTCGCGACGACGATCTCCGCGCCACCGCGCAGGGCACTGGCCTGCCTGCCGACCGGCATTCCGCCGACGACGGTGGCCAGGCGCAGCTTCACCGAGCGGGCGTAGGGGGTGAGCGCGTCGGTCACCTGCTGGGCCAGCTCACGCGTCGGCACAAGGACCAGGGCCAGCGGCTGGCGGGGCTCAGCGCGCTGTCCCGCGGTGCGGGCCAGCACGGCCAGGCCGAAGGCGAGGGTCTTGCCGGAGCCGGTGCGCCCACGGCCCAGGACGTCGCGGCCCGCGAGGGTGTTGGGCAGGGTCGCGCCCTGGATCGGGAACGGGACGCTCACGCCCTGCGCGGTCAGCGCGGCCAACAGCCCGCTGGGCATGTCGAGGTCGGCGAACGCCTCGACGGCGGGCAAAGCCGGAGTGATCGTCTTGGGCAGGGCGAACTCTCCCTGAACCGCCGCCGGCCGCCGGCCGTGGCCGCCCGGGCGGCCCGGCCCCCCGGAGCGGCTCGGGGCGGGCGAGCCGAAGCGGCTGCCCCGGCCCGAACCGGAGCCGGAGCCGGAGCCGAAAGCGGGGCCGCCTGTACGGCTGCGGGTGCGGGAGGAGCGGGCATTCGTACGTGTGGGGTTCATTCAGAACCTTCCTTGATACGGCACGTATCAAGGAATTCCCGCAGCGGAAGAGCAGCGCGGGGAATCACAAGAACGGGCCGGATGGAATGCGAAAGAAAATCTGACCTGCCGCGAATCCGATGCGGGTACAGGAAAGAGAATGGGTGACGTCATACGGACGTGAAATCCAGGACGCCGACGGATGCGGCTTCGAAGGGGCCGCATCGCTGGAGAGAGGTCTGCCGTGCGCTGGTTGCCCTACAGGGTGCAACCTCTGTGGGACATGCCCGTAGCTGGGGCCCGCACCCCGAGGGATGCGGGCCCCAGCTACGAAGTGCGCGTCAGCGTCAGGCGGGAACGATGTTCTCGGCCGTCGGGCCCTTCTGGCCCGGCGCGATGTCGAAGGTGACCTTCTGGCCTTCGAGCAGCTCACGGAAGCCCTCGGCGGCGATGTTCGAGAAGTGGGCGAACACGTCAGCGCCGCCACCGTCCTGCTCGATGAAGCCGAAACCCTTGGCCGCGTTGAACCACTTCACGGTGCCAGACGCCATGTCATATCTCCCTGGGGCAGAGTGCCGGGCCCGCAATGCACGGGTACCGGGTCGCCGCGATGATGCCCCGACCGGAAAATGACCGGAAATACAAAAACGCATCCAACGGCTGAAGACACCGAAAGAAAACGCTTCAAATTTTGGGAACCAAGACTGCAACTGAAAACGACAGTAGCACGCGGTAGCGACCTGTGCGTGCCGAATGATTCGACTCTGTCAGCTGCGGTAAAACCTCTCCCCGCACGACGCGCTAAACCCTCACCCCGCGGTCATAGATATTGCCCCGCCCGCCGCACAGCATTTCAGGAAGAGCGTTCGCTGTTCACGACTCGTAGGGCACGACTGCTCCCCTGACGCCATCCCGCCCAGGCCTTCGGTCACCAGGAAACCGCCTGCGAAGCACGCATCACCCCAGGGGCCCCGGCCCACCAGGTCGCCATCGGCTCAGCGGCTATCGGACGCGCCCATCACCACGGCCCACAACGGGATGAACCTCCCCCGCCGCACGGCCGACTCCCTGCGCCCGGCTCTCGATGCCGCACGCCACCAGGACGCCGACAGCACTGGCGGCGGGTCCCGACCGAGCACCGTGACCAGTTCCGCTGCCACGACAGGCATCCGCCTGCCGGCACCGGCCCGCACTATCGGACTCGACTTCTCCCATCCACCGGCGCCACACACCCTCTTCTTTTCTGCTCTCAGCCCCGGGGCAAAGGTGTCCATCGGACCTGTCAGGTCCCTCTTTTCAGTGCCCGCGTGTTCACCGAGTCGATCGCGCATCGCGACCAGTCCAGCTCACCGCGGGAACCGGGTTCGTCGAGGACCAGGCGGTGAAACCTGGCCCACACCCTGGCCTTCGACCACTCCGAGAACCGCCGGTGGGCGGTCGCTTGTATGCGGGACGGGACAAGTGATCGTTCTCGGACTCCGCTCGGTTCCAACACCCCCGCTTCGCCCGACCGTCACCCGAAAGCGGCACGCCCTCACCACGGCGCCCGTGAGGACGGCCGGATAGCCGCCCTCACTCGCCGTCGGGGGCGTTCTCGTCACGTAGCGGGCGCAGGCCCGCGGGGAACTCGGGGAGCTTTACGGAACACCGGCCGAGCATGTTGACGTGCTGCCGGACGAACGGGGAGGCGCGCGACCTCCTCGTCCCGGACCGCGAAGCCGTCGGCGCGGAGCTGGGTGACGGCGGCGTCCATGTAGCGGGTGTTGAAGAGGACCAGAGCCTTGAGGACGAGGCCGAGGGCGCCGATCTGGTCCTGTCCGAACCAGCTCAGCCTGACGAGATGATCTGGCCGAGCCACGATTCGTCACGGTGAGTGGGCGGGGTGAACTTGTAACAGTTGACTCGCCTTGGGCGTCTCGGGCGAAGCAGCGGAGGCAGCCCCACCTTCGGGGATGCCTCCGCTGCTTCGCCCGAGACCGGTCTTCGATGGACTGCTGGGCTCAGTTGTCTCGCTCGTCCTTCAGAACTTCGCCGGTCTTGGCATCGACGTCGACGGCCCACTCGACGTTCTGCTGGTCGCGGAGCTCGACCTTGTAGATGTAGCGGCCGTACTCGTCTGCGAGCTCGCTGTCAGTCACGGTGGCACCAGGGTGCTTCGCGACGGCGGCTGCCTTCAGCTCGTCGAGGGACTTGATGATCTTCGCGTTCACTAGCTTGACGACCTCGTCGGGCTGAACGTCTGTAGCCATGATGGCTTCCTTCGTGCCGGGGCTGCGGTGAGGGCAAGCTCGGGGTGTCCGCCTCGCGACATCACCGGTCATCATATGGAGAGAGACCGTATCGCTTTGTGATCAGCCATCATTCGGTGAGGCCAACCGACAGAATCCACGGAGCTGTGGTGATGATGCGCTGCTGCAGGGCGGCTTCCCCCGCCCACCAAGATCGCTTCCCGTGACCGGGCCCGCACCCTTGTCGGCGGCCACGCGAAAGGGGCGGCGGTCGTCCGGCCAGGGCCTGGACGACCGCCGCGCAGAGCGGTGCGTCGAACGTCAGGACTGCAACAGGCGTACCCTCTCCGCCTGCGGACCCTTCTGGCCCTGCGACACCTCGAACTCCACCCGCTGGTTCTCCTCCAGGCTCCGGTACCCGTTGGCCTCGATCGCCGCGAAGTGCACGAACACGTCCGCGCCGCCGTCGTCCTGGGAGAGGAAGCCGTACCCCTTCTCCGCGTTGAACCACTTCACCGTGCCTGTAGCCACAAGCTCCACCCTTCACCGCCGTCGGCGGCGCGACACCCGCGCCGGGCCCGCGCGCGCGGACCTCATGGCGATCATCACCCTCACTCGGACCGCGCCCCCGTGATACCCCACACCACCCACCCGAATGAGCGACCCGGCGGGGCTCTGCAAGGTGTTCCGTGCGGTGGGTCAGCTGGGGATGAGGCCGTCGTCACCGAGCCTCCCGCGGACTTCGTCGAGGGAGGCGTCGGGTGCGGGGAGGATGAGTTCGGAGGGCGCCAGGGCGTCGTTGGGCAGGGGCTCGCCCAGGCGTCGGACCGCGTCCAGCAGCGCGCCGAGGGTCCGCCTGGAGCCTTCCTCGTCGCCGTCCTCCATGTAGGCCAGCAGTTCTTCGTCGAGCCGGTTCAGCTGGGAGAGGTGCGAGTCGGCCGGTTTGACCTGGCTTTCGCCCATGATGCGAACGATCACGATGGTCTTCCGCCCCTGGGAGGTTCCCCGGCTCTCGCCGGCCGGAGTGCTGTCCGCATCCCACCGCCGCCCCGGCCGGTGGCGACGCCGTGCCGGGGCGGGTCGGACGGCCACCACCCTTTCGAGTGAGACCGGGGCCCGGCCCAGGCTCGCCCGGAGGAGAAGAGGAGAGTCGCCCCCCGGGGGAGAGCGGCACCGCCGCCAGACAGCAGCCGGGCAGGCAGCGCGGGAGCACCGGACGGCCGCCCGGCCGGACAGCCCCGGTGAGGAGCAACGGCACGCCAGGCGGGTACGGCCGGCGGATTCCAGATCAACGGGGCGGGGCCCGGGCCATGGCCCGGCGAGGGCCGGAAGCAGGGGAGACCACCGTGTTCTCCTGCGATGCGGGCCGCGCACCCGGCCGGCCCGGCCCGACAACCGAGGGAGACGACATGCCCGAGCAGGAGACGAGCAGCACGGTGGCGCAGGCGGCGGACGACGGACGGCGGCTGGTCCTCAGGTCGCTGACCCTGGAGAGCGAGGGCGGCACCCCGACCACCTGGCAGCTGGACGACCCGCAGGCGCTCGCCGAACTGAAGGAGAAGGGGTTCACCCTCACCGAGGGCAGCCACTACAAGCTCCGCTACGCCTTCCAGGTGCGGCACGACATCATCTCGGGCCTCACGTACGTCTCGGCCACCTCCCGCCAGCGCATCAAGGTGGGCAAGGAGCAGGCGCTGTTGGGCGTGTTCGGCCCGCAGGCGGCACTGCACGAGTACACGGTTCCCCGCTCCGGCTGGTCCGAGGCGCCGAGCGGCCCCCTGTTCGAGCGCAGCGAAGCGGAGTTGAGAGCTTGGGGGCGGGGCAGCCTCGGGTCGCTGTTGTACCGGCGGGCGCTGGGCGAGGCTGTCGCCACGGCGTCGGCGGTACGCGACGGCGCGCCGTCGACCGGCCCCGCACCCGCGTACGCGTAGGTGCAGGCTCTCGTCGACGGGCCCGGTGTCACGGGCCGGTGAGCTTGTCGAGGTCGGGGGCGTAGACGGTCGTCCAGTGCGGGTTCAGCCGGTAGTAGACGACCTCGCGGTTCCAGTCGAAGGCGTCGTCGTTGTAGAAGTCCTTCAAGTAGGCCAGGAGTTCCTGCCAGTCGGCTGTGGTCGCGGCGTCCTCGGGGTTCAGCTCCTCCACCGTGCCGTGGGTGAACACGCCGAGGTCCTCGCCGCGCATGTGCGCGACGCTGGCGGCCGGACGGGCCGCGAGATGACGGGCCTTGGCGGCGTTGCGCGCCGTGCCGAAGTGCCACCGGCCGTGCAGGAAGTGCCCGTCGGCGCCGCTGATCCGCGGTTCGCCCTTCGCGGTCACCGTGGAGAGGGCGAGCGTGCACATGCCGGTGAGGACCCCGGTGAGCTGCGCCGCCGTGATGGTGCGGCCCTCGACGATCGAGCGGAGGTGTGCGGTCGAGCCGGAGAGGGAGGAGTCGAGGAGGGACTGGAGCTTGTCGAGTTCTTCCGGGGTTTCGCGCATACGTCCATCGTCGGCCGTAAACCCGACACCCTCTGTCGTCATTGATGAAGCAGCGGTGAGGTTGCTCCGCGCGGGTCGCGCTCGGTGCTGCGTGGATGGCAACAGGTGGGGGACGCACGCCGGGACATGTTCATGTATGCGCGGTTGATCGACGAGCTGTGATGCCGTTGGTCCTGCTGCCAGGCCGCACGACGCGGTGTTCCCTTGAACTGATTGAGCAGCCATGATGTGCCGCCGTGACGGATTTCGTGGTTGCGCTGGAACGGGGAGAGCTTCTCACCCGCGGTTCCCTGAACGCGATGTTCACCCCGCGTGCCGTCCCGCGTATCCGGTTTCCGTCGCCGCTGGCCGTCTCGGGGTACGGCTACGACGTGTTCATCGGAACCCTGGCCGGGCACCCGGCCCGTTTCCACCACGGCGACAATCCCGGCCACCGCTCCTTTCTGGTCCGCCTCCCAGAACAGGACACCGCGATCGCCGTCCTCACCCGCGACGAACACACCGGCCCGTACACAACCCTGTCCGCACTGACCGCCGGATACCTCACGGTGCGACTCGGCACTCCGCAACCGGCAGGGATGCAGCGGGACCCGGAACGCCCGGGGCCGGAGGGGAAGATCGGCATACCCCGTTCTTCGGCCACGAGCTCTCACATCTGAACCCCGAGGCGACAATTCCAGCCGGTGGCCCACGGCAGTCCCGGGTCAAGAGCACGTACTCGGCCGGCGCCGAACTCATGGGCGTGGCCGCCGCGCCACTCCCCCCACTGCGGGTCGTCCGGGACGGCCTCGGGTCCGGCGACGCCGGCACCCGCAAGGAACACGACCAGGTCGTGGCCGCTGTAGGCGGTTCCGAGGATCTCGCCCCGGCCGCTGCCGCGCACGGTGACTCTCCGGCCGCCCGAGAGGGAGGCTTGGTGCACGACGATCGCAGGGCTACCGGGAACATTCATGATGCCTCCCGCAGCGTCGCGGTTCCGGGCATCACGGGCGCGGCGTGATCGCTGCGGGCCAACGGCGACCAGGTCGGCCTCTCAACGTCGGCAGCCCGATCTCGGGGCCGGATTCTCCGGCGAGGTGAGGAGCTGAGCGTTCCTGATGAGGAGCGTCCGGCATTTCAGGTCTGCGAAGACGGGCCAGGGGTGGGTTCCTGCTGGAGGTTGAGGCGGGTGAGGACGCGGTGGGTGATGGCGGTGAGGTCGGCGGCGTTGGTGAGTTCGACGGGTGGGAGTTCGCAGGCGAAGGTGTTGCGTATGGCGGTGCTGAGTTCGGTGGCCATGAGGGAGTCGACGCCCATCTGGTCGAGGCGGCGGTTGGTGCGGATGTGGTCGGGGGTGGTTCTGAGGGTCGCGGCGAGGAGCTCGCGCAGGGCGTTCTCGACGAGGTCGGCTGCTTCTTCCGGGTCGGCGTGGGTGAGTTGTTCACGGAGGAGGGGAGTGGCCGTGTCGTCCTGCGGGGGCAGGAGTCCTGCGGTCCGGGGGGCGGTGAGGGTGCTGACGAAGCCGGCGGCGGCGGCCCAGTCCATGTGGGTGAGGGCGATGGCGGGGCTGGGCAGATATACAGGAGGTTGGGCGAGGAGCCGGTCCAGGTTCTGGAGGGCTTCGCGGGCGGTGGTGCCGGTCATTCCCCGGGCGGCCAGGGTCCCGCCGGTCTGGTCGCGGTGGACGAACCCGGCGTCGGAGATGACCCCGAACTGGATGGCGAGTACGGGTGCGCCCTCGCGTCTGCGTCTGCGGGCGAGGCTTTCCATGGCCAGGTTCGCGGCACTGTAGGCGGCCTGCATCGTGTTGCCGGTGAGTGCGGTGACGGAGCTGTAGAGGGCCAGGAAGTCCAGATCGAGTCCGCTGGTGAGCCGGTCCAGGATGAGGGCGCCGGTGAGTTTGGGCGCGAGGACCTTCGTGAGGCGCTCGTCGGTCAACTCGGTGAACGGGGCGTCGTCGAGGACCATCGCGGCGTGCACCACTCCGGCCAGTCGTCTGCCCGCGGCGGTGATACCGGTGACGATGGTGTTCATCGCCTCGTAGTCACCGGCGTCGGCGGCGTGGGCGGTGACGCTGACGCCGCCGTGCCGCAGATCGGCGAGGAGTGCTTCCGCTTCGGGGGCGTCGGGGCCTCTGCGGCTGACGAGGGTGAGATGGCGGGCTCCCCGGCCGGCGAGGTGGCGGGCGGTGGCCGCGCCGAAGCCGCCGAGGCCGCCGGTGATGAGGTAGTCGGCGTCGGGGTCGAGGGGGGTCGGGTCGGGTGCGGTGTGTACGGGGACGGTGTCGGTGAGGTCGATGACGACTTTGCCGATGTGACGCGACCGTTCCATGGATTGGAATGCCTCGCCGATGCGGGAGGCGGGGAACACCTGGTGGGGCGGCGGGTGCGCGGTGCCGGTCCGTACGGCGTCGGCCAGGGAGCGGACGAGGGCGTCGCCGCTGGGCGAGTACTCGTTGAGCAGGGGGGCGACGTCGACGCCGAAGAAGGTGAGGTTGTTCAGGAAGGGGGCGAGGAGGAGCGGGCTGTCGGCAAGGAAGTCCCGTTTGCCCAGTTCGATGAAGCGGCCGTGGGGTTTGAGGAGTTTGACACTACGGGCGAGAGCTTCCCCGGCGAGGGAGTTGAGGACGACGTCGACGCCTTCGCCGCCTGTGATCTCACGGATCTGATCGGCGAATTCGAGGGTGTGGGAGTCCAGGACGTGGCGGACGCCGAGGAGGCGGAGCAGGTCCCGTTTGCCGGGGGTGCCGGCGGTGGCGATGACGGTGGCGCCGACACGCTGTGCGTACTGGACGGCGAGCATTCCCACGCCGCCGGCGCCCGAGTGGACGAGCAGGGTTTCGTTCCGGCTCAGGTGGGCCAGATGGCCCAGGGCGAGCTCCACGGTGATGAAGACGCCGGGCAGGGTGACCGCTTCCGTGCTGCGCAGGGTGTCGGGTACGGGGATGAGCCGGTCGGCGCGCAGCACCGCGTGGGAGCCGAAACAGCCCACCTTGATCCCGGCGACCCTGTCCCCCACCGAAGGGGTGGTGACATCGTCGGCGACGGCTTGGACGGTTCCCGCGCAGTCCATCCCCAGGGGACTGGTCGGATCGTCGGGGGCTCTGGGGGGTGCGGGCACCCGGCCGGTCACGGTCATGATGTCCCGGTAGTTCAGGGCTGCCGCTTCGACGGCGATCACCACCTGGCCGGGTGGCGGTACCAGGGGCGGGACCGCCTTCCAGCGCAGTTCGTAGTGCGGTACGCAGGCGGGGACTTCGAGGGTGAACCGCTGGGAGGTCCCGTGGCTGCTGGGGCGGGTGGGGGCGGGGAGGTTCTGCACTCGGGGAACGAAGCGCCCTTCGGGGGTGAGGAGGACTTCTTCCTCCTCGGTCGGCGTGCTCAGTTCGGCGACCAGCGCGTCGACCGGGTCGGGGGATCCCTCCGGCAGGGGGAGAGAGATGCGGTGCACCGGGGTGGTCGGCAACTCGTTGGCCAGGCTTCGTGCGGCTCCCCAGAGCGCGGCGGCGACCGGTTCGCCGGGAGGGTGTTCCGGGGTGTGGGCGGTGCTGCGGGTGATGAGCCACAGACCGGTCCGGTCGGTGTCGGTGTGGTGCTGATGGACCTGGGCGAGGGTTCGCAGGGTGCCCAGTTGGCGGATGGCCTCGTCGGTGAGTGCCTGCGGATCTGTGTCCTGCTCCGTCGTCCTGTCGTGTTCGTCGCCGCCGATGAGGACGAGGGAGGTGGGTCCGGGTGAGGACCGCATCGCCTTGGTCCAGGAGCCGGGGTCGTCGGCGTCCTCGATGAGCTGTGTGCCATGGGGGAGGCCGGGGCTGTTGGGCAGGGTCTCGGCGAGTTCGCGGGCGAGAGCGGCGTTTCGGCCGTGGGCGGTGCCCGTGGCGGCGATGAGCCAGCGGGTCGTGTCCTGCGGGTCGGTCCGCTCGGGTGCCGGGTGGGCCGGTCCCGGGGCCTTGGTGTCCTGGTGCGGTACGGCGGCGGCGAGGATGAGGGAGTAGTCGCGCAGGTCCGGATCGGCGTGGTCGCCGAGCTGGACCGGGGTATCGAAACCGCTGGCTTCCAGCAGGGTGCGCCATTCCTCCCAGGACAGCATGGGGCCGTCGGGACGCCGTGCGGTGTCCTCGTAGTCCCAGTAGCTGTCGAGCATGCCGAAGACGGGGGTGGCGACGTCGTGGTTGTGCGACTCGATCGCCAGGAGGTGGCCGTGGTCGGCCAGCAGACCGGAGACGTAGCGCATGGTGCGGTCCATGTCACGGGCGGTGTGCAGGGCGTTTGCGGCCAGGACGATGTCGAAGCTGCCCGGGGTGAAGCCCTGCTCCGTGGGGTCCTGGTCGAGGTCCAGGCGCAGGTAGTCGACGAAGTCGTGGGCGGCGAGGCGTTCGCGGCAGTGCGGGAAGAAGGCGGGCGAGATGTCGGTGCAGGTGAAGCGGGTGAGCTCGGGAGGCAGCACGGGCAGGACGGCGGCGGTCAGCCCGCCGGTGCCGGCTCCGACCTCCAGCACCCGCAGCGGCCGGCCCGGCGGCCAGTTCTTCAGGGACGCCCGCAGCAGATTGCGGGCCAGCCGGTACTGGTAGACCAGGTTGGGGGTGAAGTCGTAGACCCGTGAGGCGAGGTTGTCGACGGAGAAGAGGAATTCCAGGGGGTCGATCCGGCCATGCAGGATGTCCGCGTAGTGGAGTCCGGTGACCGCGTAGGGGTACAGGGCCGCGCCGATGGAGGGGTGGGCGGTGAGTGTTTCCTGGACGATGCGTTCGAGTGCGGGTTCGGTGGCGATCCGCCAGGTGTCCTGTCCGGTAGCGCGCAGGACCCCGCGTGCCTCGGCCAGGCGGCACAGTGCGGTGAGCCAGCGGGAGTGCTTGGGGTGGACTCCGGTGGCGAGCACCGCCGGGACGCTGAGAGGTCGGTCCGCGCCGAGGATGTCGGTGAGGGCGCGGGCGATGCTGTGGGCGGCGGTGTCCACCACACCGGTGCGGAAGTGGGTCAAGTCGTGCAGGTGCTGGTCGCCGGGTCCATCCGGCCAGATGTCTGCGGCGGCCGTCTCCTGCGGGGAGGGCAGCGGGGTGGGGCGTGCCGAGGTGCCGGGCAGGGGGGCGGCGCGCAGGACTTCGGCCAGCAGGGAGGGGGCGGCCGGTTCGGCGGCGTTGAAGCGGCGCAGCCGGCAGCCGATCGCTTCCAGGGCCACGTTGCCGTCGGTGTCCGTGACGGTCAGATCCCAGGTGTGCTCGGTCCGGTCCCCGCGCCGACCCGTGACGTGTACGTGTCCGGTGGCGGGCAGGTCCGTCCACGACCGTACGGCGGCGAACCCGGAGGGCAGGTAGGGCACCACCGTGTCGCCCTCGGTGGCCAGCAGCGGCACGCCCGACTGGAGGGCGCCGTCCAGCACGCTCACGTCGGCGGTGTGCCGGCCGGACGGGGGGAAGGGAGCCGTGAAGTCGGCGAGCACCTCGGTCTCGCCGACCGCCAGTGCGGTCAGCGGCCGGAACGCCGGCCCGTAGGGCAACTGGGCACGGGCGCAGGTGGCGTAGTGCTCCTCTCGGGTCTGGCGGCGGGTGGTCCTGGCCCGGATGGCGGCCAGGTCCAGCGGAGGCGGCTGCGGCAGGGTGAGTCGCTGTACCCGGCAGTGGACCAGTTCCCGCCAGGGGCCTGAGGTTCCGTCACGGCTGGCGATGGTGCACCGGCCGCCGGGGGCGACCGTGGTCTGGAGGCGGATGTCCATCGCGGGATCGTCGAAGGGCAGCGTGAGCCCGGCGTCGATGGACAGGTCGGTGACTTCGGCCGCCGCGTCGAGGGCATTCTCCCCGGCGGTGAGGGCGACATCGACGTAGGCGGCGGCGGGAAGCACCACGGCGCTGCCCACCTTGTGGTCGGTGAGCCAGGCGAGCGGGCCCGGCTCCAGCTGCTGGTGCCAGGCGGGGTCGAGGGTGGGCAGCCGCTCACCGAGCAGCGGATGCTTTCGGGCCGGGGCGTCCTGCTGGGCGGACTCCTCCCACCATGACGGCTCGCCGGACCAGTGCCGTTCGCGCTGCCAGGGGTAGGCGGGCAGGGGCACGGCACGGCCGCGGACCGGGAAGAAGGGAGTCCAGTCGGTGGTGGCGCCGGTGGCCAGCACCGCGGCGATCGCCGAGCGGATCAGCGGCGGGCCGGCCTGGTCGCGCAGGAGTGTGGACAGGACGGTGACTTGTTCCGGCCGTCGTACGGTGCCGGTGCGCAGATACGGGGTAAGGGCGGCGTGGGGGCCGATCTCCACCAGTACCGTGCAGCCGCCGTCCAGCAGTGTGTCCAGCGCGTCGGTGAAGCGGACGGGTTCGCGGATGTTGCGCCACCAGTACTCCGCGTCGAGGTCCGGACCGTCCACCACCCGGCCCGTCGTCGAGGAGACCATCGGGATACGGGACGGACGCCCCGGGAGGTCCTGGAGCGAATCCAGCAGCACCTCCCGCACGGGATCCATGGACGCACTGTGGAAGGCGTAGTCCAGGGGCAGTTCGCGGAAGAACACCTCCCGCGCCTCCAGTGCCCTGCCCAGTTCCGCGATCGCCGCCGTCGCGCCGGACACGGTGACGGCATCGGGCCCGTTGATCCCGGCGATCACCAGCCGTTCGCCGAACGGGATGAGCGCCTCCTGTGCGGCGGCGGGGCCGAGTCCGATCGCGGCCATCCGCCCGCTGCCCGCGGTCCTGCTCTGGGCCCGGCTGCGCTCCGCGATGACCTGGCAGGCGGCGGCCCGGCTCAGGGCGCCCGAGCAGTAGGCGGCGGCGACATCGCCGACGCTGTGGCCGGTGACTCCCGCCGGGGTGATACCGGCAGCCGCCAGCGAGGCGACGAGTCCGCCCTGCACCGCGAAGAGCAGCGGCTGAGCGACCTCGGTGCGCTCAAGTTCCGGCGCGCCGACGGGGCGGCGCAGCGCCTCCAGGACCGACCAGCCCAGCCGGGGCAGCAACTCTCCGTCGATGAGGGCGACCTCGCTCAGGAATGCTTCGTCCGCCGCCAGCAGGTCCCTGGCCATACCGGGCCACTGGGAGCCGTTGCCGCTGAAGACGAAGCCCACCGAGCTCCCGTCCCGTTCGGCGGTTCCCCGGGCGCTGCCCGCGACCGGCTCGTCGCCGGCGGCCAGAGCTCTCAGGCCGGCCGCCGCCCGGGCCGCGTCCGAAGCCAGGACCACCGCCCGGTGCTCCCGCCGTGTACGGCGCAGACAGCTCGTGTAGGCGATGTCGTAGAAGTCGTCCGGAACGGATTCCAGGTGATCGGCGAGCAGCCGGGCCGTCTCGTTGGCCGCTGCTTCGGTGGCGCCCGAGGTCATCACCGGCAGCTCGCCTTCCCCGCGCGTGCTGTCGGCTTCCCCGCGCCCGCTGTCGACCGGCGCGGCTACGGGCGCGGCCCGGAGAACGACATGGACGTTCGCGCCTCCGAACCCGAAGGAGTTCACCCCCAGCACTCCGTCCGGTGTGAGCGGCAGCGGGCGCGGGGAGGTGACGGGTTCGAGCCCGAGACCGGTGAAGTCGATCTCGTCGTTGAGGGGCAGCGCGTGCAGCGTGGCGGGGATCGTCTCATGGCGCAGGACGAGCATCGCCTTGAGCAGCCCGGCGACCCCGGACGCCGCCTCCAGGTGTCCCAGCGTCGACTTCACCGAGCCGATCAGCAGCGGCTGCGCTCTCCGGCTGCCCAGGGCCCGGCCCAGCGCCTGGCACTCCAGCGGGTCTCCGGCCGGGGTCCCGGTGCCGTGTGCCTCCACATAGGCGACCCGTTCCGGATCGATGCCCGCCCGCGTGTAGACGCTTTCCAGGAGTTCCTGCTGCGAGGTGGCGCTGGGAAGGGACAGGCCCGACGTCGTGCCGTCGTCGTTGACCGCACTGGCCACGATCACGGCCTCGATCCGGTCACCGTCGGCGATCGCCGCACGCAGCGCCTTCAGCACGAACACACCCACTCCCTCGCCGCGCACATACCCGTCGGCGCCCGCCGAGAAGGGATGGCAGCGTCCCGTGCGCGAGAGCATGGACGCCTTGGAGAATCCGATGAAGTCGGCCGGGTTGAGCATCACATTGACCCCGCCCGCGACTGCCAGCGTGCTGCGCCCGGTACGGATCGCCTCGCAGGCGTGGTGCACCGCGGTCAGGGTGGAGGAGCAGGCGCTGTCGACGGCGAACGAGGGGCCGTGGAAGTCGAAGACGTAGGAGATCCTGTTGGCGGTGTTGCAGGACGCCGACCCGCTCATGGCATAGGCGTTGATGGTCCTGAGCCGGCGGACCTGGAGTTCGTAGTAGTTGCGGTCGGAGACCCCGATGATCACGGCCGTGTCGCTGCCCGCCAGTGCGGCGGAGTCGAGCTGGGCGTCGTCGAAGGCCTCCACCGTGCACTCCAGCAGGAGCCGTTGCTGGGGGTCCACCCGGGATGCTTCCTTGGGGGAGATGCCGAAGTAGTCGGCGTCGAATCCGCTGATGTCGTCGAGGAACGCGCCGGTGGTGGAGTACGTCTTGCCCTCGTGCTGCGTGTCCTGGTCGAAGAACCGCTCGGGATCGAAGCGTTCGGGCGGTACCGGCGTGAGGACATCCTTGCCCGCGTTCAGGGTGCGCCACAGGTCCTCGCGGCTGTTGATGGCTCCCGGCACGCGAAAGCCCAGCCCGACGACGGCGACCGCGTCCTGCGGTTCGGTGGAACGGGCCGGGTACTCGGCGGACATCGCCGCTTCACCACGGGTAGGGGCACCGCGGCCGTTCTGCCGGATGGAATGCGCGGCCATCGGATTCTCCTCGCAGGACAGATGTTCACCTGATGAATCAGGCCGACGACCGCGTTCGCGTCAGGTGTCCGGCGTGAATCCTGGATCGGCCGCTCCGTTGGCGGACTCGACCGGCCGGGAACCGGGCCGGTCGGGCAACCGGTGCATGAAAAGTCGACTTCGCCTCATCGCGAGGCGACGGGTCGCCATCGACGCGACCCCTGTGACCGCCTCCCCGACCCCAGTGACATACGGGATGAAATGCCGGGAAAGTGCGTATCCATGCTTGCACGCCACCGCTACGGAAGCGACCCGCAGAGATCAGCGGAGGCGACCCCCGGAGAACAGGTGCCTGTCTCGCGGCCCCTCCCCGCTCAGCGCGAATCCCCCGGCGGACAAGCGTAGGGTCGAAAAAACCGTGCCTGTCGGCCCGACATCCCCTTGAACGTCCCGGACACCGCGGGACCACGTGCAGGAAGTCACCGGCCCCGCTCACGGCCTTTCCGCAGGAGAGAAGTGTGTGCCGCATGAACCCCCCACCGAAGCAGAACCAGGCGGCGCTCGCGCCGCACCTCCAGGAACGTCTGCACCGGTTGCTGGACCGGGAGTTCGAATGGAACGGGACCGTCACGGAAGAGGACGACCGTCCGCTGCTCAACCTGCCGGGCGTGGACTCCCTGGGCTTGCTCAGGGCCATGACCTGCATACAGAAAGAGTTCTCGGTTGCCTTCAGCGACGAAGAACTCTTCGATCTGCGCACGGTCGGTGATCTGCGTGCCCTGCTGGCCGCCAAAGCCGGGAGCGGGCCATGACCTCCCCGGACCAGCCGACCCCGGCCGTCTGCCCCGCCCGGACAGGCGGGAACCGGCAACTGATGGACGCCGCCTTCCCCCATGAGGCGTTCCCCACCGCCCTCCGCGATCTCGCCGACACCGGACCGGTCCACCCGGTCGTCCTCCCCGGCGGCCTGCACACATGGCTCGTCACCGATCACCACGCCGCACGCGCCCTGGCAGGCGACCAACGACTGACCCTCGACATCCGCGAGATCCCCGAACCCCCTTGCGGCCTCGGCCGCACCCGCTACCCCGAGGACGGACTGGCCGTGCGAGGGCGCCACTTGATGAACATCGACGGCGCCGACCACGACCGCCTGCGCCGGCAGGTCTCCCCCCTTCTCAGCCACGCGGCCGTCCAGCCGCAGCGGCCGATGATCGAAGCCGCAGCCGAGAACGCCTTGCGGGACCTCGCCGGCCAGGACCCCGCCGATGTGGTCGCCCACTACGCACGCCCCCTGGCCAGCGACGTCATGAGCACCCTGCTCGGCGTCCCGGCCGACCTCCGCGCACCGCTTGCCGACGTCACCGCCAGGCTCGGGGAACCCGACCCCCCGGACAGCGAACCCATGCACGCCGCCCTCCTCGAACAGTTCGACCTGGTCAGAGAGGCCATGGAACGACGCCGCACGGACCCGGGCGACGACCTCATCACCGTGCTGCTGAAAGCCCACGGCCGAGACCGGATCACCCGCATGGAGATCCAGGCAATGATCTCGCTCCTGACCGCCGCCGGGCTGGAAACCACCGCCACGCTCATCGCCTACGGCACCGCCCTGCTGATCGAGCACCCCGACATCCGACGCACCCTGCTGACCGACGACGACAGCGCCCAGGCAGTCGTCGAGGAACTCCTGCGTCACCACGCACCCCTGTTCACCGCAGGCTGGCGCTTCACCACAGAACCCGTTGAGGTCGGCGGCACCACCATCCCAGCAGGCGCCTTCGTGCTGCTCTCGCTCGCCGCCGCCAACAAGGACCCCGGCGTCTTCCCCCACCCCGACGACTTCCGCACGGACCGCCCCAACGCGGCCCAGCTGATGTCCTTCGGCCACGGACCCCACTACTGCCTGGGCTCGCACCTCGGCCGGCTGGAAGGACGTATCGCCCTGCGCGCCCTTTTCTGGCGCTACCCCTCCATCGCGCTCGCCACCGAACCCGACGCCCTCACCTGGCAGGGCGCCACCCTCAACCGCCGCCTCACCACCCTCCCCGTCACCCTCGGCACGGCGCGACAGCGGCCATGAAGACCCCGGCGCGACGGACGACACCACTGCCGCAGGCGGACCGGAACACGCCGGACCGAACCCCGCAAGCCCGGCGGTGGCAGACACACGTACCCGCAGACGCGGAAACCCACTCCCCAGCCGTTCGGCCGCCTTCCCCTCCCGCTCCTCCCCCGCCGGCCGACGGGAAGGACGACCGTGAGAACCGACATCCCCCTCTACATCAACGCAGCCGCGCTCTGGCTGCCCCAAACCGCCTCCACAGCCGAGGAAGCCGCCGCGTCCGGAGTCATCCGACTGCGTGCCGCCGAGGCCGAAGGCTTCGCCCAACTGGCCGTCTGCCATGACCGCACGGTCTCGAGCATGGCCGCCGAAGCCGCCCGCACCGCCCTTGAGGACGCCGGTCTCACCCCCGACGACGTGGACCTCCACATCCATTGCTGGGTCTACGAACAGGGCGAGGGGGTCTGGAGCCCGGCCCACCGCGTCGCCCGGCTCACCGGCGCCCACCACTGCATGGCGTTCGGCCTGCAACAGCAGTCCAACAGCGGAGCCACCGCGATCGAAACAGCCCTCACCAAAATCGCCACGGACCCCCGGACCACCACGGCCCTGATCACCACCGCCGACAAGTTCAACGAAGTCCCCCAAGGGCGCTGGTCCCCGCTCTCCGACGGCGGCCCCCTCGGCGACGGCGCCACCGCCGTCGTCCTCACCCCCTCCCCGGGCCCGCTGCTCATCGAATCCATCGCGGGCCACGGAGACACCAGCCTCGAACCCGACTTCCCCGGCCGCGACCCGTTCGGACTCCAGCCCCCCGACCCGAACGGCTCCCCCTTCCGCAAACAGGACGTCCTCAAGCGCATGCGGGCCTGCGTCAAGCACGCCGTGGACGACGCCCTCGACGACGCCCACCTCAGCCCCGACGCCCCCGGGATCGACTCGGTCCTCCCCTGTTTCCTGGGCCAGACCTTCATCGACTGGACCATCCGCCCCGCCCTTCCCACCCCCCTCCAGGACAAGATCCGCCGCTACGGCTCCCACACCGGCCACCTCGGGGGCGGCGACCTCACCGCCAACCTCGCCTTCACCCTCAAACAACCGCCCCCACCCGAGAGCCACACCCTGCTCGTCAGCGTCGGAGCCGGCTACTGCGCCACCTGCCTCGTCGTACGCGCCTGACACGCACCCGCAAGCCCTGAGAGCCGGCCCTGGGACTCCTTTGGGCACGGACGCGGAGGCTCGGTTGCCGCAATGTCTTCGCGGATCACGTCGTCTCGCCTACCGTCATCTGCATGAGCAACGACGGTGTAGTGGTGGATGAGGCGGTCCGCGCGGCGTGGGACACCTACCGGGTCCTGGAGAAGCGGACGCCCGCCAAGGAGCGCCAAGAAGCGCAGCAACGAGTGAAGGCTGCGGCGGACTCCGTCGGGCGCGAGGAGGTCTCCCGAGGCACGGTGTTCCTGGTGGGCGTCCTGACCGGGTACCTGATCGGCGAGCCGCCCGGCGGCGGGGAGCAGTTCGATCCGCTGAACGACCTCATCCCCGCGGTGATCCGCAAACTGCCCACCTTCGACATGGCTGACCCGGAGCAGGTGCCGATGGCCACCGGTGTCCTCATGGCCGCCGCCATGGGCATGGACACCGTGGCCTGGCGCGACCGGTTCGGGCCGATCGAGCCGAAGGAGGCCATAATCCACGGCTTCGTGCTGTGGCTGCTCGCGGACCTCTTCGACTCCCTGGCCGACAAGCCGGGCACCATCGACCAGTTGATGCGCGAGACCTTCGACTCCATGGGTACCTCGCAGGACTGACGCACGACACCAACCCGGAGGAGTGCCCGGAGTGCCGGCGCGAGGTGCAGCTCGGCGCCGACCGCCGCTGCGGCCGCGGGCAAGGGCCTCGCATCGCGCATACCCGGACGGCGCAGCAGCTCGCGGTGTCCCTGGCCGTGGTGTTGATGCCCGGAACAGGTGCCACCTGGTGACAACGGCCGGGCGGATACGCGTTGCCGCCGGGTGCCAACGGGCGACGACTCGTTCCCCGGCCCCGGCCGCGAGGTGGTGTGCGGCGCCGGAAAGGGCGATGCGCATGCCGCCGGGCGCCACGGGGCCCAGAAAGAGAGCAGACAGATGCAACCGACGTTCGTACTGGTTCACGGAGCTTTCGCGAACTCCTTCTCCTTCGCACCGCTCCAAGCCGAACTCGGCCTCCTCGGGCACCGTTCCGTCGCCGTCGACCTGCCGGGGCACGGGTTCGCCGCGACGTACCCGCGCGCCTATCAGGCGCCGCAGGACCTCGAAGAGCTCGCCACCGCGCCCGGGGCCGTCAAGGGCGTCACGCTCGCCGACAACGCCGCGCATCTCATCGGGACGCTGGAGCGCGCCAGACGGAACGGGCCCGTCATCCTGGTCGCCCACAGCCGTGGCGGCATGACCGCCACCGTCGCGGCCAACCAGCGGCCCGACCTGATCGACCGCATCGTCTACGTCTCCGCCTGGTGCCCTGTCGACCTCGACGTCAGCGCCTACTACGCCGAGCCCGAGATGGCCACGGTCGACACCACAGGAGTGGCATCGGCGATGGTCGGGAACCCTGCCGAACTCGGTCTGCTGCGCTCCAACTTCCGCACCGCCGACCCCGGCGCCCTCGCGGCCCTCAAAGCGGCCTTCCTCGCCGACGGGACAGACGGCGAGTTCATGGTCTTCCTCAACACCTTCCAGCCCGACGAGAACCTCGACGTCGGCTCACCCGACGACCGGGCACAGGCCGACACCTGGGGGCGGATCCCCAAGACGTACATCCGGCTGACCGAGGACACCAGCATGCCGCTCGCCATGCAGGACCGGATCATCCGCGAGGGCAACAAACTGACACCGAAGACCCCCTACGACGTCCGCACACTCACCAGCAGCCACCTGAAGTGGCTGGTCGACCCGGCACCGGCGGCCCGGGTCCTGGGGGAGATCGCCGCGCTCCTGCCTGCCGCATCCGGGCGCTACGTTGTCGCCCCAGGCTCCTGAGCGGTCCGCCTCCGGCGATTCCGGCCGGCTCGCCCTGGCACGCCGAGTCGTTTGACGGCCCGGCTCGTTTGCTCGGGTGGCGTGACCGGACGGTCCGCCGAACCCATGTGTCCCGACAGCATCAGGTTGCGTGATGGATCAGTTTCCTTCCGGATACGACGAGGCTCTCGCGGTGGTCGAGGCCCGCTGCGGGAGCGCCTTCCGGTTGCGGGAGGTGACGTCCCGCCGGGGAGCCGTGGTGTGGGAGGCCGCGGGTGCCGACGGGAGGTTCGCCGTGAAGATCGGCACCGGCGACGGCGCGGGGGCCGTGTCGCGGGAGACCGAGGTACTCCGGGCGTTGGGGTGGACCGGGCATCTGCTCGCCGCGGGTCGGGGACCGGACAGCGCGTGGCTGGTGGCGCGGTGGTTCGAAGGGCCCTCCACATGGGATGCCTTCGCCTCGTTCCGGGAGAACAGCAGCGGGCGGAGGGCGGGCCTCGACGCGGCGGTGCAACTGTGCCGGACGGTCGACGGCCTGCACGGCCTGGGCTGGGTCCATGCTGATCTCCAGCCGGACCACGGGATCCACACCGGTGGTGGTGTCCGTCTGATCGACCTGGCGTGGAGCTGGCGGGAGGGGATGCGGCCGCCACCGGTGACGGGGGTGGGCATCGACCATCTCGTGCCGCCGGAGGTGGCCCTGCGCGGCGCCGGTGATCTGCCGCTGGACGCGGGCAGGGCGGCCGACGTCTACACCCTGGCCGCCACCCTGTGGACCTGTGTCACCGGAACCTGGCCCCTGGACTACCCGGCCGCCGGCGTCTCACCGGAGCACCTGACCTCGGACCAGCTCCGCGCGCAGATCGCCACCGGCCGTATCCCCCTGCGAGCTGCGGCACCGTGGCCAGAGGTCCAGGGAGTCCTGCGAGAGGTCCTGCTGAGCGCTCCGGGTGACAGGCCCTCGGCGCGGGAACTCGCCACGAACGTGGAACGCTCGGCGTCCGGGCCGGCCGGACGCTAGGACCGCGTCCGCCGGTGCAGCTGGGTGAACAGCGGACCCACCGTGCGCCCGGCCCCGGATACGGGCCCCGAACCGCCGTTCGTACGCCGCGAACCGGCGCGGGTCGTCGTGGAGGAAGAGAACGTCGTGCGGGCTAGGGCCTCGGCGATCTCCGATGAGCAGGGTGTGGCTGCCGGGTGGGGGCGGTTGCTCGAGGGGGAGGGCGAGGTCGGCGGTGAGGTCCCCGCCTCCGAGGTGGCCGGTGTGTGAGCCGTAGCGGCGGATCTTGTCCAGGTGCGAGCACCCAGCAGCAACCTCACGGAATGGGTCGGTGGGGCGGGTTTCGGCGGGAACGTTGGACGGGCGGCCGAGTCGTTGAGCATCGCGGCTCGTTGTCCCTGATGGCGGTGGCCGTACCGGTCCGCCTGCCCGGCTCCAGGCAGCGTCTGGTCGTGTGGAGCCGTCCGGGAATCGCAGAAGGAGAGCAGCGTGGCTACAGGAACGGTGAAGTGGTTCAACGCGGAGAAGGGTTACGGTGCCATCACTCCGGACGACGGCGGCGCGGAGGTGTTCGTCCACCACACGTCGATCAATGCCTCCGGCTTCCGGAACCTGGACGAGGGCCAGGCGGTCGAGTACGACGTCACCGACGGGCCCAAGGGCCCCCAGGCCGAGAACGTGACAAGCGCCTGACCACCGCCTGCCCCCTCCGGCAGGCGCGGAGTGGAGCGCGGCCCGTACCGGGAACCATCTGACGCGGTGTCCGGCCTGGGGCGGTGTCCGGCCTGGGGCGGTGTCCGGCCTGGGGCGGTGTCCGGCCTGGGGCGGTGTCGTTTGTTCCCGGTCGGAGTGGTGGTGAACCGGCAGGCGGTGGATTCCGCGCCGGGCAGGTGCGGTGCCCGCGGCCGGTGAGTGGTGCCGGTCTCGCACTGGGGGCTGAGGTCGGGTTCTCCGCCCGGGAGCCGGAGGCCGTTGCCGTCCTCCGGTTCGTGTCGCGGGTGTCCCGCCGATCATCGGCGGGACACCCGGGTAGGTGCGGTGTTCGGCAGGGGTCAGGAGAACAGGCCCGGCCACACGTCCGTGATGTCCGCGATGTTCCCGATGCGCTCGCCGCTGTCCCAGTCGCACTCGACGTAGCTTCCATTGCTGATGAAGCGGGCATTGCTGTCCGGGCCCAGGAACGCCACTTCGAGCCGCAGCACCATTTCCGGGGGCAGGCCCGGCCAGACCTCTTTGATCTCGCGGGTGTAGCCGATGCGCTCGCCGCTGTCCCAGTCGCACTCGACGTACTGGTTGCCTCCGAAGAAACGGACGTTGCCGTTCGAGCCCAGGAGTGCCGTGTCGAGCTTGTCCATGCGCTTCGCCGTTCCTGTGGTGTATGCGGCTGTCCACGTCCGGGCGTTGTGGGTCCAACGTGCCTTGTAGAACTGCTTCCACCCGACCTCGCGGGTGCCGTCGGGCCGGTGGAGCTCGATGTGGTCGGACGACCAGCCCGCGTCCGGGAGGTCGTGCCGCCGGGGCCCGTGCTCTGTCCGGCGTTCGGGCCCGGGGCGGTGATGCCCGCGGTCCAGTCGGCTGCCAGTGGCGTACGAGCTGTCCATGCCGCAGGGGCGGCTGTCCTGCCTGCGGGTGGTTTATCCACGGGATGTGACCAGCCTGGGCGTATTCGCCGGATTCCTTGATCACGCTGGTGCATAGGGTCCCCGGGTTGATCGACTGAGAAGGAGCCCCATGCTCAACCGCAAGCTCGTCCTGGCCGCCGCCGTTGTCCCGTTCGCCACCTCACTGGCACTGGGACCGGGCGCCCAGGCCGCCGCCCCGCAACATGGCACCGCCACCTTCACCACGCCGGGAAGCGCTCAGCAGTGGACGGTGCCCAACGGCGTCTCCACCCTGACCGTCGACCTGTGGGGTGCCGGTGGAGGCGGCTCCGGAGGCACCGGCGGTGCCGGTGGAGGCGGGGGCGGGGGTGCCGGCGGGCAGGATGCCACCGGTCTGGGCCACGGCGGCACCGGCGGCGGTGGCGGCAGCGGCGCCAGTGGCGGCGGAGGTGGTGCGGGCGTCCACATCACCTGCACCATCCCGGTCCACCCCGGCATGCCGCTGCGCATCACCGTCGGCAAGGGCGGCTCCGGCACCGCGGGCAAGCCCGGCACCGCCGGTGGTACGGGCGGTGAGTACGGCCTGCTCGCCGGAACCGGCGGCAACAGCGGCACCGACGCCAAGTCCAGCACCGCTGACGGCGGCTCCGGCGGGGCCACCACCGTCGATGCCGCCGGAGGCCCCGTCATGTCGCCGGGAGCCGGCCCGGTCCTCTCCCCCAGGTCGACCGCATCAGGCGGGTCCGGGGGCAAGGGCGCGGTGGGCGCAGCGGGCGGGGGCGAGTGGGGCGGCGGCGGTAAAGCTCTGGGGATCGGCGGGGGCAACGGATCCGGTGGAAGCTCGGGCGGCTCCGGTGGCGGGGCCGGCTACGCCGGGCTGGACCTGTCCTGCACGGGCACTCCTCCCGCTCCCGGGAAGGCGCACGTCGTCCACGGCAAGAGCGGCAGCGCGGGTTCCGCGGGCAGGACCGGCGACGCCGAGGCGGGCATCGGTGAGCTGGGCGGCACGGGCGGAGCAGGCGGTACAGGCGGCCGGACCCCCAACGACCACGGCTACGGCCGCGGTGGCGACGGCGGCAGCAGCGGAGCCGGCGGCGACGGCGGCCGGGGAGCCGACGTCTCCGGCGCTGAAGGCGCGGACGGCGACAACGGCGGGAACGGGGCCGCCGGGAAGAACGGCAGCAACGGAGCCGTCGTCATCACCTACTGACAAAACCCGGGAGACCGTGTGCCCCGGTCACACCACCAGGCCGCACACACGACACCTGACACCGGGCCCCGGAGTGCGTGATGCCCTCCGGGGCCCGGTGGCGTGTCCGGTCCGGACTGTCCGGACCGAGGGGGGTGCGGGTGGTGTCAGCCAGCGGTCCACTGGTGAGTACCGGCGTCGCGCCACTCCACCCAGGCCGGATCGTCCAGGATCAGCTCCGGGCCGGTGACGCCCGCGGCTTCCAGGAAGACCACGAGATCGCGGTCGGAGAACGCGAGGTCCAGGGTCTCGTCCCGGCCGTTCCGGTGCGCATTCACCCGCCGACCGCCCGACGGCGACGGCCGGTGCACGACGATCGGTGCGCTCTCCAGGCCTTTCAGCGTGCGCACTCCCTGCCCCGGGCACAGCACGCGGCAGCGTCGGGCTGGCGGGGTCAGGGCCCTGTGCCGATGCCCCGGTACCCCGGCCCGGGGCCGCGCCGTTTCGGGCGCGGCAGGTGCCGGGGCGCCCCCGCCGGATCGTCCCGCTGCTCGGCCCGGACGCGCCGCCAGCGGAGCGGCTTGAGAACTGCATGCTGTACCCCGGCTGCTACCAGCCCCTCTACGGGAGCGCTGCCTCGCACATGCTCATCGTGGAGCGGGTGGAGACCCACCCGTTCGGTCTGCGCAGCCAGTAGGTAGGCAAGTGGACGGCATCCTGCTGGAGCGACTCGGGTTCGCGTGGGACCGTCCATCCGCCTCAGCCGGTGAGCAGTCGGGATCGAACCGGGGCCGGACAGGTTGTCTGTTCGGCCCCCGTGCCGAGACAGGTTTCGTTGTTCGGCAGGCCGCCGGTCCGGTGGAGGGATCTTGCTGATGGTCGAGCCCAGCGGCAAGGCTCCCTCAAGCCCGGTGAGCATGCCCAGTAGTTGGTGCGCAGCTCTGCCCGCTCCCCCGCGTCCCCGCCCGGAGGCCGGGGCGCAGCCAGGCTCGCCGGGATCTTCTCGGCCTCACATGATCAAAAAGGACAAGGCCCGACTACGCCGAAGCCCTGCCACAGGGCCATGTCCGGCGCGTCCAGGACGAGCTGGGTCTCCTTCGACGTGGCGGCGGACCGGTCGACGATGCGGCGGGAGAAGATGTCGACGCCGAAGGCGACGTAGACCACTGCCGGCCACGTGCTGATGTGGGTGAGGTCCGCGACCCAGCAGCGGTTGGGGGCCGGCGCGACGAAGTCGCGGTCCAGGAGGTCCGGTGCCCGCTCCACGGAGCTGTCCGGGATCGTGGTGATGATCTTTTTCCGCGGACGGCCCCGGTGACGCCCAGCTCGCGCATCAGGCGTTCGACGGTGCACCGGGCCACGACGTGGCCCTGTCGGTGCCGCTCGCGCCAGACCTTCCTGGCCTCGTAGACAAGGTAGTTGGAATCGAGGATCTGCCGGATGAGCGGCTTCAGCTGGGCGATCTCCTTCTTCAGCGCCTTGACCTGCGCGGACTCCTCCGTGGTCGTCCCCGGCCGCTGCCCGGAGTCGACCTCGTCCCGCTTCACCCGGTTCCGCGGGGGCTCTGCCGAACCGATGCCCGGCTTCTGGGCGACCGCCCGCAGCGCGGCCGACTCGTTCGGACAGCCACCACGGACCTCGGCGAACATGCGCACCGCGCGACGGCGCAGCTCAAGCGGGTAACGGGAAGGGCGTGCCATGGCTCGATCCATTCACGGAATCGGGTCTCCACCGAACCCGGAACGGTGCACTCGCAGTTCAGGAGGACGGTGCGTCCAGGTTCGGCTTCCGCCTCACCTCAGTCACGGACACGCTCTCGTCTGCGGGGGCGCCGAAGGGTTCCGCGATCACGCCTGTTCCGGTGCCGATGACTTCCACTGCCAGGCCGGAGCCCATGAACCGAAGGTCCACTCGGGCGCGCGGGTCGCCGCCGAGGTCGGGCATCTTGTGGATGCGGTCGGTACGGTATCCGGCGGCGATAATGGTCTGCTGAAGTGCGCTGTAGGTGGTATGCGGCTTTCCGGCTGCTTTGGTGGTCAGGCGCTCGGCGTGCTTGGCGGCGGCGCACTTTTCGATTTCGCCGAGTTCGACTTCCTGTGGCGGGCCGGACCGCATGGGCTTGTCGGGCATCTCACCTGACTCATCGACGGGGATGGGTATGTCGCCGTTCGCGTCAGGTGTCCCGGCGGGCTTGTCGGTGCGGGGGGCTGCACCGCTGGGGATGCCGCCGGGCAGTGTCCCGGGATCCGGTGCGGCGCCGCTGCCGCTGGGGGCGTCGGGGGAGCATTGGCGTGCGAACTTGTTGAGGAGGTCGAGGAACTGCTTCTCGGTGGGCTGCCGGGCGGGTGAGGCGGAGACCTGGGAGCCGACCGGGGTGGTGGAGGTGGATGAGGCTGTCTGGGTGCCGCAGGCGGTCAGGGCGAGGGAGCCCGCAGCCGCTATGACGACGGATCCAGTGAAGCGAATTGATGGCATAGATGAATCTTTGCCGCACGCTCACAGGGGCGCATGAGTATGCGTACTCATGGCTTGATTACGCCAAAGCAGTCGTAGAGATCTGTGGATCAATTGACCTCGGTCTCGTTGCGATGGCTCGATTTCGACGAGTTCGGTTTCGAATCCGTCATCGTTCTCCAGGAAAGGCCCCGGCGCAGTTCCGCGCTGCCCGGTTTCATGATGTTGATCAGATGTCGTGAACGGCGCAAGCGTCCCGTGGTGGAGTAGGTCGCGGCGGGCGTGGGCGATGCCGGCTCGTCCGGCGAGGCGGATCGTACTGATGGCCAGGTTGCGGAAGCCGGCCGTCGCCCGCAGAGCCGTACTGGTCCCGACCTGCGAGTCGTCCTCGTGGAAGGTGACGTCCGGGTCGGATCAGGCGGGCTTGGTGCTGATCATGACGGGGTGGTTCTCCTGTCGGTGCCCTCTCAGGCTCACCCGCCGAAGCGGGAAGTCTCACCCAAGGCTGACAGGGAGGGAATCGATGACCGTCCCAGGACCATTCGGCAAGGTATCCCTTTCGCGGGTCACCCGTCGCCGATCCACAGTTTTCGAGTATTGCTCCGGGTCTCAAAAACGCTCATAAATGGAGGAGTGGGCTCCAGTTATACGGTCTTGCAGGCACATGTTCGGATCGCATAAGTTCCCGGATTGTTGATCAGAGCTCGTCAACTTGACCGAAGGGAACACAGTGCGCAAAATCGCGCTTCCTGTGATAGCGGCGGCCTCCCTGGCCATGCTGCTGCCGCAGTCACCCGCCGTCGCCGACACCACGCCCAGCGCGCCTCTGGCCGACGGCACGGTCACCACCATCGGCCCCGGCCTGTACGAGTCTGCCACCGACACGTACACCGTCACCGAGAACGATGTCCCCGCCGGGCTGATGGGCCGCTCCCATGCCGTGAACGGGCAGGGATCCGGTCCCGCCGGCGTTGAGCAGGCGCCTTCCGCGCGTGCAGACCTGGACGTGTTCGGCAAGGCGTGGGAGGCCGAGTTCCTCGGCGGGCAACTCAACCGCACCCTCGTCTCCTCCAGTGGTGCGATCACCGTGCAGGACCTGGCGTCGGGTGCCTCCACCCGCTACGACCTGACCGAGTCCATCGCCGGCCCCAACGGCGGCAGCACCAACACCTACAAGGCCGCTGACGGGTCCACGCTCATGGAGTCCATCGTCTTCGATGACCTGTCCGGGTCGCTGAAGACCACCGTCGTCGAGACCGTAGAAGTCAACCTTGCCGCCGGCGCCACCGGGGACGACGTTCCCGTGGATGCGTCCGGCGCACCGATTCCGGCCGCTGACCTGAAGCCGACCTACGTCTACAAGCAGGTGTCTGGCAGCGGGGACACCTGGCGGGTGACGTCGGTGGGTAACAACGCGTACAAGCCGTCGACCGTCACCTACGACGCGCAGGGCCGCGTCTCGCAGGCGAAGGACCCGGCGCGTGGCACCGACACTCCGGCGCAGACGCTGAAGGTGAACTACTCCACCGCGACCACTGCCACTTCCACGGCGCTGGGTGAAGTGAGTGGTCTGGTGAAGGACATCTCTCTCACGGTCGGTACCACCACACAGACGCTGGCCCGCTACAGCTACGACAGTGCGGGGCTGCTGAAGAAGGTGGAGAACCCGTCGGCGGGTGACGAGCTGAACGCGTACGCCTATGACGGGTTGAATCGGCTGGACACCGCGACCACTGATGGTGGCGGGAGGTGGGATCTGAACTTCGGTGCGGAGACCGCTCAGGCGACGGTGACGGAGACGACCGGAACTGTTCCGGATGGCGGCACCGCGATGGCGGGTGCGCCTTCGATTCAGCAGGGAGAAGGGGTTGTTCCGGCGGCGTCCGACTTCGAGTCCGGTGAGATCAACGCGCCCACCGCGAACCCGTCGTGGTGCAACAACGCCTATGAGTGGATGTGGTACACGGCGAGTGGCTGTGCGACGAAGGTCGCTCACTACGGGTGGCGTAACCCGTACTGGAAGGTGACGCCGACGGGGCACTACGTGGTGGGTATCAACCACGATCACTGCACCTCTGCCAGGGACAAGCCGAACGGCTGGAACTTCATTCCGGCGTGCGACATGCACGACTACGGGTACGGCACGATCGGGAACGCCTACAAGGGCTACAAGTGGTACCTGGACAAGGGCAAGGGCGCTCAGGCTGACGTGACGTTCTACAAGACGTTGTACAACTACACCTGCCCCCGGTACAGCAACAAGAAGTCCTGCCGGGCTACGGCGTACGCGTACTACACGGCTGTCTTCTACTTCGGCCGTCCGAAGAACGGCGCCAACGCCACCTGACCGTTCAGGTGAGCGAGTCGGCTTGCTGAGGTGACAGGGGTCCGAGCCGTCCTATACCCGCTCGGACCCCTTTTCCATGCCGTCCCCGGAAGAAGGAAGAACCCGTTTTGAAGCGGCCTATATGGGCTACCGTCACGGCGACGGTAGCAGCCATGGTCCTCGCGGCCATGCCCTCCCCCTACAACCCCATCACCGGCACTGCGCTGGCGGCTACCAGCGACGCTGTTGATCCGGCCCTCAACGACAAGGTTGCCTCCGGCGGCACCGTCCGCGTCAACGTCGTCACCTCCCAGACATCGGAGCTGTCCTCTGCGCAAACGGCGGGGGCAACCCTCGTCACCTACAACACGCTTCCCCTGGTCACCTTGCGGGTGAACCAGACCGGGCTCACGAACCTTGAATCGCAGCCCGGTGTCATCTCCGTCACCGAAGACGTGCCGGTCAAGGCAACTCTGAACGAATCCACCGTCAAGATCGGGTCCGACAGGGCGACCGCCGCAGGCAAGACCGGCGCCGGAGTGACGATCGCTGTCCTGGACACCGGAGTGGAGAAGGGGCATCCGTTCCTCGGTGGGCGCGTCAAGCAGGAAGCGTGTTTCTCCGTCACTGACGCGGGCTACGGTGCCACCAGCCTCTGCCCGGACAGCACGCAGGCTCAGGTGGGTGCCGGTTCAGCTGACACGTCCACCGGCCCGTGCTCGCTGCTCGGCACGCAGTGCGACCATGGCACTCACGTCGCCGGTATCGCCGCAGGCAACTCGAACAGTGCTGTTGGTGCGCCAAAGCGAGGCGTCGCCCCCGCAGCTGATATTGCTGCCGTGCAGGTGTTCACCCGGTTCAACGACGACACCTACTGCGGAGCCGGGGGCAGCCCGTGCGTGCTGTCCTTCACCTCTTCGCAGATCAAGGGCCTGGAGCAGGTGCAGCAGTGGAAGACCGCCGGGGTGAACATTGTCGCCGCGAACATGAGCCTGGGCGGGGCCCGCTGGACCACTGGCTGCAACGCGGATCCGCGTAAGGCGATCATCGACAGTCTTCTCACCAAGGGTGTCGCCACTGTCATCGCCGCCGGCAACAACGGCTACACCGATGCCGTGTCCGCGCCCGGCTGTATTGCTTCTGCTGTCACCGTGGGATCGACCACGGACACCGATGAGGTGTCCACGTTCTCCAACCGTGGCCCGCTGCTGGACCTGTTTGCCCCCGGCACCTCCATCAACTCGTCGGTGACGGGCGGCAATTACGCCTCCAAGAACGGCACTTCGATGGCCACTCCGCACGTTGCGGGGGCTCTGGCTGTGCTGCGGCAGACGTATCCGGCGGAGACGATCGAATCCCTGGTGTCGCTGCTCGCCACGTCTGGTACGCCCATCTCGTACACGGGAGCGACCACGCCGCGTATTGATGTGTACAAGGCCATCACCGCGGTGACTCCGGGGCCTGATCCCACGACGAAGAAGCCGCGTGCGTTCCACATCGACAACGATCAGACGGTTGCCATCCCCGATGGTGTGGGCTCTCCGGCCCCTGGACCCGCCGCTACGTCGCCGATCACCGTGGCCGAGTACCCGGGGCAGGCGTCGAACAAGCTGAGCGTGTCGGTGAACATCACCCACACCTACCGGGGTGATGTGAAGCTGGAGCTGATCTCGCCGACCGGCAAGGTGTTCCTACTGAAGAATTCCTCTGTTTCGGATGGGGCGGACAACATTGTCGCCGTTTACACGGTGGATGCTTCTGTTGAACCGGCGAACGGCACGTGGAAGCTTCAGATGACCGATGTTGATGACGCTGACACCGGAAAGCTGAACTGGTGGTCGCTGATCTTCCCGACGCCGTTCGAGAAGAACGCCAACGAGGTCATTGCCGACAACAGCACGCTCGTGTCCGCGATCGACGTCACCAACATCAACGGCAACGCGGCCGGGCCGCTCCAGGTGTACGTGAACATGGATCACACCAAGCTCGGTGAGGCTCGTGTTCTCCTGGCGAGCCCGGACGGCCGGGTGTACACCCTCAAACCGTACGGTTCGGAGCCTGGCGGCAGTCTGGTCACCACATGGGGTGTGGATGCCACGGATGCGGTCGCGAACGGCACATGGACGCTGAAGGTCACCGACAACGCCACAGGTGACACCGGCACGCTGAAGGGCTGGGCGCTTGGTTTCCCGTCGTATGAGAACCAGACCGTCAAGCCCATCCCGGACAAGAACTACGAGGAGATCTGGACCAGTGTGTCCAACCTCTTCGGCACCGCGTCTTCGAAGGTCCAGGTGTATGTGGAGGTCGATCACCAGCGTCACGCCGACCTGAAGATTGATGTCATCGCCCCGGATGGCTCCATCCATCTCCTCAAGCCGTCCGGTGCGCCTACGGGTGGCGGCACCTTCAAGAAGGTGTACACCGTGAATCTTGATGGAAAGTCCGTCAATGGCTGGTGGAAGCTGCGCGTCGACGACCTGACTGTCGGGAACACGGGCACGACGAACAAATTCGCCGTCCGTTTCTGAATCCCCCTTCGGAACCGTACGGAGACAACTGCGCGCCCCGCCCTTCTCTTCCCGGGGTGGGGCGCGCTCCATGCCGGGCAATTGAAAGGATGATCGAATCTCATGTCCGCCAACCTCACTACCAGTGACTTGTCGATCTGAAACGCTTTGGGATCCGGCTCGTTGACCGCGAACTTTCGTGACGGGCTGTCGGATCTCCGGCGGCCAGCACGAAGCCGACTGGAGCCGCCTCCCCGACGAAGTGACCACCCGGCTCCGCCACGCGCACGCCCACCCCGGGCAGATCGCCGACACCCTCGACCACGCCGCCCACGCCTTCGGCACCCCGGCACACGGCGCCCGTGTCCGGCCGCCGCCTCGGATACACCGGCACCCGGGCCCGGATCGGGATGCCTTCCGCCACGGGGCATCATGCTGCGGGCGCCGCCGATCGGAAGTTCGTTCAATCATTCCTGGGCTGCTGCGAGGCCGGGGGCGGTGCCGGCCGGCTCGTACGCGAACCCGCTCCACTCCTCCAGAACGCGCGCCTCGTCGGGCCGGAGGTGACTGCGCCGCCGTGCACCGGCCGGTGACGCCGGTAGATGTTCATCGGCGGGCGGCGCCGCTCGTCGTACGCGGCGCATGGGTTGTCGGCGTCCAGACGCGGGACGGCGCGCGACGGCTGGTCCGACGGTTTGGGTCGGCTGTGCCTGACCATGCCTCGATGCTCTCAGGCCACGGTCGTGGTCTGCCTGGCGGAGAGTACCTTCGCCCGGGTCCGTGGGGTCGGCGCGGTCAGCACCCCGCGCTCGGCCACCGGTTCCACTGTCATCCGGAAGCCCCCGTCACGCACACGATCACGGACAACTCGACCGTAGTGCAAGCGAGTTCGACCCGTCCGGCACGTCCCGCGGTTCCCTGCACGTGACAGCCGACCACCGGCGTCGCCGCCGGAACTCGCGGAGAACGGGGACTGGCCATCCCCTCCACAGCCCGCACCTACTCAGCCCCAGCACTCACTCAGCGCGACTGCGACCACGTGCGGGTTCACTCCACGTCAGCGCCCGGGGCCAAGTCCCGCCTGGGAGGAACCGGGGGAGAAAGCGCACGGCTGGGGAGCGCTCAGGGAGAAGCGGCCGCATGACACGGCGCGCCCCTGAAAGACACCGAAAGGACCAACTAGGCAGGTCAGCCCGGGAAACTGCCACCTTTACGCAGGTCAGCCCCCCTCGCACGTCAACTTCATGGCGTACGTACCGAGATCGTCGGCCTCGACCACACCGGGCAGCGACCCGCCCTCACGCAGCGGCGTGATGTAGCGGGTCACGGTAACTTCCGTCAGTATCTCGCCAGGCTGTACGGCGTGCCCCGGGTGGGCGCCCATGGATCTGCCGGTCTCATGCCGTGGTGGTGGATGGCCGCGCACGGTGGCGGTCACCCACCACGGGGCTCGGATCAGTTCTTGGCCAGGCCCAGCTCGCCGAGGATCTCCTTGACCCGGCTGTTCTCCTCCTTGAGCCATGTCGCGAACTCGTCACCGGCGAGGAAGTTGTCGTTCCAGGCGTTCTCCGCGGCGATGTCCTTCCAGCCCTCTGTGCCGTGCATCTCCTTGAGCGTCTCGACGTACCGGGTCTTGAGCGCGTCGTCCAGATCACCCGGGGCCATCATCGAGCGCCAGTTCTGGAATTCCAGGGACTTGTCGACGTCAGCGGCGGTCTGCTCGAAGGGGGGGCCGTCGACGGGCTCAAGTGACGAGACGAGGAGGCCCTTCACCCTGCCGCTCTTGATCTGGGGGGCGAACTCGCTGAGCCCCGAGACGCCGGCCTGGGCCTTGCCGCTGAGGAGCGCGGTCGTCGCCTCGCCGCCGCCGCTGTTGGGCACGTACTTGATGTCGGCGGGCTTGACACCGTAGTGCCGGGCGAGCAGACCTATGTAGATGTGGTCGGCGCTTCCCACCGAGCCGCCCGCGATGGCGACCGATTCGGGGTCCTCCTTGATCGCCGCGAACAGGTCGTCGACCGACTTGTAGGGCGAGTTCGTCGGCGTGACGACGACCTCGTACTCGCCCATGAGGCGGGCGAGGGGCGTGAGGTCGTCGAGCGTGGCTTCGGTCCCGTTGCTGATGACGCCGCTCATCATCGCCAGCCCCGAGGTGATCCAGAGATCCTCCTTGCCCTTCTGGGGCGCGAACTTGGAGAGGGCGACGGTGCCGGAGGCCCCGGCGACATTCGTGACCTCGGGCGACTTCGCGAGCCCGGCGAATCTCAGCGCGTCCTGGGTGCCGCGGGCGGTTCGGTCCCAACCGCTGCCAGGCGCGGCCGGCGCGATGATCTCAAGACGGTCGAGCGCTTCGGGCTCGGCGTCCGAGGCCGGGTCCTCACTGCTACCGCATGCGCTGAGGGCAAGGACAGCGGCCGCAGTTGTGGCGGCGGTGCGGGTGATCTTCATGGAAGCTTCCTTGTCTCTCCGGCAGGTGCCTGGAGAACCGGAATGTATACATACGGAGGTGAGCCCACAAGAGTTCACGCGCATTTCGCACTCACTCGTAACCATGGTGTATACACTGCATCCATGTTGACCACTCCCCCCACAGCCGCAGGACGCGCCTACGCGCAACTGCGGTCGGAGATCCTTGACGGCGTTCTGCCACCGGGCGCCCACCTCCTGGAGGTGGAACAGTCCGAGCGCCTGGGGGTCTCCCGCACACCGGTGCGCGAAGCCCTGAGCCGCCTTGCCGCAGAGGGTCTCGCCGAGCCGTCGGGGAAACGGGGCCTCGTGATCACGCAGGTCGACGACCGGTACGTGCGCAGCCTCTTCGAGCAGCGTTCCTGCCTTGAGTCCCAGGCCGCCCAGCTCGCCGCCTTACGCGGTGAGCCCGCGGTCTTCGCGGAGTTCGGGGACCACTTCACGCAGTGGCATGACCTCTTCCGGGGTGCCGCGGTCTCCGACGGGCAGGTGAGCGACTACTTCGCACTCATCCGGCGCTTCGACGAGGCCGTCAACGAGGCGACGGACAACTCCTTCCTGGTCGACGCGATGGAGAACCTGCGGACCCACGTCGCCCGTGTGCGCCGTATGGCCGGCCACTCCCGGAGCAGGCTCGAAGCGTCCGCCTCGGAGCACGCGCTCATCGCGCGGGCCATCTCCCGCCGCGATGCCGCGCTCTCCGTCCACGCCACGCGTGTTCATCTGCACAACAGCGTCGAACACTTCCGCCGGTCCTGGCGTCCCGCCGAGACGGAACCGACCGAAGGGCAACTCCCCACCACAGCAACGGAGACGCCCGGATGAAGAACCGTCCCGTCCGGTCCCACCAGGCCATCGGCCAGGCACCGCACACCGATTACCACAGCCCGGGAGTCCCGCGAGGGCGGGATCTCCTCATGGAAGGCGTACGCGCCCGGGTTCGCCGGCAGGCTCGCGGTCGCGCGCGACAACTGGTGGACACGTGCGCACCCTGGACGAATTCTCCCGGGTACGTGCCGCGATCGCTGTACCGCCCCTCGTCAGCATGACCGAGTTCGTCGTACGGCGTGACTCCCGTGAATCCACGGACCGGGTGACGCCGTGCGGCCGGGGGTCCGCTGCCAGGCCCCGCACGTCACCGCCCGGCTGAAGCCGTCCGGCGTCCGATGGTCACCGCGCCGCCGAAGCCGTCCGGCGAGATGGCCGACATGGTGTCGAGCGACGGATCGGGGACGGGCAGCAGATGGGCGTCGACCCAGGTGTCCCCCTTCGCCGCGTCGGCCCACGGGTCGTCGACCACGACGGCGCCGGGCACGACGCCATGGCAGAGCACCCAGTGCGGCACGTCGAAGCCCTGCATCGCGGCGAGCGAGACCAGGAGCAGCACATGCTCGCGTCGGCCGATCGCGCTCCGGATGCCGGTCGTGGAGAGGCGGCGCGGGTCGACCGGGACGCCGATCCGTCCGGCGTCCTCACGTGACATGCGCTGGAGGTGGGCACGCCACTCCCGCTCGCTCTCCGGGAGGTGGCCGAGCATGACGGGCCGGTCCGTGTCGAGGTGGACCGTGACGGGGGACGACGGCCACGCGCGGCGGACGGCGACGCCCAGTCCCACGGGCTCGCACGCGGGGAAGTTGGTCGCGTCGCGCCACAGCGTCAGCTCCGCCCGGCGGTCGAGCCCGTCCCCCGGCAGCGCCCCCGCGTGTGCCTGCGCGACCAGGGCGGTGACGGCGCCGCAGGTGAAGTGCGTGGTCTGCCCGTAGTACGGAGGTGCGGTCACCACGCCGTCGCGCAGCCAGCGGAAGTATCCGGCGGCAGGCCCTTCGGCGCCCTCGGAGCGCGCGAGCGGAGGACCCAGGGGGGCGAATCCCGCGGCGACGGCTTCCTCGGAAGTCGCCGTCCAGCCTTCCCACTTGACCTGCGCGAGCCCCCGGGCGCGCGCGTGGGCGACAACCGCCGCGACGGCCGCCGGCACGTCACCGACGGCGTCGACGATCTTCAGATACGCCGTGTGCGGGCGGGCCGTCACGAGCGCGGCGGCGGTCCAGTCCTCCCCGTCCGCGCCCCGGACACCCACGAGGTGCGGGGCATGGCCGGAGCGGTCGACCGCGCGCCAGCGTTCCAGCACCCCGTGGTGTCCGAGCCCCCTCAGCGGGGCAGGCGGCTCACCGGCCTCGAACGGGACGACGACGGACCTCACGGACGCTTCCTGCGGGGACGGCATCGCGGTACTCCTGGCGGGACGGGACGGAGCGGGACTGGATTGGGCGGGACGGAGCGGGGCGGGACTGGGCGGGTCGGGCCGAGGGCGGGTCAGGGCGGGCCGGGGCGCGGGTACGGTGCGTCAGGTGTCATGCGCGGGACTGCCGGAGCACCCAGACGAAGTACGGCGCGCCGACCAGCGCGATCATGAGGCCCGCCGGTACCTGGGCGGGCGCGACGAGCGTGCGGCCGAGGGCGTCGGCCACGCACACCAGCAACGCGCCGAGCAGCATCGCGACCGGGATCGCGCGGCCGTGCCGGGCGCCCACCAGGGACCGGGCGAGATGCGGGGCGACCAGCCCCACGAAGCCGACGACACCGACGGCGATCACGCTGAGCGCCGCGAGCACCGCGGCGATCGCCAGCGCGGCGAAGCGGGTGCGCTCCACCTTGACACCGACGATGCGCGGGGTGTCCTCGTCGACGGCGAGCAGGTCGAGCCGGCCGCGCATGGCGAACAGCACGGGAAGCGCGAGCGCGAGCGCCACCGCGACCGGTACGACGTCGGGCAGCGTGCGGCCGTAGGTCGTACCGGAGAGCCAGGTGAAGATCTGCGGCGTGTTGTACGGGTCGGCACGCAGCAGCAGGAAGGTGGTGACCGAGCTGAGGCCGTATCCGCAGCCGATGCCGATCAGTACGAACCGGTCGGGCAGGAAACCGCCGCGCCAGGCCAGCAGGGCGACCAGCCCGAACGTGGCGAGCCCGGCGGCGACCGCGACCGCGACGAGCACGGGCCGGCCGCCCGACAGCCCGGACGTGGCCACGCTCGCCGCGCCCAGCCCGGCGCCCGCCGTGATGCCGAGCACTCCCGGCTCCGCCAGCGGGTTGCGCACCGCGCCCTGCACGACGCACCCGGCCAGTCCGAGCGCGGCGCCTGCCAGGACCGCGGCGGCCACCCGGGGAACGCGGTCGTCGAGCGCCTGGCCGATCAGGTCCGGGGCGCCGCCGCGGAACCACAGCGCGAGGTCCCCCGTCCGCAGCCAGAGGCTCCCCGCCAGGACCGCCACGAGGACCGCCACGGCCAGCAGGGCCAGTGCACCGGACACGACGAGGAGGAACGCGCGGCGGGACCGTGCGGCGACCCGTGAGTGCGGTGGCTGACGGAGCCGGCCCGTGTCACGCAGGCGCAGCGCGAGGACCACGATCACGACGGAGCCGAGCAGCGCGGTCGGCACGCCGGTGGGGATGGAGGCGGCGCCGTCCGCGCCCTGCACCGCGCGCAGGGAGGCGTCCGCGAGCAGGATGAGCAGCGCGCCGATCAGCCCGGCCGCGGGCACCAGCAGGAGGTGCCGCCGCAATGCCCGGACCCGCCCGGCGATCAGCCGGGCCAGGACGGGGGCGCCGAGGCCGACGAAGGAGATCGGGCCCGCGAGGGTCACCGCCGTACCGGCCAGGAGCACCGCGCAGATCACGGCGGTCACGCGGGTGCTCCGGATCGGCACACCGAGGGTGGACGCGGCGTCGTCGCCCAGGTTCATCACGTCCAGTCGCCGGGACAGCAGCAGGGCGGCGCACAGCACCACGGCCACGACCGGCAGGGCGCGTACCGAGGCGTCGATGTTCATCTGGGCGAGCGAACCGCTGCCCCAGGCGAAGAGGCCGGTCGTGTTCTGGTCGAACAGGATGAGGAGCATCCCGGTCGCCGCGTCCAGGGCGAGCGCGATCGCCGATCCGGCGAGGATGAGCCGGGTACCCGCGGTGCCCGAGGCCCGGCCGGAGAGCAGCAGGACGAGCGCCGCCGCGGCCAGGCCACCGGCGAAGGCGACCGCGCCCGACGCCCACAGCGGGACGGTGAGACCGAGGGCCGCGACGAGCGTGAGGGTGAAGTAGGACCCGGCCGTGACCGCGAGGGTGTCGGGCGAGGCGAGCGTGTTGTGCGTGACGGACTGGAGGAGCGCGCCGGCGACACCGAGGGCGAAGCCCACCGCGACGCCCGCGAGCAGGCGCGGCAGGCGCGAGCCGGTGATGATCTCGCCGACCGGCGCCCCGCCGGTGGCCTCCCGGTCCCCGGTCAGATGGCGCACCAGGTCGCCGACGCCGACGCCCGAGGTCCCCTGCGTCAGGTGCCACAGGCCCACCAGGACGGTCGCGACGAGCAGGACGGCCAGGACTGCCACCCCGAGGGGACCGCCACCGCGCTCGGCGCGCGGCGACGGTCCCGCTACGGGCTTCGACATCAGCGGTGTGTTCACTTCTTGTCGAGCACGTCTACGTACGCGTCGATCGCCTGTGCGCAGGAGCGCGGACCGCCCGCGCCCCACACCCGGGACGGGAACGCGTGCGCGCGGTCCTCCTTGACGGCCGGGAGGGTCTTCCAGATCGGGTTCTTGGCGAGCGCGTCGACGAAGCCGCCGGCCGCGTCGTCGTTGGCGTAGAAGAGGTTGGCGTCGCCCACCCCGGTGAGTCCCTCGACGTCGGTCTGCGCGAGGCCGTAGGCGGCGTCGACGCCGCCGTCACCGTGCGCCTTGTTGACGTCCTTGGTCCACGCGGGGGTCATCCCGAGTTCCTTGCCTATCTCGGTGAACAGGGCGCCGTCGCTGTAGGGGCGGATCGTGAGGTTGCCGCCCTGGAGCCAGCCGTCGAAGTACAGGAAGTCCTTGGTCGGCAGATCGGCGTCGGTGACCCGCTTCTTCGCGGTGGCCAGGTGCTGGTCGAACTCCTTGAGGACCTGGTCGGCCCGCTCGGTGCGGCCCGTCGCCTCGCCGATCATGCTGAACACCTCCCGCATGTTCCCGATCGGGTCCTCGGGGTCGGCGCCCCGGGTGGCCATCACGGGGATGCCCCGCTTCTCCAGCTTCGCGATGGTCTCGTCGTCGGCCTTGAACGCCTCCACGACGATGAGGTCGGGCTTGGCCGCGTAGAGGGTGTCGAGGTCGGGCTCCTCACGGGCGCCGATGTCCGTCACCCCGCCGGGCAGCTTCTCCGCGCTGGTCCAGGCGCGGTACCCCTTCGCGTCGGAGACGACGGTGGGGGTGACGCACAGGGTCAGCGCGTCCTCGACCTGCTGCCATTCCAGGACCGCGATCCGCTTGGCGGGCTTGTCGAGCTTCACCTGCCGGCCGACGCCGTCCTTGAAGGAGACCGGCTTCGTGGAGGTGGTCGTGGTGTCGTCGGCACAGCTCTTCGACGCGGGCGGCGCGCTGGTGCCGCCGCCCGCCTCGCTCTTGTCGACATCGGTCGTGCCGCAGGCCGTCGCGGCGAGGAGGGCGAGCCCCGTGGAGGCTGACGCCGCCAGGCGATGGGCACGGTTCATGAAAGGTCCTCTTTCTTGCGGTTCGTCTGGGGTTCGTGGGAGGGGGCGGGTGTCCCGCCTCGGGGCGTGCCGCCGCGGCCGGTCGGGACCCGCTCCGGGCGGAGGGCCGCCCGAGCGGGTCGGGCTGGTCCGTTCCGGAGGAGGGCCGCCCGAGCGGGGGGCGGATGTCCTGGTTCAGCGGGGCGGACGCCCTGCGGTCCAGCGGGGGCGGCCGTCCCGCGTCAGGAGGAGTGCCGCCCGAGCGGGTCGATACGGAGACGGCCGGTGCGGGGATCGGTACCGACCTCGACCCGGACCTCGTAGACCTCGCCGATGTTCTCGGCGGTGAGGACATCGGCGGGCGCGCCCGCCGCGTGCACCCGGCCGGAGCGCATCAGGACCAGGGTGTCCGCGACCCGGGACGCCTGGTCCAGGTCGTGCAGCACGACCCCGACCGCGATGCCGTGCTCCTCGACGAGATCGCGTATCAGGTCGAGCGTCTCGATCTGGTAGCGCAGGTCCAGGTGGTTGGTCGGTTCGTCCAGCAGCACGACGCCGGTGTCCTGGGCCAGGCAGGCCGCGAGCCAGACCCGCTGCATCTCGCCGCCGGAGAGTTCCCCGACCGGCCGGGCCGCCATGTCCCGTACGCCGGTGATGCCCATGGCGCGGTCGACGGCGGTCCGGTCCTCGGGGGTCGTTCCGCCGAAGCCGTGCCGGTAGGGATGGCGTCCGAACGACACGACCTCCGTGACCGTCAGCCCTTGGGGCGCGGGCCTCGACTGGGAGAACAGCGTGACCTCGCGGGCGAACCGGCGGGAGCTGAGCAGGGCCGCGTCACGCTCGGACGGCCCGCCGAGGGGGCCGAGCGTGACCCGGCCGCCGTCCACCCGGTGCAGCCGGGAGAGCGCGCGCAGCAGCGTGGACTTCCCGCTGCCGTTCGGCCCCACCAGCGCGGTCGCGCGGCCGGGTTCCAGGGTGATCGAGACACCGTGGACCACGGGCTCACCGCCGTACCGCAGCACCAGGTCGTGCCCGTGGAGGGCGGCGGCCGGCGCGGTGGGGTCGACCGCGGGGCGGTCGGCGCGCCGGAAGGGGCTTGTGAACATCGAGGGTCCGGACGGTCGGAGGGGCAAGGACTGCGGCACCCTCCGTCCGGCCTGCACCGGCCGGGCCGCGACTCCCCGCGTACGGCAGGGAGCACCGTTCACGGCGAGCACCAACTAAGGGTCACCTAACTCCGTGAAGGTTATATTCCGCTTGCCGAGTCGACAATCAGGAGTCCGGGACACCCGATACGGGATTCCGGACATCGCCGGGGTCGCCGGCGGTCGTGTCGAAGAACGCGCCGGGCGTGGTTCCCATGACCCGCCGGAACGCCGCGATGAAGGAACTGGGCTGCGCGTAGCCGAGCGTGTCCGAAACCGTCATCACGTCGAAGCCGTCGGAGAGGAGCATCAGCGCCCGGTGCACCCGCAGCATCTGCCGCCACCGGGCGAAGGAGAGCCCTGTCGTGTGACGGAAAGCACGGGTGATCGTGCGGTCGCTGATCCCCAGCGACCGGGCCCACTCCTCCAGCGAACGGCTGTCGCCGGGATCGTCCAGCAGGGCTTCGGCGATCGCGTCGATCCGGGTGTCCCCCGGCAGCCGCAACGCGACCTGGCGCTCCGACGGCTGGATCACGTCGAACACGACCGACTCCGCGCGCGCCCTGGCCTCCGTGTCGAGATCCCCACGGGACAGATGGGTCAGCAGCGACTGGAGCAACGGCGTCATCTCGATCGCCTTCGGCTCCCCGAAGGCGAACGGCGTGCGGTCGGGGGCGAAGAAGGCGTCATGGAACTTCGCACCCGCCGTCGCCCGGCCCCCGTGCACCACTCCGGCGGGCATCCACAGCCCGCACCCCTCGAACACGGTGAAGACACGGTCCCCCACCCGGGACGTCAGCGTTCCGCCGCGTACCCAGACGAGTTCGTGCATGGCGTGCGCGTGCGGCGCCCACTCCGTGGGGACGGGGGGAACATGGAACCCGGCGACGATGGCGAACGGGGCCGCCGTCCCCTCCGGCAGCGCCGGGGCCCGGCGCATCGCGGTGCCCGCCTCGCGCCGCCACATCCCGGGGGTCGCCTCACCGCAGGACGATCGAACCATGGCGACGAGTCTATCCGCGGCCCGCACCGGTGCCCCCGCCCCGGACCGCGATACACCGGCGAGCGGTTCCGGGCGGCTCCCCGGTGAGCGACGGAGCCACGCCGCGCCGCCGTCGCTCACCGGGAAGGGGGACGGAGCCACGCCGCGCCGCCGTCGTCCGCGGGAAGGGGGACGGAGCCGCGCCGCCGTCCCCCTTCCCGCTGCCGCCGCGAACCCGTCCACACAGCTGCGAACCCGTCCACCCGCGCGAACCCTTCCGGCCAGTACCCGTACGGACGCCCCCGCCTCGCGGCCCGGGTCACCCGGGAAGCGTGCGACCACCTCCGGACAGGTGCGGCTCCCACGCCGCCCGTCCCGCGCCACGAGTGGGATACGGCCAAGCCTCCGGTGCCCCTTCTGGCGCACGGCTCCCAGCGGTGTCACGCTTCCCGCCGTACCGATCCCCTCCCGACCCGGTGGTCCCCCGAGCCGGAGCGCGTCACTCGCGCGCCACGGGACCACCCGGACTCCGAGCCCTTCGGAAGGGAGCCGACGGCACACCGCACCGGAATCTCTGCCCGTCCGGCACACCCCGTCGGCGGGTCCTGTCCCGGCCGTGACAGACGGCCGGCGCGCAAGGAGTTCGCTATGAGACGGTTTCCCCGCAGGGCCTCGGCCGCTGGAGCCCTGCTCGCAGGTGTCGCGCTGATCGCCGTGGCCGTGCCCTCCGGTACGGCCGGGGCCGCGCCCGCCCGGCCCGGCTCGCCGGGGCCCCAGCCGCGTGCCGGCGCCATGCCGGTGAAGCTCGCACCCGAGCGGCAGACGGAACTGCTCGCGCGGGCCACGGCCGACCGCGCCGGGACGGCGACCGCACTCGGTCTGGGCCCCAAGGAGAGGCTGCTGCCGCGCAGCGTGCTCCAGGACGCCGACGGCTCGGTGCACACCCGCTACGAGCGCACCTACGACGGCTTACCCGTCCTGGGCGGTGACCTGGTCGTCCACACCACGGCGTCCGGCGCGACCAAGGGCGTGACCAGGGCGACCAAGGCCCGGGTCACCGTTCCCCGCACGACCCCCGCCCGTAGCGCCGCCACGGCCACCAGGTCCTCCCTGGCGAAGGCCGAGGGGGAGGGCACCAAGGACGCCGTCCTCGACAAGAAGCCGCGTGCCGTGGTCTGGGCCGCCTCCGGCCGCCCCGTCCTCGCCTGGGAGACGGTCGTGCGGGGCACCCTGCCCGACAACGGCCCCAGCGAACTGCATGTGATCACCGACGCCACCACGGGTGCCGAGCTGTACAGCCACGACGCGGTGAACAGGTACACCGGCGTCGGCCACAGCAGGCACAGCGGTCAGGTCGCCCTCGGCACCTCCAAGTTCGGCACGCTCCACAACATGACCGACACGGAACGCGGCAGTCATCGGACCTACGACGTCACGGGTGTGTGGTCCGGCGACGGCCCCGGCAAACTCCTCACCGACGCCGATGGCGTGTGGGGCGACGGCACCTCGGCGAGCCAGCAGACCGACGCGGTGGACGCCGCCTACGGCGCCCAGGTCAACTGGGACTACTTCGCCCAGGTGCACGAGAGGTACGGCGTACGCAACGACGGCGACGGGGCGAGCTCCCGGGTCCACCGGACGGGCATCCGCGGGGCCTCCTGGGAGGACTCCTGCTTCTGTGTGACCCACGGGCACGACGGCACGACGCCCTACACCTCCATCGACGTCACGGCCCATGAATTCGCGCACGGCCTCATCAACAACACCGCCAGGCTCAGCTACTACGGCGAGTCCGGCGGGCTGGCCGAGGCGACCGCTGACATCTTCGCCGCCGCCGTGGAGTTCCACGCGGGCAACAGCCAGGACGTGGGCGACTACCTGACCGGCGAGAAGGTCGATGTCGGCGGTCTCAACCGTCATGTGCGCCAGATGGACCGGCCGTCCGCACCGGGATGGACCGCCGACTACTGGCACCCGCGCCTCGCGTCCAGCACGAACGGGCGGTACATGGCGGGCCCGGCCGTCCACTGGTTCTATCTGGCCTCCGAGGGCAGCGGCGCCAAGACGATCAACGGGGTCTCCTACGACAGCCCCACCCATGACACCCTGCCGGTCACCCCGATCGGCCGGGCCGCCGCCGAGCGCATCTGGTACCGCGCCCTGACCGTCTACATGACCTCCACCACCGACTACGCCGGCGCCCGGGCCGCCACCCTGTCCGCCGCCGCCGACCTCTACGGGGCGAACTCGGCCGTCCACCTCAATGTGCGGGACGCCTGGGGCGCCGTCAACGTCGGCACCCGCCCCAGCAACCCCACCCCCCGGCCGCCCGGCCCGGCCTTCACCAACTCCGCCGATGTCCCCATGCCCACGCCGCCCGCCGTCGCCGAGTCACCGATCACCGTCACCGGTGTCCCCGGCAACGCGCCCAGCATCCTCCTGATCGATGTGCACACCATCGGGAACCCGAACGCACAGCTCGAACTGGTGGCCCCGGACGGAACCGCCTACCCACTGGCGAGCGGCGGCGGGTTGGAGGGCAACCCCTACATCGCCACAGTCGCCGTGGACGCGTCCTCAGAGACCGCCAACGGCACCTGGAAGCTGCGTGCGCGCGGCTGGGAGTACGCCTACCCCGGCGGGTACATCAACAGCTGGACACTGCACTTCTGACCCAGCGGCCCCGCCTGTCCGCACCTGACCCGGCAAGGCGGTCCCGAGGAGAGTCCTCCTCGGGACCGCCTTCCCCCATGACCTCGCCGCCGACGGCATCGTGGGGCCACCTCACCAGGAGCTGCGGCAGCGGACGGTCACATATAGCGGCGGGAGCGGGCGGGCGCCACGGCGTGGGCCACCGCCTCGGCGAGGGACGGCATGTCGTCGACGGTCAGCGACGAGACGGTGATCCGTACGCCCTGCGGTGAGCGCGCGCGGAAGCGCGCCCCGGGGGCGACCGCCCAGCCGGACTGCAACAGCCGCGCGACCGCGCCCGTCTCGTCCGGGACGGGCACCCATACGTTCATCCCGCTGTGCCCGCCCGCGCCGACGCCCCGCCGGGCGAGCGCGTCGATCAGCGCGGTACGCCGCGCCCCGTACGAGGCGGCGACCTCGCGCGCGTCCACCGCGCCGGCGCGCAGCAGACCGACGACGGCCCGCTGCTGAAGCAGGCTCACCCAGCCCGGCCCGAGACTCTGGCGGCCCTGCACCCGGCCCAGGGTGACCGGGTCACCGGTGAGCACGGCGACCCGCAGATCGGGGCCGTACGCCTTCGCGGTGGAGCGCAGGAACGCCCAGTGCGTGGTGACCCCGGCCAGCGGGCTCAGCGGCTGGTCCACGATCCCGTGCCCGTGGTCGTCCTCGATCAGCAGTACGTCGGGGTGGGCGGCGAGGATCCCCCGCAGGGCACGCGCGCGCGTGGGGGTGACGACGGCACCGGTGGGGTTCTGCGCGCGGTCCGTGACGATCAGGGCGCGGGCGCCCTCGGCGAGTGCCCGTGCCGTCTCCTCGGGGAGCGGCCCCTCACCGTCCACGGCGACGGGGACCGTGCGCAGTCCGAGCGCGGGGACGAGATCGAGCAGGCTGCCCCAGCCGGGGTCCTCGACGGCCACGGTGTCGCCCGGTCTCAGATGCGCGGCGAGCACCCGCTCGACGGCGTCGAGCGAGCCGGAGGTGACGGCCACCGGCCCCGCCGGTACCCCGTCCCGGTCGAAGGCCGCGCGGGTGAGCGCGCCGAGGTCGGGGTCGACCGGGTCGGCGCCGTACAGCACCGGCCGGGCGTCGGCGTGGGAGGCGGCGGCCGTGAACGCGGCGGTGAGCGGGGGCAGCAGCGCGGGATCGGGGTTGCCGTCGGACAGATCGCGCACCCCGGCGGGTACATCGGCGTGGATCATCTCGCGCGCGGTGACCGCGGGTCTGGCGCGGACCTTGCTGCCCCGGCGCCCGTCCGTCTCGATCACCCCGCGCTCCCGGAGGGTGCGGTAGGCGGCGGCGACGGTGTTGGGGTTCACCCCGAGCTCCGCGGCCAGCGCGCGCAGGGGCGGGAGGTGCTGACCGGGCTCCAGGCCACCCCCGGTGACCGCCCGTTCGACGCTGCGGGCGATGTCGGCGGCGCTCCGGCCCATGGGATATTCTCCTAGCACAAAAAGTATTATGCACTAGTGCAATAACGACGGCAAGTGACCGGAGCGGCCGGACGGGCCCCCGGGTCAGCACCAGCACGAGGGAGACGGCCATGCCGGAACAGACCGCCTACACCCCCACGGGACGCACGGTCCCGACCCGTTCCCGCGAGCGGGCGTCCTACGACCGTGCCGTGGTGCACTCGATACTCGACGCCGCCTATGTCTGCCATCTGGGATTCATCCGTGACGGCGCCCCGGTCGTGCTTCCCACGCTCTACGCGCGCGTGGGCGAGCACCTCTATGTGCACGGCTCCACGGGATCGCGCCCCTTGCGGATGGCGGGCCAGGGCGACCCGGGGCTCGCCGTCTGTGTCACCGTCACCCATGTCGACGGGCTGGTCCTCGCGCGGTCCGCGTTCCACCACTCGATCAACTACCGCTCGGTGGTCGTCCAGGGCATCGCCCACCCGGTGACCGACCCGGAGGAGAAGCGCGTGTCGCTCGACGCGCTGGTCGACCATGTCGTGCCCGGCCGCTCCGCCGACTCCCGGCCCGCGAACGCCAAGGAACTGGCGTCCACCGCCGTGCTCAGGCTCGACCTGGCCGAGGTCTCGGCGAAGTGCCGCGCGGGCGGACCGGGCGACGAGCCCGAGGACCTCGGACTGCCGCACTGGACGGGCGTGGTGCCCGTACGGCAGGCGTACGGTGCCCTCGTCCCGGCCGACGACCTCGCGGACGGGATCGCCGTACCGGAGTACCTGGCCCGCTTCCCTGGGCCCGACAGCTCCTGACCGACCGCTTCCTGACACGGCGGTTCCTGACGCACCCACTCCCCGAGCACCGGTTCCGGGCCTACCGGTTCCACCCGTCCTTGGGCACCGGTTCCGGGCCCACCGGTTCCTTGACGCACCCGTCCCTGAGAACCGGTTCCGGACCGGTCCCACCCCGTTCCGGACCACCGGGTGCCGGGGACGGCCGCGCCACGCGCGCCCAGTTCCCCCGGCACCGGGCGGACGCCCCGCCTCCGCCCCGTCCCCGGCACCCGGGGTTCAGACCCGTACGGCCTCGGCCGCCTTCCGTGCCCCGGCGGCGTCCCGGGTCTCCGCGACCGCCAGCCCCGTCACGGCGACCAGCATCAGCAGGGTGCCCGCGACCGTGGCGGGCGTCAGGGTCTCCCCCAGCACGGCCACCGCGATGACCGCGGCGCCGACCGGTTCCAGCAGCATGATCACCGACACGGTCGCGGACCGGACGACCGCGGCACCCGCGAAGTACAGCGCGTACGCGAGGGCGGTCGGCACCGCCGCGACGTACACCAGCAGGCCCAGGACGCGAAGGGGTTCAGCCGTGTGCGGGACCGGCCCTTCGAGCACGGCGAACGGCAGCAGGCAGACGGCCGTGACGGCGAACGCGCCCACGGTCGTGCCCACCGGGTCGCCGCCACCGCGGCCCCACCAGCGGGTCAGTACGGTCATGGCCGCGTAACCGCCCGCCGAGGCGACCGCGAGCAGCACCCCGAGCGGGCGGACACTCGTGGCGCCCCCGCCGAGCACGAGCACCGCCAGACCGGCGAGCGCCCCGCCGACCGCGAGCGTCCCGGCGCGCCCGAGGCGCTCCCCCAGGAGGACACGGGCACCGCAGGCGATCAGTACGGGACCGGCGCCCATGGTCACCACGGTCGCCACCGCGAGACCGGTGGCCTGGACGGCCGCGAAGTAGCAGGTCTGGAAGACCGCGAGGGCCACACCGGTGGCGGTGACCCGGAGCGCCGTACGGCGCCGGGACCCGGGCGCGGCGGCGACGCGTACGCGCGGCCTCAGCAACCGGACGGCGAGCAGCAGGACGAGTCCGCCGGCGCAGCGCCAGAAGGACAGGGCGACGGGCCCCATGTCGCTGACGCGGTAGAGCAGGGACGCCGCGGCCCCCGCGGTGCCCCAGGCGGCACCGGCGATGATCAGACAGAGGAGGCCTCGCCCTACGGGCAGGCCGGTGGCAGTGTTCGACACGTGATCTCTCCGCGGATTCGCAGAAGTTCGGAACGGGACCGTGGAGGGTCCCCGGACTTCTTCTGCGGGCAGCACCGCGCCGCCCGGCGACCGCCGGGCGGGACTACCGCAGGGCCCGCGTCAGCGGGTCGGGGGCGGAAGGACGAGAGCGCGTGCGTGCATGATCGTGAGCGTACGCGGGTCCGCCGGGGTGGGACAAGACCGGGTCGGGCCGGTCGGGCCGCCTGTCAGTCGGACCCGGACCGGGCGGCCGAATCCCCTTCCGGGGCCACGGAGGACACAGCGCCGACCGGTGCTTCGCCGGCCGCTGCGTCGGCGGCCAACGCGGCCGTGGTCGCGACCCCGCCACCGGCGGCGACCGGTTCGGCGGAACCCTTCACCGGCGTGGCGGACTGCGCGATGAACGCGCCGACGACGACCACCAGTCCGCCGACGATCTGGGGGGTCGACAGCGCCTCGCCGAGCAGCACCCAGGCGAGGACCGTGGCGACGACCGCTTCCAGACAGGCCACCACCCCGGCGACCTGCGGTGAGAGCCGCCGCACCGACAGCACGCCGGTCATGTACGCGAGCACGGTCGCGATCAGGACGACCCAGCCGAGCAGCAGATAGGCCGCCACGGGGACGCCGTTCATGTCGGCGGTCCCGGCGAGCACCGACCAGTCCATGCCCCAGGGGCGGGAGACGACCGTCAGCACGGCAGCGCCGATGAGCAGTCCGAAGGCGATGACCCCGAGCGGGTCCGGCGCGTCGGCGCCCGCGTCGCTGCCCTGGTCGGAGAGGAGGAAGTAGCAGGCCTGGCAGCAGGCGGCGCCGAAGGCGAGCAGCAGTCCGAGGGCGTCGAAGCTGAGGCCGGACCAGATCTCGACCACACAGGCGAGACCGCCGACGGCGAGCACGACCCCGACGGCGGCGGCACGTGTCACGGGGCGCCGCTGGACGAACCGCACGTAGCCGAGCAGCAGCGCCGGTCCCAGGTACTCGACGAGCAGCGCGACCCCGACCGGGATACGGGAGATGGACGCGAAGTAGAACGCCTGGACGCCCGCGACGGCGAGCAGTCCGAAGCCCGCCAGCAACGCGGGCCGCCGGCGCAGCAGATCCCGGTGGCGCCAGGCGAGGGGCAGCATCAGGAGTGCGGCCCCCGCGACCCTCAGCCACACCACGTGCAGTGGGTCGAGCCCGGCCTCGATCAGGGGCTTGGCCGCGACTCCGGAGCCGCCGAAGGCGAGCGCCGACACAAGGGCGATGCCCAGACCCACACCGCGGTTCCGGCCGCTCTGATCCAGCTGAGAGGTACGCACCGGCACATGATGCCAGCCGCGACCGGGCATGTCATGAGCGTGTACCGAGTTGACACCTGTCCCGGAGCGGCCACCGGCCGAACCCCGTACGCGGCACGTCGCCCGCCCCGTACGGATCTCCGCCGGGACGGCCACCGCGCGGCGGGCGGAGCGGTCAGCGGGCGGAGAACCGGGCCGGTGGGGATCAGGGAGCGGGGATCAGGGGGCAGGGATCAGGGCGTGGGCCAGGCGGTCCCGTCGCCGCTCCCCCACTCCTCGCGTCCGGCGTCGGCGAGTCCGGCCGCCGCCCGCGCGCCCACCTCCGCGGGCTCCACCCCGGAGTGCAGCAGCACCTCGACGGCACGGCACTCACGGTCGGCGAGCAGCGCGACGAAGAGGTCCAGCCCCCGCGCCCGGTGCTCACCACGCCGCCGGGCGCGCGCCACGGCACGCTCCAGGGCCGCCGCGGCGGACGGCGACCAGCGGATGTCACGTGAGGTGTCCCGAACGGCGGTGGCGGCGCCGACGACGGGAACCGCGCCGGAGTCCTCCACCGAGGACTGCCACTGGAGGCCGTAGCCGATGCTCCGCTGGACGAGATAGCCGAGGACCCGGACGGTCTGCGGCCCCTCGCCGAACGCGGTCCGCACGGCGGGGTCGCTCTCCAGGAGCGAGTGCAGGAGGTGGGCGGTGTCGATCTGGCGGTCCCCGTCGCGCATGGCCCGCCGTCTGGCGCCCGCGACCACCGAGATCACCTCGGCTCGGAGCCGGTCGTCGGATTCGGGTCGTACGGCTCCGCCGCTGTCGGCGGACTGTTGCGGGATACGGGGTTGCACAACTCCTACCCCATCACCCCAACCAGGCGAAAACATCACCGGAGGGGAGCATTCCCGCATCCGACAGAGGTTGGGCATGGGCGTTCCGGTTGTCCTCCTCAGGAAGGAGATCGCGCGCTTTCTCGTCCGCGCCGTGCGCGCCCCCTTGCCTCCGGAGCGCACCCCTGCGCACCACCCGGAGCGCGGACCCGCGCCATCCGGCCCGTCCGGACCCCGGAGCCAATCGGAATATGTGGTTCCGATCAGCAACCGGCGGGTTTTCCCGTACGTCCTTCAGGAGCATGGAGGACGAGTGCTGGCTCGTGACCTTGCCGTCCATCGACGGCAGGGATTACGTGTACCGGGTCTACGCCCCCGACGACGCCCTGCTCGCGGACCTGTTCTGGGAAGCCTGGCACTGTCATGACGAGGGTCCCCACCCCAGGGCGTTCGACCTGTTCGACGCGGCGGAGATCCGGCGCGTGCGCTGACGCCCGCCCCGCGCACACCGTTCCCCGAGCGCCGTCCCGTCCAGCGCGCCACCCCCAGCGCTCCGGCCCCGGCCCCGCCTCACCCCTGACAGCCCGACCCGGCCGACCCGGCGTCCGTCGCCCCGGCATCGGCCGAACTCGACCCCCACCGGCTCGGCCTCTGCCGGCTCAACCCTCGTCGGCGAGGATCAGATACAGCTTCTTGCGGGCCTCGTTGATCACGGCGACCGCTTTGTCGCGCTGCTCCTTGTCGCCGGTCCTCCAGACTTGGCCGAACGCGTCCATCAGCCCGGTCCCGGCCTGCCGGATCTCGTTCAGCGCCTCCCGGTCGGCCCCGCGCCCGGCGTCCTCCCAGGGCGCGTCCGGGCCGTCCGCCGCGGCCTGCCTGCCGGGCTCGGTGAGCGAGAACAGCTTCTTGCCGCCGTCCGTGGCGCTGCTGATCAGACCCTCGTCCTCCAGCAGCTGCAAGGTCGGGTACACCGAGCCCGGACTGGGCTTCCACACCCCGCCGCTGCGCTCGGCGATCTCCTGGATCATCTCGTAGCCGTGCATCGCACGGTCCTTCAGCAGGACCAGGATCGACGCGCGCACGTCCCCGCGCCGCGCCCGCCCCCTCGGTCCGCCACGGCCGCGCCCGCCCCACGGCCCCCCGCCCGGACCGAAGCCCGGCCCGAAGGGACCGAAGGCGGCCCGCCTGCCTTCGAAGCCGCCCCGACCGTGATGTCCGGGGCCGCACGAGCCCTGCCCGTCGTATTCGTGTCCATGGGGACGCATAGCGATCACTCCTTAGTTCATTGATCGGTCGCGATACGTCAACGATATATCGGAGCGACGGTCATAGCAAGACCCCCGAAGACGACCGGGCCGACCTGTCGGGGGCTCCGCATCCGGCCGCCGCGGACACCCGGGTCGGGCACGGCCCGGACGGCGGGCCATGCGGCGGCGTCCTTGCCGACCAGGAACAACGGAACATCCGCACCAGGGAAGAAAAAGTTCGGACGCCGATGTCGAGAACCCGTGTCCGGCTCCGTCCCAGGGTCGAACGCGGCCACCATGGGTCGCACCAGTACCGAGGAGAAGACGATGGCCAAGTACCTGCTGCTCAAGCACTACCGTGGCGCCCCGGCCGCGGTGAACGACGTACCGATGGACCGGTGGACACCCGAGGAGATCTCCGCCCACATCCAGTACATGAACGACTTCGCGGCCCGTCTGGAGAAGACCGGCGAGTTCGTCGACGGTCAGGCGCTCGCACCCGAGGGGACGTTCGTCCGGTACGACGGCGAGGGCCGTCCGCCGGTCACCGACGGCCCGTTCCCCGAGACCAAGGACCTCATCGCCGGCTGGATGGTGATCGACGTCGACACCTATGACCGCGCCGTCGCACTGGCCGGTGAGCTGTCGGCCGCCCCCGGGGCGGGCGGGAAGCCGATCCACGAGTGGCTGGAGCTCCGCCCGTTCCTGACCGCGCCGCCCACCGTCACCGAGTGACCTCCGAGGTGGACGCGGAGCTGCTCCGCCGCCTCACGCCGAGCGTGATCGGTGTCCTCGTCCGCCGCGGAGCCGACTTCGCGGCGGCCGAGGACGCGGTGCAGGACGCACTGGTCGAGGCGGTCCGCCACTGGCCGGCCGATCCCCCTCGGGACCCGAAGGGCTGGCTGGTCACCGCGGCCTGGCGCAAGTTCCTCGACGCGACCCGCGCGGAGACCGCCCGCCGCCGGCGTGAGGACCTCGCCGACGAGGAACCCGCGCCCGGGCCCGCGTCCGCGGCGGACGACACCCTCCAGCTCTACTTCCTGTGCGCCCACCCGTCGCTGACCCCGTCGTCCGCCGTCGCGCTCACACTACGCGCCGTCGGCGGACTGACCACCCGCCAGATCGCCCGCGCCTATCTGGTGCCCGAGGCGACCATGGCGCAACGGATCAGCCGGGCCAAGCGCACCGTCTCCGGTGTGCGGTTCGACCGGCCCGGCGATGTCGCCACCGTGCTGCGCGTGCTCTACCTGGTCTTCAACGAGGGCTACTCCGGCGATGTCGACCTGGCCGCCGAGGCCATCCGGCTCACCCGGCTGCTCGCGGCCCGGGTCGACCACCCGGAGGCGGCGGGACTGCTCGCCCTGATGCTGCTCCACCACGCCCGGCGCGCGGCCCGGACCACACCCGACGGCGGTCTGGTGCCGCTCGCCGAGCAGGACCGCGGCAGGTGGGACACCGCGCTGATCACCGAGGGCGTCGGAATCCTCCAGGCGGCCCTCGCCCGCGACCGGCTGGGCGAGTTCCAGGCCCAGGCCGCCGTCGCGGCGCTCCACGCCGACGCGCCCACCGCCGAGGAGACCGACTGGCCGCAGATCGTCGAGTGGTACGACGAGCTCGTACGGCTGACGGACAGCCCCGTCGTCCGGCTCAACCGCGCGGTGGCCGTCGGCGAGGCCGAGGGACCGCGCGCGGGGCTCGCGGCCCTCGCGGAGCTGGACGTGTCGCTCCCGCGCCATACCGCGGTGACGGCGTACCTCCATGAGCGCGACGGCGACCTGGCGACGGCCGCCCGGCTGTACGCCGAAGCGGCCCGCAAGGCGTCCAACCTTGCCGAGCGCGACCATCTGAACCGGCAGGCCGCCAGGCTCAACACCCGCGAGCCGCGCTGAGCGGTCCCGTTCGGGCCGGGCCGACCGTGAGCCGGGCCGACCGTGAGCGGGACACAGGCCGGACCAGGACCTGGCGCCCCGGTGCGGACCGCCGTGCTCCGGTCCGCACCGGGAGGCGCCGGCCCCGGTCTGACGCGCCCTGGCTCAGGCCATCTCGGGCTGCGGTTCCAGTCGCTGCGCCGGGGTGATCTGCGGCTGGTCCCACAGCTTGGCGATCCGCGCGTAGGCGTACACCACGGAGCACATCGCCAGGATGAGAAGGGGTCCGAACACCCACGGGTACTCGGCCATCTCCATCGACAGATAGCGATAGGACACCAGGAACGCGACGAAGACCGCTGTGCCGTAGGCGACCAGCTGGATTCCCTTGCGGTCCCAGCCGCGGTCGAGCTGGCGCATGCCTGCCTCGATCGTGACCGCGAACACCACACCGGCGACGAGGTCCACGCCGTAGTGGTAGCCGAACCCGAGCGTCGCGGCGAGCGTGGCGATCAGCCAGAACGCCCCGGCGTACCGCAGGAGCCGCGGGCCCTTGCGGGAGTGGATGAAGATCACGGTGGCCCACGCCGTGTGCAGGCTGGGCATGCAGTTGCGCGGGGTGATCTCGTCGAAGGGCATCTGTTCCGGGGCACTGATCTGCGGCAGCGTGTTGGGCCACAGATCGGCCACCGCCCACTGCCCGCCGTCGGCGCCGTAGGCGAAGATCGGTCCGACCACCGGGAAGATCATGTAGATGCCCGGCCCGAGCAGGCCGACCATCAGGAAGGTGCGGACCAGATGATGGCCCGGGAAGCGGCGTTCGGCGGACACATGGCGCAGCTGGTACAGCGCGACGACGACCGCGGCCACCGCGAGCTGCACATATATCCAGTCGAGGAACGTGTGACCCATCGGGCCGGTGGCCTCGACGACCCGGCCCACCAGCCACGAGGGGTCGCCCAGCGCCTGGTCGGCGGCGGCCAGATACGGGTCGAGCACCTGCGGCCGGGCCTTCGACGTGATCAGCAGCCAGGTGTCGCCGGTCTTACGTCCGGCCACCAGCAGCAGACCCAGCCCGACGCCCTTCAGCAGCAGTACCCGGTCCTCGCCCGTGCGGCGCGTGAAGGCGATGACCGCACAGCCCAGGATCACCCACAACGCGCCGTTGCCGTAGGCGAACTTGGCGTCGACCGCCCACCGCACCAGCGCGAAGACGATGTCGATGCCCACCGCGGTACCGGCCGCGATGAACCGCTCCCGCCGGGTGAGCACCACCAGCATCAACGCCATGCTGGCGTACAGCAGCGGTCCCGACGCGGGCGCGAACACCACTTCTCGCGCCTGGTGGACGATCGGCCCCGGCAGGCCGTAGTGGCGCGCGGCGATTTCCAGCGCGATGAGGAATCCGAGGGCCACCACACCCGCCGTGGCCCACATCACCACCCGTGGCTGACGCCACTCGGTGGACGCAAGTCTGCATTTTATTCGCGAAAACACCCGCGATGCTATGGATATCAATTGTTTGGCCGATTTGTTAGATTTTAAGTAATAGGTCACCCTTCATGCCGGACCGTAATGATTTTCCGGTGAAGGACGGCGAAGAGGCGATCGCCATGAGCTCGAACATGCTAGCGGAGCTGTGCGGGTGGGTTTCCCTGGTCACGGGTGGTACGAAAGCCGGTCGGTCCCGTGCCCGGCGGTCCGGCGGCCCGGGGACGGCCATGAACTCCCGTCGCCCCGCCCGACGGAGCCGCTGACCGGGACGGCCGTTCCGGCCTCCTCCCGCACCCCGTCCGACCGCGAGCGACGCAGGCCGGCCCGCCGGACCGCGCGACGGGGAACCGGTCCACACGCATCGGATTGGCCTTGGCGGCGCCGTGACCGGCCCTCTACGGTCGGCGCATGCGCCTACGAATCGTCGATGCGTTCACCGACCGCCCCTTCTCCGGGAACCCCGCCGGGGTCGTCCTCCTCGAACCGTCGGAAGGGGCCGCGACCGGCACGGGCCGGTTCCCCGACGACACCTGGCTCGGGCTCGTCGCCCGCGAGGTCAACCACCCCGAGACGGCCTTCGCGCACCGGCTGCCGCCCGGCGAGGACGCCGACTGGGCGCTGCGCTGGTTCACACCGACCACCGAGGTCGACATGTGCGGGCACGCCACCCTGGCCACCGCCCATGTCCTGCGGACCACCGGCCTCATCGACGGTCCGGTCCGCTTCCGGACCCGCTCCGGTGTACTGACCGCCGCTCCGAACCCGGACGGCACCCTCACCCTGGACTTCCCGACCGCGCAGCTCGGTCCGGTCACCGCGCCCGAGGACCTCAACGCCGCGCTGGGCGCCGAACCGCTCTCCGTACTGGACACGGGGCAGCTCGGCGATCTGCTGGCCGAGTTCGCGGACGAGGCGGCCGTCCGCGCCCTGGCCCCCGACCTCCGGGCGCTCGCCCTGGTCTCCGAACGAGGTGTCATCGCCACCGCGCCCGCGCAGGACCCTTCCGCGGGCCATGACTTCGTGTCGCGGTGCTTCTTCCCCCGGTTCGGGATCGACGAGGACCCGGTGACGGGCAGCGCGCACACCGCCCTGGCACCCTTCTGGTCGGCCCGGCTGGGCCGCACGGAACTGACCGGACGTCAGGTGTCGCCGCGTTCCGGCGTCGTACACACCCGCCTCATGGGCGACCGCACCCTGCTCACCGGCAGCGCGGTGACCGTCATCGACGGCGAACTGCTCGCCTGACGAACCTCAGGCGATCGGCGGCGGACGGTCCGGGGGGCGGGAAGCCGGGATGCGGGAAGCCTGGAGGCGGACGGCCCGGGGGCAGAGCGGCAGTCCCCCCGGGCAGTGGGGCCGACCCCTTGAAGGAGTGGCCGACCGCCCCCGGCAACGGCCGCCCGGCTCAGGGAGTCGGCAGCCAGTCGACCCGGCCCGCCAGCAGCGCGTACCCGACGAACGCCCCGATGTCGAGCAGGGTGTGCGCGACGACGAGCGGGCCGACCCGCCCCCACCGCCGGTACAGATACACGAAGACGACGCCCATCACCAGGTTCCCGATGAAGCCGCCGATGCCCTGGTACAGGTGGTACGACCCACGGAGCAGCGAACTGGCGCCCAGCGAGGCCCACGGGGACCAGCCGAGCTGGTCGAGCCGGCGCAGCAGATAGCCGACGACGACGACCTCCTCCAGCACGGAGTTCTGCACCGCCGCCAGGATCAGCACCGGGTACTTCCACCACACCTCGGGCAGCGCCTCGGGCACCACGGTGAGATTGAAGCCCAGGCCACGGGCCAGCAGATAGAAGGCGATCCCGGTGCTGCCGATCACCGCCGCGAGCGCCGCCCCGCGCCCCAGGTCGAACCACGGGCGCGTCCGGTCGAAGCCGATGGCACGCAGCCCGGCGCCCTCCCGGATCAGCAGATGCGCGACCAGCGCGACGGGGACGAGCGCGGTGCTGATCCCGAAGAGCTGCCAGGCCAGGTCGAGCCAGGGGCGGCCGGGAGCGGCCGAGGCGTTCATGGTCGCGGCCTGGTCCTTGAGACCGCCCGGCTCGGTGACCGAGCCGATGAAGCTGATCAGCGCGGACACCCCGCTCGCGCCCAGACAGAGCGCGAGGACGAGCAGTGTCTCGTCCCGCAGTGTCCGCCGTGAGAGCCGTTCCACCGGACGCACCGGATCCGCCCCGGCCACCGCTCCCGCTTCCGTCCGCACCCGTGCCTCCATCGAGTAGTCCCGCCGCGCCCCGGCCCCTGCCGGTGGCGCCGCCCGCCCATCCTCCCCCGCCGGTCGCCCCCACGGGTACGACGATGGTGCCCGACCGGCCCCCGGACGTACGAAGGCGGGCCGGACTGCTCCGGCCCCCGGACGTACGAAGGCGGGCCGGAGCAGTCCGGCCCGCCCGGTACGGGTCGCGTCCGCCGGGGCCCGGCGCCGCCGTTCAGCCCAGGGGCAGCGCGGGCTGTGGGAGCCCGACCGGCCAGGTGTGCACGGGGTCACCGGCGTGCATCAGCTCGCAGTAGCGGCGGGTGGTCGCCGCGAGCGCCGCGTGCCGGTCGAGTCCGCTCTCGCGCGCCCGGTGGAAGGTGGCCGCCTGCCAGGAGGCTCCGTTGACGCGCCGGCGGCACCGCTCCTCGATCACCCCGAGGTAGAGGTCTCGGTCGGCGGGCTCCACCCCCCAGGCGTCGAGTCCGGCGGCGGCGAGCGGCAGCAGTTCCTCCAGGACGAGGGTGACCGCCGGGATCCTCGCCGTCCCGCCGTACCGTCCCGGACGGGGCCATTCCAGCTCGGCGTCGATGCCGTGTCTGCACGCGGTGTCGAAGTTCGCGGCGGCGGCCTCGAAGGGCAGCAGTGACCACACCGGCACGGTGTCCTCGGCCAGCGCGCGGACCACTCCGTAGTAGAAGGCCGTGTTCGCGACGACGTCGATCACGGTCGGCCCGGCGGGCAGGACCCGGTTCTCCACCCGCAGGTGCGGCACCCCGTCGGCGATGCCGTAGACCGGGCGGTTCCAGCGGTAGACGGTGCCGTTGTGCAGGACGAGCTCGGCGAGCGAGGGCACCCCTCCGTCGTCCAGCACCCGCGCCGGGTCCTCCTCGTCGCACAGGGGCAGCAGCGGGGGGAAGAACCTCAGGTTCTCCTCGAAGAGGTCGTACGCCGACCCGATCCAGCGCTCCCCGAACCAGGTGCGCGGGCGCACGCCCTGGGCCACCAGCTCCGGCGGCCGGGTGTCCGTGGACTGCTGGAACAGCGGGGGCCGCGACTCCCGCCACAGCTCCCGTCCGAACAGGAACGGCGAGTTGGCGCCCAGCGCGATCTGGACGGCTGCCACGGCCTGCGCCGCGTTCCACACATCGGGGAACCGCTCGGGGGTCACCTGGAGGTGCAGCTGGACCGAGGTGCACGCGGCCTCCGGGACGATCGACTGCGAGGTGCACGTCAGCCGCTCGACCCCCTCGATGTCCAGCAGGAAGTCCTCGCCCCGGGCGGCGACGATCTGGTCGTTCAGCAGGGTGTAGCGATCGACCTCGGAGAGATTCGCCGAGACGAGGTCGTCCTGGGTGAGGGTCGGCAGAATGCCGATCATCACGATTCCGGCATCGACCTCGTTCGCTTTCCGGTGCGCGTAGGAGAGACCGGTGCGAAGTTCCTCGGCGAGCCGGTCGAGAACCCGGCCGCCCAGCCGGTGAGGCGCGATATTCACCTCCAGGTTGAACATCGCGAGTTCGGTCTGGAAATCCCGGCTCGCGATCCGCTCCAGTACCTGGCCGTTCATCATGCGGGGCAGACCGTCGGGCCCGGCGAGATTGAGCTCGATCTCCAGACCCATCAGGTTCTTGGGGCGGTCGAACCGCTCCTCCGCCAGCAGCCTTCCGAGCCCCGCCAGGCACTGCCGGAGCTTCTCGCGGTACTGCTGCCGACCGGACAGGTCCACGGCGCCCGCCGCCACCTTCTCGCCCATCGCAGCATCCCTCCTCGAAGCGGGCAGCCGCCGTACCGGCCGCTCTGTCCTGGGGGATGATGCCCAGACCACGCGATCGATAACGCCCCGCACCGGCCACCTGGACCGCTACTGTGGGCCGCGTCTCAGCTCGGTATTTTCAGGGAGCAATGACCGGTAGTTCCACGGAACGGACGCCGGACGGGCCAACTGTTTGCCGAAGCATGGTGAAAAATGCCGATGAGAATCGGCCGTCCGCCCCGGGAAATCACCCGAGGTCACGCCCTCGGAGTCATCAGATATCGGGAGAAATAGTCCCGATTCAGCGACCGGAACGCCCCTTGTTGCCGGTATCCCTATAGGCTAGACGAATCACCAGGCGAACACGTGTCGTATAAACTTCGTTACCGAGGCAGAGAGTTGGCGCTCGCGGAGCTCGCCCCCACCGCCCTCGCCCCCTCTGACCCCGTGCTGACAGCGCCGTCCGCAAGCACCTTTCCCTGGTTCCGCCTGCCTGTGAATGAGAGGCGACCCACCATGCCGCTGCTCTTTCCCCTTGCTCCCGCGCCTGCCTTGCGCAGCGTCGTCGCGGCACTCGGCTCCCCCACGGCCGTCCGTGAAGCCCGTACCCCGTCCCTGCGCGCCGCACAGGGAACCACCTCGGTGGAACTGCCGCTGCCCGTACATGTGCTCGACCACCTCGTACCCGCGTCGCCCACCCGGCTCGCGGGCTGGCGTTTCGTCATCCGCTGCGGCGACCAGTCCGTGGCGGCGGCCGACACCACCCCCACCCCGGACGGCTGGAAGTTCTCGCACTTCTTCGAGGGCCCCTACATCGCCTCCACCGAACGCGCCGTGCTCCAGGCCGAGTCCCTCGGCACGTCGTACCAGGCCCGGCTGCTGTCGGTGCCGGAGCTGTACATGCTGACGCTGTGGCTGCACGGCGACCACACGGCCGACCCCGCCGAGGGGTCCCTGGACCCCACCGACCTGCTCATCCCGCTGGCGCCCGCCCCGCCGGGCGTCGCCGCGCACCGGCCCCACCAGGTGGGCGAGCTGCTGCCCGCGCTGGGCCATCGGCTGACCCGCCCCGCCTCGCTCACCACCACGACGGCCTCGCTCGTCACACCGGCCTCACTCACGGCCCCGGCCCCGACCTCGCTCACGACCCCGGCCTGATCCGGGTCCGCGCCACCACCGGCGGGTCTGCCCGGACGACGCGGGGAGCGTCCCGGACACCCCGCCGGCGGGAGCGCGCGGCGCCACCCGTCCGCCCCCGCCGGACCACGCGACCCGGCGCGCCCGCTCTCCGGCACCACCCCGGAACACACCCTGCAATACGCCGAGCCCGGCGCTCACCGAGAGCGCCGGGCTCACTCGTCTCCGCTAACGGCCCGAAAGGACTAGCCCTTTCCGACCACCCCGAACCCCCCGATCGGACAACCCGTTTGGGCTGAACCATCCGAGCGGGTGATACGTCTCTGACGAGTAAGAACCTGCTGCCGCGAAATCCCTGCGGAATCACTTCCGTGGGGCAACACTGGGGTAACCGGACCGAGGATACGGGGGGCGGCCATGAGCAACGAGTCGAGCCGCAGGACAGACTTCACATCGCAGCGAAAGAACTCATCCACCATGTGCCAGCATCAGCCAGCGTGCCCGTCAGCAGAATCCGCCGACCGTGAGGCCGCGCTCCTCACCGCGCACCACCCGGAACAGGGATGGAGCCTGCTCTGCAACGGCGTCCTCGTCTTCGAGGACACCGGTGAACTGCTGCCGAACGGCGAGATCATCGCCCCGCACCGCCCGATGGGGGCGATGACCGCCGCCTGAGGGCCGCCCGAGCTCCGACGGCGGCCCGGCGCAACAGCATCCGGTCCACCGTCCGGTTCCCCACGCGCCCGTCACCCGTTCCCAGGTCGCGGAACAGGTGACACGTACCAGCACGGCGACCGGACGGGGCCGCTCCGGACACCTCCGGAACGGCCCCGGTGACAACGGTTCCGCGACGCCTCCCGTGGAGGATCAGTCCTCGTACGCGTCCAGCGGCGGGCAGGAGCAGACGAGATTGCGGTCGCCGTACGCCTGGTCGATCCGGCGCACCGGCGGCCAGTACTTGTCCGCAGGAGAGACACCGGCGGGGAAGACCGCCTCCTCCCGGGTGTACGCGTGCTCCCAGTCGCCCGACAGTGCGCGCGCGGTGTGCGGCGCGCCCCGCAGCGGGTTGTCCTCGGCGGGCCACTCGCCCGAGCCGACCTTCTCGATCTCCGCGCGAATCGCGATCATCGCCTCACAGAAACGATCCAGCTCGCGCAGGTCCTCGCTCTCCGTCGGCTCGATCATCAGCGTGCCGGCCACCGGGAACGACATGGTCGGCGCGTGGAAGCCGTAGTCGACAAGGCGCTTGGCGACATCGTCGACGCTCACCCCGGTCGCCTTGGTCAGCGGACGCAGATCGATGATGCACTCGTGCGCGACGAGACCGCCCGGGCCCGTGTAGAGCACGGGGTAGTGCGGCTCCAGCCGCTTGGCCACGTAGTTCGCGGACAGCACGGCGACCTGGGTGGCCCGCTTGAGCCCCTCACCGCCCATGAGCCGGACGTACGCCCAGGAGATCGGCAGGATGCCCGCGGAACCCCAGGGGGCGGCGGAGACCGGGCCGACGCCCGTCTCGGGACCGGCCTCGGGCTGGAGCGGGTGGTTCGGCAGATACGGCGCCAGATGCGAACGGACGGCGACCGGGCCCACCCCGGGACCGCCACCGCCGTGCGGGATGCAGAAGGTCTTGTGCAGGTTCAGGTGCGAGACATCGCCGCCGAACCGGCCCGGCTTGGCGAGCCCGACCAGGGCGTTGAGGTTGGCGCCGTCCACATAGACCTGGCCACCGGCGTCGTGCACCTGCGCGCAGATGTCGGCGACATGCTCCTCGAACACCCCGTGCGTGGACGGATAGGTGATCATCAGGACGGCCAGCTCGTCACGGTGCCGCTCGATCTTGGCCCGCAGGTCCTCGACGTCGACCTCACCGTCGTCGGCGGTCCGCACGACGACGACCTTCATCCCGGCCATCACGGCGCTCGCCGCGTTGGTGCCGTGCGCCGAGGACGGGATGAGGCAGACCGTACGCTGTTCGTCGCCGTTCGCCCGGTGGTAGCCGCGGACCGCGAGCAGTCCGGCCAGCTCGCCCTGGGAGCCCGCGTTCGGCTGGAGGGACACCTTGTCGTAGCCGGTGACCTCGGCGAGCCGGTCCTCCAGCTCATGGATCAGGGTGAGATAGCCCTGTGCCTGCTCGGCGGGCGCGAACGGGTGCAGCTGACCGAACTCCGGCCAGGTCACCGGCTCCATCTCGGTGGTCGCGTTCAGCTTCATGGTGCAGGAACCGAGCGGGATCATGCCGCGGTCCAGCGCGTAGTCACGGTCCGACAGCTTGCGCAGATAGCGCAGCATCGCCGTCTCGGAGCGGTACTGCTGGAAGACGGGGTGCGCGAGATAGTCGTCGGAGCGCAGCAGTGTGCCGGGCAGGGTGTCGGCGGTCGACGCGTCGAGCGCCTCGATGTCCGCCTCCGCGCCGAACGCGTTCCACACGACGCCGAGCTGGGCGCGGGTCGTCGTCTCGTCGCAGGCGATGCCGATGTGGTCGGCGTCGACCAGACGCAGATTGACACCGTCCTCGCGGGCGGCGGCCACGATCCGCTCCGCCTCGCCCGGCACCCGCGCGGTGAGGGTGTCGAAGTAGGCGCCGTGCACGATCTCGACCCCGGCGTGCCGCAGACCGGCGGCGAGGATCGCGGCGTAGCGGTGGGTGCGCCGGGCGATGGTCCGCAGCCCCTCGGGGCCGTGGTAGACGGCGTACATCCCGGCCATCACCGCGAGCAGCACCTGCGCGGTGCAGATGTTGCTGGTGGCCTTCTCCCGGCGGATGTGCTGCTCACGGGTCTGGAGCGCGAGCCGGAGCGCCTGGTGGCCGTCGCTGTCGACGGAGACGCCGACGAGCCTGCCGGGCAGATTGCGGGCGAACTTCTCCTGGACGGCCATGAAGCCCGCGTGCGGTCCGCCGAAGCCCATCGGCACGCCGAAGCGCTGGGTGGTGCCGACGGCGATGTCGGCGCCCAGCTCACCGGGCGGGGTGAGCAGGGTGAGCGCCAGGAGGTCGGCGGCGACGGTGACGATCGCGCCCAGCTCATGGGCCTGCTCGATGACGGTCCGCAGATCACGGACCGCGCCGGAGGCGCCCGGGTACTGGAGGAGGACCCCGGTGACCCCGCGTTCGGCGACCTCGTCCGGGATCCCGGCGGACAGATCGGCGACGACGACCTCGACCCCGGTGGGTTCGGCACGGGTCCGGATGACGGCGGTGGTCTGCGGCAGGGTGTCGGCGTCGATCAGGAAGACACCGTCCTTCACCTTGCCGACCCGCCGGGACAGGGCCATGGCCTCGGCGGCGGCGGTCCCCTCGTCCAGCAGGGACGCCCCGGAGGTGGGCAGCCCGGTCAGTTCGGCGACCACGGTCTGGAAGTTCAGCAGCGCCTCCAGCCGGCCCTGCGAGATCTCCGGCTGGTACGGGGTGTAGGCGGTGTACCAGGCCGGGTTCTCCATGACGTTGCGGAGGATGACCGGCGGGGTGAACGTACCGTGGTAGCCGAGCCCGATCATGGAACCGAGCACCTGGTTGCGGTCCGCGAGGGAGCGCAGCTCGGCGAGGACCTCGGCCTCGGTACGGGCACCGGGGAGCGCCAGCGCCTCGGCGTTCTTGATCACATCCGGTACGGCGGCTGCCGTCAGTTCGTCCAGCGAGCCGTACCCGACCTGCGCGAGCATCTTGGCACGGGCCTCCACGTCGGGGCCGATGTGCCGCCGCTCGAAGGGAATGCCCTGTTCGAGACGGGAGAGCGTGGGACGGTTGGCTGTCATGGCGGAGGCCTCCTGGTCTGCGCGACCTGCGAGGGCACCACGGCGCGGGTGCCCGACGGCCTCCCCCTCTGTCATCTCGACCTGAGAGCTTCACCGGGCCAGGACCCGGCTTTCACCGTCGGTGAGGGCGGGGGTCGTGGAACTCCCGCCCTGCTTTCCAGAGTGACCTCACCCGTGCGGTACTGGGGGCCTGAGAGATTCCGGGGAGGATTTGCTCCTTCGGCGCCCCCGGCCGTCAGCCGGGGAACTCTCCCGCACAGGGTCGACAGCCGCCTGCCAGCCTACCAGCGGGACCCTCGCACGGGCCTTCGAGTGGCCGCGACCGTGATTCTGCTCTTTCGTAGTGCTTACGGATGATTTGCGACGAGCGGGAGGGCACGTGCAGACCGATATCGATCCGCGCAACCTGATCGGCCGCAAGGCGTTCGACCTCCACGGCGCGAAGCTCGGCACGGTCGACGAGGTGTACCTGGACGATGCCACCGGCGTACCGGAGTGGGCCGCGATACGGACCGGGCTGTTCAGCCGGGACGCCTTCGTCCCGCTGGAGCCCAGCGAGCTGGTGGCGGGCACGCTGCGGGTGCCCTTCGAGCGCGGCCTGATCAGGGACGCGCCGGACTTCGGGGTGGGCCGCCATCTGTCACCGGAGCAGGAGCTCCAGCTCTACCACCACTACGGACTGAACATCGCGGCCCCCGGCTCCGGCACACCCCCCGACCGGGACTTCGGCCGGATCGCGGGCACGGCCGAGGAAGACCGACCGTCCGACGACGGCTAGCCCGGCGCGGCACCGCCCACGTCACCCGCCCCCGTCACCCGCCCCCGGGCGAAGCGGCCGAGGCCGACGAATCCGCTACGGACGACCCCGCCCCGGGTCCGGACTCCGCCCCGGGTCCGGACTCCGCCCCAGGCCCCCGTTCCGCCTCCGGCTCCGCCCCACGGCCCTGCCCCCGTTCCGCCTCCGGTTGCTGCCCCTCCCCCGGCCCCGCCCCCGGTTCCGGTTCCGGGGCGACCGCCGGCGGTACCTGCTCAAGCACCAGCGCCACCGGCTCGGACAGCTCCAGGTCGCGGTCGTCGACGGCAAACGTCCGTACCCGGCCGGGCGCCGACTGCGGGGTCTCGAAACGCACGGTCACTCTGCCCACCCCGCTCCCCTGCACCCACCCGGGCCCGTACACGGCATGCCGTACGTCGTGCCCGGCCGGCCACCGCCGCTCCACCGGCGCCACCGGCGGCTCACCGGACCCCCGCTCCGCCCTCACGCCCTCCCCGGCCGGCGCCCCGGCGGGCCCGCCGGGGCCCTGCTCACCCTTCTCACCCGCCTCATGGATCAGCGACCCGTCCGGCCCGGCCCCCCTGGCCTGGCCCTCGTCCGCCGACTCCGCCCTCGCCGCCGCGTCCGCCCTGCCGGTCCGCTCCGCCGCCTCGGCGGCGGCCCGCGCACCCGCCGCCTGCGCGAAGAGGTCTTCCTGGGTGTAGTCCGCGAGACCGCTGACCCCCACCCCCAGCAGTCGCACCCCGCCCGTGGTGTCGACCGACTCCAGCAGCCGCGCGGCGGCCTCCTGTACGACCGACGGGTCGTCGGTGGGGCCCCGGAGCGTCTCGGAGCGGGTCAGGGTGGAGAAGTCGTAGCGGCGGACCTTGAGGACCACGGTGCGTCCCGAGTGGCCGGAGGCCCGCAGCCGCCCCACACAGCGGGCGGCGAGCCGCTGGACCTCCAGGCGGACCCGGGTGCGGTCATGGATGTCCACGTCGTAGGTGTCCTCGACGGAGACCGACTTCGTCTCCCGCTCCGCCACCACCGGCCGGTCGTCGCGGGCGAGCGCCATCGCGTACAGCCCCGCCCCATGGGACTTCCCCAGCATCCGTACCAGCTCGTCCTCGCCCGCCTCCGCCAGCTCACCGACCGTGGTGATGCCCGCCCGGCGCAGATGGTCCCCGGTGGCGGGCCCGACCCCGGGCAGCACCCGGACCGCCATCGGCGCGAGCAGCGCCCGCTCGGTGCCCGCGTGTATCAGCACCAGCCCGTCCGGCTTGGCCTCCTCCGACGCGATCTTGGCGAGCATCTTGGAGGCGGCGATCCCCACCGAGCCCGTCAGCCCCGTGACGGCGCGGATATCGGCACGCAGCCGCTCCCCCACGGCCCGCGCGGACACCTCGTCCGAGGCGACACCGCCCGCCTCCAGGTCCACGAAGGCCTCGTCCAGGCTGAGCGGCTCCACCAGCGGCGACAGCTCCCGCAGCAGCCCCATGACCCGCTCGCTGATGTCACGGTAGAAACCGAAGCGCGGCACGAGGTAGGCGGCGTTGGGCGCGAGCCTGCGTGCCTGGGCGGTCGGCATCGCCGAGTGCACCCCGAACCGCCGCGCCTCGTACGAGGCGGTGGCCACCACTCCCCGGGGGCCGAGACCTCCCACCACCACGGCCTTGCCGCGCAGACTGGGCTTGGACGCCTGCTCCGCCGAAGCGTAGAAGGCGTCCATGTCCAGATGCAGGATGGTGGGCTCGTTCCTCACCCTTCCGATGCTGCCCTACGGCACTGACAATGCCGCGCCGGGCGGGGCCGGGGCCCCGCCCGTGGTTCAGACCGCGCGGTTGCGACGGCGGGCCAGCTCGTCGCCCGGATTGTGCCCGACCAGCGTCTCGCCGGTGTCGACGCGCTCGCCGTGCAGCTGGGACAGCGCGGTGTCGACGTCCTGCCACACCACGCCGACCGCGATCCCGAAGATCCCCTGGCCGCCCTGGAGCAGCTTGTGGACCTCGTCGGGCGAGGTGCACTCGTAGACCGTGGCGCCGTCGCTCATGAGCGTCATGCGCTCCAGGTCGCGCAGTCCGCGCTCCCGTAGATGGCGCACGGCGGCGCGGATGTTCTGGAGGGACACGCCCGTGTCGAGGAAGCGCTTGACCACCTTGAGGACGACCACGTCCCGGAAGCTGTAGAGCCGCTGGGTCCCCGACCCGTAGGCGGGCCGCACACTGGGCTCCACGAGTCCCGTACGGGCCCAGTAGTCGAGCTGCCGATAGGTGATGCCCGCCGCCGCGCACGCCGTGGGCCCCCGGTATCCGACCTGTTCCGCCGTACCGCCCTCGTCACCGGGCACGGCCGTCGGCCGAACGGCCGTATGACCTGTCGGACCACTGTCGAGCGCGTACGGACCACCCTCCCCCAGGAACCGCCCGGGGGCACCCCCGGCCGTACCGTCGCCGCTGCTTCTCACGCCGACCTCCGTCCTTGACCTGCCCTCCCGACGGTAGGCAGTCACTCGGGGTGCGTCAACGATCGCCACACTCGCCACGCCGAGTGATAATCACCCTACGAGTGGTTTCCCGTGTCCGGCTGTGGGGAAAGGCTAGCCGAATGTGCCGAGAGGGTCGGCCCGTCACCGGATCGACCCTCGGGAACCGGCCGGTCGTGTGGATCACCGACGCGGGTTCCTGCCGTCACTGGCTGTTGGTACCGAAGTCCTCCGGCGAGATCTGGTCGAGGAACTCACGGAACTTCTCGACCTCGTCCTCCTGCTCGTCCGGGATCGCGATCCCGGCGTCGTCCAGGACACCGTCGCTGCCGTAGATCGGCGTACCGGTACGCAGCGCCAGCGCTATGGCGTCGGACGGACGGGCACTGACCTCGACGCCGCTCGCGAAGACCAGCTCCGCGTAGAAGACGCCTTCGCGGAGGTCCGTGATGCGCACTTCACTGAGCTCCTGGCCGACGGCCTCCAGCACGTCCTTGAACAGGTCGTGGGTCAGCGGCCGTGCGGGGGCCATGCCCTGCTGGGCGAAGGCGATCGCCGTCGCCTCCCCAGGCCCGATCCAGATGGGGAGGTAGCGGTCGCCTCCCACTTCACGCAGAAGCACGATCGGTTGGTTGGAGGGCATTTCGACCCGGACACCTACGACGTCGAGCTCGTTCACACAGCAACCCTAGGCCGTGCCCGGCACCTTTGGGTAGTCGGGCACTCCGGCCACCGGCCCCACGCACCCCCGGATCAGGGGTCATGTCAGGGCAAACGCACCCCGAGGGCCGTCTGCACAAGGGCCGAATGAAGCCGTACGGTGAGCTCCGCCAGCTCCCTGGTACGGGCCTGGGCGTGGACCCTGGTCTGGGGGTTGCGATGCCGCCGCAAGGGGGCCACGACCTGGTCGACCAGGCCGGCGTCCCGGTCGGCGGACGCCTTCATGGCCCGCAGATGACGGGGTTCGATACCGAATCTGCCGAGTTCGAGCACCAGAGTCGCCACGGTGACGGCCTCGGCGTCGTACCCGCCGTCCGGCAAGGGCGCCACCAGGCCGTACGACTCCCATTCGGCCAGCTCGGACTCACCGACCCCGGCGGCGGCCAGCAGCTCGTCCCGGCCGACCCGTGCGGCCGTCGGGGCCGGTGCGCCCGGCAGACCCGGGGAACGGCTCTCGTCGGCCGGCTCACCCGCCGCGGGGCCGGGCGACGGCAGCGGCAGGGCCTCACCGCGCTCCACGGCGTCCAGATGCTCACGGATCACCCTGAGCGGCAGATAGTGGTCCCGCTGCATCCGCAGGACCTGTGCGAGCCGCTCGACGTCCCGCGGACCGAACTTCCGGTACCCCGAGGCGGTGCGTTGCGGCTCGACGAGCCCCTCGGCCTCCAGGAAACGGATCTTGGAGATGGTGACCTCGGGGAACTCGTCCCGCAAGGTGTTCAGCACGGTGCCGATACTCATCAGACGACCGTCCGCGGCGGCGGCGCCGTGCCCGGCACCGCCGCTCGGTGTGTGAAGCATGGGGCCTTCCCCGGGGGTCAGATACCCCGCTGGCTCGCGTAGAAGACCAGCCGGTACTTGCCGATCTGGACCTCGTCACCGTTGGAGAGCCGGACCTCGTCGATCCGCTCACGGTTGACGTAGGTGCCGTTGAGGCTGCCGACGTCGGAGACCGTGAACAGACCGTCCGTCCCGCGACGGAACTCCACATGGCGACGCGACACCGTCACATCGTCCAGGAAGATGTCGCTCTGCGGGTGACGCCCCGCGGTCGTCAGCTCACCGTCCAGCAGGAAGCGGCTGCCGGAGTTCGGCCCCCGCCGCACCACCAGGAGCGCCGAACCGAGCGGCAGCGCGTCCACCGCGGCCTGGGCCTCGGGCGACAGGGAAGGCGACGGGGTCTGGCCCGTGACCTCCGCGTCGTACGCCTCCAGACCCGAGATCGAGATGGTCGAGGTCGTCTCCGAGGGACGCTCGGCGCCCCCGCGCAGCGGCGCGCCGCAGTTGGAGCAGAAACGGCTCGCCTCCGCGTTCCGGTTGCCGCACCTCGTACACACCAGGGGCATGGACTGACCCTCCTGCCGCTGCCCGCCAGGGGACCCGTACGGGTCCGGAGCGAACCCGCCACCCGCACCCGGGGCCGAAGAATCCCCGAAACCTATGCGGCCGGCCGAGGCCGGGTCGCCGGACGACGCGCCCGGTCCACCCGGGATGTCACCACCTGGCGCACCGACCTGATCACGGAACAGCGGGCGCTCGCCCGACTGCCCCTCGTCACCGGAGCGCGGCGCACGATGCCGGGCCGTGGCATTGCCACGGTCCTGGCGTGCGCTCTTGCCGAACAACTTCGCAAACAACTTCACGGGCGATTCCCCTTGACCGAAACAGACCCGCCCGTGGGGCAGGACGAACCCTGATTGCACACACCTGCCGACCCGGACATCTTCACAACGTCCGTACCCACCGGACAGTTTCCACCACGCACCGTCCTTCCGGTGCGCCGACCCCCCGCAACCACATGCCCTCGGGGAGTGACCTTCACGCTCACCGGTTCACTCCGAGGACGACCGAGCGTAGTCAGGCCGCTTCGCCGGTCGCAAGGCGTCAACGATGATCTTCTCCGCGCGTGTCACCGTCACGCCGGCCTGCTCCTTCTCCAGAGTCTGCACCACACCCCCGGGAATGTTGAGCGCCGGCTCCAGATCCTGCGGGCGCCCGATCACCTTGAACCGGTACGGCGGGCGGATGTCGGTGCCGTCCACGCTCACCCCTTCGCCGCCGCCGTCCGAGAGATAGGTGCCGGCCACCACGCGCACCCCGTTGACCTGGATGGCCTCGGCTCCCGCCGCGCGCAGTTCCTGGACGGCGTCGAGGAGCATACGCGCCTCCACGGCCCCGCGTGCGTCGGTGACAGCCATGGTGATACCCGGGCCCTCGGCCCCCACGGTGCCCGCGAGGACGCCCAGTTGCTTCTCCCTCTCGACCGTCTGCTTACGCGCCTCCTCGGCCTGGTCCGAGCTGGTCTCCAGCTCGGTCCGCTGGCCTTCCAGGCGACGCTTCTCATCATCTAGACGTTGAGTTCGGTCATCCAGTTCATCGAGGATGCGCACGAGATCCTCCTGTCTGGCGCCACGCAGCACATTGCTGTCGCTGGTGGACGCGACCTGGACCGCGAGTCCGAACCCGAGCCCCGCGAGCAGCAGGGCCACGATGAGCTGGGCCCGGCTGAAGCGCAGCGGCCAGAGGCCCTTCGCGAGGCGCTGTCGGCCCGTCAGGCCCTTCTCCCCGGCGCCGGGGGCGCCGGAGGCCGCCGGATCGCTCCCGGCGGGCGGCGCGGGCACCTCGGCGGGCAGTTCCCTGCTCAGCCGGTGGTCGGGGTTCTCTTCGCTGTTCATCGGCCTCACGCCCGGAACACATGCCGCCGGATCGCGGCGGCGTTGGAGAAGATACGGATGCCGAGCACCACGACCACACCGGTGGACAGCTGGGCACCCACACCCAACTCGTCCCCCAGGAACACGATCAGAGCCGCCACGACCACGTTCGACAGGAACGAGACCACGAACACCTTGTCGTCGAAGATACCGTCGAGCATCGCCCGCAGGCCCCCGAACACGGCGTCCAGCGCCGCGACCACGGCGATCGGAAGATACGGCTCGACCACCGCCGGGACTTCGGGCCGGACCAGCAGTCCGGCAACGACTCCCAGGACGAGGCCCAGTACGGCGATCACTGTGTGCCCTTCTCTGTTCTCGGCTGTGCTGTACGGACGATCACGCTCGGCGCCGCGGGCAGCCGAAGCTCCTTGTGCGTGGAGATCCCGGTCCGCACCCCGAAGTTCTCCTGGAGAGCGTTCAGGTAGAGACCGTCGGGGCTGTTCTGGAACCGGGTGCTCAGCCGTTCTCCGTCGCCGACGGCGAGGATGGTGTAAGGCGGCACCAGGGGCCGGTTGTCGACGAGTATGGCGTCGCCCGCCGCCCGGATCGCGGACAGGGCCGTGAGCCGCTGCCCGTTGATCGAGACAGCCTCCGCCCCGGACTGCCACAGCCCGTTGACGACGCGTTGCAGGTCGCGGTCCTTGACCCGGCCCGTGTCGGAGAAACCGGAGGTGCCGCGGGGACCGTCGCCGTTGCCGTCCGCCTCCTTGGCGTCGTCCACCGACAGTTTGACGCCGGGTCCGTGCACGGCCGCGGAGCCCGCGAGCACACCGATGAGGTCGTCGGCGCCTTCCTCGTGCCGGAGCGCCTCGCGCCTGCGGTCGTCGACGTCGTCACGGAGGGTGTCGACGTTCTTCTCCAGCTTGTCCGCGGCGGCGGTCTCGTCCTCGATCCGGTCGATCAGTTCCTCGCGCTCCTTGGCGATCACCGGCGCCGTGACCCGGGCCTGCGCGGCCCCCACCGTGACGACGAGCGCCGCGAGCACGAGTCCCGCCCCGAGCCCGAGCCGGGCCCGCAGCGTCTTCGGCAGCCCTCCGCCGCCGCCCTGCGCCCGCTTCCTCGCCGCCGCCTCCGCGTAGCCGTCGTCCAGGCTGTGGTCCATGACATTGGTGAGCAGCGACATGGACGCGTCCGGGCGCCGGGGACGCGAAGAACTGCTCCGAACGGGGGGCGGCTGCGGCATGCCGCACATCGTCGCACGTCGGCGCCCATTCCTCCGAATGGCCCTGGGACACCGCCGGACAGCGCCCAGGAGGGGCACTGTCCGGCACACGAAAGACGTACGTTTGATGCGTTACGGGCTACTCGCGCGGGTGATCCCCGCGCTCACTCGCCGGCGCTCTCCACCACCGCCGACCACTCGTCGAGCAGTGCCTGCGCGGAGGCGTCGTCCGGTCCCTCGGCCCACAGATGGGTGACCGCCTCGGCCCGGTCCGGCAGGACCAGCACCCAGCGGCCGTCCGTCTCGACCACCCGGACACCGTCGGTCGTGTCCACCGACCGGTCCCCGGCCTCCTCGACCACCCGGCGCATGACGAGGCCCTTCACGGCCCACGGGGTCGCCACATCGCGCTTGAGCACATGGGCCCGCGGGATCCGCGCGTCGATCTGACTCAGCGTGAGCTGGGTGCGCGCGACCAGACCGATCAGCCGGACGAAGGCCGCAGCGCCGTCGAAGACACTGCTGAACTCCGGCACGATGAAGCCACCGCGGCCGTCACCACCGAAGATCGTGGACTCCTCACGGCCCACCCGGGTCAGATCGTCGGGGGACGTCGTCGTCCAGTCGACCTGCGTGCCGTGATAGGCCGCGACCTGCTCCGCGATCCGGGTCGTCGTCACCGGCAACGCCACCCGGCCGCTGCGGCGCTCCGCCGCCACCAGGTCGAGCATCACCAGCAGCGCCCGGTCGTCCTCGACGATCCGGCCCTTCTCGTCCACCAGCGACACCCGCTCGCCGACCGGGTCGAAACGCACCCCGAACGCCGCGCGCGCCGATGCCACGATCTCCCCGAGCCGCACCAGACCCGATCGCCTGGCGTCCGCCGTCTCGGTGGGCCGCGCCTCGTCCAGGCCGGGGTTGATCACGAGCGAGTCCACGCCCAGTTTCCCGAGGAGGCTCGGCAGGACCAGTCCCGCGCTGCCGTTCGACGCGTCGACCACGACCTTCAGTCCGGCCTCGGCGATCCCGCTGGTGTCGACGTTCCGCAGGAGCGAGCCCGTGTAGGAGTCGAAGACGCTGGCAGGGAAGTGCAGATCGCCGATCTCACCGGGGAACGCGCGACGATATTCCTGGCGCGCGTACACCCGGTCGAGTTTGCGCTGGCTCGCCTGGGAGAGATCCGCCCCGCGGCCGTCGAAGAACATGATGTCCACGGAGTCCGGTACCCCGGGTGACGTACGGATCATGATGCCGCCGGCGCTTCCCCGCGCGGTCTGCTGACGTGCCACGGGCAGCGGGACGTTCTCCAGGTCCCGGACGTCGATGGCGCTCGCCTGCAACGCGGAGATGACCGCCCGTTTGAGCGCACGGGCACCTCGGGAGTGGTCCCGGGCCGTGGTGACCGTCGAGCCCTTCTTCAGGGTCGTGGCATAGGCACCCGCGAGCCGTACGGCCAGCTCCGGAGTGATCTCGACATTCAGGATGCCGCTCACTCCGCGCGCGCCGAAGAGATGCGCCTGCCCCCGGGACTCCCAGATGACCGAGGTGTTGACGAACGCGCCCGCCTCGATCGTCTTGAACGGGTACACCCGCACATTGCCCTGGACAATCGATTCTTCACCGACGAGGCACTCGTCACCGATGACGGCGCCGTCCTCGATCCGCGCGGCCCGCATGATGTCGGTGTTCTTGCCGATGACACAGCCACGCAGATTGCTGTGCTGCCCGATGTAGACGTTGTCGTGGAGCACGGCCTTGTGCAGGAACGCACCGGTCTTCACGACCACGTTCGAACCCACGACGGTGTGCTCGCGGATCTCGACGTCCGCTTCGACCTTGGCGTAGTCACCGATGTACAGCGGCCCCCGCAGCACGGCGTCGGGATGCACCTCCGCACCCTCCGCGACCCAGACCCCGGGCGAGATCTCGAATCCGTCGAGTTCGACGTCGACCTTGCGTTCCAGTACGTCGGCCTGGGCCTTCACATAGCTTTCGTGGGTGCCGACGTCCTCCCAGTAGCCCTCGGCGATGAAGCCGTAGATGGGCTTGCCTTCCTTCATCAGCTGCGGGAAGACATCACCCGACCAGTCGACGGAGGTGTCGGCCTCGACATAGTCGAAGACCTCCGGCTCCATCACGTAGATGCCGGTGTTCACGGTGTCGGAGAAGACCTGGCCCCAGGTCGGCTTCTCCAGGAACCGCTCGACCTTGCCTTCCTCGTCGACGATGGTGATGCCGAACTCCAGCGGATTGGGCACACGCGTCAGACAGACCGTGACGAGGGCACCCTTCTCCTTGTGGAAGTTGATCAGTTCGGTCAGGTCGAAATCGGTGAGGGCGTCACCGGAGATGACCAGAAACGCGTCGTCTTTGAGCGCTTCTTCCGCGTTCTTCACACTGCCGGCGGTACCGAGTGGCTTCTCCTCGTTGGCATAGGTCAAGTCCATGCCGAGTTCTTCGCCGTCGCCGAAGTAGTTCTTGACGAGTGAGGCGAGGAACTGGACAGTGACGACAGTCTCGGTGAGCCCATGCCTTTTCAGCAGCCGCAGCACATGCTCCATGATCGGCCGGTTGACCACCGGCAGGAGCGGCTTGGGCATGCTTGAGGTCATCGGGCGAAGGCGCGTGCCTTCGCCACCGGCCATCACGACGGCCTTCATGTCGGAAGCGTCCTCCTTGAGAGACGACGGTAAGCCGACTGCACCCGTCCAATTGTCCCGCACAAATCCACTGCGGGCCATCAGGCCAACACCGTCGCACCATTCGGAGGGCTCAGCCGGCCATGGTGTCCGCCCGGACAAGTCGGCGGACCTGCACCATGTACAGGACTCCTGCCCACCAATACAGGGTTGTACCCCATCCTGCGAACGCCCATCCGAAAACTGCGGCGAGTGACGCGATCCAGCCGTTTCCGTCACCCAGCAGCAGCAGGGGGAACGCACACATCAGGTTGAAGGTGGCCGCCTTGCCCAGGAAGTTGACCTGGGGCGGCGGATACCCGTGGCGTCTGAGGATGCCGACCATCACGAGCAGCACAAGTTCTCGAGCGAGCAGTACGGCTGTCAACCAGAGCGGCAGGATCTCACGCCAGGTCAGGCCGACCAGTGTAGACAGAATGTAGAGCCGGTCGGCCGCGGGGTCCAGCAGTCTGCCGAGCTTGCTGACCTGGTTCCAGCGGCGGGCGAGTTTTCCGTCGAGATAGTCGCTGATGCCGCTGAGCATCAGGACGAGCAGCGCCCAGCCGTCGCTCTTGGGCCCCCCGAACTCCGGCCGCAGGATCAACCACAGGAAGAGCGGTACACCGAGAAGGCGCGCCATGCTGAGGATGTTGGGGATGGTGAGGACCCGGTCCGTCTGGACACGCGTCTCCTGGACCTCCACCCGGGGGCCTCCTGTGAGAACGAGTCAACGATAACCTCCTGACCATACAGTCCTGAGGCTGCGTTCCGACACGGAGGGGTCGACGCCGCCCTGGTCGGCATCGGAAGGCGGAGTGGACAGGTCCGAAAGCGAAGAATTATCCGGGAACGCAAGAAGGCCGTGGTCTTCAAGAGAAACGAATTTCTCTTGAAGACCACGGCCTTCTCTATAAAGTTAGTTCGGCGGTGTCCTACTCTCCCACAGGGTCCCCCCTGCAGTACCATCGGCGCTGTAAGGCTTAGCTTCCGGGTTCGGAATGTAACCGGGCGTTTCCCTCACGCTATGACCACCGAAACACTACGAAACACACCCCGCACACCCCCACCGGCCCACACAACCCAAGATTCGGGTCGGGGCAGGGGGGTGTTGGTTGTTCGTGGTTTCAGAACCAACACAGTGGACGCGAGCAACTGAGGACAAGCCCTCGGCCTATTAGTACCAGTCAACTCCACCGGTCACCCGGCTTCCATATCTGGCCTATCAACCCAGTCGTCTACTGGGAGCCTTACCCCATCAAGT
>NZ_LFBV01000012.1 GCF_001905345.1 Streptomyces uncialis
GGGGTAATCAACATATCTGGCGTTGACTTTTGGCACGCTGTTGAGTTCTCAAGGAACGGACGCTTCCTTCGTACTCACCCCAGCCATTCGGCTCAGGCTTTCCTCCGGGCGCTTCCCTTCGGTGTTCCCGACTCTATCAGACCGTTTCCGTATCCGATTTCCTCGGTGCTTTCCGGGAAAACCGCTTCCGCGCTTTTCCTTTCCGGCGGTTCCGACTCTATCAGATCCTTTCGGACCTGATCCCCGGTCAGCGGGGTTTGTCTTTCCGGCTGTTGGGCCGTTCCGACGAGTGAGACTTTAGCGGAATCCCGGCCTCCCCGCTAATCGGGGGCGGTCGCCCGCGTTCTTATCGAACGCGGATTCCTCATTCTGCAAAAACACGCGCAAAGGAGCAGATGACGAGTCATCGCTTCTTGGTGAGTTGGTACGGAATGACTGTCCGGGGACCGACCGTGGGTCGGCGCTCACGTCGGACAGCTCGGAGAACATTACGTATCGCGCGGAAGAGTGTCAACTCCGGGTCAGGAGGCCTTGGCGTGGCTACGCTGTCGGGCATGAAGCATGCGTCCACGCACCAGTGGTGGCCCGCCTGACGGCGGCCGGCTCACGCATGCACTCGACGGCCGCCGCAATCCGGCGGCCGTTCTGCGTCCCTCCTGGGGACCCGGAGCCCGGCCGACGGGCAGCGGGGGTCCTGACCAGGAGGTGGAGAGATGGCAAGGGTATTCAGCGGGGTCAAGCCGACCGGGCATCTGACGCTCGGCAACTATCTGGGGGCCGTCCGGCGGTGGGCCGCGGTGGACCAGTACCGGGCGGACTCCTTGTTCTGTGTGGTCGATCTGCACGCGCTCACCGTCGATCACGATCCGGGACGGGTGCGGCGGCTGACCCGGCAGGCGGCGACGCTGCTGCTGGCGGCCGGCCTCGATCCGGAGCGGTGCACGGTGTTCGTCCAGAGTCAGGTGGACGAACACGCCCGGCTCTCGTATCTGCTGGAGTGCGTCGCGAACGACGGGGAGATGCGGCGGATGATCCAGTACAAGGAGAAGGCCGCCCTGGAACGTGAGCGCGGCGGGAGCGTACGGCTGTCGCTGCTGACGTATCCGGTGCTGATGGCGGCCGACATCCTCGCGTACGGGACCGACGTGGTTCCCGTGGGCGACGACCAGGCGCAGCACGTCGAGCTGACGCGGGATCTCGCGGTGCGGTTCAACCAGCGGTACGGGCACACGTTCGTGGTGCCGCGGGCCGCGCATCCGGAGGTGGCGGCGCGGGTCATGGATCTTCAGGACCCGACGTCGAAGATGGGGAAGTCCCACGGCGGCGGGTCCGGCATCGTCTATCTGCTGGACGACCCGGACGTGGTGCGGAAGAAGATCATGCGAGCCGTGACGGACAGCGGGGACGAGGTCGTCCACGATCCCGAGGCGAAGCCGGGGGTCTCGAATCTGCTGGAGATCCTCGCCGCGTGCGAGGCGCAGAAGTCGGGTGCCGGGACCGGGAACCCGGAGGCCCTCAGCGGTGTACATAAAACGTACGGCTCGTTGAAGAAGGAGACCGCCGAGGCCGTGGTGGAGCTGCTGAGGCCCGTGCAGCAGCGGCACAGCGAGCTGGTGCGTGATCCCGGATATGTGGAGGAGGTGTTGCGCCGGGGTGCGGAGAAGGCGAGGGCGATGGCCCGTCCTACGGTCGACGCGGCCTACCGGGCGATCGGTCTGCTTCCGCCTGCCTGAAGGCCGCGCGGTAGGCGCGGGGGCTGGTGGCGAGGCGTGAGGAGAAGTGCTGGCGCATCGTGACCTCGCTGCCGAACCCCGCGCGGTGGGCGATGTCGGGCATGGGGAGGTCGGTGCGTTCGAGGAGCTTCTGGGCGGCGGCGAGGCGCTGGTCGAGGAGCCAGCGCAGCGGGGTGGTGCCGGTGGCGGCGGTGAAGTGGCGGGTGAAGGAGCGGGGTGACATTCCGGCCCGGTCGGCCAGGTCGGCGACGGTGAAGGACTGGTCGAGGTGGCGCAGCGCGTGTTCCCGTACGGCGGCGAGGGCGTCGGCGTCCCGGTCGGCCAGGGGTGTGGGGTGCTCGATGAACTGGGCCTGGGTCCCGGTGCGGAAGGGGGCGGTGACCATCGACCGGGCGATGGTGGCGGCGGCTTCCGCGCCGTGGCTCCGGCGGACAAGGTGCAGACAGAGGTCGATACCGGCAGCCGTGCCGGCCGAGGTCCAGATGTTGTCGTCCTCGATGAAGAGGGCGTCGGGGTGGACACCGACGAGGGGGTGGTGGGCGCGGAGGAGGTCGACCAGGTTCCAGTGGGTGACCGCGCGGCGGCCGTCGAGGAGTCCCGCCTGCGCGAGGGTGAAGGCGCCTCCGCAGAGGGCGGCGATGGGGGTACCGCGTGTGTGGGCGTCGCGGAGCGCGGCGAGGACGGGGGGTGGTGCGGGGGTGAGGTGGTCGTCGAGGCCGGGGACGACGACCAGGTCGGCGCGGTGCAGCCAGCTCAGGGTGCGGTCGGGGGTGAGGGCGAGGGAGCCGCGCATCGGGACGGGTGCGGAGCCGGGGGCGACCCGGCGCAGTTCGAAGGCGGGTGCGTTCCGGTCGGTGCGGTCGGTTCCCCAGACCTCGGTGATCACGGCGACGTCGAACGCCCGGATACCCGGGAAGGCGAGCAGGGCCACGCGGTGCGGTGGGGTGGCCGGAGTGCTTGGGCAGCCCGGGGTGCTGGTGGAGGAGGTGGAGTGCGGGGGTGTCGCCTGGTGCGGGGGCGTCCCGGGGGGTTGGTGCTGGGGGGTCCGGTGCTGGGGGGTCCGGTGCTGGGGGGTCCGGTGCTGGGGGGTCCGGTGCTCGTCCACCGTGGCAGTAAACCATCGATCGCTGTCTTCCCACCCTCTGGGGCGGGGTGGTTGCGGGCGGCAGCATCGGAGGTATGGAGATTGCGGAGAACGCGGCACTGCTGGTGATCGACGTCCAGAAGGCATTCGAGGACCTGGACTTCTGGGGGCCTCGGAACAATCCGGCGGCCGACAGCCATATCGCCGCACTGATCGATGCCTGGCAGGCGACGGCACGGCCGGTGGTGTGGACGCGGCACGACTCGGTTCAGCCGGGGTCGCCGCTGCGGAAGGGGGACGAGGGGAATGACTTCAAGGGGTACGTGGAGGAACGACGGGGGAAGGGGGCCGCGGCGGAGCTGCTGGTGACGAAGACCGTGAACTCGGCCTTCTACGGGTCGCCGGACCTGGACGCCTGGCTGCGGGCCTCGGGAGTGGGGCAGCTGGTGGTCACCGGTATCCAGACGAACATGTGCGCGGAGACGACAGCGCGGATGGGCGGCAACCTCGGGTACGACGTGCTGTTCGTGCTGGACGCGACGCACACGTTCGATCTGGAGGGGCCGTTCGGCTGGCGACTGCCGGCGGAGGAGCTGGCGCGGGCCACCGCGGTGTCCTTGCACGGCGGTGGGTTCGCCCAGGTGGTGCGGACGGCTGAGGTGCTCGATGCGGTGGGGGTCAGCGCTGGGTTGGAGGGTGCTGGGTTGGAGGGTGCTGGGCGCTGAGAAGGGCTTCCGCTGTGGGGGTCCGGTAGTAGAGGACGGAGCGGCCCGCGCGGCGGCGTTCGACGAGGTGGGCGTCGTGAAGGATCTTCAGGTGCCGGCCGATGGTGCCCAGGGCCTGGCCGGTGAGGGCGACGAGGTGGGTGGTGCTCTTGGGGGTGTCCAGCAAGGTCAGGACGGTGGCGCGTACGGGGCCGAGGAGCCGGGTCAGGGCTTCGGGGGCGAGCGGCGGGGTGACGGGGTGCGGCGGGGCGGGGCGGGTGTCCCTGGCTGGGGGGCCCGGACGGCGGGAGGGTGAGTGAAATGGCGAGTGGGGTGACGGGAGGGACGCGGGTACCGGGGTGGGGTGGCGGGGGGCGAGGGTGAGGGCGCCGGTGCAGGGATAGGTGATGGCGTGGGTGCGGGCGTTCCAGGACACCCAGCCGTGCTGGGGGGTCACGGGGACGAGGAAGAGCTGGGTGCCGGTGAGGTCGCGGGGTGGGTACTCGTCGACGTTGACCTGGAGGCGGCCTTCGCCGAGCCAGCGCACTCCTGGGCGCATGCCGTCGAGGGCGGCTGCCCATCCGCCGCGGGTGAGGTGCTGGAGGCGGGCGATGACGTCGGCTTCGAGGATGCGGCGGCGTCGGGGCCAGGTGGGCAGGACGGTTTCGGTCCAGACCCAGTGGAGGAGGTCGGCGGTGCGTTCCGGTAGGTCGGAACGGTCGAGCAGGGCGGGCAGGGGGCCGGCGAGGGAGCGGGTGAGGTGGGCGCGGGCCATGGCGGGGGGTGTGGAGCGGACGAGGGACAGTTCGGTTTCGAGGACGGGGGTGGCGTCGTCGGTGGGGGTGAGATCACCGGTGGGGGTGGGCGTGAGGTAGTCGGCGAGCCAGAAGCGGCCGAGGGCGGCGCGGATCAGCTGGGCGGTGGTGGGGTCGGCGGCGAGGCGTTCGCGGTAGGCGGGGCGGTGGAGGTTGAGCCAGTGCTGGTCGCCGGGGTGGGCCGGTTCACCGCGTTCGAGGCTCATGACGGCGGCGACGGTCTCACTGAGCGGGGAGAGAGTGAAACGGCTGGCGGCGAGGGTGTCCGCGTCGACGTGCCACCAGCCCATGTACCTTCTCCTGTCCTGTTCTGAACCATTCCGACCTACTTCGCCTTGTTCTGTCTTGTTCCGTCTTGTTCCGCCTCGTCTTCTGTTCTGCGTTGGTCGGTGCGTTGGCCGGTGTTGCCTCTTTGGGGGATCGCGGGGTGGCGCCGGGCCGAGCTGGGTTTCGCGTGGGGGCGAAAGACTAAGGGGTTCAGGGGTGGGGTGTTGAGACTCCGAGGATGCGTACTTACCGGGAGTTGTTCGGGGCGCCTGAGTTCACGCCGCTGTTCTTGAGCAGTTCGTTGCATGTGGCGGCGTCGACGGTCAGCGGGCTGGCGCTGGGGGTGCTGGTCTACGGGGCGACGGGGTCGCCGTTGCTCGCGGCGCTCAGCATGTTCGGGCAGGCGCTGGCCCAGGTCGTGGGGGCGACGGTGCTGATGTCGGCGGCGGACCGGGTGCCGCCGAGGGCGGCGCTCGTGGGGCTGGCGGCGCTGTTCGCGGTGGGGACGGCGGTGCAGGCCGTGCCGGGGATGCCGGTGTGGGCGCTGTTCGTGGTCCTGTTCGTGATGGGCGCGGCGGCGTCGCTCGGGGGCGGGGTGCGGTACGGGCTGCTCAACGAGATCCTCGCGCGGGAGGGGTATCTGCTGGGGCGGTCGGTGATGAACATGGCCACGGGACTGATGCAGGTGGCCGGGTTCGCGGTGGGCGGGGTGCTGATCACACTGATGTCGCCGCGGGGGGCGCTGCTGCTGGGGGCGGGGCTGTATCTGGGTTCGGCGGTCATCACCCGGTTCGGGCTGACCGAGCGGGCGCCGAGGGTGGCGGGACGGGCGTCGGTCACGGAGACATGGCGTACGAACCGGCTGCTGTGGTCGTCGCGGCCACGGCGGTACACGTATCTCGCGCTGTGGGTGCCGAACGGCCTGGTCGTCGGGTGCGAGGCGTTGTTCGTGCCGTACGACCCCGAGCGGGCGGGGCTGTTGTTCGCGTTCGCGGCGCTGGGGATGTTCATCGGGGACACGGTGGCGGGGCGGTTCCTGCCGCCGCGGTGGCGGGCGCGGCTCGACTCGCCGTTGCGGTTGCTGTTGGCGGTGCCGTACGTGGTGTTCCTGTTCGGTCCGCCGACGGCGCTGGCGGTGGTGGCGGTGACGCTGGCCTCGGTGGGGTTCGCGTCGACGTTGCTGTTGCAGGAGCGGTTGATGGCGCTCACCCCGGAGGAGTTGAGCGGGCAGGCACTCGGGCTGCACGGCGCGGGGATGATGACGGCGCAGGGGCTGGCCGCCGGGCTCGCGGGCGCGGTCGCGCAGTGGACCTCGCCGTCGGTGGCGATAGGGGTGATGGCCGCGATGTCGGTGGCTGTGACGGTGGCCCTGGCCCCGGGGCTGCGGGGCCCGGTGGACGCGGAGCCCTCCTGGAGCGTGGCCGGTGGGGCGGGAGATGCCCGGGAGGCCGGTTCCGTGGGTGGGGACGGCAGCGGTACCGGGGGTGCGGAGTCCGGTGGGCGGAACGGCCCGCGGCGGGGTGGTGCGGTGTCCGGGGGGCGGGAGGACGCGGGGAAGTCCGCCGGTGGAGGTGGGAGTGGGGGTGCGGGTGAAGCTGCTGACGGCTGAGGTCTCGGGGTTCCCCGGCTGAGGTCCGGGGGTGGGGTGGCTCGGGGTGGGGTCCGGGGGTGGTGGTTGGCTGGGGGGATGAGTGAGGTGCTGCCGGAAGGCTTCGAGTTGTCCGAGGATGTCGCGCGGGTCGATCGCGCAGAGGTGCATCGCTGGTTGTCGCAGGACTCGTACTGGGCGCTCGGGCGCTCACGGGAGAAGCAGGATCAGGCGATCGACGGGTCGCTGAACTTCGGTGTGTACGAGGAAGGTTCCGGGGCGCAGGTCGCGTACGCGCGGGTGGTGACCGACCGGGCGACCTTCGCGTGGTTGTGCGATGTGTACGTGGCACCGGCGGCACGCGGCGCGGGAGTGGGTACGGCGCTGACGGCCGCTGTCCGTGACCGTCTGGCGGCGTACGGGCTGCGCCGGATCCTGCTCGCGACGGCCGACGCCCATGAGGTCTACGCCCGGGTGGGGTTCGCCCCGATGAAGAACGTGGAGAAGTGGATGGTGCTGGGGGAGCAATGAGGCGGGCCTGGCCGGGCGCCCGGGGGAATTGCCGGGTGCCTGAAGGGAATTGCCGGGCCGCGGGTAGCGGGGCGCGGGCTGCCGGGCCGCCAAGCGAGCCCGGGGGCCGGTGACGGGGGCCGCGTCACGGGTCACGGGTCACGGCTGGCGTACGGCCGGGCGGGTCCGGTGCGGGCGGGCCGGAATTGCCGGGCGGGTGCGGGGGCGCCGTTGCCCGGCCGCCTTGTGGGCGGCTTGCGGGGCGGGTTCCCGGCGGGTGGCGGTGGGCCTTGGGCGCCGGGGCGGACGGGCGGGGTGCGTCGACGGGCGGGGGTGGTGGCCGGTCGACGGGCCCGGGGCCTGGTGGGCGGGACGGGGGTGGGTTCAGGTGCTGGTGCCGGAGGCGAGTTCACGGCTGCGGTCGCGTGCCGCTTCGAGGGCGGCGATCAGGGCGGCCCGGACACCGTGGTTCTCCAGTTCGCGGATCGCGTTGATCGTCGTACCGGCGGGTGAGGTGACGTTCTCGCGGAGCTTGACGGGGTGTTCGCCGCTGTCGCGGAGCATCACGGCGGCGCCGATCGCGGCCTGCACGATGAGTTCGTGGGCCTTGTCGCGGGGCAGGCCCAGCAGGATGCCCGCGTCGGTCATCGCCTCGACCAGGTAGTAGAAGTACGCCGGGCCGGAGCCGGACAGCGCGGTGGCCGCGTCCTGCTGGGACTCGGGGACCCGGAGGGTCTTGCCGACGGCGCCGAAGATCTCCTCCGCGTGGGCGAGGTGCTGGGCGCTGGCGTGGGTGCCGGCGGAGATCACGGACATCGCCTCGTCCACGAGGGCGGGGGTGTTCGTCATGACGCGGACGACGGGGGTGCCCTCGGGAAGCCGTTCCTCCAGGAACGTGGTGGGGATACCCGCGGCGCCGCTGATGACCAGACGGCCGGCGGGGATATGGGGGGCCAGTTCGTCGAGCAGCGCGCCCATGTCCTGGGGCTTGACCGTCAGGATCAGGGTGTCGGCCTGCTTGGCGGCCTCCTGGTTGGTGACGGGGACGACACCGTGGCGGACCCGGAGTTCCTCCGCGCGTTCCGGGCGGCGGGCCGTGATGAAGAGGTCGGCCGGGGGCCAGCCCGACCGGATGACTCCGCTGAGCAGTGCCTCGCCGATCTTTCCGGTGCCGAGGACTGCGACTTTCTGGGGCATGACGTGCGGCCTTCCGCGGGACGGTTGTTGCCGCTCATCCTTTCAGAGGGGGTACGCGGGGCTCGTCGTCCGCTCGGCGCGGGTGCGCGGAGCGCGTACGCCGTGGCCTTTCCGGGGTGCCTGCCCTACCGGTCCGGTCGAGGTGCGGGGGCGGGGGCTTCGGGTGCGGGGGCAGTGGCTCCCGGTGCGGGCGGTGACTCCGGTGCGGGCGGTGTCAACGAGTCCGGGCGGTGTCACTGGGTGCGGGCGGTGTCATTGGGTCCGGCCTGCGCCACCGGGTCCGGTCTGTGCCACCGGGTGCGGGCGGTGTCACCGGGTCCGGGCGGTGTCACCGGGTGCGGCGTCTGAGGGTGGCGGCGCCGAGGGTGAGGACCAGGAGCGCGCAGCCCGCGACGACACCGGCGTCCCGGACGAAGTCGGCGGTGACGTCCGGGTGGATCATGATCTGGTTCATACCGTCCACCGCGTACGACATGGGCAGGACGTTCGAGACGGCCTCCAGGACGGGTTGCATGCTGGAGCGGGCGGCGAACAGTCCGCACAGCAGGAGTTGCGGGAAGATCACCGCCGGCATGAACTGGACGGCCTGGAACTCCGAGGCCGCGAACGCCGAGACGAACAGGCCGAGCGCGGTGCCCAGCAGGGCGTCGAGGAGTGCGACGAGCAGCAGGAGCCAGGCGGAACCGTTGATGTCCAGGCCCAGGCCCCACAGCGCGAGGGCGGTCGCGAGGACGGACTGGACGACGGCGAGGGCGCCGAAGGCGAGGGCGTAGCCCGCGATGATGTCGGCCTTGCCCAGCGGCATCGCGAGGAGGCGTTCGAGGGTGCCGGAGGTGCGTTCGCGCAGGGTCGCGATCGAGGTGACCAGGAACATCGTGATCAGCGGGAAGATGCCGAGCAGTGAGGCGCCGATGGAGTCGAAGGTGCGGGGGTCACCGTCGAAGACGTAGCGCAGCAGGAAGAGCATCACGCAGGGGACCAGCAGCAGCAGGGCGAGCGATCTGCGGTCGTGGCTGAGCTGGCGCAGCACGCGGGTGGCCGTGGCCAGGGTCCGTGCGGTGTTCATGGGGCCTCCTTCGAACCGGTCGGTCGGGGTCAGGTGGCGGGGGTTTTGGCCGGGGCCGCCCGGGTCACGAGGGTGAGGAAGGCGTCCTCGACGGTGTCGGTGGCGGTGCGGGTGCGCAGCGCCTCGGGGGTGTCGTCGGCGAGGAGTTCGCCGTCGCGCATCAGCAGGAGCCGGTGGCAGCGTTCCGCCTCGTCCATGACATGGGAGGAGACGAGGATCGTGACCTGGCGCTCGGCCGCCAGCTGGTGGAAGAGCTTCCACAGTTCGCGGCGGAGCACGGGGTCGAGGCCGACGGTCGGTTCGTCGAGGACGAGCAGTTCGGGGGTGCCGAGCAGGGCCACCGCGAGGGAGACCCGGCTGCGCTGGCCGCCGGAGAGGTTCCCCGCGAGAGCGTCTGCGTGGGAGGTCAGGGCGACATCGGTGAGGGCGCGTTCGACGTGGTGGCGTCGGCGGTCGGCCGCCGGGCGGCCCGGGTCGAGGACGGCGGCGAAGTAGTCGAGGTTCTGGCGGACGGTCAGGTCGTCGTAGACGGAGGGCGCCTGGGTGACGTAGCCGACGCGTGAGCGCAGCGACCGGGTGCCGGCCGGGTGGCCGAGGACGTCGAGTGTGCCGGTGACCTTGGCCTGGGTGCCGACGACCGCCCGTATCAAGGTCGACTTCCCACAGCCCGAGGGGCCCAGCAGACCGGTGATCCGGCCCCGGGGAATCGTGAACGTGAGGCCCTTCAGGACGGTGCGCGGACCCCGTACGACGGTGAGGCCGGCCGCGTCGACCGCCGGGCCGAGGGGGCCGGGCGGATGCTCCCGAATTTTATTCATCATGTGATGAATACTCCTCCTGGCGGTGCCGCCCGTCAAGGCGGACGGAACGGAACGGCGCAGGGGTACGGCAGCTACCCCGGGCCGCGTTTCGCGGGGTTGCCCGTGCGGCGCGCGACCCGGCGTACGTACTGGGCGCGCTCCTCCTCGTACCGGGCGCGGAGCCGTTTCTCGCCGGGCGCCTCGGCGAGGGAACGCAGGAAGTAGGCCAGCAGCGTGCCGAGGAAACCGAGGGCCATCGTGGCGCGGGCCGGGGGTGCGGCGCCGGGGTCGGGGCCGCCGCGGAAGCCCGTCCAGGTACGGCGGAACGCGAGCGCCGAACAGAGCGCGAACGTGCCCAGGACCAGGAGGTTCACATACGGGCCGACCTGACCGGCGGCGAGGCCCTGGTGGGCGAAGCGCAGCACCAGGCATCCGCCGAACGCGGCGGTGAGGGAGCCGGTCGCCACGCCCGCGCGGCGCAGCGCGTAATGACCGTCGTGCCGCACCCAGGTCGTACCGAAGAACCGCAGGGGGGCGGGCCGGGGCCCCGTCACCGGGGTGGGGGGTTCGCTCACCGGCCGATTGTCGCCCCGGGGTGGGCGCGGCGGGCGCGTACGGGGGCGGGTCGCCGGTACGGGCGCCCGGATGGCTGAGCGGGGACCCGGTGGGACGGTTCCGGTCGCAAGCAGGGGGTGGGCCGGGAGGGTCGGGCGGGAGGGCCGAGGCGGCGGGGACGGCCGGCGCGGAGATCGGGCGGCGGAGGAGAGGGCGGCGGAGAAAGGTGGGGCGGGCGCGGTGGCCGGGGTGCCGGTGGTGGGATGCCGGTGGAGGGGTGGTTCCCGGCCGGGGGTGGGGCGGTTCCCGGTCGGGGCCAGTGGGACACCTGTTCCGGGTGGGGGCGCTTGAGTCACCGGGAGCACTTCCGCACCGTCCCGCGCCGCCTACTGGCCGGTATGCCGGACCGATCACCTCTTGGGCGGCTTCCGCCCACCCGCGTTCCCCCGGCGAACCGCTAGTTTGTTCACCGAGGCGGGATCTCTTGACCGTGGAACGGGTGGGGTGGGGAGTTGTGCAGCTTCGGGGCGGGGACCCTGAACAGATCGGTGGCTACCCCCTGGAGGCGCGCCTCGGTTCCGGCGGCATGGGAACCGTGTTCCTGGCGCGTACCGAATCCGGCCGTCCCGTCGCGATCAAGCTGATCCACAAGCAGTTCGCGGACGACGAGGAATTCCGTATCCGGTTCCGGCAGGAGGTGTCCGCCGCGCGCCGGGTGAGCGGGGTGTTCACCGCCGCCGTCGTCGACGCCGACCCCGAGGGCGCGCACCCCTGGATGGCCACCGCGTACATCCCCGGGCCGACCCTCGCCCAGCGCATCAGCGACGGCGGTTCGCTGCACGGCGCCGAACTGCGCAGACTCGCCATCGGGCTGGCGGAGGCGCTGCGCGAGATCCATCGCGCGGGCGTCATCCACCGGGATCTGAAGCCGTCGAACGTCGTCCTGTCCCCCGACGGACCCCGGGTCATCGACTTCGGCATCTCCCGGGCGGCCACGGGCCATCAGACGCTCACGATGACGGGCCGGGTCATCGGTACGCCGCCGTTCATGTCGCCCGAGCAGTTGCAGTCGCCGCGTACGGTCGGGCCGGAGTCCGACGTGTTCTCGCTGGCGACCCTGCTCGTGTACGCGTCGACCGGGCAGGGGCCGTTCGACGCGGACAGCCCGTACATGACGGCGTACCAGGTCGTGCACGAGGACCCCGTCCTCGGCGCGATGCCCGCGGTGCTGCGGGATGTCGTCGAGCCGTGCCTCGCGAAGGAGCGCAAGGGGCGGCCGTCCGCGCACGAACTGCTTGTCGCGCTGCGCGCGCTGCCCGAGGACCTGGGCCCCGCGTCCGCGCCGATGTCCGAACTCGCGACCCTGCCGGGCACCGGACACCCGACCACGGACACCACGCCCGACAGCACGCCTGGCGGCCCGTCCGACGGCCCGCACGACAGCCCGCACGGGGGCTGGGACGCGGACGCGGGCGGTACCGGGTTCGGGGACGGGGCTGGGTTCGGGGACGGGGGTGCCCTCTGGGAGTTGTCATCCGAGGACTTCGGTTCCGGTTCCGGTTCCGGTTCCGGTTCCGCCGACGGTGGCGCTCCCGGGTCCGGGTCCGGTGCTGTGTCCGATGACGAGGACGGCGACGACCGTGACGCCCTCGCCCCCGGTACCGGCACCCGTTCCGACAGCGACCGTTCGGACGCCGACCCGGCGACCGGCGCCGGCACCGCCTCCCACGGCTCCCGCTCCCCCACCACCCGCACCCGCGCCCGTACCCGCCGCGCCCTCCTCGTCGCCGCGGTCGCCGCGTCGGCCGTCGCGCTGATCACCACCGGGGTCGCCCTGCTGGGGCCCGACGGGGAATCCGGGACGGGCGGGACCGCGGGCACCACCCGGCAGACCCAGGACAGCCGGGTGGTCGCCGGGGGCGGGGCGGCGCTCCCCGCCGGGTTCGCCCCCTGGCGGAAGAACGTCCGCGGGGAACGTTCCTTCGCCGACGAACTGCGCTGTGTCGCCCGTGCCGAGACCCTGTTCTGCGGGGGCGGCGGGGTCCTCGCGAGCCGGGTGCGGGCCGCCGACGGCGAGGTGGAGTGGCGCCGTACGTACCCCGGGGTCCCCGTACAGGGGCTGCATCTCGTCGGGGTGAGCGGTGGTTCGGGGCCGGACCTCGCGGGCGGCACCGTCATCGGTTACCACATCCCGGCGGAGGGCACCGAGCGCGTCGAGGTCGTCGCGCTGGACGCCGTCAGCGGGAAGGAACGGTGGCGGACCCGGGTCGGCACCAAGGCGACGTATCTGCTGCGGGAACCGCGGTTCGCGGTGCTGTCGGGGTCGACCGTACTGACCGTGGACGCCGGTTCCACCCGGATCGAGGCCCGATCCGCGCGCAACGGCCGGCTGCTCTGGGAGACCCCCTTCCCCGCGGGCTCCTGGTGCGCCCCGTTCCTCGCGAACCGGGCCGCGTACGCGATGTGCGCACCGGCCGCGCAGGCCGCCACCGGCCGGCCCGGCGACGCGGAGTTCCGGGTCCTCGACATCGAGAAGGGCACGCTCGGTGCCCCGGCCGCCGCCGACGGGCGGCTGCGGCCGGTGGGCGCGCGGGACGGGCGGCTGCTGCTCCTGCGGGAGACGACCGACCCGGCGGGTGACGGCTTCGCCGAGGTGGTGCGCCTCGATGTGGCCTCGGGCCGCCGGGACTCGGCCGATCTCGACGGCGAGTACCCGGGGACCGCGCCGGGACTCGCGGGCGGCACGCTCTACTTCACGTCCCCGACCGGCGCCGTCAGCGCGGTCGACCCGGTGTCCGGCAAGGAGAAGTGGACCGAGCGGACCGAGTCCGAGTGGGCGTCGGTGCCGCTCGCGGTGGACGGCGTGCTGTACCTCGGATCGCCGACGGGCCGGGTGACGGCGCTCGACGCGCGGAACGGACACCATCTGTGGACGACCCCGGCGCACGCGAGCAGCCCCGGCGGGTTCATGGGCTCCGGCTCCCGGCTGACGCTCGTGGGCCGGGTCCTGGTCGCGGCGGCCGGTGACAACGCGCTGTCCGCGTTCGACGTGGCGGAGCCGCCGCGCGGTGAGTGACCGCGCGGCGGCTCGGGTGCGATGCGGGACGGGTGCGATCCGGCTGGAGTACGGGCGGACGGGGTGCGGGGCCGACGGCCCGTTCGTTGCGGGACGGGGTGTACGGCGCCCGGGAAGACGTACGGCTCGGCGTGCTTCCGGCCCCGCTCCGACAGGGCCGGCGCTCATATCGGACGGCGGCTCGGCCAGGGCGACCGCTCAGCCGGGGCCATCGCTCAGCCGGATCGGCAGCTCAGGCGCACTGCGGACGTACGTACCCGTCGGTGCCCGTCTGGATGTAGGAGTCGGACACGAAGCGCTGGTTGCCGATCTTGTCCCACAGGTTCGACGTGCCCAGCGGGCCGTTGACGGTGGTGCCGGGCTTCTGGCAGATGATCGAGACCCGTGAACCGCCGCTGATCTGGAGAACGACGGGGTGTGAGAGGCCGGGGCCGCTGCGGACGTTGACCGTGGCGACGACCAGGTACGTGGTGGCGGCGGCCTGCGCGTCCATGACCTCGATGCCGAGCGCGGCGGCCGCGATCGGGTCACCGGCGTCGACGGTGACGGGCCGCAGCACATCGGTGTCCGTGGCGGTGACGGTGGCCGTGGCGGTGGCCTCGGTCGTCGTGATGTTCTCGCTCATGTGTTCCTCCCCCGAGGAGCGTGGTGGGCGGTTTCCGGACAGCGGCGGCGGGCCGTCACCTCCGGAAGAACCTCCCTCTGGCATGTGCCGCAGCAAGTGCGGACACACCGGAAGACGCCCCCCACGGCCGTGCAGTTGCACCGTGAGGGGCGTATGTCCCGTCCTGTTTTCAGGGGAGTCCGCGCGGGTTCAGCGGGCGCAGCCCGCACCCGCCGGAAGGCTCAGCCCAGCAGGCTCACATCACGCACCGCGCCCTTGTCGGCGCTGGTGGCCATCGCCGCGTAGGCGCGCAGCGCGGCCGAGACCTTGCGGTCACGCTGCTTCGGCTCGTACACGCCCGCGAGTGCCTCGCGGCGGACGGCCAGGGTGTCCTCGTCGACCAGGAGGTCGATGGTGCGGTTCGGGATGTCGATACGGATGCGGTCGCCGTCCTCCACCAGGGCGATGGTGCCGCCGGACGCGGCCTCGGGCGAGGCGTGGCCGATGGAGAGCCCGGAGGTGCCGCCGGAGAACCGGCCGTCGGTGATCAGCGCGCAGGACTTGCCGAGGCCCCGGCCCTTGAGGAAGGACGTGGGGTAGAGCATCTCCTGCATCCCGGGGCCGCCCCGGGGGCCCTCGTAGCGGATGACGACGACGTCGCCCGGGGTGATCTCCTTGCGGAGGATCTTGTCGACCGCCTCGTCCTGGGACTCGCAGACGACGGCCGGGCCCTCGAACGTCCAGATGGACTCGTCGACACCGGCGGTCTTCACGACACAGCCGTCGACGGCGATGTTGCCCTTCAGCACGGCGAGTCCGCCGTCCTTGGAGTAGGCGTGCTCGACATCGCGGATGCAGCCGTGGGCGGCGTCCGTGTCGAGGGTGTCCCAGCGCTCCGACTGGGAGAACGCCTCGGCGGAGCGCTTGCAGCCGGGGGCCGCGTGCCACAGCTCGACGGCCTCGGGGGAGGCGGAGCCGCCGCGGATGTCCCAGTCGTCGAGCCACTGCTTGACGGACCGCGAGTGGACGGTGTGCACGTCCTCGTCGAGCAGTCCGCCCCGGTACAGCTCGCCGAGGATCGCGGGGATGCCGCCCGCCCGGTGCACGTCCTCCATGTAGTACGTGGTGGTGGGCGCGACGTTCGGGGCGACCTTGGCGAGACAGGGGACGCGGCGGGAGACGGCGTCGATGTCGCTGAGGTCGTAGTCCAGCTCGGCCTCCTGCGCGGCGGCGAGCAGATGCAGGATCGTGTTGGTGGAGCCGCCCATCGCGATGTCGAGCGCCATGGCGTTGTCGAACGCGGCCCGGGTGGCGATGTTGCGCGGCAGGACGTTCGCGTCGTCCTGCTCGTAGTACCGCTTGGTGATGTCGACCACGGTCCGCCCGGCGTTCTCGTACAGCGCGCGCCGGGCCGTGTGGGTGGCGAGGACGGAGCCGTTGCCGGGCAGGGACAGGCCCATCGCCTCGGTGAGGCAGTTCATCGAGTTGGCGGTGAACATGCCCGAACACGATCCGCAGGTCGGGCAGGCGTTCTCCTCGATACGGAGGATGTCCTCGTCGGAGACGTTCTCGTTGACCGCGTCACTGATCGCGTTGATCAGGTCGAGCTTGCGGACCGTGCCGTCGACGAGGGTGGCCTGTCCGGCCTCCATCGGACCGCCGGACACGAAGACCGTGGGGATGTTGAGGCGCAGCGCGGCCATCAGCATCCCGGGGGTGATCTTGTCGCAGTTGGAGATGCAGATCAGGGCGTCCGCGCAGTGCGCCTCGACCATGTACTCGACGCTGTCCGCGATCAGGTCGCGGGACGGCAGGGAGTAGAGCATCCCGCCGTGGCCCATGGCGATGCCGTCGTCCACGGCGATGGTGTTGAACTCGCGGGGGACGGCTCCGGCGGCCTTGATCGCCTCGCTCACGATCCGCCCGACGGGCTGGAGGTGGGTGTGTCCGGGGACGAACTCGGTGAAGGAGTTCGCGACGGCGATGATCGGCTTGCCGATGTCCTCGCTCGCTACCCCGGAGGCCCGCATCAGGGCGCGTGCGCCTGCCATGTTGCGGCCGTGGGTGACAGTGCGGGACCTCAGCTCGGGCATCGTCGCTCGCTCCTTCGGGGTGACCCCCCGCGCGGCTGCGGAGGGTCGTTCGAGGCAGTTGGGGCTGAATCGAGAGTACGCCGCCCCTCCAAGATCCGGACACGCTCTTCCGGAATGTGAGACGGATATCTCGGAAATCGGGCGATTCCGGCGGGGTCGTGCCGGACGGTGGCACGGGCCTGGCCGGGGGCGGCCGAGGGGGCGGGACGGGGGCGGCCTAGGCCGGGTTCGGGTCCGGGTCGGGTCCGGCTGATCCGGTTCGGCCGGGTCGGCGTCAAGCCGGGGTCGGTCGGGGCGGCGCCGGGCCGAGGTGGCGGCGTCGGGCCGGGGCCGGGGCCGGGGGCGGTCAGGGTTCCACGAGGTAGCGCTGGAGGGTGGGGGCGACCATGGCCACGATGTCCTCGGGGTCCGCGCTCGCCAGCGGCTCGACCTGGATCACGTACCGCAGGATCGAGATACCGATCATGTGCGACGCGGCGAGTTCGGCGCGGAACTTCGGGTCGGGTACGTCCAGCTCACGGGCGATCCGCTCCAGGATCTGCCGCAGCACGAAACTCCGGAGCACCTTCGCCGCGGCCTCGTGGGTCAGCGCGGAACGGATCACCGCGAGCAGCGGGCCGCGGGTCGCCGGGTTCTCCCAGATACCGAGGAACTGCCGGGCCAGCCGCTCACCGATGTCGCTGACGTCACCGATGCCGCCACCGTCCCGGCCGAGGACCGACGCGACCAGCAGCGCCGGTTCCATCGAGACCTCGATGGCGGCGGCGAAGACCTCTTCCTTGGTCCCGAAGTAGTGGTGCACGAGTGCCGGGTCGACCCCGGCGGCCTTGGCGATCGCGCGTACGGAGGTCTTGTCGTAACCGCGCGCCGAGAACTCCTCACGTGCGGTGCGCAGGATGCGCTCACGGGTGCCCGGGCCGGGCGCGGTCCCGTCGTGGGAGGGACGGCCCCGGCGGCGGGGCGGGTCGGCGGTCACTGGCGGGGCGCCTCACGCGAGGGGTCCGGGTGGTGCGCGCGGCGGACGGGGTCCGGGCGGCGCGGCTGGCGCGGACGGTCCGGGCGGTCGGCGTCGCCGGAGGCCGTCCGGGCGGCGGAAGCACCAGGGGGCGTCCCGGCGGCGGAGGCACCGGAGATCGTCCCGGCACCGGGGGCGCGGGCGGCGGAGGCGAGGTGCAGCCGGGTGAAGGCCAGCGCCTCGGCGAGGTCGGCCTCGCGCTCGGCGTTGGACATCGCCCGGCGGGTGTTCACCTCGATCACGACATGGCCGTCGAAACCGCTGGTCGCGAGGCGTTCCAGCAGTTCGGCGCAGGGCTGGCCGCCGCGTCCGGGCACCAGGTGCTCGTCCTTGGCGGAACCGTTGCCGTCGGCGAGGTGGACATGGCTCAGCCGGTCCCCCATCCGGTCGACCATGGCCAGGGTGTCGACCCGCGAGGTCGCCGTGTGGCTGAGGTCGACCGTGAAATGCCGGTAGTCCTCCTTGGTGACGTCCCAGTCGGGCGCGTAGGCGAGCATCTCGCGGTCGCGGTAGCGCCATGGGTACATGTTCTCGACGGCGAACCGTACGTCCGTCTCGTCCGCCATCCGCCAGACGCCCTGGACGAACTCACGCGCGTACTGGCGCTGCCAGCGGAACGGGGGGTGCACCACGACCGTCGAGGCGCCCAGCTTCTCGGCGGCGGCGCGGGCGCGCTGGAGCTTCGTCCACGGGTCGGTGGACCACACGCGCTGGGTGATCAGCAGACAGGGCGCGTGGATCGCGAGGACCGGCATCCCGTAGTGGTCCGAGAGCCGCCGCAGGGCCTCGACGTCCTGGCTCACCGGGTCGGTCCACACCATGACCTCGACGCCGTCGTACCCGAGGCGCGCGGCGATCTCGAAGGCCGTCGCCGTCGACTCCGGATAGACCGAGGCCGTCGACAGGGCGACCTTCGCATCCGGGACGCGCACCACTGGTTCTGCCACGAGCACAGCGTACGGGGCCCCGCGCGGCCCTGGCGGAGGCCGGGACCCGCCCCGCCGACCGGCGGTCATGGGGTGGGGTGGCTCTGGGGGTGGGAGACCGGGAGATGGTCGAGGTGGCGCAGGATGACGCCCTCACGCAGCGCCCAGGGACAGATCTCGACCGAGTCGAGCCCGTAGAGGTCCAGCGCCGCCTCGGCGACCAGCGCCCCGGCCAGCAGCTGGTTGGCGCGGTCCGCCGACACCCCGGGCAGCCCCGCCCGCTCCGCGGTGGTCATCGCGGCGAGCTTCGGCACCCACGCCTCCAGCGACTCCCGCTTCAGCTCCCGCTGCACATACAGCCCGTCCCCGCTGCGGGCCGCGCCCGTCAGCCGCGCGAGCTGCTTGAACGTCTTCGAGGTGGCGACCGCGCGATCGGCGCCCCCGAGGCGGCTGAACTCCCCGACGGTCCGGGCGATCTGCGCGCGGACGTGCCGTCGCAGCGCCCGCACGTCCGACGCGTCCACGGGGTCGCCGGGCAGCCAGCCCGCCGTGAGACGGCCCGCCCCGAGCGGCAGCGACGCCGCGGCGTCCGGGTCCTCGTCGATCCCGTAGGCGATCTCCAGCGAACCGCCCCCGATGTCGAGGACGAGGAGCTTGCCGGCCGACCAGCCGAACCAGCGCCGGGCGGCCAGGAACGTGTGCCGGGCCTCCTCCTCGCCGGTCAGCACCCGCAGCTCGACGCCGGTCTCGGTACGGACCCGGGCCAGTACCTCGTCGGCGTTGGTGGCCTCCCGCACGGCCGAGGTCGCGAACGGCAGCAGCTCCTCGACGCCCTTGTCCTCGGCGGCCTGGACGGCGTCCCGGATCGTGGCGACCAGCAGTTCGACCCCGTCCGCGCCGATGGCTCCCCGCGCGTCCAGCAGTTGCGCGAGGCGCAGCTCCGCCTTGTGCGAATGCGCGGGGAGCGGGCGCGCGCCCGGGTGCGCGTCCATCACCAGCAGATGAACCGTGTTCGAACCCACATCAAGGACACCGAGTCTCATGAGCGTCAACGCTACTGCGCGTCCGGCGCCCGGCCTGCCCCATGTGGTGCTCCGCACGCATACCCTTGATGTGTGCCAAAGACGAAAAAGGCGAAGCGCGAGGAATCCGCCGGTTCGGCCCCCCAGGACCGGGCCGCCGGCGGAGCGGTGACCGCTGGGCGGGCGGCGGCGGGCGCCGAGCGGACCGGCAAGAGCGGCAAGGGCGGCAAGGGCGGCAAGGCGGGGAAGACCGGCCGTGGCGCCGGGGACGACAAGAACGGCAAGAGCGGTACGAACGGCGGGAGCGGCGGAAGCGGCGGAAGCGGTAAGCGCACGACGCTGATCGGCGCGGGTACCGGCCCGGCCGGTAGCGGCGCTGGTCCGGCCGCCGGCCCGGCCGACGAGAAGGGGCTGGACTTCGCCCGTGCCTGGGTCGAGTTCCCGGACCCCGCCGACGACGAACAGCTCTTCCGCTGCGACCTGACCTGGCTGACCTCCCGCTGGAACTGCATCTTCGGCAGCGGCTGCCAGGGCATCCAGACCGGCCGCGCCGCCGACGGCTGCTGCACCCTGGGCGCCCACTTCTCCGACGAGGACGACGAGGCGCGGGTCGCCGGTCATGTGGCGAGGCTCACGCCCGACATCTGGCAGCACCACGATGTCGGCACCCGTCCGGTCGCCAAGGACGGCGGCTGGATCCAGGAGGACGAGGACGGCGACCGCCAGACCCGCCGCTGGGAGGGGTCCTGCATCTTCCAGAACCGCACCGGCTTCGCGGGGGGCGCGGGCTGCTCGCTGCACATCCTCGCCCTCAAGGAGGGGCGCGAGCCCCTGGAGACCAAGCCGGACGTCTGCTGGCAGCTGCCGGTACGCCGTACGTACGACTGGATCGACCGCCCCGACGACAGCCGGGTCCTCCAGGTGTCGATCGGTGAGTACGACCGCCGCGGCTGGGGGCCGGGCGGCCACGATCTGCACTGGTGGTGCACCTCGGCGACCTCCGCGCATGGTGCGGGTGACCCCGTCTATGTCTCGTACCGCGCGGAGCTCACCGAGATGATGGGCAAGGACGGCTACGACCGTCTCGTCGAGCTGTGCGAGCGGCGTCTCGCGTCCCAGCTCCCCCTCGTCGCTCCGCACCCGGCGGACCCGCCCCACGCGTGACGCCTGTCGCCTTCGCTTGGGCTTCGTAGGTCTGTCCGGCGGGTCGCCTTCGCTTGCGCTTCCCAGGTCCGTCCGGCGGGACGCACTTCGTTCCTGTGCCGTCGCTCGGTGGGTTCGCGCAGTTCCCCGCGCCCCTTTGGGGCGCATCCGGCCGGTTCTTCGGGTCGGGGCCGGTCGGGATTCTCCGTCCTCGATCCGACACGCTCGGTACGACGTCCAGCGGAGCTACTGAAGAGCATCGGAGTCTGCGAGCAGAGATTCCCGCCCACCCCCTCCCGCAGCCATGCGACTGCACAAGGAGGAGGGTGAAAAGCAGCCCCAGGTGGGCGCCCCCAGAGGGGCGCGGGGAACTGCGCAAAAACGAGGGCGACCCGCACCCGAAAAGCGACCGCAAGAGGGCAGCACCTCAGGGGCGCGAGGAACTGCGCACCCACGGACGTACCCGCACGGGAACGAAGCACGCCCAGCACAGGAAACCCAGGGGCGCGGGGAACTGCGCGAAGACGAGGGCGACCCGCACCCGAAGAGCGACCGCAAGAGGGCAGCATCCAGGGGCGCGGGGAACTGCGCACCCCACGAACGACGGTACGGGGACGAGTGCGCCCACCCGGACAGACCTCGGGGGCGCGAGCGAAGGCGACCCGCGGGGAACTGCGCGCCCCCGGACGTACCCGCACAGGGACAGGTACGTCCAGGTGGGGACCCCCGGACGCGCGAGCGAAGGCGGGCCGTCAGCCGGTGGCCGGTGAATCGCCCGGCGGGGGGCTGGCCGGGGGCGGGGTGCCCGGGTCGGTCGGGCCGGGGTCCGGTGGGCCGGACGGGGAACCGGGGCCGGGCTCCGACGGGGCGCCCGGGGTGGACGACGGCCCCGGGCCGGGGTCGCCGGGTCCCGGGCCCGGTGGGGTGCCCGGAGAGGTGGGCGTCGGGGCGGGACCGGGCGGGGTGCCGGGACCGCCTGGGGTGCCGCCGCCCGGGGGGCCGGGGTCCGCGGGCCGTACGGGAGTCGTGGGACGGGTACGAGGCGGCTCGGGCGCGCTGTCCCCGTAGCCCTGGACGAGGACCACCGCGCCGGACGGGCCGATGGAGATACGCGCCTGCCAGGGTCCGCTCGGCTCGGTGCGGGTATCGACGCGGACCTGAAGGGTGAACGTGTCGCCCGGGGCCAGGGTTCCGGACGTACGGCTGAGGTGGAGCCAGGGGGCGTGCGGGGTCGCGGTCCAGTGCACCGGTGCGCCCCGGGCGGCGGTGAGGGCGATGAATGTGGCGCCGTCGCGGGGGAAGACGGCGACACCGAGCCGGCCGCCGCCGTCGGCCGCCCCGCCGGGGCTGATGACCTCGGCGGACATCCGGCCCTTCCCGCCGCCGGGGCCGTGCCGCGGATCGTCGTCGCTACGGGCGTTCCCGGCGTTCCCCGTGTTCGGGTAGGTGTCGGGCGCGCGCTCGTCCCCCGACCCGGCGTTGTCCCCGGCCTCGCTGGCCGTGACGGGACGGGCGTCGCCCCCGAACACCGGGGCGCCCCGGTAGGCGGCCCACAGGGCGATGACGGGCGCGGCGACGACCGTCGCGACCACCGTGGTGGTGACGGCCCGCGTACGCAGACGGTCCCGGCGGGCCGCGCGGTCCTTGGGGTCCAGCGGGAAGCCCCGGCGGTCGAACCGGGGCGCGGTGGTGCCCCGCGCGCGGGGCGCGTGGGCCATGGCCGTACGGACGGCGGCGCGCGGCGCCACGATCAGCGGAAGCTGCGAGGGGCTGATGGAGGTGCCGGGCCAGGCACCGGGCCCGGCCCGTTCGGCGGTGCGGCGGCAGCGCGGACAGTCGTCGACGTGCCGGACGAGTTCGCCCCGCAGCGTCGTGCCGAGCAGCACCTCGTCGCCGGTCATCAGCCGGGCGACACCGGTACAGGTGCCGCTCTCCACGACCGCGAGCGCGGTGCGGGTGCGTTCGACCTCGCAGGCGGCGGACGCCAGCAGGTCACGGGCCCGGGCGAGGGACAGACCGAGGACCGCGCCGACCTCGTGGACGGCGAGCCGGTGGCGCACGGCCAGTTCCAGGGCCTCGCGCTGCTCGGGGGAGGTCCCGGCGGCCTCGGGCCAGGCGAGCTGCGCGAGTTCCCGGCGGCGGACCCCCGCGGCCCTGTCGTCCTCCGCCCCCCGGTCGCCCTCGCCGCGTTCCTCCGTTCCCGGGACCCCCTCGCCGCGCGCGTCAGGACCGGGCGGCGCGCCCGGGGCGGAGGGGGTCCGGGAACGGCCCCGCGCATGGCTGCTTTGACGTTTCTTCTTGCTCTCCGCGAGACGCCGCAGACAGGCCCAGCGCGCGAGCGCGTAGAGCCACGGCCTGTGGTCGCTCTCGGCGGCGGGGGCGCGGTTCGCGCGCCGCCGCGCGAGGGCGAGCACATCACCGAGGGCGGCGGTGGCGGCGTCGTGGTCGCACAGCACCGACAGGCAGTAGGTGAACAAGCCGTCGAGGTGTGGCTCGTAGCGGGCGGGCGGGTGCGGGGCGGGCGGGTGCTGGACCACGGTGGGGTGGGTGGTCCGCTGGGGTTCCGCGCGGTGTGCCCGGTGTGCTCCGGTCGCGCGGCTGCTGCGTTGCGTCCTGCTGCTCGTCATCCTCGCGACCGTAGGCGCCCGGGAATCCCCGTTCCGTCACCTTGAGGGCTTTTAACCCCTTCGGGTGAGCAGATCCCTCGAATTGGGGACAGGAACCCGTACGCGCGTTGCCCCGAGCGCGGCCCGCCGGTGCTCCCGGGACGGGTTCGCCGCCGGCCCCGGCACGGGTTGTCCACAGGCGGGAGGCGGGGCGGCACGCGATGTCAGCGGTTGCGGTTACGGTTCGGTGCATGGCTGCCCGTACGAAAACCGCGAAGGACCGTCCGTCCTACCGCTGCACCGAGTGCGGCTGGCAGACGGTCAAGTGGCTCGGCCGCTGCGGCGAGTGCCAGGCGTGGGGCACGGTCGAGGAGTACGGCGCGCCCGCCGTGCGGACGACGGCCCCGGGCCGGGTCACCACGTCGGCGGTGCCCATCGGCCAGGTGGACGTCCGTACGGCCACCGCCCGGAGCACCGGTGTGCCCGAGCTGGACCGGGTGCTGGGCGGCGGGCTGGTCCCGGGCGCGGTGGTCCTGCTCGCCGGTGAGCCCGGGGTGGGCAAGTCGACGCTGCTGCTGGACGTGGCGGCGAAGTCCGCGAGCGACGAGCACCGCACCCTGTACGTGACCGGTGAGGAGTCCGCGAGCCAGGTGCGGCTGCGGGCCGACCGGATCAAGGCGATCGACGACCATCTGTATCTCGCGGCGGAGACCGATCTCTCGGCCGTCCTCGGTCATCTGGACGCGGTGAAGCCGTCCCTGCTGATCCTGGACTCGGTGCAGACGGTGGCGTCGCCCGAGGTCGACGGCGCGCCCGGCGGTATGGCGCAGGTCAGGGAGGTCGCGGGCGCGCTGATCCGGGCGTCCAAGGAACGCGGGATGTCGACCCTGCTGGTCGGCCATGTCACCAAGGACGGCGCCATCGCGGGCCCCCGCCTGCTGGAGCACCTGGTGGACGTGGTGCTGAGCTTCGAGGGCGACCGGCACGCCCGGCTGCGTCTGGTGCGCGGCGTCAAGAACCGCTACGGCACCACCGACGAGGTGGGCTGCTTCGAGCTGCACGACGAGGGCATCACCGGGCTGACCGACCCGTCGGGCCTGTTCCTCACCCGGCGGGCCGAGCCGGTGCCCGGCACCTGTCTGACGGTCACTCTGGAGGGCCGCCGGCCGCTGGTCGTGGAGGTGCAGGCGCTGACCGTGGACTCGCAGATCCCGTCCCCGCGCCGGACGACCTCGGGGCTGGAGACCTCCCGGGTGTCGATGATGCTCGCGGTGCTGGAGCAGCGGGGCCGGATCACCGCGCTGGGCAAGCGGGACATCTACTCGGCGACGGTCGGCGGGGTGCGGCTCTCGGAGCCCGCCGCCGACCTCGCGGTCGCGCTCGCCCTGGCGAGCGCGGCCAGTGACACCCCGCTGCCCAAGAATCTCGTGGCGATCGGTGAGGTGGGGCTCGCGGGCGAGGTCAGAAGGGTCACCGGGGTGCAGCGCAGACTGTCCGAGGCGCACCGGCTGGGCTTCACCCACGCGCTGGTTCCGGCCGACCCGGGGAAGGTCCCGGCGGGAATGCGGGTCACGGAAGTCGCGGACATGGGAGATGCTCTGCGGGTGCTGCCGAGGAGCCGTCGTACGGAGGCCCCACGGGAGCGGGAGGAGCGCCGGTAGACTTTGCCCCGGTCTCGCCCGTCCGTACGAAACGAGCACCGGGCACCCCCCAGAACCGCGACCGGAGGAGAGCAGTGGCAGCCAACGACCGGGCAGCGGCTCCCGGAAAGTCCGGCGGGAGCTCCGGTGCCGAGGGACTGATGCGGGCCGCGCTGAGCGCGGTCGCGCCGGGCACGGCCCTGCGGGACGGCCTGGAGCGCATCCTCCGGGGCAATACCGGAGGGCTGATCGTCCTCGGTTCCGACAAGAGCGTCGAGGCGATGTGCTCGGGCGGCTTCGTGCTGGACGTCGAGTTCACCGCGACCCGTCTGCGTGAGCTGTGCAAGCTCGACGGCGGCATCATCATCGACAAGGACATCACCAAGATCGTGCGGGCGGGCGTGCAGCTCGTCCCCGATCCGACGATCCCCACCGAGGAGACGGGCACCCGGCACCGCACGGCGGACCGGGTCAGCAAGCAGGTCGGTTTCCCGGTGGTGTCGGTGTCGCAGTCGATGCGGCTGATCGCGCTGTACGTCGGCGGTCAGCGGCGGGTCCTGGAGGACTCGGCGGCGATCCTGTCCCGGGCGAACCAGGCCCTGGCGACGCTGGAGCGGTACAAGCTGCGCCTCGACGAGGTCGCGGGCACCCTGTCGGCGCTGGAGATCGAGGACCTGGTGACGGTCCGCGACGTCAGCGCGGTCGCGCAGCGGCTGGAGATGGTGCGCCGGATCGCCACGGAGATCGCCGAGTACGTGGTGGAGCTGGGGACGGACGGCCGTCTCCTCGCCCTCCAGCTGGACGAGCTGATCGCGGGCGTGGAGCCCGAGCGCGAGCTGGTGGTCCGGGACTATGTGCCCGAGCCCACGGCGAAGCGTTCCCGCACGGTGGACGAGGCGCTGTCCGAGCTGGACGCGCTGACCCACGCCGAGCTGCTCGAACTCTCCACGGTGGCGCGTGCGCTGGGCTACACCGGTTCACCGGAGGCGCTGGACTCGGCGGTCTCGCCGCGCGGCTTCCGGCTGCTGGCGAAGGTGCCCCGGCTGCCCGGCGCGATCATCGACCGGCTGGTCGAGCACTTCGGCGGACTCCAGAAGCTGCTGGCCGCGAGCGTGGACGATCTTCAGGCGGTCGACGGGGTGGGCGAGGCCCGTGCCCGCAGCGTCCGCGAGGGCCTGTCCCGCCTCGCGGAGTCGTCGATCCTCGAACGCTACGTCTGACCGGTTCGGGCGGGCGCGTGGTTCGGTGGGCGCGTGGTTCGGCGGGCGCTCCGGGCTGGTCGGCCGTCAGGTTCGGCCGCCGGGTTCGGCCGCCGGGTTCGGCCGCCGGGTTCGGCCGCCGGGTTCGGCCGCCGGGTTCGGCCGCCGGGTTCGGCCGCCGGGTTCGGCCGCCGGGTTCGGCCGCCGGGTTCGGCCGCCGGGTTCGGCCGCCGGGCGGTTCGGCGGACGACGGTCGGGCGTCGGCGGTTCGGCGGACGACGGTCGGGCGTCGGCGGTTCGGCGGTCGGTCGACTGACGGTTCGGCGGGCGGCGGTTCGGCACCGTATGGGCGCTTTGCCGGAAGAGTGGCGTACGGCCCGCGAGGCGGGTTCCCGCCACTTTCCGTCCCGCCCAGGCGTATCCCCGCCCCGGGCGGGCCCCAGAGGCGCCCGGAGCCGCGATGTCGGTTCCCGGCCGATCTCACGGCCGGTCCCGTTCCGTCGGCCCGGCCGACGGCCCCGTTCCGACGGTCCCGGACTGTCAGGCCCGCCCGGTCCGCCGGTCCCGGCCGTCAGTCCCGTGTCAGGACGAACGAGGTGCGGGCGGTCGGCAGGCCCGGGGTCTTCGCCTCGACCAGATAGGTACCGGGGGAGACGTCCCCGGCCGGGGGCGTCGCGCACTTCGGGGCGCTCTGCTCGCGGTCCCACGGGAAGGTGTGGGTCGTCCGGCCGTCGGCGGGCACCCGCACCAGCACGTTCGCGGAGCGGTCGGGGCAGTGGTCGGAGGCCCAGATGTCCTTGTCGCTGCCCGACTGGGTGATCGTCACCACGGCCCGCTCGGGCCCGAGGTCGAGCTTGCAGTCGGACGCCGAGGAGTTCTGCGCGACGAGTTCGAGCTTCGGGGTCTGGCCGGGCTCGTAGGTGTTCTGGACGCTGCGCAGCGTCAACCGCATCGATGTCGGGGCGCAGTTGGGCAGGTTCGATCCGGCGGGCAGCCGGCCGCCCGTGGCCGTACCGCCGTTCGCGGGACCGCCGTTGCCGCCCGTGCCACCCGTGTCACCGGAGTCGGCCGGATCGCCGGTGCCGGTCGCGGACGGGGAGCCCGTACCGCCAGTGCCTTCCGTGCCCCCTGAGCCGCCACCCGTTCCGGAGCCCGCGGAACCCGAGCCGCCGGAGCCCTCCGTGCTGCCCTCGGACTCGTCCCGGCCGCCCGGCTTCTCGCTGATCGCGGGGCCGGACCCGGAGGGACCGGGCGTGATGGACTCCACGGGGTTCTTGCTGTTGGAGCCGTCCGCGTCGTCCCCGCCGCCGCCGTCACCTCCGCGTGAGCTCACGATCCACACGACGAGCAGCGCCAGCAGGGCGGCCATGATCAGCAGAAGGCCCCTCCGCCGCCAGTAGATGCTGGAGGGAAGCGGCCCGATCGGATTGCGCAGAGATCCCACGGCGGCAACTGTACGAGAGATCGGCCTCTTCTCCCGCCCCACCCGCCGCCCCTGAGGCAACTTTTCCGGATCATCATCCCGGAGACGGTCCGTCAGCGCCCTTCGTACCCCTGTCTTTCGTCAGGTCCGGGAGCTGACGACTGCGGGGTGTGACCGTTGGGGGCCGTTCCGTACGGTCCGTGACCATGACGTATGCCGATGACGAGTGGTACCGGGACATCACCTCCTTCGCACGGGACTCCCCCTCTTGGCTCCAACTCACCGCGGAAATAGGCACGGAGGCGGGAATCCTCGTCTTCGGACTGCTGTTCGTGGCCGCCTGGTGGCGGGTCCGCGGGGGTGATCCGCGTGCGGTGGCGGTGGCCTGCCTCGCGCCGGTCGCGACGGCCGTCGCCTATGTGGTCAGTGAGGTCCTGAAGACGTTCTTCGACCAGGACCGGCCCTGCCGGACGGTGGCGGGCGCGGTCGCGCCGCTGGTGGAGTGCCCGGAGGCGGGTGACTGGTCGTTCCCCAGCAATCACGCGACGATCGCGGGCGCGTCGGCGGTGACGGTGGCCCTGGCCTGGCGGGCCATGGTCTGGCTCACGGTCCCGCTGGCCCTGCTGCTGGCGTTCTCCCGGGTCTTCGTGGGCGTGCACTTTCCGCATGATGTGGCGGTCGGGCTGCTGCTCGGCGCGGCCGTCGGACTGCTGGCCGTCCGGGCGGGCACCGGCCCCGCGACGCGGGTGCTCAGCGCCGGACGGCACCGGCGTGGGCAGCGCACCCGTGGGCGACGCACCCGTGGCTGAGTCCGGCCGGAGCCCAGAAGTCAGGGCCCGGGCCGGGCTTCACCACCTCACCGCGTCACCGAACGCCACGCCCCGGTGCCGCCGCCCCGTCCTTCGCCGTCAGACCCGCCTCGTACGCCACGATCGCCGCCTGTACGCGGTTCCTGACGGATAGCCGGTCCAGGATGGCGCTCACATACGCCTTCACCGTGCCCTCCACGAGGTGCAGCCGACGGGCTATCTCCGGGTTGGACAGCCCCGCGCCGACGAGGGCGAGCACCTCGCGTTCCCTCGGGGTGAGGGTGCCGGTACGGGTGCGGGCGGCCGTGGCGCGGCCGAGCCGTTCCGCGCCGAGGTTGTCGATGACATGACGGGCGACCTTCGGCGAGAGGAAGGCGGCACCGTCCGCCACCGCCCGTACCCCCGCGATGAGTTCGTCGGGGTCACCGGACTTCAGCAGGAATCCGGTGGCCCCGCCGCCCAGGGCACGGGCGACGTACGCGTCCTCGGAGAACGTCGTGAGCATCGCGACGGCCGTACCCGGCACGGTCCGCAGGATCTCCTCGGCGGCGGCGAGGCCGTCGAGCCGCGGCATACGGATGTCGAGGAGCACCACATCGGGCCGGTGCGCCTGCGTCAGCCGGACCGCCTCATGGCCGTCCCCCGCCTCCGCGACGACCGCGATGCCGTCGTCGGCGGCGAGGATCGCCCGGACCCCCGCGCGGATCATCGCCTCGTCGTCGGCGAGAAGTACCCGGATCGGCCTGTTCACCGCACACCTCCTGATGACGCGCCCGGCAGCCGGGCGCCGTGGTCCGGGGCGGGCCCGGCGCGTCCGGTCGTGGCCCTCGGCACCACGTCCTTCGCGATCAGTACGCCGTCCCCGTCGAAGCAGAGCCTGAAGTAGGGGACGGTGGTGAAGAGTTCCCCGTCGGCGCGGTAGTAGCGGCACTCGTCGGCCCCGGCGGGAACGGCGGGCGCCCGGTCCCGCGGCGGGTCGGGCACGGCCCGCTCCGGCAGTTCGGCGCGCAGCGCGTCCAGGGTGGTCCCCGGGCGCAGACCGGCGTACACGGAAGGGGCGAGGACGGTGCGGGCCTCGGCGTAGGCGTACCAGGCGAGCGCGCCGCCCAGGAACACGGCCCCGGCGGCCGGTACGGCGACGACGGCGGGCAGCGTACGACGGGGCGGGCGGACGGACGCGGTCACCGCACCTGCGGGGGACCGGGCCGCGCCGACCGGGCCCGAGGCCGGTTCGACGTTCGGGCCGGGAGTCGGTTCAGGGGTCGGGCCGGGAGCCGGGTGTCCCGGTATGCGGGCGTGGACCCGGAAGTCCGTACCGTGGCGGCCCGCCTCGAAGGTGCCGCCGAGCGCGGTGACCCGCGCGCGCAGGCCGGGCAGCCCAAAGCCGCCCGGGACCGTGACGGGCGCGTCCCGGGGCGGACCGCTGACGACGGTGACGGTCGTGCCCAGCGGGTCCCGCACGGCACACACCGTCACGGGCGCGCCCGGGGCGTGTTTGGCGGCGTTGGTGAGTGCTTCCTGGACGACACCGCGGGCGACCTGCTCCGCGAGCGGCGACGGGACATCGGGTCCCTCGCCCGCGGACCCGTACGCGCGCGGAGCACCGGCTTCCTCGCCGGGGGTTCGGGGATGTCTCCGCGCAGCCCCGTACGCGCGCGGAACACCGTCCTCACCCCGAACCGCCGGTCCGACCGGAGCCCCCGGAGCCGCCGTAACCCCCGTAACCCCCGGCGGCGGCTCCGGGTCCGGCACCGCGTCCACCATCCGTACGGGCATGCCCGAGGCCGCGGCGCGGCGGACCAGGGACGCGACGCTGTCGGTGGGCACGGGGGTCAGCGGCAGGGGTTCGTCCGGCTCGCGGAGCACGCCGATGATGGCGTGCAGCCGGTCGGTGGCCTCCGCGGCGGCCGACCGCAGCTCGGCGGTGGCCGCGCGGTGCCGGGGCGGGAGGTCCCGCGCGACCTGGAGCGCTCCCGCGCGCAGCGCGATCAGGCTCAGCTCGTGCCCCAGCGAGTCGTGCATGTCCTGTGCGATCCGGGCCCGCTCACGCAGCCGCGCGCGGTCCGCGACGATGCGCTGCTCCCGTTCGAGCTGCTGCGCGCGGGCCCATCCGGCCTCGGCGAGTGCCCGGCCCTGCCGCCGGTTCCGCCCGCCGAGCCAGGGGAGGACCACGACGAACAGCAGGGCGGCGACGAGTACGAGGGCCTCGGTCACCGGGTCGACGTTCCGTACCGCGATCCTGGCGCCCCCGAGGGCCAGCAGCGCGCCGAAGGCGGCGAGCGCGGGCCCGGTACGGTCCGCCCACAAGCCCATGAGCAGCGCGAACGCCGCCAGCGAGGGCCCGAAGGCGGCCGTGAGGAGGGCCGGGGCGGCGGCTGCGACGGACAGCGACGCCACCAGCAGGAACGCGGTCACCGGACGGGCCCGGCGCAGCACGGCGGCCACGGCCAGCACGACGAGCGCGCCGGTCTGCTGCCACCAGGGGCGCGGTTCGTCGAACCCGAGCGGGTCGGCCACCAGCACGGGGACGGCGAGTACCGCCCACAGCCCGACCGCCGCCCACCCCGCGTCCCGTACCCGCCCCATGTCCCGTACCCGCCACGCCCGGCCCGGCGCGCCCGGCCCATCCGCGCTCATACCGCCCCGACCCCTTCCCCGCTTCCCGTCCCCCTCCAAGGTGCCACCCCCCACTGACAGCCCGCCGCGCGACGCTACCGCCCCGCACCCGCCCGCCACCCCTGCCGATCGTCACCCCTTTCCGCCCCGGCCCCGGCCCGGCACCCGCCTCGCCCGGGCCCCGACCGGCCGGAACCCCGTCGCGGACCCGCCCACCCACGGACACCCCGCCCGCGAACCCGGCCCCGGGCCACGGCCGCGAACCCCGCCCCGGGCACCCCGCCGCGGACCCGTGGACGCCCGCCCCGCCCGGGCGCCCAGCCGCCCGCCAGGCCGTCCGGCCGCCGTCATGGGCGGGCCCCGACCCGCCCTCGCTCGGCGTCATGCCCCCCTCGGCCCGCACACCCGTGGGAGGATCGCCCGTGCCATGACTGTGCCGACGAAGCCCACGCCCCGTACCCCCGAACCCCGTGCCGCCGAGGCCCTCCCTTCCCTTCCCGCCCTGCACGAACCCGTGATCTCGTGGTTCGAGGACCACGCGCGCGACCTGCCGTGGCGGCGCCCCGAGGCGGGCCCCTGGGGTGTGATGGTCAGCGAGTTCATGCTCCAGCAGACCCCGGTCAGCCGGGTGCTGCCCGTCTACGAGCAGTGGCTGGCCCGCTGGCCGCGCCCCGCCGATCTGGCCAAGGAACCCTCCGGTGAGGCGGTCCGCGCGTGGGGCCGGCTCGGCTACCCGCGCCGCGCGCTGCGCCTGCACGGCGCGGCGACGGCCATAACGGAGCGGCACGGCGGCGATGTGCCCGCCGAGCACGCCCAGCTCCTCGCGCTGCCCGGGATCGGTGAGTACACGGCCGCCGCCGTGGCGTCGTTCGCGTACGGACAGCGGCACGCCGTCCTCGACACCAATGTGCGCCGGGTCATCGCCCGCGCGGTGGCCGGGACGCAGTACCCGCCGAACGCGACGACCGCCGCCGAACGCAAGCTCGCCCGCGCGCTGCTGCCCGACGAGGAGAGCACCGCCGCCCGGTGGGCCGCCGCGTCGATGGAGCTGGGCGCGCTGCTGTGCACGGCCCGGGGCGAGCGCTGCGACCGCTGCCCGATCGCGTCGCTGTGCGCGTGGCGGCTGGCGGGCAAGCCCGAGCACCAGGGACCGCCCCGGCGCGCGCAGACGTACGCGGGGACGGACCGGCAGGTGCGGGGCAAGCTGCTCGCGGTGCTGCGGGAGGCCACGGCCCCGGTGCCGCAGACGGTGCTGAACCGGGTGTGGGACGAACCGGTGCAGCGGGCCCGCGCGCTCGACGGACTCGTCTCGGACGGCCTGGTGGAGCCGCTGGCGGGCGGCCTGTACCGGCTCCCGCACTCCTGACGCCCCGTCACCACCGCACGACGACGGCCCCGGTGGCCCACCCACCGGGGCCGCCCCATGTCCGGCCCACGCCCACCCCGCGCCTGGCCCGACTCCCCCGACTCCCCCGGCCCCTGGGCAGCCGGCCAGCCCGGACATCCGGCAGCCCGGCCACCCCGGACATCCGGACGCCCAGGCACCCACGCACCCACGCACCGGCACCCCGCGCACCCATGACGCGCCCCGGCGCGCGTCCCGGTGCCACCGTCGGACGCGCCCCGTACGCCCCCGGCGGTGATCACCCCTGGCCCTCCGCACGTCCCCGGTACGTCACGCGTGTCCCTCCCCGTACATCCGGTGACGCCCCGTCCGTCACCTCGACGGCGCGACCAATCGCCCCAAACCCGGCTTAAATTCCAGCGGCCCTACCCCTTTCCTATATCTGTTACACAACCGACGGACAGCCGTGCGTCCCCCGCGTGCTGGCCCGCACAGTGCCGTGACAACTGCTCCGTACCTTCAGTTCTGTGCCGGTGAGGCACACACGGGAAGACGGCGGCCGGGGGGCCGGATCGGAGGCGACGGGGACATGGCGCAGGGAGAGGTGCTCGAATTCGAGGAGTACGTCCGCACACGGCAGGACGCCCTGCTGCGCAGTGCCCGACGGCTGGTTCCCGACCCGGTGGAGGCCCAGGACCTGCTCCAGACCGCGCTGGTGCGCACGTACGGCCGCTGGGACGGCATAGCGGACAAGCGGCTGGCCGACGCGTATCTGCGCCGCGTGATGATCAATACGCGGACGGAGTGGTGGCGCGCCCGCAAGCTGGAGGAAGTGCCCACCGAGCAGCTCCCGGAGCCCTGTGTCGAGGACTCCACCGAACAGCACGCCGACCGCGCCCTGCTGATGGACATCATGAAGGTGCTCGCTCCGAAGCAACGCAGTGTCGTCGTGCTGCGACACTGGGAGCAGATGTCCACGGAGGAGACGGCCGCCGCCCTCGGCATGTCGGCCGGTACGGTCAAGAGCACGCTGCACCGGGCACTCGCACGGCTCCGGCAGGAGTTGGAGAGCCGGGACCTGGACGCACGCGCGCTCGAACGTGAGGAGCGGGAGCGTTGCGCGGCGTAGGGACCCGGGTCGGGGCGGCTTGGAGGGCCGCCCGGCACACCAGATCCACCCCGCCCACGACCGGCGCGGGCCCGCACTCGGGCCCCCCGTCCGGCGAACACCGCACGCCGGTGGCGGACTTGGGGCCGCCCGGCGGACCGCCCCCGGCCCGTACGGACACAGCGGACACCGCGGCCGGGGCGGCGGACGGTAGGGGCGGAACCCTCAGCTGGCAGGCGGGGAGTACGGCGGCAGCCGTGCTCGCCGCCCTCGGCGTTTTCGTCGCCTCCTGTTCCACCGGTGGCACCGGCACCCGTGACGAGGGCCCCGCCCGCACGGACACCGTCAGCCAGACCACCCCCTCACCCACCCCGTCCCCCGCCCCCAAGCGCGTCAACGCGGTGCGTCTGCTCCTGGACGACCCCGAGGTCAGCGCCGCGGTCAAGGACGGTCTGCGTCCCTGCACCGGGGACGAGTACCCCGTCGACGTGATCTACGGAAGCCTCACCGGCGTCACCTCCACGGATGTGGTCGTCAACGTCCTGAGCTGCGAGGACGCCGTCGGTCTCGGCTCCTACGTGTACCGTCCCCAGGGCAGCGCGTACGAGAACGTCTTCCGGTCCGAGGAGCCCCCGGTGTATGCCGAGATCGACCGCGGGGACCTGGTCGTGACCCAGCAGGTGTACGCCGACAAGGACCCGGTCGCCTTCCCCTCCGGCGAGGACGTCGTCACATACCGGTGGGCCACCGCCGCCGACGCCTTCACGGAACGGGCCCGCACCCACAACGACTACGGCAACGCGGCGGCCGGTACCACCGCCGCTCCGCCGGACAACTGAGAGCGACGGATACGGATTCGGATGGCAGAGCAGACCCACGTCCTCTTCGTGGAGGACGACGACGTCATCCGCGAGGCCACCCAGCTCGCGCTGGAACGTGACGGCTTCGTGGTCACCGCGATGCCCGACGGGCTGTCGGGCCTCGACGCGTTCCGCGCGAGACGGCCCGACATCGCGCTGCTCGACGTGATGGTGCCCGGCCTGGACGGGGTGAGCCTGTGCCGCCGTATCCGTGACGAGTCGACCGTCCCCGTGATCATGCTGTCCGCCCGTGCCGACTCCATCGATGTCGTCCTCGGGCTGGAGGCGGGCGCCGACGACTACGTCACCAAGCCGTTCGACGGGGCGGTGCTGGTCGCCCGTATCCGCGCGGTGCTGCGCCGCTTCGGCCACGCCAGCGGCACCGGGCCGGGCGCCCCGGCCCCCACCGGCTCCGCGGAACCCGCCGGTGACGGGGTGCTGAGCTTCGGCGATCTGGAGATCGACACCATCGGGATGGAGGTCCGCCGCGGGGGAAAGCCGGTCGGACTCACCCCGACCGAGATGCGGCTGCTGCTGGAGTTCTCCGCCGCGCCCGGCACCGTGCTGTCCCGCGACAAACTGCTGGAGCGGGTCTGGGACTACGGCTGGGGCGGTGACACCCGGGTGGTCGACGTCCATGTGCAGCGGCTGCGCGCGAAGATCGGCCAGGACCGTATCGAGACGGTCCGCGGCTTCGGCTACAAACTGAGGGCATGAGCCGGACGATGTGGGGGAAGCTGCGCGGGCTCAGCCTGCGGACCGGCCTGCGGTGGAAGCTCAGCGCCGCCATCGCGCTGGTGGGCGCGCTCGTGGCTCTCGCCCTGAGCCTGGTCGTGCACAACGCCGCCCGGGTGTCGATGCTGGACAACGCCCGTGACCTCCAGGACGAACGCGCCCAGTTCGCCCAGCGGATCTACGAGGGCACCGGGCGGCTCCAGTTCGGCGCCAAGGTCGACGACCCGAACATCCCCGGCGAGCTCCGGGAGAAGACCGCCGAGGGACGCCGGGCGACCTATGTCGCCGAGGACGACGAGGCCAGCACCCCCGACATCTGGGCGGCCGTGCCGCTGAAGGACGGCCGGGTGCTGTCGCTGCACAGCCCGTTCCGCGACCGCAGCGCGACCATCATGAAGGATCTCGACCAGGCGCTGATCATCGGATCGATCGCGGTGGTGTTCGGCGGCTGCGCCCTGGGCGTGCTCATAGGGGGACAGCTGTCCCGCCGGCTGCGCAAGGCCGCCGCGGCGGCCGGACAGGTCGCCCAGGGGCACACCGGCGTACGGGTGGGCGAGGCCATCGGCGGCGTCGTCCGCGACGAGACCGACGACCTCGCGCGGTCCGTGGACGCGATGGCGGACGCGCTGCGCCAGCGGCTGGAGGCCGAACGCCGGGTCACCGCCGATATCGCGCACGAGCTGCGCACCCCCGTCACCGGACTGCTCACGGCGGCCGAGCTGCTGCCCCCGGGCCGCCCCAGCGAACTGGTGAAGGACCGCGCCCAGGCGATGCGCACCCTCGTGGAGGACGTCCTGGAGGTCGCGCGGCTGGACAGCGCCACCGAGCGGGCCGAGCTGCACGACATCCTGCTCGGTGAGTTCGTGAGCCGCCGTGTCGCCGTCCGGGACAGCGGCATACGGGTGGACGTCGTCCATGAGTCGGAGGTCACCACCGATCCGCGCCGACTGGAACGCATACTCGGCAACCTCCTCGCGAACGCCGCCAAACACGGCAGGACCCCGGTCGAGGTCACCGTGGAGGGCCGGGTGCTGCGGGTCCGTGACCACGGCCCCGGGTTCCCCGAGGAGCTGCTGGACGAGGGCCCCAGCCGGTTCCGCACCGGCAGCAGCGACCGCGCCGGTCATGGCCACGGTCTGGGGCTGACCATCGCCGCGGGTCAGGCCCGGGTGCTCGGGGCACGGCTCACCTTCCGCAACGTCCGGCCACCGGGCTCGTCCCCCGAGGTGCCCGCGGAGGGCGCGGTGGCGGTGCTGTGGCTCCCGGAACACGCCCCGACCAGCACGGGCAGCTTCCCGGTCCTCCCCTTCCCGAAGAAATGACCTGTACGGCCGGTACGGCCTGTGCTCGGAGGGTGACCCGTACGACCTGTACGACCTGTACGGCCGGTACGGCCTGTACGGCCGGTACGGCCTGTGTCCGGGGAGTGACCCGTGCCCGAGGGTGGCCCGGGCCCGGGGAGCGACCCGCGCCGGAGGGTGACCGTAGGTGTACCGCCCCGGAACGCACGGACCCCCGGTCATCGCGCGGAACGCGATGACCGGGGGTGAACACATCCGTGTCGGATGTCGGCGTCAGCCGATCAGAACTTGACGCCCATGCTGCTGAGGTAGGCGGCCGGGTTCACGGACGAGCCGTAGTTCGGGGTGGTGCGGATCTCGAAGTGCAGGTGCGGGCCGCTGGAGTTTCCGGTGTTGCCGGACAGGGCGATGACCGTACCCGCGTTGACCTTCTGGCCGACCGAGACGTTGACCTTCGACAGGTGCGCGTACTGCGAGTACTTGCCGTTGGTGTGCTTCACGACGACCGCGTTGCCGTACGCGGGACCGTCACCGCCACCGTTGGGGCCCGCCTTGACGACGGTGCCGCCGCTGACGGACATCACGGGGGTGCCGGTCGGGATGGCGAAGTCCTGGCCGGAGTGCTTGCTGGCCCACATACCGCCGGCCTGGGCGTAGCCCGCGGACAGCGCGTAGGAGCTGACGGGCTTGACCCAGCCGGTGCTCTTCTTCGCGGCGACGGGCTTGACCGAGACGGCCTTCTTCTTCTCCGCGGCGGCCGTGGCCTTGGCGGCGGTGGCCTTCGCGGCCTTCGCCTGGGCGGCGGCCTGGCCCTTGACGGACTCGGCGACGGTGGACGGCATCGCGGTCACCGACTGACCGGGGGTCGCAGCCGCCGCGACCCCGGCACCCAGCGCGGCCGAGACTCCGACGCCCGCGGCGACAGCGATCGTCCGGGTGCGAAGCAGGGACGAACCGGACATGAGGGACGTGGCGAACTTGGACATGCAAACCTCCGGGCTTGGGGGGAAGTGCCCGTCCGGCTGTGAGCCGCGCTTGACCGCTGTGACGCTCGACTGGGCGAGTGGCACGGGCCGTGGGGCGCGCTGGCTCCGGATGGGGCACGAGAGACCCGGAGTACGTCGGCGTATCTGCCGGGCTGGCCGACCCGCATACCTGCCGGGCTGGCCATACCTTGGTAACCCGCCACGGGGCCCGGGTTCAAACCCCCCCACTACTAGGCGAAGTCGTACATAAACGTCACATCGCGAGGGTCTTGACAGCGTTCACCCTGGGTTTCATATCGGGGCAAAATGGCGCGAAAACCTGGGTTTGAGGCGGGAGGTCACCGATTCGACGGGCCTCCGAGGCCCCTGGGGGCGGGCGCCCTCCGACGCCCCGTGACCGCCCGGCGCCCTGCGGGTGACCCGTCCCCGGCCCCCGGGACAGCAATCCACTATTCCATCTAGTACCGGACAAAACGCCTGTGCCCCATGTCACCGGGCAGCAAGATCCAGCACCCTGTGAATGTGACCCGGGCTACCCTCGGAGAGCCGTTCCGAGGGGCACCGTGCGACTCATTTCCGGCTCGGGAAGGGGCGGTTCAGGGGTTCAGGGGTGACCCAGGGCACAGCTCCCCGCCCCACCCGCCACCCGTGTCGCACGGGACCGCTCCTCTCCGTCACGGCGACAGCGGGATGACCGCACGGCGGCGCACGGCACGGCGTCCCAGGGCAGCGCAGCGCAGCGCAGGGCATGACACGGCACGGCACGGCATCGCACGGCACGGACTTCGGGGGGAGACCGGATGGATCCATCGGTACTGGGGGTGCGCCTCGCGTCCAGCGCGATCGCGCCTCTGATCAGGCAGCTCTTCGTCCGGGAGGGTCCCGGCGCGGGACTGGTCGACCGCCCGGTCCGGCTCTCCTCGTACTTCTCCCTCCGGGGCGAGCGGCGCACCCTCACCCCCACCCAGGTGCGGGGCCTCGCCCTGCGGCTGGTCCGGGGCGCGGTCGCCTCGCCGGGCGAGCGGCCGTTCCCCGCCGACGAGGAGAACGCCGTCGTGGACGCCCTCACCCGGACCCTGTGCGCCCTCGGCGACCTCGACATGGACGACGTCCAGGCCGTACGCCTCGGACACCGCGAACTGGCCCGCACCCTCTACGCGCGCGCCGCCGCCGACGGGCCCGCCCCGGACCATGAACTCTCCGCCGACGCCTCGGTGTTCCTCACCTCGGCCGTGGAATGGGCGTCCCTGCACATCCTCCAGTTCTTCACCCAGCGCTCCACGTTCGTGGCCCGCACCCTGGTCGACCAGAGCCGCGCCCAGAGCGAGATGATCGCCAAGCTGGACGAGCTGATCACCCGCGCGCCCCGCCCCGACGCCCGGCGCGCCTCCTTCGAACGCCGCTACCGCGCCCAGCTCGCCGCCAAGCACGGCAAGCTCACCATCTACGGCATCGATCTGACGTCCACCCCGGGCGTCTGGCCGCTGGACGTGGCGTATCTGAGCCTCATGTACACCGAGGAGGCGGACGAGCACCCGACGCGCGGTACACGGCCCGGGACCGGCGGGCCGGGTACGGAGGAGTCCCCCGGCCGGTTCGTCCCGGCGCACACCACCACCCACCTCGCCGACCAGGTTCTCGCCCTCCACCCCCGGGTCCTGCTGCGGGGCGTCGCGGGCTCCGGCAAGACGACGCTCGTCCAGTGGCTCGCCGTCTCCGCGACCCGCGCGGCTCCCGACGGGCCCCTCGGCCATCTGCACGGCCTGATCCCGTTCGTCCTGCCGCTGCGGACCCTGACCCGGCACGGCGAACGTCTGCCCGGCCCCGAGCGCTTCCTGGAAGCCGCCGGTTCCCCGCTGGCCGGGGCGCAGCCCGACGGCTGGGCCGACCATGTGCTGACCGCCGGACGCGGGCTGGTCCTGGTCGACGGCATCGACGAGGTCCCCGCCCCCGAACGCGACCGTGCCCGCACCTGGCTCGCCGATCTGATCGCCGCGTACCCCGGCAACCGCTGGCTGGTCACCTCACGCCCGTCCGCCGTCCGGGAACGCTGGCTCGCGGACGACGGCTTCGCGGAACTCACGCTCTCCCCCATGAACGCGGCCGATGTGGCCTCGTTCATCCACCGCTGGCACTCGGCGGCCCGCTCCGGCGCCGCCGAACCTCATCTCGCGCTCCTGGACGGGTACGAGCGGCAGCTGCTCACCGCCGTGCGCACCAAACCCGACCTCGGCCGGCTCGCCACCAACCCGCTGATGTGCGGCCTGATCTGCGCCCTCCACCGTGACCGGCACGGCTATCTCCCGCACGGCCGCCGGGAGTTGTACGAGGCGGCCCTGGCGATGCTGCTGTCCCGGCGGGACCGGGAGCGGGACATCCCCGGCGGCACCGGTGCCGAGCTGCGGCAGGAACCGCAGACACAGCTGCTCCAGCGGCTCGCGTACTGGCTGATCCGCAACGGCCGCACCGAGATGGACCGCGACCGCGCCGAGGCCGTCATCGGTGAGGCGCTGCCCGCGATGCCCGAGGCGGCGGCGATCGGGGACGCCCGGACCGTCTTCGCCCATCTGCTGCTGCGCAGCGGTCTGCTGCTGGAGCCCTCCCCCGGCGCGGTGACCTTCGTGCACCGCACCTTCCAGGACTATCTGGGCGCGCGGGCGGCCGTGGAGGCGTGGGACATCGGACTGCTGACCGGCCATGCCGCCGACGACCAGTGGGAGGACGTCATCCGGATGGCGATCGCCCACGCCCGCCCGAGGGAACGCGCGGAACTCCTGGACGGAATGCTGAGCGCGGGTGACGCGCTGCCCGAGGGCCGGGAACGCAACCGGGTCCATCTGATGTCCGGCGCCTGTCTGGAACACGCGACGGAACTCGACCCGGCGGTCCGCGCACGGGTCGCGGAACGGGTGAACGCGCTGATTCCGCCACCGAATCCGGGAGCCGCCCGGGAACTAGCCACCGTGGGCCCGCTCGTCCTCGATCTGCTGCCCGGTCCCGGCGAATACGGCGAGCACGAATCCCGCATGGCGGTCATCACCGCCACCCGAGTGCAGTCCGACGCAGCGATTCCCTTCCTCGCCCGCTACGCCGACACCCCGTACCTTTCCGTGCGCTCCCAACTCGCCTGGTCCTGGTTCCGCTTCGACACGGCCCGATACGCCGAAGAGGTCATCGCGGAGCTCGACCCTGAGGGACTCTTCATCTCGGTGAGCAACGAGGCGGAACTACGCGCCCTGGGAGAACTCGGCGGACGCCCGCTGGTGCAACTGTGGGGCGCCATCGAACCGAGCGTGATCGCGGAGTACGTATCCCGTTATCGGCCGAAGGAACTGACCTTCGACACACCGGCGCGCACGCGGCCCCCCTGGAAGTTGCTCCAGTCGTTGGACGAACTGGAGAGGCTGAGTCTTTGGCACCTCAACTCCACCGTGTCCTCGGACGACTGGCGGGAATTGGAGAAGATCCCGTGCCTCACTGAACTCGGTGTGGACGCGAGGCAACTCCCCACCATGGCGGAAACGCTCACCCTGCCCGAACTCACCGACCTGGTACTGCTCGTGGCAGGGCCGACGGGGCCCATCGACGTTTCGGCGTTCCCCGACCGATTCCCGCGTCTCAGCCTGTTGACCATTCATCCGATGGGGCCTGCCGATGTGCCGCTGCTCGGACTCGACAGGCTCCCTGAATCCCTTGAAGTGATCCAGGAATCCAGGTCCTGACACCCACCCGAACACCGGAAAAGGGGCTGTCCCCGGACCCTGAAGGTCCGGGGACAGCCCCTTTCGCCACATGCGCTCAGCGCGTGGGCGTCACGCTTCCTTGCTCAGGTTGGGGCCCGCGCCCCCGCCTGTCGCCTGCTCGATCGGCGGGGCGTCCGGCAGCGCGGCCTTCTCCTCGCCGCGGAAGGTGAAGGCCTTGCTCTCGCCCTCGCCCTCCGTGTCGACGACCACGATGTGACCGGGGCGCAGCTCACCGAAGAGGATCTTCTCGGAGAGGATGTCCTCGATCTCCCGCTGGATGGTCCGGCGCAGCGGCCGGGCACCCAGGACGGGGTCGTAGCCGCGCTTGGCCAGCAGCGACTTGGCGTTCGGGCTGAGCTCCAGGCCCATGTCCCGGTCCTTCAGCCGCTCGTCCACCTTGTCGATCATGAGGTCGACGATCTGGATGATGTCTTCCTCGGTGAGCTGGTGGAAGACCACCGTGTCGTCGACACGGTTCAGGAACTCCGGGCGGAAGTGCTGCTTCAGCTCGTCGTTGACCTTGGCCTTCATCCGGTCGTAGTTGGTCTTGACGTCACCCTGGGCGGCGAAGCCCAGGTTGAAGCCCTTGGAGATGTCCCGGGTCCCGAGGTTGGTCGTCATGATGATGACCGTGTTCTTGAAGTCCACGACCCGGCCCTGGGAGTCGGTCAGCCGACCGTCCTCCAGGATCTGGAGCAGGGAGTTGAAGATGTCGGGGTGGGCCTTCTCGACCTCGTCGAACAGGACGACGGAGAACGGCTTGCGGCGCACCTTCTCGGTGAGCTGGCCGCCCTCTTCGTAGCCGACGTAACCGGGGGGCGAGCCGAAGAGCCGCGAGACCGTGTGCTTCTCGCTGAACTCCGACATGTCGAGGGAGATCAGCGCGTCCTCGTCACCGAAGAGGAACTCGGCGAGGGTCTTCGACAGCTCGGTCTTGCCGACGCCGGACGGTCCCGCGAAGATGAACGATCCACCGGGACGCTTGGGGTCCTTCAGACCCGCGCGCGTACGCCGGATCGCCTGCGAGAGCGCCTTGATGGCGTCCTTCTGGCCGATGACCCGCTTGTGGAGCTCGTCCTCCATGCGCAGCAGACGGCTCGACTCCTCCTCGGTCAGCTTGAAGACCGGGATGCCGGTGGCGGTCGCGAGGACCTCGGCGATCAGCTCGCCGTCGACCTCGGCGACGACGTCCATGTCGCCGGCCTTCCACTCCTTCTCCCGCTTGGCCTTCCCGGCGAGGAGCTGCTTCTCCTTGTCGCGCAGGGAGGCGGCCTTCTCGAAGTCCTGCGAGTCGATCGCGGACTCCTTGTCCCGGCGGACACCGGCGATCTTCTCGTCGAACTCGCGGAGGTCCGGCGGCGCGGTCATCCGGCGGATGCGCATCCGGGAACCGGCCTCGTCGATCAGGTCGATCGCCTTGTCCGGCAGGAAGCGGTCCGAGATGTAGCGGTCGGCCAGCGTGGCGGCCTGGACGAGGGCCTCATCGGTGATGGAGACGCGGTGGTGGGCCTCGTAGCGGTCGCGCAGACCCTTGAGGATCTCGATGGTGTGCGGCAGCGACGGTTCGGCGACCTGGATGGGCTGGAAGCGGCGCTCAAGGGCCGCGTCCTTCTCCAGGTGCTTGCGGTACTCGTCGAGGGTGGTGGCACCGATGGTCTGGAGCTCACCACGCGCGAGCATCGGCTTGAGGATGCTCGCGGCGTCGATCGCGCCTTCGGCGGCACCCGCGCCGACGAGCGTGTGCAGCTCGTCGATGAACAGGATGATGTCGCCGCGGGTGCGGATCTCCTTGAGGACCTTCTTCAGGCGCTCCTCGAAGTCACCGCGGTAGCGGGAACCGGCGACCAGCGCGCCGAGGTCGAGGGTGTAGAGGTGCTTGTCCTTCAGGGTCTCGGGCACCTCGCCCTTGACGATGGCCTGCGCGAGGCCCTCGACGACGGCGGTCTTGCCGACGCCGGGCTCGCCGATGAGGACCGGGTTGTTCTTGGTACGGCGGGACAGCACCTGCATGACCCGCTCGATCTCCTTCTCGCGCCCGATGACCGGGTCGAGCTTGGATTCACGGGCGGCCTGCGTGAGGTTGCGGCCGAACTGGTCCAGCACAAGGGAGGTCGAGGGCGTGCCCTCGGCGGGACCGCCGGCTGTGGCGGTCTCCTTGTTCTGGTAGCCGGACAGCAACTGGATGACCTGCTGGCGGACCCGGTTGAGGTCTGCCCCCAGCTTGACCAGGACCTGGGCGGCGACGCCCTCGCCCTCACGGATCAGGCCGAGCAGGATGTGCTCCGTGCCGATGTAGTTGTGGCCCAGCTGAAGGGCCTCGCGGAGCGAAAGCTCCAGGACCTTCTTGGCACGGGGGGTGAAGGGGATGTGACCGGACGGGGCCTGCTGGCCCTGACCGATGATCTCCTCCACCTGCTGACGGACCGCCTCAAGAGAAATCCCGAGGCTCTCCAGGGCCTTAGCGGCGACACCCTCACCCTCATGGATCAGGCCCAGGAGGATGTGCTCAGTGCCGATGTAGTTGTGGTTGAGCATCCGGGCCTCTTCCTGAGCCAGGACGACAACCCGCCGCGCGCGGTCGGTGAACCTCTCGAACATCGTTAATCGCTCCTCAGAGCGGTCAGGCAGTGAAAGGGGTCGGTCCCCTCCCTGTCCTTCCGCAGCTTAGTCCCGCAAGCGGGGACCGCTCATTCCAACTGCCGACACCCGTGCGTGGCCTCCTGACCGCGAACGCCGACATGTGCTCCAACCCGATGGTGCGAGACGATGTTCCCGCAGGCCAGGCAGATACCCCCGCCATCAGTACGCCGATGGCGAACGTGAGACCGCCGGGCCGTGCGTGTCGCCCCTCCCCACTAGGGATGTCTTACCCGCACGTACTGACAGTCCATGCGGGGTGTACCGGTTCCCTCCGCTACGGGCGAACAAGCGCGCGCCGCCACCAAGCCTCGTACCCCCTCGATCCGGCCACCGTGGGCGGAGATCCGCGCACGGTGCGTAACCGAGGTGGTGCTTCGGCTGTTCCTCCGGCATGGATCCCACCGTCCCGCGCCCCCGTCGGCCGCTCCCCGCGAGCGGTCCCGTGGGCCGGTGGTACGAGAACGTGCTGGGCTGGCCCACGGTTCCCGGTCCGCCCGGTGCGGGCGCCGGCGGGGCGGGCCCGGCGCTGCTGGTGTGCGGAGTGCGGTTCGATGTGCTGGAGATGCCGTCCCGGGCCGCCGACGGGGTGCTGCGGCGGTTCGCGGACGGGGCGCCTCCCGGTGTCCCGTCGGCTCCGGTGGCGCGGTCCGGCGGGCGGACCTGGTTCCTGATGGCCGCGGGGGGCGCCGAGGAACTGCCGGGGCTGCTGGAGTGGCTGGGGTGGGGGGCGCTGCCGGAAGGGCTGGGCCTGGTGGCGATCGGCGCGGGCGGCCGGATCGAGGCGCCCCGGCCGCCTGGGTGGCCGCCCCACGGGGATGCGCCCCGAGGGGGAGCCGCCGGACGGGAGGGTGACTCACAAGGGGCCGCGACCTGGATGCGGCCCCCTGAGCCGGGGCATGCGGTGGAGCCGACGCTTCCGGCGCCTTGGCTGCTGCCGTCACCGGGTGCGCGGGAGGGCGCACCCGGGGGCGGTGGGGGCGCCCCCGACCTCGTACGGCTCGTGGACTCGGCGGCCACGGAGTGCCTGCGGGTCCGGTTGGGCCGGGCGGGCGATCAGCGGTGGGCGTCGTCGTACGCCTGACGGATGTTCGCGGGGACCCGGCCCCGGTCGTTGACCTCGTAACCGTTCTCCTTCGCCCAGGCACGGATCTGCGCCGTCTCCTGGCCGCTGCCGCCGACGGCCGCACGGGACTTGCCCCGCCCGCCCGCGGAACGGCCGCCGGTGCGGCGCCCGCCCTTCACATATGCCTCCAGCAGCCCGCGGAGCTTGTCCGCGTTCGCCGTGGTGAGGTCGATCTCGTAAGTCTTGCCGTCCAGCGCGAACGTCACCGTCTCGTCCGCCTCGCCACCGTCGAGGTCGTCGACAAGAAGGACCTGAACCTTCTGTGCCACCGGATTTTCCTTTCATCGATAACGTGCGGGCCGGTCTCCGCGGCAACTGGCCGCTGATTCGCCGCCCCTTGTTATATGCAGTACAGCAGTACGTCGGAAAGCAAACCGCCTTTGCGGGAAAAACACAAACCCCTGGACAGGACCGGCCCTCCCGAGAAGCCCGGAAACGTGCGCGTTTCGGACATAGGGCGCGAGGGCAGGGACACAGCGGAATACTGTGTCCCGTCGATCACAGATGCAGAAGCATCCGGCTGTTGCCCAAGGTGTTCGGTTTCACCCGTTCGAGTCCGAGGAACTCCGCGACACCCTCGTCATAGGAACGAAGGAGCTCGCCGTACACATCGGAGTCGACGGGGGTCTCACCGATCTCGACGAAGCCGTGCTTCGCGAAGAAGTCGACTTCGAAGGTGAGGCAGAATACGCGCCGAACACCGAGCCAGCGGGCGGTCTGGAGCAACTTCTCCAGGAGTTGATGCCCGACACCGGCGCCCTTCAGCTCGGGGTTCACGGCCAGGGTGCGGACTTCCGCGAGGTCTTCCCACATCACATGCAGCGCCCCGCAGGCTACGAGCTGCGCGTTGTCGTCGCGTTCCGCGACCCAGAACTCCTGGATGTCCTCGTAAAGCGTGACCGTGGCTTTGTCGAGCAGGATGCCCTTGCGGACGTACGAGTCGAGGAGTCCGCGCACCTCGGGGACATCACTGGTCCGGGCCCGGCGTACGGTGACCGCTTTCCCGGGTTTCCCGGCGACTTCGGGTTGCTCTGGAGGCATGAGCGGACGCTATCGCCCGCCCTCCGTGTTCTGCGCGGGGGGCCGGTTCGCGGGCTTCCCCTGGTTCTCGGTGCCCAGGTTCTCGGTGCCCGGGATCTCCGGATTCCCGGCGTTCCGGGCGTCGGCCGGCTCCTCGGTGTCCTCTGGCTCCGCGGACTCCGGGGGGTTCGCGGGGTTCTCCGGCGGTGGGGCGGACGGCGGGTTCTCGGGACCCTGGACCATACGTACGGCGTCGGTGAGGGCTTCCCGCTGCTCCGGCGACATCATGCCGAAGAAGGCGACCAGGGCGGCCGCCGGGTTGTCGCTCTGCGACCAGGAGTCGTTCATCAGTGCGGCCGCGTACGCCGCGCGCGTGGAGACCGCCTCATATCGATAGGCGCGGCCTTCCGCCTCACGGCGTACCCAGCCCTTCTGATGGAGATTGTCCAGGACGGTCATCACCGTGGTGTAGGCGATCGAGCGATCCCGCTGGATGTCTTCCAGGACTTCCCGAACGGTCACCGGCCGGTTCCACTGCCAGACCCGCGTCATGACCGCGTCTTCGAGTTCTCCCAAGGGGCGAGGCACAGTCCGCACCATATCCGTATAAGTTGCGCATAGCGCAATGAACATGGCCTTTAAATGACAAAAAGGGCGTACGACTCGATTCTTTCGAGTCGTACGCCCTTACCGCGACGATCCGGTACGGCGGTACGTCAGATGCCTCGGTACGTCAGGCGCCCGAGCGGGTCAGGCGGCGCTGTCGGGCGTCGCGGCGCGACGGGCCTGCTCGGCCTGCTGCTGCAACGCGTGGTCGACCGCCGCGTCCTCCTTGGCCTTCTTGTCGCCACCCTGGGTCTTCACGATCGTCACGATGAGCGCGGTGAAGAACACTGCCATCACGACGGGGGGCACGAGCGCGGAGACGTAGTCCATGGGCCCAGGGTAGCGAGCGCTATCCGGCGGCCCACTGCTGGGGATGGTCCGCCGGCGGTTCGGAGGCGGGCCCCGGGGTGCCGTCCGGCGCGGCCGGTCCACCGGGTCCGGCCGGGCGGCGGCGCGGCGGGAAGACCTCCGCGGGCGTCGGCACGGGCCGCTGCGGCGCCGGTTCGCCCGGCTTGCGCTTCGGGTCGGTCCCGGGGCGCTCGGCGGGCTTGTCCGCGGCCTGCGGGCGCGCCGGGGCGCCGATCCGGGCGAGACCGCCCGGCAGGGCCGTCAGGCGGGCACGGGAACCCGGGACGGACGCCCTGCGCCCGGCGGGGACGCTCGCCGCCGGGGCAGACAGCGCGGACGGGACGGCCCGTCCGGCGAGCCGGGCCCGCACCGCGCGTTCGGCCAGGGTGCGGCAGCGTTCGAGGAGGGCCGCGGCGACCGGATTGCCGCGCAGCGCCCGCAGCGCGGCGAGATCGTCGGGGACGGGCTGGTACCCGGCGGCGAGCACGTCCTCCAGGAGGGACAGATAGCCGCCGACCGTACCGGGCAGGGCGGCCCGGTAGCGGTCCAGGTCGTCGACCAGGAAGGCGCGCAGCCGGGCACCCTCGCGCACCGCCTCGTCGACGGAGTCGGCGAGCCGGAGACAGTCGTGGACGTCCTCGGCGGATACGGGGCCGGGGTGGAGGGCGAGAGCGAGGGCACGGCGGAGCACATGGAGCTCCTCCGCGCCGAACGCCATGCCGCCGCGAGATCCGTATGGCGTGGGCATGGGGTGACGATACGCGCTAATCAGACAAAATTCGCTGACTGCGGGGATGTGGCGTGGCCCCGCGCGCCCGGGTGGGGCGGCCGGGTCGGGGAGGGTCCGGGAGTGGTCCGGTGGCGCGAGGGTCGTCCCGGTGCGGGTCCCGGTGCGGGTCCCGGTGCGGGTCCCGGTGCGGGTCCCGGTGCGGGTCCCGGTGCGGGTCCCGGTGCGGGTCCCGGTGCGCCCCGCGCCGGAACAGGTACGGGCCGGGGGCGCGGCGGCGCGGGGCGCACCGGGGTGTTCCCGTCGCACCCGGGCCGCACGTCCCGCTACATCCGGGCGATGTTGCGTTCGTAGACCAGCCGCAGGCCGATCAGCGTCAGCCACGGCTCGTGCTCGTCGATCACGGACGCCTCACCGAGAACCATCGGGGCGAGCCCTCCGGTGGCGATGACGGTGACCTCGGACGGGTCGGTGGCCAGCTCACGGGACATCCGGGTGACGACCCCGTCGACCTGGCCCGCGAACCCGTAGAGGATGCCCGACTGCATGGCCTCCACGGTGTTCTTGCCGATCACACTGCGGGGCCGCGCCAGCTCGATCTTGCGCAGCTGCGCCCCGCGGACCCCCAGCGCCTCGACGGAGATCTCGATGCCGGGGGCGATGACCCCGCCGGTGTACTCCCCGCGCGCGGAGACCGCGTCGAAGGTGGTCGCCGTACCGAAGTCGACGACGATCGCGGGACCGCCGTAGAGCTCCACCGCGGCCACCGCGTTGATGATGCGGTCCGCGCCGACCTCCTTGGGGTTGTCCATGAGGATCGGCACCCCGGTCTTGATGCCGGGCTCCACCAGGACGGCCGGCACATCGCCGTAGTAGCGCCGGGTGACCTCGCGCAGCTCGTGCAGCACGGACGGGACGGTGGAACAGATGGCGATGCCGTCGATGCCGTCGCCCAGTTCCTCACCGAGCAGCGGGTGCATGCCCATCAGGCCCTGGAGGAGGACGGCCAGCTCGTCGGCGGTGCGGCGGGCGTCCGTGGAGATGCGCCAGTGCTCGACGATCTCGTCACCGTCGAAGAGGCCCAGCACGGTGTGGGTGTTGCCCACGTCGATCGTCAGCAGCATGGCGTCTACTCCGCTCCGCTGTCGTGTGTCCCGCGCGTGGACGCGCCTGCCGTGCCCGGTGCCTGGTCCGGGGCGTCGCGCTCGTCGGGTGCCCGCAGGTCCAGGCCGATGTCCAGGATCGGCGCGGAGTGGGTGAGGGCGCCCACCGCGAGGAAGTCGACACCGGTGTCCGCGTAGGCGCGGGCGTTGCCGAGGGTGAGACGGCCCGAGGACTCCAGGAGCGCGCGGCCCTTCACCAGGGCGACGGCCTCCTCGGTCTCCCCGGGGGTGAAGTTGTCCAGCAGGATCAGATCGGCGCCCGCGTCGACCACCTCGCGCAACTGGTGCAGGGTGTCGACCTCGACCTCGACCGGCAGCTCGGGGAACGCCTCACGCACCAGCTTGAACGCCTGGGTGACGCCCCCGGCGGCGACCACGTGGTTGTCCTTGACCAGGGCCGCGTCGGACAGTGACATCCGGTGGTTGACGCCGCCGCCGCAGCGGACCGCGAACTTCTCCAGGGACCGCAGCCCCGGGGTGGTCTTGCGGGTGTCGCGGACCTTGGCCCCGGTGCCTTCCAGGAGGTCGGCCCACGCGCGCGTGGCCGTCGCGATGCCCGACAGACGGCACAGCAGGTTCAGCGCGCTGCGTTCGGCGGTCAGCAGGTCGCGGGTGCGGGTGGTGACGCTCAGCAGCGGCTGTCCGGCGGCCACCTGGTCGCCGTCCTCCACATGCCGCTCGACCTCGAACTCGTCGGTGCACACGAGCGACAGCACCGCCTCGGCGACCCGCAGCCCGGCGACGGTGCCCGCCTCCCGCGCGGTGAAGTCACCGGTCGCGACGGCGTCCTCGGGGATGGTGGCGACGCTGGTGACGTCCACCCCGCCCGCCAGGTCCTCCTCGACGGCCATGTGCGCGATGTCCTCGACCTCGATGGGATCGAGTCCGGCCGCGGCGATGAGTTCGGCGAGCGCCGGGTCGAGCCCGCACTCGTCGTCGTACTGGTCGTGGTCGGCGCTCCCGGGAGCGGCTCCCGCGCCGCAGCCGCAGCCGTCGCCGCAGCCTCCGTCCGGGACGAGGGGAAGGTCGGTGTCGCTCACGGCTCAGTGCTCCTGGGGACGGGCGGCGGTCGGGCGGTCGGCGGTGCTGGGGCCGTGCGGCGCCCCTGGGGAGGTGTCCGCCGGTGCGTGCGGCGGGGTCCCCGGCGGGGTGTTCCCGGTGCTCCCGGCGGGCGTCGGCCGCGCGGACGCGTCGTCGGCGGGCCCGGCCGGGGCGGTTCCCGCGCGCGGGGTCCCGGCGGGTGCGGCGTCAGCGTACGCGTCCGGGCGGGGCGGGGTTCCGTCGGGGACGGGCGCGAGCGCGGACGCGGGTCCGGGCGCCGGTGCGGGTTCGAGGGTCGGGGGGAAGTTCTCCGCGCGCGTGGTGGTGAGGGTGAGGGCCCGGTCGGCGGCGAGCCGGACGACGATGTGCCGGCGCCAGTCGTCGACGGCGTCGGCGTGGTCCTCCCGCCAGTGGCAGCCGCGGGTCTCCTCACGGCGCAGGGCCGCGGCGACGAGGACACGGGCGACGCACAGCAGGTTGGTGGTCTCCCAGGTGTCCACCCCGGGCTCGGCGGTCTTGCCGTGCTCGACGAGGTCGCCGCGGGCGGCGTCGTGGAGTTCCTGGAGCTGCGCGGCGGCACGGGCGAGCGACGTCGCCGAGCGGAGCACCCCGGCCCCGTCGGTCATGATCCGCTGGATACGGAACCGGGCGTCGGCGCCGAGCAGCGGATACGCGGGCATGTCCGACCCGGCGGGTACGTCGGTGTGCGCGGGTACGTCGGGCCGCGTAGGTCCGCCTGTGTGCGTGCGTACGCCCGACTCGGCGGGTTCGTCCGACCGCGCGGGTACGTCCGTGGGCGCGTCCGGGCGGGCCGTGGCGACGGGTACGCGCGCGGGGCGTCCGGCGGCGTCCGCGCGGACGATGTCGGCGGCGATCCGCTCGGCGTACACCAGCCCTTCGAGCAGCGAGTTGGACGCCAGCCGGTTGGCGCCGTGCACACCCGTGCAGGCGACCTCACCGCACGCGTAGAGGCCCGGCACGGTGGTGCGGCCGTCGGCGTCGGTACGGACGCCGCCGGAGGCGTAGTGGGCGGCCGGGGCGACCGGGACGGGCTCGGTGACCGGGTCCATGCCGTGGGCGCGGCAGGCGGCGAGGATCGTCGGGAAACGGCGCTCCCACATGTCCGCGCCGAAGTGCCGGGCGTCCAGGTACATGTGCTCGGTGCCCTGCTCGCGCATCCGCCGCATGATGCCCTTGGCGACGATGTCCCGGGGCGCCAGCTCGGCCAGTTCGTGCTGCCCCACCATGAAGCGCACCCCGTCGGCGTCGACCAGATGGGCGCCCTCACCGCGTACCGCCTCGGAGACCAGTGGCTGCTGGCCCTCCGCGTCGGGGCCGAGGAACAGCACCGTGGGGTGGAACTGCACGAACTCCAGATCGCTGACCTCGGCGCCCGCGCGCAGGGCCAGGGCGACCCCGTCGCCGGTGGACACGGCCGGGTTGGTGGTCGCGGAGTAGACCTGGCCCATCCCGCCGGTGGCGAGCACCACGGACGGCGCGTGGACGGCGCCCACGCCGTCGTGCTGGCCCTCGCCCATCACATGCAGGGTGACACCGGCCGCGTGGCCCTCGGCGTCGGTGAGCAGATCGAGGACGAGCGCGTTCTCGACGGTCGGTATCCCGCGCGCGCGGACGGCGTCCACCAGGGCGCGGGAGATCTCCGCGCCGGTCGCGTCGCCGCCCGCGTGGGCGATGCGGCGGCGGTGGTGGCCGCCCTCCCGGGTCAGCGCCAGTCCGCCGTCGGCGGACTCGTCGAAGTGCGCGCCGGTGTCGATGAGCCTGCGGACCGCGTCGGGACCCTCGGTGACCAGCAGTCGTACGGCGTCCTCGTCGCACAGGCCCGCGCCCGCCACCAGGGTGTCGTCGAGGTGCTGCTGCGGGGTGTCGCCGTCGCCGAGGGCCGCCGCTATGCCGCCCTGCGCCCAGCGGGTCGAACCGGCGTCCAGCCTGGCCTTGGTGACCACGACGGTCTCCAGCCCGGCGGCGGCGCAGCGCAGCGCGGCGGTGAGCCCGGCGACTCCGGAGCCCACCACGACGACATCGGCGGCGAGGGACCAGCCGGGCGCCGGGGCGTGCAGGGCGACACCGGTGGCCGGGCCGCCGGTGCCGGTGGGCGCGCCATGGCCGGTGCCGGTGTCTCGGTGGGCTGCGCGGGTCACGAGGCGGCTCCCTGGGTGTCGGGCCCGCCGAAGGACGCGGGCGTCCCGAAGGTGAGGGGCAGGTTGTCGATGAGCCGGGTGGTGCCGACCCGCGCGGCGACCGTGAGCACGGCGTCACCGGTGTACGTGTCGGGGACCTCGGTGAAGTCGGACGGGTCCACCAGCGCCAGGTAGTCGAGGGTGAGGGGCGGCCGGAGGCGGGTGGCGGCGTCCAGGACGATCCCGGCCGCCGCGCGCACCGCCGCGGGGGCGCCCGGCGCGACCTGGGCGACGGCGTGCGCGTCGGCCGCGGCACGGGACTCCCCCAGCGCTCCGAGGGCCTCGGCACGCGCGTGCGTGGCGGGTGCGAGCTCGGCACGGGCCCGCAGGGCCTCCTGCGCGGCGTGCCGGTCACGGCCCGCGAACAGGGCCTGCGACAGCGACAGGGCCGTCCGGCGCTCGGCCGGGGAGAGGTAGCGGTTGCGGCTGGACATCGCCAGGCCGTCGGCCTCCCGGACGGTGGGCACGCCGACGATCTCCACGCCGAAGTTCAGGTCCCGCGACATACGCCGGATGAGGGCGAGCTGCTGGGCGTCCTTCTGCCCGTACAGCGCCACATCGGGGCGGGTGAGGTGCAGCAGCTTCGCGACGACCGTCAGCATCCCGTCGAAGTGGCCGGGCCGGGACGCGCCCTCCAGCCGCTCCCCCATCGGTCCCGCCGACACGCGGACCTGGGGTGCGCCGCCCGGGTAGACCTCGTCCGCCGACGGGGCGAGGACGATGTCCGCGCCCGCCCGTCCGGCGAGCTCCACATCGGCGTCCAGGGTGCGCGGATAGCGGTCCAGGTCCTCGCCCGCGCCGAACTGGAGCGGGTTGACGAAGACGGTGACCACGACCTCGCCGCCGGGGCCGACCCGCTCCCGCGCGGTGCGGATCAGGGTCGCGTGGCCCTCGTGGAGGGCGCCCATCGTCATCACGACCGCCCGGCGGGGAGCGGCGGGCCCGCGCGCGGGGGCGTCAATGCCGCCCCCGCCGGCACCGGTACCGGTCGCCGGGGTGTGCAACCGCTCCGCGGTGCGCAGCAGGCGAACGCTCATGTCGCGGGCCCTTCCGGGTCTCCGCCGAGGACGCCGAGCAGGTCCTCGGCGAGTTCGGGCTTCAGGGTGCCGTGGGCGAGCGCCCGGTCGGCGGTGGCGCGGGCCATCGCCAGATATCCGGCGACCATCCCGGGGGCGTGCGCGCGCAGTTCGGTGACATGCGCGGCGACCGTACCGGCGTCCCCGCGCGCGACGGGGCCGGTCAGGGCGGCGTCCCCGGAGCGCAGGGCGTTGTCGAGGGCCGCGCCGAGCAGCGGGCCGAGCATCCGGTCGGGGGCGGCGACCCCCGCCTCGCGCAGCAGCTCCATGGCCTGCGCGACCAGGGTGACCAGGTGGTTCGCGCCGAGCGCGAGGGCCGCGTGGTACAGCGGCCGGGACTCCTCGGCGATCCACTCGGGCTCGCCGCCCATCTCGATGACCAGGGCCTCGGCGGCCATCCGCAGCTCGTCGGGCGCGGTGACCCCGAAGGAGCATCCGGCGAGGCGCTGCACGTCCACGGCGGTGCCGGTGAACGTCATCGCGGGGTGCAGGGCCAGCGGCAGCGCCCCCGCGCGCAGCGCCGGGTCGAGCACCTTGGCGCCGTACCGTCCGGAGGTGTGCGCGATGAGCTGACCGGGGCGGACGGCGCCGGTGTCGGCGAGCCCTTCCACGAGTCCGGGCAGCGCGTCGTCCGGGACGGTCAGCAGGACCAGGTCCGCGCGCGCCAGGACCTCCGCGGGCGACACCAGCGGCACATCGGGCAGCAGTTGGGCCGCGCGGCGCACCGAGGACTCGGAGACCCCGGAGACGGCAACCGGGCGGTGTCCGGCGAGCTGGAGCGAGGCGGCCAGCACGGGACCCACCCGGCCGGCTCCGACGACGCCCACCGACAGGCGCGCGGGGCGGTCCCTGGGGTCGGGGGGGTGAGGTGTGTTCACGCGACGACGGCCTTCCGTTCCAGTCCGCTCGGGGTACCGGACGATTTCTCGTCATGCTAACGCGATTGCCCCCGGCGGCCCCGCGTTGTCCACAGGCTGTGGGCAGCCGCACACCCGTACGCCATGATCGGCCCCATGGACTCATCGACCGAGCCCCCGGACGGGGCCGTGGAGGAAGCCGGGGAGCTGTCCCAGGCCCGCCGGAGGGCCGCGTTCCGCGGTGCCGCGCGGACCCTGTGGCGCCCCGGCACGGACGCCACCCTGGCCGAGCGGCTGGCGGAGCTCACCGGGACGGCGGGCGACAGCCACGATCTGTCCGACGGGGTCGACGTGTACGGCGACGGGGTCGTCGCCGCCCTGGAGGGCCGGGTCGCCGAGCTGCTGGGCACGGAGGCCGCGGCGTTCTTCCCGACCGGCACGATGGCGCAGCAGGTCGCGCTGCGCTGCTGGGCGGCCCGGACGGGCAACCCTGTGGTGGCGCTGCATCCGCTCGCCCATCCGGAGGTGCACGAACGGGACGCGCTGAGCGTGCTGAGCGGTCTGCGGACCGTCCATCCGACCACCGAGCGGCGCCAGCCCACGGCCGACGAGATCAGGGACCTGGACGAGCCGTTCGGCACGCTCATGCTGGAACTGCCCCTGCGGGAAGCGGGTTTCCTGCTGCCCACCTGGGACGAGCTGAACGACCTGGTGGACGCCGCCCGCGCGCGGGACGCCGTCGTCCATCTCGACGGGGCGCGGCTGTGGGAGTGCGCGCCGCACTTCGGGCGGTCCCTGCGGGAGGTGGCCGCGCTCGCGGACAGCGTGTACGTGTCGTTCTACAAGTCTCTGAACGGCATCGGGGGCGCCGCGCTGGCCGGTCCCGCGTCGCTGGTCGACGAGGCACGCGCGTGGCGGCACCGTTACGGCGGCCAGGTCTTCCAGCAGTTCCCGACGGCCCTGTCCGCGCTCGCCGGGCTGGACCGTGAACTGCCCCGGCTGCCGGAGTACGTGGCCCACGCGCGCACGGTGGCCGACGCGCTGCGCACCGGCCTCACCCGCGCGCGGGTGCCGTGGTTCCGGGTCCATCCGGAGGTCCCGCACACCCATCAGTTCCAGGTGTGGCTCCCGTACGACGCGGACACGCTCACCCGGGCCGCGGTGCGCCAGGCGGAGGAGACCGGTACCGCCCTGTTCCGCGGCTGGCACCCGGGGGCGGCGCCGGGCCTGTCGGTGACCGAGGTGACGGTCGCGGGGCCGGGGACGGAATGGACCCCGGCGGACGTGGTCCGGGCGGTGGCCGGGTTCGTCGCCCGGGTGCCCGTACCGGCGTCCGTGCCCGTACCCGGGCCGGACGGGGAAGCGGGGTCGGGGCCTCGGTAGCCGGGACCGGTCGCGGGCGGGAGGCCGCTCAGGCGGACGTACCGCGGCGGGCGGACGGCCGCAGCAGCGCGGCCAGGGCGTGGCGCCAGCGGCGCCGGGCCGGGCGGCCCTGGACGACCGCGTCGAAGCGGCCGTGGTCGCGCAGTTCCCGGACGGTCCGCCAGTCGTGGCGGCCGGGGGCCGGAGGCGGCGGTTCGCCCCGCTGACGGGCCCGGTAGAGGTCCAGTGCGTACTGCTGGGTGAGGCTCATGACGTACCCCTCGTTCGTGGGCCGCTCGTGCCCGGCCATGGCGTCCTACCGGCATGCAGAAATGGCGGATATCCACCGATTCGCCGGATCGGTCCCGACGTGTTCAACAGTGCGCCGCCACCGGCGTCCGGTCACGCCGATTGACGCGGGCCGTCAATCGGCGGGGCGTTGTCGGTGGCCGGGTGCACCATGGGGTCATGAGCGTGCGTATCGACATCGCGGGGCTGCCCCAGGAGCGGATCGTCTTCGAGGCGTCCCCGCTCGCCGAGCTGGGGCTCGCCCTGCACGCGCTCGCCGAGCCCGGCCACCATCCGGGGCTGCACGGCTGGGCGACGGCCACGGCCGCGTCGCTCAAGCCCGATCTGGCGGACCGGCTGTGCGAGGCGGACTTCCTGTGGCGTACGACGTTCTCGGACATCTTCATGGCGTTCGCGGGTCTGCCCGGCGGCTCGGGCCGACCGGGGGCGACGCTCGCGGAGGAGCTGGACGTCCTGGACCGGGTGCCCGACGAACGGTTCGTCGACGCCGCCCTTGAGTTCACGTGCAGCCACAGCTACGACGTGGGCAAGCCGTCCCCGCTCATCGATCCGGACCGGCGGGCGCAGGTCATGGAGCTGGCGGCGACCCGCGGCCCCCAGCAGGTCGACTTCGCGCGGCGGCTGCTGACGGACCCGGCGGACGTCCGCGCGTGGGTACGCCGGCTGCTGGAGGACTGCGACGAGGCGTTCTTCGCCGACACCTGGCGCCGGGTGCAAGGCCAGCTCGTGGCCGACGCCCGCCACAAGACGGAGCTCCTGCGGCACAAGGGCCTGCCGGAGGCGGTCGCGGCGGTCTCCCCGGCCCTCTCGGTGGACGACGACCGCAGACGGCTCACGGTCGACAAGCTCGCCCACGGCACCACCACCGCGGTGGACCCGGCCGTGGGTCCCGGGCTGGTCTTCATCCCCTCGCACTTCGGCTGGCCGCATCTGCTGGCGCTGCACGCCCCCGGCTGGCGGCCGGTCGTCCAGTACCCGGTCTCGGCGGGCGAGCTGCCCGCGCCGCCGGTGGAGCTGCTGGAGCGGCGGCTGGAGGCCCTGTCCCACCCGATCAGGCTGCGCATCTGCCGCAACATCGCCCGCTCCCCGTACACGACCGGCGAGCTGGCCTACGCGCTCGGTATCAGCGCGCCCGAGGTCTCCCGTCATCTCGCGGTGCTGAAGAAGGCCGGACTGATCAGCACCCGTCGGCGCGGACGCTATGTGCTGCACCAGCTCGACGTGACCGTCGTGGCGCGGCTCGGTTCGGACTTCCTGGAGGGCATCCTGCGCTGACCGGAGCGGGACGGGTCGCGAAGGGGACGGGCTGGTGGGTCGCTCGCACCTGGAGGTGCGGCACCGCCCGTCCAGGTGCGCGGCGGCGCGTCCTTGCCGCCGAGAAGCCGCGGGGCGCCCCGGTCTGGGGCCCTCCCGCGCGGGGTGCCTCAGTGGGCGCCGCCTCCGGCGCGCACCAAGCCCGTCTCGTAGGCGAGGACGACGACCTGTACCCGGTCACGCAGTCCGAGCTTGGTGAGGATGCGTCCCACATGGGTCTTCACCGTGGCCTCGGACAGCACCAGACGGGCCGCGATCTCGCCGTTGGACAGCCCCTGGGCGACCAGCATCATGACCTCGCGTTCCCGCTCGGTGAGCCGCTCCAGCCGCTTGTGCTGGGGCTGCACGCCGGTCGCCGGGAGCATCGGCGCGAAGCGGTCCAGCAGCCGCCGGGTGGTCGACGGGGCGACCACGGCGTCACCGCTGTGCACGGACCTGATCGCGGCGAGCAGCTCACCGGGGGGCACGTCCTTGAGCATGAACCCGGACGCCCCGGCCTTCAGCCCGGAGAAGGCGTACTCGTCGAGGTCGAACGTGGTCAGGATGAGGACCTTCGGGGGGTCCTGGTCCGCGCAGATCCGGCGGGTGGTCTCCACACCGTCCAGCTTGGGCATGCGGACATCCATGAGGACGACGTCGACCTCGGCGCCGCGCAGCACCTGGAGGGCCTCGACCCCGTCGCCCGCTTCCGCGACGACCTCCATGTCCGGCTGGGCGGCGAGCACCATCCGGAAGCCGGTGCGCAGAAGCACCTGGTCGTCGACGAGCATCACCCGGATCGAGGACATGGGGCATTCCCTTCCTGTACGGACCTGTACAGGTCCGTGGAGACCTGTATGGACCTGAGCGGACCTGAGCCGATCTCCGGGCGGCCACGGGGCCACCGGGATCTCGCGGTGTGGGCAGAAGTGTGTGCGGCGGGGGACGGACGTCCCTCAGTGTGCGGGTTTCAGGGGGAGCAGGACACTGATCCGGAAACCTCCGCCCGGCCGGGGGCCCGCGTCCAGGGTTCCGCCGACCATGCCGACGCGTTCGCGCATCCCGATGAGGCCGTGGCCCTGGCCGTCGGCGCCGCCCTCCTCGTACAGCTCGTGGGGCGCCCCCTTGCCGTCGTCCTCGACGAGCAGGCCGAGGCCGTCGTCGAAGTAGACCAGGCGCACGCTCGCGCCGGTGTTGGGGCCGCCGTGCTTACGGGTGTTCGTCAGGGCTTCCTGGACGATGCGGTAGGCGGTCAGCTCGACCCCGCTGGGCAGCGGGCGGGGGGTGCCCTCGACCTTGAAGTCGACGGGGAGCCCCGAGGTGCGGACCTGCTCGATCAGATCGTCGAGCTGCTCGACATCGGGCTGCGGGACGTACTCGCCGGACTCCTCGGGTTCCCCGGTGCGCAGCACGCCGAGCAGCCGGCGCATCTCCGCGAGGGCCTGCCGGCCGGTGCCGGAGATGGTCTCCAGCGCCTTGCGGGCCTGGTCGGGGGCGGCGTCGAGGACATAGGCGGCGCCATCGGCCTGGACCACCATCACGGACACGTTGTGCGCGACGACATCGTGCAGCTCGCGCGCGATACGCGCGCGCTCGGCGGCCACGGCGACCTTGGACTGTGCCTCGCGTTCCCGCTCCAGCCGGGCCGCGCGCTCCTCCAGCTGCGCCAGATAGGCGCGCCGGGTGCGGATCGAGTCACCGAGGACCCAGGCGAGCGCGAACGGCACCATCATGAAGATCGTGAAGAACACCGAGCGGACGATGTCCGTCGCGGGGTCCGGCCAGCGGAGCATCGACAGGGGCGCGGCGGCGAACCCCGCGATCAGCGCGAAGCGGGACGCCCAGGCCACCCCGTCCGCCGCCACCGTGTAGACGATCACGAGCAGCGCGAAGTCGGACAGCATCGTGGGCACGTCGATCGCGATCTGCGCGAGACCGGTCAGCGTGGCGAGGACCAGCATCCGCTCGGGCCAGCGGCGGCGCAGCGCGACGACCAGGGACAGCGCCACGGTGACGAGCAGGGAGGGGACGCCCAGCACGGCCCCGGGGGGCTCCTCCGCCAGCGCCTCGGGGTTGTTCCTCGCACTGATCAGGGCAGCGCAGTTCAGACCCAGCAGGACGACGGCCCAGAAGGAGTCGACACCGGTCGGGTGTCTGCGGAGGAAGTCATAGACGCGCTGCACGTAACCCAGGGTAGGTACGCGTGCGGGGCGTGGGGGTCAACCGGAGGATCGATCCGAATCGTCCGCTTGTACTCCCCTAGGTGGATACGGCACCGTCCGCGGCGGTCGGTGAGGGCCCTTCCGACGCCGGTCACCCCTCGCCGGCCTGCCCCGGTCCGGCGCACCCCCGCGTCCGCGCTCAGGGCCTCGCCACGTCCCGGGGCCTGGGGCCCTCGCCAGGCGAGCGCCTCCGGGAACGGGGCCTCGCTAGGCTGGGACGGTGCGGGAAGAGACAGCGGCGGGCCAGGAAGGCCCTGACGGGCCCGGGGAGGCCGACGGGGCCACCGGGCCGCCCGGGTGGCGGGAGGCGGCCGAGCGGGCGCTCTACGGCCCTTCGGGCTTCTACCGGCGGCCGGAGGGCCCCGCCGGGCACTTCCGCACCTCCGTGCACGCCTCCCCGCTGTTCGCCGGGGCCGTCGCCCGTCTGCTGTGCCGTGTCGACACCGTCCTGGGGCACCCTGCGGAGCTGACCTTCGTGGACATGGCCGCGGGCCGGGGCGAACTGGTGACGGGTGTGCTGGCTGCGCTGCCCGCCGAGGTGGCCGCACGGGTACGGGCGGTCGCGGTGGAGCACGCGGACCGCCCGGCCGTCCTGGACGGCCGGATCGAGTGGCTGCCCGAGCCGCCGTCCGGCACCCGCGGACTGCTGTTCGCCAACGAGTGGCTGGACAACGTCCCCCTGGACGTGGCCGAGACCGACACCGACGGGACACTGCGCCGGGTGCTGGTCGCCCCGGACGGCGGTGAGCACCTGGGCGCGCCGCTGACGGGTGCCGACGCCGACTGGACGACCCGCTGGTGGCCGCTGCCCGCCGACCCCGACGGGCGGCCGGAGCCCGGACTGCGGGTCGAGATCGGGCACCCCAGGGACACCGCCTGGGCCGCCGCCGTGGCCACCCTGGCGGCCGGGCTCGCGGTCGCCGTCGACTACGCCCACGAGCGGACCGCCCGCCCGCCCTTCGGCACGCTCACGGGCTTCCGCGCGGGCCGTGAGGTGCCGCCGGTGCCCGACGGGTCCTGCGACATCACCGCGCATGTGGCGCTGGACGCGTGCGCGCTGCCGGGCGCCGAACGGACCACGCAGCGCACCGCCCTGCACGCGCTCGGGGTGGCGGGCGCCCGCCCGTCGCCGTCCCTGGCGGCCACCGATCCGGCCCGGTACGTACGGGCCCTCGCGCGCGCGGGTGAGGCCGCCGAACTGACGGCCCGGGGCGGGCTCGGGGACTTCGGATGGCTGCTCCAGCCGGTCGGTGTCCCCGCCGGACTCCTGCGGCCCGAACCGGCGGCCCAGGACCCCCGCTAGCGCGGTCGGCCGCTACTTGTCGATGTCCCCGACGACGAAGAACAGCGACCCCAGGATGGCCACCATGTCCGCCACCAGGGTGCCCGGCAGCAGTTCCGCCAGGGCCTGGATGTTGTTGTACGACGCGGAGCGCAGCTTCAGCCGGTACGGGGTCTTCTCCCCCTTCGACACCAGGTAGTAGCCGTTGATACCGAGCGGGTTCTCGGTCCACGCGTACGTGTGCCCCTCGGGCGCCTTGAGCACCTTGGGCAGCCGCTGGTTGACCGGGCCGGGCGGCAGCTCCACGATCCGGTCGAGACAGGCGTCGGCGAGGTCGAGGGCGTTGTGGGTCTGGTCCAGCAGGCACTCGAAGCGGGCCAGGCAGTCGCCCTCCTCGCGCGTGACGACCCGCAGGACGTCACCCAGCTCCCCGTACGCCAGATAGGGCTCGTCCCGGCGCAGGTCGAAGTCGACGCCCGACGCGCGCGCGATGGGGCCGCTCACCCCGTACGCGTGCACCGCCTCCGGAGTGAGGACGCCGACGCCCCGGGTGCGTCCCCGGAAGATCTCGTTGCCGAGCACCAGCCGGTCGTACACGTCCATCCGGGACCGCACCGACGCGACGGCCTCCCGCGCGCGGGACGTCCACCCGGCGGGCACGTCCTCCTTGAGGCCGCCGACCCGGTTGAACATGTAGTGCATCCGGCCGCCGGAGACCTCCTCCATGACGGTCTGGAGCTCCTCGCGCTCCCGGAAGGCGTGGAACACCGGGGTGATCCCGCCCAGCTCCAGCGGGTACGAACCCAGGAACATCAGATGGTTCAGCACCCGGTTCAGCTCGGCGAGCAGCGTACGGGTCCACACCGCGCGCTCGGGGACCTCCATCCCGAGCATGCGCTCCACCGCGATGACGACGCCCAGCTCGTTGGAGAAAGCGGACAGCCAGTCGTGGCGGTTGGCCAGCATCACGATCTGGCGGTAGTCACGCGCCTCGAAGAGTTTCTCCGCGCCCCGGTGCATGTACCCGACGACCGGCTCGGCGTGCCGGATCACCTCACCGTCCAGGACCAGCCGCAGCCGCAGCACCCCGTGGGTCGACGGATGCTGGGGACCGATGTTGAGCACCATGTCGGTGCTCTCCGCCGCACCGCCGATACCGACCACGGTCTCCGTCGGCCCGGTCACGGGCGTCATGGGTGTCATGCGCACAGTCTCCCTTACGTACGCTTGCGTCATGGATACGGGGAGCGCGGAAGGAACCGGGGTCGCGGGCCCGGCGGAGGAGACCGCCGGGGGTGAGCCGGTGTGGACGGGGCTGCCGCCCGGACTGCTGCGGATGCGGCGGCTGCTGCTCGTGGTGTGGATGGTGCCGCTGGCGGCGGCCACGGGGGTGCTCCTCGGGCTGTTCGCGGGCACCGGCTGGGCCGCCTTCGCCGCGCTGCCGCTGGCGGTGCTGCTGTGGGGCTGGCCGATGCTGGGCCGCAACTGGCGCTCCTGGCGGTACGCGGAACGCGCCGACGACCTGCTGATCAGCCGGGGTGTGCTCTGGCACGAGCAGACCATCGTGCCGTACGGGCGGATGCAGCTCGTCGAGGTCACGTCCGGACCCGTCGAGCGGTACTTCGGACTGGCCAGTGTGCAACTGCACACGGCCGCCGCCGCGAGCGACGCCCGTATCCCCGGGCTGCTGCCCGAGGAAGCGGAACGGCTGCGTGACCGGCTCACCGAGCTGGGCGAGGCACGATCGGCGGGCCTGTGAGTGCGCCGGGGTCCGACGACGGGACCGGGCGGACCGTAGCCGGGGCCACCGGAGCCACCGGGGGCGGGGAAGCCCTCACGACCCCTCCAGGCGGCCCGGAGGCCCTCGCGGGCGCTCCCGGGAGCCCGGACGGGTCCACGGCCCCCCACCGGACCGTGAAGGCCCCGGACGGGGCCACTACCGGCAACTCCGTGACGGGCGGGGCGGGCATCGCCGTCGGCGAGCGGCGCCTGCACCCCATAACCCCGCTGCGGCGGGCCTGGGCGCCCATAGCGATCCTCGTCGGATGGGCCGTCCACGACCCCGACGGCGCCCAGCGCCAAGTCACCTCCCTCGCCACGACGACCCTGCTGCTCGGCCTCGCCGGACTGCTCGTGTCAGCCGCCCTGTACGGCTTCCTGACCTGGTGGTTCACCTACTTCGCGGTCACCGACACCGAGCTGCGCATCCGTACCGGACTGCTCTTCAGACGCACCGCGCACATCCGCCTCGACCGCATCCAGGCCGTGGACGTGACCCAGCCGCTGCTCGCCCGGGTCATCGGTGTCTCCAAGCTCAAACTCGACGTCGTCGGCACGGAGAACAAGGACGAGCTGGCGTTCCTCGGCGCCGACGAGGCCCGCGCGCTGCGCGCCGAACTCCTCGCCCGCGCGGCCGGCTTCGCGCCGGAGACCGCGCACGAGGTCGGAGAGGCACCGGTACGTGAACTGGTCCGGGTGGCGCCCCGGATGCTGGCCGTCTCCCTGCTGCTGAGCGGTGGGCCCTGGCTGGCGCTGATGGGCGCGGTCGCCGTACCGGCGTTCCTGTGGTTCCTCACCCACAACGTGTGGACGGTCCTCGCCACCGCGCTCCCCCTCGTGGGCGCCGCGGTCACCAGCAGCGCGGGACGCTTCATCAAGGAGTACGACTGGACCGTCGGCGAGTCGCCCGACGGGCTGCGCATCGACCACGGTCTGCTCGACCGGATGCACGAGACGGTGCCGCCCGGCCGGGTGCAGACGGTACGCATCGAGGAGCCGCTGATGTGGCGGCGGCGCGACTGGGTGCGGGTCGAGCTGGATGTCGCGGGCTCCACCAACTCCGTGCTGATCCCCGTCGCCCCGCGCGCGCTTGCCGTCGGCATCATCGCGCGCGTGCTGCCCGGTGTGACCGTCCCCGAGTCGCTGTCCCGGCCGCCGCGCAGGGCACGCTGGTGCGTGCCGCTGTGGTGGCGTGGCTACGGTTTCGCCGTCACGGACACGGTGTTCGCCTCCCGGCACGGGCTGCTGCGCCGCAGTCTGTCGCTGGTGCCGCACGCGAAGGTGCAGAGTGTGCGGCTGCTCCAGGGGCCCTGGCAGCGGGTGCACGGGGTGGCCGACGTGCATGTGGAGACCGGGGCGAACAACACGGTTCCCGCGCGGATGCGGGATCTGGACGAGGCGCGGGCGCTGTTGGCCTCGCAGGCCGAGCGGTCCCGGACGAGCCGGAAGGCCGCCCGCCCGGACCGCTGGATGTCCTGACGGGCCGCCTCTTGGCTCGCGCGGGGTTGCTCACGCCGCGGGGTTCCTGTGCGGGGCGTACTTGTTCCCGCACAGGTCGTCCGTGGGTGCGCAGTTCCCCGCGCCCCTTTGGGGCGCACCCGGCCGGTTCTTCGGGTCGGTGCCGGTCGGGATTCTCCGTCCTCGCAGCCTGAGGACAGCCTCAGGAGGCGCCCCCGAAGGGGCGCGAGGAACTGCGCACCCGACGAGCGACGGCACAGGAACAAGTGCGCTCAGCCGGACGGACCCAGGGGCGCGGGGAACTGCGCGAGCAACCAAGGACCACCCGCAGCCGAACGGGAACCGCAAGAGGCGCGACCCCAGGGGCGCGGGGAACTGCGCACCCACGAGCGACCTGTGCAGGGACAAGTAGGCCCACCCGGGAAGACCTCAAAAGCGCAAGCGAAGGCGTCACGCCTGGAGGGCCGAGCGGAGTCCCTGGATGTCGATCGGTTCGGTCTCGTCGTGGGCGGTCAGGTCGACGACCTGCCCCACCCCCGTCACCGCCGCGCCGGACCGCTTGAAGCCCGCCTCCGACTCGGCCTTGTGCAGCGCCAGGGCCTCCTCGCCGACGACATCCGCGAGGTCCTCGTTCTGCACGGCCTCCAGAGCCGCCGCCTCGGGCTCGCCCTTGGCACCGAAGAAGTCGAAGCCCCCCGGAGCGGGCCGCCGACGGGCGGGAGCGGGCGGCACCACGGCGGCGGCCGTGGGGACGTTGAAGTGTCCGGCGCTGTCGGCTGCGGCGACCGTACGCGCGTACCCGTCGGCCGCCGGGGCCTTCCCCCGGCCCTCACCCTCCTTCGCCGGGTGAGCGCCGTCGGGGGTCGCCCGGCCCGCCGCCTTCGGCGCGGGGCTCTCGGAGCCGCCCTGCCGGGGCACGGAACGGTTGCCCGGCACCACGGTGGCCCGGCCGCCGGTGGGGGCGGTCGCGGGACGGGGCCCGCTGCGGGGACGCGGAGCGGCCCGCGTACCGGAACCGTCCCGGGGGGCGGGAGCGTCAGGGGCCTTGGGCGCGGACGCCTCGACGGGGCCCGCGGTGGCGGGCCCGGCGGACGCCCCGTCCGATGCCCCCTCAGATGCCCCGTCCGACGGCCCGTCCGACGGCCCGTCCGACGGTCCGTCCGATGCCTCGGCAGGCGGTCCGGCGGGCAGCGCACGGCCACCAACGGCCTCCTTACCGCGCCCCAGCCGGTCGAGCGCGGAGTTGGCGCGCAGATACAGCGCGCCGGTCGCCACCGGCGCGGCGGGCTCGACGCGCGACGGCTCGGCGTCGTCATCCGCGGGCACGGGTGCCGCGGCCCCGGCGGTCCCCGGGACCGCGGCCTCTATCGCGAGCCTGCGCCGCCCCTCCAGGGCGCTCGCGCGCTCGGTCTCGGCGGTGGCGTACCGGCGCAGCAGCGCGGCGTGCTCGCCGCGCAGGGCGGCCAGTTCGGTGCGTTTGGCGCGCAGCTTCAGTTCCAGCTTGCCGCGCGCCGCGCGCGACTCCTCCAGATCGGACTCGACCTCGGCGACACGTTCCTCGAAACGCCACTCGTCGCCCGCGCGCGCACGGAGCAGCTCCGCGACCCGTCTGCCCGCGACCAGGTCCCAGCGGCGCATCACGACGGAGCCCACGACGGCCGCCGCCCCCGCGCCCGCCGCGAGCCCGCGCAGGATCGCGGTATCGGAGAAGAACCAGGCGCTGGAGGCGCAGACGACGGAGACTCCGGCGATCACCGAGGGAGGGAGCAGCCGGTGCAGGGGTGGTGAATGACGGTGACGTCCACGTGGCATGGCCAGAAACTTACCGCGCGTAGGTGAATGTTGCTGCCCCGCGTACGGGAGAATCCGGCCGACGCACGCCCTTTACCTCACCGGTCGGCCCCCGGTCTCTTCTTCGACGGGTCCCGGCTACTTCTTCAGCAGCCCCTTCGACTCCAGATAGTCCTTCGCCACATCCGCTTCCTTCTGGCGCTCGGAGTCGACCTTGCGGTTGAGCTCCACAAGATCATCGGTGGTGAGCGCGTCGGTCAACTTCGCGAGTGCGTCGGCGATCTCTTTGCCGCCGGCGTCCTTCGCGTTCACCACGGGAAGGATGTTGTCGGCGTTCTGAAGCTTCTTGTCGTCATCCAGCAGGACGAGTCCGAAGCTGTCGAGAGTGGCGTCGGTCGTGGTGGTCAGGACCAATTGGTCCTGACCGTTCTTCACGGCCTGCTTCGACTGGACCGTGCCGACGCCCTTGGGATCGACGCCGGTCACGTCGATGCCGTACGTCTTCTTGAGGCCGGGCGCGCAGAAGGGCCGCACCTCGCATTCGTCCCCGGCCGCGATCTTGACCTTCTCGCCCGACTTCCCCAGATCCGAAAGCGTCTTGAGGCCGTGCTCCTTCGCGAATTCGGCGCTGACCGCGAACGCGTTCTGGTCGACGGCCTTCCCGGCGGGCAGCACCTTCAGGCCGCGCGGTTCGGCGAGCTTCTCCAACGCGGCGACCGTGGCGGCGACATCACTGGACGCCACCGGCTCGGCGTCCGGCCCGTTCTTGGCGGCGTTCAGGAATTCGGCGAGCGTCGCCGCGTATTCGGGGACGACGTCGATCGAGCCCTTCTCCAGCTCGGGTTCGTAGATCTCGCGGTTCTCGACGGACTTCACGGAGGCGTCGAATCCGGCGTCGTCCAGGATCTGCTTGTAGAGCTGCGCGAGAACCTTCGCCTCGGTGAATCCGGCCGCGCCGACCACCAGGGAGCCCTTCTTGGCGTCGCCGCCGCTTTCGCCGTCCTCCAGGCTGTCGCCGCCGCAGGCCGCGAGGGAGACGGTCAGGGCGACGGCGGCGAGGGTCGCGACGGCGGTCCGCCGGCCTCTGCGTGGGGTGCCGCCGCGCCCGCGCCCCTTGCCGAGGGGCGCGGCGCCGGTCCGTGCGCCGCCCGTGATTCCGTCCTCGTACGCCGCGTGGTGCGCGCCGTCGTACGCGGTGCTGTCGTTGTTCATCGCCGACCGTCCGTTCGGGAGTGGGTGTGTGTCAGTCGTTCGTGACGGCGGGCACACACGCGTGCCCGCCGCCTTGCCGTACGGCGTCCTGCGGCCGTACGGCGGGGTCGTGGCCGCGCCGGGTTCAGCGCGCCGCTCCGGGGCGCCCGCGCATCGGGTCGAAGAGCCGTGCCGCGAGCGCGAGAAGACCTTCGACGAGCAGCGCGAGGACCGCCACCAGGAAGGCGCCCGCGACGACCTGGGGGGTGTTCTGCAAGCTGAACCCGGCGGTGATGATCCGGCCGAGACCGCCCTCACCCGCCATCGCCGCCAGGGTCGCCGTCGCCACGACCTGGACCGCCGCCGATCTGATGCCCACCATGACCATCGGATACGCCAGCGGCAGTTCCACGCGCGCGAAGAGCTGCCAACCGCTCATACCCATGCCCCGGGCGGCCTCCACCACGGAACGGTCGACCTCGCGCATCCCCACGTACGCGTTGGTCAGCAGCGGCGGGACCGCGAACAGGACCAGGGCGATGAGCGTCGGTACGTCGCCGTAGCGGCCCAGCGGGGTGAGGGTGAGCAGCACCAGTACGGCGAGGGTGGGTATCGCGCGGCCCACGTTGGAGAGGTTGACCGCGAGGGCCCCGCCCTTGCCGAGGTGGCCCAGCCACAGGGCGAGCGGCAGGGCGATCAGACAGGAGATCAGCAGACACACACCGCTGAAGTAGAGATGCTCCGCGAGCCGGTGCCACACGCCCCGCTCGCCCTGCCAGTTGGCGCCGGTCGCGAGCCACTCGTACGCCCCCGATATCGCGTTCATACCGCCTCGGCCGCCTTCTCGACAGCGGGCCGGGGCGCGCGGGAGGCGCGCGCGGACCGGCCCGCGCGCGAGGGACGTGTCCAGGGGGTGAGCAGCCGCTGGACCAGGAGCAGGGCCGCGTCAGCAGCGAGGGCGAGGAGCACGCACAACACCGACGCGGTGAGGACCTGCGCCTTGAAGCTGGTGTCGAGGCCGTCGAGGATCAGTGTGCCGAGGCCGCCGTGGCCGACGATGGCGCCGACCGTGGTGAGCGCGACCGTGGCCACCGTGGTGATGCGCACCCCCGCGAGGAGCGCGGGCAGCGCCAGCGGCAGCTCGACCTCCCAGAGGCGGCGCAGCGGGCCGTAGCCCATGCCGCGCGCGGCCTCCCTGACCTCCTCGGGCACGGACCGCAGTCCGATGAGGATGTTCCGGACGAGGATCGTCAGCGAGTACAGCACCAGGCCCGTGACGACGAGCGCGGCCGACAGCCCGAACAGCGGCAGCAGCAGCGAGAACATCGCCAGCGAGGGCACCGAGTACAGCACCGTGGTGATCCCGAGGACCGGGCCCGCCAGCGCCCGCCACCGGCGGGCGAGCAGGGCGAGCGGCAGTGCCACGGCGACCCCGATCGCCACCGCCGCGGCGGTGATGGCGATGTGCTGAAGGGTCGCGTCGACCAGCTCCTGGCTCCGGGATGTGACGTACTCCCCGCAGATCCATTCGTTCGTCGTCAGACAGTCGCGCGCGCTCACCCGTGCCACCTCCCCCGTTTTCCGCCGGGCACTCCTCGAACAGATATCTGTCAACCTGGGTATCCGGTCGACCTGGCGACCCTAACCCCGGCCACTGACAATCGCTGAGGCGCGTCGGACCGACGCAACACGGCATTCACAATCCGCAGCGCACACTCCGCACCACGCATTCCGCACCACGAGGGGGACTCATGATCCGGTTCGAGAACGTCAGCAAGCGCTACGCCGACGGCACCACCGCCGTGGACGATCTGTCCTTCGAGGTCGCCGCCGGTGAACTGGTCACCCTTGTCGGCCCGTCCGGCTGCGGGAAGACCACGACGATGAAGATGGTGAACCGGCTGATCGAGCCGACGAGCGGACGGATATTCCTCGACGGCGAGGACATCGCCGCAGGCGATCCCGTCGAACTGCGGCGCCGGATCGGCTACGTCATCCAGCAGGTGGGCCTCTTCCCGCACCGGACCGTCCTCGACAACACGGCGACCGTGCCGCATCTGCTGGGCGTGAGCCGCAAGAAGGCCCGCGCGCGGGCCGCCGAACTCCTCGACCTGGTCGGCCTCGACCCGTCCGTCCACGGCGAGCGCTACCCCGACCAGCTCTCCGGCGGACAGCGCCAGCGGGTGGGCGTCGCGCGCGCCCTGGCCGCCGATCCGCCGGTGCTGCTCATGGACGAGCCGTTCGGCGCGGTCGACCCGGTGGTCCGCGAGCGCCTCCAGTCGGAGTTCCTGCGGCTCCAGCAGTCGGTGCGCAAGACCGTGTTGTTCGTCACCCACGACATCGAGGAGGCGGTCCGGCTGGGGGACCGGATCGCGGTGTACGGGGCCGGTCGCATCGAGCAGTTCGACACCCCCGCCACGGTGCTGGGCGCCCCGTCCGGCGACTACGTGGCCGAGTTCGTGGGCGCCGACCGGGGCCTGAAGCGGCTGTCGGTGACACCCATCGAGGAGAGCGATCTGGAGCAGCCCCCGGTGGTGCGGCTGGACGACGCGTTGCCGAAGGAACTGGGCGCGCGCTGGGCCGTGGTCCTGGACGCCGACGGCGATCTGCACGGCTGGATATCCGAGGAGCACGCGCGCGGGCGCACCGGTACGGTCCGTGAGCACGCCCGCCGGATGGAGGCGTGGCTGCCGGTGGGCGCGTCCCTGAAGCACGCGTTCGCGACGATGCTCCAGCACGACGCCGGGTGGATCGCCGTGATCGACGAGGAGAGCGCGGGCCGGTTCCTCGGCGTCCTCACCCCGCAGAGCCTCCACGAGGCGCTGCGCAGGTCCACCGCGGCGGATCTGCGGGACGTCCCGCGCGCGGAGGTCGAGCTGGAGACGGTGCCCGGGAGCTGAGCCACCCGGCGGGACCCGCGACCGCCGTCCGGGCCCCCCGGCCGCGCGGCGCGGCCCCCGAGCAGGCCACCCGACCAGGGCTCCCGCCCGCCCTCGGGCCACCGCGAAGTGAACCGGGCTCCTGAACCATCCGTCCTAGAGAGCGCCGCACCACGGGACACCGGATGCGGCACCACGCCCAAGGACCTCTCGCGGAACTGTGTGATGCGATGCTCATCGACGCCTACGGCACCACCCCGGACGGGCTCCGGCCCGACGGGCGGGAACCGCGTCCCACGCGCGGGTCCGTGGGCACGACGGCCGCGTGGACGGCCGTGTGCGCCGGTCTGCTGGGCATCGCCCCGATCGTCCTGCCCGGCGTACTGCCGGGCGCCTTGACCGGTGTCCTGCCCGGCGGCCCGTCAGGCGGACCCCGGGCCCCCGCCGCCGGGGCACGGCCCGACCCCGTCGTGTCCTTGGCCACGGCCCTGGCGCTGAACGCGGGCGTACTGACCCTGCTGCTCGCCCGAGGACTGCGCCGCGGCGAACGCCGGTCCTGGCGGGCCGCCCTGGTACTGCTGCCCCTGGGCGCCGCCGCGCAGTTCGCGCACCGCCACTCCGTGTTCGGGACGCTGGTCCCCCTGGCGCTGCTCGCGCTGCTGCTGCGCCACCGGGCCCGCTTCACCGCCCCGCCGGACCGGCGCAGCCGCTGGCGGGCGCTCAAGAACTTCGTCCTCCTGGGGTCCGGCTCGATCCTCCTCGGCCTCCTCCTGGTCGGCGCCCACGCCGACCGCATGGACGGCGCCCCCAGCGTCGCCGCCCGCCTGACCCACGTCCTGTACGGGCTCCTGGGCGTCGAGGGGCCCCTCGACCACACGGGGAGCGCCGCATGGACGGTCGCCGTCTGTCTGGGCTCCCTGGGCCTGCTGACGGGCGTCACCACGGTCCATCTGGCGCTGCGCCCCGGCGGGCCCGACACCCGGCCCACCGCCGACGACGAGGACCGTCTGCGGGCCCTGCTCGACCCGCACGGCGGCCGGGGCCCGCTCGACCGGCCGGGGACCCGGCGGGACCACCGCGTGGTGTTCTCCCCGAGCGGCCGGGCCGCCGTCCGCTACCGGGTGGTGCGCGGGGTGATGATCGCGGACGGCGACCCGGTGGGCGCCGCGGAGGCGTGGCCCGGCGCCATCGAACGCTTCATGGACGTGGCCAGGGCCCGCTCCTGGACACCCGCCGTCACCGGCTGCTCCCCGGCCGGCGCCGAGGTCTGGACCCGGGAGACCGGCCTCGCCCCCCAGGCCCCCGACGAGGCGACGGCCCCCGGGGACCGCCCGCCCCCCGGACACGTACCCGCAGACGCGGACCGGACAGCGCGTCGCCCCGCGCGCGTGGGGCGCGCCCCACGCCGCCGTACCCGCCGGGGACCCGGCCCGGACCCGGGCACCGCCACCGCCGGGGCGTGACACGGCGCACACACCCCGGAACGGGGTGCCCGGACGAGCCGGGGCACGTCCCCCGCGCGCGTGCCCCGGTTCGACGTCCCGCGCGCGTGCCCCCCGTCCCGCCCCGGCGCGACCGGGTGCCGGGGCGGAATCCCGCCGTGACCAGGGTGCCCGGCGGAACCCACTGGCCCCCAGGCGGAGCCACGGGCCGCCGATGGGAACCACTGACGGCCGGGCGGAACCACCGACCCGCCGGGCGGCACCACGCACGGGTCGCACGCGACCATGGAGTCGCAGGCAGGACCCGGGGGGAACCGGGAGAACAGCACCCCGCGCGCGGGCCTAGGCTGGAAAGCATGAATCGCCTCCAGGATCGCGGACGGGTCGACGGACTGCCCGAGTGGGACCGCTGCGGGGTCATGGGCGTCGTCAACGTGACCCCGGACTCCTTCTCCGACGGCGGCCGGTGGTTCGACACCACCGCCGCGGTCAAACACGGCCTCGACCTCGTGAACCAGGGCGCCGACCTCGTCGACGTCGGCGGTGAGTCCACCCGCCCCGGTGCCAGCCGGGTCGACGAGTCGGAGGAACTGCGCCGGGTCGTCCCCGTGGTGCGCGGTCTGTCGGCGGAGGGGGCCAAGGTGTCCGTGGACACCATGCGCGCCTCCGTGGCCGAGCGGTCGCTCGCGGCCGGCGCCGTACTTGTCAACGACGTCAGCGGAGGGCTCGCCGACCCCGACATGATCCCGGTGGTGGCCGCCGCGGGCGCCCCCTTCGTGGTGATGCACTGGCGCGGCTTCCTGGAGGGCCCCCGTATCCAGGGCGTCTACGCCGATGTCGTCAAGGAGGTCGTCGACGAGCTGCACGCGCGCGTGGAGGCCGTCATCGCGGGCGGGGTCGCGCCCGACCGGATAGTCGTCGACCCCGGCCTCGGCTTCTCCAAGGACGTGGACCACGACCTGGCCCTGCTCGCCCGCCTGGAGCGGCTGCGCGCCCTCGGCCACCCCGTCCTGGTCGCCGCCTCCCGCAAGCGGTTCCTGGGCCGGGTCCTCGCGGGCCCGGAGGGCGCCCCGCCGCCCGCCCGCGAACGGGACGCCGCCACCGCCGCCGTCTCCGCGATCGCCGCCCACAGCGGCGCCTGGGCCGTCCGGGTCCACGAGGTGCGCGCCACCGCCGACGCCGTACGCGTCGCCCGCGCCGTCGAGGGCGCCCGGTGACCGCACCCGGTACGCCCGGCACCGACCTCGAAGAGGTCGAGCGTGCCAACACGGCCTTCTACGAAGCACTGGAGCAGGGCGACTTCGACACCCTCTCCGACCTCTGGCTGAACGCCGGTGACCTCCCCGGCACCACCCCCGGGTCGGCGCCCGAGATCTCCTGCGTGCATCCGGGCTGGCCGCCGCTCACGGGCCGCGGCGAGGTCCTCAGGTCGTACGCGCTGATCATGGCGAACACCGACTACATCCAGTTCTTCCTGACCGATGTCCATATGTCCGTCTCCGCCGGCACCGCCCTGGTCACCTGCACCGAGAACATCCTCAGCGGCGGCCCGGCCCCCGAGGGCGGCGAGGAACTGGGCCCCCTGGTCGGACAGCTGGTCGTCGCCACGAACGTGTTCCGCCGCACCTCCGACGGCTGGAAGCTCTGGTCGCACCACGCGTCCCCCGTCCTCGCCGAGAGCGAGGACGACTCCGACGAGGACACCGAGGCCCCGGGCCTCTGACCGCCCCGCGGGCCCGCACCCTCGGACGGGCCCTGTCGGTGGGCACGGGTAGCCTCGATCGAGGCCGGCGCCCGAGCGCACCCGGGGGCGGCCTCCCACAACGACGACGGCAGGAGTGAGGTACGTGGATCGTGTCGCGCTGCGCGGCCTGAAGGCCCGCGGACACCACGGGGTGTTCCCCAGGGAACGCGAGGAGGGCCAGACCTTCATCGTGGATCTGACCCTCGGCATCGACACCCGTCCCGCGGCGGCCGACGACGACCTGGCGAAGACCGTGCACTACGGCATCGTCGCCGAGGAGGTCGTGGCCGTCGTCGAGGGCGAGCCCGTCAACCTCATCGAGACGCTCGCCGAGCGCATCGCCACGATCTGCCTGCGGCACGACGGCGTCCACGAGGTCGAGGTGTGCGTCCACAAACCGGACGCGCCCATCACCGTGCCCTTCGACGACGTGACCGTCACCATCACCCGGAGCCGCGCATGAACACCCACCCCGGCGGGCAGAGCGACCCCACCGTGCAGCCGGTCCCCGCCTCCGTGGTGGCCCAGGTGGACGCCGCCGACACCACCCTCAGCAACCCCCGCAGCGCCATACTGTCCCTCGGCAGCAACCTCGGCAACCGGCTGGAGACCCTCCAGGGAGCCGTGGACGCGCTGGAGGACACCCCCGGACTGCGGGTGAAGGCCGTCTCCCCGGTCTACGAGACCGAGCCCTGGGGCGTCGACCCGGGCAGCCAGCCCTCGTACTTCAACGCCGTCGTCCTGATCCGCACCACCCTCCCGCCCGGCTCGCTGCTGGAACGCGCGCAGGCTGTCGAGGAGGCGTTCGAACGGGTACGGGACGAGCGCTGGGGCCCGCGCACCCTCGACGTCGACATCGTCGCCTACGCCGATGTGACCTCGGACGACCCGGTGCTGACGCTCCCCCACCCCCGCGCCCATGAACGCGCCTTCGTGCTGGCCCCGTGGGCCGACATCGACCCCGGCGCCGAGCTCCCCGGACACGGCGCGGTCGGCGATCTCCTCGCCGGAGTCACCCGGGAAGGTGTCACCACACGGCCCGACCTGGAACTCCGGCTGCCCGAGTAGTCGTTAAGGTCGGGCGAGGGCATCAACGCCACCGACCGGGACACCCCGGCCCCGAGCCGCACACCACCGGCTCCGACCGGGACAGAAGGGACGACGTGAACCAGCTGCGCATCAGGACCCTGCTCGGCCTCTTCCTCGGAGCCGGAGTGGTGTCCTGGGCGGGAGCCCGGCTGTGGGACTCGGTCGGCACCCTGCCCGGTGTCCCGCTCGCCGCGCCCATCGTGCTCGCCGTGATCGCCGCCGTCCTGGTCGCCACGGCGCTGTCGCTGCGGGCGCGGTTGCGCGCGCAGCGGGAGCGGCAGCCGGGGGCGAAGGGCGTCGATCCGCTGATGGCCGCCCGCGCGCTGGTCTTCGGGCAGGCGAGTGCGCTGGTCGCGGCGATGATCGCGGGGCTCTACGGGGGTGTGGGGGCGTTCCTGCTGGGCTCCCTCGATGTGCCCGCCCGTCGGGACCAGGCCGTCTACGCGGGCTTCTCGGTCGTGGCGGGGCTGCTGGTCATAGCTGCCGCGCTGTTCCTGGAGCGGGTGTGCCGTCTCCCCGAGGACGACGACACACCGCACCCTCCGGGCACCCACCCGGCGTGACGCCTTCGCTTGCGCCTTCGAGGTTCCCCCTGTGCTGGGCGCACTTCGTTCCTGTGCCGTCGCTCGGTGGTTTCGCGCAGTTCCCCGCGGGTCGCCTTCGCTTGCGCTTCCCAGGTCCGTCCGGCGGGGCGTACTCCGTTCCTGTGCCGTCGCTCGTGGGGTGCGCAGTTCCCCGCGCCCCTTTGGGGCGCGTTCTGTCGGTTCTTCGGGTCGGTGCCGGTCGGGATTCTCCGTCCTCGATCCGACACGCTCGGTAACACGTCCAGTGGTCCGACTGAAGAGCATCGGAGTCTGCGAGCAGAGATTCCCGCCCACCCCCTCCCGCAGCCGAGCGCCTGCGAGAGGAGGATGGTCCAACCCCGTCCCCGCAGACGGAGAACAGCCCCAGGTGGCGCCCCCAAAGGGGCGCGGGGAACTGCGCGAAAACGAGGGCGACCCGCACCCGAACAGCGACCGCAAGGGGGCACCACCCAGGGGCACGGGGAACTGCGCACCCACGGACGACCCGCACGGGAACAAGTACGCCCAGGTGTGGAACCCCAGGGGCGCGGGGAACTGCGCACCCCCGGACGTACCCGCACAGGGACAGGTACGTCCAGCCGGACAGACCTGGGAAGCGCAAGCGAAGGCGACCCGCGGGGAACTGCGCACCCACGAACGGCCCGCACGGGAACAAGTACGCCCAGCCGGACAGACCTCGGGGCGCGGGAGAAGGCGACCCGGCGACGGACGGACGGGCGGGCGGACTACCGGGCCAGGATCAGGCTCATCGCCTCCGCGCGGGTCGTGGAGTCGCGCAGCTGACCCCGTACCGCGGAGGTCGTCGTCTTCGCGCCGGGCTTGCGGATACCCCGCACGGACATGCACATGTGCTCGGCCTCGATCACCACGATCGCGCCCCTGGCCTCCAGTATCCGCATCAGCGAATCCGCCACCTGGGTGGTGAGCCGCTCCTGCACCTGGGGCCGGCGGGCGAACACCTCGACCAGCCGCGCCAGCTTCGACAGCCCCGTGATCTTGCCGGACTCCGCGGGGATGTACCCCACATGGGCGACCCCGTGGAACGGCAGCAGATGGTGCTCGCAGAGGCTGACGATCTCGATGTCCTTCACCAGGACCATCTCGTCGTGCCCGATGTCGAACGTCGTCGTCAGGACGTCCTCCGGCTGCTGCCAGAGTCCCGCCAGGATCTCCCGGTACGCGCGCGCGACCCGCGCCGGGGTGTCCAGCAGACCCTCGCGGTCCGGGTCCTCCCCGATCGCGAACAGCAGCTCCCTGATCGCGTTCTCGGCGCGCTTCTCGTCGAACTCGCCTATCGTGCGCTCGCCGCCCAGCGTCACGGGGTCGGTCATGGTCTGCCTCGTTCCTCAGCTGTACAGCCGGTACCTGGCGGGCACACGGAAATGCCGCACCCCCCAAGACTAACTAGGGGGGCGCGGCATCCATTCCGTGCCGATCATCGGCCGACGGGCCTCACCAGGGGGTCTCCCCGGCGCACGGCCACGTCAGCGGCGGTGTCAGCTCTCCGGCCGGTTGTCCTCCTGCGGCGACGGGGCCTCGGTCGGGGAGACCGGGGTCACATCGGGCTTGCCGGTCGTCAGTGACGGGGCGGCGCCGCCGGCGCCGTTCGTCAGGGACAACTCCTTCGGCGAGAGGACCGGCGGACGGGTCGACGGCGTACGCCGCGACGAGCCCGTCCAGGCCGGGCGGGCCGGACGCTTGATGATGTGGGTGAAGATCTCGGCGATCTCCTCCTTGCCCAGCGTCTCCCGCTCCAGAAGCTGGAGAACCAGGCTGTCGAGAACGTCGCGGTTCTCGACGAGGATCTCCCACGCTTCGTTGTGCGCGTTCTCGATGAGCTTCTTGACCTCTTCGTCCACGAGCGCGGCGACCTCTTCCGAGTAGTCGCGCTGGTGGCCCATCTCCCGGCCCAGGAAGGGTTCGGTGTTGTCGCCGCCGAACTTGATCGCGCCCAGACGCTCGGTCATGCCGTACTGCGTGACCATCGCGCGAGCGGTGGTCGTGGCCTTCTCGATGTCGTTGGCCGCACCGGTCGTCGGGTCGTGGAAGACCAGTTCCTCCGCCGCGCGCCCGCCCAGCATGTACGCGAGCTGGTCGAGCATCTCGTTACGCGTGGTGGAGTACTTGTCCTCCTCGGGCAGGACCATGGTGTAGCCCAGCGCCCGGCCCCGGGACAGGATGGTGATCTTGTGCACCGGGTCGGAGTTCGGTGAAGCCGCCGCGACCAGGGCGTGTCCGCCCTCGTGGTACGCGGTGATCTTCTTCTCCTTGTCCGACATGATCCGGGTCCGCTTCTGCGGGCCCGCCACCACACGGTCGATGGCCTCTTCGAGGCTGTGGTTGTCGATCAGCTTCTTGTCGCTGCGGGCGGTGAGCAGGGCGGCCTCGTTGAGGACGTTGCTCAGGTCCGCACCGGTGAAGCCCGGGGTACGGCGGGCGACCGCCGACAGATCGACGTCCGGGGCGACCGGCTTGCCCTTCTGGTGGACCTTGAGGATCTCCAGACGGCCCACCATGTCCGGACGGTCCACGGCGATCTGCCGGTCGAACCGGCCCGGTCGCAGCAGCGCCGGGTCCAGGATGTCGGGCCGGTTGGTGGCGGCGATCAGGATGACCCCGCCCTTCACGTCGAAGCCGTCCATCTCCACCAGGAGCTGGTTCAGCGTCTGCTCGCGCTCGTCGTGACCACCGCCGAGACCGGCACCGCGGTGACGGCCGACGGCGTCGATCTCGTCGACGAAGACGATCGCCGGGGCGTTCGCCTTGGCCTGCTCGAAGAGGTCACGCACCCGGGAGGCACCGACACCGACGAACATCTCGACGAAGTCGGAACCCGAGATCGAGTAGAACGGCACCCCGGCCTCACCGGCGACGGCGCGCGCGAGGAGCGTCTTGCCCGTACCGGGCGGCCCGTAGAGCAGGACGCCCTTGGGGATCTTGGCGCCGACGGCCTGGAACTTCGCCGGCTCCTGGAGGAACTCCTTGATCTCGTGGAGCTCCTCGACGGCCTCGTCGGACCCCGCCACATCGGCGAACGTCGTCTTCGGGGTGTCCTTGGTGATGAGCTTGGCCTTGGACTTCCCGAAGTTCATCACCCGGGAGCCACCGCCCTGCATCTGATTCATCAGGAACAGGAAGACGACGACGATGAGGACGAAGGGCAGGAGGGACAGCAGGATGCCGAGGAACGGGTTGTCCTTCGAGGGCGAGACGGTGTAGCCCTCGGGGATCTGCTTGTCCTGGTACTTGGCCTGGAGGTCCGCGGCGAGGTCGGCGCCCTGGTCGCCGATGTAGCTCGCCTGGACCTTGCTCTGGCCCTCGACCTTCTGGCCGTCCTTGAGCTTGATCTTGATCGTCTGGGAATTGCCAGTGGTGAGCTGGGCCGACTCCACCTGGTTGTTATTGATCGCCTGGACGACCTGGCCGGTGTCCACCGTCTTGTGGCCACCGGACGAACCGACGACCTGCATCAACACGACCACGGCAAGGACGGCCAGCACGATCCACATGACCGGCCCACGGAAGTATCGCTTCACGTCCATCCATACGGAGCGATGCCGCCCCGTCCCTCCTGCCATAGTGAGTTTGATAAAGACTGTTCTTCGGACGGTACCCCAGCATTGTCACCCGAAGCCGCAGGGTGCTACTGCCAATCCCGTGGCAATCCCGCCTCCGAATGCTCCAACGGCGGGAGTCCCGAAAGGGTTCCCGGAACCCGGGTCCGCGTGGCCCGGTCGGCTCAGCCGCCGTACACGTGGGGCGCGAGCGTACCCACGAACGGCAGGTTGCGGTACTTCTCCGCGTAGTCGAGGCCGTAGCCGACGACGAACTCGTTGGGGATGTCGAAGCCGACCCACTCCACGTCGATCGCGACCTTCGCGGCCTCGGGCTTGCGCAGCAGTGTGCACACCTTGAGGGACGCGGGCTCGCGGGAGCCGAGGTTGGAGATCAGCCAGGACAGGGTGAGCCCGGAGTCGATGATGTCCTCGACGATCAGGACGTGCTTGCCCTTGATGTCGGTGTCGAGGTCCTTGAGGATGCGGACCACGCCGGACGACTGGGTGCCCGCGCCGTACGAGGACACCGCCATCCAGTCCATCGTGACGGGGGTGGACACCGCACGCGCCAGGTCCGCCATCACCATCACGGCGCCCTTGAGCACACCGACGATGAGCACGTCCTTGCCCGCGTACTCCGCGTCGATCTTCGCGGCCAGCTCCGCCAGCTTCGCGTCGATCTCTTCCTTGGTGATGAGCACCGACTGTAGGTCGGTGCCCATGTCTTTCGCGTCCACCCGCATCACTTTCGGTCGTCCGGGCCGGTTCCGGGCCGCCGTGCGCGGGGCCCGTCTCAGCTTTGCCGGATCACCAGTCTGCCACCCTGGCGCTGGGCGACGACCCGGCCGGGGAGATTGATGGCTCCCTGACCCCGCCATCCCGTGATCAACCGGTCGATCTCCTCGATGTGCCGGGCGAACAGCGAACCCGCGGGAGCGCCCGCGTCGATGGCCGCGCGGCGCAGCACCCGGCGCCGTACGGCCGGCGGGAGCGCGTACAGCTTGGCGCACTCCAGGAGCCCGGCCGGGTCGCGTACGGCGCTCTCCGCCTGGGCGGCCCAGGTGTCCAGCGCGTCGGCGTCGTCACGGGAGAGTTGGGCCGTCCGGGCGAGTGCTTCCACGACGCCCTTGCCGAGCGCCTTCTCCAGGGCGGGCAGGCCCTCGTGGCGCAGCCGGGACCTGGTGTAGGCGGGGTCGGCGTTGTGCGGGTCGTCCCAGACCGGGAGGTGCTGGACGAGGCACGCCTTGCGGGCGGTCTGCCGGTCGAGGTGGAGGAAGGGCCGCCGGTAGCGGCCACCGGCGCCCGAGACCGCGGCCATCCCGGACAGGGAGCGGATGCCCGAACCGCGCGCGAGGCCGAGGAGCACGGTCTCGGCCTGGTCGTCGCGGGTGTGGCCGAGCAGGACGGCGGTGGCGCCGTGGCGTTCGGCGGCGGCGTCCAGCGCGGCGTACCGGGCGTCACGGGCGGCGGCCTCGGGGCCCCCGCCGCGGCCGACGGTGACGCCGACGGCGTCCACGGGTCCGAGGCCGAGGCCGGTGAGCCGGGCCGCGACCTCCGCCGCGCGCTGGTCGGAGCCGGGCTGGAGACCGTGGTCGACGGTGACGGCCCCGGCGCGGATGCCGAGCTTGGGGGCTTCGAAGGCGAGCGCGGAGGCGAGCGCCATGGAGTCGGCGCCGCCGGAGCAGGCGACGAGTACGAGGGGGGCGAGCGGGTCGTCGTCCAGCAGGGACGCGCCGGGCGCGCGCCGGGCGCTCCGGGCCCCTGGTCGGGCGCCGGTGCCGGCACGGCTCATGGGGGCGCTCGTACGGTCCCGGGGGGTGGTGTCCGTACGGGGCGCGGGCGCGGTGGCCGCCTGGCTCCCGTTCAGGGGGGTGACGGGGGCGGGGCGGTCTTCGGCGGGGGCGCGCAGGTCGTGTTCGGTGAGGAGGTCGTGGAGTACGCGGCGAACCGCCAGGCGTATCGCCGCGACCGCTGGATGGGGACCCATGTCCGGTGCCCTTCGTGAAGTTCGGGGGGTGTGGCTCGGGGCTGTCGGTGATCCCTGGCGGTGGCCGCCGCCGGTGGCCCCGGTGGGGTCGCCGACGACTGACCGCGCGTCAGTGATCGTGCTCTCGATCGTCCGCCGGGCGACCGGGGCGGGCCGCTGTCGCACCGCCTGTGGTCACTCAGAGTGTGTCGATGGTGACAGAGCCGAGCCGTTCCCCGAGCATCGCACGCCTGTCAGGGGCTCACGGTCCCTCGGACGGGTGATTGCGGGGGCGTTCTTCTGCCCTCGGCTGCCCCGGGCTCACGACTCTGCCTTACGGTGCACCCGCGCGACCCAGTCCGCCGGTTTGCCGATCTCCGCCTTCGTCGGGAGGGTGTTGGGCGAGGTCCATACCCGGTTGAATCCATCCATACCGACCTCGTTGACGACCGCGCGGACGAAGCGTTCGCCGTCGCGGTACTGGCGCATTTTGGCGTCCAGCCCGAGGAGCTTGCGCAGTGCCTGGTCGAGGCGGGACGCGCCCTGCGCGCGCCGCTGCTGGAACTTCTCGCGGATCTCCGCGACCGACGGCACCACGGCCGGGCCCACCCCGTCCATGACGTGGTCGGCGTGCCCTTCGAGCAGCGACATCACGGCGGTGAGACGGCCCAGGATCTCCCGCTGGGCGGGGGTCTGCACGAGTTCGACCAGGGAGCGGCCGCCGTCGTCGTCCTCGCCCTCCGGGCGCCCTCCGGCGAGCGACTGCGCGGCCTCGCGGATGCGTTCGAGGAACGTCATCGGGTCGACGTCGGTCTCCGCGAGGAACGTCTGGATCTCGCCCTCCAGATGGTCCCGCAGCCAGGGCACGGCGGTGAACTGGGTCCGGTGGGTCTCCTCGTGGAGGGTGACCCAGAGCCGGAAGTCATGCGGGTTCACATCCAGTTCCCGCTCGACGTGGACGATGTTCGGGGCCACCAGGAGGAGCCGCCCACCGCCGTTCGCGCCCGCCGGGAGGTCCCTGGTCGCCGGGGCGAACGTCTCGTACTGGCCGAGGACCCGTGAGGACAGGAACGACAGCAGCATGCCCAGTTCCACACCGGTGACCTTGCCGCCGACCGCGCCCAGGACCGCGCCGCCCGGGCCGCCGCTGCGGCGTTCCTGCATCTTCTCCAGCAGGGGCGCCAGGATCGCCCGGAAGCCCGCGACGTTGGCGCGGACCCAGCCGGGGCGGTCCACGACCAGCACCGGCGTGTCGTGGGTGTCCGGGCCGCCCATGCGGGTGTACGCGCGTACGTGTTCCTCGGACGCCTTGGCGTGCCTGCGCAGTTCCGCGACGATGGCCCGGGCCTCGTCGCGGCTCACCTCGGGGCCCGGCCTCACCAGTCGGGTCGCGGTCGCCACCGCGAGATTCCAGTCGACCATCTCCGCACCACCGATGCTCGTCATGGCGTCAACGGTACGGGACCGCTGCGTGGGGCGTCCGAGTCAGTACGGGTCGCCTTCGCTCGCGCCTCCGAGGTTCCCTGTGCTGGACGCACTTGTCCCGTGCCGTCGCTCGGTGGCTGCGCAGTTCCCCGCGCCCCTGGGGTTCCCCACCTGGACGCACCTGTCCCCGCGCGGGTACGTCCAGGGGTGCGCAGTTCCCCGCGCCCCTGAGGTGCTGCCCCTGTCCGTCGTTCTTCGGGTGCGGGCCGCCCTCGTTCTCGCGCAGTTCCCCGCGCCCCTGGGGTTCCCCACCTGGACGCACTTGTCCCCGCGCGGGTACGTCCGGGGGTGCGCAGTTCCCCGCGCCCCTGAGGTGCTGCCCCCTAACGGTCGCTCTCCGGGTGCGGGCCGCCCTCGTTCTCGCGCGGTTCCCCGCGCCCCTGAGGTGCTGCCCCCGTCCGTCGTTCTTCGGGTGCGGGTCTGCCCTCGTTCTTGCGCAGTTCCCCGCGCCCCTTTGGGGCGCCCACCTGAGGCTGCCGGTCAGCCTGCGGGCTGGCATCAGCCCGGCCGGGGTTCATACCCCCTCCTCTCGCAGGCGCCCGGCTGCGGGAGGGGGTGGGCGGGAATCTCTGCTCGCAGACTCCGATGCTCTTCAGTCGGGTACGGGTACGTCGTACCGAGCGTGTCGGATCGAGGACGGAGAATCCCGACCGGCACCGACCCGAAGAACAAGCCGGACGCGCCCCAAAGGGGCGCGGGGAACTGCGCAGGACGAGGACCGGGCCGCACCCGAAGAACGACGGACAGGGGCAGCACCCAGGGGCGCGGGGAACTGCGCACCCACGAGCGACGGCACAGGAACGGAGTGCGCCCAGCACAGGGGGAACCTCGGAGGCGCAAGCGAAGGCGGTCAGCAGCCGCAGGTCGTGAGACTCGTGGCCATCCGGTCCAGCCGGGACTGCGTCGCGGTGGGATCGGTCGCGGGCCCGTCCGTCATGAAGGTGAAGGCGAGCAGCCGGCCGTCACGGTCGACGACCGTGCCCGCCAGGGTGTGGACACCCGTGAGCGTGCCCGTCTTGGCCCGTACGAGCCCCGTACCGCCCGCGTCGGGCCCGGAGGAGTAACGATTTCTCAGGGTGCCGGTGAACCCGGCGACCGGCAGCCCCGTCAGCGCCGTACGCAGCTCGGGGCGTTCGGGCTGCGCGGCCCGCGCGAGCAGCGAGGTGAGCAGCTCGGGCGTCAGCCGGTTGCCGCGGTCGAGGCCGCTGCCGTCGGTGAAGCGGGTGCCGCCGAGGGGCATCCGGAGCTTGCCGAGCTGGGTCTTGACGGCCGCGCCGCCGCCACCGAAGCTCGCGGGCCGCCCGGAGACGAGCGCGGTCTGCCGGTTGAGCGCCTCGGCGATGTCGTTGTCGCTGCTGGTGAGCATCCGCTCGACCAGCGAGGACAGCGGCGGCGAGGCCACCTTCGCGAGCGGCAGCGCGTCCTTCGCGGCCCTCGCCGCCACCGGCGAGCCCTTGACCTTCACCCCGTGCCCGGCGAGCAGATCGGCGAACCGCGCGGCGGCGTCCTTCGCGGGGTCCTCGGCACGAGGCGCGGGGCCGCTGGAGGAGTCGTCCAGCCGCCCCTCGTCGACCATCAGGGCGCTCACGCGCGCGATGTTGTCGTTGCGGCCGATCGGGTGGACCGCGGGCCCGGAGTACAGGGAGGTGTCGTACGCGAGGGTCACCTCGCGCGCGCCGGACTTCGTGAGGGCGCGGGCCGTGCGCTCCGCGAGGGTCCGCAGGGAGGCGTTGCCGCCCGCGCGGGCCCGCGCGGTGAGGGTCGGGTCGCCGCCGCCGACGAGCACGACCCGGCCCGGCCCCTTGGAACCGGCCGGTTCATGGACGGTCCGGGTGGTGATCCGGTGGTCGGGGCCCGCGGCCGTCAGCGCCGCGACGGCCGTGGCGACCTTGATGGTGGACGCGGGCGTCAGCGCGTCACCGGCGCTCCTGCCCCACAGGAGCTTGCCGGTCGCCGCGTCCACGACGGCCGCGGCGGTCCGGGTCCCGTCGGGTGATCCGTCGAGCAGCGGGGCCAGTCGCTTGTCGAGCGCGGGGCCCTTCGGCAGCGGGGCCGTGCCGCCGGGCGCCCCCAGCGCGTCGAGCACGGACGGGGCGCTCGGGGCGGCCTTGGGCGCCTTCGCCCCCGTACCGCCCTCGGCGCCCGCGTGATGTGCGCCACCCTCGGTGCGCTGCGCGGCGGCCCGGTCGCGTTCGGCGCTGCGCTGGCCGGAGCCGTCCCAGGGGCCGGCCAGGGTCACGGAGGTGGCCGCGATCGCCAGTCCGGCCACGGTGGCACCGGTCGTGACCTGCCACGTCTTGACCTGCGAGGGCCGCTGGGTCCGGAGGTCGGCGAGCAGCGCCCGGAGGCGGCCGGCGAGCCGCCGTACGTGCGCTGACAGCTTCGTCTCCGGCAGCTCCGGCACGACCGACCAGCCCCTTTCGCGATCACACTGTGGCGTGAGGGACACTTAACCACTGCGTCTTGCCGCGGGATGGCACCCCGCTGGCCCCGACCACGATCCGGGCGGGGCCTGGGGGCCGTACGGCGGTAGCCGACCGGACCGAGCCGCGGGCGGCAGCCGTCTGCGACGAGCCGCCCCCCGGGAGGCCCCTCGCGGTGGACACAGCGTCACGACAATCATGTGCTGATCATGGAGGAGCCACCGGTGGAGTTCGACGTCACGATCGAGATTCCGAAGGGTTCGCGGAACAAGTACGAGGTCGATCACGAGACCGGTCGTATCCGGCTCGACCGTCGACTCTTCACGTCGACCAGCTACCCGGCCGACTACGGCTTCGTGGAGAACACCCTGGGTGAGGACGGCGACCCGCTGGACGCGCTCGTCATCCTGGACGAGCCGACCTTCCCCGGCTGTCTGATCCGCTGCCGCGCGATCGGCATGTTCCGGATGACGGACGAGGCCGGCGGCGACGACAAGCTTCTGTGCGTGCCCGCGTCGGACCCGCGCGTGGAGCACCTGCGGGACATCCACCACGTCTCGGAGTTCGACCGCCTGGAGATCCAGCACTTCTTCGAGGTCTACAAGGACCTGGAGCCCGGCAAGTCCGTCGAGGGCGCCAACTGGGTGGGCCGCACCGATGCCGAGGCCGAGATCGAGCGGTCCTACAAGCGTCTGAAGGAGCAGGGCGGCCACTGACGGCTGCTCCGCGTCCCGTCGCAGTGGCGGCGGGTACGCGGCATTACGCGGTGCCCGGAGCGGGCCGTGCGTCGTCCGGGGTTCCCGGTCCGCACGGCCCGCTCCGGTGTGCGCGCACACCGCGCGTGCGGACGGGATCTGTGCGTACGTAGGTGGTGTGCGGGGACGTAGGTGTCCGGATCACGGGTAGGGGGTCCGGGTACGACGGTCCGCGGCACGGTCCACGCGCGCGTGTGTGTGGTGAGGGTCAGGAGAGGTGGCACGACGGCACGTCCTGGAAGGGGTGCGGTGAGCGAGCGGAAGACCCCGGCGGGGGTGACGGACACGGCCGGTCCCGGTGACGGCAAGCCCGTGTCGGACGAGGCGCGCAGCGCCTTCAGTCAGCCGACGGGGGTGCATCCGCAGCCCGGGGCCGCCGAGGAGGACTCCCAGACGACGTCCGAGTTCGCGGTGCCCGAGGGGGTGCCCGAACCGTCCGCCGCCGAGCCCGAGGGGTCGGCGTTCTCCGCCCCGCGCACCTACAGCGCGCGCAGCGCTCCGCCCGCGTTCACCCCGGCGGCCGGGACGCCCCTGGTCCGGCTGACGCAGGAGGCGCCCTGGCAGGACCGGATGCGGACCATGCTGCGGATGTCGGTGACCGAGCGCCCGGCGCCGGAGCACGCGCAGCGCCACGAGGACGAGGTGGGGCCCGCGGTACCGCGGGTGCTCGACCTGACGCTGCGGATCGGGGAGCTGCTGCTCGCGGGCGGTGAGGGCGCCGAGGACGTGGAGGCGGCGATGTTCGCCGTGTGCCGCTCGTACGGGCTCGACCGCTGCGAGCCGACCGTGACGTTCACCCTGCTGTCGATCTCCCATCAGCCGTCCCTGGTCGAGGACCCGGTGACGGCCTCCCGGACGGTACGCCGCCGGGGCACCGACTACACCCGGCTGGCGGCCGTCTTCCGGCTCGTCCACGACATCAGCGACCCGCAGACCGATGTCTCCCTGGAGGAGGCGTACCGGCGGCTCGCGGAGATACGCCGCAACCGGCATCCGTACCCCGGATGGGTCCTGACCGCCGCCAACGGCGTGCTCGCGGGTTCCGCCTCCGTGCTGGTGGGCGGTGACGTGATCGTGTTCGTGGCGGCGGCGGTCGGCGCGATGCTGGGCGACCGGCTGGCGTGGCTGTGCGCGGGGCGGGGGCTGCCGGAGTTCTACCAGTTCATCGTGGCCGCGATGCCGCCGGCGGCGATCGGGGTGGCGCTCACGCTGGCCCACGCGGACGTACGGGCGTCCGCGGTGATCACCGGCGGACTGTTCGCGCTGCTGCCCGGACGGGCGCTGGTCGCCGGGGTCCAGGACGGGCTCACCGGCTTCTACATCACCGCCTCCGCCCGGCTCCTGGAGGTCATGTACTTCTTCGTGGGCATCGTCATCGGGGTCCTGCTGATCCTGTACTTCGGGGTGCGGCTGGACGCCAAGCTCAATCCGGACGCCGCGCTGCTGGTGATCGAGCGGCCCCTGTGGCAGATCGCGGCGTCCATGATGCTGACGCTCGCGTTCGCCGTGCTGTTGCAGCAGGAACGTTCCACCGTGCTGGCGGTGACCCTCAACGGCGGGGTCGCCTGGGTCGTGTACGGGGCGATGCACTACGTCGGCGGGCTGTCGCCCGTCGCGTCCACCGCTGTCGCGGCGGGGCTGGTGGGGCTGTTCGGCCAGTTGATGTCCCGCTACCGGTACGCGTCCGCGCTGCCGTACGTGACGGCGGCGATCGGGCCGTTGCTGCCCGGTTCGGCGACGTACTTCGGGCTGCTGGGGTTCGCCCAGAACGAGCTGGACGCGGGGCTGGTGTCGCTCACGAAGGCCGCGGCGCTGGCGATGGCGATCGCGATCGGGGTGAACCTCGGGTCGGAGATCTCCCGGTTGTTCCTGCGGGTTCCGGGGGCGGGGGGGCGGCGGGCGGCGAAGCGGACGCGCGGCTTCTAGGGAGCCTTACGCGACGCGGGTTCCCCCCGGTGGGCGTCGTACCCCGCCCCCTCGGGTGCCGGGTGCGCACCGTCCCTGGGTTTCCTGTGCTGGACGCACTCGTCCCTGCACAGGTCGCTCGTGGGGTGCGCAGTTCCCCGCGCCCCTGGGTCCGTCCGGCTGGACGCGCTTGTTCCCGCGCCGTCGCTCATCGGGTGCGCAGTTCCCCGCGCCCCTGAGGCCGCGCCCTTCCGGTTCCCGTTCGGCTGCGGATGGTCCTTGGTTGCTCGCGCAGTTCCCCGCGCCCCTGAGGTGCTGCCCCATTGCGGTCGCTCTTGGGGTGCGGGTCGGCCCTCGTCCTTGCGCAGTTCCCCGCGCCCCTGGGTCTGTCCGGCTGGACGCGCTTGTTCCTGCGCCGTCGCTCATCGGGTGCGCAGTTCCCCGCGCCCCTGGGTTTCCTGTGCTGGGCGTACTTGTTCCCGCACAGGTCGCTCGGTGGTTTTGCGCAGTTCCCCGCGCCCCTGAGGTGCTGCCCCATTGCGGTCGCTCTTCGGGTGCGGGTCGGCCCTCGTTCTTGCGCAGTTCCCCGCGCCCCTTTGGGGGCGCCACCTGGGGCTGTTCTCCGTCTGCGGGGACGGGGTTGGACCATCCTCCTCGCGGACTCGCGCTGCTGCGGGAGGGGGTGGGCGGGAATCTCTGCTCGCAGACTCCGATGCTCTTCAGTAGGACCACTGGACGTGTTACCGAGCGTGTCGGATCGAGGACGGAGAATCCCGACCGGCACCGACCCGAAGAACCGACCGGACGCGCCCCAAAGGGGCGCGGGGAACTGCGCAAAACCCACGAACGACCTGTGCGGGAACAAGTACGCCCAGCACAAGGAACCCAGGGGCACGAGAACAAGTACGCCCAGCACAGGGGGAACCTCGAAGGCGCAAGCGAAGGCGGTCAGCGTTTGGCGTGGCGGCCTCGGGTCTGGGGCTCGTCCGGGTCCGGGGCCCCCGCGACCGCCCTCTTGGACTGGCCCCGCGCGCGGGCGAACTCGATGACGATCGGGACGATCGACAGCAGCACGATCCCGATCAGCATCGCCTCGATGTTGTCGCGGACGAGCGCGTGCCGCCCGAGCCACGCGCCCAGCAGGGTGACCCCGGCGCCCCACAGGATGCCGCCGATGATGTTGAACGTGATGAACGAGCGGTACCGCATCCCGCTGACGCCCGCGATGATCGGCGTGAACGTGCGGACGATGGGCACGAACCGCGCCAGGACCAGCGACTTCGGCCCGTGCTTCTCGAAGAAGTCGTGCGCCTTGAGCACGTTCTCCTGTTTGAAGAAGCGGGAGTCGGGGCGGTTGAAGAGCGCGGGGCCCACCTTCTTGCCGAACAGATATCCCGCCTGGTCGCCCAGGATCGCCGCGACGCAGATCAGCACGCACACCAGCCACAGGTCCATGGTGAGCTGCCCGGTGGTCACGAGCAGGCCCGTGGTGAACAGCAGGGAGTCACCCGGCAGGAAGAACCCGATGAGCAGGCCCGACTCGGCGAAGACGATGATCAGCAGGCCGTAGACACCGAACTCGTTGAGCAGATGGTTCGGGTCCAGCCAGCTCGGTCCGAGCGCAAGCGTCGTCACGGTTTCCGGACTCCTGAGGGTGAGGGAAGACGGCGGGGCGGGGATGATCCGGGCCGTGGCGCGACTCCACCTCGCGGTCGGGCGCGCCACAGCTATCAACGCGGGTCAGGTGTATCTGGTTCCGCCGACCCCCTCAGGTTGTACCGTACGGCGACGAGTCCGAAGCATGGGGTGACGACAGAAAGTGTCACAAAGGAGGCAATAGTGGGCATCGAAGACTACGGCGGCGGTATGAACCCCGAGTCGGACGTCCTGGTGGTGACGACGAACGACGTGCCCGGTTACCGGGTGGAACGGGTGATCGGCGAGGTCTTCGGGCTCACCGTCCGCTCCCGCCATCTGGGCAGCCAGATCGGCGCGGGGCTGAAGTCGATGATCGGCGGCGAGCTGAAGGGCCTGACCAAGACACTGGTCGAGACCCGCAACCAGGCGATGGACCGGCTGATCGAGCAGGCCCGCGCGCGGGGCGGCAACGCGGTCCTGATGTTCCGTTTCGATGTGACCGAGGCGTCGGACGTCGGTACCGAGGTCTGTGCGTACGGGACCGCCTGTGTGATCGTCCCGCAGCAGCAGTAGCGGTACGTACGGGTACGTACCGCGGTAAGGGGCGTCGGCCATGGCCGACGCCCCTTACCCATCCCGACCCACCGGACCCGTCCACCGGGGCCGTCCCCCGGCCCACCGGACCGCACCGCACCGCCTAACCGCGGCCCCCGCGTTCCGCGTTCGCCCGCATCGCGTCCCGCATATAGACCGCGAGACCCGGCTCGATCGCCTCGTACGTCGCGGTGAACCGTTCATCGGCCACGTACATCTCGCCGAGCGCGGCGTGCATGGCGGGGTCGCAGGTGTAGTACCGGTCCGAGATGAACCGGCGGTGCTCCTCGGCGACGTCCGCCGCGGCCCCGGAGTCGGCGGCCGTCCCCGCGACGAGCAGATCGGCCATACGCCGGTGGATCGCGTCGAAGCGGACGGTGGCGTCCTTCCAGTCGTCCTTGGTCCAGGCGGTGGTGCGGCGCCTGGACTGCCGATAGGCGTCGGTGGTGCCCCAGCGTTCCTCGGCCTCCCGCGCGTGGGCGTCCGGGTCGAAGTCGCCGAACACCTCGAACTTCTCCTCGGGTGTCAGTCGGATGCCCATCCGGTGTGCCTCCATGGCGGTCTCCACGGCTGCGGCCATCCGCCGCAGCCTCTCGATTCGGCCGGTCAGCAGCCCGTGCTGACGCCGCAGGTGTGCGCGGGGGTCCGCGCGCGGGTCGTCGAGGAGGACGGCGACCTCCTCCAGCGGGAAGCCCAGTTCCCGGTAGAAGAGGATCTGCTGGAGCCGGTCCAGATCGGCGTCGTCGTAGCGGCGGTGCCCGGCGTGGCTGCGCCCGCCGGGCGTGAGCAGCCCGATCCCGTCGTAGTGGTGCAGTGTGCGCACCGTGACCCCGGTGATCCGGGCGACCTGTCCCACGGAATAGCTCATGCCCCGCGCCTTTCTCCTCGTGCGGTCACCAGCGTGCTTCCTCACGTCGCGTGAGGTGCAAGCCGGTCCTACGGTGGTCTGTGGGCCTCGCGGCGCGGCCCCCGCGGGTGCCCGTCGCCCGCGGCTCCCCCACAGCCGCCGGAGGCATCCGTGTCCCTGCACCGAGGCACCCAGCGGCCCGGGGCCCGGCCGATGGCCGTGAACCCGTTCTACGGCGAGGCCGACCCCCTGGGGGACATGGTCGACGCCCCGCCCAAGCACCGGCTGCCGGACGGGCCGCTGCCGCCCACCACCGCGTATCAGCTCGTCCACGACGAACTGATGCTCGACGGCAACGCGCGGCTGAACCTCGCGACCTTCGTCACCACCTGGATGGAGCCGCAGGCCGGGGTGCTGATGGCGGAGTGCCGCGACAAGAACATGATCGACAAGGACGAGTACCCCCGGACCGCCGAGCTGGAGCGGCGGTGTGTGTCGATGCTGGCCCATCTGTGGAACGCGCCGGACCCGGACACCACCGTCGGCTGCTCCACCACCGGGTCCAGCGAGGCGTGCATGCTCGCCGGGATGGCCCTGAAGCGGCGCTGGGCGCTGCGCAACGCCGACCGCTACCCGTCGCGGACGACCCGGCCGAATCTGGTGATGGGCGTCAATGTGCAGGTGTGCTGGGACAAGTTCTGCAACTTCTGGGAGGTCGAGGCGCGTCAGGTGCCGATGGAGGGCGACCGCTTCCACCTCGACCCCGCGGCGGCGGCGGAACTGTGCGACGAGAACACCATCGGCGTGGTCGCGATCCTCGGTTCCACCTTCGACGGGTCCTACGAGCCGGTGGCCGAGCTGTGCGCGGCCCTGGACGACCTCCAGGAACGCACCGGACTGGACGTGCCCGTGCATGTGGACGGCGCGTCCGGCGCGATGATCGCGCCGTTCCTGGACCCGGACCTGGTCTGGGACTTCCGGCTGCCACGGGTGTCGTCCGTCAACACCTCCGGCCACAAGTACGGGCTGGTGTACCCGGGGGTGGGCTGGGCACTGTGGCGGTCGGCGGCGGAACTGCCGGAGGACCTGGTGTTCCGGGTGAACTACCTGGGCGGTGACATGCCGACGTTCGCGCTGAACTTCTCCCGGCCGGGCGCGCAGGTCGCCGCGCAGTACTACACGTTCCTGCGGCTGGGCCGTGAGGGGTTCCGCGCGGTGCAGCAGTCGACCCGGAACGTGGCCCGGGAACTGGCGGAACGCATGGAGTCGCTGGGCGACTTCCGGCTGCTGACCAGGGGCGACGAGCTGCCGGTGTTCGCGGTGACCACCGCGGACGACGTGAGCGCGTTCGACGTCTTCGATGTGTCACGGCGGCTGCGGGAGCGGGGCTGGCTGGTGCCCGCGTACACGTTCCCGGCGAACCGGGAGGATCTCGCGGTGCTGCGGGTGGTCTGCCGCAACGGGTTCTCGGAGGATCTGGCGGCACTGTTCATGGAGGATCTGGAACGGCTGCTTCCGGAACTGCGGGCGCAGAGCGGGCCGTTGGTGACGGACCGGAACGCCGCGACCGGCTTCCACCACTGAGCGGCGGTCCGCCCGGAGCCCCGCATCCCGGGGCCCTGGACGGCCGCTGGCGGCCCCCGGGGCCCGGTTCGACCCCCGGGGGCCGGGGCGACGGGTGAGGGCCGTCAGACGGCCGCCCGGCCCGCCCGCGGCCCGCGAACCCCGCCGCCCCGCCACCTCAGCCCACCCGGGGTCGGCGCCCCGCGCTGTCACCGCCGGCCCGCCCGTCGGCCAGGGCCCCGCCCAGTCGACCTTCAGCCCGCCCGCGGCCAGGTCCCCGTTCCGTCACCCGCCCGGCGGCCGGACGCCCGTACCGTCACTTGCTGAGCGCGCCGAACTTCCGTACGGCCAGCGGGAAGAACACCGCGAGGAGCAGCAGCGGCCAGAGCACCGCGAGGAGACCGGCGTGCTCCGCCGCCCAGGACGTGGCCGTGGCGCCGCCCTCGCTGCCGAACAGGTCGCGCACCGCCGTCGCCGTCGCGGACATGGGGTTCCATTCCACGACCGGACCGAGCCAGGACGGCATGGCCTCGGGAACGGCGAACGCGTTCGACAGGAAGCCCAGCGGCCACACCAGGATCTGCACGGTCTGCACCATCTCCGGACGGCCCGCGACCATGGCGAGGTGGATGCCCACCCACAGCATCGCGAAGCGCAGCAGGAGCAGCAGTCCGACCGCGCCCACGACACCCAAGAACGAGCCGTGCACCCGCCAGCCGACGGCGAGACCGACCCCGGCCATGACGGCCAGCGCCGCCGCCGACTGGAGCATGTCCGCCGCGGAACGGCCGACCAGGACGGCTCCGTCGACCATCGGCATCGAGCGGAACCGGTCGATCACCCCCTTGTTGAGGTCCTGGGTGACCGCGACCATGGTGGACTCCAGCCCGAACGCCATGGCCAGTACCAGCATCCCGGGGACCAGGAAGTCGATGTAGTCGCCGCGCACCCCCCGGCCGCCGCCGATCAGGTACCCGAACATCAGCAGCAGCATCACCGGGAAGACGAGCCCCACGATCAGCTGCACCGGCTCCCGCGCCCAGTGCGCCAGCTCGCGGCGGGTCATGGTCCAGCAGTCGGCCAGCGCCCAGGTCAGCCGGCCGCCGGGCGGGGTCCGCCGCGGGGCGGTACCGCCGCCGGGCGCCCCTGCTCGGGCCGTGCCGTACGCGCGCGTGGCGTCGCTTTCCGTCGGAGCCTGCTCCAGTGCGATGGGTCCTCCCGTGCTGCTCGTGGTGCCCGTACCGTCGGTGCCGCTGCCCGTGGTGCTCATACGGCCGCTCCCTCGGTGAGTCGCAGGAAGACCTCGTCCAGCGTGGGGCGGCGGACGGCGATGTCCTCCGCCTCGATGCCCGACTCCTCCAGCGCGCGCACGACGCCCGTGAGCGCGGCCATCCGGTCGGTGACCGGGGCGCTGACCAGCCGCCGGTCCGGGTCGGCCACCGCTCCGCCGGGCAGCATCCTTGCCACGGAGGCCAGTTGGTCCGGCCGCCGGACGACCACGTCGAGGCGGTCGCCGCCGGTCAGTGCCTTCAGTTCGTCGGCGGTGCCGTCCGCGATGACGCGCCCCTGGTCCACCACGGAGACCCGGTGCGCGAGCTGGTCGGCCTCCTCCAGGTACTGCGTGGTGAGCAGCACGGTGGTGCCGCCGCCGACCAGTGAGCGGACCGAGGACCACACCTCCGCGCGGCCGCGCGGGTCGAGCCCGGTCGTGGGCTCGTCCAGGAACAGCACCTCCGGTTCGGTGATCAGGCTCGCGGCGAGGTCGAGCCTGCGCCGCATGCCGCCGCTGTACCGCTTCACCGGCTTGGGGCCGGTGTCCGCCAGGCCGAACCGCTCCAGCAGTTCGTCGGCGCGGGCGCCCGCGCCACGGGCGCCCAGATGGTGGAGCCGCCCGAACATCTCCAGGTTCTGCCGTCCGCCCAGTTCCTCGTCCAGCGCCGCGTGCTGGCCCAGCAGACCGATCCGCCGGCGCACCCCGTCCGCGTCGGCGCGTACGTCGTGCCCGGCCACCGTCGCCCGGCCCCCGTCGTGGCGCAGCAGGGTCGCGAGGACGCGCACCAGGGTGGTCTTGCCCGCGCCGTTGGGTCCCAGGACGGCGTGGACGGTGCCCCGGGCGACCCTCAGGTCCAGCCCGTCCAGGGCCCGCTTGGCGCCGAAACTCTTGTGCACCGCCTCGACCACGATCGCCGTTTCGGCCATCGCCCCTCCCTCACATTAATCAAACTTGACTAGCAGCTCGCACAAGGTAATGCCCCAGGGTTCACTAGTCAAACTTGATCAGAAGAAGTTCTCCGCCGACCGCCGCACCGACCCCCGCCACGCACCCTCAAGCACCGGTCAGTGCTTGTCCCCGGGATGGGTCTCGCCGGTGGCGTACGGATTGACCTGGCCCTCGGTCAGGACGCCGACGAACGGCTCCCCCTCGCCCGCGAAGACATACGCGCCGCCCTCGATCCGCGCGATCAGCCCACGGGTCCACGCCGCGTCCGAGTCGGCCGAGTGGACCCAGAAGTTCATGATCTCGCCGATGTGGTCGGTCTCGCCGGGCCCCGGCCCGGGTGTGTAGTACTCCAGGACCGTGGTCCGCCACTCCTCCATGGCCCGCACCCGCCGCTTGAGGAGGTCCACGACCTCGTCGCGGGGCAGGTCGACGATGAAGCCGATGGCCGCCGAGAGGACGTCCGACTTCTGGTCGTACGTGGTCAGGGCCCCCCTCAGCAGGGTGAGGAACTCCTCCTCGCCCCGCCCGGTCAGCTCGTACTCCACCCGGGGCGGGCCGCCGGCCGTGGAGGGCGCCACCTCGTGCGCGCGCAGGACGCCCTGCTTCGCCATCTGCTTCAGGGCGTGGTAGATCGAACCCGGCTTGGCGTTGGACCACTCATGGGCGCCCCAGTACTCCAGGTCGTTGCGCACCTGGTAGCCGTGGGCGCGCACATGCTGGCGCACCGCCCCCAGAACGAGCAGCCGGATCGCCGACATCCCCACACCCTTCACCTGCACACTGGTCAATTTTGACCAGAGTAGCCCCGCAGCGCCCTGCGCGGTCCCGGACGGTCCCGCCGTCACAGGCCCGCCGCACTCCGCGGAGCGGCGTCCCACCGGGGAACCGGGTGCCGGGCGGAACCAGGTGCCGGAACCGGGTACCGGACCAGGGGCCGGAAGGGGAACTCACAAGGAGAACGGGGGGCGGGCGTGCTGGACCGAGATCCACTTCCAGGTGGTGAACGCCTCGACGGTGGCCTCACCGTTGAGACGGCCGAGACCTGACTGCTTCTCCCCGCCGAAGGCCACCATCGGGTCGTCGTGGATCGTGCTGTCGTTGACGTGGAACATCCCGGTCTCGACGCGACGCGCGAAGCTCACCCCGCGCTCGGTGTCGGCCGTGTGCACGGCACCGCCGAGCCCGTACGGGGTGTCGTTGGCGATCCGGACGGCCTCGTCCTCGCCGTCGAACGGGAGGAGCAGCGCGACCGGGCCGAAGATCTCCTGGCGCAGCAGCGGGGAATCGTCGGGCAGCCCGGTGAGGACGGTCGGCTCCACGAGATTGCCGATCGTCCGGCCGTGCAGGAGGGCCGTGGCCCCCTCCGTGAGGGCCTGGTCGACGAGGTTGGTCAGGGCCTCGGCCTGGAAGTCGTTGATCACCGGGCCGATATGGGTCTCCGGGTCACGGGGGTCACCGGTGCGCAGCGCCCGTACCCGCGCGACGAAGCGTTCGGTGAACTCGCGCTCCAGGGAGCGGTCCACGAGAATGCGGTTCGCGGCCATGCAGACCTGGCCCTGGTACACGTACCGGCTGTACACGGCCGCGCCGACGGCGTAGTCCAGCCCGGCCTCGTCCAGGTCGTCCAGCACCACCAGGGCGCTGTTGCCGCTGAGTTCGAGGACGCAGCGCTTGAGGCGGGCCGCGCTGACGGCGGCGACATGACGGCCGACGCGGTCCGATCCGGCGAACGAGACGACCTTGGGGACGGGGTGCTCGATGAGCGCGTCACCGATCTCCGCGATGTCGGTCACGAGGACGTTGAGCAGCCCGGCGGGCAGGCCCGCCTCCTCGAAGATCCGGGCGATCAGTCCGCCGCCCACCACGGGGGTGTTCTGGTTGGGCTTGATGACGACCGCGTTGCCCAGGGCGAGCGCCGGGGCGACCGACTTGAGGGTGATCAGGAAGGGGAAGTTGAACGGGCTGATGACGGCGACGACGCCCACCGGGACCCGGTACAGGCGGTTCTCCCGGCTCCGCTCGGCCGCCGGCAGGATCTGGCCCGCGGGGCGCAACGCCAGATGCATCGACTCGCGCAGGAACTCCTTGGCCATGTGCACCTCGGCGACGGCCTTCGCGCGGGTGCCGCCGAGCTCGTCGATGAGAGCCTCGACTATCTCGTCCTCAAGACCCTCGGTGATGCTCAGGGCCCGCTCCAGGACGCCGCGCCGCTCGTAGGGGCTCACGTCCGCCCAGCTCTTCTGCGCCCGCTCCGCCGCCCGGTAGGCGTCGTCGACCTCCGCGCGCGTGGCAACGGTCAGGGCGGCCAGCTTCTCGCCGTTGTACGGGTTGAAGTCGATGATGTCCCACGAGCCGCTGCCGGTCCGCCATTCGCCATCGATGTACTGGTGGGCCAGGTCAGTGAAGAAGGACATACGATCCCCAACCGCAGAAGGCATGCGCAGGCGGCGGTGCCTGATGAGACGTCATCGTACTTGTGTGTTACGACAATTGGAGCAGACCACGGAGCAGGTCACGGGTCTCGGAGGGACCGGGGCTGTCCGTCCTGAGTTCTTCCATGACCTTTGCGTACTGTGCGACCTCGTCCCGCTTGTCCACGTAGAGCGCGCTCGTGAGCTGCTCCAGGAACACGACGTCCGAGAGGTCCGACTCGGGGAAGCTGAGCATCGTGAAGCTGCCGCTCTCGCCCGCGTGCCCGCCGAAGCTGAACGGCATCACCTGGAGGGTGACATTCGGCCGTTCCGACATCTCGATGAGGTGCTGGAGCTGGCCGCGCATCACCTCGCGGTCGCCGTAGGGTCTGCGCAACGCGGCCTCGTCCAGCACCACATGGAAGTGCGGGGCGCGCTCCGACACCAGGACCTTCTGCCGCTCCAGACGCAGCGCGACCCGCCGTTCGACGTCGGCACGGCTCGCACCGCCCCGGGAGACGACCGCGTGCGCGTACGCCTCGGTCTGGAGCAGTCCGTGGACGAACTGCACCTCGTAGACCCGGATCAGCGACGCGGCGCCCTCCAGCCCGACGTACGTCTGGAACCAGCCGGGCAGCACATCCGTGTAACTGTGCCACCAACCGGCGACGTTGGCCTCCTTGGCGAGCGAGAGGAGCGGTCCGCGCTCCGCGTCGGCGCTCACGCCGTAGAGGGTCAGCAGGTCCTCGACATCCCGAGCCTTGAAGCTCACCCGTCCCAACTCCATGCGGCTGATCTTCGATTCGGAGGCTCGGATCGAGTAGCCGGCCCGCTCCCGGGTGATGCCGCGCGACTCCCGCAGTCGCCTGAGTTGCGAGCCCAGCAGGATGCGTCGCACCACTGAACCTCCCCCGGCGGCCTCGGTCTGGGGATCCCCCCATGACTCGCCTGCGGTCACTTCGTCAGCCTCCCCAACGTCTTCAGGTGGCGAAGTCTGCCACTAAAACCTTCCAGCCCGTACTCATACGGTTACAGAAATGGGAAAGGCAGTGAGAGGCCCGGACAAGAAGTCCACGGAAGAAATCATCGAGAAGCAGTATGGTCCAGTCCATTTCCGGCGCGTGCACGTGCATCTGCCCTTGCATCTGCTGTGCGCATTGGGAACCATGGTCGACGCACCACCGCAGTATCCGGAGTACCGCCAGGGCCGCGAACACGGGAGTGCCTCGCATGGGGACGAACGGATCGACCATGCTGGAGCCGTTAAGGCAGGGGCTTCCCCCCATCGACCCCACGGCGGTCTCCAGCGCCGCGTCCTGCGCCTTGTCGGCGCGCTACGAGGCGGTGGGCGAGGCGAGACGCTTCACCCAGGACACCCTCACGGAGTGGCGGGCCGACGAGCGCTTCGACGACATCTGTCTCGTGGTGTCGGAACTCGTCACCAACGCGCTGCGCCACGCGCTGCCGCAGGACACCCCGGACGGGGAGACCTCAGGGGTCCGGCTGCATCTGATGCGCTGGACCCGGCGCCTGGTGTGCGCGGTACGGGACCCCAGCGACGAGTCCCCCGTCGCCCGGGACGCGGAGGAGGCCGCCGAGGACTTCGCCGCCGAGTCGGGGCGCGGACTGTTCCTGGTGGACTCGTTCAGCGACAGCTGGGGCTGGCACCCGCTGTCGGGCGCACCGGCGGGCAAGGTCGTATGGGCCCTGTTCCGGATCTGACGGCTCCCGCGCGCGGGAGCGCGGACCTGTGCGCCGCTCCACGCGCCGCCCTGTACGCGAACCGCCGCGCGGCCCCGCGCCACCGGGCACGAACGCGTACGGCACCCGCCCCGGCCCGGACGGCCGGTCCGGCGGGATGTTCCCCTGTGCACACGGACGGACGGCCACCCCGAAGGCGCCGTCCAGGTCGTACCGCTGCCGGGCAGCGTCAGGGGCCGGTCACCAGGTGGTCGAACTCGCCGTCCTTGATGCCCAGCAGCATCGCCTCGATCTCCGCGCGCGTGTAGACCAGCGCGGGACCTTCGGGGAAGCGGGAGTTGCGTACCGCCACCTCACCGTCGGGCAGCCGGGCGAACTCCACACAGGAGCCCTGCGAGTTGCTGTGCCTGCTCTTCTGCCAGGCCACATCTCGCAGCTTTGCGGCGGCCATGCCGTTGTACACGTCATGCACAGGTCGCTCCCGGTGGTGCAGTGGCTGATGTGGCGTTTGCTGCAACGGTCAACTGAGCCGGATCATAGCTCTGTTTCACATGCAAGTGCATGGGCGGATGCACGTGCACGGGGGGTGGCCCCGTGATTACAGCTCCTGGTCCCGGCTCGGTCCACCGCCCGGTGGAGCGACTTCCCGCGCGCCCACCCGACATGTGCGGGCCACCCGCTGTCCATGATCGCGGAGCCGCGGCCCGTAGCCGTAGGCGGGATCGCGTCAACCCGCCCCCAGGAGAAGACGCGTGCCGGGCCCCTCGTGTTCAGCGGGAGGCCACCGTGGCCTCCCGCTCCTGTTCGGCGCGCGCCAGACCGGGGCACCGCGCGCGTCCGCGCGATCCGGGGCCACCGCCGAGCGGAAACGGCTGGAACCCTTCCCCGCGTCACCCGCCACCGCCGGACCCGCCCTGGTCACCGCGCCGGGCCGTGGACATCCGGCCCGGCCACCGCGGCGAGTTCCGCCCCCGGCGCGAACCGGGCGGCCGTCGCCACCCCCGGCGGAACCGGCCGCCCCGCCCCGGACCGCCCGCGGTGTCCGGCGCGAGCCTTGCCGTCCCCACCTCCGTCGGCTATGTCCCGCCGCCCCGGACGGCCGACTTGGACGACCGGCTTGGACGACCGGCTACGACCGGCTTGGACGGTTACCGGGCTCCGCCCGACGGGCCCCCGGTCGGCAGGCCCCCGGTCGGCAGGCCGCCCGGCAGCTGTCCGTTCTCGGTCCTGCGGTACGTCTCGGGGTCGGGGCGGCCCTTCCAGTCGACGGTGAGGCTGTCGTCGGCGACGGACGTGACCGTGCCGTCGACCCGGTCGGACGCGCCGCTGGTGCAGGTGAGGGTGATCGTCCGGTCGCCGTCGCGTTCGCCGGTGGAACCGCCGCACACCGTGCCGCCGCTCGCGAAGAGCCCCGCCTCACGGCCCGTGACGACCAGGGCGACGGCCTTGCCCCCGGTGGTCGCCAGCCAGCCGCCCTCCAGCGCGTCGGCGCGACGGAGGCTTCCGTCCGTCCCCGCCGCGGCCCCGGCCACCCCCGGCGCCGTCGCGGAAGCGCCGTCCGGCCCGGACGGCCGACCGCCACCGCCCGCGCCCGGCCCCTCACCGTCGGCACCACGGTCGGCACCGGCGCAGGCGCTCAGGGTGAGCAGGAGTGCCGTGACGGCGAGCCCCACGGCCGTCCGACGCCGCGGCGCGGACCCCTGATCCGTCGAGGGCGATGGCTTCACGGGGTCCCCCAAATGCCGGGCGGAGCGGCGGTTCCGGCGTGGGCCGGAGGTCCGCAGCAAGTTACCAGGAGAGGGGCGCGCGCCCCTTGGCGAAAGCCCCGCGCGCGTGAGGCCCCGTATCCGCATGGAACGGACACTTAAAAACGGGATTCATTTTCAGTACACTGCCGTCATGGCACGCAACGAACTCCGACCGATCATCAAGCTGAGGTCGACCGCGGGCACCGGGTACACGTACGTGACCCGCAAGAACCGCCGGAACGACCCGGACCGCGTGACGCTGCGGAAGTACGACCCCGTCGCCGCCCGGCACGTCGCGTTCCGCGAGGAGCGCTGACCCCGTCGGCCGCAGCCGCGCCGGCACCGGTGACGACGACCGTCACCGGACCCTCCCAGGAAGGACACAGGTAGACGCCATGAAGCACACCATCCACCCCTCGTACGGACCGGTCGTCTTCCGGGACCGGGCCGCGAACCACGCCTTCCTCACCCGTTCGACCGCCACGAGCGACAAGACGGTCGTCTGGGAGGACGGCGTCACCTATCCGGTGGTGGACGTCGAGATCTCCGACGCCAGCCACCCGTTCCACACCGGCACCGCGCGCGTGCTCGACACGGCCGGCCGACTGGAGCGCTTCGAGCGCCGATACGGACGCCGCGAGGCCCGCTGACCGGCGGACCCCACCGGCTCCGGCCCCCGGGGAACACGCCCCCCGGGGGCCGGTACCCCACAACGTCACGCACCCGCGCGCGGGAGGTCTCAACGGCCTCCCGCGCGCGGGTGCGTGCGTCACGTCACGTCACGTCACATGCCGTGACGTACGGGCACACTCAGTCGTCGCCGTCCGTCAGCCGTCCCGGACCGTGTCCGGCCCGGTCGCCGCGTCCACGGCCGCGCAGCGACACCGAGTCGCCCGCGCGGGTGCCCTCGTCCCAGCCCGCCGCGTCGGTGACACCGCGCAGCCGGGTGGACGTCGTCCGGGGGAACATGCTGTCCACGTGGCCCGCGACCGCCACCTCCCGGGCGGCGAGCACCGGCAGTGACTCCGGCACCGTGGACGTGACCTCGCGCGCGGTCGCGGTGAGCCGGTCGCCCACCCGGTGGGCGTACGCGGCGAGGAAGGACTGGCGGAACGTCTTGGTGCGCTTGCGTCCGGCGGCGCGCTGCGCGGCCTCCGCGCGGGTCATCGCCGTGGTGCCCTGGACCAGCAGCGAGGTGTAGAGCAGTTCGACCGCGTCCAGGTCGGACGCGAAGCCGACCACCGTGGAGAAGCCCAGGTCGCCGTTCCAGACGGCACGGCAGTGGTTCGCCGTGGCGACGGTGTCCAGCAGGACCGCCTTGGCCGTCTCGTAGGGGGCGTCCACCCCGATCCGGCACGCCCCCGGCACGTCCTTGGCGTGGGTACGGGCCGCCAGCAGGGCCTCGTCCACACTGTGCCGCGCCATGAGTTCCTGTGCCTTCGCGCTGAGCGCCTCGGCCTCCTCGGGGAACGTCGTCGCCTCCGCCTTGGCCAGCAGGGCCCTGATCCGCGCCAGGGTCCTCGGCTCACCGGCGAAGGGCATGGTCAGGGGTTCACCGGGCAGGGGTCCGACCGGTTCGACGGCGGGCAGCCGCAGCAGCAGCCGGTACAGCTCAAGGACGGCCGTCGCCCAGGAGAAGCGGTCGGGGTGGTCGCGGGGCGCGCGCGGCAGCGGATCACCCGGGGCGGAGGCGGCGGGCCGGGCGCCGAGCGCGCGCAGTTGTCCGTCCCAGCGCGGCGGCAGCGGATCATGGCGCGGGGTCTCCCGGCCGATGAGCAGGATCGTCAACCGCTCCTGGGCGTCGGTCAGTTCACGGCGGACCATGCGGACGACATCGGCGGGCTGCCAGCCGCGCCGCCAGGCCGTGGTCAGCAGGTCCTCGCCCCGGCGGCCCAGCTCGGTGTCGGCGTCCGGGTCGGCCGCGAGCAGCGAGGCGCCGGTGTCGAGACCGGTGTCGTCGTCGCTGTAGAGGGCGGCGGCGAAGGCGCGGTCGACCGTGTCCTCACCGGCGTCCCGGCCGTGGCCTCCGTCGGCCGTCCGGCCGTGCCCCGCTGTCATCGACATACCTCCCTACGGCGGTCGCGCCCGGTGGCCACCGCTCACCAGGATGGTCGCAGCCGCCGGGCACCCGGCGCCGTTCCGCACCCCAAACATTGTCCACAGCCTGTGGACAACTTTTCCCGACGGGAGCCCGCCGCGTCAGCCCTCGGCCACCGCCCAGCCGCCGCAGGTCCGCCGCGCGCCTGCCCGGAGTGCCGCCGGAGCTCGCGCGCCAAGACGGGACATTCTCGCGTATCAGCAGGTCAGAGCCGCACCAGGGGGCATTGTCAGTGGCCGGTGCGAGACTCGTACACATGAGCGAACGGTGGGCCGTGGCACCGGTCGAGGGCGGCGGCGCGGAGCTGGCCCCCCTCGGCGAGGACGGGCTGCCCGCCGCCCCGCCCGTGCGGGAGCCGGACCTGGCTCAGGCCGTACGGTCCCGGCCCGGGGTCACCCGCTGGATCTGGCGCTCGACGGCGGAGACGTACCCCCGGCTGCTCGCCGCCGGGGTGCCGGTGCCGCGGTGCTACGACGTCGAGACCGCCGAAGGGCTGCTGCTCGGCCATGAGGGCCGCCTGGGCGAGCCCCGGTCGGCCGCCGCCGCGTGGGCCCGGCTGCACGACCGCCCGGTGCCGCCCGACCCCCCGCAGCGCTCCGCCGAGCCCGGCGCGCAGTCCTCGCTGTTCGAGCCCCGCCCGGTGCCCGTACCGCTCGCGGAGCTGCTGGAGGTGTACGCGGGCCAGCAGCGCCGCCATGACGCCACGGCGCACCCGGGCCGGATGCGGTTGCTGACGGCGGCGGAGTCGGCGGGAGCGCTCGTCGCCACCGAGATGAACGCGACGGGCCTGCCCTGGCGGGCCGATGTGCACCGCGAGGTGCTGCGCGACCTGCTGGGCGAGCGGTACGCGGGCGGCGAGCCCCGCAGGCTGGCCGAGCTCGCGGACGAGGTGTCGGCGGCCTTCGGGCGCCGGGTGCGGCCCGATCTGCCGGCGGATGTCGTCAAGGCGTTCGCGCAGGCGGGCGTGCGGGTGCGCTCCACCCGCCGCTGGGAGCTGGAGGAGATCGACCACCCGGCGGTCAAGCCGCTCGTCGAGTACAAGCGGCTGTACCGGGTGTGGGTCGCCCACGGCTGGTCCTGGCTGGCGGACTGGGTGCGGGACGGCCGGTTCCGCCCCGAATACCTCCCGGGCGGCACGGTCACGGGCCGCTGGGTCACCAACGGCGGCGGCGCCCTCCAGATCCCCAAGGTGATCCGCCGCGCGGTCGTCGCCGACCCGGGCTGGCGCCTGGTGGTCGCCGACGCCGACCAGATGGAGCCCCGGGTGCTCGCCGCGATCTCCCGTGACCCCGGTCTGATGGAGGTCGCGGGCCGGGAGACCGATCTGTACCAGGAGGTGTCCGACCGCGCGTTCGCGGGCGACCGCGAGCAGGCGAAGCTCGCCGTCCTCGGCGCGGTCTACGGCCAGACCTCGGGCGACGGACTGAAGCATCTCGCCGCGCTGCGCCGCCGCTTCCCGCGCGCGGTGGCGTACGTGGACGACGCGGCGCGCGCAGGCGAGGAAGGCCGTCTCGTACGGACCTGGCTGGGGCGCACATGTCCCCCGGCGGCGGGCTCCGGCGACGCGGGACAGGACGAGGCGGGCATTCCCCAGACCGGTGACGAGCCGGAGGACCCGGCCGGGGAGAGCGGGTTCGTCCCGGGCTACGCGTCCACCAACACCCGCGCGCGGGGGCGCTTCACCCGCAACTTCGTGGTCCAGGGCAGCGCCGCGGACTGGACGCTCCTGGTGCTCGCGGCCCTGCGTTCGGCCTGCGCCGGCCTCGCCGCCGAGCTGGTGTTCTTCCAGCACGACGAGGTCATCGTCCACTGCCCCGCCGACGAGGTCGACCAGGTCACGGCGGCCATCCAGGAGTCCGCGGCCACCGCCGCCCGCCTCGTCTTCGGCACCACCCCGGTCCGCTTCCCCTTCACCACCTCGGTCGTGCGGTGCTACGCGGACGCGCAATAGGAAGTAACCGGGTCGGTAGGGCAGTTCAGGACGCACGGCGACACCACCCCGGCCCCGTCCCCCCACTCCCGACCCCACCCGTCACACCTTCCTCACCCGCCACCCCGCCTCCGTCGCCCGGGTGTTGACGCCCCGGGCCGTCCTCCGGGGCGCGGGAATCCCCGCCGGGAGCGGACCGCGACCCCAGGCAGAGCGAGGAAGGCGGGCGCCGGTGACGGGAAGCGTGCGGCCCGAAGTCGTCAACCGCCGACCGTCCGGCGGTGACGCTCCGCTCCATCGGGTCGTTGGGTGCGTGTACGCGGGCGGTCACGCCCGGGTTGCCACCCCCCATGCCACTCCGGGAGATGCCGTTGACCGGTCCTGCCACGCCCACGACGCGCAAGCCGGATTTCAGGAGCTACGCGGCTTCGTCCCTCGGTTACGCCCTGTTCGCCACCCGCTGGCTCCAAGCCCCCCTGTATTTCGGGCTGGTGGCCGCGCAAGGCGTGTACGTCTACAAGTTCTTCAACGAGTTGTGGCATCTGATCACCGCTGTCATCAGCGGCCAGGCGGACGAGACGCATGTGATGCTCGCCGTCCTGAAGCTGGTCGACGTGGTGATGATCGCGAATCTGCTGATCATGGTGATCGTCGGCGGCTACGAGACCTTCGTCTCCCGTATCGGTCTCCAGGGCCACCGCGACCAGCCCGAGTGGCTGTCGCACGTCAACTCCAATGTCCTGAAGGTCAAGCTGGCCACGGCGATCGTCGGTATCTCGTCGGTGCACCTGCTCCAGATGTTCGTGGACGTGTCCCACACCTCCCAGCACTCGCTGCTGTGGGGGACCGTGATCCATATGGCCTTCATCCTGTCCGCGGCGATCCTCGCGTACATGTCCGGGCCGATGGAGGCCCACAGCCGTCCCCCGGACTTCGCGGCGGAGCAGGAGGCCGCCCGGAACGAACGCAAGAGTTACGGCGACCGGCCGACCCTGCGCGGGCGCGGCGGGCCGGACACCGGCGGCGCCCCGCCGAAGGGCCCCGACGACCCGGACGACCCGGACAGCGGCCCGCCCGGCGAGCACGGCCGGCCCGGCGCCAAGGGCGAACACGACTTCGCCGAGCCGGGCTTCGGCACCCCGGCACACGACGAGCGCGACGGATACCGCCTCCCCGGCGGTGACGGTACCGAGGGCGTCGGCATCCCCCGGCCCCGCCGCGCCGCCATCCCCGCGCAGGGCTCCCCCGGGAGCCGTGACGGCGCCATCCGGAACGCCGTGACCGGCCCGGCGGCGGCCGAGGACCGCATCCACGCGGCCGGGTTCCCCGCCCGCAAGGTGCTGGAGGAGTTCGACGACGACCATCAGCGGGCCCTGGAGTGGAAGACCATCACCCGGCTGGGCACCCTGGACTTCGTCGACGGCCGGTCCAACGCCGTCTTCCTCGGGCCGCCCGGCACCGGCAAGACCCACCTCGCCATCGCCCTGGGCACCCGGGCCTGCCGTGCCGGGCACGACGTGCTGTTCGCGACCGGCGCGGAGTGGACGGCCCGGCTCGCCGCCGCCCGCTCGGCGGGACGGCTCACCGAGGAGATCGCCCGGCTCGACCGGTACTCGGTGCTGATCGTGGACGAGATCGGGTACGTGCCGTTCACCCCGGACGAGACGCATCTGCTGTTCCGGCTGGTCTCCCACCGCTACGAGCGGGCGTCCGTCGTCGTCACCAGCGACAAGCCGTTCAACCGCTGGACGGAGATCTTCGGGGACACCCCCGTCACCAAGGCGCTGATCGACCGGCTCGCCCATCACGCGGATGTCGTGACGCTCCAGGGGGACAGTTACCGGCTGCGCGGCCACGATCTGGACCGCACCCCGGTGTTCTCCGCCGACCCCCGCTGACCCGATCGGCCGCAACGGCTTCGGCGGACCCCGGCGGACCTCGTCGACCCCATCGGCGCGGGCGAGCCGTCCGCCCTCGGCCCCGGCCGCCCATCGGCCCCCGGGCGCGGGCCCGACCCGTGGCCGGGGCTCGTCCGCCGGGGCTCGACCTGGCTCGCCGTCAGGCTCGTTCGCTCCGGGGTTTTCAGTCCTCGGGGGTGTTCAGCCCTCGGGGGTGTTCAGCCCTCGGGGGTGTTCAGCCCTCGGGGGTGTTCAGCCCTCGGGGGTGTTCAGTCCGGTGCGGGGGCCGCTTCGTACGGACGGAGCCCATGACCCGGGTCACGCCGATCTCGATGACGACGCGGCGCGGGTTGACACGCGGGGGTTGGTAGCGGCGGGCGTAGCGGGCCTCGGCGTCCGCGACGGAGGCGGGATCGTCCCGCACGACGGCGATGCCCTCCAGGGTCGCCCAGCGGCCCCCGTCCGCCTGGCTGACGGCGACCCGCGCGCCCGGACCGGCCGCGAGGACGTTGCGGACCTTGCGGCTCGTCCCGCTGGAGATGACCCGGGCGATACCGGTCACGGGGTCGTACGTCACCCCGACGGGCACCAGATGAGGGGTGCCGTCGGGACGTGTCGTGGTCAGGAAGCAGAGATGGCGCTCCTCCCAGAAGGCGAGGAACGCGGGGTCGGCCGCGAGATCGCCGGGTACGGGGGACACGTCCGGTGCGGGCATGCTGCGGTGGCTCTCCGTGCGGGGTGCGGGCGGGGGTACGTAGGCCGGTACGGGTACGGGTCCGAGGCTGTGTACGGGTGACGGGTACAGGTAGCAGGTAGCAGGTACAGGTCAGGACTCGGCGGGGTAGATGTCCCGTACCTTGCCGTCGAGGTCGGCGGTCAGGTAGCCGCCGTCGTACTTGTCACTGAAGTAGACCCCGAGGGTCACCGGGGTGTCGAGGAGCTCGATCGGCTCGTTGACGACCAGATAGCGCGCGGTCGGTTCCTTGACGTTCAGGTCCTTCTCGGCGCGCTTCAGCAGCGCGGGCAGCACGTCCCAGTCGAAGTCGTCCAGGTCCATGGGCTGTTGGCTGCTCGCGAGGCTGCCGCTGATGATGCCCTTCTCCAGGCCCCGGCCGACGCGGTACGTGTAGCTGTCGTACCGCTTGTCGCTGCCCTTGAGCAGGACGTTCGCGGAGATGTGCTCCGGATAGACCGTGAACCTGCCGACCCGGTCCGTACCCGTCTCCTTCTCGATCGCCGCGACGGCGAGCCGGATGCCGTCCGGGGTGAGCAGGTCGGTGGCCCCGCCGCCGGGCCGGGGGGCGGTCGACGAGGGCGCGGCGGACGTCCGCTCACCCGACGGCGGGCCGTCCGCGGCGGGTTCGTCCGACGCCCGGTCGCCGCCCGAGGGGGAGGGAGTGGTGGCGGACGGTGTCCGGCTCCCGGCCCCGGCGCCCACGCTGTCACCGCTGTCACCGTCGGTGCCTTCCGGCAGGAACTGCCAGACGAGCGCGGCCGTGACGGCGATGCTCACCGCGGAGGTGCCGACGGCGATCCGCCGGAACCGCCGCGCGATCCGCTGGTCCTGGGGGGACCGGCCCTGGCTGGTGACGCCGTACGGGTCGGCGCCGTGGGTGTACGGGTTCCCGGCCGCGGCCCCGGCCGGGGGCGTCAGCCGGTACGAGGTGCCGTCGGAGGGCGGGCCGAACGCGGGCGGGGTGGGGGCACCCGTACCGGGCGCCGCGCCGGGCACCGGGGGCGAGGCGGACACCGGCGTGCCGGAACCGGGCGGGCCGAATCCGGGTGCGGCGGACGAACCTGTCGCGGCGGTACCGGGGGCGGCGAACGGGGCGGTGGTGGGCCGCGCGCCGGGCGCGGCCCCGCCCTGGGTCGTGCCGCCCTGGACCGGAAGGCCCTGGATCGGAACGCCCTCCACCACGCTCGCCAGCATCCGGTCGAAGGTCTCCGGATCGGGCCGCGCGGCCGGGTCCTTGACCAGCAGCGCCGTCAGTACGGGGGTGAGCGCGCCGGCCCGCTCCGGCGGCGGCAGCGTCTCGTTGAGCACGGCGGCGAGGGTCGCCAGGGTGGTGGCCCGGCGCAGCGGATGGTGGCCCTCCACCGCCACGTACAGCATCATCGCGAGCGACCAGAGGTCGGAGCCGGGGCCGCCGTTGTCGCCGGTGATCCGCTCGGGCGCCATGTAGTCGGGCGTCCCGATGATGGAGCCGGTGGCGGTCAGCGCGGTCGACTCGCGGATCGCGGCGATCCCGAAGTCGGTGAGGACGGGACGTCCGTCCGGGCGCAGCAGCACGTTCGCGGGTTTCACGTCACGGTGCTGGATGCCGACGCCGTGCGCGGCGCGCAGCGCGGCCAGCACCTCTCGGCCCAGCGTGGCGGCCTCGGCGGGTGTCATCGGGCCGCGCGCGAGCCGGTCCTGGAGCGATCCGCCCGTCACCAGCTCCATCACGAGCCACGGATAGGTGTCGTCACCGCCGTCCACGACATGGTGGATCGTGACGACGTTGGGGTGCTCGACACGGGCCAGCGCGCGGGCCTCGCGCAGCACCCGGGCGCGCAGCAGCCGGGCCGCCTCCGGGTCGTACTCGGCAAGCGCGGGGTCCGGCGGGCGCACCTCCTTGAGCGCCACGGCCCGGTCGAGGACCAAGTCCCTGGCCCGCCAGACCATGCCCATCCCGCCACCGCCGAGCCGGGCCTCCAGCGCGAAGCGCCCGTCGATCACCCGTCCACCGGAATCCCCACCGCTCATGGCCGGGAGCATACGAGACGCCGGGGCGGGGTCCGGCACCGGTGGCAGCGGGTTGATGGGGCCGGGGGCCGCCACGGGCCGGTAGGGGGTCGGGGACGTGCCGTACGGGGTCGGGGCCGCGTCAGTCCGGGTCGGGGGCGGGCGGTACGGGGTCGGGGCCGCGTCGGACATCGGCCCCGCTCCCGGGGGTTGCCCCACCCGTGGCCGGGCCGCCGTCCCGCTCATGGCCCGGCTCGTGGCCCAAGTCGTGGCCCGGCTCGTGGCCCAGGTCATGGCCCGGCTCGTGGCCCGGCCCGCGGTCCAGGTCATGTCCGGCGGGCGCCTCGCTCCCCGGGCCCGAGCGCAGGGAGATCAGCAGCACGACCGCACCGAGGAGCGTGACGAACATGATCCAGACGGCGCCGACGTGCATGGCGTGGACGAACGCGTCGTCGGCGGCCCGGGCGAGCGCGGGCCGGTCGGTCATGGCGGCGGCATGCCGGGCCTGTTCGGCGGAGACCCGCGCCTGGTCCCGTACCGGCCCGGGCATCCCGTCCAGCGAGGGTTCGACGGCGCGCCGGTAGACGATCGACATGATCGTGCCGCCGACGGCGATCCCGATCACGCTGCCGGTCTGCCGCACGGTGTTGGTGACCGCCGACCCGGCACCGGCCCGGTCCAGCGGCAGTGTGCTGATCAGCGCCGCGGTCACCGGGCCGAGCACCATGCCGATGGACAGACCCTGGACCAGCAGCAGGAGCTCGATCCAGCCGAGGGGCGTCCGCAGCCCGAAGAGCCCGTACGCGCCCATGGTCAGCGCCGCCACGGTGAGGGCGGGCACGGTGACGAGCCGCAACGACCAGCGCCGCACCAGGTACGCGCCGAGGGGCGCCCCCAGGATCGCGCCGAGCGCGGTCGGGAGACCGGCCAGGCCCGCCTCCATCGGCGAGTATCCGCGAGCGCCCTGCATGTAGAACGCGTTGTAGAAGGTGAGGGCGGACACGGCGAAGAGGAGCAGCCCGAGCGCCGCGTTGCCGCCGCCGAACGCGCGTCGCGCGAGCAGCCGGGGATCGAAGCTCGGTACCTTGACGCGCAGTTCGACCAGCACGAAGACGGCCAGCAGGACCAGTCCGGCGACGATCGGCGCCCAGACGTCCGTACTGCTCCAGGCCGGCACCTGCCCCGCGCGGATCAGCCCGTAGGCGAGCGCCGCGAGGCCGCCGATCGACAGCAGCATCCCGGCCGGGTCCAGCGGGCGCACCACGGGGCTGCGGAAGTCCGGCACCAGCAGGGCGATGCCGACCAGCGCCAGCACCACGACCGGCACATTGACCAGGAAGACCGAGCCCCACCAGTAGTGCTCCAGGAGCACTCCGGCGAGCACCGGACCCACGGCCATCCCGGCACCGGCGGAGGTCGAGGAGACGGCGATCGCGGTCGACCGCGCGGGGCCGGTGAAGGTCCACATGAGGATGGCCAGGCTGGCGGGCATGATCAACGCGCTGCCGACGCCCATCGCGGCCCGGGCGGCGATCAGCTGCCCCGCGTCACCCGCGTACGCCGCCCACACCGAGGACCCGGCGAAGACCACCAGCCCCGTCACGAGCACGGACCGGTGACCGTAGCGATCACCCAGCGCGCCGGCGGTGAACATCAAGGTGGCGAAGGTCAGCGTGTACGACCCGGTGGCCCATTGAAGCGCGGAGGGGGTGGCGTTCAGCCCATGGACGGGGTCCGCGAGGGTCTCCAGGGCGGTACTCAGGACGGTGTTGTCCAGCCAGATCAGCAGGGAACACACCATGAGAACGGCAAGAATCAACTGCCGCTCCACTTTCGGCAACGCAGACGCGGTCACGAATGCCTTCTTCGGATGCGATCGGGAATACCTGACGACCGGACCGTAGGCAGCCGATAGGCATCTGTCAATTCCCGGAGGTCCACGTAGAGACCCGGATATCCATGCGTCACCGAGGGCACGCCGACAACCCCTCTGTCAATTATTGACCACCCGAAAGAATCGCCCCTCCGGCGGCTCACGAGGGCATACCGCAGAGCGCCCTGTCAATTTCTGACCCTGCTTTTCCGACATCGCGCGCACTCCGTTTCGGGAGCCGGAATCGGGGCAGGGACGCCCGGCGCCCCCGGGCCCTGGCACACCCCCCGGCGCCGCCGCTCACCTCCCCACCGGGGCCCGACCGGTACCGCCCAGAACGACGAACCACCTGAACGGCAACACTGTGCGGACAGCTCGATCCACCAATCGGTTCGGCACACCGAAATTTCCGTCCCGAATATCCGCCGAACGAGAGGACCGGAATCAATCGGCTCAGCGGATCAAAATTCGCTGGAGGTATAGACGGAGGCTGCGGGACGGCCCAAAAGGCCGATAGCAGAGCGATATGACAGTTACGCCTAAGACATCCTTTCGGCGCTATCATCAAATTCTGATCGCCCGGCTCCTCACTCACGAGACGATATGACCTCGGGGGCCGAGTTGAGCCGCTCCACCCCCGAAACATCCCACACGCTGCACGCCAGTGGCGTACGGAACGGGGACGTCGTGGGCGGCCAGTTGCCTCAACTGGGCGGGCCCCCGTCCGGAGAGCCTGGGGACGGAATCCCCATCAGGTCGCCTGGCTGCTCGGCATCTCCTGGCACAGGGTGCAGCGTCTGGTCGCCGCCGTCCTGGCGAAGCCGAACTGTCCGAACTGCACTCTCGCCGTAGTCAGGGCCATCGAGATGGGGCTCCTCACCTTGGGAGCCGACGGCGACGGACCCGGACGGCACACCTGGCGGAAGGTGGACCGCGGACGAGCACCGCTCGGCAGCCGAGCACTCAGCACATTCACCGACGGGCTGCCGCTCTCAGCGAGCAGGCACCGGGCGCTCGTCCGGCTCGCACCCGAGCAGGTAGTGCATCACTCAGCGGCGCGGCCAGGCACCACACAAAGCGAGCGCTGACGGTTACGTAGTTTGTAGGTCCCAGATTCGCATCCAGAAGGTGGACCTGAAGAACCGCAGGCGCATTCGCCGCAGAAGAGCTTGCGTGAGCGGAGCTGTTCTGTTGAAGAAGGGAGGCTGGTGATGCAGGCGCATCAAAAGACCCTGATGAGCCCCCCTTGAAACCAGGGACACTCGAATTTAAATATTCTTCACACGATTAGGCGACTCTCCCCATAAAGAATGCTTAGATCTTTTCGAATCCGCACACTTGACCAAGAACAGTCGGCGAATTCGCGGGACGGGTCATGTCAGATATTTTCGATCACATCGAATGGAAAGTTCGGGATATTTTTGGAGGAGAGCCGGCCTGTGCGCATGTGGGGGATGTCAAGGAGTGTGACATTAAACGACATCCAACTTACTCGGAATTCCGCGCAGAGGCGATTTCTGCCGGGGTTCGGTCGGCCTCGACCTCACGCCTATGGGAGTCCCTGATCGCCATGGGAAGGTTGTGTGACCTGGACGGCGACGACACGTGGCGCTTGGTGATTCTTGACTGTATCGTTCCCTACTTCCGCTCGTTATCCGCAAGGATCTCTCGCGATTTTCACGTCGAGTGTGAAGACATTCGGTCGGCCATGGTGGCAACCGCGTTGGAAGTGTGGGACGAAACCGTTAGGGGAGTCGCACCACGTCACGTCAGGGATCGGATGGTCAAGGCAGCCTTCGAGGTGGCCTTCCGGCTGGGGAGCGCTACCTCTTCTGAGTACTCGATGGACGACGTCGAGATATTTGTTCAACCTGAAGGCTCTTTTCTGGACTCCACACTGAAGGCTTCATCGATCATCGATGCCAGCAATATTCATGATGCCGATGTCGCGGAGCAGCTCAGAGGTGAACGAATCGGGGAATTGTTTCAGCTACGTGGTTGCTCCGAAACCGTTCGAGATTTTCATGACGAACTTCGAACTGGCACCCGTTCAGGGTCAATCAACCAGACGGTGAGGACCGGGCTTTCTCGATCCTGGTTCTCTGACCCAAACCTCTACTACTACGTCTCCGACCTCTACCCGTCGTTCATCGGACTCCGGGAAGCCGCAGACGTGATGGATATAGCCGAGTCTGCCGCGTATCGGCTCATCAGGGCCGGACAGTTTCCATTCCCCGCAGCACGAGCAGGACGAGGCTACAAGATCTCCGTGAAGGCCCTCATGCTCTTCAAAAGTATTCCGAATCCCATCGTCCATGTCGACGACGTGGAAAACGGCGCCCTCCACGCAGGCGGTGCTGCACTGTGATCCATTGTGCCGTCAGGGGAGCTTGCCACGGCCGGTATAGACCCAGAGCCCACCCAAATTCGGGAGTCGAAGGTTTGGCGCCACGCGCTGATGTGCATCGACTCCCCCGTTGGTCCCGTCTTCCCTGATCAGAGCACTACAGACGGTCCAGTGCGACGGGGCTGTGTGGCACCGTCGGCTTGTCCGCGCGCTCCCACCGGTCCAGGCTCTGCGCACATGCGCTCCCCTTGGGTTGGCCAGCGCAAAGTCAGGGCTCCCGCCCATCGAGAAACCGCCCCCGAACAGCGAAAAACCCCAGGTCACGGCGAGTGAGTCCTGGGGTCCTTCAGAGCCGCCTTCGGGATTCGAACCCGAGACCTACGCATTACGAGGGCCTGCAAGATCATCCCCGGTGGTGCTGGGCGGTGCCGCAGAATCCTGTTTCCGCTGATCAGAAGCTTGTAGCCTTGATCGGCGTGATGCCTGGTCCGCCCCCGTGTCACTCAGTCCGCTCACGCAGCGCTCACGCAGATCGCAACCGTCGCAGGCTTGATTGGCGGCTTCAGATCACCGTTGAGGGCGAGTGCTTGTTCAGGTAACTCTTGAAGGTCTTCCTGATCTCTGCCTGGAGATAACCCGCCTGCGGCGAGTTGGGCACCACGTCACGCTCGAAGCCTCGCTTCCGAGCATCGAGGTACCTGACGATGCTCGGTGAACCGATGTTGGAGACGAAGAGCTCGCTCTGAGTACGGATGTCGGCGCGCAAGCCCTCAAAGTTCCGCGCCAGCCCGATGCCGAGGTTGGACACGTAGTACTTGCACTCGACGATGAGGATGCTCTGACTTCCGCGCGGCTCAACGCCCTGTTCACGGCTCAAGGCCGCTTCCTCGGCAGGCAGCACCAACACGTCGCATTCGTGGAGAACACCTGACGAGCCGGTCACGAAGACGCCAAGGTGGACTTCGAGGGCGGGGGCGCCGTCGAACTCGATCACAGCGTGGGTGAAGGGCTGACTGTCCCCGTAGAGATGACCCGGCCCTGTCCGGAATACGAGGTTATTGACCTTCGCCCCGTAGACGTCTTCGTACCTGACGGTGGCACCATGACGACTCGCGGTAGCCACGATCAGTGAGAAGATGAATCCTTCGTAGACATCGGACGGCTTCGACGCGGCATCATACGAAATCGTCCCCGCCGCCAGAAAGCTCTTGATCTCCCCGATCAGCTGATCGACCGCAGTCACCTCCGCACCTCCCGCGACACCTCAGTCACCAGTTGACTGACTCGTTCACGCCGTTCCGTGGGCACCCGGTTCACCAGGATCTCCGTTCGGCTGCGACGCGACCGAGTTCTTTCGTCTGGTTCGAACACGACTCCCTCAACCATGGTGCGGCGGCCGTCGTCACCGCCGGGCTCCGCCTGAAGCGTCTTCAGCGTCTCCCGTTCGATCTCAGGCAGTTCGACAAGCACCCGCCTCACCGCATCAAGCAAAAGCTGGACACGTTCCTGGTCCGTCATGGCTCGCGTAGCGATAACCAGCGTCCCTCGCTTACGCGACGCCTCATACTCGCTGGCGCCGAGCAGGTTCCGATCCACCACCTCGTAGCGGAGCGCTGCCGATGCCGGCGTTGCGGCATGGGACTCATCACCGCGGCGTTGGGGGCGCCGACGCAGGATTTTCTCCTCTGGCACACCTGCTGCGATCGCGGCATCGACATCGTCGAGAACCCAGGCCAATGCGGTTCCTTGTAGCGCTTCGCGGAGCGCCTGCTCAGTACGGCGCAGTTCGAACGGGTTCACGCTTCCCCCTTGCCTAGAAGACCTACGGCCGTTGATGCTCATCGCCTTGTGGCGCGCCTGTCACTCGTGACAGGCGCGCCATGCCGAGTATCTGACGACTGGACGGTGGTGTCGCCGCCTGGAATGGCAGGTAACCGATTCCCCAGACCAGAGGCGCCCGGCCTTGAATACCCAGGCGCCGGGTCCACCGTGGTACCGCCCAGTCCCCTCACGCAGTAAGGATGTTCATTCCGGCTTGGCAAGCGCGATCAGGGACTCCCACGACCCCTTGGCGCCCTTGATGATCTTCTCGGTCGCGAAGATGTACCGCCATGTGCCGAACTCGCCATAGTCCCGGACGAAGCGCGCCCAATCCTCTGCAGCTCGCCGCTTCTCCAGCACCTCGGGATCATTCGCTCGGTCGTTGGCCTTGCCCTCCACGACCCAGTACGTTCCCTCGTTGTCGAGGACGATGAAGTCCGGGTAGTACTTCTTCCCGTTGTCCCGCTCGATCCAAATGGGGCCCGGGTCGTAGTTGCGCAGCCACCACTGGACGCTGGGGCTCGCGTCGAACAGGTGCGCCAGGGCGTACTCGGTACTGCCGGCGTCGAAGGAGGCAACCGGTTCGACTGAGTGCTCCCAGCCCTCGTACCAAAGGTCCTTACGGAAATCCGCCCACTTGCTGACGACGTTCGAGGGCATGGGCGGCGGGGGAACAGTCGGGACGTCTACCGGCCGGAAGGCGTAAGTGGGCTGGAGCTTACGGGTGTCGTAGGCGGTCTTGACCAACTCTCCGAGGGAAGTTGCTGCCTGGGCGGCACGCAGTTCACTCCACTCGTGTTCCTGGTCTTCCGCGGTGACGCCGGCTCCCGCCAAGAACTCGCGGACAACACGTTCGGCCGCTCGGGATTCGGCAAGCGTCTCCTCCACGTATCCGATGTTCCAGATCCGCCCAAAGAGATCGTTGCGGAGCTCAGAGATCGAGATGAACTTCTGGGTGGCGTCAACCGATTCGGCTGCCGTCACGAACGTGCCCACCTTGCTGTCCAGGCCACGCTGGGCGTCGACCGCCTGCCGCACCAGCGGGACCTTGAACTCGTGCTTGTATGCGGCACCCTCAGACCGCACGGCCGCATTGTCGATGTAGCTGAAGGAGAAACGAACAGGAAGAATCTCCCGCTCACGCCTGGGGAAGCGGATCGTCGGTGCACCGGGGACCTTGGTGCGGAGCGTTGTAACGGCCTTCGCGTCCCGCTTGCCTTGGGCCATGACAGCGTCAAACGACTCCACATGCAGCAGCGGAGAGCCGTCCACCAAGTCGTCGCCGATGACACGCGGGCGTGACGTAAAGGTCAGGATCTGCTGCTCATCGCCGCTGCTCGGCTGGTTCGCAACAGGGGCCGGCTGCGGACGGCCCTTGTCCAGGTCACCGCCGTCAGCGGGCAGAACCTGCTGCAACAGCGCGTCCTTGTTGGCCAGCAGCTGCCGGTAGGACTCGTGGGCAACAAGGTCAACTGTGTCCACCATGGGAGTGCCGACCCTCCGCCCATAGGGCAGCCGCAGCCCTCGACCGAGGACCTGCTCCGTCAGAGTCTCCGAAGCAAGAGCTCGCAGGCCGACGATCACCCCGATGTTCTTGACGTCCCAGCCTTCCTTCAGCTTGTTCACCGAGACCACGACGCGTACCGGCGAGTCGGCCTCTTCCACCGCAGCCAGGGCCCGCAGTGCGGTGTCGCTCGACTGCGACGTGATGGTGAGCACTTGTCCCTCACCGGGAAACATGTCATCGGCTGTCAGCCTGTTTGCGACGCGCTCGGCGTCAGGGATGTCACGGCATACCACGAACAACACGGGGTGCACGGGGGTCCTGCCCTGTGCTTCTGCCCAGGCAGTCCATGCGGCGTCCTTTATCCGCAGCAGATGGCAAGCATCGGCAAGGACCGTGCTCTCGTCCTTCCGGCCATCCGGGCGGTAGACGATCACAGGGATCTTCACGAAGCCGTCGGCAATGGCCTCGGCAAGGGAGTATTGGAAGATCGGCTTGACACCTGGTGCAGGTGTCGCGGTGAGTCCGACGACCGCCCGCGCGCCCAGTTCCTCGATGGCCTGGTTGAATGACTTGGCTCTTGAGCTGTAGACGTGGTGCTCGTCCGCGATGACGACGAGGTCCTCTACCTGCTGAAGGTGCTGGTAGAGACCCGTGCCGATGAACTCGTCTCGGGCCCGGACTTTTCTGGACGTCTTGTCGCTGGGCCGGATCAACTGCTGCACGTTGAAGACGAACAGCTTCGTGATCGTGTCGTCGTGCAGGGCATCGCCCACCTGTCCCCGGGAGAAGTTTTCCGAGGTGATCACCAACGGCTCGGCATCGCTGCCGTTCACGAACTTCGCATGCCCGGGAGTGAAGTTGGCGACCGTCTTATCCTGGATCGTCGTCCCTGGCGTGACGACCAGGATGTTCCGAACTCCCTGGGCTGCCAGGTAGTCCACCAGGCCGGCAAGGATGTACGTCTTGCCGACGCCCGTCGCCAGGTCGCACACCACTTCGCGGCCGTTCCCGTCCGCGATCGCTTCGGCAACCGCGCGGACGGCCGCTGCGTTGGGTGCCCGAAGGTCCAACCTCGCGGCGATGTCGTCCACGAGCGAGGCATCGTAGTCGATCCAGGTCATCGCACAGCCTTCCCGCGACGCACCAGATCGCGAGGCGCCTTAAGCACCTTGGACCCTCGGCTCAGCTCCGCAACGAGACTCTCAGCTTCGGGCGTGATGCCCCTGCCGACGATCACTGCTCGTTCTCCCTCGTCCAAATGCCCAATAACGCCTCGGGCCACGACCTCGTCCACGACGCCGTCGACAACGGCCAGCCGGGCACGTCCTTTCGTACCGCAGAACGGCCCACCGTCCGCGCTGTCATACATGAAGCCCAGCTGGGCTGCGACGACGGCAGTAAAGTCTTCGCCCTTGACCCAATCCGCGAGGAAGACTCGGCCATCGGCGATCTCGAACGCGGACGGCGATGCCTTGAGGCTCCTGAAGCCGCCTCCGCCTTCCCATCCAACGGTCTTCGTGATGCCCCCCGGGTCGTCGCCGGCAACGACCTTCTCCAAGCGGGGCCGAGTGAAGGTCTCAGCCGTCTCTTCGAGGATCTCGGCAGTCACCCACCGGCGTCCCATCTTGTGCGCTACCGCAGCGGTAGTGCCCGAACCGGCGAACACGTCGACGACCACGTCGCCCGGATCGGTAGCAATCTGGATCACGCGCTTCAAGAGAGCCTCAGGCTTCGGGGTCGAGAAGATCCGCGACCGGTCGAAGAGCTTGGTCACCTCGGCCTTCGCCTGGCGGTTGTCGCCGACCTCGTCGTGCGTCCAGAAAGTGGTAGGCACGAGGCCACCCAGTTCCGACTGGAATCGCTTTCTGAACGGGAAGGTGCGCCCCGTCTTCCCCCACCAGAGCCGGTTGTCCTCACGTAGTGAGTCGAAAGTCTCCCTTGAGCACGACCACCAACGGTTTCCTCTCGGGGAAAACACGTCCCCGTGCGGACCGACCACCTCATAGCGTCCGTCCTCGTACGCATGGGAAGCCGTGAGATCCGACCTGCGCCAGGGGCCGCGAGGGTCATTGTCCGGGTTCCAGAACTCCTGGTCGCTCAGCTCCGTGCGATCGATCTTGTTGAGGACAAGATCGCTCTTGGAGCGGGCGTAGACGAGGAGATAGTCATGGACCGAGGAGAGATGCTGGGCTGAGTTATTGCGCGCGTGGATCTTCTGCCAGACGACAGTCCCGACGAAGTTGCCACGTCCGAAGACCTCATCCATGAGAACGCGACAGTAGGCCATCTCGGCATCGTCCAGATGAACCCAGACTGATCCGCCAGGGGCAAGCAGGTCACGGATAAGCAGGAGTCGGTCACGCATCATCGTGAGCCAGACAGAGTGCTCAAGCGCATCGTCGTAGTGCTGGAAAGCCTGGCCCGTGTTGAACGGCGGATCAATGTAGACGAGCTTCACCTTGCCGCGGTAGTGATCGCCGTACTCCGGGTTACGGACCAGGGCCAGCAGAGCGTCGTAGCTGTCGCCATGAATGAGAAGGTTGTCGGCTGCCGTGCCGGTGACATCGCCAGCCTTGCCTGTTTCCTGCAGTAGGCGGACTTCTGTAACCCGCGGGTCTTGTCGTGAGACCCACTCGTATCCGCCGTCCGCTGTGTTTCGCAGGGCCTCATCCCTGCCGACCCACGACAGGGTCAGACGCCCACTCGTCACCCGCGACCACTCCCTTTTGCACTCGATCGGCCCCGGCGCCCGGCGCGGACCACAACACTCGCTGCAACCGTACCGGCCGCTGCCGACAGTGGCGGTCGGTTGGATACCGTCGGCGCCGCAGTTCCATAGAGGGGCACCACCCGACCCGGGCACCATGTGCCGCACCTCATAGGCCGCAGCCGACCCTGTATCGACTGCGGGTCCTGCTCAGGCGTGTTCCTCAAGGAGGCGATCACCGCTATTGGTCAGCGGATCGCTCGGACCATCACGATCAGAAGTGGCGAGGCTGGCGACGGTTGGCTCCGGGCAATGTTCTTGTACCCCCACGACCTGTAGAGCGCGTGGACCTTGCCGTCGCCAGCAGCCGGATTGACCATGAGTGTGACATGCATCTCATCGCAGGTTGTGGCGAGGAGGGCGTCGTGGATGCGGCGAGCTGTACCCGTCTTGCGCCAAGCGGGCCGGACGCCGATCTCCTTCAGGGCCAGGGCCGGGCGCTCGGTGTACTTCTCGGCCGGCTCGGGAGTGGTGCGCTGCCAGTAGCGGTCGCCGCGTTCGATGGTGTTGCCGTAGGCGTAGCCGACCGGCTCATCGTCGGCGTACGCGAGGACCGCGACGAAGCCCGGTTCGGTGCCGTGGCGGTCCAGCCGTTCGCCGAAGGTGGTGACCGCGTAATTCGGGAGGTGGAGGAGCGGGGCGCGTACGTCGGCGTAGACGTCGAGGAGGTCGCCGCGGACGGGGTCGAGGGTGGTGAAGGTGCGCAGTTCGATGGTGGGGGCCGTGGTCATGCGGTAGTCCTCCAGGTGGCGGCGTGCTCGGTCCAGGTCTGCGCGGTGGTGCTGCCGGGGGCGGTGGCGCGCAGGGCGGCGCCGAACTCCTGGAGCATGCGTGCTACCCGGGCGTGGTGGGTGGCGACGTCGGTGGGGACCTTCATCGCGGTGGCCGTGGCGGCGTCCGCGGCCCCCTGCGCGAGCTGGGCGTGGGCGAGGCGGGTCGTCGCGATGGCGCGGGATCTGATCATGTGGGGGCGGAGCGCGGACAAGCAGCGGTGGGCGTGGTACTCGGCGGTCGGGTAGTCGCCCAGGGCCAGGTTCGCTGACAGGGCCAGCGAGTCCAGCTCGGCCTGGTCGTAGAAGGCGAGCATCCACACGGGGCGGTATTCGGTGGGGTCGGAGCGCAGCATGGCCTCCTGCGCCTGGTCGAATGTTCGACGCATGCCGCTGCGGTCCTGGGCTGTGCCCTGGATGGCTCCCTGCCGGGCCAGGCCGAGGGACGCGAACAGGGGGTCGCGCCGGGTGAGGAAGAGGTTGCGGGCCACGTCGTTCGCGGCGAGCGCGTCGGCGGGGCGGCCGAGGTGCCGGTACATGGTTCCGGTGTGGCTCCAGATGCGGAACTTGATCGCCTGGTCACCGGACATCTCGGCGAGGGTTTGTGCCTCCCGCATGTGGGTCTTGGCATCGTCGTAGCGCCGGCCGTCGATCGCGGCCCACATCGCCGAGGAGCGGAACGCCGCTGCGGAGGCGTACAGGCTGCTGCGTACGCGCTGGGTCGCACTGCCCGAGTTCTGGAGGTTCAGTGCTTCGTCGGCGAGGGAGGCGGCTCGCTGTTCGATACCGAGCTGTCCACCGTGGCGGTGGTCGCTGGCGATGATCTCGGCGAAGCGCTTCTGGAGACGGTCGACGTCGCTCATGCCGATCCGGCGTGGCGAAGCGGTGCCGGGTGACGCCGCGGCGACGGCGGCCGCCGTGATCCCGCCGACGAGCGTGCGGCGCTTCATGTCAGGGTCCTCCTGCTGCGGTGGAACCAGGGCCGACGGAGTCCTGCCCCGTGGAACGAACCCTAAAGCGGTGGCGGGCAGGCCGGCGATCTCCTCAAGCGCCTTGCGGGTGGCCGTCTTCGGCCACTTCACACGGCCGGCCTTCCAGCCCCGGACCGATGATCCGTCGAGCCCTCCGGACCTTCCGGTCAACTGCTCTAAGGACCTGTTCACAGCGTCGGCGAGGCTGTTGGAGCTGTAGCCGTGCTCTTCCATCCACGCCTCAAGAACGGTGTTGCGCGTGGCATCCATCCCGGCACGGTAGCGCTCGCGTCGCCCAATCGTCAGGTAAGCGCTGGGTCAAATCGCCCTAGGTCGACCCGTTGAGCGCATGCCTGATGGTCCTAACCAGCCGAACGGAAGCCGGGGTTATCTGGGTGTCGGCCGCCCACCATCCCGGGTGGCTGTTGACGGCCCGGTCCGCACGCTCACGTCTCGCAAGGGGCGGACCGGGCGCCGAGACAACCCGAAGGCTCCATCCCCATGACGAGTCTCAACACACCTGTTCATGCCGCCCGTGTCGGGCGCCCCGCCTACAGCCAGACCATCCCGTGCCAGCCGTCCACCGCTGAGACCTGCCGCAAGCTCGTCCACCGTGTACTCGGTGCGTGGTGCCTGGATGAACTCGCCGACGGTGCCGTGCTGATCGTCACGGAGCTGATCGCGAACGCGTCGAAGCACACCTCGTGCCACGACATCCGTCTGACCGTGGGACGCCCAAGCGCGTCGCGAGTCCGTGTCGGCGTCGTGGACTGGGAACCGGAGCGCCTGCCCGCCGCAGGCCACGCGAACCACGGCGACGAGTCCGGCCGCGGCCTGCTCCTCATCGACGCGGTGTCGGACTGTTGGGGCTATGACCTCTACGGCTCGGACAGGTGTCCATGGGGCAAGGAGGTCTGGGCCGAGCTTCAGCTCACCGGCGACGGATCAACGACCCGTCGGCCACATCCATCAGTGAACCCACCAAACAAGGAGGTAGTCACCATGACGCGCAACACCGTCATTCCCAGTCTCACCCAGGTCCGTCCCCAGGCGGCGGAAGCATCGGACGGCTTCGACCTGGACGTCTCCCTCGTCGAGATCGCCGACCCGGCGGGGCTGGTCAACCTGACCGACGACAACTGCGGCACCACCTGCGGTGCCTGCACGACCAACGTCGCCTGACCTGCTCTGTGGCCAGTTCGGCTGGTGCCGCCGCCTTCGTGCGGCGGCGCCAGCCGCCCGTTCCCGCACCCTACGGAGGTGGTTCGTGGTTACCGCGACCGCGGCGTTCCGCGCCGGAACAACTGCCCTTGTGCGCGCCGTCGCCCAGCCTCCGCTGGTGGTCCCTCCATGGCCCGACCTGGGCGACGGGTTGCCCGGTGCCGCAGCAGATCAAGCGGCGTGGCTGCGTGCGGTCTGGGCGGACGAGGACTTCGCCGAGACCTTGCAGCACTCCAGCCCGGCGCTGGCCACGCAAGTGCAGAGTCTGTGCACAGGACAACGGCCCGATCCACGGGACCTTCGGCGTGCGGTGCTTTCCGTGATCCGGTATTTATTGCGGGCCCAGCACCGGGCGACTCCCTTTGGGCTGTTCGCTGGGGTGACAACCGCGACGTTCAGACCGCGGGCCAGTGCGAGCTGGGGCGAAGAACACGTGCTCGTCGGCAAGGCTGGGGCAGAGTGGCTGGCCACGGTCGTACAGCGACTGGAGTCGTGCCCGGAACTCCTCGAACGGCTGCCCGTCGTCGCCAACAGCACCGCGTCGGTACGTGGGGACCGGCTCATCGTGCCGTTTCAGTCTGATGACCGAGGCGACGAGATCCGCGCTGTCGAAGCATCGCTGGACCTCACCGCACCAGTGCTGGCGGCCCTCACCGCGGCCGAGGCGCCGATCAGGGTGGGCGTGCTCCTGAGCAGACTCAGGGTGGAATTTCCCGAGGCGGGGCCTGAGAAGCCTCGTCGGCTGTTGGCGGAGCTGATCCGACGGCGGGTGTTGATCACCAGCCTGCGGGCGCCGAGCACCGAGACCGACGCTCTCGGGTACCTCGTCGACCAACTCGACGCCGTCGAAGCGGAGAGCGTTGCGCCGATCTCGAAGACGGTGGCCGAGCTGCGTGCGATCCGGGCAGCCTTGGGAGGGTGCTCCACGCGCGGCGGCCGGTACAGAGCCGCAGCCCGGATGCGGGAGTTCGTGCCAGACGGGAACCGCCACCCCGTCGCGTTCGACCTCCGTCTGAACGCAAAGCTCGTGCTGCCGGAGGTGGTCGCCCAGGAAATCGAACGTGCAGCGCTCGTTCTGACCCGGTTGAGTGCGCGCCCGTACGGAACCGCCGCGTGGGGTGAGTACCACCAGCGGTTCTACGAGCGGTACGGCATCGGCACGATGGTGCCGCTCAAGGAGGTCGTGGCGGACAGCGGCGTCGGCTATCCCGACGGCTACCCGAGTATGCCGGGCGGTGCTCGCCGGCCTCGGGTCTCTGCTCGGGACGACGTACTCGTACGCCTGGCGCAGACGGCCGCGCTCGAAGGCCAGGAGGAGGTCGTCCTCACTGACGAACTGATCGCCGCTCTCGATGTGGGACCAGACGAACCTCGGGTGCCGCCGCACCTGGAGGTTGGCGTACGGGTGCACTCGGCCAGCCTGAAAGAGTTGCAACGCGGACGGTTCCGGCTGGAGATCGTGAGCGTGTCACGAGGTGCCGGCGTCTCTACGGGCCGGTTCCTCGGTGTGCTGGAACCGGCAGACCGCGAGGCGCTGAGCAAGGAGTTGGCCGATCTGCCGACCGCGGACGGCGACACCGTGCCCGCGCAGCTCTCTTTCCCGCCGCTGCTCCCCGAAAGCACTCACGTCACTCGCGCACCTCAGGTTCTGCCCACCGTGATCAGCCTCCAGGAGCATCGCGCCCCGGACCCCGACGTGCTCACCCTCGATGACCTCGCGGTCGCGTGCGACGGACGCCGGATGTACCTGGCCGCTCCAGGCCGGGGCCACCGTGTCGAAGCCGTGGGGATGAACGCGCTGAACCTGCGTACGCACACTCCGCCGCTGGCGCGGTTTCTCACCGAGCTGTCCCGCGCTCAGTGCGCGCAGGTCACCGTGCTCGACTGGGGCGTTGCCGCAGCGATGCCGTTCCTTCCGCGCCTCCGGTACGAACGTACGGTGCTGGCCCCGGCACGCTGGAGGCTGGAGTCGTCTGAGTTGCCCAGCGGCGCCGAGTGGGACGCTGCACTGGCCAGCTGGCGGGTTCGACGGCGGCTGCCGCGGCAGGTCTATCTCGTGGAGGGGGACCAGCACCTCTTCCTCGACCTCGACGAGGCCAGCCACCGAACGCTGCTCCGCCAGCACCTCGACCAGCCACGCACCGCTGTGCTCGTCGAAGCCCCGGAGAGGTACGGCTGGTGCGACGGGCGCGCCCACGAGGTCGTCCTGCCGCTCAAGGCGGTACGGCCGACGGCGTGGCCGCCCCTGCCTGCCCCCACCTCGGCTCGTGCACTCTCACCAGCACAAATGCAGACCCCGGCCACTTCCTCCGTTCTCCTGGCCACCCTGTACGGAGATGCCCGTCGCCAGGACACCGTGCTTGCCCAGCATCTGCCCGGCCTGCTGGAGCGGCTCGGCAACCCGCCCTGGTGGTTCATCCGCTTCCGCGACCAGGCCCAGCACCTCCGCCTCCGTATCGCCCTCCCCCATCCGGGGGCATTCGGCGAGACCGCCCGTACGGTGAGCGAGTGGGCCGACGAACTGCGGCGGGCCGGCCTGCTGGCCGATCTGCGCTATCCCACCTCGTACCGCGAGATGGGCCGCTGGGGTTCCGGAGCGGCGTGGAAGGCTGCCGAAGACGTCTTCCGGGCCGACTCGCGTGCCGTGGTGACACAACTCGCGCAGCGACAGCGACCCACCCAACGACCCCTGGTGGCGGCCCACACCATCTCCATCGCCTCCGCCTTCCTCGGAAGCACGGAAGCCGGGATGCGGTGGCTGGTCGACCACATTCCACCGACGGCTCCCACTCCCGTACCGCGCCCGCAATTCATGGAGGCCGTACGGCTGGCCGACCCCCGCGGCGACTGGGCGGCGCTTCGCAGAGTCCCCGGCGGGGAAGCCATCGTGTCCGGGTGGGCGGAACGGGACGCGGCCCTTGCCGCCTACCGGCCCCACCTGCCGGGCCCGGACACTCAGGGAATCGCCGTCGACGACGTTCTGACGTCCCTCTTGCACGTCCACTTCGTACGGCATGTCGCGGTCAACTTCCCCGAGGAAGAGGTGTGCCTCTACCTGGCGCGCGCTGCCGCTCTCGCCTGGACCGCCCGTACAAAGGGGAGGCCGTCATGACCACCCACCCGGCTTTCGACCTGGCCGACGCCATCGCGGCCCAGCTCGCCGATCCCGATGTGCCCCGGTCCTGGGCAGTGCCCGCGTACGGACAGCACCTGGCCTACGGCCCTCCCGGCATCGCGCTCCTGCACATCGAACGGGCCGCGCGGGGCCTCGGACCGTGGCAGCGCGCTCACGACTGGCTCGCCGCCGCCTCCCGCCATCCCCTCACCAGCGGTCCCGACAGCCACCCCTTCTACGGCGCTCCCGCCCTCGCCCATGCCCTGGCCTGCGCGGCGGACAGCCTCCCCGGGGCCTATCAGAGCGCCCTGGACTCGTTGGACCGACGGATCGTGGTCGACGTCCGGCGCCGTCTGGATGCCGCCCACCGCCGCATCGACGCCGGGCGCCTGCCGCAGCTCGCCGAGTTCGACGTCATCCGAGGACTCACCGGATACGGGGCACATCTTCTGCACCGCAGCCCCGACGGCAACACGGTGCGTGCCGTGCTCGACTACTGCGTACGCCTCACCGAACCGCTGACCGACCAGGACGAGACCCTGCCCGGCTGGTGGACGGAGACCGGCCCCTCGGGTAACCCGGACGACCGCTTCCCCGGCGGTCACGCCAACCATGGCATGGCGCACGGCATCGGTGGCTCACTCGCCCTCCTGGCCCTGGCAGCCCGCCGCGGCATAGCCGTCAGTGGCCACCACGCGGCGATGCGCACCATCCTGGCGTGGCTGGACCGCTGGGAGAGCGGTGACAGCTCGGCGTGGCCGTACTGGATCACCCGGGACGAACTGCGGACCCGACGCCCCACCCCGTCCACGCCCCGGCGGCCGTCCTGGTGCTACGGAACCGCTGGCCTCGCCCGTGCCCGGCAACTCGCGACGCTCACCCTCGGCGACACCCGCCGCCGAATCAAGGCGGAGAACGCTCTCGTGGTCGCCCTCACCGATGCCGACCAGCTCAGGGACACGACGGACAACGGCCTCTGCCACGGCTTCGCGGGGCTCGCCCACCTGGCGGCCCGTGTCGCGGAGGACGCCCATGCCACGACCGTGGACCGGATACGCGCCGCGATCCCAGCGCTCCTGGACAAGATCCACCCACTGGGTGCGGCGCTCGGAAGCGGAAATCCTGGCCTGCTCGACGGTGCCGCCGGTGTCGCCCTGGCGCTCATCGCGCCCAGCACCGCCACCTCGCCCCGTTCCGCCTGGGACTCCTGCCTTCTCATCGCCTGATCCGCTGACCGAAGGACCCCGATGCCGTCCGACCGCTGGCAGCAGCACAACATCACCTTCGTCGACCGTTCACACGCCCAGCTCGTCATCGCCGAGCGCCTCGCCCCAACGCTGATCACCGCCGAGGCGACCGGACAGCTCTCCGGTTGGTGGTTCATGAACAAGCAGCCCTGGCCGTTGCGGTACCGCGCCGACGAACCGGCCCCAGCCGTGGAGTCGCTGCTGGACAACCTGGTCGGTGAAGGCTCGGTCGTGTCATGGCTGCCGGGTACGTACGAGCCTGAGACCGACGCGTTCGGCGGCCGGGCGGCCATGGACGCAGCCCACGAACTGTTCCACAGCGACTCCCGTCACCTGCTGACGTACCAGCCGGGACCGAAGCATCTGAGGCGCCGGGAGACCGCTGTACTGCTGGTGAGCGCGATGATGCGTGGCGCCGGGCTCGACTGGTTCGAGCAGGGAGACGTCTGGTCGAAGGTCGCCGCCCTTCGACCGGCCACCTATCCGCTGCCGGCCGAACGCACCGCTTCGTTGGCCCCCGCAGTGCGCAAGCTGATGACCGTCGACGCCCGCAGTCTCTGCAACCCGGGCGGCCCGTTCCACGGGCACGCCGAATGGGTCACCGCCTTCGAGTTGATGGGGGCGACGCTCGCCGATCTCGCGGACCACGGTGGTCTCACCCGTGGCCTGCGCGCCGTTCTCGCCCACCACGTGATCTTCCACGCCAACCGCGCCGGTCTCCTTCGGGACGACCAGAGCGCTCTGTTCAACATCGCACGAGAGGTAGTCATGGGAACCAGTGACAACACCGCGTCGGCCAGCGGGGCAGCGGCGGACGTCGATAGCGTCGGCGCGGTGAACACCGACACGATCACCACCGACTCGGCGGAGGCCGAGCGCCTCCGGAACGCCCTGGTCGACCAGATCCTGGCGAACGGCCACGCCCGTACCCCCGCCGTCGAGCAGGCTCTGCGGGCCGTCCCCCGCCATGTGTTCGTGCCCGACGCGACACTCGAAGATGCGTACGCCAACGCGCCGGTGCATATCAAGTACGACACCGAGGGCGCGTCCATCTCCTGCGCTTCCCAGCCGGGGGTCGTCGCCCTCATGCTGGACCAGCTCGATGTCCGGCCCGGCGAGCGCGTCCTCGAACTCGGCGCGGGCTCCGGCTACAACGCCGCACTTCTCGCGCACCTGGTGGGCGAGGGCGGTCACGTCACCACCCTTGATGTCGACGATGACCTCGTGGAGGGTGCCCGCGCCCATCTCACCGCCGCCGGGGTCACCAATGTCGAGGCCGTGACCAGGGACGGGGCGCTCGGATACGCCGAGGGGGCGCCGTACGACCGGATCATTGCCACCGTCGGCGCGCACGGTGTGCCGCACGCCTGGCTGGACCAACTCGCTCCTGGTGGCCGGCTCCTCGTTCCCCAGCGGCTCAAGGGCAGCGTCGCCCGCTCCATCGCGTACGAACAGCGCGACGGCCGGTGGGTATCCCTCGGCAGTGAGATGAACACCTTCATGCCGCTGCGGCGAGGGATCGCCGACGACGACCGCCGTGTCGTCCCGCTCAGCGCCGACGGCACCGTCCGGCTCCAGGCCCCCGCCGGCCAGGACATCGACGCCGATGCCCTCGCCCGCGTTCTGGAGCAGCCGCGCACCGAGGAGTGGACCGGTATGACGGTCCGCGCCATGGAGTCGCCGGAGTGGATGGAGCTGTTCCTCACCTGCTCCCTGCCCTCCGGCCTGATCCGGATGCTGTTCCCGCAGGGCACCAAGGGCGGGCTACTCACCGAGGACCCCTACCCGTCATCCACCGCGGCCGTGGAGAAGAGCGCTGTCACCTACCTGGCCCGGCGGCTGCTGGAGAAGAGGACCCCGGAGGGCGGCAAGCTCTGGGAGTTCGGTGTCATCGGCCACGGTCCCGGCAGCGACGAGCTGGCCGCGAAGGTCGCCGACGCCATCCGCATCTGGGACCGGGAGTACCGCGGCCGGGAGGCCACCTTCGAGATCCAGCACCTCGCCGCTCCGCCCATCGAACAGCGCCCTGGTCTTTTCGCCCTCGACACCCCGCTGAACCGGATCGTCGTCGACTGGCAGTGACAACCGATAGAGAGAGGATGGTGTCCGTCGGCCTACGGCGGGCGGGCACCGTCTCCAACCCACGCCTCGGGGGACTCATGGACCCGCACGGACCCACCGCCCAGCGTTTCCCGCTCGTCGCCCGATTCCGTCCCGCCTGCTTACCTCTGCCCCAACGCGTCCACGCGCTCGTCGACCTGGCCGACGCCGCGGTACGGAAGGCCGACCAGGGCCTGGCGTCGGCCGTCTACAACCAGGCCGCGCTCATCGCCTCCGACCTGGGCCTTCCCGACCTGGCGCGCGAGCTGTGCCACCAGCAGGCCGCCGCGTACCTCCACAGCTGTCCGCTGCCTGGGATGAGCGCGATCCGCGGACTGGAACCCGTCGTCAACCTCGCCCGCCTCCAGATCCGCGCCGGCCGCGCCGACGAGGGACGACAGCGACTGCTCGACCTGTACGGAGCCGTCGAAGCAGGCGCACATGCCCGCTTCGACGGCGTGGAGATACCGGCGGACCTCACGGCGACCGAAGCCGACCGCCAAGAAGTCCGTGCTTGGCTCTGGCGCGTACTCCTCGCCGACGGCACCCGCACCCTCACCACCGCCGGCCGCTGGGCCGAGGCCCTGACGCACATCGAGTCCCACCGGGGCGTCGGCCAGCGGATGCTCGACGGCCGCCAAGTCGCCGTACTGGCCGCCCTCGTCTCCGGCGACACGGCATCGGCAGCAGAGCTCCTCCACGACACGACGCCCGGCGACCCCTGGGAACAGCTCGTCACGGCGTGCCTGACCGTCCTGTGCCGCCGCGATGCCCAGCAGCCGATCGACGACCATCTGACAGAACTGATCGCGGCCTACCTTCAACGACCGACCGAACCCGGGATGATCGTCTTCGACATCCGGCTGGGTCTCACCCTTCTCGACGCGGTCGGTCCCGCCGAAGCACCCGCCAGGCAGCGCATGGTGCAAGAGCTTCACCGCAGGACGGTCGAAGCCGAGGACGGCTACGCGGCCCGCGAGGTCCTGGCCCACCCCCTCTTCCTCACACTGGCCACAGATCGGGAAGCCCAGGACTGCCGCGCCCTGGTCAGGGTCTGCGCGCTGGGAGCCGGGGCCATCCCGGATCATCTGCACAGCGAACTGGCAGCGGCCCTGCGCGCTAGCGACAAGGTGATCGGGGACAGCCTCGTGCTCCGGTGATCAGCGTCGGCGGCCCGGCGCCGAAGGCTGTGACGGCGTGAACTCTGCTGAATGAGCCGGAGCGCTGGTGCGCAGTTTGACCGTGCTGCGAACCCCAGCCACGCGGTCTCGGCTACTGAGTGCCTGACCTGTAGTGATTCGCTGTACGCGCCATGTCAGCACTCGGGCGGGGTTACGGGCGTCATCCAGAGGGCGCTGATCAGTGGCCTGCCGCAGCAACTGATCCGGATCATGGCCAGCAGCTTCGGAGTCGGAGAGAACGGTGATGAGGGCATCGAAGGCAGGGTCTGCGAGGACCCGCTCCGCTTGGCTGGGGACAGCACGACGTACGTGGTGAATGTGCCGTTCCACGATCTGCTGGGATGGCCGGCCTTGGGCAAGGGCAGCCAATGGGGCGACGGCAGCCTGGTCGTACGCGATCTGGAGATGCAGCAGAGCCTGACGGGCGGCTTCGACCTGCTGGTCGTGGTGGTGGCGCTGATGCCAGCGACTTGCGGCGATGACGACGAGGACGGCGGCGTCGAGAAGCATCGCCAGGAGGGCTCCGTCCTTAGGCGGGGGCTGCCGGAGCATTGCTCGTGCGGCGCTGCGCAGCGCACGAGCCTGGTGCTGCTCGGCCCGGATGCGGGAGCGGGTGGCGCGTTCGAACGCGGTGGCGGCGTCTCGGAGCTGGGTCCGAAGCTGTCGGGGCGCAAGGAGGGGAAGGGCGTCGAGGACTTCACCGAAGGCGTGGAGGTGGGCCTGGGAGGCTTCGTCGTCGGCTTGATCCAGGTGGTGGGGGATGAGTTCGATCATGGTGATGGTCTGGTGCCATGGGTCGGGCCTGCCCCGGTTCAGTTGCTGGTCAGTGGCTGGCTCGATGGCGTTCAGACGTTCCCGGATCTTGGGGAAGGACAGGTCTGGGGCGAGTTCGGAGCCGGAGAACCAGACAGGGTCGCCTTGGGCATTGGTGTCACCCTTGAGCGCGATCTTGTAGCCGCGTACGTCTCCGGAGGGGAAGTAGACGACCTGGGTGATCACACCGTCGATCTGGCTGAGCAGGTGGGCAAACTCTTCGATGGTGGAAGCGGCGGCAACGGCGGTGCGAACGGTGGTGCGCAACTGCTCACGCGCGGTGGTTCCCCGGCCGCGGCGGCGGGACTTCTCCTGTTCGGCGCGAGTGGGGCGCTTGGCGGCGGTGCGGTCTCCACGTGCGACCTGGCGGAGGCCGTACTCCTTCTCTACGGCGACGAGTTCTCGGTCGGCGTTGCGGTAGTCGTGCCAGTGGCGGACGCTGCTCAGGTCACCGCGGACTTTGGTGGCGGCGATGTGGATGTGGTCCGGGGCGTGCCGGACGGCTACCCAGTGGCATCCGTCCGGGTCGCCTTCGGGGGCGATGCCGGTGGCGTGGACGATACGGCGAGCTACCTGGGCCCACTCGTCGTCCGTGAGCTCTCGGTCCTCGGGCGCGGCCCGGACCGAGCAGTGCCACACATGCTGTTCGGGTGCCCGGCCGAGCCGCCTGGCCTGTTTGACCCGCAGGTCGAGGTCGGCGACGAGGAGCTTCTTGGTGGCGTCGAAGTCCTCGGCCCGGCCGGGGTCCGGGGCGAAGCCGTCCCAGGAGGCGACCAGGTGCGGGTCGGTGTGGTCCTTCGCCTTCTTCGTGTCGAACAGGTACCGGATGAGGCCGGCGGTGCTCTTGCCGCTGCTGATCCTCGCGATCACTGGCCCTCCTTCCTCATGAGGGCTTGGTTCGCGGCTGCTGCGATCCGACGGACGGTGGTCCCGGTGTCCGCCAGGGTGCGTTCGGCTTGGGCCAAGAGTTCGGTGTCCCCAGGCTGGGGATGACCACCGGCGTTGAGCTTGCGGGCGATCTGGTTGATGTTGTTGCCGATCCTGGCTACCTCCCCGCGGAGGGCGGTCAGCTCGTCGATGTAGTCGTCGAGCGGGGTGCGCTGGCCTGGCAGGGCGAGGTCACCGTGGATGTGGGCCATGACGACCGCACCGACGTAGTGGGCTCCGGCGATGTTCAGTGACCTGGCTCGGGCGAGGATCGCTTTCTTCTCGTCGACGCTGTAACGGGCGTCGACACGCTGCTTGCGCTGGCCGCTCGGATCACGCCGGCGGCGACGGGCGACACGATGCAACGCGGCGGCTTCGGCTGCTCGCGGCAACGGGCTGACGGTCGGAGACGCTGACGCTTCTCCCTCGGGCGCCCCCTGGTGCCCGAGCCCCTCCGCCACCCCCGGGGCGGAGGCATCCGTATGGGACCGGCCCTTGGACGGTCCAGCGGCATACCTTGCTGCGCTGGTGACCGCAGTGGTTGTCTCCTGGTGGTCGAAGGAGTGAGGGCTGTCCGGGTGGGGCATGTGGTGGTTCTCCTCGGGGTCTGCTCGTGAAGTGGGTGAAGTCGTCGGACGGGCCCGGGAAAGCCACGGCTACATCCACTCTGCGAGTGCTGAGACCACTGGCATGGGGCGGGGAGGGCTCGGTGGCAGGCCACCTTCTCGTCGCCATCCGGTACCGCAGCCCGGAGGCGTCTCGGTTCCGTCCGCGACAGGTGGTCCGTGGCCGGGGTGGTCGGAAGGGGTTCCGACCACCCCGTGCCTGTTCCGGTGGCGTGCGGTCAGCCGTCGACGAAGCTGGTCTCGGATTCGGCTCGCAGGGTGTTCATGACCTCGGTGAGCCGCTCGCCGCCGACTTTGAGGCCCTTGTCCCTGATCGCTTGGAGGACGGTGGAGCGGGAGAGACGGCCGTGCTCGGCTACGGCGATCCGGCCTATCTCAACGAGTTCGTCGAGGGTCGCGTCCGCTGGCCGTCCGCCCCGGCGAGTGGCCGCGGGTTCGCTGGTGAGCTGTTCCGGGTCGGGGAGGGTTACCGGCGGGGGTGCCGTGTCGGTGGTGGTTTCGCGGGTGATGAGGATGTGGAGGTGGACGGCTCCGGCGAGGGCGAGTGGGGCGAGGGTGGACAGGATGCCGACGGTGAGGTCGCTCAGGTGGAGCGTGCCAGGCGGGTTCTGCTGGTTGATGCGTACGGCGTGGAGGGCGTTGGCCCAGATGCTGGCGCAGGTCGCGGTGCCGAAGAGGGCCCAGACGTAGAGGCGGGCCCGGAACGGGGCGGTGCGCAGGACGAGAAGGGCGCGTACGCCGTAGGCGATGAACCCGTCGATGACGAGTGGGAACAGGTAGGTGAGGAGTCCGCGGACGTGGATGGCGACGGCCATCTGCTGGAGGGCGTCGTACGAGAGGGCGCAGGCGGCGGCACCGAGGGAGAGGATCGCAGCGCGGTCCCAGCCGGTCATGCGGTGACCGGTGTCGGGATACGCGGGCGCGGGCGGTACAGCGGATGTGGCCATGGAGGTGGAGTGCTCCTGGGTGGTGCGTGGGGCTGGTGGTGTGGTCCGTCTTATCCGTCTTGGCCGTTGCACCCGCAGGTCAGGGCCGGGACGGCAGGCAGGGCGCGGTGCCGTCCCGGCGGCACGGCCGTGGACGGATGGGGTGCGTTTGCCGTCCCGTGGCGCGGGGCCGTGACCTGCGCCGATACGGCGGGTACTGCTGGGACGGCACGAGACGGATCGGGACGCGGTTGGGCAGCCCCGGGGCGGGTGGTGATCGTGTTTCCGTCTTGGGCCCGGTTGCCGTCTTGGCGGGATGCCTGTTGACCTGCGGGATGACGGCAGGGACGGCACGGACGGCAATCGGGGCGGGGCTGGGTCAGCCCTCGGCGGTGACGGGGCCGGCGTCGATCGGGTGGACGGTGGGGCAGTAGCGGCGCCAGGCGTCGGCGAACTTATTGCGGGTGTAGCCCTTGCGCTGGATCTCGCCGACGCGGACGTTCCCGGAGGCGATGGTGTAGTCGCGGAGCAGCGCGCCGAGTCCGCGCGGCGTCAGCCCGTTGCGGCCCCATTCGGCCCAGGGGGCTTCGGCGTCGCCGTTGAGGGCGAAGAGAAGGTCGTCGGTGCTGAGGCTCTCCGGGTCGCCCTTGGCGTGGAAGATCCGCCGGATGTCCGCGAGGATCTTCGCCCCGCTGGGGTTCTCCTCCTCCGCTCGCTCCTCGGCCGCGACCATCCGTGCACACGCGGTCCGGGCGCGACGGGGCCAGGACCCGCCCGAGAGGTCGGCGACGATCACCAGGGGTTCCCAGGTGTCGGCCGCGCGGTCCTCGACCGGCAGTTCCGGTTCCAGGTCGGCAGCTTCGTCCAGCAGCGGGCGGCCCCAGGCGGCGATCCGGTCGCGCAGTTCGTGCAGGGCCGGGATGTCGCGGCGGGAGCGGAACGGCTTGACGGTCTCGCCTTCGGCCCGGCGGCGCATGCGGATCACCACGGCGCGGTCCATGATCGTGTCGGGGAGGTCGCCGATGCCCGCGATGGCGGCCATGGCGAAGGTGGCGAACTTGTGTGGGGTGTGGTCGTTGCCGACGACCCGGGTGACGTAACGGTTCCGCTGGTGCCCGGCGTTCAGCAGGCCGCGCATCTCCTCGTTCTTCTCCGCCTGCTTCGGAGTGCCGAAGATGGTGTCCGCCTCGTCGACCAGGAGCGTGGGCGGCTCCTCGGTGATCGACCGGAAGACCGCAGCCGGGGTGGTGTTGATGGTGAGCATCGGCTCGTGCACCGTCTCGGTGAGCACGTCCAGCAGCCGGGACTTGCCGCACCGCTTCGCCGGACCGACCACCGCGAGACGCGGCGCGTGCTGCCACGCGGGCTGGAGATGAGTAGCCACCACCCACAGCGTCACCGCGTCCAGCGCCTCCTGCGAGGGCAGAATCACGAACCTCGCGATCTGCGCACGCAGTTCGTCCAGCAGGCCGGACCCGGCAGTCGGCTCCGGATCGAGCACCGCCTCCCCGGGCGACACCTCTGCCAGCGCAGAGGGCTCCCCGTCTTGGCCGCCCTGGTGGCCAGGACGTCCGGGGACGGCGACCGGGGGCCAGATGGGCTTGGTGGGGGTGGAATAGGGCTCGGTAGGGGCGTGTTCCACTGGGCGGCTCCTCTTCTGGCGGTGGCGGGCTTGCGCGCCCTTGCCGCTGGGTTGGTTCGTGACAGGCCGATGGGGGTTGCCGGGGCCTCCGGCGTTGCACCGCCGGAGGCCCGCTCCGTTCACTGAGTGAACGCGGCCGGTGTTCCGAGTCGGAACAGGCCGGGCGTTCCCCGTGGGAACACGGACAGTACGTCCACACCCCTGCACAGTCCAGCGATTCTGTGTCAGCTCAGCGCAGAACCGCCTGCTACGCTCCCTGCCCCTCAAGCCGCCAGCCCGAGCAGGCTCAACAGGTCTGCCGTCACGACCCGGTAGGCGTTGCCGAGCCGCAGCACTTTGCACGGATAGGCGCCCCGCTTCGCCAGCTCGTACCCCTTGCTCCGCCCCAACCCGAGTGCCCGGTTGCTGGTGTCCAGGTCAACGGCAACCGGGAGGGCAAGGAGCTCCTCCCGGCTCATCCCCTTCGGCTGCCCGCTCGTGACGTCTCCGCGCATGCGGCACCCCCTCTTCGATGCAGCCGTCGGCGAACGCGTCCATCACGTCCGGCTCCGGGCCACTTCATCGATAATCCTCAAGCTAATGTGTCTGCATGACACAACGCGATTTCGATGATGAAGAAGACGACTTTCCGGAGTGGGTGGACCGGATCAAGGCCAACGTGGCCGGCGAGGTCCGGCGCAGAAGGAAGGGGAGGGGATGGAGCGCGCAGGATCTGGCGGACCGCTGCGAGGAGCTGGGGCACCCGATCCCGCGCAACGTGATCGCCAACATGGAATCCGGCCGCCGCGCCAGCCTGCCCCTGGTGGACGTCATGGTCCTGGCCGCCGCCCTGGAGACCTACCCGGTCCACCTGATCTTCCCCGTCGGCTACATCGAGAAGACTCAGGAACTTCCCTTCCAGGAACTCGTCCCCACCTGGGACGCCCTGCGCCGCTTCACCGGCGAGGAAGACGTCTTCGAGAACGACCCGGGAATGGTGTCTGAGTTCGAGCACCACACCCTTCTTGTCCGAACCGCCCTCGCCGCACTCGACGAAGAGAAGCAGGCCCGGTTCGACACCAGGACCGCCGCCTCCCGCGCCCAGCGGGAGAACGCCGAACGCCAGCAGGCCGAGTACGCCGACCGGGCCATCGCCGCCAAGTACCAGCTCCGCGTCCTCCGCCGTGAGATCCGCGAGGACGGCGCCACCCCGCCTGATCTCCCACCCGCACTCCACGACGTCGACCCACCTGGAACCAACCCCGAAACCGACACCGACCCCACGGAGGAATCCGCTTGAAGGGCTCCACGCACCGCCGCTGCTACTGCCGCGATGTCCACACCGGCAAACCGCTCGGCAAGAAGTGCCCCCAACTGTCCAGCCGCAAGCACGGCTCGTACTCCATACGCCAGGAACTCCCGCCCCGCGAAGACGGCACCCGCCGCTCCTTCAGCCGCGCCGGCTACGACACCCTCAAAGCCGCCCAGGCCGACCTCGACCACGTCCGCGCCCTCCTCGGCCTCGCCGACACCGACGACCCGGAGGGCCTGGCGCTGATCGCGGCCATGCTGGAGGAGATCGGCGACGAGAAGGCGCCGCTTCCCGATGTGGAGGAGACCCGTCGGCGTCTCAACGCGGGCCAGGACCTCGTCGGCAGTCTCACCGTGGCCGAATGGCTGGACCGGTGGCTGGCGGGCAAACGCATCCGGAAGTCCGGGATCAGCCGCTACGAGACCGATATCCGAGTCCACCTCAAACCGCATATCGGCCACCGGCGCCTCGACCGGCTGCGCGTGAGCCACCTCAACGACATGTTCACCGCCATCACCGACGCCAACGCCGAGATCCTCGAACAGAACGTCCAACGCCGAGCCGCTGTCGACGAACTCGCGGCCATCCCGTGGAAGGGCGCGGAGCACCGGGCCCGTCGCAAGGCGCTGAAGGTCGCGATCGACGCGATGCCGCCCTTCCGCCGCGTCACCGGCCCCGCGACCCGCCAGCACGTCAAAGCCACTCTCCGCGCCGCCCTCAACGACGCGATCGGCCAGCAGATCATCACCTTCAACCCCGCCGCCCACGTCGAACTCGACCCCGTCCGCAAGCCCAAGGCCCTCGTGTGGACGAATGAGCGCGTCGCCAAGTGGGAGCAGACGGGCGAGAAGCCCTCACCCGTCATGGTCTGGACACCGGCACAGACTGGCGCGTTCCTCGACTTCGTCGCCGAGGACCGGCTGTACGCCATGTGGCACCTCATCGCGTTCCGCGGTCTGCGTCGTGGCGAGGCGTGCGGCCAGCCCTGGTCGGAAACCAACCTCGACACCCACTCCCTCACCGTGTCTTCGCAGCTCGTCCAGGACGGCTGGGCTGTCGAGACCTCCGAACCCAAAACGGACAGCGGCTTCCGTGTCATCGCGCTCGACGACGACACGGTCAACGTGCTCAAGGAACATCGCGAGCGCCAAGACGCGGACCGCGAGGAGTGGGGAACGGCCTGGGTCGAGACCGGCATGGTCTTCACCCAGGAAGACGGCACCTGGCTTCACCCCAGCAAGGTCACCGACCTCTTCGAACGCCTCGTCGCCGCCTCCGGCCTCCCGCCGATCCGGCTGCACGACCTCCGCCACGGCGCGGCCACCCTCATGCTCGCGGCTGGCATCGACGTCAAGATCGTCTCCGACACCCTCGGCCACAGCGACACCCGGATCACGCGCGACATCTACCAGAGCGTCCTTCCCCACGTCGGCAAGAACGCCGCCGAAGCCACCGCCAAGCTGGTCCCGCTACAGCGGAAGGCCGAGGCGACGGAGGCCCGCAAGGCTGCCAAGAAGGCGGCGTCCAAGGCGAAAGCCGAGGCCAGGACCAAGAAGAAGGGCAAGCGGAAGAAGGGCGAGAAGTAGGGCACGGACCGCTCCGCTCACGCATCGCTCACGCAAGCCATCTCGCGGCACCCCGGCCGTGTGACGCGCCATGCCCCGAAAAAGCGAAAAACCCCAGGTCACGGCGAGTGAGTCCTGGGGTCCTGCAGAGCCGCCTTCGGGATTCGAACCCGAGACCTACGCATTACGAGTGCGTTGCTCTGGCCATCTGAGCTAAGGCGGCTGGCGTCTGCACCACCGGTGCCGGGGTGCGCGACGCGCCAATTCTACACAGATTCCTGAGGGGGCCGGACCACCCCCGGGCAGGGGTGGTCCGGGGGCTATGAGCAGCGCTTTCCGTCGGCGGGAGGGGTGCCGGTGAGGAGGTATCGGTCGATCGTGGAGTCGACGCAGGTGGACCCCCGGCCGTACGCGGTGTGGCCGTCGCCCTCGTAGGTGAGGAGGGTGCCGGAGTCGAGCTGGGCGGCGAGGGCCTCGGCCCAGCGGTACGGGGTCGCCGGGTCGCGGGTGGTGCCGACGACGAGGATCGGGTCGGCGCCCTTGGCCTCGATGCGCTGCGGCCCACCCGTCGCGCCGAACGGCCAGTACGCGCAGTTCAGCGCCGACCAGGCCAGCCCCTCACCGAACACGGGTGACGCCTTCTCGAAGGCGGGCACCGCTTCGGCGGCCTCGGCGGGCGTCGTGAACGCCGGAGGCAGGTCGAGGCAGTTCACGGCGGCGTTGGCGAACATCAGGTTCCCGTACTCGCCGTCCGACCCCCGTTCGTAGTAGCCGTCCGACAGGGCCAGCAGCCCCGTACCGTCGCGCTTGTCGATCCCGGCCGTCAGCGCGGAGCGCAGCCGGGGCCACGCGCCCTCGTCGTACATCGCGGCGATCACCCCGGTCATGGCGAGCGATTCGCCGAGGCGGCGGCCCGGCTTGCCGGTCCGGACGGGTTCCCGGTCCAGCGCGCGCAGGAACGCCTTCAGTTTCGCCCCGGCCGTCGCCGCCTCCCGGCCCAGCGGGCAAGTCGTACGCCGCACACAGTCCTTCGCGAAGGCCGTGAACGCCGTCTCGAAGCCCGCCGTCTGGTCCTCGTTCATCCGGCGGGCGGGCAGTGACGGGTCCATCGCGCCGTCCAGCACCAGCCGGCCGACCCGGTCCGGGAAGAGCCCCGCGTACGTCGCGCCCAGGAACGTCCCGTACGACGCGCCCACATACGTCAGCTTCCGGTCACCGAGCGCGGCGCGCAGGATGTCCATGTCCCGCGCGGTCTCCTCCGTCGACACATGGGGCAGCACCCGCGTCGAACGGCTCTCGCAGCCCTTCGCGAACGTGCGGAACGCGCCGACGAGCCGGTCCTGTTCGCCACGGTCGTCGGGGGTGACATCCGTCTGCGTGTACGCGTCCATCTCCTTGCCGTCGAGGCAGCGCACCGGCTCGCTCCCGGCCACCCCGCGCGGGTCGACGGCCACCATGTCGTAGCGCGCCCGGACGTCGTCGGGGTACCCGACACCCGCGTACGAACGGAGGTAGCCGACCGCCGAGCCGCCGGGGCCGCCCGGGTTCACCAGCAGCGATCCGATCCGCTCACCGGGACCGGTGGCCTCCTTGCGTGCCACCGCGAGCTCGATCTCGCCCGACCCGGGACGCCGGTAGTCCAGCGGAGCACGCAGCTTCGCGCACTGGAAGCCGGTGGGCTCGCAGTCGCGCCAGGTGAGCTTCTGCCCGTAGTACCGCGTCAGTTCCTCCGGAGTGCTGCCCGCGTGCGGCGCCACCATCGACCCGCCCGGCGCGGACCCGCCCGCCGAGCAGCCGGTGACCAGCAGCGCGGTCGCCGTCAGCAGGACGCCGAACGCCCGCAGCCCCCGGGTGCGGTGGTCACGGGTGGGACGGTCCCGGGGGCCGCGTTCCCCGAGCGCGGGTCCGTCCGGCGTTCGGCCACCGGGATCAGGACCAGGACCGGGGCCGGTGGGGGCGGTACGGCCCTGGGGACGCGGGTCACGGGCGGGACGGGGTGGGCGGCTGCTCGTGCGCATCCGACGAGACTACGATGCGCGACCGTACGATCACCTGGCGTCGCCGCACGGTCGGTCCGTACGAGTGAATTCCGTTCCCGTTCCGCTGGCGCCGTCCGACCCCGGAGGACAACCGGGAGCGGATGGCTGGGAACGGATGGCTGGGAGCGGACGGGACGGTCCCGCGAACGCGCGCGTCATCCCCCGCCAGGCCGCGCGCCGGAACGCGACCGCGCGCTTCGACCCCGGCCCGGCCCGACCCGCCCCACGTCCACCCCGCCCGGCCCGCGCCGGAGCGTGCGCGTCACCCCGCCCCGAATACCGCCGTCACCCCGTGCGGAGCGCCATCGTCATCGCCTCGACCGCCAGCAGCGGGGCGACATTGCTGTCCAGTGCCGCCCGGCACGCCGAGATCGCGTCGATCCGCCGCAGCGTGGCCTCCGGGGTGCTCTCGCGGGCGAGCCGGTCCAGCGCGTCACCCGCGTCGGCGTTCGCGATGGCCAGCCGCGAGCCGAGCTGGAGCGCGAGGACATCGCGGTAGAAGCCGGTCAGCTCGGTGAGCGCCAGATCCAGGCTGTCGCGCTGGGTACGGGTCCTGCGGCGCTTCTGTCTGTCCTCCAGGTCCTTCATCACACCCGCCGTGCCGCGTGGCATCCGCCCGCCCTGGGCCGCGCCGAGTGCCGCCTTCAGCTCCTCGGTCTCCTTGACGTCAAGCTCCTCGGAGACCTCCTTGGCGTCCTCGGTGGCCGCGTCGATCAGCTCCTGGGCCGCCTTCAGACAGCCCCCGACGTCGGAAACCCGCAGCGGCATCCGCACCACGGCGGCGCGCCGCGCGCGGGCCCTCGGGTCCGTGGCCAGCTTGCGGGCCCGGCCGATGTGGCCCTGGGTGGCGCGGGCGGCGGCCATGGCGGCCTCCGGCTCGATGCCGTCCCGGCGGATCAGGACGTCCGCGACGGCCTCCACCGGCGGGGTGCGCAGGGTGAGATGACGGCAGCGCGAACGGATCGTCGGCAGGACATCGTCCACCGAGGGCGCGCAGAGCAGCCAGACCGTGCGCGGCGCGGGCTCCTCGACGGCCTTCAGCAGGACGTTGCCCGCGCCTTCCGTGAGCCGGTCGGCGTCCTCCAGGACGATGACCTGCCACCGGCCCACGGCCGGGGACAACTGGGCGCGGCGGACCAGCTCACGGGTGTCCTTCACACCGATGGACAGCAGGTCCGTACGGACGATCTGCACATCCGCGTGGGTACCGATCAGACTGGTGTGGCAGCCGTCGCAGAAACCGCAGCCGGGTACACCGCCGAGCGCGCGGTCCGGGCTAACGCACTGGAGCGCGGCGGCGAACGCGCGCGCGGCGGTCGGACCGCCGGACCCGGGCGGGCCGGTGAACAGCCACGCGTGCGTCATCCGGGACGCCTCGGGGGCGGGCGGGGGCGGCGCGCCGGACCCCGCGGAACGGTCGGCGACGGCCGTCACCAGCGCGTCGGCGTCCCGGGCGGCGGCGCCGAGCTGCGCGCTCACCTGCTCCTGGCCCACCAAGTCGTCCCATACCGTCATGGGTTGCCGCCCTTACGTCCGCTGTCCGTCCACGTCGTCGCCCGTCGTGGCTGTGCCCCCACCCGGTCCATTGTGGACGACCCCACTGACATCACCGTCCGGACCGACGGCGACCGGGCCCCGGCCGCCACGTGAGTCCGACCGGCCGCCCTGCCCCGGCCACGGCCCCACAATCCCCCGTCAGCGCCAGCAGCGGCTTCAGCGGCGCTAACCCGGCCGGTCCGCGCGGCGTCAGCGGCGCGAACCGCCCGGCCCGCGCCCACCGTCACCACGACCGCCCCGCCCGTACGCGTCACGTCCGTGAGGATCGCGTCCGTGCGCGTCCCGCCCGTACGCGTCCCCGTCACGCCTGCCGCCGTCGCCCTCGTCGCTGTCGTCGCCCTCTCCGCGCGCGCCGAGCAGTTCGTCGGCCAGGGTCGGCAGGTCGTCGAGCGGGGTCTCCTCCGCCCAGTCGGAACGGGGCCGCCGCTTGGGCACGCCCTGTTCGTCCAGCTGCGGGAGCTCGTGCGTACGGTCGTTGGGACCGGTCACCCGGGTGCGCGGGGCACCGGCCGACATGGGTCCGGCCGGGCGCTCGTCGCGGAAGTAGCCGGGCGGCACGCGGTCCGTCGGGGCGCCGGTGCCCCGGGGCCGCACCGGCGGCAGCACGGCCGTGTCGTCGGCCGCGCGGTCGTCGGGCATCTGCGGGAGCACCGCTGTGTCGTCGTCGGAACCGTCCGGCCGTACGGGCGGCAGCACGGCCGTCTCGTCCGCCGGACCGGAGGGCACCCGGGGCAGCACCGCCGTGTCATCGGACGGCAAGCCGGACGCGGGGCCCTTGCGGGGACCGCCTCGGTCCGCCGGGCCGGACGGCACCCGGGGAAGCGTCGTCGTGTCGTCGTCGGCCCCGGCACCCGTGCGCCGATCACCCGTGCGCGGATCACTTGCGCCCCGGCCATCCGTGGACCGACCCCCGCCGGCCCCGCCCCCGGCGATCCCGCCCTCGGCGAACCGGCCTTCCGTACCGTCCGCGGAACGGCCATCCGTAGGACGGCCATCCGCGGAACGGCCGTCCGCAGACCGGTCATCCGTGGAACGGTCGCCGCCCGGCCGAGGGGGCTGCGTGGACGCGGCCCGGTCCCGTGCCTCCGCGGCCCGACGGGCCGCCTCCGCGCGCCGGGCGGCCTCCGCCTCACGCATCTGCTCCGCCTGCCGGGCCTCCGCCAGCCCGCGCGCCTCCTCGGCGCGCCGGTCCCGCTCCGCCTGCCGGGCCGCCTCCCGCGCCTCCTCCGCGCGCCGGGCCTCGGCCGCCTGCCGCTCCTCCTCGGCGCGGCGGGCGTCCTCGGCGAGGCGTTCGCGCTCCGCGCGGCGGGCCTCCTCCGCGCGCCGTTCGGCTTCCGCCGCCTCGGCGGCGCGGCGGGCCTCCTCCGCCCTGAGCAGGGCTTCCTCCGCCTTGCGCTGCTTCTCCAGCCGCCGGGCCTCGGCCTCGGCGCGCAGCCGGGCCTCCTCCTCGGCCTGCTTGCGCAGCCGCTCCTGCTCGGCGGCGCGCGCCTCCTCCTCGGCCTGGAGCCTGGCGCGCTCCTCCTCGGCCTTGCGGCGGGCCTCCTCCGCGCGGCGGCGGGCCTCCTCGGCCTGCCGCTCGGCCTCGCGGCGCTGGGCCTCCTCCAGCTCGCGCTGCTTGCGCTCCTCCTCCTCGGCGCGCAGCTTGGCGAGCTGCTCCTGGCGCTCGCGCTCCAGCCGCTCCTCCTCGGCCTTGCGCGCGGCCTCCTCCTCCGCCTTGCGGCGGGCCTCCTCCTCGGCGGCCTTGCGGGCCTCTTCCTGGGCCTTGATCTCGGCCTCGGAAAGCGGCAACAGTACGTCGAGCTGGTTGCGGACGACCGTGGTGACGGCCTCCGCCTCCTGGCTCGCGTCCACCACGAGGTAGCGGCCGGGCGCGGCGGCGGCGAGGGTGAGGAAACCGGCCCGCACGCGCGCGTGGAACTCGATCGGCTCGGACTCCAGCCGGTCCGGGGCCTCCGTGAAGCGCTCGCGGGCGGCCTCGGGGTCGACGTCCAGCAGGATCGTCAGATGCGGGACGAGCCCGTCGGTGGCCCAGCGGGAGATCCGGGCGATCTCGGTCGGGGACAGATCGCGTCCGGCGCCCTGGTAGGCGACGGAGGAGTCGATGTAGCGGTCGGAGACGACCACGGCGCCCCGTTCGAGCGCGGGGCGCACCACGGTGTCGACGTGTTCGGCGCGGTCGGCCGCGTAGAGCAGAGCCTCGGCGCGGTTGGACAGTCCGGCGTCGGAGACGTCCAGGAGGATCGAGCGCAGCCGCTTGCCGACCGGGGTGGCGCCGGGCTCACGGGTGACGACGACCTCGTGGCCCTTGCCGCGGATCCACTCGGCGAGCGCTTCGGCCTGGGTGGACTTCCCGGCGCCGTCGCCGCCCTCCAGGGCGATGAAGAAGCCGGTGGCGGCCTGGGCCTGGGCCGGGTCGCCGCCGCGCAGCGCGTCCCGCAGGTCCTTGCGCAGCGGGACGCCGGAGCGGTCGTCGGTCCGGGCGAGGACGAGGGCCGCGACGGGCAGCAGCAGGGCGCCGACCAGCATGAGGGTGAACGCGGCGCCGCCGTGGTCGAAGACGAACTTGCCGTTCTCCAGGCGGTGCGGGCCGATCAGCGCGGCGAGCAGGGGGGCCACCAGGGCGCCGAGCGCGACGAAGACCCGGACGACCGCGTGCAGATGCTCGGTGGTGCGGGCCCTGCGGTACTCCTCGGTCTCCTGGTCGAGCAGGGTGTGCCCGGTGTTGGCGGCGATCCCGGCGGCCGTCCCGGCGAGGGCCGTGATCAGCAGGACGGAGGTGACGTCCGGGACGAGGCCCGCCGCGAGCAGCGCGGCGCCGGTGGCCGCGACGGAGAGCGCGAGCAGCCGCCGCCGCGAGAGCGACGGCAGGACGGCGGGACCGGTACGGATACCGAGGACGGTGCCGCCGGTGAGCGCGAGGACCAGCAGGCCGTACAGCACCGGCCCGCCGCCGAGGTCGCCGGCGTGCAGGACGGCGACACCCACGGCGGCGGCGATCGCGGCGGCGACGGCGCCGCAGGCGAGGACCAGCGGGGTGACCGCGCCCGTCCGGCCCCGGTCGGGCGTGGTGCCGGTGCGGGGGCGGCGCAGCCCTTCGAGCGGGGAGCGCGCGCGGGGCGTGGGGGTGGCGGGCAGTTCGACGAACCAGACGACGGACAGCGACGCGGCGAACAGTCCCGCCGCGGCGTACGACGCGAGGGCCGCCTGGTGGGCGCCGAACCAGTCGATGCCCGCGCCCAGCAGATTCCCGACGAGGGTGGTCACGACGAGCGTGAGGGCGGCGAGCGGGAAGGCGACGAAGCCGGTGCGCAGGGACAGCCGGCGCAGGGCGTCCAGGTGGTCGGGCAGCGGGCGGACGGCCGCGCCCTCCGGCGGCGGCGGGGGCAGCAGCGCGGGGGCCGCGCTCTCCCGGCAGATCGTCCAGAAGCGTTCGGCGACCCCGATGACGAACGTGGTGACCAGGAGCAGCACGAGGGCGCTGCCCGGTGTCCACAGGATCCACAGCGGGGCCACGATCAGCAGCGCGGCCCGCAGCCCGTCGGTGGCGACCATCGTCCAGCGGCGGTCCAGCAGACCGCCGGGCGAGGTGAGCGAGGTGAGCGGGCCGAGCAGGACGGCGCCGCACAGCAGGGTCGCGAGGATCCGGGTGCCGAGGACGGCCGCGACGGCGAGGGCGGCGCCCTGGTAGCCGCCGCCGAGGGAACCCCGGCCGACCGCCGTCTCCAGGGTCAGCAGCACCAGGACGAGCAGGGCGAGGGCGTCGCCGATGCCGCCGATGAGCTGCGCTCCCCAGAGGCGTTTGAGGGGGGCGTTGTGCAGCAGGGCGCGCAGGGCGCGCTCGCGGGAATCGGCGACCAGGGCGGTGTCGGAGGCCGGTTGTCCGGCCGTTGGCTGCTCGGCTCGCGTCATCCTGACAGCCTATCCGGCCGCGCCGACACCAACCCCGCGTCCCGTGCCCCGCGTCCCGCCACCGGGCCCGTGCCCTGTCCCGCCCGGCCCCGCGCCCGGTGTCCGGCACCGGCCCCGGGCCCCTGGCCCACCGGTGGCGCCCTGCCCGCCGCCCCGCCGCAGCACCACCGCGCGGCCGGGCCCGCGAAACCGGAGTCGGCCCGGGAACGCCGTACGGGGCCGGGAGCGAGGTCCCGGCCCCGTACGGGGTGCACATGTCGAACGTCGGGCGGTCAGGGCCCGGACCTGCGGGCGTCACCCCGGATCCGGGCACCCCCGGACCTGCGGCCTTCACCCACTCCGACCCCGTACGCCGCACGCCTGAGGCCGTCACCGCGGCCCCGCACGCCCCGCGTCCGGGGCGTGACTACGGCGGGACCGTCAGGCGTCCGGGCCCGCGGTCTTCGTCGCGGACGCCTTCTTCGCGGGCGCCTTCTTGGCCGTGGCCTTCTTCGCCGTGGTCGTCTTCTTCGCGGCCGTGGCCGTCTTCTTGGCCGGCGCCTTCTTGGCGGGTGCCTTCTTGGCGGGTGCCTTCTTCGCCGTCTTCTTGGCGGGGCTCTTGGCCCGCTTCTCGGCGAGCAGCTCGTAGCCCCGCTCGGGCGTGATCTCCTCGACGCTGTCGCCGGAGCGCAGCGTCGCGTTGGTCTCGCCGTCGGTGACGTACGGGCCGAAGCGGCCGTCCTTCACCACGACGGGCTTGCCGCTGACCGGGTCCTCGCCGAGTTCCTTCAGCGGCGGCTTGGCCGCGGCCCGCCCGCGCTGCTTGGGCTGCGCGTAGATGGCGAGGGACTCGTCCAGGGTGATGGTGAAGAGCTGGTCCTCGCTGGTCAGCGACCGCGAGTCGGTGCCCTTCTTCAGATACGGGCCGTAGCGGCCGTTCTGCGCGGTGATCTCGACGCCCTCGGCGTCCTTGCCCACGACGCGCGGCAGTGACATGAGCTTGAGCGCGTCGTCCAGGGTGACGGTGTCCAGGGCCATCGACTTGAAGAGCGAGGCCGTCCGCGGCTTGACCGCGTTCTTGCCGGTCTTCGGTGTGCCCTCGGGCAGCACCTCGGTGACGTACGGGCCGTAGCGGCCGTCCCTGGCGATGATCTGGTGGCCGCTGACCGGGTCGGCGCCCAGCTCGAAGTCCCCGCTCGGCTTGGCGAGCAGTTCCTCCGCGAAGGCGACGGTCAGCTCGTCGGGCGCGAGGTCCTCGGGGACGTCCGCGCGCTGATGGCCCTCGGAGTCCTTCTCGCCGCGCTCGATGTAGGGGCCGTAGCGGCCCACGCGCAGCACGATGCCGTCCCCGACGGGGAACGACGACACCTCGCGGGCGTCGATGGCGCCCAGGTCGGTGACGAGTTCCTTGAGTCCGCCGAGGTGGTCGCCGTCGCCGTTGCCCGCGTCGGCCGCGGCGCCCGCGCCGTCGCCGGGGCCGCCCTCGCCGAAGTAGAACCGGCGCAGCCACGGCACGGCCTGGGCCTCACCGCTGGCGATACGGTCGAGGTCGTCCTCCATCCGGGCGGTGAAGTCGTAGTCGACGAGCCGCCCGAAGTGCTTCTCCAGCAGATTGACCACGGCGAAGGACAGGAAGGACGGGACGAGCGCGGTGCCCTTCTTGAAGACATAGCCGCGGTCGAGGATCGTGCCGATGATCGACGCGTACGTGGAGGGGCGGCCGATCTCGCGCTCCTCCAGCTCCTTGACGAGGCTGGCCTCGGTGTAGCGGGCGGGCGCCTTGGTGGAGTGGCCGTCGACGGACATCGCGTCGGCGGACAGCGGGTCGCCCTCGCCGACCTGCGGAAGCCTGCGCTCGCGGTCGTCCAGCTCGGCGTTCGGGTCGTCGGCGCCTTCGACGTACGCCTTCAGGAAGCCGTGGAAGGTGATCGTCTTGCCGGAGGCGGAGAACTCGGTGTCCCGGCCGTCGGCGGCGGTGCCGCCGATCTTGACGGTGACGGAGTTGCCGACCGCGTCCTTCATCTGGGAGGCGACGGTCCGCTTCCAGATCAGCTCGTAGAGCCGGAACTGGTCACCGGTGAGACCGGTCTCGGCGGGGGTGCGGAAACGATCACCCGACGGGCGGATCGCCTCGTGCGCCTCCTGCGCGTTCTTGACCTTCCCGGCGTACGTGCGGGGCTTGTCGGGCAGGTAGTCGGCGCCGTACAGCTGGGTGACCTGGGCGCGGGCGGCGCGGACCGCCGTGTCGCTCAGCGTCGTGGAGTCCGTACGCATATAGGTGATGAAGCCGTTCTCGTACAGCTTCTGCGCGACCTGCATCGTGGCCTTCGCGCCGAAGCCGAGCTTGCGGCTCGCCTCCTGCTGGAGGGTCGTGGTGCGGAACGGCGCGTACGGCGAGCGGCGGTACGGCTTGGACTCGACGGAGCGGACGGAGAAACGGGTGTTCTCCAGGGCCGCGGCGAGCGCGCGGGCCTGTCCCTCGTCGAGGTGGAGGGTGTTCGCGCCCTTGATCTGCCCGAGGGAGTCGAAGTCGCGGCCCTGCGCGATCCGGCGTCCGTCGACGGCGGTGAGCCGGGCGACCAGCGCCGCGGGATCGGAGGCGTCACCGGCGCGGCCGGTGCCGAAGGTGCCCGTCAGGTCCCAGTACTCGGCCGAACGGAAGGCGATGCGCTCGCGTTCCCGCTCGACCACCAGCCGGGTGGCGACGGACTGGACACGGCCCGCCGACAGCCTCGGCATGACCTTCTTCCACAGGACCGGCGAGACCTCGTAGCCGTAGAGGCGGTCGAGGATGCGGCGGGTCTCCTGGGCGTCCACGAGCTTCTTGTTCAGCTCGCGCGGGTTGGCGACGGCGTCGCGGATCGCGTCCTTGGTGATCTCGTGGAAGACCATCCGGTGGACGGGGATCTTGGGCTTGAGCACTTCCTGGAGGTGCCACGCGATGGCTTCGCCCTCGCGGTCCTCATCGGTGGCGAGGAAGAGCTCGTCGGACTCGCTGAGCAGCTCCTTGAGCTTCTTGACCTGGGCCTTCTTGTCGGCGTTGACGACATAGATCGGCTGGAAGTCGTGTTCGACGTCCACCCCGAGTCGGCGCACCTCACCGGTGTACTTCTCGGGGACCTCGGCGGCTCCGCTCGGAAGGTCGCGGATGTGTCCGACGCTCGCTTCGACGACGTAGCCGGGGCCGAGATAGCCCTTGATCGTCTTCGCCTTGGCAGGCGACTCGACGATCACGAGTCGGCGACCGCCATGTGCGGCCTCGCTGGTCGGGGACAACTTCGCTCTTCTCTCCGGTCGACGCTCGATGACGCTGCGTTACGTCACGATGGCTGGTGCGGTACGGCGGGCCGTACCGTGACGCTGCGGAGTGTGACGGTACATCCCGCCCCCGTGTCAAACGGGAAAAGCCCGCAACGGCCACTCGAACGGTAACCCGACTACCGCCTTTCCTGCCGCCCGGAGTGCCGACCGGCCCCGGCGGCGGTGCGCGGCGGGTGATCCACCGCCCGCCCCGGGGCGGTCCGGGGCCCCGCCCGGGGACCCGTCTCAGATTCCGCTGAAGCACCACACGGCGAGCATCAGCGCCGTCACCCCCGCCGAGGTCGCGACGGCCACCGAGGTGCTCCGCGCCACCCCCTCGGCGACCGGCAGCCGCTGCCGCAGCCGCGTCCCGGTCCACAGCAGCAATGCCCCTCCGAACAGGGCGAACACCGATCCCGCGAAGATCGCCGGCGCGTTTTCCATGGCCCTAGCCTCCCCTTCCCCGGTCCCCAGCGGTGGGAGGCTGGCACGTCCGTACGGCGGTGCGGCGAACCAAGGGTGAACGGCGTGACCTCCGCGGGGTGAACCCGTCCCGCGACGGTCCGAGGGAGGGCCGCGGGACCCCGGGAACGGCCGGTGCGAAACCCGCCACGGAAGACCGGGAACGGCCCTCACGCGCGCGTGCCCGCGGCCCGGCCCGCGTCCGGCCCGTTACGCGCCCCGGCTGTCGCACGGGTGCGGGTCCCGGCCGTCGCCCGGGCCCGTCACGCCTGGACGGGCTCCAGGAATCCCTGCTCCACCAGGGAACGGATCTGCTCCGGGGTCCGCGAGCGCAGCACCACCGGGTCCTCACCGAGCAGCTGCGCGATGGCGTCGAGGATGCGGGCGGCACTCAGCGTGCCGTCGCACACCCCGGCGAACCCGGCGGCGACCGTGTCGACGCGGGCGGCTCGGCGCATGCCCCGGTTCTGCCGCAGCACGACATGCTCGGGGTCCTCCGCGCCGGGCAGTCCGACCTGCTCCTGCACCACCTCGTCCGCGAGCCGGAAACGCTCGGCCAGCAGCGCCGCGTCGTCCCGGCCGCGCAGATAGTCCTGCCGGGCGAAGTGCGCGCGGACGGTGTCCCCGAGCGGCTGCTCGACGGGGTGCGGCCACTCCTCGACGGTCACCGACGGCCGCGCCGCGTCCGTCCGGCGCAGGGTGATCCAGCCGAAGCCGACGGACCTGGTCCCGCGCGCCTCGAACTCGTCCAGCCACGCGTCGTACCGGGCGGCGTAGGCGGCCGGGTCACCGCGGTGGTCGCCCGCGTCCCGCAGCCACAGTTCCGCGTACTGGGCGATGTCCTGGACCTCGCGCTGCACGATCCAGGCGTCGCAGCCGCGCGGCACCCAGGAGCGGAGCCGCTCCGTCCAGTCCTCGCCGTCGACGTGCTGCCAATTGGCGAGAAACTGTGCGTAGCCGCCCGGGTTCAGCCGTTCCCCGGCCTGCTGGACGAGGTTCCGGCACAGGTCGTCGCCGCTCAGACCGCCGTCACGGTAAGTGAGCCTGGCGCCCGGCGAGATCACGAACGGCGGGTTGGAGACGATCAGGTCGAAGCGCCGCTCGCCCACCGGCTCGAACAGCGAACCCTCCAGCAACTCCGGGGCGGGGACCCCGGAGAGCGCCAGGGTGAGGGCGGTGATGTGCAGGGCCCGCGGGTTGAGGTCGGTCGCGGTGACCCGGGTGGCGTGCCGGGCCGCGTGCAGCGCCTGGATGCCGCAGCCGCTGCCGAGGTCGAGCGCGGATTCGACGGGCGTCCGTACGGTGATGCCCGCGAGGGTCGTGGACGCGCCGCCCACGCCCAGCACGACCCCCTCGTCCGCCGTGCCGCCGTCCGCCCCGGTCGCGCCGCCCGCGCCGCCGACCGCGCATCCGAGGTCCGAGACGATGAACCAGTCCTCGCCGTCGGGCCCGCCGTACGGCCGTACGTCGACCCGGGCGGCGACCTCGTCGCCGCCGACCTCGGCCAGCCAGCCGTCCGTCACACAGCGCGCGACCGGCAGCACGGACGCGACCCGGGCGCGGGGCACCGGCTGCTGGAGCAACAGCAGCCGGACGAGCGCCTCCAGGGCGCCGTCCCCCCGGGTGGCCCGCAGCGCGGGAACGGTCTCGCCCCGGGCCAGCGCGGCGTACGCGGACGCCCCGAGCAGTTCGAGCAGCCCGTCGGCGGTGAAGTCGGCCGCCAGCAGCGCCTCCCTGAGCGCACCGGCCGTACCGGAACCCCCGCCGGAACCTTCGGCACCGTCAGGACCGCCGGGAGCGGAGGACGCGGGGGACACCGAGGACACGGAGGAGCCCGAGGACCCGGAAGACACCGGAGCCCCGGACGGCACCGGGGACACGCGGGACACATCGAGGACAGGCAGACGCGAGAGAGTCACGCCCTCATTCTCCCCGCCCCCGCCCCGGGCCGGAGCACCGAGGGAGCGCCCGCCGTCGTCGGCGGGCGCTCCGGGAGGCGGAACGGGCGGGCCGGGCCCACCCCGTCGGCGCCGGGAACCGGACCGTCCCAGGTGGGCCACCCGGGCGAGGCGGGGCCCCGGGCGGTGACGGGGGTGCGGCGGCCCACGGCCGGGGTCACCGGAGTCGAGCCGCTTGCCGGGCCGGGTCCCCGGGTCACGAGGTCGCCGGGTGCGCCGGCTACCGGGTCACCGGGGCCAGGGCGCGGGGCGGGAGCGGGGTCGTCAGGTCCGGGGTCGCCAGGTGTCCGGGGTCACCGGGCCCGGGTCACCTGGGCCGGGTCACCTGGGCCGGGTCACCGGGGCTGAACGACCCGGTCGGCCGCCGGGGCCGGGGCACCGGAGTCAGGGTTCACCGGGGCCGGAGGTCTGGGGCCGGGGGCGACGAGCCCGGGGGCCGGGGTCAGCCGCTGGCCGCCGCCGGGGAGGCGCCCGCGTTCTTGCAGCCCTCCTGCTTCTGCATGGCCTTCCCCACGTCACCCTCCTCCAGCGTCTTCAGCGCGTTGTTCCCGCTCTGGCCGAGCTTGATCAGCTCACCGGCGATGTTGTCGAGACCGCTGGCGAACTTGCCCTGGTCGTCGGTGTCGAGCGCGTCGACCTGCTTCTTGAGCCCGGCGTAGGCCGCGGAGATCCCGTTCAGCTCCTTCACCGCGTTCTGCTGCTTGGTCTCACCGTCGTCGACCGGCGGGGCGCCGGCCTTCTGCACGGCGGCGCCGATCGCCTTGTACGCGTCGGACATGTCCTGGAACGCCTTGGAGTCGGTGGACTTGACGTCCTCCGGCTTGCTGTTGTCCGCGGTCTGCGCCTGGATCGCGGTATTGGCGCTCGCGATCTTCTTGGACTGCGGCTCGACGGAGTCGCAGACGGTCTTGGCCCAGGAATCGAGCTTCTCGTTGCCGTCGTCACCGCATCCCGACAGAGCCAGTACGAGTACCGCACCGCCGGACAGTGCGACAGCGAGCTTCTTGTTCACCGGATCGGTCCCTTCCGTGGCCTCTCGGCCCCGGAACTTACACGTCGATCGGGGGACAAGCAGGTGCGGGGCATCCCCTCTGCCCGCTATTGAAGCCATTTGCACCAAGAGCATCCTCGTACGGCGAGACAAGGCTCACGGAGCCGGGCACGGGCCGCCGGACGTACCCGCTCCCGGACGCGCGCCCCCCGGCCACGGGCGGACGCCACGTCAACACATGGTGTCCGCCCGCCGCTTGCCGCTCAGCGGATCGCTCGCCGCTCAGCGATGACGGAGCGCGGCGCCGCCACGGCCGGCGCGTGACCTCCCGGCGGCGGGCCGCGCGACGCCGTTCAGGACACCACCGCCGGATCTCCTGGTTCGGCCGAGCGTTTCACTCCTCCGCCGCCCTCGCCGCCGTCGTCCCCGTCCACGGCGATGCCCCGCCGTTTGGAGATGTAGACGGACCCGATGATCACCGCGAACGCCGACCCGGCGATCAGCACGCGCACCGCCAGGCTCTCGTTCTCGCCGTAGCCGAAACCGACCACCGCCGGGGCGATGAGCAGCGCCACCAGGTTCATCACCTTCAGCAGCGGGTTGATGGCGGGACCCGCCGTGTCCTTGAACGGGTCACCGACCGTGTCACCGATCACGGTCGCCTCGTGCGCCTCGCTCCCCTTGCCGCCGAGGTGCCCGTCCTCGACGAGCTTCTTGGCGTTGTCCCACGCCCCGCCGGAGTTGGCGAGGAACACCGCCATCAGCGTGCCCGTGCCGATCGCGCCCGCGAGGAACGCCCCGAGCGGACCCACCCCGAGGGTGAAACCGATCGCGACGGGCGCGAGGACGGCGAGCAGCCCGGGGGTCGCGAGTTCCCTGAGCGCGTCCCTGGTGCAGATGTCGACCACCCGGCCGTACTCGGGCTTCTCCGTGTAGTCCATGATCCCGGGGTGCTCGCGGAACTGCCGGCGCACCTCGTGGACCACGGCGCCCGCCGACCGCGACACCGCGCTGATCGCCAGCCCGGAGAACAGGAACACCACCGCCGCGCCCGCGATCAGCCCGACGAGGTTGTTGGGCTGCGAGATGTCCATGACGAGGTTCAGCGGACCGCCGTCCCCGACCTTCTCCCCCACGTCCGCCGCCGCGGTCGTGATCGCGTCCCGGTACGAGCCGAAGAGCGCCGCCGCCGCGAGGACCGCCGTGGCGATGGCGATGCCCTTGGTGATCGCCTTGGTGGTGTTGCCGACGGCGTCCAGGTCCGTGAGCACCTGCGCGCCCGCGCCGTCGACGTCCCCGGACATCTCCGCGATGCCCTGCGCGTTGTCCGAGACCGGACCGAAGGTGTCCATGGCGACGATGACCCCGACCGTGGTGAGCAGCCCCGTACCGGCCAGGGCGACCGCGAACAGGGCCAGCATGATCGACGCGCCGCCGAGCAGGAACGCCCCGTACACCCCGAGCCCGATCAGCAGCGCGGTGTACACCGCCGACTCCAGACCGACCGCGATCCCGGCCAGGATCACGGTGGCGGGGCCGGTCAGGGAGGTCTTGACGATGTCCCGGACCGGACGGCGGCCGGTCTCGGTGAAGTAGCCGGTGAGCTGCTGGATCAGCGCGGCGAGGACGATACCGATGGCCACGGCGACCAGGGCGAGCACCCGCGGGTCGCCGCCCCTGGTCTGGATCGCCACATCCGTGACGCCCTCCAGGTCCGCGTACGAGGACGGCAGATACGCGAGCACCGCCACGCCGACCAGGACCAGGGAGATCACCGCGGAGACGAAGAAGCCCCGGTTGATCGCGGACATCCCGCTGCGGTCGTTGCGGCGGGGCGCCACCGCGAAGATCCCGATCATCGCGGTGACGACCCCGATCGCGGGCACGATCAGCGGGAACGCGAGCCCCGCGTCACCGAAGGCCGCCTTGCCGAGGATCAGCGCGGCGACCAGGGTCACCGCGTACGACTCGAACAGGTCCGCGGCCATCCCCGCGCAGTCCCCGACGTTGTCGCCCACGTTGTCGGCGATGGTCGCGGGATTGCGCGCGTCGTCCTCCGGGATGCCCTTCTCGACCTTGCCGACCAGGTCGGCGCCCACATCGGCGGCCTTGGTGAAGATGCCGCCGCCGACCCTCATGAACATGGCGATCAGGGCGGCGCCGAGTCCGAATCCCTCCAGCACCTTCGGCGCGTCGGCCGCGTACACCAGCACCACACACGAGGCGCCGAGCAGCCCGAGCCCCACCGTGAACATGCCGACGACACCACCGGTACGAAAAGCGATCTTCATCGCTTTGTGCGATACCGCGGTGAGATCCTTTTCCGGTTCGCCTTCCCTCGGCGTGGCTTCCCGGGCCGCCGCCGCGACCCGCACATTGCTGCGTACCGCGAGCCACATACCGATATAGCCGGTGGCCGCCGAGAACACCGCACCGATCAAGAAGAACACCGAGCGGCCCGCCCGCTGATTCCAGTCGTCCGCCGGAAGCAGCAGGAGCAGGAAGAACACGGCCACCGCGAAAACCGCGAGTGTGCGCAACTGCCGCGCCAGATAGGCATTCGCGCCTTCTTGTACAGCCGCCGCGATCTTTTTCATGCCGTCGGTGCCCTCGCCCGCGGCGAGCACCTGGCGCACCAGGACTCCCGCCACCACCAGCGCGGCCAGGGCGACAGCCGCGACGACCATGATGATGAGGCGGTTCTCGTCGGTCAGGACCGCCGCCGCGAGGGGGGTGGAGTGGTTGTTCCCCAGGGGGGTGAAAAGCTCCGCCATTCGTCCTCCTTGACGCTTGGACTGAGCTCAAGATGTGGACGGATTGTAGGGAGAGAATCCCGATCCAAACAGAGTGGCGACCGCAGGGTGGGGGAAATTCGCTCTCGCATCCGCACATGAAAAATAATGCCCTTGAGGCATGTGGGAAAGTGCCGCGAGTGTGTGTCGGGGGTTGCTCCCGATCATCCACACGAGTGCGGACCGGAGACGGTTACGGGGAGCGGAGCGGAGCGGTAGCGCGGGGAGCGGCAGTACGGGAGCGGCAGTACGGGAGCGGTACCGGCCGCGGTACGGGAGGGGATTCCGGGGAGCGGATACGGGGGCGGATTCCGGGGAGCGGATTCCGGCGGGTATCCGGGGGCGGCGGATACGGGGAGCGGTCGCCCGGGGGCGGTGCGGTCACCGGGGCCGGGTGCGGGCTCCGGGCTCCGGGCTCCGGGACCTAGCGGGGGCTGCGGAGCCGAAGTGCGGTCACCGGGGCCGGGCGCGGGCTGTGGGACCGAGCGAGGGTGCGGATGCCGGGGCCAGGCGGCGGAGCGGGATGGCCGCTCCCGGCTCACCCCGGCTGCTCCGGCTGCCCCGGCACACCGGCTACGCCAGCGGGGTGGGAGCGGGGCTCGTACGGCGGGGCACATTCGTGCGAAGTGGTGTTCGGACGGCACAGGCGGCCCGCGCGGGGCGGACGGGGTGCGCGAGGCGGGGCGGGGCGGCCATCCAGTACGTCCGGCCCCGTCCAACCCGTCCGGTGCGGCTGTGCGCCGGTGCGGCCAGGGCTGCGCGTACGACCGTGGGCGGGGGCGCGGGCCCGCGCGGGCCCGCGCGGGCCTCGGCCGGCACAGGCAGGGGCGCCGGGACGCCGTACGGGCGGCGCGGGCATGGCCAGGCGCAGGGCCGAGCGGGACCCGGCAGAGGCCAGGGATGGCAGGGCCGGACGGAGGAGGGACGGCCCGGCTACGGACGTGTCGGGTGTTCGGAGTCCGGTGTCGGGTGTCAGCCCGCTGCGGAGGCCGCGGCCGTGGGCCAGGTCATCCGGATCGATCCGCCCGCCTCACCAGCGGTGACCTCGACATCGTCCACGAGACCGCTGATCACCGCGAGACCCATCTCGTCCTCGCTCTCGGCACTCTCACCGGAGGCGTCGGAAGCGGAACCCACCCGGGGTGCCTCGTCACCGACGACGATGGAGAACTGCTTCTCCTCCTCGATCAGCCGCACCTCGACGGGCGCGTCGATCCCGCCGCTCTGATGAAGTCCGACCGCACGGGTGCACGCCTCGCCCACCGCGAGCCGCACCTCGTCCAGCACGGCCTCGTCCACCCCGGCGCGCCGGGCGACGGCCGCCGCGACCAGCCTGGCGGTCCGAACATGCTCGGGCAGCGCGCTGAAGCGGAGTTCGACGGTTGCCATGCATCCCCCTCGGGCGGGCTGACGTGTGTCGGGGGGCCGAGCCTGCGGCCCGGCCCCCCGATGGTCGCACTGTCCCCCGGGCGGACCCGGGGACGATGGTCAGTCGGTGGCGGCGACGGCTTCCTCGACCGAGTTGTGAATCGGGAACACCTTGGTCAGACCGGTGATCCGGAAGATCTTCAGGATGCGCTCCTGGTTGCAGACCAGGCGCAGGGAGCCCTCGTGGGCCCGCACCCTCTTCAGGCCGCCCACCAGCACGCCGAGTCCGGTGGAGTCGAGGAAGTCGACCCCCTCCATGTCCACGACCAGGTGGAAACTGCCGTCGTTCACCAGCTCGACCAGCTGCTCCCGCAGCTTGGGCGCGGTATACACATCGATTTCGCCACCGACCTCGACGACCGTACGATCGCCGACGGTACGGGTCGACAGGGACAGGTCCACGGATCATCCTCCAGCACCTTGCTATCGAGCGGTCGCCCCTAGGGACACCTCGGCTTGAACCCCCGGGACGGATCGCCAGCCGCGTTGGCATTCAATCATGGAGCGCCCCCGCGACGGCGGGCACGACCAAAGCCGCAGGAACCCCGAGGGACGCCTGACAGTGATTGTCCACCAGACCAGTGACACACTCGGTGCCAATGGCCGATTTGACTAATCTTCCTCGTGTCCCCGGACCACGGGCGGACGCCGCCGACGCTCCTGACGTCGTGCTCGACCGTCTCGCGGCCCGGCAAGGCAGGGCCACCCGCATCACTCATACGGAGCACCTGCCCCCACGTGCGGGCCGTCATGCCGACTGGCCCGAGGCGATTCGGCCCGAAGTGATCGACGCGATCCGGGCAGCCGGCATCGAACGGCCTTGGGCCCATCAGGCGACCGCCGCGCGGCACGCCCTCGACGGCGAGTCCGTCGTCGTCGCCACCGGGACGGCCTCCGGCAAGTCGCTGGCGTATCTCGTCCCGATCCTGTCGACGCTCATGGACGGCTCCGAGGCACCCAACGGGCGGGGCGCCACCGCGCTGTACCTGGCGCCCACCAAGGCACTGGCGGCCGACCAGCACCGCGCCTTGCGGGACCTCACCGCGCCGCTCGGCAAGGCGGTCCGCCCGGCCGTGTACGACGGCGACACCCCGTTCGAGGAGCGGGAGTGGATACGCCAGTACGCCACGTACGTCCTCACCAATCCAGACATGCTGCACCGCGGCATCCTCCCGTCGCACCCGCGCTGGTCCTCCTTCCTGCGCGCGCTGCGGTACGTCGTCATCGACGAGTGCCACACCTACCGGGGTGTGTTCGGCTCCCATGTCGCCCAGGTGCTGCGCCGGCTGCGGCGGCTGTGCGCCCGGTACGGCTCCGACCCCGTGTTCCTGCTGGCCTCCGCGACCGCCGCCGAACCGGCCGCCGCGGCGACCCGGCTCACCGGCGTACCGGTGCGCGAGGTGGCCGACGACGCCTCCCCCCGCGGCGAACTGGTGTTCGCCCTGTGGGAGCCCCCGCTCACCGAGCTGCACGGCGAGAAGGGCGCCCCGGTCCGCCGCACGGCCACCGCCGAGACCGCCGACCTCCTCACCGACCTGGTCGTCGACCGGGTCCGCACGGTCGCCTTCGTCCGCTCCCGGCGCGGCTCCGAACTGATCTCCGTCATCGCCCAGGACCGGCTCGCCGAGGTCGACCGCTCCCTGCCCCGCCGGGTGGCCGCCTACCGGGGCGGCTACCTCCCCGAGGAACGCCGGGCCCTTGAGCGCGCCCTGCACTCCGGCGAGCTCCTCGGCCTCGCCGCGACCACCGCCCTGGAGCTCGGGGTGGACGTCTCCGGCCTGGACGCCGTTCTGATCTGCGGCTATCCCGGGACCCGGGCCTCCCTCTGGCAGCAGGCCGGCCGCGCGGGGCGCTCCGGGGAGGGCGCCTTGGCGGTGCTCATCGCCCGTGACGACCCGCTGGACACCTATCTCGTCCACCACCCTGAGGCCCTCTTCGACCAGCCGGTCGAGTCGACGGTCCTCGACCCCGACAACCCGTACGTCCTCGCCCCGCATCTGTGCGCCGCCGCCGCCGAGGCCCCGCTCACCGACGACGACCTGGCGCTCTTCGGCCCCGGCGCGGCGGAACTGATGCCCCAGCTGGAGGCCGCGAAGCTGCTGCGCCGCCGGACCAGCGCCTGGCACTGGACCCGCCGGGAACGGGCCGCCGACCTGACCGACATCCGGGGCGGCGGCGGAGCCCCGGTGCAGATCGTGGAGGAGGCCACCGGCCGTCTCCTCGGCACCGTCGACGCCTCCGCCGCGCACTCCTCCGTCCACGAGGGCGCCGTCCACCTCCACCAGGGCCGCACCTATCTCGTCCGGCGACTGGACCTGGACGACTCCGTCGCCCTGGTCGAGCAGGCCGCCCCGTCGTACTCCACGGTCGCCCGTGACGTGACCTCGATCTCCGTCCTGGAGACCGACACGGAGATCCCCTGGGGCGACGGGCGGCTCTGCTACGGCTCCGTCGAGGTCACCAACCAGGTCGTCTCGTTCCTGCGCCGCCGACTGATCACCGGCGAGGTGCTCGGCGAGACCAAGCTCGACCTGCCGCCCCGCACCCTGCGCACCCGCGCCGTGTGGTGGACGGTCACCGAGGACCAGCTCGACGCCGCCCGGATCGGACCCGAACAGCTCGCCGGTGCGCTGCACGCCGCGGAGCACGCCTCCATCGGGATGCTGCCCCTCTTCGCCACCTGCGACCGCTGGGACATCGGCGGCGTCTCCGTCCCCCTGCATCCCGACACCCTCCTTCCCACGGTCTTCGTCTACGACGGCCATCCCGGCGGCGCGGGCTTCGCCGAACGCGCCTTCCGCACCGCCCGCGGCTGGCTCACCGCCACCCGCGAGGCCATCGCGGCCTGCGAGTGCGACGCCGGCTGCCCGTCCTGCATCCAGTCCCCCAAGTGCGGCAACGGCAACGAGCCCCTCCACAAACGAGCCGCCCTCCGCCTCCTCACCACCCTCCTCACCGACGCACCGCCCCCTGAGCGAACCTCTGAGCCGGAACCTGATCACGGGCCGAACCCCGAGCCGGGACCTGACCCTGAGCCGGGACCTGGCGCTGAGCCGGGGCCTGGCCCGCAGGCGTGAGCCGAGCCCCAGCCGGAACCGGGACCGGGACCGGGCGTAGAGCCTGAGCCCGGAACTGGGCCGGACGCGGGACCGGTTCCGGCGCAGGGCCCTGGGCCGCCTTGGCCGAGTACGGTGTGCGCCGACGGCCGACGTGGAGCCGGATACCGCAAGGTGGAGGCCCGCACCGCCGCGGACATGCCCCCTGACGGCCCCTCAGGGGGGCGCCACGCCCGTCGCACAGCCTGTCGACCACCGGGGACTATCTCGGACGCCAAGGACCCCAGAGACCCCGTCAAGCGCCAGGACGGCGGCTCCGCCCCCACGACGGCTCCTCAACGCACCCCCGGCAGAGGCACCGTCGCCGGGCCCGCCCGGGATCTCATCTCGGCGGCGAACATGCCCTCGCCCACCGCGGCCGTCACCTCCACCACCTCCCCGTTCAGCACGCACCGCACCAACCGCCCCTCCTGCGCCCCAGCCACCAGCCGGGCCCGCGCGCACGCCCCCGCCTGCCCCGCCATCCAGTGCTCCGCCGCGGCGAGCGCGGCCAGATCGGCTGCCCCCGCCGCCTTGTGACGGACCACCATCGCGTGACTCATAGCCAGCAGCACCCCGAAGACCAACCCCAGGACGGCGACCGCCATGACCGCCCACACAGTCGCCGCGCCCCGATCCCTGCCGTGACGGCGACCCCCGCGACACGCACCGGACGCACCGGACGCACCGGACGCACCGGACGCACCGGACAAGGATGAGCGGGAACGGGAACGGGCTTTCCCACCCGCGGTCCGACCACCGTCCGTCACTCCGGAAAGCACCGGTCCGTCACCGCTCACCGACCCCGCCCCCTGCCCGCTCAAGGACCCCCACTTCACCGGCAACCGTCACGGCCGGGTCCTCCGCCGGCGCCACCGCCGTGTGCCACAGCCACAGCGGAAGCACGTCGGGCCCCGGGGCGGGGGCGCTGACACGCACCCGCACCAGATCACCGTCCCCGCGCACCGAGACCCTGGCGCCCGCGGGCGCCGCCCGGCGCGCCGCCGCGACGACAGCGGCCTCCGGGTCCTCCCGGGCGGCGGCCCGCGCGCCGATCCGAGCCGCGTCCACGCACTGGATCTGTGCCGCCGCGGCGAGCAGCGCCCACACCAGCGCCATCGCGAACACCGCCAGCACGGGCAACGCGACCGCCGCCTCCGCCGTCACGAACCCCCGGTCCCCGCGCTGCCCGACGCCTCCCCACGGCCTCCGCCTCGGGCCATCCCGCTCGGGGCGCCACCCCACAGACCTGGACGTCGGAACAGCCTCGGAACCCGAAGCAACCCCGGACCTGGGAACCCGGCCCTCAGAACTGGACATCGAGCGCCTTCTGGACGACCCCTTGCAGCGCGGCGCTCACCTGCGCGCTGGTCACCACCTTGTAGAGCACCCCGGCGAACCCCACCGCCGCGATGAGCCCCATCGCGTACTCCGAGGTGACGATCCCGCCGTCCCCGTGGCCGTGGCGTCGGCCGTCCCCGTGGCCGTCCCCGTGTCCGTGGCGTCGGCGCACCGCACCCTCCGCACCCCGCACCTTCCTCATCCCGGTACGCACACCCGCCCGCACCCGTGTTCCCCAACCCATGGCAACCCCCGTTGCTCGCGATTTCCCTGACGTTCCTGAACCTTCAACTGCTCTCATTACGTGGCGCCCCGACCCGACCTCCGTTCCTCGGCCGGGACGCCTCACCCCGGTGTCCGAGTCATCCGTCACCTCCCGCCAACAGCCGCCCCGCCAGGCCGACCACCACCGGCAGCACCCCGACGACCACGAACGCGGGCAGGAAACACAGCCCCACCGGCGCCGTGACCAGCACCCCCGCCCGCCGGGCCCGCGCCGTCGCGGTGCGACTCCACCGCGCCCGGGCCTGGGCCGCGTACCGGGCCACCGGCGCTGCCGCCGGCGCCCCCGAGTCCCCCGCGCGCTCCAGCAGCCGGGCCAGCCCCGCCCCGTCCGGCAGCGCCGCCAACTCCCGCCAGGCGTACGCCGGTCCGGCGCCCAACCGCACCTCCGCCGCACCCCGGGCCAGGCACACCCCGACCGGCCCGCCCAGCGCGTCACCGACCGCCCGTGCCGCGCTGACCGGCTCGGCACCCGCGGCCACGCACGCGCCCAGGAGATCCGCCGCGAGCGGAAGTTCACCCGCTACCCGCGTCAGGTCCGGTCCCTCGGTCGCCGAGCCCACCCGTCGCCCGGCCCACCACGCCCCGGCTCCGGCGAGCACCCCGGCCACGAGCCCGGCCGCACCTTCCACGAACAGGAGCGCGGCGCACCCGATGCCCAGCACCGGCGCCCACCTCCGCACGGCCCACCTCCGCACGACCTCCGTCCCACGCCGTCCCCGCTCACCGCCACCGCTCCCCGCGGCCTCCCTCCACCGGCCGTCCTCGCCCCGCCCCGCGCCCCGCCCCCGCCTCGCAGTCGGACCGTTCGGACTCCGAATCCCCCCGTCCGGACCGGCCACAGCCGCCGCCCCGCTCATGACCACGCGCATCCCCCTGCCCGTCGCCGCACCCGTCGTCCCGAGCACTCGCCCCCACCGCGCCCGTACGTTCCCTCCGCACCGTTTCTCGCTCACCCCGCACAACAGCCACCACAGCCACCACGCGACCCCCGCGCCCAACCAACCCGACATGAACAACCCCCAACCTGTGGACAACCCCCATCACCGAGCACATCCAGCCCACTCAGCCCCTCGCACCCGGCTCCTCACACCGGGCCCAGCCCCGGCCCCAAACCCGAGCCCTGCCGCCCTGGCCGACCCATTCCTCACGTCCGCACCCCAAGACCCAGCCCGGCTCCCCCGCACCCCGCACCCGCCTCCGCACCGACCGCACCCCCAGCCCTCGCCCCGGCCGGCCCAGCCCCACCCCGCGTCAGACCAACCCCACGCGTCCCCGGCGCCCCGCCCCTCACCCCACCTCGGCCCCCCGCACGATCCGGGAGGCCCACCAGAGCCCCGTGACCTCCAGCGCGCCGCCCACCGCGAGGCACACCAAACCGGGACCGGTGTGCAGCAGCACCCTCAGCGGCTCCGCCCCCAACGCCGCGCCGAGCAGCAGCCCCACCACGGGAAGGCCCGCGAGCATCACGGCGGTGGCCCGCGCACCCGCCAACTGCGCGCGCAGTTCGGCGCGCTGGTCCCGCTCGGCGCGCAAGGCTGCCTCCAGGCGCTCCAGTCCGGCGGCGAGCCCCGCGCCCTGGTCCACGGCCACCCGCCAGCACACGGCCAGTCCCACGAGCCCCTCCGCACCGGGCTCCCGGGCCGCCGCGGTGAGTTCGCCCGGCACGTCCCCGCCGAAGCGGGCCGCGGCGAGCACGGTGGTACGGGCCGCGCCGAGCCCGCCGTCCGGGGCGCGGGCAACCTCGGACAGGGCTTCGCCCGGGTGCCGTCCGGCGCGCATCTCACCGACCAGGGCGCCGCACAGGGCGATCACCTCGTCGGCCCGCCGGTCGCGTGCCGCCCGCTGAGCGCGGGCACGCAGCGCACGTCGCGTCACGGGCATGGCGGCCGCCCCGAGCAGCAACGGCAGCGGTGACCGCCCGGCGAGCGCGACCACGGCCCCCACAACCAGCACCCACACCTCGTGCCCGACCCGCCCCGCCACAACAGCCCCCCACCGACGGACCGTCACACCTACCCGCCCACGCGCCGACCCACCGGACGCCCCACCCATCAGCACGCCGGGCGACCCACCGGCCAACCCACCGAGCGACCCACCGAAAGCCCCACCGGCCAGCCCACCGAACGGCCCGCCGAAAGCCCCAGCAACCGTCCCACCAGGCCGAACCTCAGGCCGAACTCCGGACCGGGCCCCTGCCCGAACCCCATGCCAGGCACCCCGTCCACCACCCGGCGTCCGGTCCAGCAGATGCCCCAGGGCCCGGTCCAGGGGCTGGGTCGCCGGAGGCCGCACCGGCCGGGCCAGCACCGCCCGCAGCCGAGCCGCCCGGCTCGCTCGCGGGCCCCACGCCCAAGCCAGCCACACACCCGCCCCCGCGCAGCACGCCACCGCCGCCGCGACACACAGCGCCGCCGGGTTCACAGGGCGTCCCCGAGGCGGGCCCTCAGGCGTCGCCATCCGGTGTCGGGGGTGAACGCGTCGGGCCCCCAGCGCAGGGCGGGCACCGTCACGACCAGGCCGGAGGGGGCGCGTTCCAGGACCCGTACCTCGGCGACCCGTCGGCAGCCCTGACGGTCGCGTACGAGGTGCAGCACGACCGCCACCGCCGCCGCGAGCTGGCTGTGCAGGGCCGCGCGGTCGAGTCCGGCGGCGGTGGCGAGGGCTTCGAGGCGGGCCGGTACGTCCGCCGCGGTGTTCGCGTGGACCGTGCCCGAGCCGCCCTCGTGGCCGGTGTTGAGCGCGGCGAGCAGGTCGAGGACCTCGGGGCCCCGGACCTCGCCGACGACAAGGCGGTCCGGTCGCATCCGCAGGGCCTGCCGCACCAGGTCCCGCAGGGTCACCAGCCCCGCGCCCTCCTGGTTGGCCGGGCGGGCCTCCAGCCGGACCACATGGGGATGGTCGGGGCGCAGCTCCGCGGAGTCCTCGGCGAGGACGATGCGCTCGTCGGCCGCCACGAGGCCGAGGAGGGTGCTGAGCAGGGTGGTCTTGCCTGTGCCGGTGCCGCCGCTGATCAGGTAGGAGAGCCGGGCGTCCAGCAGGGCGCGCAGGAAGCGGTCGCCGCCCGGGGGCACCGTCCCGGCCGCGACGAGTTCGGTGAGGGTGAATGCCTGGGGGCGGGCGACCCGCAGGGACAGACAGGTGGAGCCGACGGCGACCGGCGGCAGCACCGCGTGCAGCCGAGTGCCGTCGGGAAGCCGGGCGTCGACCCAGGGGCGGGCGTCGTCGAGCCGGCGTCCGGCCGCCGCCGCCAGGCGTTGCGCGAGCCGGCGGACGGCGCCCGGGTCGGGGAAGGTGATGTCGGTGAGCTGGAGGCCGCGGCCCCGGTCGGCCCATACGCGGTCGGGTGCCGAGACAAGCACGTCGGTGACCGCCGGGTCGGTGAGCAGGGAGTCCAGCGGCCCGGTGCCGACCAGCTCGGACCTGAGCCGCCTCGCCGTGCCGAGGACCTCGGCGTCCCCGAGGACGACGGACTGCGCCCGGAGCGCCTCGGCGACATGTGCGGGCGTGGCTTCGAGGCCGCTGCGGGCGAGCCATTGCCGTACGCCGTCGAGCAGGCGCTCGCCGACCACCGCGGTCATGACGTCGCTCCGTCCGGTCCGGGGACGAGCTGCTGCCAGAAGGCCGTGCCGAAGCGGGCGAGCGGGCCGCGCGGATCGTGCCCGGGTGGGCGGCCGGTGTCCTGGGCGGCCGGGAGCCCGAGGTCATGGGGCAGTTCGCCCGCGTAGGGCAGCCCGAGGAGCCGGGCGACCTCGGCGCCGTCGGGTACGCGGCCGGAGCGGTCGCGGCGGGCCGGGCGGACGACGGCCCGCAGGTCCCGCAGGACGGGCCGGACAACAGCGGCCGTCCGGCCCGCCGCGGCGACGGCGGGGAGGGTCGCGGGCACCACGAGCAGGGCCAGGTCGAGTTGGGCGAGGGCTTCCGAGGCGTTGTCGTCGGCGTGGCGCGGCAGATCCACGACGACGGAGCCACCGCCGCGGCGGGCGGCGGCGAGGACGGCGCGCACCGCCTGGGACGGGACGGGCACCGGCTCCCCGCGGTCCCAGCTGAGGACCCGAAGACCGTGCAGCGCGGGCAGCGCCTCCTCCAGGGCGCCGCCGCCGACCCGCCCCCGTGATCCGGCGAAGGCGGGCCAGCGCAGGCCCTCGGCCTCCTCCGCGCCGAGCATGACGTCCAGCCCGCAGCCGATCGGGTCGGCGTCGACCAGCAGGGTGCGGCGCCCGGCCCGGGCGGAGGTGAGCGCGAGGGCGCAGGCGAGGGTGGAGGCTCCGGCACCGCCGCTGCCGCCGAGGACGCCGACGGTGAGGGCGGGGCGCCCGGCGCCTTCGGCGACGTCCGCGATCCGGTCGACCAACCATTTCTCGCCATCCGGGAGGACGAGCGCGTGATCGGCGCCGACCTCGACCGCGTGCCGCCACAGCTCCGGGGACTCCGGGGCCCGGCTGACCAGGACCACTCCGCGCCTGCGGCCGGAGCCCCGCAGCCGGGCCGCCGCGTCGTCACCGACGATGACGAGCGGCGCGCTCTCCCAGCGGTCGCGGTCCGGCGGGCCGTGCCGTACCTGAGCCCTCGCCCCGGCCGCGGCGCACAGCCTCAGCAGGTCGTCGAGCAGCGCGCCGTCCTCCGTGAGGATCAGTGGGCCGACGGGCTCCACCGGGGCGGCGTCCGCTCCTCGGCGCCCGACCGCCCGGGTCCCGCCGGCGGCCTCGGGCCGGGTCCGCCCCGGATGCCCGGGACGGGCCCGGGGGCCGCTCCGGGGCGGCCCCGCCCGCTCCCCGTCCGCCCCGCGCCGGGCGACGATGTCCTTCACGATCTCCAGCCCCCTCGATCCGTCCGTGGTTCCGCGCGTCCCCGGGTTCCTGATGAACCCGCGAATCCCGAACGTGGAGTTCCGTTCCCGGTGATACGTCGGGCCATCGGAATCCGGCCAGCAGAACCACCGTGAACGAACCGTCCGAACTCCATGAGCGGATCGCGCTGCAATCACGATGCGCCGATCCGGAAAATCATGTGGATCTTGGTCGAATACCGTGGACAAGAGGGCTCTTGTGGATATCTCCATCACCCGAACAGGTGACACCGCAAAGCTTTCCCCAGCGCAGCAAGATCGTTACTCTGCGTAACATTTTCGGGGAGGGTTGCGCGGGCCGAGAAGAGCGGCCGAAGGGCGCGAGGGTCGGAAAGGTGCGGACCAAACCGGTCCGGACATGCGACGACCCCCGCCGGGGGGGAGAGCGGGGGTCGTCCCCACGGCCGACTCGGGGGGGGTGGAGTCGGACCGGGTTAGCACGGTCGCGAACGATCCGTGACTTCCATGGTGTACCCGAAGGCCTTCTCAGGCAAACCCACACGCCGGAGCTTACGCCGAATGGTGGGCGCCTATGCTCGGGCTCGTGGAAAACCACTCGCTGCCCCGCACGGCCGCCTTCTTTGACCTGGACAAGACGGTCATTGCGAAGTCGAGCGCGCTCACCTTCAGCAAGTCCTTCTATCACGGTGGCCTGATCAACCGGCGGGCCGTACTGCGTACCGCCTACGCCCAGTTCGTGTTCCTCGCGGGCGGCGCCGACCACGACCAGATGGAGCGCATGCGGGAGTACCTGTCCGCGCTCTGCCGGGGGTGGAACGTGCAGCAGGTCAAGGAGATCGTCGCCGAGACCCTGCACGACCTCATCGACCCGATCATCTACGACGAGGCCGCCTCCCTCATCGAGGAGCACCACACCGCCGGACGGGACGTCGTGATCGTCTCCACCTCCGGCTCGGAGGTGGTGGAGCCGATCGGTGAACTGCTCGGCGCGGACCGCGTGGTGGCCACCCGGCTGGTCGTCGGTGACGACGGCTGCTTCACCGGCGAGGTCGAGTACTACGCGTACGGCCCCACCAAGGCGGAGGCGATCAAGGACCTGGCGCGGACGGAGGGTTACGACCTCGCGCGCTGCTACGCGTACAGCGACTCCATGACGGATCTGCCGATGCTCCGGTCCGTCGGCCATCCGCACGCCGTCAACCCGGACCGCGCGCTGCGCCGCGAGGCCCTGGCCCGGGACTGGCCGATTCTCGACTTCCACCGGCCCGTACGGCTCAAGCAGCGCCTCCCCGCCCTGAAGGTCCCGCCCCGCCCGGCGCTGGTCGCCGCGGCGGCGGTCGGAGCGGCGGCGGCCACGGCCGGACTGGTCTGGTACGCCAGCAGACGGCGCCCCGTACCGAGCTGACCAGGGCGGCACTGGAGCGGAATCAGGGCGGACCACCGCCGGGCCCGCCTCTGGACGCACTCCCGGGCCCCCCTCACCACCTGTCCGCTTGACCCTTGTTTGAACCTAAAAGTAAAGAAGTGCGGCGTGGGGTTCCGCTTCTTTCCGGACAGGAGTACAAAGGAATCAACGGCCCGCGAGACCAAGGACATCCGAGAGGATCACCTTTGACTCAACCAGGCCCCACGGACCGCGCATGAACACCAGGCACCCACGCGACGTCGACCCGTCGAATACGGGCCAGCCGCACCAGGAACGGGCAGAGCCCCCGGCCTGATGGGCAATACATCGAGGACGCTTGGTATCCAGGTGAACATGCCAGCGGCGGTACGGAATCCGTACCGCCGCAACCATGTCCAGGCCCCGGGCCCGTCCACCGCCGCGGCCTCGCGCCCAGCGCGCACACTGACCACCGGACGCACGGGCCGACAGCCTCACGGTCGAGCCGGAGCCCCCGGACCGCGTCGGCGTCAGGCGGCGCCCCGCTGCATCGCCTCGCACACCGCGGTCGACTCCCGCGCTCCCAGCTCGACCGAACGGCCGCAGTGCGCGATCCACCGGGCCACCCCGTCCGGCGTACCGGTCGCATAGCCCGCCAGGGCCGCCGCGTAGGCCGCGCGCCCCTGCTCCGCGTGGCCGACCTCCGCCGGACAGACCGACTTGGGGTCCAGCCCGCTGCCGATCAGGACGATCCGCTCGGCCGCCCGCGCCACGATCCCGTTGTACGAGCCGAAGGGCCGCAGCGCGAGCAGTTCACCGTGCACCACCGCGGCGGTCACCAGGGCCGGTGCCGAGCCCCCCGCGACGACCAGCGCGGACAGCCCCTCCAGCCGCGCGGCGACCTCGTCGGCACCGGGCAGCGGCAGCTCGATCAGCGGCTCGTCCACCGGCTCGCCCTGCTGACGGGGACGCCCCACGCGCTCCCCGCGGTCGGCGGCGGCCACCAGATGCAGCCGGGCCAGCACCCGCAGCGGCGACTGCCGCCAGACGGAGAGGAGTTGCCCCGCCTCGGCCGTCAGCCGCAGGGCCGCGCCGACCGTGAGGGCCTCGTCGTCCGCGCCGAAGTCGCTGCGCCTGCGGACCTCCTCCAGCGCCCAGTCCGCCCCGGACAGGGCCGCCGAGCCGCGCGCACCGCGCAACGCGGCCTCCGAGGTGACCTCGTTGCTGCGCCTGCGCATGACGCGGTGCCCGTAGACCCGGTCCACCGCCTTGCGTACCGCGGCCACCGAGTCGGGCACCCCGGGCAGCGTGCCCAGCGCGACGAGCGGATCGGCGGACGCACCTGACGTACTACTCATGGGTACGACCCTACGCACCCGCCGGCTCACCCACACGCGCCGGGGCGACGCCCCACGAAGGAGTGGTCTTCTCCACGTCGGCGGCCCCGGGGGGCACGGAGGGCCACTAGGCTTACTGAACATGAAAATTGCTTTCGTTGGGAAGGGCGGCAGCGGCAAGACCACCCTGTCGTCCCTCTTCGTGCGGCACCTCGCGGCCACCGGCGCGCCGGTCGTCGCGGTGGACGCCGACATCAACCAGCACCTGGGGGCCGCCCTCGGCCTCGACGACGAGACCTCGGCGCGGCTGCCCGCCCTGGGCGAACGTCTCGCGTTCATCAAGGAGTACCTGCGGGGCTCCAACCCGCGTATCGCCTCCGTCGACACGATGATCAAGACCACCCCGCCCGGGGAGGGATCGCGGCTGCTGCGCATCCGTGAGAACAATCCGGTGTACGACGCGTGCGCGCGTCCCGTGGAACTCGACGGCGCCACCGCGCGTTTGATGGTCACGGGGCCGTTCACCGAGGCGGACCTGGGGGTGTCCTGCTACCACTCCAAGACGGGCGCCGTGGAGCTGTGCCTGAACCACCTGGTCGACGGCCGCGACGAGTACATGGTGGTCGACATGACGGCGGGGTCCGACTCCTTCGCGTCCGGCATGTTCACCCGCTTCGACATGACGTTCCTGGTGGCCGAACCGACCCGTAAGGGTGTGTCCGTCTACCGCCAGTACAAGGAGTACGCGCGGGACTTCGGCATCGCCCTGCGCGTCGTGGGCAACAAGGTCCAGGGCCAGGACGATCTGGACTTCCTGCGCGAGGAGGTCGGCGACGACCTCATCGCCACCGTGGGGCACTCGGACTGGGTGCGGGCCATGGAGAAGGGCCGCCCGCTCGCGTTCGCCCGGCTGGAGGACGGCAACCGCGCCACCCTGCGCACCCTTCAGGCGGCGGCCGACGCCATGTACGAGCACCGGGACTGGGACCGCTACACCCGGCAGATGGTGCAGTTCCACCTCAAGAACGCCCGCTCCTGGGGCAACGAGCGCACCGGGGGCGACCTCGCCTCCCAGGTGGACCCCGCGTTCGTGCTGCGCGAGCAGCCGGTGGCGGCCCAGCCCGCCTGACCGCGGGCCCGCGCCGCCGGGTCCCGGCAGGACATGGACGTCCCCCACACCCGGGCACGCGGTGCGGGGGACGTCAGGGCCGGTGTCCGGGGGTCAGCGCTGTCCGGCGGCCGGGGCTCCCGGTACGCCCTTGGGAGCCGGTGCGGGGCGGGCGGAGAGATAGGCCGGCCAGCCGCCCTTGGGCTCCTGGCCGACCTTCAGCGCGCGGAGCTTGTCGAGGACCGCCGGGTCCTGGGCGTCGAGCCAGTCGGCGAGCTGACGGAAGGACACACAGCGCACGTCCTTCTTGTTGCACACACTCTCGATGGTCTCCTCGATGGCACGCATATAGGTGCCGCCGTTCCAGGACTCGAAGTGGTTGCCGATGATCAGCGGCGCGCGGTTGCCGTTGTAGGCGCGGTCGAAGCCCTGGAGCAGACCGTCACGCATCTGGTCGCCCCAGTACTCATGCATGTCCGGGTCGCCCTGGGAGACCGTGCCGGACTGGTTGACCATGAAGTTGTAGTCCATGGTCAGCGTCTCGAACGAGCGACCGGGGACGGGGACGAGCTGCATGGACAGATCCCACAGCCGGTCCTTCTTCTTCGGCCAGACCTGGTCGTTGACCCCGCTGGTGTCGTAGCGGAAGCCCATCTCACGGGCGGCCTGCATGAAGTTCTTCTGGCCTTCGAGACAGGGGGTGCGGGCGCCGATGAGTTCCTTGTCGTAGTCGAAGGGCAGCGGCTCGGCGTCCTTCAGCCCGGTGTTGCCCTTCCAGGACTTCACGAACGACTTGGCCTGTGTGATCTCGCTCTTCCACTCCTCCACGGACCACTGGCCGACGCCACCGGCGCTGCCGCAGAAGTGCCCGTTGAAGTGGGTGCCCACCTCATTGCCCTCCAGCCAGGCGCCCCGCAGCTGTTCGGCGGTCTCCTTCACACCGGCGACGTCGTTGAAGCCGATGTCGGAGCTGCCCGCGTTGTGCTGCGGCGGGTCGTACTGGGACCGCTTGTCCTCGGGGAGCATGTACACCCCGCTGAGGAAATAGGTCATGGTGGCGTTGTTGGCCTTCGCCACCTTCCTGAAGTGCGAGAAGAGCCGCTGACTGTCCTCGCCCGCGCCGTCCCAGGAGAACACGACGAACTGCGGTGGACGCTGCCCCGGCGCGAGCCGTTCGGCGCGCGGCTGCTTGGGCTGTGTGCCGGTGAAGGCGGTGGAACCGTCGCCGATCAGCCGGACCGCGTTCTTGGGCGCGGCGGCCGGGGACGGTTTCTTCTCCGTGCCGCCTCGCTTGCTCGGCCCGCCGTCGGACGAGCAGCCGGACACGGCCATGGCGCAGGCCGCGGTCACGGCGAGGCCCGCGGCGATCCTCTGGGTGGCGGCCATCCGCCCACCTTCTTCCTATAAGACGAATCAGGGCGCGGCCAACCTCGCACGGGACCTCCGTGATGTTTGTATGACAAGCCGATCAAATGATGCATTCACTCACCCGAGTGATTGGTTGCACCGTTTGATGCAAATGTTCGGCCTTCTTCTTTACTCTGGATTACGATTCGTTTACCGAGAGTTGAGATATCCCGCCGCTGCACGCCGTGACCCCACGGCCGCGACCCGCCCCCGCCTTGAGCCCGGGGGACCCTGTTCCGCGACCGCGCTGCCCCGGAGGAGACGGGAAACATGACAGCCTGCGTCCCCGCCCGCACCGACGACCAGACCACCCGCACGGCACGGGCCCACCCCCCGCACAGCCCGCCGTCCCCGCCGCACGGCCCGCCGTCCCCACCGGCTCCCCATGCGACCGGCGTTGCCCCCGCCCCGCCCCCCTGTTCACCCCCCGGGGCCGGGAACGCCGTACGTGATCCGGCCGAAGTACGCGCGGAATCCGCCGCGCCCGGGGACCCCGAAACCCCCAGCACCGAGCCCGGCGCCTCGTCCCACTCCTGCTGCCGCCCCTGGAACCCCTGGCGCGACCACCAGAGCGGCGCCCCCCGGGCCCAGCACGCACCCGCCGCACGCGAGACCCACCACCCCGGCGGCCATCACCCCGGCGGCCATCAACTCGCCCGTGGCATCGGCGCGTTCCAGCGGCACACGGCCCCGCTCGTCCGTGGGGAGCTGGCGCGGCTCGCCCGGGAGGGGCAGCAGCCCTCCCAGCTCTTCCTCACCTGCGCCGACTCCCGCCTCGTCACCTCGATGATCACGGCCAGCGGCCCCGGGGACCTGTTCGTGGTGCGCAACGTCGGCAATCTGGTGCCCGCCCCCGGCGCGGAGAGCGGCGACGACTCCGTCGGGGCGGCCATCGAGTACGCGGTCGACGTACTGAAGGTCCGGTCCGTCACCGTCTGCGGGCACTCCGGCTGCGGTGCCATGCAGGCCCTGCTCAGCGCCGAGGCGTCGGCCGCGCAGAGCCCGTTGCGGCGGTGGCTGCGTCATGGGACGCCCAGCCTGGAGCGGATGGCGTCCACCCAGGAGTCCCCCGCGCGGCTCACCGGCCGGGCGCCCGCCGACTCCGTCGAACAGCTCTGCCTCACCAATGTGGTCCAGCAGCTCACCCATCTGCGCGCGCACGAGTCCGTGGCGCGTCGGCTGGCCGACGGCTCCCTCACGCTGCACGGCATGTACTTCCATGTGGGCGAGGCCCAGGCGTATCTCCTGGACGAGCCCGCCGGAGCCTTCACCCAGGTGAACGCCCTGGAGGACTCCTCGCCCTAGAGCCTCGCCCCAGAGCCTTCCGCAAGGCCCCGGTCCATCCCACCCCCCACGGAGAAGGCCGCCTGTCCCCCGCGAGTCCCCGGCAGGCGGCCCTCTCTCCGGGCCCGACGGCATCCGGTGGGTGGGCTCCCTCCCCGGGCGGGGGCACAGCGGGTGCGTCGGGTGCGTCGGGTGCATCAGGTGCGTCGGGTGCGTCGGGTGCGTCCGACCCAGGGGGCCGCTCCCCAGGTCCGGGCACATCCGGTACGCGGGACCCTCCCCCAGGTCCGGGCGCATCCGGTACGTGACCGGGCCACGCACCCGCCCAGGAGTACAGGAAACCCTCGGCCAGCGTAGAAACCGGCCCTGGAAAGGGCCTTGACCGACCCGCGAGCTCCCGAGACGTTTCTCACACAGGTCTAAACCAATTTCCGGCCAGCCCTTGTCACCAGGCCCTTGCTTCTGGTGAGCTGTGGCGCGGAACACAGCGGACGCGGACCCCCTGGGAAAGGGAGATGTCGTGAGCAACGAAAGCCTGGCCAACCTGCTCAAGGAAGAGCGCAGGTTCGCGCCTCCCGCAGAGCTGGCCGCGCACGCCAACGTCAGCGCGGAGGCGTACACGCAGGCCAAGGCTGACAGGCTCGGCTTCTGGGCCGAGCAGGCCCGCCGCCTGACCTGGGCCACCGAACCCACCGAGACCCTCGACTGGTCGAACCCGCCGTTCGCGAAGTGGTTCGCCGACGGCAAACTGAACGTCGCGTACAACTGCGTGGACCGGCATGTGGAGGCCGGCCACGGCGACCGTGTCGCCATCCACTTCGAGGGCGAGCCGGGCGACAGCCGGGCCGTGACCTACGCCCAGCTCAAGGACGAGGTCTCCAAGGCCGCGCACGCCCTCACCGAACTCGGTGTCGGCAAGGGCGACCGGGTCGCGGTCTACCTTCCGATGATCCCCGAGGCGGTCGTCGCGATGCTCGCGTGCGCCCGGATCGGCGCCGCGCACTCCGTGGTCTTCGGCGGCTTCTCCGCCGACGCCATCGCGGCCCGTATCCAGGACGCCGACGCCAAGCTGGTGATCACCGCCGACGGCGGCTACCGCCGCGGCAAGCCGTCCGCGCTGAAGCCCGCCGTGGACGACGCGGTGAGCCGCGTCGAGGGCGTCGAGAAGGTCCTGGTCGTCCGCCGCACCGGCGAGGACGTCGCATGGACCGAGGGCCGCGACGTGTGGTGGCACGAGATCACCGAGCGCCAGTCCACCGAGCACACCCCCGAGGCGTTCGACGCCGAGCACCCGCTCTTCATCCTCTACACCTCGGGCACCACCGGGAAGCCCAAGGGCATCCTGCACACCTCCGGCGGCTACCTCACCCAGGCGGCCTACACCCACCACGCCGTCTTCGACCTCAAGCCGGAGACCGACGTCTACTGGTGCACCGCCGACATCGGCTGGGTCACCGGCCACTCGTACATCACCTACGGCCCGCTCGCCAACGGCGCCACCCAGGTCATGTACGAGGGCACCCCGGACACCCCGCACCAGGGCCGGTTCTGGGAGATCGTCCAGAAGTACGGGGTGACGATCCTGTACACCGCGCCCACCGCGATCCGCACCTTCATGAAGTGGGGCGACGAGATCCCGGCCAAGTTCGATCTGAGCAGCCTGCGGGTGCTCGGGTCGGTCGGCGAGCCGATCAACCCCGAAGCCTGGATCTGGTACCGCAAGCACATCGGCGGCGACCGCTGTCCGATCGTGGACACCTGGTGGCAGACCGAGACCGGCGCGATGATGATCTCGCCGCTGCCCGGCGTCACCGAGACCAAGCCGGGCTCCGCGCAGCGCGCGCTGCCCGGTATCGCCGCGACCGTCGTGGACGACGAGGCCCGTGAGGTCCCCGACGGCGGCGGTGGCTATCTGGTGCTCACCGAGCCGTGGCCGTCGATGCTGCGCACCATCTGGGGCGACGACCAGCGCTACCTCGACACCTACTGGTCCCGCTTCGAGGGCAAGTACTTCGCGGGCGACGGCGCCAAGAAGGACGAGGACGGCGACATCTGGCTGCTCGGCCGGGTGGACGACGTGATGCTCGTGTCCGGGCACAACATCTCCACCACCGAGGTCGAGTCGGCGCTCGTCTCGCACCCGGCGGTCGCGGAGGCGGCGGTCGTGGGCGCGGCGGACGAGACGACGGGCCAGGCCATCGTGGCCTTCGTGATCCTGCGGGGCAGCGCGAACGCCGACGACGAGAACCTCGTCGCCGATCTGCGCAACCACGTGGGCCGCACCCTCGGACCGATCGCCAAGCCGAAGCGCCTGCTCCCGGTGGCGGAGCTGCCGAAGACCCGTTCCGGCAAGATCATGCGGCGGCTGCTGCGCGATGTCGCGGAGAACCGCGCGCTGGGCGATGTCACCACGCTCACCGACTCGTCGGTGATGGACCTCATCCAGACCAAGCTCCCCGCCGCACCCGGCGAGGACTGAGACCCCCGGCCCCACGGGGCCACCCGCGTCACCCGACAGGGGCGTCCGGCCCGCGAGCGCGTCATCGCTCGCGCGCCGGACGCCCCTGTCCGGCTTATGGTGAAGATCATCCAGTACGCCCGTCCGACCAACCGGTAAGCTGTGCGACGCGTCAAGGTCACGTCAAGATCGACGCGCGGGCTCAAGTGATCCCGCGCACAGGCCGAAGGGCCCGTCTCGACCCCCAGGACGCAGCGAGTATCACAGGTGCGCCGGGAAGTCTGGTCGGCAATGTGAGTCGGCGACCCCGCCGGCTCCGTCAGCCGACACGCCCTGGAGGTCCGCACCGTGACCGCGCCGCACACCCCCCGCAAGCTCTTCGGACGACTGTCGCTCCCCGAGCGGAACTTCGTCGCGGAGGCGCTGCGGACCGAGACGGTCGGCGGTGTCCTGCTTCTCATCGCCGCCATCACCGCGCTGGTCTGGGCGAACACCCCGCTACGGGACAGCTACCAGAGCGTCAGCGACTTCCATATCGGCCCCGCCGCCCTCGGCCTCGACCTCTCGATCCGGCACTGGGCCGCCGACGGGCTCCTCGCGATCTTCTTCTTCGTCGCCGGGATCGAGCTGAAACGCGAACTCGTGGCAGGCGATCTGCGCGACCCCAAGGCCGCCGTACTGCCCGTGGTCGCCGCGCTGTGCGGCATGGCCGTCCCGGCCCTGGTCTACGTCGTCACCAATCTCGCCGGCGGCGGCTCGCTCAGCGGCTGGGCCGTCCCCACCGCCACCGACATCGCCTTCGCACTCGCCGTGCTCGCCGTCATCGGCACCTCGCTGCCGTCCGCGCTGCGCGCGTTCCTGCTGACCCTCGCCGTCGTCGACGACCTCTTCGCCATTCTGATCATCGCGGTCTTCTTCACCAGCGAACTGAACTTCGCGGCCCTCGGCGGCGCGGTCGTCGGCCTGGTCGTCTTCTGGCTCCTGCTGCGCAAGGAGGTCCGCGGCTGGTACGTGTACGTCCCGCTGGCGCTCGTCGTCTGGGGCCTGATGTACAACAGCGGCGTCCACGCGACGATCGCCGGTGTCGCCATGGGCCTGATGCTGCGCTGCTCCCGGCGCGAGGACGAGAAGCACTCCCCCGGTGAGCACATCGAGCACCTCGTACGGCCCATCTCAGCGGGACTCGCCGTACCGCTGTTCGCGCTGTTCAGCGCGGGGGTGCCGGTGTCCGGCGGGGCGCTCGCCGAGGTGTTCACCCGGCCCGAGACGCTGGGTGTCGTCCTCGGGCTGGTGCTCGGCAAGGCGGTCGGCATCTTCGGCGGCACCTGGCTGACCGCCCGGTTCACCCGCGCCTCGCTCAGCGACGATCTGGCCTGGCCGGACGTGTTCGCGGTGGCGACCCTCGCCGGCATCGGCTTCACCGTCTCCCTGCTGATCGGGGAACTCGCCTTCGCCGACGACCCCGCGCTGACCGCCGAGGTCAAGGCATCCGTACTGGTGGGCTCCCTCATCGCGGCCGTCCTCGCGGGCATCCTGCTGAAGGTCCGCAACAACCGGTACCGCACCCTCTGGGACGACGAGAACCGCGACGACGACCTGGACGGCATCCCCGACGTCTACGAGCAGGACAACCCGGAGTACCACCTCCGGATGGCCGCGATCCACGACCGCAAGGCCGAGGAACACCGGAGGCTTGCGAAAGTGACGGCCGGGGCAGGCGACGGGAGCGACAGTCCGGCATGATCTGACATCAAAGCGTCATCACCGCGGAACCCCGGCCGCCCCGGGGTCCCGGCCCCCGGGCCGGGACCGCACCGCCCGGTCCGTGGCCCCGGACGGCCCCACCGCCGGGGCACCGGATTCGCGGCGGCGATGACGCGCGTGGTGTCCGGCTCCCCGGACGCCGCGGATGTGAGGATCAGCCGCAGCAGCGCTCGCAGCCCTGAGGCTCCGAGCAGCTCAAGGAGAGGAAGAACGCGATGAGCGCACCCGACGCCCCCGTCGGCGCCGAACGCAGCCTCGGCACCCTGGTGGCCGGCGCCACCAGCGAGATGTCGGCACTGGTGCACGACGAGATCGCCCTGGCCAAGGCCCAGCTCCGGCAGGACGTCAAGCGCGGCGCCTTCAGCGGCGGCGCGTTCATCGCCGCCGGGACCGTACTGCTCTTCTCCCTGCCGATGCTCAGTTTCGCCCTGGCGTACGGCATCCAGGCGTGGAGCGGCTGGCACATCTCCGTGTGCTTCCTGCTGTCGTTCGCCGCGAACATCATCGTCGCCGCCGTGCTCGGGCTCATCGGTGTGTCCTTCGCGAAGAAGGCCAAGAAGGGCAAGGGCCCGCAGAAGGTCGCCGCGTCGGCCAAGCAGACGGCCGCCGTGCTCCAGCACGCCAAGCCTCACCCGCGCCCGGCACCCAAGGACGACGAGTTCCTGGAAACACCCGAGCTTGTGGCACGCTCGACCTCATGACGGACCCCGCCACACCTCCGGCGCAGCCTCCCTCGGTCGTACGGATCGAGGGCCCATGGACCCACCGCGACGTCGCCGCCAACGGCGCGCGTTTCCATATCGCGGAGCTGGGTGACGGGCCGCTCGTCCTGCTGCTGCACGGCTTCCCCGAGTTCTGGTGGACCTGGCGCCATCAGCTGGTGGCGCTCGCCGACGCCGGGTTCCGGGCCGTCGCGATGGATCTGCGCGGGGTGGGCGGCAGCGACCGCACCCCACGCGGCTACGACCCCGCGAACCTCGCGCTCGACATCACCGGGGTCGTGCGGTCGCTGGGCGAGCCGGACGCGGCCCTGGTGGGCCACGACCTCGGCGGCTATCTGGCGTGGACGGCGGCGGTGATGCGGCCCAAGCTGGTGCGGCGGCTCGCCGTGTCCTCGATGCCGCATCCGCGCCGCTGGCGCTCCGCGATGCTGTCGGACCCGCGGCAGACCGCGGCCGGGGGCCATATCTGGGGATTCCAGCGGCCCTGGCTGCCGGAACGTCAGCTCGTCGCGGACGAGGGCGCCCTGGTGGGGCGTCTGATCCGGGACTGGGCGGGGCCCGGGATCGGCGAGTTCCCCTCCGACCCGGTGGTGGAAACGTATCAGCGGGCCATGTGCATCCCGTCGACGGCGCACTGCGCGGTCGAGCCGTACCGGTGGATGGTGCGGTCGCTGGCGCGGCCCGACGGTATCCAGTTCAACCGGCGGATGAAGCGGCCGGTGCGGGTGCCCACCCTGCATCTGCACGGCTCCCTCGATCCGGTGATGCGGACGCGGAGCGCCGCGGGCTCCGGCGAGTACGTCGAAGCGCCCTACCGGTGGCGGCTGTTCGACGGGCTCGGGCACTTCCCCCATGAGGAGGACCCCGTGGCGTTCTCCACCGAGCTGGTGAACTGGCTGAAGGACCCCGAGCCGGACCGCTGACCCCGCCTCCGGGAGCAGCCGTGTGACGTCTGGCCAATTGCCTCCCGCATAGGCCGATTGGGGGCGCTCGGCACGATTACCGACCTTGGACCCCGGGCACACGTCGGGGTATGGGCTGGACGCACGACCACAGTGACACTGCACGCGACCGCCGCTCGGCCCCCGGGCGGGGTGCGATGCGGCGGAGCGGGGCACAGGACGTGAGCGGGGGTGGCGCCACCGCGGAGGCGATCGGTATCCCCCGCATTCTGCGGCGCCGTGCGCGGTGGGTCTCGGCCCGCTTGCGCCACACCAGAAGCTGAGCCCCGTGCGGGGAGCCCGACGGTTCTAGCGCGGTTCCCGTGCGGGCGGCTCGACGGTTCCCCCGTGGTTGCCCGCGCCCGTGGGTCTTCCCGGCTGAGCGCGGTTGTCCCTGCGCGGGTCCGACGGGGGTGCGCAGTTCCCCGCAGGTCGCCTTCGCTTGCGCTCCCGAGGTCTGTCCGGCTGGGCGCACCTGTTCCCTGCGCGGGTCGTTCGTGGGTGCGCAGTTCCTCGCGCCCCTGGGTTCGCCCGGCTGGGCGTACTTGTTCCTGTGCGGTCGCTCGTGGGTTTGCGCAGTTCCCCGCGCCCCTGAGGTCCCACCTGTGGGCGTGATTCTTCCCGTGCGGGTCCGACGGGGGTGCGCAGTTCCTCGCGCCCCTTTGGGGCGCCCCTGTCGGTTCTTCGGGGTGGGGTCCGCAGACGACTGACGAGCCTCCGAGGCTGAGGCGCCCCCGAAGGGGCGCGGGGAACTGCGCGAAAGACGAGGGCGGACCCGCACCCGAAGAGCGACCGTGATGGGGCAGCGTCCAGGGGCGCGGGGAACTGCGCACCCCACGGGCGACCCGCACCGGGACAAGTACGCCCAGCGCGGGGAACCCCGAAACCGAGCTGGAAGCTACAACGCGCAGCTGTCGCTGTCGACCTCCTGCTGGGACATCCGGCCGAGCCGGATGTCCTCCCGCACCTCGTCCGCCGTCAACGCGTACCCCGTATCGGGATCGTCCAGCGACTTCGCGAAGATCACCCCGTACACCCGCCCGTCGGGCGTCAGCAGGGGTCCGCCCGAGTTGCCCTGACGGACGGTCGCGTACAGCGAGTAGACGTCGCGGCGGACGGTGCCCCGGTGGTAGATGTCGGGGCCGTTCGCGGTGATGCGCCCCCGTACGCGCGCGGGGCGCACGTCGTACCGGCCGTTCTCGGGGAACCCGGCGACGATCGCGCCGTCCCCGCTGACCGCGTCCTTGTCGGTGACGAACTGGAGCGGGGGCGCCTTGAGGTCGGGCACGTCCAGCACCGCGATGTCCCGCCGCCAGTCGTAGAGCACGACCTTCGCGTCGTAGAGCCTGCCCAGACCCCCTATCTGCACCGTGGGCTCGTCGACCCCTCCGACGACATGCGCGTTGGTCATCACCCGGCGGTCGGCGAACACGAAGCCCGTGCCTTCGAGGATCTTGTCGCAACTGCTCGCCGTGCCGAGGACCTTGACGATGGAGCGCTTGGCGTTGGTGGCGACGGCGCTGCTGGCGAGGGCCTCGTCGGGCGGGCTGACCTCGGTGATGGGCTCGTTGGAGAAACGGTTGAAGACCTGCGGGAAACCGTTCTGCGCGAGGATCGAGGAGAAGTCGTCGAACCAGGTGTCGGCCTGGTCGGGCAGCGTCTCGGAGATCCCGAGCAGCACCCGGGAGCCGCGGACCTCCTTGCCGACCGTGGGCAGCGTCGTACCGGCGAGGGCCGAGCCGATCAGCCAGGCGACCAGCAGCATCGCCAGGACGTTGACCAGGGCGCCCCCGGTGGCGTCCAGGACGCGCGCGGGCGACCAGGTGATGTGGCGGCGCAGCCGGTTGCCCAGGTGGGTGGTGAACGCCTGGCCGACCGACGCGCAGACGATGACGATGACGACGGCGACGATGGACGCGGTGGTCCCGACCTCCGCGTCGTCCGTGAACGCGTCCCAGACCACCGGCAGCAGATAGACGGCGACGAGCCCGCCCCCGAGGAAACCGATGACCGACAGGATGCCGACGACGAATCCCTGGCGGTAGCCGACGATCGCGAACCACACGGCGGCCACCAGCAGCAGGATGTCCAGCACATTCACCGTTTCACGCCTCGCATTGCCTCGCCGTCCGCCATTTCCGTGCCGTGGCCGGGCCCGCCGGGGCCCCTGTCGCGCACCGCACGGTCGCCCACCTTGTCACGCACGGGTCCGCGCGCGGGCGCCCCGGGTCCGCGCGGGCGCACCCAGGATCACGCGCGCCAGTCGAGCGGGACCTGTCTGGAGCGGTCCCACGGGCGCTCCCAGCCCGCGTAGTGGAGCAGCCGGTCGATGACACCGGCGGTGAAGCCCCAGACGAGAGCGGACTCCACGAGGAAGGCCGGACCGCTGTGACCCGCGGGGTGGACGGCGGTGGCCCGCTTCTCGGGGTCCGTGAGGTCGGCCACGGGGACGGTGAACACCCGGGCCGTCTCGGCGGGGTCCATGACCCCGACGGGGCTGGGCTCTCGCCACCAGCCGAGGACAGGGGCGACGACGAAGCCGCTCACGGGGATGTACAGCTTGGGGAGCACGCCGAAGATCTGTACCCCGTGCGGATCGAGACCGGTCTCCTCCCATGCCTCGCGCAGCGCGGCCCGCACCGGGCCCTCGCCGTGCGGATCGCCGTCGGCGGGGTCGAGGGCGCCGCCGGGGAACGAGGGCTGGCCCGCGTGCGACCGCAGGGAGCCCGCGCGCTCCATCAGCAGCAGCTCGGGGCCCCGGCGCCCCTCACCGAACAGGACCAGCACCGCGGACTGACGGCCCGCGCCGTCCTCTGGCGGCAGGAATCTGCTGAGCTGGGTGGGCTCGACGGTCTCGGCAGCCCGGGCGACGGGGGCGAGCCAGGGCGGGAGACCGCCGCTGTGGACCTCCACAGCGCCCTGGAAGGGCCCGTAGGCCATCTCCACGGCTCCCGGGGCGGGCGCGGAACGGCCCACCGGGCGCGCCCTGTGACCCGGCCCCGGACGACCTGGCCCCGGCCCTTGCCCCGGGCCCGGGCCCGCACGGCCGTTCCGGGACGTGTCACGGTCGGCGCCGCCGCGCGCGAGATCCCGCTCGCCGCCGAAGTCGCCGTTGCCTGTGTGCGTCATGGGCACCCCCGTCCATACGACCTCAACGCCCACGCCCCCGCGGATGGTTCCGCCCTCACCGGACCCGTACGCACCGCCCGGCGCACGGGTGCCGGTGCCGTCATCCGGCCGTCCCGGAGGCGGTGGCCGCACCGAGCGGGGGCGCGGGCAGACCGCCCGCCTCCAGATACTCCTTCGGCGGGTTCAGCCGCTGGCCCGGGTAGCCGCCCTTCTCGTACTTCAGCAGCTTGCGGGCCTTGTCCGGGTCGGTCTCGCCCTCCCCGTACGCAGGGCACAGCGGGGCGATCGGGCAGGCGCCGCAGGCGGGTTTGCGGGCGTGGCAGATCCGGCGGCCGTGGAAGATCACCCGGTGCGACAGCATCGTCCAGTCGCTCTGCGGGAAGAGCTCGCCGACCGCCGTCTCGACCTTGTCCGGGTCGGTCTCCGCGGTCCACTTCCAGCGCCGCACCAGCCGCCCGAAGTGCGTGTCGACGGTGATGCCAGGCCGCCCGAAGGGGGTCGACACATTAGCACCATGGTTCGGATCACCCGCCCGGCTTGCCTCACAGGCGCACGCGTTCCCCGTGACCACGAAGGCGGTTTTCCGGCCCACACCAGGGAGTTTCACCAGCTCAGCAAGGGTTTCAGGGACCATGCCGTCATGGTCTCCCACCACGGCAGCAGCAAGCCGGGTGACGCTTCGAGCCTTGGCACGGAAGAACCCTGTGGACCTGATCAGGTTCTCAACGTCTGCCGGGTCGGCCCCTGCCAAATCGGCCGGGCGCGGGTACTTGGCGAACAGGGCCGGGGTCACCCGGTTCACGCGTAGGTCAGTCGTCTGTGCGCTGAGCACCGTGGCGAGCAACAGTTGCCACGCGTTCACGTGGTCAAGTTCGCAATGCGCATACGGGTAGGTCTCGGCAAGCGCACGGTTGATACGCCTTGCTCGCCGGACACGTGCTAGCCGGTTTTCTTCCGCCATGCCGTCAGAGTACGGGCCCGCGAAGGCCCTGTACGGCTGTCTGCGGGCACAGGAACGCCCCGCCCGGTTGGTAGCCGAACGGGGCTTTGCGTGTCTGTGGATCAGGCAGGCAGGCGCTTGCCGTGGATCACGTGGGGGCCGATGTCCAGCCCGTGTGTGGCCAGCAACAGGGCCGTACGGCGTTCACGGGTGAGCTGTGCGCGTTCCTGGCTCAATCGCTCTTGGCGCTGTACGTGAGCGGTCACGTACGGCCGGATGAGCCGTACATCCTCCCCCCGAAGGGGCTCAGGGGCGCTGTACGGGCTTTGGGGAGTCTTGAGGGCCGGGGGGCCGATCGGGACCTGAATGCGGCTCACAGGGGCGCTCAGGGGTTCCGCGATGGTCCGGTGTCGGCCCTTCGCGGGCAGGCACAGGGGAAGCAGGATGCGAAGGCACGCCACGAAGGCGCGCACGATAAGGTTGCGCACGTCAACAGGTCCAATCTGTTGGCCACGCCCCGGGAGTGTTACCAGCACTCGCCGGGGCACCTTGTTTTGTTGTGTAACGGAACCTAGCACGGGGCCGGTTGGTGTGTGAATGCTCCGTCCGCGAAGCATCGACAACCGCACGGACGGAGCGCTTCGACGTGGCCACGTCTCATCCCCTTCACTGATCGCCCAGCGTCAGAGAAGGGGGCCGTACACCATCGGAAATCCCCGAATTTCCGATGGCCCTGAGCCGGTGAATTCCGGCTCCGGTCTTTGGGCTACGCCCCAGCGTCGCGGGCTATTGCGTCCCAGCTTTCCGCCATGGCGTCCATTTCTGCGTCAGTGGCTACCAGGCCCGGATAACCGCCCATGGCGTAGGACTCCACGAAGTAACGCACCTGCGCGCGGGTCACGGTCACACGCACTTCGGGATTGTTCGCGTTCCAGAGTTCGACCGTGCGCGCTCCGTCGTCTCCCGGTTCCCCGGGGGCCCCTACCAGAATCACCGTGCTACCTCCTCAGATCTCTGACAGTTCAGCGTTCCGCATGAGCGTCTTGCCGTCCGGGTACTTCTTTTCCACGCGCCGCTTCGCTATCTCCTTGGCCTCTTCGGGAGTTTCTGCGGTGACCATTTCATAAACTCCCTTGTCCGGCTGGTTGAGACTGGTCACGATTCCGAGCACTCGGAATGTCGTCCTCGCCATGTCTCCCTCTTTCGTCGTGGGTGGTGGCCCCGACCACCAGCACGGGGGCGGACGGTGATCGGGGCCGGGGGTGCAGAGCGCGGCACCCCCTCACCTCCCGGTATCTGACCGGGAGGGGTGTGGGTGGTCCGTCCGACTGACGCTGTCCATGAACCAGCCGGACGGACCGGTTTGCCGCCCCACATGATGAACCCGCTATCTCTGAGTGGCCGGGTATTCAGGGGGCGGACACTTTCAGCCCGTACGGGCCAGCAACACGAGCAGGAAGCCAATGCCGACGTACGAGAAGAAGAAGAACGCGGCTACGGCACGGGCGCGTAACCATAAGCTGAAGCGGGTGCGCCGTTTCACGTCGTTCCGTCTGCGACGGTTTCGGGGTCCACGCCGGTAGGCGGGTGCCATCGAAGAGCGTCATGGACAGTCCGCGAATAGAACGTGTGGCCCGTGGTCATGAGGTGAAACGACATCCACGCTTCCGCGTATTCGTGATCGGGCTCCTTCTCCCTTTCCCGTTCGGGCAACGCCTCATTGCAGTCATCAGTGATGCACACAACGGCTACTTCGTAGCCTTCGGATGCGACCACTTCCGGATTCCAGTCCTTGTACTGCTCACGTTTGCTCATGGCGTTACCTCTTCGCTCTTCACAGACTGGCCGTCATGCTGGGGGTGGCGACGGAGAAGAACGCGGCAGTCAATCGCTTTGGCCATGTCTCCGCTTTCTTCAGCCGTCTGCAATTCGCCGGTCAGCCGGTCACATTCTTCGCAGGTATTCACAACCACCCTCCCGAGCGCCGGTTTGCCGTCTGCACTTCGGATCGAATTCGCTCCATGACGGGACTGTGCGACCGGTCGTCGGCCGGGGGCGAGTCGTCCGTGTCTTCGTCCGGGGAGCACGTTGACCGGTCGGGGCACGGGGCCTTGCCGCACCGGCAGGGGGGCCACGCGAAGACCGACGTGGACGACGGCTGTTCGGGGGTGCACCACTGGCCGGACATCACAGCCCCGCCCGGGTGTCCGTGGAACGTCGGTGGGGGTGTTGGGTGATGATCCGGTTGAAGCCCGCACGGGTGCCGTGGGTGGTGTTCTTCCGGCCCCGGTCTGCCGCGAAGCAGATGCGGCACTCAGGGACGGGTACGGGCTCAAGTCCGGGCGCTGACGGCCGTTCGACGCTGCCCCCGCCCGTCACCGGTCGCCCCTCCTGCCGGTCGTGAGCGCCACCAGGGGGCCACGGTGCTCCGCAAGGCGCTTGAGCGCCGGTCGGTGGCTGTCAAGGCGTGCGGCTACCCGTGCGCGTCGCTCAACTGGCGTCAGCGCGGGGCTTCGTGTCGGCAACGGTTCGGTGCTGGGCAGTAAGGCGCGGCGCTTCAAGTCGCTGGCGCGGGAACCACTGGTCATGGCTGCCTCCTTGCTCCCCCCGGTTTCAGCGGGTGACCAGATGAGCACAACTAGAGCTAGGCGAAGCCCCGTTAACGGCGAAGCGTTAACACATCGAACGTTGTTCGACGCCTTCGAGAGAGCGAAAGCAAGAGGTCAGAGCTATGGATGATGACACCCCTCAGACACCGTTAACTCCCGTTGAACAATTCGGCGTACACGTTCGAGAGATGCGGACAGCACGCAAAATGGGCGTGCGCGGGCTAGGCAAGGCGATCGGTTGTTCCGGTGCCTACGTCTCCAAGGTGGAGACCGCGAAGCTTGTGCCGAACATGCGGTTCGCGGAAGGGTGCGACAGAGTCTTTGGCACCGGAACGCTACTGGCGCACCAACTCAGGCGTGCCCTTGAGGGAGACCACCCCGATTGGTTCGAGCCGTACACCCAGCGCGAGCGCAAGGCCGCTCAGATTTTCGACTACAGCACCATGTTCGTGCCGGGGCTGTTTCAGACTCCCGACTACGCCCGTGCCCTCTACCGCGCGGGTGCCCCCCGACTGTCAGGGGCGGCAATCGAGTCTCGGCTAGAAGCCCGTATGCGCCGACATGAAGTGCTCGAACGTGACAACCCCGCTGAAGTCTGGGCAATTCTCTACGAAGCGGCCGTGCGCACACTAGTTGGGTCACGCCGGGTGATGGCTCAACAGCTTGAGCGGCTAGTGGCTGAGGCGGACGCGCCGAACGTCACCATTCAGTTCATCCCGTTCGACGTGGTACCAGCCATCGGCACGGCGTTCACCCTTCTGACCTTCGAACGAGGTTCGACCGTGCTTCACGTCGAAGGCCCTCAAGGGGGCCGCCCGCTGGACACACCGAAGGCGGTGAAGACCGGCGTGGCTATCTTTGATCGCCTACGGGCTGAGGCGCTGGGGCATGATGCGTCTGTGGCCCACATCCAAGAGATCCACAAGGAGTACGCACGATGATTTCCGATTTCGACGCCACAAGCGCCGCTTGGAGCAAGAGCACCCATAGCGGCCCCGATGGCGGAACATGCGTCGAGTGGGCACCCGCGCACGCGTCCGCTACCGGTGCTGTTCCCATACGGGACAGCAAGGCCCCTGACGGCCCGGTTCTCATGGTGTCTGCTACCGCGTTCGCCGGATTGGTGACGATGGCCAAGCGCGCCCAGCTCTAGCCCCATGCCCGCCTGTACGGCGCAGTGAGCCCCGTTCCCGCCTGTGCTGGGGAACGGGGCTCAGTCGTGCTACGCGGCCATTGCCGTGCCGTCTACGTCGCCTTGGTGGTGCCCGTGACACCCGTAGTCACACGCTGACCAAAGGGTTCCGGGGTGCATGTGGTAGGTGCCTGACGCCGGGTTCAGGTACCACTCAGACGCGCCCACCATGGCCCCGGTCTGAGCGTCACGCACCATGACGCGGAACCCGTCGTACCTCGCTGGCAGAAGACGGCTGACAAGCACCCCTTGCGCCCGCAGCACCGCCCCGACTCCCTCACAGTCCGTGACTGCTTCGGTGGCAAGTTCTCTTGGCAGGTGGGGGCACTCGAACCACGTCAGTCTGTTGTCTTCCAGCTTCGGCACGCTCACATTCACCACGATTCCCCCCGCACTCTGTGTAACCATCACTTCACAATAGGACACGGGTTCGATTTCCGGAAGTGCACATCCGGAACGATGCAATCCCCCGCCCCGCGCACGTTAGGACCCGTTAACCGTACAGATGGTTGTAGCCTCTGACCTGCGGTTTTTACCGTTCCTTGATCACCCTAGTTCATTGTGACGTATGTCACAACCAATTTACGCCGTGATGAATTCAAGCCAAATAGAAAAGCCCCCGCCAATTGGCGGGGGCTGAGCACTACAGATACGAATCCGCTTCGACCATGAGGCGAATTCCCTCATGCACCACACGGCGGATACGGTCGCTGTTCCCTTCGGCTTGCACGTAGTTCGCGGTAAGCCAGTCGCACGCGGCTTGCCACGTGGCGGAATCGGCGAGAGTCCGGCCGTCACGCTTCACGATTTCGAAAACGGCCGAAGCCTGAGCATCCGTACTCAGGTCTTCGGCAGCGCCGAATACTTGAGCGAGGAATGCCGCACGGGTTTCGTCGGTCATCATGGCCCCCGTCAGTCGAGTAGCACGTACAGGGAAATGGCGATCAATAGCACCATCACCACCCGGTCAACCAGCGACACGGGAACATGCCGCTTGCCGCCGCACGTACATGAGAAGCCTTCATGCCAGTGACATGAGGAGTGATGTTCTGCCGACTTGCTCACTACTACCCCTCCGGGTTTCGGTGCGGATCAGTGACTCACATGAGTCACTGCCTACCAGCGGGATACACCTTCGGCCAGCCGTGCCGCGCGGAGCGGCGAACGGTCCGGTACCTCAACGGCCTTCGCCGCATCGATGAGCCACGCGGCAAGCACCCGCGCTTCGTCCGGCGTCAGCTTCACCCGGTCCCCCGGTATGGCGACGCTGAGAACCCCGCGTTCCTTGTCGTTGTGCCATGCCAGCACCCGCCCCCCACCCTTGACGGTAAGGGTGCCCTTCGTCTCACGCGTGACGTTCAGCATTCGGCTTCTCCTTCGCTCAGGGTTCAAGTTCTTCAAGGTCAAGCAAGAGCGCGTATGCGTCATCGGCGCTCATGTTCACGGTGGCCACGGTGCGCCCGGCAGGGTCGCGTACGTGCATGTCCACGGCCATTCCGACACGCCGGACTTCGACGGTTCCGCCGTCTGCGGTTGTGTACGTCACGCGGCTGCCGTCCAGAGTTCCGCGAACCGGTCCTTGGCCTTACTGCGGACGATGCGCACTTGCCGGAGCGGTATCCCGTAATCGCGCGAGAGTTCTTCGTCCCGCTCCGTGCCGTAGTAGTCCACGGGGACGATGCCGGTTAGGGCCATGAGAACAACCCTGTGCTGTTTGCCCATCCGGCTCAGGGTCTTGCGGACCTTGACGCCGGTGCGCTTGCTGCGCTCTTTGGCATAGTCGTTGGGTTCGAGAAGATCGGCGGGAACTTCGGCTTCAACGGCCAGCCGGTCAGCGAGCGTGACGCTTTCCCCCATATCCGTCTCGCCAAGCGGGGCGTCAAGGTACTCAAGACCCTGGTAGCTCAATCGGGCCGCGTACGCCATTTCCGCACTGAGTCGCCGGTCCCCCATGGCTTCCGGCGTGGTCGCCATCCATTCGGCTTCGTACGGGTCGCCACCGGCTATGGACAATGCCCGCTCGAAGGCGGCAGCAACGGAGCGGGAAACACCTTGCCGGGTCTCTTCCTTGCGACTGTCGCTCATGGCCCCTTTGAGGGTGCGGTCAATGAAGGTGAAGAACTCCGCCACGGTCGTGCCGTTGAACCGCTTGAGGCCATCCCATATGGCTATCCGGCCGACTTGGGCAAGGTCTTCGGCAAGGGTGTGATCCGTGCGCCCGCCACCCGTGGCGTACTTCCATGCAAGTTGATTGACGCGCTCTTCGGTGGCCTTGACGACTGCCGTGACGGCTCCAAGGTCGTTGTCCTTGGCAGCGGCAATCTGAGCTTCGGAAAGGTCGATCATGTGGAGTGCTCCGCGTGTTCCGTGGCGTGTTTGCACTCCGCTGGGGAGCGCAAGGGTTGCCCGGAACGGGGCGAAGCAAGCGCAAGACCGATGACCCCGGGAAGGGGCCGTGCGTCTGGACATGCGGGGGTATGACTAAGCCCCGTCCGGGACGCTTCGGACGGGGCTTGCGCATTGCCTTCGTCGTGGCGTGCACCACAGACAACGGCGTATCGGTGTCAGCTACAACGGTGTTTCTGAGGGGTTAGACCGTTGGTCTTTTGGATGGTTGCAGGTCGTGCCGAAGGCGCAATGCGACTACCCCCAGCGCAGTACCGCCCGAATTTCTTCTCATCCCTAGGGGCGACAAGGTCACGACCGGATAACGGGGCAGTGACTCACGTGAGTCACTGCCTAGACGTCGGCCCCGTAGAGCGAACCCCATGACCGGCCGCCCACGTCCGCCGCGCTGACGATGGGGACCCCGAACAGGTCGACGGTCATTGCTTTCTCAAATGCCCGCGCGTATTCCTCGGCTTCGCCAGCGGGCACCGACGCGAGAATTTCGTCATGGATCGGCAAGCGCATAGCGTCGAGAAGACCGGCGCTTTCGGCATTCAAGAGCGCCTGCCCCAAAAGGTCCCGCGCGGCTGACTGGCACTGATAATTCACGACGGCATAGGTGCGGTCCCTGTCGAGCGGCATACGCCTGCCAGTGGCCGACACGGTGACCATTCCGGTTGCCCGCGCCTCACGCTGCCAGCGGACCGACGCGCGCCGGATCTCAGGAAAGATGCGGTCATACTCCGTTACCGCTCGGCGGATCTCTTCTTCGGATGCCCCGGTCTGTCGGGCCAGCGTCACAACCCCGCCCCCGTACACCTTTCCCAGTCCAGCGGATTTGAAGAGCTTCCGGTCCCCCGCTGTTGCTTCGAGACCCTTGATGAGCCGAGCCGTGAACATGTGAATGTCGAAATCGGCGCTATCGGATTGGAATCCTTCTTTCATGCGTCGCACATTCGCCAGCGCGGCAAGCACTCGCATTTCTACGGCCTGAAAGTCGGTGCTCACCATGACGTGGCCTTCGTCGGCAAGAAGGCAACGCCGGATCATGTGGTCAGTGCTTGGGAGCGTCTGGAGTGCCGGACGGCTGATCGACATACGCCCCGTGCGCGCGGCCATGGGGGATATCTGCGGGTGAACGCGCCCCTGTTCGTCGGCAGTCTCCAGGAACGTGCCTACATACGCCTTGCGCCACTTGCCCGCGCGCCTGCTCCGCAAGACCGCTTCGGCCAACGGGTTGGGTGACCGGACGCCTAGGCGTTCCCATTGCAAGTCCATGTCGGCCAATGCCAAGAGAACGGCTTTGTCCACCTTGACGGCCCCGCCTGCCGTCCGCTCCGTCAGCGACTCCCCCATACCGGCAAGGGCTTCCGCGATCTGCCGGTTTGAGTTGACGGATTCGACGCCGTACCGCGCTGCCCTTTCGGCGTTCTCGCGCGCATCCTCCGTAAGGGCCGAATCAAGCTCAACGGTGAATTCGCGGTCAAGGACCATTCCCTTGCGCTGCATGTGCGCGCATATTCGGGATATCTCGTGTTCGTAGTCAACGAGCCGTTCGCGCACGTCCAGCCGCTCAAGCTCAGCGGCAAGGATCGGTGCCAGCCGGGCCGTGAGGATTACGTCTAGTCCGGCGTACAGGTTGTAGGTCGGGTGCCCCAGCGGGATGCGGGCAAAGCCGTTGGCCTTCGTGAACCCCAGCGACCGAAAGACGGCCGTAAGGTCCCCCTGGGTGTCCGGGGCCGCCCGGTCCACGTAGTACGCCGAAAGGGGCTTGAGGGCCGTCCCAATGCCCCCTTCGTGAGTTTGGCGCGGGTCCACCAGCGCGGCCATTACGCGCGTGTCTCGCGTCCGGGGCGCTAGGTCTTCGAGCGGAATTCCTGCATGCCGGTCCAGCACCGCCCAATCGAAGGCCGCGTTGTGGATCAGGAAACGGCGGACCTTCGTCAGTGCCTCAACAGCAGCGCGCCGGAAGTGGCCCCCCTTCTCCCAGTGGATTACCCATGCGTCGTGCGCATCTCCGAACTGAACGGTCCTCAGGCGGTAGCCGGTCGAATAGACCTCAAGCCCGCTGGTCTCTGTGTCCAGCGCGACCGGTCCCCGCTTACTGGCGAGACGCGCCCACTCAAGGAACAAGCCCAGCTCTTCAGGGGTGGCCGGTACGTGGATGGTCACTACGTCATTGGCAACGTTGTGCCGGTAGGTCAGCACGCGATCTCTCCTTGAACGCAAACAGACCAGTGACTCACGTGAGTCACTGGTCTGTACGGGGTAGCTACTTGGCGAAGATGCCGGGACCGTCCGGAACCGAGTCGGCCAGCCGGATGCCAGCGAGAGCCACACCCGTGCGCTTCATGACGCGAGTGACGCCCCGTTCCTCAAGCGCGCCATAGAAGGTGCGACGCGTCCACCGTTCGCGCTGAGGAAGATTTTCCGCTTCGCACCAATCCAAGTAGTGATTGAAAACGTCGTTTCCGTTCATGACGTGGGAGTCTTCGCACGCCTCAAGAACGCCGGGCATGAATCCCGCAAGCGCGTCACTTGTGCGCCGGTATTCGCTACTGGCCTTCGTGATCACGTCGGGGTCTTGGAGTCCGGCCCTGTGCCACTCGATAGAGCCCCGTACGGCCCATGCGGCGATGCCTTCGGATTCCTTCATGAGCTTCGCGTCAAGGCCGTAGTCCCGCTCATGCGGAGCAAACCAGCGAGTGAAGGGCAAGAGCTTGACTCTTCGCCACAAGCCCTCATCCTGACCCCGGAATTTCGGCTTGTGATTCGTGGCGAGAATCAGAAGGAATGTCGGCTTGAAGGTAAAGAATTCCTGTCGCAGGAAGCGGGCGGCTATCTCGTCCTTGCCGGTCACGCGCTTGAGCACGCTTTCCGACATAGGCTTGCCCGACTCGCCTTCGCTGGCCATGACCAGCCGTGAACCCCTGAGTGCGGCAAGGTCGTTGGGGATGCCGCCGGACGGCTTCTCTTCGAAGGTGGCAAAGGGCGTGGTTCGCGTGATGCTCCGAAAGACCGCTGTAAGGGTGTCCGTCGCCACGCTCTTGCCGTTGGCCCCCTTCCCCCATGCGACACAGAAACATTGCTCCGCGCTACTGCCGGTGATTCCGTAGCCAACGAGCCGCTGAAAGTACGCGGGCAACTCCGGGGAACCGGGGAAGATTTCGGCAACGAACTGTTCCCAGCGCGGGCACCCGGCTTCGGGGTTGTAGTTCAGATCGAGTTGGTACGTGAGCATGTCGCGCTTGTCGTGCGGTCGGAGTTCGCCGGTCCGAAGGTCAACCGTCCCGTTCTTGAAACTCAGCAGGTTCGGCCGGTTGTCGAATTCGGACGCATCCACGTGGACGGTTGGCACACTGCGAAGCTCCGTCAGCAAGGCATCAATGCGAGTGGTCATCGTGAACCCCCGCGCCTTCTGAGTCTCGCCAGCGAGAACGAGCGCGGCCCCCATACGGTGAATCTCTTGCCGTACGCGGACTTCGGAGCGCTGCCACGTCTGGCCGGTCCACACGTAGAAACCCAACCCGGGCGCGTATCGAATGCAGCCGTCCGCCCATGCAACAAGCGCATGGGAATTCATCGCGTCACTCTCGCCGTACCGATTGATGAGACCAGCGAGGATGCGCGCCGCTTCCGTGCCTTCGTCTCGGGTCACCACGTCCGTTCCGGTACGGGTGGTGAGTTCGGCCGACACGGCTTGCGCTTCGTCTTCCTGCTCACTCAGGACCGGGCGGGCAGCCTTGACCGCGTAGTGAAGAGCGAAAGGGAAGCCGTGAGCGTCCCTACCCCGCCATTCCGTGAGGTCATCGCCAGCGTGAGGAATGGGAAGCCCGTAGACCTCAACACCATGGGGTTTGAGACCTTCGGCAAGCGCCCGGTTAAAGCGTCGCCCGGCTTCGTCGTTGTCCCCTGCCGCGATTACCTGAGTGCCCCTGAGCCCTTCGGCAAGCTCCGCCAGCAACTCAGGACTTCCGGCTAGAGCGGCCCCCCGGATGAGTACCACGTCGTACCCCACGGCAACGGCTGTAAGGCCGTCTCCGGGCCCCTCAGAAACGATGGTGACCCCGTAGCCACCCTGCCCCCTCAGAACGCCGTACGGGGCCCACCGTGACCCTTGAGGGTTGCGCAGAGAGACCCACCGACCGGGACACTTCCCGCTAAGGTCTCGCCCCTGCAAGCCACGGGCCACGCCGTTGAAGTCGAGAAGGGGAACGGTCAACCGGGGGTACCGGGTGAACGCCCTTGAGCGGTAGGGGAAGTTGGGGGTGGCTGCCCCATCGTCAGCGCCAAGCCTGAGTTCTTCGGCCGTGTCAACGTCGATGCCGAATCGCTGAGCCGCATAGGCCATGGCGTCCGCCCCAACGCCGGAGTTCCCGTGAAGGGTCTCAAGGGTGTGCTCCACATAGGCGGCAAGCGCGGCAGTAGGGCCGGGACCGACCATGGACGGCCGCTCACGGGGCACGGTGGCACCGGGGCCAGTGGCGTTGAAGAGATCACCCCACGCCAGCGAAACGGCGGTGATGACGGATTCCGTTTGGCACCCTGCCCGGCACGTGATGCGGACCTTGCCGTCATCCCCACGCCAGATGCGTAGCGAAGGGCGAGAGTCCTTGTGTGCCGGGCAAAGTGCGAGGTAACCACCGTCCGTCTCTTCGGTCACATCTGCGAATCGGGCGAGTATCTGAGCGAACTTCATTCCGTGGCACACTCCTTCGTTCACTCACCCTTGAGCGAAGGAGTTGCCCGGAACGGGTCATCACACTGCGTACTTACCGCGGTGCCCGTCATGTCCGAATTACCCCGGTAATCCGTTGCCGGCGCCGGGCCAATTTTTCACTGTGCGTGACAAAGTGCCCGCGTGTCGGCAAGCATCCGGGCAAAGGAATCCAGCTCTGTCGTCATGTACCAACGCGCCGTGTCCCGCCCCCTGAGTGAGGCCGTGAAGGTGTAGCGTTCCGCAAACTCCCGCGCGCCCATGCCTAGTGCCAGTCGCACGCGCGTCCATGTTCGGATACCCACATGCACCTTGCCGCTCCGGACATTCGACCGACGCACCTTGACGACGGCAACCCCGTACGGGAAGCCAGCGTGACGGGCCTCAACTTCCGCTTGGCGGACGAAGGTTGGGACGCTTGGACGCTTCACGTCCTTGCACTCAAGGACGAACGGCACCGCGTGCACATCACCCACATCGCGCGCACCCTCTTGGGCCGGTCGCCGGACGTTGTGAGCGTCGAACGGGTCAAGGAACTTGCCGTACTCATCCACAAGCCCTAGAACGGCGTTGAGGTAGTCGCGTACGTCGCTCTCCCACTGAGTCCCCTTGGCCTTGTTCGGGTTAGCCACGTCGGCACCACCGAACGTCAGCGCCACGACTGACCGCAGCAAAACAGGCACTCAAGTAGCGCTGCCAGTCAGCCCGTTGCCTCACGCTGGATGCGAGCCACACCGTGTCACCCTCCCCCATCTGCCGCACATCCCCCAGCGCGGGGGCAGCGTCGGCCCTGATCTCACGTTCCATGTCTCCCCTTTCCAGTGACTCACGTGAGTCACTGCCGGTACGCCGAAGGGCCGGACAGCACCCAAGAGTTGGGAACCGTCCGGCCCTTTCGGCTTGCTCAGTCTTCGTGTCCGGGGTTGGCCATGATGAGCCGCGCGTGTTCCGCGCTGATCCACTCAGTTCGCATGGTCCGGCGCTTCGTGAAACCACTCTCCGTGCCGGTCGGCTGGACCTTGAGCATGGGGCGAAGTCGTCCACCCTCAAGAACGGCCGTCACCTTTTCCACGTACGCGTCACTGACGCGCACCCGGTTCCCCTGCCGGGCCGCGTAGTTGATCAGGTCGCCGGGGTAAATCTCTTCCCCGGCGTAGTCGGTAACGACTCCCCGCTTACCCAATGTCGTACCCCTCTTCGTCGTTCACGCCGAAGCGCTTTCGTCTCTCATGGATGACCGCCTTGCGGGCTTCGGGCGGAAAGCCCCACAGGGGCGACCGGACCGATTCGTCAGCCGCTTCGGCCAGCGCTGACGGCCAGTCGTGCGGGGCCCCTTCGTCAAGCTTGGGCACAGCCCCTACCGCTCATCCGTAATGGCTTCGTCGTAGGACTTGAGCACCTTGATCACGGGCTTGTAATAGCTGACGTTCAGCCCCTTGTTCTTCCCCTTCTTGATGGTGAACTCCACAAGCTCAAGGGTGAGTTCGGCCAGCGCGGGGCCGCCGATCGCGCCTAGGGCGTTCTCATACTCGTGCAGCACGGAAGCCATGACCCAACTTCCGGACTGGAACTTGAACACGCCAAGCTCCGGATCATCCGCCAGCCGGAACGTGACCGTGATGGAAGGGGACGGGCCCATGAAGTCCTTCGCGGCTGCCTTGCGCTCCGCGAACAGTTCCGGGCAGTGGCACGCCATCCCCTTCTTCTCATCCGGGGAAAGGAACTTCGTCCCGTCACAGTGATGCACGAGCTTGTTGCGATTCCAGAGCTTGAGATCCGCGTAAATGGCTTCGGGGCCGTCGAGAATGACCGGCACGGTTTCCCGCTCCGTGAACACGTCGATGAAATTCTCCGATGTGCTTCCCTCGTTCTCGATCGGCTCACCCCCGAAGAGCTGAGCGACGGACTGAGCAACAACCATGTCGCCCGTGGTGATGCGCCACTCCGAAAGCGCTTCGGGAACGTCGTCCACCTGTCGGCCGGAATGGAACCGGCCCACGGTGTCATCGCTGAAATCCGGCTTCGGCTTCGGCTTCGCGTTCGGGTCGGTGTCGAAAATGGTCAGTAGCGACATGCGTGGTTACTCCTCAGCGATACGGGATGACTGAGGGGCGAGCGGAAAGGACCACGGGTCAGTGACTCACGTGAGTCACTGGGGTCAACCTTCGGCCCGCCCCTCCTGTGTGGCCTAGAGCGGGTCGGTTCCCCGCTACTTGGCGCGGCGCTGAGTGCCTGTCACCAGACTGCCTACGCTCTTGGCGATAGCGCGCCCAAGAACGGTCTTGGACATGATCCGGTCCCAATCGAAAATCCGGCGCAACGCAAGGAAGACGGAATAGACCTCTTCATCCACGCGCACCGGCTTGAACTCCCACAGGTCCGGCGTGATGTGGAGAACGGCCGCGCCATCGAATTCCGGCATGGGCTCACTCTCGCCGTCCGGGGAGATGATCCGGTCCGCGTTGGCATACGCGCTCATCTGTAGCGCCACATCGGCGTATGTGGCCTTGCTGGTCTTCCAATCGACCATGAGCAGATGCGGCACCCCGGACCGGTCGGGAGTCGGCTTGCCTTCGCCGTCCAGCCATACCGTGAGAACGGCATCGAAGCTTCCGGCGTAGCTGTGAGCGTCCGACCATGCCACATCTTCCGCCCGCTCAAGACGGGGGTTCACGGCCTCAAGGAAAGCGGCGAAATGCACGCGGTAGGGCTCAAGGTCCGGGTGGACACTGCCGACGTACTCACCCCTGATCATGCGCTCAAACAGGTCGTGCGCCTTGCTGCCCACGTCGGCACGGAGCTTCGTGTACCGGCGCGCGGCCCCCTTGAGGTAGTCGATAGCGCCTTGCCGGTCGCGCTCCGCCATCTGAGCCACGAACGGCAGCGCGTCAACGGCAAGTTCAGCCGTCATCTTGGCTGCCCAAAACATCAGAAAAGGCTTGGGCAGCATCCCCACGACGGCCGTAACGCCGGGGACCTTGATCTCAGGGCGTTCGGGGTGGATATAGAAGCGGGTGCCCCCGCGCTGGATTGTGCGTACGCGTCCCACGCGTCTCCCCTTCGGGTAGGTGATCTGACACCTACGGGGGAGCGTGAGAGTTGCCGTGCCCCGTGAAGGCCCCTGTACGGCCGTCTGCGGGCACGAGAAAGCCCCCGGACCCTGAGAGTCCGGGGGCAGCCTGTGAGGCGCTTACACGGCCTTCCAGCCGCGTGCCTTCAAGTTCGCGTGCACGTCGCCCCATCGGCTCACCAGTGCCGTGAGCTGTTCCGGGGAAGCGGGGGCACCCACGTGAAGTTGCCGACCGCCCCAGTAGCCATCGATCTCAGCGGACTTCTGCTCTTCGTCCACGTGCACGATGTACACGGCATCGTGGTACCACACGCTGAGAACGAGAGTGCCCGTGCGGGTGACGTACGGGGGGTGTTCCCGGTAGAGCGGGGGCACAGCCCCGGACACCAGCGAGAAAACGGCGTTCACGTGCTCTTGAGGGAGCGTCATTGCGTAGCGTCCGGTCGTGGCACCGTGCGGAATCCTGGGGTCCTGAGTGCGCGTCCTGGGGGGCATTCGATCCTCCGTGTGGTCGGTGTGTGCTGTTCGGTGGGGAGAAAGTACCGCGCTGAGCCGTTGCACGGAACCCCCTGCCCGGAAGTCCCTGTACGGCCGTCTACGGGCACGAGAGAGCCCCACCCGACCAACGGGGGCCGGATGGGGCTGGCAGGCGCTCAGATGGTCGCTCAGGGGCTTCGGAAGTCGTCCTGACGGAGCACACTCAAAGGTGGGCTGTCTGGTGCCGGTCGGTCGCCAGCGTGAAAATCCCCTGCTTGAGAAGCTGGGGTTCCGAGACACCTTCCCGGATAAGGGTGTTGCGCACTTTCACGCACGCGTCACACACGGGCGACTTCACAGAACGGTGCAGCGCTTCCGGATCGAAATCGGGGTTGTACACCGCCCGTCCGTCCACCCTGATCACGTCGGGCGGAAGTCCGGTCAGCGGGTCAATCCGAATCGTGCATACACAGTCGGGGCACTCCGTGAATTCCGCCTTGCAGTCCGCGCAAGCGAAGAGCGCCATAATCTCGCCGGTCACCGGTCCCCTCCGTTCTCGTTCCGCTCTTCAAAGCGGACGCACGTTTCCGCATCGTCACCGAAGACGTACACGGTGCCCGCGCTCTGAATGCCGGTCACCGTGACGCCCCGGGATTCCCCGCGCTCCTCAAGGGGTTCGCCGCCTTCCCATGCGGTCCGTAGGGCGTCGATGTGCTCACCAGTCCACTGAGCCATCATGCGGAAACCCAACGCGTCGTTCGAGTGAGTCGCCTTCCTGGCCCCCTCTTCGCAACGCTCTTTCTCGATTTGCAGCGTCGTGAGAAGTCCGTTCAGTTGCTCGTACGAGTAGTCCAGCGTCATGCGTCGCATGTGCCGTTGGTCGCCGTTGTCGGCCATTCCCATGGATACCCCCTCCTCCTCGGCAGTGACTCACGTGAGTCACTGGTCTGTGAGCAGGAACCCCCGGCCCTTGCGGTGAAGAGTCCGGGGGTTCCCTGGTTGCCGGTCAGTTGCTCTTGGGTGCCTTCTTCATTTCCTTGCGAAGGTCCGACAGAAGTTCTTCAAGGTCTGCCAGCGCATCATCCTGCGCCTTCGTGTCCTCAATGGCGCGCGCTGCCTTCAATTGCGACTTGAAGCCGGTCATCACGCGCTTGGCGTACGCGGCCCGCATTTCCTTGGGCGTCTTCTCCGCTTCCCCGCCGTTCAGGGTGGCTTCCGCTTCTTCCTCGGAGAGGTCGCCAGCCTTGACCGCCTCTTCGATCCTTGCCGCTTGGAGCGCCTTGCGTTCCCGATTTTCCTTGGCCGTCTCGGCGCGGGTCTTCTTCGGCAACGGCTTCTCGTGCTTGTCGTAGTACGCGTGGATGGCGTCCGAAGGCTTGAGATCCGGGTACGCCTCAAACATCTTCTTGTACTTCGCACGCTCTACGGTAAGCGAGTCGGCTTCCGCGTCATCCTTCGGCGTTTCGGTGTCCAGCCAGCGGACGTACAGAACGCTGACATCGACGATCGCGTTGCGCTGCTGCTTCTTGAGCTGACCGATAGAGGCCCGGATCACGTCCGCGTTCTCGTCTTCCCCCTCCGGGGGCAGCGCCTCAAGTACGCCGTTCCAGACCAGCGCGGCAGCGTCGCGGGAAGCCTGCCGACGGGCCCCAAGGTCCGGGTCTTCCATTTCGTCAAGAATGGAAGTCCGCATCTTGAAGATGGTTTCAGCGATCTTCAACGCGCCATTGAATTCGTTGGCGGCAACTTCCTTGACCAGTTCCCGGCCCTGAACAATGAGTTCCGGGATGCCCTTGACCTTCATGGGGTCTTTGGTCTCACGAGTGACGACATCCGTTCCCTTCGGCTTGCCCGCCTTCGCCTTGTCCGCCTTCGCCTTGTCCAGCTCAGCGTTCTTGACCGTGCCTTCCTTCTCGGCACGAAGAGTGGCCTTGAGGGCAGCCGCGCCGGTACCGGTGATCTTGTTCGTTTCCTTCGTGATGGTGTCCGTCAGCTCCTTCGCCGCTTCCTCCTTGCCCTCAAGGATCAGCGAAGGCAGACGCTCGATACTGCTTCGGATTTCCACAGCGGCCTTTTCCTGAGCGGCCTTGTCCATTCCCTTTGCAACCATGTTCTTTTCCGCCTTCTCTTCGGTGGTGGGTACTGTGGTCTTCACGGAGACCGTACGATCCAGACCGGGAATTGAAACTTGAGTTTCGGTCACCTCAACGCGCCCGGCCGGAACAAGGGGGCTGCACTTGACGCACAGCTCAAGATTCGGCTTCTGCTCACTGGCCTTGCCCCACGACTGGATGGGGTTCTTCGTACGGGTGGCGCAGTACGGAATATTGCGCCCCGTCGCGGTTGCGGAGTTCTTGAGTGCGTGGATGGTGTCGGACCCCGGGACGGCACCGACTCGAACATCTCCCCGAACCTGACTGAGCTTGAGCTTTGTTGCAGCCACCTTGTCCCCCTCGTTGACGTTTTCGCGCTTGGCGATTTCAGCGCTTTCGCGCTCCATGATCTTCCAGCAAGAGCCGCACGGCCTGTAATCAAGCGTGTCGCTGGCGTCGATGTACCGACTACCGGGCATCATCAGTCGACCGCAAATGGATTCGTCATTGCCCCGACTGAAGTGGGCCGACTTGCCCTTGCCGATGACACAGAAGGACCGGGAAGGGGCTTCGTCCAACCAGCGCTGAACCTCGTTCACTGTCTGCCCCTTCGCCCCCGGCCCCACCCTGTGCGGTGCCTTGCGGGGCCAACAATGACATACGCGCACACGGGCACGCAAGGCAGTGACTCACGTGAGTCACTGGTCTGGACGCACGAAAGCCCCCCACCTGCATGTTCGCAGATGAGGGGCACGTACATTCGATCGTGACAGACGCTCAGATCAGCGCGTCGGCAAGGGTGTTGAGGTCTTCGACCGTGCCCGCGTTGGCCATGGTCGCATCGGTAGGGAAGCCGTCTAGGGCCGTCTCGCTCACATGGTCGGCTGGCCGGTCGCTGACGCCGGGGCGCACGATCCTGACCAGCCGGAACCCCCGCGTCGATAGGGCTTCCGCCTCATTGGGATGACGGCAGTCGGTCACCACCACGGGGAGGTTCCACGTGTCGGCCACGCTCACCTTGTCCAGCGCGATACTGAGCCAGCGATCGGGGTCTTGATCGCGTAGCGCCTGCCCGGTCCGCTGTAGAGCGCGCCGGACTTCCGGGAACCGATCCTTGGCCGTCTCCCATCCGTAGCGCTCCACAACGGCACTCAGTCGCGTCGGCAGGGGCTCAAAGCCGGACGGTTCATAGGCAACGATCGGATCGATACTCAGGGCCAGCGACTTGAGCGGGTCAGCGAACGCTACGCGGGTGTAGGCGTACCGCCACATCAGCCGTGCCGCCACCGTGTCCTTTCCGGACCGGGCACGGCCAATGAGTGCGATATGCGGGTACCTCATGCGGGGTTACCTCCCACGGCTAGACGACTTCCCTAGCCATGAGAGCGCCCCAGTTGCCTACGGCTGGTACTTCCGGGCGCGTACGACAAGCCCTGTGGCTTCCAGCGCGTCAAGGGTCTTGGCGTTCTCCACACGCTGTACTGCCTCACCGGTGCCGAGAACGGCCGCAGCAATGCCGAGAATGAGAGCGGACGGCAGCGACGGCATGTAATGCGCGGTCAGCGCGAGAACGGCCGTCAGTACGGCGTAAAGGCGGGTGGCGTGCTCTTTGGCAAAGGTCATTCGGGTTTCTCCTTGTGTCGGGTGTCAGGAAACGTTGGGGACCTTGAGGGCATCCCATGTGGTCTTTCCGGGCCAGCCGTCAGCGTCGGTCCCCCGGTGCCCGTTCTTGCGCTGCCACTTGGCGTACGAAGCCTTGTCAGCATCCGTCCACTGTGGTCCGGGGCCGGTCGTGTAGGTGGAGCACCCCACGGCAACGAGACGCTTGCCCATGGCGGTCACGATGGGGCTTCGGGGGTTCTTCTTGAACCACTTCGTGCCGGGGAACGGCTCATAGCCGGACGGCTTCGGCTTCTCGCCGGTCAGCGCCTTCGCGCGCTTCACGATTTCCGGAAGCTGAGCGACGATGCGCGCTCCGGGGCATGAAGGGTGACTGCCCCACGCCCTACCGCCCATGGCGTGATAGCCCAGCCCACGCCCCGAAGGGCTTGAGGCGACCTGTAGCGGCACGCCGTGCGTCTTGTGGGCCCATGCCAGCACTTCGGCGCACCGGGCGATCTGAGCGGACGTGAGAGCGTCACCCCCACGCCCCTCGTTCTCGATGCTCAGCCACGTGCGGTTTCCGTCCGCCTGAGTCCAAGCACGGTCGGCCGTGTCAACCCACTGATATAGCGCGCCCGTCCGTCCGGTGCCGAAGTGACTGGAAGCCTTCGCGGCAGGGTTGCGGAACCAGCTATCCGTTCCGGCAAGGGTGCCGTCCATGATGTGGATCACCACGCCATAGACGGATTCCTGTCCCCCACTCTTGAAGTTGACGGAAATCGGCTTCCAAGTCGCGCCGCTGAATCGGGCCATTCGAGTTCTCCATTCAGATAGGACCGTCTGCTGAACTAGCAGAAGGGTTACGCGATACGCCGGGCGCTGAGATAGCAACCCGACTTAAGGATGGTTGCCCCCGCGTTAGACGTGTTCTGCGCCCATCGAAGTGCGAGACTTCCGGCAGTGCCAGCGACCTTGAGTGCACCCTTGACGCTCGTACCGGATGTGACGCTGAACGTCACGTCAGTGCCGAGCGATGTAACACCCGTTCCATCGTTGTCTGTCCACACCATCGACGCGCCGGACGGAGCCCCGAAATCCAGCCGCATACCACCGCCCCCGTTCGTCCACACCACTACGGCCTCAACGGCATAGGTGGCGTTCGCGGCAACCGGAACCACTAGATGGTTGTCGTTCGCTGCCGTAGCGGTACTGACACGGCTGGTGTCTGCCGACTTCACGGCAATGGCTTCGTCAATCTGCGCTGCCGGGATATAGCCGTTCGCGCCAAGTGTTGCCACACCGCTTGCGGTACCGGCAGGCAGATTGGCAATGGGGATTTTCGCGGGGAGCTGGGCACTTGGAATGCGGGCGGAACCGTCCAGCGCGGCAACCCCGCCCGCAACTCCCCTATCGGTCGCCGGTACGGCACCCACCTGTGCGGCAGTGTGAGTGTGGCCAGCGGCAGACGCGCCGATACTTGCAGCGGTAAGCGTCAATTCGCCTGCCGCGTTGGGTGTCACGCCGTTCACGCCGGTCACGGTGCCGGTACCGGTGCCATCCCGTCCGGGCTCGCCTTGAGTCCCTTGAGGACCCATAGGGCCAGTCGGACCCGGGGGGCCTGTCGCACCGGCAGGCCCGGTATTCCCCCTGTCACCCTTCGGCCCCACAACGGGAACGTAGTTGGGAGTAGTCGGGTCTGCCGGTGCGATGTCGGCTAGGTCAACCTCGCCTGCCGCTCTCGGCAACAGCATGTTGAACATGCGACCACCGATGACGCCGGAGAGATTTTCCTTGACGACGTAGGCCCATCCGGAAGGCTGCATATTCGGGGCGTCGGTCGCTGGCAGGCGAACGGAGAATCGCCCGTTCTCGTCCAGCGTGGCGACTACGGGGCCAGCGATGAACAGATCACTGTCCGGAAACGTCAGCATCGCCGGAGCGCTGAACGTGACCGTTCCGGCAAGCGACCGGCCGTCTGGCCCCGCGTAGGTACCGCGCACGGTCACGGTGGGGATGTTGCTGGGCAGTGGTGCCAAAGGGTCCCCCTGAGTGCAAGAGAACCAGTGACTCACGTGAGTCGCTGGCCCGAATGACTACCGGCTGAGTAGTTCCGCGATCTGCTCACGGAGTTCGGCGTTCTCGCGCCGGAGTTCCTTGACTTCCTTGTGAAGTTCCGCAAGCTCTATGCTCTGACGCTCCGCTTTGCTGCGGTACTTCTCCGCTTCTTCCCGCCACGATGCTTCCATGCCCGTGCGGAATCGATGCATGGCGAAAGCCAGGAAGACGAGAAGGGGGACGATGATCTCAATGGCCCCGTACAGTCGGGCAGTGTCCATATTTCACGTCCCTAGACGTCGAAGGTTGGTTCTGTGATGTCCGGTGCGCGCACCCACTGACTAGCTCCGCCACTGAACCAAGCCCACCCATTTACGGTCGCTTCGGGGATGCGGTCCTGGGGAAGCCCCACGCAATAATGCATAGCCGAAACACTGTAAGAACCGTTGATTGTGTTGCTTGTGGTCTGCCGGTCGGGAATGGTGACATAGCCGATCGGTGAGCGGTTCGTGCCAGCCTGGTATGTAACCCAATTCCAGTCGGTGTTGGCACTGTTCCGGATGGCGAAGGGGCCACCCTCAGAAGCGGGTCGGTCCTTCTCCCGCTTATACATACCGAACACCTGAATTTCGTTCGGGTCGTACGCCTCCGGTCCGACCGCATACCGGTGTTGTAGCTCAACGGTGTACACGGTGGTGGTGTCGGCATAGTCCCACCCGAACGGGATTCCATGAATCCATCGGAATGTTCCGACACCGACGACGCGCGCCGTGTTCCCCTTGAGTCTCAGCGTGCCGGATGCGCTCACGCACTCCCGGGAATTGCTTCCGTAGTGACGGAATGCGGCTAGCCTCACTTCGGCTTCCCTCTTGCCGGTGATAATCCAGTCAGTAATGAATTTGCACTCAAGGCGGTCAAAGGTCATGCCGGTTACATTGGCGATTGAGACCGAAGACCAGATATTGCCGCCTACGACCGGCCGGTCTTGTGCTGCCCACTCGATTGCCGGGTACCGGTCGAACTTCGCCATGGGTGCCGGGGCGCGTTCAATGGCCGTCAAGCGGCGCTTGAGTTCGGATAGTTCGTTCACCAGCGAAGGGGGGATGGCATTAGCTTGGGTTGGCATTGCTCCACAGGTCCTTACTCGCTAGCGCTAGCGTGATGTTCTCGCCCCCGTTCACGTCCACCGTGGTTGCGCATTCCGTCACCACGAATTCGTCATGTACGGCCACGTATCCGGCGTCTGCGGTGACGGCTGCAACGTCTCCCGGCACGAAGTCAAGGGGTGTGAACTGTCCGGGGTAGAGCGTGAGTTCCGGAATGGCGACCGGTACCGCCCCCGCGTTGATGGTGGCCTGTGCCTTGTCTATGAGCGTGGTTGTTTCCTTCACATCGGTGTAAGAGCCGACCATGACCCTTTCCGGCATTCGGGCGGCAAGCGAAGGGTTCTGGAAGATGCCGACCATCTTCTCTCCGTTGCCCCGGTCGGCCCCTGTGGCATAGGCCGTCGTACAAAGCGCCGTACTGTCGTAGCTCACCCCGGTCACGTTGCAGTCAACGCGGTGCGTCAGCGAATGCAGTGCCGTGCCGGACCGCGTTGACATCACGAACCGATGCCCCAGCTTCTTACCGGACGTGACCCAGTAGGGCACGTACCGGAAGTTGAAACCCCCGATGTTGTCGGCAAGCTCTTCGATCGCTTCGGCAACGTTCTTGAGTTCGTAGCGGGTCCACACCGTTGTTCTCATGCGCCCCGTGGACTGAACAAGGCTAGTGTCCGTGCCAATGCCGTTCCGGGCGTTGAGGTGAGCGAACCAAGCCTTGATGATGTTCGCCTGTTCAAGGCTTTTGGCCGACCACCCGGTAAGGAAGTGCCGTCCCTGATAGTGGGAGTGGAATCCGGCCGCGCTGAGCGTGAGCGTCCCGGCGTCGATATCGGCTGAGAGTGCCCACAGGATTCCCGCCCACACGGGTGCCCCGTTCCGCAGTACGGCAAGCCCGCTGACGCCGGGCGCAAGGCTTGCGGGGTTGGCTTCTGGCGCAAACAGTGGAATGCCCACCGTGGCCGTGCCGCTGGCATTGAGCGAGTGCGTGAACACAACACCGGTCACGGGGAGGGGCCCAACGACATCTCCCGTCTTCATGTCCGTCTGAACGACGGAGTACACGGCGCTGGCCATCACACCCACCTGTTCCGCCATGTGAAAGTAGCCACGGTGGCGCGCGTGACTGCCTCACTGGTGAGGATGAGCCGATGATCCCCGAATCCGAATTCGGGCCACGTGGACCCCGGGTAAAGCCTGCCGCGAAGATCGGTACCCGCGTCACTGAGTACGGTTTGCCGGGCCGCATCCACGGTCATATTTCCGCCGAAGGTCACGCCGAAAAAGTCGCCGGTAAGCTCGTTTTCCAGGATGACATTCAATGCGTTGTCGAAGCGGATCGTTGGCAGCGCGGGCACCGACCCCACCTGAGTGAACCTCAATTTCGGATTCGATCCCTGCCACGGAGACGAAAGCGAAGCACTCACCAGACCATCGCCGTAGATATGCGGATCGGTGGCGAAGAGTTCCACCACCACGTTACACACGAAGTGCGCGAAGTTCAGATCAATCGGGCCGGAACGCTTGCGGGGGCGAGCATTCACAAAGGCCGTTCGGTCGCCCGCTACGCCGGGGAATCGGAAGCGCATCGGTCTTTCCCTGTCGGCTGGCCCGAAGGCCGCGTAAACGGCGTTCAGGGCGGTTGTGAACTCTTCCCGCGTGGACCCGTAGACCTCAAGCGTAAGCGTCACGGAACGGCCGCCCATATAGTCATCACCCGGATAGAGGCCGTGGCGCTGAACCAGGGTGAGATCCGCCGTACGCATGTCCGGCAGCGAAATCAGGCCATCCACGGAAACGAGGGAAATGGCGGAGTCAGGCAACCCGATGGCCAGCCCGTTGAATTCGCACGTCCAGTCGTCCAGCTCCGCCATGAATCCCCCTTGTGAGAACGGACCAGTGACTCACGTGAGTCACTGGTCTACCGGGGCGCGACCCGAAGCGCCCATGCGACTTCGCGCCCGATTGCGAACGGGTCCGCATTGCTGGCCACATTGACCGTGACGCCGGACGATGGGGCGGCATGATTCGGGATCACGTTTGACCCACCCGGCAGGTTCACCCATTCCGGGCCACGCTCACCCACGCGGGTTAGTCCCGAAGCGGGTCCGCCCATTGCTCTGATCTTCGGAATGGGGTTGGCCGGAAGGTCCACCCCCACAGGGCCGATTCCTATACGGTCAGGAATTGCCCAGTTCAGTAGGTCAACCAGCGAATTGATTGCGGACTTGACGCCCCGACCAACGGCAGCGCCGATATCGCGCCCGAACGATGAAAGGCGCGATAGTCCTTCGCCTAGCTTGCTGATGATGGCCGCGCCGATATCGCGTGCCGCGCTGCCGACACGGCTGACGTGCCCCATGATGCGTCCGGGGAGGTCCCGGAAGAATCCCACCACCGAATCAAGTCCGGCTCTAGCCTTGTCCTTGACCCACTGAAAGGCTTGAGCGGTCTTCTCCTTGATGGTGTCCCAATGCTTGATGAGTAGCCCCGGGCCGGTGAAGTTCAGGAACAGGTCCTTGAGCCACCCAAAGACCGCCTTGACCTTGTCCCAAACCCACTGAAATGCTGCCCCGGTCCATTGCTTGATCTTGTCCCAGTTTTGCCAGATGAGAACGGCAAGGGCCACAACAGCAGCGATAACCAACGCAATCGGGCCCATGGCTATGAGCCATGCGGCAGCCATTCGGGCCGCTTGCAGCATCGCTTGAGTGCCCATGAGAACCCACTGAGCCACCATGACGGCTGCATTGGCGATTGCCGCCGCGCCTGCCGCTATCCACTGGCCCACAACCAGCGCCCCGGATATGAGCGCCTGAGCGCCCGCCTTGAGCCACCCGCCAACAACCAGCCATGAGCTAGCCACCTGTGTTGCCGCTGACCCGACCGAAGCGGTTGCCGTCGTCACCCATCCGGTAACCACCGTTGCGGCAGACGTGATAGCCGTAACTCCCCACGTGATCAGCGCGGGCAGCATTACGGCGGTGATGAGTCCGGCCACAACGCTAATCGGTGTGGCATTCCGGTCCACCCACTGAGCCATGGTCGTGAGCTTGCTTACGACCGTATCCAGCGCCGGTATCAGCGTCCCCCCGATCGCGTCCACGGCAAGCCCCGTAAGGCCCCGCCAAAACACCGTGATCCGGTTTTTGGCGTTGTCGTGCATCACGTCGCCAGCGCGCTTCGCGGCACCTTCGACCTTGCCCAGCGAAGCCGCTGCCGTATCCACGTCGAGCGAATAGAGCGCGTCGCCCATATCCTCAGCGGTCGTTCCGAAAAGCGCGACGGCAAGCGCGGATCTCTCGGCAGGGTCCTTGACGGCCCTTAGCTTGTCGAGTGTCGCCCCTAGTGCCGCCTGAGCCGCTGGACCACCGGCAGCCACGTCGGCTTGCATCTGCCTGCCGCTCAGCCCCAGCGACTTATAGGCACTCTCGACCTCTTCGCCGCCCGCAATAGCGACGATGGAGAATTCCTTGAGGGTGTCTGCGACTAGATCGGCGTCACGTGCGCCACCCTGTAGACCCTGGGAAATGAGCCCCATGGCGCTAGTGCCGTCCAGCCCCAGTTTCCGGAATTGGGTGCTGTACTCATTGAAGGTGTCTAGAAGATCCTCGCTCTTGTTTCCACCCTCTTGAGCGCCCCGGACGATGATGTCAAAAGCCTGTTCGGCATCCTTCGCCATTCCGGTCTTGAGCATCTGACCGACCGCCCGGGAAGTCGGCCCGACTTCGTCCCCCAGCACAGACGCAACATCCATTGCGCGCTTGCTGATGTTGGCCATTTCGTCGGCCGTTGCGCCAGCCGGAACGAGACCTTCTGACCACAGACCCTTAAGGGCTTCATTCGCGTCGGCCACCGATTCGCCGTATCCGGCCGAATAGACCGCGCCTGCCGCTTCGCCAAGCGTCTTCGCTTCTGCCGGGGAAGCGCCAAGCTGAGCCGCTAGGAGATCGGTCCCGGCTTCCTTCTCCATTCCCGACGCGATACCGGCAACCAGTCCGGCACCGATGGCAAGACCGGCAGCAGCGGCGAGCCCCCCGAACTGTTCCGCGAAGCCGCCCATTTCCCCGCTGGCTTCGTCACCCGCGTTGGCGACTTCGTCCCCTAGCCTTTCGGCTTCTTCGGTCGCTTCCCTCAGCGCGTTCTCGACTTCGTCGGCAAAGCGCGTTACGTCGCCCGTGCCCTCAGTCAGAGAACGGCTCAGGTCGTCCAGATCACCCAACAGCGTGATAGTGATCGGCTTAGCCACTGGAACCCCCCGTTCACGTCATGACGGGGGTGCGCCGCTCCCCTTGTGCCGAACCCCCTGAGCGACCACGAGACGTGCGCCGCTCTTGCTTCTGCTGTGCCTCAAGATCGGCAACCATCTGGTCTGTAAGCGTGTTGAAATCCCTCAGCGAGAGCGCGCGGACATCCGCCCACGTAAGGCCCCGGAAATGGCCGACAAGCCGCGCGCATGTGGTCACTCGCTGAGCTTGGAAGGGTCCTTCGGCTTGCTCTTGAACTGAATGCGAAGCTTGCCCGCATCCTCAGCCGAGAACGACGGGTCCTCACGGCGCTTGATGACCACGGCCATGGCGCGCAGTAGCTTCGCCTTTCGCGCCCCCGGCTTGGCAAGCTGGTCTAGAGGGCCGTCGATGATTTCTTCGATAATCTCGATTTCATCGATGGAAAGGCTGTCGATATCCAGCGACAGAATCTCAGCGGGGACATTCTTCTTGGGCATGGTCAGCTCTCCAATTTCTTGCGGAGTACGGCGGATATCTCACGCTCGTACGTTTCGGAAACCTGCGCAGAATTCCGGGCCATGGCCCGGTACAGGAACCTGTTCGGCTTGATGCCCCTACGGGGGAAGCCGAAGTGAATTGCTCCCGCGTACGGGGAGCGGGCAGCGGTGCCCGCTTTGACGGCAGCGGAGTTGGCCGACGCGACCACCTTGACGCTCTTGGCCAACTTTCCGGGCCGGTACTTCTTGGCGTCCTTCGGCGTCTTTGTTCGCTGCGGAACACCCCTCCGGGCATCCGGCTGGACCAATTCCGCTGCCGCCTTGTTGACTTCGCGTACCCGCTTGGAAAGGTCTTTGTCCTTGAGGGTGCGAAGGGTCCTCTTCAGTTGGTTCAAACCTTCGACCTGAACCGAGAACCGGCTACCGGCCACGGCTACCCCCTAGCACCTACTCACGTGAGTAGGTGGTCAGCTACGGGCCGGGCGGGGTCCAACCCGGCGTGGGCTCTACGTACGTGAGCTTGATAGCCGCGCGTCCGCCCCCGGGGTCCAGCACCCGGAACGGAAGTTCGGAAACGGTCACATCGTCCACGGACGCTTCGGGACTGTCGCCCGTGAACTGAATCGCCGGGGATTCGATCTTCATGGACGTTCCCGGAGTGATGCCCGTGAAGTCGATGACGAGAGAAGACACGGTTCCCGCAATGAAGGCTTCGTACACCGTGAGCGCGTCGGACGTGAACTCACCCGCTAGCGTCCCCTCATATGTCGGCATAGCCGCCCGGACAGGGGCCTTCTTGAGTGCGTTCCCGCGCAGAAAACGCCGGTCCGTCTTCATTCCCCGATCGCCAGTCAGCTCAAGCTTGTTGGCATCCACGGGAACGGCCGTGCCGTTGATGGTCAGCGCGATAGCGGTACGGGTCCAGTCGTAGACGTATGACTCGTCCGGGTAGACGATCGGCAGCGCATCGGCTGGCCGATCGGAGTGCGACACGTCCTGAAAGTCGAATGTGGACGTGAGCGTTACCGCGTTCTCTACCTCAGCGGTCAGTTCCCACTCAGTGACCACGCACCCGACATGCTTGTAAGCCACTGACTTGCCGTCCACGGTCGGCCGGATCATCTGCGCCGTAAACGAGGGGGCGGCACTGTTGGCCCCACTCTCGAAGATGTGAGTGGTAAGCCCTGTGGTCGCATTCGGAACGCCACCGTTGTACGTGTCGAACATTGCGGAGAAAAGAGCGGCGGCACCGGCGTCCAGTACGTCAATCTCTATCTCGCCTTCGCCACCCATGTTGACCACATTCCGGCGATCGGCGCGGGCCGTCTGCATACCCGCCCGGAATCCCACGGATTCGATGAACTCTCGTGTGGTCTTCCACGAATCGGATTTGCCCTCATAGCCCAGCGTCGATGCGGCGGCAGTGCCGTAGGCCGTTTCCTTGCCAATGCCAATGGCAGCGTCTAGCGCCATGCGTTCCCCCTAAGTGATCCGCCCGCGAATCCTCACGCGGACAGTCAGCGCGGCATACGCGCCGTCAGTTGATTCGGCCGTCTCCGATTCGGAGGATTCCGGCCGTACGTCCAGTAGCCCCACCACTGCACCCGGGGCCAGCGCACGGCACGCACCCACAATGGCGTCACGAAGGCCGTACACGGCCCGCTCAGCACCTACCGGGTCACCGGGCAGGATCACTAGCGCGTGAACGTCAACGAAGCTTGTGACGGCCGTGGGCTTGCGCGGACCCTGCCTCATAGCGGTGACCGCAAGCTCTTCGTCTCCCGTGGCCCCTAGCCACACCTGTTGCCGTCTGTCGCTCTTGCCTGTCTCCGCGAAGGTGCATTGCACCCCTGCCGGAACGGCTGCCTTGAGCGCTTCGAACAGGGCAACTTTCGCTTCGAATACCAGCGCCACGGATGCCCCCTCAGATGAAAATGAAAGGTAGCCGCACCCGGTACCTGTTCAGATGGGCATTTACTTCCGGCAGGCTGGTAGGTCGCCATGTGCCCCCGGCTTGCGCCAACTGGACCGATCCGAATTCGCCTTGAAGCTGTAGCGCCCGATCCGGCACACGGGACACAAGGTCAAGGCAGTATTGACGCGCGAGAGTCCGCACACACCACCGAATCGTTTCCGGGGGCGCGTCGGTTCCCTCCCACTTTCGTCCGCAGTAGTTCTCTACCGTCTCAACCGCGTACGCGATTGCGTCCGTCAGTGTCTCGTTCGGGAAGAGCGACACATCTTCCATGCCGTCCAGCGCGCGAACATCTTCAACGGTCGCGTAAGACACATGCACCCCCAGCGAAGGGGGCCAGTGACTCACGTGAGTCACTGGCCCCATGAAATCCCCGCGCTACGGACGGGGGGTAACGGTCAGAACCTTCGCGGCACGCTCATCCACAAGAAGCCCGTCCGCCCGCTGAATGAACCGGAACACAATCTGATCCGTGTTGAAGCGGACATCTACCGATCGCTCAACGCGGAGCGGACCGGCAAGGCGAACCTTGTACTTGCTGAGATCGCCGAACAGAACCTTGCCGTCCGGCATTTCCGCGTCGGTGGACACGGTCTTTCCGTTGAAGGTGTCCGGCGCACCGGCCGTCAAGGCACTCTGCCAAAGGTACTGACCGTTCGCGTCCTTCAACTTGCGCATAGTCGCTGCCGTCTTGTCGGAAACGACGAATACCGCGTTGCCCCGGTAGGACGACGGAACCTCATAGAACAGATCAATGAACGCGTCGGAAACGGTGTTGTCCTTCGCGGTAGCCGCGTACGTGGCGACGGCAGCCGGAGCGGCGGTAAGGATGCCCTTCGGCTGGCCCGTACCGGTACCGGTCAGGAAGTGAGCGCCCATTCCGTGTCCCAGCGCCGGACCGGCGTCCCCCACAAGGAAGCCCACCAGATCAAGCGCCTGATCCTGCACGAACTCCGTGGAAACCACGGAAGCGTACGCGTACTTGAAAGACCCGATCGACCGCTGAACCGTGGTCGGCGTGCTCTCAGGAATGTTCGCGTTCTCGGCAACGATGCCCGCAGCCGCGCGGCCAGTGACCACCGTGAAGTCGATCGGCTCACCCCCGGACGTGGTAAGGATCGAAGCACCATTCCGCATGACCGTGGAACGCTCGATTGCCTCAGCGAGAAGCTGACCGAAAAGGGTTCGCGGCATGACGTTCTTGCCGGTCACGGTGTCCACGGCCCGCTTCTCCGGGGCGAACGCGGCAGACTGATTGACTCCGAGCGATCGAAGCTGTTCCGCTGCCTCAGCAAGCTTGTTCGGGGTGTCCCTCTTGCTACCGGTTCCCTTGAGTCCGGCCATGAGCGCGCTCACCGAATCGGAAGCCTTGATAGCCTCAATGCCGCGCTTCACGCGGCCGTCATAGTCGGCAATGGCGTCGAGTAGGCGCGTCTCCTTCTCTCGCGCCTCAGCGTCCATGTCCTTACCGGCGAACGCCTCAGTCAGCGCCCGGAGTTCGGCCGAAGCCTTCTCGCGCGCCTCAAAATTCGCGGAAAGAGTCTGTGCGTCCACTACTGGACACCCCCCTTGTGTACGAGCGCGCGAAACAGGGCGCGCGCCGGATGGATGGGCAGTGACTCACGTGAGTCACTGCTAGGCGTTTCGCCAATGCCGAGAGTCAGCGCGATGGAGCGCATGAGTCCGGCGTCCGTGGTCGGATAGGCCGGATTGAGGACCGGCCCTAGTTCCACCACGTCCATGCGGGTGATCTCTCGAATGGGCAAGCCGGATGTCTCGTCAAGTTCGTCGTGTACGCGCTGGCCACCCTCACGAACATGGAAGGTGAACGAACTCCCGCGCACGTCTCCGCGCTTGAGTAGTTCGGCAAGGTCACGGCCAACCGTGGTGTTCGGTAGGTCGATTTCGTACCAACCCCCATCCCCGTCTTCGCCGGTCCGCAGCGTCCCCGCAAACGAACGACCCAAGACGTTGTTCACGTCGTGATTGAAGGTGGCAAGAACGTCATTCACGCGGAGTGAATCCGCACCGGCACCCGGCATGATCCGTTCCCGGAAACCGCCTAGATCGTGGCTCAGCTCATGGAACCGATACGCGTATCCGCGCATGGTCACCGCTTCACCTTCGGACCGGATCTCAGCCGGTCGGGCCAGACTCCTTCGCTCCGTCGTCATCAGTGGATTCCCCCTCTTCGTCATCCCCGGATGCCGGGGGTTCGTCTGCGGGCGGGGGCTCAATGGCAGCGGGCTTGGCCGGTTCGTCATCGGCCGTCACATCGGCAAGGTTCAGCGGCACACGGTGCGCTTCTCCCGCGCCGTCCGGCAGGGGCTCTAGGTCTTCCCACGCCCGGACTTCGTCAATGCTGTAAATGCCTTGCTGCAAGCCGATGGAATACATGTCCATGCGTTCCTTTGGGGCCCCGCGCTGGATACCGTCCAAGCTGAATTTCACGAACTTCATGCGGTCGGCCGTCTCCGCGAAGAGCAGCCGGGTAAAGGCCGCCTCAATGCGCTCAAGCCACGGGCGAAGCGAGAACATCGCAAACGCTTGGTTCTGCTCAGCCAAGCCGCTACCCCATGACGTTGAGTTCGTCGCGTCGGCAATGAGGTGAGGCGGAACACCGAAGATCCGGGAGATTTCCGGAACCTGAAACTGTCGCGTCTGCAAGAACTGTGCTTCGTCCGGCGAAAGGGCGACCTTCGAGAACTTCGCACCCTCAGTCAGCAGCGCCACGCGATGCGCATTCTCGGCACCGGAGTTGGCCAGTCGCCATGCCTCACGTGCCCGCGCTAGCCCCTCTTCGGACATCGCCCCGGGGACTTCGATCAACGCGCCCGGCATGGCCCCGTTGGCAAAGAATTTGGCACCGTAGGTCTGTGCCGCCATAGCAAGCCCGATGGACTCACGAGCAAAGGCGATCGGGCTTACACCCGTGAACTCCCCGGGGAGCATCATCCCGGGGATGTGCAGGATTTCCCGGGTGGTGAACCAGCCTAGAGCGACTTCGTTGCCATCTTCGTCATAGTCGGCCACATAGAAGACCTTGCGCCGCTTGTCGTCCACAACGACCGTATGCGTGTCAATGCGACTGGGGTCCAGAACCTCAAGCCCCACGATGTTGGGCCCGTCCCACAGAACGGCCAGATAGGCGTTACCGTCCAGAAGAAGGGAAAGCACAACCTGAGACAGAAGATCAATGCGCCCAAGCCCACCCGGTTCAGCGTTCGGGTAGTCAAGCCACGTTGGGGAAGTGATCGCCTTGCGGACCCCACCCCTCCGGGAATAGGTGGCCACCGGCAGCGTGCATATCGTCTCGCTCAGAAGACGGACGCACGCGAAGACCGCAGACACCGTGAGCGCCGAATTCGCGTCCACCTTCTGACCGGCAGCGGATATGACGCCGGGCATTGGGAAAAGGTCCGTCGCCGGGTCCCATCCCCGCTTCTCGACTGACTGAGACGGCCCCCGGAAGAGCGCACGCCAAAAGCCCATGTGAGCCACCCCCCGCATGACTCACCTAGGCAGTGACTCACGTGAGTCACTGCCCTGAGTCAGCTAGTCGTCTTCTAGGTATTGGTCGAAATCCGGGGAGCCGACGTTGAACACGCGGCCGTCTTCTCCCTCCCACGTGGCGAGAATCGCCGTTTCGATCAAGTGGGGGTTGTCTTCCCGGAACATGACCGCGCCGTGAACGGCAAGGATCATGGCTATGCAAAGGTCGATCTTCCGGCGCGATGCCGCGAATTCCTTTGTGACGCGTGCGCCGTGCCGGTCCTCTTTAAGGACGGCATTCCCAATGTGTCGGGCAAGGGCCGGGTCCCCATCGTGCGACAGTCGGCCGTCAAGGCACGCGTCATAGACGATCTGAGTCGCCGGAACCATGCGCTTTAGGGAGTTGGTTGGGAACGCCTCAACGGGATGCCCCTCAGCCTCAAGGTTGTCTAGCGTCTCTTCCCACCGGTATGGGTCGGCCACGAGAGTGCGCACGCTGTACGTGTCCAGCGCGGACCGTAGAGCGTCACGAACGTCGGCCATGGGGACGCGCCAATGCGCATCGTCGGCAGGCGCTTCCCAATGCCCCAACACGAACACCCGAAGGTCATGCACGCGGGTGGCGACAAGCGCTGTGCTGTCACCCTTCCAAGACCCGTCGAAGCCCAGCACAACGGCTTCGCCGGGGCTCAGGGTGTCATCGGCCGCAAGGGAGTCCCAAAGGCCGTGAGGCAGCCACGTGGACGCGCCCCGGACAAACTGACTGAGCCGGTAGATCCGGAAGCTTGCTTCGGTGCTCCGCTGAGCGGCAGCGCGGAAGTCCTCTTCGTTCAGGATCTCGAACGAGGGGTTGCACGCGCGCCACACTGCCGGGTCAAGGTGGTCCACCTGTTCCCCGATGCGGGGACCCCACGACCGGTAGAACAGGGTCCGGTCTTCGGCTTCGCCGGAGTTGACCCGCTCACCCTGCTCACAGAGCTTGGCAAAAGGCCCGTCCGGGTCGGGTCCGGCAGTCGAGACAATCCACGTGATCGGCTGGTTCCGTGCAGCGCTGCCCAGGGTGAGCGCGTCGAACAGATCGGCCGACTTGCTGAACGCGTATTCGTCCAGCGACACAGCCGAAGGATTGAGCCCCTGTTGCCGTCCGGCGTCCGCAGACACCACACGGTAAGTGCAGTCCTTGAAACGGATCACGTCGCGCTGAACAGTGCAGACGGCCGACAGCTTCGGGGACGCATTGACCATCTGCTTTGCAGCGTCGAAGACCATGCGCGCCTGATTGCGGTCATTCGCGGCAGCGATGATCTGACGCTGAGAATCGGCCCGGTCGGCTATCAGGTGATAGAGCATGATGGCAGCGGCAAGCGTTGACTTGCCGTTCTTGCGGGCAATGCAGACCACGGCCATGCGGTGCCGACGAACCCAACGCCCGAACGCATCCTGTTCGAGCCGGTACGCGTCAATGAGTAGTTCGCGCTGCCACGACAAGAGCTTGAACGGCTGACCCGCGAAACTCCCAGTGAGGTAGCAAAAGCGCTCAATCCAATTGGCGACCCGGTAACCCTCAGAAGGGAACGGCGCGTCAGCGGGAATATGGCGTGCGATCACGGGATCGATACCAGACATACGCCACCCCCACCCAAAGCCCGCACCACGCAAACCGAGAACCAGAAAAACCCGGAAACCACTCGCCCACACGGCGTACGCCATGCTAGGTTTTTCGACGTAAGGACGGACGGCAGCGGGAGGGGCAGACATGATGAACATCAAGACCACAGAGGCTGACGGCAAGCACTACGCCACGGTTGTTCAGGGTGACCGCATCGTGTACCGCACCCCCGATTACGTGACCGCTCGCATGGCACTTGCCGACGCGCAGTGCTGGAACGCATTCCACGGAGGGAAGCACGTGCCCACCTACACCCTCGCCATCACGCCCATGATTAGCGGACGCGCGATGCCCCTGCCCGGGGAGTACGCCACGAAGGGGGAGGCATGGAAGGCCGTTCAGGAAACTTTCTTCGGTGAAGCTGTCACCGTGCTTGAGGACGGCAGGGAGATCGGAACGTTCCAATGGTTCCGTGCCCAAGATGAGCCGTGCCCATGGGCTCCGGGCAAGGTAACTTCCGTCCGGGACCTAAAGAAATGGACCGGCATGCATACGGGCTGGATCGCTACCGGCGTCCAGTCGGTCGGCAGCGGCAACAAACTGGGGCCCCATCGATTCATCCGCACCGCCTAGACCCGCAAGTCCCCGGGAAGTCGGGGGCTTTCTCTCTGCCTGACCAGTGACTCACGTGAGTCACTGGTCAGAAGTCTTCGGGGCCAGCCGCTACGCGTCGCGCTTCCGCTGCCACGATGCCCAGACGCATACGGGCTTCCGGCGTGAAGCCGATGACAGTCTCAATCGCCCGCAGTTCGCGCTCCGTGGACTCCACATAACGCATGGCCGGATGAACGGCAGGCTGACCGGTCGAACCCACGGTCATGAGCCCATCGTTATCAACGGCAGCGAGAAGCGACGCGCGCCGGTCGTGAAGCTCCGCGTACCGCAAGATGATGTTCCGGTCAGTCTCCGGGGAGTACGCCCCGTTGCCCGCCTGCCAGACGTTCCGCCATACCTCACGACCGACCCGCTTGAGGCCAGCGGGCACGCGCGGGGCCCGTCCCTCATGGACGACGGGGGCGGCACTCTCGGCAGCCGTGTTGGCGTTGCCGGTGCGCTGATCGGGGCTCTTGCTCCGGGACACGCTGACACCCCCTTCACGGCCCTTACAGGCCCCTTAACGGTGCCTTTCTCGCGTGGCCGGATACGCGCTTGCCCAGTGGCCCCAAGGGTCGGGCACCCCAAAACGGCGTCACACCTAGCGCGCACGTTCCGAGCTTGGGCCGGGATCGCCAGCGCGCCAATCCGGGGAACTTCGGAGCGGCCCCGCCCCCTGCCGGAGCGTCAGAACGGGCGCTTGCCGAAGTCCACGGCCGTCTTCGTCTTGTGACACGACTTGCACAGCACCTGAACGTTGCTGGCCACGTCTTCGCCACCTAGAGCAAGGGGCCTGATGTGATCAATGTCCACCTGACTGGGCAGGAAGGTGCCACGACATATGGCACACGTCCCACTCACAGCCTTGCGTACAGCCCTACGCAACAGTGCCGCCGCATTGTGCCCACGAGCGATAGCCGCACGACGCTTGCTGTGCGACTGGTACGACCGACCATTCTCGTGCGCCTTGTGGTGAGCAGAGCACCGACCCTTACGGATGGCCCACTCTCGACAGTCAAGACACCGGACGCGCACACGACCACCCCCTACCTAGGCAGTGACTCACGTGAGTCACTGATCTGTACCCACCCCCGGATTCGAACCGGGAACAACACGGGTCTAGGCCGTGCGCCTCTACCGTTGGGCTAGGCGGGCTAGCTTGCGTCTGCCCGGATTCGAACCGGGGTTGCCCCCGGAAAGGGGGAGTCCTAGGCCGCTGGACGACTGGACGCTTTAGGCGATTCCGTGAGAGCTACCCACCACGCCAAGGGATCACGAAGAGCCCCAAGAAGTCGAGAGAGCGGGGGTACTCAGTCCGCCGTTTCTGTAGAGGGGTGCGCGGCACTCCCTCGCTCTCTCTACTCCCTACTAGAGCGCAAGGGTTCCCTAGAGCGCGCTTGTTGCCGAATCACAAGACGGCGTACCGAGTGATGGTGGCCACAGTGCGGTGAAACGGTGGTTCTTGCCTGATCCTCGTTTTCCTAGAAGGTTTCTTATGGCATATCGAAAATGAGGTACGAACCACCGTTTCACCGCACCACCCGCGCTGAAAGGGGCCGGATGCTCACGCTCCGCGCACGACCCGCGTCGTAGAGTCATGTACATGCCAATAGATGGGGCACAGAAAAGCCCCCTAACCCCGAAGGGCTCAGGGGCCGTCTGCGGGCACCGTGGGCTGTTGTCGCTCCGTGGCCGCCCCGGGTACCGTCTCAGGCGCTCTCAGGGGCCGTCAACGGGTCGGCCAGCCTGCCACGGGCGGGCGGTCACCGGCTGCCGCCGCGTATGAGATCGCGTCGCACAACGTCTCAGCGCCTTCGTGGTCGCCCTGTTCCGTAAGGCGTTCGGCTGCCTGACTGAGCGCCGGAAACGTGTCGTCGTTGATCTCTCCCGTTTCGAACAGGTGGCTGATTGGCCCCCCGTCTTGGTGGGCGCGCAGTAGTGCCCGAACATCGTGGTCGGTCAACTGGTCTTCGCTCACGCTGCCTTGAAGCCGCTTGTAGTCACTCATGCGCGGAGTGTAGGGGTCACGGCTACCGGCCGTCTCCGGGTTTCCCATCGTCCGGCCACGCGACCGAATCCAAGTGCTCGTCCAGCTCCGCCACGTCCGGCCGGTCAAGTAGCACGTTCAGGGCCGTGTTCGTCGCCATTTCCTTGGCTGCCGCCCCCACGATGTCGTCAACGGACACCCCCAGCGCTGCCGCCAGTCGGGGCATGTCCATGTCGGCAAGATCGCCGTTCCGGATGAACGCTGCGGACAGGCGAAGGGTGCTATGGGCTTCCTGGTCGTTGTCCACGTCCCACCCGGCCGCGCGTGCCTTGTCGAGTAGCCACCCGGTAAAGGCCGTGTCCCTGATCTTGTAGTCGCGTTCCATGGGGGCAGCCTAGAACGGCCGTCAGCGCCCGCGTACGGGAACGGGAAAGCCCCGGCAGGCTCAGGGGCCCGTACCAAGGCTCAGGGGGCTACAGGGGGCCGTCTACGCCAGTCCGGGGGCGGGTTCCGGCGTTCTTCCCACATCCGGCGCTCAGGGTGTGCATCGTGGGAAGGGAAGGGAAGGGAAGGCTATGTCAACGGACCTGGTGACGGTCCGACCGTGGTCGGGTGGTCGCTGCGCAATGTGCCTGGTTGGCACGTACTTTCATGGCCGGTGCGGTCTGTGCAGACACGAACGGAAGAGGGTAGCTACGTTGGGTGCGGTTGCTTCAACAACCGAGTCATGCCCGGATTCGAATTGCCATGGGTCCGTGACGGTTACGCACACCTATGACGACAACGGAAACTGCACGTCCATTGAGCGCGGGCCGTGTTCGAGCGGGAATCACTGATCCGACCGGCAAGAAGACCCCGTAGGGAGCATGGGAATGCCCCGGTAGGCGATGTGCCTACCGGGGCATTCTCAGGGGCTCTCAGTGGGAGTTGTGGCCGTCTCTGTCACACCCCCAGCGCTACGCGGCAGCGGAGTTGGCCGCTGCCCCCTCTTCGTCTTCGGGGCGAACGAACTCAATATCAATTCGCGGTGCCACATCGTAGCCACCCCGCGTACGTCCTTGATGAGAGTTCTTGACGCTCTTGACCCTGACCCGGCAAACGAACAGTTCAATGAACTTGCGCTTGTCGGCCAGCGCGGCACGTGCCCACCATGAGCCCTTACCCAAAGGGTCGCCGTTCTCTGCGCCGTCCAGCCACTCGGCAAGAGGCAGCGTCACCGATTCCGGATCGGCCAATTCCCCAAGCCGCTTTTCCGCCGCTGTGATACGCCCCTCAATTCGGGCCTTTTTCTCCTTGAACCGACTACGCCCCATGCTGCCCGCGTAAAGACCGGCGTCAAGATCGTCGTACAGTTCGGAAAGAGCGTTGTTCGCGTCCACCCGTTCTGTGACTACCTCAGTCCTTTCGGCAGCCGTTTCCGGGCGCTCAATCGAACGTGAGAATACCCGTGTTGCTTCAATCATGATGGCCACCGTTTCGACATCTGCGTCCCCAGCCGTGGCGCTCTGAATGAGTGCGAATACCTTGCCCGCAACGTGCGCGTCAAGGTGGGATTGCATGACCGCATTCAGCGCCTCATGTTCGCCCGTCTTGCTCGGAACGCTGCTCCCGCGCGTGCATCGGTACACAGGCTTTGGGCCACTGTTCAACGCTCCCTGCGGCCGTTCGCAAGCGCACGTGAGAATTGCCTTTCCATCCGCGTTCCGAAGGCCGCTCAGGAGAGACGTACCATGCGCCACCCCTTCACCCTGCCCGCGCCCCCTGAGCCATTCCCGAAGTACGAACCACTTTGCAGGGGGAATGATCGCTTCGCAGATCCTTTCGGGGCGTCCGTCTTCGTCACGAATGATCCGGTAGTCAATGAGCGTGTTGGTTCGCGTTCCGTTCTCCCGCAGCTTGTAGACCGGTTCAGCGCGCATACCGGCAATGGCGGGATTCATGAGAATGCCTTTCAACGTCTTCACTTGCCACGTTGAGTTTGCGCGTTCCTTTCCCTTGCGTTGCCCGCGCGTCGGAATCTTGTCCCTCGTCATGTTGTCGCACAGCGCGGAAAGCGTTCCGGGGTTCCGCTGCCCGCGCTTCCGTCCATTTGGGTCCTTCATGTGCTTGAAGATCAGCGCGACAATCCGGCGAAGGTTCGCAGATTCAGCCTTGTTGTGGATCAGGCGCATAAGCGGGAGTTTGCCGTCAACGTACGATTCGGCATCTAGCCCGTACGGTGTCTGACCGCCAAGCCACGAACCCTTTGCCCGCTGAGCGGCCTTCACGTCACGCACCTTCTTGGACTTGAGGGCTGACTCTTTGTTTGCCGCATCAAGACGCATGATCAGGTAGATAAGCGCCATGGTGTCGCGCGGGGCGAAAACACCATCGCATACGCTGACGATGGTGACGCCAAGCCTATGAAGCTCCGTGACGATCGGAATTGCGTCAACCACTTCCCGGCGTGAAAAGCGGCTCACGTCATACACAATCAACATGTTGAACGCACCGGCACGGGCCGCCTTGAGCATTTCCTCAAAGCCGGGCCGCTCAGCGTCGGGGTTCCACCCGGAAATGCCAATGTCTTCGTAGTGCCGGACGAACCGCGCGTTGAGTTCAGCGGCCCGGCCCTCAATGGCAGCGCGCTGAGTGAGGGGTGACGCCTCAGTCTTGTTGGTCTTGGCAGACGACTGCCGGACGTAGCCAACGGCAATGGCTTCAAGGGCCGTTGCAGACAGGAAGGTGCCGGGAACGTCGGTAAGCGGGTTGGTGACCACGCCTTCACTCCTAGGGTCGTAGTGGACCCTTGGGGGTCACGTCCCTAGGTGGGGAGCGCAAGCGTTGCTTGCACCGTGGTACCTAAGTGGCGAACCCGAAGGCATTGCCGAGCACCACGAACGCCGTCTTGCGGCCCACCCCGGGCAGCTTGACCAGGTCCTTGAGCTCGCCCGGGACCTCGCCCCCGAAGTCGTCGCGCAGGGCCGTGGAGAGCCCGATGATCGACCTGGTCTTGGCCCGGAAGAACCCGGTGGGCCGGATCAGTTCCTCCACGCGCGCGGGGTCGGCGGCGGCGAGGTCCTCGGGCGTCGGGTACGCGGCGAAGAGGGCCGGGGTCGTCTGGTTGACCCGCAGATCCGTGGTCTGGGCGGACAGGACCGTGGCCACGAGGAGCTGGAAGCTGTCCTCGAAGTCCAGCTCGGGGTGCGCGTAGGGATAGACCTCGGCCAGCTCCCGGTTGATCCGCCGCGCCCGCCGCACGAGAGCGGTACGGGACTCGCCGCGTGCCGCCTTCACGGGTGGCTTCGCGGAGCTCTTGGCGGGCGCCTTGGCGGGTGCCTTGGACGCCCCCTTCGCCTCAGCCTTCTCGGGAGCCTTCGCGGGTGCCTTGGCCGACCCCGTGGCGGCTTTGGTGGGTGCCTTCGCGGGCGCCTTGGCGGACCTCTTGGCGGGCGCACCGCCGGACGCACCAGCCGGGGCACCCCCGGACGCTCCGGCAGCCGACCCGGCGGCCGACCCGGCCGACCCGTCCCGCCCCGCGGACCCTCCGGAATCGCTGGTCGACGCCGCGCCGGAGGCCGTCACCGGAGCCTCGCCGGACGACGTCGCGCCTGCACCCGAACCACTCCGGCCACTCGAACCACCCGACCGTTTTGCCGCATTTGCGACAGGCCCGGACGAATGTTCGCCCACAGCGGAATCACTGCGCACCGTCACCTCCCCAGCCCCCTTGGCCTGTGCTCTCACCGGCGATTTGGACACCCGGCCAGCCTAGAGCCCGGCACCGACACCTGCCCGGGACCTGGAGGATTGGCCCCCAATTGGCCCCCACGGGCACTGTGTGGGACGTACGTGCGGCAGACTTGTGACTGGTCACACTGTTTGGACCGTCCGGCAAGATGGGGAGCACGCACCCCGTCAAGTCAGGTCGACAAGGAGAGAACTCGTGGACGACGTTCTGCGGCGCGCCCCGCTCTTCGCGGCGCTCGATGACGAGCAGGCCGCGGAGCTGCGCGCCTCAATGAGCGAGGTGACCCTCGCGCGCGGTGACGCCCTGTTCCACGAGGGTGACCCGGGGGACCGGCTGTACGTGGTCACCGAGGGCAAGGTGAAGCTCCACCGCACCTCCCCGGACGGCCGCGAGAACATGCTGGCCGTGCTCGGCCCGGGTGAGCTGATCGGTGAGCTGTCGCTGTTCGACCCCGGACCGCGGACCGCCACGGCGAGCGCGCTCACCGAGGTCAAGCTGCTCGGCCTCGGCCACGGCGACCTCCAGCCCTGGCTGAACGCCCGCCCCGAGGTGGCCGCCGCACTGCTGCGCGCCGTCGCCCGGCGCCTGCGCAAGACCAACGACCAGATGTCCGACCTGGTCTTCTCCGATGTGCCCGGCCGGGTCGCCCGCGCCCTGCTGGACCTGTCCCGCCGCTTCGGCGTGCAGTCCGAGGAAGGCATCCACGTGGTGCACGACCTCACCCAGGAGGAGCTGGCCCAGCTCGTCGGCGCCTCCCGCGAGACGGTCAACAAGGCCCTCGCGGACTTCGCGGGCCGTGGCTGGCTCCGGCTGGAGGCCCGCGCGGTCATCCTGCTGGACGTGGAGCGGCTGGCGAAGCGCTCCCGCTGACGCGCGTGACCCGAGGGCCCGCCCACCGAGGCGGGCCCTCGGCATGTCACCCCCGCGCGGCCGGTCGGCCCGTCGGGCACCGCCGCCCGGACGGCATCCGACGGCAGGGCGGCATCCGGTGTCCTAGATGAGCCCGTGTTCCCGCAGGTACTCCAGCTGCGCGCGCACCGACAGTTCCGCCGCGGGCCACAGCGAGCGGTCCACGTCCGCGTAGACACGGGCGACGACCGCCTCGGGCGTGACGACACCGTCCTCGACGGCGGTCTCCACCTGGGCGAGCCGGTGGGCACGGTGGGCCAGATAGAACTCGACGGCACCCTGTGCGTCGTCGAGGACCGGGCCATGGCCCGGCAGCACCGTACGGACGCCGTCGTCGACCGTGAGCGAGCGCAGCCGGCGCAGCGAGTCCAGATAGTCGCCCAGCCTGCCGTCAGGATGGGCCACCATGGTCGTGCCGCGGCCCAGGACGGTGTCCCCGGTGAGGACGGCCTGATCGGCCGGGAGATGGAAGCACAGCGAGTCGGCGGTGTGTCCCGGGGCGGCGACCACCCGCAGCTCCAGACCACCCGTGCCGACGACGTCACCGGCCGCCAGCCCCTCGTCCCCGAGCCTCAGTGCCGGGTCGAGCGCGCGCACCGGCGTACCGGTCAGCTCCGCGAAGCGGGCCGCGCCCTCCGCGTGGTCCGGGTGGCCATGGGTCAGCAGGGTCAGGGCGACCCGCTTGCCCGCCCGCTCGGCCGCCGCGACGACGGCACGCAGATGACCGCCGTGCAGCGGTCCGGGGTCGATGACCACCGCGAGCGGGGAGTCGGGTTCGGAGACGATCCAGGTGTTGGTGCCGTCCAGGGTCATCACCGAAGGGTTCGGCGCGAGGACGTTCACCGCGCGCGTGGTCGCCGCTCCGGAGACGACCTCGCCGCGCGGCTGGCCGGGAAGTGCGGCGGCGTCCGTCATCGCGCGGCCTCTCCCCCGGACGTACCGCCCCGGGTCGCGCCGCCGGAGGACACCCCACTGCTCAAGCCTTGATCAGTACCCCCGCCACCCCCGTCGGCGCCCCCGGCGGGCACCTGCTTGGTGAACTCCTCGTGCCCCGGCCACGACAGCACCACCTGGTCGCCCTCCAGCCGGGCCCGCGCGAGGACCGGCGTCAGGTCCTGGTCCGCCGAGGCGGCGAGCGCGTCGGCGGCGGTGGCGAAGCCCGCGAGCCCACGCAGGGTCGCGATGGTCGGCGGCATCATCGTCAGCTCGCCCCGGTCGTAGCGGGCGGCGGCCCCGGCCGGGCGCGCCCACACCGTACGGTCGGCCTCCGTGGAGGCGTTGCGGGTGCGCTGGCCGGGCGGCAGGACGGCGACGAAGAACCAGGTGTCGTAGCGGCGCGGCTCGAACTCGGGGGTGATCCAGCGCGCCCAGGCGCCCAGGAGGTCCGAGCGCAGCACCAGGCCCCTGCGGTCCAGGAACTCCGCGAACGACGTCCCACGGGCCGCCAGGGCCGCTCTGTCGGCCTCCCAGTCCGCCCCTGTGGTGTCGGAGACCACCGCGTCGGGCGCGGGGCCCGCGAGCAGCACCCCGGCCTCCTCGTACGTCTCCCGGACGGCCGCGCACACGATCGCCTGCGCGGTGGCCTCGTCGGTGCCGAGCCGCTCGGCCCACCACGCGCGCGAGGGCCCCGCCCAGCGGAGGCCGGGGTCGTCGTCACGGGGGTCGACGCCGCCGCCCGGATACGCGTACGCGCCCCCGGCGAAGGCCATGGAGGCGCGGCGGCGCAGCAGGTGGACGGCGGGGCCGCGCGCGGTGTCCCGCAGCAGCATCACGGTGGAGGCGCGTCTGGGCGGAGCGGGTACGAGCGTGCCGTCCGCCAGCGCGCGGATACGGTCCGGCCACTCAGGGGGGTACCACTGCCCGTTCGCCATGGCGGGAGGCTATCCCGGGGGGCGTGGATCTTCGAGGGTTCGCCGTTGTGCGGGATCACACCGTTTTGGGCCGCGCGCCGACGGGCACGGCCGGAACGCGCGTACCCGCCCCACAGGGCCCCTGTGGGGCGGTCGCCGACCGGACGGGCCACCCGGGGGCCACCGACCGGCAGGCGGGCCGTCAGTCGGCGGTGAGCTCCACCAGGAGCTCGACCTCGACCGGGGCGTCCAGCGGGAGCACCGCGACGCCCACCGCGCTGCGCGCGTGCACGCCCTTCTCGCCGAAGACCTCGCCCAGCAGCTCACTGGCGCCGTTGAGGACCCCGGGCTGGCCGGTGAAGTCCGACGCCGAGGCGACGAACCCGACGACCTTCACCACGCGCGCCACCCGGTCCAGATCGCCCACGACCGACTTCACGGCGGCCAGGGCGTTCAGCGCGCACACGCGCGCGAGTTCCTTCGCCTCCTCGGCGGTGACCTCGGCGCCGACCTTGCCGGTCACCGCGAGCGTGCCCTCCACCATGGGCAGCTGCCCGGCGGTGTACACATGCGAGCCGGTGCGTACGGCGGGCTGGTAGGCGGCCAGCGGGGCGGCGACCTGCGGCAGGGTCAGACCCAGCTCCGCGAGACGGGCCTCGACGGCGCCGCTCACGCCGACCTCGCGCGCTTCAGATAGGCGACGAGCTGCTCGGGGTTCGGTCCGGGGACGACCTGGACCAGTTCCCAGCCGTCCTCGCCCCAGGTGTCCAGGATCTGCTTCGTGGCATGGACGAGCAGCGGCACAGTTGCGTATTCCCACTTGGTCATGCGGCGACTGTATCCGCTGCGAAAGGCGGCCTCCTGCGTAGGCCGCCGCGCCAGTGGTTAGGCTCGAATACGTGAGCAGGTTCCAGGTCGTCAGCGGCAAGGGCGGTACCGGCAAGACCACGGTCGCCGCCGCACTGGCGCTCGCCCTCGCGACCGAGGGCAAGCGCACCCTCTTGGTCGAGGTCGAGGGCCGGCAGGGCATCGCGCAGCTCTTCGAGACGGAAAGCCTTCCGTACGAGGAGCGCAAGATCGCGGTGGCTCCCGGGGGCGGGGAGGTGTTCGCCCTGGCCATCGACCCCGAGCTGGCGCTGCTGGACTACCTCCAGATGTTCTACAAACTCGGCGGCGCGGGCCGGGCCCTCAAGAAACTCGGGGCCATCGACTTCGCCACCACCATCGCCCCCGGTCTGCGTGACGTCCTGCTGACCGGCAAGGCGTGCGAAGCGGTCCGCCGCAAGGACAAGAGCGGCCGTTTCGTGTACGACCACGTGGTGATGGACGCGCCGCCGACGGGCCGGGTGACCCGCTTCCTCAATGTGAACGACGAGGTGGCGGGCCTCGCGAAGATCGGCCCGATACATCACCAGGCCCAGGCCGTGATGCGGGTCCTCAAGTCACCGCAGACCGCCGTGCACCTGGTGACGCTCCTGGAGGAGATGCCGGTCCAGGAGACCGCCGACGGCATCGCCGAACTGCGTGCCGCGGGGCTGCCGGTGGGCCGGATCATCGTCAACCTGGTACGCCCCCAGCTCCTCGACGACGACTCCCTCGCGCTGGTGCGCGGGGAGGGCCGTATCGCGCGGACCGCGGTCGCCAAGTCGCTCGCCGGCGCCGGACTCGGCGGCGCGCGCAAGGGCGGCAACGCCGAGCGCCTCGTCGACCCGCTGCTCGCGCAGGCCGCCGAGTACGCCGAGCGGCATGCCCTGGAGCACGCCCAGCGGGCCGTCCTGGCCGATCTGGGGCTGCCGCTGGGGGAACTGCCCCTGCTGGCCGGGGGAATGGACCTCGCGGGCCTGTACCGCCTCGCCGCGGACCTGAGGAAGCAGGACACGGACCCGAGGAAGCAGGACGCCGTATGACGCCATCCGCCGACCGGACCGCGGGCAGCGGGCCCGCCGAGGACGCGGGCAGTGAGGACGGGCTGCGCGCCCGGCGGACGCTCGCCGTGGACCCCCTCCTGGACGACCCTAGGACCCGCATCGTCGTGTGCTGCGGCGCCGGAGGTGTCGGCAAGACGACCACGGCCGCCGCGCTCGGACTGCGCGCCGCCGAACGCGGCCGGAAGGTGGTCGTCCTGACCATCGACCCGGCACGCAGGCTGGCGCAGTCCATGGGCATCGACTCCCTGGACAACACACCACGCCGTGTGAAGGGCATCGACAACGGCGCGGGCGGCGAACTGCACGCGATGATGCTGGACATGAAGCGCACGTTCGACGAGATCGTCGAGGCGCACGCGGACCCCGAACGGGCCGCCGCGATCCTGGGGAACCCCTTCTACCAGTCGCTTTCGGCCGGTTTCGCGGGCACCCAGGAGTACATGGCGATGGAGAAGCTGGGGCAGCTGCGCGCGCGGGACGAGTGGGACCTCATCGTCGTGGACACCCCGCCCTCGCGTTCCGCGCTCGACTTCCTGGACGCCCCCAAGCGGCTCGGCTCGTTCCTGGACGGCAAGCTCATCCGGGTGCTGATGGCCCCCGCGAAGGTCGGCGGCCGGGCCGGCATGAAGTTCCTGAACGTCGGGATGTCGATGATGACCGGCGCCCTCGGCAAGCTCCTCGGCGGCCAACTGCTCCGGGACGTGCAGACGTTCGTCGCCGCCATGGACACGATGTTCGGCGGCTTCCGCACCCGCGCGGACGCCACGTACCGGCTGCTCCAGGCCCCCGGTACGGCGTTCCTGGTGGTCGCCGCGCCGGAGCGGGACGCCCTGCGGGAGGCCGCGTACTTCGTGGAACGCCTCGCGGCGGAGGACATGCCGCTCGCCGGACTGGTCCTCAACCGGGTGCATGTGAGCGGTGCGGCCCATCTCCCGGCCGAACGCGCGCTGGCCGCCGCCGAGAGCCTCGGCGAGCACCTCACCGGGACCGGTACGGACGATCACCACACCGGCCCGAGTGCGGACGACCACCTCGCCGGGACGGGTGCGGACGATCACCTCCGCGGCCCCGGTGCGGACGATCATCACGCCCGGGCCGCGGAGCCGTCCGCCACGCGCGCGGGGGCCGCCCCCGGTGGACATCCGGATACGGATGGTCCGGCTGCGGAACATCTCGATCCGGAAAATCTTGCCGACAGCGGCATTGTCGATCAGACGGCCGGGCAAGCTGGACTTCGGAGCACCCCCGCTTCTCCCGGATCACCCACGCCCCCCGAGCACCACGACCGGCCCCGTCCGGACTCCCCCGAGCACCACGACGACACCCCCGCACCACGTGACACGCACCGTACGAAGCGTTCCGCCGACCCCCAGGGACCGGCCCGGCTGACGGTCGGTCTGCTGCGCCTGCACGCCGAGCGGATGCAGCTCCTCGACCGCGAACGGCGCACCCGCGACCGCTTCACCGCGCTGCACCCCGAAGTGGCCGTGGCGGAGGTGGGCGCGCTGCCCGGCGACGTCCACGACCTGGCGGGACTGCGCGACATCGGTGACCGCCTCGCCGGCCCCGGACCCACCGGGGAACCACCGGCCTGAGCGGTCGCGCGAAGGACGGCCGGGAAGACACCGGCCCGACCCGCCGCACACACGACGACCTGGCCGGCCGACCGGCCGGGAAAGCACCGCGCCGAGCGGCTCGCGTCACCGCCGTCACCGCTCCGAACAGCTCCACGTACGACCTGGCAGCCGGTGGGACACCGCGTCCGAACGGCTGTACGCGGGACACCGACGGCCACCGGGCCGCCGGAGCGATCCGTGCGTACGGCCGGGCAACCTCCGGCCGCGAAACCACGTCTTCCCTGACGAACAGCCCCCACCACACCCGGCGCGACCCGACCAGCACCAGCGGGACGCGCGCGTACGGCGGAGCGGCCACGGGGACACCCGCGGGCGCACCCGTACACCGCGCACGGACAGGCACCGGCGGGCCGCGAACGCCCCCGGCGCGAGCACGCACGCGCGTGCCCCGGTCGCGGATGCCCACGTCGGCACGGACCGGACCGCATCCGGTCCTGTACCGGCGGACCCCCGACGACGAGACGAGGTCGGCGCACGGTGACACACGACGTACAGCCGCGCGGAAGCGGACACCACGGGACACTCCCGCGTACCCACGCCCCCGCCCACGTCCGCCACCAGGGCGGCGTCCGGCGGAGCGGATCCGCGCGTTCCGTCTACCCGACGGCCGCGTAGCTCTCGTACGCGTCCTCGTACCTGTCCTCGTACGTCTGGTCGTATGTCTCCTCTTCACCCATGGCCACGGGCAGCAGGCCCGCGGCTCGTTCGTACTCGGTGCGCGCGGTCTCCAGCAGTCTGCGCCAGGACGTGACCGTCGGCCGCCTGCGCAGCAGCGCGCGGCGTTCCCGCTCGGTCATGCCACCCCAGACGCCGAACTCGACGCGATTGTCCAGCGCGTCGGCCAGGCACTCCGTACGCACCGGACATCCGGTGCACACCGCCTTGGCCCTGTTCTGCGCTGCTCCTTGTACGAACAGTTCGTCCGGATCGGTAGTGCGGCAGGCCGCCTGCGCACTCCAGTCGGTTACCCAGCCCATACCGGCGCCGTCCTCTCCCGAATCGAGGCTCCCCCACGGCGGCAGCGGCATATGCACCGCCGCCAGTTGAGGACGTTACGGAAGGTGGGCACAGCGCAACACCCCCTTCGGGCCCAATCTTGAATGGTCCGAACGGACTATGCGTACGCGGCAGATCACCCAACGGAGTGAGCCCGGGGCATACGTGACGTAGGCCACAAAGCGGGACAGATCCCTGACGCCACATCGGACGGCGGGTGACACAGGGTGCGGATTCGGGCAGCCGCCCGGCGTCCGCCACGCGCTCCGCGGGAGGGGGAACTTTCCGGGGGCGAAGGGGGTTTGACCATCTGAAGGGTTGATGCCCGGGCGTACTGCTGTGACAGTTGGCAGCAGCTTAGGCCAAGGCATATACGTGTGTCCGGCGAATCAGAACGTAGGCTGCCTCCATGCCAAACAAGCGCTCGGGCGGCGGGCTGTCCCCCACACAACAGGCCGCCAAGTTCCTCGGTGTCAGCGTCCTCGCCGGCGTGGTGCTGGCAGGCATCGCACTGCCCGCGGCGGGCGCGCTCGGCCTCGCGGCGAAGGGCTCGGTCGAGGGGTTCGACGAGATCCCCGCCAACCTGAAGCGCCCCCCGCTGAGCCAGCGGACCACGATCCTGGACTCCGCGGGCGGCCAGATCGCCACGGTCTACTCGCGCGACCGCACGGTGGTGCCCCTCAAGGACATCTCGCCGTACATGCAGAAGGCGATCATCGCGATCGAGGACTCCCGCTTCTACGAGCACGGGGCGATCGACGCCAAAGGCATCCTGCGCGCGCTGAACGAGAACGCGCAGAGCGGTGGCGTCACCCAGGGCGCGTCCACCCTCACCCAGCAGTACGTGAAGAACGTCTTCGTGGAGGAGGCGGGCGACGACCCGACCAAGGTCGCGCAGGCCACCCAGCAGACCGTCGGCCGCAAGGTCCGCGAGCTGAAGTACGCGATCCAGGTCGAGGAGGAGCTGGGCAAGAAGCGCATCCTGGAGAACTATCTGAACATCACGTTCTTCGGGCAGCAGGCGTACGGCGTCGAGGCCGCGGCCCAGCGCTACTTCTCCAAGCCCGCCAAGGACCTGGCCGTCGAGGAGGCCGCGCTGCTGGCCGGTGTCGTCCAGTCGCCCAGCCGCTACGACCCGGTGAACGACGAGGCGGAAGCCACCAAGCGGCGTAACGTCGTCCTCCAGCGGATGGCCGAGGTCGGTGACATCAGCCGGGCCGACGAGGTCCGGGCCAGGGCCAAGCCCCTCGGCCTGAAGGTGAAGAAGCCGCAGAACGGCTGCATCACCGCGGTCAACGGCGGCGGCTTCTTCTGCGACTACGTGCGCAACGTCTTCCTCACCGATCCCACCTTCGGCAAGACGAAGGCGGACCGCGCGAGGATCTGGAACCGCGGCGGTCTCACGATCCGCACGACCCTGGACCGCAAGGCACAGGAGTCCGTCCAGAACTCGATCAAGGACCACGTCTACAAGTCCGACGACGTCGCCTCGGCCATGTCGATCGTGGAACCCGGCTCCGGCAAGATCCTCGCGATGGGCCAGTCCCGCCCCTACGGCCTCGGCAAGCACGAGACCGTGCTGAACCTCTCGGTCGACAGCGACATGGGCGGCGGCGCGGGCTTCCAGCCCGGTTCGACGTTCAAGCCGATCGTGGCGGCGGCGGCCATGGAGGGCGGCAAGCCCCCCACCCAGGTGTACGACTCGCCGTACGAGATGGACTACCCGAGCCCGATCGCGAACTGCGACGGCAAGACCTGGCTGAACACCAGCGGCCAGAAGCTGGAGAACGAGAACGAGACCGAGGTCGGCCCGTACGACATGAAGGAGGCGACCGCGAAGTCGGTCAACACCTACTACGTCGAGCTGATCAGCGACATCGGCATCTGCCCGGTCACCGAGCTGGCCAAGAAGATGGGCGCCGAGCGCGCCGACGGCGGCAAGCTCCAGCTGGAGCCGTCGATCGCCCTGGGCACCCAGGAGATGTCCCCGCTGACCATGGCGAACGCGTACGCCACCTTCGCCTCGCGCGGGACGTACTGCACCCCCGTGGCGATCCAGTCGATCACCGACGCCGAGAAGAAGTCCCTGCCGGTCCCGAAGTCGACGTGCTCGCGTGCGATGTCCGAGAAGACCGCCGACACCGTCAACACCCTCCTGAAGGGCGTGGTCGAGGCCGGCACCGGCCAGGAGGCCGGTCTCGGCTCCCGGCCGAGCGCGGGCAAGACCGGTACGACGGACTTCCGCTACGCGGCCTGGTTCGTCGGGTACACGCCGAACGCCGCGGGCGCGGTGTGGGTCGGCGACCCGGCCCATGAGCGCAAGATGATCGACATCACCATCGGCGGTGTCTACCACGACAAGGTCTTCGGTGGTCAGGTACCGGGCCCGATCTGGCGGGACGCGATGAGCGGCGCCGTCGCCGACAGGCCCGCCACCGGCTTCAACATCATCGACATCCCCGACCCGCCGAAGAAGGACAAGGACAAGGGCGACAAGGAAGAGGACGGCGACGGCGACCGTGACCGCGACCGGGAGGACGGCAAGCCCGGCGAGAACCTGATCGCCGGCCTCCTCGGCGGCAACGACGGCGACGGCCGCGGTGACGGCAACGGCAACGGCCAGCCGGGCGACAACGCGGGCAACGTGGGCACGACGGACGGCACGGCGGCGGGGCCTGGCGACGGCGAGCAGGACTGATCCCGGGGCTGGTGGTCCCGGGGACTCTCCCAGGGGCCGGTCTCAGGATTCATCCCGGAGCTGGGATGGGCGGCGGTCGGGGCTGAGGTCCGGGCCGGGGCGGATTCCGGCATCGGGGCCAGGGCTGCGGGTCACCCGGGCCTGGCTTGAGCAAGGCGGTACGCGGCTGGAGCAGGCGGTACCCGGCCTGACGCACATACGAAGGGCGCCCCCGGTCTCATCGACCGGGGGCGCCCTTCGTACAGGTCCGTGCACAGCCGCCGTACGACCTTCCGCGTACGACCTTCCGTGCACAGCCGGGTGCGACCCCGTGCACAGCCGCCGTACGACCGTGGACGGCCGTGTGTACGGCCGGTCAGCCGGCCAGCTGCTGCTTGACGAGGGCGGCGACCCGGCCGCCCTCGGCCAGGCCCGCGACCTTCGGGTTGACGATCTTCATGACCTGGCCCATCGCGCGGGGCCCTTCCGCACCGGCCGCGCGGGCCTCCGCGACGGCCTGCGTGACGATCTCCCGCAGCTCGTCGTCGGAGAGCTGCTTGGGCAGGTACTCCGCGAGGACCACGCCTTCGGCGGTCTCCCGCTCGGCCGACTCCGCCCGGCCGCCCTGCGCGAAGGCGTCCGCGGCCTCACGCCGCTTCTTCGCCTCGCGGGCGATCACCTGCCGCACCTCGTCGTCGGACAGCTCACGCGCCGTCGTCCCCGCGACCTCTTCCTTGGTGACAGCGGTAAGGGTCAGCCGGAGCGTCGACGAGCGCAGTTCGTCACGCGCCCTGATGGCGGCGGTGAGGTCTTCCTTGAGCTTGGCCTTGAGCGTGGTCATGGGGGGATTGTCGCAGCTGTGGGGGCGGGGCCGCGCGGGATTTCGGGTCGGGGTGGTCGGTGTCCGGGGTGATCGGTGTGATCGGGGCGCTGGGTCCCGGGGTGTCCGGGGGCTGGGGGTGATCCGGGGGGGCCGGGGCTTCCGGGGGGGGCCAGGTCGCGCAGCGGACCGGGGGGCTCGGGATGGGACCCGGGGTGCTCGGCGGACCGGGGTACTCGGAACGGGGCCGGACCGGGGCGCCCGACGGGCGGATGATCACATCGGAACGTGGCGGAGTTGATCGAGTCTGACACGATAGGGGTATGCGCGCGCGATATGGAGTACCCCTCGGAATTGCGGCGGCGGGCGCCGCCGGTCTGCTCTACTCGGCGGGGTTCGAAGCCCGTTCGTACCGCCTTCGACGAGTGACCGTCCCCGTCCTGCCGCCCGGGATGCGCCCGCTGCGGGTTCTTCAGGTGTCGGACATCCACATGGTGAGCGGTCAGCGGAAGAAGCAGCGGTGGTTGCAGTCGCTGGCTGGTCTGCGGCCCGACTTCGTGATCAACACCGGGGACAACCTGTCCGACCAGGAAGGCGTCCCGGAGGTCTTGGACGCGCTGGGCCCGCTGATGGAGTTCCCCGGCGCGTATGTGTTCGGGTCGAACGACTACTACGCGCCGAGGCTGGGCAATCCCGCGAAGTATCTGTTCGAGAAGGCCCGGGGGCAGCACGGCCTGAACGGGAACCCGCCCGCGGTGAACGTGCTCCGTAATCCGTGGGAGGGCCTGCGGGACGGCTTCGACGCGGCGGGCTGGCTGAACCTCACGAACACGCGGGGCACGCTGAAGGTGGAAGGCGTCGAGATCGGGCTCACGGGCCTCGACGACCCGCACATCAAGCGGGACCGCTACACACTGGTGCCCGGCGGACCCGACAAGGCCGCCGACTTCTCGATGGGCGTGGTCCACGCCCCGTATCTGCGGGTCCTGGACGCGTTCACCGATGACGGCTACCCGCTGATCCTGGCGGGCCACACCCACGGCGGCCAGCTCTGCATCCCCTTCTACGGGGCGCTGGTCACCAACTGCGACCTGGACACCGACCGGGTGAAGGGCCTGTCGACACACACGGTCGACGAGCGGACGTCGTACCTCCACGTATCCGCGGGCTGCGGAACCAACCGCTACACCCCGGTCCGCTTCGCGTGCCCCCCGGAGGTGTCGTTGCTGACGCTGGTGGCGCGGGGGTAGCGCGTCCGACGGCCCTCGCCCGCGGGGCGGACCGGCTGAACGGGTCCGACGCCACGGAGTCGAGCGGCTGTGCGGAGCGCCGCGTACCGCGCCCCACGGCCTGCCCGAGCCGCCCCGGCCCCCGTCGGAACCCGGCCCGGACCCACCCGTCACGACTGCTCAGCGCCGACGAAACCGGATTTCGTCTCCGGGGCCCCGTGGGCTAAAGTAAGCGTCGTCGCCGCGCAAGCGGGGGCATCGGGGTGTGGCGCAGCTTGGCAGCGCGCTTCGTTCGGGACGAAGAGGTCGTGGGTTCAAATCCCGCCACCCCGACAGCTGAAACACCAGGTCAGGGGCCTGATCCGCGAGAGCGGGTCGGGCCCCTGAGTGGTTTTCTGGCCCTCGGGGAGTGACACGGGGAGTGGATCAAGGAATTCTCGACATGCTCCACTCCCCCACTCCCGGTGAGGCGACGGCCCGTGCCCTTGAACGCAAGAAGGCCCTGCCTCCGTGGAGTCGGAGACAGGGCCTTCACAGCTACCTACGAGTTCTCAGCAGTGCGTCGAGTGCCGGGACCGATGAGCGCGGAGACAGGGTCAGCCGCGCGGCCAGCGACTCCTCCCACTGGTCGGTGAGGCCATCCATGAGCCTCTTCCTCATCCCCTTCGTAATGTGGGTGTAGCGGGCCTGAATCGAGCCGTCCTCGTGCCCGAGCCGTTCGTCCATGAGCTTGGGCGGTGTACCAAGCTCCTCCATCACTGTCTTGTGGGTGTGCCGAAGACCGTGCGGAGTGAGGCCCTGCGCGATCGGGAGCCAGCAGGCATCCGCCCGTCCGGAAGCGTTCCGGCCTCGGACAGGGGCACCGGGCCAGGTATCAGCCAGCACGGGCACAGGGTGGGCATCGTTGGGCGCCTTCTTCGGGAACCAGCCCGTCACGGCCGGCTGGAACAGCCAGGTCGCGAATCCAGTCCGCCGCCAGTGAGCGGCGGTCTCACCGCCGGAGCCGCCTCGGACATATCCGAGTTCGGCGACCGCTGCTTCGACCTTGACTCTGGTCCCCTCTGCTACGGCCTCCGGCCGGTTGAGGACGTTCGAGACCGTGCCTGTGGAGACGCCAGAACGGCGGGCAACATCGACCAGTTTGGCGCCGGGGCGTCGAGCGGAGTCGTTCACCGCACCGTGGCCGCGGAACACGTGCGCGCGGCCGTGGCAGGCACAGGGCTTCGGCCTGGCACGGGCGATGTGACCCAAGTACAGGTCCGACAACCACCCCGGAGAGTCGATGTCCCGGTACGAGTCGTCCTTGGGCGGGCAGTGATGCAATTCTCCCGAGTCCAGCTCGTACAGCTGCCACTCGACCCGGACCTTCTCAGGCCGGGCGAACTTCGGCTCCAGGCCGACGATTTCGCCCCACCGCATGCCGGTGTACCCCTTGAGCACGGTGGCCACGAACTCGTCGTCCCGACCGGAGAGCAAGGACCCCCGTTCGGCGATGAGCAGGATGCCGAGGCCATCGGTCACCACCTTTTCCGGAGCCCGGTTCCGTGAACGGCCGGCGCGCTTGCCCCTGCCCCGCCGCTTCGTGGCGGGGTTGGCGTCCCGCAACCCTTCCTCCACGGCGTCACTGAGGATCAGGTGCAGCGTGCCGCGCCAGGTCTTGACGCTGGACGCCGCGTAGATCGCCTTCTCCTTCTTCTCCCAGACATCCACGTCGGTGCGCTGGATGTCCGCCACGGCCTTCTCCTCGAATTCCGGGAGAAGGTGCTCCTCGATGTGCCGCTTGTAGTTCTGCATCGTGGACGCTGCGAGGTCCTGCGCCTCGTACCAGCGGTTCACGAAGCTGCCGAACGTCTCCTTGCCCGCGTCCGGGTCCCGCCACGTTCCCTTCCTCACCTCGGCCTCAAGGTCGTTCGCTGCCTTCGCAGCTTCCCTCTTGGTCGTGAAGCGGATCGTGTTGCCGTCCTCGTCCTCGACCGTCCGAAGTACGCCTTGTGCGATCCAGTACCGAGCGCGGTACCAGTCGCCCCGCTTCTCGCCGTAGCCCAATCTCCTACTCCCCTTCTTGAAATTCAGGCAGCGGCAAGCCGACGCTCGGACCGGTCGGCCCGACGCGGAGGCTTGGCCTTGAGGCGAGTGGCTGCCACGGGCCCTGGTGATGGGGTGCGACGGGATCGCGGAACCGGGTCCCGCTCGGCCGCGGACGCTCGTCCTCTCACGGGGCGCTCCTCGAAGACACGAAGGATCTCCCCGTAGTGCTCCGTCGTGAAGCGGTATCCGGCGCCGGTCCGGATGAACGGGATGCGCCCGCGCCGGGCCTGCTCCTTCACCCACCATTCCGAGCAACCGAGGGCTTCAGCGACGGCCGCTGCGCGGTAGAGGGGAGGAAGGGTGACCGCGGTGACACTGTGACGGCTGTGACTCGTCATGCCTGTCCCCCGTTCTCCGACGGGACCACGTAGCCGCCACCCTTCCTCACAAGCTGGACATCCTTGGCCATCCGGGAGCATGTCTGCCGGACGAGGTCCGGCTCCAGGCCCGTGCCCTCGGCTATGCCCTTCGGCCTGGCGCCGGGGTTCGCACGGACGAATCGCAGAATCGTCGCGCGGGTATCACCGATGGTGTGTTCAGCGGCAGGGCCTTCGAGGAGCTGCCATGCGCCGGCCTCCGCGTAGAAGCGGAGTGCGTACTCAGCCTCGTCGACGTCGCGGCCGGTGACGTGGAGAACACCATCGGCCTGGCCACGAGAGCGCTTCAACACGAGGGTGGCGTCCGCTGCTCCCGCGAGGCCGTTCGTGCCGGAGACCTCGGCGAGGAAGTCGTCCGAAGCGGCCTTGCGCACGTGGTGGACCAGGACCACAGCGACGCCGTAGTGATCCGCGATGCGCTTGGCATGGCCGACCGCGGCGTAATCCGCTTCGTACGCGGAGGCTCCCGGAGCTGAGTTCCCCCGCATCTTCGCGAAAACGTCGACCACGACCATCCGCGCCTCGGGGTTACGGTCGAGCCACTGGGCGATGGCCTCGTTCCCGCCCTGCGGCAGCGGCGGACATGAGGTGGCCAAGGTCAACGTGGCGGGAGCGCGATCGCCACCGAGGATCTTTCCCATCCGGGTCTGGAGCCGCCTCGGGGTGTCCTCCAGGGCCAGGTACAGCACCGGTCCGCCCTCGACGGGGATGGAGTCCATGGCCGTACCGCCGGCGGCGACAGAGAGGGCCAGGCCGAGGGAAAGCCAGGACTTGCCCACCTTGGGCGGTCCGGCGAGCAGATTGACCCCCTCGGAGATGATCCCGGGCACGGCCCACTTCGGTGCCGGGAACTCGGTCGCCATCAGCTCGTCGGCCGTCCAAGCAGTGCGGATTCGCTGCTGGGCAGGCTGGAGCGGACGGGGCTCGGGTGCGGGTTGAGAGGAGTACAGGTGAGGCGGGTTGTACGGGTCGTCGTTCACTTCGCCTCCTCACTCTCGGAGGTCTGCTTGACGATCCACTTCGCGGCCGCGGAGCAGGAGGCGAAACCTTCCTTCGCACGCATCCAGCGGAGCGTGCCGATCCCGTACGTACCGTTGGGCACCGGCAGTGCGAGGGCGGAGAACTGCTTGCCGCCGCGCGGTCCCCGCCCTTCGTGGATCTCTCCGACCACATCCGACGCTTGCGGCCGGTGACACCGTCCCTGGGTGACCAGGAACTCGTGAGGCTCGTTGTCGAACCAGGGCTGTCCCGGCCACAGGTACAGCCCGGCAACCTTGCGGGCCTTCTCACCAAAGCCAGTTGCACGTGTACTCGTGGTCCGAGTGCTGCCGCTCTCGCCGCTGATGACATGCACGGTGTGACACACGAGGCAGACCACCCGCACCGTCGTACGGGGGTAGGTACCGCTGTGGTCGCAGTCCTCGTTCTGACAGGAGTGCCGCTCGACCGCACCCTCGTACGAGGAGCGGTAGTGCTCGTCCTCGCGGATGTCGACCGTCCACGAAGGACGCACGCAGCCCTGCTCGTGGCCCAGCTCGCGCCAACCGAGGTACGTGTCCTGAACGCTGAGGTTCATGCCGCCCTCCTTGCCACGGTGCGGGGCTTCCTCGCGCCGGCCCGCAAGCCGGAGGCGACCGTGCGCCGCGCTTCCGCCTCGTGGAGGCCCTTCCCCACAGCCTCGCTGACCAGCCGGGCCGTCACACCGCCGGCCGCCAGCTCACCGCCGGCGACAAGCTGCCCGAGTGCCACGGACGCCTGATAGAGCGCGTTGTTCCGGTTCCCTGCGAAGGCACGAGCAACGCGCTGCGCCTCGCCCTCGATGGCAGCCGTCAGATAGCGGTCAAGTCCGCCGGATACGAACAGGGATACGTCCGAGGGCCCCTGGGGCGGCATTGACGGGGGCAGGAGGAGCTTCGCCAGCCAACCCGGAAGGGGTGCCGGGGCCGACTCGCGGACGACCTCGTACGACCGGCCGTCCACATTGCTCCCCGCGCCCACCACAAAGCCGCCGCACGCCCGGGTGTCGATCTTCCAGCCGAGCTTGCCCGCTGAGTTCCGCAGCTCGGTCCCGAACGGAGCGGTGAAGTAGAGGTGGAAGCCACCGCTGCCGGTCCGGACCGTGTACGTGTCGCTGGGATACCGCTCGCCGTGCTCCTCGGCGAGCAGACCGAGCATGTCAGCGCCATCAGCGACGCGCCGCGGAGTTCCGGCAGGCGGTCGGTCGTGGTCGCCCTTCGGGACATCCAGGTCGACCACCACCAGGCGCGAGGGGCCGGTGGCGATACCGAGGTTGTAGGCGTCGGCCGACCAGCAACGCGTGAGGCGGTCGGGTTCGGTCGTGGCACGCGACTCCCACGAGCGGACGGCGGGCCGCTTGTCGCCGGGGACGAGCGGGAAGACATGCCAGCCCCGCTCAGCCGAAAGAAGCACTCCCGGGGGTGGGGTGTTGTGGTGCATGCTGAAGGCACCTCCTGGTTCCTTGGATGGGATGGGGAGGAACCGGGGCAGCGGGCTTCGTTGGCCCGTCGACCGCTGCCCCGGGTCGATTCAGTGGTTCTGCGCGAGGCTCCAAGCGCGGTACGCCTCGCGGACGTATGCGCGGTAGTCCTCACCTGCGGCCAGGTCGGCGCCCTTGGGGCTCAAGCCATGGTGTTCGGTGTCGTGCTCAACCAGGCCGAAGGCAGCCGTCTCGGCGGTACGGACGAGAGGACCGGTGGCCTCCGAGCCGTGGCTCTCCGTCTGTTGAAGCGTGAGGCGGTCGAGGAACGCGGCCTTGCGGAGCAGGAACTCACGGCTCGCCTCGAACCCCGGAGTCCTGGTGAACCGCTGGAGCCATGGCAACTCGATGTCGAGGGCCGGTGCGCCCATGTAGGCGGCTTCCGGATCTCCGGCGGAGTGTTCGATCGTCATTCGTTCCTCTCGGATCAGTAGAGGTCGGCGGGCGCAGCATCCGTCCCGCCCGCCGACTTCAGCAGGAGCTCACGGAGGTCGGTTCCGATCACGGCCGCGAGGCGGCCCTCGATCGCCGTCCAGGAGGCAGGGTCAATGGCCATGAGGGCAGCAACGGCCCTGGGCCCCTTGCCCTCCTCGATGGCCGTCAGCACGTCGCGCAGTTCACCAGCGGCCATCAGCGAAACGCGCGGCGGGGTGGTGGTCATGTGCGGCTGGAGCATCGTGGTTCCTCGCTCTCTGGGTTACATGTCGGGGACAACGTCGGCCAGCGTCGCCATGACCTGGTCGATAGCAGGGGCAGCGGGGGTGTGGGACAGGTAGTAGCCGAAGAGCACGGCGACGATGGCCGCTCCGGCTCCGACCGACTTGGAGCGGATGAGCATGCCCAGGAGGAGCCCGAAGAGCAGGAGCGCGGAGATCGAGAAGGACAAGTTGCAGCCTCCGTCAGGGAAGTTGGTGTGTGGCGGGCGGACGGTCCGGCGCGGGTTCGCCGGCAGGACACGAGGCGACCCCGAGGCCGAGGACGAGACCGATCAGGGCGAGCTGGATGCGCCGAGGCACAGATACCTCCTGGGTCAGCGGGTGGTGCCCTCGTGGTGGAGCCGGGAGGCCAAGTTGTAGAGACGGCGGCCGACCCGGACCCGCTGCCCGTGGCCCTCACAGCGACGGCAGTGCCGACCACGCTTGAGCCGTCCGCCGAATCGGGAGACGCGAACCTTGGCACCCCAGCCCTTGCACTTGCGGCAGGCTCCGAGGGGGCTCGCCGCGCACAAAGCGGCGTAGCTGAGCGTGATGAGCAGCAGAGCGGTCGCGAGATCGAACCAGGTAGGCATGAGAACCCCTCCCAGGGCAGGCTTCAAGGTGTGACTACGGGGGCGCTAGGGACTAGTGCGCAGGTCAACAGCTATGCGGGCCGCTAGCAGGGGTGCTAGACCTAGCGGGCGGCTCGCTAGGTCCAGCAGCGTTCAGCGGCTACGCCGCAGCGGCTCCGCTGTCACGTTCAGCCACTGCCTTGAGCAGGTCAGCGCGCTTGATACCGCGCCGGTTCGCGCTTTTGCCCCCTTCGGTCGAGCCCCAGACCTGACCGGTGCGGACGCCGTACGGTTTGAGCGCGAGGGTGAGCTGCTCGGGCGCCCACTCGCCGTACACACCGGGCCGCAGTTCGGCGAGGGCGGCGACGGCGACCTCGTTCCAGACCTTTGGAGTGCTGTCCGGGACAGCGGCGAGGAGGTCGGCGAGGAGGTCGTACGAGACAGCCGGTTCGGCCTCCGGCTGCTCTCCCGCGGCGTGCCCCGCCAGCCTTCCGGCTCGCTCGCGGAGCACCCTGGCCCGAAGAGCGATGCTGTCCGCCAGTACGGCGTCGACCAGCGCGGCACGCACGATCCGGGCGTCCGCGCCCTCGCCGAGGAAGTAGCAGACCCCCTTCTCGGCCCAGGCGAACAAGGTGGCCCGAACCCCGCGCTTGTACGCGCCAGTGCCGAGGACCATGTCGTTCTCGACCTGGCCCATGACCTTGAGACACCAGCGGGCGGAGGCGTTCGCGCTGATCGCCTTCGGGATGCTGTCCTTGTCCGGTCGCTGAGTGGCGAGCAACAAGACCATGCCCGTGGCCGGCCCGCGCTTGACCAGGTCGACGCAGATCTCCTCGAACTCCGCACCGTGTTTGTCGTGCTCGAACCACACCTGGCACTCGTCCACACCGATCACGATCGGATGAAGCCCGAGTGACCTCTTGGACGCCAGCTCGGTCGTGACCTTGGACTCGGGGCACATGTCCCGGGGAAGCGACCTGATGACCTTCGCGCGCCTGCGCATCTCCTCTCTGAGTTCCCGCAGGTCCGCGATGGCGTACTCGATGTCCGCGGCCTCCTCGCCGGCGCGGTGCCGGTGGGCGACGCGGTCGCCGACCGCGTCCAGGTCGCCGGTGCCCTTCAGGTCATAGGTATGGAGTTCGGCCCGGATGTCGAGCGCGGCGATGAGGAGGAGCAGACGGAGGAGGAATGTCTTGCCCATCCGCGGGATCGCCCCGATGACACCGGCGATGAACATCAGCGTGATGCCGACCCATCGGCCACGCTGATCGGTTCCCCACACGACGGGTTGGAACAGGTCAACGGTTCCGGACTGTGCGAGAGGCCAGGGCGCGGGGCGGGACTTCGCCAGGTCCTCGTCACCGACCCAGAGGCGGAGATGC
>NZ_LFBV01000013.1 GCF_001905345.1 Streptomyces uncialis
CCAGCCGGTCACACGATCACTGATCGCCTACGACCACTGATCATTCGGAATGACTCGTCTAGGGTTCCCCGCCTTGACGCACCTCTACCTGTGCGGGCCTGACGTGAGGCATCGGCCGACGAACGGTTGGACGCGAACCCTGCCGGTCCCCTCAGCCGCCTGCCGGCGAGGCAGAACTGGACGGGTGGAGTTCGGCGTGCCGGATCACGGGGACCGACAGGCCGAGCGCTGCGGCCAGCAGGCAGATCGCGCCACATCCGATGAAGAACATGTCCGCTCCCCACAGGGCCACCGTGATGCCGACGGCCGGGAAGAGCACGGGAGCGAGGCCCAGCGTGCACAGAGTGGTGACCGAGACGACCCGTCCGAGGTAGCGGGGGTCTGTCTCCGTCTGAATCAGGGCACCAGTGAGGGTGGTCGTGAACCCGCTGGTCAGTCCGATCAAGGAACCGAACATGACGGCGATGGGCAGTGAGGCCGCGTGCCCCAAGGCGACCGCTCCCGCAGCGGTGGCGAGCAACGCGCCGCACATCACCAGCCCGGCGCGCGGTATCCGGGTCGAGACGGTGAGCAGCAACGCTGAGGCCGCGGCTCCGACGCTGAACGCGCTCGCGATCCATCCCATGCCCGAGGCGCCCCAGCCGCGTTCTTCGGCCAGGAGCACCAGGCCGGTGGCGACGGGACCGCTGAAGCACATCTCGCTCAGCCCGATCACGGTGACCAGCGGGGCGAGCATCCGGTGCCGACGGACGTATCGCAGACCGTCACCCAGTTCACGCCAGGCGGAGGCGCGCTGGGGTACCTCCGCGGAAGGAGTGATCCGCACGGTGAGCAGAGTGACGAGCGAGAGAGCGAAGAGGACTCCAGCGGCTGTGAAAGCGCCGGCCGCGCCGCCGATCACCAGTACGGTTCCCGCCAGGAGTGGTCCGACGGCGTTGCTCAGCCGGATGGATAATCCGCGCATCCCCTGGACCCGGGCGAGCTGGTCAGGTGCCGTGATACGCGGCGGGAGCGCGCCCACCGCCGGCATGAATACCGCGTCGACCACTCCGAAGATCAACGCGACCGTGACCAGGAGCCACACGCTCGGGGACGCCAGCATGACTGCCACGGCGGCGGCGAGGACGACCGCGCAGCGGACCGCGTCGCTGACGACAGCGACCCGGCGTGGCCCGAACCGGTCGGCCACCAGATGTTGTGGACATCCCGAACCTCGACCTGAGCCTAGCGTTCGAGACCCCTGCTTCGGGGCGACCTCGCGGCCGCGGGTGCGGCAGGTGCTTCCCGCGGGCGCTTCACAGGTGGGGCAGCCGGACTGTTCGACGATGGCGGCCGGTTCGGCGAGCTCCGGCACGGCCGGACTGATTCCTTTCCACTTGACGCATGCCGATATCGGCATACGATTGCCCCATGGCACGAGCAGCGACGACGTCGGACGTCTTCAACGCGATCGCCGAGCCGCAGCGCCGGGAGATCCTGGTACTGCTGCGGGCGGGTGAGCGGTCGGTGACCGAGTTGGCCCAGGAGCTGGGGATCACCCAGCCGGGGGCGTCCAAACACCTGCGGGTGCTCCGGGAGGTCGGGCTGGTGCACGACCGCAAGGCAGGCAAGCAGCGCCTGTACGGCCTTGACGCCGACGGGCTGCGGCCCGTCCATGAGTGGACCGGCGGTTTCGAGCAGTTCTGGAACGAGAGCTTCGACCGACTGGACGCCTACGTGCAGGACCTGAAGCAGACAAGGAATGCGGAGTAGCTGATGAGCACGAAAGAACAAGGAACGCCGGCGCGGTCGGCGACAGCCGACCGCGAGATCGTCGTCTCCCGGATCATCGACGCCCCACGGGAGCTGGTGTTCGAGGCGTTCACCGAGGTGCAGCACCTGTCGCGGTGGTGGGGACCGGAAGGGTTCACCACCACCACGCGGGCGTTCGAGTTCCGCGTCGGCGGAGAGTGGGACTTCGTGATGCACGGACCGGACGGGACGGACTACAGCGAGTGGATCACCTGGACCGAGCTCGCCCCGCCGGAACGGATCGCGATGCTCCACGGTGAGTCCCGCGACGACCCGAACGCCTTCGAGTCGGTCCTGACGTTCACGCCCGACGGTGCGGCGACCCGGATCGAGATGCACGCGGTGTTCCCCACCAAGGAGCAGCGCGACGAGGCGGTCGAGAAGTACCACGCGATCGAGAGCGGCCGGCAGACCCTGAGCAACCTGGCCGCGTACGTCACCGAGATCGTTCGGAAGGGGGTTGAGGGCTGATGGCCGGGAAGGTGTTCTTCAGCGTGTCGATGTCGCTGGACGGTTTCATCGCGCCCGAGTCCTCCGAGGAATTGATGGGGCAGCAGTGGGTGGAGCTCCAGCGGTGGATCTTCCCGCTGCGGTTCTTCCGGGAGAACCTGAAGCTGGGCGAGGGCGGCAAGGAGGGGCGTGACAACGACATCGTGCGGGAGACGTTCGAGCGCACCGGCGCGAGCGTGATGGGCAAGCGCATGTTCGATGCCGGCGAGCGGATGTGGCCGGAGGAGGCGCCGTTCCACACGCCGGTCTTCGTCGTGACGCACGAGAAGCGTGACCCCTGGGAGCGGCCCGGCGGGACCACCTTCCACTTCGTCAACGACGGCATCGAGTCCGCCCTCGACCAGGCCCGCGAGGCCGCCGGCGACCGGGACGTCCGCATCTCGGGCGGCGGCGCAACGATCCTGGAGTACGTGAACGCCGGCCTGATCGACGAGTTCTCGATCGCGCTCTCACCCGTGCTGTTCGGCTCCGGAATCCGCCTGTTCGAGGGCGTGGACGCCGGGCGCGTGGCCCTGGAACAGGTCCGCGCGGAGCCCTCCCTGAGGGTGACGCACCTGACCTACACCGTCCGGAAGCGGTAACTGTCCCGACGGCAGCAACCCCAGGGGCGCGGGGAACTGCGCACCCCCGTCCGACCCGCGCAGGAACAAGTACACCCAGCACAGCAACCCCAGGGGCGCGGGGAACTGCGCACCCCCGTCCGGCGCCCGCAGGGACAAGTGCGCTCAGGTGGGGGAACCCAGGGGCGCGGGCCGAGGGCGGCCCGTCACCGCGGGGACGGCGCCGTGAGGTCCGGCCACGCGACCGTACGTGCGCACCAGCGTTCCAGCAGCACCCGGTCGTGCCCGACGGCAAGCAGCGCCGCCCCGCTCCGCGCCCGGTACTCCTCGACCACCCCGACGAGCGCCGCGGTCGTCGACGCGTCGAGCATCGCCGTCATCTCGTCGCAGATGAGCAACCGCGGCCGCAGCACCAGCGCCCGCGCGACACAGGCCCGCTGCAACTGCCCGTCGCTCACCTCATGGGGCCGCCGTCCCAGCAGGTCACCGCCGAGCCCGACGGCCTGGGCCAGTTCCTCGGTCCGGGACCGCGCCTCGGCGCCGCGGCCGGTCGCCCGCAGGGGTTCCGCGATGATGTCGGCGATCCGCAGCCGGGGGTCGGCGGACAATCGGGGCTGCTGGAAGACCACACCGATCGCGGTGCGCTGGGCCCGCGGCGCGTGGTGACGCCAGCCCGCGACGGGCACCCCGTCGAGGATCACCTCGCCCGCGTAGGGCCGGTGCAGCAGCGCGGCGACCCGCGCGAGGGTCGACTTGCCGCAGCCGCTGGGACCGAGCAGGCCGACGGAGCCGCCCGCCTCGATGGTGAGACCCATCCCCCGGACGACGGGCGCACGGCGGTCGTATCCGGCGGTGACGGAACGGAGTTCAAGCACCGCTGACCTCCCGGGCGGTGGCCTGCCGGGGCAGGGGATGATGACAGGCGACCCCGTCGAACACGGGCAGCGTCCCGCAGAGCCCGGTGGCCCGGTCGCAGCGTTCGGCGAAGGCGCAGCCCCCGGGCAGCGCGGACAGCTCCGGCGGCATCCCGGGGATGGCGGTGAAGGCCCGTTCGGGCAGGGCGTTCAGCAGCCCGTGGGCGTAGGGGTGGCGGGGCCCGCGCGCGCCGAAGAAGCCGGGCGCGTCCTGGATCTCCACGATCCGGCCCGCGTACATCACGGCGACCCGGTCGGCGACGCGTTCCGCGGCGGCGAGGTCATGGGTGATGAGGAGCAGGGCGCGGTCCTCGCCGGTGTGGCGGCGCAGTTCGTCGACGGTGCGGTCGACCAGCGGGCGGTCGAGGCCGGTGGTGGGTTCGTCGGCGAGCAGCAGCGGGGCGTTCCCGACGAGCGCGAGGGCGGTGGCGGCGCGCTGGGCGAGGCCGCCGGAGAGTTCATGGGGGTAGCGGTCGAGGTGGTCGGCGGGGAACGCGGCGCGTTCGGCGGCGTCCTCGGCGGCGGCGCGCAGCTCGGGCCGCCGGGTGGCGGTGACCTCGCGGAGGGTCTCCTCCAGCTGGGAGCGGACCGTGCGGACGGGGGTGAGGTGGGCGGCGGGGCTCTGCGGGACGAGGGCGACGCGGCGGCCCCGTACGCTCCGGGCCAGGGTTGCCTCGTCGGCGGTGAGCAGGTCGGTGCCGTCGGCGAGGACGGCGGAGCCCGCGGTCTGGGCGTTGGCGGGGAGCAGTCCGAGCAGCGCGGAGGCGAGGACGGACTTGCCGCAGCCGCTCTCCCCGACGAGGGCGAGGCATTCACCGCGCGCGAGGTCGAATCCGGCGTCGGTGACGGCGCTGACGTAGGTGGTGCCCCGCATCCGGAACCGGACGGACAGCCCCCGGACGGACAGCACGGGTGACTCGGCGCCGGGTGCCGTGCCGGGCACCGGACCGCGCGGCCCGTCGGCTGCCGTACGAGGAGCCTGCGAGCGGGCGGCTTCCGTGCCGGGGGCGGCCGGGCGGTCCGGTGCGCCGCGCGTTGCGCTGCTCACAGCATCAGCTCCGATCGGCGTCGTGGGTTGAGGCGTTCGCGCCAGGCTCCGGCGAGTCCGGCGACGGCGAGCGTCGGGACGATGATGAAGAGCCCGGGGAAGAGGGTGGGCCACCAGTCGCCCGCGAGGAGGGAGCCGCGGGCGCTCTGCACCAGGGTGCCGAGGCTGGCCTGGTGGGTGGGCAGGCCGAGGCCGAGGAAGGACAGCGCGGACTCGTGCCAGATGGCGTGCGGCACCATCAGCACGGCGGCGAGTCCGGCCTGCGGCAGGACGCCGGGGACCAGGTGGCGTACGGCGACCCGGCGGCGTGAGGCGCCGCCGGATATCGCGGCGTCGATATAGGGGCGGGAGCGCAGCGACAGCACTTCGGCGCGGACGATCCGGGCGGTGGACAGCCAGTGGGTGAGGGCGACGGAGAAGACGACGGGCCAGACCCCGGGGCGGAACATCGCGACGATGAAGATGCCGAGCAGCAGATGCGGGACGGACGCGAAGGCGTCGACGAGGCGCATGACGAGCCGGTCGACCCAGCCGCCGAACACGGCGGCGGCGGTGCCCACGGCGGTGCCGATGACGGTGGCGACGACCGCGGCGACCAGGCCGACGAGCAGGGAGACCCGCAGTCCGTAGACGCAGCGCAGCAGCAGGTCGCGCCCGACGTCGTCGGTGCCGAAGGGGTGCTCCCAGGACGGGGGCTGGAGTTTCGCCGCGAGGTTCACGGCCTGTTCGTCGAGCTGGACGAGCGGCGGGACGAGGAGGACCGCGAGCACGACGACGGCGACGACGACGGCGGAGGACCGTATGCGCCAGGTGCGGGTGGAGCGGCGGGTGCCGCCGCGGGAGGTCCAGAGGGTGGTGTCAGCCATCGAAGCCCACTCTCGGGTCGGCGAGTCCGTACAGCAGGTCGGCGAGCAGGTTGCCGAGCAGGACGGCGGCGGTGGCGAGGACGGTGAGCGCGGCGAGCAGCGGGAAGTCGACGGAGGTGGCGGCCTCGACGGTGGCGGCGGCGATGCCGGGCCAGCTGAAGACGGTCTCCACGAGGAGGGCGCCGGTGATGAGTTCGGGGACGCGGGAGCCGACGAGGGTCAGCACGGGCAGCATCCCGGAGCGCAGGGCGTGGCCGACGAGGACGGTCCGGGGGGCGAGGCCGCGGGCGCGGGCGCCGCGTACGGGGTCCTCGTCGAGGGCGTCGCCGACGCCCTGGCGTACGTAGAGCGCGAACCAGGGCAGCTGGGAGATCCCGAGGACGGCGGCGGGCAGGATCAGATGGCTCGCGACCTGTCCGGCGGTGATGACGCTGCTGCCGGTGTCGGTGAGTCCGCCGGCCGGGAGCACCCCGAGTTTGAGGGCGAACAGCCAGACGGCGAGCAGGCCGAGCCAGAACGGCGGGGCGGCTTCCAGGGTGTACGCGAGGGAGGTGACCGCGCGGTCGACGATCCCGCCGCGGCGGCGGGCGGCGAGGACGCCGAGGAGGGTGCCGAGCAGGATCGCCAGGGCGAACGCGGTGGTGGCGAGGAGGACGGACCAGCCGATGCGTTCGGTGATGACGTCGGCGACGGGCTGGCGCATCACGGAGGAGTCCCCGAGATCACCGCCGACGGCGGCGGTGAGCCAGTCCCACCAGCGGGCGGTGAAGGGGCGGTCGGCGCCGAGGTTGGCGCGGAGCTGGTCGAGGTTCTCCTGCGAGGCGGTGAGTCCGGCGGTGCCCGCGTACGCCTTGACCGGGTCGAAGGGGGAGGCGGCGGCGATCGCGAAGACGCCGAAGGTCACCGCGAGCAGGATGGGCACGGCGAACAGCGCCCGGCGTCCGGCGAGCCGGGCCATGGGTCCCCAGGGCAGCCCCCGTCCGGTGCGGGGGCCGCCGGCGGCGGCTCGCCTCACTTGGCGGGCTGCCAGTCCTCGACGTTCCACCAGGGCCCGGAGGCGAGGCCGTGGTCGTGCGGCTCGACCTGGGTGGTGAGGGTGCCGTAGCGGTCGTCGACGACGTACAGGTGGTCGATGTGGGTGAGGAAGGTGTAGCCGGGGTTCTTCACCAGTTCGCGCTGGACGGTGTCGTAGGCGGCGGCGCGTTCGGCCTTGTCGCCGCTGCGCCGGGCGTCGTCGAGGGCCTTGTCGACGGCCGGGTTGTCGTACCAGGCCATGTTGTTGAAGCCGTCGCCCGCGAGGTCGGACTTCAGCAGGGTGTACTGGTCGAAGTCGGGGTCGGCCGGGGAGCCGCCGCCCGCGAGGACGGCGTCCTTGGGCATCCGGGGCTCGATGACCTCCCAGGTGCCGGCCTGGACCTTGATCTCGACGCCGGCCTTCTTGGCGTCGGAGGCGTAGGCGAGGGCGTGGTCCTGGCGGAGCTTGTCGCCGGAGACGTACCAGAGCGGGAAGGAGGCGCGGACGCCGTCCTTCTCACGGACGCCGTCGGAGCCGGGCTTCCATCCGGCGTCGTCGAGGATCTTCTTCGCCCGGTCGAGGTCGTGGGTGCGCTCGGTGCCCTCGGTGAACCACTCGCTGTCGGTGGGGACGGGGCCGTACGCCTCCTTGCCCGCGCCGTTGAGGATCGAGTCGACCATGGCGCCCCGGTCGACGGCGATGTCGAGGGCGCGGCGTACGGCGGTGTCCCCGGCGACCTTGTTGCCGGTGGGGAGGGTGACGACGCGGTAGTCGAAGGTCTTGGCCGCGTGGGTCTTGCGGTCCTTGTCCTTGGCGAAGGTCTCCGCGAGGTTCGGCGGGAGGATCGCGCCGTCGAGGTCACCGGAGCGCAGCCGGGTGGCGCGTACGTCGTCGTCCTTGATGACGGCCATGGTGAAGTTCTTGACCTTCGGGGCGTCGCCCCAGTGGCCGGGGTTCGCCTCGAAGACGAGCTTCTCGCCCTTGGACCAGCTGACCAGCTTGTAGGGGCCGGTACCGATGGGCTTGGTGGTGAAGGCGCCGGTGTTGACGTCCTGGCCGCCCGCGACGTGCTCGGGGGCGATGGGCAGGACGGTCCGCTCGGCGAAGGGCGCGTAGGGGTACTTGAGGCGGAACACCACGGAGTGGTCGCCCTCGGCGGTGACGGTCTTCAGGGCGTCGAGTTCGCCCTTGGACGCGTTGTTCGTCTTCGCGTCGAGGATGGTGCGGTAGGTGAAGACGACGTCCTTGGCGGTGAACGGCTTGCCGTCGCTGAACTTCACACCCTCACGGAGGGTGTACGTGTAGGTGAGGCCGTCGTCGCCGACCTTCGGGAGTTCGGCGGCGAGCGCGGGGCGCAGGTTCATCTGCGCGTCGTGCGTCAGCAGTCCGTCGAAGATCTTGGAGTTGCCGTCCTTGCCGAAGCCGAGCAAGGGGCTCAGGCTCTCGGGTTCGTAGCCGATGCCGACGACCGCGGAGTCCGCGTTCCCGCTGTCGCCGCCGCCGGGTGCCGAACAGGCCGTCGCGGCCACCGCTATCGCGGCGACGACCGCCACGGTGCCCGTACCACGTATCGATCGGGCCCTCATGCCGCTCCACCCCTAAAGGTTCTCTGAGTCGTTGAAGATCAGAAGTTGTTGCCACTCGTTCGCAGTTGTGCATTATGCACCAGGTAATGGGCGTGTCAGGAGTGGGTCCCGTACGACGGGCTGCCCTCCGGGGCGGGCGGAGGGCCGTGGCGGGCCGGTGCGCCGGGAAGGTTCCCGCTGGTGACGGCGGGCGTGTGGGGGAACTCACAGCCGGTGGACCGGGTGGGGCGCGGGCACGGAAGAGGCCGGTCGCGGCCGTGGGGTCGGCCGTCCGGGTCGGCCGTCCGGGTCGGCCGTCCGGGTCAGTCGTCCGGGTCAGTCGTCGGGGTCGGTGTCGGCGCGGGGGCGGGTGGGCCTGGCGCGTACGTGCATCCGCTCGCCCTGCGGTCCGAACAGGCTCAGGAACTCCACCGGGCCCTCGCCCGTGGAGCCGAACCAGTGCGGCAGCCGGGTGTCGAACTCGGCGGCCTCCCCGGCGGTGAGCACCACATCGTGCTCACCGAGCACCAGCCGCAGCCGCCCGGACAGCACGTACAGCCATTCGTAGCCCTCGTGGGTGCGCGGCTCGGGGTCCGGGGAGCGGGCCGGTTCGACGACCTTGTACGCCTGGAGGCCGCCGGGCTGACGGGTCAGCGGGAACATGGTGCGGCCGCCGCGGTGGATGGGCTTGGCCCGGATGCGGGGGTCGCCGACGGGCGGGGCGCCGACGAGTTCGTCCAGCGGGACCTGGTGCGCGCGGGCGATGGGCAGCAGCAGTTCCAGGCTGGGCTTGCGCTGCCCGGACTCCAGCCGGGACAGGGTGCTCACGCTGATGCCCGTCGCGGCGGACAGTTCCGCGAGGGTCGATCCGCGTTCCTTGCGCAGGGTGCGCAGCCGGGGGCCGACCCCCGCCAGTACGTCGCCGGTACGGTCCTCGTCCTGGGCGGGCTCGGGGCGCTGGTCATCGGTCACGGGTTCAGTGCAGTTTCGGCAAGGAGATTTGTCAAATGACGCGGTGCCCGGCCCGCCGGGGAGCGGACCGGGAGACGCGGGGGCCGCGGGTCCGCGCGGCCGGTGGGGAGGGCCGCACGGGTTCGTGCGCGCCGGGGTGTCACCGGCGCGCGGCATCGACCGTCAGGGCTTGTAGGTCTGGTCCAGCAGATAGAGCGTGGAGCCGACCTCGGTCATCACGCTCTCGGCGGTCGAGGTGTCCTGACAGGCGACATTGAGATCGGTCTCGAAGCGGCTGATCTCCTGTTGCGCGGGCGCCTCGGCGCCGTCGCCCCGTTCGTCGGTGAGGACCTCGGCGGCCATCACCCAGCGCTCCTCGGGGGTCATCTGCTGGCGGAACTGGTCGCAGGTGGTGTCCGCGGTGGCCCGCTTCCAGGTCTGCTCGTACCTGCCGTCCGGACCGGGCACGGGAAGCGACGCCTTGGTGGTGCCGGCCGGCGCCGAGCTCCCGGCCTGGGCGGCGGTGCTGGATCCGCTCTCGACGGTCCCCCCGCCTTCGGTGCCACAGGCGACGAGTGCCGCCGACAGAGTGGCGATGGTGAGAAGAGCGGACCTGGTGCGCATGACGGTGCCCCCACGATAACGGTGCTGTGGAAGGACATTCTTGAGGGGAATGGACCGCGCGGCACTAGAGCCCAACGCTTCGTGTCCTACCCGTGACGCACCGCCGATGTGGTCTGGACCAGCAGTTTTGTCCTCGGAAGGGGTTTCCGGCGCCTCTTCGGGAACCCCCGGCGGACCGACCTGCGACGCAGCGCGGCCACCCTGACGAACCGTCACGGCGGTCCGCTCCGGACGGCACCCCGCGCACCCCCGCCGCCACGGGGGTCCCGGCCCCCTCCGGACCGGGGAGGCCGGGCCGCCGAAGGGCAGGGAGGCCGGGGCCGCCGAAGGGCGGGGCGGGCGGGCTCAGACCTCGTCGCGGACCAGTGCGAGCAGTCGGTCCAGGACCCGGTCGCCCCCGGCCCGCACCCCGTCGTGCTCGAACTCGTCGGTCACCCAGGTGCGCAGCCCCCGTACGGTCCCCGCCGTGGCGAGGGAGTGCGCGGTGTCCACGTACATGTCGTCGTGGTAGACGGCCGCGGCGACCGGCACCTCGTTGCGGGCGAGGCTGTCGGCGTCGTACAGCGGGGCCCAGTCGGTACGGGCGGCCAGCAGGTCGGCGGCCTCGCGCAGCGGGCGCAGCGCGGGGTCCGCGTCGAACATCCACGGGTGCACCGTCTCGCCGGTGAACAGCAGCGGGCCGTCGCCGGTCAGGGCGCGCTCCGCGTCGAAGGCCGGGAACTCGGCACGGACCCGCTCGGCCGACCACGCGGTCGGGCGGTGGTCCTGGGCGTAGATGGACTCGTGCACGAGCGCGTACAGGGGGTGCCCGGCGTGCGACAGGAGTCCGTGGACCTCCGCGAGGAAGGCGTCCGCGAGCGCGGGGCCCGACGGGGTGCGGACGAAGGCGTCCTCCAGCAGATAGTGCAGCCGGTGGCTGCCGTCCCCGCCGCCGAGGAGGATGCCGAGCGACTGGAACGCCTCCACGGTGAGGCGGTAGCCGCCGTCCGTGACGACCTCGTGCTCGCGCAGATGCGCGGCGATCCGCCAGGCCCGCTCGACGTCCATCGGGTAGCGGGCGTAGTGCGCGGCGACCTTGCGCGCGATACGGGGGTACGCCGCCCGGTACACGTCGTCGGCGTGACCGTCGAGCGACGGCAGACCGCCGGTGATCAGGGCGGCGGCCAGCCCCTCGGGCGCGGACGACAGATAGCGGGTGGCGCAGAAGCCGCCGAAGCTCTGGCCCAGGACGGTCCAGGGGGCGCCGCCGGTGAGGGCCGGGCGGATGGCCTCGCAGTCGCGGACGATCGAGTCCGAGCGCAGCAGCGCCAGATGGTCGGCCTGTTCGCGGGGGCCGCCCCGCAGGGGCAGCGTCTGCCGGGTCGCCGGGGTGGAGCGGCCCGTACCGCGCTGGTCGAGCAGCAGGACCCGGAACTCCTTCAGCGCCCGGGGCAGCCACGCGCCGCTGCCCGCGAAGCGGTTGGCGCCGAAGCCGGGGCCGCCCTGGAGGTAGACCAGCCACGGCAGTTGCTCCGGGTCCTTGCCCGGCGCCACGGCCTCCCGGGCGAAGAGTTCGATCTGCTCACCGGAGGGGGCGTCGTGGTCCAGCGGGACCGAGAAGTGGTGGTCCGTGAAAACGACGCCCGGCTGGCGGTAGGAAAGCGGCACGGGGTCCTCCTGCGGTGATCGGTATGGGGGCTTGTGCGCCCAGTTGACCACAGGGGCCGGTACGTCCCGCCGCCCGGGGCGCACCGGGGGTCCGGGGCCGCCGGGCGGCCTTTCGTCCGGATCCCGCCGGGGCTCGCGCGTCCCGGTTCCCGTGTTCCGCCCGGTCCGGACGGGACGCCGCTACACCGGCCTCCGGGTGGAGTCGCGGACCACCAGTTCCGGCGGGAGCACCACCCGGCGGTGCCGGTGGGACGCCGAGGAGTCCGTCTCCTCCAGCAGCAGTCCCGCGGCGAGCGCGCCCATCTCGGCGGCGGGCTGGCGTACCGAGGTGAGGGGGACGGCCGCGGCCGACGCGAACTCGATGTCGTCGTAGCCGACGATCGCCAGTTCGCCAGGGACCCGGGTGCCCGCCGCGAACACCGCCTGGAGGACCCCGAGGGCCAGCAGGTCGTTGGCGCAGAACACCGCCGTGGGCCGCTCCGCGAGAGCCAGCAGCCGGGCTCCGGCGTCCCGGCCCGCCGCCACGTCCAGCCGCTGGGTGGGCAGTTCCCGCAGCGCGTCCGGGGACAGACCGGCCTCGGTGAGCGCCAGCCGGGCGCCCTCCCGGCGGTCGCGGACCTGGTGCAGTTCCTGCGGACCGCTGACGTACGCGATGTGCCGGTGCCCGGTCCCGGTCAGATGGCGTACGGCGAGCGCCGCCCCGGCCACATGGTCCACGGACACCGAGCACTCCGTGGTGCCCTCGGAGACCCGGTCGACCAGGACGAACGGGATGCCGTGGCGCCGGAACGCCGCGATGTTGGCGCCGGTGGCGTCCGCCGGGGTCAGCAGCACCCCGCGCACCCGCTGCTCCGCGAACAGCCCCAGGTACTCGGCCTCCTCGGCGGCGCTCTGCGCGCTGTCGCAGACCATCACCCCGAGCCCGGCGGCCCGCGCCGCGCGTTCGGCGCCCCGCGCCACGTCCACGAAGAACGGGTTGCCCAGGTCCAGGACCAGCAGCGCCATCATCCGGCTGCGGCCGGCCCGCAGCTGGCGGGCGGACTCGCTGCGGACGAAACCGAGCTCCTCGATGACGGACCGGACCCGGTTCCTGGTCTCCTCGGAGACCAGGTCGGGACGGTTGATCACATTCGACACGGTCCCCACGGACACTCCGGCCGCTCTGGCCACGTCCTTGATGCCGACCATGGATGCCCGGTGCTCCCGTCCTGCCGCACGGCGGCCCGTGTCGGGCCCGAGCGTGTCAGGTTATGCCGCCGCGGGGCCCCGGTCCGGACGGCCGGTGCGGCCCGGGGCCGGGGCTCTCCCCCGGCGGGGCGGGTCGGCGTAGGGTGCGGACCGTCCGGTGATCGCCGAAGGAGGAACCCGCGATGCGTGTCGCCCTGTTCCTGACCTGCGTCAACGACACGCTCTACCCGGGCACCGGGCGGGCCGTGGTGAAACTGCTGGCCGGGCTGGGGGTGGACGTGGACTTCCCCCTGGGGCAGACCTGCTGCGGGCAGCCCCAGTACAACACCGGGTACCGGCGCGGGACCGAGCCGATCGCCCGGCGGCTCGCGGAGGTGTTCCGCGACCACGACGCGGTCGTCACCCCGTCCGGGTCCTGCGCGGCGATGGTGCGGGAGATGTATCCGCGGCTGGGTGAGCGGGCCCGCGCGGAGGGCCGGGGCGACGCTCTCGCGACGGCCCTGGCACCGCTCGCGGACAAGACGTACGAGCTGACGGAGTTCCTGGTCGACGTACTGGGGGTGACGGACGTGGGTGCCTGGTACCCGCACACCGTGACGTACCACCCGACGTGTCACGGGCTGCGTTCGCTGCGGCTCGGGGACCGGCCGCTGCGGCTGCTGCGCGCGGTCCGGGGGCTGGAGCTGGTGGAGCTGCCGGGCGCCGAGGAGTGCTGCGGGTTCGGCGGCACGTTCGCGGTGAAGAATCCCGGGGTGTCGGTGGCCATGGGCACCGACAAGGTACGCAGCGCGGAGGGCACCGGCGCCGAGGTGCTGTGCGCCGCCGACAACTCGTGTCTGCTGCATCTCGGCGGGCTGCTCGGCAGACAGGGGTCACGGATGCGGCCGGTCCATATCGCGGAGATCCTGGCGAGCACCCGGGAAGGGGTACGGCGATGAGCGCCACCCCCCTCGGGATGCCCGCGTTCCCGGACGCCGCGCGGGACGCCCTGCGGGACACGACCCTGCGCGGCAATCTCCGGCACGCCACCCACACCATCCGCGACAAGCGCGCCCGCGCCGTCGCGGAACTCTCCGACTGGGCGCGGCTGCGGGAGGCGGGGAAGCAGATCAAGGACCACACCCTGCGCCATCTCGACCACTATCTGCTCCGGCTGGAGGAGTCGGTGACGGCGGCGGGCGGGACCGTGCACTGGGCCGCCGACGCCGCCGAGGCCAACCGGATCGTCACCGAGCTGGTGAAGGCGACCGGTGAACGCGAGGTCGTGAAGGTCAAGTCGATGGCGACCCAGGAGATCGGGCTGAACGAGGCGCTGGCGGCCGAGGGCATCCGCGCCTACGAGACGGATCTGGCCGAGCTGATCGTGCAGCTCGCCGACGACCGGCCCTCGCACATCCTCGTCCCCGCGATCCATCTCAACCGGGCGGAGATCCGGGACGTCCTCGCGTCCGCGATGGGCGACTGGGGGCGTCCCGCGCCGGACGGGCTGACGGACGCGCCCGCCGAGCTGGCGGAGGCGGCCCGGCTGCATCTGCGGGAGAAGTTCCTGCGGGCGAAGGTGGGGGTGTCCGGGGCGAACTTCATGGTCGCGGAGACGGGAACCATGGTCGTCGTGGAGTCGGAGGGCAACGGCCGGATGTGTCTGACCCTGCCCGAGACGCTGATCTCGGTGGTCGGCATCGAGAAGGTGGTACCGGCCTGGCGGGACCTGGAAGTGTTCCTCCAGACCCTGCCCCGCTCGTCGACTGCCGAGCGGATGAACCCGTACACCTCGATGTGGACCGGGGTGACGGACACCGACGGGCCGTCCGCGTTCCATCTGGTGCTGCTCGACAACGGCCGCACCGACACCCTCGCCGACGAGGTGGGCCGTCAGGCGCTGCGCTGCATCCGCTGTTCGGCCTGCCTCAACGTCTGCCCGGTGTACGAACGGGCGGGCGGTCACGCCTACGGGTCGGTGTACCCGGGTCCGATCGGCGCGATCCTCAGCCCGCAGCTGCGGGGCACCGGGAGCGCCGTGGACGCGTCGCTGCCGTACGCCTCGTCGCTGTGCGGGGCCTGCTACGACGTGTGTCCCGTCGCGATCGACATCCCGGAGGTACTGGTACGGCTGCGTGAACGCGTGGTCGAGGGCGGTCCGGCGGTGCGCCGGGGCACCCGGGTCGTGCTGCGGCCCGCGCGGGGGCACGCGGCGCAGCGGGCCGCGATGCGCGCGGCGGGCTGGGTGTTCACCCGTCCCGCGGCGCTGGCCGCCGGTCAGCGGCTGCTCTCCCGGACCCGGCGGCTGCATCCGCGCAGGCTGCCGGGTCCGGGCCGGGCGTGGAGCGCGGACCGTGATCTGCCGGAGGTCCCCGAGGAGTCGTTCCGCGACTGGTGGCGGCGTACCTCGGGCGGCCGCGACAGCGCGGGCGGAAGCGGGCGGGAGGAGCGGTCGTGAACGGCAGGGAGGTCGTCCTCGGCCGGGTCCGGCGGGCGCTCGCGGACGGGTCCGGCGCCTCCCCCGGGCCGGACGGCCCTGTCGCCTACGACGGGGTACGGGACTATCTGCGCGTCCATGGCGAGCGCACCCCTGAAGAGTCCGTGGACCTGCTCGCCGCGCGTCTGACGGAGTACCGGGCGCTCGTCCACCGGACGGATGACGAGGGGCTGCCGGAACTGCTGATGCGGCTGCTGTCCGAACAGGGCCCCGACGAGATGCTGGTGCCGCCCGCGCTGCCGCCGTACTGGCTGTCGGCGGCCGATCCGGTCCGTGTCCACGACCGGGCGGCTCTCACCGCGCGCAGGCTGGACCGGGTGGGGAGCGTCGTCACGGGCTGCGCGCTGGCGATCGCCGAGACCGGCACGATCGTCCTGGACGGCGGGCCGGAACAGGGCCGCCGCCGGATCACCCTGATCCCCGACCACCACATCTGCGTCGTGCGGGTGCCGGACCAGGTGGTCTGCTCGGTGCCGCAGGCGATCGAGCGGCTGGACCCGCGCCGGCCGCAGACCTGGATCTCGGGTCCGTCGGCGACCAGCGACATCGAACTCGACCGGGTGGAGGGGGTGCACGGTCCGCGCACCCTGGAGGTGGTGCTGCTGAGCGGGGACGGCCACGCGTGTGCGGGTGGTGACGGACCCGGTTAGCGTGGGGGAATGATCCGGTTCGAGCAGGTCGGCAAGCGCTACCCGGACGGGACGACGGCCGTGGACGATCTGTCGTTCGAGGTGCGTGAGGGCGAGCTGGTGACCCTGGTGGGTCCCTCGGGGTGCGGCAAGACGACCACGATGATGATGGTCAACCGGCTCATCGAACCGACCTCCGGCCGCATCCTGATCGACGGCGAGGACATCTCCACCGTCGACCCGGTCAAGCTGCGCCGCCGTATCGGGTACGTCATCCAGCAGGTGGGACTGTTCCCGCACCGGACCGTCCTCGACAACACGGCGACCGTCCCCACCCTGATGGGCTGGAAGAGGACACGGGCCCGGGAGCGGGCCGCCGAACTGCTGGACCTGGTGGGCCTGGACCCCGCGCTGTTCGGCTCCCGCTATCCCGAGCAGCTGTCCGGCGGCCAGCGGCAGCGGGTGGGGGTGGCCCGCGCGCTCGCCGCCGACCCGCCGGTGCTGCTGATGGACGAGCCGTTCGGCGCGGTGGACCCCGTGGTGCGGGAGCAGTTGCAGGACGAGTTCCTGCGGATGCAGGACGCCGTGCGCAAGACGGTGCTGCTGGTCACGCACGACATCGAGGAGGCGGTCCGGCTCGGTGACCGCATCGCGGTGTACGGGCAGGGCCGCATCGAGCAGTTCGACACCCCGGGCGCGGTCCTCGGGACCCCCGCCACCCCGTACGTCGCGGAGTTCGTGGGCGCGGACCGGGGTCTGAAGCGGCTGTCGGTGACGGCGATCGAACCGGACGACCTGGAGCAGCCCGTGGTCGTCCGCACCGGTGAACCGGCCGGGCGGGCCGCCGGGCGGCTGCGCGGCGAGGACGCCCGCTGGGGTGTGGTGCTGGACACGGACGGGGATCTGCACGGCTGGGTCGGCGTGGACGAGCTGGCGCTGGCGGGGCCCGGCGCGACGGTCGGGGACCTGGCGCACCGGATGAACGCGTGGGTGCCGGTGGGTGCCCCGCTGAAGCAGGCGTTCGGGGTGATGCTCCAGCACGACGCGGGCTGGGTGGCGGTGATCGACGGGGCCCGGTTCCTGGGGGTGCTCACCCCGGCGAAGTTGCACGAGGCGTTGCGGCGGTCGGTCGACGCGGACGCGCAAGGGGTCGCGCGGGACGAGGTCTCGTTCGACTCGGTGTCCGACGTCTGAGGGTCACCCTGGCTCGTGCCCGCCCCCAGGCCTTCCCACCTGGACGGGCTTGTTCCGGCGGGGCCGTTCGTGGGTGCGCGGTTCCCCGCGCCCCTGGGGTCGCGACCCTCGTTGTCGCCGCTCGGGTGCGGGTCGCCCGTGGTTGCTCGCGCAGTTCCCCGCGCCCCTGGGGTCGCGCCCCTGGACGTACCTGTCCCCGTGCGGGCCGTTCGTGGGTGCGCGGTTCCCCGCGCTCCTTTCGGGGCGCGTCCGCAGCAGGTCAGAGGAGGCCCTTGTCCTCTAGGTAGGTGCGGGCCACGTCCTGCGGGAGTCTGCGCCAGCTGTCGATCTGCTGGTTGAGGGAGGCCAGATCGGCCGTGGTGAGGACCTTGTTCAGCTTGTCGAGGGCCTTGGTCGGCCCCGCCCCGCCCGCGCGCGAGCGGTTGACGACGGGCACGATGTAGTCGGCGTTCTGGAGGTGCTTGTCGTCGGCGAGGATGACCAGCCCGAACTGGGCGAGCGTCGCGTCGGTCGTGGTGGTGAGGACCATCTGGTCCTGCCCGGACTGCACGGCCTTCTTGGCCTGGGTGGTGCCGACGCCCTTGGGGTCGATACCGGTGATGTCGATCCCGTACACCTTCTTGAGGCCGGGCTCGCAGTACGGCCGCTTCACGCACTCGTCCCCGGCGGCGAGCCGCACCTTCAGCCCCGACCGCCCGAGGTCGCTGAGGGTCTTCAGCCGGTGCTCGCGCGCGTACGACGCGGCCACCGCGAACGCGTTCTGGTCCACGGCGCGGCCCGGATCGAGGACGGTGAGCCCCCGGGGCGTGGCGAGACGGCGCAGATTGTCCATGGTGGTCGTCAGATCGGGGGACCCGGCGGGCGGGGCGTCGGGGCCGTTCGCCTTGGCGTTGAGCCAGTCGGCGAAGGTGGCGGCGTACTCCGGGACGACATCGATCTGTCCGGACTCCAGGGCCGGTTCGTACAGCTCGCGGTTGGCGACGGTGAGCGTCCGGGTGGAGTAGCCCGCGTGCTTGAGCAGCAGGGCGTACATCTGGGCGAGGACGTCGCTCTCGGTGAAGCCCGCCGAGCCGACGACGAGGTTCTTGTTGTCGCCGGGTGAGGCGGCCACCGCGTCCCGGGTCTCCAGGGACGGTCCGCCGGCGCAGCCGCCGGCGGTGAGGCAGAGCAGGGCGAGGACGGCGGCGGGGGCCGCGCGGCGGTTCATCCGCCGCGCCCGGCGCGGGCCCGGTTCGGCGCCAGCCGTTCCACGGCCTCGAAGACGCCTTCCACCAGCAGCGCGAACACGGCGACGAGGACGGCGCCCGCGACGACCTGCGGGGTGCTGGCGAGGTTGAACCCGGCGGTGATGATCCGTCCGAGTCCGCCGCCGCCCGCGAGCGCGGCGATGGTCGCGGTGGCGACGAGCTGGACGGCGGCGATCCGGACCCCGCTGAGCACCATCGGCGAGGCGAGCGGCAGCTCGACCCGCAGCAGGACCTGCCGTCCCGTCATCCCCATGCCGCGGGCGGCCCGCACGACGTCCTGGTCGACGCCGCGCATCCCGACGTAGGCGTTGGTGAGCAGCGGCGGTACCGCGAACAGCACCAGGGCGATCACGGTCGGGCCCTCCCCGTACTCGCCGACCGGGGTGAGCAGCAGCAGGACGAGGACGGCGAAGGTGGGGACGGCCCGGCCGACGTTGGAGATGTTGACGGCGAGCGCGCCGCCCTTGCCGAGATGGCCGAGGACCAGGGCGACGGGCAGGGCGATCAGACAGCTGATGACGAGGCAGACGACGGTCAGCAGGAAGTGCTGGAGCAGCCGGTGCCAGACGCCGTCGTCCCCGGACCAGTGGGCGGGGTCGGCGAGCCACTGCCAGGCGTCGGTGAGGGTGGTCAGGGCCGCCGCCTCCCCTGGTCGGCGCTCATGCGCGGGCGGCCCGGGTCCAGGGGGTCAGCAGCCGCTGGACGCCGAGGAGCAGGAGGTCGGCCGCGACCGCGATGACGACGCAGAGCACGGACGCGGTGAGGACCTGGGCCTTGAAGTAGGTATTCATCCCCGCGTAGATCAGATTGCCGAGGCCGCCGAAGCCGACGATGGCGCCGACGGTCACCAGGGACACCGCGGAGACGGTCGCGATCCGCAGTCCCGCCATCGAGGCGGGCAGGGCGAGCGGGAGTTCCACGGTGAGCAGCAGCCGGACCGGTCCGTAGCCGAGGCCGCGGGCGGCCTGCCGGGTCTCCTCGGGGACGCCGCGCAGGCCGACGAGGATGTTCCGGACGAGCAGCGTCAGCGAGTAGAGGACGAGTCCGGCGACCACCAGGGACGCGGACAGCCCGTACGCGGGCAGCAGCAGGGAGAACATCGCCAGCGACGGGATGGTGTAGAGGACGGTGGTGACGGCGAGGACGGGCCCCGAGGCCCAGCGCCAGCGCCGTGCGGCGACGGCCAGCGGGACGGCGACGACCAGGGCGATCAGCACCGCGAGGAAGGTGAGCTGGAGGTGCTGGACGGTCGCGTCGGTGAGGATATGGCTCCTGGTCGTCAGGTACTCGCCGCAGATCCAGTCGTTGCGGGCGAGGCAGTCGTCCGGCGGGGTCATCTGCCCATTCCAGCGGCGCGGCCGCGGGGTCGCCCGTCGGGGTGGGCCGTCCGGGGGCTCCCGGGCCACTCGGGGGTGGTGAACGGCGCCGGGTCGGCCCAACGGAATGCGGGGTTTGCGCCGGGGCCGGGCACAGATGTCACACCGGTGCCCCGGAATCCGTCCGCGCGCCGCCCCGAGCCCCGCTCCTCGTCGTCGAAAGGCCCCCTCCCGTGCCCGCGAGCCCCACCCGGACGTTCCGGACCCGCCCTGCCGTCCGGACCGTCGCCCGGACCTCCCGTTCCACCGGTACCGCTCGTACCGTCCGTGCCACCCGTTCCGCGCTGGCCGCGCTCTCGTGCGGTGCCCTGCTGCTCACCGGCTGCTCCGCCGGGGCCGGGTCCGGACGGGCCGGGGGCGGTGGTCCGGCCCCGTTGAACGCCAAGGCGGGCAGTGCGACGGGCCCGTCGGCCCGGCCCCCGATCGAGGGGCGCCCCGGGCCGGGCACGGCCGGTGAGGTCGCGGCGGTCCCCGGGCTCGGGCCGGGGACCCGGGCCCGGATTCCGGCCCGTACCCGGCAGGCCCTCGTGGTGACCGGCGCCGGACGGGACTCCAGCGCGGGCACGGCCGCGCTGCACCAGCAGGGCGCCCAGGGCGTCTGGCGCACCGTGGCCGGACCCTGGCCCGCGCACAACGCGCTGCGCGGCTGGACGGACGACCACCGGGCGGGCGATCTGCGCAGCCCGATCGGGGTGTTCGGCCTCGGTGACGCGGGCGGGCTGTTGCCCGACCCGGGCACCGCGCTGCCGTACGACCAGGACATCGAGTTCGGCGACTCCGGCACGGGCTACCTCGACGAGTCGCTGGAAGGCTCCTTCGACTACGTCCTGGCGATCGACTACAACCGGGTGCCCGGTACGTCGCCGCTCGACAAGACCCGGCCGCTGGGCGCGGACAAGGGCAGCGGGATCTGGCTCCATGTGGACCACGGCGGCCCCACCAAGGGCTGTGTGTCGCTGCCGCGCGGCCGGATGCGGGAGCTGCTGCGCGCGCTGGACCCCCGGCTGCGGCCGGTCGTGGTGATGGGTGACGCGGCGTCACTGCGCGGCTGACGTCCACGGCGGGCGGGCTCCGACATCGGCCACACGGGTGCGCTCACCGACCGCCTCACCACTCTTGTCGGCCCCCCGCGGTCCCCCTGACCGGCGCCCCGGTGCCGGTCGGCGGTCGCCTCCGGTCGCGCCGGACGCCTCTGCCGCCTCGGTCGCCGCCGGGACACGAGGGGCCGTCGTGGGTCACTTGAGGGAGCGCAGCATGAACGAGTGCCCGGCGGGGTCGGACAGCAGCCGCCCCTCACGGGTGGTGCCCCGGCCCTGTACGTCCATCGGGGTGGCCCCGAGACTGACCGCCTCGCGCTCGGCCTCGTCGAGGTCCGACCGCGCCACCATGATCAGCAGATGTGCCTGCTGCGCGTCCTCGGGCCGGGGCCAGCTCGGGGGCGCGAAGCCGTGGTCGCGCTGGAACCCCAGCACGGATCCGTCCTCGCCCCTCACCTCCACGAGGTCGGGGTCACCGGTCGGGCGTATCTCACCGCCGAGCAGGGCCGCGTAGAACTCCGCGAGCGCCTCGGGGTCGGCGCAGTCGAGCGCCAGGACGGCCGTCTTGGGTACAGGCATCTTTCCTCCAGTTGGCCGTGGGTCACCTTGGGCCGTCTACCCGCGTTCACACACCTCATGCGGTACGGGAACGTCGGCGTTCCGCCCGGCGGAACACCGGCGCCGAGGCAACGGACGAGCGGCCCGAAATCCCGTTCATGGCACGGAGTTCCGGCCCCCGGGAATGCTCCGGGCAAAGGACCGGCGGAATCGCGGACCAGCGGACCATCACACTTTGACCCCGCGCGGGTGAATGGATCGGGGATGCCGGGAACGGCCCGGATCGGGCATGCCACAGTTCCGGTGCGCGCCGCTCGACGGCGACGCCCTCACGGTTCCCGGCGCTTCGCGAACACCGCGTCACGGGGACTCTCTTGAGTGCGGTTCGGGGTTCGGAGAGGAAGTCGTTGTCCACCCAGCAGTCATCAGCCGTCATGCGTGTGCTCCGTACCCGGAGTGCGGTGCGGCAGTTCACCGACCAACCCGTTTCGGACGGCCAGTTGGAGCAATTGATCGACGCCATACTGGCCGCCCCCACCGGGGGGAACAAGCAGGCCTGGGCCTTCGTGGCCGTGCGCGACCCGCGCACCCTGCGGCTCGTACGGGCTTTCTCCCCCGGGATGATCGAGCCGCCGCCGCTCGTCGTGGTCGCGTGCTTCGACCGTTCCCGCGCGGTCAAGGACGACGGCGAGTTCTGGGACGAGGGACTGCTGTGCGTGGCGATGGCGGTGCAGAACCTGCTGCTCGCCGCCCATTCCCTGGGGCTGGGCGGCTGTCCCGCGGCCAGTTTCCGGCGTGGTTCCGTCGCCACGATCCTCGGGTTGCCCAGCCATCTCGAACCCCTGCTCCTGGTTCCCCTCGGCCACCCGGCCAGGGATCTCGTATCACCGCCCCGCCGAGACCGCAGTGAGGTAGTCAGTCATGAGTTCTGGGGAAACGGCACTCCGGCCGATCGATGAGGAACTCCTCCTTCTCACCGCGTATCTGCTCAGCAGCGGGCGGGGACTTCTGGAGGAGCCCCAGCAGTACGGCCCCTTCCGCTGCATCGACGCCGCCCGGCGGGTACTGGTGCTGCTCCGGGACCGCGGTGTGACCAACAGCGAACTCCAGGAACTGCACGGCCGGTTGGAGGATTTCATGTGCGGGCCGATGGCTCCCAGGGATCTCACCGCGTTCCTCGACGAGGTGTGCGGGAAGCTGACACTGCTGCTGCGGGACTCCGATCTCATCCGGCGGGGTCCGGCTTCCCCCGCCACCACCTGACGGCGGGGAATCCGAACGGCCGAGGGAAGCAGAGACATGACGAAGTTCGAGGTGGAACCCGTCACCCCGACCTGTCGGCGGATCTATGAGCGCGGTGACCACGCGCTGATCGGCGTGAGTGCCGGGAACAGCTATTTCCATCAGGAACGGCTGGGTTCGCTGCTGGCCTGGGCGGAAGAACACTTCACCCTGGTCGACGTCCTGTACATCGACACCCATATCGACGCCATGCTCATCGCGACGGGACTCACCCCGGCCCAGGCCGGCAGTCGCACCAGAAGCATGCTCAAGGATGTCCGGCGAAGAATCCGGCGTGCCCTGGAGAAGACCTCGGGAACCGCGCACGGGCGGCTCCGGGTGCGGTCGATGTCGGAATGCGCGCAACTTCCCGCGTATCAGGAGGTGCTGCGCCGGCTGGACCGGGATTTCGACGACAGCGGGCCGGTGCGGCGGGCCGCCGAGGAACAGGTACGCGAACTCCTCGAACACCATTCCGGCCCCGTCACGGAGCACTCCGCCGATTCCGTGCAGATACAGGCGGGACTCGCGTACGTCCGCTCGGAGATCCCCTTCCTGCTCGACACCCCCGCCATTCTGGGCGTCCCCTCCTCGGTCACCTGCTATCACAAGCTGATGCCGGTGGTCACCGCGCTCTACCAGGAACCCGGGAGCCCCGGGCGCAGCCCCCGGCAGGGCTTCCTCGTCGTCAGCCCGGAACCGGTCGCCGCGCCGGATTCCCCGCCCCAGCAGACCCGTTCACGTACAAGGAGAGAGCAGTTGACCCTCACGGAGCAGTACGACGAGATCGCGGCGGACTACACCGATGTGGAGCGGGTGTTCAGCACCTACCGCAGCCTCATCGAGATCCCGTCGCTCCTGCGTGCCCTCGGCCCGGTCGAGGGGGCCTCCGTACTGGACCTCGGGTGCGGTTCCGGGGCGTACGCCCGGCTGCTGCGGCGCCGGGGCGCGGCCGAGGTGCTGGGTGTGGATGTGTCGCCCGGCATGATCGAGGTGGCGCGGGCGCTGGAGGAGCGGGAGCCGGTCGGGGTGCGGTACGAGGTCGTGGACGCGGCCGACATGCCCGTCCTCGGCACCTTCGACGCCGTGGTGGCGGTCGCGGTCCTGCACTACGCGGACAGCCGGGCGACGCTGGCCCGGATGATGAGGCAGACCTGGGCCAATCTGGCGCCCGGCGGCCGCTTCCTCGCCTATGTGGGCAATCCCCGGCTCCCGGCGGACAGCGCCCAGATGAACGGTCTCGTGGTGCACCGCCCCGACAACGCCCGCGACGGTGACCCCTCGCCCCTCACGATCCCCACGACTCCCCCGACGACGCTGCCCGCGCGGTACTGGAGTTGCGAGACCATCGAGAAGACCCTGCGGGCCTCCGGGTTCACCGATGTGGTGTGGGAGCCGCTGGACGGTCTGCCGTCGGGTGCGCAGGAGCCGGTGAACCTGCTCGTCAGCGCTCGCGCGCAGCCCGTGGGCGCGGCGGAGGCCGTCGCTCCGTCCGCCCATGAGCGGGCTCCGCTGGCGGCCACGGCTGCTCAGTAGCCGTCCCGGGCCCGCACGCCCGTGTCGCCCCGGGATCAGAGTGCGGCGAGGGCGCTGTCCGCGACGGCGAGCAGCGCCTGCCGGTCCTTCTGGACCCGGGCGAGGACCCGCAGCCCGTAGTACGTGCTGAGGACCTGGCGGGCGAGGGTGCGCGCGTCGCCCGGTGCGGTGATCCCGCCGTCGCGCTGCCCTTCCGCCACGGTGTCGGTCAAGGCGTCCTCCACGGCGCCGAAGTGACGCTGGAGTTCCTCGGCGACGTCCGGGTCCTCGCTGCCCATCTCGATCAGCGCGTTGACCGCGAAGCAGCCCGCGGGTCCGGTCCCGGACAGGTCCAGGTCGACCGCGTGGACCATGAGGTGGCGCAGCCGTTCCTTGGCCGGTCCCGGTGCGCGCAGCCCGCGGGTCTGTTCGGCGGTGTGGACGGCGAAGTACTCGCGCAGGGTCCGCAGATAGAGCTGCCGCTTGTCGCCGAAGGTGTTGTACAGACTGGACGGTCCGACGCCGGTGCGGTCGGTCAGGTCCCTGGTGGACGTCGCGTGGTAGCCCTGCCGCCAGAAGGCGTCCATCGCGGAGCCGACCGCCCGGGCCTCGTCGAACTTCCGTGGCCGTGCCATGACGCGATCGTAGGGGTTCTGAAGCGACCGCACCAAACCCCCGGTTCTCGCCTCTCAACGGCCCCGCGCCATGCGCGCCTTGGCCTCCGGCGGCCTTCCGCCAGTTCTGAAGCGGACGCTTCAAAACATGCTAGCGTCCTTCGGGCCGGGCACACCGCGACGTCGAACGCCGCTGTGCCGTATCGGCGTTGACCTGTCCACCGCGGCACCGCCCGTACACCGGAGGAACACTCATGCCCTTAGCCGTCTACGTCCTCGGACTGGGGATCTTCACCCAGGGAACCTCGGAGTTCATGCTCTCCGGGCTGCTCCCGGGGATGGCCGACGATCTGGGTGTCTCGATCCCCGACGCCGGGTTGCTCATCTCGGCCTTCGCGATCGGGATGGTCGTCGGCGCGCCCCTGCTCGCCGTCGCCACACTGCGCTGGCCGCGCCGCACCGCACTCGTCGCCCTCCAGGGCGTGTTCATCGCCGCGCACGTCGTCGGCGCGCTGGCGCCCGGCTACGGGCCGCTGTTCGCCACCCGGATCGTCAGCGCCCTCGCCTACGCCGGGTTCTGGGGGGTGGCGGTGGCGACCGCCGTGGCGCTCGTACCGGCGGACGCGAAGGCCAGGGCCGTCGCGGTGGTGGCGGGCGGACTGACCCTGGCCACCATCGTGGGCGTCCCGGCGGGTACGGTGCTCAGCCAGTTCGCCGGATGGCGCGCGGCCTTCTGGGGCGTCGCCGTCCTGACCCTCGTCAGCCTCGTCTGCACGGTGTTCGCCGTGCCCGGCGGCAAGGGCGCGCGCGAGGAGCCCCGGACGGTCCGCGCGGAGCTGCGGGCCATGCGGCGGCCCCAGCTGTGGCTCTCGTACGCCGTCACGGCCTTCGCCTTCGGCGCGGTCATCGTCACCTTCAGCTATCTCGCCGCGCTGCTGACCGGCGTGAGCGGGATGTCCGAGGGGTGGGTGCCCGTGGTGCTGGCGCTGTTCGGGGTCGGCGGGCTGGTCGGTATGACGATCGGCGGACGGCAGCCCGAGGAACGGTCCGTGCCGACGCTCGTCGCCGGACTCGCGGTGCTGACCGTGGCCTCCGCCGCGCTCGCGCTCACGGCCCGGCACACCGCCGTCACCCTGGTGCTGGTCTTCGTCCTCGGCCTGGCCGGATATGTCACCAACCCGGCCCTCCAGGCCCGGGTCTTCACCCTCGCACCGGGCGCCCCGACCCTCGTCGGCGCCACCAACACGGCCGCCTTCAACATCGGCAACACCCTGGCCCCGGCACTGGGCGGCGCGACGATCGCGGCGGGCTGGGGCTATCCCTCGGTCGCCTGGGTCGGCGCCGCGCTCGCCCTCCTCGGACTGGCCGGGGCGCTGTGGGCGGGGGCGCTGGAGCGGCGCGACCGCCGTACCGGCATACCCGCCGTACCGACGGCGTCCCGGCGGACGGCGGAACACGCCGACGCCTGACGGTGTCCGCGCCGCACCCGGTCCTCGGGAGGGGACCGGGCGCGGCGGGGCGGGACGGTGCGTGGCCGGTCGGGGCGTCGACGGTCGCGGCGAGGCGGGTCAGCGGGCCACCGGCCCGCACGTGGTCGGTCAGTAGGTCGCCGGTGGACGCGGTCGCCGGGCGGAGGGCCGCCGATCGGAAGGCCGTCGGTCCGCGCGTCGCCGGGTCGGTGGGCCGCCCGTACCCGCGTCGCCGGGTCGGTGGGCCGCCAGGTCAGTGGGTCGAGAAGCCGCCGTCGACGAAGAGGGACTGGCCCGTCACATAGGCGGACGCCCCGCTCGCCAGGAACACGGCGGCGCCCGCGAAGTCCTCGGCCAGGCCGTTGCGTCCGACCATGGTGCGGGCGGCGAGCGCCGCCACCCGGTCGGGGTCGGACGACAGCCGCTGGTTGAGCGGGGTCATCACGAAACCCGGTACCAGGGTGTTGCAGGTGACGCCGTGCGGTGACCACGCCTCGGCCTGCGAGCGGGCCAGCGACTCCAGCGCGCCCTTGGAGACGCCGTACGCGCCGCTCTGCACGAACGCCCGGTGCGCCTGCTGCGAGGTGATGTGGATGATCCGGCCGAACCCCCGCGCGGCCATCCCGGGGCCGAAGCGCTGCCCCAGCAGGAACGGTGCCTCCAGGTTCACGGCCATGGTGGTGTCCCAGACGTCCTCGCCCAGCTCACCCAGCGGAGGACGGAGGTTGATGCCCGCGCTGTTCACCAGGATGTCCGGTTCCCCGAACACGGCCGCCGCCGCTTCCGCCGCCGCGCGCACCCCCTCGCGGGCGCTCAGATCGGCGCTCACCCAGGCCGCCTCGCGGCCCTCGGCCGTCAGCTCGGCCACGGTCGCCGCGAGTTCCGTCTCGCCGCGCGCCACGATCACCACCCGGGCGCCCGCCCGCGCCAGCGCCCCGGCCACCGCCCGGCCGATCCCCGAGCTGCCGCCCGTCACCAGGGCCACCCTGCCGTCCAGTGAGAACAGCTCCGAGAGGTACGTCACCGAGGTCATCCCGGCAGCCTAGTGGTGAGCCCCGCACGCCCGCCGGTGGGTACCGGGCGGCGGCGGGAAGGCGCCCGCCCTCGTGGGATCCGGCACGGCCGCCTGGGACGCCAGGGCGGCCCCGACCGGCCGGTTCCTGGATTCGGGACGATCGGCCCTCCCCCGGCGGGCCATGATCCGGAAGGCTGCGGGGAGGGGCGGTAGCGTTGCCGCTCCGTCGCGTCACAAGGAGGCATGGCAATGGCCCGCGCAATCGCTGTTGGGGTGGACGGCTCACCGGAGAGTCTGGCGGCCGTCGACTGGGCGGCCCATGAGGCGGCCCTGCGGCGGCTCCCCCTGCGTATCGTCCACGCCCCCTGGTGGGAGCCGCGCGACGTCCCGGTGACCGGCGGCGGGGACGCCCTGAGCCGCGCGGCCGAGGCCGTCGTGGCGAAGGCCGAGGCACGGGCGGCCGAGGGGCGCCCGGAGCTGGAGATCAGCTCCGAGGTGGTCGCCGAGGACCCGGTGGACGCCCTGCTCGGCGCCGCCCGGACGGCGGAGATGCTGGTGCTCGGCTCCAAGGGACAGGGCCCCGTCCTGGGCTTCCTGCTCGGCTCCTACGGCCGGCAGGTGATCGCGGAGGCACGGCACCCCGTGGTCTCCGTCCGGTCCCCCGGGGACAGGCCGCCGCCGCGCGCGGGCGAGGTCGTCGTCGGCCAGCAGGGCAGCGCCGAGGACAGCGGACCGGCGCTCGCGTTCGCGTTCGCGGCGGCCGCCGCGCGCGGCGCCACCCTGCGCGCGGTACGGGCCTGGAGCCTGCCGCCGCTGCACGCCTACAGCCCCGAGTTCCTGCGGCTCACCGACGAGGCCGGCGGGCTGGAGCCGCTGGAGCGCAAATCCCTGCGCGAGGCCCTGGCGCCCTGGCGCGAGAAGTTCCCGGACGTCCGCGTCGTGGAGCATGTGGAGATCGGCAGCGCCGGTCAGGTCCTGCTCGCCGCGTCCACCGGGGCACAGCTGCTGGTGGTGGGGCGCAGGGCCCGGTACACGCCCATCGGCGGCCGTATCGGTTCGGTGGCGCACGCGGCGCTGCACCACGCCCCCTGCCCGGTGGCGGTGACCTCGCACCACTGACGGTTCCGGCGGGGCGGCGACCGGGGTGCCGGGGCCGACGGCGCGCGCACCCGGTGGCATGCTCCGCGGGCGGCCTGGGCGGTCTCTGCGAGTATGTGCCATATGGATGTGCGGAGCAGGAACCATGTGACGGTGTCGGGGCGGCCCGGCGGCCCTGTGGTGATGCTGGCGCACGGGTTCGGGTGCGACCAGAACATGTGGCGGCTGATCGTGCCGGCGCTGGAGCGCGACTTCACCGTCGTCCTCTTCGATCATGTCGGCGCGGGGAACTCGGACCTCTCGGCATGGAGCCGGGAGCGGTACTCGACCCTGCACGGATACGTCGACGACCTGCTGGAGCTGTGCCGGGAGCTGGCACTGGGCCCGGTGACGTTCGTCGGGCACTCGGTCAGCGCCATGATGGGCGTGCTGGCCGCCGCGAAGGAGCCCGGGGCGTTCACCGGGCTCGTCCTGCTGGCCCCGTCGCCCTGCTTCATCGACGACCCGGACACCGGCTACCGGGGCGGGTTCAGCGCCGAGGACATCGACGAGCTGCTGGAGTCGCTCGACGCCAACTATCTGGGCTGGTCGGGTGCGATGGCGCCGGTCATCATGGGCAACCCGGAGCGGCCGGAGCTGGGCGAGGAACTGACGAGCAGCTTCTGCCGTACCGACCCGGAGATCGCCAGGGTCTTCGCCCGGGTCACCTTCCTGTCCGACAACCGCGCCGACCTCGCCGGGGTGACGGTGCCCACCCTCGTCGCGCAGTGCTCCCGTGACGCGATCGCCCCGCCCGAGGTGGGCGCGTTCGTGCACGCGCGGATACCGGGCAGCCGGCTCGTCACGCTGAACGCCACCGGACACTGCCCGCAGCTCGCCGCCCCCGACGAGACCGCCGCGGCGATCGCCGCGTTCGCGGGAGGCACCCCGTGATGAGCAGGACCGACGACGACCAGAACGGTCCGAGAAAGGACGAGGTCCCGGGGGACGAGCAGGCGCAGTTCTCCGCGCTGCTGGAGGACAGCGTCGAGGACCTCTACGAGCACGCCCCGTGCGGCTATCTCTCGACCCAGCTGGACGGCCGGATCGCGAAGGTCAACACCACGCTGCTGGACTGGCTCGGCTACCGGCGCGGTGACCTGGTCGGCCGCAAGCACTTCTCCGACCTGCTGACCGTCGGCGGCCGGCTCTACCACGAGACCCACTTCGCCCCGCTGCTGCGGATGCAGGGCGAGATCAGCGGCATCGCCCTGGAGCTGAAGGCCGCCGACGGCACCCGCCTGCCGGTCCTGGTCACCTCCACCCTGAAGCGGGGCAGCAACGGGCAGCCGCTGCTCGTCCGCACCACGCTCTTCGACGCCCGCGACCGGCGCGCCTACGAGACCGAGCTGCTGCGCGCCCGCAAGGAGGCCGACCAGGAACGCGACCGCCTCCGGGTGCTGGCCGCCACCTTGCAGAAGACGCTGCTGCCGCCGGCGCTGGAGAACATGCCGGGCCTGGATGTCTCCACGCACTACCATCTCGCCTCCCCGGACGAGGTCGGCGGCGACTTCTACGATCTCTTCCCCCTGGCCCCGGACACCTGGGGCCTGTTCCTGGGCGATGTGTGCGGCAAGGGCGCCGCCGCCGCGGCCGTCACCTCCCTGGCCCGCTACACCCTGCGCGCCGCCGCCGTCTACGACCCCGACCCGGTGGCCGTGCTCGGCAACCTCAACACGGTTCTCCACCACGAGTACAACGGTGCCGATCCCCGGTTCTGCACCGTCGTCTTCGGACTGCTCACGCTCGACCCCGAGAAAGGCGGTTTCCACATCACCCTGGCCGGTGGCGGACATCCGCCCGCCCTGCTGCTGCGGGCCGACGGCACCGCCGACTTCCTGCCCACCCCCGGCGGACAGCTCATCGGTGTCCTGCCCGAGGCCCATATCGCCACCACCACCGTGCGCCTCGCCCCCGGCGACACCCTGCTGCTGTACACCGACGGCCTCACCGAGGCCCGCACCGACGCCACCTCCGGCGGCGGGGAACGCTACGGCGACGACGCCCTTCTCGACTTCGCCCGCGCGCTGGCCCCCGCCACCGCGTCGGACACCGTCGACGCGGTCCGCGGCCTGCTCGACACCCTCGGCACCGGCGTGGACGACGACACCGCCGTCCTCGCCGTCCACGCGCCCCGGCCCCCCGGTGAGGAGCAGCGGTGACCAGGCAGCTGACCGTCCGTACCCGCAGCACGGCCGCCGGGCCGGTCGTCGCGGTCGCCGGGGAGCTCGACCACCTCACCGCGCCGGAGGTACGCGCCGTGCTGCCCGGACTGGCGTTGTGTCCGGGCCAGCAGCTGGTCGTCGATCTGGGGAGCCTCACCTTCTGCGACTCCACCGGCATCACGGTCCTGCTCGCCGCCCGCAACCACGCCCTGGCCGCGCAGGCGACCATCGCGCTGGCCGCGGTCCCCGACCGGGTCAGCCGGATCTTCCGCATCGTCGGCCTGGACCAGGTCTTCCCGACCCATCCCACCGCCCAGGACGCCGAAGCCGCCTGGCGCCCCACGCCGCGCTGACCGTCGGGCGCCCCTCGGCCCACGGCTCCACGAAGACGTACGCCTCAGACGCCCCCCGGGTGCGCCCCCGCGAGGCGTCACGGGAGCGCCCGTGGTCCGCGCGGCCGTCCGTCAGGCGACCGGTGCGCCGTCGGCCTTGGTGGACGACGCGGTGACCGGCACCGGGCAGTCGGCCACCGTGCGCAGCCGCCGCACCAGGGCGTGGACGAGCAGCGCCAGTGAGGCGATCGCGAGCAGGGGCTGCGCGGGGGCCCAGTAGGACAGGGCCCCGCTCGTGCCGAGGGCGAGGACGACGAGCTTGTTGCAGACCGGGCAGCCGACCGCGAACGCGGACAGCAGGGCGGCGGCGACGGCGCGCGGTCCGCGCGGACCCCGGGCCCGGACCGCAGGCGGCTGACCCACGTACGTCGCCACCAGCAGTCCCACGAGCAGCGAGGACAGCGCCCAGACCGGGTAGTTCCACCAGAGCACGGCGGTCATCCGGGCGTACAGCGGGGTGTCGACGACCCCGGTCGGAATCCCGATCGCCGCACCGGCGGCCACCGTCACCGCCGCCGCGGCCAGCCATTGACGTGCTGTCCAGGTCCGCATCGGTCCGCCTCCCTCAGCTCCGTGCCCGTCGCCGTGGCACGTGCTACCGCGTACGCGTGGTCGCCGTGGAGTCCTCCCGGCGCGACGCATGTGGGAACCACCTTAGTAGATCCGTTGATCATCGCACTCCCTCCCCCGGCCGCCGGTACGGCTCACCGCACCCGCAACAGGCGCCGCCGGTCCGGATCATGGGGGTCGCCGTTCATGATCCGTCGCCCGATACGACCGTCACGATCCGGCCATTGATCTTCTACACACCGTAGTAGGTCGGCGCGGGCCGCGAGCGCGGTGCCGGGTACGGCGCCCGTCGCGGGGTTCGCGCTGGACGGCGCGGAAGCGGGGTGCTCCCGTGTCGGTCTTGTCACGCCCACCGGGGAGGGCGGGGCCGGGGGTTTCCACGTCCGGCGCGGTCGGCGGCCCGGCGCGCGGCGCGGGGCAGCGGACGGCCGTCATCTCACGGCGTGCGAACTGCCGCCGGGTGAGGGCCCGCAGGCCGGGCGGGCGGGGCCGGGCCGGGGGCGCGGGGACGGTGTCCGGGCGGCGAAGCGGGGAAGGCGACGATAGCGGCCGGTGGGCCGGTGGCCGGTTATCCCTACCTCCGTTTCTTACTATTCGCTTACTTATGGCACGGTAGCGTCCAGTGCGTTCGTCACACCGGCCGGGCCATGTCCGGACTGATCCGTGCCGGTCATCTTCTGGGAGTCCCATGCGCCGCCGAATACATCCCGCCGCCGTCGCGAGTGGCGCTGTCGTGCTCGGCGCGGGGGCCCTCTATCTGACCGGGCTGCTGGTGACCGGCGACGAGGCTCCCTCCGGCACCACGGTGCGCGGGGTGGACCTCGGTGGGCTGAGCCAGCCGGAGGCCAAGGAGAAGCTGGACCGGGAGCTGGCGGCCACGGCAACGGCCCCGCTCACGGTGACCGTCGGGGACCGTACGGACCGGCTCGACCCCGCGGCGGCCGGGCTCCGGCTCGACACCGAGGAGACCGCCTCCCGCGCGGTCCGCTCCAGCTACGACCCCTTCACGGTGATCGGTGATCTGTTCACCTCCCGTGGCGGCGCGGTCGACCCCGTGCTCGCGATGGACGAGGACGCCACCCGGGCCGCCCTGCGGGGGCTCGCGGAGAAGCACGACCGCAAGGTCCGTGAGGGCGCCGTCTCCTTCAGCGAGGGCGCGGCGAAGGCGGTACGGCCGGTCACCGGCCAGACGCTGGACATCGACGGATCGGTCGACCCGGTGCGGGACGCGTACTTCGCCGAGAACCCCGGGCGGATCGAGCTGCCCGTGGAGGAGAAGGAGCCGAGGATCGGCAAGGCCGAGACGGACCGCGCGCTGCGCGAGTTCGCGCGGCCCGCGATGTCGGCGCCCGTCACGCTCACCACCGGTGAGGGGCGCGTCACGATCGACCCGGCGACGTTCGGCGATCATCTGACGATGCGGCCCGACGACAGTCAGCGTCTCGTCCCGCGACTCGACGAGAAGGGCCTGTACAAGGACCCGGCCGTGGCCGCCTCGGTACGCGCGGTGACGACGGAGCCGGTCGACGCCACACTTCGCGTCGTCGGCGAGCGCGTCGAGGTGGCCCGGGACGGCAAGCCGGGGCAGAAGGTCACCGCCGAGGCCCTGGGCAAGGCCGTGCTGCCGCTGCTGACCGGCTCGGGACCGGAGCGCATCGGCAAGGTGGACACCGTCCTCTCCCAGCCCGAGCTCACCCGGGCGAAGGTCGCGGAGATGGGGATGACGGAGAAGGTGTCGTCCTTCACCGCGAACTTCGAGCGCGCCGAGTACCGCACGAAGAACATAGGCCGGGCCGCCGAGCTGATCAACGGTTCGACGGTGCTGCCCGGGGAGACCTGGAGCTTCAACGACACCGTGGGCGAGCGCACCACGGAGAACGGTTTCGTCGACGGCATCATCATCCTCGACGGCAAGTACACCAAGGCCGGTGGCGGCGGTGTCTCCACCGTGGCGACGGCGATGTTCAACGCGATCTTCTTCGCGGGGGTCAAGCCCGTGGAGTACGGCGCGCACTCCTTCTACATCGAGCGCTATCCGGAGGGCCGGGAGGCCACGGTGGCGTGGGGCAGCCTCGACCTGAAGTTCACCAACGACTCGGGCAAGGCCCTGTACATCGCCACGGAGGCCACCGACACCTCGGTGACGGTGACCTTCCTCGGCACCAAGAAGTACGACGCGGTCGAGGCGAGCAAGGGACCGCGTACCAATGTCCAGGAGCCGAAGAAGCTGCCCGGCGCGAAGAAGGACTGCCAGCCGCAGACCCCGTTGGAAGGGTTCGACGTGACCGTCGAGCGGATCTTCATCGACGGTGGCAAGGAGGTCAAGCGGGAGCCCTTCAACACCCGTTACACCCCGCGCGACGAGGTCACCTGCGACTGATCCCGCCCGGGAGCGCACGGCACCGGGACCGTCCCCGCCGGACCGGTACCTTCCACCGCACCCGCACCCGCACCCGATACCCGGACCCGGATCGTCCACCGACGGCCGCCCCGCGCAGCACTTCGCGCGGGGCGGCCGTTTCGGTCCCGTCCCAGCCGGTCGTCGCAGCAGGTCCGTCCGCCGGGTCCCGGCCCGCCGGTGGCGTCAGCCGACGGTGAAGGTGCCGGATGTGCCGGTGAAGGGGGTGATCCGGCCCCAGAAGTTCTTCGCGTCGCCGTGGTGGACGAAGCGGTAGGTGCCCGCCGGGGTGCCGGGGCCGATCCGCCAGGTCAGGGTCGCCTTGGAGGTTCCGAGCACGGCGTTGAGCCGGGTCCAGCGGTAGGTGGTCGCCCAGTCGCCGTCGTCCAGTACGCGTTCCCAGCGGCCGTCGACGAGCCGCTGCACCTCCAGGAAGGTGCCGCCGCGCCGCAGGTTGTTCTTGGGATGGCCGGTGACGAACGCGGCCGTGGCGGTGGCCCCGCGCGGATACGAAGCGGCGGGCGGGGTCAGCACCTCACCGTAGGAACGGCCGGCGGGCGGGCTGTCGAGGACCACACCGGTCTGGAGGTTGATCTGGCGGCCCGACTCGTCGGGCGGGGTGGCACCCCCGGGGATCGGGGTGCCGTCCCGCAGGGAGGCCGCGACCTTGGCGAACTCCTGCTGGTACGCGGGCAGGGTGTTGCGGCCGTAGAGGGTGGAGCCGCCCTCGTAGTTCTGGGCGTCGTACTCCTCGGGTGTCGTCGCGTACTGGCTGTAGGAGTTGGCGTAGCCCTGGAGGAGGACGCGTTCGAGGGGCACCCCGAGTTCCCGGGCGACCGTGCGGCGGACCCGCAATCCCGCGGTGATGGTGAACTCCCCCGGTGCGGCGACCAGATACAGCGGTCCGAGACGGACGATCTGGAGCGGCAGGACACGCGGGGTCACGGGGTACAGACCGCTCATCAGACCGGTGGGGACGAGGCTCGCCTTGGGGTACTGGCAGCTCTTCAGCCAGGCCGGCACCTCGGTCCTGAGCGATTCGGCCAGCGACGCGACGGGGCTGCGCATGCCCTCGGTGAAGCCGGGGAGCGCGGGTCCGTCCTCGACACTGCCCGCGAGGGTGGAGGCGCCGACGACGGCCGGACAGGTGCGCTGGGGGCGGCCGTCGGTGGTGTACGCGCCGGAGACGGCCACGTTCTCCATGTCCACGTGGGTGAGCCGGGCGTCGACACCGCCGGGGGCGGGGGCCGCGTCCTCGAAGACCTCGCGGGCCTTGGCGAACTGCCGCTCACCGATGATCCGGGTGTTCTCGAACTCGTCCTCCGTGGGGCCGGAGCCGGGCCGCAGATTCAGATTGGGTGACATGTCACCGGCGTTGGTGTTGGCGAACGCGGCGACGAACCCCGGGGTGTCGTCGAGATAGCGCACCCCTTCGTGGTCGTGTTCCCAGGTGTAGGCGGCGTAGCCCTTGTTGTCGGGGCTGATCAGGGTGTTCTTGTTGGTGACCGAGGTGTTGTGGGTGGCGAACCAGCTGATCGCGCCCGCGTCCTTGCCGCCCTGGCGCAGCCGGAGCACGGTCATCGCGGGGTCGATGGCGGCGGGGAAGGCGGCCTTGTCGGCGGCGGGGTTGCGGTCGAAGGCGGACCGGGAGCGGTTGACGCTCGCGTCGGTGAGGGTGCCGGTGCCCAGGGCGAGGGTGCCGGGCCGCAGATCCTCGTGGGCCGCCACGACGGACTCGACGATCCCGTCGACCACCGCCTGGTAGGTGCCCTTCTGGAAGCCCAGCACGGACAGGTTGTAGGCGAGGTGGTGGGAGTAGCCGCCCGGTCCGGAGTGGGTGTGGTTGGCGGACAGCAGGACGTTCTCGCCGCGGTAGAGATCGCCGTACCGCTCGCCCAGCCGGTCGAGGACACCCTGGCGGACGGACTGGAAGATCATTGCGAGGTCGGCGTTGACGTACACCACACGCCGTCCGCTCGCGCGGTCCGCGACGACGAAGGCCCGGGAGCGCAGCCGCTGGTGGATGCCGGAGGTCTTCTGGTCGAAGCTGGAGTAGCCCATCATCCCGGTCTCCGCGGCCTCCCCGGTCACATCGGAGATGCCCCGGCCGACGAGATAGGGGGCGTCGGCGTCCGCGGCGGCGGCGGGCGGGGGCGGGAGGGTCAGGGGGACCGCGGCGACCGTCGGGACGAGGACGAGCGCGAGAAGTCCGCGTCGGAGACGGCGGGACGGGGGCGGCATGGAACCTCCTGTGCGCGCTGATGCGCTGGGGACGTCATCTCGGACACGGTCTGTGTACGGCTCAACCACCCGGAGCACAAGACCGCCGACGGCGGGAATCCGGTCGGGGGCGCTGTCCGGCGCGCGGCGGGGGATGTGCCTGTGCCGGGTGGGGGCGGGATTTTCGAGTCGTTCCTGGTCGGGGGACATGGCTCCGCCGGGCCCGGGGCCTGCGGGAATACGATCAGGGACTCACCATGTTGTTCGTTGCGCAACTAATAAATCGACGCGCGGAGAGATCCGAACCATGGCTTTTGAACTGGGCATCTACCACTTCGGCGAGCTGACGCCCGACCCCACCACCCACCAGCCGCCCGCCCCGGGTACGCGACTGCGGGAACTCGTGGAGCAGGCGCGGACGGCCGACGAGGCGGGGCTGGACATCTTCGCCGTCGGCGAGCACCACCGTACGGACTTCGCGGTGTCCTCCCCCGCCGTCCTGCTGGCGGCGATGGCGGAGAACACCCGCACGATCAAGCTGTCCAGCGCGGTCACCGTCCTCAGCTCCGACGACCCGGTACGGGTCTTCCAGCAGTTCGCGACGCTCGACCTGCTGTCCGGCGGCCGGGCGGAGATCATCGCGGGGCGCGGCTCGTACATCGAGTCCTTCCCCGTCTTCGGCTACGACCTGAACGAGTACTCCGAGCTGTTCGCCGAGAAGCTGGACCTGCTGCTGAAGCTGCGGGAGGAGAACCCGGTGACCTGGCGGGGCTCGCTGCGGCCCCCGCTGATGAACGCCGACATCACCCCGCGCCCCGACCGTGAGCTGCCCGTCTGGGTGGCGGTCGGCGGCACGCCCGCCTCGGTGGTGCGCGCCGGGCGCCTCGGGCTGCCGCTGTCACTGGCGATCATCGGGGGCAGCTACCGCCAGTTCGCGCCCTTCGTCGACCTGTACCGCAAGGCCGGGGCCGAGGCGGGGCACGCCCCGGAGAAGCTCAAGGTCTCCGTGAACTCGCCCGGCTTCGTCGCCGCCACGCATCAGGAGGCCGTCGAGGTGTCGCATCCGTACTTCCAGGCCGGGTGGATGGCCAACCACCATCAGCGCGGCCAGGGCGTCCCGATGCCGAAGATGGCCTATGAGGCGCAGGCGACCCCGGCGGGCGCGTTCTTCCTGGGCAGTGTCCAGGAAGTGACCGACAAGATCATGGCCCAGTACGAGGTGTTCGGCCACGACCGCATGATGATCCAGCTCGGCTTCGGCAATGTGCCGCAGCGTGAGGCGCTCAAGTCGATCGAACTGCTCGGCGCGGAGGTCGCGCCGGTGGTCCGCAAGGAGATCGCCTCGCTGGAGGCGTCCGCGGCGCGGGTGACGGCATGACCGCCGCCCCGCTGCGGGTCGTGGCGGTGGTGGGCACGCTCAGCGCCCCGTCGAGGACGACGGCGCTGGTGGAGCTGATCCTCGCGACCCTGGCCGCGCGGACCGCCGTGGACACCCGGCTGATCGAACTGCACACCCTGGGACCGGCGTTCACCGGCGCGACGGACCGCGACCAGGTGGACGACGAGGTCGCCGACGCGCTGCGGGCGGTGGAGGAGGCCGATCTCGTGATCGCGGCCACCCCCGTCTTCCGGGGCTCGTACACGGGACTGTTCAAGCACTTCTTCGATCTGGTCGACCAGTACGGACTGGCCGCGAAGCCCGTACTGCTGGCGGCCACCGGCGGCAGCGACCGGCACGCCCTGGTGATCGAGCACGCGATGCGCCCGCTGTTCGGCTTCCTCCAGGCATGGACCGCCCCGGCCGGGATCTATCTCAACTCGGGCGACTTCGACGGGACGACGATCCTCAATCCGGAGGTGTACGAGCGGATCGAGATGGCCGTGAACGATGTGGTGCCCGTCGCCGGAGCGCTGGCGGCCGTCCGGGCCGGGAACGCCGCCCCGGTGGGCCCGGTACACGTTTGACCCCCTCCTCCCACCCCTCATATAGTTCGTTGAGCAACGAAATATATGAGGGGTTTGTCCATGCCGGGAAGCGGCCCTGGACGCCCTCGACGGCCGGTGCCGCCCGCTCGGGCCTCCCCCGCGGCCACTCCGCCTCCTGCCGTCATCAGTGAGGAACAGTGATCATGCCCCAGACCCCGCCAGGCCCTCTGCGGACCGACGAGCAGCCCACCCGCCCGATGCCCGCGGCCCCGCCCGCGGACACCCCGCCGGACCCGCCCGGACCCCGCTGGACGTCCCTGGCCCGGCCGGTCCTGCTGCCGGTGGCCGTGGCCGTGGCGATCGGCGCGATCTTCATCGGGGTGTACCTCTCCGCGTTCCACGCCCCGGTGGCCCGGGATCTGCCGGTGGCCGTCGTCGGCGGCGCCGCGCAGACGGCGACGGTACGGGAGGAGCTCGCCGGATCGCCGTCGGGCACCTTCGAGGTGCGCGCCGCGCCGGACACCGGGTCGGCCCGCGCGGCCGTGGAGACGGGTGAGGTGTTCGCCGCGTACGTCCCCGGGGAACGGAGCGCCCAGCTGCTGTTCGCGGGCGCCCACGGTCCGGCGGTGAGCACCCTGGTGACGGACGAGTTCGGGGATGTGGCCCGCGCCGGCGGCCTCACCCTGACGACGACCGACGTCGTCCCCGCGTCCGCGCAGGACACCCGGGGGCTGGCCGTGTTCTACACGACCTTCGGTCTGGTGCTGGCGGGCTATCTGTTCGGGATCATGTCGTGGCAGCTCGCGCCCGGGCTCTCCCCGGGGCGGCGGCTGGTGGGACTCGCGGCGTTCGGCGGCGCCGGCGGGCTGGCAGTGGCGTCCGTCGTCGGGGCGTTCGGGGCGCTGCCCGCGCCGTTCGCCGGGGTGGCCGCGCTCGTGGGCCTGGTGGCGCTGGCCGTGGGGGCGTCCACGATGCTGCTGGTCCGGGCGCTGGGGGTGCTCGGGTCGAGCGCCGCGGCGGTGCTGTTCATGACGATCGGCAACGCGACCAGCGGCGGCAGTCTGCCCGCCGAGTTCCTTCCCGGCTGGCTGGAGCCCTTCTCCCGGCTCCTGCCGGTCGGGGTGGGCGTCCGCGCGGTGAACGGGCTGGCCTACTTCGACGGCGACGGGGTGGCCACCGGGGTCGTCGTCCTGGCGCTCTGGGCGGCGGCGGGTGTCGGCGGTCTGCTGCTGGTGGAACGCTCCCGCGCCCGCGGGGCGGCGGCACGGACGGGCTGACGACGCCTCGGCGCGTGGGAAGGCCCCCGGTCCCAGGACCGGGGGCCTTCCCACGCGCCGAGGGGGGCTTCATACGCGCCGAGGCGGAGGCGGGAGTCCGCACCGAGGGCGGAGGCGGGAGCCGTCCGGCCCGGCCGGGGTCAGCAGGCGTCCGAACGGTCGTCGAAGCCGAGCGTGCGCCAGATGTCGGCGAGCCCGGCAAGCTGCTCGTCGCTGAGCTTGTCGAGGAACTCGCCGCGCAGATTGGTCAGATGGACCTTCCGGGCACGCCGGTACGCCTTCTTGCCCGCCTCGGTGAGGACCGCGTCGAAGCCCCGGGCGTCGGTGGGGCACTTCTCCCGCACCACCAACCCCTGGCGTTCGAGGTCGTCGACGATACGGGTGAGTCCGCTGCGGCTGATCAGCAGGGACGCGGCGATGTCCTTCATCCGCACCCGGCCCCCGGCCGACTCCGCGAGGGTCAGCAGCACCTCGAAGGAGGACATCGGGATGCGTTCGGCGGCGACGAGTTCCGCGTCGAGGGTGCGCAGCAGCTTGAGATGGGTGGAGAGGAAGCCGAGCCACACCGCCCGCTCCGTGTGGTTCAGGGCGCGCGAGGGTGCGCCCCGCCGTGGTCCGGCCGGGCCGTCCTCGCTCGTGGCGTTCTCGGTGTTCAGGCTCATCGCCCCTCCGCAGATGTGGTTCCTGGCCCATGATATCGGGGGTCCGGGACGCGGGCGGCCCGGCGGAGGGTCTCCTCCGCCGGGCCGCCTCCCCGGGTGTCCCTCCTCGTCAGGTCAGTCGCCCGCCTTGGGGAGGATCAGCTTCTCGAAGCCGGAGACCATGCCGTACTCAAGGCGCAGGGCCTCCAGCACGGAGTACGCGTGGTACTTGGTCATGACATCGGCACCGGCGAGACGCTGGGCCCAGGTCTGGCCGTTGTCGGTGACCTTCTCCAGGGTCTTCTTGGTGACGTAGTTGGTCATCTCGTTGAAGTAGTTCTCCCACAGGACCCAGGCGTTGGAGAATCCGATCTTCTCGATGTACTCGAACTCCTGGCCGTGCGACAGGGCCTCCTTGGAGAACTCGACGATGTCGTTGGTGTAGTCGCGGGACGCCTTGGCGTCCTCGGGGGTGCCGTAGCGGTTGACGTGACCGGAGACGACGGCCTTGAAGTCGTAACCGAGGATCCAGTCGTGGGCCTCGGCCCAGCCGCGGATGTTCTCGGAGGCGTCGCAGTGCTTGAAGGCCGACCATCCGGGGCTGATGATGTCGATCGCCGCGAGGGCCTTCTGCTGCGGGGCATAGATGAAGATGTTGCCCGGGGTGTGGTTCACACCGTGGTAGTCGAGGTTGAACCGGACGCCGTTGACGTCGAGGGTGTCGCTCTCGGTGATCGTGTCGGTGGGCACGGGCAGTCCGCGCTCGCCGCCGAGGTCGGGCCAGCGCTGGATCATCTCGCGGGTGTAGTCGTGCGCGATGACCTTGGGCTTGTCGGCCGCGAAGATCCCGGCCGCGCCGATGTGGTCGGAGTGCCAGTGGCTGTAGATGAGATGGGTGACGGGCTCGTCGGTGACCTCGGCGATGGCGCGCTTCAGGTTCTCGCCGAGCAGCGGCGGGGCGTCGACCACGACGACACCGTTGCCGGTGCGCACGAACATCGTGTCGTAGGCGCCGGAGGTGACGTAGTAGGCGCCGTCCTGGATCTCTTCCAGGTGGTAGCCCTTGGCGATCCGGTCGGGGAGGAAGAGGGAACCGTAGCCGTCGGCGGGGATGGGCCGGTAGTCGGCGAGGGTGTTCAGCGGCATGCCCGCGGCGCCGAGCTGGTGGCGGTCGGTGGGTGTGCCGGGCTTCTGGAAGTCGGTCATGGTGATGTCCTCTGGAGGGTCGTACGGAGGAGCTGGGCGCGGGTCGCGCGAGGGCTCCGGGTCGGCGGCGACGGCACGGGGGTGCCGCCGGGGTGTCCGGTCAGGACACGTCCGGGTCGCCGATGCGCAGCACGGGCTTGATGACAGCTCCGGTCCGCGTGTCTTCGACGGCTTCGTTGATCTCGTCGAAGCCGTAGGGGGTGATCAGCCGGTCGAAGGGGAAGCGGCCGGCCTTGTACAGCTCGATCAGCTGGGGGATGAAGAGCTGCGGAACGGAGTCGCCCTGCGCGATACCGCGGACCGTGCGTCCGCCGAGGAGGGCGTTCATGTCCACCTCGGCGCGTGCCCCGGCGGGTGCTCCGCCGATCAGCGCGGCGGTGCCGAGCGGCGCGAGGGCGTCGACGGCGAGGGTGAGCATCTCGGGGCGAGCGGTGATCTCCAGGACGTAGTCCGCGCCGCCGCCGGTGATCTCGGCGATCCGGGCGGCCGTGTCCTCGTCCTTGGCGTTCACCGTGTGGGTCGCGCCCAGCTCGGCCGCGAGGGCGAGCCGCTCGGGGACGATGTCCACGGCGATGACCGGGGCGGCGCCGGTGGCCTTGGCGGCCATGACGGCGGCGAGTCCCACGGTGCCGGTGCCGATGACGACCACGGACGCGCCCGCGGGAATCCTGAGGGAGTTCAGGACCGCGCCCGCGCCGGTCTGGAGTCCGCAGCCGAGGGGGGCGAGCAGTTCCAGCGGGATGCCGTCGTCGACCTTGACGACATTGCGCTCGGTGGCGAGGGCGTGGGTGGCGAAGGAGGACTGGCCGAAGAAGTGGCCGTGGATCTCCCCGCCCCCGGCTTCCGGGGTACGGCGCAGCGCGTTGCTGCCGTCCAGCCGCGCCCCGCCGAAGTTCGCGGGGAACGAGACGGCGCAGTACGCGGGGTTGCCGCTGCGGCAGGGGCGGCAGTGGCCGCACGCCTGGTAGGACATGACGACCCGGTCACCGGGTGCCACCGAGGTGACACCGTCCCCGACCCGCTCCACGACGCCCGCGCCCTCATGGCCGAGCACCGCGGGCAGCGGGACGGGCAGCGCCTGGTCCCGGACATGGATGTCCGTCTGGCAGACGCCCGTCGCGACGACCTTGACCAGGACCTCGTCGGGCCGCAGGGCCGTGTCGAGTTCGAGGTTCTCGAAGACGAACGGCGCTCCCTTGCCCTCGGTCACCGCCGCCCGTACGGGCGTGATGGAGGCACCGGACGTGCCCGGTGCGTGCGGTGCGGGGGAGCCCGCTGCTACCGCCATGATCGATTCTCCCAACCGGATGCGCTCCCCGGGCGGGCGGTCGGCTCCGGGCGGGGGCGGTGATCCCTCAGCCGCCTTGGGCGGCGTGGTACGGAGGGCCGGATCTGCTCCGGCGAGGGCGGGAAGGGCGTCCCGCCCTGTCCCGTCCGACCTCCATTTAGTTCGTTGCGCAACGAATAATAGACACGCCGCAGAGCCAGGGTCAAGCGACTCCCCGGACCGGGGATTCCGATCCGCGAACACCCGGAATATCCGCCCCCCACCCGGCGCTTCAGCTGTTACGCTTCGTTGCAGAACGAACTATATTGCCGAGTGAACACCCGACTGCACACCCGGGTGAGCCCGGCCGACGATTCCTGGAACGGCCGCCTCCACGGCTGCCGACCGCCCGTCGGCGCGGTACGGCGCTCACCTGACCAGCGTCTCTCCGAACCCCGCGGCACGCACCCCGTGGCCACCGGCCCCACCGGGGCCGGCGCACCGGGCACCGTGTCCGCCGGACCCGTCCGGAGGGCACGCGCGGCGAAGGGGGACGGACCGCACCCCGGCCCTTCCCCTCATCTCTCACCCCTCTCCCCTCTCCCCCGCATCCGAGCGACCTCCGAGGAAGACCCCATGAGCACCGAACCCCAGGACACGCCCTACGCCCGCAACCACATCGACGGCGTCTGGACCGACTCCGACACCATCCGGGAGTCCGTCGACCCGGCCACCGGCCTGACCCTGGGCCGCTACGCCGACGGCGGCCCCAAGGAGGCCCGCGCCGCGATCGACGCCGCCCGGCGCGCCTTCCGTACCGGCGGCTGGTCACGCGACCGGGATCTGCGGGCCAAGGCCCTGTTCGAGATGTCGGACCGGATGGCCGCGCGGCGCGACGAACTCGTCGCCCTGCTGTGCCAGGAGAACGGCAAGATCCCGTCCGAGGCCGCGCTGGAGGTCGATCTGACGATCTCCAAGATCCGTTACTACGGCGCCCTGGCGCTCACCGAGTCGGGCCGCGCCTCCGAGGTCAAGCCGGGTCTCTACTCGATGACCCTGCGCCAGCCGGTCGGGGTCGCCGGGGTCATCGCCCCGTGGAACTCCCCGGTGATCCTCTCCGTGCGCTCCTTCGCCCCGGCGCTCGCCGCGGGCGCGACGGTGGTCCTCAAGCTGCCCGCGCAGACCGCGCTCACCAACAGTCTGCTGTTCGAGATCATCGCGGAGACCCCGTCGCTGCCGCGGGGCGTGTTCAACGCCTTCACCGAGTCGGGCAGCCAGGGCGCGCGGCTCATCGTCGCCGACCCGGGCGTGGACGTCATCAGCTACACCGGCAGCACCCGCGTCGGACGCTCGATCATGGCCGACGCGTCCGCCTCACTGAAGGGGATGTCCCTGGAACTGGGCGGCAAGACCCCGATGATCGTCTTCGACGACGCCGATCTCGACGCGGCCGTGCCGGTCCTCGCCAAGGCCGTCACCACCTTCACCGGACAGTTCTGCATGACCGGGAGCCGCATCCTGGTACAGCGCGGGATCGCCGACGAGCTGCGCTCCCGGCTCTCCGCCGCGCTGGAGGCGGTACGGGTCGGGCCGGGCACCGATCCGGCGAGCGAGATGGGTCCGCTGGTGGACCACGCCAACGCCGACCGGGTCGACCAGGTGGTCGCGGACGCCGCCGCGTACGCGAAGATCCTCGTCCGGGGCGGCCGGATCACCGAGGGTCCGCTGGCCGCCGGGGCGTTCGTCCGGCCGAGTCTGGTGGAGGTCGAGGACGTGGAGCGGCCCATCGTCCAGCAGGAGGTGTTCGGCCCGGTCGCCACGTTCGAGGTCTTCGACGACGAGGCCGACGCGATCAGCCGTGCCAACGCGACGGAGTTCGGTCTCGCGGCGAGTGTGTGGTCCCGGGACGTGGACCGGCCGCTGCGGGTGGGGCGGGAGCTGGAGGCCGGCACGGTGTGGGCCAACACCTGGGCCGTGATCGTCGACCAGATGGAGGAGGGCGGCTTCAAGCAGAGCGGGGTCGGGCGCCTCAACGGCGAGCGCGCGCTGGAGGAGTTCCAGGAGATCAAGCACTTCGTCCACGCCGCCCCCAAGCTCCCCTGACCCGGGCCGAACCGTAGGTGAGCCGGTGCGGGTACCCGGTGGGTGTGCGCACCGGGACGAGTGGGGCCGGGCGGAAGTGCCCGGGGCCCGCCGCGTCAGGGCGCTCCGTGGAAGCGGTGGTGCAGGGCCCGGACCTGGTCCACCAGGGCCGGTACCGGACCCTCCACCCGCGCACCGGGCACGACGTCCCGGATCGGCAGGGCGCTGACAGGGGCGGGCGGCACACCCCACTCGGCGAGCCAGCCCGCCAGTTGCGCCGAGGAACAGATGTAGACGATACGGCCGAGGCCGACCCAGCCATGGGCCGCCGCGCACATCGGACAGTGCTCGCCGGAGGTGTAGACCGTGGCCGCCGCGCGGTCCTCCGGACGCAGACGCGCCGCGGCCCAGCGGGCCAGTTCGAACTCCGGATGACGGGTTCGGTCCCCGGAGGCGACCCGGTTGTGATCCTCGAAGAGGACGGCGCCGCCGCCCGCGACGAGGACGGAGCCGAAGGGCTCGTCGCCCGCCTCCAGTGCCTCGGTCGCCAGTTCCACACAACGCCGCAGATGCGGCAGGTCGGCGTCCTCCACCACAGGTGCCTCCTCGCCGGGAAGATCGTCCTTCCAGGCTACCCGGCCGATGAGGCGCGTTCACCGGGCTCTTCGGCCGGGGAGGCACCGGGCCGGGCGGTCACTCCGTGAAGTCGACGCCCGTGCCGCGGCGGCGGCGGTCGACGGAGAGGCGGAAGATGTCGGGGCGGGCGTAGTGTCCGGCGACGTCCAGGTCGAGGGCCTCGCCGTAGCGGCTGCCGGTGTCGAGGGTCGTGGTGATCAGCCGGGCCTCGCCGTGGACGGGCGGCAGGATCCAGGTCCCGTCCGGTCCGGCGATGCTGGAGCCGCCGTCGAAGAGCACCCCCTGCTCGGGGGCGTCCGGACCGACACCCGCCCGGAACGCGTCGCGCAGGTCTGCCGGGAGGTCGTCGGTGGTGAGGAACTGTCCGGCGGACACGACATGGCAGCGGCCCTCCAGCGCGTAGGACCGGGCCGCGATGGTGTGGCTCTCGGGCATGTCGGGCCAGAGCGCGACATGAAGCTCCTCGTCCTGCGCGTGCAGCGCGTGCCGGGCGAGCGGGTTGAAGTGCTCCCAGCAGATGAGCCCGCCGAGCCGCCCGGCGGGGGTGTCGACGACCCGCAGTCCGGCGCCGTCGCCCGCCCCCCAGACGATGCGTTCGGTGTGGGTGGGCGACACCTTGCGGTGCAGGTTCAGGGTCCGGCCGTCGGGGCCGAGGACGAGGAGCGAGTTGTAGAGCGAGCCGCTGGTGCGGGTGGGGCGCTCGTTCAGCCCGAGGACCACGGTGACCCCGTGCTCACGCGCGGCGGCGCGGACCGGGGCGAGGTCGTCCTCGTCGCCGCCCTCGTGGTCGAGGACCGGGCTCTGTTCCAGCAGCCGCGCGTGCCAGTGGCGGGCCTCGGCGTCCCGCCATCCGGCGAGGCCGAACACCCAGGCCGGGTAGCAGGTGAGCCAGGTCTCCGGGAAGACCACCAGGGACGCCCCGGAGCGCGCGGCGTCCCCGATGTGGACGACGGCGCGGCGCAGGGACTCCGCGAGATCGAGGAGGGCGGGGGGCTGCTGGACGATGGTGACGGTCGTCCGGGTCATGACGGGTCCGATCCGGGGTGGGCGTACAGCGTGGGACGGCGGTCCTGGTGGACGTCGTTGTGTTCGCTGATGGACTTGTCGCGGGCCTGGGCGAGGTCGACCGTCGCGGTGAGGACCGCCTCCTCGCCCAGCCGCGACGCGGTCACCGGGTAGCCGTCGGCGTCGACGACGGTGCTGCCGCCGAGCCAGTCCTGGCCGCGTTCGGTGCCGACACGGTCGGCGACCGCGACGAACATACGGTTGACGGCGGCGTCGGCCTGGACGCGGACGATCTCGCCGGGGCGTTCGCCCTCGGGGCGCGGGTACAGCGGCCAGTTGACCGGGCCGCACAGCAGATCGGCGCCGTCGAGGGCGGCGAGCCGTACCCATTCGGGGAATTCGAGGTCGTAGCAGACCATGAGCCCGATCCGGCCGTGCCGGGTGTCGACCACCGGGGGGCGCTGTGAGCCAGGGGTGAAGCCCCAGGTCTTCTCACCGTTCCACAGATGGGCCTTGCGGTACGCGGCGCGCGGCCCGGTCTCGTCGACGAGGACGGCCGAGTTGTAGGTGCGGCCGTCGTCGCCGCGTTCGGCGAAGCCGCCGGCGATCACGAGCCGGAGCCGGGCGGCGAGCTCGGTCCACTCCCGGACGGTGGGGCCGTCGAGGGGTTCGGCGAGGGCGTGGAGCTCGGCGGCGTCCTCGAAGACGTAGCCGCAGTTCGCCAGCTCCGGCAGGACGACGATGCCGGCGCCCTGGGCGGCGGCGTCCTCGACGGCGGCGCGGATCCGCGCGCGGTTCTCCTCGACGCGGCCGACCTGGAGGGCGAGCTGGCAGCAGGCGACCGTGACGGGCCGGGGCCCGGAGGGGGTGCCGACGGGTGCCGTCGGGGTCATCGGGGGGTTCCTTCCAGTTCGGCCTCGCTCGCGGCGCGGGCCTCGGCCTCGGCGCCGCGGTCGAGGTTACGGGAGAGGTACAGGTAGAGCAGCCCGGACACGGTCAGGCCGACGACGAACGAGAAGTCGGCGCCGCCCAGGGCGTCCGCGACCGGTCCGACGTAGAAGGTGGTGGAGAAGAACGGGATCATCGCGACGAAGCCGACCAGGTAGGCGGTGACCCCGCGCCAGGCCCAGCGGCCGTACATGCCGTCCGGCTTGAGGATCTCGGCGATGGCGTACTGGCCGCGGCGCACGAAGTAGAAGTCGACGAGGTTGACCGCGGTCCACGGCACCAGGAAGTACAGCATCATCAGCACGAAGTTGTTGAAGCTGCCGATGTAGTCGTCGGGGATGAGCAGCGCGACGACGAGCGAGATCACACCCACCACGATCAGCCCGACGACCCGGAGCCGGACGGTCGGACGGACCTTGCGGAAGCCGTCGAGGGCACTGGCGCCGGTGAGCATGGCGCCGTACGCGTTGACGCCCATGATGGAGATCAGGGCGAGCACCGAGGCGAGGACGACGATCAGTCCGAAGCCGGGGAACAGCAGGTCGCCGACCTCGCGCAGGGCCAGGATCGGGTCCGGGTCGGGCAGGTAGCTGGCGAGGATCGCGCCCAGCGACATCAGCCACACGGCGGAGAACGCGGCGCCCGTGTAGACGGCGGTGATCAGCTTGCGGGCGGGGGCGTTGCGCGGGAGGTAGCGGGTGTAGTCGGAGACGTACACCGAGTAGCTGATGTTGTATCCGGCGGCGAGGGAGAACTGCACGAGGAACGCCGTGGAGTCCCAGCCCGCGGTGGCGGCGGGGGCGCCCGCGGGGATCGGGTTGCCGGAGAAGTGCACGACGGCGACCACGGTGAGGACGGCGAACACCACGATCAGCAGATACGTCAGCCAGCGCTGCACGAAGTGCAGCAGGTCATGGCCGACGACGGCGATGACGATGGAGACCGCGATCAGCACCGGGTACCAGAAGAGCTTGCCGTCCGGGAAGATCAGCCCGAGGCCCTGTTCGGCGAGGACGGTGTCGAAGACGAGGAAGCCGACGTAGACGAAGACCGTCGCGGCGAACGGCACGGTGGAGCCGCGGCTGCCGAACTGCGCGCGCGACTGGATCATCTGCGGCAGACCCATCCGGGGCCCCTGGTTGGCGTGGAAGGCCATGAAGAAGGTGCCGACGCCGACACCGAGCACGATGGCCAGCACGCTGTACCAGACGCTGAGTCCCATGGAGGCGCCGACGAATCCGGCGACCATCGTGGGGAGCACGAAGTTGCCGGTGAACCAGAACGGCCCCTGGTGCCACACCTTGCCGTGCCGCTCGGAGCTGGGGACGTAGTCGATCGAGTGCTGCTCGATCGCTCCTTCGCGACTGGTCGCGGTCTCTGGGGTAGACATCGTCGTCGTCCTATCCGTGGTGGTGGCGGTACCGGCCGGTCGTCCCGCGGGAGCCGTGTCGGGGGAGAGATGTGCGGAGACCTTCGTACGCCGGTGGGGCCACCGCGCACATGAGGACGCGCGGGGCGACCTGCGGGCGCGTGGGGCGCGATGAGGCGGGGACTCCGGCGCGAGGGGGGACATCGCCGGTGTCCGGGGGGCCGAGCGGGGGTTCGACGGCGTTCATCGGAACCTCGGATCTGGTGCACGAGAAGTTACCTATACACAACAAAGAATGCTTATTAGGCAACTTGCATTCCGGGTAGTCTGGCTCCGGGTCATCACCCTGTCAAGCGTCGTCAGTGGGCCGATCGAGCTATCCGAGGACTGCCATGAAAGCGCTGCACCCGACGCCGTCGGCCGATCCGGTCCGCGTCGGCGCGCGGCTGCGCGCCTGCCGCAAGGACCAGGGGCTGACCATCGAGCAGGTGGCCGCCGCGGCCCAGCTGACCAGGGGTTTCCTCAGCCGCGTCGAACGCGACGAGACCTCCCCGAGCGTCAACACCCTGGTCACCCTGTGCCAGGTCCTGTCACTGCCCGTCGGCTCGCTCTTCGAGGACGCCGACACCGAGGTCGTCCGGCTGGCCGACGCGCCGCACATCAACATGGGCGGGCACGGGGTCCTGGACCGGATGGTCACCCCCCGCGCGCAGTCCAAGGTGCAGGTGCTGCGGTCCCGGCTGGAGCCGGGCGCGCACGGCGGCGACCAGCTCTACACGATCAACTGCGACGCCGAGGTCCTGCACGTCATCAGCGGTGAGGTCGAGGTGCTCTTCACGGGCCGCGCGGAACGGCTGGCCGCGGGCGACACCCTCACCTTCTCCGGCCGCGAGCCCCACAACTGGCGCAACGCGGGCGAGGGTCCCGCCGAGGTGCTGTGGACGTTCGTCCCCGCCGCGTGGAGCGGCTCGCGCTGACCACCCCGCCGCGCCACGGGGCCGACGGGGAACCCGCAGGGGCGCCCCGAAGGGGCGCGGGGAACTGCGCGAAACCCACGAGCGACAGCACACGAGCGACAGCAAAGGACCAAGTGCGCCCAGCCGGACAGACCTCGCAAGCCCGAGCGAAGGCGACCCGCGGGGAACCGCGCGGAACCACCGAGCGACGGCACAGCAACAGGTGCACTCAGCCGGACCGACCTCGGAAGCCCAAGCGGCTCAACCCCGCTGCTCCCGGTCCAGCACCCGGGTGAACGGACCGGGTACGGCGGTGAGTTCCGCCCACGTGCCCTCCTGGGCCACGCGGCCGTCCTCCAGCACCGCGATCCGGTCCGCCCGCCGGATCGTCGCCGCCCGGTGGGCGATGATCAGCGTGGCGCAGTCCGGCAGCGCGGCCAGCAGCTCGGCGTCACCGAGCCCGTCGAGGTTGCTGGTGGTCTCGTCGAGCACCAGCACCCTGGGGCGCGCGATCAGCGCCCGCGCCAGCGCCACCCGCGCGCGCTGACCCCCGGAGAGGGTCGACCCGCGTTCACCGAGCATCGTGGCGAACCCCTGCGGCAGTCCGTCGGCGATCCGGTCGACACCGGTGAGCGCGGCGACCGCGACCAGGTCCGCGTCGGAGGCCGCCGGGGTGCCCAGCCGCAGGTTCTCGCGGAGGGTGCCGTGGAACAGCGGGGCGTCCTGGCCGACGACCGCCACGGCCGCCCGCAGCTCGGATTCGGCGACCTGGCGCAGATCCACGCTCCGGCCGTCACCGGCCAGCAGTTCGACCCGGCCGTCGGCCGGGTCCCAGAAGCGGGCCAGCAGATGCGCGCAGGTCGACTTGCCCGCACCGGACGCCCCGACCAACGCCACCGTCTCGCCGGGACGTACGAGCAGGTCGAGACCGTCGAGGACAGGCCCGCCGCCGTACCCGAAGCGGACGCCACTGAGCCGGAAGCCCAGCGGACCGTCGGGGACGGGCCGGGGCGAACGGGGTTCGGGCGCGCCCCGGGGCGCCCGGACCGCCGCGCCCACCCGGGCGGCGGCGGCACGCAGACAGGCGGCCTGGCCGAGCGCGGCGGCGGAGTCGGCCACGGGTGCCAGCACCCCGAGGGCGAGGGCCACGGCCGCCGGGACCCACGCGCCTTCCAGCGTGTGCGCGGACACCGCGACGACGGCGACCAGCGAGATCACCACCAGGATGTCCCGGACGGCCGCGGACCGTGCCTCCCGGGTCTGCTCCGCGCGCTGGGCGGCGCCGAGCAGCCGCCCGTACCCGCGCAAGTCCGCGCGGCGCCGGTCGAACGCGCCGAACGCCAGCAGTTCCGGCAGGCCGTCGACGGTCTCGACCGCCCGCGCCGACAGTTCCGCCGCCGCCGACCGGGTGCGCGCGCCGAGCGCGGCGCGGTCGCGGCCTTCCAGCAGGGGGCCCAGCATCAGCGCGGCGGCCATCGGCAGCACCGCCGGCAGCAGCCAGGGTTCGAGGTCGGCGAGAACCACCGTGCCCGCACCGAACACGGCTGTGGTGGCCAGGAGTTGGGCGACGGCGTGGGCGTAGAAGAACTCCAGCGCCTCGACGTCGGCCAGCGCGGCGGACGCCAGGTCCCCGCTGCGGCGGCCGCCGATCCGCAGGGGCGCGCTGCGGGCGAGCCCGTCGAAGACCCGAACGCGCAGTTCGGCCAGCACCCGGTAGGCGAGGTCATGGGAGAGGTCCATCTCCCACCAGGTGGTCGCCGCGCGGACGAGGACGAGCGCGACAAGGGCGAGGACGGTGCCGGTGCCGGGCGCGGCGCGGGTCATGACGGCGGTGCCGACGGTGTGCGCGGCGAGCACCACAAGGGCGGCGAGCGCAGTCTGTCCGGCGAGCGCGGCGACGAAGGTCCGTACGGTCATGGAGCGATGGGCGCCGAGCACCGGCAACAGGGCGCGCAGCGAACCGCGTTCCGGCGAGGGACTCGCAGGAGAACCGGGACCGGGGGCGGCACCGGGTTCGGTGGTGCGGTGGTCCATGGTCATGCCGCTTCCCCCGCCTCGACCAGTCGTGCGTACATCCCGTCGGCGGCCAGCAGGGCGGTGTGGTCCCCGACGGCTTCGACCCGGCCGTCGCCGTCGAGCACCACGATCCGGTCGGCGTGCCGTACGGAGGCGAGCCGGTGGGCGACGACCAGACAGGTCCGGCCGCGTGCGGCACGCACCAGTTCGCGGACGATCCCGGCCTCTCGGTGTTCGTCGACGGCGCTGGTGGCCTCGTCGAGGACGAGGACCGGCGCGTCGGCGAGCAGGGCGCGGGCGAGGGCGAGCCGCTGACGCTGCCCGCCGGACAGGGTCGAGCCGCGTTCCCCGATCACGGTGGCGTAGCCGTCGGACAGGGCGAGGATCTCGTCGTGGACGCCCGCCGCGCGGGCGGCGGCGCGCAGTTCGCCGTCGGTGGCGTCCGGGCGGGCGAGGCGCAGGTTCTCGGCGACGGTGTCGTGGAAGAGGTACGTGTGCTGGGAGACCACGGCGATCTGGCGGCGGAGCGAACCGAGGGTGTGGGCGCCGACCTCGGCGCCGTCGAGCAGGACGCGTCCCCCGCCGGGTTCATGGTGCCGCAGCAGCAGGCCGACGAGGGTCGACTTGCCCGCGCCGGAAGGTCCGACGATCGCGGTGGTGCGTCCGGCGGGGGCGGTGAAGCTGACACCGCGCAGGGCGGGCCGTCCGGTGCCCGGGTAGGTGAACCGCACGTCGTCGAAGCGGATCTCCGGCCCCTGCCCGGGGCCCGCGGTGAGGTGTCCGGTGTCGGGGACGCCGCCGGGGGCGGTGCGCAGCGCGGCGATCCCGTCGGCGGCCGAGACGCCGAGGTAGCCGGAGTGCCATTCCCGGGAGAGATCGCGCACGGGCCGGAAGCACTCGGCGGTGAGCAGCAGGACGAGGTACGTCGAGGTGGCCGCCGGATGTCCGGCGGCGGCGGACCAGCAGGCGACGAGGACGGCGGCGACGGTGCCGCCCTGGACGGCGAGGTCGGTGATCCCGGTGTCGACGAGCGAGACCCGCAGTTTGGCGACGGTGGCCCGGTGCAGCGTGTCCGAGCGTTCCGCGAGCCGGGCCCGCACCTGGCCGACCGCGCCCAGCGCGCGCAGCGCGGGCATGCCCTGGAGCGCCTCCAGGTAGTCGGCGGCCAGGGCCTCGTAGGCGCCCCAGTGCCGCTCCCCGCGGCGTGCCAGCAGCCGGTCCCACCAGCGGGGGGCGAACAGGGCGAGCAGCAGCGCGGGCGCCAGTACGGCACCCGCCCACGGTTCGAGGACGGTGACGGCGACGAGTGGCGGCAGGGGCAGCACACAGGTGACCAGGAACTGGGGCAGATAGCGGGAGACGTACGCGTCGACCCCTTCGACGCCGTCGACGAGGGTGGCGCGGACGGCACCCGAGCGGACGTCGGTGTGCCGGGCCGGTCCGGTGCGGCCGAGCCGGACCAGCAGTTCGTCACGCAGTCCGACCCGTACGGCCGATCCGGCGCCGACGGCGACCCGCCGCTGCCACCGGGTGAGCAGCGCGCGGGCCGCGACGGCCGCCAGGACGGCGGCGAGCAGCGGGGGCAGGCCGGTGAGGTCCCCGCTCGCCACCGCGCCGAGGACGAGGGCGAGCAGGACGGCCTGGAGGAGGTGGGTGCAGGCGGTCGCGGCGAGCAGGGCGGTCGCGAGGAGCAGCGGGCGGCGGGCGGTCCGGGCCGCGCGCAGCAGCTCCGGGTGGAGCATCATCGGGTGTTCGTCTCCTGAGTCGTACGGGCGGTGCGGGCGGTGCCGTCCTCGGAGGCCGCCGGGGTGCCGACGGCCAGTGCGTGCACGATCCAGTCGCGGCCCGGCGGTCCGCCGAGACGGGCACCGAGGTCGGCCTGCTGCCAGGAGCCGACGGGCCGGGACACCAGGCCGAGGGCGGTGGCGGTGAGCTGGGCCCGACCGGCGCCGTACCCGGCGAGGAGGTGTTCGCGGCGGACGCGGGCGGGGGTGGCGTCCCAGGGGCAGCCGTGGGCGAGGAGGACGGCGCCGGTGGCGGCGATCCACCGCTGTCCGGCGCCCCAGATGGCGAGGGTGGGCAGTACGGGTCCGGTGGCGAGGGTGGTCAGCGTGTCGCCCTCAAGTCGTAGAAGGCCGGGTGCGGGGCCGCCCACGGCCACGCACCAGCGGGGCCCGTCGGGGGCGGCCGACGCGGCCGCTTCCAGGAGCAGGGCGAGCGCGGCGGACGAGGGCCGGCCGGCGGTCGCGAGGACGTCCGGATCGGCACTGCGGCGGCCGAGGAGGACCGCGTCGGGCGCGGCGGGGGCGCGGGGCGTGGTCCAGCTCCCGGTGCCTTCCCCGGCCGCCGCGAGCCGCGCGAGGACCCGCGCCGCCTCGGCGAGGTCGTCGTCCTGGGGGGATCGTGTCCCCGGGCTCGCGGAGTCACGAGCCGGGGCGGGTATCGGGGCGGGTACGGGTGCCTGGGCGGGCGCGGGTACGGGTGCCTGGGCCGGTACGGGTACCGGAGCCGGTGGGGGTACGGGTGCGGGTCCGGATGCGCCTGCCGTTTCCGGTACGCACCAGGGGTCCAGGGTGCCGTCCCTGGTCAGCCGGACCACGGCCAGGACGGCGCCGCCAGGTTCCGTGGCGGGGCGGTCCGTCGAAGGGTGGTCCGTCGAGGGGCGGGCAGCCGTGGCACGGCCCTTCGCGGTGCGGCCCGTCGAGAGGCCGACAGCCGTGGCACGGCCCGTCGCCGTGCGGGGCAGCAGCACGCGGCCGTCCAGGTCGAGGGTGAACGCCGGTGCGCCGGCCGCCACGAGGGCGGCCACCGTGTGCCCGGTGTCCAGCAGGACCAGCGGCCAGCCGCGGTGCCGGTAGTGGGCGACGGTGCGTTCCGCCCGCGCGTGGAGCACCGCGAACACCCCGGGCGGGGCGGGGACGGGCGCGGCGGCGACCCGCTGGAGCCGGTGTTCGGCGGGCCGGTACAGATAGCGGCCGGGACGCACCCCGCTGCCAGCGCCCATCAGCAGGAGCACATCGACGGGGTGCAGGGCTCCGGCGGACGCGGCGGGCCGCAGCCGGGCCCCGGCGACGGATCGCGCGAGCAGCCGGTCGAGTGCGGCGGGTACGGCCACCAGGGCTCCAGGGGCTCGGCGGTGGGCGGGGGGCCGGAGGTCCGGTCCGGGGACGGCCGAGGAGCGGGCCCGCGCGAGCGCGCCGGATATCAGGGTGGGCATGCCGGGCTCACATGTGCGGAGGCGGGACGAGGGTGAAGTCGCCCGGTCCGCGCGGTGGTCGGGAGCGCCAGCCGCGTGCCTCGGCCGCGTGGGCGAGGCGGGGGCAGCCGAGGTACCCGAAGGCGGCCGGGGCGTTGGGGACGAGTCCGGAGACGAGGACCCGGGCGACCCTGAGTTCCGTCTCGGCGATGTCCTCGGTGGTCAGGTCGAGGGTGACCGTCCGGTGGCCGCCCTCGGCGAGGCGCGCGTCGAGACGCGTCCGGCTGCCGGTGGCGATGTCGTGCACCGGGACCGTGCCGAGCGCGGGGTGGGTGAAGCGGCGGGCCAGGGGCGCCGTCCGGGGGTCGAGCCACACCTGTACATGGGCGCCGAGGTCCCGTACGGACGCGAACTCGGGTCCGCAGTCGTCGAGGTAGCGGCGGTCGGCGCGGTGCTCCAGGTACAGACCGCGGGCCAGGGTCCCGGCGTCGACCGCGCGGAACACCCAGCCGTCGAGGTCGAGGGTGCCGAGGGTGAACACCCAGGTGTGCACGGCTTCCAGGACGGCCTTGCGTACCGCTTCGGCGGGGTCGTAGCGGCAGGCGAAGCCCGCCGCGTACAGATCGCGGACGGGGTCGTACGCCAGCGCGGCGACGCACGGCGCGAACTCGGAGGGCATCTCGACGGCGCTGATCTCCAGTCCGCCGCCCGCGAGTTCCCGCTCCAGGCCGGGGACGCTCGCGAGGTCGATGCCCCGGGTGGGCCCGTCGAGCCGCCACCACACCTCCAGGGCGTCCCGCTCCACCACTTCGAGCAGCCCGCGTTCCACGGCGTCGTCGAGTCCCTGGCCGGTGGCGATGCCCGCGTAGTTGAGGTGATGGGTGCGCGGGAGGTCCCGCAGGGCGCCCTGGCGCCAGTTGAGGTGGGTCAGCGCGACCGGCGCCCACACTTCCGTACCGGCTTCGTCGCCGCGTGCCCAAAGGGCGGGGGTGTCGTCGGTGAGGGGCCGGTAGGGGAAGCCGGGGCGGGCGTACTGCCAGGGGGCGTAGGCGGGCAGGTCCCCCGGTCCGTACACCGTGCGGCCCTCGGCGCGCAGTTCGGCGGCCGTGGCCCGGCGCGGGGCGGCCGGATGGCCGGGGGGTGGCAGCCGGTTGCCGCAGTAGCGTTCCACCGCTTCGGCGACGGCGGCGGTCCGAGCGCCGTCCGGGTCACCGAAGGTGGTGCCCAGCGAGACCCGGTCGGCGGGCCAGAGCCCGAACCGGCGCGCGTCCGCGACCTCGGCGGTCATCGCGGTGTAGCGGGGCGGCGCGCCGGTCGGATGGGGCACGGGGGCGACCGAGCGGACGATTCCGCAGACCGGGTCCACGAGTTGGTCCAGGGACAGCGGGGCGGTGGTCACGTGCGTATCTCCTGGAGGGGGTCGGTGAAGGGGCGGCGGCCGGTGCGGACGGGCAGCAGCAGGGCGCTGCCGTCGGTGTGCAGGGTGCGCCGGGAGGGGCGCAGCCGGGTGGCGGTCGTCGGGTCGTCGCCGGTGTGCGGGTTGCGGGCGTGGGCGGGGAAGTGGTGTCCGCCGATCTCGACCCGCAGCCGGGTGCCCGCGCCGAGGCGGCGGGCGAGGAAGCCGAGCGGGACGGTGAACGTGACGGGCGCACCGGGAGGATCGGTGCGGCGCGCGGTGCCGAGGGCGAGGGGCTCGGCGCGGCCACGCGGGTCGAGCGCGACGAGCCGCACGAACCAGTCGGCGGCCGGGGTGTCGGCCGCGACCCGCAGCCGGGCGCACGCGGGGCCGAGGAGGTCCAGGGGGCGGGGCAGCGGCGGGGTGAGCAGGAGCGCCCGGTCGGGGTGGGCGCGGGGGTCCGTGTCGAGCCGGTCGGAGCGCATGGGGCGGTCGGGGTCGGCGGTGAAGTCCCGGCCGCGCAGCAGCCGTGGCCCGGTACCGCTGCCGCTGCTGACGAAGGGCAGGGCGGTTCCCGCGTCCGGGGCGGTGTCCTGCGGGGTGACCGGGTACCAGTGCTCGCTGCCACCGAGGGCCACCGCGCCGTGCGCGCCGGGCCGTCCGGTCGGGGCGAGGGCGGCCCGGGCCCACCGGACGTAGAGCCTTCCCAGGTCGGTCCGGTGGCCCGGCCGGGCCTCGGGCGCGGGTTCGGCGGTGAGCCCGTGGCCCCAGGGGCCGAGGACGAGTCGTGCGGGACCGCCCCAGTTCCGCCAGAGGGCGAGCGTGTCGGCGGCGAACGGGTCACGGGTGCCGCCGACGGCGAGGAGCGGGACCCGTCCGTCGGCCCAGGGGGTCCGGTCCGGGGCGGCCGGGGTCCAGACGTCCGCCCATGACGGCAGGGGGCGTCCCAGCCGCTCGGGCAGCGCGCTGACGGGGAGGTGTTCGAGGAGGCGGGGGTCGTCGGCGAGCGCCTTGCCGAGGGCGGCGGGGTCGGACCCGGCACGGTCGCCGTGGGCCGCCCACCATCCGGCGCGCCCCAGCAGCCTCTCCACCCCGGACGGTTCACGGGCGACGGCGGCCTGGCCCACGGCGGGAACCGCGGCTATGACCCCGTCAGGGGCCGCGGCGGACCGGGGCACGGAAGCGGCGGGGGCCGGGGCGCCGGTGGTCGCGGGCGGGGCCGGTTCCGCGCCGGGCACGGCGGTGACCAGCGCGCAGTACGCGGCGTAGGAGGCACCGACGGCGATCACCCGTCCGTCGGACCAGGGCTGGGCACGAATCCAGCGCAGGGTGTCGGCGCCGTCGCCGGCCTCGTGCCGGTACGGGTGCCAGTCGCCGCCGGACGCGTGGCGCCCCCGGACGTCCTGGACGACGGCGGCGAAACCGTGGGCCGCCCAGGCGCGGGCCTCACCGCGATGACCGCGGCGGTCGTAAGGGGTCCGGAGCACGACGGCGGGGAAGGGGCCGGCCCCTGCGGGCAACCGGACATCGGTCGCCAGCGCGGCCCCGGGGACGGGAACCTGTACGGACATGGGGCCGGGTGCAGGGCCGGGTGCCGGACCGGGTGCCGGACCGGTCGTACCGTCGGTCGGCACGGTGGTCGACGGGCCGGACGGCGGGGCGGTCATCGGGGGGCGCGGCCGGCGGTCCGGGGCGCGGCGACGGCCGCCCGGGAACGCGGTGGGCCGGTCACGGTGGACGCGGGTGCGCGGGTGGTGGACGCGGGTTCGGGTGCGGGCACGGCGGGCACCGGTTTGTCGGACTCAGGCGCGATCGACGCCGGTGCGGGCCCATCGGACTCCGACGCGGCCGACGCGGGTGCGGGCGTACCGGACTCCCGGGCAGGCAACACGGCCGTACCGGACTCCGGCGGGACCGACCTTGGCGTACCGGACTCCGGCGCGGTCGGCATGGCGGGCGCGGAAGCGTTGCGCGGCGGTTCGGCGGATGCCGGGTCGGTGGGCACGGGTAGGGCGGAGGCGGGGGCCGAGGTCGGGTACGGGGCCACCTCGGGGACCGGGAGGACCGGGTGTCGCGAGACGGTGAGCCTCCGTACCCGTACCCGCCGCAGTCGCCGCCGTGCGCTCCGGTCGCCGGACGCCCAGGCGACAAGGTCCTCCATCAGCAGCCCGGCGGTGAGCGCCGCCGAGGCGGTGGAGTGCCCGGAGCCGGGGCCTTCGGCGGACAAGGACGCCCAGTACGCGCCGAGTTCATGGTGGGCGGCGGTCGCGGCGAGCCTGCGCAGCCGTACATGGGCGGAGGTGACGTCGTCCGTGGTCGCGGCGAGGGGCTCCAGCCAGGCCGTGTCGCCCTCGCGGTGGCACCGCAGCCAGGCGACGGAGTGCCCGGGCAGCCGGTCGGCCTCGTCCCAGAGTCCCGGCGGCACCGGTCCGTCGAGGCACCAGACGACCACGGTACGACCTGAGCCGCCGGACCGCCGTGCCGTGCGCGGGAGCCGGTCAGGTGTGATCGTCCCGACCTCGGCGCCCTCGTCCCGCGCACAGCGCATGAGGGGGTCGACGAGCACGGGGTCGCCCAGCAGCAACACCTGGCACCCCGTCAACATGCCTGTGCCGAGAGGCTCACGGGTCGCGTACCCCGCGCCCTCGAAGGCGGCGACCAGGGCGTCGAGCGCCGGGTCCGTACCGCCGGACGGGCCGTCGCCGTCGGCGGAGGCCGCGGCGGGTCCGTCAGGAGTCCCGTCCGGGGCGTGCAGCCGTCGGCGCAGGTCCGTCTCGCGCACCTCTCCGGTCGCCACCTTCAGGAACTCTCCGCCAGGGGTGCGGACGGCGAGCCCTCGGCCGGGGACGGTGACCAAGGCGACGCCGGGGGCGAGTCGCACGCTGTTCACGGGGGCACTCCTCGTTTCCTGTGCTGGAACTGCTCGGACTGCTCGGACTGCTGTGAACGCCCGGCCACTTGGACCGCTTGGGCCACTCGGACGGGCGGGCTGCTCGTGTTGAAGGCAAGGGGGGCCGGGCCGGGCCCGCCCGGAACCGTGGTCCGGACGGGCCCGTCCGCGCGTGTCGCCACCGACGTCGCGGGGCACCGGTCGCGCGAGGCGCCGGTCGCGCGAGGCGCCTGCCGCGCGGGCGGCGGCGCAACTGCCCGGTGGTGGTGCCGGTACTACTTCTCGGTGTCGGCGTCGCCGTCCACCGGGGCGTCGTCGAAGGGGTTCTCGACGAGCGCGTTGGAGTGGGTGGCGGACAGGTGGGCGAGCTGGCTCTGGTCGGCGATCGGGCTGAACACGCTCTGCTGGTCCATGAGTCGGGACTCCAATCGTGGAAGGAAAGCCCCCCTCCGGTGTCGTCCGGGGGGAACATCGATGACTCTAGTGAATATGATTTTCATTTTACAAGAGGAGTCTCGTCCTTCACCGGGTGATCCGGGTAACACACGGGCCAGCCCCCCTCCGGATCACGCCCCACCCGCCCCACCACACCGAGGACATCGGCGAGCAGCGCGGGCGTGACGACCTCCCGGGGCGGGCCGTCGGCGGCCACGGTTCCCGAGCGCAGGGCGACGATCCGGTCCGCGAATCGCGCCGCGTGCCCCAGGTCGTGGAGCACCATCACCACGGTCAGGCCCCGTTCGTCCCGCAGCCGGGCCACCAGACCCATCACCTCCAGCTGATGACGCAGGTCCAGATAGGTGGTGGGTTCGTCGAGCAGCAGCACCCGGGTGCCCTGCGCCAGCGCCATCGCGAGCCGTACGCGCTGGCGTTCACCTCCGGAGAGCGAGTCGACCGGGCGGTCCGCCCAGCCGGTCACGCCCACGTCGGCCATGGCGCGGGCGCACACGGGATCGTCGCTGTCGCGGAGCATCCCGAGCGGGCCCCGGTCCGCGTACCTCCCCTGCCGTACGAGCTGACGTACCGTCATGCCGGGTACGGCGGGTGCCGACTGGTGGAGCAGCGCGACACGGCGTGCGGCGGCGCGGCGGGAGAGCCGGGTGAGGTCGTCGCCGCCGAGGAGCACCCGGCCGGCCGACGGGCGCAGCAGTCCGGCGCAGAGCCGCAGCAGGGTGCTCTTGCCGCAGCCGTTGAGTCCGACCAGGGCAACGGACTCGCCCTCGGTGACGTGCAGCGTGACCCCGCGCAGGACCTCGTGGCCGGGATAGCCGAACCGCACCTCTTCCAACTGGATCATGTCCCGCTCCTCGCCGTCCGTCCCGGTTCGCCCGGGGTGCTCACCGCTCATGTCCCCTCCTCCCTCGACCGCCGCGCCACCAGGAGCAGCAGCACCGCGCCGACGCCGGTCGTCAGCGCGCCGGTGGGCACGCTGAGCCGGTCGGTGTCCGTCATGTCGGCCAGCAGCCGGGACAGCCACTGGGCCGCGGCGTCCGCCCCGCACACCACGCCCGCGCCGAGCAGCGCGGCGCCGGGCAGCGCGACGCGCAATCCGGCGCCGAACAGCGCGAAGGCCAGATGGGGCACCAGGAGCCCCACGAAGCCGAGCGCCCCGACGGCCGCCACCGCGCCCGCGGTCAGCGCGACCGCGCAGACGAGGGCCGCCACGCGGGCCGGGCCGGTGCGCAGTCCCAGGGCCGCGGCCTGTTCGTCGCCGCAGCGCAGCAGGGTCAGCGGGGCGGCGAGGGTCCAGGCGGCCAGGGCCCAGAGGAGGGCCCAGGGCCACAGCAGGGTCCAGTGGTCCCATACGCGGCCCTCCGTGGAGCCGACCAGCCACTGGACCACGCTGCCCAGTTCGCCCGGTGCGACGAGCAGCACCATCGCGGTGAGCCCGGACAGCACGGCCGACACGAGCACGCCGTACACGGCGGTGCCTACGGGGTCGTCGGCCTCCCGTCCGGCGAGCAGCCACAGCAGGCCCGCCCCGGCGAAGCCGCCGATCATGGCGGCGGCGACCACGGCGGCCGGTGACTCCCAGCCCGCGAGGCCGAGTCCGGTCGCGGCGACCGCGCCGAGCACCGCGCCCGGGGTGACCCCGGTGACCTCGGGTCCGGCGAGCGGATTGCGCAGCGCGGCTTGCAGCACCGTTCCGGCGAGTCCCAGGCAGGCGCCCGCCCCGAGCGCCACCAGGGTTCTGGGGAGCCGCAGTTCGAGGACGATGTGCCGGGCGAGCGGGTCGCCGCCGCCGCTGAGCACCCGCCATACGTCGGACGGTCCGAGCGCGCGTCCGGCGACCAGGTCGGCGCAGCCGACGGCGACGACGGCGAGCGCGAGGATCAGCAGCCGCTTCACCGGGTGCCTCCGTCCGTCTCGGGGAGGGCCGTCGTGCGCCGTTCCCCCGGGTCGGCGTCCCGGGGCGCGGTGACGGCGGCCGGACGCGCGCGGCGACCGCCGCCGGGCGGTGGGTGGCCGCGTCCCCGGGCCCGGAGCAGGGCGACGCCCGCGGGCACCCCGAGCAGCGCGGTCCAGGCGCCGACGGGGGTCTCGACCGGGGCTAGGGCGAGCCGGGCGGGGAGGTCGGCGCAGGCCACGATGACCGCGCCCCAGGCCGCCGACCAGGGCAGCCAGCGGACGGCGTCCGCCCCTGGGCGCAGCCGCCGGGCGAGCTGGGGGGCGAGGAAGCCCACCCAGGCGACCGGCCCGCAGACCGCGACCACGGGTGCGATGAGCACGATGGCGATCGCCAGCGCGGCGAGCCGGGCCCGGCCGACCCGGACGCCGAGGGCGCGCGCGTCGTCGTCACCGAGACGCAGCACCGACAGGACGGGCGCGCACAGTGCCAGGGCGGGCAGCGCGACGGCGAGCCAGGGCCACAGCCCCGTCACGTCGTGCCAGGTGCGCGCCGAGAGACTGCCCAGCAGATAGCGGTAGATGAGCTGGAGGTCGAGCTGGTCGGCGAGCACCATCAGTACCAGCAGCGCCGATTGGAGGGCGGCGGTGACGGCCGCGCCGGTGAGCAGTACGGCGGAGGGGCTCCGGCCGAGGCCCGCCGCGAGCAGGGTGAGGGCGCCGCCGAGGGCGGCACCGGCCAGCGCGAGCAGGGGTTGCACGGCGAGCGGCACGGACAGGGCGAGGACCAGCGGGGCGGCCACCCCGAGCGCGGCCCCCGAGGAGACGCCCAGCATCTCGGGGACGGCGAGCGGGTTGCGCAGCGCTTCCTGGAGGACGAGTCCGGCGGCGCCCAGACAGGCGCCCGCGACCAGGGCGAGCACCAGCCGGGGCAGCCGCAGTTCGGTCACCACGAACTCGTGCGGCAGCGCGGCGAGGGGCACATAGGGGGTGCCGAGGGTGAGCGCGCCGACGGCGAGCGCGAGAAGCGCGCAGAGCACGGCCAGGGAACGGCTCACTTCAGCTTGGCCGTGGCCTCGTCGAGGACGATCCCGAGGGACCGGGTGCCGCGGCCCTTGGCCCATACCTCGGGGTCGACCTCGTGCACCGCGCCGTTCCTGACGGCCGGGATGCGCGACCAGAGCGGGTTCTTGGCGAGCTTCTCGGACAGCTTGCCTTCGGCGGGGCCGCCGAAGGAGAGAGTTTCGACGAAGAGGACGTCCACGTCCCGGGCCAGGATCTCCTCCATGCTGTAGGAGCCCTCCACCCCGCGGCTGCGCCAGGGGTAGGAGGCGATCTTGGGGAGGAGTCCGGCGGCGACGTCGTTGCCCTCGGTGGCGACCCCGAAGTTCTCGTCGCTGCCGAAGATGACCAGTGCGGTGCGCTCGCTGCGGGCCCGCTCGGCGCGGGCCAGCTTCTCGCGGAACGCGCGTTCGGCCGCCTCGCCCTCGGTGGTGCGGCCGGTCAGCGCGGCGAGGTCCCGGAGGTAGCCGACGCTGTCCTGCCAGCGGGCGGGCTGCACGGGCCAGAAGACCGTGGCGCCCTTCAGCGCGGGGGCGAGCTTGCCGTGGGTGTCACCGAGGCCGATGACCAGGTCCGGCTCGTGGGACAGGATCGCCTCGGCCTCGGGGCTGAGGAATCCGCCGGGGACGACGGGGACGCGCGCCGCCTTGGCCTTGCCCAGGAAGCGCGGGTGGGCGAGGAGTTGGCTGTTGGTGGCGGTGGGGGTCATCCCGAGTTCGGCGAGCATGTCGTCGCAGAGGGCGACCAGGCAGACCACGCGCCGGGGTGGTGCGGGGGTGGCGACGGTCTCACCCTTGGCGTCGGTGATCTTCCGGCGCTCCGCTATGGGTTCGACCCGTACGTCGGTCCGTTCCGAGGCGGCCCGGCCGTCCTCTCCGGCGTCGCCGCCGTCCGTGCTCGTGCCGCAGCCTGCCAGCAGGGCCGCCAGTACGGCGGCGGCGGTCCAGCGCCGGGCCGCCCGCAGATCGTGTCGGGACATCTCTTCCTTCTTTCTTTCACCAAAACAGGCGCTCATGATAATCATTCTCAATAGAATGGGTCACGCCCCCTCCCCCGCCCCGACCAGGAGCCGCCATGCCGCCCGTGCCCGTCACCCCGCCCCGACTCCTCGTCGCCGATCAAGTGGCCGGGAACATACGGGTGCTGGATCTCCCGTCCGGTGAGACGGCGGGGCTGGTCGAGGGCCGCCACCTCGCCGAGCACGCCGGATTCCTGGCGCTGCCCGGGGGACGCACCGCCTTCGTCGACGACCTGGCGGGCGAACTCGTCGTCCTCGACCCCTACGGCCCCGACCGGGGACGGCCCCTCGTCACGGCGACCGTGCCGGTGGCCGCGCCCGCCGAACATCTGGCCGCCGACCCGTCGGGAAGGCTGCTCGCGGTCACCACCGGGCTGGGCCGCAACGATGAGCCGTGGAGCGATCTGCTGACCGTGATCGACCTCACGAACCCCGCGGCGCCCCGGTCGGCGCGGGTCCGGACGCGGGTCGGGGAGCCCGGGGTCACGGTCCTCGCCCCGAGCGGGCCGGGCGCCGAGGACGCCCTCGTCGTGCTGCGGCACCGTGAGCCCGGCTCGCTGACCGCCTACCGGCACGCCGATCTGCTGGCCGCCGGGCCGTCCTGCCCGCCCGCCGTACCGGCCGGCGGCCTTCGGCTGTCCGACGACGACGGGCACGGCGACGCCCATGACCCGCGCACGGGAACGCTGTACGCCGCCGCCGGTTCCGGAGTCCACCGCGCCCGCCGCGCCGGCGACGGGCTCACCACCGGCACCCCGCTCGGCTGGGGCGGCCCCGGACGCGGCTACTATCTGCGGCTCGACCCGGTCCGCCGGCTGCTGTGGTCCTGCGTCCGCTCCGGTCCCGCCGACCCGGGACGCTGGCCCGAATGGGAGAACGGCGCCTGGTGGCACGCCCTCGACCGGCGCACCACCGGCCGGCTCGCGCTGGGCCGCGGGCTGGTCTTCCGGCTCGCGGTCGCCGCGCGGCGGGTCGCCTACGCGCGGGTCCACCCGGAGGGGGACGAGCTGATCCTGCTCGATCCCGAAGGGCCGCGCATCAGCGCGCGGATCGCGCTGCCCCCGATGGACGGCGCGCCCAAGCGGGGCGGCACCCCCTGGGACGGGGTGCAGCGCCGGGCGATCGCCGCCTCACCCGGCGGCCCGCTCATCGCCGTGAGCCGGGGCGGCCACGGCGAGATCGAGGTGATCGACTCGACGGCCGGGACCCATGTCACCACACTGCGGGTGCCCACCCCGCTCGACGACGGCGGCCATCTCGCCCTGGTACAGCCCGGGGACGCGGCCCACGAGGACCCCGTCGGCCGCTGAGACCCGGGACGGGACGGAAGCCGGGCGGCACGGCCGGAACGAGGACGGGGCGGGGTCGGGGACGGGACGGGGACGGGCCGGAGCGGCCGGAACAAGGGCGAGGGCGGAACGAACACGGGCCGGGCACAGGCACAGGCACGGGCTGCCGGATCAGGGACAAGTCGGGGAAGGCACGGGGACAGGGACGAGCGCGGGCCGGAGCGGTACGGGTACGGGTTGCGGGTTGCGGGTTGCGGGTTGCGGGCCCGGACACGGACGCTGGCGGACGGACGCGGCGGGGATACTGATGGCCGACGTCGTCGCGCCGGGGGGCTGTTGTGGACTGGGTGGCCGGGCTGGGCGGACTGACCGCCGGACTGCTGATCGCGGTGGTCACCGCGCCGGTGGGGGTGTCGGGCGCGGTGTTCCTGCTCCCGGTCCAGCTCAGTGTGTTCGGCGTGCCCAACCCGGCGGTCACCCCGACCAATCTGCTCTTCAACGTCGTCGCCGGGCCCGGCGCCCTGTGGCGCTACCGGCGGCACGGCACCCTGCGCGGCCCGCTGACCCGGCGTCTGGTCCTCGGCACACTCCCGGGTGTGGTCGCCGGGGCCGCGCTGCGGGTGTTCGTCCTGCCCGGTCCCGCCGTCTTCCGGCTGCTCATCGCCGCGTTGCTGCTGCCCCTGGGCCTGTGGCTGTGCGCCCGCACCCTGCGACCGGCCCGGAGCGGACCGGGCGGCGAACCGTCCCCGCGGACGGTCACCGCCCTCGCCCTCGCCGTCGGTGTGGTCGGCGGGATCTACGGCATCGGCGGCGGTTCCCTCCTGGGGCCGGTGCTCGTCGGCCGGGGGATGCCGGTCGCCCGGGTCGCGCCCGCGGCGCTCGCCGCGACCTTCACGACCTCGGTGGTCGGCGCCGCCACCTTCGCACTGCTGTCGCTCGTCAGCGACGGGACCGTCGCCCCGGACTGGTTCCTCGGCCTGTCCTGCGGTCTCGGCGGACTGGTCGGCGGCTACCTCGGCGCCCTGCTCCAGCCCCGCCTCCCCGACACCGCGCTACGGCTCCTCCTCGGCACCCTCGCCACGACGACCGGGGCGGTGTACGCGGCCCAGACGCTGGCGTGACGTTCCACCGGGCGGCGCGGCCCGCCGGACACCGCGCCCCGGGGTCGCGCCCTACCGGAGTGTCACGAAGTCGGTGAGTCCCGTTGCAGCAGCGGGAGGTTGCGTGTCAGGGCCTTCTTCCAGGAGCCGTCCGCGATCATCTTGTCCAGCGCCGCCTGCACCCTCTGCTTGAGGAGGCTGTTCGGCGGAAGGCCGATGCCGTACCTCTCGTCGCTCATCTTGAAGCCGCCGAGACGGTACTTGCCGGGGTTCAGCTCCGCGTACCCGGCGAGCAGGGCATCGTCGGTGGTGACCGCGTCCACCGTGCCGTTCGCCAGATCGGTCAGGCACTGGGTGTATCCGGGACGCTCCACGAGCACGGCCTGGGTGGCGACCGTGTTCTGGAGAGTGCGCCCGGGAGAGGTACCGGTCACCGAGCAGACCTTCTTGCCGTTCAGATGGTACGGCCTGGCGATGGCCATGTTGTCGACGCTCATCAGCACGTCCTGATGGGCCACGAGGTAGGGGCCGACGAAGTCGATCTCCTCCTCCCGGCGATCGTTCATCGTGTACGTGGCCACCATCAGATCGACCTCCTGCTCCTTGAGCATCGACTCGCGTTCGATGCCCACGGCTTCCTTCCACACGATGTCGGCGGGGTCGCGGCCCAGATGGCGGGCGATGTAGGTGGCCACGTCCACGTCGAAGCCCTTGAACTTGCCGTCCTGGTCCCGCTCCCCGAAGCCGGGCTGGTCGAACTTGATCCCGACGGTCAGCTGCCCGGCACCGCTCGAACCGGACACCTGGGGCGACTTGGTGGAACGTCCGCCGCCCGCGGCGTCGGGGTCGTCGCCGCTGTCCGGGAGCAGGTTCCACACGAGGACGCCGACGAGCGGGACGGCCACGAGCGCCGCGTACGCGAAGCCGCGTCTGCGCCGGATCCGCCGCGGGTCCCCCGAAGGCGGCGGCCCGGGGGGCCGGGAAAGAACCACGGAGGGCTCCCGCCGGGACGGAGACGGCGACAGGGAGGGGGACGGGGACGAGTCGGCAGGCTCGGCGGGCCGCTCGGGGGGGGCCAGGGCGTAGGAGGTCGGCTCACCGGGAACGACGTCCGGATCCGGCTGCGCGGCCGGGCCCGGAGGCGTACCGCGCGGGGAACTGGGCACCGCCGTCGTCCCCGACTCCGCTGCGGCCAGCAGTTCGTCCAGCTCCTCGGCGTCGGGCCGCGCCGCCGGGTCCCGTACCAGGACGGCCATCAGGGCCGACGCCAGCGGGCCGGCCTGCCGGGGCGGTGGCACGTCCTCGCTGAGCACCGCGGCGAGGGTGGCGAGGGTGTTGGCCCGGCGCAGCGGATGGCGGCCCTCGACCGCGACGTAGAGCATCAGGGCCAGCGACCAGAGGTCGGCCGCCGGGCCGCCGTCCTGACCGCCGACTCGTTCGGGGGCCATGTAGTCGGGGGTGCCGATGACGGAACCGGCGATCGTGAGGGCGGTGGAGCCCTGGATGGCCGCGATGCCGAAGTCGGTGAGAACGGGACGGCCGTCCGGGCGCAGCAGGATGTTCGGGGGTTTGATGTCCCGGTGCTGGATGCCCGCGGCATGCACGGCCCGCAGCCCGGCGAGCACCCCGCGCCCGATCCCGGCCGCCGCCACCGGGGAGAGGGGGCCACCCTGGTCGAGCCGCTCCTGGAACGAGCCCCCGGTGACCAGCTCCATGACGAGCCAGGGGTAGGGGTGTTCGCCGCCGTCCACGATGTGGTGGATGGTGACCACATTGGGGTGGTCGATCAGGGCCAGGGCCTGGGCCTCGCGCAGTACCCGGGCGCGCAGCGCGCGGGCGCCCTCGGGGTCGTACTCGGCGAGCGCCGGGTCCGGGGGGCGTACCTCCTTCAGGGCCACCTCGCGGTTCAGCGCCAGGTCGCGCGCCCGCCACACCAGTCCCATGCCACCGCCGCCGAGCCGTGTCAGCAGCTCGAACCGGCCGTCGATCACCCGCGCCACAACAAGTCTCCCTCACCACTCGGCCGGGGTGCCGTATCCGGTCACCACGGCCCGCCGGCCCCCCGGACCGGCTCGCGGCCCGACTCTGCCACACCCGGGAAGTGCCTCGACAGCGGATGTGGCAACGAGTGCCCGGAAGGCCGGAAAGGGCCCGGTACGGATGCGGTCACGCGACCGCCGGGCGCTGTTCTCCCACGGGTACACGGCCGTTCGTCCGGGGTCCCTACCTTTCCTGGCATGTCAGTCCGATCGCTTCGTACGTCAGCCGCGTTCCTGGTGACCGCCACGCTCACCGCCCTGTCCGTCCCCGTGCCCGCGGGGGCCGTTCCCACCGAGGAGGGCAGGGGGGCGGCCGGGAAGGAGGTGGTGCTGTCCACCGGGTTCCCCGGTACGGCGCTGCCCCCTGGATTCCGTGCCGTCGAGGGGAACTGGGAGGTGCGGGACGGCCGGTTGCACGGCTCGTCCGCCCATTCCGGGGTCCTGAGCCGGATCACCTTCGGTGCGCGTCTGAAGAACTTCCGGATGGAGGTGACCGCCCGGTTCGAGTCGGTGACGGACCCCTCCCGGTGGGCCGCGCTGGGCATGGACGTGCCCGCGGACGGTTCGGTGCCGTGGTCGCTGGCCACCGTGCGCAGCGGTACCACCGCCGCGAACGGACTGGAGTTCGCCCGGCGTACGGCCGGGAACACCTGGGACGTGACCGACACCGGACCGGCCCCGTCGGCCGTCGGCACCGGCCGTGACGTGCGGCTCGCGGTGGAGGTCCATGGTTCCCGGGCTCGCTGGTCCGTCGACGGGCGTGAGGCCTTGCGTACCAGCCGGGTGGCCCGTTCGGCGGACGGTGTCGAGGCGCTCGTCGTCAACGGCGCGACCGTGTCCTTCGACGATCTGCGGATCACGGCGCTGCCCGACCGGGGCCATCTCCGTCCGCCGGGTGCCCCGTTGACCGTGATCGCGCACCGCGGCGCCTCGTCCGCGGCGCCGGAGAACACCCTGGTCGCCGACGAGGTGGGTCGCCGTGGCGGGGCCGAGTACATCGAGAACGATGTCCAGCCCAGCAAGGACGGCGTCCCGTACGTGCTGCACGACAGCACCGTCGACCGCACCACCGACGGCAGCGGGGCGGTCCGCGAGCTGACCTCGGCCCAACTGGACGCGCTGGACGCCGGGTCGTGGTTCGGTCCCGCCTTCGCCGGGAACCGGGTGCCCACCCTCGCGGCGCAGCTGGGCGATCTGCGGGAGCGGGGTGGTGACATGCTGCTGGAGATCAAGGGCAGGCACTCCCGCGACGAGGTCGCCACGATCGTCCGGATCATCCGTGAGCAGCGGATGACCGACCGGGTCTTCGTGCAGAGCTTCGAGCCCGACGCGCTCCGGTACACCCGTGAGCTGGCGCCCGAACTTCCCCTGGGTCTGCTGCGCGGCACCCTGGACGCCGATCCGGTGGCCGTGGCGAGGGAACTCGGCCTCACCTCGTACAACCCGTCCGACGCGGCGCTGGGCGCGCGGCCCGGGGCGGTGGCCGAACTGCGGGACGCCGGAGTCGCGGTGATGGTGTGGACCGTCGACAGTCCCGACCGCTGGGCGGCCCTGGAGGAGGCCGGTGTGGACGCCGTCATCACCAATCGGCCCGCCGAACTCGTCGGCTGGAACGCGGCGTCGGGCCAGCACCGTCCCACGGCACCGGCGGTGACGGTGACTTCCCCGGCCCCCGGCGCGCGGCTGGACCGGGCGCAGGCGCCGGTGGCGGCCGTGCAGTCGTCGGGCGCCGCCTCGACGCGGCTGACGCTGGACGGCCGTCCGGTCGAGGCGGGCGAGCCGCTGGACCTGACCGCGCTCGGCGCCGGTGGGCACACCCTGCGGGCCACGGTCACCGGTCCCGGCGGCACGGCCACCGCCGAGTCGGCCTTCACCCTCCGGGCGTCCCGGACCGGGCTGGCCCATCTGATCCTGACCTCGGGCGCCACCGACCACCATGTCGCGACCCTCACCACCATGCTGGGCCACGGCCACTACCGGCAGCTGGCCCGCTGGGCCGAGCACGGCCGGGGCCTGCCCGCGCCACGCGCGGCGCTGATCGCGAAGGAGGCCCGCGCGCTCGCCGGCGGGTGAGGCGACGGCGCTGCACGAGAAGCGCCGTCAAGTGACCCCGGGGTGCCGCGCGAGCGGACCAGGGATGCCACGCCGGCGGACCGCGGGCGCCGCACCGGATCAGTCATGCGCGGGCCACGGCCGGTGCTCCGCGAGCCAGCCGGTGGCGTGGGTGACCGCGTCGGCGAGCGGGAACAGCCGGGCCTCGGCCGCGCCCACCGGGCCACGGACCACGGGGTGTTCCTTCTCGAACGCCGCGCCCAGCTCGTCGAACCGGTCCTCGCGGATCGCGACGTCCCGCACGGTGGTCCAGCGGCGGCCCCCGGACGTCATGACCGCGAAGGAGTTGTCGGCCGTCGGCGACGGCACCCGGTACTCGGCCAGATGGAACGCGGTGCAGGCGCCGTAGCCCGTCCCGAGCAGCAGCACCCGCGCCCCGGCCGCCTCCAGCCGGGCGAGCGGGCTGCGCTCCCCGAGGCGGCAGTCCGGTGCGTGGCCGTCCGTGATGCCCGTGGCACGCGGGCCGACGGCCGCGAAGGAGGTCTGCGGATGCGCGCTGCGCACGGCTCCCGGCCAGCCGCGCACCGTCTCCGGGACGATCCCGACCCCGAAACAGGGGGTGAGGTCCGCGTCGTACGGGGGCATCGACCGGCGGATGTCCGCCCACCATGACTCGGGCACCGGCGGGTTCACCCACCCGGCGGGGTCCGAGTTGTCACCGGAGTGCGTCGGCACCACGAGGGTCCCGTCCGTACCCAGGACATCGAGGAGCGCGCGGACGACGGTGACGGCGCCGCCGCACACCCAGCCCAGCGAACCGAGGGAGGAGTGCACGAGCAAGGTCTCGCCGGGGGTCACGCCCAGCCCCCGCAGTTCATGGGCCAGCGACTCACGTGTACAGAGCGGCCCGGCCTGGAGCGTCGTAGACATGACGGCGAGTGTGCACCGCCCGCGCCGTCCCGACCAACGGATTTCAGAGCCGCTGGGCTGCGGGCAAGGTGGAGCGGACTCCACCACGAGGGGGTATCCCGCTCCCGTGCGGACGGGGGGCGCGCGCCATGGTGGGGCACCCGTCTCCCTTCCTACGCTCCAAGTACGGCCGAACCCCGGGGCGGTGGCCCCGCCACCACGGCGCCCACCACCGCGTCCGCCCACCCGTGCCCCCCGCACCGGCGTACCCGGAAGGCCGTGCCGCCACGGAGCCGCGCCCGTCCACGGGCGGGTCCGCCGGTGGCGTACGACGGTGGACACGCGAGGTGTCCCGCACGAGGTAAGGAGACCTTGGATGAACGACCGCTCGCCGAACTCGATGTCCCGACGGGCCGCCACGCGCGCCGGGGTGCTGATGCTGGCCACAGCCGGCCTGGTGGGCACCCTGGCCCCGCAGGCACCCGCCGCACCCGCCACGACGACCGCCGTCGCGCCGGGTGCCGGTGCGCCAGCCCGGGTCACCGGCGTCGATCCGGCCGAACGGCTGCGCGTACTGCGGACGGTGGTAGACAGCGGGGCGGCCACCTGGGACATGGCCCGGATCGTGGAGGGCGGCCGTACGGTGTGGAAGGGCGCCGCCGGCACGGCCGTGCGGGGCACCGGGCGGCAGGTCGACCCGGACGGACGGTTCCGGATCGGCAGCATCACCAAGACCTTCACCGCCACGGTGGTGCTCCAACTGGTCGGCGAGGGGCGGATAACGCTCGACGAGCCCGTGGAGACCTACCTGCCCGGAGTGCTCCCCGACGGTGACCGCATCACCGTCCGCCAACTGCTCAACCACACGAGCGGCCTGTACGACTACACCGACGACCCCCGGTACGTCCCCGTGGACGACGCCGGGCTCGCGCGCTGGGTGCGTACCGACCGCTGGCGGACGTACTCGGCGGCGACGATGGTGGCCGAGGCGTCCGAGCGTGCCCCGCACTTCCCGCCGGGGCAGGGCTGGCGGTACTCCAACACCAACTACCTCGTCGCCGGGATGCTCGTCCAGCGAGTGACGGGCCGCACCTGGAACCAGGAGGTGGAACGGCGGATCGTCCACCCACTGCGGCTGCGGGACACGTCCATGCCATCCGCCTCACCCCTGATCCGGGGCCCGCACGCCCGCAACTACACCCGGCTGCCGTCCGGTCCGGTGGACACCACCGAGCTGAACCCGTCCGTCGCCGGGGCGGGCGGGGCCGGTGTCTCCTCCACGGCCGACCTGGCACGTTTCCACTCGGCCCTGTTCCGCGGCACCCTGCTGCGCCCCGCCGAGCTGACCGAGATGAAGCGCACCGTCCCGACCGGGCTCGGCGTGCGGTACGGGCTGGGAATCCAGCGCCTCGACTCACTCGACGGGCTGGGCTGCGGGCCGCTGTGGGGCCACGCGGGCGGCATACACGGCAGTGCGGCCTATCTGTTCGGTGACGCGGACGGCCACCGGCAGGGCGTCACCGCGGTGAGCCTGTACGGCAGGGCCGACACCAACGCGATCGTCACCCGGTTGAACGAGGCCGTCGCCTGTACGGGGAAGGGTGGCGCGGCGTAGCGCCCGGCGCCCGCCGCCGCATCGGGGTGACCCGGTCCGGCGGCGGGCGGCGCACCGGGCCAGGACCGCCCTACGGCCAGGTCGGGCCAGGTCAGGCCAGATGGAGGCCCGTCCAGTAGCGCAGTTGGGGCAGCTGGTCCACGGTGACGATTCCCGGCCTCGCCGCGATGACGTCCGGGATCCTGTTGACGAGGCTGGCGCAGGTGGTGTGCGCCGTACTCAGATCACTGTTGCGCAGATGCAGTGTCGGCTTGCCCGATCCGTCCGTGACCCGCCACTCGTTGTAGTCCGTCTCATGCTCGTCGTAGACCTTCCCCTGCGAGCTGACGGAGAGCGTGATCCCTTCCTTTGTCCGCAGGGTGTCGGTGTCGGTGTAGCCCAGAAGGGTCCCGCTGCGCACCGTCGTGCCCAGGGCCTTGCTGTGGATGTCCCGCTCGGCGAGCACCGGCTCGGTCACGCATTCCGCGGTGCCGTCCGGGGTCAGACCGACGGCTGCGGCCAGGGCGTACAGCGAGTAGTGGGTGAAGCTCGGCGGCCGTTCTGTGCCAGCCAGCCAGCGGCTGAAGTCCTCGGTGGTCGTGCCGACCCGCTGCTGCTCCGCGAGGGCGGGGCCGAAGTCGTCGACGTTCCAGGCGAGCCGGCCCTCGATCCCGCCGAGGTCATGGGTCGACCCCGCCAGCACGCTGATGAGGTTGACCCAGTAGGCGTCCTGGTGCCCCGTGCCCGTCACGGTCACACCGTGCTCCCGGGCCAGCGTGTCCAGCTCCCGGGCCAGCGGGTTGTCGGTGGCGAAGGGGTACAGCATCTCCTCGGCCAGCGTGATCACATGGGCCCCGGCGCGGACCGCGGTCGAGAAGATCCCGAACTGGGTGTCGTCGAGGTAGGTGCTGACGGTGACGACCACGATGTCGGGCGCGGCCTCGTGCAGGGCCTGCGAGGCGTCGCCACGGGCCGGGAAGGTGAGTCCGGGGACACCGGCCAGGTCCCCCAGGTCCCGCCCGTCCTTGTCGGACCCGGGGCGGACGATCCCCGCGACGACGCGCGCGTGGCGGCGGTAGAGAATCCTGACGATCTCCAGCCCCATCGCCCCCAGCCCGTACACGGCGACGCGCGGGCTTTCCTTGACCTCGGGCATGGAGTTCCTCCTGATGGGTCCGGGTTCATCGCTCCCCGCACGGCACGCGTCCCCGGTCGGGTCACCTCCGCGCGCTCCCGCGCGGAACGTCGCGAACACGGCCCCGTGGGAACCGCTTCGACGCCGCCAGTATGTCGCAGCGGAGGGGACCGGACACCCGAACTGCTCAGCAAGGAACGGGAGTTCGAGCGAGAAAGCCCTGTCGCCGCGTCTCTTGAACGCTCCCGTCACCGCACCCCGCGTCCGGCGGGGGCCGTGCCCCGCGCCCGGTCACACCTGCCGGTCCCGCGTCCTCGCGGTTCGTCGCGGGCCGTCCCGCTCGGCCTCGGTCGCCGTGGGCCCGTCCGGCACCCGGCGGGCCCCGTCCCGCACCCAGCGGTCGTCGCGGGCCCGTCCCGCTCAGCCCCGGTCGTCGGCCCGCGGTACGGAGAAGACGAGCTCGGGCCGGTCCCAGTGGACGGCGGGCGGCCTCGCCGCGACGGTGCCGGTGCGCCGCGCGCCCGCTGCGAGGTAGAAGCCCTCGGACGGCGGATGGGAGACGACGCGCACGGTGTCGAGCCCCGCTTCCCGCGCCCGGTCCAGCATGTGCGCGACGAGCGCGCGGCCGATCCCCCGGCCCTGCGCCCGGTCCGCGACGAACATCAGGTCGAGCTCGGCCGGGCCGAGGAGCAGGGCGTAGAAACCGAGGAGCGCCCCTTCCTCCGGGCCTTCCCCCAGCGCCGCGAATACCTCGTGGGCCTCGATGTAGTCGGGACCCACCCGGTACCCCGCGATCATCGGCGCGTACGGCCCCTCATAGGCACGCGAGCCCCGGACCATCGCGGTGAGCCGCTTGGCGTCCCGGGCGGTGGCACGCGCGATCCGTACCGGGGCAGGGCCTGCCGCACGTCGGCCGCGCCCTGTCCTACGTGATGCCATGGTTCGAGTATCACATCCGCAGGTCAACGACTCCCCGACCGCCCTCGGAGGACCGGAGAGGGCGACATCGGCGGGCCTTCAGACCAGGCGGTGCACGCCCACGGATGCCGGGGTGGCCCCGGTGAACCCGTACCGCGCGTAGAGGTGGCGCGCCTCGTCGTCCGCGATGGGGAAGGCATAGGCACCCTTGGGCGCCCGCCGCCCCAGCTCATCGGTGAGCGCTTCATGACCGCCTTGCCGAGACCGCGGCCCTGGTGCTCCACGCGACCCGGCCCCTCCGAACAGGCCGGGCGGAATCCCGGACCGGGAGGGGAACCGGAGCGGCGCGGAACAGGACGTGGGGAAGGGGCGACCAGATGGTCACCCGACGGACACCCGGCGGGCGTCCCTCCCCCGATCCTCCCCCTCGTTCACTTCACCTGTCGGGCGCGCTTCTCCTTCCGCAGCCCGGAGACCCGGGTCCAGACGAACACGACGAGACCGAGGGCGACACCGCCGAGCACGACCCGCTCCATGATTCCCGCGTAACCCTCGACCCGGTGCCAGTTGTTGCCGAGGCTGTATCCGGCCATGACCAGGACGGTGTTCCAGACCGCGCTCCCCAGCGCGGTCAGAGCCACGAAGGTCAAGATCGGCATCCGGACGACTCCGGCGGGGATCGAGATCAGACTGCGGAAGATCGGCAGCACCCTCCCGAACAGGACGGCCTTGGTGCCGTGCTTGGCGAACCACTCCTCGGTGCGGTCGTAGTCGGAGACCTTCATCAGAGGGATCTTCGCGATGATCCGGCGCAGCCGGTCCCGGCCGAGGAGCGCGCCGAAGCCGTACAGCGCGAGGGCGCCGACGACCGAACCCAGGGTCGTCCAGATCAGCGCCTCGGCCAGGCTCATCCGTCCCTGGCTCGCGGTGAACCCGGCCAGGGGAAGGAACAGTTCGCTGGGGAGCGGCGGGAAAAGGTTCTCCGCGAAGACGGCGATACCGGCGCCGGGCCCGCCCAGGTCCTCCATCAGGTCGACCAGCGTACCGGCGAGACCGTCGAGTTCGGGTTCGGCGGAGGAGGCGAGCGGCAGAGCGGACAACGTGTACTCCCATGGATCGGTCATTGCTGGACGACGCACCGGGCCGAGGACGTTTCCGCAGGTCGAACCCACCGGAAGGCCCTCGCCCAGGCCGGTACCGAGCCTAGGTCCCCCGCTCGCCGCCCCGCACCGGACCAACGTCCAGCTCCGGTACCCACTTTCGTTGGGGTCCCCCACCCACCCTCCCCCACATCCGCCTGAGCAGCCAATTCCGCCTGCGCGCGATCCCGTCTGCGCGCGATCCCGTCTGCGCACACGGGCGCGCACACGGGCGCGGACGCGGGCCGCCCCAGGTGTCCGCCCCGGCCCGGCAAGGGTCTGCCGACCGGGGAAATCCCCTTGAACGCCGAGGCCGCGCCCGCCTATGTTGAGGTGTATGGGAACTCTGTGACGGCCCCCCGCGCGACCGTGTCGAGCTGTGCTCCGCCGTCGTCGCGTTGATCCGTCCTCGAATCCGTTCTTCCGGCCTGGCCGAGAACAGGGGCTTTCCCATGCACCCAGCACATTCCGCACAGCTCTTCCTGCACGCCGCCACCAAGCGGTACGACGACCGCACCGTGCTCGACCAGGTGTCCTTCGGTCTCGCGCCCGGTGAGAAGGCGGGCGTCGTCGGTGACAACGGTGCGGGGAAGTCCACCCTGCTCCGGCTTCTCGCCGGGGCGGAACGCCCCGACGCGGGCGAGGTGACCGTGTCCGCGCCCGGCGGCTCCGGGTATCTCGCCCAGTCGTCTGGGCTGCCGCCCGAGGCCACCGTCCAGGACGCCGTGGACGCGGCACTGGCCGAACTACGTGTGTTGGACGCTGCGTTGCGGCGGGCGGAGGCCGCGCTGACCGAGGCTCCCACGGGCGCCGCACTGGAAGACCGCCTCGCCGTGTACGCGCGGCTGACCGAGCGGTACGAGGCACGCGACGGCTACCGGGCCGACGCCCGTGTGGACACCGCGCTGCACGGGCTGGGCCTGCCGGGGCTGGCCCGGGACCGGCGGCTGGGGACACTCTCCGGCGGCGAGCGGTCGCGGCTGGCGCTGGCCGCGACACTGGCGTCCCGGCCGGAGCTGCTGCTCCTGGACGAGCCGACCAACGACCTCGACGACCAGGCGGTCGGCTGGCTGGAGGAGCGTCTGCGGGCCCATCGCGGCACCGTCGTCGTGGTCACCCATGACCGGGTCTTCCTGGAACGGCTCACCACCACGGTCCTGGAGGTCGACGGCGGACGGGTGACACGCCATGGCAACGGCTACGCCGGCTATCTCGCCGCCAAGGCCGCCGAACGCCGTCGGCACCGGCAGCGGTACGACGAGTGGCGTCGCGATCTCGACCGCAGCCGCCGTCTGGCCGAGTCCAACATCGCCCGGCTGGACGGCATCCCGCGCAGGATGCCGAAGGCGATCTTCGGCTACGGCGGGTTCCGTGCGCGGGGGCGCGCACATGGTGCGATGAGCCGGGTCCGCAACGCCAAGGAGCGGCTGGAGCGGCTCACCGCGAACCCGGTGGCGCCACCGTCCGACCCGCTCTCCTTCATGACCCGCATCACCACCGCGGGCGGTCCGGGCGGCGAAGGGCCGGTCGCGCGGCTCGACGGTGTCGTGGTGACCGGACGGCTGCATGTCCCGGAGCTGCGCATCGGCCCGTCCGAACGGCTGCTGGTCACCGGCCCCAACGGCGCCGGCAAGACCACCCTGCTGCGGCTGCTGGCCGGGGAACTGCGGCCGGACGCCGGTGCGGCACACGTATCCGGAAGGGTGGGGCATCTACGGCAGGAGGAGACCCCGTTCCCCCGGTCGCTGACCGTACTGGGGGCGTTCGCCCACGGCCGCCCCGGTGACCGGGACACGCACGCCGACCGGCTGCTGTCGCTCGGCCTGTTCGGCCCGGACACGCTCGGGCTGCGCGTCGGCGAGCTGTCGTACGGACAGCGGCGCCGTATCGAACTGGCGCGGCTGGTCAGCGAACCGGTGGATCTGCTGCTGCTGGACGAGCCGACCAACCATCTCTCCCCGGCGCTGGTGGAGGACCTGGAAGCGGCGCTGACCGGCTACGCGGGCGCGGTGGTGCTGGTCACCCACGACCGCCGGATGCGGTCACGGTTCACCGGCTCACGCCTGGAACTGCGCGAGGGCGCCGTCACCGGCGGCCGGTAGACCACGGCCGTGCGGCGGCCGGGAAGCCGCGCCGCCCGGAGGGGTGAGGGCCGTCGGCTGCGGGCCGGACCTCCGGGCAGGCGCTAGTGGCAGTCGTACCGGTACGCGTTGGGGAGTTCCGGGCACTGTCGGCACAGGAAGAGATAGATGCCGCCCGCGTCGCCCATGGCCATGTCGAGATGTTCCTCCCCGGTGACGCTCAGGAGGTGTTCCATCCGGTGGCCCTCGTCGCAGGACGGCCAGTCGGGCGGCTGGGTCCACGCCGGGTAGCCGCCGACCTTGTTCCGGGACACACACGCCACCTCGTTGTAGAAGGAACCGTACTTCTCCTCGAACTCCACCACGTACGGCAGGAGTTCACCGGGCAGGTCCTTGTCCGGGTAGTCGACGACGACGGTCGGTGTCAGGGTGCACGCAGGACGCGGCATGAAGTCCAGTTCGTACTCGCCCCCGGGCGGCTCGGGGACGTCCCGCAGGACACCGGCCGCCCGGGCCTCGGCCTCGTCGCGCCAGTGCAACGCGGGGAGCGCGACGTACGACTCCTCGGGGTGGATCAGCGGGCACCAGACCACTTGCAGCACGTCCTTGCCCTCGGGGAACCGCAGTTCGGGCACATCGCGCGCGAACAACTGGACGACCGGCACCACGGGGACCGGACCCGCCGGGGACTCGTCGTCGTACGAGGTCCGGTGTCCGGGCTGCTCGCAGTAGGGCCAGGGCTCGCCGGCGGGCCAGAGCAACGGGCCGCCGATGGAGCTGTCACCGACCCCGGGCGCCCCGGGCTTCGGGGACAGCATCGTCGTCCGCATGGCGAGGGCGGCCAGCCCGGGTATCAGCTCACCCACGTCGAGCGGTGTCGTGTGCGGTCCTTGGATCACGGTGGTTCCACTCCCGGGGACGGTGGTCGGCTCCCGGCAACGTACCTGTCGGCACTGACATCGCGGCGGGCCCGGACCGGCGGCGGGCGCGACCGTGCTCATTGCGTCGACATCCCCGCGACCCCTCGGAGTTGGCGCCGCGCGTTTCAGCGGGAAGACGTACAGGCCGCGCCCGGAGCCCGCACGCAATCGTGGCGACCCCGATCCGGTTCCCCCCGTACTCGTACGGATACTCGTACGGGCTCCCGACCCCGACGGGACGGCCGCGGATATCCTGCGCGCATGCCGATCACGAACAGGGAATCCGACGCGCGGCTGGCCGTGGCGGCGGCGCAAGCGGGTGCGGCCGTGGTCCGTGACATGTACGGGGAACCGTCGGCGCGGTTCGAGAAGGGCGCCGGTGACTTCGCGACAGCGGCGGACCTCGCGGCGGAGAAGGCCGTCCTGGACGTACTTCGGGGCGCACGTCCCGATGACGCCGTGACGGGCGAGGAGAGCGGGCGCACCGGGGCGGCCGACGCCGAGCGCCGATGGCTGGTCGATCCGCTGTGCGGGACGTTGAACTACGCCGTGCGCACGATGCTCGTCGCGGTGAACGTGGCGCTGCGAACCGGGGCCGGCACCACCGTGGCCGCCGCGGCCGACCCGTTCAACGACGAGGTGTTCTGGACCGACGGTGAACACGCCCGGGTGCGGCGCGGCGGTGCGGACGAGGTGCTGGTGCCGTCGGCCGGTTCGCGGCTGGTGGACGTCAATCTCGATCCGCCGTTCCCGAACGCACCGGATTTCCGGGCGGCCCGTCTCCTCACCGACCCCGCCTTCGGCGAGCACTTCCGGCCCCGGGTCGTCTCCACGACCCTCGCGGTGGCCTGGGTCGCCGCCGGGCGCAGGGCCGCCTACGTCACCGACGGACGGCCGTACGACAGTGTGCACTTCGCCGCCGGGATCGCCTTGTGCGAGGCCGCGGGCTGTGTGGTGACCGCGCTCCACGGACAGCCCCTGGGCACCGGCGCGGACGGGCTGATCGTGGCGGCGGACCGGCGGACGCACACCACCTTGCTGGAACTGGTCAGGAGCCAGGTCCCGGCCGAACGCTGAACCCGGCACGCGGGTCGCCACGGTCATGGGGTTCGCGGCAGCGCCGTGTTCCCCTGGACCACGCCGCCTGCCGCCGGAGACCGGGATGCGGACATGCGAACGCGGGGATGTGGGGACATGGGGTGGGGATGACGATGCGGATGCGGATCGGGGAACTCGCGGAGCGCGTGGGCGCCAGCACTCGCTCACTGCGCTACTACGAGCAGCAGGGGTTGCTGTCCCCCACGCGTGACAGCAACGGGTACCGGGAGTACGACGAGACCGCGCTCGTGCGCGCCCGCAACATCAAGGAACTCCTCGCGGTGGGACTGACCACCGAGGACGTGCTGCACTATCTGGAACGGGGCTGCCTGGAACAGCCGCTCGCGCAGACCCCGCGGTGTGCGGGCGAGAGCGACACCATCCACAAGCGGCTGGAGTCCCTGGACCACCGGATCGCCCGGCTCCAGGAACTCAGGGACCGACTGGCCCGGCACAGCGCCACCGTCGACGCGGCTGTCGACTCCCGGCAGACACCGAAGGCACCGAAGGCACGGGAGACGCCGAAGGCACGGAAGGAACCGAAGGCGCGGCGGGCACGGGAGACGTGACGACAGTCCGGGGACCTGGCCGGGGCGAGGTGGCGGAAGCGGGCAAGGGCGGGGCGGGGCGGGCAGGGTTGACCTTGACACAGGCGTCAAGGTCCTAGCGTCGGCGCATGACTTCCGGAAGCAACAACACAGCAGGTCAGCGCGGCACGGGGTGGCTGATATGTCTGCTGCTGACGACATTCGTCATCGGGACCGACGACTTCGTGATCGCCGGTGTGCTGCCCGAGATCGCCGCGGACCTCGGCGTCGGTGAGGCGGCGGCGGGGCAACTGGTCACCGTCTTCTCCCTCACCTACGCCCTCGCCGCTCCCCCGCTCGCGGTGGCCACGGCGCGGCTGCCCCGCAAGCCCCTGATCGTCGGCGGTCTGGCCGTCTTCGCGGCGGCCAACGCCGTCACCGCCTTCGCCCCCGACCACACGAGCCTGATCCTCCTGCGGATCGTCACCGCGCTGATCGCGGCGACCATCACCCCCGCGGTGTTCGCCGTGGCGGCCCGTGCCGCGGCCCCCGAACGCGTCGGGCGGGCGATCGGTACCGTCGCCGCCGGACTGACCGTCGCCCTCTTCGTCGGTGTGCCGCTGGGCACCCTGCTGTCCTCGGCCTTCGGCTGGCGTTCCACGTTCGTCGCCGTCGCCCTGTTCAGTACGGCGGTCGCCGTCGCGTCCTGGCGGCTGCTCCCCGTGCTGCCCGGCGCACCCGCGATCGGTGTCCGCCGCCAGTTGCGCATCCTGTCGCGGCCTGCCGTGCTGCTCTGTGTCACCGGCACGGTCCTGGGCGCGTCCAGCGGTCTGATGACCTATACGTATATCGCCCCGCTCACCCGCGACATCACCGGGAGCGGTGGGGCGGTCCTGGCCCTGTTGATCTCCGTCATCGGTGTGTCCGGGGCCGCGGGGACCTTCCTGGGCGGGCGGCTGACCGACCGCTGGGGCGCGGACCTGGCCCTGCTGGCCACCTTCGGCGGGCTGGTGGCCGCCACGGCGGCGCTGGCCGCGACCGGTGTGCTCACCGACGAAGCCCCTGTCTGGCTGCTCGCCGCCGTCCTCGCCGTCTGGGGATTCGCGGCCTGGGGCTTCAACCCCCCGATGAACACCCGCGCCCTGCAACTGGCCCGGGACGCGGAGGCCGAGGCGGTCGCCCTGAACACCAGCGGTCTCTATGCCGGTATCGCCGTCGCCGCGGCCGTCGGCGGCTGGGCGGTCTCCGCGCACGGCGGTACGGGGGTCGCCGTGACCGCCACCGGTATCGGGCTGCTGGCGGCACTGGTCATCGCCTGCTCGGTCCGCCGCTACCCGAGCGGTACGGCCGCCGATCCGGGCTCCGGGTCCGATTCGGTGTCGGGCCTTGGGCCCCGGTCCGGTTCAGAGCACGAGCCCGACTCCGGGTCCACGTCCGGCGCGCGACCGTCGTCCACGCCGTCCCGCTGAGGAGAAGGCGGCGGGACTGCGGCGGGGCCGGTGCTCAGGTCGCCGGGCGCCCGGCCCGGGTGCCGACCGTGCGGCGCAGCAGCCCGTATCCGGCCAGGGCGAGGACGGCGCCGGTCATGGCTCCGATGGTGGCGCGTACCAGGGAGGCGTGGAAGCCGCCCTGCGTCGAGATCGCCACGGACAGCACGGCGACGGCGGCGGCGCCGAGTACCACGGCTCCGGCCAGGAGGGCGGGCCGGGCGGGCGGGGCGAACCGCTCGGGCACCGGTCCGGCGGGGGTCCGCCGGAGCCAGCGGCCGGACCAGATCAGCACGGCGAGGCCGCCCAGGGTCGAACTGGTCCACTGGGCGATCTTGAAGGCGGGGATGCCCTCCGCGACCTCGGTGGTGAGCGAGGGGACCAGTTCCACGCCCCAGCCACCGGCGTGGGTGAAGGCGTCCCACACGACATGGGTGAGCGCGCCGAGGAGTACCGACACGACGACGGCGAGGGCGCCGCGCCAGGACAGGCGCGGGGGTCCGCACAGGGGCGCGACCCGGGCGCGGACCGCCGCAGGTGCGAGCGACACGAGTGGTTCCAGGAGCAGCAGCCGGAAGACGGCGAGGGCGAGGAGCGCGAGAGGCAGGTCGATCGCGACGATCCCCCAGGCGCTGTGGGTGGCCTCGCGTCCGCCCGGCCGGAGCAGGACGAAGTAGAGGAGGTCCGGGGACATGGCACCGGCGGCGAGCGCCGAGGGCACCAACGGTCCCCGGGCGACGGGTATGACGGCCGCGAGATGGGAGAGCGTGAAGGGCACGGCGGATATTTGATCATGGGCGTCGCGGGCCCGTGAACGCCCGGGGCAGTGGTGTGCGCGGTGGTCCGGCCGGGTGGCCGGTACGCGGTCCCGCCACCCGGCCGGGGCCTCGGTCCGGCCGCCCGGTCGGACCGGGCGCCGTGTGACCTGCGCTGCAACCGCGCCCCGGGCATACGATCCGGCCGCGCGGTCTGTCATGATGACGCCGATAGGCGACGGCGGATCGAGGAAACCGGTGTGAATCCGGTGCGGTCCCGCCACTGTGATCGGCGAGCGGACCCCGAACAGACCACTGCCCGTACGCGGGTGGGAAGGCCGGGGCGAGCGTTGACCCGAGAGCCAGGAGACTCACGCGGTCGCCTCCTCGACAGAACTGGGGCGGATCTCCCCAGGGGGGAGTGTGGGTCGCAATGCCCGAAGGGCAACGTTCCGGGGCTCCGGCGCCGTGCCGGGTCGTCGTGTGCCGGGACTGCTGCTGCGGCAGCGCGAAGGTGACCGGTGTCGATCACGCGGCGCAGGTCGCCGCGTTGAGCAAAGACCTGCCGGTACGGATCTCCGAGTGCCTGGACGTCTGCGACCAGGCGAACGTGGTGGTCGTCCAGCCCTCGGCGGCGGAACGCGCCGCCGGCGCCCGTCCTGTCTGGCTCGGCCTCGTCAACGACCCCGCCGCGACCGGCGACATCGTCGCCTGGGTACGGGCGGGCGGCCCCGGGGCCGCCCCGCTGCCGGAGATCCTCGACCTCTACGCCTTCACCCCGCCGCGGCGGGTCCGTGGCGCGTCGTCCGCCGATCCCCGCTGAACCCTTCCAACCGACCGCGGCGCACGGGCGTACGCGGTGAGAGGACCGACCACACCATGGCGAAACGCTCTCTGTCCCTGCTGGCCGCTGCCGCCTTCCTGGTGGCGGGCTGCGGTGGTGGCACCTCCGGTGACCGGGACGACCCGGCCGCGTCGGGTGCCACGGCCGAGGGCTTCCCCGTCACCGTGACCAACTGCGGGGTGAGGACCACGTACCAGCGTCCGCCCGAGCGCGCGGTGACGCTGAACCAGCACGCCACCGAGGTGCTGCTGGCTCTCGGTCTGGAGAAGTCGATGGTGGGCACCGCCTATCTCGACGACAAGATCCTGCCGGAGTACCAGGACGCGTACGAGGGGATCAAGGTGCTCTCGAAGGAGTACCCGTCGTTCGAGGTGCTGCTCGACGCCGAACCGGACTTCGCGTACGCCGGGTTCGCGAGCACCTTCGACGAGAAGGAGGGCCGCGGCCGGGCCGCGCTGACGAAGGCGGGTGTCAACTCCTATCTGAATGTGGAGGAATGCCCGACCGGTCCGGTGACGATGGCGATGATCGACGAGGAACTGCGCGCCGTCGGGAAGATATTCGGGGTCCCGGAGCGCGCCGAGCGGGAGGTCAGGAAGGCGAAGGCGACGCTCGGGGCGGTCGAGAAGAAGCTCGGTGACGTCGATCCGCTGAAGGTGTTCGTGTACGACAGCGGCGACAAGACGGCGTTCACCGCGGGCGGCGCGGGCGTCGGCAACGAGATGATCAAGGAGGCGGGCGGGGTGAACATCTTCGCCGATCTGGACAAGCAGTTCGGTGACGTCTCGTTCGAGCAGGTCGCCGAGCGGGCCCCCGAGGTCGTCGTGATCTACGACTACGGGGACCAGCCCCTCGCGGCCAAGAAGAAGTTCCTGCTGTCGCATCCGGCGCTCCAGGACGTGCCCGCCATCAAGAAGAAGCGGTTCGCGGTGCTGCCGTTGTCGTCGACGGTGCTCGGTGTGCGGGTCCCGGCGGGCGTGGAGTCGCTGGCCCGGCAGCTGCACCCGGACCGGGTCCGGTGACGGGCGCGCCCCGGTCCTCGGGGAACGTCGTCCTCAGCAGTGTCGCCAAGGCTCCCGGACCGGGCACCGCCCCGGCCGGGGGCCGGGGCCGGCCGCCGTACGCGCTGGTCCTCGCGGGGCTCGCGGTACTGGTGGTGCTCGCGGCGACGGCGGGTGTCGCGGCCGGTTCCATCAGTGTCCCGGCCGGGCAGGTCTGGGGCATGCTCCTGCACCAGGTGCATCCGGGGCTCGCCGAGGTCACGTGGACCCCGGTCCGCGAGACGATCGTGCTGGATGTGCGGCTGCCCCGGGTGCTGCTGGCCGGGGTGGTCGGCGCGGGGCTCGCCGTCTCCGGGATGGCGCTCCAGGCCCTGGTTCGCAATCCGCTGGCCGATCCGATGCTGCTCGGGGTGTCCTCGGGCGCGTCGGTCGGCGCGGTGTCGGTACTGGTCCTGAACATCACGGTGTTCGGGCTGGTGACCCTGCCGGTGGCGGCGTTCGCGGGGGCGCTGGCGGCGCTGGTCGCGGTGTACTTCCTGGCCCGGTCGGGCGGCCGGATGACCACGATCCGGCTGGTGCTGGCGGGGGTGGCGACGGCGGAGGTGCTGTCGGCGCTGGCGAGTTTCCTGATCGTCACGTCCAACGACCCGCACAAGACCCAGTCGGCGCTGCGGTGGATGCTCGGCGGGCTGGCGGGCACCACCTGGTCGATGCTGTGGATACCGGCCGTGGTGGTGCTGGCCGGTACGGCGGTGCTGCTCGGGGTGAGCCGTCCGCTGAACCTGCTGCTGGCCGGTGAGGAGGCGGCGACCGCCCTCGGGCTGGACGTGCACCGGTTCCGGGCTGCGCTGTTCACGCTGGTGGCGCTGATGATCGGCACGATCGTGGCGGTCAGCGGGCAGATCGGGTTCGTCGGGCTGATCATGCCGCATGTGGTGCGGCTGCTGGTGGGCGCGGACCACCGGCGGGCGCTGCCCGCGGCGGCGCTGCTGGGCGCGGCGTTCCTCATCATGACGGATCTGGCGGCCCGCACCCTGATGAGCCCGGAGGAGGTGCCCGTCGGCATTCTCACCGCGCTCGTCGGCGGCCCGTTCTTCCTGTGGCTGATGCGAAGGAGGACCTCATGACGGCGCCGCTGACGGAGCCTCAGGCACTTGTGCCCGGTCTGCTCGAACTCCAGGACGTGTCGGTGGTCATGGGCGGCCGGGCGCTGGTGGACGGGGTGTCGCTACAGGTGGCCCCCGGGGAGGTGGTCGGGCTCGCGGGTCCCAACGGGGCGGGCAAGTCGACCCTGTTGCGCACGGTGTACCGGACGCTGCGGCCCACGTCGGGGCGGGTGCTGCTGGATGGTGGCGATGTGTGGGCCATGCCCGGCAAGCGGCTGGCGCGGCGGCTCGCCGCCGTTCTCCAGGAGAGCGCCGGGGACTTCGAGCTGTCGGTGTACGACGTGGTGGCGATGGGCCGCACCCCGCACAAGCGGGCCTTCGCGGGGGACGACGCCGACGACCGGGCGGTCATCGCGGCGGCGCTGGCGCGCCTCGATGTGGCGCCGCTGGCGCAGGTGCCGTTCGACCGGCTCTCCGGCGGGGAGAAGCAGCGGGTACTGATCGCCCGCGCCCTGGCCCAGCGCACCGGGACGATGGTCCTGGACGAGCCGACGAACCATCTGGACCTGCGCCATCAGCTGGACGTGCTGCGGCTGGTGCGTGAGCTGGGCGTCACGGCCGTGGTCGCGCTGCACGACCTGAACCTCGCCGCCGCGTTCTGCGACCGGGTGTGTGTGATGCGGGCAGGCCGGGTGGTCGCGCTCGGCTCCCCCGCCGAGGTGCTCACGACCGGGCTGCTGGCGGAGGTGTACCGGGTGGACGCCGAGGTCACCGAGCACCCCCGTACCGGCGTCCCGCACATCACCCTGCTGACGGGAACGGCACAACCACCGGACCGCCCATGACAGGGCCCCGTCTCCCGGACGCGACGGGCCCCCGCATCCCGGACCCGGCAGGCCCCCGTCCCCCGGGCACGACGGAGTCCCGCCCCGGTGACCCGCCGCCGGGAGCGTCCTCGGACGGTGTCCCGGCGGCGGAGGTCGGCGCCGCGCTGCGTGACGTGGCGGGGCTCGGCGGCTTCTTCGCGGTCCGGCTCGGCGGCCCCGACGGGGGCTGGCACCCCGTCACCGAGTCGTACGCGCGCGGGTTCCCGGACCTGGTCGCCGCGACGGCGGCCCGGCACCGCAGCCCCGAAGCACGGCTCGGGGCGTCGATCGCCCAGCTCGGGCACGCGGCCCGGCTGTGGTCACCGGTGCTGGCGTGCACGGTCCTGCACGGGATCGTCCCCGATCTGTCGGGGCTCCAGCGGGCCGACGAGGGTCCGGCCCTGCGGCTCCCGGCGCCCGCCGGACGGTACGCGGCGCGGGTGCCCCGGCTGGCCGACGCGTTGTACGGGATCGTGATGACCGGCCAGCTGGAGGTGCTGCGGGCCGGGCTGCGGGTCAAGGTGGCGCCCCGGCTCCTCGACGGCAACTCCGCGTCCGCGCTGGTCGAGGCGGGCCGCGCGATCCTCGCCGCCCACCCCGCCGCGCGGGAGCCGCTCACCGTCCTCGTGGACGATCTGCTGCGCACCGGGCGCCTCGCCGGGACCGGCCGGGTCACCGGTCCGGCGCTGACGTTCCGGCGCCGCAGCTGCTGTCTCTACTACCGGGCCCCGGCGGGCGCCAAGTGCGGCGACTGCGGGCTCGCCGACCGCACCGACGGCGCCCCGGGCGACCGGCCCTAGGAGGGTCGGACCGCCTTGACCGGCAGTCGCAGGTAGGACGCGTGTTCCCCGCCGGTGTGGATGATGTGCTGTCCGGTGTTGGCGGGGGTTACTCCCGCTGCTCCCCCGCCGCGCCCGCGTACTCCACCTCCGCCGACGGCGACGGCGTACGGGCACCGGGGTCCCCGGGGACGCCGGACATGTGCAGGGCCTCGACCAGGTCGCGGTAGAGGCGGTCCGCGCGCAGGAGTTCCTGATGGGTGCCGACCGCGCGGACCCTGCCGTCCTCCATCACGACGATGCGGTCCGCGCTGATCACGGTCGACAGCCGGTGGGCTATGGAGATCACGGCGGCCCGGTCGGCGTGGGCGCGGACGTACTCGGTGACGGCCGCCTCGGTCAGGGCGTCGATCTGCGCGGTCGCCTCGTCCAGCAGCAGCACATCGGGGGCGCGCAGCAGGGCGCGGGCGAGTGCCACCCGCTGCCGCTGGCCGCCGGAGAGGGAGGTGGCGGACAGCTCGGTGTCGAGCCCTTCGGGCAGCGCGCGGGCGTGGTCCCCCAGCCGGACCTCGTCCAGGACGCGGTACAGGTCGTCCTCCGCGGCGTCGGGGTGGCCGAGGAGCAGGTTCTCGCGGAGGGTGCCGGGGATCAGCGGGGTGTCCTGCTCGACGTACGCGAAGCGGGCGCGCACCTCGGCCGCGGACAGTTCGGTGTACGGGGTGCCGTCGAGGCGCAGTTCGCCGTGCTCGGCGTCGAGGAAGCGCAGCAGCAGGGAGAACAGGGTGGTCTTGCCCGCGCCGGAGGGGCCCACCACGGCGGTGTGGCCGCGCGCGGGGACGGCGAGGTCCAGGGAGCGTACGGCGGGTTCGGTGCCGGGGGCGTACCGGGCGGTGACCGCGCGCAGTTCGAGCACGGGGCGGTCGGCGCGCGGCGCGGGGAACGTCTTGCCGGGCGGGGTCGTGGGGTGCCCGGCGGGGGCGGTGGGGGCGGTCTCCAGGGGGATGGCCTCCACCTCGCGGATGCGGGCGGCGGCGGCGATGCCGGACTGGAGGGCGGTCATATGGGTGGACAGTTCGGTGACGGGTCCCATGAGGGTGAACATGTAGAGCAGGAAGGCGATCAGGCTGGAGACCTCCAGATGTCCGGCCGAGACCCGCCAGGCGCCGAAGCCGAGGATGCCGATGACGGCGAGCTGGATGCCGGCGAAGGCGACCGTCCAGGCGACGGCCTCGCGCCGGACGGCGCTGGTGCCGTGCGCGGCGGCCGTGCGCGCGTGGACGACCACGCGGTCCGCCATGCGTTCCTCGGCACGGGCGGCCTTGACGGTCCGCAGGGCGCGCAGCGCGCCTTCCAGCGCGCCACCCATCCGCCCGAGAGCTTCCTGCGCCTTCTCCTGTTCGGTGGCGATGCCCGGCATCAGCAGCAGGAAGACGACGGCGATCACGACGACCGCGCCGGTGGTGACACCGAGCAGCACCAGGTCGAGGGTGCCCATCAGGACCAGCGTGCCGACCAGGAGGACGGCTCCGTTGATCAGCCCGACGACGCTGGAGGACGCGGCCTCGCGCAGCAGGACGGTGTCCGAGGTGACACGGGTGGCGAGCTCGCCGGTGGAGCGTCCGGACAGGGGAAGCAGGGCGGCGCGGAAGTAACGCCGGACGACGGACTCCCGGGCGTCGAGGACGATGCGTTCGGCGACGGTGCCCAGCAGGATCGCCTGCCAGAGGCCGACGAACGCGCCGACGGCGAGCAGCGCGAGCAGGACGGTGATCGGCCAGGCCAACCGGACGTCCCCGCTGAGGGTGTCCAGCACCGCCTTGGTCGCCATCGGGGTGGCCAGTTCCATCGCGGAGCCGAGCAGGGCCAGCACCAGACCGAGGGCGAGCCCGCCCTTGTGGGGGCGGGCGAAGCTCCACAGCACCCGCAGCCGGACGAAGGCGGGCCCGCCGCGCGCGGGCGGGTCGGAGGCGGGCGGGTCCCGGTCGGGCGCGGACGTGCCGGACGCGGGAGCGGTGGGGGCGGGCGCGGTGGTGGACGCGGTGGTGGACGCGGTCGGCGCTCGGCCGCCCGCCGGTTCAGAAAATAGGTCACTCATGCCCCAAAGTGAAGCATGACCGCCCGACAAGCGGCAACCGATTACCGATTCGTCTACACTGACGGCGTGCTCAATCAGATGCCTTCCGAGGAATCCCGTACGCGGTCCCGGACCCGCCTGGCGATCCTCGACGCCGCCGTAGCGGTCCTCGGCGAGGACCAGTCCGCCCCGCTCAGCCAGGTCGCGACCGTGGCCGGAGTGGCCCGCAGCACCCTCCAGCGGTACTTCGCGGACCGCTCCGCGCTGCTCGCCGCGCTCTCCACGTACGCGACGGAGAAGATCGACGACGCGACCCACCGGGCCCACGTCGAGGACGGGCCCGCCCTGGAGGCCCTGCTGCGGCTGGCCCGGGAGCTGTTCGACCTCGGGGACATCGTGATGCTGGTGGCGCCCGGCTGGGAGAACGAGGCCGAGGAGGAGGAGTCGGCCACCGACGTGGCGCTGCGGTCCCTGCTGGGCCGGGGCCGCACGGAGGGGACCCTGGACGCGCGGTTCACCGCCGCGTGGATGGAGCAACTGATGTGGTCCACCCTCTACACGGCGTGGACCCATGTACGCGACCACGGAGCCTCCAAGCACGACTCGCTGGCGGCTTGCCTGCTGTCGCTCTCGAAGTCGCTGGGCACCGGCGGACAGGTCGGCACCGGCGGACAGGGCTGAGCACACCGCCCCGGGGCGAACGGACCGCCGCCCTGGGGCATCCGCACGGAACCCGGGCCCGCGCGGCCCGGATCACAGGACCACGGGAGGGGCTGTCATGAGGATTCTGGTGACCGGTGCGACAGGAACGGTCGGCCGTCATGTGGTGCGCGAACTGATCGACGCGGGGGCGGACGTCCGCGCGCTGACCCGGGACCCGCGCCGGGCCGGTCTGCCCGCGCGAGCCGAGGCGGTGACGGGCGATCTCACCAGGCCCGCCGACCTCCGGGACGCGCTCAAGGGGGTCGAGCGGCTGTATCTCTTCCCGGAGCCCGACACGGCCCGCGAGGTCATGGCCCTGGCCGGGGAGGCGGGGGTCCGGCGCGTGGTGGTGCTGTCCTCGGGGGCCGTCACGGCGGGATACGACACCAGCTACCACCTGCCCGTGGAGCGCGCCGCCGAGGAGTCGGGGCTGGAGTGGACCCATGTACGGCCCGGTGAGTTCGCCATGAACCATGTCGCCCTGTGGGGGCCGCCGATCCGTACGGAGCGGGTCGTACGCCACCCGTATCCCGATCTGGAGAGCCGTCCCGTGCACGAGCGGGACATCGCGGACATGGCCGTCACCGCCCTGCTGGCGGACGGGCACACGGGCCGCGCCTACGCGGTCGACGGACCCGCGCCCCTCACCCTGCGCGAGCAGGTCCGCGCGATCGCCGCCGCCCTGGGCGAGGAGATCCGCTTCGACGAGGTCACCCCGGAGGAGGCGCGCGAGCACTATCTCCGCCAGGGCGGTTTCGCCGCCGAGAACGCGGACATGCTGCTCGGCTTCACGGACTACGAGGGCAACCCCGTCGACCCCGAACAGGACGATGACCCCGGAGCGGACCCCGGCCCCACCGCCGACCAGGACACGGGCCAGCACGCCGACCCCGGCACCGGCACGGACACGGACACGGACACGGACACGGCGGGATCGTCCGCGCCCTGCTTCCCGGCCGCCACCGCGACAGGGCGGCCCGCCCGCCCCTTCGCCGCCTGGGCCCGGGACCACGTCGACGACTTCCGCTGACCGGACCCCGCCGGCCGGGCCGGGCCTGACCGCGACGGCCCGGCCCGGCCCACTCACCACTCCAGACCCCCGAAATCCACGCTCCCGAACTTTCCCAAATGTATTCTGCAAAAATACTTTGGGAAAGCACCTCGCCCGGCCTACGCTCGAAAGGTGACCACCGAAGAGACCCGTCGCGACGGCACCCGTCGTGTCCTGGACCCCGAGCGCGACGCGGCAGCGCTCAAGGCCCTCACCCACCCCCTGCGCATCCGGCTGCTCGGCCTGCTGCGCCAGCACGGTCCGGCGACCGCCAGCGAGCTGGCGGCCCGTACCGGCGAGTCGTCCGCGTCCACCAGCTACCACCTGCGGGTACTGGCGAAGTACGCCTTCGTCGCCGAGGCGGTGCACCGGGACGGCCGGGAGCGGCGCTGGCGGGCGGAGCATCTGGTCACCTCGTGGAGCAACGAGGCCATGGGCGCGTCCTCGGAAGGCCGGGCCGCGGTCGCGGCCATGCGACGACGGCAGGTCGAACATCTGGCGGCCTCGCTCGACCAGCACGAGGCGGACGTGGAGGCCGGGCGGCTGGGCCAGGAGTGGCGGGAGCCTTCCGGGATCACCGACCTGCTGCCCCGGCTCACCCCCGAGTCGGCCGTCGAACTACAGCGTGTCTACGAGGAGCGCCTGGCCGAACTCACCGCCCAGGACGCCGAGGACCCCCGCGCACTACAGGTCGTGGTGCTCACCGCCACCCTCCCGCTCGCCCCGGAAGCAGCGGGCACCGGGCCCACCGAGGACACCACCGGCCCCCTCGGGGACACCACCCGGGACGCGGGATCGACCGTGGACGCCAAGGACACCGGCCCCGCCGAAAGCACGGAGCCGGCCCCGGACGCCGGATCAGCCCCCGGCGCCGGGGCAGCCGAAGACGGGCCGGGCCCCGGGAGCACCCGATGACTCCTCCCCCGCCCCCGATACCCGAACCCGAACCCGACGCCGAGCCCAAGGCCGACACGAAGACCGCCGCGAGCACGGGCACAGGCACAGACCCGGACCCGGACCCGGACGCGACCGTGCGGAAGGCGCGCCGCCGGTACATCACCGTGTGCGCCCTCTTCTGGCTGCCCATAGGGCTGACCATCGCGCCGCTGGTGCTGCTGTTCACCGAGCGGGGCATGGCGCTGACGGCCGTCGCGGGGTTCTTCGCCGCGCACTCCCTCACCACGGCGCTGCTCGAACTGCCCACCGGCGGGCTCTCGGACGTCATCGGCCGCCGCGCCGTCCTGGCCGCCGCCGGACTGCTGAACGCCGTCGCCTTCACCTTCCAGGCCCTGGGCACCACCGCCTGGGCAATCACCGTCGGCATGGCCCTGATGGGCGCGGCCCGCGCGCTGTCCAGCGGCCCGGCGGAGGCCTGGTACGTCGACACCGTGCAGGCCGCGCGAGGTCCCGGCGCCGAGCTGCGGACCGGGCTGGCCCGGGGCGGCGCGGCGGTCTCGGCCGCGCTCGCGGTGGGCACCCTGGTGGGCGGCGGGGTGCCCTGGCTGCTGGGCCTCGGCCCGGACCCGGGCGAGCGGCTGCGCGAGGCGACCTCGGGTGCGGTGCTCCCGCTGTCCGTGCCGCCCCTGATGGGCTCGGCGGTCGCGCTGGTGTTCGTCGCGTACGTGCTGGCCGTGCTCCGGGAACCCGGACGTCCGTCGGTGACACCGGCGGGTGTGCTCCGGGGCGTTCCCGCGACCGTCGCCGCCGGACTGCGGCTCGGGGGACGGAACGCGCTGGTGCGGCGGGTGCTGCTGAGCGCGGCGGCGGCGGGCGGCGGACTCGCCACGGTGGAACTGCTCGTCCCGGGACGGGCGGCGGCCCTGACGGGCGCCCCGGAGTCGGGGGCCGTGCTGTTCGCCGGGCTCGCCTGCACCGGGTTCGTCTGCTCGGCACTCGGCAACCAGCTCGCGCCCCTGACGGCCCGGCTGACGGGCAGCGGGGAACGCGCGGTGCTGGCGTCGCTGAGCGTCTGTGCCGCCGGTCTGCTGCTGCTCGGGGTGACCAGCGCGGCCACGGACGGCGCCCCGTTGGCGCTGGCGGCCATGGGCTACGGGCTGCTGTACCTCGGTCTGGGCGCGGCGGGGCCCAACGAGAACGACCTGCTGCACCGGAGCGTGACCAGCGCCGGACGGGCGACCGCGCTGTCCGTGCAGTCCCTGGCGCTGCAACTGGCGGGAGTGGTCGCGGGCCTGACGGTCACCGCGCTCCCCGCCGGGCCGCTGCCCTGGCTGCTGGTGTCGGCCGTGCTGTTCGCGGCGGCCCTCCTGTGGACGCGCCGGGTGTCCGGCGCGGGGCCTGGTCCGTCCCCCGAGGCGACCGGCGACCGGGCCACGGAGCCCGCCCGCCCGATGGCCCAGGGTCGCCCGGGTTGATCCGGCGGCGGGTGCCGTAGCCGCAGGAAGCGGACGGCTGGGGCACGGTCGCCCGAGGGGACCACCGTCGCGGAGATCCGGCGGATGCTGGGCCGACCCGGTCTTCCACCCGGCGCTTCGGGGGGATTTCCGGGATTCGGCGGGCGGGTCGTGCCTGATCACCCCGCCGTCTTCGATACTGGGCCTGTCGCCACCCGGGCACGGACCCGCGCCGGACGAACACCGCCCGCCGGACGCCCCGTCACCGCACCCGGCACACCGACCGCCCGCCCATCCAGGTCCCGACCCCACCCAGCCACCCAGCCACCCACGATCCGATCCCCACTGATCAGACGGGACGCCGCTCGTGCGGCCGACCGGAACTTCCCGGGAGGAACCCTTGCGCATGCTCATCAATGTCGCCGAGACCGTGGTGGCCGACGCCCTGCGGGGGATGGCCGCGGCACATCCGGAACTCACCGTCGACGTGGAGAACCGGGTCATCGTGCGCCGGGACGCGCCCGTCGCCGGGAAGGTCGGGCTGATCTCGGGCGGCGGGTCCGGGCACGAGCCGCTGCACGGCGGATTCGTGGGGCCGGGAATGCTCTCGGCCGCGTGTCCGGGCGAGGTCTTCACCTCGCCCGTGCCCGACCAGATGCTGCGGGCCGCGGCGGCCGTGGACAGCGGTGCCGGGGTGCTGTTCGTCGTCAAGAACTACACCGGTGACGTGCTCAACTTCGACATGGCGGCCGAGCTCGCCGAGGACGAGGGCATCCAGGTCGCGAAGGTCCTGGTCAACGATGACGTGGCGGTGCTGGACAGCCTTTTCACCGCCGGCCGGCGCGGCACCGGGGCCACCCTGTTCGTGGAGAAGATCGCGGGCGCGGCGGCCGACGAGGGCATGCCGCTGGCGCGCGTCGAGGCGATCGCCCGTCAGGTGAACGAGAGCTCCCGCAGCTTCGGGGTCGCGCTCAGCTCGGTGACCACCCCCGCGAAGGGCAGCCCGACGTTCGACCTGCCGTCCGGTGAGCTGGAGCTCGGCATCGGCATCCACGGGGAACCGGGCCGGGAGCGGCGGGCGATGATGACCGCGCGGGAGATCGCGGACTTCTCGGTGCAGGCCGTACTGGAGGACCTGGAGCCGAGGAACCCGGTCCTGGTCCTCGTCAACGGCATGGGCGCGACCCCGCTGCTGGAGCTCTACGGGTATCACGCCGAGGTACGGCGGGTCCTCGACGAGCGCGGGGTGACGGTGGCCCGGACCCTGGTCGGCAACTACGTGACCTCGCTGGACATGGCGGGCGCGTCCGTGACGCTCTGCCAGGTCGACGAGGAGCTGCTGCGCCTGTGGGACGCCCCGGTCAGCACCCCCGGCCTGCGCTGGGGCATGTGACCCCCGTACGAACCGACATCGCGAGGGGCGCGGCCCGGAAGGCGCGGACAACGAACCGCACACGCCCGGGTGCGACCCCTGCCCGACCCCATGAACCGCAAGGAGGCCCAGTGCTCGACTCCGAGTTCTTCCGCCGCTGGATGAGCGCGACCGCCGTGTCCGTGGACCGTGAGGCGGCGAGTCTCACCGCGCTCGACTCCCCGATCGGGGACGCCGACCACGGCAGCAACATGCAACGCGGCTTTCTCGCCGTGGTGACCACCCTGGACAAGGAGCCCCCGGCGACACCGGGCGCCGTCCTCGTCCTGGCGGGCCGTCAGCTCATCTCCACCGTCGGCGGTGCTTCGGGCCCGCTGTACGGGACGCTGCTGCGCCGGACCGGGAAGGCGCTCGGCGACGCGGACGAGGTGTCCGAGGCCGATCTGGCGGCGGCGCTGCGTACCGGGGTCGACGCGGTGGCCACGCTCGGCGGCGCGGCGCCCGGCGACAAGACGATGCTCGACGCGCTGCTGCCCGCGGTGGACGCGCTGGGCGACGGCGGCTCGTTCGCCGCGGCGCGGGCCGCGGCGGACGCGGGCGCGGAGGCGACGACACCGATGCTCGCGCGCAAGGGCCGGGCGAGCTATCTCGGTGAACGCAGCATCGGCCATCAGGATCCGGGGGCGACCTCGTCCGCGCTGCTGATCGCGGCGCTCTCGGACGCGGCCGGATCGGGGGCGTCCGGTGAGTGAGTCCGTGGGAGGGAACGACGCGGGCGCGCGGGCGGCGGACGCACGGCCCGGTGAGCGGGTCGTCGGCATCGTACTGGTGTCGCACAGCGCGGCGGTCGCGGCGTCGGTCGCCGAACTGGCGCTGGGGCTGGCCGCGGGCGGCGCCCCGGCGCCGATCGCCGCGGCGGGCGGCACCGAGGGCGGCGGACTCGGTACGAGCTCGGAACTGATCTCCGTGGCGGCGGCCCGGGTCGACCGGGGCGCGGGGGTCGCGGTGCTGACGGATCTCGGCAGCGCGGTCCTCACCGTCAAGGCGCTGCTGGCCGAGGGCGACGAACTCCCCGAGGCGACCCGACTGGTGGACGCGCCGTTCGTGGAGGGGGCGATCGCCGCGCTGGTCACCGCGTCCACCGGCGCCGATCTGGACGCGGTCGCCACGGCGGCCACGGAGGCGTACGACTACCGCAAGGTGTGACGGGGATTGCCGTGGCCGGACGACCGGCCACGGCACGCGTGCGGGACCTCGCGGCGAGGGCGCCCGGCCGGGCGCGCGGCTCTCGTCGTCATGGCGCGGCCCCCGAAGCGGCCCGGCCGGGCGCGGGCAACGGGTCCGTCAGCCGGTGCGGCACGGTCCCCAAAGCGGCCCCGCCGGGCGCGGGCAACGGGTCCGTCAGCCGGTGCGGGCGACGAGTTCCCGGGCCAGCCGCTCCCCCTCCGTGACGGCGGCCGAACGGCTCTCGATGGGCTTGGCCTTCGAGTCCTTGAACACGATGTACGTGACCCCGGACGGCACTCCGCCCGTCCGGGGATCGGACGGGATACCCAGCGCCTCGGCCGCCGCGTACGACGCCTCACCGATGATCCCGGTCGGGCCGGTGTCACCGACGACGGCGTACAGCACCTTGTCCTCGTGGATCACGGCGACGACGCTGCCGCCGTGGACGCCGTGGTCGCTGTGCTTCCACCGGGAGCCACGGGCGGGCACGACGATGAACGGCAGTTCCTCGGCGCTCAGATAGCGGCCGTCCGACTGCTGGAAGGCCGTCATGGCGGTGAAGGAGGGGTCGGTCTCCTTGTTGCAGTACCGCCCGGGGCGGCCGTCGCAGTCGATGTCCATGTCGGCGGTCCAGTGGACGGCCCCGGCCGTCCCGCACACCGGGACGGTCTCCGCCGCCGCGACGGCGTCGGTGCGGAACCTGCCCTGGGAGACCTGGGCGCAGCCCTTCACCGCGGCGAGGAGGTCGGCGGCCGTGACGGCCGCCTCCCGCACGACGGGGGCGCGGTGCTCCCAGCGCGGCGGCGGGGGCAGCGGAAGAGCCTCGGCCGAGAGGGCGGCGGGGGCGAGCAGGACGGTGCCGATCGCGGTGGCGAGTACCGTCGTCCGGTTGTGCACGATGAACAGACCCTCCAGATGCGGACAGTGACGAGCTGTCACACATTTGTGCCCGTTACGGGACATCCGTCCATCGCTCCGGGGCCGGACGGGCGGGTGAACCGGCGGTCGCGCGGCGTGTCGCCACCCGGTCGGCGCAGACGCCGCACGCGGTGGACGGTTTCGGATCGCTGTCAACCCCTTGATGTGCACTCAACATTCATGTCATACAGGTCTGTACCAATGCCGACCGGAAGGCACCACGGTGCGACACATCCCCCCACACCGCATCCCCCTCCGCGCCCTGCCGCTGTGCGCGGCGGCGTTCCTCCTGACCTCCTGCGGGTGGACCGACGACGGCCCGTCCGTCGCACCGCCCGCCGCGCCCATCGGCGTCACCGCCGAGGCCGGGAGCTCCAGCACCGTCCATGTCATGTGGAACCGGCCCGGCCCCGGCGCCAAGGTCGAGGGCTACTCCGTCTACCAGGGCGAGAAACTGGTCAAGGAACTGCCCGGTGAGCAGTACATGGTCGACATATCCGGGCTCAAGCCCTCGGCCTCGTACTCCTTCACGGTCCGGGCGCGCGACGACCGCGGCACCCTCGGCCCCAGGAGCAGGGCCGTCAAGGTGACCACCCCGCGGTTCAAGAAGGCCGACAAGAAGCCGCCGACGGTACCCGGCGAGCTGAAGGGCGACGCCCGGGGTGCCCGCAGCGCGCTGCTGACCTGGAAGAGCTCCACCGACGACCAGGCCGTCGCGTCGTACGACATCTACCAGTCGGGCACGAAGATCCACAGCGCGGGCGCGAAGGCCACCCGCACCGTGGTGACCGGGCTGCGGCCCGGGACCGACTACACCTTCACGGTCAAGGCGCGGGACGCGTCCGACAACTCCTCGGCCGCGAGCAACGCGCTGCGGCTGACGACCGCCGAGGGCGCGGAGGACGCCCGGGGCACGGCGCCGACCGAGTTCGAGGCGGTCTCCCGCGAGGAGGACGGGTCGTACCACATCGACCTGTCGTGGAACCCGCCGGAGACCGACGGGGTCGTGATGCAGTACCGCATCCAGCTCAACCGTGAGCAGACCACGTCCCTGGTCTGGGGCGGCAATCCGCCGAAGGGCCGCGCGAAGCACAGCTTCTACGCCGACCGGGAGAAGGGCGTCACCTATCGCGTGCGCATCCAGGCGATGCTGCCGGACGGCACGTTCGGGGAGTACTCGCCGGAGCGGGTCGTGGTGACGGGCGAGGCCCCGAAGCGGTAGCGGACGGCCGGGCCGGGGCGGTTCCCCGGTCCGGCCGGTACCGCCGGTCGCGCGGCGGGGTCCCCCGGACGTGGGACCCCGTCACCTGCCCGGACCGCGCCCGCATGCGGGCCGCTCCGATCGGCCGTTGGCTCGACCCAGGCAGCACGGACGACTCCCCACCCTCGGCGGCGCACGGGACGTACCGCCAACCGTGCCGTCGGAGGGCAGACACATGCGCACCACTCAGATAGCCGTCCGCGCCGGACTCGCGGTGGCCGTCGCCGCGATACCACTGGCGACGGCCTCCCCCGTGTTCGCCGGGGGCACCGGGGTACCGGGCATCACGGTCACCTCGTCCGGGTCGACGGTGCAGGTCAGCACCGGTGCCTGCGCCGGGGGCGGCACCGCGTCGCTGATGACGGGCACCCAGGCGGACTTCTCCCAGGGACGGCAGGCCACCCTCAGCACGGGGGCCACCCAGTCCGCCACCTGGACGAACGTCGGCTCCGGCACCTACTCGGTGTCGGTGGTGTGCGGCAACGGCTCCACGGCGGGGACCAGATCGGTCACCGTCAACGCGGCACCGACCCTGTCGTCGACGACCGCACCGGCGGGCGTACGGGGCGGCCTGGGCGGCAGCGCCACGGACCACCGCACCCTCACCCTGGTCGGCGGTGGGGGCCTGGTGCTGACAGGTGTCGCCGCCACCGTGCTGTACCTACGGCGCAAAGGCGGGGCGCGTCAGCACTGAGGCGTTCCACCCGACGGCCGCCGCCCACCCCGGGCGGCGGCCGTCGCCGTACGCGGAACCGGCTTGCCGTGACGTACGGGGTGGAGCCGTCGGCCGTCGCCGTACGACGCGGGAGCGGCAGCCGCGCGGGGAGCTACCGTCCTGCGGCCGGCGGGGTGCGCGCGGCGCCGAACTCCGTGGTCCTGCGCAGCCGGAATCCCATGTGCTCGTACACCCGGATGGCGTGGGTGTTGCGCGCGCTGGTGTGCAGGAACGGGACCTCACCGCGGTCCCGGACACCGGCCGCGACCGCGCGCACCAGCCGTGCGGCGAGGCCCTGGCCCTGGTGGCCGGGGTCGGTGCAGACCGCGCTGATCTCCGTCCAGCCGGGCGGTCTGAGCCGTTCCCCCGCCATCGCCACCAGCGCGCCGCCCCGCCGGATACCGAGATACGTGCCGAGTTCGACGGTCCGGGGCAGGAACGGCCCCGGCCGGGTCCGGGCCACCAGATCCAGCATTTCGGGCACATCGGCGGGCCCGAGCCGTACCGCCTCGGCGTCATGCGCGGCCACCAGACCGGCGTCCACGAACTGGACCCCGGCCAGCCGGTCGACCAGCGTCCAGCCCTCGGGCAGGGTCACCCCGGTCGCCGGGAGCGGCACCTCGGTGTCCGGCCCCACCAGCGCGGCGAGGTCCGCCCAGTCCTGCGGGCCCGGCTCCTCGGGCATCCCGAGCCAGGGCGACACGTCCAGCTGATAGCGGACGACCCGGCCGACGCGCTCCGCGAAGCGCGCGTGCGGGCCGTGGAGCGCGGCGTACGCCGGATTGTCGAGGATGTGCGGCACCCCGGTCAGCGCGGACGCCTCGTCGAGCGCGGGACCGTTCGCGGTACCGGGGGCGGCACCGGCGGGCGTACCGGTACCCGGGTCCCGCACGGGACCGGCCGCCGTGGCGAGGCCGGTCTCCGGAGCAGGGCCGGATGCGGACAGTTCGGCGGTACGGGACGGGGCGCTCACCGGCGGACCTCCCCACCGGGACGCCCGTCACGGTCTCCGCCGGGGTGCTCACCGGGGTGCCCGCCGGAATGCCCGTCAGGATCTCGGCCGACGTGCCCACCGGGATGTCCGCCGGGGTCACCGCCCGGGTCACCGCCGCCGATCTCGATGACCGTCTTTCCCCGGGCGTGCCCCTCCTCGACCTCGCGCAGCGCCTCGGCCGCGCGGTCCAGCGGCACGACGCGGGTGACCCGGGGGTCCAGGGAGCCGTCGGCCACCCGGGCGGCCAGTTCACCGAGGACGTCGGCGGCACGGGCGCGGACCACGAAGGCGCCGCCGAGCCGGGTGACGCCTTCCCGGTCCCCGGCGCTGACCAGCTTCGTCCGGTCGGCGACCAGCGGCCCGGCCTCCTGGAGCACCTCACCGCCCACGAGGTCGAGCACACCGTCCACGCCGTCCGGGGTGACGGCGCCCACCAGGGCGGCGAAGCCGGGGCCGGAGGCCACGTGCACGGCGCCCAGGGACTCCACGAACTCCTTCTTCCCGGCGCTCGCGAGCCCCACGACCCGCAGCCCCGAGGCCACGGCGAGTTGCAGGGCCGAGGCGCCGACCCCGCCGCCCGCGCCCGTCACCAGCAAGGTCGCGCCCCGGGGCAGGGCGAGCTGACGCACTCCGTCCAGGGCGGTGGCCGCGGCGACGGGCAGGGCCGCCGCGTCGGTGAAGGAGACCGCGTCCGGTTTGCGGGCGGCGAGGGCGACGGGCAACAGGGTGTACTCGGCGTAGCCGCCGTCCGACGGGTTGCCGAAGACGGCGTCCCCCACCCGGAACCCGCTGACGTCCGGCCCCAGCGCCTCGACGGTCCCCGCGACCTCGCTGCCGAGGACCACCGGGAAGCGCGGTTCCCCGGCGCCCGGTCTGCGCAGCCCTTCCCGGAGCTTCCAGTCGACCGGGTTGACCCCGGCGGCCCGTACGGCGACCAGGAGTTCACCCGGGCCCGGCACGGGCTTGGCCCGGTCCACGAGGGCCTGGGCCTCGGGGCCGCCGTGACGGGTGAACACGAATGCCTTCGGCATGGGACCTCATCCTCTCGCTCGTCGGCGGGCTGCCTGCTCTCCACCTGCGACTCTCCATCTGCGACATCGGCACCAAGGACGGAGGGGCACGCCGGTATTCCCCGGCCGCCGGAGTGTTCATACGGCCGCAACGATCCCCCTCCGCCGCCCCGCTCCGGCGGGGGCTCGCCCGATACCTCCGGAATGTTCCGGTGGCCGGGTCCGGTCAGCCGGGGGCGAGCCTCCACAGCGAGGTGATCTCGGCGGCGCGGGCGGGGTGGAGCGGGTCACCGGTGTCCCGGGCCCGCGGGTGCCGGGGCCGGGTCGCGATCCGGTCCACCACCCGCAGACCGGCCGCTCCGACAGCGGTCAGCAGTTCGGTCCGCGTCCGCAGTCCGAGGTGCTCGGCAAGATCCGACAGGACGAGCCACCCTTCCCCGCCGGGTCGCAGATGGGCGGTGAGCCCGTCGAGGAAACCGTGGAGCATGGCACCGTCCGCGTCGTGGACGCCCCGTTCGAGGGCGGAGGAGGGCGGGACGGGCAGCCAGGGCGGATTGCAGACGACGAGATCGGCGCGGCCCTCGGGGTACAGCGCGGGACCGGTCACCTCGACGCACGCGGTCAGGCCCAGCCGCCGGACGTTGTCACGGGCGCAGACCAGCGCGCGCGGGTTGATATCGGTGGCCACGACCTCCCGCAGCCCCCGCCGGGCCAGGAGCGCGGCCAGCACACCCGTCCCCGTCCCCAGGTCGAAGGCGCGGACTGTGCGGGCAGGTAGCGGGGCCCTGGCGACGAGGTCGACGTACTCGCCCCTGACCGGGGAGAAGACTCCGTAGTGCGGATGGACGTGCGCGCCCAGGGCGGCGACCTCCACACCGTTCCGCCGCCACTGGTGGGCCCCGATCACGCCCAGCAGTTCGGTGAGGGAGACGACCGTCGGGCCGGTGGGCGGTCCGTACGCCTCGGCGCACGCCCGCCGGACGTCCAGGGCCCGGCGCAGGTCCAAGGCGTGATCGTCCCCCAGCAGGACGAGAAGTCCGCCGAGCGTACGGGCGCGGTGCCGCCGGGCGCGGCGGTGTGCGCGGTATGACTCGGCGAGGTCGGCGGGGCAGGTGGGAGGGCTGGCGGCAGGGTCGGGGGCCCGTCGGTCGACGCGGCGGCCCAGGGCGGCGAGGAGGCCGCGCGCTTGGGGCAGGTCTCCCCGCCACAGCAGGGCCGTGCCGGTCCGGATCAACCGGTGTGCGTGGGTGGCGTTCATCCGGTCGTCGGCGGTGACGATCCGGCCGGGTGCCGGTGCCGCGTTCTCGGAATGCCAGCGGGCGACGCGGGTGGTGCCGTTCTCGGTCCAGCGGACGGTGGACATGGGGCTGCTCCTCGGGTGCGGGCGTGCGGGGCACGGAGCGCACTGCGACGAGGAGCGGGAGGGCGATCCCGTGCGTGGCACGGGCCGGTGCGTCGGACGGGCCGGGCTACCGCTTCCGCGTCGAAGCGCGGGAGGAGCGGTCACCGAGAACCATGCCGAGCGTCATGAAGTGCCTTTCGGGGAGCCTTTGTCGGAGGGTGGCACGGTCACCGCTCCCCGCGCAAACCGGCGGAGCGGACCCGCCTTGGCGCTTCATGAGAGGAGCTGGCAGGCGGAAAACAGCAGAAGCGCCCGGGGGGCGGTTCACCCCGGGCGCCCGCTGGTCTGGGTCCGCCGTGCGGGTCGGGCCGCCCCTGGGGAGGGGCGGCCGACGCGGGTCAGCAGGAGAGGTTGCCTCCCGTGGGGACGCCGAGGACGCCGGCGAACCGCTGGTAGGAGTTGATGCGGCTCTGGACCTGCGCGGGGTTGCGGCCGTCGCACTCCAGGGAGCCGTTGATGCTGCGGATGGTCTGGCCGAACCCGGCGCCGTTCACCATCGCGTTGTGGCCGGTCATCGTGCCGGGACCGGACTGGGTGTTCCAGTACCACAGGGCGGTCTTCCAGGCGACGGCCGAGTCGTTCTGGACGAGCGAGGGGTTGCGCAGCAGGTCGATGCCGAGCGCGTCACCGGCGGCCTTGTAGTTGAAGTTCCAGCTGAGCTGGATGGGGCCGCGTCCGTAGTACGCCGCCTGGCCCGCGGGGCAGCCGTAGGGCTGGCTCGCGTCGCAGTAGTGCGGGTAGTTGGCGGTGTTCTGCTCGACGACGTGGACGAGGCCGCCGGTCTCGTGGTTGATGTTGGCGAGGAAGGCCGCGGCCTCCTGCTTCTTGAGCGTGTCGCTGCCCGTCTTCGCGAAGGCCGGGTAGGCGCTGAGCGCGGCCTTGAGCCCGGCGTACGTGTAGAAGGAGTTGCGGCCCGGGAACATCTGGTTGAACTGCGCGGAGCTCACCACGAAGTCGCCGGCCGGTTCCGTGGGTTCGGGCTCGACGGGCCCGGTCTCGCACGTGTGGGGGTTCCAGAACCAGGTGGAGACGGTCGGGTCGTAGCCGGGGTTGGCGTGCTCGGCGATGTAGGCCCGGCCGTCGGTGTACCGCACGATGTCGCCGACCTGGTACGACTGGCCGCGCACCCATGACTGGTAGCTCGAACAGGGCGCGGCCGCGGCCTGCGTCGCCGGGATGATCACCGCGGCCCCGCCGGCGACGGCGAGGGCGGCGAGTACGGCGGTGAAGCGTCGCTTGGACATGCGATCTACTCCTCGTTGCGCGTACGGCCTCGCCCGTGACAGGGGACGGAGTGGGTCCCGCGCACTGCCGGTTGGGGGCGGCTGATACGCGACGGGCGGACCGCTGTGGGGGGTGGGCTGCCACTCAATCGCCTTGGTCTGTACCAGTCAAGGGTTTAGACCAATTAGGTCACCGGAATCCGGCCACAAATAGCTTCCGGCGGCCCTCCCGACCCACCAACCACCGCACGGTGCACGGGATATGGCGGCAATACGCCGCGCCCTTCGCGCAACTCACCCTGTCCTGCTCATATATGAGGACGTGTCGCTCTCCCGCACATGCCGTCCGCTTCCCCGCGCACCCCGGCAGCTCACCCCAGACCTTCCGCCAGCGGGCCCAGCGACAGGACGGGCAGGAAGTTGAGCAGGGCCAGGATCAGCGCGGAACCGGTCGCGAGGACCACGAAGGCCGCGCCGCGGGCCCGAAGGGTGCCGGAGGTGGCCGCCGACGGAGTCAGGCGCGCCAGCCGCCCGGCGAGGGCCAGCAGGAACACCATCGGCAGACAGCGGCCGATCAGCATCGCCCCGGTCATCAGCAGTTGATGGAAGTCGGTGGTGCCGTCGAAGCCCGCCATCGCGCTGCCGTTGCTCACCACACCGGACGTGTACGCGTAGACCAGTTCGGTCAGCCCGTGCGGTCCCGGCTCGTCCATCGACGAGACCCCGGGCCCCAGCGCGACCGCGAGGGCGGCGCAGGACAGGATCGTGACGGGGGCGACCAGCGTGTACAGGGCGACGAACCGCATCTCCCGCCACCCCAGCCGCTTGCCGAGGTACTCGGGCGTCCGGCCGACCATCAGTCCGCCGACGAACATGGCCACCAGCACCGCGATCAGCAGCCCGTACAGCCCGCTGCCGGTACCGCCCGGGGCGATCTCACCGAGCATCATCGCGCTGAGCAGCACCCCGCCCCCCAACGCGGAGAAACTGTCGTACGAGGAGCCTCCCGCGCCGTCCGCGCTCGCGGTGGCCGCGATCCCGAACAGGGTGGAGCCCGGGACACCGATCCGGGTCTCGGTCCCCTCGTACTGACCGCCGACCGCCTCGGTGACCGTCCCGCCCCCGGCGCCCTGTGCCAGGGTCGCGGCGGTGGCGAGCAGCCCGAAGAGCACACCGACGACGGCGAGCAGGGTCCAGCTCTGCCGGGTCGAACCGATGAGCCGTCCGTAGGTGCGGACGAACGCCGTCGGGATCAGCAGCATCAGCACGGCCGACAGCGCGTTGGACCACGCCGAGGGGTTCTCGTAGGGATGCGCGCTGCTCGCGTTGAAGAAGCCGCCGCCGTCCCCCGACAACAGCTTTACCGACTCCCAGGAGCCCACCGGGCCGCCGGGCAGGACCTGCGTACCGCCCGCGACGGTGGTCACCGGCTGCGGGGCGCCGAGGGTCTGCGGTACCCCGAGCGCGATGAACAACAGCCCGGCGACGACGGCGAGCGGCAGCAGGACGCGGAACACGGTACGGGTCAGGTCGACCCAGAAGTTCCCGAGTGCGTCCCCTCCTTGCCGGATCAGCCCCCGGATCAGCGCGAGCGCCACACATATCCCGACGGCTGCCGAGGCGAACGCCTGGGTGCCGAGGCCCGCCATCACGGCGAGATGGCCGGTGGTGTCCTCGGCCGCGTAGTTCTGCCAGCTGGTGTTGGTGGTGAAGCTGACGGCGGTGTGCAGGGCGAGCCGCCACGGCATGCCGTCGTGGCCGGTGGACCAGGGCAGTTCGTGCTGCCAGGTGAAGAGCGCGAACAGCGCGGCGATCCCGGCCGTGGTGAACGCGAGCACGGCGGACAGATAGTGCCGCCAGTGCTGTTCGCTCTCCGGGTCGACACCGAGGAACCGGTACAGCACCCGCTCCGCCCGGGTGTGGCGTGCCCCGCCGAGGACCCGGGCCATATGGTCGCCGAGCGGGACATGCAGTCCCACCACCACGGCGACGACGAGGGCGGCCTGGAGCCAGCCGTGCATGTCAGCCCCCTTCACCGGGACGGACGCGGTCGAGCTCCGCGTTCAGCCGGACGACGTTCACCGTGGGTTCCCCGAGCACACCGAGCGGGCGTCCGGTGGTGCATCCGGCGACCAGGGCCCGTACGACGTCCTCGCCGATGCCCCGTTCCCTGGCCACCCGTGGGGTCTGGAGCCGGGCGTAGCCGGGGCTGATGTGGGGGTCGAGTCCGCTGCCGCTCGCGGTGACCGCGTCGCCGGGGACACGGGGCCGGGCGGGCGCGTCGCCTCGGACGGGGGTGACGACGGCCACCGAGTGGTCCTCGCCGGGGCGGGCACACTCGACCGGGACCCCTTCGTAGCGGGCGCGGAACGGGCGGGCGGGACAGGGTTGGTTGAGGCTCACGACCCGGGTGGCGGTGCCGGTGGCGCCGTCCGCGCGGAACACCCCGAGCACCGCGCCGACGCCGTCGGCGGTGCAGTAGGGGCGGGACCCGTCGACGCCTTCCCGCTGCCCGATCGCCTTGCTGCGGGCGCAGACCTGGGTGAGCAGCGCCGGGGTGCCCGGCTCGCCGCCGGTGGGCGGTGTGTCGACCGTGGACTCCGGTCCGAGGTTCCCGGCGCCGGACGCCAGCGCGTCGTAGCCGTCGCCCGCGTGCGAGGGGCGGGGCTGGAACCGGCCGGGCAGCGGGGTGCCGTCGGGGTCCGTGAACGACTGGCCGATCAGGGTGCTGCCGAGGTGTTCGCCGCCGGGACCGGTGAGCGGTGAGCCCTGGGCCGCGTCCCGCAGTCCGGGCAGCCGGGCCGCGGCGGTCATGGCGAGCGGATACCCGAGGCCGACGAGCAGCGTCAGGGCGAGGACGACCCGTACCGCGACGAGGTGCCGGGCGGCCCACGCGGGCGGCGCGGGGAATCGGCGCGGGGGCGGTGGCCCGCCACCGGAGGGCGTCATCGTGCGCGCTCCGGCCGGAGTGCTGCCATGGAAATGCTCCTCGGGATGCGGGATGCGGGATGCGGGGGGCGGGAAGCGGGGGGCGGGGATCGGCCATGGGGCGGTCGGGGGTGAGGCAATGGGCGTGTGCCGGGCGTTCGCCGCCGGGGCCGCGCCGCCGACGCTAGGGCGGCGGACCCGGGGGTCCCGCGTCCCCTGACGCGTCGCATACGGCGATCGGCCCGGCGCTTACGCGACGCTGACGCCGACCCGGTGCGAGGCGATCCCGTACCGGCACTCCCGTACCGCCCGCGCATGGCTGAAAACCCATGCCTCGCGTGGCGCGATCCGCACTTTCACGGCTCGGGGGCGTGTGTTTGCCTGAGGGACCGTTCCGCTGACACTTACCGGGGGTTACCGCATGCGGAAGCCATGGGCCGTCGTGCCCGTGCTCGGGCTGCTGCTGCTCACCGGCTGCGGGGACCCGTCGTCACCGGCCGCCGCCCCGCCCGCCCCCACCCGCGAGGAGACCGGCCGCCCGCCGGCCACCACCCAGCAGCGGCCCGCCGCGTCACCCGAGGCCACCCGGCCGCCCCGGCCCTCCCCCACCCCCAGGAAGGGCCCCCGGGTGCTCTACCTCGGCGACTCGCTCGCCATGGAGAACCAGGACGTGCTCGGGAAGCAACTGCGGGACGGGCTCGGGGCGCGGTACACCAGCGCGCCCCGGTCGGGCACCACACTGTGCGACTACCTGGAGGGCACCGGCGAGGACTCCCTCGTCCCCACGGAGCACAAGGCGGCGACGCTCGTCGCCGAGGAGCGGCCCGACTATGTGGTGCTCCAGTTCTGGGGCAACTCCTGGGGATACACGCCCTGTATGGGCGGCCTCACCCACGAGGCGTCCCCCGCCGCGTACTTCCAGCGCTACGCGGCCGACGCCGGACGGCTGTCCGGGCAGATCTCCGCCGCCGCCCGCCGCGCGGGGACGACGCCGCCCCGGATCGTCTGGGTGCTCCAGGGGCCGGACCCGATCACCCCGGACCGTGTCCGCGAGGTCAACGCCGTGTACGCGGAACGCGCGCGGGACACCGGGGAGCTCCTGGCCGACGCGGGCGCGGCGGTCAGCGCGCCCGGCGCCCGCCACACCTGGACCCAGTACCTGCCCTGCACCGAGCGGGAGCGGACGACGGCGGGAGCCTGCACCGACCGGGCCCGGGACCGTACCGCGCTGCACCGCGACGACGACTATCTGCACTTCTGTCTGGCACCCACGACCCCCCGGTCGAGGCCGTGTCCGGTCCCCTCCCCCGGTATCACCCGGATCGCGCGCGCCATCACGGCCACGGTGGCGGAGCACCGGCGCTGAGCCCGCGCGCCACGGTCCCCCGCGCTCCCGATGCACCCATGTGGGTGACGGCTGTGCGGGACCGGTTCACTCCACGGGTTCGAACCACGCCGGGTCGTCCGAGAACGCCAGCTTGATCCGCAGCAGCGTCGACTCCCCCAGCTCCGGCAGCGAGTCGACGGCGAACCAGCCGACCTCCAGCGACTCGTCGTCGTTGACCCGGGCCTCCCCGCCGACGGCCCGGCAGCGGAACGTGATGTCCATGTACTGGCACACATCGCCGTTGTCGTACCGCACCGGCGACAACGCCTGCACCAGGAGGACGCGTTCCGCGACGCAGTGCACCGCGGTCTCCTCGTACACCTCACGCACCGCGCACACGGCGGGCTGCTCCCCCGGCTCCGGGATACCGCCGATCACCGCCCACTCACCGGTGTCGCTGCGGCGTCCGAGCAGGACGCGGTCGTCGTCGTCCACGACGATCGCGGTGACCCCGGGAAGCCACAACAGCTGGTGCCCGGCGGTGGTACGGAGTTCACGGATGAAGTCAGGAGTAGCCATGTCCCGACCCTAGGGCCTGCTCAAGGCCCCCGGGATCACTCTCCCGGACGCGCCGCGCGGCCCGCGACGCCCGGCACCGCACCTGGCCGCGAACCGTCAGACACGAGCCGGGGAGCGCTCTCCCGTACGTGCCGCGCGGGCCCGCGCGGCACGCGCCGCCGTCCAGCCGAGGCCCCCCGCCGCGATCAGGACCAGCACCGCCTCCGGTGCCGTGCCCAGCCGGGTCGCGGGCGTCCGCGACGAGCGCAGCGGCACCTCGGCCACCAGCGAGTCCGCGGTGAACATCCGGGTGCGGTCCACGACCCGGCCGTCCGGCATGATCACGGCGCTGACGCCGCTGGTGACCGGTACGGCGACCGTACGGCTGTGCTCGACCGCGCGGATACGGGACATCGCGAGCTGCTGGTAGGTCATCTCGCTGCGCCCGAAGGTGGCGTTGTTGCTCGGTACCGACAGCAGTTGGGCGCCGCCCGTGACGGTGTCGCGCACCGCCCAGTCGAAGGCCGCCTCGTAACAGGTGGCGATCCCGACCCGGGTGCCCGCCATCGTGAAGACGCCCGGTTCCGAGCCCCGGCTGAAGTCCTTGCGGACCATGTCGACGTCGCTGCTGAAGACGCTGATGACCGAGCGCAGCGGGATGTACTCGCCGAACGGCTGGATCTGCCGCTTGTCGTAGGTGTCGACGGGTCCCTTGTCCGGGTCCCACAGGACCTGCTCGTTCAGCAGCCGGCCGTCGTCCGACTCGACGACCGCGCCGACGGAGACCGGTGCCCCGATGGCGGTGACGGCCCGATCGATCGCCTCGCGCGCGTCGTCGTTGCGGAACGGGTCGATGTCGGACGAGTTCTCCGGCCACAGCACGAAGTCGGGCTGCTTCGCGCGGCCCGCCCGCACCTCGTCCGCGAGCCGCACGGTCTCCTTGACATGGTGGTCGAGGACGGCCCGTCGCTGGGCGTTGAAGTCCAGGCCCATCCGCGGGACGTTGCCCTGGATCACGGCGACGGTCGCCGTGCCGTCCTCGGCCTCCGCGCCGACGAGCGGACGCGCGGCGAAGGCGGCGGCGAGCGGGAGGACCACGGCCACCGCGGCGGCGACGGCGGCGGCCCGGCGTACGCTCCGGCCGCCCCGGGCGTCGGCGGCCAGCCGTACCGCCTCGTACAGCCCGAAGCCGCACAGGGCGACGGCGAAGCCGAGGACCGGGGTGCCGCCGAGGGCGGCGAGCGGCAGGAACGCGCCGTCGGCCTGGCCGAAGGCGACCTTGCCCCAGGGGAAGCCCTCGAACGGCACGCGCGCGCGTGCCGCCTCACCGGCGATCCACAGGGCGGCGGCCCACAGCGGCCAGCCGGGCAGCCGGGACACCAGCGCGGCCCCGGCGCCGACGAGACCGACGAAGAGGGCCTCGATGGCCACCAGCGCCACCCACGGGCCGGGGCCCACCTCGACCCCGGTCCACACCAGCAGCGGCAGCAGGAACCCGAGCCCGAAGACGTAGCCGAGGCCGAGCCCGGCCTTCCAGGACCGCCCGCGCACCGCCCAGCCGAGCCCGGCGAAGGCGGGCAGCGCGAGCCACCACAGGGTGCGCGGCGGGAAGCTCACATAGAGCAGTACGCCGGAGAGCGCGGCGACGAGGGTGGGCAGGAGCCGGTGTACGGCACGGGACGCGCGCGTGGAGGCCGCCTCGGTCGCGCCGAGCCGCTCCGGCTCGTCTGTCGGGGTGGCGGTGACGGTCACCCCGCGAGTCTACGGGTCGGGCCCCGGATACCTTCCGGGGGCAATACACCCCCGGGAAGGGGCCCGTGGCGAACCGGACGAGGTCGGCACGGGGAGTGCCCAAAGCCGGTACCAGCGGTTACCGTGTGCCGCAGCCCTGGACGAACGGCCGGAGGGGGTCCGCCGCCGGGGCCCGTCATGACGTCGGGGGGCGACGGATGGGGTCTGCGGGGCGCGCGGGGACAGCGCGCGGGAGCGGCACGGCCGAGCGGTCCGCCGCGAGCACGGTACGGGCGGCCGACGCGCACGGCCCCACGTCCGACGCGGTCGGCATGATCCTGCTTGCGGCCTGTTCCGGCTGGGCGCTGATGACCGCGGCGGCGACCGGCGGACGGCCCGAGGGACTGCTGCTCGCCGTCCTCGCGATGGCCGCCGCCTATGCCGCGGGCCGGATCTTCGGGGCCGTGTTCCCGGTGGGCGCCCCGGCCGTCGGCGCGCTCGCCGGTGCCGTCCTCGCCTTCCTCCTCCCGCATCTGCGGGCCGCCCCCGAGGGTTCCTCGCCGCTGGGCCACGGGGGCGCGGCGGCGGCCCTGCTCGCGCTGGCCACCGGCGCGGCCTGCTGCGCGGCGTGGGCGGCACGGCACCGCGGGGCCCGCCGCGCGCTGTGGACGCTCGCCGTGCTGGTGACGCTGAGCGCCCTGCTCCTCGACTCGCTCGCGGGGCTGACCCTGTGCGCCGGGGTGCTGCTGATCTCCCCGGCCGCCGCCCGGACGGCCCGGCGGGCCCCGGCGCTGAGCTGCTACGGGCTCGCCGTCGCGGGGGTCGGGGCGGCGGCCTGGGCGGTCGCGGCCGATGTCCTCCCGGACGGGCTGATGAGTTCGCTGGAGGGCCAGCTCACCCCGTACCGGGTGCTGCTGTGGCGTGACGCGCTGGAGATGACACGGGAGCACCCGTGGGCCGGGGTCGGTCCGAACCTCTTCGGCGGGCTGAGTCCGACTGTCGCGGAGTCGGTCGTCCCGGACGGACGGCCGCATTCGGCGCTGTTCCAGCAGGCCGCGGAGCAGGGGCTGGTGGGGGTGGCGCTGCTCGGGGCGGTGTTCTGCTGGGTGCTGCACGCCCTGGCGCTCTCACCGCGGCCGACCGGTGTGGTGCTGACGGCGGGGGCGTCGCTCACCGCGCTGGCGGCCCTGGCGGCGGTCGGGGACGCACTGAGCTTCATGGTGGTGACGGTGGGCGCGGGGCTCCTCGCGGGGGTCGCGACGGCCCGGCCGCTGTCCCCGGAGCCCCTGCCGTCCGCCGCCGCGCCACCGGACTGACCGGGACGCCGCGTACGGATGCGGGGCGCGCCCTGGGGCGGACGGCGGCCTACCTGGCGGGGCGTCCCCGGTCGGTGGATCAGGGTCGGACCGCTGTGGGGGCGACCGGGGTGGAGGGCGGGCCGAGCCGGGCGCGGATGATCCGGACGGCCGCCTCGGCGTCGTCCACGGTCACGGTGAACTTGCGGCCGTCGCCGAGGCTGAGCACGACGGCCTCGCCGCGGCGCACGATCACGGCCGTACCGATCTCGGGCCGCCAGCGGTAGCCCCAGCCGCCCCACTGCCGGGGGGTGACCGCGGGGGCGAAGTCGACACCCACGATCTGCGCCAGCGGGATACGGCGCCGGGGCAGTCCCATATGGCCGCAGCGGACCTCCAGGGAGTCGGCGTCGACGCGCACGGCCACATGGACGAACGCCACGGTGCCGAACAGGACGAGCAGCCCGGCCGCGATGCAGCCGACGACCGACATCACCAGGGCGAGGACGCCGCTGTCCCACTCGGAGACGACAGCAAGTTCGACGCCGAGCGCGATACAGGCGGCGCCCGCCAGGGCGAGCAGCCACTGCACGCGGTTGCTCGCTCGTCCGGTCCAGATCTCGTCGGGGCCCTCGGTGGGGCCCCGATCGCCGTGCGCGTGGTCCCTCATGCTGTCGAGCGTACCGACGAACAGCACCGGGGGCAGGGGAGCACGGAGGGTGACGGCGGGGCGCGCCCGGAGGCTATCGGGGCTGGCCCACGGCGGCCAGCAGCCGTCCCTCGACATACGCGAGGGCGCGTGTCGACAGGCTGGCGGGGCGTCCGCTGTGCAGGACTGTGACCGATCCGACAGGGGGCGCCTGCGGGTCGGGGCTCACCCCGATCCGGCGCAGCGCCTGGGCCGCGACGGCCCCGGCGGAGCCGTGCAGGATCAGCGGGGGCACCGGCTGGGACGGCGCGGCGGGCAGCTGGGCGAGGGGTGCGCGGACGGCGGCGCGGACGCGTTCGGCGACCAGTTCGTAGTGAGTGCAGCCGAGGACGACTGCGGTTACGCCGTTCGGGGTGCGGGCCGCCGCGGCGGCGACGGCACGGTCGATCGCGTCCTCGTCGGCCTGCTCGATGGCGTCCGCGAGTCCGGGGCACGGGACCTCGGTGGCGGCGGCCCCGGCGGCGAACTCGGTGAGCAGCCCGCGCTGGTAGGGGCTGCCGGTGGTGGCGGGGGTCGCCCAGATCGCGAAGGCCGCGCCACCGGCGGCGGCGGGCTTGATCGCGGGGACGGTGCCGATGACCGGGAGCGCCGGTTCGAGCCGGGCGCGCAGGGCGGGCAGCGCGTGCACGGACGCGGTGTTGCAGGCGACGATCAGGGCGTCCGCGCCGGTCTCCGCGGCGGCCTCGGCGACGATCAGCGCGCGCTCGGCGACACCCTCGGGGGTACGGGGACCCCAGGGCATGCCGTCGGGGTCCGAGGAGAGGACGAGGTCGGCGTCGGGGCGCAGCCGGCGCACCGCGGCGGCGGCGGCGAGCAGTCCGATACCGGAGTCCATGAGCGCGATCTTCACCCGGTCACCATAGACGATGGGCATCGCCCGGCCCGGGGTCGTGGGGCAGACTGCGGCGGGTGAGCGTGTGGGTGTGGGTGACCGCTGTTTCTCTCGCCGCCTGGCTGTGGCTGCTGCTGGGCCAGGGCTTCTTCTGGCGGACCGATGTCCGGCTGCCGCTGGGGCGGGCGCCACGGGTGTGGCCGTCGGTCGCCGTGGTCGTCCCGGCCCGTGACGAGGCGGCGATACTGCCGCGGACCCTGCCGTCGCTGCTGACCCAGGACTATCCGGGGCGGCTGGAGGTCTTCCTGGTGGACGACGGCAGCTCGGACGGTACGGGCGAGCTGGCCCGCGCGCTGGCCGGGCGGTACGGGGGCGCCCCGCTCACGGTGACGTCGCCGGGTGAGCCGCCGGAGGGCTGGACGGGCAAGCTGTGGGCGCTGCGGCACGGGATGGCGCAGGCCCGGGAGGGCGCGCCCCGGTATCTGCTGTTCACCGACGCGGACATCGCGCACGGGCCTTCGAGCGTCCAGCGGCTGGTGACGGCGGCGGAGTCCGGCGGCTACGACCTGGTCTCGCTGATGGCGCGGCTGCGGATGGTGAGCGGCTGGGAGCGGCTGCTCGTCCCGGCGTTCGTGTACTTCTTCGCGCAGCTCTACCCGTTCCGCCGGGTGGACCGTCCGGGCGGGCGGTCGGCCGCGGCGGCGGGTGGCTGTGTGCTGCTGCGGTCGGAGACGGCGGAGCGGGCGGGGGTGCCGGAGGTGATCCGGGGCGCGCTGATCGACGATGTGTCGCTGGCGCGTGCGGTGAAGGCCGCGGGCGGGCGGATCTGGCTGGGGCTCGCGGACCAGGTGGACAGTGTGCGGCCCTGCCCCCGGCTGGCGGATGTCTGGCGGATGGTGTCGCGCAGCGCCTACGCGCAGCTGCGGTACCGCCCGGCGGTGCTCGTGGCGACGGTGCTGGGGCTCGCGCTGGTGTACCTGGTGCCCCCGGCCGCGGTCGTGCTCGGTGCCACGGGCACCGTGCCGGGTGCGGCACCGGTGGTCCTGGGCGGGCTGGCGTGGCTGGTGATGACGCTGACGTATCTGCCGATGCTGCGCTACTACCGGGAGAGCGCGTGGACGGCGCCGCTGCTGCCGTTCACGGCCCTGCTGTACCTGTTGATGACGGTGGAGTCGGCGGTACGGCACCACCGGGGGCTCGGCACGGGCTGGAAGGGCCGTACCTACACCCGGCCGGACCGGGTGCCCCCCGGCCGTCCGCCGGGGGAGCCGGGGCTGGCCGCCGGGGACGCCGGGGTGGCCCCGGGCGAGCAGTGACCGGGAGTGATCACCCGCGGGTGCGCTGTCGTCGTCCGTGATCCGTTTTCGGACGGGACGCGGATACCGCGGCGGTGGTCCTCGGCGCTTTCGGTGAACGCCGGACGGACACCGTGCGGATGGTGTGCGGATGAGGTGCTGATGACATGTTCGCTTCCATCGCCGCTGTTCACGGCCGGGGCCGCGTGAGCGGTTCCGCACGGTGCGGCAGTTCTTGGTGCGCCGTGTTCACCGAACGGCGCGCGGACGCGCGGCGGGTGAACGGACGGATTTCCGGCCGACGGGGATGACCACTGGTCAACCGGCGGTAACCTGCCGGGAACTCCGCCTTTACAGGATTCCTACGCCCTCATGCGACCGATTTTCCCGGGTTCGCTCGGATTGGGTATCCGCGGCTACGACGAGCACGGAAAACAACCCTCTTATCGGTCTCCCCAACCAGCACATCGTGGGCTTAACTTAGGTGGCATGACCTCCCCCCGTTCCACCTATGGCGGCGGTTTCTACTCCGCGCCGTCCTTCCGGGACACCCCTATCTACGACTCCCTCGTCGCAGAGCGGGGCACACCTCAGATCGCCCCGATCCGGGTCCCGGCCGCGTACGACACCGGCAGTCACCATCTGCCCGCGCTGCCCTCCGCGCTTCCCGCGCTGCCGGCGGCCCCTTCTCCGCAGCAGTACCCGCAGCAGTACGGATACGCGCCGGCCGCGCAGCCCGCGCCGATGCAGCACCCGGGCCAGTACATCCCGCAGCAGCCGGGCGGCCCGCGCGGCTACCCCGGCCCGCAGCAGCAGCCCCGGCCGCCGCAGGGCACCGGTTACGAGGCCATGCGGCCCGCGGCCCCGCGGCCCGCTCCGGGTCCGACCCCGTACGAGGACCCGTACAACCGCCAGTACCGCGGTTACTGACGGGCGCGGGCGGGGGTTCGTCCGACCCTGCTGGCAGGATGGGTGCATGGCGAAACCAGTGCTTGTGTCCCTGCGTGTCCACCCGGTGAAGGCGGTTCAGGGCGAGACGCCCGACGAGGCCGTCGTGGAACCGTGGGGACTCGCGGGCGACCGCCGCTGGATGCTCGTCGACGAGGGGGCGAAGGTCGTCACCCAGCGCCAGCAGGCCCGGCTCGCGCTGGTGCGCGCGCGCTCGCTGTCCGGTGGAGCCGTCCGGCTGTCCGCACCCGGCCTCGCGCCCGTCACGGTGCCCGTGCCGGAACCCGGCGCGACGACCCCGGTGCAGATCTGGCGCGACAAGGTCGAGGCGGTGTCCGCCGACGACGCCGCGCACACGTGGTTCAGCGAGTTCCTCGGGATCCCGGTCCGGCTGGTGCACATGGACGATCCGGCGGTCCGCCGCTCGATCGACCCGGGGTACGCCCGCGAGGGGGAGACCGTGTCCTTCGCCGACGGATTCCCGCTGCTGCTCACCACCCGCGCCTCGCTCGACGCGCTGAACGACCTGGTGGCGCGGGGCACGCACGCCTCGGAGGGCCCGCTGCCGATGGACCGGTTCCGGCCGAACGCCGTGGTCGACGGGACGGACGCGTGGGCCGAGGACGACTGGCGGCGGATCGCGATCGGTGAGGTCACCTTCCGCGTCGCCAAGAAGTGCGGGCGCTGTGTGGTGACGACGACCGACCAGCGCACCGCCGAACGCGGCCGGGAACCCTTGCGGACCCTCGCCCGGCACCGCCGCTTCGGCGATCAGCTCGTCTTCGGGCAGAACCTCGTACCGGAGAACACCGGCACCCTGCGGGTGGGCGACCCCGTCACCGTCCTGGGGTGACGTCCCGCGCGGTACGGCCCCGCCGGGGCTGGTGATTTCGCTCTCTCTTCGTGATTCCCCGGCGCGGACGGCGCCATGACGGGCTATCACGGACAGGGAGAGGGAGGGGCGCGGGGTGCGAGCGATGGTCGGAGTGTGGCGCTGGCGGCACAACCCGTTGCGCCGCCGTACGGACGCCGTCGAGGCGTGGCTGGCGCTCGGGGCCCTGCTGCTGACACTGTGCGCGGCACCGGTGGCGGGTGTCCTCGCCGGAGCGGCGGCCGAGCGGAGCCTGACACAGTCGGTGCGCGAGCAGCACCGGGAGCGGTACCGGACGACGGCGACCGTGCTCCGGGTGACGCCCGGCCGCGCGGCGCTCCCGGAGGACGACGAGGACGGCAGGGTCACGGCCCGCTGGACGGGTCCGGACGGCACGCCCCGGACCGGCCCGGTCGCCTCCGGCCTCGATGCCCCGCGCGCGGGGAGCCGGTTCCCGGTATGGACCGATCCACGGGGCCGGATCACCGCCCCGCCGATGGCCCCGGACGCGGTCACCGTGCACGCGGTCCTCGCGGGCGGGTGGACCGTGGCGGTGCTGGCCGCGCTGGTCGACGTCGTGCGGCGGCTGGCCGTCGGTGAGTTGGTGCGCCGCCGGTACCGGCGTCTCGACCAGGCGTGGGAGCGGGCCGGTCCCGACTGGGGCCGGACGGGCACGGGCCGCTGACCGGCCTTCCGCTCCGGTCAACTCGGCTCCCCCGTACACGCTACGGTGGACCGGCCGAGGTCTTCGGCAGCACTCGCGACACCCGCGTACGACGAGGTGGGGACAGAACAGCGCCATGGCACAGGGCACGGTCCAGGTGACGCACAGCGGTACATCACGGTGGCGGCGCCGCACGGGTGAGTACCCCTCCCTCGCCGCGGCGCTGGAAGCCGCGGGGGACGGCGACGTACTCACCGTCGCGCCCGGGACCTACCGGGAGAACCTGGTGATCCAGCGCGCGGTGACGCTGCGCGGCCCCGAGGGGTCGGCGGGTTCGGTGCGGATCGCGCCGGTCGACGGGGTGCCGCTCACCGTGCGCGCCCCGGCCGCCGTCCAGGACCTGCTGCTGGAGGGCCAGGACTCCGCCTCCCCGGCGCTGCTCGTGGAGGACAGCGCGCCCGAGCTGTCCGATCTGCGGATCGTGACCCGGTCCGCGGTGGGCATAGAGGTGCGCGGGGGCGCGCGGCCGACGGTACGGCGCTGCACCGTGGACAACCCGGCCGGGATAGGTATCGCGGTCCTGGACGGCGGGGGCGGTGTCTTCGAGGAGTGCGAGGTCGTCGCGGCGGGACAGTCCGGGATAGCCGTCCGCGACGGCGGGCGCCCCCGGCTGGAGCGCTGCCGGGTGCACCACGCGTCGGGTCCCGGCATCTCGGTGACCGGTGAGGGCTCGACGCTGGAGGGCTTCGGCTGCGAGGTGTACGAGGTCAAGGGCTCCGGTGTGCAGGTCACCGCGCGGGCCACGGCCCATCTGACGGATTGCGACGTGCACCGCACGACCGCCGACGGGATCACCCTCGACACGGACGCGGTGCTGACCCTCGCGGACTGCCGTATCCACGACATCCCGGAGAACGCGGTCGATCTGAGGTCGCGTTCGGTGCTGACCCTGACCCGGTCCACGGTGAGCCGGTTCGGCCGCAACGGTCTGTCGGTGTGGGACCCGGGCACCCGGGTGGACGCCCATCAGTGCGAGATCCACGACAGCACCGGCGACTACCCGGCGGTGTGGGTCAGCGACGGCGCCGCGGTCGTCCTCGACTCGTGCCGGGTCCGGGACGTGCCCGACGCGCTGTTCGTACTGGACCGCGGGTCCCGCGCGGATGTCGTCGACACGGATCTCACCCAGGTGCGCAACACCGCGGTGTCGGTGAGCGACGGGGCGACGGCCCAGCTCGACGACTGCCGCATCCGGGAGGCCGCGACCGGCGCGTGGTTCCGCGACCACGGCAGCGGCGGCACCCTCGCGAACTGCACGGTGGACACCGTGCAGACCGGGGTCATCGTGACCAAGGGCGCCGACCCGACCATCGAACGCTGCACCGTCACCTCCCCCGCCGAGGCGGGCTTCTATGTCTCCGCGGGCGGCCGGGGCACCCTCGTCGGATGCAAGGTCACCGGCAGCGGCGGCTACGGCTTCCATGTCATAGACGGCTGCCGTACGACCCTGCGCAAGTGCCGTACGGAGCGCTGCGCGCGCGGCGGGTACGAGTTCTCCGAGGACGGGCCCGTCGCCGAGGACTGCACCAGCGACGAGAGCGGCGGGATACACAGGACCAGCACGCCCGATCCGCTGCCCAGGGCCGCGGCGACGGCCACGGTCTCCGGTTCGGTGGGGCTCCTGTCGGCCGGCCCGGCGCCACGCGCGGTCCCGGCGGTCGCGGAACCGCACGCCGAGCCCGCGCGGTCCTCGGACGCCGTACTCGGTGAACTCGACACCCTGGTCGGCCTGGAGAGCGTCAAGCGCGAGGTACGGGCGCTCACCGACATGATCGAGGTCGGCCGGCGCCGGCAGCAGGCGGGCCTCAAGGCCGCCTCCGCACGACGGCACCTGGTCTTCACGGGCTCCCCCGGTACCGGCAAGACGACCGTGGCCCGGCTGTACGGCGAGATCCTCGCCTCCCTCGGGGTGCTGGAACAGGGGCATCTCGTGGAGGTGTCCCGGGTGGACCTGGTCGGTGAGCACATCGGGTCGACCGCGATCCGCACCCAGGAGGCGTTCGACCGGGCGCGCGGCGGAGTGCTGTTCATCGACGAGGCGTACGCGCTGTCACCGGAGGACTCGGGCCGGGACTTCGGCCGGGAGGCGATCGACACCCTGGTGAAGCTGATGGAGGACCACCGGGAGGCCGTGGTCGTCATCGTCGCGGGGTACACCGCCGAGATGGAGCGGTTCCTGGCGACCAACCCGGGTGTGGCGTCGCGTTTCTCCCGGACCATCACCTTCAACGACTACATGCCCGACGAGCTGCTGAGAATCGTGGAGCAGCAGGCCGAGGAGCACGAGTACCGGCTCGGCGAGGCGGCGCCGGAGGCGTTGCTGAAGTACTTCACGGTCCTGCCCAAGGGCCCCGCCTTCGGCAACGGCCGCACCGCGCGGCAGACGTTCGAGGCGATGGTCGAGCGGCACGCGGGCCGGGTCGCCCAGCTCGCCGAGCCCAGCACGGACGAGCTGACCCTGCTCTACCCGGAGGATCTGCCCGACCTGCCGTGACCCGCCCCGACGGCACCGTACGGACCGTATGGTCCCGGCCGTCCGGTCATCCGGCTCCGACGGGCGGCTCCGGCGCCTCCCGCGGCTCGTACGGCCGCTCGGCGGGCCGGGGCAAGGGCAGCGCGCCCGGCCGGAGGCGGCGCAGCAGCCGTGCGCGTTCCTCCTCGAACGCCGGGTCGGCCTGGTAGTCGGAGTGCCCGAGGACGGGTGCGGGCAGCGGGTGCTCGGGAGTACGGCCGAAGGCCAGCGGGTCGCGCAGCGCGGGGCGGTCGACGGCGGGTCCGCAGGAGCCGGTCAGCCGGACCGGACCGCCGATGGGGTCGGTGTCCCGGTACAGATTGCGCCAGCAGTCCACCTCGCGGTGCAGCGCGTCCAGCGCGGCCGGGCCGAAGCAGGACGGGAACCAGCGCCCGTACAACCGCTCCAGGGGCGAGCCGTAGGTGAGCAGGGCGACCCGGGCCCGGACGTCGGGGGCGAGCTGCCAGGCCGCCGCGGCGGCGAGGACACTGCCCTGGGAGTGTCCGGAGATCACGAGCCGGCCCCGGGTGGAGCGGGTCCAGGTGTCGACCCGCCAGGTGAGGTCGGGCACGGCGCGTTCCGCGTAGCAGGGCGGTGCGAAGGGGTGCGCCGCGCGGGGCCAGAAGGTGCCGACGTCCCAGAGGATGCCGATCGTACGGCGGGCCCGTGGGTCCCGGTAGGCACGTCGGCCCCAGGCGACGAGCAGCAGGAACCCGGCTCCTATGAGCCACGATCCGGCGGCCTGGGCCGTGTCGGCGGCGCCCGCCACGAGATCGGGGGTGCCCTGGGCCGCGTCCCCGGGCACCTCACCGGTCCCCCAGGCCCCGGCGAGGGCGAACGCGCCGAACAGCAGCGTCGTCACGGCCAGCGCCCCGACGGCCACCGGGGCCCGGTCGGTGAGCGCGGCCCCCGCACGGGTCAGGGCGATCCGGCGGGCCCGTGCGGTGTCCCCGGCGGGCGGGGCGTACGGGTCGCCGGGGTCGGCCGGGTGCTCGTCCGGGTAGTCCGCGGGTACCCGGGGGGCCTCGGCGCGGGCCCGGCGCAGCGTGGCGACGGACAGCCGTACCAGGACCAGGGCTATGACCAGCAGCAGCGGGGGGATCACCGACGCCTGCCAGGTGAGCAGGACCGGCGGGCCGGGCAGGGGACCCGCCCCGCCGGGGGTGCCGGAGCCGTCGAGCCAGTCCGCGACCCGCTGGGCGACACCACCGGTCATCACCCCGCCGAGGGCGCAGGCCAGCACCGCGACGGCGGGGCCGCCGAAGCCTCGCAGCGCGGTGCGCGGCGCGGGTCCCGCGCGGTACAGCAGACGGGCGGTCACGGCGAGCGCGAGGACGAGGACGCCCTGGAGCAGCATCAGGGCGCCGAAGGCCGTGTCCCCGGGAAGCCTTCCACCGGACCGCCAGCCGGGCCGGGGCCACAGGGCGTATCCGGCGGCGAGGACGAGCACGGCGAGGGCCGCCGACGGCAGGAACCGTACGAGGGGACCGTCCGGGTGCCGGTCGAGGTGGCGTTCGCTGCGGCCCCGGCGGCAGATCACGGCGACGGCGACGGCCGCCCCGGCCACGATCACGACGAGCAGCAGGAGCCCGGCCGCGCCGAGCCAGGACGGGCCTCCGGAGCGGAGGTCGAAACGGCCGACGGGGGTGGCGACGGCGGCGGCGACGGTGAGGAACGCGGCGGCCGTGTGCGCGGCCCGGAGCCGGGCCACCAGCCGCCGCCCGTACCAGAACCCGGGCCGGGCCAGGGGGGTGGTGCCGGCGTCGGGTGCCCCGGGGGCGGGGTGCGCGTGGTCGGTGGGGTGATCCGGGTGGTGTTCGGCGCGGGCGGTGGGGCGCTCGGTGGGGTCCGCGCGGTCCGTGGGTTCGGTGGGGTGGTCGGCGGGGTCGGTGCCGTGGTCCGGGCGGCGGTCGGTGGATCGGTTCGCGCCGTGCGCCGGGCCGGGAACGCGGGCGGCAGACGCGGCACGCGGGGCGGAGGCGGGTCCGTCGGCGGAAGCGGTCGCGTGCGGGGTGCCGTCGTGCGGCCGGGTGCCGTCGGGCGGTGAGGTGCCGTCGTCCGGCGGGTCGGTGAGGGGTGGGCCCGGGGGTGGGGGTTCCGCGGACTCGTAGACGCTCCAGGTGCGGTGCGACAGGTACCAGAGCAGGCCGGTGACGGCGGCCGGGACCAGCGCGGCGAGCGCGAGCCGGCGGCCGGGCCCGGACCACCAGCCGCCCGGGTCGAGGTCGGGCGACAGGAAGCGGAGCCAGGAGTACCGCGTGGCACACGCGCGTGTGCCCGCGCACTGCCAGGCGACCAGGTCGAGCGCGACCTGGCAGACGGCGGCGACGAGCAGCACCGTGAGGCTCAGCGCGACGAGTCGCACCAGCAGCCCGTACCCGCTGGCCGTCCGGTCGCGCCCGTGGGACGGCGGCCGCATCCAGTGGGCGAGGTTGACGACCATGAACGGCAGCAGCAGGAGCCACAGGGCGCGGCTGCCGCTGCCGGAGGTCAGATTGGACCAGACGTACGCCTCCGGGACCGGCCGGCCGTCCGGCGCGCACGAGCGCAGTTCGGCGTCGAGGTCGACGAAGCGGCGGTGGACGGCCGCGATGCCGTCGCCGGTGACCCGGACCGTGTGCGGGTCGTCGAGCATGCCCGTGGCCGTGGCCCCGCCGACCCCGTGGACCAGGAGTTCCAGGGCCGCGCCCGGCGCCGGACGAGGTGCCGCGAGTGGTGCCGTGGGTGGTGAGGACGCGCGTTCCGCAGGCTGCATGACGCTTCCCCCGAGGCGGGTAAATCGTGTGAGGCAGCCAGAATCGCGCGTACCGGGAGCGGGTGCACCGGTCATGACGGAATCTCCCCGAATGAGGTGAGCTTGTGGGTGTCCGGCGCGCCCCCGTGCCGTCGGGCGTGTCAGTGCCTCGTGCGAGGATGGGGGGTCCTCGGGGATCTCGGGTCCCCCCGGGAGAGGAGACGACGCGTGGCGCGAGGGGAGCACGGCGCGGGGAGCCGGGCGACGTGGTCGGCCGCGTCCGACGGGCAGGGGCGTGACGGACGTGAGTGAGAACCAGAACCTCCTCGCGGAGCAGCGCCGCGCCCTGATCGTGGACGAGGTGCGCCGCCGCGGTGGTGTCCGGGTCAACGAACTCACGCGCAAGCTCGGGGTGTCGGACATGACGGTGCGCCGCGATCTGGACGCCCTCGCCCGGCAGGGCGTGCTGGAGAAGGTGCACGGCGGCGCGGTCCCGGTGGTCGAGGCGAGTACGCACGAGCCGGGGTTCGAGGCGAAGTCCGCGCTGGAGCTGACCGCCAAGGAGGACATCGCGCGGGCCGCGGCGGCGCTGGTCGTACCAGGCACGGCGATCGCGATGTCGGGCGGCACCACCACGTACGCGCTCGCCCAGCGCCTCCTCGCCGTCCCGGAGCTGACGGTGGTGACCAACTCCGTGCGGGTGGCGGACGTGTTCCATGTGGCGCAGCGCGGCGCTGGTCGTACCGGTTCGTCCACGGTGGTGCTCACCGGCGGGGTGCGTACGCCGTCGGACTCCCTGGTGGGCCCGGTGGCCGACCAGGCGATCGCGGCGCTCCACTTCGATGTGCTGTTCCTCGGGGTGCACGGGATATCGGCCGAGGCGGGGCTCTCGACCCCGAACCTCGCGGAGGCGGAGACGAACCGCCGGCTGGTGCGTTCCGCACGGCGGGTGGTCGTGGTCGCGGACCACACCAAGTGGGGCACGGTGGGCCTGAGTTCCTTCGCCTCACTGGACCAGGTGGACACTCTCGTCACGGACACCGGGCTGCCCGCCGACGCGCGGGCTGAGGTGACCGAGCGGCTGCGGCGGCTGATAGTGGCGGGCGAGGACGCCGAGGGCGGTGCAGACATCCGCGAGGCGGCCCATTAGGGTGACCCTGCTCATCGCTGAAGCGGGCGCCGTGTTCCGGCGCCGGACTCTGTGAGGGGGGCCTCGTATGACACACAGTCTGAGCCCGGTGGGGCTCGACTTCGCCAGTACCGCCCCGGTGCGGCTGGTGTTCGCCCGGGAGATCCCGGCCGCTCCGGACGCGGTGTTCCAGGCTCTCGCGAGACAGGTGGAGGACTGGCCGCTGTGGTTCGGGGCCGTGACCGAGGCCCGGTCGGCGGACGGCGGCAAGCGGCGGGTGGTGCGGCTGCGGGGCGGGGGCCGGTTCGAGGAGACGGTGATCGCGGTGGACGCGCCCGCGCAGTACGCCTACCGGGTCGACCGCACCAACGTCCCTGGCGCGCGGGGGCTGTTGGAGGAGTGGCTGCTGACGCCGACCCCGGACGGTACCCGGGTGCAGTGGACCTTCGCGGCGGACGGCACGGCGGTGTTCCGGTTCGCGTTACGGCGGGCCCGTTCGGGGCTCGGCAGCTCGTTCCGTGAAGCGATGGAGTCGCTGGCGGAGCGGCTGGAGCCGACGGAGAGCTGACCGGGCGCGGGGGCGTGACCGGCACCCGGCGACGGCGACCGGTGACGGCGACCGGGGGACGACGCCCACGGAGCGATATCCGGGGTCGGCATCCGGAGGGCCTCAGGCAGCCCGGGGACTCAGGCAGCCCGAGGGGGGCTCAGGCAGGCGGGACGGAGTCCTGGCCCACCCACTCCCCCGTGCGGAACAACGTGTCGAGTGCCGTCCGGTACGGGGTGATGTCGAGGTTCTGGGCGGCCAGCCAGTCGTCGGAGTAGTACTTGTCGAGGTAGCGGTCGCCGGGGTCGCACAGCAGGGTCACGACACTGCCGGTACGGCCCGCCGCGACCATCTCGGAGACGATCTTCAGCGCGCTCCACAGCCCGGTCCCGGTGGAGCCACCCGCCCGGCGGCCTATGGCGTCCTCCAGGGCGCGGACCGTGGCGACCGACGCCGCGTCGGGCACCTTCATCATCCGGTCGACGGCGCCCGGTACGAAGCTGGGTTCCATCCGGGGGCGGCCGATGCCCTCGATACGGGAACTCCGGTCGGTGGTGACATCGGGGTCACCGGTCGTCCAGCCTTCGTAGAAACAGGAGTTCTCGGGGTCGGCGACACAGATCAGGGTGTCGTACTGCATGTAGTGGACGTACCGGGCGAGGGTCGCCGAGGTGCCGCCGGTACCGGCCGTGGCGACGATCCACGCCGGTTCCGGATAGCGCTCCAGCTCCAGCTGACGGTAGATGGACTCAGCGATGTTGTTGTTGCCGCGCCAGTCGGTGGCCCGCTCGGCGTAGGTGAACTGGTCCATGTAGTGGCCGCCCGTCGCGGCGGCGAGGGCCGCGGACTCCTCGTACATCGTGCGGGGGTCGTCCACGAAGTGGCACCGGCCGCCGTGGAACTCGATCAGTCGGCCCTTCTCGGCGCTCGTCGTACGGGGCATCACCGCGATGAACGGGACGCCGATCAGCTTGGCGAAGTACGCCTCCGAGACGGCCGTCGAGCCGCTGGACGCCTCGATGACCGGGCGGTCCGGACGAATCCAGCCGTTGCACAGGCCGTAGAGGAACAACGAGCGGGCGAGCCGGTGCTTGAGGCTGCCGGTGGGGTGCGTCGACTCGTCCTTGAGGTAGAGGTCGATGCCCCATGCCTCGGGGAGCGGGAAACGGAGCAGATGGGTGTCGGCGGACCGGTTGGCGTCGGCCTGCACCTTCCGTACGGCTTCCTTGAGCCAGTCGCGGTAGCCGGGATCGGTGCGGTCGGTGTCGAGGGTGGGCATCGGTTCACCGCCGCCGACCGGACCACGGGCGCCTGACGGGTCGGGCTGATGTGCCGCTCGGGGGGTGCTCATCGCGTCTCCTCGGCGTCACCGCGGTGCCGGGGCACCATCCGGACGCACCGGTCGATCGGGCCGTATGCCTTCGATCATAGGCGCCACCGCACCTCACCTCACCTGCATAAACACTGCTTTGGGCAGCTCAAAGGGGAACGGGGGGACCGGGCGGACGGCGCTCTGGCGCCCGCCGCCGCACCGGGGCACACTGCCACCCTGACCGTACGGGGGCCGAAGGGCCCGTCCCGGCGGCGGCCGGGCGTGGGTTCGAGGCGACGAAGGAGGGGCGGACGATGGGGGAACCGGAGTTCGCGGCCAGCGGGGTGCGGATCGGCAGACGGCTGCGTTCGCTGACCCGGGCCGGTCAGATCCGTATCGCGGACGGCAGGCTGGAGTTGCTCACCAGCTACGGCAGCGAGATCGACAGCGCGCCGGTGGGCTCGGTCCGCGCGGGCACATCATGGTTCGCGCCGGACGGCCGCGCGCACGCGGACGTCAACGGCACGCGTTACAACCTCACCCTTGACCCCGGCGAGACCCCGCCGGGCGCCCCGGGTCTCTCGGCGGCCCGTCGCTTCGTGGAGGCGGTACGCCGCGCGGGCGAGCGCCCAGGCCGGGGCGAACGGAACGGCTGAGCCGGGCGGCTGCGAGGAACGGCCGCAGGGGACGGAAGCGTCCGGGTCCGAGCGGACGGCTCCGAACGGGCCCCGAGGGGGGAGCGCTGCGGACGGACGGGGCACCGGATGCGGGGCGCGAGTTGCGGGGTGGTGACCCGTGAGTCACTCTGGTCTCACTTTACTCTGGGTTTACCGGCGATCACGCTGCGAACCAGCTCGCCGGACACGCAGCAGGCGGCGGCTCGGTGGGGCCGACCTGCTGACTTCGGTAACCGCGTCCTCTTCCGGACCTCAATTCGGGGAGTCGTAGCCGTGACCAGCGAGCCAAGCAGGCACTGCACGGTGGAGCTGCAAGCCCTGCCGTCGCGGATCGGACAGATCCGCAGAATCATCTCCGCGCAACTGCGCTACTGGCATGTGGACGGCCTCATAGACCACGCGGCGCTCGGGGTGACCGAACTGCTGACGAACGTCCACCGGCACGCCCAGCCCGACAAGACCTGCACCGTCGACATCGAGCTGCTGCTCGGCCGGCTGACGGTGTCGGTGCGCGACCGTGATCCCCGGTTGCCCGACCTCAATGTCGCCGACGCCCTCGCCACCTGTGGCCGGGGCCTCGCGATGGTGGCCGCCGTCAGCGAGAGCTGGGGGGCCCGGCCGTTCGGGGACTCCGGCAAGGTGGTGTGGTTCACCCTTCCGGCCGCTGCCCCGTCGCCCGTGGTGGCCGTGACCGGACACGCCGTCTACGGATCGACGACGACCGGGCTGGACGTCCTGGTGGCCGTCGCCGCCGTCCCCGGGCTCGTGCCCGTCGGTCCGGCGGCGGACGGGCCCCGGCCCGGCCAGGTCCCGGTGGGCCCCGCGGTCGTCGGCTGACGGGCCGGGCCCCGCGCGGTCACCCGTGGCGGTCAGCCCACCGCGATGTCGACCGACGGCCGCAGCTTCGCCGCCGCGCTCAGCGCCTCGTGCACCGGGTGCGCGGTGAAGGCGGCGACGAGCGCGGGGTCCGCGGGAGCGTCCGCCGCCGGGAGCGCGATCTGCTGGTACGCCGCCTGGAAGCGGGGGCCCCAGCGGCGGGCGCCGAGCCGCGCGGTCCGGGAGCAGTTGTCGACCATATGGGCGATGTCGCGGGCGTGCATGTACGGCAGCAGGGAGTCCACGGCCTCGATGACGGACTCGTTGACGATCTCCGACCAGGGGTGGCCGCGTTCGGCGAACTCGTCGATCTGCGCGGTCATCGTCGCGACGAACATCCCGGCGGTGACGGGGTCCACGGCCGTGCCCCGGCCGGCCCGGCGGGCCCGCACCTCGGCTCCGGCCGCCCACATCGGGGAACCGCCGATCCGGGTCATGGGACGGGCGGTGAGCCGGGCCTCCGCGAGGATCACACTGCGCAGTTCGGTGCCGTCGGCGACCTCGTCGTAGATCTCCGCGACGAGATCGCGCGCCGGGCGGTAGGCGGCGGTGTACGCGCGGTCGAAGGCGTCCCGTCCGGCGGGGTCGAGTCCGTCGCGGACGGCCCGCAGACCGTCACGGGAGATGATGCGGGCCAGCGGTCCGGTGATGCTCTCGCAGGAACGCTCGTACGCGGTCACCGGGTCGGCGCCCGCGATCCGGTGGTGCTGGTACAGGGTCTCGACCAGACCGTGGACCGCGCCGAGGAGGATCGCGCGCTCGCCGACGATGTCGGACAGGTACTCGCTGCCGAGGGTGGTGCGGAAGGTGTACGGGGAGCCGAGCGCGACGGACCAGGCCAGCGCGCGGTCGACGGCGTGCCCGTCGGGGTCGGCGTGGACGGCGAAGCTGCTGTTGATCCCGGCGCCGTTGACCTCGGCGCCCTGTTCGTAGAGGCGGCGCACCGAGTCGCCCATGCCCTTGGGGCACACCGCGATGACGGCGTGCCCGGGGAAGCCACCGCCGAGGGAGCGCAGATGTCCGAGCAGGAAGCCGTGCGAGAGTCCGATGGTGGCGCCGGGCTTCAGCGCGGCGAAGACCCGCTCGTGGTGGGCGGCGAGCGCGGCGTCCGCGATGAGCAGGATGACGAGGTCGCTCGCCGCGGTCACGTCGAGCCAGTCGCCGAGGGTGCCGTCGGCCTCGGTGAAGCCGTGGGCGCGGGCGTCGGCGGCGGACGCCGAGCCGGGGCGCAGACCGACGGTGACGCGGATGCCGGTGCCCGCGAGGGAGTCCCGCAGATTGCGGGCCTGCGCGCGGCCCTGCGGCCCCCAGCCGATCACGCCGATGCTGCGGACCCCGGCGAAGGCCGTCGGCAGCAGCGGGAAGAGATGGCGTCCGCCGCGCAGGACGGTCTCGGTGCCGCCTGGCACGTCCATGGTCTCCAGCGGGAAGACGGCGGAGGAGAAGGTGTTGCCGACGGCCGGTTCCGGAAGGTTCTGGTTCCTCGATGTCATGGGGTGGTTGTAGGCTCCGGCGCACCGTTGCGGCAAGCGCAACTTCCGCAGCGGGGCGTTGCGTGAGATGAAAGACGCAGGTGGGACGTGTCGGATCAGTACGAGGAGCTGCGGGTCTTCCTGCATCTGGCGGGGACGCTGAACTTCGGGCGGACGAGTCTGGAGTGCCATGTCAGTGCGGCGACCCTGACCCGGACCGTCCAGCGGCTGGAGTCCCGGGTGGGGCACCGGCTGTTCGACCGGGGTCCGCGCGGGGTGTCTTTGACGACGGAGGGCCATCGCTTCCGGGAGTACGCGACGCGGGCGCTGGAGCTGTGGCACACGTACCGGGCGGGGTATCAGGACCCGGTGGAGCTGAGCGGCACGCTCGGGGTGTTCGCGACGGTGACGGCCTGCCAGACGCTGCTGCCCTCGCTCCTCGCCCCCTTCCTGGCGGCGCATCCGCGCGTCCGTCTCGATCTGCGGACCGGGGACGCGGCGACCGCGCTGGCCCGGCTGGACGAGGGGGAGGTCGAGGTCGCGGTGGCCGGTGTGCCGCACCGGGTCCCGGACGCGCTGGTCACCCGGACCGTGGCGGTCACCGACCTGGTGTTCGTGACCGCGCGGGAGCGGCCGGACCCGGGGGTGCGGGGTCCGTTCGTGCTGCCGCGCCGGGGGCTGGTGCGGGAGGCCGCGCAGCGCTGGCTGCGTGCGCACGGGCGTGCCCCGGTGATCGGCGCCGAACCGGACGGCCATGAGGCGTTGCTGACCCTGGTCGCGCTGGGCTGCGGTACGGGGGTGGTGCCGCGGTTGGTGCTCGATCACAGCGCGGTGCGGGAGCGGTTGGCGGTCGTGGCGGTGGAGCGGGGGCCCGATCCGCTGACGATCGGGCTGTGCGTGCGGCGGCCCGATCTGCGCAGGCCGCTGGTCGCGGCGTTGTGGAGTCTCACGGCGTGACGCGGTGCCGCGGGCCGGGTCGCCGGTACCTCGCGCCCCGGGTTCCCACGAACGCTTGTCCCGTGCGGGTGGCTCGTGGGGTGCGCGGTTCCCCGCGCACCTGGGTACGCGGTGCGGACCGCACCTGTTTCTGTACGGGTCGTTCGTGGGTGCGCGGTTCCTCGCGCCCCTGGGTACGCGGTGCGGACCGGACTTGTTCGCGTGCGGGTCGCTCGTGGGGTGCGCCGTTCCCCGCGCCCCTGGAGGGTGCCGCCTGGGGTATCTCGTCGGCTGCGGCCGGGAGCACCCGCACCCGGGGAACCGGCAGGAGTCGACGCCCCAAAGGGGCGCGGGGAACTGCGCACCCCCGTCGAACCCGCACAGGAACAAGTGGGCCCAGCTGCGAGTACCCAGGGGCGCGAGGAACTGCGCACCCACGAGCGACCCGCAGAGAACAGGTGCGGTCAGACCGCGTACCCAGGGGCGCGGGGAACCGCGCATCCACGGACGGGCGGACCTCGGGGCGTGCGGGAAGGCGGACGGTCAGGGGGCGATGCGCAGCGGGTCGTCCAGGACCGGCTGCCACGCCAGCTCGGCCGCGCCGACAAGGCTGTTGTGGTCCAGGACGCACGGCAGGATCGGCACACCCCCGCTGCGGCCCCACAGACTACGGTCCGCGACCACGGCCCGCAGCCGTTCGGGGTCCGCTTCGAGGAGCGCCTTGTGGAGCCCGCCGAGGATGATCCGGTCCGGGTTGAGGATGTTGACCAGCTGGGCGAGCCCCAGCCCGAGCCGGTCGATGAGCAGTTCGGTGGCGATCCGGATCGCGGGCTCGTCGTACGCGTCGCGGATGAGGTCCCGGGCCTGCTGGAGGACGGACGTCCCGGGGCCCGGGTCGCGGCCCGCCGCGGTGAGGAAGGCGTGGGGGTCGGTCTCGACGTCCAGGCAGCCCCGGCCGCCGCAATAGCACCGGTGCCCGCCTTCCGGGCGGACCGGGAGATGACCGACCTCCAGGGCGAGCCCGGAACTCCCGGTGTGCAGCTTCCCGTCCAGCACGAGCGCGCCGCCGACACCCGTGTGTCCGGTGGCCACGCACAGCAGGTCGCGGGCGCCCCGGCCCGCGCCGTGCCGGTGCTCGGCGAGGGCGGTGAGGTTGACGTCGTTGCCCGCGCGCGCGGGGCCCGTGATCCCGGCGGCGCGCACCTGGTCGGCGAACACCTCGCGGACCGGGGAGCCCGGTGGCCAGGCCAGATGCAGCGGGTTGAGGGCGGCGCCCTCGGGTTCGGTCATGGCGGACGGGACGGCGAGTCCCGCGCCCACACAGCGGCGCGGGGTGGCGGCCAGGAGTTCCGCGCCGGCGGCGACGACGGTCCCGAGGGCACCGGCCGGGTCGGCGTCGACGGCCGCGCGCCGGGACGCGGTGGCGACGATCCGGCCGCCGAGGCCGACGAGTGCGACCCGCAGTCCGTCGGCGTGGATCTGTCCGGCGAGCACGACGGGGCCGTCCTCGGCGAGGTGCAGCCGGTGCGAGGGGCGGCCCTGGGAACCGGTGGCGGCGCTGGGGTGGGAGTCGACCCGGATGAGTCCGAGGGCCTCCAGCTCGGCGGCGACCGCCCCGGCGGTGGCCCGGGTGACGCCCAGTTCCGCGGTGAGGACGGCCCGGGTGGGTGCCCGTCCCGTGTGCACCAGTGCCAACGCGGGCCCCAGCGCGCCGCGTCCGCGTTCCAGCCGGGTACGCGTGGACCCGTCCCCCACCGTCCTCGGTGCCGCCTTGCCGTTCATGAGGGCGAGTCTCCCATGATCGGCGCACCGCGCGGTCCGGCCGGGCCCCGGGACGGGGCGTCGGCCCATGGCGGCGGCACCGCTGTCCGGTACCCGACGACGCGGCGGCTGTGGCGGCTGTGGTGCCAGTGGTGGCTGTGGTGCGGACGGTCCCCGTACCCGGTCGCGGCGCGGGGGCCGGGGCGCGGGTACGGGGAGAGGTGGTCGGGGGGCGGGGTCAGCCGCCCTGCGGTGCCGAGTCGGGCTGGAGCGGCAGCTCCAGCGGGACCGGGCTCCGCGGGTCGACCCCGCGGGTGCGGCCGACGGCCCGTCCCCGGCCGGACAGGGTCCGGGACGGGGGTCTGGTCCGCAGCTCGCGCAGTTCGTATTCCATCGCCCGCAGCCGCTGATGGGTGCGGAACAGATAACTCACCTTGGTGCGCAGGGCCCAGGGATCGACGGGCTTGGGGATCAGGTCCGCGACCCCGAGCCGGAGCGCGGCCGAGGAGAGGGCCGCGTCCGGTCCGAAGCCGGTGAGCAGGACGATGGGTATGTACTGGGTCTGTTCGACCCGCCGCATATAGCGCACGACCTCCAGGCCGCCGACGTCCGGGACCCGTACGTCGAGCAGCAGCAGACCGATGTTCCCGCGCAGGACTTCCTTCAGTGCCGCGTCACCGCTCGTGGCGCAGACGACCTCGTGCGTGAGCGGGGACAGCGCGCTCTCCAGCGCGTAGAGCGTGTCCTCATGGTCGGCGACGATGAGGATCTTGGCGTCCGACGGCATGCCGCATTCCCCTCGCTTGGGGCCACTCAGCATATGCCTGGAGCGACTGCGGGGATACAGAGCGTGTCAGATCCGCCACGATCCCGGCCGGAAGGAGCCGGTGCGGTGCACCGGCTCCGGGGGGCCGCGGCGTCCGGGTCAGGCGGCGGCCGGGGACGCGGAGCGCAGCACGGTGATCAGGTCCTGGACGGTGGCCGCCATGGCCTCGCGTCCGACGCTGAGGTACTTGCGGGAGTCGACGGCCTCGGGGTTCGCCGCGAGGAACCCCCGGATGGCACGAGTCATCGCGGCGTTGAGCGCCGTGCCGACGTTGACCTTGGCGATCCCTCCGGCGACGGCCCGGCGCAGTTCGCCGTCGGGCACGCCGGACGAGCCGTGCAGCACGAGCGGGACGGTGAGTGCGGCCGACAGGTCCGTGAGCAGGGTGTGGTCGAGGGCGGCGGTGCGGGTGGTCATGGCGTGCGAGCTGCCGACGGCGACGGCGAGCGCGTCGACCCCGGTGGCGGCGACGAACTCCCGTGCCTGGTCCGGGTCGGTACGGGCGCCGGGCGCGTGGGCGTCGAGCGGCGGCTGTCCGTTCTTGCCGCCGACCTCGCCGAGTTCGGCCTCGATCCACAGGCCCTGCTGGTGGCCCCACTCGGCGGCGGCGCGGGTGGTGGCGAGGTTCTCGGCGTACGGCAGCCGGGCCGCGTCGTACATCACCGAGCTGAATCCGGCGTCGGGGGCCTGCCGCAGCAGGTCGTCGCTCTGGACATGGTCCAGATGGAGGGCGACGGGGATCTCGGCGCGTTCGGCTGCGGCGACGGCGGCGCGGGCGAGCGGGAGCAGCCGTCCGTATCGGAACTTGACGGCGTTCTCGCTGATCTGGAGGACGACGGGGGCGCCCACGGCCTCGGCGCCGGTGATGACCGCCTCGACGTGCTCCAGCGTGATGATGTTGAACGCGGCGACGGCACCGCGGGCGGCCGCGGCCTGCGCGACGAGGTCTCCGGTTGCTGCGAGGGGCACGGGCCCCTCCTTCCTCTGTGGTTCCTGTCCCCGGACGGGCGGCCGGGGGTACCCCGCTCCGGGCGCCGCGGGAGGGGTGCGGCGCCCGGAGCGGGGAGCGCGGGTGGTCAGGGCGAGTCGAGGATCACCGAGCGGGTGAGGTGGCGGGGGCTGTCGGGGTCGAGGCCGCGGGCGGCGGCGACGGCGACGGCGAGGCGCTGGGCACGGACGAGTTCGGCGAGCGGGTCGAGGCCCCCGGCGATCCAGCGTCCGCCGGTCGCGCGGACCTGTTCGGCGAGCCCGTCGGGCGCCTCGCCGAACATCCAGGTGACGGTGGAGGTGGTGCTGATGCTGATGGGGCCGTGGCGGTACTCCATCGCCGGGTACGCCTCGGTCCAGGCGAGGGCCGCCTCACGCATCTTGAGTCCGGCCTCGTTCGCGAGGCCGACGGTCCAGCCGCGGCCGAGGAACGTGAACTGGGTGCGGTCGACGAGCCCTTCGGGCAGCGGGTCGGCGAGCGCGGTGCGGGCGTCGGTGACCGCGTCCTCGGTGTGGCGTCCCACATGGGCGCGCAGCAGGGTGAGGGCGGTGGTGGCGAAGCGGGTCTGCACGACGGACTTCTCGTCGGCGAAGTCGAGGACCACGACATCGTCCGCGAGGTCCATCACCGGGGTGGCGGGGTCGGCGGTGACCGCGGTGGTCCGGACCCGGCCGCGCAGGGACGCCAGCAGCTCCAGTACCTCGGTGGTGGTGCCGGAGCGGGTGAGGGCGACCACCCGGTCGTAGGCGCGGTGGCCGGGGAACTCGGAGGCGGCGAAGGCGTCGGTCTCGCCCTGGCCCGCGTCCTCGCGCAGGGCCGCGGCGGACTGCGCCATGAACAGCGAGGTGCCGCAGCCCACGACGGCCACGCGTTCGCCGGGCGCGGGCAGGGCCGCGCGATGGTCGGCGGCCAGCGCGGCGGCGCGGGTCCAGCACTCGGGCTGGCTGTTCAGTTCGTTCTCGACATGACTCATGCCGGTTTCCCTCTCCCCACTGTCACACGCGTCAGGTGATGCGTTTTTCTGCAAGATACAGTGGACTTTCGAGCATCTTCAAGCATTCTCGGGTCTCAGGAAGCTGCGCTAGGGTCACGGAAGATCTGGAAGGGAGCACGCCGATGTCCCGCGACGCCCGGTGGAAGTCGCTGCTGGAACTGCTGGTGGAACGCGGACGCCTCGATGTGGAAGAGGCCGCTTCCACCCTCGGGGTTTCATCGGCGACGATCCGTCGCGATTTCGACCAACTGGCCGAACAGCAGATGCTGGTGCGCACCCGGGGCGGCGCGGTGGTGCACGGCGTCTCGTACGAACTCCCGCTGCGCTACAAGTCCGCGCGGCACGCCTCGGAGAAGCAGCGGATCGCCGCCGCCGTGGCCGCTCTCGTCGCACCGGGCGAGGCCGTCGGGCTGACGGGCGGGACGACGACGACCGAGGTGGCGCGGGCCCTCGCCGTACGCACCGACCTGGCGTCCGGCACCCCCGCCCTGACGGTGGTCACCAACGCGCTCAACATCGCCAACGAGCTGGCGATCCGCCCCCAGTTCAAGATCGTGCTGACCGGCGGTGTCGCCCGCCCCCAGTCGTACGAGCTGACCGGCCCGCTGGCCGACACGGTCCTCGCGCAGATCACCCTCGACGTGGCCGTCCTCGGTGTCGTCGCGTTCGACGCCGTCCACGGCGCCGCCGCCCATGACGAGGCCGAGGCCGCCACGAACCGGCTGCTGTGCGAGCGCGCCGAGCGGATCGTCGTGGCCGCGGACTCCAGCAAGCTGGGCCGCCGCGCCTTCGCCCGCATCCGCCCCGCCGAGGGCGTCCACACCCTGGTCACGGACACGGCCGCCGACCCGGCGGCACTGGCACGCTTCGAGGACGCGGGCATCAGGGTCATGACCGTCTGACCGGACGGCCCCGGGTACGACGGGACATCACCGGGCACCGGAACGTCATCGGGCGCCGGGATGCCGGGCCGCCACCGGGCAGCGGGCCGTCACCGGGCAGTGGGTCGCCTGGACACCGTCGGGCACCGAGCACCGGGCATCCGGCATCGACGGGAAGACATCCGGGCCGGGTCGACCCCCTCACCGCACCTCGCAATCCACTCCCAAGGGACGGCGAAGGGCACCCCGCCCGTCACCGCGCAGACCACCGCGAACCCCCTTGCCCGCACCCCGGCACGGCCCCTACCCTCACTTTGTGCCGATAATAAACAAACTCGCGACCCCCGGGACGACCAGCACGTCCGCCTACCCTCGCGGCCCCCTCACCGTCTTTTTCGCCCTCGACGGATTCATCTTCGCGGGCTGGATCGTCCGTATCCCCGCGATCAAGGAGCAGACCGGCACCACGGCCAGCACCCTGGGCCTCGCCCTGCTGGGTGTGTCGGCCGGGGCGGTGATCACCATGATGCTCACCGGCCGGCTGTGCCGCCGCTTCGGCAGCCTCCGGGTCTCCATCGCCTGCGCCGCGCTGATGTCCCTGAGCGTGATCCTGCCCCCGCTGACCCGGTCGGCCCTGTCCCTGGGCCTGGTGCTGCTGCTGTTCGGCGCCGCCTACGGCTCGATGAGCGTGGCCCTCAACAGCGCGGCGGTGAACGTGGTCAACGCGATCCGGCGTCCCGTCATGCCCGCCTTCCACGCCGCGTACAGCCTGGGCGGGATGCTCGGCGCCGGACTCGGCGGACTGGTCGCGGGGCAGCTGTCGCCCACCCGGCACCTGCTCGGACTCGCCGTCATCGGACTCGTGGTGACCGCCGTCGCCGCCCGCCCCCTGCTGCGCCACGGCATCCCCGATCCCGTACCGGCGGGCCCCGCCACCCCGGCCGACGCGCCCGCGCGGAAGGCGGCGCACCGGATGGAGCCCCGTACCCGGCGGCTGGTCTTGGTGTTCGGTGTGATCGCGCTGTGCACGGCGTACGGCGAGGGCGCGCTCGCCGACTGGGGCGCGCTGCATCTGGAGGAGACCCTGGCCGCCCATCCCGGTGTCGCGGCGGCGGGTTACTCGTGTTTCGCCCTGACCATGACGATCGGCCGGTTCTCGGGGACGACCCTGCTGGAGCGGCTGGGCCGCACCCGCACCCTGGTCGCCGGTGGCGCGACCGCCGCGGTCGGCATGCTCGTCGCCGCACTCGCCCCGACGCTGTGGCTGGCGCTGGCCGGCTTCGCCGTCACCGGCCTCGGGCTCGCCAATATCTTCCCGGTGGCCGTGGAACGCGCCGGAGCCCTCGCCGGACCGAACGGCATAGCCGCCGCCTCCACCCTGGGCTACGGCGGCCTGCTGCTGGCTCCGCCCGCGATCGGCTTCATGGCCGACTGGTACTCCCTGCCCACCGCCCTGACCAGCGTGGCACTCCTCGCCGCGGTGGCCTCGGTGATCGCCTGGGCGATCCGCGACACCCGGACCGCCCCGGCCCACGGCTGAGACACCGCGGCCCCGGGTGTCCAAGGGCGGGCGGGACCCGTACGCGGCACCCGGGGCAGGGCGGTCGCGAGAGCGGAACCGTCAGCGGTTGATGGACGAGAGCAGCCGGCCCGCCACCGGATGGGTACGGACGACCTCGCCGAGCGTGGTGGTGCCCCGGGTGATCCGGGTGAACGCCTTCCACGCGGGACGGAAGCCCGTCAGCGCGGCGTGCAGCATTCCGGGCCTGCGCTCGAAGACCGCCATCATCCGCTTGCCGACGCTCATCTCCACCCCCAGCCCCGCCTTCACCGCGAAGGCGTAGTTGAGGGCCTGGCGGCGGGCGTCGACGGCGTCGTGCGACTCCGCGATACGCACCGCCCACTCCCCCGCGAGCCGCCCCGACCGCAGCGCGAAGGAGATACCCTCCCGCGTCCACGGCTCCAGCAGCCCGGCCGCGTCACCGCAGACCAGCACCCGGCCCCGGGACAGCGGGGAGTCGTCGGCGCGGCAGCGGGTCAGATGCCCCGAGGAGATGCCCGGCTCGAAACCGGCCAGCCCCAGCCGGGCGATGAAGTCCTCCAGGTACCGCTTGGTCGCGGCGCCCTCGCCGCGCGCGGAGATCACCCCGACCGTCAGGGTGTCGCCCTTGGGGAACACCCAGCCGTAACTGCCGGGCAGCGGGCCCCAGTCGATGAGGACCCGGCCCTTCCAGTCCTCCGCGACCGTCGGCGGAACGGGGATCTCGGCCTCAAGACCCAGATCGACCTGGCCGAGCTTCACCCCCACATGCGCCCCTATCCGGCTCGCGCTGCCGTCGGCGCCGACCACGGCCCGCGCCAGCAGCGTCTCGCCGCCCTGGAGGACGACGGCCACCGTGCGCCGGTCGGGGACGGCCGGGCCGTGCTGCTCCACCCGTGTGACCGTGGCCCCCGTGCGCAGTTCGGCGCCCGCCTTCTGCGCGTGCTCCACCAGCCGCTGGTCGAACTCGGGGCGGTTGACCAGCCCGAACAGGGTCTGCTTGGACCTGCGGGTCCGGGCGAACCTGCCGTCGAGGGTGAACGTCACCGCGTGCACCCGGTCCTGGAGCGGCAACTCGAATCCGGGCGGCAGCGCCTCACGGGAGGGACCGATGATGCCACCGCCGCATGTCTTGTAACGCGGCAGATCGGCCTTCTCCAGCAACAGGACGCTGCGCCCCGCCACGGCCGCCGCGTAGGCGGCGGAGGCTCCCCCCGGTCCCGCCCCGACCACGACGACGTCCCACACATGACGGGCCTCGTCCGAAGAGTTCTCGCTGCTCACGTTGGTCTACCGCTCCGATCCCACAGCTTGCCGCGCTTCCATCAGGCATCCTACGGCGGTGGCCGCCGCTTCCCGCTGTGGGAGGATCACCAGCGTCCGCGCCGTGCACACCCCGGCACCCGCGAAGGCACCGACACATCACCGTGTACAACGTCGCACCCGTCAGGAGCGTGCCCATGTCGCCGAATCCTCTCGCCGAGACCGTCGCGTCGCTGATGCCGAGGGCCCGTACCGAGCTGGCCGAGCTGGTCGCCTTCCGGTCGGTGGCGGACTTCGCGCAGTTCCCCAGGAGCGAGAGCGAGGCCGCGGCGGACTGGATCGTGGGCGCGCTGCGCGCCGAGGGCTTCCAGGACGTCGCCACGCTCGACACACCCGACGGCACCCAGTCGGTGTACGGCTACCTGCCCGGCCCCGAGGGCGCGCCGACCGTACTGCTGTACGCGCACTACGACGTACAGCCGCCGCTGGACGAGGCCGCCTGGGACAGCCCGCCGTTCGAGCTGACCGAGCGGGAAGGCCGCTGGTACGGACGCGGATCCGCCGACTGCAAGGGCGGTCTGGTGATGCATCTGGTGGCGCTGCGCGCGCTGAAGGCCCACGGCGGCGTCCCGGTCCACGTCAAGGTCATCGTGGAGGGCTCCGAGGAACAGGGCACCGGCGGCCTGGAACGGTACGCGGAGCAGCACCCCGAACTGCTGCGCGCCGACACCATCGTGATCGGTGACGCGGGCAACTTCCGGGTGGGCCTGCCGACGGTGACGACGACCCTGCGCGGGATGACGATGGTGCGGGTCGAGATGGAGACCCTGGAGGGCAATCTGCACTCCGGGCAGTTCGGCGGCGCCGCGCCGGACGCGCTGGCCGCGCTGATCCGTGTCCTCGACTCGCTGCGCGCCGAGGACGGTTCGACCACCGTGGACGGGCTGTCCGGTGACGGGGTGTGGGACGGGCTCCAGTACGACCCGGAGGCGTTCCGCGCGGACGCGCATGTGCTGGACGGGGTGGAGCTGATCGGGTCGGGCACGGTCGCGGACCGGATCTGGGCGCGGCCCGCCGTCACGGTGCTGGGCATCGACTGCCCGCCGGTGGTGGGCGCCCCGCCTTCGGTGCAGTCCCGTGCGCGGGCCCTGGTCAGTCTGCGGGTGCCGCCGGGCGTGGACGCGGCCGAGGCGACGAAGCTCCTCACCGCCCACCTCACCTCCCGGACCCCGTGGGGTGCCCGGGTACGCGTCGAGCAGACGGGTGAGGGCCAGCCGTTCCGCGCCGACACGACGAGTCCCGCGTACACGGCGATGGCCGGGGCGATGAGCACCGCGTACCCCGGTGAGCGGATGCAGTACGCGGGTCAGGGCGGGTCGATCCCGCTGTGCGGCACGCTGGCCGCGCTGTATCCCGCGGCGGAGATCCTGCTGATCGGGCTGAGCGAGCCGGAGGCCCGTATCCACGCGGCGAACGAGAGCGTGTCGCCGCAGGAGTTGGAGCGGCTGTCCCTGACGGAGGCCCTGTTCCTGCGCGCCTACGCGGGGAGCTGACCGGGACGGGTGGGCAACGGTCGCATGCCCGGGCGGGTGACCGTCAGGGGCCCGGGGGCGGGTGGTGGTCAGGGCCCGTGACCGGTGCTGATCCGGTGCTTGCGGCCGGTGGCGGTCAGGCGCCCGCGGCCGTCACCCGGCCCTTGCGGACGGCGGTGACCAGGGCCCGGTGGTCGCGTTCGTTCTGGTCGGCGTAGTCCTCCGCGAACACGGCCAGCGCGCGGTCGAGGACATCGCCGCCGCCCAGATAGGCGGCGATGGCGATCCGGTCGCCGGACCGGGCGTGGGCGCGCGCCAGGGTCGCCCCGCACAGCTCGCCGAACACCCGCATCCCCTTGGGCACCATGTCCTGCGGCTCCACGATGCCCTTCCAGTCGTGCAACTGGCGTACGTAGAAGTCGCGTTGTGGGACATCGACATCGGTCACCCGGTCCCAGCCGAGGAACACGTCCCCGACCGCCTGCATCAGCCGCTGTCCGGCGACCACGCGTTTGCCCTGGTTGTCGTAGGGGCTCTCGCCGAGATGCTCGGCGAGGACCGACCGGTCGGCCTCCTTGGCCTGGAGGATCAGCGGGTCCTGGTCGTCCTTGCCGAGGAGAAGCAGGATCCAGCAGCGGGTGCCGACGCTGCCGACCCCGACGACCTTGCGGGCGATGTCCACGACCCGGTACTGGCGCAGCAGATGCCGGCGTTCCATGGCCAGGCTGCGTACGTACCGCTCCACGAGCTGGCGCAGCCCCTTCACCAGCCGGTCCAGTTCGGCGCCGCTCAGCAGGTCGTCGACCGGCACGATCAGCGGCGGGTCGGGGGTGAAGCGGCGTCGCCCGTCGTGGACCGCGGTGAGCTTCTCGAACGCCTGGAGGCTGTCGCGGGTCCGTGCCTTGCCGAGGGCCTTGGTCAGCCGGCCGCGGCCCCGGGCGCCGAGCCGTTCGTCGGCCAGTAGCCGCACCCGTTCCATGTCGCCGTGGTCGTACCAGACGTCGAGGTTGCCCATCCCCGCGTAGGCCCGCATGCGTTCGCGGTAGGACCGTACGGTGTCCTGGACGATCCGGGCGCGCACCGACCGGGGCCAGCCGTTCTCCCGTGCGGCGATGACCAGGCTCGCCGCGAGTCGCTGGAGGTCCCATTCCCAGGGGCCCCGCAGGGTCTCGTCGAAGTCGTTGATGTCGAAGACCAGGCGCCGTTCGGGGGAGCCGAGCAGCCGGAAGTTGAGCATATGGGCGTCACCGCAGAGCTGGACGGTGAGCCCGGAGTCCGGGGTGGTGGCCAGGTCCTGGGCCATCACGGCCGCGGCTCCCCGGTAGAAGCGGAACGGGGTCTCCGTCATCCGTCCGTAGCGGATGGGGATCAGCTCCTGGACCCGGGCGGCCGACTGCTCCTCGACGACGGCGACCGGGTCGGGCCGCCCCGGCGCCGGTTCGAACCCGGCGTGCGCGGACCTCGGGGTCCGTTTGCGGGCCGCCTTTCCGCGCTCCGCGCGTTCCCGGGGGGTCAGATGGCGGGCGCCGCCCACCATCACCCGTCCGCCGGGCTTCCCGCTGCCTCGCGCCATGGCGCCGCACCTCCAGGTCGCACGGAGCGCACCCGGGGCAGACCGCCCTACCGGGCCGCACCACCCCAGTATCCGCCCCGCGCCCCGGCCGCGCCCGCTGCCGTGCTTCCGGGGCCTGTCCGGTCGGTGCGGGGGTCTGTCCCGGCTGGTGCGGGGTCCCTGTCCGGTCGGTGCCGGGGCCCTGTCCGGTCGGTGCCGGGGCCCTGTACCGCCGTTGCGGGGGCGTGTCCGGTCGGTGCAGGTCCACATCCGGTCGGCGTGGGGCCCGTCCGCTCGACGCGGGGCCCGTCCGCTCGGTGGCGGGCCCGTCCAGCCGCGATCCCGGGCGTCGGCCAGGGGCTTCCGTCCGGATCGGGGCTGACGGGTGGGCGGGCCGTGCCGGTCGGTGCCCGCCGCACCGACCGGCAGGGGTCACCGGCCGCGCGGCGCCCGGCTACACGGGCAGTCCGGCCTCCAGATAGACGACGGCGCCCTGTTCCCGGGCGCGCAGCGCCCAGCGGAGGCGGGCGTACCGCTCGGGGGGCAGCAGCCGGCGGGCCTCGTCCTCGGCGACGAAGCGGCAGTCACGCAGTTCGGGGCCTGGCAGCAGCAACTGTCCGGCGCGGTCGGCGTCGAGGTGGCCGCCGTCGAAGAGCAGCCGCAGTCCTCCGTAGGCGGGAGGCGCGGGCGGTTCCCAGTCCAGGAGGAGCAGCCGGGGCACCTGGTCGAGCCGCAGCCCGGTCTCCTCGGCGACCTCGCGGACGCCCGCGCGGGCGGGCGCCTCGCCGGGTTCCACGATGCCGCCGGGGAACTCCCAGCCCGCCTTGTACGTGGGATCGACGAGCAGGACACGGTCCTCGGCGTCGAAGAGGAGCACCCCGGCGGCGACGGTCTCGGCGCCGGGCTGCGGGGTCTGGACGATGTCGCTGACGGGAGCGGTCCCGGTGCGGACGGCTTCCGCGATCCGGACGGCGGTGGCGTGCGGGGTGAGCCGTCCGTTGTCGATGAGGTGGGCGTCGGCGGCGAGCCAGGAGCCGAGCGCGGCGCGGTAGGCCGCCACCGGGTCGTCCTCGCGCGGACGGACCCGGACCGCGCCGTCGGGGCGGTCCGCAGGGGCCGGGTGCTGGGCGGTACGGGCGCGCAGGATCGTTTCCGCCGGGGCGAGCACGACATGGCGTACGGGAATCCGGCGGGAGGCCAGCGCGCCGAAGATCTCGTCGCGGTGGTCCTGGCGCAGCAGGGTCATCGGGACGACGAGGACACCGCCGACCTCCGCGAGGACGGCCGCCGTGGTGTCGATGACCAGTCGCCGCCAGATCGGCAGTTCCTGGTGGTCGGCTATCTCGTCGAGGTACTTGGGCGGCAGCAGCCGAGGCAGCGCGCCGCTGATGACCCCGGGGTCGAAGAGTGTGCTGTTCGGGATCAGCTCGATCAGTTCCCGTGCGGTGGTCGTCTTGCCCGCACCCGACGCACCGTTCACCCAGACGATCACGGTTCCCCCTCTGCTGGTAAACCCTGAAGGACTGCCCGGAAGGCCCCGCCGCGAAAACCAGGGCCCCGTAGGTGGACCTACCCGCGCTTCCGCCGTGGCAGGCGCGCGATTCCCGCTCCGCTCGGCTCCCCGCCGCTGTCCGGCCCCGGCCGGCCCGCCCCCGCGTGGCCGCCGGGCGCGGCGGCGGGGGGCCGGCCCACCTCCGCGGGGCGGGCCGGGGACCGTGTCGTGCCCGGTGGGGGGCGTGCCCGGACCCGGCCGGGCGTGGCGCCGACGGCGGGGGCACCGGCGGCGGGGCAGCCGATCGCCCCCGGGGCGCGGGGCCCCGGGGGCGATCGGGAAGCGGGCCGGTGGCGCACTCCCGCCATGAAGGTGCGGGCCGGACCAGGCTCCGCCGACGGCTCAGCCGGAGAACTCCTCGGACGGGAAGCCCGCCGCGCCGCCGCCGAACATGCTGTCCATGATCTCGTCCAGCTTCAGCTCCGTGGCACCGGCCGGGGCCTCGGGCTTCTCGGCGTCGGTCAGCCGCAGGACCAGGTCGATCTTCTTGCCCTTGAGCTTCTTGTCGAGCTGGCTGAGGTCGATGGAGACCTCCTTCAGCTCACCGTTCTTCAGGGTGAAGTCGGCGGAGCCCTTCTTGGTGGGGAGCTCCTTCAGTTCCTTGGCCGTGGGCAGCTCGACACCCGGCGGCAGGTCCTTCGCCAGCGGGCGGATCTCCTCGACCATCGCCGTGACGAGGGCACGCAGGGAGGCGGTGGCCGTGACGCGCTCGGCGCCGTCCTTGCCCTCGGCGGTCTTGAACTCGACCTTGCTGGAGAGGACGCCGGTCACCGCGTCGAGCAGCTTCTTCTGCGTCTTGGCGTCGAGGGTGGGCTCCGCGGCCTCCTTGGGCGCTTCCGCCATCACCTCTTTCTGGATCTCCTCCAGCTTCTTGTTGGAGACCTTGACCCATTCGCCCTTGAGCGCCTTCTCGATCGCCGCACGGCTCTCGGCGAGCTCACCGGGCGGGAGCATGTCGTCCACGGACGGCGCGGGGCTGCCCGACAGCTTCGCGAACGCCGCCAGGTCGAACCGGGCGTAGGTGAAATCACCGACGGTCCGGTACTCGATGAGCTCGCCGTCGGCACCGCTGACCTTGGCCGCCATGCCGACGAAGTCCTTCTGGCCGGACTCGGCGAACGGCTTCTTCGACTCCACGGAAACGGAGATCTTCCCCGCGGTGATCAGCTCGGCGAACTCGTCGGGGATCTGGTCGTCGGGCGAGGCGGCGGGGTCGATCGACTTCAGGGTCGCGACATCCGTGTCGAGGTCCAGCTCGAACCCGACCGAGTTCTCCTTCCCGAGCTTCTCGAACGCGCGGTCGATCTTCTGCCCCGCGGTCAGGTTCTCCACCGTGCCGCAGGCGGCGGAAACCGACACGACGAGAGCGACGACAGCGGTGGCGGTGAGGGTCTTGCGTATGGCGGTGATGACGTTTCTCCTCGTGGATGCGATCACGGCGTGATCAATGGCAAGACCGACGACACCCCCGGAGGGTTGTACGGCGATCGGTGTGATCTGCGCCCGGTCCGTGCCGCGAGGGGCGCGCGTCCTGGCGGGTCCGCGAGCGGGTCGGGTGCGGCGTGACGTGATCGGTGACCTCGTCGGCCTCGTGGACGCCCTGGCGCTCGGGGGACACGCTCATTGTGACGCCTCGACAGCCTCCGCCGGTAACGGGTTTCGCCGGTCGGCGGGGTTCGGCGCGGGCCGGGATCGGCGACGGCCCCGCCGGTCGGCGGGGGCCGGTCGGCGGGGCCGGGGGTCTGGGGGGCGGGGGGACGTCTGCCGGTCGACGTGGGCTGCCGGGGGCGTCGGCCGGTCGACGGGCGGCCCCGAACGTCGGCCCGGCTCGCCCCCGCCTCCCCGGCCGTGCGCTCACCCCTTCGAAGGGTTCCGGGTGCGCAGCAGCTCGAACACGCTGGAGAAGCTGTCCTGGCCATGGCCGTCGGCCGCTCTCCTGTCGAGCAGGGCCTTCAGCGGGTCGTGCACGTCGGTGGCGACACCGTGGGTGCGGCTGAGGCCGACGAGGCTGCCGACCGCGGCCCGGTTCAGGTCGATCGTGGAGACCCCGTCCGAGTACGATCCCGATCCCGCCTCCCGCGCCAGCTCGGGCAGGAAGTCGGCCATGCCGCCCAGCCAGCGGGCCGCGAGCGGGGCCAGCACCTCGGGAGGGGTGCCCACCGTGTCGAGCAGGGCCGCCGCGTGCAGGAACCCGGCGAGGGCCGCGTACCCGGTGCCCAGCACGGCGAGGTCGTGGATCTCCGCCGCGCCGGGGTCCGTGCCGAAGTAGTGGGCCGGTGCCATCACTTCCAGCTCGGGCCGATAGGTGGTGAAGGCGTCCTGGGAGCCGCTGTAGAGGAAGAAGCCCGACGGGGTGGCGACCGTCTGCGGCAGGGCCATCATCGCGCCGTCGAGGTAGTCGGCGCCGTGCCCGGCGGCCCAGGCGGCGAGCTCCCGGGCCTGGTCGGGGCTGCTGTTGGCGAGGTTGACCAGGGTGCGGCCACGGAGCTCGGCGGTGGCCGGGCCGAGGGCCTCGCGTACCGCTTCGTGGTCGAGGAGCGGAGCGATCACCAGCGGGCCCGCCGTCACGGCCTCGGCGGCGGTGGCCGCGCCGGCGGCGCCTCGCGCCACGAGCGGACCGGCCTTCGCCGCGGTGCGGTTCCATACGGTCACGGGGTGGCCGGCGGCGAGGAACGCGTCGGCGATCGGGGTGCCCATCCGGCCCAGCCCGAGGACCGTCACGGGAGACTTCGTACGCTCAGACATTCCGCTCACCCTTCTCGTCGCTGTTCGAGTCGGCCTTCTCGTCGGCCTTCGTGTCACCCTTCGGGGCGGCCGTCGCGTCGACCGCCGTGTCGCCCTTCGAGATCGTCCGCGCCACGCTGGCGATGCCGCTCCTGCCGTGGCCGTCGGCCGCCGTCCGCTCCAGCAGGGTCCTGAACAGTTCCGGCACCCGGGTGCCGATGCCCTGGTCCGCGCTGGTGTGCAGGAGATGGTCCATCGCCGCCCCGTGCACCTCCACCGTGCCGTCGTCGTCCGGGAACCGGCCGTCCTCGATCTGCCGGGCGTGGTCCACCATCAGCGAGGTGACGAAGGGCATGTGCCCCTTCACCACCGCCGCGAAGGCCGTGGGGTCGACGCCCGCGGCGCCGACCAGGGCCACGGAGTGGTAGAAGCCCGCCAGCGCGCCCCAGACCTGGCCGAACAGCGCGGTGTCGTACACCGGGGCCAGCGCCGGGTCGGTGCCGAGGTGCACGGCGTTGCCGAGGCTCGCCAGTTCCTCCCGGTGGGCGTCGAAGGCGTCCTGGGAGCCGCTGAGGACGAACAGCGCCTCGGGGCGCCCGACCAGCCGGGTGCCGCTCATGGCGGCGCCGTCGAGGTAGCCGACGCCGTGTTCCGCCGCCCACCCGGCCGTCCTGGTGGCGTCCTCGGGGGTGCCGGAGGTGAGGTTCACCAGTACCCGGCCGCGCAGCCCGTCCGCCACCGGCCCGAGCAGCTTCTCCACGGTCGGGTAGTCCGGGAGGACCACCACGACGAGCGGACTCGCGGTGACCGCGGCTTCCAGGGTGGTGGCCCGGAGTGCTCCCTGGGCCACCAGGGCGTCGGCCTTCGCGGCGGTGCGGTTCCATACGGTCGTGGGGTGGCCGGCGGCGAGGAACGCCTGGGCGATCCGGGTCCCCAGCTGCCCCAGGCCGATCACCGACACCGCCGACTGCCCGTCGTTCGTGTGCTCCAGCATGGTCACTCCTGTGTGTCCGGTGGTCCGTCCGGTCCGCTGCGCCGGGCCGGTTCGTTCGACTGACCTCACTGTGGCCGCGCGCGCTGTCGGGACTCTGTCGGAGTGCTGTCGGTCATGGCTGTCGGTCATGGTCGGGCGGTGGGCGGTTCCGCGGCTCGGGGTCAGGGGTCAGGGGTCTGGACGGTCCACGGACGCCGACCGCCGGGACGCCCGGATACCGTGCGGGCATGCGTTTCTCCGTGCTCGGCCCGCTCACCGTCTCCACGGCGGCCGGTGACCCGGTCGACGTCCCCGAGGCCAAGGTCCGCGCACTGCTGGCCGCCCTGCTGGTCCACGCGGGCCGGACCGTGTCGTCGGACCTGCTGGTGGACCATCTGTGGGGCGACCGGGTGCCCCGTAATCCGGCGGGCGCCCTCCAGACGAAGGTGTCCCGGCTGCGCGGCGCCCTGGAGCGGGGCGAGTCGGGGGCCGCGGAGCTGGTGGAGTCGAGGGCCCCGGGGTATCTGCTGCGGACCGGAGCCGGTGACGTGGACTCCCACCGGTTCACCGAACTGACCACCTCGGCCTATGACATCGGGGACCCCCGGACCAGGTCGGACCTGCTCACCGACGCCCTGGCGCTGTGGAAGGGGGACGCGTTCGCCGATCTGCGGGAGGTCGCTTTCCTGCACTCCGCGGCCGAACGCCTGGAGGAGCAGCGGCTGACCGCGCTGGAGGCACGCGCCGAGGCCCGGCTTGAACTGGACGAGCACCACGCGCTGACGGACGAGCTGGGCGAGCTGGCGGCTCGTCACCCGCTGCGGGAGCGGTTGCGGGCCGCGCACATCCGGGCGCTGTACCGGGCCGGGCGGCAGTCCGAGGCCCTGGCCGCCTACACCGCGCTGCGGAAGCTGCTGGCCGATGAACTGGGGGTGGACCCCGGCCCGGAGCTGGTCGCCCTCCACCAGGCGGTCCTCGCGCACGACGCGGCACTGGGGACGGCTCCCGCCACCCGCAGACGCGGCACCGGCGCCCCGTCGGCCCCCTTCGCCGGATCGCCGGCGCCGTCCGCCGGGTTGCCTGGATCACCGACCCCGCCCACCGGGTTGTCGGCCCCGCTCGCCGGACTGATCGGGAGGACGCGAGCGGTGGCCGCGGCAGCCGAACTGCTGCTCGCGCACCGGCTGGTGACGCTGACGGGGCCCGGCGGGGTCGGCAAGACCCGGCTGGCGGAGGAGGTGGCGGGCCGGGTGGCCGGTGACTACCCCGACGGCGTCAGGATGGTCGGTCTCGCCGGATCGCTCGACGTGGCCGAGCAGTTGAGCGCGGCCCTGGGCATCCGCGAGGAGGGCCCGGCGGGGCTGGAGGACGCGCTGCGCTCCCGGCGGCTCCTGCTCCTGCTGGACAACTGCGAGCACGTCATCGACTCGGCGGCCGACGTCATCCGCCGCGTCCTGGGCGCCGCCCCCGGCCTGCGTGTCCTGGCCACCAGCCAGGAGCCGATCGGGCTGGCCGGGGAGGCGGTGTGGACGGTGCCGCCGCTGGCGCAGGCCGACGCCGAGCTGCTGTTCGCCCAGCGCGCCGCGGCCGCCGCGCCCGGATTCACCGTGACCGGGGACAACGCGGAGGCCGTCGCGGAGATATGCCGCCGCCTCGACCGGATACCGCTCGCGCTGGAACTGGCCGCGACCCGGGTCCGCGCGCTGGGCGTGCGTGAGCTGTCCGCCCGCCTCGACGACCGGTTCCGGCTGCTCGACGGGGGCCACCGCGGGACGCCCGCCCGGCAGCGGACCCTGCGGGCGGTGATCGACTGGAGCTGGGAGCTGCTCGGCGACGACGAGCGGACGGTGCTGCGCAGGCTGTCGGTCTTCGCCGACGGCTGCGCCCTTGAGGCGGCTGAGTCGGTGTGCGGCGGCGACACGGATGTCCTGGGGCCGCTGATCCGGCTGGTGGACCGCTCGCTCGTCACGGTGACGGACGGTCCCCGCTACCGGCTGCCGGAGTCCGTGGCCGCGTACGCCTCGGAACGTCTCGCGGAGGCGGACGAGTCCGGGACCGTCGGACAGCGCCACCACTCCTACTACGCCGGACTGGTCGGGCGGGCCGCGCCCCTGCTCCACGGCCCCGGGCAGCGGCAGTGGGTGAACCGGCTGGACCAGGAGAGCGCCAATCTGCGTACGGCGCTGGAACGGGCCCTGCGGCACGGGGAGCCGGCTGCGGCAGCGCGGATGGCGCTCGCCTCCACCTGGTACTGGTTCCTGCGCGGCCGGCTCAGCGAGGCCCGCCGGTCGCTCGGCGAGACCCTGCGCGTCACCGGCGCGGACCGGTCCGGGCAGCGCTCCCGTATCGCCCTGTGGCACGAGGGTTTCGCCCTGCTGGCCGGGGAGGCCCGGCAGGGTCCGGTTCCGAAGGCCGGACGCGGCGCAGGCGGGTGGGGCGGGGACGCGCGGGCCGTGTGGTTCCTCGGCCACTCCTCGCTCAGGGCGGGCGAGGACCTGGCCCGCAGCGAGGTCCTGGTGGACCGGGCCCTGACGTCCTTCCGCGCGGACGGCGACCGCTGGGGGATCGCCGCGGCGCTGAGCACCAGGGCCGTCCAGAGACTGCTGCGGGGCGACCTCGCCGCGCTGCGGAGCGACGCGACGGACGCCCACGCGCTCTTCGACGAGCTCGGGGACCCCTGGGGCCGTCTTCAGAGCTCGTACCCGCTGGCGGCGCTGGCCTCGATCACCGGTGACCACGCCCATGCCTCGGCGTTGCACGAGCAGGGTCTGCGGCTCGCGGAGGAGCTGGGGTTCTGGGCGGACGCCGCCGACCGGCTCACCGGCCTGGGCCGGGTCGCCCTGCTGACCGGTGACTTCCGGCGGGCCGCCGCACTCCACCGGGACGCCAGGGCGCGCGCCGCCGAGCACGGATACGCGGCCGGTGAGGTCCACGCCGAGATCGGCCTGGCCCTCGGGGCCCGCCGCGAGGGCGACCTCGACCTCGCGGAGCGGTATCTGCGCAAGACCCTCGCCTGGCACCGCGAGGTCGAGTTCGGCCCCGGCCCCGCGCTCCTGCTCGCCGAACTCGGCTTCCTCGCCGAACAGCGCGGCGATGCCGCCCTGGCCCTGTCCCTCCACCAGCAGGGTCTCGCGGTCGCCCGCGAGGGCGGCGACCCCCGGGCCGTCGCCCTCGCCCACGAGGGCCTGGCCGGTGCCCATTCCCTCGCGGATCGACCCGCGCGGGCGGCCCGCCTCCTGGGCCTGGCGGCCCGTGCCCGCGAACGGTCCGGCGCCCCGCTCCCGGAGGCCGAGCGGGGCGACGTGGACCGCGTCACCGCCCGCGTCCTCGCGGCCCTGGGCGACGAGGTGTTCACCGCCGAGTTCTCCGCACCGGGCGAGGACGCCCCCGAGCCGGGACACGCCGGAGGTCCGGACGGCGAGAACGGCTGACACCTGACGGACCTCACACGGCGACGGTCACAGGTACGGGTACGGGTACGGGTACGGGTACGGGACACCCGCTCCGCCGACGCGCGCCGGGCTCCGTGACGCCGGTCGTCGCGCCCGAGCCGTCCGGCGCGGCGTCAGATCACCAGCCGCAGCCGGAGATCCGCGAGCCCCACCCGGACCGTCTGGCCCCAGGTGAGCTCCAGCGCGTCGCTCTCCACCCCGTCCCCGAAGACCACCAGCCGGTCCGACTCCACCACGAGCCGCAGTTGTTCGTTCCCGCCGAGCGTGCCCTCCACGAGCGAGGTGCCGGTGGCGGGCGACGGCCAGGCCTCCCGGACGAACCAGACCAGGCCGGGGGCGGCAGGCGCCGGCAGCGTCAGCCCGCTGCCCCGCTCCCGCCAGAGGGACCCCAGCCAGCCCGTCGACCCGGTGCCGGTGCCGACCAGCACCCCGGAGGACGCCTGGGCCTCCTCCGTGTCCCCGCCCGCGTCCCCGCGCCGCCCCGCGCCGCCGTGGGCCGTCGTACCGAGCCGGTAGCGCGCCGTCTGGTGCCCCGGCGCACCCAGATAGATCTCGTTGAGCGCGCGGAGCACCTGGGTGTCGTCGGCCACCGCCTCCACCATCGTCAGCTCGTCGCACAGCGCGCCGGGCGAGACGGCGGCGGCCAGCAGCCGGGCCGTGTCCGCGGACCGGTGACGCACCAGTACGCCGAGACCCCGGCCCGGCTCGGGGTCCACCCCGACCACGGGCTGTCCGGTCAGGTACTTCGCGGTGTTGGCGACCAGTCCGTCCGCGCCGACCACCACGACCACGTCCTCCGGGCCGAACAGGAACCGGTCCAGATCGCCGCGCTCCACCCGGGCCTGACGCCAGCTCAGCGGAACGGCCGCCGCCGTCTCGGCGAGCGTCCGCCGGGCCAGCGCGTGCCGCGCCGCCACCCCGGCGAGGCTCCGGCCCCGGGAGGAGAGGAAGAAACCGGCCTGCCCCGCGGTGCCGTGCCGGGCGAGCAGTTCCTCGTACTCCGTCGTGCGGTGGACCAGCACCGCCCTCGGCGCGAGACTCACGCCCCCGGCTCCCGTCGCGCGCCGGGGCGGCCGAGGCGTTCCAGCAGCCCGGTCAGCACGTCCGGCGAGACGGTCAGACTGTCGATGCGCGGCAGGTTCTCGGCGAGCCGGGCGGCCGTCAGCGCGTGCAGGGTCTCGGGGGAGGCGTCGCCGTGCACCCGCAGCCAGGACGCCTCGGCCCCCGCCCGCGCCTCCCCGGCCTCCCGGGCCGCCTCGGCCTGCGCCCTGGCGAGCCGGACCGTACGGGCCGCCTCGGCCTCCGCCCGGATCGCGTCGGCGGCGGCCTGCTCCTCGGCCTCCCGGCGGGCGTTGGCGCCCCGCTGCTCCACCAGCCGTTCCTCCTGGCGGGCCAGCTCGATCTTGCTGCCCAGTTCGTTCTCGGCGATCGTGCGCTCCCGCTCCACCGCCACGGCCCGGCGCTCGTAGGTGGCCCGGTCGGCCTCCTGCTGGATACGTTCACGCGCGGGGGTGCGCAAGGCGCGTTCGACCTCGGGCTCGGGACGGATCGCCACCACGCGCACCCCGACCACGGTGAGCCCGGTCGCGGCGAGCCGGGGCTCCGCGCCGAGCCCGTCCGTCACCCGCTCCCGTACCGCGGCCACACCGTCGACCAGGGCCCCGGCGAGCGGGGTCCGGGCGAGGACGTCGAGCGCGTGCTGCTGGGCCGTCTCCGAGAGCAGCGTGGAGAGCTGCTCCAGCGGCGAACCGCGCCAGGCGCCGGTGTCCGGGTCGATGGAGAAGTCCAGCCGTTCGGCGGCGACGGCCGGATCACCGATCCGGTACGTGACGGTCGCCTGCACGGTCACGTCCTGGAAGTCGGCGGTACGGGCGTGGAACGCCATCGACTCCTCACGGTCGTCGACCGGTATCTCCGAGAGGGCCGCGGTGAGGGCGCGGTACCAGAATCCGATGCCCGGACCGTCGTGGACGAGTCCGCCGTCCCGGTGGTGCCGGATATGGGAGGTGGGGGCGGAGCGCAGATGGCGCCAGCCGAGACGCCTGGTGATGTCGGCCATGAGGGACCCCTTTTCGTCTCCATGACATTAAAGGGTTCCCTCTTTTTGGTCAAGTTGACTATTTAAAGGAGGCGGCGCACACCGCCCTCCCGCGCACGAGGTCGAGGACGAGGACCCGGCAGCACCCAGGGCCTCCGGACCCGCCACCTCGGGGACCCGCCGCCTCAGGGCCTCAGGACTCACGAGCGCTCAGGACGCACAAGGACCTCAAGACTCACGAGGGGGGCCAGGCTCACGAGCGGGCCAGGGCTCAGACGCCCGCCGCCGCGGCCCCCGCACCCCGGCTCAGCGCGGCCGCCGCGGCGCCCACCAGTCCCGCGTCCGCCCCCATCTGAGCGGGTGTCACCGTGAGGCGCTGGACGAAGGACAGGGCCGCGTAGTCACGCAACGACCTGCGCAGCGGGGCGAACAGCACCTCGCCCGCGTTGGCCACACCGCCGCCGATCACCGCGATGTCGATCTCCACCAGGGTCGCGGTCGCCGCGATCCCGGCGGCGAGCGCCTGCGCGGCCCGCCGGTACGACGCGAGGGCGACCGGGTCACCCGCGCGCGCGGCGACGGCGACGGCCTCGGCGGAGGCGTCCCCGTCCGCGCCGGGGCGCCAGCCGCCCTCCAGCGCGCGGCGGGCGATGTTGGGGCCGCTGGCGATGCGCTCCACACAGCCGCGCGCACCGCACGGACACGGATCGCCGTCGAGGTCGACGCTGATGTGCCCGATGTGCCCGGCGTTCCCCGTGGGCCCCGGATGCAGTCGGCCGCCGAGGACCAGCCCGCCGCCCACACCGGTCGACACCACCATGCAGAGCGCGTTGTCATGGCCCCGTGCGGCACCCTGCCAGTGCTCCGCGGCCGTGATCGCGACACCGTCGCCGATCAGCTCCACGGGCAGCCCCCCGGTCGCCGAGGCGACCCGCTCCACCAGCGGATACCGGCGCCACCCGGGGACGTTCACCGGACTGACCGTGCCCGCCACCGCGTCCACCGGTCCCGCGCTGCCGATCCCGACGGCCCGCACCGACGACCACAACGGCGACACCGTCAGCTGTGCGACGACCTCCGTGACGGCCCGCATCACCGTGTCGCCGTCCTCGTGCGCGGGCGTCGGCCGCTGCGCCCGCGTGTGGACACGGCCCCGGTCGTCCACGAGTGCGGCGGCGATCTTTGTCCCGCCGATGTCGAGCGCGGCGACGAGGTCGGTCAGCATCAGTGTGGGATCTCCTGGTGGAAGGGCCGTCCGGAGAAAGCGTGGAACAGTCTCCCTCGCGTCTGACAACGTTGTCCAGGCTCTATGCTCGTCGCCACATCGTCATGCATACCCGGAAAACGTACCCGTACGACAGGACAGGACGCCGCATAGTGGCCGATATAGCCCGCAGAGCCGAGAACCGCTACGGCAACCGTCCGACCATGAAGGACGTCGCCGCGCGCGCAGGAGTCGGTCTCAAGACCGTGTCACGCGTGGTCAACGCGGAGCCGGGGGTCACGGCGGACACGGAGCGACGCGTCCAGGAGGCCATCGACGCACTCGGGTTCCGGCGCAACGACAGCGCGCGGGTACTGCGCAAAGGGCGTACCGCCAGTGTGGGACTCGTCCTGGAGGATCTGGCCGATCCCTTCTACGGTCCGCTGAGCAGGGCCGTCGAGGAGGTGGCCCGCGCGCACGGCGCGCTGCTCATCAACGGCTCCAGCGCGGAGGACCCGGGCCGGGAGCAGGAGTTGGCGCTCGCGCTCTGCGCGCGGCGGGTGGACGGGCTGGTGGTGATCCCCGCCGGGGACGACCACCGGTACCTGGAACCGGAGATCAGGGCCGGGGTCGCCACGGTGTTCGTGGACCGGCCCGCCGGACGTATCGAGGCGGACACCGTGCTGTCGGACAGTTACGGCGGTGCCCGCGCCGGGGTGGCGCATCTGATCGCCCACGGGCACCGGCGGATCGGGTTCATCGGCGACCAGCCACGCATCCACACGGCGGTCGAGCGGCTGCGGGGGTACCGGTCGGCCATGGCCGACGCCGGGATACCGGTCGAGGACGCGTGGATGTCCCTCGGGACGACCGTCCCCGAGCGGGTACGGGTGGCGGCGGAGGCGATGCTGTCGGGCCCCGGAGCGGTGACAGCGGTCTTCGCGGGGAACAACCGGGTGACCGTGACGGTGGTGCGTGTGCTGGCCGAACGGAGCCGTCCGGTCGCCCTGGTCGGCTTCGACGACCTGGAACTGGCGGACCTGCTGGTACCGGGGCTCACGGTGATCGCCCAGGACGCCGCGCAGTTGGGACGGACGGCCGCCGAACGGCTGTTCCGTCAGCTCGACGGGGGCTCACGGACCCCGGAACGCATCGAACTGCCGACCCGGCTGATCACCCGGGGGTCCGGCGAGATACCCCCGGCCGACTGACTCCGCGCCGACCCGCGCCCCCTCCTCCGGCGTCCCCTCATCCGGTCGGCGCGGTCCGGCGCGGGAACGCGAGCGCTCGCAGGGCCGGGGCGGTGAGTCCGGTCGCCGTCGTGACCTCGGCCTCGTCCAGTGCGCCGCAGTCCGTACCCCGGACCAGGAAGCCGCTGAGGGCACGCGCCGTAGCCGGTTCGTCCAGTACGTCGCCGCCCGTGCGTTCCACATAGGCGCGCAGCCGTTCCGCCGCCCGCGCGAACCCCTCCCGGTAGAAGGCGAAGACGGCCGCGTACCGCGTCGGGAGATGACCGGGGTGCATGTCCCAGCCCTGGTGGTACGCGCGGGCCAGGGCCCGCCGGGTCAGCCGGTGGTGCAGCCGCCAGGCCTCGTGGACGCGTGGAGTGGGGCCCACCGGCAGGACGTTGGTGGATCCGTCGGACACCCGTACGCCCGTCCCGGCCGCCGCGACCTGCATGACGGCCTTGGCGTGGTCCGCGGCGGGATGGTCGCTCGACTGGTACGCGGCGGCGACCCCCAGACAGGCGCTGTAGTCGAACGTGCCGTAGTGCAGCCCCGTGACGCGTCCCTCCCCCGCCTGGATCATGCGGGCGACGGTCGCCGTGCCGTCGGCCGCGAGCACGGCCTGGCTGGTCTCGACCTGGATCTCGAACCCGATCCGCGCGGGCAGCGGCCCCCGGGCCCGCTCGAACCCGTCGAGGAGCCGGACCATCGCCGTCACCTGCTCCGGATACGTCACCTTGGGCAGCGTCAGCACGAGTCCGGCGGGCAGCCCCCCGGCGTCCATGAGTCCGGTCAGGAAGATGTCCAGGGTACGGATGGCCCGCTCCCGTACCGGCGCCTCCAGGCACTTCGTCCGGACACCCATGTACGGGGCGGCCGTACCGTCCGCGTACGCCCGCGCCACCAGCCGGGCGGCCCGCGCCGCGGCCTCGTCCTCCTCCGTGTCGGAGCGGGTGCCGTAGCCGTCCTCGAAGTCGATCCGCAGATCCTCGACCGGCTCGCGCTCCAGTTTGGCCAGTACCCGGGTGTGCACCGGCTCCGCCAACTCCTCGGGCAGACCGAGAACCGCCGCCAGGGCGGACGCGTCCGGCGCGTGCTCGTCGAGGAGTTCCCGCGCCAGATCCCCCCACCGCCGGACCGTACCCGCGTCGAACACATCACCCGGCACGTAGACGGTGTGCACCGGCTGCCGGGTGCCCGGGTCCCCCGGGTACGTGCGCGCCAGTCGTACGTCGACCGGGGCGAGCGCCGCGCAGACGGGCCCGGTGACCTCCCGCGTGAGGCTTCTCGCCACGTGCTCGCGCTGCCGCATGCCACGACCTCCCGCGTTCCGCCGTACGCCGGTCCCGTACCGGGACGGTGAAGCTACCCAGCGGTCGCGGGCCGGTAACAACCCCTGGGGGCGTACTCCGTGGGGTACGTGTTCGTGTGGCGGTATGGCCGGGCCCCCGTGCCCGGTGGGGGTCGCGGGGGCCGTGGGTGACCGGCAGCCGGATCGGCCAGGGCCGGCCGGACTGTCCGGTCAGGTCGGATCAGGCCGGCCGGGCTGTCCGGGCCGGCCGGACCTTCCAGGCCGGTCGGATCAGGCCGTGCGGGTCAGTTCTTGCGGTGGTTGATCTCGTCGGTCAGCTGGGGCAGGACCTTGAACAGGTCACCCACCACACCGAAGTCCACCAGGTCGAAGATCGGCGCCTCCGCGTCCTTGTTCACCGCCACGATCGTCTTCGACGTCTGCATCCCCGCCCGGTGCTGGATCGCCCCCGAGATCCCGTTCGCCACATACAACTGCGGCGACACACTCTTCCCCGTCTGACCCACCTGACCCGCATGCGGATACCAGCCCGCGTCCACCGCCGCCCGCGACGCCCCCACCGCACCACCCAACGCATCCGCCAGAGCCTCCACCACCCCGAAGCCCTCCGCACCCCCCACACCACGACCACCCGA
>NZ_LFBV01000014.1 GCF_001905345.1 Streptomyces uncialis
AGAGGCCAGGGCGCGGGGCGGGACTTCGCCAGGTCCTCGTCACCGACCCAGAGGCGGAGATGCCCCGTGTGTTCATCTGCCACCGCCTCGGGCCAGACGCAGCCGAGGGGGCGACGGAGGCCCGAGGCCAGCCGTTCGCGCCGGTCGGCGACGTCGGTCACCGTGACCCCGTACGGGAGATTCCCCTCGGCGAGCCAGCCCGGTCCGTCGCGGGTGATGGGCGCGGTGAAGGTGAATCCCGGGCCGCCTTTGGACTGGTCCTGGTTGATGGCATGGATGCCGAGGGAACCGAGCGCCCGAAGGACGATGTCGCTCGTGAGCCTGGTCGCCTTCGGGATCTCCACGGCTCGGTTGATGACGGGAGCGTCGGCCGACTGTCCGAGCCGACCCAGCATCATGACCGCGGCTGCGGTCGCCAGGGCCAGGAGCCAGGTGGGGGCCAGGACGTAGAGCGCCAGGGCGACGGCAGGTCCGACCGTACCGATCACGATCGAGACCAGCGTGCGCCAACGGACCCTGCGGTCCCGCTGCCGGGAGAGCTTGAGGTAGTCGCCGACATCCTCACGACCTGCGGCGTCCTGGCGCAGCGGCTCGCCCTCCGCGTCGGACATCCAGCGCATCGACTCACCAAGGAATCGAGCGAACCCGCGGGGTGCGTGTGCAGTAAGACGAAGCGCGTACCAAGGGGTTCGTACTGCGTGGTACGAGGCAACATGCCAGGCGTAGGCCGCTACGCCCCTCCCGGCAGTCTTGAACTCGTCCCATGACCGCGCCCAGGCGGGGATGACGGTACGCCGCTTCGAGCTGCGGACCCGATCCACAAGGCGAGGGCCCGACGGGCCGCCGGGACGGTCCACCATGATCGCTTCAGTCGGGTCGGCCGACTCATCCGGTCCAACGGGTGCCGACCCGGCGGGGTGGAGGGCGCCCGACTCTTCGTCCTCCGGGGTGCGTGTCGAATGTGCGGAGTGCGGACCGATCTCCTTGTCCAGCCGCGCGAACGACTCGCGCTCGTGAGCGTCGCCGCTCTCGTGAGTCACTGATGGTCCTTCCGGTTGGTCGGGAGGGTGAAGCCGGGCTCGACCCTGCTCTGAAAGGGAGGGCCGAGCCCGGCAGGGAAAGGGGTACGGTCGGCCGACCTCAGGCGCCGTCGGGATCAGGCGACACTTGTGCCTCTCTGTCGGCTTTGAGGACGTCCCGCAGTCGGCGGGAGCGGTCCTGACCGCAGGCCACCGCCTTGCGGATTCGTTCCGCGTCCAGGTGCTCGTACGACCAGTCGGCCGTCACGTCGCGCGCTCTGGTGAGCGCTTCGTCCCAGCTCAGTCGGGGAACGTTCCTGTCCCGCCCGGTCCGGCGCCGAGCCCTCGGCCTCGGGCACTCGGTGCCGTCCTCTTCGTCGTCCTGCTCGCCGTCGCTCGGGGGCTCGGCCTCGGGGAGGAGTTCACCCATCCTGAGCACGACGAGCTCGCGTCGGGGGGCCTTCCAGCGCCACAGCCGTCCGAACCGCTCGCGCAGCTCCGCGCGAGCGAGCAGACGCCTCTTCTCCTCCTGCAACGCCTGGCGGTAGTCGGTCAACTCCCAGAGCACCATCCGGCGCCAGAGGGCAAGCGTCGCGCGGGGCGCGAAGAGCCATCGGGTACGGCGGATTCTTTGCATCCGCCGCCGCCCGGTGATCGCACCGATCCTCGCGGCGTATCCATGCGCCACGATCTCGCTGAGGACCACCCATAGCAGCGGCATGGTCCCGTGAGCGATTCGCGCCGAAGTGGAGTCTCCCGCAGCGATGTTCAACCAGCAGGTGACGAGGGTCAGCGCCCAAGGGACGATCCGCACCCAAGCCATCGGCATACCGAGTCTGATCAACAGGAGGTTGGCCGCGGTGAAGACGGGGATGGCGAAGTCGATACCGACAGGCAGCATCCAGGGCTCAGCGAATCCCCACCGTTCCGCGGCAGAAGAGATGGAGTTGAAGGACGATGCCAGCCCGAGTCCACCGACTCCGACACCGGCCGCAGCGACCGTGCCGAGTAGGACCCTCTCGCTCCCGGTGAGCGGGGGCGGTGTCGCGGTGCGCGTGTCCGACGTGGTCACGCTGCCTTCCCCGACCATGGCGCGTGGGCCCTCACGGCTCGGTTCCTCATCGGCACCACGTTCATCAGTCGCTCTGCGTAGAGCGCGTTGAGCATCGCGACCTCGTCGGCCCCGCTCAGTTCGCGCAGTTCCTCCAGCACGTCTCCGGCGGCCGCGCGTCGTACCGCACGTTGCTCCTCGGTCTCCCCCAGCACTCCGAGGAAGAGCTGACAGAAGTCCTCAAGCATCGGCATCTCGGGCTCGGCCCCATCGGCCGGCTCGGTGAATTCGGCGTCGTTCACAGCCTCCTGGCCGCCAACGTACGTGCGCATTGGTCTCTCCTGGGTCCTGGATGGGATGGGAGAGCCGAACGGCGGTGGGCATCGTCGGCCCGTCGACCACCGCCGTCGGCCGGGATGTATGTGAGGCGGTCAGACGCGGAAGCGCCGCGGACCGGTGAGGCGCAGCCACGACCGAACCGTGAGCTTGACCGCCGTGCAGGAGCCGAGGCCCGTCAGCACGGCCAGCGGCCATGCGAGGCCCGATGCCTGAGCGGACTGCCAGCCGATGACGGCGGCGGAAGCGGCCACGAGAAGGGTGATCACGAACCTGAGCGTCCGGCCTGCGGACGGCGGCTGGCTGTAGCGGGCAACGAGGTCCAGGTCGTAGGGCGCGGTGAGTCGCACCCCTCCGCCCGAGAGCTGGAGAGCGACGAGGTTGCCCTCCGCGTTGGTGGCCAATCCGGCCACGGTGGCCAGGGTCCTGTCGCCTCGGTCCCGGACGACATCTCCTATGGCGAGTTGCATGGTCCCCCCTTCGGGAACGGAGAAAGCCCGGAGGCGGATACCCCGCCCCCGGGGTGGAGTCGGCACCGTCGGAACGACGGGCGCCGAAGATCAAATGCACTGTTCTTCCAGGCACGCTGTGGAGTTCTCAAGGAGCGAATGCGTCCTTCGTACTCACCCCTGCGGGCTTTCCTCCGGGCATCTCAACTCCTAAAGAGGTCAGGTCCTCAAGACCTCTTTAGGAGTTGAGGAGGACTATGGCGCAGCCCACCTCCACTCGTCAAGACCTCTTGAGGAGTCGTATGCTGGCGCCGTCCTTCGATTGGAATGGTGAGCTCCACATGGCCAAGGCGTACGAGCAGATCGCCGACAAGCTGCGAGAAGCCATCCGCGCAGGTCAGCTAGCCCCAGGCGACCGGCTTCCCGCCGAGACCGACCTGGTCCAGCAGCACCGGCGCAGCTTGCCGACGGTTCGGGAAGCCCTCCGGCTCCTCCAGGACGAAGGCCTGATCGAGAAGCAGCACGGCCGGGGCAACTTCGTTCGCCGGCCCCGCACGCCCGTGCTGCGCACGAACCTGCGACACCAGTGGGAGAAGGACCGTGCGTGCGAGCCGGAGCAGCTGCGTCAGCAGACGGGCGCCACGGAGCACGACACCGGCCTCCAGGTGAACGAGCTCGTCTTCCAGGCCCACTACGGCGACGCCAAGGCGGACAAGTCCCTGGCCGACGACTTCGGCGTCCCCGAGGGCTCAGCCTTGGTCGAGCGGACCTACCGGACGCGGTACGCGGTGGAAACCGCACCCTTCGCCCTCGTGAGCTCCTACCTGGTCCGCGACATGGTCGCCGAGAACCCCGACCTCTTGGACGAGACCAAGGAGCCGTGGCCCGGCGGCACTCAGAACCAGCTCAGGACGATCGGCATCGAGCTGGACCGCATCGAGGAACGCGTCAACGCCCGCCCGCCCACCCCGGAAGAGGCCGAAGAGCTGGAGCTGCCGCCGGGGACCTCGGTCATCCTCCTCCGCAAGATCTCGTACGACACCCAAGACCGCGCCGTGGAGATCTCCGACGTCACGCTGCCGGGCGACCGCACGGAAATGCTCTTCACCACTCCCCTGGAAAGGTGGTGAGTGCCGTGCGTCGGCGCATCATCATCGTCACCGCTGTCCACGCCCCGTCGGCCCACTTCCTCCCGGACGCCTACAAGTCGATCTGCGAGCAGGAACTCCCCGACGGCTGGGAGTGGCACTGGCTGATCCAGGAGGATGGCAAGACCGACCAGGTCGCGCCGCACGTTCCCGAGGACGCGCGGGTGAGTTTCCGGCAAGGACGGCCGGGCGGACCTGGGGTTGCCCGCATGATGGCGATGGCCCACGCGGATGGCGAGTACGTGAAGGTTCTGGACGCCGATGACCAACTGGCGCCTGGCGCCTTGGCTCGGGACCTGGCTGCCCTCGAAGGAGACTCCGCTCTCGGGTGGGCGACATCCCGCGTGCTCGACTTCCTGCCGGACGGCTCGACCGCCGGGTTCCCGGGCGACCCCGAGGCCGGCCCGATCGAGCGCGGCGAGGTCCTGAAGTACTGGAAGGCGAACGGTTTCCGCGCGCAGGTGCATCCCGCGACGCTGTTCATACGGCGGGATCTGCTCCTCGCCCTGGGCGGTTGGATGGCCCTCCCGGCCTCCGAGGACACCGGACTGTTGATGGCGCTGAACGCCACGAGCCGCGGCTGGTTCTCGCCGGAGGTCGGCCTCCTCTACCGCAAGTGGCCGGGACAGGCGACGAACCAGCAGTCCCACACCGAAGCCGCCGAACGGGACGCCCGCATGGCAGTCGTCCAGGCGCGGGCGGAGACTCTCGCGAACCTCGGCTGGCGCTACCCGGCTAACTGACCGGGACCTCGTAGACGATCTCGCAAAGGGCGGTGGGCACGATGATGTCCGCCGTCTCCACGGGTCGGCCCTGGTCGCTGTAGTAGGTCCGTCGGATGTGCGTGACCAGGGCGGCCTTCTGAATGCCGAGGAGCGAAGCCTCCTCGGCATTCGCCTGCCGCGGCTCCGGCCGCTCCACCGCGTGGCTGACCGTGATGCCGATCTCGGCCATGCGGTCCACGACTCCCGCACCGGCGTGCGGGCCTCCCTCGGGGAGGACGACGAGTGTGCCGGCGGTGAGCGCGTAAGGCTCCCAGCTGGTCGACAGTTGCACCGGCCTGCCATCGGCCAGGAACTCGTACACGGTGCGGACGCATAGCTCACCCGCGCCGATGCCGAGCCGCTCGGCGATCTCCGCCGGCGCCGGGACCTTGGCGTCCGTCCGGCTCTCCCAGTCACCCTGTTTGCCGACGGCCCGCATGTCCGCGCGGAACGGGGAACCGCCCCGCTGCTCGCGCGCCGACGAACGGACGATTCGCACACGTTGACGAGGCTCGGCGACATACGTGCCGGAGCCCGCGCGCCCTTCGAGAACTCCTTGCGAGATCAGCAGCTCCTGCGCCCGGCGGACCACGTTCTCGCCGACGCCGCACTCCTGGGCGATCTGGGCCCGGGAGGGAAGCCGATCCCCCGGACTCCACTCACGCTCCGCGACCCGCTGCCGGAGTACATCGGCGATGCGGAGATAAGGCGGCTGCTCAGACATATGGAAAATCTAGTCCACTAGCTCTAATCTAGTGAACTAGCTTTACGCAACGTGATTGCTCGGCGACGGAGGCCCCGCTGTGCCCACTTCGGAAGGTCGCGCCGAGGACATGGCCGTCCGGTTGTCCGCCTTCGGGTTCACCCCACGCGTAGAGCAGCACGCCAGCCATACGTCGATCGAAGCGGAGGTACCGGAATCGCTCCCCGCCGAGTCATGGCGGGAGGTCCTGGCAGTGATGGCGGAGGCCGATCGATTCGGACTTCTCGCCAGCAGCCTGAACGGCCGCACCTTATGGGCCGCCCTGCACAAAGCGGTCCCCGCGACGGGCGATGTCCGGGGACCTGACCGTCAGCGATAGGAGCTGATCAGCGTGTTCAACCGTATCCGCCGTGCCGTATCGCGCACCAGAGGGCGCGGTCTCCCGGCCAAGGGCCGCCATCGCCGACGTGCAACGCCCGCCCACCCCACGGTCGTGCACTCGGGCCGTTCCGACTGGTCGACGTTCCTCTCGGGGCAGCGGCGAGATCGCATGGAGATTCTCCGGGGCGAAGAGATCGCCCTCGTCCGCCCGTACGTGCTGGCCAGCGAGGAGCGCGCGAGGCGACGCTCAGCGGCCGTGCCTCACTCCGCCCACCCCTGGTTCGCACCGGCGGGGGTTCTCTGATGTCTCACCGCCAGCAGCCTCGCGTGACACATGCGAGAGCGGTCCCCTACCGGTCGACCTCGTGCTGCATCGGTACGCACCGAGAGTGCGCACAGTCCGACCCCGCTGAGGCCCCGGTAGGCATCCCGGTGATCTACGAAGCCTGCGACTGCTCCTGCCATACGGCAGTCGATCACGGCGCGCCGAGGGGGATGCCCCGGTGAGTGGATGGGCACCCGGCGGTGTCCTGACCGCCAACGTCGAGATCACCTCGGCCAGCGTCCGGCGCGGGGACGTCATCCAGATCGGCGGTCAGCCGTGCCGCGTCGCCGATCTCTTCCAATTGCCCAGTGGGGCCAAACGCCTTCATTTCGAAACGGGCGAGCTGCTGACCATGCACGCACGAACCCGGCTCGTCGCCCTGCGCATGCTGAGAAAGTGGTGAGTCGAACTGTGGCCTCTCGCCATCAGGTCATCGCCGATGACCTTCGGAGTCAGATCTCGACCGGCCGGATCAAGGCCGGCGAACGCCTCCCGTCCGAAGCTCAGCTCGCCTCGCAGTACACGGTCAGCAAGCCGACGCTGCGAAGTGCGCTCGCGGTCCTCCAAGGCGAAGGACTGGTCGAGAAGGTCCACGGCAGGGGGAACTTCGTCCGCCATCCCCTCCACCGGATCGCCTATCTGGGGGGTGGCCGTGCCCACGACGTGGAGGCCGCTGCGCACGCGAATCTCCGCGTCAGCGTCCGGAGGACCGAACTTCGGGCGCGGGGGCATCTGACAGCCCTGCTGAACGTGTCAGCGGGCAGTCCGCTGACCGAGTACAGCTGCCTCAGTCACGAGGGGAGGTCGACGCACAGCCTGGCCCGCGTCTATGTCCCCCGCGAACTGGCACCGCCCGATCTGCCGGAAGTCAGCGAATCGTTCTGGGGCGAAGGGGTGGCGGCACGGCTGGCAGAGCTTCGTCCGCCAGGGACTGAGGTCCGGGAGAAGATCAGCGCTCGCCTTCCCACGCAGGAGGAGGCAGTGACCCTCCGGATCAGCTCGGCCCTGGCCGTTCTGGGGATCGAGCGCGTGACTTCCGACGACACCGGACGCGTGGTCGAGGCGGCGCTCCTTGTCTTTCCCGGCGACCGCGTCGATGCCGTGTTCACCACCCGCACCGTGGCGGAAGAGAAGGAGGCACAAGGATGACGGCCCACAACGAACTGCGGCTCCTGCCGTGGTCAGGCCCCGAAGGCAAGCCCTGCTTCTTGAGCACGGACGACGGCGCCGGCTTCCTGTCTCGTCTGGCCGACACCACCGAGGCGTCGCAGCTCAGTACGGGGGCCGAAGTCTTGAAGCGTGCCGTGAACGTGCTCGCCGACGGCGAGGTGGCACCGGAGGAGCTGAGGCCCGTCATGGCCGAGCTGATCGGGTCGCTGCGGGACGTGCTCCGGGTGGCAGAAAGCCGCGGTCACCGGCTACCGGCGCAGGACAGCGCCGAGGACAGCGACGACGAGGAGGGTCCTCACCTCCCGGCGGCGGCATTCGGTTGACCTCACCGTAGGACAGACAGCCCGGGGCACCGCAGGATCGCGGGCCCCGGGCCTTGTCACGTCACGGGAGGGTGTCGGCGTCGACCCTGGAGAAAATCAGGTCGCTCTCACCCGCAAGGGGCCCGATGAGTCGTTCCGGAACGCGGACGGCACCATTCAGCGCCGCTACGTAGCTTTCCGGCGTGTAGTCGTTGACGAGGCTGTACGGGTGGAACCCGTGAGCCTGCATGGTCTCCATCAGCTCATCGGCGGAGTCGCCGAGCCGTGCCATCCGTTCCGGGGTCACCTCCACCGTGATCTCCGTGTCGGGGCGGAGCAGCGGAAGCATGTGCGCCATCCCCCGAACGACGCTGCCCTCCGCGCCTTCCACGTCGATCTTGATGACGCGAGCTCGTGAGACCTCTTCGGCTGTGAGGAGATCCGGCAGCGGCCTTGCCTCGATCTCAAAGGTCGACTCGGTCGGCCCCTCGTACGGGACGATGCTGTTCGCGCCCATATTGGCGGAGCTGGCCAGCACGAACGTCAAAGTTTCCTCGGTATCTGAGACCGCGCCGTTGATCGCGCGAACATTGCGATGCCCGTTGAGTACGACGTTCCGCAGGAGACGTTGATGGAACACGGGCGACGCCTCGATGGAGACGACCTGGCCCTCGTCCCCGACCAACTGTGCGGCGAGAAGGCTGTAGTAGCCGATGTTGGCGCCAACATCGACGTAGGTGTCTCCGGGCCGCAGCCGCCGACGGAGCCACCCGGTCATGTGCGGCTCCCAGACCCCGAACAGGTAGAGGTAGCGCTGGATGAGATCCTGCGTGTCGACGGCGACCCGGACACCCGATCCGGTCTCGATGACGCGCAGGCGAGGGTGATCACGCAGCCGGGGGTTGAGGTACCGGCTCGCGAGCAGGGCCTTACCGATCGGGCCAGGAGCATCGCGCACGTAGCGACGGCCGAGGGTGACCAGGACTTCTGACACTTGAGTGCTCATCCGCTCGCCTCTCCGTCGGGTTCTTCCGAACGGTAACGCTCGTGGCGATCTCTATGACGGGCGCGTCGCGAACCACTGGTCCGCATCGTCCGGCTCGTCGGTCGCGAAGGGCACGCCACCTTGCCGCACCGGAGCGATGGCCACCGCGCCACTCACGACTCCGAGGTCTCCACCACGACCTGCGACACCAGCGGGGCACTGAGCTGAAACATGGGGGCTGTCACACCAGTCACGGCGTCACAGGACCCGGCTACCTGGGCGAACGTGACCACGGTCGATGTGACACCCCCGTGTTTCAGCCATGCCCGGACGTCGCACCGTGCGCGGTTGCCCACACTCTTAAGATCCTCTAGACATCTACATGACTGCTGGGTCTGGGGGACGCATGGGGAGCACCGGGCAATGGATCACGATCGCCGCGGTCTTGCTGGGCGCACTCACCACACACCTGACGACGTTCTTGATGGAGCGGCAGCGCAAGAAGCACGAGCTGGTGACCCGCTGGGACAGCAAGAAGCTTGACGCGTACGAGGGTTACGTCGACAACGTCCGGACTTGCATCTTCCTTGCCGTTCACCTCTACGAGTGCAAGGAAGGCCTCCGAGAGCGCGACAAGTCCGACCAGGAGATCCTCGCCGACATGTCGGAGGCAGGCCGGATGCGCGGACGGGCTTTCGAACGGATCATGCTTCTTGGCGGCGACGACGTGGTCGAGGCGGCACACGAACTCAACGCCGTCGCCCTCCAGGTCGACTGGCAGGCCAGCGGCAAGATCGAGGGGACGTTGGAGGACTGGCGTGAGCGGAATCGCGCAGCCTTCAGGGCCGTCAACAACTTCCACGAGTCGGCACGCGTGGACCTGGGAGTGGACGGCAGGGTCTCGGGCGAGAGGCACCCCGAGCGGGACCTCCTGCTCCCCCCTGCTCGCCGAGGCGGCGGCAGCGGCAACGCCTGACGAGTCCGGACCGCGGGGAGTGAGCGGGGAGTGGATCATGGAACCCTCCCCCCTCGAAGCCTGCGGAGACCAACGCAGACCGATGCTCTGACCTGCGCCTCAACCGAAGAGTGCAGGTTGGCGGCCTACCCGTACTTCGTTCGGGACGAAGAGGTCGTGGGTTCAAATCCCGCCACCCCGACAGCTGAAACACCAGGTCAGGGGCCTGATCCGCGAGAGCGGGTCGGGCCCCTGAGTGGTTGTGGGGGCCGGTTTGAGAGTCATTTGGGAGCCGAGTTCGGATCTGACTCCCGGGTACCGCGCCGCAGGATCAGGCTCTGATGGGCACGCGCTGCCCGGCAGAACGGCTTATCGCCTTCGTCGGGCTCAGCGAGCTGTGGACGGCGCAGAGGCGACCGCCACCAGCCCAGCGCCATGACCCGCCACAGTTCCGTAAGGACGAGAGGAGCCACTCCGCGGCCCACGGCAGGATCGTGTGCGAAAGGGCAGCGATGAGGATGGACGGGGGCCGACTGTCACACTCCTCCGCGAGCATGATCACGCAGTGCCACATGAAGACCTACACAACGCGCTGAAGCGGACTGCGGACCGGCCTGATGGGGATATCCGCAACGTTGGTGTGCCGCCTCTCCAGGATCTGGCGGGACAGTTCCGAGCCGCCGCCGGAACCAGTCCGCGTAGCCGATCGGGATACTGCGCTGCCATTTCCGGGGCGTACGACCGACGACGCACGGATGGCGGGTCGTGGGCGGCGTGAGCGGCGTCCCTTAGGCGAGTGATTCCGATGTGATCAGTGATCGTGTGACCGGCTGGCGGGTTTTGTGGTTGTGCCAGATCGCGGCGGCCATGGCGAGGATGCGTTGGGCGACGCGGACGGCGACGCCTTCGAAGGTCCGGCCGCCGTGCTGTTCCAGGTCGAGCTGGCCCTTGAGGGTGTCGTTGACGGACTCGATCAGTTGCCGCACCGACTTCAGGAGGCTCTCGCCCTTGCGCTCCTTCTCGCGTTTGAACGACGGACGCAGCAACCCGGCACCCCTCAGAGCCAGGGCGGCCTCGAACTCCTTCGAGGCGAAACCCTTGTCCGAGATCACCAGCAGGCCCGGCCGGTCCGTGGCCAGGCGTGGTTCCCGGTCCAGCATCGCCGTCATCACCTCCCGCTCGTCCAGCTTCGGACTCGCCAGGGCCCACAGGATCGGCATCCCGGCCGGAGTGCAGACCAGGAAGAGGCGGAGGCCCCAGAAGAACCGGCTGTGACTGGCGCAGTACCCGTATCCGGCCCAGCCGGCCATGTCCGACCGCTTCACGGTCGGACGCGAGCGACCGCATTCCACCGGGGTGGAGTCGACGATCCAGTGCGGATCGAACCAGAAGTCCGTGTCGACCGCCAGCAGCCGTATCACCCTCTTGACCAGCGGCAACGCGGCCCGCAGCCGCTTGTTCCAGCCCGGCTGCTTGGGCACGTACGGGAACATCGAGCCCAAGCGGGAGTCCACGAACCGCAACCACCGCGACTCCGAGGTGAAGCCCAGCAGCGCCTGCGCGACAGCGAGGGTGACCAGCTCGGAATCCGTCAGTCCCGGCGGTCGGCCCAGCCACCGAGTGCCCCCGGTCTCGTCGTCGATCTTCACGTACAGTGCGGTCAGCAGGGCGTCCAGGTTGTTCGTCACACAGCGATCATGGACGCCCTGTCCGCGTTCCCGAACACACCACCAGCATTCGGAACGACTCATCTAGTGGCGGCCGGAGTAGCCCTGTCCAAATTGGCCACGCCCGCACCGCTGCCAGCCACGAGCGGTTGGCCAGATCAGCCCCTCCAGTGAGCCAGATCCTGGCTTCCCCTTCTCAACTTCCTTATTAACTCAGTAAGCTGCTGAGTTATGGACTTCACAATTATCAAGCACGCGGTCGAGGTCGACCACGGCATCAAGCGCTTGTCCATGCACTTCATCAAGAAGCATGCTGCGCCGGAACGAGCCCGGCTCAGCTCTGAGTTGTGCATACAGATCAGCGAAGAGTTCGAGAGGCTCGGGCTCTCCACCCTGCCACGGACGCTGCCGACATCGGAGAACGAGTTCGTGTGGATCATTCAACGCGACAGCGTCCTCGGCGAAGTTGCCGACGCTGCCGCCGCCCTAGCGCACCTGGACAAGCTCGGGATGAGCCCTCTCCCCCAAGTGTTCGACAACTACCCACGAGCCAAGAGCAACTTGAGCTGAAGTTACGTAGAAGCGACACGACTGATTCCTGCATGTCGCGTACATCAATGAGCGCATCTACCGCATCCAGCATGGGCTCCGCACTGAAAACGCCTGCGCGCGCTCACGGCCCGTCCGTACGGTGGCTCCAACGGGACACGCCAGTCGCACTGATGACGCCTCGCCACCTGGCCACAGGGCACCGGTACCGGCATGTTCAAGAGTTTTAGATGAGCAACGCTGAAGAGATAAGCGGCCCGCGTGAGGAACCCGCCTTTATCGTCGGCACCTCTGGACGACTGCCGCTTCGAACCACATGCATGCTTGAGCTGACAGGAGCAGAGATTCCCAGGTACTGACATAGATGGAACGCTCTTCTCAGTGACCGTCTCCGCATTCATGCAGCCGAACATGTACCACACCCGAGCGGACTCGTCAAGGGGGAATGGGATCTCCGCATGAGGGCCGCCAGCCCCAAAGCTGCGCAGGCACTGGGTCGCCAGTACGCAAGGCAATTCACCGAGGCACTGGCCGAGTTCCCCAAGCCGCTCATCGCCCACAGGCCAAAGCGACACTCCGGGCAGGCCGATCAGGAGGTGCTCAACTGGTTGTGCACTCGACTCGCCGGACGACCCCCGGGGCTGGCCCTCATCCACACCAGCCGGGGGATTTCCTGGTTCCGCCTCACGGCGGACGGCCCGGATCTTGGACCCCTGCCTCCGGAATCACCCGCCTTGAGGCCTCTTCCCTGTCGTGCGGCCGAGGTCGAGCTGTTCCTGTCACCCGCAAAGTTCGGGGCCTACGCCGCTTGTCAACACCGGCGCTACCCGCACATGAGCTGCAGGCCGACCTGGCTCCCGCCAGAGTCGCCCTAGGCAGAAGAGGATATATCTGGAGAATCCTTGACATAACTACCTGGGCGGCGAGTTCAGTGCGGCTCGCCACCCTTCGTGATGACCGGCAGGCCACCTCGGACCACACATTGGAGATCTGCGCCCATGACCACCGACAAACCCGCTGCCCTTTCCGTCGATGTCCCCTGGGGGACGGACACGATCCGGGTAACCAACATCGCGCCCCACCTCCCTGCCGACTCAACGGACAGCCATGTCGCGGCGGTGACCGCAGCGGGCCGGGCCAATCCGAGCACCTGGCTACCGGACACTGCGTGGGGAGCCATAGCTCGTGCGACAACTTGGCCCGAAGCATTGGCGGTTCAGCTTCGCCCGACGCAGGATGAGCCCACGGACCTCCTGATGGTCGAGAACGTCGAAGGGGCGACGCTGCTGTCGGTTGTCACCCGTGTCCTGCTCAGCGAGCTGTTTCCCGGTCCCCAGCCTCGTACCGGCATGGAGGTCTCGGAGGTACCCGACCCGCAGGTGCACGGGATCACTCATGAGGGCCGTCCCGGTGCGATCGTGCAGTACCGCTACGAGAACCCCGCCCACCTGCGGAACCACGTGTGGCAGACCATCCACGCGACGTTGTCGCTCAACAGCTACGCCACTTCCATCCTCACGCGCTCCGTCACCCGCAACCTGATCACCCACCCCGTCGAGATCGCCTTCGAGGACGGCGCGGAGCCGATCCACGTTCTCGTCGTCCGTGACGGCATCACTCGACTCGCCAGCGCCTGGGCGGTACTAGCCGGGCACGGTGCAGACCCCGCCAAGGTGGCCACCCTGGCTACCGACGCACTGCTCGGCAGCGCTTCCGCGGCGGGGACGGCCGCAGGGCCCGATCTCGGGGAGCGGCTGGCCGCCAGCCGAACTCGGTGGCGGCAGGAACTTCGGCAAGAGTTCCACGATGAGATGAAGGGGACGACGCCCGGGCTTCGGGCCGCTCAGATCGCCCAGTCCTACGTCGTTCCGGCGCAGATCGCCGTCGGGGTTGAGGGACACGAGGGCCGAGTGCTTTCTCCCGAAGACATCTTTGACGACGCCATTCGTTCAGTACTGGCCTCGGTACACGTGGAGTTCAAGCAGTGGGATGCGGCGGCCCAGAACATCGAGGTCATCACCCGGGCCCTGAAGCGGATCATCCAGCAAGGCGACCCGCGTTGGAACACAGCCGATCTCCAGGCGGTGTACGGCCTTGCTGTCGGCCGCATTCCCGTGGCCGAGCTTCCGCAGGTCTTCGGGGGCGATCCGGCACCACCCGGGACCGCCTTGTGGCGTGCCGTCTACCTGGTCAGCGCCCTGACACAACCAGATCTCCTGGAGCTTCTCAAGGACCAAGCAAAGGCCATCAAAGGCGGCCAGCGTATGAGTATGAAGGGGTTCGGGGAGCTACTCGGTCCGATCGTCGACCTGCCCTGGCGTGCGAAGAAGAAACTCGTCACCAAGCAGGCTCGAAACGCGTGGAACAACGGTGGTGTGCTGTCGAACGACGTCACCCGGGGCTGGACTCCACAGCCCATCGACGACTTCACCGCGCTGATCGCACCGGCGATGAACGGCGACGACGACGCCCGCCGCACCCTGGCTGCGGCCGGCGGTGTCGCCTTGATCGCCGACAAGCTGCTAACCAGGAACGTCGGCTCATCGCTGGGGGCAAAGAAGGAGAAGGGCGGTGTCCCTTTCCGGTCGGACGTGAACAAGGTCATCGAGGGACTCTCACGGCCGACGAACGAACTCGGCCTGTGGACTCTCGCGCTGGCCGCTAAGACGTTCCGCAGTGCCGACCTCCCACAGAACTCCGTGCCCAGGCAGAGCCTGACCGGCAGGGAGTCGGCCACGTCATCAGAGCCGCCGTACGTGTACTTCAAAGTTGACCTCAATGCCCCAGACCGCATCGCCCGCGACGCCAATGGCGTGCCGATGCCGCTGTACGAATGGGATGTCGTTGCGGCCTCGGCCCCGGAGCGCGCGGCACAGGCCGTACCCTCGTCGACGGTCATCGGTCCGGCGCCGGTGCAGGTTCCAGTGGCGCCCTCGGCGAACGGTGAGACGGTGCTGGTAGACGGCGGCGTCTCCACCAGGGCCTCTTCCGGCGAGGTGCCCGCCACCACGGACCCGGTGACGGCGCTGTTCCAGGACGGCGCTGTTGAGGGGGCCGAAGACGCTCCACCACCCCCCAGCCAGCGCGCCGCCGCGCACCGCAAGGCCCTCCACCTCGGGGTGCAGGGCGCCCGGGACGCCCTCGACCATCTGCACGCCCTGGAGCCGGAAGTCGGGGACCACACCCCGATCGTCCCGGTGGACCAGCTGGACGACCTGCACAAACTGCTGGTCGGCATCCTGACTGACGTGGAGAACCTGCGGCGCAGGACCGTGGAGAACCATGTGCCAGAGGGCGACGACCCGGAATCCGATGAATCCCAGGAGACGGTCCTGGACTGACCGGTAAGAGGTCGTTATTCAAATCCTCCTCCCTGACAGTGAAACACCAAGTTGGGACCGGTGCTGAGAGATCACACCGGTCCCAACTTGCTGTATGTCCCGTTTGGGAGCCACCCGGGGTGCAGACTCCGAGATCCGGCTCCCGGCTGGCTACCAGCGAGCAGCTTTCCTCCTTGTTGAGACTCCTCAGGCAACTGGGACGTACTGCGTGCGTCGCAGAAGATCGCTAAGTACGCGCACCGTGACGTGGGGCTCATCGCCAGACGGGTGCCGACGGCCATCTCCCACTGCTCGGTCAGTCCGAGCGTGAGTCGCTTGCGCATACCTGGGGTGACGTGTGCGTAGCGCGCCAAGACGGAGCCGTCGATGTGTCCAACGTGTTCGTCCATGAGGACCTTCTTGGTGCCGAGATTCTCCATCACTGTCCAGTGGGTGTGGCGGAGACCGTGGGGTGTGAGGCCCTTGGCGATCGGAAGCCAGCAGGCGTCGGCCCGGTCGCTGGCTCCGCGTCCTCGGGCCGGGACGCCGGGCCACGGCTCGCCGAGCAGCGGGACTGGAAGGGCCTCCTGTGGTGCCTTCTTCGGGTACCAGCCGGAGACAGCCAGGGTGAACAGCCACGTCGCGAAGCGGTTTCGGCACCAGTGGGCTGCTTGCTACGACACCGCGCCGCCCCGCACGAACCTTAGGTCCGCGATGGCCCGCTCCCCCCTCATCCGCTTGGCTTCGGTGACGCGGTCGGGATCGCTGAGGACGTTGGACACCGTGCCCGTGGAGACTTCGGGCACGGCCTGCGACGTTGGCGAGCTTCGCACCGTGGTGGCCGTCGGTGCGGGCCGCGCCCCGGCCACGGAAGACGTAGCTCTTGTCGGCCCTGGTCGCCAACCACGTCGCCCGCACGAAGCCGAATCCCTGCACGTTCCAAGGAACCAGTCCATCGCGTCGATGTGCGGTAGCTGTCGTCCTTGGGTGGGCAGCGCACCAGCTCGCCGGTGTCGAGTTCGTACAGCTGCCACTTGACGCGGAGAGCCGGGCGGGCGAACTCCGTCTCCAAGCCGACGATTTCGCCCCAGCGTATGCCGGTGTACCCCTTGCGGACCACGGCGCCGAACTCGTCGTCGCGGCCGGAGAGCAGAGCGGCGCGCTCGGCGGTCAGCAGGCTGCCGAGCGGGTCGGTGACGACCTTCTCCGGACCACGCTCAAGGGAACGGCCGACGGCCTGCCGCGTCCGCGCCGTCTGACGGCCGGGTTCGAGGTGATCAGGCCCTCGTCGAAGCTGGGCCGAGATCATGCTGGCCCGGCCCGAGTGCCCTCCGGAGCTGCTCCGGCTGCTGCCTGCCTGGTCAGCGCTCAAGGCCTGTGGCCCGCGCTACGACACCACACATCCCGCAGTCGCTGTCTACGTTTCCGAGGCGCTCGGAGACAGTGACGTGGCATGGCAGCGGTTCGCAGCGAGCCCCATGTCGCACTTCGGCCCGGGTGCCTGGCATAGGCTCGGCGACCTCCTTGACGTGGCAGTCGAGGGAACCTCGTGGCCGAGGCCTCCGCCGGAACGATGACGGCAACCCTCTCGGTCAATCTCAACCTCGTGGACCTACAGCCGAGCACCGCGCCAAGTACGTAGGGGACGTCAATGGCAGGGTGCGGGCGGTTAGATCTACGGGAGCCATCGGGAAGCCAATCCGCTCCCCGAGCCTCTTCGAGATCGCCCGAGTCCGCGACACCCCGACCCTCTGAACAGGTAAAACGCCATCCGCACTGGCGAGATCAGGGGCCTAATCTGCGAGAGCGGGTCGGGCCCCTGAGTGGTTTTCTGACCCTGGGGAACACAGGCTCCACTCCCACAGTCCCGGCCTCTGCCCTTGCACGCAAGGAGGCCCCGCCTCCCTTGGGCTCCAGGGGTCATCCAACACCGCATGGTTTTTGGGTGGTGAGTAGATCATGCAGACGGATCGTCTACTCGATGCGCATTCCGCTTGGCGACCTCTCGGTCATCCTCACCATCCCTGGCCCGGGCAAGCCGGTTCGTGGTCCCGGCACTGCGGTATTCGCTGAGACGGCCTGCTCTGAGATCAATGTGTGCAGCTGTGCTGGGGTTGGCCAAGGGGCGCTACGGTGGATCATGCGGTGGCAGTTTGAACAGATGAGAGCAAGGTCGGAGAGTCTCGTTGTTCCCTCTCCGGCCTCGTGAAGCGGGACCACGTGATGGCACTCGATGTACCCCTCACCGCGTTCGCCGTAGAACAGGCCGAAGTCAAAGCTGCATGCCTCGCACGCGAGAGATCCTCCGTTCTTCAGGACGGCGGCGAGCTTCTTTGCTTTGAGCCCCTTGTTGCGTTCCCGCGTTCGGTGGCGCCGGTAGAGTACGCGGCCTTCAGGAGCGCTCGCCTCGTCTTCGTCATCTGTTTCCGGCAGCGCGGGCTGAAGAGAGCCGCCTCTCAGTCCTTCCCTAAGCAGGCGGGCAGCCCTGGCCATCTCAGCCGGACGTTCAAGAAAGTCCTGGAGGACCACCAAATCGATTCGGCCGCCATTCGTTTGCGCTTGTGTGTAGTCCGGGTGGTGCGTCGCGATGTCGGTCGTCTTGCGGGCAGCACCGTTGCGGTTCCGGTACGTGGCGGCACGTTGCTCGGCGGGATACGCGGCCAGGATCTGGAGTAGGTCCGACAGCTCTGCAATGCGGGGGTCCTCTGCGTCCAGGCCCGACCAGTTGTTCCGGGCCACCACGTCGCAGGCGAGGATCAGCTCATCTCGGCTCCACCTTGGGTTTCTTGATGCCCTGACGGTAAATCCTTCCCGTTTAAGCCAGTCGACAGGATGGCCCGCACTGCCACTGACCTGTCTACGGGTGAGCGGCGCCCCGTGCTGATACTTGTGGGCGGCCCCGACGATGGCCTTGGACTCGTACTCCTTGCCTTCGTAATCGATGAGGTATCCGGTGGCCTTCTCGTACCCGTACTGCTCAAGGAACGCTTCGCGCCCCAACCGGTCGTACTCCTCAAATGCCTTGAGAATGTCGTCCCGCGAGATCGCACCTCTGCTCATGATGGGAGTGTAGAAGGGCGCTTTAGTGCACCGGCGCTACAGCCCGTCAGCGGGAGCCGAAGCGCTGACAGCCCGGTGCGTCCCGACGGGCGCCGCGGCCGCGGCTCGTGCCCGCCGTACTCACCGGGACGCCAAAGGGGTGAGCAGGGTCGCGAGGACCGCCGGGAGCAGGAGGCGGACCGCGTGGCGTATGCAGCGGTTCTTGGTGCGGGCGATCCTGCTGGTCTCCGTGAGGGAGCGGTGCAGGCGGGGGCAGGGGTCGGCGGTGTCGCGGCGGAGGGCCGTCGTGAGTGACGCCCTGTGGTGGGCGTGGACGATGTCCTCCGTGTGAGCGAGCACATCACGGCCGGGCGCGACCCGTCCGCGGGGGAAGAGGGCCAGCAGGAGGCACACGATCGCCGTGGTCGTGGTGGCCGACGCCGTCCACCACAGGAGACCGGGTGCCGTGGGGCGGTGGACGAACAGAAGGCCGACCAGGGAGACACCCGTGACCAGCAGGATCGCGGCCTTGCCGTCGGCGCGCCCGATCTCGTGCTGGTTCTGCGCGATCAGCTCCCGGGACAGCGCACCCTCGGATACGTCGTCCTCGGGACGGGTACGGATCGGGTCCCCGCCGTCGCTCATCGGGTGCCCCCGTACGGCCCTCCCGGGTGGGTGGGACCGCCCATGGGCCCGCCGGTGTCGCCCGCGCCCCTTCCGGGCTCGCCCGTGATCCGGGTCAGGACCTCCTCGCCCTGGGGGACGCGCACATCGGCGAGGAGGCGGGCCGCGTTCACGCCCACGTACGCCCGGTCGTCCCGGTTCAGTCCCTTGAGTGTCGCCGCGAGGGTGCGCTCCCAGCCGTCCCGGTCGGTGAGGAGGTCCGCGTGGGCGACGGTCCAGTCGAGCACCTCCCTGGCCTCCGCGGGTTTTTGGAGCAGCCACAGGGCGGCCAGGCCGACGGGGCCTCCCGCCACCACCTCCCGGTAGAAGCGGTACGTCTCGCGGTTGGCCTCGCCGTAACCCGGCGGCGGGGACGGTGCCGTGTCCGGGCCGGTGAGCGGGTGGAACGCTTCGGGCGGGTCCATGAACCAGTAGGTCAGTCCACGGCCTTGGAGTTCCCGGGGGCTGCCGGGCCGCCCGATCGGTACGGTTCCGCGGTGGCCGGGCGGCGCGCGCAACGGGTCGGGGGGACCAGGCAGGGCGGCACCCTGGCCCAGGTCGTCGCGGATCAGCTGCCCCACCTGGTCCTCGGTGACCTCCGCACGTACGGCGAGCACCGGGTCGGAGACCGCCCAGGCGAGTTGGTAGCGGGCGGGGTGGGCGGCCTCGGGCAGGCGGATGTCCAGCATCAGGTCCCGGCGCACGAGCGAGATCCACGCGGCGACGGAGAACTCGCCCCGGCGCACCTGGCCCAGGCCCGGCCGGGGGTATCCCCACCGGTCATGGGCGCGCGGGAGCTGCACACAGTCCTCGTCCCGGGAGGACAGGAACACCAGTGCGTGGTCCCGGCGTGCGGCGAGGAGCTGCCGGAGCAGGGCCGGCAGGGGTGCGGGGACGGGGATGGTCAGCGGTCCGGTCATGTCAGGGCCTCTTCCGTCGGCACGGTCGTACGGGCGCGGTGGCGGTGCAGCAGATAGCGGACGACTCCGCGGTGGCCGGGTGCCAGCGTGGACAGGGCGCTCAGGAAGTGCGGGAACGCCGTGCTCATACGGGTGTCCGGGTCCGCCTCGATCCGGGCGAGTCCCTGGGCGGTCGCCTCATGGACGGCGGGGTCGCCCAGTGCGAGGGCGACGAGTCCGGGGGCGCGGTCGGGGTGGTCGCGCAGGAGCATGGCCAGGGTGGTGCGGCTCGCCCCGGAGTTCACCCCTGGTGGGAAGGCCGACCGGCTCATCGCATCGATCACATGTCCGGCCTGGGCGCGGCGCGCGGTTCCGGGCGGTGCGGTCAGCCACTCCCGCAGGGTGTCGAGGACGAGCGGGTGGTGGGGCTCCTCGGTCAGCAGCACGCTCAACGCGAAGGACACCGCCGTCCGCAGGGGTGGTCCTGACCTGCTCTCCGGCCCGTCCAGGACGTTGTCCAGAAACCGCAGCGCGAGAGCCGGACGGGCCAGGCCGAAACCGCTCCCGCAGGTTTCGGCGACGGTGCAGCGCAGCGGCAGCGAGGTGGCGCAGCTCCAGCGGCGCAGCAGTTCCCGTACGGTGCCGCCGCGGGCGGGGTGCTGGACGAGTTCGCCCAGGGCGACGGCGGCGAGCCTGCGCTCCCGCCGTTCCTCGGAGGCCGCGAAGCGCGGCAGCGGACCGAGCGCCCCGGGACCGGTCGCGTGGGCCAGGACCCGGCCGAGGGCGAGCCCTGCGGCGAGTTGGGCGCCGGGCAGGGGCGGCAGTGCGGTGAGGGCGCGCGACAGCAGTTCCGGCATGCCCTCGTGGTCCAGCCACAACTGTCCCAGTACGGCCTCGGAGCGGTGGCGCCCGGCGAAGACGACGCGGCGCACCGGATGGCCGTGCCGGACCGTGGAGGTCTCGCCAGGCGGCAGCAGCCGCGCTCCGACCGCCTCCAGCCGGTCCTCGAAGGACGGGCCGAGGAGGTCGGGAGGGTGGTCGTTCCCGGTCGCGGGCGCGTGCCGCGCCGGGCCGGCCCGCTCGTCGATGAGGGGCCGCAGCACCGCGGCGAACTGTTCGATCACCGTACGGTCCTGTTCGGCCAGCAGCGCGATGGCGGCCATCAGGGAGAGCGCGCCCGCACTGTGCCGGGCCCGGTCGAGCGCGACCCGGGCGGCCGTGGCGCTGCCGGGACGCAGCTCGTCCAGGACGGTGCCGGGTGAGGTCCCCGTCGCCGCCGCGGTGCACAGTGCGTCGGCGACGTCGACCGCGTCCCCGGGCAGCGGGTGCGCGGCGAGGTAGTCCGTGAACGGGGCGGATGCCAGGGACCCGAGCGCCGCGTCCAGGTGGGCGGGGTCGAGACGGCCTTCCCGCACGTTGAAGCGCAGCCGCCGGGCGGCCACCTTGTGGGACGCGGGCGGGAGGTGCCATGCCTGCCATCGTCCGGTGTCGGCGGGCAGGCGGACCTCGCCCGCCAGGGTGACGATCAGATGGGCTCCGGCGTGCCGCAAGGTCCGGGCCAGGGCCGTGAGCGCGACCTCGCCGAGCGGTTCCCCGGAGTCCCGGGGCAGTCCCTGGAGGAGGTAGCCGCCCGGGCCCTTCGGCCGCCAGGCCAGGAGGTCCTGGGCGGAGTCGAGCCCCGTGACGCCGTCCTCCCCGTACCGCTCGGCGAGCAGGGCGAACGCCGCCGTGGCCGCGCCCGCGCCGGGCCCGCCGCGCAGCAGGAGCACCCGGCCGTCGAGCACCTTGCGTGCCTCGGGGTGGGAGGGCGGCTCGACGAACCCGGCGAGCCGGTCGCGTACCTCGTCCGCCGGATAGGGGCCTTCGCGCAGCCGTGGTTTGCGGATGGCGTCGATGAGGGCCTCGTCCAGCGGGCCGCCGGACACCACGTTGTAGACATCGCCCTGGACGCCGCCCATGATCGCCGCGCCCTGTTCGACCGACTGGCGGTTGTCCCGGAAATCGGCGCCCCGGTCGGGGTACGGGGCGAACCCGTCGCCGGTTCCCCGACCGGCGCCGTCCTCGCTGCCGCCCGGGGCGTGGGCCGGGCCGGAGAGTGGGCCGCTGTCCAGCCGGCCGTCCTGACCGGGGGTACGGGGCGGTACAGGGCCGGGCTCCGCGTTCACCGGGAGTCCTCCGGCCCGCCGACGCGCTTGTCGCCCGCGACGTTGTCCCCGCCGCCCCAGTGCTGGTTGGTGCCCCGGTACGTGGTGCCGCCGGTGTAGGTGAGGTCACGGCCGACATCGCCCATCAGGGCGATCCCCTCGCCGACCCGCTGGGTGTTCCCCGTGTGCCCCGGCCCCGGCCCCGTCTCCGTCGACCCGGCGGACTCCTCCCGCGGTGCGGCGGGCGGGGCGGGCTCCTCGCGGGGCAGGACGCCGGCCCGGACCAGGTTCCCGGACGGGGAGGGGACGTAGAGCCAGGCGCGCCGCGAGAAGTTCTTGCCGTCGACGGTGGCCGCGACCTCGACACAGCGGTCGGGGTGCAGACGGGTGTAGGCGCCGAGTACGACGTCCTCGTAGACGCGTTCGGAGATGATCGCGGCGAGATGGGTGACCTGCTCGCTCCCCGCGGCGAGGATCGCCTTGACCGCGCGGGCGTCCAGCAGCCGGTGGGTGTCGTTGCGGGCGGTGCCGTTCCCGTCGCCCGGCCGGCCGTCGTCGGGCAGCGGGCCGACATGGACGCTGGCCCTGAGCCGGACCCGCGGTCCCACCGACTGCTGGTTGTACGCGCCGAGCACCTCGTCGAGCACCCCGAGGAACGGCCAGAGGACGAAGGGGAGATGGACCGGGTCGAACCCGAAGATCACCCCGTCCCCGGTGCTCGCGGGGAAGCGCTTGGCGTCCCGCAACTCATGCAGCCCGGCCCGTTCGAGGGCGGTGTCGACCAGCTGCGGGATCAGTTCGCTGACCGGGCCGTGCTGGGCCGCGGGCAGCCCGGTGAAGTCCTTGGCGTCGACGGCGAACAGGGCACGGTAGGGGGGCAGGGGACGGCTCTCGCCGTACGGGACGGGCGGGATCGCGGACATGGGTGATCTCCTCGCGGGGGCCGGGCGGTGAACCCGGCGGCGGGACCGGACACATCGAGCATCCGGCCGCCGCCCGGGACGAAGTGCACAGCGCTGGGCACTTCCCGCGTGCCCCGGATCACACCGGGACGGCGCTCAGTCCATGGCGGCGAAGCGCCGCAGCCGCCGGGTGTCCTTGATGACGACGACCCGGCGGGCCGTCTCCACCGCACCGTCCGCCCGGAGTTGCCGCAGACCGTCGGCGACCGCGTTCCGCGTCACCCCGATGGCCTGCGCGATCTCCTCCTGGCTGAGGCCCGTCAGCCGGACCGTCCCGGCGCCCGTGCCCGGGGCGGTCAACTCGGCGAGCCGCAGCAGCGTCCGGGCCAGCCGGACGAGCAGCGGCGCGGTGAGGAGTTCGGCGCGGTGGGCGTCGGACTCCCGGAGCCTGCCGAGTGCCTCACGCATCAGATGGATCACCAGGCCCCGTTCCTCGACGAACCGTACGAACCGCGTGGCCTCCAGGACCACGGCCGTGCAAGGGGTCAGGGCGACGACCTCCGCCGTCCGCGCGGTGCCGTTGAACACCGAGACCTCGCCCAGCAGATCCCCCGGCCCCCGGAACGCGAGCCAGGTCACCGCGCCGCCCGGCTCCCGGTGGACGACCTTCGCCAGCCCGGCCGTGAGCGCCAGCAGATGTGTACCCGGGGACCCTTGGCGCAGCATCACGCCGCGTTCCCGGAAGACCTTCGGTGTTCCCTGGCCCCGTAACTCGCACCACACGTCGTCGGACAGCACCCGTCGCCTTCCCTGTATCCGGCCCCCCACGTGTCCGGCCTCCTGCCACGTGTGACGTACCAGGCGAAGACGTACCCGGTCCGCACCCCGGTGACGACGACCCGGGGACGGAGAATCCAGGGGCGGGGACTCCGGGGAAAGCGGGCGGCGCGCGGGAGCGCGTCCCGGGCGGAGCCCTCGGTGGCACCGGCCGTCCGGCGAGCGCGGCCACCCGGGTCGGACGGCAGCGGGTACGGGGCACTCCACCCTCCGGCCCCCACCGACATGCGCCCCGCTCCCCCACCTGTTCCCATGGACCGAGGCGGCGGCGGACCGGGCCACGCCCCCGAGCGGACGGACGGAGCACCCATGACGGCCCCCGACACCCCCGAACCCCACGACCCCTCGGCCACCGGCGGCACCCCGGACGGCACCCCCGCCCCGCCCGCCGGGAACACCCCGGGCACCGCGAACGGGCCGCCCACCCCCGCCGCACCGGACGCCCCCGCCGACCCGGCCGCCCCCGCCAACGCGACCGACACCACCGCCTCAGCCGACCCGGCCGCCGCCCCCGACAACTCCACCGACTCCCCGGGCTCCCCCGACTCCACCGACTCCCCGGACACCACCGACTTCGTCAACGCCGACCGTGGTCTCGTCGCCTCCCCCGCCCACCCCACCATCACCGCCGCCGACGACCCCGGCCGGGTCGTCTGGGACTTCGGCTCCACCGCGTTCCTCGGGGGTGACTGCCCGGACACCGCCCACCCGAGTCTGTGGCGCCAGTCGCAGCTGTGCGCCCGGGCGGGGCTGTACGAGGTCACCGACGGGGTGCACCAGATCCGCGGCTACGACCTGTCGAACATGACGCTGATCGAAGGCGAGCGCGGGGTGATCGTCGTCGATCCGCTGGTCTCCGCGGAGTGCTCCGCCGCGGGCCTCGCCCTCTACCGCGCCCACCTCGGCGACCGCCCGGTGACCGGCGTCGTCTACACCCACTCCCACCTGGACCACTTCGGCGGGGTGCTCGGGGTGATCTCTGCGGCGGACGACGTACCGATCGTCGCCCCGGAGGGGTTCCTGGCGCACAGCGTCTCGGAGAACGTCTTCGCGGGGACGGCCATGCTGCGGCGCGGCACGTACTACTCCGGATCGAACCTGGTGCGCGGCCCGGCCGGCCTCATCGGGATGGGACTCGGCTTCACGGCGTCGACCGGTTCGACCGGGCTGCTGGCGCCGACCCTGGAGATCCGGCACACCGGCCAGGAGGAGACGATCGACGGGGTGCGGTTCCGGTTCCAGATGACACCGGGCACCGAGGCGCCCTCGGAGATGAACTTCCTGCTGCCGGAGCACCGCGCGCTGTGCATGGCGGAGAACGCGACGCACAACCTGCACAACATCCTGACCCTGCGGGGCGCCCAGGTCAGGGACGCGCGGATCTGGTCGCGGTACCTCACCGAGGCGATCGAGCTGTTCACGCACGACGCCGAGGTCCTCTTCGCCTCCCACCACTGGCCCACCTGGGGCAAGGACGATCTGCGGCGGTTCCTCTCCGAACAGCGGGACCTCTACGCGTACCTCCACGACCAGACGCTGCGGCTCACGAACCAGGGGCGCACGGGCCCGGAGATCGCGGAGCTGATCGAACTCCCGCCCGTCCTCGCGCGGGCCTGGCACACCCGTGGCTACTACGGCTCGGTCAGCCACAACGTGAAGGCCGTCTACCAGCGGTACATGGGCTGGTACGACGGCAACCCGTCGTCCCTGTGGGAGCATCCGCCGACCGAGAGCGCCAAGCGGTACGTCGACTGCGTCGGCGGCCCGGACGCCGTCCTGGAGAAGGCCCGGCGGTACGCGGACGAGGGCGACCTCCGGTTCGCGGCGCAGCTCCTGAAGCACGCGGTGTTCGCCGCGCCGGACAGCGCGGACGCCCGCGAACTGCTCGCCACCGTCTACGAGAAGCTGGCGTACGGGGCGGAGAACGCGACCTGGCGCAACTGCTACCTCACGGGCGCCGACGAACTGCGGCACGGCGTCAAGCCGACGATCATCGGGGCGGGCAGCCTCGCGGGCGCCCTGACCGTGGGCCAGCTGTTCGACTCGCTCGCGATCCGGGTGGACGGCCCCCGCGCGTGGGACCACTCGGTCACCCTGGGCTGGACGTTCACCGACCTCGGCGAGCTGTACCGGATGACCCTGCGCAACGGCGTCCTGACCCACACCCGCAGCACCCTCCCCGTGGACGACACCGACCTCGCCCTCACCCTGACCCGCCCCCAGCTCCTGGCCCTCCTGGCGGACGCGGCGGCCTCCCCGGACCCCCCGGACCTGAGCACCGTCCGCCACACCGGCGACCCGGCGGTCCTCACGACCCTGCTGTCCGTCCTGGACACCCCGGACCCGGACTTCGCGATCGTCACCCCGTGATCCGGTGGGCCCTCGGGGGCGCGTCGGCCGGTACCTCGGCCGGTACGGGTCAGCCGGTCCCCGGGGGACCGCCGAGCACGTCCCGCAGCCGTCCCAGACGCCGCCACGCTTCGGCCGGGGCGGTGTCCCCCAGCGGGTAGTGCAGGGCGGGAGCCCTGGGCGGTCCGAGCGGGTCGGGGGCGACATCGGGCAGCGCGCGCCGCAGGCGCGCGGCTCCCGCCGCGGCCACGGCAGCGGGGCCGAGGGTGACCGAGCACGGCACCGGCGGCGGTTCCCAGCGGGCCGGCGTGGTCAGGTCGGTCCGCCCGGCACGCAGTTCGGTGACCATCGTGGCGAGGTCGTGCCGCTGCGCCAGGGTCCCGGCCACTTCGGCGAGCGTCTCCACGGGCGGCGCGTGACCGGCCTGGTGCGGCACGGTCACGGTGATCCGCTCCTCGATCCCGGCCGCTGTGTGGGCGACGCGGACGGTGGCGGCCAGCGGGCGGCCGGGCCCGCCGACGGCGGCGAACCAGGTAGGCAGCGAACGCCGGGCCCGGCTCCGCGCGAGGTCCGTCAACTGCCGTGGTGACCAGGGAACGTTGACGGGCTCGGCGGTGGACCAGCCTGCGGGCGGCGCTCCGGTCAGCACCCGGCAGACGTGCTCCAGCGCACCGCCGAGGACGAGCTGTCCGTCGGCGGGACGCAGGGTGCGGATCGACAACGCCAGCCGCGCGCCGTCCCCCGCGCCGGGCCGGGTGTGGAAGGCGTCCGCGACGCAAGGCTCGCCGTCGGGTCCGGCGGCCGGGACGAACCGTCCGTCCACCCAGCCGAGGACCACTCCTGTGAGTCCGTCGTAGTAGCCGCACCCCGGGTCGGACACGACCCAGCGGAAGGGCCCGCGGTCGAGCAGACCGCGTGCCGCCATGGTGAGCCGGGTGTCCGGCGGAGTGACGACACCCAGCTCACGGCCGGTGGCGACGGAGGTGCGCATCAGGTCCGTGAGCCATGCCGTGGCCGCGACGACGGGACGGTCCTGGATGACGACGAGGGTCCGCTCCGTGCACACGTCGACACCGCCCGGCACCACGGCACCGGTGCGGGGCGGCACGCTGACGATGTCCGTACGGGCGGCCTCCGGCGGCCAGACCGTGCCGCCGAGCACGGCCGACAGCCGTCCGGCCATCGCCCCGGCCAGCCGTCCGGCCTCGCCGGACGCCGTGGTGGCCCGTGCCTCCGTCCACCACACGGGCGCGTCGGCGGCGGTCCCCGGCCCGAGCAGTCTCGCCACCTCCCCCGGGACCTGGAGGAACCGGGGCGCCTCCAGCGAGACGAGCACCTGCCCGTCGTCCGTGCACAGCTGGGCGACAGCGCCGCCCGCCGCCCGGTTCACCCGCAGATCGGGACCCCCGGCGTACAAGGCGGCCAGCAGGGTCCTGATGTCCGGCATCACGGGGGTCAGGGCTATGGCGTCCTGGGTCATCCGCTGCCTTCCGAAGGGCTCTGGGCGGGGCCGTACAGAGGCTCCATGGAGGTGCCGCCGACGTGCCTCCGGGAGGCGGCTCCGGGCAACCGGTGCCGGCGCAAGGGGGCACGGGGAGGGCTAGTAGCGGCCGGAGAGGTCCTGCAAGGCGTCCAGCGAAGGCGCTTCCTCCGGGGTCCGTCCGGCGAAGGTGCCCCTCTCCTCCTCGGGCGGGAGGCCGAGAAGCCGTTCGAACGCGGCGATCGCCGTGAGCCCCTCCCGGTGGGCCGCGCCCAGCAGAGCCACCCACCGCGCCCCGGCCTCGAACGCCTCGTCACCGGCTGCGGTCCGCGGCTCGTACCCGACGGCGTCACCGGCGACGGAGACCCAGAGGTACCCGAGGACCCGTTCACCACGCCGCACCGCGAGGTACCGCACGGGGTGCTCGGTGAAGACCTCGTATTCGTCCTCGGCCGATGACGCGGCGGGATACATCCGCCCGTTCCGCGCCAGGATCTCGAACGTTCCCCAGGAGTCCACAAAGGCGGTGCCCTCGTCCCGCTGGTCCTCGAACCCTGTCTCCGTGGGCGCCGCGTGCCGGTTCTGGTCCCCGGGGTCGGGCGGTCCGCCCATCAGCGCGGAGATGTCCGCCAAGGCCGCCGCGAGCCGGGGCGCGTTCGCCGCGTGGATGTCCGTCTGCTCACGCTCACGGGTGTCGAGGGTCAGCCATGCGTCGGAGTAGGTCGACAGCGTCACCACGACGGACCCGCCGCTCAGGACATAGACGTAGATGCTGAACAATTTCTCCGCACGGTGCTTGACCCCCGACTCCACCCAGATCCCGGGGCATTGCAGGCCCAGGAACACCATGAACCACTCCTGGAGCTCATCGGCCCGCGCCGCGATCCGCGAGAGTGCCGTTCCCGGGGCAAGCGGCGCCTCCTCCCAGGCGATCCCCTCGGCATCGACGGGGGTGTCCCGCCCGTCGGACGTGGCCCGGACCTGGAAGTCGACCTTTCCGGTGGGCACCGCCAGCTCGTACCGTGCCAGGATCTCCCGCACCTGGAAGGCGATCTCCGCCGCGCGGGAGGGCGGGACGGCGCCCGCGTCCGCCGGCGGATCGATTCCCCATGTCCAGTCACCGACTGGGTCCCTTGAAGTGATCACAGCATGTCCTTGGGATCGGTCTTGCTGCCCGGCGGGATCACGAGCGATCCTTCCTCCAGGCGTATGACGAAGACGACGCCTTTACCATTGCCGCCGCGGCCGCCCCGGTGGATGTCCATGAGGGCATCGTAGGAACCGTCGGCCATCCAGTCCGCACGCGTTCCCCGTGCCGCGTCCACGAGCAGCACCTTGTGGTCGGCTGTGGATGTCGTGAGCTGCACCAGGTACTTCTTCCGGGTGATCTCGGCGAGAGGGTCGAGCGGGTCCTTGAGGTGCTTCATCTGGTACCCGTAGACCTCTCCGGAATCGTCGACGATGCGGACGTCCAGGTCGGAAGTCGCCGGGACCTGGTGATCGAAGTCGATGGTGCGTGCCGGGATTCCGCTCCGCACCAGGTCCTCGGCGAAGAGGATCTGGTCGACGGCGGGCCCGAACATCCCCTCCCTCCGTGCGCCGAGCGCGGAGACGACAACGCTGAAGTTCGTCCTCTGGCTGAACTTGCCTGACGCGACGACCTCGGCCACCCGCTCACCGTCGGGCGCGGCCGCCAGCCGGTCCAGCACCCGTTCGAGGACGTCGGGCTTCGGCCGCTTGGCGCCCGGCATGCCCTTGACCGCCTCGCGGAAGCGCTGTTCCGTCTCACCGCCCCGGACCATCGGCGCGGGCTCCCCCCCGGGTGACGGCCCACCGGGCCGCGCAGGACCACCGCCCCCGCCGCCCCCCTCGCCACCCCCACCGGGACCCTCCGGCCCGCCGAAGCCACCCCCCGGGCCGTCCCCACCGGAGCCACCACCGGCGTCCCCATCAGAACCGTCCCCGGCACCGCCGGACCCACCAGCCCCGGAACCCCCGGACTGTTCCGGCCCCCGGCCCCCCGCACCGACCAACTCCGGTTCCCGCGCGCGGTTCCGCTCCCGCGCGGCATCCGCTCCACGCTCCGCGCCGCGCTCAGCGGCCGAGGGTTCACGGGCGACCGGGCCGGTGCTGGGGCTGCCGCCCGGATCAAGGGGGACGAGGGTGCCGTCCTTGTCGACCCGGTACCGGTCGTTCAGGTCGAGGGCACCGTCCGGGAACCGTGGGGGCGGGAACTTCAGGCTGTCGCTGATGTTCGCCAGTGCCTGGGAGACCTTCGGCAGGTCCGCGACCGCCCTCGCGGCGTTCAGACCGCCGGAGAGCGGATCGAGGGCGTCACCGATCCGCCCCATGACCCCCGCCGACCTGGCGGCCACACCACCCTTGCCGAGCTTCGAGGCTGCGGCGAGCGGACCGGCGCCGAGCGTGAGCAGGTTGAACGACACCGCCGCGTGGGCGCGGGCGGGATCTTCCTGCCACATGTCGTACGCGATGAACTGTTTGCCGAACTCCTTGGCGTACTGCTGGCTGCCGCGCTGCCAGCCGGACAGGTGCTCGTCCTGTCCGACGAGGTCCATCCCGTAGGCGTAGCCGCCGACGAAGGTACGCCGCAGCCCGTTCCACGCGTCGTCGCGCGCCTGGTCCCCGTCGAACCCGGCGAGGGTGCCCAGGCCCTGGACCCCGCCCCAGACGCTGTCCTTGACCAGCCCGTCCCACGCCCAGCTCTTGGCGCCCTGGCCCCACCAGCCCAGGCTCCAGCGCTCGTGCGTGAGCCCCTCCGGGCTTCCCCATGGCAGGTCTCCGGCGCCCTTCAGGGCCGCGGCGTCCTGGCCGTACATCCCCGGAGCGTGCGTACCGTCGTCCACGGCCCAGTCGGGGCGGCACATGACCGGGCTGATCGCAGCGATCTCGTTGGCAGCGTCGCGTTCCGCCGTCTGGAAGCCCTCGCGGGCCGCCGCCACACCGTCCATGAGCCCTTGGTGCTCGTCGACCTTGTCCTGGTCCTCGGTCCAGTCGTCGTCGTCCGCGACGCCCTCGACGAAGTCGAACGCGTCCTGCTTGAGCTGCCGCAGCTGGTCGGCGTACGGCCTGGCCTGCGCGACGAAGGTCTCCAGCGCGTCGGCCAGTGCCTCGATGTTCCCCGCGAACTCCTCTGCGGTGTCCATGACGGGTGCGGTCGACGCGAAGAGCTGTTCCGCCTCGGGGGCCTCGTAGTACCCGGCGGTCGCCTGGAACCGGGAGTGCACGTCCTGCCCGCCCTCGCGGATGCCGACGGCACGGGTGCGCAGCCGCTCGACGGACCGCGTCAGTTCGGCGAAGTCGCCGGTGTACTGGGGTATGCCACCCGGGGAGATCACGCCGGCTACCCCCCGCCCTGGCCGTCGTCCTTCTGCGCGACGGCTCTGAGCTCGGCCGGGTCCGGCGCCTTGGCCGCCTCGCGCTGGGCGTCGGCGGCCATGTCCAGATCGCCGGTGACGTAGGCGGTGGTCGCCTGGACCGTGCCGTCCAGCGACTTCTTCGTCCGGGCGGCCAGGAACCTGATCTTCGCCTCGGTGTCGGAGGCGAACGTCGCGACGGCCACTCCCACCGGACCGGCCGGTGCGCTGCCGCAGTACGGGCCGCTGATGGTGCCCGCCCATGCCGCCGCGTCCGTCACGGCCTCGCCGTACCCCTTCACGTCCTTGCTCATGTCATCGGCGGCGAGGCCCACCAGCGACAGGATCGACGCCACTCCGCCAGGATCGATGTCCCACTTGGTCACTTATTCCCCCAGGAAGAGCCGCTGCCGGACTGCGTGCCTTGCCCCCCGCCCACCTGACCTAGATGACATGACGCATCGTCACATCCCGTTCAGGCGAGCGGATTCCAGCATCTCAGACGCCACTGACAGAGCCGTCGATCCGCCCCGTTCCGGACAGACACCGTCCGACAAGCGCCTCCCGGCCACCACCTCGGCCCCCACCTCACGTCCCCAGAAACCCCGTACGGCGCCCCGCCAACCCCCGGGACGCCGTACAAGAGCCGCGAGGACCTGCCCCGCTACCCGGCCGTCCCCCCTCGGCCCGCGGCGGCGGTGTCCCGGTCGGCGGCGGTGTCCCGGCCCGTGGCGGACGCCGGAGCGGCCGGGCCCGGTGCCAGCAACCGCTGGGCCAGTTCGCCGAAGAGCAGGCCGAACGCCGTCCACAAGGTCGCCTGGACGGCCAGTGCGGCGACGCGGAACTTCCACACCACCGTCGGCGGGAAGTCCGACGGCATCTCGTTCACCGAGGGCAGGAACGCGTACGCGAGGCCGATCGCGGCGATCAGGGCCACGGCCGCCACGACCGTCGCGTTCCAGTTGCCGAGCCGGGGCGCGAGCCGCTGTCCGAGGATCACCGCGGCGACCATGAGCAGCACGCTCAGTACGAGCATCAGCAGATAGAGGGTGGTGCGCCGCCCGACACTGTCGTCGGCGCCGACGGCCGGCGGGTTCGCCGGGTACTTGAGGAACGGGACGACGTACACGGCGACGAGTCCCGCGACGGCGAGCAGCAGCGCGGTGGCGCGCGGCGAGAACCGGCCGGTGCGGCCCAGCGCGTAGCAGTAGGCGAGGGCCGCGATCCCGCCGAAGGCGACGCCGTAGAGGAGGATGCCGGTGGCGAGTCCGCCGGTGGCCTGCGCGTCCCGGCTGACCAGCGGCGCCTCCTCCTGCTCGGGTCCGGCGCCGGGCTCCGCGGCGCCGTGATCGTGGCCGGAGGCGTGCGCGTCCTCGTAGGCGATGGCCGCGTCGACCTGCGGCTCCCCGAGGAAGTAGGCGACGAGGAGGGCGAGGACGCCCGCGGCGAGTCCCGCGAGCATCCCGCGCACCAGGAGCTGTCTGACGGTGGTGGAATTCATGAGCGCTGTCCTGCCTCCGTCAGTGGCAGGGGTAGCCGAGCAGATGGCGTGCGTCGTGCACCCATTCGTGCACGCCCTCGCCGGAGACCAGGGCCACGGCGCCCTGTTCGGCGCCGACGAAGTACAGCAGTATCAGCATCAGCACCCCGCCGAAGACGGCCCAGGGCGCGATGACCTTCAGCGGGAGCTTGTCGGGGAGTACGACGGGTGAGACCGGTGAGACACCCGGCTGGACGGCGGAATGCGCCATATGAAGGACCTCCTGGGGAACTCGCGTCCCTGCTCGGTGGTGCGGGTGACGAGGGCCACGGGTCTGACTCCGCCCACCGGTCCCCTCCCGGGGAGCGGCCGTACGGGCTTACAGTGGCGCGACCGTGCCGGAGTCCCACCGGCTTCCGTCCCGCCCTCGTCGGTTGTCTGTTGAGGTCACGCCCTCTGCCGCCGACCGCCTGTCCCCGACCGTCCGTCAGCGGCTGGACGCCACCGACTGACCGTCGTCGACCGGCCGTCGTCGGCCGATGTCACTGACCGCGCCCGGCTGGTTGCCCGTTCAAGCGCCACGAGAACGTACCGCGCGGCCGGGGCCCGGGAAAGAGGGCCGTCCCGGGACGCACCGGCACCACGGGTCCGGCGGACGGGAACGAGGCACTGAGATGAGCGGTACGACGACCATCCGGCTGACGCTGATCGCCCCGGCCGGCGGCCGGGATCTGCGGGAGGCGCGGTTCTCCGGCGACGGCCCCGTGGACCCCGCGGCGCTGGCCCGTGCGGCGGGGGCGGGCGCGGCCCTGCGCGGCACGTTCCCGCGCGGGACGGCCCGCTGGGTGGTGTCCCCGTCCCACCGCTGCCGCGCGACCGCCGACGCCCTCCGGGGACCCGCCCCGGACGCCGCTCCGGCGCCCGGCCCCACGCCCGGGGAGGTGTCCGAGGAGGTGCCCGCGCTGGCCGGGCCGGACATGGGCCGCTGGCGGGGCCGCACCCTCGCGGAGGTCTCCGCCGAGGACCCGAAGGCCCTGGTCAGCTGGCTGTCGGACCCGGCCGCCGCCCCGCACGGCGGCGAGTCCCTGCTGAGCCTGCGCACCCGCGTGGGCGCCTGGCTGGACACCACCCGGGACACGGAACGCGGCTCCGGTACCGGCCGGTTGGTCGCCGTCGTCGAACCGGACGTCGTCCGCGCGGCCGTCGCCCACGCCCTGGACCTGCCCGCCCCCGCGTTCCGGCGCCTCGACGTGGAACCCCTCGGCGCCGTGGAACTCACCGGCCGGTCGGGCCGCTGGAACCTCCGCGTCGCCCGCGCCCTGGACTGAACGCCCCGGCCCGCGCGACACATGAGCACGGCGGAACCCCCAGGAACGACGGACGACGGAACCACCGAAGGACCGGCGGACGAACGGGCGGGGGTGGCCGGGGGAGGCACGACGGCCCACCGCGGCCCACCCCCGGCCACCCCCGCGGACGTACCCGGCCTACACCCCCACGTCCCGTCCGCACATGTCCTCCAGTGACTCACGGCGTACGAGCAGCCGGGCGCGCCCGTCCCGTACGGCGACCACGGGCGGCCGGCCGACGAGGTTGTAGCCGGACGCCATCGACAGCTGGTACGCCCCGGCGACCGGCACCGCGAGCAGATCGCCGGGGCGGACGTCACCGGGCAGCGCCGTCTCGGCGGCGAGGATGTCCCCGGCCTCGCAGTGCCGTCCCACGACCGTCACGTTCGCGGGTTCGGCGCGCGAGGCCCGCCCGATGAGCCGGGGCGCGTACCGGACGCCGTACAGCGCGGGTCTCGGGTTGTCGCTCATGCCCCCGTCCACGGCGACGAACAGCCGCTTGCCGGTGCGCTTCACGGCGAGCACCCGGTACAGGGCGACCCCGGCCGGACCGGCGACGGCCCGCCCCGGCTCCACGATCAGCCGGGGCACCCCGATCCCCGCGGCGGCGCATCCGGAGGCCAGTTCGGCGCGGACCTTGCGGGCGAGGGAGGTCACGTCGAGGGCGTCCTCACCGGCCCGGTAGGCGATCCCGTGGCCGCCCCCGAGGTCGAGTTCCGGCAGCACGAGCCCGTGCCGCCGCCGCAGCGCGGCCATCAGCCCGACGACCCTGCGCACGGCCGCGAGATACGGCTTCACCGTGGTGATCTGCGACCCGAGATGGACGTGCAGCCCGGTCAGCCGCAACTGGGGCTGGTCGAGTATCCGCGCGATGGTGTGCTGGGCGGACCCGTCGGTGAGCGACAGCCCGAACTTCTGGTCCTCGCCGCCGGTACGGATCTTCTCGTGCCCTCCGGCGACGATCCCGGGCACGACCCGGACCATGACCCGCTGCGTACCGCCGGGGCCGACCGCGGCGGCGAGCCTCGCGACCTCAGAGGCGCTGTCGATGACGATGCGTCCGACCCCGAGGCGCAGCGCGGTCGCGAGGTCGTGCGGGCTCTTGGCGTTGCCGTGCAGGACGATCCGGTCGGCGGGGAACCCGCTGGTCACGGCGAGTTCGAGCTCTCCGGCGGAGCACACGTCGAGCCCGAGTCCCTCCTCGCGGACCCAGTTGACCATGGCCCGGCACAGGAACGCCTTGGCGGCGTAGACGACTTCGGCCTCGGCCTCCGGGAACGCGGCCTTGTAGCGGCGGCAGCGCTCGCGCACCTCGCCCTCGTCCAGGACGTACGCGGGGGTGCCGTACCGCTGGGCGAGCCCGGCCAGCGACACCCCGCCGACGGCGAGGTCGCCGTGGGCGAGGAGCCCGGCCGACGCGGGCCAGACGGAGAGGTCCTCGGGCCGGCGGACGGGCGCGGCGGGGGCGGTGTCGAGTGCGGTCATGGCGTCAGACCTCCACGAGTGCGGCGGCGCGGACGGGCGCGACCGGGATCACCGGTGTGACGACCGGGGCCACGAAGGCGGGGTCCACGGTGATCCGGGCGACCCCGAGCGGTGCGGTCAGCGCGCGCAGCGCGGTCGCGGCGAGCCTGACCCAGGGCTGTCCGCCGCCGAGGGCGGCCACCAGCCGGTCGGCACTCGTGAACCCGACGGCCGTACGTTCGCCCAGCGGCGTACGGAACATCCGGGCCGAGCACCCGGCGGACCCCGGCCGGACCGGCACGTACAGCGTGCGCGGGGGTCCGGCCGGGGTCCGTTCGGCGGGTTCGGGGTCGTCGGTGAGGGGCGTGTCGGGCATACGGTCCTCCGTCGGTTCCGGGCGGGTGCCCGGGGCGGTCCCGGGTGGGTGTCCGGGACCTGTCCGACGACGCTAGCCCCGCCCCCACCGCCCACGCCCCGCCCCCTGACGGGACGCTGACGCCCCGGGCCCGGACGTTGACACAGGCCATACGCGAGGCGCCCCGAACGGCTGCCGCGCGAACACGTGCGCCGGGCCACTGCGAACACGTATACGCAGGTCGGCCCAGGCCCACCGAAAGCGGACCGCCAGCCGCTCACACCGTCCGGGTCAGCCGCCACACATTGTCCGCACGGGTGCCCGGCTTGCCCTCGGGGGACGGTGAGGGGCGTTCCACGGCCTCCAGGGTGTCCACGCGCCAGGTGTCCGGCAGGTCGAGGGCCGTGAGGACGCCCTGGAGGGTGGGGAAGTCGGCGTCGAACGGGTGCTCGTGCTTCTCCATCCAGGTCGGCCAGCCGCCGTGCATACCGATCAGCAGGGTGCCCCCGGGCGCGACCGCCCCGGCGGCCCGCTTGAGCACACCGTCCTGGTCCAGGGCCACGGGCGACTGGAGGAACTGGGCGCTGACCAGGTCGAAGCCTCCCTGCGGGAACGTCACCCCGAGTTCGTGCCGCTCGAACGCGACCCGGTCCGCGAAACCGGCCTCCGCGGCATGGGCCGCCGCCCGCTCCAGCGCGGTGGCGGAGATGTCGACGCCGGTCACCCGCCAGCCGCGCGCGGCCAGCCACAGGACGTCACCGCCCTCACCGCAGCCCAGGTCCAGGGCGGTGCCCGGCGCCAGGCCGACGGCCTCCCGTACGAGCAGCGGGTTGGGGTTGCCGCTCCAGACGCGTGCGTCGGAACGGTAGCGGTCTTCCCAGAACTCCGCCGGGTCGGTGATCTGCGGGATCGACATCGAGGCTCCTCCGTGACGGCTGCGCGATGCCTGCGGCACCTGCCCCCAAGCTCGCCGGACACCCCGGGAAACGTCAAACATTGTTGCCGGTCCGGCAATAACCGCGCCCCGGAGTCCCCACCGCACGGTTTCCCCTTCACACCGGTGACCGGCCCCTTAAGCCCCCGCCGCCCCGCCACCGAAGCGCAGGAAACCGGCGGTACGCGGGGCGATCGCGAGCTCGCCGTCCCCGATCCCCGCCCGCACCCCCGCCAGCACGTCGTCGTCCGGCTCGCCGTACACCTCGAAGCGCTCCACCCGGCAGTGCTCCATCACCCCCTGGATGTACGGGTCCGCGAGCTTCCAGTGCGTGCGGACCGCGTCCGAGTCCCGGAAGAGCTGGAAGCTGTGGGCGGTCATCCGCCGCTCGTCGACGAAGACCTCGACCATGAGCTGGGGCCCGTGCCGCTCGGCGAACCCCACCGCCTGGGCGATGGCCTCCCGGAAGCCCTCCACATGTCCGTCGGTGATCCGCATGGTGTTGTGGAAGAGCAGGATGGCGTCGTCACTGGTGGTCATGGACCGATCCTCGAACGTCAACCGCGGTTGAGGTCAACCCCGGGGCGCCATCCCGCCACCCCGCCGTCCCGCCACCCCGCCGTCCCGCCCGCCAACTTGTCAGCCCGCCCCGCGTACCGCACCCACCCCGCGTACCGGCACCCCGCCCCACCCACCCGCCACCGGTCCCCAGCCGCACACCGCACTCCCCGTCAGCACCGCGTACCCCCACCACCGACCCCGTCAGCGCCGCGCGACCCCGCCCCCGACGCCGACGGCCGCGTGGGCGGCGGTCCCCGCGGCGGCCAGGACGAGGGCCGTCCACGTACCGACCGCCGTGCCGGACGGCAGCAGCATCCAGGTCAGCACCTGTGTCACCACGTCCGCCGAGGGCGGGACGACCATGGAGAACGCCAGCCACACGCACGGCAGCGTCCACGCGTACTGCCTCCCCCAGCAGGCCGCCCCCACGGCGACGAGCCCCATCAGCCCCGCGCTGTTGCGCAGGACGAGGGCGGGGGAGGTCTGCTGCCCGTCCATCGTCTGCACCGCCAGCAGCACCGCGCCGATCAGCACACCGCCGAGCAGTACGTGCGCCACCCTGCGGGGCATCCAGCGGATCGCGGCCGTCCGCTCCAGCGCGGGGTCCTGCCCGCCGAGTCCGACCGAGACCGCCGCCGCCCCCGCGACGAGGACCAGCACGGGCAGCCATCCGCTCCACGGCTTCCCGTCGCCGGTCCGGGCGAGCGCCCACACCGCCAGCGCGCTGATCAGCACCACGGCGAGCGAGGCGGGCGCGTGCCGCGAACGCGCGTACAGCGTCAGCCATCTCACCGGAGCGCACCGCCGTTCAGCTCGGTGAGCGCGTCGCCCTTGCAGGAGAGCGCGGCGGTGTGCGCGGCGTCGATCCGCTCCCGCTGCTCCGCCCGCGGCAGCGCGCTGAAACGCTTCCACACCGGACCGGACGTCTCGGCCTGGCCCTTCGCGGAGATCATGGTCCCGCCGAGCGGCCGGGGCTGCTCCCCGAGGACCCACGCGGCGGCGATGCTCTGCGCGGCGGCGTCCTCCCACGTACCGCTCTCGGTGCGGCTGCGGGGGCTGCACAGCGGGACGATGCCCTGCCCGATCAGGAACCGGGTCAGCCGCTCGCCCCGGGCACCGGCCAGCGCCCCGTCGTCGAAGTCCACGAGCACGGAGTCACGCGGGCGTTCCGGCGTGGCGCTGAGCGCCCGCAGGACGGTGGTCTCGCGGACACCGACGGGCGCCCGCTCCCCCAGCGCGCCGCTCAGCAGCCGCAGCGCCTCCTTGGCCGGGCCCGCCATACCGTCGAGCCGCGCCTGCCGCACCGTCGTCACGCACACCGGCCCGTCGCACACCTGCGCCGCCGCTTCCCGGTCGACGACGTACGTGTCGCGCGGGCCGGCCGGGAACAGGAGCAGGGCGAAGACCCCGCCCACCACCAGAGGCGTGAGGGCCAGCAGCCGGGCCCTCGGGCCCGCGGCCGCCAGCAGCGCGACACCCGTCGCGGCCATGCCGAGCAGCCAGACCGTCTGCCCGAGATGCACGGGGGCGGAGAGCGTCAGCAGCGTCTCGTGCACCTCCGCCACCGTCGGTGCCAACAGCGCGACCGGGTTCGGCACGAGGGCGAGCGGCACCTCGGCGTCCGAGGACCGGTGGTGCCGCAGGAAGTTGGTGACCATCAGGGCGGCCACGGCCAGCGCGGGCGGGGTCAGGATCGACGGCATCGCACGCGCGGCCCCCATCCCGAACACGGCTCCCGCGCCCAGCCCGAGCGCCCCCACCAGCGAGATGGGCAGCCAGCCGAGGTGGAAGTACGAGGCGTCACCCGCGAGCACCAGTACCGCGCCCACCAGGAGGAGCAGCGCGAAGGCCGAGACCAGCGTGAACGCCGTCGTGCCCGCCTGGGCGGCCGCCCGGTGCCATGCGGGACGCGGAGTGCCGGCCAGCAGTTCGGTCATCTTCGAGCGCCGGTCACGCAGCCCCTGGAGCGCCCCGAGCCCCACGGCGAGCGGCCACAGGAAGACCAGCATGTGCCGGGTCCACATGGCCATGGAGGTCCACTGGGCCGTCCACAGCGCGCTGCCCGTCGACCACGGTCCGGGTATGAGACACAGGAACGCGAGCGCGGCCGCCAGGACGACCGCCCCGGTCCACGGGGCGGCGGAGCGCCGCAGTTCGATACGTGCGATACGCGGATTCACCAGGCACCCCTCGTCCCCACCGGTCCGGCCAGCAGCGCCGAGTAGCCGCGCTCCAGCGGACTGTCGCCCACATGGTCGGGGCCGCCCGCCTCGGCCAGTTCGCGCGGGGTGCCCTGGAAGACCAGCCGCCCCTCGGCGAACAGCACCACATCGGTGCAGGCGGCGGCCACGTCCTCCACGAGATGCGTCGAGACGACCACACAGGTGTCCGTCCCCAGCTCCTGGAGCAGTTCACGGAAGCGCAGCCGCTGCGCCGGGTCCAGCCCGGCCGTCGGCTCGTCCAGCAGCAGGATCGACGGGTCGTTGACGATGGCCTGGGCGATCCCGGCCCGGCGCACCATCCCGCCCGACAGGGCCTTCATCCGCTCGTCGGCGCGGTCGGCCAGGCCGACCCGCTCCACGGCGCGCTGCACCGCCGCGGGGATGTCCGCCTTCGGCACCTCCTTCAGCCACGCCATGTACTCGACGAACTCCCTGACGGTGAACCGCTTGTAGTAGCCGAACTCCTGCGGCAGGTACCCGATCCGGCGGCGCAGCGCGCGGTGCTCGCCCAGTCCGGCCACGGACTCCCCGAGCAGCTCCAGTTCGCCTCCGGCGGGCCGCAGCACGGTGGCCAGGGCCCGGATCAGGGTGGTCTTGCCCGCCCCGTTGGGACCGAGCAGCCCGTGCACGCCGGTGCCCAGGGTCAGATCGAGCCCGTCGACGGCCATCCGTTTCCGTCCGGCCCTCACTTTCAGCCCGTTCGCCCGGATCTCCCAGGCGTAGGCGGTGGGGGCGATGTCGGCCCCGCTCACTGCACGCATGACGCGCTTCCCCTTCTCTCTGTCTGTCTATGTCTGTCACTGTGTGTCGCTGTGTGTCGCTTTTTGCCTCTTGGCCCGAAGGTTCTCGTCGGACGGGTACGCCGCACGCCGCAAGCACGCATGGGGGCATGGGGGCATGGGGGCATGGGGGCATGAAACGGGCACGCCGGAACCGGGCCGGGCGTCCGGCAGGCACGCCGGAACCGGACCTGGGGCGACGCGGTAACGGGTACGCCGGAACCGGGAACAGGGCTCCGGCAGACCGCCGCACTCAGGAACGGGGCTCCGACGGCCGGGCGTTCAGCGGCAGGCCCCCAGCAATCAGGTCAACGGCCGGGGTTCAGCGGCCGGGGTCCGAACGGTCCGGCTTCAACGGTGGGCCCCCAGCACGGTGTACGCGCCCCTGCGGACGATCACCGCACCCGCGCCGAGCGCGAAGACCAGCCCCCACACCGGCAGGACCTCCGGCTCCAGCGCGACGGCCGTACGGCTGGTGGCCAGGGTCGGCGCCGCCACCACGACGGCCCACACCGCGACCACGGCGACGGCGGCCCGGGTCACCCCGATCACCCCGCCGAGCGCCAGGGTCGCCGCGGTGAAGGCCAGACAGGGCAGCAGCCATTGCGCGGCCATCACCCCCGTCGCCCATCCCCCCGCCAGCAGCGCGGGGATCACCACGGCGAGCACGGCGGCCGTCCGCCGCAGCACCAGTTGCAGCCCCGCTCTCGGCGAGGACGCGGTCAGCTCGTACGCCGGGTCCAGGCCGCGTGACCATGAGGCCGCCACCCCGCACACGGGCAGGACGGGAGCGAGCAGCAGCATCAGGGACACCTGGCCGGGCCCGGGGCCCACCAGGTCCAGCAGCAGGGCGAGCAGCGTCACGGCCAGGACCATGGCGAGCCACGGCGTCATGACGGGCGTCGTCCACACCGACAGCCGCGCGCGGCGGCGGCGCGGTGGCGCCGGGACGGCGGCGGCCAGCTGGGGCCCGAGGTCGGACCAGACGGACGCGGTCAGCGCCGCGACGGCCGGTGCCCCGGCGTCGACGGCGTCCGACAGCCGGTCGCGGCAGCTCCGGCACCCTTCCAGATGGGCCTCCAGGGCCCACACCTCGTCCGGGACGAGGTCCGTGTCGCCGCGCGCGTACCCGGCGATGAGCCGCGCCGACGCGTGGGACGGGGGTGAGGTGGGTGAGGTGTGTTCGGCGTTCATGACAGCGCCTCCCGCATCGCGGTCCGGGCCCGGCGGGCGCGGGTCTTGACCGTTCCCTCGGGCAGTCCGAGCAGAACGGCGGTCTCGCGGACGGAGAGTCCGTCGAGCACCATGGCCTGAAGTACGTCCCTGAGCTCCGGCGCGAGACGCCGCAGCGCGTCCCCGACGTCACCGCCGACGGCTCCCCGCAGCGCCTCTTCCTCGGCGGCGGGCGCCACGGGGTGCGCGGCGGCGGCGGGCGGCGGCTGCGCGTGGTGGGCCCGGCGCCGGAACGCGTCCACGAGCCGGCGGGCCGCGATCGTCCACAGCCAGCCGACGGCGCTCCCCCCGGTCCGGCCCCCGGCGAAGGAACCCGCCGCCCGCCACACCGCGAGATACGTCTCCTGCATCACCTCGGCGACGATCTGCTGATCGGCACAGCGCCGCCCCAGCCGTACCGCCAGCCAGGGCGACGTACGCCGGTACAGCTCCTCGAAGGCGGCCCGGTCACCCCGCGCCACCCGCCGGAGCAGCCGCTCCTCGTCCAGTTCCTCCGGCGCTGCCGCCCTCACCCATTGCACACCTGCTAGACGCGGTGACGGGCCGCGAGGTTTTCCGGGGGACGTGATCCGGGTCACGTCCCCCGGACCGGGGCCCGGGAAGGGTGACGGTCGCGGCGGTGGAGAAGCACCCCGCGCCACGGCCGATCCTCGGTACGGTGACCGACATGGATGAACAGGCTGTCCCCGGGCCGGTCGGAACTGGGTCCGAGGGAAGCCCGGACGCTGAACGGCGGAACCCGATGCCCTCGCTCCGGTTCGGCGTCCGGCCCGCCACGTCCGGCGACGCGTCCGCCGTCGAGACGCTCGTCCTCGCGCGGTCGGACTGGCTGGAGGAGAGAGGACTGCCGAGCTGGCGCGACGATGCCGGACTGGTCAGCGCACTGACGGCCAACCCGGACGGATCGATGTGGATTCTTGAGGCCGACGGCAGACCCGTGGGCTGTACGACCGTGACGGACTCGACTCCGCCCATGGCGTGGACGGAACAGGAACTCAGCGAACCCTCGCTGTACCTGTACACGACGGTCACCGACCCCGCCGTCCGGACCTGGAAGCCCGGCACACTGCTGGCGCTTTGGGCCCTGGACCGCGCCTTCCAGGAGGGCAAGACCTGGCTGAGGCGCGGCTGCCGCTTCCCCGGCCTGGTGACGTACTACCAGCACCAGGGCTTCGCGGTGGTCCACGAGATGCGGAAGTCCCGTGGCCCGATGTACCTGATGGCGCGGCGGGCCGAGCCGGTCAAGGACCTTCAGGACAGGTTCGACGGGACAACGCTCCCCTACGCATAGCCGGGTTCACAGATATGCCGTTGCCGCGAGATGAAGGTGGACGACCTCGATCAGCTGGGAATGGCGCATCTCGTCGTAAGCCCCATGCCGAAGTTCTCGTACCCCGTCGCGAAGCCCTCCGGGGTCGATGAGCCCCGAGTCCAGGAGGGGCGAGCCCGATGCCAACATGCCGACAAGCAGGTCCGCGCCATGTGAGATCAGCGCCTCTTCGACGACCTCCGCGAAACTCTCCCGTTCGGGGGGATGGGTCACGGCGCTGCTCATGCCGAGAGAAGCCAGGCGGCGGCGCTGGAGCTGTTTGAGCTCACGCCAGTCCATCGGCAGGGCCTCGCCCAGGGTCACCATCCCGGTGTCGGCGAACGGATGCACTGGCCACAGCCCCGCGCGGAGAATCACTGGAGCCGCGCTCTCCAGCGACAACAGGGTCATGCTGTTCACCGCTGCCGCCGGCGCGATCCCCTCGTCACCGTAGGGCGCCAGCCGGCCGACACGTGGGCCCAGCCAGGGCAGGGACTCCGCGTCCTTCAGCGAGCCGGACGCACGATGCGGATACTCCTCCTGGGTCAGGGCCACCATCTCGTCGCCACCGATTCCGGTGAAGACAGCGTGTGCCCCGCTGCCGGTGATCCGCTGGGCCAGAGTCACGAAGGGGAAATGCAGGGGGTCCTCGTACGGGCTGATCGGTTCCCCTTGAACTCGTAGGCATTCGGGGTGCAACGGCAAGTAACGCAAGGCGTCCACCAGTTCGTCGCACCGGCCGAAGACGACCGCTGAGCGCATCTCACTCCTGCGGCGGATCTGTTGCGGACGCCCAGGTCCGCCGATCAACAGCGCCGAGGTACCCAGCCGGCCGGGGAAGCGCTGCGCGGCACGGGTGGCCACCGTCGCCGAATCGAACCCACCTGTCAGATGAAAATGGCACCGGTCCGGGTCCAGGGGCCGGAGGTCCAAGGCGTCATCCAAGGCTTGGACGAAGGCGGCCTCGACATCGGCGCCTGGAGCCAGCTCCCGTGGCCGGGAGTGAAGGGCCGGGGCAGGGTACCGCAGGAACAGGTGACCACCGAAGTAGGCGGTGGACCTCTCTGTGAGCCGATGGATACCGGTGAAAAGCGTGTCGTGGCTGTAGCGAGGGCGGTAGAGCAGCAGACGCGTGGCCTCCCTGGCGTTGAGGGCTCCGGCATACCGACGCAGGTCCCCCATATCCCATGATCCGTGGAGGGTATCGGCATCGGAGGCCAGGTAGAGCGGGGTGCTGCGGCAGGCCCCGGCGACAACCTGGACCGGTTCGTCCGGGACGGATTCCACCAGGACGTAATCGGTCGGCCATTCCTCCGCGAGTCCGCGAGCCCTCTCGTACTCCGCAGCGGACACGTCCCGGACGACCAGGAGGGTTCGGCGCCCGTCCGTCACAGCCAGCTGCTCGGTCATCGAGTGGGCCACCGGAACGATCTCACTGCGGCGGTCACCGGTCAGGTATCTGTCCCGGTGCCACCGCCAGGTGCCATCCGCGTAGGGGGTGAGGCGCAAGGTCAGCACGGGCACTCCAGTCGGACCGCCGGTCCCGAGCGGGTCGGGCTGCGGACAGGATCAGTCAGATGGACGTGGTGTCGTAGGTATGAGCACCGTCCGACGAGCCCTGGGCCTTCTTGTACTCATGGGACTCGGCGGGGGTCTGGACACGCTTGACCGTCTTCGTGGCGAAGAGCTCATCGAACGTCCTGCGTCGGCGCGGAGGAGGGACGAAATCGCGGGTCACGGGGAACCACCTTCCAATGGGGCGGAACGCGCTCGGCGCCCCCGGACGCTACTGACCGCCGACGAACCTGTACAGAACGCACGAACGCCTCAGCCATGGGACTGGCCGATACCTGGCCGATGAGAGCCGACAGCCAACGGTCCTCACCTGCCTGACACGGCCCCCACCCCCGTCAGGGCGGCGTGCGGTGGAAGGCGGCCATCACGATCACCCCGAGCAGCCCCGTGACCGTGCTGACCATCAGCACCCCGCCCCAGAACACCCCGTCGGCGGTCACCCGCACCCGGCGCCGGTACGGGTCCCTGCGCCGACGGCCCCGCCGCGACCTGCGCCGACCCGTCCCCGTACCCACGTGCCTCATGTCCACCCCGCCGAATCGGGCACGCCGTCCGACCGCTCCAGCACCGCGTAGTCCGAGAACGTCCGCCGGTACCGCAGATGCCGGGTCTCCTGCGTGTGCAGCCGCTGCCAGTCCTCCACGTCCGCCGGGTGGCCCCACGCCCCCGACTCCGCCCCGCAGTCCGCCTCCGCCCCCGACACGCACCGCGCCGCGTACTCCGGCTCCGCCGTCGGGTCCTGCACGATCGTGAACGGCACGTACCGGAACACCCGCCGCAACCGCCGACGCGGCCCCGGCCCCGTACCGCCGAAGCCGCCCGTCCCGCCCGCCCCGCTCACGGCCGCCGCTCCGATCGCTCGTTCGCCGCGCGCAGCTCCGCGCTCAGCCGCTCCTCCGCCGTGGCCACCCTGAGCTGCCCGAACTCCGCCTCCCACTCCCGTCCCCCACCGAGGGGCCGCAGCACCGCGTACGGCCCGGACTCGTCCTGGTACTCCCCGACCTTCCGCCGCTCGGAATCGAACACGACAGCACCTCTTTCCAATCCCGTGCCGTCCGTGTCCAGTTGCTTCACCATGTGCACTCCGTACGCCGAACCCGCCCACACCCGACGGATGCTCAATTACTGTTCGTACGTGCAGCGTTGCGCAGCGGAACCGCGCCGCTCAATGCCGCGCGCGTTCCACTGATCCATGTCACGGAAGGGGCACCCTTGTGAGCCAACGCGACGCCACGGGGGAATCGACAGAAGCCGCCACGACGGCCGGGGTCTTCGGCGACGTACTCCGCCACTTCAGACGCTCCGCCGACCTCACCCAGGACGGCCTCGCCGGCCAGATCCCGTGCGACCGCTCCCTGGTGGCACGTGTCGAGGCAGGCACCCGCGTCCCGCAGGACAATTTCGTGCGCAGGTGCGACGAGGTGCTCTGCACAGGCGGGGTGCTGATACAGCTGTGGGGCCGAATCGACTGGTACCCGGCAGTGGAGTATCCGGATTGGTTCCAACGGCGGGTCGAGATGGACGCGAAAGCCGTTGCCGTGCGGGCCTACCAAACCCACTTCATTCCAGGACTGCTGCAAACAGAGGAATACGCCCACGCCCTGTTCGCACAGGTCTATGACGACGACGAGGTCAAGAACCGTACCCGAGCACGATTGAGCCGACAGCAACGCTTCCTCGCGCCCGACGGGCCGCTTCTCGTCGTGGTCATCGACGAGAGCTGTCTTCGGAATGTCGTGGGGAACACACAGGTGATGCAGAACCAGTGCAGATACCTGTTGAACGTGGGCAAGCTGCCCAATATCCGGATTCAGGTGGCCCCGTCCCACCAACCAGATGTCCTGCGTCCCAACGCTTCCATGTCGCTGATCACGCTGCCCGACGGCGAACAGTGGGTCTATTCGGAGTCCCTGGATCGCGGGCACTTCGGCAACGATCCAGCACTCCTTGCACAACACAGCCAGCTCTATGATGTGCTTAGGGCAGACGCTCTGTCGGCCCGGGAGTCCGCCGCTCTGATCAGCGAAGTACTGGAAGGACACGGGCACCATGGCCAAGCACGGTCTCAACGCGACATGGCTCAAGAGCAGCTACAGCGGGCACAACAGCGGGGACTGCATCGAAGTAGCCCCAGGTATCCCCGGCTTCGTCCCCGTAGGTGATTCCAAGATCCCGCACGCCCCCGCATTGATGGTCACGCACACGGCGTGGTCAACGTTCATATCGGGAGTCAAGGATGGCGACTTCACAGCCTGAAAGAACCACTACTTGGCACCGCTCCAGCCACAGCGGGAACGACGGCGGCAACTGCGTCGAGTGGTCACCCGAGGACGCCGAGGTCCACGGCAAGGTAGCCGTACGGGACAGCAAGCGCACCCGGCCCGGGAACCCCGTACTGCACCTCACCCACCAGGCGTGGACGCGCCTGGTGGACTGGACGGCGACGGACACCCGCGCCTGAACGGACCGTACGAACCGGGCGGGACCAGGGCGGCACGAGCACCACACGCCCGGGTCCCGCACCGGTCACGGGTCACACAGCCCAGGAGCGTTCCGGCTCATCGAGCCATGCCCGCGTGCCGTCCGGGGTGACGGTGAGGCCGAACCGTTCGTAGCCGGGACTTCCCCGGTCCCGCCACCAGGCGTACGCGGCCTCCGCCTCGTCCCAGAGGCGGCGCGGCCCGCCCTGCCAGACGGGCGCGTCTGCGTGTCCGTCACGGAACAGCGCGCACGCCCAGGAACGGTCGGTGAGCCCGTACAGCCAGACGGGCCGGGCCCCGTCACGGCGTTCGGCGACGACGTGACGGCAGCCGCGCAGTCGCAGCCCCAGGACGAACCGCTGTACGGCGAAGGGGGTTTCACCGAGGTACCGCGACTCGGTCAGTTCGGTGACGGAGGTCGAGTCGGCGCTGTCACGGACGGAGCCGCCGACATACGAGGAGTGGTCGGGGTCCGGCCCGCGCTGGGACCGCAGCTTCATGAACTCGACGGGTCCGGTGAGGTGTCCGGAGGCGGACCGGCCGTCCGGGGCGACGACGAGCCGGGCGACGGCGTCCTGCTGACGGAAGCCCGACGCGTCCGAGTGGAAGCTGTCTAGCAGTCACCCGACGGACGACGCACCGGCGCACAAGCCCTCAGCCGGAGCCACCGCCCCGCCCGCGCTCCCCTCTCCGCAACCGGCACAACCGACCCACGACAGGCCCACGTCCGGCAACCGGTTCAGATGACCGGGGGCCACGCCGGCACCCGCGCCCAGGGACAGGTCAGCGCACGTCCGCCCGCGAAAGGCCCGCCTCACGCGCGTCGAGCAACTCGTCCCAGTGCTCCCGGGTCCACGCGCAGACGGTGTCCAGCGAGCCCAGCAGACCCCGGCCCAGCGGGGTCATGGCGTACTCGACGTGGCGCGGCGCCCCCTCGTGCTCCGCGCGGACGACGAAACCGTCCTGTTCCAGGGCGCGCAGCGAGTGGGTCAGCGACTTGGCCGTGATGCCGCGCAGCGGAACCCGCAGCTCCGAGAAGCGGCGCGGACCGTCCTCAAGACAGCGCAGGACGAGCGGGGCCCACTTGTCGACGACGCGGAACGGCACCAGCGTGGACGGGCAGACGGGGTCGAACATCCCGGGGTCCAGGGGCGCCAGGGAAGCTGCGCCCGGGGCCTGTTCGGCCTGCGGCTTCGGCATGCCCTACACCGTAGAGCGGTATCCGGACGGAAACCAGCGCGCGGCCTACGCTCCCGGCCATGGAGAACAGGAACGGCAGGATCATCGTGTTCGGGGCGGGCGGCAGGGTCGGCCGGGCGGCCGTGGCGGAGGCCCGGCGGCGGGGTCATGAGGTGACGGAAGCCCGGCGGGCCGACGGTGAGGTGACGGACCCGGCGGCCGTGGCGCGGCTCGCGGCCGGGCACGACGCGGCGATCGTCGCCGTGTACGACCCCGGGGCGGCCCCCGGCACCTTCTTCCCGGCGGTCGCCCGGGCCGTCGCGGAAGGGCTAGCGGCGGCCGGGGTGAAGCGACTGGTCTCGGTCGGCATCGCCTCCGTACAGCCCTCCCCCACAGGAAACTTGCTGATGGACAGCCCAGGCTTCCCCGCGCAGTGGCGGGAGTTCAGCGCCGGACACGCGGCCGGTACCGAGGCGCTGCGCGTGGCCGCGCCCGACGCCCTGGACTGGGTGGTCCTGAGCCCGGCGGGGGACTTCGACCACGAGGGCGTCCCGTCGGGCGGGTACACGTTCGCCCCGGCCGCGCCGGACGACCGGATCGCCCCCGCGGACTTCGCCCGCGCCCTGCTGGACGAGATCGGGTCCCCGACCCTGCACCGGACGCACGCGGGGGTCACCGCCGTACGACCGGAGCGGACGAGGTGAACCGGCCGGACGGCTAGACCAGCTCACTGCCGGTGTTCCGGAGCATCTGCCGGAGGACCTTCAGCGTGGTGACGTAGTCGGCGTCGTCGATGCCCTCGTGGATACGGTCGCGGATGACCGGGGCGTGCCGCTTGAGACCCGCGCGGGCCTCGTCGCCCACCTCGGTGATCCACAGCCGCCCCTCGCCGTCCCGGGTGAGCCAACCGCGCTCCAGCAGCCCCTCCGACTCGGCGGCCAGATCGTCCTCCTCCCGGAGGTAGGTCGCCATGGCCCGCTGGAGTTCGCGGATCGTCATGCCCTGGCCGTCGGCGGAGATGTCGTTCTTCGACAGATTCCGCAGCAGCCAGTACTGCGGCTGCGTGAAACCGAGTTCGGCCTGCTGGGCCCGGATGTACGCGATCAGCGCCTCGTAGGCGACCCCGGTCCAGTAGGCGGCGGGCTGGGTGGCGAGTTCGGCGTCGGAGAGGTGCTGGGCGGTCATGTCGGCGCTCCCTGTTACGTGTTCCCCGGTGTTTTCCTGCTGCTAGGAGAAACGTAGAACCGCAATCAAGGTTGAGGTCAAGGGGTCACCGCGTGAGCGAGTCGCCGGGTATCGAATACCTGGGTCGGGGCGCTGGGACCCGTCGCTGCCTCGCAACTGCCTTGTGCGGGTAGCGCGTTCGCAAAAAGCTCAGTCGGGCGACACCCCGACCGTCGGACAACTCTCCACCGGGCTCAGGTCGCCGTGGGCGGAACCCTCGGCTTGCGGTGGCGGCCGGGGCCCTTCCCCAGGGGCGGGCCCTCGGCGGGGGGCGGGGTACGGGGTCCGGGGTACAGGAGCGCCTTCGCCGCGGCGAGGTCCGGGACCACCGCGTGCATCTCCCACACATGGCCGTTCCACCGCTCGACCACCCGGGGCTCGGCCGGGCTGACGTGCGCGGCCCGGGGAGCCCGGCCGTCCACGACCGGGACCGCGCGCAGCCGTCCGATCCGCGCGTCACGGCGCTCCGCGAAGTCGGCCAGCGGTTCCTCGTCCATGGTGTCCCGTCCCTAGGTCCGGCAGGCGGTCGCACCAGGAGGGTAACGGGACGGCGGACGGGACCCGCCCCGCCCCAAGTCGGCCTCGGTGCACGGACACAGGAAGAGGGACCGCCCCGGACGAATCCGGAACGGCCCCTCCCACCCCTCAAAGGGCTCCGCCCTCACAGAGCTCTACCCGCGCAGGGCTCTACGACTTGCCGAACGGCTCCAGGGTCAGCGGATGACCGTGATGCGGTCCGCCTTCGGCGGGACCAGCGGGGCCGCGGCCGAGGAGTTGGCGCCCAGGTAGTCCGTCAGCGCCTTCAGGTCGTCGCCGCCGACCAGCGGGTTCTTGCCCTTGGCGAGCTCGGTGAAGCCGTCGCCGCCACCGGTCAGGAAGTTGTTCAGCACGACGCGGTACGTGGCCGCCGGGTCGAGGGGCTGACCGTTCAGCCGGATCGAACCGGTCACCACCCGGTCCGCGCCCGCCTTCGTCATGTCCAGCGTGTAGGTGAGACCGTCGGAGACCTGGAGGATCTTCGGGGCGGCCGTGTTCGGGCCGCTGACCTGCTGCTGGAGCGCGGTGACGAGCTGCGCGCCGGTCAGGTCCACCAGGTTCACCGTGTTGCCGAACGGCTGGACGGTGAAGCCCTCGCCGTAGGTGACGACCCCGTCCCCTTCGGTGCCGACCGCCTTGTGGACGAGGTCCGCGCGGATACCGCCCGGGTTCATCAGCGCGACCACGGCCTTCGGGTCCAGCGTCCTGGCCTGCGCGAGCTGCGCGTCCGAGATCAGATCGCCCAGCGGGGACTCCAGCGTGGTGGCGCCCCGGCCCGGGATGTCACCGGCGATGAAGCCGACGGGACGGCTGGCGATCGGCGCGGCCAGCTTGTTCCAGCGGCCGATCAGTTCCGTCATGTCCGCGGCCCTGGGCTGGTCACGGCGCACCACGTGGTTGGCGGACTTCACACTCGTACGGACGATGTCGTTCGTCCGGCGGTCGTACGTCAGCGTCGTCTCGGTGTACAGCCGGCCGAACGACGACGCCGAGGTCACCGTGCGCGGCTTGCCCGACGGGTCGGGGATCGAGCACGCGTACGGCTGGTGGGTGTGCCCCGTCACAAGCGCGTCGACCTGCGGGGAGATGCCCTTGGCGATGTCGACGATCGGGCCGGAGATCCCGTCACCGGCACCCGGCGAGTCACAGTCGTAGTTGTACGAGGTGGAGGCCGGGTAGCCGCCCTCGTGGATCACCGCGACGATCGACTTGACGCCCTGGCGCTCCAGCACCTTGGCGTACTTGTTGACCGTCTCGACCTCGTCGTGGAACTTCAGGCCCTTGATGCCGTCCGCCGAGACGATGTCGGGGGTGCCCTCCAGCGTGATCCCGATGAAGCCGACCTTGACCCCCTTCTCCTTCCACACCCAGTACGGGGCGAGCACGGGACGCTTGGTCTTCTCGACCGTCACGTTCGCCGCGAGGTAGGGGAAGTCGGCACCCTTGAACTTGCGGCCCGGCTCGAAGCATCCGGCGGTGGGATGGCAGCCGCCGTTCTGGATGCGCTGGAGTTCCTTGGTGCCCTCGTCGAACTCGTGGTTGCCGACCCCCGCGACATCCAGGTCCAGCTTGTTCAGCGCCTCGATCGTCGGCTCGTCGTGGAACAGCCCCGACAGCAGCGGGCTGCCGCCGATCAGGTCACCGGCGGCGGTCGTCACCGAGTACGGCTTGCCCTTGCGCGCGGTGCGCAGCGAGCTGGCCAGGTACTCGACGCCGCCAGCCGTCACCTGCTTCGTCGTCCCGTCCGGCTGGCGTTCGGTCAGCGTGCCGGAGGAACCCGACGGGGGCTCCAGATGCCCGTGCAGATCGTTGAACGAGAGGAGCTGCACGTCCACCGTGCGGGGCTTGTGACCGTGGCCCCGGTGGTCGTCGTCACGGTCACCGCGGCCGGTCTCCGCCGAGGCGGGGAGCGCGGCGGTCAGGGCGCCGACCGTGGCGGCGGCCGCCAGCGCGGCGAGTACCCGGATCGTTCTTCCGGACGGGGTCGATTTCGTTGGCACGGGGCCCCCTGGCATGGGTGGGTGGACACGGGAGGTGCGGTCGGCAGCCTAAGGTCAACGCGCGTAGCGCAACAGGGGGTAAGGGTCACGGACTGATTGCCGTTGGCCGGCGCGGTGCCCCCGGAGGCCGCCGGGCGGGGCGCCGCGGGCGCGCCGGTACGGGTGGGCGGGCCCGGGGACCCGACCGCTTCGGACGGGGCGTCGTAGGGTCGGGGTATGACGAGTGAGAGCGTTCCCGCCACGGGCCCCCGGCGGATCGAGACCCTGACCGAGGTGACCGCCGAACAGGCGGACGCCGTGCTGGAGCTGCTCACGGCGGCGGCGCGGGAGGACGGCCAGCAGGCCGTGTCGGAACAGGGCAGGCTCCAGCTGCGCGGCGGCCCGCGCGCGGGCGTGCGCCATCTGCTGCTGTTCCTCGGCGCCGAACTCCTCGGATACGCGCAGCTGGAGGACACGGACCCGGTCGAGGCACCCGCCGCCGAGCTGGTCGTCCACCCCGCGCACCGGGGCCGGGGCCACGGCCGCGCCCTCGGCAACGCGCTGCTCGCCGCGTCCGGCAAGCGGCTGCGGATCTGGGCGCACGGCGGGCACTCGGCGGCCCGGCATCTCGCCCAGGTCCTCGGGCTGACCCTGTTCCGGGAACTGCGTCAGATGCGGCGCCCGTTGACGGACCTGGACCTGCCGGACCCCGTCTGGCCGGAGGGCGTCACCGTACGGACCTTCGTCCCGGGCCAGGACGACACGGCGTGGCTCGCGGTGAACGCGGCGGCCTTCGCCCACCACCCCGAGCAGGGCTCGCTCACCCAGCGCGACCTCGACGACCGCAAGGCGGAACCGTGGTTCGACCCGGCGGGATTCTTCCTCGCGGAGCGTGACGGCGAACTGGTCGGCTTCCACTGGACGAAGGTGCACGCCGCGGAGGGACTCGGCGAGGTGTACGTCGTCGGGGTACGCCCCGGCGCCCAGGGCGGCGGCCTCGGCAAGGCGCTCACCACGGTGGGGCTGCGGCATCTCGCGGGGACGGGGGCGTCGACGGCCATGCTCTACGTCGACGCCGACAACGTCCCCGCTGTGCGGGTCTACGAACGCCTCGGCTTCCTCACCCACGAGACGGACTTGATGTACCGCACAGAGTCTTGACATCCGCCGCCCCGAGTTACCCCAGCTGAACGCACTTGTCCCTGTCCCGTTGCCCGTGGGTACTCGGGCTGAACGCACTTGTTCCTGTGCGGGTCGCCTTCGCTTGCGCTTCCGAGGTCCGCCCGGCTGGACGCACTCCGTTCCCGTGCCGTCACCCGTGGGGTGCGCAGTTCCCCGCGCCCCTGGATGCTGCCCCTTCGGGCTTGTTCGTCGGGTGCGGGTCTGCCCTCGCCTTTGCGCAGTTCCCCGCGGGTCGCCTTCGCTTGCGCTTCCGAGGTCCGCCCGGCTGGACGCACTCCGTTCCTGCGCCGTCGCCCGTGGGATGCGCAGTTCCCCGCGCCCCTGGATGCTGCCCCTTCGGGCTTGTTCGTCGGGTGCGGGTCTGCCCTCACCTTTGCGCAGTTCCCCGCGGGTCGCCTTCGCTTGCGCTTCCGAGGTCCGCCCGGCTGGACGCACTCCGTTCCTGCGCCGTCGCCCGTGGGACGCGCAGTTCCCCGCGCCCCTGGATGCTGCCCCTTCGGGCTTGTTCGTCGGGTGCGGGTCTGCCCTCGCCTTTGCGCAGTTCCCCGCGCCCCTTTGGGGGCGCCCTCCTGGGGCTGCCGTCCGGCTGCGGGCTGTCAGCGACCGGGGGCGGGGTTCAAAGCACCCTCCTCGCGCAGTCGCAGGACTCACGTAAGGGGGTGGGCGGGAATCTCTGCCCGCAGACTCCGATGCTCTTCAGTCGGGCAAGGGGGATGTCCGACCGAGCGCGTTGGAGCGAGGACGGAGAATCCCGACCGGCACCGACCCGAAGAACCGACAGAACGCGCCCCAAAGGGGCGCGGGGAACTGCGCAAAACCCACGAGCGACGGCACAGGAACGAAGTACGTCCAGCCGGACGGACCTAGGAAGCGCAAGCGAAGGCGATCAGTGGCAACCGCAGGACCGCCGCACCACCAACCGCGACGGGAACAACTTCAACCGCTCCCGGCGCGACCCGGCCACCCGCAGCCCCTCGTCCAGCACCAGGTCCACCGCCTCCCGCGCCATCGCGGGCCGATCCGACGCGACAGTGGTCAGCGGCGGATCGGTCAACCCCGCTTCCTTCACATCGTCGAACCCCGCGACCGCCAGCTCCCCGGGCACATCGATCCGCAGCTCCCGCGCGGCCCGCAGCACCCCGATCGCCTGGTCGTCGGTCGCGCACACGATCGCGGGCGGCCGGTCCGGACCGGCGAGCAGCCCCAGCGCCACCTGATACGCGTCGTACCGGTTGTACGGAGCCTCGAACAGCCGCCCCTCGGTGGACCGCCCCGCCTCCGCCATGGCCCGCCGCCAGCCCTCGACATGGTCGGTGACCGGGTCGCCCACCGTCGGCGTCGCCTCGTTCCCGCCGAGACACGCGACATACGGGTACCCGTGCTCCAGCAGATGCCGGGTGACGAGCTGCGCGCCGCCCACGTCGTCGATGACGACGGCGACGTCCTCGATCGCCTCCGGCCTGCGGTGCAGCAGCACCACCCGCGCGTCCCAGGCGTCGATCTCCGCCGCGGCGGTCTCGCTCGGGCCCTGGCTCACCAGGATCAGCCCGGAGACCCGCATCCCGAGGAACGCCCGCAGATAGTGGACCTCACGCTCGTCCAGATAGTCGGAGTTGCCGACCAGGACCATCTTGCCCCGCTCGGCCGCCGCCTGTTCCACGGCATGGGTCATCTCGGCGAAGAACGGCTGGCGCGCGTCCGGGACGATCATTCCTATGAGATCCGTGCGACGGGACGCCATCGCCTGCGCCACCCGGTCAGGGCGGTAGTGCAGTTCCTTGATCGCGGCGAGCACCCGCTCACGCGTCGCCGGGGCGACCGGTCTGGGTCCGTTGTTGATCACATAACTGACAACCGCGGTCGACGTACCCGCCAGTCGCGCCACATCGTCCCGAGTCACCTTGGCCACGCGCGAAGTCTACGCGGAGAGACACCCGTTTGAGCAGGTCGTCCGGCGACCAAATCCCCGCCCCGGACAGGCCCCCGACGATCACGCACAGCCCACGCACAGGTCCGCGCGCGCTCCAGGCACGGGGGACCCACGGCGCCGCCGACCACAGGCCGACGGCGCCGGGCCCGCACCCGGGCCGAACACGAACCGGAACCGTCGGGTCCCGGCCCCCTATCCCTGGAAGCCCTGAACGCCCTGGATGCCCTGGACGGTGTCCGGCACCGTGTCCGGGACGGAGACCGACTCGGGGACCGGCTTCTCCGGGGTGACGAAGCGGTATCCCACATTCCGGACGGTCCCGATCAGCGACTCGTGCTCGGGCCCCAGCTTCGCCCGCAGCCGTCGCACATGGACGTCCACGGTCCGGGTGCCGCCGAAGTAGTCGTACCCCCACACCTCCTGGAGGAGCTGCGCCCGGGTGAACACCCGCCCGGGGTGCTGCGCGAGATACTTCAGCAGCTCGAACTCCTTGAACGTGAGGTCCAGCACCCGCCCCTTGAGCTTGGCGCTGTACGTCGCCTCGTCCACCGACAGATCACCGTTGCGGATCTCCATCGGGGAGTCGTCGTCCACGATCTGTCTGCGGCCCAGCGCCAGCCGGAGCCGCGCCTCGACCTCGGCGGGGCCCGCCGTGTCGAGCAGGACGTCGTCCACGCCCCAGTCCGCGGTGACGGCGGCGAGCCCGCCCTCCGTCACCACCAGGATCAGCGGACACCCGGGCCCGGTGGACCGCAGCAGCTGGCACAGGCTTCGCACCTGCGGCAGATCCCGCCGCCCGTCCACGAGGATCACGTCCGCGCCGGGGGTGTCGATCAGGGCGGGGCCCTCGGCGGGGGCCACCCGCACGTTGTGCAGCAGCAGGCCGAGCGCGGGAAGCACCTCCGCCGACGGCTGGAGGGCATTGGTCAGGAGCAGCAGAGAGCTCATCACTCCCCACCCGCCCGGGTCGTCCGGCCTACGTGCACGGTTCGCTCGCCCATAACGTCGGTTCCTCCTCGGTCCCTGCGAGGACGTTTACGGCACTGCCTCGTACTGCGCTGTCGCTTTCGCGGCTTTCCGGCTACGACACCAGGGTCGTATACAACGCGCCGGAAAGCACAAAAGGACCCGGAGGCGGCGTCGCCCGAGTCCTTCTTGCGCAGCAGAATAACCCACATGGCCACCCCACGGGCAGGCCGAACGCGCTGATCGGCCCTCCGGCCGCCCCCGGGAGGCCCCGCGCGCCCCCACGAAACGGGCCCGATCCGGCCCCGGAAGCACGAGGTACTCGCGGAGCGCGGGCGCCTTCGCTCGCGCCCCCCGGGTCTGTCCGGCGGGGCGCACTCCGTTCCTGTGCCGTCGCTCGTGGGGTGCGCAGTTCCCCGCGGGTCGCCTTCGCTTGCGCTCCCCAGGTCTGTCCGGCGGGGCGCACTTCGTTCCTGTGCCGTCGCTCGGTGGTTTTGCGCAGTTCCCCGCGCCCCTTTGGGGCGCATCCGGCCGGTCCTTCGGGTCGGTGCCGGTCGGGATTCTCCGTCCTCGATCCGACACGCTCGGTAACACGTCCAGTGGTCCGACTGAAGAGCATCGGAGTCTGCGAGCAGAGATTCCCGCCCACCCCCTCCCGCAGCAGCGCGACTGCGGGAGGAGAGAGGGGTGCCCCTTCAGGGGCGCGGGGAACTGCGCAAAAGACGAGAACCGGCCCGCACCCGAAGAGCGACCGCAAGGGGGCAGCACCTCAGGGGCGCGGGGAACTGCGCGAGCAACCAAGGACCACCCGCAGCCGAACAGGAACCGCAAGGGGCGCAACCCAGGGGCGCGGGGAACTGCGCACCCCCGTTCGACCCGCACAGGAAACAAGTGCGTCCCGCCGGACAGACCTCGGAAGCGCAAGCGAAGGCGACCCGCACGGCATGATGGAGGACCGTACACAGCACTCCGGAGGAGCGAGACATGGCGAGGGGGACGATCCGCTACTGGGCCGCGGCGAAAGCCGCCGCAGGCGTGGCGGAGGAACCGTTCGACGCCGGGAACCTGGCCGAGGCACTGGCCGGCGCCCGCACGCGCCACCCCGGAGAACTGGTCCGGGTGCTGGACCGCTGCTCGTTCCTCGTCGACGGGGACCCCGTCGGCACCCGGGAGCATGAGACGGTACGGCTGGCCGAGGGCGGCACGGTCGAGGTGCTCCCACCGTTCGCAGGAGGGTGACCACCCACTCATGACCAACCAGCCCGACCAGCCTTACGGTACGGACCCCGGATATCCGCAGTCGGGGTACCCGGAGCCGTACGACGAGGGTCCGCAGACCCAGCAGTGGCAGGCCCCGACCTGGGAGACCGAGCTCCAGCCCCCCATCACCGACAGCACCCCGCCGCCCGAGCGGTACGGCGCACCGCAGGGCTACGGCCCGCCTCCGCAGGAGTACGGCACCGGGTACGGCACCCCGCAGCACGGAACGCAGCAGGGCCAGGGCACCTCACCCCCGTACGGGACACCCCAGCCGTACGGCAACACCGGCCAGTACGACCAGAGCGGCCAGTACGGCAACAGCGGCCAGTACGGGCAGACCGGCCACCCCACCGGCCAGTACGGACAGCAGCAGCCCCAGCCGTACGCGGCCGCCCAGCCCCAGGCACCGGGCCCGACGGCCCAGCAGCAGTACCCCGCGCACACCCCCGTGCACACCCCGCCACCCGCACCGGCCCCGGCCATGGACCCGCCCGGGTTCACCGGCACCGGCACAGTCACCGGCGGGGCGAGCACCGCCGCCGCGGCCGAGCCCCAGTACGCGACCGCCGCCGACCGGGCCCGCGCGGAGGGCCGGCCGCAGATCCTGGAACCGGGACTCCAGCCCGCCGCGGTCACCGCCGTCCTCGCGCTGCTGCTCTCCGGGGCCGCCGCGCTGCACGAGTACGCGACGCTGGTCCCGCTGGTGCTGCTCCAGGCCGTGACGGCTGCGGGGTGGTTCCGGCTCAACGGCATGTGGCCCGCGCGGCAGGGCATCGCGCTGGCGTTCCTCGGCGGCCTCGCGGCGAACGCGGCGCTGCTGGTGGCGGGCCGCGAGAACGCGCCCGCCGCGATCCTCGGCACGCTCGGCGTCTGGGTGCTGCTGTCCATCGTCCTCGGGCTGCGCAGCCACGCGGGACCGGACGAGCGGCTCGCGGGACTGCTGGCCACCGTCGTGTCGTCCGCGCTGGCGGTGATCGGCGCCGGGTATCTGGGCGCGGCGACGGACGCGGTGGTGATCGCGGGTATCGCCGTCGCCGCGGCGGTGCTGGCACGGGCGTTGCCGCTGCCGACCGCCGCGTCGGTGCTGGTCGCGCTGCTCGCGGCGGCGGGTGCGGGGATCGCGGCCGGGCGGTTCTCCGACTGGGGGACCGACGGGGCGCTGCTGGGGCTGGCCGCCGGCGCGTGTGCGCTGATCGGCCACCGGGCGGCGAGCTACGACTACCCGTCGCGGTTCGTCCATATGACGGCGGGAGTGGCCCTCCCCCTGGCGGCGGCGGCCCCCGCGACCTACATCCTCGCCCAGATCCTCCCGTAGCAGCCGCTTGCGCCTCTGAGGTCCGTCCGGCTGGGCGTACTTCGTTCCTGTGCCGTCGCTCGGTGGGTTCGCGCAGTTCCCCGCGCCCCTTTGGGGCGCACCCGGCCGGTCCTTCGGGTCGGGGCCGGTCGGGATTCTCCGTCCTCGATCCGACACGCTCGGTAACACGTCCAGTGGTCCGACTGAAGAGCATCGGAGTCTGCGAGCAGAGATTCCCGCCCACCCCCTCCCGCAGCCACGCGACTGCGGGAGGAGAAGGGTGAAAAGCAACCCCAGGCGGCTGAGGCGCCCCCAAAGGGGCGCGGGGAACTGCGCAAAAGACGAGAACCGGCCCGCACCCGAACAGCGACCGCAATGAGGCACCACCCAGGGGCGCGGGGAACTGCGCGAGCAACCAAGGACCATCCGCAGCCGGACGGAAACCGCGAGGGGCACCACCCAGGGGCGCGGGGAACTGCGCACCCCCGTTCGACCCGCACAGGAAACAAGTGCGTCCCGCCGGACAGACCTCAGAAGCGCAAGCGAAGGCGACCCGCACAGGGACAAGCGCGCCCGCCCCGGAAGACCTCGAAAGCGCAAGCGAAGGCGGCCCGTTAGGCTCGCGGCACACGACCAATGCCTCGGGGGGAACCACCGGCCATGCGCGCACTGCGAATACTTCTGATCGTCGCCGTCATCCTCGGCGGCCTGTTCATCGCCGCGGACCGTCTCGCCGTGAACTTCGCCGAGAGCGAGGCCGCCGACCGCATCCGCGCGAACGAGGGGCTGGAGAACACCCCCGATGTGTCGATCAACGGCTTCCCGTTCCTGACCCAGCTCGCGGGCGGCACGCTGGACGAGGTGGAGATCGGGATCAAGGACTTCGACGCCTCCGGCCGGACCGGCGGCGCGGCCTCGACGATCCGGATCGACGAGCTGACCGCCCGGATGTCGGGCGTCGGCTTCACCGGTGACTTCTCCTCCGCGACCGCGGACAGCGCGTCCGGCACGGCCAGGGTCTCGTACCCGGAGCTGCTGAAGGCCGCCCGCATCGAACCGGTCGAGCTGGGACCGGGGGTGGAGGCCCAGGTCGTGGGGCTGTCGGACGGCGGCAACGGCAAGATCAAGGTCGCGGTCGAGGCGACGGTCATGGGCCGCAAGCTCCCCCAGCCGATCTCCGTGCTCAGCTCGGCGACGGTCCGCGACGGCCAGGTGAAGGTGGACGCGGACTCGCTGCCGGACTTCGGGGTGCCGATCGCGGACGCCAAGATCCGGGAGATCACGGACTTCCAGCAGCGGATCGGGGACCTGCCCGCCGGGATCGAGCTGGACAAGGTCGAGGCCGCTCCCGACGGGGTGGACATCACGGTGAAGGGTTCGGACATCCGGCTCGTCGGGTAGTTCCCCGGCAGCCCCGCCCGGCGGCCCGCATCCGCCCCATGTCCACAGTGCGAGACGACGAAGTCCGTACCGCAGATAAGACGACCCGGACGGGCGGACCCGCGCGCCCGGCCATCCGTCCGGCGGGTGACTCATTCCCACATCCCGGACGATCCTGTCTCAGGATATGACACGGCGGTGACATGGCGGCCCGGGCCTCCCTACGATCGTCCCCATGCGGTGCTATTTGAGCGGTCTCCGTTCGCGGGGACAGGCGGATCTGACGAAGCGGCGGGCAGTCGACCTGTGCCGCGTCGCCGCCATGCTCTGTCGCACCGTCTGAGCGAGTCCCGTGCGGACCCCACGGCCCCGGTTTCCGACCGCGAGGGCCGGGCGGACCCCGCTTCCGGCGGACCACCGCCCCCCGACCGGCCGGTTTCCCGAGGCCACCCCGGCGCCCGGCCCCGGACCACCGGGAGCCGTACCCGCACCCGCCCCGTACGACGTGTCATCCCGCCGCAACTGCCCCGGAGGAGAACGAACATGAGCCGCAGCGACGTCCTGGTAGACGCCGACTGGGTCGAGGCCAACCTCGACAGCCCGAAGGTCGTCATCGTCGAGGTCGACGAGGACACCGCCGCGTACGACAAGAACCACATCAGGAACGCCGTCAAGATCGACTGGCGCACGGACCTCCAGGACCCGGTCCGCCGTGACTTCGTCGACCAGGCCGGCTTCGAGAAGCTCCTCTCCGAGCGCGGCATCGCAGGCGACGACACCGTCGTCCTCTACGGCGGCAACAACAACTGGTTCGCGTCCTACGCCTACTGGTACTTCAAGCTCTACGGTCACCAGTCCGTGAAGCTTCTCGACGGCGGCCGCAAGAAGTGGGAGCTCGACTCCCGCGACCTGGTCACCGAGGTGCCCGCCCGCGCGGCCACCGAGTACAAGGCCAAGGAGCAGGACACCTCGATCCGCGCCTACCGCGACGACGTGATCGCCGCGATCGGCGCCCAGAACCTGGTGGACGTCCGCTCCCCCGACGAGTTCTCCGGCAAGCTCCTCGCCCCGGCCCACCTGCCGCAGGAGCAGTCGCAGCGCCCGGGTCACGTCCCGTCCGCCCGCAACATCCCGTGGTCCAAGAACGCCAACGACGACGGCACCTTCAAGTCGGACGAGCAGCTCACGGCCCTCTACGCCGACGAGCAGGTCGACCTCGCGAAGGACACCATCGCGTACTGCCGCATCGGTGAGCGCTCCGCCCTGACCTGGTTCGTGCTGCACGAGCTGCTGGGCGTGGACAACGTCAAGAACTACGACGGTTCGTGGACCGAGTACGGCTCCCTCGTGGGTGTGCCGATCGAGCTCGGCCCCGCCAAGTAACCGCACCGACCGACAGCCAGTCTGGAGAAGACGCATATGTGTGGAGCGCAGGTCGGCGGCCCCGACGCCTCGACGATCAAGCCCGGTGAGACCACCATCCAGGGCCAGGTGACCCGTGACGGTGAGCCCGTGACCGGCTACGTCCGGCTGCTGGACTCGACCGGCGAGTTCACCGCCGAGGTGCCCACCTCGGCGACCGGTCAGTTCCGCTTCTACGCCGCCGAGGGCACCTGGACCCTCCGCGCGCTGGTGCCCGGCGGCTCCGCCGACCGCACCGTGGTCGCGCAGACCGGCGGACTCGCCGAGGTCGCGATCGCCGTCTGACGACGACGCGCGACAGGACGGCCCGGAGGGCCGTGCCCCAGGGGGTTGGACGCCACTTGACCGGGGGTACGGCCCTCCGGGCGCTTTTCCGGGCCCGTTCCCCCCGACCGGACGGCCCGGCACCGGACCCGTCGCGACAGGGCCCGTGCGGGCGCCCGGTCGTACGCTGGAGGTATGTACGCGCGCAGGCGTCATGTGTACTTCGCCATGATGGGCACGTGCGTGGTGCTCTTCGTCCTGGCGTGGTCGGTGGTGCGCCTGTGGTCCGTACCGGCGGCCGTGGTGATGTGCCTGGTCGCGATGGTCATCCCGCCCATAGCCGCGATCATGGCGAACCGCCGGGGCCCCGACGACCGCTGGTGGGACGACCCCTCCGGCGACCCCCAGTCCGACAAGTGGTGGGACGAACTCGACGGGAAGAAGTGAGCCCCCGGCCCGTCGCCACCCCCGCCCGGCTAGTACACGAGGGCCTGGGTGTCGTCGGCGAGGGACTCCTGGACGAAGACCTGCGCTCCCGCGATCCGCACCCCGTCGATCACATCCGCCGGCGCGATGTCACGCCGGGCCGCGCACTGGGTGCAGAGCGTGAGACTGCCGCCCGCCAGGATGCCCTCGATCAGCTCGGGCAGCGGCGCCGCGTGCGGAAGCTCGAACTCCGCAGCCCGGCCCGGCAGCGCGAACCACGCCGACTCACCCGTCAGCCACATCGACACCTCGACCCCGCTGGCGACGGCCACCGCCGCCACCGTGAACGCCTGGGAGCACCGCTCGGGCGAGTCCGCCCCGGCCGTCACCTTGATCACGAGCTTCTTCGCCATGACCGCATCGTAGGCGCGCCCCGCGCCGCCGGTCCCCGCCGGTCCCCGCCGCACGGCCGCCACCCGTCCGCCGACCTCGCCGCGAGCGCCCGGCGCCCGCACACTAAACTGGGCCCGGCTCTGCACCACTCACCCTTGCCCACCGAGGAGCACCCCGTGGTCATCTTTTTCGAAGCTCTTCTCGTCCTCGTCTGCGTCGGCGTCCTCGCCTTCACCGGACTCGCCGTGAAGAAGCTCTACCAGGGCCAGCGCTGACCCCCACCCAGGAAGCCGATCGCACATGATCCAGATCCCGTCCGACCTGCACAAAGACGTCGTCCCCCTCGTGTTCCTGCTCGGGAACTGGGCGGGCGCGGGCGTCACCGACTTCCCCGGGGCCGAGAAGGCCAACTTCGGCCAGGAGGTCAGCTTCACCCACGACGGGCGGGACTTCCTGGAGTACCACTCCCACACGTGGATCCTGGACAACGACGGCAACAAGGTGAAGCCCCTGGAGTCGGAGTCCGGCTTCTGGCGGATCGACGCCGACCGCAAGGTCGAGGTCACCATGGTCCGCGACGACGGTGTGGTCGAGGTCTGGTACGGCGAGCTCGCCGACAAGAAGCCCCAGATCGACATCGTCACCGACGCCGTCGCCCGTACCGCCGCCTCCGGCCCCTACACCGGCGGCAAGCGCCTGTACGGCTACGTCAAGAGCGACCTCATGTGGGTCGGCGAGAAGCAGACGCCCGACGTCCCGCTGCGCCCCTACATGTCGGCCCACCTCAAGAAGGTCGTCAGCCCCGAGGACGTCGCCGAGTGGGCGAAGGACCTGGGCGACCTCCCGGACGACGGCATCGCCTTCTTCAAGTAGCCCGCCGACCGGTCCGACCCCACCGCCCCGACGACGCCCACGGCCCCGGTACCCGTACCGGGGCCGTTCCCGTGGTCCCGCCCGGGGCCGGAAATCTTCTCGCCGGGCCATGACCGCGCCGCCGCTGCTTACACTGGACGCGTGGTGAGCACCGACTGGAAGACCGATCTGAGGCGCCGCGGATACCGCCTGACGCCGCAGCGTCAGCTGGTGCTGGAGGCTGTCGACACCCTGGAGCACGCGACCCCCGACGACCTCCTGTGCGAGGTGCGCAAGACCGCGTCCGGGATCAACATCTCCACGGTGTACCGGACCCTGGAGCTGCTGGAGGAGCTGGGGCTGGTCAGCCATGCCCACCTCGGGCACGGGGCGCCGACCTACCACCTCGCGGACCGCCACCACCACATCCATCTGGTGTGCCGGGACTGCTCCGGCGTCATCGAGGCGGACGTCACCGTCGCCGGGGAGTTCACCGCCAAGCTGCGGGACACCTTCGGCTTCGAGACTGATATGAAGCACTTCGCGATCTTCGGCCGCTGCGAGCGGTGCGCCCGCGCCCACGCCGGGCAGGGCGCCGCGCAGGACACCGACCAGAGCGCCGGGGACGGCGGGAACGGCGGCCGGACCGGCGCACCCGACGGCGGGGAATGAACCGCGGCGCCCAGGGGTCGTACCCTGAGTGGATATGAAGAGCCCCTTGTTGTCGCTGCCCGGTGCCGTCTCCGCGGAGGGCGTGGACGAAGGCGTCGCGGGCCACTACGGCGATCTGTTCCGCGAACAGCGCTCCCTCGCCGGCGGGACCGGATTCGTCGACCTCTCCCACCGCGGTGTCGTCACCGTCACCGGTGAGGACCGGCTGAGCTGGCTGCATCTGCTGCTCACCCAGCACATGAGCGCGCTGCCGCCCGGCCAGGCCACCGAAGCGCTGATCCTCTCCGCGAACGGCCATATCGAACACGCGCTGTACCTCGTCGACGACGGCACGACCGTATGGGCCCATGTGGAGCCCGGCACCCAGGACGCGCTCGTCGCGTATCTGGAGTCGATGAAGTTCTTCTACCGGGCCGAGGTCGCCGACCGCACCGCCGACACCGCCGTCGTGCATCTGCCCGCCGGTTCCATCGCCCCCGTGCCCGAAGGGGTCGCCGTCCGCGAGACCCCCCACGGCCGCGATCTGTTCCTGCCCCGCGCGGACCTCGCCGCGCTCGCCGAGGACGGACGGTACGGGCCCGCGGTCGGCCTTCTCGCGTACGAGGCGCTGCGGGTGGAGGGCCACCGGCCGCGGGTCGGCTTCGAGACCGACCACCGGACCATCCCCCACGAACTGGGCTGGATCGGGTCCGCCGTGCACCTCCAGAAGGGCTGCTACCGGGGCCAGGAGACCGTGGCCCGGGTGCAGAACCTCGGCAAGCCCCCGCGGCGGCTGGTGTTCCTGCACCTCGACGGCAGCGAGGTGCACCTGCCGCCGCGCGGCACCGAACTGCGGCTCGCCGACGACGGCCCCGACGGACGCAAGCTCGGCTTCGTCACCACGTCCGCCCGCCACCACGAGCTGGGGCCCATCGCCCTCGCGCTGGTCAAGCGGAACGTCCCCGTGGACGCCCGGCTCGTCGCGGACGGCACCGCCGCCGCCCAGGAGACCGTCGTAGAACCCTGAGCCCGCCCGGCGGCGGACACGATGAGTCCCGTGCCCGGCACGGGACTCATACGTCCAGCAGCACCGTGAACGGACCGTCGTTCGTCAGGGACACCCGCATCGCCGCGCCGAAGCGGCCCGTCGCCACCGTCGCGCCCAGGGCCCGCAGCCGCGCCACCACCTCGTCCACCAGCGGCTCCGCGACCTCACCGGGCGCCGCCGCGTTCCAGGTGGGCCGCCGCCCCTTGCGGGCGTCCCCGTACAGCGTGAACTGGCTGATCACCAGCAGCGGGGCGCCCATGTCCGAGCAGGACCGCTCCTCGCTCAGGACGCGCAGCGTCCACAGCTTGCGGGCCAGCCGCTCCGCCTGCTCGGGCGTGTCCCCATGGGTCACCCCCACCAGGACGCACAGTCCCTCCCCGGCGATCTCACCGACGGTCACCCCGTCGACGACGACCTCCGCCCCGTCCACCCGCTGTACCACCGCTCGCATGCGCCCCATCATGCCCTCACCCCCCGGCCGCGTGTTCCAGCGCCCATCCGGGGGCACACGCATGCCCCCGAACCCCCCATCCGGGGCCGATCGGGGGCACTCGGTCACATAGCGCCCACTCGGAGTGGCACGATGCTGGTGACGCGGCAGCCCGCGCCGGTCGAGGGGACGGTAAGGACGCATGAGCACACCGAGTACCGGGCAGCAGCAGCCTGTCCCCGTGTCACTGACCCGGACGACCCCGCGGACCAGAAGCGGGGTGAGAGGCGGCACCCGGGGCGGCGCGCGGCCCCCCGCCCAGCGGCTCGCGGGCAACCAGCTCCTCGACCGGCTGCTGCCGGACCCGGACCTGCCCGGCCTGAGCCTGCCCGAGCTGCGCGCGGTACGCCGGGACGCCCAGCGGGACGAGGCCGACCTCAGCTATGTCCGACGGCTGCTCCAGGGCCGGATCGACATCCTGCGCGCCGAACTCGCCCGGCGCCGCGCGCCCAAGGCGCCCGTGGTCGACCGGCTGTCCGAGATCCTCACCGACCAGCCCGCGCGGTACCGCTCGTCCGCCCGGCACCTCACACTGGGCACCCCCCACAACGAGGAGTACCGGCGGCTGGCCGCCGAGATGCTCGGCGAGGTCGAACTGTCCGACCTCGCCGCCCGCACCGACAAGGAGCTGCACGACGCGAAGAGCAGGCTCGTCCAGTACGAGCAGCAGGTCTCCGGGCGCCGGCAGCGGCTCCAGCGGACCGCCGACGGATGCAGCGCGGAGATCACCCGCAGGTACCGTGAGGGCGAAGCGCAAGTAGACGATCTGCTCGCCTGACGCGACGGGCCCGGCGATCCCGGGCCCTCGCGGGGCGGGCCACCGCGGAAGGCCACCCGCCCATGCCCACCAGCACCCCCGGTCCCGGTCCCCAGCCCCGTACACCGGCGGGCGGCGGCGATCCGGCGCCCCCCGTGCTCGCCGAGGTCGTGCGTTCCGGTTTCGTCGAGGGGCGGCACCGCGGGAGCCTCGTCCTGCTGGACCCGGACGGGACGCCCGAGCTGGTGCTCGGCGATGTCACCTCGCCCGTCTTCCCCCGCTCCGCGAACAAGCCGATGCAGGCCGCGGCGGTCCTGCGGGCCGGGCTCCCCCTCGCCGGGGAACGGCTCGCGCTCGCCGCCGCCAGCCACTCCGGCGAATCGTTTCACCTCTCGCTGGTCCGCCTGATGCTGGACGAGTACGGGCTCACCGCCGGGCAGCTCGGGTGCCCACCGGACCTGCCGCTGGACCCGGTGGAGGCCGAGGCGTATCTGGCGGCCGGGGGTGTCCGTGAGCGGATCACCATGAACTGCTCCGGCAAGCACACGGCGATGCTCGCGGCCTGTCTGCGCCGCGGCTGGCCCCTCGACTCCTATCTCGACCCCGCGCACCCCCTTCAGCTGCTGGTACGTGAGACGGTCGAGACGGCCGCGGGCGAGCGGGTCGCGGTGAGCGGTACGGACGGGTGCGGGGCGCCGTTGCTCGGGCTGTCCCTGACGGGGCTGGCGCGGGCGTTCCGGGCGTTCGTCGGGGCCGGCGAGGGGTCGGCGGAGCGGGCGGTGGCCGACGCGATGCGGGCGCACCCGGAGTATGTCGCCGGGACGCGGCGGGCCGACACCTGGCTGATGCGGGCGGTGCCCGGGGCGCTCGCGAAGATGGGCGCGGAGGCGGTTCAGGCCGTCGCGTTGCCCTGCGGGCGGGCGCTGGCGTTCAAGATCGAGGACGGTGGGGGGCGGGCTGTGGGGCCCGTGCTCTCGCGTGCGCTGTCGATGGCGGGCGTACGGGACGCGGTGCTCGACCTTGTCGGTTCGGCCCCCCTCATGGGCGGCCCGGTCCCGGTCGGCGAGGTACGCGCGGCGTTCTGAGGTCCGTCCGGCGGGGCGTACTTCGTTGCTGTGCGGGCCGCCTTCGCTTGCGCTTCCCAGGTCTGTCCGGCGGGACGTACTTCATTCCTGTGCCGTCGCTCGTCGTTTTCGCGCAGTTCCCCGCGCCCCTTTGGGGCGCCATCTGCTTGTTCTTCGGGTCGGTGCCGGTCGGGATTCTCCGTCCTCGATCCGACACGCTCGGTAACACGTTCAGCGACCCGACTGAAGAGCATCGGAGTCTGCGAGCAGAGATTCCCGCCCACCCCCTCCCGCAGCAGCGCGACTGCGAGAGGAAGGGGGTACCCCTTAAGGGGCGCGGGGAACTGCGCAAAAACGAGGGCCAACTCGCACCCAAAGAACGACCGCAAGAGGGCAGCACCTCAGGGGCGCGGGGAACTGCGCGAGCAACCAAGGACCACCCGCACCCGAACAGGAACCGCAAGGGGCGCAACCTCAGGGGCGCGAGGAACTGCGCACCCCCGTCCGACCCGCACGGAAACAGGTACGTCCAGCCGGACAGACCTCGGAAGCGCAAGCGAAGGCGACCCGCACGGGAACAAGTACGCCCAGCCGGACAGACCTCGGGGTGACCCGGGGCCCGGGGGAGGACACTCAGCCGAAGGTGAGTTGGATGAGCCAGAAGCTCAGGGCTGCCGCCACCGCAGCGGCCGGCATCGTGATGAACCAGCCGAGAACGATGTTCTTGGCCACCCCCCACCGCACCGCCTTGACCCGCTTCGTCGCCCCCACACCCATGATCGCGGACGTGATCACATGCGTCGTGGAGATCGGCGCGTGGAACAGGAACGCGGACCCGAACATGATCGACGCCCCCGTCGTCTCCGCCGCGAACCCCTGCGGCGGATCCAGCTCGATGATCTTCCGTCCCAGCGTCCGCATGATCCGCCACCCGCCGGCGTACGTACCGAGCGACAGCATCACCGCACAGGCGATCTTCACCCAGACCGGGATCTCGTCACCGGAGTCCTGGACATCGGCGATGACGAGGGCCATCACGACGATGCCCATCGTCTTCTGCGCGTCCTGGAGCCCGTGCCCGAGGGCCATCCCCGCCGCGGAGACGGTCTGCGCGATCCGGAAGCCCCGCTTCGTCTTGTGGGGGTTCGACTTGCGGAACATCCACAGGATCGCGCACATCACGAGGTAGCCGACGATCAGCCCGACGACCGGCGACACGAACATCGGGATGACGATCTTGTCCAGGACCCCGGACCAGATGACCTCCGTGCCCCCGGCGAGCGCCGCGCCGACCATCCCGCCGAACAGCGCGTGGGACGAGGACGAGGGCAGCCCCAGGTACCAGGTCACCAGGTTCCAGATGATCGCCCCGACCAGCGCGGCGAAGAGGATACCCATGCCCTTGCTGCCGTGCGGGGTCTCGATCAGCCCCTCGCTGACCGTCTTGGCGACCCCGCTGCCGAGGAACGCGCCGATCAGGTTCATCACCGCGGCCATCGCCAGCGCGGCCTTGGGCGTCAGCGCCCGGGTGGAGACGGAGGTGGCGATCGCGTTCGCCGAGTCGTGGAACCCGTTGGTGTACGTGAAGAGGAGCGCGACCCCGATGGTCACGACCAGTGCGAAGGTGTCCACGAAGGGTCAGGACTCCTTGACGGCGATGGTCTCCACCGTGTTCGCCACATGCTCGAACGCGTCGGCGGCCTCTTCCAGCACATCGACGATCTGCTTCAGCTTCAGCACCTCGATGGCGTCGTACTTGCCGTTGAAGAGGTGCGCGAGGAGCTTGCGGTGGATCTGGTCGGCCTGGTTCTCCAGCCGGTTGACCTCGATCCAGTACTCCGTGAGGTTCTCCATGGTGCGCAGATGCGGCATCGCCTCGGCCGTCAGATCGGCCGCCCGCGCCAGTACCTCGATCTGCTGCTCGACGCCCTTCGGCAGTTCCTCGACCTGGTAGAGGACGACGAGGTCGACGGCCTCCTCCATGAAGTCCATGATGTCGTCGAGGGAGGACGCGAGGGTGTAGATGTCCTCGCGGTCGAAGGGCGTGATGAAGGAGGAGTTCAGCTGGTGGAAGATGGCGTGTGTGGCGTCGTCCCCGGCGTGCTCGGCCGCCCGCATCCGTTCCGCGATCTCGGCCCGGCCGGACGCGTCGGCCCCGAGCAGTTCCATCAGGAGCTTCGAGCCGGTGACGATGTTGTCCGCGGACGCGGCGAACATGTCGTAGAAGCTCGTCTCCCTGGGGGTCAGACGAAAACGCACGTGGGGTCCTCGGGATGCTGTGGTTTCGGTCAGGCTGATGCTAGGCGCATCATCCAGTCACGGCTAACCGGCGTTCCACCAGTGTCGCTCATGGGGCAGCGCGTACGGCACCGGGTCCGGCCTACCATCCCGTACCCAGGAAAGTTCGGTATCATATACCCACCAGGGGTATGCATCTACGTGGATGCCCCTTATTGCGGCGACAAACGGAGGACGCGATGACGAGCACCGAGACGGACTCGACGGCGACAGGCGCGTGCTGCTCCGGTTCCGGCACGGCGGTCGAGGGGTCCACCGAAGTGATCACCGATCACGATCTCGGCATCCACGGCTACCACAAGGAGAAGAGCGAGCACCTCAAGCGGCTGCGGCGCATCGAGGGCCAGGTCCGCGGCCTTCAGCGGATGGTCGACGAGGATGTCTACTGCATCGACATCCTCACGCAGGTGTCCGCGTCCACCAAGGCGCTCCAGTCCTTCGCGCTCCAGCTGCTGGAGGAGCATCTGCGCCACTGTGTCGCCGACGCGGCCCTCAAGGGCGGCTCCGAGATCGACGAGAAGGTCGAGGAAGCCACCAAGGCCATCGCCCGCATGCTGCGCACCTGAACCGCCCGCCTCCCCCCGCGCCCGTCAAGGAGCGCGGGGAGGGGAGCGAAACGGCCGCGCGCCCTCACCGGATCACCGCACGGGCCGCGCGAGCTGCGCGCGGCCCCGGGTCATACGTAAGGCTCGCCGTCCGGCAGGACATGGACACGGAGCACCTCGTCGATGAGGTCGGGACTCAGCCGCTCCTCCCGCGACGCGCTCGCCGCGATCATCAAGTCGCCGCACAGCTCGATCTCGGCGAGGGCGACGTGGTCCTGCACGGCCGTACCACTGGACGGAGCCACCCACATCACCTCTTCCTGGCCGCCACCGACTTCCTAGAGTAGGCAGCGACTACACACCGCGCATGGCACGGACGGACCATTTCCGACCCGCCCTCCCGACTACGCCTCGTCCGCGATCCTCCCCGCGTAGATGTCCCCCTCCGCCGGCAACCGCACCTCGACCGGCACCCCGAACGCGAACAGCAGCGTCGTCGACGCGACGGCGACCGCTCCCTCACGGTGGTCGTTCACAAAGCTGAACCGGTGCCGCACCTTGCGTACCCTTCCCCGTTCGTCGAGATACACGTCGAACGGGACGGCGGTCGTGGAGAACCCTTTCGCCGCCGCCGCGAGCGCCCGCCGGGTGTCACCCGACGAGAAGCGCGCCGCGCGCGCCAGGTCCGTGGTCCCCCGGTAGTGCCGTACGGCGGTCCCCGCGACCCGGCCCGGCCCCTCGTACGTCACCGTCCGGGCGCCGCGCAGCAGTTCGGCGGCGGCCAGTGGATCGGTGGCACCGCCGGTGACGAGGTTCCCGTCGGAGACCGACGCGGTGTCGACCCGTACCCACTTGTCGGCGGGGACCCCCGCGCCCCGGTTGCGCATGTACAGCGCGCCCGGCGCGAGCAGTTCGGTGATCGGCGGCCGGCGGGTGGTGCCCGTGGGGCCCGGGGGCAGTACCAGCTTGAGCCGGCCGACGCGGCGCCCGTAGTCGTAGACGCCCTCCCCGCGGATGGTGACGCGGGTGCCGCCGGTCGCCATCTCCATCGCGGTCCGGGCCTTGGAGGTGCCCGCGCGGACGAGTTCGGCGGCGGCCCGGTGCACCGCGTCGAGCGGCTCCGGCACGGGCGGCGGCTCGGCGGCGGCGTCGTCCCCGGCACACCCGGCGGTTCCCGTCAGCAGCCCCGCCATGGCGGCGGCCACGACCAGCGTGCCGCCCGTCCGTCTGTGCTGTCGCACCACCGCCGACCCCCAAGCCTGTCGATACGAGTCAGGGCCCTGTTGTTCCCCCTAACGACCGGTACGGGCGCCCGTCACGCCCCCGGTCCGCCCCGGGCGCGCGTGGGGTGGACGGGTGGGGGCTACCGTGGAGTGGTGGCGCACGAGCTGGACCTGAGCGAAGTCCCCGACCTCGGCGTCGGGGGCCACCGCACGACCACCGCGGAGCAGGGGCGGTTCGTCGGCGCGCGGTGCGACTGCGGCTGGCGGGGACCCGCGCGGCGGGCCCGCAGCAGGGCGCGGTCCGACGCGCAGGAGCATCAGGGCGACCCCGCGGTCCGCTGATCGGTTCCGCCGGTCCCGTTGCCTCCGTCCGGTGCCCGGGGGCTTCACGGGTGAGCGTTCCGCTGTCCCGCGCGGGTTGTCCGTGGGTGTGTGTCCCCCGTGGCCCCGAGGTTTTCGCCGGTGGCGCCTCACCTCCTGTGCCGCGGGGGATACACATGGGGTACGGGCCGTGGGTCGACGGCATGCTTGGGGCGTGCCGCCCGCGGGGGCGGTCCTGGGGGAGACGGACATGGAACGTCGGGGATTCATCGGTGCGGGGCTGGGGGCCACGGTCGTGGCCGGGGTGACCGCGTGCGGGGGCGGGGGCGGGGATGGGGGCGCCGCGTCGTCGCCGTCGCGCTCACCTTCGTCCTCACCTTCGCCTTCGCCGGGCGGGACGGGGGGCGCGGGTGCCTCGGGTACGGGGCCGGGCGCGGAGCCCGGGGGCGGGTCCTCCGTCGCGCCGTCCAGGGCGGTGGCCCGTGGGTGGGGGGACCTGGCGCGGGATCTCGACGGGAGCCTCGTCCGGCCCGGGGACCAGGACTGGGGAACCGCCCGGCTGCTGTACAACACCCGCTTCGACTCGCTGCGGCCCGCCGCCGTCGCGTACACCGCCCACGCCGACGATGTCCGTACCGTGCTCGCCTACGCGCGGGCCCGCCGGGTGCCGGTGGCGATCCGCAACGGCGGCCACTCGTACGCGGGCTGGTCCTCGGGCGACGGACGGCTGATCGTCGATGTGTCACCGATGTCGGCGATCCGCGCCGACGGCGACAGCGCCGTCGTGGGGGCCGGGGCGAAACTGATCGACGTGTACCGGGCGCTGGCCGGACGGGGCGTGACCATACCCGCCGGTTCCTGTCCGACCGTGGGAATCTCCGGGCTCACCCTCGGCGGCGGCCACGGCGTGGTGTCCCGCGCGTACGGGCTGACCTGCGACCACCTCACGGGGGCCACCGTGATCACCGCCGACGGCCGGCGGCGGGTGGCGGACGCGCGGGAGAACAGCGAACTGTTCTGGGCGCTGCGCGGCGCGGGCAACGGCAACTTCGGTGTCGTCACGGAACTCCGCTTCCGGACCCGCCCCGCGCCGCGCGCGGTCACCGGGTACATGAGCTGGCCGTGGAGCCGGGCGGCAGCCGTGGTGCGTGCCTGGCAGGAGTGGGGGCCCGCCCAGCCCGACGAGATCTGGTCGGTGGTCCATCTGTCCCGCTCCCCCGGCGGCTCCCCGACGGTCACCGTGAGCTGCTTCTCGCTCGGCACGTACGGCGATCTCCAGAACGCCGTGGACCGGCTGGCGGACCGGATCGGGGCCTCCGCGAGCCGGGTCACCCTGCGGCGGCGCTCGTACGAGGAGGCGATGGAGGTGTACGCGGGCTGCGCCGGATTCGGTGACGACGACCGCTGCCGTCTGCCGGGGTCCACCCCCGGCCGTTCGCCCGAGGGGGCACTGGGCCGGGAGACGTACGCGGCGCGCTCCGACTTCTTCGACCGTCCGCTGTCCGAGGAGGGCGTGCGGGCGCTGATCGGCGGGATCGAGGGGGTGCGCGGCGGGCCGGGCACCGTCTCGCTGACCGCGCTGGGCGGGGCCGTCAACCGGGTCGCGCCGACCGCGACGGCCTTTGTGCACCGGCGGTCCCGGACCCTGGCCCAGTACACGGTGGCCTGGCCGTCCGGTACGGGAGGCGCGGCGGCCCGGGAGTGGCTCGGGCGGACGCACGGCACAATGCGGCGCCATGCCTCGGGCGCCGCCTACCAGAACTACACCGACCCGTCGCTGACCGGCTGGCGGGGCGCCTACTACGGCGCGGCGGCGGCCCGGCTGCGGGCGGTGAAACGGCGGTACGACCCGTCGGGCTTCTTCACCTTCCCGCAGTCGCTGTGAGGCGCACGCGGTCGCTCCCGGACCTCATGGGGCCGCCCCGGACTCTCAGGAGCCGCCCCGGGGGTTCAGGCCGCGAGGTCCCGTTCCTCGGGGCGGGGGTCCGGGCTGCGGTGGGACTCGCGGGAGGCGTCGGACATCGAATTCGGGCGGATCAGCCACGCGCCGTGCCGGGAGCGGCCGACGGCGCGCGTCAGCGGGGTCAGCAGCAGCGCGGCGAGCGGGGCGAGCAGCAGGGCGACGGCCGTGCCGAGGGCGAATCCGCCGATGACGTCCGTGGGGTAGTGGACGCCCATGTAGATCCGGGAGACACCCGCGAGGAACGCCATCGCGATGGCGTACAGCCCGTACTTGCGGTGGGCGATGAAGATGCCGACGGCCATCGCCATGGCGAGCGTGGAGTGGTCGCTGACGAACGAGTAGTCCGTCTTCCCCTCGATCAGGACCTCCAGGCCCTCATGGTCGAGGAAGGGTCTGGGCCGTTCCACGAAGCCGCGGATGGGGATGTTCACGATGACGGCGATGGCGGCGGCCAGCGGCACCCAGATCACGGCGGCGGCCGACTGCGCGGCCTCCTCCAGCGATCCGGCGCGGGCCCGCAGCTTCCACCACGTCCACACCCCGAGCAGCACGAGACCGAACATCAGCCCGTACTCGCCGACGTACTCCATGGTGTGGTCGAACCACGTCGGGGCGTCCTTGGCCAGGCCATTGATCTCGTAGAGCAGACTGACGTCGGGGTTCGACCCGGAGTCTTCGAGTCCAGCCATGGTGCCGCGGCCCCTTCATCGTTCAGCGTTTCCCGGGGCGCACCTGGCTGTGCGCCTCCTCACCAACCCCCGTTGGTCCATCCCGCCCGGTGGCCGGCTGCCGGTCCGTCCGTCGACGGTCGCACCGGAGGCCACGGGCGCCTTGGCGGTCTCCCGCTCCGGTCGGCCCGTGACCGGCCCTTCGGCCACGTATACGAGGAACGCACAGCCACCTGGGTTGCGTTCCGCACTCCACCGAAAGATCACTGAGACGTTACCGAAGAGAGACTCGTGGTCACAGTTCGGACCGTTGTGCCCGGGAGGCATTCCGGCCAGAAGGGGCGGGGGACCCTCCATCCTCACATGTCCGGACCGACCCCGCCGCCGCGCTGCGACGCTGGTCACGGCCGGTTTCCTCAGATCGAGGGCGGCGGCTTCGGCAGCGCTTTCGCGCCGTCCTCGGTCACTCTCGTCGCCCCGAAGTAGTCCGGCGTATCGATCTTCGTGAACCGGATCACAGCACCCGTCCGCGGCGCGTCGATCATGTACCCGCCTCCCACGTAGATGCCCACGTGCCGGATGGCCCGCGAGTTGGTGAGATCGTCCGAGAAGAACACCAGGTCACCGGGGAGCAGCTCGGCGCGCGCGGGGTGCGGTCCGGCGTTGTACTGGTCGTTGGCGACCCGCGGCAGCTCGATGTCCATCGTGCGGTACGCGGCCTGGGTCAGTCCCGAGCAGTCGAACCGGCCGCCCTGCGCGGCGGTGCCCGTACCGCCCCACAGATAGGGGGTGCCGAGCTTCGTCTGCGCGTAGTGGATCGCGCCGGCCGCCTGCCGGGAGGGCTCCACCCGGCCGACGGGCCGCGCGAAGCTCTTCTCCAGACTCGTGATGATCTTCACATAGTTCTGTGTCTCCTTGTACGGGGGCACCCCGCCGTACCGGATGACGGCGTAGGCGCCCGCGTTGTACGCGGCGAGCATGTTGTGCGTGGGATCGCCCGGCGCGTCCTTGACGTACCCCGCGAGCTTGCAGTCGTACGACGCCGCCGACGGGATCGCGTCCGCCGGGTCCCACACATCGCGGTCCCCGTCGCCGTCCCCGTCGAGGCCGTGCGCCGCCCAGGTGCCGGGGATGAACTGCGCGATCCCCTGCGCCGCCGCGTGGCTCTGCGCGCGCGGGTTCCAGCCGGACTCCTGGTAGAGCTGGGCCGCGAGCAGCGCCGGATTGATCGCGGGGCAGAGATTGCCCCACCGCTGCACCAGCGGCTGGTACGCCGCCGGAACGGCGCCCTTCGCCAGCCCGACGGCGGCGCCCCCGCCGCCTCCGCCCGCGATGTTCCCGGCGACCAGGAACGTACCGATGACCAGCAGCATCACCAGCCCGAGCGCACCACCGACGGCGGCCCCGGCGATCAGCCCAGCCTTACGCACCGTCAACCACTCCTCAGCGCCCGGGAGTCCACCGCCCGCCAGTGTAGGCCGGGGACGGCGGGGCAGCAGGAGCGCAACGGAGGGGTGCGATCCGCACCGGTGCGCCCCCTCACGCGACCGCGACGGCACATGGCACGCGCGTGCGATGGTGAACACCGGGCATGCCACACGGGCCTGGCGGGCGATCAGGGCACAACGACCGAACCGCCCCTCAGGTTTCGCAAGGTCATCATTGCCCGGCGTGACACCACGTGATACACAGAGTGACCATACGGCCCTTTGTGTGCCGCTTCGCGCCCCCCGCGTGAGCCGGTGGACAATAATTCGTACGAAACCTCCAACCAAAGACGCCAAGTCGACATACGAAGGCGGATTCGTCGGCAACAATGAGGCGTGACCTCTGCGCGCTCGCAGAGGGTCAGGAACTACCCATACAGGGGCGGTGAGTTACATGCTTATGGCAGCCGAAAAGGGCGATATCACCACCATCATCGGCGGGATCGCCCCGGACTGGGGCCCCTTCGGGAGCCTGGGCAACGAGGCTCGGGTGATGATCCAGGTGGTGATGGCGGCAGCCATCCTGCTGTGCCTCGGCATTGCGATCTGGGGTGCGGCCAAACAGCGCATCGGCGCGACCGCGCTGCGCGACACCTTCAGCGCGGAACAGGGCAAGGGCCTCATCGTCGCGGGCCTCACCGGGGTCTTCATCATCGGTTCGCTCGGCACGGTCTTCACCATCGTGTACGGCATGGCCGTCTAGGACGTGTCCCGCGGACCAGGCCGGATCAGGGAGCGGGGTCCGGCGCGGGCGATCGCGAGGCGGGGAAGGGAGGCATGGCGAGCCATGCCGACCGACGACCGCCCGGCGGACGCGCGTGCCGGGGCCCCCGGGCCCGACCCGACCCGGACCACACGCCCCGACCGCGCGCCGGCGTCCCGCCCGGGGCGCCGCACGGCCGTGTCCGGGCACCGCCCCGGTCCCCTCCACCCACCCGCCCGTCGCGCCCACCGCCGAGGTTGCGTCTCCTGATGCCGAGTCACCACACCGCGCCCACGCGGACACCAGCACGGCCACCGTCACCACCGGCACACCTGCCGCCGACCCCGCGTGGGGTTCGGGGTCCGGACCTGGGCCTGGGTGCGGGTTCGGGTCCGGATCTCGGTCCGGTTCTGGGTCCGGGTGCGGGTGCGGGTCCGGTTCGAGGTCTGGCTCCGGGTCCGGGTGCGGTTCTGAGTCCGGGTGCAGGTCCGGGTTCGGGTCCGGTTCCGAGTCCGGGTGCGGTTCTGGGCCTGGGCCAGGGCCCGGGTGCGGTTCTGGGTGCGGGTTCCGTTCCGGGTCCCTCGGCCATGGGTGCCCGGGCCGTCGGAGCCGGGGGCACCGGCTCCCCGGTCGGCAGCGGTGCGCGGGTGGCCGGTCCAGACGGAGCACGGCCAGGTGACGAGGTGCGGTACGCCGTCCTACGGGAACCCACCGGACGGTACCGCGGGGGCCGGTACGACATCGAGGGGACGTACACGCGATGAGTCCGGACGACGACGGCTACGGCGACAGCGGACGCCACGGCGGACCCGGACGCGGCGACGGCCCGCCGGACGACTACGCCACGTCCGGCTACGGCGGCAGCGGCCAGACCCGCACCCGGCTGCCCGAACGCGCCGGCGATCACCACGGCGGCGCCCGCAGATCCCGCACGTCCTCACGCGGGCTCGTCACCGTCGTCGGCATCGTCGTCCTGCTCATCGCCGCCATCGCCTTCGCCAACCGCGCCGACGAGGAGCCGGACGCCGGAGCCGGGGCCGACCGCCCCCGCGCCGACACCACCGCCGCGACCGGCACCCGGCCCGTCGACAGCGAGAACAACGGCATCGCCTCCGGATACGCCCACGACACCCAGGGCGCGCAGTCCGCCGCGGCGAACTACGCGGTGGCCCTGGGCTCGGCGGAGATGTTCGACAAGGGACGCCGGGACCAGATCCTGCGCGCCATCATCGTCCCGTCGAAGGTGGCCGGCTTCGCGACCGCCCTGGACAAGTCGTACTCCCCCGGGTTCTACAAGGCCGTCGGCCTCAACGACGACGGCAGCACACCCCAGGGCTTCACCTTCGTCTCCCGCACCAGCCCGATCGGTACCAAGGCGACCACCGTCGACGCCGAACGCGCCACCGTGGAGGTGTGGTGCGGCGGACTCGTCGGCCTCGCCGGTGAGAACTCCACCAACCCGGTCACCCACACCTGGTTCACCCTCACCGTGAACCTGGAGTGGACCGACGGCGACTGGAAGATCGTGGCCCACTCCCAGAAGGAGGGCCCGGCGCCTGTCCCCGGCGACAATCAGGCGTCCAGCGCCGACGACATCGCGAAGGCAGTCGAGGGGTACGGAGGGTTCACCTATGCGCGGTAGCCGTTCACCTGTGCCGGACGGCACCCCGTCCGGCACGCAAGCGCGCCCCGGCCGCCGGACCCCCGGCAGACAGCCGGACACCATGCCCTCCCGCCGCCGCCCGCTGCGGCTCGCCGCCACGCTCACGGCCGCGCCCGTCGCCGTCCTGCTGCTGGCCACCCGCGCGACCGCCGCGCCCACACCCACCCCGACACCGTCCCCGTCGGCCAGTGACAACAACTGCGACCTCATCCAGGGACCCGCACGGGAGTACTGCGAGGAAGGCGGCAGGTCCGGCGGCCGCAGCGGCGGGGACTCCCCCGCCGACTCCCTCACCGGCACCCTCGACCCCCTCACCTCCCTGGCCAAGGGCTGCGCCGACGCCGCCGCCTGGACCGTCGGGAAGCTCTCCGAAGCCGTCAAGGAGACCGCCGAGGTCGACTTCACCAACCCGACCTTCCTCCAGCAGTACGCCGTCGTCTTCGCGGCGTCCACCGTCCTCACCCTGCTCCTGTGGCTGCTGGCCGTGGCCAAGCGGGCCGTCCGCGGCGTACCGCTCAGCACCGCCCTCACCGAGGCCGTCGGGTTCCTGTGGCTGACCGTCATCGCGTCCGCCTTCACCCCGCTGATCCTCTACACCGTCGTCTCCGCGACCGACGGCGTCACCGATGTCCTCGCCCGCTCCACCGGCGGCCAGACCGATGTGTTCTTCGGTTCGTTCTCCGAAGCCCTCACCAAGGGCGACGACATCGGCGGCGGCCCCATCATGCTGATCGTCGTCTCCCTCGTCTCCGTCCTCGCGGCCGGCGTCCTCTGGCTCGAACTCGTGATCCGCGCCGCCCTCCTGTACGTCGGGGCGCTGCTCGGGACGGTCGTCTACGCCGGACTCGTCGACAAGAACCTGTGGGGCCATGTCCGCCGCTGGGCCGGCATCATGATCGCGGTCATCCTGGTGAAACCCGTCATCGTGATCGTCCTCGGCCTCGCCGGTGCCCTCAGCGGCTCCGACGAGGGCCCCGACGCGTTCTCCGCCGTCGTCTCCGGTCTCGCGATCATCCTGCTCGCCATCTTCGCCAGCGCCATGATCTACCGCTTCGTGCCCGGCTTCGGCGACGAGATCGCGAACTCCCGCAACAACCGCCTCCAGCAGGGCGCCGAGAGCCGTGCCGCCGCCGTCATCAGCTCCCCGGCCGCACTCGTCTCCCAGGGCATCAAGACCCACAGCGCCCGCGCCGACAACACCGGCGGCTCCGCACCACGCCCGAGCAACCCGGCGAGCGGCGGGGTCGCCGCCCACGGCAACCGCGGCGGCGGCGGACAGGGAGGCGGCGGGGGCGCCGCACCCGCCCCCCGCACCAGCCCCATGAACTCCCCGCACGCAAGCGCCAACCGCACGAACAACCGCACGGGAGGTGAAGGGCGTTGACGACCGAATCGCTGTCCCACGCGTCCCACCCGGTCTCACCCCGCCGCACCTATCTCATCGGCCGGGCCCGGCCCAACGCCGTCGTCGGCCGCAACCGGGAGACCGGCGAGATCGCCCTGATCATCGGCGGCGCCTTCGTCGGCATGATGTGCGGACTCCTCGTCCCCGTGCTGTCCCTGCGGATCGTGCTCCTCGTCGGCTTCCCCATGCTCGCGTTCGCCGCCGTCTACGTCCCCTACAAACGGCGCACGTTCTACAAGTGGTTCGAGATCAACCGCAGCTACAAGCGCCGCGTCAAGCAGGGCACCACGTACCGCTCCGAAGCACCCGAAGCGGGACTGAACCTCGACGGACGCGAGGTCGAGGTCGGCCCCCCGCCCGGCATCGGCCGTATCACCTGGCTGTCCGCGCCCTTCGGCCCCGACGAGCTCGCCGTCCTCCTGCACGCCGACCGCAAGACCATCACCGCCGCCATCGAGATCGAGGGACCCGGCGTAGGGCTGCGCGACTCCGAGGACCAGGAAGCCCTCGTCGACCGCTTCGGCACCCTGCTCAAGCATGTCGCCAACGGCGACGGCTTCGTCACCCGCATCCAGATGCTCGCCCGCACCCTGCCCGCCGACCCCGACGCCCATGCCAAGGACGTCGCCCAGCGCGGCGACCACCAGGCGCCGCCATGGCTCCAGGAGTCCTACGAACAACTCCAGTCCATGGTGTCCACCAGCAGCGAGCAGCACCGCGCGTACCTCGTCGCCTGTATGCACCACAGCCGGGAACTCGCCGCCGAAGCCAGCACCATGGCCCGCGCTACCCGCGCCCAGACCGGCCGCAAGCTCGACCGCGACGCCGGACTCGCCATCGTCATGGCCCGCGAACTCACCGACATCTGCTCCCGCCTCCAGGAAGCCGACATCCGGCTGCGCCAGCCGCTCGGCCAGAGCCGCCTCGCGTCCCTCGTGCACTCCATGTACGACCCGGACCACCCCATCGACCACATCCAGGCCATGACCAAGCGCAACGCCTGGCCCGCCGAGCTCGACGCCATGGAGCCCACGTACCTCCAGGCCAAGACCCGTGAGTCCAGCACCCGCGCCCCCTGGTGCCACGCCACCGCCTGGGTCAAGGAGTGGCCGATGACGCCCGTCGGCGTCAACTTCCTCGCCCCGCTGCTCGTCCACACCCCGGACGTCATCCGCACCGTCGCCGTGACCATGGACCTCGAACCCACCGAGATCGCCATCGAGCGGATGCTCACCGAGAAGACCAACGACGAGGCCGACGCCAGCCGCGCCGCGAAGATGAACCGCACGGTCGACCCCCGGGACATCGCCGCGCACTCCCGGCTCGACCAGCGCGGCGAGGACCTCGCGTCCGGTGCCGCCGGGGTCAACCTCGTCGGCTACATCACCGTGTCCGCCCGCTCCCCCGAGGCCCTCGCCCGCGACAAACGCACCATCCGCGCCTCGGCGGGCAAGTCGTACCTCAAGCTGGAATGGTGCGACCGGGAACACCACCGGGCATTCGTCAACACGCTGCCGTTCGCCACCGGCATCCGCAAATAACCCGCCCCCGACCAGGTGACGACGGCACACAGGAACGACCAGGCGATGCGGACGGACCAGGTCCATGACGCGCACCAGGCCCCCACGGACAGAACCAGGCCACGCACAGATGAACCAGGTCCCAGAACACCCGAACCAGGCCGGTGAACGTGAACCAGATCCACCGAGGACGATCGATGTGCGGGGACACGGAGATGCGCGTGGACGGGAGCTGATGAACTGATGCGGGACCCGCTGTCCATCCTTACGGACGCCTTCACGGCGTTCCTCTTCGGGAAGGTGGAGACGACCCGGCTGCCCGTGCGCACCTCCACGGGCCAGGCCCAGGCCGTCTACCTGCCGACCGCCGCCCCCGGCCTCGGCGACTCCGGCGTGATCATCGGCCGCGAGGTCTACTCCGGCAAGGGCTACATCTACGACCCCTTCCAGCTGTACGGGCAGCAGCTCCCGGCGCCCCACTGGCTGGTGCTCGGCGAGTCCGGCAACGGCAAGTCCGCGCTGGAGAAGACCTACGTCCTGCGCCAGCTCCGGTTCCGCGACCGTCAGGTCGTCGTCCTGGACGCCCAGGGCGAGGACGGCGCCGGCGAATGGAACCTCATCGCGCAGGAGCTGGGCATAACCCCCATCCGGCTCGACCCGACCGCCGCCCTCGACATGGGCATCCGGCTCAACCCGCTCGACCCCGCGATCACCACCACAGGCCAGCTCGCCCTGCTGCGGACCATCATCGAGGTCGCGATGGGCCACGGCCTGGACGAGCGCTCCGGCTTCGCGCTGAAGGTCGCCCACGCCTTCGTCAACGAGACCATCGTGACGCGTCAGCCCGTCCTCACCGACATCGTCGAACAGCTCCGCCACCCCGAACCCGAGTCCGCGCAGGCCATGAACGTCGCCATAGACGACGTCCGCGCGTGGGGCCTCGATGTCGCCCTGGTGCTGGACCGCCTGGTCGACGGTGACCTGCGCGGCATGTTCGACGGCCCCACCACGGTCGGCATCGACCTGGACGCCCCGCTCATCGTGTTCGACCTGTCCCATATCGACCGCAACTCGATCGCCATGCCCATCCTCATGGCCATCGTCGGCGTCTGGCTCGAACACACCTGGATCCGCCCCGATCGCAAGAAGCGCATCTTCCTGGTCGAAGAGGCCTGGCACATCATCAACAGCCCCTTCGTCGCCCAGCTCTTCCAGCGTCTCCTCAAGTTCGGCCGCCGCCTCGGACTGTCCTTCGTCGCGGTCGTCCACCACCTCTCCGACGTGGTTGACGGCGCCGCCGCGAAGGAGGCCGCCGCGATCCTCAAGATGGCCTCCACCCGCACCGTCTACGCGCAGAAGGCCGACGAGGCCCGCGCCACCGGCCGGGTCCTCGGCCTGCCCCGCTGGGCCGTCGAGATCATCCCTACCCTCACCCCCGGTATCGCCGTCTGGGACGTCAACGGCAACGTCCAGGTCGTCAAACACCTGATCACCGAGGCCGAACGCCCTCTCGTCTTCACCGACCGCGCGATGACCGAGTCCTCCGCCACCCGCGACGAGGCCCTGCACGCGGCGGAACTGGAGGCGGAGGAACGCGCGGCGGCCTTCGTCGAACAACAGATCGGCGAATCCTCGGAATCGACGGTCGCCTGATGCCCCGGAGCGACGGCGTCGGCGACCGGGACCGGGACGACGGTGACCGCGCTCTGACGGACGGAGGCGCGATGCGGGGACGGACGGAGAGGTGACATGCCGGGACAGGACCGTGGGGGGTACACGGCGGAGTACGACAGCGACCCGCCCCGGGGCGGTGGCGGCGGACCCCGCCGCAACGAACGCGGGGTGCCCGACTCCCTGCTCGTCGGCGGCCTCGCCTTCCTCCTCGGTACGACCCTCCTCGTCTGGTCCTCCACGAGTCTGGCGGCCCGATTCGCCCACGGCTCCTGGCCGGGCGGCGTCACCTTCGACCACACCCCGGCCGCCCTGCGCCATCTGATCACCAACCCCGGTGACCTCACCGGCGCCTGGTCCGCCACCCCCGCCAACCATCTCTCCGGCCCCGGCCTCTTCTGGACGCTCTTCCTCACCCAGCTGACCCTGCTGATCGTCCTCGGCGTCTACGTCACACGGCTCGCCACCTTCCTCACCACCGGCCGCACCCGAGCCCAACGCGCCCAGGACCGAGCCAGAGCCCGCAAGGCCGACCACCCGTACCCCCACCACGCCGAGAACCGGTACGACGCCCACGAAGACCGGGGACGGTACGGGGACGACCGGTACGGCGACCCCGGACGGGACGGGGCCCTCCACCACGCCGACGAACGGCCCGTGGATGAAGGGCCCGAACGGAAGCAGCTCCACCCGAACCGGTACGAGGCACTGGCAGCAACACCCCAGGAAGCCCCCCTCACCCCGAGCACCACCCACCCGTCCCCCAGCACCGCACCAGCCCTGCCCGCGCCCTCCGTCACAGCAACCCCCGCCCACCCGGGACCCGCCGCCCCCGCACCCGCGACCCCGACCGCAACCGCAGCCGGCACCGCACCGGCTCAGGCCGCAGCCCCGCTCCCCGTACCACATCCCGTCCCGCCCTCCCCCAGTCCGTTGTTCCTCGGCCCCCCGGACGCCCGGCAGCCGCTCGCGGTGCAGGCCGTACGCGACGCGGAGGGACCCGCTCTCGTCATCACCTCCGACCCCGCGATCTGGGCGGAGACCAAGGACGCCCGCGCCAAGCTCGGCCCTGTGCTCCTCTACGACCCTCTCCACCTCTGCGACACCCCGGCCCGCCTCCATTGGTCACCGAGCAGGGGCTGTGAGGACCGGGACACGGCGGCCCTGCGGGCGAAGGCACTGCTCGCCCCGATAAGGCCCAGCGCGAAGCTCGACACGGCGGTCGCCGACACCGCCGAGACCCTGCTGCGCTGCTTCCTGCACGCCGCGGCCGTGGACGGACGCCAGTTCCGCCACGTCCACCGCTGGGCACAGGGCAGTCAGGTGCAGGAGGCGGTACGGGCGCTGCGGACCAACCCCGCAGCCGCGTCCGGAAGCGCGGGCGAGCTGGAGGCCGCCCTCACCGCCTATCCCGAACGCCGCGACATCGCACAGGAACTGACGGCACGTGCGCTGTCGGCCCTTTTCACCGTGAACGTCCGCGAGGCGTGCACACCGAACCGAACTGATGCGCTCACCCTGGATTCCTTCGTGGCCGAAGGGGGCACGCTCTATCTGGTGGGAGAGGCGATCGAAGATCCCAAGTCCCGCCCCGGAGCCATGCCTTTGCTCACGGCTCTGGCCTCAAGCGTGGTCGAGCACGGCCGGCGCATGGCCGAACGGTCATCCTCCGGTCGGCTCGACCCACCATTCGCCCTCGTCCTCGACGATGTGGCGGCGGTCGCCCCGATCCCCCAGCTCCCCGCACTGCTCGCCAGCGGCGCCGACCGGGGGATGCCGACCCTCGCATTGCTCCGCTCACGTGAACAGGCCCGCGCCCGCTGGCCGCACGACGAGATCCCCATCCCCGCCTGACCGCCCCCACCCTCCAGTACCGCCACCGGCACCGACTCCAAGCCCCGGCCCAAGGCCCGGTGCTGGTCCCCGTCCCGCTCCCGCTCCCGGCCAGGCACGAGCATCCGTACCCTCACCGCCGTCATCGTCCGCATCGACATCCCTTCCACACGTCCTTCCCGACCTGTCCCACCAGCGCCCACCGCGCAGCCGGTCAGCCGGGCACCGGGGTACCGGACAGCCGCAGGTGCGGTGGAGCACGAAGGCGGGGCGCCCTCGCAGGGACAGAGGACCATGACGGAGAGTCACCGCGCATCGGACTGGCGTAGCATCTCCATCTCGTACTCCAGTAGTGCGGGGTTCAGGGCGAACGGCAGGGTCAGCCCGGTGCGGACGAAACCGGCCCGCCGGTAGAAGCCCTCGGCCCTGGGGTTGGCACCGTTGACGATCAGCCGTACCCGCTCGACGCCCGGCTGCGACCAGGCCCAGTCGAGAGCGGCGGCGAACAACGCGTCGGTCAGCCCGCTGCCCCGGCGCTCCGGCCGTACGTAGACGCCGTAGAGGTGCGCCTGGAGCCGGTCGACGGGCAGCCCGACGACCTCGTCCACGGTGCCCGGACGCTCCAGGACGGCACCCACCGACCCGGCGAACACCGTGTCAGGCCCCACCGCCACGAACTGGCACTGCCCGTCGCCGGACGCCACCAGCGCGGTCCGCTCCCGCCACCAGGTCTCCGACCGCTCCACCGCCTTCTCATAGGTCTCCAGGAACGCGACCGATGCCAGGGGGTCGCTCAGGGCCGCCAGCCGCAGCTCCCGGGCCGGCGCCCACTCCTCTGCGCGGATCGCGCGAACGTCGTATTCCATACCCGGATGATCCGTGCCGACGTCCGTCGGCCGCAAGAAAATCCGAGACGCGGGTAGTACCGGGGTATGAGCGGAGATCTGCCGCATCGGGACCTGGGTCCGATGTGGCGAGTGCCCGCGGCGTAGGACGATGACCGGGTAAGCGGGACTTCGGCCGGGGGAGCTGGGTGAACTGAAGGGAGCGGACGGGCTGAGGAGCCTGGGGCGCAGGCTGCTCCTTCTGAGGGGAGGACGGGGCCCGGCCTCCTGCGCGCGGGACTTCGTCCCGTTCCCCCAGCGTGTCCAGCAGGCTGTCCGCGCCGCCGATCAGCGGCGCCCCCGCGTCTGGGACGCGCTGCTCACGAGTTTCTGGCTCATCGCGGTCCTGATCGACTTGAACGACGGCGGCTGGCGGATGGTCGCGATCAACAAGAACGTGCCCGGCTGGCTCCTGCTGCTGATCACGGTGTCCTTCACGGTGCCGCTGTACTGGCGTCGCAGCCACCCGTTCACCGTCATGGTGGCCACCGCTGTCCCCGCCTTCGCGAACTCGCTGTCCGGAGCGGTGCTCCAGGCGGAGACCCTCCAGCTCATCGTCGTCTACAACATCGCGTACCGGCTGCCGTTCCGGAGCTTCTGGTGGGTGGGGGCCCTGATCGCGGCTCCGCAGACGGCAGGTGCGATGCGCTTCCCCGATTCGGCCTGGTGGGACCGGGGAGCGCAGTTCCTGTGGGCCACGCTGTTCGTCGCGCTCATGGGCGTGGTGGTCCGCAGCCGCCGTGACTACACCAGAGCACTGGTGGAACGCGCCCGTCAGCTGGAGACCGAACGGGACCAGCAGACCCGTCTCGCCGCCGCCGCGGAACGCGCCCGCATCGCGCGGGAGATGCACGACATCATCGGCCACAACCTGTCGGTCATCACCGGTCTCGCCGACGGTGGCGCGTACGCGTCGAGGAAATCGCCGGAACGTGCCGGGCAAGCGCTGGAGGGGATAGCGACGACGAGCCGTCAGGCCCTCGGCGAGCTCCGGCGTCTGCTGGACGTCCTGCGCGAGGAAGCGCCGGGTGCGCGGGAGCCCGACCTGTCACCCCAGCCGGCTCTCGTGGACCTCGACGGGCTGGTGGAGCGGGTACGTGCCGCCGGTCTTCCCGTCCATACGACGGTGCACGGCACTCCGGACGCCGTACCTCCCGGGCTCCAGCTCACGGTGTACCGGCTGCTCCAGGAGGCGCTCACGAACACGATGAAACACGCCGGGCCGGGCGCCACCGCGGAGATCCAGGTCCGGTACGAACCGGACGAGGTCCGTCTGGCGGTGACGGACAGGGGCGGCCGGCCGGACAGTTCCGCGGAGCCCCCGCATCCGCTGCCCGTGGACGGCGACGAGCCACGCGCTGACGCGGGGCGCGGGCTCACCGGTATGCGTGAGCGCACGGCCTTGTACAGCGGCACACTTGACGCGGGTCCGCTCACCGACGGCCGGGGCCGGCCGGTCGGCTGGCGGGTCCATGCCCTTCTTCCCCTCCCCGAGGAATCCACAACGTGACCACCGTTCTCATCGCCGACGACCAGCACCTGCAGCGGCTCGGCTTCCGCATGCTCCTGGAGAGTCAGGACGACCTGACGGTCGTGGGCGAGGCGACGAACGGCATGGAGGCCGTCCGTCTGACCGCGCGGCTCCGCCCCGATGTGGTCCTGATGGACATCAGGATGCCGGGCCAGGACGGCATCGAGGCCACCCGCCAGATCGTCGCTACGGGTGACCGCACCCGGGTCCTCATCCTGACCACGTTCGACCTGGACGAGTACGCGTACGCGGGTCTGCGGGCCGGCGCGAGCGGGTTCCTCGTCAAGGACGCCCTTCCCGAGGAACTGCTGTCCGGTATACGCGCGGTGGCGACGGGCGACGCGGTGGTCGCCCCGAGCCTGACCCGTCGTCTCCTCGACGCGTACGTCAAGCATCTCCCCGTCGACGGGTCACAGGGCGGTGCCCCGGTCATGGACGAACGGATCGCCGCCCTCACCGAAAGGGAGCGCGAGATCCTCACGGTCATCGGTCAGGGCTGGACGAATCCGGAGATCGCGGCACGTCTCCATCTCGCGGAGTCGACCGTGAAGTCCCATGTGGGTCGCATCCTCGCGAAGACCGGCGCCCGGGACCGCGTCCAGGCGGTGATCCTCGCCTACGACGCACGCCTCGTGGAACCGACGTGACGTCATGACACCGCCCCTGCGGATTCCCGTCCCTCCAGTAAGGGAAAAGGCCGGGAACGCAAAGAAGGCCGTGGTCTTCAAGAGAAACAAAGTTCTCTTGAAGACCACAGCCTTCATATAAAGTTAGTTCGGCGGTGTCCTACTCTCCCACAGGGTCCCCCCTGCAGTACCATCGGCGCTGTAAGGCTTAGCTTCCGGGTTCGGAATGTAACCGGGCGTTTCCCTCACGCTATGACCACCGAAACACTACGAAACACACCCCGCACACCCCCGCCGGCCCACACAACCCAATATTTGGGTCGGGGCAGGGGGGTGTTGGTTGTTCGTGGTTTCAGAACCAACACAGTGGACGCGAGCAACTGAGGACAAGCCCTCGGCCTATTAGTACCAGTCAACTCCACCGGTCACCCGGCTTCCATATCTGGCCTATCAACCCAGTCGTCTACTGGGAGCCTTACCCCATCAAGTGGGTGGGAGTCCTCATCTCGAAGCAGGCTTCCC
>NZ_LFBV01000015.1:0-2450 GCF_001905345.1 Streptomyces uncialis
TAGTACCAGTCAACTCCACCGGTCACCCGGCTTCCATATCTGGCCTATCAACCCAGTCGTCTACTGGGAGCCTTACCCCATCAAGTGGGTGGGAGTCCTCATCTCGAAGCAGGCTTCCCGCTTAGATGCTTTCAGCGGTTATCCCTCCCGAACGTAGCCAACCAGCCATGCCCTTGGCAGGACAACTGGCACACCAGAGGTTCGTCCGTCCCGGTCCTCTCGTACTAGGGACAGCCCTTCTCAAGACTCCTGCGCGCGCAGCGGATAGGGACCGAACTGTCTCACGACGTTCTAAACCCAGCTCGCGTACCGCTTTAATGGGCGAACAGCCCAACCCTTGGGACCGACTCCAGCCCCAGGATGCGACGAGCCGACATCGAGGTGCCAAACCATCCCGTCGATATGGACTCTTGGGGAAGATCAGCCTGTTATCCCCGGGGTACCTTTTATCCGTTGAGCGACGGCGCTTCCACAAGCCACCGCCGGATCACTAGTCCCGACTTTCGTCCCTGCTCGACCCGTCGGTCTCACAGTCAAGCTCCCTTGTGCACTTACACTCAACACCTGATTACCAACCAGGCTGAGGGAACCTTTGGGCGCCTCCGTTACTCTTTAGGAGGCAACCGCCCCAGTTAAACTACCCATCAGACACTGTCCCTGATCCGGATCACGGACCCAGGTTAGACATCCAGCACGACCAGAGTGGTATTTCAACAGCGACTCCACAACCACTGGCGTGGCCGCTTCAAAGTCTCCCACCTATCCTACACAAGCCGAACCGAACACCAATATCAAACTATAGTAAAGGTCCCGGGGTCTTTCCGTCCTGCTGCGCGAAACGAGCATCTTTACTCGTAGTGCAATTTCACCGGGCCTATGGTTGAGACAGTCGAGAAGTCGTTACGCCATTCGTGCAGGTCGGAACTTACCCGACAAGGAATTTCGCTACCTTAGGATGGTTATAGTTACCACCGCCGTTTACTGGCGCTTAAGTTCTCAGCCTCGCCCACCCGAAAGTGAGCTAACCGGTCCCCTTAACGTTCCAGCACCGGGCAGGCGTCAGTCCGTATACATCGCCTTACGGCTTCGCACGGACCTGTGTTTTTAGTAAACAGTCGCTTCTCGCTGGTCTCTGCGGCCACCCCCAGCTCAAGCAGCAAGTGCTATCACCAGAAATGGCCCCCCTTCTCCCGAAGTTACGGGGGCATTTTGCCGAGTTCCTTAACCATAGTTCACCCGAACGCCTCGGTATTCTCTACCTGACCACCTGAGTCGGTTTAGGGTACGGGCCGCCATGAAACTCGCTAGAGGCTTTTCTCGACAGCATAGGATCATCCACTTCACCACAATCGGCTCGGCATCAGGTCTCAGCCCTAGTGAGCGGCGGATTTACCTGCCACTCGGCCTACACCCTTACCCCGGGACAACCACCGCCCGGGATGGACTACCTTCCTGCGTCACCCCATCACTCACCTACTACAAGTCCGGGTCACCGGCTCCACCACTTTCCTTTCCCCGAAGGGTCCGGAACGGCTTCACGGGCTTAGCATCGCCTGATTCGATGTTTGACGCTTCACAGCGGGTACCGGAATATCAACCGGTTATCCATCGACTACGCCTGTCGGCCTCGCCTTAGGTCCCGACTTACCCTGGGCAGATCAGCTTGACCCAGGAACCCTTAGTCAATCGGCGCACACGTTTCCCACGTGTGTATCGCTACTCATGCCTGCATTCTCACTCGTGAACCGTCCACCACTGCCTTACGGCGCGGCTTCACCCGGCACACGACGCTCCCCTACCCATCACAGCGGGCGTTGGCCCTCATGCTGCAATGACACGACTTCGGCGGTACGCTTGAGCCCCGCTACATTGTCGGCGCGGAATCACTAGACCAGTGAGCTATTACGCACTCTTTCAAGGGTGGCTGCTTCTAAGCCAACCTCCTGGTTGTCTGTGCGACTCCACATCCTTTCCCACTTAGCGTACGCTTAGGGGCCTTAGTCGATGCTCTGGGCTGTTTCCCTCTCGACCATGGAGCTTATCCCCCACAGTCTCACTGCCGCGCTCTCACTTACCGGCATTCGGAGTTTGGCTAAGGTCAGTAACCCGGTAGGGCCCATCGCCTATCCAGTGCTCTACCTCCGGCAAGAAACACACGACGCTGCACCTAAATGCATTTCGGGGAGAACCAGCTATCACGGAGTTTGATTGGCCTTTCACCCCTAACCACAGGTCATCCCCCAGGTTTTCAACCCTGGTGGGTTCGGTCCTCCACGACCTCTTACAGCCGCTTCAACCTGCCCATGGCTAGATCACTCCGCTTCGGGTCTTGAGCGCGCTACTATATCGCCCTGTTCGGACTCGCTTTCGCTACGGCTTCCCCACACGGGTTAACCTCGCAACACACCGCAAACTCGCAGGCTCATTCTTCAAAAGGCACGCAGTCACGA
>NZ_LFBV01000015.1:2668-3082 GCF_001905345.1 Streptomyces uncialis
ACTCGCCGACCGGCCGGCAGACCGATCCAAAGAGATCCCACAACCCCCTGCATGCAACCCCTGCCGGGTCTCACACATACAGGGTTTAGCCTCATCCGGTTTCGCTCGCCACTACTCCCGGAATCACGGTTGTTTTCTCTTCCTGCGGGTACTGAGATGTTTCACTTCCCCGCGTTCCCTCCACATGCCCTATGTGTTCAGGCATGGGTGACAGCCCATGACGACTGCCGGGTTTCCCCATTCGGAAACCCCCGGATCAAAGCCTGGTTGACGGCTCCCCGGGGACTATCGTGGCCTCCCACGTCCTTCATCGGTTCCTGGTACCAAGGCATCCACCGTGCGCCCTTAAAAACTTGGCCACAGATGCTCGCGTCCACTGTGCAGTTCTCAAACAACGACCAACCACCCGTCACA
>NZ_LFBV01000016.1 GCF_001905345.1 Streptomyces uncialis
GGCGGGGACGTCCATGACCTCGATGGTGTCAGGAGCGTCCGGGGTGGGCGAACGGATTACAGGGGGGCGGGGGGCCTCGGGGGAGGCCGGCCGGGACGGTCGGGGCGGGGGTCCGGTAGCCCGGGGTACTCGCCGGGGTAGTGGAGGGAGGGGGGTCGGGCTGGAGGGAGGGGGGTCGGGCTGGAGGGCCGGGGGTTGTCAGTGGCCGGTGCTAGGTTCCCCGGATGAGCTCACATGTGCCCTGGACCGGGGACGAGAAGGAAGTACTCCGCGTCAGCCTGGACAGGCACCGCGACGCGGTGCTGTGGAAGCTGGAGGGGCTGGACGAGGAGCAGCTCCGCCGTCCGATGACCCCGACCGGGACCAACCTCATCGGACTCGTGAAGCATCTGGCGTCCGTCGAGTACGGCTGGTTCTGCGAGACCTTCGGGCGCCCGGTGGAGCCGCTGTGGTTCGACCCGGCCACCGATGAGGACAGCGTCCTCGGGCCGGACGAGACGTCCCGGCAGATCGTCGACTTCTACGGCCGGGCGCGCGCCGCCGCGGACCGCGTGATCCTGGAGACGGCGCTGGAGGACACGGGCACGGCGTGGCACGGGGCGACCGTGTCGATGCGGTGGGTCCTCGTCCATATGGTCGAGGAGACCGCCCGTCACGCCGGCCATGCGGACATCCTGCGGGAGCTGATCGACGGGGCGGCGGGCGACCACCGGCCCGGCTCACCCCGCTAGCGACGGGGCCGGGGACCGGTCGGGCCCCGGCGCTCAGGGGGAGGCCGAGCCCGCCGCCTTGTCGCCGCCGTTGTCCTGGGGTTCGGTGGCGGCCCCGCCGCGGGGGAACGACACCTCGACCCGCCGGTTCTTGCGGCGGCCCTGTTCGGAGGAGTTGTCCGCGATCGGATAGTCCTCGCTGTAGCCGCGGACCGCGTACGTCACCTCGGGGCCCAGGTCGGCGGCGAGCGCGTCGTGGACGGCGTCGGCGCGGCGTTTGCTGAGCAGCTTGCCGTGCTCGTACGAACCGAGGTTGTCCGTGAAGCCGAAGACCCGGATGTCGGTGGCCTTCGCCGACTTGATCTCGCCCGCGATCGTCCTGATCCGGGACAGCGCCTCCGGGTTCAGCTTGGGACTGTTCTTGGGGAACAGGACCTCCGCCTGAAGGGCGAACTTCACATCGGTGTTGGTGTCCTCGCGGCGTTCCTCGCCGCCCAGGTCCTCGACCACCGACTTGATGTCCAGCACCTTGGCCGAAGCGAGCGTGGCCCCGTCGGCGAGCCGCAGCCCCGGGCTGTTGCCGTCCACCTCTTGCGGCGGCCCCGCGTCGGAGACGCTGCCGGGCGGGGTGCTGGGGTCACCGGGGTCGGCGTGGGCGGGTGGGCCGGTGAACACCAGGGTCAGCAGAAGAGGGACGGTGACGAGGGGGGTGACGGCCCCGCCCGAACGCCTTCGCGGCGCACGACGGGGGTGCCCCGCGCTACGCACGGGTTCGGGGACTCCGGTTACGGGGGCGGCGGCCATGGGTCACTCGCCCTCGGAGATCTCGATGGCGGCGGGAGGCATGGAGCCCACCTGGAAGTCGACCTTGGATTCGGCAGGAGGCGCAGGGAACTGGGCGAACCAACTGGCGGAATCACCGGACCTCATCTGGCGGCTGAACTTTGTGCACAGGCAGCGCCCAGAGGTGTCCCTCAGTACCAAGTACTTCTTTTTGCCCGCCCGGTCGACAAGACTCGCACCCGCAAGCGACCCCCCATTGTTCCTCAGCTCATGCTCGTCGCTCTTCCAATTCTCCCCAAGCCAGGAGCCATTACCATCGTTGCGAACAGTTCCAGACACCGTCACAAAGCCACCTGAATCCCGGACGGCTTTTTCAATGGCAACCGTGATATCGCCGTCCTTTGCCTCCGCCAATACCTGAGCCTCCGTGGAACCAGTCGGCTCAGTAGGCTCTTCGGGGCTCTTCTGCTTGTCGGACTCACCTGCGGGAGAGGCTGATTGCTCGGACTTGCCGTCCTTCGCTTCACCACCATCACCACAACCGGCCACCAGAAGGACCAGCCCAGCAGTGATCGCCGCAGCAGTCATTGTCGAGCGATTCTTTCTGACATGCCGAACGCTCATCGAGACGGCTTCCTTTCACTCAGCGAGATGGACGGAGAACAAGACAGACGCGTCAGGGAGATCATCCCGCTGAAAATCCTCCGGGTCGATCTCGACAAGCTCACCGTCACAGTCGAGCTCGATGATCTCCGCAGGGTCTGCGTTCACATCGAAGTCGCACCGCGGCTCGACAACAGCAACCGCTCGCGCGCTGGCGTTCATCGATTCCGTGCCTGGAATGATCGAGTCACCGACGGGGTAGTTGGTCTCGATCTCTACGTCATAGCCCGGGTATCCGTTGACTTCGGTGGGGCCGAATCCCGTGACGCTGGAGTCGTTCTCGGCAGCCAGTTGCTCGGCGGCCGCCTGCGCTCCGGTACCTGCCAGCAGATCGCCGGTCAGCCAGTCCAGCCAGTCCTCGTCCTCGCCCAACGCCGTACCCAGATCGTCCAGCAACTCGCCCCGGGCCTCCTGAGCGGCGGCCAACGCGGCGGCATCAGCGGCGGACTGGGCGCCGTTACGGGCCGAGGCGGCTTGAGCGAACGCGAAGAACGCAAACGCGACAAAGAGCAGAACTCCCGTGAGCCAAATGTAGATCGGGAGAGTCTGCCCCAGGTCGCCACGGAATCCAGGTTGCGTCAGCCGCCGCCTACGACGTCGTTCACAGCATCCCCGATGGCATTGGAGATGAGACCGTCGAGACCCAGCTGGTCGATCAGCGTGAAGATGCCCGCGATGATGATCAGCAGGCCCGCGTACTCCACGAAGCCGGCGCCCGCGTCGCGGGCGCGGCCGCGGAAGCGGGCGATGGTCCTGTGGCGCCATACCGTCAGACGAATCCTCATCGCGCGTCCTTCCGTTCCATCGCTGTACACAGCCGATTACGGAAAGGTACGCGATGCGGGCCGTTCTCCTCGTGGGCCCGTGGGCCCAACTCCGGCGGGGGCGCGGGGTCATCGGGACCACCCCTCGCGGAGGGGGGAGTGGGCGGTGCCGAGCCAGCGGGCGATCGCTTCGCTGCGGCTCGCGCTCTGCAACTTCGCGAAGATGCGGTTGATGTGGTTCTTGACGGTCTTCTCACTGATGAAACAGGTGGCGGCGATCTGCCGGTTGTTCATGCCGGACGCGATGAGATCCATGACCTCCACCTCTCTGGAGCTGAGACCGAACACACCTTGCTCGCGGCCGCCGTCGTGCCCACCGGGGGCGTAGCGGCCGCGGACCCGCCATGACTGTCCCACAAGTCGTTGCATCTGCGAAGGGACTTCGTTCGATCCGGACGATCCGGTGGGTGAATCCGAGACAGCCG
>NZ_LFBV01000002.1 GCF_001905345.1 Streptomyces uncialis
GCCAGCCGGTCACACGATCACTGATCGCCTACGACCACTGATCATTCGGAATGACTCGTCTAGAGCTCGATCGGCCGGGTGCTTCGAGCAGGACGTCGACACGGATCTCCCGGCAGGCCGTGAAGACCGTCGCCGAGCCGTCGTCCTCGTCGTGTTCCACTTTGGGCGGGCCCCACGGGGTGACTGCGGCTCGGGCCTCCTCGAGGGTCATGCCGAGGTGTACAGGGCCAGCGCTGCGGGGCGGTTCCAGAACCAGGTCCATGAGTTGCGTGTCTCCCCTCCGGTGGGCTCACAGGTTACGGATGGCCTCCGCCAGGTCGGGGCCGTAGGACGCCCAGCAAACGACTGATCCGTCGGTACCGAGCTGCCCCATGTACCACTCGCCGTCGTCGAGCACGAGGCACAGGTCGTGGAACCCGAGGACTGCCTCAGGCCGGAGTGTCATGTATTCGTTCTGGCCCGGCTGTTCGACAACTACCAGCCTGTCGAGGGAGAGCGGGGTGGCGCTCCGGTCCTGCGAGAGCGTGCGGATCTGCTCGATCGTCCATCCGGCGGGCAGGTATGAGGTCACCGTCGCATGATCGCAACTTGCCGCGCCTCGGGGCCACTCGTCGATGACCGCACCCACCGCTGTTGTCTCGTGGTGCATCCACCCGCCACGTCATGATGGCGTACGCCACCTCGACGCGGCGGGGGTCGGCGGTCTCGTCGGATTCGACGCGCCGCATCAGGTCCGGGCCGAGGCTGCCGGGGCGGACCGGCAAACTTCCCAGACATGGCTTCTAGCGCGGGTCGCGTTCCGATTCGGTCTGCTGGGGTTCCCGACGCTCTCGGTCGATGAGCTCGGTGATTCCCTCGATGCTTCCGTCGCTGCGTGACCGTCGCGAGCGGACCCGGCGAATGACGCCGCGGGTGGCCGACTTGAGGGAGCTCGCGATGACGTCGGAGGCCACACCACCGGCGATGGAGAGGGCGATGGTGACGATTTCCGAGACCCCGAAGCCGTGTCCCTCCTCGACGGCCAGCACCTTGACGTTGATCCCGTGGTCGGTGAACTTACGCTCTTCGACGTCGATCAGCACCGACCCGGGGAGACCGGCGTCGTGCGGGTCGATCTCCACGTCGAGCTCGATGACGGTCATTCATGCCTCCGGAACGGGTCGGGGGAACATGTGCAGGGTGTGCGAAGTCGGGCGGCCGGCATGCTCGGATGTCAGGGTGCTTTCCCACCTGGCGGCGCTTTCCCGCACGGCCTTCGCGCTCGAAGCCGCCAGCTGACGGCGTATGGACTGGATGACGTAGAGGCCGGCGCCTCCCAGAACGACGTCGGTGCTCGACGGGCCGGCCGACCGGACGAAGGGGTGGATCAGGGTCTGTCGTGGTGGTCCGGTGACTGCGAAGGTCCCTTCTTCGCCAGCCAGGCGCCATGCCAGCAGCTTTTCCACGGCGAGGATTTCGAACAGCCAGCGGATCGCCATCCAGATGTCACCGATGGTGACGTTCTCGGCGGGGTTCCTGAAGAGTGCGTCGTAGGCGAAGCGATCGGCTTCGGCCTCCAGCTCCGGACCTGATCTGCCCTCTTCGTGCAGGAGGAGGTGCGCGAACTCGTGGGCGATCATGAAGGTCATCTGGATCCGTGCCGCATTGACGGCTCCTCCCCCGGCCAGCTCTGAACGTACCCGCATCATGGGGGTCTGGTCCCATCGGACGTTGCGGTACAGGGGCAGCAGGAACGGAAGGAGACTGTCGTAGGACGGGTTCGGCAGCGCGGCGTTGCTGCCGGTCGTGCCTATCAGCTGCTGCCGCACGCTTACGGCATTCCAGAGGAACAGGTCGATGGTGTGCCACAGCTGTCGAGTGACCAGGGACAGCCTTATCTGGCGTGTCGCATGGTGAGCGCGGACATACAGGCGAGGGTCGTAGGTGACAACGACCTCGATGTCGTCGACCTGGGGGAAGGCAGGACGCAGGTGATCGCGGACATGCACGACTGTTTCTTCCGCCCAGGTGGGCAGCGGCAGGGGATGCCCCTGGTTGGTCCACCAGTACAGGCGCAGTGCGCGATCGAGTGCGGTTCGCCGCCACGTGCGATGCCGCTCCACGGACGCCTCGTCCGCAGCTGATCCGAGGCTCGCCACCGACCGGAGGACGAAGTAGATCAGAGACTGGCGCTCGCGGTCTTCTTCCAGGAGCGAAAGCGCAGGGATGCCGTGTGGAGGAAAAGGAGGTTCTGACGACTTGTCGAGCAGGTAGTTGAGGTACGAGTCACTGTCGAAACCGATCCCGCTGAATTCCTCAGGCATAGGCCACACCAAGATTGTCGAGGTGCACGAACAGAGCCAGTTCGTAGTCGGCGGCCATGTGTCCCGCCACCGTGACGTGCGTGCCGGCCCCGCTGGACCGCAGGTGTTCCTCGATGCGCTCGGCCGCACCCGTGAGGACGGCGGCGTACGAGTCACTCGGGCCGGCCGTGGAGAATAACGTTCTCAAACCGTCAAGCGTCCAGGCGAAGCGCATGACCTCATCGCAAGCCACGGGATCCCCCGAGGGCGTCAGGAGACCGTCGAAGGTGGTCATGTCGGCAGGGATCAGGAGAGCGCAGCGACGAAAGATCACCACGGCCAGGAGGTAGTCGTACACCGAACCTTGCGAAACCGCCCGGCTGTAGGCCGTGAGCGCCAGATCGAGGAGCATCCAGCCGGCCAGCTGGGGTAGCCGGTAGGTCGTGAGGCGTGATTCCACAAGCGCCATGTGGCTGAGCAGCGCATGTGCATAGCCGCCGACGCGTATCCGCTCACCCGCCAAGTTGACAAGGTTCTGGAGTCGGTGCTCGGACTCCACAGGGTCGGGGGAGGCGGCCAAGGCACGCGCCAGAGCGGACATCGTGTCGTTCAGCGAGTCGAGACCGCCGAGGAGGCGGTACCGGGCGATATAGGCGAATCCGAGATTCGACAGGTACGGCATTATGGAGGATCCTTCGAAGTCCGCCTCCGCCACGGCCCTGCCCAGGAGGGCGACCGCCTCGTCGAGATCGTCCCGTGAGCGATCTCGCTCGCCACGCAGGCGCAGGGCACGCCCCAGCAAGTAGCAGGCCTCGGCGGCCTTCCGTCGAGGACCGGTGAGTGCGGCCACGGCCCGGCGGAGCGATATGACTGCCTCCCCGAGGGCTCCCGGAACCAGGGCCAGTTCATGGCTCATGAGGAGGGCCCGGCCCACGGTCTCGAACCGCTCGCCTTGCTCGATGCTGCCGTCCGTCGCCGACTCCGCGAGGGATCGCGCGATGCCCGAGACCGTCAACCAGTCCTCTGCCGAACGCTCGGGGTCTGTGGATTCGGTCAACGAGGCGCGGACCCCGTAGGCGGTGAGCCGTGCCCGCTGGACGTCGATCCGAGCGCGCGCTTCGGGAGAGCGCGCTATCGCCTCGTCTAGGCGGCTGATGCCCCTTGACAGAGGCTCCGTACTACCCAGAGCCGGACACGCGCCGATCTCCACCCCCACGAGTTCCAGGAGCGGCAGTATCGAATCCGGGACGGTGGGGTCTCGCAGAACGGCTTCCCACAGCGCGACCGACTCTTCGAATGCTTGCGTGTCCCTGCCAGCCATGGCTTGTTCGGCCAAGGCCCGCGCGGATTGAACCTGCGCGGCGGAACGACCCCAGATGCCGCCGTCATCGACGTCCGTGCCCAGTAGGTCCGTCACCGCTCCAGTATGCGTCCCGACCCGGCATGAGTAGCCCTGAACGCCGCAGAACGTCTTGCCCATACTGGGATCCCGCACAGCGAGGCCGGCCCCAGGCGTTCGACAGGCCCGTCACCCAACCGAAGGCGTCGGCCCAGCGCGGTCCCTGCAGCACGACGCGCCCCTTTCGGTGATCAACGCGTCAGCGGCGCATGGCGGCCTCCGTGGCCAGGACCTGGCGGCGGCGTTGCACGCGGGACCGCGCGACCGGGGCCGGCGCATCGTCCGGGCCGACGCCTAAGCGTCCGGACTGCGGGTCTTCCCGTCATCAGAACGATCCCACCCCGCACTGTGATCATCACGGCACGAGGCAAGACACGGGCCCCAGCGCCAAAACACGGCATCGCCGCTGCCCGGCACCGGCGCCGAGGGCCATGTCCGGCTGCCGCACGCGGACGGCATAGACGGACTGCCGCCCGCCCGGGCGCGTTTCGGGCAGTGAGACGCCGCCCAGGCCGGTTGCGCCATTGCGCCTGGTGCCGTACCGGCATGGCGGACCGGCTTCGCCGACGACCTTTGCCCGGAGCCCGAGGGGGGTGGGTAGGACCCTCGGTGTTCAGGTCGTCGAGCCGTCGTCGTACGGCTCGTGGGCGGGGACCTGCCCGATGCGGCGCCGCTGCCGGTCACCGGTGAGCGCGACAACACGGTGCAGGGGCACCCCGACAGACGTGTGCCCTCCCGCAGGGGAGAACTCCAGGCTGCCGGTGCCGGGGTCGAAGGCGATCACGGTGCCGTACAGGCGGTGCAGTGCGGTGCCGGGCCGGGGTCCGCACTCCACGTCCAGGCACAGCATCCAGTCCTTCAGCCAGTGCACGGGCAGCTCCGCCAGCTCGGCGGACGCACTGCCCCCGGCATCGTCGTCCGGCACCCAGCTGTACCGGCCGACGACGAGCTCGTCGTACCGCGCGATGGAGCCGAGGTCTCCCTGAAATGTACGGCCCGGGTCGCGCCGCGCCGCCCGCACCCCGGTCACCAGCGGGGAGGGCCGTCCGCCGGGCCCGTCGTCCCCGGCGTCCGCCGGAAGGTACGGTTAGGTGCCGCGCAGCAGCGCCCGCGCCTCCTGCCCGGCCTGTCCGGCAGCGCCGTCCGGTACGGCGGGTCCGCTCACGATCCTGCCGCTCCCGGCCGCGGCGTGCCCGGCGGCGAACGGGGCACGGCCAGGACCACGGCGTGGTCGGGTTCCCAGGTGTAGCCGGTACGGCGTACTCCGAACGGCACGGCGGGTGCGAGCTGTTCGTACTGGGCCAGGTAGGCCACAACCGTTGTCAGCGGTGCCGTCGGCGTTGACTACTCAATGACCATCAATCGATCGCTCGAGAAAGTACGCCCATCGCGTTCCGCCCGAGGCCGATCCACAGGTCCTGACACTACTCTCCGCAGACTCGGACTGTGCGGATCAAGCGCGCGTCTGACGATCGATAGACGCTGGTCTTCCGTCATGAATCAACGGTAGTTGTCGGGCATGACAGCCTCCAGGGTGTTCCCAGAGTGAACAGGGTCTCCTACGGCATGACGAACGTGGCGCTGTACTTCGCCCGCGTCACCGCGACGTAAAGCTTCGCCCTGTCTCCGGCCTGGGTGCAGTCTCGGGTCTGGTAGTAACTGATCATCGGCTTCGTCGGGAAGATGAGCACGCGGTCGAACGTGCTGCCCTTCGAGGTACCCATGTTCATTGCGTCGAGACCGCATGTATCGGCTCGCTTGTCCCAGCGCAGCACCGTCGGCGCGTACTTCTCGGCGTACTCCAGCACGGCCGATTTCCCGATCGCGAAGATGCCATCGTGACCAGTCACTTCGGTGTTCTTGGACACGGTACGCGCAAGGTTGGGGTACAGATCATCTGCGAAATCACAGATATCCTGGTTGCAGCGGTAACTCTCTACTCGGTTTTCAACGAGGCACAGGTCGGTACGTGTAGCCAACCACTCAACGATGCCACTCCCCTTGCACTTCGCGTTCTTTGTAGCGTTGTTCGTTGCGAAGGTGACCTGGCGAGGATCACCAACCACCGTGACGGCAATCGGCGACTTCATCAAAAGGTCCAGGAGGTCGAGGTCGCACCCTGCCACGTCCTGGATCTCATCAATGAAAATGTGGTCGTATATCCGCGAAAGACGATCTACCACCATACCCTTGCTCAGTTTGTTGGCCTCGAAGGAGAACGCCGACACACCGTCTCGATATGCCGACTTGCCGCGATCTAGGTAGTACTGCTGAGGCTTGCTTTTGGGATGTACCTCGAACGCTGTCCCACGAAATTGAAGCCACCCATCATTCCCGCTTCACCGAGAGCAAAGCTCTGATAGGGGCGAGCACACTCGTTGAGAATAAACGTGAACCAACCCATGACCGTGGCGTGCCGCGGTAGCACGCCAGTGCCCGCGCTCAGTCGGCTCACGATCTGATGGAGGTTTTCGTTGGTGTAAGTCGTCACCAAGACGCGCTTGCTCGGATCAGCGACAACGCAGTCGATGATGTGCTGGGTCTTCCGCGAGCCAGCCGCCGCGATAACGGCTAGATTATTAGGCGACTGCATCCCTGATGTACTCCGGCATGTTGATGTTCTGGTCGCTAGAGAAGATCGTTAGAGCACAGGTTGTCTTTCGATCCTCCATATGCTCAAGCAAGTCTGCCTCGGAGGCAAAATTCTCTCCGAGGATGGCGTTCATTGCGACTAGACCGTTCGCCTTGAGGAGTTGCGGCTCGAGAGTCCTGTACGTCTTATCCTGTCCCACGTGAACAGAGATGTTCGGGAAGGCAGTGTGAGCGGCGTACTTTCGCTGCACCTCTGCGGCCTCGGTACCGTCGTTATCCCTCACGACGGCGACCACATTTCCGGTGAGTGATGCGATATCCAGGGCTGGCGCCCGGCCGGGGCCTTGGCCGCAGCGTGAGGTCCTGTGGTTCACAAAGGTGAAGCTGTCTTTGGGCCCTTCCAGCAGGCCACTGCGGCTTGAGGGCGGCTATTGCGGGCGGCCCAGGGGAACGCGGGAGCGGACCGGACGAGGAAAGATCACGGCGTACACCTGGCCGGGCTCCTGGCACACCGTCGCGCTCCGTTTCCAGAGGTACCAGCAGCCGTTGCCGGGCGCCGGGGGGATTGGGCCGATGCAGTGAGGCCGGGGGCCGCGTGTGCGGTCCCCGGCCTCGTGGATGTGCGGGTGGGTTACTTGCCCTTGCCGGGCTCCCCGCGCTTGTTGGCGATCTTGACCGTCACGGTCTCACCCGCGTCCTCGGGGGTGATGACGATCGGGCCGCGGACCGGGTTGTCGGGCAGGACGTAGCCCTCGGGCACGTCCGTCTCGCGCACGTAGTACGTCCCCGTCGGCAGTTCGTCGAAGACGCACAGTCCCGCGCGGTCCGTGGCACAGCCAGGACCGGTACGGGTGTCGGGCGGGGTGGAGCCCGACGGCCGGGTCTGGAGGCCGGGGACGCCGTTGGTCTCCTCCCACAGTTCGAAGACCGCGCCCGCGAGGGGGCGGCCGTTCTTCGCGTCGGTCTTCTCGACCTTGATGACGCTCTCCTCGGCCGGGGTGCGGCTGTTGCCGGCCGTGACCGTGACGCCCTGTCCGGCGTTCTCCGGCGTGAGGTTCAGCGGGCCGAAGACCGGGGCGGAGGGGAGGTCGTACCCGTCGGGCGCCTGGGTCTCGCGCCAGTAGTACGTACCCGTCTCGACCGTGCGGGTGCACTGGCCGTTGGCGGGGGTGGTGCAGGAGCCGCCGACCTGGGTGTCGGGGTTGCCGCCGGTGGTCTGGAGACCGGCGATGCCGTTGGTCTCCTCCCACAGCTGGAACACGGCTCCGGCGAGGTTGGCGCCGGTGTCCGCGTCCTTCTTGACGACCGTGACCTCACCGGTGACGGGGGCGGTCGTGGAGTTGTTGGCGTTGACGGTGACGCCGGTCGGGGCGTTGGCCTCGGTCAGGACGAGCGGGCCGAAGACGGGGTTGGCCGGGAGGTCGTAGCCGTCGGGGGCGCGGGTCTCGCGCCAGTAGTAGGTGCCGAGGTCGACGGTGCGGGTGCACTGGCCGTTGGCGGGGGTGGTGCAGGGGCTGCCGACCTGGGTGTCGGGGTCGGTGCCGGAGGTCTGGAGGCCGGGGATGCCGTTGGTCTCCTCCCACAGCTGGAACACCGCGCCCGCGAGGGGTGCCTGGGTGGTGGAGTCCTGCTTGACGACGGTGACCGTGCCGGTGACCGGGGCGGTCGGGCTGTTGTTCGCGGTGACGGTGACACCCTGTTCGGCGTTCTCGTCGGTCAGCGCGAGCGGGCCGAACACCGGGTTGGTCGGCAGTTCGTAGCCGGGCGGTGCCTGGATCTCGCGCCAGTAGTACGTGCCGGTCTCGACGTCGCGGGTGCACTCGCCGTTCGCGCCGGTGGTGCAGGACGCGCCCACCTGGACGTCGGGGTTGCCGCCGGTGGTCTGGAGACCGGCGATGCCGTTGGTCTCCTGCCACAGCTGGAACACGGCACCCGCGAGGTTCGCGCCGGTGTCCGAGTCCTTCTTCACCACCGTGACCGCACCAGTGGCGGGGGCTTTGGGGGTGACCACCCGTGCGCTGCAACTCGGCTCGCAGCCGGGGTCGTCGGTGCCTGGGGCGGGGGTGACAGTCGCCGTATTGGTGATGTCGTCCGAGGCGTCGGCCGCGGGGGTGCCGGTGATGACGAAGGTCACCTGGCCTCCCGCTGTGATGTTCACCAAGGTGTCGACGTCTCCGGTGCCGGAGGGGTCGGTGCATGCGCTCGCCGTTCCTGCGGCCTCGCACGTCCAGGTGAGGCCGGTCAGCAGCGCGGGTCGGGGGTCGGTCACGCGGACGGCGTGCGCGTCCTGGGGGCCCGTGTTCTTCACGATGACCGTGTAGGTCAGCGGCCGGCCGGGTGTGTAGGACGGGGAGTCGGCCGTCTTGGTGACACTCAGTCCGATGTCCGCGCAGCGGGTCGGGTACAGCGTCTGGGGCTCGCGTGTCTCGTGGATCCACGCGCCTCCGCCGTCGTAGATCAGGGTGTCGGACGGGGTGTAGGTCTCGCCCACGGTGACCCGGGGGCCGCAGGGGCTGCCCCAGTCGTTGCTGCCGCGCCCGCCGACATCCCTCGGCGCGGGGGTCGCGGCGGTGGTCGCGGCGACGGGGGTGTCCCGGGCGTCGACGGCGACGTTCCCTCCGATCATGTCGTTGTCCTGATTGCTGTCCTGTCCCGTCTCGGCGTTGGTGAACGTGCGGAGGGCGACCGAGTCCTTCGGGAAGACGTTGCCGCGCACCAGGACGGTGTCCCGCATGACGCGCCAGGTGCCTTCCTTCTCGCCGAGCTGGATCATCGGTCCCGTACCGGTGAAGACATTGCCGAGGACGTCGATGTCCGAGGACGAACGCGACTGCTGGTCCTCGGGGGTGTTCGGGAAGGTCGCCGGGTCGAGGTTCTCCAGCGCGGTGCCCGCGCGGACAGCGCCCGAGTTGTCCTCCAGCGGGGTGAAGGAGATCTCGTTGTCGCTGACGGCCACATGGTGCGCGGGGACCGCGTAGACGACGTAGTTGGCGGGTCCGCCGCTCACCTTGTTGCGCAGATAGTCGAGCGTGTCCCCGCCGTAGGGGAAGAGGACGCCTGCGGGGTTGTCGGTCAGCTGGTTGTCGGCGAACGTGATGTCGCTGCTCTTCTGGATGACGTCCAGTCCGTCGGCGCTCGCGGACGGGTTGATGGTCAGGTTGGCCACGCCGGCGTTGCCGGTGAAGGTGCTGTTCCGGACGGTCAGCCGGATGACGGATTCCGTGTACGTCGCCCACCAGTCGATGCCGCTGACGGTGGCGTCGGTGACCGTGACGTCCGTCGTCATGTCCCAGTAGAAGGCGTTCGCGCCTCCGGTGAGCGTCGAGTTCTCGACGCTGATGTGGTCGGAGTAGTAGAAGCGGATCGCGGCGGATCCCCGGCGCACGTCGTCGGGGTTCTCGTAGCCCTCGACGGTCACGCCGCTGATCACGACGTCGGTGTTCTCGTAGCCGCCGATGCCGATGCCACCGCCGCCGCCCGCACCCGCGACGAGTTCCAGCGAGGTTCCGGTGACCCGCAGGCCCGAGTTGTTGGCGACGAGGATGCCGGTCGCGACGTCCGTGAAGGTGCCTCCGGTCACCACGGGGCCGTTGAGGGGATGACCGGACGTCCGCACCCAGACCTGTCTGACGCCGATGCGCACCCCGCTGATCTGCGGGTTGTCGAGGGTCACGGAGGTGGCGCGGACCAGGTCGACACCGGTGCCGGTACTCCCCGGCGCGCCGGAGACCTTCACGTCCGTGAGCCTGGCGCCGGTGGTCGCCCCGAGGCTGATGCCCGTCGTGCCCATCCGGGAGACCGTCACCCGGGTCAGCTGGGGGCCCTCGCCCGTTGTCGCGGCGGTGGTGGTGATGCCGTTGACATAGCCGGTGACCGTGCTGTCGGTCATCACGACACCCGTGGAACCGCCCAGGCCGACGCCGGTCGACCCGGCCAGCGACGTGCCCGTGAGGTGCACCTCGTCGAAGGAGGCGCCGGTCGTCCTGCCGGTCACCACGCCCTGCAAGGTCGCCCCGATGTCCACACGGGAGAACCGGGGGCCGGTGCCGGTGGCCGCGGCCGCCATGAAGAAACCACGGGTGACTCCGGTGATCTGCGTGTCGCGCACCACGACGGAGGCCGCGCTTCCCGCGTTGATGCCGGTGGAGACGCCGTTGGCGGCATTGTCACCGTTGTCGAACACGTAGTTCGCGACCGTTCTTCCGGTCGCCGGGGTACCGGAGAAGGTGATGCCGGTGATGGCGGCCAGGTTCGCCGTGTTGGTGATCCTGATGCCGTCCAGCACGGTGTCGGCGGAGGTCGCCGCGACCGTCACGACCGTCCTGCTCGCGGCGGTCGGCTCGAACGTGACACCGCTGACGGTCAGTCCGCCGCCGGTGACCGAGAACAACGCGGTGACCACCGAGGCCGACGCACTGGCGAGGGTCACCCGACGGGGCACGGTGATCGTCTTCGTGAACACATAGCTGTCGGGGACGATGCTGACGGTGTCCCCGTCGGCGGCCGCGTTCATCGCCTGTTGCAGGGTCAGCAAAGTCGGCGGCTGAGTGGGGCCGACCCAGGCGATGAGGGAGTCGTCAGCGGGATTGACGACGCGGCGGCCCGGCGCATCCGACCGGTGCGACGCTGGACGCGCCACGGTACGGGGCGCGGCCCCGGCGGGCCCCCCGCCCGGGGAGCGGGCCTCGCCGCCGCCCTCGCGGCCGGCGGCGTAGCCGGGGACAGGACGGTGGTCCAGTTCCCTGACCGCCGTGACCCGACCGGGAGCCGGCACCGCCGGAACCGCCGCGGCTCCCCATACCCCCCACACCAGCAAGCAGGTCAGCGCTGCCCGCACCGACCGGGCTGCGGCCGATGGACGTCTTCGGTTCAAGGACTCTCTCCAGGTCACTTCCGCGACTCCCCCGGAACAGGGACGCGGTGCCCCGATCCAAACCGGACGACCGACGCGTCCTACGCCTGACGCGCTGGGCGTAGGACGACTGCCACAGCACCGGCACCCGTCCGCGTGAAGAAATGAGGGCGCGGCCGACCCACCACCGGGTGCGGGCGAGTCCGTGGTGCCGGTGCCGGTGCCGGGGGTGGTCGGGGTGCGGGTCACGGTTCCCATTGGCGGGGAGCGTGGTGGGGTGGCTCAACCGGCTTTCCACGAGCCCGTGGGTGGGTGTGCTGGTGAGGGCCGGTGCGGGTGGCGTGCGACAGGTTCGCGCGTTCAGGTGAAGGGCGGGTAGTTGTCTCTTGGAGTCCGTCTGCGCCGTGTAAGGAGGGCGTTCGGTCGCGTGGGTTCAGGGGATGGTGTGGCAGCGGTCCGCGGATGAGCGGTGCCCCCGGCTTCGTCGGCGACGAACGGGTGGTGACGGCCGGTGCCGAACTCCTGGCGCTCCGCGACCCGGGCGCTCCGGGGGCAGCCGTACGGTCGGGGACCGTACGGTGCGGGTTCAGTACAGGCCCTCGGGGGCCGAGCTCGTGGTCTGGAGGGGGCGGACGTTGGCGACGCCGTCGATGGGCCAGCGGTCGGTGCTGTGGCGCAGTGCCTGATCGCGTTCCAGGATGTTGGGGAGGAAGAGGTCCTCGTGGAGCACGGTGAGCCGTACCTGGCCCACGGTGCCGGGGGCGACGGGGGTCGAGCGGTCGGCCTTGTCCACCACCGCCATCGTGACCTGTGGATAGTTCGGGACATAGCTGATCAGCTCACCGTCCCGCTCGATGTCCAGGCAGGCCGCGTTGCCGAAGGTGTTGCCGTAGGTCAAGCCGCAGATCCCGCCCCGCAGGGCGGTTCTGAAGGTCCGGTACATATCGGCGCTGATCTGGGTGCCGCTCAGGCGTACGCCGTCGAGGGCGGCGACGAGTTCGGGCCGGCGTTGGCGGAGGGCCTGGAACAGGGCCGGTGTGGTGTTGAGGTACTGGACCCGGCCCTGCCGGAGCACGTCGGTGATCTGCTCCAGCAGATGGGTGGTGTAATCGCCGACCTCGGCCAGCCGGCCGGCCCGGATGAGGCGCTTGACCCACCGGGGGTCCATGTCCACCGCGTACACCTGGCCGGCGTGGAGTTCCGAGACCTCCTGGACGCCGTTCCCGATCAGATGCGGTCCGGTGGGCGTGGCCTGCAGCCAGGTGCGGCCGGGTGCGAAGCCTTCCCGGACGAAGGACCAGCGGCGCCAGATCGCCCGGTGCGACAGCATGTCGGGGGTGTAGAACACCCGGCAGGGTGTGCCGGTGGTGCCGCCGGTGTCCCAGACACGCCCGGCGAGCGGCCGGGGCACGGACTGCGGGACGAGGTCCGCGGGGTCCTCCTCGCGCAATCGGTCCAGGGGGAACGGGCCGAAGGCGCCGAGCTGGTCGTGGCGGGTGATGTCACGCGGGTCGAAGTCCAGTTGGTGGACGCGGCCGAGCCAGTACAGGCTGCCGGACACCGGGTCGAAGTGCCGTCGGACGACCCTGCGGGTCCATTCGTCCAGGTCGGTGTCCAGCCATCGCGCGACCTGGGCGTCCGGGTCGGCACGGGTGGGGGCGGTCATGACAGCGCCGGGGCGCCGGTGAGGTCGATGCCGAGGTCGTACGCGGTGGTCAGAGCCTGTTCGATGTGCTCCGGCTGCTCGATGTGCACCACCGGGAAGGGGAACGCGAGGATGCCCTCCGGGATCGAGGGGCCCATCACCAGCCCGAGTTGTACGCCCTGTTCCCGCATGCCGTCGTAGACGTCGACCAGGCTGATGGGGTCCGTGGAGTTGCGTTGGAACAGGTCCCTCACGTCGGCCGCGGTCCGCAGGACCTTGGGTTCCAGGCAGGACAGCAGGGGGATCTCGGGGTCGGTGAAGGACATCGCGTCGATGCGCGGGGCCATGAAGTCGCGGTAGTGCCGACGCAGCGGGGTGTGGACGGCGATGGTGCGGCCGGGGAGCGGAACCACCGTGCCCGGTGGGACCTCGGCGGCGAGTGCGTCGAGCGCTTCGGCGTGGCCGGCCAGCATGAGGATGCGCTGGGTGCCGTCGGTGGTGGGGCCGAAGTCGCCGGCCAGATGGACGCCGGGGACATTCTCGCCGGGGTGGGAGGGGGCGCCTTCGCCGAGGGCGCCGAAGGCTATGGCTATCCCCTGCCGCGGTGCGTCGGCGGGCGGTTCCGGGGTGTCGCGGGAGCCGGCCAGCATCTCGAACAGTTCCCGACGGTCCACCGATCCGGCGAGGCAACTGGCGGCCATCGCACCGAGACTGAGGCCGCCGATGGCGGCAGGGCGTAGATTGAACGACGCGAGCACGTCGTGCACACCGATCGCGAGGGCCGCCTCGCGGACGGTGCCGACGCTCTGGCGTTCCTCCTGGGCGGTCGGGAGGTCTTCCTCCAGGATCTGACCAACGGTCAGCCCGGTCCACTCGGAAACCTGTTCGTACCAGCTGCGCACCACCGGGTAGGTCCGATGGAGCTCCAGGCCGTGCGGCTCGGTCCCGACGCCGCCGCCGAACAGGTAACCCAGACTCATGACAGCTCCCGTGAATTGGTGTGCGAAAAGGAGGGGCCGGTGCGGCCCAACGGTAGAGCAGCGAAACCAGGGCTACCAGCACAATGCCGCAGAATCCGCTCTCCGGGCGGGTGATCGGAAGCCCGTCTCGCTGCGCGATATCGATACGATATTCCGGTCTGGGAAAATCTACCGGAAGCGTACCGCTGGAGCACTTCTCCCCCTGAGGGAAAGACCTATCGGAAACGAGATCGGGGAACAGGCGGCTACCGCGCTCTCCCTATGTTTCGAGGAATTCCGGAAGGACCCGGGGCGGCCATGCCCCGACGCTCAGCACGCCGAGGGAATGTGCCCGCGAGACCAGGGCGGCCCGGTTCGCGACCTGGAAATGACGCAGCATCAACCCGATGCGGTACTCGACACCCTGTCGGCTCAGATAGAGGGAGGCCGCCAGCTGGACGGTCGAGGTGCCGACCGCGACACCCTCCAGGATCAGGACGTCCAGCGCGGTCAGCCGTCGGACGCCCACACCGCCGGAACAGTCCTCGCCCGACGGGCCGGGGTGATCGGCGCGCTCGGACCGCGGCGGTCCCTGCGCGGAGTGGATCTGCCCAGAGGTGGATAACGGTGTCACCCTCAACACCCCCTATTCCTGATGTTCGTGGTATCAGGCGCGCGGTGCGGTGGCGAGGTGCTCGCGGAGCATGCCGATCACCTCGTCCGGCCGACTGCTCAGATAGAAGTGCCCGCCGGGGAAGACCTTGAGGTCGAACGCGGCCGTCGTGCGATCGCGCCAGGTCCCGGCCTCGGACACGGGTGTCCAGGGGTCCTGGTCCCCCACCGCCGCGGTGATCGGGCACCCGACCGCGGCGCGGGGGTCGGCCTGGTAGGTCCCCAGCGCCCGGTAGTCGCCGCGCAGCGCGGGCAGCACCATCCGCAGCAGTTCCTCGTCCTCCAGGAGCCGGGCGTCGGTGCCGCTCATGGACTTGACCTCGGCCAGGATGCCCTCGTCGTCGAGGGGCTGTGAAAGCTCCGGCCGGTCCGTGGACGGCCCCCTGCGGCCGGACACGAAGAGATGGTCGATCCGGCCGCCCGCGCGCTCGATCCGCCGGGCCACCTCGAAGGCGACCAGGGCGCCCATGCTGTGGCCGAAGAAGGTCAGCGGGAGGTCGTCCCAGCGGCGCAGGGCCTCGAACACCCCGTCGGCCATGAGGTGGAGATCCTCGACGCCGTGCTCCTCGCGGCGGTCCTGCCGCCCTGGGTACTGCACCGCGAGGAGGTCGACCGGGCCGCACAGTTCGGCGGAGACCGGAAAGTAGAAACTCGCCGAACCGCCGGCGTGCGGAAAGCAGACCAGCCGACGTTTGGCCGTGGGCGAGGGATGAAAGCGACGGCACCACAGGTCGCTGTCCAAAGAGAGGGAAGTCATGTCGACCGTTCATTCCTTTCTCAAATCCGCGCGGCGCCAGTGGGCAGGGTGAGCCGATCATGTGGGACATCCTCCGCACCGGCGGACCGGCTGGTAGGCATACTGAATGCCGGGAGCGCCGATCGGCGGCGATCGGAGAGTCACGGGCACCGCATATCACAGCCTGCCATGCCGCTCGGAATGTCAGCAAGGGCGCACCGGCGCAGTCGCCTCACACACCACCGGGTTCAATTCCGGTTGTTTCCGCGGTGAATGGCGGGATCGTTGCGGTCCGGGCAACCTCGTGGGATTTACTTGACGCCGAACCGGCGGCAACGGTCCGGCCGGACCGAACGCCGCGGGCCCGGCGCGTACGCGAGGAGCACCGTTATGGCAAGGCTGTACGCCGTCAGCGACCTCCATGTCGCCCATCCGGAGAACCGGGCCGTTGTCGAGGGGATGTTCCCCGAGGACGAGGGGGACTGGCTGCTGCTGGCGGGGGACGTGGGCGAGTTGGCCGCGGACGTGGAGTGGACGCTGCGGCTGCTGGCCGACCGGTTCTCGACGGTCGTGTGGGTGCCGGGCAACCATGAGTTGTGGACCCATCCGGCCGACCCGGTGCGGTTGCGCGGCGAGCACCGGTACCGGTATCTGGTGGAGCTGTGCCGGCGTCTGGGTGTCATCACCCCCGAGGACCCCTATCCGATCTGGACCGGTCCGGGCGGTCCCGTGACGGTGGTACCGCTGTTCCTGCTGTACGACTACAGCTTCCTGCCGCCGGGAGTGCGTGACGTCGGGGCCGCGCTGGCCTTGGCGGAGGCCGCGGGTGTGGTGTGCTCCGACGAGTTCCTGTTGCACCCGGACCCGTATCCGACGCGGGCCGACTGGTGTCGTGCGCGGGTCGTCTCCACAGAGGCACGTCTGGCCGGCTGCGACCCGGCGCTGCCGACGCTCCTGGTGAATCATTTCCCCCTGGTCAGGGAACCGACGGAGGTGCTGCACCATCCGGAGTTCGCGTTGTGGTGCGGTACCACGGCGAGCCGGGACTGGCCTGTGCGGTACCGGGCGTCCGCGGTGATCTACGGGCATCTGCACATTCCGCGGACCATCCACACGGACGGGGTACGGCATCAGGAGGTGTCCCTCGGCTATCCGCGCGAGTGGCGGCGCTGGGGCAAGCCGGACCCGCTGCTGCGCGAGGTCTTCCCGGCCGGGGAGCAGCGGTGACGGGTGTCCGGCGGTGATCGAGGATCTGTTGCCGGCGTCGGTCGAGGTGGCGGAATCGCTGGGGGACCCGCCGGGGTCGGAGTTGTTCCCCGAGGAGGAGCCGCTGGTGGCCCACGCCGTGGAGCGGCGCAGACGGGAGTTCACCACGGGGCGGTGGTGTGCCCGGCAGGCGCTGGCCCGGCTGGGCCTGCCCCAGGCACCGCTGTTGGCCGGGCCGCGCGGGGAGCCGCTGTGGCCGGAGGGTGTGGTGGGGTCGATCAGCCACTGCGCCGGGTACCGGGTGGCCGCGGTGGCCAGCAGCGCTGATCTGCTCGCCCTCGGGGTGGACGCGGAGCCGGTCGGTCCCCTGCCGGAGGGCGTGCTCGACGCGGTGACCGTCGCCGGGGAGCGGGCCGCGCTGGACGGGTGTCGGCGCGTGTCGCCTGGGGTGTGCTGGGACCGGGTGCTGTTCAGTGCCAAGGAGTCGGTCTACAAGGCGTGGTTCCCGCTGACGGGACGGCCGTTGGACTTCCTGGACGCGTTCGTGCGGCTGGACCCCGTACGGGGCGTGTTCTCCGCCGGGCTGAGGGTGCCGGGGCATCGGGTCGGCGGCTCGGTGGTCGACGGATTCACCGGCCGCCTGGCCGTCTCCGGTGGCTTGGTGCTGACCGCTGTGGCAGTTCCCCGGAGCGCAAACCCGCCGTGATCGCAAGACATATGTTCTAGGGATACATCTAGATATACGGGGATCTTGTTGACCGGAGCATGATCGCCCAAGACGCTGGGGGCATCTCTGGCCATCGGTCGTGCGACGAAGAGGGATTTCCTTGAACTTCCTGCTGCTGGGCCCGCTTTCCGTCCGGTTGCACGCGCGTGAGGTCCACGTGTCGGCGCCAAGGCAGCGCGTGGTCCTGGCGGCGCTCCTCCTCAACGCCAACCGGGTGATCTCGGTCGACCGGATCGCCGAGTACGTGTGGGACGGCGCACCGCCGCCGAGCGCCGCCGCGACCGTCCGCACCTATGTGATGCGGCTGCGGCATTCGCTGGGTGAGCACGCCTCCGCCAGAATCCTCACCCGGGCGCCCGGGTACCTCCTCGAACTCGGGGAGCACGAGAGCGATCTGGGGCAGTTCACGGCGCATCGCCGACGCGCGGCGGAGCTGGCCGGGCGCGGGGATCTGGAGGGTTCCTCCACCGAGCTGGCCGAGGCCCTCGCCCTGTGGCGTGAGGAGCCGTTGGCGGACATTCCCTCGCGGACGCTGCGTGATGTGGAGGGCCGTTACCTCCAGGAGCTGCGGTTGCAGACCATGGAACTGCGTTTCGACGCGGAGCTCGCGCTGTTGCGGCACGCCGAGGTGGTGCCCGAGCTCGTACGGCTGGTGCGGAAGTACCCGTTACGTGAGGCCCTGGTGGGCAAGCTGATGCTGGCGCTGTTCCGCTCGGGAAGGCAGTCGGAGGCACTGGATCTGTACCGGCGCACCCGGGTCCTGCTCGTGGAGCAGCTGGGCGCCGAGCCGAGCGCCGATCTGCGTGAGGTCCAGCGGCATATCCTCTCGGCCCATGACCGGCCCCGTACGCCGGGCCCGGTGGAGCCGCCCGCCAAGAAGGCGGTCGCGCCGGCCGCGCCCTGGAATGGTCCTGGTCGGCCGAGTCCGGCTCAACTTCCCTCGGTCGCACCGAAGTTGTCGGCACACTCGGGTCCGCTGGCGCGGCTGGAGCATTTCCTCACCACCGGCGCGCTGCCCGCGGGCACGGTGGCGACCGCGGTGGTCACCGGTCGTGGCGGCGTCGGCAAGAGCGCGCTGGCCCTGCACGCGGCCCACGCCGTGCGCGAGTGCTCGGTGCACGGTCAGCTCTACGCCGACCTCGGCGCCGGGCCGCGACCGCTGACCGCGCGCACGGTGCTGCCGCGGTTTCTGGCCGACCTCGGTGTGCCCCGGGGCGAGATCCCGCGGGAGGAGTCCGAACGGGAGAGTCTGTACCGTTCGCTCACCTCGGACCGCCGGGTGCTGGTCGTGCTCGACAACGCGCACAGCAGCACACAGATCCGGCCGCTGATACCCGGCAGCGGAGGGAGCAGACTGCTGGTCACCAGTCGGCGGCGGCTGGCCGATCTGGAGGGCGCGCGCACCCTGCTCCTTCCTCCGCTGGACGAGGCCGGGTCCCTGGAGCTGCTGGGGAGCATCGTCGGACCGGCCAGGGTCGGCGCCGAACCGCACGCCGTCCGGACGGTGCTGACGATCTGCGCGGGCCTTCCGCTGGCGATCCGGATCGCGGGGACCAGACTGCTGGAGCGCCCGCACTGGAGCATCGGGGACTTCGCCCGGCGGCTCACGGAGGCCCCGCGTCTGCTGGACGAGCTGTGCGCGGGCGATCTCGGGGTCCGCCCCTGCCTCGACGCGGACCATGCCGGGCTGCGGCGGACGGCCCCGGACGGTGTCGATCCCGCCGAGGTGTTCACCGCGCTGGGGGCCGCGGAGGCGTCCTCCTTCTCCGGCAGCAGGGTCGCGGTGCTGGTCGGCTGCTCCGAGGCCAGGGCCGAGGAGGCCCTCGACACCCTGGTCGAGGCCAATCTGCTGGGTGCGCCGAGGGCGGGCCGCTACTGGCTGGACGCACTGCTGAGGGCCTACGCCGCCGAACAAGCACAGGCGGTCGCCCTGCGGCAGCGCGGTCGCCCGTTCATGCGCGCCGGGTGACCCTCCCGGCGCCCCGACCACGGAACATCCCGCCGACCGGCCCCTTCGAGAGGAACCCCGCGCCATGGCACACCAGACGGCAGCCACCCCCGACCTGCTCGCCTATGTCCGGGAGGTCTCCCTCCGCGACGACGAACTGCTCAGGGAACTGCGGGAGACCACCGCGGACCTCCCCGGCGGGACCGCCATGCAGGTGATGGCGGAGGAGGGGCAACTCCTCTCCTTGCTGGTCGGGTTGACGGGTGCCCGGGCGGTGCTGGAAATCGGCACCTACACCGGCTACAGCACCCTGTGCATGGCCCGCGCGCTCCCGGCGGACGGAATGCTGGTGTCCTGCGACATCGACGACCGGTGGCCTGCCGTCGGCGCCGACTTCTGGGAGCGCGCCGGGGTCGGCCCACGGATCGATCTGCGGATCGGTGACGCGGCCGGGATCCTGGACACCCTGCTGGCGGAGCGCGGGCCGGAGAGCTTCGACCTGGTGTTCATCGACGCCGACAAGACCAACTACGTGCGCTACTACGAGTCCTCGCTGGCGCTGGTGCGCGGGGGCGGTCTGATCGTGGTCGACAACACCCTCTTCTTCGGCAGGGTCGCCGATCCGGCCGCCGTGGACCCGGACACCGCCGGGGTCAGGGCGCTGAACCGGGTGCTGCACCAGGACCCGCGGGTGGAGCTGTCGCTGCTGACGATGGCCGACGGGATCACGCTCGCCCGCAAGCGCTGAGGACCGAGGGGGGAGCGTCGGGGCAGTCAGAGTGCTCCCGTCCCCTGTTCCGGCGCCCCCGGGTCGGGTGCGCCGAGGTCGGGTGCCTCCAGGCTCATGGTGGTGGACACCGCGCGCGGTCCGGGGGCCAGATGCAGCCGCTGGAGTCCCACGAGCGCCGACGCCGGTTCCAGGCCCGTGGCGCACGGGCACGGGTCCTCCTCGAAGCCCGCGAAGCGGTAGGCGATCTCCATCATCCGGTTGCGCTCGGTGGCCCGGAAGTCGGCCACCAGATGGACCCCGGCCCGGGCCGCGGAGTCGGCCAGCCAGTTCAGCAGGGTCGCGCCGGCGCCGTAGGCCACGACCCGGCAGGAGGTCGCGAGCAACTTGAGGTGCCAGAGCCCCGGGTGCCGCTCCAGCAGCAGTACGCCGACCGCGCCGTGCGGTCCGAACCGGTCGGTCAGGGTGACCACCAGTACCTCGTGCCCGTGGTCGGTGATCAGGTCGCGCAGCACCGCGTCCGGGTAGTGCACCCCGGTGGCGTTCATCTGGCTGGTGCGCAGGGTCAGTTCCTCGACCCGGGAGAGCTCGTCGCCGGTGGCCCGGCCGATGCGCATCCGCAGGTCCAGGGTGCGCAGGAACTCCTCGTCGGGTCCCGGCGCCGCAGCGCGCTCGGCCTCGCGGCGGAAGCCCGCCTGGTACATCTGCCGACGCCGCCGGGAGTCGACGGTGCTGGTCGCGGGCGTGAACTCCGGCAGCTCCGGCAGCGCGAGGACCTGTTCGGCCGGGTAGCACCGCACCTCGGGCAGATGGAAGGCCACCTCGGCGCGCTCGGCGGGCCGGTCGTCGACGAACGCGATGGTCGTGAGCGCGAAACCGAGCCGGTCCGCGATCCGGCGCACCGCCTCGGACTTGGCGCCCCACCCGATCTCCGGGAGTACGAAGTACTCGGCGAGGCCGAGGGCCTCCAGCCGGGCCCAGGCGTGCTCGTGGTCGTTGCGGCTCGCGATGGAATGCAGGATGCCGCGGGAGTCGAGCTCGATCACCGCCTTGCGCACCTCGTCCGGCAGCCCTACCTCACCGTCCTCCAGCAGGGTGCCCTGCCAGAGCGTGTCGTCCAGGTCCCAGACCAGGCACTTGACCGTCACGGGCGCCATGTCGTCCTCCGTCGGCTCGTCGGCCGGGGGCCCGTTCACGGTGCCTCCGGACGGGAGAGGGCGTGCTGAGCCAGCATCAGACGGCACAGCTCGTTGCTGCCCTCGATGATCTCCATCAGTTTGGCGTCCCGGTACGCCCTGGCCACCGGATGTCCGTCCCGCGCCCCTGCCGAGGCCAGCACCTGGACGGCCGTTGCCGCGCCCCGGGCCGCCTGGGTCGCGCTGACGTGCTTGGCCAGGACGGTCGCCACCACCTGGTCCGGCGCCCCCTCGTCCCAGCGGCGGCTGGCGTGCTCGCACACCCGGCTGGCCACCTGCTCGGCCGTGAAGATGTCGGCGAGGTGTCCGGCGACGAGTTGGTGCCCGGCCAGCGGTTCGCCGAACTGTTCACGCCCGGCGGCGTGGGCGGTGGCCGCCGCCAGACAGGCCCGCAGTATGCCCACGCACCCCCAGGCGACCGATATCCGCCCGTAGGCGAGCGCGGTCGTCACCAGCAGGGACAGCGGCAGGGCGTAGCCGCCGAGAACGCTGTCGGCCGGCAGCCGGACCCCGTCGAGACGCACGTCCGCGTGTCCGGCCGCCCGGCAGCCGAGCGGGTCGGTGATCCGTTCCACCCGGACGCCCGGCGCGTCGGCGGGCACCACCACGGCCGCCGCACCGTCCTCGTAGCGGCCGACGATCACCAGCAGGTCGGCGTAGTGGGCGGCGGTCACCCACTTCTTGTGTCCGTCCACGACGATCGAGTCGCCGTCGCGGCGGACGGTGGTAGTCATCGCCGCGAGGTCGCTGCCGGCGCCGGGCTCGCTGAAGCCGACCGCCGCCAGTTCACCCCCGGTGAGCCGGGGGAGGTACCCGGCCGACTGCTCCGCGGTGCCCAGGCGCCGCACGGTCCACGCCGCCATGCCCTGGGAGGTCATCACACTGCGCAGCGAACCGCACAGGCCGCCCACATGGGCGGTGTAGGTGCCGTTGTGCATGCTGCTGAGCCCCCAGCCGCCGTACTCCTCCGGGACCTCGGCGCACAGCCGGCCCTCGGCGCCCAGCTCATGGAGCAGATCCAGCGGGAGCAGGCCGGTCCGGTCCCACTCCCCCGCCAGGTCGCCGACCCGCAGGGTGACCGCGGTGAGGGCACCGGCCAGGTCCTCACCCATCGTGGCTCCCGGGGGCGGGCCGGCGGAGCCGGTCGACCAGTCCGGCCATCCGCCGCACGGTGCGGAAGTTGTCCAGCCGGAGGTCCGCGCCGCGGACGGCGATGGTGTAGGTCTTCTCCAGATGCACCACCAGTTGCATGGCGAACAGGGACGAGAGGCCCCCGGCCGCGAACAGGTCGGTGTCGGCTTCCCAGGGGGTTCCGGTGTGTCCCTCCAGGAACCCCAGAAGCTCCTTCTCCAGGTCGTCGGCGTTCGGGGTGCTGCCCGTGGTCATGGCTGTCTCCTCGTCGGGTTCGTCAGGTGTAGTCGTAGAAGCCGCGCCCGGACTTGCGGCCGAGCCGGCCCTCACGGACCAGTCGCACAAGCAGCTCGCTGGGGCGGCAGCCGTCGTCGCCGGTCCGTTCGTGCAGCACCCGGAGGGAGTCGACGAGGTTGTCGATGCCGATCAGATCCGCGGTGCGCAGCGGGCCCGTGGGATGTCCCAGACAGCCCTGCATCAGGGCGTCGACGGCCTCGGCGGTCGCCGTGCCCTCCTCCACGACACGGGCCGCGTCGTTGATCATCGGGTGCAGTATCCGGCTGGTCACGAAGCCCGGTGCGTCCCTGACCACCACCGCCCGCCGCCGCAGGGCCGCGAGCAGCGACGTCACCGCCGCCATCGCGGGCTCCCCGGTCCTGGGCCCGCGGACCACCTCGGCGGTCCCGATCAGATAGGGCGGGTTCATGAAGTGGGTGCCGACCAGTTCCTCCGGCCGCTCCAGCGCCCCGGCCAGCTCGTCCACGGGGATCGAGGAGGTATTGGTGATCAGCGGGGTTCCCGGGCGGACCAGTGCGGAGACCTCGGACAGGACCGCGGCCTTGGTCGCCGCGTTCTCGGTGACCGCCTCGATGACGGCGGTGGCCCCGGCCGCGGCCTTCAGCGAGGTCCCGGTGACCAGTTCGCCCGGGGAGATGCCGGGCGGCAGCGCGCCCATCAGCTCGGCCAGCCGGAGCTCGCCGTCGATCCGGTCCCCGGCCCGGTCGAGCAGCTCCCGGTCCACGTCGACCAGATGCACCGGCAGACCGTGCCCGAGGGCGAGGACGGTGATGCCGACGCCCATCACGCCGGCTCCCAGCACGGTGAGGGCGTGCCGCGGTGGCGATTCGTCATGCGGAGCGGTGGTCAACGGACTCTCCTTCGGCTTCACAGGTCATCGGAGGTGCGGAGGACGGCGCCGAGCCAGGTGCCGACGGCGTCCCCGGTGGTCGCGACATGCTGTTCCATGATCGAGAAGTGGTCTCCGGGAACGTCGACGACGGCGTCGGCGGAGGCCCAGGACGAGCGCCAGTCACCGGCCCCGGCGGACGGACTACCGAGGGGGACGGACGCGCGTACCAGGAGCACCGGGGCATGGACCGCCGGCGGTTTCCAGTCGTCGAGCAGACGGAAGTAGCCGCCCATCGCGGTCAGTCTGGTCCCGTCCATCGGGGCCGCCCGGTCCTCGCGGGCGAACATCCCGCCCAGCAGCACATCGTTGAACTGGGTGATGCCCGTGTTGTCGGAGAGATAGGTGTCCAGCAGCACCACGGCCGCGGGCCCCTCACCGCGGCGTTCCAGTTCGGCGGCCACCCCATGGGCGAGCGTGCCGCCCGAGGAGGAGCCGGCCAGCACCAGGGTCCGTCCGGACAGTTCGCGGAGCAGCGTCGCCGCCTGGAATCCCACCAGGGCGGCCATATCGGCGGGCAGTTCCTCCTCAGGGGTGAAGCCGGGGGCGTCCAGGGCGGTGACGGCGTAGCGGTCCCGGAAGCGGGCGGCGAAGCGGGCGTACTGGTGGGCGCCGCCGAGGGCGACGACGGAACCGAAACAGACGATCACCGGGGCACCGTCGCGCTCGTTCAGACGCAGCAGTCGCGGACCGGTGCCGGCCGCCGCGAGTTCGTCGCCGCCGCGGAACGCCGGGCGCAGGGCGGAGGCGTGCTTGAGCAGGGCGATGCCCTCGTCGGTCCGGCCGAGCGCGCAGGCCCGTCGGAACAGTACGCTCACCGGGTCGTTGTCGGACTCGGTGTCGGACGCGGCGTCCGGCGGGGTGTCTGTCACGGCCGGCGGCGCGATACCGGTTCGGGGTGCGGGTTCGGGTTCGGGTTCGGCGCGCGCCGCGGTGGCGAGGCGCGCGGCGAGCCCCGCCGGCGTCCCGCTGTCGAAGACCACGGAGGGCCTCAGCCGCAGACCGGTGGCGGCGGCCAGACGGTTGCGCAGTTCGACCGCGGTCAGCGAGTCGAAACCGACGGAGAGGAACGGCACCGTCCCGGACAGCGCCCCGGACTCGGTGTGGCCGAGGACGTCGGCGGCCTGGGTGAGGACGAGTTCACGCAGGATCAGCTCACGTTCCTGGGCGTCGGCGGCGTCGAGCCGGTTCCGCAGCGACAGGGCGGCCGTCGCCGCCGCTCCCGCCGGGCGGCCCCGCCGTACCAGCGAGCGCAGCATCGGGTGGACCGGACCGTCGCGGTGCGCGGGGAGGTCGAGGTGTGCCAGGACGGCGGGGGTCCCGTCACCCGTCTCGGCGGCGTCCGCGGCGAGAGCGGTGTCCAGCAACGCCATGGCCTCCGCGTCGGAGAGGCCGCGCGCGCCGCGTCGGTCGATACGTCGCCGTTCGGCGCCGTCGAGTTTCGAGGTCATCCCGCTGTGCCGCTCCCAGAGCCCCCAGGCCAGGGACAGCCCGGGCAGCCCGAGCCGTCGGCGTTCGGCGGTCAGCGCGTCCAGCGCGGCATTGGCGGCGGAGTAGGACGCCTGTCCCGGACTGCCCAGCACGCCCGCCGCGGAGGAGAAGACGACGAACGCCGAGAGATCCGTGCCGCGCGTCAGCCGGTCGAGGTGCCGGGCGGCGTCGAGCTTGGGCCGCAGCACCGCCGTCATCCGCTCCCGTGTCAGCCCCTCCAGCAGGCCGTCGTCGAGCACTCCGGCGGTGTGGACCACTGCGCACAGCGGATGGCGCGCGGGGATGGCCGCCAGAGCGGCGGTCAGTGCCTGACGGTCCGACACATCGCAGCCGACGGTGGTCAGCTCGGCCCCCGCCGCGGCGAGTTCGGCCGTCAGCTCCGGCATCCCGGGAGCGTCGGCGCCCCGGCGGCTCAGTACCCGGAGACGGCGTACCCCGTGCGCGGTGACCAGATGGCGTGCCAGGACGGCCGCGAGAACGCCTCCGCCACTCAGCAGCACCGTGCCCTCGGCCGGTCCGAACAGTCCGGTCGCCCGGGTCGTGGGCCCGGTGCCGGGCCCCGCACCGGGCGCGGCCACGGCCCGGGGGGCGGTCGGCCGTAGCAGTCGGGGCGCGTGCAGTACGCCGGCGCGCAAGGCTGCCTGCGGTTCACCGGTGGCGAGAAGTTCGGTGAGCGCGTCAACGACACCGTCCGGCCGGTCGATGTCCAGCACCACGAACCGGTCGGGGTGTTCGAGCTGGGCTGCCCGGAGCAGGCCCCAGACGGCCGCCGCGCCGAGGTCCACGGGGCGCGGCTCCCCGGTGGGCGGACCGGGCGCGCCCCGGGTGAGCACCACCAGCGGTACGGCTGCGGCGGTGTCGTGGGCGAGATGACGCTGGAGGTGTTCGAGGACGGAGGCCGCGACCGCGTGCACCGCCGGGATTCCCTCGTCCCGGGCCGAGGCGTCCCCCGGCAGGGCGTCCCCGGTCGCAACGTCGCTGGTCGCCGCAGCCACGGTCCCGACGGCCACGGTCCCGTCGGCCATGGTGGGAGCCTGCCCGGCGCGGGTGTCCCCGGCCGGAGCGGTGCCGGTCGGGACGTTCCCGGTCGGAGGGTTCCCCGCCGGGGCGGACGGGGGGCAGATCAGCAGTACCGCGTCGGGCGCCGCCGACAGCGGCACGACGGGGAAGCCGGCCGGCAGCAGCCGGTCGTCCCGCGGGCCGAGCAGGCCCCAGCGGGTGACCGGGCGTGGGCCGGTCGGCGCGGTGATCGGGGTCCAGCCGACACGGAACACGGAGCCCGACGACGCCCGCAGCGCGTCGGCGCGCGCCGCACGCAGGGCGAGCGAACCGACCGTCACCACGGCACGGTCCGACGGGTCGGTGATCCGCACGGTGACCGCGTCGGGTCCGTCGGAACGCAGCCGGACGCGCAGCACCGGCGCGTCGGACGGCTCGATCTGGACCCGCTGCCAGGAGAACGGCAGGGGGACACCGTCGGCGGCCCCCGGAGTACGGGAGCCCTCACGCAGACCGGTCGCCTGGAGGGCCGCGTCCAGCAGGACCGGGTGCACCCCGAAGCCGCCCCGCCCGGCACCGGGAAGGCCGGCGGGCCGTGCGACCTCGGCGTGGATCTCGTCCCCCGCGCGCCAGGCGGCGCGCAGACCCCGGAACGCCGGTCCGTAGTCGATGCCACCGGCTTCGAGCAGCTCGTACAGTTCGTCGACGTCCAGGGGGACCGCACCGGGCGGGGGCCACGTACCGTCCGGCCGTGCCGCACCGTCCGAGGGGCTCCGCACGCCGACCGTCCCGGTCGCGTGCCGGGTCCAGACCCGGTCGGGCCCGGTGGCGTCCTCGGGGCGGGAGTGGAACTCCACCGGACGCCGTCCCGAATCGTCCTCGGCACCCACCAGGACCCGCAACTGTACGGCGCGGTCATCGGTGGCATCACCGGGCAGCAGCAGCGGGGCGGCCAGGGTCAGCTCCTCCACCAGAGCGCAGCCGAGGCGGCGGCCCACGTGCGCGGCCAGCTCCACGAAGGCCGCGCCCGGCAGGATGACCGCGCCGGCCACGGTGTGGTCGGCGAGCCACGGGTGGGTGGCCAGGGACAGCCGTCCGGTGAAGAGGGTGCCCGCGTCGTCCGGCAGTTCGACCGCCGCGCCGAGCAGCGGATGGTCCGCCGCCGATTGACCGGTGGACACCGGGTCGCGATCGGCCGGAAGGGCGTCGAGCCAGTAGCGGCGTCGCTGGAAGGCATAGGTGGGCAGGTCCACGCGCTGGACACCGGTCCCCGTGAACAGCGCCGCCCAGTCGACCGGCAGACCGCGGACCTGGGCCGCGGCGAGGGCGAGCTGCATCTGGCGGAGTCCGCCCTCCCCGCGCCGCAGGGTGCTGAGCACCAGCGCCTCCGGGGCGCCCGCGTCGGCGGCCGTGTCCTCGACCCCGTAGGTCAGGACGGGGTGGGGACCGGTCTCGATGAAGACACGGTGTCCGGCGGCGAGCAGGGAGCGGGTGGCCCGCTCGAACTCAACGGTCCGACGGAGGTTGCGATACCAGTACTCGGCGTCCAGGGCCTTGGTGTCCAACAGGGCGCCGGTGACGCTGGAGTAGAACGGCACCGGACCGGAGAGGGGAGTGATCCCCGCCAGATCGGCGAGGAGCTGTTCGCGGATCTCCTCCACATGCGCGGAGTGCGAGGCGTAGTCCACCTCGATACGACGCGCCCGCACCTCCTGCTCGACGAGCTGGTCGACCAGCGTCGTGACCGCGTCCGCGTCGCCCGACACCACCGTCGACGACGGACCATTGACCGCCGCCACCGACAACCGGCCGTCCCAGGAGGCGATCCGCTCCCGCACCTCATCCACCGGCAGCGGCACCGACGCCATACCGCCGCGGCCCGCCAGCACACCCACCGCACGACTCCGCAGCGCCACCACCCGCGCCCCGTCGTCCAGACTCAAACCACCCGCCACACACGCAGCAGCAATCTCACCCTGACTGTGACCCACCACCGCATCCGGCACCACACCGAACGAACGCCACACCTCGGCCAGTGACACCATCACCGCCCACAACACCGGCTGCACCACATCCACCCGGGCCAACGCCTCGGCCGAGCCCAGTGCTTCTCCCAGCGACCAGTCGGCATAGGGCGCCAGCGCCCGCTCGCACTCCGCCATCCGAGCCGCGAACACCGCCGACCCCTCCAGCAGCTCCACGGCCATCCCCACCCACTGCGAACCCTGCCCCGGGAACACCAAGACCGAACGACCCGGTGTCACCCCACCGCCCCGCACCACCCGCGGGGAGTCCACGTCCCGTGAGAGGGCCGCGAGGCCGGTCAGCAACTCGTCGCGGTCCGACCCGGCCACGACCGCCCGCTCCGCGAAACGCGAACGCCCCACCGCCAACGAGTAGCCGACATCCAGCACATCCAGCCCGGGCTCCGCCAGTACCCGCGCGTGCAACGCCGCCGCCTGCCCGCGCAACGCCGCACCGTCCCGCCCCGACAACGGCCACACCACCACCCCCGGACGCGGAACCGATCCGGCCGGTCCGGTCGAGGTGACAGGAGGTGCCGACTCCACGATCACGTGGGCGTTGGTGCCGCTGACACCGAAGGAGGAGACGCCCGCCCGGCGCGGTCGGCCGGTCTGCGGCCAGGGGGTGGCCGCGGTGAGCAGGGAGACGGCCCCCTCGGTCCAGTCGACCTGGGTCGAGGGGCGGTCGATGTGCAGGGTGCGCGGCAGCAGCCCGTGACTCATCGCCAGTACGGTCTTGATCACGCCGCCGACCCCGGCGGCGGCCTGGGTGTGGGACAGGTTGGACTTCAGCGACCCCAGCCGCAACGGCCGGTCGGCGGGGCGGCCCTGGCCGTAGGTGGCCAGCAGCGCCTGCGCCTCGATCGGGTCTCCGAGCATGGTGCCGGTGCCGTGCGCCTCCACCATGTCCACCTCGTCCGGGGCGAGTCCGGCTCGGTCGAGCGCGCCGCTGATGACGCGTTGCTGGGCCGGGCCGTTCGGGGCGGTCAGTCCGTTGCTGGCGCCGTCCTGGTTGACGGCCGAACCACGGATGACGGCCAGGACGGGATGCCCCGCGCGCAACGCGTCCGAGAGCCGCTCCAGCAGAAGCAGACCGAGTCCCTCACCGAACCCCGCCCCGTCAGCCGTGGACGAGAAGGACTTGCTGCGCCCGTCGGGGGCCAGGCCGCGCTGGCGACTGAATCCGACATAGAGGCCGGGGGTGGACATCACGGTCACCCCGCCGGCCAGGGCGAGGGTGGCGTCGCCGGAGCGCAGTCCCTGACAGGCGAGGTGGATGGCGACCAGCGAGGACGAGCAAGCGGTGTCCAGGGTCACCGCCGGACCCTCCAGGCCCAGGGTGTAGGCGATCCGGCCGGAGGCCACACTGGGGATGGTGCCCGTGCCGAGGAAGCCCTCCAGCTCGTCGGGCACCCGGTCGAGCCTGGACGCGTATTCGCTGTAGATCACTCCGGTCCAGACCCCGGTGCGGCTGCCGCGCAGCGTCAGCGGATCGATGCCCGCGCGCTCCACCGCCTCCCAGGACGCCTCCAGCAGCAGCCGCTGCTGCGGGTCCATGGCCAGCGCCTCACGGGGCGAGATGCCGAAGAAGCCCGGGTCGAACCCGGTGGCGTCGTGGAGGAAGCCGCCCTCGCGGACGTAGAAGGTCCCGGGGGCGTCGGGGTCGGCGTCGAACCGTCCCTCGACGTCCCAGCCGCGGTCGGTGGGAAACGGCGCGACCGCGTCACGCTCCTTGACCAGCAGCTCCCACAGATCCTCCGGGGTTTGTACGCCGCCGGGGTAGCGGCAGCTCATGGCCACGATCGCGACGGGCTCGGCGGAGTCGTCGCGGAGCCGTCGGTTCTCCTGGCGCAGGCGCTGGTTGTCCAGCAGCGAGGCACGCAGGGCGGCGACCACCTGGTCCGTGTCCGTGTCCGTGGGCATCGTGTTCGGCTTCTCCCTCTGCGGCAGTCGGTCAGTCACGTTCGCCGCCCAGGGCCATCCGGACGAGGTCGTCCACGTCCATGCCGTTGATGTCGGCCGCGGGCGCCGACGGCCCCGGCCGGTCGGCGAGGCGCATCAGCGCGTCGAGCAGACCGGCCCGGCGCAGCTCGGCCGGCGGGATGGTGGCGAGCAGGGAGCTGATCTCACGGTCCCCCCGGTCCGTCGTACCGGCGCTCCCCCCGGTGCCGGGGCCGCCCGGCTCGTCGGGCACCAGTCGGCCGGTCAGATAGGTGGCGACGGCGACCGGGGTGGGATGGTCGAAGACCAGGGTCGCGGGCAGTCGCCTCCCGGTGGCCGCGCTCAGCCGGTTGCGGAGTTCGACCGAGGTGAGCGAGTCGAAGCCGAGTTCCTTGAACGCCTGGTCCGGGTCGATGGTCCCGGCGCCGCCGTGACCGAGTACGTCCGCGACCCGGCCCCGTACCAGTTCGAGCACGGCTGCGACGCGTTCCTCCGGCGGGAGCCCGGTCAGCCGGCGGCGCAGCGAGTCGGCCTCGGCGGCGTCCGCTCCCGAGGCCGGGCGGCGGGCGCCGGGGACCAGGCCGGAGAGCAGAGCCGGTACGGGCGCGGTCCGCGCCGCCGTCCGCAGTCGGCCGAGGTCGACCTTGACCGGGATCAGCAGCGGTTCGTCCAGGGCGAGCGCGGCGTCCAGCAGTGCCAGCCCCTCCTCGGTGCCGATGGCCGCGGTGCCTCCCCTGGCCATGCGCCGCAGATCCGCGTCGGTGAGCGCTCCGGTCATGGCGCCGCGCCGCGCCCACAGGCCCCAGGCGAGGGACTGCGCGGGCAGGCCCAGTGCCCGGCGCTGCTGGGCGAGCGCGTCGAGGAAGGCGTTGGCCGCCGCGTAGTTGGCCTGTCCCGCGTTGCCGACCGTCGCGGACGCGGAGGAGAACAGGACGAAGGCCGACAGCGGCAGGTCTCGGGTGAGGGCGTGGAGGTTGAGGGCCGCGTCGACCTTGGGGCGCAGCACGTGACGCATCCGCTCGGGAGTCAGCGACTCGACGACCCCGTCGTCCAGGACACCGGCCGCGTGGACGACCGCGCTCAGCGGACGGTCGGCGGGGATGTCGGCGAGCAGGGCGGCGAGGGTGTCCCGGTCCGCGACATCGCAGGCCGCGACGTCCACGAGGGCGCCGCGCCCGCGCAGCCCGGCCGCCAGGTCCATCAGGCCCGGAGCCTGTGCGCCGCGTCGGCCGACGAGCAGCAGGTTTCGTACTCCGTGCACGGCCACGAGGTGCTGTGCCACCAGGCCGCCGAGCGCCCCGCCGGCGCCGGTGACCAGGACGGTTCCGCCGGTCGCGGCGATACCCGACGGCGTGTTCGTCTCCGGCCGCGGGTTCGGGTCCGGGTTCGGGTCCGCCTCGCGGTTCGGGTTCGGGTTCGGGTTCGCGGGGACGGTGACCCTGACGAGCCGGGCGGCGAGGAGCTTTCCCCCGCGTATCGCCAGTTGGGGTTCCGATCCGGCCAGTGCCTGCGGCAGCAGACCGGGGACGGCGGCCGGGTCGTCGGTGTCGATCAGCAGAAAGCGGCCCGGATGCTCGGACTGGGCGGAGCGGACGAGACCGCGGACCGCCGCCCCCGTGAGGTCGGTGACACCCTCCTCGGCGTCCGTGGCGACCGCGCCCCGGGTGACGAGGACGAGCCGGGTGCCGTCATCCCAGCGGGAGTCGGCCAGCCAGTCCTGGACGAGTCGCAGGGCGTCGTCCAACGCTGTGTGCACGGACGCGGCATCGGGTGGGGACGGGAGGTGCGAGGCATGGTCGCACCACGCCAGCACCGTGGCGGGCGGCGGCGTTCCCTGGTCCACCGCGGTGATGAGCGCGGCGAGATCCGGATGGCCGCCGGGGAACAGGCCCCGGCCGCCGATGACCGCCCAGCGCCCGAGGGGGTCGGCCGGCTCGGTGGCGGGCGTCGCCGACCACTCCAGTCGGTAGAGGGATTCAGGCCCTCCGCCCGGGCGGAGGGCGTCGAGATCGATCGGGCGGACGGCGAGCGCCTCGACCGACGCGACCGGGAGGCCGGACGGGTCGGTGGCGTCGATCGACACCGACCCGTCCGGCCCGAAGCCGAGTCGTACCCGGAGCGCGGTGGCAGCGGAGGCGTGGAGCCTGACACCGCTCCAGGAGAACGGCAGTCCGGCGGATGTCCGGTCCTGGCCCGGGTCGCTTCCCGGCCCGGTGCCGAGGAAAAGTCCCTGGAGGGCGGCGTCCAGGAGAGCGGGATGCAGACCGAAGGCGGAGGCGGACCGGTGCTGGTCCTGTGGCAGTCGCACCTCGGTGAAGACCTCGTCACCCCGGCGCCAGGCGGCGGTGAGCCCACGGAAAACGGGTCCGTAGCCGTAGCCGGAGGCGTGGAACCGTTCGTACAGGTCGTCGACGGGGACCGGGACGGCCCCGGGCGGGGGCCAGGAAGCGGTGCCGCCCGGGACGGGGGCGGGCGGCGGGTGCTCCGTCGCACGGTCAGCGGTGAGTCCGCCGGTAGCGTGCGCGGTCCAGAGCGGTGCCGCCGCGTCCTCGCGGCAGGAGAACAGGTCCAGGGAACGACTGCCGTGTTCGTCGGCGGCGCCGACCCGCACCTGCACACGGACGGCACCGTCGGCGGGAATCAGCAGGGGCGCCTGGAGCGTCAGCTCTTCCACCGAGTGGCAGCCCGCCTCGTCCGCCGCGCGCACCGCCAGTTCCACGAAGGCCGCGCCGGGGAGCAGCACCGTACCGGCCACGGCGTGATCGGCGAGCCAGGGGTGGGTGCGCAGCGACAACCGGCCGCTGAGCAGCAGCTCGCCCGTGTCCGCGAGCTCGATCGCCGCTCCGAGGATGGGGTGGTCGGCCGAGTCGAGTCCGGCCGATCCCACGTCGGCCGCTGTCGTGTGCGTCGGCTCGGGCCAGTAGCGCCGGTGCTGGAAGGCGTACGTGGGCAGTTCCACCCGCCGGGCCCCGGGGAACGCCCCGGACCAGTCCACCGCGAGCCCGCTCTCCCAGGCCCGGCCGAGCGAGTGCAGCAGCCGTTCGAGGCCGCCCTCCCCGCGCCGCAGTGTCCCCAGCACCGCCGCCTCCACACCCGCGGCCTCCACCGACTCCCCCACCGCCACCGCCAGCACCGGATGCGCACTCGGCTCCACGAAGAACCGAAACCCCTCCCCCAGCAGCCCGCGTGTCGCCTCCCCGAACCGCACCGTCTCCCGCAGATTCCGGAACCAGTACGAAGCATCCAACGACGCCGTGTCCAGCCAGCCACCCGTCACCGTCGAGAAGAACGGCACCGAACCCGACACCGGGGTGATCCCCGCCAGATCGGACAACAACTGTTCGCGGATCTCCTCCACATGCGCCGAGTGAGAGGCGTAGTCCACCTCGATACGACGCGCCCGCACCCCCCGCTCGACGAGCTGGTCGACCAGCGTCGTCACCGCGTCCGCGTCACCCGACACCACCGTCGACGACGGACCATTCACCGCCGCCACCGACAACCCACCACCCAAGGACGCGATCCGCTCCCGCACCACATCCACCGGCAACGGCACCGACGCCATGCCGCCGCGGCCCGCCAGCGCACCCACCGCACGACTCCGCAACGCCACCACCCGCGCCCCGTCCTCCAACGACAGACCACCCGCCACCACAGCCGCCGCGATCTCACCCTGCGAATGCCCCACCACCGCATCCGGCACCACACCGAACGAACGCCACACCTCCGCAAGCGACACCATCACCGCCCAGAGCGCCGGCTGCACCACATCCACCCGGGCCAGCACCCCCGACCCGCGCAACACCTCCGTCAACGACCAGTCCACATAAGGCGCCAACGCCCGCTCACACTCAGCCATCCGCCCCGCGAACACCACCGACCCGTCCAACAACCCCGCAGCCATCCCCACCCACTGCGAACCCTGACCCGGGAACACCAACACCGAACGGCCTTCGACAGTCCGACCGCTGTCCCATGATCCCGAGGTGTCGTCCGCCAACTGGCTCAGCAGGGAGTGCAGTTCGTCTCCGCTCCCGATCAGTGCCTTTCGGTGTTCGAAAGGTGTGCGCGCGTTCAGCGAGAATCCGATGTCGCGTGGTTCCAGCGCGGAGTGGCCGTTCAGGTGGTGGCTCAAACGCTCGGCCTGGGACCGCAGTGCCTGGGGGCTCTTCGCCGAGAGCAGCCAGGGCACCGCTGGAACGGAGGTCCGCGCGGTTGACGGGGCGTCGTCGGGCGGGGACGCCTGTTCCAGGATCATGTGGACGTTGGTGCCGCTCAGGCCGAAGGACGAGACTCCGGCGCGGAACAGACGACCGCCGGCCGGCCAGGGCTGCGGTTCGGTGGCGAGGGTCAGTGCTCCGCGTGTCCAGTCGACATGGGCCGACGGCTTTCCGACGTGCAGGGTGCGGGGCACCTGCCCGTGCCGCATCGCCAGCACGGTCTTGATCACTCCCGCCACACCCGATGCCGCCTGAGCGTGACCGATGTTGGACTTGAGTGAGCCGACCAGCAGGGGCCGGTCCGGCGCACGGTCCTGGCCGTAGGTGGCGAGCAGGGCCTGGGCCTCGATCGGGTCACCCAGGGTCGTACCGGTGCCATGCGCCTCCACCACGTCCACCTCGGACCCGGCCAGCCCCGCGTCCGCCAGCGCCGCACGGATCACCCGCTGCTGCGACGGACCGTTCGGCGCGGAGAGACCGTTGCTCGCACCGTCCTGGTTCACCGCCGAACCCCGCACCACCGCCAGCACCGGATGCCCGTTGCGGCGCGCGTCCGACAGCCGCTCCAGCAGTACGACGCCCGCTCCCTCGCCCATGCCCATCCCGTCGGCGTCGTCGGAGAACGCCTTGCAGCGTCCGTCCTCGGCCAGTCCTCGCTGCTGGGAGAAGCTGACGATGGCGCCAGGGGTCGCCATCACCGCGACACCGCCGACCAGGGCCATGGAGCAGTCGCCGCCGCGCAGCGCCCGGCCGGCGAGGTGCATCGCGACGAGTGAGGAGGAGCAGGCGGTGTCGACGGTCACCGCGGGGCCTTCGAGGCCGAGGGTGTAGGCCACCCGGCCGGAGACCACGCTGGGGGCGCTGCCGGTGAGCAGATGGCCGTCGCCTTCCCCCGACTGGGCGACCACGGCCGCGTAGTCGGCGTAGTTGACGCCGGTGAACACCCCGGTACGGCTGCCCCGCAGGGTCACCGGGTCGATGGCCGCGCGCTCGATCGCCTCCCAGCTCGTCTCCAGCAGCAGCCGCTGCTGGGGGTCCATCGCCAGCGCCTCACGCGGTGAGACGCCGAAGAACTCCGCGTCGAAGTCGGCCGCGTCGTGCAGAAAGCCGCCCCGCCGGGTGGTCGAGGTGCCGGGGCGGTCGGGGTCGGGGTCGTAGAGCGCGTCGATGTCCCAGCCGCGGTCGGTGGGGAACTCCGAGACGGCGTCGCCGCCCTCGGCGAGCAGTCGCCAGAGTTCCTCGGGGGTGCCGATGCCGCCCGGGAAGCGGCAGGCCATGGACACGATCGCGATCGGGTCGTCTTCGGGCGCCTGAGGGTGGGCGGTGGCGGCCGGGTCGGACGGTTGCGCCGTGGTGGTCCGCCCGCCCAGCAGCTCGGCGCGGATCTCCTCCGCCAGTGCGGTGGACGACGGGTGGTCGAAGATCAGGGTGGACGGCAGCCGCAGGCCGGTGGCGGCGTTGAGCCGGTTGCGCAGTTCCACGGCGGTGAGCGAGGCGAATCCCATGTCCTGGAACGCCTTGCCGGGCCGGATCGCGTCCGCCGTGGGATGGCCGAGGACGGCGGCCGCGTGGGTGCGGACCAGGTCGACCAGCCTGCGTCGCTGTTCGGCCTCGCCCAGGTTGGCCAGCCGTTGGCGCAGCAGGGCGGCGGCGGGCACCTCGGCGCCGTCGTCGCCGGTCGGGCGTTCCAGGGCGCGGCGGGCCTCGGGGACACCGGTCAGCAGCGGGCTGGGGCGGGTGGAGGTGAACACCGCCGCGAACCGTTCCCAGTCGATGTCGGCGACGGCGACCACGGTCTCGTCGTCGTCCAGTGCCTGTTGCAGGGCGTGGACGGCGATGTCGGGGGAGATCCGGGGCAGACCGTGCTGCTCCAGTTTGAACAGGTCGGCGTCCTCACCGGCGACTCGGGTCTGCCAGGGGTTCTCGGCCTGCCAGACGCCCCAGTCCACGGCGGTGGCGGTGAGGCCGCGTGCCCGGCGGTGCTGGGCCAGGGCGTCGAGATAGGCGTTGGCCGCCGCGTAGGCGGCGTGGTCGCCGCTGCCCCAGACGCCGGCGATCGAGGAGAACAGGACGAAGGCGTCCAGTTCCCGGTCGAGCAGGGCGTCGAGGTGTTCGGCGCCGGCGGCCTTGGCGGCGACGATCTGTGCGAACGCGGACATGGGTGTGCTGTCCAGCGGGGCGAGCGCGATGAAGGCGGCCGCGTGGACCACCGCGGTGACCGGGTCACCGGCTGCTTCCAGACCCGTCAGCAAGGCGTCGACGGCGTCCCGGTCCGTGAGGTCGCAGACGGGCAGGGTCAGCCGCACGCCGAGGGCGGCCAGTTCCGCGGTGAGTTCCGTCGCGCCGGGGGCCTCGGGGCCGCGGCGGCCCGGCAGGACAAGGTGTGCGGCGCCGCTTCGGGCCAGCCAGCGGGCGATGTGCGGACCGACGGCCCCGGTGCCGCCGGTGAGCAGGACCGTGCCACGGGGTTTCCAGCTCCTCGTCCGGCTGTCGTTCCTGGTGCCGTGGCCGAGGCGGCGGGCGAGGAGGCCGGAGGCACGCAGGGCGAGCTGGTCCTCGTGGCCGAGGGCTTGCGTATGTCCGTCGCCGTCGGCGCCGCGGGGGGTCGTCAGCAGCGCGCCGAGCCGGGTCCTGGCGCGGGCGTCGAGGTCCGGCGGCAGATCGATCAGTCCGCCCCAGCGGCCGGACAGCTCCAGTGCGGCCACCAGTCCGGTGCCCCAGATCAGGGCCTGGCGCGGGTGGGTGACCGGATCGTCGGCTCCCGTCGACACGGCTCCGGCGGTGGCGCACCAGAGGGGCGCGGTGAGGGCGAGGTCGCCCAGTGTCTGCACCAGGGCGACGGTCAGTGCCGTCCCGGTGGGCAGGGCGGGGTGGTCGGGGTGGGGCTGGTCGGCCACGGCCAGCAGCGACAGCACTCCGGTCGGAGCGCCGCCGCCGAGGGCGGCGGTGAGCGTGGCCGCGAGTTCCTCGCGTCGGATGTCGCTTGCCGTGAGTTCGGCCGTGACGACCGTGGCGCCCGTTTCGGTGAGCGCCAGGACCGGGCCGCGCACCCGTTCGTCGGATCCGTGACCGGCGGGCAGCACCACGAGCCAGGTCCCGGCGGCGGAGGTGGCGGCGGCCGGGTCGGGCAGTGGCTGCCAGCCGACGCGGTAGCGCCAGGAGTCGATGACGGTCTCGTCCCGTCGCTGTCTGCGCCAGCCGCGCAGAGCGGGCAGGACCCGGCCGAGTGTGTCCTCGTCGACGGCGAGGTGGGCGGCGATGTCGGCGGGGGCCTCGTGGTCGACCATGTGCCAGAAGGCCGTGTCGTGCGGGTCGGCGGCGGTCGGCGCCGCGTTCTGCGATGCCTCGGGCTCCAGCCAGTAGCGCCGCAGCTGGAAGGGGTATCCGGGCAGGGCCGTCGGACGGGCCCCCGTGCCGGCGAACACCGCGGCCCAGTCGACGCTCACGCCCGCCACCCACAGTTCGGCGGCCGAGGTCAGTACCCGGTGCGGTCCGCCGTCGTCCCGGCGCAGGGTGCCGACGACCACGGGCGGGTCCGCGGTGCCCATGTCCTCGGCGGTGTCCTGGAGGGCCATGGTCAGCACCGGGTGGGGCGACACCTCGACGAACACCTCGTGGCCCTGTTCGACCAGGGAGCGGACGGCCGTGTCGAAACGGACGGTCCGGCGGAGGTTGCGGTACCAGTAGTCGGCGTCCATGACCGTGGTGTCCAGCCGGTCTCCCGTGACGGTGGAGAACAGCGGCACCCGGCCCGCGGCCGGGCGCACATCCGCCAGCGCGGCCAGTACCTGGGACCTGATCCGTTCGACCTGGACCGAGTGCGAGGCGTAGTCCACGGGTACGGCTCTGGCCCGCACTCCTTGGGACGCGCAGTGGGCGAGGAGTTCGGTGAGGGCCTGTGTCTCTCCGGAGACCACGACGGCGGCGGGTCCGTTGACGGCGGCGACCGACAGCTTCTCGGCCCAGGGGGCGATCTCGGCCCGGACCCGTTCCTCGGACAGGGACACGGCGACCATGCCGCCGAGTCCGGCCAGGGCCCGGATGGCGCGGCTGCGCAGGGCGACGACCTTCGCCCCGTCCTCCAGCGTCAGCGCTCCCGCCACCACGGCGGCGGCGATCTCCCCCTGGCTGTGGCCGACCACGGCGTCGGGCCGGACACCCCAGGAGTCCCAGAGCGCGGCCAGTGACACCATCACCGCCCACAGCACGGGCTGCACCACGTCCACCCGTTCCAGGGAGGGTGCGCCCGGCGCGTCCTCCAGGACGTCGAGGAGCGGCCAGTCGACATGGGCGGCGAGGGCGGTGCCGCACTCGGTCAGCCGGTCCCGGAAGACGGGGCTGCTCGTGAGCAGGTCCCGTGCCATGCCGACCCATTGGGAGCCCTGGCCGGGGAACACGAGCGCCGTCCGGCCCTCGACGACCCTGCCGGCGCCCGCTACGACGTCAGCGGCGCCGGGCGGGTTCCCGGGCGCGCCGGTGAACACGCCCGGGTCGCCCGTGGACACACCGGCGAGCCCGTCCAGCAGCGCGGCACGTCCGTCGCCGATCACCACCGCACGGTGTTCGAAGGCGGAGCGGGTGGTCGCCAGGGAGTACCCGATGTCGACCGGTCGCGCGGCCGGGTCCGTGGCGAGACGGGCGCCCAGCCGGGCCGCCTGGTCCCGGAGCGCGGACGCGGTGCGGCCGGACAGGACCCAGGGCAGCACGGATGTCCCCGGCCCGGCGCCCGTCCCCGGTCCGGCTGCCGGGTCCGGGTCGGCTGCCGGGTCCGGGTCGGCTGTCAGATCCGGCCGCGGTGCCTGTTCCAGGACGACATGCGCGTTGGTGCCGCTCATGCCGAACGAGGACACCCCGGCCCGACGGGGACGGTCCGTGGCGGGCCAGTCCCGGGCCTCGGTGAGCAGTTCGACGGCGCCCGAGGACCAGTCGGCGTGCGGGGTGGGCTCGTCCACGTGCAGAGTGCGGGGCAGCACGCCGTGCCGCAGGGCGAGCACCGTCTTGATGACCCCGGCGACCCCGGCGGCGGCCTGGGTGTGCCCGATGTTGGACTTCAGCGACCCCAGCCACAAGGGCCGTTCGGCGGACCGGTCCTGACCGTAGGTGGCCAGCAGGGCGTCCGCCTCGATCGGATCACCGAGGGTGGTGCCGGTGCCATGGGCCTCGACCGCGTCCACGTCCCGGGCGGCCAGCCCCGCGTCCGCGAGGGCCGCCCGGATCACCCGCTGCTGGGAGGGGCCGTTGGGCGCGGTCAGCCCGTTGCTCGCGCCGTCCTGGTTCGTCGCCGACCCGCGCAGCACGGCCAGCACCGGACGGCCGTTGCGCCGGGCGTCCGACAGCCGCTCCAGCAGCAGCATGCCGACGCCCTCGCCCCAGCCGGTGCCGTCCGCGGCGGCGGCGAACGGCTTGCAGCGGCCGTCGGCGGACATCGCGCCCTGCCGGCTGAACTCCACGAACACCGCCGGCAGCGCCATCACGCTGACCCCGCCGGCGAGCGCGAGCGAGCACTCGCCGGCGCGCAGGGCACGCGCCGCGAGATGCAGCGCCACCAGCGACGCCGAGCAAGCGGTGTCCACCGTGACGGCGGGGCCTTCGAGGCCGAGCGCGTAGGACACCCGCCCGGACATCACACTCATCGAGTTCCCCGTCATCAGGAACCCCCGCACGGCTTCCGGGGCGGTGGCGCCCAGTGTCGCGTACCCCTGGTCGATGGCCGCGGCGTACACCCCGGTGCGGCTGCCCCGCAGGGTGAGCGGATCGATGCCGGCCTGCTCGACGGCCTCCCAGGACGCCATGAGCAGCAGCCGCTGCTGCGGGTCCATCGCCACCGCCTCACGGGGCGAGATACCGAAGAAGTCGGGGTCGAAGTCCGCCGCGCCGTCGAGGAAGGCACCCTGGCCGGGGACCCCTTCACCGGCCGGCCAGGCAGTCTGCCAGCTCCGGTCGTCGGGGACGGGGGTGATCGTGTCGCGGCCCGCGACGAGCAGGTCCCACAGGTCCTCCGGGGTGCGGACACCGCCGGGGAAGCGGCAGCTCATCGCCACGATCGCGATCGGTTCGCGGTTCCGGGCCTCGGCCTCCCCGAGCCTTCGCCGGGTCTCCCGCAGGTCGATGGTCACCCGGTTGAGGTACTCACGCATCCTCTGGTCGCTCACAGGACACCGCCGTTCTGGTCTCGGGAGGCTCGGGCAGCGCGGACAGGGCCCCGGGTCACGCGGATCCCAACTGCCTGTCGATGTAGTCGAAGACCTCGTCGTCGCTCGCCGACTCGATCCGGTCGGGAGCCAGATCGTGCGCGTCGCCCCCGTCCGTGGCGGGGGCGGGTGTCCCGCCGGGCAGCGGGCGCGACAGCACCTCCCGCAGCCGGGACGCCAGTTCGTCGCTGACGCCGTCCGGGGGCAGGGCCTCCAGCAGTGCCTCCAGGGTGTCGAGTCCGGCCCGGACCGCCGCGTCACCCGTCGGGCGTGCGGCCGTGGTCAGCGCCGTGAGATGGCGTGCCAGCGCCTCCGGTGTGGGGTGGTCGAACACGAGCGCGGGCGGCAGCCGCAGCCCGGTCGAGGACACCAGCCGGTTGCGCAGCTCGACCCCGGTGAGGGAGTCGAATCCGACTTCCTTGAACGGGCGTGCCGCGCGGATCAGGTCCGGTGAACTGTGGCCGAGCACCGCCGCGGCGTTCCCGCGCACCAGATCGAGCAGCGTCCGGTACAGCTCGGCCTCCGGGAGCGCGGCGAGTTGCTGTGCCATGGAGCGGGCGGGAGCCGCGGCGGAGGAGGCGGTGCCGGTGCGGGCGGGGCGTACCAGGCCGCGCAGCACGGCGGGCAGCCGGTCGTTCGCCCGCAGGGCGGACGGGGTGATCCTGGCCGCGAGCCGGTAGGAGTGCGGGGAGTTCAGTGCCGCGTCGAACAGGGCGAGCCCTTCGGCCGATGTCAGCGCGCCCGCCCCGGTGCCCCGGTCCCCGGTGACCCCGGCGGTCATCACGCTGCGCTCCTCCCACAGGCCCCAGCCGATGGACAGGCCCGGCAGCCCCTCGGCCCGGCGTTCGGTGGCCACGGCGTCGAGGACCGCGTTGGCGGCCGCGTAGTTCGCCTGCCCGGCCGCGCCGAACAGGGCGGCGCCCGAGGAGAACAGCACCAGGGCCGCGAGGTCGGAGTCCCGGGTCAGTTCGTGCAGGGCGAGTGCCGCGTCCGCCTTGGGCCGCAGGACGCGGTCGAGGCCGTCCGGCGTCAGACGGGCGATCGTGGCGTCGTCCAGGACTCCGGCCGCGTGCACGACGGCGGTCAGCGGATGTGTACCGGGCACCGCCGCGAGCAGGGCGGCGAGCGCGGTACGGTCGGCGACGTCGCAGGCGGCGACCGTCACCGCGGCCCCGAGGCCGGTCAGCTCCTCCACCAGTTCCGGCATTCCGGCGGCGGAGCCGCCCCGGCGCCCCGCCAGCAGCAGATGCCGGGCGCCGTGCGCGACGACCAGATGCCGGGCCAGGATTCGTCCCAGGGTGCCGGTGGCCCCGGTGACCAGGACGGTGCCCTCGGGGTCCAGCGGCGCGGGGAGCAGCAGGACGTTCTTGCCGACCCCCCGGGCCTGGCTGAGCGAGCGCAGGGCGGCGGGGGCACGCCGGATGTCCCAGCCGGTGACGGGCAGGTGATGGAGCGCACCGCGCTCGAACAGGTCCAGGATCTCGGCGAGCATCTCTCCGATGCGCTGGGGACCGGCCTCCATCAGGTCGAACGCCCGGTAGCGCACACCGGGGTGCTGCCGGGCGACCGTCGACGGGTCGCGGATGTCGGTCTTGCCGAGTTCCACGAACCGGCCGCCGTTCGGCAGCAGTCGCAGACCCGCGTCGACGAACTCCCGCGCCAGGCTGTCCAGTACGACGTCGACGCCCCGTCCGGCGGTGGCCGTGAGGAAGGAATCGGCGAAGTCGGTGGTGCGGGTCGAGGCGATATGGGTGTCGTCCAGTCCGTTCGCGCGCAGTACGTCCCACTTGGCGGGGGCGGCGGTCGCGAACACGCGTGCCCCGGCGTGCCGGGCCAGCTGGACCGCCGCCATGCCGACGCCGCCCGCGGCGGAGTGGACCAGTACGGACTCGCCGCGCCGCAGCCCGCCGAGATCGAACAGACCGTAGTGGGCGGTGAGGAACACCACCGGCACGGACGCGGCGCGGGCGAAGGACCAGCCGGCCGGTATCCGGGCGATGGTGCGGCGGTCGGCGACGGCGACCGGGCCGAACGCGCCCCCGAAGATCCCCATCACCCGGTCCCCGGGGGCCAGGTCGTCCACGCCGGGGCCGGTCTCGATGACGGTTCCGGCCCCCTCACTGCCCAGGCCCTGCTGTTCGGGGTCGGGGTCCAGACCGAGCGTGGCGATGACGTCGTGGAAGTTGAGCCCGGCGGCGCGCACCGCGATCCGGACCTCGCCCTTGCCCAGCGGGGCGAGGGCGGCGGGAGCGGGCACCGGCGCGATGTCCTCCAGGGAGCCCCGGCCGTCGGTGGACAGCCGCCAGGCGGGATCGGCCGGCAGGGACAGCGTCCCGTCGGACCGGCCCCCGCGGACCAGCCGGGGCAGCAGCGGCGCCCCGGCCCGTAGCGCCAGTTCGGGTTCACCGCCCGCCAGTGCGGCGGGCAGCGCGCCCGCCGCTTGTTCACCGGCCCCGGCCAGGTCGATGAGTACGAAGCGGCCGGGATGCTCGGCGCGCGCGCTGCGCACCAGACCCCACAGGGCGGACTGGGCGGGGTCGACGGGACGGTCGGTCGGCCCCGTACGGACCGCGTCCGTGGTGAGCAGGGCCAGTCTGGCCGCGGCGAACCGCTCGTCGGCCAGCCACCGCTGGACCAGGGCGAGGCAACCGTGCGCGGTGGCGTGCACCCGGTCGGCCGGGTCGGGCAGGGCGGCGGTCGCGACCGTCGCGACGATCACCTCGGGGAGGGCGGTGCCCGACCCGAGGGCGGCGCCCAGGGCGTCGAGGTCCGGCCAGGAATCCGCGCCGGGGACAGCGCCGCCGAGGGCGGCCCAGGTCGGGGCGGGGCCGTCGGCCCGGGTGGTGGCCGGTGTCCAGTCGAGGTGGAACAGCAGATCGGCGTGGGCGGCGGCGGACAGCGGTCCGCCGGGGGCCGGGGGCCGCAGAAGCAGGGACTCCACGCCGAGCACCTGCTGACCGGCCAGGTCATGGGCGGAGAGGGTCACCGCGTCCGGGGCGTCGGCGGTGAGCCGCACGCGCAGGGTGGTGGCCCCGGTGATCCTGCTGGTCACCCCGGTCCAGCTGAACGGCAGCCGGGCCCGGCCGTCCTGATCGGGCAGCAGCGCGGCGATCTGGAGGGAGGCGTCCAGCAGTGCGGGGTGCAGCACGCATCCGGCGGCGTCGGCGTGCTGCGGCTCCGGCAGCACCACCTCGGCGAACACCTCGCCGTCGCGGAGCCACGCGGCGCGAAGACCACGGAAGGCGGGGCCGTAGTGGTAGCCGGCTTCGGCGAATCGCTGGTAGAGGTCGTCGGTGTCCACGGGCTCGGCACCGGGCGGTGGCCAGCTCAGCAGACCGGCGGGGGACACTGCCTCGGTCATGTCCCCGGCGGGCTGGGGCGCCAAAGTGCCGCTGGCGTGCTCGGTCCAGGGCGAGTCGGCTTCCCTCGCGGCGCGGGCGAACACACTGAGCCGTCGTCGGCCGTCACCGTCGAACGCTCCGACCCGTATCTGTAGCTGAACGGCTCCCTCGTCCGGCATCACGAGCGCCGACCCGAGGGTGAGTTCCTCGACCACGGGGCAGTCCGCCTCGGCCGCGGCGCGCAGCGCTAGTTCGAGAAAGGCCGTGCCGGGGAACAGCACGACGCCCGACACCGCGTGGTCGGCCAGCCAGGGATGGGTCTCCAGCGACACCCGGCCGCTGAGCAGCAGCTCATCGGAGTCCGCGACCTGCGTCGCCGCGCCGAGCAGCGGGTGCCCGGTCGTGGCGAGTCCCGCCGACGCGACGTCCCAGCTCGTGGTCGGAACGTCGAGCCAGTAGCGCTGGCGTTGGAAGGCGTACGTGGGCAGCTCCACCCGCCGGGCACCCGGGAACATCCCGGACCAGTCCACCTCCAGCCCCCGCACATATCCCTGACCGAGCGAGTGCAGCAGCCGTTCGAGGCCGCCTTCCCCGCGCCGCAGTGTCCCCAGCACCGCCGCCTCCACACCCGCGGCCTCCACCGACTCCCCCACCGCCACCGCAAGCACCGGATGCGCACTCGGCTCCACGAAGAACCGGAACCCCTCCCCCAGCAGCCCGCGTGTCGCCTCCTCGAACCGCACCGTCTCCCGCAGATTCCGGAACCAGTACGAAGCATCCAACGACGCCGTGTCCAGCCAGCCACCCGTCACCGTCGAGAAGAACGGCACCGAACCCGACACCGGAGTGATCCCCGCCAGATCAGCGAGAAGCTGCTCACGAATCTCCTCCACATGCGCCGAGTGAGAGGCATAGTCCACCTCGATACGACGCGCCCGGACACCCTCCCCCACCAACCCGTCAACCAGCTGGGTGACCGCGTCCGCGTCACCCGACACCACCGTCGACGACGGACCATTCACCGCCGCCACCGACAACCCGCCACCCAGCGAAGCGATCCGCTCCCGCACCGCATCCACCGGCAGCGGCACCGACGCCATGCCGCCGCGGCCCGCCAGCGCACCCACCGCACGGCTGCGCAGCGCCACCACCCGCGCCCCGTCCTCCAACGACAGACCACCCGCCACCACAGCCGCCGCGATCTCCCCCTGCGAGTGCCCCACCACCGCATCCGGCACCACACCGAACGAACGCCACACCTCGGCCAGTGACACCATCACCGCCCAGAGCGCCGGCTGCACCACATCCACCCGGGCCAGCACCCCCGACCCGCGCAACACCTCCGTCAACGACCAGTCCACATAAGGCGCCAACGCCCGCTCACACTCAGCCATCCGCCCCGCGAACACCACCGACCCGTCCAACAACCCCGCAGCCATCCCCACCCACTGCGAACCCTGACCCGGGAACACCAACACCGAACGACCCGACACCACCCCACCAGCACCGGTCACCACACCCGCCGCGGGCAACCCCCGCGACAACGCGCCCAATCCGTCGGCGAGCTTGTCCGCGGTGCCCACCACCACCGCACGGTGTCCCAGGGCGGTACGGCCCGTGGCCAGGGAGAACGCCACGTCGTCGGCGGAGACGTCCGATCCGTCACCGAACTCGGCCAGCAGCGCCGCCGCCTGGGCGCGCAGCGCCTCGGGGGTGCGCGCCGAGAGCAGCCAGGGGACGGCGGTGGGCGCGGTGTCCGGCGGGCCGGACCGGTCGGTCGGGGGCGTCGCTGGGGCCTGTTCCAGGATGACGTGGGCGTTGGTCCCGCTCACTCCGAAGGAGGAGACACCGGCCCGGCGCGGACGTTCCGTGTCGTCCCACGCCCGGGCTTCGGTGAGCAGCTTGCCGGCCCCCGCGGACCAGTCGACCTCCGGTGTCGGACCGTCCACGTGCAGGGTCTTCGGCATCACCCCGTGCCGCAGCGCCAGCACCGACTTGATCACTCCGCCCACACCCGCCGCCGCCGAGGTGTGCCCGATGTTGGACTTCAACGAGCCGATCCACACCGGGCGTTCGGCGGGGCGCCCCTGTCCGTACGTCGCGAGCAGCGCCTGGGCCTCGATCGGGTCGCCCAGGGTCGTGCCGGTGCCGTGCGCCTCCACCACGTCCACCTCGGACGCGACCAGTCCCGCGTCCGCCAGCGCCGCACGGATCACCCGCTGCTGCGACGGACCGTTCGGCGCCGTCAGGCCGTTGCTCGCACCGTCCTGGTTCACCGCCGAACCCCGCACCACCGCCAGCACCGGATGGCCGAGACGCCGCGCGTCCGACAGCCGCTCCACCAGCAGCATGCCCGCGCCCTCACCGAAGGCGGTGCCGTCGGCCGCCGCGGCGAAGGACTTGCATCGGCCGTCCGGGGCGAGACCGCCCTGGCGGCTGAACTCCACGAACAGTTCGGGGCTGCACATCACGTTGACACCGCCGGCCAGGGCCATGGAGCACTCGCCGGATCGCAGTGCCCGCACCGCGAGATGCAGGGCCACCAGCGACGACGAGCACGCGGTGTCCACCGTGACCGCGGGGCCCTCCAGTCCGAAGAAGTAGGCCAGGCGCCCGGAGACGACGCTTCCCGAGTTGCCGGTGCCGAGGAATCCCTCGACGTCCTCGGGGATGTAGGGCAGCAGGCGTGCGGCGTAGTCCTGCTGCATCAGCCCGACGTACGTTCCGACGCGAGCGCCGCGCAGGGTGGACGGGTCGATGGCCGCGCGCTCGAACAGTTCCCAGCTCGTCTCCATCAGCAGTCGTTGCTGGGGGTCCATCGCCAACGCCTCACGCGGCGAGATGCCGAAGAACTCCGCGTCGAAGTCGGCCGCGTCGTGGAGGAATCCTCCGTCGCGGGTGAGGGAGGTGCCGGTGCGGTCGGGATCGGGGTCGTACAGCGTGTCCAGGCCCCAGCCGCGGTCCGTGGGGAATCCGGAGATGCCGTCGCGGCCCTCGGCCAGCATCCGCCACAGATCCTCGGGCGAGCGGACACCGCCGGGGAAGCGGCAGGCCACGGAGACGATCGCGATTCGGTCGTCGTCCGCGTCCTGGTCCCGGCCGGTCGCCGCGGCGGGTGGGGCGGGGACCGGGGCCGACACCGTGTCCGTCAGTCCGGTCCGCAGGAAGTCCGCGAGCGCCGTCGGCGTCGGGTGGTCGAACACCAGGCTCGCGGGAAGCCGCAGACCGGTGGCGGCGGTCAGGCGGTTGCGCAGTTCCACCGAGGCCAGCGAGTCGAATCCCAGTTCGCGGAACGCCCGTCCGGGGTCGAGGGCGTCCGGGGAGGCGTGGCCGAGGACCGATGCCGCGTGGGTGCGGACGAGTTCGCCCAGCAGCCGTGTCCGTCCGGCGGCGTCGAGTGCCGCGAGACGCCGCCGCAGCGCGTTGTCGTCGGCCGTCGTGTCCGCGGTGGCCGACGCCCGGCGCGGTGGTGTGCGTACGAGACCCCGGAGCAGCGGCGGCAGTGTGCCGTCCGCCGCCGCGGACCGCAGGGCCGTGGTGTCGAGGCGTATCGGCACCAGGGCGGGACGGTCCACGGTGAGGGCGGTGTCGAAGAGCGCGAGCCCCCGCTCGGTGGAGAGCGGCGGCATCCCGGAACGGGCGACGCGTCGCACATCGGCGTCCTCCAGGTGGCCGGTGAGGGCGCTGGGCTGCTCCCACAGGGTCCAGGCCAGGGACTGACCCGGCAGTCCCGCCGCCCGGCGCTGTTCGGCGAGGGCGTCGAGGAAGGCGTTGGCGGCGGCGTAGTTGGCCTGTCCGGGGCCGCCGAAGGTGCCCGCGGCCGAGGAGAAGAGGACGAAGTGCGCGAGGTCCAGGTCCTGGGTCAGCTCGTGCAGATGGAGGGCGGCGTCGACCTTGGGGCGCAGGACGCCGTCCACCCGTTCGGGGGTGAGTGCCGTGACGACGCCGTCGTCGAGGGTGCCGGCGGTGTGGACCACGGCGGTGAGCGGATGGTCGGACGGCACGGCCGCGAGCACGGCCGCGAGGGCGTCCCGGTCGGCGGCGTCGCAGGCGACGATGTCGGTCTCGGCCCCCAGTGCGGTGAGTTCGGCGCGCAGTGCCCCGGCGCCCGCGGCGGCCGGACCGCGGCGGGACAGCAGCAGCAGCCGCCGGACGCCGTGCCCGGTGACCAGGCGGCGGGCGACATGGGAGCCGAGGAGGCCGGTGCCTCCGGTGATGAGGACCGTGCCGGTCGGGTCGAGTGCCCGGACGGGTGCGGCCGGTCCGTCCGGCTCGCTCCTGGCGATCCTGGCCAGCCGGGGCACCAGGACGTCCTCGCCCCGTACGGCAGACTGCGGTTCTCCCGAGGCGAGGGCCGCCGCGACGCCGGCGGAGGTGCCGTATTCGTCGCTGGGGTCGAGGTCGAGCAGGGCGAAGCGTCCCGGATGCTCGGACTGGGCGGAGCGGACCAGGCCCCAGAGCGCGCTGTGCGCAGGGTTGCGCACGGCCTGCCCGGCGCTCACCGCGCCCCGGGTGCGGAACACCAGGCGTGATGCGTCGAAGCGTGCGTCGGTGAGCCAGGTCCGCACGTCGGCGAGGGCCTGGTGGACGGTCGAGCGGACCGTCTCGGCGGGGCCGCCCGCGTCCTCGTGCTCCGCGCAGGCCAGCAGTACCGTTTCGGGCACCGGCGCCCCGGCGTCGACCTCGGCGACCAGCGCGGCCAGGTCCGCGGTGACGTGGACCGGTGCTCGGGTCCCGCCCGGTTGCGCGGCGACCCACTCCACCTCGTACAGGTCCTGGTGACGCCGTGTAGCGGGGCGGCCGGTGGCGGGTTGTCCGGTGCCCGCGGGCCGGAGCACCAGCGCGTCCACCGTCGCCACGGCGCGGCCGGTCGGGTCGGTGACATGGAGCGCCACCGCGTCGGGTCCCGCCGGGGTGAGCCGGACGCGGATCGCCCCGGCGCCGGTGGCGTGCAGGGTGACACCGGTCCAGGAGAACGGCAGCCGTCCCCCGGGGTGGGCGTCCGCGCCGGGGGTGCCGGGCAGTCCGGTGGCGTGCAGGGCCGCGTCCAGCAGCGCCGGGTGCAGGCCGAAGCGGTCGGCGTCGGGGGCGGGCCCGGCCGGCAGGACGGCTTCGGCGAACGTCTCGTCGCCGCGTCGCCAGGCCGCTCGCAGGCCCTGGAAGGCGGGACCGTAGACGAATCCGCCGGCCGCGTAGCGGTCGTGAAGGCCGTCGAGGGCGATGGGCTCGGCGCCGGGCGGCGGCCAGGGCGCCGGTTCGCCGTCCGTGGTGCTTTGCGCGGGGTCCTCGGCCAGTACGCCCTCGGCGTGCCGGACCCACTCGTCGTCGTCCGGGTCCTCGCCGGTGGGTGTGTCGGGCCGGGAGTGCAGGCTGAGCGGGCGGCGTCCCCGGCGGTCGGGTGCGCCCACGGTGAGCCGCAGTACGGTCCCGCCCCGCTCGGGCAGCACCAGGGGGGTTTCGAGGGTGAACTCCTCGACCCGGGGGCAGCCGACGCGGGCTCCGGCCTGGAGCGCGAGTTCCAGGAAGGCTGTTCCCGGGAGCAGCACACTGCCCTGGACCGCGTGGTCGGCCAGCCACGGGTGGCTGCGGGTCGACAGCCGGCCGGTGAGCAGCAGGCCGTCGCTGTCGGCGAGGACCACGACCGCGCCCAGCAGGGGGTGGTCCGCGGGGGTCAGTCCGGCGGAGGTGACGTCGGCGGCGGGCGCGGCGCCGTCCTCCAGCCAGTACGGGTCCCGCTGGAACGCGTAGGTGGGCAGTTCCACCCGTCCGGGGCGGCGTCCGGCGAAGACGGTGTCCCAGTCCAGGGGCACGCCGCGCAGATGGAGTTCGGCCAGGGACTCGGTGAATCTGCGTGGTCCGCCCTCGTCGCGGCGCAGCGTGCCGACGGCTGTGGCGTCGGCGCCCGCGTCCTCGACGGTGTCCAGCATCGGGACGGTGAGGACGGGGTGGGGGCTGCTCTCCAGCAGTACCTGGTAGCCGTCCGCCAGCAGGGCGCGGGTGGCCTGTTCGAAGCGGACGGTGCCGCGCAGGTTGCGGTACCAGTAGTCGGCGTCCAGGGCGGAGGTGTCCTCCAGCGGTCCGCCGCTGACGGTGGAGTAGAACGGGATGCCGGACCGGCGCGGGGTCAGTCCGGCGAGCTGGGTGAGCAGTTCCGTCCGGATGTCCTCGACGTGGGCGCTGTGCGAGGCGTAGTCGACGGGGACCCGTCGGCTGCGGATGTCCTGGGCCGCCGTTCGCGCGAGGAACTCGTCCAGGGCGTCGGTGTCGCCCGAGACGACCGTGGACGAGGGTCCGTTGACCGCGGCGACGGAGAGCCGGCCGTTCCAGGGGGCGATCCGTGCGGCGGCCTGTTCGGCGGGCAGTGCCACCGAGGCCATCCCACCGCGGCCGGACAGGGCGCGTATCGCCCGGCTGCGCAGTGCGACGACGCGCGCGGCGTCGTCCAGGGAGAGGGCGCCCGCGACGCACGCCGCCGCGATCTCCCCTTGTGAGTGGCCGATGACGGCGCCGGGGGTGACGCCGTGGGAGCGCCACAGCTCGGCCAGGGAGACCATGACGGCCCACAGGACCGGCTGTACGACGTCCACCCGGTCCGCCGGGGGTGTGCCGGGGGCGCCGCGCAGGACGGCCTCCAGGGACCAGTCGACGAACGGCGCGAGGGCTCGTTCGCAGTCCGCCACGCGGGCGGCGAAGACCGGCGCGCGGTCCAGCAGCCCGACCGCCATTCCGGCCCATTGCGATCCCTGTCCGGGGAAGACCAGGGCGACCGCGCCGCCCGTTCCGGCGATGCCGCGCACCAGGCCGGGGGCGGGTGTGTCGGCCGCCAGGGCGTCGAGGCCGGCGCGGAACTCGTCCGGGTCGGCGCCGATCAGGACCGCCCGGTGCTCATGGGCGGCGCGGGTCGTCGCGAGGGCGTGGCCCACCTCGGCCGGGCCCGGCCCGGGGTGGGCGTCCAGATGGGCCCGGAGCTGTCCGGCCTGGGCGCGCAGGGCCCCGGCGGTGCGTCCGGAGAGCACCCAGGGCACGACGGGCGGCGGGGTGCCGTCGGCGGTGTCCCGGGTCTCCCGCGTCTCGTCGTCGCCCGCGGGCTCGGCCGGGTCGTCCGCCTGTTCCAGGACGATGTGGCCGTTGGTGCCGCTGACGCCGAACGAGGACACCGCCGCCCGGCGCGGCCGTCCGGTGTCCGGCCATGGAGTGCTCGCGGTGACCAGGCGGACCGCGCCCGCCGTCCAGTCGATCCGCGGGGACGGGTCCTCGGCGTGCAGGGTCGGTGGGACCGTGCCGTGCCGCATGGCCAGTACGGTCTTGATGACGCCGCCGACCCCGGCCGCCGCCTGGGTGTGTCCGATGTTGGACTTCAGCGAACCGAGGAGCAGCGGCTGTCCGTCCGTGCGGTCCTGCCCGTAGGTGGCCAGCAGGGCCTGGGCCTCGATCGGGTCGCCGAGCGGGGTGCCGGTGCCGTGCGCCTCCACGACGTCCACGTCGGCGGGGGTGAGTCCGGCGTTCGTCAGTGCCTGGCGGATCACCCGTTGCTGGGCGGGGCCGTTGGGGGCGGTGAGTCTGCTGCTGGCGCCGTCCTGGTTGACGGCGGTGCCGCGGATCAGCGCGAGGACGGGGTGCCCGTTCCGGCGGGCGTCGGAGAGGCGCTCCAGCAGCAGCGTCCCCACGCCTTCGCCCCAGCCGGTGCCGTCGGCGGTGGCGGCGAAGGACTTGCAGCGGCCGTCCCTGGCCAGACCGCCCTGCCGGCTCATCTCCACGAAGGGGACGGGTGTCGACATCACCATCGCGCCCCCGGCGAGCGCCAGGGCGCAGTCGCCCGCGCGCAGTGCCTGGGCGGCGAGGTGGATCGCGACCAGGGAGGACGAGCAGGCGGTGTCGACGCTCACCGCCGGGCCCTCCAGGCCGAAGGTGTAGGCGACCCGGCCCGAGGCGACGCTGTCGGAGCTGCCGTTGCCGAGGTAGCCGGCCACGTCGTCGGGGACCTGGCGCAGCCGTACCGCGTAGTCCTGGTACATCATCCCCGTGAAGACCCCGGTGCTGCTGCCCCGCAGTGACACGGGGTCGATCCCGGCCCGCTCGAACGCTTCCCAGGTGGTTTCGAGGAGCAGCCGCTGCTGCGGGTCCATGGCCAGGGCCTCGCGGGGGGAGATCCCGAAGAATCCGGGGTCGAAGTCCCTTATGCCGTCGAGGAATCCGCCCCGTGCGGCGTAGCTGGTGCCGTTGCGCAGCTGGTCCGGGTCGTCCAGGTGGTCCAGGTCCCAGCCACGGTCGTCGGGGAAGCCGGTGATCGCGTCGGTGCCGTCCGTGACCAGGCGCCACAGGTCTTCCGGCGACCGGACCCCGCCGGGGTAGCGGCAGCTCATCGCGACGACGGCGATCGGTTCGCGGCCCGCCGCCTCGGCCTCGGTCAGGCGCAGGCGGGTGCGGTGCAGATCCGCCGTCACTCGCTTGAGGTAGTCCCTCAGCCTGTCGTCGTTCACCCTTGCCTCGCCGCCTTGGTCCGTGTGCCTGGTCGGTGTCATGACATGCCGAGTTCGTTGTCGATGAAGTCGAAGAGCTCGTCGTCGGTCGCACCGTCCATGCGGCCCTCGATCCCGTCGTCCGCGGCGCCGGTGCCGTTGGTCGCGTCGGGCGCCGGATCGAGGCGTGTCAGGAGTTCCTGGAGCCGGCCGGTGAGCCGGTCGCGGGCCGCGCCGTCGCTGACGCCGTCGCCGAGGGCGAGTTCCAGCTGGTCCAGTTCGGCCAGTCCCGGCACCGGGTCGGGCCCCGGTTCGGGGACCAGTTCGGCGGACAGGTGTGCGGCGATCGCGGCCGAGGTCGGATAGTCGAAGAGCAGGGTCGCCGGGAGCTGGAGTCCGGTGGCGGCGCGGAGCCGGTTGCGCAGCTCCACCGCTGTCAGCGAGTCGAAGCCGATCTCCAGGAGGCCGCGTCCCGGCTCGACCGCGGCGGCGCCGCTGTGGCCGAGCACCATCGAGGCGTGCGAGCGGACCAGGTCGAGCAGCACCCGTTCGCGCTGCGGCCCGTCGAGGGGGCCGAGCCGCTGTTTCAGTGCTCCGGCCCGGTCGGGTCCGGTGTCGGTGGCCGGGCCCGCCGTGGCGCGCCGGGCCGCGGGGCGCACCAGGCCGCGCAGCAGGGCCGGGACCCCGCCGGTGGCGGCCTGGGCCCGTACCGCCGCCGTGTCCAGCCGCAGCGGCAGGACGACCGCGTCGTCCAGTGCCCCGGCCGCGTCGAACAGCGCCAGTCCTTCCGCCGGGGTGAAGGCGACGATCCCGCCCCGGGCGATCCGTCGCAGGTCGGCCTCGGTGAGGCCGCCGGTCATCCCGGTCCGGTTGGCCCACAGCCCCCAGGCGAGGGAGCGTCCGGCGAGGCCGTCGGCGCGGCGCCGGTGGGCCAGGGCGTCCAGGAAGGCGTTGGCGGCCGCGTAGTTGCCCTGGCCCATGCCGCCGAAGACGCCCGCGATGGAGGAGAACAGGACGAACTCGGAGAGGTCCAGGCCGGCGGTCAGCTCATGCAGGTTGATCGCCGCGTCCACCTTGGGTCGCAGCACCAGGTCGAGCTGGTCGGGCGTCATGGTGGCGACCACGCCGTCGGCCAGGACGCCCGCGGCGTGCACCACCCCGGTCAGCGGGTGTGCGGACGGCAGACCGGCCAGCAGGGCCGCGAGAGCGTCGCGGTCGGCGGCGTCGCAGACGGTGATCTCGGCTTCGGCGCCCAGCGCGGTGAGATCGGCGAGGAGTTCCGCCGCCCCTTCGGCGGCGGGACCGCTGCGGCTGGTCAGCAGCAGGTGCTTGACGCCGTGTTCGGCGGCCAGGTGCCGGGCGACGTGGGCGCCGATGGCACCGGTGCCGCCGGTGATCAGGACGGTTCCTCCCGCGTCCCAGCCGGGCCCCCGCCCGGTGGCGGACAGCGGGACCCGGGCCAGTCTGGCGACATGCGCCGCCCCCGCCCGGATCGCGAGCTGGGGCTCCGCGGACGCGAGAGCCTGGGCGAGCGCCGCGGGTGAGGCCTCGTGGGTGTCCAGGTCGAGCAGGACGAAGCGGTCGGGGTTCTCCGTCTGCGCCGAGCGGACCAGGCCCCACACCGCTGCCCCGGCCAGGTCCGGGACGTCGTCGCCGACCGCCACCGCGCCCGAGGTCACCAGCACCAGCCGGGACCCGGCGAGGCGTTCGTCCGCGAGCCAGTCGCGCAGCAGACCGAGGACCGCGCCGACATCGCCGTGCACCGCGTCGCGGAGATCGCCGGACGGCCCGGCCGCTGCCGTGACGGGCGGGCAGGCCGCCAGCACGAGCCGGGGCGGCGGTGTGCCCGCGTCGATGAGTGCGGCCAGTGCGGCGAGGTCCGTCACCGCCCGGCCCGGGAGCGGCGGGGAGCCGGACCACCAGGGTGTCCGCGTACCGAGCACGGTCCAGGACTCCGGGCCGAGGTCGCGGCCCGCAGGCGCGGCGCGCTCGGGGAGAGCCTGCCACTCGGGACGGTACAGCTCCTCGTGGTGTCCGCCTCGCGCGGCCTTGAACTGATCGGCCGAGACCGGCCGGAGGACGAGGGAGCGCGCCGAGGCCACCAGCTGTCCGGTGCCGTCGGTGGCCAGCACCGCGACGGCGTCCCGGCCGGTCGGGGTCAGCCGCAGCCGCAGCTCGGACGCGCCCGAGGCGTGCAGCCGCACCCCGTTCCAGGAGAACGGGAGCCAGCCCTTGGCGGGACCTCGCAGCACGTCGAACACCAGCGCGTGCAGAGCGGAGTCCAGCAGGGCCGGGTGCAGGCCGAACCTGGCCGCGTCCGGCTGCTGCCGCTCCGGCAGGCTCGCGGCGGCGAAGACCTCGTCACCGAGCCGCCAGGCCGCACGCAGGCCCTGGAACGCGGGGCCGTAGGCGAACCCGCCCTCGGCGAAGCGCTGGTAGAGCCCTTCCACATCGAGCGGGACGGCTCCGGCCGGCGGCCATGGCGCGAGGTCCGCCGGGTCGGCCGGTACCGGCTCGTCGCCGGTGGTCAGCAGGCCGCTCGCGTGCCGGGTCCAGGGTGTGTCGGGTCCGCCGCCCTCGGGCCTGGCGTGGACGCTCAGCGGGCGGGCGCCGGAGCCGTCCGGGGCGCCGACGGTGAGCTGTAGCGCGACCGCTCCGCTCGCGGGGAGCACCAGTGGCGCCTCCAGGGTGAGTTCCTCGACCTGGCCGCAGCCGACCTGGTCGCCCGCGCGGACCGCGAGTTCCAGGAAGGCGGTGGCCGGGAACAGCACGCCTTCGAAGACCCCGTGGTCGGCCAGCCACGGATGGCTGCGGACCGAGAGCCTGCCGGTGAACAGGAAGCCGTCTGAGTCGGCCAGTTCGGAGCCGGCGCCGAGCAGCGGGTGATCGGCCGTCAGCAGTCCGGCCGCGGGCAGGTCCGCTCCGGCGGAGCTGCCCTCCAGCCAGTAGCTCCGGCGCTGGAAGGGGTAGGTCGGCAGGTCGGTGGGGTCGGCTCCGCCGCCGGGGTGGACGGCTTCCCAGTCCACCGGGACGCCGTGGACGTGCAGCCGGGCCAGGGCGGCCGTGGCCGTGGCGGCCTCGGGCCGGTCCCGGCGCAGCAGCGGCACCAGCACGGCGCCGTCGGTGAGGCAGTCCTGGCCCATGGTGGTGAGGGCGCCGTCGGGCCCGAGTTCCAGGAACGAGGTGACGCCCTCGCGTTCCAGGCGGCGTATCCCGTCCTGGAACCGCACCGTGCCGCGTACATGGTCGACCCAGTGGTCCGGCGAGCCGAGCTGCTCGGCCGTGACCGGTTCCCCGGTCAGGTCGGAGATGACCTGGACGGTGGCCTCACCCGGCTCGATCCGCGCGGCGGCCTCGCGGAACCCGGCGAGCATCGGCTCCATGAGGGGCGAGTGGAAGGCATGGCTGACCCGCAGCCGGCGGGTCTTGTGTCCGAGCGCCGCGAGTTCGGCGGCGAGTTCGGCCACCTCCGTCCCGTCACCGGAGATCACGGTCGAGGCCGGGCCGTTGACCGCGGCCAGCCCGACGGCCCTCTCCCGGCCCGCCAGCAGCGGCAGCACGTCCTCCTCCCCGGCGCCGAGGGCGAACATCGCGCCTCCGGCCGGCAGGGCCTGCATCAGCCGTCCCCGCGCGGCCACCAGGGCGGCGGCGTCCGCCAGCGGGAGCACACCGGCGACGTGGGCGGCGGCCAGCTCCCCCACCGAGTGGCCGAGCAGGTAGTCAGGACGTACACCCCAGTGTTCGACCAGCCGGAACAGCGCGACGCCGATGGCGAACAGGGCGGGCTGGGTGTATCCGGTGTGGTCCAGCAGGCCGTGGTCGGGGCTGCCGGGGGCCGCGTCGATCACCTCGCGCAGCGGGCGGTCCAGCAGCGGGTCGAGCTCCGCGCAGACCGCGTCGAAGGCGTCGGCGAAGACCGGGAAGCGCGCGTACAGCTCCGCGCCCATGCCGGGCCGCTGGCTGCCCTGGCCGGGGAACAGGAAGGCGGTCTTCCCGGCCGTCCTCCCCGCCGCGCCGGTGACGCCGTGCACCAGGTCCGCCGACGGATCGCCGGAGGCGAGGGCGGTGAGCCCGCGCAGCAAGGACTCCCGGTCCGTGCCGGTGACGGCGGCCCGGTGCTCGAAGGCGCTGCGGTTCAGCGCCAGGGACCGGCCCAGACCGGCGACGGGGAGCTGCGGGTTCCGCTCCACGTGCCGCAGCAGCCGCCCGGCCTGGTCGCGCAGCGCGTCCGCGCTCCGCGCGGACAGCAGCCACGGCAGCGCGGATGTCCCCTGGACGGTCGCGGACGCCGGCGCGAGGACCTTCCGGGGGGTGTCCGCGGGGTCCGGGGCCGGATCGGTGGGCTGTTCCAGGATGGTGTGGGCGTTGGTGCCGCTGACGCCGAACGACGACACGGCGGCCCGCCGGGGGCGACCGGTCCGCGGCCACGGGGTGTCCTCGGTGAGCAGCCGGACCGCGCCGGCGGACCAGTCCACGTAGGGTGTCGGCGTGTCGACGTGCAGGGTCCTGGGCAGTGCCCCGTGCCGCATGGCCTGCACCATCTTGATGATCCCGGCGACCCCGGCGGCGGCCTGGCTGTGCCCGATGTTCGACTTCAGCGATCCCAGCCACAACGGCCGCTCCGCGCCCCGCTCCCGGCCGTAGGTCGCCAGCAGTGCCTGGGCCTCGATCGGATCGCCCAGCCGGGTCCCGGTGCCGTGCGCCTCCACCGCGTCCACCTCGGACGCGGCGAGCCCGGCGTCGGCGAGCGCCGCCCGGATCACCCGCTGCTGGGAGGGGCCGTTGGGCGCGGTGAGACCGTTGCTGGCGCCGTCCTGGTTGACGGCCGAGCCACGGACGAGGGCGAGCACCGGGTGCCCGTTGCGCCGGGCGTCCGAGAGGCGTTCGAGGACGAGCAGCCCGGCGCCCTCGGCCCAGGAGGTGCCGTCCGCGGCGGCGGCGAACGGTTTGCAGCGGCCGTCCTCGGCGAGCACCCGCTGCCGGCTGAACTCCACGAAGGCGCCCGGTGTCGACATCACGGTCACCCCGCCGGCGAGCGCCAGCGAGCACTCCCCCGCCCGCAGCGACCGGGCCGCCAGATGTACCGCGACCAGGGAGGAGGAGCACGCGGTGTCGACGGTCACCGCCGGGCCTTCCAGGCCGAGGCTGTAGGAGATCCGTCCGGACGCCACGCTGCCCGCGCTGCCGATGCCGAGGTAGCCCTCGAACTCCTCGGAGGGCTCGGTGACCCGTGAGCCGTAGTCGTGGTGGCTGCATCCGACGAAGACGCCGCTCTCGCTGCCCTTGAGCGACAGCGGGTCGATACCGGCCCGCTCGAACGCCTCCCAGGACAGTTCGAGCAGCAAGCGCTGCTGGGGGTCGATGGTCAGTGCCTCGCGCGGGGAGATCCCGAAGAAGGCCGGGTCGAAGCGGTCGGCGTCATGCAGGAAGCCGCCCTCCCGCGCATATGTGCTGCCGACCCGGTCGGGGTCCGGATCGTAGAGGCCCTCCAGATCCCAGCCGCGTCCGGTGGGGAAGCCGGAGATCGCGTCCTGCCCGGTGGTGACCAGCTCCCACAGCTCTTCGGGGGTGCTGACGCCACCGGGGTAGCGGCAGCTCATGGCGACGACGGCGATCGCCTCGTCGTCGGGCACCGCCGCCGTCACGGGTGCCCGCTCGGGTTCCGCGAGCGTCGCCGGGCCGGCCGCTCCCAGCAGTTCGGTGCGCAGATGACCGGCCAGGACCGTCGCCGTCGGGTAGTCGAAGGCCAGGGTCACGGACAGCCGCAGCCCGGTGGCCTCGGCGAGCCGGTTGCGCAGTTCGACGGCGGTCAGCGAGTCGAAGCCGATGTCCTTGAACGCCTGGTCGGGTTCCACCGCCTCGGGTCCGGTGTGCCCGAGCACCGCGGCGACCTCGGCGCGGACCAGGTCCAGCAGGGCCCGGTCCCGTTCCGCCGGGGGCAGCGCGGCCAGCCGCAGGGCGGGCGGCCCGGCGCCGTCGGCCGTGTCCCGGGAGCCGCGCGCGGCGGCGAGCACCTCCCGCACCTCCGGCAGATCCCCGAGGGCGGCGCTGGGCCGGAGCGCGGTGAACGCCCGGGTGAAGCGGTCCCAGGCGAAGTCGGCGACCAGGACGGCGGTGTCGTCGTGGTCGAGTGCCTGTCGCAGCGCGACCGTGGCCGACCCGGGGTCCATGGCCGGCAGACCGTCACGGATCAGCCGTTCGGCGACCGCTCCCGAGGCGAGGCTGTCGCCGCCCCACAGGCCCCAGGCGACCGAGGTGGCCGGCAGCCCGAGTTCACGGCGCTGCCGGGCCAGGGCGTCGAGGTAGGCGTTGGCGGCGGCGTAGCTGCCCTGGCCGGTGCCGCCGAGCGTGCCGGCCAGCGAGGAGAACAGCACGAACGCGGTCAGGTCGAGCTCGCGGGTGAGCGCGTCGAGGTTGCGGGCGCCGTCCAGCTTGGGGCGCAGGACTCCCGCCGCGCGTTCGGGGGTGATCGAGTCGATCACCCCGTCGTCCAGTACGCCCGCGGTGTGCAGCACGGCACGCAGCGGACGCTCGGCCGGGATGCCGGCCAGCAGTTCCGCCAGCGCTTCGCGGTCCGCGACATCGCAGGCCGCCGCGGTGACGTCGGCCCCGAGTCCGCGCAGTTCGGCCAGGAGGGCGTCCGCTCCCGGGGCCTGTTCGCCGCGCCGGCTGGTCAGCAGCAGACGCGCGGTGCCGGTGCGGGCGAGCCACCGGGCGATCTGGGCGCCGAGACCGCCGGTTCCGCCGGTGATCAGGACCGTGCCGTCCGGTGTCCAGTCACGGACGGGGGCCGTGTCGCCGAGTCCGGCGTGGACGACCCGGCGGCCGAAGACGCCGGACGCCCGTACCGCCAGCTGGTCCTCGCCGTCCAGGCCCGTCAGCGCCTCGGCCAGCCGGGCCCCGGCCCGGTCGTCGAGCCGTCGCGGAAGGTCGACCAGGCCCGCCCACCGCTGCGGGTACTCGACCCCGGCGACCCCGCCGAGGCCCCAGACCAGCGCCTGGAGCGTACTGTCGATCCGGTCGGAGCGGCCGACCGACACCGCGCCCCTGGTGGCGCACCAGAGCGGGGCGTCGGCGCCGAGGTCGCCCAGCGCCTGGAGCAGTGCGACCGTCAGGGTGAGGCCGAGCGGCAGCGCCGATCCCTCGCCGTGGGGTTCCTCGGCCAGGGCGAGCAGGGACAGCACCCCGGCGGGCGGCCCGTCGCTCCGGTCGTGGGCATCGCGCAGCAGTGCGGCGAAGCGGCTCCGGTCGGCCGCGTCGGGGCCCGCCTCGACCAGGACCGGCGCGGCGCCGTGCCGGCGCAGGGAGTCCACGGCGAACGCGACGGCCGGGTCCTCGGCGGCGCCGGCCGGGGACACGACCAGCCAGCTCCCGGCGAGCCGGGGCCGCCCGGGAGTCGGCAGAGGCTTCCAGGCGACCCGGTAGCGCCAGCTGTCGGCGGTCCGGTCGCCGCGTCGGCCGCGGGCCCAGTCCGCGAGGGTGGGCACCAGGGAGGCGAGGGAGGCCCGCAGTTCCCCGTCCTCGACCCGCAGGGTGGTGGCGAGGGCGTCCAGGTCCCCGTGGTCGACGGCGTCCCAGAACCCGGAGTCGGCCGGGCCGGTGCCGGTCATGGCGGCGGCGGTCCGGTCGGGGGCGCCGGTGTCGAGCCAGTACCGCCGCTGCTGGAAGGCGTAGGTGGGCAGGGACCGCTTGCGCGCACCGGTTCCGGCGAACACCGTCTCCCAGTCCACCGGCAGTCCGCGCACGTGGAGTTCGGTGAGCGCGGCGAGGAAGCGGGCGGGGCCGCCCTCGGCCCGGCGCAGGGTGCCGACGACGGCTCCGTCACCGGCCCCGGCCGCCTCCACGGCCTGTTGGAGCCAGACGGTCAGCGCGGGGTGGGTGCTGCACTCGACGAAGGTGTGGTGTCCGTCGGCGATCAGCGCGTCGACCGCCTGTCCGAACTCCACGGGGCGGCGCAGATTGCTGTACCAGTACTCGGCGTCCAGGGCGAGGGTGTCCAGCGGGCCGCCGCTGACCGTGGAGTAGAACGGGATGCCGGATGTCCGCGGCGCGGTCCCGGCGAGCAGGGTGAGCAGTTCCTCCCGGATCTCCTCCACCTGCGGCGAGTGTCCGGCAAAGTCCACGCCGGGGACCGGCCACGTCAGTACGCCCGCTTCGGAGTACCGTTCGCGCAGTTCCGCCAGGGCCACCGGGTCACCGGAGACCGTCACCGATGTCGGTCCGTTCACGGCGGCGATGTCGAGTGCCCCGTCATAGGCGGCCAGCAGTTCTCGTACCGCGTCCACGGGCTGCGGCACGAACAGCATGCCGCCGCGTCCGGTCAGGGCGAGCAACGCCCGGCTGCGCAGGGCGACGATCCGTGCCGCGTCGTCCAGGGAGAGCGCGCCGGCCACGCACGCGGCGGCGATCTCCCCCTGGGAATGGCCCACCACGGCGTCGGGGACGATCCCGTGGGAGCGCCACAGCTCGGCCAGGGACACCATCACGGCGAACAGCACCGGCTGCACCACGTCCACCCGGTCCAGCGGGGGCGCGTCGGGCTCGTCCCGCAGAACCGCGAGCGGCGACCAGTCCAGATACGGGGCGAGGGCGCGTTCGCAGGCCGCGATCCGCGCGGCGAACACCGGGGCGTGATCGAGCAGTTCCTGGGCCATGCCCGTCCACTGGGAGCCCTGGCCGGGGAAGACGAAGACGGTCCTGGCCGATCGGGCGACGCTGCCGTCGACCAGGCCGGGGGCGCGTTCTCCCTCGGCCAGCGCGGCCAGACCGTCCAGCAGGGTCGCGCGGTCGTCGCCGACGACGGCGGCGCGATGCTCGAACGTGGTCCTGGTGGTCGCCAGGGAGTAGCCGACGTCGACGGCCGGTATCTCCGGACGCTCCGTCAGATACTCGTGCAGTCTCGACGCCTGGTCACGCAGGGCCTCGGGGGTGCGCCCGGACACGATCCACGGGACGGCGACCGGCGAGGCGTGCGGGTCCGGCGCGGCGGACCCGGGGGCGGGGGCGGATTCCGTGGGTACGGCGGGCGCGGCGGGTTCGCCGGGCTGCGCGGGTACGGAACCGGCGGGCGGCTGTTCGATGATGACGTGGGCGTTGGTGCCGCTCAGGCCGAACGAGGAGACCCCGGCCCGGCGTGGCCGGCCGGTCCGCGGCCAGGCGGTGGCCTCGGTCAGCAGGGAGACGGCGCCCGCCGTCCAGTCGACGTTCGGGGACGGCCGGTCGATGTGCAGGGTCCGCGGCAGCTGTCCGTGGCCCATCGCCAGCACCATCTTCATGATGCCGGCGACCCCGGCGGCGGCCTGGGTGTGCCCGATGTTGGACTTCAGCGACCCCAGCCACAACGGCCGGTCGGCGGGCCGGTCCTGACCGTAGGTGGCCAGCAGCGCGTCGGCCTCGATCGGATCGCCCAGCCGGGTGCCGGTGCCGTGGGCCTCCACCGCGTCCACCTCGGCGGGCGTCAGCCCGGCGTTCGCCAGCGCGTCGCGGATCACCCGCCGCTGGGCCAGCCCGCTGGGCGCGGTCAGCCCGTTGCTCGCGCCGTCCTGGTTGATCGCCGAGCCGCGCAGCACCGCCAGCACCGGGTGGCCGTTGCGGCGGGCGTCCGAGAGGCGTTCCAGCACCAGCAGGCCCACTCCCTCGGCCATGCCGAAGCCGTCCGCCGAGGCGGCGAAGGACTTGCAGCGTCCGTCCTCGGCGAGTCCGCGCTGCCTGCTGAAGCCGGTGAACGACAGCGGGGTGCCCATCACCGTCGCGCCGCCGGCCAGCGCCAGCGCGCACTCGCCCGAACGCAGCGACTGGGCCGCGAGATGCACCGCGACCAGCGATGAGGAGCAGGCCGTGTCCACCGTCACGGCAGGCCCCTGGAGGCCCAGTTGGTAGGCGACCCGCCCGGACAGGACACTGGTCGAGATGCCCGCGATGAACAGCCCCTCCAGTTCGTCGGGGACATCCCGCAGGGTGCCGCCGTAGCCCTGGTAGGACGCACCGGCGAAGACCCCGGTCCTGGTGCCGTGCAGGGACGTCGGATCGATGCCGGCGCGCTCGATCGCCTCCCAGGAGGTCTCCAGCAGCAGCCGCTGCTGCGGGTCCATCGCCAGCGCCTCGCGCGGCGAGATCCCGAAGAACCCGGGGTCGAACCGGTCCGCGTCCTGGACGAATCCGCCCGCGGCGGCGTAGCTCCGGCCGGGCCGGTCGGGGTCCGCGTCGTAGAGCGTGTCCAGGTCCCAGCCGCGGTCGGACGGCAGCCCGGAGACCGCGTCGCGCCCGTCGGCGACCAGGCGCCACAGTTCCTCGGGGGTACGCACCCCGCCGGGGTAGCGGCAGCTCATGGACACGATCACGATCGGGTCGTCGTCCGTGGCGGACACCACCGGCGGGGGCGGGGAGACGGCGGCGGGGCGCTCGGCCGCTCCCAGCAGCCCGGTCTCCAGATGCCGGGCCAGCGCGGTGGCCGAGGAGTAGTCGAAGACGACGGTGACCGGAAGCCGCAGCCCGGTCGCGGCGTTGAGCCGGTTGCGCATGTCCACGGCGGTCAGCGAGTCGAAGCCGAGGTCGCGGAAAGCACGGCCGGGGGCGACGGCGTCCGGCGAGTCATGACCGAGGACGGCGGCCGCGTGGGTACGGACCAGGTCGACCAGCACCCGTGTCCGCTCGGCCGCCGGGAGCGGACCCAGCCGCTCGCGCAGCACCGACGACGTCCCGGCGGTGCCGTCCGGGCCGGTGGCCTGGTCGGCGGCCAGCGCGGCGCGCACCTCGGGCAGTTCGGCGATCAGCGGGCTGGGACGCGCCGAGGTGAACACCGTCGCGAAACGGTCCCAGTCGATGTCGGCGACCAGGACCACCGTCTCGTCGTGGTCCAGTACCTGCTGGAGTCCTGTGATCGCGACGGCGGGCGGCATGAAGAGGACGCCGTGACCACGCAGGGTCTCCTCCACCAGTTCGGCCGCCATCCCGGCCCCGCCCTCGGGGTTCCAGATCCCCCACACCACGGAGGTCGCGGCGAGGCCACGGCTGCGGCGGTTCTCGGCGAGACCGTCGAGGTAGGCGTTCGCGGCGGCGTAGGCGCCGTGGTCGGCACTGCCCCAGACCGCGGAGATGGAGGAGAACAGCACGAACGCGTCGAGCGGGTCCCCGTCGAACAGCAGGTCCAGGTTCCTGGCTCCGCCGACCTTGGCGTGGAGGGTGTCGGCGAACTCGTCCAGATCGGTGGTGGGCAGCGGCACCAGCAGTCCGGCCCCCGCGGCGTGGAAGACGGTGCCGATCCGGTGGCCGTCCTGTTCGAGGTTGTCCTTCAGGGCGCGCAAGGCGTCCAGGTCTGCGACATCGCAGGAGGCCAGGGTGACCCGGGTACCGAGAGCGGCCAGTTCCTCGGAGAGCTCCGGCGCGCCGGGCGCGTCCGCGCCGCGCCGGCTGACCAGCACCAGGTGCCCGGCTCCGCGCCGGGCCAGCCAGCGCGCGATCTGCGCGCCGATCCCGCCGGTACCGCCGGTGATCAGCACGGTGCCGCCGGGTCGCCAGGTGCGCCGCGGTGGGGCGTCGCCCAGTGGGGATCTGACCAGACGTCGGCCGTGGCAGGCGGTGGCCCGCACGGCCACCTGGTCCTCGGCGCCTGCCGCGCCGGCCAGCACCCGGCACAGCCGCGGGGCGGTGTCCTCGTCCAGGTTCTCCGGAAGGTCGATCAGACCGCCCCAGCGCTGCGGGTACTCCAGGGCGGCCACCCGGCCGAGGCCCCAGAGCAGGTTCTGCTCGGCGCTGACCGGGCTCCCGGTGTCCGCGCCCCCGACCGATACCGCGCCCCGGGTCGCCCACCACAGGGGCGCGTCGACCCCGGCGTCACCGAGGGACTGCACCAGGGCCAGGTTCTGCGCGGTGCCCAGCGGGACGGCGGGGTGGGCGGGGTGCGGGCGCTCGTCGAGGCCCAGCAGCGACAGCACCCCGGCCACCGGACCGGGCACCGGGCCGAGGGCCTCACGGACCCGGTCGGCCAGTACGGCGCGGTCGGCCTCCGCCTCGGTGAGCCGCACCTGGACCACCGTGGCCCCGCCCTGTTCCAGGGCCCGGACGGTCGCGGCCGACCGGTGTGCCTGCTGCCCGGACCGTTCGGCCGGCGACAGCACGAGCCAGGTGCCGGTCAGTGCGGCCGCGGGGCCCTCGGGCAGGGCCCGCCAGGTCACGCGGTAGCGCCAGGAATCCACCACCGAGCGTTCCCCGCGCTCGGTGCGCCAGGTGGTGAGCGCGGGGAGCACCACGTTCAGCGGGTCCTCGGGGTTCACCCCGAGGGTCGCGCTGAACCGGTCCAGGTCGCCGCCGCCGATGGCCTCCCAGAAGTCGTCGCCCTCCGAGGACCCTCCGCGTCCACCGCCCGGTACCGCGCCGGTGTCCTCCAGCCAGTACGGGCGGCGCTGGAACGGGTAGGTCGGCAGGGAGACGCCGTCCGAACGGTGTCCGGCGAACACCTGCTCCCAGTCGGGCGACAGTCCGCCCGCGTGGGCCTCGCCCAGCGACAACAGGAAACGGTCGAGGCCGCCCTCACCGCGCCGCAGCGTACCCAGTACCACCGCCGGGCCCTGCGCGGAGTCGGCGGTGGCGGCGGCGTCGGCGGTCTGCTGGACACCGAAGTTGAGCACGGGGTGCGGGCTGGGCTCCACGAAGAACCGGAACCCCTCCCCCAGCAGCCCGCGTGTCGCCTCCTCGAACCGCACCGTCTCCCGCAGATTCCGGAACCAGTACGAAGCATCCAACGACGCCGTGTCCAGCCAGCCACCCGTCACCGTCGAGAAGAACGGCACCGAACCCGTGACAGGAGCGATCCCGGCCAGTTCGGACAGGAGTTGTTCGCGGATCTCCTCCACATGCGCCGAGTGAGAGGCATAGTCCACCTCGATACGACGCGCCCGTATCCCCTCCTGAACCAACTGCTCGACCAACTCGGCGACCGCGTCCGCGTCGCCCGACACCACCGTCGACGACGGACCATTCACCGCCGCCACCGACAACCCGCCGTCCCAGGAGGCGATCCGCTCCCGCACCACATCCACCGGCAGCGGCACCGACGCCATGCCGCCGCGGCCCGCCAGCGCACCCACCGCACGGCTGCGCAGCGCCACCACCCGCGCCCCGTCCTCCAACGACAGACCACCCGCCACCACGGCAGCGGCGATCTCCCCCTGACTGTGACCCACCACCGCATCCGGCACCACACCGAACGAACGCCACACCTCCGCAAGCGACACCATCACCGCCCACAACACCGGCTGCACCACATCCACCCGAGCCAACGAACCCGACGAACGCAACACCCCCGACAACGACCAATCCACATACGGCGCCAACGCCCGCTCACACTCAGCCATCCGCCCCGCGAACACCACCGACCCGTCCAACAACCCCGCAGCCATCCCCACCCACTGCGAACCCTGACCCGGGAACACCAACACCGAACGGCCGGTCGACACTCCGTCGCCCCGGACCAACTGCGGTACGGATCGGCCTTCGGCCAGCGCCTTCACTCCGTCGAGCAGTCGGTCCGGGTCCTCGCCCACGACCACGGCCCGGCGCTCGAAGGCCGTACGTGTGGTGGCGAGTGCGCGGCCGAGCTCGCCGGGCCGCAGCGGTCCGGGGCCGGCACTCAGATGTGCCAGCAGCCGGGCCGCCTGGTCCCGCAGCGCTTCATCGGTCCGCCCGGACAGCGGCCACGGCAGCGGGTGCGCACCGGGATCGGTCGCGGGGCCGGTGACGGGAGCGGTCTCCTCCGCCGGGACCTGTTCCAGGATCAGATGGGCGTTGGTGCCGCTGACGCCGAAGGAGGACACCCCGGCCCGGCGCGGATGCCCCGTGTCGTCCCAGGCGCGGGCCTCGGAGAGCAGTTCCACGGCCCCCGACGACCAGTCGACCATGGGGGTCGGCCGGTCCGCGTGCAGGGTCCGGGGCAGTTCGCCGTGCTGGATCGCCAGCACCATCTTGATGACGCCGCCCACCCCGGCCGCCGCCGAGGTGTGGCCGATGTTCGATTTCAACGAGCCCAGCCACAAGGGCTGCCGGGCGGGGCGGCCCTGCCCGTAGGTCGCGAGCAGCGCCTGGGCCTCGATCGGGTCGCCCAGGGTCGTACCGGTGCCGTGCGCCTCCACCACGTCCACCTCGGACCCGGCCAGCCCCGCGTCCGCCAGCGCCGCACGGATCACCCGCTGCTGCGCCGGACCGTTCGGCGCCGTCAGGCCGTTGCTCGCACCGTCCTGGTTCGTGGCCGAACCCCGTACCACCGCCAGCACGCGGTGGCCGTTGCGCCGCGCGTCCGACAGCCGCTCCAGCAGCAGTACGCCGGCGCCCTCGGACCAGCCGGTGCCGTCCGCGTCGGCCCCGAACGCCTTGCAGCGTCCGTCCGCCGCCAGCGCGCGCTGGCGGCTGAACGCCACGAACGCGTCGGGGGTCGCCATCACCGAGACCCCGCCGGCCAGGGCCAGCGCGCAGTCACCCGCCCGCAGGGCCCGGATCGCCAGATGCAGGGCGACCAGGGAGGACGAGCAGGCCGTGTCCACGGTCACCGCGGGCCCCTCCAGGCCCAGGGTGTAGGCGATCCGTCCGGAGACCACGCTGCTCGCGGTCCCGGTGTCCAGCAGGCCCTGGACCTCGGGGAGATGACGGGAACCCGCGCCGTAGCCGTTGCCGATCGCCCCGAGGAAGACACCGGTGCCGGTCCGCCGCAGCGCCCGGGGATCGATCGCCGCCCGCTCGACCGCCTCCCAGGCGGTCTCCAGCACCAGCCGCTGCTGGGGGTCCGTCGCCAGCGCCTCACGCGGTGAGACGCCGAAGAATTCCGCGTCGAACTCGGCGGCCTCGTGGAGGAATCCGCCGTGCCGGGTGTAGGAGGTGCCGGGCCGGTCGGGGTCCGGGTCGTAGAGGGCCCCGACGTCCCAGCCGCGGTTGACCGGCCATTCGGAGACCGCGTCGACGCCCCGGGAGACCAGGTCCCACAGCAGCTCCGGGGAGTTGGCCCCGCCGGGATAGCGGCAGGCCATGGAGACGATGGCGATCGGTTCGTGGCGGGCCTGCTCGGCTTCCCGCAGTTGCCTCCTGGCGTCACCGAGATCCGCGGTGGCGCGCCTGAGGTAGTCGAGCAGCTTCTTGTCGTCGGACATCGGTGCCAGCTCTCTCTCAGGCCGTGCCGAAGTTGTTGTCGAGCAGGGCGAACAGCTCGTCCGCCGTCGCCGTCGCGGTGTCGTCCACCGGTCCGGGCGGGGGCGCCTTGCCACCTGTGGGAGCGGCGCGCTGTCCCCAGCCGCGCAGCAGCTCGTTCAGCCGCTCGCCGACCCCGTCGGCGTCTGCCTCTCCTGGCGGTACGGCCGCGAGGAGCGCGGCCAGCCGGTCCAGTTCGGCCAGCAGTGGCGAGGGCGGCTCGGACGTGGCGGAAAGCTCCGCGTCCAGGTATGCGGCAAGCGCGGCGGGGGTCGGATGGTCGAAGACGAGCGTCGGCGGGAGGGGCAGTCCGGTGGCCTCGCCCAGCCGGTTCCTGAAGCGCACCGCGAGCATCGAGTCGAAGCCGACCTCGGAGAAGGAGCGCTCGGGTCGCACCGGACCGGTCCCGGTATGGCCGAGGACTGCGGCGGCGTGGCCGGTGACCAGGTCGAGTACCGCTTGGCGGCGTGCCTGCCGGTCCAGCGGGGCCAACCGGGCCGCCAGTCGTGCGGCGGGTGCTTCGTCGTGCTCGTCCGTGGTCCCGACGGGCTCCGCCGCGGTCGCGACGGCGGCGGGAGCCCCGGTCCGGCCCGGGGTGGGCAGCCAGTAGCGGTCGCGCTGGAAGGGGTAGGTCGGCAGCGGGAGGGGTGGAGTGGCGTCCGGACCGGAAGCCTCCGTCCAGGGCGACCAGTCCACCGGGCCGCCGCCGCTCACCCATGCCTCGGTGAGTGCGGCCAGCAGCCGGTCCCGGCCGCCGTCACCGCGCCGCAGTGTGCCGACCGCCGACACCTCACGTCCGGCGTCCCCGGCCACCGCCTCGATCCCGGCGAGCAGCACCGGATGCGGGCTGACCTCGACGAACAGGGTGTGGCCCGCTTCCAGCAGGGTGCGGGTGGCTCCGACGAAGTCGACCGGCTCGCGCAGATTGCGGTACCAGTAGGCGGCGTCGAGCGATTCTCCCGCGACGGGCTCGCCGGTCACCGTCGAGTAGAGCGGGACGGCCGAGGCGCGTGGGCGTATCCCGGTGAGGGCGCCGCGCAGTTCGTCCTCGATCTCGGCGACCTGGGCCGAGTGGGCCGCATAGTCCACCGGGATCGCCCTGGCGCGCAGCCCCTCGCGGGCGCAGGCCGCCAGCAGGGCGGACAGGTCCTCCGGTTCTCCGGCGACGACCACGGCGTCGGGGCCGTTCACCGCGGCCACATGGACACGTCCGCCGTCGGGCAGCAGGCTCGCGGTCCGTTCGGCGGAGGCGGCGACCGACACCATGCCGCCGCGCCCGGCCAGCCGTAGCAGCGCCCGGCTGCGCAGCGCCACCACGAGCGCCGCGTCGTCGAGCGACAGGGCTCCGGCGACGCAGGCGGCGGCGATCTCGCCCTGGCTGTGTCCGACGACCGCGTCCGGGGTGATCCCGCTGTCGCGCCAGTGCGCGGCCAGCGCGACCATGACGGCGAACAGCACCGGTTGGACGACGTCCACGCGGTCGAGCGTCGGCGCGCCGGGCGCTCCGCGCAGCACCTCGGTGAGGGACCAGTCGGTGTACGGGGCGAGGGCGCGTCCGCAGGCGGCGATGGCGTCGGCGAACGCCGGCGAGGCGGTGAGCGCCTCCACGGCCATACCGGCCCACTGCGAGCCCTGACCGGGGAAGACGAAGGCGGTAGGGCCGCCGCGTACCCGGTCCCGCACCGCGTCGGGCGCGGGTTCTCCCGCGACGAGGGCGTCCAGCCAGTTGAGGAGCCCCGCACGGTCGCGGCCGGTCGCGGCCGCCCGGCAGGGCAGGGCGGGACGGGTGGTGGTGAGCGCGCGGGCCGCCTCGGCGGCGTTCTGGCCGGGGTTGGCCCGCAGTTGCTCCGCCAGTCGTCGTGCCTGGCGGCGCAGCGCCGCGGGGGTCATCGCGGAGAGCAGCCAGGGAACCTTCGTCGCCGTGTGTTCGGACGGTCCGTCGGACACGTCTTCGGGCGGCGGTGCCGAGCCGGTGGCGGGTGCTTCCTCCAGGATCGCGTGGGCGTTGGTGCCGCTCATCCCGAACGCGGAGACGCCGGCCCTGCGCGGCCGGTCCCCGTCCGGGGCGTCCCAGGGGCGGGTGCGCGCGAGCAGCCGGACCGCGCCCGCCGACCAGTCGACCCGGCTCGACGCCTCCTGGGCGTGGAGTGTGCGGGGGAGCAGGCCGTGCCGCAGGGCCAGCACGGTCTTGATGACCCCGGCGACCCCGGCGGCGGCCTGGGTGTGCCCGATGTTGGACTTCAGCGACCCGAGCCACAAGGGCCGTTCGGCGGGCCGGTCCTGACCGTAGGTGGCAAGGAGGGCCTGGGCCTCGATCGGGTCGCCGAGCACCGTACCGGTGCCGTGCGCCTCGACCAGGTCGACTTCGGCACCGGACACCCCCGCTGTGGCGAGCGCGGTCCTGATCACCCGCTGCTGCGCGGGGCCGCTCGGGGCGGTCAGTCCGTTGCTGGCGCCGTCCTGGTTCACCGCCGTGCCCCGGACCAGGGCGAGCACCGGGTGCCCGAGGCGCCGTGCGTCGGAAAGCCGTTCGACGAGCAGTACGCCCACCCCCTCGCCCCAGCCCGTGCCGTTCGCCTCTTCGGCGAAGGACCGGCAGCGGCCGTCGGGCGAGAGTCCCTGCTGACGGCTGAACTCCACGAAGACGTCCGGGCTCGCCATCACCGCGGCACCGCCGACCAGGGCGAACGAGCAGTCCCCCGCGCGCAGTGCCTGGCCGGCCAGGTGCAGCGCCACCAGGGAGGACGAGCAGGCCGTCTCCACGGTCACGGCGGGGCCGCCGAGTCCGAGGGTGTAGGCGACGCGGCCGGAGGCGACGCTGGTCACATTGCCGCTGAGCAGGTGCCCCTCGACCTCGTCGGACGGGTTCTGCGGTCCGGTGCCGTAGCCCTGGGCTGCGACGCCGACGTAGACACCGCCCTCGCTGCCGCGTACCGAGGCGGGATCGAGTCCGGCCCGTTCCAGCGCCTCCCAGCTGGTCTCCAGCAGTAGTCGCTGCTGCGGGTCCATCGCCAGCGCCTCGCGCGGGGAGATCCCGAAGAACTCCGCGTCGAACTCGGCTGCTCCGTCGAGGAATCCGCCGCCGGTGGTGTAGAACGTGCCCGGGTTCAGGGGGTCGGGGTCGTAGAGCGTGTCCAGCGGCCAGCCCCGGTCGGCCGGCAGCGCGGCGACCGCGTCCACTCCGTCGGCCACGAGCCGCCACAGGTCGTCGGGCGAGCGGACACCGCCGGGGAAGCGGCAGGCCATCGAGACGATCGCCAGCGGCTCGTCGGACGCCATGGGCCCGGGGACGGAATCCGCCGGGCGGTCGGCGGTGGCGTCCGTGTCGCTCAGTCCGGCGAACAGGTGCGCGCCGAGCTCGACGGCCGTCGGGTGGTCGAACACGGAGGTGAGCGGGAGCGGCAGACCGGTGGCCGCGACCAGCCGGTTGCGCAGTTCGACGGCGGTGAGCGAGTCGAAGCCCACCTCGCGGAACGGGCGGTCGGCCGCGAAGCCACCGGCCGACTCATGGCCCAGTACGGCGGCCGCCTCGCTTCTGACCAGTTCCCGCAGCAGCTTCCGGCCCTCGGGCACGGAGAGCCGCTCCAGCCTGAGGCGCCACGACGGGTCACCGTCCGCGCCCGGCCCGGCGGGAGCGTCCGCCGCCGGGGGCGGCGGGGCCGTCGGCAGCCCGCGCAGCAGCGCGCTCTCCCGTACCGAACCGAACGTCGGCGCGAAGCGGCTCCAGTCCACCTCGGCGACCACCGGTTGGCCCTCGTCCAGTTCCAGCGCCAGGCCGAGCGCGGCGAGCGCCGTCGCGGGGGCCATCGGCACCAGCCCGTGGCGGCGCAGGCCGTCGCCGACCGCGCCGTCCGCCATGCCCGCGCCGGACCAGGGGCCCCAGGCCACCGAGGTCGCCGTCAGTCCCCGGCCGCGCCGCGCCGCCGCCAGCCCGTCGAGATAGGCGTTCGCCGCCGCGTACACGCCCTGACCGCCGCTGCCCCAGGTGGCCGAGATCGAGGAGAACAGCACGAAGGCGTCCAGCTCATGGCCCTCCAGCAGGGCGTCGAGGTGCGCCGCGCCGCGTGTCTTGGCCGCCGTCCGTTCGGCCAGCTCCTCCAGGGCGCAGTCCGTGATCGCGCTGTCCGTGGTGAGCCCCGCGGTGTGCACCACGGCCCGTACGGTGTCGTCCTCGTCGCGCAACCGCTCCAGGATCCGCTCCAGTGCGCCCCGGTCGGCGACGTCGCAGGCCAGTACGGTGCTCCGGGCTCCGAACTCCGCCAGGGCGGCGACCAGCCCGGCGGCTCCCGGCGCCTCGGGGCCCCGGCGGCTCAGCAGGACGAGGTGCTCCGCGCCGCGCTCCGCCAGCCAGCGGGCGACCTGGGCGCCGAGACCTCCGGTGCCTCCGGTGACCAGTACCGTGCCGCGTGGCGTCCACGGCGTGGCCGCGGGGGTCGCGGGTGTCCGCGCGCGGACGAGGCGGCGGCCCAGCGGTCCCGGCGCGCGCAGCGCCACCTGGTCCTCGCCGTCCAGTCCGGCCAGCACCGCGCACAGCCCGTCCAGTGCCGGTTCGTCCAGCGGTTCCGGCAGGTCGACCAGGCCGCCCCAGCGTCGGGGATGCTCCAGTGCCGCCACCCGGCCCAGGCCCCATATCTGGGCCTGTTCGGGGCGGGCCGTCTCCGTGCCGTCCGCGGCCACCGCTCCGCGTGTGGCGCACCACAGGGGCGCGTCGATCCCGCTGTCGCCCAGTGCCTGGAGCAGCAGCAGGGTCCCGGTGAGGCAGGCGTCGAGCGTGTCCAGACGCGGATGGGTTCCCTCGGCGAGGCCCAGCAGGGACAGCACACCCGTGAGGGTGCCGAACTCCGGCAGCACCGAGGCCAGTTCCGCGCGTGTGGTGGCGGCCCCGACGCGGATGACCACCACGTCGGCGCCGTGTCCGGCGAGGGCCTGTTCGCAGGCGAGCGCGGTGTCCTCGGCCCCGGGTCCGTCCGGGGTGACCAGCAGCCAGCGACCGGAGAGCCGGGTGGACACGGGCGCGGTGAGCGGCTGCCAGTCGACGTGGTAGCGGTGGAGGCCGGCGGCGGTCGCGGACGCGCGACGGGAGCGCCAGGACGCGGGGACCGGGTCGAGGGCGGCCTCCGGCCAGAAACGCCGGCGCTGGAAGGCGTACGTGGGCAGGTCGACCCGCCGGACGTCGGTGCCGGTCCACCCCGCCGACCAGTCCACCGGTACACCGCGCAGATGCAACGAGGCGAGTGCCGTGCGGACCGCGTCCGTCTCGGCGCGGCCGTCACGCAGCAGCGGCACCGTCGCGCACTCGCCGGGGTCCGGGAGGCAGGAGTGCGCCATCGCGGACAGCACACCGCCGGGGCCGAGTTCGAGGAACGCCGTGGCGCCCTCGGCCCGCAGTCGGCGGGCTCCCTCCAGGAAGCGCACGGTGCCCCGGACATGGCGTACCCAGTGGTCCGGCGAGCGGAGTTCGTCGGCCGTGGCCGTCCGCCCGGTCAGATTGGAGACGATCTCGATCCCGGGCGCATGATAGGTCAGCGACTCGGCCACCTCCCGGAACTCGTCGAGCATCCCCTCCATCCGGGCGGAGTGGAACGCGTGGCTCACGTTCAGGGTCCGGGTGCGCCGACCGAGGGAGCGGAACGCCCCGGTCAGACGCCGCACCGCGTCGCCGTCACCGGACAGCACCACGGAGGTGGGACCGTTGACGGCGGCGATGTCCACCGTGTCCCGGTCCGTGCCCCGCCCCGCGGCGGCAGACCCGGCTCGGTCGTCCAGCAGCGCCTGCCGTGCCTCCTCCTCGGTGGCCTCCACCGCCGTCATCGCCCCGCCCCCGGGCAGCGCGTCCATCAGCCGGCCGCGGGCCGCCACCAGCGCACAGGCGTCGGGCAGATCCAGCACACCCGCCGCGTGGGCGGCGGCGAGTTCACCGATCGAGTGCCCCATCAGCAGGTCGGGCCGCACCCCCCAATGCTGGACGAGCCGGAACAGCGCCGTCTCCAGGGCGAACAGCGCGGGCTGGGTGTAGCGGGTGCGTTCGAGCAGTTGCGCCCCGGGAGTTCCGGGAGCGGCGAACAGGATGTCGCGCAGCGGACGGTCGAGGTGCGGGTCCAGTCCGGTGAGCACCTCGTCCAGGGCTGTGGCGAACACCGGGTCGTCGCGGTAGAGCTCCGCACCGGCCCCGGCCCGCTGGCTGCCCTGTCCCGGGAAGAGGAAGGCGGTCCGGCCGGGGCGTCCGGCGCCGCCGGTGAGCAGCGGGCCCGCCGCCGTGCCCCGCGCGAGGGCGGTGAGCGAGCGGCGGACGGACGCCGGGTCCCGTCCCAGGACTGCGGCGCGGTGTTCGAGAGGGGCGCGTCCCGTGGCCAGCGAGTAGGCGACATCCGCCAGTTCGACATCCGGGTCGGCGTCGAGCCGGGCCCGCAGGCGTTCGGCCTGTGCCCGCAACGCCTCCGGCGTCCTGGCCGAGAGCAGCAGCGGCACGGGCGGTCCGGTACGGCCGGCGGGGACGGTGGCCGTGGTGGCGGGTGCGGCGGGATTCGAGGGGGGCACGGGCGGAACGTCGGCGGGCTCCGCGGCGGGGCGGACCGGGTCGGTGGGGTCCGCGGGGGGTACGGCCGGGCCGTCGGTCCGGTCCGGGGAGGGGACGACCGCCGTGACGGGTGCCTGTTCGATGATCGCGTGCGCGTTGGTCCCGCTGATGCCGAAGGACGACACGCCCGCCCTGCGCGGGCCCCCGGTCTCGGGCCACGGGGTGCGCCCGGTGAGCAGGCGGACCTCACCGCCGGACCAGTCGACGTGCGGGTTCGGCGCACCGGCGTGGAGGGTGCCCGGCAGTTCGCCGTGCCGGATGGCCAGCACCATCTTCATCACCCCGGCCACACCGGCGGCCGCCTGGGTGTGGCCGATGTTCGACTTCACGGAGCCGAGCCACAGCGGACGGTCCGCCGGGCGCTGTGGCCCGTGGACGGCCTGGAGCGCCTGCGCCTCGATGGGGTCGCCGAGCCTGGTACCGGTGCCGTGGGCCTCGACCGCGTCGATCTGGTCGGCGCGCAACCCGGCGTCGGCCAGCGCGGCGCGGATGACCTGTTGCTGGGACGGGCCGTTGGGGGCGGTGAGCCCGTTGCTGGCACCGTCCTGGTTCACCGCGGTGCCGCTGATCAGCGCGAGGACGGGGTGGCCGTGGCGCAGGGCGTCGCGGTGGCGCTCCAGCAGCAGCACACCGGCGCCCTCGCCCCAGCCCGTGCCGTCCGCCTCCGCCGAGAACGCCTTGCACCGGCCGTCGGCGGCGAGTCCGCGCTGGCGGCTGAACTCCACGAAGAGCTTCGGTGTGCTCATCACGGTCACCCCGCCCGCGAGCGCCTGTTCGCAGTCACCGCGCCGCAGCGCCTGCACGGCCAGATGCACGGCCACCAGCGACGACGAGCACGCGGTGTCCACGGTGAGCGAGGGCCCCTGGAGGCCGAGGACGTAGGACAGCCGCCCGGACAGCACACTGGCCGTGTTCCCGGTCAGCAGATGGCCCTCGGATATCCCCTCGGCCCCCTCCAGCAGGGCGGAGTAGTCCTGGCCGTTGGTGCCGATGTACACCCCGACCTGCCGGTCCTTCAGCACGGTCGGGTCCTGGCCGGCCCCCTCGACGGCCTCCCACGCGGTCTCCAGGAGCAGCCGTTGCTGCGGGTCCATCGCCAGTGCCTCGCGTGGCGAGATCCCGAAGAACTCCGCGTCGAATCCGGGGGCGTCGTGCAGGAAGCCGCCCTGTCTGCTGTAGGTGGTACCGGCCCGGTCGGGGTCCGGGTCGTACAGGCCCTCGGTGTCCCAGCCCCGGTTCGACGGCCAGTCGCCGACGGCGTCGGTGCCCTCCGACAGCAGACGCCAGAAGTCCTCGGGCCGCTCGACCCCGCCGGGGAAGCGGCAGCCCATGCCGACGATCGCGATCGGCTCGTCGCGGCCGGACTCCCCCACCCCGTTCCCCTCGGCTCCGGCGGATGCCGCGCTCCCGCCCGTCGGGTCCGGGAGGCCCAGTTCGGCGAGCAGCCGGCCGGCCAGCGCCGACGGCGTGGGATGGTCGAACAGGACGGTGGCGGGCAGCGCGAGTCCGGTGGCGGCGGCGAGCCGGTTGCGCAGTTCCACCGCCGTCAGTGAGTCGAAGCCGAGCGCGGAGAACGCCACTGCGGGCCGGACCGTCCCGGCATCGGGGTGGCGCAGAACGGCCGCCGCGTGGGTGCGCACCAGCTCGGTGAGGGTCCGGACCCGGTCCTCATGGCGCGGCAGTACGGCGATCTGTTGCCGCAGGGTACCGGCGGAGCCGGCGTCCGGGGCCGACCGTGCGGCGGCGGGGTCGGGGACGGCCGTCGCCGTGCCCGGGGCCGGTATGCCGTCCAGCAGGGCGCCGGACCGCAGTCCCATGCCCGCGGCGAAGCGCCGCCAGTCGACATCGGCCACCAGGACCAGCGCGTCGTCCTCGGCGAGCGCCCGGCCGATCGCGGTGACCGCCGACTCGGGCTCCATCACCGGCATGCCGAAGTCCCGCAGCCGCTCGGCGACACCGTCCGCGAGCATTCCGCGCCCGGCCCAGGCGCCCCAGGCCACGGCCGTCCCGGGCAGTCCCGTGGCCCGGCGGGCGGCGACGAGCGCGTCGACAGCGGCGTTGGCGGCCGCGTAGTTGCCCTGCCCCGCGCTGCCCACGACGCCCATCACCGACGAGAACACCACGAAGGCCGACAGAGCGAGTCCCGCGGTGACCTCATGGAGGTTGCGCGCGGCGGTCAGCTTGGCGCGCAGCACGGCGGCGAGCCGCCCGGGGTCCAGGGCGTCGAGCACGCCGTCGTCCAGTACGCCCGCCGCGTGGACGACGGCGGACAGCGGGTACCGCGCCGGGATGTCCGCGACCAGCTCCGCCAGCGCGGCCCGGTCGGCGACGTCACAGGCCGCGAAGGCCACCTCGACGCCCAGCGCGGTCAGCTCCTCCCGCAGTTCGTCCGCTCCGGGTGCCCCGGCGCCGCGACGGCTGACCAGCAGCAGCCGCTCCGCCCCCTGGCCCGCGAGCCAGCGCGCCGTGTGCGAACCGACACCACCGGTGCCACCCGTGACGAGAACGGTGCCGTGCCAGTCCGTGCCGGGCGGCACCTGGGCGGCCGGGTCGTCCGTACGGGCCTTCGGCGGGGCCGGTGCGGCGGGCCGGAGACGGCGCCCATGGACCCCGGTGGACCGCACCGCCACCTGATCCTCGTCGGCGGCGGCTCCCGCGAGCACCGCGCACAAGCGGCGGGCGGCACGCGCGTCCAGCACCTCGGGCAGATCGACCGAGCCGCCCCAGCGGTGCGGGTGTTCCAGTGCCAGCGTCCGGCCCAGGGCGGCGGACGCGGCCTGGCCGACGTGTCCGGGCCGTTCCGAACCGCCCAGAACCGCCGTTCCCGTCGTCAGTGTCCACAGCGGGGCGCCGATCCCGGCGTCCTCCAGTGCCTGGGCCAGCGCGAGGGTCAGCGCCGGACCGCCGGGGAGGTCGGGGTGCTCGGGATGGGTGCGCTCCTCCCAGGACAGCAGCGACAGCACCCCGGCGATCGGCTGCTCCCCCACCTCCTTGGTGAGCAGCGAGGCCAGTTGCTCCCTACTGGTGCCCGGGTCGGCAACGACACACTGGAGCAGATCGGCCCCGGCGTCGCCGAGGGTGTCCAGGACGGCGGCCGCGGCGTCGCCTTCAGGACGCAGGGCGAGCCAGCGACCGACGAGACCGTCCACCGGAGCGATCGGGAGGGGTGACCAGGCGACGTGATAGCGCCAGGAGTCCGCCCGGCGCTCACGGGTTCTCGTGCGACGCCAGGTCGCCAGGGCGGGCAGGACTTCGTCCAGCGCGGCACGGCCGACCCCCAGCGCCTCGGCGAGCCGGGCGGGGTCCTGTAGTTCCAGATCGTCCCAGCGGTCCTCGGCGGGGGAAGCCGGGACGAGGGCGGGGGCAGTCAGCCAGTAGCGCCGGCGTTGGAAGGCGTACGTGGGCAGCTCCACCCGCCGGGCCCCGGTCCCCGCGTACAGGTGCTCCCAGTCGACCGGCGCGCCCTGCGCATACGCGTCGCCCAGCGCGAGCAGCAGCCGTTCGAGGCCGCCTTCCCCGCGCCGCAGTGTCCCCAGCACCGCCGCCTCCACACCCGCGGCCTCCACCGACTCCCCCACCGCCACCGCAAGCACCGGATGCGCACTCGGCTCCACGAAGAACCGAAAACCCTCCCCCAACAACGCACGCGTCGCCTCCCCGAACCGCACCGTCTCCCGCAGATTCCGGAACCAGTACGAAACGTCCAACGACGCCGTGTCCAACCAGCCACCCGTCACCGTCGAGAAGAACGGCACCGAACCCGACACCGGGGTGATCCCCGCCAGATCGGACAACAACTGTTCGCGGATCTCCTCCACATGCGCCGAGTGAGAGGCGTAGTCCACCTCGATACGACGCGCCCGCACCCCCCGCTCGACGAGCTGGTCGACCAGCGTCGTCACCGCGTCCGCGTCACCCGACACCACCGTCGACGACGGACCATTCACCGCCGCCACCGACAACCCACCACCCAAGGACGCGATCCGCTCCCGCACCACATCCACCGGCAACGGCACCGACGCCATGCCGCCGCGGCCCGCCAGCGCACCCACCGCACGACTCCGCAACGCCACCACCCGCGCCCCGTCCTCCAACGACAGACCACCCGCCACCACAGCCGCCGCGATCTCACCCTGCGAATGCCCCACCACCGCATCCGGCACCACACCGAACGAACGCCACACCTCCGCAAGCGACACCATCACCGCCCACAACACCGGCTGCACCACATCCACCCGGGCCAGCACCCCCGACCCGCGCAACACCTCCGACAACGACCAGTCCACATACGGCGCCAACGCCCGCTCGCACTCAGCCATCCGCCCCGCGAACACCACCGACCCGTCCAACAACCCCGCAGCCATCCCCACCCACTGCGAACCCTGACCCGGGAACACCAACACCGAACGACCCGACACCACCCCACCAGCACCGGTCACCACACCCGCCGCGGGCAACCCCCGCGACAACGCCGCAAGACCGGCCAGCAGCTCGTCACGGTCCGACCCGACCACCACCGCCCGCTCCGCGAAGCGCGAACGCCCCACCGCCAGCGAGTGACCGACATCCGCCACGTCCAACCCGGGCTCCGCCAGTACCCGCGCGTGCAACGCCGCCGCCTGCCCGCGCAACGCCGCACCGTCCCGCCCCGACAACGGCCACACCACCGCACCGGGCCGCTGGGCATCCGCCACCGGCACGGCCGGGGTCCCGACCGGCGCGGACTCCACGATCACGTGGGCGTTGGTGCCGCTGATGCCGAAGGAGGACACACCGGCCCGGCGCGGACGGCCGGTGTCCTCCCACGCACGGGCCTCCGTCAACAGCTCGGCCGCCCCCGCCGACCAGTCGACCTCCGGTGTGGGACCGTCCACGTGCAGGGTCTTCGGCATCACCCCGTGCCGCAGCGCCAGCACCGACTTGATCACTCCGCCCACACCGGCCGCCGCTTGGGCGTGTCCGATGTTGGACTTCAACGAGCCGATCCACACCGGGCGTTCGGCGGGGCGCCCCTGTCCGTATGTCGCGAGCAGCGCCTGGGCCTCGATCGGGTCACCCAGCCGGGTCCCCGTGCCGTGCGCCTCCACCATGTCGACCTCGGACGCCGCCAGCCCGGCGTCCGCCAGCGCCGCACGGATCACCCGCTGCTGCGACGGACCGTTCGGCGCCGTCAGGCCGTTGCTCGCGCCGTCCTGGTTCGTGGCGGAGCCCCGCACCACCGCCAGCACCGGATGGCCGAGACGCCGCGCGTCCGACAGCCGCTCCACCAGCAGCATCCCCACGCCTTCGGCCAGACCGAAGCCGTCGGCGGCCGCCGCGAAGGCCTTGCAGCGGCCGTCCGGGGCGAGACCGCCCTGGCGGCTGAACTCCACGAGCATGCCGACCGTGGACATCACCGTCGCACCACCGGCGAGCGCCAGCGTGCACTCGCCCGAACGCAGGGCCCGCACCGCCAGGTGCAGTGCCACCAGCGACGACGAGCACGCCGTGTCCACGGTGACAGCCGCTCCCTCCAGACCGAGGGTGTAGGCCAGCCGGCCCGACGCGACGCTTCCGGTGTTGCCGGTCAGCAGATGGCCGCCGGCGTCGGCGCCCTGTTCGAGACGGGGTCCGTAGTCCATCGTCATCGCCCCGACGAAGACACCGGTCCGGGTCCGTCGCAGGGTGGCCGGGTCGATCCCGGCCCGCTCCAGCACTTCCCAGGCCGTCTCCAGCAGCAGCCGTTGCTGGGGGTCCATCGCCAGCGCCTCACGCGGTGAGATACCGAAGAATTCCGCGTCGAACTCGGTGGCGTCGGCGAGTGATCCCGCCTCGCGCTGGTAGTACCGGCCCGGCGTGCCCGGTGCGGGGTCGTAGCGTCCGGCGGTGTCCCAGCCACGGTCGTCGGGCAGCGGCGAGACGGCGTCGGCACCGGCCGACACCAGTTCCCAGAGTTCGTCCGGACTGCTGACGCCGCCCGGGTAGCGGCATCCCATGCTGACGATCACCACGGGGTCGTCGTCCCGGGCCCGCGCCGGCACGACCGTGTCCGTGTCGCGGTCGGGCCGGTCACCGACGAGTTCGGCGCGCAGGTATTCGGCCAGGGCATCCGGGGTCGGGCAGTCGAAGACGGCCGTCGCCGGGATGCGCAGCGTCGTCGCCGCGCTGAGGCGGTTGCGCAGTTCCACCGCGGTGACGGAGTCGAATCCCAGGTCGAGGAAGGCCACATCGCCGGGCACCGGATCGGACCGCCCGGTCAGCGCGGCGATCTCTCCCGCCACCAGCCTTGCCAGCGCGGCGCGCTGCTCCGACGCGTCCATCGAGACCAGCTCCGCATGGAACGCGACGCCGTCGTCCCGCTGCCCGTCGCCGTCACCCGACGGGGTCATGTCCGCCGGGCCGGGCTCCGCCAGGGCCGCGAGCGGCAGTTCCCGCAGCTGGGCGCGCTGTCCGGCGAACAGCGCCTCCCGGTCCGGTGTCACACCGCGCACATACAGTTCACCGAGCGAGGTCAGGAACCGGCCCGGGCCGCCCTGGTCCCGGCGCAGCGTCCCGAGGACGGCGGCGCGCGATCCGTGCTCCCGCGCGGTGTCCGTGAGGGCAGCGGTCATCACGGTGTGCGGGCTGACCTCCAGCAGTACGTCATGGCCGTCCCGCAGCAGCTCCTCGGCCGCCTGCTGGAATCTGACGGTGCCGCGCAGATTGCGGCACCAGTAGTCGGCGTCCAGCACCGGGACGTCCAGTCGTCCGCCGGTCAGCGCGGAGTAGTAGGGCAGGTTCGGTGTGCGGGGCCGGATCGGCGCGAGGTCGGCGCGCATCCGGGGGACGATCGTGTCGATCTGGGGGGAATGGGCGGCCAGGCCCACCGCGATCCTGCGCGCGTGCACGGCGTCCGACGCGAGTTCGGCGAGCAGTTCGGCCGCGGCGTCGCGGTCGCCGGAGACGATCACGGACCGCGGGCCGTTGAGCGCGGCGACGACGAGGCGGCCGTCCCAGCGTTCCAGTCGTGGCGCCACCTCGTCGACCGGGGCCATGACGGAGACCATGTCCCCCTGTCCGGCCAGGGTCGCCTGGGCCTGGCTCCACAGGGCCACGACCCGGGCGGCGTCGTCCAGGGAGAGCGCGCCGGAGACCTCGGCGGCGGTGATCTCACCGACGCTGTGCCCGAGTACCGCGTCCGGTTCCACGCCGTGGGAGCGCCACAGCGCGGCCAGTGACACCGTCACGGCGAACAGCACGGGCTGCACCACGTCGGCCCGGTCCGCCGCGGGTGCGTCCGGCGCGTCCGGGTCGCGCAGCGCGTCCGTCAGCGACCAGTCGATGAAGGGTTCCAGGGCCTGGGCGCACGCGTCCATCCGGTCGCGGAACACCGTGGACGTGTCGAGCAGGTCCACCGCCATCCGGGGCCACTGGGCGCCCTGTCCGGAGAACACGAAGGCGACCCGCCGGTGGGGGCCCCCGGTCCCCTCCACGAGACCGGGCATGCTCCTGCCGTGGGCGAGCGCGTCCAGCCGCTCCAGGAATCCGTCACGGTCCTGCGCCACCAGCGCGGCCCGCCTGCTTCCCTCAGCGGCGCGGTGGGCGAGGGTGAACGCGATGTCCCGCGGGCTCCAGTCGTCATGGCCGGCCAGGTACGCGCGCAGCTCGCGCGCTCCGGCCGCCAGCGATTCCCTGCCGCCGCCGGCCAGTGTCCACAGCAGCGGTGATCCCGTACCGGTTGGGTGCGCCATCGTGTCTCCGGACTCCTTCACGCCGAGCAGGACCATCAGTCACCGGACCTCGCGGACGCCCGCTTCCGTGGGCCGCGCACCGGCTGGGGCGCTTCTCGTCATGCCCGGCGCGTGCCGTCACCGGACCTGCGACGCTGATCTTGCCGAAGCCGCATAGCGGCCTGATAGCGCAGGCCGCGACACGGAAGCGAGCGGGGCACCCGACGGGTCGCGGAGAAGCGGAGGAGCCGCGTTCATCTCACGGACAGGGGGTGTTCGCGGGGTCGTTGCCATCACCCCGTCACACGAGCGCGGCCGTGCGGACGCCGCCGTTGGCGGGTGCCCGTACCGACCGGGCCCGACGGCGCGTTGCGCGTGCCCCGGTATCGGGAGGTGCGGGTCAGCCGTCCGTCGTGGCGGGACGTCGCGGGTCCGGGGCGCGTGTCAGCCCCAGTTCCTGCCAGATCTCGTCCAGTGCCGCGACGAACTTCCTTATCTCGGACGGCTCGTGCACGGCGCCGGGAGCGCTCCTGAGGATCTCCTGGCCGGGGCGTACGCTCGGCGCGTTGATCGCCTGCACATAGACGCCGTGGCGTTCCAGGAGCAGGCCGGAGATCCGTTTGGCGAGTTCGTCGTCCCCGACGAAGACCGAGACGATATGGGATTCGTCGGAGACGAAGGGAATCCCGTGTTCCCTGAGCAGTCGGTGCGTCAGTCGCGCGTTCTCCCGGAGCCGGTGACGTTCCGCGTCCGAGGCGCGCAGGTGCCGGACGGCGGCGAGCGCGCCCGCGACGACCGCCGGGGGCAGGGCCGTGGTGAAGATGAAGGAGCGGGAGAAGCCGCGTACGGCGTCGATCAGTTCGGCGGGACCCGCTACGTAGCCGCCGGTGGTGCCGAATCCCTTGGCCAGGGTTCCCATGATCACGGTGAACTCGTCCGCAATTCCCAGGCCCGCGGCGATACCGGCTCCCTCGGGTCCGTACATTCCGACAGCGTGCACCTCGTCGAGGAAGGTCATCGCGCCGTGCTTCCGGGCGATCCTGGAGATCTCGGCGAGCGGGGCGACATCACCGGCCATCGAGTAGACCGACTCCGTGACGATCATCTTCGGACGGTCGGGATCGGTGGCCGATATCAACTCCTCCAGATGCACCGTGTCATTGTGGCGGAAGATACGCTTCTCCGCGCCGCTGTGCCGGAGTCCGTCGATGATCGAGGCGTGGTTCATCTCGTCGGAGAAGACGACGCAGTTCCCCAGCCGGCCGGCGAGCACCGAGAGGGATCCGTCATTGGCGGTGTACCCGGAGGTGAAGAGGAGTGCGTCCGCCTTGCCGTGCAGATCCGCCAGTTCCTTCTCCAGCAGCACATGGTAGTGGTTGGTCCCCCCGATGTTCCGGGAGCCGCCCGCGCCCGCGCCGTACTCGTCGAGGGCTTCCCGGGTAGCCGCCAGGACGAGCGGGTGCTGGCCCATTCCCAGGTAGTCGTTGCTGCACCACACACTGATCTCGGCGTCGATCCCGTCGCGCCGGCTCCGCGCCGCCGGAAACTGTCCGGCGAGCCGTCCGATCTCAAGGAACTCCCGTTTCCCCTCCGCGGACCCACCTTCCTGCATATGCCGCGAGAAGAGCTCCAGGTAATGGTCCATGACGTCAACTCATTTCTCTGTGAACTGCGTCGATGCGGGCTCGGACTGGTAGGTGGGATTGTCCCAGAGCGGCATATCACTTCGATGGCGCGGCCTGCGACAATTCCGAACTCCTCACGCAACCGTTTCTGCAATTCACACTCCTGGCACATCCGCCTTTCGTGTTGTAGGCTCCCCGGAAATTCCTCGACACGGCACCACTGGAGTTCCGTATGCCGTCGAACGAAACGTATGTCAGCCAGATCCTTGAGGTAATCTCCGCGGAGCCGGAAAAGGTGGTCCTGTCATGGCAGGACCGGACCCTGACCGCGGCGGAGCTGACCGCCATGGTCCGGTCCGCCGCGCAGGCCCTGCACCGGCACACCGGCGGGGACGGGAAGGCCACCGACGCCGTGGTAGCGGTCCTCACCGTCACGAACACCGCCCCGACCCTGGTGCTGCGGTACGCGGCCAATCTGATCGGGGCCACGGTCGTCCATCTGCACACCACCAACGCGGTCGATCCGGCGGACCACTTGGCCGCCGACGCCAAGCTCAAGATCCTCCAGGAGACCGGTGCGACACACCTGGCAGTCGACGCGGAGAACGTCACGGCCGCTCGTGAGCTGAGCGAGCGGTCGCGAACTCCCCTCGTCCTCGTCGGTCTCGGCGATCTCGGCCCCGATGTCCTGGACCTGACGGCCGGGAACCCGGACGCGTTCGATCCGGCCGCCATCGAGATCGGGCTCGACCGGACCGCGGTGGTGACCTACACCAGCGGGACGACCGGTGAGCCGAAGGGCATCGCCGTCGACTTCCGGACCCGCAACGGCTTCATCTCCGCCGGACTCCAGATGGGCTGGCGCTCGGTCTATCTGGCCACCCTCCCGCTGAGCCACTCCAGCGGCGCCACGACCGACGACTCGCTCGCGTCCGGTGGCTCGGTGGTCCTGCGGGACGGGTTCGAGCCGGGTGACGTACTGCGCTCCGTGGAGCGGCACGGCATCACCCGGATGCTGCTCTCACCGCCCCAGTTGTACATGCTCATGGACCACTCGGAGGCGGGCTCGGCCGACCTGTCCAGCCTCCAGATGGTCACCTATGTGGGTTCCCCCGCGTCCCCGGAGCGGCTGGCCGAGGCGGTCAAGCTCTTCGGTGACGTGCTCATCCAGGTGTACGCCACCAGCGAGGCCGGTTTCGTCAGCATGCTGTCACCGGCCGAGCATCTCGATGCCCGGCTGCGGACCACGGTCGGCCGGCCGATGCCCGGCTGGGTCCGGATACGCGACCGGGACGACTCCCGCGTTCTGCCGACCGGTGAGACCGGTGAGGTCTGCGTGCGGTCAGCGTTCACGATGAGCGAGTACGTGGGGGAGCCCGAACTCACCGCCCGGACCGTACGGGACGGCTGGGTGCACACCGGTGACCTCGGCTTCGTCGACGGTGACGGTTATCTGCACCTCCGCGGACGGATCGGTGAGGTGATCAAGACCAATGGCATCAAGATCCATCCGGTGACGGTCGAGAACGCCTTCCTGGCCCATCCCGATGTCGTGCAGGCCGGCGTCTTCTGCGTGCGGGACAAGGACCGGATCGAGCACATGCACGCCGCCGTGGTGCTGCGCGAGCCGGGAGCGGTCACCGCCGCCGAGTTGGCGGACCATGTCGGGGCGGTCATCTCACCGAAGCACGTCCCGGCGAAGATCGGCATCCGTACCGCCCTGCCCCTCACCGGTGCCGGGAAACCGGACAAGGCACGGCTGGCCGCGGAAGCGAGCGTGTGAGACCCGTATGACCCTCTCCGTGGCGGCCATACTCGCCGAGTCCGCGCTGCGGCGACCGGAGCACCCGGCGGTCGTGTTCGACTCCCGGAAGGTCACCTACCGTGAACTGTGGGACGGGGCACGCAGATACGCGGCGGCGCTGCGCGAGCGGGGCATCGGCCCCGGCGACAAGGTGGCGCTGCTGCTGCCCAGTACACCGCACTTCCCACTGGCCTACTTCGGTGTGCTCGCGCTCGGTGCGGTCGCGGTCCCCGTCCACGCCCTGCTCCGGGCGGACGAGATCGCGTATGTCCTCAAGGACTCGGGGGCCGCGGCGCTGATCTGCGCCGCCCCGCTGCTGGCCGAGGGCGGCAAGGCGGCGGACGCCGTCGGCACACCCGTGCTCACCGTCATGGAGGAGAGGGACACCCGTGCGCCGCGGCTGGACGCGCTCGCGGCGCGGAGCACACCGATCGAGCGTCAAGTGCCACGTGATCCCGGTGATATCGCGGTGATCCTCTACACCTCCGGCACCACCGGCCGGCCCAAGGGCGCGTTGCTCACCCATCTCAATGTGGTGATGAACGTCGACACCACCATGCTGTCGCCATTCGACTTCACGGCGGACGACATACTGCTCGGCTGTCTGCCGCTGTTCCACACCTTCGGCCAGATCTGCGGAATGAACACCTGCTTCCGGGCGGGCGCGACCCTGGTACTGATGCCCAGGTTCGACGGACCGCGGGCGCTGGATCTCATGGTCCGGGAGAACTGCACCCTGTTCATGGGGGTCCCGACGATGTACGTGGCACTCCTCGACGCGGCCCGGGCCGATCCACGACGGCCCGCGCTCGACCGGGCGTTCTCCGGGGGCTCCGCGCTGCCGGTGGCACTCCTGGACGCGTTCCGGGAGACCTTCGGCTGCCCGGTCCTCGAAGGGTACGGGCTGACAGAGACATCCCCGGTGGTGGCGTACAACCAGAAGGCGTGGCCGCTGAAGCCGGGCACGGTAGGCCGGCCGATCTGGGGCGTCGAGGTCGAGATCGCCCGGGCGGACGTGGAGGACCGGGTGGAGCTGCTGTCCACCGGTGAGCTGGGCGAGATCGTCATCCGGGGACACAATGTGATGGCCGGGTACCTGAACCGGCCGGAGGCCACCGCCGAAGCGATCGTGGACGGCTGGTTCCGCTCGGGCGATCTCGGCGTCAAGGACGACGAGGGCTATCTGTCCGTCGTCGACCGCAAGAAGGACATGGTGCTGCGCGCCGGGTACAACGTCTACCCCCGCGAGGTGGAGGACGTCCTGGCCCGCCATCCGGCGATCGCCCAGGTGGCCGTCATCGGACTGCCGCACGCCGTCCACGGCGAGGAGGTGTGCGCGGTGGTGATGACACATCCCGGCGCGACGCCGTGCCCGGCACTCGGCGCCAGGATCGTGGCCTGGAGCAGGGAGCGGATGGCCCCCTACAAGTATCCGCGGCTGGTGGAGTTCGTGGACGCCTTCCCGCTCGGCCCCAGCGGCAAGGTGCTCAAACGGGAGCTGGTGTCCCGGCTGAGCGGTGCGGAGCGCGTGGCCGGCGGATAGCCCGGACCGCCTCACATTCTTAGGGACACAGTCATACCGGGCCCGGAGGCCGGCGGCCCCATTGCAGGACCGCGAAAAGGACAACGGGGGGGCTGCCGGAGCAGGACAGCGGGAACATCCAGAGCGGGAGAGCAAGGACGCGGTGCTCGGACCCGGCTTGCGAGGTCCGTTCAGGGAGTGGTTCTGCCAGGAGCGGCGGAGAGGTCGCCGCCGCTCCTGGCAGATGAAGCTCCAGCCCCCTTTCGGAGCCTGGCTCAGCTCGCACAGCCCGGCGGCTGTCCTGTTGTGCGCAGGGTGGCCTGCCGCAGGAGCGACTGGACGGAGGTCCTGTCGCGGTGGGGGGCCAGTGTGGTGCGCATGGTGGTGACGGCTCTGTCGATGCTCCGTGACCGGGTGAGGGTGCTCTGTTTGAGGAAGCGCGACCAGGTGTCGCACGCACGGTCCAGGTGGCCTTCCTGGGCCTGTAGTTCGGCTGCCCGGGCGAGGGCGTTGGCGCGCGGTGCGGTCATCTCGGGCGGGCAGAGCCGGGCGCATTCGCCCAGGGCTGCGATCGCACGTGTCCGGTCGTCCAGGTGCCAGGCGACGGTGGCGCGGTGGAAGGCGAGCTGGGCGAGGAGAACGCGGGTATGTGCGTGGGGTGCGGTGGTCCCGGCTGCCGCTGAGGCAAGTTCCTGGGCTGTCCGCAGGCTTGTGCGGGCCGCGACGCTGTCGTGGAGGGCGGCGAACGCGGCCGCGAGCTGTCCGTGGAGAAGGGGGGTGTCGGCTGAGGTGCCGTGGCCCTGTTCCACCGCGGCGAGGGCCAGGTCCAGGGCGGCGGTGTGGTGGCCGAGACGGCCCGCCTGCATGCTCAGGGTGCGCAGCACGGAGGCGAGGCTGTGCCGGTCGCCGGCCTCGTCCGCGAAGGCCGCACTCAGACGGTAGAACTCCATGGCTGTTCCGTGGAGTTCGTCGTCGACGTGGACCGTGCCGCACAGGCTGGTGAGTGACGCCGCGGATGCGAGGAGCTCCTGGTAGAGGGCGGGCCGGGTCCGCATGCGGAAGGAGGGGCAGAGCGTCGTGGCGAGGAATGCGGTCAGTGGCGCGCGGACCGTCTGTGCTCCCAGGACGTGGCTGGTGCGGGTGAACAGGACTGTCAGGTCCCGGAGTCCCCGCAGGTGCGCGGAGGGCATGGGGAGGCTGCCCCGGGGCGGAGCCTTCGGGCCCTGGTACCTGCCCGATCCTGCCGCTCGGGGGATGCCCGTCAGGCTGCTGACGGAGTAGACGAGTGTCCGGCGGTCGCCCTGGCCTGCCAGTGTCCGCAGCGTGTCCGCGGTGCGGGGTCGTTCCTCGGGGTCGGGGGTGCCGGCTCCCGTGAAGCCGGCTTGGGCCGCGGTCAGGGGCCGGCCCAGTCTCCGGCTCAGTGCCTCCGCCACCAGTTGCGGTCCGGTACCACGCGGCACGCCTCCGGCGAGCCACTGCGCGACCGAGGGCCTGTCGTAGCGCAGATCCAGCCCTGTCTCCCGGCCCACCGTGTTCACCGCGCGTGCGAGGTCGGCGCCGCTCCAGCCGCTTTCGGTGAGAAGCGACCGCAGTGCCGCGTTGGGAGAACGCCCTGTGGCCATCAAGTCTCCCGATTCCGACGGAACTTGCTGTCTGTCCACGCCGTGACGTGCCTGGTCCGCGTAAGCGCGGGGCACTGTCCTGCGCCGAATGAAAGCAGGCCGTCCGGGGCGGCGGCAAGGGATGCCACGCGAGGTCATATGGGTGAGCGGAGCGCATGCGTGCGCGGGATGCGAACGGCCCGCCGGACCGGGCGCGGCCCCGTCCTCTGCTTGTTCCGTGCGGGCGGCAGTGACCGTCCGCAGGTCCGCCGGGTGGGAGACGAACAGCCCCGCCCCATGCGGTCGCGGGGCGGGCGTCCTCGGGGCAGCAGGCATCCCGGTTTCTTAACGTCTGCAGAAGCTGAACAGAACCGGACATCCGTGGACTTGTGACGCTGCCGGTGCGGGTCGACGGTGGTGCGAGGGCCCGGCCCGGGCGCATCCCGTCACCGGGGCGCGCGACAGGTGGGAAGAGTTCGTTCTGAAAGGCGCCATGAACATGAACAGTGCGGATCCGTCGTGCAGCTGCGCCGCGCACCGGGCCGTCTCGGTCGCCCCGCTCGCGGCATCTGTGGAAGGTGTCCTGGACGCGGCGGCCGTGCGCGGCGACTTCCCCATCCTCCGGCGGACCGTCAACGGGGGTATGCCCCTGGTCTACCTGGACAGCGCGGCCACCTCCCAGAAGCCGCAGAGCGTCCTCGACGCGGAGACGGACTACTACCGGCTGCACAACGCCAACGTCCACCGCAGCCACCACGAACTCGCCCGGGAGGCCACCGCTCTCCTGGAATCGGCCCGGATCCGGATCGCCGCCTTCGTCGGCGGGCGGGCCGAGGACATCGTGGTGACGAAGAACGCCTCCGAGGCGCTGAACCTGGTCGCCTACTCCCTGATGAACGCCTCGCACGCCCCCCGCGCGCTGCGCTCCCATGCGCTGGGCCCGGGTGACAGCGTGGTCATCACCGAGATGGAACATCACTCGAACCTGATGCCATGGCAGCAGCTGTGCCGCCATACGGGAGCCGAGCTGAGGTGGCTGAGCATCACCGCCGAGGGGCGGCTCGACCTGGACGGGCTGGAGAAGACGGTCGACAGCAGTACCCGGGTGCTGGCCTTCACCCACCAGTCCAACGTGTACGGCACCATCAACCCCGTCCCGGCGCTGGTCCGGCGGGCCCGGGAGGTCGGTGCGCTCACCGTGCTCGATGCCTGCCAGTCGGTCCCGCACATGCCGGTGGACGTCAGCGGTCTCGGCGTGGACTTTCTCGCGTTCTCCGGGCACAAGATGTGCGGGCCGACCGGTATCGGCGTGCTGTGGGGCCGGTCCGGTCTGCTCGGTGAGCTGCCACCGTTCCTCACCGGCGGGGACATGAACGAGTCGGTGTCGATGACCGGCGCCGAGTACGCCGAACCCCCGCACCGCTTCGAGGCAGGCACACCGGTGATCGCCCAGACCATCGGCCTGGCCGCGGCCTGTTCCTACCTCGACGGGCTGGGTCGCGCCCGGCTGGCGTCCCACCACGAGCGGCTCACCGCACGGGCCTTGGACCAGCTGAGCGGGGTGAGGGGCGTGCGGATCGTCGGCCCGGCCGACGCGGCGGACCGCGGGCCCGCCGTCTCGTTCGCCGTCCGGGACCTCGATCCCGACGCCGTCGGTGAGCACCTCGACCGGCGGGGCATCGCGATCCGGGTCGGTCATCTGTGCGCCCGCCCGGCCTGTGTCCGGTTCGGTCTGCCCGCCACCACGCGGGCCTCGTTCTACGCCTACAACACCGACAGTGATGTGGACGTGTTCACCGAGGCGCTGGCCGAACTCGCCGAGCCTCGTTCCGTGGCACCCGGGGCCGCGTCGGCCGCAACCGCCGCGCCGCCGCGTGATCCCGTCGCGACCGTTGCCCCCGGGGACCGGCCGGACACGACCCGCCGGGAACCGGCGCCGACTCGCGACGGGGACGCGGCAGCGTTCATGGACACGGTGTTCGCGGACGCGGCCACCGCGGCCACCGGACTGGCTGTCTCCCTGGGCGACCGGCTCGGGCTGTACCGCGCCATGGCGGGCGCCGGACCGCTCACCCCCGCGGAGCTTGCCGCGCGGTCCCGCACGCAGGAGCTCTACATCCGCGAGTGGCTGCACACCCAGGCAGGGTCAGGCTATGTCCGCACCGTGGCGGACGGTTCCGGGCCGCTGCGCTACGAGCTGCCCCCGGCCCACGCGGAGGTGCTGGCGGACTCCGGTGCCCCCACGGCCGCCGTCGGTATCTTCGCCGCCCTGCAGAGCCTCTACGGTGTCGAGGACCGGCTCGCCGAGTGCTTCCGCACCGGGGGTGGTGTGGACTGGGGCGAGTACCCGCCGCAGATGTTCCGGGCCGTCGCCCGTTTCTTCAGGCCCGCCTACCGCGCCAACATCGTCCAGCACTGGATTCCGGCGGTGGAGGGCCTCCCGGAGCGACTCACCGCGGGTGCCTGCGTCGCCGACATCGGCTGCGGGGTGGGCTACTCCACCCTTCTCATGTCCCGCGCCTACCCCCGGTCCGTCTTCCACGGCTACGACCCCCACCGTGAGTCCGTCGAACGGGCGCGTGTCATCGCCGAGGAGCAGGAACTGGACGACCGCACCCATTTCCATACCCTCTCCGCGGCCGACCTGGACGCCGAACGGCCCCGGGCCGACCTCGTGACCTTCTTCAACTGCCTCCACGACATGGGTGACCCCGTGGCCGCGCTGCGCGGTGCGCGCCGCATCCTCAAGCCGGACGCCGTTCTGCTGCTCGTGGAACCCAACGCGGAACCCGACCCCACCACCAACACCCACCCCACCGGAATGCTCTTCATGGCCCTGTCGGCCGCTCTGTGCCTGCCTGCCGCGGCGGCACAGAACGGACCCGCCGCCCTCGGCAACCACGCCGGCGAGGCAGCCCTGCGGGCCGTGGCCGGACAGGCCGGATTCACCGCGTGGAAGCGCGTCGCGGAAACACCGCGCAGCGCCGTCTACGCCGCAGGACTGTGACCGCACCCGCTCTCCCGGGCCCGGGCCGCCGCGGGCATCGGGGTCCGCCGGCGCCGCGTAGCTCCCGGGCGCGTGCTCCCGGACACGGACACAGCGCCCGCACCTATCAGCCCGATCCACACGCCGGGAGGCCCGATGAGCAAGGACCTGGACAGTTTCGACACCAAGGCCACCTACAGCGACGCCTCCCTCGACTACGCGACCGCCGCCGAGGAGTTCTGGGGTTTCGTCTCCGACGACACCGCCGACCTGATCGGGCCGCGGCCCGGCCAGCGGGTGCTGGACCTGTGCTGCGGGCCGGGGCCGATGACGATCCGCAGCGCGGAACGGGTCGGGGCGCACGGTTATGTCGAGGCCGTAGACATCCTGCCCGAGATGCGCGCCATCACCCGGGACCGCGCCCGGGAACGGGGACTGGACCAGGTCACGGTGCGCCATGGCGACATCGACGAGCTGCCGCCCGGCGACGCGTCCTTCGACGTCGTGAACTGTTCCCTCGGTCTCTACTTCGCCAAGGACATGGCCCGCTCCCTCGCGTCGTTCTGGTCCTATGTGCGCCCCGGCGGAACGCTCGCGGTCACCACGATCGGCCGCAGACTCTTCGAACCGGTCCTGCCCGTCTTCTTCGCCGCATGCCGGGCGGAACAGCCGGGGATGGGCACCTACCTGCCGTGGGTGCGCACGGAGGACCCGGACGTCCTGCGCGCACTGGCCGCCGAGGCACGGCTGACAGGCGTTCATGTGAGTACCCGTGACACGCCCATGCCGCTGCCCTCCCCCGGGGCATGGTGGCCGATCGTGCACGGCAGCGGCCTGCGGAGGCTGGAGACCGAGCTGGACCCCGGCGCCCAGGACCGCGTCAGACGCACCTGCGAGGAGTGGATCACCGCACACCGCATCACACAGCTCAACGTCGGAACCGTCCGTCTGATCGCCACCCGCGGCCGGGACGGCGTGCCGTACACCGTCCCGGCCTGACCCCCGCAGAGAACGGAGATACCCGTGAGCAGCAGAAGCGAAGTAGAGGCCACCGCCCTCAGGACCATCGCCGAGATCCTGGAGGAGGACGGGCAGCACGCCCCACAGGTTTCCGGAGCGAGCACCCTGGACGGGCTGGGCGTCACCTCCCTGGTCCTCGCGCGGGTGGTCATCGATCTGGAGGACCAGCTCGGCGTGGACCCCTTCAGGGGAGGACTCGCTGGGGACTCCCCCCTGCGGACGGTCGACGACCTGATAGACGCCTACACCGGCGCCCTGACGGAGGCCGGTGCGCAGTGAAACTCCAGCGCTACGCCCTGACACCCCAGATGAGGCAGTACGACGACTTCGACAACCGCGGCCACACGCGCTACCTGCCGTACCAGATGTACTTCAACCACGCGGACTACCGCTCGGACGTCCTGAACACCGACCGGTTCGGGTTCCGTTACACCCACGGGCCCGGCGGTCGCCGGGCCGCGCTCGACGGGGCGGCGGAGCAGGGACCGGTGAATCTGTTCGTCGGCAGCTCCGTGGCCCTCGGTATCGGCGCCACCAGCGACGCCACGACCATCCCGTCCCTCCTGTGGTCCCGCTACGCGTCGTCGGTTCCCTGGCTCAACTTCAGCGGCCGGAGCTACAACTCCGCCCAGGAACTGATCATGATGCTGCTCTACCGGCATCTGCTGCCCGGCGTCGAGGAGATCGTCATCCTCTCCGGGGTGAACAACCTGCTCCTCGCCCGGCTGCCGGCCGAACTCCAGGGTGACCACGGAGCGTTCTTCTACTGCAACGAGTACTACGAGCTCATGGAGCAGCTGCGGGCCCGGCACCGCAGGCCCGGCCGCCGGCTGTGGGGCCGGACCGGGCCCGCCCCGGGCCCGTCCGGCCTGCCGTCCCGGAGTGATCCCGTCCATGATCTCGACGAGCTGATCAGCCGTGCCACCGGTCTCACCGCACGGCATCTGGACGGATGGCGCCGGCTCGCCGCGGCCACCGGTGCGCGCGTGTCGTTCGTACTCACTCCGCTGGCCCCCTGGATCCGCAGGCAGCCCGCCCGGCAGGAAGCCGTCCTGTTCACCGAACTCGACAAGCTGTCCCACCTCGGTGTCCCGCTGGACGAGATGTTCGGCGAGATCGGCACACAGGACGCCGGGCGCCGGTACGCCCAGGCCCTTCGTGAGACCTGCGAGAAACAGGATGTGCGGTTCCTGGAGATCGCCCCGCTCATCGCGCGGGCGGCAGCCCCCGAGGACTGGCTCTTCGTCGACCGCGGCCACTTCACCGACCTGGGCAGCGACATCTTCGCCCGTCTGCTGGCGGAAGAGCTCTCCCTTACCTGAAAAGGAGCACCCCGTGCGGTTCATCCGGAAGGTGATAGCGCGATGGCGCCGGCGCAAGGCCCGGCGCGGGAACGACAACTCGATCTACCCGATGTTCTGATGACGCCGGCACTCGGCGGGCCCACAGCCGGGACCGGTCAGTACCACAGCGAGGAGGACGACAGGATGCCCGTATCCACGGCGGAGACAGCGACAGCGGACGGGACGGCCTGCCGGACGCTCTACCGACGGGCCGCCGACCCGGAGGGAGTGCCCCCGGGAGCCGACTGGGTGGCGCGGACGCGCGCCGAACTGGACGGTGCCGCCGGATGGGACGGCGGCAGCGGCCCGCCGGACAGCGGCGGCGCCGGCCTGGACGGCCTGCGGGGCCTCGTCGGCACCTGGGCGGAGGAGGAGCGCGACCGGTACCGCGTCCTGTGCGACGGGAGCGGCGAGACGGCCGGTGTCCTGGCCGCGCGGGCCGCGCTGGCCTGCGCCCCGTTCGCCGCCCACGACGGTGCCTGGCTGCAATGGATGAGCGCAGCGGGAAACGCGGACGGGACGGCGGCCCTGCGGCTCCTCGCGCTGTACGCGTCGGACGTGGGAGTCGGCGGCGCCCGCGCGTCCCGGGGTGACACCTACGTGGCCTCGCTGCGTGCGGCCGGCCTCGCCCAGTACGCGGAGCCCGCCGCACGCCTCGCACTGGACGGCAGGATCGCCGACCGCGACTTCTATCTCCCCGCGCTGCTGCTCGCCATGAGCCGTCTGCCGGACGAGTTCCGGCCCGAGATCCTCGGAGCGGACCTGTGCCTGACCGCGGTCGGCGCGGTTCCCCCGCTGGTGGCGGCCGCCCCGCTGCTGCCGCCCGGCGGCCGGAGCGGACCGGGTCCCGGCCGGGACCCGGTCCGCTCCGAGCACCGCTGGAACACCGTGCGCGCCTGTCTGTCTCCCCGCGGTGACGACAACCGCCGTGCCGTCACGGGCTTCGTCTGGGCTTGGCAGGCCCTGCGACGGTGGAGCGGCGACCTGCACGGCGACCTGCGGTGCGCGCGCGATCCGGCGTACGGGATGGCCGAACTGCTCCGGGCGCGGGCCAGGGAGGGAGCTGTCTATCACGACCGGTTCCTGCTCGCCGGACGTCCGGTGTCCGCGTGGCTGGAGGAATGCCGCGCCGACCCGGCCGGATTCCTGGAGGTCCTGGCGGCGAGCACGCTGGTGCGGCCGGGCCGGTCGCGGGAGAGCCGCCTGGTCAACGGGCTGGTGCTCCAGCGCGGGCCGATGTTCCGCGTGTTCTCCCCGGAAGACCTGACGGTCATACGCCGCTGGATCGACTCACTGCCGAGGGAACCCGGCGCGCCACCCGCCGGACCGGCGCGACCACGCGCCTCCTACCCCGTCCCGCAGGAGACCCCGTGCCACCTCCCGTCACGCCGGACCCCGGGACGCCGGTCCCCGGACTCCGGCGGCCCGTCGGATCTGCGGTCCGCCTACTTCCTCCTCCAGGGCCGCCCACGGACACCGGCCCTGCGCCGGTACACCCTCGACTATCTGCGGGGCTGGCTGGCACGGTCACGCCACGGGATCGACCGTGACCCCCGTCCGCTGCTGCCCGCGGCCTGGCCGAGGAAGGGGCTGCGGCCCTGGCTGCTGGACCAGCACGACCGCCACGACCGGGAGCGGGCCACTGACGGCGCGCCCCTGCCGTCCCGCGGGGAGCTGATCGACGCCACCGTGCAGCTGGCACCCCTGACGCTGATCGACGGTGCCTGGTTGCAGGGCTTCACCGACTACGCCCTCGCGTCGTCCGAGCACGGCCGCTTCCTGTTCGAGACCTACTGGGACGAGCTCGGCAACGGCATGCCCAGCCTCAATCACCCCCTCATCTACCGCCAGGTGCTCGCCGAGATGGGCGTCACGCTGCCGCCGACCGCATCCCGGGAGTTCGCGCGGTGGCCCGGCTTCCGCGAGGAGTCGTTCGCCCTGCCCGTCTACTGGCTGAGCATCGGCCGCTATCCACGGACCTGCCTGCCCGAAGTCCTCGGCCTCAACCTGGCCATGGAGCTCTCCGGAGTCGGCGGCGGGTACCGCCGCGCCCACACCGCCCTGAAGGAACACGGCTTCAGCACCCGGTTCGTCGACATCCACAACACCATCGACAACGTGGCCACCGGCCACGCCGCATGGGCCGCCGACGCGGTGGACGCCTACATGGCATCCGCGCTCCAGACCCGCGGCCCCCAGGCCCAGTCGGCCGACTGGCAGCGGGTGCGTGCCGGGTTCCGCTCCCTCGATCCCCCGGGCGGGTTCCGGGCGCGCCGGGCGGGCCACCGGGCCCGCCGTTCGCCGCGCGGCCGTGCCCGCGGCTGGGAGGAGGCGGAGGCATGACCGAACTGATCCTGGGGGTCTCCGCCTTCTACCACGACAGCGCCGCCGCGCTCGTCGCCGACGGCGTACCCGTCGCCGCCGCGCAGCAGGAACGGTTCAGCAGGCGTCGGCACGATCCCGCGTTCCCCTCCGACGCCGTCCGCTACTGCCTGCGCGAAGCAGGCGCCTCTCTCGCCGATGTCGCGGCGGTCGCCTACTACGAGGACCCGTTGCTGAAGTTCCGGCGCGTCATGGCCACCTTCGCCGCCACGGCGCCCCGCGGCTACCCCGTCTTCCGGGAACGGATGCCCGGCTGGCTCACCTGGCGGCTGCGGGGCGCGGCCACCGTGCGCCGGAAGCTGGCGGAACTGGACGCGGGGCCCGTCCCCGGCATCGGCCGCCGGGAGCACCATGAATCCCACGCGGCCTCCGCGTTCTTCCCCGGCCCGTACCGGTCCGCGGCGGTGCTGTGCGCGGACGGCGTCGGCGAATGGGCCACCACCAGCATCTGGCACGGCCGGGACACCCGTCTGCGGAAGGTCGCGGAGATCCGCTTCCCGCACTCGCTGGGACTGCTCTACTCCGCGTTCACGTACTTCTGCGGCTTCAAGGTCGACTCGGGTGAGTACAAGCTCATGGGACTGGCCCCGTACGGCACACCCCGCTGGGCGGACGTGATCCGCGACAGGCTCATCGACGTCAAACCGGACGGCTCGTTCCGCCTGGATCTGCGGTACTTCACCTACCTGCGCGGGCAGACGATGACCGGCCGCCGCTTCGAGGAACTGTTCGGCGGGAAGCGCCGGCTGCCGGAACAGCAGCTCACCGAGCGGGAATGCGATCTGGCGGCGTCCGTCCAGGCCGTCACCGAGGAGGTACTGCTCCGCCTCGCCCGCACGAGCCGGACCCTCACGGGCGAGGAGGATCTCTGCCTCGCGGGGGGCGTGGCGCTCAACTGCGTCGCCAACGGGAAGATCGCCGGGGCCTCGGACGGCGGGCTGTGGATCCAGCCCGCCGCGGGCGACGCGGGCGGCGCGCTCGGCGCGGCCCTCGCCACCGCCATGGAACGCGGCGCACCCCGCGACCGCCCGGACAGCCGGCACGACACGATGTCCGGGGCCCTCCTCGGGCCGGCGTTCAGCGACGAGGAGATCGGCGCGTACCTCGACCGGCATTCCATCCCCTACACCCGCCCCGGACGCGACGCCCTGGTGGAACAGGTGGCGGCCGCCCTCGCGGACGGCCGGATCGTGGGCTGGTTCCAGGGCCGTATGGAATTCGGACCGCGCGCGCTGGGCGCACGCTCGATCCTGGGGGACGCCCGCGATCCGCGCATGCAGTCGGTCATGAACCTTCGCATCAAGTTCCGCGAATCGTTCAGGCCGTTCGCACCGGCCGTCCTCGAAGAAGAGGCCCACGACTACTTCGACCTGCCGCACACCAGCCCCTACATGCTGCTGGTCGCCGGGATCGCACAGGCAAAGCGGCTACCGACGGCCGCCGACACCGATGTCCGCGGACCGGAGCTCCTGCGGATACCCCGCTCAACGATTCCCGCGGTCACCCACGTCGACTCGACCGCACGGGTACAGACCGTCGACGCGCGCACCCATCCGCTCTTCCATCACCTGCTCACCGCCTTCCGCGGGCGGACCGGCTGCCCGGTACTGGTCAACACCTCCTTCAACGTCCGGGGCGAACCCATCGTGCACACACCCCACGACGCCTACACCTGCTTCATGCGCACCGGCATCGACATGCTCGCCCTCGGCGGCTACCTCCTGCACAAGGACCGGCAGCCGGCCTGGCGGGAGGACGGCGACTGGCGCGACGAGATCCCCCTCGACTGACCGGCCCGGCACCACGCCCGGAACGCCTGGCCGGACGACCCCCTGAAAGGAAGGTGGGGACGATCACCCGCATGTGGAGCCTCCTGCTGCCGCCCGCCTACTTCCTGCTGTTCACCCCCCTGAGTCTGCTGCTGCGGGTCGCCCGTGACCCGCTGCGCCGCCGCTGGGACCCGTCGGCCACCGACTACTGGCACTACCGCCGCCCCACGAGGGACAACGATGAACCGCATCCGCCCCGCGCCCTCCGCTGACCCGGGCAGCGTCATCGGCCCGGCCGCGGCAGGCCGCGCCGCCGTGCTCGCCGGGGCAGGACACTGGCTTCCCCCGCGCGTCCTCACCAACGAGGAACTGGGCGACCGGCTGGGCACACCCGCCACCTGGCTGCACAGCCGCACCGGCATCGCCCGCCGTCACGTCGTCCAGCCCGGCATGGCGACCTCGGACCTCGCGGTCGAAGCCGGGCGCCTCGCGATGGCATCGGCCGGCACCACCGAGGTCGACACGGTGATCGTCGCCACCACGACCCCGGACCGCATCTGCCCGCCCACCGCCCCCGAGGTCGCCGCACGGCTGGGCCAGCCGCAGACCGCGGCCTTCGACCTGAACGCGGCCTGTAGCGGGTTCCTCTACGCACTCGCGGTCGTCGGCGGCATGATCGCGGCCGGCACCGCCCGCACGGCCCTCGTCATCGGCGCGGAGACACTGACCTCACTGATCGACCCTCAGGACCGGGCCACCTCCGCGATCTTCGCCGACGGCGCGGGAGCTGTGGTCCTGCGCGCCGGGACACCCGGGGAACCCGGCACGATCGGACCGGTCGTCCTCGGCAGCGACGGCACCGGCAGCGACCTGATCGCGGTCCCCGCGGGCGGCTCACGCCGGCCCCTGCCTCCTGCCCCCGACACCGGAGCACGCTGTCTGACCGTTTCGGGGCCCGAGGTGTTCCGGCACGCCGTCACCCGCATGACCTCGGTGACACACCAGGCGATCTCCGCCGCCGGATGGGAACTCGACGATGTCGACCGGGTCGTCGCCCACCAGGCGAACGCCCACATACTCGCCGCCGTCGCCCGCAAACTCGGCATCACCCCGCACCGCATGGCCACCAACATCGCGCAGGTGGGCAACACCTCCGCCGCCTCCATCCCTCTCCTCCTCTCCCAGGACGCCGCCGACGGACGCATCGAACCCGGCGACCGTCTCGTACTCACCGCCTTCGGCGCCGGACTCACCTGGGCCGCCACCACCCTCGTCTGGCCCCACCTGCCCGAGCCCGCCGCCCCCGCCCCGTAAGGAACCGGTATGCCTGCCACCACCGCTGTCCTGTGCGGACTGGGCGCGAGCCTTCCCCAACAGGCCGTCTCCAACAGCCGCCTCATCGCGGACAACCGTCTCGACTCCGACGACCAGTGGATTCTTCAGCGCACCGGAATCGCCTCCCGTCATATGGCCGACGCCCGCACCAGCACCGGAGACCTCGCCACCGCCGCGGGACGGGCCGCCCTGGACTCCGCCGCCGAACTCGCCGGGACCCGTATCCACCCCGACATCGTCCTTCTCGCCACCACCACACCCGACCACCGCTGCCCGGCCACCGCACCCGAGGTCGCCCACCGCCTCGGACACACCGGCACCCCCGCCCTCGACCTGTCCGCCGCCTGCGCGGGCTTCGTCTACGCCCTCACCGTCGCCCGCGCCCTCATCACCGCCGGCCACTGCACCCACCCGCTGGTCATCGGCGCGGAGACCTACACCACCACCCTGATCGACCCCCACGACCGCGACACCGCCATCCTCTTCGGCGACGGAGCCGGCGCCGCCCTCCTGCGCCCCGGAACCCCCACCGAACCCGGCGCACTGCAAGCAGCCGACCTCGGCAGCGACGGCGCCCGCGCCGCCTACGCCCAGGTCCCCGCAGGCGGATCACGCACCCCCCTCGGCGCCCCCGGTACCCACCCCGGCGACCATCACCTGCGGATGAACGGCCGTGCCGTGTACACCCAGGCCGTACGCCGGATGACGTCCTCCGCGCTCACCGCCCTGGAGAAGACCGGCTGGACCACGCACGACGTCGAGGCATTCATCAGCCACCAGGCCAACCAGCGCATCATCGACGCCGTCGCCGACCGCCTCCACATCCCCGCCGCCAGGCGCCACGGCAACCTGCGCGAGCTCGGCAACACCGCCGCCGCGTCCATCCCCCTCGCACTCGCCGACGCCGCCACCCGCCGGGCCGCCCACCCTGGACAGCGCACCCTGCTCACCGGCTTCGGCGCCGGCCTCGCCTGGGGCTCCCACACCCTGCTCTTCCCCGAAGCCCGCCCCCGCACCCTGCCCCCGCACCCCCACGACGACAAGGCAACCCCATGACCATGGCCTCCCGCTACGAGCACCTGACCCGTCTGCTCACCGAGAAACTCAACGTCGCCCCCGACACCGTCCACCCCGACGCCACCCTCGCCGACCTGGGACTCGACTCCCTCGCCATCGCCGAACTGACCATGTCCCTCCAGGACGACTGGCACGTCGACCTGGAAGCCGTCAGCACACCCCCCGAAACGACACTCACCCACCTCCTCACCCTCGCGGACACGGCACCACCCGCCACCACCTGAACCCGCCCCGGCACAGCCCCCACCAGAGAAACCCCCTCCCGACCGACCGCCGCGCCGCACACGCAGTCCTCCGAAAAGGTGCGAAATCCATGAACGACGACCGCGCAGAATCCGGGCCGACGCACTCCACCGGCCTCGCGGCCCACCTCGCGCTCGGCACGGCCAGTCACCGGACCGCGCAGTTCCGCGAACGCGTCCGCACACTCATCACCGACCGCATCGCCCCCCTGCTCCCCGCCGCCGAGCGCGACCGGACGTTCCCCCGGGCAGCGGTGACCGCCTGCGGCGCCGCCGGACTCTTCACCGAACGCTGGACCGGAGGCATCCACGGCGACCTCGGCCGCTCCGTGCTCCTGTCCGAAGAAATGGGACGGGCCGGACTCGGCGGCATCGGCGTCGGCATCGGCCTCCACCTGGAGGCAGCCGTCCCCCTGCTGCGCCGCTACGCCACCACCGACCACGCCAGAGCGCTCCTCGGTCAGGCCCTCGACGGCGACATCACCTGCTGCGTCGCTACTTCCGAACAGAACGTCGGCTCCGACCTGGCCGCCGTCGAAACCCGGCTCACCCCCAAAGGCAGCCAATGGCAGGTGCACGGCACCAAGTGGTACGTGTCACCCGGCGCCGCCGCCGACACCGCCCTCGTACTCTGCCGCCACACCGACGGCCCCGCCATCGTGATCGTTCCCCGCGACGGACTCCACACGGTGAAACGCTGGACCACCACCGGCATGCGCAGCCTGGAGACCGTCTGCCTGTCCGTCGACGCGACCGTCCCCGACGAAGCGGTCCTGGTACGCCCCGGCGCCGGACTGGCCGCCATGGGCCACGGCCTCCTCCACGAACGCCTCGCCCTGGCCGCCCAGACCCTCGGCGCCCTCGACCTCGCCATGACCCTGGCCATCACCCACCTGAAACGCAGAAGACAGTTCGGCACACCCCTCCACCGCCACCAGGCCCTGCGCCTGCGCGCAGCCGACCTCCACTCCCAGGTCCGCATCACCCGCCTCGGCCTGTACGCGGCCGCCACCGAATGGTCGGCCAACGGCCATGTGCCCCCAGCAGAGGCAGCCGCCCTCAAAGTGACCGCCGCACGGCTCGGCGAACAGGTCACCAGCGAATGCGTGCACCTCTTCGGAGGACGCGGATACACCGAGGACGCCACCCCCCTGGAACGCCTCTGGCGGGACCTCAAAGTCACCCGCCTCGGCGGCGGCAGCGACGAGATGATGTGGGAACTCGTCGCCGCCGGATTCCGCCCCGACCACGCCCTCTACGAACACTGGATCACCGACTGACCCCGCGCGGAACGCGGAACCCGGACGCCGCCGACCCCGACCAGCCTGCCTCCATCGGGGCCCTGCCGCTGGCGGTCGCCCGGGACGCGGGATGCCAGGTCGCCTACCTGCCCGGACTCACGATGCGACGGATCGCCGATCTTTACCCTGGCGAGGCGAAGACCGACGCCCGCGACGCGTTCATCATCGCGGATGCCGCCAGAGCGATGCCCCACACCCTGCGGACGATCGAGCCCGCGGACGGGACGGTTGCGGAGCTCGCGATGATCGCCGGGTTCGACCACGACCTCTTAGCTGTGGGCGATGCCTGTGCCTCCGGGTGGACGGCCGGGCCGTGTCCGCGGGGGCTTCACGCTGCCTCATCGCGGGCGTGCACACGGCTGGGCGGGGGGAAGCCGTCGCTCCGGGCGAGCACGGCCGTCAGCGCGGAGGCCGCCAGCAGGGCTGAGGCCACCCAGGGCAAGGCCTGTGCCCCGGCGCCGTCCAGGACGGCGCCGCCGAGCGGGGAGCCGCCAGCCATGCCGATGTTCCATCCGGTGACCCAGAGTGAGTTGGCCGTGTCGGGAGCGAACGGGGCCGCCTTCACCCCTGCGGTCTGCGTCAACGTCGGAATGCCGCCGTGCGTTACACCCCAGAACACCGCGCCTAGCACGACGGCCGCGGTGATGTGCGAGAGCCCGACGGCCATGCCCGCCAGCGGGGGTCGCCGGGCACCGGTTCGCCGTCAGTGGGGTCATCAGATCGCGTGTCCCCAGTTCGGTGGCAGCTGCCAAGCAGGCCCCGTACATGAAGCGCGGCAACCCGCGCGTCGGCCCGAGTTCCTCGCCGACCGGCCGGCCTCCATGGCACGGGCGCCTCGCGGGCGGCCTTCAGGGGTGGGACCGCGCCGAGGCGGCGACCCAGTCGTCCTGCTCCCACAGGACGACGTCGTCGGAGGTCCCGGCTCCCATTCCGACTTCGATGCCGCCTTCGGCTCCGGTTCCCCTCCTCGCGGCCCGGAGGATCTCGGCGACGGAGCAGCCCTGGTCCCGCACCGCCGTCGAGAGGACCCGGAAGAGGAAGACCAGGAATTCGGCGGCCTGAGCAGGGTTCATGAACGACGGCAGATGGGTGAGCCTGCCGGTGGTGGGGCCGCCGTCCGGCTCGACCATGTGCAGGGCCAGTCCGTCGTGCAGTGCCGGTGTGCGAAAACCCAGGAGACGGAACGCCAGATCCCCGGGTTCGGTCGGCTCGGCGTCGCACATCGAGCGAGGGTAGATCTGCATGCACACGGAGGGGGCGTGCGCGGCTTCCGGGTCATCCTGTGCCAGGGCCTCCTCGACCAGATACGACGGTGTGCTCGCGTGGTCGACCGCGTCGAGGAGCACGTCCTGGGCCTGCTCGACCAGTTCAGGGAAGGTCGCCGTGCGGTCGACCGGGACCCGCAGCAGGAGTCGGTCGCTGAACAGACCGACGAGCGGCTCGTGCTCCTCTTCCTCACGTCCCGCGTACGGCACGGAAACGACCGTCTCCGGGGTTCCCGTCAGATCGGCGAGCACTGCGGCCAGCGCCGCCAGCGTGATGGTGAACGTGGTCGAACGCAGCGAACTCGCCAGCTGCCGCATCCCCTTCCCCAGAGGATCGGGGAGACCGAAAGGCAGGGACAACGCCACGGTGCTCCGCGCCCCTTCGCCCGGACTCTCCCCGGACCCCTTCCCCGGCCCGGCGTCCGACGCCGGCACTCCGAACGCTCCGCCGAGACGGCGACGCCACCAGCCCAGATCACGGGTGTACCAGCCGGACCGCTCCCGCTCCGCGGACTCGGCCACAAAGGCCGCCCAGGCAGCTTCGAGCGCTTTCTGCGGATCTCCCGGATCGGTGGCCTCCCCGCGGGACAGTGCGCGGAAGTGGCTCTGGATGCCCCTGATCACCACGCCACAGCTCCAGCCGTCGGCCACGACATGGCTGATGGTGAGGAACAGCAGATGGCGCCTGGGTTCGAGGGTCACCAGGGTCACACGCATCGGCCAGTCCGTCGCCAGATCCACGGGCACCGCGCTGTCCGTCGCCCCGAAGCGGGTGCTGGCGTCCGCCTGCCGTTCGGTGGGCTGCCCGGTCAGATCGACGACCTTCACCGGGTACGAGTCCGGGGCCGCCCGGAGCGTCGCCACGGGTTCTCCGTCCGGGCCGGCCACGATGCGCGTCCGCAGCGGGGCGTGCTGGCGGACGACCCGCGCCAGAGCCCGGCCGAGCAGAAGCGGATCGATCTCGTCCGTCACCAGATAGGTCGGTGACATCTGGTCGACCGGGTTGTCCGAGGCGCATGCCGCGCGCCAGCGCCGTGCCTGCCCGCGGGTCAGTTCCGTCGGGATCGCGTCGTGCCCCTCGTCAGCCACCCGTGGCCCCCTCTCGGCCGCGGGTGGCCGATCCGCTTCCTCTCGGCACGCGCAGCTGAGCGAGAAGCTGGTACACGGTCTCGGTGCCGCGGCGCAGTTCCTCCACCTTGATGTACTCGTCCGTGCCGTGCATACGCCGCAAGGCGTCCCGGTCGACGGTGTACGGGTACATCCCGTACACCGGGATTCCCTTCTCACGGAAAGGGACAGCGCTGGTCACCGCTTCGAACTGTGCGGCGGTCGTGGCCACTTTGCCGTGGGTGACCGTCACGGCGCGCCGCCACATGCGGAAGATGTCCGTGTCGACCGTGGACGCCGGGACCGCGAGATATCCGGTGAACCGTTCCAACGCCTGCTGCTCCGTCTCGCCCGCGCGGGCCACGACGGACAGCACGGCGTGATCCGCGATGAGCTCACGTAGTCCGCGCACCACCGTGGCGGGGTCGTCCCCGCCGGGCAGGAAGCCGACGAGCATCCGCGCGGAGGCGCGGCCCGGGATGATGCTGGTGTAGTAGCCGGCGTCGGCGCCTACGAACGCGAGGGTGGTGCGCATCATGGCGTTGTGCAGTTCGGGGTGCCCGCTCGCTCTGATCGCGCGCTCACCGGCCTCGTTCCTGGCCGGTTGGGTGCGGGCGGAGAGCATGTCCCGGAGTGCGGCCGCGAACGCGCGGTCGCGAGTGGCGCGGCTCAACTCCTTGAAGTAGGTGCGGGACAGCGCGTTGGGGCGGATGGGGGCACGGAAGTCGCCGAGTAGTTCGAGCGCCCGACCGAGGCGGACCACCGCCTGGCCCTCGTTGGGCTTCGAGGTGTGGGTCGCGTAGGCCCGGGTCTCCACCTGGACGAGGATCGCGCGCCTGTCCGAGCAGGTCAGACTGGCGAGCATGGGGGTGGTCTCGTCCTTCTGGTTCAGGATCCAGCCGCCCTCGGTGAGGACGACCCCGGGTTCTACCTTGCCCGGGTACTTGTCCAGCAGCCAACGCACTCCGTGGGAGCCTTGCTCCTCGTCACAGTCGGACCAGAAGATCACCTCGCGGTCGAAGCGTGCTCCTTCCCTCAGATGTCGCACCAGGGCGGCTGCGAAGGCCGCGTTGGTTCCCTTCATGTCCAGCGCGCCCCGACCGTAGAGACGTCCGTCCTTCACCTCGCCCCCGAAGGGGTCCACCGTCCACGGGTCGCCGATCGCGGGCACCACGTCGGAGTGCCCGAGCAGAAGCAGGGGCTTCTTGTCCGTGGGGCCCGCGGCGGGGACTCGGGCGAAGAAGTGGACGTTTCCGGCCTTCGGGGTCTCAACCGTCTCCGTGCGGGCGCCGGCGTCCTCGAAGAGGTGCCGGAGCATCCGGGCGTGCGGCAGGGTGAGCGCGCCGTCGCCCGGATTGCCGGTGTCGTGACGGATCATCGCGGAGGCGAGAGCGACCGGGTCGACGGCGGCGGCGCTCGTGAACGTCGCCGGGCCCGTTCCGCTCCGGGCCGTCTGAAGCGGCGCGGTCACCGTCGCGTTCGGCGCGAGCGCCTCGGCAGGGGTGGCGGTCGCGCCGAACGCGACGGTGACCGCGCCGACGCCGACGCTCAGCAACGACCGCCGGGACGGTTCCCCGGCCGCGACCGGGGCCGGCACACAGGCCCGGATCACCGGCCCGGGGGCCGTGCGGTGGATGTCGTGACCGCCGTCCACGGTGTCTTCGGTCCACTGGATGTCTGTGTACCGTGCCCACTCACGGGCCGTCGTCTCGGAGACCCGCGGGTCGTGGGTGCCTCTGACCAGCCGGACCGGCACGGAGAGGCTCGGCGCGGCACGGCCGTCGTATCCCGCGCCGAGCCGGAGATCGGCGAGGATCGGGGCCAGGAGAAGTTCCTCGGCGGCCTCCGGCCCCTTGACCGGCTCCGGTGCCGTGAGGCCGGCTGCCGCCGCGTACGACCGCGCGTCCACCGCGGTGATCGACCGGGATCCACCGGTGCGGGCCGACGGCGGCCTGCCCGCCACCACGCACAGGAGCGCCACGTCCCGGCCGGCTTCCGCCAGGGCTCGACACGTCTCGTACGCGATGACGCCGCCCAGGCCGACTCCGACCAGGATCAGCCGTCGGTCCGAGCCGGCGAGTTCGGCGGCGATCATCTGCGCGTACTCGGCCATGTCGGTCACCGGCCGCTCGCCGAGGCGCGGGCCGCGGCCGGGCGGGTCCACGACCGCGAGGGCCGTTCCGGTCGGCATCCGCGACGCCCAGGAGTCGAACGACGTGCCGGACGCGCCGGTGGGCGGAACGCAGACGACGAGCGTGTGGGCGTCGTCAGGCCGGAGGGTGAAGCGCACCCACGCCGCTGTCGTGGTCATGCGCCGGCCTCCGCGTCGCCGTCACGGTCGCGGCACAGCTCGACGACCCCCGAGAAGGTGGGGGACCCGAGCAGTCGACGCAGGCTGATGCGCTTGCCGAACGCCGTCTCCAGCCGGTTCGCGAACCGGACGGCCAGCAGGGAGTGGCCGCCCGCGTCGAAGAAGTTGTCGTCCGGCGTGGCGGGGGCCGTTCCGAGCAAACGCTCCCAGAGGCCGAGGACGACGCTCTCTGTCTCGTCGGCCGGTGCGAACCGCTCGCGCGGCCCCTGGGCGGCATTCTCGGCGATCGTCCCGAGGACGACACGGTCCAGCTTGCCGTTGGTCCCCAAAGGCAGGTTCGGCAGCACGACGATCCGTGACGGGAGCATGTAGTCCGGCAGCCGATCCCGGAGGAAGGCTCGCAGAGCCGCCGGATCCGCTTCAGCCGCCTCCGTCACACAGGCGACCAGCCGGGGTTCCCCTTGTTCCTCGGTGACGAAGACACCCGCTTCGGCGACGGACGGATTCTTGCGCAGGGTGGCCTCGATCTCTTCGAGTTCGACACGATAGCCGCGAATTTTCACCTGGTTGTCGACCCGTCCGACGATCTCCAGATCGCCTCCGGCGGACAGCCGACCGCGATCTCCGGTGCGGTAGCGGCGCACGCCGTCGTCCCCTGTGGTGAACCTGTCGCCGCTGGCACGGACATAGCCCAGCGCCAGGGGCGTCCCCGCCACCCACACCTCGCCGACCACTCCCGGGGGCAGCAGCCGACCGTACCGGTCGTGCACGGTGAGGGACGCGCCTGCCACCGCCTTCCCGACGGGCACCCGGTCGGCGTCGGGGGCGAGCGCGGCGGTGTCGTACGCGGCGACGTTCGAGGCGGTCTCCGTCATCCCGTACAGGTTGAGCAGGGTGGTACCCGGGAACGTCGCGCGGAACCGGTGGACTGTGGCCGTCGGCAGGGCGTCCGCACCGCTGGTCACGAGCACCGGACGATGCGCGAGTCCGCCGCGGCGGTCCGCCTCGTCCAGCAGCCCGGTCACAAGGTGCGGAGTGAGGAACAGATGGGTGACCCGCTCGCGTTCGAAGGCGTCGGCGAAGAGGGCGGGGTCCAAGACCTCCTCCCTGGTCAGGAAGACGGACGGGACTCCCCGCAGGAGTCCGCCGAGCAGTTCCCAGGGGGAGGCGACCAGGGAGACGGACTTCTGGACGGCGAGTACGGCTCCGGGCTCGAAGGGGTGGTCACGCCACATCCACCGCAACCGGTTGAGGACCGCCCGGCAGCCGATGCGCACCCCTTTGGGGTCCCCGGTCGTGCCCGAGGTGTAGACGATGTGGAACACCGCCGAGGGATCGTCGTCGGCCGGGTCGCGAGGCGCGAGCACGGGCCCCCGCGTCGGCTCGGTCAGCCGTACCCGGGGCGCGTCCAGCGTCGGGAACTGGTCGAGCCCCGGTTCCGCGAGTACGCAGTCCGGAGCGGTCTCCTCGATCATCCTGCGCTGTCGGCGGGCCGGAATCGCCGGGTCGAGACCGAGATGGCCGGCACCGGTGCGCAGCACCGCGAGCACACCGGCGAGAGCGGCGGGCCCCCGATCGGCCGCGAGCGCGACGACGCCGCCGGGGCGCACACCGCGATCGGCGAGCTGTGCCGCGAGTCGGCCGCTCCACAGATCCAGTTGGCCGTAGGTCAGGACGCGCTCGCCGGTCCGCACCGCGATCGCGTCCGGGGTGGCGGCGGCCTGCGCGGCGAAGAGCGCCGCGAGTGACGCGGGGCCGTCGCCGATGCCGGCCTCATGCGGTGCGGTGACGTCGGACAGCATCAGAGGGTTCCTCCCGTGGTGAGGTTGGAGACGAGGTACCGGCTCTTCGCGTCCGGCAGCAGGTTCAACGCGCGGGTCGCAGTGCCGGGGGCCTGTACGAGGGCGCGCGCGGCGAGCAGCGTGCTCTCCAGCACGTTCCGGGCGACGTCCTCGTCCATCAGCTGCGGCTGATATGCGAACTGCAGGAGAAGCTCCCCCGGCCCGTGCGGCTGCACGTAGAGCGCGCAGTCGTACTTGGTGTAGCCGGTGTCGAGTTCGACGAATCGGAAGGTCACCCCGTCCGCGGTCGTGCCCGCCGCCGGGTAGGCGAGCATGTTGAGCATGGTCTGGAAAACGGGCGTGGCGGAGCCGCTGCGCGCGGTGGCCGGCAGATCGCGCAGGGTCCAGCCGAAGGGATGGTCGGACGCGGCGTATCCGTCGAGCACCACGTCCCGGACCCGTTCCGCGAAGGTGCCGATGGTCGTGCCGGGGTCCACCGCGATGCGCAGCGGGAGCATCGACAGCATGAAGGCGGGGACGTCGGCCTGCTCGGGACGGTCGCGGCTCGCCATCGGCGCGCCGATCATCACCTCGTCGGTGTCGCCGTAGTACGCGAGGGCCAGCGCGTAAGCGGCGAGGAGGTGACTGAACGAGGTCCCGCCGATGCGGCGCGCCGACTCCCGCACGGACGTCGTCAGATCCTCTGTCAGGACGGCCTCGACGATCCGACCCCGGTACGTCGGTCGCTTCGGCCTCGGCCGCTGCGCCACGTCGAGCACGGGCAGTTCGCCGGCGAGCTGTCGATGCCAGTACGCGCCGGCCTCGGCGACTTCCGGGGTGCGCAGGAGTTCCTCGTGCCAGTCGAGGTAGCGGTCGTAGTGCGCGGTTCGCTCCCGGTCGGCGGTGGCCGTGCGGTCCCGTGCCGATTGGTACAGCTCTGCGAGGCGACGGAACAGCACGGTGGCACCCCAGCCGTCGAGCAGGATCTCGTGCATGGTGACCAGAAGCCGGTGCTCCCGGTCCCCGAGGGAGAACAGGCGCAGTCGCAGGGGTGGTTCCGAGGTCAGGGCGAACGGCCGCGCGGCCTCGTCGGCGGCCTCCTCCCGGTGGCGCCGCAGGCGTTCCTCCGCTCCGTGTTCTCCGAGGTGCTCGACGGCGGGCAGCGGCACGCGCCAGTGCGGGTAGCTGTGGACGGGCCTGTCGTCCTGTTCCGCGAAACGCGCGAGCAGGACCGGATTCTCCTCCAGCAGCAGGTCCCAGGCGCGGGAGAGCCGGTCGTGATCGAGTGGGCCGTCCAGCACCAGGGATCCCTGGTAGCTGTAGTTCGGGCTGTCCGGGTCGAGACACCAGTGGAAGTAGACCCCTTCCTGTTGCGGCGTCAGCGGCCGGGTGCGCGGGACGTCGTCCGAGGCGCTCCCGGCGGAGGGGGCGGGGCGCCGCTCGGCCGGGGTCCCGACGGGGGCGGAGTCCGTGGCGAGGGCGGCGAGAGCGGCCGGGCTGCCGTCGCCCAGGACATCGCGCAGAGTAGCGGCGGTCCCGTCGACGCGCAGCCGGGCCAGCAGCCGCATGGCCAGGAGGGAGTCGCCGCCCAGCTCCAGGAACGTCTCGTCACGGCCGACCGCGCCCGTGCCCAGCAGTTCGGCGACGACGGCGGCGATGTGCCGTTCCGTCAGATCATGGGGGGCGTCGTAGGCCCGGGCGGCGGGTCGTTCCCTGCGGGGCGGCGGGGGAAGCGCGGCGTGGTCCGTCTTGCCGTTGCGAGTCAGCGGCAGGGCCGCCAGCTCCACGAAGACGGATGGCACCATGGCCTGGGGGAGCCGGTCGGATAGATGGGCGCGCAGCTCGTCGACGGGGAGGGGAGAGCGGTCCGACACCACGTGGCCGACGAGTCGGGGCGGCACCGCCGCGGCGGGTGCGAGTCCCGTCTCCCGGGCCACCAGCGCGGCGGACGGCTCCGGGGTGTGCACCGTCACCGCGCAGGCGGTCACGGCCGGATGAGCTCCGAGGACGGCTTCGATCTCCGCGAGCTCCATCCGGACGCCACCCAGCTTCACCTGGCGGTCGACGCGGCCCAGGTACTCCAACTCCCCGGACGGCAGGACGCGGACGGCATCCCCGGTCCGGTACACGCGGCCGTGCCCGGTGAACGGGTCCTGGTGGAAGGTCTCAGCGGTACGCAGCGGATCACCGAGGTAGCCGCGACCCACCGCGACCCCGCCGACGAACAGCTCCCCCGCCTCGCCTCGCGGGCACGACAGCCAGCTGTCGCCGTCTCCGCGCAGCACGTACAGCGTGACATTGCCGATAGGGCCGCCGATCGGAAGGTGGCGCACGTCCGGGGCGGGTGCCACAAGTCTCGCGTGCGTCACGTCGTCGGAGCATTCCGTGGGCCCGTACGCGTTCAGCAGTCCGACCGTCGGGAAGGCGGCGAGCCAGCGGCGAGCCAGCGCCGGCGGCAGCTCCTCACCGGTGGCGATCATCCAGCGGAGTCCGGCGAGGGTCTTCCATTCGGGCTGGGCCGGGCCGACGGATGCCGTACAGGTGTCCCGGGCGTCCAACAGGAATCGGATCAGCGTGGGCACGACCTCCAGGACGGTGGTGCCCCGGCGCACGACGGACGTCAGCAGCGCCGCGCCGTCCTGGGCCTCGTCGTCGGTGTAGATCTGCACGACGCCACCGGTCAGAAGCGGGGCGAGCATCTGCCAGACGGAGATGTCGAAACCGAGTGGAGCGGTCTGGGCCAGTCGGTCCTCCGCGCCCAGCCCGAGGTCATGGACCTTCGCCCACAGGTGGTTGAGCATGCCCTGGTGCTCGACCAGCGCGCCTTTGGGGCGGCCGGTGGAACCCGAGGTGTAGAGGACGTAGCGGATCTCGTCGGGGGCCGGGGGCAGGGGACGCCCCGTGGGGACGGCGGTTTCCGCGTCGAGGGTGAACCGCAGTGTGGGGCAGCCCGCCGCCTCGGCTCCCTTGACCAGCGACTTCCGGGCTTCGGGCCTGCCGGTGGTGATCAGGCAGCTCGCCGCGCTGTCGGCGAGGACGTCCTCGACGCGGGCGGACGGCCACCCGGCATCCACCGGGAGATAGACCGCGCCCAGGATTTCCAGGGCCAGGAAGGCGGTCACGACCTCGCTGCCGCGCTCGCCGCCGACGGCGACCACCTGGCCGGGGCCGACGCCCCGGGCGGCGAGTGCCGACGCGGCCCGCCGGGCCTCGTCCGCGAGTTCGCCGTAGCCGACGGTGCGTCCGGCTTCCTCCACGGCGGGTCGCCCCGGGGTCCGTTCCGCGTGGCGTTCGACGTGGGTGACCACCGCGTCGCGGAGGTCGTAGGGCTCGGTTCTGGACAGGGCGACCGCGCTCGCGGCCTTCCGGTGGGCCTCCGTGAGTGGAAGCGGCGGGAATACGGCGGGCACGAGCGAGGGGGTGTCACTCACCGTCGCTCCCTCTTCTCGGCGATCACCTGGAGGTATTCCACAGGTAGACCGGTCCCCCGGCTGTCGGTGGTGACGAAGCGCTCGGTCATCTCGACCAGCTCGGCGCGCAGTTCGTGCCATCGGCCCGGAGGGGAGATGGTGTTGCGGGCGGCGATGCACGGGCCGAAGCAGGATTCGAAGAAGGCGATCAGCCCCTCGGCGTCGAATGCGTACCACAGCGCGCGACGCTCCGTCGTGAGCTCGAACGAGTCCCCGAACAGCTCTCGTTGGTACTCCTCGTCACCCCAGAGCATGGGCTGTCCCTGGTTTCCCGTGGGCGAGGGAAAGTACGAGGACAGGATCTCCTGGAAGTGCGCCGTCCAACTGCGGCTGGTCCAGTTGCACATGCCGATACGCCCACCGGGACGGCAGACACGTGCCATCTCGCCCGCCGCGGCGGCGTGATGCGGGGCGAACTGCACACCGTAGGTCGAGGTCACGAGGTCGAACGAGTCGTCGCCGAAGGGAAGCTCCTCGGCATCGCCGCGGTGAAGGTCGATGTGGACGCCCGCCCGCTCGGCTCGTTCAAGGGCGTCCGGGAAGAACTCGTCGGTCAGATCGAGGCCCTGGACGAGTGAACCGCGACGCGCGGACAGAAGGGCCACGTTGCCGTTTCCGGTCGCCACGTCGAGGTGCAGCGTGCCGGGCTCCGGGGCGAGACGGTCGATCAGATCGACTGCTCCGGGCCTGAGGAGGTCGGCGACATGCCGGTACTCGCCGTACGACCACATGGTGCGGTTGACCTCACGGATGTCCTGATGCGTGGGCATGGTGTCTCTTCTCTCTCAGAGGCTGAGCAGGCTGCCGATGTCGCGGGCCTCGGCCTGGGCACGGACTCGGTCGGCGACGGCCACGTCCAGGATCGACATGCCGAACGGGTTGCTGACGATGACGTCGTTCTGGCCGCGCCGACCGGGATGGCGGCCGGCCACGATGTCGGCAAGTGAAGCGTCCACTCTCCGCGCGCCCGGCAGGGGAGTCACTCCGGGCCGCGGCAGGCCGTCGGGCCCGAGCAGGCTGCCCGCGCGGTGCATGCGGCCGAGGAGGCGTCGTGGGTCGTCGGACACCAGGCCCCAGTCGTCGACGACCACGAGATCGGCGCTCGACACCGCCTCCTGGGTGAGGTCGTCGAGAGAGACATGGGCGATCAGCGCGCCCGCTTTCAGCCAGTCGGGCTCGATGTAACCCTCCGTGACCGTGGTGACCGGAACAACCAGGTCGGCGTCGGCGACGCACTCCCGCGGTCCTGCGGCTGCCTTCAACGCCAGGCGCTCCCCGCCGGGCAGCCCGGCGACGAACGCCAGCAGGCTCTCCGCGCGGCCCGGTGTGATGTCGTACGCGATGACCTCGCCGAGCGTCGGCACACTCGCCAGCAGGAGCGTCGCGTGGGCCTGCGCCAACGTGCCACAGCCGATGAGCGCGAGGGTCCGGGGTATCTCGACGGCGAGGTGTCGCGCCGCGAGGGCGGTCACCGCCGCAGTGCGCATGGCGCTGATGTAGGCGGCCTCCATCAGGGCGACGGGCCGGGCCGTGTCCACGTCGAGCAGCAGCGTGAACCCTTGGGACCGGGGAATGCCCCGGTCGGGGTTGGCGACACTCGCATTGATCGTCTTCAGGCCGATCACCGGCCCGGACTCCTTGATGAGCGCGCCCGGCATGGCCAGGCATCGGGCGGCGGCGCCGCCCGATGTCGTCCAGCCCAGATACGCCTCTTCCGGGAGGACCGACCTGCCCTCGCTGTGCAGCACCAGCGCCTCGGCGACGGCGTCGACGATATCGATCCGCCGGGTCGCCTCAATGACGTCCGCACGGGTCAGATAGCGAAAGGAACTCTCGGGGTAGCGCTCGAAATCCACGGGCGGAGACCTCCTGAGGTCTGAGGGTGGGACTCGGAACTCGCGGGGAAGACAGACACGGGGAGAGACCGGGGTCAGGAAACGGGCCCGAGGACGGATGCCTTCGCGGGCAATCGTCGGACCAGGGCGAGGACGGGAACCGCCGAGCTGAGAAGGAAGATCCCGGCCAGGAGCACCCACCCCGCCGTGCCGAGGGCGAGCACCACGCCGGTCATCAGGAGCGGTCCGGCCACGCGGTTGGCCATGGTGCGCCCCAGGTTGAACAGGACCAGGTAGGCGCTGCGCGCGTGCTCCGGGGCGAGTTCGTAGGAAAGCGTCCACGAAGCGCCCACCTGGAGCACCTCGCCGAAGGTGAGGAGGACGATGGATCCCGCCATGACGGCGACGGCCGTGCTCGGTTCCACGCCCGGGGCCAGCGAGAAGCCCGCACACGAGACCGCGAGCAGCCCGCCGGCGACGCCGTAGGAGACCCAGGAGCGTCGGGGCGTTCGATAACAGGCGTTCAGTGGGTACTGCAAGGCGACACAGGCCACGGTGTTGACGGCGTAGAGAATCCCCACGTAGCGCTCGGGCACGTCCGTGCGCGTCACGAGCCAGAGCGGGAAGGCCACGTTCAGCATCGGCGTCCACAGCGACAGCACCGCGTTGTACAGAGTGAATCCCAGCAGCTTCCAGTCCTTGAGCAGCAGCCCGACCCGGGGCTGGGTTCGCTGGGCGCCCTCGTCGCCACGCACACAGAGAAGGAGCAGCGCCACGGCCGCGTACGCTGCCGCGCCGCCGATCATCAGCCAGTCGAAGGAGGCCCGGTCCCCCCGTCCGAGCGCCACACTGGCGATCAGCCCCCCCGCGCTGATCCCCAGATTGACGATCGTGCGCTGCATGGCCATGACCCGGCTGCGGAGGTTCCTCTCGACGCGCGCGCCGACATAGGCCTGGACGAGGGGAGCCGACGACTGTTCCGTCACGGCGATGACGATCGCCACACACAGGAAGCCGCGCCACCCGTCGACCCAGAGGTATGCGAGCGTCGCCACCGAGCGAATCAGATCGACGCCCACCAGCACCCTGCGCGGCCCGAAACGCTCGGCGAGACGGGCGACGGGCACTGCGGCGGGCATGGCGACCGCGCCCGCGATGGCCAGCCCCGCGCCCACCGAGGTGACGCTCAGCCCCACGATCCGCACGAAGTAGATGGTCGAGGCGGCCAGGAACAGACCGGTCCCGGTCCACTCTATGAACGCCACCAATTGCAGTGACGGCAGGTAGTCGCTCCACTTGGCCCGCTCCTCGTGAGTGCCGGCACCGTCGGCGTGCGTGCCGACGCTTTCGCGGTGCGTGCCGGGACTCTCGCCGTGCTTGCCGGTCATTTCCGCGCTGCCCCCCAGCCGAAGGCGACCCCGTCCGCGCGCAGACGATCGACAGCCTCGCTGACGTTCTCGTGAATACCCTGTTCCTTGATCCAGTCGTCGGAGTAGAAGGTGTCGAGATACTTGGCGCCGCCGTCGGCGGCGAGGCAGACGGGGAACCCGCCGGCGGCCTCCGTGGCGAGATCCGCCAGCAGCGCGCGGACGACACACCCCGTGGAGCCGCCGACAGTCACGTCGAGGTCCTCGCGCAGAATCCGGCAGACCGCGATGGCCTCGGCGTCGTCCACGTGCACCGCGTGGTCGTACGCGCCGTCCCGGAGGAACGCGGAGCGGCGGCTGGCTCCTATTCCGGGAATGAGTCGACGTCCGGCGCTGCCGCCGATGGCGACGGAACCCGTGACGTCGACGGCGACACAGCGGACATCGGGCCGGTGTTCACGCAGATGGGCAGCGATGCCGGCAAGGGTTCCCCCGGTCGACACCGGTGCGTACGCGGCGCTCAACTCCGGTCCCGCCTGGTCGGCGATCTCCGGTCCGGTGCTGTGCTCGTGCACCCGGGGGCTCGCCGGGTTCTCGTACTGGTTGGGCCAGCGGTACTCGGGGTGCTCGGCGAGGATGCGGCGCACCGTGTCGAGTCTCCGTAAAAGGTAGCCGCCCTGTCCGTCGGGCTCGTCCACGACGATGACGCGCGCGCCTCGCTCCAGGAGTTCCCGCCTGGTCGAGTGGGGGGTCTTCAGGTCCACGACAGCCAGAAATACGCAGTCTATGGAGGGGAGAATGTGTGCCATGGCGAGACCGAGGTTTCCCGAGGTAGATTCGACGACCACCGTGCCGGGTGCCAGGGGCGCTTGACGATGCAATTCCCGTAACAGGCCCACAGCCGTTCGGGCTTTGACCGATCCGGTGACCCCATGTTCTTCCATCTTGAGACCGAAGCGGGCCGTCCTGCCTCGCAGCGATAACGAGATCCGCCGTAGCGGGGTACGGCATAAGGCGTGGTCGAAGGCACGTTCAACCTGCAGCATGGACACCTTCCCATGGGTTCCGTCGCACGAATGTCCGCACCGCGAAGGGACCCAGCAGATCATGTATCGACATGTACTCGACTGCAAGCATGTTTCGAGCCACGCCATTCGTCGCGTATCGACGACATCCGCAGGAAATAACGGGTGCGGCCCGTGCCCGGGTTCGCGCGAGTCGGCGAAAAGACGCTGGCCGGGAAGTTGGCCGGTCCAAATTTCGTCCTGTGGCTCGAGTTCCGGAAGTGCAATCCGGGACAACTTGAACTCAGGCATACGGAAGAGCCGTGTGTAGCTGCGCATACAGGAGTTTCGCAAGGTGCACGAGTTGCTAAAGGTCCTTGCGGCGCCATGAGGCAGCCAGAAACGACGCATTCCTGTCCGCCCTCCCGAGCAGACCGTTGAATTCTGTCCTCCCGAGCTCGCCCAATCCAGACGCCTCTCTACCGCCTTCGGCGGGGGCTGACGTGAGGAACCTCCGGCTCACCTTGCCGACGCGTCCGCAGCGATCGCACTGAACGGGTCCTGTGCTCGAGCGCCACGCAGAACCGGAACAGGACACCGCCCGCATAACCTGCGCGCGGTGATTACCACCAGCTTGAACTCCCGGCCACCCGGTCAGCGGATTCCCCGACAGGGGTTTAACCGCTCTCAGGCACGGTGAACGACTTCTCGGTCCCGGCCACCGTCATATGGACGTCGGTCGTGTAGGCATTGCCCTTGACACCGTAGACGGACTGAATCTCCCGGCTCAGATAGCCCTGGTTCCCGGTGAACCGGAAGCAGACCTGTCCTGCCTGCCGCCAAGCGCCCACACCTCCAGCAGTCCCGGCGCACTGCCACAGGTGACGAGGGTGATGTTTCCGTCACCGCCCTTGAGCACGATGCCCTGCTCCTGAAGAATCCTGGCGGCCTCGGGATAGGCGAAGTTTTCCACCGCGTACGGCATCGAAGCGTCCGCCCCGCTCTGCGGAGAGCCCGGCTGATCCGCGAACGCAGAACCCGACAGCATGGCGGGGGTGTCCAGGCGCTGCGGCGGGCAGGCGGACCTGCTGCGGGTGGCCTTCACCGCCGTGAGACCGCGTCCGGCGGCGTCCAAGCAGACCGTCCACACCCGTGGCGTCACCCGCTCCCCGACCGCGGGAGGCTGCCCCGTGAACCGCCCCGTTTTCCGCCTCCACCGAAAGATCCGGAACCGAAGTGCCGACATCATCCGCCATCCCCCGCGCCCGCCGGGGCGATCGGCCACACCGTGCCGCGCCAAGATCCGGCACCGGGATCACGCCACCGCCCCACAACTGGTGGCCCCCCACGAGACGGGAGACGCCCGGGAGTCCGCCGCGCTGATCACGCCGCCCGGGCTGACTCGACTGGCGTGCGGGGTGTGGTCGGCGGGGCCGGTGTGTGCCGAACGAGGACCCTGAACGGCCTCGCTGCGTGCCGAGGCCGGCCATCCGCATCGCAGGCGGCGGTCCCGGTTCGGTCCGCTCATTTCTCCGGTGGCGGGGGTGTTCGCTCCGCAGGCGCGCCTCCTGTGAAGGTCCGGCCGCCGCGTCGTGGGAGCCCGCCGGGCCCGCTGTGCTCGTCGAGTGTCAGGCAGGCGAGGTGGAGTTCCGCGCGGGTGGCCGGTGAGGTCAGGTCGGCGGCGAGGCGTTCGGTGATCTCATCGAGCCAGCGGTTCAGGGTGGTGCGGTGAAGCCCGAGGGCGTCGGCTGCCGGAGCGGTGTGGCCGAGGTGCTGCAGCCAGACGCGGAGGGCGATCCGCAGGGGCGGAGCGTCCAGGGGCGCGAGGAGGGTGGTGGCCCATCGGTGCGCGGTCGGTTCGTCGGTCAGGGCGACGGGGAGCGGTGCACGGCTGCTGGGGTCGCGGGTGGGGGGCGGGTCCGCCGTGGCAGCGGCATCGGGGGTGGGAGTGGGGGTTCTGAGGGCGAGGAGGAGCTGGGCCTGGGTGGTGGCGGAGTCCAGGGGTGTGTGGAGGAGGTGGGCGGTGGTGCGCAGGCGGGTGCGGACGGTGGCGCGGGAGACGCCGAGGATGTGTGCGGTGGTGCCGATGGAGGCGGTGCGGAGCCAGATGTTCAGCAGGCGGCGGGCGGTCGTGTCGAGGGGGTGGAGCAGGGTGCGGGCCCAGGCGGTGAGCCGGTCAGGTGGGATGAGGCGTAGCAGGGCGCGGTCGCCGAGGCCGGTGACGGGGGCGAGGCGGTGGCCGGGGGTCGCGGCGGTTTGTGCTTGTCCGGCTTCGTCCCAGGCAGTGGTGATCATGTCGAGGGCGCAGGGGTCGGCGACGCCGCCGAGGAGGTGGTGGCGTTCGGCCGCGCGGGCGATGAGGCGCAGGACGCGGCCGTTGTCGGCGGCCGGATGGAGGGCGATGACGGTGAGTTCGCCGCCTTGGAGGGTGAGCAGGGTGTGTTCGCCGTTGTCCGGCGCGGTGGGCTGGAGGGCGCGGCGCAGAGCGTGGTGGGCGCGCTGGGGGTCGGGGCCGGTGAGGCGGTAGACGGTGGCGGTGGGGGCGAGGGTGCCGAGGATGGTGTGGGCGAGGGTCGTTTCTCCGCGCAGGAGGAGGCGGACGGCGGCGGTGTGGAGGCGGATCTCGGCGGGTCTGAGGTCCAGGGTGCGGCGGGCGCGGACGTCGAGGAGGCCGGTGGTGGCGGTGGCCACGAGGTCGGCGCGGCGGCTGGAGGTGTCGGTGCCGGGGCACAGGACCAGGGCGGCTCCGGCAACCGGGTGGACGGTGACGGGGGTGGTTTCCCCGGCGTCGGTGGCGGGTGGGGCGGCTGCGGCGCGGATCCCGTCCTCGGCGGCGTCGGGCGGGGTGCTGTAGATCGCGCCGGCGATGGGGTCGGCCAGCACGGCCCAGCCGTTGATGGTGTGGGCTGCTTCGGCGATGAGCCGGGCGCCGGAGCGGGCGGCCGCGGCGATGAGCCGCCGGATCACCACAGCGTCGCTGTCCATGACGACCAGCGTTGGGCAGGTGCTGCCGCGGCGCATCCGCAGGGGTGAACGGCCGGTCGCGGTGTCGGTGGTCGGCGCTGTGCGGTTCTCCGGCCGGGTGGGCAAGGGGGCGGGAGTGCGGGAAGGGGGTGGTGGTCCTAGGGGATGCGGGCGACGGCTCCCCAGCCGGCGCGGATGGCGGTGGTCCCGGTGGTGGCGTCCGGCCGCCAGTTCGGCCAGGACACCAGTCCCGGGGCGACCAGTTCCAGGCCCTGGAAGAAGCGCCCGATCTGCTGGGGCGTGCGGAGGATGTAGGGGATGGCGCCGGTCGCGTTGTAGGCGTCCTGGGCGGCCCGGTGCTCGGGGCCGTCGGCGTCGCAGTGGCTCAGGGCGAGGTAGCTGCCCGGCGGCAGCCGCCGTACGATCCGCTCGATCAGGTCGAGTGCCTCGTCGAAGTCTTCGATGTGGCCGAGGACATCCGCGCAGACCAGGGCGACGGGCCGGGACAGGTCCAGGGTGTCCGCCGCTCCGGCGAGCACGGTGTCGGTGTCGCGCATGTCCGCTTCGACGTAGGCGGTGGCCCCTTCGGGGGTACTGGTCAGCAGCGCGCCGACGTGAACGAGGACCTGCGGGTCGTGGTCGACGTAGACGATCCGGGCGTCCGGGGCGATCCGCTGGGCCACCTCGTGGGTGTTGTTGACCGTCGGGAGTCCGGATCCGAGGTCGAGGAACTGGCGGATGCCGGCCTCGGCGGCGAGGTAGGTGATCATGCGGCGCAGGAACGCCCGGGACTCCTGCGCCCACTGCCGGGCCTGGGGAAGGGCGGCTTCGTAGGCGAGGCCGGCAGCCTGATCCGCCGGGTAGTGGTCCTTCCCGCCGAGCCAGTAGTTCCACACGCGGGCGGAGTGGGCGACGGAGGTGTCGATGCGCGGGCGCTGGGCGGGCTGGTCGTCGGTCATCACGGTTCCTCTCACAAGGTGGTGGGGAGCGGCGTTTCGGGGCCGGGGGCGGCGGCGCACGCCTGGTCCAGCAGCATGCGGTAGGCGGTCACGGTGAGGGTGTCGTCCCAGATGCCGGGCGGGCCGACGGGGCTGTCCCGGACCACATGGTCGGGGATCTCCTCGACGTCGACCCGGTACAGGGTCAGGGCGCAGGCGCCGGTCAGCGGATGCGCCGGTCCGGCGAGCGGCGAGACCTGGATGGTGCGCAGCCCGCGCGGGGGCCCGGCCGCCGTGCGCAGGGCCTCGATCTGCTCCGCCATCACCGCCGGGGAGCCGACACGGGTGCGCAGCGCGGCCTCCGGCACCAGGGCCCAGATGCGGGCTTTGCGTGCCGCGATCCGGGCCTGCCGCTGCGCCAGGAACTCCGCGCGCCGCCACCGGGCCGGCTCCGGGGACCCGGGGAGCCGCACCCGGTCGAGGGCCTCGGCGTAGGCGGGGGTCCGCAGCAGTTCGGGAACCAGGGCGGGGTCCCAGACCCGGATGAGGCTGGCGGCCGTCTCCACGGCCATCGTCTGCTGCTGCCACTCGTCCATGACGTCGCGCCAGGGGTGCCACCACTGCGGTGCGTTCGCCTCCGCCAGCTGGGCGAGGAACTCGGCGGTCTCCGCCTCCCCCGCACCGTAGAACCGCAGCAGCGTGCCGACCTGCCCGGCGTCCAGCGACGTCTCCGCTCCCTCGATCCGCCGCACCGTCGCCGCGTGCGACCCGAGCTCCGCAGCGGCCTGCGCGGCGGACACGCCGGCTCCTTCCCGCCGCCACTTGAGACGGGTGGCCAGCACCGCGTGCAGTACGCCCGGCCCCGATCTCGGCCTCGGCATCCCGGCCTCCTCCCGGCGTGTCCGACACGGTGCGCACCCTGCCCATGGTGTACATCCTGTGCGTTGCACCTGTCGTGCGGTGCGTCACACAGTTGAGTGTGTCCGCAAATCCGGCGCGCCACCACGCCGCGCCCCGCCGGCCGCAGGCCGTCACGCCCGGACCGTCACCGCACCCAACCTGTGGAGCCACCTGTATGACCAGCCCCACCTCGTCCCGACCCGCCGGCATCCGGCACACCCGCATCCATCTCGACCGCTGCGCCCGCGCGTGCGGCGAGGCCCGCCGGTGGGCCAGGAACACTTTGCGTGACTGGCCGCCGCCTGACGGTTGCCCCCATGGGCGTGCGGACGAGGACATCGTCCTGGTCGTCTCCGAGCTGGTCACCAACGCGGTGACCCATGCCGTCGGCCCGATCCGGGCGGACCTGCACCGGCACCCGGACGGCTCCATCCGGGTGGCCGTCACCGACGGCGGCCCCGCCGCCTTCACGCACCGCCCCGCGGCCGGCCCTCTCGCCGAACACGGGCGCGGCCTGGCCATCGTCGCCGCCCTCGCCGCCCGTCACGGCCGCGACACCACCCCCGCCCGGCCCTTCCACGCCAGATCCTGGGCCGTCCTCACCCCCACCCGCTGACACCCCACCCCGCAAGGAGCACCCCACGGATGACCCACGACGCCGTCTCCCTCCCCCGCCAGCGCCGGCACACCGCACCCGATGTCCGCCCCGCGTTGACCGAGGTGACCGTCACCCAGACCCTGCGGCTCGCCGTGGCCGACACGGAACAGCTCCCCCGAGCAGGCCGCCAGACCGCCGCCCAGGACCCCGACACCGCCCGCGCCCAGGGCTGGCGCCCCGGGACACACCTCGACCCGGCCACGGCGCTGCGCCTCCTTCTCGCCGACCGGGACCCCTCCGACCTCGCCGACAACGCCCCCGAGTACGGCCTTCGCCTCACCAGCAGCATCACCCTCGCCACCGCTGCCACCGGCGCCACTCTCTACGAAGAGACGTCATAGCCGTGCCGGAGTCCAGGCGGTGCCGCGCCGGACGCCGGCCTCAAGGCCCTGGGCCCCGGTGAACTCCTTGAAGTCCTTCAGACCGCGCCTGGCCCGACGGCGGACGAACCCGAGCTTGTCACCGTCGGTGTAGGCGGCCTTCCCTGCGGGGCGTGGTCGAGCTGGAGCATCACGTTCGTACGCGTGTCGTCGAGCCGGTGGAACGTGACCACCCCCGCCTGACGGACCTCGCCCGCCACCGTGGTCGATGAGAAGGCCGATGGCGATGCCGGTCGCATCCGCTCAGCCGGCCGCAGTGTTCTGTGTCGCCTCGCGTGCCTCGGTGAGGGCTCGCTGCCTGATGCTGCCGAACAACTGCGTCGTGACGGAGGCCAGGACGTCATCCCTGCCGATGGTCCACCCGTCCCCCGTGCGAACGGACAGGGCCCGGAGGGGGTCCTTGAGGGACAGGGGCGGGGCCGGTTCGCCCGGCATCACCAGGGCGACCGTACCGAAACGTTTGACCCCGCCCCCGCGGACGACCATGGCCGCGTCCCGGGCGAGGTTCGTCAGGAACATGCTCGCGATCCCGTCCAGGTCGCGGACCATCGCCGGGACGGCTGTCACCCCTTGGCCCCGCAGCAGCTTCTTGACCCCGGCCTCGAACCTGTGGGCTCCGACAACAGCACTCGGCTTGCGCGACCTGCTGCGCCTACGAGAAGGCACGACGACACCCTCAGCGCCGTACAGGACACCGGTCAGGCCCCGGAACGTCGGGCTGTAGTGGTACCACTGGTCCCCCACATCGACCTCGACGTCCCGTTCGAGTGCCGAGACAAGGTCCCCGGGAATCAGCTTCTTCCGGGCCTGCTCTGCTCCCACTCTCCTCGCACCGTCGATGATCTGCGTCAGCACCGTACGCGTCACCGACGCGGCGGCCCACACGGCCGGCCGGGAGACGTGCATCAGGGTCACGTCCCTGAACACCGCTCTGACGAGAACGGGCTTGAACGGCGGGACACCCATGACCGAGGCAGCGTCAGGACCTATGCGCGCAGGACGTCCGGGCTGTGCGGTCACCGGAAGAAACGCTCCCTGCTGTCGGAGTTGTCACAAGCCCGCACTTCACCACACAGACCCGCCCTCGTCCCCCATCATCCCCTGGCCAAGGGCCTGACGGGCAATCGAGCCCACCCGGCGGGAGTTCCTGGACCCGCTGGAAACGGGCGGGCGGGATGCGGACCCGGTCGCGGCGGCCGTACGCTCCTTCGCCGCGCTCCAGGCCGCAGTGGTGGGCTCGTCCCGGAGATCGACGCGGTCAGGCGAAGCGGAGCGCTCCTACGGGCTCTCGGGGCTGGCGTCCTCGGCTCGCGCGGTGGCCGCCGGTTCCAGCAGGGACCAGCCGTCGATCTCCACCGCTCCCCGCTCCTCCGGCTGCCACCCACCGGCCAACGCCGCGTCGAGCAGAGCCCGGACGGCACCGGGCTCGTGCAGGTTCAGGCCCGCACCCCGGACGAAGCCCACGTCACCGGAGCCCAAAGGGGCGCCGCCCGGGACGTACCGGCCGGGACCGGAAGCAAAGACGATACGCAGCGGCCCTCCGGTACCGGCCGGCTGCGGGGACAGGGTCAGGGTGTGGCGGCAGTCCACCGACCGGCCCCCGGCATCCATGTGGTGGGAGTGGCGCATCGACCACATGTACACGCGCCCGTTGGCAACCAGCCGACGGGGCTTCTTCAAAGGGCGGGGCACGGAGCCGAAGGTACGCGATCTGCATCCACGGGGCACCCCTGCCCCTGGCAATGACCAAGCATCGATGAGACGAACAGGACAGGGCGGTCGCCCAGGGTCTACGTCCCTGACGGACCGTACGAGCCGCACGAGTTGGCCGCCGAAAGCTCAGAAGCAAGGTCCTGTTTCGACACCATCGCCAGCGGCCACCGGCTCCCGTAGGCGTCGTCGTAGCTGCGGGACTCCGAGTGTCCGCCGTCGAGTGTGTCGTCGCCGGGGCCGCCCCGCAGGATGTCATCGCCGTCAGCCTCCGCCGCCCCGGGACTTCAGGCAACGGCGGGGCGGCGGGCGGATGCATGCTTCACGGGTTTGCCGCGGTACGACGCCGGAAGCCTGCCGCGAAGGTCAGCCTCCAACGCCGCGGCCTGGGCAGGTGATCCGACAGCGCCGCCGTGGGAACGGGGTTTTTTGACCGCTTTCGTTAGCCCGCGCCATATGTCGGAGAGATGCCCGCGGTGTTCTGCCGGTGGCAGAACACCGGCCGGACCGGGCTCGACGATCACTACAGTCCGGTCCCATGACGACGATCACGACGCGTACGGTCGAGTACCCGGCGGACGGTCTGACGATGATCGGGCACCTCGCGCTCCCGGCCGGTGCCGACCGTCGGCCCGCGGTGCTGCTCGGACCGGAGGGCACGGGACTCAGCGACGTCGAACGCCGCCGGGCCGACGCTCTCGCCGAACTGGGATACGTGACATTGGCCTTCGACCTGCACGGGGGGCGCTATCTGGGGGACCCCGAGGAGATGCTGGCCCGTTGCCTGCCGCTGCTCGCCGATCCCGGCCGGATGCGGGGCATCGGCCATGCGGCCCTCGACGTGTTGCGCGCCGAACCGCGGACCGACCCCGACCGGATCGCCGCCGTCGGCTACGGCACCGGGGGCGCCGTTGGGCTGGAACTCGGGCGCGACGGCGTCAGCCTGCGCGCGATCGGGACAGTCAACGCGACCACCACGGGCCGACCGGGTGAGGCGGCGCGCATCAGCTGCCCGGTGTGGGCCGGGGTCGGGTCGGAGGACCCGATCATGCCGCCCGCGCAACGGGACGCGTTCACCGCCGAGATGCAGGCCGCGGGCGTCGACTGGCGCCTCACGGTCTACGGCGGCGCCTTGCACGCCTTCCACCACCCGCCGGTCGACCACCCCGTGGTCCCCGGCGTCGGCTACCACCCACAGCACGCGCGGCGAGCCTGGCGCGACGTGCTCGACCTGCTCGCCGAGTGCCTGCCCGTGACGGAGGATCTCGGGCCCTGACGCAGGTGAGCAGGCCGGCGCCGGGCACTGACAGTCCCCTCCCCGCAAGTCCGCACAGCAGAACCGCATCCGGGCACAGGACAGGGCAGACGCACCCCTGGCCAACGAACAGGCTTCCTTCGTTCGCATCGCTTCACGGCCCCATCGCCGCGCCCGGACATCGGCGGACAGACCACCCTGGCTGTGCCGACGCGCCCTGGAGGGGGAACGCCGTGCCCGGGAGCCGCCGGGAGGCCCCGGGGTCTCACGGCTCGATACCGGCGGTCCTCCACACCGTGGCCGGCTGCGTGTACGCGGCGCCAGCGTCGAAGCCCGGGGTGCCCAGGACGAAGGCCGCGGTGGGGTCCCGGCCGGCCAGGATGTCGAGGGTCAGGACCACCAGCACCCTTTCGAGGCCGGCGATGAAGGCCGCGGCGGCCAGGGAGGGCGAGAAGCATCGACCGAAGCTCTCGATCAGCTCCGACCCCGACGGTCCCTCGCCCGCCGCAGGACCTCCAGGACCTTCCACAGGGCGTCCAGCTCGAAGGCCGGAACGGTCAGCAGGCGGACCGCGGGTCTCCCGGCCTCCGGAGCGAGGACCTCGCCCCTGATGCGCCCGATCACGCACCCGGCGATGCGGTAGGTGAGACCGGTCAGGACGTACCGGTCCGCGTCGTCCCTGTCCTCAGCGACCTCGGCCACTCTACCGAGAAGACGGAAGGTGTCCTCAAGGCAGGCGGCGGCCCCCGATCCAGGCCGGATCGCCGGGCATGACGCACACCCGGCCGGGCCCCTGCCGCTTCGTCATTGCAGCAGCATGCCCTCCTCACAGCAGGTACATACCGGGCACGCGCACCCGCCGTCACCTCAGGGGACGCGGTCCGTGTCACCTCCTGAACCCGATGCTCCGAGACCGGCCCCAGGGGCCGGCATGCCGCCGGGGCAGAGTCAGCAGCCGGGGCCGTCCGGCGCAGACGACGTCAGGGCGAGCGCAGCAGTCCGTATCCCGGCCTCCCACGTCCGCCGGTCGAGCCCCAGCGTGTACCCGATGCAGCAGCCGCATCGCGGAATCAGGGAGACGAACGCCCGTTCCTCAACGGTTTCGGCTTCCGTCTCCCACCAGTCGCCCGTCGCCAGGTCGGCGGGAGCGATGTCCCCGTCGACCGGTCTCGCGGCCAGCCTGCGCAGCGCGTGGCGCCGTGCCACGCCCCGCTCAGGCAACTCGATTCCGGTCTCGGAGAGTGCTTGGTCGAACGCGTCGCGGATATCGCGGGTATCCGCGCTGCGGGGCAGCCCGGCGAGCTCGCACAGCGTGGGGGTGTCCAGCCCGGCAGCGAGTGCCTCGGCAGCGGTCATCGGCCGCGCACCCGGGCAGCATCGAGGTCGCCGTCCACGACCCCGGCCCGCGGATGCCCTCGCGGACCACTGCCTCCAGCGCGGAATGGCCGTCCGGCTCGGCAGCGAGCTGTTTGACGCTCCAGCACCGGCGGTCGGTGTGCACGGTGAACGACCGGCCCTTCGGCGGCACCCTGAGGGTCGCGGGCACGTTCAGCGGCGAACGATCAGCCGCTCTCTCGGGTGAGGGTGGCCCTACAGGCCAGCCGAGTGCCTCGAAGACCCCGGCGCCCCGCCACTGCCGAAACCGGTTGTGCACGGTGGACCAGGCACCGAACCGGTCCGGCACCTCCCGCCACTGCGCTCCCGAGCGGAACTTCCAGATCACGCCCTCGCACTGTGGTCCCGCAGCCGCCCGGGATACGGACCGTACTCACCCACCGGCAAATACCGCTCGACGAACCCCCACTCCTCGTCGGTCAGTTGCGCACGCGTCATGTGTGCTGGCCTACCAGACCCACCCTCGGAACAAGGCCGGATCCGGCAGACTGATCACGGCTCAATACAGGCCCTGAGGTGTTGGCGCGCCGGCTGAACGGTTACGGCTGCTGCTACTGGATCACCTGGTCCGGCTGTCCGACCCGGCACCTCCCTGGCCGGCCGTCCGCTACCGCCAGAGCGCGCCGGTCCCGCCTCCGTCTTGCCGCCTCCACACGCTGTGCTCGATCCAGCCGTTCAACACAGGGGCGAGATGCTCGGTGCGCACGTACGGCACGGACACGACCTGGACGAGTCATTCCGAATGCTGACGGTGTCTCCGTGAGCGCAGACATGACGTCCAAGACCGTTGGGTCACGAACAATCTGGACGCCCTGTGCCTGAAGATCGACGACGAGATCGGAGGTACCCGATGGCGCTTGGCAAGCCGCCGGGCCCGACGGACTCCGAACTGGCGGCCCGTGCCGTTGCGCAGGTGCTGGAGGTCGACCGAGGGGGAGTCATCGTCGGGTTTCGCCAGTCGAGTTTCCGCGCGGGCTGCGGTGAAGGCGGTGAGGCCGACGGCCGCGGTGAGGCCGATGTCTGTCCAGGACGGGGCCGAGGTGCCGAGGAGCTGGGCGAGGAAGGGTACATACGCGGCGGCGGCTCCCAGGGCGGCGGCGGTCAGCACGGCGGCCGGGAGGGAGAGGTTCCGGCGTGTGAGGACCCGCTCGCGCAGTCCCAGTGCGATGCCGAGCTGGGCGGCCAGCAGGGACAGGAACAGCACTGTCTGCCAGGGGCCGCCTGTATGCCGGACCCACAGGCCGACTGCGAGGCATACAGCCGTGACGAGGATCGACAGGCGCAGGACACGCTGCCACAGGCCGTCGCCGAGGACGTGCTGCCGCGGTCGGCGCGGGGGGCGGTGCATCGTGTCGGGGGAGGCGGGTTCGGCTCCCATGGCCACCCCGGTCAGGCCGTGGGTGAGGAGGTTGATCCAGAGTATCTGTCCGGCGCGCAGGGGCAGTGCGAGGCCGAGCAGGGGGCCCAGGAGCATGATGAGGATCTCTGCCGCGCCGCCTGCCAGGGCGTAGAGGAGGAAGCGGCGGATGTTGGCGTAGACGCGGCGTCCTTCTTCGACGGCGTCGACGACCGAGGTGAGTTCGTCGTCGGCGAGGACCAGGTCGGCGGCCTGACGGGCGACTTCGGTGCCCCGGCGGCCCATGGCGACGCCGATGTCGGCCTGGCGCAGTGCGGGGCCGTCGTTGACGCCGTCGCCGGTCATCGCGGTGACCTCACCGCTTGCCTGCCACGCCTCGACGATGTCCAGTTTCTGCTGGGGTGAGGTCCGTGCGAAGACACGGACCCGGGTGAGGTCGGGGACCTTGCCTGCCGCGAGTTCCTGGCCGGTGACCACCAGGCCCGGCCGGTCGGCTTCGTCGCGGCGCAGGATGCCGACGCGTACCGCGATGGCGCGGGCGGTCGCCGGATGGTCCCCGGTGATGAGGACGGAGGTGATGCCGGCGCGTCGGCAGGCGAGTACGGTCGCCTCGGCGGCCTCCTTGGGCGGGTCGCTGATGGCCGTGAGGCCCAGCAACTTCAGGCCGCTCTCGCTCTTCTCCGCGGGGTTGGGCACATCGGTGCGGGTCCCCTTGGCCACGGCCAGGACGCGGTAGCCCTCGGCGGACAGGGCAGCCGCCTCCTCGCGGGCACGCTCCAGGACTTCGGGCTCCTCGTCGAGCAGCGAGGGTGCCAGCACTGCTTCCGGTGCGCCCTTGAGGCAGATGTCGATCGTCCCTCGCGGGGTGCTGTGGAGGGTGGTCATGCGTTTGCGGAGGCTGTCGAAGGGGACTTCCCCGACCCGGGGCCGGGTGGGGGCGAGGTCCTCGCGGGCGCGCCCGGCCTTCGCGGCGGCGGTCAGCAGGGCGGCTTCCGTCGGATCGCCGAGGGCGGCCCAGGGTGCGCCCGCCTCGGCGGGCGGGACCAGCGAGGCGTCGTTGCACAACGCTCCCGCGACGAGGACTTCGCGTACGGCTCCGGTCAGGACGGGATCGGGAGGAAGGCCGCCATGCAGGAACTCACCCACCGGTTCGTATCCGGCCCCGGAGACGGTGACGGTGCCGTGGGGGGTCCAGACGCGTTCGAGGAGCATGCGGCCCTCGGTGAGGGTGCCGGTCTTGTCGGTGGCCAGGACGGTGACCGATCCCAGGGTTTCGACGGCGGAGAGACGGCGCACCACCGCGTTGCGGGCGGCCATCCGCCGTGCGCCCAGGGCCAGGCCGAGTGTGACCACGGCCGGCAGCGACTCCGGGACCGCGGCGACGACGAGACTGATCGCGGTGACGGCCATGAGTTCCAGCGACTGACCACGCAGCAGTCCGAGAGCCAGGACCAGGAGACACAGCCCGACAGTGACGAGGGCCAGTACCTTCCCCAGTCCGGCCAGGCGTTTTTGCAGGGGAGTCATCTGCTGCCTGGGATGCAGAGAGGCGGCGATCACGCCCAGGGCGCTGTGCGGTCCGGTCGCGGTGACCGTGGCCACGGCCCGGCCTCGCACCACCACCGTCCCGGCCCGCAGCCGTGCCGCGTCCGGGTCTGTTCCGTGGGCGTCCTTGTCTGCCGGGACGGATTCGCCGGTGAGAGTCGATTCGTCGACCAGGAGTGCGGCGGCCGCCAGCAGGGTGGCGTCGGCCGGCACGATGTCGCCCTCGCCGAGCATCAGGACATCTCCCGGAACGATGCCGGAGGAGGCGATTTCCTGCTCCGTTCCGTCACGCCGGACGCGCGCGGTCGGGGCGGTCATGGCGGACAGGGCCGCGACCGCGTTGTCGGCGCGGACCTCCTGCACCACCCCGACGGTGGTGTTGAACAGGACGACCGCACCGATGATGATCGCGTCGGCGTGGTCCGCGGTGGCGATGGTCAGGGCCACCGCGGCCAGCAGCACGATGATCAGCGGGTCGCGCAGTTGTGCGGAGACGCGGGAGGACAGGGAGATCGCGGGAGGCGGGGCGAGCGCGTTGGGCCCGTACTCGGTCAACAGCCGGGCAGCCTGTTGCCGGCTCAGGCCCGCTCGTTGGGCCGGTTCGGGGTGAACGTCGGACACGAGGGACATGGCGGCTCCGGATGCTCTGGTTCCGGCGCCACAGGTTCTGTGACGCGGTGTGGTGACGGTCTGCCGGGGTGCTGTGGTGTTCGCGGAGCTGCCGGGCGGGTCACGGGGGCCGGTCTCTGCCCTGGCCCCTCCGTGACTCCGCCTCCCCCGCTCCCGGAGCTCAGCCGGTCCAGGTCCAGTCACTGACCTCGGGCAGATCGGTGCCGTGCTCGCGGATCCAGGCGTGGTGGCGCAGCCGTACGTCCGCCATCTCCTGGCGGACCGCGGCGGCGCGGACGGCGAGGCCGGGGACGCGGTCGATGACGTCCATGACGAGGCGGTAGCGGTCGAGGTCGTTGCGCACCACCATGTCGAAGGGGGTGGTCGTCGTGCCTTCCTCCTTGTATCCGCGCACGTGCAGGTTCGCGTGTCCGGTGCGCCGGTAGGTGAGGCGGTGGATGAGCCACGGGTAGCCGTGGTAGGCGAACACGACGGGCTTGTCGGGGGTGAACAGGGCGTCGAAGTCCGCGTCCCGCATGCCGTGCGGGTGCTCCTCCCGCGGGAGGAGACGGGCCAGGTCGACCACGTTGACGACCCGGACGGCGAGGTCGGGCAGGTGGTTCCGCAGGAGCTGGGCGGCGGCCATGACTTCCAGCGTGGGGACGTCCCCCGCGCATCCGAGGACGACATCGGGCTCCCCGTCGTGGTTCTCGGTGCCGGCCCAGTCCCAGATTCCCGCACCGCGGGCACAGTGTCCCCGGGCCGCTTCGAGTGTCAGCCAGTCGAAGCACGGCTGTTTGCCCGCCACGATGACGTTGACGTGGTCACGGGAGCGCAGCACGTGGTCCGCCACGGACAGCAGCGTGTTGGCGTCCGGCGGCAGATAGACCCGTACGACCTCGGGTGCCTTGTTGAGGACATGGTCGATGAAGCCGGGGTCCTGGTGGGAGAAGCCGTTGCTGTCCTGACGCCACACGTGAGAGGTGAGCAGGTAGTTGAGGGAGGCGATGGGGCGCCGCCAGGGCAGGCGCCGGGAGGTGCGCAGCCATTTGATGTGCTGGTTGACCATGGAGTCGATGATGTGGACGAACGCTTCGTAGCAGGAGAAGAGTCCGTGCCTGCCGGTGAGGAGGTAGCCCTCCAGCCATCCCTGGCAGGTGTGCTCGGAGAGGATCTCCATCACCCGGCCGTGCGGGTCGAGGTACTCGTCGGTGTCCCGTGTCTGGGCCTGCCAGGCCTTACCGGTCGCCCCATATACGGCCTGGAGCCGGTTGGAGGCGGTCTCGTCCGGTCCCACGAGTCGGAAGTCGCGCCGCTGAGCGGTGTTCTCCATCACCCCTTCGATCAGGCCGCCCAGGACCCGTGTGGGTTCGTGCAGGGTGGCGCCGGGTTTGTCGACGGCCACGGCGTACCGTTCCAGCGCCGGGACCGGCAGGTCGCGGACGAGCAGCCCTCCGTTGGCGTGCGGGCTCGCGCCCAGCCGCCGTGTCCCGGCCGGCATGCACTCCAGTACGGCGCCGACGGGCCGTCCGGCCTCGTCGAAGAGTTCCTCGGGACGGTAGGAGCGCATCCACCGCTCCAACTGGCTCAGGTGGTCGGGGTTCTCGCGCACTTCGGTCAGCGGGACTTGGTGGGCGCGCCAGGTTCCCTCGACCGGCAGGCCGTCGACCTCGGCCGGTCCGGTCCACCCTTTGGGGGTGCGCAGGACGATCATCGGCCAGCGGACGCGTTCGCTCACGCCTTCGTCGCGGGCTCGCCGCTGCGCGGTCCTGATCCGGTCGAGTGCGGTGTCCATCGCGTGCGCCATGGCCCGGTGCACCCGTAGCGGGTCGTCGCCCTCGACGTGCAGGGGCTCGTGTCCGACGCCGCGCAGGAAGGCGTCGAGCTCTTCCCGGGGCAGGCGTGCCAGGACGGTCGGGTTGGCGATCTTGTAGCCGTTGAGATGCAGGATCGGCAGGACGGCCCCGTCATGGACGGGGTCGAGGAACTTGTTGGAGTGCCAGGAGGCCGCCAGCGGGCCGGTCTCGGCCTCACCGTCGCCGATCACGCACCCGACGAGGAGGTCCGGGTTGTCCAGGGCCGCGCCGTAGGCGTGGGAGAGGGCGTATCCCAGCTCGCCGCCCTCGTGGATCGAACCCGGGGTCTCCGGTGCCACATGGCTGGGCACGCCGCCGGGGAAGGAGAACTGACGGAAGAGCCGGCCCATGCCGGCCTCGTCCCGGCCGATGTCCGGATAGGTCTCGGAGTACGTGCCCTCCAGCCAGGAGTTCGCCAGGACGGCCGGTCCGCCGTGGCCGGGGCCCCAGACGCAGACGGTGTCCTGTCCGCGCTCCCGCGCCACGCGGTTGAGGTGGGTGTGCACCAGGTTCAGGCCGGGCGAGGTTCCCCAGTGGCCCAGCAGCCGGGGCTTGATGTGTCCGGGTCGCAGCGGCTCTTTGAGGAGCGGGTTGGAAAGCAGGTAGATCTGGCCGACGGCCAGGTAGTTCGCGGCCCTCCAGTGCGCGTCCAGCGACGCGAGTGCGGCATCGTCGAGGTAGGAATCTTCTCCCTGGATATGGGTGGGCATGTCTCGCTCCTTGGCTGATGCCGAGCGGGGCCTGATCGTTCGGCCCGCCCGCCGATGTCCGAACCCGCCGGACGGCGACGATCACCGTTGCGCCGGGCACGGTGTTCCGGCCGTGGTGACCGCCGGGTGGGGCTGTTCTCCATCGTCGTCGCCCCGGCGATCGGGAGGCGAGGGCCGTTCGGCCCCAGGCGGGAGCCGGGCGGCCTCTCTTGCGGCGCTGCCACCGGTGCGAGGCTCCGGCTGAACGAGCCACGACCTCGATCTGTTCAGAACAGCACACAGCAGGAGGCGAGCAGCATGCTCCGACCCGTCATCGTCGGCATCGACGGATCTCCCGAGAGCCTCGCCGCCGCCGGGTGGGCGGCGAGGGAAGCGCAACGCCGTGACACGGCGCTGCGCCTCGTCCACGCCTGGGCATGGTCCCCGCATCCCTCCTGCGCCGTTCTCCCGGCGATCAGCCAGCGTCATTGGGCGCAGCGCATCCTGCGGGAGGCCCGCGATCATCTCGGTGCCTCGTACCCACACCTGGACGTCGAGGAATCTGAGGTAGAGGGACTCGCTCCGGCCGTGCTCATGGAGGCGTCGTCCGGCGGGGCGCTCCTCGTACTCGGATCGAGGGGGATCAGCGGCTTGGCCGGCTACCTGTCGGGATCGGTGGCGCTGCATCTGACAGCACGGTCCACCACACCGGTCGTCCTCGTGCGAGCAGGTGAACAGGCTTGTGACGCGCGCCAGTTGAACGCGGAGGGCCGCAGTTCGACGGATACCCCCTACCGCGACATAGTGCTGGGGATCGACCTGGCACACCCGAGCGAAGAGGCGCTCGGATTCGCTTTCGAGGTGGCCCGGTCGCGAGGCGCCGTCCTGCGTGTTCTCCACTGCTACCGTCCTGGGCCGATCGCGGCGACGGGTTCCGGTGCCGCGGTCAGCCCCGAGGCAGCCGCGGAGTGCAAGTCGGCCCTCGACGCGCTGGTGCGACCGTGGCGCGAGAGGTATCCGGAGACCGTGTTGACGACCATGGCCCGGCCGGGACGTGCCCAGAGCCTGTTGTTGCACGCCGCGTCCGGGGCCGGGCTTCTCGTCCTCGGCCGCCGGGAGCGGCTCCGGCCCGGACCGTACACCAGGCCGGTGATTCATGCCGCCATGCACCACGCCCGGTGTCCGATGGCCACGGTGCCGCACGTCTGACCCGGCAGCCGGCTGACAGGCGTGGAATGTGACCTCGCGGATGCGGGTTCCGGCCCGGTGCGGTCCGCACCCGGTCCGCACCGGGCCGGTACCGCTGCTGGACGATGTCCGGATCAGGCCCGCTGGGACGGCCGCGCCGACGAGTCGACCGAACAGATGGGGAAGGGCAGCCCCCGCGCGGGGTACCGGCTCTCGGCAGCCGTCCCGGCCGGGAGACCCGACCGGCCTGCCGGGCAGGGACCTTCGGCCTGCTGCCGGGGGCCAGCCGGACCGGTCCCCGCGACCGGCCCGGCAGACAGGCTGAAGGGGTTCACGCATCTCGCGTGACTCAAGCAAGGGTGGGCCACCATGGCGCTGCATCATCCTCGACGACTCGCGGGCATCCGCTTCCCCTCCTCCCGCAGGACCTCGGGGGAGGGAGCGGCCGCTGGCCAGACGGCCGCGCGTGACGAAGCGGCCCCGTCTGCCGTCGCTCTCGCACGTACCGCCGCGGTACTGCGCGTCCTCACCGCGTTCACCTTCCTGTGGGCGTTCTTCGACAAGGCCTTCGGCTGGGGCTACGCGACCGGGGCCGGCAAGGGATGGATCGACGGCGGTTCGCCGACGCTGGGCTTCCTGAGCGGCGTCTCGGCCGGCCCGATGGAGGGCACCTTCCATGCCTGGGCCGGCGACGCCTGGGCGGACCGGGCCTTCATGCTGGGCCTGCTGGGTGTCGGCGTCGCCCTGGCGAGCGGGATCGCGCTACGGCTCGCGGCAGGTGCCGGCATGGCCATGATGGCGCTGATGTGGGTGGCGGAATGGCCTCCGGCGCGGCACCTGTCCGACGGTTCGCCCAGTATGTCGACGAATCCTTTCATCGACTACCACGTGCTGTACGCGGCCATCCTCGTGCTGCTCGCCGTGGCGGCCGCCGGGCGAACCTGGGGCCTGGGCATCGCATGGGCGCGGCTGCCCCTCGTACGCGGGCACCGCTGGCTCCTCTGACCCGCCGTCACCTTGCCACCAGTGCCATCGAGCTCTCGCGTCGTCACCTGTTCCCCTCGCGTGCGCCCGGAACCCGCCGATCACAGGAGAACCGTCATGACCGCACACCCGCGGACCGCAGCGGGCGACATCCCGGGCGACGCCACCGCCGATCCCGGCCACGCTGCCGCCGTTCGGGACCGTTCGCGTCTTCCCGTGCTGCGAGACATGAGAGCCGTCGTGTTCGACACCGATGGAGTCATCACCGACTCCGCGCGGATCCACGCCGCTGCCTGGAAGACCGCCTTCGACGCGTGTCTGCGCGCACACCCGTCACGGAGCCCCGGGCCCGAACGGCTCTTCGCTCTCCCGGCTGACTACCTGCGCCACGTGGACGGCAGATCGCGGCTCGACGGTGCCGCCTCGTTCCTCGCCTCACGCGAGCTGCGGCTCCCCGCGGGCAGCCCCGACGATCTCCCGGGAACCGGAACCGTGACGGCGGTCGCCGCCCGCAAGGAGCAGCTCTTCGTGGAGCGCCTGAGCCAGGGCCGCATCGAGGCGTACCCCGGCACGGTCCGGCTGCTACGCGTTCTGCACGCCCGAACCGTGCCGATGGCCGCCGTCTCCGCGTCCCGTCACGCGGGCGAACTGCTTCGGGGCGCCGGAGTGCTGGATCTCTTCGCGGCCCTGGTGGAAGGGGGTGAGGCGGCCCGGCTGGCGCTGCCGGGCAAACCGGATCCCGCCCTGTTCCTGGAGGCGGCCCGCAGGCTCGGCACCCCGGTGGAGCACACCGCGGTGGTGGAGGACGCCTTGGCGGGAGTCGAAGCAGGTCGCCGTGGCGGTTTCGGCCTTGTGATCGGCGTGGACCGTACCGTGGGTCCGGGCACGGGCACCGCGCTACTGAGCCACGGCGCCGACCTCGTGGTCACAGACCTGGCAGAACTGTTCGACGACGACGGCCAGGACCGGCCGTGACGGGATGGACCTGGGAGTACCACGGGTACGACCCGGCGTCTGAACGGCTGCGCGAGGCCCTGTGCACGCTGGGCAACGGATACTTCGCCACCCGCGGTGCCACGCCCGAATGCCCGGTCGGCGACTCCCACTACCCCGGCACGTACGCCGCGGGCTGCTACAACCGGCTCACCTCGACGGTGGCCGGCCGGCAGGTCGAGAACGAGGACATCGTCAACCTGCCCAACTGGCTGCCCCTGCGCTTCAGGATCGGCGCGGAGAACACCGACGCGCCCTGGCTCACTCCGGACAGCACAGCGCTGCTCGACCATCACCAACGCCTGGACCTGCGCGCGGGAACCCTGGAACGGACCACGCGCTACTCGGTCGGGGACAATCAAGTGCTGTCCGTGCGGCAACTGCGGCTCGTCCACATGGCGGACCCGCATCTCGCCGTATTGCGGACCGAGTTCACCGCGGAGAATTGGGCGGGCAGCGTGGACGTCGAGGCGGCCCTGGACGGTTCGGTCACCAACGACGGCGTCGCCCGATACCGGCAGCTCGACGGCCAGCACCTCACCGATGTCCGCACCGGGCACGGCACACCGGACTCCGCCTGGCTGACCTGCCGCACCCGTACGTCCGCGATACGCGTCGCCATGGCCAGCCGTATGACCGCCGACGGCCCCGTCGAACACCGCCACACCGATCCGGGCGCCCTCCGGGTCACCCAGTTCCTACGCCTCTCCCTCGCACCCGGCCGGCCGGCCGCCGTCGACAAGGTCGTGGCGCTGCACACGTCACGCGACCCCGCCATCAGCGATCCACTGCACGCAGCCCTTGACAGGGCAGGCCGGGCACCAGGATTCGAGGCGCTTCTCAGCTCTCACCGCGAAGCCTGGCGGCACCTGTGGAACGCCGCGGAACTGGACGTACCGGGGAAGACGGGCGAGATCCTGCGCCTGCACCTCTTCCACGTCCTGCAGACGCTCTCCCCCCACACGGCCGCCCTCGATGCCGGGGTGCCGGCCCGCGGCCTGCACGGAGAGGCCTACCGGGGCCACATCTTCTGGGACGAGCTCTTCGTCCTGCCGTATCTGAACCTGCGCTTCCCCCAGGTCTCCCGGGCTCTGCTCACCTACCGCTACCGGCGCCTCGAACAGGCACGGAACGAAGCCGCCGACGCCGGCAGGGCCGGCGCACTCTACCCGTGGCAGAGCGGGAGCGACGGCCGGGAGGAGACCCAGCAGGTGCATCTCAACCCCCGCTCCGGACGATGGCTGCCCGACCACACACGACTCCAGCACCATGTCGGATCGGCGATCGCCCACAATGTGTGGCAGTACTGCGAGGCCAGCGGGGACACCGAATTCCTGCACACCCAGGGCGTGGAGATGCTGACGGAGATCGCCCGCTTCTGGGTGGATCTCGCGACCTACGACGACGCCACCGGACGCTATCGAATTCTCGGCGTGGTCGGCCCCGACGAATACCATGACGCCCGTCCCGGCTCCCCGGTACCCGGTCTGGACGACAACGCCTACACGAACGTCACCGCCGCCTGGGTACTCGCCCGCGCGCTCGACGTGGTGCGCGCACTGCCGCAGGCACGCCGGGACCGGCTACGCGAGCGAACGGGTCTCCAGGTCAGCGAACTGGACCGATGGGACGAGGTCTCGCGGAAACTGCGGGTGGCCTTCCACGACGGAGTCATCAGCCAGTTCGACGGCTACGCCGAGCTCGCCGAGCTCGACTGGAGCGCCTACCGGGCACGCTACGGCGACATCCGCCGGCTCGACCGGATCCTGGAGGCGGAGGGCGACACGGTCAACCGCTACCGGGCCTCCAAACAGGCCGACGTCCTCATGCTCGGATATCTCTTCCCCCTGTCCGAACTACGTCGGATCTTCGCCCGGCTGGGCTACGAACTGGACGACGCGATGTGGGGCAGGACCGTCGACTACTACCTGCCGCGTACGAGTCACGGCTCCACCCTCAGCGGGCTGGTGCACGGCTGGGTACTGGCCCGCCTGGGACGCGAGGACGCCTGGACGTACATCGAGGAGGTGCTGGCGGGCGATGCCGCAGACATCCAGGGCGGCACCACCGAGGAAGGCATACACCTCGGCGCCATGGCCGGCACCCTGGACCTCGTCCAGCGCGGGCTCACCGGCCTCGAGACACGGGACGGCGCCCTGTGGCTCGACCCCGTACCGCTGCCGCAACTGCCCGAATACAGCTTCTCCGTGCGCTACCAGGGGCATGAGGATCTCACCGTGCAGGTACGGGCCGGAGAGTTCCGGGTCACCGCATCCGCATCCGGACGATCACCGATCGACATCAGACTCCCCACCCGCACGGTGTCCCTCGCCCCGGGCGAGACCTGCTCGCTGCCGCTGCACGGCCGGTGACGCACACCTCCGACGGCACCCCGGCGACGACAGCCGGGGCCGGTCGGGGACGGGCGGGGGTCCAACGGCCCCTGCTGCGAGCCCCCATGACATGGCAAGAGTGGGGACTATCCGCACGACGACCAACCACAGGAGGTTCACATGCCCCGTACCGTCATCGCAGGCGTCGATGGTTCGCGCGAGAGTCTGTCGGCCGTGGAGTGGGCAGCCGGTGAGGCTTCGCGGCGAGGACTGCCGCTTCGGCTGCTCCATGTCCGGGACACCTCACCCGGGGTTCGCGCCTTTTTTGCCGGTGCCGGGAGAGCACTCTGGCCCGATGGCGGACCGCAGGCGGCGATCGAGGGCCTCCAGGCCCGGCACCCGGGCCTCGAAGTGACAACCGACGACATACCTGGCAGGCCCGCCGAAACCCTCTGCACGGCGAAGGACCAGGAGCTGCTGGTCCTCGGCTCACGGGGGCTGGGCCGACTGGCGGGATTCCTCCTCGGCTCCGCCTCACTGGCGGTCATCGCCCGCAGCACCGCGCCGGTCGTCCTCGTGCGCGCCAAGGACACGTCATCCGCCCAGGAGTGGCAGTCGTCCGGCGATGTCGTGGTGGGCCTGGACACTTCCCACCGGTCGGACGCCGTGCTGGAATTCGGCTTCGCCCACGCGGAACGGCACAGCCTCGCGCTGCGGGCGCTGCACAGCTGGCAGGTTCCCCAGGTGTACGGCGGCGATCCGACGGGCGCGATGCTGTCGGCCCAGACAGATCTGGCCACGGTGACGAGCGAAGTCCTTACGGAGATTCTGGCGCCCTGGCGGGAGAAGTTCCCCACCGTCGCCGTGACCGAGCGGTGTCGGCTCGGTCACCCCGCGCACGACCTCGTGGAGGCATCGCGCGATGCCGGTCTCCTCGTCGTGGGCCGCAGGGAGCGCCGGGTGGGCGTCGGCGCGCACATCGGCTCCGTCGCGCACGCCGTGCTGCACCACTCGAAGGCCGCGGTGGCCGTGGTGCCCCACGCCTGATCCCATGCGAGCGCTCTGCCAGGGAGGGCAGGGGCGGACACACCGCCCCTGCCCTCCCCCGCTCTCGGCCGACGACAGGCAAGCTGTGCCATGTCCCCCACTTCAGCGCCCGCGCTACGCCAGGGGCCGCACCACACGGGGCCGGGAACAACTCGGTCTGCCCCGCCAGGATGTGGCAGCACGCTGCGACCCGGTGCCCGGATACCTCACGGAGGAACAGCGGGCCTTCAGCAGGCATCGGCTTCCTGGCCTCCTCCCGGCAATGCCCGTGCAACCCCAACTGCCGTGATCGGCAACGCAGTCGACCAGGACACGCCCAAGCCGCCTGCCCACACCGCGTCCCGTTCCATGCGTCCTCGACCGGTACGAGGACGCGCGACCCCGTACCAGCTTGGGCCCCGGCCTCCCCTCGGAACGCGACGCCCGCGCTCGGTGGCGAGGCGAACCCCACTGACGCAGCAACTGGCACGGCACCGCCGTCGGGAAGGTCTGCCCCGCCCTAAGGTCCGGCCGCCGGGACACGCCACACCAGTCGAGTTCCGCCGCCGGGGGGCGAGGACAACTCCATCGTGCCGCCGCAGCGTTCCGCCCGGTCCGACAGGTTCCGCAGACCGCTGTGCCGCCCGCTCCCCTCGATCCCGACCCCGTCGTCGGCTACGGTCAGGGTCACTTCACGGCCGTTGGTCCGCAGCGTCACTTCCACCCGGCTCGCGCGCGCGTGGCGGACGACGTTGGCCAGACTCTCGCCCAGGACGGCCAAGAGGTGGTCGGCGACGAACCGGGAGACCTGGGTGTCGAGCAGGCCCTCTTTGCGCAGACCGGGCGAGAAGCCCAGGCTCGCCGCCGCGACGGCCACGGCCCGCACCGTACGGGCCCGCAGTCTCTCCCCCTCGCCTTCGACCTGCGTCCGCAGCCCGAAGATCGTGGAGCGGATGATCTTGATGGTTGCGTCCAGGTCGTCGACCGCACGTTCCACCCGTTCCGACGCCTCGGGGTGGTCGATGAAGCGTCCAGCGCTCTGCAACGTCATCCCCGTGGCGAACAGTCGCTGAATCGCCAGATCGTGCAGATCGCGCGCGATCCGGTCGCGTTCCTCAAGCAGCACGATCTGCTCGGTGTCGCTCCGGCGTTCCGCCAGCTCCATGGCCACCGCGGCCGTACCGGCGAATCCCAGAACGGGGCGGATCTCCTCGGCGAGGAACGGCGCACGACCCGAGGCACGGACAAGCAGCAGGACCCCGCGCACGCCGGCGCCGGTGCCGATGGGAATCGCCACGCCCGGACCCAGCCCGGTCGGTCCGCCCAAGTACGCCGCGGGACCTGGATCATCCATGTCCTCACTGGTGACCGGCACAGCACGGGTGAACGCCGTACCGATCAGTCCGCTGGACACCGCCAGACGCAGAGCTCGGTACCGGTCGGCCTCCAGACCGTCGGCCAGCTCCACGACCAGCGAGTCCCGGTCGGCAGCGGGCAGCGCGACCACGACCAGATCGGCGCCCGCGATCTCTCGCGCCCGGTCGGCGATCAGAGCGAGCACCACAGCGCGCTCACTGCCCGACAGCAGGCTCTGCGTGACCTCGGCCGTCGCCTGGAGCCACAGCTCCCGCTGCTGGGACCTCTCGTACAGTCGGGCGTTGTCGATGGCCACGCCCGCCGCCACGGCCAGGGTGGTCAGGATCGACTCGTCCTCGGCGTCGAACTGGGCACCACCCAGTTTCTCGGTGAGGTACAGATTGCCGAACACCTGGCCGCGTATCCGGATCGGCACTCCCAGAAAGGTGCTCATCGGGGGGTGACCGGCCGGGAAGCCGTAGGAAGAGGCGTGCTCGGAGAGTTTCGCCAGACGCAGGGGCTCAGGGTGAGCGACCAGCTCGCCGAGGATGCCGTGGCCGGACGGCGACGAGCCGATCACGGCGGCCTCTGCGTCGTCCACACCGACGGTCAGGAACTGGACGAGCTTCTCGTGATCCGGACCGATGACCCCGAGGGCCCCGTATCGCGCACGCACCAGAGCCGTCGCCGCCTTCACCACATGCCGCAGGACGTGTTCCAGTTCCAGGTCACGCCCGACGGACATCACCACTTCCATGAGGTCCTGAACCCGGTCACGCGTGCTGTGCGCCGCATCCAGCCGCCCCTGCAACAGAGCGAGCTGCTCATCGCACTCCTGCCGCCCGCCCTGTGCGGGCCGGGCTCCGCTGTCCTGTGCGTGTGTCACCGAACACGCTCCTCGGGCTGCCTCAGGAGACCCGCTGTCACGGGCGCGAGTGCCCGGACGGGCCGAAGCACCGGCTCACGGCCAAACCGACCGCGCTGCGGGCTCATCGGCCGGGGCCACGGTACCGATCGGGATCCGCCCGTCCGGAACCGTCCGAACCCGCTCTCGCGGCGGCGGCCGGCCTCCCCTCCGCCGCGCCGGACACCTGGGTGGCGATGACCGCCGCCTGCACACGCCGCTCGACACCGAGCTTCGCCAGCACGCGAGATATGTGATTCTTGACCGTCTTCTCGGCGAGAAAGACCCGCAGACCGATCTCACGATTGGTCAGGCCCTCGCCGATCAGCGCGAGGATGTCACGTTCACGGCTGGTCAGACCGTACAGAGCGTCCGCCGCCGACTCGTCGCGGTCCTCACCCCGCAGCCGCGACATCAACCGGGCCGCCGCGCTGGGATCCAGCAAGGACTTGCCCGAGGCCACCGTGCGCACGGCCGCAACAAGATCGCCGCCCTGGATCAGCTTCAGCACATACCCGGACGCCCCGGCCATGACGGCGTCCAGCAGGGCCTCCTCGTCATCGAAAGACGTCAGCATCAGGCAGGCGAGGTCGGGCATTCGTGAGCGCAGCTCCCGGCAGACGTCCACTCCGTTTCCGTCGGGGAGCCGCACATCGAGCACCGCCACGTCCGGGCGCAGCGCCGGGACCCGCGTCAGAGCCTGTTCCGCGGTCCCCGCCTCACCGACCACGCTGATGTCCGGCTCGTCGCCGAGGAGATCACGCACACCGCGCCTCACCACTTCGTGATCGTCCAAGAGGAAAACCCGGATCGGATTCTCAGGACCGCGTGAACCGCTGTCCGGCATGGACCGCTCCTCAGTGCTGTCGATCGCGCAGTCCGCGGGAACAGGGGCCCCCGCTCAGCCAAGACTCCAGCATTCCTCCATTTGCGGCTAGTGATCCGAGTCGAAGATTCATCGACAATGGTCGACCACCTCGCCCGCACCACCGCGGTCACCTGGCCGCCCGGTAGGAGGCCGCGCAGCGGGAGGCGCTGATCGGCGGCGATCTCTACAGCGCGTGCTCCACCCCGCACGGTGTACGGCTGGTCATGGGCGACGTCCGGGGCAAGGGCATCACCGCGATCGAGACCGTCCCCATCGTCCTGGGCGCCTTCCGCGAGGCGTCGCACGACGAGAGGACACTCCCCGAGGTGGCGGCCCGCCTGGAGAAAACGCTGGACCGGGACCGCGCGGACCGGAACGGTGGCCACGACCTGGAACTCCGCCTGACGGGCAGACGCTTTCCGACCCCCGCCCGCCTCCTCAGCACCCTCGTCGACGACGTACAACGCTTCTCGGGCGGCCTCACCGCGACGACATGGCCCTCCTCGCCACCCACAAGCCGCTGCCCCGCCCGGCACGCCGAAGCCGTTGCGAGCGCGGATCGCGGGCGGCTTCGGGTGGTAGACGTCGCCGGACCGTACGAGGTACCCGCCCCGGCCGTCCTTCTTCCGGATGGCCGGCTACTGGAGGGCACCACGTTGATCAGCCGGCGACGGCCCGCACCTCGCACGGTGGTCTAATTCCGGACACGTTACCTGTGCGGACGTGGACACGACGCATTGCCCTGTCAAGGGCATTTCTCATGAGGCAGAAGTGATTCTCATCGAATCCTCACCTCAACACCCCCGCGCATCCGGCCACCCACTCGACGCGAAAAGAACCAGCCACCGGCTGTCCAGTTTCAAAATGACCACTTCACACCGAACCGAGAATTCGTCCCTTCTCCGGCACTCCAACGGCCTGTACTCATGACGCAAGCGGCCCGAATTCATCATCTGGCCGCGTACAGCCGTGAATCAGGGGGTCTCTCTGTCATGACCAAACTCACCCGACGCCAAGCCTTCGGCACCGTCGCGGGTGCCGCAGCGGGCATAGCCGTGGCCGGAATAGCCGTAGCTTCCGCGAACGCCACACCGGACAAGGCCAGCCGGTCCACCACCGCAGCAACCGGAACCGCAGCCGGCACGAAGCACCACCACACAGCCGTCCCGGCGCCCTTCAGCGAAGTCTTCGAAGGGCGTCGTATCCAGGGCATACCCGGCGACGCCAACGCCAAGAGCGAGGCGCACGGGCAGCATCACACATCCGCCACCGGCTATCGCGTCCTGATCGACGGCCGGGAACTGCATGTGATGCAGAAACCGGACAGCAGCTGGACCAGCGTGATGAACCATTACCAGACGTTCCCGGACCCACACACCACCGCCCGCGCCGCGGTGACCTCGCTCATGGGCGCCGACCTCGTCCCCCACACCCCCACCGCCTGAACCGGGAGCAGCCGCCATGACCGTACGGAAGAATCAGGCGAACCTCACCCCCGCCGAGAAGCGAGCCTTCGTCAACGCCGTGGTGGAACTCAAGCGGAGAGGCCGGTACGACCCCTTCGTCACCACTCATCGCGAGATCTTCATCTCCGATATGACGGGCCCGATACGGCAGGGGCACGAATCACCGTCGTTCCTGCCGTGGCACCGCCAATATCTGATCGACTTCGAGCGGGCACTCCAGTCGATCAACCCCAATGTGTCCATCCCGTACTGGGACTGGACCAGGGACCGGACGCCCACATCCTCCCTCTGGTCGGCCAACTTCCTCGGTGGAAACGGCCGGCGGCCGGACGGACAGGTGATGAACGGCCCCTTCGCCCACTCCAACGGCAACTGGAGCATCACCGTCCAGGACGACACCGCGCCCTTCCTCCGGCGTGCCATGGCGCCAACGGGCATGCCACTGCCGACCAGGGCCGAGCTGAACACCGTTCTCGCCGTCACTCCGTATGACACGACGCCATGGGACTTCACCGCCCCGGGGTTCCGCAACAGCCTCGAAGGCGGAGCCGGTCCGGGCCTGCACAACAGGGTGCACAACTGGGTCGGCGGGCAGATGCTGCAGAGCGTGTCTCCCAATGATCCGGTCTTCTGGCTGCACCACTGTTTCGTCGACAAGATCTGGGCGGACTGGCAGCGGCGCCACCCGCAGCACTCCTATCTGCCCGCAGTGAGCACCACGGGCGTGGTGGCGCTCAACCAGGCCATGGCCCCGTGGAACAACGTCACCCCGGCCGCGATGCTCGACCACACCCGCTTCTACACCTACGCCTAGCGATGGTTCGTCAAACCGGGCGGTAGAGATCAGGTGGGCGTCAGCGTCTCAGCCCGTGGATCCTTACGGCTTCGGCCAGGTCAACCGCGGCTGCGGGCTGGGGGTACCGGGCCGGGGCAGGTCGGTGGCCGTACCAGGTCGACTCGCGGGCAGGGTCTGCGGGTGGGCGATGGCCACGACGAGGCGGACGTTGCCGTCAGTTCCCCGGCGATGCCTCGGCAGCCCACCAGGTGATGGTGTGTCCGTCGCGGAAGGCCGCTACCGCCCGTGACGTCACTCCGGCCTGTTTGGCTTTGCGGGCCGGTTCGCCGGCAGCTTGCTGCGGAAGCCTGGGCCCTTCTTGCCAGTCAGGAAGTGGTGGGTGGGGATGTACGGCACCGCGTGCAGCGGGTAGCACAGACGCTCATCGGCCAGCAGGTCGTCACCGTGACCACGCCGCGGTCGACCTTGCCATCGACGTGGCGGCGTGCTGATCTTCCTCGAAGAGATCAACGCCTCCATGGAGCAGCCGGCCCACTGTTCGGGAGAAGCCCCGTGAGCCCGGCGACCCGAAGATCTCCCCGGCCGTCGTTGCCCTCAACGAGGTCCTCGACGACTGCGGGCAGCCCGCGCCCAGCCCGGCACCACTCGACGGGCCGGGCTGGGCGCGGGGTGAAATGTTGCCTCCGTGCCAGCCCTCTCCGGCTTGGGGCGTTGAGGCGGCAGGGCGGTCCGGCGGAGCAGTCCCCGGGCCTATGGGGCCGGATGCGGCCGGAGCTGGAGCAGTCTTCGAGCAGGTGGGTCCAGGCGGGCCTCGGACCGTCCGTTCGGCTCCGCCGTACCACGAGGGACGCTCACTCTTCGGCTATCAGAAGATCTCGATCCGAGTCACCTTGTGCACGTGGCCGGGGTTCCACGCACTCCATTTTCCCATGGTGACGCTTTCGATCCTCGGGTTGCCCACACTCCTCTGGAACTGAATTTCCGCTCTGTTGTTGCCTGACTCAATCCAGTTGATGCCATAGATGGCGACGCCCATGAACCCGCGGTCGGCGAAACAGAGAACGCTCTGACCGTTGTTGCCGTGGACCTCCAGATAGTCGGTCCGGTCGCAACTCACGCGGTGGATGAGCGGTGAGACACGGTCGCTTGCGGCGCTGGCTGGTAGAGCCGTTGCAGCCAGGGCGGCCATCGTGGCGGCAATGACTCCGAGAGTTCGACGTAAGGACGATTTCATACTTCCTCCAGCGTTTGTTGCGGACATGTGCCCGTACGTGACGAGCACATCCAGATCTTCGGAACTCTTGCGTATCCCACGCCCATGGTGGCCAGTAGGGTGGTCCGTAACCGCAGGGCTGAACTCGTGGGGCATTTCCATGGCTTCGCCCGGCTGCGAGAACAGCGCGACCGGGGAGAACCCGTTTCACCGCAGTGCCCGGGCGGACAGTTTGCCGGGGCATGGTGCGACTACCCGGCTTCAGTCTCCCGCCGGACTCTCGCCTGCCACTGGACTCTACGGGCGGCGGCTCGGCGGGCGATTGAACCTTCGCGACATGCCGATTGAATATCGGCGCCACGAGATAGGAACGCCACACCGAGAGAGGCGGATCGACGGGCGATGGCAGGTACTGAGGCAGGGGCCGACGACTCGCGGGGGGCGTTCTCCCTGGACACCACTACCCCGGGTCCCTTACCGCGAGGATTCGCCAGCTTCCGCCGCGAGTGGGAGACACAGGTCGGTGACGGCTTCCCGCTACCGACCTTCAGCCCGGCCACGACGGGCGACTTCCGGGTCGAGGGCCGCGTCGCGAAGGTACGCGATGCGGCGATCACCGATGTCAACTGCGCATCAGCCATCCGGACCGCCGCCCTCGGCGATGTCGAGGATCAGGTGCGGATGTGGGTCGTGCAGCGCGGCGCATGGACTCTTGGCGGCCCCGGTGATGAGCACACCGTATCCGCCGGGCAGTTCCTCCTTCGGCACGTCGGGCGGCCCTCGCACTTCGCGACGGCCCCACACACGACGGCGAAGATCGTCGTACTACCCGCCACCATGCTCAAACCGTTGCTCGGGAACCAGATCGTTGCCGGCTCGCTGGACTCGGCCGAGGTGCGCCTGCTCGTGGCTCACACGAACATGATCCACGCCAACGTGACCGACCTCGGCCCGGCCGGTGTGCGAGCCGCCCACAGCGCTCTGATCGAACTGGCCAAGGCGGTGGCAGGACACCGGTTCGACGACAAGGAACCCTTACTGGCTTCCGCCCTCGCCCAGGCCGCGAAGGACCTGGCGGACAGCCGACTCACCGACCCCTCCCTCTCCTCCAGCATGCTCGCAAGCGAACTCAGTGTCTCCGTACGCACTCTGCAACGGGCGTTCGCCACAGGAGGAGAACCAGTGACCGCCTACATCCGCCGCAGGCGGCTGGAAGAAGCGCGGCTCGCCCTCACCGCACCGTTCGGCCGGCTGAACATCTCGGAACTCGCCGCCCACTGGCAGTTCGCGGACAGCAGCCACTTCATCCGGGCCTTCAAGACACACTATGGCCAGACACCCACCGACCATGCCGGCCGGGCAAGGTCCCGAAAGGAATGAAGTCCCCCCGGCGAAGACGAGTGGGGGCACCTGCACAGCCTCGCCACCCTGGAGGTCTTCGGGCCCGCCGCGATCGTCGGCGGCCACCAGGCGGAGTTCTTCCGCTCGGCCATGCGGAACATGGGCCTGAGACCACAGTTCGCCACTGATCTCAGCGACGGGCCTGTCACTCCCGTGCACAGCTGGCGTGAGCCGAGCACTGCCTGGTGTCGTTCCTCTCGCGCGGCGCCCTCGTGATGTCACGCGGCGTGCTTCACCGCGGTGCGGTGACCGTTCGACCGGGCTTTCACGGCAACAGATGACTGCCAGTACCAGAAGAAGCTCAGACTGCCAGAGCTTCCTTCCCCTCGCTAGCGTGATCGAAATGCTCGGACTCGCGGTCCGGTCCCGGTACGAATGGCTGAGATTCGAGGACGTCTACGCCACTTCGGCCTGGGCATCGATACTCGTCAGCGCCGGTGTCGTCGAATGGTTCGTCGTCCACCGCACCCTCAAGCCCCTCGCCCGCAGACCCCGCCCGCGCGGGACTCCCGCCGTCACCCCAGGAGGGGCGACCACCATTCCCCGCACAGGACGCATACCCGCGTAACGAACGATCCCAGGGGCTGAGGTGTCACACGTCGAGTGCGTGGGCGCGGTGGGGCCGTGCGGTCGCCTCGTCGTTCGGTGTGCCGGTATCGAGGCAGCGTGCAGAATACCCACGAGCCGTTCGGCGAGTTGGCGCCGGGCAGCGTTTTTGCTCAACCCGGCTTCATGGATGAGGAGTTGCATATGGAGGCACAGGACTCGCAGGACACGGCCAAGAGGCTGCGGGCCATCTGCAACGAAGTGTCGGACCGCTTCTTTGAGCGGGCTGACGTGGTGCGAACTCTCGTGATGACGCTGTTGGCCGGCCAGCACTCGCTGGTACTCGGCCCGCCCGGAACGGCGAAGTCTGAGATGGCCCGGGAGCTCACGGGCAGGGTCGAGGGTGCGACCTACTGGGAAATCCTCCTTTCGAAGTTCACCGCGCCGACAAGGATCTTCGGTCCCATCGACGTCGCCGCACTGGCCCGGGGTGAGTACCGTCAGGTCTACGAGGGCCGCGCCACGACGGCGCACATCGCGTTCATCGACGAGATCTTCAAATGCTCCACGGCGGCGCTGAACGAGACGTTGGGCTTCCTGAATGAACGGCTCTACCACCCAGAGAACGGCGGCAAACCACTCTCCTGCCCGTTGATCGGAGCCATCACGGCGAGCAACGAACTGCCTATCGGAGAGGATTCGGCCGCGATCTACGACCGGCTGCTGGTGCGGATCGAAGTCGGGTATCTGGCTGACCCATCGAACTTCGCCGCGCTGGTGCGCTCCGCCGTCAACCGACCGGCCCCGTTGACGCGGACCACGGTCGAACTGAGCGCATTGCAGCACGCCGTGGCCGAAGCCGTCCCGGCCGTGGATCTCCCCGATGTGATGGTGGACGCGGTGTGTACGCTGCGAGCCGCCCTGCGCCGCAAGGAACTCATCGCCTCTGACCGCCGCTGGCGGCAGGCGGTGGGGCTGCTCCAGGCATCTGCGTTCCTGGATGGCCGCCCAGCGGTCACCGAGGCCGATCTGGCGGTACTCACCCACGTGCTGTGGGACTCCCCCACCGAGCGCCCGACCGTCGAACGCGAAGTACTGCAGCTGGTCAACCCCGATGCCAAGGAGGCACTCGACCTGGCCGATGTCATCGAGGAGCTGGAGGCCCAGCTCGAAGCCATGGCCGGGCAGTCACGCGAGGCGCTGAGCGAGTGGGTCATCAAGAAGGCCCACAACAAGCTCGCCACAGCCGGGAACAGGTTGGCGAAGCTGCGTAAGGAGGCAGCGGGCGCCGGGCGGTCCACTGCCGCCATCGACCGAGTCACCGGCCGCCAGCGCGCCGTTCGCGCCCGTGTTCTCACCGAGGCCCTCGGCATGGACGCGAGCATGGTGCAGACCCAGCTCTGAGCACCGGGAGGTCACAGCCATGGGCAGGACTCCGAGCAGGCACAACGAGTCGTCGAGCCGGGCCGGGGGGAAGCTGAGCACCTCCGCCACAGCTCCCGAGCGGCACCGCACAACCGTCGTCGTGGACCGCTTCGACCAGATCTCCTGGCGCGACACCTACGAGCAGTCGGCCGGACTCAGCGAGCTGGCCAAGGAGCTGAACGAGCGCTATGGCTGCGGCGCCGACCTCTTGGCCGACGCGTTTCAGGCCGCCTACAAGGTCAGTGCGCGGTTGCGCGAGCGCGCGGAGATGGACCGCTCCCGATTGGTCAACCACCAGATCATCACCGCATTGGCAGAGTCATGTGAGTTCGCCGAGCTGCGCCGGGTGACGGTCGGCGACCCCTATGCCGCAGCCATGGCCGTACTCGCCCAGGCCCCCGCACTGCGCCGGATGCTGGAACACTCCCGCAACGCCCAGGAACAAGCTGAGCAGGTGGAGAAGGCCCAGCAGAATGCCGCAAGCGATGCAACCACTCTGTGCGAGGCGCTCCGACGAACAGCCGGCAGCGCCGACGAGGACACCGCAGTCTCGGCATCCGACGCCGTACAACATTCCATCAAGGCGGCCACAGCTGCCGCGCGGCAGAGCGACCGAAGTGCCGCGCAGGCCCTCCCGGCGGCGGCACCCGGTATGGGTGCCACCGCGCGCAGTGCGGCGATGAAGGCCGTCGAGATCGTGCGAGGGGAAGCCGCGCTGATGCGGGCATGGGGCATTGGTCCAGGCGAGCTGGAGAAAATGCCGTTCGACCAGCGCGCTCAGCTCGCCGAGCGGCTGCGCACCGGCCGTCTCGCGCAGTGGGCCGAGCTGATCGGTCGATTCCGGCAGATGGCGAGCGGTGAACGCGCCCGAAAGGTGGCGAACGCCACCGGGGAGCTGGTCGGCGTCACGCTCGGCGATGATCTCTCCCGCGTCATCCCCTCCGAACTCGTCAACCTCGGCCTGCCGGAGCTGCGTGCAGTGTTCGCCGCGCGCTACGCCGCAGGGGAGCTGATGCTCTACCACAGTCAGGGGGAGCAGGCCACCGGCCAGGGCGCCATCATCGCGTGCGTAGACACCTCGCACTCCATGTACCTCGCGGGGCGGGACGGGGTCAGCCGTGAGGCGTGGGCCAAGGCATGCGCCCTGGCGCTGCTGGACCAGGCCCGCCATGCCAAGCGTGACTTCGTCGGCATCCTGTTCTCCGCTGCCGACAAGATCCAGGTCTTCCGCTTCCCGGCCGGCCAACCCGCCGACCCAGCCCAGGTGCTCGACTTCGCGGAGACCTTCCTCGGCGGTGGCACCAGCTACCAGACGCCCCTGACTGCGGCCGGCGAACTACTGGCAGAGGAGCTCAACGACGCCGCCCGTGGACGTGGCGACATCGTGATGATCACCGACGATGAGTGCGGCATCGCCGAGGAGTGGATGCGTGGCTGGAACATCGCCAAGCATCGGTTGGGCTTCCGTGTCTTCGGCGTGGCCATCGGCGCCCCGCGCGCCACCGAAGCCGACTCGGTCCTGGACGCCCTGTGCGACAACCTCCGCTCCATCGAGGACCTCACTGATGTCTCCGCCGCCGCTGACCTCTTCCGCATGATCTAAACCCCTTTGAGGTGGAAAATGCCGTTGCTTTGGTCGGGTAGCCGGTTGTTTCAAGGCCACGACGATTGGTGGTCGACGGCGGCTGGAGGGTTCGCCTGGAGCTTTGCCGGCGTAGCCGGTGATGCAGGAACGGATCTTGCGGGGGCAGCCACGGGATCTTCGCGGGGTAGGAGGCTGTGACCGATTTCGGGGAGTTCGAGGCGTCGGTCCCGCTCGTGGGCTGAGAGGGAAAAGCCGCTCGGTGAGATCACTGAGCGGCGGACAACGTCCAGGGCCCGGGTGAACGAGGTCCGTTCGGCAGTGCTGTGGCGCCAGCAGGCGGCCACGTCGAGCGGGCCCCGGGTGCTCGGCCCGGGTGAGGGCCTGGTCGGTGGAGCGGGTCGGCGATCGAGGTGATGGGGCGGCCGGGGTCGGGTAGCGGGTCGCGGGCGGCTTCGGTGACTTTCCCGGTGGCGGCGTTGGGGCATCTGCCGACCCGGCCGCGGGCGGCGGCCAGGACCTCGCGGGCTGCACGCCTCTGAGCGGGTGGTTTACGACAGCCGTGAGGAAGTCGCCCGGCACGATCGGCTCATCGCCTGCGGCGCTGCCCGCCTTGGCCTCGACCACTACCTGGAGGCCCTGATCCGGAAACCGGGTGCCCTGCCCGGCGCCACCGCCCTTGACCAGGCCCGCGCCGTCGGCCGTTCCGCACCCATCCACGACGCCTGGTGGCAAGCCGCAGTGAAGGCGGCGCACGGGAGGGCACCCGGGCCCGGATCGAAGTCCCCCTCCGCCCGTTGGGGACATCGGCTCGTCGCCGGACCGTGGGACAGGTGGTCCGTCACCAGGTGACGGGCAGTTCCACCGGCCGGGTGAAGAGATAGGTGTCCGGTTCCCAGGCGATGTCCTCGTGTTTGGCCGCCAGGGCCAGGTCCGGCAGGTGTGAGAACAGGGTGGAGAGCGCGGTCTCCAAGTACATGCGGGCGATGTTGACGCCGAGGCAGAAGTGGGGGCCGGTGCCGAAGGTGATGGCCGGGTCCTCCTGCGCACTGCGGTCGAGGCGGAATCGTTCTGGTTGTTTGTAGTGTTCCGGGTCCCAGGTCGCGGCGACCCAGGGGGTGATGACGGCGTCGCCGGCCCGGATGAGTACCCCGTGCATTTCGGTGTCGGTCAACGCGAGGCGGGGCATGGAGGTCATGCCGTTGTGGTGCAGCCGTAGGAGTTCGGCCACCGCGTCGGGCCACAGGGTGGGGTCGCGCTGTATCCGGGCGAGTTGGTCGCCATGTCGCAGCAGGGTGTACACGCCGGTGGTGACGGGGCCGGTGACCGGTTCGGCGGAGGTGACGAAGAGGTACATCACCGTGGCGTGCATCTGCTCCCGGGTGATGGTCCCGTGACGGTGGGCGCGGATCAGTGCCTCCACCGGGTCCCGCGGTTCGCGGTTGTCGTCGTAGTCCGCCGACTTGGCGTCGATGACTTCGTCAGCGAAGTCGAGCATCCACCGGGTGGACGTGTCGATGGCGGAAGCCGGTGTCGTGTAGTCGACCTGGGAACGTAGCCGGGGCACGATCTTGCGGCGTTGCCGGGGTGCCACGCGCATGAGGTCGCAAGCCAGTGTCGCCGCCAGCGGATGCGCGTAAGCGCGGTGCAGGTCAGCGGGGTTGGGGCCATCGCGTAGCGCCGTCGCCAGGTCGGTGGCGGCCAGGGCGACCGCGGGCCTGAGGGCGGTCGCGGCGGCAGGGTTGAAGAACGGCTGGACCACGCGCCGCACGGTGGTGTGCGCGGGGGGATCGAGGTTGAAGATGCCGCCCGGCACGCTGTTGAAGTCGTCTCCGGCGATGCGCTGCCCGCCCGGGCAGGTGAGATCGCGCGAGAAGCTGCGGCTCGATCCGATGGCGGTGATGTCGGCGCGGCGGGTGACGAGCCACGCGTGGTGGCCGGAGGGGAACGCCACCCGGGCGACCGGCCGCTCGCGTCGCAGGAGGTCGAACATCTCCGGTGGCAGCCCGTGTCCGCGGGTGGGAAAGGAGTCGGGCCAGGTCAGGTCATCGGGAATCGTGGTCATCACGGTCGTTCCTCTCGTCGGTGAGCACGGACAGGACATGGCCCGACCCGATGGTGAGACCGGGAACCTGACCGTCGGCCACCACGTCGTAGACGGGCACCCGGCGGTGGTACACGAACAGGGCACGGGGTCGCGCCAGCACTCCGGTCGAGTCCAGCAGCAGCGGGGACTCGGCGAAGATGTAGCGGGTGTTGTCCTCGATCTGGGCGGGGGTGGGCTCGGAGTCGATGGAGGCTTCCAGGGCCGTGCGGGTCATCGCGCACACCGCCTCCCGCATCGGGGTCTGCGTGCGGTACGCCGTCTCGATGCGGGTCCGGACCTCCCGGTAGCGCGGGTGTGCGGCGAAGCGGGTCAGTACGTGGACCCTGGAGTCCGTGTCGGGCACCCCGCAATCGGCCAGGGTGCGACGCGCCACATTGCGCATGTTGTGGATGACGCGCTTGGAACGCTGGACCGCGCGCCGTGGCGCCTTGCCCGCGGAGATGTGGCGCAGTGCTGATTCGGGCGCCCCCGGAAGGACCACGTGCACATCGTCGAAGGAAACCGACGCGCTTCGGCACAGCGCGGTCACGGTCTCCGTTGAGTAGAAGGAGTTGAACGGTGACAGGCCGAGCACCACGGTGCCGTACCGCTCGGCAAGGCGCGGGTCGTGGAGGTCGAGGCCCTCCACCCGGAACCCGCTGGGAGCGATGGGCTCCTGCGGCGGCGAGGGCGGGAGGTCGGTGCCGGTGCTGGCGCCGGTGCCGGTGCCGGTGCCGGGTACGTGTGCGTGTGTGTCCTGGATCTGACTCATGCTGGTGACCTCAATCTTCTGCTGGTCGTTCTGAGTCGGGGGAACCGCGGAGAGCCGGCTCATGGGAGCGGGGTCTCACTTCGCCGGAGTGGGGGCGGGGTTCTCCACCGGGAGGGGACGGTCGGCGGGTTCGGACCCGGGGCCGGCCTGCGCGTCGATGATCAGCGAGTGGGGGCAGGTGAGGTAGTTCTCCCAGAACGCCTCTCCGTGCTTCGCCAGGCCCTCTTCGGAGACGGTCGGGCGGATCCACGAAACGCGGTCGAAGCCTGCTGTGGCCAGGGCTTGTTCATGCGCTGCCGCGGACCAGCGGAAGAGGTCCAGGTCGAGCACGTCCTGCCCGACCCAGGCCCGCAGGTGCCCCGGGGTGCCCTCCGCCGGTGACTGCCGCACACTCAGACGCATGCCATAGCCGCGGTACCACTGGGGGTCCGTGGAGAACCCGGGGTTGAGCACCGCGGCCACGAACCGGCCGCCCGTCGGGCGCAACGCCCGTCGCGCGGTGACGCAGAACCCCTCCAACGCCTCTCGGGTGGGGGCGTAGGGCAGTACGTACACGGCGGTGACCACATCGAACGCCCCGGCGATACCGGGCAGATCGGTGGCGCCCGGATCGGTGGCGTTCGCGGCCAGGTACTCCACACCCAGGCCCTCGCGCTCCTCGCGCCGGCGGGCGTGTTCGACCATCGCGGCGGACTCGTCCATCCCGACGACCCGGGCCGCCCCCGCGCCGCGCAACCGGCGGGCGTACAACCCGCTGCCACAGCCCAGGTCGAGCACATCCCGCCCGGTGACATCGCCGACCGCGTTCAAGAAGCTGTATTCCTCTATGTGCTCCCGAAAAGGCATCTCTTCCATGCTGCGTTCATACGCGGCCACCGCCGTGTCGAACTGGGAATCCATCGCCATGCTCCTCGCTCCTCTGCGATTTCGTGTCAGGCCGGCCCCAAGTCCGGGGCACGCTCGTAGGCCTGTTTTTGGAAAGGGGGGTCCCGGCATCGAGCCGAAAGTCCTGCGTAGGCCCGGCACCCGGCCCAGCGTTCGATCGCACGTTCCGGGCCGGACGGGTGCCTCACACCCCGGTGGGACACCACGACATGTCGTGTCCCCGAGCGAGCGGGAACCGCCGCACCGGCGGCCGGTTCAGCGGCCATCCCCACCAAGGCGCGACGGACTCGCTCGGTGGACATCCATCGGGCCGCCGATACCCCGGTGTGAGAACCGTTCTTCCTCTCCACCCTTCTTGCCGCGATCCGGCGCCGCAAGAGTCCACACGCAATCGGAAGCGTGCACGCGTTGAACGCTTGTGCCCTTGTGAAGAACGGCAGGCCCGAAAGGGCCCGCGACGCGTGCGGACCCTGGTAGCGGCGCAGGCGCAGTGACGGGCCCCGTCCGTGGGCGTCCAGTCAGCGTGATCGCTCTGGACCGGTCGGAGGCGGCCGGGACGACCCGGCACACGCCGAATGCCCCGACCTAGCCTTCCGCGACACCCTTCAGGAAGCGCGGTACCCCTGGACGGGATTGCGCAGCGCGCCGCAGATGCCGCCGAGTGCTTCCCCGAAGACCGGTGACCAGCCGAGGGATCGCAGCCGGCTCGCGTCGAGCGCCGCGTCCATCGCCAGGAATCCGGCCAGCGGGCCGTGGGTCTCCAGCGCCTCGGCCAGGCTCCACGACGCCACCGGTACCCGGGCGGCCTCACCGATCGCGGCCGCCAGCGACGCCATGTCGACCGGGACCGGCTCGGCGATATGAAACACCCCTTGGGCGGGCTGTTCGAGCAGCGTGGCATACCCGGTCGCGAGGTCGTTCACCTGCACGGTGGACCAGTGGTTGTCGCCCGGACCGGTGTAGCGCGCCACACCGTCGGCGCCGGCCTGGCCGACCAGCCGGGCGAGCGGTCCGCCGCCGTCGCCGTACACCATCGGGGGGCGCACGACAACGCCACGGACTCTCGGGGCCTCCAGCACACGCGCCTCGGCCGGGGCAAGCCAGGCGAGCGGTCCGGTGGGCTCCGCGGTGTCGTCCTCGGTCACCGGTGTCCGCGACGAGCGGGCCCGCGGCGCACCGGTCGTGGTGATGAAGACGCCGCCCTCCATCGCGTCGAGCATGGCGGTCACCGCCGCCGCATCGACGGCGGGCCGGTCCGCCGTGTCGGTAGCCGCGGTGTGGACCACAGCGTCACCGCCGGCCGCCTGTGCCGCCAGTACGGCGAGGTCGGTGAGGCTGCCCCGGACCGGGTCGCCGCCGTTCCCCCGTACCCTGGCCTCGGCCGCGTCACTCCTCGCCAGTCCGCGCACCCGGTGGCCGCGGGCGACGAGGGTACGGGTCAGAGCCGAGCCGATGTAGCCGCTCGCGCCGGTGATGAAGATATCCATGGTGGTGCGGTCTCCCTGTTCCTTGGGGTCGTCGAGAGTTCCAGGCATGCTCCGGGGCCACTCGGGCCTTCCGGGGGCTCCCGCTCTCGGGCTGTCCCGGGTTCCCGGGTGTTCGTTTGAGCGTAGGAAGCGGCAGGAGGGGCGGACATGCGCCTGAGTCCAGGTGTTTTGCGCGATCGTTCAGGGCCGGATGCCCTCGGTACGCTGCTCGGCCGGATACGGGTCGGCACCGCACGGTTCGGGCGCATCGAGCTCGGCGCGCCATGGGGGGTGCGGATGGGGCCCCGGGACACCGTGACCCTGCATCATCCGCTCGACGGCGAGATGTGGCTGGACGCCGATGGGCGGACGGCCCGGATCGGGCCGGGGGATCTGGTGATCCTGCCGCACGGTGTCCCGCACTCGCTCAAGTACCGCCCGGACGCCCGGGTCATGATGGAGGAGCAACGGCACGGTCCCCTGCCGGAAGGCGGATTGTCGGTGCGGCGCAGCTTCGGCGGCGACGGGGTGCGCACGGTGGTGCTGTGCGCCGAACTCGCGCTGACCGGCGCAGCACGCGGCCTTCTTCTGCGGGCCCTGCCTCCGGTGATCCATCTTGGGCCGAACGCGGGCGGCGATCCCCTTCCGGGGCTGCGCCGGATTCTCGACGCTCTCCGCGAGGAGGTCCGCGACGGCCGGTCCGCCTCGCCCCTGCTCGCCGCGCGGTTGGTCGAGGTGCTGCTGCTCCAGGGGATCAGAGCCGAGCTGGAGCGGCCGGCAGCGGCCGGGACATGGCGTGCCGCGCTCGGCGACGATCGCGTGGGCCGGGCGCTCGACGCGTTGTACAAAGCGCCCGGGCATCCATGGAGCGTCGCGGAGCTCGCCCGGGTGGCAGATATGAGCCGGGCGGCGTTCGCGCCATTGTTCCGGGAGCTGGTGGGCGAGAGTCCGATCGCCCACCTCACCGCCTGGCGCATGGCACTCGCGAAGACGGCGCTGTGCGAACAGCCCGATCTCCCGGTCGGCCGGATCGCCGCATCGGTCGGATACGGCAGCGAGTTCGCGTTCAGCGCGGCGTTCCGGCGAGTGGTGGGCATGCCACCGGGCCGGTACCGCGCCACCACGAGGACCACAAGCACCCCCTGAATCCGCCGCACCGTCCTTCCGCCCAGGGGGATCCGAGCCTCTTCGGCCCGGGCAGCACAGCGGGGGATCGCAGCAGGTCTCCCAGGCAGCGGTCACCAGACGGACGGTCCCGTGGCCCGGGCGCGCTCTTCCCTTCCAGGCCGCGTGAGTGTGTGGACATGCCGCGGGCCTCGACCTGTTCCGGACACGTGTCCGGGCAACGCCCGCTGTCTGGGATCGAGTCCCGCTGCGACGACGGCATTCAGGGGAGGCTGTCGTCGCCGGACCGGCCGACCAGGACCGTGTTCACCCACCGGTCCGTGTACTGGGCCGGCTGCCGATGGCCCCGGTACTGGTCCGCGACGGCTCCCGCGTACGACGCCCCGCCCCCTGGGTGTCCAGCTCCACGCTCCCGAGGGCGGTCCGGCGGAGAGGAACACCTGCACAAACGATCCGGCAGGAGCGGCGACGGGACCCGTTGTCAGTGGGGGGTGTCACCCTCACCGTATGACTTCGACGGACGAGACCACGAGCGAAACCCCGTTCGACTGGCGGGAGTTCCTCGCTCGCTGGAGCGGGGAGTGGGCGGACGCGCAGGACCCCCATGAGCAGGACGAATGGGACCCGGAGCTGACGGCGGCCCGGTGGCTCGGCTGTCCGGGGGCGTCGGACGCGGATATCGCCGCCCTGGAAGAGCGGATCGGGCATCGGCTACCGCCGTCGCTCGACACGTTCCTGCGGATCAGCGACGGCTGGCGGCCGGAGGACCACCCCGTCTACCGGCTGGCGGGGACCCGGGAAATTGATCCGCACGAGAACGCCAACGGCCTCGCCGAGATCTTCGCGGAGGGTCTGGACGAGGACGCGTCGCCGCAGGAGCTGCTGGAGGCCGGGATGTGGCACCGGGCGTTCCGTCTGGACGCGGAGACGGACGCGACGCTGGTCCTGATCGATCCGCTGGACCGGGACGCGGACGGTGAGTGGGCGGTGTACGAGTGGGCGTACTGGCGGGCCGCGCCGCCCGACCGCTTTCCGTCCTTCCGCCATTACATGCTGGAGCGATACCGGTCCTTTCACAGCTCGGCCGCCCACAAGGCCGCTCACGGCGAAGGACCGGCGTTCGTCAACGACACGACGCGGGCGCAGGACGCCGTGGTGGAGCTGGCCCGGCGGGCGGCACTGGGCGGGGAGTACGAGGAGGCCCTGACCCTGCTGCGGGAGGCCGGTGAGTACGGCAGGCCGCGGGCCGGACTGCTGCGGGGGCAATTGGACTGTCTGCTCTCAGCACAAGCTTCGGCGTACTCGGTCGATGTCCTCGCGGTCGACCCGGTGTACGCCCCTGATCTGCTTCCGGTGGCCGCGGCGGGCTTCGCCACGACGGACCGGCATGACAGCCGTACCGGCCAGTCGTGGGCGCTGCTTGCCCGCTGTACGACGCCCGAGGCGGTGGAGAGGGCGGAGGAGGCGCTGCGGGCGGCGCGGGAGGGGACGTACCGCTTCACGGCCGAAGGGCCGCTCGGGGAGGCGGCCGATAAGGCGCGGGAGTTGGCCCGCTGGGGCCGGTGGAACGAGGCGTGGCGGCTGCTGTGGGCCGCGCTGCCTCACTGGCGGCCCCTGGGCCCCGACCATATGGCACCGCTGGGACTGCTCGCGGATCCGGTGCTGGGTCCGGTGATCACCCCGGAGCGGGGGCGGTTGCTGCTGGCTCTGCCGCGGGGCGAGTTCGCGCGGCCGGAGCGGGAGCTGCCCGGTACGGTCCTGGGTCCCGTCGGGGAGGCGCCGGGGGACGATCCGGTGGGTCTGTCCTGGCTGGAGGACGAGGTGCCGGACCGGTTCGATGGGGGCTATCGGGCCGTGTTCGTCGCGGACCCCGATCCGGCGGGCCTGCCGGCCCGTCTGAAGGACCCGGGCGGGGGCGGCCCCGGGCCCGGCGGCCGGCCGCAGCGGGAAGTGACGCCCGGGCCGGACGGCTTGTACCCGCCCCGCAGCACGTGGGACGCGGACCACCGGCTGGGCCTGGCACTCGGCAGTACGTCGTACGACGACCGCGCCCTGGCCTGGGTCGGGCAGGCGGCCCCCGGGTGGAGCTTCGCCTTCGACGGCAGAGCCAGGGGCTTCGGCGAGGAGCGCTTCGTCTCCCCGGCCGCTGCCGCCTCGCAGGGGACCAGGGCGGTGGTCGTCTGGCACAGCGTCGGCACCTTCGACCGGACCCGGACCCGCTTCCATCTCTCCGCCGGGGTCGACGGAGAGGAGGTGTGCGCGTTCACCGTCACGGCCGGGGACGTCGACCCGCACTGGACCGGGGAGATACCGCCATGGCTGTCGCTCGACGGCTTTCCCGGCACGACCGGGGAGTGGCGGGGCGATGAGGACCCCTGGACGGACGCGGACGACCGGAACACCCCCGACCGCGGGCTGCCGGGGACGCGGGGCGCGCTGGCCGCCCTGGAGCGGGCCCTGGGACTGACCCTGCCCCGCACCGCCCTGCTGGAAGGCCCGCTGCACAGCTTCGTCACCCGTTCGTGGACCCGTCCACCAGGGCCCGGCGAGTCGTACGCCACCCTCATCATCACCACAAGCCTCCCGGACCCCGGCGAGAACGCGTGAACCTGCCTGCGCTCCGTATCCCGCGCCGCGCCCGGACGGCGCCAAAGGCATCGTCCCCCTGCCGGTGATCCGGGACCGTGGCGGCCGTACTGAGCCGGCGGAGCCTCTGGAGCTCGTTGTCCTTGGCCGCCAGGACCGACAGCAGGCACCGGTGGCATTCCTTGAGCCGCGTGAGCTCGGTGTTGGGTCCGGGCGAGTTCGCCGGTGAGCAGCTGACCGCGGCCTGCGCCGCGCTGTCCTCTACCGCCGCGGCCACGAACAGTCCGCGCACTGCCGACGGCTCAACTCGCCGGGCGGGAATCCTCACCGGTCACGGCAGGCCCGGGCAGCGCGGCGGGCGGGACGCGGATCACTTAGGGACCCCGGCGAGCTTGGCCCGGAGTCTGCTCTCCACCTCTGTGAGCGCCGCCAACTGGGCCTGCACGGCTCGAAGCCGCTGTTGGTACAGGACGTAGGCCTCACAGGTCGGAATATGCTCAAGTTGCTTCTCGTCGAGGCACAAGTTGAGTTCGCGAATGTCGTCGACTTTGAGGCCTGCGTCGAGGAGCGCCCGGACATTGTGCACGCGGATGACGGCAGACTCGTCGTACTCGCGGTACCCATTGCCCTGGCGACGGGCCTGGAGCAGGCCCCGCTGTTCGTAGTATCGGAGAGCCCGCGTCGAAACACCGGCCGCGTTGGCAAGTTCTCCAATCCGCATGCGCCCCCCTTTTTTCAAGGCCTGCCATGATACCCAGCGTGCTGGTGAACCTCTTCACCCTGCTCCGCATGGCGTGAACGTGCCTGGTCGTGAGGTGGTGACAGGTTACGGACGGGCGACCTCGCGGGGAGCGGTGCCGCCCTCGGGCGCGCGGGTGGGAGAGGGGTAGCGGCGTACGGACATCGCCATCACGACGATGGTGATCAGGCCGGCGACGCAAGCGACCACCAGGACGCCAATTCCGCCGGAGGCGTTGACCGCACCGCCGCCGATGGCACCGGCCAGCGCGATGCCCGCGTACAGTCCGCTGGTGTTCAGCGCCAGCGCCTCGGTGGCGGCGTCGCCGCCCATGTGCATGGCCCTGGCGTTCATCGGAGGGTTGTTGCCCCATCCGGGAACCCCCCACAGCACCAGCACGACGCCGACCACCCACACCGGAACCGTCCCCTGCCCGATGCCGCCGACCGCGAGCAGCACCAGAGCGGCCACCACCACGCCGCCGAACGCGGCCAGCAGGGTGCGGTCCACACCCCACCGGTCGGTCAGCCGTCCGCCCAGCACCGTTCCCACCGCGCCCGAGACACCCACGATCGCGATGAACACGCCCACGTACTGACCGCCGACGCCGGTGAGATCGTGGGTGATGGGGGCCATGTAGATATAGGGCATCAACCCGCCGCAGGCCGCGAGCATCGTGCCCAGCACGCACAGCAGCACCGGGGGCCGACGCAGCAACCGCAGCCGCTCGGCGACCCCGATCACCCGGGTCTGCGGAATCGAGGGCAGCATCAGCGCCGTGATCGCGACCGCCAGACAGGAGAACGCCCCCACCGCGATGAAGGTGGCCTCCCACTGCCACACACCGCTCACCCAGGAGCCGAAAGGCACGCCGGCCACCAGCGACAGGGTCAGCCCCGCGGCCACGGTGCCGATCGCCCTGCCGGTGCGCTCCGGCGCGGCCAGCCGGCCGGCGACCGCGAAGGCCGCCGGCGAGAGTGTGGCGGCCACCAGCGCCGCCACCACCCGAAGCGCCATCAGCGTCCCGAAGGAGGGTGCCAGCGCGGTGATGAAGTTGACCACCGCGAACACTGCCAGCCCTCCCACGATCAGCGCCTTGCGCGGCACCCGGCTGGTGGCGACCGCGAGCACCGGACAGGCAATCGCGTAGGTGATCGAGAACACCGTCACCAACTGACCCGCCGCCCCCTCGCTCACCCTCAAGTCGGCGGAGATCTCCGGAAGGATCCCGGCGATGACGAAGTCATCCGTACCGATGACAAAAGTCGTCAGCAGCAGGCCCAAGAGCCAACCCGAACCGGTCGGGAGCGCTATGCGCTCGTGTTGCGATTCCATGTGTCCACTGGTCCTTCGTGCATCCTGCGCTTACGGAGTCGCCCGCTACGCTAAAACCTTGACACTGCGTCAATGTCAACCCGTCGTTCGACTGCCTTCGGGCAGGTCCGAGCGAGAGGCCCGAGGCAGTGCGCGGTCAGCTGCGCGCCGGTCAGTTTCACACGGGCCAGGTCCGCTCCGGACAAGGTGGAACCGTGCAGGTCCGCACCAGACAGATCCGCGTGGATCAGGGCCGCGTGGATCAGGGACATGCCGGAAGGCCTCGCATCCCGCAGGACGGCCCGCTGCCCCGAGGCGACGAGCTCGACGCTGTCGAGCCGGGTGCCGCTCGGGTCCGGGCGGAAGTCTCTGTCGTGTGAAGGGGCACGGAAGGCCAGAACGGTGAGGGCCGCACGCATGTCGGCCGAGTCGTCCTGACTCAGGATCGGCCAGGAGGAGTCGTGGACCGAAGGGAGCTCATGCTCCTTGTCGGCGGCGTGGGAGCGGACGTAGGAACCCGCCCAGCACGTCGTCCGCCATGCGCCTCCGCACGACACCCACGCCGGTGACATCGTCGCCGGGGCGCTCTCCCGGCATTCGATGGTGCGGGCCACCGCCGTGATGACGGTCGCCGCCGCGGCCGGGGCCGGGGCCGGGGCCACCGGACCAGGCGCGGCCCGGGCCGAAACCGCTGCCGCCGCCCGGCCGACGAGTTTCCGGCACGGCCGGACGGACGGGGCCCAGGGCCTGCGTTTCGCACCGGTCACCCCCAACGAGCACGCGCAGTTCCTCGGGCGGGACCTGGCGCATCCCGCGGATCGTGACGGGTATCTGCACCGGCCCGTCCTCCATATGCATGGTCAGGTGATGGCCCCGTTCGGTCGTACGGTCCCTCCAGTGGGTGAAGGCAAGACCGGTCGCCCTGGTAGCAACGCCGGGAACCACGCGGGCCTGCCCCTCGGCGTCGCTCCCCTGATCACAGGGGGACAACGGCCCGGTGCCCGCGGCTTCCGATGAAGCCGCGGGCACCGGGCCGTTCCCGTGTGCCGGGGTCAGACACGGCCTCCCGCGTTGCGGATGCCCAGGTGCTGCGCCTGCTTCGTGTGCTGGTTGTGGAGCGTGAGCAGCCGGGCGATCCCGGCGGAGTCGCCGGCGGCGAAGGCGTCGATGATCTCGTAGTGCTCGTCCACGGCGTGGGCGCTGGGCGCGCCGCCGCCGCTCAGCGCCGCGGCCATGAAGCCGGGTGTGCTGAGCGCGCGGTAGACCTGATGCAGGGTGGGATTCTCCGCGAGGGCGATCAGGAAGTCGTGGAACTCGTCGATCGCGACGAGATAGCCGTCGAGGTCGGTGATCCGTCCGCCGCGCACATGGCGTTCGGCGGACGCGGCGATCCGCCGCCAGCGGTCGGCCACCGCCGGGCTCAACGGCCCGGGGAGCGAGGCGGCGACCCCGAGCTCGATGGCCAGCCGCCCGTCGAACGCCTCGTCCGAGGCCCGGGTGTCGAGCGGCACGAGGACATAGCCCCGTTCCGGGTCGCGTCCCACGAGCCCCTCGCCGATGAGACGGGTCATGGCGTAGTACACCGCGGACGGCGGGGTCCGCAGCCGGGCCGCGAGGTCGTCGACGTCGAGACTGCCGTCGAGCGGCAGCGTGCGGTGGACGACGAGCTCCCGCAACTGCTCGTACGCGGTGGTGTCCTGCGCCAGCTCGAACCGGCCGAACCTGCCGCGGAAGTACCCGAGGGGGGCGCCGTCCCGCGCGCTGGCGCCGACGACGCGGGCGAGGAACACCCGGTGCGTGCCGCCGACGACGTCCTCGATCACCTCGCACTCAAGGGCGGCGAGCGCGGCCGAGAGCACCGGGACACCGCGGACACCCCGGTCGCAGTCGACCCCGGCGAACTTGTCGGCGCGCGGTCCGGCGAACTGCGCGGCGAGATGCTCCTGGTCCTCCCCGAGCACATTGACGGCGAACACCCCCGCCCGCTTCACCGCGGCATGGGTGGGCGCCTTGGTGTGGGCGCAGATCAGCAGCATCGGCGGATCGAGGGAGAGGGAGGACACCGCGCTCGCGGTCATCCCGTGGTCGACGCCGCCCTCATGGGTGGTGATGACGGCGACCCCGCTCATGAAATGGCCGATGACATGCCGGAAGAGGGCGCGGTCCAGGGGCTGGTCCGGCGCGTCCGGCGATTCCGGGGCCGGCGCCGGGTCCGCCACGCGGCGCTCCGGGCCCGAAGTCCGCTCCACGGCCGTGCTCATGGGCCGCTTCACGACCGCGCCCACGGTCCGCGCGTCCAGCCGTCGAGATCGTAGTCGCCCAGGCAGTCCTCGACGACGGAGTCGAGCCGGGCGGCGAGCCCGCCGCGCCGCGCCGCGTTGAGCGCGTCGATCCTGACCTGGTCCGCGTTGCCCGAGTAGACCCGCTCGTACAGCCCGTGACGGCCTCCGAACTCCGTTCCGATGGTGTCCCAGACCAGCTTGAAGAGCTTGATGCGGCTCTCGGCGGAGGAGTCCGACCCCCGGTAGTACCGCTCGATGAGCGGGCCCAGTTCCGGATGGGCCAGATCGTGCCGGCTGGAGGGGACGACCAGGGGGGCGCCGCCGAGATGCGTCTCGAACAGTTCCCGGACCCGCTCCCATGCCTGCGAGGTGAACATCCGCAGCGCGCCCGCGTGCTCGATGCTGGGCATGACGGTCCCGCCGGGACCGTCGACGGGGTCCATCGCCATCACCGTGGTCAGCGCCCAGGCCGTGTTGCGCAGGGTGATCACCTCACCGAGGGCGGCCTGGACCCCGCGGAAGCCGCCGGTGCCGTTCGACGCGACCGCGCGGGCGAGCAGCCCGGCCATCAGATCGAGCTTGACGGCGAACCGGGTGCCGGCCTGGAGATGGGAGCGGTTGACGAATCCGGAGCGCGGGAAGAACGAGTTGGCCTTCTCCACGTCCCGGTAGATCAGCACGTTCTCCCAGGGGATCAGCGCCTCCTCGAAGATGAGGACCGCGTCGTTCTCGTCGAACCGGGACGAGAGCGGGTGGTCGAACGGGCTGGCGGCACGGGCCTCGTAGGAGCTGCGGCTGATCAGCACACAGCCCGGGGTGTCCATCGGGGCGATGAAGGCGAGCGCGAAGTTCTCCGCCTTGCCGGCCTCCATGCTGACGGCGCTGTTCTGGGCGACGAAGGTGGCGTGGGTCAGCGCGGAGCCGGTCGCCAGCATCTTCGCGCCGCTGACCACGATGCCCCGGTCGTTGTCGCGGACGACCCGCACATACACGTCGCCGACCTCGTGGACCGGTCGGCTGCGGTCGACCGGCGGGTTCACCAGGACGTGGTTGAGGAAGAGGGCCTGCGAGGCGTAGCGGCGGTACCAGGCACGGGCGTTGTCCGCGTACGGCGCGTAGAGGTCGGGGTCGCTCGACAGGCTCGCCATGAACGCGGCCTTGTAGTCGGGGGTGCGGCCCAGGAAGCCGTACCCGAGACGGGACCAGGCGGCGATGGCATCACGTGCCTTCAGCAGCTCGTCCGGGGTGCGGGAGGGGGCGAAGAAGCGGTGGGTCCTGATGCCCTGGTCGTCCTCGAAGGTGAGGGTGTCGCGCAGTTCGGGGTCGTGGAGCGCGTCGTACAGCCGGGAGATCGAGCGGGCGCTGTTGCGGAACGCCGCGTGCTCGGTGACGTCCTTGACCTTCTCGCCGTCGATCCAGACGGTGCGGCCGTCGCGGAGGCTGTCGAGGTAGGTCTGTCCGTCGAGGAGTGTGTCGGTCATGAGGTCCGTCCAAGGGTGTCGGGGCCGATCGCGGCGGGTCAGGAACCCGGGATCGGGACGGGCGGGGTGAAGGGGACGGGTGTCGGACCGATCGCGGTGACGTCGATCTCGATCACACAGGGGCCACGGGTGGCGAGGCTCTTGTCGAGCGCGGCGGGGAAGTCACCGGCGTCGGTGACCCGCTGGAAGGGCAGTCCGTACGCGGCGGCCAGCGCGGCGAAGTCGGGCGTCGTCAGATCCACCGCGCTGCGCCTGCCGCGATGGGCGTCCTGCATGTTGCGGAGCACGCCGTATCCGCCGTCGTTGAAGACGCAGAGCACGAGCCAGGGGCGTTCCTGGGCGAGGGTGCCCAGTTCGCCGAGGTGCACCGCGAGACCGCCGTCCCCGGCGATCACGAGGGTGGGTACGCCGGGTCTGGCGAGGGCGCCGCCGATGCCCATCGCGAGCCCCTGGCCGATCCCGCCGCCGAGCGGGAAGAGGTTGGTGCTGGGGTGGTGGATCTCCAGCAGGCGGTTGCCCCACTGGCTGGAGGCGATGGTGACGTCGCGGGCGATCACGGACTCCGGGGGGAGCCGGTCCCTGAGGGTGTCGCAGATCAGGGCGTAGGGGCCGATCGCGGTGCGCAGTTCGGAGCGGGCGCGCGTGGCCGCCGCGGCGCCGCGTGCCCGCCAGCCCTCCTCGGCGGTGTGCTCCCCCAGAGCCGTGAGGAGTGCGGTGAGTACCGGTGCCGCGGCGCCGACCACCGCGGCGGCGGCCGGGAACACCCGGCCCACGGCGCGTGGGTCGATGTCGATCTGCACATGGCGGGCCGGGACGGGCAGTCCGTAGTCGGCCGTCTCGTTGGAGCGGAAGTGGGTGCCGACGCTGAGCAGCAGATCGCAGGAGGCGAGCAGTTCCCGGCCGGCGGGCGAGGCGGCGAAGTTGCCGACCGCCAGCGGATGGTCCTCGGGCAGGGAGCCCCGGCCCGCGTTGCTCGTCAGCACCGGGGCACCGAGCCGCTCCGCGAGGGCGCGCAGGGGGCCGGCGGCCTCCCGGGCGCCGCCGCCCGCCCAGATCAGGGGACGGCGTGCGTCCGCCAGCAGTGCCGCCGCCGCGGCGAGTTGCTCCGGGTCGGCGTCGGGCGGCGCGGCGACGGGAGCGGCCGGGCCCGTCAGTGGCTGCCGCGCGTACTGGAGGTCGATCGGCCATTCGACGCTGACCGGGCCCCGCGGCGGGGTCCGGGCGCGGCCGGCGGCGTACCGGAGCAGGGCCCCGGCGTCCGCGCCGGGCCGTACGGTCGCGGTGTGCCGCGAGACCGCCCGGAGCAGCCCGGTCTGGTCGTGGGTCTCGTGGATCACGCCCCGGCCGAGGCCGAGGTAGCGGCTGTCGATCTGGCCGGTGACATGGAGGACGGATGCCCCGCCGGACTGGGCCTCGATCAGCGATCCGGCGGCGTTGCCGCAGCCGGTGCCGGTACTCGTCAGCGCGACGCCGAGGCCGCCGGTGACCCGGGCGTGGGCGTCGGCCGCGTTGACGGCCGCCGCCTCGTGGCGTACGGGGACGAATCTCAGCGCGCGGTCGACGGCTTCGACGAGCGGCATGTTGTGCACGCTCACCACGCCGAAGACCACCTCGGCGTGCTGCTCGCGCAGCACGGTCACCAGCAGATCACCGCCGTCGCCGTGGCTCTCGTTCCGGGGTCCTTCATCGTGGTGCGACACGTGGGTCTCCGTTCTTGTCGCGGGGCCGGGTGATCGGCGCCGGGTCCGGCGGGCGCGGGTCAGACATAGCGGCCCACCCCGCCTCCGACGTCGACCGTGGCTCCGGTGATGTACGCGGACCTCGGGGAGAGCAGGGAGGCGATCGGGAAGGCGACTTCCTCGGCGGTGCCGAGCCTTCCGAGGGGAATGCCCCGGTCGGCGGCGAGCCGGGCGCTCCACCGGGTGTAGTCGAGGGCGCCGCCCTCGGCCTCGTGGCGGCGCCGCCACTGGCCGGTGTCGATGAGGCCCAGGCACACCGAGTTGACCCTGATGCCCCGCGGTCCGAGGTCGTCCGCGAGAGTGCGGGTGAGGTTGAGGAGGGCGGCTCTCGCCGCGGAGGTGGCCGCGAGCCGGGGTTCGGGCTGCCGGGCGAGGATCGCGTTGACGTTGACGACGGCCCCGGCGTCGGACGCGCTCAGCAGGGGCAGGGTCGCCTCGACGGTGTTGAGGACGGAGAAGAGCTTCAGTTCGAGTTCCTCGCGCCACTGGGTGCGTGTGGTGTCCGGCCAGGGGGCCATCAGTGAGCCGCCGGCGTTGTTGACGACGCCGTCCAGCCGTCCGAACCGCCGTCGGGCGGCGTCGGTGAGCCGGGCGACCGCCTCGGGGTCGAGGACGTCGGCGGCCGTCGTGACGAGCCGGTCGCCGTCGGGGCCGAGCTCCCGGGCGAGCCGGTCGCCGTCGCGGGCGCAGACCGCGAGCGAACAGCCCTCGTCGAGCAGGAGCCGGGCGGTGGCGAGGCCGACGCCCGAACTCGCGCCGGTGACCAGATAGGCGCGTTCCCTCAGTCCGAGGTCCATGGGTCCTCCTTCGGCGTGGGGCGGGGGCCGTCGCCGTGGTGTGCGTCGGCGGTGGGCCCGGCGTCCGGGTGGGCGGGGCCGGGCGCCGCGCCGTCCTGTTCGGCGAGGAAGCCGGCGACGAGCGCGGTGAACAGGGCGGGCTGTTCCTGGTTGGCGAGATGCCCGGCGCCGGGGATCACGGTGAGCCTGCTCCCGGCGACAAGCCGGTGGAGGGTCCGGGACTCCTCCACCCCGGTGATCCGGTCGTGTTCACCGACGAGCACGAGCGTGGGGACGTTCAGTCCGGGCAGGGCCGCGGTGTGGTCGGTGTCGGCCATGGAGGCGGCGGCCCGGGTGTATCCCGGCAGTCGTACGGAAGCGGTCATCACCTCGCGTACGGCGGCGACGGCCGCGTCGGGCGCCTGGTCGGAGAGCAGCCGGGGAGCTCGTGCCCGGGCGAACTCCCGGACCCCGTCCCGGGCCAGTTCCCGTACGCGCTGCCGCATGGCCGCCGCGCCCTCGGGAGTGCGGCCGGAGCCCCGGGTGGAGTCCGCGAGGACGAGTGAGCGCACCAGAGCGGGGTGGCGCAGCGCGAGCCGGGTGGCGACGACCCCGCCCCAGGAGACGCCCACGACATGGGCGGGGCCCGGTGCGAGGGCGGCCAGCAGGGCGGCGGCGGTGTCGGCGTAGTCGTCCATGCGGTAGCGGGCGCCGGGATCGCCGGAGCGGGCGTAGCCGGGGGCGTCCCAGGCCATGACCCGGTGGTGGCGGGCGAGTGCGGTGAGCTGTCCGGTGAAGGAGGCGGCGGACGAGCCGATGCCGTGGAGCAGCAGGACGGGTGAACCGGCCGTGCCCGCGGTGTCGACGTGGACGCGGACGCCGCCCGCGGTGAGGTGTCCGCCGGTGACGGCGGGGGTGTTCATACGACGCCTCCGGGGTTCCCGGCGAGGGCGCGGATCGCGCGGAGCGCGGCGTACGGGACGATGCCGCTGGTGCGGGGGTTCGCCGGTGAGGGAAGGTTGGCGATCTCGAAGCGGTAGCGGCCCGCGGGGCCGGTGGCCTCGATCTCATGGCGGCTCAGGGTGGCCCCGGGGTCGGCGACGACGACGGCCTCGACGAGGTCCCAGTCACCGACGGCCAGGGCCACGGACGCCGCCACGTTGCTGGTCGCGGGGAACGCGCGGGTGACCTCGCGGGCGGGGGCGCGAAGCACCTCGTACGGTTCGGCGGTGGTGCGCAGCCGGGATGTCTCGGCCTCGGTCATCCAGGGACGGGCCAGGGAGCCGGGGGACTTGGACGTACGGATGGTGACGGTGTCGAAGGGGGCGAGGGCGCCGGCGGCGGTCAGCAGGTCGAGTCCGCCGACCGCGCCGGCGCACAGGCTGAGCCTGCCGGGTCCGGCCAGCAGCCGCCGGTGCAGCACGTCGTCGGCGAGTGCCCCGGTGGAGAGGGCGAGCAGATGCCGGCCCGCGGCGACGACCGAGGGGCCTGTGTCGCGCAGTGCGGTCTGTCCGGCGCATTCGACGACGAGTTCGGCGCGGGCCAGCGCGGTGGCGAGGGGCACGACCGGCAGCCCGGGGGCGGGTGCCGTGGCCGGGTCGACGACCGCGACGAGGCGGGCGCCCGGCACGTGTCCTTCGCGGAGCGCGCCGGCGATGACGGACCCGATGGCTCCGTGGCCGAGGAGGGCCACCGTCAGTTCCGTCATGCCGGTGTCCCGCGGTGCCCGGGGTCGGGGATGCCCGCCATCCGGGTACGGACGTCGGTGGACGGCGGCCCGGCGGTGCCCCAGAGGTCGGACAGGGCGGGGGTGCGCCGCCAGGTGCGGCAGAGCCAGGTGTCCTCCTGGACCTGGTCGACCTCGGAGGTGTACTCGCAGACCAGCCCGGCCGGATCGGCGAAGTAGGAGAACGTGTTGTTCCCCGGGCCGTGGCGTCCCGGTCCCCACAGGGGCAGCCGGTCATGGTGGCGGAGCCGGCCGATGCCGCGCATGAAGTGGTCGATGGAGGTCATCTCGTAGGCCACATGGTTGAGCGAGGTCCACTCGGCCTGGTTGAACGCGATCGCGTGGTGATCGTTGTTGCATCGCAGGAACGCCATCCGGTGTTCCGACCAGTCGGATATCCGCATGCCGAGCACCTGGGTGTAGAAGGCGCAGGCGGCGTCGATGTCGACGGTGTTGAGCACCACATGGGCGAGCTTGCGGGGGATCGCGGCCCGGCCTTCGGGGTCGCCGGGGACGACCGCCTCGACCTCGCAGGAGAGTTCCACGAGGCGGCCCTCCGGGTCGGCGAACCGCAGTCCGTAGCCGCCGCCCGGCTGGTCCAGGACGCCCGGTCCGGCCAGCGGCCGCGTCCCGTGCGCGGCGAGCCGCCGGGCCGCGGTGTCGACCTCCCGGCGGTCCCCGACCGAGAAGACGATCTTGCCCAGGGCGTTGCGCTCCGCCTCGTGGAGTTCGAGGATGTGGTGCTCCTGTCCGGTGCCGCGCAGCCACGCCGCCCCGTCGCCGCGTTCGACCGGGGTCAGTCCCCACACCTCGCTGTAGAACTCCGCGGACTCGGTGGCCCGCGGGGTGTGGAGGGAGACCGCGCGCAGCGAACGCAGTCGGGCGACGGGCCGCGGCGGATCGGCGGAGCTTCCGGCGCGGCCGGCGCGGCGCTCTCCCGCGTCGGCGGGGCGGGCGCCGTCGTGGGTGGGGCCGGAGGTGGTGGCGGTTTGGTTCATCGGGTGACTCCTCAGGGGCCGGGCGGGACCGCGGGACCGGGCCGGGTGCGGGCGTTCGGTGGCGGGGCCGGGGTCAGCCCCGGGTGATCCCGTGCATCGCGGAGGTCGGCGGGTAGGTGGGCAGCTGGGGCCTGTTCGCGCCGATGACCACACAGAACAGGGCGTCGGTGGTGCCGATGTTGCGCAGGCTGCGCGGCACCCCGGCGGGGACCCGTACCAGGTCCCGGTAGCCGAGGACACGGCTCGCGGTCCGGGTGCCGTCCTCGGTGTCGTGGACGGTGACCTCCAGCCGCCCTTCGAGGACGAAGAACGCCTCTTCGGCGTCGTGGTGGGTGTGCTCCGGGCCGACGGCCCCGGCCGGCAGCCGCATGTTGGAGAAGGTGAAGTGCCCGGCCGCGAGGATGCGGTCGTCGCCGTCGTGGTCGCCGGTGGCGCCGGAGCCGATGTACCGGATCTGGGCCCGGCGGAACTCGTCCCCCGCCTTGGCCTGGAAGCCGAGGGTGTCCCAGTCCTCGTGCCGGGAGTCACGGCTGGCGACGCAGGAGTCCAGGAGCGTCCGCAGGGCGGCCTCGGTCGACTCGCGGGTGGTGGCGTTCTGCTCGCTCACGGTGTGTCCTTTCGCTGGTGACGGGCTGGTCGCCCGCCGGGGAGGGGGCCGTACCGGATCGGCCGGCCGGCCGTGGGGAAGGTCATGGGTGGTGCGGGCGGCTCGACCGGAGGTCCGGGAGCCGGGGAAGGGGGCCGGGTGCCGTCCGGGGGCGGTCCCGTGCCCGGGGCGTTCAGGGCTCAGGTGCCCCAGGCGGACGGCGTCGCGTCGAGGCCCCAGTACAGGCTTTTCTGCGTCATATAGGCCCGGATGCCCTGCCGGCCCTTCTCGCGCCCGATACCGCTCTCCTTGACCCCGCCGAACGGGGTCGACGCGGAGAGCTGCTTGTAGGTGTTGATCCAGACGGTGCCCGCCTCGATCCGGCGAGCGAGGCGCCAGGCCCTGCGGTAGTCGCGGGTCCAGATCCCGCACGCCAGTCCGTACGGTGTGGAGTCGGCCAGCGCGCCCAACTCCTCCTCGTCGTCGTACGGGAGGACCGCGAGGACCGGGCCGAAGATCTCCTCCTGGCAGACGCGTGAGGCCGGGTCGAGTCCGGTGATCACGGTCGGACGGTAGTAGAAGCCGCCGTCCAGACCGGGTCCGGTGGGCCGTTCACCCCCGGTGCGGATGTGCCCGCCCTCGTCGGCCGCGAGCTGGACGTACGACTCGACCGCGGCACGGTGCTCCGCGGAGATCAGCGGGCCCATATGGGTGCCTTGCGCCATCGGGTCACCGATGACGAGCCGTTCGGCGGCCGCGACCACGCGGCCGGTCAACTCCTCGAACGCGGACCGGTGGACGAAGAGGCGTGAGCCGGCGACGCACGCCTGTCCCTGGGACGAGAAGATGCCGAGGAGCACCCCCTGGACGACCTGGTCGAGATCCGCGTCGGGCAGCACGATCACCGGCGATTTGCCGCCCAGTTCGAGGGAGACGGGCATCAGTTTCCCGGCGGCGATCGACGCGATCCGCCGACCGGTGCCGGTACCGCCGGTGAAGGCCACCTTGCGGACCCCCGGGTGACGTACCAGTGCCTCACCGGTCACCTGTCCGGGCCCGGGCAGCACACTGACCAGGCCCGGGGGGACACCGGCGCGCAGCAGCAGGGAACCGAGCCGCAGGGCGGCCAGCGGCGACCACTCGGCGGGTTTGATCAGTACCGCGTTCCCGGCGGCGAGGGCGGGCGCGGCCTTCTGGGCCTCGCTGGCGATCGGTGAGTTCCAGGGGGTGATGGCGGCGACCGGGCCGATCGGCTCGTGCACGCTCATGCTCAGATAGGGGCCGCGCGGGGTGGTCAGCTCCTCGTCCAGGGTTTCGAGCGCGGCGGCGACGTAGCGGAAGGTCCCGGCGGCACTCGCCACCAGGGCCCGGGTCTCGGTGAGGGGCTTGCCGATGTCGTGCGCCTGGAGCCGGGCGAGGTCCTCCGCCTCCTCCTCGATGAGCGCGCCGACGCGATGGAGCAGCGCGGCGCGTTGATGGGGAAGAAGACCGCGCCAGCGGGGGTCCCGCATGGCGGCGGCGCCCGCTGTCACCGCGTCGTCGACGTCCTCGGCGGTGGCGGTCGTGACCTCCGCGAGGACGGCCCCGGTCGCCGGGTCGAGCGACCGTATGACCGCGCCGCGCCCTGGTCGGTGCCGCCCCGCGACGATGATGTCCATGCTTGTGCCGGCCATGACGACCTCTCTCTCCGCCGGTTCGGGAGCGGCTCTCGCCGCCGCTGGGCCGGCGCTCCCACCACCGGATCCTGGTGTCCGGCTGGTCCAGCGGGAGAAAACTTAGATCTAAGTCTCTTAGAGCGTCAATACATAGGGCTGATATTCTCCGCGTCCAGCCTGTTCATGACGAGCCGTAGGTGGGCGCACCCGTGAGCCATCGACCCGACAGACGTTCCGCCGTGTCCGATCCCGCGTCGCCGGGGTCGGCGGACCGGGCCCCGGAGCCCGCCCGGGAGGACACCCCCGACGAGGTGGACCGGATCATCGCCGAGTGGCGCAGGGAGCGGCCGGGCCTCGACGCGGACAGCATCGACGTGGTGGGCCGCATCACCCGCTGCGGGGTGCTGGTCCGCAATCTGTCGAACCGGATGTACGACCGCCACTCCATCAATCAGTCGATCTTCGACGTACTGGCGAGCCTGCGCCGGATGGGGCCGCCCTATCGCAAGACGGCGCGGGAACTGGCGGCCTCGTCCCTGCTCACATCGGGCGGGATGACGATGCGGCTCGACCGGATGGAGCGGGACGGGCTGATCCGCAGGATCCGCTCGGCCGAGGACCGCCGCAGCGTGTACGCGGAGCTCACCCCGGCGGGTTTCGCCCTGATCGACCGCATCATCGACGACCACCTGGAACGGGAGCGCGAGATGCTCCGGACGCTGGACCCCGACGAGCGGCGGCAGCTCGCCGGTCTGCTGAAGAAGCTGGAGACCCGGCTGCGCGACCTGGACTGACCGGCCTCCCGGGGCCGTCCGGCCCGGCCCCGGCCTGCGTGACGTGCGGCGATCCGTCGCGCCACGGAGGCCGGGCCGCACGGGATACACACGCAACAACTTAACTAAAAGCTTCTTTGACCTAAGCCTTGTGGGTCCCGGACGGCGGGGTCTATGGTCTCGGCAACGCAGATCAACCCTCCAGGTCATGAGCCCGCGACCGCCGCACACGACGGCATCGGCCGACCTGACGGACATCCGACCATGAGGGCTTGAGCCCATGCCCCGCCGTCCCCGCCGAGTGCGCGGGTGACCGTTCGAGGGGCTACGAAGGGAGCCATCCGTGCCGACTCCGACCATCGCCGGGACCACCCCGGGGACCGCACCCGCCACCGGGACCCCGGAAGGGGAACCGCACGACGAGCGGGCGTTCCGGATGCGCCGCACCCAGGAGTTCATGGACGCCCATGAGCTCGACGGCCTGCTCGTCTTCGGCGCCGACCGCAGCGACCGCTACGACGCCGGCCAGTACCTCTTCCGTGACCGCCGCTACCAGCACTTCGTCGTCCCCCGGCACGGCGAACCCACGATGGTGGCCTTCGCCGCCCAGGTCGCGGCGCAGCACCAGCTCACCCGGGAACGCGGTCTGGAGACCTGGATCGAGGACATCCGCGTGGGGTCCGCGCCGGAACTCCTGCCGCGGATCGCGCGGGAGAAGCAGCTCGGCGGCGGCCGGCTCGGCGTCATCGGCGCCGGGTACGGATCGCCGTTCTACCCGGGCGGCTGGGTCTCCCGGTCCGTCTGGGACGCGATCGGCGAGGGACTGCCCGACGCCACACTGCTCGACGTCACCCGTGACTACGGACTGGTGATGGCCCGGCGCAGCGACGAGGACCTGGAGCACATCGCCACCGCCGCCGCGGCCGGGGACGCGGCCGTCGAGGCCATGATGGCGCTGGCCGCGCCGGGCCTGGACGAGACGGAGCTGTACGCCGAGGGTGTGGCGACGATGCTGCGCAAGGGGATGCGTGTCACCTGGATGCTCTTCCAGACGGGCCTGGACAACTACGCCTGGGGGGAACCCACCTGGCTGACCCGCCCGGAGCGCGCCCGGCGGCTGGAACGCTCCGACATGGTGTGGGCCGAGATCTTCCCCAACTACGCCGAGCTGAACACCCACGTCAACATGAGCTTCACCCTCGGCACGCCCCCGGCCGAGACGCTGCGCTGCGCGGAGGTCGCCCGCGCGTCCTACGAGGCCGGTGTCGCCGCGGTACGGCCCGGCGCGTCCTTCGCCGAGGTGTGCGCGGCGATGGAGGTGCCGCTCACCGAGGCCGGGATGTGGCATCTGACCCCGCAGTTCGCCTCGCTGAACCCGCTGCTGTCCGGAGGAGGCTCGGCCCTCGGCATCCGGGACCACGTCGACTCCTTCGCCGGCGCCTACCCGCACGCGGACGGGCACCCGGGCCCCTTCTTCGACTTCGAGATCGAGCCCGGTATGACCTTCTCCCTCCAGCCGGACGCCCGGCTCGGCAGGCGCGGCGCGATCGTCGGCGGTGTGGTGGCCGCGACGGAGTCCGGCTGCCGTGAGTTCAACACCGTCTCCACCCGGCTCAACTCGGTCGAGGTGTAGGCACCGGCCACGGCGTCCGGTCCCCGCTCCAGCGCCTCGGCCGGCGTGCGGGCGTAGGTCACGGCGACCGGCCCCTTGGTGCGGCGCCCCCGACCGCGTGCCCGGGACCGTTCGGCCCGGGCGCGCGGAGCAGGACCGTCGCCCACCCGAACCCTGATGATCCGGCCTGGTTCAACCCGTTCCGGTCGGATACGATCCGCTTCGACCGGCCATACGGTCACCACCGCCACCCCGCGCACCACGCCACCGGCGCCGTCGATCCGGCGATCCGGCCCGGCTCTCCTCCGCGCCCCGGCCGTACGCGCGGCCCCTCCCGGCCGGGTCTGCACCGGCCGACCCCGCGCCCTGGGCCCCACGCCCGCACCCTCCGGCGGCCCCACGCCCCGGCCCCCCGCAGTCGGACCTCGTACAGCCGGGTATCCCCGCACCCCGGTCCTTCCTCCCTTCCGGCCGGACTGCCCGGCCATCCTCCCGGCAAGGTGGTATTGCTCATGACAAAGCGGCCTGTATCGCTCGATCGGCGCGCCCTTCTGCACGGCATGGCCGCGGTGGGGGCCGGCGGTCTGTTGGCTGCCTGCGGCGACGGCTCCGGCTCCCCTTCCAGCAAGGCCGGTTCCGGCGGGAACCTGCCCTCCTCCCTCAGACCGCTGGCCGACAAGGCGGCCAAGGAGGGCGAGATACGGCTCTTCATCAGCACCGACTCCCGTACCCCGGCCCACGCCAGGAAACTCTCCCAGGCGTTCCGCGCCGACACCGGCGTCGACCTCAGGATCAAGTTCGTCGGCGGCGAACCCGACCCCGCGTTCGCCAACAAGCTGGTGCAAGAGGCGAAGGCCCAGGTCACTCCGTCGATAGACGTGTTCGCGACCACCCCCTTGGTGGTCAAGCAGCTCAGCGGCGCGGGCCTGGTCCAGCCGGTCGACTGGGGCTCCATGGAAGGGGTCGCCGCCGACGATGTCTGGGCCGACCACCATGGCATCCACATCGCCGAGATCGCCCGGACGGTCCTCTACAACACCAAGGACGTACAGGCGGCGGACGTCCCGAAGTCCCTGGAGGAACTCCTCACCGACAAATGGCGCGGCAAGATCGTCACCGCCGGGCTGCCCGATGTCTTCAGCCCGCTGGCCGCCGGACTCGGCGTCGACAAGACCCTGGACTTCGTGCGCCGACTGCTGGAGGACGGCAGGGTGTCCCTCGCCTCGGTACCGACCGCCATCCGCACCCAGGTGAGCAGCGGGGAGTTCCCGATCGGCTACGGAGTACGCATAGGCGAGCGTCAGCGCGTCGCCAAGGCACCCGTCGACTACGCACCCGTCAAGGTGCCCGTGGTGCCGCGCGCCGGACTCGTCGTCAAGGGAGCGGAGAACCCCGCCGCCGCGCAGCTCTTCCTCTACTGGCTCAACGCCACCGAGCAGGGCCGCAAGAAGGCGTACGAGGTCCTCGACTGGCCCCGCCACACCACCCCCGGCACCGATCTGTATCTCCTGGCCGAGAAGGCCGGCGGGGTGATGACCGCGGGGACGGACTGGTGGATGAACGACTACGAGAAGGTCAACAAGCAGCTCGCACAGTTGCTGAGGAAGTAGGGATGGGGTCGGACAAGGTGCCGGAACTGACCACCTCGCGCCCCGCCCCCGAAGGCCGGCGCACCGCGGGAAAGGGCACCGCCTCGCGGCACGATCCACCACCGGGCCGCACCGCACGACGCCGGGTCGACGCCCCGCTGGTCGTGGTACGGGTGATGATCGCCCTGCTGTGCGTGGTGCTCGTCGTCCCGATGGCCGGACTGGTCTGGGCGGCGTTCGGCCCGGGAGAGGGATTCGGCGGCGGAGAGCTGTCGCTCGACAACTTCCGCACGGTACTCGGCTCCAGCGGACTGGCCGGGACGCTGCTGCGCACCCTGGTGCTCGGGGTGGGCAGCGTCATCGTGATGCTGCTCGTCGCCGTCCCGCTGGCCTGGCTCTACGCCAGGACGGATCTGCGCGGCAAGAGCGTCATCCTCTTCCTGGCCGCCGCGAAGATGGCGATCCCCGGCTTCCTCGTCGCCCTCGGCTACATCTTCATGTTCAACCCGAGCAACGGGATCATCAACACCTGGTGGGGGGAGCTGGGCGGCAGCGGCCCCCTCACGGATGTCTACAGCCTGAAGTGGATCATCCTGCTCCAGGGACTGGACTTCGCCGGCCCCGCATTCTTCATGCTCGTGCCCACCCTGCGGGTCATCGACGTCAACGTCGAGGAGGCCGCCGCGGTCCACGGCATCCCCCGACTGCGGGCCGCCCTCCAACTGCTCCTCCCGATCGCGGCACCGGCCATCGCCGGGGTGTCCATCTTCTTCTTCATCGTCGCCGTCGAGGTGTTCGACTACGCCGGGATGCTCGGGATGCCCGCCCGGATCACCGTCCTGTCCACCCTGATCTACCAGTACACCCAGGGCGCCACCGGCTCCCCCGAGTACGGCAACGCCGCCGCCGTCGGGCTCGGGATGGCACTCGGGATCGGCCTCATCATGCTCGGCTACTACCGGGCGATGCGCCGCGCCGGACAGATGGCCACGGTCACCGGCAAACGCGCCGCCCGTGAACCGATCAGACTCACCCGGCGGGGCCGGGTCGCCGGATACTGCCTCATCGGGCTGTACGCGCTGATCGGTGTGGTGCTGCCGGTGCTGACCCTCGTCTGGGCCTCGCTGGTGCCCTATCTGCGGCCCCCGTCGGCCGAGGCGTTCGGGGAGCTGTCCTTCGCCGCCTACACCGACGCCGCCTACGATCTGGGGGAGGTCCTGCCGACCACGCTCCTGCTGGTGGCGGTGGTACCGACGGCCGCGGTGGCGTTCGCCGCCTGCGCCGGATGGCTGGTCACCCGCACCACCGTACGGGGCCGGCGCGGACTCGACGCGCTCATCATGATGACCCTCGCCGTCCCGTCGATCGTCATGGCCGTGTCCTTCGTGTACGTCGGGCTCTCCGCCTACCGATGGCTCCCGCTCTACGGAACCGCGGCCTTCCTCGCCCTCGTGGTCGCCTGCCGGTTCGTGGCGACCGCGTACCGCACCCTCCACGGAACGATGCTCCAGGTCCACGGCGAACTGGAGGAGGCGGCGGCGGTCTCCGGCATCCGCCGGGGCCGGGCGTTCGTCTCCGTCGTCCTGCCCGTGGTGCGCGGCAGCCTGGCCTACGCCTGGTTCTGGATCGCCCTGCTGACCATCCGCGAACTGACCATCACCCTGATCCTCTCCAGCGACGGCACGGATGTGATGTCCACCCGGATCTTCGGCTACAGCTCGGCGGGCGAGACCGGCCTGTCCGCCGCCCTCGGGGTGATCCAGCTCGGACTGATCACGGTCCTGCTCATCGCCTTCTGCCGCGTCGCCCGCCGCCAGTCCCTCTAGGAGCTCCCATGATCGACCTCGAAGGCGTCTCGAAGTCCTTCGCCCAGGACCGCGACCAGGTGCCGGCGCTGCGCGATGTCTCGCTGTCCGTCGCCGAGGGCGAGTTCTACGTCCTGCTCGGCGCGTCCGGCTGCGGAAAGACGACCACGCTGCGCATCGTGGCCGGACTGGAACGACCCGACACCGGCACCGTGTCCATCGACGGCCGGCAGGTCTCAGGACACGCGCCCCCGGTCTGGGTGGGCCCCGAGGAAAGACCTCAGGCGATGGTCTTCCAGTCGTACGCCCTGTGGCCCCATATGACGATCCGGCAGAACATCGCCTTCCCCCTGCGCCGCGGTGTGCGGCGCCCGGACCGGGCGGAGGCGGCGGCCCGGGTGGAGGAGGCCCTGGAGATGTTCCGGCTGACCGAGCAGGCGGACCGCAAGGTGACACAGCTCTCGGGCGGCCAGCAGCAGCGGGTGGCACTCGCCCGGGCACTCGCGCTGCGCCCCAAGGTGCTGCTCATGGACGAACCGCTCTCCAACCTGGACGCGAGACTGCGGATGGACCTCCGTATCGAGCTCAAGGAGCTGTCCCGGCGGACGGGCATCACCTGTCTGCTCGTCACCCACGACCAGGAGGAGGCGATGATGCTCGCCGACCGGGTCGGCATCATGCAGGGCGGCGGGATCGTCCAGGAAGGCCCGCCGCACGAGCTGTACAACGCGCCCGCGACGGAGTTCGTCGCCAACTTCCTCGACCATATGAACCTCGTCCGCGCGGCCTCGGTCGTCTCGTCGGACGCGCACGGCCTGGAGGTCACGGCGGGCGGCCGGCACCTGCGCACGGGCCCCGGCGACCATGCCGTGGGCACCGCGCTCACCCTCGGTATCCGCCCCGACGACATCGTGTTCGACCTCGGCGACGGCACGGGTACGGAGCCCAACCAGGTGACCGGCACCCCCCTTGACCACCACTACGTGGGCGGACACTTCCTCCACCGGGTGCAGACCCCGCTGGGCCTGCTCACCGTCCGCTCCCCCACGGGCCCGGACGCGTTCACGTCCGGCACGGTACGTCTGCGGCTGCCCGCCGAGAAGCTGATCACCATGGCTCCCCCGGCCGGGGCGTGAGGTCCCGCGACCGGGCGGCGGCGGTCGGCCGGTGAGGGGCAGCCAGGTCCCTTCCGCGGACTGGGCGTTGAGGTGGCCCTGTTCCGGGCCGCAGGGCGCCGCCCTCCGCCCCTGACCCGAGCGCCATCCTCGCGGGCTGCTGCCCGGCCGGCCTGCGGGTCCTCCGGGTCGCCCGGCACCCCGCACTTCGGCGGTTCGCCACCGTTGAGGTCCCGGCCGGCGAACGCGCACTCGGGGCGCGTCAAGCGATGAACTCCAGTTCACCTGGCGAACACATGCCGTCGTCACCCCGTAAAGGAAGCTTCCGTGGACAAAGTCAGTCACAGCGCCGCCGCAGCGGTCGGCGACATCGGGGACGGAGCCTCGCTCGCCGTCGGCGGGTTCGGTCTCAGCGGTGTGCCGGGCACCCTGATCGCCGCCCTCCTCGCCCGCGGGACCGGTGGACTGCACGTGGTCTCGAACAACTGCGGGGTGGACGGCTCCGGGCTCGGCACCCTGCTCGCCGCGCGGCGCGTCACCCGCGTCACCGGCTCGTACATCGGGGAGAACAAGGAGTTCGCCCGTCAGTACCTCGCCGGTGAGCTGGAGGTCGAACTCGTGCCCCAGGGAACCCTCGCGGAACGGCTGCGCGCGGGCGGCTGCGGCATACCGGCCTTCTTCACCCCGGCCGGAGTCGGCACCCAGGTGGCGGAGGGAGGTCTGCCCCGCCGTTACGGAGCGGACCCGGAGCTGAGCCCCGCCAAGGAGATCCGTGACTTCGGCGGCCTCGATCACGTCCTGGAGACCGCCATCACCACGGACTTCGCCCTCGTACGGGCCGCCAGGGGCGACCGGCTGGGCAACCTCGTCTTCAGCAGGGCGGCCCGCAACTTCAACCCGCTCGCGGCGATGGCGGGCCGGATCACCATCGCCGAGGTCGAGGAACTGGTCGAGCCGGGCGAGCTGGACCCGGACGCCGTGCATCTGCCCGGCGTCTTCGTCCAGCGGGTGGTGCCCCTCACCCCCGCACAGGCCGCCGACAAGGCCATCGAGAAGCGAACGGTCCGGACCCGCGGGCCGGAAGCAGCCGCGCGGAACCGGACGGTGGACGCCTGATGCCCTGGACACGCGACGAAATGGCGGCCCGCGCCGCCGCCGAACTGACCGACGGGTCGTACGTCAACCTCGGCATCGGACTGCCCACCCGGGTCCCCGCCTTCCTCCCCACCGGGATCGACGTGGTCCTCCACTCGGAGAACGGCATCCTCGGAGTGGGCCCGTATCCGACCGAGGACGAGGTCGACCCCGACGTGATCAACGCGGGCAAGGAGACCGTCACCGTCCGGCCCGGAGCGGCCTGCTTCGACTCCTCCCTCTCCTTCGGCATGATCCGCGGCGGACACATCGACACCGCCGTCCTGGGAGCCATGCAGGTCTCCGCCGGCGGCGACCTCGCCAACTGGTCCGTCCCCGGACACCTGGTCAAGGGCATGGGAGGCGCGATGGACCTGGTCCACGGAGTGCGCCGGGTCATCGCCTTGACCACCCACACCGCCAAGGACGGTTCCCCGAAGATCGTGCGGGAATGCACCCTGCCGCTCACCGGCAGAGCCTGCGTGCGACGCGTCATCACCGATCTCGCCGTCCTCGACATCACCGACGACGGCCTGACGCTCGTCGAGACCGCACCCGGTGTCACCGCCGCCGAAGTACGCGCGAGAACCGCCGCCCCGATCCGCGTCGCCGCCACCATGACCGGAGGAGCCTGAGATGCCCGACCGCCTCCGTGAGGTCTACGTCGTCGACGCGGTCCGCACCCCCGTGGGCAACTCCTCACCCCGCAGCGACGGGGCATCCGCGCTGCTGCTCACCGACGAGGACGGGCTGCGCGCCCGCGGACGCGAGCCGCTCGCCCGCGTCAGCGTCACCGCCGTCACCGCCGTCACCGCCGTCACCGCCGTCACCGCCGTCACCGGCATCGAACCGCGGCCATTCGGAGCCGGCCCCGTCGAAGCCGTCCACCGCGCGCTGGAGAAGGCGGGCCGCAGGACGGCGCGGGTGGCCGTCCTCGAACTGAACGAGGCCTTCGCGGCCCAGGCCCTCGCCTGCGTCGGCCAGTGGCCCGACCTCGATCCCGCTGTCGTCAACCCGCGCGGCGGAGCCCTCGCCATCGGCCACCCACCGGGCGCCTCCGGAGCCCGTATCACCGGCGCGGTCGCCCATCAACTCGCCGCAGCGGGCTCGGGCACCGGGGTCGCGGCCCTGTGCATCGGCGTCGGCCAGGGTCTCGCCCTCGTACTGGAACGGTGACACGTGTCCCTCAGCGAACCGACCCAGCGGCAGATCAGCGCCGAGATCGCGGCGGCCCACGAAAGCGCCGCCACGACGCCCCGGCACCACCCGGCTCGTGACTTCGCGCCGTACCGCGGCACTCTGCTCCGTCATCCGCACCAGGTCCCGATCCCGCTGACCGACGACCCGGAGGCCGCGGAACGGACCGGGCCGGTCTTCGGGGTCACCGATGTCACCGGCCTCGACGCGGATCTGACCCGGCAGCACCCCGGGGAGCCGTTGGGCGAACGGATCACCGTCACCGGACGCGTCCTCGACCGGGTGGGCCGCCCGGTACGCGGCCAGCTCGTCGAGATATGGCAGGCCAACGCGTCCGGGCGGTACGCGCACCAGCGTGATCAGCACCCCGCCCCGCTCGACCCCTGCTTCACCGGCGCCGGACGCTGCCTCACCGACGACCAGGGCCGCTACCGCTTCATCACCATCAAGCCCGGCGCCTACCCCTGGCGCAACCACCTCAACGCCTGGCGGCCCGGCCATATCCACTTCTCCGTGTTCGGCACGCACTTCACCCAGCGGCTGATCACGCAGATGTACTTCCCCGGCGACCCGCTGCTCCCCTATGACCCGATCCTCCAGTCGGTCACCGACCCGGCCGCCCGCGCCCGGCTAGTCGCCGAGTACCGGCATGAGCTGTCCACCCCCGAACGGGCGCTCGGCTACCACTGGGACATCGTCCTCGACGGACCCACCGCCACCCTCCCCGACCCCGAGGACCACCGATGATCCTCCCCACACCGGCCCAGACCATCGGCCCCTTCTACGGATACGCGCTCCCGTTCCCGGGCGGTGCGGACATCGCCCCCCGCGGCCATTCCCAGGTCGTGACCGTCCACGGCTCCGTCCGTGACGGCGGCGGCGACCCGGTACCGGACGCGCTCCTGGAGAGCTGGCAGACCGTCCCGCGCCCGGGCCCCGGCTCCATGCGGCGCGATCCCGTCAACGGCGGGTTCGCGGGCCGCAACGGCGTCGACTTCACCGGATTCGGACGGGTGGCCACCGACGCGGACGGCCACTGGGCGATACGCACCCTCGCCCCACCCGCCACCGCGCCCTATCTCGCCCTGTGTGTCTTCGCCCGCGGACTGACCCACCACCTCTTCACCCGCGCCTATCTCGTGCGGCCGACGGAGGACCGCCTGCTGAGCACGCTGCCGCCGGATCGCGCGCGGACCCTGATGGCCACCGGGGACGGGGAGCGGACCTACCGCTTCGACATCCACCTCCAGGGGGAGAAGGAGACGGTCTTCCTTGACTTCCGACACCACTGATCCACAGGGCGCGTACCCGGACCACGGGCTGCTCGCACCCGCGTGGGCCGGTGTGCCCGCCGAGGCGACGACCGGGGACAGGGCCGTGCTCCAAGCCCTCCTCGACGCCGAGGCCGCACTCACCCGCGCCCAGTGCGTCACCGGTCAGGCTCCCTCGGCCGCCGGTCGCACGGTCACCGAAGCCGCCCGCGCCGACCGCTTCGAGGTCCGCTCGCTGGCACTGCGCGCCCGTGGTGGAGGCAACCCGGTCATCCCGCTCGTCGCCGATCTCACCCGGGCCGTCGCGGGCCTGGTCCCGGAGCACGCGGAGTATGTGCACCGGGGAGCCACCAGCCAGGACATCCTGGACACCGCCCTCGTCCTGGTCGCCGCCCGTACCCTCCGTCCGATCGTCCTGGACCTCCGGCGGACGGCCGACGCGCTCGCCCGGCTCGCCAGGGCCCATCGCGACACCCCGATGGCGGGCCGCACCCTCACCCAGCACGCCGTCCCGATCACCCTGGGGCTCAAGGCGGCGGGCTGGCGCTCCCTGGTCCTGGACGCGGCCGACCGGCTCACCCGGGTCCGCGCCTCGCTCCCCGTCCAGCTCGGCGGAGCGGCCGGCACGCTGGCCGCCTTCCACGCCTACGCGCCGGACGCCGGGAACGAGCAAGGCGGGAACGACCCCGGACTGGCGCTGATCACCGCGTACGCCGCCGAACTCGGCCTGGTGGCACCCGCATTGCCCTGGCACACCCTGCGCACCCCGATCGCCGACCTCGGCGGAGCCCTCGCCTTCGCCACCGGAGCGCTGGGCAAGATCGCGGCCGATGTGCTGGTGCTCTCCCGCACGGACATCGCGGAGGTCGCGGAGTCGGGGGGCGGCGGTTCCTCAGCCATGCCGCACAAACACAATCCCGTACGAGCGACCCTGATCGCTTCCACCGCCCGTCAGGTCCCGGCGCTGGCCGCCATCCTGTTCGGCTCACTCGTCGCGGAGGACGAACGGCCCGCCGGCGCCTGGCACGCCGAATGGGAGCCGCTGCGGACCGCTCTGCGACTCACCGGCGGGGCCGCGCACCACACTCATGAACTCATAGCGGGGCTGCGGGTCTTCCCCGACCGGATGCGCCTCAATCTCGAACAGACCGGGGGGCAGTTGCTCAGTGAACGGCTGAACGCGCACCTCGGCACGGTCATCGGCAGGGAGGCGGCACGAGAACTGCTGGAGCGGGCGTCGCGGCGCACCGCCCGGGACGGCGTCCCGCTGCTCGACGCACTGCGCCACGAAGCGGATGCCGAACACCCGCGGGCCGGTTCACCTCCCGGCCCGGCCCGCCCCACGCCCCGGGCGGAGCAGCACCCCTCGCCCGGTGAGCCGCCCTCGGGCCGTTCCCTGGTACCGGTGCGCCTGATGCTGGACACGCTGCCGCCCGATCTCACCGACCCGTCCGGCCATCTCGGCTCCGCCGCGCCCCTCACCGACCGTGCGCTGGAGCGCCGACTCCCCCAGGACCCCTCATGACACTCCACCATCGCGCCGAAGGCCCGGTCGACGGGCCACCGCTCTACCTCGGCCCCTCCCTGGGCACCTCGCTCGCCGTCTGGGACCGGCAGGCAGCCGCCCTCGCCCGTCGTCACCGGGTGATCCGCTGGGATCTCCCGGGCCATGGCGGGTCATCCGCCCGGCCGCTCCCCGCCACCCTCGCCGACCTCGGACACGGGGTGCTCGATCTCGCCGACTCACTGGGTCACGACACCTTCGCCTGCGCGGGGATCTCCCTCGGCGGGGCCGTCGGCGCCTGGCTGGCGGCCCACGCGCCCGAGCGCGTCACCGCGCTCGCCCTCGTCTGCGCGTCGGCCCGGTTCGGCGAGCCGGGGCCCTGGCGGGAGCGGGCCCGGCTGATCCGGGCCGAGGGGCCCGGGTCCTTGGCGGCGACAGCACCCGCCCGGTGGTTCACCCCCGCCTTCGCCGCCTCGGGCGATCCGGCCGTCGCCGCGCTGAGCGCCGACCAGGGCGGCGTCGACCCCGAGGCGTACGCGGCCTGTTGCGATGTCCTGGCCGAAGCCGACCTACGGCCCGACCTCGCCCGGATCACCGCCCCCACACTCGTCGTCGCCGGTCGCGACGACCGGGCCACCCCACCGGCTCACGCCCGTGCCCTCACCGACGCGATCGCCGGCTCCCGTCTCGTCGAACTGCCCCGGACCGCGCATCTCGCCCCGGTGGAGCAGCCACGGATCGTCCTCGCCCTCCTGCTGGACCACTTCACCACCGGTGAGCCCGCGGCCGGAACCCGGGCGGACACCACGGCCGCTGCGACGGCCGTACGCCGAGCCGTGCTCGGTGACGCACACGTCGACCGGGCCGTCGCCGGGACCACGCCCTTCACCGCCCGGTTCCAGGACCTCATCACCCGCTACGCCTGGGGCGAGATCTGGAGCGGCGGCACACTGGACCGGCGCACCCGCAGCTGTATCACCCTCACCGCACTCGTCGCGGGAGGCCACCACGACGAGCTGGCGATGCATGTCCGCGCCGCCCTCCGCAACGGGCTCACCCCGGAGGAGATCGGTGAGGTCCTGCTCCAGACCGCGGTCTACTGCGGTGTCCCCGCCGCCAACTCCGCTTTCGCCGTCGCCGACAGGGTGTTGCGCGAAACCACCGAGCCCCTGGGAGAGAACCACTGATGCGCACCACCGTCGCCATCATCGGAGGTGGCCCGGCCGGGCTGCTGCTCGCCCGGCTGCTGCACAACGCGGGCATCGACACCGTGACTCTCGAAGCCCGTGACCGTGTCCACGTGGAGAACCGCCAGCGCGCCGGCATCCTCGAACAGGGCACCGTCGACGCTCTCCGGTCGGCCGGCGCGGGCGCGCGAATGGACCGTGAGGGCCTGGTGCACCACGGTGTCGAACTGCGCTTCGACGGCCAGGGTCACCGACTCGACTTCCCCGCCCTGACGAACGGGCGCTCGGTCATGGTCTACGCGCAGACGGAGATCGTGAAGGACCTCATCGCGCTCCATACGGAGGAGGGCGGGCCTCTCCTCTTCGAGGCGACGGTCCGTGAGGTGGAGGGTGCCGCGACGGACCGCCCGATCGTCCACTACACCCATCAGGGAAAGGACCAGAGGCTCACCTGCGACTACGTCATCGGCTGTGACGGCTTCCACGGAGTGGCACGCCGCGCGATCCCCGAGTCCGTCCGTGTGACGTTCGAACGGACCTATCCCTACTCCTGGCTGGGCATTCTCGCCGACACGCCACCGGTCTACGACGAGCTGATCTACGCCCACTCCGCGCGCGGTTTCGCCCTCGCCAGCATGCGCACCCCCACCGTGAGCCGCCTCTACCTCCAGGTTCCCAACGGCACCGACCCCGCTGACTGGCCCGACGAGCGGATCTGGGACGAACTCGACAGCCGCCTCGCCCTCACCGACGATCCCGGCTGGAAACTGGCACGCGGCAGGATATCCGCCAAGTCCGTTCTCCCGATGCGCAGTTCGGTCACCGAGCCCATGCGCTACGGCCGGGTGTTCCTGGCAGGTGACGCCGCCCATATCGTCCCCCCGACGGGTGCCAAGGGCCTCAATCTGGCGGCGTCCGACGTGATCACCCTCGCCCGCGCCCTGGAGCACGCACGGGACACCGGCTCGGCGGAGCTCCTCGACGCCTACTCCGACACCTGTCTGCGCAGGGTCTGGGGTGCGGAACACTTCTCGTCCACCATGACGACCGCCCTGCACCAGGACCCTGCCCACTCCCCCTTCGACGCCCGTCTCCAACTCTCCCGACTTCGCCGACTCGCGACATCGCCACATGCCGCCGCCGAACTCGCCGAGAACTACACGGGGCTGCCGATCAGCGCCTGAGCGGCCCGCCTGCGCAGCGTCCGCGCCCGGACCGCGCCCACGCCCTCCTTCTGCGGGCAGGGCCGGGGCGTCGCGCCGGCGCAGGTGCACCGGGCCGACCGGCGCACGCTGGTGGGGCGGCGGTTCGCAGCGGCGGTCACCCTCGCGGGTGACGATGAGGGTGATGACCCACTCGACCTGGTCGTGAGGCAGGACGAGTGCGGCAGGACAGGGGACCAACGCGGCTCCTGTGCGAGTGGGTTGAGACTTCGAACACCTTCCCCGACAGCCCGGGAGCCTCGTGCGCTGCGCACCTCGTCGGCGTCACGGCAATCCGAGTCCGCGCTGAAAGAGCTCAGCCATCGGTCCGACGGCCGGAAGGGGAGCAGTTCCGGCCACGTGGAATCCGCCTTTCCGCAGCGTCATGCGAGAACCCGTCTCGCAGATCACAGGAAGATTACGAGTCGATCACCAAGGTGATCAGCGAGTGTGCCGGGCCGGCGAATCAAGGTGGAGGACGCGCCCTTCGGCCGGGTCGGCGAGCGCCGCATCGTTCTGACCTGCGACACGACCGCCTATTCCAGTTTCAAACCGCGCGCCGTCCAGCGTCCGTCGGCGAAAGAATCTTCAGCCCCACAGTCAACCCGCAGCGAATTAACCGTTCACCGATTTCCGAACACAGGCGAGCGCTATCCGATTCGCAGCTTTGGCGAGTAAGTGCGCTGCCGTTCATGGCCTGGACGTTAGGGTGATGAACGACTTTACAAACGATCGACCCAGCACCTTCCGGCGCCCGACCGTGCCTGATCCGCCGAATCATCTCGAAATGTGAGATCTCTCTTGGCGACGGCCCGGCGGTGCCGCAGGATGGATCATCGCATTCCTGGACCGCCTAGGGGGACGAGCAGTTCATGATTCGGGGCAGTTGTCGCGTGAGCCGATCACGGTAGGGATGTCCAGCCATCACCCTGTCGTCCTCACATGCCTTTCCTGGCACCGCTGCCTGCGGCCGGAGAGCACAGGGACCATCAAGGGAAACGACACCGTGGAGCCGTCGGGAAGATCCAATCGGGCCTAGTTCTCGTGCCGAAACGGTGCATACACGCATGCCGCCCTGCCCTGTGCGGCTTCCTTGACAGCCCTTCCTGCCGTCGAACTCTCATGCTTCATCGACTGTTGACCAACACTCACGCCGCTTATAGAAATCACCAAAAGCGAGCAAAGGTAAGGCCTCGCCATGCCCAAAAAGCGGACAAGGTACTGAGATCCGCATGCGGCAGAACGACCAGATCGACATCCGAATATTTCTGCGCACAATGTTTGGGCGTGCTCGACAGGGTCCAGTTACTCAGTGATCAAGCGGAGTGGCCGCAGTCGATGTGTTACGCCCTGCGGACGTGAATTCCAGCGGATATTGCGGAGGGAACTGACGATGCCTTTCAAGGGAAACCGTCGGCTGCCGGGATCACCGGCGGGACACACAGCGGCCACACACGACGCGACAGCCCATCGCGGCGCCGGCCATAGGGGGGTATGAGTACTGTGGAAACGAGGAGCGGCACGGACGTCAATGAACGTCTCGACCCGCTTTTAGCACGGTTCTGGGACGAGACACGACTACGCGCGGAACCGCTGACCGCCGGGGACACGGCCGTCACCGGGACCGTCCAGGCAGCACTGCCGGAAATCCCCTCGTCGTGGATCGCGGTCTCCAAAGTGCTCGGGCTCGGATACGGCGAACGCGCCGGTGCTGTGATCACCAAGGGCCGGACTCTGATGCGGGCGCGCACCACACCCTCCGCCGGAGCGCTCTATCCCTTCGAGTTACTCGTCGCCTTTCGTGGCGCAACGACCTACGAGTTGTACGAATACGAGGTCGCCGGCTGCTGTCTGCGCCAGATCGGGGCGATCGAGCAGGGCGTACTGGCCGGGCTGCTGGCCCTTCCGGAGGCTCCGGCCCCGCAACCGGACGCCGTGGTCGCCCTCGTCGGCAGGCCGTGGACCTCCATGCGCAAGTACGGGCGCAGGGGGTATCTCTACACCCATCTCGACGGTGCGCACGCGGCGACCAACATCACGATGGCCGCCGAGAGCGCCGGGTTCCGGCCGGTCACGTATCTGCGATTCGACCGGGACACGGCAGCCGAGGTGCTCGGACTCACCGGTCTGTGCCGTGAGCCGCAAGCCCTCATCACGCTGACCGCCACGCCGACGGCGGATCCCGTCGAGTCCAGCGCCGTCGCCAACCCCTTCGCCGTACCGATCTGGCGCCACGGCGACGGCACACGCCGCGAGGAACCGGGGACGGCCGAGCAGGAGGCATGGCATTCGGTGCGGTCCATCAGCACCTTCCACCGCCAGGACGACACGCCCCGCCGGTACGGCAGTTCGCGTACGGTGGCCGCCATCCCACAGGCGCCCGCCGCCGCGCCCGCCGCGCACGGTGCGCCGGGGACACCGGGCGGATCCGTTACGGCGGCGATCAGGCTCGCCGGGGCGGACGGCTTCCGCTCGGACGGCCACCGTGCCGCCTTCGCGCACCTGGCGCTGACCCGCGCTTCCGCGAAGGGATTCCTGCCGACGTCCCTCGGCGAGGAGGCCTTCGGCCATGTCCTGGCCGAGCTCCGTCAGGAGACCGGGACGGACTCCGCGGACGGGCCGCGGGCCGGCCTGCGTGTCCTCGTCCGCTCCGTCGAGGGCATCGCGCCGGGGAGCTACGCGTACACGCCCGACCGGCATGTCCTGTACCCCCTGCACGGCGACGGGGGTACGGAGGAGGCTGTCGTCGCGTCCTGCATGAACCAGGACGTGGTGCGCTCCGCGGCGCTGCTTCTCGTACTGCACGCACCCATGGGCCCACTGCTCGGGACACGGGGCCGCCAGGCCCTCGCCGAGCTTCACCACCACGCCGCGAGCGCCGCGCAGCGCCTCTGTCTCGCCGCCGCGGGGCAGAGTGTCGGCATCACCTGCCTGGGCGGGTTCGACACCGATCTGGTCTCCCGGCTGGTGGGACTCGACGGACACGAAGAAGTCATCTACGTCCTGGCGTGCGGCCGACCCGACGAAACCGCGGTCAAGTGGGACCGTGCGCCGATCGCCTACAGCCACGGCCTCAGCCCGGCACTGCACAGCTGATCCCCGCCGTTCACCACGATCACAGAGAGCAGCGTGTCCATCTCCATGGTGAGCAACAGCATCCTGACCCCACGGCTGACCGAGGCACACCGGGACCTGTCCCGGCGGGCGTCGGACTGCCTCACCCCGCAATGGCTGGAACAGTGGCGGACCGCCCCCGGCGGGCACATCCGCAAGGACGCCTGGCGCGAGCTGGCCCGTCGCGGCCTCATGGGGGTGTCCCTCCCCGTCGAGTACTCCGGCCAGGGGCTCGGCCTGCTCGGAGCGCTGGTGCTCGGCGAGGCCCTGGCGGGGGTCGGCGACGGCGGACTCGCCCTCGGCATGCACGTACAGAACGAGATCGCCTGCGACTGGCTGGTCTCCGCCCAGGACGACGAACTGCGCGACCGGTTCCTCCCGGGGCTGGTCTCGGGCGAGCTGGTGGCCTGCCAGTGCGACACCGACCCCTCGGCACAGGAACCGGCTACGGCGGTCATCGTAGGTGACGAGGTGGTGGTGACCGGCCGCAAGAAGTTCGTGGTCAACGGCGCTAATGCCGACCTGTGCTTCGTCAGCGTCCAGTTGGAGGGCGAACCGGCCATCGTGCTGGTCGAGAAGGCCACGTCCGGCGTGCGGGTGACCGAGGTCTACGACAAGTTCGGCACCCGTTCCGTGGACTCCGCGCTGGTGGAGTTCGACTCGGCCAGGGTGCCGGTCCGCCAGGTGATCTCACGGCGCGGGATCAGCCAACTGATGCGCTGGAACCGGGTGATGTCACGGATGCGGTTCCTCATCGCCGCCGATGCCTTCTTCACCCACCGCATGCTGCTGGAGCACATCGTCCGCCACACCACCACACGTGAACTCGGAGGCCGGCCGCTGGCGCAATGGCCGGTCAACCAGCACGCCCTGGCCCGCGCCCGCGCCGACCAGGAGTTGATGGAAGCCGGTCTCACCGAGTGCTTCCTGCGGCTGACGGACGGTGGCAGCACCGTACCGGAGATCGCCGAACTCAAATGGTTCTGCGTGGAGAAGGCCACCGAACTCGCCTCCCTGTCCACGGACCTGGAGGGCGGCGCGGGATACATGTGGGGCAGCACGGCGCTGCACGCCCACGCCCAGCTGCGCGGCTTGCGGATGTCCGGCGGCAGCCAGACCACCATGCTCACCATCGCCAACCACTCCATGGCCTGCCGTGCCGAACTCGACGCGCCCGCCCTCGCCGCCGCTCCGGGGAGGCGCCGTGGCTGAGCAGCCGCCGCTGGGCGAGGTCTTCCTCGCCGCCTGCGCCGAGCACGCCGGGCGGCGGGCAGTCGTCGACGCCGACCAGGAACTGAGCTACGGTCAGCTCGCCGAGCGGGTGAAGGACCGGGCCCGCACCCTGGTGGATCTGCTCGGCCCCGACGAGCACCGGATCGCCCTGTACGCCGCCAACAGCGCCGACTATCTCGTCTCGTACTACGCCCTGCTCATCGCCGGACGCCTGCCGTTCCTCGTGGACTCCCAGTTCGGCGCCTCGGAACTCCAGGGCATCAGGGACAGCTGCGGCGTCGACACCTTCCTCACCGACAAGGCCGAGCACTTCCCGCTTCCCTCCGGCCTCGTGCCGGTGCCCGGCAGCCGCCACGTCCTGGCGCGGCCGACAGGTCCCGGCCCCGGCGTCGAGGCGCCCGAGCCCCGGCGGACCACCGCCACCTGCCGGTTCACCTCGGGCACCACCGGTGCCCCCAAGTGCCTGGAGTTCTCGCACACGGCCGTGCACAGCGCGGCACTCAACTGGACGACAGGCACCGGACTCGGGGCCGGCGACCGGGTGCTCTGCCTGGCGGCGTTCACCAACGGGCTGGCCTTCAACACCTCACTGCTGCCCGTCTTCCTCGTCGGCGCCGAACTCCACGTCTACCGCGGTCTCCCCACGTCCAGCGGCATCACGAAAGCCCTGCGCCGCTCGGCCGCCACCCGGCTGGTGGCCTTCCCGCTCGCCTACCGGCTGCTGGCCGAGGCACCTGCCCCCGACCTCGACGCGTTCTCGGACCTGCGTCTGGCCGTGTCCGCCGCCGCGGTGCTCGATCCCGCCGTCCGGGAAAGCTTCGAGTCCCGCTACCGCGTGCGGATCGCCGACTACTACGGCATCGCCGAGACCGGCCCCTGCACCTTCGAGCGGGACCCCGGATACACCGAGGGCCTCGGTACCGCACTGCCCGGTGTGTCCCTGCGGATCCTTCCGCGCGAGGACGGCGAGTCCGAGGTACGGGTGCGCACCGCGTCGATGGCCACCTGCTACCTCAACGTCCCCGACGGCCTGGAGGAACGGCTGGACACCGAGGGCTACTACCGCACCGGTGACCGTGGCCTGATCCACCAGGACCGGCTGTACGTCACCGGGCGGCTCGGCGGACCCGTCAACCTCGCCGGACGCAAGGTCGATCCCGCCGAGATCGAGCGGGTGGTGCTCGGCATCGACGGAGTGCGCGACACCGCGGTCTTCGCCGACCAGGACGCGCGGGGCGAGACCGTACTGCACGCCGTGGTCTGCGGCAGCCTCGCCCGCGCCGATGTCGTCAACGTCTGCCGGACGAAGCTCGCGCCGTACAAGGTGCCCGGCCGGATCACCTTTCTGCCGGCCATCCCCAGGTCGTCCGCCGGCAAGGTCCGGCTGACCGAACTGCGCGATCTCGTCACCCGAACGCCGTAGCACGCACGCCGCGTGCCCCGTACAGGAACGGACACACATGACCGACGAAGGCATCGACACCGGTCTGCGCGAACAGATCGAGAAACTTGTGGAAGTGGCCACCGGACGGGTGGTGACCGTCGCCGACCTGCGGGCAGCGGACGGATCGCTGGACATGGCCGGAGTCAACTCCATCGGCTACATCAACCTCATGGAGGCGCTGGCACAGCGCTTCGACGCGGTCATCGACCCCGAGGCCGACCCCCAGCACCTCATGTCCGTCGACTCCATCGCGCGGTTCGTCCGCGCCCACGCCTGAGCGAGGAGAGCTGTGAGCGTTGCACACGAGAGCGCACCCGCGGCCGGCCCGCCTCCGGACGCGGCAGACGCGCACCGGCAGGAACTCGACGACATCTGGGCAGCCGGACCGTTCGCCGAGGCCGCCGCACGGACCGAGCATCTCCTGGCCGTCCTGCCGCTGCTCGACCTGTTCCCGCACGATCCCGACGGCCACGTCTCCCGCGTACGTTCCGGTGAACGACGGGCGGCATTGGGCCTGTTCACACCCAACAGCGAGTTCGCGCTGCCCGTCCCCGCTGTCCACGCCGAGCGGTCCGGCGACGGCCGGCTGACGCTCACGGGACGCTTTCGGTACGCCTCCAGGGACGCGGACCTCTCCCTCCTGTGGCTCCGGGTCGTGGACGAGGACGCCACACGGCTCGCGCTGCTGCCGCACACCCACGAAGGGCTGCGGCGGTACGGCGCCGGGCGCGCCGAGGGCTGGGGATGGATCGAGCTGGACGGCGTGACCGTGGAGGAAGGCGCCTTGTCCCACCCGGTGTCCTGGGCGCCCGAGGGCCCCCTGTCCGCGGTGTTCGACGGCTACGCCTGGGAGTTCTCCCGCCGCTCGCTCACCTGGAGCGCCGGGGTCGTGGCCGATCTGCGGCGTGAACTCGCGCTCACCGGCAGCGGCACCGAAGCACTCAGCACCTCGCAGTACCTCGCGCACGAGCTGAGCAAGCTGGAGATCGAGGTGTCGCTGGCGGTGGCCCTCGCCAGCTTCGGGGCGGAGTTCAAGGCGGAGGAACCCGGCGGTACGTCCGTCGGCGCCGCCTTGCTCGCCTCGACCGACCTGCTGAGCCGCACCGTACAGGTCGCCGAGGACATGAGCACCGAGCTCGGGCTGGCGGACAGCGCGGTCGGCGCCGCGGGCTGGCCGACCCGCACCGTCCAGGCGTGGTTCGGCGGCCGGCGCATGGCCAGCGGCGAACTGGCGCGCCGGATGGGCCTGGTGCCGAAGGACGTGCGGTCGTGACGATTCCCACCGTGGTCTGCGGACGCGACGGCCGTATGGCGAACCTGATCGCCGACGCGGTCGAGCGCGCTCCCGGAATGCGCCTCACGGCCCGGCACACCGTCCGGGGCGCCGCCACCGGCCCGGTGCCGGTGGTCGCCGACCTCGCCGACCTGCCCGGGACGCGGCCGGTCGTGGTGGACTTCACGGCACGCGAGGCCACCGCCACGCTGCTGCGGCAGGCGCTCACCACCCCCTGTCCCCTGGTCATCGGCACCAGTGGTCTCGGTGAGGCCGAGTACGCGCTGGCCGCCGAGGCGGCTCGCGGCCGTGCCGTGGTCATCGCCGCCAACTTCAGCCTCGCGCTGCTGGCCATGGCCCGGTTCGTACGGAACCTCTCCGAACAGGTCGACGAGAGCTGGGACGCGGGCGTCGTGGACGTCCACTTCGCGGGCAAGCGCGACCGTCCCAGCAACACCGCCCGTTTTCTCGCCGACCAGTGGCGCCCGGGACAGCCGGACCGCCGGGAGCCCGAGATCGGCGCGTTCCGGATGGGCGACGCGGTCAGCGAACACCGGGTGCTGGCCGCGGGCGCCGGAGAACACATCGAGGTACTGCACCGCGTCGCCGACCGGACGGCGTTCCTGCCGGGCATCCTGCGCGCGGTGCGGTTCGCCGCCGACGCGCCGACCGGGGTGTACTCCCTGGAGGATGTCGCGTGCTCGGCCGCGCCCGGGTGAACCCGGCCGCCCGCGAAGCACCGGTCCCACGGGAGCGGGTCGCGGGCGGGGAACCAGCCGCCCCCGGGCAAGCGCCGCACGGGGCGGGCGCACACCGGGCGGGCCGCCTCCCGGCCGGCCCCGGCGGCGAATCCATGGATGGACACGATAGTGCCGCCTGTGTCCTCCACCGGTTCGGCACCTCCGACCGGCCACGGACCGTGTCGGTGCGGGTCGGCTCCCGCGGGTTCCGGCCGCCGGCCGCCCGGTCCGACGCCGAACTCCTTGCGCGGGGCACCGCACACGAAGGAAGTGAGCACTCATGACCGGTACACCGCATCAGCCCTTCACCCATCTCGGGCAGCTGCTCGACCGCCAGGCGGAGCTGCGCCCCGACTCCGCCGCCCTCCACGCGCCGGGGCGGGAGCCGACCGGCTACCGACGGCTGCGGGACCGCGTCGCATCGACCGGCGCGGCCCTGGCCGCTCTCGGCGTGGGCCGCGGCAGCCGGGTCGCCCTCGTCCTGCCCAACGGCCCCGACCTGGCGCTCGCGTTCCTCGCGGTGGCCGCCCACGCCACCGCCGCCCCGCTCAACCCGGCCTACCGGGAGCAGGAGTTCGCGTTCTACCTCGACGACATGGGCACGGACGCGCTGCTCGTCGAGGAGGGCAGCGACTCGGCGGCGATCGCCGTGGCCAAGGACCGCGGCATCCGGATCGTCGAGCTCGTACCCGAGGCTTCCGGCCCGGCCGGTACCTTCGGCCTGCGCTCCTCGGCCGAAGCGGTGCCCGCCTCCCGCACCGGATGGGCGGCACCGGACGAGACCGCGCTCCTGCTGCACACGTCGGGCACCACGGCACAGCCGAAACTCGTCCCCCTCACCCATGCCAACCTGGGCGCGGCGGCCGGCAACACCCGGGCGGCCTTCGCCCTCGGCGACAACGACCTGTGCCTGAACGTCATGCCGCTCTTCCACGCGCACGGCCTGACCAGCACCCTGATCGCCGCGCTGGCCGGCGGCGGCGGCATCGTGTGCACCCCCGGATTCTCCGACACCCTCTTCTTCGACTGGCTCACCGAGTTCCGGCCCACCTGGTACACCGCCGTGCCCACCATGCACCAGGCGCTGCTGGCGGTGGCGGGTGAGCACGCCGCCGAACTCGCCTCAAGCGCCCTGCGGTTCATCCGCTCCGCGTCGGCCCCGCTGCCGGGCCCCGTCCTGAACGCGCTGGAGGACGTCTTCCGGGCGCCGGTCATCGAGGCGTACGGGATGACCGAGGCCGGCTCGCTGGTCACCAGCAACCCCCTGCCCCCGGGCAACCGCAAACTCCGTTCCGTGGGAATCCCGGTCGGCGAACCCGTCACCGTACTGGACAAGGCCGGACGTCCGCTCGGCCCCGGGCAGTCGGGCGAGATCGCCATCCGGGGTGCGAATGTGACAGCCGGCTACGAGCACAACCCGGAGGCCAACCGGGTGGCCTTCACCGACGGCTGGTTCCGCACCGGCGACGAGGGCCGGCTCGACGAGGACGGCTACCTCCACATCGTCGGGCGCAGCAAGGAGATCATCAACCGGGGCGGCTCCAAGGTGTCCCCGGCCGAGGTCGACGACGTACTCACGGGTCACCCCGCCGTCAAGATCGCGGTGGCGTTCGGGTTGCCGCACCCCACGCTCGGCGAGGACCTTGCCGTGGCGATCGTGCCCCACACCGGGACAACCGTCACCGAGCGTGAGATCCGCGAGTTCGCCGCGGAGCGCGTCGCCGACCACAAGGTCCCCAGCCGGGTGTTCCTCATGGCCGAGGTCCCCAAGAGCCCGGCCGGCAAGGTGCAGCGGCTCAAGCTCGCCGAGATCGTCGCCACGGCCACCGCCGGGCCGACGCGGGAGCCGCGAGGTCCCCTGGAGCGGCGGATCGCCGCACTGTGGGCGGAGGTGCTGGAGCGCGACCGGGTCGCCCCGGACGAGAACTTCTTCGACCTCGGCGGCAACTCCCTGCTGCTCGCCAGGCTCTCGGCCAGGCTGCACGACACCTTGGGCCGCGAACTGCCTGTGGTGGTCCTGACGATGTACCCCACCGTCAGCTCGCTCGCCGCTCATCTGGCCGGCGACGGCAACGCCGAGGTGACGCCCGAGATCACCGGGTCCCGCAGGGAAGGAGCGGCGGACCGCGGCAAGGACCGGCTGCTGCGCAAGCGCGGCCTCAGGAAGCGGACCGTGACCGAGGAGAGCAACTGATGGAGCACACCGTGGCCGCGCACGACCCTGAGGCTTCGGCCGCCCCGCCTGCGACGCCTCCGCGGGACGCCCGCGCACACGACACGAGCGGACCGGACGGCTCCGAAGCACGCGGGCCCGTCAAGGACGGGGGCACCCTGACCGGTCTGGAGATCGCCGTCATCGGTCTGTCGTGCCGCTTCCCCGGGGCACCCGACGCCGCGGCCTTCTGGCGCAACCTCAGTTCGGGCACCGAGTCCATCACCGTGTTCACCCCTGAGGAGTTGGCGGCAGCCGGCGTCCCCCAGGAGCAGATCGACGACCCCGACTACGTACCCGCGCAAGGGGTACTGGAGGATGCCGAGCTGTTCGACGCGGAGTTCTTCGGGTTCAACCCGAAGGAGGCCGGACTTCTGGACCCCCAGCACCGGGTGCTGCTCGAATGCGCCTGGGCGGCCCTGGAGGACGCCGGGTACGACCCCAAGTCGGTGCCGGGTCCGGTCGGCGTCTACGCGGGCTCCTACTACGGCAGTTATCTCGCCCGGCTCGCCGCGGACGCCGACCCCACCGACGCGGCCGAGGAGTTCGCCCGCAACCTGGCCAACGAGAAGGACTACCTCGCGACGCGGATCGCCTACAAGTTCGGTCTCACCGGCCCCGCCCTCACGGTCCAGACCGCCTGCTCGACCTCGCTCGTCGCCGTTCACCTCGCCTGCCAGTCGCTGCTCAGCGGCGACTGCGACACGGCACTGGCGGGCGGCGCGACCGTCCGTGCCCGGCAGGCCGGCTATGTCTTCCAGCCCGGCGGTATCTTCTCCTCCGACGGGCACTGCCGCCCGTTCGACGCCGCGGCGGAGGGCACCGTCGCCTCCAACGGCGCCGGTGTGGTCGTCCTCAAACGCCTGGAGGACGCTCTCGCCGACGGCGATCCGATCCGCGCCGTCATCAAGGGCTCGGCCGTGGGCAACGACGGTGCCGAGCGGGTCGGGTTCACCGCGCCCGGCGCGGCAGGCCAGGCCCGCATCATCGCCGCCGCGCTGGAGACCGCCGGGACCGACCCGGCCACCGTCGGTTACGTCGAGACCCACGGCAGTGGCACGCCTGTCGGCGACCCGATCGAGATCGAGGCCCTCGTCCGGGTCTTCCGCCGGGGCGGCGCGGCCCGTGGCGGCTGCGCGATCGGCGCGGTCAAGGGCAACATCGGGCACACCCATGTGGCCTCCGGCATCGCGGGACTCATCAAGACGGTCCTCGCGCTGGAGCACCGGCAGATCCCGCCCAGCCTGCATTTCGACAAGCCCAACCCGGACATCGACTTCGACGCGACCCCGTTCTACGTCAACACCCGTCTCGCCCCGTGGCGCGACGACCACGGGCCGCGCAGGGCGGGCGTCAGTTCCTTCGGTATGGGTGGCACCGGCGCCCACGTGGTCCTGGAGGAGGCGTCCTCGTACACGGCGGGCGGCGCCTCCCCGGCGGGGACCGGAGCTCAGGCGGCCGACGGGGGCCGACCGCAGCTCCTCGTGCTGTCCGCCCGCACCCCGGTCGCCCTGGACGAGGCCACCGACCGGCTCGCGGACCGTCTGGAGACCGCCACCGACCTCCCGCTCCCCGCCGTCGCGCACACGTTGCAGAGCGGACGCCGGGCCTTCCCCCACCGCCGCTTCCTCGTCGCCGGAAGTCTGCCGGAGGCCGCTGCCGCGCTGCGCGCCCACGATCCCCGTAGCCTGCGCGGCGGCCACCACGAGGGCCCGGCACCCTCGGTCGCCTTCCTGCTGCCCGGCCTCGGTGAGCAGCGCCCCGGCATGGGACGCGAACTCTACGACCAGGAGCCGGTCTTCCGGGCGGCCGTCGACCGCTGCGCCGAGATCCTGCGCCCCCACCTGGGGCTCGACCTGCGCACCCTGATCCATCCGGCGCCCGAGCCCGCGACCGCCGCCGACGGCCGCCCCGACCTGCGCCGACTGCTGGGCCGGGGCGCCACGGGCGGCGCCACCCCGCGCACCGAACTCGACCGCACGCTCTACGCGCAGCCGGCCGTCTTCGTCCTGGAGTACGCCCTCGGCCTTCTGTGGCAGTCCTGGGGAGTACGGCCCGACGCGCTGATCGGGTACAGCATCGGCGAGTACGCGGCCGCCTGTCTGGCCGGGGTGCTCTCCCTCGACGACGCCCTGTTGCTCGTCGCGTCCCGGGCCCGTCTCATCGAGGAGCTGCCCGGCGGCGCCATGCTCGCGGTGCCCCTGTCCGAGCGGCGGGTGCTCTCCCTGCTCGGCGAGGGCCTGTCGCTCGCGGCCGTCAACGGTGCCGAGCTGTGTGTCGTCGCCGGGGAGACCGAGCGGATCGACGCGCTGGCGGAACGGCTCGCCGGCGAGGACGTCGCCGTCCGCGCACTGCGGACCTCCCACGCGTTCCACTCGCACATGATGCAACCGGTCGTTGAACGGTTCACCGAACTCGTCGCCGGTATCCGGCTCGCCCCGCCCCGCATCCCCTACGTCTCGAACGTCACCGGCGACTGGATCACCCCGGACCAGGCCACCGACCCCGTCTTCTGGGGCCGCCATCTGCGCCACCCGGTGCGCTTCGCGGACGGCGTCGCCCGGCTGTGGGGCGATACGGGGCGGCTCCTGCTGGAGATCGGTCCCGGGCAGTCCCTGAGCAGCCTCGCCCTCCAGGCCCGGCCCGCGGGCCAGGACGAAGCCCGTCGGCCCGCGGCCTTCGCCTCGCTGCCCGGCGAGTACGACCGGCAGAGCGAGGAGGGCTTCCTGCTCTCCACCGCCGGCAAGCTCTGGTCGGCGGGCGTCGACCTGGACTGGCCGGCTCTGCGCGGCGGCGGCGCTCCGAAGGTGTCGCTGCCGGCCTACCCGTTCGAACGCCGCAGGCATTGGGTCGATCCCGGCCCGGCGCGGTGGACCGGGGCACCCGCGCCGTCCCTGGTGAAGAAGCCGGACATCACCGACTGGTTCCAGGTGCCCGTCTGGGAACCGCTGCCCCCGCACCCCACGGGGACCCGCTCCGGCGGACCGACGGAGACAGGAGCCGACTGGCTGCTCTTCCTCGACGACCACGGCACGGGCGACTCGCTCGCCGAGGGACTCACCGCGGCGGGCCACCGGGTCACGACCGTGCGGGCGGGTGACAGATGGCGGCAGGTGTCGGACGGCGCGTACGAGATCGCCCCGGGCGACGGCGAGGACTACCGGCGCCTGGCAGCCGACCTGGACGCACGCGGCAGATTCCCCGGGCACCTGGTCCACCTGTGGACGGTCGGGCCACGCCTCCCGCTCGGCATCACGCTGGAACGCGGGTTCTCCAGCCTGCTGCGGCTCAACCACGCGACGGCGGGCCGCGACGGCGCGGCGACCCTGGACATCGCCGTGGTCACCAGCAACGCTCACGCGGCGCCCGGCACCGGGGATCTCGCACCGGAGAAGGCCACCGTCCTCGGTCCGTGCCTGGTGTTGCCGCTGGAGCAGCCGCAGACCGCGTGCCGTGCCATCGACATCACGCTGCCCGAGGGGCAGGCCGACGCCGAACGCCTCCTCGCCGAGCTGCTGCGTCCGTCCGGACGCACGCTGACCGTGCTGCGCGGCCGCGAGCGCTGGGCCCCCGGCCACCGACCGGTCCGGCTGACCGCCGACGACTCCGCGGCGGGCCGTCCCCGTCCCGGCGGCGTCCACCTGATCACCGGTGGCTTCGGCGGGGTGGGCCTGACCCTCGCCCGCCACCTGGCACGGACCCCGGGCACCCGGCTCGTGCTCGTCGGCCGCAGCCCCCTGCCGCCTCGCGAGACCTGGGACGACTGGCTCGCCGGACGCCCCGCCGACGACCCTGCCGCACAGCGTGTCCTCGCCGTACGCGAACTGGAGGCGCTGGGAGCCGAGGTGCTCCCCGTCGCGGCCGACGTCACCGACGAGGCCCGGATGCGGGCGGTCGCCGACGAGGCGGTCCGCAGGTTCGGCGCGGTCCACGGCCTGGTGCATGCCGCAGGCGTACCCGCCATGGGTCTCGCCCAGCTCAAGGACGTGGACACGGCGCTGCGCGTGCTCGCCCCCAAGGTGGCGGGCGGACTCGTCATCGACGCCCTCTCCCGGGAACTGAAACCGGAATACACCGTGCTGTGCTCCTCCACGCTGGCGCTGACCGGCGGTGTCGGTCAGGTCGACTACGTCGCGGCCAACGCCTTCCTCGACGTCCTCGCCCACTGCGGCGACCGGGCCGGAAGCCCACGGATCGTGTCCGTCAACTGGGACGGCTGGCAGGACGTCGGTATGGCGGCCCGCCTGATCGGCGAGCCCGGCACGGGTGGCGGACGCACCGGTCCGGTCGACCATCCGCTGATCGACGAGTGCCTGGCCGACGACGACAACCGGGCGGTCTACGCCGTCTCCCTGTCCACCGCCACCTCCTGGCTGATCGACGAGCACCGCATGGCGGGCAGCGCCGTCGTACCGGGCACCGGTCACCTGGAACTGGTCAGGGCCGCCCACGAGCACCAGCGCGGCGGCACCGGTGTGGAGCTGCGCGAGGTCACCTTCCTCTCGCCGGTCGTCGTCGGCGAGGACCGGCGCCACGAGTTGCGCGTGGTCCTGGACAAGGCCGAGCGGCCGATGCGGTTCTCCGTGGTGAGCCGCGTCGTTCCGGACGCCCCGGGAGCCGACGGCGACGGGTGGCACGTCCATGTGACCGGCGAGGTCGGACCGCTCGACGACCCGGGACCCGCGCGGCGGCACGACGTCGCCGCGCTGATCGCGGACGCGGACATGCGGGACCTGGGCGCCGTCGAGCACACCGGACCGATGGGGTTCGGGCCCCGCTCGCACTGCCTGCGCCGGGTGTACCTGGGAGAGCGGGAGGCACTCGCCGAACTCGAACTGCCCGAGGAGTTCGCCGACGACCTCCAGCACATCAGGCTGCACCCCTCGCTGCTGGACCTGGCCGCCGGTTTCCACGGTATGAACCTGGCCCGCGAGTTCCGTATCCCGCTCTCCTACGGGCGGCTGCGCCTCCTCTCCCCGCTGCCTCGCCGGATCTTCAGCCACCATCGCTTCCACGGGCCCGACGAAGCGGGCAAGGAGGTCTTCACGGCGGACTTCAGGCTGCTCGACGCGGACGGCCGGGAGGTCGCCGTCATCGAGGACTTCGTCCTCAAACGCGTCGCCGACCTGACCACCCGGATCGGCGCGCTGCGCGACGGCACCTCGGCCGAGGTCGCCCCGTACCGCTTCCCTCCGGCGGCCCGCTCCTCCCTGGCCAACAGCGCGGCGGGCGGTCTGCGGGACCACCTCGACCAGGGCATCCGGCCCGAGGAGGGGGTCGAGGCGCTGCTGCGCGTGCTCGGCTCCGACGTGGGGCCCCAGGTCGTCGTGGTCACCAAGGACCTGGACGCCGTCCGCGCGGACATCCTGCGTACCAGCGCCGGCACAGCGGCCCCGGCGGCCGGAGCGGACACCGGGGCGCACCCGCGGCCCCATGTAGGCACCGCCTACGCGGCGCCCGCCGACTCCGTGCAGGCACGACTCGCCGCGCTCTGGGCGGAGTTGCTCGGACTTCGCGAGATCGGGATACACGACGACTTCTTCGAACTGGGGGGTCATTCCCTGCTCGGCCTCCAGCTGGTCGCCCGGGTCCGGCGCGCGTTCGGCGTGGACATCCCGCTGAGCACCCTCTTCGAGGCGCTGACCGTCGCGGAGTTCGCCGACGTGCTCCGCCCCCAGCTCGGGGAGAGCCCTCACCAACCGATCCAAATGAGCCCAGCCGAAAAGGAGTTGTCCCAATGACGGAAACCCTGCGTACGGTCGGTGTCGTCGGTGCCGGAGTCATGGGTACCGGTCTCGCGCAGTCCCTGGCGCAGAGCGGCCACGAGGTGATCCTCGTCGACCGTACCGACGAAATTCTCGACCGGGCCCGCCAGGAGATCGCCCAGGGGCTGCGGTTCAGCAGGGTCCTCGGCGCGAAGGGACCCACCGAGGACCGGCAGGTCGTCGCCAAGCGCATCGCGTACACCACCCGGTACGAGGGCTTCGACACCGTCGACTTCGTGATCGAGAACATCACCGAGGACTGGGATCTCAAGCGCGGGGTGTACGAACGCATCGACCCGCTCTGCCCCCCGCACGCCGTCTTCGCCGCCAACACCTCGGTCATCCCGATCACCAGGATCGGCGCGTCCGTCACCCGCTCCGACCGGGTCCTCGGCATGCATTTCATGAACCCCGTGCCCCTGAAGCCGACCGTCGAGATGATCCGGGGCCACCACACCACCGACGCCACCCTGGACACCGCCCACCGGCTGCTCGCCCAGATGGGCAAGGAGGGTGTGGTGGTCCAGGACTCCCCGGGGTTCGTCTCCAACCGGGTTCTGATGCTCACCGTGAACGAGGCCGTCTACCTCGTGCACGAGGGTGTCGCCACCGCGGAGGAGGTCGACCGGATCTTCCGGAGCTGCTTCGGCCACCCGATGGGCCCGCTGGCGACCGCCGACCTCATCGGCCTGGACACCATCCTCCAGTCCGTGCAGGGTCTGCACACCGCGTTCGCCGACAGCAAGTACCGGCCGTGCCCGCTGCTGGTCCGGATGGTCGACGCCGGCCTCCTCGGCCGCAAGAGCGGACGCGGCTTCTTCGACTACGCCACGGCGCGGACCACGTAAGCCGACGCGTCCCGTACCCCCGATTCCCGTCTTCGTGCCCCACCCGAGAGAAACGGTCAGGCCATGCCCCACGACACGACCATCGAAGAGGCCAAGCCGAAGATCCGCGAGTTCCTCGCCCGGTTCTTCGGCGATCACCGGATCGCCGACGACGAGGACATCTTCGCGACCGGCTTCGTGAACTCCCTCTTCATCATGCAGCTGGTCCTCTTCGTCGAGAGCGAGTTCGCGCTCACCGTCGAGGACGAGGACCTGGAGATCGAGAACTTCAGCACGGTCGACGCGGTCGCGGCCCTGGTGACCCGTAAGTGCTCCGCGCCCGTCAGCAGCTGACCGCCCGCCCCGGTACGGAGATCATCATGGCCACACGCGTACAACTGACCCCCGAACAGGCCGCGGCGCGCGAGGAGTACGAATCCTTCGCCCGCGACCACATCGCCCCGCACGCGGATGCCTGGGACCGGAGCGCGGCAGTTCCCGAGGAGTTCATCACCACGATCGCCGCCACCGGGTATCTCGGCGCTTGCGTCCCGGCCGCGTACGGCGGCAGCGCTCTCGACGCGATCGGCTTCGGCCTGCTCAACGAGGAGACAGGACGGGCCTGTTCCTCCGTGCGCAGCCTGCTGACCGTGCACGGCATGGCCTCGCAGGCCATCGGGCGCTGGGGCACCGCGGCCCAGCGCGAGAGCTGGCTGCCCCGGCTGGCCACCGGAGCCGCCATCGGCGCCTTCGCCCTCACCGAACCCGGCGCGGGCAGTGATGTGAAGGGGCTCGTCACCACCGCCCGCCGCACCGAGGACGGGTTCGTCCTCGACGGCGCCAAGCGGTGGATCACCTTCGGCCAGCGGGCCGACATCTATCTCCTGTTCGCCCGCCTCGACGGCCGCGAGACCGCCTTCCTGGTGGAGCGCGGCGCACCCGGCCTCCATGTCACCCCCGTCCGGGGCATCCTGGGCACGCGCGCGTCCATGCTCGCCGAACTGGAGCTGCGGGACTGCCGCGTGCCGGCCGAGGCCCTGCTGGGCAAGCCGGGCTTCGGACTGACCGCGGTCGCCGCGACCGCCCTGGAACTCGGCCGCTACAGCGTCGCCTGGGGCTGTGTGGGCCTGATCCAGGCATGCCTGGACGCCTCTTTGTCCTACGCCGACCGGCGCGAGCAGTTCGGCAAGCGGCTGCGCGACCACCAGCTCGTCCAGCGCATGCTCGCCGACATGGCCACCGGCGCCGCGGCGGCCCGGCTGCTGTGCCAGCAGGCCGGCTGGCTGCGCGAGGCGGGTGACGCGCAGAGCGTGCACGCCACCTGGCTCGCCAAGTACTTCGCGTCCACCACCGCCTTCCGCAGCGCCGCGGACGCCGTCCAGGTGCACGGCGCGCACGGCTGCGGCGAGGAGTACCCCGTACAGCGCTACATGCGGGACGCGAAGGTGATGGAGCTCATCGAGGGCACCACCGAGTTGCAGCAGACGACCATCGCCCAGTCCGCGTACGTCGGACACGCGCCGGCCCGCCCCGCGACCACCCCGGCGGCGACATCGAATGCGGCTTTGGCCGACGACGAGAAGGTGACGGCATGAGCAGCGAGAGCACGGGCGCGCGCCCCGCGAGGACCGTGAAGTGCGTGGTGTGGGATCTGGACAACACCGTCTGGGACGGCATCCTCCTGGAGGACGGTGACGTACCGCTGCGCCCCGGCATCAGGGAGGTCATCACGGAACTCGACCGGCGCGGCATCCTCCAGTCCGTGGCCAGTCGCAACGACCACGAGGCCGCGTCCGCGGCGCTGGAACGCCACGGCCTGCTCGACTACTTCCTGTATCCGCAGATCACCTGGTCCGCGAAGTCGGAGTCCGTACGCGCCATCGCCGCCTCCCTCAACCTGGGCCTCGACGCGTTCGCCTTCGTCGACGACGACCCCTTCGAACGGGCCGAAGTGGCTTACGCGGTGCCCGAACTGCTCTGCGTGGACGCCACCGACGCCGCCGCACTGACCGGCCGGCCGGAGTTCACCCCCCGCTTCATCACGGACGACTCCGCCAAACGCCGGACCATGTACCGCGCGGACCAGGTACGGGCCGAGGTGGAGCGCGAGTACAGCGGGCCGACGGAGGACTTCCTCGCCACCCTGGACATGCGCTTCACCATCGCCCGGGCCACCGAGGAGGACCTTCAGCGCGCCGCGGAACTCACCGTCCGCACCAACCAGCTCAACACCACCGGCTACACCTACTCCTACGAGGAACTCGACGCGTTCCGCACGTCGCCCGACCACGAGCTGCTCGTCGCGCGGCTGGTGGACCGGCACGGCCCGTACGGCACCATCGGTCTCGTCCTGATCGAACGCGGCTCCGGTGCCTGGCGGATCAAGCTGCTGCTGATGTCGTGCCGGGTCATGGCCCGGGGGGTGGGCGGCGTCCTCATCACCTATCTGCGGGAGCGCGCCAAGGACGCCGGGGTGCGGCTGCTGTCGGAGTTCCTGCCCAACGGCCGCAACCGCATGATGTTCGTGACGTACAAGTTCTCCCGCTTCCGCGAGGTCGCCCGGGACGGCGAACTCGTCACCCTGGAGGCCGATCTCACCGACATCCCGGCCTACCCCGACTATATGAAGATCACCGTGCCGGACACCCTGGACGGTGCGCTGTGAGCGCGGCGCCGGCGCCGCGGAGCTGGCTCGTCACCCCCCGGCCCCGCCCCGAGGCCCGGCTGCGAGTGCTCTGCTTCGCCTACGCGGGCGGTGGCAGTGCCGCCTTCACCGGCTGGGCCGACGCGCTTCCCTCGGACGTCGAGTTGAGCGCGGTACGCCTGCCGGGCCGCGAGTCCCGCATCCTCCAACGGCCCTACACCGATATCGACGAGCTCCTGCCCGACCTGGTGCAGGCCGTGTCGTCCTACTGCCGGGAGCCATTCGTGCTGTTCGGCCACAGCATGGGCGCGCTCATCGCCTACGCGTACGCCCGCCGGCTGCGCGACGCCGGGCTGCGCGGCCCCGAGCACCTGGTCGTCTCCGGGCGGCGCGCGCCCCAGCTCACCCACAACCGACCCCTCGTCCACGACCTGCCGGACGAGGAACTGCTCGATCGGCTGCGGGAGTTCGGCGGCACCACCGCCGAGGTCCTCTCCGATCCGCGGACGATGCGCCTGGTCATGCCCGGCCTACGGGCCGACTTCCAGCTCAACGACACCTACCGCTACACGCCGGAGCCCCGGCTCGACTGCCCGGTCACGGCCTTCGGCGGACGGCAGGACAGCCACGTCGACGAGGACGGAATCGCCGCCTGGGCCGACCGGACCACGGGCCCCTTCACCATGCGGATGCTCGATGGCGGGCACTTCTTCCTCCATTCCTCCCAGGCTGAACTGCTGCGCGCGATCAAGGTCGTGCTGCACCGCACGACGGGCAGCACCGTTGCATGAGCGGCCTCAGGAACACCTGGCCGCCCAGCCCCGACCGGGTGGACGTGGACACCTCGTGCGTGCACGTGTGGCGCATCGGGCTGGACGTGTCGCAGGACCGGCTCACCGAGCTGCGCTCCCGGCTCTCCCCGGCGGAGGAGGCCCGCGCCCGCCGGTGCCGGCTGCCGGTCGAACGGGACCGGTTCGTGGTCGGCCGGGCCGCGCTCCGCGACATACTGTCCCGTTGCACGGGGGTGAGCCCGGGGCGGCTGCTTCTGGTGCGCAGCGCGCGCGGCCGTCCCCGGCTGGCGGGCCCGACCACCCAGGGCCTCGACTTCAACCTCTCGCACTCCGCGGCCACCGCGCTGCTCGCGGTGGCCCGCGACGGCCAGGTGGGGATCGACGTCGAGGTCGTCGACCCGGCGCTTGACCACCGGGCCATGGCGACCCGCTTTCTCGGCGCCGACGAGGCGGCGGCCGTCCGTGCGCTGCCGGACGCCGAGGGGCGTCGGGCGTTCTTCACCGGCTGGACCCGGCGTGAGGCGTACGCGAAGGCGAACGACTGCCGTGTACCGGTGGAGTTGGAGGATACCGGGGCGTGGAATGTGTGGGATCTTACGGTGGGATACGGCGTGCGCGCCGCACTGGTGGCGCCCGCCCCCGTGAGCACTGTCCGCTGCTGGACCTGGCAGGGCACCGGGGTGCCGGGGCGCGCCGCGATCCCGAACGGCCGAACCCGTCAGAACCAGGAGTAGATCCACATGCCCGCACCATCGACTCTCTGGTGGTTCTTCACCGCCTCAGTGGTCCTGTTACTCATTCCCGGCCCGTCCGTGCTGTACGTGAGCGGACGCACCCTTGACCAGGGCTCGCGCGCCGGACTGCTGTCCACCCTCGGCCTGGCCTGCGGGGACTTCATCCAGGTACTCGCGGCCGTCGTCGGGCTCTCCGCTCTGGTGGCCTCGTCCGAGACCGCCTTCCAGGTGGTCAAGTACGCCGGCGCCCTCTATCTCGTCTATCTGGGCATCCGCCGGCTGCGTACCCCCGTCGAGGTCGCCGCTCCGGCCGGGGAGAAGCGGACGGAGGTCCCGGGCGGCCGGATCGTCCTCGAAGGACTGGTGGTCAACGCGCTCAACCCGAAGAGCACCATGTTCTTCCTCGCCTTCCTGCCGGCCTTCGTCGACAGGGACGCCGGCGCCGTGTGGCTCCAGACCTTCGTACTCGGCCTGATCTTCGTACTCGTCGGCATGGTCACCAACAGCGGCTGGGGACTGCTGACCAACCTTGTCCGCGGCCGTGCCCAGCAGAGCAAGGGTTTCCTGAACGTCCAGCGCTACGTCGGCGGAGGCGTCTTCCTGGCCCTCGCCGGGGTCGTCCTCAGTACCGGGTCCAGCGAGTAGTCGACATGGGTGCGCAGCCGCGCGCCACGGAAGGAGCACCCCGGATGACCGGTCAGCGATCGGCACCACGCGTCCCCGCCGGCCCCGGCGAGGACGCACCGGCTTGGAAGCTGTCCGCGAACGAGAACCCCTTCCCACCGCTGCCAGGCGTCCTGGACAGCGCCGTGGCCGCGGCCGGCAGCCTCAACCGCTATCCGGACCCCGCCTGCCGGCGCCTGACCGCGGAACTCGCCGGCCACCTGGGCGTCCCGCCGGAGCACATCGCGGTCGGCATCGGCTCCGTCGGTGTCACCCAGCAGCTCCTCCAGGCGACCGCGGGCCCCGGTGACGAGGTGCTCTTCGCGTGGCGCTCCTTCGAGGCGTATCCGGAGCTGACCGCGGTCGTCGGGGCGACCCCGGTCCAGGTGCCGCTCACCCCGGGCGCGGTGCACGACCTCGACGCCATGCTGGACGCGGTCACCCCGCGCACCCGCGTGGTCTTCGTCTGCAACCCCAACAATCCCACCGGCACGGTGGTGCACCGGGCAGCCCTGGAGCGCTTCCTCGACCGGATACCGCCCACCGCGCTGGTGGTGCTCGACGAGGCGTACCTCGAATTCGTCCGCGACGACGACGTCCCGGACGGCATCGACCTCTACCGGGAGCGTCCGCGCGTCTGCGTCCTGCGCACCTTCTCCAAGGCGTACGGGCTGGCCGGCCTGCGCGTGGGGTACGCCGTCGCGCACGAGCCGGTCGCGACGGCCCTGCGCGCGACCGCGCTGCCGTACGGTGTCACCCTGCTCGCGCAGGACGCGGCAGCGGCCTCGCTGCGTGAAGGACCGGCGATGCGCGAACGCGTCGAGGCACTCGTCGTCGAACGTGAACGGCTGCACGCCGCACTCACGGCCCAGGGCTGGGACGTGCCCTCGTCGCAGGCGAACTTCGTATGGCTGCCCACCGCGGAACGCACCACGGAGTTCACCGCGGCCTGCGCGCGCGACGGCGTACTCGTCCGGGGCTTCCCGAACGAGGGGGTCCGCGTCAGTGTCGGTACCAGCGTGGCCAACGACCAGTTCCTCCAGCTCGCCGCATACCACCGCAAGACGTGGAGTCGGCGAAACGCCCGAATCGGATGATTCGCCCACGTAGACATCAGGGGACGGGCGTTCGCCCCGCGTGCGAGCACGCACGGGCAGGGGCGAGGCCCGCCGAAGTCCCGCGGGACGGCCACGAAGTTCCCGTCCCGCGGCGGCCCGCGCCGCTCGGCGGGCTAGAGTGCGGGCGCATGAGCGACTTTCCGACCCTCACGACCCCGCCCTTCGGGCGCTTCGACTCCGCGTCTCCCGCGCTGGACCGACCCGACCTGACGCCGCCCGCGGTCACCGAGGCGCTGCGCGGCTGGGAGCACCGCACGGCGGCCGAGTCCGTGCTCTATGTGGACACCGACCCGGAGAAGGCGGACACCGCCGTGTTCTCCGAGGTGTACGACGTGCCCCTGGAGGTGGGCGCGAACTGTGTGGTGGTCGCCGCCAAGCGCGGGCAGGAGCAGATCCTGGTCGGATGCGTGGTGCTGGCCACCACCCGCCTGGACGTCAACAGGACGGTGCGCAAGCGCCTCGGTGCCCGCAAGGCGTCCTTCGCGTCGATGGACACCGCGGTCGCCGAGACGGGTATGGAATACGGCGGCATCACTCCGATCGGGCTCCCCGCCGCCTGGCCGCTGCTGATCGACGAGGCCGTCGCGGCCACCCCCTACGTCCTGATCGGCAGCGGACGGCGACGCGGGAAGCTGATCCTCCCCGGGGCCGCCCTCGCTCAGCTCCCGAGTGCGGAGGTGGTCTCCGGGCTGGCGGTCCCGGTCGCCTCGGAGCCCTCCGCGGAGGGCCCGCCCGTCCGGTAGCGGATCAGTACCCGAAGCTCGCCTGACCGTGTCCTGTCACGGGCAGGGAGTCGCGTCAAGGAGTTCTTGTGGAAGGCCCGTGAGTACACGGGCCTTCGCAGGACGTGCGGGTGGCGGTGGACGGCTCCGGGCTCCACCAGGGCGGGGGTGAATCGTCGGCGAGGGTGCGGCGGGTGTTGCCCGGGGTCCGGTCCCAGCGCTGTTCGATGCGTTCCCGCGCCAAGGCGGGGCCTGTGACGAAGAGGTCGCCAGGGCAATGACCTGCTGTGATCCGGCTGTCTACGCGTTGCCCGGCTTGTCGCGGCAGGAGTAGCGGTCGATATCGGCTTCCTGAGGTCTGGCGTTCTCGCGGACTTGTTGAGGGACACCGGAAAGGTTGATCTCGAAGTCACGGTCCCAGTCATTGCCGCGCGCGTACTCGATGAGGGCCTGCTTGAGCTTCTCGCAGTCGCCGCGGTGGCCCTTGAGCATGGCGATGCCGTAGTCGTTGAACGGGCCGAACGTCACGTCTTCCTGGACGGTGAAGCTGGGGTCGTCCGCCGCGAATCCGTAGAGGATCAGCTGGTCGGTGGAGACGGCGTCGCTCTGCCCCTTGCGCAGTCTTTTGATGCAGTCGCGCGCGTCTGTCACCGAGATGGTGCGGATCTTCTCGTGCGCGGGTCTGGCGAGCTCCCTCTCGGAGGTAGTGCCTTTCCAGACGCAGACTTCCTTCCCGTGGAGATCGTCGAGGCTCTGGTAGCGCCCGGCGTCCCCGGTGCGCACGAGGATGCCCTGGTGGGTGGATGCGTAGGGGCCCACGAAGTCGAGCCCATCGCCCTTCTCCGACTTCGGCGCCATCCGCTGCGTCGTGATCGAATAGGTGGCCGCGACGAGCTGGACGTCACCCTTGTGCAGGTCGCGGGCCCGGTTCTCGGACAGCACGCCTTCGAAATCCACCGACTCGACCCCCACCGCGCGGAGCACCTCCGTGGCGACCGTGATGTCGAAACCCGCGAACTGGCCGTCGTGGGGGGAGTGGCTCGTGCCCGGCTGATCGCTCTTGGCGCCGACCTCGATCCTCCCCTCGGCGAACAGCGACGGGGGTTCCGAGGAGCACCCGGAGAGGGCGGCTCCCGTAAGTGCCGCCGCGGCGGCACCGGCGCGGATGGCGCGGGAACGGCGTCTGTCCATGAACGGCCCTCACATTCATCTGATTCAGTGGTTGTGCAGCGTTCCACCGGCCTGAGCGAGGCGCATGGAACAGCCTTTCTCCGGCCGTACCTCGACCACCCATCGGACCGCGCCCTGGCCCCCTCCGAGGTGGAAGTCGACGGTCGATTCCGCGGCCAACTCCTCCGTGTGCGGTGTGACACCCGAGGTGACGGCGGTGATCGTGGCCGTCGTCCTGCCGACGCAGGTGGGCGTGCGGGGGTCGTCGTCGATGATGATCAGCGTCAGACGCAGCTTGTCCCGTACGTCGCCGGCCGCCGGCCGCGCCATCTCCACCGTGAGAATGCCGCCCTTCTCGTCCACGGGCTGTGTGCCGCGGACGGTCATCTCCGCGCCGACCTCGCCGGTGCGATCGACGTCCACCCAGGCGAGCGCGCCTCCACCGCAGCAGAACATGGCGGCACCGACGAGGAGGGCGCGGGCCGTTCTCCGCCGCCGCGTGCCGGCGCCCGGCCGCACGACGTCACCGGCCTGCCCGCCCCGGTCCGAAGAGAGCGCGGCCGCACCGGCGAACAGCAGGGCGAGGGCCGTGAAGGCGTAGAACCACACGTACTGGCCCCGCGGGCCACCAGGCCACTCGATGACAGCGAAGAAGGCGAAGCCGACGGTCACGGCGATGACGAGAAAGATGGACACGGGGAGCCAGGCGACGTGCGTCAACGGCCGCTTGAGCTCCCACCTGAACGTGGCGTGGTCACCGACGGAACCGAACGACGACGAGCCGACGCCCCTGGAGCTGACATGGGCGGACCCGGGGCCCCCGTCCGGGTCGGCCGAACTCACGCTCCGTCCCCGAGACGACCGCCGCCGCCGAAGTGGAAGGTGGCACCGTCCCCTACGGAGCCGACAGCGGCGGAGTTCGGGCCGTGAGCCGTGACGTGGTACGTGCGGGTGGGCGCCTTCGCGTCCACCAGGAGTTCCGCCAGACGCGCCTCTTCCAAACGGTGGTCCCGCTGTTCGCCGACCCATGCCGTCAGGGCCTCGGCCAGCCGCTCCCTGTCCTCGGGGGAGAGCGAACCGAGCAACTGGTCGGCACGCTGTTCGCTGTGCCCGGCGGGCAGCGCGACCACGGCCTCCTCGCCGCTGCCGCCGCGAAACAGCCTGCGGAAGCAGCCCTGGCCCGCCTCGATCGAGCCGTCCGTGATGCGCTGTGCGGCACTCGCCACCATGGCGGCGCCCAAGGTCCCTGCCGCCAGTGAGAAATAGGTGGCAAGCTCGGCGGAGATCTCAGGAAGACTGGTCATGGACGCCTCATCACTGGCCCGTAGCACGCAACACTGTCAACTCGCTTATGATAAAGGGCTGGTGGTGCTTCACGAAGGCGTTCCAGGCGTGTTCGAGCTGGACCTGGGAGACGAACCGCGAACGCGGAGCCCGCGACCTCCCGCACGGCGCACCGACTGCTTCACCGCGGAGTACACGACGAGGCCGGGGAAGATCTGATCGTTGGAGACGGTGCGAACACGATCGCCCCACCCTCGGACATCAGGGTCGCCAGTCGCTGAACGGTGAAGAAGGCTCCCTCGGCGTTCACGTCGAAGACGCGGTCCCCTAGGAGAGGGCGCGGACCGGGGTGACCTCTTGCGTGTGGAGGATGGCGTCGAACCAGTCTGCGAGCGATCCACCGGAAAGATGGTAGGCGGCATTGTCGTCGGGGTCGTAGTCCGGACCGATCAGGCGCGTCCTGGTCGGCGTGTCGAGCCAGGTCCGCACTGGGGGTGGGCCATCGGCGCGCAGGTCCAGAAGATAGGCATCCAGCCCAGTTCCTCCGAGGGCCGCGTCAGCGAACTCCGCCGGAGGGGGCAGGACCTGGTAGGGAGCCGTGCCGTGATGGAAGGTCAGGCCGATGGAGACATAGCCGGCCCCGAAGTACTCGCGGAGGTAGCTGCCCGCGTTCCGGTGCGTCATCGGCGGGGAAGAGGGAGAGACGGTCCGCGGATCGCCGTTGACGGTGTGTGCGATGCCGCCCCAGTAGACGATCCTGTCCGAGGTGTTTTCATGCCACTGGATGATGCCCTCGGCCAGACTCCGCTCGATGCCGGCCAAGCCGTCGAGCGGGGCGGCCTGGCCCTGGGGAGAGCGGGCGGTCCCGGCGAACCGAACCGGGTCATCGGGGTGCCGGCGGTTGAAGGAGCGCATCCAGTGGATGACGTCGAGGATCTCCTCGGTCTGCCAGAAGGACCGGGCCTCGGACAGCATCACGCGCGGGTCCCCCGTTCCGGTCCTGATGTACTCGTCGAGTCCGAGCCGTGACGCGTCGTCGCCTTCCAGCGCGAGTGAGCGGAATCCCAGTTCCTCGACCAGCAACCGGACGAGCCTGTGCGAGAGGGCGGACAGTTCGTGGGCCCCGCGGGTCGCGGCGCCGACGGCTACGACCTGGGCATCTCGCACGCTGTCGGCCACTGGTAGAAGATCGGTCAGCGGGGCTCGGGAATCGAGCGTGGTGAGGCGATGGGCGTGCTGCCCGATCCACTCGATCACTGTCTCGGACATGGCCGGTCCTCCGGTTCAGAGCAATCGGTTCCGGGATGCGTCCCCGGTCGCGGCGGGCGCCGCACGAACAGCCTCAAACGTGAACCAAGGCTTAGGTCAAGTCGACGCGGACAGTGATATGGGCCCAAACGGCCAACCGCCACACCCGCGACCGGGCCGACCCCGCAGACACACGAGGGCTTCGCATGGCTCTACGTGCTCAACGGACGCCTGCGGCTCGTGATCGGCGAGCGCGACCTGACGCTGCCGCCCGGTGAGGCAGCCGAGTTCGACACGTCCCTGCCCCACTGGCTGGGCAGCGCCGACGACGGCGTGGTTGAGCTTCTCGTCCTGTTCGGCCTGCAAGGGGTGCGTGCGCACGTACGCACCGACCCTCATCGGTCGCCGCAGACCGGGAGCCGACGGTGAACTCGGCGCGAGATTGTGTACGCGCGTCGCGGAATCCCGAACGCCGGTGGCGGGCAGCCGCGTTGACAATGGACGCTGTCGGCCGGGATCGTGCCGTCAGACATGAGGAGGGCGGCCGTGACCGGGGAACGCATCGGTGACTACACGGTCGAGCGACGGCTCGGCAGCGGCGGCATGGGCGCCGTCTATCTGGGGCGCTCGCCGTCCGGACGGGCCGTCGCCATCAAGGTCGTCCGGCCGGAGTACGCCGCCGACCCGGAGTTCCGCGCCCGCTTCAGAACCGAGGTGGAGGCGGCCCGCAGAGTCGGCGGCTTCCACACCGCCGCCGTGGTGGACGCCGACCCCGACGCGGAACGGCCCTGGATGGCGAGCGCCTACATCAAGGGCCCGACGCTCAGCGAGGCCGTCGCCCGGCACGGGCCGATGGACGATCGGGCCCTGCGGGCGCTCGGGGCCGGACTCGCCGAGGCGCTCAAGGCGATCCACGCCTGCGGACTGGTCCACCGGGACCTCAAGCCCGGGAACATCGTGCTGACCGATGACGGGCCGCGCGTCCTGGACTTCGGGATCGCCTACGCCCTGGAGGGGTCCCAGCTGACCGCGCCCGGGGTCGTCGTCGGCACCCCGGGGTTCACCGCGCCCGAGCAGTTGGTGACGGGCGAGCGGGTCCACGGGGCCTGCGATGTCTTCGCTCTGGGGGCGGTGCTGGTGGCCGCCTCGGGCGGCAGCGCCTTCGGCGTCGGGCAGGCGCTCGCGCTGGCGTACCGGGTGGTGGCGGAGGAGCCGGATGTGTCGGCCGTCCCCGGGGCACTGCGCCCGGCCGTGCGCGCCTGTCTCCACCGGGACCCGGACCGCCGTCCCTCCCCGGCCCGGCTGCTGGAGGTATTCACCGCCACCGGTGCCGACGCCCCCCGTACCGCCCCACCCCACCGGTCGGAATTCCCCGCACCCGCACCCGACTTCCCGGATTCGACCCCCGGACCCGCGCCCGACTCCCTGGGTTCGACCCCCGTGCCCGCCCCCGAGGGCGGGTACGCCGCGCTTCCGCTCCCGGGCGCGGCCCCGCTCCCTTCGGGCCCGGGTGATGCGGCCCCGGTGGCCCCGCTCCAGGGTGCGGCGCCCGTACCTCCGCCGTCGGGCCCCCCGTCCCCCGGCGGCCTACGCTCGCCCACCCGGGTGGACGGACCGCCTCCACCGAGGCCGCGCGGCCCGGACCGGGAGCTGGTCGCCGACACCCCCACCGCCACCGCTCCCACCACCGACACCCCGGTGGGAGCCCCCCGAGCCGCTCCCGTGCCGCCGCCGCCCACAGTGCCGCCCCGGCCCACCCCGCCGCCCGGACGCGGGCGCGCGCACCGGCCCGCGACCCCGCCGACGCCTCGGACCGCGCCCCGACGCGCGGCACCGGCGACCGGCCACGGCGTGCCGCCGTCCCCGGGCCGCTTCCGGGGCCGTCCGGGCCGCCGGATCTTCCTGCCGGTGGCCGCCGTGCCCGTGGTGACGGGCGTCGCGCTCAGCGGCTCGCCCACGGCATTTTTCGACATCATCTTCGTCACGCCGTTCGTCGCCCTGGTGCCGCTCGTCCTGGCGCTCGTCCAGTACTTCAGAAGCCATGGCCTCGACATCGCCGCCGACGGAGTCACCCTGATCGTCGCCGACTCCGTGAGCCGCTGGCACTGGGACGACATCGACTCCCTGGAACTCGTCTCGCGGAACGCGGGTGACTGGCTCGTGGTCCGGCCGGCCGAGGGGCGGCACACGCCCCGCTTCCCCGTCTGGCTGGGGTGGATACGGCGGGCCGGCGACCGGTCGATGTGGATACGGCTGAACGGGCTCCGCCCGCGCGACGGGGCCCGGACCCTCGCGGAGACCCTGGCCGCCCACGCCGACCGGCAGAACGTCCGGCTGACCCTGACCCGCACCCCCGCCCACTGACACCCCGGCCGCACCTCCCGCTCCCGCCGACTGCGCCCAGACGCGAGCCGGACTGACGGTCAGAGGCCGGTGACGCGTACGGCGGTGGCTTTGCGGACGGTGAGGCTCACTTCGTAGCGGATGACCGCGATGCCGCCGATCGGGCCGGGCCGACCCAGCGATCGGCCGTCACGTTTGCCCCATTTTCGGCGAACATCCGCTCGGACGGTTCCTCGCGGGGTATGTGAGGGTCATGAGCTTCGACAACACTGATCCCGGGCCTGATCCGGGAGAGCCCGGCGGCGGGGTCCCGCCCGGAGAGACTCCGCCGGCCGAATCGAGTACGTCGTCCGGGACGGGACCCCGTCAGGACACGAGCCGCGGTTGGGCCAAGGTGCCACTGGCGATCATTCTGCTCATCGGGGTCGTCTTCGCCGCGTTCTTCCTTGTCTACGCCATCACCCTCATGCGCTGAGCCGATACCGCCGGAGGGGCCTGGAGCTGCTCCCCGGGGCGCACGGAGCGGAGCGATGAACGCCTCCTGCCGCTTCCTGGCGTGCCGTGCCCCCAGGTACCGCGGGGCCATTGCGGGGAATCCGCCGCCCATGGCGGCCGGATCGTCGGCCGTGGACTCGGTCCCGCCGGAGTGGAGAGCGATCCCGGCCCGGTCCTGCACGGCCCGGGTCAGGACACCGGCATACGCCCCGCGCTCGCCGGGGGACGCACTGATCGGCGGGAGGGCTCCGCAGCGGGAGAAGGAACCCGGGATCTCTCTCGCTTCGACCACGGGGGACGCCCCAGGCTCTCAGCAACGACGGCAGACTTGCTCGCCTTCATGGACTCCGATCCGACAAGGAACCCTCGACGAGTGCGTACGACATCGTCGTCCACGACGTCCGGGAGGGCCACGAGATCCTGCGGCAGAGCCGGGACACCGGTCGGTCTCCCGTCACCCGTCCGTATCGGCGGCCCGTCCGGGGCCTTGGGGTCGGTGAGGAGCAGCGGGCCGCAGGTGCGGCGGCCGGTCAGGTGGGGCCGCGCCGACCGGTCGGGGTCCGGAAGCCCGGATCTCAGCGCCCGGACTCAGGGGCCCGGACCATGCGCTGCTCCACAACGGTCGGCATCGCGGTGCCCAGGGTCGCGCTCGCGTGAGCCAGGAATCGGGCGTGCGTCTCCCTGGTCCGGCGCACGACCCGATCCCATTCCCCGGGGAAGAGGGCAGAGAGCGGGAGGCCGCAGGACCGGTCCGGCTCCGACCCCGCGGCGGTGGCCTTCGCCAGATCCCTGGTGTGCTCCCAGCAGCATGCGAGAGCGTCATCCGTGGCGGACGCCACCTCCTCCGGCCCCCCCTTCGAGCAAGAGGACGTTGGAGGCGTCACCCAGCTGCCACACCATCACATACAGCGCATCCACGACCGTCCGGTGGTCCGGGGGCAGCGGACGGGTCCAGATCTCCCACAGGGCGCGATTGACGGTGTCGAGCTGACCGAGGAAGCTCACGTAGGCGTCACGGCGCCGCTGTCTGCGACAGGCCGCCGTCTGATCATCGATGCTCTGCTGGGCCAGCCGCTCCTGGGCCGCCAGTTGCCTGCTGGTGGTCCTCGCAGCCACCAGGGCGGTCAGTCCGCCGCCCAGCAGCGTGGAAGACGCCGTGATCAGTGCGACAGCAACCGTCTCCTTCACCGCGTACCGGCCAAGAGACCCACCCACTCCGCCATGCGCCCATCCTCAATCAGGAACCAGCGACCGACATCAAGGCGTCAGCGAGTTCACTCATCCGGGTTCGGAGGCCACTGCGGAAAAACACCCCCTGACGGCCTGGACGTGCATAGGTGCCAGGAAGGCGGCGTGCAACCGCTGCTCGAAGGCGCTGAAGAACGGAAGGCTCGCGATGCGGCACTGGACCCCGGCCCATGGGCTGCGGGCCGGTCCGTACCGGCCCGCAGCCCATGGCCGTCCCACACAGAAACCGAAGGTGACCCACGATGACGCGGTCGACCACCCCACCACGGCGGGCACTCGGCACCGCCAACCGCCTTTCGTGTTCGCGTCATCGGCACGGCGGCGGTGATCATTACGAGGGCGATCGGGCAGTTCCTCCGGGCTCATGAGGCCGTGCGGACCGAGGAGCCGGGACGTCAGGGAGTGGAGACGGTGACGGTGGCATCGACGATGCGGTGGTCCGAGCAGGGGTTGTTGTTGCAGGCGGTCTGGCTGATCGGATGGGCGTCCTCCTGGTAGGAGACCAGCTTGCTCTCCGCGGCGAAGATGTGGTCCACCTTGGCCGGTTGTCCGCACCTGCCCGCCAACAGGCCCTCGGTGGTCTGCTCGCCCCAGCCGGAGCAGATCGGGTCCAGGTCGTCCAGTTCGCGGAACATCCCGGTGTTGCAGTGGTTGCCCTGGGCGTCGCAGCCGTTGTCCGGGGTGTTCACCGAAGGCGCGTACCAGGTGTTCATCAGGGGGTCATGGGGCTGGACGTTGAAGTCACCGGCGGCGATCACCGTGTCGCCCGCAGCCGTCCACTGCTCCATCCGCGTGCGCACGGTGTCGAGCTGGGCCTGCTTGGTCGCGGCCTGGTAGGTGACGTGCGTGGTGCAGAAGCGCGGATGGCCGGGCTTCGACGCGATGGGCACGCAGAGCAGCTTGCGGGCCCTCTGCCCGTCGGGGGGCAGGGTGATCCGGTCGGTGCCGCTCGGTGCGAACCGGCTGAACACGGCGACGCCGTACGGGTCCTGGTCCGGGCTTCCCGGGGTCTTGGCACACAGGTCGGCGGTGGCGTGCGGCATGGGCTCGAAGCGGGCGAAGTTGGCCGGGTTCTGCGGCCAGCCCGCGTTCTGGAGTCCCTTGAGGATGGCCTGGTACTGGGCCGGACAGACCTCGTTGACCGAGATGAAGTCCGGGTTGCGGAAACTCAGCGACCCCAGGACCGTACTGACGATGTGGTCCGGCTTTCCGAGGTGTTTGTCGTGACCGGAGATGTTCCAGTGCCAGACCTTGTAGGTGGCGGTACCGGCCTGTGCCGCGGTGGCCCTCGGTACCGCGCCTGCCGAGAGGGCACCGGCCGGTACCGCCCCGGCCAGCAGGCCGAGCAGCGCCGCGGCCAACGGGGCGAAGGTGCGAAGTACGCGCATGGATCTCCCTCTGTTCGACGATCCTGATCTCCAACTCGCGATTCTCAGGAGCCAAGATCATGCCGTCAACAGGGCGTGCACGGCCGCTCATGGCCGTACTCTGCGGCCCGTACCACCTGGCAGCGGGAGGGCCGGTATTGCGCGGTGGCGATCCGGTTCTCGCCGGGCTTCTCGTTGTCCCGCACCATCACGACGGTGAAGGGGGGACGGGGGTGCGGGAGCGGAAGCCGGGGCAGCGGTCCAATGCCTCATCGTGCGGGCAGGTGAGCAGATGACTCAGATAGGTCTGGGCAGCGCCGAGCCGGGTTCGCTGGGCCTCGATGGCGGCGATCCGGTCGACGACGGTCCGCCGCCACAGGCCGTCGGCGGCCGGCCCCGCCAGGAGCGAGGCGATCTCGTCCAGCGACATCGTTCCGGTGCCGCGCCATAATCGGATCAGTGCGATGCGGTACAGCTGGTCGGTGTCGTAGCAGCGCATTCCCGCTCGGCGGTGAGGTGTGACGAGCCCCCGGCGCTCCCAGTAGTGCAGGGTGGAGAGCGGAAGTCCGAAGTGGTCGGCGACTTTCCGGATGGGCACGGAATCGTCCGTCATCCCTCCATTGAACTCAACCCGGATCGAGCGGGCAAGGTGGGCACCGGACCATCCCTGAGAAGGGCACGGACCACTATCCGCGAGGGGATTCCCATGCCTCGTCACGCCATGTCCGGAACCTCGTCACCGTCACCGTCCCGGTCCTCCGCGGCGTCCCGTGAAGCCGTTCGCACGCTGAGCGGTGCGGCGCGCGCGCTGCGGGCGGGAGAGATCAGCAGTGTCGCGCTCACGGAGGACGCCATCCGTTCGGCCGACCTGTACGACCCGTTGCTCGGGTCCTGTCTGGCGCGGTTCGACGAGACCGCGCTCCTCGCCGCGGAGCAGGCCGACCGGGAACTCGCCGCCGGGCTGGACCGGGGCCCGCTGCACGGCATCCCCTTCGGGATCAAGGACCTGATCGCGGCTGCGGAGGGGCCCACGACCGCCCAGAGCCTGGTCCCGAATCCGTTCCGGGACACCCGTCACGACGCCACTGTCACCGCCCGGTTGAGAGCCGCGGGAGCCGTCGTCATGGGTAAGACGACCACGATGGAGTTCGGCTGCGGCATACCGGACCCGGCCAAGCCGTTCCCGGTCCCCCGCAATCCCTACGATCCGTCCGCCTGGGCGGGAGGGTCGAGTTCGGGTACCGCCAGCGGTGTCGCCGCCGGTCTGTTCCTGGCCGGCCTCGGTTCGGACACGGGCGGCAGTATCCGGATGCCGGCCGCCTTCTGCGGGGTGACCGGGCTGATGCCCACGTACGGCCTGGTGCCCCGGGACGGTTGCGTACCGCTGGCGCCGAGCCTGGACCGGATCGGGCCGCTGGCGCGGAGCGCACGGGACTGTGCCGCGGTCCTGGACGTGCTGGCGGGCCCTCCCCATGACGGACGGGCCCGCTGGGACAGTGGTTCCGGGTGGGACGACGCCGCCGACCGGCCGCCCGATCTCAGCGGACTGCGGATGGGGGTCGTGCACGAGGGGCATTTCCCGCCGGGTGGGGACCCCGCGGTCCCCACCGCCTTCGAGGCGGCGGTCGGCCGGCTCACCGGTCTGGGTGCCAGGGCCTGCGCTGTCGTCCTGCCGTACCGGGCCCAGACGGTCCAGGCCACCCTCGCCACGGCGATCAGTGAGGGCCTGGCCCACCACCGAGGCGATCTGATCGAGCGCTGGAACGACTACTTCGCCGCCACCCGGGGCCTGCTGGCGCGGGCGGCCTTCGTCTCCGGGGCGGACTACGTCCAGGCCCAGCGCGTACGGCGAGCGGCTCAGCGGGCGCTCGACGCGCTCTTCGAGGAGGTCGACATCGTCGTCTGTCCCACCGCGTCGATCGGCGCACCGGACCTTGCCGTCCTCTCCGACGCACACGGCCATCAGAACGACGAACAGGTCTTCTCCATGATCCACACCCCGTACTGGAACGCCGTGGGCAATCCGGTGCTGGCCCTCCCCATCGGCCGGACCGGCCGTGGGCTGCCGCTCTCGCTCCAGATCGCCGGCCCCGTCGGCGGGGACCACCGTGTCCTGTGTGTCGGGGACGCCTTGCAGCGGCTTACCGGCTGGCATCTGCGGGTCCCGGACCTGGCCGGCACCGGCCCGGGAGCGGGGAGGTCCGGATGACCGAGCCGCGCGCGGAGGGATCAGCAGAAGGACCGCAGGAACCCGCCCAGGCGGCCTCCGACCCGGCCTCGGTCGCACGAGCTCTGCTGGCCGCCGCCCGACTGCCCGCCCACGAGGCGGAGGTGGCCGCCCTCGTTCTGGCCTACCCGGCCCAGCGTGCCGCGCTGGACACGCTGTACGGGATCGGGCCCGCGCCACGAACGGACCCGGCGGTTCGGGCCGCGCCGAGCCACGTCGGGAGGGAGGACCGGTAGGAGCCGGTCGCGGCGCTGGGGTCGTCACTCGCCCCGCGCGCCGAGGCACGCCACGCTTACCGGCGAGGGAACGCCGAGAACCATGCGGGCCTGTCCCTCGGCGTCGCTCCCCCCTGATCACACGGGGACAACGGCCCGGCGCCAGCGGCTTCCGATGAAGCCGCGGGCACCGGGCTCCACGGCGCGTCCATGACCGGGGTCTACGGCGCCTGCATCACCGGCCGGCTCACACGCCGCGCCACAGATTGGCGAAGGCCGAGCTCTCGATGGACCGCCTCTGACGCACGGCCTCCAGCTCCATCACCGCGTCGTGGACAGCGGCCACCACTGCCGTCACCGCCTCGTCGGCGAGGCCGGGCTCGTCGCCGGACCGTTCCTCGCCGATGCCGACGGCCGAGGCGAGAGCGCCCAGGACGGGTTCGTTCTCCTCCCAGCGCGCGACTGCCCGGCGGCGCGCGGGCGAATCGACCGGTCCCACGTGCCGCGGGCCGAAGGGCGAGGCCCCGCTCCGCCTGCTGGTCAGCTCGCCGTCCTCCTCCAGGGCAGCCTGGTACGCGGCCGTCAGGTCCCGGCCCCGACGCCACAGCCAGTCCTCGATCCGCTCGTAGGGCGCCTGCCGGGTGAGCCCTGCCGCAGCCTCGGCCACAAGCCGGTCGTCCGGCACCGGCGGCCCATCCGGCACCACACGGTCACCGTCCACGGCAACCGTCCCGGCACCGATGAGATCGATCAGCTCGGCTCCCGCGAGTGCGAGCGACAGGTCGCCCTGGCCGACGGACCGCTCCGCCCCCCGGTCCAGACTGATGATGAACAGGTCTTTCGCCGTGGTCATGAACGGCTCCCCTCACAAGCATCGGCACCGGTCCGTCCTCGCTGCCCGGTCCGTGTCCGGGCCCGACCGGCAGCGAACACCGGCCCTCATATCCAGTATCACCCTCCTCCCCCGCGGCAGGAGCCCCGTCACGGTGCTGCGGGCGATTCCGCAGCCACCGCAACGGGGGGCTGTGCCGGATTCCGGCCGCCCGGGAAGCCGAAGCCCTCGACACCGTCCTCGACAGCCACCACCGCACCACTGCCGCGGCGCCCTCCCTAAGCGCCGTACGGCCTCCCCCGACGCCTCACGCGGCCGATGGGATTCTCCGGGGGAAGGGCTTGCAGGAAGCAGTGCGTGGTCGGGCGACAGCGGACCTGCGCGGGGGCGGCCCTGTTCCTGATCCCCGTCCGCTCGGCCCCGCTCCTGTGGTTCCTCTCGGCCGCGATCGGATTCCTGTTCCGCTTCAGCTTCCCCGCATGGCTGTGCGTCCCCTCCGGCGTCTCCCGTGTCGACGCCGAGCACATCGGCACCGCGGTGGGCCTCATGCTGACCCTCGCAGCGGTCGGCGGCTTCGTGGTCCCCCTGGTCTTCGAGAAGATCGTCCCCGCCGCGGGCTACGGCGCCGGCTGAATCACACTGGGCGCCCTCTCCGACCTCTCCGCGCTGATCGGCCTCCTCGGCCGCCCCGGGCCGACATCGCTCTCACTGCGGAGCCTGGGCAGGCATTCTGCCTGTACGGGATGCGTGCGAGTGAAAGCGGCGGCGGCCTCGGCAGTGCGCGGGCTTCGTCACGGCGCCGGGAGGGGAGGGTGGGCGCTGGACCGCCGGGAATGAACTGAGGAGTACCCCCTGTGACGCGCGCGACCATTCAGTGGATGATCGACAACGACGAGGCCCGGGCCGCGGCGGTTGCGGGTCTCGGCCTCAAGAAGGCGGTTCCCGACGCGCTCGTGACGGATCGCTGGTTCCTTCCGGACTACATGAAGGCGTTGGTGATCGAGGCGGTCCGGCGTGACGCTCCGGACGGTGTGGCCGAGGAGCTGATGCGGGTCCAGCGGCGTATGAGGAGGAACGCCGAGGAGATCGATGACTACGGGGCCGAGGTGCTGGCCCGGCTTGAGGGGCTGCGCGACGCGGACGAGGTCGTTCCGGTGCTTGAGCGGGCACGGGACGAGGCTCCCGACCAGCTGAGGCGAGACCGGATCGAACGGGTTCTCGAACGGGTGCGGCAGCCCCGAAATGGCCTTGAAGACCTGCTGGCCCTGAGCGACGAGCAGTTGGGCGCAATCCTGGCCGACCCGTGCGACCACTGTTGTGTCTACGGCTGCGGGCTGTGCCCCCTGCACTGCGTCATCTGCTGTGCAGGAACGTGTTACTGCTGCGCCGGCTGCCAGGCCGTGTCTGGCGAATGAGCACCTGGCTGGTTCGCGGAGCCAGAGGATCAGGGAGGCCAGGACGATTCCGGCGCGGTGACGATCGGGGAGTTGTCGCATCTGGTCGGGATCGCGCGGAACGGTCGGCAGCGTGCTGGTGGGCACGGTTGACCGTGGAGCCGACCCGGACGGTGCACTCCACCCGGCCCCTGTTCCGGCAGCCCTGCCCACGTGCCGTCCGCCTCCCGGCGGGCGAAACGGCCGTAGACGGTCTGCCACGGCCCCTACCGCCCGAGCAGGTCGCGCCATGGGCCCCGGTCCGCAGCAGCCACAACACACCGTCGGTCACCCGCAGGTGATCACGCCACGGACGGCCACACCCGCCCACCTGCGGCAACAGGAGATCAATGTCGCTCCCCCCGCCGCGTCCGTCAACCCGCCTCGACCTGCCACAAGATCAATCATCGGACAAGCCTTGGGGATCCGGCCAACGGCTTCGGGTCAGGTCCGCTTGCGGCTCGCGATCCCGTCGGAGAGCTGCCGCACGTGAGCGGGGTCCGCGTCCCGGGCCAGGGCGACGTAGTGGTCCATGACGGCCGGCCGATAGCGCACGGGCAACGTCTGTCCTGGGGCGAGTCGGGTGAGCTCGGTGATCGTGAGGTCTTCGTCCGCGATACCGCGGAACGAGATGCCGCCAGCGGTCTCCACGTCGAACATCAGGACCACGCGTGGACTGCTGTTGACCTCCCGCCAGTCGACGAGAACGCCGAGCGCAAGCGCCCCCGTACGCAGTTCCGCATTGCGCTTCCGCGCATCACCGCTCAGCAGCGGGTTCGGGGCGACACCCGGGAAGTCGGGCCCGACGCCGAGCGATTCCCGACTCAAATCGGGCCTGAGCTGCGCCATCAGATCGTCGAGCTTCTTCTTCGAATTCTTCGAACGGAACATCCTGACCCCTCCCTCACGCCGGGGCCGGAATCCCGGCCTGGCGCTTCGCCCTCAGCGCGAGTGTATGTCGCGGCCCTTCCCGGGCTCCGCCGTATCGCCCCGTCCTGATGGGGTCGCCGTCTGCGGTCGCGGACGGGCTCGGTCGGTGCACCTACCTGTGTATCCGCGTTAGACGGTCACGCCGAAGACCTCGTTGACCGCCGCCTTCTGCTGACCGACGCTCTCTTGCGCTGCACGGTCCTGGCCGCGGCAGCCGTTCCGTCCGGTCTGCGGCACAGGGCGTGTAGCGCGCGGCGAACGACGTCAGGGTCCCTCCGGTCCGCCGACGGGGCAGGGAGTTCCGTTAGGCCGGTGCCTCCTGCCGCTCCTCCGTGGGCTCGGCTCTCCAGGAGCCCTTCCCGTCCGGGGAAGCCCGCCTGGTCGACCCGGGCCTCCGTAGCGCGAGAAGTGGTCGGCTCAGCTCGCCCGTACGGCCTCCCGGTAGCGGCGGGGGGCCATGCCCGTGCTGCGCTTGAAGGCGTTGCTGAAGGCGCTCTCCGAGCTGTAGCCCAAGGAGGAGGCGATCGCCGACACGGGCGTGTCCTCCAGCCACAGGGTGTGCTGCGCCAGGCGCATCCGCCAGGCCCGCAGATAGGTCAGGGGCGGAACGCCCACGACCTCCTTGAAGCGCAGGGTGAAGCTGGTGCGGGACATGGCCGCGGCGCGGGCGAGCTGGGCCAGGCTCCAGGGAAGGGCCGGGCTTCCGTGCATGAGGCGCAGGGCGGGGGCGATGCGGTCGTCGGCGAGGGCGCGCAGCCAGCCTGTCTGGTGGGTTTCGGCATTCACACGGGTCAGGAAGATGCGCAGGACCTGTACGAGGAGCAGCTGAGCGAGGTGCTGTGCCGCGAAGGCGGCCCCCGGGGCGTCCGACCGGGATTCGCGCAGTGTCTGGTTCATGAGCCAGCAGGCCGTGGCGGCCTCTGTCGTGGTGGCGCTGGCGTGTATCAGCGGCGGGAGCACGGTCAGCAGCAGGTCCTTGCCAGCGGTGTTGAGGTCGATGTGGCCGCCGATGACGACGGTCTCCCGGCCTTCGCCTCCGATGTGCAGGAAGGTCTCGGTGGTCGCCTGGAGCAGGGGCAGCGCGTCGATCGGCGGCACCGCGGGGTCGCTCGCCAGGGTGTACCGACGGTCTCCGCTGAAGACGGTGACATCGCCCTCCTCCAGTCGGACGGGGTGGTCGATGCCCTGCATCACCAGCCAGATGACGCCTTGGAGCACGACTTGGACACCGAGTCGGCCCGGCGCCGGAAAGGCCAGGGCCCAGTCCCCCGCGGCGGTGAGGCCACGGGACAGGGCGCAGTGCGCGCCGGTGAGTTCGAGGGTCCTGGTGAGGGGATCGCGCAGGGCTGGGGAACCGAGTGGGGGCGCGGACAGCGGTGCGGCCATGTGCGGACTCTCGCGCAAGTCGCACGAACGGACAAGCATTCACATGGCGTTGCCCGGACCCCACGATGAGTGACAGGACGTCTCCCGGCCAGGGCCGCGTCCCGGATCGCGGCCGCTGGCCAGGCGGCCGGTTCCTCAGTCTCAGGAGGTTGTACGCATGGGCGGATTCCAGGACCGTGTCAAGTTCCACCCGGACGAGGTAGTGCTGGCCCCGGCCGAGGAGCAGACCCTCGCTGAACTCGCGGACCAGTGCCAGGGCCAGGTGAACGAGTCGGCGGACGAGAGCTGACGCGGTCCACAGCCAGCAGATTCGCGGGCTGCGGGCCGCGGCGGGGGTACCTGCCGCGGCCCGCAGTCACCCAGCAGACGGGATGAACCGTGACCACCTCCGCGTACACCGCGGCTCCCCGGTCGGGAGAGCGCAGCCTGCCCTTGAGCGAGGCGTTCGACCGCGCGCGGTCCGCTGCCGCCGCTCTCTCGGTGGAGGCCGATCTGGAACCCATTCTCGACGGCAGCCCCGGCACCTGGCGGTGCATCCTGCGCCGCGACGGCGAGGATCTCCGCACGGGGCTCGGTCTGGGCAAGGGGAGCCGGGACGAGGCCCGGACGGGAGCCCTGTTCGAGGCGCTGGAGCACTACCTCTGCGGTGTGGACGGACTGGACCCGGCGGAGATCCGGTTGGCGCGCGGCCACACCCTCGCCAAGGGCCCGCTGTCCCGCGATATCGCAGTCGGGCTGCTGGGCCGGGTGCCCGACCAGTCGCTGGGTTGTCTGCCGTACCGGTCGCTCGCCGGTGCGCCGGACGTGCTCGTCCCCCTCTTCCTGTCCATGCCCGAGTATCTGGGGGCGGCCGGAGCGCGGGCCCGCCGGGTCGCGGGTGACAGCTACGACTACCGCGCGGTCGGCCGCTACTCGGTCAACAACGGCTGGGCCGCCGGCGCGGACCCGGTGGAAGCCGCCGTGCACGCGATCAACGAGCTGATCGAGCGGGACGCGCTCTCCCTGTTGCTGATCGGCCAGTTCCTCCGCGAGCGACCCGAGCGGCTGGCCGTCGTGGATCCGGCGACGCTGCCGGACGAGGTGGCCGCGCTGCTCGCCTTCGCCGAGGCGCACACGGGGCGTCGGGTCCACTTGATCGACATGACCAGCGACCTCGGTGTCCCGGCGTACACGGCCTACCTGCCGGCCCCGCATGGGCAGCCGGCCCGGATCTGCGGGTGGGGAGCATCGCTGTCGCGCCGGTACGCCGTCACCCGAGCAGTGAGTGAACTCATCCAGCTCCACAGCACGATGCACCTGCGCGAGCAGTACGCTCACCTGCTGCCCGAGCAGCGTGACGACACCGGGCCGTACCCCGAGCTGCACGCCTGCTATCTGTCGGACTTCACCACCGCCCTGGCTTCGGCCGAACTCAGGGCGTACGAGGACACGGTGGCGCCGGACACGCCCCAGGGTCACCTCGACCGGCTCCTCACCGTCCTACGAGGGCACGGCTTCGCCGTCTACCAACGCGACCACCATGTCACCGCGGACCTCGCCGTCGTCAATGTGCTCGTGCCGGGATTGGAGCGGTTCATGCTCGTCACCGACGGGCAGGTCGTCGTACCCGGTGCCCGCGGGATGGCGGCCCGCGGACGTGGCTGAAGCACGATGGCGCCCGCTCGCCGTCACCGACGCCGCCTCGGTGGCGGCGCTGCTCACCGTCTGCGAAGCGGCCGACGGGGTCGGGGTCGCGGTCCGGGGCGCGGACGGCGTCCACGAGAACCTGAACGCCTCGGGCATCGACCTGGACGGTGGTACCGCATCCGTCTGGTGCGGCGGTGAGCCGGTCGCCTACGCGACCACGTGCATCCGGGAAGGCGCCGGTCCTGTCCGCCAACTGACCCTCGACATCGCGGTGCACCCCGCGCACCGCGCTCCAGCGATGGTCCATCGACTCCTGGAGTGGTGCCGTGATACCGGTGTCCGGCGCCACCGTGAGCTGTCCGACGGCACCCTGTTGGAGCTTCACGTCCGTACCCACCACGGCCAAGTGTGGCTCGCCGAGGCGTTGGACACCGCGGGGTACCGGCGCGAGCGCATCCACTGGGGCATGCGGCTGGACCTGGGCACCCCACAGCCCATCGCCGCACCGGCGATGCCGCTCGGCACCGCGATCGTGCCCTTCGACGACGCGTTCGACGCGCAGCTCCTGGCGGCCCGCAACGTGATCTTCGCCGATCACTGGGGCAGCGTTCCGATGACGACACGGACGTGGCGCCACACCATCACCGGGAGCCCGCACTTCAGGCCCGGGTCCTCGTTCCTCCTCCTCTCGGAGCACGAGCAGGAGATCCTCTGCTACCTGATGTGCACCGAGTTGACGGACACCCGCACCGACCGCGAGCTCTACCTCGCCAACGCCGGTACACAACCCGCGCTCCATGGCAAAGGCCTGTACCGCGCCGTGTTCACCCACACCCTCGCCCGGGCGAGGGCCCAGGGCTACCGGTGGGCCGTCCTGGACGTCGACTCGAAGAACCCCATGGCCGCCGGAGGCTTCTACGAGCGCATGGGCCTGCGAAGGTTCCGGACCTGGACCACGCATGTGCACGCACCGTCCGGGACGGCACCGCCGACGGTGCCCTCCGCCAGCCCGTAGGTCCCTCCCCCGCTGTCGAGGGACCCATGGCCGCCGTACTCGGGCCCGGCCCCATCACGGTGACCGACTCCGCCCGCCCTCCCGGGCCGACCCCGGAATGCCACCGAGGCACGAGGAGCGGCCGCCGCGCGGACCGGCCTCCCGGGTCGGGCCGCGCATGGCTGTCCGGCCCACGCAGAGCCCCTTCGCAGAGCCCTTTCGCAGAGCCCTTTCGCGGAGCCCCTTCGCCGGGCCCGGTGGTCGGCAGGTGACCGGCGGTCGACAGGGTCAACGCAGGGAGCGGATCGCCGGGCTCGCGGCGACCAGGGCGGCGCCTGCCAGGACTGCGCTCCCGCAGACCAGGAACAGCGTCGTCGTGCCGTACGGGAGCAGGACACCGGCGATCAGGTAGGAGAGCGGGTCGAACGCCACCGTGGCCAGCACCACGAGGCTGAGTACTCGGCCCAGCAGGTGCTTGGGCACTCGCTCCTGCAGGGTGGCCACGACGACCACTCCGAGGAACCCGGACCCGAGGCCGACCAGTGAGACGACCGCCGTCGCGGCAACGACGTGGGTGACGGCGGCGAGTCCGGCCACCCCCGCCCCGATCGCCGCGACCCCGCCGGCCACGGCCCAGCCACGCCGGGCAGGCGGCCGCCCCCCCGCCGACAGTGAGCCGGCCAGTGAGCCGGCGCCGAATCCGGAGAGCACGACGCCCAGGGATCCCGCGCCGCCCAGGCGTTGATCGGCAAGCACCGCGCCGCCCACGATCACGGGGCCCACGACAGCGATGTTGATCAGGGCGACGGCTGCCAGCATCCCTCGCACCAGCGGTTCACGCCAGGCGTATCCCAAGCCCGCGCCGAGAGCACGTGCACTGCTGGGCTGCTCACCGTCGATGCCGTCCGGACCAGCGGCGTGCCCGGCGTCTTCATCGCGCCGTACCGCGCGGACGAACGTATCGAGGGCGACGGCGGCCAGCGCGGCCATGGCCGCGATCCCACCGAGCGTCGCGTCGAAGCCGACCGCGGCGATGACTCCGGCGGCCACCGCCGGGCCGACCAGGTCTCCCCCCGACTCCGCCCCCTGCACCAGCGCGTTGACCCGGGGGAGCTTCTCGGTCGGTACGACGGCGGGCAACAAGGCCAGGGCAGCGGGGAAGTAGGCGGCGTCGGCGACGCCGAGCAGCGCGGCGAGCAGCGCGACCGCCGTCACCGATGGCGAGGTGAAGGTCACCAGGGCGCAGAGAGCGAGCAGGACGGCGAACCGGAGCCAGGAGGCTCCGGTCACGACATGGGCAGGACCGAGGCGGTCGACCAGTACTCCCGCAGGAAGCAGGAGTGCCGCCCGCGGCAGTGCCGCCGCCACGAGCACGAGCCCTGTGGCGATCCCGGGTTCCGACAGTTCGAGCACGAAGAGCGTGAGCCAGATCAGGAACAGGGCGTCGACCAAGCCCGCCAGCCCCTGGCCCGCGACCAGGCGGAGCAGGCGCGGATCACCGAGCGGCTCGCGCGGAAGGGCACCTGCGGTCGGCTCCGTCGTCATCGCTGGCTCCCTGGGGTGCTCGGTGGACCGGTCCCGCAGGAAGGGCGTGCCGGAATCGATCCGCCCGCGCGCCCCGGACCACGGACCGGGTGACCGCGTCGGGACAGCCGCGGCGCTTGCGAGCCCGCGCCCGCGCCCGGCAAGGAGAGGCACGTCCGCGGTACCGGTGGAGCGAAGGTGCTCGCGCCGTTGAGGCGCAGTGGGGTCCGGCGGTTCGTCGTCGATGCTGGCATGACCCGTGACGTGCCCCTCCTGCGGATGGCCGGGAACAGCCGCGGCACCGTGCTGGACACCGGCCGGACGGCGGCGTTCCGCCTGGTGCGGCGCGCATCCACGGCGATGCCGCGCGCGGTGGGGTCGCCTAGGCGATGTGCGTGCCCCCGTCGACCGTCAGGGTGGTGCCGGTGATGTAGGACGCCGCGTCGGAGACGAGGAAGACCAAAGCCGCGGCGAGTTCCTCGGGCTCTCCGATGCGGCCTGAGAGCACCCTCGGCATCATCGCCTCTACATAGCCGTCGGCGTAGCCGTCGGTCATCGCGGAGGTGAAGAGACCCGGTGCGAGGGCGTTCACACGGATGCCCTTGCTGGGGGTCCACTGCTGGGCGAGATCGCGGGTGAGCCCGAGGATTCCGGCTTTCGACGCCGAGTAGGCGGCCTGCGGCAGACCACCTGTGACCATCGCGAGGATGCTGGAGACGTTGACGATGGCACTGCCGGGGAGCATCACCGCGCCCGCGGCCTGCGCCATCCAGTAGGAGCCGTTGAGATTGATGTCGATGACCTCGCGGAACTGCTCAGGTGTCTCCTCCTCCGCAGGTCGTTCACCGCTGATCCCGGCGTTGTTGACAAGAATGTCCACCCGCCCGAACGCGTGCACCGCCGCGTCGATCAGCGCGCGGCAGTCCTCCGGCTTGGCGACGTCGGTGCGCACGGTGACGGCACGGCGGCCGAGCGCCTCGACGGCCCTGCGCACCGGCTCCAGTCTCTCGGCGCGCCGGGCCCCGAGCGCGACATCGGCGCCGGCCTCGGCCACCGCGGTGGCGAAGGCGGTACCCAGCCCGGAGGAGGCGCCGGTGATCACGGCGACGCGGCCGTCGAGCCGGAAGCGATCGAGCAGGCTCATGGCCGCCTGGCCTGCTGGGAAACCGTTGTGTGCGCGGCACCTCTCCCGAAGCGGGTCCTGTTCGGCGCCGGGGGACGACCCCGTGCGCGTCCGAACCCTTGCCGGTCAACGACGCGCCGCGCGCGTCGGGTTCCGCGGAGGGAAGGGGCGGGTGACCGGGCGACGACGAACGGCACGAGCCGAACGGGGCCACGGCCAGGCCATCCGGCAGCGGTCACCGGTGGCCGTCGATGTAGTTCACGACACCGCCGACGGTCCTCAGCTCCGCTACCTGGTCGTCGGGAATCCTCACCTCGAACCTGTCCTCGACCGCCACGGTGATCTCCACCATCGACAGGGAGTCGACGCCGAGATCGTCGGTGAACGACTTCTCGGCGGTCACCTCGGCGGGGTCCACCCCGGCGACCTCGTGGACGATGTCGGCGACGGCGTGGAGGATGTCGGTGTTGCTCACCACGGATTTCTCCTTCTTCGGTCGGTGTGACGAACCTCGGCGGGGACGTCAGAGCCCGAGGCGCCGTCGGTAGGTGCGGAGGGTGCGCAGGAAGCCGTCCATCTGCTCCTCGGTGTGGCCGGCGTGCGGGAACAAGCGCAGCAGCGCCTGATTGCGTGCGACGGCCGGGTAGGAGAAGACGGGTACGAGGTAGCCGTCCTCGACGAACCACTCCCGCATCTGCAAGGCGGCGGCGTCGCTCCCGATCGGGACCGAGAGCATGTAGGACTCGGTCGGCGTCGTCGGGGTGTCGGCCTCGTGCATCTGTCGGCGAAGGCGGGCGGCGTGCGCCAAGTAGTCGTCGACGATCCCCGGATCGCCGGCGAGGACGTCGATCGTGCGCTTGGCGGTGTAAGCGGTGGGCGGCTGGATGGCGGCCGTGAACATGGAGGTGCCGGAGAGCAGTTCGAAGGCGTCGATGGCCGCCGCCGGTCCGGCGATCGCGCCGCCCTCCAGACCGATGGCCTTGGAGAGCGACACCATGACGAAGTCCGCGCGTTCCCGGATCGCGGCCGCTTCCCGGGCGTACGGACGATTCTCGGGCCCGTAGACCATGAAGCCGTTCGCGTCGTCGATCATGCTGACGGCGCCGTGGTGGTCGCACTCGTCGAGAATCTCCACGATCGGCCCCATGGTGCCGTCCGCCGAGTAGATGCTCTCGGCGATCACCACGGTCTTGCGGGCCCGGACCCGGTTCAGGACGCGTGCCAGGTCGGAGACGTCGTTGTGCCGGAACGCGTGGACGTTGCGTCCGTAGTCGAGGCCCTCCAGGCCCTTCCAGACACTCCAGTGGACGTCACGGTCGACGATGAAGACGGTGTCGCGGTTGCGCACCTCGATCCCGGCGTCGAAGTGCGCGGAACTGCTCATGGCGTGGATGAACCCGATGTTGGCCAGCAGCCCCGTGGCGAAGCTGATGGCCCGCTCCTTGCCGGTGTGGCGGGCGATCGTCTCCTCCAGCGTCTGGTGCGGGCGGCAGATTCCCTGGGTCATCCTGGATCCGCTGGTGCTCAGGCCGTGGGCGAGCGCCCCTTCCGCGAAGTGATGTCGCACCGGGATGTGGCGCGGCAGATCGAGGAAGCTGATGCTGGCGAAGTTCACCAGCTCCCGGCCGGCGCGGACGATGGTCGGTCCGACGGGACCGTCCACCACCGGCGGGCGGTACGCCGTGTCGTGCGTGTTCGCCTCGACGAAGGCCGCGAAGGCCCATGGGGCCAGGCGGTCCACGGAGGGAGCGGGGGCGGGGGACGCGGTCATGGTGTGGTTTCTCCTCCACAAGGGGCGCGGGGCGGCAAGGGCTCCAGGGCCGCGGCGAGGTGGCCGAGTGAGGCCGTTCCGGCCAGTTCGTCCGACGCGATCCCGGTGAAGCCGAACCGGTGAAGGAGCGTCAGCAGACGAGGGACGGCGACCAGGGTGACTCCGTGGTCGGCGAGGCAACGGTTCATGTCCACGGCATCAGGGCTGCCGAACGAGCCGACCGGCGGTCCGCCGGGGCCGACAGCGGCCACGGCTGCGGCCAGCGCCCGTTCGGCGCCTGTCACGGGCGGACGCGTGGGGACCCGCGGGGTTCCCGTGCCGACGGTGGCGGTGCGGGACCGGCCGGACGGGCCGCCGGATCCGGGTGCCGCCGGGGACAGGACATAGCGGCCCGGCGCCACGAGACCGGGCACTTCGCCGAGGTGGTCCAGGACGTGGCGGTGCAAGTCGCCGGGAGTGACCTCAGGAGCGGTGCGGGCGCGCGCCACGAGGTGCGGCTCCTTGCCCTCCCCCGCGGCGTTCCCACCGGGCGTCACCGTCGCGTCGAGCACTCCGGGGTGGCCGCGCAGGACGTCCTCGACCTTGGCCAGGCACACCCAGCCCTCCGGGGCGCGCCACCATCCGGAGGCGGCCGGTGCGAGCGGGTGCGCCGGAACCGGGCACGTGGCACCGTCGGCGAGCGCCCGCAGGAGACGGCACAGGCGGACGGGCAGCGCCTGGGCCTGCGCGGCGTCGAGCAGATGGTCTCCGACGGTGACATCGAGGGTGACGCCCCCGATGTCACGGCCGAGGTCCACGTAGAGCGTCTCGCAGGGCTCGTCAGGGGCGCTGCTGATCCAGGTGGCCGGCCCGTTCGACGGGGTGTCCGGCGCGGGGACCAGATGGTCCCGTGGCCACGAGTAGCAGTTGTACTCGATCGAGGGGACGGTCACGACACCGCGGCGGCGGTCCATGCGCGCCTGGGCGGCGACCAGCTCCGCGGGGCGGTACTGACCGTGCCGGTAGGCCGCGGCGGACGCGGCGGCGACCGAGGCGACGACCTCGCCGAACGCCGCGCCCGGGCGGAGATCGATCTGCACCGGGACCGTCAGCGCCCGGACGCCGATGCTGTGCCGCAGAGCGGCCCGGGTCCGGTTGGAGACCACCACCGACGCGAGGAACCGGTGTTCGCCGGTGCGGGTGACGACCTCGTGGGCCAGTGCCGCCAGCACCACGGCCTCCGGGCTGACCCGATATCGCCGGGCGACGCGGTCGAGGTCGTCGTGGGCGTCCACCGAGCGGTACTGGAGACGGTGGCGCCCGGTGCCGTCGCCGCTCCCGCCGAACGGGGCCAGCACTCCGGTCGGGTTGTCCGCGAGACGCGTGAGCCACTCACGCTCCGCCGCGCGGGCGCGTTCCAGGGGCTGGGCGGCGACCATGTCCAGCGGATGCGTGGACGCCTGCGCCGATGTGTCGGCGCCGCTCAGCTCATCGTGCAGTTGGTCGATCAGTACCGCGAGCCCCCAACCGTCGATCATGACGTGGTGGGCGGCCAGCAGGACCGCGCGCGGCCGTCCCGCCTCCAGCAGCACCCGCGCGAGCCAGGGCGGATCCCGCTCGGGATCGATCGGGCGGGCGGCCAGCTCCGCTGTGGCGGCCGCCACGGTGTCGGCGTCGACGGCGGGAACATCGACGAGGTCGGCCGGCAGCGGGGCCCAGCCCTCGCGGTGGACGTGCTGTACGGGGCGGATCGGGTCGACGGTGGTGCGCAGCGCCTCGTGGCGGGCGGTGAGGGACGCGAGCGCCCGGTGGACATCGGCGACGGTCGCCTGGGGCGGAACGTGGCAGTGGTCGGCGAGCGGCGTCGGGTTGACCCGCCGTGGTGAGGGAATGGTGCGTTCGAACCAGTGCCACTGCTGGACCCAGGTCAGCGGCCCGCTGCGGGTGACGGTGGCGGGGCGCGGAGTCGGTTCCGGAAGGTGGTTCACGGCCGGGACCTCATACCGCTCGGACCACGAGAGCGGCGTTGTGGCCGCCGAAGCCGAACGAGTTGCTGAGCGCGGTCCGCAGACCGTCGTGGTGCTGCGCCCGGTGCGGAACGAAGTTGATGTCCGGGTCGATCGGCTCGTCGCAGTTGATGGTCGGGGGGACGTCACCCGTGCGGAGGACCTGGATCGAGGCCACGAGTTCGACCGCTCCGGCGGCACCGATCATGTGCCCGGTCATCGATTTGGTGGAGCTGACGGGGATCCGGGTGACACGATCACCCAGCACTTTGTGCAGGACGGCCGTCTCGGTGGCGTCGTTCAGCAGCGTTCCGGTGCCGTGCGCGTTGACGTAGTCCACGTCCGCGCCCGATATCCCCGCGTCACGCAGCGCCGCCTCGACGGCGAGGCACGCGCCGCGTCCCTCGGGATGCGGGGCCGTCCAGTGATGGGCGTCGGAACTGGCCCCGTAGCCGGTGAGTTCGGCCAAGGGCGTCGCCCCTCGGCTGTCGGCCACCTCGGCGGCCTCCAGCACCAGCACGGCGGCTCCCTCGCTCATCACGAACCCGTCGCGATGCGTGTCGAACGGCCGGCATGCCGCGGTCGGGTCGTCGTTGCGTCTGGACAGCGCGCGGGCGTTGCCGCTGCCCGCGAGGTCGACGGTGGTGACACAGGCGTCGGCGCCGCCGACGATGACGATGTCGGCCTCCCCATGGCTGATCATGCGCATCCCCGCTCCTACCGCGTCCGCGCCACTGGCGCACGCCGTGCTCTGGGCACGGCTGGGCCCCTGAATGCCGAGACGCATGCTGATCTCGCCCGCGGCGCTGTCCATGGCAGTCGTGACCTGGGTGAAGGGGCTGATGGCCCGTGGCCCTCTGTCCCGCAGGGTGTTCGCGGCACGGTAGATCGAGCCCACCGGGCCGTAGCCGCTGCCGATGATCACGGCGACCCGCGGCGCCAGGCGGTCGTCGACGACGAGCCGGGCGTGCTCGCAGGCCTCCAGTGCCGCGGCGAGGGCGTACCGCGCGTACGGGTCGGCGCGACGACTGACCGTCGGGGGCATGTAGCGGCCGGGGGTGAATCCCTTCACCTGGCCGCCGATCCGGACGTCGAGACCGGTCACGTCCATCCCGTCCACGGTGTCGATACCGCTGCGCCCGGCCAGCATCGCCGTCCACGTCTCGTCGGCGCTGTGGCCCAGCGGCGTCACCGCCCCGTACCCGGTGACCAGCACCCGGCGTCGGGCCCGGCCCCGTCCGGCGTCGTCCCGCTCTGCCGCGGGTGTCACTGGGGAATCACCCCGGCGTCGTGGAGGGCCGGGAGGATGTCGTCGGGGGCGACCGGCACCATGAGCACGGCGGTGCCTCCCCGGGAGCAGAACCGTCGCGCGGCAAGGACCTCATCGGTCAGCGCGGCCTTGTCGCACAGCACTCGGCAGTGGATGTCCGACCCGTCCAGCACGGGCGGCGGGGCGCCCGGGCGGGTGAACGGGTAGAGCTCGGCGTCGAGGCCGAGTCGGGCGCGTTGGGCGTCCAGCCAGCCGTAGCCGCCGTTGCACAGCACCACGTAGAGGACGCCGCCATGGGCCGGAGCGGTGACGGCGATGTCCGCGCGGGCCGCGAGGAACGCTCCGTCTCCGATGAACGCGGTGACCTCATGGCCCGGGGCGGCCCGCTTGACCCCGATGGCCGCGGCCGCCCCGAAACCCAAGGGGGTCTGCTCCGACGGCACGATGGACCCGCCACCGACGCGGAAGGGGAAGCCGTAGGACCACATGTCCTGCAACCCGTTCTCCTGGACCAGCACACGGGGCCCGTCGGCGGTGGCGTCGAGCGCGGCGAGCAGCTCAGCGACGCGGATCCCCGGAAGCGTCGCCGCGCGGGCCAGTTCCGCTTCCACCTCCAGCGCCATGGCCTTGCGGGCGACGGCGACCTCGCCTGCCCACGCCTCGGTCGCGTCCGCGTGCTCGGCGTCGCGGTCCTCGTCCAGCGCCCGCGACCAGCTGAGCACGGCGTGCCGGGCGTCCGCGAGCACACGCGGGCCGGAGAACTCGGCGGACAGCCCGCCCGGATCGAGGTTGACCTGCACCACCGGGACCGGGGGCCACGGCGTTCCGCCTTCGACGACCGTCTCCTCAAGTCGCCCGGCGAGCGACACCACCAGGTCGCAGGACGACCACAGCTCACGGGCGGGGGCCGCCGCGTAGAGCCCCGCGACACCGCAGAACAGCGGGTGGCGCTCGTCGACGGCACCGCGGCCGGACGCGGTGGTGAAGACTGCCGCGCCGAGGCGTCCGGCGAAGCGCTCGACGACACCGTCGGCGTTGCGGTGCCGCATCCCGCCGCCCACCAGCACCACCGGACGCCGGCTCGCGCGGATCGCCGCCAGTGCTGGTCCTGGTACTACCGGGCCGGACTCGACGACCAGTGGTTCGGGCAGCGTCGGACACGTTCCGGTGACGACGATCTCCGCCGTGCGGACATCATCGGGTACCTCCAGGAACACGGGTCCGGCCGGCGGCCCCATGGCCCGGGTCAGCGCCGTCACCGTGGCGGGGACGACCCGGTCGGGATGCCCCACCCGGTGCGCCCACCGCACGAGGGGCGTTGTCACGGCGACCTGGTCGAGTTCCTGGAAGCCGCCACTCCCCCGGCGCCGTTCGGGCACGCCGGCGGCGAGCACGAGGACGGCCGCACCGGACTCCCGCGCCTCCAGCAGCCCGGTGGCCGCGTGGGTGACGGCCGGGCCCTTGCCGAGCGCGCATACGGCGAGCCTCCCCGACTGGAGGGCGTAGCCGGTCGCCATGTACATCGCGTTGCGCTGGTCACGGCACGGCACGAGGTCCAGGCCCGCGGCGTCGAGGGCGCGGAGCAACTCCAGATCATCGCCGGGCAGCCCGAAGCAGGTGTCCACCCCGTTCGCCACCAGCAGGTCGACGATCGCGGACCACGCGTCGGTGTACCGTCGGCCGGCCCGGGTCACTTCCCACCCACCGTGGTGGGGGCGGCCGTCGGGATGTTCCGCGCCACGGCCTGCGAGGTGAGCAGTGGTTCGGCGTGCCGCTCGCCGCCGTAGGAGAGGTAGTTCGCCCTCATCCCGAATCCGCCGAACGGGCGGTTGCCGTCCTCCGCGTCGAGCAGCGTGTGGTTGACACAGGTGTGGTGACGCTTGGACAGGACCTTCACGGTCTCCGGATCGCTCCCGTAGACCATCGCCCCCAGCGCGCGTTCGCTGAAGTAGGGGCTCGACAACCGATCACGCAGCAGCCTCGCGCTGGGATAGGCCACGACGTTGAAGACCGGTGCGAACATCTCCTCCAGCGGGATCTTGTCGTCGAAGCCCCACAGCAGCACGGTCGGCTCGATCCTGCGGGACCGCAGATCGATGCGCCCGCCGTACCGGATGCGGCGCGCGTGACGCACCAGATAGTCCGAGCAGTTCACCAGCGCCGAGTCGTAGCAGATCGGACCGTAGTCGACGTCAGGGTCGTCGTTCCGCCCGAAACGCAGCGAAGCCAGCCCCTCGGACAACAGGTCGACGAAGTCGTCGGTGCGGCCCTCGGGCACGAACAGGACGTCGGGACCGAAACAGTCCTGGCCTGAGTTGTGGAGCCGGATTCTCGTGACATCTTCCGCGGCGCGCGCGAGATCGGCGTCGGGTGCGATCACGAAGGGATTGATGCCGTTGCCGAAGAACAGGAAGAGCTGGTCCTCCGCCAGCCCTTCGCGGATGGTCTCGGCATTGGAGTAGCGGCCGGTGAAGACGATGAGGTCCGCTTCGCGTACCGGACCGGTCACGAACTTGCGCTGGCTGAGTTCGAAGAGCTTGATGGGTAAGCGGTGGACCGGTGCCAGCAGGGTGTGCAATCGCTGCATCTGGCTCTTGTTCTCCGAGGACGGCCGAAAGGTGATGACGTCGCTGTACAGGGATGCCACGAGCACGTGAAGCGCGTAGGAATAGAGCGGGATGTTGGAGGGGACGAAGACCGCGGCGCGAGGCACACAGCCGGGCCGGACACGGCGGATCTCCTCCTCCGCCCCGTCGAGAGTGGCGAGGAACGAACGAATCTCCGCGCGCGCGGTCCGGTGGGGCGAGAACTCGGTGAGAACTCTCATCACCGTGTCCTCGTTGTCGGCCACATACCGGCGCACCGCGCCCAGCGCGTCGACACGGTCGGCGAAGGGGATGCGGTATTCGGCCGCACCGATGGCCGAGCCGGACACGGTGACGTCCGTGGCCGTGGGGTGCGAAGCGGACAGCGAGTTCATGGCGATCTTCTCCAGAGCGGCCTTGTTGGGCTTTCCCGTGTTCGTGAGGGGCAGCGCGGGAAGCACGATGACGTGGTCGGGCTGCTCGTAGCGGGCGAGCACGGAGCGCAGCAGCCGTTTCCAGTGCGCGGGCTCGCGGGCGTCCGGGTCCGTGATCACGAACACCAGGCGGCAGCCCAGACGCGCGTCGGGCACGGCGACGACCTCCGTCCGCGCACCGGCCGACCCGGCCCGCGCGGCGAGGTGGTCGGGATAGAGCGTGTGGCCGTCACGGTGCACGGCGTGCTTGCGTCCGACCGGGAAGACACGGCCGGCGCCGTCGAGCAGGCCGATGTCGCCGGTGCGGTGCACCGGACCCGAGAGCGGAACGATCTCACCGTCATCGCCCAGGTGGCCGGTCATCAGGCCGTCACTGCGTACGACGAGCTCGCCGATTCGGCCGTCGGGAAGCGGCTTCCCTTGCTCGTCGTGGACCTCGACGACCACGCCGGGCAACGGTGTGCCGCACCCGATCGGATCGGTGGGAGGCGCCAGCGCGATGTTTCCCACTTCGGTCGCGCCGTAGCCGTCGAGGAGGCGTCGGCCCGTGCGGGCGTGGAACCGGGCCGCCAGGTCGGGTCCCAGCGGCGCGCCGCCCACGCACCAGGCCCGTACCGCCGTCAGCGCGTTCGCGAGAGCGGGACGACGGTCGAGCAGGTTGAGCAGGCTGTAGTAGGTCGACGGGGCCCCGTCCACGATGGAGAGGCCGTGCTCCACGCCGACCGCGAACGCCCGGTCCAGCCGGGTGGCCGACCCGTAGACCACGAGCGTGCCTCCGCCCAGCCACCAGGTCAGGACCAGCGACAGACCGTATTGGTGGGAGTACGGCAGGACGGGCAGGAAGACGTCGTCAGGCCGGTACCCCATACGTTCCGCGCTGAGCGCGAGGTTGTCCAGGATCGAACGACCGGAGCGCACAATGCCTTTGGGGTCGCCTGTCGTACCCGACGACCATGAGATCGCGGCATCCTGGCGCTGTGCCCAGGCCGCCGCGTCGGGCACGGCCGCCGTGTCCGGAGCGGGCCGTGGCGCCGCGGCGTGGCCCGTGGTGTCGCTGATTTCGGCCACCACGCGCGCTTGAGTGCGAATCCGCGATCGCTGTGACGGCGTGGCTCGATGGTCGGCCAGGACCACCGAGGTATCGAGGTGGATGAGCGCCAGCAGATCGACGACCCATTCCGGGGAATTGGCCCCGCTCATCATCACCCGCGAACCGGGCCCGAGGCCGCGGCGTGCAAAACGTTCGGTGGCATCGAATATGCGGGCCGCGACTTCGTCTGTCTCCCAGACGTGCCCCTTGGGCGATATCAGGCGCCTGGAAATGGGCAACTCGTGCTCCTTAGCGCCAGGCGTGGGCTCAACTTCCTGGATGTGCAGGTGTGTAGAACCACAATCCCGCGATACGCCTGATCCTGTTCAACAGGAAACATCTGAAGCGACTATCGCATACCCGCAGAACGGTGTCGAGTGCTGAAACGGCGCTCCGTTGCATGTGGGGGTCGTTGAGTATGCAGTGACGAAACAGATGTGACGAGCAGCCAGTTATGATCGTGAATGCGTGGCGCGGCTGTTGTCCGAGTGCATGTAAACGTCGCCCTCGGATCGAATACGGACCTCCCACTCCACCAAGTACCGGAATTCATATTCAGTCGTCTGTTCGAGCTTTTCGTGTTCCAATCATCGACGCCAACATATCCGGGGTGTGCACGGACCTGTGCGGCGTGGGCGCCGGGGGTCCTGTGCACCCCCGGCGCCGCGGACCATGTCGGCGAGCGCGGGAGCATCGGGCGTTGCCGCTCTCGGCCTCCCGGAGGAGGCACACCAGAACTCGACTGCTTCCGGCGGAGAGTGCTCACCTGCCGGCGGCTACGGAACCGGGTGTTCCCCGGTTCCGTAGCTCCCCTCAGGCGGGGCCGGTGTCGCCCGGCAGGGGCGCGGTGTGGTGCAGGAGTCGGGGCGGCAGGTAAGGGCTGTCGACCAGGGTGTTCCAGCCGCGTCGGCGGGCGTGGCAGGTGAGAGCCAGGATGTCGAGGTTGAGTGCGCGGTCGGGATCGTCGGCGCGGTCGCCGACCCGGTAGTAATCGCGGTGTTCCTCCAGTGCGTCGAGGAGGGCGAGGTTGAAGCTCTGCTCGTCCCCGTCGACCAACTGGGACAGCAGCACGGCCGGGGGCATGAGGAAACCCCAGTTCCTGGCCCGGTGGTGGGCTTCCAGGGCCGCGTCCATGGCGGGTCGGGGGTCGTCGGCGTGCAGGTAGGCGAGGAGCGCCAGCCGGTAGGCCGCGAACGCCGACGGGTCGTTCCGGAGGAAGCGGGTGCCGCTGAGGACGAGTGGTGCGAGGTCGTCGCGTGCCCCGCTGATCAGGGCGAGGCCGACCGCCTTCTGCCAAGGCGCGGGCCCGGCGTCCACGCCCGTGTAGGCGGCGACGGGGATCTTCTCGCCCTCGACGGTCACGTCGACGGTGGTTCCGGGTTCGGCGACCGCGGCCCGGAAGAAGGCGGCCCCGGCCCTCGACGCGCGGCGCACGTCGCGGATCTGCCGGTCCGAGGCGTCGTCGCTGGTCAGGGCCCGGGCCCTGACCAGGATGACCAGGTCGGACATGGCCATGCCCAGGCGCCATGCCTTCCCGGCGTCCGCCAGTTCGTCGCGGATGTCGCACCCGAGGGCGTCCTCGTGGTCGGGGTCCAGGGGTTCGGCCGTGCCGGGGCGTTCCACGGTGACGGGTCCGGCGCCGAGTTCGGCGACGGCGTCGGGGCGCCGGGTCGCGCCGTACGGTCCCACCCGTGGTCCCGCGGTCTCGAAGCCGGTGACGAGGGTGCGCGGGAGGTAGTCGGTGCTGAAGGGGAGCCACCAGCCTTCACGGCGGTAGGCGAGTGCGGCCAGGGCGAGCGGCAGCAGGGGCAGCAGCGATCCGGGGACGGTGCTGGGCCGCGTGGGCGCGCTGTGCCGGCGCAGGAGAGTGGCCATCCCGTCCGTGAAGGTGTCCCGGTCGCCGCAGGCCAGGGCGCGCAGGGCGTCGAGCGCCGTGCTGTGGAGGTGGTCCGGCCTGCCCTGGTGGGTCTCGTGGTGGGTGCGGATCCGTGCGATCGCGGTGTCCAGCGCGGCGATCGTGTGTTCCTTCGTGGGCGGGTAGGGGGCGTCGTCGTCCTCAAGTGTGCCCAGGGTGTAGGCCAGCAGGCCGTGGATCAGTTCGGTCGACGGCTGCCCTTGCGTGCCGTGCTGGGGGTCCTGGCGGGCGAAGTGGAAGGCTTCCCCGTGCCGTTCGGCGCCACCGGTGAGGACCGCGAGGCAGAACGCGTCGATCCAGGTCTGCGTGCTGATGCTCTGCGGGATGCCTTCCCCGGCGTCGTAGCCGATCCCGAAGTTGACGTAGTCGAGGTGGATGTGGAAGGCGATGTGGGGGCAGTACGCGGCGTACTGGACGGCGCCCACGGTCGCCGCGGCCGCGTCGTTCAGCACGGCCCGGGCTTCCGGTGTGTCCAGGCCGGGGTCCGCGACCGACAGCGCCCCGAGGTGGTCCAGGTACGCGTCCCCGATGTACAACCACTCCGAAGCGGCCATGGGGCCGCCCTTCGACGTGGAGATGACCAGACGTGAGATCCGGTTGGTGAAATCGTCCAGGGCTTCGGCGATCGACGCTTCGGCCACGGGGTGTCGCTCTATTCGCATGCCCGTCAGTCTCTCCCCGCTGGTCCGCCGACGGCCAGTCGGCGCGCTCCCGCCCGCACCGGCGTAAGGCGGTTCGCCGCTGCTATGCGGAACGGCGCCTGAGGCGAGGCCCGTTCATTGCGGACGGGCCCGCGGGGCCGGAAGCAGGCACCGAGAGCTCGGGGCGGCCTCCCGCACCGTGAGGGCGCCGGCGGGGAGCAAGTACCGGACAGCGCCCTCGTGTCGGCTCAACGGTTGGGCGTCACCAGCCATTGCCGATCTCGATGGCTCCGGTGAGGTAGCCGGTCCCGCCGGTTCCGGTGTAGATGTACAGATTCCCGTTGCCGTCGTTTCGGGTGATCACATCGGGATGCCCGTCACCGGTGTAGTCCGCGACACCAACAAAAGTGAAGTTCTGCCAACCGATACCGATCGGAGCACCCCCCGTCAGATAACCGGTCCCGCCGACCCCGCTGTAGACATACAGATTCCCGTTACCGTCATTACGGGCAACCACATCAGGATGCCCGTCACCGGTGTAGTCCGCGACACCAACAAAAGTGAAGTTCTGCCAACCGATACCGATCGGAGCACCCCCCGTCAGATAACCGGTCCCGCCGACCCCGCTGTAGACATACAGATTCCCGTTACCGTCATTACGGGCAACCACATCAGGATGCCCGTCACCCGTGTAATCAGCGACACCAACAAAAGTGAAGTTCTGCCAACCGATACCGATCGGAGCACCCCCGGTGAGGTAACCCGTTCCACCAGTGCCCGAATAGACGTACAGATTCCCGTTGCCGTTGTTACGGGCGACCACATCAGGGTGACCATCACCCGTGTAATCGGCGACACCGACGAAGGTGAAGTTCTGCCAGCCGATGCCGATCGGGGCACGTGTCCGAGTGCTGTGGCCGGCGCCCGCGCCGGGAAAGAGGTAGAGGATTCCGGTGGCATCGTCTCGCGCGATGGTGTCGAAGTGGCTGTCGCCGTCGTAGTCGGCGGTCCCCGCGAAGGTCCATCCGGTACCGGGGGTGTAGGGAGGTACCGCCCTGCCGACGTCGAGACGCGGCGTGCTCGCCCCGGTGTAGACGATCGGGGTGCCGCTGGTGACGAGGCGCGAGACCAGGCCGTCGATGCCCTCGGTGGGGTAGGCGTGCTTCAGCACGGCGAGGGCGCCGGCCACGTGCGGGGCGGCCATCGAGGTGCCGTTCTTGCCGGCGTAGGTGTTGCCGGGCACGGACGAGACGATGGAGGTGCCCGGTGCCAGCAGGTCGAGCAGCGGGCCGCGGTTGCTGAATGTGGAGAGCTGGTCGTCGTCGGTACTGGACCCCACCGTGACGGCCGAGGAAACGCACCCGGGGGCGTTGACCGCGTCGGGATAACCGTTGTTCCCCGCCGCGACGACCGTGGCGACGCCTGCGGTGAGCAGGCTGTCAATGATCATCTTGCGGGGGTCCGCAGCACAGGCGGTGGTCCAACGTCCGCTGCCGAGGGACATGTTCGCGGCGATGACGTCGGTTCCGGCCTGTTTCAGCGCCAAGACCTTCTCCAGTGCCTTGATCTGCGAGCTGGTGAAGCTCAGCACGCACGGGCCGGCCCCGGGTCCGCAGTACTCGTCGGAGTTGAACTTGGAGAACACCTGGATGGCGATGATGTCCGCCCCGGGGGCGACGCCGCGCGCGGGGGCTCCACTGATGCCGGTTCCGTTGCCCGCGGCGATGCCGGCGACATGGGTTCCGTGGGAGCAGGCGCCGTTCAGTGTGGCGCATGTGCCTGTGTCGGCGTCGGCGCTGCCGGGGCCGTCCTGCTGGGCGGTGCCGTTGGGGCAGAGGCTGGTGGAACCGTATGCGTTGTCGTTGACGGAGAAGCACGACTCGGTCTTGACGCGGTTGGTGAGGAAGGGGTGGTTGGTGGCGACGCCGGTGTCGAGGATGGCGATCGCGGTACCGGCGCCGGTCTTCCCTGCCGCGGCAGCCCTGTTGCTGCCGATCTTGACGGTGGATTCGTCCAGCGTCGCCGGGACCGGGATGTCTTCGCTGACACCGATCACCCCCGGCTTGGAGTTCAGCTGCTGCAAGCCCGCGTGGTTCGTGCGGAGGGTGACCATCGGCACGGTGTCGTAGGAGACGAGGGTCTCGCCTGCTGCGGAGGCGGAGGCCAGGTCCGCGCGCCGGTTGGTGACGACGTTGACGCGGACGGTGCCCCCGCCTTGGGTCTTGTCGAACAGCGGCGGGTCGACCGGACCGTTCACCGCGGCGAAGGCCGGACCGATGCCGAGCAAGGGGTCGGTATCCAGCGGTATCGCGGTGAACAGCATGGCCGCTGCCATGGCGGCGATCATGACCCGTGCAGGTCTCTTCACGTATTGCTCCATCGGAAGGTATTGCGCGGGAGGTCGGCACAGGTGTTTCGAGTGGGAAAGGGGATCGGCAGCGGACGACCCAGTGGCCGGTGGGCAGTTTCTTCCAGCTCGGGGCGCGCGCCGGGAGTGGCGGTGAATGCCCCTGTCGGCCGCAAGGGGAGCAGCGCAATGGTCAAGGCGGCGGCGATGGGGATCGTCCTTTCACGCAAGACTCTCCAATGGGATAACGGGAGTTGGATCACGTGGACGATAGATCAATGGGCCTTGCTCCACAAGAGAGATTTTCGGCGCCGCCCCCTCCATCAGAATCGGAACCTGGCTATCCGCTTGCGCGGTGAGCGCGAATGGACGTCCGCCTTTGATTCAAACATTTCTGACGGCCCATCCGGCTTCCGCCGTGAGAAATCACGGTGAGTGGTGCGCGGCAGGATGTTTCCGCACAACTATTGATCAGGAACTCCAAGGTTCTCGTTGATCGTCGAGGTGGAAATCACCGCCGCTGCCGGAAGCATCGCCTGAGGCTCCAGCTCGCGGAGCCGGCAGTCGGATGCCCGCCCCTGCGACACGCCTGCCTCAACTCCCGCCGAGCCCTGCTTACCGGCTCAGCGGGGGTTCGTCCTACCCGAAGCAGCTACGCCACTCGGCTGAGCGGAGGAGGGCCGAGCAGGAGGGTTGCGGCTACGGTTCACGCGTCGGCGTGGTGATGCGGTGAGGCGCCGACGAGTGTCGGGAAGGCACACGCAGCACGGCGGCCTCAGCGCTGACGCCGCAGCACATTCATCGCCCCAGCGGTATGGAGGAGAACACATGCGGTCGGTCATTCCCGACTATCTGGCCGAGGCTCTCGGAGATGTCGAGCCGGACACTGCTGGACAGCTGGCGGACTACATTCCTGAGCTTGCGGCAGCGGACCCTGAGCGCCTCGGCGCGGTCTTCGCCACGCCTGACGGGGAGGTCTACGGTGCCGGCGACATCGATACCGAGTTCACGATCCAATCGATCTCCAAGCCGTTCGCGTACGCGCTGGCACTGGCTGATCGTGATTTCGGCCCTGTGCTCGCCAAAGTCGGTGTCGAGCCGTCGGGAGAGGCGTTCAACCAGATCTCCCTCGAAAGTGATACCGGGCGCCCTTTCAATCCGATGATCAACGCCGGTGCGATCACCACCCACTCGCTGGCCGGTTCGGAGGGCATGAATCCGGCGGAGCGCGTGGAACGCGTGGTCCGCGGCCTTTCGGCATTCGCCGGTCGTCCGCTGAGGATCGATGAGGCGGTGTGCGTGTCGGAGATGGAGCACGCGCACCGCAACCTCGCCATCGCGTACATGCTCCGTGGCTACGGCATCCTCACCGAGGACCCCAGGGCCGTTGTCGAGGGCTACATCCGTCAGTGCTCCGTGCTGGTCACCGCGCGAGATCTGGCCATGATGGCCGCCACGTTGGCCAATCGCGGCGTCAATCCCCTCTCGGGTGAGCGAGTGGTACGCGAACCGGTGGTGCGTCAGGTGCTGAGTGTCATGTCCACCTGTGGGATGTATGACGCGGCCGGTGACTGGGCGACCCAGGTCGGCATCCCGGCGAAGAGTGGCGTGGCCGGGGGCCTGATCGGGGCGCTCCCCGGCCAGATCGGCATCGCCACGTTCTCACCACGACTGGACGCCCACGGGAACAGCGTTCGCGGGGTTTCGCTGTTCGAGCGGTTCTCCTCCGACATGGGTCTGCATGTGATGGAGGTGCCGGCCGCCGCGCGTGCCATCGTGCGGTCCAACCACGTCACCGGCATCGGACCGAATGCGGTCCGGGTCCTCCAACTGCAAGGCGGGATCGGCTTCGCCGGAGCCGAGAGAGTCGTCCGGGAAGCCGTGAGCACCGCCCCCGCGGAAGTCAGGGTGGTTCTGGACCTCACGATGGTCTATTCGATCGATGACGTGGCACGGCGCATGTTGCTGGAGGTCGTGCGTCGGCTCACGCTGGACGGTCACGAGGTCTACCTCGTCGACCCGGAATCGATCATGCCCGATCCCGACCCCGGCGACGGCGGCAAGGTCACCGTCGTAGGAGATATGGGGCAAGCCATGATCTGACCGCACCAGGTGGTCCGGCGCGGGAGCCGTCCGGCGAACCGTCCAGCCCCGTCCGGACAGACGTTGAGGGCCCTACCGCTTGGTCAAGTTCCCGCGATCCGTCGTGTCCCCCAGCGGAGACGAGGTCATCGGCTCCTGGGGGGTGAAGGTGACCGGGAGGGCCTGGGGGCCGCGGAAGGTCGGGGCGTAGCCCCAGTCGACCTCGTCGCCCGGGATGTCCAGGGTCAGGTCCGGCAGGCGGTCGAAGAGCGTGGTGATCGCGATCTCCGTCTCCAGCTTCACCAGATGGCTGCCCAGGCAGGTGTGCACGCCGTGGCCGAACGCCAGGTGCGGGCGGGCATCGCGGGTGAGGTCCAGGGCGTCGGGGTCGGGGAACCGGTCCGGGTCGCGGTTCGCCGCCGCCAGCGACAGCAGCACCACGTCGCCCTCTCCCACGCGGGCGTCCGCGATCGTCATGTCCTCGCCCGCGTACCGGTACTCCGCCACGTGCGACGGCGAGTCCAGGCGCAGCAGCTCGTTGATCGCCTGGGACCAGTCGATGTCGCCGCCGAGCAGGGCGGCTCGCCGGCCAGGGTGGCCGAGCAGGCGCAGGACGGTGGTGCCGAGGAACTGGATCGTGGTGATGTGACCGGCGCCGATCAGCGTCATGACCATCACCTCCAGCTCGTCCCCGGTCAGCGCGCCCGACTCGATCAGCCGGGTCGGCAGGTCGTCCCCCGGGTGCGCGCGTTTGTAGGCCACCAGCTTCCGGACGTAGCCGAGCAGCTCGGCCAGCTTCGCCTCGTCACGCGGCTGCTGGAACTTCGCGCGGTACCACATGTCGAGCACGTCGGCGGCGGGCGCGCGCTCGGCTTCCGGGACGCCGAGCAGGTCGTGCATGACGGCGACCGGGATCTGCCGGGTGTACTCGGCGACGAGGTCCGCGTGCCCCCGCCCGGCGAACGACTCGACGGCGTGCGCGCAGGTCCGGGCGGTGCGATCGCGCAGGCGGGACACCGCGGCGGGGGTGAACGCCGCGGCGATGAGCCGGCGCAGCCTGGCGTGTCCGGGCTCGTCCAGATTGGACAGACCGGGCGGGTGCGGGTCGGGGTTGACCGGGGCGCCGCTGCCCAGGCGGCGGTCCGCCAGGCAGGCGCGGACGTCGTCGTACCGGGTCACCAGCCACATCCGGCCCTGGACGTGCGGGCCGTCGACGGGGCAGACCGGGTCGTGCTCGCGCAACCAGTCGTAGCCCGGGTACGGGTCGGCGGTCACGACGGCCGACCGGCGATCAGCAGTTTCTCCAGCGGGGACGCGGCGAGCGGCACGACCCGCGACTCGGTGAGCCCTGCCTCGCCCAGCCATACCGCGAGGTCGGTGTAGCGGTGCACGCCGCCGCCGTGGCCCTGCCACAGGGTCAGGTCGAACATGGCGAGGAACCCGGCCGCGGCCGGGCCCAGCCCGGCCGGTGGTTCCCGGTCGTGGTCGAGGATGACGATGCTTCCCGTGGGGGACAACGATTTCGCCGCGCGCTGGAACAGCTCGCGGCATTCCTCGGGGCGGTGGCCGTGCAGGACGTTGAACAGCAGCACCAGGTCGTGCCCGGAACCCAGGTCGTCGGTGAGGTAGTCCCCTGCCTGCGCCGTCACCCGGTCCCGCGGGGCGTCTTCGCGCAGGGCGGTGATCGTCTCGGGCAGGTCGAACACGGTGACCCGGACGTCCGGACGACGGCGGCACAGTTCGACGGTGTGGTCGCCGTGGCCGCCCCCGATGTCCAGGACGGTCGCCGCGGGAGGCAGCGCGGCGGCGATGTCATCGGCAAGGGCCACGGCGGCGCCGGCGAGCATCCGGCGCAGGCGGCCCGCGAGGGCGGGGCGCTCGCTCAGCCAGGTGTAGAAGCCGCGGCGGGGTGTGCCGGTGCGGATGGTGTCCTCGATGTCGGCCCACTGCTCGAACAGGGTCTCGTACCAGAACAGTTCGGCGTCCTCCGAGCCGGGCTTCGCGGCGGTCGTGACCCCGTCCTCGTCGTGGCGCAGGTAGCCGAAGGCCACCAGGATGTTCACCAGGCTGCGCGTCCCGGCCGGGGTCCCGCCGATCCTGGTGGCCAGCTCCTCGACGGACAGCGGGCCGGCTTCCAGCGCGGTGAACACCCCGAGCCGGACACCGGCGATCATGGCCCGGTACCCGGCCGCGCCGAGCCGGTCCAGTACCGGGGCCGGGACACCAGAGGATTGTTCGGGCAATGGCATGATCATCCACTTCCGGAAAGCGCGCCGGCACCGGTGAGGAAGTCCAGGTGCCTGCGCAGCATTCGCTCGTTGGCCGGGGGGAACCCCACCCCCGCCCCGGCCGCGGCGGCCCAGGTGCGGGAGCAGTCGAACCGCGGGTGCGGGCGGGGGCGTTCGGGCAGGGAGAAGGCGAGCGGGGCGAAGGGCCCGGCCGGGTCGGCGAGCATCCGCTCCCGCCATCGGTGGTACGGCACCACCTCGGTCGGGTGACCGGCCGAGGTGAGGGTGGCGGCGAGGGCGGCACGGGTGAGGCCGCCGTCGCCGTGGTAGTGGTGGTTCCGACCGAGGTGGTCCGGGACCTGTGAGAGCGCGACGACCGCCGCGGCCACCGTGTCCACGGGGACCATGTCCAGCACCTCGGCGGTGTCCGGGACGGCGCCCGCGGCGACGCATCCGGTGATCCAGCGGCTGAACGCGGAGCGCGGGTCGGCGGCGCCGGTGGCGGTGTCGCCGACGATGGCCGCGATGCGGTGGATCGAGACGGACAGGCCGTGGCCGCGGGCGGCGGCGGCCATGGCGTCGGCCACCCATTTGCTGAGGTCGTAGCCGCTGGTGAGACCGCTCGGGTCGGTGGGGGCGTCGTCCTCGGTGACGACACGGCCGTCGTAGGCGTCCCCGAGGAAGACACCGAGGGTGGAGATCAGGTGCAGCGGGGCCCCGCTGTCACCGGCCAGGCGCAGGATCGCGGCGGTGGCGTCGACGTGGGCGGTTTTGAGGGCGTTGTAGGGCGCGGCGAAGTGCGGCACGGCGGCGTTGTGGTAGATCGCGTCCACGGTCGTGAGGGTGTCGTGGTCCTCCGTGGACAGGCCGAGGCCGGGTTCGGACAGGTCGCCGGGGACCGGGATCACGCGGTCGGTGACCGGCAGCCGGCCGATCGAGCCCTGGCGGACGAGGCAGTGGATCCGGGCGTCGGTCCGGGCCAGGAGCTGGCCGAGGAGGTGGCGGCCGAGGAAGCCGGTGGCGCCGGTGAGCAGGATCCGGCGCGGCGTGCCGGCCGAGGGGGCGCCGGGTGGTTGGACGGCGCGGAGACGGATCTCGGGTGGGGGGACGGCGTCGGCGCGCAACCGGTCGAGCGTGGGCAGGTCCGCCGAGGCACCGTCGTCGATGGCTGCCGCGAACGCCGCCACGGTGGGGGCGGTGAACAGTGTGCGCATCGGCACCGTGACGCCGAGGCGGTCGCGGACGGCGGCGAGGACGTGGGCGGCGATGAGCGAGTGCCCGCCGATGGCGAAGAAATCCGCGGTGCGGTCCACGTCGGACCGGTCGAGGACGGTGGCCCAGATGGCGGCGACGGCCCGCTCGGTGGCGGTCCGGGGCGGATCCGCCGGGGCGGAGGGGGTGGTGGGGGGTTCGGGGAGGGCGGTGTTGTCGACCTTGCCGGTGCTTGTGGTGGGCAGGGCGTCGAGGACGACGACGGTGTCCGGCACGAGATGCGCGGGCAGGCGGTCGGCGCAGAAGGCGCGCAGGCCGGGAACGTCCGGGACGGCGACCCGCGTGTCGGGGGTGGTCGGATCGGGTGCGTTCCGGGTGGGTGCGGTCGAGGCCGGGGCGCCGACATAGCCGATGAGGCGGTCGCCCCTGGCCACCACCACGGCCTCCGCGACGGCCGGGTGCGCGGCGAGCACGGCCGCCACCTCCCCCGGCTCCATCCGGTTGCCGCGGATCTTGACCTGGTCGTCGGCCCGGCCGACGAACTCGAACGTGCCGTGCGGGTTCAGCCTCGCGAGGTCGCCGGTCCGGTACATGCGGGCGCCGGGGTGGGCGCCGTACGGGTCGGCGAAGAACGCCGCGGCGGTCGCGGCCGGGTTTCCCCGGTACCCCCGGGCGGGCGCCAGCCCTCCGATGTAGACCTCACCGACCACGCCGACGGGCACCCGGCGCAGAGCCCGGTCGAGAAGGTGGACGCGGATGTTCGGCAGCGGGCGGCCGATCGGTAGCCGGGTAGGGTGCTCGCGGCCGTCGACGGTGCGATGGCTGGTCGCGCAGACGGTGGCTTCCGTCGGGCCGTAGTGGTTGTGGAGGGGAATGCCGTGCTTCGCCCACGCGCGGACGGTCGCCGCCGGGACGATGTCGCCGCCGACCATCATGAGCTCCAACGGGAGGCGTTCCCCGGCGAGATCGGCCACCCAGCGCTGCCAGAGGGGAGCCGCCGTGTCCACCGCGGACAGTCGGTGCTCGACGCAGAGCCCGAGGAGGTCCGGTCCGGTGAGGCTGCCCGGGTCGGGGTGGATGACCAGGGTGGCCCCGGCCGCGAGGACCGGGAAGATGTCGCCGAACGCGGCGTCGAAGTGCGGGGGCGGGACCATGAGGAGGCGGTGCGCGGCGGTGAGGCCGTGTTCGGCGATGAACGCGGTGGTGAGGTTGAGGAGGGTGTCGTGCTGTACTTCGACGCCCTTGGGTTCGCCGGTGGAGCCGGAGGTGTGGACGACGTAGGCGAGTTGGGACGGGTGGATGGGCGTGGGTTCGTGGTGGCCGGTGGCGGGGAGCGCGTCGCGGGTCAGCACGGTCCTCGCGCCGCTGGCGGTGATCAGGGCCTGTCGGCGGGAGGGCGGCTGGGCGGGGTCGACGGGGACGAAGCATCCGCCCGCCTTGAGCACGCCGAGGATCGCGACGATCGCGTCGGCGCTGGACGGGATGGCGACCGCGACCGGGTCCTCGCTCCGGATGCCTGCCTCGCGCAGGTGGCGGGCGACGGCTGAGGATCGGCGGTCCAGGTCGCGGTAGGTGAGGGGCGCGGCGGCGAGGTCGAGGACGGCGGTGGCGTCAGGGGTCCGGGCGGTGCGGGCCGCGATCAGGTCCACCACGGTCGTGGCGGCCGGTCGGGCGCGGACGGCCGGTCCGGTGGACGGTGTGTCCGGTCCGCCGGGGGAGGCGGGATCGGACCGGGTGTCGAGGGCGGTGTGGACGGCGTTGTCAGCCGGGGACAACAGGTCCAGCTGCGCCAGCGGAAGGCCGGGGTGGCGGACCACGGCCTCCATGACCGCCAGCACCTGGTCGGCGATCCTGGTGATCGTGTCCGCCTCGTACCGGTCGGTGCGGTAGTCGATGAGGGCGGGCCAGTCGCCCTCGCGTTCCCTGATGTGCAGGGTGAGGTCGAACCGGCTGGTGGCGCGGTCGATCGGCACCGGGGTGGCGGTCAGACCGGTGAAGGTGACGGGCGCCGTCTCGCGGTTGAGGACCAGCATCGTCCGGAACAGGGGGTGGTCCTGCCGTGGGGTGGGGACCGTGGTGAGGATGTCGGCCAGGGAGATGTCGGCGTGGTCCATCGCGTCGGCCACCACCCCGGTGGCGTCGGCGAGCAGGTCGCGGGGGGTGGCTCCACGGTTCGTGCGGAGCCGGAGCGGGAGGGTCGTGACGAACATGCCGATCACGTCGTCCCACCCGGGCGGACGGGTGCTGACCGGAGCCCCGACGACGAGGTCGTCACCACCGTCCCGGGTGGAGGAGACGAGGGCGAGAACAGCGAGGAGACCGGCGAAGGTGGTGGCCCGCTCGCCCCGGCACCAGGTGGCGAAGCGGCGGGCGAGCCCGGCCGGGACGGTGAACCGGTGGGTGGCACCGGGGGCGGCGCCCACGTGGCGGGGGTGAGCCGGGGCCCGGCCGGATGCCGGGTGCGGCGAACTGTCCGACGCGGGGGTCCGGGCCGCGCCGTACGGGTGGTCCGGCGAGGGTCCGGAGACAGCCGGGGCGTCGCGGAGTGTCTCGGCCCAGAACGCGGTGGTGCGCGGCCGTGGCCCCACGGCTGGCGGCGCGGGGATCGGTGGTCCCGGTGCGCTGGGCCTCGTGCTGAGCGCCGTCTTCGTCTCCTGGACGTCCGTGGCACCGGACAGGGGCGTGGAGTTCGGATCCACGGTGGTCAGGGTCTTCAGCAGGATCGACATCGAGGTGTCGTCGCAGATGAGGTGGTGAGCGGTGATCGTCAGAAGATGGGTCGTGGGAGAGGTTCTGATCAGGTGGGCCCGCACCAAGGGGCGCCGGGTCAGGTCGAAGGGGTGGTCGGCGTCCCGGGCGGCCAGGCGTTCGGCCTCCGGCCACGGGTCCGTGTGAGCGCTCAGGTCGGTGGCGCGCCAGGCGCTCGCCGCCAACTCGTCCGAGTAGGGCGCCGCGTTCAGCCACGGGATGTCGTCATGGACGACGATCGCCGATCGCAGGACGGGATGGGTGGCCAGGGTGCGGGCGAACCTGGCGCGCAGGTCCGCCTCGTCGAGCGCACCCTCCAACCGGAGCGCGGCGTGCACGACGTAGGCGCCGTCGTCCTGGCCCGCCTGGTGGATGATCCACAGTCCGTGCTGCGGGCCGGACAGCTGCCCTGGTGGAGCGGGCGCCGGCCCCGCGATGTGCGGGATCTCCGGAGTACCGGGTTCGGCCTGGCCCGGATCGATCGCGGCGGCCAGGGCGGCGACGGTGGGGTGGGCGAACAGGGTTCTGATCGTCACCTCCACGCCGAGGGACGCCCGGATCTTGGCGACGGCCTTCACCGCCGCCAGGGAATGGCCGCCGGACAGGAAGAAGTCGTCGTCGCGGTTGACCGGGCGGGCCAGCAGGCCCGCGAAGATCTCCGCGATCGTGGTCTCCGGACCCGGGTGGGGGGCAGCGGCGACGGCGTCCTCCGACGGCGGGGGCAGGGCGCGTACGTTCAGCTTTCCGGAGCTGGTCAGCGGGAACGCGTCCACGGACACCATCGCCGAGGGCACCAGGTAGGCGGGAAGGACACGGCTCAGCCGTTCCCGCACCCTCGGCCAGCGGGGCCGCCCGGCGGCCGGGATCACATAGGCCACCAGGCGGTCACCGTCACCGGCCACGCGGGCGTCGGCGACCTCCGGGTCCGCCCGCAGCGCGGCCTCCACCTCGGCCGGTTCCACCCGGTGGCCGCGCACCTTGAGCTGCGCGTCCACCCGCCCGACGAACTCCACGACGCCGTCCGGGCGGCGCCGCGCCAGGTCGCCCGTCGCGTACATGCGCGCGCCGGGGACCGGCGAGAAGGGGTCGGCGACGAACCTCGTCGCCGTCCGGCCGGGCGCCCCGAGATAGCCGCGCGCCAGCGGGAATCCGCCCAGGTACACCTCGCCGACCACGTCGTCGTCGACCGGTCGCAGGCCCGCGTTCAGCAGACGCAGGGCCACGCCGTCGAGGGGGTCGCCAATGCCGAACCGGCTGTCTTGGCGCACCCGCTCGGCGGTCGACCAGATCGTCGTCTCGGTCGGGCCGTACGTGTTCCACAGCTCGGCCCCGCCCAGCGACCCGGCCAGCTCCGGCGTCAGCACCTCCCCGATCGACACCCGGACCCGCACGCACTCCGGCACGCCTCCGGCCGCCACCAGCACCGCCCACACCGACGGGGTGACCTGGACGACGGTGACCCCCTCGGCCGTCAGACGCCGCGCCAGCGCGGGCCCGTCCACCACGATCTCCGGCGGTACCGGCGCCACCCGGGCGCCCACCGTCAGCGGCGCCACCAGTTCCCACACCGAGATGTCGAACGCCGGGGAGATCATGGCCGCCACCACGTCCCCGGCGCCCAGCCCCACCAACGCCGTCGACCGGGCCAGCATCCCGGCCACCGCGCGGTGCGGCACGCCCACGGCCTTCGGGCGGCCGGTCGACCCGGACGTGTGGAACACATACGCCAGTGACTCGGGGCCGATTCCGGGATCGACGCGCTCGAACTCCTCCGGCAGGTCAGGGATCTCGGTCAGCACGACGCGGGCGGCCCCGGTGACGGCCCGGCGCCTCGGCTCGGGCCACGACGGTTCCACCGGCACGTACACCGCGCCCGCCCGCCAGATCCCGAGGACGGCCACCACCAGGTCCGTGCCGCGCGGCAGGTCCACCGCGACCCACGCCTCCGGCCCGGCGCCCTTCGCCCGCAGCACCGAGGCCAGCGCCGCCGAACGGCGCTCCAGCTCGGCGTAGGACAACTCACCCACCGCGAGGCCGTCCGCGCCGAACCGGATCAGCTCCAGCACGGTCGACGGCGCCGGAGCACCGGCGCGCCCGGCCACCGGCGCGGCCATCACCGAGGACCCCGCCGTCAACGCCGACAACCGGCGGTCGGGGTCGGCGCACGCGCGGTCCAGCAAGGCCAGCAGCCGCCCGGCGACACCGTCGACCGTCGCACCGTCGAACAGGTCCGTGTCGTGTTCGGTGACCACCGCCATCTCCGCGCCGCCGGACTCCACCATCACGGTGAGGTCGACGTCGGCCGTGCCCGTGTCCGGCGGCATCCGGTCGGCCCGCACTCCGGGGAGCACCACCTCGGGTGGGTCCTGCATCACGAGGTGTGCCTGGCACAGCGGTGCGTGGCTCGGGTCGCGGGAGGCGCCGACCGCCTCGACGATCCGGTCGAACGGGACCGCCGCGCCGCCCAGTCCCGCCGCGACCGCGCGGCGGGCCCTGGCCACCAGCTCGCGGAACGTCGGATCGCCGCCGATCCCCATCCGCAACGGCACCGGGTTCACGAACATTCCGACGACGCCGGCGAACTCCGGTCCCGGCCGCCCGGACACCAGGGTGGCGACCACCACGTCATCCTGACCGGCCGTCGTGCCCAATGTGGCGGCGTACGCGGCCTGCAACACGACGAACCGGGTGGCGCGGGTGGCGCGGGCGAGCGCGTCGACCCGCGCGGTGAGACCCTCCGGGACGGTGTGGCGGCGCAGCTCCCCCCGGAAGGCGCGCATCCTCGGGCGGGGCCGGTCGGTGGGCAGGGTGAGCAGGTCCGGCACACCGTCGAGCTCGGACACCCGGCGGGACGGGTCGTGGTCGACGGTGTCCGGCGGCGCCCCGGGATCCGGCAGTGGCCGGGCCGGGTCGGCGTACAGGGCGCTGATCTCCTCGCACAGCACCGACAGTGATCTACCGTCGACGGCCGCGTGATGCGTGTTGATCACCAGTACGTGGTCGGTCGGTGTGATCCGGCCCAGCCGGATCCGGAACAACGGCCCGGTGCGCAGGTCGAACGGCTCCCGTGCGGCCTGCGCCGCGAACGCCTCCGCGTCCGGCACCGTTCGCACCACGACGTCCGCGGCGCCCACCGGACCCACCCGGCCGACCGGCTCGCCGTCGACCTCGTCGAAGGTGGTGCGCAGCACCGGGTGCCGGGCCACCACGAGATCCGCCGCGCGCTGGAGCGCGTCCACCGACACGGGGCCGGCCAGCCGGAACACCGCCGGGTTGTTGTGCAGGGGTGCCCCTTCGGCGAACGCCTCAAGGAACCACAGTCGTCTGGCCCCGGGCGGGAGCGGGACCGTCATCGGTACGCTCCCCGGTCCCCGAACCGGCGCCGGTACGCCGCCAGATGCTCCGGGTCCGCCCGCAGGAACGGCGCGTCGGCGGCCACCATGTGCCGCACCGCCAGCAGCGGCAGCGGGCTGCGCAGCGGCCGGAAGTCCGGGTTCCACAGACCGGGCGCGGACGGCGGTCCCGGGTGGAACTCACCGATCATCAGACCGCGTTCCACGAATCCGGGCTTCAGCTCTCGCTGTATGCGGTCGATCTCGCCGGGCGTGATGTCCGGCAGCACCACCAGGACCGTCCGGTATCTGGCCTGCGGCCCGTCACGCGGCGGCAGGTCCGGGAACCAGTCGCGGTAGGCGGTCATCACCGCCCGCAGGTCCGGCCGTCCGGGGTGTTCGGCGAGGAAGAGCCCGCCCCGTTCCAGCGAGACGGCCGTGTACGGGCAGACGTCGCCGCTCCGCCCCAGATCGGGGTGCGGCCGGCACAGGTAGGACCGCGCCCACGCCAGCACCACCTCGGCGGCGGCAGGCAGGTCCGGGTGGTCCGGCTCGAACAGCGCGACGTCACCCGACGGGTGGCTCAGCATCTCCCGCTCCGCTTCCGCCGTGCCGCAGCGAGCAACGTGACCGCGCCGAGCCCGGCGAGTCCGCCGAGGAGGCGGTCCTGGCGGCGGGCCCGGGCGAGCGCGTCGCCGTACGGGAGGCTGCTGTGGCTGATCATCGCGTACAGCGTCCGCCACCCCGGTAACAGGCGGCCGAGCGTGAAGTCGATCCGTTTGCGGGCCAGGAACACCGGTGACCGCACCCGGTCGCGCAGCTCCACGAAGTTGCGCGCGGACAGCTCGGCGAGCACATCGGTGTGCGGACGGCGGCGGGCCTCGAACGCGGCGAGCGCGTCGCCCGGGGCGTGCTCGGCGAGACAGGCGTCGAGCACCGCGCAGTCCTCGAACGCGGCGTTCATCCCCTGGCCGTAGAACGGGTACACGGCGTGCGCGGCGTCGCCGACGAGGACGACACGGTCGTGCTGCCACGGCGCGGTGCGCACCGTCACCAGGCTGCCCGGCTCGTGCGCGAGGAACTGGGTGACCAGGTCCGGCACCAGTTCGGTCAGGTCGCCGAACTCCTCGGCCAGGAACGCCCCGGCCCGCGCCTTGTCGCGCAGCCCCGCGAATCCGGTGTCGCCGTCGAACGGCAGGAACACGGTGCCGGTCAGCGATCCGTCCGGGTTGGGGTGTGCCACCACCAGTCCCCGCCTGCCCGGCCACACGTGCAGCGCCTCCGGCCGGTCGACGGCCGGGATGGTGAACTCCCGGTAGCCCCAGTCCAGATGCGTCTGGTGGAACTCGGCGCGCACCTGGCGGTGCAGGTGCGCGCGCACGGTCGAGTACGCGCCGTCCGCGCCGACGACGAGATCCGCCGGGAACGTCCGGGCCGCGGTCCGCACCTCGGTTCCGGCCAGGCCGGTGACGCGGTGCCCGAACCACAGCCGCACCCGGGGGACCGCTTCGGCGGCGTCGAGCAGGGCGATGTTGAGGTCGTGGCGGCGGACCGAGTGCAGCACCTCGGTGTCGTCCGAGCCGTAGGGCTGGTAGGTGGTCCGGCCGCTGTGGTGGACGATCCGCCCGCGCATGGGAACCGCTTTGGCCAGGGCCTCCTCCAGGAGGCCGATGTCGCGCAACGCCGCCCGCCCGCGTTCGGACAGCCCGACGCTGATCGACGCGGCGTCCGGGCCGTCCGTGCCGCGCGGGTCGCCGCGCCGCTCCACCACGTCCACCCGGTGGCCGCGGCGGGCCAGCCGGATCGCCAGCATGGTTCCGGCCATACCCGCCCCGACGATGACGACGTTCATGTCCGGCCCCTGGCCGGGTCGACCGGGTCCATCGCGACCAGCGCTTCGACGAGATCGGCGGGTGTGGAGGCGTCGAACACGGTGGCCACGGACGCGTCCACGGCCAGTTCGACCCGGATCCGGCTGACCAGCGCGGTGGCCATGAGCGAGGTGCCGCCGAGGGCGAAGAAGTCGTCGTCCGGCGCGACCGCGTCCACCGACAGCACCTCGGCGAACAATCGGGCGAGGTCGTCGGCGAGCGAGCCCGACGCCCGCGGCGCGGGCTCGGCGAACGCGGCCCGGTCCAGTTTTCCGTTGGGGGTCAACGGGAAGTGCCCGACCACCTCGATCATGTCCGGGACGAGGTGGGCCGGCAGCCGCTCGGCGAGGTGCGCGCGCAGGTCCGGCACGCTCGCGCCGCGCGGCAGCACGTAGCCCACCAGGTAGGCGCCGAGCGGTCCGGAGCGGGCGACGACGGCGGCCCGCGCCACCGCCGGGTGAGCGCCGAGCGCGGCCTCCACCTCGGCCGGTTCGACCCGGTGGCCGCGGATCTTCACCTGATCGTCGGCCCGGCCGAGGAACAGCAGGTCACCGTTCGGCAGCACGCGGACCAGATCGCCGGTGCGGAACATACGCGACCCGGGCGGACCCCACGGATCGGCGACGAACCGCTGCGCGGTCGTCCCGGGGCAACCCAGATAGCCGCGCGCGACCCCGGCGCCGCCGATGTACAGTTCGCCCTCGTCGACCGGGGCGCACTTCTCGTCCAGCACCCGCAGTTCGGTGCCGGGGATCGCCGCCCCGATCGGCACCACCGGGCCGCCGGCGAGCGGCGCGCTCATGGTGGCGCACGCGGTCGTCTCGGTCGGGCCGTAGGCATTGATCATCCGGCGGCCGGCGGACCACCGGGCGACGAGGTCCGGGCCCAGCGCCTCCCCCGCGACGATCAGGCACGCGACCGACGGCAGCGCCATGTCCGGCTGGGTGGCGAGCGCGCTCGGTGGCATGCACACATGGGTGACGCCGTGCTCGGCGACGAACCGGGCGAACGGTTCGCCGGGCGGCAGTCCCTCGGGCGGCGCGAGAACGAGTGCGGCCCCGGTGAGCAGCGCCATGCACAGGTCGGCGACGGCCACGTCGAAGCCGACCGACGCGTACTGCAACACCCGGGCACCCGGTCCGGCACCGAAGCGTTCCCGTTGCGCCGCGACGAGTTGAGCGATCCCCGTATGGGGAACGACCACGCCCTTGGGCCTTCCGGTCGAGCCGGAGGTGTAGATGACGTAGGCGGCGCTCGCCGGATCGGGATCCGTCACCGGGGCGGCGGACACCGGCGCGGCCTCCAGCGCCCGCAGCTCTCCCGGCGTCAGCACCAGGGCGGGACGGGCGTCGGCGAGCACGGCGGCCACCCGGTCCGGCGGCTGGGCGGGGTCGACCGGCAGATACGCGGCTCCCGCGGCGAGGACGGCGACGACGGCGACGACCATGTCCGCGCCGCGTGGGATCGCGACGGCGACGATGTCGTCCGGCCCGACTCCGCGGTCCCGCAGCCCGCCCGCCACCGCGAAGGCGCGGGCGTCGAGCTCACCGTAGGAGAGCGTGCCGCCGGCGGCGACAACCGCGATCGACTCCGGGCTCCGGGCGACCTGGCGCCGGAACATCCCCACCATCGTCTCGGCCGGTATGGAATTCACCGTATCTATTCGCGCGTCCACTGCGGTTTCACACTCCGTGTTCCACGGAAATCCATTAGGGGAACGAGGGGAACTCTGTCTTATGACGCGGATCGGTGTCAACGAGGTCGACAAGGTGCTTAGTTCGGCGCTCACCCGATGCGCTGACCACGATGGCAATGATGAGAACTTGCTCATGGAAAGCTTGTCCCGCCGGTCTGTTCGGCGCCATAACCTGGCCAGTATCTTGTAGCCGCTTCCCCGAGACCTGATCAGTTGCGCGCTGCCGAGCGTGACCGAGTCGTACTCGGAAATGGGTTGGCCCATCTGGAGGGGTTCGGATGAGCGGGACATCGCTGGATACGCAACCAAGGGACACGCCGCCTACGTCCGTGCCGGTCGACCAGTTGACGGAAACGGGGCTCGTGCGGGTCGCCGGCTCCAGTCCGGACCACGTCAGCGCGCTCGCGCAGTGTCCGGACGACCTCCCGCCGATCCTCGTGCACCGGCCGACCATGCGGGTGATCGACGGCGTGCACCGCTTGCGCGCGGCCAAGCTGCGCGGGGACGCCACCATCGGCGTGCGGTTCGTCGACGGCACCGAGGAGGACGCGTTCGTCCTGGCCGTGAGCGCCAACGTGAACCAGGGTTTACCGCTGACGCTGGCCGACCGCACCGCCGCCGCCTCCCGGATCCTCTCGTCGCATCCGCACCTGTCGGACCGGCTGATCGCGTCGACAGCCGGTTTGTCCACCAAGACGGTGGCCGCGATCCGGCAGCGTGCAACCGGCGAAATGACTCAGTTGCACACCCGCCTCGGCCGCGACGGGAAAGTGCGGCCACTCGACGCCTCCCGTGGACGCACGATTGCGAGTCAGGCGATTTCGAACAATCCAGATCTTTCGTTGCGGGCGATCGCCCGAATCGCCGGAATATCGGTCGGCACCGCCCGGGATGTCCGGGAAAGAATGCGGCGCGGCGAGAATCCTATTCCGCCGCGGCATCGCCTTTCCGCCGAAAACTGTACGGATAACGACGCACCGGAGAACAACGCACCGGGCAACAGCACCGGCGGTGGCAACGGCACCAACGGCACGCCGCGCGCCGAACGGGACCGGTTGCTGCGCTCGCTGCGCACCGATCCGTCGTTGCGGTTCTGCGAGACCGGCCGCGCGCTCCTGCGGCTGCTCGACGCCAACACCCTCGACGCCGCGCAGTGGGACCGCCTCGCGGCGGCCGTCCCCCCGCACTGGTCACCGGTCGTCGCCGACCTCGCCTTGGACTGCGCGGCCGACTGGTCGGCGCTCGCCTGCCGGATCCGCGGCCAGGTCCGCGTCAGCGCGTGAGTCCGGCGCGCACGCCACGGCGATCGCCGCCGCCAGCTGGACCACCGCGAACAGCGCGACCACCGGAAGCAGCGCCGACGCGTCGCCGACGATCGCGACCGCGACCAGCGGCCAGAAGCTGGAGATCGTGACGCCCACCTGGTAGGTCACGGCGATCGCGGAGAACCGCACCATCGTCGGGAACAGGTCCACCAGGAACGCGGCCAGGCCACCGTAGATGGCGCCGTGCGCGAGGGTCAGCGCGGGGATGAACACCAGGGCGACCAGCGTCGGATCGCCGGAGGACAGCCAGGCGCCCGCCGGGATCAGCGCCCCCACCGACACCACGTAGCCGAAGATCATGACCGGCCGGCGGCCGAACCGGTCGGACAGCGCGCCGAACAGCGGCAGTGTCACGCACTCCCCCAGGGCCGCGATCATCAGCCAGGTCAGCACGGTCGAGCGCACCTCCGGCCCGGACTTCGCCGCGTGCGCCACCAGGAACACGGTGAACATCGCGATCACCGATCCGGTGCCGAGCGAAGCGAGGATGCCGATCACCACGCGGCGCGGCCACCGCCGCAGCACCATGATCACCGGTACCCGGGCGGGGCGGTTCTCCGCCCGGCCACGCACGAACTCCGGTGTCTCCTCGATCCCCAGCCGGACCCAGATACCGATGCCGACCAGGACGATCGACGCCAGGAACGGCAGCCGCCACCCCCAGGTCAGGAAGTCCTCCTCGGGCAGCTGGGAGAGCAGCACGAAGGTCAGGTTGCTGGCGAACAACGCCAGCGCGAAGCCCATCGCGGGCCAGCTGCTGAAGAAGCCCCGGCGGCCGGGCGGGCCGTGTTCGGTGCTGAGCAGCACCGCGCTTCCCCATTCGCCGCCGATGCCGATGCCCTGCGCGACACGCAATGTCACCAGCAGGACCGGCGCGAGGACACCGGCCGTGTCATAGGTGGGCAGCAGGCCGACGCCGAACGTGGCGATGCCCATGACGAGCAACGTCCACACCATCATCGACTTGCGGCCCACCCGGTCGCCGAAGTGGCCGAACAGCAGGCCGCCCAGCGGGCGCGCGACGAACCCGGCCGCGTAGGTGGCGAACGACGCGAGCACACCGCCGGCGGTCGACGACCCCGGGAAGAACAGCGGGCCGAACACCAGCGCGGACGCCGTCGCGTACAGATAGAAGTCGTACCACTCGATGGCGGTGCCGATCGTGCTCGCGATCAGCACCCGGCGGACCGAACGAGGATCCGAGGTCGCCCCGGGTTTCACGCGTCCTCATCGGACACGAGGGCCCGCCCGCCGAGCTCGTGGGGATCGGCGGCGAGGTCGTAGGCCCACACCTGCTGCCCGTCCGCCTCCCAGATCACCTTCCGCCCGTCCGCCCGCACCGAGTGCAGCGCCTTCAGGTCCGGGTAGTCGTCCGAGGCGGCGGCCCGCTCCTGCGGGAAGTAGGTCTCCGAGTAGGCCTCGCGGGACGCCCCGGTGCCGGCCGCGAAGAACTCGGTCAGCGAGGCACCGTCCGACGACCGCGGGTCCAGACCGAGCTGGTCGAGCACCGTCGGCATGATGTCGACCAGCCGCACCTGACTGTCCACGCTCATCCCCGCCGGCACCCCGGGGCCGCTGATGATCAGCGGCACGTGCTGGGTCGCGTCGAACAGCAGGCAGCCGTGGCCCTCCTCGTACGGGTGACCGAGGTCGCCGGCGTGGTCGTTGGGGTACCACCCGGCCAGGTCCTCGCCGTGATCGGAGAAGCACACCACCAGCATCGATTCGATGTCGTGGCCCATCTCGGCGATGCGGCGCAGCAGGAGCTGGACGTAGTGGTCGGTGTAGGCGACCTCGCCTTCGTACGGGTTCGCCACCTCGACGCCGACATCCTCCGGCGGCTCGTAGGGCCAGTGCGCGTCGAAGAAGTGCGCGAACAGGAAGAACGGGCCGTCGCCGTCCAGCGACTCAAGCCAGCGGGTGGCCCGGTCGACCACCACCGGGGCGCGCTTGAGCGCCAGCCCGCGCAGCTTCACGTCGCCGACCGACAGCGGGTCCCGGCCGTCCGGCAGCAGCGGGATCTCGTCGTCGTAGAAGTCGAACCCGCGGTCGATCCCGTACCACTTGTTCAGGCCGGGGCAGGACACCACCGCGCCGCTCGTGTACCCGGCCGCCGACAGGCATTCCGCGAGCGTCGGCACCCGCTTGTCGAGCGATTCGCGGAACAGATGCCTGACCCCGTGGCGGGGCGGCTGGAGCCCGGTGAACACCGTGGCGTGGCTGACCGGCGTGAGGGGGCACGACGAGATCGCCTGCGTGAAGCTGACCCCGTTCGCGCGCAGCCGTTCCACCCCGGGGTACTTCCCCGAATAGGCCACGTCGGCGCGCACGGTGTCCAAGGAGATGAACAGGATGTTCGGCTGTGTGGTCACCGGGGTTCCTCTGTATTCCTCTGTCGACGGCCAGCGGCCCCGAAGGCTAGCAACGGGCTCCCCGCGTACGACAACGGCGAACAGCGCGGCATGAACACCTGTGCCGAACAGCACATCCCGCCCCTACAGTTGGCCAGCGGAGCGTCCACGACATCGACGCGAGGGAGAATTCATATGGCGCGCAAGTTGTCCCTGGCCCTGGAGCTGTATGCCGACGCGAACGGCAGCGTCGACCAGCGCTATATCGATCAGATGCGCAACCAGGACGCCGAACCGGTGCCTGTCGATCCCACGCTGCCGAGGTTCACCCTCGTCGTGGGGCCCTCGCCCTTCACCATGCCGCGCGGGTGGGAGTTCTTCCTCACCTCACCCTACGAGGGTGCGACGTACATCTCGACCGTGCTGCACAACGCCGGGTACCCGGTGCGCATCATCGACGTCCGCTACACCCCGAACCCCCTCCAGGCGGCGTACGACCAGATCGTCGAAGGCACCGACGTGCTCGGTGTGTGCACGTTCGAGGACAACTTCCCGTTCTGTCGCGAGCTGATGGCGATGGTCCGTGAGTCGCACCCGGAGATACCGATCATCTGCGGCGGCTCGCTGGTCACTTCCGTTCCGGCAATATTCATGTCGGACACCGACTGCGACGTCGCGGTGATCAGCGAGGGCGAGATCACCATCCTGGAGCTGATGGAGAGTTACGCCCGCGGCGCGTGGAAGCAGGATCTCCCGACCATCAAGGGCATCTGCTACCGGGACGAGAAGGGCAAGGCGCGCCGCACGCCACCGCGCGGCCAGATGATGGATCTCGACGCGCTGCCCAGGATGCGGCTCGACCTGTGGCCTCAGGCGCGCTCGCCGCTCGGCATGCAGCCGCAGGTGATCTCGTCCTACAGCCGCGGCTGCAAGATGGACTGCTCGTTCTGCTATCGCACCACCCCGCAGGTGCGGGCGAAGTCGCCGGAGAAGATGGACCGGGACCTCGACTGGCTGAAAACCCAGTACGGCGTGGACTTCTGCTTCTTCGTCGACCTCACGTTCAGCTCGCACCGCGGCCAGACCATCGAGATGTGCGACGTGATCTCCCAGCACGATCTGCGGTGGACCTGTCTGACCCGGTGCGCCGACATGGACGTACCGCGCATCGACGCGATGCGGGAGGCGGGCGCGGACATCATCCTGTACGGCGTCGAGTCGCTGGGCCGCGAGGTGTTGCGCGAGGCCCGCAAGGGCAGCAGCGAGAACCTGACCGTCCGCGCGATGCGCACCACGTTCGACGGCGGCGTGCGGTTCGGCTCGCTGCTCATCGTCGGTCTGCCGAACGAGACCGAGGAGTCACTGTCGGACATGGTGCAGTTCGCCGAGCAGTACAACCATGTGACCCGGGTGAAGTATCTGTCGGCCATGCCCGGTACGACGGTGTACCAGAACGCGCGGCAGAACAAGATGATTCGCTCCGAGATCGACCACCTGAACTGGCTGTCGGTCGAACAGGCGCTGCACGAGGACGAGTTCCTCAACGTGAGCGGGCTGCCCGAGCAGGTCTGCCGGGACGCGTACAAGCGTGTGTACGACGCCTATCAGCCCGGCCCGGTGATGGACTTCCAGCACTGGCCGGAGCACTTCCAGTACTTCCACCCGCAGCCGGCCGACGGCACCGAGCGGTCGACGTCGTACGCCGGGAACGGCTGGCGCACGGAGTGGAGTTCCGCCGCCGCGCCACTGGTCCCCGGTTCCGAGCTGTACACATTGGACAAGGTGGCCGACCCGGAGGTGGCCGCGGTCGGGAGCACCCTGATGGACTGCGGCGCGAAGAAGCTCGCGGTCGGGGGCTGACGGGTGCCCACTCAGGACGGCCCGATCCTGATCATCGGGACCGAGCGCTCCGGGTCGAACCTGCTGCGGCTGGTGCTCGACGCGCACTCGCGGATCGCGGTACCGCATCCTCCGCACTTCATGCGGTACCTGTCCGGCATCCCGTACCACGGTGATGTCGACGCGATGGTGGGCGACGCGATGTGGTTGCTGCGCGACCACATCCACCCGTGGCCGCACGTGATCGACCGGGGCGCGGTGGCCGGGGCGGCCGGCCCGTCGCTGTTCGGGGTGGTGTCGGCGATCTACGACCAGTACCGCGTCGCGGAGGGCGCGGCCCGGTGGGGGTGCAAGAGCACGTTCATGGTCGAGCACGTCGACGAGGTGCTCGCCGAACTCCCGGACGCGCGGTTCCTGTGGCTGGTGCGCGATCCCCGCGATGTGGCCGCGTCCGCGAAGCGGGCCGTGTTCGGCTACTGCCACCCGTACCGGATGGCGCAGCGGTGGGCGGCCGAGCAGGAGCTCGCCCGCGCGGCCCTGGAGCGGTGGGGGCCGGCCGTGGTGCACCTGGTGCGGTACGAGGACCTGGTGTCCGCGCCCGACCGGGAGATCCGGGCGATCTGCGACTTCATCGGTGAGGCGTTCGAGCCCGCGATGCTGGCGCACCACCTCGGTGGCAACGCCCGGGTGACCGCGTCGCTGTCGGCGTCCTGGCGCACGGCGGGCGACCCGATCACCACGGCCCGGATCGGCGCCCACCGGCGGGAGCTGTCCGACCGGGAGCGGCGTCAGGTGGAGAGCGTGGCCGCGCGGGCGATGGAGACACTTCGCTACCCGTTCGACGGGGCCTCGCTGGGCGAACCGGCTCCCGGGCCCTTCGGCGTCGCGCTGCGCGGCTTCGCGGTGCGGCTGGCGGTGGAGGCGCGATCGCTGCGCACCGACCGCAACCACTTCCGGCGCTGGCGGCGCGACGCCACCGTCCGCCGGCTGCGCCGCCGCGCGAGGCCGGGCCGTCCCCTGGTTCCGGCAGGAGAGAGCAGATGAACGAGACAGGAAGCGTCCGCACGCACTTCGCGGACCGCGCGAGCACCTACGACCGGTCCAGTTCGTGGTGCACCGACGACACGCTCGGCGAGCTGATGCTGTCCACGGCCGCGCCCCGGCCGGGCGACGCGGTCCTGGACGTGGCGTGCGGCACCGGCCTGGTGTCAAGGTTGTTCGCCGGGCGGGTACGGCGGCTGGTCGGCGTGGACATCACGCCGGAGATGGCCGAGCAGACGGGCGACGTGCTCGACGAACTGGTCATCGCCCCGGCCGAGGAACTGCCATTCGAGGACGGCACGTTCGACATCGTGGTGTGCCGTCAGGGGATCCAGTTCATGAGCCTGCCGGACGCGGTGCGGGAGATGGTGCGGGTGACCCGGCCGGGCGGGCGGGTCGTGCTGACCCACCTGTGCGCCTACGGGGACGACGACCGCGACGAGTACTTCGAGATCCTGCGGCTGCGCAACCCGGCCCGGCGGCACTTCTTCCGGCCCGGCGATGTCGAGGCCCTGCTCACCGGCGCCGGGTGCGATCAGGTGAGCTCGCAGCGGTACGTGTCGGTGGAGGACGTGGACGTGTGGTCGGACAACGGCGCGATCGGCGAAGACGCGCGGGAGGCCATCCGGGACCGCTACCGGAAGGCGTCACCCGCGTTCCGCGCACGGCACGCGGTGGCCGAGGCGGACGGGCGGATCACCGATCACATGCTGTTCGTCGTCGCCTCGGGAACGAGGGTCTGATCATGGAACCGGACCAGTCCCTTGCCGACGGCGTGCGGGCCGCGTTCCTCGCCGAGGCGGCCACCGCGGCGCGGTACACCTACTTCGCACAGGTCGCCGGGATCGAGGGCCACACCGAGGCGGCCCGGGTGTTCGGCGAGCTCGCCGAGAGTGTGGCCTGCGCCGCCCACGGGCACCTGGACGTGCTGCGCGACCTGCTGGGCGGCGGCGATCCGGGCACCGGCCTCGCCATCGGCGACACCCGCCGCAACCTCGCCGCGGCGATCAGCGGCGACCTCGGGGAGGCCACCGAACGCTACCCCGGCCTGGCGGCGCGGGCGCACACGGAGGGCGTGGCCGATCTGGCGAGCTGGCTGGAGACACTGTGCACATTGAAGAAGTCGCACGTGGACCGGCTGGAGCAGGCCCTCACCGGGCTGACCGAGCCGCGGTTCGCCGGGAACGGAGCGCCATGACCACCGACTACAACGCCGAGGCGATCACCGTCTACTCCGGGCTGGAGGCGGTGCGCCGCAACCCGTCGATGTACGTCGGGTCGACCGGCTCGGACGGCGCCCACCACCTGGTGCTCGAACTGGTCGACAACGCCGTGGACGAGGCCGCCGCCGGGCACTGCGGCGCGATCTCGGTGGAGCTGCACGACGACGGCTCCTGCTCGGTCACCGACGACGGCCGGGGCATCCCCACCGACCCGCACCCGGAGGCCGGGATCCCGGCGTGCGAGCTCGTGCTCACCACGCTGCACTCGGGGGGCAAGTTCGACCACTCCTCGTACGCGACCTCGGCCGGGCTGCACGGCGTCGGCCTGGCCTGCGTGAACGCGTTGTCGCAGTGGTTGCGGCTGGATGTATGGCGCGACGGCGCGCACCACAGCGAGTCGTTCGCCCGAGGCTCCATCGAGACCCCGCTCAAGCGGGTCGGCGACAGCGACCGCCGCGGCACCCGGGTGTGGTTCCGCCCGGACCCGGAGATCTTCTCCTCGTGCGAGCTCGACGCGGAGCTGCTGCACGCCCGGCTGCTCGACATCGCGTATCTGCACCCGGGCCTGCGGGTCGATCTCATCGACCACCGCACCGGGCGGCACGAGTCGCTGTGCGAGATGACCGGGGTGCGGGGCCTGCTCGCGTACCGCGCCCGCGACGCCGAGAAGGTGCACGCCGAGCCGACGACCATCACCTGGGCCGGGGACGGGTGCGTGATCGACGCCGCCGTCCAGTGGACCGAGGGGTACGCGGAGCAGATCTTCAGCTACGTCAACACCATCCGCACCGACCTGGGCGGGTCGCACGTGGACGCGCTGCGCGGCGCGCTGGCCGGGGTGGTGGCCGAGCACCTCGGCCCGGCCGCGGACAAGATGACCGTGGTCGACATCCTGGAGGGGCTGACCGCGGTGATCGCGATCCGGATCCCGGACGCGCGGTTCGACGGCCAGACCAAACGCACCCTGCGCAACGACGACGCGGGCGCCCGCGTGTTCGACGTCGTCACCGAGCAGGCGCGGCGCGCGCTGGCGGCCGACCCGGAGCTGGCCCGCCGCATCGCCGAACGGGCCGTCGACGCGAGCCGGGCGCGGCTCGCCGCGCGGCTGGCCGGGCGGACGGCCCGCTCCCGGACCAAGGCCGTCGAGGTCGACTACGCGGTCTACCAGCGGCAGTTCGGGATCCGTTCGAAGGACTGGCACGACTCGTGCGCCTGGCTCACCGACGACGACCTGCTCGGCAAGCACGCGGAGCTGTGCGCGGTTCCGCAGGACGCCCGGATGCTGGACGTGTGCTGCGGCAGCGGCGTCGTCGGCGGCGCGTTCCGCGGCCGGGTCGGCGAGATGGTCGGGCTGGACCTCACCCCGGAGATGGCCGCGCTCGCCGCCACCCGGCTGGACGTCGTGCACCAGGGCACCGTCTACGACCTGCCCTTCCCTGACGCCAGTTTCGACCTCGTGGTCACCCGGGAGGTACTGCATCTGCTGCCCCAGCCGGAGCGCCCGGTGTCGGAGATCTTCCGTGTGCTGCGGCCGGGCGGGCAGTTCATCGTCGGGCAGATCGTGCCGTACTCGGACGTGGACGCGTTCTGGATGTTCCGCGTGTTCAAGAAGAAGCAGCCACTGCTGTACCAGATGTTCCGCGAGGAGGACTTCCGGGGGTTGCTCACCGGCGGCGGGTTCACCGACGTGCGGATGGAGGAGTACTTCCTGTGGGAGTCGATCGACCGGTGGATCGACACCCACGAGACGACACCGGCGAGCCGGCAGGAGATCTACCGCCTCTACTACGACGCGCCGCGCGAGGTGCGCGCCGTACACCCGTTCGAGGTACTGCCGGACGGCTCGGTGCGTGACCGGTGGCGGTGGTGTGTGTACTCGGTGCGGAAACCCGACCATGCCTAGCCGCACCGTGGTTCGCCCGGTCGCCGAGGTCGTGCGCGGGCTGGAGGCGCTGCGGCCGCTGCGGGGCACGCCGGTGCCGCACTTCCGCGCGAAGGTGCGCGATCTCGTCGTCGTCGCGTCGAGTTCGCGGGGCGGGTCGAGCATGCTCGCCGAACTGCTCCGGTCCTCGCCGCACCTGCTGCACCTGCGCGCCGAACTGAATCCGCTGCTGCGGCTGGTCGGCCTCGACCACCCGCACAACGGCACCGGATCCGACGTGCTGGACGCGGCGCACTGGCACGGGCTCCCGCCCCGGTCCCGGGCGTTGTTCGAGGCGGAACTGGCACTGGACGCGGGTTCTCCCGGCACCGGCGTGGAGAACCTGGCGGTGGACGCGGCGTGGCGCCTGGTCATGCAGTGGCCGGGGCTGGACCTCGATCCCGTCGACCTGGTGCGGACCGCCGAGGGGGTACTGGACCGGGATCTCCCCCGGTTCGCGCGGGCGCTGATCGACATGGCCGGCGTGAACCCCTGGTACTACGACCTTCCCGGGCGGTCACCGGGACCACGGCCGGCCGGGCCGCCCGGTGATGTGCTGCTCGAAGAGCCGCCCTTCGTCCTCCCCCGCCCGTGGCGGCCCGCGGACGAACACGAGGTCGCCACGAAGCCACTGGTGATCAAGACGCCCGGCAACGCCTACCGGCTCGGCTTCCTGCGGGCGGCGTTCCCCAACGCCCGCCTGCGGGTGCTGCACCTGACCAGGAACCCGGCCGCGTCGGTCAACGGCCTGGTCGACGGGTGGCTGCACCACGGATTCCACGCGTACCGGCTGGACGAGCCGCTGCGCATCACCGGATACGCAGACGTGCGGCCGGCCGACCGGCACTGGTGGAAGTTCGACCTGCCACCGAGCTGGCCCGAGTACACCGCCGCCCCCCTGCCCCGGGTCTGCGCCCACCAATGGCTGTCGAGCCACCGCGCGGTGCTCGCGCACGGGGCGGATCACACGGTGCGGTTCGAGGACATGATCAGTGGTCCGCACGCCCGCACGGACGCCGTCGAACGGATCGCGGACTGGCTGGGGATCCCGTTCGACGGGCCGCTGAAACGGGCCGCGACCGACGGCATCGCCGCCACTGTGGCCACCGCCGCACCACGCCCCGGCCGGTGGCGGGCGCGGGAGGAGGAGATCCGGTCCGCGCTCGGTCCCGACGTACTCGCGATGGCGGAAAGGCTTGGCTATGCCCGTGACGACCACTGGATCTGAGCTGAGCACCCACGGCGGCCAGGGATGGGTCCCCCGGACGGCGTCGCACATGGACGAGGTCGCGGCCGGGGAGGTGTGGGCGCCGTGCGGGTACCGGTCGGAGACGGCCGCGCTGCGGTCGGTGCTGCTGGTCCGCCCGCCGGACAGCCTCGCCGAGGTGCGACGGCCCGGGGCCTCGCTCATGCTCGGGCCGGTGGACCTCCCGGCGATGCGGGCGCAGTACGACGCGCTGGCGGACCGCCTGCGGGAGCACGGCGTCGAGGTACACCTGACGTCCCCCGCGGCGACGCCGAACGTGGTGTTCGCGCGGGACCTGTTCTGGATGACCCCGGCCGGGGCGGTGCTGGCGCGGATGGCGTCGGCGCAGCGGGCCGGCGAGGAACGGCATGCCGCGCTCGCGCTGGCCGAGGCCGGGTTCCCGATCCTGCGCACGGTGTCCGGCACAGCCGTGTTCGAGGGCGCCGACGCGCTGTGGATCGACCCGTCGACGGTGCTCGTCGGTACCGGGTTCCGCACGAACGCGGCCGGCGCGGCCGAGGTCGCCTCGGCGGTCGCGGGACTGGGGGCGCGGGTGGTGACGGTACCGCTGGCACCGGGCGTACAGCACCTGCTGGGGACGGTGGTGTTCCTCGACCCGTCCACCGCCGTCGTCCACCGGGCGGCGAGCCCACCGGAGTTGACGGCGCTGCTCGCCGAGTACGGCTACCGGGTGATCGCGCTGCCGCCGGACGAGGAACTGCTGGTGCGGCGCGGGATGAACCTGCTGGTGCTCGCGCCGGGGCGGGTGCTGATGCCCGCGGGCTGCCCGGGAATCCGGCGGACGCTGGAGCGGGCGGGTGTGGCCGTCGACGAGATCGACATCGGCGAGTATCTGCGGGCGGCCGGCGGGATCGGCTGTGTGACCGGGGTGGTGCGCCGTGAGCACTGAGAGCCGGGCACGTGGCCGATCACTGGGGCGGGTACACCGTGGGGTCGTCCAGCGGCACCTTCAGCCAGGAGATCATCTGCCGGAGCTGGTGGTACGCCGCGAGCCGCTGCTCGTCGGAATCGGCCTCCTCCGCGGCCGCGATCGGCTCCCACATGCGCGGCACCATCACCGGCCCGAGTTCGAGCAGGCCGCCGCTGCCGCCGGTGGCCCACTTGGCCAGCACGTACCGGACGATCGCACCGACCGGGATGTCCAGGTTCCGGGACATGCCGCGCACGGTCTCCAGCGGATCGAGGAGCCCGTAGTCGACCACCTCGGCCTTGAAGTTGGCATGCGGGTCGTCCGGTGGCCAGCACCGCTCCCACTGGCGCAGCCGAACCGCCGGCGTACCGGTCGCGTCGTAGGCCAGGTCGTCCATGTCACCATCCATGCCGCCACCCTAAGGGCGGCACCGAGCTTGTCCGACCGGACAGGATGAACACCGAAGCAGGGGAAGGAGAACCAGTGAACGAGAACCTTCGTGAGGAGCAAGTCGCCCTCGTGCGGACCGACTCGGGCGCCGCGATCAGCGGCACCGCCACGGCCGACGACGAGGCGATCCGTCAGCAGCTGCGCAGCCTCGGCTACCGCATCTGACCCAACCGCCCCGGCCCGCCCGCTCGGGCGGGCCGGGGCAACCCCGCGAAGGAGACCGAGCAGGCCCGCCGCGCACTCACCGAGGCCGTGGCGGCCGTACGCAGCAGCAGCCGGGTGCCTCGGCCGGCTCGTACGGGTTGTCCGCCCCAGCCGTCCCGGCCCTTCCGGCCCTTCCGGTCGTCCCGGTTGTCCCGGTGATCCGACGGGCGTTCGCGTTGGCGTCCGGTCCACCGGGTATCCCGGTGCTCCGACCGGCGTTCGCCTTGGCCTGCGGTCCCTTCGCGCCGCGCCGCACGCACACCTCCAGCGGCGGTGCACCCAGACTTCCCGGGAGCCGATCCCGGCCGCCGCGCGGGCGGCGCACCACTCGTCGCGGGCTGCCCGGTACAGCCGCGATCACCGGTACCGGCACGAGGGTTGCCGTGCCGGGCCGCATCATCTCCGACGCCCCGGCCCGCCGGACGTCCCCGCTCCGGTCGCGTGCGCCGGAACCCCGGGGTCCGGGGAACAGATCGCGTCGCGGAGCATCCCCGTCCAGGCAGTGTCCGACCATTCACTCCCGGTCGGCCCGCGGCGTCCGGTGCCTGCCGCGGACCTACCCGGGCTGGGCAGACCGGTGAACCGGACGGTCCTCCCCCACGCGGATGGCCCGGCACCCGGACCCCTTTCGTCGGGGGTCAACGTGCTGAGAGGGCTGGAGTGTTGACCACCCGGCGGCGCGTTGTAGGGTGCGGCGACCGGGAGGCGAAATGGCTGAGACGACCAACCCGTTCGACGACGAGAACGGGGTGTTCTGGGTGCTGCGCAACGACGAGGAACAGCACTCGCTGTGGCCGGAGTTCGCTCCGGTGCCCGCCGGGTGGCAAGTGGTGCACGGCCCGGACGGCCGGGCGGCGTGCCTGGCCTACGTCGAGGAGAACTGGACCGACCTGCGTCCGGCCTCCCTGCGCCGCGCCATGGACAACTCGACCGGTTGAGCCACCGGATCGACGCACGGTCCTCACACTGGCGCGGCGGTGGACCGCTTCGTCACCTTCATCGCACTCCACGTCCGCCCGCCGTCGAGGGACGACTCGACGGTGAGCGCGCGCCGCGCTGATCCCCGCGGTGGAACGTCGGAGCCGGTCGGACAACCACAACGCACACGATGCACGGCGTGAATCGCCCGCGGGAACCTGGCGGCCTGGCGGCATAGGGGCAGAACAGTGAGTCGGTCCACACTTCCGTTCCCACGACCACGACCACGTTCACGGGAAAAGCGCGGGTGCGCGCTGATCGTGCAACAGGGCGCCTGGGACATGCCCAAGGAGTCGATGCCGCTCGCCGCCGGCTACCTCACAGCCGCGGCACAGGCCGATCCCGTGGTGGGACCCGAGTTCGACGTGGGAATACAGAACTTCCGCGGTGGAGAATCGCTCGGCTCGATGGCGCGCACGATCTTCTCCGGGGTCGTGCCGGACGTGCTGGCGTTCTCGGTCCTCGGCTGGAACCTCAACCAGTTCGGCGCACTCGCCGAGACCTACAAGTCGGTGCGCCCGGACGGCTGGGTCGTCTTCGGCGGAACGCACGTCGCCCACCAAGCGGAACGCGTCTTCCGACGCTTCCCCGAGGTCGACGTCGTCGCCAACGGCGAGGGCGAGTTCACCTTCCGCGATCTGCTGCTCGCCGTCCTTGAGGAGAAGTCGCCGCACGACCTCGCGCAGGTGCCGGGAATCTCCTACCGCGACGAGGAAGGCACGATCCACACCACAGCCGAGGCACCGCGCATCGACGACCTGGACATCATTCCGTCGCCGTTCCTCACCGGGGCCATCCCGCTGCTCGACCACAACGGCCGGTTCCCCTACGACGTCGCGCTGATGGAGACCAACCGCGGCTGTCCGTACAAGTGCTCGTTCTGCTACTGGGGTGGCGCGGTCGGCCAGCGGATGCGCGACTTCTCCCGTGAGCGGCTGCGCGCGGAACTCGACCTCTTCGGCTATCACCAGATTCCGACGGTGGTGTTGTGCGACTCGAACTTCGGCATGCGGCAGCCGGACGCGGAGTTCGTCGAGGACCTCGTCAGAACGCGCGAGAAATACGGGTTCCCGCGGTCGTTGGAGACGTCGTGGGCGAAGAACAAGTCCAAGACGTTCCACAACATCATCCGCCGGATGAAGGCCGAGGGGTTCCAGAGCTCGTTCACCGTGGCGCTTCAGACCCTGGACGACACGGCGTTGCGTGACATGGGCAGAAGCAATATGCGGCTGAACCAGTGGAAGGATCTGGCGGCATGGCTCGCGGCGGAGGGGCTCGACGCCTATGCCGAGCTGATCTGGGGCGCGCCGGGTGAGACGGTCGACTCGTTCCTGACGGGCTACGACCGGCTGTCCGAACATGTGTCCCGTATCGCCGTCTACCCCCTGTTGCTGCTGCCCAACACGAACTACACGGAGAACCGCGAGGAGCACGGCTTCGTCACCGTGCGCGGCGACAACGACGACTTCGAGTACGTTCTCGCCAACCGCACCGTCACGGTCGCGGAGAACACGATGATGCAGCGGTTCATGTTCTGGGCCCGGATGATGAGCGAGAACATGTACTTCCGGCACATCTGGGTGCCGCTGCGGGAGCTCGCCGGGCTCACCCAGAGCGCCGCACTGCTGATGCTGTCGGACTGGTTCCAGGACTCGGCCGATCCGGCCGTCGCCGAGTTACTCGGCCACGGCCGCGAGTTCACCGACTCCGGCCTGGTCGTCGAGTCGCTGCACAAGCTCTACGCCGACCCGCGGTTCGCGCCGATCTTCCAGCGGTGGTGGGACGAGGCGATCCTGCCGAAGGTGCCCGAGCGGCACAGACCGCTGCTGAACGAGATCTTCCGCTACGACAACACGACCCGTCCGATCTACGCCGGAGCGGGTGCCGAGGACGCCGAGGTGCGCAGCATCGACGGCCTGCCGCACTACGTCCGCAGCGGCCTGCGGTTCCAGTACGCGATGCCGCAGGTCCTCGACGCCATCCGCGCGAGCCGGCCGTTCGACGACGAACCCTCGCCGGTCGAACTGACGCTCGCGTACCGCATCGGGTTCGACGACTACCTCGACAACCACGAACTCGCGACCTACTACGCCGGTCGTTGCCTCGATATCCGGTAGCGGACAGCACAGCGGGCGAACACTCCGTATCGCCACCGGGCCCCGTGGTCCGGGAGGCGTCGCCGCTGGACGGGTCGGCCCACGGCGGAGCGCGGTTCGCACGCGGGATCCGTCCGGCACAGGAGCGGCAGGTTCCGGGAACCGTCCGGCAGGCGGGCCGCGGGCTCAGTCGTGCGGGCCGCCGGTGCCGGTCCGCGAGTCGATCCGGTGGGCCAGTCCGTCGAGATAGATGCCGAGCTTGTCGGTGAACCAGCCGCGCCCGTGCCAGGTGTCCTCGGCGGTGAACACCTCCAGGAACGGGGTGTCGACCGACCAGCTGCTGCGGTACTCCTCCCGTACGGTCCGGCCGCCACCGGCCGCCGTCTCCCCGTCGAGATGGCGCATCGCGATCCAGGAGGTGAGGGTCAGTTCGGCGACGAAGTCCACCGACACCACCGCGTCACGGTCACTGAGCCCGGCCGCCACCAGCGAACGGCCGTAGCGGACCAGTCGCTCGATGATGGCCGGCGGGGTGCCCGGGGTGGTGAGCACGGCCTGGGCGATACCCGGATGGGTGTCGCAGAGCTCCCAGAGCCGGTCGGCGAGCCGCCCCAGCAGCTCGCGCCAGGGCAGCTCCTCGGACGGCCACTCGACCCGGTCCACGGCCACCCCGATCGCGGTGCGCAGCAGATCGTCGCGGTCCTGCACATAGCGGTAGAGCGTGGAGTGGCTGACGCCGAGCCGGGCCGCGACGCTGGGCATGCTGAACGTCGCCAGCCCCTCGGCGAGCGCGGCCTCGGCGACGGCCCGGGTGGTGAGCGACCGCGACGGGCCGGGGCGGCGGCCCGGCCGGACCCCGCGGGGGGTCCGGCCGGGAGTGCCGTCGGTCATGAGCCCGCCGCGGTGATCCGCCACCCGGCCGCCCGGCTCCGCTCGTGCCAGAACCGTGCGTAATGCCCGTCGAGGGCGAGGAGCTCGGTATGGGTGCCGCGTTCCGCCACCCGTCCTTCGTGGAGCACCACGATCTGGTCCGCTGTTGTCACGGTGCTCAGCCTATGGGCGATGACCAGCAGGGTGCTGTTTCTGCGCAGTTCCTCCATGGAGCGCCGCACCGCCGCCTCGTTCTCCGGGTCGAGTGCGGCGGTGGCCTCGTCGAGCAGCACCACGGGCGCGTTCTTGAGCAGGGCGCGGGCGACCGACACCCGCTGGCGCTCGCCGCCCGAGAGCGCACTGCCGCCCTCGCCGACCCGGGCCTCCCAGCCGTCCGGGAGCCGGGCGACGATCTCGTCCACCCCGGCGAGCGAGGCCGCGCGGCGGATCTCGTCGTCGTCGGCGTCCGGACGGCCGATCCGGATGTTGCCGATCAGCGTGTCGTCGAAGAGATACACATCCTGGAAGACCAGGGCCAGCTGGGCCATCAGATCCTCGGTGCGCTGTTCCCGGACGTCCACCCCGCCGACCCGTACGGTGCCCTCGCGGACGTCGAAGAAGCGGGCGATCAGCCGGGTCAGGGTGGTCTTGCCGGAGCCGGAGGCCCCGACCAGGGCGGTCATGGTGCGCGGCGGCACGGTGAAGCCGACTCCGTCGAGCACGGCCGGGCCGTCCCCGTACCCGAATCGCACCCCGGTCAGCTCGATCTCGCCCGGGGCGCGCACCGGGGCGGAGTGCTCGGGGGCGGGCAGCGACCGTTCGTCCAGCACCGCGCGTACCCGGCGCAGGTCGTTGCCGGCCATCCGCAGCACCCCGGCGAGCTCGCCCACCTCCGCCAGCGGTCCGGTGAAGCGGGCCACCAGGGCGAGCAGTGTGACGAGTTCGACCGGGTCGACGCTGTCCCGGAGCGCGAGCAGGGCGCCTACCGCGATCAGCGCGGAGAAGCAGAACTGTACGGCGAAACCGCTCAGCAGCATGCCGGGCATCGAGAGCAGCACCTGCCTGCGGGAGGCGGTCCGCTGCTCCTCCAGGGCGTCCTCCAACGGCCGGTAGTTGCCGGTGGTGCGCCCGAAGGCACGCAGCACGGCCTGGTTGCGGGCGAATTCGAGGACCCGGTTGGCGGCCTCCACCCCGGCCCGGTCGTTCTCCTCGTCGGCCCGCCCGAGCAGCCGTATCGACAGCCGCGCGGCCAGCAGGATCAGTGGCGAGCAGACCAGCACGGCGAGTCCGAGCCGCCACTCGTGCCAGAACATCACCACGACCACGGTGGCCGGGGCGAGGACTCCGGTGACCAGCGGCTGGAGCAGATGGGCGCAGCTGCCCGCGATCGACAGCACCGACTTGGTGCCGATGCGGCTCAGCCGTCCCACCGTGGTGCTGTCGAACCAGCCCAGCGGCAGGGTCACCGCATGGTCGCCGAGCCGGTGGTGGAGCGTGGTCAGGATGACCAGGGCGAGCCGGAATCCCAGCATGGCCTGGGCGTAGTGGGTGACGAGCGAGAGCGCCACCGCTCCCGCCATCCAGGGGAGCCAGGCGGCGGCGCCGTCGGTGTCGCCCGCCAGCAGCCGTCCCACCACGGGCACGAGGAAGGCGACCGCCGCGCCCTGCGCGACGCCGTTGAGGGTGAGGGTGCCCAGATAGCGGCCGAGGTCCCGGCGGTGGTCCGGGCCGAGGGTGGCCGCGAGGTCGCGGATCATGCGCTGGTCCTCTCATGGGTCGCCCACAGCCGGGCGTAGCGGCCGTCGGCGGCCAGCAGTGCGTCATGGGTCCCGCTCTCCACCAGCCGCCCGTGATCGAGTACGGCGATGGTGTCGGCGGTGACGATGGTGGAGAGCCGGTGGGCGATGACCAGTACGGTCCGGCCCGCGACCAGGGGCGCTATCGCGTCCTGGATCTCGGCCTCCGGCCCGGGGTCGGCGAAGGCGGTGGCCTCGTCGAGGACGAGTACGGGGGTGTCCGCGAGGAGCGCGCGGGCGATGGAGATCCGCTGTGCCTCGCCGCCGGAGAGGGCGAGCCCCTCGCCGACCACCGTGTCGTAGCCGTCCGGGAGCGCCAGTATCCGCTCATGGACCCGGGCCGCCTCGGCCGCCGCCCGGACCTCGTCGTCACCGGCCTCCGGTCTGCCGAGCCGGATGTTGTCGCGGAGCGTGCCGCGGACCAGCTGGACGTCCTGGAGCACGAAGCCGACATTGCGGTAGAGCTCGGCGGTGCTCAGCTCGCGGACGTCCACCCCGCCCACGGTGACCCGGCCGGCCGTCACGTCGTGGAAGCGGGTGACGAGGGAGGCGAGGGTGGATTTCCCGGCGCCGGACGGGCCGACCAGCGCGGTCAGGGTGCCGGGGGCCAGCCGCAGGCTCACCCCGTCCAGGATCCGCCGTTCGCCGTCATAGCTGAAGGAGACGTCCTCCAGCGCGACCTCGTGCCCCTCGGGGACACGCGGGTGTTCGGGTTCGGGCAGTACGGGGAGGGTGAGCACGGAGTCGATGCGCAGCGCCGCCGCTTCCGCCTCCCGCCGGGCCTGCGCGCCGAAGCCGAGGGTGACCAGGAAGGAGGGGAGGATCATCGCGACCAGCGAGGCGGTCAGCACATCGACCGGTGCCACCCAGCCGTGCGAGACGAACCAGACGCCGCCGCCGAGATTGATGAGCAGGACCACCGGCGGCGAGATCGCCATCGAGGCCAGTGCCTCCAGCTTGAGCATCGGCCGCACCCAGTCGCTGTAGTTCCGGCCGAAGCCGGTCGCCGCCTCCCGGTAGCTCGTATGGGCCCGGCCGGTGCGGCCGAAGGTCTTGACCACCGCGATGCCCTGGACGAACTCCACGATGCTGCGGTTGACCGCCGCGATCCCGGCGTCCATCGCGGCCATTTGCGGGCCGAAGTCCCGCATCATCCAGCCGTACGCGCCGGCGTAGACGGGGATCGTGGCGACGGCGAGCAGCGCGAGCCGCCAGTCCAGCCAGAGCAGATAGCCGAAACCGGCGACCGGGACGGTGATCGCGCCGACCGTCTCGACCGCGCTGTGCGCGACGAGATGGTGCAGATCGTGGACGTCGTTCTGGGCCGCCTTCCGCACCGAGGCGGAGGAGTTGGTGTCGAACCAGCCGAGCGGGGCCCGGCCCAGCCGGGCCACGATCCGGCGCCGCAGTGACGCCTGGAGTCCGACATCGGCGAAGTGGGTGACGGCCAGGGCCGCCGCGCCGAAGAGGCCGCGCGCGGACAGTCCGATCAGGGCGATCATCACGGCCCGGCGCACCGAGTCCTCGTCCGTCGGGCCTGCCGCGAGCAGGGTGCGGGCGAGTTCGGCGAGGGCGATGAAGGGGACGACCGCGGCGGCGGCACCGATCATCTGGAGCGCCATGCCGATCCGGATGCGGACGCGGACGGGGGCGAGCAGTCCCTTCAGGACGGCACGGGCCCGTTCCACGCCGTTCTCCGGCGTGATCCGTCCGGCGGGAGCGGGCGGGTCGCCGGTCTCCTGTCGGGGTGCCGCCGGGGTATCGGTCAGGGCCATGCCGCCTCCTTCACAGACAGACTGTCTGGATTAAGTGAGGCTAACCTAAGTAAGGATGTGGGTAAAGGCTCAGGGTGGGGCGGAGGCGATCAGCCTCGGCGGGCTCCAGCGCGGCTTCGTGCCGTACACGGGCGCGTCGGGCGCGACATCCAAGCGGCCGTTGTCCGCGTCGAAACCCACGGCCGTCACATGCCCGGCGAGTGCGCGCGCGGCCGCAGCGAGGATGTCGTCGAACCGGGCGAGGGTGCCGCCGACGGCCGCCGGGACGGCCATTGCCACGCTCGGGCATCATCCGGCTGATCGCCGCGCCGGACAGTCAGAAGCTGCTCAGCCCACTGCTCAGGGCCGGGACGTCGGCGTCGCCCACCATGACGTGCGGTCCGGCTCCGCCGACGGTTGGGTAGGTCGACACGGATATACGTGGGGGCATCGGCGATCCGCCCGCGCGGGCGAGGCCGGCGTCGGCCCCACCCGCGCGACCAGGGCTGACGCCGCGATTCCCCCACCGGTGGGCGGAGCCGAGGAGCTACCCCCGCGCGGGCGGGGACGGCGAAGCGCTCGATCGCGCCGTGCGGCCGATGAGCTTCCCCGGGCTCCGCTCCGGACAGGTGGGTCAGCGCAGTCCGGCGAAGAGATCGTTCTCGGGTACGGCCGTGCCGGTGGCGTCCTGGACGCGTACGAAGGTCTCCATGCCCATCAACTCGCCGAACCTCTCCTTGCCCATCTTGAGGAAGAAGATGTTCTCGCCCTGACTGGCGTGCGCGGCCAGCGCGTCGAACTTCTGGCCGCTGAACGCGGTGGTGTCCACCCACGTGGTGATCTCATCGTCGGGCAGCCCGATCTCGGCCATCGCGGCGGCCTCGGCGGGATCCGGCTCCGGCATGTCCGGATGGAACTCGCGCATGAGCTCCCCGAACCGCCGCATCCCCGAGCGGGGCATCGTGGTCCAGTACACCTTCGGCGCCTGCTCGGTCATCTTCAGCGCCGCCATCGTGATGCGGTGGGCCTGGATGTGATCGGGGTGGCCGTAGAAGCCGTTCTCGTCGTAGGTGACGACCACGTCAGGCCGGTAGTGCCGCATGAGTTCCGCGAGCCGGGCCGCGCCTTCCTCCACGGGGGTCCGCCAGAAGGATCCCGGGGCGTCGTTGGTCGGCCAGCCCATCATCCCGGAGTCGGCGTAGTCCAGCATCTCCAGATCGCTGACCTTCAGCACCTCACAGCTCGCCTCAAGTTCTTCACGGCGCATCAAGGCGACCGCCGCCGGATCGTGCCCGGGATCGCCCGGCTTGACACCCCCCGGTCCGTCACCGCAACCGCCGTCGGTACATGTCACGAGAACCGTGCGGATGCCTTCCGCCGCGTACCGCGCGAGGACCCCTCCGGTTCCGGTGGCCTCGTCGTCGGGATGGGCGTGCACTGCCATCAGCGTCAAAGGTCGGTCAGTCGTCATGAAAAGTCCTCCTGCGAAATAAACGTCTTGGTCCGACCGCGCGACGGGCGTACCGCGATCCTGGGGCCCGGACCCCGGTGAGGCGGACAACCCCTCTGGCCTCCGTGTTCCCGCCCGTGCGGCACCGGTCCCCCGGTCGGTACAACCGTGCCGGCCGGACCCCCTGTTCCCAGGGCGGCCGTCTGGCCTTCCGAACGTCGGCGTTCCCACGCGAACGAGGTACCGGCGCGACCCGCACCATCCTGTCGCACCAGGTAAGGGGAGTGTGGTCGGTACTCCGGAGAGCGATGCGCCCGCCTCCGCGGTGGAGATGCCGGAGGGGCGGGCGCCTGTGCCGGGGGCTCAGCCCTGGAGCTTCATGCCCCTGGGCGAGGTGAGGCCCTTCTCCGGGTGGGCACGGAACGTCGCCGTCCAGGCACTGGGCGAGCAGGACGCGCCGTTGGGGTGCTGCTCTGTCAGCCTGGCCCGGACGCTGTCCTTGACGATCGTGTCACCGCTCCTGGCTGACGTGACGGTGAGCCGTACCGGCACGGTGGACGCACCGATGCCGTCGGGGAGCCGGACCGAGATGGTGGCGAACGGGTCGTCGGCACCGCCCGATGTCCGCTCCTTGCAGGCGCCGTCCACGCACAGCCGGATCCGCGCCGCGTCACGGCCGCCGAAGTCGGCGGGCCGCCACATGGCGGAGACCTGCGAGTCCGCGTCGGCCTGGGTGCACAAGGTTTCCTGACCGAGGAACGAGCATCCGGTCAGGGCCGCCATCAGCAAGGGGGTGAGAAGGATGTATCGCATGCCAGTACCTCGCCACTGTCCGGGGCAAGGCGCTGTTGACCAGCCCGATGTCAGCAAAATACAGCCAGCTGGGGTCCAGCTCGGCCGCGGCCAGGGACCGTCGGGTCCGCTGATAGGTTCGCAACGGTGAGCGAGCAACTGCCGAGCGGTGGCGTCGAGCTGTCACCCGACGAGATCGAAGCCCTCCAGGGCAGGTGGGCGTCCTGCTGGACCCCGAGTGAGGTCGCGCGGCGGCTGGCCGGGATCGGCTCGCCCTGGTACGTGGCCGCGGGCTGGGCGCTGGACTTGTTCCTCGGCAGACAGACGCGCTCCCATGGAGACATCGAGATCGCTATTCCGGCCGCGAGCTTTCCCGAGATCCGCCACCGCTTTCCCGGTCATGTCTTCGACGCGGCGGGCAGCGGCCGGATCTGGGAGGACGCCACACCGGAGGTGCTGGCCGCCGTACATCAGACATGGCTCCGCGATCCGGCCACCGGGGACTACCTGCTCGACGTGTTCCGCGAACCGCACGACCGTGACACCTGGATCTGCCGACGCGACGAGGGAATCCGGCTTCCCTACAGCGACATCGTCCATCGCACCCAGGACGGCATCCCGTATCTGGCACCCGAACTGGTGCTGCTGTTCAAGGCCAAGCACACCCGCCGCAAGGACCGGAGGGACTTCGACGTGACCGTCCCGCACATGACCCGGGCCCAGCGCGAGACCCTGGCCGGGCTGCTCGTCCGCGTACACCCGGGACATCCCTGGCTCGCGGATCTGTAGTCGGTGCCTCAGGACCACATGTGGGATCGGCGGTTCCGATCCGCGAGGAGCGCGCCCGGTGACCGCCGTCCCGTCGGCCTGCCGTCCGCCCGTACCCCCACCGGTCTGCCGCCGGTCCGGCGGCCGACCGGATCACGGGGTGTCGGTCTGTGTGACGGCTCAGTCCTCCCGCTTCCGTGCGGCATCGGCGCGGTGTGCTGCCCCGCCGGGGTACGTGGGCGGCGGTGCGGTGAACTTGGCGGGTGTGTAGCCGCGGTGGTGCCGGCGGAACGAGTCGGCGAGGTGGTGCTGGAGTCGGCTGTGGCGGAACTGGTAGACGGCGCCGGTCTGGCGCAGGACTCCTCGCCGGTAGGCGTCGTCGAGGAAGGCGGCGGTGTTCCAGGGGAGTTCGCCGGTCAGCGGTAGCCAGACGCGGGTGAGGACGATCCACTGGCCCCAGGCGGTGAACGCGAGGGCGTAGGAGAACGCGCCGCCGAGTCCGCCCACGGCTCCGATGAAGAGCCCGGCGGACGGGGTCCAGTTCAGCGGTCCGAGAATGTTCCGCAGCAGACCGGTGACGACGTGCCCGCCGAGCGCGATCGTGAGAGTGAGCGCCGGTACGAGTACAAGGACCTGTCGGCCCACCGCCTGGCGGTTGACGGCGAGCAGACCGGCCGGTGTGGCCGCGGTGGCGATGTCCAGGGGCGTCTCAAGCGCGGCGATGAGTCCGAAGACGAGTGCGGTGGCCGAGCCGAAGATCAGCCCGAAGGCCAGCATGTTGACGAGCGTGCCTTCGATCACCGTACCGCTGGTGAGCGGGGTCCCTTTGACCAGTGCGTGTTCCAGTGCGACGGCGAGCGCGAATCCGGCGCCCATCACGGATCCGCCCAGCAGCACGGGTCCGAACCGGGAGGTGAAGGTGCGCATCGGTCGGCCGCCGACGCGGGCGCGGGTGCGGCGGACACCGGGCAGTCGCAGTCGTACGTGGGCCGGGGTGAAGGCCGTTGTGCCGAATCTCGACATGAGCCAGTACACGGACCCGAAGGCGAGGCCGGCGGCCGGTCCGAACAGTGCCCCTTCCAGGATGACCGTGCCGATTCCCGCCGCGCTGTCGCCCGACCCGAGTCCGAGGGCGATCACGGCGATGAGCCAGAGGGGCACCGTGACGGACAGCGTGCAGGTCAGCACGACGGCGATGATGCGGGTCGAGCGCCGCAGCGCGTCGCCGATCCGCCACCAGGCGAGGTCCCGCTGATCGAGGTCCTCCAGCCGGGCCATGTGATGGGCCAGGTAGCCGAGCCAGTACTGGACCCGGTCAGGGTCGTGATCGTCCCGTCGGCCACGGCCGCCGCTGACGGCCCGTACGGGGGTGCGGCGGTAGACCGTCGGCACGAAGGATGCCAGCAGGTGTTCCTCAAGGGCGTGTTCGGTGGGGAAGCGGGTGGTGTTCAGCAGTTCTTTCGGACTTGTGCCGGATGTCTCGCTGTAGATCGTCCGCGCGAGGACGACCATCAGGGGGGTGTTCAGGACTCTGGTGAGGTTCCTGCTCGCCACGGTGTCCTGGGTGCGCAGCGTCTCCAGGACAAGGTCCCATACGTTGGCGTTCCGGTCCCGGCTGCTCCCCCGGGCGGTGACGGGCCGGGAGGTGCGGGGCAGGTAGTCGGTGAGGTCGCCGGGGGTGAGGTCGGCGAGTTCGACACCGGCGGCCCAGGTCAGGGGGGTGCCTGCCGCCCGGACCGCTTCGGCGTACTCCCGGCGGCGGCTGGTCAGCACGAGCGGCAGCGAGGTGGTGTTGAGCGCCGCGAGTACGGTGGGCCGCAGGGCTTCCGCGATCTCGTCGAATCCGTCCAGTACGGGCAGGATGAGGCCGGCGTCGAGGAGCGCGGCGGCCAGTGTCGCTCCGCTCGGGACCCGCTGGACCAGGTGGGGGTGGTCGCGCAGCAGCCGGTCGGTCAGCCAGTCGTGCAGCACGGTGGCCGTCGGGTCCCAGGAGCCGAGGCTGAAGATCACGGGCACCCGCTTGAGGGGGGCGGGGTCGGCCAGGAGGTCGAGGACGAACCTGATCGTCAGGATCGACTTGCCCGAACCGGCCCGGCCGAGGAAGACCATCCGGCCGGACGGGACGCGTCCGTAGACCTCGGCGACGTGCGGCAGATCGCTGTCCAGATCCATGGGGCTCGGCGCGGTCCCCGGTGGAAGGCGCTGAATGTTCTCGGGATGGTCCATCAGATCGGTCGGTGCCTGATGCCATCGCACCGGGAGCGGATAGGGATCGTGGACCCGGCGCCGCTCTTCTTCGAGTTGCCAGCGGCTTCTGATCTCCTCCGCCAATTCTCCGGCCGCACCGGCGAATTGGCTCGACAACCGAGACGGTAAGGGGCTGGAAGTCGAGGGTGATTCGGAAATTGATTCGAGAGCTGGTTCGGTTTCCTCTTTCGCGAGGACGGCCGCCAGCCGCCGACGGTCCTCCGGCCCGGCCTTCAGAGCGTCCGCCAGCAGATTGACCGTTCCCACGCGGTGGTCGGCGGATCTGCCGGTCTCCAGTCTGCGGATGGTGCTGACGCTCACTCCCGACCGCTCCGCCAGCTGTTCCTGTGTCAGACCCGACTGTTTGCGCAGCCGGCGTAAGAGCGTGCCGAGTCGATCCGCCACTACGTGCGTCCTCTCCACCTGCGTCTACAGCCTGCGGGGAGCCTACCGTGACGACCGGTCATGGATGACCGGTGCGGTGACCTGTCCATCCGAGCGGCACGAACGCCAGCATCGGAGGTGCACAGCCACAAGCCGCCCCCGGGGGCTGCGCCCGCTCGGGTCGTGGTCGTACTTACCGGCACCGCGGCACGGGGAAACGGCGGCGCCCGATCCGTCCGAGTGCCCGAGCACCCGGCGGCGTTGAAGGCGCATCGACCGAACCGTCCGGCACAGGTACGTGTGAGGAGTTGATATGGCGTACCGGCACTGGTGCGGAGAATGCGGTTACAGGACCGGCTGGCTCAGTGAGTCGCAGGGCGAGTTCCAGCAGATCCAGCACTACGCCAGGCAGCACCCCGGAATTCCCCCGGGCGGCAGCGTGGAGATCAACCGGAAGAATCCGAACAGTCTCGGCTGCCTTCCGGTCCTGGGAATTCTCTTCCTGCTGCTGATCCTCGCGGCGTCATGCCGGCGATAGCGCGCGCCGGGACGCGCCGAGGGCACTCGTCCACTCGGACACGCGGCCGGAAGGAACAGCCGTCCTGACGGGCGTGGCCCCGCGGGGGACGACGGCGAGCGGTGGTCACGGCTGCGCAACTCAGGCCCTCGCGTACCGCGTTCCGCGCTCGGAGGCGGCGTTCGCTCGCGACTGATCCCCGTCCGGACGCGTGCTCCTGGTACTACCCACCCATATGAACCGAACAAGACCGACACACAGATGAAAGAGGAAGTGACCCATCATGTCGCTACTTTTCGTCCCGAGGCGCTCGTCTCCCGGCCGGCGTGTGCTCGCCGCCGCGCTGGTGACCTGTTTGATGGTCCTGGGCATCGTGGCATCCCCGTTCCGGACGGCCGAGGCCCACGCGGAAACGGCCGGGGACCGCACCACGGAGAACTGCGGACCCCCGCTCCAGTGCCTGGACTTCACCTCGCTCAGCAATGGCCGCCTGCTCGACGTGCAGAACGGCTCACTCGGTGACGGGGCTTTCCTCGTCACCAACACGGCACCCGGCCACCACCAGTCCTGGCGTCTGAACGTCGATCCGTCCGACTCGTCCTTCGCCATCGTGAACAACACGACAGGCAAGTGCGTCGACATCGCGTGGCCCGCCCTGCGCCAGCAGACCTGCCGGGGCCAGAAGACCCAGCAGTGGTACTTCCAGCCGGTACGGGGGACCGCCAACGCGTTCATGATCCGCAACGAGGACAACAACGCGTGTCTCGACCTCACCGCCGACGCCCAGTACGACGACGCGTGGACGGGACAGTCAAGCTGCCACGGCCGGGCCAACCAGCGGTGGTCCACCGTCCCCGAAGCACGGAAACTGGCGGTGGAGTACGCCGCCAAGCAGTGCCAGAAGGACACCTCCACCTGCTCCTGGGCAGCGCGGAGTGAAACCGCCGCGGCTCCGCTGCCGACCGTCTGCGCGTCGTCGGTGTGGCTCAACAACACCAGCGGACCCATCACGCAGACCTTCGCGGTGAACAAGACCACCGGCTGGCAGAACACCGTCTCGACCAAGATGTCGACCGGCTTCACCACCGGCGACCTCCCGAACCTGGCGGTGAAGGTCACCACGACCCTCGAAAACCAGTTCTCCCATGTCTGGAGCGGCTCGGAGACCGTCGGCAACCAGGTCGCGGTGCCCGTCCCCGCCGGACAGTACGGCTGGGTGACCCTGTCCGTGCTGGCCACGAAGGTGACCGGGACCTGGACCTTCGACGCGCGCGGACTGCCCTGGACCGCTGAGGACACCGTCACCGTCCCCCTCAAGGACGACCCGGCCGGCGGCGCGACCCACTACATCGCGAACACCAACCCGGTCTTCACCTCCTGCGCCTGAGCCCGGTCCTGTGCCGCCCTCGCGCATGCCAGGGCGGCACAGGAGCGCACGAGCCCGGCCCCGCACCCACCGCGGCCACGCGCTCCGGCGAAGGCCGGCAGCCGGACAGAGCCGTCACATCCCCTGCCCCCCACGTCCCCAGAGATCGGCGTGTTCGTACTGGCGTTCCGGCGGAGGGCCGGGCCGCCGAGGTGTGGAACACCGGTCAGCCCAGGTCCGCAGGCCGGAGCTCAGGGCCGGCTCCGGGTCCGTCGTCGGAGCAGGTCAGCTCGTACGCCTGCCCCGGAGCCCCGGGTGCACCGCCGTTGTCCACGATCGGACGGACGATGAGCCGCTCCCCCGGAAGGAGGGCGAACAGGGCGACTCCGCAGGTGGGCGTCTTGCGGAACCGGGACGGCTCGGCGTCGGGTCCCGAGGACGCGCGTTCCACGTCCAGAAGCCCGACCTCCTGGCCCACGAGTACCTCGTGGAAGCACAGTCGCTCGCACCCTTCGTCGGCCTGGGGCCGTCCGGTGAACAGCTCGGTCTCCGACTCCCCGAACGGCGCCAGCGGTCTGCCGCGCAGTACGCCCGCGACATCCCGGCCGTCGGTCGGGTCGATCCCGAGGACACCTCCGGACAGGTGGTCGGCCGCCGTCCAGGACCCGTCGTCCCGCCGTGTCGAGAAATAGAGCTCCTCGGCGGCCTGGCCGTCACGGCGCCGGTGCAGGAGCAGCACGAAACCGAGGCCGCCGCGTACACAGATGTCGGCGACGACGGGTCCGGCCCCGATGCCGGGCCGGACCGCGGCGGCCTGGGTCACGGCGGTGTCCCGCTCGGCTTCGGCCGTCAGGGCGGCGTGGGCGAGCTCTGCCAGGTTCTTGGGCATGTGTGGGTCCTTCGGGCACGGAGGCGGTGTCCTCGCGGGATTCCTGACGAGCCGGGGTGGCCCACCGAGGCTTCGGTGGGCCACCCCGGGAGTGCGCCGCGTACGCACCGATGTGATCACCGTACGGGCATCACCGTACGCGGCTGTGGACCGGCTAGGAGCTGGCGTTGCAGATGGACGAGACCGCGGTCACGAAGCCGTTCCAACCGATCACCACGCCGTTGCCGTGGGTCACGATCCTCGTACCGGGCTTGACCTGGATGTTGTAGTGGACCTCCCACTGCTTCTTCCAGGGCGTGTACCAACTGGCCTTGCCCTGGAGCTTGGTCATCCTCCTCTTGCCGGGCCGGGTGCCCCAGGTCTCCGCGTAGACGGCGTTCCTGGACAGGTAGCGGTTCGCGAAGCCCTTGATCTGGGTCTCCACGTAGTACCCGATGTAGCGGTGGCCGTCCCGGGTCACACCGCCGCCGCGGCGCCTGGTGATGATCTGGAGGCTGTAGCCGTTGGTCTTGTGGACCTTCCCGCACTTGGGTGCGAGCCCTGTGGTGTCGGAGCTGTTGCACGGGTCGGCGTTGGCGTAGTCGTAGGCGTTCGCCGACCCGCCGGGAACGGGGTCGGCCTGGAGGAACCGGCCGAGCTTCGGGTCGTAGAGACGGACGCCCATGAGGACGAGTCCGGACAGGGTGTCCGCGGAACGCTGTCTGCCGCCGAGCCAGGCGTAGCGGGCGGCCGGGCGGCTGTCGCGCGGACCGCCGTACTCGTCGTGGTCGAACGCCGTCGGCGCCTCGGCGCTGTTCAGCGGGAGTCGCAGGGCGACGTCCCCGTGCAGGTTGGTGAGTTGGAGCACCACGTCACCGGTCCTGGTGCTGGTCGCGGTGAGGGCTCCGGCGGCGGAGACGATGTTGCGGGTGATCGCGCCGGTCGCGGTGTCCTCCACGACCCATCGGGGGCTGTCGGAGTCGCTGTCGTAGTGGTTGCGCTTGGACGCGGTCTGCGTCCAGGTGCTGCCGGAGCCGGTCTCCGTGGTCCAGGACCGTACGCGCAGCTCCGGGTCGCGCTGCCAGGTCTGGCGGCTGGAGCCCACCGTCTGGCGGTGGACGAGATCGCCCGCGTAGTAGGAGAGCGTGCCGTGGCCCGGGGCGGTCGTCGTCCGGCCGAAGGCGTCGTGGACGTAGCCGGTGCCGGTGAGGCGGTCACCGCTGTCGTAGGTGTGGGTGGTGGTGGTGCCCGCGGAGGTCGGGCAGTCCAGGCCCGGGGCGGCGGTGGCCGTGGTCAGGGCGGTGCGGGTGCTGCGTTCCCCGAAGGTGTAGGAGCGACGGGTGCAGACGGTGGCCGCGGTGTCGTCGACCCCGGCCAGCCGTCCGACGGCGTCGTACCGGTACTGCTGGTTCGACCAGCCCGAGTGGGCCGTCCGCTGGCTGTGGACGGATGTCTCGATCGAGTCGCTGAGGACGACCGCGCTGTCGGAGTTCCTGGTGTAGGTCCGGGACCGGGCCGAGCCGGTCGGGTCGATCTCCTGGGACAGGGTGTGGCCGCCGGGGAGCGTCTCCTTGGTCACGGCGCCGTCGGCGTTGTACACGGTGCCGATCTCACCGGCGACGGAGTCGGTGGTGCTGGTGGCCAGGCCGCGGGGTTCGGCCTGGTGGTCGTAGGTGTAGGTGACGGTCGAGGGGACGGAGTCGGAGGTCTGGGTGATCCGGTCGAGCAGGTCGTAGCGGATCTGGGTGACTCCACCGTCCGCGTCGGTGTAGGAGATCTGACGTCCCAGCTTGTCGAACACCTTGGTGATGGCGGCACCGCCGTCCGCGGTGTTCCGGACGGCTTCGCCGGTGGTGTCGTCGTACGTGGTGGTCGTCGTGGGCTGGGCCTGACCGATGCCTCCGGTCATGGCCACGGACACCGGGCGGCCCGCGTCGTCGTACGTCGTCACGGTGTCGCGGGTGATGCCCCCGGCGGTCTCGGAGACCTTGGCGGGGCTGCCCCACCGGTCGTACTCGGTGACGGTGACCGGCAGCTCGGCGGGGTTGGTGCCCCCGCCGACGACGGCTCCGCCGGGTGAGGTCCGGCACGGCAGGTCGGCCCATTCGGGGCGTCCGGAGCAGGTGCCTGTGCCGGTGGCCGACCAGTAGTCGGTCACCCGGGTGGTGGCCGATGTCGCGGCACCGCCGGGGCGGATCTCCTTGACCACCCGGCCCTGCGCGTCATGTTCGGTGACCGTGGTGACGGAGAGGCCGCCGGGGTCCTGGACGGTCCGGGTCGCCAGGCCGCGCTGCCAGTCGTAGACGGTCCGTGTCTCACGGGTGTCGGCGTGCAGGGTGGGCTGGTCGCGGAGCTGCGCCCCGGTGACGGTGCCGGTGATCTGGTCCTTGACGGTGGCGGTGCCGTCCGTCGGCCGCCCGGTGTCGTAGGTGTTGACGGTCCAGGCCCGCGCCACCACGGAGGAGCCCGCGGAGTTGAGGGTGGTGGTGCCGGACGTGAGGTCCCGTGTCAGGTCGATCCGGGACAGCGGTCCCAGTTCCTGGAGTTCGCGGGTCCCGGTGGCGTCGTGGACGGAGCGGGTCGAGAGCAGCTCGGCCCGTTCGGCGCTGGGCAGGTCCCCGATGCCCAGGTCCGCGAGCGCGGCGCGGTCGGCGGCGGTGGTGCCGAGTGCGAGGGCACGGTTGGCGGGAGTGAGCTCGCGGACGGTGTTGCCGAACCGGTCGGTCTCGGAGGCGGAGATGCGGCCGCCGGGCGCGGCGACGTTGACCTGGTGGCCCGAGGCGCCCAGGTACTGGACGGTGGCCCGTGCGTAGTCCCCGGCTCCGAGGGCGCCGCCCGTGTGGGAGGCGGGTGCGGAGTCGGCCGGGAAGACCGCTGTCGCGTCGGTGGGCGCGTCCGACTGTCCCCATGCCTTCACGTCGGCGGAGCCCATGCCGTAGGGGGCGGACGGGCCGGTGAGCGGTACGTCGTAGACGACGCTGGTGACGGCTTCGCCCTGCACGGTCCCGGCGCTGCCCGGCTGGAGGCCCGGACGCGTCACGCGCAGCAGCATGCCCGGTCCGGCGGCGGCGGAGTTCCCCGCCTGACCGTAGGCGAAGGTCCAGGGCAGTTGGCCCGGCCTTGTCTGCTGGGTGACCCGGCCCGCGCTGTCGTACGTGTACTCGGTGAGCAACCGCGGGATGATCTGCGGGTTCCAGGTGTGGCGCAGGCGCCCGGAGGTGTCGTACGCGTAGCTCTGGACGGACTTCGCGGTGGCCGCCGTCGCTCCGGGCGCGGTGGCCCAGACCTGGATCTCCTTGACCTGGCCGGTGAAGTCCCCGGGGGTGGTCGCGGTGGCCGTGGTGGCGGTGGCGTAGACGAACTCCAGCACCCGGCAACCGCGGGTGGCGGGGGTCTGTGCGCAGGTGCCGGCGGCGACGGCGGAGGTCGCGGCCACCATGCGCTTGGGCCGTGCCTTGATCCCGCCCGCCGTCGACACGTTCTCGGAGACGACCGTGGTGGTGGAGTTGCCGCGCCCGTCCAGCCGCACCGAGGAGACCTGCCAGGTGGTCGCGGCGGCGTCGAGCTTCTCGAAGTCGGTGACCGTGCCCTCGGCGTCGGTCAGGGTGAACGAGCCGGTCGTGCTGCCGCGCAGGGTCAGCTTCTCCGCGCCCGGTTCCGCGATCCACGCGGTCCTGGCGGCGTTGGCGGTGAAGTGGACGGCGTCGCCCTGGCTGCCGACCACGTTCACGGCGGTGTCGGAGATCCTGGTGATGTGGGAGTAGTCCGCACCCGCGGACTCCGCGACCACACCGGAGGCCCATTCGTCCCCGAAGATGGCTACCTGGCCTTCCTGGTCACCGGCGGACGGGGTCCGTGAGGAAGCGGTACGGGTCACGGACAGCCCGAAGTGCGGGGCCTCGACCTCGGAGAGGGTGAAGTCCCCGGTGAGCAGGTTCAGCGCCCCCGGTCCGACGAGTCGGGGTGCGGCGCCGGGTGCGTGCCGGTCGACGACCACCGTGTGCGGTTCGGTGCTGCCCGGGGCGCTGCCCGGTCCGGTGAAGTCGGCCTTGATCTGCACGGAGCCGTCGACGGCGACGGTATTGACGGCGTTCCACGCCAGCGGCGCGTTCTTGCCGTTCGTCAGCGGGACGGGCCACGCGGCGACCGGGCTGCTCCCCGAGGTGACGTCACCGGCCGGGATCTGCTGCCAGTTGTCCGCCGCGGAGCGGCGCCAGGAGAAGGAGACCTTGTCGTACTTGCTCGCGTCACCCTCGGCGACCAGCGGCAGACGTCGTGCGGTGCGTTCACCGTCGGACGGCTGGAGGAAGCCACCGGGGCCGGCGTGGAACCGGTACTCGGCCGCCTCGGACTTGTTGTCCGCGTTGTCCACGGCGCGCACCTGGAGGACATGGGTGCCGTCCAGCGGCGGGGTGACGGAGAGGGCCTTGGCGGCGTTGGAGCCGCCGGTGACGACCTTTGTCCAGGTCACACCGTCCAGGGACCATTCGAGCCAGTGGTGGTCGGCGGCGGGCGGGGTGACGGTGAAGGTACCGGCCTGGCCCGCGCCCTTGACCCATGCGGTGGACGGGTAGTCCGTCGAGGTGACGGAGGTGGGGGCGGAGGGAGCGGCGGTGTCCACGGTGAACGTCTTCCACGCCGACCAGCCGTTGTTGTAGTGGCTGCCGTCGTAGGGGGAGGTGCGGAACTTGTACGTCCTGCCGTTGGTCAGCACACCCGTGGGCACGGTGACGGAGGCGACCTGTCCTGACGGTACGTACTTGGAGACGAGGACATCGCCGGCCTGGGTGTTGGTGGCGTTGTCGAAGATCTGGAAGGTGCCGGTGACCTTGTCACCGTCGGCGTCCACGAAGGTATCGCGCAGGGTCGGCGTCACCGTGTTGACGGCGTAGGTACCGCCGTTGGAGAAGTACGGCGGTCCGGCCTCCTGCTTGGTGCCGGTACGGGGCCGGTAGTTGTAGGTGACCACGAGCTTGGGCGGATTGGACGCGGCGTTGGCCGAGTTGAGCCGCTTCCACTGCGCGGTGACCGACTCGCTGGAGGCGCGCAGACCCATATGGCCACGGGTGGCCTTGGCCGACGCCCACTCCTGGACCAGGGTGGACACATCGGCGTCGACCCAGCCGTCGGGCTGGGCGGCGCAGCCCGGGTTTCCCCTGGTCTCGGTGGAGGTGGCCCGCTTCGCCGTCCAGGCCGGCTGGGCGGACCAACGCGAGGAGGTCGTGGCAGCGCCGGTCGCCCACACCTCCCATGGGTATGCCTTGCAGTCGGTGTTGCCGGAGTGGAAGTTCCACAGCGACAGCTTGGCGTTCACGACCAGCGCGTCCTGGATCGGCGTGGTGTTCCAGGAGATGAACGAGCGGGCGGTCCGCGGCGTGCCGTCGGGGTTCGTGGTACCGGGGTTGCCCAGGTCCAGCTCGGTGTCGGCGGACCAGTCGACGGTCTCGCCCTGCTGCACATAGGTGTCGAACACGTTCGAGAGGGCGGACGTCGACGGATCGACCGTCACCGGGTACTTCGTGGCCGGGTCGGCCAGGAACTCGGCGTCCGGGGTCACCACCAGTTCGAAGGACGAGCCCTTGGCGGCGACCTTCATCCCCACCGGCACGCGCCGGGTGTGCTCGCCGGAGACGGGGTCGACGGTGGCGTCCCACATCACCGGCGCGGGCATCAGGGCCGTCTTCTTGTTCTTCCTGTCGGTGAAGAGCACGCTGCCGTCGGCCTGTTGCCGGACCTTGAGGCCCTGTGCCTTCAGGGGCAGGGTGTAGCTGTAGCCGTCGGAGGCCGGTCTCCGCTTGATCTCGACGAACTGCTCGAAGCCGGTCCGGGTCGCTTCGACCACGACGTCGGCACCGGGGACGGCGTTGACGTACTCGGCGCGCGTACCCTCCAGCTTCGGAGCGGGCAGGCCGCCCTTCCACTGGAGCGTGATCCGCTGATCGCCCTCGCCGAGCGTCACCAGATCGGTGGCCTTCGCCGTTCGCGCCGCCTTGAGCGACGTGGCCGGGCTGCCGGTCCGGCCGGCCAGCGTCAGCCCCTCGGGGTGGGCCACCGGCGCCACCGAGCCGTCGGCGCGCGCGGTGAGTTCGAGGTCGACGTTGCGCCAGTCGTCGGTGGCCCCGTCCCGGAAGCGCACCGGACCGGCGGTCAGTTCCGAGGTGAGTGAACCGTCCTTGTTCACCCAGGTCGTGGAGGTCTCCGTGCGCTCCGACAGCGCCTCGACCCGCTTGCCGGACAGCCGGGCCGCCACCCGCGCGGAGGTGATGTCCGCCGCCTGGGTCGCCGACGTCTTCCGGGGTTCCGCGTCCGGTTCGGCCGGGAGCGCCCTCGCGGGTGATCCGTCGAGCAGGGTGATGGACAGCGTCAGGACGAGACTGCCTGCTATGAAGCCCGAAATCCCTCCGGACCAAACCCGTCCGCGCTCTTCCGGCGCGGGCAGATGAACCGTCATATTCCCTCGTTTTCCGAATACTTGACCTTCACATCTATGAGTCGCCTGTGAACGTAGCAAGGAGGAAATGCGCTTGAAAGCGTGCCTAAACCGGCGAAAGAAGTTGCATCCGCTCATGGCGGGCGCGTGATCATGATCACCGAGAATTCGGGATTACGGCGCCCGAGGGAACAACTGCTCCGCTTCGACACGGACATCTTCGAGGAGAACCTGCGCACCATCGTGTTGGGCCTCGCCCAGGAGGCACTCTCCGAGCAGCAAGCCGCCCGTATCGCGCTCGCGCTCATGATCGCCGCGCCCGGAAGCCTGCAACAGGGGCGGGAGATCCTGCGCAACCTCGCGGACCAGCGCACCCCGCCGACCACGGCGAACGGAGCCGCGTCGGACCGCAGTCGGAACCCGGCCCACACGCACCACACCGCGCGGCACTCGTTCTGGCCGCCGCCGTCGTCTGGAGCAGACGGGGAACACAGCCGAGACCGGCCGCACCGGACACCCCGGGACAGCCCGTGTCCTGTCCTGCATCCCGCCGGGTACGGGACGACCGCTGATACCGAACGCCCGCTGATACCCCAGGAGGCGTGAACCAGGGCGGGCCGTCGGGGCACCTGCCCGAATCCAGGCAGCCACGACGCGGCCGTGGGGGCACCGCCCCGGATTCCGGTCCTGCCCAGCCGGGGTGCGGGCCGGACTGCTGCGGTTTCTGGCTGGCCTTACCGGGCTTGTGGTGGCCCGCGGCAGCGGAGCGGGGTGGTTATCCGTAGGCGCGGATGATCCGGCCGGTGTCGGTGCCTTCGACGCAGTCCAGGTAGTGGGTGACGAGTTCGTCCATGGGTACGGGTCGCATGCCCGGGAAGCGTGGGGAGAAGGCTTCTGTGGAGTCGCCGACCATCGTGGGGCTGACCACGTTGATCCGCATGCCCCTTGGTAGTTCGATCGCTGCTGAGAGCGTGAAGCTGTGGAGGGCGCCGCTGATGACGCCGCCGCCGGTGGCGTGGGGCCATGCCTGGTCCGCGAAGATGCCGGAGGTGAGGGTGAAGGAGGCGCCATCGGCGCAGTGGTGCTGGCCGGTGAGGACCAGGTCCGCCTGTCCGAAGAACTTCGCCCGCGTGTTCTCGTGCAGCGCGTCCGCGGTGAGTGCGGCGAATTCGTCGAGGAGTCCGTGCGCGGCGACGCTCACGACGCTGTCGACGGCGCCGGCCTCGCGGTACATGGCTTCGATGGAGGTGTGCGAGAGGAGGTCGACGTGGAGGTCGCCGGAGGTGCGTCCGGCGACGACGACGTCGTGGCCGTGGGACCGGAGTGCGGGTACCAGGCGTTGGCCGATGGTGCCGCCACCGCCGACCACGATGATCTTCATCGGGTGTTCTCCTTCTGGGGCGTGGATTCGGGTGCGGGCCGCCGGTCGAGGCTCTGTGCGAGCAGGGTGAGGGCGTCGGCGTCCGGGGTACCGGGGCGGGCGTGGAAGAGGCCGATCTGCTGGTCGTCGTCCGGCAGGGTGAGCGTCTCGTTCGCCAGGGTCACGCGGCCGATGAGGGGATGCCGCAGTTCGCGTACGTGGTAGGAGCAGATCCGCACGGGGCGCCTCGCCCACATCCGGGCGAACTCGGGGCTTCTGGAAGCGAGTTCGCCGATGCGTCGTTCGAGTGCGGTGTCGGCGGGGTGCCGTGCGGACGCGTGGTGCAGGGCCGCGACCGTGACCTGTGCCTTGGCGGACCAGTCGTGGTGGAGGGCGCGGTGGTGCGGATCGAGGAAGAGCATGCGGGCGATGTTCGGCCGGATCTGTGCGTCCGGGGCGTCGGCGTCGAGATGGCCGGCCAGCAGGGCGTGGCCGAGGCGGTTCCAGCCCAGGACGTCGGCGCGGTGGTCGATCACGATCGCCGGTGTTCCCGGGATCGCGGCGAGCAGGTCACGCACCGAGGGCCGCAGCCTGCTCCTGCGGGAACGGGAGGGGCTCGGGCGTCCGGGGGCCGCGAGGATCCGCAGGTGTTCGTGTTCGGCCCTGTCCAGTCGCAGCGCGGCGGCCAGCGCGTCGATGACCGCGGGCGAGGCACTGCTGCTCGCGCCCTGTTCGAGGCGGGTGTAGTAGCCGACGCTGACCCCGGCGAGTTCGGCGAGTTCCTCCCTGCGCAGGCCCGGGACCCGACGGTGGGAGAGGCCGGGCGCGATCCCTGCCGCATCCGGCGTCAGGCGTTCACGCCGGGTACGCAGGAATCCGCCGAGGTCGTTCGTTCCTGTGGTGGTCACCGGCCCATCGTCGCGTGATCCGTCCGCGTCTACCTGCCCCGGACAGGGATACCCTCACGCCCCGCCGACCACCCGGAGGAACCGGTCCCAGCGCCTCGTACCGCTGGAGCGGTGTTCCGCGGCCAGTCGGATCGCCCGTCCGGTCACGACGCCACGGCGGGTCAACCCGGCCCGGAGGGTCCCGCCACTGCCGTCGGCTGCATCGCATCGCGGACCTCACGCTGCCGCCGCAGGGCCGGAGAGCCGCACCACCCACCCCTCAGTAGTCAAGCTTGACTAATAGGGGTCGGCGGGCATACCTTGACCAGGTAATCGCTTGTGATCAGCTCGTTGGAGGAATACGCGTGACCCAGCTTCCGGACGCCGGATACACCCCGACCCCCGCCGACCACGCCGGTGTCCAGGCATGGTTCGCGGAGTACGACGCAGCCGCCGCGCGACGGGACATCGAAGGGATGGCGGACCTCGCCGTCTTCCCCCTGAACCTCGTCAGCGACGACCCCGCGGGCGAGGGCGCCTCGGCCCAGTGGGACCGCAAGCAGTTCATCGACACCATGACGCACGTGATGGGTGAGGGTTCCGAAGACATCACCTTCGAATCCGTTCGCACCCCGGTCTTCCTGAGCCCCGCGATGGCCGTGGTCTTCACCGACTCGACGATGACGGCGGGCGGCACCACCCAGCAGTTGCGGTACGCCGACATCCTGATCAAACGGGACGGGCGGTGGGCCTTCCAGACCATGGTCCAGGGAGGGTGGGGCGACAACCTCCGCTGACGGGGCGGCACGTGCCTCGTACATCGCCAGACGCGAACGGCTGTCTCGTGAATGACCCTCGGACGTATCCCCGCCGCCCTGCGCGAGACATACGAAGCATCACACTGAGCCCGGGACCGGCCTCCCGACCGATGTCCCTGAGCCCATGCTGCCGACTGGTCAAGGAAATTCGCTGACTGCGACAACGAGGACGGCCGCCTCGAAGCCGACGCAGCCGCTCCCCGGGGCCGCGGGTCACGGTGACGGGAGTTCCCGCCACGGCCCCGGGGGTGCGGCGAAGCGGGGCGGTCCGGGTCATCCGGCCAGGTGGGGCAGGTATGGGCGAGGGTCCGCCCGGTCAGCCGGCCGGTGAGGTGCGTGCCGGTCACGGCTGCGTCCGTGACCCTCTCGGCAGTAAGCGCAGGGCCTGGGAACTCGCCGGACACCCGCCCGTCGCCGGGACGGATCTCGCGCGGGAGCGTGTACCGGCCGCCTCTCACAGCCTCTACGGCACCGAGGTGGCGCCCGCCGAACTCCGCACCCGGATGCTCGCCCGCCACCGGATCATCGCCGTTGGCTCCCCGCCCGGCGACGCGGTGGAGAACGACCCGATGGCCCGGGTGAAGCGGGACACGCTCGCCAACCACTTCCAGGCATGCGGCGAGCGCCGGGCCGGCGGGGCGATGATCACGGTGTACGCACGCCCCGACCAGTGCTGAGTCGAACGGGACGGAGTCAACAGGGGGGACGATCCGCCCGTGGGCGAGGCGGATCGCACCGGGACGGTGGTTCAGGACTGTCCCCCGCGTGGGCGGGACGAATACTGCGTGACCTGCGGCGTTGTTACGTGATCATGCTGTTCGTCGTCACATCCTGCCTGTCGTCCTCTCCACTGAGGACTTCGTCCTGCTCGGCCAGGAGGGCGCGGCCGGACTGGGATTCGACCGGTTGTCCGGCCACCGTCGCCCCACCTGGCCCGGAATAGAGGCGTCCGGTACGGGCTCCGCAGCCACCCCGGGTGGGCGGCATCCCGTGACGGTCCGTCGGGCCGAGGCCGTCGCCTCGGCCGGTGGGAACGGCGCGGGCGGGTCCGTCCTCGTCCAGCACCTCACCTGCCCGGTCCTGCCCGACGCGGGCGCCGTCGGGTGGGGACGGCCTCGACCGACCGGGCGGGTTCCGTCGCCCCGGCCCGCGGTGCGGCGAGGATCTCCCGCCCGCGCTCCGGGGTGATCAGCGGGCCCAGGACCGGATCGGCGAGCAGGCCGATCGGAGCGATCAGCGAGGGCCCGGGAGCCTCCCACAGCGGAAGCGCGTCCCGCAGGGTCCGCCACGCGGCGTCACTCGCCCCCGCGCGGGCCGATTCCCGGGCCTGGGCGACGGCCCGGCCCCAGGGGCCGGGAGGCGTGTAGCGGTGGGTGCCGTCCTTCACCGCGTCCAGTACGGACCCGGCGGCCTCCCGGACGGCCCCGCAGGCGGTCATCGCCTCCAGCCAGCGGCCGTCACCGTCCAACCGCCGGTCGTCGTGTGCCCGCGTCATGGCCTCCACGGGCAGGATCTCCGGCAGGTAGCGCGGGTCGGCGACCAGGGCGCCATAGCTCCGCCGGAAGCCGTGCGGCTCCAGCAGATGCCGTATCTGGGTCAGCAGAACGGCGCTGTGCGGCCGTCCGAAGGACAGTGCCTCCTCAAGCAGGGGCACGGCCTCCTCGTACCGTCCCCGCAGCGACAGCAGGCGGGACTCCTCCACCCGGGCGTCATGGAATCGCGTGGTCGCGTTCACGAAGTCGGTTCTCTCCGCGCGGTCGGAGTGGAAGCCGCGGTACATGGCTTCCATGTACGCGCGGAACGACGGGTACCGGTCCGGCAGTTCACCGCTCCAGCCCCTGAAGACGTAGAGGGCCCACTCGCCGTCCTGGTCCTGGTCGCCCGGGTCGAGCAGGGCGTGCGAGATGTCGGAGTCCGTCTCCAGCCGTAGCGCCCGTCGCCACATCCCGGCGAGCAGGACGTCCTCCCTGCGCGGGTCGTCGCCCAGATTCTGCTCGAACACCGGGGTCACGTCGTACGGGTCCTGGAACCAGTCGATATCCGTGGCGCCGCCGAGCTGGTAGACCCCGGCCGTCTCGTCCACATGCCAACCGTCGCTCACGGCGAGGAACTGCCGGTACGAAGGCGGCAGCCTCCGGCCCAGCCGCTCTTCGGCCGCGACGATCACCGCCTCGTCCGCCCCGGGCCTGCCCAGGCGCACAGCCGTCCGCTCTCCGTCATCCTCCTCGCGCGGAACCCACTCGTCTTGCCAACGTCCTAGGAACTCACGCAAGTTGCGGGACTCGTGACTCATGGCCGAATGCTGTCATGCGGCACCGACAACGGCCCGCGACGACGGGCCGGACTCAGGTCAGGGTTCCGGGCGCCGGATCTCTGCGGACAGGATGGTGTCGGCGGTGGCCAGTTGGGAGTGCAGATGGTCCATGGCCCTGGGGCCGATCAGGACGTCACCGCGTACTCGCTTCTGCGCGGCATCGGCAATCGGTGCGTCGGCGCCGATCCCCGCTACGACGCGCGCCGCCTCGTCGATCTGGCGGTCATGGGACTGAGGCAGCAAGGCGCCGACTGAAGTGACCGAGGGCCGCGATCGGCCATACCACCTCGCCCCGAAGTCCCAACTCGACTCCCCCGCCGTTGAACGAGGCCACTCTCCACCGGGGTCCACGGGACTGACACAGCCCCACGCACTCACAGGTCCACAGCGACGGTGATCTTGCCGCGCGGACGTCCGCGGCCCTCGCCGGGAGAGCCGCCTTCCAGCAGGGTGTGCGCCTGCGCTATGTCGGCCAGCGGTAGCACGGCGCCGATCACCGGCCGGAGTTCGCCCTGGTCGACCAGTCGGCCGAGGGCCGCGAGCTTGGCCCGGCCGGGGCTGACGAAGAGGAAGTGGTAGGTCGCGTTCACGCCCCACGCGGCGAGCAGGTTCTGAGGTTCGGGGATGTCCACGATGGACACCACGCGGCCCCGGTCGGCGAGGACCTCCGGGCTGCGGGCGAGGGTGTCCCCACCGACCGTGTCCAGTACGACGTCCACCCCGCCCAGCGCGCGGACCCGCGGCACGTAGTCACCGGCCGAGAAGTCGATCGCGGTGTCGGCTCCCAGTCCGGTGACGAACTCATGATCCCGGGCCCGCGCGGTGGTCACCACCTCGGCTCCCAGCGCACTGGCGACCTGGACCGCGACCGAGCCGACCCCGCCCGCTCCGCCGTGCACCAGGACCCGTTCCCCGACCCGCACCCCGGCGCGTTCGACCAGCGCCTCCCACGCCGTCACACCCACGAGCGCGAGACCGGCGGCCTCGACGTGCGACAACCGTGCGGGCTTAGGGGCGACCAGTGCCTGGTCGACCACGTGGAACTCGGCGTAGCTTCCCTGCCCGGCGAACACCGGCGCCAGGTACCAGACCTCGTCGCCAAGCTGGAAGTCGTCTGCCTCAGGGCCTGTCTCGACCACCACGCCGGACACGTCGTTGCCGATCACCGCGGGCAGCGCCACCTGATCGCGGTAGTCGCCGCGCCGGGTCTGCAGGTCGAGGGGGTTCACGGACGTGGCCATCACGCGGACCAGCACCTGACCGGGTCCGGGAGCGGGTATCGGCAGCTCCCGGATGGCGAACGCGGTGTCCGCGTCACCGAAGCGGACGAGTTCCATCACACGCATCGACGTAGACATGCGATTACCTTAGATCGACATATCGCAAATCGTCAATATGTAGGTGCGTTAGGATCGCCGCATGTTCTCGGAGGCGGAGTTGCTGGCTGTGTTCCGGGCCCTGTCCAACCCGGCCCGCCGCCAGATGCTGGTGTGGCTCAAGGAGCCGATGAGCTTCCCCGGCCAGGAGCCCGAGGACGTCGAGATCGGTGTCTGCGTGACCGACATCCAGCAGCGCGCAGGCCTGGGGCAGTCGACCACCTCGCAGTATCTCGCGATGCTGCGGCAAGCAGGACTGGTGGTCGCCACCCGGCGGGGCAAGTGGACCTACTACCGCCGCGACGAGGCGAACATCGCCCGCCTCCTGGACACCCTGCGCGACGTGTTCTAGATCAGATTCCGTTCGGTCCGGTCCCGCTGCGGGCGAAGGCTCCGGCCATCCCCTGACCCCGGCCAACCGAAGAGCGGGTCCAGCCATGTCACGACGGCGTGAAGCGGCCGGCCACCCCGTCCAGACCCGGATCCCGCCCCATCGCCCGACCCCTTGCCCGCCCCATCGCCCGACCCCTTGCCCGCGACGCGCAGCTAGCCTCTTGCCATGAGCTGGGACGAAGAACGCCTGCTGACCCTGGAGATCGACGCGAACTACGGCCTCGCACCGGACGCGGACACCCCCTGTCGGACAGCCCTGAGAGATCCGTCCCTGCTCGCGGTGTGGGCATGGTCCCCCCGCGCACGTCTCCTGGCACTCGCGCCCGGACTCACGCTCCCCAGCTCCATCGACGGCATGGAGGAGAAGTACAGCCCCGGCCGACTGCCCGAGGCGCTTCGCTGTCTGGTCGCGTCCCTCGACGACCGGACGGTGGACGTCGAGGGTGGCCCGTGTTTCGTCTTCCCGGACCGCCTCGCCGTCCCGGACCCGACCCCGCTGCCCCTCATCGCCTCCACCACCGACGGCCGCCGCACCGCCGGACACCTCATCAGGCCTGACAACTGGCAGCCCGACGAGTGGAACGAACTGGTCGACGGACGCATGGGCGAGTGGGCCATGGCCGTCCACGACCGGGAGCCGGTGTCGATCTGCTTCACCCCCGCGTCGAACGCCACCGCAGCGGAGGCAGGCGTCTGGACCCGCCCCGACTTCCGCGGCAAGCGCCTCGCACCGGCTGTCGTGGCCGCCTGGTCCCAGCGTGAGCATCGCACCAGGACCGTGCTCTTCTACAGCACCACCGCGGACAATCACGCCTCCCGATCCGTCGCCCGCACCCTCGGCCTCACCCCACTGGGCTGGATCTGGACCGCACGCTGAGGGAGGAGCTCGTCGAGGTCAGCACGTACTTCACCGGCGACGGGCCCATGATCGGCGGCCTCATCACCGTCGGCCCCGGCACCTACCGGCTGCGCGTCCACGCCCGCGGACGGGACACCGCCTTCGAACTCACCCCCGACGGCTCGGCCAGTACTCGGTCCGGGCGTTGATCGGTTGCCCGGCCGTCCCCGCCCGCGAGGGAGTGCGTGAAACTGGACGACATATCGCCACCGACCGGGCGATATCAGGTTCGACGGCAGTAGCGTGCGGAGCGTGAAGAGGATCAGTGTGCTCAGCCTTGTCGTCCTCTCGGTCGCGGCCCTCGGACCGGCCGCAGGCGCCCCCGTTCCCGCGTCACGGTCCGGTGGTGACGGCCTGGACCGGTTCCGGAACCAGTCCGTCGACTGGGGAGTGTGCGCTGACGCCTCGCTCGCCGCGAGCGGTACCGAATGCGCGCACCTCACCGTCCCGCTCGACCACGGCCGCCCGCAGGGGCGCACCATCAGGATCGCCGTCTCGCGGGTCGCGTCGGCGGACCCGGCTCGGCGGCGCGGCATCCTCCAGACGAATCCGGGCGGTCCAGGTGCCCGGGGGCTCGGTATGCCCGCGGATCTGCGGAGGGTGATGAGCCCTGGGGTCGCTGCGGCGTACGACATCATCGGCATGGACACCCGCGGGCTCGGCGGGAGCACCCCGGTCGGCTGCGGACTCGGCCGCAGCAGCTGGCTGCTGTACGCGCCCGGGGCCGACCGGGCGGGGTTCGGGGCGGCTGTGCGGCTGTCCCGCGAGGACGCCCGCAGGTGCTGGAGGAACGCGCCGGGGCTCGTGCCCCATCTGTCGACGCGCAACATCGCCCGGGACATGGACCTCGTCCGTGCCGTACTGGGTGAGCGGCGCACATCATGGTTCGGGCAGTCCTACGGAACGGTCCTGGGCGCGACCTACGCCCAGATGTTCCCCCACCGGGTGGACCGGCTGGTCCTGGACAGCGCGCCAGACCCCGCCGAGTACCCGCTCCGGATGGTGCGCCGTCAGGGCCCCGCCAACGAGAAGGCGCTCGACGACCTCGCGCGCTGGGCCGCGTCCCGGGACGGTGTGTACGGTCTGGGCACCACACCCGCGGCGGTGCGTGCCGGGATCGAGAGGGTGATCGCGCGGGCGGCTCAGGAGCCGATCCGGATCGGCGGGCACCGGATCAGCGACCATGAACTGCCGCTGCTGCTCTATCTCTCCCTCGTGGACGACCAGGCGAACCCGGAGGTCGCGGGCATGCTGCGGGTCCTGCGGGACGCGGCCGACGGGCAGGCGGTCATCGTGCCGCCGGTGCTGCGGGCGACCCTCGACCTGATGTTCGCGGGCGCGGGTAGCCGTCAGGCGGCGGACTACGCGGCCCAGCTCGCGATGATCTGCGCCGACGCGGCCGTGCCCCGCGACCTGGGGCACTACCGTCGGGCCGTGGAACGCAGCCGCCGTTCACAGCCCGTCTTCGGACCCCTGACCCACACGCCGTTCCCCTGCGCGTTCTGGGAACAGGAGCCGCTCCAGCCCCTGATCCCCATCGGCAACAGGGTCCCGGCACTCCAGATCCAGGCCATCAGGGACCCGCGCACCACCTACGCGTCAGGGCTGAGGATGCACCGCGCGATGCGCGCCTCCCGACTCGTGACCCTGCCCGCCAGAGCACACACCGTCTACCTCAACCACCCCGACGACTGCGTCAGGCACACCGTCGACACCTACCTGCTGCACGGCACCCTCCCCGCCGACGACACCCGCTGCCCCGGATGACACGACGGCCGGAGTGCAGATCCGACGGATTCAAGGACGGGTTCCAAGGCACAGGGCAGGGGCAGATGCCCCGGCACAGCAGCGCGAGCCGGGCCGGACCGCCCTCGCGGGCTCGGACGGACGCGCTGCGCGAGATCCTCGGCTCCTCCCCTCCCAAACGCCCGACCGAAGGGCATCTTGTACGATCAGCGGACCAAGTGCCGCTACCTGCCCTACCCCGACACTTCACCCCGGTTCGGGTCATATGGGAGCAGCGGAACGCATCACGTGACGCGGTCCGGATGCGTATTCGCCCACATCTCCCGGAGAACCCATGCACCGCCCTCTGTCCCTGGTCGCTGCCGCGCTGCTGTGCGCGGGCTGTTCCGCGGTCGACACCCCGACCGCCAAGAACGCTGACGAGCCTGGCGTGACGGCGGTTTCTCCTGCTCCTCACTCCGCCGTGCGGGCGGCTGTCACCACCACCGGCAGGAGCTCCGCCCGGATCGACCAGAAGGTCGTGATGGCGAACGGTGAGAAGGAGTACACGCTGACCGTGACCGGCGGCTTCGACTTCGCGGCGGACCAAGGCCGCATCGCGGCCGCGATGCCGGGGGGCCCTTTCGGTCGCAGTGAGGTGACCTTCGCGGGCGGCAACGCCTACATCTCCGGTGCCAAGGGTCTCGACGACGGTGTCTGGGGGGTCATGCCCCGGGCGAAGGCAGAGGCCCATTATCTGCTGCGGGCCCCGCTGAACGACCCCGAACACATCCTCAAGCAGGTGTCCGCACTGCGGAACGTCTCCCATGAGGGCGAGGCCACCGTCCACGGGGTGCGAGCCGCGCACTACCGGGGCACGCTCGACCATGAGGCCTTCACCCTGCGGATGGCGCGGGACGTGCGGAAGGCGGCCGACCAGATCCGCGAGAAGTTGGGCGACGACCTGCCGGTATTCGCGGACGTCTGGGTCGATGACCGTGGGCGACTCGTCCGGACCCGCATGGCCGTGGGCACGGGCCCGGTCGACATGACGGTGACCATGACCCTCACCGACTTCGGAAAGCCGGTCCGCGTGACAGTCCCGAAGGCCGGGAACACCCTCCCGGTCGCCGCCGGCACCGGCATACTCCTCGGCTGATGTCGAGCGTGGACCGGGACGAGCGCCTTCGACCGGTACGGGAATGACGCGTGCTCGACGATCGGGCAGCGCGAGATCACCGCAGGGCCCGGTACGCCGTCACGGCGTACCGGGCCCCGGCTTTGACGGACGGACTCGCGATCAGTAGTGCGCCTGGTCCGTACGCTGCTCCATCTGGTGGATGGCACTGCGGCAGGCATTGACGAAGTGGCCGAACTTGGCGGTGGTGCTGCCGGGGCGGCCCGGGCGGGTGAAGGTGCCGAACATGCTCTTCCGCAGTCCGAGGGTGAGTTCGAGCTGGGCGCCCTGGCGCAACAGGCCGCGGTTGCAGGGGTTGTCGGGATCAGTTCCCGCCAGGGCGGGGACGAGGTCGCCGTCGTACGCGGTGATGTTGGCGAGCCCCAACTCCTGGATGAGGAGTGCCTTGAAGGTCGCGTTGAGGCCGCCGACCAGGACCGAGTCCACCGCAGGGTTCGGAATCCCCGGGCCCTGCGGGACGGTCTGCTTCAACTGGTCCACGTTGCAGCCGTGCACGCTGATCACGTTGGCGCTGCCGCCCGCCATGGAGAGGGCCACCAGGTCGTCGCAGCGGGTGGAGGTGATGTGCAGGTCGCTGTTGCTGGGGTCGCCGGGGCCGGTGGGTGTGCCGAGCAGTCCCTCGAACATCCAGTAGTCGTGCACGGCCCGGCCGTCGGGGGGTACGGGGACGACAGGGGCGAGCGTCGCCGGATCGTACCCGGCGATCCCGAGGGCGATCTCGGAGGTCCCCGGCTCGATGCCACCCCCGTGCAGCGCCAGCACGGTGGTGCGGGTGAAGGGGTGGGACGCGGCGAGATCGGCGTCGGTCCGCGCCTGACGCTTGTAGCGGCGCGCGTAGTGGGTGCCCTCGGTGAACTGCGGATCCCGGTAGAGGTCCGTGTTCGTGACGAACGGGGTCCGGCGGGTGGCCGGGATGACGGGCACCGTCGGACACGCGGCCGTCGTGGCGGCCGTGGTGCGGGGCGCGGCCACGGCCTGCCCTCCCACCAGCCCGGTCCCGAGAGCGGCTCCGGTGAACGCGGTCAGTATGGATCTACGCCTGGTTTCACTCATGATGACATGATCATGTGAAGAGCGTGTGGTGATCAACCCCCGGATGACGGGCGCCTCCGCAAGTGCCGACCCCGCTACATGGGGATGCTTCACGCGCCCCCGGCCCCGTTTGTCCGGGTCCCCTCGGCTTCCCAGCGCGCCTGGTCGGGGACGCTGTCGGCCACGTCGTGGACGAGTGTGGCATCGGTCGTGACGGGGGCGGCACAGCCGATCGAGGACTGCCTGCGGGCGGGGTTCCCCTGCCGACTGCCGAGCGGGATTCTGGCTCCATGAAGACTACGGGGCGGGTCGCCAGGAAATGGGCGTGCGCGGCCATCGGCGTGTGGGTGGCCTCCGAGGTTGTCGGCCCCTTGCAGCTCGGCGGCACCGGGACCGAGCGGGCGGCGGCCGTGGTGGTCGTCGCCGTCGTGTTCACCGCCGTCGTCCTGCTCGTGCCCATGCCACTGGGGCGGATGCTCCGACGGGCCGCGGTGCTGAATCAGCGGCGTATGACGGAGGAGCCCGACCGGGACACCTCCGACTCGAAGCTCTTCGAGCTGATGCGCCGTCATTTCATCTACGTCGGACTGGGCATGGCGCTGTCGACCGTCGTGCTGACCGTCGCGGGGCCCGCCGCCCTAGGGGCCGGCGTGGAGCTGGGCGCCGAGCTCGGCCTGGACGCCGAGCTCGGCGGCGGGCTCAAGGACCTTGTCACCGTCGGACTCGTCGTCGCCGCCGTGGAGACAGTGCTGCTGCTCGTGCTCGCCCTGCCGGTGAAGCGCCGCCGTCCCGAGGCCATGCGTTCGCTGGCCGGCTACCTCTTGTGTCTGGCGGGTCTGGCGCTCGCGGCGCTGTGGTTGGACGGGGTGGAGGCGGCGGGTACCTCGTGGCTGACGCTCGCCGTTGTCGCCGCCCTGTTCCATCTGCGGTTCGCGCTGAACCTGACAGTGCCCGTGCCCGGGATGGCCTCGCTGGTCCTCGTGTCGGCCAACGCTCTGGTGCTCTGGCTCATCGTGTGGCTCACAGGTCTGCTGCACATCGACGGTTTCTGGCCCCTCGTCGGGACGGTCGCCCTGATGTGGGTGGCGGAATGGCCGAGCCGCCTCGCCGACGCCGCCGCGGAGAACCGGACCAGCCCACCCCCGCCCCCCGACCCCCTCTGGCCCGACCACCATATGCCGCAGTCGCCGCTGTACTGACCGGGTCGCCGCGGTCCCTCGCCCCAGGAGCGAGCCGGACGCCCCGGAAGCTTGCGGACGGCCAGCTCCTCCGGCGTGACGGCTCGGACGGCTCGGACGGCGTCCATCGTGCCCGAACTCCGGGCGACCTCCGCGACAGCCTCCGACCCGGTCCGCACCACGCCCAGCGCCGAGAACACCGGCTCAGCAGCTGCCCGGTGGCAGCGACGTCGGCCGGGTCGGCTCAGCGCACGAGCGGGGCGGCTGCGGTGGCGGCCTGGGCAAGCGGGTCACGTACGTCGGCCACGCTCTGCGCGGGCGCGGACTGCGCAGTCAGGAGCACGTCACATTCCGGCGCTGTGGAATCGACTGGCGCGCACGCTCTCGCACCTGGTGTCGTGGAGGCACAAGGAGTTGCCGGGTCGGAGGTCAGATCGTGGACGGTGGATGTGTCTTCTGCGCGATCGCTCGGGGCGAGGTGGCAGCGAGCCGCGTGTTCGAGGACGAGTGGGTCATCGCGTTCATGGACCTCCAGCCCGTGACCCCGGGGCACCTGCTTGTCGTTCCGAGGTCACATGCGGAAGGACTGGAGGACCTTCCGGAGGACATCGGTGTGCGGATCTGGGCGGTGGCTCACCGGCTCGGCCGTGCGTTGCGGCTGTCCGGCCTGCGGTGCGAGGGGGTCAATCTCTTCCTGGCCGACGGCGAGGCCGCCTTCCAGGAGGTCTTCCACGTCCATCTGCACGTCTTCCCCCGCTTCAAGGGGGACCCTTTCCGTATCGAGGCGAACTGGCAGGTGCACGAGCGTCACCAGCTGGACGAATCGGCGAAGAGGGTCCGCAAAGGAATCGCCGCCCTGGATATCCGCCCCCGCTGACGTGCTCAAGCTGCCCTCATGAGCTGAGGCAGCGCCAAGGCCGTCGTTCCGCCCGCTGGTGCAGCTGCCGGAGTATCGCCGAGCTGACGGCGGCTCTCGGTTCCTGGCCGAGAGCCAGGTCCGGGGCGGTGGTCAGGCGCAGGGTCTGGTGTACGGATGGTCGGGGCGGGTGCGACCCTGATCCGATGAACGAGACAGCCGCCGCCCTGGCAGCCGCCCGGTGGCCGCTCGCCGCGTCCGGTGAAACCGCCTGGCTACGGGAACTGACCTCCGAGGACGGGCTCACCGGGTTCATGCCGCCGGCGCTCCCCGACGCGGCTTGGGTGCTCCACTCCATGTACGAGCACCAGCTCGGGCCGACCGGCATGTCGTACCTCGACCACCGACGCGCCGCGCTGACGGACGGCGGGCCCGGGATCGTCCCCGGCTTCGAAGCTGCGGACGTGCTCACCGGTACCGCGGGCGAGCACCCCGGCCCTCGCTGGCGCCGGTTGCGTTGGGCCGAGCTGGCGCTGCGGAACGGTGACCCCGTAGTACCCGAGGGGCAGCTGCCTTGCTTCAGCGCGTTCCCTTCGATCGCGCCGGAATGCTGGCCGGTCGGCATCCAGGCGCCGTCCGAGGGCACCCTGGACCGAACCGACTGGAACCGACTGGTCGACATCCTCACCGACCACAGCCCGCAGGGCGCGGACACCCGCTGCCTGGCCTACTACAACCCCCTGCTGGAAGGAGCCGCAGACCTCGACAACCTCCACGTCCGGGCCGGCACGCTCGGTGACGCCAAAGCGTTGTACGACCACCCTGAGGAAGACAACTGGAGCCCGTCCAACCTCTGGGCCCAGGACCGGACCTGGCTGCTCTGCACGGACCACGATCTATGGGCCACCAAAGTGGCGGGACCCGCCCCGCTCATCAACGCCTTCCTCGACGACGTGGAAATCGAGGCCCTGCGACTGCCCTGGGCACGGTGACATCAGCCCCGCACACCGTGGTTGAAGGTATGTCGTCGCCGGGTGCGAGCGGGTGTTCTCGGCCATTGCGGGCAAGGAACCGGGCACTCCTCCCAGCACCTGGCGTGTCGCCGCGCGGAGAGTTCGACGATCGGCAACCGCGGCCCCGTCCGGGCCCGCGGCAATGTCTTCCTGGGAGACCGCTCCGTGTCCGAAGTCATCACGCCCGCTGACGATCCCGATCTCGCCCATCTGATCGACCTCATCGACATCCTCCCGCCACCGCGGGTGGCGAAGTTCTGGGGTGAGGGCGACAACAGCATCGCGTCCAAGTTGGGATACCGGCTGAACGAGATCCTCAGCGGCCGGGGACGGGCAGACGACGTGGACTATCTGGCGGTGTATGTCCTGAAGTGCCTCGGGCACGGCAACGGGCACATCTCCCAGGAACAGATCACCGAGCACCTGATCGGCGTCGGTGACCTGCCCGCAGCCGGGCACGCGTGGGTGGAGGACGCCACCCGCACCGCATGGACCCTCGTCACCCGCTACAGCCTCCCGCGCTGGCGCGGCATCCGCTCGACCCCCGGCAGGGCATGGATCGGAGACTAAGGTCTCCCGCATACCGCCAGGGTCGGCCGACTGCCTCATACGGTGGGCCGTACAAGGGAAGGACGACATGCACCGCAACAGCCTCATGCTGCGCATGCTGCGAAGGGCATGCGGCATCATCGTGGCGCTCGGCGCGGTATGCGCGGCGCTCCTGCTGCTGGCCGCCGACCCCGACGCGGTGCTGATCACCTACAGACGCGGTGAACTCACCCCGCTGATCACCTTCTTCGCGGCGGCATGCGCCGGCTGGCTCTGCCTGCGCCTGACCGGACCGCAGGAACGCCCACCGGTCCTACCGGTCATCGCCGTTGTGTCGGCAATGGCCCTCCTGATCGTGCTGTGGCGGACGACCGACGGCACGGCCGACGAGCAGCACATCGTCACACCGTCCCCCAGCAGCGGACACTCCCAGCCCGACGGACGGGCCCCGGACACCGCGGTGCCCACAGCAGCGCCCACCGTCGGGCCGTGATCGCGCACGGACCCCGGAGCCCCGGACCGCGCCACCCGTGAACACGCCGCCGGTACGAGCCTGCGTGCGGCACATCGTATGGCGCCGCATCGGCGGTCACGACATCCCATCCGCACGACCCTCGACGGGTTCAGTGCCCGCGACGACTGCTCCGTCATGGAGTCGCCGTCAGCCTTGAGCTTCGGTGCGGGCCTGGTGTCGGACGGTCAGAGGGGTGAGGTCAGCAGGGGAGGGTGGACCTACCGGCGGCGCCGGTGGCACCGGTGGTGCCGTTCGCCGTGGCCGTGGCGGCCGTGCCGTTGCCGCCGGGCTTACCGGGACAGACCGGGCTGGCCGCGCCGCCGGCACCGCCTGTGCCGCCGGTGAAGACACCGCCTGCGGTGGAGGCGCCGCCGTTGCCCCCCGCCCCGCCGGGGATGCCGCTTCCGGCGTTGCCGACGCCGCCCACGCCGCCCTTGCCACCGGTGCCGCCGAGCGTGGCGGCGCCCCCTGCGCCCCCCTTCCCACCGTTGCCGTTGGCGCCGCCCGCGCCGCCGGCACCGCCCTGGCCGCCGATGCTCCCGCTGCCGTTGGCGTTGCCGCCATTGCCCCCGTTGCCTCCATTGCCGTTGGCGCCGGCAGCACCTCCGAGACCTCCGAGACCACCGATGCCGCCGCCGCTCCCGACCCCGCCCGTGCCGTTGCTGCCAGGAAATCCGAGGACGCCGAAGCCGCTACGGGCTTCGGAAGCGGCCGGGTCCGCGTGACCGGCGGTGGAGGCGACGGCAGGGGCCGCGGTGAGGCCGACGACAGCGATGGAGGCGACGAGGAGGGTCCGTGAAGCGGTGAGGGTGCGCGTGAAGCGCATGAGGTGCCTCTCGATGGATGCAGCCGGAGATACTCCCCAGCTGACTCGGTGTCAACGTAGCTCGCCCAGGAACGTGGCGCCGTCCACGCGGCCACTCGATGGCCTTAAATGGACTCTTTCACTATATTTTGGCTTTAAGTTCAAATTCTTCCGCTTCTTCAAGGGTCATGCCGAGGTGTACAGGGCCGGCTCTGCGGGGCGGGTCCAGGTAGAAGCAGCAGCTTGAGCAGCTGGCCGCGGGCGTGACTTGCCGATGGCCACGACGGCACGTCCGCCGACTGTTCGTGCGCATCGCTACCCGCCTTGGCGCCACCCGCACCCGCACCCGCACCGGAGTAGAGACTGCCCTTGAGCGTCACGGACCGAGTCCGGTTCATCCGGCATGCGGGGCAAGGTGGTTGGTGCGGTTCCGCTCCTGACCGGCCTGGGAGTCCTGGCCCAGACACCAGCCGCAAGGTAGCGGGTGATCACACGCTCGCCGCCGTGGCCACCTTCTCGTCGTGCTCGCGCAGCGTCCGCATGACGGTGGCGGGTGAGGGGTGCTGACCCTTCGAGGTGGACCGCCGGGCGGCCGGGCGTTTCACGAGCGACCACCTAGGAAACGGCCTCGGCGACTGGTCAGGTGACCGCGGTTCGTGCCCGGTGCCTGCGTACGGCGTCGCGATTGGCGCAGCGGTGTGAGCAGTAGCGCTGCCGTCCGGTCCGCGAGGTGTCGGCGAAGGCCCTGCCGCACTCGATCACCTCGCAGCGCCGCAGCCGGTGCATGCCCCGGCCCGCCAGATGCAGTGCGGTACCGACCGCGAACAGTGTGAACAGCACGGAGCCGAGCGGCTGTTCCGCGTCTCGGTAGTGCAGATGCCAGCCGGTACCGGGGTGGGAGGTCAGTCGCGGGTAGGCGGCTGCCTCGGCCAGCATCCGGTTCAGCAGATCGGCGCGCTCCTGCTCTCCGGCCGCGTCGACGATCCGCTCCCAGGCGTTCAGTGCGGCCTGGGAGCGGCTGAGATCGTCCGCTGTCACCCGGCGTTCCAGCGTGAGCCCGGCGGCGCGGCAGCGGTCTGCCAGCTCAACTGCGCTCTCAGGCCGGCGGTTGGCCAGGTCTGCGGCCAGGTTCACCGCGTCCTCGCCGTAAGGGTTGAGCAGCATAAGACCATTACAGCAGTGTGGTCGGTATGACACAACAAACCGGTGGACGCGCCGGATCCCGGGCCCGTGACCCGTGGCGCTATCGCTGGATCGTGCTGGGCATCGCCACCTTCACCCAGGCCGCGTCCGGCTTCTTCGTAGGCGGCATCGGAGCGCTCGGCGTCCACCTTCAGAGCGCCCTGGACCTGAGCACGGCGCAGCTGGGTCTGCTGGTCTCGGCGGCCCAGCTCGTGCCGTTGGCCGGGCTGCTGGTGGCCGGCGAGCTGCTGGACCGCTACAGCGAGCGCTGGGTGGTCGGGATCGGGGCGGGCGTGGTCGGGCTGGCTCTGGGTGCGGGGAGCCTGGCGCCGGGATACACAACCCTGCTGGTCGCCCTGTTGGTGGTCGGCATGGGATACAGCACCGTCCAGCCGGGTGGGAGCAAGTCGGTGGCGTCCTGGTTCGACGCGTCACAGCGCGGCTTCGCCATGGGTATCCGACAGGCCGGGCTCCCGCTGGGGGCGGCGCTCGCCTCGGCCGTACTCCCGCTCGTCGCCGAGGAGTTCGGCTGGCGGGCGACGCTGCTGACCGGCGGCTTCGTCGCGCTGCTCGGAGCCGGCCTCTTCATGGGCTGCTACCGTCGGCCACCCACACCGCCCGCCCCGGAGGGCAAGGAACCGTCGGACCCGCTCACGGCACAGCTCCGCGCCCGGCTACGAATGCTCCGGGAACCGTCCACAGTGAAGATCATGCTGTCGGGAACCAGCCTGATCTCGGTGCAGTACGGCGTGGGCATCCTGGCGGTGCTCCACCTCCACCAGGCGTCATCGGTCGGCGCCGCGAAGGCGGCCCTGGTCTTGGTGGCCTCCCAGGGTGCGGGCGTTGCGGGCCGGATATGCCTGGCGGCATGGAGCGACCGGAGCAGGTCCGGGCGCTATGCCATCGTGCTGGTCTGCATGGTCGCTGTGATCGCCGGGCTGGTTGTGCTGATGACACCGGCCGGGAGGGCACCGGTCGTCGCTTCCGGCGTCTTCGTCTGGCTCGGCTTCTTCGGCTTCGGCTGGTACGGCCCGTGGGTCGCCTACGTCACCGAAGCGGCTCCACCGGGCAGGACCGGCTCTGCCCTGGGTCTGGCCATGTCCGTCAACCAGATCGCCATCGTCACGGTGCCGCCCGTGCTGGGCCTGCTGGTCGACCGCACCAGCAGCTTCACCCCGGCCTGGGCACTGCTGATTCTGCTGACCGTCATCGCCCTGGCGGTCACAGCCGCCACGGAACGCCGCCCCCGCTAACGTCCCGGATCACACGCTGTCAAAACTTCTGACACGGTCTTCGAGCCGGGAGGACTGGCTGACGCCGCCATCCGCCACGAGGCGTCTGCCTGAGGGTGATCCCTCCCCCGCCCTCCCGCATCCGGCGGACCGGCTCGCAGGCTGTCGGCTGGGGCGGGGCTTGTTGAAGCTCCGCCCCAGCCAGGGTCATCTGCCGTCAGGGATCCGGCCTCCGCGCACGACGTGCGTCCCGGTGCGGCAGAGCGCCGTCTCTCACCACCCGACCTGAGGGAGCGCCGAGGGGCCTTCGCAGCAGCCGTCCCGGAGCATCTGGTCCGAGACGGTGGCCCAGCCTCCGTGCGGCGCCGAGTGCGCGGCGGAGTGGGAGAACGCCCCTTCCAGCACGGCCCGTTCGTACAGCCGACCGCCACGGACGGCGCCTCTGATCCGGATCAGCGCGTCGAAGTCCTCGAACGGGTTGCCGTCGACGATGGTCAGGTCGGCCAGTTTGCCCGGTTCCACCGTACCGAGGTGGTCGGCGACCCCGAAGACGCGCGCGGGGGCCCGGGTCGCGGTGGTCAGGACCTCGGCGGGGGACATGCCGTATCGGTGCAGCGCCCGCATGGCCATGTGCAGATGAAGTCCGACAGGGGTCAGGGGGGCGTCGGTTCCCAGCAGCAGCCGGCCGCCTCCGTGCACGACCCGGCGGTAGACGCCGACCTCCCGCCGCAGGGACGTCAGTTCGTCCGAGGTCGGTTGCCTGGCCGCCATGCCTTCGACGGCCGTGACGTCCCACGACGGCATCATCGCCTTGACCCGGGCATCGTCGGCCACCTCGGGATGCAGCCCGATCAGCAGCGTCGCGGCGAAGGGCGTGGCGATCATATGGAAGTCGCCCCTGGTGTAGAGCTCCAGGGTGTCCTGGTGGGTATGTCCCTCGGGGGTCGCGCCGTGCCCGTACTCGGCGCGTTCGGTGGCCTTCAGGTGCGTGGTCAGGTCCTGTCCGGCCAAGAGGCCCTGGGAGCACAGGTGTCCACCGCTGAGCACCCCGAGGCGTTCGTGGGCGTGACGTGCGGCCTCCTCCATCCGCGCGTAGGGGGCCCGCACATAGGTCTTGACGAAGTCCCAGTCCAGGGCGGCGGCCCGGGACAGTGAGCGGGCGAATCCCTCACGCGTGCGGTGGGCACGCCCCATGCTGTAGGCGACGCGGGAGCCGTCGAGCAACTCACCGGTCGCCAGCAACCGGGGCGCCGCCAGCCGGCCCGCCGCGATGTCGTCCCGCAACCGTGTCTGCTCGTACGCGAACCCGCCCAGGGACACCGTGGTGGTGATGCCGTACGCGAGCTGGAGTGCTCCCTGCCGGGCACCGTACGTGTACTGCCACGGGTGCGTGTGCGCGTCCCACAGGCCGGGCAGCACCGTACGGTCCGACGCGTCGATGTGACGGACGGCGGGTCGGCCGGGCCGGTGCGGTTCGACGGCCGTCACGCGGCCCCCGCTGATGAGGATGTCGACGTCCGCGCGCGGTGCGGAACCGGTGCCGTCCCAGAGCAGGCCGGTGTGCACCACGGTGTCGACGGGCGTCGGACGCCGGTACGTCAGGGTGACCGGCACGGTTCGCGGAGCGCCCGAGGGCGAGCCGGAGGCGTCGATGGTGAGCAGCCGCAGTCGGCCGTTGGACTGGTAGAGCAGGGTTCGCGAGTCCCCTGACCACGACGGGTGGTCGGCCGGTTCATCGGACAGGGCGCGGGCGGGGCCGTTGGGCGCGCCGTCCGCGCCGACGGGCAGCAGCCACAGCGCGGATTCGCTGACGCAGGCCAGCCAGTGTCCGTCGGGCGACCACACCGGTCCCGAGGCGTACCGGTCGGACAGCGAGACATGCGGGGCCAGTCCGTGCAGTCGCGAGGCGCCGCTGTCCGTGTCCACGACGCGGATGAGGTTGTGGCCCTCGCGGAAGCGGTTGTTGAGCCGGTTGCGGTCGCACAGGGCGAGGTACCGTCCGCCGGGTGACCAGCTGGGACGGCTGGGCAGCCCGCCGCCTCCGAGAGATGCCGCCAGGACCCTCTCCTCTCCGGTGGCGAGGTCCTTCACCAAGAGGTTCCCCGCCAGGTCCAGACAGGCCAGGCGGGCACCGTCGGGCGAGAGCGTCCCGTGGACCCGGCCGCCGGGAGCGAGAACCGTCTCGCGGCCGTCGGCCTGTTCACGGCGGCGTACGGCGTTGAGCCCGTCCCGGTCGTCCGTGAAGATCAGCGCGCGGCCGTCCGGGGACCACACCGGCCCTTGCACATAGGTGGTGGGGGAACTCCGCGACACCTTGCGCGGAGTGCCGCCGCGCGCACCCACCACCCACAGCGAGTTGAGCGCGGCGAAGGCGATGCTCCCGCCGTCCGGTGAGAGATGAGGAAGATGGACACCGCGGACCGGGCGGGACCGCTCGGCCTCCAGCATGTACTTCTTGACCGTGTACGCGGGCCTTCGCACTTCGAGGGTGGCGTCGAGCGGGATCTCCTCCCCGGCATGGTCCCGGTGCGGCCGGATCATCCGGAACCGGCCCCCGACGGTGAGCAGCAGCCGCTCGTCGTCGATCCACCGCGGCGGCGCGGCCGCGATCTCGTCGTCGAGCTCCACCGCACGGCCGTCCGCGAACAACGCGATCGCTTCTGTCCTGGAGGGCCTGGGGGTGCTACGGAGCCAGGCGATGCGGCCCGCGGGGGAGACAGCGGGTGCGAGCAGGTTGCCGGTGGTGGCCGTGTGCTCGACGGTCACCGGTCCGCCGGTGGCCGGGACGGACGCGATCGTGCGGGCGGTGAGGCCGGAAGCGGCGACTTCGGCGCGTACGAACAGTACGCGGGTGCCGTCGTGGGACCACACCGGGTCGAAGTCCTCCCACGCTCCGTCCGGGCGGGGGCCCGGCTGGTCGCGCGCTCCTGTGAGCCGACGCGGTTCGCCGCCCGCCGCGGACACGGCCCAGATACGGTACGGGCTGCCCTCGACCGGATCGCCACCGCGCTCGGAGCAGAAGGCGATGGTGCGGCCGTCCGGGGACCAGGCGGGTGCCCGGTCGTCGAAGGGTCCGTCGGTGAGGCGGCGCAGGCCGGAGCCGTCCGCGTCCATCACCCAGATACCGAAGGACCCCCCGCGGTAGGCGCTCATGACGACCTTGCGGCCGTCCGGCGAGAGGGCCGGGCGGCTGGGTTCGAGGTCCGGTGGCGTGAGCGGGGTGGCGGCCGTTCCGTCCCGGGGGACGGACCAGAGGATGTTCTGCACCTCCGCGACGACGCGCTCCCCGCCGTGCGCGGCGGTGGCCATGCCGTTGGTGACGGAGGTGAACCGCAGCCGCACCGGTACTGCGTCACCCGCGACGACCGGTGTGGCGGCGGATTCGAGCGCCCGCGCGGGCGCTGTGGTGACCAGTGAGCCTGCCGCGGCTGTGCCGGAGGCCGCCTTCAAGAAACGTCTGCGGGTCACATGCCACACGGTTCCTCAGCTCTCCTCGGAGTGAACGGCCCTGACCGGGCCGTGGGTAGCCCCTTGGAGGTGGCTACCACTCGTCCTGGGAGGAAAACGAGCGGGAGGGGGGTTCGGTGCCATCTTGGCCGAAGACGACTCCTCACCGCTGAGGGCGAGGGTGGGGGCCGAGGTGCCGACCGGCGGCAGGGGTGTGCGGGCGGATACCGGGTAGCCGCGCACCAGACACCGGTGTTCCCGCCTCCAGGAAGGATCGATCCCATGACGGGCCACGCACGACCCGGTTCCGGCCCGGCCGCGGGTACGGATCCGTTCCGAGGGCGGCCGGAACCGGCGGGCCGTCGCAGATCCCGAGCGGACCGTCGAGAGCGTCAGGGCCGAGGCGGCCCAGATCAAGGAGAAGGCATACCGATGACCGAGCGAACCCCCTCTCCTGACGACGAGTCGCCGCTCGTCGTCGAGGAGATGCGTGAACAGATCGAGCAGACACGTGAGGAGTTGGGACTGACGGTCGAAGCTCTGGCGGCGAAGGCCGATGTGAGGAGCCGGCTGCGGGAACAGGCCGCCGGGAAGGCCGCCCAGGTGCGCGGCGCCGCGGAGCAGGCCAAGCAGCTGCTGAAGGAGAAGACGCCCGATCCCGTGGTCGACCGGGCCGCCCGGACCGCGGCGCAGGTGCGGAACGCCGCCTCACGTGCGGGAGAGCGCGCCGCGAGCGGGGCACCCGGCACTCTGCCGGAGCGGACGGGCCGGGTCGCGGCCAAGGCATGGAACCACCGCGCTCCTCTGTTCGGCGTCGGGGCCGCGTTCGTTGTCCTCCTTGTCGTCCGACGCGGCCGGAGGCGTCGATGAAGGCGTCCAAGATCGCCTACCGGCCGGTCGGCCTGGTCCTGGGCGCCGCCGGCGGCATGCTCGCCGCGGCGGCCTTCAGGAGGACGTGGAAGATGATCGAGCACGACAAGGACGCTCCCGACGCCACCGACGAGGACCGCGCATGGCCGGAGATCCTCGTCGCCGCAGCGCTGCAAGGGGCGATCTTCGCCGTGGTGAAGGCCACCGTCGAACGGGCGGGCGCCACCGCCACCCGACGGCTGACGGGCACCTGGCCGGCCTGACCCCGTCGCGCCTTCGGAGCGGAGGCCGAGGCCGGGCCGGGACGGGTGTGCCCGTCCCGGCCCGGCGTCCGTCGGGGCCGCGGAACGCGGCATCCGGGCGGACAGTATCGGTCTTCCACCGTTTACCGCGTGCGGTACGGCAGTGGGGACGGGAGAGTGGGAGTGGGCGCGTTCCGGCGGCCGGGCCGTCACCGGACAGGCCCACCGGGATCACACCCTCCCCTGGCGGCTCGGCCCGGCCCGCACGGACCACCGGCGGTCAGCGGCGGTCAGCGGCGGTCAGCGGCGGTCAGCGGCGGTCAGCGGCGGTCAGCGGCGACGGACCATGGCACGTCTTCCGGCTCACCGCCCGTGGACGACCTCACCCGGGCCGCCTGGCCCGTGACACGCACAGGAGCCCCATGACCACAGACCCGAACGGCCAAGAGGAGCATTCCCGGTCGTCACATCGTCGGCCCGACGGCACAAGCGACGCGACCGTACTGGCGCTGGGAGTCCTGTCGGAGGCGCTGGAGACGGTGGAACGGGCCCGCGGCAGCCTCTACGCCTTCCATCAGCTCACCGGCGGCGCCGACCTCAAGCTGGACCGGGCACTGGAACTGCTGCGCGCCGCGGGCCACCACGCACAGGCCGACCTGCTGGAGCGCGAGATCGTGGGCCGCAACGTCATTCCCGGACACTGGACCTTCCAGATCGTCGAGGCGTACAACAGCCACTACTACCGGCCCTTCACCGACATCGAGGCCCGTCTCCGGCGCGAACTGCTCGACGGACACGAGCACGTTCACGAGGCGGAGATGAAGGAAGCCCGCCGCACCCACGGACACCCCGGACACACTCCGGAGCCGTGAGTCGGACCTACGTGGGCCGTGTGGTTCTCCCACGGCCCACGGTTCTCACCGGAACCGTCCGGCCCCCTCCTCCCCGGGGACCGGCACGGGAGAGAACTCCGGCAGCCACCACGTCCGGCATCACGGCCGTCGACGTTCATACCTGGCCGTCAGGCATGGGCCGTATCCGGGTGGGGTAACGAGAGCAATGGCGGTCGGACCGCATGCATCCTGGGGTGGCCCGTACTGTCGCGGGTCGGCCCGGGAGATGGTGAGCTGGACCGCGGGACTCCGGTCGGGGAAAGAGGTACGGGCATGCGGGAGATCGCCGGCGGGCTGGGCTGGAAGCGCCGAGGGCATGTGTGGCTGGTTCAGATCCCGGCGGACGGCGGGAAGCAGGATCTGCCCGGCCCGAGGGCGGTGCTGCGGGAGCTGGGGGCGGAACGCGGCGCGGCCGTCGTCGTCGACACGTCCGCCGTCAGGGACGCGAACGGACGCCTGCTGGACTGGCTCGCCGGTCTCGCCCGGGACACACGGCTGTGCGTGGTCGCCCCGTCCCTGACGGTACGGCAGCGTCTCGCCGGCACCGCGGGCCCCTCGTCCATGCGGGTGACGGGGTCACTCGGTGAGGCCCTGGACGTCCTCGGACCGGAATCCACCCTGGGGATCGAGGCCCGCCTGCCGGGGTGAACGCGTCTCCGGCGCGAGCGAGTACTACGGCGGTGTGCCGACGATCGGCTGTCCGCCCAACGGCCGAACCTGCCCTGGGACGACGGCCCTCGCCGCGCCGCCCCTCCGCCCTCCGCACGGCCCTCCCCCTCAGCCCGGCCCGGGACCCCGTCTCGCACCGGCCCGGGTGCGCCTCGCATCCGTACCGGCCCCGCCGACAGGCGCGGCGCACCGTCCTCCAGCCCGAGCAGGGTCTGCTTCACCTCACCTGAGGTCTTCCGGGCTGCGCGGCACGCGGTAGTCCGGGCGGCCTCTGTCCAGCACGTGCGTTTGCCGGGGGGAAGCCGGGGCAGCAGCGCGGTACGTGCTTCGGAACGGCAGGCACATCAGCAGGGCCGGACGGGACACTGTCCCCCGGCAAGTGGCGAGGTCCTCCGAAGGACCGTCGCTCGTGCGGCCCTGCCCTCCCGAGCAACGTGATCCAGCCGTATGGAGTTGGTCCCCGTGCGAGTTCCCTCCGCCGCCCGGTCCGCCCGGTCCGCCCGGCCTTCCCCGCCCACTCGTCGCGACAACGACCCTCCCGTCACCCCCGGCTCCGTCCTTCACCGGCCCCCGGCCTTCCGTGGCCCCGCCCTCGTCTGCGCCGCACCGCCCCGGCATGCCGGGGGTGCGGCATGATCCGGCCCTCAGCGTTCGCACACCGCACCACCTTCGCCCCGGACCCGGCCACAGGTTCCGATTGGGCCACCATCCGCCTGCAAGGCGAGCTGGACCTGGAATCAGGCACGGAGTTCAGCTCGACCGTCGGGCTGTGCCTGGCCTGCGGTCCCGCGGGCATTCGCGTCGACCTGACCAGCCTCCAGCTCATGGACTGCACCGGACTCCGCCATCTGGAGGAAGCGGCCGCCAGGGCGCGGGAGGCCGGTGTCGCCTTCAGCCTCATCGGCGCGCCCCCGCCCCTCGTACGACGAGTGCTCCTCCTCACCGGCTCCCCCACGCTGCCCCAGCCGCCCCGCACTTCACGCACCCGGGAGCACCCTGCCCCGGACCGGGCCGTACCGAGCCGCACACGCCACGGCTACTGGACGCGGATCCTGCGGCTGTGCATGCTCACCGCCGCCGGCGGCACCATCATCGGCTCACTCCTCCTGACAGTCCAAGGGGCGTGACCGACGGGAGGTCCGCGAAGGCCGGCCGTCACGGAGCTCCGGGCCGTTCCGGCCGCGCCGGACGCTCCGCAACAGCAGCCGGACGACCGCGACGCCGACGACGACGAGTCCGATCCCGGCGATGCCCTGCCCTTCCCCGCAAGGTCCGCCCCCAAAGCGGCCGAACCGCCCGGTCTACCGGGCGGTTCGGCGGGCGCAGGCGATGACCATGTCCCCCAGGCTCTGCGTGCGGTTCAGGAGTTCGCGCTGTGCCCTCGCGCCGGTACCGTTCGCGAGCAGTGCGAAGAGCGCTTCCCGCGCGGGCAGGGCGTCACCGCTGTCCTCCAGCGCTTCGCGGACATGGTCGTACAGGGCACGCACCACCTCGTCCGCCGGGGCGGGGCGCATGGTGAGCGGGTGGAGAAGCTGGCCGTCCAGTCCGGAACGGGCCGCGCGCCAGGAGGCCAGGCGGAGAAGTTCCGTCCGGTGCGGTACGGGGGGCTCGTCCGCCTTCCACTGCCGGGCGGCGGTCTCCACCAGGGCGCGGGCCAGGGTGGCGACGAGGACGGTGGTGGAGGCGTCGAGGCAGACGTCGGCGATCCGGAACTCGACGGTGGGGTACGACCGGGAGAGGCGGGCGTCGAAGTAGATCATCCCTTCGTCCCGCAGCACGCCGGTACCGATCATCGCTTCGACATAGGCGTGGTACCGGTCGGCCGTGCCGAAGAGATCGGTCGGCCCGGCCGAGGGCCAGCGGTCCCATACCCGGCTGCGGTAGCTGTGGTAACGGCTGTCCCGGCCCTGCCAGAAGGGCGAGTTCGCGCTCATCGCGAGGAGAACGGGCAGCCAGGGCCGGACGCGGTCGAGGACCGCCACACCCTCCTCGTCCGACTCCACCGACACATGCACATGGCAGCCGCAGGTGAGCTGCTCGTACGTGGTCAGCCCGAAGTGCTCCTCCAGCCAGCGGTACCGCTCACCGGAACCCACCGATGGGCTGACCGGCAGCGGCGAGGTCCCCAGCGCGACGACGGTCGCCCCGTGCCGTCCGGCGTGGCGGGCCGCGTCGGCCCGGCAGTCGGCGATCTCCCGTGCCAGCTCACCCATGTCGGTCTGCGGCCGGGTGGCGAACTCCAGCTGCTCCCGGTGCAGCTCCGCCTCGAACACCTCCTCCTTGCGCTCCGAGGCCTCACGCGTGGCGGCCGCCAGCACCGCCGTGGCCAGCGCCCGCGGCTCCCCACTGGCCTCGTCCACCAGGAGAAGCTCCTCCTCCACACCCACACTCCGCACCATCACTGCCTTCCCCTCGCCCAGCTGCGCGTACCGGCGAACGGACCGGCGACAGGAGGGGCGCACCGTACGAATCCGGTGCCGGTCCCCACAGCGCCTGGCCATCGGCCCGGACACACCCCGCATGCCCCGTCCGGGACTCTTCACGCCCGGACCCGCGCGGGGCAGCGTGAGGGGTGGTCGAACGCCTTCCGTCAGGTTCGCCCCCGGCCGGTCAGATCCGGGGCGGGCCGCCGCGTCCGTCCCTCGGGCCGAACGCCTCCAGGGCGTCCACGTCGCTCGCGCGGGCCCGGAGGAAGTAGTCGGCCCACTCGGCGGCGTCCGGGTACGCGGAGTCGCGGACGATCTCGTGGACGGCCGCGTCGAGGTCGAAGTCCGTGGTGCGCAGCTCCGCGCCAGGGCCCAGCAGCGCCCAGTGCGCCCCGGTCCGGCCGTAGGGCATGCCGACACTGCCGGGATTGATGACGAGACGTCCGTGGACGAGCCGGACGAAGGGCATGTGGGTGTGCCCGAGGACGACCGTACGGATGTCGTCGTCCAGTTCGCCGAACACGTCCCGCCAGCGGTCGAGCCGGGAGTCGACGAGGACGACCTCCTCGTCGTCGCGGGGAGTGGCATGGCAGAAGAGGACGTTGCCCAAGCCGCGCAGTGACAGGGTGCGTGACTTCGGCAGGCCGGCGAGCAGGTCGAGATGGTCCGGGCGCAGTTGCCCGGCCGCCCAGGCAGTGAGGGGGTCGGTGTCCGGGCCGCTCAAGCCGCTCCGGTGTTCGAGGAGTTCACGGTCGGCGTTCCCCCCGATCCACAGGAAACGGTCTCCGAGCGAGGTCAGCCGGTCCAGGACCTGGGTCGGCTGAGGACCGGTCGCTATGTCACCGGTGAGGACGACGAGGGACGCGGCTCGGACGTCCGGCTCGGCGAGTACCGCTTCCAGGGCGGGCAGTACTCCATGGATGTCGGACAGTACGGCGACACGGCTCGGCATGAGGCCGAGTATGCGACGACACCCCGGACGGACGGGAGCGGGTTCGCTCCCGGCATAGGCCCGGAGGGGGCGTCGTGCGCGAGGGCTGTCGTCCGGGCCGGGGCCGTCGTCCGTTCGGGCCGCGGGGACGTCCTACGTCCGGGGCGGGGCCCGCCGTGTGTCCGAGCGGGGCGGGGCCCTCGTATGTCCGGGGCGGGGTGGTCCGCCTGGCGGCTCAGCGGTCAGAGGACCGTGAGCGACCACTTCGCGAGGCAGGCCACCTCGATGATTCCCGGCCCCGGCAGGGCCAGGGTGCCGCGGAAGGGGCCTGAGCTCAGGTGGAGTTGGGTGCTGCGTCCACCGGAGATCGAACTGTGCCTCACCGTCGCGTGGAACTTCTCCACCTCAAGCCTCACCTGTGCGGGCGGGCCGGTGTAGCGCAGGGCGTCGGGGAAGCGGCCCGAGGCGGTGGCGGAGAGTTCGGCCAGTGAGTCGCCGGTGCCGAAGCCGAGCTTCCAGCGGGGAGAGAGCCCGCCGGGCTTCCCGGTCGCGACGTGCGTGTACTCCTTCGGCACCAGGGCTCTGGCATGCCCCTTGCCCCAGCAGTAGTTGATCAGTTCGCGGCCCTGCTCCAGCCGGTCCGGGGTGTCGGTCATCCCGTACACCTGAAGGGCCGACAGCAACCCGCCCCTGAACTCCAGCACCGTGGCCACTCCCGCCGGGGCGTGGGTGACCCGGACCGATCCCTTGCCCCAGCCCGAGTGGATCAGCTCTATCCCGTCCATGCCCAGGATTGTGCCAGCGCGCCGGGACGGACCGACGCCCGGCCCGCGCCACTCCTCCCGCTCCCACCTCGCCCACCTCGCCCTCCGCGTCTCCCGGCATCCGGCATCCGGCATCCGGCATCCGCGCGGGCTACGCCGTTCCGAACGGGCTCGCCGGTGGGGGTTCGATGGGGGTGACCACGTGCTTGGCCACCGAGACACCGCTGCTGCCCCGGTGGGTGATCCCCGCCTCGGCCTCCGTGCGCAACCCGACGACCCACAGCGCCGGGAACGTGACGAAGACCGACGCCAGGGAGGTGAGTCCCGGTGCCGAGGACATCGACGCCGTGACCCCGAAGTAGATGATTCCGGCCAGACCGGCGAGCAGGAGGAACGCGCAGAACCAGGTCCAGCCCCGGAAGCGGGCTTGCCGACGACGGGTGTCGGCGACGCTGTACACGACGATGGCGAGGGACTGTTCGCAGGTGCCGCATCTGACCTTGCGTCGCAGTGGCTCGTCACCGTCCGCAGGACGCTCGATCGTCCATAGGGTGGTCTCGTAGTCCCAGCTCACCGCGTTGGGGCCGCTCGGACGGCCCACGGTGTTCATCCGGTGACCCACCTGTGTCTCCTGGACGCGAGCGACGTTGACCGGCATGCCCATCCCCTCCATGGCCGCGCTGCCGAACTCGACATGGGCGATTGTGAGGACAACACGCCTTGCCTGTCACGTGGTTGACAGGACGAAAATCGGAGAGGATCGGCGGTCGAGTGTGCCGGGGAGCGGTGACCCGGTCGGAGGCTGGTCCTCCTCACCCTGTTCCAGGCTGACCAAACCGCCCGTGCGGGTGGTGTCGTCGGGTGGGTGGGGCGGCAGCATCACCCGGACCGGCGGTTTGCCGGAGTGGCGCGACCCGGCGCCGATGGAGTGCTGTGAAGACTGTCGGTCGTCCACCTTCCTCCAGCGCGATGAGGGGTGCCCATGTGCCGGGCAGGCCAGGAATCCGTTGTGATCAGTGCGCCCGAACGTCCAGCCGTCCCCGGGTCGTCGGTGCGCCCGGGTGCGGGGCCGACGGCCAGACGTGGCCGGGCCCGCCGTACACGGCCGCTGCGGCCGCCCCGCCCACCCCGCTGCGCACCGCCGCCGACCCGCCGTGGCCTGTTCACGCACCGCTCCCCCGCCGGGGGGCGCCGCCCTGTGCCGTGACGCCGACGGACGACCGGCGGAAGGCGGCGAGTGGGCGTCCTCCTCTACCGCGAAGACGGCCGACTGTACGACGGACTCCCGGGGGCATCCGACGGCCGGGGCGGAGAGGTCAGCGGCGCGACGTACCGGAGGCATCGACCCGGCCCTGGCCCTGACCGATCGCGAGCAGCGCGCGGTCCAGGACCTCTTGGACCTGGCCGAGGGCCGAGATGGTGCTCACCAGACCTGCGGCCCGGTAGTGGCCGACGACCGGCGCGGTCTCGCTGCGGTGGATCTCCAGCCGTCTGCGAACCGTCGCCTCGCGGTCGTCGTCGCGCTGGTACAGCTCACCGCCGCAGACGTCGCAGGCTCCCGCGACTTCAGGCGGGCTGTGGTCCACATGGAAGATGTGTTCGCGGTTCCGGCGGCACAGCCGTCGTCCGGCGATCCGCCCGACCACCTCGGCCTCGGGTATCTCCAGGTCGAGCACGGCGTCCAGTCCCGACCCCGAGTCGGCCAGGATGCCGTCCAGCGCCTCAGCCTGGGGGATGTTGCGGGGGAAGCCGTCCAGCAGGAATCCGCGTTCGGTGTCCGGGCGGCCAAGGCGCTCCGCGAGCACACCGATCGTGATCCCGTCCGGTACCAGCCGGCCGGAGCTGATGTGCGTACGGGCGTTCCGCCCGAGCTCGGTGCCCTGGTCGATGTGCTCGCGGAACAGGTCACCGGCGGAGATGTGCTGGATCGACAGACGCGAGGCAAGACGTACGGCTTGCGTGCCCTTGCCGGCTCCGGGCGGCCCGATCAGGAGGATGCGCATCGATGAGGTGTCCCTTCGTCATACGTGGCCAGGGTCGGTCTCAGGATTCGAGGCAGCTGGGCGTCGTGACTGCGTGGAGGCCCTTTGCGCGTTCCCACCGAGGATAGGGACCGTCGACTCTCTTCGCCCGGGTGCCCACGTATGACCTTGGCCTCCCCCGGGATGCCGAGCGGGTGCGGGTGGCAGCGCCGTCGGCCCGAGCGCCCTCACGACGGACGGCACGGAACGCGCCTTCGTCCCCGTACCGCCGTCGCCCTGGCTGCGGGCCGGGTGCCGCACGCGTACCGGCACCCCGTACGGTGCCGACCGCCTGGCGGACGCCGGGGCGGTGTCAGTGGGTCGTGCCACGATGGCCCGACATCACCACGACCGGGAGCGACGCATGGGTACCTGGGACATCGGCCCCTTCGACAACGACACCGCGGCCGACTTCGGCGGCAGGCTGGACGAGGCGGCGGCGGACGTACGCGGCTCCCTCGTCCGGGAGGCGCTGGACTCCGGTGGCGGCGAGGAGAAGGTCGCGGCCGCCGCGCTCGTCGCCGCCCACTGTCCCGGTGGTGAGCCCGTCGACACCGCCTACGGGCCGAAGCAGCCCCTGCCGGACCTCAGCGGCCTGCGGGACCTCGCCCGTACCGCTCTCGACGGACTGGTGGACAGGCCTTCCGAACTCTCCGAGCTGTGGGCCGAGTCGGGCGACGACAGCTGGCGGGCCGGTGTCGTCCGGTTGCGGGATCTCCTCGCTTCCACGCCTGCGGGAGGAGCCGCCCGCCCGGTGTGAGGGCCACCGGCCGTGGCGCCCGCTGTTCAGGCCGGGTTCGCGACGCTCGCCATGATGATGTCGGCGACACGGTGGGGAGCGATGCCCACGGTGTCGATGACCTCGGCCTCACGACGGAGCCAGGGCAAGGACGCCTGGTAGGCGGCGAGATGGTCGAGGCGCCACTGGCGGGCGCCGACGCTCTCTTCCTTGGTGTCGGTCCCGATGCGTTCCACCAGTGTGTCCTGGTCGGCGTGCAGGAGGAAATGCCGCACCGGGACACCGGCACGGGTGAGGCCCGTGCGCATCTCCGTCCAGTACTGCTCGACCAGGACGGTCTGGGTGACCACCAGGACACCGCCCACATGGTCGAGCACCTGCCGCGCGGTCTCCACCACGAGTCCGCGCCAGGGCGGGAAGTCCTGGAAGTCCCGGTCGGGCACGCCGAGGACGTGCCACAGCATCTCGCCGACCTTCTCCGCGTCGAAGAGCCGGGAGTCCGGGATGCGTGAGGTCAGCTCCTTCGCGGTGGTGGTCTTGCCCGCGCCGAATGTGCCGTTCAGCCACACAATCATGCTTGCGACCCTAACGGAGCCACGTCGGCGGACGGGGAACGCTCACCCGGCCCTCACTTCTCCCCCGCGCGCACCGCCCCACGTCGCGAGGGGACGCGCGGCGCCGCCGTTCGTCACCGGACGGGGAGCGTGCGTACCAGGGGGTGGTGGGAGCAGCGGAAGCCGCCGGCGAAGGGGGTGACGGCGTCGTAGGGGAGGGTGTGGACGGTGACGTCGTGGGCGGTGAGGGACTCCGCGAGCCGGTGCAGGCGTTCGTCCACGAGGACCTCGCCGGGGGCGAGGACGAGGCTGTTGCCCGCGAGGAGGTTGACCGCGTCCCACAGGTCGACCTCGATGATTTCCCAGTCTGCGAGGAGCGCGGGCAGTCCGTCGGTGAACTGTTCCCGGCAGACGACGGCCAGGCCCTCGCGGACGGCGGTGAGACCGTCGTCCAGGTGGATGACGCGGTCGGACAGCGGCACCGGGTGCACACGGTGGTCGTCGCCGAGGAGTTCTTCGAGCCAGCGGACACCCGCCATGTCGGTCGCGGCGCCGCTGCCGTGGCCGACCAGGATGTCCTTGCCGAACAGCAGCACATCGCCGCCTTCGAGGAACGGTCCGGTGGCCGTCCGGAGGTCGGGGACCGGGACGGGGGCGGGCGGCGGCACGACCGAGCGGCGGGCGCCCCGGGCGGCGGCCTCGTCGATGACCGGGCGCAGTCCGAAGCGTTCCTTGTAGCGGGCGGGCAGCCGCAGCGCGGTCTCGATGACGTGGTCACCGATGACGAGCAGGGGGTCCCGGACGAACGTCTGCATGCTGAACTGTCCGCCGTCCTCGTAGGACCGCAGTTCCATGGGGGTGAGCGCACGGGGGCGGTGGACGGTGGTGCCCCGGCCGGTGAGGAAGCGGGCCAGTCCCTCGACCTGTGCGACGCAGGCTCCGTAGCCCTCCGGGTCCGCTTCGGACCATGACCGGCCCGCCCAGCGCGGCAGTTGGGCCCGGGTGCGTTCGGGGAGGAATCCGAGGGAGTCGGGTACTCCGTGGGCGAGTCCGGCGGGGAAGGTGAAGTCGATGACGCGTCCGACGACGGTCTCTTCGAGCACCCCCCATTCATGGGTGACGTGGATCCGTCGGGGCGCGGGCATGCGCGGGCTCCTGCCTGGGAAGGGGCGTTCGTCCGGGCAGTGGAGCACACGGGCGCGCGCGGCGCGGGTACGCGCCGGGAGGAGTCCTCCGGACGGGTCGGTGTCCGGGTGAGCGGGGCGCCCGCCGGGTGTCAGACGGAGTCGGGGCGGCAGAGGTCGAAGCTGTAGGAGGCGGTGCACTCGGTGACGGTCGGGATCACACCGCTGCCGCGCACCAGTTGGAACACGCTCACGACGACCAGGGCGATGAGCAGTGCCTTGTACGTGGTGGTGAGCCGGGACTCGTGGCGCAGGCCGGAGAAGGTGCGCACGGTGAAGCTGATGGCGACCACCGCGGCGACGAGGGCGGTGATGTTGAGATAGCTGTACGAGGTGAGTTCGCCGTTGAGCACCGACCTCGACTCGATGTTCAGGGGGAGCACGAACGGGAGCAGCGCGACGAGGGCGATGGCTATGCCGAGGCGCTTGGTGAGCTGTCTGTCCTGGGTGGTGGTCATCGCGTGATCGTAGCGCGGTGGCCTGCGGGGACGGGGTGCTTCCGGGCGGGGCGGAAGGTGTCGGGAGAGGCCGGGCGGTGGCGGCAAAGGACCGGAGGACAGCGGCCCGGTGGGGTGGCGGCGGGGTTCCCTCCCGGGGGCGTCGCGGCTCCTGGGGCGCCTCGGCCTCAAGTCCGTCCGGTGGGGGCGGTGTCCGGGGCGCCCGGGGGGCTCGGACCGTCCGGGGCGCCCGGGGCGGGAGCGGAGCCCGGGGCGGGGGCGGACGGAGGGGTCGGGTTCAGGTACAGGGTGAGTACGTAGGAGACCACGACCGCGACGATCACCAGTGGCATGACGGTGAGTCCGTCCTTGCCGAGCAGCAGGGTGGCCAGCAGGACGGAGGTCATGGGCAGCCGGAGCATGGCCACGCACATGGCGCCGAGTCCCATCGCGAATCCGGACGTGAGGTCCAGTCCCGGCAGATGGGACAGGGCGATGCCGCCGACCGCGCCGACGAACATCGAGGGGAAGACGGGGCCGCCGCGGAAGCCGCCCAGGGAGAGCCCGTACGCGAGTGACTTGCAGGCGAGCAGCACCAGCAGGGTCCCGGCCGAGTACCCGGCGCTGGATGCGAGCAGCGGGCCGAGGGCTTCCTGGCCGGAGTAGAGCACGTCACGGGCGTCGCGGCCGGTCCACTCGGCGTACACCAGCGCGCTGACGCCGACGAGCGCGCCGACGAGGACGGTGCCGGTGACGCGGCGGCGCTCGACGCGGTGCTGGACGCGCAGGGCGAGGCGGTGGATGGCGGTGCCGATGAGGGCGGCGGCGGCTCCGGCCACCAGTGCCCAGCCGAATCCGGCGAGGTCGGGCTGACCGGCGGGCGGTACATGGCCGAGGGTGAGGGAGTAGGTGCCGAGGCCGGTCCAGGAGCCGAGGCCGGTGAACAGGAGGGCGCCGACCCCGGCGGCGAGGAGTCCGGGCACCAGGACGACGCCGAGCAGGGGTCCGCCGAGCCCGGCGGCCTCCATCAGGAGGAACGCGCCGAGGAGCGGTGAGCCGAGGAGGGTGCTGATGGCGGCGAAGCTGCCGGCGACGCCGACCACGGTGAGGGTGTCGGGAGGCAGATCCGCGCGCAGCAGCCGGACGGCGGCGACGGCGAGTCCGCCGCCGAGGGCGATGAGCGGTGCCTCGGGGCCCAGGACGATTCCGAGGCCGAGGGCGGCGAGGGCGGCGAGGGCGATGCCGGGCAGGTCGACGGCGCGGGGCGCGCCGGTGGTCATCATGCCCTCGGCGGGTTTGTGGCCGCCGTCGCCCGGCAGATGGCGGATGGTGAGGCCGGTGAGGAGTCCGGCGACGGCGAGCAGCGGGACGGGCCACCAGTTCGGTGTTGTGTCGAAGCCGAGGGCGCGGGGCAGGTCGTGCCAGGTGAGTTCCTGGAGTGCGGAGACCAGGGCGAGGAAGCCGAACGCGGCGGCGGAGACGGGCAGGCCGAGGGCGGCGGCCAGCAGGAGCAGTCGGGGGTAGCCGCGGGTGCGGACGATCGCGTAGGGGTCTCGGTGCGCCGGGGGCGTCGCGGTGGGCTCGGCCGGCATCGGCGGTCTCCTCAAGCGTGGATCGTCCGGAGGGCGGGCACGCGTGGTGACCCCCGGCCGTGATAGCACGGCCGGGCGGCGGTCGGGTGGTGCGGCGGCGTCGGCCGGGCGGGGCGGGGGGCGGTTGTCACCCGGACGGCCCTGTCGGTGTGTCTGTCCCCCCGGTGGGGGTCATGTCCGGGGCGCGGGGCCCGTCGCTGCGTCGAGCAGGATGCGGGCGGCGTCCCGGGCCTGGTGTGCCGCATCGGGGGAGCCGTTGATCCCAGCGACGGCCATCGCGCCGTTGGCGAGGAGGGCGAGGTGGTCGGCGGTCGCGTCGGGGGCGCCGAGCTGGGCGGCCAGGTCCGCGAAGTGGTCGCGCAGGGCGGCCTTGTGGGTGCGGGCGATGTCCGTGACGCCGTCGGAGGTCCCGCCGAGTTCGCCGAAGGCGTTGATGAAGACGCAGCCCCGGAAGCCGGGCTGGGCGAACCAGTCGGCGAGGTAGTCGAAGACGTCGAGGACGCGGTCGTACGGGGTGTCGGCGCCGGTGGCCTGGGCGTGGGCGGCGATCCCCTTCCGGACGGCCTGGTCGCGGCGCCGGAGCACCTCCTCGACCAGGATCTCCTTGCTGGGGAAGAGCTGGTAGAGGCGTTTGAGGGAGACACCGGACGCGGTGCGGACGGCGTCCATGCCGACGGCCTGCACCCCGCGTTCGCCGAAGAGGGCGCGAGCGCTCTCCAGGACCTGCCGCCGTGCGGTCTCCGCGTCCATCGCCGTCATCACTCCTTGCGGGAGAACCATCGTTCTCGTATCGTACAGGGCAACGGGAGAACGACCGTTCTCTGCGTGGTGCACCGCTGTGAACAGGGAGTTCCCATGTCCGTCCACGACACACGGTTCGCGACCGAGACCATCGACGGCGTCGATGTCTTCTACCGGGAGGCGGGGAGCCGGGACCGGCCCACGCTCGTCCTGCTGCACGGCTTCCCGACCAGCTCCCATATGTACCGGAACCTGATCGCCGACCTCGCCGACGAGTACCACCTCGTCGCGCCCGACCACATCGGCTTCGGCGCGTCGGCCGCCCCGGACCCCGGCTCCTTCCCGTACGGCTTCGAGAAGCTGACGGAGGTGACACTGGCGCTGCTCGACCGGATCGGGGTGGACCGGTTCGCGCTCTACGTACAGGACTACGGCGCGCCCATCGGGCTCGGCATCGCCGCCCGCCACCCGGAACGGGTCACGGCGATCGTGACCCAGAGCGGCAACGCCTACCAGGAGGGCTTCACCCCGTTCTGGGACGTGCTGTTCGCCCATGCCCGGGACCGGGCGGCGAACGAGACGGCGGTACGGGAACTGCTCACCGCCGAGGCGACCCGCTGGCAGTACACCCACGGGGTGCCCGCCGACCGGCTCGACCGGATCGCACCGGAGACCTGGACCCTCGACCAGGCGCTGCTCGACCGCCCCGGCAACCAGGAGATCCAGCTCCAGCTCTTCTGGGACTACCAGTTCAACCTGGACCGCTACCCCGCGTTCCAGAAGTACTTCCGCACCCACCGTCCGCCGCTCCTCGCCGTCTGGGGGCGCGGGGACGAGATCTTCGGGCCCGCCGGGGCCGAGGCGTTCGCCCGGGACCTGCCGGACGCGGAGATCCATCTGCTCGACGCCGGGCACTTCGCGCTGGAGACCCACGGGGCGGAGATCGCCACCCTCGTCCGGGACTTCCTGCGCCGGTCCGTGTGACCCCCGGATCATCCGGCGGGGCCCGTCCATCCGCCGCGTGATCCGCCGGGACAGCGGGCGATCCGGGCCTCGTGGTCGATACGGGCCTCATGGTCGATACGGACCGCGCGGCTGATGCGTGCCGACCGCGCGGCTGATCCGGACCGTGCGTGGGGACGGGCCGTGCGTGGGGGCGGCCCGGATCAGGCGCGGGACCCGCCGGGGCAGAACACCGTCTCCAGCACGGCGACGACCGGTTCCTCCCGTTCGAGCCAGTCGCCGTTGACGTTGAAGGTGAGCTGACGGCCGCCGTCGGCGGTACTCACCGTCCAGGTGAGCGAGCCGTGCAGACCGCCGGAGTGCTCCCAGGTGCGGACCCCGCAGGACAGCAGCCGGGACTGGAGGCCGAGTCCGTACGTCTGACGGCCCCGCGGGTCGATCCGGACACCGTCGAGGAGTTCGGCGCGCTGGGCGGGCGGAAGCAGCCGGCCGGACAGCAGGGCCCGGTAGAAACGGTTCAGATCGCGGGTGGTGGAGACCAGGTCCCCCGCCGCCCCCGCCCATGACGGGTCCTGACGGGTGCTGTCGAAGATCCGGCCCGCCGCGTCCTTGCTGTAGCCGCGCCCGTGCGGCCCCGGCAGATCCGGCGAGTGCCCGGGCGCGCTGGTGCCCCGCAGACCCAGCGGTCCGGTGACGCGCTCCCGCAACTGGGCCGCGTACGACGCGCCGCCCGCCTTCTCGATGACCATGCGCGCCAGGACGTAGTTGGTGTTGGAGTACTTCCAGCCCCGGCCGGGCGGGAAGACGGGCCGGTGCCTCATGGCGAAGGCGACCAGGTCGCGGGGGGTGTACGCGTGATAGCGGTACCGGGGGAAGCCGGGGCCGAGGCGCCGCTGGAACTCGGCGTCGTCGGTGTAGTTGTGGACGCCGCTGGTGTGGTTGACCAGCTGACGCAGCGTCACCCCCCGGCCGTCGTGGCCGTTGCCCCGGACGAGGCCGGGCAGCCAGTGGTCCACGGTGTCGTCGAGGGACAGCGCCCCGCGCGCCTCCAGCTGGAGCAGCAGGGTCGCGGTGAAGGTCTTGGTCACACTGCCCATCCGGAACCGGTCCGTGTCGCGGCGGGGCCGCTCGGTGCGCAGGTCCGCGACCCCGGACCGGCCCGTCCAGCTCCGGCCGCCCGGACCGTCCACCCGGGCCAGGACACCGGGCAGACCTGACTCGGTGAAGACGTCGAGGGCCCGCTGAGTGGCCTCGTGCCCCCGCTCCCCGGCCCCAGGAGCGGTACCGGGAGCGGCACCGGCCGGTACGGCACCGGTACCGAGGACGGCCGCCAGCAGGACCGCGCACACGGCGGCCGTCCTCCCTCGTCGCCGCCGCCCGTCCGTCGTTCCCGTGCTGCTGCCGCGCATCGCCCGCCTCCGGATCGCCACCGGGGCGGGGCCCGCCCGCCCGGATGGTGGGGAGGACCCGCCGTCCCGCGGGGAAGTTGACGGCGGGACCGGAGATCAGGGATGTGTCAGGGTCGGGTGGCGGGCGGGTGGTACGGGACGTAAGGGGCGGACGTACGGGTCCCGGCGACATGGACGGCCTCGCGGAGATACGGGGGCATCCGCGCGGGCACAGCGGGCGGCCCACGCCGGACGGGTGGGACACCGGGCGGAGAACCGGATCGGGGGTACGCGGCGATAGAGGGAGCATGAGGCCGATACGCCCCGCGGGGGCAGGAGGGGGCGACGACGCGGCATTGCTGCGGTCCGTCGCCCGGGGGGACACCGACGCCCTCAGCGTGTTGTACGACCGGCACGCGGGCTGGCTGCACACCCGGTTGAGCCGCCGCTGCGCGGACCCGGAGACCGTACGCGAAGTGCTCCAGGACACCTTCGTCACCGTATGGCGGTCCGCCCGTGCCCATCGCGGGTCCGAGGTGGGCGGCTGGCTGTGGGTGATCGCGGCACGGCGGCTGGTGGACACCCGGCGGGCGCAGGAACGCCACGAACGGACCGCCGTCCCGGAGCCCTGGGACGGCGCGGGCGCGCCCTCGGCGGAGGAACGGGTCCTGGCGGGACTGGAGTACGGGGACGTGGGGGCCGCGCTGGAAGGTCTCTCGCCGGAGCTGCGGGACGTGCTGCGGGCCACCGTGATCGACGGACTGACCACCCGTGAGGCGGCCCACGCGCTCGGCATCCCCGAAGGAACCGTCAAGACCCGGGCGGCACGCGCCCGTCGCGAACTGCGGGTCGCGCTGGAGCGGCTCGCGCCCCGGACCCGTCCGCTGGGAGGCACGGCATGAGCACACGACCGGTGAACGGCCCCGGGGACCGTCCCCAGGACGGGCGGCCCGGCGACACCCCCGGCCGGGGCGCGGACGACGGCTCGGACGATCCGCGCGGGCGGGGCGGGTGGCACGGACCGGGTGACTGGCATGTCAGCGACCGGCTCGCCGCCCGCTACACCGGCGGCTCGATCACGGAGTCCGGCGCATGGTCGGTGGAGAAGCACGTGGAGTCGTGCGGACCGTGCGCGGCCAGGGTCTCGGCCGCCGCCCGGGCCGGAGCGGCGGGACCCGTCCTCGGCCAGGTCCGCGCCGCGCTTCTCGCGGAGGTACTGGCGGACGCCCCCGAGGACTCCCGCGCCCCGGGCCGGGCGAACGACCGGCGCGGGCGACGGGCCACGGAGCGGCTGACCGGCCGGGTGACGGACCTGGTGCGGAACCGGCGGCTTCGGGGCCGGGCGGCGGACCCGGGGGCGGTACGTGCGAGGCACGGGGTCGCGTTGCCGCTGCCGGTCGCCCGGTTGCTGTGGGCGGCGGGTCCCGCGCTGCGCGGGTCCTGGGCCGTCGGCGTCCTGCTCGTGGCGTTCGGCGCGCTGCTGCTGGCGCACGGCACGGGGCTCGCCGGGGACGCCCGGCCGCTGCTGCTGGCGGTGGCCCCCGCGCTGCCGCCCCTCGGGGTCGCCCTCTCGTACGGGGCGGGCAGCGACCCGCTGCACGAGATCACCGCCGCGACCCCGGCCGGGGGTCTGCGGCTGCTGCTGACCCGTACGGCGGCGGTGCTCCTGCTGAGCCTTCCGCTGCTGACGGCCGCCGGGGCGCTGCTGCCCGCCGCGTCCGGGGTCCCCGGGGCGGCGGCGTGGCTGCTGCCGGGGCTCGCGCTGACGACGGGCTCGCTCGCGCTGGGCTCGTTCATCGGCTGCCGCCGCGCCGCGTCCCTGCTCGCGGGCGGCTGGCTCGCGGCGGCGTTCCTGCCCCCGCTGCTGTCCGCGCCGGGGCGTACCGGGGGTCTGCCGCTGCCCCTGCACGCCACCGGGCCCGCCGCGCAGGCCGGCTGGACGCTGGCCGCCCTTCTCTGCGCGGCGCTGGTCGTCATGCGCCGCGCGTCCTTCGATCGTATGGAGAAACTGTGAGCACGACAGAGGGGCCGTGGTACGGCGTCCCCGGGACGCGCGCGGTCGACATCACCGCGCTGACGGTCCGGCACCGGCGGACACTCGCCCTGGACGGGGTCGACCTGGCGTTCGGGACGGGGGTGCACGGTCTGCTCGGCCCGAACGGCGCGGGAAAGACCTCGCTGATCCGGGTACTCGCGACGGTCGCCGCGCCCTCGTCGGGCCGGGTCGTGCTGCTGGGTGACGACGTGTCGTCCCCGGCGGGGCGCTCGGCGGTGCGCCGGAGGCTCGGATATCTCCCGCAGGAGTTCGGGTACTACCCCGGCTTCACCGTACGGGAGTTCGTCGGGTACGTGGCCTGGCTCAAGGAGATGCCCCGGGACACCGTGCCGGAGGCCGTGGAGCGGGCGGTGCGCAGGGTCGGGCTGGGCGACCGTATCGACGACCGGGTGCGGACCCTGTCCGGGGGGATGGTCCGCCGGGTCGGGATCGCGCAGGCCGTCGTCAACGACCCGGAACTGCTGCTGCTCGACGAGCCGACGGCGGGGCTGGACCCGGAGCAGCGCGTCGAGTTCCGCGCGCTGCTGCGGGAGCTGGGCGGCACCACCACCGTGATCGTGTCGACGCATCTGGTGGAGGACGTGGCCGCCGCGTGTTCCCAGGTGGCGCTGATCGACTCCGGCCGGGTCGCGTACCGGGGTACCACCGAGGGCCTCGCGGCGCTGGGCGGGACGGCCGGGCCGGAACCGGGCGGCGGCCCGGACGGGGACGGCAGCCCGCTGGAACGCGGGTACACGGCCGCGCTGCGCCGCCATCGCGCCGAACGCGGCACGGGCCACGGCCCGGGCTCCGCCTCGGGGTCCGGCTCGGTGCGGGGCGCGGGCCGGCGGGCTCGGGCGTCGGTCGGCGGCCGGTCGGGGTGGCGCCGATGAGCGCCGTCGGGACCCGCCCCGGACCCACGGTGTCCGGGACCGCGCGGACGCGCGGCACGGTACGTGCCCACCCGGTGCGGGCCGAGCTGCTGCGGGGGCTCGCTCCGTGGGCCGGTGTGCTCGTCGGGTGCGCCCTCGGGCTCGCCATGGCGCTCAGGGCGTCGTGGTGGCAGGGCAGTTGGTCGGAGACCCAGTCAGCGCTCCGGTACGCCGGCGTGCTGTTCGGAGCGCCGCTGGCGGGGGCCGCGGGCTGCTGGCAGGGGGCGCGGGAGCACCGCAGGCGTACGGTCGAACTGCTGGCCAGCACCCCGCGCGGCCCGTTGGCGCGGCTGCTGGCGGCGGCGCTGCCCGGGGCGCTGTGGTCGGCCGCGGTGTATCTACTGGTCGCCGCAGCCGCGTTGCTGGCGTGTCTGCCGTACGCGGGGCCGGGGCGGCCGGAGTTCACGGCGACGCTGACGGACGCGGTGTTCCTCGTCGCGGTGACCGTGATCGGCCATGTGTGCGGGTCGCTGGTCCCGCGCAGGCTCACCCCGCCCGGGTACGCGGTCGTGCTGCTGCTCGTGTTCTCGTTCACCGCGACGGCGTCCTCGGGCGTCCGGCATCTGACGCCGATGGACGCGGAGAACGTCATGTCGGGGTCGGTCGCCGTGTGGTGGCAACCCCTGGCGTCGGCCGTCTGGTTCACCGGGCTGGCGGGAGCGGTGGTGCTCGCCCACGCGGCGCGCCGCCGGTACACGGCCCTGGTACCGCTGGCCGCGGCGGCGGTCGCGGCCGTCCTGATCGTCCAGACCGGTGACCGGATGTGGCGTGATGACCCGTTGTCCCGTCGCGAGGTGTGCGACACCAAGGCGGTACCGGAGGTCTGTGTGGCCGCTTCCGAATCGCCGCTGCTGCCGCGGGTGACGGCCGCGCTGTCGCCGCTCACCGACAAGCTGGCGGACGTCGAGGGAGCGCCCCGGCTCACCGGTCTGCGGCGCGAAACCCGGCCCGGCGAGGCCCCGCTGCCGGAGCTGCGTCCGGGACTGTCCGTCGTACGCGGTGAACTGATCGACGCGACGGGTTACCTGACCGCGACGGCCTCGAATCTCGTGGCTCCCCCGGCCGTGTGCGGACCTCCCGCGCCGGATGGGGTGTCGGAGGTCCCGGGCGCGGTGGAGCTGTGGCTGCTGCCGTCGTCCGCGCGGGCCGAGTGGCTGGCACGTCAGCGGGGTTGGGCGGCCGGTGACACCGGCGAACTCGCCCGGCTGGAGCGGCGGGCCGAGGCCGCCGAGCGGCTGGCCGGGCTGCCCGACGAACGGCGCCGGGCCTGGCTGACCGGATTCTTCGCGGCCCTCAAGGACTGCGCGCCCGGGAAGACGCCGCCGCTGTGACGCTGACGAGCGGTTCCCTGGACCCCGGCCCGTCCGTGGCCGCGCCGCGCGGCCGTCGGCTGTATCTGCGGTCACGGCGGCTGACCGGCTCGGTCGTCGCGCTGGCGGTGACCGCCGCGCTCACCGCATGGGCCGACCGGGGTGCCGGTGCGGGCGACCCGTCCGTCCGGGCGTCGCTGCTGACGGCCGCCCCGCTGGCGGCGGCGGCCGTCATCGGGACGGGTCTGTACACGCACAGCGACGAGCTGGACCGGACCGCCGCGCACCGCTGGTGGCCGCGGCGGTTCGCGCATCTCGTGGTCCTGTCACTGACGGCCTCGGTCCTGCTGGGGTGCGCGGTGCTCGGGACCGGCGGGGAGCACGGTGTCCAGGCGATGGTCCGCAACACGCTCGGCGCGACCGGCACGGCCGCCCTGGCCGCGGTGGTCATCGGCGCCCGGCTGAGCTGGCTGCCGCCGATGGTCCAGCTGATGGGCGCGTACATGGCGGCCCTGACCGGTGCCGTCGGCGGCGGGTGGGTGACGCCGCTCGTCTGGCCCGCTCAGCCGGGTGACCGGGCCGGTGCGTGGCTGGCCGCCCTCGCGCTGTTCCTGGCGGGGGCGGGTCTCCACGCGTGGCGCGGGGCGGGCCGACGGGACGCGTGAGACGGACGCGGCTCAGGAGGCCGGCTCCCGGCGCATGCACCAGACCCGGGGGCCGCCGTCCGGGAGCGTGGTCCCGGCCGTCACCCTGAAGCCCAGGCGCTCGTAGAAGCGGACGTTGCGTTCGGTCGCGGTCTCCAGGAACGCGGGGTGACCGGCGCGGTCGGCGGCCTCGATCCCGGGGCGCAGCACCGCGGCGCCGAGGCCCTTGCTCTGGATGCCGGGGTCCACGGCGACGGTGGCGAGGAACCACACCGGTTCCGTCGGCCGGTGGGGGGCCAGTGCCTCCTCGGCGGCCATGAACGCCGGTGCCCGGTCACCCGCGAGTTCCGTCACGAGGGGTCCGACCTCCGCGAGGCCGGGCGCGGGGTCCTGTTCGGGGGTGGTCCAGGCGGCGACGCCGAGGCCGTCGTCGGCGACCCAGACCCGCCCGTGGGCCAGGCCCACCCGGGTCAGGAACAGTTCCTGGAAGCGGCGGACCCGCTCGGTGTGGTCGTCGGCGGCGACGACATGGCGGGTGAACGGGTAGTCCGCGAAGGCACGGGCGAGGGTGCGCACGGCGGCCGGTACGTCCGCTTCGGTCGCGGGGCGGACACGGTCGTCGGTGGTCATGGGGTGCCTTTCGGGAGAAGGGTGACTGTGCTGTCCCGGGGAAGGACGGTCATCGGCCGTCCCGGGTTGCCCGCGGCCGGTCGCCGTGGTCCGGGGTCCCGGGGGCGGTGCCGTCCGCGCGGATCGTCGTTCCGAGCGCCCGGCCCGCGTGGGTCTCGGTGTCGAACCGGTCGCCGTCGAGCGCGGCGCGCACGGCCCGGGTGATCCGGTCCACGTCGCCGCGTTCGGCGGGCGGCAGCGGCGCGTCGACCTCCTCGCGGGCGGCGGCGGCAGCGCCGAGGAGCCGGGCGGCGGCGCGGGGGCGGCCGTCGAGGGCGGCCGTTCCGGCGAGTCCTTCCAGCGCGAGGGCGACGGCCCGGGGGTCGGCCACGACCCGGGCGACCGCGAGTCCTTCCTCGTGCAGGGCGCGCGCGGTACGGGCTTCGCCGCGCAGTTCCGCGACGAAGCCGAGTTCCGCGAGGAGCAGGGCGACGGCGACGTCCACGCCCCGGGCCCGGTTCCAGACCAGACAGCGGCGCAGCAGGTCCTCGGCGGTGGCGAGGTCGCCGCGCCGCCGGGCGCCGAGTCCCAGTCCCAGTTCGGCGAGCTGGCGGCCGAACTGGTCGCCGTGCCGGACGGCGAGCCTTCGGGCGCGTTCGTGCAGGGCGTCCGCCTCGGCCGGGTCCCCGGCGAGGAGGGTGACCCGGCCGAGTCCGGAGAGCAGGTAGCAGAGCTCGGGCCACAGCCGCAGTTCCTCCGCGACGCGCAGGCATCGGCGGTGCAGCCGTGCGGAGGTCCCGTAGTCGCCGGCGATCTCGGCGAGGGAACCGAGGGTGGGGACGACCTGGAGGCGTCCCCAGTCGTCCCCGAGCGCGTCGAAAAGGGCAAGGGAGCGTTCTCCGTCGGCGCGTGCCCCGGTGAGGTCGCCGCGTGCCATCCGCTGCCAGGAGCGGACGCTGAGGACCGCCGCGGTGCCCCACGGGTCGTCGAGGGCGGCGACGGCGTCGGCGGCGCCGATGGCGAGGCGTTCACTGCCCGCGAGGTTGTCCCAGCCGAGGAGGGAGGCGAGGTACCAGCGGGCGCGGGCCCGGCGGACCGGGTCGGTGGTGACGCGGGCGTGGGCCGCGAGCGCGGGCGGGTCGGCGGCGGGGTCGTGCGGGGAGGCGTCCGCCGGGGGCACGGGGCCGGCCGGGCCGGGTGTCTCCCCGAGGACGAGTCCGGCGCCGAGCCGCCAGACCCCTGCCTCGGCGGCGAGGGCCGCGTCCCCGGGTGCGGCGGGCAGCGCGAGGACCGCGTCCAGCCAGTGGCGGGCCTCGGTGAGACGGCCCCGCAGATGCCAGTACCAGGCGAGGGCCCCGACCAGGCGCAGCGCGGAGGTGGTGTCGCCGTCCTGGACGGCGCCGCCGAGCGCGGTGCGCAGTCCGGGGGACTCCTCGTCGAGGCGGTCGAGCCACCGGCGTTGCCCGGGGCCGCGCAGCTCGGACGCGGCGCGTTCGGCGAAGGCGACCAGATGGGCGCGGTGGGCGCGCCGGACGTCCGCCGTCTCGCCCGCCGCGTCGAGCTGTTCGCGGCCGTACACGGCGACGGACTCCAGCAGCCGGTACCGCAGCCCGTGGTGTCCCGGGGCGGCGACGACCAGGGAGCGTTCGACCAGGCGGGCGAGGAGGTCCGCGATCCGGTCCCGGGGCACGGGCGGGCCCGCGCACACCGCTTCGGCGCCTTCCAGGGCGCAGCCGTCGCGGTGGAACGCGAGACGGCGCAGCAGGGCGCGTTCCTCGTGGTCCAGGAGGTCCCAGCTCCAGTCGATCATGGCGCGCAGGGTGCGGTGCCGGGCGGGGACTCCCCGGTTCGCGGTCGCCAGCAGCCGGAACCGGTCGTCGAGCCGCCCGGCGAGGCCGTCGAGACCGAGGGAGCCGACGCGGGTGGCGGCGAGTTCGAGGGCGAGGGGGATGCCGTCGAGACGGCGGCAGATCGCGGTGACGGTGGCGGTGGCCGGGCCGTCGGTGCGCACGGCCGGCGCGGTGCGGGCGGCGTGGGCCCGGAAGAGGGCGACGGCCTGCGGCTCGGCCAGCGGTGCGACGGCGAGCACCGACTCGCCGGGGACGCGCAGGGGTTCCTGGCTGGTGGCGAGCACCCGCAGCATGGGCGCGGACCGCAGCAGACGGGACGTCAGTTCCGCCACAGGGTCGGCGAGGTGTTCGCAGTTGTCCAGGACGAGGAGGAGGGGCCGGTCCGCGACGGCGGCGGCGAGCCGGTCGACGCGGTCGGGGGCGCGGCCCGGAGCTCCGGCGGCCGGGGCGCCGGGGGCTGGCGGGCCGGGCCGGGGTGGGCGGCGCGGCGCCGGTGGCTCGTCGCGGACCCCGAGCTCCGTCGCGACGGCTTCGACGACGGACGAGGCGGGCGCGTCACGGGCGACGGCGGCCAGTTCGACCAGTGCCACCTGCTCGCCGGTCGCCGCGATCCGGTGGGCGGCCTCCAGCGCGAGCCGGGTCTTGCCGACACCACCGGGGCCCGTGAGGGTGAGCAGTCGGCCGGTCCGCAGCCGGGTGACGGTGTCCTCGACGGCGTCCTCCCGTCCGACGAGCGCGGTCAGCGGTACCGGCAGCCGGGAGCCGCCCGGGGTCAGAGCCGGGTCCTGGCGCAGGATCGACCGGTGGAGGGACGCGAGGCCGGGGCCGGGGTCGACGCCGAGTTCACCGGCGAGGCGCGCGCGCAGCTCGTGGTAGGCGGCGAGGGCCTCGCCCTGGCGTCCGGCGCGGTACAGCGCGCGCATCTGCGCCGCGCGGAAGCGCTCCCGCAGAGGGTGGCGCTCCACCAGTTCGGCCAGCTCACCGAGGAGTTCGGGGAATCCGCCGAGCTGGAGCCGGGCCTCGGCGTGGTCCTCGGTCGCGACCAGGCGTTCCTCCTCCAGCCGTTCGACCACCGCCCGGGTGAGGAACGTGTCACGGAAGTCGGCGTAGGCGGGCCCCCGCCACAGCGCGAGCGCCTCGGTCAGCAGCCCGGCGCGCCGTCGCGGGTCGTGGCTCGCGCGGGCCTCGGCGGTGAGCCGCGCGAAGCGTTCCGCGTCGACCGTGCCGGGGCCGGTGACGAGCCGATGGCCCGCGGGGGTCGCCGCGATCAGTTCCCGTCCGCCCGGTTCGGCGTCCTCGAGGGCACGGCGCAGCTGGGACACCTTGGTACGCAGTACCCGGGCGGGTTCGGCGGGCGGATCGCCTTCCCACAGGCCGTCGATCAACTGTCCGGGCGGGACGGGACGGCCGGCGTGGGCGAGCAGCGCGGCGAGCAGCGCGCGGACCTTGCGTTCGGGTACGCGTACCGGCGTCCCGCTGTTGGTCCACACCTGAAGGGGACCGAGCACCCCGAATCGCATCGGCCCAGCCTATGCCCGGTGATCGTCCCCGCGGACCGGCGGCCGCGCCGAGGGACGGAAGCCGGGGGTGCGGGGAGGCACGGTGAACCCGGGGCGCCGGGGGCCCAGCGAGGCGACCGAAACATTTCCAGGACCGGCGCCACGCATCCTCGACCCGTCGCACCGACACCGCGCGGTACCGCCGAGGAGGCCCCCATGCCGTCGTACGCACCACCCCGTCCCACGCATCGGGCGGGCCCGAGGCAATGGGCCGGGCTCGCCGTGCTCTCGCTCCCGCTGCTGGTGCTCGCGCTGGACGTCAGCGTGCTGTTCCTGGCGGCGCCGCAACTGGTCGCGGATCTGCGGCCGAGCGGCGCCCAGACCCTGTGGATCATGGACATCTACGGCTTCGTGATCGCGGGGTTCCTGGTCACCATGGGCACGCTCGGTGACCGGCTGGGGCGACGGCGGCTGCTGCTGACCGGCGGGGCGGTGTTCGCCGTGGCGTCGGTCCTCACCGCGTACGCGACCAGCGCGGAGATGCTGATCGCGGCCCGCGCGCTGCTCGGGGTGGCGGGGGCCACGCTGATGCCGTCGACGCTGTCGCTGATCAGCACCATGTTCCTGGACGCGCGGCAGCGCGCGCAGGCCATCGCGATCTGGATGACGACGATGACGGTGGGGGTCGCGATCGGGCCGCTCGTCGGCGGTGCGATGCTGGAGCACTTCTGGTGGGGCTCGGTGTTCCTGCTCGCCGTCCCGGTGATGGCCGTGCTGCTGGCCCTGGGGCCGGTGCTGCTGCCCGAGTACCGCGATCCGCGGCCGGGCCCGCTGGACATGCCGAGCATCGCGCTGTCCCTCGCGACACTGCTTCCGGTGATCCATGGGCTGAAGCACCTGGCCTCCGAGGGGCCCGGCCCGGTGACGGCGGTGGCCGTGGCGGCCGGGGTGCTGTGCGGGGCGCTGTTCGTACGACGGCAGCGGCGGCTCGCTCATCCGCTGCTGGACCTGTCGCTGTTCTCGAACCGTACGTTCTCGGTCGCCCTCGGCCTGCTGCTGTTCGGGCTGGTCGCGATCAACGGCGTGCAGTATCTCGCACCGCAGTACTTCCAGTTGGTCGCGGGCATGTCCCCGCTGCGGGCGGGCCTGTGGATGCTGCCGGTGGTCCTGGCGGCGACGGCGGGCATGATGCTCGCGCCCCCGCTGGCGCGGCGGTTCGGCCCGGCGCGGGTGATGGCGGGCGGCGCGCTGCTGTCGGTGGCGGGCTTCGCGCTGGTCAGCCAGGTGGACACGGCCGGCGGGCTGTCCACCCTGGTGACCGGGTCGGCCATCGCCATCGCCGGGATCAGCCCGCTACCGGTCCTGACGACCGAACTGGTGGTGGCCGCCGCCCCGCTGGAGAAGACGGGCTCGGCGGCGGCGATGTCCGAGACCAGCGGGGAGCTGGGTGTCGGTCTGGGGGTGGCGCTGAACGGGAGCCTCGTCGCCGCGGTGTTCGCCGCCCGGACGGCTTCCGAGCCTGCGGCGGGCGACGATCTGGCGAGCACTCTGACGGTCGCCGGGACGCTGCCCTCCCCCGCCGGTGACGAACTGACGGCCACCGCCCGGGACGCGTTCACGGCGGGCCTCAACATGGTCGGGGTCGCCGGGGGCGCGCTGATGCTGCTGCTCGCGGTCGGCGCCGGATGGGCGCTGCGCGGGACGCGGAGCGCGACGGACGACGCGACGAACAGGGCGGCGGACGAAGCCGGGGACGACGCGGCGGGCGACGACGCGAGCCACCGTGCGGCGGCCAGGGTCGACAAGGCCGGGTGACGCGGGGGGCGTGTCCGCGGTGACGACACCTGTCACGGCCGCCGCCGCCCGCACCCCCAGCGGTGACCAACGCGGGTGTTCGGGAGCCGGGTTGGAGCCTGGGGCGCGGCGTCCCAGACGGGTGACGGTGACCCGGCCGAACGGTTCCGGTGCGGGCCAGGGCGGGAACGGGACGGCCGTCGGGCGGATGGTACGGTCGCGGGATGAGCGGTACCTAGAGGTTCTCAGGGTCGACCGGGCGTCCGGCCGCCGTCACGGCGGATACGGGGACGAACCCGGCGGCGACGTCTGTCCGTGTGCCGTTTCCGCACGGAGCCCCCGTGCGGCGCGCGTCTTCCTGAGAATCCGGAGTACCGCTTCCCATGTCCTTCCTTGCCCGTGACGGGCGGCCGAGCGCTGCCGTCGGCCGTCCCCGGTCCCGTCGGCTGACCCTGCTGGTCCTCGCCCTGTTGCAGTTCCTCATCGCCGTCGACGTCACCGTCGTGAACATCGCGTTGCCCTCGATCGGCACCGACTTCGGTGCGGACGCCCGTCAGCTCACCTGGGTCGTGACGGGATACACCGTCGTCGGCGGCGGGCTGCTGATGGTCGGCGGCCGGATCGCCGACCTCCACGGCCGCCGCCGCACCCTGTTGGTGGGCGCGGCGGTGTTCGGTCTGGCGTCGCTGGCCGCCGGACTCGCGACCTCGCTGGAGATGCTGGTGCTGGCCCGCTTCGCCCAGGGTGCCGGTGAGGCGCTCGCCGCTCCGGCGGCGATGTCGACGCTGGCACTGCTCTACCCGGACCCGGCGGCCCGCTCCAGGGCGCTCGGGGTCTGGGCCGCGGTCGCGAGCAGCGGTCTGGTGCTGGGCTTCCTGCTGTCGGGTCTGATCACCCAACTCCTCCACTGGCGCTGGATCTTCCTGGTCAATCTGCCGCTGATCGCCGTGGTGCTGGTGGGCGTACGGGTGCTGGTGGTGCCCGACGGGCGGCGGGCCGCGCGGCAGCCGCTCGACCTTCCCGGGGCGCTGCTGCTGACGGCCGCGCCGCTGCTGCTGATCCACGGTGTCATCGAGTGGGGCGAGCAGCGTCCCGATGTCCTGTCGGCCGCCGGGACCACGCTGGCCGGTGTGCTGTGCGCCCTGGCGTTCCCGGTGGTGGAGCGGCGCTCACCGCATCCGCTGGTTCCGCTGTCGTTCTTCCGCGACCGGGTACGGGTCGTCGCCAACCTGGCGACGGCGCTGCTCAGTGCGGCGCTGTCGACGTCGTTCTTCCTGCTGACGCTGTTCGTGCAGCGGGATCTCGGGCTCTCGCCGATCGCCGCGGGGCTGTGGTTCCTGCCGCTGGCGGTGACCCTGATCCTTGCGACCGTCGTCGTGCCCGGTGTCCTGCGGCGGGTGGGCGACGCGCGGGGCGCGGTGCTCGGGATCGTGGCCACCGGTCTCGGCTGCGGCTGGCTCGCCGTGTCCCCGTCGGATTCGGCCGCCGTCGCGGTGCTGCCCGGGATGGTGTGCGTCGCGTCCGGTATGGGGGTCGCCCTGGTGGCGTTGCAGAACGCGGCCCTGCACTCGGTCACCGAGGACGACGCGGGTATCGCGTCCGGGGTGCAGCGGTGCGCCGATCAGCTGGGCGGGGCGGGCGGTGTGGCGCTGTACGTGGGGATCGGGTTCTCGTCGCTGCCCGGCGGTGACACCGATCCGTATGCCGTCGCGTACGGGATGGCGATCGTCGGGCTGACCGTCGCGGCGATCGGTGTGCCGCTGCTGAGCCGGGGCGGGCGCACGGCGTAGCGGGGCCGTGAACGCGGCCGAGCCGTGCCCGGGAACGGTCCCGGTGCACGGCTCGGTGCGGGTCGCGGCGGGCCGGGGTCCCCGGCCCGCCGGACCGTCAGACGATCGGGGAGACGGCCACGCAGCCGGCGGCGGAGGCGGCACCCTTGCCGGCCTCCTCGGCGATGGGCTTGCCCTTGTAGATGATCTTGCAGGCGACCTCGGAGTCACCGGTCGGGTCGACGGCGAGCGGCAGGACCGAGGGCGGCATGATGCCGCGCAGGGTCACGGTCTTCTTCCACGGGAGGGTCGGGTTCTCGACCGTGGCCAGCTTCGGGTTGGTGGCGGTGCCGCCGCCCTCCGCGTACTGGATGCTGGCGATGCTCTTGCCGGTGACCTCGTACGTGACCTCGTACTTCTCGTTCATCGACTTGTCCACCGCCTTGTCGACCTCTTCGGTCGCCTTCTCCTTGGCCGCGTCGGTGACCTCGGAACAGGCGCTGAGGCCGAAGACGAGGCCCGCGACGGTCAGCGCGGCCAGGGCGGAATTACGGATGGAACGGTGCATGAGGGACCCCCGGGTCATGATGGTGAGACCCGCACACAACCGTAAAGCGGTGGTAAAAGTCAAACCGGTCGGACCCTCCGAAGAGCAGGTCAGCGCAGCCGCGGTGACCCTCCCCCAGGTGGCACGGGGGACGCCGGGGGCGGCCTGCGGGAAGGTGTCCCGTTCGCGCCCCGCGCGCGCTTGCCCACCACGGCACGCGTGTCGGCCGTTCCGGGTGTCCCGTTCGCGCCGGATGAGTGCCGCCGGCGCCGCGGGCCACGTCCGGGGCGGAACGGATCGTCCACCGCACCGGTACTCGCTCCGGGGCTCACACCACCCACCCGTGACCCCGAAATGTCACCGAAAGTGTCTGAACGATCACAGGTTTGGGTAGCTTCGGGGCTGTGCGGCGCGGTCGCGGCGTACGGCAATCCCCCACCAGGAGCCATCCGTTGAGCAACACCACCGTCCGCCAGGACGACGCCCCGCCCCTCGGCCATCTCATGGAGCTCGCTTCCGGGTTCATGGCCTCGAAGGTCCTCCTCGTCGCCGCCCGCCTCGGGCTGTTCACCGCTCTCGCCGAACAGCCCCTGACCGCGCCGGACCTGCGGACCCGGCTCGGTCTGCACCCCCGCTCCGCCCGCGACTTCTTCGACACCCTGGTCGCGCTCGGCGCCCTCGACCGCGACGGCGACAAGTACGCCAACACCCCGGCGGCCGACTACTACCTGGTGCGCGGCAGGCCCGCCTACGCGGGCGGCTTCCTGGAGATGAACGACAGCAGGATGTACGCCCTGTGGGCCGACCTCGAAACGGCGCTGCGCACCGGACTCCCGCAGAACGGCATCACCGATGGCGACGACGGGATGTACACCGCCCTCTACCAGGACCCCGACCGGCTCGCCGTCTTCCAGGAGGCCATGACCGGGCTGTCCATGGGGTCCGCGCACGCCCTGGCCGAGGTCTTCGACTGGGCGCCGCACCGCAGCGTCGTGGACATCGGGTGCGCGGAGGGCGCCGTCCTCACCCATCTGCTGGACCGCCACCCGCATCTGCGGGGCATCGGCTTCGATCTGCCCGCCGTGGCACCCGGTTTCCACCGGCGCCAGGAGGAATCCGGCCTCGGCGACCGGCTGGCCTTCCAGCCCGGCGACTTCTTCGCCGACCCGCTCCCCCGGGCGGACGTGCTCGTCCTCGGACACATCCTCAGCGGCTTCGCGCTCCCCCAGGCCCGCACCCTGCTCGACAAGGCGTACGAGGCGCTGGCGCCGGGCGGCACCCTGATCGTCTACGAGTCCCTGCTGGACGACGACCGGCGCGAGAACGTCCATGGGCTGCTGATGAGTCTGACCATGCTGCTGGAGACACCCGGCGGCTTCGAGTACACCGGCGAGGACTGCCGCGGATGGCTGGCGGAGGCGGGGTTCAGCGAGAGCCGGGTCCACCATCTGTCCGGCCCGGAGTCCATGGTCGTCGCGGTGAAGTAGGCGCCGCCGTCCGGGGTCCGCCGCCCGCCCGTTCCGCCGCCGTCCCGCGCGGGGCGGCGGCGGTACGGGCCCGTCCGCCCCGCCTGTCGGTCCTGGCGTCCGTCGCGGACCGGGGTGTCCGGCCGACGCACCTCCGGTCGGCCCACGGTCGTCAGCCGGCGCCGTACACCACCTTCACCTCCTCGAAGCCGAGCGACCGCAGCAGCCCGCGCAGCATCGTGGTGGTGTTGGCCTCGGCGCGGTCGACAAGGCTGGTCTCCTGGGCCGCGTCGGCGATGTGCCGGGCCGCCAGCCGCTGCACCGCGCGCTCGTCGCCGGGGTTGTCGGAGAAGAAGTCCCCGAGGCGGTCGAGGAGTCCGCGCTGCTTGGACACCGCGTAGGAGCGGTCGGGGTCCAGCGCGGGCTCGGCGAGCCGGGCGTGCGGCAGCCGCAGGGTCGCGGAGCCGCGGTCCTTGTCGACGGTGACGGCACCCTCGTCGATCCGTCCGAGGTCGACGTACGCGTCGACCGAGCCCGCGCCGACGTACAGGACGCGTGTACCGCGCAGCGCGTCCGGCAGATAGCGCGCGTCCTTCTCCAGGTCCACCACCACCTGGAAGTTGCCGGACGCGGCCTGGTAACGGCTCATGTCCTGGATGGACTTGAGAAGCACCGGGCCCGTACGGTCCTTGGTCTCCTCGCCGAACATCCCGTCGAACCCGGAGGACAGCCGGGCCCCCGTGACGAACACCCCGGCCGCCAGCGCCGCCACGGCGAGCGCCAGCGCCCACCGGGGAGCCTTCCTCACCACACCACCCAGGAGCATGACTCCTCCTTCCGTCGGTAGACGATTGCCCCGGACTGCGTGGATCAGGCCATGCCGCGGCGAGCGGCCCGGGCGAAGAGTCCATGCACTCGCGCCAAGAGTCCAAACGGGCCCCTTGCGCATCAGGGGACCCACCGACCATCGTCCTTCGTGAGGTTCATGACAAAGCCACGCACCATCAGCTCCCCTGGAGGCTCGATGAACGACGAGGCAGTACAGGACCGGTCCCCCGAGGACGGCGACGACGGGCCGATGAGCCGCCGTTCCGTGCTGCGGACCACGGCGGGCGCCGCGGGCGCGGGGCTCGCGCTGGGCGCGCTGGGCGCGGGTCCCGCCGCCGCGGCCGGACCCGCCGACGCGGTCGCCGCGGCGGCCGGACGGGAGCCGGACGCGACGCCCGCGCGCAAGGGCCGCACGATGGCGGGGGTTCCCTTCGAGCGCCGCACCACCGTCCGGGTGGGGATCATCGGGCTCGGCAACCGCGGCGGCTCGATGGCCGATCTCTTCCTGGCGCTGCCGGGGGTCCGGGTGGTCGCCCTGTGCGACCCGGTGCGGGACAAGGCGGAACGCGTCGCCGCGAAGGTCGTCGCGGCGGGACAGCCCGCCCCCGCGGTGTACGCCAAGGACGAGGACGACTACGAGAACCTGTGCGCACGCGGCGACCTGGACTTCGTCTATGTGGCGACGCCGTGGGAGACGCACTTCGCGATGGCGAGAGCCGCGATGCTGAGCGGCAAGCACGTGGGGGTGGAGTGTCCCGTCGCGATGCGGCTGGACGAGCTGTGGGCGCTGGTCGACCTGTCGGAGCGGACCCGGCGGCACTGCATGCAGCTGGAGAACTGCGCCTACGGCCGCAACGAGATGCGGGTGCTGCGGATGGCGCACGCGGGCAAGTTCGGTGAACTGCTGCACGGCGCGGGCGCCTACAACCACGATCTGCGCGGTCTGATGTTCGACGACGACTACTACGAGGGACCCTGGCGGCGGCTGTGGCACACCCGGCTGCGCGGTGATCTGTACCCGAACCACGGTTTCGCCCCGGTCGCCAACTACATGGACGTCAACCGCGGTGACCGGGTGGTGAGCATCTCCAGCTTCGGCACCCCGGCGCTGGGGCTCGCCGAGTACCGCGAGGCCCATGTACCGGCGGGGCATCCGAGCTGGAAGGAGTCGTACATCGGCAGCGACCGTACGGTCAGCATGCTCCGGACGGCGAAGGGCCGGATCATCCGGCTGGAGCACGATGTGTCGACCCCGCACCCGTACAGCAGGATCAACAGCCTCGGCGGGACCAAGGGGGTCTTCGAGGACTACCCCGCGCGTATCTACATCGAGCCCGACCACCTGGACGACCGCTGGGCGGACTTCTCCCGCTACGCCGAATGGGACCACTGGCTGTGGAAGGAGCACGCGAACCCGCCGGGCGGCCACGGCGGGATGGACTACATCATGCTGTTCCGGCTCACGCAGTGCATGCGGCTGGGCCTGGTACCGGACTTCGACGTGTACGACGCGGCGACCTGGACGGCGCCCGTCCCGCTGAGCCACGCGTCGGTCAAGGCACAGGGCGCGCCCCAGGCGATCCCCGACTTCACCCGGGGCGAGTGGCGCAAGGCCCGCGCCGGGACGGACTCCGAACGGCCCGCGAACGACGGATGACCGGTGGTGCCCGCCCCGCCCGACGGACGGCGGTCCGCGGGCGGGGCCGGGCACCCGGTGGTCAGATGCCCTGCGACGCCATCTCGATGATGGAGCGGTAGTAGGCGGCGGTCGACACCACGCAGGCGCGGTAGGTGCGGTTCTGCTTGACGACCAGGTAGTAGTCACGCAGGTTCTTCCAGTACTGCACCAGGTATCCGAGGCCCGGGACGAACCCCGGCGGCCTGGGAACGAGGGCGAACGCCGCCGAACATTCCAGGATGCGTTCCGTGGCCTGCGACAGGACGCCCGCGACCTCGGCGTTCATGTTCCAGCCGGCGGCGAGCTCCGGGGTCCAGATGGCGCCCGCGATCTCCCGCAGCCGCTCCTGCTCCTCCGGGGTGGGATCGCTCTGGAACCGCGCCTGGGCCGTGCCCGTGGCGCGGTCGGCGCCGCGGTGGTCGGCGGCCTGGGCCGCCGACCCGAGCGCGCCGACGGCGAGTGTCGCTCCGGCGGCGAGCAGCGCCGTCGCCGTGGTCCAGCGGGTCCCGCGTGTGCTCATGGTGTTCCCCCTCGGTTCCCGTGCGGGCCGCCCGGATGGCGGTCCGGTCGTGGTGCGTGGGCGGATCGACGCTGACACGCCCGCCAGGAGCCGTCAACGAGGCCTCGTCGGACGGTGGTTGTCGGACAGCACGCCGCACGGCCGCGGGGCGCGTCCGTGGTCCGTGGGCCCGGCGCGGCCGGCCTCCGTGCCGGGTCCGGCTGCCCGGACAGAGCGCGCGGGGACGGGTGCGGGCGTACCGCGCGGGGGCCGGTAGCGTGTGCGGCTCGATCTTGGACGGGCGCCGGGGAGGCGCCCGGGAGAGGGGGTTCGGGATGGACACGGGGGTCGAGGACGAGGTCCATGACGAGGTGTTCCCGAAGGTGGCCGCCCCTGCGGACGGCAGCCGGTGGACCGCGCCGACGGACATCGAGCAGCGGCTGCACTCACTGTGCGCGAAGGACAACGACCACGCCTATCTGCGGACCGTCGCGCTGGAGGGCGTGTACTACCCGGTGCGGCTGGACGTGGCACGGGCCCGGCGGGAGGACGGCGACGACGCGTCGGCCGACCTGCCGATGCTGACCGTCGACGCGCCGGACGGACGGACCGTGGCACAGGTCTACACGACGGGACTGCTGCCGCGTCCGCATCCGTATCTGGTCTACGAGTACGCCTCGTTGGGACGGCTGGCGTTCGATCTGCCCGCGCACGTCGATGTGCTGGCCGTGAACGTCGCCACGCCCTGCGAGCGCTACTTCGCGACCGACGCCGAGGAGCGGAAGGCCTGGCTGGAGTCGCACAACGAACTGTTCGACCCGGACGCCCTCGCGGACCGGGTGGTGACCCTGCGCTCCGGCGGTCCGGGGCAGGGCGATCTGCTGCACGGTCTCGCGTGCGGCGCGCATCTGTGCTTCGCGAACGGCGAACCCTGGAACGCCCACCACTGGCACGGCGGCAAGGGGCACACGGGCGAGGTCGACCGGATGGCCGAGGGCTGGGACGTGGGCGACCGGGACGACTGGCTGGACACCCAGGAACGTCTGCTGCTCCGGGAGGTGAGCCCCTGGGGCTGGGACTTCGTGCTGGACGCGCGGACCTCGCTGCTGGAAGGCGCGGCGGACGGCGGAGCCGATCCGCGGCGGTGGCGGGATCACGCCGAGGAGGTGCTGCGGGCGCGGCTGGCGGAGGCCGGACGGGCGACCGCCGAGCAGACCGGCGAACTCGTGCACAAGGTACGGGCGCTGGTGGGTTCGGTACTGCGGTACGAGTCCCGGTTCCGGGCCGACGGACTGCTGCCGCCGGGCGGCCGGATACGGTCGGTCGCGGCCTGGGACCTGGGCCGGGCCTCGCAGATGGCCCGCTGGGGGCGGGGCGCGCGGTACGCGACGCAGGCGGAGACGTACGCGGCGCTGGAGCGGGTGTCCCGGGTGGCCAGGGTGATGTACGGCTCCTGGGAGGAGTTCTCGGCCGGGTACGTGCTGGGGCGGTGTCTGCACTTCGACGAGGAGAGCTTCGGGTCCTGGTACACGGAGGTCCTCGACGCGCACCGGGCGCTGACCACCGACCCTGACGGACCGTGGCGGACGGTGCCCTTCACGGCGGACTGACCAGGGGCGCCCGGCACCGGAGGGCCGCACAGGTCCGGCACTTCGGGACCGGGTACGTCCAGCGGTTCCGGCGCCGGGCGTACCCGATCCCGAAAACGCCGGGCGTACCCGATCCCCAATCCGCACCGTCGGCACAGAGTCCCCGTTACCCCGGGGCGGAACGGGGAGTCACCCACGCTCCCGGAACACGGAATTCACCGGACCGACGGAGCGGAACGCATTCACCGGCGCCCACGCGGCACTCCAACTGCCCTCCCCCGCAAGGCGTTCGGGACCGCCATGAGCCGCTCGCTGCGCCCGGGAATTCCGCCATACGGGTGAGAGCGCTCTCACTCCCGCAGCGATTCCCCAGGAGGCCGCATAGGCGAACCCACGAAGCCGCCTCTTCACATGGACGGAGCTTCTGTTCTCCATTTGTTCACCTTGTGCGCCCTCGGAGTTCCGGCATTTCGAGCACCCCGGAGGAGGGCTATGGCGCGCGTCACAGGGAACCCGGGGGTAGGACCGGACACCACCCGGCGTGAACGCAAGGGTGCCGACTCCCCCTGACTCAGGGGGGATTACCCCACCCGGGAGCGACTGGTGTACCCCAGTGATCACGCGCGACGGGGGTCCTACGTTGGGGTGACCGGCGTTCGCCGGGACTCCACCGCTCTGGAAGGGAACCCCCATGCCCCGCTCCTCGCGCGCCATCCGTACCGCCGCGCTCGGCGCCACCGCCGCCGCGGTCTGTCTGTCGGTCCTGCCTGCCGCCCCCGCCGGGGCCGCCGGTCCGGCGGCCGACCCGGGGCGGGCCGGTCCGGCCGCCCGCTTCCACCATCAGCAACTCGACTGGCGCAGTTGCGTCCAGGGCCCCGGTGACCAGGTCGGGAAGGACCTGGAGAAGGCGGGCGCGCGCTGCGCCGGGGTGACGGTCCCGCTGGACCACCGGAACCCCGAAGGACGGACGATCACCATCGCCGTCTCCCGGATCGAGGCGACGGACCGGGCCCGCAGGATCGGGCCGCTGCTGCTCAACGGCGGTGGCCCCGGCGGCCCCAGTCTGGGTGACGCGCCGGCGGCCCGGGACGCGATGAAGGACGTGGCGGGCCGCTACGACATCATCGGCGTCGATCCCCGGTTCGTCGGCCGCAGCGCCCCCGTGGACTGCGGCTGGCCCACCGGGACCGCGTTCCGGTCGGCGGGGAAGGACCGGGCCGGGTTCGACCGGACGACCGCGCTCTTCCGGGACCTGGCCGAGCGCTGCCGGACCGCCGTGGGCGATGTGCTGCCGTTCGCGAGCACCCGTGCCACGGCACGGGACATGGACATCATCCGTGCCGCGCTCGGTGAGCGGAAGATCTCCTACCTCGGTTACTCGTACGGGAGTTATCTCGGTCAGGTGTATGTGTCGATGTTCCCGGGCCGCGCCGACCGGGTGGTCCTCGACGGGGTCATCGACCCCGTCGCGTACGGCCCGCGGCTGCTGGCGGGCGCGACCGCGGAGAACCGCGCGGCTCTGGAGAACTGGGCGGCATGGGTCGCGGACCGCCACCGCGCCTATGGGCTGGGGACCTCACGGAAGGCCGTGGTGCGGACCGTGGAGGGGGTGCAGCACTCCGCTGAGCGCGCGCCGTTCCGGCTCGGGGAGTTCACGCTCGACGAGCACACCGTCCCCGCGCTGGTCTTCGGCTCGTTGTCGGACGACAACGCCGCGGCGTTCGACCGGTTCGCGCGCATGGTGCGGGAGATGCGGCAGGCCGCGTCCGGTACGCAGGTCTCCCCGTCACCGGATGTCGCCGAGACCCTGAAGTTCGTGTTCACCGGCGCGGTCTCGGCCGGTGGCAGTGCGCAGAACGCCATCCTGTGCGCCGACAAGGCCGCCCCGCGTGATCCGGAGGTGTACTGGCGGGACATCGAGCGGGCCCGTGCGAAGGACGCGCTGCTGGGTCCGTTCACCCAGAACGCCAATCCGTGTGCCTTCTGGGACCGGCCGGCCGAGCGGCCGACGAAGGTGACCGGTGACTTCCCGGCGCTGCTGGTCAACTCCGTCGGGGACCCGCGGACCACGTACCGCGGGGCGCGGGTGGTGCGTGCCGACTGGAGCTCGTCGCGCCTGATCACCCTTCAGGGCTCGGACCAGCACGCGGTGTACGGCTTCTTCGGCAACCGGTGCGTGGACGACCGGGTGAACGCCTATCTGGCGACGGGTGAGCTGCCCGCGAAGGACTCGACCTGCCGTCCGGAGCCGGGGCAGGGTACCCGCTAGCACGGCTCCTGTCCGGCTCTCCGTCATTCTCCGCCGATGTGTGCGGTACCCCGGTCCGGCCCGGGGTACCGCACACATCGGCATATGCCTTTGGGGAATTACAGAGGGTGCACGCCGACCGGCCGACCACAACCCCACGATCCGCCACTTCATCGACGAATTCACCGGCGCATCGGCGGCAATTCCCCCCCGGGTCACCTGCTACGACCCCGACCGCCCGCGCACCGGCGGATCGAATTCCCGCCAAATGCTCCGCGGTGTGCGCGGCTTCAGCCATTTGGGGCAGGCGGTGGGCGTGGGGGCGCACGACTGTGCCTGTCGCGCTCTTCCGTTGCTCCCCCGTGCATCCGGCCACCAGTCAATTCCCGGTGAATCGGACAGTATTGGCATGGCACCACTGATGTGCTGGGGGTGAAGGTTGATCGAGAAGAGACCCGACGGGTACCGATCGGCGGGACTCACGGGAGATTGTGTCGAGGAGCAGCTCATGACGAAGGTTCTGCTGGTGCACACGGTGTCCCTGTGGCGGGCGTCCTTGGCTTCGCTGCTCAGCAGGGACCCTGGCCTCAAGGTGGCGGCCACCGACCTGGACGGTGTGCCCGCGGCCCTGGCGGAGTCACCCTCGGACATAGTTCTCACGGATCTCGACTGTCCGGATTCCCGGGACATCATGAGGCTGGTGGAATCCTTGCGCGGCGGCCGCCAGGGGCAGCACATCGCCCTGGCCGTGCTCGCCCGCCGGAATCGTATCGGGGATCTCCGTACCGCGTTCGAGGCGGGGGCCACCGGATACATCGACAAATTCGGTCCGGTGGATCACCTGTGTGAAGTGGTGCGGAAAGTCGGGGCGGGTGGCCGTCATATCGACGAATCCCTCGCTTTCACCCTTCTCCAGGCCTCGGAGGTACCGCTTTCCTCGCGTGAGTTGCGAGTTCTCTCGCTGGCCGCGGACGGTGAGTCGGTGGCGTCGATAGCGCGTTCCCTGTGTCTGGCGAGCGGTACGGTACGCAATTACCTCGCCGCGGCGATACGTAAGACGGGGGCGCGCAACCGGCTCGACGCGATAAGGCTCTCCAAGGAATGCGGGTGGTTGTGAACCGCCCTCGCGCGACGCGGCCCACCGGGAAGCCGGTCGGGTCCGGGGCAGCCGTGGCACCCGGCCGTGAGCGGTCAGGGTGGCGGCCATGGCCCGGCTCCTATCGGGGTTGGGGAATCCGGTGGTCGGGTGCCCAGTGGCCCGCGAGGTCCCGGTAGCGGGCGGAGCGGGCGAGGAGTTCGTCCGGGGTGCCGTACTCGGTGGCCGCGCCGTCCATGAGCAGGACACGGTCGGCCCGCCGGGCGGACGCGAGACGGTGGGCGATGACGACGAGGGTCCGGGGGCGGCGGGCGAGCGCGTCCTCCGCCCGTGCCTCGGCCGCCGGGTCGAGATGGCTGGTGGCCTCGTCCAGGACGAGCAGCGGGACGGTGGTGAGATGTGCGCGCACCAGCGCCAGCAACTGCCGTTCGCCCTGGGACAGCCGGGCGGGGCCCACCGGTGCGTCGAGCCCGCCGACCCGCTCCGCGAGCCGGTCCGCGCCCAGCTCGGCGAGGGCGTCGGTGATCTCCCGGTCGGTGGCGCCGGGACGCAGATAGCGCAGATTGTCGCGGAGCGTGGCGGTGAAGATGTATGCCTGCTGCGGCAGCAGGGTGCGCAGGGCGGTGGGTTCCGGGCCGTCCGGGGACGCCGCGGGCCGTCCCAGCCAGCGCACCTCGCCCCGGGTCGGGGGCAGCACCCCGGCGAGGAGGGCGGCGAGCGTGGACTTGCCGCTGCCGCTCGGGCCCACCACGGCGAGCCGTTCACCGGGACGCAGGCCCAGGTCGAGCCCGTCGACGACCGGCCGGGCGGCGGGCCCGTACGCGAAGCTCACGGAGCGCAGTTCGGCGGTGAGCGGGGCTTCGGGCAGGGCGTGGCCGTGGCGGGGGTGCGCCGCGGGCGGGGACGGCAGGGACAGCGGCCGGGTGAAGCGGTCGAGGACGACCACCAGTCGTCCTCCGGCGGTCCCGAGGACGGTCAGCAGCGCGTGCACGGCCGGTGCGAGCGACTGGGTGAGATAGGTGAAGGCGCCCAGCAGCCCGCCGGTGGTGAGTCCGTGGTCGAGCAGCCAGGGCGCGGTGAGCAGCAGCAGGATCGGGGGCAGCGCCCCGCAGAGTCCGAGGGCGACGATCCGGGCGGCGGCCCAGCGGGCGAGACTGCGGGCGGCCCGTGTCTGGTCGTCGGTGAGCCGGGCGGCCCGTTCGCGCACCTGCGGGGAGCCGCCCGCCGCCGCGATGTCGGTGAGGGCGCCAGCCGTCGTACCGGTATGGGCGGCGAACGCCTCGTCGGCGTCGAGGTAGGCGCGCTGATGGACGGCCATGGGGGCGAGGGTGACGGCGAACAGGGCGATCCCGGCGAGGAGCGGGGGCAGCACCACGAGCAGCAGCCGGGGGGACAGTACGGCCATCCCGGCCAGCGCGCCGACGGCGGTGAACACGAATGAGCGCAGGGACAGCACGAGTCCGCCCCATCCGTCGCGGGCGATCTCGCTCTGATGGGTCACCCGGGACACGGACCGGCTGTCGGCGGGGCCGCCGTCCAGGGCCTCCCCCAGCCCGCGGGTGACGGCACGTCGTACCAGGCCGTCCCGCAGCGGTTCGACCAGGTCGGCGAGGCCCGCGAAGACCCCCCGGGTGGCGAGCGCGGCGGGCAGCACCGCGAGAGCGGCGACGGCCAGCCACAGCAGTCCTACGGCCGGGGCGCCGTCGAGGAAGCCCCGGTCGAGGGCCTGGGCGACGGCGTATCCGCCGATGAGGGTCTGGCCGAACTCCAGCAGCGACCAGGCCGAAAGCCGGCCCATGGGTCCGGTGCGCGCGCGCAGGAACGGCCGGGCCTCACGGGTGACCCTGCGCAGGGAGCCTTTGGTGGCGGCGGTGGCGCTGACGGTGGCCGCGGTGGCGGGCCGCTCGGTGTCGGGGGCCGTGCCGGTGTCGGCGGGCCGCTCGGTACCGGGAGCCGTAGCCGCGTCGGGGGACGTGCCGGTGTCGGCGGGCCGCTCGGTACCGGGAGCCGTAGCCGCGTCGGGGGACGTGCCGGTGTCAGGGGCGTCGGCGGGCCGCTCGGTGCCGGGGGAGGTACCGGGAGCGGTGGCGGAGGGGCTGCCGGAGGGCGTGCGGGGGGCGCTCATCGGGTGTCGTCCCCTGTTCCGGTCCGGAACACCGCCCGGTAGCCGGGGTCGGCCCACAGTTCGGTGTGCGGGGCGTGGGCGCGGACCCGGCCGCCGTCCAGCCAGATCACGCTGTCGGCGTCGGCGGCCGTCGACACCCGGTGGGCGACCACGATCCGGGTGCGGTGGCCGGTGCCGTGGATGAGCGCCCGCTGGACGAGCCGTTCGGTGACGGTGTCGAGGCTGGACGTCGCGTCGTCGAGGACGAGGAGCCGCCCGGGGTGGGCGAACGCCCGTGCCAGACCGAGACGTTGCCGTTCACCGCCGGACAGCGGGGCCCGGTCGAGCGGGGTGCGGTAGCCGTCCGGGAGCAGGGCGATGAACTCGTCGGCCGCCGCGGCCCGCGCGGCGGCGCGGACGGCCGGTCCGTCGGGTGTGACGGCGCCGAAGGCGATGGTGTCGCCGACGGTCGCGCCGAGCAGGGCGGGGCGGGCGAACGCGAAGGTCACCTCGGTGCGCAGCAGCAGCGGGTCGACCCCGTCGAGGGGGACGCCGTCGAGGGTGACCGTCCCGGTGTCGGGGTCGAGGAGCCGTCCGGCGACCGCCGCGAGCAGGGACTTGCCGGAGCCGGAGGGTCCGACGACGGCGACCGTCGCGCCGCCGGGCACCGTGAGGTCGACCCCGGTCAGCAGGGGGCGGCCGTCGCGGACGACGCCGACGTCCCGCAGCCGGAGTTCGCCGGGGCCGTTCCCGGGCAGGACGCGGCCGTGGTGCGCGAGCGGGGGCAGCCCGCGCAGTTCGTCGAGACGGCGGTCGGCGGCCCGGCCCCGGGAGATGGCGCCGAGCGCGCCGGTCAGCGCGCCGAGGCCGACCGCGAGGACCGCGTACCGGGCGACGGCGAGCAGGTCACCGGTGGTGAGCGCGCCCTGGGACAGACGCAGTCCGCCGACCGCCAGGACCAGCAGGGTCAGCAGCGGCAGCAGCGCGGCGGCCCCGCCGACGGCCCGGCCCTGGACCTGCCAGGTGCGCCGTCCGTGGGTGGCGAGCCGGTCGAGGGGTTCGAGGGCGCGGGCCCGTTCACGGTCGGCGGTGGCGGCGGCCCGGACGGTGGCGATGCCGTCCAGCGCCTCGCTGAGCCGGGTCGCGATCGTGGACTGTTCGCGCTGGTAGTCGGCGGCGGCGGTGGCCGTGTCCCGGACCAGTGCGCGCAGCAGCAGGGCGAACAGCGGCAGTCCGGCCAGCAGCGCCAGCCCGGTCCAGGGGTCGATGAGGAACAGGCAGAGCGCTCCGCCGAGCGGGAGCAGGACGGTCCCGGCGGCGGTGGCGATGGTGACGGGGACGGCTCCGGCCTCACCGGCGTTGGCGGTGAGACGGGTGGTCAGGTCGCCGGGGCGGAAGCGGTCGGCGTGGTGCGGGGCGGCGTGCAGCACCCGGTCGAGCACACCGCGGCGCAGGAAGGCGGTGTGCCGTGCGGTGGTGGTCCCGCCGATCACGGCGACGGCGCTGTCGAGCAGGATCTCGGCCGCGGTCAGGGCGGTGGCGAGCAGCAGTCCGGCCCAGGGGACGCGACGGGTGGCCAGCAGGGTGTCGAGGGCGGCGCCCAGTACGGCCGGCAGGGCGAGGGCCGCTCCGGCGGCGGCCACGGAGCACAGCGTGACGGCGGCGAGCGGCAGCCGTCCGGCCCGCGTCCGGTCCTCCCGGTGCGGCTCAGGCCCGGTCGCGGGGGGCCCGGCGGGGCCGGGGTGGTGCTGGTGGCGGGGGCCGCCCGTGGTGGGTGGGCTGGTGTTCACGCCGGGGTCCTTCCGGGGAGCCGGTCGCACGCGACCGGTCCCGGGCCACGAGGGCCCGGGACCGGGGAATCACAGCCGGGAGTGACGGGCGGGTGCGTCGGCCGGACCGGCGCAGCGGCTCATCGAGCGGACTCCCGGCGGATCATCACGGGGTGCAGAGCAGCGCGCTCAGCGAGCTGTACTCACACACGATCAGGCTGACCTGGCTTCCCGTGGCGGTGTCGCCGAACTCCTCGGTGGGGGTGTCCAGGGCCTGAAGGTCGAGAAGAGCCATGATTGATCCTTTCTGGGGACGGATGGATCTCATTGGGTTTCGGCCCCTGGCTGGGGCCGGTCTGTGGGCCGCGTGAGCGGCGGGAGGAACGGCAGCGCGGCGGGTTCGTCGCCGAAGGCGCTGCCGAGGGCGAGCAGGCAACCGGCGGTGCCGGTGGCGAGGTCCATGGAGCGGCGCAGCATCTGCTCGCCGGGGAACGCGAGGCCGCCCGCGTAGGGCACCGCGTGCAGGGCGAGCAGCCGGCTGTGCCGGAGGATCACCCGCTGCCGTTCGGCGGGGTCGCCGAAGGGGGTGCGGGCGAGGAGCAGGACCAGTCCGGCGGCTCCGCGGAACAGACCGGGCTGGATGTAGAAGGAGGAGCGCAGTCCGGGCTCGATCCGCAGCCGCGCGTCATGCATCCCGGGGTCGTGGCGGTGCGCCAGGTAGTCGTCGAGGACGAGGGCGAGACCCGCGCTGCCGCCGCCGAGATAGGGCAGGGTGCGTTTGCCGTCGAGGACGAGCAGGGCGTCCTCGGGGCCGGTGCGGCAGCGTGCCAGGTCCTGGCGCAGCGCGGTGGCGGCGAGGTCGAGGTACGCGGGGTCGCCGGTGCTCTCGTGGCGGCGCAGGAACAGCAGCGCGAGGCCCGCGGCGCCGTGGAGGAGTCCCGTACGGCGGATCGGGGTGGTGGAGTGCAGGGCGCGTACGGCGAGTTCGGTGCAGCGGTCGGCTGCCTCGGCGAGTTCGGCGGCCTCGGCGCCGGTGGCGGCGCGGGCCAGGTCGCCCAGTGCCAGGGCGATGCCCGCGTGTCCGCTGTGCAGGTCGGCGGATCTGCCGTCGAGCGGCTGGCGGGCGATCAGTCGCGCGGTGGCGAGTGCCTCTTCGGTGCGGCCGAGGCGGTTCAGGGTCCAGGCGATGCCGGCGAGGCCGTCGTAGAAGCCGATCGGGGTGCCGGAGGCCGGGTCCTTGACGCGGTCGAGGAGCCATTCGAGGCTCTGGGGGCAGACCGGGGCGCCGGTCTGCTGGAGGGCGTACAGGACACCCGCGGCGCCGTAGCCGAAGCTCTGGCCGCCGACCGGGGACGCGAACTGGGCGATGTCGCCCGGGAAGCACCGGTCGTCGCGTTCGGGGGTGCGGGAGGCGAGGATGGCCTGTGCGATCGAGTCGCGGCTGCGCGGCCAGTCGGCGGGTTCGGGGACGTCCCAGTCATCGGCCACCGCGCCCCGGGGTCCGGCCGTGTCGGCGGCGGTGTTCCGGGCGGCGGGCCGGGGCCCGGTGACGGGCGCGCCGTCGGGGTTGCGCAGGATCTCGGCGAGGGCGGGCGCCAGTTCTTCCTCGGTGACGGGGAAGGTCCGGGTGATCTGGCGCACCAGATGGCGTGCCTTGACCCGGTCGATGGCGAACAGCATCGTCAGCGGGGTCAGCAGCGCGATCCGCAGACAGGCCAGCGCGTACCGGTCGATGTCGACGCCGCGCCGGTCGGCGGGGGCGACGAAGGACGGGTTGGCGACGATCTGCCGCTGCCGCTCGTCGGCCTGGGAAGCGGCCTCGAAGTCCAGCAGGACGACCCGTGAGTCGTCGTCGCTGACGATGACGTTGGCCATGTGCAGATCGCTGATCACCAGGCCCCGGTCGTGCACGGCGTGCACCGCGTTCTCGACGAGGCCGTACATGTGCCGTGCCCACGCGGCGTGTTCGGCGAGTTCGGCTTCGGTGACCTCGGAGCGGGCCAGCGGATAGCGGCGGGCCAGCACGGTGCTGAGGGTGGTGCCCTCGATGTGTTCCAGCGCGAGGAAGCGGTGTCCGTCGATGTCGAAGGAGTCCAGCAGCGCGGGGACGCAAGGGAGCCCGGCGAGCTGTTCGAGTGCGGCGCGTTCCCGTTCGAGCCGGGCGACCGCGTCGGCGCCGTCGGCGGCGAGTCCGGCGTGCGGACGGCCTTCCTTGAGGACGACACGGTCACCGGAGCGGTTGTCGCGGGCCAGGTAGACACCGCCGCCGTTGGAGAAGTGCAGAGCGCCCTCGACCGTGTACGGCATGACGCCGGCGGAGGCGGAGCGGGCCGCGACATGGGGTTCCAGGAAGGCGGGCACGGTCACCCAGGAGGGGACCCGGAAGGAGGGTCCGCGCAGATCGGGTACGAGGGTGCCCTCGGGGTCGGCCACGGCGGGTACGGTGCGGCCGTCCGTGTCGATGCAGAATCTGCGGGCGAAGGCGCCGTAGCGCACGTACACGGGTCCGTCGCCGCAGCGCAGATCGCTCAGTACGTACGGTCCCGGCTCACCGGCGAGCAGCTCCGTCAGTTCCTCGACGATCGCGGGGAACTGCTCCTCGGAGTGCGGGTAGACGGTGATGAACTTGCCGCTTCCGGCGCGGTCCGCGTACTTGGCGTTGCGCAGATGCAGCAGCCGGGGCCCGGGGACGAACTTCATGGGCAGCCGGTGGGTGACACAGACGGCGAGGACCCGGCGCAGCACGCTCTCGGCGTTGTCGAGCCCGGCGGAGACATGGATCTTCCAGCCCTGGGCGGGCAGTCGGACCCCGGGCGGGGTGAAGGACAGCCAGTCCCCCCGCGACTCGGCCTCCCAGCCGTCCGGGGCGCCCTCCCGGGCGGGGCCGAACAGCTCGGGCCCGCCGGTCGACCCGCCGCCGCTGTGGGGGGCGTCGTAGAAGTCGGGGTCCGTCTGGCAGTACGCGGCGTACTCGGGATTCATACTCGCTCCTCACAGGTTCCGAAGTTCCGGCTGGATGTTCCGACCGGCTGATGGGAGAAACGTTTCCACAGTGTTGCGGCGCGGCACAGTCGTCGTTGTCACCTCTCGCCGGCACGTCGCCGCCGTGCGAAGTGCACACGGTGGACGTGGACTTCACACCCTCCCGGTGTGCGTCATGACCGGGGCCGGGTCAAGTGCCACCACCCGCCGACGAGGGCGACCGTGACGCGATCCGTCCAGGTCAGCACCTGTCCGCCGACCAGGCGCGGCCCGACGGCCCGGCCGGGGTGCCGGGCGGAACGGTGAGAGGGCACAGGCGGGAAGGGCGGCGAACGCACGTCCGGGATGACGACGTGCACAGGGCGTTCCGCATGTCCGGGTGAGGTTCCGCGTCATCTCCATGACGTTCCGCGTCTCCGTGACCCGGGGCGGGTGGCCGGGGTGGCCCGGGGGACGGGGTCACCGCCGGTGGCGGGTGGCGGGTGGCGGGTGGCGGGTGGCGGGTGGCGGGTGGCGGGGAGAACGGCCCACCGAGGTCGCGGCGGAGGGCCTGCCGGGTCCGGGCGGCGACGAACCGGGTTCGCCGCCGACGCGGTCGCCGCCACGCGTCGGACGTGGATCACGTCGGGCGTGAATCACGTCGGGCGTGAATCACGTCGGACGGGATCGCGTCGGACGTGGATCGCGTCGGGCCAGGGCGCGGGAATCGCCCGCTCGGCCGGCCCACGGGTACCGGCTCGGCCGAGCGGCCGTGGGAGGCCAACGCAGCCGGGCGGCCGTGCGAGCCCCGCGCTACCGTGCGGAGGCTCGACGCACCGCCTGACCTGGTGTCACGAGGCGTCCGCAGCGCCTCGGCGCTGCTTGTCGCGGTAGCGGCGGGCCTTCACGATGCTGCCGCAGGCACGCATGCTGCACCACCGGGCCGTCCGGCTGCGCGACCCGTCGTAGAACAGCCATCGGCACTCCGGGTTGTCGCACGACTTCAGCCGCGTCCATGTCCCCGTGAGCACGGCCCCGTGCACGGCGGCGGCGAGCCGTGCGACAACACCCCCGGGGCCGTCCTCGCACGGCTCCAGCGAGGCGGCCGTCGCACCACTCCCCACGTCGAGGCGGACCGAGGCGGCGTGCCGTGCGGCGAGGCCGTTGAACGTGTCGACGGCCCCGTGGGGCGGCTGCTCGCCCTGGGTGTTGGCCGCGGCCATCGTCCGTAGCGCGTCGCGCAGGTTCCGCAGCACCGACAGGTCATGTGCGGTCATCGACGGGCCCTTGTCCAGCATCCCCTCGGCGACCAGCCATTCGGTCGCGGCCGTCACGTCGGCCAGCGCGTCGCGGCCGTTGTAGATGTCGTCGGTGTCGACGAATCTGCGGACCGCTTCCAGCGCCCCGGGCGCCGCGTTGCTGGGGTCGTTGTGCATGTCGGAGCCGTTGTCCACGTCGAAGCCTCCTCGGTCGCGGGCCCCTCGTCGTCGCGTTCCGCTTGACGATGTCGACCCGCCCTCCTAGCGTCACCATCGTAACCCGTTTGATGGTGACGATCGAGAGGGCGCCGCGGGCACCGGCGGTGCGCGCGCGGAGGGAAGGTCTGCGATGACCCAGGACAAGGACACGCTCAGCGACGTGCGCGCCGACCGGTCCGCGGCACCGCCCACCCGTCGCGGGCTCGGGCTGCTGGTGATCTGCGCCGCGCAGTTCCTGGTGGCGCTGGATCTCTCGATCGCCAACATCGCCATGCCGCGTATGACCACCGAACTGGGCTTCGCGCCCGCCTCGGCAGGTCTCGTGCTGTCCACCTTCGCGCTGGCCTTCGCCTCGACCCTCCTGCTGGGCGGCCGGGTCGCCGACCTGTACGGGCGCCGGCGGGTCTTCATCACCGGCCTGCTGGTACTGGGCGCCGCGTCGGTCCTGGCGGGCGCCGCGTGGAGTCCGGCCGCCCTGCTCACCGGGCGGGTCCTCCAAGGGCTGGCCGCGGGGTTCATCGCGCCCTCCGCCCTGGGTCTGCTGACCGCGACCGTTCCCGAGGGGCCGCGGCGGGAGCGGGCGTTGGGGATCTTCGGCGCGATCATGTCCGCGGGATTCGTCAGCGGCATGATCGGTGGCGGTGTGCTCACCGAGTTCCTGGACTGGCGCTGGACGATGTACATCAATGTGCCCGTGGTGATCGCGGCGGTGGCAATGGCGCTGCGTTTCCTGCCCGAGAGCCGTGTCGACGGAGCCGGGCGGCTGGATGTCCTGGGCGGTCTGCTGTCGGCGGGAGCGATGCTGTGCGTCGTCCACGCGCTCGAAGAACTCGGAGCCGGTACGGCGTGGGCGTCCACGTCGCTGTTCCTCGCCGTCGGCGTCTGCCTGGCACTGGCGTTCGTCAGGGTCGAGCGCCGGAGCCCCCACCCCCTCCTGCCCCTGTCGCTGTTCCGGACACGGGCCGTGGGCGCGGCGAATCTCATCGGTCTGGTGATGGTCGCCGCCTACGGCGGAATGCTCGTCATCGTGACCCTGTATGTGCAGGAGGTGCTGGGTTACGGCGCGCTGGCCACCGGAGCGGTGTTCGCGGTCTCGGGCGTCATCGGCATCGGCAACAGCGTGCTGACCGGCAGGCTCCTCCAGCGCCGACGGCTCGACCGGATGCTGCTGGCCGGCATCGTCATCGCGACGACCGGGCTGCTGCCTCTCGCCTTCCTGCCCGAGCGGGGCGGGTTGCGGCTGGTCCTCATAGCCACCTCGGTCAACGCCTTCGGCCATATCGTCGTACTGGTCGTCTCCAGCGTCGCCGCGAACGACGGCGTGCCCGCCGACCACAAGGCCGTCGCCGGGGCCGTGATGAACACCGGCCAGCAGTTGGGCATCGCCCTGGGGGTGGCCCTGCTGACCTCCCTGGCCGCCACGGTCACCGCAGCCCAGCCACGGCCCGAGACCGCGGCGGCGCTGGTCACCGGCTGGCGGTGGGCCCTGGCACTGAGCGCGGCCATGGCGTTGTCGACCGTTCCGATCGCCCTGGCCCTGCGCGGGAGGCTGCGGACATGACTCCTGTCCCGGTGCGGTCCCGGAAATGACGACTGGCAAAGGAGAGGCACCCTCATGACGGATTTCACGACCCGCCCGCTCGCACCCGGGACCTGGAAGGACTTCGAGCGCGTCATGGGCTCGAACGGAGGCGCCCGCGGATGCTGGTGCATGCACTGGCGGCTCCCGTTCAAGGAATGGCAGGCCGGCGCGGGCGACGGCAACCGGGACGCGCTGCGCACCCGCTCGGCACAGCGGCCACCACCCGGGCTGGTGTGCTATCTGGACGACAAGCCCGTGGGCTGGGTCGGGATCGGCGCACGCCCGGAGTACCCGCGCCTGCGGCGTTCACCGGTCACCAAAGCTCTCGATACCACACCGGTCTGGGTGATCAACTGCTTGTTCGTCCGGCGCGACCACCGCCACCGAGGGCTCCAGACGAAGATGATCACCGCCGCGTGCGGCTTCGCCGCCGAGCACGGACAGCACACGGTCGAGGGCTTCCCTGTCGACCCCGCGCCAGGCAGGACCGCCGGCGCGGACAACGCGATGACCGGCATCGCGTCCGCGTTCCGGGAAGCCGGGTTCACCGAGGTGGCCCGCCGCAGGAAGGACCGCCCGGCGATGCGCCGTACCGTCGGAGGCACTTGACGGCCCTGACCGGGCAGCCCTGTGCGCACACCCGGAAGGGCCGCCTGGTCCCATGGGATTCAGGCCAGGACGACGGGGTTGCTGAGCGCGGCCATATGCCCTCCGGGGTGGCGTACCTCGACCCGGACGAACGCCGAGTCCGCCGCGCTCACGCGCCACTCCACCACGGCCGCTCCCGAGCTGGTGAGCGGGGCGCGGTGCGCCGTTCCCTGTTCGGTGTGGAAGCTGACGGTTCCGGACGGCACACCGCGTACGTCGACCCGGGCCACGACCGGCTCGCCGCCGGTTGCCAGCCGTTCACCGATCCCGGCGCTCCGGTCTCCCGCGGAGACCGTGAACGACAGCTCGACCGCGGTGGATCCGGCGATCCAGCTCCGGCCCGCGCGGATCGCGGCAAGGATCTCGTCGGCGCTCAGTTCCTCGGCCAGCACGACGGTGTGCGGCACACCGAGCTGGCCCTTGAGGTGGGTGTCGCTGTTGCCTGTCGCGGGCCGCCACCGTCCCTGGTGGAGGTCCGCGGCCAGGCTTCGGCCCCATTCGGCCAGGGCCGCCTCGTTGTCCGCCTGCCACGGCACGTCCGAACTCCAGGGCCCGTTCCACACCTCGACCGCGTCGAACCCCTGGTACGGGTACATGAAGGTGCCCGAGGGGTAGGGCGCGTGCGGGTGGGCGGCGACACAGAGTCCCCCGGCCCGGTGGACCTCGGCCAGCTGCCGCTCGATCACGTCGTCCCGCACCCCGTAGCGCCAGTCGACCACATGCCCCGGCGGGAGTCCCAGGGCGAGCCAGTGTCCGGTGCGGGTGACGACCTCCTGGCCCAGGATCACCAGCAGATCGCCGTCCGCCTGACGGCTCCAGGTGTCATGTGTGGCGGCGGTGTTGTGCTCGGTGGCCGCGAGGAAGTGGAGTCCCGCCGCACGCGCGTCGGCCACGACCTGCTCCGGTGTCAGCTCGCCGCCGCTCGACGCCAGCGAGTGCAGATGGCAGTCACCCCGGTACCAGCCACGCCCGTGGCGGACCGGCGCCGGTGCGGTCCCCGCTCCCGCCGCGCTCTTCGGGACGCGCATCGGTCACACCTCCCGGTCCGGCGACACGGAGCCCCGGGGCTCCCCCGCCGCGCTCAGCTCGCGCAGCGTCCGCGCGGTGAAGTCGTCGAGCGGGTAGAACAGCTCGATCGCCAGTTCCGACAGGGTGACGTCGGCCGGGGCACCGAATGTCGCCAGGGTGCCGAACATGGAGAGTTCACCGAGCGGGCTCCGTATCCGCAGCGGGACCTGGATGGGCCCCGGCACGGCGGCCGGGGGCGCGTCCGTGTCCTGGCCGGTGGGGTGCGGATAGCCCAGCACCTCCTCATGGAGGGCGCGCAGCTCACCGTCCCCGGTGGCGACGGCCTGACGGCGCAGCCGTTCGAGGAAGAGTTCCCGGACCTCGGTGCGGTTGGCGAGCCGGGGTGCCAGTCCGTCGGGGTGCAGGGTCAGCCGGAACACGTTCGGCCGGGGCTCCAGCACATGGGGCGGGATGCCGTCCATGAGCACGCCCGTCGCGCGGTTGGCGTCGACCACGTTCCACCAGCGGTCGACCACCACGGCGGGAAAGGGCTCATGGGCCCTGAGCATGGTGTCGATCGCGGACCTCACCAACGCCATGTACGTGTCGTCCAACCCGCTTTCCCGGTACGCGGGGGCGTGACCGGCGGCCAGCAGCAGGGTGTTGCGTTCCCGCAGCGGGATGTCCAGAGCGGTGGACAGCCTCAGCAGCATCGTGCGGCTCGGGCGGGCCCGGCCGGTCTCCAGACAGGACAGATGCCGGGCGGAGATGTCCGCGAGCAGGGAGAGGTCGAGCTGGCTGTACCGGCGCCGGGTGCGCCATTCGCGCAGCAGGACACCCGACGGGGAGGGCTGGTGCTGTTCCATGGCCGCGAGCGTAGTCACGGGGGACGGTCGGGGCCCATGACCTGTGAGGTCATTGAGCTGATGAGGTGTGCGGTGCGATGGTCGGGGCCGGACCGGGCGGTGTCCCGTCCCGGCCCCCCGTCGACCAGAGGAGTACCCCATGACCGTCCCGGCCACGACCGGCGCGCGACCGGTGCGCCCCGTCTCCGCCCCGGATCTGCTCCGTACCGGTCTGCGGGCCGATGCCTGGAGCACCGCCGTCCTCGGCGCGGTCCTGCTCTTCGGTGGCGAGCGGATCGGTGACCCGCTCGGCCTTCCGCTGCCGTGGTCGATGGCGTTCGGGATCGGCATGCTGGCCGGGGCCGTCGTGCTCGCGCTGATCGCGCGGCGTCGGCCGATTCCGGCGGGGCTCGGCTGGACGGCCGTCACGGTCAACACGGTGTGCGCCGCGGCGATGCTCGTCCTCGCCTTCGTGGACGTCCTGCCGCTCACGGTCGCGGGGAAGGTGTTCATGGTCGTGGGAGCGCTGGTGGTGGGCGGCTTCGCAGCCGTCTACGTCGTCGCGCTGCGGCGGTCGGCCCGCTCCGGCGGATAGGCCGGGCGGCCGGCCGACCCGACGAACCGCCGCTTCTTCAGCACGGGCGGGAGGGGGATCAGGCGGCCACGGGGCGAACCTCGCGGATGCCGTGGTGCGCTCGGCGCGGGCGGGGCTCAGGCCGACCACGTCGGTGGTGTCGCCCTCGGCATCCGAACGCTCGGCGCGGGCGGGGCGTCAGGGAGAGCGCGGACGCGGACGACACGCTCGCCGAGTGCGCTCCGGGCGGGCGCGGGGCTCAGGCGGCGTGCGGCTCGGAGCCGGTCGGGGCGGCGGTGGCGGCGGGGGCCGCCCGGGTGGGGCGCGGCAGGGTGGCGGGGCGCGGACCCCGCGCGGGCGGACGCTGACGGGCCTCGGACCACTCCATGACCAGCCGCTGGTACTCGCGCCGCTGTTCGGTGCTCAGTCTGCCGCCCGCGCGTGTCCACAGCGCGCGGATGTCCTCGTTGACCTCGGCGGCCGTGCGTGGCGCCTCGGTCCGGTGGGCCGGATCGGAAGTCGTGGACATACGGCGAATCATACGGTTTTGGTTGTGAGGATCTCGTCAGATTTACGCGGGTTCTTGATCTTGACGTACCGTCGGCCCGGCGTGAGCCCGGGCACCCGGCACGGTCACCCGCCCGGCCGGTTGCCTCCCGGCACGATGTGACCGTACGAGCCGGGGCCCGGGTCGGTCGCGTCCGGTGGTCCCTTCCGGCGAGGGCGGCCGGTGTCGTCGCGGACGCGCTACGGGAGCGGCGGACCGGGAGCCGCACCGGGGAGTGCGTCCCGGTACGGGTCAGGAGGCCGCTATACGGCGCAGCCGTTCCTCGTCGCTCGTGCGCGGGCAGGTGGCACAGGCCTCCGCCGGGCGGATCGTGTAGTAGAGGCAGCAGCCGAGCCGGGTACGGGTGGGATGGGTCCGGCCGTCGGCCGAGGTGAGATTGCGGAACGCGGCGCCCCCGGGGTAGGGGGAAACGGCGCCGGGAAGCACCGCGTCCGCCTCGCGGACCCCGCGGTCCTCCTCGTCGAGCATCCGGCCGAGGTACCAGATGGCGGAGACCAGGTCGTCGCTCACCATGCCCCACAGCGCGCGGGGACCGCGGCGTACCCGGGGACCGGTCGCCGCGAGCAGCGGTCGGACGTGGTCGGCGAGGGCGGCGCGCAGTTCGGCGCGCAGCGACTCCTCGTCGGGCAGCACCCGGACGCCGGGCAGTCCGGCGGCGGGGTCGCCGGGCAGGCAGGAGAAGCCGCCGGGGACGATCTCGTAGCGGTCGCTCGTCCGGCTGATCCGCAGATCGGCGGGGCGGACGCGGGGCACCCGCCGTTCGAGGTACCAGGGGCCGCTGATGAGCAGCGCCGCGGTCCACAGATAGCCGTGCAGTGCGCGGGAGGCGACGACATCGGGCCGGGCCTCGTGGTCGTAGCGCAGGCGGACACCCGCCGCGTGGTTGTCCAGCCAGGCGTGGAGGAAGTCCTCACGGCACGCCAGTTCCGCGCCGTCGAACCAGCCCTGACGGACCGTCGCCGAGGGTTCGGCGGTGTGGACGTCGAGGGCGGGACAGTAGGCGATGAGGCGCTGGTAGGTCGCGGTCAGCAGGGCGGAACAGCTCACGGCAGGGGCGGGCGGGGCCGACGCCGGGGCCAGGAACACGGACACTCCTAGAACACCGTCAGGGAACGGGGGTGGGGGGCATGAGAAAATCGGGGTGACGGACGGCGGCAAATCCGTCGGGCTAAGGAAAGGCTCACCTTACTAGCACCGGTGGGGTGACACGCCAATCAACATGACGCCAGGACGAATTGACATTCTTAGGCATGCCTAACCTAAGCTCTCGGCTCGTGTTCCCGATCATGAGGATGTACCTGCTCGCGCTGAACCCCACCGACTCCGTCACCGAGGGGTTCCTCCCGGCCGCGCGGACCCTGGGTCTGGGGGTCACCGTGCTCACGGACCAGCCCGCCGCGCACCGCGCGCGGTACCCGGACACCGAGGTCCTGGAATGCGATGTACGGGACTTCCGGGCGGTGATCTCGCTGATCTCGGCCCGGCGCCCCCCGGACGCGGTGTTCACCAACAGCGACCATCTCCAGACCCAGGCCGCGCTCGCGGCCGAGTACTTCGCACTGCCCGCGAAGGACTGGCGGGCGGCCCTGCGCACCAAGGACAAGGCCCTGCTCAGACGGCATCTCGCGGCGGCCGGGGCGGACCGGGTGTTCTCCCTGGAGATCCCCGGCCGCACCCCGCCCGCCGAGGTCCTGGCCACCACCGGCGAGCCGCCGTTCCCCTGTGTGGTGAAACCGCGCGAGGGGGTCGCCAGCGAGGACGTCGTCATGGCCGGTACGGCCGGGGAGCTGCTCGCGCGCTGCGAGGAGATCCGGGCCCGCCGCCCCGGGACCGCGCTGGTGGTGGAGGAGTTCCTGGAAGGCGAGCTGTACACCCTGGAGACCCTCGGTGACGGGCGGACCAGGCATGTGCTCGGCGGATTCCGCACGGAGCTCTCCCCCGCCCCGTACTTCATCGAGGAACGTCTGAGATTCGTCCCCGCCCATCCCCCGGACGTGGTGTCCCGGATAGTCTCCCAACTCGACGCCCTGGGTGTGGGCTTCGGTTCCTGCCACACCGAATTCGTGGTGGGTCCGGACGGCCGCGCCCGGATCATCGAGGTGAATTACCGGGCCATCGGGGACCAGTGCGACCTGCTGCTCGCCGAACTGCTCGGCATTCCGCTCTTCGAGCATGTCCTGCGCACCCATCTGGGTGAACCACTGCCCGCCGACCTCGGCGCCCGCACGGACGGCGCCGCGCTCCTCGACTATCCGTACGCGCGCCACCCCGGCACCCTCACCGCGGCCCCCGGCCCCGCCGATCTGACCTTCGGTGACGTCCGGCTGACGTACCGTCCGCTGCGGGAGACCGGTGAACGGCACGACCTGTACCACACCAACCGCGACATCCTCGGTGTCGTCCGGGCGACCGGCCGGGACCAGGGCTCCGTGGACACCGCCGTACGGGACTTCCTGGCCGCCCAGCAGTGGGAGATCACACCGTGACCGAACGGACCGCCACGGACGAGGACCGGCATCTCGTCCGGGTCCTGAGCGCCCTGCTCCGGGAGGACGTGGCCGGGCTGCGCACCCGGACCACCCGGGTGGAACGGGCCGACGGGAGCTGGCTGCGGCTGCCGCTGCCCGCAGGCGGCTCATTGACCCTGCCGGTGGAACCGGACGGCTTCCAGTGCGAGCTCGCCGCCCGGCTGCCGCTGCTGCGCCACGAGGACGGCGGGGGCGCACCGTCCGACCTGACCACCACCGACGCGGTGCTCGGCGCGCTCAAGGACCTGGCCGACCCGCCGGACCGGCCCGGCTTCGACGCGTTCGCCGAGGAGTGCCGGCTGTCCCTCACCGCGGAGCTGCTGCACCGCGACACCCGTGACGAGATCACGGCGCGGCTCAGCGGCACCTACGGTCCCGACCCCGCCCGCTGGACGGACCCGCTCCCCTTCGACGCGCTCGCCGCCCGGCTCGACCACCCCGTCTACCCCACCGGGCGCGGGCGCAGCGGTCTGACGCCCCGGCAGCTTCGCTCCTACGCGCCGGAGTTCCATCCGGCGTTCCGGCTGCGCTGGCTCGCCCTGCCCCGGACCACCGTGACCGACGAGGGACTGAGCACGACACCCGGCTGGCCGTCACCGTCCGAGCTGGGGCTCGACCGCGCGCTCGACGACGACCATGTCGCCCTGCCCGTCCATCCCCTGACCCTCGGCCGCCCACTGGCGGACGCCCTCGCGCAGCGGGGGCTCACCGGCCGGGCGCGGCTCGCCGACCGGCCGCACACCGAGGTCGTGCCGACCCTGTCCATGCGGACCGTGGCCCTCACCGGCCGGCCCGGGGTCCATCTGAAGCTGCCGCTGGCGACCGCCACCCTCGGACGGCTCAACCGGCGCACCATCAAACCCGGCACCCTGCTCGACGGCGCCGTCTGCCAGCGTCTCCTCGCGGCGGTCACCGCACGGGAACCCCGGTTCGCGGACACGGTGCTGCACGCCGACGAGACCCGTTACGCGCACGCCGGGCATGAGCTGCTCGCCGTGCTGCGCCGTGGCTGGCCGGACGGACTGGACGGTTCGGTGGTGGTGCCGATGGCCGCGCTGACCGCCCCGGAGCCGGGCGGCGCCCTGGTGATAGACCGGCTCGCGGACCGCTTCCACGGCGGCGACCCGCTCGCCCTGCTCGACGCGGTCCTCACCCTGCTGTTCGACTGGCAGACCACCCTCTTCGGCTACGGCATAGCGCTGGAGTCGCATCAGCAGAACATCTCGCTGGCCTTCGACGACCGCCCCGGACGGCCGACGCTGCGTCTGCTGTTCAAGGACAACGACGGCCCGCGCATCCACACCGGACGGCTGCGCGCGGCGCTCGGCCGTGATGCCGGCGCTCTCACCGGCTTCGACGACGCCCGGATCACCGGCGGCGACGACCGTCCCGTGCTCGACCTGTTCACGACGATCACCGTCCATCTGTGCGCGGGTTCCTGCGCGTTCGGACTGGCCCGGCACGGGCGCGCGCCGCTGGAGCGGCTGCTCGCCCTGGTGCGCGACCGGCTCGGTGAGGCCGTCGAACGGCTGGGCACCCGGCCGGGCCAGCCCGGCGCCGCGCTGCGCGCCCATGTACTGGACGCCGCGAAGCTGCCCGTGAAGGCGATGGTGACGGCGGGAACGCTGCTCACCAAACAGCGCTCGGGGGCGTCCGACATCAACAAGCACTACACCACCGGTCCCAACTATCTTCTGCGAGGGGCGTAACCCGCCGATGCCCAGCACCATCCCCGGCCGGCCGGACGCTCCGGCCCCTGTCCCGGCGCTGCCCGGCGCGGATCTGGCCGTGGCGCACACCCTGCTCAACTGTCTGCTCCGCGAGGTGTCGGGGCCCGAACGGCAGGCCGCCGTCATCGGCGGTCATCTGCTGCTGAGACTTCCCCGCCGGGGCGTCCTGCTGCGGGTCGCGCTGCGCCGCACCTCGCTGCTGGGCTCCCACCGCTTCACCGGCCCGGTCACCGAACGGCTCGCCGGGCCCGGCACCGAGGAGGGCGACGGGTACGGCGCCTGGTCCGAGGTGGACTGGCTGCGGCTGGCCGAGTACACCCGCGCCGAGCTCTCGCTGCGCACCGGTACCGACAACGACGAGTTCCTCGGCCAGGTCACCGCGAGCCATCGCGGGGTCAGTGCCGCGCTCGCCGCGCCTCGCCCAGGCGCCGCGACCCGGGGCGGCGACCCGCTGGCGGTGTACCTGGACTCCGAGCAGTCCCTGTTGTTCGGCCACCGGTTCCATCCCACGCCGAAGGCCCACAGCGGCGACCCGGCGAGCTGGGCGGCCTACGCCCCGGAGGCCGGGGCGTCGTTCCCGCTGCGGATGCTGGCCGTCCGGGACACGCTGCTCGCCGAGGAGCGCGCCGACCCCGACGCCACCGGTCCCGTCGACCGGCTGCGGCCGGTCCCCGCGGGCTACCGGCTGCTGCCCGCCCATCCCTGGCAGTACGAGATGCTGGGCGGGCATCCGGCGCTGCGCGCGGCCCTCGCCCGGGGCGATGTCCTCGATCTCGGCGCGGGCGGCGAACCCGTGCGGCCCACCGCCTCGGTCCGGACCCTGCACACCGGCGACGCCTTCCTCAAGTTCAGTCTGAACGTGCGCATCACCAACTGTCTGCGCAAGAACGCCGCCTACGAGCTGACCGGCGCGGTCGCGCTGACCCGGCTGCTGGCCCCGGTGTTCGCGGACCTCGCCGCCCGTTTCCCCGGTACGGCGGTCCTGCGGGAACCCGCGTACCGCTCGCTGGCGCTGCCCGGCCCCGACGGGCGGCCCGACCGGACCCTGCTGGAGGGCTTCGGGGTCATCGTCCGCGAGGGGCTGGAGCGTCATGTCCGGCCTGGTGCGACCCCGCTGCTGGCCGCCGCCGTCGCCGACGAGTACGCGACGGGCCCCGCCCAGGTGTCCCGGCTGCTCGCGGGCGCCGGACCGGGCGCGGCGCTCGCCTGGTGGTCGGCGTATCTGCGGCTGCTGGTGCCACCGGTCCTGGCGGCCTATCTGGACCACGGGGTCGTCCTGGAGCCGCATCTCCAGAACGTGATCGTGTGCGTGGACGGCGACGGGACGCCCGTACAGATCCTGTTCCGCGACCTGGAGGGCACCAAGCTGCTCCCCGGGTACCACGCCGACGCCCTCGCCGCGCTGCCGCCCGAGGTCGCGGGTCCGCTGACCTACGACGCCCGGCGCGGCTGGGACCGGGTGGTGTACTGCCTGCTCGTCAACCACGCCGCCGAGATCCTCGCGGCACTCGCCGATCTGCACCCGGACCATGAACGCGAACTGTGGGCGCGGCTGCGGGCCACCATCGAGGAGTACGCCCGGGGCCACGGCTGCCCGCCGCCGCTGCGAGCGCTGCTCGCGGGGGTCCCGCTGCCCGCGAAGGCCAATCTGCTGGCCCGCTGGGACCGTTCCGCCGACCGTGACGCCGGATACGTACGGCTGCCGTCGCCGCTGGCGGAGGACGTCCTGTCCGGGGCCAGCCGTACCGACACCGACTGGAGTGCCCGGTGACCGCGCCCACCGAACCGGTCCGCGCGCGGGCCCTCGCCCTGCCCGCCGACCGGCTGCCCGCCTATCTCTACGACCTCGACGCGCTGCGCGACCACGCGGCGGCCGTCCGGGACGCGCTGCCGGAACGCGTCGAGCTGTACTACGCGGCCAAGGCGAACCCCGAGCCGCCGGTGCTGGCCGCGCTGGCGCCGTTCGTGGACGGCTTCGAGGTGGCGTCGATCGGTGAACTCACCCATGTGGCCGGGGCCACCGGCCGTCCGATCGCGTTCGGCGGGCCCGGCAAGACCCCGGCGGAACTCCTCGCGGCCCTGGGCCGCGGGGCGCCCGGCGCGTCAGCGTCCGAACGGCCCGTGCACCGGTTCCATGTGGAGAGCGGACACGAGCTGCGGATGCTCGCGGACCTCGCGGCCCGGGTGGCGCCGGGGGTGCGGGTGCCGGTGCTCACCCGGTTCAATCTGACGGTCGGCGGGGGCGCGCTCAGCGGCGGGGCGCTGGCGATGGGCGGCGGGCCGACCCCGTTCGGAATCGACCCGTCCGAGGCCGACGACGTGCTGCGGGACCTCACCGACGGTACGTACCCCCAGCTGGAGTGGTGGGGCACCCACGCCCATCTGGCGAGCGGGCTCGCCGCGCCGGAGCTGGCCTCCGTCGCCGGTGAGGTGGTCCGCTGGTCCGCCGCGCTCGCCGCCCGGCACCGGGTGCCGCTGCGTGAGGTGAACGTGGGCGGCGGGATGGCCGTGGACTACGCGCGCCCCGGGGACCGCTTCGACTGGGCGGGCTACGGCGCCGCGCTGCGCCGGCTGCTCGCCGCCCACCCCGGTCCGACGCTGCGGATCGAACCGGGACGGGCGCTGACGGCGTACTGCGGCTGGTACGCGACGGAGGTGCTGGACGTGAAGCGCAGTCACGGCGAGGACTTCGCCGTCGTACGCGGTGGCACCCATCATCTGCGGACCCCGGCGACCAAGGGCCATGACCAGCCGTGCGTGGTGCTGCCGGTCGACGAGTGGCCGCATCCGTGGCCGCGCGGGGCGGCGGCCGGGGAGCACGTCACCCTCGCGGGCCAGCTGTGCACCCCGAAGGACGTCCTCGCCCGCCGGGTCCCCGCCGCCGGGCTGCGGGCCGGGGACCGGGTGGTGTTCGCGATGGCCGGGGCGTACGCCTGGAACATCTCCCACCATGACTTCCTGATGCATCCCAGGCCCGGCTTCCACTTCCTCGGCACGGGCGGTGACCCCGGCGACCCGGGGTGACCCCCGGCGACGGCCGTCCGGGCCCACCGCGGCTCCGGACGGGCGGCCGCCGACGAGTGGCGCGGCCCGGGGCGTCCTACGATGGCGGCGACCGCGCCGACGCGTCGGTGACCCGGACCCCGGAGGGTTCTCGCCCATGAGCAAGCTCGGTCTCCCGGACACCATCACCGCCTGTCTGTTCGACCTGGACGGGGTCATCACCAGGACGGCCGTGGTGCACGCCGCCGCCTGGAAGGAGATGTTCGACGCCTTCCTGCGGGACCGTGACGGCGCCGGGTTCCGGCCCTTCTCCCAGGACGACTACGACCGGTACGTCGACGGTCTCCCCCGCGCCGACGGGGTGCGCGCGTTCCTCGCCGCACGCGGTGTCGAACTGCCGGAGGGCACCCCGGACGATCCGCCGGCGGCCGGGACGGTGTGCGGGCTGGGCAACCGCAAGAACGAACTGCTGCTGGCCCGGATCAGGAAGGGCGGCGTCGAGGCGTACGAGGGATCGCTGCGCTACCTCCACGCGGTCCGCGCGGCGGGCCTGCGGACCGCGGTCGTGTCGTCGAGCACCAACTGCCGGGACATCCTGCGGGCGGTCCACGCCGAGGACCTCTTCGACGTACGGATCGACGGGGAGGTCGCCAGGCGGCGCGCCCTGCCCGGCAAACCGCGGCCCGACACCTTCCTCGCCGCGGCGGCCGACCTCGGCGTCACGGCGGGGCGGTCGGCGGTGTTCGAGGACGCGCTCGCCGGGATGGACGCGGGCCGTTCGGGCGGCTTCGGCTATGTCGTCGGCGTGGACCGGGTCGGCCAGGCCGACGCCCTGCGCGCGCACGGCGCGGACACCGTCGTCGAGGACCTCGCCGAACTGGGGGCACCCGCGTGATCACCCATTCGTCGTACACCGTCGAACCCTGGTCGCTGCGCGAGCGCGCGCTGAACCTGGAGGTGCTGCCGCAGAGCGAGTCCGTGTTCGCCCTGTCCAACGGGCATGTCGGCTGGCGCGGCAATCTGGACGAGGGTGAGCCGCACGGACTGCCCGGCTCCTATCTGAACGGGGTGTACGAGCTCCATCCGCTGCCCTACGCGGAGGCCGGGTACGGCTATCCGGAGTCGGGGCAGACGGTCATCAATGTCACCAACGGCAAGATCATCCGGCTGCTGGTGGACGACGAGCCGTTCGATCTGCGCTACGGACGGCTGGTGTCCCATGAACGCACCCTCGATCTGCGGACGGGACTGCTGACCCGTACCTGCGAGTGGGTGTCCCCGGCGGGCTGCCGGGTCCGGGTGCGCTCCACCCGGCTGGTGTCGTTCACCCAGCGGGCCATCGCGGCGGTCCGCTACGAGGTGGAGCCCGTCGACTCCGAGGTACGGATCGTGGTGCAGTCGGAGCTGGTCGCCAACGAGCAGCTGCCGGGCGCCGACGGCGACCCGCGCACGGCGGTGGCCCTGGAGTCGCCGCTGGACGCGGAGGAGGACTTCGCGTCGGGCAACCGGCTGAAGCTGGTGCACCGGACCCGCGCCAGCGAGCTGCGGGTGGCCGCGGCGGCCGACCATGTCGTCACCGGCCCCCGCCCGACCACGACGAGCTGCGAGAGCCGCGCCGATGTCGCCCGGCTCACCATCGCCTCCGCGCTGGCGCCGGGCGACACCCTGCGGCTCGACAAGATCGTGTCGTACGGCTGGTCCAGCACCCGCTCGCTGCCCGCGGTGAGCGACCAGGTCGACGCGGCGCTCGCGGCGGCGAAGAGCGGCGGCTGGGACGGTCTGGTCACCGAACAGCGCGCGTATCTGGACGACTTCTGGGCGCGCTCCGACGTCGAGATCGACGGCGACGAGGAGATCCAGCAGGCGGTGCGGTTCGCCCTGTTCCACGTCCTCCAGGCGGGAGCGCGCGCGGAGCAGCGGGCGATCCCCGCGAAGGGGCTGACCGGCTCCGGGTACGACGGGCACGCCTTCTGGGACACCGAGATCTTCGTGCTGCCGCTGCTCACGTTCACCTCCCCGCACGCCGTGGCGGAGGCGCTGCGCTGGCGGCAGAACACCCTGTCGGCGGCCCGGGAGCGGGCCGCGCAACTGGGCCTCCAGGGCGCCGCGTTCCCCTGGCGGACCATCGAGGGGTCGGAGGGGTCGGCGTACTGGCCGGCGGGTACGGCGGCGTTCCATGTGAACGCGGACATCGCGGACGCGGTCGTCCGCTATGTGACGGTCACCGGCGACGAGCTCTTCGAACGGGACACCGGCGTCGAACTCCTCGTGGAGACGGCCCGGTTGTGGCGTTCGCTGGGTCATCACGACCACCATGGGAAGTTCCATGTGGACGGGGTGACGGGGCCGGACGAGTACAGCGCGGTGCAGGACGACAACACGTACACGAACCTGATGGCGCGGGCGAATCTGCTGGCCGCCGCCGACGTGGTGGAGCGGCATCCGCACAGGGCGGCGGAGCTGGGGGTGGACGACGAGGAGAGCGCGGCCTGGCGGGACGCCGCCGACGCGATGAACATCCCGTACAACGAGGAACTCGGGGTGCATGAGCAGTCGTCGGGGTTCACCCGGCACCAGGTGTGGGACTTCGCCGCGACCCGCGCGGACCAGTATCCGCTGATGCTGCACTTCCCGTACTTCGACATCTACCGCAAGCAGGTCGTCAAGCAGGCCGATCTGGTGCTGGCGATGTACAAGTGCAGCGACTGGTTCGACGACGAGCACACCGCCCGCAACTTCGCCTACTACGAGCCGCTGACGGTCCGGGACTCGTCCCTGTCGGCGTGCAGCCAGGCCGTGATCGCGGCGCAGTCGGGGCATCTCGCGCTCGCCTACGACTATGTGGCCGAGGCGGCGCTGATGGACCTGGAGGATCTGGAGAACAACACCCGGGACGGCCTGCACATCGCCTCGCTCGCGGGGACATGGATGGCGCTGGTGGCCGGGTTCGGCGGGATGCGGCTGAGCGGCGGCACCCTGGACTTCGCGCCCCGGCTGCCGGAGCGGTTCAGCAGACTGGCGTTCACGCTGGAGGTGGTGGGGCGGCGGCTGCGGGTGGAGATCACCGGGGACTCCGCGTCGTACAGCGTGCTGTCGGGCGAGCCGCTGCGGGTGACGCACTACGGCAAACCGCTGCTGGTGACGCGGGGTTCGCCGGAGCGGCGCGGGATCAGGCCGGTGCCGGTACGGCCCGCGCCGGAACAGCCGCCGCACCGGGGCCCGGCGCGGCGGCACTGAGCGGACGGGCCACGAGGGCGCAAGGCGCGGGGTGCGGGGTGCGGGGTGCGGGGTGCGGGGTGCGGGGTGCGGGGTGCGGGGTGCGGGGTGCGGGCCGGATATCCGGTGGACGGGGCGGGGCCGGAGTCCGTAGGGTGCGCGGCGTGAACAGCCCCGAGTCCGACAGAGGCTAGCCACCGGCCGTCCGGTGGCTTCCCCGCCCTTACCCCGCGCCATCGGCGCCAGGGGTGTGCGCGCTGCCATGCGGACCGCCGACCGGTTTCCCTTGCTGGATCTCGAATCGGCTATGGAGTTCCGCGGTGCCTTTTGCCCTTTACATGCTCGGACTGGCGGTCTTCGCCATGGGCACGTCCGAGTTCATGCTGTCCGGACTGATTCCGGACATCGCCCATGACCTGCATGTCACCGTCCCGGCCGCCGGGTCCCTGACCTCGGCCTTCGCCGTGGGCATGGTGATCGGGGCGCCCCTGATGGCGGTGATCGGCATGCGCTGGTCCCGTCGTGACGCGCTGCTGCTGTTCCTCGTCGTCTTCCTGGCCGCCCATGCGATGGGCGCGCTCACCGACAGTTTCGACGTGCTTCTGATGACCCGGGTGCTCTCGGCGCTCGCCAACGCGGGATTCCTGGCGGTGTCGTTCACCGCCGCCGCCGGGATGGTCCCGCCGAACGCGAAGGGCCGGGCCGCCGCCGTCCTGCTGGGCGGGGTCACACTCGCCTGTGTCGCCGGGGTGCCCGGCGGTGCGCTGCTCGGGCAGTACTGGGGCTGGCGGTCGGCGTTCTGGGCGGTCGTGGTGCTGTCCGCGCCCGCCGTACTGGCCGTGGCGCTCACCGTCCCGGCGGGCCGCGGGGACGGACAGGTGCCCACCCTGCGGGACGTCCGGGCCGAACTCGGGGTGCTGCGCCGCCGCCGACCGGTACTCCTGCTGGCGCTGTGCGCGCTGGTGAACGGCGGCACGTTCTGCACGTTCACCTATCTGGCCCCGCTGGTCACCGGGGTGAGCGGCATCCCGGACGGCTGGGTGCCGGGGGTGCTGACGCTGTTCGGGCTCGGCTCCTTCGCGGGGGTCAGCGCGGCCGGACGGCTGGCGGACACCCGGCCGGTGGCGGTGCTCGCCTGGGGCACGGCCGTCCTCGCGGTCGGCTGGGCCGTGTTCGCGCTGGGCGCGGCCCGTCCGGAGGTGGTGCTGCCGCTGGTGCTCCTCCAGGGGGCGCTGGCGTTCGCCATCGGTTCGACGCTGGTGACCCAGGTGCTGTACGCGGGCGCCGACGCGCCGACCCTGGCGGGGGCGGGCGCGACGGCCGCCTTCAATGTCGGCGCGAGCCTCGGACCCTGGCTCGGGGGTGTCGCGATCGCCGCCGGACACGGGTACCGCTCACCCGTGTGGGTGAGCGCGGGGCTGGTGTCGGCGGCGCTGGTGACGGGGGCGGTGGCCCTGGCCGCCGGGGGGCGGGGGCGGCGCGCGGCCGACCGGCCGCGTGAGGCGGACGAGGCGGGCCGCGAGGCGGGCGAGACGGCCCCGGCGGGCTGACCGGTCCACCGTCCGGTTCCTTCGGGGAGCCGGACGGGTGCCGGGTCCGGCGGGCGGGGTACGGCGGGCCAGGTACGGGGCGGGTTCGGGCCGGGTGCCAGGTGGGCGGAGCGGGTCCGCCAGGCACCCGTTCCCGGGCCCGGGGACCCGGCGACGAGTGCCGTGGAACGGGCGGGAACAATGATCGGCGAGTGTTCGTTGTAGGGAACACGCTGATATCGACCACCTACAAGGAGTGGCCACTTTGTCCGCCCAGAAGACGGACCCTGATCCTCCGGGACATAGTCCCGGACCATCCCGCCCTCTTACGCGTGATCGCGGCATCCGGCGGGGTGGTGTTCGGTGAATGCCGCACTCGGCCTGGTGGCGGTCCTTCTGCTGACCGTCGGCACAGGCTATTTCGTCCTCCAGGAGTTCACCTACGTCTCCGCCGACCGGCTCGCGCTGGCGCGTGAGGCGGAGGCCGGTGACCGGCGCGCGGCGCGTGCCCTGAAGGTCATGGGACGGCTGTCCTTCATGCTGTCCGGCGCGCAGCTCGGCATCACGGTGACGGGCCTGATCGTCGGTTTCCTCACCGGGCCGTCCGTGTCGGCGGTGCTCAAGCCGCTGGTCTCCGGGGTCGGGGTGCCCGATGGTGCCGTCGACGGGATCTCGGTTGCGCTGGCGTTCGTCGTCGCGACCGTGATCCAGATGGTGCTGGGCGAGCTGGCGCCGAAGAACCTCGCCATCGCGGTGCCGGAGCGGCTCGCGAAGTCGCTCGCGGGGTCCACGCTGGCGTATCTGAAGGTCGTCGGCCCCGTGGTGCGGATCTTCGACAACGCCGCCGCGCGGCTGCTGCGGATGATCGGTATCGAGCCGGTCGAAGAGCTGCACCACGGCGCGACCCTGGAGGAGCTGGGACAGCTCATCGGGGAGTCCCATGAGCGGGGCGCGCTCCCCCGGGACACCGCCGAGCTGCTGGACCACGCCCTGGAGTTCTCCGAGCGGACCATGGGCGAGGTGATGGTGCCGCGCGCGGACACCGTCTTCGTCCGTGCGGACGCCACGGCCGCCGAGGCGGTGGAGCTGATCGCGCGGTACGGCCATTCGACGTATCCGGTGCTCGGTGACCATCCCGACGATGTCGCCGGGGTGCTCGGGGTGCGGGAGCTGGCCCGGCTGCCCGCCGAGCGGCTCGCCGTCGCCACGGCGGGTGAGCTGGCCCGCCGTCCCCTGCTGCTGCCCGACACGCTTCCGCTGCCCGGGGCCGTCGCGCGGATGCGTGAGCTGGACGACGAGTTCGCGGTCGTGCTGGACGAGCACGGCGGTATCGCGGGTGTCGTCACCTATGAGGACATCGCGGAGGAACTGGTGGGTGACATCGCCGACGAGACCGACCGGGTCACGGAGCTGGCGGTGCCCGACGGTTCCGGCTGGCTGGTCGACGCGGGCCGCAGGCTCGACGAGGTCGCCCAGGCCATCGGCGTGGAGCTGCCGCAGGACGACGACTTCGACACCGTCGCCGGACTCGTGGTCGACCGTCTCGGCCGTTTCCCGGCGATCGGTGACCGGCTCACGGTCACGCTGCCGGACGGCGGCTCCGCGCTCATCGACGTCCGCACCCTGAACCGGCATGTGCCGCGCCGGGTACGGATCGAGGCGCTGCCCGTGCCCCCCTCGGGGGACGGGGACGAGCCGGGTGAGCGGTCCGCCGGCCGCGGCGCGGTCGCGAAGCGCGCGGAAGAGGGGGCGCGGGTATGAGTCTGCCAGTGGCCCTGTTCCTGACCGTGCTCCTGCTGATCGGCAGCGGGTTCTTCGTCGCCGCCGAGTTCGCGCTGGTCGCGGCGAAGCGGCACCGGATGGAGAAGGCGGCCGCCGAGGGGCGGCGCGGTGCGAAGGCCGCGCTGTCCGGGATGCGCGAGCTGTCGCTGATGCTCGCGGGCGCGCAGCTCGGTATCACGGTGACCACGCTGGGCCTGGGGTCGATCTCCAAGCCCGCCGTGTCCCACGCGCTGGACCCGGTGCTGCGGCACTGGGGTCTGCCCGACGGGGTGAGCTACGGCGTGTCGTTCGCGGTGGCGATCGTCGTGGTGGTGTTCCTGCACATGGTCGTCGGGGAGATGGCGCCGAAGTCCTGGGCCATCGCGCACCCCGAGCGGTCGGCGATGCTGCTGTCACCGCCGTTCCGGGCCGTGGTGAAGGCGGTCCGGCCGCTGATCCGGGTGCTCAACGCGGTCAGCAATGTCCTGGTGCGGCTGTGCCGGGTCACCCCGCGTGACGAGCTGGTCCCGGTGCACGACCGGGAGCAGCTCACCGATCTCGTCGCGGAGTCGCGGCGGCTCGGGCTGATCAGCGCGGCCGACTCCGAGCTGATCACCCGCTCGCTGACGGAACCGCTGACGCCTGTCGCGGAGTTGCTCGTCCCGGCGTCCGACATCACCTGGGTCGACGCGTCCGCCGGACCGGCCACGATCCTGGGGGTGGCCTCGGCCGCCGACCGGACGAGGCTGCTGGTCCGGGACTCCGGCCGGGTGGTGGGGTCGGTGCACACCCGGGACGCCCTGGTGGCCCGGACCCGCTCGCGGGCGACGACCGCGCGTGAGCTGGCGAGGTCGCTGCCGGAGCTGACGGTGGACGACACCGTCGCGCACGCGGTGGAGCAGTTGCGCAGACGCCGGGCGTCGCTCGCGGTGGTCCGCGACGCGTCGGGCGGGCTCGCCGGGATCGTCTCGCTGGACGATCTGCTGGCGCGCTATCTCCAGCCGGTCGCGGCGGTGTGACGGCATGACGGACGAGGAGCCCGGTCCCCCCAGGGACCGGGCTCCTCGCGTTGTTCCGATGTCCTCCCCGAACACCGGGACCTGCGGGCGGAGCCGGTTCCTGGTGGGGTCCGGCTCCACCGGATCAGCGCGGGTGCCTGGTACGGCACGGCGGCGGGTGCCGCGCTGAGGTGGGGGGCGCGGCGCGGTCCGTGTTCACCGCGTCCGCGCTTCGGCGGGGATCAGCTGTGGTCAGTCGTCGTACGACAGTCCGTGTCCGGAGCGGAACAGCACCTTCGTGGGGTCGTCGGCGCGCTGGATCGGCACCGGCAGCTTGCCGCGCGGTTCGGTCCGGCCGGCGATGACCCGGGCCGCGGCGCGCAGTTCGACCTCGGTCCAGCAGTAGGAGACGAGCGAGGCCCGTACCCCGGGGAGCTGGGCGATGTCGTACGGGTTGCGGACCGCGAGGTGGATGACGGGCACGCCCGTCTCCAGCAGGCGGGCCACCAGGGTGCGCTGGGCACTGGTGGGGCCGACGTTGTCGGTGGTCACCACGACGGCGTCCCGGCCGTACGCGGCGGCGACGGCCTCGTCCACCTGGGCGGCGGTCGGGGCGCGGCCGGTGGCGAGGGCGGTCGTGGTGTAGCCGAGCTCACCGAAGACCTTGGTCAGCTCGGGGATCGACGTACGGGCGGCGTCCGTCGGGAAGGCGGGGCTCGCGCCGACCACGAGCAGCTTCTTCTGCTTGCGGCGCAGCGGAAGCGTCTCGCCCTTGTTGACCAGCAGCGTGGTGGTGCGGTCGGCGATGCGCGCGGCGATGGCCTGGTGCTTGCGGGCACCGACGACGCGGTCGACCTCCTTCTGCGAGATGTAGGGACTGCCGCTGAGCAGGCCCACCTTGTCCTTGAGACGGAGGATCCGCAGGACGGACTCCTCCAGCCGGGCGACGGTGATCTCGCCCGAACGGACCGCCGCCAGCACGCCGTTGAAGGCGACGTCGATGTTCGGCGGGAAGAGGAGCTGGTCCACGCCCGCCTTGAGGGCGAGGACGGGGACCCGGTCGTCGCCGTACTTGGTGCGCACACCGGTCATGTTGAGGGCGTCGGTGACGATGACGCCCTTGAAGCCGAGCTCTCCGCGCAGCACCCCCTGGAGGATCTTCGGGGAGAGGGTCGCCGGCTCGTTGCTGTCGTCGAGCGCGGGGACCTGGAGGTGGGCGGTCATGATCGAGTCGACACCGGCGGCGATGGCCGCGCGGAACGGCGGCGCGTCGATCCGGTCCCATTCCTCACGGGTGTGGGTGATCACGGGCAGCCCGGTGTGGCTGTCCTGGGCGGTGTCACCGTGGCCCGGGAAGTGCTTGGCACAGGCCACGACGCCGACGCTCTGATAACCCTTCACCTGGGCGGCGACCATCCGGCCGGCTGCCTCGGGGTCCGCCCCGAAGGACCGGACGTTGATGATCGGGTTCTGCGGGTTGACATTGACATCGGCGACCGGGGCGAAGTTCTGGTGGATGCCCAGGGCGGCGAGTTCGATACCTGATATCTGCCCGGCGGTACGGGCGTCGGACAGCGAGCGGCCCGCGCCGAGGGCCATGGCTCCCGGCAGCTGGGTGGCGCCGGAGCCGATGCGGACGTTGGCGCCGTGCTCCTGGTCGATGGAGATCAGGGACGCGATGGGGGTGGGCAGGCTGAGCGAGGCCTTCTGGACCCCGTTCGTCAACTCCGCCACCTGGCGGGGGTTCTGGATGTTGTTCGCCCAGCCGGAGAAGTAGATGACCCCGCCGACGTGGTACTTGGTGATCAGCTCGGCGGCGGTGGCGACGCCGAGTTCACGCAGATTGTCCTCCCGGTCATCCGCGCTGGGGTCGGTGGCCGACGTGCCGTAGAAGTACGGCACGAACAGCTGGCCGATCTTCGCCTCAAGGCTCATCTCTTTGATGATCTTCTTGAGGCTCGCGTCACGGTTGTGGGCGAGTGCGGGGGTGGCCGTGACGCCCACGACGCCCGTTACACCGGCCGCCACCACGGTGGCGGAGGCGAGGATGGTGCGCCTGGTCAGACTCCGGTCCTGCATGCGGACATGCTCCTTCCAGCCTTGCTCGTCAAGGGAATTGAAGGAAACTTGAAGTACTTCGGAACGACCGGAAACGTAGCCCGCAGATCGCGGCCGGGGCAAGAGGTCTAGACAAAATAGGTCTAGACAAAATTACGAACACCGGTGCGACCAGCGCTCGTTCTAACCGCGCGGTAAGACGGGTTCCGGCCAGTTCGTTCCGAACCGCGCACACTGTCGGCCGCGCCCCCTGGCGGACGCCTCGACACGGGCGCTGACCTGCGTATCGTCCTGATCGTTCGAGGCGACCCGAGCATCGCGGACCCACCGGGGCGCGAGTTCGGGCGGCGCTCAAAACGGTGGCTTCCCGGCGCTCCGGACCCGCACCGGCCGACTCCCCCGGGAGGAGCGATCCGGCCGCGTCGGCAACCGCCACGCGGGTGCCGGCGCGGAAGGCGCCGGTGGCGGAAAACAAGGCGCCCCGGCTGGACGGGGGGAGACCAGCCGGGGCGGTTCAGGGAGGACGCGGAAGGCGGTCGCCTCACGGCGGAAGGCTCCACGAGGCTTCAGCCGAACGATCGTCCTCGTGGGCGGAAGGTTGAGCCCGGGGACACTGTTCCCTCCGCGTCCACATATCCAAGAACGACCGGTCGGCCCGAATTGTTCCGACCCCTCTGTGAACTGCGGCACGCCGCTCCCACCTGCGGCTGTCACCCACCGTGCGCACACCGTCCGGGCCTCCCCCGAACCCCGTCCGGGACCTCCGCACCGTACGGATCCCGCGCGGGGCCGCCCCCGTCCGTCACCCACCGTGCGAACGCCGTCCCGGGCCCTCCCCGGGGGCGAGCCGCTCCACGACATCGGCCAGCTCGGCGACCGCCTCCTCGACATGGCGGCGGGTCTTCAGCTGCTCGGTGACCAGCGCGGCGAGCAGCAGCGCGGTCAGGGCGATCGCCCCGTTGAACGCCTGGAGGTTGATCATCACTCCCAGCCGGGTGTGGTCCCGGAACGGCCCGTCGCCGTCCGCGGCGGAGACCGCCGTCACCACCGACACATACAGCGCGCACAGGGTGGCGCCGGGGAGCTGGAAGCGCAGCGCGGCCCAGATCAGCAGGGGGTAGACCAGGAACAGCAGGCTGAGGGTGCTGTAGGCGACGAACGGGGCGACGACACCCGCGCAGACGGCCAGTACCAGTGCCTCGGGCCAGCGGTCCAGGGAGAGCGGCGGCCGGGCGCGCCACAGGATCAGCAGGACCGGGGCGACCACGAGCACCCCGAGCGCGTCCCCGGTCCACCAGGCCGCCCACACGGGCCAGAACTCCCCGCCGGAGATACTGCCGCCCAGCAGCAGCTGGCCCGCCCCTGCCGTGGCGCTGACGAGCATGCCCAGCAGCGCGCCGAGGAACACCAGCGCGAAGCCGTCCCGCAGCCGGTCGAGTTCGGTGCGGAAGCCGACGATCCGCAGCATCACGTAGGCGCAGAACGGGGCCAGGGTGTTGCCCACCAGGATGGCGAGGGCGCCGGGTTCCAGCGAAGGGCTGAGATGGTGGACGACGAGGAGGGCGCCGAGCGCGATGCCCGGCCAGACGCCCGGCCCGAGGAGCAGCAGCGCGGCCAGCGCGATACCGGTCGGCGGCCAGACGGGGCTCACGACGGAGCCCTCGACCACCAGCGCCTTCAGGAGCCCCAGGCGGCCCCCCAGGTAGTAGCAGGCGGCCACGGCGAGGTTCGCCAGGACGAGGACGGCGGCCCGGCGGCCCTTGAGCTGGATTCGCACCACGCCAGTCATCAGACACCGGCGGCCGCCGGTCGGCCCGTCGAGACACGCTCGGCGGCCCGCGCGAGGGCCGCCGGACCCGGGTCAGGTGTCCGGCCCGCGGCAGGCGTCCGACCTGCGCAGGCGTCCGGCCCGGGTCTGGTGTCCGACCCGGTCAGGCGTCCGGTGGACCGGAGGGCGCGCGGTGCGCGGGGGCGGGGTGCTCACGGGCGGCGTCGGGCGGCCCGTCGTGGGCGATGACCAGGACGGCCGCGTCGTCCTCGTGGCCGATCGAGTCGGCGATCCGCATCACCGAGGTGGCCAGCGGTTCCGCGCTCAGCGCCGCGCCGGTGCCGACCCCGGCGAGCCGGGCGACCTGCTGGAGCCCGTCCTCCAGGGGCAGCGAGGGGCCCTCCACGACACCGTCCGTGACGAGGACGAACACCCCCGGCCCGGAGAGCCGGTAGCGGGTCACCGGGTACACCGCGCCGGGCTGGACGCCCAGCGGCGGCCCGCCCTCGTCCTCGATGACCCCGGCACGCCCGTCGGGGGTGGCCCGTACCAGCGGGACATGGCCCGCGCGGGCGCTGCGCAGCTCCCAGGCGACCGGGTCGAAGCGGACCATCGTGCAGGTGGCGAAGAGGGAGGCTCCCATGGACAGCAGGAGTTCATTGGTGCTGGCCAGCAGCTCGCCGGGGTCGCTGGTCACCGAACCGAGCGCCCGCAGGCCGACCCGCACCTGTCCCATGAAGGCGGCGGCCTCGATGGTGTGTCCCTGGACGTCACCGATCGAGTAGCCGATGCAGCCGTCGGGCAGGAGGAAACCGTCGTACCAGTCGCCGCCGACGTTCAGCCCGGTGAAGGCGGGCGCGTAGCGGGCGGCCACCCGCAGTCCCGGGACGACGGGCAGTTCCCCCGGGAGCATGCCGCGCTGGAGGGCCAGGGCGAGCTGTACCTGGGTCCGCTGGGCCTCCGCCCGGACCCTGGCCTCCGCGGTCAGGGACCCGAGTCTGGCCAGCAGGTCGTCAGGGGTGTCCGCGGGGCGGTTCGACGCCATCGACTCATCTCCGCCGCACGTCCGGTCCGGGCTTGTGACCTCGCCATTCTATGCCGATTGTCCGATTTCGCCCCTGGCGGGCGGCGAACGCGGCCCATGCCTGCGTGCGACGGCCCATGTCCAGGAACCGGTGCCGCACTCGGCCGTCCGGGTGACCCGACCGACCCGGACACCGGGGCCGCCCGTCCCGGGACGCCGATCTCGCCGTACGGCACACGGGCGCCCGCCGGGTCCGGCTAGTCTCATGATCATGGTTGGTGACTTCGAGCTGAGGAGCGCGCTCGCGGCGGCCGTCGGCTCCGGCGCGCCCGACCGGGCCTGGGGATTCGTCGAGCGCTTCGCCGCGCGCTGGGCGCGCCCCCTGGGGCCGGGCGACGGCAGCGACGAGAGCGAACTGCTGGCGGTGGAGGAGCGGTTGGAAATCGGTCTGCCCGCCGCCGTCCGCGACGCGTACCTGCTGTTCGGACGGCGCGACGATCTGGTCCGGGGCCAGGACCGGCTGGTGCGGCCCGCACATCTGGACACCGACGAGACCGGCGGGAAACTGGTGTTCCGGGTGGAGCACGGTTACGTCGTCGAGTGGGGCGTACCGCTCGGGGAGGGGGACGATCCCCCGGTGCTGTTCCGCCCGACGGACGAGGAGGAGTGGTCGCCGTTCCTGGACCGCTTCTCGCTGGCCTGTGTGGAGATGGTCCTGTCGGAGTGCGTGCTGGCCCCCGGCGCCCCGGGCGACAACCGCCAGCTCGACCCGGTCACCCTGGCCGCGCTGGCGGACGCCTTCCCCCCGCTGCCGCTGCCCCGGTATCCGGTGTGGGCGGCCCCGGACGGCCCGCCGGTCCGCTGGTTCGGCGGGGACGAGGTGATCCTGCGCGCGGACGGCGAGGACTGGATGTGGGCGCGGGCCCGGGACGAGGCCGTGCTGGAGTCGGTCCGGGCCGCGCTGCCGGGTGTCTGGCTGGTCGGCTCCGCGCCCTGACCTGGGTGGGGCGGTCAGGTGCCGGACGCCCGTAGCGCCGCCGTGTGGGCGCGGACCTGCTCCGCGGAGAGATAGGCGTCCGTGTGTTCGAAGTCGCGCAGGGTGGCCGGGTTGCGGGCGAGGAAGCCGGTGCGGACGTAGTCGTCGCCCGCGACGGCGTTGAGCACCCAGTTGGTGAGCACCCGGGCCTTGGCGACATTGGTCCGCAGGGCCGACCAGTGGTAGCCCCGGGCGACGGCCTGCGCGGGCAGCCCCCGCAGTTCGACACCGAGCGGCTTGGAGACGGCGTCCCGGCCGCCGAGGTCGACCACCAGACCGAGGTCCTGGTGTTCGTAGGGCTGGAGCGGCTGGTCGCGCAGGGACGCGATGACGTTGTCGGCGACCTTGCGGCCCTGGCGCATCGCGTGCTGGGCGGTGGGCGGGCACACCGCGTCCCCGCCCTTGACCAGGTCGGGCACCGCGCCCGCGTCGCCGAGCGCGAAGACCCCGTCGGCGCCGGGCAGGCTCATGTCCGCGCGGACGGCGAGGCGTCCGCGGACCGTCTCGGCGTCGAGCGTGGCGATCAGCGGACTCGCCACCACCCCGGCGGTCCAGATCAGGGTGCGGCACGGCAGGACCCGGCCGTCGGTGAAGGTGACCTTGTCGGCCGACGCCTCCGCGACGGACACCCCGAGCGAGACCTCGATGCCCCGGCGGCGCAGGATCTCCAGGGCGACCAGCCCGAGCCGGTCCCCCAGCTCGGGCATGAGCTTCGGGGCGATGTCGATGAGGTGCCACTTGATCTGCCGTGCGTCGAGCCGCGGATAGCGCCGGACGGCGTGACTGGTGAGCCGCTGGAGACAGGCCGCGGTCTCGGTGCCCGCGTAGCCCCCGCCGACGACGACGAACTGGAGCCGGGAGGCACGTTCCTCCTGGTCGTGGGAGGCGTCCGCGAGGTCGAGCTGGGCGATGACATGGTCGCGTACGTAGGCGGCCTCGGCGAGCGTCTTCATCCCGCGCGCGTGGTCGATCAGGCCCGGGATGTCGAAGGTGCGGGTCACACTGCCGGGGGCCAGCACGATGATGTCGTACGGCTCGTCCACCAGCTCGTCGGTGATCTTGCGGATCACACAGACCTTGGCCGCCGGGTCCACCCCGATGGCCCCGCCGGGGATGATGCGGGTGCGGTGCTTGCGGCTGCGCCGCAGGGACACCGCGATCGACTGGGGGGTCAGCACGCCCGACGCGACCTGCGGCAGCAGCGGGAGGTAGAGCTGGTACGAGAACGGCGTGACGAGGGTGATGTCCGCCTCCCCGGGGGAGAGCCGGCGCTCCAGCCGGCGTACGCACTCCACTCCGGCGAAGCCTGCCCCCACCACGAGAATCCTGGGTCGCGCCACGGTGTCCGTCCTTCCCTGAGACCTCTCGTCCCTATCCGGCCCCGCCTGCCCGCATATGGGCGGCGCATCCCCCATCTTTCAGGGCGGTCCGCCGCCCCGCACCCGAAGCGGCACACGCTTGCCGCACCCGGGGTACGGGCGGGGCCGCGGACAGTACGTGTCAGGCGGCCGGACCGGCCGGTGAAGGCCCTGGTCAAAGGCACCGTGGAGCACACGGACCACCGGTCGGCCGTGCCCGGGACCCGCTCGTCCGGCGCACCCGCCACCCGGGCTCAGCGCAAGGTCTCGGCCCAGTTCGCCGGGACGCGTCCCACGGGTCCGGGCGCGGGCTGCTCCACCGGGTGGGACTGCGGGGGCGCCAGGGCGGGACCGGACTCGTACATCTGCTCGCTGTCGTAGTCCCAGAACCACTGTTCGCCGGGCTCGAAGCTGCGGACCAGCGGATGTCCGCTGTCCTTGGCGTGGGCGGTCGCGTGTTTCGCGGGTGAGCTGTCGCAGCAGCCGATATGGCCGCACCGGGCGCACCGCCGCAGATGGAACCACCAGCCGCCCGAGGTCTCGCATTCGGCGCAACCGGTGCCGGAGGGCAGGGCCGTGGGGTCGATGCCGTCGGGAAGGCTCATGAGGACTCCTCGGGGGGCTGGGGGTCGGCCGGCGGGTCGGGGTCCGCCGGAGTGAGGGGGAGACGCACCTGGAACCGGGTGTCACCGGGCTCGGAGCGGGCCACCGAGAGATCCCCGTGGTGCTTGTTGACGACGATCCGCCAGGAGATGTCCAGTCCGAGCCCCGTGCCCTCACCGACGGGTTTCGTGGTGAAGAACGGATCGAAGATGCGGCCGCGGACCTCCGGGGGCATCCCGGGTCCCGTGTCACCGAACTCCACGAGGACGCGGTCCCCGTCCCGGGCGGTCCGCACGGTCAGCGTGCCCTGGTCGGGGTCGTCGGCGCGGTGCACGCTCTTCATGGCGGAGACGGCGTTGTCGATGAGGTTGGTCCACACCTGGTTGAGTTCGCCGGGGTAGGCGGGGATGCGCGGCAGGCCGGTGTCGTAGTCCTTGACGACGGTCACCCCGGGGCCGATCTTGGCGGTGAGCATCATCAGGGTGGAGTCGAGGAGTTCATGGATGTCGGCGTCCTGATGGGGGGCGCGGTCCAGCTGCGAGTACTGCTTCGCCGCGCCCACCAGATGGGAGATCCGCGTCGAGGAGTCCTCGATCTCGTTCATGAGGAGTTCCGTCTCGACCGTGTAGTTGAGCCAGCGGACGGCGCCTTCGAGGGTGTCCTGGTCGACGGTCGCGGCGACCTGGTCGAGCCATTCGGTGTCGAGTCCGGCCTGGACGAAGGTGGGGGCGAGCCGCCAGCCCTCGGCGACGCCGTGGTCGTCCAGCCAGTCCCCGACGGCGTCCTCCCGGTCGCTGGCCTCCAGCGGGCTCAGACCCGGCGCCTTGGCGATGCGTTCGGCGGTGCGTTCCTGGAGTTCCACCAGGGAGGCGAGGGTGTCGCGGTGGTAGGGGCCGGAGGCGATCACCGCGAGCTTGTGGCGCATCCCGGCGACACGTTCGCGCAGCGACGCGGTGGCGCGGACGGCCGCCGCGGCCGGGTTGTTCAGCTCATGGGTGAGCCCGGCGGACAGCGAGCCGAGGGCCAGGAGCCGCTCCCGCTGGCCGACGGCCTGCTGGGTGGAGCGGTTGCCGAAGAACAGGCCCTCCAGGAGGTGGACCGCCATCGGGAACCACTCACGCATGATCATGGCGAAGGTGTCGGCGGACAGCACGAAGAAACGGGAGGGCTCGGTGACCCGCAGCGAGCTGTTGTAGCGCTGCGGGACCCGGTCCCCGAGGTAGGCCTGGAAGGCACCCGCGTACACCCCGGGGTCGGAGGTGCGGTTGATCTCGATGTCGTCGGCGCCGACCCGTCTCGACATCACGACGGTGCCGTCGAGCAGGACGTAGAAGCAGGTCGCGGGCTCGCCCTCGGTGTACACGGGGCCCGTGTCGTAGCGCTCGACGGCGCCTTCCCGGCAGAGCCGGTCCAGCTGGTCGGGTGCCAGCTTCTCGAAGAGGAACAGGGTGCGCAGTTCCGCCGCCTCGCACGGCAGGGGGGTGGGTCGCCCGTTCATGACTGCTCCAGGTAGCGGTGCACCAGCATGACGGCCATGGCGCCCTCCCCCACCGCGGACGCGACCCGCTTCGCGGACTCGGAGCGGGCGTCCCCGGCGACGAACACGCCCGGCACATTGGTCTCCAGGTGGTACGGCGCGCGGTCCAGCTCCCATTCGGGGGGCGGCGCGCCGTCGGCGGAGAGGTCGGGTCCGGCGACGATGAAGCCGCGCGGGTCCCGCAGGACCGTGCCGTCGAGCCAGTCGGTCAGCGGCGCCGCGCCGATGAACACGAACAGCCAATGGGTGTCGACGAGTTCGGTGTGTCCGGTGGTGGTGTCCCGCAGGGTGAGCTGTTCGAGGTGGTCGGCGCCGTGCGCGGACTCGACGACGGTTCCGGTGCGGACGGTGATGTTCGGGGCGTCCTCGACCTGCTGGACGAGGTAGTGCGACATGGAGGCGGCGAGCGGACCGCCCCGGACCAGTACGGTGACGGACTTGGCGCCCCGGGACAGATACATGGCGGCCTGGCCCGCGGAGTTGGCGCCGCCGACCACGTACACGTCATGGCCCTGGCAGGAGGCGGCCTCGGTGAGCGCGGAGCCGTAGTAGACGCCCCGGCCGGTGAGGTCCGCGACGCCCGGCGCGTCGAGCTGCCGGTACGACACACCGGTGGCGAGGAGCACGCTGTGCGCGGCGATGGCGTGACCGTCGGAGAACCGCACGGCCTTGGCGGCGCCGTTGATCTCCAGCCCGGTGACCTCGCGGGCGGTGAGGATCTCGGCGCCGAACTTGGCGGCCTGGCGGCGGGCCCGGTCGGTGAGCTGGGAGCCGGAGACCCCGTCGGGGAAGCCGAGATAGTTCTCGATACGGGAGCTCTGGCCGGCCTGCCCCCCGGTGGCGGAACGTTCCACCAGGACGGTCCGCAGCCCCTCGGACGCGCCGTAGACGGCGGCGCCGAGACCGGCCGGACCGCCGCCGATGACGATCAGGTCGTAGAATTCGGCGGTGGGGGTCGTGGCGAGGCCGACCCGGGCGGCGAGGTCCTGGTCCCCGGGCTCGATCAGGGCGGTGCCGTCGGGGGTGATCACCAGTGGCAGCCGCAGCGCGTCGGTGTCCGCCGCTTCGAGGAGGCGGCGCCCCTCGGGTTCGTCGGAGGAGTACCAGCGGTAGGGGACCTGGTTGCGGGCGAGGAACTCCCGGACCTCGGAGCACCGCGCCGACCAGCGGTGTCCGACGACCTTGGTGGTGGGAACGGCCCGGTGGTCGGTGTGCCGCCAGGTGTCGAGGAGCTCGTCCAGGACGGGGTACAGCTTCTCCTCGGGCGGGTCCCACGGTTTGAGCAGGTAGTGGTCGAGGTCGACGACGTTGATCGCGTCGATCGCGGCGTCGGTGTCGGCGTAGGCGGTGAGCAGCACGCGCCGGGCGCCGGGGAAGATGTCGAGTGCCTGTTCGAGGAACTCGATGCCGTTCATCTGCGGCATGCGGTAGTCGGCCAGCAGGACGGCGACCTGTTCACCGCGGAGTTTCAGCTCGCGCAGGGCCTCCAGCGCCGCGTCCCCGGACTCGGCGCGCACCACCCGGTGCTCCCCGCCGTAACGGCGCCGCAGGTCCCGCGCGACCGCGCGGGACACCCCCGGGTCGTCGTCCACGGTGAGGATCACTGTGCGTGCAGCGACGGAAGCTTCCGGCATACGTCTCCCGCCCCCCGGTCGGTGAGTACGGCGTCGTACTCGGCGCTCCGGTCCATCGTATGGGGCGGTGGCGCGGCTCGCCGGGTGAACTGCGGGGGCCCGGTGCGGGGCGGGCTGGGGGACGGCGGTCCGGGCGGCCGTTCCTCTGTACGGCCGTTCCGATGGACGGCCGTACGCGGCGGCGATCGCGTGACACCGGTCCCGCCGCCGTGCGACCGTCCGGCGCGCACCGACCTCGCGGCCGTTCCGGTGGCACCGCGGCCGGTTACCGAAGGACCTCGCCCGGCCACCGGGACACCGCGGCCGATTACCGAGACACCTCGGCCGGCCACCGGGACTCCGTGGTCGGTTCCGGACCAGCCGGAACCAGCAATGATGAATGCCAGGAAAGGAACTGACGAATCCTCATCAATGCGACAGACGAAAGGGGGTAGCGCCAGGTCAGCCGGGGCGGTGGCACCGGGGGCCGGGCGAGGGGGGTGGCTGGTTCCCGGCCATCGTCATTGGTTCAACCTCTTGACCGGTCTGGTCCAGACCAATAACTTCCCGACATGCGTCGAAGAATCCTCGCCAGGCTGGCCATAGCCACCTGCGCCGCGTCTCTTCCGGTTTCCCTGATGGTCACGGCTCCCGCCTCGGCCGACACCAGCAGCTCGCAGAAGGACAAGAAGAACCAGCCCGATCTCAGGCGGATCGGGTACTTCACCCAATGGGGTGTCTACGGCCGGGACTTCCAGGTCCAGGACCTCGACAAGAGCGGCGCCGCGGCGCGGCTCACCCACATCAACTACGCCTTCGGGAACGTCAATCCCGAGGGCAAGTGCTTCATCGAGAGCATCCCGGGCGAGGGCGACCCGTGGGCGGACTACGTCCGGCCCATCGACGCCGCGAACTCGGTCGACGGCGTCGCGGACAACGACACCCAGCGCCTCGCGGGCAACTTCAACCAGCTCGCCGAGCTGAAGAAGAAGCACCCCGGCCTCAAGGTCATGATCTCGCTCGGCGGCTGGAGCTGGTCCACCCACTTCTCGAACGCGGTCAGCACCCCGGCCAAGCGCACGGCACTGGTCAAGTCCTGCGTCGACCTGTACATCAAGGGCAACCTGCCCGTGGACGGCGCCCGCGGCGGCGAGGGCGCGGCGGCCGGTGTCTTCGACGGCATCGACGTGGACTGGGAGTGGCCGGGCTCCTCCGGCGACGACGACACGCCTTACACCCCCGCGGACAAGAAGAACTTCACCGCGCTGATCAGCGAGTTCCGTACCGAGCTGGACGCGTACGCGAAGTCGCAGAAGAAGCGCCAGCGCTACGAGCTGTCGGCGTACGTGCCGACCGCCCCGGCGAAGATCGACGCGGGCTTCGAGGTCCGCAAGATCATGCGCGACTTCGACTTCGTGAACCTCCAGGGCTACGACTTCCACGTGTCCGGCGAGAGGACCACGAACCAGCAGTCGGCGCTCTACGCCAAGAACGACTTCAGCGTGCACCAGACGGTCAACGACTGGCTGCGGCGCGGCGCTCCCGCCCACAAGCTGGTCGTCGGGATGCCGCTCTACGGACAGGGCTGGACCGGGGTCACCGGCGGCGGCGACGGTCTCCACCAGCCGAACACGGGCCCGGCGCCCGCGACCTTCCAGGCCGGTTTCGAGGACTACAAGGCCCTGAAGAAGCTGGCCGAGTCCGGTACGTACAAGCTCCACCGCGGCACGAAGAACGGCGACGCCTGGCTGTTCGACGGCAAGACGCTGTGGACGTACGACGACCCGACCGTCCTGCGCGCCAAGACCAAGTACGTCCAGGACCGGGGCCTCGGCGGGGCCATGGTCTGGTCGCTCGACGGCGACACCGCCGACGGTGAGGCGATCCGCGCGATCGACCGGGGTCTCGACGACTGATCCCGGGCGCGCGCACCACGCCGGTGCCCGGTGGGACGGGGTCACACGTCCCACCGGGCACCTTTCCGTTCGCCGCCCCGGCACACCGCCCTCCCGGGCCCGCACCGGCCACAACCCCCTCGACCGCAAGGAATGCCTGCTCCGGGTGACCCGCAAGGTCACCACCCGCTCCACCGTCTGACCGCCCGCCCCGGGCACACATGTGCGCCGCGAAGCCCGGATCACCCAGGACGGTGGTCCTGTCGGCCGACACTCCCTCGTCCTGGGTGGGGAGGCGGATACGCCTGGCGGTCGATGCTTGCGGGTTCGGTCCCGGCCGAGTCTTGAACTCCGCTGTCTGAGAGGGGAGTTCCGGTGGATCGTTGGGATCGGGTCGGGCGGTTCGCGGCATACGGGGCGGCGCTGGCGTTGACGCCGTACTTGCTGATCAAGGTGTCGTGGGTGGTCGGTTCGCTCCTGGGGCTGCTGCCGGTCGGGGCCGGGTTCGGCAAGGCGGAGTGGGTGGTGCTGAACAGCGCCACGATCGGTATGGCGGGCATCGGGATCGCGATGGCGCTCGCACTGGTGAGGCCATGGGGAACCCGCATACCGGGAGCGCCGCTGGTCTTCTGCGCCTGGGTCGGGACGGGGTTCCTCGTCCCGGTGCTCCCGTACGCCGTTCTCGGTTCGCTGCTGGACGCTCCGGAATCCGGGAGCGGCACCGACCCGTCGATGCCGGTCTGGGAGGCCGTGCTGGTCCAGATCGGATTCGTGGGTACGGGGCTGGGTCTGGCCCTCGCGCTGCCGATGTACTTGCGGCGGCGCTGGCCGGAGGCGTTCACCGGCCGGCTCGGGGACGGCGGAGGGGGCTCACCAGGGCTGCCGCCGTGGACGGCCGCGGTCGGCGCCGCGGTCGGTCTCGTCTGGCTGTACTGGGCGGTGGGCGGCACCGCGGGTGTCGCCCACCGCGACGATCGGGACCTCGTCTGGCACGCGCTGTCCGGAGTCTTCGGACTCTGGGCCCTGGCGGCTTCCGCCGCTGTCTGGGCTGCCGTCCGGGGACGGCCCGCGCGTGTCCCTCGATGGGGTCCGACGGTGCTCGGCTGGCTGGGCTCGGGCTCGTTGTTCGCCTGGAGCGGCTGGAAGCTCCCGTTCACCCTGTACCTGGCGGTCGCACGACCGGCCGGCGTTTCCCTGCCGGAGAACCTCGCGCTCGCGGCGGTCCTGCACCTCGCGGCGGTGGCGACGGGCGCCGCGATGCTGAGGACGCTCGTCCGCGCGCGGCCCGCGTCACGGGACGCGTAGGCGCTTGCTCCCGCCTGTCCGGTGCTCCTCCTCCCCCGGCAGGGGGAGCCGGTCCCCTCGCGTGGGGGATCTTCCAGGTGCCGCCGCCCGATGTACTTGAGGCGGTCGGCACAGGAAAGGACCCGCATGCGCGCCCCCACGAGACGACGTCTGCTCACCTCCGCCGCGTCGGCGGCCTCGGCGGCCGGCCTGGCCGCGGCCCCCGTGCGGGCCGCGGAGCGGAAGCCCGTAGGCACCGTTGATCCGATGGACGCCCTGCGGGCGCTGCCGGGCCTGCGTGTCATCGAGGAACGGCCGGGCGCCGAGCCCGGCTACCGCTTCTTCGTGCTCGGGCTGCGCCAGCCGGTCGACCACGGCGCGCCCGGGGCCGGGACCTTCGAGCAGCGGCTGACCCTGCTCCATACCGCCGCCCACCGCCCGACCGTCCTGTTCAGCACGGGATACGAAGTGCCGCTCGTGCCACGGCGGACCGAACCGGCTGTCCTGCTCGGCGGCAATCAGATCGGCGTGGAGCACCGCTTCTTCGGCACCTCGCGTCCGGCGGCTCCCGGTTTCGAGACGTTGACGATCCGGCAGGCCGCCGCGGATCATCACCGTGTGGTGCGCCTCTTCCGCCGCCTGTACCCCGGTGCGTGGATCTCCACCGGAGGCAGCAAGGGTGGTACGGCCAGCGTGTACCACCGCCGCTTCCACCCGCACGACGTGGACGGGACCGTCGCCTACTCCGCCCCGAACAATGTCGACGACCGCGAGGACTCCGCGTATGTGCGGTTCCTGGAGCATGTGGGCACCGTCGCCGCCCGTGACGCGCTCAGGACGGTCCAGCGGGAGATGCTGCTGCGCCGCGGCCATCTCGTCGCCCGTTACGAGGCCTGGGCCGCCGCCACCGGCGACACCTTCCGCGTCATCGGCAGCGCCGACAAGGCACTGGAGACCGCGGTGCTGCGGGTGCCGTTCATGTTCTGGCAGCGCCACACCGCCGAGGACGCCGCGGCTGTCCCGGGCCCCGACGCCTCCACCGACGCGCTGTACGCATGGCTGGAGCGGACCGCCGCCCTGCCCGCCTACGCGGACTCCACGGCGAGGGACTTCATCCCCTACTGGTACCAACTCGGCACACAGCTCGGCTATCTCGACGTACCCACCGCCCATCTGGACGGACTGCTGCGCTACCCGGACGCCGTCGAGCCCCGCAGTTTCGTGCCGCGGGACATCCCGATGCGGTTCGACACCGAGGCCATGCCCGACATCGACAGCTGGGTGCGGCGGCGCGCCTCCCGGCTGCTCTTCGTCAACGGCACCCAGGACCCTTCCGTCGCGGAGCCCTTCCGGACCGGCCGTGGCGACGCGCGCGTGCTGTGGGTGCCGGGCGGCAACCACCACGTCACGATCGCGGATCTGTCGCCCGGCGACCGCGCGGAGGCCGTCACCGCACTGCGCCGGTGGGGCGCGGGCGGGCGAGGCCGGGGTTCGCGGGACGAGTGAATCTGGCCGGACGGACGCCGAAGGCGACCACGGCACGCGGGGTCACGGAACCCTCGTGGGCGCGGAGTCACCGGCGGCCGGCACACGGATGCGGGGGTGGTCCGGAGGCGGGTGCCTTCCGGACCACCCCCGGTGGGGGCCACGGGGTGCCGTGGGGGGATCGGCGACCGCGTGGCTCGGGGTGGTGGCTGATGCGCTCCGCCGGGTGCGGGCTACTCGGCGAAGACCTGGGTGTTCTGACTGGCCGTCAGGACCCAGCGACCGTCCTCCTTGGACATCACATGGAGCGGGGTGCCCTCACCTTCGCTCTCGATGAGCTCGCCGTCCGGGGTGACGTACCGCTGGCGGACCTTGACCGCGGCGACATCGGGGCGGACGAACAGGATGTGCACCACCTCATAGGTACCCAGTCCGTGCTTCGACGAGCCGGGGGGCACCTTGCGGGTGAACTCCGCGATCTCGTCCCGTCCGATGAGCCGTTTGCCGTGGCCCGTCGTCCAGATCGCGTCATGGCGGAACAAGGCCGCGAATCTATCGGGGAGTTCGTTGCGCTGCGCGTACTGGATCTCGGCGACGACCTGCTCGATCGCCTCGGTCTCGACCGCGCGGGTCCTGTCGTCCATGCTCGTCGCGTTCATGGGAGCAGCATCCGGCCTCAACCATGATTGAGGTCAAGCGCTGTTCCCCGGTGGCCGCGAAGGACGCCCGATGGCGGTCCGGCCGTGCTGCCGGGACGGCCGGACCGCCCGCTTCGGGGGCGCGTCAGTCGTCGTCCTCACCCGGCGCGCCGTCCTCGGGCGGGTTCGTGGTGCCGTCCTGCGGGGGCGCTGGGTCGGTGGGCGGCTGCTGGCCACTGCCGCCGTCGCCGAGGGTCGCGCCGAAGGCGGTCAGCGCGGTGGTGACGGGCTGGAAGAAGGTGATGCCGCCGCCCGCGCAGTCGCCGCTGCCGCCGGAGGTCAGACCGACGGCTCCGCCGTCACGGGTGAACAACGGGCCGCCGCTGTCACCGGGTTCGGCACACACATCGGTCTGTACGAGTCCGCTGACGGTGCCCTCGGCGTAGTTAACGGTGGCGTGCAGACCGGTGACCCGCCCCTCGTGCAGCCCGGTGGTGCTGCCCATCCGGGAGACCTCCTGGCCGACGGTCGCGTCGAGAGCCTGGCGGATCGCGACGGTCCGGCCCTGGCCCACGGCGACCACGCTCGGCGCCTGGACCGCCGGGTCGTCATACGACGCGACGGCGAGGTCCCCGGAGCCGGGGAAGGTCGCCTCCTGGATCGTGCCGAGCGGGGTGCCGTTGGCCTCGGTCCAGCGGGCGGTGGCGACCCCGCAGTGGCCCGCGGTGAGGAAGCCGGGGGCGCCGTCGCGGGTGGTGACGTTGAAGCCGAGTGAACAGCGCGCGCCGCCGCCGAGGATGGCGTCACCGCCCGAGGCGAAGGGGGTGAACTCACCGGCGGCCCGTTCGATCCGGGCCATGTCCGCGCCGAGTCCGGCGACGGTGGCCTTCAGCCGGTCCCAGTCGGCGCCCTTGACGGTCCGGTCGGCGGTGACCCGGATCTCGTTGGTGACGGGGTCGACGGCCCAGGACGTTCCCGGGATGGTGGCCTCGGCCTTGAGGGTGCTGGAGGCGGCCTTCAGTTCGGTGACGCTGTGCTCGACGCTGCGGACGACGGCTCCGGCCGCGCGGACCTGGTCCGCGGCCGTGTCGTCGTTACCGGCGACATTGACGACGACACGCCGCTCGTCGCTGTCGTAGTAGGCGCCGCCGAAGTTCTGGCCCAGTCGGTCGGCGAGCCGCGCGGAGAGTTCGGAGGCGGCCGGCGGGGTGAACTGCCGCAGGGCCGGGGTGTCCGGGCCGCTCTGCGTCGCACCGGCGTTCGGCAGGAGGACGGCCGCGGCGCCGAGGGCGACGACAGCGGCGCCCGCCACAGCCGCCTTGCGCTTGGGTATGCGTTGGTGTTTCAACGGGGTGACCTCCTGGGGAGCGGTGCCGCCCGTGGCGGCGAGCCGTGGAGCGGCCGAACGGCGTTGAGTACGGGCGAGCCGCGCCCCGCGTTCAGACCACCGCGCGTCGCTCCGGGGCGGCTGGCCGAAACCCGTCTCCCCCGCACCTCGTTGACCTGCGGTCCCGTCGAGCGGCCCACGGACGGGCGGCTTCCGTCCGACGGGAATTCACCGGACCGCCATCGACGGCCGTACGCGCTACGGCACAGAACTCCGCGCCGTTCCGGGTATGTTCGCGCCCCACCGGTACGACGCGGGGAACAGGCGCACCGGGCGGTCGGTGGCCGCTCACACCCGGGTGCCAACGGCTATCCGCCCGTTCCCGGACAGCCGGACCAGGGCCCGCAGGACGATGGCGAGCCGGGCCTCGTCCAGTTCCTGGACCCGGGACAGGGCGGTCTGATGGGAACCGGCCATGGACAGCACGAAGCCGAGGAACACCCGCTCGGCGGCGGACAGTTCCAGGACGTACAGCTGGCGGGCGAGCGCGGACCAGTCGCAGCGGAGCCCGGTGGCCGTGTCCTCCCTGACGAGGACGAGCCGTATGTCGTCCCGGCCGAGGAGCCCGGCCTCCTCGGTCAGCGCGCTGACGGCGGCCTGGTCGCGGGCGGTGACGGCCCAGCGCCGGAGCCGTTGCGGCAGCGCGGGCGGCGGGGCCGCGCCGCCGGGGTCGGACGAGGTGAGGTCGGTGTCTCTGCTGATGGGCATGCGGGGCCTCCGCGGGGGCGCGGCCACCCTGGACGGTCGCCCCGGCGGCCCCGGGGGCGGTTGCGCCGCCCCCGGGGCCCGGCCGGGGCGGTCGGACCCGGGTGAGCGGGTTCGCCGGTACGTTCCGGTTTCACCTGCTCATACGCTTCCGGCCGCCGCTTGGTTCAGCCTGTGACGGTTCACACGCCGAGCGGCCGAACGCACGAACGGGCGCACCCCGGCGCACGACGCGGCGCACGCCCCGGCACACGGTCGCCGCCGGGCGGGCCGGGGATCATCCCCGTACGGCTTCCAGTTCGGTGACGACGAACTCCTCCGCCGCGGCCTTGGCGACCCCCGCGGCGGAGAGCACGCCCCGGCCGTCCTCGAACTCCAGCAGGGCGAGCAGGAGATGCTCGGTGCCGACGTAGTTGTGACCGAGCCGCAGCGCCTCACGGAAGGTCAGTTCCAGCGCCTTCTTCGCCCCGGCGTCGTACGGCACCAGGTCCGGCACGTCCTCGGCCGCGGGCGGCAGGGCGGCCCTGGCGGCCTCCTTGAGGGCGTCGAGGCCGACGCCCTGCGCGGTGATCGCGCGGGTTCCGAGGGATCGCGGTTCGGTGATCAGCCCCAGGATCAGATGGACGGTGCCGACCTGGTCGTTGTCGGCGGCCCTGGCGTCGTTGTGGGCGACCGTGACGACATTGCGCGCGGGGACGGTGAAGCGGCTGAAGCCCTGACCGGGGTCCAGGGCCGGAGGCTCCCCCGGATTCTTGGGCACGAACCGCTTCTGGGCGGCCTGGCGGGTGACTCCCATGCTCCTGCCGATGTCGCTCCAGGACGCTCCGCCCCGGCGGGCCTGGTCCACGAAGTGGCCGATCAAATGGTCGGCCACCTCACCGAGATGGTCGGCGGCGACTACCGCGCTGGTGAGCTGTTCGAGGGTGTCGGGATGCGCGGTCTTGATGGCGTCGATCAGATCGTCGAGGCGGACGGGTGGCTTGATGTGCTGCGCTTCGGTCATGAGGCAACCCTAGGTTGACACTCCAGCTGCCGTCAACCCGAGGTTGACACCTTTCGGCCTCTCGTAGGTCGGGTCCTCCCCCACAGGTACGGGGCCCCGCGCGCGGTCAGCGAAGAACGACGTGCCCACCCGGGCGGACCCGGGTGGGCACATGGTCATGGTGGAGGTCCCGGAGGTCAGCTCTCGCCGTCCGGCGCGGGTACCCGGCCGGGTTCCTGCGGTTTCGCGTCGGCCTCCGTCAGGAACGGGCTGATGAGGAAGCGGTAGGCCGCGGCACCCAGCACACCGCCGACGAGCGGTCCGACGATCGGCACCCAGAAGTAGATGTTGCCGTATTGATCTCGCCATGCGTCGTGATAGCCGGTGATGTAGCTGGCGAACCGGGGGCCGAGGTCACGGGCCGGGTTGATGGCGTAGCCCGCGTCGGTGCCCCACGCCATCCCGATGGCGACCACCAGCAGACCGATGATCAGCGGTCCGAGGTTGGCGCCCGGCGGTGTGTTGAGGAGGTCGGTCACCGCGAAGATGACGAACAGGAGGATCGCCGTACCGATGATCTGGTCCCGCAGGGCCCCCCACTCACTGATCGGGAGGCTGCCGTTGCCGGGCAGGGTCGAGAAGACGATCTGGGTCTTGAAGGTGTGCCCCGGGTCCGCCATGGCCAGGACTTCGCTGTAGTTCCAGCGGACGAGCAGCGCGGCGAGGAAGGCACCCAGTGTCTGCGCGAGCGCGTACGGGAGCACCTTGCGCCACGAGAAGCCCTTGAACACCGCGAGCGCCAGCGTCACCGCGGGGTTGATGTGGGCGCCGCTGATCCGGGCCGCCACGTACACACCGAGTGTCACGCCGAGGCCCCAGGCCCAGGCGATGCTGTCGTGGTCACCGATACCGGCGGCGACCACCTGCGCGACCACTCCGCATCCGAAGAGGATGAGGATGAAGGTTCCGGCGAACTCGGCCGAGAGCTCCCCGGCCATACTGTTCCGCCACCCACGTTTCGTCATGAGTACCGGCCTCCTGACCTTGGGATTCGGCTGCCCTCCGACGATATGCACGAAAGGTCGCCTTTGACGCCTGGAACGGCGTGAAGTGAGGCCATTCGGGGCGCGATCCGGCACACGGCACCGCTGTTCGGGACCCGGGTTACGGCGGCGATGCCGGGCCCGGGGCCACGCGGCCCCGGGCAGTGGAGCGCGGCAGGGGCCGGGCCGCGACCGAAGCGCGGGTCGACGGCGACCGCGGACGGGCACCCGGGGGCGGGAACGCGCGGGGGCGGGGCGGGGGCATTGCGAGCGGGAAGGCGGAGCCGGGGCCCGGCCCCTCGCCGCGCGCGGCGCCCATCGCGGCGCCCCGGCAGCCCGTGGGTCCGTCACGCCGACTTGTCGGTCCGGGTGTTCCGTTTCGTGGTGGACGCGGACGCAGACTTCTTCGCCGGCTTCTTCGCGGTGCTCGCCGGACTCCGGGCCTTCTTCGCCGCGCCCTTGGCCGCACCCGACTTCTTCGCGGGCGCCTTCTCAGCAGCCGACTTCTTCGTGGGTGCTTTCTTGGCGGCGGCCTTCTTCGCGGGTGCCTTCTTGGCGGCGGCCTTCTTCGACGTACCCCGAGCGGCCCCGTCCCCCGTCGCGCCCTTCGCGCTGCCTCGCCGGGCCGACCTGCGGGGCAGTTCATGGACGGTGGCCTCGCGGCCCGCGGGGGCCTCCTCGCCATGGGTCCGTTCGAGGGACTGCCGCAGCGCCGACATCAGATCGAGCACCTCGCCGCCGGGCTCCTCGTCCGGCACGGCCTCGGGCGGTGCGGTGCCGGAGGACTTGGCGGCGATGACCTGTTCCAGCGCTTCGCGGTACTCGTCCTTGAACGCCGAGGGCTCGGTCGCGGGCATGCTGTCGACCAGGGTGACGGCGGCCTCGATCTCCCGTTCGCCGACCTCGACGTCACCGGGCACCAGCGCGTCGGGGGACCGCACCTCGTCGGGCCACTTCATGGCGTGCAGCACCAGGACATCGTCCTTCACCCGCAGCAGCCCGAGCCGTTCCCGGCCGTGCCAGGCGAACTTGGCGACGGCGACCTTGGCATTGCGTTCGAGCGCCTTGCGCAGCAGGACGTACGGCTTCGCCGCGACCTGTCCGGCGCCCTCCAGGTAGTAGCCCTCACCGATCCGGATCGGGTCGATGCTCGCGGCGGGCACGAAGCCGGAGATCTCGATGGCCTTCGCGGTGGGCAGCGGGATGGCGTCGAGCTCGTCCTCGGTGATCTCGATCGTGTCGCCGTCGGGGGTCTGGAAACCCCGGCCGATCTCGTCCACGGAGAGGGTCCGGCCGTCCGTCTCGCACACCTTCTTGACCCGGACCCGGGCCATGTCCGTGCGGTGGTACTGATGGAAGGAGATGCTGTGGTTCTCGGTGGCGGGCACCACCTTGACCGGGATCGTGACCAGGCCGAAGGTGATGGCCCCCGACCATACGGGACGCGGCATGACGGACCTCCCGATCCCCTGGGACTGCCGTCAGCCTAGGTCGGCGCACCGGGCCCGGCACCCCGGGGCGAAGGTCCGGCGCACCCTGGACGACGGGTCCGGTCACCGTCCCCGTCCGGGCGGCCCCGCCAGTTCGACCGCCCGGGCGCCCGCGTGGCCGATCGGGTCAGGGAAGAGCCCCAGTCCATGGGCGACCAGAGCGCCCTCGTGGAGCAGCATCACCGAGCGGGCCACCGCGTCGGCCCGCCGTCCCGTTCCGGCGCCGCCGCCCTCGTGGACCAGCCGGGTGAAGAGATCCAGCATCCAGCGCTTCTGACCGCTGATCACGGGGAGCGCCGGATGCCCGGGGTCGCTGATCTCGGCGCGCGCGTTGACCATGCCGCAGCCGCGCGGGCTGTGCTCGGTCATCCAGTCGGCGGACGCGTCGAAGACGGTCCGCAGCCGGTCGGCGGGCGCGGCGGCGCCGAGCCGGTCCAGAAGGTAGGCGCGCCAGCGTTCGTCCCGGTCGGCGAGGTACTCCACGACGAGCTGGTCCTTGGAGCCGAAGCGGTCGTACAGGGTCTTCTTGGTGACTCCGGCCTCGGCCGCGATGAGGTCGACGCCGACCGCGTGGATGCCCCGGTCGTAGAAAAGGCGCTCGGCCGCGGCCAGTACGCGGCGCCCGGCGGGCGTCATGGCGACCCGGCGGAGTCCGGCCGCCGGAGCATCCGGACCACCCGCGCCTGGCGGACCACCCGAGCCGGTCGAGCCGCTGTCGTGGCCCCTACCACTGCCACTGCCACTGCCACGGTCGCTGTCGCTGTCACGGTCCGAAGAAGTACTCACCTCCCCATAGTAGACCGATCTGTATAGTGAGCCAGGTGCCGAGGTAAACAGATCGGTATACCCGGAACGGAGACGGCCCACGGGTGATCGGGTCGTGGGAGGTGAGGAACCGTGAACGTCCTGCTCTCGGCGGCATTGGTGGTGTGCTGGAGTTCCGGGTTCATCGGGGCGAAGCTCGGGGCGGGGACCGCTCCCGTGCTGACGGTGCTGATGTGGCGGTTCGTGCCGCTGGCCCTGCTGCTGTTCGCGTTCGCCGCGCTGCGGGCGCGGGGCGCCTGGCGCGGACTGACCGCGCGGGAGGCCGCCCGCGAGATCGTGATCGGCGCGCTGTCCCAGAGCGGATACGTCCTGGCGGTGTACTACGCCATCCAGCTGGGCGTCTCCAGCGGGACGACCGCGCTGATCGACGGCATCCAGCCACTGGTCGCCGGAGCGCTGGCCGGACCGCTGCTGCGGGAGTACGTGTCGGGGCGGCAGTGGGCGGGACTGTGCCTGGGGGTCGCGGGTGCGGGGCTGGTGGCCGCGGCCGACGCGGCGGGGACCACGGCGCCGTGGTGGGCGTACGCGATACCGGTGCTCGGCATGCTGTCCCTGGTGGCGGCGACCGTGCTGGAGGCCCGCTCCCCCACCCGGGTCGCCCCGGCGGTGTCGATGACGCTGCACACCGGGACCAGCGCGGTGCTCTGCGCGGCGGCGGCGCTCGTGAGCGGTTCCGCCGTCCCGCCGGCCGACCCGGACTTCTGGGCGGCGACGCTCTGGCTCGCGGCCGTCGCGACACTCGGCGCCTACGGGCTGTACTGGCTGATGCTGCGGCGGGTGGGTGTCACCCGGGTCAACACCCTGATGTTCCTGATGGCTCCGGTGACGGTCGTATGGGGCGCCCTCACGTTCGGTGAGCCGCTGGGCCCCTGGACGGTGGCGGGGCTGGCCGTCGGACTGATCGCCGTGGCCGTGGTCCAGTACGGCGCGCCCCCGCCGCGACCGGCGGCGGTGCTCCGCGTCGGCATCGGGGCGGACGCGCGACGGGGACCCGTGTCCCGGGCCGGGGGTGAACGGGTCCCCGGGGCGGCTCAGCCCCGCGGCCGGGCGGCCGACAGCAGGTAGCCCGCCATATGGACCGGGGTGGTCGCCTTGCGGTCCATGTCGTGCGTGAGGTGCGCGGTCTCCTTCCTGAGGTCGACGGACCGCCCCTGGTCGTTGCTGTCGGTGGTGACGGACGCGGCCGCCGCCTGGGCGGTGGCCGCGCCGCACATCATCAGCGCGCCGGCGGTGGCGGCGAGCGTGGCGTGACGGAGGTTCACTGGCTGGTCTCCCGGATCGTGTCGTCGGTCGGATACGCGCCTTGTCAACGAAAGACGCGCCCGTTCGTGGCGGTCCGGGGCCACGCGGTTCAGTCCGGCACCGCGCCGGGGACGATCACGGTGAGATAGGTGCCGGTGAGGCGGAAACCGAGGGTCTCGTAGCGGCGGCGCGCCGGATTGCCGTCGGTCACCGCGAGTTCGAGGGAGTCCAGCCCCCGCGCGGCCGCGTCCGCGAGCACATGCCGCAGCAGCGCGTCGCCCACCCCGGCGTAGCGGGGACCGGGCTCCCGGAACACGTCCGCGATCCACGGCTGGCCCTCGCGGTCCGTGACGATGACGCCCGCGACCACCCGGTCGCCGCCGTCCACGGCGAGCGCGCTGCACGGCAGCACCGGCCCGAGCACCCGTCCGCCGAGCAGCGGCGCCAGCCGTTCCCGGAACGCCTCCTCGTCCCCGCCCGGATGGTGGTCGGGGTGTCCCGGGCCGAACGCGGCACGCCAGGCGGGCAGCAGCGCGCGCGGGTCCCGGTCGTACGGCACCACCGACGGCGGGCCGTCCGGGCCCGCCGGGAAAGGGGCCAGGGGTGGCAGATCCCCCGTCAGCTCGCGGCGCATCCCATGGGCGTGCCGCAGCACCCGCGCGCCCTCGGCGAGCAGCGCCCGCCCCAGTTCCACCCCGCCCGACACGGCCCAGCCGGGCATACCGGCCAGCACCGCCGGTACGGCGCCGGGGCCGGTCACCTCCGCGAGATCCGCGCAGGGGAGCCCCGCGCGTTCACCCCTGACATAGGTCATCACCGGTATGCCGTCGGCACCGGTGAGCACCTGCCGTTCGTCGTCTTTCCACGTCACTCGTCGTATCCGTCCCTCGTCCGACCGGTCGCGTCGCATGGTGCGGTGCGGTGCACGCGGTCCGCAACGCGATTTCCCGGCACGTGTCACATGGCCGGACGTGACCTTCGTACGGGTGTCCGACGCCTGCGCTGGACCGGGACGGCGGCCGGGCCGGGGCGGACGCGAAGTGCCCCGCCGTCCTGGGGACGGCGGGGCACCGGTACGGCTGTCAGGGGCGTCAGTCGCTGGCGCCGCGCCGCTTGCGGGTGGCGATCAGGATGCCGCCGCCGGCCAGCACCACGAGCGCCGCGGCACCGGCGATCACCGGGGTCGCGCTGGAGCCGCCGGTCGCGGCCAGGTCCTCGTCCGACGGCGCCGTGCTGGACGCCGGGGTGGGCACGGCCGGGGCCGTGGAACTCTCGCTCGCCGCGGGCTCGGACGGCTCCGGCGAACCGGTCCCGCTCGGCTCGGGCGAACCGGGCTCCGAAGGCTGCGCCGGGCCCGAGGACGGCGGCTCCGACGGCACGGGGGTCTGCGTCGGGGTGCCCGGCCCGGACGGCTCCGGGGTGCCGGACGGTTCGGGCGTCCCCGACGGCTTCGGGGACTCGCACACCGGAGCGGTCTTCGTCTCGTCCACGTCGAACTGGTCGCCGTCGCCCGCCTCGACGACCAGCCGGACCTCCAGCTCCTTGCTGTGGCCGGGCAGCGTCAGCTTGTCCGAGAACGCAGCTCCGAACTTCTTCGTCGGCAGCAGGTCCTTACCGTCGACCGTGATGGTCACCGTGTTGGTGACCTTGTCGTTCTTGTCCTGGTATCCCTTGAGGTCGACGGTCACCTCGGAGCAGGTCACGGACCACACCGGGGTGTGGGCGGACGCCGGGAGGGCGCAGAGGCCGAGCCCGACGAACCCGGCGGCCGCGCCCGCCACGAGGACGCCCGAGCGCTTCCACGCACGGGGTGTTCCCTTCATGAATCCTCCACGAACTGTCGTACTTCCGTACGGGGGGTCTGACAACCAGCGCACAGTACTCCCCCGGTCCCCCTGGTCCGCAGCCGTACCGGGAACCCCGACGCCCACTCGTTACCCGGAGTTGGCACCGGGTCCCTCGACGTCCCACCCGATCCCCTCGCCGTCAGGCCCACTTGACGCCCTGATGGCGAGGCGCACGACCATTTCGCCTGCGTACACGGGACGTTCAGCTCGGACGAGCCCGGAACCCCGCCCGTGGCCGGTCAGAGCGGCCGGTACGCGGCGGCGGGCGGGCCGGGGACCTCGACGCGGGCCGTGAAGACGGCGCCGTCGTACGGGCCCGGGTCCGCCAGACCGCCCCTAGCGCTGGTCACATGGAGCGTGTCGCCGTGCAGACAGACCCCGGCGGGCTGGGCGGCGGGCAGCCGCAGCAGATGGCTGCGCACCCCGTCGGGGCGATACCGGTGGACGGTGCCGGTTCCCCACACGGCGACCCACAGCGCGCCCTCGTCGTCCACGGTCATCCCGTCGGGCAGCCCCTCGGAGAACGTCACGAAGAGCTGCGGAGTACCGAGTTCACCGCTCGCCGGGTCGACCGGATAGCGGCGCACCACGCCCTTCACACTGTCGGCGAGGTACATCAGGGTGCCGTCGGCGCTGAACGCGGGGCCGTTGGGGACCGTCAGTCCGGTGACCGCCCGGGTCACCGTGCCGTCCCGGTCCACCCGGTAGAGGGACGAGGCACCCGCCACCGCGTCGTACGCCATGCTGCCCGCCCAGAACCGGCCGTGCGGGTCGGCGCTCCCGTCGTTCATCCGCATCCGCTCGGGCGCGTCGTCCTCGGGCCGCGCCAGCCAGCGGGTCCCGCCGTCCGGACCGAGCAGGCAGATCCCGGTGCCCGCCGCGGCGATCCAGCTCCCCGGACGCCCGGCGACGGGGGCGACCGCGCCCAGCGGCACCCCGGTCCGCAGCACGGTCTCCAGCGGGGCGGCCGGGTCGGCGGGCGCCGCGAGGAGACGGCCGGTGGGGATGTCGACCAGGAAGACCCGGCCGTCGACGGACCGGACGCCCTCGCCCAGTTCGAGTCGGTCGGCGTACCGGGGCATGAGGTCGGTGGCCATGTGCGGGACTCCTGTGGTGGCGGGCGCGGTGGGCGACCGGGGCGTTCCCCGGCGGGGCGGGACACGGGGTCGGATCGCGGCCGGCGCGGAACGCGGTCGCGCGCCGGGCCGGACATGATCGATGCACGCTACATGGACGATCGTGGGGGTCGTGCCCGGGGCCGGTCACGGAGGCCAGGCGGCACCGGTGGCAGTGGCTACGGGCCACCGGGCGGTCAGGCCACCGGGCCGTCGGGCCACCGGGCCAGGGAAGGTCCGGCGTCGCGCGCGAGGTGAGGGGCTAACCGCCCGCCCGCTCCAGCATCCCCCGGACGAACGCGGCCTGCCCCACATGCTGGAGGTCGTCGCTGAGCACGCTGATCAGCCGGACGCCGAGCGTCACCGCCGGGGACCAGCCCTCGTCCACCACCCGGTCCAGGTCGGTGTCCGCGAGTTCCCGTACGTAGCGCACCGTCCGGTCGTGCACGGCGTCGTGGTAGCCGGTCAGCAGCCGCGCGGACCCGACGCGCATCCGGCCGACCTGACGGGCGGAGTGCCCGTACCCGGTGGCCAGCCGGGCGTACGGCAGCCCGAACCGGGTCACCCAGTCCCCGGTGACCCATTCCTGAGTGATGCCCGCCGCGTCGGACACATGGTCGTCCTGGACCCGGGTGAGGTGCCAGACGAGCCAGCCGACGCTGTTGGCGTCCGGGTCGACCCGGGCCGTGAGGTCGTCCGGGGTGAGTCCCCCGACGACCGCGTGCACCTCCTCCCGGACCCGCCCGAAGGCGTCCACGAGCAGTTCGGCACTCCGCGCACCCGCCATACCCGGCACTCCTGATCCGTCTCGTCCACGCCCGCGCCGCGCCCCGGCCCGGCCGCGGTCTCCCGTCCGCACCTGCCCCGTCAGGATCGCCGACGCACGTCCCCGTGTCCTGCGGAGCACCCGCCGCGAACCGGACCCGCCGATTCCGACCGGCGGCCCGGTACAGCCGATCCCGGCGGATCAGGTCCGCTTGTCGGACCTTGCCGTTATCGTGCGTGCATGATCTTCCGCAGAGCCCGGTTCACCACTGCCGTGGCCGGATTCGAGGCCGCCGTGCGGGGCAGGGACCCCCGGACCTCGCAGGAGGCGTTCGCCGCGCTCCACCAGCACTTCGAGCGGGCCGGTGAGAGCGAGTTCGCCGACGCGGCGCCCCGGCTGGCCGCGCTGCTGGCGGAGTTGCCGCCCGGCCCCCGCGCGGTCACCGCGCAGCTGATCGGGGCGTGCGTGGAGCGGGGCGCGGACCCGCTGGTGTGCGCGCCCGCGCTGCTGGCGGGGCTGGCCCGGACGCTGGAGGCGGCGGCGGAGTTCCCGGCCCGCTGGCGCGCGGCCGGCGGGGGCGAGCTGCCGCAACCGGACGCGGGGGAACCGCACTCCGGGGTGGTCGCACGGGTCGGGGAGGACGTTGCCCGGGGCTGGTGGAACCTGCCGCTGTGGGAGACCGCGGCGCTCGCGGTGCTCAACCACCGGGCGGTACGAGGCGTGGTCCCGGACCGGCCGGGGCTGCTCGCGACGGCCGGCCGGATAGCCGACGCGGCCGACGGCCATCTCCAGTGTCTGATCCACGCGCTGCTGGTGCTGGACGACGAGCCGCTGGTCGTCCTGCACCGCGACACCCGCACGGGATACCGGATGCGGATGACGGGGATAGCCGACAACTTCCAGCTCCACACCCTGCTCGCGGCGGAGCTGGCCGGTGCCGGGCACGTCCCCGGCGAGATCCCGGCACCGGAAGCCGTGGCCGTGTGCCGGGACGCCCCCGGCCAGGTGCCCACCACGGGCACGTTCCAGCTGACCGCGCCGGACGGCGGTGCGATCTGGAACGAGGGCACGCCGTCGGACATCCCGGTGGTGGACGGGGTCCGGCTGCTGGTCCTCGATCCGCCGCCGTACGCGCGTGGCTGGCCGACGGGCCGCTTCCTCGCCGGGATGCCCGGTGATCTGCGGCTGGAGCGTGTACTCGACGCGGCGGAGACCGGCCGCTGGTTCGGCTCGGTGGCCGACGAGGCCAGACGCTGACGCACGGCTGGTCCGAGGCCGGGCACCCGGTCCACGGATGGCCGTTCAGGGGCGGGCCGGACCGGTCACGATCTCGGCCCAGACCTGTTTCCCGCCGCTGACCGGTACGGTCCCCCAGGCCGCCGTGACCGCCTCGACCATGAGCAGGCCCCGCCCGCCGGTCGACTCCCAGGGCGTCGCGACCGGTTTCACGGGGGACCGGGGCGAGGCGTCACCGACGGCCACCCGCAGCCGGTCGCGTACGAGGGTGAGATCGAGCCGGACCGGGCCGGTGGTGTGCAGCAGCGCGTTGGTGACGAGTTCGGTGACGACGAGGAGCACGGTGTCGGCGGTGTCGGCGCCGCCCGTGCCGCTGCCGTTGGTTCCGGTGCCCTCGGTTCCGGTGCCGGGGCGCCAGTCGTCCAGGGTGCGGCCGGTGAAGTCGCGGGCCGCCCGGACCGCGTGGGGCTCTCTCCGCACGGTCAGGCCCGCGCGGCGCGGGCGGACGGCGGTGCCGTCGTAGCGCATCAGCAGCAGCGCGACGTCGTCGTTGCGGTTGGCCCCGTCGAGGAGGGCGTCGGCGACAAGGCCGAGATGCCCGGGGTCGGAGCGGGCGAGCGCGTCCCCGAGCGCGGCGATCCCCACATCGATGTCGCAGCCCGCCGACTCCACCAGGCCGTCGGTGGTCAGCGCGACGAGCGTGCCCGGTTCCAGTACGAGTTCGGTCATCGGGAAGTCCGCGTCGGGGACCACGCCGAGCGGGGGGCCGCCCGCCGTGTCGACGGTGTCGACGCGCCCGTCGGGCAGCCGCAGCACCGGCGGCAGATGGCCCGCGCGGACGCACAGCACGGACCCCGACTCCATGTCGACGTCGAGGTAGCAGCAGGTGGCGAAGAGGTCGGTCTCCATCCCGACGAGCAGCCGGTTGGTGTGCGAGATGACGACGTCCGGTGAGTGGCCCTCGATGGCGTAGGCGCGCAGCGCGGTCCGCATCTGGCCCATCAGGCTCGCGGCCACGGCGTTGTGCCCCTGGACGTCACCGATCACCAGGGCCACATGCTGGTCGGGCAGCGGGATCACGTCGTACCAGTCGCCGCCGACCTCCAGTCCGGCGACGGTCGGCAGATAGCGGGCGACGGCCCGGCCGCCGGGGATGTCGGGGAGTCTGCGGGGCAGCAGGGACCGCTGGAGGGTGCCGACGAGTTCGTGTTCGGCGTCGCTGGCGCGGACCCGGGTGAGGGCCTGTCCGGCGAGGCCCGCCGCGGCGGTGAGGAAGGCGCGTTCGTCGGCGCCGAAGGCGTGCGGCTCGTCCCAGCCGATCAGACAGAGTCCGGCGGTGCGGCCCCCGGCGGGCAGCGGCAGTACGGCCAGGCCGCCGGGGCCGACCTCGGCGACGTCCGGTTCGAGCGGGGTGCCGGCCTCCAGGATCGCGGGGCGGCCGTCGCGGATGGCGGCGGAGAGCGTCGGCATGGCGCGCAGCGGGGCGTCGGGCCACTCGGAGCGCCATTCGGTGCGCCAGGTCCCGGGCCACAGTTCGGGGTCGGGCGGGTCGAGGACGGTGACGACGAGGCGTTCGCCCTCCAGTTCGGCGAGGGCGATGCGGTCGGCGTTCAGGGGTCCGCGCAGTCCGGCGGCGACGGCCTGGCTGGCCTCGCGGACGGTGGAGGTGCCCGCGAGGACGGCGGCGAGGCGCTGGACCCGGGTGACGTCGGTGACGCCGGAGCGCAGGTCGGAGGTGTCGGTGACGGTGCCGAGGAGCCGGGTGCGGCCGTCGGCGTCGGCGACGACCTGGCCGCGCAGCCGCAGCCAGCGCGGTTCACCGGAGGGCCGCTGGATGCGGAAGTCGAGTTCGCGGTCGCCGATGGCCATGTGGTCGGCCTCGACGACGGACATCAGGGTGGGCAGGTCCTCGGGGACGGTCTGGGCGAGCAGGGTCTCGACCCGGCCGTCGAAGTCCCCCGGGGCCATGCCGAAGAGGGCGAGGAGCCGTGCGTCGGCGTCGATGCGGCCGGAGTCCATCGCGAGGCCGAAGGAACCGGCGTCGTCGTGGTCGCCGGGGCAGGTGTCGCGGGCCGGGGCGGGGACGGTGCCGCCGAGGGCCGCGGCGAGCAGTACGAGGACGTCCTGTTCGCCGGTGCCGAAGCCGCCGGGGCGTTCGGTGACCGCGAGGAGGCATCCGGCGTGCCCTGCGGCGTCACCGAGCGGCAGCGCGGCGACGGAGATGTCCTTGGCCCGCGACTGGTCGGGCGGCGGGCAGCCGTCGAGGGCGTCGGGGGTGAGCCACAGCGGGGCGCGTTCACGGCGTGCGGCGGCCATGGGTGAGTCGCCGTCGGCGGGGTAGGTGTCGCGCAGTCCGTACAGGCTCCGGGGTACACCGGCGCTCTCGACCAGGGCGAGGGCGGAGCCGGTCGTGTCGGGGGTGTAGACGGCGGCGAGGGTGGCTCCGGAGAAGACGAGGGCCTGTTCGATGACGGAGCGGAGCCTTCCGGCGGGTTCGCGTGGTCCGGGGAGGGCCGCGATGGCGCGTTCGGCGCTCAGGGCGCCCGCGGTCGCCGTGACCCGCGGCGCCCCGGTCGCCTCCGCGGCCGTCATGCCCTGTTCTGACCCGCCCTCGCTCGCCACATCCGTCATTACAGCGCTTCCGGGGCGTGGGCGCAGCCCTTGCCGGGTTCCGTGTCCTGCGCGTCGTGGGGCGGCCCGCGGGACACGGCACGTCCGGGTGACCGGCGGTACAGATGTGCGGTGGACGGGGTCGTACGGATGTCCGGCGCGAGGTGACGGGTGCCGACGTGTGCGGGGCGGGGGTGGCTCGCGGGTGGGGCGAAGGGGGTTCAGGGGAGGGGCTGTTCGGTCCAGATGACCTTGCCGCCGCTGGTGTAGCGGGTGCCCCAGCGTTCGGCGACCTGGGAGACGAGGAACAGTCCCCGGCCGCCCTCGTCGGTGATGGCGGCCTGTCTGAGGTGGGGTGAGGTGCTGCTGTGGTCGGACACCTCGCAGATCAGGGCGCGGTCACGGATGACCCGGACGCGGATGGGGCCCGCCGCGTAGCGGATGGAGTTGGTGACCAGTTCGCTGAGGATCAGTTCGGTGGTGAACGCCTCGTCGGCGAGGCCCCATTCGGTGAGGGTGCGGGCGACGTCGGAGCGGACCTCGGCGACGGCGGCGGGGTCGGAGGGCACTTCCCAGTCGGCGACCCGGTCGGGTCCGAGGATGCGGGTGCGGCCGACGAGCAGGGCGATGTCGTCCCGGGGGGTGTCGGGGACCAGGGCGCTCAGGGTGGCCTCGCACAGTCCGTCGACGGTGCGGTGGGTGTTGGCCTCCAGGGTGGTGCGCAGCAGTTCGAGTCCTTCGTCGATGTCACGGTCGCGGTCCTCGACGAGTCCGTCGGTGAACAGGACGAGGCGGGTGTGCTCGGGGAGCTGGAGTTCGAGGGTCTCGAAGGGCAGTCCGCCGAGGCCGAGGGGCGGGCCGCCGGGTACGTCCGCGAACCGGGCGGTTCCGTCGGGCAGCAGGAGGGCGGGCTGGAGGTGTCCGGCGCGGGCCATGGAGCAGTGGCCGGTGACGGGGTCGTAGATGACGTAGACGCAGGTGGCCCCGGTGACCCGGAGGGTGGGGCCGGGGACGGCGATGTCGTCGCCGCTCTCCTCCTGGTCGAGGCGGGTGACGAGTTCGTCGAGGTGCCACAGGAGCTCGTCGGGGGGCAGGTCGAGGGTGGAGAAGTTGTGCACGGCGGTGCGCAGCCGGCCCATGGTGGCGGCGGCGTGCAGTCCGTGGCCGACGACGTCCCCGACGACGAGGGCGACCCGGCCGCCGGGCAGCGGGATGATGTCGAACCAGTCGCCGCCGACGCCGCCGAGTCCGGCCTGGGCGGGCAGGTAGCGGAAGGCGGCGGCCAGCGCGCTCTGCTCGGGCAGGCCGTGCGGGAGGAGGCTGCGCTGGAGGGTGACGGCCATGGCGTGCTCGCGGGCGTAGCGGCGTGCGTTGTCGACGCTGACGGCGGCGCGGGCGACGAGTTCCTCGGCCAGTGAGCGGTCGTCGTCGTCGAAGGGTTCCCGGTCCCGGGAGCGCCAGAAGATTGCGACGCCGAGGACGACGCCCCGGGCCCGCAGGGGGACGGCGATCATCGAGTTGAGGCCCGCGGCGACGACGGTGCGGGCCCGTTCGGGCGACTGGAGCTCCCAGCCGGAGTAGGCGCTCAGGTCGGCGTCGAGGACGGAGGTGCCGTCGGTGAGGACGGCGCCGAGCGGGGTGGTGCCGACGAAGCTGATGTGGTGGCCGACGGGGAACAGCGCGCCCCCGTCGTCGGGGCCGCTGTAGGCGGTGCGGCGCATCTCGCGTCCGGTGCCGGTCGCCTGGGGTTCCTCGCCGCGCAGGACGGCGGTGACGAGGTCGACGGAGGCGTGGTCGGCGAACTCGGCGGTGGCGAACTCCGCGAGTTCCTCGCAGGTGCGGACCATGTCGAGGGTGGTGCCGACCTTCGTCCCGGCGTCGTAGAGCAGCCGCAGCCGGCCGCGGGCGAGGTCGGCCTTGCCGGTCAGGGACCGCAGATCGGTGGTGTCACGGAGGGTGGCGACGCTGCCGGGGGGTCCGCCGTGCTCGTCGGTGGGGCGCTGGTTGAAGGCGAGGAGCCGGTCGCCGACGGCGAACACCTCGTCGTTGGCGGGGCGCCCGGACTCCAGGAGCTCGGCGGCGCGCGGGTCGAGGCCGAGGTCGGCGACGGGGCGTCCCTCGACGTCGGACGGCAGATCGAGCAGCCGTCTGGCCTCGTCGTTGGCGAGCAGGAGCCGTTTGTCGCCGCCGACGATGAGGACGCCTTCGCGCACGGCGTGCAGAACGGCGTCGTGGTGTTCGTACATCCGGGTCATCTCGGTGGGGCCGAGGCCGTGGGTCTGGCGGAGCAGCCGGCGGTTGACGACGGCGACACCGGCCGCCCCGAGCAGCAGAACACCGGCGGCGACGCCGAAGACCAGGGGGAACTGGGCCTCGATCACGCTCTGCACCTGGGAGACGGCCATCCCGGCGGAGACGGCGCCGATGACCTGGCCGCCGGCGCCGTAGATCGGGACGGTCGCCTGGACGAGCTGGCCGATGGAGCCCTCGGACTTCTCGGTGACGACCTGTCCGGCGAAGACGGGGCCGAGGTCCCCGACGAACCGCAGACCGATGCGCTGCGGTACGGGGTGCGTGTAGCGGATGCCCTCCCGGTTGACGACGACGATGAAGCCGACGTCGGAGCGGCGCTGGGCCTCCAGGGCGCGGGGCTGGAGCACGGCGGACGGGTCGCGGCTGCGCAGGGCGGCCTCGATACCGGGGGAACTGGCGAAGGTCTCGGCGACCGCGATCGAACGGTTGCGCGCCTCTTGTTCCGCGTCCGCCCGCGTCTGGAAGATGAGCGCTGCGAGCGCGGTCGCGACGAGCAGCACCACGATCGCCAACTGCACGAGGAAGACCTGACCGGCGACAGTTCGCATGCTCGGAACCAGGCGCGGGCGGCCGTAGCGGGCGGCCATGTCCTCATTACTACACCCACCGCCAACGGCCCGCATGGCGCGCCGACGCGGCCGCGCGAGCGTACGGAGTGTTTTCCTCCGGTCGGAAATCAAGTTAGGCTGACCTAACTTTTCAGCCATGGGTCGCCACCCGGTCCGCACCCGCGGGGCCTCTTCCGCCCGCCGCGTACGTCCCGGTCGGCCGCCCATGGCCGTATCCCGTTCCACGCTGTTCCCGCCGCTCCCGAAGGACCCCGCCAGATGCCGCCACTCCGCAAGCGTCTCTCCACCCGCTTCGCCGCCGTAGCCGCCGGTACGGCCCTGCTGGCCGGAGCCGCCGCGGGCTGCGGCTCGCCGGACCGGGACGGTGAGGACTCCGGGAGCACCGGCCGGTCGGGGGCCGTCGAGAAGGGCGCCTTCCCGGTCACCATCGAGCACAAGTACGGATCGACGAAGATAACCGAGGAGCCGGAGCGGATCGTCACGGTCGGTCTGACCGACCAGGACGCGGTCCTCGCGCTCGGCAAGGTCCCGGTGGGCACCACCGAGTGGCTGACCAGCGGATACAAGGGCAACATCGGGCCCTGGGCCGAGGACGAACTGGGCTCGGCGAAGCCGCCCGCCGTCCTCAAGGACACCGGCACCGGCCCCCAGACGGAGAAGATCGCCGCGCTGGACCCGGATGTGATCCTCGCCCTGTACGCGGGTCTCACCAAGGACCAGTACCGCACCCTGTCGAAGATCGCTCCGGTGGTCGTCCAGCCCCAGGGCTACAACGACTTCGGTCTGCCCTGGCAGCAGCAGACCGAGGCCATCGGTACCGCGCTCGGGCAGCCCGCGAAGGCCAGGAAGCTGGTCGCGGCGACGGAGAAGCACATCAGCGACGCGGGTGCCGCCAACCCCGCCTTCAAGGGCCGCACCGCCGTGATGGCCACCCCCTACCAGGGCATGTTCGTCTTCGGCCCCGAGGACCCGCGTACCCGGCTGCTGGCCAGTCTCGGCTTCACCCAGCCCGCCGGGCTGAAGGAGGTCGTCGGCGACGAGTTCGGCGCCAACATCAGCAAGGAGCGCACCGACCTCGTCGACACCGACGCCCTCGTGTGGACGGTCCCCGACCTCAAGAAGGACGCCGCGAAGCTGCACGCCAACAAGCTCTACAACGGCCTGGACGTCGTCAAGGAGGGCCGTGAGGTCTTCGTCCAGGACGGCACCCCCTACGGTGACGCGGTCAGCTTCGTCACCGTGCTGAGCCTGCCGTACACCACCGACCGGCTGGTTCCCCAGCTCAAGGCCGCGGTCGACGGCAAGCCGGGGACGAAGGTGAGCGGACCCGAGTCCTGAGCCGGGGGCGGCCCGGCGCGTGACGCGCCGGGCCGCTCCGGCCGGAGCCTTCCATGCTGACGAAGAAGACGACACCACCCCACGGCGCCCAGTCGGGCCCACCGCTCCCCGCTCCCCCGGCCTCCCGGGGCCGGGCCGTCCTGCTCACCACCGTCCTGGCCGGCGGACTGCTGGCGCTGTGCCTGCTGTCACTGGGGCTCGGCGCGCTGAGCATCCCGCCCGGCCAGGTCGTCGACGCCCTGCTGGGGAACCCGGTCGGCGAACGGGTCGAGAACATCGTGTGGTCGGTCCGGGTGCCCCGGACGGGACTCGCGCTCGCCGCCGGGGCCGCCATGGGGCTGTCCGGCGCGGTGATGCAGGCACTCACCCGCAATCCGCTGGCCGACCCCGGCATCCTCGGGGTCAGCGCCGGGGCGTCCTTCGCGATCGTGCTCGCCGCCGGGGTGCTCGGCCTCGGCTCGCTGCTCGGACAGGTGTGGTTCGCCTTCGCGGGCGCGCTGATCGCCGCCGTCGTGGTGTACCTCCTGGGACAGCTCGGGCGCTCCGGGCCCACCCCGGTCAAGCTCGCTCTCGCCGGGATCGCCGTCACCTCCGTACTGTCCTCGCTGACCAGCGCGATCGTGCTCACCGATCCGGAGGCCCTGGACCGGTTCCGGTTCTGGTCGGCGGGCTCGCTCGCCGACCAGGACGGCGCCACCGTCGTACGGATGCTGCCGTTCCTCGCGCTCGGGGCGGCCCTCGCGCTCGCGGCGGCGCCCGCGCTCAACAGCCTGGCCCTCGGCGACGACGTCGCGACCTCGCTCGGCCGCCGCCTCGGTCTGATCCGGCTCCAGGGGGTCGTCTCGATCACCCTGCTCACCGGGGCGTCCGTCGCCGCGATCGGACCGGTCGTCTTCCTCGGCCTGGTGGTGCCGCACGCCGCACGCTCGCTCGCGCAGTACACGGGGCGCGGTCCCGACCAGCGGCTGCTGCTGCCGCTGTCGGCGGCCCTGGGCGCGGCGCTGCTGCTGGCCGCCGATCTGCTGGGCCGTCTCGTCGCCCGCCCGGCCGAGGTCCAGGCGGGACTCATCATCGCCTTCATCGGCGGACCGTTCTTCATCGCGCTGGTCCGTCGGCGCAAGCTCGCGGAGGTATGACCGTGTCGAGTGCTCCACCGGCCGGCACGGTCGGCGAGACGGACAAACTCCGGCCACGGCGGCCGTTCGGCGGGCCCCGCCCCTTCCGGCTCACCCTCGTACCCGTCTCGGGAACGCTGCGCCCCCGGCTCGTCGTGGTGACGGTCCTGCTGGCGGTGGCCGTCCTCGCCGCCCTCAGCCGCCATGTCTCCGTCGGGGAGTTCGCCGTACCGCTGCCCGAGGTGATCGCCGCCCTCACCGGCTCCGGCGACCCGGGCACCACGCTCGTCGTCACGGAACTGCGGCTGCCCCGGGCCATGGTCGGACTGCTCGCGGGCATCGCGTTCGGGGTGTCCGGCGCGCTGTTCCAGACGATGACCCGCAATCCGCTCGCGAGCCCCGACATGATCGGCCTCACCCAGGGCGCTGGCACCGCGGTCGCCGCCGGGCTGGTCCTCGGCTGGGACGGCGGCCTCGGCACCCAGGCACTCGGCCTGCTCGGCGCGCTGGCCTCCGCGTTCGTGGTGTACTCCCTCGCCTGGCGGCGCGGCACCACCGGCTACCGGATCATCCTGGTCGGCATCGGGGTGTCCTGGGTGTGCACCTCCGCCACCGACTATCTGCTCGCGCACGGCGGCCGGATGCAGGCCCAGGCCGCCTTCGGCTGGCTCGTCGGCAACCTCAACGGCCGCGACTGGCAGCAGGCCGGACCGCTCGCCGCCGCGCTGCTCGTCCTGCTGCCCACCGCGCTGCTGCTGGGACGGCTGATGCGGACCCTGCTCCTCGGGGACGACGTGGCCGCCGGACTCGGCACCCGGGTGCAGACCGTACGGCTCGCGGTCCTGCTGTGCGGGGTGGGCCTCGTCGCGTTCGCCACGGCGGCGGCCGGTCCGGTCGCCTTCGTGGCGCTGGCCGCCCCGCAGATCGCGCAGCGCCTCGCCGGTACCGCCTGGCCGCCACCGCTGGCCGCCGGGCTGACCGGCGCCCTGCTGATCCTGGTGTCCGACATCGCCGCCCGGACCCTGATCGACGGCACCGAACTGCCCGTCGGCATCGTCACCGGCGTGCTCGGCGCGCCCGTCCTGCTCTGGCTGCTCATCCGCGTGAACCGCGCGGGTTCAGGAGGCTGACCCCATGTCGACAACCCCGCCCCCGGCGGCGCCGGACGACGCGCCCGATCTGCGCGCGGAGAACCTGCGCCTCGCCTACGACGACCGGATCGTCGTCGACGGCCTGGACCTCGTGGTGCCGCCCGGCCGGATCACCGCCGTCGTCGGCGCCAACGCCTGCGGCAAGTCCACCCTGCTGCGGGCCCTCGCCCGGCTGCTGACCCCCCGGGAGGGCGCGGTCCGGCTCGACGGACAGGCGATCCACAAGGTCCCCACCCGGCAGCTCGCGCAACGCCTCGGCCTGCTGCCGCAGTCCCCGGTCGCCCCCGAGGGACTGACCGTGGCCGATCTGGTGACCCGGGGCCGCTCCCCCCACCAGACCTGGTGGCGGCAGTGGTCCACCGGCGACGAACAGGCGGTACGGGAGGCCCTGGCCGCCACCAGCATGACCGAGCACGCGGACCGCGCGGTCGACGAGCTGTCCGGCGGACAGCGCCAGCGGGCCTGGATCGCCATGGCCGTCGCCCAGGGCACACCCATCCTGCTGCTGGACGAGCCGACCACGTATCTGGACCTCGCCCATCAGATCGACGTCCTGGACCTCGTCACCGATCTGAACCGCAACGAGGGCCGCACGGTCGTCATGGTGCTCCACGACCTCAACCAGGCGTGCCGCTACGCCGACCACGTCGTCGCCATGAAGTCCGGCCGGATCGCCGCCGAGGGCCCGCCCGGCGAGGTCATCACGGCGGAGTCGGTGCGGGACGTGTTCGGGCTGCGCTGCCAGGTGGTCGCCGACCCCGTGAGCGGGACCCCGATGGTGATCCCCGTGGGACGGCACCACACAGGCGACCCGGCGGTCACGGCCGACGACGCGGTCAAGGTACTGGGCGCGCCCCGGGGTTCCTAGGTACGGGTCGCCGCCGGTGGTCAGCGCGGAACGTGGGGCGTCGGCGGGTGGGGAGTCCGGACTCGGTACCAGGGTGGGTGGGTCGGCGGCGGAGGCAGGGCGGGGCAGCGGGCCCAGGGCGTCGCCGGCGGGGGCCGGGCGGGCCGTTCGCCGGCGGGGGCCGGGCGGGCCGTTCGCCCGCCCGGACGATATTCCGTGGGAAGCGGGGCCGGGCATGCGTACCGTACGCGTATGCCAGAGATCCAGTTGCTCCGCGCCGACCACGCCGCCGCGCTGCGTGCCTTCGAGTGGGAGAACCGCGCGTATTTCGCCGAGTCGGTGCCCGACCGGGGTGACGCCTACTTCACCGGCTTCGCCGAACGGCATGAAGCGCTGCTGGCCGAGCAGGCCGCCGGACTCGGCTGGTTCCATCTGGTCGTGGACGGGGACGGCGAGGTGCTGGGCCGGGTCAATCTGATCGATGCCGCGGACGGCGAGGCCGAACTGGGCTTCCGGATCGCCCGCAAGGCCACCGGCCGGGGGCTCGCCACCGACGTGGTGCGGCGGATCTGTGTCCGCGCGGCCCACGAGTACGGTCTGACCTCGCTGCGGGCCGCGGCGACCCTCGACAACGCGGGCTCGCGGGCGGTGCTGGTCCGCACGGGCTTCGTACCGGCGGGCGAGACCGTGCTGGACGGGCGTCCGGCACGGTGCTTCACCCTCGCGCTCGCGGTACCGGACGGCGAAGGCCGCCCGGTGCGGGTGTCCTCAGGGTGACGGATGGTGGGCGAGCGTGAGATGCGGATCGGGTCCGCCAGGTTCCGGCGCGGGATCGGCGTGCACCAGCGCGGCCGTCAGCCGGGGTACGGAGTGCAGCAGCGCGTGCTCCGCGTCCACGGCCACCTGATGTGCCTGCCGGACCGTCAGATCCCCGTCGACCACAACCGAGACCTCGGCGCGCAGCCGGTGCCCGATCCAGCGCAGCCGCAGCTCGCCCACGGACCGCACCCCGGGAGTCGCGAGCAGGGCGTGTTCCGCCCCGTCGACCAGCGCCGGGTCCACCGCGTCCATGGCCCGCCGGAACACCTCGCGGGCCGCGTCGCGCAGCACCAGCAGGATCGCGGCGGTGATGGCGAGACCGACCAGCGGGTCGGCGAGCCCCCAGCCCAGGGCGGCTCCCCCGGCGCTCAGCAGCACCGCCAGTGAGGTGTACCCGTCCGTGCGCGCGTGCAGTCCGTCCGCTACCAGCGCCGCCGAGCCGATCTCCCGGCCGACCCTGATGCGGTAGCGCGCGACCGCCTCGTTGCCGAGGAATCCGATGACCGCCGCGACGGCGACCACCGGCACATGGGTCATCTCCCGGGGTGACAGCAGCCGCTCGACGGCGGACCACGCGGCAAACGCCGCCGAACCGGCGATCACCAGCAGCACGGCCAGTCCCGCCAGGTCCTCCGCCCGTCCGTAGCCGTAGGTGAACCGACGGTTGGCGGCCCGCCGCCCGAGCAGGAACGCGACGGCCAGGGGGACAGCGGTCAGTGCGTCGGCGGTGTTGTGGACGGTGTCCCCGAGCAGCGCGACGGAGCCCGACAGCACGACGACGACCGCCTGGGCCACGGCGGTGGCACCGAGCACGGCGAGCGAGATCCACAGCGCCCGCAGACCTCGCGCGGACGCCTCCATGGCAGCGTCGACCTTCTGCCCGCTGTCGTGGGAGTGCGGCCGGAAGCGGTGGGCGAGGCGGTCCGTGAGGCGGCGCGGCCGGGACCGGTGACTGTGATCGTGGCCTTGTCCGTCACCGTGACCTTGGCCCTGGCCCTGGCCCTGGCCCTCGTCGTGACCCTGGCCCTGGCCGTGGCCCTGGCCCTGGCCGTGGCCCTGGCCCTGGCCGTGGCCCTGGCCGTGGCCCTGGCCGTGGCCGTGCTGGTGCTGGTGCTGGTGCTGGTGACCCGGTATGTACGGGTGTCCGTGACCTTGGCGGTGCTCCTGGCCGTGCTCGTGGTGATGACCCTGGTGCGGGTGGGGGTCGGGACTCATCCGGGGACGTCCTCCATGGCGGTGGGCGGGGTCCGGCCGCGGCCGGGGGCCTCTCGGGGGCGGGCGGTTCCTGGCCCGCACGGTGGACATGCCCCGCGCGGCGGCCCATCATGTGCGTATGAGCGCACGCATGCACCTTTCATCTGCGCAGGATGCGCACCCGCGCCCCCCGGGCGACAGCGACGCGTACGCACGCGCGGCGGAGGTGCTCGCCCTGCTCGGGGATCGCACCCGGCTGATCCTGCTGAAGCGGCTGGCCGGGGGCGAGGCCGATGTGAGCACGCTGACCAGGGCCTCGGGCGCCGCCCGGCCCGCTGTGAGCCAGCATCTGGCGCGACTGCGGCTGGCGGGGGTGGTGAGCACGCGCAAGGACGGCCGCCGCGTCGTGTATTCCCTCCCGGAGGGACCGGTGCGACGGGTGGTGGACGAGGCGCTGCGACTCACCGACCGGTAATCGCAGCGGGAGCGGGCGCCGGCGGGCCGGAAGCGCCTCCCAGGAATTCAACTGCTCTGCTTCGTAGTACGGTTGGGCATCCGGGAGCCCCGGGCCGCCCAGGCCCGGACCGGGGCCGGAAACCGGTCCGTGTCGTCCGCGCGGCGATCAGGACCATCCGCCGCCACCGCGTGGTACTTTGAATGTGGCACATGTGTACGCCGCTCTCGGCGCCGTTGCCATATCTCTCCCTATCACCTCTTCGCCGCCCCGCCCACGGGGTGCGCCACCGCTCGTCCTTCCCGGGCCGGCGGACGTCGAGGAGTGTGTGTTTCTCCGTTCTGTTCCGGTCGCGGGCCTCTTCCGCCCGCCGCGGGGGCGTGGTCGTGCCGCCCCTTGCCCCGACACCGGGTCCACCCCTTGCCAGTTCACTCACCCGCCGTCCGCGAAAGGACCCCGTCCCCATGACCAGCATCCTCGAACACCCCACCACGCGAGGCACCACCGTCCGGCCCGCCGAGGTCACGGTGGCCGGTGTCCTGGACCTCACCCCGCAGGGCCACGGGTTCCTGCGGCCCCCCGACCTCATGCCCACCCCTCAGGACCCGTATGTCCCGGTCACGCTCGTGCGCCGGCTCGGGCTGCGCACGGGTGACGCCGTCTCAGGAACCCTGAGCACGGGCGCCGACGCGAAGCGGGGCGTCAAGCGGACCGTCGGCCGGGTCGACCTGGTGGAGGGCCTGCCCCCCGAGCAGCTGGGCCTCCGCCCGCACTTCGGTGATCTCACCCCGCTGCACCCCCGGGAGGCGCTCCGGATGGAGGGCGGGGCGAGCGGGCTCACGATGCGCGTCACCGATCTCGTGTCGCCCGTCGGCAAGGGACAGCGCGGGCTGATCGTCGCCCCGCCGAAGACCGGCAAGACCGTGCTCCTCCAGCAACTCGCCGCCGCCGTCGCCCGCAACCACCCCGACTGCGTGCTCATGGTCGTCCTGCTGGACGAGCGGCCCGAGGAGGTCACCGACATGCGGCGCACGGTCCGCGGCGAGGTGCTGGCCTCCACCTTCGACCGCCCCGCGAAGGACCACATCGCCCTCGCGGAACTCGCGGTGGAGCGCGCCAAGCGGCTGGTCGAACGCGGCAAGGACGTCGTCATGCTGCTGGACTCGCTGACCCGGCTGTGCCGCGCGCACAACAACGCGGCCTCGTCCGGCGGCCGTACGCTCAGCGGCGGGGTCGACGCACGGGCCCTGTCGGGATCGAAGCGGCTGTTCGGGGCCGCGCGCTGCGCGGAGGAGGGCGGATCGCTGACCATCCTCGCGACGGCCCTGGTCGAGACCGGCTCCCGCGCGGACGACTACTACTTCGAGGAGCTCAAGGGCACCGGCAACATGGAGATCCGGCTCAGCCGGGAACTCGCCGACAAGCGGGTGTACCCGGCGGTGGACATCGTCGCCTCGGGCACCCGGCGGGAGGAATTCCTCGTCCCCGCACCGGATCTGGCGGTTGTCCGGGGCCTGCGCCGCGCGCTGATCGGCCAGAGCGTCCAGACCGCGCTGGAGACCCTGCTGGACCGGATGCGCAGCACCCCCTCCAACGCCGACTTCCTGCGCAAGGCGCGGGCCACCCTGCCGCCGTCCTGACGGTCGGCGACAACGGCGAAGCGCCTGGTCACCGGGGGTTGTCAGTGGTGGCGCCTAGGATCGCGCCATGGATGAGAACAGGTGGGCGGGGGTCCGCGAGCGGGTGCTGGCGCTGGCTGGACACCCGGGTGCGGAGCAGGTGTTCGGCCTGCCGGACGGTGAGCCGCTGCGGGCTCCGCTGACCCGGGCACAGCTCGCGGAGCTGGAGGGCCAGATCGGTACGCGGCTGCCGGAGGAGTACCGCGGATTCCTGCTCCAGGTGGGCGCGGGCGGAGCGGGCCCCTCGTACGGCGTGTTCCCGGTGGTCCTGGACGCGGACGGCCGCTGGGGCTGGGAGGGGGACGGCGGTGACATGACGGATCCCGCCCGGCTCGGGGAGCCGTTCGCCACGGTCCGTGCGGACGCCGCCGAGCTCGCCGCGCTCCAGGCGAGGACTCCCGAGGAGGAGGACTTCCCGGACGCCCCGGACGCCTTCGAGGCCGCGTACGACGAGTGGGACGAGCGCCATTCCGAGGTGCTGTTCTCCGGGGAGCGGACCATCGGCGCGATATGTCTGTGCCATAAGGGGTGCTGTCTGCGGCAGTGGCTCGTGGTCTCCGGTCCGGAGGCGGGCACCGTCTGGGACGACCCCCGGGCCGACTGGGCCGACATCGAGCCCCTCACCGGCCCGGACGGCCGCTCGCTCACCTTCGCGCAGTGGTACATGAGCTGGCTGGAGGAGGCCGAGCGCACGGCGGAGCGGTACGGGGAGGCGGCCTGACGGCCCCGGACGTACCCGGTGCACGGGTCTGGCGTGGCCCGCGCGGGTGCACCATGATCATCGGATGCCGGGTGTCCGGGGTCGAAACCTCCGGGCCCACGCGTACCGCCCTGACGCCCGACGGGTCCGCCGCGCCGCCGTGACGCCCCGTCAGCCGTCCACCGACCATGGGAGAAGCACGCCTTGACCCCTTCCGTTCCGTCCTCCGCCGCGGCCCCCGCGCTCGCCGATCAGCTGGTCCAGCAGTCCTGGGGGTTCGTCACCGACCGGGCGCTCCAGACCGCCGCGGAGCTCGGGATACCCGATCTCGTCGCCCGGGGTCCGGTTCCCCTGGCGGCGCTCGCCGAGGCGACCGGTTCGCTGCCCGATGCCCTGGGCCGGCTGCTGCGACCGCTCGTCGCCACCGGGGTGTTCACCCTGGACGGCACCGGTGGTTACGGTCCCACCGGGACCAGCGTCCTGCTGGAGTCGGCGCATCCGCAGACCCTGCGCCCATGGTTCAGGCTGATGTACCGGGTGACGTTCCGGATGTTCGACGATCCGCTGTTCACGCTGCGGACGGGACGGCCCGCGTTCGAGGAGCGGTTCGGCAACACCTACTTCGGCCATATGGCCGAGCACCCCGACGACAACGACGTGTTCCATGCCGCCATGGCGTCCTTCACCCGCCGGACCGCCCGCGCGGTCGCCTCGGCGTACGACTTCTCGGACGCCGGGTCCCTGGCCGACATCGGCGGCGGGCTGGGGACCCTGATCTCCGAGATCCTCTCCTCCGCCCCGGCGGCGACCGGCACGGTCTTCGATCTTCCGCACATGGCGGAAGCGGCCCGTGGCGCGCTGGACGCGGCAGGGGTGGGCGAGCGGGCCACGGTGGTGTCCGGGGACTTCTTCGCCGCTGTCCCCCGGGCCGACACGCTGCTGCTGTCCTGGATCCTGCACGACTGGGACGACGAGAAGTCGCTGGAGATCCTGCGCGCCTGCCGAAAGGCCCAGGAGAGCGGACAGGGCCACCTGCTGATCGTGGAGGCGGTGCTGCCCGAACTGCCGGGCCCCGGGCAGACGACGGCCCTGGATCTGGTGATGCTGTTCGGCCTGGGCGGACGGGAACGCACCGAAACCGAGTACGCCGCGCTGCTGGACACCGCGGGCTACGAGCACATCCGTACGCTGCCGCTCGAAGCACCCGGGATGCATGTCATCGAGGCCCGCACCCGCGGCTGAGCCCCCCGTCCCCGGCGTTCCGGCTGGGCTGCTGTGCTGCTGTGCTGCTGTGCTGCTGGGTCCGGTGTTTCCGGCGGGGGCGGCTGGGTCCGCCGGGGCGGCCGGGGACGGGTGCGGCCCACCTCGCGGACACCGACTGCCGGTGCCCGCGCCGGTGCGGCGGGCACGGGTGCGGGTGATGCTGGTGGGGCGGGGGCAGCCGTGCGCGAAGGAGGCTCCATGCCCGACGACGAGCCCGGCGAACGTGACGGCGAGCCCGGTACGCGACACGACCACGGCTCGAAGCGCGACAGCGGCACCGAGCACGGCGGCGGCACCGAGCAGGGCGGCGGACCCGGCGGTGAACTGCGCGAGTACCACGCCAAGCGCCGTTTCGACCGGACCGGGGAGCCCCGGGGCCTGCCCGCGTCCACCGAGGACACGGCCGTACCGGCGGACGGCGAGGCGGCGGAGCCCGGCGCCGGACACCGGTTCGTCGTACAGATCCATGCCGCGAGCACCACGCACTTCGACTTCCGGCTGGAGGTCGACGGTGTCCTCAAGTCCTGGTCGGTGCCCCGGGGGCCGTCCACCGACCCCGGGGACAAACGGCTGGCGGTGCCCACCGAGGACCACCCGCTGGAGTACCGCGCGTTCGAGGGAGTGATCCCGCCCGGCGAGTACGGCGGCGGCACGGTCATCGTCTGGGACCACGGCACCTACCGGCCGACCAGCCATGACCGGCGCCACCGGCCGGTCCCCTTCGCCCGGTCCCTGGAGCTGGGGCACGCGACGTTCTGGCTCGACGGGACGAAGCTGCGCGGCGGCTACGCGCTGACCCGGTTCCGGGACGGCGAGGGCGGATCGGGGCGGGCCGCCTGGCTGCTGGTGAAGTCCCGGGACGAGCGGGCGCGCCGGGACGGCCATGGCACCCCCGACCCCCGCCGGGCCCGGTCCGCGCGCAGCGGCCGGACGCTGCGGCAGGTCGCGGAACGTCCCGAGGCCGTCTGGGAGAGCGACCGGGGCGGGCGGCGGGCCGGGCGGCCGGGGAGCGCGCGGGGATGAGCGGGCTGCTCGGTTCGCTGCCGCCGGAGCAGGTGCGGCTGCTGTCCGTGGCGCGCCCCGGCCGGGAACTCGCCGCGCGTCCCATGACCGCGACGCTCAGCGACCGCCGGGAGTTCTCCGCGCGCTGGATCTTCGAACGGAAGCTGGACGGCGTGCGGATGCTCGCCGTCCGGGAGGCCGGCACGGTCACTCTGGTCTCCCGCAGCGGGCGTCGGGTCGACGGCAGTTACCCGGAGATCGCCGCCGCGCTGGCCGCGCAGGAGCGCGCCGATTTCACGGTCGACGGGGAGATCGTGGCGTTCACGCACGGCCGGACGGACTTCGGGCTGCTCCAGCGGCGGATGGGGCTGACCCGGGCCGCGGAGGTGGCGGCGAGCGGGGTGGCGGTGACGTACTGCGTGTTCGACGTGCTGCGGCTCGACGGGGCCGACACCACCGGGCTGCCGCTGCGGACCAGGAAGTCGCTGCTGCGCCGGGCGCTGACGTACCGGACGCCCCTGCGGTTCACCCCGCACCGCAACGCGGGCGGCACCGATCTGCTGGCGCAGGCGTGTGCCCGGGGCTGGGAGGGGCTGATCGCCAAGCGGGCCGACAGCCGGTACCAGCCGCGCCGGTCCCCGGACTGGCTGAAGCTGAAGTGCTCGCGCGGCCAGGAGTTCGTGATCGGCGGGTTCACCGAGCCCGCCGGGGGCCGGACCGGGTTCGGCGCGTTGCTGCTGGGCCACTACGCGGACGGGGTGCTGCGGTACGCGGGCAAGGTCGGCACCGGCTTCCCGTCCCGGACGCTGACCGTGCTGCGGACCCGGCTCGACGGACTGCGCCGCCCGGACTCCCCCTTCGGCGACCGGGTCACGGAACGGCACCCCCGGTGGGTGGAGCCGAGCCTGGTGGCGCAGGTGGAGTTCGCGGAGTGGACCCGGGACGGGATGCTGCGGCATCCCCGCTTCACCGGACTGCGGGACGACAAACGCCCGCGGGACGTGGTCCGGGAGGAGGCCGGTCCGCCACCGTGAGGAGCCCGGGGGCGGGCCCGGTCACACGGGACGCGGCATGCCGGATGCGGCGAGGGACTGCCTGGTGGTTACGCCCTGCTGGTTACGCCACGGTCGGTCGCTCTCCGTGGCGGGTCGCACTCTCCGCGGTGCACGAGCCGCCCCGGGGCCGGGGAGCACGGCACCCGAGAGGCCCACACACTCCTCACATCAGAACGAATCATCTGAGAAGCGTATGAAATATCCCGAACCATCCCCTCGCCGCTGTCCTCCGGACGCCTGATGACGGACCATGGAGGTACCCGGCCGAACCGGCCGTGCGTGGTGGCGGCTGTGCCGCCCTGCGTACGGGGACGGCCGGAAGCGGCACCCTGACCACCGGGGAGGTGGGCCCATGCGAAGCCGTTTCGAGCCCGACCGGCGCCTGACCGCGCGTATGGCGCTCACGATGTTCCTGCTCGGCCTGTTGTACGTGGTCTTCGTGGGCGTACTGATCTTCCTGCTGAAGTCCTGGGTGCTGGTCGTGGTGATCGCCGCCGCGGCGCTGTGGGCGCAGTACTGGTTCTCGGACCGTATCGCCCTGTACGCGATGCGCGGCCGGATCGTCACCGCCGAGGAGGAACCCCGGCTGCACGGTGTGGTGGACCGCTTGTGCGCCACGGCGGACATGCCGAAGCCGGAGGTGGCGGTGTCCGCGCTGGATCTGCCGAACGCGTTCGCCACGGGCCGCAACGCCGACCACGCGGTGGTCTGCGTGACCCGGGGGCTGATGCGGCGGCTGGAGCCGGACGAGCTGGAAGGCGTCCTCGCGCACGAGCTGTCCCATGTCGCGCACCGGGACGTCGCCGTGATCACCGTCGCGTCGTTCCTCGGGGTCCTCGCCGGGCTGGCCGTGCGCTTCGCGTTCTATTCGGGGGCGTTCGGCGGGCGGCGCGACCAGAACGCGTTCGTCGTGCTGATGAGCGTGGTCGCGGTCTCGGCCGCGGTCTACGCGATCAGCTTCGTACTGATCAGGGCTCTGTCGCGGTACCGGGAGCTGGCCGCCGACCGGGCCGCCGCGCTGCTCACCGGCCGTCCCTCGGCGCTGGCGTCCGCGCTGACGAAGCTCACCGGGGACATCGCCCGCATCCCCACCTCGGATCTGCGGACCGCGCAGGCGTTCAGCGCGTTCTACTTCGCACCGGCCATCAGCGGCGAGACGAACCGCAGTCTGTCCCGCCTGCTGTCGACGCATCCTCCGCTGGAGAAGAGGCTGGAGCAGCTGGCCGCGATCAGCGCGCAGCTCGGCCCGACCGCCGGACAGCGGGGCTGACGGCCATGGGGTTCCTGGACACCCTCCTCGGCCGGACCCGGCCGGTGCCGCCCGATCTGGACCGGCTGTTCGGACTGCCCTCGGCGGCGGTGACGCTGGAGGCGGCGGCCGGGTTCACCGCGACCGGGGTGGGGTCGGTGTGCTTTTCCAGCGTGGAGGGCGCCGAGTTCTCCCGTATCCAGGACGAGGTCCGTGAGCTGCTGGCGGCCGACGAGCAGCGCACGGGTCCGCCGGTCGGGTCGGAGCGTGACGCGTTCGGGTACTCCTGGCTGGTGTCCCACCGGGACGCGGACGATCTGCCCGCCCTGGTGGGTGATCTGCACGCCGTGAACTCGGCGCTGGAGGAGAGCGGCTTCGGCCCGCAGCTGCTGTGTTCGCTGGTCGGTTTCCGGGACCCCGAAGGGCGCCGTCTCGGGCTGGTCTATCTGTACAAGCGCGGCACCTTCTACCCGTTCGCCCCGGTCGCGGCGGACCGTCGTGACAACGCCCTGGAGCTCCAGGTGCGGGGGGTGCTCACGGACGATCTGCGGATCGAGCCGGATCTCTCGCGCTGGTTCGCCCTCTGGGGCGCCCCGGGGCTCTGACCCTCGGCCGCGCGTACCGCACCCGAGGTCCGCCGTGCGCGGCCGTGCCACGGGGGTGAAGCTGGAGTACGGGGCCGGGACCCGGGCGGGTGGAGGTGGCGATGGAGCCGGTGGCGGCGCTGGAACGGATCGCGTTCCTGCTGGAGCGGTCGCTCGCACCGCCGTACCGGGTGCGTGCCTTCCGTACGGCGGCCTCGGTGGTGGCGGGAATGCCGCCGGAGGAGGTCGGGCGGCGGGCGGCGGCGGGCTCGCTGGAGAAGGTCAAGGGCATCGGTCCCAAGACCGCGAAGGTGGTCCACGAGGCGCTGGAGGGGCGGGTACCGGAGTACCTGGCGACGGTGGAACGGGAGGCCGGGGGTCCGCTCACCGAGGGCGGGCAGGAGCTGCGGCGGCTGCTGCGCGGGGACTGTCACACGCATTCCGACTGGTCGGACGGCGGCAGCCCGGTCGAGGAGATGGCCCGTACGGCCGCCCGGCTCGGGCACGAGTGGACGGTACTGACGGATCACTCGCCCCGGCTGAAGGTGGCCCGGGGACTGTCGGCCGAGCGGCTGGCGGAACAGCTCGCCCTGGTCGACGCGCTCGCCCCCGGGCTGACGCCGTTCCGGCTGCTCAAGGGCATCGAGTGCGACATCCTCGACGACGGCTCGCTCGACCAGGAGCCGGAGCTGCTGGACCGGCTCGATCTGATCGTGGTGTCGGTGCACTCGAAACTGCGGATGGACGCGGGCGCGATGACCCGCCGGATGGTCGCGGCTGTGCGTGATCCCCGTTCCGATGTCCTCGGGCACTGCACCGGCAGGCTGCGGGGCGATCCGGGGCGGCCCGAGTCCTCGTTCGACGCGGACGAGGTGTTCGCGGCCTGTGCGGAGACCGGGACGGCCGTCGAGATCAACTGCCGTCCCGAGCGCCTCGACCCGCCGCTGCGGCTGCTGCGGCGGGCGGTCGACGCCGGGGTGCTGTTCGCCCTCGACACCGATGCCCACGCGCCGGGCCAGCTCGACTGGCAGCCGTACGGCTGTGCCCGCGCCGAGGAGTGCGGGGTGCCGCCGGAGCGGATCGTCACCACCTGGTCGGCCGAGGAACTGCTGGCCTGGACCGCGACCCGCCGCACCCCCGTGCGCGCGGGCGCGGGCTGAGGAACGGGCCGGGGCCGGGTGGCGCATCGTCCGGTACGGGTCGGGAATACGCGGGAAAGGACCGGAGCTGACCGGGAAGCACCGGATCGTCCCGTGGCGGGCCCGGACGGTACGGACGAGCAGAGCGAAACACAGCGGACAACACCACAGCACCCAGTGGACACCGGGACCCGTGCGGGAGACGGACGGGCACCGGACAGAGAGGGGAATTCCGATGAGCCCGAGCGACGACGGCAACGCGGCGTACGGCAAGAAGAGGTTCAAGCGCTCGCGCAGTCACTTCGCGGACCGGATCACCGCCGACGGGCGGGACGGCTGGCCGGTGGAGGCGGGCCGGTACCGGCTGGTGGTGAGCCGCGCGTGTCCCTGGGCGAACCGGACGATGATCTCCCGGCGGCTGCTCGGTCTGGAGGACGCCGTGTCGCTGGCGATCACCGACCCGATCCAGGACGACCGCAGCTGGCGGTTCACCCTCGATCCCGACGACCGGGACCCGGTGCTCGGCATCAAGTACCTGAGCGAGGCGTACGACGCGCGGGAGACCGGATACCCCGGCGGGGTCAGCGTCCCGGCCGTGGTGGACGTACCGAGCGGCAAGCTCGTGACGAACGACTTCCAGCAGATCACCCTCGACTTCGCCACCGAGTGGACGGCGCTGCACCGCGAGGGCGCGCCCGACCTGTATCCCGAGGCACGCCGGGACGAGATCGACACGGTGATGGAGGGCATCTACCGGGATGTCAACAACGGTGTGTACCGCTCCGGTTTCGCGACCGGCCAGGAGGAGTACGAGACGGCGGTGCGGGGACTGTTCCGGCGGCTGGACGAGGTCACCGAACGGCTCGTCGGGCAGCGGTACCTGGTCGGCGACACCCTCACCGAGGCGGACATCCGGCTGTTCACCACGCTGGTGCGGTTCGACCCCGTCTACCACGGCCACTTCAAGTGCAATCTGTGGAAGATCACCGAGAACCCGGTGCTCTGGGGTTACGTCCGTGATCTCTACCAGACGCCCGGGTTCGGTGACACGGTCGACTTCGACCACATCAAGCGGCACTACTACCAGGTCCACACGGGCGTGAACCCGAGCGGGATCGTCCCGGTGGGACCGGATCTGTCGCAGTGGCTGACCCCGCACGGCCGCGAGGCGCTCGGCGGCCGTCCCTTCGGTGACGGGACCCCGCCGGGCCCGGTGCCGCGCGGCGAGGAGGTCCCGGCGACGGGGCGTCCGCCCGTACCGGCCGGCTGAGCGCGCGGCCCGGCCCTGTGGCGCCCCGGTGTCACGGGGCCTGTTTCGGCGGGAGCGCCGGGACGGGGGTGGGGCGTCCGCCGATGAAGTAGTTGACCCTGCGGCGCAGCCCGTTCCAGCGGCGGTCGTGGTGGTAGGCCCTCGTCCAGGCGCGGGCGCGGGCCCGGGGCCGTTCGCGGTACAGGCGCCGGGCCCACCAGGAGGCGGGGCGGGCCAGCCGGACGGCGCCGACCAGGGCGACGAAGGGGACCAGCACCCCGATGACCGCGATCCTGGCCTTGCCCTTCAGCAGGGCCAGGACGGACATCAGCAGGTTCCCCACGACGGTCGCGACGACGTTGGCGCGCCCCTGGACATCGGCGTCGGAGAGTCCGTCCACCCCGAACGGCGCGAAGCCGCACAACAGGAGCAGCGCGAGCGCCACGGTGATCATGACGGCCTCGACGCTCTTGGTGCCCTCCTGGGTCCAGTACACATCGCTGAGGTAGAGGACCAGCGCGAACTCGTCCAGCACCAGGCCCGTGCCCGCCCCGAACAGGACGGCCGCGATTCCCGAGCCGACGCCGTGCCGGGCCCCGGCGAGCAGCAGGAATCCGCCGACGACCATCAGGATGATGCCGGGCACCACATGGTGGACGTGCATCCCGCCCGGGGTGACGTTGCGGAAGGGGCCCTTCCCGGCGCGGATCATCCGGGTCACGACCCGGGTGACGGCGAACGCGACCACGAACGACACCAGCGCGAGCAGCAGCGGGAGCTTCCCCGGTTCCACGATGTTGCGGTACCACCAGCCGCTGTCCATCCGCCCATCGTCGCCCCGTCATGGGGGGCCGGACCCCTGGGGCGAAGCCGGACGGGTGAGTGCGGTCGCCGGACGCCCCCTCGGGCGGCTCAGCGGCGCGGGACGTCGGAGGTGAGGGTGAACAGTCCGCCGTCGGGGTCGCGCAGGGTCACCTCGGGGCCGTACGGGGTCGTCTCCCGGGAGACCTCGGCGCCGCCGTGCCCGACGGCCGCCCGGGCGCCGTGCTCGACATCCGGCACCGGGAAGTACACCTGCCAGTGGGGGCGGATGGTGGGGTCGACGGCCGCTTCCACCGCTCCGGAGCTGAGGCGGGCGACGACATGACCGCCGCTGCGCAGCACCACCTCGTCGTCCTCGTAGTCGACCTCGCAGCAGCCGGGGCGCTCGGAGGCCCATTCGAGGACCTCGCCGTAGAAGATCGCCGCGTCGAACGCGTTGCGGGTGCGCAGCCGCAGCCAGGCGGGGGCGTCCTTGTGCCAGACGTCCCAGCCCGAGTACAGCTGTCCCTCCCAGATCCCGAACACGGCGCCGTCCCGGTCGGCGGCGAGGACCCCGCGCCCGCCGGCCAGCGCCAGCGGGCCCACGGCGACCGTGCCGCTGCGTTCGCGGATACGGGCGGCGGTGGCGTCCGCGTCACCCACCGCGAAGTAGGGGGTCCAGGCGACCGCCATCCGCAGGGTCCGCGCGAGTGCGCCGATCCCGGCGACGGGCACCCCGTCCGAGAGCGCGACGGAGAACTCGTCGCCCAGGCGGCCCTTGCGGAAGGTCCAGCCGAGGACATGACCGTAGAAGTCCTGGGCGGCGCCCAGGTCGCGTGCCATGAGGCTCACCCAGCACGGGGCACCGAAGACGGTGTCGGTGGTGAGGGGCTGTGCGGCGCTCGCCGCCGGGGTTTCCTTGTCCATCGCAGGCAGTGTCCCGCTCGCAGGAGGGCGCCGCCGACAGCGGCCGGAACCGGGCCCGTCGTGGTTGACGGCCGTCCGCCCCCCGCCGGGTCCGCCAGGACCCGGGGGGCTGCGTCCCAGACTGCCAGCGTTCACACCCGTCCGCAGGGCGGGCGCCACCCGCGCGACCTGCGGACCCGGTCCTTCCCCAGGCCCGGGGCGCGCGGCGGGCCCTCGGGCGGCCCCGGGTGGCGGGGGCCGTTCGGGTGCCCCGGCATGTCGTCAACATGGCGCGAACACGGAAACCCGTTCGGGGACGAGGGGCGCGTGCGGGACAATGAGGCGGGCCCGACCGGCCGTCCTCGCCCCGACGGCGGTTGTTCCCTTCCGGTCCCAGGAAAGTGGGTTTCGTGTCGCCCCAGCGGGATGCAGTCCCGGCCGAGGACCCACAGGACCCACAGGACCCACGTGCCGGGACCGGTGCCGGCCAGTCCCCCGGTCCCGGTCCCGGTCCGGGTCCTCGGACGGCTGTCGGTCCGGGCTCCCCCACCGTCGCGGGGCCCACGGCTGCGGTCGCGGGGCCCACTGCTGCCGCCGGGGGGCCCGCGGCGCGGGACGCCCGCGCCCGGCCCTCGGTCGCTCTGCCGATGCCCGTGCTCCGCTCCCCCGGGCCGGTGTCCGACACAGCGGTCGGCGCCGGGGCCGACGCGGCGCCCGAGGTCCGGGCGGACTGCTCCCGGTGCTTCGGGCTGTGCTGTGTGGCGCTGCCCTTCGCCCGCTCGGCGGACTTCGCGGTGGACAAGCCGGCGGGAACCCCCTGCGGCAATCTGCGGCCGGACTCCCGGTGCGGCATCCATGACCGGCTGCGCGACCGCGGTTTCACGGGCTGCACGGTCTTCGACTGCTTCGGCGCCGGACAGCAGGTGTCCCAGGTGACGTTCGGCGGACGGGACTGGCGGGGCGACCCCGGTATCGCGGGGCCGATGTTCGCGGTGTTCCCGGTGATGCGGCAGCTGCACGAACTGCTGCGGTACCTCGGTGACGCCCTGGCCCGGCCGGAGGCGGCACCCGTCCACGCCGAACTGCGGGTCGCGGCCGGTGAGCTCTCCGCGCTGACCCGCGCCGACGCGGACACCCTGACCGGACTGGACGTGCCGCCGCTGCGGCGGACGGTGAGTGATCTGCTGCTGCGCGCGAGCGAGCTGGTCCGGGCCGGGAGCCGGGGCCGCGAACTGCGGGGCGCCGACCTGTTCGGGGCCCGGCTGCGGGGCGCGGCACTGGGCGGGGCGAGCCTGCGCGGCGCGCTGCTGGTCGCGGCGGACCTGTCGGGTGCGGATCTGCGCCGCGCCGATGTGATCGGTGCGGATCTGCGGGACGCGGATCTGAGCGGGGCGGACCTGACCGGGTGTCTGTTCCTCACCCAGGCGCAGCTCGACGGGGCGCGGGGCGACTCCGCGACCGTCCTGCCGGACGGGTTCACACGGCCCGCCCACTGGTCGGAAGCCGACGGGTCCCGTGCGTCCCGTGCGGCGTCCGACCGGTCCCGGCCGCGGGGCGGGCGGGACCGGCGCGGGGGCCGGGGGCGGCGGGGTTCCCGGAAGGCGGGCTGAGGTTTCCGGCTCCTGGCGTTGCTCGGCAGTGCCGGTTGCCTGTAGGTGTTCCGCCCTGGCGTTGCTGGGGCTGTGCGGGTTGCGCTTGCGCGTTCCGCCCTCTGGCGTCGCCCGGCTGTGCGGGTTGTCCGTGGGGTTCTGCCCCTTGGCGTTGCTGGGGCAGTGCGGGTTGTCCGTGGGGCGCAGTTCCCCGCGCCCCTGGGTTGCTCCCTGTGGGCGTACCTGTTGTGTGCGGGTACTTACATGGGTGCGTGGGTGGCCGGTGGGCTCGCTTGACCGGTGCGCAAGCCGGATGGTTGCGCACCGGTTCCGCTCCGGAGTCAGTGGGCTCCGCCGCCTCCGCCTCCGAAGGAGCCGCTGTGACCTGGGGTCCAGCGCCTTCGGCGCTGGTCCTCGCTGCGTTTGTTGGGGAGGTTGCCGTGGAGCTGGTACGGGTTGAGGCCGCCCTGTTTGTCGAGCGGGAGCTCGTCCGGCTCGCGGCGCTCGCTGACCTCATGGACGGCGCCGCCCTCGGGAAGGTGCGGCTGTTCGTCGGCGCTCGGGGGGCCTGGTTCCCTGCTGCGTACCCCGATGCCGAGCCAGACTATCCAGATCAGGGCCCCGACGATGACCGCCCCGACCAGCAGGGGGATCAGGATGAGGGCTCCGTCGGGGGCTGCCATAAAGACAGTGTTTGGGGTCATATGACTGGAATACCCGTTCCCAGGGCCACCAGTCCTCCGATGTCCGACTATCGCGACGAGAAGCCCCCACGGTCACGGCGCGACCGCACTCAGTAGCGCCGAGCGCACAGGTCCCGCACCTGTTTCATGGGAGAAAGCCGGCTCGCCCGGCCGACCCGGACACACCGCGACCATGAAGACGAGCCCGCCGCGGACCGAGGTGCGGCTTACCGGGCCCTCCCCGCACCCCCGCGGTGCGGGGGTCACGCGTTGCTCACTCACCTGTCCGCCGCAGGCGGCTCCGCGGCGAGTCGCCCGGCCAGTTCCGTGCGTCTGCGCACGCCCAGCTTGCGGAAGCTGTTCGTCAGATGGGTCTCCACGGTGCGCAGCGCCACCCGCAGCAACCTCGCGATCTCGGGGTTGGAGTGGCCATGCGCGGCGAGCCCGCAGACTCGCAGCTCGGCGGCGGTGAGGGCCCGGGCACCGGTCCGAGGGGCGGTGATCCGGCGTGCTCCGGCGGCGGCGAGCAGGTCGGCGACCACGCCGCGCGATCGCTCGGCACACATCCGCTCGGCATGCTGGGCGGCCTCGCGCAGCACCTGGCGGGCGGCGGTGGGACGGCCTGCCTCGGTCAGCATCCGTCCGTGGGCGACGAGCGCGGAGAGCAGTTCAGGGGTGGTGGCGGTGTTACGCAGGAGGCCCACCGCCTGCTCGACGGCGGCCAGACCAGCCCGGCCGCCGGTCGCTGTGCCGAACGCCCGCATGGCCCGCCCGATACAACGGGGGGTGCCCCAGTGCCGGGCCGCTTCCAGTTCCTCGGAAGCGAGGGTGATGGCTGGGCCGGTTCGGCCGAGGAGCAGCTGGCAGTCCGCGGCGGCGGACCGCCACGGAGTGACGATCGGGCTGATCACCTGCCGTTCGCTCTGCCGGCGCCCGCACTCCAGCAGGTCCTCGAGGGCGGCGGCCGGGGAGCCCTCGACAAGACTCAGCAGCCCTCGGGCGTATAAGAGTTCGTTCCACTCCCAGGATCCTCGGGACGCCTCGGCGGTGACCGAATCGGCCAGTCGACGGGCCTCGGTGGCGCGACCCGTCTCGGTGAGCGCGATGACGGCCTGCGCGACCAGATGAGCGTTGGGGTGGCCGCCGGGGGCGCGGCGCGTCGACGGCTCGATCAGGATGCCCCAGTCTCCGCACGCCTCCAGCAGTTCGTGGTACCGGCCGCGCATCACCAGGGTCTCGGCACGCACACTCAGCAGGCTCTGATAGCCGGGGTCGGCCGACGGGCCGGGGTGTCCGGTGATGCCGTTCGCCACCAAGCGGTCGGCGAGCGCGAGTTCGTCGGCCCACTGGGCGAGTGTGGCGGCCGAGGCCAGCACGTAGGTCCGGGAGAACGGCTCCAGCGGTTTCGCTGTCACCTCGCGGGCCACCTCGGCGGCCTGCGCCGCGGACAGCCGTCCGCTGGTGGAGTCGAATTCGGCGAGCAGCGCGCTGACGGCCGGTGCCGGACGCTGGGAGGTGCGGGCGGCCAGCCCGCGCAGTCGGCCCACCGTTTCCAGCCAGCTGTGCCCGTCGTGCGAGGCGATCAGCGCCGCGGCGCCCTGTACGGCACGGGCGAGTTCCGGGTGGTCGGTGAACCGCTCCGAGAGTTCCTCCATGACATCCAAGGCGATCGAGGTCTGGCCCCGGGCCGCGAGCGTCGCGCCCAGCGCGTTCGCCGCCTTGAAGACCCCCGCGTCGGACTGCTCTTCCAGCCGTATCGATTCGGCGAGGTGCCGTACGCCCGAGGCCCGGTGCTCCGGACCCAACGTCACCTCCAGACAGCCCAGTTCGGTCAGCGCGCCACCGCGCCGACCGGGCGGCAGCGGCTCCGCCAGCGCCCGGCGCAGGATGTCCACGGCCTGTCCCGGTCGCCCTTTGCGGCGGGCGGTGTGGGCGGCGGACAGCAGCGTCTCGGTGGCCCAGCCGGGCCCGCTCCCTCCCGCCGCCACCAGATGCGCGGCCACCTCCTCGTCCGGTGCGCCTCGGTGATGCAGCAGTTCGGCGGTGGCCCGGTGCGTCCCGGCCGGGTCGAGCGGCGAGCACCAGGTCGGCAACTCCCGGCCGGGCGAGCCGAGTTCCGTCCCGCCTCCGGCCGACTCCTCCGTCGGCGATCCCCACGCGATCTCCCAGCGGTTGCCCTCGGGGTCGGCGATACAGGCCGACCGGCCCCCCGAGGGGCGATCCGCTGGAGCGGCCACGGCGGCGGCGCCCACGTTCACCGCGGCCGCGAAGACGGCATCCACCTGCCGGGAGCTGTCCACGGCACAGGTCAGTGTGACGCCGGACCAGCCCGGCACCGCCCCTGGTTCACCAGGGGCGCCGCTCGTCACTTCGGCCATCGGGCGCAGCGCCAGCAACACCCCACCGAGCAGGAAACCGGACGGGCCGTCCGCTCCGGGTGGCAGCTCCGTCCATCCCAGTCTGCGGTAGAACCCACGCAGCCTCGGCATGTTCCACGCACCGAGCGTGATGACAGAGAGACGGGGAGGCAGCTTGTTCATGATCAAAAGCTTGCCGCCCCGGTACACCGGCCGACAACAAAGCGAACGCGTCAGTGGCTGAGAGTGCCACCGTACGAGGCCACCCGGTTGCTCGGGAGCGACCGGCGTACTCCCGCGGAAAGGCCGCGGTCCGCACCGAACTCGTGGTGTTCCACGATGGTCGGCCGGAAACCCGCACGGCAGGCTGGTTCCTGATCGACGACCGGTGCGCCGCGGCCCCTCGACCTGGCCGATCGGCGCCGGACCGCATCGCGGCACGTACCGAAGGAGCCTTGTGCAGACCATCAATTCCACCGCGGGGTGGACAGCGGCGGCCAGAGAGCTGGAGAACGCGCGGGAGGACCGGTTCCTGGCGGATCCGCTCACCCTGTGCACGGAGGCGGAACGCCGTCAGTGGCACGACGTGGTGGTGTCCGTGCTCGGATACTCACCCCCGGTCGTGTCCGTACGTGCCCGGCTGGGCGACGAAGTGGTGCGGGCGGCCGCCGCCGACGGCATACGTCAGGTCGTCTCGCTGGCCGCCGGCCTGGAGTCACGGGTCTTCCGGCTCGACCTGCCGGCGGACCTGCTGTACATGGAGGTCGACCTGCCCGCGCTGCTGGAGGCGAGGAGCGAGCGTCTGGCCCGGGCCGGGCGGTCCTTACGCCCGACCTGCCGCCGCGCCGAGGTCTCCGCAGACCTGAGCAAGGACTGGAACGGCCCGCTCGAAGACGCCGGATTCGACCCACGGGCCCGCACGATGTGGGTGGTCGAAGGGCTGCTGCCCTACCTGGAAGCCGATGTCTGCCGCACGCTGCTGCGTACCGTACGGGACCTGTCGGCCCCCGGGAGCCGGTTGTGGTGCGACCACATCCACCCCGACGTGCTCACCGCCGAGCACTACGCGCCGGTCCTCGAACGCCTTGAGGAACTCGGGGTCCTGTGGGCGAGCAGCTGGCCGGATCCCGTGGCACAGCTCAAGGCCGGCGGCTGGGAGGCCGGTGCCTGGACGGTCAAGGATCTGGCGTACCCCCGGCCCGGTAATCCTCCGGCGGTGTGGATGCCACCGGTCCCCGCCAGGGCGGACACCTCCGACTCCGGATACCACTGGCTGATCTCGGCGCGCACCGACTGATGGCGTCCTCGGTTGCCCCACGCAGCGGGAACAGGCCGCAGGCCACCGGTGCGCCGGCCCGCCCCGAAACGACGACGACCCAGCACCACGAGCTGCTGTCCGGACTGACCGCCCGGCCCAAGCACCTTGCCACCAAATGGCTTTACGACGCCTGTGGCAGCGCGCTCTACACGGACATCACCCGGCAGCCCGAGTACTACATCGACGACGCCGAACGTGAGATCATCGGCCGGCGCGGCGCCGAGATCGCCGCGCTGACACGTGCCCGGGTCCTGGTGGACCTCGGTGCCGGTTCCGGCCGCAAGACCCGCCTGCTCATCGATGCCCTCCTCAGCACAGGCTCGCTGGAGCAGTACGTGCCCGTCGATGTCAGCGGCGCCGCGCTGCGGACCGCGGCGCGAGCCCTGGGCTCCGACTATCCAGGTTTGCGGATCCTGCCGTACGCCGGTGAATTCACCGACCCGCTCGGCCTGGATCCACAGGACGCCCCCGTCCTGCTGACCTTCTTCGGCGCCACCTTCGGGAACCTCCGTCCCCCGGAGCGGCGAAGGTTCCTGGCCGCCCTCCGGGCTCGGATGCGCCCCGGCGACGGGCTGCTCCTGGGCACCGACCTGGTCAAGGACGTGGCCACCATGACGGCCGCGTACGACGATCGCGCCGGGGTGACCGCGGCCTTCGTCAAGAACGGTCTGACCGTGCTCAACAGGGAACTCGGCGCCACCTTCCGCCCGGGCGACTTCAGTCACCGCGCCACCTGGAACCCCCGCCTGGAGCGCGTGGAGAACACCCTGGAGGCCCGGCACGCACACCGCGTCGGCCTCACCGCGCTGGGCCGCAGCATCTCCTTCGACCGCGGGGAGCCGCTGTACGTGGGGGTATCGGCCAAGTTCCGTGAGCAAGGTGTCCGTGACGAAGCCGCGGCCACGGGTCTACGGGTGAGCCACTGGTGGACCGACACCGCCCGGCGCTACGCCGTGTCCCTGATCACGGTCGCCGGCCACGCCACCGCCCACGGCACGCATCCGCACTGAGACAGCTGCGGTGCCGTTTCGCCGGGGAGCCGCAGGGGCGGCCGGGGGCTGACTGGGTGTTCGGTCCTGAGCGGGATCGGACACCCGCCGCAGGGCACCGCGCGTCACGAACACCCGCGGCGGGCGGCCCGTGCCCGTCCGAGCCCGTCCCGCAGGTCGCACGCCCCGGAATCCGCACCCCGGGCCGGGGCGTGCCGCCACCGGGATTCCTCCGTCCGGCGCGGTACTCCGCCCGGATGGCCCCCGCCGGGCGGCGCCGGGCCCGCGCGGCTCCTAGCGTCCAAGCCAGCAGGGACCTGCGCGACAAGCGACTGCTCCGCGACGGCCCCCGGGCACGCGGAGGACGGGAGTGGTGAGATGCGGGCGATCGTACGGGCCTCGGGTGCCGTGAGCGCGGCGGTGGCCCTGGCAGCGGCCGGCGTTCCGGCGGCCGTGGCCGAGGAGGGCGCACCCTCGCAGGAACAGCCGCCGGCTTGGGAGGTGGGGGTCTCGCCCGGCACGGTCCGGCCGGGGGAGACGGTGACCCTGTCCTCCAAGGGGTGTCAGGTGCCCGCGGTGGCCGTGGACTCGGGGATCTTCGACGCGGTGGAGCTGGACGAGGGGCGTTCGGCACCGGCCGAGGTCTTCCCGGACGCGCTGCCCGGTGCCGCGCACGAGGTGACCTTCACCTGCGACGGCCAGGCGAAACGCGTCAAGGTCACCGTCGCGGAGGCCGGGGACGGCCCCGTGGCCGAGGACCGGGAGCGGGAGGACGACGGGACGGAGCGGCTGCGCCCCGGGGAGCACGAGCCGGTGGAGCACCCGCCGGAACGGGAACATCCGCAGGAGCGCGAACCGGCGCACGAGCCCGAGCGGGTCCATCCCGAGGGGCACGAACCGCAGCCGCCGGGCGGGCACCGTGAGGAGCAGCCGGAGCGGAAGGGGGTCCGGGCCGGGAGCGGCGGGGACCTCGGCGAACCGGGCCCGGTCCAGCTCGTGCTCGGCGGCGCGCTGATCGCGGGTGCGCTGGGCGGCGCGGGGTACTTCCTGTGGCGCCGCCGCGCCTGACCCACGCCTGACCTGCGGCTGACCTGCGGCTGACCCCCGTCTGACCTGCGGCTGACCCGCGCATGCCGGACCGACCGTCTGGCGCACACCCGACCGCCTCACCCGTGCCCGGCCCGACGGCACCCGCCCGGTCACCGGCGTCCCCGGATTCCGCGTACCGCGGGCCCGGGGACGCGGGCATTCCCCTGGGCCCCGTCGGACCCCTTCCGGTCCCGGTGCGGCCCCGTGCGGCACCGAGCGGCCCCGTGCGGCCCCGGGTGCGACCGATGGCAGCACCTCCGGAATAAAAATCAACGTCCGTACAGTTTTCCGGATGCCGTAGGACAGGCCCCCTGACCCTGAGCGCACGTGCCCCCGCACGGCGGCCCGGCGGACCCCCGACCGGCATCCCTCATATCTGTACTGGAGACACCATGCCCCCCAGAGTCGTGATCATCGGTGGCGGATACGGCGGCAGCGCCGCGGCCAAGGCACTCGACGACGTCGCCGAAGTGACGCTCGTGGAACCCAAGGACGCCTTCCTGCACAACGTCGGCGCCCTGCGGGCCGCGGTCGACGCCGACTTCGCGCCGCGGATCTTCCTGCCGTACGACAAGCTGCTCAGCAGGGGCCGTGTGCTGCGCGACCGAGCCGTCCAGGTCGAGCCGGGAACGGTGACCCTCGCCTCGGGCGCGACGCTGGACACCGACTACCTCGTCCTGGCCACCGGCTCCGGCTACCCTTTCCCCGCCAAGAGCGACCTGGACGACTCCGCCGCCTCCCTGGCGAAGTTCGGCGCCACCCGCGAGCAGCTCACGGAGGCGGACCGGGTGCTGCTCCTCGGGGCGGGCCCGGTGGGACTGGAGTTCGCGGGGGAGATCAAGGCGCGGTGGCCGCGGAAGCAGGTCGTCCTCATCGATCCGTCGCCGGGCATCCTGAGCGGCTACTCGGAGCCGTTCCGCGCGGAGATCCTGCGTCAGCTGGACGGCCTCGGCGTCGAGCTGCTGCTCGGTGACTCGCTGGCCCAGGACCCGCCGACGGAGGTCGGTACGGCGGGCGCGTTCACCGTCACCACCCGGGCGGGCACCGAGGTGAGCGCCGGGCTGTGGTTCCGCACCCATGGGGTCACCCCGGCCACCGGTTATCTCACCGGGGCGCTCGCCGGTGCCCGGCTGAGCGGCGGGCAGGTGGCGGTGGGCCCCACCCTCCAGGTGAAGGGCCAGAGCACGGTCTTCGCGCTCGGTGACATCACCGACGTGGCCGAGCCCAAGCGCGCCGGGGCCGCGATGCGGCACGCCGAGGTGATCGCGGAGAACATCACCTCCCTGATCGGGGGCGGGACGGAGCTGGGCCGCTACGAGCCCGGGCCCGCCGCCCTCCTGCTGCCGCTCGGCCCGCACGGCGGCGCGACGGAGCTGCCCGGCGGACAGTTGCTCGGCCCCGGGACGACCTCCGAGTACAAGGGCGCCGATCTGATGGTCGGCCGCTTCTCCGAGACCTTCGGCCTCACCGGGAAGGACTGAGCGGGGCCGCCCCGAAGAGGCATCCTCACCACGGACGGCCCCGCCCCCGCAGATCGTGCGGGGCGGGGCCGTTCGTCCTGTGCGGCGGGCAGCGGCCGCACAGGAGTCCCGGACCGCGGCGGGCCAGGGACAGCGCGCCGGTCAGAGCGGGTCGTCCTTCCGGCGGCGGTCAGGCGAGGTGCATCCCCGCGTCGACGACGAGGTTCGCGCCGTTGACGCCCGGGCATTCGAGGAGGAACAGCGTCGAGGCGACGATGTCGTCGGCGGTCGGCAGCCGCTTGGCGGGGGTGCGCTGACGCATCGCCTCGAACCAGTCGGCGCGGACGTCGTCCGCGTCGTCCACGGCCGCGGTCCCGGCGACGACTCCCGGGGTGATCGCGTTCACCCGGACCGGGGGCACCTCCACCGCGAGGGAGTTGACGAGGCCGATGATGCCCGCGTTCGCCATGGAGATCGTGGTGGAGCCCGGCACCGGACGCCACATGGACAGTCCGCTGAACATCACGACGGACGCGTCCGCGGTGAACTTCGGCAGCGCCTCATGGACGGCGGTGGCGTACCCGACCGTCTTCATCAGGGTCGTCCGGGCACAGTCGTCCGGCCGGAAGTCCGCGATGGTGTTGAAATCGCGGTCCAGGGCGGTGAGGACGATGTGGTCGACGGTGTCCATACCGGCGAACAGTTCCCTGATGGAGTTCCAGTCGGTCAGCTCACAGACGGCGCCGCCCGCGAGATCGCCGAGTTCCTTCGCACGAGCCTGCGCGGTGGCCAGGTCACGACCGGTGAGGGTGACCCGCGCGCCGCGCGCCACACACGCGCGGGCCACCTCGTATCCCAGTCCCTTGGTACCGCCGACGACCACGACGTGACTGCCTGCTCCGACCATGTGGGGTGCCTTTCTAGTTGCGGGGGGGGAAGGGTGGGGCGTCATGGGCGCTACGCGGTCCGGCGGCGGCGTTCACGTGCCGCCCGCGCGACGGCGACCAGTCCGGTGAGCAGTCCGAGGGCCACGGCCGCGCCGCCCCAGCCCGCGCCGGACAGCTCCGTGAGTCCGAAGGCGTGGTCCAGCGACCACTCCCCCGGTCCGGTGAATCCGAGCCCCACGGCCAGACCGCCGTACACAAGGGGGAGTTCGTAGCCGCCGCTCTGGGCCCAGAGCCCCTTGGAGACGTTGACGGAGCCCGCGACGAGCATCGTGCCCAGGGCGATCGCCGCGCCCAGCGGGATCAGCAGCCCGGTCACCATCGACGCGGCGGCGATCAGTTCGCACAGCGCGGCCAGGACGACCAGCGGCTTCCCGGGCCGGAAGCCCCAGGTCTCGAAGACCGTGCCGGTGCCGTCCGGGCCGTGCCCCCGGAACCACCCGAAGAGCTTCTGCGCGGCGTGCCCGAACAGAAGCCCGCCGAGCAGCAGACGCAGTACGAGAAGGCCGATTTCCATGGTGGTTCTCCTTGGGGACGCATCGTGAGGAGGGGCGCTCGGCGCAGGTCGAGCAGCTGCCGCATGACCTGACGCAGGGTGCGTACCGGGTCGGCGGCCATGTCCTGGGCGCGCCAGGCGATGTGCCGGTCGGGGCGTACGAGCAGAGTGCCGCCGTCCTCGGCCTCCCGCAGCCGGCTCCGGTCGCCGTAGACGTCGTCGTAGGTCAGCCGGTGGCCCACCGCGCGCGGGACGATGGCGACGTGGGCGAGCACGGCTGACGGCGTGGTCATGAGTTCTGGTGGGAGCCGGTCATCAGCGCCGCGAGATCATCGGGACGCAGGAAGGACGGGGGCGGCGGCGGTCCCCAGCTGAAGAGGCCCTTGGCGCCCTCCAGCGTCTGAGGGGTCCACAGCTGGTCGTCCACGATGCTGTCCATGTCGGAGTAGTACTCGGAGAAGTTGCCCGCCGGGTCCTTGAGGTACCAGAAGAAGTTCGAGCCCGCGTGATGGCGGCCGAGCCCCCAGACATGGCGCTCCGGGTGGCCCTCCAGCATGGTGAAGGCGCCCCGGCCGACCTCGTCCACGTCCTCGACCTGCCAGGACGTGTGGTGCAGGAAGTTCACCGGGGCGGCGAGCACCAGGACGTTGTGGTGGTCGGTGGAGCAGCGCATGAAGGTGCCGTGGTCCTTGATGGCGTCGCTGGTCCTGAAGCCGAGCCCGTCGGTGAAGAAGCGGCGGGTCGTCCCGTGGTCGGTCGAGCCGACGACGACATGGCCGAGTTTGCGGGGTCGGACGGGGTGTTCGCGCAGCACCCCGGGGGCACGGCCGGGGCCGCGGTCCAGCCGGCCGGGGCCGTTGTACGGCGTCGGCGGCTCCTCGGGCTGCCGGAGGCGTTCGGCCACGGATATCACGGCGCGGAATCCGGCGACGGGCTCCCGGGTCACCAGGGCCGCGCCCTCGCGCCAGGACGGGATGTCCAGCCTGGCGAGGCGGCCGGCGATCCGGTCGAGGTCGTCGGGGTCGTCGGCGCCCATGCTCACCTCGACGAGGCGGCGGGTCGGAGCGTGCACGATCTTGAGCTGCCGACCGGCGTCGCGGGTGGTGAACCATCCCGCGTCGTCCTGGGCCAGGCCGAAGTCCGCGTAGTAGCGGGCCGTTCCGGCGACGTCGGGCACTCCGATGACAAGGGAGTTGAGGCGGTGGAGCGGTTCGTCGAGTCAATAAGGTTTCGAAAGTTTCAGGCACTTTCGCCAAATGCTCGATCGGAGGTGCATTCCCCGGCACCAACGCGCGAGGAACCGGCACGGAACGAGCCACGGGACCGGTACGCGATCGGGTACGGGTCCGGGTACCGAACCGGCACGGGAGGGGTACGGAACCGGGCACCGGATCGGCCGGAGCGGCCTACCGCCGAGAGTCCGGTTCACCGGCCGTCACCTTGAGCGCCACATCGACCCGGCAGCTGTGTTCGCCGAGCGACACATCCATCCCCTGCGCCAGGAACCGCACGATGCCGGTGCCGCGCCCGTGCTCGTCGGGGTCGAACCCCTCGGGCGGCCGGTGCGGTACGCACGCGCCGGTGTCGGACACGGCGATCAGCAGCACACCGTCCTCCAGCGCCATGACCAGCGTGGTGTCGGCGTGGCCGTGCTGGACCGCGTTGACGGTGAGTTCGTCCACGATGAGCACCGCGGACTCCCGGTCCTCGTCGGCGACCTTCCAGGAGCGGAGCAGATCCGTGGTGAAGCGGCGGGCGGCCCCCACCCATTCCCCCTGCGAGGGAAGCGCCAGAAGGGCGCGCGGGCTCGTGAGCCGGGGACAGCGGACGGTGGAGGCGGAACGGGCCGGGGTGTTCACATCGCCGGAGGAGAACATCGTCGTCCTCTCGCAGAGGGTTGACCGACGAGAGAGGGCAGCCGCCGTACGGCACTGAAGGCTGCCGCGATCCGGGGATGGGAGGGCTGTTCCGCCGTCCCGGTGGAACGGGCGTCGCACGCCGGCACAGGCCGACGGCGCTGCGGGGACACCCCGTGATGTCGCTGCCCATGTGCCGCTCCGGGCAGTTCCCAAGCGAATCCTTTTGTTTGCGCACGAATGTAACACGGGGGACTTTCGCGGTATTCCCGCCCGAGTTGCGAGGGTGCTCCGGATGTGCTGGGCACCCCCGGACGCGCTGACCCGGCGACCTGGTGGCGGGTCGCGCGAGGGCCCGGCCCGGTCCTCGCCATGCCGTGCGCCGCCCACCGCGCCATGCCCTACCAGCGGTGCGGGTGGTGCGCGGGTGGCGTCAGACCGTCATGGTGAGCGGTGCGGTGGCTGTGCCCGCTCCCGGATGTCATCGGTGGTGACACCCGGCGCGAGTTCCCGCAGCGTCAGTCCGTCGGGGCGGACATCGAGGACCGCCAGATCCGTGATGATCCGGTGGACCACGCCCCGGCCGGTGAGCGCCGGGCCGCCCGTCCGGCCGGTCATGAGCGGGTGCGAAGGGGCGGTGCGGCGGCTCGGTCCCGGACCATCCGGTGGCGCATCTCGCCGATGCCCTCGACGTAGCTGACCAGTTCCTCGCCCTCGGCCAGGAAGCGCTGCGGCCGTCGGCCGAGTCCCACCCCGGCGGGGGTGCCCGTGAAGATCACGTCCCCGGGGAGCAGCGGCAGTACGGCGGAGAGCCGGGCGATCAGTTCGGGTACGGAGAAGACCAGGCTGGATGTGCGGCCGTTCTGGAGTTCCTCGCCGTCGACGGCGCAGCCGAGTCCGAGGTCGTCCGGGTCCTCGAACTCGTCGGGGGTGACCAGGTACGGGCCGAGCGGGGCGAAGCCCGGGTGGGACTTGCCGAGGCTGAACTGGGGGACGGGGCCGGACAGCTGCTTGTCCCGTTCGGAGATGTCCTGTCCGACGGTGAGGCCCGCGACATGGGCCCAGGCGTGTTCCCGGCCCACCTGCCAGGCGCGGCGGCCGATGACCGCGACGAGTTCGACCTCCCAGTCCACGCTCCCGTCCGGGAGGGTGACGTCGCCGTAGGGTCCGGTGATCGAGGAGACGAACTTCGTGAACACGGGCGGGTGTTCCGGGACCGCGAATCCCGACTCGGTCGCGTGGTCGCGGTAGTTCAGCCCGATGGCGAGCACCTGGCGCGGCCTCGGCACCGGGGGGCCCAGGGTGGCCGGGGTCGGCACCACATCGCCGCCGGGCGGCGCGGTGGCCGCCCAGTGCCGGAAGTCCTCCCAGCGCTCGTACAGCTCCTGGGGGTCGGCCGGGAACAGCCCGCCGCTGGCCCGCTCGACATCCGTCCACCCCTCGGCGGTGAGCAGCGCGGCCCGTCCGGCCGCATTCGCAATACGCATGGCACGCTCCTGGAGCGGTCGTCCCCGGTGCGGTCACCGGGGGATACAGCACCGTTGTAGGCCGGATAGATTCGATGAGTCAATACATTTTCGAAAGTTTCGGACCTATTCGATCGATGTGTACAATGACGCCCATGGCGACCAAGGGCGGGAAACAGACGCTGAGCGACGACGTACGGGGGCAGTTGCGCGCCGACATCCTGAGCGGTCGGCTGCTGCCCGGTCACCGGCTGAAGTTCCCCGTACTCAGCGCCCGCTACGACGTGAGCGTCAGCGTGCTCCGGGAGGCCCTCGTCCGGCTGGCCGAGCAGGGTCTCGTACGGTCCGAGCCCCATCAGGGCTTCCTGGTGACCCCGCTCTCCCGGGAGGACCTCACCGAGCTGACCGAGGCACGTATCGAGCTGGAGACGCTCGTCCTGCGACGCTCCGTGACCGAGGGCGACCTCGCCTGGGAGTCCCAGCTGGTCGCGGCCCATCACACCCTGGAACGAACCCCTTACACCGCCCAAGGCGACCACGACCGTGTCGACGACTGCTGGTCCGCGGCCCACGCCGACTTCCACCGGGCCCTGCTGAACGGCTGCGCCAACCGCCGGCTGCTGCACATGGCACTCGGGCTGCGCGACGAGGCCGAGCTGTACCGCCGCTGGTCGCGGCCGCTCGGTGACGAGCCGAGCCGGGATCTGGCGGGCGAGCACCGCGCCCTGCTCGACGCCGCCCTGGCCCGCGATCCGGAAGCGTCCGCCGAGGCGCTGTGCGCCCATGTGCGGCACACCACCGAACTGCTGCTGTCCGCCGCCGACCGCCTCGACCAGCGGCAGCCGTCGGACTCCTGACCCCTCCCCCGCCGACCGGTCGCACCCCCGCACCCCCACCGAAGCGCACCGAAGCGCACCGACCGGGGAGAATGTGCGGATGGACGACTATCCCCTGGTGCACCGGGAACCCGCCTCGGAACGCTACGGACAGCTGCGGGTGCGGACCGCCGATCTGAGCCCGGCCCGGTGGCTCACCGAACAGACCTCGGGGCAGGGGGACTTCGGAACGGTGGCGGGTGTCGCCGCCCCCGGGTTCGCCGCCTACGCGCGTGTGCTGCATCCGGCTTCCCTGGACGAACGGCCGGTGCGCTGGTCGACCGTGGCCGCCGCCCACGACCGGGAGGCGGCGCCGCTCAGCAGATGGCATGAGCTGATCGGCGTGGACGCCTTCTACCAGAACGACTCGGAGTACGGCCTGGCCGACGTCTGGGACGAGCACCCGGTGGAAGGCCCGACCCCGCCCGATGTGGCCCGGGCACTGATCCCCGTCCTCGCCCGGCACACCCGGACCCCCGAGCACTGCTGGTTCGGCCTGTGGCACGGCTACGGGCACCTGGACTTCGACCACTTCCCCACGTTCGCGACCCCGGGCCGGGACGAGATCCTGCTCTCCGGGTCGCTCACCGAGGCCCTCTCACCGGCCTCCCTCGACGAGTTCGTGGAGCTGCCCGACCTGTGGTGGCCGCAGGACCGTGCCTGGTGCCTGGGCGGGGACGTGGATCTGGTGAGCACGTACATCGGCGGCTCTCCCGAGCTGATCGCCGAGCTGCTGGCCGCCACGGAGTTGGAGGCCCATCCGGTGTCGCCCGGCGACCCGGTCGGCTGAGCCGACGACCGCGTACGGGCGCCCCCATCGGCGCGCCCCCGGTACAGCGGCCGGGGGCGGCGAGGCGACCGGGACGGCGAACCGGCTCGGGCGGTGAGCCGACCGGGGGCCGTACGCCGACAGGCCGGCGGTGAGCCGCGAAAACCATTCCCGTGTCGGCCGTCCGCCCCGCTACGATGCTGACGACCGCGCACGAGCGATCCGCGACCAGGGAGCAGACATGGCGGGTGACGACGACATCTCCGGGTGATACCGGACATGCACGGCCACGGCTTTGAGCGCGGGAAGCGCCGCCGGGGCTGTTTCGTCGTTCCGTCAATCGACCGTCTCCGGCGGGCACCCTTCCGTGTGCCCGCCCCACGCGCGAGGTCTCCCGTATGTCCGACGCATTCATCGTCTGCTCGAATCTCTCCTTCTCCTGGCCCGACGACGACCCGGTCTTCCAGGACCTGTCCTTCACCGTCGGCGGCGGCCGGACGGGCCTGGTCGCACCGAACGGAGCGGGCAAGAGCACCCTGCTCAAGCTGATCGCCGGTGAGTACCGGCCGAGTCGTGGTTCCGTGACCGTCCAGGGCGAGCCGGGCTATCTGCCGCAGACCCTCGCCCTGGACGGCGGCCTCGACGTCGCGGAGGTCCTGGGGATCGCCCCGGTCGTCCGCGCGCTGGACGCCATCGAGTCCGGGGACACCGGCGAGGAGCACTTCGCCACGATCGGCGACGACTGGGACATCGAGGAACGCACCCGGGCCCAGCTCGACCGGCTCGGCCTCGGTGACCTGTCGTTCGACCGGCCCCTGCACACCCTGAGCGGCGGCCGGATCGTTTCCCTCGGCCTGGCGGCACAGCTGCTCAAGCGGCCCGCGGTACTGCTCCTGGACGAGCCCACCAACAACCTCGACCTGGACGCGCGCCGCAAGCTCCAGGACGTGCTGGACGACTGGCCCGGCTGTCTGCTGGTGGTCAGTCACGACCGGACGCTGCTCGACCGGATGGACCGTATCGCCGAACTCGACCGGGGCGCGCTCCGCTTCCACGGCGGCGGCTTCACCTCGTACGAGGAAGCGGTGCGCGCGGAACAGGAGGTCGCGGAGAAGAACGTCCGCCACGCGGAGCAGGAGGTCAAGCGGCAGAAGCGGGAGATGCAGCAGGCACGCGAGCGGGCCGAACGGCGGGCGGGCAACGCCGCGCGCAACCTCGGCGACGCGGGCCTGCCGCGGATCTTCGCGGGGAACATGAAGCGCGGCGCGCAGGAGTCCGCCGGGAAGTCACGGCAGACGCACACCGCACGGGTCGACGAGGCCAGGACCCGGCTCGACCAGGCGGGCCGCGCCCTGCGCGACGAGCAGCGCATCGCGCTGGAACTGCCGGGGACCGCTGTCCCGGCCGGACGGACCGTCTTCCTCGGCGAGCGGATGCAGGTCCGGCACGGCGATCGCGCGGTCTTCGCCGGAGAAGGCGTCGACCTCACGATCCGGGGCCCCGAACGGATCGCCCTGACCGGCCCCAACGGCGCGGGGAAGTCCACGCTGCTGCGGGTGATCAGCGGTGATCTGACGCCGGAGGCCGGTCCGGCGAAGCCCGCCGTGGGCCGGGTCGCGTATCTGTCCCAGCGACTGGACCTGCTCGATCCGGACCGTACGGTGGCGGAGAACCTGGCCGACTCCGCGCCCGCGATGCCGCAGGCGGAGCGGATGAACCTGCTGGCCCGCTTCCTGTTCCGGGGCTCCCGCGTCCAGCTGCCCGCCGGGGTCCTCTCCGGGGGCGAGCGGCTGCGGGCCACCCTGGCCTGCGTCCTGTACGCCGAACCGGCCCCGCAGCTCCTGCTGCTGGACGAGCCGACCAACAATCTCGACCTGGCGAGCGTCGGGCAGCTGGAGAGCGCCCTCACCGCCTTCCAGGGGGCCTTCGTGGTGGTCAGCCACGACGAACGGTTCCTCACGGAGATCGGGGTGGACCGACGGCTGCGGCTCAGCGACGGCCGACTGACGGAGGGCGAGCCCCCGGCGGTGACCGGTCCGCACGACAGCGGGACGGGCCGGTAGAGCCGGTAGGGCCCACGCCGTTCCCCCGTCCTCCTCTCCCCTCCCCCTCGGTGGTGTCCCCATGTCTCCCTCCCCCCTGCTCGCCCACGACCTCGTCCGCACGCTCGGTACCCGGCGGGTGCTCGACGGTGTCTCCCTCACCGCGGCCCCGGGCAGCCGGATCGGGCTGATCGGTGAGAACGGCGCCGGTAAGTCCACCCTGCTGCGGCTCCTCGCCGGAGCGGACCAGCCGGACTCCGGCACCGTCCACCGCCCGCCGGACCTCGGGTATCTGCACCAGGAGATGCCCTACGCCGCCACATCGACCGTCTCCGACGTGCTCGACAACGCCCTGCGTGAAGCCCGTGCGGACCTCGCGGAACTCGACAGGCTCGCCCGGGCACTCGACGCCGCCGCACCGGACTCCCCCGGTCACACCGGCCTCCTGACGGAGTACGGCGAGCGGCTCGACCACGCCCGGGACCATGACGTCTGGGACGCCGACCGGCGGGCGGGGATCGTCCTCGCGGGCCTCGGTCTCGGCCGGACGGCGCACGAGCGGGTGCTCGGCTCCCTGTCCGGCGGTGAACGCACCCGGCTGGCGCTGGCCGCGCTGCTGGTGCGACGGCCCGCCGCGCTGCTGCTCGACGAACCCACCAACCATCTCGACGACGATGCCGCGGCCTTCCTGGAGGAGCGGTTGCGCGAACTGCCCGGGGTGGTCGTGGTGGCGAGCCACGACCGAACGTTCCTCGACGCGGTCTGCACCGATCTGATCGACCTCGACCCGGCCGTGGACGGCCCGGTCCGCTACGGCGGCGGGTACACCGCCTACCAGGCGCACAAACGCGCGGAACGGGAGCTCTGGGAGCGCCGCCACGCCCAGGAGCAGCAGGAACTCGGCGAACTCGGCCGGGCGGTCACCGTGACGGCCCACCGGGTCGCGGCCGGTGGCTGGCGGCGCGACAACGAGAAGATGGGGTTCGGCCGCACCGGGGGCCGGGTGGAGAAGCAGGTGTCGCGGCGGGTGCGCGACGCCGCCCGCAGGCTCGACCGGCTGGAGCGCGAGCAGGTCCCCGAGCCGCCGCGGCCCCTGCGGTTCCACGCCCCCGCGCTCGCGGCCCCGCCCGCCGACGGGATCCTGCTGGCCCTGCGGGACGTCCGGGTGGCCGGTCGGCTCGCACTCGACCGGCTCGATGTGACGACGGGCGACCGGCTGCTTGTCACGGGGCCCAACGGAGCGGGGAAGTCCACGCTGCTCCACGTGCTGGCCGGGCGTCCGGCCCACTCCGGTGAGGTGCTGCGGCGGCCCGGTCTGACGGTCGGGCTGCTGGCCCAGGACACAGTGTTCGACCGGCCGGACCGTACGGCGCGGGACATCTACGCACGGGTCCTCGGTGCGGCGCGCGCCGATTCCGTGCCGCTGGAGTCGCTCGGTCTGCTCGGCGCCCGCGAGCTGGAGCAGCGGGTCGGGGAGCTGTCGGTGGGCCAGCGCCGTCGGCTCGCCCTGGCGCTGCTGGTGGCGGACCCTCCGGGGTTGCTGCTGCTCGACGAGCCCACCAACCATCTGTCGCCGCTGCTCTGCGACGAGCTGGAGGAGGCGCTGGGCAGCGGTCCCGGGACTGTGGTGGTCGCCAGTCATGACCGGTGGCTGCGGTCGCGGTGGCGGGGCCGCGAGCTGCGGTTGTGAGTCCCCGGCCGGTCCGACCGGCCCTGCCGGTGCGTGGCGCGGCCCGGACGGTGGCCCTTCCTGTGGGGCCGCCGTCCGGGCCGGGTGCGTGCGGGGAGCCGTCCTCAGTGGCGGCCCGCCCGTGTCCGACGCCGTATCACCAGGCCGGCGCCCACCACCCCGGCGACCAGGAGGCCCACGCCGACGGTGACCTCGGAGGGGGTCGGGTGACCGCCGAAGGTGCCGCCGAGCCCACCGCGCACCCCGCCGACGGTCGCGCCGCCGCTCGCCGGGGGCGCCGTGCTCCGGCTCGTACCCGGAGCCCGGGTCACCGTCGCCGTGGCTCCGGCGGTGGCACCGGCGGACGGGACCGGTGACGGGGTGGGGGATGCCGTCCCGGTGGTCGCGGTGGTGCTGACGAGCATGCTGGCGATCCAGCGGCTGTCCGGGCCTCCGCAGTCACCGTCGACGCCCACGGCGGTCGCCCCGGCGAGGTCCCGGGAGAGCCGTCCGGCCGCCTGGAAGCGACCGCCTCCGGCCGGGGTGAGCGTCAGCGGAGCCGCCAGGCCCTCGCTGTTGCCGGTCCTCGGGGCGGGATCGTCGACCGCCGAGCAGTCGACGATCAGGGTGAAGGACCCGCCCGGGGCCACCACGGACGGCGTCACGGCGGCGCTCGCGCCGTCGGCGGCCGTCGCGGTGGACGTCCCGACGAGCACCGGCAGCAGGGCGGCACCCGCCACCACCAGCGTGTCGCGTATACGGACCCTCCGGCTGTCCATCCAGGGCATGAGCCCGTCCTCTCCGACCGCAGGACCGGTCACGCTGGCTGGTGCCCGACGAAGCCCTGAAGCCACGTCAGCCCATATCACCCGATATTCCGCCCGCTAAGCGCAATGCCCGCGTTGTCCCCGATTCGGCCCACCAACCGTTACCCGCACAAGACCGACCACACCCATACGCTCGCCCCCGGGGGCGCGGGGAACCAGATGCGGGGAGTCACGCGCCCATGGACAACCCGTACCAGAACAGCTGCCCCACGAGCGGGAACCCCGGCGCGCCGCGGTTCCCGCCCGACCCACCGGTACGGTGCGATGCTGCGACGACATGACGACGCCGCGGCGCGACGACACCGCGCCGCCGACCGAGCGAGGAGCGACGACCATGGCCGACTACCGCGTCGAGACCGTCCGCAACGGCCACCGGGACTGGACCGCCCGTAACGACAGGGGAGCCGAGGTCCGGATCGGCGCCGCCGACGATCCCGGTGTCCAGCCCTCGTTCACCCCCGTGGAACTGCTGCTCGCCGCCCTCGGCGGCTGCGGCGGACTCGTGATGGACCGCACCGCGCGGTCGGTCCCGCACGACGGACTGGTCATCCGGGTGGAGTCCAGGTCCCGACCTGAGGATGAGGGCCGGGTCGGGGTGCTCCGCGTAACGTATGAGATCGATCTGCCCGAGGGCGACGACCGGGCCGCCGAGGTCTTCGAGCGCGGCGTCCGGCTGACCCATGAGAAGTACTGCACCGTGAGCCGCACCGTGGAACACGGGGCCTGGGTCGAGGCCGTCCTGCCGGACGGCACGGTCGCGTTCGCGGCGGGCTGATCGCCGTCCCGGGTCCCCCGGGGCGACGGACGGACGACCGATCTCAGCTCCGGGGGGACCCGTGGACACCTCATCGCACGACGGCATACCGACCGCCGCACCGCCTCCCCCGCAGGCCACGGCCGACGGGGACGCCGGAGTGCCCCCGTGGCGGCTGCTGCTCGACTACGCCCGGCCGCACCGCTGGGCGCTGCTCGCCGGCGCGCTGCTGGGCCTGCTCACCGGGGCCACCGGGCTGGCGCTGCCCCTGGTCGCGAAGGCCCTGATCGAGAATCTGGCGGACGACAAGGGCATCGCCGGACCCCTGATCCTGATGTCGCTGCTGGTCCTGATGAACGCCGTGATCGGCGCGCTCGGCGGATACCTCCTGCGGCGGACCGCCGAGTCGGTGGTGCTCGGCGCCCGCCGCCGGCTCACCTCGTATCTGCTGCGGCTGCGCATCACGGCGATGGACCGCAGCGAGCCGGGTGACCTGATGGCCCGGGTCACCTCCGACACGACACTGTTGCGCGAGGTCACCACCGAGGCGCTCGTCGGGATCTGTACGGGCGGTCTGACCCTGGTCGCGACGCTCGCGATGATGGGCTGGACGGACCCGGTGCTGATGGGCGTCACCCTCGGGGTGATGGTCCTGGCGGGCTCGCTGCTCGGGGTGATCGTGCCCCGGATCAGCAAGGCGACCAAGCGGGCCCAGGAGTCGGTGGGGCTGATGGGCGCCGCGCTGGAGCGTGTGCTCGGTTCGCTGCGGACCGTCAAGGCGTCCGGCGCCGAGCTCCGGGAGGAGCGCGCGGTGCACGCGGCGGCCGAGGACTCGTGGCGGCAGAGCGTCCGGGCCGCCAAGTGGGAGGCCATCGCGGGGAACACCGCCGGGCTGGCGATCCAGATCGCCTTCCTCACCGTGCTGGGTGTCGGTGGCGCGCGCGTGGCCACCGGGTCCATCGGGATCGGCACGCTGGTGGCGTTCCTGCTGTACGTCTTCTATCTGATGGGCCCGATCCAGCAGGTCGTCGGCGCCGTGATGCAGTACCAGACCGGGTCGGCGGCGGTACGGCGTATCCAGGAGGCCCACCGGCTGCCCGCCGAGCCCGTCGGGGAGCCCGCGCCGCTCCCGGGCCCCGACCAGCCGCCGCTGTCACTGGCGTTCGACGGGGTCCACTTCCGGTACGCGGACGATCTGCCGCCCGTCCACCACGGGGTCACGTTCCAGGTTCCCGCGCGTGGCATGACCGCGTTCGTGGGGCCGTCGGGCGCGGGCAAGACCACGGTGTTCTCGCTGATCGAGCGCTTCTACGAGCCGACGGCGGGCCGGATCGAGGTCGACGGCCGGGACCTCGGCGACTGGGACCTCGCCCGGCTCCGCGCGTCCATCGGGTACGTGGAGCAGGACGCCCCCGTGCTGTCCGGGACGCTCCGCGACAATCTGCTGCTCGGCAACCCGACGGCCGGTGAGGACGAGGTGCGCCAGGTGGTCACCACGACCCGGCTCGGCCCACTGGTCGAGCGGCTGCCCGACGGACTGGACACCCTGGTCGGGCACCGGGGCACCAAGCTGTCGGGCGGGGAGCGGCAGCGGGTGGCGATCGCCCGCGCCCTGCTGCGCCGCCCCCGGCTGCTGATGCTGGACGAGGCGACGAGTCAGCTGGACGCGGTCAACGAGGCGGCGCTGCGGGACACCGTGGCGGAGGTCGCCCGGACGACGACGGTCCTGGTCGTCGCGCACCGGTTGTCGACGGTGACCCTCGCGGACCGGATCGTGGTCATGGACGCGGGCCGGGTCCGCGCGGTGGGCACGCACGGGGAACTCGTCGCCCAGGACGCGCTGTACGCGGAGCTGGCGACGACGCAGTTCCTCGCGGCGGCCGACTCGGGGGTTTCCGGGAGCAGCACGCCCGAGCCCGTCGGCTGAGCGGCGGTCGTTCCCGGCCGGCGGGAACGGAGACGCGCCATGACTCCGCGTCCGGGCTGTTCTACTTCTGGCGATGTCAGGTTTCTTTGACATCGCCAGAAGTTAAGAAGTCGGGAGCCAAGAATGGCGCCGCTCCGTTCCTGACAGGCCGGGCCGCGGGGAGCCGCGCGGGCCCCGGTACCGTACCGACAGGATCGCGCGGGTCAGCCGGTCCAGGTCCAGTCGGCGACCTCCGGCAGGTCCGTACCGTGCTCACGGATCCAGGCGTGATGGCGGGTGCGGACATCGGCCATCGCCTGCCGCAGGGCGACCGCCCTGACCCCGAGCCCCGGTACCCGGTCGATGACGTCCATGACCAGCCGGTAGCGGTCCAGGTCGTTGCGGACGACCATGTCGAAGGGCGTGGTGGTGGTGCCCTCCTCCTTGTAGCCCCGGACATGGGTCTGCGCGTGCCCGGCGCGGCGGTAGATCAGCCGGTGGATCAGCCAGGGATAGCCGTGGTAGGCGAAGACGACCGGCTTGTCCGGGGTGAAGAGAGCGTCGTACTCGAAGTCGGTCATCCCGTGCGGATGTTCCCCGTGGGGCATCAGCCGTGCCATGTCCACGACGTTGACCACGCGTACCGCCAGCTCGGGCAGATGGTGCCGCAGCAGTTCGGCGGCGGCCAGTACCTCCAGGGTCGGTACGTCACCGGCGCACGCGAGGACGACATCGGGTCCGTCGTCGCCGTCCACGGCCTCCTCGGTACCGGCCCACTGCCACACTCCGGCGCCACGGGCGCAGTGCGCGCGGGCCTCGTCGAGGGTGAGCCAGTCGAAGGACGGCTGCTTCCCGGCGACGATGACGTTGACGAGGTCGCGGCTGCGCAGGGCGTGGTCGGCGGTGGCGAGCAGGGTGTTGGCGTCCGGCGGGAGGTAGACGCGGACGACCTCGGGGCTCTTGTTCAGCACATGGTCCACGAAACCGGGGTCCTGGTGCGAGAAGCCGTTGTGGTCCTGGCGCCATACATGGGAGGTGAGCAGGTAGTTGAGCGAGGCGATCGGGCGCCGCCACGGCAGCCTGCGGGCGGTCCTGAGCCATTTGATGTGCTGGTTGACCATCGAGTCGACGATATGGGCGAACGCCTCGTAGCTGGAGAAGAGGCCGTGCCGGCCGGTCAGCAGATATCCCTCCAGCCAGCCCTGGCAGAGGTGTTCGGAGAGGACCTCCATCACCCGGCCGTCCCGGGCCAGGTTCTCGTCGGTGTCGAGGTACTCCCCCTGCCATGCCTTCGCGGTGACCTCGTACAGCGCGTCGAGCCGGTTGGACGCGGTCTCGTCGGGTCCGACGACCCGGAAGTCCCGCCGCCGGGCGGTGTCCCGCATGATCCCGGCGAGCAGCCCGCCGAGCACCCGGGTGGGTTCGTGCAGGGCGTTGCCGCGTTTGTCGACGGGCACGGCGTGTTCCTCAAGGGGCGGGATCGGCAGATCGCGCAGCAGCAGTCCGCCGTTGGCGTGCGGGGTGGCCCCGAGGCGGTGCTCGCCCTCGGGCAGACAGGACAGCACCTGCGCGGTGGGACGGCCGGTGGGGTCGAAGAGTTCCTCGGGGCGGTAGGAGCGGAGCCACTGTTCGAGCTGGCGCAGATGCTCGGGGTTGTCACGGACCTGGGTCAGGGGCACTTGATGGGAACGCCAGGTGTTCTCGACGGGCAGTCCGTCGACCACGGCCGGTCCGGTCCAGCCCTTGGGGGTGCGCAGCACGAGCACGGGCCAGCGGGGGCGTTCGGGGCTGCGGCCCTCGCGAGCCTGGCGCTGGAAGGTGTCGATGCGGTCGAGGGCGGTGTCGAGGGCGGCGGCCATCGCCTGGTGCACCGCGAGGGGTTCGTCACCGGTGACATGGAGGGGCTCGTGGCCGTAGCCGCGCAGCAGGTCGTCCAGTTCGTCCTCGGGGAGCCGGGACAGGACGGTCGGGTTGCCGATCTTGTAGCCGTTGAGGTGGAGGATCGGCAGCACGGCCCCGTCGCGGACCGGGTCGAGGAACTTGTTCGAGTGCCAGGAGGCGGCGAGCGGCCCGGTCTCGGCCTCACCGTCACCGATGACGCAGGCGACCAGCAGCCGGGGGTTGTCGAGGGCGGCGCCGTACGCGTGGGTGAGCGAGTAGCCCAGTTCGCCGCCCTCGTGGATGGAACCGGGGACCTCGGGCGCCACATGGCTCGGCACCCCGCCGGGGAACGAGAACTGTTTGAACAGCCGTGCCATGCCGTCCGCGTCGCGGGTGACGTCCGGGTACGTCTCCGAGTACGTGCCCTCCAGCCAGGAGTTGGCGAGGACGGCCGGGCCGCCGTGTCCGGGGCCCCAGACGCACAGGGCGTCCAGGTCCCGGTCCCGGATGGCGCGGTTGAGGTGGGTGTGGACGAGGTTCAGACCGGGTGAGGTGCCCCAGTGGCCGAGCAGCCGGGGTTTGATGTGTTCGGGCCTGAGAGGTTCGGTCAGCAGGGGATTGGCCATCAGATAGATCTGACCGACGGCCAGGTAGTTCGCGGCCCGCCAGTGGGCGTCCAGTGCGGCTGCTTCGGTGTCGGTGAGTACGGGGGAAGCCGGGATTCGGACGTCCGGCATGTGCCTCATCTCCTGATGCGTCGGCTGTTCGTCGTACGTGGTGTCTGCTCCGACCCTGGCTGTGGTGGGGCCGTCACGCAACGCGAAGGGCCCCGCCGTACGCGCGGGTACATGTTTTCGCACGTGCCCCGACTGGCCGGGAACGATTCCTCTGCGTAGGAACCCTGCGTGAGCTGCGGTACGCGCGCCTGGCCACCAGGCCGTAGCGGCGGGGGCCCGAGCGGTGGCGGAGGGTGCCTCAGGTGGGCTCGGCTCGCACCGGGGGCGGCGCGGGGCGAGCCTGGAAGGGACGGCCGTCCCCCGGTGGCCGACCGGTTCAGCACCTGAGGGAAGGGGATGACCCATCGTGAACACCACAGCACACCCCGCGGCCGAGGTCGTGGTGGAACTGAGCGACTGCACCAAGGATGACGCGGGCGCGGTCTTCGGTGTCCTGCGGTCCGTCTTCGACTGCGACCGCGCGCCGGACGATCCGCCCCGCGACACGGCGGGGAGTCGCCCGGCCGTCTGGTCGGCCACGTACGACACGACGCAGATCAGGGGCGCTCCCCCGGCGACGGTCCTCGGTGACACGGTGACCGCGGAGGTCCAGGGCGGCTATCTGGCGGTGGACCGGCTGCGCACGGCACTCGCCGCCGCGTTCACGGTCGCCGAGGAAGGCATGGCGGCCGGCGATCAGGAGAAGGAGGTGGAGCTTCTCCTGAGGAGCGGTTGACCGGCGGCGGAGGGTCGGCGCGCGTATCCCCACGCTCGGGTGGGGGCGCGTGCGCCGTTGACGTTGCGTGCGCTCCGGAGTGCGGTGGGTGCGCGGTCGCGTACGGGCACGCCCCGCGCGCGTACGGGTTTGGGCGCTTGGCCAGGGGCGCTCGGGGCGGGGGGCGCTACGCGGGTGCGCCGGGGGCGGCGTGCGCGCGGGGTGTTCCTTCGCGCGGTGCGTTTCGTGCGTGGGCCGGGGCCGGGTGGGACGAGGGGCGGCCTTGTGGGTGGGTCGGGGGCGCGGAGGTCGGGCGGGGGAAGCGTGAACGCGGCACGGGGATGTGGTGACGTCCGCCCGTCGGGACGCACGCGTGTTCGTGGTAGGCCGCCCGGTGGGCTGTTCCGTTTCCGCGTGATTGACACCGTATCGGCGAGGCGCCAAGTACCCCAAGGGCGACAACCTTGAGCATTCCCGTACGGCCAACTCCCCTTTCGCACAGCCCCCTTGACGCCTCTTCTGCCATCTGTATGGTCTAGGCCAAGAAGCAAACGCGTAGCAAATCCTTCCGGATGCCCGTGGCTCGCGCCACGCACCCCGTGCGTGGACGGTCACGGCTCTTGGCCCCACCCGAGTGGCCGCCCGTCGTGCCGGAGTCCCCACACCCCGGCAACGCCGACGCGGCGGCCGATGCGAAGGAGAGATCATGCACACGAGCAGGAAAACCGCCGCGATCATCGGCGCGGCGCTCGCCCCCGCACTCGCCCTGACCCTTCCGGCCAGCAGTGCCAGCGCGCACGGATACATCTCGACCCCGCCCAGCAGGCAGGCGCAGTGCGCCGCCGGGACCGTCAGCTGTGGTGACATCAAGTACGAGCCGCAGAGCGTGGAGGGTCCCAAGGGGCTGCGGAGTTGCAGTGGCGGCAACTCCCGCTTCTCCGAGCTCGACAACGACGGCAAGGGCTGGACCGTGACCCCGGTCAGCCGGACCACGCAGTTCCAGTGGAAGCTGACCGCGCGTCACGCGACCAGCACCTGGCAGTACTACGTGGGTGGGCGCAAGGTCGCCGAGTTCAACGACGGTGGCGCCCAGCCGGGTTCGACCGTGTCCCACTCGGTGAACCTCGGCGCGTCCGGCAAGCAGAAGGTGCTCGCGGTGTGGAATGTCGCGGACACGCCCAACGCGTTCTACGCCTGCATCGATGTGAACGTGCGCTGAGTCGCCGGCGCTGAGCCTTTTCGGGGACGCCCGGGACCCGGCTCAGCGAAGTCCCACGCGTACGGCGGCGCCGTGTCCCTGGTGGGGGCACGGCGTCGCCGCGGGTCGCCTTCGCTTGCGCCTCCCAGGTCTGTCCGGCTGGACGCACTCCGGTCCTGTGCCGTCGCTCGGCGGTTTGCGCAGTTCCCCGCGCCCCTGGATGCTGCCCCTTGCCGTCGCTCTTCGGGTGCGGGCCGGTTCTCGTTTCGCGCAGTTCCCCGCGCCCCTTTGGGGCGCGTTCTGCTGTCTTTCGGGTCGGTGCCGGTCGGGATTCTCCGTCCTCGATCCGACACGCTCGGTAAGACGTCCAGTGGATCTACTGAAGAGCATCGGAGTCTGCGAGCAGAGATTCCCGCCCACCCCCGCAGACGGAGAACAGCCCCAGGTAGGCGCCCCCAAAGGGGCGCGGGGAACTGCGCGAGCAACCAAGGACCATCCGCAGCCGAACGGAAACCGTAAGGGGCGCGGCCCAAGGGGCGCGGCCCAAGGGGCGCGGGGAACTGCGCACCCACGGACGAGCCGCACGGGAACACGTACGCCCAGGTGTGGAACCCCAGAAGCGCAAGCGAAGGCGGCACGCGGGGGAACTGCGCACCCACGAGCGACCCGCACGGGGACAAGTGCGCCCGGCACAGGAAACCTGAAGGCGCAAGCGAAGGCGATTACGCGGTGAAGGGCAGGCGTTCGCGTAGCACGGGGTGGGCGAAGCCCTCTCCCGCCGCCCACCGCGCGACCTCCCCCACCGCCACCTCCGCGAGCCGCCGCCACTCATTGCCCTGCGACCCCGCGAGATGCGGGGTGATCAACGCGTTGTCGCACTCCCACAGCGGATGGTCCGCGGGCAGCACCTCCGGATCGGTGACGTCGAGGACGGCCCGCAACCGGTCGGCGAGCAGGAGTTCGGTGAGGGCGTCCTGGTCGACGACACCGCCGCGCGAGGTGTTGACCAGCACCGCGTCCTGCCGCATCGAGGTGAGCAGGCTCCGGCTGACCAGACCCTGGGTGGCGGGCAGCAGCGGGGTGTGGACGCTCACCACATCGCTGTTCGCGAAGAGTTCGACGAGCCCGACGGGCCGGGTGCCGAGCGCCGCGGCCTCCGTGTCGGTGACGTACGGATCGTGCAGCAGGATCTCCAGGTCGTACGGGCGCAGCAGGTCGATCACCCGCCGTCCGATGAGGGAGGCGGAGAGGATGCCGACCGAGCGGCGGTAGTTGCCGTCGGTGCGGGGGACGCCGAAGCCCTGGTCACGGGCGCGGGTGCCCCGGTAGGCGCGGGCGCGTTCCACGACGCGTTTGCCGGAGAGCAGGATCATCGCGACGGTGTACTCGGCGACGGGCAGTGCGTTGGCGGCGGCGGCCGAGGAGACGACGATGCCGCGTTCCCAGCAGGCGTCGGTGATGTGGTGCCGGACGGAGCCCGCGGTGTGGACGATCGCACGCAGCCCCGGTGCCGCTTCGAGCGCGGCGGGATCGAGCGGCGGGCAGCCCCAGCCGGTGACGAGGAGATCGGTGTCGGCGAGCGCGGCGCGGGCGTGGTCGGTGTCGAAGTCGTCGAGGACGGGCAGGGCCTGGAGGTCGCAGACCCGGCCGAGCGCGGTCAGCGTCTCCGGTTCGAGGAGCGCCGTCGCGGCCTGCTGGGACATGGCGACAGCGGCACGGGGCCGGCCGGGGCGGGGGACGGGGTTCTCACCGGTCGGGGTCACAGGGTCGCTCGCCTCTCAGGTCCGGGGCGCCGGGGCGCGTCCGCCGCCCACCCGTCATGGTGCGGGTAGGGGCATCTTGATCGGCCGACCGGAATCGGTCAAGACGGCGGCCGGGGCGGACGGGAACCGGTCAAACAATCGATTCCGGGCCATCCGGACGGAGTCCGCCGGTCCGGATCGACCCACATGTCGGGGTGGACGGCTGCCTGTGTCCACACAGGTCACCGCTGGGTCGTCGATGTGCTCGCCCGAATTCATGCGGGCATCGTCGCGTTCGTCGTCCCGGGCTGCCACCGCACAGGGGACTCCGCGTCGGCGGGCCGCCGTGGGCCGCCTCCGCGGCGGCCCGCCGCGTTCCGGCGTGGGGCGGTCGGAGCGTTTGTGGTCTCCTCAGGCCTGGTGGACGATCTGGATCAGGTTGCCGCAGGTGTCGTCCAGTACCGCGGTGGTGACCGGGCCCATCTCCAGCGGCTCCTGGGTGAAGCGCACACCGAGGCCGCGCAGCCGGTCGAACTCCGCGTGGACGTCGTCCACGGCGAAGGCGGTGGCGGGGATGCCGTCCTTGGCCAGCGCGTCCCGGTACGGCTTCACCGCGGGATGGCCCGCGGGCTCCAGGAGCAACTCGGTCCCGTCGGGCGCCTCCGGGGAGACCACGGTCAGCCAGCGGTCCTCACCGATCGGGACCTCGGTCTTCTTCACGAAGCCCAGCACCTCGGTGTAGAAGCGCAGGGCCTTGTCCTGGTCGTCGACGAAGACGCTGGACAGATGAATCCTCATGGTGTGCTCTCTGATTCGTCGGGCATGGTCCACCGCTCCGCGATGCGTTTCAGGGGTGCGGTGTTCAGGTCATGGAACTTGTAGCGCCCCTCCCGCCGGCTCTCGACCAGACCGGCGGCCTCCAGCACGGCGAGGTGCTGGGAGACCGCCTGGCGCGAGATGCCGAGCTGATGCTTCACGCTCAGCCGCGCGCAGATCTCGAAGAGGGTCTGCCCCCGCTGCTCGGTGAGCTCGTCGAGGATCTTCCGGCGGGTGGGGTCGGCCAGGGCTTTGAATATGTCGTCGGCCACGCCCCATCATAGGCAAGCGCATGCTTGCCTATCAAGTCGTGACGTGCCGTTTCGCGAGGGGTCGCTTGGTCGACGGCCGGTCCGGGGCAGCTGTCGGACCAACCGGTGATGTCCAGCGGCCGGGCTCCGTCACGCCCGTACGGGAACCCGCAGGCATGGCCCCCGGCTCGCGGGGCAGGCGGACCTTACAGGGGTGACACCCGAGAGCGCCGTATCTGGTCCTTCGGCGCTCGCCGTGGACCGGGCCGCCCCGCTTTCCCTGGGACGGGGGCGCGGGCGGCCGGTCCTTACGGTTCCATGGGGACATGACCGACGCGATCGACGACAACCACCGGACAGGCTCTGAGGGCCTGGAAGAACGGGGTGACGGTTTCGTGACCAGGGGTGAGTCCATGGACAGGGACAGGGACAGGGACAGGGACAGGGACAGCACGACGGTGAACGGCGGTGCCCCGGACAGGGGGACCGGTGCGGTACACGCGGGTGGTTCCGGGGAACTGTCCGGTGCGGCAAGGCGCATGATGGGTTCGAACGAGGCCAATTGGGACGCCCGTACACCCGTCCATCTCGCCAGCGGATTCTACGGGCTGGCCGACGGGCTCGATCCGGCCCGCTGGTTCGCCCCGTTCGAGTGGGACGACCTCGGGCCGCTGGACGGGCGGGATCTCGTGCACCTCCAGTGCCATCTGGGCACGGAGACCCTCGCGTTCGCCGAGCGGGGCGCCCACGCGGTGGGGCTGGACCTGTCGGGCGCGTCGGTGCGCGCCGCGCGGGACATCGCGGCCCGCGCGAAGGCCGACATCCCCTATGTCCAGGCGAATGTGTACGACGCGGTCGAGGCCCTGGAGGGGCGGCGGTTCGACGTCGTGTACACCGGCAAGGGCGCGCTGTGCTATCTGCCCGACCTCGACCGCTGGGCCGGGACGATCGCCCGGCTGCTGCGGCCCGGCGGACGGCTGTACGTGGTGGAGTTCCATCCCCTGCTGAACGCGCTCGGGCCGAAGCCCGGTGCGGACGAGGGTCCCGAACTCCTGCTGCGGCACGACTATCTGGGCGGCCGGGGCGCGGTGCTCCGGGACGCCCGGTACACGTACACGGACGGCCCGGCCGTCTCGGGGGCGACGGACAGCTACGAGTGGATGCACGGCCTCGGTGAGATCGTGGACGCGGTCGTCGGCGCGGGGCTGCGGATCGAGACGCTGCGGGAGTACGACGAACTGCCCTGGCCCCGCTGGCCGGACATGACACGGACGCCCTCCGGCTGGTGGCGGCTGCCCGAAGACGCGCCGCGCGTCCCGCACATGTTCGCCCTGCTCGCCTCCGCTCCCTGACCCGCCTCCGGACGTGTCCCCCGCGATGCCGCGCGCCGGGGGCACGTCCGGTGGCCCGTACACCGGTCGCTACGATCTTCCCGGCGGCCGGGCCGCACGAGCGGCCGGCCGGAACCACGGGCCGCGGGTCCGGCGTCCTGGCGGGGGAACCCGTGGGGTGGCCCCGGCCATCCGCCCGGTGACCGGGCTCGGGGCGAACGGTGAGGGGACACACGGGGTGACCGAGGGGCTGGGGCGGTTCGGCGAGGACGGCCGGGAGCGGGCGGCGGAACCCGGTGCGCTGGGCCGCCGGATCAGCGCGCGGCGCCGACGGCGGGCCCTGTTCGCAGGAGGCGTGGTCGTGGCGCTGCTCATCGGCTGGGGCGCCGCGGAATGGGTGCGGGACGGCGGGCCGTTCGGCACCGAGGCGCGCCACTGCTGGGATGCCTGGGCACCGGACGACGCGCCCTTCCTCTCCGACGCGTGGCTCGGCGAGGCGGGCCACCGTACGGGCACCTCGGAGGGGCCCGAGCGGGGCGAAGGGGAGTGCACGGTCTCGGTCGCGTCGAGCGACCGCGACGACCTGCGTTCCGAGATCGAGGTGGTCTACGGTCCTGCCCCCGAGGGCGCCGACGAGCGGTTCGACTGGCTGCTGGAACACCTCGGCGGTACGGCGGTCCCTGTCCCGGACGGGCTGCCCGGTGCGGTCACGGCCGAATCGGGGATGCTGGTGCTGCCGGAGCGCTGCGACAACGCCGACGGCCGTCCGACGACCGTGTCGCTGACGGCGAAGTCGACGCGGAACTGGAACAACGGGCGCCGCGCCACCTCCTCCGGGCTCGGCGGGGTGGACCGGGTGGCGCGGCTGCTGGTGGCGGCGGCCGACGCGGCGATGGACCGCGCGGGCTGCGGCGGGCCGCGCCAGGAAGTCCGGTCGCCGGTGCTGAACCTGCCGGAGGACGCGGAGAAGGTGTTCTGGTCGTCCGCCTCGTCGCTGTGCCGGATTCCCGGGCTCGCGGTCGACAAGGTGACGGCTGATTCCCTGGGCGACCAGCGGGTCGGTGTGGTCGGCCCGGAGCTCCAGACCTGTGTGGTGACCCGTCGGCACAGCGCGGAGCCGTATCTCTCGGCCGTCATGGTGGCGCGGCCCGGGCTGATGCGGCTGTTCGAGGGGCTGGCGGGCGACGGCGTGCCCGCGCCGGGGTGGCGGGGCACCGGTTCGCTCGCGGGGAACCGTCAGGTCGTCCGTACCGAGTGCGGGGACCGGCGGATGGGGTTCCTGATGGCGGGGACGAGCGAGGAACAGGCCGCCGCCTTCGCCAACTCCGCCGCCGACCGGCTGGGTTGTGCCGCGGTGGCTCCGCGCCCCTGACCCCCGTACCGAGCCGCCCGACGAGATCCGTCCCGTGTTCCGACTTCCCCTGGGGGACCGCACCATCATGGCCGACGTACCGCGCACCGGGGATTCCCCGCTCACCCCCGTGACACCGTCCGACGGGCCCCGCCGCCGGTGGCATCCGCGTGGGCTGCTGTGCGGCGCTCCGGGTGCCGCCCTGATCGCGGCGGTCACCGGTGCGCTGCTCGGTGCGGGACTGACCGCGTGGGGCTCGGGATCGGGGCCGTTCGCGCGTTCGGCGGCCGACTGGTGCGGGGGCACCTTCGCGGACGGTGATGTCGAGCGGCTGTTCCGGGGGGCGGGCGATGTCCGGCAGGCCGAACTGCCGCTGTGGGAGGGGCGGCGCAGCCTCGTGGGACCGGCCGGGACCTGTCGGCTCACCACGGAGAACTGGCAGGTCACCGTGCGGGTGCACCGGCTGGACACGGAGTGGACCGGTGAGGGGCGCTGGGCGAACGAGTTCCTGGCCGCGCGGCTGAGCCCGCTGGGCGGCGGTCTGCTGGGGATGGCCTCGGACACCCGGGCCTGGCTGGCCGTGCCGGACGGGTGCGAGGGAAGGCCCGGCGAGGGTGAGGGACCGACCGTGGTCGACATATCCAGCGGTTCCGCCGGTCCCCGTGACGATGTCGACGTGACGGACCGGGCCGCGCTGGCCCGGTCGGTGGTCCGCGCGGTGAACGGTCTCCTCGCCGGGGAGGACTGCGCGGGCAGGCTCGCGGACCCGGTGAAGGGCCTGCCCGAGCCCCCGGAGCACCAGGCCGAGGCGCCGGACGCGCTGTGCGGTGTGAAGGGGCTGCGGCTGCCCGGGAAGCGGGAGTTCGACGAGAAGCGTCCGCTGATCACCCGGGGCGCGGGCCCGGTCCGCACCTGCGACCGGGGCGAGAGCCCGCGGCGGCCCGGTCTGCGGCTGATGACGGTCGCGGACCCACGGCTCGCGCGGGTCTTCGACCGGCTCGTCCGGTCGTCCGGCGCTCCGGTCCGCCATGAGCGCGGGCGTGGGGTGCTGCGTGCCGACCTCGGGGCGTTCCAGGCCGACTGCCCCACCGGTCCTGTGGTGTTCCTGGTGGCGGCGGACGACGGGGACCGGGCCGCGGACATCCGGGCGGTGTTCCCGGGGTACGTGCGCGCCGAGGCGCAGCGGGTGGGGTGCGGGACGGTCAGGGTGACACTGCCGGGTCCGGCGGCGTCGGGGTGACGCCGCCGGACCAGGCGGTCCGGCCCTTGGTTCCGGTCGAGGGCTCCCGGCCCCGGGCTGGGCCGGGGGCGGGAGCGGGGCGCTTCAGGCGGGTTCCCCGCGGTAGGTGCCGAAGGCCCAGGCGTTGCCCTCCGGGTCCTGGATGGTGAACCCCCGGCTGCCGTAGGGGCGGTCCTGGATCTCGCGGGTGATCCTGACTCCCGCGTCCGCGAGCCGCCTGTACAGGGCGTCGACATGGTCGGTGACGACGTACGCGCCGGCCGTGCCGGGCATGAGGGTCACGGGGCTGTCCGGGCGGTACGACCCGAGCATGACTCCCCCGCCCTCGGGCCAGTCCAGCTGAGCGTGTTCGACGATCTCTCCGTCCTGGTACACGGCCGTGCGGCGGAAGCCGACGGTGCCGACGAGGAAGTCGATCAGCGCGGGCGCGTCGTGGGCCTGGAGGGTGAGCCAGACGCCCGCGTCCTGCCGGGTCCTGGTGGCGGCGCGGACGGCCTCGCTCTTGGTCTCGTGGATGCTCCGGTTGCTGTTCATGCCTCCCACTGTGCTTCGTACCGATGGGCACCGGCTTGGATATTCCGGCACTCCTCGGCGAGCCACGCGGTGGGGCTGACCCCGGTGTACTGATGGAAGTCCCGGACCAGGTGGGAGTGGTCGAAGTAGCCGCATCCGGCGGCCACCCCGGACAGGTCCAGCGGGCCGCCGCCGGCCGCGCGGACCACCGCGGACCGGGCGTGCTGGAAGCGCATCATGCGGGCCGCCCGTTTGGGGCTCAGCCCGGTCTCGGCGCGGAACAGCGTGCCCAGTCGGCGCGGTCCGAGCGCCACGTGACGGGACAGGCCCTCCAGGGTGCCGGCGCCCCGGTGCTGGGCGAGCCATGTCCACGCCTCGGCGACCTCGGGCCGCACCGCGCGGTCCGGGTGGGCGTCCGCCGCGCGGCGCCGGAGGTACGCGGCGAGCAGGGCGAACCGCCGTGCCCAGTCGTCGGTCCCGCGCAGCCGGTCGCGTATCTCGGCGGCGCGGGCGCCGAGCACTTCCGCACCGGGGATCACGGACTGGGTGGCCAGGGCCCCGGCGGGCAGGCCCAGCAGGGCGCGGGCGGCGAGCGGATGCAGATCGAGCTGGATGCCCTCCTCGTGCGGGGGCTGCTCCAGATACACGGGTCGCTGGTGCAGTCCGCCGACGACGATGTCGGTGCGGATGGCGTCCGCGGACCGTGCCTGACCGGCGCTGTCGCCGCCCACGACGGGTCCGTCGAGGGAGAAGAGCAGCGTCAGGGACGGTGACGGCAGCCCCCGGTGCAGCACGGGCGGCAGCCCTCCGGAGCGGTAGCCGACGGCGGACACGACCAGTCCGCCGAGACCGGCGGCGGCGCCGAGGAGAGGTCCGGCCCAGACGTACTCCCGGAACTCGCCCTCCGGCCCGCGCTCGGGACGGGGCACGGCGTCCATGCCTCCAGTATGCCGTCCGGGTGCCCGCCCGGCCCGGCCACGGAGCCGCTCCGGGGCGGTCGTGAGCGGCCGGGCCGGGGTGGCCGGGTCCGGCCGCGCGGAGGCCGATGGGGGGTGAACGGATTTCCCGGAACTCCCACCTCAGCGCCCTACACATAAAGAAAAAATGAGAGCACTATGGACATAAGCACTGAAAAGCCGCACACCATGCGGTCGGACGAGCGGAACGAAGGAGAGCGAGTCCCATGGCCGACGTCTCACACCACAGGGCGGACATCACGAGCCACCCTGATGCCTCCGAAATGCGGGCCCGGCACGATCGTGTGCTCGGTGGTCGCGATGTGACGCTTGTGGACGGACCACTGTTCCTCGTGGGTCTGTACTGCGCCATCTCCCCCTGGACGGTCCACTTCGCGAGCAGCCAGTCCACCCTCGCGACCCACAACCTGATCATGGGCGTCGCCATAGCGGCGCTGGCCATCGGGTTCGCCGTCATGCCCGCCAGGATGTACGGGCTGAGCTGGGCCATCTGCGCCATGGGTGTCTGGCTGATCGTCGCGCCCTGGATCGTGGGCAGCAGCCCCGACACCGGCGTCGTCATCAACAACATCGTCATCGGCGCGCTGACGCTCCTGCTGGGACTGGTGTGCACGGGAGCGGCGATGAGAACCGGACGAGGCAAGTCGTAACCCCGCCCCCGGCGTCCCGCGCGCCGCGGTGGTGAGAGCAGAGGCGGTACCGGGCGGGAGCGGTACCGCAGCCACGCGGGAGAACGACCGCCGGCCGGTCCAGCGCAGACGCGGACCGGCCGGTGGCATGCGCGGGCCCCGCACATCAGCCCCCCGCACATCCGCCACACGTACTCGGCTACCGTCCTGAGCATCCGCCGGGACATCATCCGGCGGACCGGGCCCCGTGCCCACCGCCCGCCCTGGACCGCTCCAGCCGTCCGGGCCGGTCCGACGAAGGGACTTGGCCGCGCATGAACGTCGGTGACACCGTCGAGGACTTCACCCTCCCCGACGAGACCGGAACCCCCCGCGCCCTCTCCGAACTGCTCGGGGACGGGCCCGTGGTGCTGTTCTTCTACCCGGCAGCGATGACGAGCGGCTGCACGGCCGAGGCATGTCACTTCCGTGACCTGGCCGCCGAGTTCCGGGCGGCGGGCGCCCGGCCGGTGGGGATCAGCGGGGACCCGGTGGAACGCCAGCGGGAGTTCGCGGAACGTCACACCCTCGGCTACCCGCTGCTCGCCGATCCGGACGGCACGGTCCGGACACTGTTCGGTGTGAAGCGGGGGTTCTCGCCGGCGCCCACCAAGCGCGTCACCTTCGTGATCGGCACGGACCGTACCGTGCGGGAGGTGGTCCGCAGCGAGCTGCGGATGAGCGTGCACGCGGACCGGGCGCTGGCGGCGGTACGCGCGTCACGGGCCTGACGCCGGGACCTGCCCGGGTCCGGCCCAGCGGCGCGCGTCAGCTGCGGTCTCCGGGCGCGGGCGGGCCGCCTCAACGGTCCCGTCGCCGCAGCCGTGCGGCGGCCCGGGCGACGGCGCCGTCCTTCGTCCGCTCCGGCTTGGACAGCCGTGGCGCCGGACGCACGGGGCCGTCGGGCACCGGGCGGGTGTCGGGCACCGTACGGGCGGCTGGTGCCTTACCGATGTCCGGTGCCGTACGGGTATCGGGTGAGGTGTGGTCGTCAGGGGCCGCGGGGGCTACCGGTACGGTGTCGGGTCCCGTCGCGGGGCGCGTCCCGTCATCGGTGGCGGCGGGTGCCGTGCGGCGGGCCAGCGCGTGATGGTAGCGGCGGGAGACCCGTCGGCCGAGCAGCAGATACGCGAGGAACGCGCCGCTCGTGTTGAGGATGACGTCGTCCACGTCGAAGGCGCGGCCCGGGACGATGGCGCCCTGGACGAGTTCCACCAGGCTCATCACGGCCGCGGTGAGCAGCACCATCCGCAGCATCCGCAGCCGCCGGGGCACCAGCAGCGGAAGCAGCAGGCCGAACGGCGCGCCGAGCAGCAGATTGCCGCCGAGCTGCTTGCAGGCGGCGAGGAAGGTGTAGTCCTCGGCGTACTGCCGCAGCGAGTGGCCGGGCCGCAGATTGGCTCCGGCGATGGATTCCGACGCGGGGGACGGGGTCAGGGTCAGCCGTGCCAGGACGGCGGCGAAGGCGACCAGCCCGAGGAACGCCGCCGTCGCGACCAGTACCCGCAGCAGGACCCGTCCACGGGGGACGGGCGCGGGCACGTCGAGGGAGGGGGGCGGGCTCTTGCGGGGTTCACTGATTGCCGTCACGGGGTCCGTGTGCCCCTGGATGTGGCGAGTACACGGGCGGACACGGAGCACGGGGGCGTGCGAGGGGCGCGTCGGCCCGGTGCGCGCCACGCGCCCCCGGTGTCCGGGAGGCGGGTTCAGGGGTCGATGAGTCCCGCGCGGATCGCGTACCGGGTCAGCTCCAGGCGGTCCTTGAGCCCGAGCTTCTGGAGCAGGTTCGCCCGGTGGCGTTCCACCGTCTTGACGCTGATGACCAGCAGATCCGCGATCTCCTTGGAGGTGTGCCCCTCGGCGACCAGTTTGAGGATCTCCTCCTCGCGGTCGGTGATCGCCCGGACGGGCAGCCGCTCGCCCTGGCGGACGCGGTCCAGATAGCCCCGGACCAGCGCGGGGACCGCGCCGGGATGCACGAACGGCTCGTCGCGCATCGCGGCCCGGCACGCCTCGACCAGATCGCGGTCGACCACCGACTTCATCACATAGCCGCTGGCGCCGACCTTCAGGGCCTCGAAGAAGTACTGCTCGTTGTCGTACATCGTCAGGAAGAGGATGCGCAGCGCGGGGAAGCGCCGGGTGAGTTCCCTGGCGGCCTGGAGGCCGGTCATCCGGGGCATGCCGATGTCGAGGATCGCGAGGTCGACGCCGGTGGCGCGGGCGCGGGCCACGGCCTCGGCGCCGTCACCGGCCTCGGCGACGACCGTGAGGTCGGGTTCGCTGTCGAGGATGAGCCGCACCCCGCGCCGGACCAGGGCGTGGTCGTCGGCGAGGAGGATACGGGTCGGGGCGCGGCCGTGCGCGGCCGGGTGGGGTCCGCCCGGCGCGGGGCGCGCCGGGGGCGGGGACCCGGGGCCCGGTGGCCGCCGGTCGCGGCCCGGTGGGCCGGGCGGGGTGTGCGGTGGGCCGCTGCGGGCGGCGGGCGCGGGGTGGGCGGGCCGGGTGCGCGCGTTCGGCGCGGACCGTGTCACCTGGGGGTTCATGAGGTGATGCCCTCCGCCTCGTCGTGGACCCTGAGCAGCACTTCGGTGCCCGTCGCGCCCTGGCGGGGGCCGACGACCAGTTCGGCGCCGATGAGCAGTGCCCGCTCCCGCATGCCCCGGACGCCGGCGCCCTCGGCGGCGGAGCCGATGCCCCGGCCGTCGTCGATGACCCGCAGTTCGACGCGGTCGGAGACCCGTCGCAGTTCCAGCGTGACGTGGGAGGCGTGAGCGTGCCGGGCGACATTGGTGAGGGCTTCCTGGGCCACCCGGTACACGACGAGTTCGGTCTCGTGGCCGAGGGAGGGCGGCGCCCCGGGGTCGTCGTCGCCGGGGGCGGGGAAGCCGGTGACGCGGGTGCGTACCCGGACGTCATGGTCGGGGAACTCCGCGGCGAGCGCCCGCAGCGCGCTGACCAGTCCCAGTTCGTCGAGGACACCGGGGCGCAGCCTGCGGGCGATCCGGCGGATCTCGTCCAGGCTGCCCCGGGTGGCCTCCTGGGCGAGTGTCACCTCCTCGCGCAGTTCGCCGGGGGTCCGGTCGGCGACCCTCTTGAGCTGGAGGAGGACGGCGGTGAGGGTCTGGCCGACCTCGTCGTGGAGTTCCTGCGCGATGCGCTGCCGTTCGTCCTCCTGCGCGGACAGGACCCGGGCGGTGCTGCTGGCGCGGTCGTGTTCGAGGCGGTCCAGCATGGTGTGGTAGGTGCCGATGAGTTCGGCCATCTCGGCGGGTCCGGTGGCGGCGGGACGGCCGCCGGGGCGCAGCAGGTCGGCGGTGGCCATGGCGCGGCTGAGCCGGCCGAGCGGGGCGAGGCCGATGCGCAGGATGAAGGCGCTGACGGCCAGCATGAGGCCGAGTCCGGCGCCGACGGCGAGCGCCTCACCTGGGCGGACGGGGGTGGAGACGGTCACGGGTCCCAGCAGCAGTACGGCGGCCACGACCAGCATGGCGGCGTTCAGCAGGAAGATCCGCCAGAACAGCGACACGCTCCCGATACCCTCTCTCGTACATGGCGGGGCGGTGGTGCCACCGCCGCGGACCCGCGGCGCGGACCTCTCCCCCACCAGTGTCACCCGGCGGACGGGAGACCGTCCATCCGTGCTGACACCCATGTCGGGCGACCGGTGCTGATGGCAGCATGGGGCGGCTCCGCGGAGCACTCACGGTGACCGGGCCGTGTCCGGACGGGCCGTGCGGCGGCGTCCGGACGGCCCGGTCGGTGCGGCCCGGTGACCGGCATGATCGACTTGGTCGGCCCGGTCGGCGACCGGTGTGACACGAGACAGCGACACGACGACACGAGGGGGGACAGGCCATGCCTGCTCCACGGATGCGTACGACGCCCCTGCCCGGGATCGGCGTTCAGTACGACCTGACCACACGGGAACACCGACATCTGTCGGTGGTAGCCCATCGAGACGGCACCCGCACGGTGAACATGTACCACGCGGACGACCCGGACGCCTGCGCGCATTCCATGCATCTGACGGCTCCCGAGACGGCGTCCCTGATCGACGCCCTGACCCCGGAGCACCACAGCCCGAGCGTGCTGCACACCACCGATCTGGGCCTGGTGGCCGAGCGTCTGGAGGTGACGGCGGTCTCGCTGTGGAACGGCCGGGTGCTCGGCGACACGCGCATCCGCACCGACACGGGCGCGTCCGTCGTGGCCGTGCTGCGGCGCTCGGGGGCGGTTCCGTCCCCCACCCCCGACTTCCGGCTGGCCGGCGGGGACACCCTCATCGTCATCGGCACCCGTGAGGGTGTCGAAGCGGCGGCGACCATTCTCGGGCAGGAGTGAGAGCGTGCATTCTGCGGTCCTGTTGATCGAATTCGGTGCGATCATCCTCGCTCTGGGGCTGCTCGGTCGGATAGCCGGCAGACTCCGGTTCTCCCCGATACCCCTCTATCTGCTGGCCGGGCTCGCCTTCGGGCAGGGCGGGCTGCTGCCGCTCGGGGCGAGCGAGGAGTTCGTGGCGACCGGGGCCGAGATCGGTGTGATTCTGCTCCTGCTGATGCTGGGGCTGGAGTACACGGCCAGTGACCTGGTGTCGAATCTGAAGACGCAGTATCCGGCGGGCGCCGTGGACTTCGCGCTGAACGCGCTGCCCGGCGCCGCCGCCGCGCTGCTGCTCGGCTGGGGTCCGGTGGCCGCGGTGGTCCTCGGCGGGGTGACCTGGATCTCCTCGTCCGGGGTGATCGCCAAGGTGCTCGGTGATCTGGGCCGGGTCGGCAACCGTGAGACGCCGGTCGTCCTCAGCATCCTGGTGCTGGAGGACCTGGCGATGGCGGTGTACCTGCCGATCGTCACCGCGCTGGTGGCCGGGGTGTCGCTCGCGGCGGGCAGTGTCACGCTGGCGATCGCGCTCGGGGTCGCCGGTCTGGTGCTGTTCGTGGCCGTCCGGTACGGGCGCATCATCTCCCGGTTCGTCTCCAGCGACGATCCGGAGAAGCTGCTCCTGGTGGTGCTGGGTCTGACGATCCTGGTGGCCGGTATCGCGCAGGAGCTCCAGGTGTCGGCGGCGGTCGGCGCGTTCCTGGTGGGTATCGCCCTGTCCGGGGAGGTCGCGGAGGGCGCGCACACGCTGCTGAGCCCGCTGCGGGACCTGTTCGCGGCGGTGTTCTTCGTCTTCTTCGGTCTGCACACGGACCCGGCGAGCATTCCGCCGGTGCTGCTGCCCGCGCTCGCGCTGGCCGTGGTCACCGCCGGGACGAAGATCGCCACCGGTTACTGGGCGGCGAAACGCGCCGGGATCGGGGTCAAGGGCCGCTGGCGGGCCGGTGGCACGCTCGTGGCGCGCGGCGAGTTCTCCATCGTCATCGCGGGTCTGGCGGTCACCGCCGGGGTCGAGCCGCAGCTCGGCCCGCTGGCCACGGCGTACGTCCTGATCCTTGTGATCGTCGGTCCGCTGACCGCCCGCTGGACCGAGCCGGTCGCGGCCCGGGTCACGGCGTGGCGGCGGGCCCGCCGAGACGGTGACGGCCCCGCCGGCCCCGCTCCCCAGGACGCCGTCGGCGCACGTCCGGAGACGGTGGAGAAGGTTCCCCTGTCGAAGCGGCAGGGGCCGGTGGAACCCTCACCGGTCGTGGACTGACCGCTCCCCCTGGCGCCCGCCCCGGTATCGCACCGGGGCGGGCGTCGCGCTGTGCGGGCTCCGGTCAGCGGGCGTGTCCGAGGACCGGGTAGTGGTCCGACAGATCGGTGTACGTGTACGTGGTGCCCCAGCTGGTGACGGTCCAGGGGGCGGGGCGTTCCGCGACGACCTCGTTGGTCCAGCCCTCGGGGCGGGCGTTGTCCGCGCGGAACAGGACATGGTCGAGGTTCTCGCGGGGGTCGTCGGGGTAGCGCTCGCGGGCGATGGAGTTGTCGCGGGTGTCGAAGGAGTACGGGTGCCCGGTGTGTTCGGCGGGGGCGAGACCGGCGTCGGTGAGCATCGAGGCGTACTCGGCGGAGTGCGAGTCGACGTTGAGGTCCCCGGCGACGACGACCTGTTCGGAGGCGGGGATGTCCTTGGCGTCCAGGAACCTGTCGAGTTCCCTGAACTGGCGGGCGCGGACCTGGGCGGCCTGTCCGGGGGCGCAGCCCGGGTCGGTGGACTGGGCGTGGGTGCCGACCACATGGACGGTGCTGCCGCGGACGTCGAGCGCGGTGTAGACGAAGCCCTTGTTGGAGAACCAGTCGCCCCCGCAGGCGTCCTTGTAGACGTACTGCTCCTTGCGGAGGACGGGCCACTTGCTGAGGACGGTCACCCCACCGTCCTCGGGTGTGGTCGCGGAGTAGGCGCCGCCGGTGGCGTCCCAGCCGCCCTTGCCCCGGCCGAGGACGGGGGTCCGGTGCGGGTACTCGGCGGACGCGGCCCGCTGGAGGGCGCCGGAGGCGGTGTTGTCGAACGCCTCCTGCACCACGACGACGTCGTTGCCCCGGAAGGAGGCGGCCCGGGGTAGGGCGGCGGCCCGGTGGTCCTGGCCCCAGTTGGGGTACAGCCCCCGGCTGAACAGGAACGCGTTGTACGTGGCGATCCGCAGCTCGGGGGCGGTGTCCGGCGCGGGCGCGGCCGTGGCGAGGGGCGCGGCGGCGCCGAGGGTCGCGCCGACGAGGGCAGTGGCGAGAAGGGCGCGGGAGCTGCGGCGGGATGCGGTGCGCGGCACGTGGCTCACCTTTCGGGAGGGGAGGCCCGACCGGCCGGGGCGGCGGTCGGCACCGGGGGGTGAAAGGGGGGATCGCCGCGCAGTCAAACAGCCGGAGGTTACTTCCGGGTAGCCCTCCGGGCAAGAAAGAGTGGGGAGGTGTTGTGCAGCCGTTTCCCAGGTGCCGGCCGTTCCCGTGTGCTGCCGTTTCCCAGATGCGGCCCGTTCCCCCTGTGCGGCCGTTCCGGTGTGCGGCCGCTCCCCTGTGCAGGGTTCCTCTGTGTGCGACCGGCCGGGGCGGGACGGAAGCCGGTCAGTGCGGGGATATCCGGCGGTAGGCCGTGCGGGCGCTGGCCACCCGGGCGACGGCCGTACCGGCGAGCGCGGCGCCGAGGAGCAGGGACATCCGCAGCAGATCCACCGAGCTGTCCCAGGTGAGCACCCCGGCCGGGGGTATCCCGAAAGCGTTGAAGAACAGCCAGCACAGCCCCGCGGTACCCGGCGCGGCCGTCACCCGGGCCCGGGCCCCGAGCAGGGCGGCGAGCGCGGACAGCGCGACGAAGTGCCACAGGGGTTCACCGGGGTCACCGAACTGGTTGAGCGCCCCGACCAGCAGGCCCGACCCGAGGAGGGCTCCCGACCACACCAGTGGGGTCGCCGCCGGTTCGGGTACCGCCCTCGCCCCGGCGCTCACCAACCGCCACTCCACGTGTCCGCCCCTCCTCAACGGTTCCCCTCGCGCGAGTATCGGCAAGTAGCTTACGGTCATGGTTCTCCAGATCAGCGCGACCAATCCCGAGCATCCGACGCTCCTGTTCGACCTTCCCTGGGACACCCCCCTCGAACACTGGCCCGAGGAACATCTGGTGTCCCTGCCCCGGGGAATCTCCCGGCATGTGGTGCGTTACGCCCGCGCCGGGGACGAGGTGGTGGCGGTCAAGGAGCTGGCGGCCCGTCCGGCGCTGCGCGAGTACGAGCTGCTGCGGGTGCTGGACCGGGTGGGCATACCCGGCGTCGACCCGCTGGCGGTGGTCACCGGGCGGGCGGACTCGGCGGGTGAGCCGCTGGAGCCGGTGCTCATCACCCGCCATCTGAAGGGTTCGCTCCCGTACCGCTCGATGTTCGAGACGACGATGCGGCCGTCCACGATGGGACGGCTGATGGACGCCCTGGCGGTGCTGCTGGTGCGGCTGCATCTCGCGGGGTTCGCCTGGGGCGACTGCTCGCTGTCGAACACCTTGTTCCGCCGGGACGCGGGGGCCTTCGCGGCATATCTGGTGGACGCCGAGACCGGCGAGATGCACGAGCGGCTGAGCGACGGCCAGCGGACGTATGACATCGATCTGGCCCGGGTGAACATCGCGGGCGAGCTGATGGACCTGGAGGCGTCGGGGGCGCTGCACCCCTCGGTCGATCCGATCGAGTTCGGTACGACGATCTGCGCGCGGTACGGCGAGCTGTGGACCGAGCTGACCCGGCAGTCGGTGTACCCGGTGGACAAGCGGCATTACATCGACCGGCGGATACGGCGGCTCAACGACCTCGGGTTCGATGTCGCCGAGATGCAGATCAGCCAGGGGAACGAGGGCGACACGGTCACCTTCGTGCCGAAGGTCGTCGACGCGGGCCATCATCAGCGCCAGTTGCTGCGGCTGACCGGGCTGGACGCGGAGGAGAACCAGGCGCGGCGGCTGCTGAGCGACCTGGAGAGCTGGATGGCGACCCAGGACGACTACGCGCCGGGCGACCCGCTGGGCGCGCGCCCCGAGGTGCTGGCCCACCGCTGGGTGCGGGAGGTGTTCCGGCCGACGGTCCGGGCTGTGCCGCTGGAGATCCGCAAGCAGCTGGACGCGGCGCAGATCTTCCATGAGCTGCTGGAGCACCGCTGGTTCCTGTGCGATCAGGCCCAGCACGATGTGGGGCTGGAGACGGCGACGGACGACTACGTGGCCAACTGGCGTCCCCCGGCGGCCGAGCAGAGCACGGCCGCCCCTGCCGGGTAGGGCGGCCCCGGTCAGGTAGGGGCCCCGGTCGGGTACGGGTCCCCTGGCCAGGGCCTTCCCCTGCCACCCGGCCGGGCGGACAGGCGGTCAGGAGGCGGCGCGCAGCAGGCGGAGCTGACCGATCTCGGTGACGTTCTTCATCAGCTCCGCGTTCACCCAGGCCAGCAGATGGGCGACCTTGTGGTCGGGGTCGGCGTGCCAGAGGGAGGGGGCGGCGGCGTCCAGGTCGCCGTCGGTGAGGGTGTCGAGGTGTGCCGTCCACTCGTCGCGCAAGGAACGCAGCCGGGCGACGGCGGCGGCTCCGTCGCCGGGCCAGGTGACCGTCGTCCGGTCGCGGGGCGCCCGGCCCTGGACGTGGTCGAGCGCGGTGGACCACCACCAGTCGATGTGCCAGGTCAGCCAGCCGATCGTGGGCACGGGGACGGGGTCGGGTTCGGTGTCCGCCCAGTCGGGCGCCCAGGTGCCGTCGGCGGTGGGCCGGACGGTCCAGACATGAGCGGCGGGCTCGGCAAGGAAGTCGGCGGGCTCCAGCCGCTCCAGGTGGTACTCGAAGAGGGACCAGGTCAGGTCGAACTGCCAGCGCAGCAGGGCGTTTCGGGTCACGTTCACCGGCCGACCCAAGCAGACGGGGCGGGTGGCGGGGAAATGGTTTTCGGGAGCGGCCGCATCGCGGTCGCCGCTGCCCGGCCCGCGTACACGGCCCCGCCCCGCGCGGCGGGGTTCGTCAAGCGAATCCGCTGCCGCTGTCCGGTTCGACGAGATGGACGGCGGCCTCCTCGGCGGACGCCGCCGCGCCGTCGATGCCGACGTCCTCGGCGACGAGGTCTCCTACCGGGTTCTCGTGCGCCCCTTCGCCGGGGGCGACCAGACGGCCCGCGCGGGTGTCGCCGACCTCGGCGTCCCGTGGTTCGCCGTCGGTGTCCAGCGCGTCCCCGATGCCGTCGCCCTCGGGCTCGGAGACATCGGGGAGTTCCTCCGCGAGGCGTTCGTCAAGGGTCTCGCCGCGCAGCTGCTCGGCGAAGGTGAGTCCCTCGCGGTCCACGGCACGTGGCCGGTCGGGCGGTGAGTACCCCCGGTCGAGGGGGTCGTCCACGTCCTCGGCGACCAGGGTGTCGGACGCGTCCAGCAGCCCCTCGTCGTCCTGCACCTCGGAGCCGTCGGGCTGGTACACGTCGTCGCCCCGGGCGTTGTCGCGGTCCATGTCTTCCATCGTCCTCCCGCGCCCCCGTTCCGCAAACCCGCGCGGGGAAGACCTTCCAGTGCCCGGTTCCGGCTCCCCGGCCGCCGCGGGCGGTTCTACCGTCCGGTGAGGCGCCGTCCCACGACCGGCGCCACCAGCAGCGCCACCGCCGCCAGACCGGCCGCCTGCCACGGGAGCGCGCCCGGCCCGGCGCGCTCCAGCAGCAGGGCGCCCGCCGAGGAGCCACCGGCGATGCCCACGTTGTAGACGGTCGCCTGGAGGGCGGTCGCCACCTCGGCGTCCCGGGGGCCGGAGACGGCGACCAGCGCGGTCTGGATCAGGGTCGGAGCCGCGCCGAACGCCGCGCCCCACACCGCGACGCCCGCCACCAGGGCCGCCGGGACCTGCCCGGTGGCCCCCAGGAGCGCGAGGCTTCCGGCGACCGCGCCGAGCGCCCCGACCAGCCCCGGCCGCAGGAAGCGGTCGGCGATCAGTCCCGCCGTCCAGACCCCGGCCAGCGTGCCGCACCCGAAGACGAACAGGAGCGGTCCGGCCGCGCCGAACCCGTGGTGCGCGGCGAAGGGGACGAGATACGTGTACAGCGTCTGATGGCCGAGCAGCAGGAACAGCGTCACGCACAGCACCGCGGGAACACCCGCCGTGGTCGCGACCCGGGACAGCGGCATCCGCTCCGCCTTGCGGGTCCCGGGCAGATCGGGCACCCCGAGCCGGACCCACAGCAGCAGGACGGCGGCGACGGCGGTGAGCCCCGCGAACGCGGCACGCCACCCGACCAGCGAGCCCAGCGCCGTGGCGGCGGGCACCCCGGCGCACAGGGCGACGGTGATCCCGGCGAGGACGACGGCGATGGCACGTCCCCGCAGTCGCGGCGGCGCGAGCCGGGCGCCGTATCCGGCGAGCATCGCCCACATCGTGCCCCCGGCCGCGCCCGCGAGGAGCCGCGCGGCGAAGGTGAGGGGGTAGCTCGCCGAGAGCGCGGTCACGGCGTTGGCCAGCGCGAGGACGGCGAGCGCGGCGAGCAGCACCGTACGTCGCGGCAGCGCCCGCAGGGCGGCGGTGAGCGGGATCGCGGCGAGGAACGAGGCGACGGCGTACCCGGTGACGAGCAGCCCGATACGGCCCTCGGGGACGTCCAGGGACCGGCTCATCGCGGGCAGCAGCCCGGCCGGGAGGAGTTCGGTCAGCACGGCGGTGAAGGCGGCGGTGAAGAGCGCCAGCAGGGGCGGCCAGGGCAGCCGGGGGGTGGCGGGGCCCGGGAGCGGGACGCCGCCGGGGCCGTCCGCCGGTGCGCCGCCGCCGGCCATGGCACGGGGGGAGGTGGTCATGCGACGATGCTCGGACCTTCACATCGATGTGAACGCAAGTATGACCTGGGTCACATTTCAGGGTCGAGGATGCCGAGGGGGACGATGCGGATCGGGGAGCTGTCCCGGCGTACGGGCGTCCCGGCGAGGATGCTGCGTTACTACGAGGAGCAGGGGCTGCTGCGGCCCGCACGGGCGGCGAACGGCTACCGGGTCTACGGCCCGGCGGCGGAGCACACCGTGCGCCAGATCCGGGGGCTGCTGGACTCGGGGCTGACGACCGGGATCATCGCGCGGGTCCTGCCCTTCCTCGACCGCCCCGACGGCATCCTGATGCATCCGGACTGCCTGACCCGCGAGACGGCGGACCTGCTGCGCGGCGAGGCCGACCGGCTCCAGCAGCGGATCGACTGCCTGTCGGGCAACCGGGACGCGATCCTGGCCTATCTGACGGCGGTACGCGCCCGCCAGGAACGCGAGCGGCGTCCGGTCGGCCGGCGGTCCCCGCCCGCCGGGGACGGCTGAGGCCGACGACGGGCGCCGGGGGCCGATCCGAGGCGGACGGACCCGCCGCCGGGCCGGTCGCGGGCATACCCTGGAACGCGGGGACGCTCGGACGTCAGGGGGTCCTGATGATCGCGGAACTGGTGGGAGCGGCCGTCGCGTGCGCCGGTGTGGCGGGTGTGTACACGGCCGCCGCCGCGCGGGTCGTCAAGCAGTACGAACGCGGTGTGGTCTTCCGCCTCGGCCGTCTGTACGGCGGGGTCCGGGGCCCCGGGTTCACCATGGTGCTCCCGCTGGTGGACCGGCTGCGCAAGGTCAACATGCAGATCGTGACGATGCCGGTCCCCGGCCAGGAGGGCATCACGCGGGACAATGTGACGGTCCGGGTGGACGCGGTCGTCTACTTCAAGGTGATCGACGCCGCCAACGCGATCATCCAGGTCGAGGACTACCGCTTCGCGGTGTCGCAGATGGCACAGACCTCGTTGCGCTCGATCATCGGCAAGAGCGATCTCGACGATCTGCTGTCCAACCGCGAGAAGCTCAACGAGGGCCTGGAACTGATGATCGACAGCCCCGCGGTCGGCTGGGGCGTCCAGATCGACCGGGTGGAGATCAAGGACGTCTCCCTGCCCGAGACGATGAAACGCTCCATGGCACGCCAGGCCGAGGCCGACCGGGAGCGCCGGGCCCGCGTCATCAACGCGGACGCGGAACTCCAGGCGTCGAAGAAGCTCTCCGAGGCGGCCAAGGAGATGTCCAAACAGCCGGCCGCCCTGCAACTGCGGCTGCTCCAGACGGTGGTGGCCGTCGCCGCGGAGAAGAACTCCACCCTGGTCCTGCCGTTCCCGGTGGAACTGCTGCGCTTCCTCGAACGCGCCCAGCGCGACCCCGCCCCGCCACCCGCGGCGCCCTCGCCGCCGACGGCCGCGGTGCCCGTGACCGACGGCGATCCTGAGGACCCGCCCGCGCTGGCGGAGACCCCGCAGCCGCCGGGCATCCCCGGGCCCGAGGCTCCGGACCCCGGGGCGGCGGAGGACCCCGGGCCGACCGGGCTCACCGCCCCCGGCGGGCCGGAGCCGTCCGCGCTGCCCGGTCCCGCCACGCCCCCCGACGACGAACCCCCCTCAACCGCCCCGGACGACCCGGGCCGGTGACGGGGTCACCAGGTGACGTCGAGGGTCTTGGGGCCCCGGATGAAGCCCTTGCTCTGGAACGGCGTGTCCTGCGGGTCACCGGCCAGCCGCAGCTTCGGATAGCGGGCGAGCAGTGTGGAGATCATGACCTCGGACTCCATCCGGGACAGCATCGCGCCCATGCAGTGGTGCGGTCCGTGCCCGAAGGACAGATGGGCGGTGCCCTGCCGGTCGAAGTCGACCGTGTCGGGGTCCTCGAAGATCTCGGGGTCGCGGTTGGCCGCCAGGTACGAGGCGTAGACGGCCTCACCCGCGCGGATCAGCACCCCGCCGACCTCGACGTCCTCCGTGGCGATCCGGGGCAGGCCCACGCCGTTGCGGTGCGGGATGTGCCGGATCAGCTCGTCCACGGCCTGCGGCAGGATCTCCGGCTCCCGGCGCAGCCGTGCCGTCAGCTCCGGCTGGGTGAGAAGCATGAAGACCATGTTGGCGGTGTTGTAGCGGACCGCGTGGGCGCCGCTGACGAGGATCGCCGTCGCGAGGGAGACCGCCTCGTCCTCGGTGATGTCCCCGGCGTCCAGCGCCTCCGCGAGCGCCCCGGCGAGGTCGTCCGACGGCTGTCCCCGGCGGGAGCGCAGCAGGGAGACGATGAACTCCCGGACATGGGCCTTGGCCTCGTTGCCCGCCTTCGGGGTGGTCATCGACAGGATGATGTCGCCCCAGCCGAGCAGCCCGTCCCGTTCGGCGCGGGGCACCCCGAGCAGATCGCAGACCACGGCCAGCGGCATCGGCGCGTGCAGATGCTCGACCAGGTCGGCGGGGGAACCCTGGGCCTCCATCCGGTCGAGGAAGGTGTCGCACGTCTCCTGGGCGAGGGGCCGCAGCCGTTTCATGGCGTGCCCGGTGAACGCCTTCTGCACGCTCTTGCGCAGTCTGCTGTGGTACGGCGGGTCGGCGTAGTTGAGTCCGGCGGTCGACGCCACCCGGTGACCGGACATCCCGGTGACGGTGGTCTCCGCGAGGGCCGCCCGGCTGAAGCGGGGGTCGGAGGTGACGGTCTTGACGTCCTGGTAGCGGGTGACCAGCCAGGCCTCGTGCCGGTCCCCCGCGAAGGGCAGCGTGATCCGGGCGACGCGTTCGCCGTGCAGGACGTCGTACAGCAGCGGGTCGAAGGTGAGGGCGGGCAGGTCGTCCACGGGCCAGTCCCGTACCGGGTGGTCGGCGGCGGGGCCGTCCGACCCGGCGGGGGCGGCGGTCTGGGGGGTGCTGGGCCGGTACGTCATCGCGGTCGTTCTCCCGGTGCTGGTGCCCGTGCGGGCCCGGCGGGCGGTTCGTCCGCGGCGCCGTCGTCCGGGCGGCGCCGTGGCCGCCGGGCCCCTGGTCCTCGCCATGTCTTCCCGGTCCGGCCCCGGTCCGACCCGGGTTGCGGCTGGGGCCGCCTGAACGGAGCAGGGCGCCTTTGCTTGCGCCTTTGGGGTCTGCCCGGGTGGGCGCGGTTGTTCCTGTGCCGTCGCTCGGTGGTTTCGCGGTTCTCCGCGGGTCGCCTTCGCTTGCGCTTCCCAGGTTCGTCCGGCTGGGCGTACTTCGTTCCTGTGCCGTCGCTCGGTGGTTTTGCGCAGTTCCCCGCGGGTCGCCCTTCGCTTGCGCTTTCGAGGTCTGTCCGGGTGGGCGCGTTTGTTCCTGTGCCGTCGCTCGTCGTTTTCGCGCAGTTCCCCGCGCCCCTGTCGGGGCGCTGCCTGTCCGGTGTTGTCGGTCGGGTGCGGGTCTGCCCTCGTCTTTGCGCAGTTCCCCGCGCCCCTTTGGGGCGCGTTCTGTTTGTTCTTCGGGGCGGGGCCGGTCGGGATTCTCCGTCCTCGCTCCAACGCGCTCGGTACGGACGTCCAGTGGCCGTACTGGTGGCGTCGGAGTCTGCGGGCAGAGATTCCCGCCCACCCCCTCCCGTAGCGGGGCGGGTCCGCGAGGAAGGTGGTTCCGCACCCGAAGGACAACGGGAACGGGGCGCCCCCAAAGGGGCGCGGGGAACTGCGCACCCCCGGACGTACCCGCACGGGGAAAGGTACGTCCAGGTGTGGAACCCCAGGGGCGCGGGGAACTGCGCGAGCAACCAAGGGCCACCCGCACCCGAACAGGAACCGTAAGAGGCGCGACCTCAGGGGCGCGGGGAACTGCGCGAAGACGAGGACCGGCCCGCACCCGACGAACGACCGCAAAGGGGCAGCATCCAGGGGCGCGGGGAACTGCGCACCCACGGACGTACCCGCACGGGAAAGGTACGCCCAGGTGTGGAACCCCAGGGGCGCGGGGAACTGCGCGAGCAACCAAGGGCCACCCGCACCCGAACAGGAACCGTAAGAGGCGCGACCTCAGGGGCGCGGGGAACTGCGCATCCAAGAACGACCCGCACGGGGACCAGTGCGCCCGGCACAGGGAACCCGGAGGCGTGACCGGGTCAGGTGGGGCCGAAGAGGGTGGACAGGTCTCGGTCCACCGCTTCGGTGAGGGGCTCCTGGCCCGCCGGGACCAGGGAGTACGTACGCAGGAGGAACCGGCGCAGTACGGGCTCGTCGAACTGGACGAGCGCCATGCCGCCGGCGGAATGCACCTCCAGGACGGTCCGGGCCCGACCGCAGGGCCAGACATGGACGTCACCGCACCCCGCGGGCACCCGCAGCCCGCGCTCCAGCAGCTCCCGACCGAAGACCCAGACGACCTCGGAGCCGTCGGCACCGACCTCCGCCGGGAACACCACCTGGACGGCCAGCGGGTCGTCCACCACGTAGCGCAGGGCGACGGTGATGCCGTGTTCCTGCCGTTCGGGGGTGATGAGCCGGGCCCTGGTCTGCTGTCGGAGGGTCACGGACATGGTCGGACTCCCGTTCTGGTCGTGTGCTCGTCCGTTCGACCCGCTGGGGGTCCTGGTGTTCCGCGCAACCTCCGCCCGATCAGGTGATGTACGTCACATCCAGCTTAGAGCTCCGACATTCCTCGTATAACGCCATGGATATGCCGCAATGCGGATGGAGTGGATTCGCGCAGATGCGCGACGACCCCCCGTCACCAGGCGGGTACGCGGAGTGGGACACTGGCGGGACCCTCACGGCCGGACCTGGAACGGGGTCGTCCGGATCGCCTGAGGCATATGCCGTCCGCAACTCCCGTCCGGTTGTTGCCGAATGCCTTACGGCACCTGCCCCGCTGTGCGACAGTCGTCACGGTCCTTCCGCCAGTCCTGGCCGTACCGTTCCCTCTCGGAGTACGACATGCCGCCCCACGTCTCCGCGGACCGCGCAGCGGACCCGCCGCCACCGCCGCGTGGCCCGGTCGAGTCGCTGATCACGCAGACCCGCCGACTACGGGGGGAGGTCGACGCGGTACGCCGCGAGACCCCCCCGGACGACACCGACGCCCAGGGCCGCTGGCAGCGTGCCCTGTGCGAACTGGCCCTGCACCAGCTGGACGACCTGGACGAGCATCTCGCCCAGCTCCGCGAAGGCCCCCCGGGCAGCGTCCCGCCGCCGCACGTCCCGCGCGGCCCCGTGATCCCGCCGCCCCTGGCCCGCCGCCAGGAACCCCGGCCGGGTTCGCTGCTCAGCCGGGTCGGCAGCGCCGAATGGGACCTCCTCACCGACCAGGCCGTCTGGTCCGGCGAGCTGTACGCGATCCTCGGCCGGGACCCCGCGGGCGGCCCGCTCACCCTGGACGAACTGCCCTCGGTGGTGCATGTCGAGGACCAGCCGCTGCTCACCACGATGGTCACGGGCTGCCTCATCGACGGCAGGCCCATCGACGGCGAGTTCCGGGTGGCCCGCGCGGACGGCAGTCTGCGCACCGTCCATATGATGGGCGAACCCGTCCTCGACGCGGACGGCAGCACCGCCGCGATGTGGGCCGTGCTGCGGGACGTCAGCGAACTGCGCCGCAGTGAACGGGCCGTACGCGACAACCATGAGGCCCTGCACCGCGAACGCCACCGCGAACAGGCCGAGCACCGGGTCGCCGTCGCCCTCCAGGAAGCCGTACTCCCCCCGTGGGGCGGGTCGTTGCGCTTCCCGCGGCGCGGTACGGGCTCCCTCGATCTCGCCGCGCGCTATCTGCCCTCCTCGACCAGCGCCCTCATCGGCGGCGACTGGTACGACGCGATGGAACTGCCCGGACCCGAGGTGCTGCTCAGCGTCGGCGACCTCACCGGGCACGGGGTGCCCGTCACCTCCGGGATGGCGCTGCTGCTCGGCGCCCTGCGCGGGATGGCCGTCTCCGGCACCGAACCGGCGCCGATCCTCGGCTGGCTCAACCAGCTCCTCGACGACTCCGTCCAGCCCTCCCTCGGCAGCGCGGTGGCCTGCCGCTACCGGCCCGCCACCCGCACCCTGGTATGGGCGCAGGCCGGGCACCCCGCCCCGCTGCTGTTCCGCGACGGGACGGGGCACGCGCTGACCCCGCCGGGCGGCGTCCTCCTCGGCGCCACCACCGGAGCCGTCTACGAGCAGGCCGAGGAACGGCTCAGGCCCGGTGACCTGCTGCTGATGTACACCGACGGACTGGTGCCGCGGCGCGCCGGGACCGCCGCCCAGCAGCGTCTCCTGGCGCTGGCACCCCGGTTCGCCGGGGCACGCACCGCCCAGGACTGCGTACGGACGGTCGTCGAGGAACTCGGCGGCAGGGAACGCGAGGACGACGCCTCTGTGCTGGTCGCGAGGGTCGTCGACTGAGCACAAGCGGGCAGCGCCCGCCGGGGGTCACACCACGGCCGGACCGGCCCCCGGCTGCTTCTCACGCGGCGGCGGCATCACCATCTTGATGTCCTCGCGCAGCTCCTCGATCCGGGGATAGCCCGTGAACTGGCCGGTGAGCCGGTACATCTCCCGCAGCCGGTCCCAGGTGCGGTGGGAGGAGTTCGCCCCGATCGAGGACAGGGCGAGCCGCGCGTAGACGTCCGCCTGCTCCGGGTCGTCGGCGATGAAGCACGCCGAGGCCAGGGAGATGTGGTCGAAGATCTGCGACCGGTCGTGCCCGTCGCTGCGCAGCTTCAGGGCCTTCTTGGCATGGCGCTGCGCGGTGCGCGCGGCGGCCGGCTCGTGCTCCGCGAGGGTGCGGTAGGCGAGGGCCTGCATACCGTGCAGATCCGCCTCGTCGAACATCTGCATCCAGCTCGGCGGTGGCACATCGCCCTTGTCGGAGACGAACAGGTCCTCCGCGTGCCCGAGGGTGCGGCGCATGGCCTGGCCGCGTCCCATGGACGCCTGTGCCCAGGCCTCGATGGTGTAGAGCATGGCCCGGGTCCGGGGCAGCGTCTCGTCACCGGAGCCGGACTGGGCGAGTGTCATCAGGTCCAGGGCGTCGTCGGGCCGCCCCAGATGGACCATCTGACGGGCCGCCCGGGACAGCGCCTCGCTCGCGCGCGGCCGGTCACCGCCCTCGCGGGCCGCGTGCGCGGCGATGACGAAGTACTTCTGGGCGGTGGGTTCGAGGCCGACGTCGTGGGACATCCAGCCCGCGAGCACGGCGAGGTTGGCGGCGACGCCCCACAGCCGCCGCTGGAGGGGTTCGGGGTGCCGGTAGGTGAGCATCCCGCCCACCTCGTTGAGCTGGCCCACCACGGCCTTGCGCTGGAGTCCGCCGCCGCGCTGCGCGTCCCATTTGCGGAAGACCTCGACCGATGCCTCCAGGCCCTCGATCTCCTGCACCCCGATGGGGGCGGCCTCGTAGCGGTCGTATCCGGCGGGGTCGGCGTGGAGGGGGTCGAGGAGGCGGGGGGCGTCGGCCGCGAGGACCGGATCGGCGTGCAGCCAGTCGTGCATCGCACTGCTGAGTGCGGAGCCGGCGGCGAGCACGGCACCCGCGCCCACCAAGCCGCGTCGGTTGAGCATGAGATCCATTCCCGTGAATTCGGTGAGGACCGCCGCCGTCCGGTCGGGTGCCCAGGACACTCCGTCGGGATGCTCCACGCTCCCGGCGTCGCGCCGCTTGCGCGGGCGCCCGTGCCGGACCAGAGCGAGATCCTCGATGGTCACGACACGGCCGAGCCGCTCGGTGAACAGCGCCGCCAGCACCCTCGGCACCGGATCGCGCGGAATCTCCCCCGCGTCGATCCAACGCCGCACCCGCGAGGTGTCGGTGGCCAGCTGCGGATGGCCCATGGCCGCCGCCTGCCGGTTCACCAGTCTCGCGAGTTCGCCCTTCGACCAGCCGGTCAGGCCGAACAGGTCGCAAAGGCGGGTGTTGGGTGGTCCGCTCACGTCAAGCCCCCAGGTTCTCGGCTGGCCTGACAGTATCTCCGGCCACCCCCGTGGCAGATGCTGAGCGACTATTCGCCAGGGTTCGCCAGGGTGCGCCACATGGTGTGCCACCACGTCGTGGGTGTCAGGTAGGAAAGCGCCACCCCGGCCCGGCGGCCGAAGGAGCACTCCCCAGGGTGCCCGTCGGCCGCCGGCCGGGAGGCGCAGGCAATCCGTCGGCACACGAAGGGATCTGTTTCGCCCATGTACGCAGCGTCGTCCTCCGTGTCCGCTCCCCCCCGGCCCCAGCACAACCCCCTCACCCGCGCCGTCCCGCCGCCCGGCAGGACCCGTGAGGTACCCCCGCAGCCCGGCGCCGGTCCCTATCTGGACCCCACGCGCTCGGCGCTCGGGGGCCGGCCCCGGCGGGTGGCAGGACTCGGCACAGGACCGCTCAGCGGACGACTCGACCTCTCCGGGCCCCAGGGCGCGCAGCTGCGCACGGCCATCGGCTCCGTGCACCGGATCTGCCCGGAGTTCAGCCCGGTGCAGGTGCTGCGGCGCAGCGGCCGTTCCGTGCTGCTCGTCGGTACGACGGGACGCGGCACGGCGGTCGCCAAGTGCCTGCTGGACCAGTCGCCGGCGTGGGCGGAGCGGAGCAGGCACGAAATAGCGGTGTACCGCACGTTCGTCCGGCACCGGCCGCCTGTGCGGGTGCCGAGACTGATCGCGGCGGACCCGGACAACTGCACCCTGGTCATCGAGCGGATGCCCGGCCGCCCGGCGGCCCTGCAACGGCATCCGGTCCAGGCACCGCCCCGGGCGGACATCCGCGCCGCGCTCGGGGCGGTGTGCAGGCTCAACCAGTGGCAGCCGCCGGAGGGTGCCTTCGGCAGGCCGCTGGACTACGGCACCAGGATCAACCGGTACCACGAGCTGGGCCTGCTGACAGATCGTGACCTGGGCGATCTCCAGAAGCTGCTGCACGGGATCGCGCAGGTCGCCCAGAACACCGGGCGGCAGAGCATGCTCCAGTTCTGCCACGGCGACGCGCTCCTGTCGAACATGCTGCTGTCCCCGGCGGGGCCGGTACTGGTGGACTGGGAGCACGCGGGCTGGTACCTGCCGGGCTACGACCTGGCGACGCTGTGGGCGGTCCTCGGTGACGCGCCGATGGCCCGTCGTCAGATCATCGCCCTCGCCCACGCGGCGGGCACGGCGTCCCGGGACGCGTTCCTGGTCAATCTGATGCTGGTGCTGACCCGGGAGATCAGGATGTACGAGACGGCCGTGCAGCGTTCGATGCACGAGGGGCCGCCGCCGATGGCCCAGGGGCACGGCCAACCGGGCGCCCTCCCGTCGGGTGAGGAACAGCGGCTGCTGCTGCGGCGGCTGCACGACGACTGCCAGATGGTCCGCCGGGCCGTCCGCGCGGCCGTCGGCACCCGCTGACCGGCGGGCGCGCCGCCCGCCGGGGCGGTGACCGGCACGAAGGTCCGCGGAGCACCCTCGTCATGGGGGCGTTCCGCGGGCCTTCGGGCGTTCCCGGGCCCGGCGCCGGGAAGTGTGACGGTCCGTCGGCGAGCGGGTACGGGTGATGCGGTCCGCCCCGGCGCCCCCGCGCCCGACCCCGGAGGTACGTCTTGCCAGGTCCGTTCGTCCGCCGCTCCCCCGGCGCCCTGCCCGTCCGGTCCCGGGCGGGTGCGCTGCCCCGTGCCGTACGGTCCGCCGTCCCGGCGCTGCTGCTCCTGCCGCTGCTGGGGGCGGCGCCGCCCGGTGCGCGGGCCGCGGACCCGGCAGGGCGGCTCCAGGACGTGTTCACCTCGGCGGCGGCCGAGTACGGGGTGCCGCCGAGCGTGCTGCTCGGGGTGGCGTACCTCCAGTCGCGCTGGGACGGGCACGGCGGGGCGCCGAGCGTGACCGGCGGGTACGGGCCGATGCATCTGACGGACGCCCGGACCGCGCTGGAGCGCTCCGCGCGCCCGCACCACGACGACCCGGCCGGGGACCCGAGGGGCGATCAGGCCCGGCCCGCCGCCGTACGCCCCGGCCCGGCCGACCTCGCGCCCGATCCCCGGCGGCTTCCGGACCGGCTGACGACCCTGCCCCGGGCCGCCGCCCTGACCGGACTGGCCGCCGGGACGCTGCGCGGCGATCCGGCCGCGAACGTCCGGGGCGGGGCCGCGCTGCTCGCGGACGCCCAGCGACGGCTCGGCCGGCCCGCCGGTGGTGACCCGGCCGACTGGTACGGGGCGGTGGCGCGGTTCTCGGGTGCCACGGACCGGGCGGGGGCCTTCGCCTACGCCGACGAGGTGTTCACGGTGATCCGGCAGGGCGCGGCGCGGACCACCGACAGCGGCCAGCGGGTGACGCTCGCGGCCCGTGCCGTGCCGCGCCCCGAGGCCGGCGCGCGGACGCCGGACCCCTCGCGCGCCGAGTGCCCGCCGGACCTGTCCTGCACCTGGCTTCCCGCCCCGTACCAGGAACTGGGCGACGGCGACTACGGCAACCACGATCTCGCCGACCGGCCACGCGACCAGCGCGTGGACTTCATCGTCGTCCATGACACGGAGACGACCTGGGACCGGACCCTGAAACTGGTGGCCGACCCCGCGTATGTTTCGTGGCACTACACGATCCGCTCCACGGACGGACAGATCGCCCAGCATGTGCGGACCAAGGACGTGGGCTGGCACGCGGGCAACTGGTACGTGAACGCGCGGTCGGTGGGGATCGAGCACGAGGGATTCCTCGCCGAGCCGGACGCCTGGTACACGGAGGCGATGTACCGGTCGTCCGCGCGGCTGGTGGCGTATCTGGCGCGCGAGTTCCAGGTCCCGCTGGACCGCGCGCACATCATCGGCCACGACAACGTGCCGGGTGCCACGGCCAAGAGCGTGCCCGGGATGCACACCGATCCTGGCCCGTTCTGGGACTGGCGTCACTACTTCGAGCTGCTGGGCGCGCCGTTCGAGGCGGCGCCGGACGCGAGCGGCGCGCTGGTGACGGTGCTCCCCGGCTATGACGCCAACCGGCCCGAGTTCCTGGGATGTTCGGAGCCGGGAGTGCCCTGTCCCGCGCACGGTTCGGGCGCGCTGCGGGTGCGCACGGAGCCCCGCGACGACGCGCCGCTCGTCCCGGACGCCGGGCTCCGGCCGGACGGCGGCGCCACGACGGCCGGGGTCAACGACACCGGGGCGCGGCTGTCCACCGGGCAGCGGTACGCGGTGGCGGAGCGGAGCGGGGAGTGGACGGCGGTCTGGTACCTGGGCCGCAAGGGGTGGTTCAGGGATCCGGCGGAGCGAGGGGTGACGGTGCCTTCGCGGGGGGTCGTGGTGACACCGAAGCCGGGGCTCGTGGACGTCCCGGTGTACGGGCGGGCGTATCCGGAGGCCGCGGCGTATCCGTCGGAGGTGCCGGTCCAGCCGTTGTCGCCGCTGCCGTACCGGCTCGGGGCGGGCCAGCGGTATGTGTCGGGCGGCGAGGTGCGGGGCGAGTTCTTCCACGCGCCGTCGTTCGACACCGGGAAGCACCGGGTGGTGCGCGGTACGGAGGGCTACCACCTGATCCAGTTCGGGCACCGGGTGGCGTATGTGCGGACGGCGGACGTGGTGGTGCGGGAGGCCGACTGACCGGCGGAAACACCCCCGGGACGACGGGACCCCGCGGGGCCGGCTGCCGCGCGGGGTAGGGGGACGGTGGATCAGCCCTGCTGGAAGAGTTCCGCGGGCAGGGGCTTCAGAAGGGCGTAGAGGTCGTCGGTGATGGGACGGTCCCAGGCGGCGATGGTGACGAGGACGCCGTCGCTGCGGTCGAACTGGACACAGGAGATCCGGCTCTCGGAGAGCTTGATCCGGCGCACGATGAGGAGGTTGTCGCCCTGCATCACCGGTACGTCCTCGGAGCCCGTGACGGTGACCTCCTCGTCGTTCTCCAGGGCGAGCAGGAGCTGGGCGACCTCGAAGGGGATCTGGCCGTCGGCGACCTCGCGGGCGGGGGAGCCCGTGGGGAGGTTGCCGATGATCATCGCGGGGCCGCGCCCGCCGAACAGGTCGTAGCGCAGGAACACACCCTGACAACTGCCGTCGGGGGCCGGCAGGAGTCCGGCGCCGAGGTTGCCGGGCCAGTCGCCCGGGTCCATGGCCAGAACGTCGAAGTCAGGGCCCGCAGGGGTCGCGGCGCCGCGTCGGCGGAGGAAGGACATGCGGCCATGGTACGTCGTGGAGCGGGCCGGAATCCGCCGTGCGGGCGGATGTCCGCGAAGGCGCTCAGCCCGCCGCCCGGTGGCGTTCGTGATGGCGGGCGACCCGGGCCCGGTTGCCGCAGGAGGGCTTGCACCATTCCTGGCGCGGATGGTCCTTGAGGAAGTAGCGGACGCAGCGGGGGGCGTGGCAGGCCCGCAGCCGCGCCAGATCGGGGCCGGTGAGGAAGTCCGCGGCGGCGCTCGCGAGGGTGGCGAGGAGCAGGTCACCGGGTTCGGCGGGGGCGGCGGGGAGGTGCCGCGCGGCGGGCCGGTCGCCCTCGGGCCAGCGCAGCACGGGGACGGTGGGGACCCGGCGCGCGGCGGTGTTCAGCACGGCGAGGGCGTCGGGTACGGGCATGAGGCGATCCGCGTCGGCGGGGCTGGGGGCCGCCGGGCGCACGGCCCGGGCGAGCAGCGCCCGCAGTGCGGCGCGCAGCTCGCGGACCTGTCCGAGAGTGGCCGGATCCGCTGTGCCGCGGTCGGCGCCCGGGGCAGGGCCGAAGGCCCCGGCCCGCCGCTGGACCCAGGCGGTGAGGCCCGCGATGTCGCCGAGGTCGTCGGCGACCCCGCCACGGCCGTCGTGACGGATGGTGAGCGCGAGGTCCAGGGCGAGGGGCGGGGCCGCCGGGACGGCGGAGGGCGGGGCTTCCATGTCCGCCATTGTAGCGGTGCTAATGATAACTTCCACGGTAACCATTAGCCGGATGGGGCCGATCACGGGAGGGCACCGGATGCGCGGATCACCGGGCACACACACGAGCGGACACGCGAACACCCGCACGGGCACCGGGCAGGCGTCGCGGGAGGAGAGCGGCGATCTCCGTGAACTGCTGCGCGGGCTGGAGGTGTTCGCCGGGGAGCTGCCCGGGTTCGATCCCGCGGCGGCGCCGGACACCCCGGTGGAGCTGTTCACCGAGTGGCTGCGGCACGCGCTGCGCTCCGGGGTCCGCGAACCGCACGCGATGACCCTGTCGACGGCGGACCACCAGGGCGATCCGGTGGCGCGGACCCTGATCCTCAAGGGCGTGGACCGGGACGGCTGGCGGTTCGCGGCGGACCGCACCAGCCCCAAGGGCCGCCAGCTCGCGGCCCGCCCGTACGCGGCACTCACGTTCTACTGGCCGCCGCTGGCCCGGCAGGTCCGGGTGCGGGGGCCCGTCGTGGCGGAGGACGCCGACCGGAGCGCGGCGGACTTCCTGGCCCGGGGCGCGGGCGCCCGTGCCGAGGCCCTGCTGGGGCGGCAGTCGGAGCCCCTCACGGACCTCGGTGAACGCGACCGCGCGGTGGCCGCGTCCCTGGCCCGGCTGGACCGGGAGCCGGGTCTGGTCCCTTCGGGCTGGACCCTGCACACCGTACGGCCGGAGTCGGTCGAGTTCTGGCAGGGCGACAAGGAGCGGCGGCACACCCGGCTGCGCTACACCCCCGGGGCGGCGGGCTGGCACCGGGAGCTGCTGTGGCCGTGAGGGGCGACGTCCTCGACTACTGGCGGGCCGGGACGGGCATGGTGCCCGACGAGGTGTGGGAACATCCCGGACCGCGCGTGCTGGTACTCGCGGAGAACGGCCTGACCGTCCTACCGGACCGGATCGGCACCCTGCGTGAGCTGCACACCCTCGATCTCGGGCACAACCACCTCACGACGCTGCCGGACAGCATCGGCGACCTCACCGGTCTCGACCGGTGCCTCTACGTCCACGACAACCGGCTCACCGAGCTGCCCGCCACCCTGGGGCGGCTGCGGCGGCTGACGTATCTGAACGTCGGCGAGAACCGGCTCACCGCACTGCCGGGCAGCCTCGGGGGTCTGCGCGCGCTGATGGAGCTGCGCGCACAGCACAACGAACTCGCCTCACTCCCGGAGGAGTTGGGCTCGCTCGTCGCACTGCGGGAACTCTGGCTGCGTGGCAACCGGCTCACGGACCTGCCCCGTTCGGCGGGGCTGCTGCGGGAGTTGCGGGAACTGGAGCTGCGGGAGAACGCCTTCACCGCCGTACCCGAGGCGCTGCGCGGACTGCCGTCGCTGCGGCGCCTGGACCTGCGGGGCAACGCGGTGCGGGAACTGCCGGACTGGGTCGCGCAACTGCCCGCGCTGGAGAAGCTCGATCTGCGATGGAACGGTACGGAGGTGGCCCCCGCGCTGCTGCGGCGGCTGACCGGGCGGGGCTGTGTGGTGCTGCGCTGAGCGTTCCGGGACGGGGTGCGATCCGGTCCGGCGCCTGAGCGGGTCCGGCTTCTGATCCTGCCCGGCGCCTCACCCGGTACGGCTTCTGAACCGGTCCGGCGTCTTGCGGGCGCCCGTCGTGCGAGGCGGGTCGCCCGTCCGTGTACGGAGGTCCGGGGTGTCACGTACAGGGGGCCGGGGCGTCACGTGCGGCGGGGCCGGGGCGCGGGGAGCGTGTCCGACGCGTCCCGGACCCGCCGGGGGTGCCGGGCCGGGTCAGTCGTCCTCGCCGTCCTCCGGGGGGACGACGGCGACGGGGCTCGCCGCGTGCAGCAGCACGGCCTGGGTGACAGAGCCGAGCAGACGCGCGGGCTTCAGCAGCCGTCGGCGGTGCCGGCCCACGACGATCAGTTCGGCGTCCTTCGACGCGCCGACGATATGTCCGGCCGCGTCCCCCGGGGCCGCGACGACCGCGACCCGTACATCGGGGTGCTCCGCGCGGTAGGGGGCGACGATGTCGCCGATCAGCGCGACGATCTCGTCCTGGGCGGCCTGCTGGTCGGACTCCGAGGGGACGAACCCGCCCACGGCCGTCCAGACGTACTCCGGCCAGGGGAAGGCCGACACCACATCGACGCGGGCGCCCATCCGGTCGGCGGCGTCGAACGCGAAGGCGAGGGTGTGGGCGTCCGGGGCCTCGACGGACGCGCCGACGACCACGCGGGGTCCGGGCTCCACCTCGGACTCGTTGTGGATCTCCCGGCCCTCCTGCGGGACGATCACCACGGGGCAGGCGGCGTCCCGGGCGGCGGCCATGCCGTTGGAGCCGAGCAGCAGGCTGGCGAAGCCGCCGCGGCCGCGCGAGCCGAGCACGATGAGCTGCGCCGAGTCACCGAGACCGGGGATCACGGAGCCGGGTGAGCCCTCGTAGTCGAGGTACTCGACGGGCGGCAGTCCGGCGCGGTCGGCCAGCCGGTCGCGCACCTGGCTGAGTACGGGATCGACGGCGGGCGGCTCCTCACCGGACACCAGGACGTCGGTCTGGTTCGACGGGGCGTACTGACGGACATGGACCACCCGCAGGGTGGTGCCGCGCCGTTCCGTCTCCGCCAGCGCCCAGTCCAGGGCGCGCAGGCTGCTGTCCGATCCGTCCACGGCGGCGATGACGGGCAGGGTGCTCATGGGTTCCTCGTCTTCCGGCGACTGAGTCATGACAGTTCGGCGGCCCGCGCCGCACGGCCGTCATGATCGACTGTTGCTGCTGTCAGCCTGTCGCACGGGGGGACCCCGGGACAGGGCCGAAGGTCACGTGTCCCGAAGAATCACCGGAACCGTCCCGCATCACCACCCTGGCCGGAGCCGCTGGAGCCGTCGGAGCAGTTGGGCCCGCCCGGCCGTCCCGGCCGTGCCCCGGGCTGACGGCTCCTCAGCCCGGGGCGCGACGGCGACCGGGGACGGGACGGGCGCAGCGCCCCGCGCTCGGGCCCGTACGCGCGGGCCCGAGCGTTCCCGCAGGTCCGAGCGTCCTCGTAGGCCAGGAGGTGTCCGTACCGGGAATCGGAGTGGTCCCTGCGGGATCAGGTCAGGTCGAACTCGCCCTCGCGGGCGTTCAGCACGAAGGCCCCCCACTCGGCCGGGGTGAAGATCAGCGAGGGGCTGCCGGGGCGACGGCTGTTGCGCATCGCGATGAATCCCTCGACGAAGGCGATCTGGACGTCCCCGCGTCCACGGCTGCTCGACCGCCAGTCGGCTTCGCTCAGATCCAGTTCCGGTGTCTCCCCGCCCCTGAGCGGATAGTGCTGGGTGGTGCTGTCGGCCACGTCCGTGCTCCTCCCGGTTCGTCGTCGGCGGTCAGCCTAGCGAGCGGTCCGGGGCCGGGAACCGATCGCGGGCACGGCGGCGGGGACTGTTTCCGTCCGCGGGCCGTTCGCGTTCCGTTCGCGGGCCGATTCCGTGCGCGGTGGGCGCGAGGGGGGCGTGCCCTGCGTGGTCAGGACGCGAGGAACGGCTCCACCACGGCGAGGAAGTCACCAGGGCGTTCCCGGTGCACGAGATGCCCCGCGTCGATGGTCACCACCCGGGCGTCCGGGACGAGTCCGGCGAGGACGAGGATCTGGTCCTGCGGGATGAAGCTGGCCGGGCCACCGCCTATGAGCAGGGTGGGCGCGGTGATCCGCGCCATCCCGTCCCACCAGTCCGCGCCCGGCGTGTTGCGCTGCCGGTCGGTGGCCAGGATCATCTCCCAGTCGTACGGCAGCTCCCCGCCGGGGCGTTCGGCGGGTGGGCGCGGCGGGTCCAGCGGGATCGGCGCGGGGACGTCCTCCAGCACCAGGCGGCTTACCCGGCCGGGCTCGCGCTGGGCCAGCAGATACGCCACCGCGCCGCCCAGGCTGTGGCCGATCACGGCGGTCCGGCCGATCCCGAGCGCGTCGAGGAAGGCACCCACGTCATCACGCATCGCCTCGTACGTGTACCCGCCGGACCATTCGCTGCGGCCGTGCCCGGGCAGATCGGGGGCGAGGACCCGGTGCCGCACCGCGAGGGCGGTGGCCACCTCGGCCCAGTCGCCGCCGTCGGCGCCCCGGCAGTGCAGCAGCAGGACCGGAGGCGCGGCCGGATCGCCCCAGGTCCGGTAGGCGAGCGCAACGCCGCCCGCCCGTACGGTGATCGGTGTGCCGGGCGGCACCGTGTCGTGGATGGTCGCGTCGTCCATGATCCGCAACGTAACCGGGTCGCGCCTGGTCCGGTACCCCGCTCCGCGCTCGGCGCAGCCGTACGGCCGTCCGCGAACAGGGGTTGACGCGCGGGGCCCCGGGGACCGCGGGCTCCGTTCAGGCCGCGCGGGTGCGGACGGCGAGCAGCGCGGCCACGGCGCAGGGGACGAGCAGCAGCACGAACGCGGCGCGGTAGCCCCCGTGGCCGCTGGACCCGGCCCCGAGGAAGGCGTTGAACACACCGGAGCCGAGGGCCAGTACCGTCACCTGTCCGAGGTTCTGACTGGTCTGCATCGAGCTGCTGGCGTAGCCCTGACGGCCGCGTGGGCTGTGGGACAGCGCCAGCACGGTCAGGGACGGGGCGTACATGCCCATGCCGACGGCGGCGACGACCATCGCCGACGCGGCGACCGGATCGGGCGCCCCGGGCAGCGTTCCGACGGCCGCGACGGCTACCGCCACGCCTTGCACCAGGGCCCCGGCGACGACGAGCCGGTGGCGCGGGGCGCGTTCCAGCAGCCGTCCCTGTACCGCCGACGAGGCGGCCCAGGCGAGGGCGGCGCCGGTGAAGGCGAGGCCGATCACCAGGGGCGGCACCTCGCGTTCGGTGACGAGGAACAGCGGGACGAGGGCCTCCAGGGTGAAGAACACCCCCGAGCCCAGACCGCACAGCAGCACCGTGGCGGGGAGACCGCGGACGGCCCGCCAGGTGCCCCGGGGCAGCAGCCGGGGCGCGAACGCCACCAGCAGGACGAGGCCGCCGACGGTGAACAGCAGATGCCGCGCGTCCCAGCCGGAGACGCCGTACTGACCCAGTGCGGCGCCGACGCTCACGGCGGCGGCGACCAGCAGCGCGGGGCGGGGCGCGCCGTCGGGCGGCGGGGCGGACGCGGTCCGCCAGGACGGGCCGCGCAGCAAAGCCACCACGGCGAGGGCGGGGACGAGGGTGAGCGCGGCGAGTCCGAGGAACACCGCGCGCCAGGACCAGGTCTCCGCCACGAGTCCCGCGAGCGGCGGTCCGACCAGGGAAGGGACGATCCAGCAGGTGCTCATCAGCGCGAGCGCGCGCGGCCGCAGCCGGTCCGGATAGGCCTGGCCGATGGCGGTGTTGATGGCCACCGCGACCATCCCGGCGGCGAGTCCGTCGAGGAAGCGGCCGGCCGCCAGCTGCCAGATCGAGGTGCTGGCCCCGGACACCAGCAGGGTGACCACCGCCAGTGCCATGCCGAGGGCCAGCGGGCGGTGTGCCCCGGCCCTGTCCGCCCAGTGTCCGCCGAGGACCCCGCCGAGCAGGCTCGCGGCGACGAAACAGCCCGCGACCAGCGGGAAGAGGGACACCCCGTCGAGGTCCCGCGCGGCCGTCGGCAGTGTGGGCACCACCGCGAGGGCGGCGAGTCCGGTCAGGAACATCACCGCCGCGAACAGGGAGGTCGCGGCGGCGTACTCCCGCGAGAACAGCCCTTCGGCGGGGGCGGGCCGGTCCGGCACGGTCCCCCCGGCGGGGGCCTTGCCGGAGGGTTCGGGGGACGCCGTGGAGGAGCCGCCCGTCGAGCGTTTCGGATCATCGGTCACGAGCGGACAAGCTATGCGCGGCACTTGGCGTGTGCCACTGGTTTTCCACCCGGCCGACCTGACCAGCTCTGACCAGCCCCGGCGCGGGTCGGTCGGGTCGGTCGGGTCGGTACGGACGACTCATGACAGCCCCCGGTCGGACCTGTGACGGCCCCGCACCCGCACCCGCACCCGCACCCGCACCCGCACCCGCACCCGCACCGACGGCTACGCCCCGTAAAGGTCGCGCAGTTCCCGCTTGAGGACCTTGCCGCTCGCGTTGCGGGGGAGGGTGTCCGTGAAGACGACGCGCTTGGGGGCCTTGAAGGCGGGCAGGGCGTCCTTGGCGTGGGCGAGCAGCTCGTCCTCGGTGACCTCGGAGCCCGGGTGGCGGACCACGACGGCGGTGACGGCCTCGATCCAGCGCGCGTCGGGGAGCCCGATCACGGCCGCGTCCGCGACGGCCGGGTGCAGATACAGGGCGTCCTCCACCTGGCGGGAGGCGATCAGTACGCCACCGGAGTTGATGACGTCCTTCACCCGGTCCACGACAGTGAGCCGGCCCTCGTCGTCCCGGACGGCGAGGTCGCCCGAGCGGAACCAGCCGTCGCGGAACGCCTCGGCGGTCTCCTCGGGTTTGCCCCAGTACCCCTCGCACAGTTGCGGTGAGCGGTAGACCACCTCGCCGGGGGTGCCGTCGGGGACGTCCCGGCCGTCCTCGTCGACGACCCGGGCCTCGACGAACAGCACGGGCCGTCCGCAGGAGTCCATCCGTCCTTCGTGCTCGTCCGGTCCGAGGACGGTCGCGAGGGGGCCGATCTCGCTCTGGCCGAAGCAGTTGTAGAAGGCGAGGCCGGGGAGCCGGGCCCGGAGCCGTTCCAGCACGGGCACCGGCATGACGGACGCGCCGTAGTACGCCTTGCGCAGTCCGCCGAGGTCGCGGGTGGCGAAGTCGGGGCGGGCGGACAGCGCGACCCAGACCGTGGGCGGGGCGAACAGGCTGTCCGCGTGTCCGCTCTCGACGAGGTCGAGGATCGTGTCGGCGTCCGGCCGGTCGATGAGCCGGTTCTCGGCGCCGACGGCGAGGTAGGGCAGCAGGAACACATGGGTCTGCGCCGAGTGGTAGAGCGGCAGGGCGTGCACCGGCCGGTCGGTGGCGCGCAGGTCCAGGGCGTGGATCGCGCTCATATAGGCGTGGAGCAGGGCCCGGTGGGTCATCATCGCGCCCTTGGGCAGGGCCGTGGTGCCGGAGGTGTAGAGGAGCTGGACGAGATCCTCCGCGGCGGGCCCGGGTCCGGTGAAGGGCTCCGTGGTGGCGAGGGCGGCGAGCAGGGAGTCGTCGCTGTCCCGCAGCGGCAGGGTCCGGGTGCCGTCGGGCAGCCGGTCGGCCAGCGCGGGGTCGGTGAGTACCAGGCCGCTGCCCGACTGTTCGAGGAGGTAGGTGAGGTCGGCGCCGGTCAGCTGGTGGTTGACGGGTACGTGGACGAGTCCGGCGCGGGCCGCGGCGAGGAATCCGATGAGGTAGGCGTCCGAGTTGTGCCCGTAGGCGGCGACCCGGTCCCCCGGCCGCAGTCCGGTGGCGCGCAGGACGGCCGCCGCGCGGGACACGGCGTCGTCCAGCGCCGCGTAGGACCAGGTGCGGTCGCGGTAGTGCAGCGCCGGGCGGTCGGGGGTGCGTCGCGCACTGCGTCGCAGCACTCCGTCGACGGTGCTGTCGCGTCCGCTGTCCGGCGCCGGTGTGTGTACCTGCCCGTGTGCCTGCGCCTGCCCCTGTGCCTGTGCCGTCCGGTCGGCCGTCGGTGTCGCGCGGGTCGCCTCGTCCATGTCCGTGCCCTTTCCGAAGTCCTCTGCGGCGCGCTTCGCCCCGCTGCCGAGACATACCGTCCGGCCGCGCGGGGAGCGGAGCCCCCGATACGTGTACCTCCCCGCGATACCCGGGCACCAGCCCCGGCGGTCGATCGGTCCATGACTGCCCTGGTGGAATCACCACTCAGCAAGTAACGTACTGCTTCATCATGAACGACGTACATAACTCAGCGCAGTTGGCCACCGACGACGCAGGATTCCTCTACAACCCAGGAGTACGCACCGCGATGACCGCGTTCGCCCTCTCCGACGACACCGCGGCGCTGGAGGCCACGGCGGCGGTCCGCACCGCCGCACACGCCATCGAGCGGCTGCGGTCGCAAGGCGCGGGCGGGCGTGGTCTCAGCACCGGGGCGCTCGATGTCCTGGTCCGGCTCTCGAACGCGCCCGAGGAGGGCCTGACCGTGGGCGATCTCGCCCAGGCTCTCCAGGTGACCTCCCGCAACATCACCGGGCTGGTCGACACCCTCGAACGCGACACCCTGGCGCGGCGTGTGCCGGACCCCCACGACCGCCGGTCGGTCCGCGTCACCATCACCTCCGGGGGCCGGGACTGGCTGGACGCCTTCCGGCAGCCCACCCGGCGGGCGATGGCCACCGTCTTCCGCGGCTTCAGCCCGGACGACCTCGTACAGCTGCGGCATCTGTGCCTGCGGCTGGCCGACAACCAGCAGCAGGTCGAGCGGTACATGAACGGCACCGCCGGGAGTGCCGGCACCGGCCCTCAGCCGCCGACGGCCTGAGACACCGGGCGGTCCTGGGCAGCCGGGGCCGGGGACCCGCGGTGAACCGCTCCGCCGCGCCCGGCGACGGGAGGCGGCGGGCGGCGGGCGGGGCGCGGCGCGCCGTGAGGCAGGGTTGACACACCTCCGGAGCGGCAACAGCCTTGCCTCGTTGATCGAGATCCCGAAAGGTTCTTTCAGGAGGGTTGATCATGGCCGCCGATCCGGGAAGGCACCCGGCAAGCGATCCCCGCACCACCCGACAGCCGTTGGCCGGTCCCCCACCGGGACCGCCGCACGGCCCACCGCACCACCGACCGCACGACCCACCGGGCGGCCCGCCCGGCGACAGCCGCGGGGACCCCCGCGCGGAGGGGAGCGACGTGAGCAGACGCGGCCTCGGGGTCCGGGCCCTCGCCCTGGGCGGGGCACTGGCGCTCGTGCCCTTCGCGGCGGGACCCGCGAGCGCCACCCGCGCCGCCACCGGCCCCGGCCGGGACTCCCGACCCCCGACGCTGCGCCGGGGCACCCCCGAGCGGGCCGGACTCCTCGCCGGTCATCTGCGTCAACTCGTCGCCGACGCCGAACGGTTCCTCGCGCCGTCGCCCCGGCACCCCTGGTACGCGGGGGCCGTCCTGCTCGCCGGGCGCGGCGGCACGGTGGCCCTGCACCAGCCGATCGGGATGGCGGTGCGCTACTCGGCGTACGACGAGAGGACCGACACAGGGGTCGAGTTCCCGCCGGAGGAGCAGATCCCGATGACTCGGGACACCGTCTTCGATCTGGCGTCGGTCTCCAAGCTGTTCACCGCGATCCTCGCCGTGCAGCAGATCGAACGGGGCGCACTGGAACTGGCGTCGCCCGCCGCCGCGTATCTGCCGGAGTTCGCGGCGGCCGGGAAACAGGACATCACGGTACGTCAGCTCCTCACCCATACCTCGGGGCTGCGTTCCTGGCTGCCGCTGCACGCCGAAGCCACCCACGAGGCGCGGCTGCGCCGGCTGTGGAACGAGGCGCCCCTGCACCCGCCGGGCAGCACGTACCTCTACTCGGACCTCAATCTGATCACGCTCCAGCTCATCCTGGAACGGCTCACCGGCCGCACTCTGGACGTCCTGCTGCACGACGAGATCACCGGGCCGCTCGGGCTGCGCCGCACCCGGTTCAACCCGCCCGCGGAGTGGAAGCCCCGGATCGCGGCGACCGAGGACGCCCGCAAGCCGTGGTCCGGTCTTGAGCGGGGACTGGTGTGGGGCGAGGTCCATGACGAGAACGCCTACGCGTTCGGCGGGGTCGCCGGGCACGCGGGGGTCTTCTCCTGCGCGTGGGACCTCGCCGTGCTGGGCCGCACCCTGCTGAACGGCGGGTCGTACGGACGCACCCGGGTGCTGCGGCCGGAGTCGGTGGAACTGATGTTCACCGACTTCAACACCGCGCACCCCGGTGACGAGCACGGGCTCGGCTTCGAGCTCTACCAGCACTGGTACATGGGCGCGATGGCGACGCCCCGGACGGCCGGTCACACCGGGTTCACCGGCACCTCGCTGGTCCTCGACCCGACGACGGACTCGTTCCTGGTGGTCCTCGGCAACTCGGTGCACCCGGTGCGCGGCTGGCGGTCCGGTTCGGCGCCCCGGGCCACCGCCGCGAACCATCTCGCCCGCGCGGTACCGGTACGTCCGCCCCGGTCCACCGCCGCCTGGTACGGCGGTATGGCGCACGGCACCGACGCCACCCTGACCCTGCCCGCGCTGACGCCCACCGGTGAACGGGCCCTGCTCCGCGGCGACCTGTGGTGGGACACCGAGCCGCGTGCGGACGCCGTCCTCCTGGAGGCGTCCACCGACGACGGTGCCACCTGGAGCCCGGTGCCGTTCCGTACGGAGCGCCCCGGGGCGCCCGCGCGGGAGCATCCGGAGGGCTCCGCGTCCGGCTTCTCCCACCGGGCCTGGCACCGGGTGAGCGCGCCGCTCGGCCCATGGCGCGGAGCGTCGGTACTGCTGCGCTGGCGCTGTACGACCGACTCGGCCTCGGTGGGGCGGGGGGTGTACGTGACGGGGCTGCGGGTGGACGACGGTCGGCGCCGCCTGTTCGACGAACAACGGCCGCGCGACGCCGCCCGGCTGCTCGTACGGGGCTGGACCCGGTCGGACGACTGAGCGGGGGCGGCCCGTGTCGGCCCGCACGACCGACCCGCGATGGTCGCCCGAAGGGGGCGACGGACGGCCGGATCGGCGCACCGCCGGATCGGCGCACGGCCGGATCGGCGCACGGCCGGATCGGCGCACCGCCGGATCGGCGGCGTGCCGGGGACCGAGGCGGCGGTGGACGCGGGGCGGAGGAGGGGCCGGTCGGACGGGGTGCGGTCGGACGAGGGCCGGCAGGATGCGGTCAGGCGGGGCGTTCCAGGACCGCCATGGCCGCGTTGTGGCCGGGCACCCCGCTGACCCCTCCCCCACGGACGGCGCCCGCGCCGCACAGCAGGACGGGTTCATGGGCGGTCTCCACCCCCCAGCGGCCGATGCCCTCCCGCGCGTAGGGGAAGGCGAGGTCGCGGTGGAAGATGTTGCCGCCGGGCAGCCGCAGCTCGGCCTCCAGGTCGAGCGGGGTCCTCGCCTCGACGCAGGGACGTCCGTCCGCGTCGGTGGCGAGACAGTCCGCGAGCGGTTCCGCGAGATGGGCGTCGAGTTGGGCGAGGGTCGCGGCGAGCACCTCGGCGCGGGTCGCGGTGTTGTCCGCGCGGAACAGCCGCGCGGGGGTGTGCAGTCCGAAGAGGGTGAGGGTCTGGTAGCCGCGGCGGACCAGGTCGGGCGCGAGGATCGTGGGGTCGGTCAGGGAGTGGCAGTAGATCTCCGACGGCGGTGCGGAGGGCACCGAGCCCGCCGCGGCCTCGGCGTACGCGGTCGCCAGCGCGTCGTACCCCTCGGCGACGTGGAACGTCCCGGCGAACGCCTCGCGGGGGTCCACGGTGGTGTCCCGCAGCCGGGGCAGCCGGGTCAGCAGCATGTTCACCTTGAACTGGGCGCCTTCGGCGGGCTCGGGATGTTCCTCGTCGAGGAGCGCGGCGAGCGCTTCGGGCGACGCGTTGACGAGGACGTGCCGCGCGCCCACCCGTCCCGTGTCGTCGCCGGTTCCTGTGCGGAACTCCACCTCGGCGGCGCGGGTGCCGGGGGTGATCCGGGTGACCTCGTGTCCGGTGCGGATCTCCGCCCCGGCGGCGCGGGCCGCGTCCGCGAGGGCGTCGGTGAGGGCGCCCATCCCGCCGACGGGCACGTTCCAGTCGCCGGTGCCGCCGCCGATCACGTGGTACAGGAAGCACGCGTTCTGCCGCAGTGACGGGTCATGGGCGTCCGCGAACGTCCCGATCAGCGCGTCCGTCAGCACCACCCCGCGCACCAGGTCGTCGTGGAAGCGCTCCTCGACGGCGGCCCCGATCGGTTCCTCGAACAGGGCGCGCCAGGCGGTGTCGTCGTCGATCCGGCGGCGCAGCTCCGCGCGGGTGGGCAGCGGTTCGGTGAGGGTCGGGAAGACGCGCCGCGCGACCCGCCCGGTCAGCGCCTGGAACTCCTCCCACGCCGCGTACTCGCGTCCGCCCCCGGTGAGCCGCTCGAACGAGGCGCGGGTGCGGGCCCATCCGCCGCCGACGAGCAGCCCGGTGGCCCGGCCGCCGCGTTCGGCGGGGGTGTACGAGGAAACGGACCGCTCCCGGACCGCGAACCGCAGCCCCAGATCGTCGACGATCTTCCGCGGCAGCAGGCTCACCAGGTACGAGTAGCGCGACAGCCGGGCGTCGACCCCCGGGAACGGGCGGGCGGACACGGCCGCGCCGCCGGTGACGGCCAGTCGTTCCAGGACGAGGACGCGGCGCCCCGCGCGGGCGAGATAGGCGGCGGCGGTGAGGCCGTTGTGTCCACCGCCGACGATCACGGCGTCGTACGAGGCAGGAGCGGGCATGGTCCTTCGTAACACGCGTGCGGCCGGGCGGCCAGTGTCCGTGGCCGCCCGGTCGCTGTCCGGTCCGGGGGGCAGCGGGTGGTGCCTTGGGCGCCGTCCGAGCCGGGGGGCAGCGGGTGGTGCCGTGAGGAGCGCCGTGCGGGCCGGGGTCAGCCGGTGGTGCCGTGGCGCAGTGCGGCGACCCGGCGGTAGAGCTCGACGGCCTCCGCGCCCCGTCCGAGCTGTTCGAGGCAGTGGGCCTCGTCGTTGCGGCTGGCGAGGGTGTCGGGGTGGCCGGGTCCGAGGACCTCGTCCCGGGCGGCGGCCACCGCGCGGTACTCGACGAGGGCGTCCTCCCAGCGGCCGAGCCAGCCGAGCCCCACGGCGACCTCCCGGCGGCTGACCAGGGTGTCCGGATGGTGTGCGCCGAGGACGTGTTCCCGGGCGGCGCACACCTCGCGTGCCTCGGTGAGTGCCTCGTCCCAGCGGCCGAGGCGGCCGAGGTTGACGCCGAGGCCGTGCCGGGCCCGCAGGGTCTCGGGGTCGGCGGCGCCCTGGACCCGGGCCCGGTCGGCGGCCAGGGCCCGGTACAGCTCCAGGGCCAGGGCGCTGTGCCCGAGGCGGCCGAGGCTGATCCCCACCTCGTAGCGGGCGGCGAGGGTGTCGGGATGGTCGGCGCCCAGGGAGCGGGCGCGGGCCTGCGCGACCTCGCGATAGGTGTCCAGCGCCTCCTGCCAGCGGCCGAGCTGGCCGAGCGCGTAGGCGACCTCGTAGCGGGTGACCAGGGTGTCCGGGTGGTCGGCGCCGAGGACCCGGGCGCGTGCGGCCGCGACCTCGCGGGCGATCCGGTGGGAGTCCTCCAGCCGTCCGAGGCGGCTGAGGTTGAAGGCGAGGTTGTGGCGGCAGCGCAGGGTGTCGGGGTGGTCGGCGCCCATGGTGCGTTCCCGGTCGGCGAGGACGGCCGTGTACACCTGATGGGCCTCGAAGTGGCGGCCGAGCTGCCCGAGGACGTACGCGGTCTCCTGCCGGGCGGCGAGCGTGTCGGGATGCCCGGGGCCGAGAACGCGTTCGCGGCCCTCGGCGACCTCGCCGTAGGCACGCAGCGCGTCGGTGGCGCGGCCGGTGCGGCTGAGGGTGAACGCGACCTCGTAGCGGCTGGCGAGGGTGTCGGGGTGGTCGGGACCGAGCGCGTGCTCGCGTTCGGCGGCGACCGCCCGGTGCACCTCACCGGCCTCGGTCCAGCGTCCGAGCCGGCCGAGGCTCAGTCCGGCGTTGTGCCGGGAGACCAGGACGGCGACGGTCTCCGGGGCGGGGGCCGGCCGTTCGGGCGCGAGGACGGGTCCGGTGCGGCGGCTGTCCGCGCGGGGTGTCCACTCCCCCGTCAGTCCGGCGGCCGGATCGGGCACGGTGGCCCGTACGGGGCCGACGGTGGCCTTGCGGCCGGTGGTCATGCCCCGGGTCCAGGCCGGCAGCCTGGTCCCGCGCGGGGTGTCCGGACCGCCGTGGGACGCGGCCGGTATGGGCGGGCGGTGGGCCAGGGCGCGGCCCGCGGTGAGTCTGCGGCCCAGTTCGCGGGCGTCGCGGGGGCGTCCGGCGGGTTCCTTCGCGAGGAGGTCCAGGACGATCGTCTCGAAGTAGCCGGGCAGTTCGGCGCGGTGCCGGCGCGGTGGCCGGGGCGGGGTGTCCCGGTGGCCGACGAGCACGGCCCAGGCGTCGTCGAGGTCGAACGGCGGTGCGCCGGTGGCGATCTCGTAGAGGACGCAGCCGAACGAGTACAGGTCACTGCGCTGGTCGACCTCGGAGCCGCCGATCTGCTCGGGGGACATGTAGTGCGGGGTGCCCATGGCGACGCCGGTACCGGTGAGCCGTGAGGTGAAGCCGACGTCGTGGCCGAAGCGGGCGATGCCGAAGTCGCAGATCTTCACGGTGCCGTCGGCCAGCCGCATGATGTTGGCGGGCTTGAGGTCCCGGTGCACGATGCCCTGTTCATGGGTGTACGCGAGGGCCGACGACACCTGTTCCGCGATGTCGACGACGTCGTCGACGGGCAGCGGACGCTGTTTGTTGTCCTCCAGGAGCTGGCTGAGGTTGCGTCCCTCCAGGAGTTCCATCACGAGGAACAGCACCCCGTCGGACTCACCGAAGTCATGGACGACAGTGACGCCGCGGTGCTGGAGCCCGGCGGCGACCCGCGCCTCACGCCGGAACCGCTCCCTGAGCACCCGTACCAGTGACTCGTCGTGCTGCGGTCCGAGCGGTTTGAGGCACTTCACGGCCACTCCCCGGCCCAGCGACTCGTCCTTGGCCCGCCACACCTCGCCCATGCCGCCCCGCCCGATCACATCGAGCAGCCGGTAGCGGCCCTGGATCAGTCTGGTGTCGGTCATCTCCCGTCGTCGCCCCCGTCGTCACCGCTCAGTGCCCTCCCCGGGCCCGTCCAGTATGGCTACCCCCGCCCCCGGTGGGTACGGGGCGGGACGGCTCCCGGGGCCGAGCCGTGACATGGCGCGGGGGATCCGCCTGGGCGGGGGCCGCGCGGGAGCGGGGACTACCCCGCCCTCGCCCACCCGCAGCCCCCCACCCCGGCCGCCCTTGAACGGCCTCGTACCGGTGCGTAGGATCGCTGGGCACCCGGCCGATGAAACGTTTCATCCGACCGTCGGCCGTCTTCCGCCCGCGTTCACCGCACCCCGAGGATCTCCGATGGCCCATGACCGGAACCCCGACGGCATCCCTTCCCCGCGGGACCCGGCCGCATCGGAGAACACCGGCCCGGACGGGCCGTTGCGCGTGGTCAACACCAGCGTCGAGCACACGGAGAACCTGCTCGGTACGGATGTGCGGCGGCCCCGGCTCGGCTGGGAGCTGTCGGCCGAAGGGCAGCGGGGGGCGCGGCAGTCCGCGTACCAGGTGCGGGTGGCCCGTTCCGCCGCCGCGCTCGGGGACGGGCTCCGGACCGTCTGGGACTCCGGGCGGGTCGTGTCCGAACGTACCTTCGGGGTGCCGTACGACGGTCCCGGGCTGGAGGCCCGGACGCGCTACCACTGGCAGGTCAGGGTGTGGGACGGGGCCGGGCGGGTCTCGCGGTGGAGCGCGGTGCGCTGGTGGGAGACCGCGCTGCCGTCCGACGGGTGGCACGGGCACTGGATCGGGGCCGGACCGGCGGGCGGTAGCGGCGACGGGGAGGTGACGGCCCGTCCGGCGCCGCTGCTGCGCCGGGAGTTCACGGTCGGGGCGCCGGTGACCCGCGCCCGGCTGTACATCAGCGGGCTGGCCTACTACGAGGCGGAGATCAACGGGCGGCGGGTGGGCGAACAGGTCCTCGACCCGGGGTTCACCGACTACGACGCGACGGTCCTCTACGCGGTCCACGACATCACCGGGCTGATCCGTCCGGGCGGCAACGCCATCGGGGTCACCCTCGGGCGGGGCTTCTTCGGGATGACGACACCGAACGTCTGGAACTGGCACCGGCCCCCGTGGCACGGCGAACCCCGGCTGCTCGCCCAGCTGGAGATCGACCACCCCGACGGCACCCGGACCCTGGTCGCCACGGACGGGTCCTGGCGGATCACCGAGGGCCCCACGCGCACGGACTGCCTCTACGCCGGGGAGACGTACGACGCGCGGCTCGCGCCCGGCGGATGGTCGCTGCCGGGCTACGACGACAGCGCGTGGTCGCCCGCCGGGCGGCGCCGCGCCCCCCTGGGGACCGTACGGGCGCAGCCGCACGAGCCGATCGAGGTGACCGGGACCGTGGAGCCCGTGGCCGTACGGGAGACACCCGGAGGGAGTCACGTCGTCGATCTGGGCCGCACCCTCGCGGGCTGGTCCCGGCTCACGGTCCGGGCCCCGGCCGGGACCGTGGTGCGGCTGACGTACGGCGAGAAACTCCACGACGACGGCACGGTGTTCGCCGAGACCGAGCATGTGCCGGGGCGGTTCCAGCGGGACGAGTACGTGTGCGCGGGAACGGGCGGCGACGAGGTGTGGGAGCCGCGCTTCTCCTACAAGGGCTTCCGGTACGTCGAGGTGAGCGGGGTGCCCGCGCTGCGGGGCCGGTGGTCGGTCGTGGGGCGCGAGGTGCGCACCCCGGTCGCGGAGGTGAGCGGGTTCCGCTGCTCGGAGGAGTTCTACGAACAGCTGGACCGGGCGATGCGGCGGACGGTCCGCAGCAATCTGCACGGCATCCCGACCGACACCCCGATGTACGAGAAGAACGGCTGGACCGGCGACGCGCAGCTCGGCGTACCGGTGATGACGTACGCGTTCGGCACGCACCGGCTGCTGGCGAAGTGGCTCGGGGACCTGCGGGACAGTCAGCGTCCCGACGGGCAGCTCCCGGTGATCGTGCCGAGCGGGGGCTGGGGGTACGAGGATCTGGCGCCGTCGCCGGAGTGGACGACGGTGTACCCCTTCCTGGTGCGGGAGATGTACCGGGTGTACGGCGACGAGCGGGCGGTGCGGGAGCACTGGAGGCCGGTGACGCGCTACCTCGACTGGGAGATCGCCCGGCTGCGCGACGGGCTCGCCGTCACCGAACTGGGCGACTATCTCGCGCCCGGGTACGGGGGCAATCCGCCGGAGGACACCCGGCTGACGGCGACGGCCTATCTGTACCGGGCGCTGCTCGCCACCGCCGAACTCGCCGGTCTGGTGGACGATCTGGACGCCCCGGACCAGGACGCGACAGCGGCCCGCTACCGGCGCACCGCCCATGAGCTGCGGGAGGCGTTCAACGCGGCCTTCCTCGGCCCGGCCGGCCACTACCGCACGGACCGTGACCCGGGCTACCGGCAGACCAGCAACTGCGTCCCGCTGGCGTTCGGTCTGGTGCCCCCGCACGCCCGGGAGTCGGTGACCGCGTCGCTGGTCGCGGACATCGCGGCCCGGGGCGGCCATCTCGACACGGGCGCGCTCGGCACCAGCGTCCTGCTGCCGCAGCTCAGCGAGCGGGGGCATCCGGAGGTCGCGCACACCCTCGCGACCCGGCGGACGTACCCGAGTTGGGGGTACTGGTTCGAGCGGGGCGCGGACACCATGTGGGAGATGTGGCAGGCCGATTCACGCTCCCGCGCCCACTACTTCCAGGGGACGGTGGCGCAGTGGCTGTACGAGAACGTGGCCGGGCTGCGCCCCGGGGACGCGGGGTACGGCTCCTTCGTGGTGCGGCCGGACGGGCGCGCGGGGGTGGAGTGGGCCCGGACCTCGATCCGGACGGTACGGGGTGAGGCGGGTGTGGAGTGGTCGGGCGGGTCCGGTGCGGAGCCGTTCCGGATGAGTGTGCGGGTGCCGGTGGGGGCGACGGCGGAGGTGCATGTGCCGGTGGGTCCGGGTCCGGGGACGGTGGCCGTGTCGGCGCACCCCGACGCGCGGTGGGTACGGGTGGAACGGGGGTTCCAGGTGTTCCGGGTGCCGCAGGGGCGATGGGAGTTCACGGCGGGGTGATCCCGCCCGCTGAGGGTTCCCCCGGACACCCGGCACCCGGCACCGACCACCGGCCACCCGCCACCGGCTACCCGCCACCGGCCACCGGCCACCGGCCACCGGCACCCGCCTACCCGGTCCCGCCCTCCGGCCTCAGGGCCCCGCGTCGGCGCCGGTGCCCAGACGTACCGCCAGCCCGTCGAGCACGACATCCAGCTTGCGCCACAGATGCTCCCGGGGCGCGCTCGCGATGCGTTCGACGGCGCCGCGTACCTCGGGGGTGTACAGGGCGAGCGAGTCGGTGATGGCGGTGGAGCGGCGTTCCGGGTCGGCGGGGTCGCGGAGCCGGAGGGTCTGGGTGGCGCCGTCGTGGATGAGGTCGACGACCGCGTCCACGGCGAGCACCGCCTCGTCGAGGGTGAATCCGAGACCGGTCAGATCGCGGACCAGGCGTTCGAAGCGGAGGGTGGCGGCGCCGACGAGTCCGGTGTGGTGCTCGGGAACGAGCCCGGCGTAGCGGATCAGCAGCTCGAAGCGGGTGGCCGCCTCGGTCTCCAGATAGCGGCGCCAGCCGAGTACGGGCGAGGGCAGCGGCGCGGCCCGGAAGACGGTCTCCAGCGCGGCGCCGATCAGGTCGTCCAGACTGTCGACATAGCGATAGAGGCTCGCCGGGGCGGCGTTCAGGGCGGTGGCGACAGCCTGCACGGAGACCTGTTCGATGCCGAGTTCGACGGCGGCTCCGATGATCTTCTCCCGGCTGAGGCGGGGTTTGGGGCCGGGTCGGCGGCCGGGGCGCGGGGAGGTCTCGGACGGCACCACGCGAGGGTATCGCCCGCCGGGCGCCCGCGCCGAACCGGCCGTCGCACGTCAGCGCCGTGATCGTCATGTCCCGGGCGGGCGCGGCCCGATGACGGCCGGTACCGGCCGGACACAATTGCGAATTGGCTTCACCATTAAGTAAGGTGCCCCTAACTTCACGAGAGGGGGCGCCGTGCTGCACGCGGTGAGCGGTGCGCTGCGCCGGGCCGGAGCGGTCCGCGGCGGGGCCGGCAAGGAGGCGTTCGCCGAACTGACCGCGCCGGTGGCGGGACGGCTGCGGGCCGCGGTGGCGCTCCAGGGGGTGGCGACCGCCGTCGGGCTGGTGCCGTTCCTCGGGATCTGGGCGATCGCGGAGGCGGCCCTCGACGGCCGGGCGACCCGGCAGCGGATCTGGGCCTGGGTCGCGGTCGTCGTGGCGAGCGCCGTGGTCGCCTGCGCGGTACGGCTGGCGGCGTACGCGATCAGCCACCGGGCGGATCTCGTGGTCGCCGACTCGGTAAGGCGGCGGATCGCGGACCATCTGTCGCGGGTGCCGCTCGGCTGGTTCACCTCCGGGGCGGCGGGCCGGGGCCTGGACGCGCTCCACAACGACGTGGGGGATCTGCATCCGGCCATCGCGCACGGCAGGCTCGACGTCGCCGCGTCGGTGGTCGCGCCGGTCGCGGCGTACGGCTGGCTGCTGTGCGCGGACTGGCGGCTCGCGCTGGTGGTGGCCGTCCCCGTCGGCGCGTCGTTCGTCCTGTACGTCCGGGCGCTGTCCGGGTCCGAGGAGCGGATGCGGCTGGTGCCGCTGGGGATGCTCGCGGTGAGCGGCGCGGTCACCGCGCTGGTACGGGATCTGCCCACGCTGCGGGTGCTCGGCGGCCCGGGGGCGCGGCGTCCCGAGGCGGCGGCGCTTCGCGCGGCCGACCGGTTGCGCGACGGGCTGCGGATCGCGGTCGCCGAACAGGAATCGCGCGGGGCGCGGGCGAACGCCCTGATCTCGCCGGTCGTCACCCTGACGCTGGTGCTGGCCGTCGGCACCTGGTTCGTGGCCACCGGGTGGGCCGCAGCCGTGGATCTGCTGCCGTTCCTGCTGCTCGCCGTGACCGTGTCCGGGGTGCACCGGATCGCGGAGACGGGCAGTTCGCTGCGGCTCGCGTACGCGGCGGCCGGGCGGCTGCGCGCGATCCTCGATCTGCCGACGCTGCCGGAGAGCGGCGCGCCCCGCGAACCGGACGGCCACCGGGTGGAACTGACGGGGGTGGGGTTCGCGCACGAGCCGGGCACGCCGGTGCTGGAGGGGGTGGACCTCGCACTGGCGCCGGGGACGATGACCGCCCTGGTCGGTCCGTCCGGCGCGGGCAAGTCGACCCTGGCGGCCCTCGTCGCCCGGTTCCACGACCCGGACACCGGGTCGGTGCGGCTCGGCGGGGTCGATCTGCGGGACCTCGCGGGCCACACCCTCTACCGGCGGGTGGGGTTCGTGCTCCAGGACTCGGTCCTGCTGCGGACCTCGCTGCGGGACAACATCCGGCTCGCCGTGCCGGACGCCACCGACGCGGCGGTGGCCGCGGCGGCCCGCGCGGCGGGTGTCCATGAGCGGATTCTCGCGCTGCCCCGGGGCTATGACTCGGTGGCCGGTGAGGACGCGCGGCTGTCCGGCGGGGAGCGGCAGCGGGTCGCGATCGCGCGGGCGCTGCTCGCCGATCCGCCGGTGCTGGTGCTCGACGAGCCGACCGCGCATGTGGACCCCGAGTCGGAGGCGGCGATCCAGACGGCGCTGTCCCGGCTGGCGGCCGGGCGTACGGTCCTGGTGGTCGCCCACCGGCTGTCGACGGTGACCCGCGCCGATCAGATCGTCGTCCTGGACCGGGGCCGGATCGTCCAGCGGGGCCGCCACGCGGAACTCCTCGCGCGCGGTGGGGTGTACCGGGAGCTGTGGCGGGCTCTTGAGGGCGATCCGCCGGCCGGGCCGGTCCCCGCGGCCGGCCGTCCCGCGTCCGCCGCCGCCACGGGCGGGGTGACCCGGTGATCCGCGACCTGTTCGCCGTCCTCGACGCGCGGACCGTCCGGGCCAACCGCCGCCAGCTGGCGCGGATCACCGTCCTGGCACTGCTGGAGGGCCTGTCGTACGGGCTCGCGCTGCCGGTCCTCGCGGCGCTGCTGCGCGGCGACACGGCCGGGGCCGGCCGCTGGCTGGCCGTGCTCGCGGGAGTGACCGTCCTGACGATGCTGGCACGCCGACGTCAGATCACCTGGGGCGCGGCGACCGCGATCGGGACGATCCACGCGCTCCAGCGGCGGCTCGTCTCGCATCTGGCCGTACTGCCCGTCGACTGGTTCACGGCGCGCCGGTCGGCGGCGCTGCCGCAGATCGTCACGGCCGGGGCCATCGGCGCCGGGCGCGGGGTGCCGTACCAGTTCATCTCGCTGGTGGGCGGGGTGGTGACCCCGGCCGTGGTGCTGGGGGTGGCGGCGCTGGTGGACTGGCGGCCCGCTCTGGTGATGCTGCTGACCGCGCCGCTGCTGTACGCGGTGCACCGGCGGACGACGGCCGTGGTGGACCGGGTCGAGGAGCGGACCCACGCGGCGGACGCCGAGGCGTCGGCGCGGGTGGTGGAGTTCGCCGAGGCGCAGGCCACCTTGCGGGCGTCGGGCAACGAGGGGCTGGGCCGGGCTCTGCTGACCGACGCGCTGGACGCGGCGGGGGCGGCGCGGCGGGCCGATGTGCGGCGGGAGATCACGGCCCGGGTCGGTTTCGGGGTGGCCGTGCATCTCGCGGTCGGCGCGGTGGTCGCGGCGGTGGCGTGGCTGCTGCTGCGTGAGCCGTCGGACAGCGCGCTGCTGGTGGCGCTGCTGGTGCTGGCGGTGCGGTTCGCGGAGCCGGTCTCGGCCCTCGGGGACGTGGCGCGGGACATGCGCTCGGGCCGTAAGCAGGTGGCGCGGATCGGTGAGTTGCTGGCGGCCGGGCCGCTGCCCGTGCCGGACGAGCCGCTCGGGCTGCCGGACGGCGGACTCGATCTGGAGTTCCGGGCCGTCGGTCTCGCCCACGGGGAGCGGAGCGTCCTGGACGGGTTCACCCTGCGGGTCCCAGCGGGGACGACGACGGCGCTGGTGGGGCCGTCGGGCGCGGGCAAGACGACCGCGCTGCGGCTGGCGGCCCGGTTCGCCGACCCGGACACCGGACAGGTTCTCGTCGGCGGCACCGATGTACGCGACCTGGCGCCGGACACGCTGTACGGGGCGTTGTCGGTGGTGCTCCAGGACGTGGCGCTCACCGAGGGCACCGTACGGGAGAACGTGCTCGCGGGGCGGCCGGACGCCGACGCGGAGCAGTTGGCGCGGGCCGCCGCGCTGGCCGGGGTGGACGAGATGGTGGCGCGGCTGCCGCGCGGCTGGGACACCCCGGTCGGGGACCGGGGCGTGGCGCTGTCGGGCGGTGAGCGGCAGCGGGTGGCGCTGGCGCGGGCCGCGCTGCGTCAGGGGCGGGTGGTGCTCCTCGACGAGGCGACGTCCGCGCTGGACCCGGTCAACGAACGGATCGTCGCGCGCTGGGTGGCGGGGCTCGCGGGCCGCGCGACGCTGCTGGTGGTCGCCCATCAGCTGCACACCATCGCGTCCGCCGACCAGATCGTCGTCCTCGGTGACGACCCCGCGGGCCGGGTGGTGGAACGCGGTACGCACGACGAACTGCTGGCTCTCGACGGGCGGTACGCCCGGATGTGGCGGACCCGGTCCGCGGCCGAGGGCTGGCGGCTGGGCCCTGTGGAACAGCCCGATCCCCTGGAAGAGGAAGGTGCACTGTCATGATCTACGCCGAGCTGCGGGTGACCGCCGTGGCCGATGTCACCCCGGCCATGCGGAGGATCACGCTCAGCGGGGAGGGGCTGGCGGACTTCGTGCCGCTCGCCCCGGACCAGCAGATCAAGCTGTTCTTCGCCCGGGACGGCGGGGTGCCCCGGGTGCCGCCGCCGCCCGCCGACGGGGACGTCGCCACCTGGTACCAGCGGTATCTGGCGATCCCCGAGCCCGAACGGCCCTGGATGCGGACCTACTCGGTGCGCCACCACCGGCCGGGTCGGCGGGAGATCGATGTGGACTTCGCGCTGCACGGGCCGGGCGGCGGCGAAGGCCCCGCGTCCCGCTGGGCGTTCACGGCGCGGCCCGGCGCGGTGGTGGGGCTGGTCGGCCCTGCGGCCAGCACCCTGCGCAGAGCGGATGCCCCGGACTGGCGGCTGTTCGCCGGTGACGAGACGGCGCTGCCGGCCATCGGGGCCCTCGTCGAGTCGCTGGAACCGGGCGCGCGGGCGCTGGTCTTCGCGGAGGTCGCGGGGCCCGGTGAGGAGCAGGGCTGGACGAGCGCGGGTCTGGTGGAGACGCACTGGCTGCACCGGGGTCCGGTCGCGCCGGGCCGGTCCACGGCACTGGTGGACGCGTTGCGCGCGGCCCCGTTCCCGTCCGGTGAGGTCTTCGCCTGGGTGGCCGGGGAGGCGTCGGCGGTGCGCGCGGTCCGCCGTCATCTGGTGAACGAGCGGGGCATCGACAAACGTCAGGTCGCCTTCACCGGCTACTGGCGGCTGCGGCTCGCCCAGGACGACGCGCCGACCGCCGAGGACGCGGCCGACCGGACGGAGGCCCTGGCGGATCTCGCCGAGGCCCAGGCCCGGCAGGGCGCCTGACCCGCGTTCCAGGGGCCGGTCCCGGCCCGACCCTGTCAGCTCAGTACACGCACCCGCACACGCACACGCAAGAGATCGAGGAACCGCCATGCCCAGACTCCCCCGTACCCTCGTCGCCGCCGCGCTGGCCGCTGTGACGGGGCTGGCCCTGTCCGGCTGCGGGGGTGGCGGGTCGCCCACGGTGTCGAAGCAGTCGGGGCAGCAGGCCGAGGGCTCCGGCGCGTTCCCGGTGACGGTGACCCACGCGCAGGGGACGGTGACCGTGCCCAGCAAGCCCGAGCGGGTCGTCGTCCTCGGCTTCGCGGACGCCCAGATAGCCGCCGCGCTGGACGCCCCGGTGGTCGGCGCCGCCCGCAACACCTCCTCGCCGGACGGCAACTGGCCGGGGGTGAAGCCCGCGTTCGCGTCGGACATCGTCACGCTGGACTCGCTGAACCCGAATCTGGAGAAGATCGCCGCGCTGGACCCCGATCTGATCCTGATGACGACGGCGCAGCCCGCGTTCGGCAACGCGTACGACAAGCTGTCGGAGTTCGCGCCGGTGATCTCGTACAAGGAGAAGCTCCTGCACGACTCCGGCGACGAGTTGACGACACTGATCGGGGCGGCGCTCGGGAAGAAGGAGAAGGCGGCGGAGCTGATCGCCTCCTCCCGGGCGGCTCTCGCCGGTTTCGCGAAGGAGCATCCGGGGCTGAAGGGCAAGGAGTACGCGTTCGGTCAGCAGTACGACGGCACGGTGTACGCGGTGGTGGCGCCCGGCGGGCCCACGGTGGCGTTCTTCGGGGCGCTGGGGATGCGGCTGCCGAAGGAACTCGCGGCGCTGCCCGTCACCCTGGGCGGTTCCACGGCGATCGCGCCGGAGCGGCTGGATCTGCTGGACAGCGCGGATGTCGCCTTCTTCGGGGTGTACGGCGCGAAGGAGCGCGGTGCCTTCGTGAAGCGGCCCCTGGTGTCCGGGCTCGATCTGACGAAGAGCGGGAACCTGAACTTCCTGGAGATCAACGAGGCGGCCATGCTGCTGGGTCCGAACCCCGCGGTCACCGGTGAACTGCTGGCGCGGCTCGGTCCGGCGCTGAAGAAGATCGCGTCCTGATGGGCCGTCTCACCCTGGATCTGACACCGCTGCGCGGACGCGGCTTCCGCGCGGTGTTCGTGGGCCGGACGGTCGCGGTGTTCGGGATCGGTTTCGCGCTGGTGGCGGTGCCGCTCCAGGTGTACGCGCTGACCGGCTCGACGGCGCGGGTCGCGACGGTCACCGTGGCGGTGGGCGCGGCGGCGTTCACGGGCACCCTGCTCGGCGGGGTGCTCGCGGACCGCTTCGACCGGGGCCGGGTCATCGTGGTGGCGCGGGCGTCCGTGGGGGTGGTGTTCGCCGTCCTCGCCGTGAACGCGGCGGCACCGGAGCCGCGGTTATGGGTCATCCATGTGTGCGGGATGGCCGAGGGCATCGCGGACGGGGTGTCGGGGACGGCGCTGATGGCGGCGACACCGAGCCTGGTGCCGAAGGACCGGCTGGCGGCGGCGGGTGCGCTGATGGCGGTGACCGTCGATCTCGGGTCGGTCGCGGCCCCCGCCCTCGGCGGGCTGCTGGTGACGGCCACCGGGTTCTGGGGCAACTACGCGGTGTGCGCGGCCCTCGCGGTCGTCACCACGGCCGCCCTCAGCAGGCTGCCGCCGCTGCCGCCACCCGGGGCGGTGCCCGGTGAGACGGCCGCCAGGGCGGTCGTGGCGGGCACCCGGTTCGCCGTCCGGGACCGGATCGTGGGGCCCACGCTGCTGGTCGGGCTCGCCGCGATGGTGCTGTCCGGCTGGCATGTCCTGCTGCCGGAGTACGGGAGCCGGGTACTCGGTATCGGGCCCGGCGCCCTGGGGGTGCTGTACGCGGCCCCGGCGGCGGGGGCCTTGCTGACCTCGCTGACCAGCGGCTGGACCGGGCGGGTCCGGCGGCCCGGGGCGGTGGCGATCGGCGCGCTGCTGGTGTCCGGGGCGGGGCTCGCCGTCACGGGGCTCGCGGGCGGGGTGGTCCTCGCGGTCGCCGGTCTGGCGCTGTTCGGGGCGGGCCGGGTCGCCGGTGACGTGCTGCGGTACGCGCTGGTGCAGCGGCACACCCCGGACCGGTTCCGGGGGCGGGTCGCGGCGCTGTGGACGGCGCAGATCACGACGGGGGTCGCGGTCGGCGGGGCGGTGGCGGGCGGGGTGGCCCTGCTGATGTCCCCGGCGGGCGCGTTCCTGGTGTACGGCGCGGTGGGTGTGGTCTGCGCGGTGACTCTCGCGCTGGGCGCGCCGACGTTACGCGGCGTCGGTCCGGACGCCTGAGCCGAGCGGTGCGGCCGGGTCCTCGAAGCGGGGTCCGCCCAGCCGGTGCAGGGTGAAGGTGTCGGCGCCCCAGCGGACGTTGCGGCGGCACTCCAGGCCCTGGCGGGCGAGGTGCGGGGCGAGCCGCTCGACCCGGGCGCGCAGCGCGCGCAGACTCATCGGGCGGGACGGGTCCCCGAGCAGCCAGCGCAGATCGTGGCAGCAGAGCGGGGAGCGGGCGCCGAGCAGGATCTCCAGCAGCAGCGACTGGCTGCGGTAGGGCCGCAGCGGTTCGCCCCCTCGGCCCCGCGCGGGTCCGGGGGCGCGCCGCAGCCAGCGCAGGTCCGCCTCGATCCGGGCGGCGATCGCGCTCTCCGCGGTGTTCCTGCACAGGACGTTGACCGCTCCGGCGGCGAGCAGCGCGGCGCAGTCGACCCGGCCCGGGGTGGACACGGCGACCGGGGCGAGCAGCCGTAACGCGCGTACGCGGCGGACGAGTTCGGCGGTGGGCTCGGGGCGCGGGGTGTCGAGCAGGGCGAGCACTCCGGGGGCGCGGCGCAGATACTCGTAGCCGCGCTGGTCGCCCCAGCGGCGGACGACGAAGCGCGGCGGGCCCGCGCGGTGCAGTCGCTTGGCCCAGGCGACGCTGGCCTCGATGTCCGGCGAGACGATCACCACGAGTGGGCCCGCGCCGCCGCGCGGGGCCCGGGGCCTGCCGCGGGGCGCTGCCGTGGTGCGGGGCTGCTCGATGGTCAGCATCCGGTCGTCCTCCGTTCGGGCCTCGGGCCCGGCTCCCCACGGTCCGCGGTGAGGAACCGCCTCGGAGCGGCCTACCTACATGTTAGGTACCCGTCGCGGAGCACCGTCAAGCCCGGACGGCTCGACTCCCTTGCGGAAGAGCCCGCTTGAAATCCTTCACGCGAGGAAGATCGACGGGCGTCCTCGCAGGTCGGCGGCGTACGGCCGCCGGAAGGCGTTCCGAAGGAAGGCTACTTAACATGTAACTAAGTGATCGTCACGAAGGGGACGGCGGGACGCGAGGGGCGGACGGGTCAGCGGCCGAGGATGTCGCCGAGTTCCCGGTCGAGCCGGAGCAGGGCTTCCTCGGGCGGGACCCGCTGGGTCAACGCGCCGTGCGTCACGGCGGCCACGGCCAGACTGACCTGCTCGTAGTGGACGCTGGTGAGCCGCACCCGGGCCGACCGTACGCCGCGCGCCAGTTCCGGCAGATACGGGAAGCGTCGTACCAGCGCGGGGTCGCTGTACAGCGAGGCGCGTACCGGTGGCAGCGCGCCTTCCGTGAGCACCTGCCGCTGCGCCTTCTCACCGAGGAGGTGGGCGAGCAGGTCGGCGGCGGAACGCGGGTGCGGGGAGCGGGCGTTGACGGCGAGGTTGGAGCCGCCGAGGACGCCCGCGCCGGGGCCGTCCCGGCCGGGCAGCGGCACCGCCCCGACCTTGCCGGCGACCGGGGAGCCGGGCGCGGAGGCCAGTGCGTACACATAGGGCCAGTTCCGCAGGAACAACAGCTCACCGGACTGGAACGCCAGCCGTGAGGTCTCCTCCTTGTAGGTCAGGGCCTGTTCGGGTATCCAGCCCTCGCGCAGCCCGTCGGTGAGGAACCGGAGTCCTTCGAGGGCCGCGGGCGAGGCCACCGTGATCTCACCGTCGGGTCCGGTGAGCGAGCCGCCCGCCGACTGGATCGCCTCGGTGACGTTCACCGTCAGCCCCTCGTACGGCAGGAGCTGGCCCGCGTAGCCCTGCATGCCGTACTCGGCGGACAGGGTGGCGGCCTGGTCGGCGAGTTCGTCCCAGGTGCGCGGCGGGCCGAGCCCTTCCCGGGCGAGGATGTCCTTGCGGTAGTAGAGCAGGCCCGCGTTGGTGACATACGGCGCCGCGTACAGGCGGCCCCGGTAGGTGCCGGTGTCCAGGACGGGCGGCAGCAGGGAGTCGAGGGGCAGTGCGGAGCGGTCGAGGGGGGCGATCCAGCCGTGCCCGGCGAACTCCGCGGTCCACGCCACGTCGATGTTCAGGACGTCGAAACGGGTGCTGCCCGCGCGCAGGCTGTCCCGCATCTGGGCGTGGACCTCGTCGGCGGCCTCGGGCAGTTCGACGAGTTCGACCCGCTCGGCGGGGCGTGCCCGGTTCCAGTCGTCGAGGACGCGGTGGAGGTAGCGGGTCAGGTCGCGGCCGGTGACCATGGTCAGCGGGCCCCGCCCGTCGGACGCGGCGCCGACCGGGTCCCGTTCGGCGCCGGACGCGGTCAGCGCGGTCAGCAGCAGTGCCGTGGCCAGGGCCGCCCGCCCGGTCAGGCGGAGCCGCCGAACCAGGTCGTCACCGACGCCGCGCATCGCTTCCCGCCCTCCCCCGGCCGCCCGGGAGCGGTCCTCCCATGACGGTCACGTCCTTCCGAGTGCCGCACCAGGCATCATGTATACCTGCGGAACGGTGCGACACCCATCGGCACGGATCGTTGTCCGACCGTACGTGTCGAGATACGAACCGGCGGTTCGCGGCGGAGCGTCCGCCCTGTTGTCCTAGGAGGGACCCGGCACCGTGCGTCTTCACCTGCTGGCGCTGCTCGCCGGTGGTCCCGCCCACGGTTACGAGCTGAAACAGGCTCTGGAGAAACTTCTGGGCGGGGCGTACCCTCAGCCGAACATCGGGCAGATCTACGTCACACTCGGCAGGCTGGAGCAGGCGGGGCTCATCGAGGGGAAGCATGTGAGCCAGTCGGACCGGCCCGACAAGAAGATCTACGAGATCACGGCGGCCGGCCGGGAAGCGGTCGACGCCTGGTACGAGACGCCCTCGGAGACCCCGCGGGTGCGCGACGACTTCTTCATGAAGCTCGCTCTCGCCCATCTCACCGGTGCGGCCGACCAGATCAACCTCATCAACAAGCAGCGGCGCCACTACCTCACCCTGATGCGGGCCCTGTCCCGGCTGGAGCGCGGGGACGGCGAGCCCACCGGCCGGATCGCCCGGCTCCTGGCCGAGGGGGCGTCACTGCATCTCCAGGCCGATCTCGACTGGCTGGAGCGCTGCCAGGAGGAACTCGAATGAGTGCCGACCCCACCGCCGCGGACGGCCCGGACACCCCGCCGACCCACGAGGGCGACGGTCCGCTGCTCTCCGTACGCGGTCTGACGAAGAGTCATTCCGGGGACGGGGGTCCCGTGCACGCGGTGCGGGGCATCGATCTCGACGTGGCGCGCGGGCAGTTCGTGGCGATCACCGGTACCTCAGGGGCGGGCAAGTCGACGCTGCTGCATCTGCTGGGCGGTCTGGAGCGGCCCGACAGCGGCACGATCCGGCTGGCGGGACGGCGCGTCGACGGGCTGAGCGAGGCCCGCTGGGCCGTGCTGCGCCGCCGTCGGCTGGGTATCGTCTTCCAGTTCTTCAATCTGGTGTCCACCCTGACCGTCGCCGACAACGTCGAGATGCCCGCGCTGCTCGCGGGGCGCGGCGCCCGCTCCGGCCGGTCCGATGTACGCGAACTGCTCGTCAGGCTCGGGCTGGACGGCAAACGGGACAGTCTGCCGGGCGATCTGTCCGGCGGTGAGCAGCAGCGGGTGGCGCTGGCGCGGGCGCTGGTGAACCGGCCCGACCTGCTGCTGGCCGACGAACCGACGGGCAGCCTCGACAGCCGGGGCACACGTGAGGTGGTCAACCTGCTGAGCGAGTTCCACGCGCGAGGCCAGACGATCGTCCTGGTCACCCATGACGCCCGGGTGGCGAGCGCGGCCGAGCGGGTCCTGACGGTCAGCGACGGCCGGATCGTCGACGACATCGACCTGACCGACGGGAACGGGAGCGCGGCGGGCGCCGCCGGACTCGTCGAACTGGCGGAGTGAGCCGGTGCGGGCCATCCTGCGCTGGGCGCTCGCCGATCTGCGGACCCATCGCGGCCAGGCCGCGTCGCTGGCACTGGCGACGGCGGGGGTGACGGCGGCGCTGCTGTTGTCGGCGGCGCTGTTCCAGTTCGCGGCAAGCCCCTGGCAGCGGGTGTTCACGGAGACCCGGGGCAGTCATGTGTGGCTGCGGGTCACCGCCACCGCCGAGACCGGGGGCCTGCGGGAACTGCCGGGCGTGGCAGGTGTGTCGGGCCCGTACGGCACGGCCCCGCTCACCGCGACGAGCGCCACGTCGACGGCGGCCGTGGATCTGCGGGCGGTGCGCCCCGACGGGCCGACGGCCCGGGAGCGGCGGTTCCTCACCGGCCGCTGGCTGTCCGGCGCGGGCGACGAGGTGGTCCTCGACCGCGCGACCGCGCAGGCCCTGTGGGTGGGCCCCGGTGACGAACTTCCCGTCCGCGCCGCCCCTTCCCGGCGGGGCACCCTGAAGGTGGTCGGGGTACTGGCGACCGCCGAGGCGGGCTACGCGCCCGGTGAGCGTCCGGGCACGGGCTGGGCCGGTGCGGGCACGGTCACCCGGTACGTCACCGGGGACGCCCCGGGCCGGACGGTGGGGCTGCGGCTCGCGAACGCGTCGGACACCGACTTCGTGCTCCAGCAGGCGATCGCGGCCGTGGGTCCCGAGCATGTGGTGCGCGTGTCGACCTGGCGTCAGGCACGGTCGGCGGTCGGCGAGGACGACCGGCTGCTGGGGCGGTTGCTGCGGGTGTTCGGGCTGGGCGCGCTGCTCGCGGCGGCGCTCGCGGTCACCGGCGGGGTGGGCGGCCGGGTCCGGGGCCAGGTACGGGACATCGCGGTGCTCAAGGCGATCGGGATGACCCCGCGCCAGATCGCGGTGATGTTCTTCGCCCAGCACGCGGCCCTCGCGCTCGCCGGGGCGGCGCTCGGCACACTCGTGGTGCGGACGGCGGGCTCGTACGTGCCCGGGTCGATCGGTGAGGCGGTGCCGCACGGGCTCGCCCTGCCGGAGGCGGTCCCGGTCGCCGCGGCGGTCGCGGGGGCGACGGTGGTGGTCATCGCCGCGGCGACCGCGCTGGCCGCGTGGCGGGCGGCGCGGGTCCCGCCGAGCCCGATGGCCCGGGTGGCCCGGCCCCGGGTGCGGCGGATGTCACGGACGGCCCGGTGCGCGCTGCGCTGGGGGGTGCCCCCGCCGCTGGTGCTGGGCTGGCGGGAGGCGACGCACCGGCGCTCACGGTTCGCCGGGGCGGTGGCCAGGCTCGCGGTGCCGGTGCTGATGGCGACGGTGGCGCTGGCCGCGCTCACCACCCTGGGCGTGCTGCGCGGCGGCGACGGCGAGGTGAACCCGGCGGCGCCGCTCACCCTGCGCCAGGACGGCGCGGGACTGGACGCCACGGATCTGGCGCGGGTCGGGGCGGACCCCCGGGTCCGGGCGGTGTACCCGGCGGCGGAGGTCACCGCGCTGATCCCGGGCCAGACCCGGTCGGTCACCCTGCGGGGGCTGGGCTCCCAGGGACACCCGTACCCGTTCGTGGTGGTGGCGGGCCGCACCCCGGCCGCGCCGAACGAGGCGGTGGCCGGGCAGGGGCTGCTCGACGCGACGGGCGTACGGGTCGGCGAGTGGGTGCGCCTCACCGTGGGCGGCACCCCGCACATCCTGCATGTCGTGGGCCGTTCCATCGAGCCGGAGCACGGCGGGCAGGTCGTCACGACGACGCTGGACACGCTGCGCGCGGGCGGCACGGTGAATGGCCCTCCGGCGTACGCGGTGATGCTGCGCCCCGGCGCCGACCAAGGCGTGACGGCGCGGGCCCTGGCGGAGGCGCTGCCGGACGCCGATGTACGCGGCGCCCCGCCGACGGTCGCCTCGGCGGTGCTGGTGAGCCGGGTACTGACGGGACTGATCGGGGTCCTCGCGCTGATCGCGGTCGTGGAGCTGGCCGGGTCGGTGAGTTCCGCCGTACGCCAGCACACCCGTGAGCTGCCGGCGCTGCGGGCCATGGGGCTCACCCCCCGGCAGTGGATCGGGGTGGTGGTGACGCACTGCGCGGTGACGGCCGCGGGGGCGGCGGCCCTGGGGATCGCCGCGGGGCTGCTGGTCGCGCGACCGCTGATCGATCTGGAGGCGCACGGGAGCGGGGTGGGGGCCGGGATAGCGCGGTTGCCTCCGGCGTCGTCGTTGGTGGTGACGGCGGTCGGGCTGGTGCTGGTCGCTGTGGCGCTGGCGGTGGTGCCGTCCGCACGCGCGAAACGTGACCTGACGGTCGTCCGGGGGTGAGGCGGCGGCGGGTCGGTCACCGCCGCCTCGGCTCCCCGCCCGCGCCTGAGCCCCGGCTGTCCCGTACGGGGCGTTCCGGCGGCCCTGCGTGCTCGCCGGTGGGCCTACGGGTGCCCGTGCGGGTCGCTCGCGGGGGTGCGGTTCCCCGCACCCCTGGGTCTCCGCCGTTGGACGTACTTGATCCTGTGCGGGTCGCTCGTGGGTGCGCGGTTCCCCGCGCCCCTGGGTTCGTACCGGTGAGCGAACTTGTTCCTGCGCCCGTATCCCGGGGGCGCGCGGTTCCCCACGCCCCTGGGTCCGTACCCCTCAAGTGGTTGTCCGCAGGACCTGTTCCAACCAATCCCAGAGCACGCCTTCGCGGTCGGTGTCATAGGACTCGGCGGATGACGGCGTGACCTTCGTCCGGTGGATGTAGGCACCGGACGCGGCAGGTGTGACTCCGAGGATGGTGTCGGCGAATTTCCTTCCCGCGGGGACCGGGGTGTCCACGAGAGGTGTGACCGCGAGCAGCGGGATGATTTTGCTCATCAGGAAGGGGAAAGCTCCCCCCGCTTCGCGCGCGAGCCCGGTGCCGACCACAAGGCTGGGGTTGTACGAGACGATGTCGACACCTTCGGGCAGTCGTCGGGCCCATTCGTGGACCAGGTGGACGCCGCCGAGTTTGCTCGTCACGTAAGCACGACGGCCGGCCCGGACATTCCCGGAACGGTCGAATGCTCCGGGTCGGGAGATCTCCGGGATCGCCCAACGGGGTGCGGGCATGGTCCCCCCGGTATGCCGCAGATCACCGAAGTGCGCGTCGCTGACCGTGACGACGATGCGTGCCGGCGCCAGGATGTGGGGGTGCAGTCGCCTGAGAAGCTGGTGGGTGGACATCACGTTCACCGCGAAGGTTCTCTCGTATCCGTCGACCGTGGTCTGCAACGCGTCGGAGAGGTGGACACCCGCGTTGAACACGAGTCCCCGCAACGGAGGCAACTCGCCGGAATCAAGAAGGTCTTCCAACTGCAAACCGGCGGCGTCGACACTCGCCTTGCTCGACAGGTCGATGTCGACGGTCGAGACGTGCGGAGAGATTTTCCGCAGGCCCGGCAGTACCTCGGCGGCAGAGGAGCCCCGGCCGAGAACCACAAGGTGGGTATCGGGGCTGCGTCCGAGGATGTCTCGCGCGGCTTCCAGGCCGATCCCCCGAGTGGCCCCGGTCATGATCAGGGTTCGGTTCGCTGCGTTCACGTGTGGACCTCCTGGTGGGATCGTGCGAGTGCTGGTGTGCGTCGACGTATCGCTCTTCGCCGCCGTCGACGCTGCCGGAGTGCTCGACGACCAGGAAGACTTCGTCGAGCCTGGTATCCGCAGGGCCACGCTCCCGGCCCGGCGACTGCCACCGGTGAGGGACAATGAAGTCATGGCGGGAGACGAGCGGTCAGGTCTGGGCGAGTACCTGCGCCACCATCGCTCGGAAATGGCACCCCGGAACCGACCCGGGGCGTCCCCTCTGTCCCATAGACGTGTGCCGGGCCTGCGACGCCAGGAGCTCGCCGACATCGCGGGTATCTCGGTCGAGTACTACACCCGTCTCGAACAAGGGCGCGCGTCCCGCCCTTCGCGGGAGATCCTCACCGCGCTGGCGCGGGCCTTTCAGCTCTCGAACGCCGAGCGGGACCATTTGTTCCGACTCGCCGACGAGCGGACTCCGCGGCCGCCCGCACCGGCCGCGGACATCCGACCGGGGCTCCAGCACCTGCTCGACAGCCTGGACGACACCATGCCGGTCACCATTCACGACGGCCGGCTCGACATGCTGGCATTCAATGTCGCCGCGGCGGATCTGTTCGGGCCCGTCTTCGACGACGGACCGTACGGCCACAACATCGTCCACCAGGCCTTCACATCGGCGGGACTCCGCGAGGTGCTCGGGAACGAGGGAGCGGAGCAACTGTCCCGGGTGGCCGCCGCCGAACTTCGCAAAGCGCTCGGTCTCTACCCGGAGGACGAGCGTCTTCGTTCTCTGTTCCGCGAACTGTCGGCGAGCGGTACCGAGTTCGGCCGACAGTGGGAGCGGGGAGAGATCGGGACATGGAGGTCCGCGATGAAGCGCGTCAACCATCCGACGAAAGGTCTGCTCGCGTTCGACAGCGAGATGCTGCACGACCCCGAGAACGACCACTGGGTCATGCTCTTCACCCCCCGTCGCGCATGATCTCCCGATCGGGCCGCGGACGCGTCCGCGCCGATGGCGACAGGGAGACCTGCGGCAAGGTGTCCGACGGTACCCACCAGCGTCGGTCCGACCGGGGAACGGCGATCGTGGCTGCGGGCCTCCCGAGGACCGGGAGCAGTGATCTTCTCGGTGGCGGTCACGACAGCATGCGGCTGATGGTTCGGCAACGAACCTCAGGGCGCCGCCAAGGCCGGGTGTGACGGCGTCACTGCCGCAGACCTGTGCTGGATGCCTTTTCGATCCGGGCGATCAGACGGCTGTTGTGCACCGCGTGGGCGAATCCCGGGGTGTGGTGGGTTCCGTGTGTGATGTCGCGTGCCAGGCCGGCGTACACCTCGCCCACGTTGATGGACGCACCGGCCCAGACATCGGCGGCGGTCGGTCCGGCACCGCCCGAGACGGGGCGGTCAGGTGCCGCGAAGTCCACGTTTGAGGTGAGGACGAGATCTCCGACCTGAACGCCCGCGGGGTGATCGCCGGTCAGCCTCAGCCAGCCGTCCGAACCGCGGATCTCCAGAACGAAGCGGGCGTCGGGCGCGGGCACTCCTGCCAGGATCTGCACGCCGACCGGTGCGCCCGACGCGGTCTTGGCGATGGCGTCGAGGTGATCAGGTACCTCCCGGGCCGACAACTCCCCGGTGTCCACCAGGTTCACCCGTGGCCAGAGGAGTTCCGTGCGCGCATCGATCTCGGTGATGTCGCCGAGGACCGCCTCGACCACATCCAGCACATGGCCCGCGGCGATGGGCAGGAAACCGGCTCCCGCGGCCGCCTTGTCGAAGTATGCGTACGCGCTCACCGATTCCGGGCCGTTCCCGAACGTCGTCGCGATGACTCGCGCCGACAGCAGCCGCCCGAGCCTTCCCTGTGCGACGATCTGCGCCGCGCGGCGCACAGAGGGGTTGTGCCGGCCCTGGAGGCCGATCGCCGTGTGCAGTGACCCCGCCGCGGCGGCCATCTCCTCCGCCTGCGCGACACTCACACCCAGCGGAGACTCGGCGTACACGGCCTTGTTCGCCGCGAGGGCCGCCAGCACGAGGTCGCGGTGAGCCGGGACCTTGACGGCCACGGTGACGAGATCGACCGACGGGTCGCGGATCAGCTCGAAGGGATCGGCGAACCAGCGCTCGGCGCCGAAGGTCTCGGCCGCGCTTCGAGCGCTTTCCTCGTGCCGTGTGGCCACCGCCGACAACTGGAACGCCGGCTGCGCGGCCAGCGCGGGGATGTGTGACGCCCCCGCCCAACTCGCCCTCGTGTCCGCGCCGATGATGCCCACACGGATGACGTCGCTTCTCATGAGGTGTACTGCTCCATTCGTTGTGCTTCGATCGCGGTACGCCGCTGCGCACCGGCCGTGCCGACTCCCCGTTCGGAGAGCGGGTCGCCTGCGCCCGGCTCGTCCGGGCACTGACGCCCGGTGCCTGGCGGTGGCCCTTCTCAGTGGTCGATGGACGCCATGTCGGGTTCGGCGTGGCGTTCGCCGGACGCGGGCGGCACCTTGTTCAGCCGGGTGATCTGGTCGGCGCTCAGCCCGATTCCGTCGGCGGCGCAGTTCTCCTCCACCCGGTCGGCCCGCGTGGTCCCGGGAATGGGCGCGACGCCCTCACCCTGTGCGAGCAGCCAGGCGAGGGCGATCTGCGCGGGCGTCGCCCCGGCCTCGTCGGCCACGCCGCGCACCTCGTCGAGGATGCGCAGGTTGCGCGCGAGGTTTCCGCCGGTGAACCGCGGGTTGGTGCGACGCCAGTCGGTGGCGTCCAGGCCGTCCAGGGTGCGGACGCCACCGGCAAGGAATCCGTGCCCCAGCGGCGCGTAGGGGACCAGCCCGATCCCGAGCTCCCGCAGGGTGGGCAGCACCTCGGCCTCCAGGTCACGCGTCCACAGTGAGTACTCGGACTGCACGGCGGACACGGGATGCACCGCGTGTGCCCGGCGGATCGTCCGCGCGGCGGCCTCCGACAGCCCGATGTGGCGCACCTTGCCCGCGGTCACGAGTTCGCTCAGCGCCCCCACCGTCTCCTCGATGGGTACGTCGGGGTCGACCCGGTGCTGGTAGTACAGGTCGACGCGGTCGGTTCCGAGCCGCCGCAAGGACCCTTCGACGGCGGCGCGGACGCCCGCCGGGGTACTGTCCGGCCCCGGTCGGCCGGTAGGAGAGACGAGGCCGAACTTGGTGGCGATGACGACTTCGTCCCGGCGGCCCTTGACCGCGCGGCCCACCAGTTCCTCGTTGACGTAGGGGCCGTACACCTCGGCGGTGTCCAGGTGCGTGACACCGAGGTCCAGGGCGCGCCGAACGGTGCGGATCGACTCGGCGTCGTCCCTGCCGGCTCCCGTGTAGAACGCCGACATCCCCATGGCTCCGAGCCCGATGCGTGAGACCTGAAGTGTCCCCAGTGACGTGATGTGCACGAGGTGTTCCCTTTCTGGACCGACGGGCGAACCTGCTCCGCGCGTCGGGGTGCTCGCCCGGTCCCGTTGTCGGAACAGGGTCGACCAGCACTCCGGCGGTACGGCCGGACGGCGACGGAGCGAACTTGACGCATCAAGAACTACACGGGAGAACTTGACGTGTCAATAAGTGGGTCTAGGGTGGTCCCCATGACTGGGACTGCGACGGGCAGGGACGATCAGCGTCCTCGGCATCCGTCGGACGGAGCGAAGGGCAACGCCTCCGCGCGAGGCGAAGCGGACACCGGTGAGGGGAAACCCTCCGGCCCGGACCGCGGGACGCCGTGGCTGAACGGCGAGGAGCGGGAGGCATGGCTGGCCAACTCGGCGATCATGATCAGCCTGCCGGCCGCCCTGGACGCGCGGATGCAGCGCGAGTCCGGCATGACCTTCTTCGAGTACATGGTGCTCTCGGTCCTGTCCGAACAGCCCGCTCGCACTTTGCAGATGAGCGATCTGGCCGCACGGACATCGGCGTCGCTGTCGCGGCTGTCGCATGTCGCCGGGCGACTGGAGAAGCGGGGACTGCTGTCGCGGTCCCGCATCCCCGGCTCAGGCAGACGCACCAGCGCGACGCTGTCCGAGGCCGGATACGCAGAAGTCGTGCAAGCGGCGCCGGGACACGTCGCGGCGGTCCGGGAATACCTGATCGACGGACTCAAGCCTCACGAGCTGGCAACACTGCGCCGCATCGGCTCCGCGGTCGACGCCGCCATCAAGCGCCAGATGCCCGATACGGGACCCACGGCATCGGATCCGGCCGGCACGCCGACGGACACCGGCCTCCGATCCTGACGACACCCTGCGCGGCCACGGCGGCGTCTGCGTCTGCCATCAGATGAGAATCACGCTCCTGACGCACAGGTCGGCATAGGGCTCCATCGACAAGGACCTCTGGCCATTCCCGTGCGGGCCACTCGTGGGTGCGCAGCTGCGGTCCGGCGAACGCGGGCACAGGAAGCGGTTCCCCGCCCCAAAGGGCGCGGGGAACCGCGCGACACCACCGAGTACCTGTGCGGGGACAAGCGCGCCCACCCGGGGGCACGGGGAACCGCGCACCCCCGGACGCCCCGCACGGGACGACTGCGCCCACCGACACGGACCAGGAGCGCGAGGAACCCCGCGACGAACCGCTACGCGGGGTTCTCCGTGCGCGCCCGCAGGGCGGCGAGCGTTGCCTCCAGCGCACCCGCGTCCGAGCGATTGTGCGGCAGCCGGGACAGCACCTGGGCCATCCCGCAGGTGTTCGTGACGGCGGAGAAGACGAGACCGCCCGCGATCCCGGCGGAGATCCACCGGGCCGCGTTCCACCGCTGCCCCGCGACCAGCCCGGTCAGCACCACGGACCCCGCGGTGAACCGCACCTGCCGCTCCATCGCCCAGACCGCACGACCCCGCGCGGGCGTGTCCAGCGGATGGCCGAGCCGCGCCCACTCGGTCGTACCCCCGGTCAGGGTGGTGGCCGTCACCCCCTGCTCGGCGAGGGTCCCGCACGCCTGCGCGGAGCGGGTCCCCGAGGCGCACACGACCAGCAGGTCCGTGCGCCCGGCGGCGTCCCGCAGCGCGGGCAGCGCGGTGCGGAGCTCGTCCAGCGGGATGTTCAGCGCGTCCGGGAGGTGCCCGGAGGCGAACTCGCCCGGCGTACGGACGTCGATCACGGTCATCGTGGCGAGCCGCTGGGCGGCCTGCTGGGGGGCGAGGGCGGGAGATGTGGTCACAGGATCGTCCTTACTCTTCAGTGGTCCACGCCTCCGGTAGGATACCCGTAGGGGTATACCGAAGGAGTGTGCTGTGGAACTGGCTTTGGCTGCTGAGGAATTGAAGACCGTGGTCAACCGGCTGCGCCGGGCGCAGGGCCAGATCACGGGCGTGATCAAGATGATCGAGGAGGGCCGGGACTGTGGCGACGTGGTCACCCAGCTCGCCGCCGCGTCACGCGCGCTCGACCGGGCGGGTTTCGCGATCATCGCGACGGGCCTGGAGCACTGTCTGACCAGCGAGGACATGGCCGATCCGGAGGACCGGGACCAGATGCGGGCCCGGCTGGAGAAGCTGTTCCTCTCCCTGGCGTAGCCCTTCCCGGGCTGTACTGCCCGGGTCCGGCCCGGACCCCGACAGGTACCGGCGGTGCGCAGGCAGCGCCGGGCGCCGACCGCGGGCGCGTGCTCATCGGACGGCGTCCACGAGCATCAGCACCGCGACGGCGAGCAGCACGCCCGCGAACACCCGCCGGAGCATGGCGTCCGGCATCTTCGCCGCGAGGCGCTTGCCGTCCCAGGCGGCCAGGACCGCGGCGGCCGTGAACGGGGCGACGACCGCCCAGTCGACGCCCGTGCCCGAGCCGCCCCGGACGGCCAGGGACACGACCGAGTTCACCGACACGACGAGCAGTCCCGTGGCGACGGCGGCCCGTAGTTCGAACGCCAGCACACCCACCAGCGCCGGTACGGCGAGGAATCCGCCGCCGACACCGAGCAGCCCGGTCAGCGCACCGAGCCCGGCCCCCGTACCGGCGGCCTTCAGCGGCCGTACGGTGGCGGGCTCCGGGGTGTCCGGACGCAGCATCCGCAGGGCCGCGAGGCCCGCGACCCCGGCGAACGCCGCGGTGAGCAGCGCGCCGGGCAGCCGGTCCGCCAGGCTCGCCGTCGCCGCGGCGGGGAGCACCCCCGCCGCGGCGAAGAGCGCACCGCTCCGCCAGCGGACGGCCCCGGCGCGCGCGTGGGCGTACAGCGCGGTCAGCGAGGTCACGGTGACGATCAGCAGGCTCGCGGTGGTCGCCTCGACGGGTGTGAAGCCGAGCAGGTAGATCAGCGCGGGCACCGCGAGGACTCCCCCGCCACCGCCCAGTGCCCCGAGCGCGAGGCCCACGACGCCTCCGGCGGTGAGGGCGAGTATCAGTTCGCTCATGTCGGGCCACCCGGACCCGACACCCGGGGGCGACATCGCTCCCGGCGGTGACCGGGGGCGCGGCAAGGGCAACACATGGTGCACTCCGTACGGGGACTCCGGCCGGGCCCGGTCACGGGCACGGCGGGGAAAGGGAAGGAAGGAAAGGGAACTGACGGCAGGGCGGCGTGAGCGGACCGGGGCGGTCGCTCGGCGCCGTGTTCGTACGGCTAGACCCGGGCCCCGGCCGGTCCGGCGACGGTGAGCCCGGCGCGTTCCGCCGCGTCGAAGCCGTCGTCGACGGCGACGACCCGCCGCCCCGCCGCGTCCAGCAGCGACGCGGCGATCGCCGCGCGCATCCCGCCCGCGCAGTGCACCCACACCGCCCCGGGCGGCACCTGCGCGATCCGGTCGCGCAGCTCATGGACCGGGATGTGCACCGATCCGGCGACATACCCGGCGGCGCGCTCGGAGTCGCGGCGTACGTCGAGGACGACGACATCCTCGTCCGTGTTCCCGGAGTCCTCCCCGTCCGCCGCGCGTGCGGCGGCGAGGCCGGCGAAGGTCGCGCGGGGGAAGGCGGCCAGGGTCTCGCCCTCGCGGACCCAGGTCCGAGGGTCGCCGGTGGCCGCCGCGGCGGGCCGGTCGATACCGACCCGGGCCAGCTCCCGCTGTGCCCGTGTGATCTGCTCGGGGGTGCTGCCGAGCAGGGTGACGGGCTTGCCCCAGGGGATCAGCCAGGCGAGGTAGGTGGCGAGCTTGCCCTCCTCCTCGAAGTTCAGCGATCCCGCCAGATGCCCCCGCGCGAAGGCGACCCGGTCCCGCAGATCGACCACCCACTCCCCCGCGGCGAGCCGGGCGGCGAGCTCCCCGGCGTCGGCAGGACGCGGCGGGGTGAGGTCCAAGGGTGCGGGACCGGCCGCGTTCGCGGGTCCCATGTGCGCGTAGTACGCGGGTACGTCGTCGAGTCCGGCGAGCAGTTCGGTGACGAAGCTGTCGACGTCCCGGGTCAGCGCGGCGTTCATCAGACGTTCGGCGCCTATCGTGCTCGCCCCGCCGCCCGCACCGGAACCGGACGAGCAGAAGCTTCCGAAGCCGTGCGTCGGGAGGACCGGCACCTCGTCCGCGAGGGTGTCCGCGAGCCGGTGCGCCGAGGCGTGCTGAGCGCGGGCGAGCTGTTCCGTGAGCCGGGGTTCGACCAGGTCGGGGCGGCCGACCCCGCCTATGAGAAGTGATCCGCCGGTGAACGCGGCGACGCCCCGCCCGTCCTCCTCAAGGATGTACGAGGTGTGATGGGGCGTGTGCCCGGGGGTGGCCAGGGCACGCAGGGCCAGACCCTCGTCCACCTGAACGGTGTCACCGTCGGTGACCGGGGTACGCGCGAAGGAGACGGCCGCGGCGGCCGGGACGAGGTAGTGGGCACCGGTGAGGCGCGCCAGCTCCAGTCCGCCGGTGACGTAGTCGTTGTGGAGGTGGGTCTCGGCGACATGGGTGATCCGGACGCCCCGGCGGGCCGCCGCGGCGATGACCTGGTCGATGTCCCGAGGGGGGTCCACGGCTACCGCCGTGGCGTCGCCCCCGGCCAGGTAGCTGCGGTTTCCCAGACCCTCGAACTCCAGGGTGTCGACGAAGAACACGGCTCCACACTCCTCACACGCATGTACCCCCCGGGGTATTTTCAGCCACCCTAACATCTATACCCTGGGGGGTATGGAGAGGAGTCATCCGTACACCCTGGGTCACCACACCCGGGCACTCCGGAGCGGCCTGGGCGACGCAAGAGGTACGCAGGAGGTCACCGCGGGCCGGAGGGGTCGCCGCAGGCCAGAGGGATCGGCGCATGCCAGTGGGTCGGCGCACGCCGGAGGTGGCCGCGGGGGCCGCTACAGCTCGAAGACCACACGCGCGGCCACCCGCCCCGCCATCACGTCCTCGATGGACTCGTTGACGGACCCCAGCGGACGGGCCTCGTGGATCACCCGTGTCCGTCCCGCCGCGTGCAGGCGGAACACCTCGTCCAGGTCCAGCCGCGTACCCACGATCGAGCCGATGACGGACGTCCCGTCGAGCACCGTCCTGAAGATGGGCACCGCGATCGTGCCGCCCGCGGGCATCGCGACCATCACGAGCTTCCCGCCCCGCCGCAGCCCCGCGTACACCGAGGTGAACGCCGCCTCGTTCACGGCGAGGGCGAGTGCCGCGTGCGCGCCGCCGTGCTCCCGCAGCACGGCCGCCGGATCGTCCTTCGCCGCGTTGACGAGGATGTCCGCGCCGAGCGACGCGGCGAGCGCCAGCTTCTCCTCCGTCACGTCGATCGCCGCGACCGTGGCCCCCGCGATCTTCGCGTACTGCACCGCGAGATGACCGAGCCCGCCGACACCCGACACGGCCACGAGCTGCGCGGGCCGCACCCCCGCGACCTTGAGCGCCTTGTACGTGGTGACCCCCGCGCACGTCAGCGGGGCGGCGTCCAGCGGGGTGACCCCGTCCGGCACCGGCCGGGCGAAGTCGGCCCAGGCCAGCATCCTCTCCGCGTACCCGCCGTCCGTGCCGTAGCCGGTGTTGATCTGCCGCTCGCAGAGGGTCTCCCAGCCTGACAGACAGTGCTCGCACCGCCCGCAGGCCCAGCCGAGCCAGGGCACCGCGACCCGCTCCCCCACCGCGAGGTGGGTCACCCCGTCACCCAGCGCCTCCACCAGCCCCACGCCCTCATGGCCCGGGACGAACGGCGGCCGGGGCTTCACCGGCCAGTCGCCGCGCGCCGCGTGGATGTCGGTGTGGCACAGCCCGCACGCCTCGACCCGGATACTGACCTGTCCGGCGCCCGGCTCGGGATCGGGCCGCTCCTCGATCACCAGCGGCTCACGGAACGCGCGGACGACGGCTGCTCTCATGACGGCCTCCCGCCTCCCATGGTGCGCGGCGGACCCCGATCGGGCATCCGGGCCCCTGCCGGGCGGGCCCGCCGAGCGCCCGCCCCACGACCGGGGCGGCCAAGCGCGCGGAACGCCTGACCGGCGGCCCTCCACCCCCGTACGATGCGGTGACCCGGTCCTGACCGGGCGTCACAACTGAATGCGGGGACGACTGGGGGAAGCCGGTGGGAATCCGGCGCTGACCTGCAACCGTGTGCGGCACGAGGCCGCGAGTCGGAGCACCCGGCGTCCCACGCGCGCCGCTTCTCCCTGTCACGGTCCGCAGTGCGAAGCCCCGGGTGCCGGTCCTCACCGCCCCGCCGCACTTGCCCTCCGCACACGGACGGGAAACGGCGGGCGGGCGATGCCCCGGTGCGGGGCCCGTGCCGCGGGCCCCGTAACCGCCAGGAGGCACCCGCCATGAACCGCACCCTGACCAGGGCCGTCGTCACCACGGCCGCCCTCGGACTCGCGCTCACCAGCGCGCCCGCCGTCGCCGGACCGGGCACGCACCCGAGCACGGCCGTGGCCACGGCCACGAACACCAACGCGCCGATCAAGGTCAAGCTCACGGTGCAGGGCCCGGACGGGCTCCTGTTCAAGGGCAAGGTCAGAACGAAGGGCCACCACGTCACCCCGGCGACCGGTGGCTCCTACAAGTGCGACGGCACCAACGGCGGCGCCCACCCCAGCGCGGTGCCCACCCCGACCGCCGCCCTGGACGACGCGGCCCGCAAGCGGGGCTTCAGCTGGGACGGCACCTGGTACCCGTCGTTCGAGGACTACTTCGTGGAGAGCGTCAAGAACGTCAGCGGCGGCGGTGTCGCGTACTGGAACATCTCCGTCAACGGCGTGCCGACCCCGGTCGGCGGCTGCCAGTTCAAGCTGAACGCGGGCGACCAGGTCGCGTTCACCTGGACCGCCTTCTAGGAATGCCCTGCCGACCCCGTCGGATCGTGCGCGGTGACGTGCCCGTTCGGCGGGTCGGTGGACCCGTTCGGGGATCGTGGCCTTGATCCCCCGTCGGCGGAGGTGGGCCGAGCATGCGCGGTCCAAGCAGCCCTCGCCGACGCCCACATGGCGGGTAGCCGGGTCCGGGTCCTCCCGGACCCGGCTGCCCACCGCCGAAGCCGTCCAGCGGTGGGAGGACCGGCCGTGGGCGACGCGGCCGTGCGGGTACCGGTCCCGGCAGACCGCACCCGTGGAGGCCACGCCGAACTCGGCTCGGTCGGCGGCCCTGTTGAGGCACGGGTCTCACGCGGCGGCGGAGACTCGGCGGCGGTAGTAGGCGATCGCGAGGGCGATGGTGATGGGTCCCCATGCGGCGATGGGGGTGACGCACACCGTCGCGAGCGTCTGCCAGGCGGTGTTGGTGTACTCGACGGATTCCGCGATGCCGTACAGGGTGAGATTTCGACCGCCGCCGATCGGGACGGCGGTGAACAGAAGAGTGAGGATCAGCCCGCCGAGGACCGCGGGGGCGACCGCCGCCATCGGCCGGACGCGTCTGCCGCCGATGACCGGTATCCAGGCGGGCGCCACTTCTCCCCAGCCCCGGACCAGCCCGATGGTCAGGATCGCGATCACTTCCGACAACACGCTGAGCCCGAGGACGTACGGGACGCTCACCCAGTAACCCGGCATCCCGGCCTCCTGCATCTGCCCCATGTCGAAGTGCAGGGCGAAGGGCAGCCGCCACAAGCAGCTCGGCAGCAGGAGCAGCGGGAGCGCGTAGGCGAGGCGCGTCGCCCAGCGGGGAACGGGCCGCTCGGTGTCACCGACGGTCGGGGGCCTGTGCAGGATGTTCAGCGTCATGGCTCCACCCTGAGGGAGCGGGGACGACGGGGAATCATCCATGGGAACCGAACCGCTAGCCCTCGCGGGGGAGTCGTACCGAGCAGCCTCCCTCCCGAGAGGTAGCGTTCCGATGCGCGGTCAGCTCCGCTCGCCGTTACCGCGTCCGGGCCGGCCCCGGGCGGAGGAGGGCGCGGTGCCCGTCGGTGCGGCCGGGGGCCCGTAGCGCTCGTAGTAGTCCTGGAGCAGTCCCGATTCCTCCAGCACGGTGTCCGCCCAGGACGGGTCGAGCCGGCCGGGGCGGGATCGGTCGCGACGGCGCACGCTCCGGTGAGCATCCCGGCGTAGACGAGGTCGGAGTGGAGATTGCTGATGCTGTCCGTCTCATGGAAGTTGACGGGACGGCCGTCGGCCAGCACGGTGACCTCGACGCCTCCGCGGAGGGTGTGCGTACGGGAGCAGGCCGGGAGCGCCGGGCGCGTGGCCGCGTCCTGGACGGCGAGCGCTTCGAGGGCGGGAAGGTCGAACTCGCAGACACAGACGCAGCAGAGACGTTCGGGGGATCGAATTCCCTGCTCCCACCGTCGATGATCAGTCGCACGACCGCAGGAGGACACCGTGCTCACGGCACGCTATTGGATCGACGCCCTCGGCCTGGAGGCCCATGTGGAGGGCGGATACTTCCGTCGTACCTTCCAGGCGGACCACCGCCCCACCACCCGTACACCCGACGGTGACCGCTACACCCTGACCTCCATCCACTATCTCCTCACCCATTGGACACCGATCGGGCACTGGCACCTGAACCGTTCCGACGTCCTCCACTTCCACCAGCACGGCGAACCCGTCACCTACCATCTGCTCCACCCCGACGGCCGTCACAGCACCGTCGTCCTCGGCCAGGACCCCCGGCAAGGACACACCCTCACCCTCGCCGTGCCCGGAGGTGTCTGGAAGGCCTCCCATCTCACCGCCGGGGACCACGCCCTCATCGGCGAAGCCGTCGCACCCGGATTCGACTGGGCCGACATGACCCTCGGCCGGTACGAGGAACTCACGGCCCGCTTTCCCGGCCACAGCGAACTCGTCCACCGCTACTGCCGCCCCGACGGCCACCCGTCCCGTCCCACGAGTTCACCGGGCGCCCCGGCCGCCGGAACCCATGCTCATGAGCAACCCTTGACACCTCCGGCTCCGCCCTGACCGGACGGCGTCGCCGCGGGAGCGCCGGACGCGCGCGTACCGGCGCGGGCCGGGGTCGGCCGTCCGCGCGGTGCCCGGTGTCCCGGACCGCGAGGGCCGGGACACCGGTACAGGTGCGGGTCAGACGCCCCAGCGCAGCGCGATCGTGTCGCCGACCTGGACGACCCGGTCACGGGTCGCGGCGGCGGGCGCTGAACCGTCGACGCTCACCTTCCATGTCGAAGTGCCGCTGTTGGCCTTGCCGTTGACGGCCGTGATGGTGCCCGTCGCCCCGCTCGCCGGGGTGACGGACGTGACACAGCCCGCCGGGGTCGCCGCGCCCGTGGCGGCGGTCAGCACCTCGCCGAGGGTGGTCGTGGTGCCGGTCGGGGTGAACGCCACCGAGCACACCGACAGACCGCCCGCGCCGTCATCGACGGACAGGGCGAGTTCGGTGGCCGTCCCCGGGGTGAACGCGCTCTGCGCGACCCACTGCGGAGCACCCGCGGTCACCGGCACCGGAGGCGCGGCGGTGAAACCGCCGCCTGCGACGGCGCGGAGCGCGTCGATCGACGCGTACGCCGACGGAGTGGTGTTGGCGGGCTGGTACTTGAAGCCGCCGCCGGGGTTGAACTGCTGGGCGATCAGGAAGTCGATCGGGGTGCGGCCGGCCGGGGTGAGGAAGTCACCGGTCTGCGGGTTGATCCCGCAGGCGTTCAGCCCGGAGACGGCCCAGCCGTTGGAGTTGGTGTTGACGCCGTACATCGCGTTGAACGCGCCCGACGTGCTGACCAGTTTGCTCTTCAGGAACGCCTTGGCCTGGACGATGTCCGGGTCGGTCGCGGGCACCCCCGCCGAGCAGAGTGCCGCCATGGAGGCTCCCGTCATATCGATGTCGGACGCCGCGCCGAGCTGCGCGGGGTTGCCCTCGGCCTTGCTGTAGTTCCAGCCGCCGTCGTTGTGCTGGTTGGCGCGGACCCGGGTGACGATCCGGTCCAGCAGCGCCTGCGGCACGCGCTGCGCGCCGGACTGGGTGCGCGCGCCCGCGAGGGAGAGCCCCGCGAAGACGGTGCCGTTGTAGTTGGCGGACGGACCGAAGTACCCGGCCTCGGCGGTCTGCCAGTAGCCGTAGATATCGGCGATGAGGTTGCGGGACGCGGATATCCGGGCGGGGTCGATGCCCGCGGCGTACGCGTTGAGCGTGCCGCGCTCGTAGTCGGTGACCACGGGGGTCGCGGACGGCCAGCCGGAGGTGGCGAGCAGATCGCGGTACACCTTGCGGGCGTTCTTGGTGGCATCGCCGCCGGGCGTCACATCGACCGCGGCGGTCCCCGCCGCGGCGAACGCGCTGAACGCCCACTCGTTGGACAGCCCGGAACCGGCGTACGAACCGTCCGCGGCCTGAAGGGACTTGAGGTAGCTGACACCGTTGGTCTTCGAGGTGGCGATCTGCGCGGGGGTCGAGGTCGCCGAGGCGGGCGGCGCGGTGAGCGCGGCGACCGCGCCGAAGGTGGCGAGAGCGGCGGGCACCGTGACGGCGAAACGGGCACGGCGGGAGGTACGGGGTCTGGACATGACCGGCTCCTGGGGGTGGGGGACGCCGGCCCCGCCGCGTCCGGCCGGGTGCGGGCACGCCGGTGGGACGGGTGGCCGCCGTCCCATCGCGTGATACGGCTTCCTGATCGGTGCACCACCGTGCGGGCATTCGGGCTCGGGACGGCCCCCTGCCGTCCCACACCGCTGCGCGTCAGCCCCGGACTCCCACCGGGTTCCCCCACACGGCGGTCCCGGACGCTACCCGAGGCGGCGGGGGCGCGCCAGCGGTCCCGCCATGGAGGCCGCCGCGGGGAAGGGCCGCGGTCCGGGTCACCTTGACGCTCCGTTCGCAGCCGTGTTCCAATCCGGCTGATACACACTCAAGTTCAGGGGAAGCCGGTCGAACTCCGGCGCTGACCCGCAACCGTAGGCCCGTCGCACCGCGGACGGGCGAGCCGGACTGCCTGGACTTGGCTCTACGCAGCGAGAGGCGCCGTCGCGGACTACGGCGTGGTTCGGAACGGCCTCCCCGGCGCACGCCGCCCAGGAGGGGAGCCGCCTGCCACGCACTGCTCCACACGCACGGCACGACCGACGACATGACCGGACGGACACGTCCGGCGACGTGAGGGGCCGTGGTGGGGACCGGAGACAGATCCGAACGGCGGGCGCGGCCGGGGAAGTTGCCCGCGTTGCTGACCGCGCTGCTGCTGGCGGTGGGTACGGGCGTGGCGTTCGTCACGGTGGCGCCCGCCGCCGCCGATCCGGTGGAGGACTGCACGCCGACGCGAGGCGCGGTCGTCGCCGTCGACTTCGCCCCGTTCGGCGGCGGGGTGGTCCGTGGCTGCGACCTGACCCCGACCACGGGCTACGAGCTGCTGCGCGAGGGCGGGTTCACCACCACCGGCACCCAGCACGACGGCCCCGGGTTCCTGTGCCGGATCGGGCACAGGTCGTACGCGTCGGGCACCGAGTACCCGACACCGGACCGTGAGGACTGCGTCCTCACCCCGCAGGCCACCGCCTACTGGTCGTACTGGATCGCCTCACCCGGGCAGAGCCGTTGGCGGTACAGCCCGTTGGGTGCCATGAGCCGTACCCCGAAGGACGGTGACGTGGACGCCTGGGTGTTCGGCGGCACCGATGTCGGCGGTTCCACCGGACGGCCCTCGTTCACCCCGGACGAGGTCCGCGCGGGCGGCGGTGTCACCCCCGGCCCCTCGGTGACACCGTCAGCGACACCATCGGCGTCCCCCTCCCCGACCGGGCCGTCCGGGTCGGTCGATCTGGACGCCGCCGCCGAGTGGGTGCGCGGCAGACTCACCGACGGTGACCACATCGCCGTCGACGGGAGCGACGCGCCGGACCATATGCTCACCACGGAGGCCGCGTTCGCGCTGACCGCCGCCGACGGCCCGGGCACCGCGCTCGACAAGGTCACCGCGTTCATGGCGGGCCGTACCGACGCCTACGCCTATCCGGGCGGCGCCGGCGAGGCACCGGACACCAACGCGGCGGCACGGCTCGCGCTCCTGGCGTCGGCGACCGGCGGCGACCCCCGTGACATGGGCGGGCACGACCTGGTGGGCGATCTCGCGAAGCACGTCTGCGACAAGGGACCCGACGACGGCGCGGGACCCGAATGCACCGCCGTGGGCGACTTCCGCTCCGCCGGGTACGCCGACGGGCAGGCCCTCGCGGTCCTCGCCCTGCTGCGCGCCGGGCTCGAACCGCCCGCCGCGAGCGTGTCCCGGCTGGCCGCGCTCCAGTGCGAGGACGGCGGGGTGACCAGCGTCCTGATCCGGCCCGGTGAGAACTGCGACGGCGATCCCGGGACGACGGGCCTGGTCGCGCTGGTCCTGGACCGGGCGGGCGGCCACACCGGCACCGTCGACCGGGCGAAGCGGTACCTGCTCGGCGCACAACTGGCGTCCGGCGCGTTCCCCGGGTACACGGGGTCGACGACCGGCACGGCGTGGACCACCGGCTACGCGGCGCAGGCGCTGCGCGCGCTGGGCGAGACCGGTCCGGCCGACGCGGCCGTGGGCTGGCTCGGCACCCAGCAGTTGCCGGACGGCGGCTTCGCCTTCGAGGAGGGCGGTACGGACGCCGCCGTGTACGCCACGTCCCCCGCGGTTCTCGCGGGCGCCGGAACGAGTCTGCTGACCCTCACCCGTGAGGCACCGCAGCCGACCGGCACGCCGACGGGCCCCTCACCCACGCCCCCTACAAGTCCCCCGCCGTCGCCCACCGGACCGTCGTCCCCCACCCCGACCGGCCCCACACCCACACCCACCGGACCCTCACCCACACCTCCGACGAGCCCGCCCCCGTCGCCCACGGGTCCGTCACCCACGGGTCCGACGACGACACCGCCGCCCAGGCCGCCCGGTACGACCCCCGATCTGCGCAAGGGCGTCGCGTATCTCACCGGCCGGGCGAACCTCGTGGGCGGCCGCTACTACGAGTCGGCCGGCGGCGGTGGCCGCGCGGACTTCGGGCTCACCATCGACGGTGCGTACGCCCTGGCCGCGACCGGTCTCGACAACGACGCGCTAAGCGGGGTCGTGGACTTCCTCGACACCGGCGAGGACGTCACCGGGCGCGCGGTGCACGACTGGACCGGGGTCGGCCGCGGCGCTGTGGTGGGCGGCGCGCTCGGCAAGACCGCGCTGCTCGCCGTGGCCGTGGGACGGGACCCGAGGGACTTCGGCGGCCAGGACCTGGTCGCGGCGCTGAAGGACGCGGTGTGCAAGGCACCGAGCACGGCACCGGACCGTTCGTGCGCGGCCAAGGGCGCCTACACCTACGCCCAGTCGGTGTTCTCGCAGTCCCTCGGTGTGATCGCGCAGATCAGGGCCGGGGACGAGGAAGCGGCCCGGGAGCCGCTCGGGTATCTGCGGGGCCTCCAGCGGGACTCGGGCGCCTGGCCGAGCCTGATCCCCGCGACCGGCGACGCGGACGTGGACTCCACCGCGATGGCCGCGATGGCGGTGGACACCGCGGACGGCGGCGACCCGGATCGCGTCGTCTCCAAGGCGCTGGCCTGGATCGCGGACCAGCAGCTCCCGGACGGGGGTTTCCCCGGGGCGGCCGGGAACTCGGTCAACTCGGCGGCGCTCGCCGTACAGGGGCTGTCACTGGCTCCCGCGACCTACGAGGCCGAGATCACCAAGGCTCTCAAGTTCCTGGCGTCGCAGCAGAACCGGGACGGCGGATTCAACGTCGCCAAGGGCGGTCAGCCCGGTTCCGATCTGCGGGCCTCGACGCAGGCGGTCGGCGGGGCGACCGGGACGCCCTTCGGGGAGCTGACCCGGGATCTCACCGACACGTCCCCGCAGCCCACCCGGCCCGGTCCCGGGCCCACGTCGTCACCCGGCCCGGACCCCTCGCCCTCCACCCCGGGGATCGTCACCCCGGGCGACCCGGGCGGAGCCACCGGCTCCGGCGGAGCGAACGGCTCGAACGGGACCGGCGGTTCAGGCGGATCGGGGAACGCGGCCGGGTCCACCGGTGCGACGGGCTCCGGCGGCTCCGGCTCCGCTACGGGCGGTGGTTCGGGAACCGACGGCGGCACGGGCGCCCATGGGGCGGCCGGGGACGGCGGGGCGCTCGCGAGCACCGGCGCCCAGGTGGGGCTGTTCGCCCTGCTCGCCACCGGACTCGTCCTCGCGGGATGGCGGACCGTCGTCGTGGCCAGGCGCCGCACGGCGGCGGACGGAGGAACACGATGAACGGCTGGACGACACGGCGTACCGGGCCGGCGGGACCGAGGGCGGCGGGGGTGCCCGCTCCGACCGGGGCCCGCCGGGCGGTACGGGCACTGGCCCGGCTGGGGGGCGCGCTGGCCCTGACGGTCACCGCCCATACGGTCGGCGCCGGTCAGGCGACGGCCGCGCCGAAGCCGATCGGCCACTGCACGACCTCCCAAGGGGTCGTCCTCGCCGTCGACTTCAGCGACTGGGGCGGTCCGGTGTACCGCTCGTGCGGGACCACCCCGACCACGGGGTACGAGCTGCTGAACCAGGGCGGCTGGCGGACCACCGGTACGGGTCATGACGGTCCCGCGTTCATCTGCCGGATCGGGTACAGCGGTCACCAGAGCGGCAAGCAGTTCCCGCCGCCCCGGCAGGAGGACTGCGTCCTCACCCCGCCCGCCTCCGCGTACTGGTCGTACTGGCACGCGGACCCCGGGGAGAACACCTGGGAGTACAGCCAGCTCGGCGCGATGAGCTACCGGCCGAAGCCGGGCAGTGTCGATCTGTGGATCTTCGGCGGCACCGACATCGAGGGCACGCGGGGCCGCCCGACGATCTCCCCCGACCAGCTGCGCGCCCACAACGTCCGTTCCACGGGCAGCAGTTCGGGCGGCGGCTCGGGAAGCTCCTCCGGCGGCGGTTCGGGTGGTCGGGGCGGCTCCGGTGGCGGTTCCGGCTCCAGCGGCGGTTCGGTGGGGAGTCCGGGCGGCGGCTCCGGTGGAGGCGCGCCCGCGCCGGAGCGGACCGGCGGCGGAACGTCCGGCGCCCGGAACGGCGGACAGCCGACCGCGCGGGACGACGGGCCAGGGCAGCCGCGGCGTACGGACGGTACGGAGCGCGGGCGGGAGGCGCAGCCGCGGCCGTCGCGGACCACGAAGCCGCCGAAGTCCCCCCGGTCGGGGTCCCCGTCGGCCGGCCGTCCGGCGAAGCCGAGCCCTACGGCGAGCCCGACCGTGGGCGGCTCACCATCCGCGACCGGTTCGAGCGGTTCGGCCGGCGCTGTGGCCGCCCCGGCGACCAGCAACGAGGTCGTCGACGCGCCGATCGCCAAGGCCGCCCGGCACGACAACGGGTCGGTGCTTCCGGTGGTCGTGACCGTGGTCCTGGTCGTACTGATCGGCGCGGCGGCGATCATCGCGAAACGGCGCCGCGCCGGATAGCGGCGGATGCCGGTGGGCAGCGATACGGTTCGCCGCCCACCGCCATCCCTGAGCACCCGAACCGGACGGGCTGTCCGTCCGGGGCAGGTGGCCGGTCGTGGTCGGGTGGTCAGTCGTGGTCGGGTGGTCAGTCGTGGTCGGTGTGGCTGGAAGTGGTGTCGGCGGGGGGTTCTGCACGGCCTCCGTCGCGGCCGGTGATCAGTACGGCCAGCAGTACGCCGAGGACGGCGACCGCGGTGATCCGTACGGTCAGCCGCAGGGCCCAGACGGTACGGGACCCGGCGGCGCGGGCCGCGGCGAGACGCTCCGAGCGCCGGGCGGGGCTCAGCATCCGGATCAGGAACAGCGCGGCGATGGGGAGTTGGAGCAGCCAGACGGTGGTGCGGAACCAGCCGTCGTACCAGACGTTGGTGCCGTACAGCAGGGTGTGCCAGACGCTCAGCACATAGATGACGAGGATGCAGCGGTGCAGGACGCGCCAGGTCTTCGGGCCGACGCGGTGGCGGACGTAGAAGAGCAGCCCGAGCGGGATCGCGAGATAGAGGGCGGCCTGGCCGACGGGGATGGCCACGGCGCCGGTACCGGAGTCGTAGCCGCCGGGGACGAAGGTCTCCACGAAGGCGGTCCAGGTGCGGCCGTACCAGCTGTCGGTGTCGTGCCGGATCAGCTCGGCGGCGAAGAACAGCGCGTGGGCGGCGATCAGGGCGATCGTGTTGAGGCTGGTGGTGCGGTGCAGCCGTTCGAGACGGGGACCGGTGAGCGGCAGCCATCGGGGCCGGGGTCCGGACATGAGGAGTCCGAGCACGACGGTGCCCCAGGCCCACAGCAGCGCGGACCAGCCGAACGCCTGGCTGACGAAGTACAGCCAGAAGGCGCCCGCGTCGGCCATGAACGGCATGACGGTGAGGGTGGACGAGGTCTTCGCCCTGATCCGGAGGTAGATGACGACGAAGACCACGGCGGTGATGGCGAGGGCGACCAGCCCGTCGTAGAGGCTCGCGCGCAGGTCGGAGCGGAGGGTGATCCGGGGCGGCCCGGTACGGCGCGGGGCGGTTCCCGGACCGCCGGGTCCGCCCGGGGCGGAGGAGGGCTGGGCGGGCGACGGGACCGTGGGGGGCGGTCCTGTCCGGGTGCCGGGGCCTGGGGTGGGTTCCTGGCCTGGCACGGCGGGGTCGGTGGGGGGCTGCATGGCGGGCGGCTCCGCTGCGTTCGGGTGGGACCCCCGCCGGGGGGCGGGGCATGACCTGAAGGTCGTCGGACGCGGGGCCCGGACGGTTCCCGGCACCCCGAGTGACACGAGTCACACCACTTTGCGTAGCGATGTGTCACCGGTACCGGGAGCCTCTTCCCGGCGGCCCCCTGGGGGCGGAACGGACCACCCGTGGCGGGACGACCCCCTCGCGGGCAGGACAGCCCTCGCGGAGGATCATGGCACCCGGACCATCGACACCCTCGGCAGGGAAGTGACCATGAGCGACCAGCCCGAAGGCATCCCCCACGACCGCGGCGCTGCCGACGGCGTGGCCCGGATCACCGTTCCCCTGGCATCGGAACTCATCCGCGGCGCGCTCGAACTGGAGCGGACCGCCCAAGGAGTGCTGCCGCACCGGCTCCCCGCGCGGGCCCGCGCCCAGTGCTCCGACGGACAGCTGGCGATGGCGGAGGCCCAGCCGTCAGGGGTCCGGCTCGTGTTCCGTACCCGGGCCACCACGGTCGAACTGGACACGCTGCCCACGAAGACGCGCTACGTGGGTGCCCCGCCGCGACCCGACGGTGTGTACGACCTGCTCGTCGACGGGCAGCTGACCGATCAGGGCAGTGCGACCGGGGGCAACGCCTTCATCGTGGACATGCTCAAGGGCACCACCGAGTCCAGGTCCGGACCGGTCGGCACGCTCCGGTTCACGGGCCTGCCCGACCGGGTCAAGGAGGTCGAGATCTGGCTCCCGCACAACGAGGTCACCCAGCTGGTCGCCCTGCGCGCCGACGCTCCCGTCGAGGCGGTGCCGTGGGAGGGCCGCCGGGTCTGGCTGCACCACGGCAGTTCGATCAGCCAGGGGTCCGACGCAGCGAGTCCGTCCACGACCTGGCCGGCGCTGGCCGCGTCGCTCGGTGGCGCGGAGCTGGTCAACCTCGGTCTGGGCGGCGGCGCCCTGCTCGATCCGTTCACCGCCCGCGCCCTGCGGGACACCCCCGCGGATCTGATCAGCGTCAAGATCGGCATCAACCTCGTCAACACCGATCTGATGCGTCTGCGTGCCTTCGTCCCGGCGGTGCACGGTTTCCTCGACACCGTCCGCGAAGGGCATCCGACCGCGCCCCTGCTGGTCGTCTCGCCCCTGCTCTGCCCCGTCCACGAGGACACTCCCGGCCCCAGCGTCCCGGACTTCGGCGATCTCGGCGCGGGCAGGCTGCGGTTCCGTGCCGAGGGCGACCCGGCGGAGCGCGCCGAAGGGAAGCTGACGCTCGCCGTCGTCCGGGAGCAGCTCGCCGGTCTGGTGGAGCGGCGGGCCGTCGACGACCCGCATCTGCACTACGTCGACGGCCGCGAGCTCTACGGCACGGCGGACTTCGACGAACTCCCGCTGCCCGACCAGCTCCACCCGGACGCCGCCACGCACCGCCGCGTCGGGGAACGCTTCGCCGCGCTCGCCTTCGGCCCCGGCAGACCCTTTGCCGCCGGACGTACCCGGGCGTCCTGACCCGGGCCGGCCGGTCGCGTCCCCTCCGGATGGCCGCGTGGATCCGGTCCCCCGGCGAAGGGCGTCATGTGAGCAGGCGACGGCGGTAGCCCTCGGCCACCGCCGCGGCTCGATCGCGAACGCCGAGTTTGCCGTAGATATGTTGCAGATGGGTCTTGATGCTCGCTTCGCCGATGAACAACGCGGTAGCGGCCTCCCGGTTCGAGTTGCCGTTCGCGACCAGTTGCAGCACCTGCTTCTCCCGATCGGTCAGTGTGCCGGCGCCGGGCCTGCGCACCTGCCCCATGAGGTGCTGCGTCACCGACGGCGCGAGCACCGACTCCCCGCGCGCGGCAGCGCGGACAGCGCGCATCAGTTCGTCCGGCAGGGCATCCTTCAGGAGATATCCGATCGCGCCCGCCTCGATCGCGGGCAGTACGTCGCTCTCGCTGTCGAAGGTGGTCAGGATCAGCACCCGGACGCTCGGGAGCAGGTCGCGCAGGGCCGCGGTCGCGGCGACGCCGTCCATCCTGGGCATCCGCAGGTCCATGAGCACGACATCCGCCGCCAGCAGCTTCGCACGTTCGACGCCCTCGGCGCCGTCCCCGGCCTCACCGACCACCACGATGTCCTCGGCGTCCGCGAAGGTGTCGCGAAGACCGCCCCGCACGATCGGATGGTCGTCGACAACCACGAGTCGGATCATCGGTCGTCCTCCCCCTTCGCTCTCGTGCCCCCGGGGGCGATCGCCGGAACGCGTGCGCTGACGGATGTCCCTTCACCCGGTGCGCTCTGCACCTCGATGTGACCGCCGACCCCTCTGACGCGCTGGCGCATGCTCGTCAGGCCGAAGCCGGTGCCGACCCCTTCCGTGAACCCGCGTCCATCATCCCGCACGTCCAACAGCACCTCGGTGCCCGTGTACGACAGCGTGACACCGACGCGCGAGGCCCCCGCGTGCTTCGCCACGTTGGTCAGCGATTCCTGCGCGACCCGGAAGAGCGACACCTCGATCGCCGGGCTCAGTGGCTCCCGGCTCCCGGTGACCTCCATCCGCGCGCTGATCCCCTGCTCCCGCGACCAGCGCCCGGTCAAGGTGCGCAGCGCGTCGGGGAGGTGCGCCCGCCCGAGTTCCTGGGGAGCGAGCGCCCGCACGGACCGTCTGGCCTCGGTCAGACTGCCGCGCGCGAGCCGAAGGGCACGCGCGACGTGCTCGTCCGTCTCGCCCCGCGTGCTCGCGGAACGCTCCGCCGCCTGGAGCTGGGTGATGATGCCGGCGAGTCCCTGGGCCAGCGTGTCGTGGATCTCGCCGGCCAGTCGCTGCCGTTCGTCCTGCGCACCGGATTCACGTGCCTGGGCGACCAGTTGCGCATGGAGCCCTGCGTTCTCGTGCAGTGCCGCCTCAAGCCGCTCGACGAGTTCCTCCCGCTTGCGCTCCTCGGGTTCGCTGCGCGCCGTCAGCAGGATGCCCACCCCGATCGCCGCGGTCTGCACGGCGACGATCAGGAGGAATTCCGCGAGCGTGTCCGGGGTCGGGTCGGCCCACACGCGCATAGCCGAGCCGTTGAGGGCCACGGATGTGGCCAGGACTCCGAGCACCCCCAGCGGCCACGGCCTGAGCAGGTACGCGTGGAAGAAGCCCGCGATGGTGAAGACGAGAAAGATGTCGGAGTACGTCATGAGGGTGACGCACAGCGCCAGCAGCCCGAGGAAGAAGATGCCCGCCGGCACGGGCCGGAGCGCCTTTTTCCTGAGGGGCAGCGTATGACCGAACAGCACCCACAGCACCGAGACCGCGACCAGCCCGAGGACGGACGCGCCCCCGGGCCGGAAGCGTTCACCGGAGGCCGGAAGCACCCATGAGAAGTAGACCGCCGTCGAGATCGTCAGCAGCAGCCACGGTGTGATCAGTTGCAGAAGGTCCCAGACCCGTAGCTGCTCCTTCTTCCAGGCCAACCGGGAGCGGTTCGCGCTCCGCGCCTCTTCCGCGACGGCGGATTCGTGCGTCCCGGAACTCGGGCGCTCAGCGGCCCCGGCATCCCGCGTCATCGGCATCTACTCCCAGCGGAAGAACTTGGCGGCGATCGCGCTCGCGGTCACCGCGATACCCGCCATGACGGCGATCTGCAACCAGAAGGGCTGCCCACCGGCGGTGGCGGTGACCTCGCCCGCCTCGGCGGACCACGCCGCGGTGAGGGCCTGGAGGCCGGGCGGTATGAATTCGCCGATCTCGCGCAGCACGTCGGGCATGAGGACACGGGGCAGAAAGGCTCCGCCGAAGAACATCAGCGCGACGAACAGGAGGGTACCGATCTGGTTCGCGGCACTGCTCGTGCGGGCCACGGCAGCGGAGATCATGCCGATCCCGAGAAGTGTCGCATAGCCGACGACGAAGGCGACGGCGAACTCCAGGGGCCGCTCGGGCGGCGCGATGTCCAGCACCGCCCACGCGAAGAAGATCATGAGTGCCGCGGAGACGACCACGGAGGCGAACGCGACGATCATCTGCGCGAGCAGGACACTTCGCGGATGCGCGGGAGTGGTCGACAGCCTGCGCAGGATGCCGCGCTCCCGATACGTCGCGATCACCGCCGGAATGTGCTGCACGGCGATCATCACCATCCCGAACACCAGCGCGGTCGGCGCCCAGATGTCGATGGACCGGAGCCCGCCGGTTTCCGGCGACGGCTCCCTGAGCGCCGGGACGGCACCCAGCCCGAGCAGGAGTCCCGTCGGGAACAGCACACCGAACATTACGGTGGCGGAGTCCCGGAGGAGGAGTTTCGTCTCGATCTTGACCATCTTCGGAAGGGCACGCATCAGTCGACCGTCCTGTCGGAGGGTTCCGGGGTCTGCGGGGCGCGTCCCGTGAAGGCCACGAACGCGTCGTCGAGGTTGCGCTGGTCGACGCGGAGTTCCTCCGCCACGACCTGCGCCCTGGCGAGAGCCCCCGCGACGCTGCTCAGCAGCTGTCCCCTGCCGGTGACCAGCCAGCGGTCGTCGGTGATCTCGACACCGGTCACGTCGGGAAGCCCGGTCAGGACACTCCTGTCCAGCGGTTGACTCACCCGGAACCGGACCTGCTGCTCCGCGCTCGACCGCGCGATCAGCCCCGCGGGCGTATCCACCGCGGCGACCCGGCCACCGTCGATGACGGCGATCCGGTCGCTCAGGCGCTCCGCCTCGTCCATGAAGTGCGTGACGAGGAGGATCGTGACGCCCGTGTCACGGACCTGCTCGACAAGGGTCCAGGTGTCGCGCCTCGCCTGCGGGTCCAGTCCCGTCGTGAGCTCGTCGAGAATCGCGACCTTCGGATTGCCGACCAGGGCGAGCGCGATCGAAAGCCGCTGCTTCTGCCCGCCGGAGAGAGCCTTGTACCGCGTGTCGCGCTTCTCGGTGAGACCAAGGAGCTCCAGGAGCTCACGCCGGTCGGCGGGGTCCCGGTAGAAGGAGCTGTAGAGCTCAAGGGCTTCGGCGACCTTGATCGCGTCCGGGAAGCCGCTCTCCTGCGGTTGCACGCCGAGCCGCTCACGCACCTCCGCCCGGTCCTTGACCGGGTCGAGTCCCAGCACGGAGACCGAGCCCGAGTCGGGCGTCCGCAGCCCGGCGACACACTCGACGGTTGTCGTCTTGCCGGCGCCGTTGGGCCCGATGATGCCGAAGATCTCCCCCTCCTCGACGGTGAAGGAGACATCGTCGACGGCGATGTGCCGTCCGTAACGCTTGTGCAGATTTCGCACTTCCAATGCGGTCATACCGCGAAGTTACGGGCGCACCGCACCCCGCCACATCGACCGTGGCGTCTCAGCTCCGGTTGATTCGCGACTCCACCGTTCGGTGGATGCACAGCACCTGCGGAGCGCCCGAAGCCCTGTCGGTTGGCGCGCTGACTGTTCCGCGGCACGCGGTCGGCCCAGGAAGACGGAGGGCGCCTCGCCCCTCCCCCGCCTCGCCCCTCCCCCACCGAGCGACCCGTAGGCAACCGCCGCACCCCGTCCGCGAAGAACTCCATTGCCGGCGCCGTCCGCCGTTTCTCCCGGGAATCGCCCCTCGGCCCGGCGCCGAACCGGATACCCGCACACACCAGGGCCGGGACACCGGTTTGCGGCAAGGCGCGGATACCGGTACGCGGCGGGGCGCGGTCCGCCTTCACCCCTTTCCGGGGAACGTAGCCACATATACGCGCACACTCAACAGCAAGGCACCCGAGTCGGATTCCGTACACCATGGGCGGAGATTCATCGGTGGCCGGATCGGAACCACTCACGGAATTCCATGAGGATTGCCCGACATGGTGATCATGGGCATGTGCAACTACGTTCTCCGGTGAAGACTGCATTCCTCACAAGGAGAGTAAATGCGCCACACAGTCAGATGGTTACTGTCATTGGCGATGCTTTTCGGCATCGTGGGTGTTTCCGGCTCCCCGGCCGCCGCACTTCCCGACAATCCCATCCCGGACATCAACGCCCGCCTCGCCGCGCTTCCCGGGGTGGTCTCCTCCCGGGAGATCACCAACAGCGAGCACCCCGACCAACGCGCCTACGAGGTCCGGTTCGAACAGCTCAAGGACCACCAGAACCCCGCGGCCGGCACCTTCCAGCAGCTGGTCGTCATCCACCACAGGGACGACCGGCTGCCGACGCTGCTCACTCCCACGCAGCACGGCCTGTCGACACCCACGGGCATCAACTTCCCCAAGAACGACGTATGGGTGGAGCAGCGTTTCTTCGGCACCTCGCAGCCGAGCCCGAAGGACCTGACGAAGCTGGACGCCCGGCAGGCGGCGACCGATCTGCACCGGGTGACGGTCGCGCTGAAGGGAATCTACGGCCAGAAGTGGCTGTCCTCCGGTATGGGGGTGACCGGCCAGATCGCGACCTATCACCGCCGTTTCTTCCCGGCGGACGTGCAAGGGACGTATGTCCTGGGCGCGCGCAACGACGTACGGAACGACGACGATTCGGCGTACGACGCGTTCTTCGCCCAGGTGGGCACTCCCGAGTGCCGGGCCCGTATCGCGGCCTTCCAGCGCGAGGCCCTGCTCCGCCGGGACGAACTGGTGGAGCTCTACCGTCAGCAGGCCCAGCTGGACGGGCTGAGCTTCGAGCTGATCGGCTCGGTGGACCGCGCCTTCGAGCTCTCGATCACGGACTACATGTGGAAGTTCTGGGAGCTCAAGTCCGAGCGGCTGTGCCGGACCGTGCCGCTTCCCTCGGCCACCACGGCCGCTGTCTGGTCCGAACTCCGCTGGACCACCACGAGCTATATCCGGAGCGACCAGCATCTGCGCTGGGACGAGCAGAATCTCTATCTGGCCGGAACCCAGACCGGCTGGCCCACGGTCAGCACTCCGCATTTGGACGACCTGCTGCGTTATCCGGGCATCAACAATCCGCGCACCTTCGTCGACCGCGGCATTCCGCTGCCGTTCGACAACGGGGCGATGGCCGACATCGACAGGTGGGTGCGTGAGGAATCCTCCGAGATGATCTACATCTACGGGAAGACCGACCCGGTGAGCGCCGAGGGCTTCCGGGTCGACGGTGGCAGCCGGGACTCGAAGGTCTATGTCGGGACCAAGGGCGGGCTCGCCTTCCTGACCCCGGCGGAGCAGCAGGAGTTCACCGCAAAGCTGAAGCGGTGGGCCGGGGTGGCGGACCAGCCGCCCGCGACCGGCTGAGACAGCACCGGACCCCCGCGAGCCCCGCCCCGCGTTTCGGGACCGGAGCCGCGTGAGCCCCGCCCCGCGTTCAGGACCGGTGACCCGCGTGAGCCTGTCCTGCGTCAAGGACCGGACCTCGTGAACCCTGCCCGTACCCGGTCCTGAACGCGTGACCCGCGCCCGCCGCGCGCTTCCAGCCCGGCGGGCGCGGCGCCTTTCCCGCGGCGGCGTCCTGCGGGTTCCCCGCGGCGGCATTCCCGCGGACTCCCCCGGCCCCTTCCCGCACGGTCGGATCAGCGGCCCGGGCCGTGGCGGCATTCCGCCAGCCTCGTCCCGGCATTTCGGACCTGCCGGGCGCCGCACGGGTGAGGGGCGGTACCGATCCGGCCACCCGAGGTCACCGTGTCCGCGCTCCGGCCCGAACGACCCTCTTCCCCTGGCGGCGGATCACCCCACGGCCACGCGCTTCACGCCGCCGGGCAGGCCGGCGGTGACGCCTGAAGGGAAGATCAACAACGGTGCCGAGCTGCCATAGAGTGCCCCTGCTCAATGATCACATGTCCATACAGGGAGGGATTGAATGCACCGTTTCCTCAGATCGCTCGCGGCTCTTTGCGCCGCGATGGTCGGGTTCCAGATGTTCCTGGCTCCACCGGCGAGCGCCACGGAGGTGTCGGAGGACGCCGCGGCCATCGCGAAGTCGGCCGGGCAGAAGTGGGCCCTGAAGTCGCTGGCGAACGGCATGTATGTGTCGGTGGGCCTCAACGACGCCGGCGCCCAGGAGTGGCGGATGCGGGCCATGACCGGCACAGCGCCCGGCTCATGGGAGCGCTTCACCCTGCACACGAACCACGCGGCCAAGACGGTCGGTTTCCGGTCCGAGATCACCGGATTCTTCGCCACGGCCGAGTTCTCGGACCCCGGCGACCAGAAGGGGAAGCTCCGGGCCAGGGGTGTCCGGCTCGGGCACTGGCAGCAGTTCACCCCCGGTTACACCGCCGAGGCGCCGCCCGCGGGATCGCCCGCCGGGTCGGTCGTCCTGACCCTGCGGGCCAGCGAGAAGGCCGCGGACGACCCGACCGCCACTCCGGAGCAGCGTGCGCTGAAGTACGTCTCCGCCAATGCGGGCCCCGGCGGCGACGGTCTGCTGCGGGCCCGCGCCGACTCGGCCGGTTCCTGGGAGAAGTTCGTGCTGGAGCCGGTGGTCGGCGCGATCAGCGCCGATCCGCCGACGGCGGGTGCCGCTCCGGCCTCCGGTCTCGACGTGATGTCCTGGAACATGTGCGCGAACAACAAGAACTGCACGAAGTGGAGCGGCGGCCTCGCCGGTTACGAGGAGCTGAACACCGAGCTGAAGGGCCGGCTGGCGAACTCGGCGAGCGGCCATCTGCCCGACGTCGTCTTCCTTCAGGAGTTCTGCGAGAAGCACGCCAAGCGGGTCGAGCTGATGCTGGAGCAGCCGGTGACCCAGGGCGGGACCGGAGTCGAGTGGGACGTCCGGTTCGCTCCCCTCCATCACCGGACGAACGGCCCGCTGATCCAGAAGCAGTGCCAGATCACCGACACCGGCGGCAATACGGTGGCCGACCGAGGCTCCTACGGGGTCGCGATCGCCGTCCCCGAGGAGAACGTCTGGTACGAGCGGCACGATCTGCCCTCCCCCGACGGGAAGGAACAGCGTACGGCGATCTGCGCGGCCGTCCCGTCCCGCGCCGTCATGGCGTGCAACGCGCACTTCAGTTCCGGTGGGGGCGACAACTCCGACGACCAGTCGGGGGCGGCGCGCACGAAGCAGGCCGCTGCGCTGCTGGGCATCGTCGGGCAGTACGAGCAGAAGGGGTACCGGGTGGTCTTCGGCGGTGACCTCAACTCCGTACCGACGGACTCCATGTCCTCGGACACCCCCAAGGACATCCTCACCCAGACCTATACCCGGTACCGCGAGTGCGACGAGGGGTACTGGGCGGCGCGGCCGTTCGACGGGCGGGCGACGAAGCCGTTCGACACCCGGTCCATCAAGATCGACTACATCTTCGCCCCGGACAGCGCGCCGATCGACGCGTGCATGGTCACTCCGGACGCCGGGAAGTCGGACCACTACCCGATCCACGGCCGGGTGAATCTGCCCGCCACCTGACGGGCCGGGGTTCCCGTACGGCGTGGGCCGCGCGGTACGGGAACCCGGGAACCCCGGTCCTTGGGGCGGGCCACGGCTGAGCCGGGCGCCGCCTTCGAGTCGCCCGGTTCAGCGGTCCCCGGCGCCCTGTTCCGTCGCCGGACAGCCCGGGTGGCCCCAGCCCTTGCCGAGCTTCGTGATCTTGCTTCCGGCCGGGTATCCGGTCCCGCAGGGGCATCGCCCTGCAAACTTGGCCGTGATGGTCGGGGCGCCGCCCGTGGAACCGCTGCCGCGCTTGCGCTGGGCGGGGGCCTTGCGCTTGGCGCGGGGCGGCGCACCGGCCCGTTCCGGTGCGGGGACCGGCAGCTCGTGGTGGCCGAGCGCGGTCCCGGCGGGTTCCTGGGTTCCGGCCGCGTCGCTCGCGGCCTGGTCGGCGATGGCGTTCAGAGGATCGCCGTCCTGCTGGTGCGCGGGGACGTACACGAGTTCCACGTCCCGGCCGCTCAGCAGGGTGTCGATCCGCTCCACGAGCTCACGGTTGGCGACCGGGCCGCCGCCCGAGGTCCGCCAGCCGTTGCGCTTCCAGCCGGGCAGCCACTGGGTGACCGCCTTCATGGCGTACTGGGAGTCCATCCGGACCTCCAGCGGGGTGCCGGGAGGGGTGGCCTCCAGAAGGCGTTCCAGGGCGGTGAGCTCGGCGACGTTGTTCGTGGCGGTACCGAGCGGCCCGGACTCCCAGCGCTGCGGGCGCCCTTGCTCATCGGCGGCCACCCAGGCCCATCCGGCTCTGCCCGGGTTCCCCTTCGACGATCCGTCTGCGGCGGCGATGATGCGGTCGTTCATGGCCCCGATCATGCCAGGTACGGAACGTACGGCGTCCCGGGCGCCGACCGGGTACGCAGGGTCGCCGCCCGCCCACGCCCGCGCCGGCCTGCGTACCCGCGCGACCCGCCCTGCTGGTACCCACGCCACCCGCCCTCCCGGTGCCCGCACCCGACTCACCGCCGTACCCACGCGAGCCGCTCCGCCGATACCCGTGCCGCACCGCCCGCCCGGCGCCCGCGTGGCAGTGGCGGGGGCCGGGGGCAGCCGGGCGGCACCCGGTGCGGCCGGTCCGGCTCGCCGGGACGGGCATCATGGACGTCGGACCGGACCCGCCGCTGATCAGCGGCAGCGGGCGACGTGTGCTGGAGGAGCAGATGGCCGACCACCCCGGGTATGCCGGGCCCACCGCCCGTAGCGGCGGTTCCGTACCCCGGTCACCGCGCGGACCCGCCGCTCCGGGACACCGGAGGACGGCCCGATGAGCGCGGCGGCGGAGCCGGACCGTGTGAACCCCGGGGGCGACGGCCCGGCGGACGGCGACGAGGCGAGCGGCGACGTGGATGCCCGTGGCGGGGCGGGTGCGTTGGTGATCCGACGGGCACCGACGGAACCCCGGGCCGCCGTCCTCCTTCTGCACGGCGGCCGGGAGGAGGCGCTGGAGCCACCGCCCCTGATGAACCTTCCCGCCGTGCGCATGCGGCCGTTCGCTTCGGATCTCGTCCGCGCGACCTCCCAGGAGCGGGTCCTGATCGGCCGGGTGCGCTATCGGCACCGCGGCTGGAACGGCCCCCGCGAGGACGCCGTCCACGACGCGCGGCGCGCGCTGCGGGCGCTGCTGGACGCGACCGGACCTGTTCCCGTGGTGCTGGTGGGTCACTCCATGGGAGCCCGCGCCGCCCTGCGGGTGGCGGGCGACGATCCGCAAGTACGCGGAGTGGTGGTGCTGGCCCCTTGGTGCCCGCCGGGCGAGTCCGTCGGGCAGCTCCGCGACCGGATGGTGGCCGCCCTGCACGACCCGGCGGACCGGGTGACCCAGGCCGCGCAGACCTGGGAGCATCTGACGCGCGCGAGCGCGGCGGGCGCCCGGACCCTGGGTATCCGGATGCCCGGAGGGGGTCACGCGATGCTGCGTGACGCCCGCACCTGGCAGCGGATCGCCACCTCGCTCACCCTGGGAATGCTCGGCCTGGCCCCGCTACCGGACCCCCTGGCACGCCAGGACCACTCGAACGCAACGTATATGACGGCCAGTCAGGTACTCGCGGAGACCGGCGACAGGCCCTGACCCTCCCGGCCGGAGACGCGCGGAGGGCCGCTCCGAGGCGGGCCGATGCCTACCGCGTCGCGGCGGCCGGAGCGTGACGTGAGCGGTACCGATCGTCCTCGGCGACCGCCGCACGGCAGCGAGCCAGGTCACCTTGACGCTGTCTTCGTCCGCGTGTTCCAATCCGGCTGATAAGCAGTCAACTTCAGGGAAAGCCGGTCGAAGTCCGGCGCTGACCCGCAACCGTAGGCCCGGCGGCAGCCGGGTGAGCCGGAATGCCTGAGGTGGCAGATTCCAGCGAGAAGCGCCGTCGCGGACTACGGCGTGGTCGACCGGCGTTCCCCTGCGGCACACCCAGGGAGCCGCCCTCCGCCACGTCCTGCCGCTCGGGGAAGCGACGAGGGGCCGGGGTGGAGACGGACAGACGGACACGACGGAAACGGCGGACGGGTCCCGCCGTACGAAGCGCGGCGATGTCCCCTGCCGACGGTACGACCACCACCCCGGTCCGCACCGCCCCCGCCCGTACCACCCGGGTCCGTACCACCCGGGTCAGGGACGCCCGGGTCCGTACCGCCCATGTCGGCACCGCCCGTACGGCGCTCGCCACGGCCGGACCCCGCCGCGGCGAGCGGGACCGATGACCGCATCCTCCGGCCCCGCACCCGACGCGCGTACCCCCGGTGCCCGAAAGCCCGCCGCTCGTAGGCTCGTTGGGGAACCGGACCCGGGCGGGCGCCGGTTGCCCCGTACCCTGCACCCGGTGGCCTGGTGGATCTGGGCCCTCGCGCTCGCCACCGCCGTCAGCCGCACCAACAATCCGCTGTTGCTGTTCCTCGTACTCGCGGTGCTCGGGTACGTGATCACCGCGCGGCGCACCGAGGCGCCGTGGGCCCGCGGCTTCAAGTACTACCTCTATCTCGCGCTGATCGTCGTCGCGATCAGGGTCGTGTTCCGCGCGGTGTTCGCGACCGGCATCACGCCCGACGACCACTTCCTGTTCTCCCTGCCCCGTATCCCGACCCCCGACTGGTACGCAGGGATCGAGATCGGCGGCCCCGTCTCCCTGGAGGCGCTGCTGTCCGCCGCCACCGACGGACTGCGCATCGCCTGCATGCTGTGCTGCATCGGCGCGGCCAACACCCTCGCCAACCCCAAACGCGCGCTGCGCGTGCTGCCCGGGGCCCTGTACGAACTCGGGGTCGCCGTCACCGTGTCGCTCAGTGTCGCCCCGCAGCTCGTGCAGAGCGTGCAGCGTGTGCACCGGGCCAAGCGGTTGCGCGCGGGCCGCGCCAAGGGCCTGGGCGCGCTGCGCGGCATCGTCGTCCCGGTGCTGGAGGACGCGCTGGAACGCTCGCTGCGGCTGGCCGCGGCGATGGATTCCCGCGGCTACGGCCGGGCCGGTACGGCCACCCGGGCGTCCCGGCGGATCACCGGGGGGCTGATGCTGGCGGGTATGTGCGGTCTGTGCGCCGGTGCGTACGGGCTGCTCGACGCGACCGCGCCCCGGGTGCTCGGGCTGCCCGCGATGGCGGCGGGGGCGCTGCTGTGCGTCGCCGGTCTGCGGATGGGCGGGCGGCGGGTCACCCGGACGACCTACCGTCCGGACCCGTGGCGGTTCGCGGAGTGGGCGGTGGCCGGGTGCGGTGTGCTGTCGGCCGTCGTCCTGTTCGGCGGCGCCGGGTTCGACGCCGCCGCGCTGAACCCGTCGATCTATCCGCTGAGCTGGCCCACGCTGCCGCTCGTCCCGGCGGGCGCGATCCTGCTCGCGGGGGCCGCCGGATTCCTGTCACCGCCGCCGAGGGCACCCGTTCCGCCGTCCGTCCCGTCCCCGCGCAGCGAGGCAGTCACGTGATCACCTTCGACGAGGTCAGTGTCCATTACGAGGACATGGCGGAGCCCGTGCTGCGCGATGTCGGTCTGACGGTGGACGAGGGTGAGCTGTGTCTGGTCGTCGGGCACACCGGGGTCGGCAAGTCGACGCTGCTCGGCGCCGTCAACGGCCTGGTGCCGCACTTCACCGGCGGCACCCTGTACGGGCGGGTCACGGTCGACGGCCGTGACACCGCGGACCATCCGCCGCGTGAACTCGCCGATGTGGTGGGCGTGGTGGGCCAGGACCCGCTGGACGGTTTCGTGACCGACACCGTCGAGGAGGAACTGGCCTACGCGATGGAGCAGTTGGCCGTACCGCCCGCCACCATGCGCAAGCGCGTGGAGGAGACCCTGGATCTGCTGGGGCTGGCCGATCTGCGGCATCGCGCCCTGTACGAGCTCTCGGGCGGCCAGCAGCAGCGCGTCGCCATCGGTTCCGTCCTCACCGCGCATCCCCGTGTCCTCGTCCTGGACGAACCCACCTCGGCGCTGGACCCATCGGCGGCGGAAGAGGTGCTTTCGGCGGTCACCCGGCTCGTGCATGACCTCGGGGTGACCGTGCTGATCGCGGAGCACCGTCTCGAACGTGTCATCCAGTACGCGGACCGGGTCATCCATCTCCCGGGCGGGGGCCGGGTGGTGGCCGGGCGGCCCGACGAGGTGTTCCGTACGTCGTCCATCGCGCCGCCGATCGTGGAGCTGGGGCGGACCGCCGGGTGGGACCCGCTGCCGCTGTCCATCCGGGACGCCCGCCGCAAGGCCGCTCCGCTGCGGACCCGGCTCGCCGACGCGCCCCCGCCGCCCGCCCGGCCGGAGGTCCCGGCCGTGGGCCCGCCGCTGCTGACGGCGCGCGGTATCACCGTGAGCTACGACCGGGTGCCCGCCGTCCGGGAGGTCGGCCTCGAACTCCACGGCGGCCGGGTCACCGCCCTGATGGGCCGCAACGGTTCCGGGAAGTCCTCCCTGTTGTGGGCGCTCCAGGGTTCCGGGCCACGGTCGGGCGGGACGGTACGGGTCACGGCGGCCGACGGCGGGAAGGGGGGCGATCCCCGCGATCTGTCCCCGGCCGACGCGCGCCGGCTGGTGGGGCTGGTTCCGCAGACGCCGACCGATCTGCTGTATCTGGAGAGCGTCGAGCAGGAACTCGCCCAGGCCGACCGGGAGTCCTTCACCCTGGGGAAGGATGTCCACGCGCGGGCCGTCCTCGACCGGCTCGCCCCGGGGATCGACGGCGCCACCCATCCGAGGGATCTGTCCGAGGGGCAGAAGCTGGCCCTGGTCCTGGCGATCCAGCTCACCGCGGCCCCCCGGGTGGTGCTGCTGGACGAGCCGACGCGCGGACTCGACTACCGGGCCAAGACCGAGCTGATCCGTGTCGTCGACGCTCTCGCGGCCGAGGGGCGGGCGGTGGTGATCTCCACGCACGACGTGGAGTTCGTCGCCCGCGCCGCCGACCGGGTCGTGGTGATGGCCGAGGGCGACATCGTGGCGGACGGTCCGACCGCCGATGTCATCGTGGCCTCGCCCGTCTTCGCCCCGCAGGTCGCGAAGATCCTCGCGCCGCTCCCCTATCTCACGGTCGCGCAGGTGGCCGCGGCCCTCCCCGACGACGAGGCGGACTCATGACGCTGCCCGCCCGCACGACGGCGATCCGTATCGGCCCGCGCGCCGCGGTCGTCGTCGCCATGGCGGCCTTCCTCGGGGTGGTCGCCTTCTTCTGGCCGTTCCTCGTAGCCCCCGGCAGGTTCGCCTCGCATTACGCGCCGCCGCTGATCTTCGGGGTGCTGCTCGTCCTCGTGCTGTGCGTGGTGATCTCGGAGATCGCCGAGGGCGGTATCAGTTCCAAGGCCCTCGCCATGCTCGGGGTGCTCTCCGCGGTCAACGCGGCGCTGCGTCCGCTCGGCGCGGGGACCGCGGGCGTCGAGACCGTGTTCTTCGTGCTCGTCCTGGCGGGGCGCGTGTTCGGTCCCGGGTTCGGCTTCACCCTGGGCTGCACCTCGCTGTTCGCGTCGGCCCTGATCACCGGGGGTGTCGGCCCGTGGATGCCGTACCAGATGTTCGGCTGCGCGTTCGTGGGGATGCTCGCCGGGTTCCTCCCCCGGGCCACCGGCCGCCGGGAGGTGCTGCTGCTCGCCGGGTACGGTTCGCTGTCCGGCTATCTCTTCGGGTTCCTGCTGAATCTGTCGTTCTGGCCGTTCTCCCTGGACCCGGGCAGCTCGATCGCCTACCTTCCCGGGCTGCCCTTCACCGAGCAGTGGCAGCGCTACATCGCCTTCGACATCGCCACGTCCCTCGGCTGGGACACGGGCCGCGCGGTCACCAACTTCGTGTGCGTCGTCCTCGCGGGACCCGCCGTGCTGACCGTCTTCCGGCGGGCCGCGCGCAAGGCCCGTTTCCAGGCCCCGGTCCGCTTCGCCGCCCGCCACGGCGACGGGGACGCGGGCCCACCGTCCCTGACGAAGTAGGCCCGGAGCGCGGGGGCCGGGTGCCCGGCCCCCGCGCTCCGGTGCGGTCAGGCGTCCCCGGCCGTCAGACCTGAGCGGACCTCACGGGCGGCGGTGACCAGGTTCTCCAGCGAGGCGCGGGTCTCGGGCCAGCCGCGGGTCTTCAGCCCGCAGTCGGGGTTGACCCAGAGCCGTTCGGCCGGGATGGCCTCAAGTCCCTTGCGCAGCAGACCGGCCGCCTCCTCGGCGCTGGGCACGCGCGGGGAGTGGATGTCGTAGACGCCGGGTCCCGCCTCGCGCGGGTAGCCGTGCTCGGCGAGTTCGGTGGCGACCTGCATATGGGAGCGGGCGGCCTCCAGACTGATGACGTCGGCGTCGAGATCGTCGATGGCCTGAACGATGTCGCCGAACTCGGCGTAGCACATATGGGTGTGGATCTGGGTGTCCGGGCGTACGCCGCTGGTGGTGAGACGGAACGACTCGGTGGCCCATTCGAGGTAGCCGGCGTGGTCGGCGGCGCGCAGCGGGAGGGTCTCGCGCAGCGCGGGTTCGTCCACCTGGATGACGGAGGTCCCGGCGGCTTCCAGGTCGTCGACCTCGTCGCGCAGGGCGAGGGCGACCTGGCGGGCGGTGTCACCGAGGGGCTGGTCGTCGCGGACGAAGGACCAGGCGAGCATGGTGACCGGCCCGGTGAGCATGCCCTTGACGGGCCGTTCGGTGAGCGACTGGGCGTACGAGGTCCAGCGGACGGTCATCGGCTCGGGGCGGGAGATGTCCCCGGCGAGGACGGGCGGCCGGACGTAGCGGGTGCCGTACGACTGGACCCAGCCGTGCTGGGTGGCCAGGTAGCCGGTGAGCTGTTCGGCGAAGTACTGCACCATGTCGTTGCGTTCGGGTTCGCCGTGGACGAGGACGTCGATGCCCGCCTTCTCCTGGAAGGCGAGGACGTCGCGGATCTCGTCCTTGATGCGCTCCTCGTACCCGGCGGTGTCGATACGACCGGCGCGCAGATCGGCGCGGGCGGCGCGCAGTTCGTCCGTCTGGGGGAACGATCCGATGGTGGTGGTCGGCAGCAGGGGCAGCCGCAGGTGCGCGCGCTGGGCGACGGTCCGTTCGGCGTAGGGCTGGGAGCGGCGCCCGTCGGCGTCGGTGACGGCGGCGGTACGGGCGCGTACGGCGGGGTCGTGGGTGAGCGCGGACCCGGCGCGGGACGCCAGGTCGGCGCGGTTGGAGGCGAGTTCGGCGGTGATCGCCTCGGTGCCCTGGGCCAGTCCCTTGGCGAGGGTGACGATCTCGGTGGTCTTCTGCTGGGCGAAGGCGAGCCAGCGGGCGATCTGCGGGTCGATGTCGCGTTCGGCGTCGGCGTCGAGCGGGACGTGCAGCAGCGAGCAGGAGGCGGCCACGTCGACCCGGTCGGCGAGGCCGAGCAGGGTGCCGAGGGTGGCGAGCGACTTCTCGTAGTCGTTGATCCAGATGTTGCGGCCGTTGACCACGCCCGCGACCAGTCGCTTGCCGCGCAGTCCGCCGACGGCGGCGAGGTCCTCCAGATTGCCCGCGGCGCGTTCGGTGAAGTCGAGGGCGAGGCCGTCGACGGGTGCCTTCGCCAGGACGGGCAGGGCCTCGCCCAGCCGGTCGAAGTAGGAGGCGACGAGCAGCTTGGGCCGGTCGGTGAGCGCGCCGAGGTCACGGTAGGCGCGGGCGGCGGAGTTCAGTTCGGCGGGGGTGCGGTCCTGGGCGAGGGCGGGTTCGTCGAGCTGTACCCATCCGGCTCCGGCGGCCCGCAGATCGCCGAGGATCTCGGCGTAGACGGGGAGCAGCCGGTCCAGGAGGGTCAGCGGCTCGAAGTCGGCGGGCACCCCGGGGGCGGGCTTGGCCAGCAGGAGGTAGGTGACCGGGCCGACGAGGACCGGCCGGGGGTCGAGACCGAGTGCGAGGGCTTCCTTCAGCTCGGCGACCTGCTTGGCGGGGTCGGCGCCGAAGACGGTGTCGGGGCCGAGTTCGGGGACCAGGTAGTGGTAGTTGGTGTCGAACCACTTGGTCATCTCCAGCGGCGCGACGTCCTGGGTGCCGCGCGCCATGGCGAAGTAGCCGTCGAGCGTGTCGGCGGCGACGGCCGCGCGGTGCCGGGCGGGGACGGCGCCGACCATGACACTGGTGTCCAGCATGTGGTCGTAGTACGAGAAGTCGCCGGTGGGCACCTCGTGGATGCCGGCGTCGGCCAGTCGGCGCCAGTTGGTCCGGCGCAGACCGGCGGCGGTCTCCCGGAGGGCGTCGGCGGTGACGCGGCCCTTCCAGTAGCCCTCGACGGCCTTCTTCAGTTCCCGGTTCGGTCCCTGGCGGGGGTAGCCGTACACGGTGGCCTGTGCTGCCGCGGCTGCGGACTTCGGTGTCACGGAACTCTCCTTCGCGAGATGTCTCCTGAACATCCCGGCGACGGGGCGGGAGCGCGAAGGGGGTGACAGACCGGACGGAACCCGTGCCCGCGCGCGAGGCGCGGCCGTCCGCCGATATGTGCCGCCCGGACGATTGTCCGGGGTTCCTCCGACCCGCCCACGAGGTCACCGGGATCGCCGCGCACGAGGGGTCGTGCGCGGACAGCGGGCAGGTCTTCGGACTCGCGGGCACGTACGCCGGCCTCCCGGCGGACTCCTACTGGCCGTCGCTTCCCAGACCCGGCCGGGCCCAGTGCGTATGACGGCGGTCGTTCCCGCTCACCGCTGCGGGGCAGTCCCGGATTCCCACCGGGTTCCCTCTTGCGACGCTTCTGTCTGGCGGACAGGGCGAACCAGCTGCACCGGCCAGCCTAGAGGGGTCGCCCCGCTTCGGACAGTGGTGTTCACATACCGGACCGTGACATGAGACACGGAGGGAGCAGGGTTGACGCCGTCCGGCACCGACGGGGCACGCCTTCCCGTGGGCGTCCGAGCGGGTACGGGGACCTGGGCGGATACGACGTGTCCGGGCGGGTAGGGCATCGTGGGACCGGTCCGCGCGTCTGCGGGCCCCCGTCAGATCCTGGAAGGAACGGAAGAGATCATGCGCCTCATGTGCCTCGTCGTGGCCGGGTCCCGGACCGGGGCCGTCCGGTGACCGGGGGCGAGGACACCGTCCTGACCCGGGTCGAGGGCCGCTGCGGCATCATCACCCTGAACCGCCCCCGGGCCCTCAACGCCCTCACCCACGCGATGGTCCGCCGGATCGCCGCCGCGCTCGACTTCTGGGAGCACGACCCGGCGGTCCGCACGGTGGTGATCACCGGGGCCGGTGAGCGCGGACTCTGCGCCGGTGGCGACATCCGCGCCATCCACGAGGACGCCCGCGCGGGCGGCACCGCGTCGGCGGCCTTCTGGCGCGACGAGTACCGGCTCAACGCCCGGATCGCCCGCTACCCCAAGCCGTATGTGGCGCTCATGGACGGCATCGTGATGGGCGGCGGGGTCGGTGTCTCGGCGCACGGCGATGTCCGGATCGTCACCGAGCGGTCCCGGGTCGCGATGCCGGAAACGGCGATCGGCTTCGTACCGGATGTCGGAGGGACGTATCTGCTGGCCCGGGCGCCCGACCGGCTCGGTGTCCAACTGGCCCTGACGGGGCAGGCGGTGGGGGCGGCGGACGCCCTGCTGTGCGGGCTCGCGGACCACTTCGTCCCGTCCGGCCGGCTGCCGGACCTCGTCGCGGCGCTGACCGGGGCCGAGGTGTCCGAGGTGCTTCCCGGGTTCGCCGGTGAGGCGCCCGCCGGGGAACTGGACGCCTGCCGGGAGTGGTCCGGGCACTGCTACGCGGCGGACACGGTGGAGGAAATCGTGCGGCGGCTGCTCGGCAGCGGCGCACCGGCCGCGAAAGAGGCCGCGGAGGTGATCCTCACCAGGTCGCCCACCGCGCTGAAGGTCACGCTGGCGGCCCTGCGCCGCGTACCGGGGCTCGGGCCGCTGGAGGCGGTGCTGGCCCAGGAGTACGGGGTGTCCTGCGCCGCCCTGTCCGCACCCGACCTGCTGGAGGGCATCCGTGCCCAGGTGATCGACAAGGACCGCTCCCCCCGGTGGACCCCGCCCTCTCTCGACCAGGTGACGGACGCCGATGTGGCCCGGCACTTCGCCCCGCTCGGCGACCAGGAACTCGTCCTGGCCCCCGGTCCCGGTCCGGGCCCCACCTCCGTTCCCGGTTCCGGCTCCGGCTCCGGCTCCGGTCGGGAGGCGCACGGCTGAGCGTGACGGCGGCCTACGGCCCGGCCGGCGGGTGCTGGACGGGCCGGGCCGGGGTGCCGAGCGGGCGTCAGACCGGCGTGGGCGTCAGACCGGCGTGGGTGTCGTGACGGACGGGGACGTCGTGCCGGGCGGACTTCAGACCGGCGAGGGCTTCGTGGCCGACGGGGGCGACGGGTTGACGGCGGTGGCCTTGAAGAACGTGTAGTGGAAGGTCCCTTCGCGGGCGGTCCGGTGCAGATCGGCGATCCCCCGGTCCCAGTCGGCCGACGTGATGAGGGCGGCGGCCAGCGCGTCGCCCCGGACGGCCTCGACCATGGCGGTGAACGTGTCGCGGGTGAAGCCCTCGGCCAGCGCGGGCCGGGTGCGGTCGGCGTAGACGGTGCGCGGGCGGACCTCGACGTCCTCGTACCCGGCGCCGGTCAGCAGGGGGTGCAGTTCCCGGCCGAGCAGCGGGTTCCCGCCGGCCGCCGTCTGAAGGCTGATCTGGCACTCGATCGCCGCGCGGGCGTACAGGCTGTCCGGGTGGAAGAAGGCCGATCCGTGGTCACCCTCGATGACGGTCAGGGTGCCTCCGGGCCGCAGCACACTCCGCAGTACGGCCAGCGCCTGCCGGGGAGCGGGCAGATGCTCCAGGACGAAGCAGACGAAGACATGGTCGAACTCCCCGTCGGCGAAGGGCAGATCGTACACATCGGCGCGATGCCACTCCATCCGCGCGTCCGGCACGGCGGCCGCGACATGGGCGCGGGCCCGCGCCAGGGACTCCTCGGACCGGTCGGCCGCGACGATGTGCGCGCCGGGACTGGACCTGAGCAGATGGACCGTCTGGGCGCCGACCCCGCAGCCGATCTCCAGTACCCGGCTGCCGGCCGGGTAGGACGTGCCGTCGTGCAGCAACCGCGCCAGGGTGTCCGCCTGGTCGCCCAGTCGGCGGCCCTCGCGCCGGGAGTATCCGTGAACGTAGTCGACTGTCGGGACGGGGCCGGGACGCGCTGTTTCCATGGGTTCACCCTGCTGCCAGCATGGCCCGGTGAACAGATCCAATGACCATGCTTCCGACAGGTCCATAACGGCGGGGTCCGACTTCCTGCATCTGAGCATCGACGAGGCTCCGACGGGCGGGAAGGCGGACTGGCTGACCTCGCAGATCCGGCGCGCGCTGACGGACGGCCGTCTGCCGGTGGGCAGTCGGCTGCCGGCCACCCGGGTCCTGGCCGCCGAACTGGGGGTGTCACGCGGTGTGGTCACCGAGGCGTACCAGCGCCTGATCGAGGACGGACATCTCGCCGGACGGGGGCGGGGCGGCACGATCGCGGTCGGCGCCCCCGCGGCGATCCCGGCGGGTGGACCGGCCACGCCCGCCGGTCCGCCCTCGCCGCGGGACCTGTTCACCGCGGCGCCCGGCCCGGACGTCTTCGATCTGATACGCACCGTCCGCGCGCGGATCGACCTGTCGCCGGGGCTGCCGGACCTCGCGGCGTTCCCACGGGCCGAGTGGCTGCGCGCCGAACGCCGCGTCCTCAACTCCCTCGTGGCGGCCGACCTCGGGTACGGCGACCCGCGCGGGACACCGGCGCTGCGGCTGGCCGTGGCGAACTGGATCGCCCGCAACCGCGGTATCAGGGCCGATCCGGAGGAGATCGTCATCGTCTCCGGCACGGCCCAGACGCTCACCCTGCTCGGGCAGGTGCTGCGTGACGACGGCGTCCCCGCGGTCGCCGTCGAGGACCCCGGTTCACTCGGAGCCCGCCAGCATCTGCGCAACTGCCGGCTGGACACCCCGCCCGTCGCCGTCGACTCCGAGGGCGTCCGCGTCGACGAGCTGCGCGCCATGGGCGCGGCAGCCGTGCTGCTGACACCCGCGCACCAGTTCCCGACCGGTGTGGTCCTGCGCGGCACCCGGCGCGGCGAACTGACGCGCTGGGCCCGGGAGAGCGGCGCGCTGATCATCGAGGACGACTACGACGCCGAGCACCGCTACGACCGGACCCCGGTACCCGCGCTGCGGTCCGTGCTGGCCGAGAACGTCTGCTACGCCGGGAGCGTGTCCAAGCTCCTCGCCCCCGCGCTGCGTATCGGATGGGTCCTCGCCCCGCCGAGGTACCGCGCGGCCCTTGTCGACGCGAAGCGGTTCGCCGACCTCGGCAGCGCCGTCCTCCCCCAGCTGGTGCTGGCCCGGTTCATGGAATCGGGCGAGATGGAGCGCCAGTTGCGCCTGCGCCGCAGACACCATCGCCGCCGCCGGGACGCCATGGTCAAGGCGATCGGCACCCGTCTTCCGGGCGCGACCGTGCACGGCACCGCCGCCGGTCTGTATGTGACGGTCACCTTCGACGCGGGCTTCGCCGACACCGATCTCGCCGCCGCCGCGCTCGCCCGAGGGGTGAAGGCGCAGCCCCTGTCCTGGCACAGTCAGCGTCCGCACCGGCCGGGGCTGGTCCTCGGCTACGCCGCGAGCACGGTCACGGAGATCGAGGAGGGCGTGACGACCTTGGGCGAGGCCCTGCGAAAGCTGCTGTGACCGTGGACCGAGCACAGGAACGGGGACGGGTACGCAGCCACGGACGCGAACCCGTATCCGTACGCCGACACGGACCGGCCTGACGCGGACACCGGCGGACCCTGCCCGGCGGCCGGCGGCACGCTCCGGAGGGCCGGCCCCTCGACCGCCCATGGCGGGAAGCCGCCTGCTTTGCGGGTCTGCGGGGAAGAGCCGCTGGTCACGCGGCTTCGATCGGCGGGGAATCTCATTCCCCGAGATCGCTGTTTAGGCTAGCCTAAGCTTAGTTCGGACTGGTCGGAGTCGCCGTTCCCGGTCGCTCCCGGTCGTCCTGTCGTGCCGTCAGCGAGGAGATTCCCGTGGGTCCGCCTGCCGTCGCGTCCTACCCCATGCCCGCCAGGGCCGAAGTACCTTCCTCGGCGGCGTCATGGACGATCGATCCCGCGCGTGCCGCGCTGCTCGTCCTCGACATGCAGCGGCATCACCTGGGCCGTTTCCCGACGGACGACGCGCCGACGGAACAACTCGTGGGCAATGTGAGCGCGCTGCGGGAACTGGCCGGGGTGCTCGCGATACCGATCGTGTTCGGCGTGGAGCAGGCCGTCCGGCAGCCCGATCAGCGGGGCGTCCTCGGTGACCTCTGGGGTCCTGGGATCACCGATGCCGCCGACGCGGCACTCATCGACACGCTCACGCCGCGCGCGGGAGAGCATGTCGTCGTCCACACCCGGCCGAACGCCTTTCTCGGCAGCCAACTGGAACGGACCCTGCGGGGTTATGGGCGCGACCAGTTGATCGTGTGCGGGCTCTTCGCCGGGCTCGGTGTGCTGCTCACCTCGGCCGATGCCGTGATGCAGGGCATCCAGCCGTTCGTCGTCGCCGACGCCGTGGCGGATCTGACCGCCGAGGAGCACACCGGCGCGCTGCGCTGGATGGCCGTGCACAGCGCGGTGGTCACCCGGACCGAACAACTGCTGCACGCGGGCTGACCTTCACCCGCGAACGGGCTTGAGGCACTGCCTCCCCACAGCCCGACGTCCTCACAGCCCTGCGTCCCCACAATCCGGCGCTCCGCCGCTCCGCCGCTCCGGGGGAGCTCACGATCCGCCGCTCCACCGATCAGGCGCACCCACCGCGCGGTGTTTCCCCCCTGACCCGCGTGTCCCACGACTCCCGATGCCGGTGAGAGCCGACGGACCGGGCCCTGCCCGTCAGGCGGGGGCCGATGGACCGGCCCCCGCCCACCGGGCCGCTCTCAGCCCTCCGCCAGGACCATCCCGTCGTCGAGGCGGACCACCCGGGGAAGCCGTTCGATCGTCGACTCGCGGTGGGCGATGACGATCAGGGTGCGGTCCGCGCGCAGCGTGTCGACGGCGATCTCCAGCCGCCGGGCGGTGTCCGGGTCGAGATCGGCGGTCGCCTCGTCCAGGACCAGGACGGCGGGGTCGACCAGCGCCGCCCGTACCAGACCGATGAGCTGGAGTTCACCCGCGGACAGCGCCTCGGCGCCGCGGCCGACCCTGGTGCGCAGACCGTCCGGGAGACCCCGCGTCCAGTCCTCCAGGTCCAGCCGGGCCACGGCGGCGGCGATCCGCTTCTCGTCCGGGGTGCCGGGCACCAGACCCAGGTTGTCCAGGAGGGAACCGTCGATCAGGTGCACCCGTTGCGGCACGAGGACGACGCGGCGGCGCAGTTCGGCGGCGGAGAGCTCGCGCAGATCCCTGCCGTCGTAGTGGACGCTGCCCGAGTCGGGGGTGTAGAGCCCGGTGACCAGTTTGGCGAGGGTGGTCTTCCCGGCGCCCGTGGGTCCCGCGAGCCCGAGCCGCTCACCGGGCTCGACCCGCAGCGAGAGGCCGTGCAGCACCTCCCTGCCACTCAGGTACGAATAGCGCACCGCGCGGATGTCCAGCACTCCACGGGCGGCGGTCAGCGGCCCACTCCTCCCGGTGTACGGCCCGCGGGGCGGCACCACCACGGACGGACCCGGTCCGGGGTCTTCGCGGGACGCGGTGGTGGCGAGCAGGTCGAGGAGCCGGGCGAGGCCGACCAGGGTGAGCTTGACCTGGCCGACCAGGTTGGACGCCTGGGCCGCCGAGTCGAAGAGCTGGCGCGTGGCCAGGACGAACACGACGACGGTGCCCACGCTCACGCGGCCCTCGGCCACCAGCCGGCCGCCGAGCAGCAGCAGTACCGCGGTCGTCGCCCCCTGCACCACGCGGGCAAGGCTGATGAGGGACAACGACCGCTGGCTCCGGCGGGCCGCTCGGTAGCGCCGCTCGCCGTCGCGCAGGAAACGCGTACGCCAGAAGTCGGTGCCGCCGCCGGTCCGGAGCATCTCGTGGGACTGCACCAGCTCGCGGTAGGTGGTGGCGACCCGGCCCGCCGCGGCCGCCTCGGCGGCGAACGCGGGATCGGCGGCCTTCTTGAACAGCCGCAGCACAACGATGATGGCGGGCACGAACACCACCAGCAGGGCCGATGCCAGCAGGGGCGAGTAGCCGAACAGCACGATCGTGGTGAGGAGCAGTTGTCCGGCGACGGTCAGGACATCGGGCAGCTGGGCCCGGACGAAGTTGGCCAGATCGGCGATCTCGGTCGTGGCGCGCCGCAGCAGATCACCCGAGGGCTGGGCCTCCAGGAACCGCAGCGGGGCCCGGGAGAGCCGTTCGACGACGAGGTCCCGCAGTTCGCGGACCACCCGTTCGCCGACGGTGGTGAGCCGGATCTCCGACTGCCGGAAGAGCAGCAGCCGCAGCAGAGCGAGCGCGGTCAGGACCGCCACCGCGGTCATCAGCCCGGCCCGGTCGCCGTCCAGCAGGCGGTCGACGCCCGCGCCGATGACCGCGGGTACGGCCACGGTGGTCGCGGTGGCAGCCACGCTCAGGGCCAGTGCGGCGAGGACGCCGCGGCGCTGGGTACGCAGATGGGGCCAGGCGCGCCGGAGTACAGCGCGCTGGTCGGGGCTCGCGGACAGCCGTGCCTGTTCAGCCACCGGTGGTCACCCGGGCCTCCGTGCCGGTGATCCCGGCCGGGGTGGCGGGCTCCAGCGTGACGACCTGGTCGGCGGCGGCCAGCGGGGCCGGCCGGTGGGTGGCCCACACCACCGCCGTGCCCTCGGCCCAGGCCCGTAGCCGTGCCACGATGATGCGTTCGGTGGCGGTGTCGACGGCCGAGGTGATGTCGTCGAGGAGCAGGACGGCCGGTCGGCGCAGTACCGCGCGGGCGAGGGCGAGGCGTTGGAGCTGTCCCCCGGAAAGGGTGCTGCCGCGCTCCGCGACCTCGGTCCCCAGTCCGTCGGGCAGCGAGTCGAGGTAGCCGTCCAGGGCGGCGACACGGCAGGCGTCGCGCAGTTCGTCGTCGCTGAAGGTGCCGCCCAGCCGCAGATTGTCGGCGAGTGTGCCGCTGATGGTGCCCGAGCGCTGGGGCACGAATCCGATGCGGGTGTGGACGTGGAGCGGGTCGGCATCCCTCAGCGGGACACCGCCGAACCGGACCTCCCCGTCGCCGGGGTCGACGAGCCGGGCGAGGACACGCAGCAGAACGGTCTTGCCCGAGGCCATGGGTCCGGTGACGGCTGTCAGGGTGCCGGGTGCGGCCGTCAGGGTGACCGGGGCGAGCGCGGTGCGCCCGCCGACGGTGACGGACACGGACTCCGCTTCCAGCAGACCCTCCACCGGCAGGTCACGGGCGGGCCGCTCAGCCGGCCGCTCGTCGGGCCCGGGCAGGAGCACCTCCTGAAGTCTGCGGGCCGCGGTCACGGCCTGGCTGAGCTGGCTCAGCCGCATGGTCAGCACACCCACCCACAGCACCAGCATGCTCATCCAGCTGGTGAACGCGACGATCCCCCCTACCGACATGTCGCCCCGCAGCACGGCGAGTCCGCCGAGGCCGAGCCCGGCGCCGATCGCCAGGGCGGGCACGAACGGGGAGAGCGCGGCCCAGTCCGCCGAGATCCTGGCGGCGGCGAGCGTGTGCTCGGTGACGTCCGCGCTACGGGCCGCATGGCGCCGTACGAGGGCCGGTTCGCCTCCGATGCCGCGTACGGCGGCGCTCGCGGACAGCAGGTCCTCGACGGCGTCGGCGCGGTCGGCGTGCGCCGTGGAGAGCGCGGTGTTCGCCCGGCCGAAGCGCCGGGGGAACCAGTACGTGTTGATCCACACCAGCGGCGGCACACAGGCGAGACCGACGACGGCGAGCAGCGGGTCGAGGCGGACGATCGCGGCGATCATCACGGCGAATCCCACCGCACCGGTGACGAAGGACGGGACTCCCATCAGCCAGGTGCGGACGAGGTCGACGTCGCGGGTGCCGCGCATCCCCAGATCTCCCTCGCCGAACCGTCCCAGCGAGCGGCTGTCGAGCCGGGCGACCCGGTCGGCGAGGGCGAGTTGGAGGCGGTTGCCCTGGAGGGTGCCGACGAGGGTGGAGAACCAGCCGACCGCCATCTCGGCAGCGGCGGCGACGAGTCCGGCGGCCAGGATCAGCAGCGCCCAGTTCCACAGGGCGTCCTCGTCGCCGCCGACGACGCCCCGGTCCACGGCGCGTTCGATGAACCATGGGAGCGCGATCAGGGCCAACTGGTAGAGCAGGCCGCTGAGTACGGCCGAGGTGAGGAGTCCGGCGCCGCTCCGCAGACAGGCGCCGAGCAGTCTCCGTCCGTCCTTGGCCGTAGGACCGGAGCCGGGATCGGGACCAGGACCGGGGTCGGGACCGGAGTCGGGGCCGGAGTCGGGATGGCCGGACCGGTCGCCGTCGGTCGGGGTGGTGTCGTCCGGGGCGGTGTCGTCCGGGGGTGCGGCGGTCATCTGCGGGTCAGACCTCGCTGTCCTGTGTCTCACCCCTGGTCCAGTAGGCGGTCAGATGGGTGTCGGAGCGTTCCATGCCGAGTCCGCGCACGAAGTGGTGGCGCAGGCCGCGGACGACCTCCCGTTCGGCCGCCCCCCATATCCGTCCCCGGCCGGCGGGCAGCTTCAGTGCCGAGGCCCGTTCGTGCAGCAGCAGTCCGGGGGCGCGGCCGTCGCGGTGCAGCCACTGAACGCGGGCGTCGGCGCGGGTCGTGAGTTCCTGTTCCTCGGCGGCGTCGGCCACTTCGATGAGCGCCGACACCCGGTGATCCGGCGGGAGTTGTTCCAGCAGGGCGCCGATCGCCGGGAGCGCGGTCTCGTCGCCGAGCAGGACGGTCCAGTCCGCTTCGGGGTCGAGCGTGTAGGCGGGGGTGGGCCCGAACCAGATGGACTCGTCGCCGGGTGCGGCGTGCTCCGCCCAGCCGGAGGCGAGTTCGTCGGCGCCGTGCAGGACGAAGTCCATGTCCACCTCGCCGAGTTCGGGACGGTGGTGGCGGATCGTGTAGCGGCGCAGCCGTGGCCGGGCGGCGGGGAGCAGGCTTCGCGCGGCGTCGATGGTGAACGGCCTCGGGAGGACGACGTCCGGCGCGTAGAAGTAGAGGGCGACATGCTGGTCGGTGCCGTTGTCCGGGAGGTGCGCCAACTCCTCTCCGGTGAAGGTGATCCGGGCCATCCGGGGGGTGACGCGGCGCACCCGCCGTACCCGCGTCACATGAAGTCCTCCTGGTCGGCTGTGCGCACCTGGACGGTGCTGGGTCGACGCCCCGCTCATCTCCTGGAGCTCCTCGCTCTTGATCCTCAGGCCAACACGTCAGATCTTGCTCGGAACGAGTACGTTAGGCAAGCCTTACCTATTGCCCTCTCGTTCATGGCGAGGGGGCGGCTTCACGCTGCGCAACCGACGGAGGAGCAAGACATCATGACCCGTTCGCACACCATGACCGTTTCCCTGGGCCGCAGGCGGTTCGTCGGAGGACTCACGGGTGCCGCCACGGCCCTGGCCCTGACCGGTTGCGGTGTGAGCGAATCGTCCGGTGATGACAACTCCGGTGCGGACAAGGGCGCCGAAGGCGGTCTGCGCAGCGTCAAGACCGACAACGGCACGGTGAGACTGCCGCGGAACCCCGAGCGGGTCGTCGTCACCGACAACTACGCGGCCCTGATGCTGCTGGAGCTGGGGCTCGTGCCCGTCGGGGTGCCCGACGGAACCGCCAACCCGACCCTGATGCCGAAGCGGGACCACGAGCGGCTGAAGGACGTGAAGACGATAGGCGCGGTCGGCTCGCCCAACTCGCAGGCCGTCGCGGCGCTGAAGCCCGACATGATCCTCGACCAGTTCTACAAGGACAAGTCCGCGCCGTTGAAGTCCGTCGCCCCCGTGGCCCACTTCGACTGGGCCACCAGCGGGGCGCTGTGGCACGACCAGATCGCCAAGGCCGCGCTGGCGGTCAACCGGGAGGACAAGCTCACGGAGATCAAGAAGCGCTACCAGGACCGGCTCGGTGAGGTGAAGGCCGCGTACAGCAAGCAGATCGCGACCTCCACCTGGGCCCCGCTGAGCGGTGGCCAGAGCGGCCAGTTCTTCCTCGGTACGCCGCTCGTCACCGTGATGCGTGATGTGGGGCTCAAGATCGGCGCGGGCATCCCGGCCGACAAGGCCGGTTTCCTGGCGAAGAGTTACGAGGAGATCGATGTGCTCGACGACTGCACGGCGCTGATCTACCCGGTGCAGTTCGACGGCAAGCCCACCCCCACCACCCAGCAGCTGCTGGACAACAAGCTGTGGAAGAAGGTGCCCGCGGTGAAGGCGGGCCGGGCCTTCTCCTCCCAGCACTTCCTCATGGCCAACTACACCTTCGCCATCGGCGCGGTGGACGAGATCGAGGAGATGCTGAGGAAGCTCTGACCGTCACGGTGTGCGGCGCGGCGCCGGTGTCGTTCCCCCGGCCTCGCGCCGCACACCACCCGGCCTCGCGCCGCGCACCCCGCCCCACGCCGCACACCACTCCCCGCACCGCCTCGCCGCACTTCCCCCGCGACGTGCCCCCCCGTCACCGACCGGCGACGGGGGGCCTGCGGCGGCCCGTACGTCAAGCACGCCCCGTTCCACGCCGCTTGAAGAGCACCCAGGCGAGGTACACGCCGCCGAGGACCGCCGTGGTGACCCCCACCGGCAGCTGGTTGTTGCGCTGGGACTCGTCCACCAGCCGCAGCGGTCCCAGCAGGTCGCCCACCCACGCCAGCGTGGTGAACAGCTGGGCGGACGCGAGGTGCGCCGCCGAGAGCAGCGCGGCCCCCACGGTCCCGGCGGACAGCACGCTGACCCCGGGGCCGCGGGTGAGCATCGCGGCGATCTGCGGCGCGGCCAGTGCCACGAAGGGGATCGGTCCCGCGCTGGCCACCGCGACCCCGCACAGCCCGATGCCCAGTACGGTCAGCGCGAGCCGCACCCGGTCGACGCGGACCCCCAGACCGCTCGCGAGGTCGTCACCCAGCTCCAGCATCCGCAGCTGTCTGCCGAGCAGCACGGTGGCCGGGAACAGTACGGCAAGGGCGACGGCCATCATCTGCACCGAGCTCCAGCCCCGGCCGTTCAGGGTGCCGACCAGCCAGATGTGCGCGTTCTGGGCGTTGTCGAGGCTGGAGCGGGTGAGCAGATAGGAGTTGACCGAGCCGAGCATCGCGGTCACCCCCAGCCCGACCAGGACCAGCCGTACCCCGTGCAGTCCGCCCCGGCTGGCCAGCACGAAGACCAGGAACGCGGTCATCAGGCCACCGGCGACCGCGCCCGTGGCGACCGTGGCGGCGCCTCCCCCGAAGGTGACGATCGCGAGGATCGCGCCGGTCGACGCGCCGCTGTTGAAGCCGATCACGTCCGGGCTGGCCAGCGGGTTCCTGGAGATGCTCTGGAAGATCGCGCCGCTGACCCCGAGCGCGGCGCCCACCAGGGCGGCGAGCAGTGCCTGCGGCAGTCTCTCGTGGTTCACGAAGTGCACGGCGAGCCGGTCGCCGGTGCCGTGGAAGAGCGCCTGGGCGACGTCCGGGAGCGGGACCGTGTAGGCGCCCACGCAGAGGCTGACGACCAGCGACAGCAGCGCCAGTACCAGTGCGGCGAGGGACACCACGGCCGTACGCGGGTGCACCCGGAAGGTGACGCGGCCCGACCACAGCCGTACCGGTCGGGTCGTGGAGGTGCGGCGGGGCGTAGCGGTGCTGTCGGAGCTGTCGGTGCCCGGGCGGGTTCTGGTCACGGTCACAGTGAGATCTCCTTGCGCCTGCGCACCATCGCGATGAAGACCGGCGCGCCCACCAGCGCGGTGACCGCTCCGACCTCCAGCTCCCCCTCGGGCAGCACGACGCGGCCCAGGATGTCGGAGGTCAGCAGCAGGATCGGGGCGAGCACCATGGAGTAGGGCAGCACCCAGCGCAGATCAGGTCCGGTCAGCCAGCGCGCGACCAGCGGGACGACGAGCCCGACGAAGCCGATGGGACCGGCGGCGGCGGTTGCCGCGCCGCACAGCAGGGTCACCGCGAGCACGGCCGCCATCCTGGTGCGGGCGATCCGCGCGCCCAGGGCCTTGCCCAGGTCCTCCCCCAGCGCGAGGGCGTTGAGCGGGCGGGCCAGCAGCAGCGCGATCACCAGACCTGCCACCACGAACGGCACCAGGTCCCTCATCAGCTCCGGGTCCCGGCCGGCCAGCGAACCGACCATCCAGAACCTCATGTGGTCGAAGGTCGCGGCGTTGAACACGGTGAGTCCGCCGATGATCCCGCCCAGGCTCGCGCTCACCGCCGCCCCGGCCAGCGCGAGCCGTACGGGCGTGGGCCCGGCACGGCCGGACGCCCCCAGGAGGTAGACGACGACGGTGGCCAGCGCCGCGCCAAGGAAGGCGAACCACACCAGCGAGGTGAAGGTGGTCAGCCCGACGACGCCGATACCGAAGACCACGGCGGCCGAGGCACCGGCGTTCACCCCGAGCAGTCCGGGGTCGGCGAGCGGGTTGCGGGTCATGGCCTGCATCACCGCACCGGCGACCCCGAGTCCCGCGCCGACCATCAGGCCCACCAGGGTTCGCGGCAGCCTGAGTTCACGTATCACTCCGGTGGTGTACGAGTCGTCGCTGCCCAGGAGCGCGGCCCAGACCTGGGCCGGGGAGGTGTCCTTGGCGCCGATCCAGGTGCTGAGCACGACGAGGAGGACCAGTACGCCGGTGAGCGCGAGCAGCGCGGACCCGCGCGGCACCCAGCGGGCGCCGTCCCGCTTCCCGTTCTGCCGGGGGTCGGGCGGGGCGGCCAGGGGGGAACGTCGGGTCACCGCGGCGGCGCTCCCCGTGTACGGCGTCCCCGGGCCCGGTGGCCGGACATCGCAACCCGCATGATGGCGCTTCCCCGTTCTCACGATCGTGTGGCGGCGGCGACCGGAGTCCGACAGCTGTTTCTTTACAGGCAGTTGGCACGCCGGAGCGCCCCGCCCCATTGCAAAGTAAGGCTAACCTTACCTACGATCGCGTCGGTTAGGGAGGCGATGCTGCGGTGAACCGAATCCGCCGCGAACAGGATTCCGACTGCGACGTGCTGGGGATCGGCTTCGGCCCGTCCAATCTGGCACTGGCCATCGCGATCGAGGAGCACAACGGACTCACCACCGGGAACGACGAGTTAAGGACCGGCTTCCTGGAGAAGCAGCCGGGGTTCGGCTGGCACCGGGGGATGCTCATCGACGACGCGACGATGCAGGTGTCGTTCCTCAAGGACCTGGTCACGATGCGTGACCCCACCAGCCGGTACAGCTTCCTGTGTTTTCTGAAGGAGCGCGACCGGCTGGTCGACTTCCTCAACCAGAAGACGCTGTTCCCGCTGCGGATCGAGTTCCACGACTACTTCGCGTGGATCGCGGAGCGACTGTCGCACCTGGTGGACTACGCGCACGAGGTCGTCGGCGTGGAGCCCGTGTTCGACGGTGACGACGTCCGCTGGTTCGATGTGATGAGCCGGGTCGGCGGTCCGCGGGGGAAGCTGGTGACCCGCCGGACCCGCAATCTGTGTGTGGCCACCGGTATGACACCCCGGATACCCGCGGGTGCCGAGATCAACGACCGGATATGGCACAACCGGGATCTGCTGCCCGGGGTGGCGGGCTGGAGCGGCCGTCCGCCCGCGCGGGTGGTGGTGCTCGGCGCCGGACAGAGCGCCGCCGAGACGGTCGCCTATCTGCACCGGGAGTTCCCCACCGCGGAGGTCGTCTCGGTGTTCGCCAAGTACGGCTACACACCGGCGGACGACAGTCCGTTCGCCAACCGGGTCTTCGATCCCGAGGCGGTGGACCTCTACTACCGGTCTCCCCCGGAGGTGAAGAACTCGCTGATGGGCTACCACCGGAGCACCAACTACTCGGCGGTGGACATGGACCTGATCGAGTCGCTGTACCGCACGCAGTACCGGGAACGCGTGCAGGGACGGCAGCGGCTACGGTTCCTCAATGTCTCCAGGCTCCGGGAGGTCACCTCGTACGACGACGGGCTCCGGGTCACCGTCGAGCATCTGCCCACGGGTGAGCGCACGACGCTGGAGGCGGATCTGCTCGTCTACGCCACCGGATACCAGCAGGCGGACCCCGCGGCACTCCTCGGCAAGGTCGGCAAGCTCTGCCTGCGCGACGAGGACAACGAGCTGCGGGTGCGCCGGGACCACCGGGTCGAGACCGTGGACCATGTGTCGGCGGGCATCTATGTGCAGGGCAGCACCGAGCACACCCACGGGATCACCTCGACCCTGCTGTCGCACACGGCCGTCCGGGTCGGCGAGATCCTCGACTCGCTGCTCGCCCACCGGAAGGAAGCCCAGCAGGGGAACGCCCCGCACGAACCCGCCCAGCGGGAGGACGCACACCGGATGGACGCTCCCCGCGACGAGGAGGGATCACTGACCGGCACCGCGCCGCACTGACCCGCCGCCCTCGGCAACCGGCCCCCGACGGGAACACCCGCTCTTCGGGGGCCGGTTCCACGCCCCGAACCTTCGTGGGGGAGGACGGCACGGTCGGGAAGGGAACTCGTGGCGGCTGCGGGCCGACTACTGCTGCGTCCGGCGAACGGTGTCCACCGTTCGCCAACACGACGGAGGTGCGGCGGAGTTGACGACGGAACACGAACGGAGCCGGCGCGGGGTGCTGCGCGGCGCGGCGGCAGTCACCCTGGGCACGGGGTTCGCGGCGGGCGCGACGGCGGGAACGGCGGCGGCCGTCGGGGGGACGGCACGGGCCGACGAGCCGGTGAGCGGTGCATCCGCCCGGGAGCGGAGCGGGCGGCGGCTGGATGTGGCGGTGCTGCTGTACGACGGGTTCACCGCCCTGGACGCGGTCGGCCCGTACGAGACGCTGTGCCGGGTGCCCGGTGTGCGGGTGACCATGGTCGCCCGGAGGGCGGGGCCGGTGCGCACCGACACCGGTGAACTCTCGGTCACCGCCGAGAGGTCGCTGCGCGAGATGCCCCGCGCCGATGTGCTGCTGGTACCGGGCGGCGGGGAGCGGGGCACGACCACGACCATGGCCGACGCGGGCACCCTCGACTGGATACGCCGGGTGCACCGGCGCAGCACCTGGACCACCTCGGTCTGCACCGGTGCGCTGATCCTGGGGGCGGCCGGGCTGCTGCGGGGTCTGCCCGCCACCACGCACTGGGCTTCGGGCCCCTATCTGGGGGAGTTCGGGGCCACGTACACCCCGGGACGGTTCGTCGAGGCCGGGAAGATCATCACGGCGGCCGGTGTCTCCGCCGGTGTCGACATGGCGCTGCATCTCGCCGCGCGGCTGTCCGACGAGAAGGTGGCGCAGGCGACGCAACTGGCGCTGGAGTACGACCCGGACCCGCCGTACGACACCGGAAGCCCGGAGAAGGCCGACGCGGAACTCCGGGCGCTGGCGCTGCGGCTGATCGCCGACGCGGCCGTCTGAGTCCGGCGGGCGCGATCCGCCGTCCCCCGGCGCCCGTCCCCGGAGCCGTCTCCCGTGCCCGTCCCTCCTTGCCCGTCCCTCCTCGCCGCCGGACCGGGGTCGCCCGAACCACCCGGATGTGTGGCTTGCGTCGGGCTGGTGGGGAGCGGGCCGTCCGTCCTACTGTCGAGTGCCGCCGGTGGGGCGGTGTCCGACGCCGCCGGCCGTCCGCGCCGGAGCGGCACAGTCCAGGAGGTCCCCATGACCGTCCGTCGTCTCTCGCTCGCCCTCGTCGGCCTGGTGGCCTCCGCCGCTCTCGTCGGGGCCGCGTCGCAGCTCGCGAAGATGGTCGTCCCCGACGACCGTCCGGCCTCCTCCGTGAGCGCCATGAACAAGGCGGAACTCGTCGGCTGAGCCGGACGCTGCCGGGGGCGCGGTCGCCCGGAGGCCCTGGCGGCGCCGGGTCGGACCGCGCACCCGGGGGCACGCGCGGGCACGCCGCCCATTCCAGGGCTCCTGGGCCGGACAGCGCGGGTCAGGCGGACCTGCGGGCCTCGCGCACCAGCAGCCAGACGAAGTACAGCCCGCCGATCGAGACGGTGACGATACCGACCGGGAGCTGGACCGGGGCGAAGAGCCGCTGGCCGATCAGATCGGCGAGGACGAGCAGGAACGCCCCGAGCACCGCGGACGGCAGCAGGGCGACCGAGGCGGAGCGGGTGACCCGGCGGGCGATCTGGGGTGCCACGAGGGAGATGAAGGCGATGGGCCCCGCCGACGCCGTCACCAGTGCGGTGAGCGCCACCCCGAGGACGACCGCGGTGAGCCGTACGGCGTTGACGCGAATACCGAGCGCCGACGCCGCGTCGTCGCCGAGTTCGAGCTGCCGCAGGGCCGGACCGGTCGCGAGGGTCAGGGGGACGAGCACGGCGAGGATGCCGAGGACGGGCCAGAGCTGGTCGTAGCCGAGGCTGTTGAGGGAGCCACCGCCCCAGACCGCGGCCAGCATCGCCTCCTCGATGTCCGCCCGCAGCACCAGCCAGGTGTTGAACGCGCCGAGCATGGCGGAGATCGCGATACCGACGATGATCAGCTGGAACGCCCGTGTCCCCTGGCGGTAGGCCAGGACGAAGACCAGGAACGCGGTCGCGATCCCGCCGATCAGCGAACCCGCGGCGACCTGGTAGTAGCCGCCGCCGCTGATCAGCATGACGACGAGCGCGCCGGTGTAGGAGCCGGAGGAGAAGCCGATGATGTCCGGTGAGCCGAGGGGGTTCCTGCTGACCGACTGGAAGATCGCCCCGGCGACGGCGAGGGCCGCGCCGAAGAGCACGGCGAGCAGCACCCTGGGGAGCCGCCACTCGACGACGATCTTCCTGGTGCCGCTCTCACCGCCGCCCGTGAGGGTCCGGAGCACCTCGCCCAGGGGGATGTCATAGGTGCCGTACGCGAGGGAGACCAGTACCGCCACCGCGGTGAGCAGCCCGAAGACCGTACAGCTGACGGCGGTACGGACGTCGAGGCGCAGTGACCAGCGGGGGCCCCGGGAGACCAGGACCGTTCTGCCGAAGTCGACGCGGGTGCGCGGACCCGCGGGTGCGCCGCTCACAGTCCGCTCACCTTCCTGCGGCGTACGAGGAGGATGAGCACGGGGGCTCCGATGAACGCGGTCACGATGCCGACCTGGAGTTCCTGGGGGGTGAGGACGATCCTGCCGACGGTGTCGGAGACGATCAGCAGGATCGGCGCGCAGACGATGGTGTACGGGATGATCCAGCGCTGGTCGGGTCCGACGAACCAGCGGGCGACATGGGGGACCATCAGGCCGACGAAGCCGATGGGTCCGGCCGCGGCGGTGGCGGCCCCGGCCAGCAGGGTCACGGCGACGACGACGGTGACGCGGGTGCGGACGATGCCCGCGCCCAGCGACCGGGCGAGGTCGTCGCCGAGGGCGATGGCGTTCAGGGGGCGCGCGGCGAGGAGTGCCAGCACCAGACCCGCCGCGATGAAGGGCAGCACGGTGTGGAAGACGTCCCAGCCGCGTGCGGCGAGCGATCCGGCCGCCCAGCCGCGCATGGCGTCGTACACCTCCGGGTTCAGCAGGGTGACGGCCGCGGAGATCCCGGCCAGTACCGCGCTGAGCGCCACGCCGACGAGGGTCAGTTGCACCGGTGTCGCACCGGCCCGTCCGGCGGACCCGAGGACGTACACCAGGGTCGTGGTGACGACGGCGCCCGCGAAGGACATGGCGAGGTACTGGCCGGTCGAGGAGAGCCCGAGGAAGGCGACGCCGATGATGACGGCGAATCCGGCGCCCGCGTTGACGCCGAGGATGCCGGGGTCGGCCAGCGGGTTGCGGGTGAGGGCCTGGATGAGGGCGCCGGACACCCCGAGTGCCGCGCCGACGGCCAGCGCGAGGAAGGCGCGCGGGACCCGCAGGTCACGCACGATGAAGGCGTCCTCGGACCCGTCGTAGGCGGTCAGCGCGTGCCAGACGTCCGTGACGGGGATGGACTTGGCGCCGAAGGCCAGGCTCAGTACCAGGCAGCCGCCGAGTACGAGAAGGCAGACGAGCAGTCCGAGGGCGCGGCCCGCGTGGGTGCTCACCAGTCCGGGGCGGTGCCGCCCCCTGTCCCCGCCGCCGCGGCCGGTCGGTCCGGACGGCGGGGCCTTGTCCGGTCCGGGCCGCCCGGCCGCGGCGGCCACTGTGGTGCTCATGTTCCGGGACGCTCCCGCTGCGCTTCGCGGGGTCCGTGTCCGGGTGCGCCGCTCATGACCCGGCCTTCGCGTCGAGCTTCGCGAGGATGCCGTCGAGGTGGCCGAGGCTCTCGGTGCCCCATGCGAAGGAGGAGACCACGGCGGCCGGGGTGTTCTCGACGACGAGACCGTTCTTGACGGCCGGGAGGTTGTTCCACACCTTGTTCCCGGAGAGCTTGGTGACGAAGCCGTCGAGGCCGTAGCCGTGGACGAGGATGTCCGCGTTGGACAGCTTCCCGATCTGTTCGAGCGACAGCCACTGGCTCACGGTGCCGGGCTCGCCCTTGTGCTCGCCCTCGGTGAAGGGGCGGAACTTGGCGCCGACGGCGTCCCAGACGGGGACGTAGAAGTGTCCGGCGGGGTAGGTGCCCCAGGTGGACTGGTCCTGGCCGTGGGCGAAGACGGCGATGGTGTTCTTCTTCAGGACGTCCGCGTACTTGGTCTTGAGCTCGTCGGCGCGCTTCTTGAACACCGCCTGCTGCCGCTTGCCCTCCTCGGCCTTGCCGACGGCCGCGGCGATCATCAGTGTCCGGTCCTCCCAGGCGCCGATGCCCGAGGCGTCGAGCTGGACGACGGGGGCGATGCTCTGGAGCCGTTCCAGTTCGCCCTTCCGGAGGAAGCGGGTCTCGGCGAAGATCATGTCGGGGTCCTGCTTGGCGACGGCCTCGACGTTGAGCTCGTAGTAGGTGCCGACGGTCGCGGTCTTCTTGAGTGCTTCGTGGTAGCGCAGGGGCCGCAGGTTCGGGTCGTCGTCCGCGAACCCCTCGACGACCCCGATCGGCTTGACGCCGAGGTCCACCAGGGCGGCGGGCGAGTAGAAGTCGACGGAGACGATGCGCTCGGGCTTCGCCGGGACCTCGACCTCGCCCGCGATGTCGGTGACCGTGCGGGTCTGGGCGCCCGACGACTTCCCGGATTCCGTTCCGCCCGCCGAGCAGGCGCTCATGATCAGCACGGCGGCGGCGCTCGCCGCGGCCGTGGCGAGAAGCCTGGGTCCCCGCGGTCGGGACGCAGGGGTGGTGCGGCGTGTCATCGGACTCCTTCAGGGGCCCCGTACGGCGGTGGAGAACCGCGCCGTTCGGGCTTAGGGCAGGCTTACCTAAGTAAGGTAACCCAGTTCCCATGAGGGTATGGGGACACTCTGTTCCGGTTTCACGACACGGTGGGGCGCGGCACCGCGGATAACGGCGCGGCGTCGTCCAGCCCGCTCACCGACCGGAAGTACGCGGCGGGCGTATGCCCGGTGACCTGGCGGAAGAGGTCGATGAAGGTGCTCGGATTGGCGTATCCCAGCCTGCGGGAGACGGCCACGACCGGGGTGCCCGCCGCGATGTCGATGAGGGCGCGGCGGACCCGGACGAGGATGCGCCACTGGGTGAGGCTGACACCGGTGTCCCGCTGGAACCAGCGCATCAGGGTGCGGCCGCTCAGCCCCAGCTCCCTCGCCCATTCCTCCGTGGTCCGGTCGTCCGCCGGATCGGCGATGATGCGGTCGGCGACCGAGCGCAGCTCCGGGGTCTTCGGCAGCGGGATGTCCAGGGAGGCCGCCTGGACCGGCCGGACGAGGTCCACCCCGACCTGCTGGAGCCGCAGCCGCGCCTCGTCGGGCATCTCCTCCCGCTGGTTGTGGAGCAGGATCTCCCGCAGGAGCCGGCTCATCGGGATACCCGTCACGGTGGGTGAGACCGACGTGGTCAGCCCGGGATTGAGGAAGGTCGCGTACGTGACCGTGCCCGCGCTGGCCTTGACCCGGTGCGGCATCCCGGCGGGCAGCCAGATCCCCAGCGCGGGCGGCACGAGCCAGACGTGTCCGGCGGCCTCGACCGTCACATTGCCCGTACCGGACCACAGGAGCTCGGGCTCGGGGTGGGACACCGTCTCCCACTCCATCGGCTCGGGCGCGCGGAAGGTGCCCGTGGTGAGCAGCCAGGGGTCCTCGACCTGGCGTTCACCGCTCGGGACATACGCGGTCCACTCGTCGGGCTCCAGGGTGGGCGCGCCCCACAGCCGCACCGCGGACGCCCTGTGTCGCTTTACCGTCATGGCGCGAAACCATACCTGGTTGTGTCGCTCTCCCCCGGTGCCGCCGGACGGACGACGGCAGCCGCCGCGGCCGGGCCCGACAATGGAGCCGGACGCACTGTTCGAGCCGGTCGGACCGAGCCGGGCGACGACGCCGGGGACCGCGCGGACGGTCCCGCCCCACAGAGGGAGACACGATGAGCAAGGCCGGCAGAACGGGTACGGGGCCGACCGCGCCGCACACCGCCGACAGTCATGAGCTGATCCGGGTGCACGGCGCGCGCGAGAACAATCTCAAGGACGTCAGCGTCGAGATCCCCAAGCGCAGGCTGACGGTGTTCACCGGGGTCTCCGGCTCGGGCAAGAGCTCACTGGTGTTCGACACGATCGCGGCGGAGTCGCAGCGGCTGATCAACGAGACGTACAGCGCTTTCGTACAGGGTTTCATGCCGACCCTGGCCCGGCCCGAGGTCGATGTGCTCGAAGGACTGACGACCGCGATCATCGTCGACCAGCAGCGGCTGGGGGCCGACCCCCGTTCCACCGTCGGCACCGCGACCGACGCCAACGCGATGCTGCGCATCCTCTTCAGCCGGCTCGGCCGGCCGCACATCGGCCCGCCCGGCGCGTTCGCCTTCAACGTCCCCTCGGTGCGGGCGAGCGGTGCGATCACGATCGAACGCGGTGCCCGCAGAACCGTGAAGCAGACGTTCACCCGCACCGGCGGTATGTGTCCGCGCTGCGAGGGCCGCGGCACGGTCTCCGACATCGACCTCACCCAGCTCTACGACGACTCCAAGTCGATCGCCGAAGGCGCGTTCACCATCCCCGGCTGGAAGTCGGACAGCTGGTGGACGGTGCGGACCTACGCCGAGTCGGGCTTCCTCGACCCGGACAAGCCGATCCGCGACTACACCGCCAAGGAGATGCGGGACTTCCTCCACCGGGAGCCGACCAAGGTCAAGGTCGAGGGGGTGAACATCACCTTCGAGGGGCTGATCCCCAAGATCCAGAAGTCGTTCCTCGCCAAGGACCGGGAGGCGATGCAGCCGCACATCCGGGAGTTCGTCGACCGGGCGGTCACCTTCACCACCTGCCCCGAGTGCGGCGGCAGCCGGCTCAGCGAGGCGGCCCGGTCGTCGATGGTCAAGGGGATCAGCATCGCCGACGCCTGCGCCATGCAGATCAGCGATCTCGCCGCATGGGTACGCGGCCTCGACGAGCCGTCGGTGGCGCCACTGCTCGACGCCCTGGGACACACCCTCGACTCGTTCGTGGAGATCGGCCTGGGCTATCTCTCGCTGGACCGGTCGTCGGGCACGCTGTCGGGCGGCGAGGCACAGCGCGTCAAGATGATCCGCCACCTCGGCTCCTCCCTCACCGACACCACGTATGTGTTCGACGAGCCGACCATCGGGCTGCATCCCCATGACATCCGGCGGATGAACGAACTGCTGCTGCGGCTGCGGGACAAGGGCAACACGGTCCTCGTCGTGGAGCACAAGCCGGAGACGATCGCGATCGCCGACCATGTCATCGACCTGGGCCCCGGCGCCGGTGCGGGCGGCGGCACCGTCTGCTTCGAGGGCACCGTCGAAGGGCTGCGCGCCGCGGGCACCCTGACCGGCCGCCATTTCGACGACCGGGCCGCCCTCAAGGAGACGGTCCGGAAGCCCACCGGGGCACTGGAGATCCGCGGTGCGGCGACGCACAACCTGCGCGATGTCGACGTCGACGTCCCGCTCGGTGTGCTCTGTGTGGTCACCGGGGTCGCCGGTTCCGGGAAGAGTTCGCTCGTGGCCGGGTCGCTCGTCAGGAGCGCGGGGGCCGGGAGCGAGGGCGTGGTGTCGATCGACCAGGGCGCGATCCGCGGCTCCAGACGGAGCAACCCGGCCACGTACACGGGGCTGCTGGAGCCGGTCCGCAAGGCGTTCGCGAAGGCCAACGGCGTCAAGCCGGGGCTGTTCAGCTCCAACTCCGAGGGTGCCTGCCCCACCTGCAACGGCGCCGGTGTCGTCTACACGGATCTGGCGATGATGGCCGGGGTGGCCAGCACCTGCGAGGACTGCGAGGGGAAGCGGTTCCAGGCTGCCGTACTGGAGTACCACCTCGGTGGCCTGGACATCAGCGAGGTCCTGGCGATGCCGGTGACACAGGCGGCGGAGTTCTTCGGCACGGGTGAGGCGCGCATCCCGGCCGCCCAGGCGATCCTGGGGCGGCTGGCGGATGTCGGCCTCGGCTATCTCGGTCTCGGCCAGCCGCTCACCACGCTGTCCGGCGGCGAGCGGCAGCGGCTCAAGCTCGCCACCCGGATGGCGGAGAAGGGCGGTGTCTACGTGCTCGACGAGCCGACCATCGGTCTGCATCCCGCCGATGTCGAGCAACTGCTGGGACTGCTCGACCGGCTGGTCGACTCCGGCAAGTCGGTCGTCGTCGTCGAGCACCACCAGGCGGTCATGGCGCACGCCGACTGGATCATCGACCTGGGCCCCGGCGCCGGCCACGACGGCGGCACCGTCGTCTTCGAGGGCACCCCCGCCGAACTCGTCGCCGCCCGCTCCACCGTGACCGGCGAGCACCTGGCGGCCTACGTCGGCATCTGACCGGACCCGCCCGGTCGCGCTCCGCCCGGCACGAACGCGGCGGCGGGGATCCGCGATACGCGAATCCCCGCCGCCAGGGCCGTGCGGCCCGCGCGTGCTACGCGCCGACGGGCTTCAGGGGCCCGTCCGCGCGTCCCGCTCGCCCCGAGGGGCGGGTGGGTCAGGCCTTCTTGGTGTACTTGGTGGTGCAGTGACCGACCTCGGTGCCCTTCACCATGCATCCCCACCACGTCACGGAGGTGCCCTCTTCGAGGTTGCCGGTGGCCCAGCCGGTGCAGTACGGCGAGTTGTGACCCTGGGTGCTGACAGTACGGTTGACGCTGCCGTTGCTGCCGATGTCCATGTAGGTCTTGATGCCCCAGCCGTCGGCCGCGTCGTCGCACGCCCTGATCGCGTCCCCGGGCTTGTTCCCGCTCGGGTCGGCGTTGAAGATGGCCTTGCCGGCGCCGTTGCTGAACCAGACCACCCCTGACGTCACGTCAGCGCTGGCCGGGCTGACGGCGACAGCGGTGAACAACGCCGCTGCGGACACGGCAAGGATGCTTTTGACGGCAATGCGCACTCGGTAACCCTTTCACTGCGTCACTCCGTGTGAGTGAACGTCTGTTCCGAGAGTGTGTACGACACTTGATCGATGCACAACCCAATTATTCCCTTGATCGCGCGACGGCGGTGGGGGGAACGCGCGGCAACACCGCAGGTACGGGGCGTGGGCCGCACCGGTACGACGGAGCGGGGCAGGGGGCGGCGACCCCGGTTCGGCGACCCGGGTTCGTGACTCCAACGGTTCGGGCGCGGGGCCGAGCGACCGGTGGCCGCGGCGAGCGCGCCCCGGACGGCGACCGTCCGTGTCCGCCCGGCGGAAGGGCCCGGTCCGTCCGGCCTCCGGGACGGCGCCGCGACCTCCATTCCGGTCGCGGGAGTCCCGCTCCCGGAGACCAGCGGGGACAGAAACTCCCCCGGAGCACATCAGGTTAGGCTACCCTCACCAGTCCTTGAGTGGCGTCGGCGGTGAGGGCGGTCGGGATGCGGAAGCGGCTGGGGCGGGGCGGGGAACGCGCGGCGAGGGGAGCGGCACCGGCCGGGCGGAGCACGGGCGGTCCGGCCGCGACGGCGGGCGGCGGCCCGCACAGCCAGGGGAACGCGGCTGTCGCGACGACCCGCGACGGCAGGAAGCTGTTCCATATGCGCCGCGCGGGCCCGGACTCGGCGGCGACGGCGCCCACGGTGGTGTTCGAGGGGGGCCTTGCCGCGAGCCGTTCGTACTGGGCGCTGGTCCAGTCGGCCGTGGCCGCGCGGGCGACGACGGTGGTCTACGACCGGAGCGGCCTCGGCCGCAGCCCCCGGGACCCGGGCGCCCGGACCCTGGGCAGGATGGCCGGGGACCTGGCCGACCTCCTCGGCCATCTCGGGCCGGGCCCGTTCCTCCTCGTCGGCCACAGCTGGGGCGGGCCGCTGGTGCGCCTCACCGCCGCCGCCGCTCCCGAACGGATCGCGGGCGTCGTCCTGGCGGACCCGACCGACGAATCCTGCGATCTGCTCCTCGAACCCTCCATGCGCCGCCAGGAGAGGATCGGCCAGCTGGTCAGCAGTGGCCTCGCCCACGTCGGACTGCTCGCCCACGCCTACCGCGAGGTCCTCGCCGCGCTGCCGTCCGACGCGGCCGCCGATATGCGCGAGGAGGGCTTCACCGTGCGGGCGATGCGCACGCGCGCGGCGGAACTGGTCTCCGTCGTCGCGGACCTGACCGCCCTGCGCGAGAGCCCTCCGCACCTCGCGGACGTCCCCGTGACGGTCATCTCCGCGGGCAGGACATCGGTGGGCATGAACGCCCGGGTCCGTGAACTCGCCACCGCCTCCCATGCCCACCGCGCCGCGCGGTACCCGCGAGGGCGGCACGTCATCGGCCCTCAGGCGGACCACATGATGCCGGTGACCGGGCCGGATGTCATCGCCGCCGAGATCCTGCGACTGATCGACGGCGCCGCCGGGGCCGAGGAGTCCGGCTGAACGGGCGGTCACCGCCACCGGGAGGAAGCACGCCGGAGGCGGCGGGTACTGTCGGCGCACATCGGCCCCGCTCGAAGGGCCGGGCTTGTCTGGAGGGCTTGCCATGACGAAGCTGCGCTGTGCGGTGCTGGACGACTACCAGGGCGTCGCCCGCTCCCTGGGCGACTGGCGGAGGATCGCTCCCCAGGTGGACACGGAGTTCCTGGACACCCATCTCGTCTCCCAGGACGACCTGGTGCACGCCCTTGAGGACCGCGAGATCGTCGTCGTCATGCGTGAGCGGACCCCGTTCCCCGCCGGTCTCCTCGCACGGCTGCCCCGGCTCCGGCTGCTGATCACCTCGGGGATGCGCAACGCCGCCATCGATCTGGAGGCGGCCGGACGCCAAGGGGTCACCGTGTGCGGCACGGTCAGCAACTCCGAGCCGCCGGCCGAACTGACCTGGGCGCTGATCCTCGGTCTGGCCCGCCAGGTGGTGCCCGAGAGCACCGCGCTCCGTTCGGGCGGGCCGTGGCAGCACTCCCTGGGAGCCGATCTCCACGGGCGCCGCCTCGGACTGCTGGGGCTGGGCAAGATCGGCCGCAAGGTGGCACGCGTCGGCGCCGCGTTCGGGATGGACGTGATGGCGTGGAGCCCGCACCTCACCCCCGAACGCGCCGCCGAGGGCGGAGCCGTCGCCGCCGCCTCCAAGGAGGAACTGCTGGAGAGCAGCGACTTCGTGTCGGTTCATCTGGTGCTCGGGGACCGCACCCGGGGACTGATCGGTGAGAAGGAACTGCGCCGGATGCGCGACAGCGCCTATCTGGTCAACACCTCACGTGCGGCGATCGTCGACCAGGCCGCGCTGCTGCGGGCCTTGGAGGAAGGCTGGATCGCGGGGGCGGGCACCGATGTCTTCGAGACGGAACCCCTGCCGCTCGACGACCCGTTGCGCACCGCTCCCCGCCTCCTCGCGCTGCCGCACCTGGGCTATGTGACCCGGAGGAACTACGAGGGGTACTTCGGTCAGGCCGTCGAGGACATCGAGGCGTTCCTGGCGGGCAGCCCGGTACGGGTGCTGGGCTGAACGCGCCGGAGCCGGTGCGGGTGTTGGGCGGAAACACCGCGCGACCGGTACGGGTACCGGGGTGAGCGCGGCAGGTCGGGGCCGCGCCCGTGCGCTCAGGCCGTGAACTCCTCGGCGGGCAGGTCCACCCCGTCGAACGTGACGAGCAGGGAGGTGTATCCGTGGTGCACCTCCGGGTTGGGGTAACTGGTGAGCTCCCAGGGCGCGTCGACCACGGCGGGGCCGCAGGGCAGGGTGCCCGAGCCGGACGGCAGGGCGAGGGGAATGATCTGGAAGCTGGTGAAGTGGACCGGCACGGTGGTACCGGTCGGCGCGGTACAGGTGTACGTCCCGCCGATGGTGAGCGTGCCGTAACCGAACGGGCTGGTGGCGGGCTGGGCGTTCGCCCACCGCACGTCCAGCGACTTGACGGACTGGGGCAGCGCGGCGGCGCCGGGTGCGCCGATACCCAGCACGGCCAGGGCGGTGACGGCGAGGGCGGCGACAGCACGGGGTCCGGTGGCCAGTCTCAAGCGAGGCTCCTCGGGTGGGGGCCGCCCGTGACGCGGGCGGCCCGGTGGTCGGGGCTGTCCCTGTGGACCAGGGAATCCAGGTCTATCGGTGCCCGGGGCGGACGGACAGTCGCACGGCACGGCGCGCGGGGGCAGGGCCGTCACACAGCCGGAAGGGGCCCTGGTCAGCGCCCGCCCCGCTGATCACCCGGCCGCCGACGGCACGCTGATCACCCGCCCGTCAGCAGCATTTCGAGCGCCACGGCCGTGTCCGGGTACCGGCCGACCAGTGCCGCGCCCGGTGGACCGGGGTCAGCCTTCTCCCATGTCCCCTCCCAGCCCAGCAGGTCCGCGAGCGCGTCGCAGGTGTCCGGGTGGGCGGTGAGCAGGACGCAGCCGCGGGCGCCCTCGGCGCGGGGGCCCGGGTCCATGGTGTCCGGCTCCGGTGGCGCCTGCCACGGCGGCACCCAGGCGTCGAGCTCGGTGAGGCGGCCGGGGAAGATCCGTCCGGCCTCACGGATCAGCAGCGGGGCCAGATCGGCGCCGTCCGACCGCAGGGTGGTGATCAGGGTCGGGAGCCAGGGCAGCAGGACCGGGTCCGGCAGGCGGGCGAACGCGTTCGACACCGCTTCGACGACGAAGTCGGCGAGGCCCGGGACGGGCTCCAGGGCGTGCACGAAGCCGCTGAGGTAGCGCGGATAGGCGCTCACCAGCATCGGGTTGGCCAGCAGCTCGTCGCACCTCGCCCGGAGATCCGCCCGGTCGAGCTGCCCCAGGTGCGTCCGGGCCGCCCACAGCAGCGCCGTCCTGGCCGGCTCGGCCGGGTGCGACTGGGCCACCGCCAGCTCCAGCTGGGTCCGGTCGCAGCCCAGGGACAGCGCCAGGCTCTCCATGCCGAACAGGAAGCCCAGCATCGCCGCCACCTGGCGGACCGTGGCGTCCTCGTCGGTGAACGCCGTCGGCAGCAGGGTGCAGTAGTGCGCGTAACCGGTCTTGGCGAAGGACTCGATCCAGGGCGGCAGCACCGGCTCGGTGGTGCGGTAGTACGCCAGCAGTCCGCGCACCCGGCGCAGCACCTCGGGTGCGCCGTCGACGCTGCGCTCGGCCGACAGGACCTCCAGCGCGCGGGTGCCCAGCTCGTCGGCGAGGCGGCGGCTGCGCAGATACAGCAGGGCGTCCTCGACGGCGCCGAGGACGGTCGCGGTGGTGGCCTGCGGGTCGTACGCGCGTCGGCGCAGCCGCTGTTCCAGGACCTGCTCGATGCTGACGCCCTCGTAGCCGAGTTCGATGAGCGCGCGCTGATGGGTGCCCAGTGCCAGGTCCCAGGACTCCTGGATCGACCGCTCCCCCAGCTTGCGCTCACCCATGATCGGCCGGGCGGCGCCATGGGGCATCAGCGCGCGCAGCATCCACAGGACGTCGGAGCAGCGGGCGAGTTCCGGGCGGCCGGCGATGTCGAGCAGTGCCCGGCGCACCCCGCGCTGCTGGAGCTTCAGGTCCAGCGGTGCGAGCCGGTCGTGGACATCACGGGCCAGGGGCGGCAGCGCGTCGTAGCCGACCTGGCCGGTCCGGTCGCCGCCCATCATGATCTCGACGAGGCGGCGCACATCGCGCCTGCCTGGGACGGTGTCCTTCTCGATGCAGGTGACGGCCGCGTCCTGGAAGTCGTACGGCGTGGGCCTGGCCCGGTCGCGCATCCCGGCCAGCAGGATCGACGTCTCGAACACCGCGATGGCGTCGGCGGTCGAGGCGAGGTAGCCGTTACGGCGGGCGGCCCGCACGATCTCCACCGACCAGCCGAGCAGTTCGGCCTCGTCCAGCGGGTCCAGGACGGGTGAGCGCTGGAGGAAACCCGTCAGCCGGTCGGAGGACTCCGCCGCGGGCCCGGGGGTCCCGGTGGGGGCGGTTTTCCCGGCCTTCGGCTTCCGCGTGCCCGTCTGCCCGGCCAGCCGGTACGGCTCCACCCGGGTGCGCCGGAGGTTCTGCGCCCAGACCGTCGCGGCGATCGACACGGAGCCCGCGGCGAGTCCGAACTGTGCCTCGATCGCCGTGTGGCTGGACGGGATCAGACCGTGCTGCCAGGTGGTGGCGGTGCGCGGGGTGATCTCGAAGGTGTCGGTGCCGTCCACACCGAACTCCGCCACCCGGCTGGCCGCGTGGAAGGCGCCGCAGATGTAGAGGCAGTCCGCGGGGTCCGTGCCGGTGGCGGCCAGGTGCTCGCGCATCCGTGTCCACATATAGCGCTCGCGGTACTCGTCCAGCCGGACCCGGTGCGGGTCGCCGGGTGCGAGGCGCCTGAAGAGGCTGCCGATCAGGAGCATCACCTGGCGGTAGGTGTCGTGGTCGCTGTCCCCGAGGGGCAGTTCGACGTACTGGTGCCACCACTCCGACCAGTGCCGCACCCGGCCGTGGCGCAGCAGATGTTCCTCCAGTTCCGCGAAGCGGGGCCGCAGATCGCCGATCTCCACGCCGACGGCGTCCCCGTGCAGGGCCGCCTCCGGCTCGGCGGGCGGTGCGTCCGGCCCTGCCGGGCTCTCCTCGGGCCCGGTGGACCGGGTCGCTCGCGCGTCCCACTGGAAGACATGGTCGGAGGAACGGTCGACCAGGACCAGCTCGACCCCCGGGGTGTCCAGCGCGTAGGCGATCGCCTGGTATTCGGCGGACGCCTCGGTGATCGGCGCCACCACCGACAGCGGGGACCACTCGGCCGGGAAGCCGTCGGTCTCGGTCGCGAACGCCTGTACCGCCACCGGGAGTCGGCAGTTGCGGAGTTCGGTGAGCAGCGGCGCCATGTCCTCGCACAGCTCCAGGTACACGACCTTCGGCTGTTTCTGGCGCAGTCGGCGTGCCATGGCGGTGGCCGACGCGGGCGAGTGGTGGCAGACGGGGAAGATCTCCAGTGGTTCACGCACCGCGCGGTCGACGTCGTCGACGATGCCCAGCAGGATGCCTTCCAGGGCGTCGGTCCCACCGGCGAACTCCGCGGCGGCTTCCTGGAGCTGGGCGCGCAGCGCGGTGAACGTCTCGTCGTGCGTACCGGTCACGGCCGGGCTGCTCTGCGCGGTGCTCATGACAGGGTGGCGATCGCTTCGCGTCCGCCCGCCAGGAACTCCGGCCATGATCCGCCTTCCTCCTTGCTGCGTGGTTCGACGACGCCGTGCAGGTACTTGTTGAGGATGGCGAGGTCCTCGGGCTCGCGCCGGGCCAGCGACCCGACGAGCGAGGAGGCCAGGGTGTGGGCGGTGAGGGCGCGTTCACCGAAGAAGTTGCTGTGCAGGATCGCGTCCTCAAGGACGCCGATCTGCTCGGCGGTGGACAGCGCGGACTCCAGCTTCTCGTCGTCGCTGCCCGCCGCCGCGGCCGAGGCACGCAGATCGGCGAAGCTCTGGAGCAGTACGTCGAGCAGCGTCGGCGGTACGTCGAGCTCGATCTGGTGGCGGCGCAGCAGTTCCTCGGTGCGGAAGCGGACGATCTCCGTCTCGCTCTTCTTGTTCGTCATGACCGGGATACGGACGAAGTTGAAGCGGCGCTTGAGCGCGGAGGACAGGTCGTTGACCCCGCGGTCACGGCTGTTGGCGGTGGCGATGACCGAGAAGCCGGGCTTGGCGAAGACGATCCCGTCGCTGTCCAGTTCGGGGACCGAGATGTACTTCTCGGAGAGGATCGAGATCAGCGCGTCCTGCACATCGCTCGTGGAGCGGGTGAGCTCCTCGAACCGGCCTATCGCGCCGGTCTCCATCGCGGTCATGATCGGTGAGGGGATCATCGACTCGCGCGACTGGCCCTTGGCGATGACCATGGACACGTTCCAGGAGTACTTGATGTGGTCCTCGGTGGTGCCGGCCGTGCCCTGGACGACCAGGGTGGAGTTGCGGCTGATCGCGGCGGACAGCAGCTCGGCCAGCCAGCTCTTGCCGGTGCCGGGGTCGCCGATGAGCAGCAGACCGCGGTCGGAGGCCAGGGTGACGATGGAGCGCTCGACGAAGCTGCGGTCGCCGAACCATTTCTGCGGGATCTTCCGGTCGAGGCCGTCCGCGCGTTCGGAGCCCAGGACGAACAGCCGGACCATCTTGGGTGACAGGCGCCAGGAGAAGGGCTTGGGCCCGGCGTCGACGGACTCCAGCCAGTCCAGCTCCTCGGCGTACTTGAGTTCGGCGGGGGCGCGCAACAGGTCGGACATGGCGGTGGGGCCTTTCTAGGTGAGGAACGTCTTGAGTTCGTGCACGAGCTTGCCGATATGACCGGAGATCACCGGTGTGCCGAGGTCCTTGAACCGCTCCCGGAACCAGGGGTTGACGCTGCCCCGTCCGGAGCTGGTCACGGAGCCCACGGGGATGAGTCTGGCTCCCGAGCGGTGAACGGCGGTCATGCTCTCGAAGAGCGGCCCGGCCTGCCATTCGTAGAAGTCGGATATCCACACGACGGCGGTGTTGCGGGGTTCGGCGATCTTCGGCTGGGCCAGTGCCATGGCGACCGTGCCGTCGGTGCCGCCGCCGAGGTTGGTGCGCAGCAGGGTCTCGAAGGGGTCGTGCGCCCACGGGGTGAGGTCGAGTGCCCGGGTGTCGTACGCGATGAGGTGGACGTCCACCTTCGGGAGCCCGGCGAAGATCGACGCCAGGATGGTGCAGTTCACCATGGAGTCGACCATCGAGCCCGACTGGTCCACGACGACGATCAGCCGCTGGGGAGTCGTCTTGCGCGCGGTGTGCCGGTAGTAGAGGCGGTCGACGTACAGCCGCTCCTCCTCCGGGCTCCAGTTGGTGAGGTTCTTCCAGATCGTGCGGTCGAGATCGAGGTTGCGGTAGACGCGTTTGGGCGGGACGGAGCGGTCCAGGGGGCCCACGGTCGCCTTCTCCACCTGGGTGCGCAGCACGGCGGAGACCTCGTCGACGAATCGGCGGATCAGTGCCTTGGCGTTGGCCAGCGCCACACCGGAGAGGTTGTTCTTGTCCCGGAGCAGCTGTTCGATCAGGGACATGCTGGGGGTGAGGCGTGCGGCGAGATCCGGGTCGGCGAGCACCTCACGCAGTCGCATGCGTTTGACCAGGTCGGCCTCGATGGCGTCGAGTTCCGGTCCGATCGTGGGAATGAGGCGGCTGAGATCGGGCGTCGCACACGGGCCACCGGTGCCGGTCGCGGCCACGCCCGCCCCCGCGGCACCCGTACCTGACCCACCCGCAGCGGCACCCGGTGCGGCGCGGCCACCGCGCAGTTCGCCGGGGCGGCAGCCGAGCGCGCGTTCCAGCCAGCCCGCGTCGGACTGCCAGCGGGTCAGCTGTCCGGCGGTGACCGCGCCGGAGCCGGAGGCGAAGACATTGAGCAGGACCTTCGACACGAGTGCCGCGCGCCGTACCTCGGCTGCCCGGTCGCGGGTGCCGTCGTCGTCGGGGGCGGGTGCCATCAGGCCGTCGAACTCGGAGCCGAGCTCGGGGTGGCGCTGCACGATCGAGTCCACGGAGACCTGCGGGTCCAGCAGCGCCGACGGCAGACCGATGTCCTCGACGACAGCGAGACCGGCGGATTCCAGCGCGGGCTGTTCCTCGGCGTCGAAGAGGCGGGCGAGCAGCCGCCAGTACAGGACCTGGCGGCGGTTGTCATGGGCGTCGGCGGGGGCGGTTCCGTGGCCCCGCCCGGCCGGTGGTTCGCCCGCCGCGCCACCGGTCGGCCGCTCGGTCGCCTGATCCGTGGTGGAGGTGTCCTCGGTCGTATGGCCGGTCGTGCGGCCGGTCGTGCGCTCGGTCATTTCCGCAGCAGCCTTCCCGCGCGCTCGCGCAGCACGGTCACGGCGTCGGTGGCGGCCTTCTCGGCCCGGGCACCGGCCTTGTCGGTCGTGCCCGCGGCCCAGCCACCGGCGTGGATGACGACGGGCTTCTTCCGTACGATCGTCTCCACGGCCAGAGGCTGGACGCGGAACGCTCCGGCGTCCCAGCGCAGCAGCCCGACGCACGCGCGGGACGCCGCGACGGCCTCGGGGGTGAGGGGTCCGGCGGTCGGCACCCGGTCGATGTCGACCGTGAGCGGCTGCCCGGCGACGGTGAACGTCATCGCGTCCCCGTCCTCCTGGACGGCACATCCCTCCAGGAACACGGGCACGGCGATGCGTGCCGGATGGCGGTCCAGCGGGGCGGTCGCCGCGTCGGTGGCGGCGGGCAGGGCGACGCGGGCCGTGGTCAAGGCGTCGGCGGGTTCCCCCGTACGCGCGTGCTCGTCGCTCCAGATCAGATCGCCCTCGGCGGTGACCGGCATGGCGTCGAGGTCCATCGAACGGCCGTCCCGGACGGCCGCGAGCAGCGGCATGTGCGGGCGGAGCAGTTGCCAGAGCCCGGCTCCCACCACGGTGTCGGGCTTCGGCACCGACACACTGGCACGCACCAGCCGGGGCGCGCCGCCGTCCGCGGGTTCGAACACGGCGTGGATCTGTGCCTGCGCGGCGGTCGGGTGTTCCTGGAGGTCGATGCCGAGAGGGAGCAGACGGCCGGTGGCCGTGCCCGTCACAGGCATGTCGGCGGCTCCGGGGAGCGTCAGCAGCATCGCGCGCGACCACAGGTCGGCCCAGCGGCGTGCCGGGACGCGTTCCAGGGCGGCGCCCGGACAGGACGCGGCGAGCTCGGCGGCGAAGCCGTCGAGGAGGGTCGCCAGACGGCGCAGGTCCGGGTCGGGGAGCATCGCGGAGATGATCCGCGCCGACCCGGAGACCAGCTCGTGGTCGATGCCCTGCCAGCCGCGGCCCGCCAGGTCGGACAGCCAGGAGCGGGCGGCGGTCTGGAGATTCGCCGCCTGCCGTCCGCCCGCCGCCGGGGCGAACTCCTTGTCGCGCGGCCGTCCGGTCGCCTCCGCGATCCGGGTGATCAGCGCGTCGTGGACGGAACCGAGGAGGGCGGTGCGGGCGGCGGCCAGCGCGACGAGGTGGTCCTCGCCCGCGGCTCCGGCCGAAGCCTTCTGTGCCGCCTCGCCGACCCCGGCGGCGAGCGGGGTCCCCGCGACGGCGCGGGCGAGTCCGGTCAGGCCCTTGGCCTGGGCGGGCCCGGGACGGAGCAGTCCTCCGGCGAGTGCGAGGTCGAAGGCGTCGACGGCCGTCAGCGCTTCGTCGAGCCCGTCGACGGACGCGGTGAGCAGATCGGCGCGCATCACGCCGCCCTGGTCGGCGGGAACCACTGCATCTCCGGCAAGGGCGCCGTGACCGGGGTGAGCTCCAGATAGGCCAGGTGGTGCAGGAAGCGGCTGAAGACGGACGCGGCGGCGGTGCTGTCCCCCTGCGGCGGACGGACCGCGCCCATGGCGGCGGTGACGGCCTGGGCGTCCGGCTCGCCGTCCGCGACATCGGCCTTCAGATAGCGGGCGACCCGCCCGGCACCGTACTGGAGCACCGACTCAGCGATCAGGGACCGGATGTGGTTGCAGAACGAACCCCGCGCGCCGCCGCAGGGCCGGTTGTTGTTGGTGCTGCATGTGAAGGCGTGGGTACCGGCCGCGACCGACGAGACATAGACCCGTCCGGCGTCGGACCCGCTGGACACCACACCCTGCAACCGCCCGTCGGCCAGCTCCACGAACGGGACCTTCGCGAGTTTGCGCGGCCTCGCGGATGCCGTCACCCGGGCCGTGCTGGACCTCTCCCAATAGGACAACGCGCCATCTCCTCTGCGCCAGGGGGGTGCCCACGCCGGACCGGCGGGACACGACTGAACCTAGCGGCGACCACTGACAACGCCGTCCCGCTGCGCCCGAAGCCCGCCGTGGGCCGGGTGCCCTGTGACCAGGCACCGGTATTGTTCGTAGGGCTGAAGACCCTGTCGTCGTCGAGGAGGGGCGCCGTCGCTGTGGGGACGGGGTCGGTGTCGGTGATTCGGCTCCAGTGCGCGTACACGCCGACCGGCGCGGGGATTCCCGGGCAGGGCCGGTACGGCGGTTGTGGCCACCGTACGAGGGGCCGGCCCGTTCGGGTCCGGCTGTTCGGCCGGGATCACCGCGCGCCGGCCGTCGTCCCAAGGCCCCTCCGTGGCCCCCGCGGACGGCCTTCTCGGACGGCGGTCCCGGACGAACGGGCTCAGCCGTCGATCCTCCAGTGCCAGTTGCCGCCCCGGGCCGAGAGCGCGATGCCGTTCTCGCGTACGTGGAGGATGTCGTCCCGCTGCTCCCACTCCATGCGCAGGGTCTCGTCCCGTGGGTCGCCGCCCAGTACCCGCTTCCACAGCGGGCCCTCGGGGGCGCCGGGTGTGCCGAGCGCGAGGGAGGTCACGTGCTCCAGCACCAGCGTGACGGGGCCGAGTTCGCGGTACGGCTCGGTCCCGGACTCCGTGTACGCGCGGGCGAAGGACAGTTCCGCCCGCAGGGTGGCGCCGGTGGGCGACACGGTGAGTCCGAAGCCCTCGGACTCGATGTCCAGCTCACCGGTGCCCGGGACGCGCCAGCCGGTGATCTCCCGCCCGGAGTGTCCGGGCTCGTCGTCGAGGACCGGGGTACAGCCTTGCCACATCGGGTGTCGACCTTTCGTCGGAACGGAGGAAACGGTTGAGCGGTGGAACGCGGAACGGGGCGTGCGGGCTTGCGGGCGTGTGGGGCGGTGGCGTTCGGGGCCATGGCGAAGGGTGCGGGTGAGGAAGGGGTGTGCCTTCCTCACCCGCACCCGGGCTCACGTCAGCTCACCTCACAGGGAGCGCCACGCACGGTAGATGTGGCGCAGGCCGGGCCGGTAGGCCCACTTCCCGTACCGCTTGCCGCCCCGGTAGTACTGCACATGGGGGAAGCCCATGTACTTCTTCCGGTACCGGATGCGGCGCCAGCTCGCGCCGGCACCCTTGCCCTTGGGTCGCGCGCCCCACTTATTGTAGTGAGGCTTCTTGCCGCGGACGTCGACCCGGTAGCCCCGCTTGGTCTGGATGCTGTTCTTGACCGAACGCTTGGCCAGGTACCGCGAGCCGCCCCGGATCGCGAGGCTGCGCAGGATTCCGCCGCCGGAGACCATCGAGACCGCGCCCGCGATCCTGCGGGTCCGCTTGCCCGGGCACCACCTGGAGCAGGCGTAGGCCGCCGCGCCGACCGCGAACCAGGCCCACCGGCCGTCGAGGTCGTAGCAGTTGAGGGGCTGCCCGTAGCAGTAGTCGTAGGCGTTGGCGTTGCCCCCGAAGTCCGGGTCGGGGGACATGAAGCGGCCGGTGGCCGGGTTGTACAGCCGCGCGCCCATGAGGGTGAGACCGGTGAGGGTCTCGCTGGAGCGCTGCTTGCCGCCGAGCCAGCCGTAGCGGATCTCGGACTGTCCGCCGCGCGGGTTGCCGTACTCGTCGGACTCCACCGCGACGGGTGCCTGGCCCGCGGTCAGCGGGAGTTGCAGGGACACGTCGCCGTGCAGGTTGGTGACCTGGAGGACGACGTCGCCGGTCTTCCCGGTGGTGGCGGCCAGATCGCCGCCCGCCGCGTCCACGTTGCGGGTCAGCGCGCCGGAGCCGTTCTCGGTGATCCAGCGCGGGTTGTCGCCGTCGCCGTCGTAGTGGTTGACCTTGGTGGCCTGGAGCGTCCAGGTGCTGCCGCTGCCGCTCTCCACCTGCCACGAGCGGAACCGCAGCGCGGAGTCGAGGCTCCAGGTCTGGCGCTTGCCGTCGGCGGTCTGCCGGTGGACGAGGTCGTTGGCGTAGTAGCCGATCGTGCCGTTGCCCGGCGCCGTGGCGGTCCGGCCGAAGGCGTCGTACGCGTAGCCGGTGTCGACGACGCGGTCGGCGCTGTCGTAGGTGTGGGTGGTGGTGGTGCCTCCCGTGGTCGGGCAGTCGGCGCCCTCGGTGCCGGTGGCCGCCGTCAGCGTGGTGCGGTTGCTGCGGCTGTCGAAGCCGTAGGCGCGCCGGGTGCACACCGTGCTGGCGGTGTCCTCGACGGTGGTGAGACGGCCGGTCGCGTCGTACCGGTACGTCTGGTCGGACCAGCCGCTGTGGCTGGTGTTCTGGGCGTGGATGGACCGGGTGATGGTGTCGGAGTAGACGAGTGTGCTGTCGCTGTCGCGGGTGTAGGTCCGTTCGAGCGCCGCGCCGGAGGTGTCCTCCCGGGTCTTCACGGTGTATCCGCCGGGCAGCTTCTCGCTGGTCACGGAGCCGTCCGCGTCGTACGCGGCCTCGAAGGCGCCGGCCACCGAGTCGGCAATCCGGGTCGGCAGTCCGCGCGGCTCCGCCGTGTGGTCGTAGGTGTAGGTGACCGTGGAGGGCACGCTGTCGGTGATCTTCACCGGCCGGTCGAGCAGGTCGTACTCGGTGGCCGTGGTGCCTCCGTCGGCGTCGGTGTACGCCATCTGGCGGCCGAGCTTGTCGAAGGACTTGGTGATCGTGCCGCCCTCGGGGGAGGACGTGGTGACGATGTCACCGCCCGCCGGGTCGTACGCGGTGGTCACCGCGGGCAGGGCCTGGCCCGAGCCCCCGGTGACGGTGACCGCGGTCTGCCGGCCTGCCGCGTCGAAGGTCATCTGGGTGGTCCGGGTGGTGCTGCCGGACACCTCGGTGACCTTGGACTCCGCGCCCCACCAGCTGTATTCGTTGGTGGTGGTGGGCAGGGTGGCCGGGTTCGAGCCGCCTCCGGTGACCGGACCGGCGGGGCCGGTGGTGCACACCGCGTCGGCCCATTCGGGGCGCCCGGCGCAGGCGCCGGTACCGGTGCCGGACCAGTAGGTGGTGACCCGGGCCGCCGCGGACGTACCGGTGGCTCCGGCCGGGATCTGCTTGGTGACCCGGCCCTGGGCGTCGTACTCGGTCTCGGTGGTGAGTGCCAGTCCGCCCGGGTCCTGGACGGACTTGACGGGCAGGCCGCGCGCCCAGTCCATGACGGTCTGGGTGGCGCGGGTCTCACCCTGCACGGTGGGGTGCTCGCGGACCTGGGCGCCCACCGTCGCCTTGGTGACCTGGTCGCGGACCTTGGCGGTGCCGTCGGTGGGACGGCCCGCGTCGTACTCGTTGACCGTCCAGGTGCGGGCGATCACCGACGAACCGGCCGGGACCAGGGTGCTGGCGCCGGACTTGAGGTCGGCGGTCAGGTCGACCCGCCGCAGCGAGCCGAACTCCTGGAGTTCGCGGATGCCGCTGTCGTCGTAGACGGAGCGGGTGGCGAGCAGGTCGGCCCGTTCGGCGGGGGCCAGCCGGTCGATGCCGAGGTCCGTCTGCACGGCCCGGTCGGCGGCGCCGGTGCCGATCGCGACGGCCCGGTTCGCGGCGGACAGTTCGCGCACGGTGTTGCCGAACGCGTCGTACTCGGTGGTGGTGATGTGGCCGCCGGGCGAGGCGGTGTTGACCTCGCGCCCGGAGACACCCAGGTAGTGCACCTCGCCGCGCCGGTAGTCGGCGGCGCCGAGCGCGGAACCGGAGTGCGAGGCGGGGACGGAGTCCGCGGGGAAGACCGCGGTCGCGTCGGTCGGGGCGTCGGTCTGGCCCCAGTCCCGCACCTGCGCGGCGCTCATCTGGTGCGGGGCGGCGGCGCCGCTGAGCGGCACGTCGTAGACCACGCTGGTGGTGGCGGTGCCCTGCTCGGTGGCGGCCGTGCCGGGCTGGAGCCCGGAGCGGGACGCCTTCAGCAGCATGCCGTCGGCGGCGGTGGCACTGCCCCCGGCCTGCCCGTAGGTGAAGCTCCAGGGGAGCTCACCCGGTTCGGTGTACGAGGTGACCCGGCCCGCGGTGTCGTAGCCGTACTGGGTCTTCAGCAGCGGGGTGATCAGCGGGTTCCATGCCTCCCGGAGCCTGCCCTGGGAGTCGTAGCGGTAGGTCTGGACCACCTTCGACGTGGCGTTCGCCGCGCCGGGCTCGGTGGACCACAGCCGGATCTCCTTCACCTGGCCGTCGATGTCACCGAGAGCGGTGGCCGTCGCGGTGGTGGCGCTCGCGTATCCGAACTCGAGCGCCCGGCAGCCCTTGGTCGCCGGAGCGGAGGTGCAGGTGGCGGCGGTCACGGCGGAGGTCGGCGCGATCACCCGCGCGGGGCGCGCCAGTTGCTTGCCGCCGACGGTGACCGTCTCGGACACCACGGTCGTCGCCGACTGGGCGAGCCCGTTCAGCAGGGTGCTGGAGACCTGCCAGGTGGTCGCGCCCGTACCGGGCTTGGTGAACTGGGTGACCGTGCCCTCGGTGTCCGCCAGGGTGAACGAGCCGGTGACGCCGCCGGTGAGGGTCAGGTCCTCCGAACCGGGTTCGGCGATCCAGCCGTTACGGGCCGCGTTGGCGGTGAAGTGGACGGCTTCGCCCTCGGCCATGACCACGTCGACCGCGTTGGCGGACACCTCACGGACATGGCTGTACTCGGACTCGGTGAGCTCCGCCGCGGTCCCCGCGACCCACTCCTTGCCGAAGATCGCCGCCTGGCCCTCCTGCTTCACGCCCTGGTCGGGCGTGCGGGAGGACGCGGAACGGGAGATCGACAGGTCGAACGCGGAGGTGTCGGTGGCCGACAGGGTGAAGTCACCGGTCAGCAGGTTCACCGTACCGGGGCCCACCTCCTCGGCGGCGGCACCGGAGGCCGTCCGGTCGACGACGACGGAGAGCGGCTCGCTGCTGCCCGAGGCGCCGCCGGGACCGGTGAAGTCGGCCTTCAGCTGGACCGCGCCGTCGGGGTTGACGGTGTCGGTCGCGTTCCAGACGAGGTTCGCGCTCCTGCCGTTCGTCAGAGCGGCCGGCCAGCCGGTGAGCGCGGTGCCCCCGGCGGTCACGTCACCCGGAGGCAGGGTGCTCCACGGGTCCGCCTCCGAACGGCGCCATGAGAACGACACCTTGTCGTACTTCGAGCCGTCGGCCTCGGCCGCCAGCGGCAGCCGGCGCGCGGTGCGCTCGCCCGGCGCGGGCCGGAGGAAGCCGCCGGGTCCCGCGTGGAAGGTGTGCTCGACGGCCTCGGACTTGTTGTCCGCCTTGTCCGCGGCGCGCACCCGCAGGGTGTGGGTACCGTCCTTCGGCGGGGTGACCTGGATGGCCTTCGGCGCGCTCGCGCCGCCGGTCGGCACCTTGGTCCACGCCACACCGTCGAGCGACCACTCCAGCCAGTTGTGGTCGGTCCCGGCGGGCGGGGTCACGGTGAACGTCCCCGGCTGACCGCCGCCCTTGACCCACTGCCCGGTCGGGTAGTCGGTGGAGGCGATCGAGCCCGGGGCGGACGGCGCGGCGGTGTCGACGGTGAACGTCTTCCACGGGGACCAGCCCGTGTTGTAGTGCGCGCTGTCGTACGGGTTGGTGCGGAACTTGTACGTCTTGCCGTTCGTGAGGACACCGGCCGGCACGGTCACCGAGGCGACCTGGCCCGAGGGCACGTACGGGGAGACGATGACGTTGCCGACCTGGGTGTCGGTGGCACTGTCGAATATCTGGAAGGTGCCGTTGACCTTGTCACCGTCGGAGTCGACGAAGGTGTCCCGCAGGGTCGGCGTGGTGGTGTTCACCGCGTAGGAGCCGCCGTAGGAGAAGTACGGGGGTCCGGCCTCCTGCTTGGTGCCGGTGCGCGGCCGGTAGTTGTAGGTGACGCGCAGCTTCGGCGGGTTCGCGGCGGCGTTCGCGGAGTTGACGCGCTTCCACTGCGCGGTGGCGGTCTCACTGGTGGCACGCAGCCCCATGTGACCGCGGGTGGCCTTGGCGGAGGACCACTCCTGGACCAGGGTGCTGACGTCGGCCTTGACCCAGCCGTCCGGCTGGGTGGTGCAGGCCGGGTTGCCGCGGGTCTCGGTGGAGGTGGCGCGCTTGGCCGTCCACGCCGGCTGGGCGGTCCAGCGGGACGATGTCGAGGCCGCGCCGGTGGACCACACCTCCCACGGATGCGCGTTGCAGTCCGTGTTCGCCGAGTGGAAGTTCCACAGGCTCAGTTCGGCGTCGATGATCAGGGCGTCCCGGACCGGGGTGGTGTTCCAGGTGAGGAACGAACGCGCGGTGCGGGGAGTACCGCCCGGGTTGGTGGTGCCGGGGTTGCCGAGGTCCAGTTCGGTGTCGGCGGACCAGTCGACGGTCTCGCCCTGCTGGACGTAGGTGTCGAAGACGTTCGACAGGGAGGACGTCGAGGGGTCCACCGTGACCGGGTACTTCGTGTCCGGGTCGGCGAGGAACTCCGCGTCCGGGGTGACCACGAGGTCGACTCCCCCGCGGGTCTTGACGACCTTCATGTCGACCTTGGCCCGGTTGGTGTGCTCCCCGGAACGCTTGTCGACGGTCGCGTCCCACATCAGGGGCGCGGGCATCACGGCCCGCTTCTTGCGGCCCGACGCGGCGTCGGTGAACAGCAGGCTGCCGTCCTTGAGCTGACGGACCTTCAGCCCCTTGGTCCGCAGCGGCAGTGTGTACGAGTACGTGTCGGCCGTGGGGCGTTCACGCAGTTCGACGAACTGCTCGAAGCCCGTACGGGTCGCCTCCACCACCAGGTCGGCCCCCGGCAGCGCGCCGGGATACGTCGCGCGGGTGCCGTCCAGCGCCGGGGCGGGCAGTCCGCCCTTCCACTGGAGCGCGATCCGCTCGTCACCCTCGCCGATGGTGACGAGGTCGCGGGCCCGGGTGTCGTTGGCCGCGGCCAGCGACCTCGGGACGGCGCCGGTCTTCCCGGCGAGCGCCAGATCGGCCGGGTGCGCCGCGGACCGCACCGATCCGTCGGCCTGCCGTTCCAGTTCGACGTCGACATCGACCCATCGGCCGTCCCGCACGAACCGCACCGGTCCGGACGACATGTCGGTCGTCAGACTGCCGTCCTTGTTGACCCAGGTCGTGGAGGTACCGCTGCGCTCCGACAGCGCCTCGACCCGCTTGCCCGACAACCGGGCCGCCGCCTTCGCGGACGGGATGTCCGCGGCCTGCGTGACCACGGGCACCGGCTCCTTGACGGGCCCTTCGGACCCGTCGGCCGCGAACGCGCCTTCCGTGAGCGCGACGGACATCAGCAGCGCGATGCCGCAGGCCGTCCAACGTGTCCCTCTGCTGTCGACTCTCCATACATGCCCTCGCTCCTCGGGGGAGGGCATGTGATCCACGACTGTCAAAGCACTTCCTGTCTTTCAGGATGCGGATACTGACAGTCGTTGAACATATCCGGACGGTAAACAGACCAAATGCCGAGTTTTCCGATCTTGGTGAGCGTGCAGCCTGCATATATGTCAGTGACATATGTCACGTACATGCAAAGATTGGAGCCGAAGTCTCCCATGCCGGGCGACTGGGGCCAGGAAGGGCGCCACCGCCCCCTTGCTCCCTTTTCGCCTATGTCGGCGGGCACGCTCCCCGGCCGCGGCAGGCGGACACGCCGACGCCCCCGGCCCTTCGCCACAGGCCGGGGGCGCGACAGAGCTTCCGGGTGGGTCCCTACGCGGACGGCGGCTTCGCGTAGTCGCCGTATCCGGTCCAGTCCACCGCGACGCAGGGTTCGTCCCCGACCACCCAGGCGTCATGTCCGGGCGCGACCCGGATGAAGTCACCGGGCCCCGCCTCCGCGCTCTCGCCGTCGTCCATGACGATCTTGATACGTCCGCTCACCACGTACCCGGTATGGGCTTCCTGGCAGCTGGCGGTGCCCGCCAGTGGCTTGATGTGCTCCGACCAGCGCCAGCCCGGTTCGAAGACCGCCCGGCCGACCGGTCCGCCGGCCGTTTCGAGGAGGTCCAGCCTGCCCTTGCCGTCCCCGAACGGTCTCGTCTCGTCGGCGGAGTCGAAACTCCGGATCACCAGTCCAGTCATGATCAACCGCCTCCCGGCGGGATTCGGCCCCGAGTCCTCCTCCAGCCTAGTCCGATGCCGGGAGGCAGGCGGCGGAGCCGGGTCGCGGGGGCCGCCGGACATGGAGAAGCCCCCGCGGAACGGGGGCTGTCGGGCTCTCTCCGGCTGTGTCCGGGGCCGCGTCCGGCTGACGGCTACGTGCGGTTACGGCCTCGTCCGGCTTCCGGTCTTCCGGCTACGTGCGGCTACGGCTTGAAGACGTCCTTGGCCTTCTCCTTGGCCTCGCGGGCCTGCCCTTCCGTCTCCTTGGCCCCGCCCTTCGCCGCCAGGCGGTCATTGCCCACCGCACGCCCGGCTTCCTTCTGGATCTTGCCCTTGACCTGCTGGCCCTTGGCGCGGGCCTTCTCGTCCTTCGCCATGACTCACCCTTCCACCGCTCGGCCTGCTTCGTCGCTCACCATCCATTAGATGCCCGATGGCGGGGATTGTCCTGCTGAAGACGGGCACGCGAATGTCCGGCGGGGTGTGCGCGTCATGTCCGGCGGGGCGCCGTCGGGACCGATCCCCTCGCGGGCGCGCTCATCGGCTCAGATGAGAGCCGGTTCCTCCTCCAGCTGGCTGCGGGCAGCGGCCATCGCGTCCTCGATGGTGTAGCAGCCGGTCGACATGCACAGCGTGTACTCGGTGTCCAGGAGCTGGCGCCGCACCTGGAGCGGAACGACGTCCCCGGACGCCTTCTCCCGCAGGGAGGCGTGAATGGCCAGCAGGTTCCTCAGTACGGCCGGGTGCGCCTTCAGCATGAAAAGCCTCCACCTCCGGGGGAGCACCGGGGACGGTCCGCTCCCGGTGCGGGCCGCGCCGGGCGGCCACTTGGGCACCGTGTACCCCCGAACAGCCGTTCCACCCCACCTTTCTCGGGTACCGGTCGGATTCTCGACCCGTACCCGAGCGGGAGCGGGGCGGAAGCCACCCCGGCGGCCCGCGCCGGACGGATCGGCGGGGGCGGGTGGCCGTCCGGCGCCGGTGGGAGGCGGGCGGGTCACAGGGGTGTGCGCAGGGAGGTGCGGCCGTCTCGCCAGGCGGCGAGGAGATGGCCGCCCAGCCGGTTCTCCGTCCATTCGGTGGCGTCGGCGCCGAAGGCGATGTCCTCGTCGAGGAAGGGTTCGGCTTCGAGGAGTCCGCCGACGACCTCCCGCCGGACGATCTGCTCATGGACCGCGTCGGCCTCCACGTGCTCGGCGTAGAAGTGGACGGCCGCGGGGCCCGCGCCGACGCGCTCAAGACCGTGGGCGAGGCGTCGCGAACCGGGCGACGAGGTGGTCTCCACGGCCGCGAAGTGGCCCACCAGCGCTCCGCGCAGCGCACGGTGGAGTCCGAACAGGGACATCAGGTTGACGTTGGTCAGCATGGGGGCGGCGGCGCTGTCGACGTACCGTCCGTACGCGGTGTCCAGTCCGAGGTCCGTCATCAGATCGGCGAACAGCCGGGCGTGGACACGCTCGGCCCGTCCGGCGCCGAACTCGTCGTACTCGACGGCGACCATCGCGGCCTTCGCCCGGCCCGTCAGCCTCGGGATGACCCAGGCATGCGGATCGGCCTCCTTGAGGTGATAGAGAGAGCGCTGGGCCGCGTACTCGCGGAACTGCCACAACTTCCCCCGCTCCTTGAGGAAATGGGACGCCCCTTCGCCGTCGGCCGGTTCGGCGACAAGCTCCGCGAGAGCTTCCTCGGCCTTTCTCGGGGGACCGCAGTCGGCCCGGAGCGCGGACAGGAAGCGGCGTTCCATTCCCGCCCTCAGCCCCAGCAGTCCGGGCTCCCACTCCCACTCCGGATCGACACCGGCGAAGCCCCGGTAGTGCAGTTCGTAGCAGAGGTAGAGGGCCAGTTGCAGATCGTCCCCGTACGGGTCCGCGACCGCGACCGCCTCCGCTGTCCGCCCCGGCAGGGCCGTTCCGACAGGCCGGGTCAACACCTCCAGGACGGCGCGTGAGAGTTCCCCCCGGTTCCGCGGCAGCGCGGGTCCCGCGGCGCGGTCGTGGCCGTCGGGCGCGGGGGCGGTCATACGGACCGCCGTTTCGTCCGGCCGCGGTGGCTGGTGTCGCACCAGGGGAAGCTCCTGCTGCGGTGGCAGACGCAGAGCGCGACGGTGAAGCGGTCCGACACCACGCTGCTCCCGTCGTCCAGGACCACCTCGACCGGCCCTTCGACGAGCATCGGTCCGTCCTTCGTGATCGTGACGCGGCGCGGTTGCCGGACGGGGCGGTCCGGCAGCGGTTGTCCGGCGGAGCGGGCCGGGACCGGCTGTCCGGCGGAGCGGTCCGGGACGGGTTCTTCGGCGGGTCGGGCCGGCAGCGGCTGTGCAGCGGCTCCGTTCGAAACCGGCCGCTCCGCGGCTGCGTTCGAAACCGGCTGTTCGACAGGCCGGGCCGGCACCGGCCGTTCAGCGGGTCCGTTCGGCACGGATGATCACCAGCTCTTCCTTCTCCTCGTCGGCGCCGACGAGCCCCCGGTGCCGCAGCCACGCCAGCCGGGAGCGCAGCACCGGGCCGAACGGCACATGCCAGCGGTCGGTGACGTGCGCTTCGAGCCCCGACCGCTCCAGTCCCGCCAGGGTCGGCGCGACGCCGCACAGCGCGGAGTGCACGAGCAGCAGCACACCGCCGGGGCGCAGTGACGTACCCGCGCCGTGGCAGATCCGGTTGAGCAGCGCGCGTCCGTCGGTGCCCGCGTCCCAGGCCACCGCGGCGCGGTGGCGGCGGACGGCCCCGGGCGCCGGGACGTAGGGCGGATTGCTCACGATGAGGTCGAAACGGCGGCCGACGACCGGGGCGAACAGGTCGCCGTGGAGGACTTCGAGGGGCAACCGCGCGAGCCGCGCGTTGAGCCGGGCGGTGAGGACGGCCCGGTAGGTGGTGTCCACGGCGGTGACGCGGGCGCCCCGCCGGGCGGCGGCCAGGGCGAGCGCTCCGCCACCGGTTCCGACATCGAGGACGGCGGTGTCCTCGGCGATGCGCTCCCGGTCCAGGGCCCGGGCCAGCAGTTGGGTGTCCTCCTGCGGGGAGTACACCGTCCACGGAGCCAGCACCGGGCCGTCTCCACTGTCGTTCCGCGTCATCGCACCGACCACGTACACCTCACAGAGTCCGCCCCGAGTCCGTCACCCGGACGGAGCTGTCCGGTGGCAGTGCCGTTCGCTCACCAGTAGTGCCGTCGGCCTCCCACCGCGTGCCCCAGGGCTCCCAGGGCCCACAGCACGACGCCGATCCCGACCAGGACGATCCCGATGGTCCACAGAATGCCGATGCCGGCCACCAGGCCGACGATCAGGAGCACGAGCCCTAGAATGATCATGATTTCTCCGGTCGTGGGGCAGCCCCCCTCACTCCAGGGTTGCTCCGTTCACCCGGCCGCACAACACGGCGGGCTCCTCCGAAGCCGGTACCGACGGGCTCCACCCGAACGTGATACGGGCCGGACCCGCCTCAACGCTCGGTGAGCATCCCCTCGCGGAGCCGGCCGAGGGTGCGGGACAGGAGACGGGAGACATGCATCTGGGACAGGTCCAGCTCGTCCCCGATGGCCGCCTGAGTCATCTCCTGGCCGAAACGCATCTCCAGGATGCGCCGGTCACGGTCCCCCAGCTCCTCCAGCAGCGGACCGAGGGCGTGGAAGTCCTCCACCAGTTCCATCGCCGGGTCGACGTCACCGAGGACATCACCGTACGAACGTCCACCCGCGCCGTGGGCCGGACCGTCCTCCTGGTCGGTGACCGGGAGGTCCAGGGAACCCGCCGTGTAGCCGTTGGAGGCCACCATGCCCTCGACGACCTCTGCCTCGCTCAGCTCCAGCAGTCCGGCCAGCTCACCCACGGTCGGAGCGCGGTCCAGTACCGCGGAGAGTTCGTCACGGGCCTTGGCCAGCTCGGTGCGCAGCTCCTGGAGACGGCGCGGGACATGGACCGCCCAGGAGGAGTCACGGAAGTACCGCTTGATCTCCCCCACGATGTACGGGACGGCGAACGACGCGAACTCCACCTCGCGGCTCAGGTCGAACCGGTCGATCGCCTTGATCAGACCGACCGTGCCGACCTGGACGATGTCCTCCATCTCCCCGGCGCCGCGGTTGCGGAACCGGCCGGCGGCGAATCGCACCAGGGAGACGTTCATCTCGATCAGCGTGTTGCGGGCGTACTGGTACTCCGGCGTTCCCTCCTCCAGGGTACGGAGGCGGTCGAAGAAGACCTTCGACAGGCCCTTCGCGTCCTTGGGGGCCACCTGGCCCGGGCAGCTGACGTGCGGAAGGCCGCTGTCCGGTGAACGGCCGGTCGTGCGCTGGTGCGTGGTGCTGTCCCGGTACGGGGCGGTTCTGACGGTCGTCATCGCGGCCGAGCTCCCTTCGGGCGGAGATGCGGAGGTGTGATGCTGCGCCTTCCCGGGCCGCGGTCATGCACACCTGACGGAGCCGCTTCCTCCGCCTTTGGCCCGAACACACCGCCCCGGTGGCGCGTAATCCCGGGGCTGCCGTTGCCGGATCGGCACCGCCGCTCTCGGGGGGACCGCCGCTCCCGTGCCGGGTGGGGCGGGAGCTGTCCCGATTTGTTGGAGTGCCGTGGACATGGTTCGCCTCTGCCGAGGTACACGCTCCATATGAGCGAACATGTCCCGTCCTTCTTTGTCCTGGCCGCCGGGGGTTCCGGTTCGCCGCTGCTGATCATCATCGGCGTCATCATCGTCGGCGCGCTGCTCGCGGCGTTCTGGATCGGCAGTCGGCGCACCGCCCGCAAGCCGAAGCCGCCGCGTGGCCCGCAGCCCCGCTCCGGCTCCTGGGACACCCCTGACTCCCCCACGGAGCCCCCGCACCGCCATTGACCCCCCGGGCCGCCCCCGGCCCCTGCCCCCCTGACTCCTGACCCCGATGGTCGGCCGCGCAGCGCCGGGACCGGCGTCAGGTGGGTGGCGGTCGGCACGGTCACGTGGTCGGCGGCGTCACGGGGGTCGGCGGCACCCGGCAGTCGGTATCGGCGTCGGGGTCGCCGTCGGCGTCAGTCGCGGCTCGGACCGATCACCGTGTTCCGGTCGAGGACCGTGATGGCCCGGGCCGGGCAGACTTCGGCGGCTGCCAGGACCCGGTCGTCCGGCTCTATCCGGTCCTCCCGCACCCGGGCGTGCTCGCCGTCCAGGGTGAACACCTCGGGGGCGATCCCGGCGCACATGCCCGACGCCAGACAGAGCCGCGGATCGACACGGGTGTCCCACTCCCGGCCGGTCACCAGGCGACCGGCATGACGCGCGGGCCGCGCACCAGCATCTCGGACTTCCAGGTCACGTCACCGGCCAGGCGCAGCCCGGGGAAGCGGGCGAGGAGCGCTCCCAGCGCCTCCTGGAGCTCCATCCGCGCCAGGGAGGCGCCCAGGCAGTGGTGGACCCCGTGGCCGAACCCGAGGTGCTGGTTGCCCGCGCGGGCGATGTCGAGGACACCCGGGGCGGTGAACCGGAGCGCGTCGCGGTTGGCGGCGCCCGCGGCGACCAGGACGGGGGTGCCGGCCCTGACCAGGGTGCCGCCGACCTCGATGTCCTCGGTGGCGTACCGGGGCGCGGCGGCGCCGCTGCCCAGGGGTACGAAGCGCAGCAGTTCCTCCACGGCGTCCGGGACGAGTTCGGGACGGGCCCGCAGCCGGGCGAGCTGGTCCGGGTGGTCCAGCAGGGTGAGGACGAAGTTGGGGATCTGGGACGCGGTGGTCTCGTGCCCCGCGACCAGGACGGCCACGCACAGATCGATCAGTTCCACCTCGGAGAGCCGGTCGCCGCCGTCCCGCGCCTCGATGAGCGTGGTCATCAGGTCGTCCCGCGGCTCCTGGCGGTGCAGCTCGATCAACCCGGCCATGTACGCGCGCAGTTCCTCGCGGTTGGCCTTGAACTCGGCGGCGGTGAGGGAGCTGGTGGAGAGCGCGGCGTCGCTCCAGACCCGGAAGCGCGGACGGTCCTGCGTGGGCACGCCGAGCAGTCGGCAGATCACCGCGACCGGCAGCGGCAGTGCGAAGCGGTCCACCAGGTCGGCGGGCGGTCCGGCCGCCTCCAGATCGTCGAGGAGGCTCGCGGTGAGCTCCCGGACCTGGGGCCGGAGCTTCTCGGCCCGGCGGGCGGTGAACGCCCCGGCCACCAGGGAGCGCAGCCGGGTGTGGTCGGGCGGGTCCATGCTGAGGATGCCGCCGTCCGCCCGGCCCTCCGACTGCCGCGGCTCGTCGCGCGCGGCGGCCGCGGCCCGGCTGAAGCGCTGGTCGCCCAGGACGAGCCGGGCGTCGGCGTAGCGGGTGACGAGCCAGGCGGGTTCGCCGTACGGCATCCGCACGCGTAACAGTCCCGGCTGGTCGCGGACGCGCTCGTACTCCTCGGCGAGCTGGAGTCCGCCGGAGGTGTTGAAGGGGTAGACGAGGGGGGTGAGGTCAGCTGTCGCCACGAGGGGCCTCCCAGTTGTAAGCAGCCGCTTACAACGGTAGGACCGGCCTCCGGAGCGGTCAACGACGCGTTACAGCCGTTATCCTGACGGGCCGTCCGAGAGGAGCCCCGCGTGGAGAAGGCCCCCGGCCCGCCGTCCGGCGAGCGCCGACGGGATGCCGCGGCCACCCGTCTCCGGCTGCTCGAAGCGGCCCGGGACCTGTTCGCCGAGCGGGGGTACGAGGGGGCGACGGTCCGCGACATCGCCGAGCGGGCCGGGGCCAACCAGGCCCTGCTGTTCCGGTACTTCGGGTCGAAACAGGGCCTGCTCACGGAGGTCGTCGCCCGGGGCGGCCTGGAACAACTGCGGGAGACACCGGCCGAGGAGCTCTTCGAGACCTCGCTGCGCTCGCTGCTGACCCGCAGCGCCGACGGAACGGCCGACCGCTCGCTGGAGGTCTATCTCCGCTCCATCGGGCGGGGCGACGAGGCGGCCGGGACACTTCGGGAGCTGGGTGAGGAGTACCAGAAGGCCCTGGCCACGCTCTCCGGGGCCGAGGACGGCGCGCTGCGCGCGGATCTGGCCATGGCCTGGCTCCTCGGCATCGGCCTGATGCGGACCGTCGCCGCCCGCGAGCCCCTGGCCGCCGCCGACCCGGACACCGTCTGCCGTCTGGTGCTCACCACGATCGAACACCTCTGGACCGTGCCCACGGACGGGACGGAGCGGGCCGCCGTGCCGGGACAGGGGGCGACCGGTACGGAGCGGGCCGCCGGTACGGATCAGCGAACCGGTACGGATCAGGGGGCACGTACGGATTAGGAGGCGCGTACGGGTCAGGAGGCACGTACGGGTCAGGGGACGCGTACCTGTTCGGGGGCACGTACGGATCGGGGGCGCGGGAGAACCGGCCGGGGCGTCACCGGCGACGGGGGCCACGGACGGACGGCCGACCGCCTCGCGGCCACCGTCCGTGACCCCCGCCGGGTCAGGTCGGGTCGGTACGGGTCGGGTCGGTACGGGTCAGGTCGGTACAGGTCAGGGGCCGATGTACAGCAGCCGGTTCGGGGAGCCGGGGCCCGGGTTGCCCACCCCGCCGGGGGTGGCGGTGGCGATCAGGGTGGCGGCCACCTGTGCCGGTGATGCGCCGGGGCTGTCCGCGAGATGCAGCGCCGCGACGCCCGCGGCGTGGGGAGCCGCCATCGATGTGCCGGAGAGGGTCGCCGTGGCCTGGTCGCCGGTGTTCCAGAGCGAGGTGATCGACACACCCGGGGCGAAGAGGTCCACGGCGCGGCCGTAGTTGGAGGAACCGGCGCGCGCGTCGGTGATGGTCGCCGCGCCGACGGTAATGGCCTCGGCCACCCGGGCGGGGGAGAATCCCGACGCGTCGGCCGCCGAGCCGCCCGCCGCGACGGTGTAGGTGATGCCGGACGCGATGGAGTTGCGCACGGCCGTGTCGAGGGCGCTGTTGGCCCCGCCACCGAGGCTGAGATTGGCGACGGCGGGCCTGACGGCGTTCGCCGTCACCCAGTCGATACCGGCGATGACCTGCGCGATGGTGCCCGATCCCGCGTCGTTCAGCACCCGTACCCCGACGACCCGCGCCTTCTTGGCGACGCCGTACCGCGTACCGGCGACGATCCCCGCGACATGGGTACCGTGGCCGTTGCCGTCCTGGGCGACGCTGTCGTTGTCGATCGCGTCGTAGCCGTGGGCGGCCCGGCCGCCGAAGTCGCCGTGGGTGGTCCGGACACCGGTGTCGATGACGTACGCGGTCACCCCCTGGCCGGCGCTGTCGGGGTAGGTGTAGCGCTGGTCGAGCGGCAGGGTGCGCTGGTCGATCCGGTCCAGCCCCCAGGACGGCGGGTCGAACTGGGTGGCGGACGCCTTGACCAGGTGGTTCTGCGCGACGGACGCAACGGCCGGGTCGGCGGCGAACTTCTTCGCCCGCGATTCCGGGAGCCGGACGGCGTAGCCGTTCAGCGCGGCACCGTACGTCCTGTCGATCGTCGCGCCGTACGCGGCGGCCAGCCGTCGGCCGGCCTTCGAACCGGCGTCCGCCGCGGACGGATGGAGTGTGACGACATAGCTGCCCTCGATGGCGCCCGGCGCACCGGCGTTCTGGATGACGCCCTGCGCGAAGGTGCCATTGACGGCGGTACCGGTAGCGGTGGCGGTACGGGTGACGGTATCGGCCGTGGCGGGTAACGCGCCGAGCGCGAGTGCCGCGACCACGGCCGTGCACAGCGACACGGTGATTCCGCGGCGGGGGATGTGGGTCGGTGACATGGGGGTCCTCCTCTACGGGAGTGCACAAACAATCAGGTGCATGCCAAGCGAGCGCCCTGGCGGAAGGCTGTCGGATCAGCCGGAATCCCGCAAGTGCCCCCCGTGCCTCCCGGGGTGGATCGGGCCGGAGCTCGGGGGCCACCCGTCACCGTGACGGTCCGGGTCCTGTTCAGGCACCGGTCCGATGAGCGGCGCTCACGAGCCCTGACTCATAAGCGCTGATCACCAACTGCGCGCGGTCCCGGGCCCGCAGCTTGCTCAGCAGTCGGCCGATGTACGTCTTGACGGTGCCGTTGCTCAGGTGAAGGTACTCGCAGATGTCGGCGTTGGAGAGGCCGCGTGCCACGAGCACCAGGACCTCGCGCTCACGTTCCGTCAGCCCGTCCAGCGAGGTGTCCGGCGCCCGGTGCGTATGCGGGAGCCGGGCGAACTCGGCGATCAGACGTCGGGTCACCGAGGGGGCGAGCAGGGATTCACCGGCGGCGACCGTGCGGATGCCCGCCAGCAGGACCCCGGGCGAGGTGTCCTTGAGGAGGAACCCGGCCGCCCCCGCCCGCAACGCGCCGTACACGTACTCGTCGAGGTCGAAGGTGGTGAGGATGAGGACGCGTGTCCCGGCCGTCGCGGGCGAGTCCACTATCGCCCGTGTCGCCTCGATGCCGTCCGTACCGGGCATCCGGATGTCCATCAGCACCACGTCCGGGCGCAGCAGCCGTGTGTGCTCGACGGCCTCGGCGCCGTCGCTCGCCTCACCCACCGCGGTCAGTCCGGGGGCGGTGTCGACGAGTACCCGGAAGCTGCCGCGGAGCAGTGGCTCGTCGTCGGCGACGAGGACCCGGACCGATCCGCTCATACGGCCTTCTCCTTCCGGCCGGCGACCGGCCCGTGCGCCGGTCCGGGCGGGAGACGGGCCGACACCGCGAATCCGCCGCCGGGCCTCGGTCCGGCGGCCAGCGTGCCCCCGTACATCGTCACGCGTTCACGCATCCCCACGAGTCCGTGACCGCCGCCCGGCTCCGCTCTCCCGGACACCGTCGCCTTCCCCGCTCCGTCGTCCACCACCTCGACACACACATCCCCTCGCGAGCCGACCGTGACCGTCACCCGGCAGCTTGCTCCGTCGCCCGCGTGCTTGACCACATTGGTCAGCGCCTCCTGCACGATCCGGTACACGGCCAGCGCCGTCCCGGCGGGCAGGCCCAGGGCGGTCCGGGTGCGGAGGTCGGTACGGACGCCCGCCTGCTCCGTACGCCGGACGAGGGCGGGCAGGTCGTCCAGCCCGGGAGGGGGAGCCGTCCGCGCCGGGCCGGGCTCCCCGGTGCGCCGGCCGACGGATTCACCGCGCAGCATCCCCAGCGCACGCCGCATCTCGGTGAGCGCCTCCCGGCCGGTCCGCTCGATCGTCCGAATGGCGTCGCGCGTCTCCTCGGGGCGTTCCCCGGCCACATGATCGGCGACCGACGCCTTCACGACGATCACGCTCAGGCTGTGCGAGACGATGTCGTGCAACTCTCTCGCGATACGCAGGCGTTCCCCGGCCAGCGCCTCGTCCGCCAGCCGCCGGACCGTACGGGCCGCCCGGGCTCTGCGTTCCCGCACGAGGCGTCCCGCCGACCACGCCGCCCCGACGAGCAGCCAGACGAACAGCGCGGTCGCGACGGCTTCCGGCCAGGGACCGGACGGTGTCACGGCCGCCTCGCCCGTGATCACCACGGCCGCCGCGACCACCAGGGTCACGGCCAGCGCCACCGACGCCCGGCGGACCGGCTCACCGAGCGCCACGACATAGACGGCCAACGCCGTGGAGACGTACGGGTCACGGGTGATGTCGAGGAGTGTCGCCGCCGACGACGCGCTCAGGACCACGGCCAGGACGGGCAGGGGCCACAGCCGCCGGACGGCCAGCGGCGCTCCCACCCAGACGGCCACCAGCAGGCCCAGCCACCAGGGGCCGGAGAACCCGGGCAGGCCGTCGGAGCCGTCCTGGTCGGCCAGTGCCATGTACACAGCTGTCACGACGGCCGCCGCACACACGTCGAGTGCCAGCAGATGCGGGCCCGTTGTCAGGCGCCGGCGGGCCTTGTCCATCGCATGACGATACCGGTGGCCGCTCATCCGGCACGTCCGAAGAGGAACATCGCGGTACCCGCGGCGCCCACCAGGAGAAGCCGTCCGATGACCGTGGCCGTTCGCGGGACCGGTCCGGCACGCAACACGGCGGCACCGAGCGGGAGCAGCGCGACGCACAGTCCCGCCGCGGCGGCGACCGACCAAGGGGTCGTCCCCTTCAGCACCCCCAGCGGCATCACCGCTGTCAGGCCCAGAGCCGTCGCGCGCCATGGTCCGAACACCCCGGAGCGGTAAGCGCCGACGGCCAGCAGGACCCAGCCGCCCATGATGGCGGCGTTCAGCGCGCTGAAGACATGGAACGCGCCATAGGTCTCGCTCACCGCCAGCGTGGCGGACGCCGCGCCCCGTACGGCCACCAGTTGGAAGCCGAGGTGTTCCACACCGGTGTGGAACACCCGGGCGAACAGGCCGAGAACCGTCAAGGTGCCGCCCCATACGGCCAGTTCCCGATGGGTGTCACCGATCCTGGCGGCGAGGAGCACCACCCCCGGCCAGAGCAGCACCCACCCGGCGGCGGCAAGCCCGTACGAGGCCGTCATGAGGTCCGGATGGCGCTCGTACGCGCTCAGTTGCGCGGGGAAGAAGAAGTCGAGGCGCAGCCGGAGCAGTACCCCGGCGAGCAGCAGCGGAGGGCCGATGACAAGGGAGGCACCACCCACCCAGCGGCCCGGCAGGGCGGGTTGCGAAACGGCGGTGGACGCGGTCGTTGCGGTCATGGGGGAACGATGCCGCCGCCGCGCGTACGGCGTCGTCGGAGCACGGTCCACACTTCCGGGTCGGACGGTGGTCGTACCGGCCCGCTCCGCGACGCCGGGGGCGGAGGTGACCGGGGCCGCCACCACGAAAGGGCGGCCGGTTGGGCCCCGGACAGGGTCAGGGGCTGGTTCGGCCCCGGACAGGGTCAGCCGTCGGACATGCCGCTCGCGCGGGCGATGCCCTCCACCGTCTCCTCGTCCTGCTTCCGCTGATGCTGCTGGGTGTCGAGCTTGTCCCGCATCGCGCGCAGTTTCTCCGGGTCGTCGGCGACCTCCGGGGGCACCAGCGACATCGCGTCCTTGACGTGCTCGCCGTCACCGAGACGCGCGACGACACGGTCGGCACGGTCCTCGTGGCCGGGCTCCATCGCGCCGATCAGGCCGAGGAGGTTGAGCAGTTCGTGCTGGACCTCCTCGGTGAACAACTCCTTCTCCTCCGGTTCCAGATCGAGCTGGAACCGGCCGCCACCGGCCTTCACGTACTCACGGATGACCTCCATCAGCAGTCCGAACTGCGCCGGGGGCATCCGGGCCCGGAGCGTCTCCACATAGAGCGCGTACCGTGCCCGGACGAGCGCTGCCGGGTCCTCGGGCACCTCTGCGTCGGCCATGACGGACTCCCTCTCCAGTGGTTCGCGGCAGGCGGTCAGATCCGCCAGGAACGGATACGGTCGGCGGCGCCGTACGCGTCGCTGCGCCCGGCGTCGATGTCGCGGGCGAGGTCGATCAGCGCGCCGTACGGCGCGTCGATGCCCTCACCCGCGGCGTTCATGTACGCGACGACGACGCCCGCGCCGAACAGGGCGTTGCGGGCCGGGAGCGGACGCAGCCGGATGACGCAGTGCATCAGGGCGGCGGCGCGCCACGCGTTGTCGACGACGGCACCGACCTTCGGGGTGTTGACGCGGTGGCGGCCGACCGCCGCCACCAGACAGCTGAAGTCGTGGATGACCGGCGCCTTGGGCATCACTTCCGCCTGGCGCTCCAGCAGCCAGCGGATGTCGACGGAGAACTCCACGGTCAGGCGGCCGGACGCGAGGCGTCCAGCCCGTCGGGATCGTCCGGGTCGTCGTCGGGGAAGGCCGCGTCGAACGCGTCGGCGTTGTCCGCGACGAACGCGCGGAACACCTCGGCGGCACCTTCGAGACGGGGATCGCGCACCGCGTTGGCCGCGGCCTCGGTGATGAGCGCGGTCACCGTGGTGCCCTCGGCCTCTGCGCGCTGCTGGAGCCGCGCGTGGAGTTCCTCGGGCACCCGGATCGTCACTGGTTTCGACGCCATGTCCCGACCGTACAGCAGGGCGTACAGCACGGGTAGGGGCGGCCGGATTCCGCTGGTCACCGCGACGTGCCACCGGTGCCGACAGGAGTCGTGCGGGGCACGGGGCGGCGGCGTCAGCGGCGGGGCTTGTCCGCGAACACCCAGCGGTTGCCCGCCAGCGCGTCGTTCTCCTCGGGCAGCGGGCCGCGTCCGTGGCGGTGGGTGAACTCGAAGGGGGTGTGGACCGAGGTGGACCAGCCCTTGGCCACCAGGTCACCGGCGGAGTCGGGGCGCGGTTCCCGGGCGAACAGGCTGAGCAGGTCGATGCCGATCTGCTGGGCCGTCGAGGTGTAGAGCGGGCTGTCGCGGTACACGAGCAGGTCCTTTTCGAGCTTGACCTCGAACGCCAGGGCGCTGCCTTGCGCGCTCAACCGGTGCACCGTGTCGATGAGATACGTCTCGGCGGCGGGAGGCAGATAGAAGAGCAGTCCTTCCGCCAGCCAGACGCTCGGTGCGGCGGGGTCGAAGCCCGCGGCGGCCAGTGCCGTGACCCAGTCGGCGCGCAGATCGACGGCGACGGGTACGCGCGTCGCCTTCGGGGTGGCCGACAGTCCGTCGAGCACCTTGTGCTTGAACGCCAGCACCCCTTCCCTGTCGATCTCGTGGACCACACAGCCGGGAGGCCAGTCGAGCCGGAACGCCCGTGCGTCCAACCCGGCGCCGAGCAGGACCACTTGGCGGACGCCTCCGGTGTGCGCCGACCGGAGGAGGAAGTCGTCCAGGACCCTGGTCCGCAGCCCGAAATAGCGTGCGAAGCGCCCCCACAGCGGATTGGCGTCACCGCCCTCGACCGTCCCCGGGTGGACGGGCCACTCGGCGCAGGCGGGTGCGGCGCGCACGAAGTGCTCGGCGAAGACGTCGCGCGCCAGGGCGTCATGGCGGTGGGTCTCGATCGCCCGTGCCGCGGCGACCAGGAGGGCGGTCAGTCCGACGCCGCCTTCCACGCCTTCCACTTCGGTGTTCCGGGACGTTGTGCCGACCACGTGTTCTCCCTTGGGCGAGTTGGGTCATGAACAGCGAGGAGCGCGTAGGGCGCGTACGGCGCGCCTATGAGGGGTGGATCGGTGGAACGCGGGTGCGGGATCGTCCGGGGACGCGTGGTGCCTGTGTCGCGGGCGTCCCGCCCCTCGGCTTCTCCCCTACGGCAGCAGGACGGGTTTGACCACGCGGCCCGACTCGCAGTCGCGTTCGGCCTCGTTGATGTCGGCGAGCGGGTAGGTACGGATCAGCTCGTCGAAGGGGAAGCGCCCGGCCTGCCACAGCCCGATCAGCCGTGGGATCAGCAGTCCCGGTACCGCGTCCCCCTCGCAGATATGGGAGATCCGCCTGCCCCGGTCCAGCGTGCCCGGTTCGAGCGGCAGCGCGGTGTGCAGCCGTGCCACCAGACCGAGATGACCGGTCGGGCGCAGGGCCCGCAGGGCGTCGTTGATCAGCTGGGCACTGGCCGTGGTGTCCAGCGCGTACCGCGCGCCGCCGTCGGTGAGTCTCCGGATGCTGCCGGGCAGGTCGGCCGACGAGGCGTGCAGGGGAATCGCGCCGAACCGCTCGGCGAGGGCGAGCCGTTCGGGGTGCCGGTCGACGGCCACGGTCACCGCTCCGGAGGCGGTGGCCGCCATCACCGCGGCCAGGCCCACGGCTCCCGCGCCGAGGACCGCGACGGTGTCGCCGGGCCCGGCCCCGAAGGAATGGAGGACCGCTCCGGCGCCGGTGAGGAAGCCGCAGCCGAGCGGTCCGAGCAGTTCGACGGGCAGCGCGGGGTCGACCCGGACGGCGTTGCGCGCCGGGACCACCGCGTACTCGGCGAACGACGACTGGCCGAACCACCGGGGCGCCAGTTCGCCTCCGGCCGCGTCGGTGAACCGGGCGGCGTTCTCCGCGCGCCCTCCGAAGAGGTTGAGCGAGGCGAAGGAGTCGCAGTAGGCGGGGGCGGCATTCAGGCAACTGCGGCAGTGTCCACAGGAGTCGAAGCTCAGCACGACGTGGTCGCCCACGCCGAGTCCGGTGCGCGGACCGCCCGTCTCCACCACCACCCCGGCCCCTTCATGGCCGAGCACCGCCGGCAGCGGTGAGCGGCCCGCCGAACGCCGGACCGCGAGGTCGGTCCGGCACATCCCGCTGCCCGCGATCCTGACCAGGATCTCATCGTCGGCGGGGCCCGCGCCGAGAATCACCTCCTCGACGGTGAACGGGCTGTCGGGCGAGCGCAGCACCGCCGCGCCGAACCTCGTCGTCACGCTTCCTCCGGACGGTGCACGACGAACGGTCTGAGGTTGCCGTAGAGCCCCCAGGGCCCGCCCGCGACACCGACACCGCTCTCCTTGACGCCCGCGAAGGGCTGGGCGAGGGACAGTTCGGCGTGGTGGTTGATCCACGCCGTCCCGCAGTCCAGCCGGCCGGCCACCGCTTCGGCCAGATCGGTGTCGGTCCCCCATACCGAGCCGCCCAGCCCGAAGCCGGTGCCGTTGGCCGCTTCGACGGCTTCGTCGAGGTTCCCGTACGGCAGTACCGGCAGGACCGGGCCGAACTGCTCCTCCGTCACCACCGGGCTGTCGGGCGGGACATCGGCCAGGATGGTCGGTGCGTGGAAGTAGCCGGGCCGGTCCAGCCGGTGGCCCCCGGCGACGGCGCGGGCTCCGGCCGCCAGGGCCTGGGCGGTACGGCTTTCGACCCGTGCCAGTTGGGGCGCGTTGCTGACCGGGCCCAGCTGGGTGCCCGGGTCGAGCCCGGGTCCGACGACGGTGTCCTTCGCGCGCTGCGCGAGCGCTTCGACGACATCGGAGTAGAGCCGGGCCGGGGCGTAGACGCGCTTGACCGCCATGCAGACCTGCCCGCAGTTGCGGAACGCCGCCCAGAACAGCCGGTCCGCGATCCGCTCCACCTCCACGTCCTCCAGCAGGACGGCCGCGTCGTTGCCGCCCAGCTCCAGGGTGACCCGGGCGAGCGAGGCCGCCGCGCCCGCCGCGACGGCCCGCCCGGTGGGAGCGGAGCCGGTGAAGGTCACATGGCGGATGCCCGGATGGGAGGCCAGCCGGGCGCCGAGGGGTTCATGACCGGTGACGACCGTCAGCACGTCCTCGGGGAGGGCGGTGGAGATGACGGAGGCCAGCAGCCGGGTGGCGAGGGGGGTGAAGGGGGAGGGCTTGAGCACCATCGTGTTGCCCGCGGCGAGCGCGGGCGCGAACTTCGCCGACGCGAGCTGGAGCGGGAAGTTCCACGGGACGATGGCGGCGACGGGGCCGAGCGACCGCCAGCGGATCTCGCTGCGTACCGGCCGTCCGTCCGTGAGGGGCTGGGGCCTGGGGTGGAGCCCGGCGAAGTAGCGCAGCCGGGCCGCGGTCCGGTCGATCTCCGCGTTCGACTCGGCCAGGGGTTTGCCCTGTTCGCGGGTGAGCAGCGGAGCGATGTCGGGCCCGGCCGCCTCCACCGCGTCGGCTGCCGCGAGCAGCGCGGTGGAGCGGGCTACGGGGTCGGTCCGCCAGCCGCGCCAGGCCTCCTGCGCCCTGGCGACGACGGCGTCCAACTCCTCCGGGCGCTGGTCGGGAGCCTCGTCGAAGGGCTCGCCCGTCGCCGGGTCGAGGACGGCGAAGCGTCGGCCGGAGGCCTGGGGAGTGCGACGGGGCCGGTGTGCCGCCATGCCGGCGGTCAGCCCGCGGCGGTGACGGCGGCAGCGTGCTCCTGGGCGTGCCGGTCCATCTCCGCCCGGAAGGCGGCCACCAGGTGCGGCTGGATCCTTCCGGTGGTGCGGTCGCCGCCCTCGCAGACCGCCCCGCGCACCCCCACGATGTCCGTGCCGATACGGGTCAGCTCGGCGAGGTCCCGCGCCTGCACGCTGCCCGCGAGGGCGGCGAGCAGATCGGCCTCATGGGCCCGTCGGACGAACTCCTCGCAGATGTCCGGCGGAAGGTGGTCGAACAGCCGGGTGCCGTCCTTGACCGCCGTGTCGAGCATGGCCGCGTCGGAGCCGGAGCGCAGCGCGATGTCGGGCAGGGCGAGCGGATTGACGCAGCCGATCCGGTGGGCGTCGGCGTAGCCCGAGGCGACGACGAACGCGTCGGGCCGGTAGTCCTTCACCGCCCGGACGACCCCTCGCATGACCTCGACGCCCTGGTCGGGTGTCGTGCATCCGTAGAGGCCGACCTTGATGTACGTGGCTCCGGAGACCGCCGCGCCGAGCGCCGCCTGTGCCACCGTGCCGGGCTTGAACGGCACGTCCCCCACGGTGGCGGACAGCGGCTTGTCCGCGGGGACCGCGTCACGGATCGCTCGGATGACCCACGGGAAGTTCGCGCCGAGCGAGCCCTCGTCGGGCCTTTTGACATCGACGATGTCGAGGTGCTCCGCCGCCTTCGCACAGTCGAGGGCCTCTTCGACGCTGTCCGGCGAGATGAGAAGCAACAAGGGGGAATCCTTCCACCGCGTGTCCACCTGGCCGAGGGCAGGTGTGCGGAGTCGCTGGATCACTTGCGGACAGCTCATCATCACCGGGGCCCGTGGCCGTCGGTAGGGCGCGCGGAGCACGAACGGGTAGTGCGATGGCGCTCCGAGTGCGCCGTGCACGCCGGTCCGAGTCAGCGCCCGCTGGGCACAGGTGAAGGGCCCACGGGTTCCCCTGGAACCTCATGGAACAGCGCCTGCGGCAGTCGATGCACGGTCATGGGCAGCCGCCCCGGACTCACCGTCGCGGTCGGAAGGGCGCGATGCGCGGACAAGCCCCGAGGGCGGCGCGGGATGAGGGCTCACCCCGTCGGGAGGGCCGTGACGCCGAGGAGTGTTTCCAGTTCGGCCACGGCGGCGGACTCGTGCGTCATATGAACGGTGGTGATTCCCAGTTCGGCCGCTGGGGGGAGGTTCACCGCGTGATCGTCCACGAAGACGCATCGCTCGGCGGGCAACCCGAGCCGTTCCAGGGTGAGTTGGTAGATCGCCGGATCAGGCTTGGCCATGCCCACCAGTTCGGACACGACGTGCACGTCGAACAGATCCCAGACGCCGACATGCTCGTACGGATTGAACGGGTCGAGACCGAAGCTGTTGGACAGGAGGGCGAGGCGGTGTCCCGCGGCCCGCGCGGCGTGCGCGAGTGCGATCATCCGGCGGGCCGGTGGCACTTCGGCCCATGCTCGGCCCATCAGGTTCACCGGATCGATGTGTCCACCGAGCAGCGGCGCTGTGCGCTCGTTCCACTCGGCCTGCCCGATCTCCCCGATCTCCAGGGCCGCGTAGAGCCGCCGTCCCATCGGGTGGGCGCCGAGTGCATCGCCCCACGCGCCCGACGCCAGCCCTTCGGACACGCACCACGCGCGCAGAACGGTGCGGGGTCTGGCGGTCAGCACACCGGCGAAGTCGAGAATCAGGCCGCGGGGCTCGCGCCCGCCGACGGTGTTGCTGTGCGACATCAGGTACACGTCCCCTCCGCGGCCGTTCCCAGGTCCGGGGGGACGTTACCGTGCCACGCCATCCGCGTACCGCGCATCGGGGAATCGTCCGAGTTGGGCACCGGAGCCGGGCCGTCGCCCCGTACCGGCGAGAGAATCGGACCGGACGACCCGGCGGCCGAGCATCTGGCCTGGTGCGAGCCAAGTCCGGGGCATGTGCGGGCCGGGTGACGGCCGACCACCTGGCCGGGTCCGGGGAGAGTGCGCGCCGGACGGGTCACCGTGCGGAGCGCCGGTGCTTCGTCGGTGTCTCCGGGAAAGGTCAGGGACAGTTGGGGATTCCGGGGGTCAGCTTTTCGAGCTTGTAGTCGACGATCCATCTGTTCGGCTGACCCGCGAGCTGGTACCAAGTGGTTCCAGCGCCGACGCCCTTGCACGCCAGGCGGACCGTCTCCGTGTTGTAGACCAGGCCCCAGAGCTGGTTGTTCTGGCTCTCGTCCTTCACCTTGCGGACATTCGCGTTGTTCGGGCCCTTGATGACGCCGGTGTAATCCACCCGGGGCTCGGCTTCCTGCTGTGTACCGGTACCGCTGACCTGGCTCTCCGGCTGGATGGCCACGGCGACTCCCGTACCGCCGACCACGATCACCGCGAGGACCGCGAACCCGCCTGCCCTGCTACGAATTCCACGCATGATTCCACCGCTCCCTGTTGTGGGGGATTTCCGCTGGCTCTCCATGACACCGGGACAGACATCCGCCCGACAGAGGGGAGCGGCTCCTTTCATTCGTACGGGTCCGTGACAGCGGTGAAAGGGAAGTACGCTCGGTGGGAAAGCTCCGGCGCACGCCGGGAATCGATAGGAAATTCGGTGAGGGCCGGCCGGTCGTGCGTCCGTACGGTGCCCGCGAGGGGCAGGCGGCCCGAATGTCTTTCTGGTGACCACCGGGGTGCTCCCGGCTACGTGGGCAGGTCCCTCAACAGCCTTCGGTAGACGCGCGCGTAGGCGGTCAACCGGGTCAGCGACAGTTCATCGCGACGCGGGTCGTCGGCGGCCGGTTGCGCCCGCGGGCCGAGGCGCACGGTCTCGACGCCGAGGGCGCGCAGTACCACTCCGTCGGTCGATCCGGTCCAGCCGGTGACCGGTGGCGGCTGCGCGCCGAACTCGTCGTGCCAGGCCGCGCGGGCGGCCGTCACCACCGGGGCGTCGACCGGTGTGGCCGCGGCCGTCGCCAGCGGCTCGGCCTCGACGTCGACCGCGCAGTTGCGCAGCGCCGACCTCGCGCAGCGCGCCCGCAACCGGTCGGCCAGTTCGGCCGCCAACGCCTTCGGCTCCACCGGATCACCGGCGACGACGTACAGGTCGACGCGGAGTTGCGCAGGCAGCAGGTCCGGCTTGTCCGGCCAGCCGCCGCTGATCGCGCCGACGCCGCAGGCCCGACCGGTCTGTCCGGCCCGTGGGTCGGCGGCCAGGTACGCCGTGCGCCAGCGGGACAGCTCGTCCAGTACGACGCCGGCGGAGGCGACCACTCCGCCGGGCGGCGCGGCCGACTCCGCCGCCATCGCCGCCCCGGAGCGGCCGGTCACCCGGACGGTCAGGTAGAACGCGCCCGGCTCGTGCCACAGCAGCGTGGGCGGGCCGCACTTGGCCACGATCGCGGAGCGCGGCAGCGGGTAGGTTCCGGCGTAGGACTCCAGGCCGGTGATCCCGCCGGCGCGGCGGTGTGTCCCGGAGCCGGCGAGCAGGAGCCGCCCGGCGCCCGCCTCGGCGAAGGCGACCAGCGCGGCGGCGGCCGGTGCCCGGGCGACCCCGAGGCCGAAGCCGGTGAGCATGTCGCCGGTGACACGGAGCGGGCCGACCGGCGCGGTGTCGCCGGTGACGAGCCGGATGCCCGCGCCGTCCTCGTCCAGCGAGGTGTCGAGGTGGGAGTAGAGCAGGGGCCCGGCCCCGTGCGTGGCGGCCAGGCTGCCGCCCGCGGGGCCGTGCTCCAGTACCCGCCATTCGATGTGCGGCCAGCGGTCCGCGCACCAGCCGCGCAACCGGTGGGCGGCCGTCCGCTCCTCGCCCCGGGGGGCGGGGGTCGTGTCGAGCAGCCGCAGGACGTCGAGCAGCGGTTGTCTCAAAAGCGTCCCCAGTCGTCGGAGGCCGGACGCCATACGTCGATGTTGCGCGGGTCGGCCGGCATCCTGCGGGGGCGGTGCGTCTCGTGCTCCTCGGGGGTGAACACTCGGTGGTCGTCGCAGAGTTCGTAGCGGGGGCCGAAGCGCGTGTCGTGCATGTAGAACGCGATCGACGTCGACGCCGAGTGGTTGACGATGTCGGAGGCGATCGGTGCGCCCTTGTACAGTGCGCGGGCGCGCATCCGCATGACGTGGTCGAGGCTCTTCATCGCGAAGCACAGGTGCGCGACGTAGTGCTCCGTGTTCTTCTGCACGGCGAGGCTGTGGTGGTAGCGGTCCTCGCAGCGCAGGAACGTGGTCGAGCCGACGACGTGGTCCGAGGGCAGGAACCTCAGGACGTGCTGGTAGAAGTCCAGGGTCTCCTCGAACTTCGCGGTGGCGATGAAGGGGTGCACCAGGTCGAGCGGCCGTATCTCGATGTGCGGGGGCTCGGCGTACTCCTGGAACTCGGTGAAGAGCTCGACGACGAGGCCGTTGGGGTCCTTCACCGCGAAGCCGTTGTCGCAGAGCGCCCGCTGCCGTTCCTGGAGTTCGAGGACTTCGAGGCCGGCGTCGAGGACGTTCTTGTGCAGCTGCTCAAGGATCTCCTCGCTCGCCACGCTGAAGCCGACGGCGGTCGTCCATCCGTCGGTGCGGGCGGGCGAGTGGATCAGCTCGATCGCGTGGTGCTCGATGTCGGCGCGCAGATAGGCGTACTCGTCGGTGCGCTGCTCCAGTTGGAGTCCGACGTGGTACTGGAGGAAGTCGATGGTTTCCTGCATGTCCGGGACCTCGATCCGGGCGTACTCCATGCCGTACGGGCCGTGCGGGCGGGTGCTCACCGGCGGGTTCCTTCCTTCCAGGAGCGGCGCACGCTCGGTGAACTCGAACGAGGTGATGGCCTGCTGGGCGATGACCGGGCGCCAGCGTGTCCGTACGAAGCGCTCGTGGGACTCGCTGCCGAGATAGGCGAGCAGGTCGTCCTGGCCGTCGAAGTCGACGGCCATCGTGTGGGTGAAGGTCCGGTCGCGGGTGCTGATGTTCTCGCCGAGGACGAAGCCGCGCATGGCCGGGTAGCGGTCCGGGAAGGTGCGCAGTTCGTCCAGTACGGACTCGCGGGCCGCCCGGTCGGCGTCGTCGGCGAAGCGGAAGGACAGGGTGTGCCTGATCATCGGGTCACCATCCGTCGTCGGCTAGAGGATGAAGCTGAGCCGGGCGCCCGCCGCCAGCGACTCATGGCCGAGGACGGAGCGGCGCAGACGGAACCGGAGTCCGTCGTCGGTCGGCACCAGCAGATGGTCGTACCACCCGACGTAGGCGTCGAAGTGCCCGTCGCGGGCGCGGTGCACCACGAAGGCGGCCGCCACCCGGAAGGAGTCCGCCGTGTCCTCGGACAGCCGCACGTTGGACACCAGCCGGTGGGTGCGTGAGTGCGGGTTCTCGGCGTGCGCCTTGCGGGACTTGAGTCGCTTGACCCGGGCGCGGAGGAGGTCCCAGTCGTCGTCGACGAACGATCCGGTCTCGTGCGGCGACCAGCCGGGCCGGTGGTCGGTGGTCGGGATCTCGTAGCGGGCGCCGGGCTCGAAGAGCGTCAGCCAGCCGTCGTAGTCCCAGTGGTCGAGGATGTCGGCCTCGGCGTAGAGGAAGTCCTCCACCTCGGGCCGGGTGATGGTGCGGCCCGCGCACCGCACCGTGCCGCTGTTGCTGATCGTGGTCATCGCAGATCCCTCCCCACCAGGAAGGACGCGGGACGTTCGCCGTTGATCTCGGCGCCGCCGTCGAGCCCCACGGCTTCCACCCAGTGGCGCCAGAAGCCCCGCATCGCGCCTTCGTCGATCGACCGGCCCTGGACGCCCTTGACCTCGTCGGCCATACCGCGCGACATATCGCTGAAGTCCAGTTCGGGTCTGCCGTTGCCCGCGGTGGCCTGGATGCCGCGCTGGACCGCTTCGTACGCCTCGATGTCGTCCGGGGTGGCGAGTCCGCCCGGGCCGACGAAGCTGACGACCGTCTTCATCCGCAGGGCGCGGGTCTCCGGGTCCTCGGTGCGCGGGACCAGCTGCCAGGCGCGTACATCGGTCTGGTCGGCCGCCACCGGTTCCAGTTGCCGGATGGACAGGCCCTCTATGTCGAACAGCAGCAGGTTCGGGAAGACGAACAGGATGTGGCTCTCGTCGGCCACATGGTGTGCGCGTTCTTCCCCCAGCCTCTGTGTCATCTCGGCCCGGTGGGCGTCGGTGCGGACGCGTTCGTCCTCGCCGAAGCGCGGTTCCCAGATCATGCTGATCCGTCCGCCGTGCCCGGTCAGGACCAGCAGGCCGTGGCCGTTGCCGAGGTTGTAGGCGTACTGGTCGTCGTCGGTGACGGCGTAGCCGCTCTCCCGCAGATAGCCGACGAACGTGTTGTGCGTGGGTGCGAAGTGGTAGCCGTCCATCGCGTTCTCGACGGCGAGTTTCCAGTTGCCGCGCACGCTGTAGAGCTGGGTTCCGGGCAGTGTGGTCATGCCGCCGGTGTGCTGCTGCTCGATCATCGTCATGTAGTCGGCGGCGTCGCCGAGGTGGTCGAGGAGCGGTGGGACGTCGGGGTCGAAGGAGACGAAGACGAAGCCCTCGTGGATCTCCAGCCGGGCCACACCGCGCAGCCCCATCGAGGCCCGGAACTCGTCGCTCGACTCGTAGGCGCCCGCGTCGGGGATCGCGGCGACCTCACCGTTGTTGCGGAAGGTCCAGGCGTGGTAGAAGCACTGGAAGAGCCGGGTGGAGCCCTCGGTCTCGCGGCACAGCACGGTGCCCCGGTGCGGACACGAGTTGAGGAACGCGTGCACCTCGCCGGCGCTGTCCCGGCAGAAGATGAGCGGCCGGCCGCCGAGGGTGCGGACCTTGAAGTCGTTGGGGTTGGGGATCTCGGTCTCGTGCCCGAGATAGAGCCAGGTGTGCATCCACACCCAGCCGCGTTCCCGGGCGAAGACCTCCGCGCTGCGGTAGGCCTCGCGGTTGACCCGGAAGGTGAGCTGGTCCCAGTCCTCGACGATCATCGGCGCTGGGGCGGTCCGGGGATTGCTTCCCATGGCGAGTTTGCCTCTCACAAGTCCCGACCCGAGTGACGCTACGTGAGACGCCATCTCGTATGTCGAATCAGCGTCTCCCAGCCGATCGGCGGTGTCAAGCATCCGTCCCGAGCGGTTGGCGTCAGCCGTCGGACATCCGCCCCGACCGGCCGGCGCCAGGCGTCGGGCATCCGCCCCCGACCGGCATCCGTCAGGTGTCGGACATCCGTCCCGACCCGTTGACATCAGGGGTGGGCGGAGCCATCATCCTGTATCGCATTGAAATACACCGTCTCGCATTCTGTGCGACCGTGTGAAGGGCAACAAACTCGTGCCGTATGTCATCACTCAGGCCTGCGTTGACGTCATGGACAAGTCGTGCATGGAGGAGTGCCCGGTCGACTGCATCTACGAGGGCGACCGGATGCTCTACATCCAGCCGGACGAATGCGTCGAATGCGGACGCTGCGAACCCGTCTGCCCGCAGATATCGATCTTCCATCACGAGGACCTGCCGGAGGGGAGCCAAGGGGCCGAGCGCGTGAACGCGGAGTTCTTCGCCCTCGGGACCCCGCCGCTCGGATCGCCCGGCGGGGCCCGCAAGGTCGGCCGGGTCGGCCATGACCACCCCGAGGTGGGGACGTGACAGGCCCCGCGACCACGGGCGCCGACGCCGAGGTGTCCGTCGATCTGCTGATCATCGGCGCCGGGCCCACGGGGCTGTACGGCGCGTACTACGCGGGCTTTCGCGGGATGAGCGTCGCGATCGCCGACGCCCTGCCCGAGGTGGGCGGCCAGATCGCCGCGCTGTACCCCGAGAAGCCGATCTTCGACGTGGCCGGATTCCCCGCCGTCCGCGGCCAGGAGCTGGTGGACCGGCTCGCCGAGCAGGCGGGCCGGTGGGACCCCGTCCTCCTGCTCGGCCACGGGGTCACGGAGCTCGACGACACCGGCGGGGGCATCCTCGCCACCACCGACGCCGGTACCCGGATCACCGCGGGCGCGGTGCTCGTCTGCGGCGGGATCGGCAACTTCGTCCCGCGCGAACTCCCGGTGGGCTCCGAGTATCTGGGCCGGGGGCTGCGGTACTTCGTGCCGCGGCTGGGCGAACTCGCGGGGCAGGACGTCGTGGTGGTCGGCGGCGGGGACTCGGCGCTGGACTGGGCGCTGTCGCTGGAGCCGATCGCCTCCTCCGTGACCCTGGTGCACCGGCGCACCCGGTTCCGGGCCCATGAACGCACCGTCGAGCAGGTGCGCGCGTCCTCGGTACGGGTGCTCACGCCCTACGAGGTCCGCAAGGTGTCCGGCGACGGGCCGCTGTCGGAGGTCGTGGTCTCCGGCCCCGACGACGAGCTGGTCACCCTGCCCGCCCAGGCCGTGGTGGCCGCGCTCGGCTTCATCGCCGACCTCGGCCCGGTCGAACGGTGGGGGCTCGATCTGCGCCGCCGCCGTATCCTCGTCGACCCCACGATGCGCACCAGCCGGGAGCGGGTGTTCGCGGCCGGCGACATCGCCGACTACGACGGCAGGGTCGGCCTCATCTCGATCGGCTTCGGCGAAGCCGCCCTCGCCGTCAACCACATCGCCAGCATGCTCGACCCGGCACGCTCGATCACCCCGGGACACTCCACCGACGCGTGATCCCCGCACCGGCGACGCGGTGAACGGGGGGGCGCACGATCGACTTCCGGGCGCCCGGCCCCCGTTCACCGCCGTCGTGCGCCGTGGATGAGCCTCCCGACCCTCTCCGCGCACCCCCTTGCCGTCGCGCTATATAAGATAGCGTTTCATTTGACGTCCTTACTGATGTGACTGAGCACGGACAGGAGCGTGGATATCCATGGCCACGAAGGTGCAGCCCGGCACCGGCGAGCAGGACGGTCCCGACAGGACCGCCCCGACCATCCAGACGGTGCAGCGCGCGGCACTGATCCTCGGCTCGTTCACGGTCGGCAAACCGCATATGAGCCTCAACGAGATCACCGCGCGGCTCGGGGCGAGCAAGGCGACCGCGCACCGCTACACGAAGGCACTGCGGGCGGCGAACCTGCTGCGTTACGACGAGCGCACCTCGCTGTACTCCCTCGGCCCCCAGGTGCTCACGCTCGCCGCGGCGGCGCGGGCCGGTCTGCCGATCGTCGCCGCCGCCGAGCCGTACATGGAGGAACTGGTCCGGCGTATCGACGAGACGATCGTGCTGTCGGTCTGGGACGGCGAGTCCGCGACCGTGGTGCGCTCGGTGGACAACACCGACCATATGGTGCGGATCAGCGTCCGGGTCGGCTCCCGTCTGAACCTCACGTCCTCGGCGCAGGGACGCGTCTTCCTCGCGCTGCTGCCCCCGGAGCAGGTCCCGTCGCTGCCGCGCGCGGTCCGCAGGTCGGCCGAGCTGACCGAGGAGCTCGACGCCATCCGGGAGCACGGGCTGTCGGTCAACTCCCCCACGGTCAACGGGGTCCGCACCATCGCGGCGCCGATCTTCGAGGGCGACGAGATCAGCGGGACGCTCGCGATCGTCGGTACGACGGCGACCGTGCCCGACGACGTCAAGTCGCCCATGGCGCAAGCCCTGTTGGAGACCGCGCGCGCGTTGTCGCAGCGGCTGGGCAACTCCGACGGCTCACCGGGCGGTCGCTGACCCGCTCGCGACGGCAACGGCGGTGGGCCCATCGCGGCGGCGGTGGGCCCACCGCCGCGTCCCGGCACCTCGGGGCTGTGCCGGGACGCGGCGATATCGCGTGCACTGGTGGGCCTGGTGGGCCTGGTGGGCCGCCGTGGTGGGCCTGGTGGGCCGTTCGTCGGTCAGGGAAGCAGGTCGGCGCGCGGCGGGACGAAGAAGTCGATGTTCACACAGGGCGCCTCGGTCGGCTCCACGTAGTGCTCGCTGCCGCGCGGTACGAGGAGGAACGATCCCGCGCGCATATCGTGCGCGACACCGTCCACGTAGTAGTTCGCGCGCCCCTCGGCGATATGGACCAGCTGGTCGAAGTCCTCGTGCCGGTGCGGGTTGAGCGTCATACCGACCTCCAGCTCGTGGTGGCAGATCATCACCTCGTCCGTCGTATAGATACGACGGCGGACCCCCGGCCGCACCTGGGTCACCGGCAACTCGTCCCAGTTGACCACGGCGTTGAACGGTGCCGCGCTGTGTGTGCTCACTGACATTCCTCTCCGGCGGCGGCCCGCAGACCGGCCGCCAACAACTGAAGGTCCGAACCGACCATGAGGTAGCCGGCGTCACCGAGACCCAGGCCCGCCGCGGCGCCACGGCTCGGTGCCCAGCCGCCGAACGCCACCGACGCGGTACGGGCGGCCTCTCCCACCCGGTCCACCGCGGCCCGGAGCATCGCCGGGTCCGCCGGCAGCCCCAGGTCGACCGCGAGGTCGGTGCTGCCGACGAAGCACACGTCGAGCGCGGCGACCAGCTCCGGCAGCGGGTCGGTCCGCGCCGTCTCGATCTGGCCCACGAGCACCGGCGGGTCGTCCCGCTCGCTACGCAGGAACCCGGCGAGTGGCGCCGCGCCGAACCGGGCGGCCCTGTTGGCCAGGCTCACCGACCGGCGGCCGGCCGGAGCGAACCGGGTGGCCGCCACCAGTGCCTCGGTCTGGGCGACACGCGTGAGCATGGAGAGCTGGACGCCGGCCGCCCCGGCCTCCAGGAGCCGGTTGACGGCGGCGGCGTCCACCTCGGGCACGCGGACCAGTGCGGGCAGGCCGCAGAGGTCCGCGTGGCGTACCAGGCCGACGGCGTCCCGCTCGGTGAGGGTGGAGTGTTCGAGGTCGACGACCACGAACACGAACCCGGCCGCGGCGGCCAGTTCCACCACGTCGGGTGACGCCAGCTTGAGGAACGTACCGACGGCGGGTTTCCCCGCGGTGAGGGCCGCGCGCAGTCGGCGGCGCGACAGATGGACGTCACCGGTGGTCATCCGATCCTCTTCCGGGAGTGTGGGGGTCTGGTCCCGGCCAGGAGCGCGGGTGTCAGGTCCCGGCCGGGAGTACGGGTGTCAGGTTCGCCCCCCGGCAGCGCACAGCGTGGGTGTCAGGTCCCCGTCCGGTGCGTGGGTGTCAGGCCGATCGCAGGCCGCGCCACGGCACGATGTCGATCTCGGCGCCGCCGTGCAGCACCACGGTCGGCTCCAGGCGCGGCGCGCGGATCGTGTTGCCCGCGGCGTCGGGCAGGGTGACCTCCTCGGTCTCGGTGACGACCGTGACATCCGCCCGTCCGCCGACCTCCAGCCGCCCGTATCCCTCGGTGTCGAGCCCGAGCAGCCGCGCCGGGGCGACGGTGGCGCGCCGGACGCACTCCTCCAGCGGAGCGCCGAGCGCGACCAGTTTGGAGATGCTGGTGAGCAGGTCGAACACCGGGCCGTGCCAGTTGCGGGCGCTGGTGTCGGAGCTGAGGACATCGGGCAGGAAGCCGTCGGCGATCGCCCGGCGCGCCACCTCGAAGCTGAGGTTGCTCCGGCCGTGGGCGGAGTCGAAGAGCACACCGCGTTCACGGGCGGCGGTCACCGCGGGCTGCACCCGGTCGCCATCGAGTATCCCGTGCGGCTTGCCGGTGTAGCAGTGCGCGACGATGTCGCCGGGGCGCAGATAGTCCAGGACGACGGGCAGCGGCTCCGCGGTCTCGCCGATGTGCAGCATCAGCGGGAGACCGGCCTGTTCGGCCAGGGACACGGACTTCTTCAGCAGCGGTTCCCAGTTCTCGCCGACGACGTCCTCGGAGAGACGGATCTTGAAGCCGCGCACGATGTCGGGGTGGGCCTCGGCGGTCGCGAGCGCGTCCTCGGGGACCAGGGTGTCGGGGTTCAGCAGTTCACCGAACCTGAAGTCGATCAGACCGAGCACCGAGACATTGAGGAAGTTGACGATACGCAGCGGGTTCGCCTCGACCACGAGCTTGCGGAAGGCCGGGAACGTCGAGGCGCCGGCCGTTCCGGCGTCCGCCGCGGCGACCACGCCCCGGCGCAGATGGGCTTCCTCGGCGGGGGCGCCGACGGCGGAGACGTACTGGAAGATATGGGTGTGGCCCTCGACGAGGCCCGGCAGCACGGTGGAGCCGGTGACGTCGATCGTGCGGGCCGCGTTCGCCGCCAGACCCTCGCCGATCGCGGTGATGCGGTCACCGGTGACCGCCACGTCGAGCCGGGCGTTCGTGGCCGATGCCGGGTCGATGACGGTGCCGCCGGCCAGGACGAGGTCGTAGGACGGCACGGAGGAGATGGACATCGGTGTGGTCTCCAGGGTGTGGGGCGGTCAGCTGACCGGTTCGGTCAGCCGGTGGTCGTGCGCCAGGGCGTCCGAGGGACGCACGACGCGGGTGACGAGGGGCAGCACACCGTCCACCTCGACCCGTACCTCGTCGCCGTCGGCGAGGAAGCACGCGCGGTCCTGGCCGGTGCCGGCCGGGGTTCCGGTGAGGACGACATCGCCGGGTTCGAGCGCGGCGAACCATGACAGCCTGCTGAGCAGATCGGGGATCGGGAAGATCATCCCGGCGCTCGTGTCGTCCTGGAGGAGCGTGCCGTTGACCCGGGTCCGTACACGGATCGCGTCGCGGTCGGGCAGGTCGTCGGGGGTGCGCAGCGACGGGCCGATCGGGGTGAATCCCGGGTAGCTCTTGGCCAGGGCGGGGATTCCCGTGGTGCGCATGACATCGCGGGCCGTCATGTCGTTGGCGGCGGTGACAGCGGCGATCGCGGGCCAGATGTCCGCCTCGGCCGCCTGGTAGAGCCGGCGCCCGACGACGACCGCGATCTCCCCCTCGTAGTCGGGTTCGGTCGCGGTCCCCGGGATCACCACCCGCGCGCCGGGTGCCGGCACGCCTGAGGACGCGGCCAGGTACAGGATCGGCTCCCCGGGCAGTGCCCGGCCGGTCCGGGCTGCCTTGGACGTGTAGTTGAGCCCGACGCCCCATACCGCGCGGGGCCGGCCGAGCGGCGCCATGAGCGTGGCGGTGTCGAGCGGGATACGCCGGCGCACCGTGCGGGACGCCAGGCTCCGTAGCGAGCCCTCCTCTGCGAGGACCGCGCCGACGTGCGGATATGCAGTGTCCAGCAGGGCGACGGCCCCGTCCTCGATCCGGCCCAGGCCGGATTGTGTCGTCACTACATGCATGGCAAGCATCTTTCAATGCGAGACGGCATCATGTCAAGCGATACGCAAAGCCAGGCCGGGGACGCGCGGAACCCCGTCCGCGCAGCAGGCGGACGGGGATTCCGGAGAGTCAACGCGCGTCGTCACGGGCGCAGTCGGCGCGGGAGGGGACAGGGCGGGGCGGTCGGCGACGGCGGCCCGGCGGTGCACCGGACCCGGTACGGCGTGATCACCTTCAGCGCCTGTACGGCACCCCCGCCACCGTCGTCCCAGGTGTCACGGTGTGCGCGTCGATGGCCGTGTTCTTCCCGCCGCCCCGGCCCAGTTCGAGGGGATTTGTATTGGCCATTGACAACCGTCGGCGGGCGCCCATAGCGTTCGGCCGACCTGATCGGGGGGCAACAAACCGGTCAGGGGGAGCGCCTGCGGCGCTTCGCGGAGACCGTTGCATGCCGACCAGGTGTGCGACGCGCTGGCCGGCGACCGAAGTCCCACAGCCAGCGGAGGGTCTCTCCCATGAAGGTTGTACTCCATCGAACGCACGGCGGCCCGGATGTGCTCCAGGTGGCCGACGTACCCATGCCCGATCCAGGGGCGGACGAGGTGCTCGTCCGCGTCGAAGCCTGTGGGCTCAACCACCTCGACGTCCTGCAAAGACGCGGGCCCTCATTGATCCCCGGATTCACCCTACCGCACGTCAGTGGCATGGACATCGCAGGCACCATCGCGGCGGTCGGCCCGGCGGGCGACGGGCGGCCGGACACCGATCCCGCGAGCAACGGCCACGCGGGCAAGGGCCGGACGGGCGGCGCGAGCCCGCTCGCCGAGGGCGCGCGCGTCGTCGTGAACCCGGCCGTGCCGTGCGGGAACTGCGCGGACTGTGTCGCCGGAGCCGACGGCAGATGCGCGACCGCGGGGGTCATCGGCGCCAACCTGGCCGGTGGCTACGCCGAGTACGTACTCGTCCCGACGGCCAATGTGCACCAGGTGCCGGACGAGGTCGACCTGGTCGACGCGGCCGTCGTGCCGACGATCTGGATGACGGCCTGGCACGCGCTCGTCGAGATCGGCAAGGTCCGCCTCGGTGAGACGGTGCTGATCCACGCGGCCGGCAGCGGTGTCAGCACCGCGCTGATCCAGCTGGCCAAGGCCGCCGGTGCCCGTGTGGTCACCACGGTCGGTTCGGACGCGAAGACCGAGTACGCACGCGGGCTGGGCGCCGATGTGGTGGTCAACTCCACGACCGAGGACGTCGTGGCGGCCGTCCGCGAGGTCACCGGCGGGCGCGGCGCCGACCTGGTGCTCGACCATGTCGGCCCGGCCACCTGGAACACCGGCGTGTACAGCCTCGCGCCGCGCGGGCGGCTGGTGTTCTTCGGCAACACGACCGGCAACCGGGCCGAGTTCGACCTGGTGTACGCCTACCACTTCGGGCTCCAGCTGCTCGGCTCGGACCCTTACGACCGCCGTGAGTTCGCCGCGATGCTCGACGCCTACTGGGCCTCGACGTTCCGCACGCCGATCGACAGCGAGTTCCCGCTGGTCGACGCCGCGGCGGCGCAGGAGCGGATGGAGTCGCGCCGCGCCACCGGCAAGATCGTGCTGCGCCCATGAACACGGCGCCCGCCGCCCCGGTCGGCCCGGCGCCGGTGTGGGACGTGATCAACGGCTTCACCTCCTACTGGGCGTTGTCGGCCGCGCTCGACCTCGGTCTGTTCGACGCCCTGGCGGAGGAGGACACCCGTACCGGACTGGACTCCGCAAGGCTGGCGGACGCGATCGGGGCGGCCGGGCCCGGCCCGGTGACCGTGCTGGCGGAGACCCTGGTCGCGCTCGGACTGCTCGACGCCGACGCGGACCGCTTCCGGCTCACACCCGTGGCCGAGCGCTATCTGGTGTCGGCGTCCCCGGCCTCGATGGCCGCACTCGTGCGGTACTCGCCCGGACCGCCCGCGGCCTGGCCCGGTCTGGCCGAAGCCGTGCGCAGCGGCGCACCCGATCCGGCCGTGACAGCCGGTCTCACCGAGCTGTACCCGGCGCTCGTCCGCGCGACCGGCCCGACCCAGGCCGGGGTGGCGACAGCCGTCTCCGCCGAGCTGGAGCGCCGCGGATGGTGGCCGGAGCGGCCGACGGTCGTGGACCTCGGCTGCGGCTCGGGAGCATGGCTGACCGCGCTGCTGCGCACCCGGCCGAACGGCACGGTCGTCGCGGTCGACCGGCCGGACGTGCTGCCGATCGCCGAGCGGGCGGCCACCGACGCCGGACTGCGGGAGCGGGTGATCCCCGTCGCGGGTGACTACCTCGACGTCGTGCTTCCGGTCGCCGCGGCCGATGTCGTCGTCCTGGCGCATGTCCTGCGCGCCGAACCGGCCGACCGGGCACGGCGGTTGCTCGCCCGGGCGGTCCGACTGGCCGGTGCGGACGGGGTCGTCGTGGTTGTCGACTACCCCCGTCCCGACCCGGCCGACGCCCGGCGCGACGGCGAGGACCGCGGTGCCGTCTGCGCCGCCGCCCGTCATGAACTGCTGCTGTCACTGACGATGCTGGCCTCGACCGCGGGGCTCGGGGTCACGGACGCGGACCTGCGCGCGTGGGCCGGAGCGGCCGGAGCCGAACTGGTCGACTCGTTCGAGCCGGTGCCGCGCCAGCACGTCAGCCTCATCCGCTCCCGCTCCCGCACTCCGGAGGCCACCTCGTGAATTCCCCGAACGCCACGGCACCCGCCGACACCCTGATCGTCAACACCCTCGTCGTGACGATGGACGACTCGCGCCGTGTGATCAGCGACGGCGCGGTCGCCATCCGGGACGACCTGATCGTGGCCGTCGGCAAGACCGCCGACGTGACCGCCCGGTGGCACAGCGACACCGTCATCGCGGGCGAACGGTTCGTCGTCACCCCGGGACTGATCAATACGCATGTCCACATCACCGGCGAACCGCTCACCCGCGGCTTCGTCCCGGACGACACCCCGTTCCTGGAGAACGTCTTCGAGTGGCTCACCCCGATCCACACCCACTACACCGAGGAGGACGAACACATATCGGCCCAGCTCGCGTCGCTGGAGATGCTCAAGAGCGGGACGACCTCGTTCCTGGAAGCCGGGACGATCCGGTTCATCGACCCGGTGGTCGAGGCCCTCACCGAGATCGGCATCCGCGCCCGTGTCGGACCGTGGGCGTGGGATCTCGTACCCGAGCCAGAGGTGCTGCGGCTGTCGACCAAGCAGGCGATCGCGCGTCTGAACGACACGATGGACCGGTACGCCTCGGTGGCCGACGGCCGTATCCAGGCCTGGCCGATCATCATCGGCCACACCTGTTGCAGCGACGAGCTGTGGCGGGCCGCGAAGGGGCTGTCGGTCGAGTGCGGCACCGGGTTCAGCGCCCATATGTCCCCGGCGGCGATGGACCCCGAAGGGTTCCTCGCGGCCTTCGGGCAACGGCCGATGGTGCACCTGGACGAGATCGGCGTGCTGGGCCCGAACGTGACCCTGACCCACGCCGTCCATGTGGACGACGACGAGGTGGCGGTGCTCGCCAGGACCCGGACGAATGTGTCGCACTGCCCGACCACGGCGCTCAAGGTGTCCTACGGCGTCACACAGATCGGCAAGTTCCCCGAGATGGTGGCCGCCGGAGTGAACGTGGCGATCGGCACCGACGGCAACAACGCCTCGAACTACCACGACCTGATGCGCGCGACGTATCTGGTCGCCGGGCTGTTCAAGGACGCCCGGCGTGACGCCAGGATCTTCCCGGCCGAGGACGCGTTCGCGATGGCGACCCGGGCCGGCGCGCGTGCCTTGCAGGCCGACCACGAGATCGGCTCGGTCGAGACGGGCAAAAAGGCCGACCTGGTCCTGCACGACACCCACCGGCCCGAGTGGCGGCCACTGCACAACGTCGCCAACCAGCTCGTGTGGTCGGCCGACGGACGCGGTGTGCACACCGTGTTCGTCGACGGGCGGCGCGTGGTGGACGACTACCGCTGCACGACGGTCGACGAGGACGACCTGCTGCGCCGCGCCCAGAAGGCCGGTGAGGGAATCGTGGCCCGCTCCGGTCTGCCCGACCGGGCCAAGTGGCCCACCGTCTGACCGCACGGCCGGACGGCCACACAGCCGGACGGCCGGTCGGCGCGACAGCCACGCGCCGCGGTCGGGCCGCACGAAGCGCACCACGCACATTCCGCACATGAAGAAGCGCACCACGCGCGTCACGCACATGTATCCGACGCATGAGATGAACGAGGAGAGCCGAACCATGGCAGAACTGACCGAACCCCGCTGGACCCATGTCGCCCTGCCGGTCAGCGACCTGGACCGGTCGATCGAGTTCTACGAGCGCATCACCCCGTTGGTGCTGGTCACCAAGAACGACGACGACAACGGGCGCGGCGCCTGGCTGTCGAACAAGGGCCAGGTCGACTCACCGCTGGTCCTGGTCCTGGCCGAGTTCATTCCCGAGGTCGGGGCGCGCTTCGGTATCGAGCCGGGCAAGAAGGTGACGACGCTGGCGCCGTTCGCGCACATCGGTATCGAGCTGCCCAACCGTGAGGACGTCGACGCGGTCGCGGCCAAGGCGCGTGAGACGGGCAATCTGCGGTGGGAGCCGGTGGAGATGGCCGCCCACATCGGGTACATCTGCGCCGTGAACGACCCCGACGGCAACACCATCGAGTTCTCGCACAACCAGAAGGTGTTCTCGACCATCCAGGAGCTGTGGGGCTGAGCTTCGGGCACAAGGACGCCGGTTCCGCGTGATCGCGGGACCGGCGTCCTCCGTCGTGTGCCCCCGTGCCGTCAGGTCGAACCGCGCAGGAAGGGGCGGCCGAGGGCGGCGGGTTCCCGGTGCTGACCGGCGAACAGCAGCATGGCGAGGAGCGCGAGCAGATACGGGGCCGCGACGAGCAGTTGCGGATTGAGGGTGACGCCGAGCGCGGGGAGCGCCAGGCGCATCGCGTCGGCGAGGCCGAAGACCAGACAGCCGAGCAGGGTACGGCCGAGCCGCCACGCTCCGAAGATCACCGCGGCGATGACGAGGTACCCGCGTCCGGCGGTCATGTTCTGGTTGAACGATCCGACCTCGCCGACCGCGAGATAGGCGCCGCCGAGTCCGGCCAGCGCGCCGCACCAGAGCAGGGCCTGCCGGCGCCGTGCGTTGACCTTGATGCCCGCGACATCGGCGGCCTGCGGGTTCTCCCCCACCGCCCGCAGTTCCAGGCCCCAGCGGCTGCGCTGCACCAGCCACCAGGTGAGCGGCACCAGCAGGATCAGCAGATAGGCGGGCCAGCGTACGGAGAACAGCGGTGCGCCGATGAGCGGGATGTCCCGCAGCAGCGGGATCGACAGCGTCCCGACCTGGTGCGAGGCGAACTGCTTCGTCGTGATCAGGTAGCTCGTCAGTCCGAGCGCCAGCGCGCTGAGCACCAGGCCGACGACGAAGGTGTTGATCTGGGCCCGGTGGGAGAGATTGCCGTGCACGAAGCCGATGACCAGGCCGGTCAGGACGCCGACGGCGAGGCCCGTCGTGGCGCTGCCCGTGGCGCTCGCGGTGGCGACCGAGGTGAACGCGGCGCCGAGCATCATCGCCTCGACGGAGATGTTCATCGCTCCGGCGCGCTGGGCCAGGTACTCCCCACAGGCGGCGAACGCCAGCGGCACGGTCAGCCGGACCCCGCTCGCCAGAATGGTGCTGGTGCTGTCCAGGACACTCACGCGGCCGCCTTCGTCTTGATCGGGACAACGGACAGGGGGGACGGCGTCGGCGGTGCGGCGCCGCGACGCCCGCGGAAGAGACCGACGAGGACGGGCGGCGCGACGAACGCGAGGACGAGCAGCGCCTTGACGATGTCCACGAGGTAGTAGGGCACCCCGGTGGCGGAGAGGAAGTCGCCGCCCGCGCGCAGCACGGCGAACCCGAACGCCACCGGGATCGCGATCAGGGGCCGGTTGCGCGCGACGAGCGCGACGAGCAGGCCGTCCCAGCCGACGTTGTCCGAGAGTCCGGGCTGGAGCCGGTTGGGGCTGACCGGGCTGGCGAGCAGCAGTCCTCCGGCCAGGCCCGCGAAGGCGCCCGACAGTGCCAGGGTGAAGCCGCCGAGCGCGGCCACCCGGACACCGGTGTGCTTGGCCGTCAGCGGGTTGAGTCCGACCATCCGGACCCGGAAGCCCCACCGGCTGCGGGTCAGGACCAGCGCGACACCGACCGCGGCGAGGAGTGCGAGGAACAGTCCCGCGTTGAGCTGGAGCGACGGGTACTGCCCGAAGCCGGAGAGCAGGGCGCCCGCGGGCAGGGGGTTGGACTGCGCGTCGGCGATGCCCGAGGAGCCCTGGGCGCTCTCCTGGAGCCATGGGGTGCTGACGGCGAACGTGACGAGTTGGATGGCGAGGAACGTCATCAGCAGGGTGCTCACCACGACGTTGACGCCGCGGAAGCGGTACATCAGGGCGCTGAGCGCGGCCCAGGCGCCACCGCCGACCGCCGCGGCGGCCATCACCACGACGACGAGCGCCGGTCCGGGCACGGCCAGCCGCAGCCCGACCCAGGCGCCGACCAGGCCGCCGACGAGTACCTGGCCCTCCTGTCCGATGCTGAACGTTCCGGCGGACGCGCAGATGCACGCGCCGACCGCCACCAGCAGCAGCGGGGCGGCGTTGAGCAGCGTCGTCGTCCATCCGGCGGTGTTGGCCAGGCTCCCGGTCCAGATGGCGGACAGCGAGGCGCTCGGGGAGGCGCCGTTCATCGTGAGCAGCAGCGCGGACACCCCGAGGGCGACGGCGACGAGGGCGAGGGTGACGCCCGCCGTCAGCCGGTCGTCGGGCCCCGGGCGGAGCCGGGCGAGGAGGCGCCGGGCGAGGTCGTCCGGTGCCGTCGGTGAGGCGGCCTTCACGCGGCCTCACCGCCCACGAGCATGCCGAGGCGTTCGGGGGTCGCCTCGGAGGCGGGGAGCGCTCCGGTGATCCGCCCCGCGGAGATCACCACGATCCAGCCGGCAAGGGCCATGACTTCCTCCAGTTCGGTGGAGACCAGCAGCACCCCGACGCCTTCCTCGGCGGCCCCGCGCAGTCGGGAGTACATGTCCTCGATGGCACCGACGTCGAGCCCGTGGGTGGGCTGCGCGGCCACCAGGACGCGGGTGCCGCCGGACAGTTCCCGGGCGAGCACGACCCGTTGCTGGTTGCCGCCGGAGAGGCTGCGCACCGGCGCGTCCAGCGAGGGCGTGACGATATGGAACTCGTCCGCGAGGCGCCGGGCGCGGGCGAGCATCGCGCGCCGCCGCAGCAGGAACCGGCCGCTGACCTTGTCCAGCGACTTCATCGTCAGGTTCTCGGCGACGCTCATGTCGAGGACGACGCCGCTGTGGTGCCGGTCCTCCGGCACGATGCCGAGTCCGGCCTTCGACAGCGCGCCGGGCCGGGACAGGTCGACCCGGCTCCCGGCGACCTCGACGGTGCCGCCGGTCGGTACGACCAGCCCGGCGAGGACTTCGCCGAGCGCCGCCTGGCCGTTGCCCTCGACTCCGTAGAGGGCGACGATCTCGCCCGCGCCCACGGTCAGCTCGACCTCGTCGAGAACCCTGACCCCGCCCTGGACGACGGTGAGTCCGGCGAGGCGCAGTACGGGCCGAAGTTCCTCCCGCGGTCCTCCCCCGCCTGTTTCGGCGGCCCGCGGCACCGGCAGCAGGCCGAGGGCCGCGCCTTCCTCGCCCAGCGACACCTCACGGCCCACCATCCGCCGGGCGAGCAACTGCGGGGTGGTCTCGGCGGTGACCGCCCGGAAGGCGACCGCGCCCTTGCGCAGGACGGTCACCCGGTCCGTCGCCTGGGCGATCTCGGCGAGTTTGTGGCTGATGAGGATGACGGCGCGGCCCTCCTCCCGCACCACGCGGCCGAGCACGTCGAACAGCTCCCGCGACTCGGCCTGGGTCAGTACCGAGGTGGGTTCGTCCAGGATCAGGATCTGGGGGTCGCGCCGCAGGCACTTGACCAGCTCGACCCGCTGCCGCTCGCCGGCCGAGAGTCCGTCGACGCGTGCCTCGGGGTCGATCGGCAGTCCGTACCGCGCGGAGACCTCGGCGATACCGGCGCAGACGGCCTGTTTGTTGACCTTGCCGGTGTCGCCGAGCGCCACGTTCTCCCATACGGTCAGCCCGTTGATGAGGCTGAAGTGCTGGTGGACCATGCCGATGCCGCGTTCGGCCGCTTCCTGCGGGCTGTCCAGCGCGATCTCCTCACCGCGCACCAGGACGGTGCCGGTGTCGCGCCGGACGAGCCCGAGCAGGACCTTCATGAGGCTGGACTTGCCGGCCCCGTTCTCGCCCAGGAGTCCATGGATCTCGCCGGCGTCGACCCTGAGGTCCACGGCGTCGCAGGCCGTGACCGGCCCGTAGGACTTGGTGATGCCACGCAGTTCGAGAAGCGGAACCGCTGAGGTCGTCGGTGTCATCGCTGATCTTCCTCGTGGGTGTCGGCACGTCAGCCGAGTCGCTCGACCTCGGCCGCCGCGTCGATCTCCTTGCTGCCGATCTTCTTGATGAACTGGGCCAGCCGCTGGTCCTCGTCGCCCTGGGCGTCGCATATCTTGACGGTGGGATAGGGGTCGACGCCCAGCTGCCATACGCGGGTCGTGCCCATCTTCAGGTTGTTCGCGGCGAACTCCTCCAGCCCGGCGCGGAAGTAGTCGCCGGGGCTGAACAGCACCGAGATGTCGAACTTCGGGCTCGCCGAGGCGCACCGGTCGGTGCCCGGGGTGAGGGTCAGCGCACCGCCGGAGTTCGCCAGCTTCGCCGAGGCGTCGGTCGCGCCGCCGAGGTAGGGGTAGATGACCTTGACGCCCTGGTTGAGCTGCGCCTGGGTGGCTTCCTTGGCCTTCGCGGAGTCGTTGAAGTCGCCGGTGTAGGTGGTCGTCAGGGTGGCCTTCGGGACGATCTCCCGGACTCCGGCGAGGAAGGCGGTGGCGGCGGCGACGCTGTAGTCGGCCTTGATGCCGGTGATGAAGCCCGCCTTGGTGTGTCCGGCCGCCTTCATCCGCAGGCCCGCGGCGTAACCGGCGACGAGCATGGACTGCTCGGGGTCGTCGGTGGACAGCAGGATCTTCGGGGTCTGATCGATGTTGGCCTGCATCGGGACGTACCAGGCGCTCTTCCCGCAGACCGGCTCCTCCGAGGCGGGGATGGCGGTCTTGAGCTCGCTCGCGCCGATCGCGACCAGGTCGACCTTCTGCTGGCACAGCGCGCGTGCCGCGGTGAGCGCGTCACTCGGCGGTACGCTGCCGCGTTTGACGACCGTCCAGCCCTGCTCCTTGGCGAAGGCGTCCGCCGAGTCGACGAAACTCTGGTAGTAGCCGCGGTCGTTGATGTCGCCGGGGCTGAGGACACCGATGACGACCTTGCCGTCGCCGTTGACATCGGGCTGCTTGAGGCCGGGGGCGCTGCCGCCCTTCGCCGCGGGGGTCGCGCCGGGCGCGGTCGCCGCGTTGTCGGCGCAGCCGGACAGCGCGAGGGCCGTCGTCAGGGCGAGGCCGGCCGCGGCCCCGCGACGCAGGAGCGTGCTGTGTCGGGTCATGTGCGTGGTTCCTTCGCTGGGTGGCACCGCCCTGTCGAGGCGGTCGTGGCGGCGGGGACGGGACGGTGGTCGGTCGACGGGTTCGGTGCTTCGTCGGGCTCGGCGCGGTGGACGCGCTTCCGGCGAAGGCGACGGTGTCGCGCGGTCCGCTCATCGGTTCCGGGACATCCAGCGGGAACACGGCCTCGGGCCGCCGGAATCGGGCTGCGCCATGGCTCGCACCGCGCAGCCTCCCACCCTTGGGTGTCTCGCATTGTGAGGCGATGGAACGTATTGCGAGGTACTCTGACCGTCGCCGCCCAGTGCTGTCAACGCTCCTGCGCCACATCTTCGATTCGCCGGCGCTTCGTCCGTCCGCAGGCGGACGGGCCGGGTGACGGCGGTCGGGGACGGTCCCGGCGGGCCGTGTCCGCCGGGCCGCGCGGCGGCCACCACGACGGGCGGGCGGGACGGTGGTCCGCGTCCGGCCGGCGGGTGCGGAGCGGCGAACGGATGCCGGTTCGTCGTCCGGCCCGCCCGCGCGAGGGTGGCCGGGGGTTCAGCGCGCGGCCGGGGAGGGGGGTACCGGGTCAGTGGTCGGTCGGCGTCGGCTCGTCATCGCCGTACGGGGGCCGTCCGTCATCGCCGCGCGGGTGCCGACAGCCGGTCGTTCAGCGGCGAGCGGGTGACGGGTCGGTCGGCGTCGGCTCGTCATCGCCGCGCGGCGGGCGGCCGTTCGGCGGCGAGCGGGCGCCGGCCGACGGCCCGCGAGCAGGTCGCGGGGCCGGGAACGCCGGATTCGGTTCCGTCGAGGTGGCGGGAGGCCCAGCGACCGCGCCCAGGAGGCATTCGACGGTGGCGTCGGCCGTACGCGCGAATCACCGTACGCGCGGACTACCGGGGCCGCCGGTCAGCGGCACACCGGGCGCTGTCGTCACCGAGCGCTGTCGTCACCGGGAGGTGTGATCGCCATGCGCTGTCGTCACCGGCCGCCGTGGTCACCCCGCGCAAGGGCAACGCCGAGGCGCCGAGGCGCACCAGGGGCGCGCCTCGGCGGACAGGGGGCACCTACCGGTCGGCCCGTGAGGTGTGCGGAGCGCGGCCGGGCGCGCGGCGCCGCAGCGCAACGACTCCGGCCGATGCCGACGGTGTCCGGTCTCAACGGTCCAGCAGTCGGATGGCCACGCCCTTCTCCTGGGTGTACTCGCGCAGTGCCGCGTACCCGCCGCCCCTGCTGAAGCCGCTGTCCTTCTGCATGTTGAAGGGGAAGCCGATCACTCCCGCGTCGTGGAACTGGTTGACCGTCACCTGCCCGGAGCGGACGTCCTTCGCGAGCCGCAGCGCCCGGGAGATGTCGTTGGTCCAGATGCAGGCCAGCAGACCGAAGTCCGTCGCGTTCATCAGCGCGGTCGCCTCGGCGGTGTCGCGGAACGACTGCACGGCGAGGACCGGCCCGAAGACCTCCTCGCGGGCGACGCGCATGTTCGCGTCGACACGGTCGTACACGGTCGGCCGGACGAACCACCCCTCCCCGGTGGGCGCGCCACCGGTGACGAGGCGGGCGCCCTCGCGGGGCGCTTCTTCGAGGAAGCCGCTGACGCGGGCGAACTGCGCGGCGCTGACCAGCGGCCCCATGTCCGGATCGGCGTCCCAGGGACCGGATTTGACAGCGGCCATGGCAGCGGCGACCCGCTCCACGACCTCGTCGTGCACCGAGGCGTCCACGAGCAGCCGGGCACCGGCGTAGCAGTTCTGGCCCGCGTTCTCCGTGATGGAGGTGACGATCGCGGGGATCGCCGTGTCGAGGTCGGCGTCGGCGAGGAGCACGTTCGGTGACTTGCCGCCGAGTTCCAGTTTCACCGGGACGAGGTTCCGCGCCGCGGCCGTCATGATCGCCCGTCCGGTGGCGGTGGAGCCGACAAAGCTGATGTGGTCGACGCCCGGATGCGAGGTGAGCGCGACGCCCGCCTCGGGGCCGAGGCCCGTCACGACGTTGACCACCCCCGGCGGGAAGCCCGCGCGGTGGGCGAGCGCGGCGAGCGCGAACGGGGCCAGCGGCGCGATCTCGGACGGCTTGAGGACGACCGTGTTGCCCGCGGCGAGCGCGGGCGCGACGTTCGCGGCGGTGAGCACGGCGGGGACGTTCCAGGGGATGATCACCGCGCACACGCCGTACGGCTCGGGGACCGTGTAGCCCAGGTAGTCGGGGCCGCGGGTGGGCAGGGTGACGCCGGTGAGCTTGTCGGCCGCGCCCGCGAAGTAGTCGACGATGCCGTGGGCGATGTACATGTTCGTCCGGCCCCCGGACAGTGGTTTGCCCACGTCCCGTGCCTCGACGGCCGCGAGGGCCTCGACCTCGGCGATGATCAGGTCGGCCCAGCGCCGGAGCAGCGCCCCGCGTTCGCTCGGGTTGGTCGCCGCCCAGCCGGGGAAGGCGCGGCGCGCCGCGGTGACCGCGTCGTCGACGTCGTCGCCGCCCGCCCGGGCCACCTCGGTGATCACCTGCCGGGTGGCCGGATCGAGGACGTCCAGGGTGCCCCCGTCGCGGGCCGCGACCCACTCGCCGTCGATGAAGTGCTGGGAAGGAGGGAAGTCAACAGCCGCCATGGAGGGAACATTGACCGACCCCGTCACGCATGTCAATATGCAGTCTCGCTTTGTGAGGTACTGAGGAGGCACTGTGCGCGCCACCGCCGCTCTGCTGGAGCAGCCCGGAGAGCCCTTCGTCCTGACCGATGTGGACCTGGACGAGCCCCGCCCGGACGAGGTGCTCGTCCGGGTCGCCGCCGTCGGCGTCTGCGGTACCGACCTGGAGTTCGCGGGCTTCTTCCCCACGCCCGCGCTGCTCGGGCACGAGGGGGCGGGCGTCGTCGAGAAGGTCGGCGCGCATGTCACCTCCGTACGGCCGGGCGACCATGTCGCGATGTCCTTCGCGTCCTGCGGCAGCTGCGCGCTGTGCCGCACGGGCTCGCCCGCCTACTGCCGTGGCTTCGACGCGCTGAACTTCTCCGGCCGCCGGCCCGACGGCTCCACCGCGGTGACCCACGGGGGACGGGAGGTCAACGCCCACTTCCTCGGGCAGTCGTCGTTCGCCGACCATGTCGTCGCGCCGGAGCGGGCGGTCGTCAGGATCGACGCGTCGTACGACCTGCTGCGCGCCGGACCTTTCGGCTGCGGCTTCCAGACCGGGGCCGGCGGTGTGTTCAATGTGCTGCGACCGCGTCCCGGCGCGTCGATCGCGGTCTTCGGGGCGGGGGCCGTCGGGGTGTCCGCCGTCATCGCCGCCTCGCTGAGCGGCTGCAAGGTCGTCGCCGCCGTCGATGTGAACCCGGCCAAGCTGGAGGCGGCCCGCGGCTTCGGCGCCACGCACGGCGTCGACTCCTCGGCCGGGGGGACCGCCGAGCAACTGGCCGCCCTGGTCCCGGAGGGGTTCGACTTCGTGATCGACACGACCGGGCGCGAGGACGTCCTGCGCACCGCGGTGGAGGCGCTGGGGCCGCTCGGCCGCGCCGGTGTCATCGGCGTCGGCCCGAGCGAGTCGATGAGCTTCGACTGGCGCAGCATCCTCAACGGGCGCACGGTCACCGGCATCGTCGCCGGGTCCAGTGTGCCGCAGCTGTTCCTGCCGGAGCTGCTGGAGCTCAACGCCGAGGGCCGGTTCCCGGTCGAGAAGATGATCACCTACTTCCCGTTCGAGCAGATCAACGAGGCCGTCGCGGCGGTCCGGTCCGGCTCGGTCGGCAAGGCCGTACTGACCTTCTGAACCGTCTTCCACGAACCGTTGTCAAGCTCGGCGGCCGCGCCTTAGGGTGACCGACACCGCTGAGGCAGCTGACATCCGGTGGCGCGGCCGGACAACACCGCGCACAGTCACGAGCACGTGGAGCGTGCCACCATGTCCGCCGACTTCGACACCGCTTTCGACCATCACTCCGACGAGGCCAACGCCGATCCGGTCGCCTACTACGCGGGCTTCCGCGAGAGCTGCCCGGTGGGCCGCTCGGCCGCCCACGGCGGCTTCCACTACACGACGCGCTACGCCGATGTGGCCCGGATCGCCCGCGACGACGCGACGTTCTCGTCGGCCCGCGGCGACCACGGCGGGCAGGGCGTCGGCATCGTCATCCCCAAGGGACCGGGGCTCGAACAGTTCCCGATCGAGCTCGACCCGCCGCGTTCGACCGAGTACCGGCAACTGATCAACCCGCTGCTGACACCGGAGGCGGTCGGGCAACTGGTGCCCATGATCGAGCGGCACGCCGCCCGTGTCGTGGACGACTTCATCGAGCTCGGCTCCTGTGACCTCGTCCGTGACCTCACCAATCCGCTGCCGGCCGCGGTCACCCTGGACTGGCTCGGCTTCCCCGAGGAGGACTGGGCGAGGCTCGCCGGACCGGTTCACGACATCTTCGCCGCACCGGCGGGCAGCGAACGCGCCGCGCGCGGGGCCGCGGGGCTGGCCTATATGGACCGCCGCATCCGCGAGCTGATCACCGAACGGCGAGCCGCGCCAAGAGCCGACGCGGTCAGCGCCCTGCTGGCCGGCCGCCGTGCCGACGGCGCCGGGTTCGACGACGACGAACTCGTGTCGGTGATCGGCCTGCTCATCGCGGGCGGCGTCGACACCACCACCTCCCTGACCGGCTCGACGCTCGTCCACCTCGCCCGCCACCCCGAACAGCGCAGGCGGCTGATCGACTCCCCCGATCTGCTGGACGGCGCGACCGAGGAGTTCCTGCGCGCGTTCGCCCCGTCGCAGTCGATGGCGCGCACGGTCACCGGGGATGTCGAGGTCGGCGGCTGCCCGATGCGCGCGGGCGACCGGATGCTGATCCCCTGGGTCGCCGCCAACCATGACCCCGCCGTGTTCCCCGAGCCGGAGCAGATACGGCTCGACCGCGACGCCAGCCGGCACCTCAGCTTCGGGATCGGCTCGCACCGGTGCGCCGGAGCCCACCTCGCGCGGGCCATGTTCCGCGCGATGATGACGCAGGTCCTGACCCGGCTGCCCGACTACCGGGTGATCGAGGAAGGGCTGGTCCCCTACCCGACACGCGGCAACCAGTCCGGCTGGGACGCGGTCCCGGCGCTCTTCACACCCGGCCCCCCGGCGACCACGGCGGCGGGCGCGGTCCGTGCGCTGAGCACGCCCACCCCGCTGCGGGTGACCGCGGTGCGCACCGCGGCCGAGGGTGTCGTCGCCGTCGGCCTCGGTCTGCCGGACGGCGGTGAACTCCCCGCGTGGCGGCCCGGCGCGCACATCGAGCTGCGGCTGCCCTCGGGACGGCTGCGCCAGTACTCGCTGTGCGGAGACCCCGCCGACGCCACGACATGGCGTATCGGGGTGCTGCGGGAACCCCTGGGCCGGGGCGGTTCGGCCGAGCTCCACGAACTCGCGCGCCCCGGAGCCGTGTTCGCGGTGCGCGGGCCGCGCAACCACTTCCCGCTCGCGGACGCGCCGTCCTATCTGTTCCTCGCGGGCGGCATCGGCGTCACACCGATCCTCAGCATGGTCCGCGAGGCCGCCCGGCGCGGCACGCCGTTCACCGTCGTGTACGGCGGACGCACCCGCGCGACGATGGCGTTCGCCGACGAGCTCGCCGCCGTCGCGGGCGACGCGCTCACCCTGCTCCCCCAGGACGAGGCCGGGCTGCCGGACCTCCCCCGGCTGCTGGGCGCGCTGGACGCGGACACCGCCGTCCACGCGTGCGGGCCGACGCCGATGCTGGCGGCCGTCGAGCGCGAGTGCGCCCGGCTGGACCGTACCGACCGGCTGCATCTGGAGCGCTTCAGCGCCGGGGACGACCTCGAAGCGGCGTTCGACGCCACGGCGAACCGGACCTTCGAGGTCCGGCTCGCCCGCACCGGGGGCACCCTCACCGTGCCGCCCGACCGACGGCTCATCGAGGTCCTGCGCGACGCCGTGAGCGGCCTGTCCTACGACTGCGAGAAGGGATACTGCGGCGCCTGCGAGACCCGGGTCCTCGCCGGGACACCGGAGCACCGGGATTCCGTGCTCAGCGAGGAGGAACGTCTGGCCGGGCGCACGATGATGATCTGCGTCGGGCGCTGCCGGAGCGACCGGCTCGTCCTGGACCTCTGAGAACGGCCGACGGACGGACCTCCTGACACCGGTCGGCTCCCGCGGGGTTCTGGGTCAGGTGAGGGTGATGGCGAGGGTGGCCATGTCGTCGTCGCGGGGGCCGCCGGTCCAGTGGTGGATGTCGTCGGCGAGGGCGTCGAGCGTGGCCGCGGGGGTGTCGGTACCGCTGGCGGGGACGGTGAGCCCGGCGGGGTCGTAGAAGGCTCCGCCGGGATCGCGGGCCTCGGTCACGCCGTCGGTGACGAAGAGCAGGGTGTCGCCGGACGCGAGGGTGAAGGAGTCCGGGGTGGTGGGCTGGTCGGTGAGGCCGCCCATGCCCAGCGGGAGGCCGGGCGCGGTGGCGGTGAGTTCGGTGGTGCGGCCGTCCCGGATGAGATAGGGGGCGGGGTGACCCCGGTTGAGGATACGGAGGGTATGTCCCCGCTGGTCGATCTCGGCGATGAGGGCGGTGGTGAACTCCTCGTCGCGGTCGCTGTGCGGGTTCTGGGCACGGTCGCGTTCGAGGGACTGCTCCAGCCGGTCCGCGAGGTCCCCGATACCGGGCACATGATGGGCGGCCTCGCGGAACGCGCCGATCAGGGTGGCGGTGGTGGAGACGGCCCCGACCCCTTTGCCACGGACATCGCCCATGAGGACACGGATGCCGTGCGGGGTGTCCTGAATGGCATAGGCGTCCCCGCCGATCCTGGCCTCGGCGTCGGCGGCCTCGTAACGGGCCGCCACGAGGAGCGACCCGATCCGGGCGGGCGGGGAGGGCAGTACCGCGCCCTGCATGACACCGGCCACGGACCGGGCGGTGGCCAGACGTCTGCCGTGCCGGTCGAGCATACGGTTGACGTCGAGGGCGATGGCCGTGGCGAGTACGACGTTGAGCGCCTCCCCCCAACCGGTCGCGGAGCTCAGCAGTCCCAGATGCCAGTTCGCCAGCAACGTGACGACCAGGGCGAACACCCCGGTCCACGCCGTACCCCGGAAGGTCAGCGTCGCACCGGCCAGCACACACGCGGAGGCGACCAGCGGGACCGACGTGTACTCGGGGGGTGTCGCGGAGTCCGCGGCGGTGGCCGCGACGATCAGGCCCACGGGAAGCCAGCGCACATACGGCCACCGAGCGGTCAGGCGGTCCATGCCACGCCTCCTGGAGGTCCGGGAACCCTGGCCCGGGTCCGTCGAACCCGGTCAGACCGGAGCCGCAAGGGAGACCTCGACGTTTCTGCGGGTGCCCCAGCCGTTGTCCCTGAGCGTGGCGAGCGAGTACAGCCGCACCCGGAGCAGCGCGACCGGCCACCCGGGCGGGACCACGGAGTCGGTGACGAGCGCCCCGGAGCCCGTGTCGGTGGGATGGCTGTCGTACACGAGATCCTCCGCGGGCCCTCGGGAAGCAGGACGGTTCGGCTCGGCCGAGCGGGCCACATCTTTACATGATCATCAGCTGTTCAGCTCCTGGTACCGCCGCTCCCCCGCCGAACTACGCCACCCGGGTGCGGCCATCGGGTCCACCACGCCCATCCGGGGGTCCCCGCGCCGCTGACTGACGCGCCTTCCGATCCGACGGCACTTCAGCCAGGCGATCGGCCTCCCAGTTGACCGGGGCTCCGCAAGCCGGTCGGGCATCGAGTGCCGTTCCGCTGCGGAACTCGGTGATCATGGCGACCGCCCACAGCGGGAAGCGAAGCACCTTCGATGTGCGCCGGGGCCCCTTTGCGGTCTGCGGCCACGACGCCAGGACCAGCACGGTCCACACCTTCGACGCGGGCAAGCCCGCCGACATCTGGTGCACCGTCGCCGCGCCGTGGTCCGCTCGGCCCTCCAGGTGCCGCCGGGGTGACCGGCGGCACCTGACGGGCCGGACCCCACGCGTGTGCGGCCCTGGCCGTGGGGTCACACGGCCAGGTAACCCCCGTCGACGGGGATGGCCGCGCCGGTGACGAACTCGGAGTTGTCGGACAGCAGCCAGGCGACGGCTTCACCGATCTCGTTCGCCTTGGCGAAGCGTCCCAGGGGATGCCGCTGACGCATGGCGTCGAACTTGCCGGAGAACGTGGGGTCCTCGGAGAGCCGTGCTATCAGCGGGGTCTCCACGATGCCGGGCAGTACGGCGTTGACACGGATGCCGTGCTGACCGTAGTCGGCGGCGGCGGCGCGGGTGAGGCCGATGACACCGTGCTTGGCGGCCACGTACTCGGCGGCGTCGGTCACGGCGATCTGGCCGAGGGACGAGGCCGTGTTGACGATCGAGCCGCGGGTGCCTGACTCCAGCATGGCCGCGATCTCGTACTTGAGGGAGTGGAAGACCCCGGTCAGATCGACGCGGATCGCCCGGTCCCACTGCGCGGCGGTGAGCTGGTGGAGCGGGACACCGGCCTGCTCGACACCGGCGTTGTTGAAGGCCCCGTCGAGTCTGCCGTAGCGCTCCAGGGTCTTGGCCACCAGCGCTTCGGCCTCTTCCTCGGCGCTGATGTCCGCCCTGATGAACGTGGCTTCCCCGCCCGCCTGGCGGATGCCCTTGGCGATCTCCTCGCCCGTCTCGCTGATGTCCGTGACGACGATCTTCGCGCCCCGCCCGGCCAGCAGCCGCGAGGTCTCCGCGCCGATCCCGCTGCCGCCGCCGGTCACGATGACCACTCGGTCGTTGATGTCCATGGTTCTGTGCTCCTGTGCTCGGTGACAGATCGATGAAGAAACGTTTCAGCACTGACGGGCGGACCGCTTCGGACGCTTGCGGACCTGACGGGGATCCGGACGAGGCGGGCGGTGGTCCGAGGGCTGCTGTGCGGCCATGGGCGCTCTGCCGTGACCGCTCCGCCGCTGAGTCCCCATCCCACCTCCCGCCTCCTTCCCGTTCCCGTATACGCGACAATTCCTGTCCGGGCCGGAAAATTCCCTCCACAGCCATCGCACACACGGTTACCGCAGGTAGCGTGGATCTCGGCCGAGGGACGGCGGTGCGCAGCCGGGCCCGTTCGCCCCGTTCCGCACCCTTTCGGGGCGCGTGACAGGCACGGAGATCCTTGAGTGACCGCCGCACATCGGGCGGCGGCGCAGATGCCCGATGTCCGCCCGGTGTCACCACGAAAGCGGTCAGGCCACCGAAATACTTGTCCGATCAGTTTGTGCGGGGCACGCTTCCCCTCCGGGCCCGTCAGCGTTCGGCCGCCGCCCACCGGGTGAGCTGCTGCTCCAGTCGTTCCATCACGCACAGGGCCGCGGCCCGCTCCTCAGCGGTGGCATCACCGGCGGTGATCCCTTCGAGCTCGACCCAGACCTGCTCGACCTCCCGCCGCAGGGCGAGGCTGGCGGCGGTCGGCTCCACGATGACCGCGCGCTTGTCGGTGTCCGAGGGGCGGCGGCGGACGAAACCCGCCTGTTCCAGACGCCGGACACTGCGGGTCATGGTGGCGGCGTCGGAGTCCAGCAGACGGATCAGGTCGATCTGACGCTGCGGCCCCCGCTCCCAGAGGTGCATCATCACCAGCTCCTGGCCCGGATGCAGTCCGACCCGGCGCAGAAGCTGCCCGGCGATCATGCGGTGCAGCCGCGCCACCCGGAAGATCCCGTGACTGATCGGCGCCGCGTGCGCGAACGCGGGCACCGGCACCATCCCGGCGTCGTCCGTGGTCGGCGCGGGCCCCGGACCCTCGGCAGGAGATGTCGACCGCGTCATGATCGGTGCGCCTTTCTGTACATATTGCTCGAACAGTTAAATGCCCCTGTCTCTCCATCCTAGCCCGCCGCGACAGACGAGAAGAGCTCCCACCAAGGACACCACTTTCCCTGGCCGGGGCTTGCAGCGTGCACTCAGAGGCTCCCTGGGAACACACTAGAGAAAATTACCTGTCCGGACAGGAATTGCGGAATCCTCTCGCCAGCACCTGCGACGACATCACCGGCCCTCACCCCGGCCTCGGCCACGGTTCAGGGGCAGATCCGGCGGTACGCGACTCCGTCGGGGAGGTAGCGGCGCCATTCCCGTTCGGTCAGGGAGCGGCCCGCGATCGCGCAGGCCTCGCCGGTGAGGGTGGCGAGGTCGCCGAAGGCGGCGGTGTCCCACACCCGCGCGGTCCTGTCGGCGCCGCTGGTGGTGGTGAGGGTCTTCCCGTCCGGGGCGAAGACAGCAGAGCGCGTGGCACCGGTGTGGCCGGTGAGCAGGGCCAGTTGTCTGTGGGTCCGGAGGTCCCACAGGCGTACCGTCCGGTCGTCGCCGGTGGTGGCCAGGGTCCTGCCGTCCGGGCTGACGACGGCCGACCGGACGGCGCCGACGTGCCCGTTGAGGGTGGCGAGGCGGCGCAGTGTACGTACGTCCCACAGTCGCACCGCGGCGTCCCGGCCGATGCTGGCGAGGGTCTTCCCGTCCGGGGTGAAGGCCACCGACTCCGCGGCGTCGGCGTGCCCCTTGACCGTCGCGGTGAGACGGCGGTGCCGGATGTCCCACAGCCACAGCCTGCCGCCCGAGCCGGCCGCTGCCAGGGTCCTGCCGTCCGGGCTGAACACCACGAGGCCGACCATGCCGGTCGGCCCGTCGAGGTCACCGAGGTGCTGGTGGGTCCGCGCGTCCCACAGCCGCACGGACGAGGACTCACGGCCGCCGGTCACGAAGGTCCCGCTGTCCGGGCTGAAGGCCGACCAAGTGACCGCGCTGGGGAAGGACGCCAGTTGCTGATAGGTCCGCAGGCTCCACAGGCGGGTTGTCCTGTCGATGTAGCTGCTGGTGGCGAGGGTGTGGCCGTCCGGGCTGAAGAGGACGCGCTGCACGGGGCTGCGATGGCCGTCGAGGGAGGCGAGACGGCGGCGGGTGCGTACGTCCCACAGCAGGACCGCCGTACCGTCGTCGCCGCTCGCGGCGACGAGGCGGCCGTCTGGGCTGAACCGCACCCAGTTCACCTCGCCGGTGTGCCCGGTCAGACGGCCCAGGGTGCGGCGTGTCCGGGCGTCGCGCAGGTGCACGGTCCCGTCGCCGTCGCCGGTCGCGAGCACCTGCCCGTCCGGGCTGTAGGCCGCCGGGCTTCCCGAACCGCCCGGCCCGGCGAAGGCGGCGCGCGGCCGGCCGGCCCGCATGTCCCAGAGCCGGACGGTGGCGTCCTCCGACCCGCTGGCCAGCACGGTGCCGTCCGGACTGAACGCGAGCGCGTTCACGGGGCCGGTATGGCTGGTCAGCATGACCATGGCCGTGCGTGCCCGCACGTCCCAGAGCCGTACGGAGCGGTCCTGGCCCCCGCTCGCCAGGGTCCGGCCGTCCGGGCTGAAGGCCAGGGCGGACCCGGTGCCGTTGTAGTCGCTGAGCCTGACCGGGGGACGCTGCCCGCGCGGGTCCCACAGAAGCGTCACGCCGTCGCTCGCCCTCGTGGCCAGCGTCTCACCGTCCGGGCTGAACGCCAGCGAGCGGATCTGACCCGTATGGCCCTTCAGCGTGGCGGTGCGGCGCTTCTGCCCCACGTCCCAGAGCTGCACCGCGGCCTTGTCGTCGGCGCTGGTGCCAAGACCGTTGACGATGACGGCGACCGTCCTGCCGTCGGGGCTGAACGCGAGCGGGGCGGCCCACGAGCCGTCGTCGCCGTGGGCCTGGAGTTCACCGGTCCTGCGGTGGGTACGGGCGTCCCAGAGCAGCACCTTGCCCTGCCGGGCGCCGGTGGCGATCGTGTCCCCGTCCGGACTGAAGACCGCCGGTCTCCCGGCGCCGGTCAGGACAGCGGTCCGCTTGCGTGTGCGGGTGTCCCACAGCTGTGCCTTCCAGCCGTCATGGCTGGTGACGAGTGTCCTGCCGTCAGGGCTGAACGCCGCCGTGTGCACCTGGCTGCTGCGGCCGTCGAGCGAGGCCGACTGCCGCCGTCCCGCGACGTCCCACAGCCGTGCCGTGCCGTCGTTCCCGCTGGACGCGAGGGTCCTGCCGTCCGGGCTGAAGGCGACCGACCGCACCTCTCCCGTGTGGCCCGGGAGCGTGGCCCGCAGAGGTGAGGAGACCGTGGACAGGAGCTGGGCGCGGGTCTCCGGGGTCGGGGAGACGCGCTGGGCGGCCAGGGCCAGCCGGGCCGCCAGGGCAGGATCGGAGCCGGCGTACCGGCGGCTCTGCTCCGTCAGGCTCCGGGTGGCGGCCAGGGCCCGCTGCTCGCTGCCGCTGCGGGCGTTGAACATGGCGAGCCCGGCCGCGACGAGACCGAGGACGGTGAGCACGGCGAAGCCCGCCAGGACCGTACGGCGGCGGCGGACCAGACGCTGCTGGATCTGGTCGCTGGCCTCGACGAACCCGGTCTCCTCGGCGGGGATCTCGGCGCCGCGTACGCCGATCCACCGCCGCGCCCGCGCGATCTGCTCCCCGCCCAGGGCCAGTTCGGGCGGGTGGCCCAGCTCCTGCCAGGCCCGCAGGGACCGGCGCAGACCCTCCTGCCAGCCGCGGAACTCACGGTTCTCCTCGACCCAGCCCCGCAGCCGCGGCCACTTCTCCACGAGTGCCTGGTGGGCGAGCTCGGCGGTGTCGCGCCCGGTCGGGCGGCGCGTCACCACGACCAGCCGGGTGCTGGCCAGCCGGTGGATCAGCGCCCAGTCGCCCGCGGAGAACTGGGTGCGGGCGGCGACCCGGCGGGTGTCCGGGCCGCGCTCCCCGGCGTCCAGCTCCTCGCCGGGACGTACGAGCTGGATGAAGATCCGTTCCAGCGCCTGCCGCTCGGCCCCGTCCGCCCAGCCCCACAGCCGGTGCTCCGCGTTTCTCGTCAGCGCTCCCTCCACACCGCCGAGCTCCTGGTACGCGGTGGTGGTCAGCAGTCCGCGTTCCTGTCGCTCCCAGAGCAGGCTCAGGGCGTACTCCAGCATCGGCAGCGCGGCCGGACCGGGCGGGGTGTCGCGCAGCAGCAGCTCGACCAGGCCGTCGGCGAACCGGACCCCGCCGTGCCCGTCCAGCGGACGGACGATCGCCTCGCGCAGCTGCGTCCGCATCATCGGCTGCACCACCACGGAAGTGGTGTCCCACGCGGTACGGAGGTGGGGCAGCTGCTCGATCTGCCGCAGGAAGTCGATCCGGGTGACGACCACGGCCTGGGCGGGACGGCTGCCGTCCGTGCGGCGGGCCGTCAGCACTCCGAGCATGGCGTCCAGCCGGCGGGCCGTGCCGGGCGCGTCCGCGAGCAGCGTCTCGAACTGGTCGGCCACCAGCACCAGCCGGGACCGTCCGCCGTGGCGGGCCAGTGTCCGCTCCACGGCGGTACGGATGCCCTGCTCGTCGGTGAGCTGCCGGGCCAGCGCCGACCAGCGGTCGTGCCAGCCCGCCCGCATGGTGTCCGTGTCCCCCGCCGAGGCCAGGGCCCAGGCCAGCAGTTCCTCGGCGGTGAGGCGCAGCCCGTGGGGCAGTCGGGCGATCACGTACCGCTCGCTGTCGAGGTGTGCGAGCAGACCGGCGCCGACCAGCGAGGACTTGCCGACGCCGGAGGGGCCGAACACCGGCAGGACGGGTACCCGCTGGTGTTCGAGTAGTTCGGTGAGCCGTTGGGTCTCCAGCGTACGGCCGTGGAAGACGGCGCGGTCCTGCTCGGTGAACGGCAGCAGTTCGCGGTAGGGGCTGTCCGCCAGCAGCCTTCCGCGCAGTTGCGGCCACTCGCGGGTGAGGGACTCGACGGTGAGCGCGTAGCCGGTCCGGCGTCGCTGGTCCCCCTCCACGGCGACGACGACGCCGATGACTCCGCCGTACTCGTCGTCCCACACCGGCGCCCCGCTGAAGCCGCCCGCCAGCGGGAACGGGGCGTCCTCGTCGCAGGTCAGCTGCCACCAGCCGGTGCCCTCGCGGCCCTCCACGGTGCCGCGGGTCCAGATCCCGGCGTCCTTGCCGCCGCCCCGTCCCGGGAACTTCGGGAAGCCGAACGCCCGCCAGCGGTGCCCGGCCAGGTTCTCCGCCGCCACGATCCGCAGGGGCAGCGCACCCGGCGGGGGCTCGCCGTCCAGCCGCAGGACGGCGACGTCGCCACTGCTGTCGGCGGCCACGGGAACGCTGAAGTGCACGGAGGCCGTGGCCTCGGGGCGACCGCGCAGCAGCGGGAAGTCGAGGGTGACCGGAAGGGATTCCGGCAGGGGTGCGTCGTCCCGGAGACCCGCGGTGGAGGCGACGACATGGGCGCAGGTGAGCAGCAGCCGGTCGGGGATCAGGAACGCCACCCCGACCGGGCGGCCGTCGTGCAGCACCCGGGCCGTCCCGCGTTCCCACGCGGATTCCGGCTCGCCCGGGGGCGTCACGCGCCGCTCTCGGGGCGGTCCCACTCCAGCTCCAGCTTGATGTGCGCCTCCCCGGACCCCTTCGCCACGACCAGGCCCGCCTCCGCCGTGAGCCGCAGTCCGAACTCCGCACGGATGTGATCAGGACTGCGCGGCAGGTCCGCCAGCCGTGTCAGCATCGTCGCGGCCACCCGCTGCACCCGGGCCATGCCCGACTCGAACGTCTCGGCGGACGCCCCGAAGAGTTCGTCACCGCGGCTCGCCCGGATCACTCCGGCGCCCTGCTCGGCGGGCAACTCGACGACGAAGACCTCACCGTCTTCGAAAGGGACATTCAGATACACGTGACGACCTCACCATTGCTTCATCAACTCTCCTCTCACATAGGGGAGTTGCGCTTGTACGCCTTCGGAGCCAGTCATGGTAGCCGCGATCCCCGGCCGCGAACCCTTTTCCGGCATTCCCGAGCTAGGTGTGACGAATCCATGCGGATCCCGTGAAGGGTGAAGGCGCTTGCCGCGCGGGTGGCGTGAGCGGTCGGGACCGTCCGGGACCGCGTTCGGCGTGGCCTCGCGCCGGGGCCTCAGCCCCAGGGGTCGATCTCCTGGAGGCACAGATTGATCGCCTCCTGCTTGTCGTCGCTCGTCCAGCCCAGCGCCACGCCGCCGACACAGCCCGGCGCGTCGACCGACAGCACCTTGTACGTCTTGTCCCACGGAACGGGGAAGTCGCAGGGCTCGACGTAGGCGGTGCCCTTGCCACCGTCCTCGATACGGACGCAGTCGCCCGCCTCGGCCGTGAAGATGTCCTGCGAGTGGACCGTCGAGTAGAGGACGAACCCGGCGATCAGGACGAGGGCGATCCAGCCGAGGCACCCCGCCCCGTCGCCGCCGCTCTGCGGGGCCGTGGTCGCGGACGGGGGCGTCGGCTTCGGGGGCGCCGTCGGCCCGGGTTTCGGGGTCGGCTTCGCGTGCGGCCCCTGGGTGGGCTTCGGGCCCTTCGCCGCTCCGGACTTCGCCGGTGCCTTGGTCGCCGCCTTGGCCTGCGGCTTCGGCTTGGCCTTCGCCCTGAGGTCCTTGGGGCCCTTGGAGCTCTTGAGGTCCTTGGCGGCGGACGCGGCGGCCTTCGGCCGTCTCAGCACCGCCACCGGGTCGCCGACCCGTACGGTCCCCCCGGCCACCGGGCCGGTCTCCCGCAGTTCACCCGCCGCCGGGGAGACGACCCGCGCGCGCTGCCGCCCGTCGGTCACGGACAGAAGCGTCTCGCCCGCCGCGACCGTGTCCCCCGGCCGCCTGTGCCAGCGGACCACCGTCACCCGGTCCGCCCGCGCCAGTTCCCCCGGTAACGCGGGCAGCGCCACCGGTACGATCCGGTCCGCGCTCGCCCTCCTCGCGTACAGCGCGCCCATCGCGTCGGCGGCCTCGGCCAGCAGCGCCCCTCGCAACCGCTCGTCCACCGGGTCCGGGTCCACCACGGGTTCGCCCACCGGGACCGGGTCCCGTCCCGGCTCGTCCACCGGAGACCGGCCCGCACCCGGTCCGTCGACCTCGGCCCGGCCCGCACCCGGCTCGTCCGCCCTGGCCCGGTCCACGACCGGCTCGTCCATGATCCAGGTCGCGGCCAGCGCACCCCGTTCCATGATCATCGTGGCGATCCGATCGGGGTTGCGGCGCGCGGCGGGGGTGTACGACTCCGTCGCCGCCGCGAACCGCTCCAGCAGTTGGGCCGCCGTGGGCCGTTGCGCCGGGTCCTTGAGCAGGCACGGCACCAGCAGGTCGGCGAGCGTGGGCGGGACATCGGTCAGGTCGGGTTCTTCGTGGATGAGGCGGTGCAGGACAGCGAACGTCGTACCGCCGCCGAACGGGGCGCGTCCGGTCACGGCGTGGACCAGCAGGCTCGCCAGGCTGAACACATCGGACTCCGTGCCCGCTTCACCGTCCGTGACCTGTTCCGGCGACATGAACGCGGGGGTGCCGATCACGCCTTGCGCGGTGAGGCGGGTGGCCGCGTCGAGGGCCCGGGCGATCCCGAAGTCGATGATGCGGGGGCCGTCCTCGGCGAAGATGACGTTCCCGGGCTTGAGGTCGCGGTGGACCAGGCCGTGGGAGTGGATCGCGGTGAGCCCCTCGGCGAGTCCGGCGCCGAGCGCGGCCACCGTCCCGACCGGCAACGGCCCATGGGCGTCCACCGCCTCCTGCAACGACGGTCCGGGTACGTACGCCGTCGCCAGCCACGGCGCGTCGGCCGTCGTGTCGGCGTCGACCACCATCGCCGTGTAGAAGCCGCCGACCTGCCGCGCCGCCGCCACCTCGACGGCGAACCGGCGCCGGAACTCCGGGTCCTTCGCGAGATGCGGCCGTACGACCTTGACGGCGACCAGCCGCCCGCCCCGCGAGCGACCCAGATACACATCCCCCATGCCCCCGCCGCCCAGTTGTCCCAGCAGGACGTACGGGCCTATCCGGGAGTCCGACCACAGCGCTTCGGGCATGAGGGCAGTCTGATCGGTAGGGGCGGCCTCGGCACGCCCTTCCGGAAAACGGACCGGGTTCCTGGAACACGGTTTCGGCTTGCCGAACACAGGTCCAGGGACACCCGGACGCACGTCCGCCGGGGACCATCGCCATCCGTGGGCGGAGCCCGCCGGGCCCGCCGAGCCCGGCAGGTCCACGACCGCCGCTGTCCGCCGGTGGTCCGGGAGCCTCCGCCCCCGGGTCGGCCGGTCACCCGTCCCGTACCAGGGCCCCCGCCCCGGGCCCTGGATCGGTACGGCGCTTACGTCCGCGGCACCGCCCGGCCGCGTTCCGTCAGCCGAACGGGGAGAACGCGCGCTCCTCCCGCGCGGACTGCGAGCGTTGCAGTCCGCTCCAGTCCAGGGCGTCGCGTGCTACGCGCTGGGTGAGCTCAGCCGCCTTGCGGGACTCGGACACGACGTCGCCGCGTTCCTGGATCAATCGCTCGTAGATCGGTGAGTGGCCTGATGTTTCCACGGTGTTCATAGGGATGATCCTCCCCCGTCCACCGGTGGCCTGTGAAGGCGGGCTGGTACGAGGTGCTCCGCCCGTCGTCCCCGGCCGCCCCGGCGGGGCGCGCCAGCCCCGTGACCGCACGGCCGCCGGGCAGGCGTTTCCCGCCCGGTGCCTCCCGGTCCGGACGGGCACCCCGGTCGCCGCTCGCATCGCAGGTGGGCGGGCGCACCGTCATCCGTTCGTGCCCCGCGCGGGAGATCCCCCGACACGGGAGGGGACGACCGCCGCCCTGGCACCCCGGTCCACCGGTCACGGCTCACGGCAAGCCCGGGCCGGGCCGGGGCAGCGGTCGCGGTTCGACCGGCTCCGCTAGGTTGTCCGACATGAGCAATCTTGACCGCGCACCGGTGCCCGCGCTCTGCGGCGGGCGGGGCTTCGTCGTCGCCGAGCCCGTCCGCGAGCTGCTGAGCCCCCGCCGTGTGAAGCTCGGTGAGTCCACCGAGGTCCGCCGTCTGCTGCCCAACCTGGGCAGGCGCATGGTCGGCGCGTGGGCATTCGTCGATCATTACGGCCCCGACGACATCGCGGACGAGCCGGGTATGCAGGTTCCCCCGCACCCCCACATCGGGCTCCAGACCGTGAGCTGGCTGCATGAGGGCGAGGTGCTGCACCGGGACAGCACCGGCAGCCTCCAGACGATCCGGCCGCGTGAGCTGGGCCTGATGACCTCCGGCCGGGCGATCGCCCACTCGGAGGAGTCCCCGAAGTCGCACGCCCGGTTCCTGCACGGCGCGCAGCTGTGGGTCGCGCTGCCGGACGGCGACCGCCATGTCGAGCCGCACTTCGAGCATCACTCGGTCCTCCCGACCGTCACGGCCCCGGGCCTGACCGCGACCGTGATCCTGGGCGACCTCGACGGCTCCCGCTCCCCGGGCACGGTGTACACCCCGATCGTGGGCGCGGATCTCGCCCTGACCCGGGGCGCCGATGTCCGGCTCCCGCTGGAGCCGGACTTCGAGTACGCCGTCCTGTCGATGTCCGGTGAGGCGAGCGTGGACGGCGTTCCGGTGCTGCCGGGCTCGATGCTGTACCTGGGCTGCGGCCGCACGGAACTCCCCCTGCGCGCCGGGTCCGACGCGGGCCTGATGCTCCTCGGCGGCGAGCCGTTCGCCGAGGAGCTGGTCATGTGGTGGAACTTCGTCGCACGGACCAACGAGGAGATCGTCCAGGCCCGCTCGGACTGGATGAACGGCGACAGCTTCGGTGAGGTGAAGGGGTACGACGGGGGGCCGCTGGCCGCTCCGGAGCTGCCGCCGGGGCCGCTGAAGAAGCGTGGGCGCGTGCGCTGAACCGGGGTCATGGCCCCGCTCCGGCGCCGTTACGACGCCCGGCGCGGGCTCCCTTCGCCGCCGCCCAGGTACGCGGGGTCGCTCCGGCGGCGGCGCCCGTGGATCTGGAGGTACAGCAGGGCCACGGATTCCTCCGCTCCGTGGTCGAAGCGCTTCAGAACCTTGCCGAGCGGGTTCCAGAGCCGGCCGTCGGGCATCCGGACGCCCAGCGGCTGGCCGAACACCTCGCGCTGGTCGCGGTCCAGCTCGACCCAGACCGCGCCGGCCTTCCGGACCAGGACTTCCCCCGCGTACGCGCCGAACCCGAAGAGCGCCTCCAGCGGGCGGGCTCCCGCCCCTCCCGCACCACCTCTCCGGAGGCCGTCCACCACGAGATCCACGACGCGCAGACTGCCGACCGAGTAGTCGAGGGGTAATCGCGCCCGTGCGTTGACGCGCTCGACGAACTCCGCCACGTAGTGCCGCATCTGGGACGCGGCGGGTTCCGGATCGACAGCCGGACGCATCACGACTCACCTTCTCCATCGGGACCGGGCCGGGGAACCGACCCGTAGAACCAAGCGGAAGGAGGCTGCCTGGCGTCACGGCGTGATTGCGCCGCGATTGCGTGATGACCCCGGTGGGGAGGAAACATCCGGCACATGCGGCACACCACGTCCCGCTCGTGATGCGGGCCACCGACCCGGCCGGCCTTCAGCCCACGGCACCCGCCGCTCCGCGTGCGACCGGTACGCGGAGCGGCGGCGGGACGGGGGCGCCGCTCGGAGGAGGGGAACCGGATGAGCGCACGGAGCCGCGGGCAGGGCGCCGCCGCGGGCGAGAAGGAACTCGGAAGAGCGATCGTCAGGGCGCAACAGGGGGACGAGCGGGCGTTCGCCGCGGCGTACGCACTCGTACAGCCGTCCCTGCTGAGCTATCTGTACGGACTGGTCGGGTCGGACGCGGAGGACGTGGCCTCCGACGCCTGGCTGGAGATCGCGCGCGATCTGGACCGGTTCAGCGGCCACGGGGCGGGCTTCCGCGCCTGGGCCACCAGCATCGCGCGGAACAGGGCGGTCGACCATCTGCGCCGCCAGCGGAGCAGACCCCGCGCCACGCTGCTGAACGAGGACATGCACGAACTGCCGAACGGTCAGGACACCGCCCGGGAGGCCCTGGAGAGCATCTCCACGCAGCGCGTCCTCTCCTTGATAGCGCTGTTGCCCGGCCGTCAGGCGCAGGCCGTACTGCTCCGTACGGTCATGGGCCTGGACGGGGTGACGGCGGCCCGGATGCTGGGTCGCCGCCCCGGCGCGGTGCGATCGGCCGCGCACCGGGGTCTGACCCGGCTGGGCCGCCGGCTCGACCCGGGCGGCCAGGGTCCGGCCGGGCGCCGCGGCCCGGACCGGGAGCGCCGCGTGGGCGCCGGGCCCTGGGGAGGGGGCTCCACGGCGTGGGCCGCGCGAGGGACGTCCGGTACGGCGGGGCCTGCGGCCTCCGGTGGCGCGGGCCCGGGCGTTCCGGGCGGGGCCAGGAGACCCTGAGCGGGCCCCCGCGCGAGATACGCGGGTGCGTGGCGTTCGAGCGGTGACATCACCTGGTGCTCCCCGGTGCGCCGCGCACTTCGATCGGAACGGAAGCGGGTGCCCCGGCGCACAAGCGCCGGGGCACCCGCCCTCCTTGGCATTTCAGCGGACCGTCAGAAGTCCTCGTCCGCGGCACTCACGAACTCGGCCTCGCTCAGTCCCCACAGCGAAGTGTCCCGCAGGGGGCATTCGTCGAAGTCCGCCCGAAGGGTCCGGTGGAGGAACTCCACCATTCCGACGTCATATCGGGACCACTTCCCGGTACCGCGGTCCCAGACCACGACGGGCCACTCGTCCGGGTTGTCCGCCGATGCGTCCCAGCACAGGATATCGGCGGCGGAGTCGACTCCCCAGGCGATCAGAAGGGGCTCGGGAGGAACGTCGAAGTTCCTGTCGGGCTCCATCCGCCAGGTGAGGCGCGCGGTCTTGGTCTCCGCCGAGAAACCGTCGCCGACCTGCTGCTCGTCCCAGGGCTGCGGTTCCAGGATCTCCAGGAAGTCCTCGACGGCACCGGGGCCGTAGACCTCCATGAACTGCCGGAAATCCGAAGGGAAGGAGGAATTCAGGCCCCATGAAGCGGAGATCAGGTCCCAATTGATTCCCTCGGGGGATTCCCCCTCGGGTGCGGGGAGCAACGAGCGGAGACTCTCCAGATGTGTCACTTCATCCCTCCGACTGGCACGGCATCACCGGTTTCGGGATCATTGTATGTGCCCAGGTTTCTCCCGTTGATGAGTTCATTGGTGACGGTGGCCTGGAACATCAGCCCCGTGACTCCATTGGCGTTCGTTCCTATGGCCTGCATATGGAACGACTCCGCCACGGTCCGACTCCCCTTGTACTGGGGTGTGACCTTGTAGTACACCGTCATGCCCGCCTCCAGGGCCTGCTGCACCTCCCTCTCGTACTGGCGCATGTTCTGGGAGCCCTGGGTCGAGCCGTCCTGCCAGGTGTTGGCGCCGCGTGAGCAGGTGGCGATGTTCTTCAGGTCGGTGCCCGAACCGCTGAGCTTGTCCCCCAGCAGATGGCAGGCGTTGATGTTCGTCCTCATGCTCAGATTGTGGAACGCGGCTGTCCGCCTCGCCCAGTCGTACCCGGGCGGCTTGACCTCCTTGACCTTGGGTGCACTCCCTCGGGACTTGTTGTCCTCCACATATTTCTGGGTCAGGCAGGCTTCCATCCCGGTGGCCCGTCCGCCGTTCGCCTTGTCCGTCTCGCCGAGATTGAGCCAGCCGCCCGAGCCGGCGTCGCAGCCGCCGGGACCACGGGGCGAGAAGGGTTTCGGTGTCACCGCGTCGAAGAGCCGGTCGATCGCGGTGTCCACCGGGTTCTCGTAGCCGAAGACCCAGCTTCCGGCCTCGATCCCCAGACCCACGGGGGTGCGCTTGGTTCCGAACTTGGCCGCCTTGCGGCCCCAGTCCCTCGCGGTGTCCAGGAATTGGTCGAAACCGAAGTCATGGCCGTCGAGTTCGACGAAGGTCGTCGGATTGCCGCCGGTGAAGGCGTAGCGGCTGCCTGTGTAGGGGTCGGACCCCAGGTTCATGTCCGCCAGGGCCCCGTTGTACATGTCCCGGCTGGTGAACCTGTTCAGACCCGGGTTGTAGTCACGGAAGCCCATGTCGTACGTCCCCGTCGAGGCGTCCCAGCGCTTCGCGTTGTACCGGTAGGGGTTGTACGCCTCCTGTGCCGGGTTGGCGGCGTCCGGCCGGTCTATTCCGGTGAAGTCCTGGACGTCGTCGGAACCGTAGGCGGTGTATCCGTAGGTGGCCTTGGAGTTGCCGTTCCCGTCGGTGAGGATCTCCACGTCCGTGTGGCTGTTGTAGCCGTAGTAGCCGTCCTCGGTGGTGCCGTCGGTGTTGTGCTTCACCTGCGACAGCCGTTCACCCCAGGGGCTGTACTGGTAGGACTTGCGGAGCGCTCCCGCGACCTCCTCGTTGAGCACCTCGTCGGCCAGACCGAGGTAGGTGAAGTCGGTGGTCCTGGAGCCTTCCGTCTTCGAGGCCGTGCGGTCGAGCGGGTCGAAGGAGTACGCGGTGGTCTCCATCGTTCCGGCCTGGTTCCGCTTCTGCGACTGGACGACATGGTCGAAGCCGTCGTAGACGCTGCGTTCGACGACCTGGCCGCCCCGGGTGACGGTGCCCTGCCGGCCGAAGGGGTCGTAGGCGTAGACCGAGGTGCTGCCCGCGGAGGTGGCGGAGACGAGCCGGTTGCGGTCGTAGGCGAAGGTCGTGGACGCGCCCTTGACCGTCTGGCTGACGACGTTCGCGTTGTCGTCGTGCACATAGACGTCGGTGCTCGCCGCGTGGCCGGTCCGCGTCGAACGGGTCAGCCGGTCGGCCGGGTCGTAGGTGTAGTCCGTGGTGGATTCCAGGTAGGACGTGTGGGCCTCGGCGTTCATCTTCTTCGCCACGTCCCGCGCCTTGTTGCCGTTGGCGTCGTAGCCGTAGGTGTGCGAGGCGACGAGGGTGCCGTTGGCCTTCTTCTCGGTCTGGCCGCTGACGGAACCGTTGAGGTGGTAGGTGCGGTCGACCGTGTTCTGGTTGGCCTTGGTCTCCTTGAGCTTGAGCCCTCGGGCCGTGTAGGTGTACGAGGACAGCTTCGGCGCGGTGTCCGCGGCGGAGCGGCCCACCGAGACGGTCGACACCAGATCCCGCAGATCGTAGGTGTAGGCGGAGTGCTGGTCGGGATGGCTGACGGTGACGGGGCGGCCGTTGGCGTCGTACGTGTACGCCGTCGACTTCCGCTCCTGGCCCGCGAGCGCCTCGGTCACCTTCGACACCCTGTTCAGGGAGTTGTAGACCACGGTGTAGGCGTCGACCTTGGTGCCGGTCGAGGTGTCGTCGATCGACGTCATGTTGCCGTTGACGTCGTAGGCGTACGCGAAGGAGCGCCTCTCGTCGTCCGTCTCACCCGCGGTGTCGCGGACCAGCTTCACGCCGTCGGCGACGACCGTGCCCGCGCTGTCGCGGAACAGCTGGAGCTTGGCCTGGTTGCCATGGGTCAGCGGGAACGAGCCGAGCGAGACCCAGGTCCCGGCACCCGTGGCCTGGTTCCGGGTGATGTCGGCCGTCGTACCGTCGGTCTTGGTGAAGGTGTACTTCGCGGTCGTGGCCGCCCCGCTGACCGGCGGGTACTTCACATAGGCGGTGTACGTGCCGCTCTTGGGGACGTCGAGGTTCCAGGTGAACGCCTCGGTGCCCGTCCCCGCCGCCTGCGTCTGGTGGTCGTAGCCGTGCTGGCCGGTGGCGGTGGCCTTCGGCCAGGTGCCTGTCGCGGAGGTGCTCTGCGTGTCGGAGTTGTCCACGACGACGACCGCGCTGCCGACCGGCACTCCGTCGTCCGTCTTGGTCCTCAGCTTCCCGTCCGGGAAGAACGACCAGCCCATGGTCCGCGTCGCGGTGCCGTTGGCCGAGGTGATCGTCCGGGCGGTCTGCTGTCCCAGTTCGTTGTAGTCGTACGAGGTGGAGATGGACCAGGGATCGGTGGACTTCTTCGCCCAGCCGTTGTCGTAGTACTCGTGGTCGGTGTCGTTGCGGACCGTCTGCCCCTCCGACGGCGGCAGCGAGGTCCGCTTCACCCGGCCCACGGCGTCGTAGACGGTCTCCGTGTAGATCCGCTGGTTGTGCCGGGGGTCGGCCGGGTCGTACGGCTGGTACTGGCGCACCGGCCGGTTCAGCGCGTCGTAGACGGTTTCCGAGGCGAAGTCGTCCGGCGCGGCGGTGTTCACCCCGCGCGGGCTGATCTTCCTGGTGTTGTTGCCCACCCGGTCGTACTCGAACCTGGTCGTCCGGTAGGTGGTGCCCTCGTAGGGAACGCGGACCTCCGTCCGGGCACCGCGCTCGTCATGGACGGTGTGGGTGGTGTTGTTCTCCTTGTCGGTGGCGGACGTGACCAGGGAGTCCTTGTCGTAGGTCTGCGAGGTGGTGTGCCCCGCGGCGTCCGTCGTCCCGACGACCCGGTGGTTGAGGTCGTAGGCCGTCTTCGTGGTGAAGTCGTCGGGGTCAGGTGTGGCGGTCTTCTTCGGGTCGCGCATCGTGACGAGGTTGCCGACGTTGTCGTAGACGTACGAGACCGTGTCACCGGCGTGGTTGGCGACGCTCGTCAACTGGTCGATGCCGTCGTAGGTGTTGACGGTCCGGTAGTCACCCGGGTCCGTCGTGGTCAGGGCGCCCTTGGGCTCGGTGGTGACGAGCAGATTGCCGACCTTGTCGTAGGTGTACAGGGACCGGCGGATCGGGGCGGTCGGGGTGTCCTGGGGAGCCGCGGCCTCGGTGATCTGGTCGGCGGCGTCGTAGACCGCGGTGGAGACCGCGCCCGTGGGTGAGGTCGAGGTGGTGACGTTGTCGTTCGCGTCGTAGACCGGTGCGAGGGTGGTGATCACCACTCCGCCCTGCTGGTCCTTCGGCGCCCTGTGCACCAGCGGGCGGCCGTAGACGTCATAGGTCTGGGTGGTCCTGATGCCCAGCGCGTCGGTGACCTCCCGGGTGCGGCCCCGCTCGTCGTAGACGAAGTTCCTGGCCTTGTTGAGCGCGTCGGTGACGGTGGCCGGGAGCCCGTGCGGACCGAAGCCGCTGTTGGAGGAGACGTTGCCGTTGGCGTCGGTCACCTTGGTCATCAGACCGTGGGCGTTGTACTCGTACTTCGTGGTGTAGTCGTCCGGTATGGACGGGGTGGCGACGCCCTTGGGGTCGGTGACCGTGGTCAGATTGCCGAAGGAGTCGTAGTCGAACTGCCAGCCGCGGCCCTCCGGTGACGTCTTACGGAAGAGGTCGGCCGAGAAGCCGTCGACCCGCGTCTGGTACTCGTACTTCGACGCGTTCGCCGGATAGGCGCCCGGGGCGCACTCGGCGGCGGAGGGGACACCGGTCCGGTTCTGCTCCGGATCCCGCTTCCACTGCGGATAGCCGGTCTTCTGGTCGTAGCAGTAGGCCGTCCTCGCTCCGTTGGCCTCTTCCAGGAGGACGACGTTGTTGTCGGCGTCCCATGTCGACTTCGTGAGCTGGGACTTGGCGTTGGTGTGCCGGACGCCGCGACCATGACCGTCCGTCAGATAGCTGGAGACGCGCTGCTCGGAGTCGGTGACGGTGGTGTCGGTGCGGGTGGCGTCGGTGGTGTCGACCGCGTAGGTGAAGCCGGTCGTGCCCTGGAGCCGGTCCGTGAGCGTCTTCGTACGCCAGTTGTCCTTGACAGCGGTGCCCGCGCCCGGCACGTGGTAGGCGAGTGCGGTGCCGTTGCCGCGCGGGTCCTCGGCCCTGACCAATTTGACGTTCCGGTCGCTCTGGGCCGTGTCGTAGGAGAAGGAGAACACCTTGGGCTGGCCGGACCCGTCACCGTCGGTGATCCGGCCGAGCAGCCCCTTGGTGGTGTAGTGGAAGGAGACCTTACGGCCGGCGATGTCCGTCATGGACTTCACATGGTCGTGGATCCGGGGATTGTCGAGATCGGTGCCCGGGACCTTCGCACCCGCGTCGTTGATGTACTCGTAGGCCGCGTCGCCCTTCTCCCAGTAGTCGACGGTGAGTGACTGCCGGTTGGCCGGGTCGGTGACATAGGTGAGGAACTTGATGGTCCGGTTGTTGGAGACCCGCTCCTCGTAGGTGAACTCCTGGGTGTTGCCGTTGTTGTCGACGGTCTCGGTGAGATAGCCGTCGCAGCCGAACCGGAAGCGGGTGCCGTCGGGCCGGGTGAACGTCCACGCGTCGGAGACGGTGTCCTGGTCGGGTGTGCAGGTCACACCGGTCTTCCTGGCCAGCCGGTAGTGAACGCCCGGCGGTGCCTTCCAGGTGCCGTCGGACTGCTTCGTGAAGAGAAGCGTGGTGCCGTCGCCGTCCGTCAGCCGTATCTCGGTGGGGTTGTCGCGCGGATGGAAGTCGAGCGGTGTGCCCAGCCTGACGGGTCCGGCGAGCTGCGCGGACCAGCCGTGCCCCAGGACGGTGTCCGAGGTGTCCTGGGAGTTGTAGGAGAAACGGGCGAAGGTGGTCAGACCCCGGCCCGGGTTCGTGAAGGCGTTGTAGGACCAGACGCTGTTGCCCGCGCCGATATTGTTCATGACCGTCGAGCCGGCGCCGGTGTTCTTCCCGGTGTACGAGTAGAACTTCTCCATACCCAGGTGGTGCGCCTTCAGGTCCTCGACCGCCACGTCCTGCTTGAGCGGCGGGATACCACCCGCGCCCGCCGAGAGCCAGGTACCGTCCGAGACCTTGCGGATGTCCCAGTTGATGTAGTGCTCGGCGCGTTCGTTGCCGGTGGTGGTGATGTCGGGCGAGCGGATGGCCGCGTTGACCGTGGCCGACTTGCCCGGCAGCAGCGCCGGTATCGCGGTTCTCTTCTGGTTGGCGGGCGTGGTGACGTCGCTGCCGTCGGGCAGCTTCCAGGTGTACGAGAGTTCCCGCTCACCGGCGGCCCACGCCGTCGACGTGGTGTTGGTGATGGTGACCGCGCCCGTGTAGTCGGTGTTCGTCGTCATCCGGTGCGGGGTGCCGGGCGCGTAGTAGGTGTTCTCCGCGGTGGCGTCCACATAGATCACCCGCAGCAGCGGGCGCAGTTGGGCGTCGGGCGCGCCCGCGGAGAGGAACATCGAGCGCTCCTGTGCCCCGGCGGCCGTCTCGTTGTTCAGTTTGACCAGGGCGCCCTTGTTGCTGCCCGGGGTCTTCACCCAGTTCTGGGTGAGGCCGGTGGCGTCCCACCAGTGGCGGCCCAGATCGGTTCCGAAGGACGGCACGTGGTCGGCGACGGCGGCCGAGTGGTCACCGCCGGGCGAGGTCCACGCGGTGGTGGCGTTGGCGTTGTTCCAGGTGGCGGTGGTGTCGGTGAACTCCCGGGTGAGACCGTGCAGGTCGTACCGGGCTTTCGCGGTGCCGCCGCGTTCGGTCAGTGTCGACCAGAGGAACATCCGGCTTTCGAGGACGGTCGCCGTGCTCGGGATGGCGGTGGTGGGGAAGTCGACCACGGCGCGGGTCCTGCCGTACGTCCCCGAGTTGTTGCCCACGCTCAGCCACTGCTGGCCGACCGTGCCCTGCTCGATGGTGTTGAGGTTGGTGGTCGGCTTCAGGGACGACAGGGTGGTGTCGGTCTGTCCCGCCTGGATGAGCCGCATGGTGCGGCCCGCCTTGGGGATGGCGACCAGCCGGGTCGGTGAGCCGAGGACCTGGTTGTCCCTGGTTCTGACCGCGATCTGGTAGTAGTACACCTTCCCGATCTCCTCCGGACTGCTGTCCGGGGTGGGTACCGCGGTGGTGTCGGTGTACCTGGTGACCGTCCTTGCGATCGGCGCGATCCGCGTCGCGGAGGACGGGGTGAACACCTGCTGGGTGGAGCGGTGGAGCTGGTACTCGACGATGTCGAGGGACGCGTCACCGCTGGTGTTCGTGTAGGCGGGCCAGGACAGCTCGGGGCCGGTGGAATGGATGACCGTCGGCGAGCGCAGCGAGGTGCCGACCTTGCCGAAGGTGACGGTCAGCCGCGGGATGGTGGAGGTCTCACCACCGTAGTCGTAGTCCGCGGCCTCGTAGGCGGGCCCGCCGAGCGGCGCGGTGGCGCTCTCGTTGACGGCCTTGACGACGAAGCCGTGGTTCGGCGAAGTGCCGTTGACCCACTTCTGCACGGTGTCGGCGACGGCGAAGTTGTGCCAGGAGTTGTACTCGCCGATGTCCTTGCGGATCTGCCCCGGGTTGACGAGCCGTACGGCGTCGGCCATGGTCCGCCGGGAGGCGTCGCCGGTGTCCCCGAGGACGATGGAGCCGGTGCTGCCCTTGGCGAAGCTGATCTGACCGGTGCCGAGCATCCGCCAGCCCGCGGTGCCGGTCGACTGGTCGACCGTGTCGTTCTGCGCGGGTACGGCCGAGTTGATCGTGTAGGGGGCGGCGGTGGCGCCGTCCGCGAGCGGAGTGGTGTACGCCTCGACGCGGTAGTCCGTCGGGTCGTGGACCTGCGGCCGGTAGGTGTAGCTCTCGCCCGTGGCCGCGTTCTTGTTGTACGAGTAGTCGCCGCCGGAGCCGGTACCGGCGACCCTCGGCCACTCACCGACGGCGGCCGTCCCGGGGTCACCGTCGTCCAGCTGCACGGTGGTGGAGGACTGCTCCCCGGCCAGTGCGCTGGTGTTGTTCCAGTTGGCCGTCGCCTCGTCCCAGGCTCCGGTGGCCCGGCGGATCTCGACGTCCACATTGGTGGTGCCGGTGGTGTGGACCTGGTCGTAGTACAGGCCCAGCCGGGCCGCGTCGATCTTGGCGCCGGCCGGTATCGCGGTCAGCGGGAACTTGATGAGGGACCGGGCGATACCGGTGGCGCTGGTCTTGCCCGCCGCCATCTCCCAGGTGCCGTTGAAGTTGGTCGTGGGCTGGTCCGAGCGGACCATCACGTCCTGGGAGACCGACGCGGAGGGCGCGATGGTGATCGTCGGGTCGACGACCACCGGGTACTTCCGCCCGGGCGCGGCGAGCCAGTCCGCGTCCGGGGTGAGGGTGAGCCGCCAGCCCTTGCCGTGGCGGGTGAGCTTCTGCGTGACCTTCGGGCTGAAGGACTTCCCGTACGGGGAGGTGCGGTCCTTCCTGCTGTCGGTCATGAACGCGGGCGGGATCACCAGCACGGGGGTGGCCGGGTTCTCGCCGAACAGCGCGATCGAGCCGTCCGGCCGCTCCTTGGGCCGCAGGGCGCCCGCGTCGAGGGTGAAGACGTACGTCACCGGGTTCACGGGCCGCCGGGCGAGGGTGATGTTCTCCTTCACCCGGCCCGCGCCGACCTGGTACGACACATCGGCGCCGTCGGCCAGGCCCTTGTAGGTGACCGTGTCCCCCTTGGCGGTGGGCTTGACGCCCTTGGCCGCGCCCAGGAGACCGAGGCTGACGGCCTGGCCCTCCGGGGTCTCGAAGCGCAGCAGCCTTCGGGGGTCCGTACCGAACCAGCTACGGCTGGTGTTCGCGGTGTTGGCGAAGGCGAAGTCCTGGCCCGTGACGGCCTTTACCGTGGTGTCGACTGGCTTCCATGCCTTGCCCGACCGATAAGAGACTGGGCTGGCCGATAATTCAGCCTCGACCCGTCCGTCGGAGAGCTGCCAGAACCGGGCCTGAGGCGTACGCCTTTCGGCCAGTTCCCTGATCCGCTTGGCCGGGGGAGCCTTCTTCCCCTTGGCCAGTTTCTCCCGGCTGGGTATCTCCAGCTTTGCGCCTGCCGGAGGTTTGGCGAGCCCGGGGCCTTTCTTGTCCTCATCGCCCGAGAGCCAGCCCTTGACGGTCTCGACGACTCCCTTGTCGTCACCCTTGCCCGTCGGCGACTTCGGTTCGGCGTAGGCGATCTGCGGCAGCATCGTGCCCGCGATCGCTGCCGCGACCAGGCATGACACGTACTTCGCGTACGGAGATCTCACCTCGGTGTCCTTCCGTTCCGGCGCCCCCGAACCCTTCACAGAAAGGCGGAAAGGGCACGCCGAATGTGCTGGAACGGAGTTTTCCGTCCAGCCGGAACCATGTGCCTGCCGGGCTTGAGAGTTCGGGGATGTTTCCCCTCCTGGGCACGGCAGCGAAAGTATCGACCGTACGACTGACACCATGTCAACCCTGCGGACATATAGGGCGGCAGAGAGCCCATGGTGGCGCCAATTGGTCCGCTTTTTCCGGCTGCTTTCACAGCCGCCACGGAATGGTGTATAACCCTGCCGGTCAGCTGTCCGTCCACTCGGAGGAAGGCGGTGCGGGTCATTTCAGCCAGCAAAGAGGGGGAATCGACGGAGCCCGGAGCGGGCTCGGCCGCGGGTGCCGGGCCGAGTACGGTGACCGAGGCGGAGGCCGGTGCGGAGGCCGGGCAGGGCGCGGACCCGGGGCAGGACAAGGCGGCGGGCCGGGGTGCCAGGAGCCGACGGTGGATGTGGGTGACCGCCGGGGCGCTGGCGCTGGTCTGTGCGGGCATCGCGGGACTCGCGGTCCACGAGCCGTCCGGCGGGGGCGGTTCCGGGGAGCGGCGTCCCGCGCGGGCCGTGCCCACGGCGGAAGTGACGTACGTGGTCACCGGGCGGGGCACGGCGGAGATCACCTACCGCCCGGAGGGCGGAACGGGCGCGGCGACGGTTGTCCGGGAGGCCGCCCTGCCCTGGAGGAAGTCGATCCGGCTCCCCGTCGGCAAGTCACCGACCGTCGCCGTCGTCCTCGGCGAGAGCGGCGGCCGGGCCGCCTGCACGGTCGCGGTGCGCGGCGAGCATGTCCAGCGGGCCACCGCGACGGGCAGCTACGGGCGGGCGACGTGCGGCGGGGAGCGTCTGGGGTGAGACGCGGGCTGGACGATCGGGCCTTGGCGCCCGAGGGTGCGGTGAAGCGGCCGGGGGGCGGCCCCCGCGCGGCCGGGGCACCGCCCTTGACCGGATCTCTTCGTACCCGGTGTGACCGAGGACCGGATCTCTACGTACCCGGTGTGACCGACGGGGGTGATCGCGTCATTGTGCCGATCCGGCCGCTCACCTCCACCGCACGATCAAGGTCGCGCGAACCCGCCACCCCGAACGCGGCGCCCTCCTCCCGTCAGCCCCGTCAGCCCCGTCAGCCCCGTCAGCCCCGTCACCCACACGGAATATTCACGTGTACCGCCCCGTTGCCGCGATCGAAGGAGGTTCGAGTGAACACGTACTACGAGTTCGGGACGGCCGCGGAGCGCTGGGAGCGCGCGCAGATGTTCTTCGACGCCAAGGAGTACCTGACGGCGGCGCGCATCCTCGACGGTCTGGTGGCCGAGGCGCCGGAGCAGGTCGCCCCGCGGCTGCTGCTGGCCCGTGCGTACTACCACTCGGCCCGGCTCGGCCGCGCCGAGGAGCAGCTGAAGGCCGTGCTGGAGCGGGACCCCGTCGAGAGCTACGCCCGGCTGATGCTCGGCCGCACCCTGGAGCGCCAGGGGCGGGACGCCGAGGCCGCCGGACATCTGCGGATGGCCGCGGCCTTCGCCGGGGACTTCGGCCCGACGGACAACGGATGATCCGTCGACCGGATGATCCGACCGGCTCGGCGGCTCCAGGGCTGTAGGGCCGTGGGCTCACGGTCGGCGCCGGTCCGTGCCCGGGTGGGTGCGGACCGGCGCCGCCGCGCGGCAGGCGTGCCTCTGCCTGACCCCAGGTGATCACCCAGCGTGGCCACGGATACGACGCGCCCCGGGTAGCGCGGCCCGGTCCCGCGCTGTACGAGTGGTGGGTACCGTCCCGGCACCCGGTACGGGGGTACCGGGCCGCTCCGGGAGAAAGGCGGCACCCTTGCGTGCGACGCATCGGTCACCCGACGTCCTGGTCGTGGGCGCGGGGCTCGCCGGGCTCGTCTGCGCCCATGACCTGCTCCGGTCCGGTCTCGACGTGTGGGTGGTCGAGGGGTCGGACGGGGTCGGGGGCCGGATGCGTTCCGACCGTCACGAGGGCTTCGTCATCGACCGGGGCTTCCAGGTCCTGAACACCTCGTACCCCCAGGTGCGCGCCCGGCTGCCCCTGCGTGACCTGCGCCTTCGGCCCTTCACCCCCGGTGTGCTGGTGCACACGGAACGCGGTCGGCTGCGCTTCGGCGACCCGACCAGGGAACCCCGCCGACTGGCCGGGATGCTGCCGGGGCGGCTCGCACCGGTCCGTGACGTGCTGGCCCTCGGGCTGATGTCGGCCCGTGACATGCTCGGGCCCGTCCGGGCGCTGAAGCGCGCCGAGGACCGTACGACCAGGACCGCGCTCGCGGCGGCGGGCTTCTCGGAGCGATTCGTCGAGGAGTTCTTCCGCCCCTTCCTCTCGGGTGTCTTCCTGGAGGACGAGCTGGAGACGTCCAGCCGGTTCTTCCATCTCGTCTGGCGCAGCATGCTGCGCGGCACCCTCTGTCTGCCCGCGCGTGGGATCGGCGCGGTGCCCGCCCGGCTCGACGACGCGCTGCCGACCGGCACCGTCCTGCTGGAGACACCCGTGGAGCGGCTCACCGACAGCGGTGTCCTGCTCGTCTCAGGCCGTGAGATCGCCGCCCGTGCCGTGGTCGTCGCGACGGGCCCGGCGGCGGCCGGCACGCTGCTGCCCGGTCTCGGGGTGCCGCCGTACCGCGTCGTCACCACGTACTTCCATGTGTGCGGTTCCTCGCCGCTCACCGAGCCGACCCTGCTGACGGACTCCCGGCGGCGGTTCCTCAACACCTGTGTGCTCAGCGAGGTCGTTCCCGGGTACGCGCCCGAGGGCCACTGCCTGGTCGAGACGTCGGCGCTCGGCCCCGACATCCCCGGCCGGGAGGCGCTGGTACGCAAGGCTCTCGCGGAGGTGTACGCGACGGACACCGGCGGCTGGGACCTGCTGACCGTGCGGACCGTTCCGCAGGCGCTGCCCGCCATGCCTCCTCCGCAGCCCCTCAGCCGTACGACCCGGCTGGGCGCGGGCCGCTATGTGTGCGGCGACCACCGGGCCACGGGCTCGGTCCAGGGCGCGATGGCCTCCGGGGCGCGAGCGGCCCGGGAGCTGCTGTCCGACCTCGGACGGTAGCGGTGCCGTACCGACCCGCCTGACGCACTTCGGTGTGGGGGGCCCGGCATCGATACGGCTGCGGGTACGCGTCCCGGACCCCGGCGTACCGTGGGTCCGTGGACACGACCGTACGAGGAGCCGAGCGGACGACCGGGCCGCAGCGGACCGCCGACTTCTGGTTCGACCCCGTCTGCCCCTACACCTGGATCGCCTCGCGGTGGCTGGTGGAGGTGACCCGGGTACGGCCGGTGACCGTGCGCTGGCGGGTGATGAGTCTGTCGGTGCTCAACGAGCACCGGGACGACGACCCCGAGGGCGAGTGGGGGGAGTACATGTGGGCGCCGGTGCGGGTGTGCGCCGCGGTGGAGCGGCGGCTGGGTCCGCGGGCGCTCGGTGAGCTCTTCACCACGATGGGCACCCGCTTCCACCTCCGGGGCGACTGGGGGGATCTCGTGGGGGCGCTCGACGACGCCGGGTTGCCGAGGGAGTTCGCCGACGCCGCCGGTTCCACGGCGTACGACGGGGTGATCCGCGCGTCGCACGCGCGGGCCGTCGCCCTGTCGGGCCCTGATGTCGGCACCCCGGTGCTCTCGGTCACCGGGGCGGACGGGGAGAGGGTCGGCTTCTTCGGCCCGGTCGTCTCCCCCGCGCCCACCGGGGAGGCGGCGGGACGGCTGTGGGACGGCTTCCTGCTGCTGGCGGACACCCCCGGGTTCCATGAACTCACCCGCGCCGCCACCGCGGAACCCGACGTCGGCCGGGCGGACCCGACCGCGCGCTGAGCGAGGCATGACGACCGACCGGGGCTGGGGCACCCGGTAGGGCACCCCGTCCGGGCCCGACGCATCGTCCGGGCCCGACATCCCGTCCGACGGTGACCCCCGTCCGGCGGTGACGCACCGGCGCATTCCGGAGACCGGAGCGCCCGCCCATGCCGGGTACGCCAGCCAATCGTTTTACATGAGCCATTGGTCCTCTGTTCGATATGCAGGGACTCGTCCGGCATGCTCGACTGTTCCCCGCACATCCCCCGCTCCCCTTTCCACCGGCTTCGTGCTGCTGCGCTGCGGCGGCCGGTTGGTTCTGTCCGCATGCCCAGCCGCGCCCCTGAGCGGGCGCGTCCGAACAGAGACGGGATGACCGATGACGACCACCGACCAAAGCGTGCTGAAGATCTACAGCGACCGGGCATACGAACACACGACGATGGTGCGCCACCAGGGCACCGCCCTGGCCTTCGCCATGGACGACAAGCGCCGCCTCGTCTACACCGTGCTGGACCTCTCCGCGTACGACGCCGAGCGCGGCGAGCTGGACGCCGCGTACTGGTCCGAGAACCCGGTGGAATTACCGTTCCCGAACGAGATCGTGAAGGTCGGCTACGCCCTGGTGGGCGCGACCGCCATGCCCGTCGTCAAGAAGGGCGGGCGGACCGAGGCGCGGCCCCAGGACGAGCTGGAGCCGGAGGAGACCGACCGCTTCCTTCTCCACCACCGCGCGGCTGACCGTCAGTCCCGGACGACCGTAACGAGTGACGCCACCGGGTGCGCTGGGTGCGGCCCTGGCGGGCCGGGCGCCGCACACCCGGTGCGGTGCGGTTCCGGCTCGTCTCACCGGGCGCCGAGGACCTTCGCGGTGAAGCCCGCGCGGGTCGCGAGCGACACCAGCTCCTTGGCCCGCGCCCCGCGCAGGCACACCACCGGATAGCAGTCCGAGTCGATGTCGAGGACGACGAGGGCGGCACCGATCTCGCGGTAGTGCCGACCGCAGGCACGCAGGAACCGGGCCGTCGGCAGAAGCATCTCATCGGCATCGAACAGCACCCAGGGATCGATGGACGGACGGGAGGCGAGCCCTCGCAGCCCGCTCCGGATCTCCTCCGGCGCCTCCTTCCAGTCGAACTCCGCGAGCAGCCGGTGCTCTTCGAGCGCGTCGACGAGCGCTATCCAGGGCAGGGCCGGGAAGGGTGCGTCGATGCCCCGGTCCGCCAACCGCGCCGCGTGCAGGCGGACATACCCCTCGGGGTCGTCGTGCGCGTGCAGCACCTGCTCGGCGACGGCCGCAAGGGCGGGCGCCAGGAGCGCCGCGACGGCTGCCAGGGAAGTACGCTCGGCGTCGGTTTCGGGCATGCTGCGGCACTCCTTCGACAGCCGTACGGCTGCGGATCGGCACGGAGGACGGGCGCGCTGTTCGACACCCACGAACACCATGACACGGGGGTCTGACACCGGCCGTCGGGCCGCCCATCGTCCGCGTCGCCCCGGACTCGGCTTCCAGAGCGCCCACTTCAGCGTCGCCGCCCTCGGTGCGCACACGCGGCGCGAACGCGGGCTCACCGTCCCGGCGGACAGCGGGGGCCGGACCCGTACAGGTCCGGCCCCCGCCATGTGCACCCCGCCATGTGCACCCCGTCAGGCCCTCACCGGCGAGGACCTGGCCGAAGTGCGCAACAGTCAGCCCGCGAAGCGGGCCATCCACGCCTCGACATCGGCCGACGAACGCGGCAGGCCCGCCGACAGGTTCTCGTGGCCGTCCTCGGTGACGACCAGGTCGTCCTCGATCCGGACGCCGATGCCGCGCCACTCCTGCGGCACGGTGAGATCGTCCGGCTGGAAGTACAGGCCGGGCTCGACGGTGAGCACCATGCCCGGCTCCAGGACACCGTCCACGTACTCCTCGTTGCGGGCCTGCGCGCAGTCGTGGACGTCCAGACCGAGCATATGACCGGTGCCGGCCATGGTGAAGCGGCGCTGGAGGCCCAGTTCGTACGCGCGCTCCGCCGGGCCCTCGATGAAGCCCCACTCGACCAGCCTGGCCGCGAGACTGCGCTGGGACGCCTCGTGGAAGTCGCGGTACGGGGCGCCCGGCTTGACGGCGGCCATGCCGGCCTCCTGGGCCTCGTACACCGCGTCGTAGACCTCGCGCTGGAGAGGAGTGAAGGTCCCGCTGATGGGGAGGGTGCGGGTGACGTCGGCGGTGTAGAGGGTGTGCGTCTCCACGCCCGCGTCCAGCAGGAGCAGGTCCCCTTGGCGCACCGGACCGTCGTTGTCCGTCCAGTGCATGATCGTGGCGTGGTCGCCCGCGGCGCAGATCGAGCCGTAGCCGACGGAGTTGCCCTCCAGACGGGCGCGGCGGAAGAAGGTGCCCTCGATCCAGCGCTCGGACGACGCGACCGCCCGGGAGAGCTCACCGATCACATCGGTGAATCCGCGCACGGTGGAGTCCACGGCCTTGCGGAGCTCGCCTATCTCCCAGTCGTCCTTGACGAGTCGGAGATCGCTGAGCACCCCTTCCAGCTCTTCGTCGCGGTCCTCGTCGGAGGTGACGGCGGCTTCCAGGGCCGGGGCGAGGCCACGGACGATCCGGGTCGGCGCCCCGGAGGCGGCGGCCAGGTCGGCGGCCGCCGTACGGACATCACGGCAGGGCAGACCGAGGACGGTCCGCGACTCGGCGAGGGAGCGGCGGCGGCCCATCCACAGCTCCGCCGCGGGGCCGGTCCAGAACTCGTCGTCCTCCCGGCTGTCCCGGGGCAGCTGGTAGCAGTAGGCGTCATGGCCGCCGTCCGCACGGGGTTCGAGGACGAGGGCGCCGTCCCGGGCCTGGTCCCCGGTCATGTGCACATAGCCCGAGTACGGGCGGAACGGGTAGGTGTCGTCGTTGGAGCGGACCTTGAGACTCCCCGAGGGAATCACGAGGCGTTCGCCCGGGAAGCGCGCGGAGAGCGCGGCGCGGCGGCGGGCCGCGTGGGGCGCCTGTTCGCCGGGCCGCAGATCGTGCCGCTCGGTGTCCGCCCATCCCGTCCGCATCAGTGCGGACAGTTCCTCGGAGATCTCCGAGTAGAGACCGTTCTTGCGGCCCTTCGCCATGTCGTACGCCTTCCCCTGAGTGGTCCGTCACCGGCGAGGGACAAGGGGAGCCGCCCGCACCGGCTGCCTCCCCGTCGCGGCCGCGGCTCGCGCGCCCTCGCTGCCGCCGGTCGTCGGCGGCCCTCGGACGGTATCCCGCGCCGCGCCCGCCCGGTGCCGAACCCCGCCACTGGCACAGATCGGCCACGGGGTGGGCCGGGGGCTGTCGATAATGGGGCCCATGACGAACGCGAAACTCGGCGAGGCCCTTCGGCTGCTGGGGCTGGACCGCACGGCGGCCCGGGTCTATCTGACGCTCCTCGAACTGGCCCCCGCCCCGCTGGACGCGGTCGCGGCGGCGGCCGGGGTGGGCGGTGCGGAGCTCGCCACGGCGTACGGCACGCTGGTCGACGCGGGGCTCGCCAGTGCCGCCGGGAAGGGCGGGGACGTGGTCGCCCCGGTGCCGCCCACCGCCGGTCTGGAGATCCTCGCCCGGCACCGGGCGGCCGAGGTCGAGGAGTCGCGTATCGCCGTCGGGGGCGCGTTCGACTCGTTCCGGCGGCAGCGGCTCGCCGCGTACAACGAGGATCTCGTCGAGGTCGTCACCGGTGACGCCATCGGCCCCAGGATCCGGCAGGCCTGGGCGAGCGCCCGCGAGCAGATCCGGCAGTTCGAGTCGCCGCCGTACTTCCCGCTGTCCGGTTCCACGGACGACGCGCTGGCCACGCTCGCCCGCGGGGTGACACAGCGTGTCGTGTACTCACGGGAGTCGCTGGAGCATCCGGGTCATCTGAGGGAGGTGATCGAACCGTGTGTGCGGGCCGGCGAGCAGGCCCGGGTGCTGTCGTCGGTGCCGGTCAAACTGGTGATCATCGACGACGCGTACGCACTCGTCTCGTTGTCGATCAAGGAAGCCGACGTGCACAACACCATGCTGGTCGTGCAGCCGTGCGGCCTGCTCTCGGCGCTCATGGCACTGTTCGAGCAGTCCTGGCACAACGCCCTGCCCTTCCAGGGCCGCACCACCCGTCCGGGCGGCCTGCCACCCGCGGACCGACGGCTGCTGTGGCTTCTCGCGGGCGGCGCGGGCGACGACGTCATCGCCCGCGAGATGGGGATCAGCCGCCGCACGCTGTACCGGCGCCTCCAGGTGCTGATGGCCCAGCTGGGCGCCGCGAACCGCTTCCAGATGGCCTTGCAGGCGCAGCGCAGCGGGTGGTTGTGACCGGCGTGTCCGTGGCCCGGACGCGTCCCGCACCGGGCTGTGTCCGTCGGCTGGCCCGTTCGCCCAGGTGTGTTCCTCGCCCGTCCGGGGGCGGTACAGCCACTGCGGCGGCCGGGCGGCCTGACGATCCGCTCTGCCGGGCGCCCGCGCCGGTCAGCCCTGGCCGAGCCCGGCGAGTTCGGCGCCGATGGCGCCGCGCAGCAGTTCCCGCGCGTGCGGGATCGTGATGCCACCGCTGAGCCATCGCATGCTGAGCCCTTCCAGCAGGGCGGTGAGCCGTTCGGCGGCGGCGGCGAGCGACGAGGCCGACGCCGTGGGCCGGGCGTCACCCAGCAGCGCGGCGACCTCCCGCACCCAGACCAGGGTGGCCCTGGCGAGATCGTCGCGCAGCACCTCGTCGAAGACGGCGCTCGCCCGCAGCTCGCCCCAGGCCGAGCTGTTCTCCCGTACCTCCGCGGTGTCCTGGAGTTCGCGCAGGAGAGCGTTCTCCAGCTCCTGGCGGGGGGTGAGCGGCGGATCGTCCGGATCGCGGTCGGTGGTGTAGCGCGCGGCGCGGTCGCTGATGAATTCGAGGGTCTGGCGCAGGACCCCCGTACGGTCCTTGAAGTGGTAGTAGATCAGGGCGGTGGAGACTCCGGCCTCGGCCGCGAGTTCGTCCACACGCAGCCCTCGGACCCCGCGCCGGGCGATCACCCGGGCGGCCGCTTCGAGGATCTGAGTGCTGCGAGCCGCCATGATCCGCAGTTTACCGGGGCGTTCCGGGGCGGATGCGTGCGGCCTGTCGCCGGGTGTGCGGACCGATGGCGGGGCGGATGTGCACCATCCGCCGCCGGGTGTACGGACCGGTGACGGGGCGGATACGCACCGTCCGCCGCCGGATGTACGGACACGGCGACGGGCGACCGGCCGGGCTCGGGAGGGGCTGAACCGGCGCCGGGCTCGCGCGGTCCGCCGCCCGGGCAGGGTTTGACTGAATTTTCAGTCAGTGTCACAGTGGCGACACGTGGCCGTACCACTCATCCGTGGTCCGGCCGTTCACCGGGTCGAGCGCGCACCCTTGTCCCAGGGCCGATGCCGCGCCTCCCGCGCTCGCCAGGGCCGGAACGCGCGCGTTCCGGCCGGTCCCACGATCGGAGTCCCATGCCGAACCCTTCCACCACCCGCCGGACCACCCTCCGCGCGCTCGCCGGGCTCGGCACCTTCGCCTTCGGCGCCGCGGCCTGCGGCCCTGCCGGGGCGCCCGTCCGGTCCAGCGCTCCCGCCGACTCCCCGCGGCAGGCTTCGCCGGGCCGGGAACGCCGCCTCGGCGCCGAGTGGGAGAGCCACACCCGCACGTTCATGTCGTGGCCGGCCCTCTCCTCGGTCTGGGAGGAGGACCTGCCCTATGTGCGCGAGGACATCGCCCGGATCGCCCGGGCCGTCGGCGAGTACGAAGCGGTCGTCATGATGGCCCGGCCCGCCCAGGTGAAGGCCGCGCAGCGGGCCTGCGGCGCACAGGTCGAGGTCGTCCCGCTGGCCGTCGACGACCTCTGGGCGCGCGACACCGTGCCCGTCTTCGTCGAGGAGGACGGCGAGGTCGTCGGCGTCGACCTCAACTTCAACGGCTGGGGCGACAAGCAGGAACACCCGAACGACGCGCTGGTCGGCCGCGCCCTGCTGCGGAAGTACCGGATTCCGCGGGTCCAGGCGCCGTTCGTCTCGGAGGGCGGCTCCTTCGAGACCGACGGGGAGGGCACCTTGTTGATCACCGAGAGCTCGATCGTCAACGACAACCGGAACAGAGGCAAGAGCCGGGAGACGATCGAGGCGGAGCTCAAGGAGGTCCTGGGCGTCACGAAGGTGGTCTGGCTGGCGGGCGTGCGCGGGCAGGACATCACCGACGCCCATGTGGACAGCCTCGTGCGCTTCACCGCACCCGGTGTGGTCCTGCTGGACCGGGCGCATCCGAGCACTCCGCGGGACTCCTGGTCGCGCTCCGCCGACCAGGCGAAGTCCGTCCTGTCGAAGGCGGCCGACGCCCGCGGCCGGCGCTTCGAGGTCATCGACCTGCCCCAGCCCGACCTGAACAGGATCACCGGCGAGGGCGACGACTTCCTCGCGACGTACGCCAACTTCTACCTCGCCAACGACGCCGTCCTCATGCCGAGGTTCGGTGACCGCAAAGCCGACGACCGCGCCCGCGGCATCCTCCAGGAGCACTTCCCCGAGCGGGACATCGTGCCGGTCGGGATCGACACGGTCGCCTCGGGCGGCGGCGGAATCCACTGCGCGACCCACGACCAGCCCGGCAAGCCCGCCGCGTGAGCGGGACAACGCGCACCGTGGGGGTGACCGGGTGAACCGGGTGGGCGGGCAGGGCGGGTGACCCGGTGGTCGGTTGGTCGGGGGCGCGGGGCCGGGTTGTCGGGGGGTCGGGTTTGCCAGGGGTCGTGGTTCAGCCGGTGGGGGCTGCGGGGGCGGTCGGGGCTGTCAGGCCGTCGGTCCAGGTGCGGACCGCCTGGGCCGTGGTGGCGGCGTGTTCCTCCACGATCGTGAAGTGGTCGCCCGGGACCTCCGAGGTGTCGCACGGGCCGGGCCAGGCCGCCTGGCCCGCACGGTCGGCGGAGGTGCCGCCGGGGGTGTCCGCCTCGGGTGGCCGGTCGGCGGCGCGGACCAGCAGGACGGGCACGCCCGGCGGTTCGGGACGCCATCCCCGGAGCATCCGCGTGTAGGCGCCGAACGCGACCAGTGCCATGTCGTCCACCGCTGTCTCGAACTCCGGTCCCATGGCCAGGGCCGCGCGGGCGGGCATGGCGAGCAGCCAGGGCTCGGCCTCGCGTTCGGGGGTCACGTGGTAGGTGTCCAGGAGAACCAGTCCGGCGGGCGGTGTGCCGGTGGCCGCGAGCCGCGCGGCTACCGCGTGGGCCGGGCAGCCGCCCATCGACCACCCCACCAGGACGGGGCGGCGTCCGCCCAGCCGTTCGCGCAGGGTGGCCGCGTGCAGGTCCACCAGCGTCGCCCAGTCGCGCGTCGGCGCGTCGCCCGAGGCGACCGCCGGGTGCCGCATCTCCAGTACGTCCCGCTCGTCCTCGAAGTGGCGGGCCAGGGTGGCGTACCAGGGCCTGCCGAGGGCCGGCGAGAAGCCGGGGAAACACACCAGCGGCGGACGGTCGGCCTGCCCCCTGGCCAATTGGATCGGGTCCAGGGCATGCGCGGCGGATTCCTCGGGTCCGAAGCCGGGGGCCGCCAGCGACGCCGTCACGAGCAGATGCATCGCCGAGACGACGTCACCCGTCGCGCACACCCGGCGGTAGAGGGAGGCGAGGGTCTGGCGGGACCGGGACTTCGCGGTACCCGTCGGCCCGGCGGTACCCCCCGGCCCGGCGGCGGCCTTCTCCCGGTGCGGCGCACGCGTAGGCGCTGCTTCGGGCCCTGCCGTACGCGCTGCCTCGGGTGCTGCCGTAGGCGCTGCCTCGGGTGCTGCCCCGGGTGCTGCCTCGGGTGCCGCCTCGGACAGCCGGGTCAGTAGATGCTCCGTCAGCTGCTCGCAGGTGGGGACCTCGAAGAGGAGGGTGACCGGTAGCTCCAGACCGGTGAACAGGCCCATCCGGTTGCGCAGTTGGACGGCGGCCAGCGAGTCGAGGCCGAGTTCGGTGAGGTCGCGGTCGGCTGGTACGGCGGCCGCGCCGGTGTGCCCGAGCACGTCGGCGACCGTCTCGCGGACCAGGTCGAGCAGAGTGGGGGCGCGGTCGGCGACGGGCAACCGTGTCAGCTGTTCTTGCCACGCGCCCGGCGTTTCATGCCATGCGCCCGGTGTCCCGTCCGGCATCCGGTCGGCGCCGGACAGGACCGGCCCTCCCCCGCCCTCACCGGATGCTCGGCCGTCAGCAGGCTCCACGGCGGTGGTCGGCGGAAGGCCGGACGGACCGGGCAGCAGGTCCCGCAACAGCAGCGGGAGGGGCTGTCGGGCCCGGGGGACCAGCGGGAGCGGCGCGAGAACGGGCCCGCCAACTGCCAGGGCGGCGTCGAACAGCGCCAGGCCCTCGGCCGCGGTGACGGCCCGGAGCACGCCGTCATCCGTCCGGCCGGTGCGGGCGGCCATCCCCTCGCCGCCCGCCCATGGTCCCCACACCAGCGAGAGCGCGGGCAGCCCCCGGGCCGTCCGGTGCAGCGCGAGGGCGTCGAGGAAGGCGTTCGCGGCGGCGTACCCCGCCTGGCCGGGGTTCCCGAGCAGGCCCGCCGCCGAGGAGAAGAGCACGAACCGTGACAGGGGCAGATCCTCCGTCAGCTCGTGCAGATGCCAGGCCGCGTCCACCTTCGGCCGCAGCACGGCGGCGATCCGCTCGGGTGTCTGGCCCTCCAGCACCCCGTCGTCGAGTGTCCCCGCCGCGTGCACCACCGCGGTCAGGTCGGCGGAGCATCCGGCGATCACCCCGGCCAGCGCGGAGCGGTCGGCGGCGTCGCAGGCGACGATGTCGACCCGGCAGCCGGTCCGCTCGATCCGCTCCCGCAGCAGCCGCGCGCCGGGCGCGTCCGGGCCGCCGCGGCTGGTGAGCACCAGTCGGCGTACCCCGTGACGCTCCGCCAGATGACCGGCCAGCAGGGCGCCGAGCGCCCCCGTCCCACCGGTGACCAGCACCGTACCGTCCGCGTCGAAACCGGCCGCCCGAGCGGGCTCGACGGCCACCGGGCGGATCAGTCGCGGCACATGCACCCGGCCCGCGCGCACGGCGAGCTGGGGTTCGCCGGTCGCCAGGGCGGCCGGCAGCCGGTGCACCGAATCCGGGTGGCCGTCGAGGTCGACGAGGGTGAGGCGGCCGGGGTACTCGGACTGGGCGCTGCGCGCCAGCCCCCAGACCGCGGCGGCGGCCAGGTCGGGGTCCGCGCCGGTGGCACCCCGGGTCACCAGGACCAGGCGTGTTCCCGGGGCCGACGCGGGCAGCCGGTCCCGCAGCAGCTCCAGGGCCCGCGCCATCAGCCCGTGCGTGGCGGCGACCGGTCCCCGGGGCGGGCCTGACGGATCGGCCGGACCAGCCTGACCGGGCGAGTCTGCCGGATCTGCCGGACCGGACGGACCGGACGGAGCAGACGGACCAGGCGGAGCAGACGGACTGGACGGAGCAGACGGAGCAGACGGAGCAGACGGAGCAGACGGAGCTGACGGACCGGGCAGTCCCGGCGGGCCTGACGGGCCGTTCAGCGCTGGGCTGGACGGGGTTGACGGACGGGACCGGCCGAGTCGACGGGGCAGGTCGGGCGCGTCTGCCCGGTCCGACTGACCGGGCACGCCTGACGAGGCTGCCGGGCCGAGCGGGGCCAGGGAGACGACGAGGGCAGGGGCGGACGGTGCCGTCCAAGAACCGGCGGCGGGCGACCAGGGCTCCGGCTCGCCCGGAACGGACACACCGTCGTACGGGGTCCTGCCCCCGACCGACGCGGGACGCCCAGCGCCGGACAGCGTCGCGGCCAGCCCGAGGCCGTCCGGCGCGCCCACCTCCCAGACGGGCGGGGCCGAGCGGGCCGGTTCGGCGGGCGTCCAGTGCGGCCGGTACAGCGGTTCGGGGCGGGGGGTGCCGCCGTCGGGGGCGGGTACCGGGCGGGGGGTGCCGCCGTCGGGGGGTACCGGGCGGGTGGTCAGTTCCGTCACCCGCAGCACCGGCCGCCCCGCCGGGTCGGTGAGGTCCGCCGCGACGGTGTGGTCACCGGTGGGGCGCAGCCGGACCCGCAGGGCGGTGGCCCCGGTGGCGTGACCGCTGACACCCCGCCAGGCGAACGGCAGCCGACCGGTCCCGGCGGGCCGTCCCGGGCTCACGGGGAGCAGCAGCGACGCGTGGAGGGCCGCGTCGAACAGCGCGGGATGAAGGCCGTACCTCTGCGCCTCGGCCACGGCCTCGTCCGGAAGCCGTACGTCGGCCAGCAGGTCGTCGCCCTGGCGCCACATCGCCCGTACGCAGCGGAACGCGGGACCGTACGCGTGACCCGCCGCCGCCAGACGCTCGTAGGCTCCGGTGAGGTCGACGGGCACCGCGTCCGGGGGTGGCCAGGACGCCTCGTCGGCGTGCGCCGGGGCGGGCGGGTCGGCCCGCGGCCCGAGACGGCCGGTGGCGTGGTGGGTCCATGCCCCGAGGGGGTCGCCGTCCGCGGGGCGCGCGTGCAGGTCGACGGTCCTGCGGCCGGACGGGTCCGGTGCGCCGAGCGTTACCCGCGTCTCGACGCGCCCGCCGGAAGCGGGCAGGTACAGCGGGAGCAGCAGTGTCAGCTCCTCCAGTTCCGCCAGATCACAGGCGGCGCCGGTGTGGAGCGCCAGATCGGCGAGAACGGTGGCGGGGACCAGTACCCGGCCGTGCACGACGTGGTCCCGCAGCCAGGGCTGTCCGGCCTCCGAGAGGTGTCCGGTGCTCAGCAGGCGGTCCGTGTCCGGCAGGCTCGTCGTCGCGGAGAGCACCGGGTGGCCCGTGGTGTGCGGGGGCGCGGCCGTGTCGACGGTTCCCGTAGCGGTGGGGGCGGGCTCGGCCAGCCAGTGGCGTTCGCGCTGGAAGGGGTAGGTGGGCAGGGCGATCCGCCGGGCGGGCGGGCCCGGGGACGCCTGCCGGACGGCCTCCCAGTCGACCGGGAGGCCGTGCACATGCAGCCGGGCGAGCGCCGCCAGAAGCGTGCCGGGCTCCGGGTGGCCGGTCCTGGTCGTGGCGGTGAACACCCGGTCCCCCGGTTCCCCGACGGTGCTCAGCGCGGCCGAGGTGAGCTGGGTGCCGGGGCCGACCTCGGCGAAGGCGGTCACCCCCGCCTCGTCCGCGAGGTGGCGTACGGCTTCGGCGAAGCGCACGGTGCCACGGGCGTGGCGGACCCAGTAGTCCGGTGACCGCAGGTCGTCGCCGGTGGCCGGGCGTCCGGTGAGGGTCGGGACGACCGGGATCCGGGGCTCATGGAAGGTGGCACGCGACACGGCCCGGGCGAATTCCGCCAGCACCGGTTCGACCAGCGGGGAGTGGAACGCGTGACTGGTCCGCAGCCGGTCGGTACGGCGTCCGCGGGCCTCGAAGCGCGCCGCCACCGCCGCCACCGCCCGCTCCTGCCCGGAGACGACCACCGACCGGGGGCTGTTCACCGCGGCGATCGCCACCGGCCCGGCGGCGGCCGGGGTCCTCGCGAGTTCCGCCGTCGCCTCCTCCTCCGTGGCCTCCAGGACGACCATGGCGCCACCCGCCGGAAGGCTGCGCATCAACCGGCCTCGTGTGGCGACCAGTTCGACGGCGTCGTCCTCGGTGAGGATTCCGGCGGCGTGCGCCGCGGCCAGCTCACCGACGGAGTGTCCGGCCAGCAGGTCGGGCCGCACGCCCCAGGAGGTGAGCAGCCTGAACAGCGCGACCTCGAACGTGAACAGCCCGGCTTGGGCGACATCGGTCCGGTCGAGGGCGCCGGTGGCGTCGCCGGGTTCGGGCCACAGGCTCTCGCGCAGCGGCCGGTTCCCCGTCATGACGGCGTCGAAGCGGTCGCACAGCGCGTCGAAGGCGTCGGCGAAGACCGGGTAGGCGGTGTGGAGTTCCCGGCCGAGGCCCGGCCGTGCGGCGCCCTGGCCGGTGAAGAGCAGGGCCAGCCGTGGGCGGGAGCGGACCGGTACCGGGTCCGCCGTCCGGGCGGCGAGCCGGTCCAGTCCGTCGAGCAGGCCGGCGCGGTCGTCCGCGGCCACCGCGGCCCGACAGCGGAGCGCGGCGCGTGAGGTCGCGGCGGAGAACACCACGTCTCGCAGGGGCTGTTCGGGCCGCTCCCGGAGGAACGCGGCCGTACGCCGTGCCTGGGCCCGCAGCGCGCCCGCGTCGGCGCCGGACAGCAGGAGCGACGGGTACGGCGGCTGCCACGGGGGTGACGGGTGCGGCGAGTCCGGGGTGCCGTCGGGTTCTCCCGCGTCCCGCTCGGCGACGAACTCCTCAAGGATCACATGGGCGTTGGTGCCGCCGATGCCGAAGGCCGACACGGCGGCGCGGCGGGGCCGACCGGGGACGGGCCGCCACGGCTGTTCCCGGGTGAGGGGCTTCACCGCGCCCGAGGACCAGTCGACGCCGTGGGAGGGCTCGTCGAGGTGCAGCGTGCGCGGCAGCACTCCGTGCCGCATCGCCAGCACGGTCTTGATGACCCCGGCGACACCGGCCGCGGCCTGGGTGTGCCCGAGGTTCGACTTGAGCGATCCGAGCCACAGGGGCCGGTCGGCCGGGCGGTCGTGTCCGTAGGCGGCGAGGAGCGCGCGGGCCTCCACGGGATCGCCGAGCGGGGTCCCGGTGCCGTGCGCCTCGACGGCGTCGATGTCCGCCGGGGTGAGTCCGGCGGCGGCGAGGGCCTGGCCGATCAGCCGCTCCTGGGCGGGTCCGCTGGGCGCGGTCAGGCCGTTGGACGCGCCGTCCGAGTTGACGGCGGAGCCGCGGAGCACGGCGAGCACCGGATGGTTGTTGCGCCGTGCGTCGGCGAGCCGTTCCAGCAGGACCAGTCCGACACCCTCGCCCCAGGCGGTTCCGTCGGCCGCGGCGGAGAACGGCTTGCAGCGGCCGTCCGGGGAGAGCGCGCGCAGCCTGCTGAACGCGGTGAACGGCACCGGACCGGCCATGACGGTGGCGCCGCCGGCCACGGCGAGGGAGCAGTCCCCCGAGCGCAGCGCCCGCGCCGCCCAGTCCATGGCCACCAGCGACGAGGAGCAGGCCGTGTCGACGGTGACCGCGGGCCCCTCCAGACCGAGGGTGTAGGCGATGCGCCCGGAGGCCACGCTGCCGGCGGAGCCGAGCGCGAGATGGGCCTCCTGCGGGTGGCCCCCTCGGTGCAGCAGACGGCCGCCGTAGTCGCCGTGCATCACCCCGACGAAGACGCCGGTGTCGCTGCCGCGCAGGGTGGTGGGGGCGAGGCCCGCGCGCTCCACGACCTCCCAGGCGGTCTCCAGCAGCAGCCGCTGCTGGGGGTCGGTGGCCAGCGCCTCCCTGGGGGACATACCGAAGAAGGCGGCGTCGAAGTCGGCGGCCCGGCGCAGGAACCCGCCGCGCCGGGTGACGGAGGTGCCCGGCTTGTCGGGGTCGGGGTCGTGGAGGGCGGCCAGGTCCCAGCCCCGGTCGGCGGGGAACGCGGAGGTGGCGTCCGCTCCGTCGGCGAGCAGCCGCCACAGCTCCTCCGGGGTGCGGACGTCGTCCACGGGGCCCGGGAAGCGGCAGGCCATCGCGACGACGGCCACCGGCTCGTCGGCCGCCTGGGTGTCACCGCGGGTGCCGGACCGGGCCGGACGTGCCGCCCGGGGCGGGGCACCGAACAGCGCGTCGTACAGGAAGCCCGCCACCGCGTCGGGTGTCGGACGGTCGAAGACCAGGGTCGCGGGCAGGTCGAGGCCGGTGGCCGACCTCAGCCGGTCGCGCAGCAACACGCCCTGGAGGGAGCCGAGTCCCAGGTCGGCGAAGGTCTGGCCGGGGTCGGGGGCGGTGCCGGTGCCCTCGGCCGACCCGGCCGTGGCGTCGAGGACGAGTCGCAGCAACGCGCGGCGCCGCTCCGGGGCGGGGGACGCGAGCAGCCTGGCGCGCAGTCCGGCCCGGGTCCTCGCACCGTCCCGCGCGAAGGTCCCGGTCAGCCGGGCGGCGAGCACGGTCCGCCGGATCTTGCCGGAGGAGGTGCGGGGCAGGGTGTCGCTCGGCCGGATCTCGTCCGGCACCTTGAACGCGGACAGCCGTTCGCGGCACGCGGCACGCAGCCCGGCGAGGACGGTGTCCCGCGCGACGGGATCGGGGTCCTGCCCGGCGAGGCTGGTCTCCTGCCCGGCGAAGCTGCTGTCCTGCCCGGGGCGGTCGACGCCCTGCTGGGCGAGGTCGGCGTCCTGCCCGGCGAAGCCCGAGTCCTGCCCGGCGAGGCCCGTGTCCTGCCCGGCGAGGCCGGGGTCCCGCGCGACGAAATCGGGGTCCTGCCCGCCGAGGTCGGTGTCCTGTGCCGCGAGGACGACGAACGCCACCGGGACCTCCCCCAGTACGTCGTGGGGGCGGCCGACGACCGCCGCGTCCGCGACTCCGGGGCAGGACAGCAGTACCTGCTCCACCTCCACCGGGTTGATGTTCTGGCCGCCGCGAATGATCAGGTCACCCACCCGGCCGGTGACCCGCAGGCCGCCCTCCGGTGTGCGGTGGCCGAGGTCACCCGTGCGGTACCAGCCGTCCCGTAGGACCCGGGCCGTGTCGTCGGGGCGGTTGTGGTAGCCGGTCATCAGGCCGGGACCACGCACCCAGAGCTCGCCCTCGCCGCCGTCCGCGAGGGTGTCCGTGGAGACCGGGTGGGCGATCCGGACATCGATGCCGGGCAGCGGCCGGGGCACGCGGTCCGGGCCGGGTGCACCGGGCCGGGCGAGCGCGATCTTGCCGCTGGTCTCGGTGGCGCCGTAGCCGTCCAGCAGGGGCGCGCCCAGCAACTCCTCCACCGAGGCGCGTAGTTCCGTGGGGCAGGGCGCTCCGGCGGTGACGCACACCCGGAGGCCGCCGGGTACGGGCCCGGTGCGTCGTATCGCGCTCACGAGCAGGTGGTAGGTGGCCGGGACCCCGGCCAGCATCGTGAAGGGCTCGCCGGACGGACAGCTCCGCAGGGTCTCGGCGATGTCAACGCCCCGGTCCAGCAGGCGGGCGCTCGCGCCGGTGGCGACCACCGCGACGACGCACAGCGAATGCGCGTAGGCGTGGTGCGTCGGCAGCGGCCACAGCAGCCGGTCCCGGTCGGACATGCCGAGGAGCGGCGCGTAGCCCGCGGCGGTCGACCACAGCGCCGCCCGCTGACTCGTCACCGCGCCCTTGCGCGCGCCGGTGGTGCCGGAGGTGTAGAGGATCCACGCCGGTTCGTCCAGACCGAGGTCGTCGCGCGGCGGGTCCTGCGCGTCGGTCCCGTCGCTCCCGGCGAGTTCCTCGTACGGCACGGCGCTGTCGGGTCCCCCGGCGGCCCCACTGTCGGATGCCCCGGACGGCGGTGCCACCGGGCCGACGACGACGCGCGTCCGCAGCGGGTGCCGCCCGGCCGCCATCCGCGTCAGCCGTTCGAGCAGCGGCGCCTCGGCGACGACCGCCACCGCGCCGCTGTCGGCGAGGACATGGGCCAGTTCGTCGTCGGACGCTCCCGGGTCCAGCGGTACTCCGACGGCGGCGGCCCGCAGGGCCGCCAGCGAGCTCTCCACCATTTCCACCCGGCTGGGCAGACAGAGCAGCACCCGGTCCCCGCGGTGTACGCCCAGCCGGGCCAGATGCCCCGCGAGGCGTGCCGTCCGGAGCTCCAACTGCGCCCAGGTCAGCGAACGTCGTCCGTCACGGAAGGCGGTCCTCCCACCCGTGCGCGCGGCGTGCTCCCGCAGCGCCTCGGCCAAGGGGCGTACCAGTTCCGCGCGAACTTCCGTCATGCGTACCCCTCTTGTGCACCCGGGTCCTCGGACGTCCGACGACTATAGATCAACTACGTGCCGGGGCCATCCGGTTGCCCCGAGCATGGCGTGCCGAGCCGCTTCGGACGGGGGCGTGGCCCGCGCTGGGGCTCGGGGTACCGGCCGGGCCGGCCGCGCCTGGACCTCGCGCGTCGCCAGGATGCGGGCCCCGCGCCCGCCGGCGGACCAGGGACCCGGCGGCTCACCAGGGAGCGGCCCGTCGCCGGTGCGGCAGGGCACCCGGCCCTACGCACCCTCCGCCCGCCACCTCCGGCCACCCGCGGTCCACCCACCGCCTCCACCCGCGAGCGGACCGCGACCAGGGCGCGCGGACGGCGACCAGCGCGCGGACCGCGACCCCCGCGCGTGCCCTACGGGCTCGCGCCCTACGCCTCGCGCCCGGCGCCGTCCTCGTCCGCCGCCTCGTGGAGCCGTTGCAGGAAGTCCGCCACGGGCCCGGCCTCCGCCGGGAGGAGGTGCCGGGCGAAATGGTGCTCGATCCCGGCCAGGTGGACGCGGGACGCCTCCGCGAGGCGTTCCCGGCCCCGCTCGGTGAGGACCGCGTGCACCACCCGCCGGTCGTCGGGGGAAGGCACCCGTTCGACAAGTCCGGCCCGGTCCATCCGCGCCAGCAGGCGGGTCAGCCCCCCGGTGCTGTAGACGACGGACGTGGCGAGATCACTCATCCTCATCCGGCCGCCGGGGGCCTCGGCCAGCCGCAGCAGTACGTCGTACTGGGAGAGCGTGAGGCCGGTGCTCCGGTTCATCTCCCGCTCCATGGCCTGAGTGATCCGCCCATAGGCGAGAACGAGATCGGTCCAGGCATCCAGCGCCTTCTGCTCCATCGGGTCTCCACCGGTCCCTCGTCCCAGGAAATATATCTGCACCGACAATAGTTGCAGCAGAAGACACTTTACGACGCCGGGTCCATGGGACCGGTGCCATTTCCCAGAGGAGAGCGATCATGGGCATCCCCGCCGGTTCCGTCGGTATCAACATCGATCCGTCCGCCGCGGGCTCGGCGGCGGCGCTGCGTCTGGCCCGGCTCGCGGACGACTCCGGGCTGGACTTCGCCGGTGTGCAGGACCACCTCTACCATCCGGAGTTCCTGGACGCCTGGACGCTGGTCACCACCCTCGCCGGGGCGACCAGCCGGCTGACCCTGCTGCCGAACGTCGCCAACACCGTTCTCCGGCTCCCGGCACCGCTGATGAAGGCCGCCAACACGCTCGGCCACCTCAGCGGCGGCCGGGTCGTCCTCGGCGTCGGCGCGGGAGCCTCCGCCCCCGCCATCGCCGCCTACGGCGGTCCCCAGCACACCCCCGGCCAGGCCGTCAGCGCCTTCGAGGAGGCCCTGACCGTCATGCGGGCCATGAGCGACCCCGCCCGGCGGTCCGTCCGCTTCGACGGCGAGCACCACCGCGTCCAGGGCGCCCGCCCCGGGCCGTTCCCTGAGCGGCCCGTGCCGCTGATGGTCGGCGCGTACGGGCCGAGGATGCTGCGGATCACCGGCCGTCTCGGCGACGGCTGGCTCCCCAGCAACGGCTACGCGCCACCGGAGCGCGTCCCCGGCATGCAGCGGATGATCGACGAGGCCGCCGTCGCCGCCGGGCGGGACCCCGGGGCCGTCCAGCGGATCTACAACGTCATGGGCACCATCACCGCCGAGGGCGCACCCGCGTCCGACAGCAAGGGCGTCGTCGGCCCGCCCGGCTTCTGGGTGGACACCCTCCTCCGCTACCGCGAGGAGCTGGGCTTCGACTCCTTCCTCTTCTGGCCCGTCGACGGCGACAGCGAGACACAGGCCGCGCTCTTCGCCGAGCACGTCGCCCCCCGTATCCGTACGGCCACTCCGCGAGGACCTCAGCAGTCATGAACGCCACCCCCGCCGCCACCGCTCCGGCGGAGCGGACCCTCAGCACCCCGCCCCCGGGCACCTGGCACCTCGACCCCCTGCACTCCAGCATCGGCTTCGTCGCCCGCCATCTCGGCTTCGTCCGCGTCCACGGCCGCTTCACCGACGCCGAAGGCACCCTCACCATCACCGACCCCGTCGAGGCGACGACCGCCGAGGTAAGGGTCGCCACCGCCACCATCGACACCGGCGTGCCCGTCCGGGACAACCATCTGCGCTCGCCGGAGTTCCTCGACGCCGACCGGCACCCCCTGATCGGGTTCCGCGGCCACCGGGTCCACCGCACCGGCGACGGCTGGGCCATGGACGGCGACCTCACCGTCGCGGGCGTCACCCGCCCCCTGACCCTCACCGGACAGTTCCTCGGCCAGGACGTCTACCCTTTCACCGGGGGCCGCCGCCTCGGCTTCACCGGCCGCGCCACCGTCGACCGCCGCGACTTCGGCGTCTCGGGACTGCCCCCGCTCCCCGGAGCCCGGATCTTCGTCGGCGCGGGTGTCGACATCGAACTGGACATCAGCATGATCGACCACGACATCCAGCCCTTCAACCAGCAGCTCCTCGGACGCCCCCAGGCTCTCTGAGCAGTGCGGGACGGGCCCGTCACCGTGGGGCGCCGGACATCCCCGACGGCCACGAGGACGCGCCCCCGTCCCATCCCCAGCGGAGGAATCAGATGAGCAGAAGGAAGACCGGCGGCCGCGGGCGCGACCCGTACGCCGGAAGCGGCCGGGCGCGGGGGCAGGCGCCGACGCGCGGCGGCCGGCCGCAGGGACCGGCGCCGACCCCCGCGCCGAAGCAGCGCCACAGCACGAAACGCGCACTCCAGGAGTCCACCCGCCCCACCGCCCCGAAGCCCGCCCGGGACACCGGGACCACCCGCCAGGGCCACGACGAGGCCCGCCGTCTGATCGACGTACACAATCACTACCGGCGGGAGCTCGCACAGGTACGGGACCTGCTGCGCCAGGTCAGGAAGGGCGGCGCCACCATCGACCGGGCCCGCGGCCGGGTCAACGCCCTGGCCCTCGCCACCGCCGACGGCGGCTTCAGCGAGATATGCCGCGCCGCGTGTCGTTCGCTGACCGAGCACCACCGGCTGGAGGACCGCGGCGTCTTCCCCCACCTGCGGCGCAGCCGGCGCGACCTCCAGCCGGTCCTCGACCGGCTGGACGAGGAGCACCGCACCATCCACTCCCTGCTCACGGACGTGGACCGGGCCCTGGTCCACCTCGCCCGCAACCCCGGCGACCACGGCCCCGTCACCAAGGCGATCGACCTGCTCACCGATACCGTCCTGTCCCACTTCGCCTACGAGGAACGTGAGCTCCTCGGCCCTCTCGCCCGCTACGGCTTCGCCCCCGGACGCCGTCGCTGAGCCGTCGGGCAGGGCGAGGGCGCGCCCGCTAAGGCAGGGCGAGGGACTGCGAGGCACGGCAAATCGAGGGCAAGGGCGAGGGCAAGGGGGCAGCAGCTTCAGTGCCAGCCGCGGTCGACGCCCGTCGGGTTGTCGCCCTGGACGGGGCCGATGAAGTCCTCCATGATCCCGCGCAGACGTTCCACCCGGGCGCGGTCGAGCATGAAGTCCCGAAAGCCCCTCGGGTCGGTGTTGGGGTACTGGTCGATGGGCTCCCAGCCCGGTACCCGCACATCGCGGCGCGCGGGCCACTGCGCCGACGCCTCCTGGGCCTGCCGCGAGAGGCGGTAGCTCATATAGAGCTTCGCGGCATCGGGGTGCGGGGCGTCCTTGAGGATCGCCCCGGTCAAGAGGCACCCACCCGGCCGGTTCGGCGTCATGGTGGATCGTGCTGGAGAAGGCGCTCCATGGTGGCCAGGTCCTCGGTGAGGGGGTCTTGCCGCCGGCGGGGTCCGCAGCCCTGGACGAGGCGGGCGTAGTCGGCCGCCGCCCGGTCGACCCGTTCGCCCAGGGCGGCGCCGCTCTCGTGGGAGCCGAAGTCGTCGGTGGCGGCGTAGACGCCCCGGGGCGAGACGATGGCGTGCAGATAGGAGAACATCGGCCGCAGCGCGTGTTCCAGGACCAGGGAGTGCCGCTCCGTGCCGCCGGACGCCCCGATGAGCACGGGCATGTCCGCGAAGGTGTCCTCCGGCAGCACGTCGAAGAACGACTTGAACAGCCCGCTGAAGGACGCGTTGAACGCGGGGGTGACCGCGATGACGCCGTCGGCGTCCGCGACCGTGCCGAACGCCTCCTCCAAGGGCGCGGTGGGGAAGCCGCTCAGCATCGCGTCGATGATCGCGCGGCCCAGTGGGCGCAGTTCGACGAACGAGGACTCCACCGTGTCGCCCGCGCGGGTGAGTTCCGCGCGCACGGACGCCTCCAGCCGGTCGGCCAGCAGGCGCGTCGAGGAAGGATCCCGCAGCCCGGCGGTGATGATCGCGATCTTGGTGGTCATCCCCTCACGCTCCTCTCAACTCCCCGTGGTCTGCGGTGACTGCGGTGACTGCGACGCTGCTTCCGCGTCCCGCGCCCGCAGCAGCGACTGATGCGTGGGGGCGTCCGGGGCGTCGGGGGACCTGCCGACGGCGAACTCCTTGCGGAGCACCGGCACGACCTCGCCGCCCAGGAGATCGAGCTGTTCCAGCACCGTCTTCAGCGGCAGTCCGGCGTGGTCGACGAGGAAGAGCTGGCGCTGGTAGTCCCCCGCGTACTCACGGAAGCCGAGGGTCTTCTCGATCACCTGCTGGGGAGAACCGACCGTCAGAGGTGTGAGCGAGCTGAACTCCTCCAGCGACGGCCCGTGCCCGTACACCGGCGCGTTGTCGAAGTAGGGACGGAACTCCCGTACCGCGTCCTGGCTGTTGGGCCGGATGAAGACATGTCCGCCCAGTCCGACGATGGCCGCCTCCGGGGTGCCGTGACCGTGGTGCTCGAAGCGCTGCCGGTAGAGCTCGATCATCGTGCGGGTGTGGGAGGCGGGCCAGAAGATGTGGTTGGCGAAGTACCCGTCCCCGTAGTAGGCGGCCAGTTCGGCGATCTCGGGGCTGCGGATGGAGCCGTGCCACACGAAGGGCGGAATGCCGTCCAGCGGACGGGGGGCCAGGGTGAAGCTCTGCAACGGGGTGCGCAGCTTGCCGTCCCAGTCGACCACCTCCTCACGCCACAGACGGCGCAGCAGCCCGTAGTGCTCGACGGTCAGCGGGAGCGCCTGGCGGATGTCCTGGCCGAACCACGGGTACACCGGCCCGGTGTTCCCCCTCCCCAGCATCACATCGGTCCGTCCCTCGGCCAGGTGCTGGAGCACGCTGAAGTCCTCGGCTATCTTCACCGGGTCGTTCGTGGTGATCAGCGTGGTGGACGTCGACAGGATGATCCGCTCGGTCACCGCGGCGATGTAGCCGAGCAGGGTGGTCGGCGAGGACGGTACGAAGGGCGGGTTGTGGTGCTCGCCGGTGGCGAAGACGTCCAGCCCGACCTCCTCCACCTTCCTCGCGATGGCCACGGTGTCCCGGATGCGCTCCGCCTCGGTCGGCGTACGGCCCGTGGTCGGGTCGGGGGTCACGTCACCCACGGTGAAGATGCCGAACTGCGTACCGGTCATAGCGCTGTCACTCTCCCTGCCTGTGTGACGCACACCCCTGTTCGCGGTTGCCGTCCTTCCCGCTGAACGGGCGGGTGGCGAGATCCTTGACGACCTCCTGGCGGCCTCCGCGGGGCGTCCTCGCTCCCGTACGGTGCGGAGCCGGTGCGGGCCCACCGCGTCCGGCCGGCCACGGCGAGCTACCGCCGCATCCGCCCCACCGGCCTCACCGCACCCCTAGCTATTCCCCCACGGCCGGAAGCCGAACCACTCTCCCGCGAACCAGGTCAAAGATGCACCAATGGGAAAAGGTGGTAGAGGTCTGCCGGAATCCGGTCCAGGGAGCACGGTCCCGGGAGCACGGCCCGGTGCTCAGGAGGTACGGGATCTCATGAGCGGCTGGATACGGGTGCCGAAGTTCTCCATGCCTTCGAGGAAGTCGTCGAAGACCAGGATGACGCCTGTGACGCCGTCGATCCCGCTGATCCGGTCGAGCATCCCCGCGACGGTCGCGAAGGACCCGACGAGCGTTCCCATGTTGAGGTTCACCGCGCCCTCGGGGAGCGCCACGGTCTTCGCGGTCGAGGACGCGTCGGCGTCCTTGTCCGTCGCGGTCTGTTCCGTCAGATATCCGAGCGCGGCGAGGTCGGCGTTGTCGTGGTAGTCCTTCCATTTCGCCCGCGCGGCGTGGTCCGTCTCGTCCGCGATGACCATGAACAGCGCGAGTGCGCCGACGTCACGGCCGGTCGTACGTACTTGTTCGGCGAGTGCGGCGGTGGCGTCGGAGAGTGCGAGCGGAGTGTTGACCCCACTGCCCAGGATGAAGTTCCCGTCGGCGTGCTCGGCGGCGAACCTCATACCCGTACCGCTCTGTCCGGCGGCGAGGATGTCGATGTGTCCGTTCACCGGGCGCGGCGACAGCACACAGTCGTCCATCCGGTAGAACTCGCCCTGGAAGTCACTCGTGCCCTCGCCCCACAACTGCCTCAGCACGGTGACGTATTCGGCGGCGCGCCGGTATCGATCGGCGAAGTGCCCGTCCCCGGGCCAGAGATCCATCTGCGCGTACTCGGCGGGCGACCAGCCGGTGACGATGTTGACCCCGGCCCGGCCGGGGGCGATCGCGTCGATGGTCACCGCCATCCGGGCGGCGATCGCCGGGGGCAGGGCGAGGACCGGCGCGGACGCGTACAGCCTGATCCGTTCCGTCACGGCGGCCAGGGCCGCCGTCAGGGTGAACGACTCAAGACAGTGGTCCCAGAACTCCGTCTCGCCACCGAAACCCCTGAGCTTGATCATCGACAGCGCGAAGTCCAGTCCGTACTCCTCGGCACTCCGCACGACGGCCTTGTTCAGTTCGAACGTCGGCATGTACTGCGGAGAGCTTTTCGAGATGAGCCAGCCGTTGTTGCCGATGGGGAGAAAGACCCCGATCTCCATACCGCTCCTCAGTCGCCGGGCCTGACGATCCCCGCACCGCTTCCCGCCCCCACCGCCGCCCCGCCGGGGCGGCCCTGCCCGGGTACGCCGATCCTGCCCATGGCGCGGCGCGGTACACAACGGCACGCGGTCGCGGTCCATCCGCCCGTCCGCCGACGGGTGGCGACCGGGGTACGGGTACGGGTACGGGGTCGCCCACCGCGCGGCGGACGACCCCGTACCCGTTTCCGCTCCGTCCGGTCAGCCGGTCCGCATGGGGCGGGTCCCGGCGGTGGTGGGAGTACCGAGGGCGGGGCGGTCCGAGGTGAGGGCGGCGAGGCCCACCAGGTCATCCGCCTGCGCGTCCGGGACCTCCCGGTCGAACCGGGCCAGCACCCGCACCCGCAGCGAGACCGCTCCCAGCAGCAGGATCGCGACCCCGAGGAGGATGTACAGCAGCCCGATCCCCCGCCCGTCGCCCGCGCCCAGGACGGCGCCCACGGTATCGGCGAGCGCGCCGTCCGAGGTCATCAGCGGCTCCAGGTACCGGCTGCCGAACGGCGCGATCAGCAGGAAGCCCACCGGCAGGGTGGACCACGCGACAAGCTGGTTGAGCGCCATCACCCGGCCGTGGAACCGCTGCGGCACCTTTACCTGAATGATCGTCAGATAGATGCCGTTGAGTATCGACAGCGACGCCGACATCCCGAACACCCCGGCGCAGACCATCAGCAGCTCGGGCCGCAGCCCGGTCAGGACGGAGAAGAACGCCAGCACCGGCAGCACGAGCAGCATCCCGCGCATCCGGCGGTGGCGCGGCCCGCCCCAGACACCCATCGCCAGGCCGCCGACGATCGCGCCGATCCCGCCCGCGAGGGAGACCGTGGCCACCGTGCCGAGCCCGGAGAAGCCGAGCACCAGCGGCGGGACGAGCTGGAAGAGGACCGGCAGGAAGAGGTTGAGGACGGCGAAGAAGAGCAGCATCGCCCGGAACCCGGGCCTGCGCCAGACCAGCCGGAACCCGGCCGTGATCTCCTGCTTCAGGGTCTCGCGCCGCCGCGCGGCCAGCGTGCGCGGGAACCGGACGGCCAGCAGGATCAGCGCCGCCACCACATAGCTGACCACGTCGATCAGCAGCACACCGCCCAGACCGATACCGGCGAGCAGACCGACCGCCGCGAGCGGGGCGACCACCTGGGCCATACCGCCGGATATCTGTACGACGCCGTTGGCGTGGCCGAGATAGCGCTTCGGCACGAGCTGCGGGATCGCCGACTGGAAGGCGAGCCGCTGCCCGGTGAGGGAGACCGAGAGGATCGCCATCAGCACCCCGACATGCCAGGGCCGCAGGGTCCCGAGCACATGGAGCAGCGCGAGGACCGCTTCGGACGTACCGCAGACCAGGGTCGACACCAGCATCACCCGGCGGCGGTCGACACGGTCGACCAGGCCGCCGAGGAGCGGGGCGGCCAGCAGCCCCGGCACGATACCGAGGACGGCGAAGAGGCCGAACCAGGCGACCGAGTCCGTCGAGAGGTAGATCCACAGCGGCAGGGCGAACTCGGTCAGCGCCGAGCCGGTCTGCGAGATCATCTGGGAGGCGGCGACGGCCACGAACCGACGGGTGTCCCGGCGGGTCGCCGGGGTGGCGGACCGCTCACCGGCGGCCGACGCGTGGTGAACACCGTCCAGCCACCAAGTGGCACGCCCGGGGCGGTGGGCGCGGGTGAGGGCGACGACATCGGCGTGTTCCAGGCCGTCGGACTCCGTGTCGCCCGGTCCCGTGCTGTCGTTCTCCGGGCTGACGGGTTCCGTGCGGTCGCGCTCTGCGTTGTCGGGTTCCGTGGTCCGTGTGGTGTCCGTGACGCCGGTGGCTCCGGCGACCTCGGTGGCCTTGGTGGCTACCCGGGCTTTGGTGAACGCGGAGTGCTCCGGTTCGGTGTCGGGCGCGCTCCCCGGGCCGGGCCCCGTGCGCGACGCCGCGACCGCCGGGTGGACCGTGGTGACGATCTCGGCGAGTTCCGTGGCGCGGTGCTTGAGGAAGTAGTGGCCGCCCTCGTCGAGCACGGCGACGGCGGTGGTGGGGCCGACGAAGCCCCACTCCCGGAACCGCTCGCGGTGGAAGTCGGTCCCCGGGTCGGCGGAGCCGATCACCGAGACCACCGGGGACGCCAGCGCGGGCGCGGGCCGGGCGAGTTGCTCGGTGAAGTACGCCTCGGCCGCGCGGGAGTCCTCCCGTACGTTCCGTACGATCGTGGCCAACTGCTCCGGTTCCAGGCCCTCCAGGTCGGCGCCCATGGAGCGGAGCCAGTTCAGGTGGAGCCGTCCGCTGCGTCGCCGGTCCAGCACGGAGAAGCGGGCGAGCAGCCCGAGCAGGCCCTCGGTGGGCCGGGCGAAGGGGAAGATCCCGCCCAGATAGACGGCGGCGGGCTCCCGTCCGGCGGCGGACAGCTGGTGGGCCAGTTCGACGGCGAGTGCGGCGCCCACCCCGCAGTGCCCGTACACGGCGACCGGTCCGGTCACCCCGCTCAGCACCTCCTCGGCGCAGCGGCGGGCCACCTCCTCCAGCGGCAGCGACTCCTCGGACATGCCGAGGTCGTGGCCGGGGACGGCGACAGCGTGCAGGGCGACACCGGGCGGCAGGGCGTCCGCGAGCGGCTGGTAGACGACGGCACTGCCACCGCCGTACGGCAGACAGACCAGGGAGAGCGTGACCCGGTCGAGTGATTGACGGGGCGTCAGTTCGTGCAGGAAGCGGCTCGGTCCGCGCTCGGAGTCGGAGCGGTCGGCGAGGGCCGCGAGCGCGGCGACGGTCCGCTCCCGGAAGACGTCCATGAGGGTGATCCGGGCCTCGGGGCCCAGCAGCCCGCGCAGGGCGGCCACCATCCGCATGGCCAGCAGGGAGTGTCCGCCGAGGTCGAAGAAGTCGTCGTGCGCGCCGACGCGTTCCAGTCCGAGCAGAGCGGCCCAGCAACCGGCGACCGCCTCCTCGGTGGGGGTGGCCGGGGCCGTCCAGACGGCGGCCTCGCCGGGGCCGGGCGTGCCGGGCTCGGGCAGCGCCCGGCGGTCGACCTTGCCGTGGGCCTGCCGGGGCAGGTCGGGCAGGACGACGAAGCGGGAGGGGACGAGGTAGTCGGGCAGCTTCTCGGCCAGCAGTCGGCGCAGTTCGGCGACCGGCGGCGGGGCCTCGTCGGCGGTGGGGACGAGGTAGCCGACGAGGACGAGTTCACCGGCGGGGCCCCGGGCGGCGGCGACGGCCTGGGCGACCCCGGGGAGCCGGGCGAGATGGGCCTCCACCTCACCGAGTTCGACCCGGTAGCCACGGATCTTGACCTGGTGGTCGTCGCGGCCGAGGAATTCGATCGTGCCGTCGGAACGGTGGCGGGCGAGGTCCCCGGTGCGGTACATGCGCGGCGCGGCGGCAGCCTGCACGATCTCGCCGTCATCGGCATCCCCGGAGCCTTCGGGTCTGTCCGGTCTCCCAGGTCTCCCAGGTCTCTCCGGTCTCGCGGATCTGTCAGGTCTCCTGGGTTCCTCGGTGACCGGGGCGGTGGCCGAAGCCGTGACCGAGGCCGTGACCGGGGCGGGGTCCGTGCGTGGGTCGTCGGCGAAGGGGTCGGCGCGGAAGCGTTCGGCGGTCAGGTCCGGCAGGCCGAGATAGCCGCGCGCCAGCCGGTCGCCGCCGATCCACAGCTCCCCCGGTACTCCGGCGGGCACCGGCTGCCGGCGGGCGTCGAGCAGATAGACCCGTGCGCCCGGCAGTGGGTGCCCGATGGGGGTGGTGGGTCCCGCCGCGGGCAGGTCCGGGTCCACGAGATGGGTGGTGGCGCCCACGGTGGCCTCGGTCGGTCCGTAGTGGTTGATCACCCGGCAGCCGGTACGGGCTCCCGCCACCGCGAGCCGGCGTGCCCACTCCCAGCCGGACGCCTCGCCGCCGAGGACGAGCAGCCGTCGGGGCAGCAGCTCCGCCGGGTCGTCCACCTCGGCGCACAGCGCGGCCAGATGGGAGGGGGTCAGCTTGACGCAGTCGATGCGCCACTCGGCGAGATGGGCGGCCAGCTCCGGGCCGGGGGTGCGCGGGGGCAGCAGATGCAGGGTGCCGCCGGTGGTGAGCGCGAGATACAGGGTGGTGAGGCCGAAGTCGAAGGCGAGCGACTGGAGCAGGACATAACGGGCGCCGTCCGCGAGCCCGGCCTCGCCGAAGCGCTGTCTCACTCCGGCGAGGTAGGTGAGCACCTGGCGGTGCTGCACGGCGACGCCCTTGGGGGTGCCGGTGGAGCCCGAGGTGTAGATGACGTACGCGAGGTGGTCGGGTCCCGCGCCGGCGCCGTCGCCGGGCGGGGTGTCGGGGACGGCGGCGAGCCGGTCCGCGAGTCCGTCGAGCAGCAGGACCGGGGCGTCGGACGCGGTCAGCAGGGACCGCCGGACGGAGGTGGTGACGAGGGCGACCGGCGCGGAGTCGGTCAGCATATGGGCGAGACGTTCGCGGGGCTGCTCGGGGTCGAGCGGTACGTACGCGGCCCCGGACTTCAGCACGGCGAGCAGGCAGACGGCCTGGTCGAGGCCCTGGTCGAGACAGACGCCGACGAGCCGGTCGGGTCCGGCGCCGGTGCCGCGCAGCAGTCGGGCCAGCCGGTTGGCCCGGCGGTCGAGTTCGGCGTACGTGAGGGTGCGGCCCTCATGGACGAGGGCGATCGCGTCGGGGGTGCGGGCGGCCTGCGCGGTGACGGCGGCGGCGAGGGTCGCGGCGGCCGGGCGGGCGGCGCCGGAGTCGTTCCACTCGTACAGCACCCGGTCGCGTTCGCCGGGGGTGAGGAGGTCGAGGGCGCCGACGGGGGTGTGCGGGTCGGCGGCGGCCCCGGCGAGGACGCGTTGCCAGTGCCCGGCGAGGCGGGCGACGGTGGCGGCGTCCCAGAGGTCGGTGCGGTAGGTGACGAAGGCGTCGAGGCCGTCCTCGGTCTCGGTGCAGTACAGCCCAAGGTCGAGATGGACGCCGGTGCCCTCGAAGGGGAAGGTCCGCCACTGGAGGTCGCGCGGCTGGACGGTCTGGGCACGGTGGTTCTGGAGGGCGAAGGAGACCTGGAAGAGGGGCGGCCGGCCGAGGTTGCGCGGCAGGTTCAGCGCCTCGACCAGCCGCTCGAACGGCGCCTCGCGGTGCTGCTGGGCGCCGAGGGCGGCGGTGCGGACGCGGTCGAGGACGACCGCGAAACCGGGCCCGGCGTCGTCGCCGTCGCCGTCGACCGCGTCGTCCTCCGGCCCCGGCTCGGACGTGCCGAGGTCGGCGCGGATCGGCAGCATCGTGCTGAACAGACCGATCAGGCCCTCGGTGGCCTCGTCGGGACGGCCCGCGAACGGTGTGCCGACGGCGAAGTCCCGCTGCCCCGACCAGCGGCCGAGCACCACCTGGAAGGCGGCGAGCAGAGTCATGTAGAGGGTGGCGCCCCGGGCCCGGGAGAGCGCGCGGACGGCCTGGTACGTGTCGGCGTCGAGCCGGAAGGCGTGGGTCGCTCCGCCGGGGCCGGGCACGGCGGGGCGCGGCCGGTCGGTGGGCAGGTCCAGCGGCGGGACCCCGGTCATGGCCTCGCACCAGTACCGCAGGTCGGCGGCGGCCCCCGGCAGGCTCTGGCGCTCGCGCTGCCAGTGGGCGAAGTCGCCGTAGCGGATGGGCAGCGGCGGCGGGGAGGGGGTGGCGCCCCGGGCCAGTTCCTCGTAGCCGGTGAGGAGTTCGTCCAGGAGCACACCGGCGGACCAGCCGTCACCGACGAGATGGTGCTGGCAGATCACGAGCACGTGGTCGTCGTCGGCGAGGCGCAGCAGCAGGGCCCGCAGCAGGGGCCCGTCCACGAGGCCGAAGGGCAGCGCGACCTCGTCCTCGACGGCGGCGCGGGCGGCGGTCTCGCGTTCCCCGGCCGGGAGTCCGGTGAGGTCGCGGGTACGCCAGGGCACGGTGAAGCCGTCAGCGGGCGTGACACGTACCCGGGGCATGCCGTCCTCGTCGGCGGGGAAGGTGCTGCGCAGCGTGTCGTGGCGGACGGCGATCAGACGCAGCGCCTCGGCGAGGGCTTCGTCCCGGAGCGGGCCGCGCAGCCGTCCGGCGGTGGGCAGGACGTAGGCGGCGGTGCCGGGGGTCAGTTGCTCGACGAACCAGAGACGTTCCTGCGCGAGCGACAGCGGCTGCGGTTCGTCGTCCGGGCGGGCCGGAATGCCGGTGGGCCGGGCGGCCGCGGCGGCGGCGCGTTCGCGCAGTCGCCGGGCGAGCAGGGCACGCTGATCACCGCTGAGCGCCCGCCGGGGCGGACGGTCGGTGGGCGTGGGTGGCGCCACGACGGGGTCGGGCGGCGCGGCGGCGGTGGGGGCGGGGTCCGTGGGGACGGTACGCGCCGGGGCGGTGGCCACCGACGCGGCGGCGCTGGGCATGGCGTCCACCGATGCGGAACGTGTCACCGTGACACCCGTCGGCGCGGGCACGGCCTGCGCCGGGGCGGCCTGCGCGGGGGCGGACGGTGCAGGCGCCGCCGGTACGGAGACCGTGAGCGCGGCAACCTTGGGCGTGAGGGCTTCCGGGGAGCCCAGGGAGTGGGGCGAGCCCGGCGAGTGGGGCGGGTTCAAGGGGTCCATCACGCCTCCTCCGCCAGCAGTTCGAGCACGACAGCGTCGGTCACCGTGGCCACCGTGGTGGACTCCTCGTAGAAGACATGCAGGGGTACGTCGACCCCCAGGCGGTCCCGGATTCGGGCCGCGACCTGGGTGATGGTCAGGGAGTGCGCGCCGAGGTCGACGACATCGTCGTGGTGGCCGATGGCGGGCAGGTCCAGCACCTCGCACCAGATAGCGGCTATCCCGGCGGCCAGCTCGTCCCATCCGTCGTCCGGGCCCGGGTCGTCGTCCGGGGACACGGTGTCCGGCGCGAACTCCGTTGTGCCCCGGGCCGGTTCGGGCAGGGCCGCGCGGTCCGTCTTGCCGTTGGGGGTGAGCGGGAGGGCCGGGAGCGGGTGGACGACACCGGGGACCATCGCGTCCGGCAGTACCAGGGTGAGGAAGGAGCGCAGTTCGGCGCTGGTCGGTACGGGGGCCTCCGGGCGCCAGACCGGGTACGCGACGAGCATCCGGCCGACCGGGTCGCCGTCGTCGCCCCGGACCGCGACGGCCGCCGCCGCGACGGCGGGATGGTCCTGGAGACGGGCCTCGATCTCGCCGAGTTCGATCCGGTGGCCGCGCAGCTTGATCTGGTCGTCGCGGCGGCCGAGGCAGACGAGCGCACCGTCGGGCCGGACCCTCGCGAGGTCGCCGGTGCGGTAGTGGCGGGCGCCGGTGACCGGGTCGGTGACGAAGCGTTCGGCGGTCTGCTCGGGCCGGCCCCGGTAGCCCCGGGCCAGTCCGGCGCCGCCCAGGGCCAGTTCGCCGGTGACACCGTGCGGTACGGGGTGCCCGGCCGGGTCGACGACGAGGGCGGTGGTACCGGCGATGGGGCGGCCGATGGTGATCCCGTCGGGTACGGGCGGCACCTCGGCGGCGGTGGACCAGATGGTGGTCTCGGTCGGCCCGTACACGTTCCAGAGCCGTGCGACACGTGTCCGCAGCCGGCGGGCGAGCGCGAGGGGCAGGGCCTCGCCGCCGCTGAGGGCGACGAGGGCGGGGGCGTCGAGCCCGCCGTCCAGCAGGAGCCGCCAGCCCGACGGGGTGGCCTGCGCGTGGGTGACGCCGTGCCGCCCGACCAGGGCGGCGAGGGCGCGGCCGTCGCGGGTGTCCGTCTCGCGCGCGATCACCACCCGGCCGCCGGTGATCAGCGGCAGCAGCAGTTCGAGGGCGGAGATGTCGAAGGAGAGCGAGGTGACGGCGAGCCAGACGTCGTCGGGACCGGCTGCCAGGGTGTCGCGGAAGGCCAGCAGGAGATGGGCGAGGGCGCCATGGGGAACCTCGACGCCCTTGGGGCGTCCGGTGGAGCCGGAGGTGTAGATGAGGTAGGCGAGGTCGTCGGGGGTGGGGGACGGCAGCGGTGGGCCGTCGGCGCCGCCGGTCACGTCCCCGGTGAAGAGGTCGTCGAGCAGGATGGTGCTGCCGTGTCCTTCGACCAGGCGGGCGGTGCTCCGCTGGGCGAGTGCGAGGGGAGTACCGGCGTCGGCCAGCACCAGGGCGACGCGCTCCGCCGGATAGGACGGGTCGACGGGCAGGTACGCGCCCCCGGCGAGGGTGACGGCGAGCACGGCGGCCACCATCTCGGCGGAACGCTCCGCGCAGACGGCGACCACGGTGCCGGGGGTGACCCCGGCGGCGGTGAGCCGCCGGGCGAGGCCGGTGGCGGCGGTGGCCAGTTCCGCGTAGGTCAGGGTCTGTTCGCCGACCGATACGGCGGGGCGTGCGGCATGCGCGGCGAAGGAGCGGGTGAGCAGCGCGGGCAGGGTGGCGCCGGACGCGTCGGGGGCGGGTTCGGGTCCGCGCAAGGGGGCGCGTTCCGTCTCGTCCAGGATCGGCAGGTCGGCCAGCGGGGTGCCGGGGGCGGCGGCGATCGAGGCGAGCAGTCGGCGCAGATGTGCGCCGACCCGGTCGGCCCGGACGGGGGACGGCAGGTCCGTACGGTGCATGAGCAGGACGCGGAGCCGGTCCGGGCCGTCGAGGAGGTGGAACCGCAGGGCGCCGCGCGCGGTGCCGGGGAAGAGCGTCCAGTCGATGGTGGCGCGTACCCCGGCGAAGGTGACGGGGGCGATCCGGCGGCGGTAGGTGAGGATGACGGGCGCGAGGGCGGAACCGGGCTGTACTCCCCGGACGGCGCGGGGCAGGGGGACGCGGCGGTGCGGGTAGCAGCCGCGCAGCTCGGCGCGGACCGCGTGGGCGAACTCGCTGAAGGGGGTACCCGGTTCGGGGGTGGTGACCACGGGCAGCTCGTTGGCATGCATGCCGATCCGGTCGGCGGCGTCGGGGGTGCGGGTGCCGAGGCCGACGGTGACGGCGGGGCGCTCGTTCCCGTACCGCAGCAGGAGGGTGTGCACGGCGGCGAGGAGCAGTTCGAAGAAGGTGACGCCGAGCTTCTCGGCGGTGTCGGCGAGGCCGGTACGGAGCGCCGGGTCGATGTCGAAGTCGACGGCCGCGCCCGGACCGACGCCGACGGCGTCGCCCGCGCCGGTGTCGAGGCCCGGCAGCAGCACCGTGGGACCGGGCAAGGGGCGGTCGGCCCAATAGGCGGACGCCTCGGCGATCGTCCGGGCGTCGGGCTCGGGGAGGTCGGCGGTGTGGGCGAGCGAGCCGTCGGTGGCGGCCGGGGCCGGTGCGCCGCCCGTGCGGTGGGCGTAGCAGGCCGCCAGGTCGGTCAGGAACACATCGGTGGAGGTGCCGTCGAAGGCGATGTGGTGCGCGACGACCAGCAGGGTGGCGTGGGCCGGGTCGGTGCGCAGCAGGGTGAACCGTACGGGGGGTCCGGCCGCGAGGTCGAACGGCTCCGCGCTCGCGGCGGCCAGCTCGCCGGGCAGCCGTTCCGGTGTGGTGTCACGAACGGTCAGCGCGGGCGGCGGACCGGGGGTGAGCAGGGGAACTCCGTCCCGCTCACGGACGGTCAGGGCCAGGGCGGGGTGGCGGTCGGCCACATCGGCGCAGGCGGCGGCGAGTGCGGCGGAGTCCAAGGGGCCGTCGAAGCGGACGGCGAAGGGCATGTGGTGGACGGAGCCGAGCGGCGCGATCCGCTCGTTGATCCAGATGCCCTGCTGGGCAGCGCTGGCCGGGGTGCTGGTCACAGGTCTTCCTCGGTCTGTTCGGCGTCGGGACGCGTGGCAGGAGTGGGGCGGGGGGCAAGCGGACGGGGCGGGCGTAGCGAGGGGACAGGGGGAATGCGGGTGCGGTGGGGTGGTTCGGGTGGAGCCGTGGGGTGCGCGCGGAAGCGTGGTCGAACTCCCGCTGCTGCCCGGCACGGGTCGACGCGGAGGCGGGAGCGGGCAGAGCGGTGCGGGGACGGGGGCGGAGCGGAGGCGCGGAGACATGTGCCCGGCGTCGGCGCTGACGGCGGGGCGGGGTGCGACAGGGGCGGGCGGCGGCCGTCGGCGAGCGACGGTGCTCGGTGGGCCGGTGCCGGGGCGGGGGACGCGGTCGGGGCGGGGGACGTCGGAGCCGGGGTCGTGGCGGTGGGGGCGGGTGCCGTCGGAGGCAGGTGGTGGTGCCGGAGCAGGTCGGCCGTCGGTGGAGCAACGGTCGGGACGGGTGCCCGCGAGGACGTGTCGACGATCAGGGCGGGCGACGCCCGGAGGGGGACGCCGGTCGAAGCGGGACAGGGGTCAGGACAGGCGATGCCCGGGACAGGACGCCGGTCGAAGCGGGGGACAAGGGTCTGAACAGGCCGATGGTCAGGACAGGGTGGCGGTCAGGACGGGCCGGTGGTCACGGCGGTTGTCAGGAACCGGCGGCCGTGGTCAGGGCCGCGTGGAAGTCGTCGGCGAGCGCGGTGATGACCGGCTCGTCGAAGGCGAGCGCGTTGTACTGGATCCAGCAGTTCAGCGACCCGTCCGGCTGTTCCACCACGGTCAGTTCGGGGACCCCGAGGTCCCCGCCGGGCAGCGGCCAGGGCACGGTGGTGCCCCGCGGCAGCTCCCACGGTTCGCAGCGCAGGCCGGGCAGATGGGCGTCGGCGGCCCAGCTCTCGTACCGCAGCCAGGCCGGGAACGCCACCACATGCGGCTTGAACTCGGCGTACGGGTACATCTGGTGGTCGAGCGCGCCGGTGGCGGCCCGTCGGACCCGCTCGGCGAGTTCGGCGAAGCCGGGGCCGCCGGAGCAGTCCACCCGCACCAGCAGGGACTGCACCAGACAGCCGACGGCCTGCTGCGCCTCGGCCCTTGTCCGGCCGGGGACCGGGGTCATGAGCACCAGGTCGGGGCTGTCGGCGCGGGCCGTGAGCAGTCCGCTCCACAGGGCGGCGACGGCCATGAACGGGGTCACACCGAGTGCGCCCGCCCGTTCCCGCAGCCGTCCGGCGGGGCCGGACCCGACGGTGAAGGGGTGCGCGACGGTGTGCACACGGTCGACAGCGCGCCGCCCGGGGAAGGGATCGAGCGCGGACGGGGCGCCCGCGAGCGCCGTCGCGAAGTGCCTCCGGCCGCTCCCCCAGCGGTCGTTGGCCCAGCGCACCAGCTCCGGATAGGACAGTCCGGGGTCGGGCAGCCGGGGGGTGCGGCCCCTGCGCAGGGCGTCGTAGGCGAGGCCGAGTTCGCGCAGCAGGACGCCGATCGACCAGCCGTCGGCGACCATATGGTGCACGGCGAGCAGGACGATGTGCTCCTCGGGGCCCCGGGAGACGACGAGCAGCCGGGCCGTCGGGTCGGCCGACAGGTCGGTGAGGCGGTCCCGTTCGGCGATGAGCAGGGCGTTCACCTCGTCGTCGGTGGCGCCGGGGGCGTCCTTCAGCGTGACGCGGGGGTGGGCCTTCTCGTCCAGCACGGTCCGGACCAGCCCGTGCACGCCGCCGGGCACGGGGACGAACCGTGTCCGCAGGGCGGGGTGGCGTTCCACGAGCGCGGACAGGGCGCGGCCGAGCGCGGGGCGGTCGAGCGGGCCGGTGACACGGAAGAGGGCGGTGACGGCGCCGACATCGCGGCCGTCCTCCTCGGCCATCCAGTCGAGGAAGTTCTCCTGCTGGCTGGTGAGCGGGATCTCGTGGTGCTGGGCCCGCAGGGCGCGCAGATAGGGCGGGAGCTGCGGGTCGGGTGCGCGGTGCCCGGGGATGCCCTCGGAGGCGTGGGCGTCCGGGGTGTGTTCCCGGGCCGTCTCCTCGTCCAGCCAGGCGGCCTGGGCGCGCAGGGACGGCCGGCCGAAGACGAGGTCGGCGCCGGTGTCGACGCCGAACCGGTCGGCGACGGCGGTGGCGAGGTGCACGGCGCGGAAGGAGTCGCCGCCGAGGGCGAAGAACTCGTCGGCCGCGTCCCGTACCGGGCGGCCCAGCACCTCCAGCCAGATCGCGGCGAGGCGGAGTTCGGTGGGGGTGCCGGGTGGTCGGGCGGCGGCCGGGGCCATGGCGGCGACGGAGCCCACGCCCGCAGGGGCCGCCGCGCCGGTGTCCGTGGCGCCAGCCGCGCTCGTCACACGGTCCCCGTCCGTCACGAAGAGCGGGCGCAGTCGCCGCTTGACCACTTTGCCGGAGGCGTTGCGCGGCAGGTCGTCGGCGAGCAGGACGCGTACGGGCAGTTCGGCGCGGGCGAGCCGGGTGCTGAGGAAGAGCCGGAGCGCGTCGAGGTCCAGACCACTGGCGGCGGGTACCACGACGGCGACCGGTACGGACCCCATGACCGGGTGCGGTACGCCCAGTGCCGCCGCGTCCGCGACGTCCGGGTGCTCGTGCAGCGCGTCCTCGATCCGGAGGGTGGAGACCTTGAGCGCACCGGACTTGATGACGTCGCTCTCGCGGTCCACCAGGTACAGATAGCCGTCCTCGTCCAGCCGCCCGAGGTCGCCCATTCGTACCCATCCGTCGCGGAAGACCGTGGCACCGGCGGCCGGGTCACCGGCGTACGAGCGCGGGGGGCCGGGCTGGCGCAGCCAGATCTCGCCCGTCCGGCCGGGCGGTACGGGGGTGCCGTCCGGATCGAGGACGCGCAGGTCCCCGGGGTCGGTGGGGCGGCCCACCGCACCGGGCGGGGCCTGGCCGACGACGGCGGAGAGCTGCGCGGGAGCGGCTTCGGACGAGGTGTAGACGTTGACGACGGTGGCTTTCGGCAGGGCCTCGGCGAGGGCCCGGGCGACGGGAGCGGGGAGAGCGGCGGCGGAGGAGCTGAGCAGCAGGACGCTGGAGAGGTCGTGCCGGTCGGCCGCACCGGAGTTGAGCAGTTCGATCGCCATCGACGGCACGAGGAAGACGGTGCCGACGCGGCGTTCCTCGATGGTCCGGCCGAACTCCTCGGCGTCGAAGCGCGGGAGGACCACGGTGGTGGGCGCGCCGGTGAGGGCGCTGATGAGCATCACCTGACCGGCGTTGGTGCCGATGGGGAAGGAGTGCAGGGCATGGCGCGAGTGGGCGTAGGGCCGGGGGCGGGGGTGGAGCCGCAGGCCCGCCGTGAGGTTGGCGTGGGAGGCGCGTACGCCCTTGGAGTCGCCGGTGGTTCCCGAGGTGCCGACGACCTGCGCGAGGTCGCCGGGGTCGGGACCCGTACGCCTGCGGCCGTGCGGTGAGCCGGAGCCGGTGAGGGCGTCGGGGGCGGGGTCCGTGCCCTCCCGGCGGAGCGGTGAGTCCGCTCCGGCCAGGGTGGCTCCGGCCGCCTCGATCTCGGACAGCGACAGGTCGGCGCCGCCCAGGGCGGCTCCCAGCGGCGGCAGTTCGGCCCCGCGCAGGACCGTCGTGGCACCGCAGATCCCGGCGAGCCGTACGGCCTCCGGTTCGGTGAGGTCGGCGCGGAGCGGCAGCGCCGCCGCCCCGGCGTGGTGGACGGCGAGGTTCGCGACCGCGTAGCCGTCCCACTCCCGGTCGGTGAAGCGCAGGGCGACGAGTTCGCCGGGCCGGACACCCGCGTCCGCCAGCCCCCGGGCGGCCCGGACGGCCCGTTCACGCCAGTTCCCGTAGGTCAGCGAGCCGCCGCCGCGTACCTCGATCGCGACCCGGTCGGGCTGTTTCGCGGCCCGGGCGTCGAGAAGGTCGGGAACGGTCAACGGTGCGGGCTTGGCGTTGATGACGTCCTCCAAGAGCGAACTCCCCGGGAGAATTTGTTCCGGGGATGCGAGGGCACAGGAGATGTTCACGGGCATGGCGCGCGGTTGTTGCCCTTGGATATGGTCTGGACCTTCGGCAGGGCATGCGAACAATAGCGTGCCTGTGTCGTAGTTGTGTCGCAATGATGGAGAGTTCATGGACATCGGTGGGCATCGGGTGCGTTGGCCGAACCTCGCCAGCACCTGAGCACAGCAACAAATCCCCTCGTCAGAGGGGGTGTATCAGCCAACTCCGCAGCAAGCCGGAGCCAGGGATCCTGGATCGCTCCGTCCCACGTCCACCCGCGTCACAGGTCCCCGTCCCACCGGAAAACGGGCTCCCCAACCGGGTTCACCCGCAACGACGTTCCGCGTCCGTCCGCACGTACCGGCAGCTCCGACCCCGCCCGCCGCCGTACCCGCGCCCGCCCGTCGGAACGTCCCCCGCCAACCCGCACCACCCGTCGGAACGGACGGGAGCCGAGGCGGACGCGTCCCTCGGTCCCCAGCCCCGTCCTCACCCCACGCCCCCACCCCAAGGAGGAAGAACGCATGCTGTACGCGGGAATCGCCTGGTCAGCCGACGGTTACGACGTGGAGGTCATCGATTCCGACGGGCACCGCGCAACTGCCCCCACCCACTGGGGCGCCGAGCGCACAGCCGAGCTGACCGACTGGCTCGGAGCGCCCGGCTCGTCGTCCGAACCTCCCCGCGCCGTGGTCGTCGAGAGCACCAACGGCCTCGTGGACGGGCTCTTCACAGCGGCCGGTCTGACGGTCTACCGCGCCGACCCCTGGGTACTTCCCGATCGGCCCGACTTCGGCTCCGTCCCGGCCCTGGCCCTCGCCGAACGGGCCCGGACCGACCTCGCGTCCCTCTCCCCGCTGACGGCGGAGGGCGGCGGCCAGACCGGCCGGGACGACGACTACCACGGCGGCATCCGGCGCAGCGCGGCGATCGAGGACGAACTCACCAGGGCGGGCCGCTGGTTCCGCCACGGAGCACGCGACCGCCACGAGATCGCCCTGACCTTCGACGACGGCCCCGACCCGGTCCACACCGGTCAGGTGCTCGACATCCTCGCCCGCTACGGCGTGCACGCCACCTTCTTCTGCGTGGGCCTCCATGTGAACGCGCTCCCCGACGAGGTGCGGCGGATCGTGGACGCGGGTCACAGCCTCGGCAACCACACCTGGTCGCACCCGTTCATGCCGGACCTGAGTCCCCGCCAGTTCCGGCTCCAACTGGAGCGGACCGACGACGCGTTCGACCGCGCGGTGGGCCGGGTGCCGACGGTCTTCCGCCCCCCGTACGGCTCGCGCACCCCGGAGACCCTGGGCGAACTCCTGCCCGGTGGACCCGCCCTGGCCCTGTGGGACGTCGACTCCTGGGACTGGGCCCGTCCCGGCCCGGAGAAGATCGCCAGTACGGTGCTGGACCACGCCGGGCCGGGCTCCCTGATCCTGATGCACGACGGCGGCGGTGACCGCCGCCAGAGCGTGGCGGCCCTGCCGGCCGTGATCGAGGGGCTGCTGGAGCGGGATCTGCGCTTCGTGGCGGCGGACGCGCTGCTGGCCGGGGCGCGGGCACGGAGCACGGTGGCACACCTCGGGGAGTGACACCCGCAGCGACGAAGCCCGCCCGCCGGTCCCCGCCGACCGGCGGCGCGGGGACACCGCCGATCAGGACAGCGAGGCGAGGAGCCCGAGCCCCGGAGCCAGCACACCGGGCTGCCCGAGAGCGCGGAAGTCCGCCTCGACGGCCGCCAGGTCGAGGACTCCGGCGCGCACGGCGTGGTACCGGACGACCGACCAGAGGAAGACGTCGAGGTTGTCGAACTGTGTCCCGGCCTCGACGACTTCCTCCTCGTGGAACCACACCGCGACCCGGCCGCTGGTGAGCACGACGTAGTAGTTGCCTCCCCCGTCGGCGCCGATGGACCACACGTCGTCGTCGGAAAGCTCCGTCCGGTAGTCGGAGCCGAGTATCCGGCAGTCGTTGGCCTCGAAGTCGAAGGCGTACGACCAGTCGTGTATGTCGAGGCGCTGCGGCAGGGTCCCCGCGCGGACCCTGCGGTCGAAGCCGGACAACGCGGTCGCGGCGTCGGGCGGAAGCTTCGCGAGGAACGGTTCGACGGGGCGGGTCGACGCCGGGATGCCGACCCGCGCGTCGCCGGGGAACCAGCGCGCCAGGTCGCTGTCCAGATCCCGATCCACGTATCCGGCCAGCCGGTCAACGGTGAGAGGCATGCGGTGAGGCTAGACCGAGGGGTCCTGCCGTGCCAAAGGGGGTCGGGGCGGGGGGCCTTGGCCTTGCGGCAGACCTGCCGCGGATCCCGGCTGGCGCCCGGGGTACGGGAAGCGGTGCCGTGGGACCAGGAGGTCCGAAGCCCGGCACGGATGTCCGCAGCGGTGCCCGCGTGAGACGCCTGCGGGCAGTGTCCGTACCGGTCTTGCGCCGATCCGTCCGAGCGGATCCTCGCCGGAACCGACTCGTCTCATGCCCAAGTACACGAAGGAGCAGAGGTGGCGTTCACCATGAGACTCACCCCCGACAACGACTGGACGGTGACGGTGACGGGCGATCCTCTGCGGATCAGCCCACGTTTCGACTTCCGGGACTTCCGTGTGCGCGTCGCGCCGTACGCGAACGTCGAGGAACGCGGACAGTTCCTTCTGGACACCTTCGGCAGTCAGCCCTGGTTGTGGGACACGCCGGACGAGCTCCGGTTCGATCAGGCGGGCCGGGAACTGATCGGCGCCGAGTTCCAGATCGCCGGTGAGGCCGCCGATGCCGAGGACTCCGCCCGCGTCCCCGTCACGCCCCTCGTCCGCCCGGGCGGGCTCCGCGCGGACGAGGCCCGGGACTTCCGCCTGGACGTGACCACAGAACTCTGCCGTTCCCCCGGGGATGCCGTGCTCACCGGCCTGCGCGACCTTGATGTTCTCGACGAGCCGCTGGAGGCCCGGATCGGCATCGCACCCGGCTTGGCGCTCCTGCTCCAGCACAACACCGTGGTCGGATGGAGCCTCACCGACCCCGTGCGGTACCTGACCACCGGCTTCGCCGCCCCGGACCCGGCTCCGCCGCTCCCGGTGACCCGAGTCCTGTTCACCACGTGCATGGACCTCGTCACCTCACCGCTGCTCGACCACGTGCGGGACCGCGAACCGGCCGCCCTGACCCGGCTCCGGGCACTCGACCGCGCCCTGCGCGACCAGCGCGAGGACCGGCACCGCGCCGACGCCCTGCTCAGCCTGATCGCCACCTACGTCGAGGACTACGCAACGTGAAGGTGAACCGGCCGGGACGACGGACACACCGGCCTGGCCCGGCTCCGGGGTGTTCATGGGCTTCGCCTGTCGCCCGATGAATCGTCGGAGGCCGGAGTTAACCACCGCTCGGCGTGCCCGAGGAAATTCGCTGTCGCGGTGACCGGAAAGGGCAGAGGATCGCACCATGACAGACATGGGGGCGTTCCGGGACGCGGTCACCGCGTGGGCAGCCGACCGCGTGGACGGCGACCGTGCGAGCGAGCTCGCCGCGCGGCTGCCCGTGCGGACGGTCGTCCTGCTGGAGGGCTTGAGCGACGCGGCGGCGGTCAACGCGCTGGCCGCGCGCCGCGGGCGGGATCTGGCGGCCGAAGGAGTCTGCGTCCTGTCGATGGGCGGTGCGACGAACGTCGGGCGCTTCGCCGGTCTCCTCGGGCCGTCCGGCCTCGGCCTTGACCTCACGGGGCTGTGCGACGAGGCGGAACGCCCGTACTACGACCGCGGTCTGGAGCGGGCCGGAGCGGCGCAGCGGGAGTTCTTCGTCTGTGCGGCGGATCTGGAGGACGAACTGATCCGCGCGCTGGGTGTGCCACGGGTGGAGGAACTGGTCCGGGAGGAGGGCGACCTGCGCGCTTGGCGGACCTTCCTGCGGCAGCCTGCACAACGGGGTCGCGCCCCGCAGCAGCAGTTGCGACGCTTCCTCGGCACGAAGAAGGGACGCAAGATCCGCTACGGCCACGTCCTCGTCGAGGGCCTCGACCCCGACCGCACCCCCGCCCCGCTCGACCGCCTGCTCACCAGCCTCTGACCCGCCTCTGACCAGCGGTGGGGCAGCCTCTGACCACAATCGGTCGGCAGTATCCGACCACAACCGGTCGGCGGCCTCTGAACACCGGTCGACGCCGATCGTCCTCCCGGCCTCGCCAAGAGCACCGTCCACCCCACCGCACGGGCCGGGCGGACCCGACCACCGCGGCTCGCCCACACACATCAGACGGCTGATGGCGCACGGCACCAAGGTCGGTACGGATGTTGACGATTTGGCCCCGGCGCGCGGCATGGCGGTGCCATGCTGAGCGCGCTGACGCGGGGCCTTGCGCCGCGTCGGCTGTCGGGCATCATCAGACCGTCGCGGACCCGTCCCAGGGCGCTGATCAGGTCGCGGCCGTGTGGCCCGCGTCCTGGCCGTCGGCCCCACGGTCCGGTCCGTGGCTGTCGGCCGCCCCGCCACGGTTTCCCGAGGGGCCGGCCGGTCCCCGCCGTCGCGGCGCGGACCAGGGAAGGGGAACACCATCCTCATGTCTTCACGCTCCGCGTTACGCCCGGTGCCACGTGTCGGGTCGCGCCGACGGTCGACCGCGTTGTTGGCCACCGGTGCGCTGCTCTGCTCCGGGTTCGTCGCGGTGGCAGTTCCGGCCGCGACCGCCGCCCCGGCGGTCGCGGGCGCACCGGCGGCGTACATCGCCAACAGCGAGTCGGACAACGTGTCGGTCGTGGACACGGCCACCGATACGGTGACCTCGACCGTAGCCGTCGGTGACAGACCGTCCGGAGTGGCGGTGACCCCCGACGGCGGCAGGGCCTATGTCGCCAACCGCGGCTCCGGTTCGGTGTCGGTGATCGACACCGCCACCGGCGCGGTCACCGCGACCGTCGCCGTCGGCGACGGACCGTTCGGCGTGGCCGCCGCTCCCGACGGCGACAGTGTCTATGTCACCAACTTCCAGTCCGACTCGGTCTCGGTGATCGGCACCGCGACGAACACCGTCACCGCGACCGTGCCCGTCGGAGCGCAGCCGAACAGCGTCGCGGTCGCCCCGGGCGGGGACCGCTTCTACGTCAGCAGCGCCGCCGCGGTCTCGGTGATCGACACCGCCACCCAGACCCTCATCGGCACGGTCCCCGTCTCCAGGCCCAACGGCCTGACGGTCACCCCCGACGGCGCCCGGCTCCACGTCAGCTCGCAGAACGCGGGCGTGGTCACCGTGATCGACACCGCCACCCGCACCGTCACCGGAACCGTCCCCGTCGGGAACAGCCCCTTCGGCGCCGCGGGGTCCCCGGACGGGTCCCGCGTCTATGTGACCAACATCGGTGGTAACAGCACGTCGGTCATCGACACCGCCACCGGCACGGTCGTGGACACCGTCGGTGTCGGCTCCACCCCGATCGGCGTCGCGGTGACCCCTGATGGCGGCGAGGTCTACGTCGCCGACAGCAACAGCGGCACCGCCTCGGTGATCGACACGGCCACCAACACCGTCACCGCCACCGTGCCCGTCGGCAGCGGTCCGTACGCCGTGGCGTTCGCCCCGGCACTCACGTCCTCCTCGGACATCGACGTCGATGTCACCGCGCGGCCGAACCTGGGCATCCTGGTCCCCTATCTCACCTACACCGTGACCGCCCGCGCGCTGGGCCCGGACGCGGTCACCACGGGTACCGTCACCGCCACCCTGCCGCCCGGTGCCACCGCCACCAGCCTGTCCCCCGGCTGCACCACCGCGACCGGCACCGTCACCTGCTCGTACGGCACCATCGCGACGGGAGCCGCGGCGAGCAAGACGTTCCGCGTCCCCCTGCACCTGCTGTCCCTCGGCACCGTGAAGGTCACCGGCACCCGGACCGCCTCCTCACCCACCGACCCCAACCCGGCCAACGACCGCGCCACCGCGACCTGCACCGTCGTCTCCATCCTCCTGGCCACCTGCACCTGACCGTCCCGGCCCCGGCGGGCAGCCGAAACCCGCTGGGGCACCATCCGGGGAGCATGGCCGGCCGCCATCCCCCGCCCGGGCAGGCAGCGGGACTGCCGACAGCCCGGTCAAGGGTCGACGGTACGGCGCCCGTCCGCTCAGGCGGGGCGGAGGCCCTTGGTCAGTGACTCGACCACCATGTCGGCTCCCTGGGCGTTCGTCAGCTCCGGCATCTCGTGCGCGGCCATGGCGGTGAGCTGGACGAGCAGCGAGCGGGCCCAGCGGTCGGGAAGTCCGGGGCGGATGACACCTTCGCGCACCGCGCGGTCCATGAAGCCGTCGAGCCGCTCCATCAGCCGGCGGAGACGATCGGCCCCCGCCTCGTCCCGCACCTGCCGCACGTCCACCGGCAACCGTCTGCTGACGGCGATGATGCCTTCCGCATAGCGGTGCAGGGCGACCAGCACGGGCGCCTCGGTCAGCCGCGCCTCGGTGACGACCTGCTCGCAGGCATCGAGCTTGGCGGTATGGACCGCGGCCAGGAGCTCCTCGCGCGTGGTGAAGCGGCGGTAGACGGTACGCCGGTCGACCCCCGCCGCCACCGCGATCGCCGCGATGCTCGCGCCGGGGTCGGCCGCCAGCAGGCGCGCGCCGGTCCGGAGGACCGCGTCCAGGTTGCGTTCCGCGTCAGCTCTCATCGTGACCCGGAGTCTACGCGGAACAGCAGATGAGCCATCAATGATCCCAGCACTGTTGCGCATCATCGATCAAATGTCCCATAGTTGTGGCACTTGATTCATTCGACGTGTCTTTCGCAGCGTCCGCACTCAGTCAGGAGTCACGCGTGAGCCCGGTCCGCCTGTCCGTGAAACTCAAGGAGGCCCTCGATGCCCGGATCTTCGTCACTGTGGCGACCCTGCGGCCCGACGGGAGTCCGCACCAGTCGGTGGTCTGGATCGGGAGGGAGGACGACGAGCTCTTCTTCGTGACCGGTGTCGACAAGCTCAAAGTCCGCAATCTGCGGCACGATCCACGGCTGGGCGTCATGGTGAACCCGCCGGACGAGCCGTACGGATACGCGTCGATCAGCGGCACAGCCCGGCTCGAAGGCCCGGGCAGCGGCGAGCGTATGGACCGACTGGCCGTCAAGTACACCGGCGTGACCTGGGCCGAGCACAACGCGGAATCCCACGCGGCCCTCCCGGAACTGGTGACCGTCCTCATCACTCCCGAGAAGATCGCGGCACGGTTCCTGTGAGCCGGGGGCACGAGCGAGGAGTACCGCGGTGAAGACCTACGTCATCACCGGCGGCACGGACGGCATCGGCGGGGCCATCGCCCGCACCTACCTGGACAGGGGACAGGAGGTGGTGGTGGTCGGACGCGACACGGCGAAGGGCGAGGCATGGCTGGAGACCGCGCGACGACGCGACGCGGCCTCCCGGGCGCACTTCCTCCGCGCCGACCTGAGCCTGCTGTCCGAGACCGGAGCCCTGCTCGACACGCTCCGTGCGTCCTTCACGAAGGTCGATTCCCTGGTGCTGTGCGCCCGGCACTTCCGTACCACCCGCCTGGTCACCGCCGAGGGTTTCGAGAACACCTTCGCCCACTTCTATCTGAGCCGATTCGTCCTGAGCCATGGGCTGACCGGCCTCCTCGACTCCGCCGACGCCCCGGTCATCGTCAATGTCGCGGGACCCGGCGGCGCAGGGAAGATCCACTGGAACGACCTCCAGCTCACCCGGGACTACGACGGGCACACAGCCCTCACACAGGGCGGGCGGCTCAACGACCTGCTCGGCGTCTCCTACGCGGACCGCCGGCCAGGGACGAAAGTGCGGTACGTCCTGTTCCACCCGGGAACGGTCAGCACCGGATTCTCCGGGGAGTACACCCCGGACACCCAGGCCCGGATCGCCGACATCCGCCGAACCGCCCAACCGGTGGAGGAAGCCGTGCTCCCGATCATCCGCGTGCTCGACAGCCCACCCGACTCCGCACTCAGCGCCTTCGTCCGGGACACCCCCCTCCTCCCCCAAGGCCCCGCGTTCTCGGTCGAGCAGGCCCGCCGACTGCGTCTGCGTACCGAAGGGATACTGGCGGACCACGCCACAGCCATGAAGAGCGACTGACACGGCCCACCGTGCGGGTGGCTTGAGCGGCGGTCAGCCCTGCCGGTACGCCTCCAGCAGCAGCCGTGAATGGTCAGCCGGACCTGGTGGGACAGGCACCTCCGTGTGGTGGGGCCGGCGGCATTCCGCAGTACGCGCTGTGCGGCCTGAGTCACTGACGCTTCATCAAGTCTCAAGAGGGCCGGGCCACTTCGTGTGGTCCGGTCTCTTGTGTGCACCCCCTGACATGGGCTAGATCTCTTCTCGCGATTGGTACAGACCATCTGACCCCACTCAGACAAGGCCACCAGTATGTTCAGACGCATCTCCGCGTTCCTGGCGACGGCTCTGCTCGCCTCGCTCGTCGCGGTCCCCGCGACCGCTCACGCCGATGACGACGACAGCCGCCGGCTGCCCGGCCACCGCGTGGCCTACTTCACCGGGTGGAGCGTCTACAGCGGCTTCTCCGCCAAGAAGGTCCAGGACTCGGGCCAGGCGGCGAAGCTGACCGTGATCAACTACGCCTTCGGCAACATCTCCCCCGAGGGCACCTGCTTCGCGGACAACCTGGCCGACCAGGCCGACGCCTGGGCCGACTACCAGCGCCCGATCGGCGCGGCCGACTCGGTGGACGGCGTCGCCGACACCTGGGACCAGCCGCTGAAAGGCAGCTTCAACCAGCTGCGGAAGCTGAAGGCGAAGAATCCCCATCTGAAGGCCGTCATCTCGATCGGCGGCTGGGGCTGGTCCAAGTACTTCTCGGACGTGGCCGCCACTGAATCCGCGCGCAAGAAGTTCGTGACCTCCTGCGTCGACCTCTACATCAAGGGCAACCTGCCGCAGCTGGGCTCGCTGGAGGGCGGCCCGGGCAGCGGCGCGGGCGTCTTCGACGGCATCGACCTCGACTGGGAGCACCCGGGCGGCGACGGTCTGCCGGACAACTCGGTGCGTCCCGAGGACGGCCGCAACTTCACCCTGCTGCTGGCCGAGTTCCGGCGGCAGCTGGACGCGCTGGGCGGCGGCGGGCGGGGGCGCCACCTGCTGACGGCGGCCGTCGCCGCCAACACCGACGTGGCGGACCGGCTGGAGCTGCGGAAGGTCGCCCGCCAGGTGGACTACCTGAACCTGATGACCTACACCATGCACGGCTCCTGGGAGCCGCAGGGCCCGACCAACCACCAGGCGAACCTCTACACCGACCCGGCCGACCCCTCCGGCATCGACCACAGCTACAGCGCGGACCGGGTGGTGCGGCACTACCTGGCCGGCGGCCTGCCGGCCCGCAAGGCGGTGCTCGGGGTGCCGTCCTGGGGCTACGGTTGGACAGGAGTGCCCGCCGGGGCGAAGAACGGCCTCTACCAGCCCGCCACCGGCATGTCCCCGCGCGGCGGCGGCCAGCTGCCCTACAAGGCCGTCAAGGACCTGCCGGGCGCCGTGCACACCGACCGCGAGCACGGCGCGGCCTGGAAGTACGACGGCACCGAGTTCTGGACGTACGACACCCCGGCCACCGCCGCCCAGAAGGCCCGCTACACCCAGCGGAACGGTCTCGGCGGCGTGATGGTCTGGTCCCTGGACGGGGATGACGCCCAGGGCTCGCTGATCACCGCGCTGGACCGCGGTCTGCGGCGCTGACCCGCGGTCGCGACCCGGTGGCGGGCGGGGCGACCCGGCCGCCACCGGACGCGGCGGCCGAATACACAGACTCCCCACGGTCGTGGCGCTGGACGGCGCGCAGCTCCATCTGCGCGCCCCATGCCTCCATGGTGAGGCGGTTCTCGTCGCACCAGAACCGCCGTGGAGCACACAAGCGGGGTCCGGTGACATTCCGGTACTCCGCCGCCGACGTCGGCGATGACGCGTCTCACGCAGCGATGCGGTGCGACCGTCACGGACGCCTCGGTCGATCAGTCGCACCCCTGCCGCACCACTCTCACCATCAGGTGTGGCTTCGACGGCGGTTCCTAACCCCGGTACGCCTCCAGCAGCCGCAGCCACACCTCGCTGATCGTCGGGTACGACGGGACCGCGTGCCAGAGGCGGTCGAGCGGGACCTCCGCCGCGACGGCGATCGTGGCCGAGTGGATGAGTTCGCCGACGCCGGGGCCGACGAAGGTGACGCCCAGGACGATCTCGCGGTCGAGGTCGACCACCATGCGGGCGCGGCCGCGGTAGCCGTCGACGTAGAGGGACGCTCCCGCCACCGCCGCGATGTCGTGGTCGACGGCGCGTACGCGGTGGCCGGCGGCCTCCGCTTCGGCGAGGCTCAGGCCGACGGCCGCGGCCTCCGGGTCGGTGAAGACGACCTGGGGCACCGCCGCGTGGTCGGCGGTCGCCGCGTGGGCGCCCCAGCGGTCCGTCTCCAGGAGCGGTACGCCCTGGGCGCGGGCGGTGATCGCCGCCGCCGCGATCCGGGCCTGGTACTTGCCCTGGTGGGTGAGGAGCGCGCGGTGGTTGACGTCCCCGACGGCGTACAGCCAGGGGTGGCCCTCGACCCGCAGGCTGTCGTCCACGGACAGCCAGCCACCGGGTTCCAGCCCGACCGTGCCGAGCCCGATGTCCTCGGTGCGCGGTGCCCGTCCGGTGGCGACGAGGATCTCGTCCGCCTCGATCCGTTCGCCGTTGTCGAGTTCGACCGTCACGGTCGGACCGTCGCGGCGCACCGAGGCGACCGAGGTGCCCGTACGGACATCGGCGCCCGCCGCACGCAGCGAGTCCGCGACCAGTTCGCCGACGAAGGGCTCCATCCGGGGCAGCAGCCCGTCGCCGCGGACCAGCAGGGTGACCTGGGAGCCGAGGCCCTGCCAGGCGGTCGCCATCTCGACGCCGACGACACCCCCGCCGACGACCACGAGCCGTCCGGGGGCGTGATCGGCGCTGGTCGCCTCGCGGCTCGTCCAGGGCCGGGCGTCGGCGAGCCCGGGCAGCGGGGGGACGATCGCACGGCTGCCGGTGCACACCGCGACCGCGTGCCGCGCGGTGAGCGTACGGGTGACCCCGTCGGGGTCCGTCACCGTGACCCGGCGGGGTCCGTCGAGGCGGCCCTGCCCGCGGTAGAGGTCGGCGCCCGTCGAATCCACCCAGGCGACCTGGCCGTCGTCCTTCCAGTGGGACGTCATGTCGTCGCGGTGCGCCAGGACCGCGGCGGTGTCCAGCGGCCCGCCCACGGCGCCGCTCAGGCCCGGGGTGCGGCGGGCGTCCGCACGGGCGATCACCGGCCGCAGCAGTGCCTTGCTGGGCATGCACGCCCAGTACGAGCACTCGCCGCCGACCAGTTCGCTCTCCACCACCGCCGTGCTCAGCCCCGCCGCACGGGTCCGGTCGGCGACGTTCTCCCCCACCGGGCCCGCGCCCAGCACCACCACGTCGTACTCGGTCGTTTCCGTCATGGGGCCAGTCTGGCCTCAGGTGTGGTCCGAAGCCACACGGGTACGCGGCCGATGGGCCGCCCCGGGGACACCGGCCGCCCGGTCACCGCGAGGGACCGGGTGACCGCCCGGAGCGACCATGACATCGGAATACGCCGGGGGCCGTCACCGTTGTGCCGAGCGGTGCCTACGGCCCCGTACCGTCACCCCGGCCCCCGTACCAGGAAGAAGGCAGTGGACATGACCAGCACCATGGAATTGACCAAGGAGAACTTCGACCAGACCGTCTCCGAGAACTCGTTCGTGGTGATCGATTTCTGGGCGGAGTGGTGCGGGCCCTGCCGTCAGTTCGCACCGGTCTACGAGAAGACCGCCGAGGCCAACCCGGACCTGGTGTTCGCCAAGGTCGACACGGAGGCGCAGCCGGAGCTGGCGCAGGCCTTCGAGATCCAGTCGATCCCCACGCTGATGATCGTGCGTGACCAGGTCGCGGTGTTCGCACAGCCCGGCGCGCTGCCGGAGGCGGTGTTCACGGACGTGCTCCGTCAGGCGCGGGAGCTGGACATGGACGAGGTCCGCAAGTCCATCGCGGAGGAGAAGCAGGGCGAGAAGCAGGGCGGGGAGCAGTCGGTCTGATCCACGCGCGTCCACGGCCGGTGTCCGACGGACACCGGCCGTACGCATGCCCTGTCCGGGACCGGGGAGGCGGAGCGGTGCCCGGGCGGCGGATCAGGGGCGGCACCCGGTTCCGCCCGGACGGGTGACACCTGGCCCGTGCCCCGCTCCGGAGCGGGGCGGCGCCCGGCCGGGGCGCGCCCTCGATCGCACATGCTCACCCCCCGGTCAGATCACACATGCTCACCCCCCGGTCAGAACGGGTACCCCGGTACCGCACCGCGTACCGTCGTCCAGCGCAGCTCGGTGAACGCGTCCGCGTTGGCGTCGCCGCCGAACCTGGCCCCGTTCCCCGACGCGCCGGTCCCGCCGAAGGGCGCCACCGCCTCGTCGCCGATCGTCTGGTCGTTGATGTGGGCGACCCCGCTCGGGACCCGTTCGGCGAACGCGAGACCCCGTGCGGTGTCCCGGGTGACCACGCCGAGGGACAGCCCGTACTCGCTCGCGGACGCGAGCGCCGCGGCCTCCTCCCAGCTGCCGAAGGCCCGGACCGGCGCCACCGGACCGAAGACCTCGGCGGCGTACGCGGGGGTGCCGTCGTCCACGCCCGCGAGCACCGTGGGGCGGTAGAACAGGTCCTCGTACGTGCCGCCCGCCACCAGTTTCGCCCCGGCCGCGGTACTGGCCGTGACGAGTTCATGGACCTTGTCGCGCTGACGCCGGTCGATGAGCGGGCCGAGATGGACCGGCGCGCGGAAGGGGTCCCCGACCGTCAGCGACTCGGCCTTGGCCGCGAGCCGTTCCACGTACTCCCCGTACAGGGAGGTGTGCACGAGGTGACGGCCGGTCGTCATGCATATCTGGCCCTGGTGGAAGAACGAGCCCCAGGCCGCCGCGGAGATCACGGCGTCCAGGTCGGCGTCCTCCAGGACCACCAGCGCGGAGTTCCCGCCCAGTTCGAGGTGGGCCCGCTTGAGCAGCCGTCCGGCGCTCTCCCCGACCTCGCGGCCGGCGGCGGTGGACCCGGTGAACGAGATGACGGGCGTGCGGGGATCGTCGACCAGCGCGCGGCCGGTGTCCGGGCCGCCGGGCAGGACGTGCAGCAGGTCGTCGGGGAGTCCGGCGGCGGCGAGGACGGCGGCGAGCGCGAGTCCGCCGCAGACGGCGGTGCGCGCGTCGGGCTTGAGGACGACGGCGTTGCCCAGGGCGAGGGCGGGCGCGACGGAGCGGATGGACAGGATCAGCGGCGCGTTGAACGGCGCGACGACCCCGACCACGCCGACGGGCACCCGGCGGCTGTACGAGAGCCGGTCGCTCCCGGTGGCGAGGACCTGGCCGGTGGGTCGGGAGGCCAGGGCGGCGGCCTCGTAGCACTCCTGCGCGGCGACGCGCAGCTCGAAGTCGGCCATGCCCGGTACGGCGCCGGCCTCCCGGACGAGCCAGTCCCGCAGCTCGTCGGTGTGGGCGGCGAACAGATCGCCCGCGCGGCGCAGGACGGCGGCCCGCCGGGTGTGGGGCGCCGCGGCCCAGCCGGGCTGTGCGGCGAGGGCCCGTGCCGTGGCGCCGGGCACGTCCCCGGGTGCGGCGAGCCGGAGTGTGGCCAGTGGGGCGCCGGTGGCCGGTTCGACGACCTGGTGGTCCGGACCGGTCAGGCGCGGGGACCGGGAGGCGAGCGGGTCGAGCGGGGTCATGTGTGTGTCGCTTCCGTCTCTTCGGTTCGGGGTGGACGCCCCGTCCCGGGTGGCGGGGCGGGGCGCGGGGGCGGCCGGACGGCGTTCGGCCGTCCGGCCGCCTCCGGTCACCGCGTCAGGACGGGGTGGCCACCGGGTGGAACGGGGGCGGGGTCATCCGCTCTCGCGCTCCACCAGTTCCGCGCCGAGCAACTGCCGCGCGGGCGGTTCGGCGCTGGGGTCGCTGACCATCCGGTCGACCAGCTCGGCCAGTTCCTGGCCCGAGGGCAGTTCGACGCGCACCGTGCTGAGCCGGGGCCGCAGCAGCCGTCCCAGCATCAGATCGTCGGCACCCACCATCCCGGTGCCGTCGGGGACGGCGATGCCCTCGTCCTGGAGGGCCCGCATCAGCAGCATCGCGTACTCGTCGTTGTACGCGAAGACGCCGTCCAGTCCGAGGGAGCGCCAGCGTGCGGCGAGCCGCGCCGCCGCGCCCTCGTCGTAGGGGAGCGCCACCTCCACCACCTGGGCACCGGTTCCCTCCGCACTCTCACGGACACCGTCGGCACGTGGCCGTGAGAAGGCTTCGAGGCCGGGCTCCTGGGGGATGATCACACCGATCCGGCGGCGGCCCCGGGCCAGCAGATGGGCGCCCGCGGCGCGGCCCACCGAGCGCTGGTCCATCAGCAGCGCGTGCGCGCCGTCGACCTGGTAGGGGCCGAAGGTGATGACGGCTCGCGCGCCGGAGCGTTTGAGCAGGGCGACGCCCTGCGGGCCCAGATCGTGGGCGCCGGGGGCGAGGACGGCGACGGGCCGCAGTTCGGCCCAGGCGCGGGCCGCCTCCTCACCGGTCAGTCCGACCCGGCCGTACTGGACGACCGTGTAGTCCAACCGGCTGAGGGACCACTGGAGTTCACTGAGGAAGCGGTTGTAGAGCGGTCCGACGGAGACCGCCGGGGTGGGCATGAGGACCATCCGGCTGTGCCCGGCGCGCAGACTGCGGGCCGCGGCGTGCGGGACGTAGCCGAGTTCCTTGGCGGCTTCATGGACGCGCCGCCGGGTGGGTTCGCTGATCCGCACGGCGTTGGTGTTGTTGAGGACATAGGAGACGGTGGCCCGGGAGACGCCCGCGAGGCGTGCCACATCGGCGCTGGTGGGCACTGCGCGGGTCAGGGGCCGTGGAGACGAACGGGACTGCGGGACGACCTGGTCGGATGAGGACCTGGTGACATTGACGGACCTCGTCGGAGGGGAGTCCTGGCGGGAGGCAAGCGCACGCCGTGGAACGGGCTCCCGTGCGGCGGACTGTTCGGGTACACGCACTAAGGGCTGCTCGGGTATCTGCACCATGACGCTCCGCATCCTTCCATGGGTCCGAGCGATGATTTCGGCCTACCCGGAACCAGCCAACTGCCCCTGCCCCCAAGGCATTCGTTGCATGACACACGCTCCGGTCCGCTCGCCGGGCGAGGGACACCGTCCCGCGCACGAGGACCCCAGTTCACACGCGCGAGGGCCCCGTTCCCGTGTGCGAGGACCCCGTCCCGTGCGAGGCGCGCCGTACGCCGCACACCACCGCACCGCCACCCGGCCGCTGCCCCCGAAGCGGCACGCCCGCCCATGAGCCCGGCGCCCGGCGGACCCCGGGCGCCGCCAAGCCCTACCGTGGCCCTCATGACCGCTCATCACGAGGACCCCGCGGCCCCGGGCCGCTCCGGCCCGCACGCCACCGCCGACGCCGCGCCCGACTCCGTGCGCCGGGTCCGTACCGAGTACGCGCCCGACCACGACGGCGACCCGGACCCCGGGGAGATCGTGTGGACCTGGGTGCCGTACGAGGAGAACGACGGACGGGGCAAGGACCGTCCGGTGCTGGTCGTCGCCCGGGAGGCGGGCGGCACCCTGCTGGCCGTACCGCTGTCGAGCAGACGTCATGACCGGGACCGGGAGTGGGTGCCGATCGGCAGCGGGCCGTGGGACCGGGAGGGCCGGGACTCCTGGGCGGGTCTCGACCGGGTGCTGAGGGTCCACGAGGACGGGATGCGCCGTGAGGCGTGCGCGCTGGACCCGACACTTTTCGGCCAGGTGGCCGCACGGCTGCGGGAGCGCTACGGCTGGTCCTGAGCGGCCCGCGGCGCCCGCTGGTGCCCTGACCGGGGCCCGATGGCGTCGGCGCGGGGGATTCTCCCCGCGGCGGCGCCCGCGGTCGCGCGCTCCCGCGCGCTCACCCATGCTGGTGCTCGGTTCCCGCACCGGGGTCGCGCCCCGGCCGCAGGTTCATGGTGGACGGTCCGTGCACATATGTCCCGGGCACCATTGCCGCGGCCGAGGTGCGCTCTTGTGCGGGCGGCCTTGAGCGTCTTGGGTGGGACGAGTACCGCCGAACCGGGCCATCCCCGGCCCGGTCGGCCCATGGTTCTCCACCCGAGGATCTGGAGGGTCCCCAGCATGACCGAGGGAGACTGTACGCCGTCCGCCGTGCTGGTCGCGGACGCGGATGTCGAGGCGCTGGTGCGCGGCATCTGCTTCAAGACCGGCCCACCCCGCGCGATCGGGGTCGAACTGGAATGGCTGGTCCAACCGGCCGGACGACCGCACGAACCGGTAGCACCCGACCGTCTGGACGCCGCCTACGCGGCGCTGCGCGACCTGTCCCTGAGTTCGGCGCTGACCGTCGAACCGGGCGGACAGCTGGAGCTGAGTTCCGCGCCCGCCCGTTCGCTCATGGAATGCGTGACGGCCGTCTCGGCCGACCTGGCCGCCGTCCGCGCGGCACTGGGCCCCCTGGGCCTGGCTCTCGCCGGTATCGGCACGGACCCCTGGCGCAAGCCGACCCGCTGGCTGCGCCATCCCCGCTACGACGCGATGGAGACGTATCTCGACCGGACCGGGCCCGCCGGCCGGGCGATGATGTGCTCGTCCGCCTCGGTGCAGGTGTGTCTGGACGCCGGGTACGAGGAGCCGGGTCCGCTGGGGCTCGGCCGGCGCTGGCGGCTGGCCCATCTGCTGGGTCCGGTGCTGGTGGCCGTCTTCGCGAACTCGCCGCTGGCCGAGGGGCACCCGACGGGCTGGCGTTCCACCCGGCAGGCGATGTGGGCGGGCATCGAACCGGGACGTTCCGCCGCTCCCCCGCTGGACGCGGACCCCCGTTCCGGCTGGGCGCGGCGGGTGCTGGACGCGCCGGTGATGTGTGTGCGCACCGACGACGGCCCCTGGCTGGTCCCCGACGCGCTGTCGTTCCGGGAGTGGATACGCGGCGGGCTGCCGCGCCCGCCGACCCGCGCCGATCTCGACTACCACGTGAGCACGCTGTTCCCGCCGGTCCGGCCGCGCGGTCATCTGGAGCTGCGGATGATCGACGCCCAGCCGGGTGACGACGGGTGGATCGTGCCGCTCGCGGTGACGGCCGCCCTGTTCGACGACCCGCAGGCCGCGGAGACGGCGTACCGCTGTGTGAAGTCCCTGGCCGAGCGGACGCGGGGGCTGCCCGCCCCGGGCAACGAGCTGTGGCTGACGGCCGCCCGGCGGGGTCTGGGTGATCCGGAGCTGCACGACGCCGCCCTGGTGTGTTTCGCCGCGGCGTGCGAGGCGCTGCCCCGGCTCGGCGCGTCCCCGGAGGTGATGCGGGCCGCGGCGGAGTACCGCGACCGGCACACGGCCCGGCGGCGCAGTCCGGCCGACGACCTGATCGACGGTTTCACCCAGCACGGGAAGGACCTGCTCGTATGACCGAGTCCGCCGGCCCCGTCGAGGACACCGGGGCGCTGAGGGAACGCGCGCGGGACGCCCTGCTGGCCGCCCGGGACCGCACCGCGCGGCTCACGGACTGCGTCGAGGACGGGGAGCTGACCACGCAGGTGTCACCGCTGATGTCGCCCCTGGTGTGGGATCTCGCGCACATCGGCAACCAGGAGGAGCAGTGGCTGCTGCGGGCGGTGGCCGGGCGGGAGGCGATGCGCCCGGAGATCGACCCGCTGTACGACGCGTTCGAGCATCCCCGCGCGTCCCGGCCGGCGCTGCCGCTGCTGCCCCCGGCCGAGGCCCGTTCGTACGCGGCCGAGGTGCGCGGCCGGGCGATGGACGTGCTGGACAGCGCGCCGCTGGCCGGTTCGCCGCTGACGGACGCGGGGTTCGCGTTCGGGATGATCGCGCAGCACGAACAGCAGCATGACGAGACGATGCTGATCACCCATCAGCTGCGCACCGGCCGACCGGTGCTGAGCGCGCCCGACCCGGAGCCGGTGTCCGGCTTCACCGGTCCGGCCGAGGTGCTGGTGCCGGGCGGGCCGTTCACCATGGGGACGTCGACCGAGCCATGGGCGCTGGACAACGAACGGCCCGCGCATCACCGGCTGGTGCCGTCGTTCTTCCTGGACACGACCCCGGTCACCAACGCGGCGTACCAGGTGTTCCTCGCGGACGGTGGTTACGACGACCCGCGCTGGTGGGACCCGCGCGGCTGGGAGCACATCCGCTCGCGGGCGATCGCGGCGCCGCTGTTCTGGCGCCGGGAGGGCGGTGGCTGGCTGCGCCGCCGGTTCGCGGTGACCGAGCCCGTCCCGCCGGACGAGCCGGTGCTGCACGTCAGCTGGTTCGAGGCCGACGCGTACGCGCGCTGGGCGGGACGGCGGCTGCCGACGGAGACGGAGTGGGAGAAGGCCGCCCGGCTCGACCCGGCGACCGGCCGCTCCCGCCGCTATCCGTGGGGCGACGACGATCCGGCGCCCGGGCACGCCAACCTCGGGCAGCGCCATCTGCGGCCCGCCCCCGCCGGTTCCTATCCGGCCGGACAGTCCCCGCTGGGCGTCAGGCAGTTGATCGGGGACGTATGGGAGTGGACGTCGAGCGGGTTCCTGCCGTACCCGGGGTTCACCGCGTTCCCGTACCGGGAGTACTCGGAGGTGTTCTTCGGCGGTGACCACAAGGTGCTGCGCGGCGGCTCGTTCGCGGTGGGGCCGGTGGCGTGCCGGGGCACCTTCCGCAACTGGGACCATCCGATACGGCGGCAGATCTTCTCCGGATTCCGCACCGCCCGCGATGTGACGCCCGCCGACGGTGTGCCCATGGGGGTCGGCTGATGTGCCGTCATGTGGCTTATCTGGGTGAACCGGTGGCGCTGGGCGAGATCCTGCTGACCCCGCCGTACGCGCTGTACCGACAGTCATGGGCGCCGCGCGAGCAGCGGCACGGCACGGTCAACGCGGACGGTTTCGGCGTCGGCTGGTACGCGGACGGCGATCCGGTGCCCGCGCGCTACCGGCGGGCCGGGCCGCTGTGGGGCGATCTGTCGTTCGCGGACCTCGCGCGGGTGGTGCGTTCCGCCGCGCTGCTCGGGGCGGTGCGTGACGCGACGGAGCCGGGCGCCGACGGGGAGGCCGCGGCGGCGCCGTTCGCGTCGGGGCCGTGGCTGTTCAGCCACAACGGCGCGGTGAAGGGGTGGCCGCACTCCCTGGCGGGGCTCGCCGCCGGGCTGCCGCCCGCCGAGCTGCTGTCGCTGGAGTCGCGCTGCGACTCGGCCCTGGTGTGGGCGCTGCTGCTGCGGCGCCTCACCTTCGGCGACCCGCCCGGCCAGGCCCTCGCCGACACGGTCGCGGAGGTCGCCGAGGCGGCCCCCGGGTCCCGGCTGAACCTGCTGCTCACCAGCGGCGACACGATCGCCGCGACCGCCTGGGGCGACTCCCTGTACGTCCGGGCGGTCGCCGGGGGCGGTACGGTCGTCGCCTCCGAGCCGTACGACGACGACCCCCGCTGGCACCAGGTACCCGATCGCACCCTGCTGACCGTCACCCGCACCGAAGTCCGGTCGACCCCGCTCAAGGAGCCCGTCGCGTGAGCCCGTTCCGCGTCACCCGTACGCTGCCCGAGGACGCCGCAGGCGCCGCGCTGCGCGCCGATGTGCTGGCCGGTCTGACCGGCACCCCGAAGACGCTGCCGCCGAAGTGGTTCTACGACGCGCGGGGCAGTGAGCTGTTCGACGAGATCACCACCCTGCCGGAGTACTACCCGACGCGCGCCGAGCGGGAGATCCTGCTGGAGCGGTCGGCGGAGATCGCCGCGGCGACCGGCGCCCGGACCCTGGTCGAGCTGGGTTCCGGCTCGTCGGACAAGACCCGTCATCTGCTGGACGAGCTCACGGACCTCGCGGTGTACGTCCCGGTGGACGTCAGCGCGAGCGCCCTGGAACAGGCGGGGGCGGCGCTGCTCGCGGAGCGTCCCGGACTGGACGTGCACGCCCTGATCGCGGACTTCACCCGCCCGGTGGCCCTGCCGCGGACCCCGGGTCCCCGGCTGGTCGCGTTCCTCGGCGGCACCATCGGCAACCTGCTCCCCGGGGAGCGGGCCGCCTTCCTGGCGTCGGTACGGTCCCTGATGTCCCCGGGGGACGCGCTGCTGCTCGGCACCGATCTGGTGAAGGACGAGCGGACGCTGGTGGCGGCCTACGACGACGCGGCGGGGGTGACGGCAGCGTTCGACAAGAACGTGCTGTCCGTCGTCAACCGTGAGCTGGGCGCCGACTTCGACCTGGACCGCTTCGACCATGTGGCGCACTGGGACCGCGAGCGGGAGTGGATCGAGATGCGGCTGCGGGCGCGGACCGCGATGACGGTGAAGGTCCCCGCGCTGGACCTCGCCGTCCACTTCGCGGCCGGTGAGGAGCTGCGGACCGAGGTGTCGGCGAAGTTCCGTGCGGCGGGTGTGCGCGAGGAGCTGGCGGCGGCGGGACTGGAACGCACCCACTGGTGGACGGACGGGGGTGACCGGTTCGCGCTGTCGTTGAGCGTGGCGCGCTGACCCCTGCCCGCTGAACATGGCGCGCGCTGAGCCTGGCGCGCGCTGAGCCCTCGGCGGCGTCCGCCCGGTTGGTGGACGCCGGCGGCGGACCGCGTCCCCGCCCCGGGGCCCCCGGGCGTACCTCGGCGGGCCCCCGGAGCCGATGGCCGGGCGCCCTCCGGGGTACCGCGAGGGATCAGGCGGGATCAGGTGAGCGCGCGGGTGATCCGCTCGGACGCCTTGCGTGCCTCGGTCTCCATGTCGCGGCCGTTGAGCACCGCCGACATGTACTCCTTGATCGGGTTGTCGGCCTCGACGTTCGCCCAGTCGGGCGAGTTCGGGGTGGCCCGGCCGCGCGCGGCGCCCTCGGCCATCGCGGCGACACCCGGCTCCCCCGCGACGACCCGGGCGAGGGTGGTCTTGTTGGGCACGTAGTCCATGGTCCGGGCGAGCTCGGTCTGCCATTCCTCGCCCGCGAGGGCCTTGATGACGGCGAGGGCGGAGCGGCGGTCCGGGGTGCTGTCGGGGACGACGAGGACGGAGCCGCCGGTGAAGACGGCGGCGCGGCGGCTCGCCAGCTTGCCCGGTATGGCGAAGTAGCCGAGCTTGTCCACGATCGCGGGGTTGGCCTTCTCGATGGCGCGGGCGGCGCCGGGGACCGCGACGATCTGCGCGATGTTCCCCTTGGCGAACTCGTCCGCCTGCGGCGGGTGCTCCTCGTCGGCGTTCTTCGGACCCTTGCCGAGGGCCTGGAGCTCCGCGTAGAACTCCATCGCGCGCATGGCCTCGGCGGAGTGCAGGGTGCCTTCCCAGCCACCGGAGCGGTCGCTCGCGAGCTCGCCGCCCTCGTCCCAGACGAAGCCGGAGAAGGTGTACCAGTCCTGACCGGCGAGGTAGATGCCCTGCTTGTTGTCGCTGTTGAGCGTCTGGGTCATCGACAGCCACTCCGCGCGGGTCCGCGGTGTCTTCTTGAGACCGGCGTCGGCCCAGATCTCCTTGTTGTAGATCACGACACGGTTGGCGGCGTACCAGGGGATGCCGTACTGACGGTTGTTGAACCGCCCCGGCTCGGCGAGACCGGGAACCCAGTCGTCCATCCCGAGGTCGCGGGCCGACTCCAGGGTGAGCTCCATCAGCCCGCCCTGGTCGACGTACTGGGCGACCTGGGTGTTGCCGACCTCGATGACATCGGGGCTGTTGCCGTCGTTCGCGCCGAGGACGTTCATGACCTTCTCGCCGATCCCGACCCATTCCTGGATCTGGATGTCGAGCTCGATGTCGTCGTGCTCCTTGCCGAAGGCGTCGGAGAACTTCTTGATGAACGCGTCGGACGCGCTGTCCTTCATCAGCCACACGGTGACCTTGCGGCGATCCGCGGTCCGGCCCGGCAGCACGCTGCAACCCGCGGCGAGGGCCGCGGTGGATGAGGCCAGGGCCAAGGACAGGACGGTACGTCGGCGGGGCATCGCGTGTGTCGCTTTCTTCCAACATCAGGGGGAACGTGAACCCGATGTGGGGGAAGAGCTTAAAGCTCATACGGGTGCGACCGAAGTTTGGTATGCGTCAAGACGCAGGTCAAGAGGCTGAGCCAGGTCTCTGAGTTTACCGTGAGGAAGGACATCAAAATGAGGCGAAGAGGAGAACTCCCATGTCGGACCACACCTACCGCGTCACCGAGATCGTCGGCACCTCGCACGAGGGCATCGACCAAGCGATCCGCAACGGCGTAGGGCGGGCCTCACAGACCTTGCGCAACCTGGACTGGTTCGAGGTCACACAGGTACGTGGCCAGATCGAGGACGGTCAGGTGGCGCATTACCAGGTGGGACTGAAGGTGGGCTTCCGTATCGAGGAATGACCGGCTCCTCTTCGGTGTGCGCGGCCCCCGGGCACTCCCCCGGCCGGAACTCGATGAGGGAAGTCTCACGGAACGCAACACCCGTGCGGCGGCGGCCCCCGGCGGGCGGGAAGCGCGGCATGCTCCTGGTGCCCAGTGCCCGGTGCCCGGTGCCCGGTGGCCGGTGCCCGGTGGCCGGACCCGGTCAGGTGCGTCCCGTCCGCCCCTGCGCGTCACGCAGCGCCGCCGGGGTCACCGCCCAGCCCGCCCGCACCACCCGGATGCCCGCGCGCCGCGCGGCGTCGCACACGAGTTCGTCGTCGTCCACGAACACCCGGATGTCCCGGGTGCGCCTCAGCCGCTCCAGCGCCTCCAGCTTGGTGCGCCGCGCCGGGCGGCGGTCGTCGTTGCGGCGCATCAGCAGCCGGCCGTCGGGGAGTCCCTGCGCGGCGAGCCAGTCCACGGTGTCCCGTCTGCACCGCTCGGGACGGCCCGTGAGATACAGCACCTCGCACTCGCCGGCGCTCTCACGGGCCAGTGCCACGCCCTCCGCGAGCGGCGGATCGTCGGGGGCCGCGGCGAAGAAGGCGGACCAGTCCCGGGGACGGCTCTCCAGGAAGTGTGCCCGGTGGGCGGTGTCCGCGAGGGTTCCGTCGAGGTCGAAGACGGCCAGAGGCCTGCTGTGTTCCCGCATCCCCCCACCGTAGGGCCCGGCGTCCGGTGGCGCGGCGAGCGCGGGGCGGGGGCCGCGGGACGCGCGGGGACCGGCCGGGCCCGGTGGGAATCATGAGGCCGCCGGTGCGTTGAACAGGGTGTGAGTTCCGTACTGGCGTCCACCCGATTCTCCGTCCTCGACCGCTCGCGCATCCGCGAGGGGGAGGACGCTCCGCAGGCGTTGCGCGACACGGTCGCGTTCGCGCGGGAGGCCGAGCGGCTCGGCTACCACCGCTTCTGGGTGTCCGAGCACCACGGGGTGCCCGGGGTCGCGGGGTCCGCGCCGACCGTGCTCGCCGCGGCCGTCGCCGCCGCGACGGCCACCATCCGGGTGGGGACCGGTGGGGTGATGCTCCCCAACCATCAGCCACTGGTCGTCGCGGAGCAGTTCGGGGTGCTGGAGTCCCTCTTCCCCGGCCGGATCGACATGGGCCTCGGCCGTTCGGTCGGCTTCACCGACGGGGTGCGCAAGGCACTCGGCCGGGACAAGGACGCGGCCGGGTCGGACGATTTCGCCGGACAGCTCGCCGAGCTCCTCGGCTGGTTCGCGGGCACCTCCCCCACCGGGGTACGGGCCCGGCCGGCCGAGGGGCTGCGGGTGCCGCCGTTCGTCCTCGCCATGGGTGAGGGCGCCGATATCGCCGCCGCCGCGGGACTGCCCCTGGTGATCGGTGATCTGCGGGACGCCGAGCGGATGCTCCGGGGCGTGGAGCGGTACCGGGCCGCGTTCCGTCCGTCGGTGTGGTCGCCCGAGCCGTACGTCGTCATCTCGGGTGCGGTGGCCGTCGCCGCCACGGAGCGCGAGGCGCGGCGGCTGCTGGTCCCGGAGGCGTGGGCGATGGCGTACTCGCGCACCCATGGGAGCTTTCCGCCGCTGGCGCCCGTGGAGCGGATCGAGGCCCGGACGATGACCGCGCGGGAGCGCGGATTCCATGACGCGGCTCTCGCGGGCCGGCTCCACGGGACCCCGGAGCGGGTCGCGGCGGAGCTGGAGTCGCTGGTCGTGCGCAGTGGCGCGCAGGAGGTGCTGGTGACGACGAGCGGCTACGACCGTGTGGCGATGCTGGACTCCTACCGGGAGCTGGCCCGGCTGGCGGGACTGGGCACCGCCTAGCATCGTGGGGCCGACCCCTGTCATGCCTTGTCCCACCTCGTACGGAGATACCGCGATGTCCCACCCCCACGATCCGTATGTCCGTGTCCGGGGCGCCGGTGAGCACAATCTGCGCGGGGTGGACGTGGACATCCCGCGCGAGGTGCTGGTGGTGTTCACCGGGGTGTCGGGGTCGGGCAAGTCGTCGCTGGCGTTCGGGACGGTCTACGCGGAGGCCCAGCGCCGGTACTTCGAGTCGGTCGCGCCGTACGCGCGGCGGCTGATCCATCAGGTCGGGGCGCCGCGGGTCACGGAGATCACGGGGCTGCCCCCGGCCGTCTCGCTCCAGCAGCGGCGTTCCACCCCGACCGCCCGGTCGTCGGTGGGCACGGTGACGACCCTGTCGAACTCGCTGCGGATGCTGCTGTCCCGCGCGGGGACCTATCCGCCGGGTGCCGCCCGGCTCGACTCGGACGCCTTCTCCCCGAACACGGCCGCCGGGGCCTGCCCCGAGTGCCATGGGCTGGGCCGGGTCCACCGCACCACCGAGGAACTGCTCGTCCCGGACGGCTCGCTGTCGATCCGGGAGGGCGCGATCGCCGGCTGGCCGGGCGCCTGGCAGGGCAAGAACCTGCGGGACGTCCTGGACGCGCTCGGCCATGACGTCGACCGTCCGTGGCGGGAGCTGCCCGCGCGGGAGCGGGGCTGGATCCTGTTCACGGACGAGCAGCCCGTGGTGACGGTGCATCCGGTACGGGACGCGGACCGTATCCAGCGTCCGTACCAGGGGACGTACATGAGTGCCCGGCGCTATGTGCTGAAGACGTTCGCGGACTCCAGGAGCGCCACCCTGCGGGCGAAGGCGGAACGCTTCCTGGAGAGCGCGCCCTGTCCGGTGTGCCGGGGCGGGCGGCTGCGGGCCGAGTCGCTGGCGGTGACGTTCGCGGGGCGTACCGTCGCGGAGCTGGCGGCGCTCGCCCTCACCGAGCTGGCGCCGGTCCTGGCCGCGCACCGCGACGACTCACCGACCGCGCGGGTCCTGACCGATGATCTGCTGGCCCGGATCGCACCCGTCGTGGAGCTGGGTCTGGGCTATCTGAGCACCGACCGGGCCGCGCCGTCCCTGTCCCCGGGGGAGCTCCAGCGGCTGCGGCTGGCGACGCAGTTGCGGTCGGGTCTGTTCGGGGTGGTGTACGTGCTGGACGAGCCGTCGGCCGGGCTGCATCCCGCGGACACGGAGGCGCTGCTCGGGGTGCTCGACCGGCTGAAGGCGGCGGGGAACTCGGTGTTCGTGGTGGAGCACCATCTGGATGTGGTCCGGCACGCGGACTGGCTGGTGGAGGTGGGTCCGGGCGCGGGCGAGCACGGGGGCCGGGTGCTGCACAGCGGGCCGGTCGCGGAGCTGGCGTCGGTCCCGGACTCGGCGACCGGCCGTTTCCTGTTCGGTACGGGCGGTTCCGGGACGCGGGAGCGGGGGTCCGTCCCGGTGCCCGGGGCGCGGGGGTGGGTCGAGGTCGGTCCGGTCACCCGGCACAATCTGCGCGGGGCGGTGGCGCGGGTGCCGGTGGGGGCGTTCACGGCGGTCACCGGGGTGTCGGGGTCGGGGAAGTCGACGTTCATCGGCGCGATCACCGGGGAACTCGACGGTGTGGGACGGCTCGTGAGTGTCGATCAGAAACCGATCGGACGTACTCCGCGCTCCAACCTGGCGACGTACACCGGCCTGTTCGACACGGTACGCAAGGTGTTCGCGGGGACCGAGGAGGCGGGCAGGCTCGGTTACGGGGTCGGGCGGTTCTCCTTCAACGTACCGGGCGGGAGGTGCGAGACCTGCCAGGGCGAGGGGTTCGTCTCGGTGGAGCTGCTGTTCCTGCCGAGTACGTACGCGCCCTGCCCCGACTGCGGCGGCGCCCGCTACAACCCGGGCACCCTCGGGGTGCGGTACCGGGGGCGGAACATCGCCGAGGTGCTGGACCTCACGGTGGAGTCGGCCGCCGCGTTCTTCGCGGACACCCCGCCCGTACTGCGCAGTCTCACGACGCTGCTCGACGTGGGCCTCGGCTATCTGCGGCTCGGGCAGCCCGCGACGGAGCTGTCGGGGGGCGAGGCGCAGCGCATCAAGCTCGCCTCGGAGCTCCAGCGGGTGCGGCGCGGGCACACCCTGTATCTGCTGGACGAGCCGACGACCGGGTTGCACCCCGCCGATGTGGAGGTGCTGATGCGGCAGTTGCGGTCGCTCGTCGGCGCGGGGCATTCGGTGGTGGTCGTCGAGCACGACATGACGGTGGTGGCGGACGCCGACTGGGTGATCGATCTGGGTCCGGGCGGCGGAGCCGAGGGCGGGCGGATCGTCGCGGCGGGACCGCCGGGCGAGGTGGCGCGGGCGGCGGGCAGCCGTACCGGCCCGTATCTCGCGCGGGCCCTCGGGGAGCGCTGACGCGCGGCGGGCTCGGCGCGGCGGCGGGTCGACATCCTGCGGCTCGGGGGGTGTTCGGGGTCGAGGCTGACGGGGCCGGGGATGAGCACCACTCCCGGCCCCGTCCGTTCGCGTAGGGGGCGAACGGTCCTCGGGGGGCGAACGCTCAGCGCTTGCCGGACTTGCGGGTGGCGCGCAGCCACTCGCGGTTCATGCTGGTGATCGACACCAGGGGGATGCCCTTGGGGCACGCGGTCGCGCACTCACCGGCCAGGGTGCAGCCGCCGAAGCCCTCCGAGTCCATCTGGGCGACCATGTCGAGGACCCGGGTCTCCCGTTCGGGCGCGCCCTGCGGGAGCACACCGAGATGGTTGACCTTGGCCGAGGTGAACAGCATCGCCGCGCCGTTGGGGCAGGCGGCGACGCACGCGCCGCAGCCGATGCACTCGGCGTGCTCGAAGGCGAAGTCGGCGTCGGGCTTCGGGACGGGGGTCGCGTGGGCCTCGGGCGCGGCGCCGGTGGGGACGCTGATGTAGCCGCCGGCCTGGATGATCCGGTCGAACGCGGAGCGGTCCACGACCAGGTCCTTGACCACGGGGAACGCGGCTGCCCGCCAGGGTTCGATGTCGATGGTGTCGCCGTCCTGGAAGGACCGCATATGGAGCTGGCAGGTGGTGGTCCGCTCGGGTCCGTGGGCGTCGCCGTTGATGACGAGGCTGCACGCGCCGCAGATGCCCTCGCGGCAGTCGTGGTCGAAGGCCACGGGGTCGTCGCCCGCGAGGATGAGTTCCTCGTTGAGGGTGTCGAGCATCTCCAGGAACGACATGTCGGCGGAGATCCCGTCCACCTCGTAGGTGGACATGGCGCCTTCGGCCCCGGTGTTCTTCTGGCGCCAGACGCGCAGGGTGAGCCTCATGCGTAGCTCCGCTGGGTGGGGTGGACGTAGGCGAAGACGAGGTCTTCCTTGTGCAGGGTGGGCGCGGCGCCGGTGGTGGTGAACTCCCAGGCCGCGGCGTACGAGAAGCGTTCGTCGTCGCGTTCGGCCTCGCCGTCGGGGGTCTGGGACTCCTCCCGGAAGTGGCCGCCGCAGGACTCCTCGCGGTGCAGGGCGTCGAGGCACATCAGCTCGGCGAGTTCGAGGTAGTCGACGACGCGGTTGGCCTTCTCCAGCGACTGGTTGAACTCCTCGCCGGTGCCGGGGACCTTGATCCGGCGCCAGAACTCCTCGCGGATCTGCGGGATGCGTTCGAGGGCCTTGCGCAGTCCGGTGGCGTCGCGGGCCATGCCGCAGAACTCCCACATGAGTTCGCCGAGTTCGCGGTGGAAGGAGTCGGGGGTGCGGTCGCCGTCGACGGCGAGGAGCAGGTTCAGCCGGTCCTCGGTCTCCGCGAGCACCTCCTGGACGGCCGGGTGGTCGGGGGTGAGGCTGTCGGCCGCGCTGTGGGGGTGGCGGGCGAGGTAGTCGTTGATGGTGGACGGCAGGACGAAGTAGCCGTCGGCGAGTCCCTGCATCAGCGCGGAGGCGCCGAGCCGGTTGGCGCCGTGGTCGGAGAAGTTGGCCTCGCCGATCGCGAAGAGTCCGGGGACGGTGGTCTGGAGGTCGTAGTCGACCCAGAGTCCGCCCATCGTGTAGTGGACGGCCGGGTAGATCCGCATGGGTGTCTCGTACGGGTTCTCCGCGGTGATCCGCGCGTACATGTCGAAGAGGTTGCCGTACTTCTCCTCGACCTTGCCGCGGCCCATCCGCTGGATGGCGTCGGCGAAGTCGAGGTAGACGCCCTGGCCGCCGGGGCCGACCCCGCGGCCCTCGTCGCAGACGTTCTTGGCGGCGCGGGAGGCGATGTCGCGGGGGACGAGGTTGCCGAAAGACGGGTAGACGCGCTCCAGGTAGTAGTCGCGCTCGTCCTCGGGGATCTCGGCGGCGGGGCGGGTGTCGCCCTTGGCCTTGGGGACCCAGATACGGCCGTCGTTGCGCAGCGACTCGCTCATCAGGGTGAGCTTGGACTGGTGGTCGCCGGTGCGGGGGATGCAGGTGGGGTGGATCTGGGTGAAGCACGGGTTCGCGAAGTACGCGCCCCGGCGGTGGGCCCGCCAGACGGCCGTCGCGTTGGAGTTCATCGCGTTGGTGGAGAGATAGAAGACATTGCCGTAGCCGCCGGAGGCGAGGACGACGGCGTCGGCGAAGTAGGTGTCGATCCGCCCGGTGACCAGATCGCGGGCGACGATGCCGCGGGCGCGGCCGTCGACGACGATCAGGTCGAGCATCTCGGTGCGGGCGTGCAGTTCGATGTTCCCGGCGGCGATCTGCCGGGACATCGCCTGGTAGGCGCCGATGAGGAGCTGCTGTCCTGTCTGGCCGCGGGCGTAGAAGGTGCGGGAGACCTGGACGCCGCCGAAGGAGCGGGTGTCGAGGAGGCCGCCGTACTCGCGGGCGAAGGGCACGCCCTGGGCGACGCACTGGTCGATGATCTCGACGGAGACCTGGGCGAGCCGGTGCACGTTCGACTCGCGGGCGCGGAAGTCGCCGCCCTTGACGGTGTCGTAGAAGAGGCGGTGGATCGAGTCACCGTCGTTGCGGTAGTTCTTGGCGGCGTTGATGCCGCCCTGCGCGGCGATGGAGTGGGCGCGGCGCGGGGAGTCCTGGTAGCAGAACTGGACGACGTGGTAGCCCTGTTCGGCGAGGGTGGCGCCCGCCGAGCCGCCCGCGAGTCCGGTGCCGACGACGATCACGGTGTGTTTGCGCCGGTTGGCGGGGTTGACCAGTTTCGCCTCGAACCTGCGGGTGTCCCAGCGTTCGGCTATGGGGCCCCCGGGCGCCTTGCCGTCGGTGACGGGTTCGCCGGTCGTGTAGGCGGTGTAGTCGGTGGGCGCGGTGGGGTGGGTGTGGTCGTGCGTGGCCATGGTTCAGCTCACCAATCCGGTCATGACACCGACGGGTACGGCGGCGAAGCCCGCGGTCAGCAGCAGCGCGAGGGCGTTCGCGGTGGTCTTCAGGAAGCGGTCCCGGGCCCTGCTGCCCGCGCCGAGGGTCTGCGCGGCGCTCCAGAACCCGTGCCGGACATGCATCCCGAGGGCGAGCACGGCCGCGAGATAGATGACGTTGCCGTACCAGGTGGAGAAGGTGTCCACGACGTTCTGGTACGGGCGGCCCTGCTCGAATCCGCCGGGGTGGGCGTGGCCGGTGGTCAGGTCGAGGATGTGCCAGACGATGAAGAGGAGCAGGATGACCCCGCCCCAGCGCATGGTCCGGGTGGCGTAGCTGGCGCGCGGCTTCTTGTGGACGTACTTGCTGGGCCGGGCCCTGAGGTCGAGGCGGCTGAGCTGGTAGGCGCAGACCGCGTGCGCGACGACGGCGGCGAGCAGCACGATCCGTACGATCCACAGCGCCCACTCGTAGTGCAGGATCGGCTCGCCGAGGGTCCGCAGCCAGTGCGCGTACTCGTTGAAGGAACTCGTACCGAAGAAGATCTTCAGATTGCCGACCATATGGGCCACCAGATAGCCCAGCATGATCAGACCGCTCACGGCCATCACGGTCTTCTTGCCGACGGTCGAGTCCCAGATCGTGCGCGTCATGGACGGCCGTCGGCCCGTCCGTGTTGCCAGAGCCATGTCACGGAACGTTAAACCCGGGACCCCTGATCGGTCCAAGACATGGAACAGCTCATTTCGATAGTCATCACCTATCGTCGCTCTACACTGGGCCCATGCAGTTGCAGCAGCTCCACTACTTCGTCACCGTCGCCGAGACCCGGCACTTCACCCGGGCCGCCGAGCTGGCGCATGTCGCCCAGCCCTCGCTGTCCCAGCAGATCCGCGCCCTGGAGCGGGAGCTGGGCGCCGATCTGTTCCAGCGGGCCCGGGGCAACATCACCCTCACCGACGCCGGTGAGGCGCTGCTCCCGCTGGCCCGCCGCATCCTCGCCGACGCCGACACCGCACGTCAGGAGGTGCAGGAGCTGGCGCAGCTGCGGCGGGGCCGGGTCCGGCTGGGCGCCACCCCGAGCCTGTGCACCGGACTGCTGCCCGATGTGCTGCGCGCCTTCCACGACCACTATCCGGGCATCCGGCTCCATATCGAGGAGAGCGGGTCCCATGACCTGGTGCGCGAGCTGGCGCGCGGCGCGCTCGACCTCGCCCTCGTGGTGCTCCCGCTGCCGTCGCCGTCCCCGGCGCTGACCACGGTCGAGGTGCTGCGGGAGGATCTGGTCGTGGTCTCGTCGCCGGACGGCCCGGCCCCCGGGCGGGGCGGCACGGTCAGTGTCGCCGAGCTGGCGGGCGAGCCCCTGGTGATGTTCCGGCACGGCTACGACCTGCGGGAACTCACGGTCGCCGCATGCCGTGCGGAGGGGTTCGAGCCGGACTTCGCGGTCGAGGGCGGTGAGCTGGACGCCGTGCTCGGTTTCGTCCGCGCGGGGCTCGGTATCGCCGTGGTGCCCCGGATGGTCGCGACCCGCGCGGGCCTGGACCTGCGGGTCACCCCGCTGGCCCGGCCGGGGCTGCACCGGGTGATCGCGCTCGCCCACCGCAGCGATGTCGCCCCGCCCCGGGCGGCCCGTGAGCTCCAGCGGATGCTGCTGGGCCGCGTCTGACGAATCCCGCCCGTCCGACGGCTCCCGGTGAAGCCCACTGCTCCCGTGAGGCCGAATGCTCCCACCGGTCCGGCGATTCCCGCCGGTCGGCGCGCGGCATCGGACATGGCGCGAAGCGTCGGACACGGCCCGGAGCGCGAGGCGGGCGCGGAGCGTGCGGCGGCCCGGCGGGGTGCCGGGCGCGGCCGTCAGCTCGTGGCGTCCTCGGCCGTCAGCTCGTGGCGTCCGCGAGCGCCAGGTCGTGGAGCCGGTCCGGCGGTCCCGGCCGGGCGTAGTACCAGCCCTGGGCCGTGTCGCAGCCGAGTTCCCGCAGCTGCTCGGCCTGGACGCCCGTCTCGACGCCTTCGACGGTGACCGCCAGATCGAGGCTGTGGGCCAGGGAGACGATGCCCTCGACGATCTTCAGGTCGACGGGGTCCGCCGGGAACTGCTGCATGCCCTGGGTGAAGGAACGGTCGAGCTTGAGGACGCTGACGGGCAGCCGCCGGAGGTTGGCGAGGTTGGAGTAGCCGGTGCCGAAGTCGTCCAGGGCGATGTCGACGCCCATCTCGGCGAGCCGCCGCAGCGGCTTGAGCAGATCGTCGTCGGCGCCGATCAGCGCGGACTCCGTGACCTCCAGGCAGAGGGCGGCCGGCGCGAGCCCGGCGCGCTCCAGGATCTCCACGGTGTCGGACACCAGACCGGGGTGGGTCAGCTGGCACGGGGAGAGATTGACGTTGATCCGCAGCGGGACCGTCGTGTCACCGGCGTTGCGCTCCTGCCACCGGCACGCCTGGCGCACGGACTCCTCCAGCACCCAGCGGCCGAGCGGCACGATGAGCCCGGTGCGTTCGGCGAGCTGGATGAAGCGGTCGGGTCCCAGTACGCCGTGCTGCGGGTGGGACCAGCGGACCAGCGCCTCCGCGCCGCTGACGCTGCCGTCGCCGAGGTGCACCAGCGGCTGGTACTCGATGAAGAACTCGCCGCGCTCCAGGGCGGCGGGCAGTGCGGTGGTCAGCCCGTGGCGGGTGATGGCACGGGCGTCGGCCTCCTCGTCGGCCATCTCGTAACGGTTGCCGCCCGCCGACTTGGCCCGGTACATGGTGATGTCGGCGCTGCGCAGCACCTCGGCGGGGCCGCGTTCCCCGGCGGGCCCCTCCACGATGCCGATGCTGCCGCGTACGGACAGCTCCCGGCCGTCGACGAGGATCGGCGTGGACAGGGCGCCGAGGATACGGCCCGCGAGTTCGTCGACCTCGGCCTGGGTGTCGGGGCCGGTGGTGAGGGCCACGAACTCGTCGCCGCCGAGCCGGGCCACCATCTCGCCGGGCGCGGTGGCGCAGGCCTGGAGCCGGTCGGCGACCTCCACCAGCAGCCGGTCACCGGCCGCGTGCCCGAGGCTGTCGTTGATGATCTTGAAGCCGTCGAGGTCGAGATAGCAGAGCCCGAAGCGCTGGCCCTCGCCCGCCGACAGGGCCTTCTCCAGCCGTTCGAAGAAGAGGGTGCGGTTGGGCAGTCCGGTGAGGGCGTCGTGCGTGGCCTCGTAGCGCAACCGGAGGTTGAGCAGCCGGCGCTCGGTGGTGTCCTCCATCAGCGCGAGCTGGTACTGCGGCTGGCCGTCGGCGTCCCGCAGCAGGGAGACGGTGAGATTGGTCCACAGGGCCGTGCCGTCGGGGCGGTGGAACGCCTTCTCCACCCGGTAGTGCTCACGGTCGCCGCGGATCAGCTCGGTGTAGAGCTGCCAGACCTGCGGCGGGTCGTCGGGGTGCGTCCACTCCGTCAGGGGGCGTCCGCGCAGCTGCCGTTCACCGCTGCCGAACATCCGCACCAGCGCGTCGTTGACCTCCAGGACCATGCCGTCCAGGTCCGCGATGCAGATACCTATCGCGGCACCTTCGAACACCGCCCGGAACCGGGCCTCGCTGTCGTGCAGGGCCTCGGCGACCGCGGCGCGGGCGGCGAGCGCGGCCCGCGAGATGGCTTCCTGCTCACTCAGGGTGCGCTCGCGCAGCGCCAGGGCGAAACCGGCCGCCGCCGCGTGCTGGAGCCGCGCGGACCGCGCCTGGAGCTCCTCCTGCGGGCCGTCGCCGCCGCAGTACAGCACCAGGTACGCCTCGACCACGTCCAGGGTGCGGCTGAGCACCTCGGGGTCGGTGCAGTGGGCGTCGACCAGGGCCGCGCCGACCGCCTTGCCCTCGCCCGCGTCGAAGGTGCGGGCCAGCAGCCCGTCCCGCAAACGCCGGGCGAGGGGCAGCAGTTCCCCCTCGAACTCGACGCGGGTGCGCGAGGTAGCCGTCACCGGGTAGATGGTGCGGCTCCAGATAGTGGCGAACCTGCGCGCTCTGTCCTCCGGCCCGTCCGGCTCCGCGCTCACGCCTTGCGTCCCACCCCGACGAACCCGCCGAACAATGATGGGTCCGCCTCCTTCGGATCGGTTTCGGGCCGCCACGACGGCAATGGCACGAGCCCCGGTTCCACCATGTCGTATCCCTCGAAGAACCGCGCGATCTCGTCGCGAGAGCGCATGATCAGTGGGTTGCGTGTGTTCTTGTAGACACCGACGGTGCCTTCCGCGCGTTCCGCGGGGATCTGCATCCCTTCGTACGATCCATGAGTGAGGGTCAGCAGGCTGCCGGGAGCGAGTGCGTCCCGCAGCTCCGCGACGGCGGCGTGCGGGGCGTCGGCGTCCTGCACGAAGTGGAGCACGGAGACGAGGAGCAGCGCCACCGGCCGGTCGAGATCGAGCAATCTCCCCACGGCTTCGGAGGCGAGGATCTCACGGGGGCGGCGAAGATCCGCACCGACGACATCCGCCTGCGCGTTATCGGCCAGTACCGCCTGACTGTGCGCGACGGCCACCGGGTCGTGATCCACGTAGACGACCCGGGCCGCGGGATCGGCCCTCTGGGCGATCTCGTGGACATTGCCGAAGGTGGGGATGCCGGAGCCGATGTCGAGGAACTGGGTGACGCCCTCGGCGACGGCCAGTTCGATCGCCCGGCGCATGAAGGCACGATTCGCCTGGGCCACTTTGGGGATGGCGGGAATGAACTGCATGGCCTGCCGGGCCGCTTCCCGGTCGACCTCGAAGTTGTGTGATCCTCCGAGGTAGTAGTCGTAGATGCGGGACACGCTCGGCACCGAGATGTCGATTCCCTGGGGTGCCCAGGAGGGTCGTTCCATCGCAGTCTCCTACGCGTAGTCGGCGGGCCGGTGTTCGAGCTGAGGCTACTGATCAGCCGCCAAAGGAGCGAGTCAAAACGGAAATTGGCGGTCCGTTCTCGGTCACTGCCAGAGGCACGTGCCGATTGATCGTTGTACGAATACAACCGGACACCACCCGAAGGCAAGCGCACGGAAGTGAAGGGATGCGAAACGAACCGGTCCGCTTCCCCCGCGGCGGTGCGGGAGGAAGCGGACCGGCTCGGTCCGTGCGCCCTGTGTCGATGTGGTTCGCCCCTCCCGTACCGGCCGGTACGCCCCGGCCGGCCGGACCTGCCGGCGGCGCCCGGAACGGGCTCCGCCCGTCCTCCGCTTCTGCGCCGCCGGGCCCCGGGCCGTTACAGCTTGACGGGCTTTCCGTCGGGCTTGACCGCGAACCAGGTGCCGCCGACGCCCTGGCCCTTGGTGTCACCGGGGACCTGGTCGGCCGCGAAGGTGTAGAGCGGCCAGCAGTCGATGGTCTGCTGGTCGATGCCGTCGGGGCGGCCGAAGGTGACGTACCCCTTGAGCTTGATCCCCTTGGTCTGCGCCTTGTCCACCGGGGCGACGACCGGCCACTTCTCCAGGCATTCACCGATACAGGCCGTCCGCATCGGCCAGGCCGAGTCCTTGGTGAAGCGGTAGACCGTCATCGCGTCCTTGTCGACGACGATCTCCCCGAGCTTCGGGTCGACCCGGGTCGACAGACCGGGGCGCCCGGCGGCATCCGAACCGCCCCCGGCGGGGGCCGCCTTCTTCCCGTCGGGCGCCGCGGCGAACCATACGCCGCCGACCCCCTGGCCCTTGGCGTCCCCGGCCCGCCCGTCCTTCACGTAGCGGTACATGGGCCAGCCGTCCAGCGTCAGCTGCCTGACGCCGTCGGCGCGGACGACCTCGCCGAGCAGGCCCGCGTCGACACCGGTCGGGGCCGTCGCACCGTCGGCGGGGACGGGCGGCCAGGCGACGGCGCACTCACCGGCGCAGTCGGACCTGGGCGGCTTCGCGGTGTCCTTGTCGAAGCGGTACAGGGTGAGCCCGGCGCTGTCCGTGACGACCCTGCCGAGTTCCTTGCTGTCCCAGACCGCGAGCCTGCCCGCGGCCCTGGCCCGGCCGCTCGCGGCGGCCGCGTCACCGGAGCCGTACCCGTCACCGCCCGCCGCCGTTCCCGCGCCGGGGCTCGCTCCCGCCCCGCCGCCCGCGGGGGCCACCGCGCCGACGTTCTGACCGGTCGCCGCCTGCTCCGGGCTGTCCTGACCGCACGCCGTCGTCAGCGCCAGCAGGACCGCAGCGCACGCTACGAATGAGGCGCTCCGCCAGGTCTTCATTGTCAACTCCCGTGATGTGCTTGGCAGTTGATCGGCACCAGGCGATGCCGCTCATGGCTCTAGTTACGGGCGCGGACCGGCGGTGCGTTCAACGGCACGGGAAATCTCCGCGCGACGGACCGGCGGCCGGGCCGGCGCCACCCGCACCGAGCGCACGCCCGCGCCCCTCCACCGCGCACCCCCACCTCGCACTTCCTGTTCCGAACATCCGTCCACATCGGTACTGTTCGAATTTTCGTAAACCTGTCGGCCCCGAAAACCCCCCGTTCGGAGCATTCAGGCCCCGAGTGCGCTTGACGGCGTCACCGCCCGCCCATGATCAGGGGCGTGTACGGATACCGGCGGACCTGGTCCGCCCTGCTGATACGGGTGCTGGCCCCGGTCACCCTGGCGGGCCTGACCGCCGCGCCCGCCGTGGCCCTCGCCCCGTCGGGCGCGCCGACGAGCAGTTGCGCGTACGCGTCGACCGGTGACGGCGGTGGCGCGGTGGCCGTCGCGGGCGGCGACTCCTTCTGCACCCCGAAGCCCACGCCGAAACCGCCCAAGCCGACCCCCACACCCAAGCCGACGCCCACTCCGACGCCCACCCCGAAACCGACCCCGACGCCGACCCCCAAGCCCACGCCGACCCCCACCCCCAGTCCCACACCCACGCCGACACCGAGCCCCACTCCTAGCCCCACGCCCACACCCACGCCCACACCCAGTGCCACGCCGACCCCGACCCCGACCGTGACCCCGGCTCCCCCGCCGCCACCGGCCCCGGAGCCGACACCTCCGGCCCCACGGCCCCCCGTGGCCGCGGCACCGGTGATTCCTCCGCCGCCTCCCCCGGCGCCCGAGCCACCACCGGCACCGGCCCCGGCCCCGGTTTCCCAGGCGCCGAAGCCGAAGCCCCCGCCGAAGCCGAGCCCGTCGGTGCGGCCGTCGCCGAAGAAGGTCACGTACCCCCGGTACCGGCCCACGGTCCGGCGCGCCCAGCCCCGGCAGGGTCCGTCGCTGGTCTCCCTGACCCTGCTCATCACGGCGCCCGCGGTGCTCGCCGCCGCCGCGCTGCGCCCGCGCTGATCACCCGGAGGAACACCCGATGCCGGAATGGCTTGTTCTCACCCTCGCGATGGGTGCCGCGTGCGCCGTCGTACTCGCCGTAACGCTTCTTCAGCACCGCAGGATCGGTGTCGACGACGATCCGAGCGAGACCCCGGACGTGATCGAGTACATCACCATGATGATCGGCGTGGTCTACGCGATCGTCCTGGGACTGGCCATCGCGGGTGTCTGGGAGGCCCGCAACGCGGCCCAGGACCACGTACAGGCCGAAGCGCAGGCGCTGCACGAGATCAGTGAGCGGGTACGCGTCTACCCGCCCGAGGTACGCGACCGCATCCGGGCGGACGTCAACGCGTATGTCGGCCACGTGGTCGACGTCGAGTGGAAGCGGATGGCGGAGTCGGGCGAGCTGACCGACCGGGGCACCGAGCTGCTGGCGCGCCTGCGGCACGACGTGGCCGACCACCGTCCGAAGTCGGACTTCGAGGCGCAGGCGTACCAGCCGCTCCAGGACCATGTGACCGCGGCGGACCTGGCCCGCACCGAGCGCGGGAGCTCCGCGGAGCCGACGATGCCCGGCGTGGTGTGGTTCGGGCTGATCATCGGGGCGCTGGTCACGATCGGCATGGTGTTCGCGCTCCAGATCAGAAGGACCCCCCGCGAACTGCTGCTCGCGGGACTGTTCTCGGCGCTGATCGCCTTCCTGCTGTTCCTGGTGTGGGACTTCTACATGCCGTACAGCCGGGGTATCGCCGCGGGCGCCGATCCGTTCCTCAAGCTGTTCCCGGGCGCCGGGGACTGACCGCGTCCGTGCGGCGGCGCGCCGGTCGGGTCCCCCGGACGCGGTACCCGGGTTCCGCCGGCCGCCGCGGCGGGGTCCCCCGTGCGGCCCACACGTGTGCCCCATTCGCCCGGCACCGATCGCGGGCCGCCTCGGGCGTACCTAGCGTGGCGCTCATCGAGGCGCATGACCGATGTGTGCGGAAGAGGTCCGCGGCTGCTCCTCGGGACCGGAGGAACTGCCCATGCGCGCGATACGCCTCGCTTCGGCGACCGTGCTGACGCTGACCGCCCTCGCCGCGACGGCCCTCGTGGCGTCCGCCGAGGACCGCGGCTCCGAGGAGGAGCGGGGGTCGGGGCACGGCAGGTTCGAGGTCGACGCCACCCCGTCGACGATCGCGGCGGGCGGACGGCTCACGCTCCACGCGGACGGCTGCGACGGCGACACCAGGGTCTCCTCGGGCGTCTTCGACACCGTGCACATCCGCAAGGGCGACCGGTCGCGGTCGGCCACCGTCGACTGGGACGCCCGGCACGGCGCGGTGTACACGGTGACGTTCACCTGTGAGCGGGAGTCCAGCCGGACCGTGGAGCTGACCATCGCGGGCGGCGGCTCCGGGGGCGGCCACGAGCGTGAGCCGGGGCACGACCGCGAGCCCGGCGACGAGCAGGCGCGGCGCGGGGTGCGGGCGGGGCTCGGCGGAACACTGGCCGGCTTCGACATGGAGAAGGTCGGGCTGGGCGCCGCGCTGGTCGCGGGCGCGATCGGTACGGCGTACTACCGGACCCGGCGGCGGACGGGGGACGACGGGGCCTGAGGACCGGTGATCGGCGATGCCGGACCCGCGCACAGCCCTCCGCCCCGGACCGATGGGTCCGGGGTCGGAGGGCTGTTCCGTGCGGTCCGGGGGACGGGACGCGGAGGAAGGGGCGGTTCAGGCGCGGTTCTCGGCGCGGCGGCGCATCCAGAAGAGTCCGCCGCCGATGGCCGCGGCCGCGACGAGTCCACCGCCGATCGCCATGTCGGTGGTGGTCGCGCCGGTCTCGCTGCTGCCGCCGAGTCCGCCGCGCACCCCGCCGATGATGGTGAAGGCGTGCGGACGGGTGATCCGTCGGCCGTCGCACTCGGCGGTGATCTCGTGCGATCCGGCGGAGGCGAAGCGGTGGACGGTGACGGTCGCCGTCGCGGACCCCCGCCCGCCGCCCCGGTCGTCGCGGCCGAGGCCGCTGAGCCGGGTGCGTTCGAAGGCGGGTGACTCCACGAAGCCGTTCTCGCAGGAGCGGCCGTCGACGGTGATGGTGAGCCTGCCGCCCGAGGCGATCACGCTCGGCATCGCGACGATGTTGCCCGGCTGGTCGCCGTTGCCACCGCCGAAGTTGTTGTTGCCGTTGTTGTTTCCGTTGTTGTTGCCACCGCTGTTGTTGCCGTTGTTGTTGTGGTTGTTGTCGTTCCCGGCCGTCGCGGTGGGGGCGACGACCCCTACCGCGGCCACCACGACGGCCGAGACCGCCAGGGCACGAATTCTGCGCATGGGAATCCTCCGCTGGCAGGCGCCCCGGGGTACGGTCCCCGGTCGGTCGGCGAGAGCGCCTGTCGCAACCGACCCTCAGTTGGCGGGCCCGGGGGCGCATGTCGGGGCTCGTCCGTCCTGGTGAGCGACACGCCGGGGGAACGCCGGGCGCGCCGCAATCGCCGCAGGTCACGGACCGTCAGAAATTTCCTGCCCGGGGCGACTCGGATGGCGCACGGCGGTGCGGCCCCGCCACCCGTTCGCACCCGCTCTGTCGCAGGCCGGGCGCGCTCGGCTTAGTTTGCTCGTAGGCACCGAGGACGTGATCCGCCGGGTCGTGTCGAGAGGGGATGGGCTGATGTCTTCGTCCCAGCCGTTCGAGGCGGAACGGCCCAGGAAGCGCGCGCCGTGGGGTGTGATAGCGCTGGTCCTGCTGACCGGTCTCGCGCTGATACGGAATGGATCGGGTGAGTTCGACACGGGTCCGCCGCAGCCCGCTTCGGCCGCGGCGGCGGACGGCCGGACGCCCCGGACCGCCCCGGTGCCGGACAAGGAACTGGCGGCGCTGCCGTTCGCGCGCGCCGAGCGGGTCGCCATCCCGGCGATCCGGGTGGACGCGCCGATGATGCCGGTGCAGCTGGACGCGGAGGGGTGGGTGGACGCGCCACCGGCGGAGGACCCGAACCTGGCGGGCTGGTTCTCCGGCGCGGTCTCGCCCGGTGAGAAGGGCACCGCGGTCGTGGTCGGTCATGTGGACAACCAGCAGGGGCCGGCGGTCTTCTACGGTCTGGGGGCGCTGGAGAAGGGGAACAAGGTCGAGATCCAGCGGGCCGACGGGAAGACCGCGGTGTTCGAGATCTACGGGATCGAGGTCTACCGGAAGCAGGACTTCCCCGGGGAGCAGGTGTACGGCGGTACGGGGTATCCGGAGGTCCGGGTGATCACCTGCGGTGGGGGCTTCTCCAAGCAGAGCGGGTACGACGGGAACGTGGTGGTGTTCGCGCGGATGACCGACATCCGCTGAGGCCTCACGGGGTGCGGGTCGCCTTCGCTTGCGCCCCTGGGTGTCCTGTGCCGGGCGTACTTGTCCCCGCACAGGTCACCCCGCGCCCCTGGGTCGGCCCGGGTGAACGTCACTCCGTCCCGGCACGCACTCGGTGGGTGCGCGGTTCCTCGCGCCCCTGGATGCTGCCCCTTCGAGTTGTCCGTCCGGTGCGGGCCGGTCCTCGTCTTTTGCGCAGTTCCCCGCGCCCCTGAGATCGCGCCCCCTGCGCCACCCGTTCGACTGCGGACGGTCCTCGGTTGCTCGCGCAGTTCCTCGCGCCCCTGGATGCTGCCCCTTCAGGCCGTCCGCCCGGTGCGGGCCGGCCCTCGTCCTTTGCGCAGTTCCCCGCGCCCCTGAGATCGCGCCCCCTGCGGTTCCCCGTCCGGCTGCGGATGGTCCTCGGTTGCTCGCGCAGTTCCCCGCGCCCCTGGATGCTGCCCCTTCGAGTCGTCCGTCCGGTGCGGGCCGGCCCTCGCCTTTTGCGCAGTTCCCCGCGCCCCTTTGGGGCCCTTGGCCGCTGCGGGTGCTTGACTGCGGGCGGGGGCGCCCCGATAGGGGCGCGGGGAACTGCGCGAGCAACCACGAGCCACCCGCACACACACGAACACAGCAAGGGGCGCGCCCGAAGGGGCGCGGGGAACTGCGCATCCCACGAACGACCCGCACCCGACGAAGTACGGACAGCGGTACGGACCCAGGGGCGCGAGGAACTGCGCACCCACGGGACACCCGCACGGACGCAGGTACGCCCAGCCGGGCGGACCCAAGGGGCGCGGGGAACTGCGCGTCCCACGAGCGACCCGCACCCGACGGAGTACCGCCAGGGCACGGGCACCGGAACGCGAGAACCGCTGGGTCACACCCTTTCGCGTTCCGGGAGTGTCATCGTGTAGCCCTCCGCGAGGAGACCCGGGAGCCACGTCCGCAGCGCCCGGACCGTCTGCGAACGATCGCCCCCCGCGTCATGGGAGAGCACCACCACCCCGGGCCCCGCCCCCTCCCGCACGGCCCGGGTGATCGCGGTCGTACCGGGCGTCTCCCAGTCGACGGTGTCCACCGTCCACGCGAGCGGCTCCATCCCCAACTCCGCGCCGATCTCGAAGACCGCCCGGTTCCACGCCCCGTACGGCGCGCGGAACCACAGCGGCGGCTCGCCGACGGTGCGTTCGATCATGTCGCTCGTGCGCTTCATCTCGGAGCGGATCGCGGCCCGCGACAGCGAGGGCAGCAGGGGATGGCTCCAGGTGTGGTTGCCGATCACATGTCCCTCGTCGGCCATCCTGCGCAGCAGGTGCTTGTTCCAGGGGATCTGCTCCCCGCAGACGAAGAACACCGCGGGCGTGTCGTGCGCGCGCAGCACCCGCAGGATGTCGGGCGTGTACGCGGGGTCGGGTCCGTCGTCGAAGGTGAGGACCATGGTGCGGCGTCCGCCGCTGTCCACCCGCAGGATGGGGGCGCGGCGCACGGCGGGCCGGACGAGGGCACGGGTACGGGGGCGGGCCGGGGTGCCGTGCCCGGTGAGCGGCTGGAGCCGGTACGTGGAGGGCTTCATGGGCGCGATGGCCTGTGGTCCCGGCGCGGGACCACCGGTCGCTCCGGCCGCCGTACCCGTCGCGGCCGTACCGCTCGCGGCCCCGGCGGGCGGCCGGGCCCGGTCGGTTCCGAAGCAGCCCGCGGTGGCGGCGATTCCGAGGACCGCGGCGCCGCGCAACAGCGCCCTGCGGGCGGGGGTCGTCCGATCGTCTTTCATGACTAATCCGTCGCACGGCGGAACCGTTCACCGGTTCACCAACACCGGAGCGGCGCGCGAATGCACCCGATGGGAGCAAGGGGCCCGCGTGGAGGGTGTGCCGACAGGGCGCGTGGCCGTCGCCCGCGCGCCGCCGCGACCGTCCGTGCGGGGGTGCGCAGTCTTTCACGCGTCCGCCGGGCGCCGGAGGGGACGCGCCGGTGCCCACGCGTCGCCCGCCGGTGCGCCGGTGCGCGCCGACGCACCGATCGCGCGCCCTCCGACCACCCCGGACCGTGGGCTTCCGGCCGCGCCCGACCGTGAACTGCCCGCCCCCGGGAATGGGGAGCTCCCGCCGACACGGGCCGAGGAGTCCCCGCTACCCCCGCCGGGGATCTCCGGTCGCCCGAAAACCGGGGTCAGCGGCCCAGGGTCAGGCCGTCGGCGGCGGCGCCGCGGCTGAGGACGATCTCCTTGATGCGGTCGCGGACATCGGCGGGCCCCGTACCGTCGGCGACCGCGTCGGCGTTCAGGTTCACGACCCGGCCGCTCCCGGTGTCGATCCACTGCGGCAGGAACTCGGCCTTGCTCACCCGCCAGCGCTCACCGGGGCGGGCCGGGGGCGCGAAGGTGAAGCGTCCGATGCTGCTCTCGTTGCCGCGGGCGTCCCAGTCGCCCTCGTGGTTGACCATCCGACCGGCGATCTGGTCGCCCATGCCGTAGACGATCCAGGTGCCGTTGACCTTCTCGTAGGCCTGCGGGACATGGGCGTGCGTACCGATGATCAGATCGATGGCGGGCAGTTCGCCGCTGCGGGCCGCGGTCAGCTGCTCGCCGACGGCCAGTTGGTCCTCGTCCGGCTCGTCCTGCCATTCGGTGCCCCAGTGCAGGGAAGTGACGACCACGTCGGCGCCCGCCTCCCGGGCGGCGCGGGCGTCCTCCAGAATCAGTTCCGGTTCCATCGGGCTGACGGCCCACGGTCTGTCCTCGGGCAGCGGCTTGTTGGTGCCGTAGGTGTAGGAGAGGTGGGCGACCTTGGCACCACCGGCGCGCAGCCAGGCCGGGGTACGGGCCTCGGTCGCGGTGCGGGCGGTGCCGGAGTGCCGTACGCCCGCCTTGTCCAGGGCGTCGAGGGTGCGGTCGATGCCCTCGGGCCCGTCGTCCAGGGAGTGGTTGGTGGCGGTCGAGCAGGAGTCGTAGCCCGTGGCGGCGAGCGCGGCGGCGATCTCGGGCGGTGACCGGAAGTCCGGGTAGCCGGTGTAGTCGCCGTCGGCGCCGTACACCGTCTCCGCGTGGCAGATCGCCAGGTCCGCGCCGGAGATCACCGGACGGACCCCGGCGAGCATGGGGCGGAAGTCGTAGCCGTCGCCGCCGGAGTCGGACTGCGCGCGGCGGATGATCGAGTCGTGCGGGAGGACGTCCCCGGTGGCGGCGAGGGTGAAGCCGCGGGCGCCGCCGCCCGGCGTGCCCGAGGCGCCCGCGCCGGCCGAGGCGCCCGCGCCGGCCGAAGTACCCGCGCTGCCGGGGGCGCCCGACTTCCCGGCGGCACCGGACTTCCCGGGGCGGGCGGAGCCGTCGGCCGTGGCGGGAGCGGTGGTGTCCGGTCGCCGGTCCCGGTCCGGGCCCTGGCCGGGCGCGGTGTCCCCGCCCGCGCAGGCCGTGGCGGTGGCGCCGAGCAGCAGCACGGCGAGGACAGTGAGCGTCCGTCCGGAGGGGACGGGACGTGGACGCCCGGGACACGGGCATGGAGGTTGGTGCGAGGTCATGGAACCGGCTCCCCGTCGCTGCGCATGTCGCCGAGAGGTCGGGGGAGGCGCGGTACGCGGGTGCGGTGCGCGCCTCCGCACACTCGGCGTTCGTCATATGGTCGGACGGGACGACTCCATAGCGGAACGGTGAGGGCCACAAGCGGCCACGCCGTGACGGTCACCCGTTAGGCGCGTCCCAGCACCCCCATCCGTCACCGAGCGTTACGGGTGCCACCTCTCCCCCACCCCCGCCCAGGGCCACTCCAGCCACCCCGCAACCGGCGCGCGCGGCCCCTCTCCAGGTGCTCTCCCGGCCTTCCCGGGTCGATTCCGAGCCACTTGTGACACATCTCACGTTTCACGCATCACTCTTTCGGTGCGTGACGATCACCGCACCCACGACCCCCGCATGTGCCCAAGGCGCGACGCAGAGTAGCGGAATTGACCATTCCGTTGCGCCTGATGCGACAGGAGAGCCCAACTGCGGCCCCCGGGACGGCCCTGGGAGCAAGAAAGCGCGTGCACTCCCCCGCATCCGCGGTACCCCACCCCCGCGCACACCCGGTGCGCGGCGGAGCTCTTCCCGATTCACCGTCACATTCCGCCACCGGCGGCCGTAATGTGAGGGCTCGGCCGATCGGACGCCGGGACTCCCCCGCCCCGTGCGTCACCCCTGTGCCCTGCCGTCCCAGGGATGCGCATCCCTGGCAGGTCATATGCGAAAGCACGGAGTCGACTTGAGTGGAGTCGGGCCCGGCAACGTGTCTCACCATGAAGGCCCTTCGCCACGACCGGCGCGGGGTTGCGCGGGGGCGCGTAGGTCCGAGAGAAGGTGGAACGGTGCTGCCCGACAAGACGAACGGCACGAGTGGCGACGAACTCGTGATCCCCATGGCCTGGCTGTACGCGGAGTACATCGCGGACGAGGTGCTCCGCACAGGTGACCTCGTCCCGTCCAGCACGCTCGAATTCCGGGCCGGGCGGCAGACGCTCGCCCTCACCGCCTATCTGTCCGACCTCAACGACGAACTGTCCGGTATCCGGGTCGTCTCGCAGTTCGACGAGTGGCTCTCCCTCACCGCGTACGGCAACCCCTGGCAGGAGTGGGTGCGTGACCGACTCGCGTGCCTCGGCGCCCAGGAGCGCGCCCGGGGCCGCGCCAACCCCGATCTGCGGCTGGCCGAGGCCGCCTGGCGATGGCTGGAGCGGACCGAACTCCTCGCCCCTGACCTGGACACGGGCCTGAACTGGCCCCGCGGCGGATTCCCGGTCGACGAGAACGAACAGGTGTGGACACCCGCGTGGCAGCTCGGGGTGCCGCTCGGACATCTCGCCATCCATCTGTTCTGATCCGCGTCCGGCGGGCCACCGGCGGACGGCCGGGGCGCCGCCGGTCCCCCTTCTTGTCGTTTTTCCCATGGGTTTGAGCAAAAGCGGAAGAAGTTCCGTACTTCAGGGCGGCACACCGACCCCGTACCCGAGGACCGCCCATGAGCCCGCAAGCGCGGCACCAGGACGTCGCCGCCTACGCTCTCGGCGTCCTGGAACCGGCCGACGCCATCCGCTTCGAGGAGCACCTCGACGAGTGCGTGGCGTGCATGGTCCGGCTCGGTGACCTGTCCCGGGTGGTCACGCTCCTGGCGCCGTTCGAAGGGCCCCGGGCCGAGGAACGGCCGCCCCTGGAACGGCCTTCCGGGGAACTCCTCGACCGGCTGCTGACCGAGGTGGGCGCCCGGCAGACCCGACGCCGGACCCTGCGGATGCGGCTGATCGGAGCCGCCGCCGCGCTGGTCCTCGGCGCGCCCCTCGCCGCGTACACGCTCGGCGGCCACGGGCCGGACGCACCACACCCGCCGGTGGCCGGCGCCCCGGCCGTCCAGAGTCTGCGCGGGACCGATCCGCTCAGCGGGGCCAGGGCCTCCGTACGGCTGACGGACCGCCGCTGGGGCACCGAGGTGGCGCTCAGCCTGGCCCGGGTCCAGGGCCCGCTGGTCTGCGCGCTGATCGCGGTGGGCCGCGACGGCACCCGGCAGACCGTGGCCACCTGGGCGGTACCGCCACCCGGCGGACGTGATGTCCTGGGGGCCGTGGACCGGCGCGAAGCCCCGGTGATCTCGGGCGGCACCGCGCTCCCCCGCGCGGACATCGCCCGGTTCGAGATCCGGACCAGGGACGGACGGCTGCTGATGACGGTGAATCCCTGAGCCCGGCACGGTCCCCCGCTCACCGGCCGCCCGGGCGGCGTCCCGCCGTCCGGGCCTCAGCGGGGCGGTGACACCAGCCCCAGCTCGTACGCCGTGATGACGAGCTGGACCCGGTCGCGGGCCGCGAGCTTGGTGAACAGCCGCCCCACATGGGCCTTGGCGGTGGCCGGGCTGATGACGAGCCGTTCGGCGATCTCCGCGTTGGACAGCCCGCCGCCGACCAGGGTGAGCACCTCCCGCTCCCGGTGGGTGATGCCTCCGATCACCGGCCGGGGCGGCGCGGGCTCGGGCCGCGCCGCGAACTCCGCGATCAGACGGCCCGTCACCCGGGGCGCGAGCAGGGCGTCGCCCCGGGCCACCACCCGGACGGCGGCCAGGATCTCGTCCAGGTCCATGTCCTTGACCAGGAAGCCGCCGGCGCCCGCGCGCAGCGCCCCGTACACATACGCGTCGTCGTCGAACGTGGTGAGGACGAGGACGCGCGCCCGGCCGGGGCCCGTGGTGATCAGCCGGGTGGCCTCGATCCCGTCCATACCGGGCATCCGGATGTCCATCACGACCACGTCCGGGGCGAGTTCCCGGGTCAGCCGGACCGCTTCCGCGCCGTCGCCCGCCTCCCCGACGACCCGCAGCCCGGGGCTGCCGGACATCAGGACCCGCAGCCCGGCGCGGACCAGCGGCTGGTCGTCGACGAGCAGTACCCCGACCGTGGGATCGCGGTCCCCGGGAGCGGTGGGGGCGTTCATCGCGCGGCCACCGGGACCGGCAGCCGGGCCGCCACCTCGAAGCCGCCGCCGGGGCGGGGCCCCGCGGTGCAGCGGCCACGCAGCAGCGCCGCCCGTTCGCGCATCCCGGTGATGCCGTAGCCATGGCCCGGGGTCCCGCGGCCCCGGCCGTCGTCGGTGACGGTGAGGGACAGCGCCCCGTCCCCGTAGTCGACGACCACCCGGCAACGGGGCGTCGCGGCATGGCGTATCACGTTGGTGATCGACTCCTGGACGATACGGAACCCGGCCGCCTCCAGATCGGCGGGGAGCGGGCGCCGTTCACCGCGGAACTCGATGTCGACGTGGACGCCCGCGTCCCGCGCGGTGGCGACCAGTCGGCCGAGGTCCGCGAGGGTGGGCGCGGGGTCCAGCGACGGCACCTGGGGGTCGGTGTGCCGGAGCGCCCCGAGCATGTGCCGCAGTCCGGCGAGGGTGTCCCTGCTGGTGGTCTCGATGGCGGCGAGCGCGGCCTTCGCCTCGTCCGGGTGGCCGGCGATGACCCGGCGGCCCACCCCGGCCTGGATGGCGATGGCGCCGATGCTGTGGGCGACCATGTCGTGCAGCTCGCGGGCGATACGCAGCCGTTCGGCGGTGACGGCGTGGGCCGCCGCCTCGGCCCGTACCGTCTCGGCGTGCTCGCGGCGCTCATGGATCAGATGGGCGGTGGTCCAGGTGGCGGCGAGCCCGAGGACCAGGAACATCACGGAGGAGAGGTGGTTGTCCGCGCCGGTGCGGTAGTGGCCGACGAGGGCGACATGGGTGCCGAGCGCGAGCACGGCGGCCGTCGCGGTGCGCGCCGTGCCCCCGTGTCCGGCGGCGATCCGGCCGACGACCGCGTAGGACAGCAGGGCCTGGAGGGTGGCGAGCTGCCAGCCAGGGCCCTCGAACCCGGGCATGAACGGCTGGCGCGCGGCGGCCGAGGCGGAGGTGACGACGGCGGGGAACGAGCCCGCGAGGATCAGCAGCAGGGCGGGCAGCGGCCGCCGGCGCACCAGGGGCAGCGTCAGGACGGCGAGCGCGGCGAACGGCAGGAGCCGTACCCCGGTCGGCTCGCGTTCGTCCATCGCCGTGACGCACAGCAGCACGGGATAGGCGAGGGCCCCGGTCCAGGCCAGGAACTCCGTCGCGGCCAGGGGCAGTCGCCTCGGACCGCGCTCACGCGGCGCGATGTTCATGGGCCGATGATAGGGACGGCGTCCCACCGGGGCATCGGCCCGTGGGCGTACGCCCGGGGGCCACCCTCCGGTCGCGGAGTGCGGCCGGTCGCCCGATGACCGGGCGGGCCGGTGCGCGGGACCGTGGCGGCATGATCGAAGTCGACGATGTCACCAAGCGGTACGGCCGCACGACCGCCGTGCACGGCCTGTCCTTCACCGTGGCCCCCGGCCAGGTCACCGGATTCCTCGGGCCCAACGGCGCCGGGAAGTCCACCACGTTGCGGATGGTCCTCGGGCTGACCTCGCCCACCAGCGGTACCGTCACCGTCGGCGGGCGGCGCTTTCGCGGGCTGCCACGCGGGCTGTGCGAGGTGGGGGCGCTGCTCGACGCGGGCGACGCGCACGGCGGACGGACGGCCCGCGCCCATCTGGCGGCGCTGGCGCGCGGCAACGGACTGCCCCGGCGCCGGGTGGACGAGGTCCTCGCGCAGACGGGTCTCACGTCGGTGGCCGGGCGCCGGGTCGGCGGGTTCTCGCTGGGGATGCGGCAGCGGCTGGGGATCGCCGGGGCGCTGCTCGGTGATCCGCCGGTGCTGCTGTTCGACGAGCCCCTGAACGGCCTCGACCCGGAGGGCATCCGCTGGGTGCGGGGGCTCTTCCGGCGGCTGGCGGACGAGGGCCGTACCGTCCTGGTGTCCAGTCATCTGATGCGGGAGATGGAGCACACCGCGCAGCGGCTGATCGTCATCGGCCGGGGCGAGCTCATCGCCACCGGGACCCTCGCGGAGTTCGCGGCGGCGGACACCACGACGGATGTGTCGGTACGGACCCCGGACCCGGCGGCGCTCGCCACGGCGCTGGGCGGCCCGGGGGTGGAGGTCCGGGTGGAGGACGACGGCTCGTGCGCGGTGACCGGGCTGACGGCCCGGCGGATCGGTGATCTGGCGCTGCTCCACCGGATACCCCTGCACGGGCTGACACCCCGGCGGGCCTCGTTGGAGGAGACGTTCATGGGACTGACCTCCGACAGTGTCGAGTACGGATCGGGGAACGCGCGATGACGTCCCCGAGCGGAACGGCCTCCCCGGCGTACCGGAGCCGGTCGGCGCCCCGGGTCCGGTTCACGGATCTGACGGCCGCCGAGTGGCTGAAGCTGTGGTCGCTGCGTTCGACGTGCTGGGTGCTCGGGGTGTGCGCGGTCGTGGTGACCGGTATCAACGCGAACTCCGCGCGGTCCAACGCGGACCGGCTGGCCGGTCAGCCCGTGTCGCCGCCGTATCCGCCGCCCGGCGGCGTCGACCGGCCGTTCCTGTTCGATCCGCTGGCGACCGCGTTCACGGAACCGGCCTGGCAGATCCTGATGGCGGTCGCGGGGGCGGTCGGGGCCGCGGTGCTCTCCGGTGAGTACGCGACGGGACTTGTCCGGACGACCTTCGCGGCGGTGCCCGACCGGCGGTCCCTGCTGGCCGCGAAGACCCTGGTGGTGACGGTCGCCCTGCTGGGTTTCGGGGCCGTCGTGTCGGGGGCCTCCTTCGGGCTGACGCAAGCGCTGCTGCGGGACCACGGAGGGCTGTCCCTCACCGATCCCGGGGCGCTGCGGGCGGTGGTGGGTTCGGCGCTGCTCGCCCCGCTGTGCGGGCTGGTCGGGATGGCGACGGCCGCCGTGGTGCGGCACGCGGCGGGCAGCGCGGTGGGGACCGCCGGGCTGCTCCTGCTGGTGCCCGCGCTGTTCCGGGGCGACACCTACCGCTGGGTGGCGGAGATCGGCAACAGCATGCCGTTCAGCGCGTGGGAAGCGCTGGTCCAGAACCCGGAGCGCGACCACGGCGTCGCGAAGTACCCGGTCGGGGTCGCCGAGGCCTGGCTGGTGTACGGGGCCTGGTCGGTCGCGGCGGTCGTCCTCGCCGTGGTGGTGACCGACCGCCGGGACGTGTGAGCCATGGGGCCCGGGTCACTTGAGGAAGCGGGACATCCGGCGGTCGGCGAGGGGACGGCCGCCGGTCTGGCAGGTGGGGCAGTACTGGAGCGAGGAGTCGCTGAAGGACACCTCGCGGATGGTGTCACCGCAGACGGGGCACGCCTCGCCGGTACGGCCGTGCACCCGCAGCCCGCTCTTCTTCTCCGCCTTCAGCCGCCCGGCGGCGAGCCCCCGGGAGCGCTCGACGGCTTCGGTGAGCGTCGAGCGGGTCGCCTCGTGGAGGATGTGGATGTCCTCGGGGGTGAGATCGGCGGCCAGCTTGTACGGGGACATCTTCGCGGCGTGCAGGATCTCGTCGCTGTAGGCGTTGCCGATCCCGGCAATCAGACCCTGGTCGCGCAGCGCGCCCTTGATCCGGCGGCGTTCCCCGTCGAGCAGCCGGGTCAGGGCCGCCTCGTCGAAGGAGTCCGCGAGCGGGTCGGGGCCGAGCCGGGCGATCCCGGGGACCGTCAAGGGGTCGTCGACGACATGGACGGCGAGCCGTTTCTGGGTGCCCGCCTCGGTGAGATCGAAGCCCTGGCCGTTCGCCAGCGCGACCCGCAGCGCGAGCGGGCCCTTGCCGGGACGCGGGAGTCCGTCCGGGAGCGGGTCCCGCCAGCGGAGCCAGCCGGCACGCGCCAGATGCGTCACCAGCCAGGGGCCGTCGCGGGTGGCCAGGGCGAGGAACTTGCCGTACCGGCCGACGGAGACGACCTCGCGGCCTTCGAGCGCGGTCAGGGGCGGGTCGTACGTCTTCAGGACACTGATCGCCACCGGCAGCACCCGGACGATCTCGTGCCCCACCAGATGCTCGCCGAGGAAGTCCCTCAGCGCCTCCACCTCGGGCAGTTCGGGCATGGCTCCAGCGTCACACGAGGCCGGAGCCGACGCCTCGCGGAGGCCCGGGGGCACCGCGTGGGACGGCCGGGGCGCGCGGGACGGGCCGGGAGTCGGACGGGGTGGGCCCGGTGCGGGCGGGTCGGATGCGGGGTGGGCCGGGTGCGGGGCAGGTCAGGCGCGAGGTGCCTCAGGTGCGAGGTGCCTCAGGTACGGGGTGGGACGACGAACTCGCTCCATACGCATTTGCCGCTGCCGCGCGCCTCCACGCCCCACACGTCCGCCAGCTGGTCGACCAGCAGCAGTCCGCGCCCCGAGACCCCGGAGTCCCCCGCGTCGCGGCGGCGGGGCAGCGCGCTGGAGGGGTCCTCGACATCCACCCGCAGACGGCGTTCCGTCCCGGCGAGGACGCGCAGGGTGACGACGGCGGGACCGTCGGTGTGGACGAGGGCGTTGGTGATCATCTCGTCGGCGACGAGTTCGATGTCGTCCGCGCGGTCCCGGGCGCCCCAGGCCGCGACGGCGGAGCGGATCATCCGGCGCGCGTCGCGCAGCGCCCGGGGGTCCCCGGCGGTCACCCGGTGCTGGAGACGGCCGCCGGACTGCGGGGCGCCCACCCCGAGGCGGCGCAGCAGCAGCAGGGCGACGTCGTCGTCGCCGCCGCGTTCGTCGGCCGCCGCGCAGAGCCGGTCCGCGAGGCGCTGGAGGTCGCGGGGGCCGTCCTCGACCAGGGCGGTCAGCGCCAGCAGCCCGTCGTCGAGGTCGGCGCCGGGCTGCTCGACCAGGCCGTCGGTGCACAGCAGCAGGGTCTGGCCGGGGTCGAGCTCGATGGTCGTGACGGGGTAGTCGAGCCTGCCGAACTCGGCGGAGAGCCCGAGCGGCATCCCTCCTTCGACGGGCTGGCGGCGGCAGGTGCCGTCGGTGTGCCGGACCAGCGGGTCGAGGTGTCCGGCGCGGACGAGTTGGACGACACCGGTGGACAGGTCGGCCTCGGCGTAGAGGCAGGTCGCGAAGCGCGCCGTGTCGAGTTCATGGAGGAAGACGGAGGCGCGTGCCATCACGGTGGCGGGGGTGTGGCCCTCGGCCGCGTAGGCGCGCAGCACGATCCGGAGCTGGCCCATGACGGCGGCGGCGTGGGTGTCATGGCCCTGGACGTCGCCGATCATGGCGCCGACCCGGCCGCCGGGCAGCGGGATCACGTCGTACCAGTCGCCGCCGACGTCCCGGCCGAGGGACGCCGAGCGGTAGCGGACGGCGAGGTCGGCGCCGGGGACGGCCGGGATGGTGCGGGGCAGCATGGCTTTCTGGAGGCCGGTGGAGAGGTCCTTCTCCTGTTCGTAGAACATCGCGCGGCGCAGCCCCTGGGCGATGCTGCTGCCGAGGGCGACGAGGACGTCGCGTTCCTCCTCGGAGAAGCCGTACCGGTCGTGGTAGAGCAGTCCGAGGGCGCCGATCGGCCGGGCCTGCGCGATCAGCGGGAGGTAGGCGGCCGAGGTGATCCGCAGATCGGTGAGGTGCGGCCACAGCACCGGGTACGACTCGGCGAACTCCTCCGGCGACTCGATGAAGCGGGGTGCCAGCGTCCGTACGACCTCGCTCATCGGGTAGGGCTCGTCGATCCGGGTGACCCGGGTGCCCGGTACGAAGCTCCCGGCCGGGCCCTCGGCGACCAGCCGGATACGCCCGGCCTCGACCAGCCCGAGGACGAGGCTCTTCGCCCCGAGATGGGTCAGGCCCCTGGAGTCCTTGAGCACGTCGATGATGTCCTGGACGGTCCGGGCGTGGGCGAGCGACTCGGTGGCGACCTGCACGACGCTGGTCCGGCGGCCGACCGCCTCCGGTCCGGTGGGCCGGGCCCGTACGGCGCGGTCGTTCAGCTCGAAGGTGGCGTCCCGCACGATGCCGACGATGCGCCGGGGCCGCCCGGACGCGTCCCGCCGGACATGGGCCTGGGTGTGCGTCCAGCGCGGGGTGCCGTCCCGGCGGCGTACCCGGAAGTAGCTGCCGTAGTCGGTGCTGCCGCTCTTCATGGCCTCGGCGACCCGCGCGTCCAGCCGCTGGGCGTCGATCCGGGGGACGCGTGAGGCGAGGCTCGCGGGCAGCCCGTCGAACTCGCCGGGTGTGAGGTCGAACAGCTCGTGGGCCGTCCGGTCCAGATGCAGGCGTCCGCTGTCGAGGTCCCAGTCGAAACTGCCCATGCGGTTGAACGACAGGATCGCTTCCGGGTCGGCGGGCCAGTCGTCCGGGAGTGACAGGTCCCCCGCGCCCCGTTCAACCATGGGGCCACCTTGCCACTACTTGTCCGATTGTTCGACTCGTCGGCGGCGGATTTCCGTCCGCCGCTGCCACCAGCGGTGCCGCCGGGACGGGAACGGGGAGCGGACCGGCGTGTCCTGCCACGGGGAGCCCGCCCCGGGTCACCGAACGTCACAATGGGCGGGTGCGGTGGTTCACGGAGCCCGACTACTGGCTCGCCCGGCTGATCTTCCAGCGCACCCTGGCCGCCGTCTATCTGACCGCGTTCCTCGGGGCCGCGCTCCAGTTCCGGGCGCTGCTGGGCGAACACGGCATGCTCCCGGTGCGCCGGTACGTGGCGCGGACCCCGTTCCGTCGGGCGCCGAGCGTCTTCCACCTCCGCTCCGACGACCGGTTCCTCGCCTGCTGGGCCTGGGCGGGCTGCGCGGTGTCGGCCGCGCTGCTGGCCGGGGCCGACGCGCTGCTCCCGCTGTGGGCCGGGATGCTGCTGTGGGCGGTGCCCTGGGTGATGTACCTGTCGGTCGTGAACGTCGGGCAGACCTGGTACGGCTTCGGCTGGGAGTCCCTGCTGCTGGAGACCGGGTTCCTCGCGGTGTTCCTCGGCAACGACGAGGTGGCGCCGCCGGTGCTGGTCCTGTTGCTGCTGCGCTGGGTGCTGTTCCGGGTGGAGTTCGGCGCCGGACTGATCAAGATCCGGGGCGACGAGTGCTGGCGGAAGCTGACCTGTCTCGACCATCACCATGAGACCCAGCCGATGCCGGGCCCGCTGAGCCGGTTCTTCCATCACCTCCCGAAGCCGGTGCACCGGGTGGAGGTGGCGGCGAACCACGTCACGCAGCTCGCGCTGCCGCCGCTGCTGTTCACCCCGCAGCCGGTCGCGGGCTGGGCGGCGGCGCTGATGATCGTCACCCAGCTGTGGCTGGTCCTCTCGGGCAACTTCGCCTGGCTGAACTGGCTGACGATCGCGCTCGCCGCCTCCGCCCTGGACCTCTCCGGGCCGGCGGGTCCCCGGGAGTTCCCCCCGGCCCCGGTCTGGTACGAGGCGGTGGTGATCGCCGTGACGGTACTGGTCGCCGTCCTCAGCTACCGCCCGGCCCGCAATCTGCTGTCCCGGCGGCAAGTCATGAACCGTTCCTTCGACCCGCTGCACCTGGTCAACACCTACGGCGCCTTCGGCAGCGTCAGCCGGGTCCGGTACGAGATCGTCGTCGAGGGCACCGCCGAGCGCACCCCCCGGACTGACACGGGATGGCGGGTGTACGAGTTCCCGGGCAAGCCGACGGACGTCCGGCGGCGGCCGGGGCAGTTCGCGCCGTACCATCTGCGGCTCGACTGGATGATGTGGTTCGCGGCCCTCTCCCCCGCGTACGCCCGCCCCTGGTTCGGCGCGTTCGTGGAACGTCTGCTGACGGGTGACCGCGACACCCTGCGGCTGCTGCGCCACTCCCCCTTCCCACCGGACGCGCCACCCCGGTACGTACGGGCACGGCTGTTCCGCTACCGGTTCACGTCCCGGGCGCACCGGCGCGAGACCGGGGCGTACTGGGAGCGGACCTATGTACGGGACTTCCTGCCGCCGACCCGGCTGGACCCGGACGACGACCGGTGACCCACGACCGGCCGGGCGCACGGCATGCGGCATACGGCCCGGCGCACGGACCAGTGCCCGCGCCCGCTCCGATCCCGGTGTCCCGGTGTCCGCTCAGGTCCCCACGTCCGCCGGGGTGACGACCTCGCGGATGCCGCGTGCCGCGAGATGCGCGGTGTCCCCGGCGCGACCGGCCAGCACCAGGGCGGGCCGCACCCCTTCGGCGCTGAGCCGGGCGAACGCCTCGGACACCGGGCCGCCCGGCGCGCAGACGGAACGCCGGGGCGCGTCCTCCTCGTCGCCCGCGTCGACGGCGAGGGCGATCCCGCGCGGGGCGGGCCGGTGCGGCGCCTCCCGCTGTTCGCGGGCGATCCGGGCGACCTCCTCGCCCGCGGGCTTGACCCGGCGGTCCTCCGTCAGCAGTCCCAGGCTGTACTCCAGCTCGGGGAAGTCGGCGAGCGAACGGGACACGTCGTGCGAGCACCACCAGGTGATCCCCCAGAGGTCCTCGCAGTCCAGCGCGGCGTCGACCGTGGCGCGGGTGAACGCGGCGGCGTGTTCGGCCGGGATCAGCGGCGCGGGCGCGCCGACCTCCTGGAGCCAGACCGGGCGGTGCGGGTCGTCGGCCCAGGCCTTGGACAGCTCCACCAGGTACGCCGCGTGCTGTTCGGTGGCCGTCCCGGTGCGTCCGTGGCGCTGCGCGGTCCCGTTGAACACCCAGGAGTGCACGGCGGTGACCGCGCCGAGCCGGGCGGCCTGGGCCGGGGTGAAGGGCTGGTCGTCCTGGTACCAGGTGGCGTCGTACTCGGCGTGCAGATGGGTCCTGCCGGGCGCGCCCTCCTCGCAGGCGGCGAGCAGCCGCCGCAGCCAGCGTCCGGCCTCGTCGGTGGTGGCCGGGTCGGGGTCGGGGTGGGGCCCGGCGGCGAACTGGTTGATCTCGTTGCCGATGGTCATACCGATGAAGTTGGGCCGGTCGGCGAGCGCGGCGGCGAGGGTCCGCAGATAGTCGGCCTGGCCGGACACGGCGTCCGGGTCGGTGAAGAGGTTGCGGCGGTGCCAGGTCCGGGTCCAGGAGGGCACGAAGTCGAAGCTCGACAGATGCCCTTGGAGACCGTCGACATTGACGTCCAGACCGCGCTCGGCCGCCGCGTCCGCGAGCTGGACGAGCTGCTCCACGGCGCGCGGACGGATCAGGGAACGATTCGGCTGGAAATAGGGCCAGATCGGGAAGACCCTGATGTGGTCGAGACCGAGGGCGGCGATGGAGTCGAGATCGGCGCGGACGGCGTCGATCTCGAAGTCCAGCCAGTGGTGGAACCATCCCTGGCTGGGGGTGTAGTTGACGCCGAAACGGACTGCGGAGGGCATAGGGGTCCCGGTGCTCGGATCTCCAGGGGAACGAACTCCTGGACGATCTTTCCCGCGGAGTCCTCCGATGTCCAGGTTCTTACCGCCCCCGGAGCGGGACCCCGGAAGCCGGGTCCGGAGGGGGGTGCCCCCCGGACCCACGGCCTCCGCTCCGGCCAGGAACATGGAGCGGACCCCGCCGCACGGGGCGGCGGCGGACCGGTGTCAGTCCACGCTGGGCAGGATGTGCGGCTCGGCGAGGTCGTCCTCGTAACCGGCGAGCCGGATGGGGGCGGACCGCGACCACACCTCCAGGCTGCCGAGGGCTTCGGCCTTGCGACGGGTGGTCCGGTCGCCGGTGTCGACGGGTTGTTCGCTGGTGGTCTTCTCTGGTGTCACCGCGCACTCCTTCTGTGTCGGGTCACCCTCCGGGCGTCCTGGCCCACCGTGTCAGCGGGCGCCTGACGCCCGATCGGGCGTGGATAGAGGCAGTTCGGACGCGGTGGCGCCGGCAACTCGCTGGGAGCGGACCGTGTGAGCGGTTCGCCCCGGGACGGACCATGGGGACGGGTAGGCCCCCTTGGTGCTGTCCGTCCGGTACAGACTAACCATCTGAGCGGGCCAGCGCTCTATAGGGCTGACAAGAAGTGCGACCCTTCACGGTCGCATGGTGTTCATTCGGCCATGATCCGCCGGACGGCGCACCCGCTCGGACCGGCCGGACGGCCCGGACGGGCAACGCCGCACGTCAGCCCGCTCCGTGCGGGGCCCCGGAGGGGCGGGGGGACAGGTGGAGGGACGGCCCGGACGCGGGCCCCCCGCACGGCTGCTCCGTCCGGGTGAGGACGGTCACGGCGGTCACGGCGGCCATGGCGGCGGCCGGACGGGCGGGGCGGACGGCCAGGGCAAGGCACGGCAAGAGGGAGGGGAGGGCGCCCGAGGAGTGGGCGCGGAAACGGCGGGAAGGGCGGCGCGGCTCAGGGCAGCGAGACTCCCGCCCGTTCGCCGCTCGCCGGGGTCCGTTCACCGCTCGCCGGGGTCCGTGCACCGTTGGCCCGGGACCTGCTCGCCAGGTCCCCTTCACCTCTCGCCGGAACCGTTCACCACTTGCCGGGCGCGTAGTCCTTCATGAAGACGCCGTACAGGTCCTCGCCCGCCTCACCGCGCACGATCGGGTCGTACACCCGGGCCGCGCCGTCGATGAGGTCCAGCGGGGCGTGGAATCCGGCGTCGGCGAGCCGCATCTTGTCGGGGTGCGGGCGCTCGTCGGTGATCCAGCCCGTGTCGACGGCGGTCATCAGGATGCGGTCCTGGTCGTACATCTCCTGCGCGCTGGTGCGGGTGAGCATGTTGAGCGCGGCCTTGGCCATGTTGGTGTGCGGGTGGCCGGCGCCCTTGTAGCCGCGGTTGAAGACGCCCTCCATCGCGGACACGTTGACGATGTAGGCGCGGCGGGCCCCGGCGGCGACGGCGGCGGTCATGGCCGGGCGCAGTCGGCTGATGAGGATGAACGGGGCGGTCGAGTTGCAGAGCTGCACCTCAAGGAGCTCGACGGGGTCGACCTCGTCGACGGTCTGCACCCAGCTGTTGCTGGCGTGCAGATCGGGTACGAGGCCGCCCGCGTCGATCGCGGTACCGGCGGCGATGCGCTCCAGGGAGGCCGAGCCGGAGACCAGGGCCAGCTCGGTGATGTCCTGGGCGGAGAGTCCGCCGGTGCGGGCGGCGGGCAGCGCGGCGACCGCGCCGGAGCCGAAGGTGCCGATGACCTCGGCGGCGGGCAGTTCACCGGCGGGTACCGGCGCGGACTCGGCGGCGAGCAGTTCGCTGTACGCCTGCGGGGAGCGGCGTACGGTCTGGGCGGCGTTGTTGATGAGGATGTCGAGGGGCCCGGCCGCGCTCACGGAGTCCGCGAGGGCGACGACCTGCGCCGGGTCACGCAGATCGATGCCGACGACCTTCAGCCGGTGCATCCAGTCGGGGCTGTCGGGCATCGCCTTGAAGCGGCGGACGGCGTCGTTGGGGAACCGGGTGGTGATCGTGGTGTGCGCCCCGTCGCGGAGCAGCCGCAGCGCGATGTACATGCCGATCTTGGCGCGTCCGCCGGTGAGCAGGGCCCGCTTGCCGGTGAGGTCGGCCCCGGCGTCGCGCCTGGTCCGGTTGGTGGCGGCGCAGTCCCGGCAGAGCTGGTGGTAGAACGCGTCGACCTCGACGTAGCGCGCCTTGCAGGTGTAGCAGGACCGGGGCCGCTGGAGTATCCCGGCGAGTTCCCCGGCTGCGGTGCCGGAGGGCAGGAGGCCCTGGGTCTCGTCGTCGATGCGTTCGGCGGAGCCGGTGGCGGTCGCCTCGGTGACGGCCTTGTCGTGGGCGGTCTTCGAGGCCCGGCGCTCCTGGCGGCGGCGCTGCTTCACCGTCCGGTAGATCCCGGCGGTGGCGCGCCGCACGGCGATCGCGTCGGGGTGGTCCACCTCCAGCTTGTCGAGCTCTTCGAGCACGCCCAGACAGACGGCGAGACGTTCCGGGTCGATGCCCGGACCGTACGTGGGGATGTCCTCGATCGCCGTCATGCCGTTCCTCGTGCCGCTCGTACCGCCGCTGTCCCCGGGCACGGCCGGTGGGCCGGGTGCCGTGGGTCCTCTGAAAGCGGAACTTTACGGGAGGTACGAGTCCCGGCGCCAAACAGCGCGCTGTCCGGTCGGACACACCCCCGCCGCGGGGTGCGGGAGGCCCCTGCCGGACGGGCTTCCCCGGGTCGCGGGTCAGCCGTCGGTGGCCGCGGCGAGGGCCGCCAGTTCGGTGGTCAGGGCCCGGGCCAGCGCGTCGAGGTCGGGGACGGCGACGGCGTCGGCGACCAGCCCGAAGTGCACCCGCCCCCGGTAGGTGGAGACGGCGACCGCGAGGGACTGGCCGTGGGCGAGGGGGGCGAGCGGGTAGACCTCGGTGAGCGGGCAGCCGCCGAGGCGCAGGCCCAGGCTGGGCAGCGGGACGCTGGTGACGAGGATGTCGAAGAGGAGCCGTGCCGCCTGCGCGACCACGGGGCCGCTGACCCGGTGGCCGAGCGCGGGCACATGGTCCGCGAGCAGGGCGATCGCTCCGGCGCCCCGGTGCGGGCCCGCGTCCTTGTTGCGGTCCATGGCGGCGCGGACGGAGCGCAGCCTGGCCAGCGGGTCGGGCTCGCCGACCGGGAGCCGGACGAGATAGCCGGAGAGCCGGTTGCCCTGGGGGTGGGCGGTGCGGGGGCGGCGCCGGGAGACGGGGATCAGGGCCCTCGGCGCGACCCCTTCGCTGGACTCGCCGCGGCCCTCCAGCCAGCGCCGCAGCGCTCCGGCGACCAGGGCGATCAGGACGTCGTTGACGGTGCCGCCCGCGGACTTGCGGACCCGGTGCACATCGTCCAGATCGAGGACGACGCCCGCGGTGCGGCGGGTGCCGGTGGGGCGGGAGGTGAGGGCGGGGGTGGAGCGCACGTCCCAGGTGGCGCGGGCCACGGCGGCGCCGATGTCGAGGGCCCGGGTGAGGTCGGCGACGGTCCCGAGCAGCCGTCCGGACAGCGGCCGGGGACCGGCCCGCTCGGGGGCTCGCCGCCCGGGCGGCGAGGCGGAGGCCGGGACGGGCGGGGGACGGCCCGGGAGTCCGCCGGGGTCCATGATCGCGGCGCCGAGGGTCAGGGCGCGCAGACCGTCCGCGAGGGCGTGATGGAACTTGAACAGCACGGCGAACGAGGTGTCGTCGCCCTCGGCGGGCAGGACGAGGACCTCCCACGGGGGTTTCGCGCGGTCCAGGGGGTGCCCCATGGCGGTGGCGGCGGCCGCGTGGAAGTCGGTCACGGGTTCGGCGAGCCGGACGTGTTCCAGGGGGTCGAAGTCGGCTGCCGGTACCCGGGCGGCGCCGCCGACGGGCACCGTGACGTCCCTGATCCGCATCCGCAGTCCGGGTACGGCGGCGGCCCGGGTGGCGAGCAGTTCGGCGGCGTGCCGGGCGGCTCCGGGCGCGTCGGCGGTGAAGACGCCGAGTGCCGCGAGGTGCATGGGGTGCCCGGCCGACTCCATGTTCCAGAAGGCCAGGTCGAGGGGGGCCAGCGGCTGGGTGCCCATGCTCTGCTCTCGCGTCGGGTGCTTCGGGTGCTGCGGGACGGGGTGGGCGGCGGATTCGGCGGCACGGGTCGGTGCTGCGGAAGGGGCGGGTGCGACGGGACGGTGCGGGGGTGCGATGGGTACGCAGTCAATCCCCAGGGGCGGCCATGGTCAAGCACCCCGGTGCTACGCACAGTTAACAACGCGTGAAGTCCCCGTCCCGGCCGCCCCGTCCCGCCCGGCAAGGCATCCGTACCCGGCCGGGCACACCGTCGCGCCGGGTACGGATGCCCCGCCGGCCCGCTCAGGGGCGGTCGGCGGCGGTGTGCAGGGCGGGCATCGCCGCGTCCGGCCGGGTGCCCCAGGCAGAGGGTGCCTCACCGACGGTGAACGCCAGTTCCCGCAGTCCTCGCAGCTCGCCGGAGGTCAGATACGTACGGGGATGGTCGGTGCCGTCGGTGCGCACCCGCTGGATGTAGCGCCGGTCGGACGTGGTGCCGGGTGCCCGGAGGGTGAGGCCGCCGCGTGGGTGGTGGCGGCGGTCGAGGGTGAGGTCGACCCGGTCGAACACCGGTGTGGACAGGCCCCATACGGCGCTGCCCGGCCGGATCGGATACAGCCCCAGCGCGGACAGCACATGCCAGGCCGACATGGTGCCGAGGTCGTCGTTGCCGGTCATCCCCGTGGGCGTGTCGGTGTAGAGGGTGAGGGCGGCGTGCACCACGTCGGTGGTGGCCCAGGGCTTGCCGGTCGACAGATAGGTGTAGGGGGCGATGAGGTCGGGTTCGTTCTGCGGGTTGTACTTGTCCGCGTTGTAGTACTCGTACGGTCCGTCGACCCAGACCTCCCGGGCCGTGCGGGCGGGGTCGGCGAGCAGCCGGTCGTAGGCGAAGAAGGTGTCGAGACGCGCGTTGGTGGCATCCGGCCCGCCGAGCAGCCCGATCAGGCCCGGCAGGTCCTGGGGGACGAGCCACTGGTACTGCCAGGCGGTGCCCTCGTGGAAGCCCGAGCCGCGGGCCGGGTCGGCCGGTCCGGTGAACGCCCCGTCGCCGTCCCGGGGTCGGAAGAAGCCGGTGTCCGGGTCGAACACCGAGCGGTAGTTGCGGGCGCGGGCCGCGTAGCGGCGGGCGTCGGCGTGGTGGCCGAGGTCGCGGGCCATCTCGCCCAGGGCCGCGTCGGCGAGCGCGTACTCCAGGGTGGCCGAGCCCCCGTGGTCGTGATCGGAGTCGCCGGGCTTGGTGTGCGGGCGGCCTTCCAGATGGGGTACGTACCCGCGTTCCAGATAGGCGGCGTTGGCCTCGCGGCCGACGGCCGGTGAGCCGGGCGGCGGTACCCCGTCGGCGTTGCGGCGCAGCGCGCGGTACGCCCGCTGTTCATGGCCGCGCAGCAGGCCCTGCTGATAGGCGTTGGTGAGGAAGGGGGTGACCGGGTCGCCGGTCATGATGTTCGTCTCGACCGTGCCGTAGCCCCATTTGGGCAGCCAGCCGCCCTCCTCGCCCACGCGCAGCACCGACAACGCCATGTCCCGTGACTCGCGGGGCGCCAGCAGTGCGAGGAGCTGCGCCTGGGTGCGGTAGGTGTCCCACAGGGACCAGTTCTGATAGTAGGTGAAGCCCCGGGCGCGGTGCACCCGTCCGTCCCAGCCCCGGTAGCGGCCGTCGGTGTCGCTGCCGGTGTTGGGGGCGAGGAAGGACCGGTACAGCGAGGAGTAGAAGGTCCGGCGCAGGGTCCGGTCGCCGCCGTGGGCGCGGACGTCGTCGAGCCGGTCCTCCCACGCGGCGCGCGCGGCCTGCCGCACCCGGCTGAAGGAACGGCCGCCCTCGGCGCGCAGATTGCGGGCGGCGCCCCGGGCGTCGACGTAGGACAGGGCGGTGGTGGCCTCGACGGTCCGGTCGCCCCGGGTGTCGAAGCGGACCCAGGCGCCGCTCCGGCCGGTGGTCGCGGCGGCGCGGGTGCTCCCGTCGGTGACGGTCGCGCCCTGCCAGGTGCCGTACGCGGTGAAGGGCCGGTCGAAGCGGGTGAGGGTGTGGACGGTGTAGGGCTCGGTGGCCTGGCAGAAGCCGCTGCCGGTGATGCTGGTGCGGATGGTGCGGTCGTCGAGGATCTCGACGGCGCTGGCGCGGTTGCGGTGCAGCGCCTGGCCCGCGTTGAGCAGGACGTTGGCACGGTCGGTGGCGGGGAAGGTGTAGCGCTGGACGCCGGTGCGGCGGGACGCGGTGAGTTCGGCGCGTACGCCGTTGCCGAGGCCCACCCGGTAGTAGCCGGGCCCGGCGGCCTCGTCGGTGTGCCGGAAGGGGACGGCGTAGCGGGCGTTGTCGGTGGCCGTGATGTCACCGGTGGTCGGCAGCACGGGCAGGTCACCGCCGATCCGGCAGCCGACACCGGAGAGATGGACGGCGGAGAAGCCGCGGATACGGGTGTCGGCGTGGTCGTAGCCGGTGTTGTGCCCGGTGTCCGGTGAGAGCTGGACCATGCCGAACGGCACGGCGGCGCCGGGGTAGGTGTTGCCTTCGTTGGCGGTGCCGATGAACGGGTTCACCAGATCGGTGAGCCGCTCGGTCCGGGCGGTGGCGTCGTACGGCGCGACCGCGTCGGCGGCGGGGGCGGCGAGTGCGCCGCCGAGCAGGGCCAGTGCCGTGACCGCGCCGGCCGAGCGCGGGTGCGGGCGCCGGGTCCATCGCCGGGTCCATCGCATGGGGAAGTCCTCCGGGAGGGGGGTGACATCGTCGCCGGGCCGCCCCGGACGCGGGTGTGACCGGGCGCGGCGGGGGTGGGCGCGCGCCGGGCCGAGGGGGCGTCGGAAGAGGTGCCCGGCGGGGGCGGAGGCGGGGGGCGGAAGGGGACCGGGCGGGGACGGCATGGTCGGTGCGGCGTGCCGCCCGTGGTGCCCGAGTCGGCCGCGATGTCGGGGAGGCTCATTCTTGGAGCCCCCGGCGGGAGCGTCAAGGAGCCGGGCGGGGCGCCCGCGCCACTCCCCCGTACGGCCGTCATCACCGGCCCCCGGGCACGGAACGGACTCCCTTGTCCGGCGGAGGGGTTGGGCGACCGCCGTACGAGGCAACATCCAGGTACCCGGTACGGGTGCCGCTCCCGGTACGTGGACGGCGGGACGGGCGCCGGGCGGCGCCGGGACGCGTCCGGCGGTGACCGGCCCACCGGTCGGCGGACCGCCGCAGGGCCGACTTCCGGGGTAGCACGCGCGTCCACCCAGGGGACGACTCCCGTAGGTGATCCCTAGGGGGTCTACTCCATCGGTAGTAGGACGGAATGCGTGCTCAGGTACGACGACGTGGCGGCTCAGGAGAGGGATCGTAGGAACATGACATCCGACCCCCCGCGGCGCCTGACGCGCCGCACCCCGCGCACGGCCGGCCGCACCCCCGGGAGATCCGCATGAGCGGCTTCGTGTTCGCGGTGGCGCTCTGCCTCGTCTCCGCGGTGGCGTACGCGGGCGGGGCGATCGTCCAGGAGCGGGTCGCGGTGTCCACCCCGGGACGTACCGCTGTGCCGGTTCGCCGTCCCCTGTGGTGGGGAGCGGTCGGGCTGAACGGCCTGGGCGCGGTCCTGCATGTGCTGGCGCTGGCGTACGGACCGCTGAGTCTGGTGCAGCCGCTCGGCGCGCTGACCATAGTGTTCGCGCTGCCGATGGCCGCGTTCCTGGTGCGCCGGCGGGCGGGTGCCACGGCGTGGCGCGGTGCGTTGATGGCGACGATCGGTCTGGCCGGTCTGCTGTCGCTGACGAGCAGCGCGGGCGAGCAGTCGATGAACGGCGCGGAGCGGCTGGTGCTGGCGCTGGTGACCGCGGGCGCGCTGGTGACGCTGACGGTGGCCGCGCAGGCGGCGCACCGGCATCCGGCGGTGCGCAGTGTGCTGCTGGCGAGCGCGGCGGGTGTCGCGTTCGGCATCGGGTCGGTGTTCACGAAGGCCGTGGCCCTGGACTGGACCGAGCAGTCGGCGACGCTCGACATCCCGAGCCTCGCGGTGATCGCCGCGCTGGCCACGGCGGGCATGTTCATGTCCCAGTCGGCGTACCGGGGCGCCGGTCTGGCGGCCCCGCTGTCGACGGTGACCGTGGTGAATCCGGTGGTCGCCGCGGCCGTGGGGCTCACGCTGCTCGGGGAGAGCTTCCGGTACGGCTCGGCGGGCACGGTGCTCGCGCTGGGCTGCGGCGTGGTCGCGGCGGGCGGGCTGATCCTGCTGACGACCGAGCGGATCGGGCGTGAGCAGCAGGAGAGCGCGGCGCTCCTCGGCGAGGCCGTGGAGCTGACGGGCGGCACGGCGGCGGCCGGTGAGGACTCCGCTACGGGGACGGACCGTCCGGTGGTGGCCGACGGGGACGGTGGGCCGTCCCTGGCGTTCCCGGTGGACGAGCGGGCCGCGATGCCGCATCAGCGCGGCATCCTGGAGCTGCGCCGGGAGCCCGGACGCCGGGGCGCGCACCCGGGGCTGCCGTCCGTGCAGGATCTGGCGCACCCGTGTGCGTTCCGGCCGCGCACCCGGGTCAAGTCGTAGGGCGGGGTACGGGTGAGGGCCGTTGCCCGCCGTGTCGACGGCGGGCAACGGCCCTCACCCGTGTGCCGGTGGGTCAGATACGGACGCCGCCGCCGCGGAGGTAGGCCAGCGGGTCGATGTCGGAGCCGAAGCCGGGGCCGGTGCGGATCTCGAAGTGGAGGTGCGGTCCCGTGCTGTTGCCGGTGGAGCCTGAGCGGCCGATGCGCTGACCGCTCACCACGCTCTGGCCGGACCGTACGGAGATCGCCGAGAGATGGGCGTACTGGCTGTAACGGCCGTCGCTGTGCCGGATGATCACCTGGTAGCCGTAGGAACCGGCCCAGCCCGCGGAGACGATCTCGCCCCGGGAGACGGACTTCACCGAGGTCCCGGTGGGCACGGGGAAGTCGACGCCGGTGTGGTAGCCCTTCGACCAGTGGGGGCCGGACACCCGGTACGAGGTGCCGGTGGCCCCGGTGACCGGCGCGGAGAACTCGGCGGAGGTACGGGCCTCTCCGCGCGACGCGGCTTCCTGACGCCGTTCGGGTGCCGCCTTCGCCTGGCGGCGTTCGGGTGCCGCCTTGGGCTTGGGCTTCGGCTTGGCCTTCGGGGCGACGGCCTTCGGGGCAGCCTTGGGAGCCGCCTTCGGGGCTGTCTTCGCGGGGGCCGATTCCCGACGGGTATCGGGGGCGGCGGAGGGCTTCCTGGTGACCGGTTTGCTGACGGCCGGCCCCCGGTCCGGGGCCGCGCGCTCGGTGGATCTGCGCTCGGGCTTCTCGGCCTGCTTGCGTTCCCGGTCGGCCGCCCGGTCCCGTTCCCGGGGGACGGCTGTACGGGCGGAGGCGTCCAGGGAGAGGCTCTGGCCGGGGATGATGAGGTCGGGGTCGTCCCCTATGGCCGAGCGGTTGCTCTGGTAGAGGCGCTGCCAGCCGCCGTCGACCCGGCGTTGGTCGGCGATGCCGGAGAGCGTGTCGCCCCGTACGACGGTGTACATCTCGGACTTGCCCGCGCGGGACTGCGGGGTGGCCTCCGGCTTGACGTCCCGGACGTCGGTGCGCGCGGAACGGTCCGGCGCGGACGGGGCCCGGGCGGCCGTGGGGTTGATCTCGGGGGCGTCGCCGCCCCGGGTGAGGCCAGCTTCCACCGAGCAGGAGGGCCAGGCGCCGGGGCCCTGTCCCTTGAGCACCTTCTCGGCGACGGCGATCTGCTGGTCCCTGCTGGCCAGATCGGCGCGCGGGGCGAACGCCCGGCCGCCGTAGGCCTCCCAGGTGGACTGGGTGAACTGGAGCCCGCCGAAGTAGCCGTTGCCGGTGTTGATGGTCCAGTTGTTGCTGGACTCGCAGTCGGCGACCTTGTTCCAGGTGCCCGCGTCCGCGGCTTGCGCGAGGTTCGCGCCGATGAGCGGCATGGCGATTCCGGCGCCGCCGGCTGTCAGGGTCAGTGATGTCCGGTTGATCCGCTTCGGCTGGACCCTGCGGTGTCGGCCACGCACGGCCATGTGTCGCCCCCTTGTTGTCCTTTGGGGAGGGCCCCCAAGGCATCAGGATTGGCAAAACTATGTGCTGCGAACCGGCCAGACAAGAGGGTAACCGGTCGCTTACTCAGCGCGCCGGACGTCGATTTGTCCCAGGACGTCCGGCACGCCGCGCCGGTCAGCCGTTCAAGTACTGAGGAAGCCAGCGGAGTTGGACGCCCTTCTGATAAAAGCCCCCGCCCTCATGACCGTTGAAGCGGTAGACCTCCATGGCACGCTCACGGCCGGAGTAGGCGTTGAACGCCGCGAACACCGTGGACGGCGGACACGTCTGGTCCTCCAGGGCCGTCGAGAACAGCGCGGGCGCGCGTCCCCGGGCCGCGAAGTGGACCCCGTCGAAGTAGGACAGCGTCCGGAAGGTCCGGTCCTCATGGCCGCGCCGCGCCTTCAGATAGAAGGCGATCTCACGGTACGGAAGCTTGTCGGTGAGGGTGGCCCCGCGCGGGAAGTCGCACAGGAACGGCACGTCGGAGACGATGGCGACCAGGTCCGGCACCAGTCCGCCCACGGCGAGGGTGATGCCGCCGCCCTGGCTCTCCCCGATCGCGGCGACCCGGCCCGCGTCGATCAGCGGATGGGAGCGGGCGGCCTCGACGGCCCGCACCGCGTCGGTGAAGACCCGCCGGTAGTAGTAGTCGTGCGGGTCCTCGACGCCCCGGGTCATGAAGCCGGGGGCCGAGGGTCCGGAACCGACCGGATCGGCGGTGTCGCCCTGGGCGTCCGCGTTGCTGCCCTGGCCGCGGGTGTCCATCACGAAGTGCGCGTAGCCCGCGGTCGCCCACAGCAGATGCATGTGCGGCAGCCCGCGGCCGTGTCCGTAGCCGATGTATTCGACAACGGCCGGAATCGGCTCGGTCGTTCCCGCCGGGAGGACGAGCCAGCCCTTGACGGGGTGCCCGCCGAAGCCCGCGAACGTCACATCGAAGACGTCCACACCGGCGAGCGGTACGTCCACCGGGACGAAACGGGCGGCTATGTCGTGCCGGCGGGCCTCCGTGAGGGTCTTCGCCCAGAACTCGTCGAAGTCGTCCGGCTCCGGCAGATCGGGACGGTAGGTGCGCAGTTCGTCGAGAGGCAGATCGAAATGAGGCACAGATGATTCCCTTTTCGTACAAGTGTCGGCACTCCACACTACGTGGGAGCGTGATACTGACGATCACTACCTGCACGTCCGATTCCAGGAGCCACAGGCATGACCACCACAGCTCAGATCGGTGTCACGGGCCTCGCCGTGATGGGGCGCAATCTGGCCCGCAACTTCGCCCGCAACGGCTACGCCGTCGCCCTGCACAACCGCACCGCCGCGCGTACCCACGACCTGGTCGCCGAGTTCGGCGAGGAGGGCGTGTTCGTCCCCACCGAGACCGCCAAGGAGTTCGTCGCCGCGCTGGAACGGCCCCGCCGGCTGGTCGTCATGGTGAAGGCCGGGGATCCGACGGACGCGGTGATCCAGGAGTTCGCGCCGCTGCTCGAACCCGGGGACATGATCATCGACGGCGGCAACGCGCATTTCGCCGACACCCGGCGCCGTGAGCGGGAACTGCGCGAGCAGGGCATCCACTTCGTCGGCGCCGGGGTGTCGGGCGGTGAGGAGGGCGCGCTGCGCGGGCCGAGCATCATGCCCGGCGGCTCCGAGGAGTCCTACGCGGCGCTCGGCCCGATGCTGGAGAAGATCTCCGCGAAGGCCGAGGACGGGGCGCCCTGTGTCACCCATGTCGGTCCGGACGGCGCCGGACACTTCGTGAAGATGGTGCACAACGGCATCGAGTACGCCGATATGCAGCTCATCGCGGAGGCGTACCACCTGCTGCGGGACGTCGCCGGGTACTCCCCCGCGCAGATCGCCGACATCTTCCGCACCTGGAACACCGGGCGGCTCGACTCGTATCTCATCGAGATCACCGCCGAGGTGCTGTCGCACGTCGACGCCGCGACCGGGAAGCCGTTCGTGGACGTCGTCCAGGACCGCGCCGAGCAGAAGGGCACGGGACGCTGGACCGTGCAGATCGCCCTCGACCTCGGCGTGCCGGTCTCCGGCATCGCGGAGGCGGTGTTCGCCCGCGCCGTCTCGGGCCACGCCGAGCTGCGGGAGGCGTCCCGTGAACTGGCCGGGCCGTCGGCCCGGCCGCTCGACGATGCCGCGGCCGCGGCCTTCGCCGACCAGGTCGAGCAGGCGCTGTACGCGTCGAAGATCGTGTCGTACACCCAGGGCTTCCAGCAGATCGCCGCCGGGAGCGAGGAGTACGGGTGGGACATCGATCTGGGCGCGGTCGCCTCGATCTGGCGCGGCGGGTGCATCATCCGGGCCGCGTTCCTGGACCGTATCCGGGCGGCGTACGACACCCGGCCCGATCTGCCGGGGCTGCTGTCCGACGGGGACTTCGCCCGGGAGATCGGTGAGGCTCAGGACGACTGGCGGGCGGTGCTGGTCCAGGCGACGCGGCAGGGTGTTCCGGCGCCGGGGTTCTCGGCGGCTCTCGCGTACTACGACGCGTTGCGCTCCGCGCGGCTTCCGGCGGCGTTGACGCAGGGGCAGCGGGACTTCTTCGGGGCGCACACGTATCGGCGGGTCGACCGTGAGGGGTCGTTCCACACGCTGTGGGGCGGGGATCGGTCGGAGGTCGAGGCGTAGCCCTTGCCGGGCGGGGGGCGGGCACCCTCTGGGGTGGCGGTGGGGTGTTGGCCCACCGCCACCGCTGGTTTCGGGGCGACGTGGGTGTGGTTCCACTGTGTGCCCGCTTTCCTGGTTCCGGCTCACTCCGATAGCGGAGGCTTCTGAGGCCACGCTAGGGTCACGCCGAAGAATCGGATGATGAATCGGCCCCCGGTCCAGGCTGCCACCTGTACGGACCGGGGGTCCTGCTACTCCGGCGAAAATCCGCGCTATCCGAAAGGACCGCGATGGCTCCCCCGTCGTACCTCCGGAACGCCTCGGCGCCCCGGCCCGGTCGGGACCGTAGCAACGGGCTCCGGCACCGCGCACCGTCACGTGCCTGGCTTGTCACGCGGGACGGGGACCCGACGAGCACCATAGGCCGGGGCTCTCCCGTACCGTCCGGCCGGCGGCTGTGACGGGTCAGCCGGTCCAGTGGCGGCCCCGGGACACCTCCCGGACGCTGCCCGCCGGGACCAGACCCGTGGGTCGGGAGGTGCGCCGGGTGCCGGGGCCGTCGGCGGGGTCCCGCCCGTCCTCCGCCGGATTTCCCGACAGCAAGGGTGATGACGCTGTGCTGAGCCGATCCTTGGACACCGAAGCGTGCCCGGTGTGCGGGGCGCCCTTGCTGCGCGGCACCGGCGCGGGGCGCCGCAGGAGGTACTGCGGGACCGCGTGCCGGAGCAAGGCGCAGCGGCTGCGGCAGGCGGGCGGACGGGCCCAGGAGCCGGTCGCCCAGGGTCCGCTCGGACGTCAGCTCGCCGGTGAGGTGCAGCGGCTCGGGCAGCAGCTGCTGGACGGTGAGCTGGCCGGGGAGGACCTGGCGACGCTGCTGGACCGGGCGTCGGCCGTGCGCAAGGAGGTGGACCTGTACGTCGCGGCGGCAGTGCAGGACGCCCGGCATCGCGGTGAGAAATGGGAGGAGATCGCGAAGGCCGCGCACATCGCGCCGGACACCGCCCGGACCCGCTGGCGGGAGGACCGGGTCTGCCGGATGCTGGAGCTGCACGCCAACGACAAGGGTGCCGCTCCCGTCCGGCTGCGGCCCGCGGGGCTCGCCGGTGAGCCCGAGGGGGACCCGGCGGGCACCGAGGACGGCGGGGACGGCGGCGACACGGCCACCCAGGCGCGCCAGTCGCGGTCCACCGCCTCCCTGGGGCGGCTCGCGTCGGCCCTGTCCGCGCTGCACACGGCGAGCGGGCTGAGCATCCGGGAGGTCGCGGACTCGACGCGGCTGTCCCCGTCGTACATCTCGCGCATCCTGTCCGGGGACCGCTATCCGACCTGGGACCTGGTGTGCGCGCTCGCCCTGCTCTTCCATGGGGACCCCGCCGAGCTGCGGGTGCTTTTCGAGGCGGCGCACGGTCTGACCGCTCCGCCGCGGCAGTCGGCCCGGCAGGGGATCGCCCGGCTGCACGCGGCACTCAGGGGGCTGCATCTGGCGGCCCGCTCCCCCGGTCCCCGGGAGATCGCCCGCAGAAGCGGCAACACCGTCAGCGCCTCGATGGCGCAGCACACCCTCGACGGGCTGGACATCCCCGAATGGGAGGTGCTGGCGGCGCTCGTACGTGCCCTCGGCGGTCGTCCGGCGGACATCAAACCGCTGTGGGAGTCGGTGCATTACGTGTTCCTGATGTGCGACGACCCCCGCGAGGGCACGCCGGACGCGCCGACCGCCCGGCTGCCCGCCCAGCGCGGCGCGACGGATGGACCGTCGTATGGCCGAAGCGTCTGACGCCCCCCGGTCGGGACCGGCGCGTCCCGCGTCCGGCGGGGTGAACCGTGAACAGCGCGCGCACGCCACGTCGGTGGCCGCGTACCAGGCGTTCCGGGCGCGGAACCACCGGCCGTACGTGGTGTACGCGTCGATCCGGCTGGGTGCGGACGGGATGGCGGAGTCGGTGGTGGCGGAGGTCTTCACCGATCTGGCGATCTCCTGGCGCGCGGCGCTGGCGAGCGCGGAACCGGCGGCGGTCGCCTGGCAGATCCTCGGCCGTCATGTGGACGACCAGCTCGGTCGCCCCCGGCGGCCGGTGCGGGGGCGGGTCCGGGGTATCGCGGCGGCGCGTGAGGACGCGCTGCTGCTGCGCAACCGGATGCGGCTCAGCTCCGAACGCGCCGCCGAGGTCATGGGGTTGTCGACGGCGGACTTCCAGGTGCTGGTGTCCCGGGAGAGGAGGGCGGGTCCCGTCACGGCGTCGGCTCCGGGGTGACCAGTTGGTGAAGGCGGCCACCCGCTGTGACCTCCAGCACTACGATGAGTGGTCCTGGTGCGCGCCGGTCGGGCGCGCGCCCGGTCGTCTCCTGGGGGCGCCTCGTGGAACCGGACCGGCTTCCGTACGGTATCGATGTCAACACACCGAGTGTCGCGCGTATGTACGACAGTCTCCTCGGCGGACGGGACAACTACCCGGCCGACCGGGCCGCTTGTTCGGCGCTGCTGGAGAAGGTGCCCAGCATGCGTGAACTGGCGCTGAACAACCGCCAGTTCCTGCGCCGGGTGGTGCACACGCTCGCGAAGGACTTCGGTGTCCGGCAGTTCATCGACCATGGTTCCGGGCTGCCCACCCAGGACAACGTGCATGAGATCGCCCAGCGCGTCGACGACCGCAGCAGGGTCGTCTACATCGACAACGACCCGATCGTGCGGAACATCGGCGGCGCCATACTGGAGCGCAACGACCGCACCGCCGTCATCCAGGCCGATATGCGGCACACGGAGAACATCTTCACGCATCCCTCGGTGACGGCTCTGATCGACATGAAGGAGCCGGTGGCGGCGCTCTTCGTCTCGGTGCTGCACTGTCTGCCCGACAGCGCCGACCCCGGCGCGCTCATCGCGGATGTGGCGTCCCGGCTCCCGGACGGGAGCTTCATGGTGGTGTGCCAGCTGGTCAGCGACTCACCGGCGATCCGTGACTTCGTCACCGGCTTCATGGACGAACAGACCCAGGGCAACTGGGGCCGGGTCCGGGAGAAGAGCGACGTCGCCGCGTACTGCGCGCCCCTGGACCTGGTCGAGCCCGGACTGGTCGAGGTGTCGCGGTGGCGCCCCGGCGCGGACGACGTACCCCCCCAGCTGACGTTCGAGTGGGAGGAGTACGGCGGCGTGGGGCAGGTCCGCCGCTGATCCGGCACGGGTGAGGCCCGGCCCCGGGGCCGGGTCCCACCGCACGCGGGTCTCACCACACGCGGGTCTCACCACACGTGGGTCGCGGCCTCGTCGAGCAGCGCGCGGGTGTGCTCGTAGGGGCTGGCGAGGCCGCAGAGGTTGTTCATGACGGCCTGGTACCGCTCGGTGTCCGCGGGCTTCTCGTAGTAGGTCGCGCCTTCGAACTGTTCGAGGTAGACCATGTCCGGCAGATGGTCGGCGGCATGGAAGCGCAAGTGCACGACCGGATGTCCCACGACGACCCCGGCCGCCCCGACGGACTGGGAGGCGATCTGGAGTCTGAGCTGGTACGGGAGTTCCTCCAGCAGATTCAGCAGATGCCGGACCTGTCTGCGCATGGTCCCGGGTGAGCCGACCTGACGGGTGAAGACCCCCTCGTCCATCACCGCGAGGAGCACCGGCGGGTCCAGTCGGCGGCGGAACATCTCCAGCCGTTCGACACGGACCTGTACGCGGGTGTCGATCTCCTGCCGGGAGGCGGTGGGATGGACCGAGCGGATCACGATCTCGGCGTACTCCGGCGTCTGGAGCCATCCCGGGACGAGCTGCGGCTCGTACGACAGGATGCGCTGGGCCGCGAGTTCCATCCCGAGCAGCGGCCGTACCCATCGGGGGACGACCTGGCCGTGCTGCTGCCAGGGTTCGGCCCGCCCCGCCTCGTCGGTGAGGCGGGCCGCCCGCTCGTACTCGGCCTGGTCGGTGACCCCGCACGCCCGCATCAACCGCTCGACGTCCAGCGGCCGCAGGACGGACTGACCCGTTTCCATACGGCTCACGGTGGATTCCGAGACGCCTATGCAGTCCGCGACATGTCGCGGGGAGATGCGGGCGTGCTCACGGCAGTTGCGCAGATATCCCGCGACCGCCCGCCGGTGGGCCACCGGGCCCCATTCCGGACGGTGCGGAAAGCCGAGGATCGACGGTGTCCGGCGCGGCTCGAATCCCATACCGGGCTCCCTGGACGGAGATAAGAAGAACGAGAACCCAGTATGACAGCGCCCGTACCGGCGTGTCAGGGAATGGCCATCCCCCTACGTCCCGTTACCGCACGAAATCGAAGTCCCCGTCCTTGACCCCCTGGATGAACGCCGTCATCTCCTCGGCGGTGTAGATCAGCGCCGGCCCCCTCGGGTCACGGGAGTTGCGGACCGCGGCGCCACCGTCCGCGAGGCGCGCCACCTCCACACAGTTCCCGCTGCCCCCGCTGCGACGGCTCTTGCGCCACTCCACACCGCCGAGCTCCCCCGCACCGACTCCGTTCTCGATCCGCATCTATGTCACCGCTTTCGGCTCGTCCGACTCTTCCACGCGTGTCCACCGCGTCCAGCGCCACGGCCGTTCACCCCGTCGATTTCCATTCGACAAGCTGTACGAATTCCGCCGCTCTGCAATTGCACGGCCACGCACTTGCAGGAACGAAAACCGCACGCGATAGTGACGGCCCAATGGGCACAATGGCGCCGAAGCACCGGTTCCACGGCCCGTTCTCGTCGGTGGAACGCGGTGCGCCCGAACGGCGCGGCGCAGGTTGTGGGGAGATGGACATGGCGGTCGGCCATGACACGGACGCCGGACGGACACCGGGGGGCGAGTTCACCGCCGGGGGCCGGTTCCGCGGGCGCCCCCCGGGCGCACCGGCCAATCTGGCCGTGCGGTACGGGCTGGGCAGCACACCGTTCGCCGCCCACCTCATCCCGCCCACCACACGCTGCTGTTACGAGGCACGCCGGTTCACCGACCGGACACTCGCCCGCTGGGGGATGCAGCAGGTCCGGGACGACGCGGTGCAGGTGGTGTCCGAGCTGGTCGCCAACGCCGCGCGCCACGGGCAGCGCCGCCGCAGCGACCCCGACGGTACGAAACCGGCCGTGTGGCTGGCGCTCGCCCCCCGCCCCCGGACCCTGCTGTGCGTGGTGAGCGACCCGGGCCCGCGCCGCCCGCGCCTCTTCCCGCCGTCCCCGCTGGCCGAGCGGCACCGGGGCCTGCCCATCGTGGAGGCGCTCAGCGAGGACTGGGGCTGGAGCGTGGACTGCGGTTCGCGGGGCAAGTCGGTGTGGGCGCGACTCCCGCTGCCGCGCGACTGAGCGACTCCCGATGGCGCGCGGCCGGGTTACGGGGCATACGGCTTCCGCTGCCCCGCGTAACGAGCACGACCGGCCGCTGCCGCTGCGGCGCGACTGAGCACGACCCGCCGCTGCCGCTGTTCCGCGAAGGGGCGCGGGACGTACGGCTCCCGCCGGTCCGCGACCGAACACACCGAACCCCACGTGCCGGATGTGCACGTGGGGTTCGGCGATTCGGGTACGCCTCGGGCGGGTCAGGCCACGGACGGATCCAGCAGACCGGCCCGGAACCGCTTGAGCAGTCGGCTGATCAGCCGGGAGACATGCATCTGGGAGATCCCCAGGTGCGCGCCGATCTCGGCCTGGGTGCGCTCCTCGACGAAGCGCATGTGCAGGATCAGCCGGTCGCGGTCGCCGAGTTCGGCGACGAGGGGTGCCAGGGAATGGAAGTCCTCGACGAGTTCCATGCCCGGGTCCTCCTCGCCGATGAAGTCGGCCAGCACGGACTCGCCGTCGCTGCCGCCGTCGGCCGTGAGCGCGGCGTCCAGCGAGGAGGAGTTGTAGCAGTTCGACGCCTTGCGGGCCTCGATGACCTCTTCCTCGGACAGCGACATCAGCTCCGCCAGTTCGGCGGTCGTCGGGGTGCGCTCCAGACGGCTGCGCAGCTCCTCGGTGGCCTTGGCCAGCTCGACCCGCGCCTCCTGGAGCCGCCGGGGGACGTGCACGGCCCAGCTGGTGTCACGGAAGAACCGCTTGATCTCGCCCACGATGTACGGGACGGCGAAGGTGGTGAACTCCGTCTGCCGGGTCAGCTCGAACCGGTCGATGGCCTTGATCAGACCGATCGTGCCGACCTGGACGATGTCCTCCATCGAGTCGCCCCGGCCACGGAAGCGGGACGCCGCGTAACGCACCAGGGAGAGGTTCATCTCGATCAGGGTGGAGCGTACGTACTGGTGCTCGGGGGTGCCTTCCTCCAGGACGGCGAGTCGTTCGAACAGGCCCCGGGACAGTGCCCGTGCCTCACTCGGCCGTACCTTGTGCGGCTGGTCGATCCGGGGCGGGGCGTCCACGAGCTGTGCCGCTCCGGTCCGCTGTGACGTGCCCGTGGTCCGCGCTTCCGTCACGGCTGCCATGCCGTCCACCCCAATCGTCGTCGCTTCACATCGGGTTCGATGATGTTCGGCGCCTTCCCCGGGTCTGACGTCTCACACCTGCCGATCACCAACCAATTTTTTCCGGGGTCGCGGCGGCGGATTTGTCCGGTGGCCCCCGTCCCGGTCGGGGCGGCCCCGGGCAGGTGGCGGGACGAGGTGCGGCAGATGGGGGATCAAGAGGTGTGAGCGCGGTGCGACGGGACAGAAGGAGGATGACCACGAGGAGCCCATACCGTGATGAAGACCACGCCTGAAGTACTGCGCGACCTGCTGGCCCGCTACGCCGCCCTGCGGTTCGCCGTCGCCGAACGGGAACGCCCGGAGCTGCGGCGGGCCCTGGCAGAGGTCACCCGCACCCTGTGCGACGCGACCCGGACGGACGACGCGCGGGCGGCGCTCGCCGCGGCGGACGCGGAGCTCGCCGAGAACTGCTGCGGCGCGGCGGTCACCGCCGCGCGCGGCGCGGCCTGAGCACGTGTTCCGGTCCACCCCACGCGGTATGTCAAGGCCGTACGTCAAGAACGAAGGGAAGTCAGCGTGAGCATCCAGAACATCTGGTCGTACACGCCGCTCAGCGGCCACACCGACGCACTCGACCTGACAGGTTTCACCGTCGAGGCCACCGACGGGACGATCGGCCATGTCGACCGGCAGGCCGACGGCCGGGGCACCCCGCATCTGGTCGTGGACACCGGCGTCTGGAAGTTCGGCAAGAGCGTCCTGGTGCCCGCGGGCATCGTGACCGGGGTCGACGCGGCGGAGCAGCGGGTGACGCTGAGCTGCACCAGGGACGAGGTCAAGTCCGCTCCGCTGTTCCGGACGGACAGCGAGACCCTGGACCCCGCGTACCTCACCGAGGTCGGGGGTTACTATCACGCTCTGCCGACACGGCGTCCCGACTGAACCGAGCTGGACGCCGCCGGCGGTGTGGCGTCCGTCTCGCGCCCCGGCAAGCCGGTCCGCGGCGCACTCCATATGTCACCGGCCCGCACGGCAGGGAGGCGCGACGATGTCCGATCTGGGGGAGGCAACCGTGACCCACGACACGGCTCACGACACGTTCGTGGTCCGGGGCAAGGGTGATCCCGGTCACAGGAGCGCGCCCAGACTGCGGCAGTCCCCGGCGACCGCGCGACGCGGCGGCGGGACGGACCGATGAGGGCGGCCGACGAGCGCCACCCCGGTACCGGCGGCGCCGACGGCGCGAGCGCCCGGGGGACGGACTTCAGGGACACGCTGACGGACGGGACCCCGACCGCTCCCGCTTCCGGCCTCGTCCCGGGGATCACCACCGCGGGCGCCGCCCGCGACCATGTGCTGGCACTGGTCCATGACCAGGGTGGCCCTCCGTCCGGGGCGGACGGGGAACGGATGGTCATCGATCTGCTGCTGGTGACCTCGGAACTGGTCACCAACGCCATTCAGCACGGTGGCGGCATCGCGGGCTTCGAGGCGACCCGTACCCGGGCCGGGATGCTGCTGACCGTCCACGACCGCGACGACAGTGTCCCCGCCGACGGCTACGGCGGCGCCCTCCCCTCGTCGCATCTGGGCGGCGGCTACGGCTGGCCCCTGATAATCCGGCTGGCCCGCGACATCACCATCAGTCGGCGGGCCGGTGGCGGGAAGACGATCACCGCGCTGGTCCCGCTGGCCTGAGGGACGGTCCGCCGGGCGCTCGTCCCGCGCCACGAGGTCTTCGAGGTCGTGGCGCGGCCGGGCGCGGCAGGACATGGCGGATAGCAGGGCAGCGCCCTGCGCGGGCGGTGTCCGGCCGGTACACGGCGGCGGCCGAGGGCGCACGCGCGCGTCGCGCGGCCACGAGTCGGCAGATGTCCCCCCGGAGCCCGCAGGTGTCACCCCCCGGAACCGGGGCACCCGGTCGTGGGAGGTCGACATGAACGCAGGCGCGCTCACGCACAAGAGTCGTACCAAGGGACGCCGGATGGCACGGGGACCCGCCATGGAAGGTGCCGCACGGGCCGGGCTCACCGCCCGGGGCGTGATCTATGTGCTGGTCGGGGCGCTGGCGGTGCGGATCGGGCTCGGTGACGGAGGCCCACAGGCGGACCGGGGCGGTGCGCTGGCCGAGGTGGCCGGGGAGCCCTTCGGCGCGGTGGTGCTGTGGGCCCTCGGCGTGGGGCTCGTGGGGATGGCCCTGTGGCGGCTGTCGGAGGCCGTGTTCGGTGCCGCGGGCAAGGACGGGGGCAAGCCGAAGAAGCGGCTCCTCTCCGCGGGCAGATGCCTCTTCTACAGCGTCGTCGCCTGGTCGGTGCTCGCCTTCGCGGCGGGTGCGGGCGGCTCGGGCAGCGGTTCCAGCGACCGGCAGTCGCGGGACCTCACCGCCCGCGCGCTGGAGCTGCCCGCCGGTCAGTGGCTGGTGGGGCTGGCGGGCGCGGGGGTGGTGGGCGCCGGCCTGTGGATAGGCGGCCGGGCCGCGCTGCGCAAGTACCACGAGCATCTGCGGCTCGGTGCGATGTCCCGCCGAGTGCGGCAGGGAGTCGATGTCACGGGGGTCGGCGGCGGTGTCGCGCGCGGTCTGGTGTTCGCGACGGCGGGAGTCTTCGCGGTACGTGCGGCGGTCGCCTACGAACCGGACCGGGCCAAGGGCATGGACGACACCCTGCGCGCCTTCAAGGACACCCCGCTGGGGCCGTCCCTGCTGGTGGCTGTCGCCGTGGGCCTGGTGCTGTTCGGTGTGTTCTCCTTCGCGATGGCCCGCTGGCGGAAGTTCTGAGGGACACGGGTGCGGGACCCGGTGTCCGGGGGCGGGTCCCCGGACACCGGGTCCCGCCGAGGGGTGCGGGCCGGGGGCCGGGGATCCTCCCCCGGCCCCCGGCCCGCACCCGCTCCGGCCCGCTCCCGGGCACGGATCTCCCGCACCCGTCCCGGTCCGGACGGATCACCGGCCGCTGGGCTTCCCCAGGGCCTTGGGGTCGACCACCTGGTCGGCCGGGGGCTCTTGTGCGTCGACCTTCTCGTTGAAGGCGGAGAAGGTCATCTCGCTCGGCGCCTTTCCGCCTTCCGTGACCGTCTTCAGCAGATAGGGATCGCCCTCCGCGGCGACATGCAAGGTGAACTTCTCCCCGTTCTCCTTCTTCTTCTCCAGCGTCACGGCCTTTTTGCCTTCGACGGTCGTGGTACCCGTCTTCTTCATTCCGGACCGCTCGGATTTATCGCTGTCCATGGCAGCGAGGAAAGCCTGCTTGTCGCACATTCCCTCGGTGCCCTGTTCGTTCGGCGCCGTCTTCACCCAGCGGCCCTTGAGCTTGTCGAGTGCCTGCTCGGCGCCCGGCTGACCCTTCAGCGTATTGCTCCAGAAGGCCCGGTCGCCCTGCACGAACAACTGCTGACCGGTCCGCACGACCTCGGCGTTGGCCCCCTTGCCGGACATCTTGCCCTTGCACCTGTCCCGCTCGTCCACCTGGAAGTCCACCGTGATGGTGGCGCCGTTCTGCTTGGCGGTACCGGCCATCCGCACCGATGAGGCGCCCTGGGTCGCCTTGACCGCCTGGTCGGCGATCTGGTCGGCGCTGTCCCCCGCGAACGGGTCGTCCGACCCCCCGCCCCCGCCTCCGTTCCCGCCACAACCGGCGAGAGCCGTGGCTCCGACACAGACCATCGCGACGAGAACCGCGTTCTTCCTCAGCTTCATGGAATTCCCTCCCTGCGGGCCCGAACAGGTCCGCTTTCCGATTGCTCTCCGGCCGTTCCCGGTACTCCGACTCCCTTACCGGGACGCTCGTGAGAATCCGGGTACCCCCGATCACCCGAAAGGAACTCCCCCTTCACACGTGAACTCCGCCGAGTTGCACGGCCCGTTCGTTCCGCTTACCGCCGTTCACCCACGACTTCCACCGGTACGCGACATTCCGTTTGCTCCCGGATCTCGTCATGGAAATATCCGGAACGGTGGCCGGGGTGAGCCTTGGAAAAGCGGTACGGCCCCCGTTCCCCTGTCACGGAATCCAGGGGAGCGGGGGCCGTACGGCGCGTCCGTCACGGGTGACGCGTCATCCGGTCACCACTGGTCGGGGTGCTCCGCCACATATCGCTTGGCGGCCTGGAGCAGCTCGGGGTCGGCCACCGGGGCCTGTTCCGGGTGCCGGGCGGCCCACTTCACGACGTACGGGCACAGCGGTGCGACCGGGGTGTCCTCACGGGCGGCGACGGCGTAGAACTCGGCGGCGAGCGTGCCCGCGATGCCCTGACCCGCGAACTCGGGCCGCACCACGGTGTGCACGGGGACGAGTGCCCGGCCCGGCTCCGTCAGCACGAAGTACGCGATGTGTCCGGCGACCTCGTCGCCCACACGCGCTTCGAGCCGCCCCGCCGCTCGGTCGTCCCGGATCTCCGTGTCGGCCATCGGTCCTCCATGATCGGTTCGGTGCTCCGGCCACTGTGGTCCGGACCGGAGCGGTCACGTCCGCTGCAACACCGCACCGGTGTCCCGGCTTCCCCGGACGGCGCAGCGGCAACGCGCGGACGGCTCAGCCCTGGGCGCGCGCCACGCTCAGCGGGCTGCGCCGGGTGTCGCTCCCGGGCACGGGCTCGGCGGGGTCGGAACCGAGGGCGACCGCGCGGTTGGCCCCGTCGACATGGACGACCCGCGGCTTCAGGGTCCGGGCCTCGGCGTCGTCGACCTGGGCGTAGCTGATGATGATCACCAGATCCCCGGGGTGCACGAGATGGGCCGCGGCGCCGTTGACCCCGATCACACCGGAGCCGCGCTCCCCCTCGATGACATAGGTCTCCAGCCGTGCGCCATTGGTGATGTCGACGATGTGCACGAGCTCACCGGGCAGCAGATCGGCGGCGTCGAGCAGGTCCGCGTCGATGGTGACGGACCCGACGTAGTGCAGATCGGCCTGGGTGACGGTGGCGCGATGGATCTTCGACTTGAACATGGTACGCAGCACGGGGCACTCCTGGACTAGGCTCCCTGCCTGCGTTTTTGCAGGTCAAGGGCTATTTTCACAGCCTACAGCGAGTCCTGCGCTCGGGCAGCTTTCGCCAGGTTTTGCAGGACTCATGCTGACCACTTGCTGACCGAGGTCAGGTGACGGTCAGGCACGAAGGCAGTCGACCGGGAGTCGAGCCACGCACCGCCATGGATCAGCCGACCCAAGCCGCTTCCGCCCACCCCAGTAGCCCGCTTCCACGGCCGGAACAAGCATCTGACCACATCTCCCGATATGGCGTATCGAGGCCGTCGGCCTCCCCCGTGCGGGCAGGAGTCTGCTGTGGGCGACGCGGTGGAGCAGGTCCCAGCCGCGGTGGCTGACCACGTCGGGTTGCCCGGGTGAGAGGCGGTGCTCCTCGCTGAAGAGGGCGACGGCCTGACGGGTGGCAGGGCCGTAGCGGACGCTGTCCACCACCCAGCCGGGCAGGTAGCCGGCACGGGTTGCGCCACGTCCAGGACCCGCTCACCGCCCAGCCCCACCGCCCGGTGTGCCGGCGCCCCCACCTGGACAGTCGTCGTAGCCGGCCCGGCTCCCGCCTCGGATATCGTGTTCCCCTACGGGGTGCCATAACGGATGTGACGCCCCCCACCGGAGGTAGTCAGCGTATGAGTTCAAAGCGCAGCAAGAATCCAGCCCTGCCCGTACTTGCCGACGCGTTCCGACTCGCGTCGGTCAAGGAGGCCGAAGAGTCCACCCGTGACTTGGCCGCGCGGCTGGCCACCACCGAGCTGCGCCGCGTTTCCCACCCGGGCCGGATCACCTGGGAGCCCACCGATCAGGCCGAGCCCGTACCGGTCCCGCCGACTGTGGTCGACGGTGACGGGGACCTGTGGCTGCGGGACCGGGGCACTGGCACCTGGACCATGCCCGAGTTCGACCCGAAGGAGTTCCCGGCCCGCTGTGGCGAGGTTCTGACGTGGAACGAACTTGCCCGCGAGTTCGGCCCGCTTACCGCACTGGCCGACGACCGCCGCATGGGCGGCGGCCGGCGCTGACCGCGCGGCCTCCTGGGATGACCGCACCCTTGAAGCGCCCGTTACGGGTAGCTGGGACCTCTGGCTCACCCCCGAGCTCGACGATGGCGGCGAGCAGGTGAGCGTGGTGGTCGGTCACGATGTCTCCATGTTGCAGCCGGATACGTCGTCGCTGTCCGTGGGGTCAGGGTGGAAGGAGCGGACGTAGCGGGAGTCCGGCCTCCGGAGTGATGTTGAACACCGTGTACAGGTGCTGCGGGTCAGCGCCGGTGACGGCGGCCTCTTCGGGGATTCGGTCCTCGCGAAGTTGCCGGGCGTTGACCGGGAGGCCGCGCGGCAGAGGCTAACGCGGCGGCCTTCTTCGCGAACGTGCGGGGAACGATCCGGTTCTCGAACCGCGGGGACATGACGGCAGCGGTCAGGGCCCGGCGGGCCGCCGGGCCTGAGACCTTCTCCCCGGCCGCGACCTGGTCTCGGAGCTTCGCGGCGGTGTCGGCGGGGGCGGTCTCGACGTCGAGGACGGAGTGAGTACCCGTCCGGCTGCGGGAGCCGTAGCCGCTGGATGCCGCTCCACCCGTCATGCCCGCGTCGCCGCACGGCCCAAAGGGCAGGCTATCGGTCCCGCGCCGCAGAACTCCCTGGTGAAGCCAGTGGTTCCCATGCGTCTCAGCTCACGGCCGTGGGCGTTCCGGCGGCGCGGCGCTGGTGTTCGGCGTTGATGCGCTGGGCTTCTTCGAGCTGGTCCTCAAGGATGACGATGCGGCAGGCGGCTTCGACGGGGGTGCCGTGGTCGACGAGTTCGCGGGCGCGGGCGGCGATGCGGAGCTGGTAGCGCGAGTAGCGACGGTGTCCGCCGGTGGAGCGGAGGGGGGTGATGAGGCGGGCCTCGCCGACGGCGCGGAGGAAGCCCTGCGTCGTGCCGAGCATCTCGGCGGCCCGGCCCATGGTGTAGGCGGGGTAGTCGTCGTCGTTGAGCCGGTCGAACGAGTCGTCTGCTGTCATGGTGCCTCTCTGTGGAACACGCGTGGAGGGGCCCGGGTGCCATGTGGCACCCGGGCCCCGAAGGAACTGCTACACCATCTGCCGGCCCTGGTACTGCGCCGGCCTTCTGTATCCGCACAACCACCCGGGAGAGGGCGGGCAATGCGGGGATCGCGGTTGCTCGACCGGAGACCACCTCACTATCGATGTCCTGCGGTACCCGGGCTCGTGTTCCGCCCGGGCGATCCTGATGGCGCTCGGCCCCTCCGTTCTTTCCCTCAATGAACAACTGCCTGCCACTGCGTACTGCTCTGTACTGCTGGTGATGCGTACTACGGGTGACCTGACCAAGCGTCACGCTCCGGCAGCCAGCCCCGCTCGCCCGTCCTGCGTCTGCTCTGGCTTGGAACCCCACTGCCGGACCTCCCGGTGCGCGCGCCCGCAGCCGACGCCTTCACCGAGGTACCGCTCACTGACTTCACTGCTGGATACCGCGTACTTCATGCCACTGAACTGCGGTTCTGCTCATTGGCGGCCCCTGATCACCGCGGGCCACCCGGTCCGGCCGTCAGTCCCGTCACCGTCCTGCGTCTGCTCTGGCTCCGGAACTCCACCGCCGCACCGTACTGCCGTACTGCAACTGCGGGTACTACCTGCACTGCTGACCGGCAGTTCGTCTCTGCCAGGCCCTGTCGATCTCGGCTACGAGAGAAACCATAACCACACCACCACCCAATGTCTACTCCGGCCGGCATAGATTTTCGTGAGTTCGAAAGTGAGGCAACCGGATCCCGTCGGGTTGAGCGATGCGGGCCGGGGAACAGGGAGACCGGTAGGCAGGACCGGGCACCCACGAGCCGAAGCCAAGGTGAACCTGATGGAACCCATGTGTGCCGCCGTCACGACCATCCGCTCCACGACCGCCGTCGCCACCGCCCGCCAGAACACCCGCGCCTTCCTCAAGGGACTCGTGGACTGCGGCAGACGCGGCCGAGCCGCCCCAGCAGCCCGGGCCGGGGCGGGCGGATTCTAGAAGGAGATTCCGGCGACGCCGTGGACGAGGCGGCCGAGGACGTCGCGCATCCACTGCCCGAACGGTGTGGGGGCGATCAGAACCCCGAGGAGCAGGACGATGAGGACAGTCATCTTCTCGTCGTTGCGGCTTCTCGACTCCGTGCGGCGGCGCAGCCGCAGCACCACGATGACGCCCAGCAGCAGCGCGACATCGACCGACAGCACGCGACCGGTCCCTCCCTGGCAGACGACAGCGGGCACCGGAGAGCACAGGCGCTCCCCGCTCCCCTTGTGTATCCACCGCGGGAGGACAGAGCGGCCGGGTTGGGAGGGGCCGCAAAACGTCTGCCCTGGCCGGACTGGCGGAGCGCGCGCCCTGCCAGGAGGCGCATGCCTGGTCTGCGGCGCGCCCTGCCGGTGCCGGTGCCGGTCGGAGGAGGCCTACCGGGGCACGGGCGGCACGGCAGTACTGGAAGAAGGGTGTAGCGAGGAGTGACAGCACACCGGTCGGTTCATGGACGACGCTCGTGCGGGGTGGGTGGCTGCCCCTGCCCGGCACGGCCGTCGGCATCCGCGCCGCCCTTGCCTTCAGCGCTGCGGTGAGCTCGACGCGGCGCTCACAGCTGCGGTGGGAAGGGCCGGCCGAGGAACGCGGCAAGGCGGTCGATGGCCGGAGCGGTCTCCTCGACGGGTTGCGGCTCGGCGAATCGTCCCGTTCGGGACTGGGTGGAAAGCTGGGACCGAGCGAAAGCCAGGGCCCGCTCGGCAACGTCCTCGGGCAGCCGGACAGGGATTCGGGTGGCCTGGGTGAGGTCCCATCCGTGAGCGAGCAGATCGTACAGACGGATCTGCAAGCGCTCGGTGCCCGTGGCGCTCCCCAAGGGCCCACGGTAACTCCGCTCCAGCACCCCGGGGACGGAGAAAGCTGCCAGCAGCGAAGCACTGGAGGACCGGTAGGCGCCGACCGGGTCGTCACCGAGGCAGTCTGCTCCCCGGTCGGGCATCGGACCGCCCCCGACCATGGCCGCGAACACCAGGTCCATGCCGACCAGGTGGGCCACCACTTCGCGCACGTTCCATTCCGTGCACGGCGTCGGCTCCTTCCACTGCTCGGGGCGGACCCCGGCGAGCAGGTCACCGACAGATGCGCATGCACGGGCGAGATCTTCGACGTAAACGGTGGACATCCGGCGAGACTACGGCGTCAACTGGTCAGCTGCCCAAGGGATTTGCACCGGTGGGAATCAGCTCCGCCGAAACGGGCGACCGCCCGATCACTGAACGGTGCATGAGAGGCCGTTGGCCCGGTGCGGCCGACCGCGCATGTGTTTCGGACGGTCACGACTACTGCTGTCCGTCGGGACGAACGTCGCTCCTACTGGGCCGGAGCTGTCGGGGCGGGTGGGATTTCGCGGTTGCGTCGGCAACGGAACGCCAGGGCGTTTTGCCACTGCTGGTCCACCGGTTCGTGCGTGACCAGGAGCGACGGAGTGTGAGTCGGTCGGAGACCAGCGCGTCGGATGCCCTCCAGCGCGTCATCGCCCGCGGCGTGGCGGCCTGCACGCAGAACTGCCTGAGATCCCGTAGTACCACCGCTTGGTCCTCATCAGCGAGGCTTCCGAACCACTCGAAGCCCCTCCGGCAGGGTCCGAATGCCCTGCGCGAGCTCGTTGAGCGTCACGGAGCGCTCATTCAGCCTGTGCACTCGGACAGTCCTGGAGGGAGAACCGGCCTTCACCATGCGAGTCTTCCAGCCCCGCGCCCTCGACAACGTCGGGCACGGGCCGGCTGGCCCTGGCGCACCGAGTGCCTGGCCTTCCTCGACACCGACCGCGCCGACCGGCACAGCGCCCGCTGGGCGGAGGCTCCCGCGCGGGCGGGGACGAGCACGGAAGGGTCAGGTGGCCGGCGCGGGTGCCGGTCCGGCGGGGTGGTGCCACCAGACGAAGACCTCGGTGCCCGGCTGGCGTTCGGAGAACCGGTCCGCCGGGGATGCCTCCTCCAGCAGCCGGCGCAGGTCTGCCTCGAAGTCGTCACAGCACGGGCCGAACAGGTGCGGAGCCGAGAACGACATCGAGAACACCTCCGCGACGACATCGTCACCCGTGCGTTCCAGCGCCTGTCCGCCGGGAACGACACGGCGCTGCGGGCCGGTGAATCCGGCCCGGGCGAGCACCGCAGCCTCGCCGCCGGGTGTTCCCTGCGGCAGCAGGCCCCGGCCGGCTCGTCGGACCGGTCCGAGGTAGTGCCTGACCAGCTCCTCGATCGCCGCGTAGGGCACCGCCGGATGGGGAAACCCGTCGATGGTTCGGGACTCCGTCTTCACATCGGAGATGTGCACCAGCGCCCCACCGGGCCGGAGCATGTCCCTGGTGGCTGCCGCCACCAGGTCGCGGTCCATCCAGTGGAAGGACTGGGCGAAGGCCGCGACGGTGAAGGTTCCCAGTCCTGCCGGGAGATCCTCGGCCCGGGCCCGGACCCACCGCGCCTTCCCGGTCACGCCGCACTCGGCTGCTGCGCGGGTGGCTTCGGCGATCATCCCGCTGTCCGGGTCCACGCCGACGATCTCGCTGAACAGGTGCGCCAGGCTCAGGGCGAGGGTGCCCGGTCCGCACCCCACATCGATGAGGCGTCCCCGCCCGTCGAGTCCCAGAACCTCGGCGAGCACGTCCGTCAGCCCGGGGGCGTAAGGGAGCCTCCCGCGCCGGTAGTAGGTGGCCGTACCCGAGAACAATGTGTCGTCCCATTCCCAGTCGGCAGCCATGCCCACCCACCACCCCTCCACAGAGATCACGTGCCTGTTCGGCAGCCGGACAATTCCACAGCTTGACAGGAGTCGAGGGACCTGCTTCACGGAAGCGGTCTCGCGGCCCGCAGAACCACCTGCAGAGAGGATCCTGGGCTCCAAGGGCGAGCGGGGACCATCCGCCACCGAAAACCAGCACGGTGACGGGCAGAGAACCACCCTCACGCGGGCGGGGACGGCTTCTCCCCAGACCCAGGACGCCGTCAGATGCCTCTGAGCTGGGGGGAGCTACCCCCGCGTGGGCGGGGCGACCTCAGTCCGCCAACAGTTGCTGCTTGACTTCGGCGATCTGAGGGCCAGCGTCCGTAGCCGGGATCTTCCACCGGTAGGCCGCGCCGTCACCGTCCACGTACTGGAGCGTGCCGCCCTTCGCCTGTGCCGCGGTCAGGTCGAACACGGTGCTCTGCCACTGGAATGAGCCGGGCTGGATGTCGCCCCCGCCATCGAACCTCTCTGTTTGAACGGTGATCGAGTCTCCGCTGTTCCAGCCGATGGCCTCTCCGTCGGGGGCGACCCATTCCCAGCCCTTGCCAGTGATGGGAGCGGGGACCGCAGCGGCGGCACCCGTGGTCGGCCTGGCCTTGACGGTGATGAATACGAAAGTGCCGTGCTCGGAGGTACCACCACCTCCCTCCTTCATGTAGACGACGCTGGTGGGAGTGATCTCCAGGACACCACCCTCGCCGCCTATGGTCTCCGCCGATCTGCCGAGCGCGAGCGGCTCTCCAAGTGCTGCGCCTGCGCTGGCTGAGCCGTCAGTGGCGACCTCGTCCGAGCAGTGTGTGTTCCATGTCAGCTGGTCGATGTTCTCGGCCGTGCAGTCGACTTCGGTGCCCTTCTTGTCGGCGGCGGGCGGCGAGCTGCTCTGCGGCTTCTCCCCAGCGTTACTGTCCCCGCTGTCCCCGCCGCAGGCGGTGAGTGGCGCGGCGAACAGGAGTGCGGCAGTTGAGACGATGATGCGAGTACGCACGGGATTCCCCCAGATGTGACGATCCCGCCACGGTAGGGCGGGCGTGCAGGAGGTGTGTTCATCGTGATCGACCTGTGACAGGTGCGGCGCGAAGGCTGGAGACCAGGGACGACCTCCAGCTCTTCCTGTCGGAACGGGCCGGCTCGTCGGCCGCGCGGTCGTCACCGAGCGCGGGACAGTCCAGTGGCTGTCGCCCGGCAGCAGTGGACGACGAGTCACATGGGCCGATCTACCCAACAGAGCTACTCCCGCGTAGCGGGGCCGACTCGTTTCCTGACCGCACGGCGAGGTGGAGTGCCTTTGGGATGGCACTCGACGGACAGCCCACACTCAAGTGCAACTACATGCCTCATAACGCATGATCATGCATTAGCTCAAGACTCTGACCTCTTGGCGTGGCCGACAGGCTTCCGGGCCTGCACAGGGCACGGCGGACTGCGCGAGCACGGCGACGACATCTCAATCGTCACCGGCGACACCGACATCGCGCCGGGCAGCGTCACCGTGAGATTCGGCGACGCCGAGGTGTACCCCGGAGAGCCCGAGGCCGACACCCTCGACAAACTCGTCGGCATCATGCGCCAGGACGAGGTCGACATCGTCATCACACTCGGCGTCGGGGAGGCCGAAGCCACGGTCTACGGCTGCGACCTGTCCGCCGGCTACATCCGCATCAACGCGGACTACACGACATGACCGGGCTCGACCGCAGCAACGGATCCCATACCGTTGTCTTGATTCCTCAGTGGCAAGGGTCGGCTGTACGCAATCCTCAACTGCTGGCTGAGGGTGCGCAACGGCTGAGCGCGCTGCTCTCCTCAGCGCGACGCACCGTCGTCGACATCGACCCCCGCCCCGGACAGGACCAGGACGGCGTACGCCACCTCGATGTGCTGACCCGATGTGCTGACCCGCTCGCTGGAAGCAACCAGGGCCGCACTGGGCCGGAGCGACGACGACACACTGCTCGCTGTGGGCGGCGACTGCGGCATCGAGCTCGCGCCTGTCGCCCGCGCCGTCGCTCGCCACGGCGACAGCCTGGCAGTCGTCTGGTTCGACGCCCACGCGGACCTCAACACCCCCGACACCTCTCCCTCGGGGGGCTTCCACGGAACGGTGCTGCGCACCCTGCTCGGCCAGGGGCCGTCACCACTGTTGCCCAGACCTGAGGAGCGCCTTTCCACCCGGCAGACAGTGCTCGCGGGCGCTCGTGCCCTCGATCCCGCCGAGCTGGACTTCATCGAGTCCGAAGGAATCCGCACCCTGTCCGTTCAGGCTCGTCTGAACGTAGTCGGCCTTGTCGTTCCAGTTGCCGCCGGTGGGATAACCGGCGCTGGAGAACTTGCAGCAGTAGCCGTTGCCGAGAGCCATGTACGGGTCGGGCAGTGCGGTGCGGCTGTCGTAGACGAGGGCGCCGCCGATCCTGCGATTCACGCATCCGGAGCTGGCTTCGTCCCGGAAGTTCCAGTCCCCGAGTTTCTTCGTTCCTCCGGCGGACCACTTGAGCATCCGGCCCGAGTAGTTCGAAGGTGCGAACAGGCAGACCTGTCCGTAGACGCAGTCGGCGATCGCGTTGGGTCCAGCCTCGTTCGGCACCGGCGGCTTGGACGCAGCTTTCGAGGCCGGGGAGATCCTGACGACGTGCTGGTTCGCCTCTGCGGCCGTCGTGTAGCAGTAGACCTTCGCGTTTGGGTCCTCGATACATGCCTGGGCTCCCTGCCACCCGTCGGCGAGGTTGATCTCTCTGCCCTCGTAGGTAGCGATAACAGGCTGGCTCTGATCGAGGATTTCTTGGAGCCGAACCTCTTCCTCCGGCGTGAGAACCCCGGTCCCGGGGCCGGGCCCTCGGTCGGAGTGCTGGCGGTTGCCGAACCGGCCAGCGCGAAGAGCGCTGTGGCCACAGCCGCGGCGGTCACCGTTGATCGTGAGAAGCGTATGCCCATTGCCATGTGATCCCTGTGCTCGATTAAGGGGGACTCGTGAATCACACAGGATCAACCAGCCTCTCACTATGGGCTGTTGGTGAATGAGCCGCAGAATGTCGCACCGGGTACGGTTGCGCGGTGCCGGTACCCGTGCGCGCCGATCTGTCCAGCACGGGCACGGGTACCAGGACCAGGTGACAACCAGCGTCGTGGACGAGCCGGCTACTGGAGGGTGTGGCCGGCCTTGTCCACGACGCCGGTCTTCATCACGGCGATGGAGGTCACCGTGTCGCCCGCTTCACCCCAGGCGTTGTCCTCCAACAGGACAGTGCGTTCACCGAGCAGGCGCATCGTGCTCCGGTCGAAGATCCACTCGGTGCGTTCGCCGTCGTGGTTCCGGGCGACGGCCACCCCGGTCCGGCCCGCCGCGTCGACGGCCTCGGGGACGGTGAAGACACCGGGGATGAGGGCGGCGGCGCGGTAGAGCGCGGCGACGGTATCCGGGGGTGCCGCCGAGCCACGGAGCAGATCGCCGATCGTGACGAACGCCTGCTGGTCGGGGCCGGTGGTAGAACCCGAGCCCGATCCGTGGTTGCGCTCGGCGTCCTCACGGATCATGTCGAGCAAGGCCCGCGAGTCAGTAGGCAGACCGGCCAGGAATTCGAAGGTCGGAGCGTTGAGACTGCCCTTGCCGGGCGATTCGGGGATCAGCGTGTCCTCGCCGCCCTTGCGTTCCAGGGTGCGCCCACTGCCGTCCACGGATGTCCACTGCTCCAGGTTCTGGCTCGTGCGCTCACGGTCCATCCGCCCGTCCTGGTTCTCCGACAGGGCGGTGCTGTGGCCGATGGTCCTGACGTACGTGTACCCCTGGGGCGGCGCCTTCGGAAGTGGCCGTGCGTCGGCCGCGAGTGCGGCCTTCTCCAAGAGCCGCACCGATGCCGCGGACGCCGGCGGCACATCCGGTCGGGACTGCGCACCACTGAGCCCGAACGTCAGAGCGGCCGCCGTCGCACCAGCGGCCGTGAACGTCGCCCACGCGACGGCCATGGGCCGGCCCGGCCGCAGTACCGCGGTGACACCCCTCCGCCCGGAGGGACGGCCGATCTCGTTCAGAAGATGATGCCGACGCACACGTACCCGCTCCGGATCCAGCTCAGGAAAGGACACCGCGGGCAGTACCTCCGAGGCCTCTTCGATCTCCACCCGCTCCTGCCGCTCCCGATTCATGATGCGTTCCTCCCCCGGAACGGACGTCCTTGCGGTGTCCGGTCGGCTGATGTGCGTTCCTGGCCGGCCCGTGATTCTGGTCGCTGTGGGTTGTCCAGTTCCTCCGTGGTCAGCCGACGCAGTTTCTCCCGTGTCCGGGAGAGCCGGGACCGTACCGTTCCCGTGGGAACACCCAGTGCCTCCGCGGCGTCGGCATAACCCAGACCGGACCACACGACCAGCGCGAAGACCTCGCGCTCACCGCGCTTCAACCGGTTCAGCGCCCGGGTTGCCGCGGCCAGCCGCTGACTGTCGACCATCTGGCCGACCACCGCTTCCGAGAAGTCGGGCATCGGCTCCGCAGGCGGCAGACGGGCCATCGCAGCCCGGTGCCGCCGAGCGGACCGCGCGGTGTTCCGAAGGACGTTCGTGGCGATACCCAGTAGCCAGGCCCGTATGTTCCGCACGTCCTTGCGCAGCTTGTCGCGCTGCCGCCACGCTTCGAGAAACGTGAGCGACATGACGTCCTCGGCCAGAGCCCGGTCGCCCGTGGTGCGGGCCGCGTGCGCATAGATCACCCGGGAGTGCTCGTCGAAGACCGCAGCGAACGCTGCCTGATCACCGGACCGGATCCGATCCCTCAATTGCGAGTCCACGCCCAGAAGTGTCCGCACACGCAGACCAGTTCCACCATTCGCCGAAGAAATCTGCCCCCGAGCTCCGCGTCCCAGGCAGGGCCGGATGCCTTCCCATGCCGTACCGACGGCATCCGCTGCGGCGCCGATCGCGGTGTCCCTGCTTCCTCCAGCCACCCTCGCAGCAGGGCCGGCCGCCTCATACGCGCGCGCACGACCGGCCCCGCAGCGCGGAAACAACCTCACGAGTTCGACTTCGACGCAGTCGGTGTACACCCGGTACGCGCGGGAGGCGGCGGCCTGCGCCAAGGCGAGCCAGCGGAGCGCTCCGGGGTCGCTGCCCTCGAACTCCTTGCCGACCTGGAGCGGCCGTTGGGCGAGGGGGCCCGCTCGGCCTGGAGGACGGCCTGCCGGCATTGGGCGGTGAGGCCGGCCATGTCGCGCTAGGCCTTAACGCTGTAGACGACGCGGTAGGTCATGCCTCCCGCCCCCGGCGACACCGGGCCGGTGAGAGGTTCGAAGGTGATGGGGTCGTAGTCGGCCCAGACGGTCCCGGGCGGGATGGGGTGGGCGGTGCCGCCCTCGGACTCGGCGGTCGCGGCCTGGATCTCCGGGTGGACGAGGGCCATCCACACCACCCGGTACTCGGTGACCACGTTCAGCACCTCGGCGAACGGCGCGGCCTCCAGCTCCGCTGTGAACGCCGTCAGATGCTGCGGCCACGGGACGAGAGCGGCCTTGAGCGCGGCGATACTCTGCGGCCCTCGTCCTCACCGAGTTGGTGCGGCGAGCGGGTCGGTGTCGGCTCTTCGCCGGTATGCGGACGTGGCTCAGTCATCGAAGGGTTCTTCCCAGCTTGGCGGCGGCAACCCCTCAGTCTCGCTCCTGCGCGGGCCCGCGCTCGGGGTCGTCACCCGGTCGGATGACAAACATGGCGCGCTTCAAGATCTACGGGACCGGGCCGCTCGGCTCTACGGCTCAGGGATGACGGTCAGCCGAAGGTGATCGACGCCGTCGAAGTCCTCTGCCTGGACCTCGACGGCTGAGGTGTCGAAACGAAGGGTGAAGCAGGGGTCCGCGTCGATGAGCTGCTCCACGTGCTCGCGAAGGCCGTGGTCGAGAGGGGGCGAGAACACTGCGTCCCACTCGCCCATGTTTGCGGTGGCCGTCGCTCTGACCGGGATCCGAGCCAGGCAGGTGAACGGGCTGGCCCACCACTCCAGATGCGCCGCCCTCTCGTAACGCTCCATACCCCGAGCGTAGACGCCACTACTCCCCCTCGGGGCTGCTCGTCGTTCCGGGCATGGGGCCGGGTGATCTGAGTGATGCCGAGTGCCCGCGCCCGGCTCGCAGCGGGCGGGGCCTGTAGTAGGGGCGCACACCAGGCGCAGGGTGGTGCCCGGGTGACGGTGCACCGGCCCAAGGTCGGCGAAGGAGGATGACTCCCGCCGCGCGGCGGGAGTGGAGCTGCCGACGGGCTCGATCGCGCCCATATCCGACTGCACGAGCTGGGCCTGGTGAAGATCGTGCACCCGGCCAACGGTGAGCGGGCGGACCTTGTTGTCATCACAGAGGCCAACCGCGCCGCACTCCCGTAGAGAGCGCTCCCCGAGCGGCGTCCGGCTCGCCGTACGGCCGGAACGGCCGTCAACCGGCGGCGCGCAGGATGCCCTCCTGGAGGCGGTTGTCGTGCGCCGAACCGGTGACATTGGCACAACCGGAGCGCAGGTCAGCGCCATGGTGACGGGAGGAGACAGGTTCCGGACGGCGGGACTCCAGCAGAATGACGTTCGAAGCGGTCACGCTCGACATGGCCACCCTCGACTTCCCCACGGCCGCCGACATCGGCACCCTGAGCGGCGCGCCCCTGCGCTCCTGGGTGGACACAGGGATCGACACGGTCGCCGCGAGCGTGGGCAAACCCGCCGAGCGGGTCCGGTCCCGGCTCACCAAGACCACCGGCGCCAAGGACCTCACGGCCGCCGACGAAGAGGATCTCCGCGAATGCCTGCGTGTTCTGCGGGCCTGGGCCAACAACCCCGCCTCCTACATCCCACCGGCCCGGAAGCCGAAGGTCGAGCGGCCCGAGGGTATCGGGCCGCTCCCCGTTCCCCGCGTCATCAAGCAGGCCCACACGGACACGGTCTGCGGGCTGTGCGCCGACCCGGTCAAGACCGGCGACCTCACCGGCCGGATACGTGACCCCAAGCACAAGCTGTTCACCCGATGGGCTGGCTGTGCGCCCGCTGCCTGTACGAACGGCGCGAGAAGCCGCGCCGCCGCGACGTCGTCCTGCGGATCTTCCACCACCTCTTCGCCAGCAGTGCCGTCGGCCTCAACGCTTATGAGTGCTGCATCCTGCACGCCTGGCTCACCGAAACCGAGGCACCCGCCGCCTCCACCGCGTGGCGGAAGGACCCGCTCGACACCACCCTGGTCCGGCTGGAGACCGCTGTCACAGAGGGCAAGGGGGCCACCTGGATCGCGTTCCCCACCGCCCACACGGTCATCGCCGCCCTCACGGCCGCGCCCGGAGGTTCCGCGGCGGAACGCGAACTCCTGCACGCTGTCGCCCAGCACCTGGACGAATGGCATACCAACCCCCGCGGCGTCGACGTCCGCAGGTACGGGACCGGCCCCCGCTGCCGCGCCCAGGTCCTCAAGGCGACGGACCGCCCGACCGTGCTCTCCGAACGTGGAGGACCCTTCGACCTCCACCACACCCCGCCCCCCACCACCGAACAGGAGAGCGGGACGGACGCCAGCGTCGCCGACGATGCCTGACTACAGCACCCCGCCTACGGCGTCGCCGCTGCTGCGGCCGAACATGGCGAACACCCGACTCAGCTCGTGAAGGTTGTGCGTGAACGCCGCAGTGAGGAAGGCCGCCAGTGCGAACACCGCGAGGGGGATGAACAGCAGCCCCGCCCCTTGCGCGCCGACCGCGGGAGCGAGGACGAGGGACGCCAGCGCGGCGACACCGGCGATCGTGAACACCCGGCGCAGCCCGTTCACGTCCCCTGCCTCCGGGCCGCTGACACGGCCGCGGTCTGCGTCTCCTTCCCCGTCGTCTCCAGTCCGACCTCAATGGTCAGCAAGGCCAGGATGAGGAAGCCCACCACGAGCGAACCCTCGACAGCTGCCATGCGGGCTTGGCCCGCGAGCTTCTGGAGTGCCTTCCAGGTGGTGCGGGACGGCCGGGTGCAGGCGGCGCGGATGTCGTCCCACGGCACCGGATCGGTGTGGCCGAGCTCAAGAGCGGCGGCCCGCGCCCTGCCGATGCGCTCCTCCGCCGCTCTCGCGTAGTGGGCCAGCAGCCGGTCACGGTATCCGGGGCGCGGCACGGGGGCCGGTGGCACGGGGACGGTCGGCGGGTCCGAGGTGGTGGGCGGCGTGGTCAAGGCCATTGCCCTCTCTCCTGGTTACCGGTGTCACACCCCGGGTGAGGGGATCGGTTGCGCGCCCAGGCGCACAACCTCCAACTGCACGGTGATGCCGGACGCCGACCGGACACCAGAACGAGCTGAGGCAGGAGTACAGCAATCGCCCGTCAGGCGCTGCTTGACCTTGCCGCTGGCGGCAGGGTTGAACGATGACCGGCATGAACAGCACCGAACCGCAGACAAGCAGGATCGTCGTCGTCACCGGAGCCGGCACCGGGATCGGCCGGGCCACCGCCCGCGCCTTCGCCGCCGAGGGCGCCCACGTGGTCGCGATCGGGCGGCGAGTCGAGCCGCTCAAGGAGACCGCTGCCGAGAACGACAAGATCACACCGCTGACCGCCGATATCACCGCCGAGGGCGAGCCCTGCCGGATTCTTCAGGACGTACTGGAGACACACGGCCGGCTGGACGTGCTGGTCAACAACGCCGGCATCGTGCGCAGCGGTGCCCTCGGCACGCTGACGCCAGAGATGATCGAGACTCAGCTCGCCACCAATCTCGTCGCCCCCACACTGCTGGCTCAGGCCGCGCTACCGCTCCTGGAGGCGTCACGCGGGGTGATCGTCAATGTCAGTACATCGGTGGGGCAGCGAGCCTGGCCGGGCAGCTCGGTCTATGCGGCGACCAAGACCGCTCTGGAGCTGCTGACCCGCAGTTGGGCGGTCGAGCTGGCACCCCGCGGGATCCGAGTGGTGGCCGTCGCCCCCGGCGCGATCGACACCCCCATCGGCGAGCACCAGGGCCTGACGCCGGAGCGGATGGCCGCGGTGCGGGAGTGGCAGCTGGCGCACACCCCGCTGGCCCGGATCGGCCGCCCCGAGGATGTGGCCTGGGCGATCACCCAGCTTGCCGCCCCGAATGCGTCGTTCGTCACCGGAGTGGTACTCCCGGTCGACGGCGGAGCGGTCGTGGCGTGATAGGAGTGTCCCGGGAGGTGGGGCGGGTGCGGATCGGTGAGCTGGCCAGGACAACCGGGACGACCGCTCGTGCGCTGCGGCACTACGAGCAGGCCGGGATGATCTCTTCCGAACGGGCCTCCAACGGCTACCGTGTCTACGACGAGCGGGCCGTAGTGCGAGTCCGCAACATCCGCCATCTGCTGGCCGCCGGGCTCACCCTGGACGACGTGCGGGTTTTCCTGCCGTGTCTGGATGGCGATGTGGTTGCGGCACCGCCCTCGGACAGGGGCCTGCGGGTCGCGCTGGAACGGCTGGCGATCCTCAACCAACGGATCGCCGCCCAGACCGAGACCCGCGACCGGCTGGAAACCGCATTGCGACGGGCAACCGGTGGCCGAATCCGCCCAGTAGCCTGACCACCCGCCTCGTCGCACAAGCCGGAGGAACCCGGCTTCGTTACGCGCTCAACGGCCACTCAAAGGGACAACAAGCCTGACGTGGTGGCAACTGCCGTGCCTCGACTCATCCGGCCGGTTCGGGTCCTCGCTGTACCTGACCAGGTCAGAGGTCGAATTTCATGTGGTCCATGTCCTTGAGCTCCACCAGGAGTCCGGCCGCGCGGCGCCCGCCGTCCTTGAAATAGCGCTCCTGGAGCGCCTCGGCGGCGATCTGCTGGGAGCGTGCCCTCGCTCGCGCCCTGCTCCTGGGCGGCGAAGAGCCGGCCCGCGTACTCGGGCGGCAGGGCCTGGGTGATGTGCCGGATGCGGGATTCCTCGGTGGTGCCGGGGGCTGCGGTGTAGCCGATGCGGGGCCCGGGTCTCGATGATGATGATGCCGCCGGTGGTGGCGGCGTTCTTCGTCGCCTTCGCCCGCACCTGGGGCTGCCATCGCTTGTTGAGCTCCCCCTTGAGGCGTCCGCAAGTGGAACATGAGCCGGTTACATCGCGTCGGCGAGGAGCCCGCCCGTGTCTGTCCCGTTCCGCATCCGGTGCTGCCTGTGCGCCAGGAACATCCCGCTCGCCGGGGACGCCCATCTGCTGGACGCCGCATGGCAGCGCCGGTACCCGGCGATGACCGGGACGATCGCCTGCGGCCCGTGCGCCACCGGGACACACTGGACCTGCACCCGGCACGGCAGGTTCGTCGACGGTCACATCCCCTCGCCCAACGAGGGCCCGGACACCGACGCGAGCCACATCCTGCGCTCGGGCACCCACCGGTGACTGGTGCTGACCAACCCCTGCTCGGGACTTCTCCGCCGCGAGCAGACACGTGCTCGACCAAGTGCTGACTGTGGTCGCGCTTGCCGAGACTTGCAAGCGGGACGAGTCCTCGTGAACGCAGCCAAGCCCCTACGCCGACGCCACTGACCCGTCGAATGCTGCTCAAGCCTGCCCCGACCGATGGCGATTGTTCCTGCACACCATGTGGAGCGGGGCCGGGTGCCCCGGCTCGTTGCGGTCGGCACCCGGGCCCGGTCGGCTCAGCCGAAGACGAGGCGGAAGATCTGGTTGTAGATGAAGAAGCCGCCGGGCTGCCCGGGGATCGGGGCCAGGTTGAACGTCTCGGTGAAGAGCATGGGTTTGTCGAAGGCGTTGTCGATGGCGAGGCTGCCGGTCACGGTGACCAGGACACCGTTGCCCGGTGCCGGCTGCGAGTCCTGCGAGGCGATCTGGTGCTTGACGACCTTCAGTTCAGGCTTCTTGAGCTGCTCGACGATGCTGCTCGCCCCCTGAAGCTGGCTGCCTTCCCAGGTGAGCATCGACTCCGGCCGGTAGAGACTCGCGAGGCCGTCCCTCGCTTCGTAGTTGTCGAAGGTTGTGTAGTAGTGACCAGCGAACGCGCTGGCGATGCTGTTGAAGTCTGACATGATCGGAAAGTATCAGGGTGATCACTCTACGTGCCCTCGTTTCACGCAATCTCGGCCAGCCCCGCCCTCCCCAGCCCGCGTCGCCGTAGGCCATCGCGGCAACAGCCGCGGGCCTCCCCCGCCACCCGGTCAAGATCAAGTGACAGAACCCCGATGGTCGTCAAGATCACTTGTCGACCGGTCGAGCTCAGAGGACGACTCTGCGTCAGCGCGACAACCGGAGAGGCACCCCGGCCCCGGTTGCTCCCAACTGCCAGGTTCCGGGAAGCGCTTTGAGCAGGCAAAACAGGGGGGACCTCTCAGCTCACCCTGGGAGGAACGGATTACCGCGTCCGGGTCTGCCCCCGCCAGGAGCCCGGCGAACGGCATCTCGTCGTCGCGGACCGGGGCGCCGGTCGCGGCGAGCGCGGCCAGGAGCTCGGCGCGCGCCGTGACGGTCTCCGGCAGGCGGGCGACCGCGGCCTCGCGGGCGGTCGGGTCGGCGTTGTGGCCGGAGCGGTCGGCGAGGGCTTGGGCCAGCCAGCCGTCGACCGCAGTGGCGTGGTGGTCGCCGCGCTGGACCAGGACGTCGCGGGCGGCCTCCGCCCTGGTGAGCGGCGCCGGGTGCTGCCGGGCAGCGCCCAGGGCCGCAGGCAGGCGGGCGGTTCACCGGCCACCGGGTCGCTGGGCCGTCCGGTGGCCGGGAACGTGGGGCTCGCCCGCCGCCTCCCGTGGCCCGGATGAAGGGCTCAGCGGAGCAGCAGGTCGCGGATCGCTTCGGTGATCTCGTCGGGCGCTTCCTCGGCCATGAAGTGCCCCGCGCCGGTCAGTCGGTGGTCGAGGTCCGGTGCCCACGCGCGCCAGACCGTGGCGGCGTCGTAGCCCAGTCGCGCGCCCCAGTCCTGCTGGACGACCGTCACCGGCATGGCCAGCTGGGAACCTGCGTCCTGGTCCGCCTGGTCGTGTGTGACGTCGATGCCCGCCGAGGCCCGGTAGTCCGCGACGATCGACGGCACGGCCTCGGCGCTCGCCCGCAGGTACGTGGACCTGACCGGTTCCGGCATGGCGGCCGGGTCCCTGGCCCAGGCGTCGAGGAAGGAGCCGAAGAAGGCGTCGGCACTGTTGGCGATCATCGTCTCCGGCAGGCCCGGTGGCTGCGCCATGAGGAACAGGTGGTACCCGACCGCCGCCGGGACACCGTGCAGGACGTTCCACATGTCCAGGGTCGGCACGACGTCGAGGATGCCCAGGTGCGAGAGGACCTCGGGATGGTCCAGTCCCGCCCGGAAGGCGACCAGAGCGCCTCGGTCGTGGCCGACCAGGGCGAAGCGCTCATGGCCGAGCGCCGCCGCCAAGGCGACGACATCGGCGGCCATGGTGCGCTTGGAGTACACCTCAGGGCCGGTGCTCACCGGCTTGTCGCTGGCGCCGTAGCCGCGCAGGTCGGGACAGATCACCGTGTGCTCGCCGGCGAGCCGTTCGGCGACGTGCCGCCACATCAGGTGGGTCTGGGGGAAGCCGTGCAGCAGCACGACCGGGCTGCCATGGCCGCCGACGGCTGCGGCCAGCTCCACTCCGTCGGCGCCAGGCAGACGGACGTGGTCGAAACCGGGGATGGTGAGAGTCATGAAAGGCCCCTTCCTGGGGTCGGTGGACCGGCGAACGCGTTGGTCCGGGGGGTGACGGAATCAGCGTGGGTGACGGCGATCAGCAGCCGATCAGTACGCTGCGACGCCGCCGACCCGCGGCCCGCAAGATGGAGGGCATGCGAATCGACGTACTCGGTGCCGTGCGTGCCCTCCACGACGACGGCACCCCGGTCGACCTGGGCGGACCCCGCCACCGCGAGGTACTCGCCCGGCTTGTCGCCGCCGGGGGACGGATGGTCCCCACCGACACCCTCGTGAACGACCTGTGGACCGAGCCCCCGGTGCGGGCCGTGGGTGCGCTGCGTACGTTCGTCGCCGCGCTGCGCCGTGCCATCGAACCCGGCCGGCCGCCCCGCACCCCGCCGCGCGTCCTCGTCACGGAAGGCCCCGGCTACGCGCTGCGCCTGCCGCGCGACAGCGTGGACGTCCACCGGTTCGAGGACGCCCTGGTCCGCGCCCGGCGCACCCCCGCCGGGCTGACCGGCCTGGACGCGGCCCTCGCGGCCTGGCGCGGCCTTGCCTACGCCGACGTGACCGGTTCCGTGTGGGCTCAGCGCGAGCGAACCCGGCTGGAGGAGCTGAGGCTGGAGGGGGTGGAACTGCGGGCCCGCCTCCTCCTCGACTCCGGTTCAGGAGCCGAACTGGTCGCCGAACTGGGGGCCCACGTCACCGAGCACCCCTGGCGTGAGTCGGCCTGGGGGCTGCTGGCCCGCGCACTGCACCGGGCAGGCCGTCAGGCAGACGCACTGGCCACCCTGCGCCGCGCCCGCGAAATGCTCGCGGACCAACTCGGGCTCGATCCCGGTGCCGACCTCCAGCGTTTGGAGACCGACATTCTCCGCGGAGCTGCGACCCTCCAGCCTTCACACACTGTGTGGACCGCAGGCGTACGACTCGGCCCGCGTACCACCGTCGAACTGGCCCGGACCCTGGCCCTGGCGGGTGGTCACGCCCTCGTCCACTCGCGGCGCGACCGCCTGGCCGCCGTCCAGGCGGCGGAGCGCACCGGAGACACCGCTCTGACCGCCCGCGTCATCGGCGCCTACGACGTGCCCGCCCTCTGGAGCCGGGCCGACGACCCCGAGCAGTCCCGCGCCGTCGTCACGGCGGCCGAGCGTACGCTCACCGCGCTCGGCACCGGCGGCCCCGCCGGACTCCGCGCCCGCCTGCTGGCCACCGTCGCGGTCGAGAGCCGCAGCGCCGATCTGCCCGCCACCGAACGCGGACGCGCCGGGCAGGCGGCGCGCGAGGCCGAGGCGCTGGCCCGGGAGCTGGGCGATCCCGCCCTGCTGGTGTTCGCCCTCAACGGCGTGTTCCTCCAGTCCTTCACCCGGCCCGGCCTCGCGACGGCACGGGACCTGATCGGCACCGAGATCCTCGACCTGGCCACCCGGCACGAGCTGCCGGACTTCGTCGTGCTCGGCCACCTCATCCGCATGCAGTCCGCCTCCGCTCTCGGCGACCTCGACACCGCTTCCGGACACGCCGAGGCCGCCGAGCACCTCGCCGTCAGCACCGAGGCCTCTCTCGTCCCCGTACTCACCGGCTGGTTCCGGGCCCGGGTCACGGCCGCCCGCAGCACCGAACCGGGCGGGCCGACCGCCGCCACAGCCGCGGCGCGGTACCGCGCCGCCGAACACGCCCTCGCCGAGACAGCGGGCATGCCGGGGCTGCACCGCGGCCTGTTCGCCTTCGCCCTCCTGGGCCTACGCCTCCTGCACGACCGTCCCGCGCCCACCGATCCCGCCCTCGACTGGGGCCCGTACCACCCCTGGGCACTCCCCTTGGTGCTGCTCGCCCGCAACCAGCACGAGGAGGCCCGTACCGCCCTGGCCATGACGCCCGAGCCACCCCTTGATCACATGCAGGAGGCACTCTGGTGCCTGACCGCCCTCGCCGCGGCCCGCCTCGGCGAACGCCCGGCCGCCGACCGCGCGGCAACAGCCCTGCGCGCCGCCCGCACCGAACACGCGGGCGGCGCGAGCGGGATGCTGACTCTGGGGCCGGTGGCACGGTACCTGGCAGAGGCGGAGGCCTGCACCGACAAGAAATGACCCACGCCGTCCGCGAAACCCGCCCCCCATGCCCGCCCCATGCGGACCGCGACGGTGACCACCCGGGTGCTCAGCACTCACCGGGCAGCGATTCGGCGCGGCGCTCTACGCGCGGGCGCAATCGGGCACGGGAGCTGGGCGCCGAGATCATCGAGATCGTCGTCCTGTCCTCCAACAAGGACGGCCTGCGGTTCGCATGCGCGCACGGATTCCTCAAGACGGAGCGGTACCTCCTCCCCGGCGACACCGTCGCGTCCGTCATCCCGGCCGCCACCAGGAACAGCGCGATCTCAGAAGCCAGGTACGCGGTGTCGAGGGCAGCTCACCGTGCGGGAATCACGCCCCAAGCTCGCCCGCGACGTGTGCCACGGCAAACGCGGCACCATCCACCAGGCGTACCGCGACGGGATGGCGGACCAGCTCGGCGCGCTCGGCCTGGTCCTCAACGCCATCGTGCTCTGGACCACCCGCTACGTCGACGCCGCCGTCGTCCAGCTCCGCGCCGAGGGCCACGAGCTGCGGGACGAGGACATCGCCCCGGCTCTCCCCGCTCAAGCACCGCAACCTGAACCTGCTCGGCCGCTACAGCTTCACCGTCGGTGTCCCGGCCGTCGGTGTCCCGGCCGTCGGCGTCCTGCGCCCGCTGCGCGACCCGGACGCGACCGAGCTGGATGAAGACGAGACGGGCGCGGAATGTATCCGGCGCGCCGTTGCCTGTGGCCCGGGACAGGCGCGCCCGGTCGGTCAGAGGAGGGCGCCGCCGGAGACCTCGATGCGCTGGGCGGTCATCCAGCGCAGGCCCTCGGACGCCAGCGTGGCGACGGCGTCGCCGATCTCCTCGGGTTCGCCGACGCGGCCGAGCGCGGTCTGCCCGGCCAGACCCTGGCGCACACCGGCGTCATCCCGCATGGCACCGCCGTTGAAGTCGGTGGCGGTCGGCCCCGGGGCAATGGAGTTGACCCGGATACCTCGGGGGCCGAGTTCTGCGGCAAGAGTGCGGCTCAGAGCCTCGACGGCGGCCTTCGAGGCGGAATAGACCGAGGTCGCGGGACTGGTGTGGCGAGTCAATGACGAGGAGACGTTGATGACCCGGGCGCCCGGCGCCAGCATCGGCACAAGCGACTGGATGAGGAAGAACGTGCCCCGCACGTTCGTTCCGAACGCCGTGTCGAAGTCGTCGGCCGTGACAGCTTCCAGCGGACCGAAGACACCAACCCCCGCGTTGTTGACCACGATATCGAGCCGCGAAGCCCCCCAGCGCCCCAGCAGTGCGCTCACCTCGGAAGTGAAGGCTCCGAAGGAGGAGATGTCGCTGATATCGAGACGCACGACAGCGGCCGTCCCACCCGCAGCGTGCACGTGCTGCGCCGTCTCCTCGGCCCCGGCCACATCACCGCGATGAGTGACCACGACCCGCACCCCGCGCGCCGCCAGCGCGATAGCCGTACTCCGGCCCAGACCACGGTTCGCACCGGTCACCAAAGCGATCCTGTCGGCTGTCATCAGCTGCTCCCTCATCACACGGCACCAGGTAGGTGCACCCACCGGGGCCGTTCCGTCGCCACCGCGCGCCTTACGGGCGAGCACGGTCCGGACACCGGCCTTCCCGCATCGAACGAGCTGTGCCTACGGCGAAGTCACGTGCGGCGGCGGACGCGCCGTAGTACTTCTGGGGGAAACAGAGCCGTGTTCGTTCTTGGTCTGGAGTCGTCGATGGCCGTTCGTCGTGTCGTGCCCAACATCCGGTCGGAGGCCGCGCGGGAGAGCAAGGAGTTCTACGGCCTGCTGGGCTTCGAGGAGGTCATGAACCACGGCTGGATCATGACGCTCGCGTCCCCGTCCGCCCCAGCGGCGCAGATCAGCGTCATGACCGACGACAAGACCGCGCCCGTCACGCCGGACATGAGCGTCGAGGTGGACGACATCGACGCGGCGTACGCGGTCATGCGGGCGAGCGGCGCGGAGATCGTGCATCCCTTGCAGGACGAGGAGTGGGGAGTACGGCGGTTCTTCGTCCGCGACCCCAGCGGACGGGTGGTCAACGTACTGGGCCACCGCTGACGGCCGACGCGGAAAAATGCTTCGACAGCGCCACTCGGCACACGGCAAAGTGGCCGCCCGTGACCAGCAGCGAACTGTGGAACCGCGCGACCGCCGACCGCTACGACACGGACGAGGCCGAAACCTCCTCGCCTGCCGCTCTTCAACCCGCCCTCGCGTTCCTGGCGGAGCTCGCCGGGGACGGCCGAGCGCTGGAATTCGCGATCGGGACGGGACGCGTGGGCGTTCCCCTCCGGGAACGCGGCGTACCGGTGGTGGGCATCGAACTCTCCGAGCACATGACGGCGGTGCTACGGCGCAAGGTGGACGAGGACACCCTCCCCGTGTTCGTCGGGGACATGGCCACCACCGTCGTCCCGGGTGGGTTCACCCTGGTCTATCTCGTCTACAACACCATCACGAACCTGCTGACACAGGACGAGCAGGTCGAGTGCTTCCGCAACGCCGCGCGCCATCTGGAACCCGGCGGCCGGTTCGTCATCGAGCTGGGTGTACCGCCCCTGCGGTCTCTGCCGCCCGGCCAGGTAGCGGTGCCGTTCGACGTGTCCGAGCGGCATCTCGGCTTCGACACCTTCGACCTCGTCGAGCAGATCCTGGTCTCGCACCACTTCACCCGTGAAGGCGAGGACGGCCGTTACCGCCGCGACAACTCCCGCCACCGGTACGCCTGGCCGGCGGAGCTGGACCTGATGGCACGTATCGCCGGGCTCGAACCGGAACGCCGTGTCGCGGACTGGGACGGAGCGCCGTTCACCCAGGATTCGGCCAAGCACATCTCCGTATGGCGCAAGCCGGCCTGATCACGGGCCAAGCGCCGCCCGAATTGGTCCGGACCTATCCGGAACCGAACGCCCCCGGCCTGCCGTCATGACGGCTGTGATGGCTAGGGCAAGGCCGGACACCCGAGAAGCACCCCACCCCTTCACCTCACACGCACATTATCGGCCGGATCATCCGCATATCAGCCAATCAAGCATGGAACATGCGCTTCCTGTTGATTCGTTCGGTGCCCGGGGACAGTGTTCTTCTCGCCACCAGGGCAGGGACCCCGGCGGCGAGGACGACAACGGAGGGCTCAACCTCATGTCTGTTCGCAAGGTGTTCGCCAGTGTGGCCATCGTGGCGGCCGTGGCCGGTGCCGGACTCATGACCGCTTCGACGGCCCAGGCCGCCCCTCAAACCGCCGCGGCGCAGTCGGCGGTCGGCCCGACGAGCTGGGTGCCCCGAGGCGACTACGCCTCCCGGGGCGAGTGCAACATCGCGGGCGACTGGTTCGTCCGGTGGGGCGGCGCGTCCCACTACACCTGCTCCTTGAACGCGGCCACCCAGCGGTACGACCTGGCCATCTGGCGCCCCTGACATCCCGGAAGCACCGGTCGCGGCCCCTCCGGCACACAGCACCCACGGCCGGACGACGTCAGCCGCCGGGTCGTGCCGCTGCCCGGTGTGCCCTGCCGTGACGATGGACTGCTGCCGCCCTGACGAGGCGACAGCAGTCCAACCGGGCATGCCGTCTCTCGGACGAACTCCCCGCATCACGCCCACTGTTACGGCGCGGACGCCTTCGGGGTCAGTTGTCGGCGATGATCAGGCGGTAGCCGACATCGATGGTGTCGAGCGTGAGCAGCTCGCCGTGCTGAGCGTGCCAGGTGCCTGTCTCCAGGTCGTTCGCGAGGCGGGCCAGACCGGGTGCGACGGTGTCCTCGTCGGCTTGGGTGAGCAGCGAGATTCCCGCACGTACCCCCGGGTCGAGATAGGCGTGGGGGCGGCGCCAGTAGGCCGCGGCGAATCCGTCCACGCAGTCGTGCGGGATGAGGACGGGTTCCTGACGCGCTCCTCCGAGCAGGTCGGCCAGTCGGTCGGTCGGGGCGGCGCGGGTGTCCTCGAACGCGGCGGCCTCGGGCAGATAGTCGGAGAGCAGCCAGAACCGCTCCCGGAAGACGCGCTGGTCCCACGTCAGGATGACGACACGGCTACGGGCGACCCGGCGCAGTTCGCTGATCCCGGCGGCCAGGTCGCTCCAGTGGTGGACGGTGAGCAGGGCCATCACGGCGTCGGCGGCGCCGTCCCGCAGCGGCAGGCGTTCCGCTACGGCCTGGACGGCGGGCGCGAGTCCGGGCGGGCGTTGGGCGATCATCACCTGGCTCGGTTCGACCGCGAGCGTGGTGCGTGCTGGTTCGTAGGACCCGGCGCCGGCGCCGACGTTGATCACGTCGGTGACGTCCCCGAGCGCGGCGTGGATCTGTGCGGCGATTCGTGGATCGGGCCGACGTGTATGGGCGTACGTCGCACCGAATGAGTCGTAGGTGGCCATGCGCTCAGTATGCGAACCGGGCCAGGTCCCGGCACCGCCCGTAGGTGAGGTGACGGGCTTGCGCCAGCGTCCTCCGGGCGGCGAGCCTCACGTACGGAAGCCACCGCGGCGCCGGAGGCAAGTGGCGTACAAGCAGGCCCACTTCGTGAGGGCGCGGCACACGGGACGTGCGTCCGCCGGTGGGCGGACGCACGTCCCGTGTCGGTGACCGGTCGGCGTACCCGTGGTGCGCCGCGGCCGGCTCAGTCGTACACGATGGTGTGGATACGACGGGCGGCGAACACCAGACACAGGCCGGTGGCGGCCACCAAGTAGCCCGCGTTCCAGAGCAACTGTGGTGCCAGGTCACCGATGCAGATACGGCGGATCAGTTCGACCGCGTGGTACAGCGGCGTGAGTTCCACCAGGATCTGCGCCGGGACCGGGTAGTCCTCGGCTGGCGAGAAGGTGCCGGAGAACAGGAACAGCGCCATCTGGGCCGTGGTGAGGGCGTCGAAGTCGTGCCATCCGCGCATCAGTGTGCTGGCCGCCAGGCCGATCGCGGCGAACGCGACCACCGCCAGGACGGACGCGGGGAAGGCGAGCAGCGCCCAGCCGACCGAGACGGTGTCCAGCAGCACCATGGCGATCAGGAAGAGACCGCAGTACACCGTCCCGCGAATGGCGCTCCACACCACTTCGGCGACGGCGACCTCACGGGGGCGGACGGGCGTGACAAGGACCGCCTCGTAGACCTTGGACTGCCGCAGTTTGGCGAAGAAGGCGAAGGTCGTGGTCGAGAACGCCGCCGTCATCGCCGAGGTGGCGAGCATCGCGGGAGCGACGAAGTCGGGGTAGGAGACCTCGTGCCCCCGGTAGACGATGTCCTTCGAGATCAGGCTGCCGACCCCCAGACCGATGGACAGCAGATAGAACAGTGGCTCGACCAGGCCGGCCAGGACGAGAAGCCAGGCCGAGGGCCCGGTCTGCATGGCCCGCGCGTTGCGTTTCACCACCGCGGCGGACCGGGTTGCGGAGAAGCGACCGGCGATCGCGTTCGTGAGCATCGCGACTCCCTCAGCTTGCGAGCCGACGGCGGAATGCCACCTCGGCACAGATCCAGCCCGCCACAGCCCAGAGCAGCAGGTATCCGATGTGCCAGGCCACCGGCCAGGCGGGTGATGTCCCCAGCATGGCGCCGCGGGACAACTCGACGCCGTGCCACAGCGGTGACGCGTAGGCGAGCTGACGGAAGCCCTCGGGGAGTTCACTGACGGGGAAGAAGACGCCGGCGAACAGTGTGGTGGGGATGACGACGAAGCGGGTCAGCAGTTCGAAGTATCCGTCGTTGCGGATGCACGCGGCGAACGCCATGGTCGGTCCCGCGGCGCCCAGCGCGAGCAAGGCGCAGATCAGGGGCACGGTCCACACCCATGGTGAATGCAGCGTGCCGAACACCCACGCGATGGCCAGGAAGGCGACGACGGCCATTGTCACCATGACCAGCACGTACATGAGCCAACCGGCGATCATGTCCCGGATCGACACCCGTGTGCCGCGCATGGTGTGGAAGCCGCCGACCCACTCGAAGTCGGTGTAGACACCGTACGTCGATTCGTTGGCCGCGATCTGGTAGACCGTCGCGGCCAGGATGCCCGGCGCGATCCAGTCCAGGTAGGCGAACCCGTCGACCTCGCCGACGTATCCGCCCACCCCCGCGCCGATGCTCACCAGGAACAGATAGGGCAGGGCGAAGAAGGAGAACACCGACGCTTTCCAGAGCCGGCGGTACAGAAGCATGTGCCGTTCGAGTACGGCGACCGAAGGCTGAACCATCACTACTCCACCAGAGCTCGGCCGGTGAGCCGGAGAAAGACGTCTTCGAGCGTGGACCGGCGCACGAGCACACTCGCCGGCTGGAGACCGCGGCGGTGGACCTCGTTGACCACCGCGTCGCCGTCACGCGCGTAGACCAGGACACGGTCCGCCAGCGGGTCGACGCGGTCGCCGATGCCGTCGAGCTTTCCCGCGTAGGTGTCGGCCGCGTCGTAGCCGAAGCGCAACTCGACCACCTCGGGGCTCGAATGGGTCTCGATCAACGCGCGCGGTGACCCTTCGGCGGCGATCCGGCCGCCGTCCATGATCACGAGGCGGTCGCACAGCTGCTCCGCCTCTTCCATGTAGTGCGTGCTGATCACCAGGGTCGTGCCGCGTTGCTTGAGCCGGAACAGCCGTTCCCACAGCAGGTGCCGGGCCTGGGGGTCCAGCCCGGTCGTGGGCTCGTCCAGCAGGACGATGTCGGGCTCGTTCGCCAGCGACCGTGCGATGGTGAGCCGCCGCTTCATCCCTCCGGAGAGGGACTGCACCCGGTCCCCGGCCCGGTCCTCCAGCCGTGCGAACTCCAGCAGCTCCGCCGCCCTGGCGCGGGCCCGTCCCCGGGACATGCCGAAATACCGCGCGTATGTCGTGATGTTCTCGACGACTGTCAGATCGAGATCGAGATTGTCCGCCTGGGGGCAGATTCCCAGCCGTTCGCGGATACGGGTCTGCTCCCGCGCCGGATCGCGGTCGAGGATTCGCAGTTCGCCGCCGGAGGGCGCGCTGACACAGCTCAGCATCCGCATGGTCGTGGTTTTCCCGGCACCGTTGGGCCCCAGCAGGCCAAAGGTCTCCCCTCCGTGTAAGTCGAATTCAATGCCGTCGACCGCGGTGAAATCGCCGAAGCGTTTCACCAGGTTCCGGGCCCGCACCAGGGTGCGACCAGCCCGGCCATCACCGCCCATGGGTCCGCTATTCATCACGCTGTCCTCCGAAAAATCCCGCACCTGTGCGGCGGGCCTCACCGGCAACCTACAGATTTCAGACCCGAAACAACAGTCCACACCGGCGCAGGGGTTCAGCGGCCCCGGAGCGGGCAGGCCGACAGGCGTTCACCCGGGATTTCAGCGCTGCGTCACGGCGGCGAATTCAACATCGTGACGGCCTACTTGTTCGGCCGGTGAACCGGGTCATACAGTGTGTCCATGCGAATTCCCACCATTGACCTCGAATTATGGGCCGACGGCGGTGCTGAATCCCGCCGCGCGATCGGCGAGACGGTTGACGAGGCCCTGCGTACAGCGGGATTCCTCCTGGTGACGGGCCACGGTATCGGAGCCGGGCCACGAGCGGAGATCCGCGCGGCGGCACGGAAGTTCTTCCACCTCCCGCGGGCGGCCAAGCAGGCGTACGCGGTGCAGGTGGGCGGACGCGGGTGGCTGGGGCCCGAGGCCGAGGCCAACGCGTACGCGGAGGGCGGGGACGGCCCGCCGGACCTCAAGGAGTCGTACTCGTTCGCCTCGAACGATCCGACAGGTGACCCCGCGATCGACGACGAGTGGTTCGGGCCGAACGTGTGGCCCGACGAGGCACCCGGGTTGCAGCCTCTGGTGGAGAAGTACCTCGACCAGATGCGCGAGGTGTCCAACAGGGTGCTGGAAGTGCTCGGGGTGGCGCTGGGCGAAGGGGTGGACCACTTCACGGCCCATACCCAGCGGGCGACCTGGGGCTTCAACATCAACTGGTACCCGGGCGTGGACCGGGTCGGACCCGCGGCGCCGGGGCAGTTCCGGATCGGCCCGCACACGGACTTCGGGACCGTGACCCTGCTGGACCGCCAGCTGGGAGTCGGCGGTCTACAGGTCCACACCGACGAGGGCGGCTGGGAGGACGCGCCCTACGACCCCGACGCGTTGACCATGAACATCGGGGATCTGATGGCCCGTTGGGTGGACAACCGCTGGCGGGCCGGCAGACACCGGGTGCTGCCGCCGCCGGTGGACCTGCCCAGCGAGGAGCTGATGTCGCTGGCCTACTTCTACGACTGCGACATGGGGACGGACGTGCGGGGTGTCGACGCGCACGAATTCCTGCGCGAGCGGCTGAACGCCATCACCGCCGACTAGCGCCCCCGGCAGGCGGACGGAGGTCCGGCCGACCCGTCGGGTCGGCCGGACCTCCGTCCGGACCTGGGCCGGTCCGTACCGCCGGAATCACTTGGCGGCCTTCTCCAGCGGGTAGTAGAAGCTCGTCGCCCGGCCCTCGGTCAGCTCGGGGGCGTCCGCTTTCGCCCGGCCGCTGAGCACATCGGACAGCACGCGGATGTGGAAGCGGATGTAGGAGGTCTCGGTGCAGGCGAGATGTTCACGCACCCGCTTCGAGATCTCGTGCAGATTCCAGGCGGGAATCCCGGGATAGAGGTGGTGCTCGGCGTGGTAGTTCGTGTTCCAGTTGAGGAAGCCGAACCACTTGCTCCGCGTGTAGACCGAATTGGTGTTGCGCCAGGGGTTGTCGGACCGCTCCGCGTAGTAGTGCTCGGGCATGATGGCGAAATTGTTCACGATCCAGGCGACGGCTGTCGGCATGATGTACAGGGTGAGCATCACCATGGGCCACAAGACCGTCAGGACGGTCATCGAGAGAATCCACACCAGGAGAATCCAGGTGTCACGCTGGATGGCGGAGCGGGCCCGGTCGCTGGTGACGAAGTAGGGATACCGGTGCCACAGCGAGGCCGCCGACATCCGGAGAAACCCCAGGAAGTACTCCAGGTTCAGCATGGCCATGACGTACTGGCCCAGAGTGGTGATGGTGCCGTCGGGTTCCGGGTCCTCGACGGTGTGGGTATTGCGGTGGTGATGCATATGGAACACCCGGTACAAGGCACTGTTCATACCGAGGAACGTGCCGGCGACCCGTCCGGCGAGCTGATTCCCGCGGAATGTGTTCATGAACGTGCCGTGCGAGGCGCAGTGCAGCACATTGTGCAGCGACGCGACCACGAAGCCGGCCAGCACCCAGCTGAGCCCGGTGGCCCACCAGGTGTCGATGACGAAAGCACCTGTCACGGCGATCGCGTACAGCAGGACGTGCACCGACGCGCGGCGCATGGCCAGCGCGCTGGAGCGGCGGGTCAGTTCGCGCAGTTCGGCGGAGGAGAAGACATCGTTCCGGTCGGGGTGGACGTTCTCCTGCGAGATCGTCATTCCTGAACCTCCAAGAGGGTCGAGGCAGCGCATGGCGGAGGCCATGGTTCAGGCCGTGTCCTCAGCCAGGAGGACACGAGCGTGGTGACCCGGACGGCGATACCGGCCGGGGCGGGCCCGGTGCGTCATCGGGGCGCCCGGGAGAGGGATCTGGCGCGACTGTCGTCCACGAAGCCCCTTGCCCGGCGGGAGATCGACGGCAAAGGCTTCGTCCATAACGGGTCACCCGTCACTCGTTCCAGTCACGACCAAAAGGGGCCTTGCGGCTGAGACGTCTCAGCATCCGCGTATGCGTCGCTTTCCCGTCCCGGGCCGACCGGACAGATCCGGTTCGCCCGCACTGGAATCGACGCCGCGTATCGCGACACGATCGCGGAATCCGCTCGACGGTCCGCGGGCCTCCCTCACGAAACGCCCATCGGCGCTCCGTTGCGCCGTGCCCACCGTCAAATCGTCCTCCGAACACCGCGTCCGCGTTTCGGCCTCACTCGCAAACTACAGATTTCGAAACTGAAACAACACCCCCCATCCGCCTTCGGCCCGCCCGCCGGGCCCCCGGCGCTCGGACCAGCGCCTCTTGCCGGTGAATTCCTGGCGTCGCGCTCCACCAGGGTCCGCTTCCCGGACCCGCTTCCCGGGTCGCACGATCCGGGGCGTACGGGAGGCTCGAAGGCGGCGCGAACACCGGGCGGCTCGTGGTGAGGGCCGCCGGGCTGGGCTGCCTTGGCAAGGCATCGACCAGCGGAAACAAGACAGCCCCCGCAAGGGGGCGACTCCTCCCGGGCCCGACGCCCGGCGCTTCGGGGTGGTCCTGAGGTCGCGGACATCGCTCCCCGGGCACGCTCGCACGCGGCGTCGTCGGATGTCGCCCGCGGGCGTTGACACACCTCGCCGCCATGGCGCAGCGGATTCGGCACGCGGAAATTCGTCAACGAATCACTCTCGCGTCACCCGTGAAAAAGACGTCGGGTCGGTACCGACGCCCATGCTTGCTCCACGGGCCCGGGATTCCGATTCCTCGGTGACCCATCGGGAACACGCAGATCTCGCCCGAACTCCTTACGTGAGCTCCCGTGCACGCGGCAAGGGTATTGCCCATGGCAAAGAGATCGGCGACAGGCGGCCGGATGAATGCGGTTCCGCCGGTCATCCGCATGTGGGCGGCCACCGATGATTCCAGGCGCTCGATATCCGCTCTCCCCGGCGCGCGCGGTTTCGTATATGGCCCGCGTCGTGAACAACGCCCGTGAGCAACGCCCGTGGGCGGGCGGCCCCGGCCGTTGTCCCGGGTGTCCTCCGGCGGGTCGTCGGCCGGAGGAGTGCCGGCCGACGACCGTCGTGGTCAGCCGGTGGCCGTCCCCTTGCCGGCCGTCACGGTCTCCCGGAGCCGGTGCCGGTCGATCTTGCCCATGCCGGTGCGTGGCAGCGCGGTGAGGACGTGCACCCGGTGCGGCACCTCGTAGGGCATCAGGCGGGCCCGGCAGAAGGTGAGGACATCCGCGGCGTCGTTGTCCGGACGGAGCACCAGGGCCGCGTGGACCTCCTCCTCCCCGGTCCGGCTGGGTGCTCCGAACACCAGCACCTCGCTGACCCCGGGATGTTCGGCGACCACGTTCTCGACCCGCCGTGGACTGACCTTGCGCCCGCCGACGTTCACGAACGCGTCCTTGCGTCCGACGACGAAGACATGACCGTCCTCGTCCACCTCGGTGAGGTCTCCGCAGGCCAGGTAGCCGTCCTCCATCGACGGTGGGCCGCCGCCGTCCTCGTAGCCCTCGAACATCGTCGAGGTGCGCACCAGCAGATGGCCGCGTCCGTGGGCGGCCGTGCGGGAGCAGCCGGTCCGCACCCGCCAGTCGACGCCCGGGGCCATGACCCCGGCGCTGTCCTCCGGCCACGGTTCGTCGCGGTCGTGCCGGCAGGCGATCAGGCCGGTCTCCGTGCTGCCGTACACCTGGTGCACGGGGACTCCGAGCCGGGCGGCGGCGGCCTTCGCCGAGTCGCTCGTCAAGGGGCCGCCGGAGGACAGGGCGACCCGTACCTTCCCGCGCGGTCCGGTCCGTGGCAGCACGGGGGTCATCAGCTGATACACCAGCGGTGTGCCCAGGAGTACCGTGCTGCCCGCGTCGAGGGCCTCCAGCACCACACCGGGCCGGAACCGGGTCATGGTCCGCAGTCCGGCGCCGGAGACCAGCGCCGTCGCCAACGCGCCCACCAGGCCGAAGGAATGCGCCAGCGGCACCATGGCCAGCACCGTGTCGGCGGCGGTGATCCGGTGGATGTCCCGGTACAGGGCACCGCCGGTGAGCGTGTTGCCGAGTGTCTGCCGGGTGATGCGGGGTTCTCCCGTGCTGCCGGAGGTGAGCTGAAGGACCGCGGTCGCGGGGTCCTCCCGTCGCACCACGGTGCCCGACGGGGCGGGGACGCTCACCAGCTCGTCGAACGTGCGGTGCGCGAGACCGGGAACGGGCGAGATGTCGGACGGGCCGACGAGACCCGCCGGCGGCAGCCGGTGGATGACCGAGCGGGCCTCCATCAGGTGCGAGTTCTCGCGTTCCACGAGCAGGGTGTCGGCCCCGGCGAGGAACAGCCCCAGCATGGTCGCGACGCAGGTCGGCGTGTTGTCCACCAGGACGACCACCGGTCCCGCCGGGCGTTCCCAGGCGGTCGCGTTCGCCGCCGCGGTCAGGGCGGCATCGTGGAGTTCCGCGAAGGTCATGTCCTGCCAAGCGGCGCTGCCCCGGGTGCTGATGGCCACCGCGTCCGGGGCGCGTTCGGCCCCGGCGCGCAGACAGCCGGTCAGGGTGGGGGCCGCGGAGGAACCCCCGGCCGGACGGGGTGACTCGCCGTGGGTCATCGGCCCGACCGGCTTGCCGCGTGATGCGACCGGACGACATCGGCCAGGGCGTCCGGGCTGGCGTCGTCGAAGACCGCGAGCAGCAGCTCGGCGTGGAGCCGGTCGGCCGCCACGGCGTCGTCGGGTTCGAAGCGCTCGGTGAGCCGCGCGATCAGCTCGACGGCACGCAGCGAGTCACCGCCGAGGAGGAAGAAGTCGTCCGCGGGGCCCAGGGGCCGGCACTCCAGAACCGTTCCCATGTCCTGGGCGATCTGCGAAGGCACGTCGTTCGTCGCGGGATCGTCGTTCGTCACAGACCCGTTCGCCTCTCTCGATGTGTCGCTGGGGTACAGGCGGAGCTCCGGTGGCCTCGCCCCTTCGGGACGGTCCTCGGGTGTGCTCCGGTCCGGGGTCCTGGTGTTGCGCAGATACAGGTCCGGGTTCTCCGCGAAGCAGCGTTGCGCCTCTTCGTACCTTTCGGGCGTTCCGATGTCATGCCATCGGTCGCTGAAGGAATAGGCGTGGACCCGGCGGCCGCTTTCCATCATCGATCCCACCAGGTCGGGCATGTCGACGACTTTCCCCGGGGTAATCGCTTCGAGTACGGCCGGATCGGCCACATAGATTCCCGCGGAGATATCGAGATGCAGCGTCGGCTTCTCCCATATCCCGGCCACCTGGTCGCCCCGGATGTCGAGGACGCCGAAACCTATCGGCATGGGGCGGCGGAACGACGCGACGGTCAGCACTCCCCCGCTGTCCTTGTGCACCCGGTAGAGCTCGGCGAAGTCGAGCGCGGTCAGGACGTCGCCGTTCATGACCAGCGCCGGCTCGTTGAAGTCCGCGACCTGGGCCAGTGGCGCCGCGGTCCCCAGGGGCCGCGGGTCGGTGCTGTAGTCGATGCGGACGCCGAGCGTCGCCCCGTCGCCGAACTCGGCCCTGATCTGGTCCGCCAAGTGGGAGACACACAAGGTGATATGGCTGAATCCGGCGCCTCGGAGCCTGCGGATGATGACTTCGAGGATGGAGTACCGACTCAGCTGGAGCAGACCTTTGGGCCGGTTTTCGGTGTATGGCCGGAGGCGTGTCCCCTTCCCTCCGGTCAGGATGATCGCTCGCACGAGAGCCTCCCTGTGCCGCCATCGGCATCGCGGCGGGATCAAGCCTCAGAGGCGGGACCCGGTTGGGGGAAGGCTCAAACGGCCGCCCCGGCAGGCCTAGCCAGGTGGCCATGCCCGTAGAGTCCGTGGATTTACTCGTACCGCATTCCATAGACTCGACGCCGACCCTCGCAGAAAATCCAAATCCTGGGCAGGTGAACCTTGCTGGTGCGCTCGGTTGAAGAAGTCGTGGGAAGCGAATGCGACGTGGACTGGGGTAACGGGACGAGCAGACGACTTCTCGTTCAGGCGGATAATTTGGGGTTCAGCCTGACCGAGACATATGTACAGCCCGGCAGCGAGTCGTATCTGCGGTACGACAACCACCAAGAGGTCTGCTATTGCGTGAGCGGATCCGGTTCCGTGGAGACGGAGGACGGCGTTTTCGAGATAAAGCCCGGAACGCTGTACGCCCCCGGTGTCGGTGAACCGCATGTGCTGCGCTCGCAGCACGGTATGACGCTGATGTGCGTCTTCTCGCCGGCCTTGCACGGATCGGAGACACACCTGCTCACGCCCGGTGTGCATTCGAGTTACTAGGGGACGGCCGTGGCTGAAACGATCCAGTGTGAAGTGGCCTTCACCGGCGGGCGGTTCGCCGCCGGTCCGGCGACATGCGCGCAACGGCATATGTGGAATCTGATCCAGCAGCGGATGCCGGACTCCGCGTTCTACAACCAGATCCACTGGGCCGCTCTGCCGCCCGGCGGCACGCTGTCCGATGTGCGCGAGGTGCTGGGCGAACTGGTCGGCCGCCATGAGTCGTTGCGTACGGTCTACCAGGTCGGCGGGGACGGCGGGCTGCGCCAGCGGGTGATCCGGTCGGGGTCCTTCACGGTCGGGACCCTGAAGGCCGCCGACGAGACGGATGTGTGGCGTGTCATCGACGCGTGGGGCGAGGACACCCGTCGCGTCGCGTTCGACCACGCCGTGGATCTGCCGTTCCGGGCCGCGATCGTGTGCCGGGACGGCGAACCGGTCCAGGTCGCCCTCTGTGTTTCCCATATGGCGGCGGACCTGATGGGGCTGCGGGTTTTCGAAGCGGAGATCGCACGGCTGTCGGCCGCCCGCGCGGAGGGCCGCGCCGCCGATCCGCCGCCCGAGTTCCGGCAGCCCCTGGAACAGGCGGCGTTCGAGGGCTCCGAGCGGGGCCTGCGTCTGCTGGCACGTGCCGGTCGCTACTGGGACGAACAGCTGGCGGGGATGCCCGCGACGATGTTCCCCGGTGCGGCCACGGTGCCGGAATCCGCTCTGCCGCCCTTCCACAGCGCTGTCCTGGAGTCACGGGCGGTCGCGCTGGCGCTGCCGGTGCTCGCCGAGCGCTACCGGGCCGGCAGCTCGGCGGTGCTGCTCGCCGTGGTGTCGGTGCTCCTGGGGCGGCGCGGCGGTCTTCGGCGGTGCGGGCTGCGGCTCCTCGCGGCCAACCGCACCGAGGGAGTACTGCGCGGCACGGTGTCCAATCTGCATCAGGAGGTGCCCGTGACCGTCGACCTGAGCGGGGAGACCGTCGCCGATGTGGTTCGCTCGGCGCGTGTCGCGGCGATGCGGGCGTACGCCAACGGTCTGTACGACCCCGACCAGGCCGAGCGTGTCGTCCAGGGGCACGAGCGCGCACGCGGCGAGCACATCGATCTGTCGTGCTGCTTCAACGACGCACGGGCCGTCCGGGAGGACCGGCCGGGGGCGAGTCCCGCGACACCGGCGGAGATCCGTGCGGCCATGGCCTTGAGCACGATCGAGGACGACGACCTCCACGAGGCGGAGCGGTTCTTCCTGGTGGTCCACGACGACGTGCCCGACCGCGTCCGGCTCGTCCTCGGCGCGCAGCCCCAGGTGCTGTCCCCGGACGACGTACGGGCCTTCCTCCATGCCGTCGAACGGCTGCTCGTGTCCCTCGTCGCGGACGAGATGTCGCTCGCGGACTGCGCCGCGGTCGCCGGGGCGGCCGTGGCGGACGGCACCTGGCGCTCACCTCGTCTCCATGCGTAGCGGGAGCCGGCCGGCTCCCCCTCGGGAGCCGTCGGGGGCGGACCGGCCGGTCCCAGGGCCCGGGGGCGGGGCCCCGACGACAAGAGGTGGTGGCGCGTTGGGCGTGGACGAGGAGCTGTGCTGGTGGCCGGCGGTCAGAGCCGCCAAGGCGATCGCCGCGCGGGAGGTCTCGGCGCGGGAGTACCTTGCGGCGCTCCTCGCCGCGGTCGAACGGCACAACCCCGGGCTGGGGCTGGTCGTGACCCTGAGCGAGCAGGCGATGTCCGACGCGAAGGAGGCGGACGCGGCGACCGCGCGCGGTGATCTGCTGCCGCCCCTGCACGGTGTCCCCATGACGGTCAAGGACTGCTTCGCGACCGCCGGTCTGCGTACCACCGGCGGCGCCGCCGCGTTGTCCGGCCATGTGCCCGTCCGTGACGCCGACGCGGTGGCGGCGCTGCGCCGGGCGGGATGTGTCGTCTTCGGCAAGACGAATCTGCCAGAGTTCTCCGGCGATGTGCAGGCGTACAACGAGCTGTTCGGCACGGCGCGCAACCCATGGGGGACCGGCTTCTCCACGGGAGGTTCCTCAGGGGGGTCGGCGGGGGCGGTCGCCGCCGGGTTCACCCCGGTCGAGCTGGGCTCCGACGTCGCCGGTTCGATCCGTGTTCCCGCGTCGCACTGCGGTGTCTTCGGGCACAAACCGAGTTTCCGTACGGTGCCGACGTACGGGCATGTCCCGCCGCTGCCGTTCGCCCATACGGTCCCCGATCTGACCGTCGTGGGTCCGCTCGCCCGTACCGCGGACGATCTGAGCGCCGTGTTCGACGCCGTCGCGGGGCCCGACTCCCATGACGCGCCCGCCTGGCGGCTCGAACTGCCGCCGGCCCGCCCGGTCAGGAGGGTGGCGGTCTGGTTCGACGACCCGTACTGCCCGGTGGACGCGGAGGTCCGCCGGGTGCTCGAAGACGTGGCGGACCGGTTGGCCGACACGGGTGCCGTGGTGGAGCGGGCCACCCCGAAGGGCATCCGGCTGGACGCGAGCGACCGGGTCTTCCGCGCGCTGCTCGCGCCGGTCGCGTTCGGCCGTTACTCGGTGCGCGACGCCGAGGGGATCGTCCGCGGCGAAGGGGTCCCGGGCGCGGATCTCGGTGCCGAGCACGTCGGGCAGACCCATCGGGCCTGGGCGGACGCCGATGCCGCCCGGGCCAGGATGCAGCTCCGCTGGGGGCGGTTCTTCGAGGAGTACGACGCGATCCTGCTTCCGGTGGCCCCGACCGCGGCGCAGCCGCACGACCACCGTCCCTTCGCCGAACGGGACATCCTGGTGAACGGCGGTCGCCGTCCCTACTGGGACCAGATCGTCTGGGCCGGGCTGACCGGTGTGTGCCATCTGCCCTCGACGGTGGTCCCCGCCGGGCGGACCGGCCGCGGACTGCCGGTCGGTGTGGCGGTCGCCGGGCCGTATCTCGGTGACCGCACCACGCTCGCGCTCGCCAGGACCCTGGAACAGGCGCTGCCGCCCCTCGGCCGGCCCCCGGTCCTCGTACCCCTCTCGCGCAGTACGTCTGGGAAGGCGGAAGAGCATGCCCGAGACCATTGACCTGGTCATCCCGAACATCGTCGAGTTCAATCTGAAACGCCCGCTCCTGGATCTCGACCCGGGGGTGGAACGCGACCTCCTGGAGCACGGTACGAACCTCGCCGACCAGTGCGTCTTCTGGAGCGACGAGAACCGTGTGCTCGTGCTCCCGGCCGGCTACTCGCCGGAGTGGCTCGCCGATGTCCACGCCGGTCTCGGCGGCTCCGTTCCCCCGGTCGTCTCACCGGCGCCGACCACCGGACGGCTGGTCCACGACCTCCTGGAGGACGACCGGGCACTCGCCGCGCTGTACGAGGCGACCAGCGGAGCGCGCGTGGTGCGGTTCGTGTCGTGGGGGGCGGCACCCGAGCTGTACGCGCTGGCCTCGGTGCTCCGCAGCCAGGGGCGGGAAGTCCTGCTGGACATCGCAGAATCCCGGCACTACTGGTCGTGCGAGTACCTGGAATCCAAGCTGAGCTGCACCGATCTCGCCACGCACATCCCGGGGTTCCGGGTGCCGCGGGGTATCTCGGTCGCCAGTTGGGACCAGCTCAAGGGCGCGGTCACGGCGATCGCGGGCGGCGGCGGGAGGGCCGTGGTGAAGAGCATGTACGGCGTCGGCGGCTACGGTTCCGCCCTCGCGCGGAGCGAGGGCGACGGGATGGCCCGCTTCTGGGAGACGATGAGGCGCGAACCCTTCTTCGGTACCTTCCCGCTGACCGTGCAGGACTACGTCGAGCACGCGGCCGACTGTCCGGCGGTGGACATCCTCGTCGATGACGACGAGGAGCCGCGGCTGGAGTACAGCATGCTCGGCGTCGACGGACTGCGGTACCGCAGTCTGACCCTCGGCCCCGGTGTCCTCGAACCCGCTCTGGAGAAACGGCTCGCCGAGCTGAGCACCACCGTCCACGCGTTCGTCCGGTCCCTCGGGTACCGGGGCTGGTTCTCGCTCGACTGCCTGCTCGGTGCCGACGGAGAGCTCTACGTCACCGAGATCAACGCCCGTCGTACGGGTGCCATGCACGGGATCGCGCTCGCGGAGCGCTGGGCCGACGACAGCCCGGCCGTCTACAGCCATGACGCCCTGCCCCTGCGGCTCACCGGTATCGCCTCGTACACGGAACACATCCGCCCGGTGTTCGAGGAACTGTGGGCGAAGGGCGTCCGCGCCTATCCGACGACCGTCCGCGCGCTGGCCCGGCACCGGCCTTCGCTGGGCATCATCGTGTGCGCCGAGAGCGCGGCGGAGGCGGAGCGCATCGGCGGCGAGGCGCACCGGGCCGTCAACGCCGCCATGGCCGAGGCCGGAACCCCGTTCAGCAGGCCGACCGCGGGCAGCCGCTCGTAGCGGCGGCGACCGGGGCGGCGGCAGCGGCTGGGGGGGGCGGCTCGTGGTCATCGCGGCTCGTGGGCTACGGCTCTCGTGGGCTACGGCTCTCGCGTGGTCGAGGGGTCCCGGCCTGACGGCGGTGCCCCAGATCGTCGCGGGACGGGTTCCCTGACCCGGCGGCGCCGGCCGGGGTGTGGGAGGCGATCGGCCGGGTACCCGATCGTCTGTCACACGTTCGGAACGACGACGTAAAGGGAGCGATGATGTCGAAGATCGAGGAATCCGTCGAGGTCGCCGTCCCGGTGAGCACGGCCTACAACCAGTGGACGCAGTTCGAGGAGTTCCCGCGGTTCATGGACGCGGTGGAACGGATCGAGCAGCTCACGTCCACGCTGACGCACTGGGTCACCAAGGTGGACGGGGTGAGCCGGGAGTTCGACGCGGAGATCACCGAGCAGCGGCCCGACGAGCGGGTCGCCTGGACCACGGTGGCGGGTGAGATCCGTCAGGCCGGGGTGGTCACCTTCCACCGGCTCGACGACACCCGGACCAAGGTCATGCTCCAGCTCGACCACGATCCGCAGGGCATCACCGACACCGTCGGCGACAAGCTCGGCTTCGTCCGCCGCCAGGCCAAGGGCGATCTGAAGAACTTCAAGGAGTTCATCGAGGCGCGCGGCACCGAGACCGGCGCCTGGCGCGGCACCGCCTGACCGCCTGACCCCGGCGGGGACACCGGTGAACACCGCGTCCCCGCCCGGTCCTGAGGGCCCGGCCCGCCCCTTCCCCCGGGGGCGCGGCCGGGCCCTCAGGCGTGTGCCGTACGGGCGCGCGCCTCCCGGGGGTGCGCCGTCCTGCGCCGTCCTCCGGTCGGCCTGCTCCGGCGGCCGTCCTTCAGTCGGCCTGGACCAGGGCGGCCACGAGGAGCGAACTGAGGATGGTGCCACCGGCGACCGTGAGCATGGACATCCTCAGGACGCGTTCCCAGTAGCCGTGCAGCACCTCGCTCAGCCGGGCCCCGGCCGGGGCCGGGCCCCCGCGGATGCCGCAGTCGCCTCCTCCGGTGGCGGACAGCAGGGGGGAGCCCGTCAGCCGCATGAGCCGGTCGATGAGGGGCTGTCGGGTACCGCAGAAGGAGAAGGGCACGCCGGCCCGGGCCGCCGCTTCGGCCGCGCTCTCCAGGTGCCGCAGCCCGGCACAGTCCATGAACCGCAGGGCGGTCAGGTCGACCCGGATACCCGCCGGACGGCAGGCCAGGTTGAGCTCGACCACGGTGTCGAACTCCGCACCCGATTCGAGGTCCAGTTCTCCCGACAGACGGATGGTGGCCCATTGCGCGTCCGCCGTCCGCCCCGGGGCGAATGTCGTCCGGTGCGCGAAGACCGGGCGCCGGATCACGCGTCCGCCCGGGTGCGGCGGGGACGGGTGCACAGCGCGGCGCGGGGAGTTCTCATGGGGCCGGCTCCAGGCAGAACAGGGTCACGTAACGGGGGCAGGGTGAAGGGGAGCGCCTGTCGCGGTACGAGGGCTCGTCCGTTCACCGGGCGGACCGTCCGGTCCGGCCCCGCAGGTGTGCCTGCTTTCCGAAGCACGTGTTCCGAATCTGCCCGGGTCCCACCCCGGCAAACCCATCCTCCCGCGGGTGCCCGGCGACCCCGCGGACGCCCTCGCACGCATCTCGGCCTGCTCCGCGCGCGTTTGGGTCGGGGCGTTCCGGCCCATGCTTGGGAAACGGGGGATTACCGTGGCAGGCTGCGCACTGGCCTCCGGCCGCGATGAAGAGTTGTCTTGCGTCCCGTGGAGCGACCGAGCTATGCATATGGAAATGCGGGAGAGCCCGCACAATCACCCCGCTGTTCCCGGTGTACCCGGTGTACCCGCAGTTGCCGCTGTTCCCGGTGTTGCCGCTGTTCCCGCGGATGAACAGCGGGATCAGCGGGACGGGACCGTTCAGCCCGCAGAGTCGGACGCCGGGTCACGGAATCGGCTGCTGGCCCGCGACGCGATATCGGCGGCGCAGGACGTCCTGCTGGAGCGTTACCGTCTCGCCTCCGCGCAGACGGCGTTCGACCTGCTGCGCGAGACCTCGCAGCGCCTCAACATCAAGATGCATACCCTCGCCGACGCGGTGGTGCGCGTGCCCGGCCCCGGTCCCGGGGCGGATCTGTGGTTCCCCGGCCGGGGCCGGAGCGCCCCGCCGCCTCTGCCGCTGCTGGGGATCGACCAGGATCGTCCCGTGCGGCTGCCCGAGGTGCTGAAGGCCGCGATGCGGCGGGTCCTGGACGTCACGGAGACGGACATGGGCAATGTCCAGCTGGCGGCCGGGAACGGCGTCCTCAGACTGGAGAGGCACACCGGTCTGGACCGCCAGTTCACCGACTTCTTCGCCTTCGTCGGCAGTCCGAGCTCGGCGACGTCCTGCGGGTACGCGGCGGAGCAGCGGCGGCAGGTCACCGTCCGCGATGTGAGCACCGCGGACCTGTTCGACGAGGAATCGCGGCGGGTCATCCTGCGGGCCGGGAGCCGCGCCTGTCACAGCGTCCCGCTGGTCGACCCCCATGGGGTCCCGCTGGGCATGATCTCCTCCCATCACGAGCGTCCGCTGAACGATTTCAGCGCGGCGCGCATCGGTGCCTTGCGGGAGACGGGTACGGCGGTGGGCCGGTGGCTGTCCTGGTACCGGCGCACGACTGTTCTGGACGCGCTGGAGGACCTGCACAGGAGAGCGAGCGGTGCGGCCTCCGCCGGGCCGCCGTCATCGGCGTCCTCCGGGGCCGCCCCGGGACCGGCGGCGGAGGACTCCGCCCGGCGCCGGACGGACGGCCGGACGGACGGTGTGCGGCCGTAGCGTCCGGCGCTGTGCCGCCCGCCGGGCGCGGGCGGCGGTCCGGCGGGTCAGCCCGTCGGTTCGTCGGGAACGGGGTGCTCGGGGTGGACGCGGCCGTCCCGGGGGTCGTCCTCGGGTTCCGGGCCGGTTGCGTCGGTGCCGGGGGGTTCCTCGTCCTGCTCCGGTCCGTCGGGGGCGATGATCGCCAGCGGGTCGTCGTCGTGGTCGCCGTCCGCCTGCTGGTCCTCGGGGTCGCGGGGCAGCGGCACCTTCGGCTTGTCGCCCTCCGCCCGGTCGCTCGGCTCTTCCCGGTCGCTCGTCCGTTCCTGGTCGCTCATGCGTGGGTCACCTTCCTGTGGCCCGGCCGACGGGCACCGCCGTGCCGATATGTACGGCGTCCCGGCCCCTGCGGGCGGGACCGGTCCCGAACGGCCGTTCTCCGTTCCGCCCCGCCTGCCCCGCTCCCCCTCGGCCATGCCTTCCGGTCCGGGTCGTTCCGGGGTGGCGGGTCACGTGACCGGGCCGCGGGCCGTCGTCCGGGCCGCGGGCCGCCGTCCGGGCCGCGGGCCGCCGTCCGGCCGGGGCGGGAGCCGTCCTAGGGTGTGGGGATGCCGCTCCCCCGTCCTGAGGCCACGCCCTGTCCGGCCGCCGACGCGGTCCGCTCGCCGGACCCGGCGGCTCCCGGGCCGCGTGCGGGTGCCGGGCCGCGTGCGGGTGCCGGAGCCGACGGGGTCGTACCGGTGGCGGGGCGGGAGACGCGGTCGCTGCCGGTGGTCGCCGCGGGGGCGGTGGTGATGCCGTTCGCCGTCCAGTCGTACGACGAGGTCGTCGCGCACGACACCACCTGGGGCGAGCACTCCCATCCGTTCCACGAGCTGCTGTGGAACGGGCGCGGCGCGTCGACCGCGGTGGTCGGGGCGCGGGTCTGGACGATCACTCCCGCGCTCGGTCTGTGGATGCCGGCGGGCACCCTGCACTCGGGTTCGGCGGTGGCGGGGACCTGGTTCCGGGCGAGCTTCTTCGGGTTCCACACCACACCGTCCATCTCCCCGGCACCGGTGGCCGTGGAGATCACCCCGCTGCTGCGGCTGCTGCTGGAGCGGCTCGGCGCTCCCGGGCTCTCCGCCGCCTCACGGGCGACCACCGAGGCGATGGTGCTCGACGTGCTCGAACCGTCGCCGCGCGAACTGCTGGTCCAGGCGCCCGCGTCGGCGCTGCTGCGGCCGATCGCCGCGGCGCTGCGGGCAGATCCGGGCGACCGGCGCACCCTCGCGGACTGGGCAACGGAGCTGGGGGTGAGCGGCCGGACCATCAGCCGTGCGTTCAACGCGGAGACGGGGACCAGCTTCGCGCGCTGGATCGCCTCGGTCCGGGCCCAGCACGCCGTCGCCCTGCTGAGCCGGGGCTGGGACGTGGAGGCGGTGGCCGAAGAGGTCGGGTACCGGTCGGCGAGCGCCTTCGGGGCGGCGTTCCGGCGGACGACCGGGCTCACCCCGGGCACGTTCCGGGTGCTCTGAGGAGCGTTCCCCGACCAGGGGCGGGTCCCTCGCCCCCGTACGCGCGGGCGGGCGTCCCGATCGCTACATCGGCTGTCCAAAAGGGCTGGTTGCGACACCGCGCGGCGTTCTCCTACAGTTCAAAGGCAAGCCTTACCTAAGTGCTTGCGTTCAGTTCGGTGCACACACTCCACGACGGCATCCCGGGACCCAGTACGTGCGAGGACCGGCACCTGGCATCCGGACAGTGGGGTTCTCACCATCATGCGTTCATACCGTCTGCGGCTGTTCAGCACGGCCGCCGCACTTCTGACCCTCGCGGCCTGCGGCGGTCCCACCGATGCCGGGGGCGACGGCGAGGACGGCGCGGAGAAGGATTCCTCTTCGTCCGCCGAGCCGTCCGGGAAGTCCTCCGGCACGTTCCCGCTCACGGTCGAGCACGCGCTGGGCAAGGCCACCCTCAAGGAGAAGCCGAAGCGCGTCGCCACGGTGAACTGGGCCAACCACGAGGTGCCGCTGGCCCTCGGCGTCGTCCCGGTCGGCATGGCCTCGGCGGACTTCGGTGACGACGACGGCGACGGGGTGCTGCCCTGGGTGGAGAAGAAGCTGGACGAGCTGGGCGCCAAGACCCCCGTCCTGTTCGACGAGAACGACGGCATCGACTTCGAAGCCGTCGCGGACACCGACCCGGACGTCATCCTCGCCTCCTATTCCGGTCTGACGAAGCAGGACTACGCCACCCTCAGCGAGATAGCCCCCGTGGTGGCGTACCCGGACGCCCCGTGGGCGACCCCGTGGCGGGAGATCGTACGGAGCAACAGCAAGGCCATCGGGCTCGCCGACGAGGGCGAGAAGCTGATCGGGGAGCTGGAGGGCGACATCAGCCGGACCGTCGCCAAGTACCCGCAGCTCAAGGGCAAGTCGGCGATGTTCATGACCCATGTCGACCCCGGTGACGTCAGCAAGATCGGCTACTACACCGCGCACGACACCCGGACGCTGTTCTTCGAGGACCTCGGGCTGAGGATCCCCGGCAGCGTCGCCAAGGCGTCGAAGGGCACGGACAAGTTCGCGCTGACGCGCAGCGCCGAGCAGGTCGACGTGTTCGACGACGTCGACATCATCACCGGCTACGGCGACGGCAAGGGCGCGCTGACGAAGACGCTGCGCGAGGACCCGCTGCTGTCGAAGATCCCCGCGGTCGAGCGCGGCTCGATGTATCTGCTGCCCGGCAGCTCGCCGCTGGCGACGGCGGCCAACCCGACGCCGCTGTCGATCTCGTGGGTGCTGGAGGACTACGTGGCCGCGCTCGCCAAGGCCGCGGACAAGGTCAAGTGACGACCGTCCCCGCCCGTCGGACACCGGACGCCGCCGTGGTGCGGCGTCCGGTGCGTGCCCGGCCGCTGTGGCTCCTCGCGGCGGTCGTCGTGCTGGCCGCGCTGATGGTGGCCTCCGTCGCGTTCGGTTCCCGGGCCGTCGGCTGGTCCGACGTCTGGGCCGCGCTCGGCGGTTCGGACACGACCCTGGAGCAGGCCGCCGCCGTCAAGCGGATACCCCGCACGGTGCTCGCCGTGCTGATCGGGGCGGCGCTGGGTCTCGCGGGCGCCGTGATGCAGGGGGTGACGCGCAATCCGCTGGCCGATCCGGGCATCCTGGGCGTCAACATGGGCGCGTCGCTCGCCGTGGTCACGGCGGTCGCGTTCTTCGGGCTCTCCTCCCCCGTCGGGTACATCTGGGTCGCGATGGCGGGGGCCGCGCTGTCGGCCGCATTCGTGTACGGCGTCGGTTCGCTGGGCAGGGGCGGCGCCACACCCCTGAAACTGGCGCTCTCCGGGGCGGCGACCTCGGCCGCGTTCGCCTCGCTGGTGACCGCCGTGGTGCTGCCGCGCAACGACATCGCCGGGAGCTTCCGGCTCTGGCAGATCGGCGGGGTGGGCGGCGCCTCCTTCGACCGTATCGGGCAGGTGCTGCCGTTCCTCGTGGTGGGGTTCGTGATCTGTCTGGTGTCGGCCAAGGCGCTGAACTCGCTGGCGCTCGGTGAGGAACTCGCGGCGGGCCTCGGCGAGCGGGTCGCCCTGGCCCGGGGCACGGCCGCGCTCGGCGCCGTCGTGCTGTGCGGCGCGGCGACCGCGGTCGCCGGGCCGATCGCCTTCGTCGGTCTCGTCGTCCCGCACGCCTGCCGGCTGCTCGCCGGGGTGGACCACCGGTGGCTGCTGCCCTTCTCCGCGCTGCTGGGCGCGGCACTGCTCACGGCGGCCGATGTGGCCGGGCGGGTGGTCGCCCGGCCCGCCGAGGTCGATGTGGGCATCGTGACGGCGCTGATCGGCGCCCCGTTCTTCATCTGGATCGTCCGCCGGCAGAAAGTGCGTGCCCTGTGAGCGCCGTCGTCCTCCCCCCACCGCCGTCCTCCACCGCGGCCGTGGCACGCGGCCGGGCCCGCCGGGCGGTTCGCCGTCGCACGGTCACCCTGGTGCTGGCCGGGTCCGTGGTGGCCGTGTTCACGGTGACCCTGATGGTCGGGCGGACGTACTACCCGCTCGACGACGTGATCCGGGTGGTGCTCGGTGAGCGGGTGCCGGGGGCGTCGTTCACGGTCGGGCGGCTGCGGCTGCCGCGGGCGGTGCTCGCCGTGGTGGCGGGCCTGAGCTTCGGGCTGGCCGGTGTCACCTTCCAGACCATGCTCCGCAATCCGCTCGCCAGCCCCGATGTCATCGGCATCAGTTCGGGCGCGAGCGCGGCGGCGGCCGTCGCGATCGTCACGCTGTCCCTCGGGGGTTCGCAGGTGTCGGGCGTGGCGATCGCCGCCGCCCTCGCCGTGGCGCTGCTCGTCTACACCCTGGCCTTCAAGGACGGGGTGGTGGGCACCCGGCTGATCCTCATCGGGATCGGTATCGCCGCGATGCTCGACAGCCTGATCGCGTATGTGCTTTCCCAGGCCGCCGAGTGGGATCTCCAGGAGGCGATGCGCTGGCTGACAGGCAGCCTCAACGGCACCACGTGGAACGAGACCGTGCCCGCCGCCGCGGCGCTGGCGGTGCTGGCCCCCGTGCTGCTGTCGCGGGCGCGCGATCTGTCGTCGATGCAGCTCGGGGACGACACCGCCGCCGCCCTCGGGGTCCGCGTCGAACGCACCCGGATCACGGTGATCGTCGCCGCGGTCGGGCTGATCGCGTTCGCCACGGCGGCGGCCGGGCCGATCGCCTTCGTCGCGTTCCTGTCCGGGCCCATCGCGGCGCGGATCACCGGGTCCGGCGGTTCGCCGCTGGTGCCCGCCGCGCTGGTCGGCGCGCTGCTGGTGCTGGTCGCCGATCTCACCGGTCAGTTCGCCTTCGACACCCGCTTCCCGGTCGGCGTCGTCACCGGTGTGCTCGGCGCTCCCTATCTCGTCCACCTGATCATCCGCACCAACCGCGCGGGAGGCTCCCTGTGACCACGACCCACTCCCTGGCGGCCGAGGGGCTCACCCTCGGCTACGGCGACCGCGTCGTCGTGGAGTCCCTGGACCTGCCGGTGCCGCCGGGCGGGATCACGGCGATCGTCGGTGCGAACGCCTGCGGCAAATCGACGCTCCTGCGGTCCATGTCCCGGCTGCTGGCGCCCCGCGCGGGCCGTGTCGTCCTGGACGGGAAGGAGGTGCACCGGCTGCCCGCGAAGGCACTCGCCCGCACGCTCGGGCTGCTGCCCCAGTCGCCGGTCGCGCCGGAGGGGATCACCGTCGGTGACCTCGTCGGCCGGGGACGCCATCCGCATCAGCGGGTGTTCTCGCGCTGGAACGCCGAGGACGACGCGGCCGTGGCGGCGGCGCTGGAGGCGACGGACACCACGGCCCTCGCCGACCGCTCCGTGGACGAACTGTCCGGCGGGCAGCGCCAGCGGGTGTGGATCGCGATGGCGCTCGCCCAGCAGACGGACATCCTGATGCTGGACGAGCCCACCACCTTCCTCGACGCGAGCCACCAGGTCGAGGTGCTGGACCTGCTGACGGATCTGAACCGCGTCCGGGGCACGACCGTCGTGATGGTCCTGCACGACCTCAACCTCGCCGCCCGGTACGCGGACCACATCGTCGCCCTCGCCGGGGGACGGCTGCACGCCGCCGGGACACCGGACGAGGTGCTGACGGAGGAGAACGTCCGCGCGGTGTTCGGTCTGCGCAGCCGCATCATCGAGGACCCGGTCTCCGGCCGGCCCCTGATGCTGCCCATCGGACGGCACGGCGTCAGGCCGGAGGGGCGGGAGGGGCCGGTGCCCGCTCGCGCGGAGCGGGAGCGGGCGGTACCCGGTCCTGCCGAGGGCAAGCAGCCGGTACCCGGTCCGGCGGAGGGCGATCAGCCGGTACCCGCACCCGCGCAGGGCCATCGGCCGGTGCCCGCGGACAACTCCGGCTGATGGCTTGACGGCCTGATGGCCTGACGGCTTGACGCGGCGCCGGGGTCCGAGCGCCGCACACCACGGCGCCCCGGTCACGGACACCGGGGCCACCCAGCTCACCCGCGCGGCCCGCGCACCCCTCACACCCACCACCGGGAGTCGACTTGCCCAGCAGGACCGCCGCCATGACCGACGAGCACGACGCGGCCCCGTCCGCCGGGACGGCCGGTGTCCCGGCCGGAGCGGGCGGGACCGCGTGTCCCGTCGGCGCCCCTTCACCGGACGGGAGCGACTGCCGGTCCGGGTTCACCGAGGTGGGCTCGGCCGCGGAGCTGCGGGAGATCCTGGGCGAACCGCATCCGATCGTCATCGACAAGGTGCACACCCGGCTCGACGCGGACGACCTGGATGTCCTGGCCCGCTCCGCGTTCTGCCTGATGGCCACCTCCGACGCACACGGCTCCTGCGATGTCTCCCCGCGCGGCGACGTGCCCGGCTTCACCCATGTCGTGGCCCCCGGGACCCTGGCGCTGCCGGAGCGCCGGGGCAACCGGCGGGGCGACAGCCTCCACAACATCCTCGGCAATCCGCACGCCGGTCTGCTCTACCTCGTGCCCGGGAGCCAGGACGTCCTGCGGATCAACGGCAGGGCCCGGGTCCTGACCGACGCCCCGTTCTTCGACGCGATGGCCTCGCGCGGCCGGCGTCCCGACCTCGCCGTCCTGATCGAGATCGACGAGGTCTACCGGCACTGCGCGGCGTCCCTGAACCGTTCGGGACTGTGGGACACCACGACCTGGGAGAGCGTCTGACGCGGTCCGCGCCGCCCGGGCCCGCCGCACCGGGGTCCGGTGCGGCCCGTCGGACCGGGCCCGTTACGCCTTGGCCGCCTGCTGGATGCGCACCATGTTGCCCGAGGGGTCGCGGAACGCGCAGTCGCGCGGGCCCCAGGGCTGGTCGATGGGCTCCTGGAGCACCTCGGCGCCCGATGACCGGACCCGCTCGAAGGCCCCGTCGACATCGTCGGTGCTGAAGACGATGTTCGGCAGGACACCCTTGGTGAGCAGGGCCTGCATGGCGTCGCCGTCGGCCTGGGAACGGCCCGCGTGGGGTTCCGAGAGCACGATCTCCAGGTCCGGCTGGGTCGGGCTGGCGAGGGTGACCCAGCGGAATCCGCCGGAGGCGACGTCGTTGCGCGCTTCGAGGCCGAGCGCGTCCCGGTAGAAGGCGAGCGACTCGTCGGGGTCGTTCACGGTGATGTGGCAGTACTGGAGTGCGATGTTCATGCCGACCACGTTAGGCAGCGGTGGCGTCGCCCGCTTCTCGAATCCTGCTCGGCGGATTCTTCGTCGGGCGGGTGCGCAGTTTCGCGACGCAGGCGGGCATCGCCGCCACCGCGCTGTGCTCCTGCCCCCGGTACGCGCTCGGCGGCTGCCCCACCAGCTCGGTGAACCGCGAGCTGAACGAGCCGAGCGAGGTACAGCCGACGGCCATGCACGCGTCGGTCACGCTCATACCGCCGCGCAGCAGCGCCATCGCCCGCTCGATCCGGCGGGTCATCAGATAGCTGTACGGGGTCTCGCCGTACGCCGCCCGGAACCGCCGCGAGAAGTGCGACGGCGACATCAGCGCGTGGCGGGCCATCGTCGGCACGTCGAGCGGCCGCGCGTACTCGCGGTCCATGAGATCCCGGGCACGGCGCAGATGAGCGAGGTCGGCGAGCTCTTCCGGGGTCATGCGAACGACGCTATCACCGGGTCCCCGGGGGCGGCGGTACGGCGGGTGAGCGGTGGCCGGGGCCGCGGACGGCGGCGGCTCTCGGGTCGTACGGGGAGGGGGCGCCGGTCGTAGGTGGCGGGGTGCCGGGTCGTACGTGGCGGGGCTCGGCGGGGTGTCGTTCCGTGCGGGGCGGACGACGTTTCCGGGCCGCCGCGGGGAGGTGGCGGGCCCTGGAGGGAAAACGCTTGTGCCGACGCCCGCCGAGGGGAGACGAACAGCGGCGGCGAAGGCTACCCTTACCCACGGTCGTCGGTGGTCAGAGGGTATGTCCGGGCCGACGGCGGGGGAGGTCCCGGGCCCCGCGGGGGATGCGGGACCCGGGACGGCCCGCGCGGCGGATCAGGCGTCGCGGGTGCGCAGTACCCCGTATCCGACCGCGTTCGCGGCCAGGGCCCAGAAGCAGAGCAGCGCGACCGCGCCGGTGGTGCCGTACGCGTCGGACTCGGCGATGCCCATCAGGGTCATACCGGCCGGGCCGGGCAGATAGTCGGCCGTCCGCGCGAGGAACTCCACCGACAGGGTCTGGAGGGTCATGGGCAGGACCAGCAGCACGAGGAAGCCCACGGTGACCGTGCCCGCGACACTGCGCAGTGCCGTGCCGATGCCGATGACGATCACCCCGACCGCGCCGAGGTAACCGCCGACCGCCAGGGTCCGGCCCACGACCGCCCCGGCGGTGACCGGGTCCGCGGCGGCGCCGAGCGAGGCGACGGCCGCGGCCAGCGCGAGCGGGGTGAGGAGCAGACCGGTCACGAACAGCACCGGGAAGAGCACCAGGCTCTTGGACAGCAGCATGCGGTGACGGATCGGCACCCACTGGAGGGTGGTGCGGATGCCGCCGGTCGCGTACTCGGTCGCGATGACCATGGCCGCGAGGGCCAGCACCGCGAACTGCCCCATGAAGACCGCCCCGGTGGCGACATTGTCCAGCGGCGCGGTCGGCAGCGCGGTGCCGCTGTCCGGCGCGGACCGGGCCGAGACACCCGCGATCACCGTGTAGGTGATCAGCAGGGCGGCCGTGGCGGCCAGGCACACCCAGGTGGAGCGCACACCCCAAAGTTTGGTCCACTCGGCGGCGACGGCTCCCGTCAGCCCGCCGCGGCTCCCGGTCCCGCCGGTACGCCGGCCCGCCTTGCGGGCGTTCGTGGTGGTGGTCGTCGTGTCGTGCTCGGGTGTCATCGATCAGTCCCGTCCGCGTTCCGGGCGGTGCCGTACTCGACACTGCCGGAGGTCAGTTCCATGTAGGCCTCTTCGAGCGAGGGCTCCTGGAGGCGCAGTTCGTGCAGCCGGGTCCCGCTCCGATGGGCGAGGTCACCTATCTGCCCGGCCGTGGCGCCGTGCACCACGAGCGTGTCGCCGTCGGCGCTCTCCACGGCGAAACCCGCCGTGGTGATCATCGGCACCAGATCCGCCCGGCCCCGCGCGTCGGGGACCCGGACCCGGACGGTGCCCAGCGCGCTGCGTCCGATCAGCTCCGGGACCGGGGTGTCGGCGATCAGCCGTCCCCGGCCGATGACGACGACCTGGTCGGCGGTCTGCTGGAGTTCGCTCATCAGATGGCTGGAGAGGAAAACGGTGCGGCCCTCGTCGGCGAGGGACCGGGAGGTGCGGCGTATCCAGCGCACCCCGTCGGGGTCGAGGCCGTTCACGGGTTCGTCGAAGATCAGCACTCCGGGGTCGCCGAGCAGGGCCCCGGCGACCCCCAGCCGCTGGCCCATCCCGAGGGAGAACAGCCCGACCCGCCGTCCCGCGACGGCCGTCAGTCCGACCGCGTCGAGCACCTCGTCCACCCGCCGCCGGGGGATGCCGTTGCTGCGGGCCATGGCCAGCAGATGGTTGGCGGCGGTCCGTCCCGGGTGCATTGCCTTGGCGTCCAGGAGGGCGCCGACCTCGCGCAGGGGGCGGCGCAGATCCTCGTAGCGGCGTCCCGCGACCAGGGCGCGGCCCGCGGTCGGGCGGTCGAGGCCGAGGATCATCCGCATGGTGGTCGACTTCCCGGCGCCGTTGGGGCCGAGGAAGCCGGTCACCCGGCCGGGGTGGACGTCGAGGGTCAGTTCGTGCACGGCGTGGACCGTGCCGTAGGTCTTGGTGAGTCCGTGCAGGGTGATCATGTCGCCGTCCCGTCGTGGCGCCGGTCCGCCGGGAGCGGGCCGCTCAAAGGCGTTGCCAGGGGCGGGTGTCGATGGCTACGCACCGGTGGTCACCGCCGTCCGTGGGTCGTGCGCGGTGGCTGTCGTCCGTGTCATGGCAGCGAGTGTGGAAGGGCGGACCGGGCCGCCGCATCGGCGGGAAGTCCATGGCGGGACCGCACTTGGGCGCGGGCCGGTCTCCTCCTTGCGTGGGGGGTGGGGAGCGACTTCCGGCGGACGACCTGTGCCGCGCGACGCCCTTAGGCTCGGCGGGTGACCAGTCGATCCAGCACCGCCGCCGGCCCCCGACCGGGCACCCCGCTCCGGGGGCGCTCACGGGGGCGGTTCGGCCGCTGCGGCCCTTGGCCGTCGGCGGTGCTGCTCATGGGCGGGGCGTTCGTCCCGGCCCAGGGCGGTCCGGTCCTCGGGGCGGGGCCGGGGATGTCCACCCCGTGGGGGCTTGTGCTGGCCGGAGCGGTCGGGGCGGGTTCGGCGCTCTCGGTCCTGGCGCTGCCCAGGCTTCGCTCGGCGCCGGTGACGCCGCTGGTGGTCGTGGGGTGCGCGGGCTGGGTAGTGGCGTCGGTCTGGACGACGCTGTGCGCGGCCTCGTACCTCGTGGCCGCCACGGTGCGGGAGCCCGCGCGCAGGATCGCGTACGTGGCGGGGGCGGTCGTCCTCGTCCTGCTGCCGACGGCGGCCGGGCTCGCGTTCGCGAGGGCGGAGGTCAGCTGGGAGGATCTGCTGCCCGCGCTGGGTGGGGCCGCCCTGTTCGTGGGGCTGCCCTTCGCACTCGGGCTGTGGAACCTGGCCCGCCGGGACGTGGTCGAGGGGCTGCGGGAACGCGCCGCGCAGCTGGAGCGCGAGCAGGCGGCCCGCGCCGCGCGGGCCCGGGTGCGCGAACGCACGCGGATCGCCCGGGACATGCACGACGTGGTCGCCCACCGGGTCTCGCTGATGGTGCTGCACGCCGGGGCGCTGGAGGTCAACGCGAAGGACCGGGCGACGGCGGACGGCGCGGAACTCATCCGGACCACGGGCCGTGAGGCACTGGCCCAGCTCCGGGACGTGCTCGGGGTGCTGCGGAGCTCGGACGGCGAGGAGCCCGCGGTCGGGCCGCCGCCGACGCTGGTGGACCTCGCACGACTCCTCGACGAGTCGAGGGCCGCCGGGATCATGGTCACCCGGCGCGACGAGGGCACCCCGCGGCAGTTGCCCCCGCTGGTCGGGCACGCGGCCTACCGGGTGGTGCGCGAAGCGCTCACCAATGTGCACAAGCACGCCCCAGGGGCCCGTACCGAGGTGCTGGTCCGCTATCACGGGACCGGGCTGGAGATCGCGGTCCGCAACGGCGCCGACAGCGCTGCCGAGCCACTGCCGGGCAGTGGCATGGGACTCGTCGCGCTGCGCGAGCGTGTCGAGCTGCTGGACGGCGAGTTCACCGCGGGCGCCCGCGCGGACGGCGGATTCGTCGTCCGCGCGCGGATGCCGCTCCCTCCGCCCCGGTCGGAGACACACGGATGATCCGGGTCCTGATAGTCGACGACGAGGCGCTGGTACGCGCCGGGCTGCGCATGATCCTCGGACCGGCCGAGGGGATCGAGGTGGTCGGGGAGGCCGCCGACGGGAGCGGGGCGGTGGCCGCGGTGGCCGGGCACCGCCCGGACGTGGTGCTGATGGACGTACGGATGCCCGGGACGGACGGGCTGACCGCGCTCAAGGAGGTGCGTCGCGCGGCACATCCGCCGCATGTCGTCATGCTGACGACCTTCGACCTCGACGACCATGTGCACACGGCGCTGCGCCACGGCGCCGCCGGGTTCCTCCTCAAGGACACCTCACCGCGTGATCTGGCCGCCGCGATCCGCACCGTCGCCGAGGGCAGCGCGATGCTCGCACCCAGGGTCACCAAACGGCTGATCGACGTGTTCGCCGGGCTGGAGTCCGCCGACGCGGTCCGCGCCCGGGAACGGCTGTCGGTGCTGACAGGCCGTGAGGAGGAGGTGGTACGGGCCCTCGCCCGGGGTCTGCCCAACGCCGGGATCGGGCGGGAACTCGCCATGGGGGAGAGCACGGTGAAGGCCCATGTGAGCAGCGCCCTGGCCAAGTTGGGCCTGTCGAACCGGGTACAGGTCGCGTTGCTCGCCCGGGACGCGGGGTGGGGCTGAGCGGACGGCTGCACGGCTGCCACCTGCGGGTGAGGGTTCCGGGAGTACCCAGTTCCCGCGGTGGGCCCGGAACCGCGCAGGGTTTCTCCCAGCTGGGTCCGGGTGCGGTGGCCGGGGTGTGGGCGGCTGCCGTCGGACGGTCCGGACGGGACGGGCGGGCCTGGCGCGGTCGGGATGCGGCCTTGCGGGTGAGGCGTCGCCTACCGGGGTTGCCGGTTCGGCAACAACTGTCGCGTGGGGGGCGGGGTTCCGCCGATGATCGGGAGAGCGGGCGTCCGGCACGGGCGTCCGGAGGAGCGAGGGTCCTGGAGGATTCATGTCGCGGCAGGCCATGGACGTCACCCACCGGCTGGTCCCGTCGGGGGCGGGGCGGACGCATCTGGTGGAGCAGGGCAGCGGGCCGATGGTGCTGCTGGTGCACGGGTTCCCGGAGTCCTGGTACTCCTGGCGGCATCAGCTGCCGGCGCTGGCGGCGGCAGGTTACCGTGCCGTCGCCATGGACGTCCGGGGCTACGGGCGGTCCTCCCGGCCGGCCGCCACCGACGCGTACCGGATGCGGGAGCTGGTCGCGGACAGCGCGGCGGTGGTGCGCGCGCTGGGCGAGGAGTCCGCGGTGATCGTCGGGCACGACTGGGGGTCGGCCGTCGCGGCGAACTCCGCCCTGCTCAGGCCGGACGTGTTCCGCGCGGTGGGGCTGCTCGGCGTCCCCTACACACCGCGTGGCGGTCCGCGGCCCAGTGAGGTCTTCGCCGGGATGGGCGGGGCGGACGAGTTCTACGTCTCCTACTTCCAGGAGCCCGGCCGCGCCGAGGCCGAGATCGAGCCCGATGTGCGCGGCTGGCTCGCCGGTCTCTACGCGGCGCTGTCCGGCGGCACGATGCCGGGGCCCGGCGCCCCCGACCCGCACTTCGTGCGGCGTGGCGGGACGATGCGCGAGCGGTTCCCCGCCGGGCCGCTGCCCGGCTGGCTCAGCGACGCCGAACTCGACTTCTACGCGGCGGAGTTCGAGCGGACCGGGATGCGCGGGGCCCTCACGCGGTACCGGAACATGGACCGGGACTGGGAGGATCTCGCGGACCTCGACGGCGCCCCGGTCACCCAGCCGTCCCTCTTCATCGGCGGTGGCCTCGACGCCTCCCTGGTGTGGTCGGCCGAGGCGGTCGCGGCGTTCCCCACGACGCTGCCCGGCCTGCTCTCGTCCACCGTCCTCGACGGCTGCGGCCACTGGGTCCAGCAGGAGCGGCCCGCCGAGGTCAACCGGCTGCTCACCGACTGGCTGGCCGCGCTGCCCGGGTGAGCGGGGCCCGGGGGCAGGGTGAGCCACGGGCCGGGGCACGGGAGGGTTCCGGCCAGGGAGTGCCGCCACCGGGACGAAAACCGCTTGCCGCCGCGGCCGGGACCGGCGATAGGTTCACGATCATGGATGAGACCACCCTGCTCGAAAGGTCCGGCGGTCCGGTCACCCGGCGGCGGATCGCCCAGGACCTGACCGCGCTCGGACTCGGTGCCGGGGACACCGTGATGTTCCATACCAGGATGTCGGCGATCGGCTACGTGGCCGGTGGACCGCCCACCGTGATCAGCGCCCTGCTGGACGTGGTGGGCGCCCGGGGCACCCTGATGGTGACCTGCGGCTGGAACGACGCGCCGCCCTACGACTTCGTGACCTGGCCGCAGGAGTGGCAGGACGCCCTGCGCGCCGGACAGCCCGCCTACGACCCCGTGCTGAGCGAGGCCGACCACAACAACGGCCGGCTGCCGGAGGCGTTGCGCCGCTGGCCGGGGGCCGTCCGCAGCAGGCATCCCGACGCGAGCTTCGCCGCGCTGGGCGCGCGGGCGTCGGAGCTGACGGCCGACCACCCGTGGGACGGCCCGCACGGCCCGGGCAGTCCGCTGGCCCGGCTCGCCGCGCACGGCGGACGGGTGCTCCTGCTGGGCGCGCCCCTGGACACCATGACACTGCTGCACCACTCCGAGGCGCTGGCGAAGGCCCCGGGCAAGCGGTTCGTGGAGTACGAACAGCCGGTCCTGGCCGGCGGCGAGCGTGTGTGGCGCCGCTTCCATGACATCGACTCGGAGGAGGGCGCGTTCGACTACTCCCCCGCGGTTCCCGAGGACGCGGAGCCGTTCGAGGTCATCGCGCGGGACATGCTGGCCGCGGGGATCGGCCGCGAGGGGCGGGTGGGCGCGGCGCGGAGCGTCTTGTTCGAGGCCGCCGAGGTGGTGGACTTCGGGGTCTCGTGGATCGAGGAGAAGCTGAACGGGTAGCCGGGCGCGGGGCGTTCCGCCGGAGGCCACCGCTCCGGGGCCCGGCGTAGGTACCCGGCCCCGGCCCCCGGCTCCGGCCCCAGCCCCGGCTCCGGCTCCGTCCTCGGGTCAGGGCAGGAGCTGGCGGGTGAGGAGGTCTGCTGCCCAGCGCTCCCAGCGGTCGGGGGACCAGCCCTGGGTGGTGACCAGCAGCCCGTAGGTCTCCGGGCCGAGGACCGTGAACATGATGTCGGCGGCGGACCGGGCGTCATGGCCGTCGCGCAGCGGGCCGCCGGGCTCGTCGGGCGCACCGGCCTCGCTGGGCTTGCCGGTCTCGGCCGTCTTGGCCGTCTCTGCGGTCAGGGCCGTCTCGGCCGCCTTGGCGGTCAGGGCGTGCGCGAAGTGGAGCTGTACGGTGTGCCGTTGCTCCAGATTGGTCCGCCACAGCGCGGCGAGTTCCGGCTCGGCCGTGGCCGCCGTGCGGACCACCTCCAGGACGGGCGCGGCCCGTTCCAGCACCCGGCGGGCCCCGGCGGCCTGCCGGGCGAGCTGAGCGGCCGGGTCGGGGTCGGCGACGACCTCGCGGGCCCAGGGGCGGTCGAGGGTGGCGGCCGGGTCGGCGTCCCCGGCGATCGCGGTGTCGAGCACCTCCCCCAGCAGAGCGCGTTTGGTGCCGAAGGTGAAGTACACGGTCTGCACGCCCACTTCGGCGGCGCGGGCGATGTCCTCGACGGTGGCGCCCGTCCAGCCGCGCTCGACGAAGAGCCGGGCGGCGGCGTCGAGCATGCGCCGCCGGGTGCGGCGGGTCTTCTCCGCGCGGGTGAGCGGTGCGGTCATCGGTGTCTCCCTCGGGCCTGCGGTCACGTCGGCGTGCGCCCGGGGCCGGGCGGGTGGCGCGGGACGGGGCGGGGCCCGGTCGCGGTGCGGTGACCTGGGGTGGATGGCCCCAGGGCCAAGGGTGGGTTGCCCTAAGACCAGGAGTGGGTGGCCCTGGGGGCCGGGATGGATGCCCGGACCCCGCCTTTCACTGTAGTGACACTACAGTGTGTTTCACTGGAGTATGACTACAGCGAATCCCGGTGGTCCGGCCGGGCGGATTCTGGTTCCCGGCGGCTACGGAGCGGTCGGGGCGACGGTGACCGGCACGCTCCGCGACTGGTTCCCCGGCCGGGTGGTGCCCGGCGGACGGGATGCGGCAAAGGCGGAGCGGCACGGCGGGGTCCGGGTCGACGTGGGCGACCCGGCGGGGTTCGGCGCCGTCCTGGACGAACTCGGCGATGTGACGCTGGTGGTGCTGTGCGTCGAGCCCCCGGACCAGGGCATCGCGCGGGTGTGTCTGGAACGCGGTGCGGGGCTGGTCGACATCGGTGCCACCCGGCGGCTCCTCGACGGTGTCACCGCGCTGCGGGACATCGCGGTCGGCTCGGGCGCGGCGGCCGTCCTCAGTGTGGGGGTCGCGCCGGGGCTGACGAACCTCCTCGCGCGCCGCGCCCACGAGGAGGTCGGCGGGGCGGACCGGATCGACCTCACGGTGCTGCTCGGGTCGGGCGAACGGCACGGCGCCGACGCCGTGCGCTGGACCGTGGACGGGCTCGCCGCGCCGACCGCCGCCCGCCCCCTGCGGATCTCGCTGCCCGGCCACGGGACCAGGACCAGGACCGCGTACCCGTTTCCGTTCTCCGACCAGCACACGCTGGCGCGGACCCTCGGGGTGGCGGAGGTGACCACCCGGCTGTCCCTCGATTCCCGGGCGCTCACCGCGCTGCTGTTCGTCCTGCGCCGCACCGGGGCGCTGCGCGCCGTCCGCCGGGCGGGACCGCGACGGCTGCTCACGGAGGCGTTCCGCCGGGTGCGCCTGGGGGGTGACCGGTTCGTGGTGCGCGCCGACGCCCACCGGGGCGGCAGACATGCCGCGTGGGCCGCCACCGGCCGGGAACAGAGCCGGTTCACCGCGCTGATGGCCGCCCACGCGGCCCGGGAGGTGCTCAGCGGCGCCGTTCCCCCGGGCGTCCACCACATCGAGGAACTGCCGGTGTTCGCGAAGCTGCCCGAAGCGCTGACCGGTGCCGGGCTCACCGTCCGGCGGCTGCTGCCCGGGGACATCCGTTGACCGCCGACCCGCGCGGCACGGCCGCGCACCACCGGGACGGCACCGGCCCTCGGACCGGGACCGGGCAAGGTACCGGACCCACGCATCCGCACTGGCGGGACGGCGGCCCGCGCGCGTACACCGACGCGGGCGACGCCTGGGCACACGCGGCGGACGACGTCATGGCGGTGGCCCTCGCGGAGTCGGTCGTACCGGGGGCCGTGGGAACGGGGGCGGCCGGCAGGAGGACCGCTGGTACGGGTACCGCCGGTGCGAGGGCGGCGCGAACAGGGGCCGCCGGGACGGGGACAGCGGACGCCTGGGCAACGGGTACGGGTACGGGTACCGGGACAGATGACGCCTGGGCGCACCGAGCGGGAGCCGGGGTGACGGGGTCGCGGGTCCTCGACGTGGGCACCGGCTCCGGGCCCGCCGCGCTGGCCGCCGCCCGCGCGGGCGCCACCGCTGTCGGGCTGGACCGCGAACCGGGGCTGCTGCGGCTCGCCGGGGACCGGGCCCGGGACACCGGGCTCGGCGGCCGGACCCGCTTCGTGGCGGGGGACGCGACGGCGTTGCCGTTCGCGACGGACAGCTTCGACGTGGTGGTGTCCACCTTCGGGGTGATGTTCGCACCGGACCCGGCCCGCTGCGCCGCCGAACTGGTCCGGGTCTGCCGTCCCGGCGGGCTGGTGGCGGTCGCGTCCTGGACCCCTGACGGTGTGATGGGCCGTATCGCGCCCACCGTCACCCGCCGGCTCCCGGCGCCCCCGTCCGGTCCGGTCCCCACCCGCTGGGGTGACCCCGAGCACGTCCGCCCCTGGTTCGCCCCGCTGCCGGTGACCGTTCGTACCCGGGTGTGCGGTGTCCGGGTCGCCTACCCCTCCGTCGCGGCGGCCGTCCGTGTCTTCGAGAACAAGCCCGGCCCGCTGCGCGCGCACCGGGCCGCCCTGGAGGCGGCGGGCCGGTGGACGGCGGCACGGGCCGCGCTGTCGTCCCTGTTCGCCGAGCACAACACGGCCACCGACGGCCGCCTGGTGTGGGACGTCCCCTACCTGTTGGTTCTCGCGCGGGTGGGCGGTACGGCTCCCCGTGCGTGAACCGTCATGGGGGTCCTGGCCGTCCGGGTCGTCCCGGTCCTGAAGCAGACGGCCAGGACGACCCGGGTCAGGTCCCCTCACGACCCGTCCGGACCCCGGGCAGAGTGGGTCACCGGACGCCGACCGAGCGCCGACCGGACGCCCTACGGCACCGCCCGTCCGACAGGCTCCGACGACGTGCCGGTCCCCGGCGCACCGGCCGGGTCGGACGCCCGCGCCGGGTCCGGAGCATCCGGCACACCCGCGAGGTCGGGGACGCCCGCCGACTCCGGGGCATCCGCCGCGCCCGGGTCGCCGGAACGGGTACGGGAGCCGCCCGCCCCCGGCCGGAGGAACAGCATCAGCGCCGTCACCACGGCCACCGCCGACACCCCGAACAGCAGGGTCCGGTCCGACACCGCGCCACCGATCCGGGAGACCTGGCCCTCCAGCGCGACCTCGGTCCCCGTCCCCAGCAGCGACGGCAGGGCCGACGTCCCGTCGAACAGCAGGAAGAGGGCGCCCAGCGCGATGAAGAACACCCCGCCGGCCAGGGACGTCGAGTGCACGGTGAACGGACCGGCCACCAGGGGCCGGCCGCGCAGCCAGCGCTTGCGGCCGAGGTCGAAGCGGTCCCACAGCAGCGCCAGCACGAACAGCGGCAGCGCCATGCCCAGCGCGTACACGGCCAGCAGCAGACCGCCGTGCAGCGGGCTGCCGCCGATCGCCGCGACGGTCAGGATGCCGCCGAGGATCGGGCCCGCGCAGAACCCGGCCAGCCCGTACACCGCGCCCAGGACCACCACCGACAGCGCCGAGCCCGAACGCTGCTCCCCCGCCACCCGCTGGAGCCTGCGGGCGCCGAAGCCGAGCCCGAGGATCTGCGCGGCGCCGAGGGCGATGACCGTCCAGCCGCCGACGGCGACGAGCGTGTCACGGTGTCCGTAGAACAGTCTGCTCGCGAAGGACCCGGCGACGCCCAGCGGGACGAGCGTCGCGCAGAGCCCCGCGTAGAACAGCGCGGTGCGGACGACGAGCCGGGTGCGGGTGGTGAAGGAGTACGCGAAGAAGGCGGGGAGCAGCAGCGCGCTGCACGGGCTCAGCAGGGCGAGGAGACCACCGAGGAAGGCGGCCGTGTGCGTGATCCCGTTCATCGCCCGGTCGACTCCCGCTCCGTGGTGGCGCCGGAGGGCGTCGGCCCCGCGGCGGCGCGTGCCGCGTCGAGCGCCTTCTCGACGGCCTGCTCGAAGGACTCGGCGGGCTGGGCGCCCAGTACCGGGATGTCGTTGACCAGGAACGCGGGTGTGCTGGAGACACCGAGGGCGTATCCCTCCTCCTTGTCGCGCTCCACGGCCCGCTTCGCCCCCGGCGAGTCGAGATCCCTGGCGAAGCGGGCCGCGTCGGGGACGCCCGCCTCCTTCGCCATGGCGATCACCTTGTCCCGGCCGTAGGCGCCCTGGTTGCGGGGGCGTTCCTCGCCGAAGGCCGTGTCGTGGAACTCCCAGAACTTCCCTTGCTGTCCGGCCGCCCAGGTGGCCCGGGCCGCGCGCTCGGACTCCTCGCCGAAGAGCGGGAAGTTGCGCCATTCGATGCGCAGCAGCCCCTTGTCCACGTACCGGCTGATGAGTCCGGGTTCGGTGCCGCGCGCGAACTCGCGGCAGAAGGGGCACTGGAAGTCCGAGTACTCGATCATGACGACCGGCGCGTCGACCCGGCCGATCGCCAGCCGGTCGTCCGCGTCACGCCGTGCGAGACCGAGGAGTTCGGTGTTCCGCGGGTCCGGTTCCACCGGTTCGACGGACCCGGCGGCGGCCGGGGCGGAGGGCGCGGACCGGGCGCCGCTACGGTCCCGGTCGGACTCCTCACCGCCGAGGCTGAGCGCGAAGGCGGCGGTGCCGAGACCCAGCGCCAGGACGAGGAAGGCCGCGGCCTTGCGCCGCCGGGTCGCGTCCGGGGGTACGGGGAGAGAGGAGCGCGGGGCGGTGCCGGAGGCCGTGTCGGGGGTGGTCTGAGCGGGGGTGGCCTGACCGGGGGTTACCGGGTCGAGGCTTGTCGGCTCGGGGGTGGCCTTGCCGGAGGCCGCCTTGTCGGTGGGCGCGGGGCCGGCCGGGGTGAGCGGGGCGGGCGGAGCCGGGGGGCCGTCGGGGGTGTCGGCCGGGGTGTCGGCCGGTGTGGCCGGGGCGGCGGGGGTGGCCTTGTCCGTGGAATCAGTCTTGTCCTGGGCGGCCGGGGCTGTGGGATCGGTCGGCGTGTCCGACGGTTCGGGGGACGGGCCGGTCGGGTCAGGGGTCTGGGACGGCATGGGTACCTCTTGGATCGGTGCGTACGGCGTGAGGGGCGCACAGGGTGCGCGAAGGGAACGCGGGCGAGCGGCGCGCCGGACCGTGCGCCGTCGCTCGGGGCGTCCGGGAACGGCGTGCGCCGGGTTCCGCACCGCGCGTGCGGGCGTCAGGACCCTGGGGTACGGCGTGCGGCGACGGGAGCTGACACGGGGTCGGCGGCGGGCGCGCACCGGGGGCGGTACTCGGCGGACGGCCGCCGGGCCCGGTCGGTCGCGGCCTACACCCTCAGCACGGAGAGCACCGACAGCGGTATCGGTGGCGCGAGTCCGGAGAAACGGTCGCCGCCGCCCGTACCGAGGTGCGGTACCCGTACCAGGTCGGCCGGAAGGGCCAGGGAGGACGGGAGCGCCGGGGGCGGCAGCGGGACACGGGTCGACGAGGGCGGTTCGGGTACGGACTGCTTGCCGCAGGGGCGGGTGAGGTCGGAGACCGTGCCGGACGCCGTGGCGGGAGCGCCGACGGCGACGGGGCCGGACGGAAGGGCGGTACGGGCCGGGGCCGGTCCGGGGACGAGGCCCGCGGCGCGGGTCGGGGACGCGGTGTCATGGGCCGGGACCGGCATGGTGACCGTGCCGTCGGCGCGGGCGAGGGAGCACAGCCACGTGGTCAGCAGGAGGAGCAGCGCGAGCACGGCGCCGACCGTGGCCCGCGGAGTCCTCACCCGCTCCATACCGATTCCTCCGCCGCCGTTCGTCCGCGCTTGTCCGCGCCTGTACGTGTACCTGTCCGTGCCGTACGTGTACCTGTTCGTGCCTGTTCATACCGGTCAGGGGGCCTGTCCGTGGGTCGCGCCCGTCCGACGGCCCGTGGCGCGCGTCCTGCCCGCTGTGTTCGCCGCTCGCCCTGCCCGGCGTGTTCACCGGGTCCGACCGGTTCGCGGGCAGCCGTCACGTCGGTTCCTTCGCCCGGTCGCCGTCCGGGTGGACAGCGGGCCGGCCGGGAGGCCACGCCCACGATAGATCATGCTGGTCGGCCCCGTCCGAGGCCGGTACGGGTCGCCGCGAGGTCCCGTACGCGGGGCGGTGCGGGTGGCGCGGCCGGTACCGCCGGGTGAAGTGGCGCACAACGGCGGACGGACCGCCGTCCGGAGGAATCCGGAGGGCGGTCCGTCGGACCGGTGCGGCGGGCAGCCGTCACGTCAGCTCCTTCGTCCGGTCGCCGCCCAGGGTCCGTACGGCGGGCAGCACCCGGTCGTAGGCGCGCTCCTCGCGGCTGTCGGCGAACTGGGTGCGGTAGAGCTGCGCGTAGCGGCCGTCGAGGGCGAGCAGGGTCTCGTGGGTGCCGCGTTCGACGATCCGGCCGTCCTCCACCACGAGGATCTGGTCGGCGCCGCGGACCGTGGACAGCCGGTGGGCGATGACCACGGCGGTGCGGTCGGCGAGGGCCTCGTCGAGGGCCGCCTGGACGGCCGCCTCGGAGGTGTTGTCGAGGTGGGCGGTCGCCTCGTCGAGGATCACCACGCGCTGGCGGGCCAGCAGCAGCCGGGCGATGGTCATCCGCTGGCGTTCGCCGCCGGACAGCCGGTAGCCGCGCTCGCCGACGACGGTGTCGAGCTCCTCGGGCAGCGACCGGACCAGCTCGTCGAGACGGGCCCGGCGCAGGGCGTCCCACAGCTCGTCCTCGGTGGCGCCGGGCCGGGCGAGCAGGAGGTTGGCGCGGACCGACTCGTGGAAGAGATGGCCGTCCTGGGTGACCATGCCGACGGTGGCGCGCAGCGACTCGGTGGAGAGGTCCCGTACGTCGGTGCCGCCGACGCGGACCGTTCCGGAGTCGGCGTCGTAGAGGCGGGGCAGCAGGGACGCGACGGTCGACTTGCCGGCGCCGGACGAGCCGACGAGGGCGACGGTCTGGCCGGGTTCGGCGCGGAAGGACATCCCGCGCAGCACCTCTCCGCTGTCGCGGCTGTCCAGGGTGGCGACCTCCTCCAGGGAGGCGAGGGACACCTTGTCGGCGGCGGGGTAGCCGAAGCGCACATCGGTGAACTCGACGGCGACCGGCCCCTCGGGGACCTCATCGGCGTCGGGGCGTTCCTCGATCAGCGGCTTCAGGTCGAGGACCTCGAAGACCCGCTCGAAGCTGACGAGTGCGCTCATCACCTCGACCCGGGCGCCGGCCAGGGCGGTGAGCGGGGCGTACAGCCGGGTGAGCAGCAGGGCGAGGGCGACGACGGCGCCGGGCTCCAGGGTGCCGTTCAGCGCGAACCAGCCGCCGAGTCCGTAGACCAGGGCGAGTGCGAGGGCGGAGACCAGGGTCAGCGCGGTCATGAAGGTGTACTGGGACATCGCGGTCCGCACCCCGATGTCGCGGACCCGCTGGGCGCGGGCGGAGAACTCGGCCGACTCCTGCTCGGGCCGTCCGAAGAGCTTGACGAGGGTGGCGCCGGGGGCCGAGAAGCGCTCGGTCATCCGGGTGGCCATGGCGGCGTTGAGCTGGGTCGCCTCGCGCTGGAGTCCGGCCATCCGGGCGCCCATGCGGCGGGCGGGGAGGACGAACACGGGGAGCAGCAGCAGCGCGAGGAGGGTGATCTGCCACGACAGGGTGATCATCACGGCGAGGGTGAGCACCAGGGTGACGACATGGCCGACGACCCCGGCCAGCGTGCTGCTGAAGGCGCGCTGGGCGCCGATGACGTCGTTGTTGAGGCGGCTGACGAGGGCGCCGGTGCGGGTGCGGGTGAAGAAGGCGACGGGCATCCGCTGGACATGGTCGAAGACGGCCCGCCGCAGATCGAGGATCAGGTTCTCGCCGAGGGTCGAGGACAGCCGCCGCTCCATCAGTCCGAGTCCCGCCTCGGCGACGGCGATCAGGGCGATCAGCAGGGCGAGCCGGACCACGGTGCCCGGCGGCCCGTTCGACACGATCGCGTCGACGACGCGTCCGGCGAGCAGCGGGGTGGCCACGGCGAGGAACGCGGTGACGACGCTGAGCAGGAGGAAGCGGATGATCCGGGTGCGGTGGGGGCGGGCGAAGGTGGCGATACGGCCGAGGGTGGCGCGGTTGAAGGGGCGGCGGTCCTGCGCGTGGAGCAGTCCGTTGAGCTGGCTCCACGCTGTCGTCTCCATGTCCATGCCCTGACGGTAAAACCTCAAGCAATCCTGAGGTCAAGCCCTGGCCCGGAATTCGACGCCAAGTTCCCTCCGTAGGAGAGGGGTCGGCGGTCAGGGAGCGTCCGTTCCCTCGTCCGTGGCGGGGGGTTCGGTCGGGGTCGGGGTCCCGCCGGTCGTGCCGAGCACCGTGATCCGGACCGGTCCGCCGTCCGGATCGACGTCCCGTACCCAGGCGGCGGACATCCGGACGGTGCGGTTGGGCACCGCGGTCCCCCGCAGCCGCTCGTGGTGCAGTACACGGCCGTCCTGGGCCACTTGGAGCACCGGCCGGTCGAGGAACCGCGCCGTGCGCAGCACGAACGGCTGCCGTGCCGTGGCGGTGGCGAGGAGGTTCGGGGCGATCCAGCGCAGCGGGGCGTCGACCCGGACGGGCACCGGGGCGGCCCGGTGCGTGCCGGGGACGGCAGCGAGATGGGCGAGGACCGGTACGGCGGCGAGCACGCCCTCCCGGGCCGCGGTTCCGGCGGGTTCGGCGGCGTGCAGCAGGCTGCCCACGGCGAAGACCCCGTCGCGGGTGGTCCGGAAGGACATGTCGACGGCGGGTCCAAGGGTGCCCGGGTCCAGTACGAGGCCGCCGTCGCGGGCGAGTTCGTGTTCGGGGACGAAGTCACCGGTGAAGACGACGGTGTCGCAGGCGAGGGTGGTGGTGCGGCCGTCGGAGTGCCGCAGCCGGACGCCCGCGAGCCGTCCGTGGCCGACGAGCGCGGTGACGGTGGTACGGGTCAGCAGCGGGACGCCGTACCGCAGCCGGGCGGCCGTGGCGTGCGCCGGGGACGCCTGGTGGCGCTCGTACTCCGTGACCATGGCGACGGGTGCGACGCCGGCGCGGCGCAGGGTGTCCACGGCGTGGTACGAGACCTGTTCGGCGCCCACGACGACGGCGCGCCGTCCCACGTCCTGCCGGTACAGGTACACGGACTGCTGCAACTCGCCGGTGGTGAACACCCCGGCGGGCCGTGTCCCGGGCACGAGCCGGGCGGCGCGCGGCCGTTCACGCGCGCCGGTGGCGAGGACGACGGCCCGCGCGCTCACCTCGGCGGGCCCGTCGGGTCCGGTGGTGGCGAGGGTCAGCGGGCCCGTCCAGCCGAGGGCGGTGACCCCGGTGCGCAGCCGGACTCCGGCCCGTTCGGCGGCGGCGGTCCAGCGCCCGACGTAGGCGGGTCCGTCGACGCTCTCGGCGCCGGTGCCGAAGCCCCGGTGGAAGCAGTGGCGCGGTACACCGCCCGGTTCGCGTTCGCGTTCCAGGATCTCGACCCGGCCCGCGCCGAGCGCGGCGAGGCGCGCGGCTGCGGCGAGCCCGGCGGGCCCGGCTCCGACGACGAGGACATCGACGTCACGGTGGGTGCCGCCGGTTCCGCCGGATCTGCCGCTGGGGCTGTCGTCGCTGGTACTGGTGCTGGATGTGTTCATGTGGGGGTTCCTCCCGCCCGCCGGAGCAGGTCGCGGACGGCGGCTCCGCAGTGGGAGCCCTGACATCGGCCGCCGCGGGCCCGGGTGCGGCGGCGCAGACCGTCCGGGGTGACGGGCGGGACGGTGGAGTCGAGCGCGTCCCGGATCTCGCCCAGGGACACCCGTTCGCAGTGGCAGACGAGCGTGCCGTAGGCGGGGTCGCGGGCGATCAGGTCGGCCCGGACGCAGGGGCGTTCGGCCGTGCGGCCGAGGTCCGGCACCCGGATCGGCGGCAGCGCGGCGGACGGGCCGGGATCGAGTCCCGCGCCGGTGAGCAGGTCCAGGGTGTGGGCGGCGAGGGCCAGGGAGGCGCTGAGCCCGGTGGAGCGGACACCGCCGAGGGTGACGTACCGCTGGGCGGGGTGGGCGCGGACCCGGTAGTCCTCGTGTCCGGTGGCGGCGCGCAGCCCCGCGTACGCGGCGGTGACCTCCGCGCCGAGGAGCGCGGGTACGATCCGGGCGCCCTGGGCCCGCAGCCCGGCCAGCCCTTCGGCGGTCGTCGCCGTGTCGTCCTTGGCGTCCGGTCCGTCGAGATCCTCGGCGGTGGGGCCGACGAGGACGTTGCCGTGCACGGTCGGGGTGACGAGGACACCCTTGCCGAGGGCGGTGGGCACCGGCAGCAGGATGTGGCGGACGAGATCGCGGGCCGGGGTGTCGAGGACGAGGAGCTGGCCCCGGCGCGGGCGGACCGTGAAGTCCCGGTGACCGAGCAGCAGATCGAATTCGTCGGCGCGCAGCCCGGCGGCGTTCACCAGCCAGCGGGTACGCAGGGTGCCCCGGTCCGTGGTCAGGACATGGTGCCCGGCGGCCCCGGTCACCCGGTCCACCCGGGCCACCCGGCAGTTCAGATGGAGGTCGGTTCCGGCGCGCACGGCCTGGGTGGCGTAGGCGAGGGTGGTGCTCCAGGGGCAGACGACGCTTTCGCCGGGGACGGCGAGGGCTCCCAGTACGCCGGGCCCCAGACGGGGTTCGCGGGCGCGTACTTCGGCGGCGTCGAGGAGGACGGTGTCGTCGTACCCGTTACGCCGGGCCTTCGCGGCGAGTGCCGGGAGGGCCGCGAGTTGCTCCGCGTCCCAGGCGACGAGGAGCGCGCCCACCCGTTCGAGGGGGATGCCGCAGTCGGCGGCGTACGCGGCGAGCAGCCGTGATCCGTCCCGTACGAGGCGGGACTCCAGCGAGCCCGGGACGGCGTCGAAACCGGTGTGCAGGATCGCGGTGTTGGCCTTGGAGGTGCCGTCCCCCACGTCGTCGCGGGCGTCGACCAGCGCGGTCCGCAGGGCCGGGTACCGGGCCAGCTCACGGGCGACGGCACTGCCGACGACCCCGGCGCCGACGACCGTGATGTCGTAGACGGCCGCCGGTAGGTCGCCGCCGCGGGTGACGGCGCCGTATGTGGCCGACGGTACGGCGGGCGCCGGTACGCCATGTGCTGGGACGGCGTGCCGGTCGGGGGGCGGGACGTGGGCGGACCGGGCGGGCCGGTTCCGCGAGTCCTGTACCGCCGGGACCTGGGCGGAGGTGTGCGCGTGCGGGGCGTTCACCGGTCGGTCCCCGCCGCCCGTTCCGCACCGCCGGTCGGACGTGCCCCGGCCGCGCGCTCCGTATCCGCTGCCGCGTGTGTATCCGCTTCGGCTTCCGTGTCCGCTTCCGTGTCCGCTGCCGTCCGCGCCGGACGGGGCGCCGGAAGCGGGGCGCCGCCTTCCCGTGCGGTGTGTTCCGTCCGGTCCGTACGTTCGAGTTCCGCGGTGACCGCCGCGTGGAAGACGGTGAGCCGTTCGGCCGCCTCGTCCGCGTCGATCCGGGGTTCGTAGACGGTGCGCGGGCGCCAGTGGGGCACGGCCTCGTCGACGGTCAGGCCCGGTTCCTGGCCCAGCCTCGCCACCGCGCCGATGCCGAGCGCGGTGGCATCGGGCAGCGCGGACACCTCGACGGGGAGCTGGAGCAGATCCGCCTGGGTCTGCATCAGCAGCGCCGAGCGGGTGAGGCCGCCGTCGACGCGCAGCACGGTCAACGGCCGTCCGAGGTCCCGGGCGGCGGCGTCGGCGAGGGCGGTGACCTGCGCGGCGAGGCCCTCGCACAGGGCGCGCACCAGATGTCCGGGCCGGGTGCCGAGGCCGAGACCGGTGAGGGAACCGCGCGCCTCGCCCCGCCACCAGGGCGCGGCGAGACCGGCGAGGGCGGGGACGAACGTCACCCCGCCGCTGTCCGGGACGGACCCGCCGACCCGATCGAGGTCCGCCGCGCCGGAGACGACCCCGAGGCCGGTGAGCCAGCGGACCGCCGACGCGGCCGTGTACACCTGCCCGTCGAGGCAGTAGCTCGTCTCCCCGGACAGCCGCCAGGCCACACAGCTCACCAGCCCGGAGTCCCCCCGGCGGGGCTGCGGGCCGGTCTGGGCGAGGAGGAACGCGCCGGTGCCGTAGGTGCATTTGGCGGTGCCCGGTTCGGTGACCCGCTGGGCGAGCAGCGCCGCCTGCTGGTCCACCAGGAGTCCGGTGAGCGGGAGTTCGGGGCCGAACGCGGTGGTCGTGCCGACCAGGGTGTCGCAGTCCACGATCTCCGGCAGGTCCTCGCCGTCGAGCCCGAAGATCCCGAGGGCGGTGCCGGACCACGCGACCCGGTCCAGATCGAGGAGCTGGGTGCGTCCGGCGGTGGCCGCGTCGGTGACATAGGCGCCGGTGAGCCGGTGCACCAGCCAGACGTCGCTGGTGGTGACGGTGCCCTCGCGGGTGAGGTGGCGGCGCAGCCAGGTCATCTTGGGGGCGGCGAAGTACGGGTCGAGCGGAAGTCCGGTGAGTTGGCGTAACGCTTCGGCGTGCGGGGCGAGTTCGGCGCAGACGGACGCGGCGCGCCGGTCCTGCCACACCAGCGCCGCGGTGAGGGGGCGTCCCGTCGCCCGGTCCCAGGCGAGTACGGTCTCCCCCTGGTTGGCGAGGCCGACGGCGGCCACCGGTTCCCCCGCGTCGGCGAGGGCCTGCCGCCCGGCGCGGACCACGGACCCGTACAGCTCGGCGGGGTCCACCTCGACCAGGCCGCCGGGGCCCTCGCGGGGGTGCACGGGGGCGCTGCCGCTGCCGATGACCCCGCGCCGCGGGCACAGGACGAGGGCCTTGGTGCCGGAGGTGCCCTGGTCGACGGCGAGCACGGGCCGGGCGGCGGAACGGGTACCGGCCGTCATGTGTCCTCCTCCGGTGCGCCGTGCGGCGTGTCCGCCGGTGTCCGGCGCCGGGCACTCCGGCGGCGGGTGATCACCGCGCCAGCGTCCAGCACATACCGGCGCCGGTCAAGCCCGCCTCATCGCAGCTCAACGCACCTACGCTGGAGGCGACTTGTCCGAATCACCGGCTCCCCCACGGCCGCCGCACCGCACCGCCCGTCACCGAAGGCGCGGACGCCGCCCGGACGGCGTCCGCCCCCGTACCCCACGGAGGTCCCGCGTGTCCCATGACCGTCGCCCGGTCCCCGCACCCCGGGCGGACCGGAAGGAAGCGCCGCCGCTCGACGAGGAACAACGGCTGCGGGAGCTGGGCTACCGGCCCGAACTCGCCCGCCGGATGGGCGGCTTCGGCAACTTCGCGATCAGCTTCTCCGTGATCTCCGTGCTGTCCGGCTGTATGACCCTGTACGGCTTCGGGATGGGTACGGGCGGACCCGCCGTGATGATCTGGGGGTGGGTGGGCGTCGGGTTCTTCGTACTGTGCGTGGGGATGGCGCTCGCGGAGGTCACCAGCGCGTATCCCACCTCGGGCGCGCTGTACTTCATGGCCGACAAGCTCGGCGGCAGACGCTGGGGCTGGTACACGGGCTGGCTGAACCTGCTGGGGCTGCTCGGGGCGATCGCGGGCATCGACTACGGCGCCGCCCTGTTCACGGGCGCATTCCTGAACCTCCGCTTCGGCTTCGAGCCGACCCCCGGTTCGACCATGCTGATCTTCGTCGCGATCCTGCTGCTGCACGCCACCCTGAACCTGTTCGGCGTCCGGCTGGTGAGCGTCCTCAACACGATCAGCGTGTGGTGGCACCTCGCGGGCGTCGCCCTGATCGTCGGCGCGCTGTGGATCGTGCCGGACCAGCACCAGTCGCCGTCGTTCGTGTTCACCGAGTTCGTCAACGACACCGGCTGGGCCAATCCGTTCTATGTGGCGGCGGTCGGGCTGCTGCTCGCCCAGTACACGTTCTCCGGGTACGACGCCTCCGCGCATCTGTCGGAGGAGACCTCCCGCGCCTCGGTCGCGGCGGCGAAGGGGATCGTGCGGGCGATCTGGGTGTCGTGGATCGCCGGGTTCGCGCTGCTCACCGGACTCACCTTCGCCATCCAGGACTACAGCGGCACCCAGGACAGCGCGACGGGTGTGCCGCCCGCGCAGATCTTCCTCGACGCGCTCGGGACCGGCGGGGCGAGCGCGCTGCTCCTGGTGGTGATCGGGGCGCAGTTGTTCTGCGGCAACGCCGAGGTGGCCGCCGCCAGCCGGATGGTGTTCGCGTTCAGCAGGGACAACGCCCTGCCGGGTTCCGCGCTCTGGCGCCGGGTCAGTACCCGTACGCGCACCCCGGTCCCGGCGGTATGGCTGTCGGTGGGGGTCGCGGGTCTCCTCGCGCTGCCGTCGCTGTACTCGGCGACGGCGTACGGCGCGGTGACGGCGATCAACGTCATCGGGATCACCCCGGCGTACGCGATCCCGGTGTATCTGCGACTGCGCGCGGGCGACCGGTTCCGGCGCGGCCCGTGGCACCTGGGACGCTGGAGCCGTCCGGTCGGATGGGTCGCGGTGGGGTGGGTGGCGGTGGTGACGGTGCTGTTCCTGCTGCCGCAGTCGTCACCGGTCACCGTCGGGACGATGAACTACGCGTCGGTGGCGCTGCTGACGGTCCTGCTGCTGGCGACCGTCTGGTGGTACGTGGCACGCGACTCGTACGGGACACCGGAGCCGCCCCCGGCCGACGAGGTGCGGGCGGTACCGCCCGAGGACGCGGTACCCGGTACGGCGGACCGGTAACCGGCTTTCGACCGACAGCTGACCGGTCGGCTGCCACCGGCAGCCGACCGGGCCGCGCGGCGACCTGACCGGCGGGTTCTCAGCGGCGGCCGGATGTGCGAGAGTCCTGGTCGGTCGGGTGCGACGGGTACGAAGGGTGGGACGGCTCCACGGGACCTGCCGGGGGCCGGGGCCGCCCGGACTGCCGGGAGCGCACCGCACGAACCGGAACGCGCCGCACAGGCCGCACAGGCCGCACAGGCCGCACAGGCCGCCGAATGATGCCGAACGAAGGGGCGCAGCGCAGTGACAGAGCCGGTGAGCGGGACAGCGGGGCCCACCGGGCCGCGCGACCTCGTCGTGGGGCTGCTCGGCGCGGGCGCCATGGCGCGCGCGCATCTGCCCGCCTGGCTCGCGCTGGGCGCGCGGGTCACCGTACTGTCCGCGAGCGGCCGGGCGGCGGAGCTGGCGCGCCCGTACCGGGACCGGGGTGTCACCGTGGCCCGGGACCTCGGCGAACTGCTCGGCGGCTGCGACGTCGTCGACATCTGCACCCCGACACCGAGCCACCGGGAACTGGCGCTCGCCGCGATCGCGGCGGGCCGTCCGGTGGTGTGCGAGAAGCCACTGGCGCTGACCACCGAGGACGCCGCTCTGGTCGCGCGGACCGCCGAGGCGGCGGGGGTGCCGCTGTTCCCGGCGCATGTCGTGCGGTACTTCCCGGCGTACGCGGCGGCGGCCCGGGCGGTCGCCGCGGGACGGATCGGGACTCCGTCGGCGCTGCGGTTCACCCGGGCCGGGGCGTACCCGGTGTGGGCGCCGTGGTTCGCGGACCCGGCGCTGTCCGGGGGCATCCTGGTCGACCAGATGATCCATGACATGGACTTCGCCCGGCTGCTGGCGGGCGAGGTGGTCCGCGTCCACGCGCGGGTCCGCGTCGGCCGGTTCACCGACGGGGACGGCCCGGACCGCCCCGGGCACCCGACGGCGTCCGGCACGGCCCTGCTCACCCACGCCTCGGGAGCGGTCAGCCGTCTGCTGGGGGTATGGGGACGGCCCGGTCTGCCCTTCCGTACGACGTTCCGGGTGAGCGGTCCGGACGGGGTGCTGGAGCACGATTCGACGGCGGGTGCCGCAGGGGCAGCGAACACGGTGGGGCGTCCGGGCGGCGCGCGCGCCGGGCGTACGGGCTCCGCGCCCGGGGGCGTGACGGCGGCAGGCGCCGCAGGGGCACCGGCGGGCGATCGGGACGTGGAGGCACCGGCGGGCGGTTCCGATGTGGAGGCTCCCGGGGGCGCGTTGCCGGAGAGTCCGTATCTGACGCAGTTGCGGGAGTTCGCGGCGGCCGTCGCGGGTGGTCCGCCGCCCGGGGTGAGCGCGTGGGACGGAGTGGCCGCGGTGCGGATCGCGACGGCCGCGGCGGAGTCGGCGCGGACCGGGAAGCCGGTGGAACTGTCCGGACCGCTCGGGTAGACGGACCGTCGCGGGTACCCGGCCGATCCGCCGACCGGGTGCGAGGCCCGGGAAGGGTGTCCCAGGCTCCGGCGTGCGGTGGACGGCGGTCCCGTCGGCTACGCCGGTTCCGACGGCGCCACCAGGTCCGAGAGCTGCGCCAGGCCCGACCGGCCCCACAGCTACGCCGGGTCCGACAACTCCGACAGCCCCGAAAGCCACGCCACCAGGTCCCCGGTGACCCGTTCACCGGTGGCCGCGACATCGCCGTCGAGCGCTCCGAGGTCCGCGCGGTACACGGATGTCCGGTCCCGTCCGTGGTGCCGGGTGAGATAGCCGTGACCGGCGCCGTCGTCCCCGACGAGAGTCCAGTGCGGGGCGCGGTCCCGGACGCGGTGGGCCGTGTTGCGCGCGGTCAGGAGGTGCGGGCCGTACACGGTGGTGCCGTTGTCGAGGCGGACGCCCGGTACGCTCCGCCAGAGCCGGGCGAGGTCGGGTACGGGACCGTCGCGGAACCCCGACTCCCGTGCGGCGGAGACCGTGAGGAATCCCGCGAAGGTGTTCGCGAACGGCTCCTCCTCGCCCGTCCACGGATCACGCCGCACGATCTGGTACTCCGCGCCGCGCGGCCGGTCCAGCGCGAAGCCGTACCGGTCCCCGCCGCCGTCGGACTCCGCGCAGAACCACAACCGGTCCTGGTCCGCGCGCCGCCACCCGGCGGTGATGTCCTCCGCGGTGTCGTCGTGGTGCGGGGGCGGCGCGACATCCGCGAGGACGCCCACCCCGACCCGGCCCGCCCGGTACGTGCTCAGCCACCACCGGTACGAGGCGGGCAGCGGGCCCACGGTTGCCTCCGCCGCCGCGATCCACTCCCCCGGAACGCCGCCCGGGAGGCCGTCGATCAGCGGCGACGCGTCGATCAGCGCTCGCAGCAGCAGGGGGTCGGGTGTCATCGGGGAAGTGTGGCACGCCCCCGGCGAAGGCCTTCGGCCACGGGTGCGGAGGTCTCAGCCTCGGGTGACGAAGTCCAGGAGCAGCGACCGGTACCGTGCGGGCCGGTCCCTCGGGAGGGCGTGTCCCGCGCCCTCGACGGCCACGAACCGGGTGTCCGGCAGGGTCGTCACGTACTCACGGGCCACCTCCGGCGCCAGATAGTCGCAGTCGCCGCGCAGCACCAGGGCCGGTACGTGCGCGGTGCGGAGCGCGGACCGGGGGTCGGGGATCTCCTCGAAGTCGGTGGAGGTCAGCTGGTTGGCGTAGAAGCCGAGCGGGTTGTGGTGCGCGGGTGCGGGGGCGGCGCCGGGGCAGGAACCGCCGTCCTTGCCGGTCAGGGCCGTCTCCCGCATCCAGTGGTCGGCCTCGCGGTCACCGACGAGGGCGTGCGCGGCCCGGGGGTTGACGCGCAGCAGCAGGCTCGCCGCCAGGATGCGCGGTTCACCGGCCAGTTCCTCGCGGCGTTCGCGCTGCGCGGGGGTGAGCCGCTTCCAGGGGTCACCCGCCTCGCTGCCGGGCCGGGTGCGGCCCCACAGCGCGCCCGGGGAGGTGAACACGGCACGGGCCACCCGGTTCCCGTGCGCGGCGAGGTACTGGGCGGCCAGCGAGGCGCCCCAGGACTGGCCCACGAGGATCACCCGTTCCGCGCCGATCGCCCGGCGCACCGTTTCGAGGTCGGCGACGTGCCGGGCGACCGTGTAGTCGCGTACGTCGCGGAGCCGGGTGGAGCGTCCGGAGCCGGTCTGGTCGTAGGCGTACACGTCGAACCCGGCCGCCGCGAGGGCCCGTCCGGCGCGGGGAACGCCCTCACCGGGGGTGCCCGGCCCGCCGTGCAGGAAGATCACCGGCGTGGGGCGGGGGGTGCCCGCGGCGGGCTGGTGGACGTACGCGAGCCGGTCCCCGGCCGGGGTCCGCCAGTACTGGACGCCCTGCGGGACGGGTCCCGCGTCAGGCGCGGGCATGGGCCGGAACACCGTGACGGACCCGAGGACCGCCACGGACGTGGTGAGGCCGGCCGCGAACAGCGCGGTGGCGCGACGGCGCCGCGCGGTCACCCCGAACAGCGTGAACGCCGCCCGGCCGAGCAGCGATCCGACGGCGAGGGCGGTGAGGAGGGCCGCGCCCGCGAGCAGCGGTATCCACGCGCTGACCAGGGCGAGCGCGAGGAACGCGGCGACGGCGACGGCGGGGGCCAGCGCGAGCGCGGCGGCCAGCAGGAAGGCGCCGAAGAGCCTGCGGGGAAGGGTGGTTGCCATACGTTCGAGGCTAGGAACGGAACGGCGCGCGACCGTCGGACGAGGGGACGATTCCCCGGGCCCCGGATGTCCGCCCCCGGGGCGGCGGGGCCCCCGCCGCGCGGCGGGGGTGGACCTCGCCCATGCGGCACGGGGAACCCGACAGCCACGTGCGACGGCCGAGCGGCACGGGAACCCGATGGCCACGTGCGACGGCCCAGCGGCACCTGGAACCACGCACCCGCGCGCGACCCGCACGCGGACAAGTACGTCCAGGGGTGCCCCAAGGTCGCGAGCAGCGTCAGCCCCCGCGCCGGAACAGGTGGGCCCGCAGGGCAGGGAGCCGCAGGTCAGCGCACTCCCGGGCGGATCAGCCCCGTCTCGTACGCCGCGATCGTCGCCTGGACCCGGTTGGCGACGGACAACTTGCCGAGGATCACGCCGACATGGTCCTTGACGGTGGCGGGGCTGATGCCGAGCTGCCCGGCGATGTCCGCGTTGGACAGTCCACGTGCGAGCTGCCGCAGGACATCCGTCTCACGCGGGGTGAGCCGGCCGAGGAGCGTGGGGTCGGCGGGTTCCGAGGTGACGGCGAACCGGTCGATGAGGCGGCGGGTGACAGCCGGGTCGAGCAGGGCGGCTCCGCCCGCGATGACCCGGATCGCGTCGGCGACCCGTTCCGGTTCCGCGTCCTTGAGGAGGAACCCGGCGGCGCCCGCGCGCAGCGCCGCGTACACGTATTCGTCCAGGTCGAAGGTGGTGAGGACGAGGACCCGGCTGGCGGGCGCCCGCCGGGTGAGCCGGGCGGTCGCGGCGAGTCCGTCCAGGCCGGGCATCCGGACGTCCATCAGGACGACATCGGGGCGCAGCCGCAGCGTGAGGTCCACCGCGCCGTCACCGTCCGCCGCCTCACCGACGACGGTGAGCCCCGGTTCCGCGTCGAGGACCGCGGCGATCCCGGCGCGCACGACGGCCTGGTCGTCGGCGACGATCACTCGGATCGGGATGGGAACACCTCCGGCAGCCATACCCGGACCGACCCGTCGCCGGCCGCCCAGAGCGTACCGCCCGCGCGGTCGGCGGCCGTTCGCAGTCCGCGCACCGTGCGACGCGGCGGGGCGGGGGCGTGCAGTTCGAGACCGTTGTCGAGACAGCGGAGGGTGAGGGTCGTCCCGCCGGTCATCAGCATCGCGGCACACCGGTAGGCGGCGACCTCGACGGCGACGGGCAGGGGTCGGCGGGGTCCGTGGTGGCGGAGGGTGACCCCGTACCGGACGGCGAGGGCGGCCATCCCGGCGAGCGTGGGCGGCGGGGTGTCGTCGCTCGCGGGACGGTTCGTGCCTCCGGGGCCGTACGTGCTCGCGGGACGTTCCGTGCCGCCGGGACGGTTCACGTGGTCGAGGCCGTGCGTGCTGCCGGGGCGGTCCGTGGTCCCTGAGCCGCCCGCACACCCGGGGCCGTCCGCGACCCCGGGGCCGTCCGCGACCCTGGGGCGGTCCGTGCTGCCGGGACCTTCCGCGGCCCCGGGGTCGTACCTGTTGCCGGGACGGTCCGCGATCCCGGGGCCGTACGCGCTGCCGAGGCCGTGCACGCATCCGGGGCCGTGCACGCTGCCGGGGCCGTCGGGCACTCGGTTCGGTGGCACCGGCGCGGGCCGGGGGACGGGCGACGAGGGGGCGGTGAACGGGGGTGCGGGATGCGGGGACTCGGGGTGCGAGCGTTCGGAGTGCGGGCGTTCGGAGTGCGGGCGTTCGGAGTGCGGGCGTTCGGAGTGCGTGGGCGCAGGACGTGGTGGTGCGGGGCACGAGGGCACCCGCGTCGGCACAGCCGCTGACCCGGACGGACTCGCGGATGACGGCCCGTCCGGCGGCGCGGCAGGCGGCTCGACCGGCTCCCCGAGCGGTGCCGGAAGCCACCCCGTGAACGCCGCTCCCGGTGACCCCCCGGACCTCGGCCCGGACACCGGCTCAGGCAGTCCCCCGGGCGCCGGGCCAGACACCGGCCCGGACAGCCCCCCGAGCACCGCCCCCGGCACCGGCCCGGCCATCCATCCGGCCGCCGCCCCCGACACCGACACCTGCCCGGACACCGCCGCCGACCCCGGACCCGGCCCGGACATCCGCCTGCCCACCGGACCCGGTACCGGCCCGGCCACCGCCCCCGCCCGGAGTTCCACGAGCAGGTCCCGCAGGGCCGTCAGCGCGGCGCGGGCCTCGCTTCGGGCGGCTGCGAGGTCCCCGGCGTCCGCCGCCTCCGCGACCGCGTGGGCGTGCCGCCGGGCGGTGTCCCGCAGCCCGGCGGCGAACCGTTCGCGCTGTGCGCGGACGGCCGCGCCGGTTTCCCGCGCCCGCAGCTCCCGTCGCCGGTCGGCGTCGGCGCGGCGGACTGCGCGGCGCCGGGCCGCCCGGCGGCCTGCGGCCCAGACGAGCAGCGCGGGGACGGCGAGCAGCGCGGACAGCACGGCCCAGGCCGCCACACGGTCACCGCTGATCCCCGTACCGCGGGCGAGGGCGAGGCCGCCGACGGCGGCGACCGCGGTGACGGCCGCGAGGCCGCGTCCCCGGTCCAGCCGCTCCCCCGCCGAGCGGACGAAGGCGAGTTCGACCCACCAGTGGACGAGCAGGACGTCACCGGCGGGCGGTCCGCCCCAGTCGGCGAGGTCGCAGCCGAGCCAGAGGAGCAGGGCCAGCAGGACGGCGGCCAGGCCCCGTTCCGGTGCCCTGCGCCGCACGGCGAGCGGTGCGGCGTGCAGCGCCGACAGGGCGACGAAGGCCGACGCGGACGCGGGACCGTCGAAGGAGTCCGGCGCACCGGTGGCGAGGAGGGCGACCCCGAGGGACAGGGCGGTCGCGAGGCCGACGAGGGCCCAGTCGCGGGCGGCGGGGCCGGGCCAGGCGGGCCAGCGGCGGGTGGGCAGCGGGGCGGTGAGCGGGAGTTCGGCGCGTACGGTCCAGCCGGGGCCCGAGGGTCCGGCGGTGAGGGTGCCTCCGGCGGCGCCGACGGCGGACCGCAGCCCCGGGATGCCGAGTCCGCCGCCGAGGCCGGGGGCGGACCGCTCACCGCCGCCGTCCGTGACGGTCACGACGAGGAGGCGGCCGGTGTCCCGTGCCGTGACCGCCACCCGTACCGGGGCGCCGGACGCGTACCGCTGGGCGTTGGTGAGGGCTTCGCGGACCACGCGGTGGGCGGTGTGCGCGGTCGCGGGCGGGGCGGTGTCCAGGGTGCGGGTGTGGTCGGCGCCGTGGCGGGCGGCGAGGGTGTCGATGTCGGCGAGGGTGATCCCGCCGGGGCGGGTGTCGGGCGCGGTGAGCCGGTCGAGTTCGGCGACGGTGCCGCGGCCCGCGGCGGCGGCGTGGCGCAGGGCGTCCCGGGTGAGGTCGGGGCGGTCGAGCCGCAGGGCCGCCGCGCAGGACACCACGACGCCGGTCAGCCGGTGGGCGGCGGCGTCGTGCAGTTCGGCGGCGAACCGCTCCCGTTCGGCGAGGACTTCGTACCGTAGGGCCGCCCCGGACGCGGCGCGGTGCGCCCGGACGGCTTCCCGGTCGGCGGCGCGGCGGCGCCGGGACCGGCCCGCCGCCCAGAGCACCGCCCCGCATCCGGCGACGACGACCGCCGTCCCGGCGGTGTGCCGCGGCGGGCTTCCCGTCAGCGCGGCGGCGAGGGCGGCGGTCAGCGCCGTGGCGGCCACCCCGGACACGGCGGTCCCGGCGGTGCCGTGGACGGCGAGGGCGTACAGGGCGAGGGCCACGGCGACCGGCGGGCCTACGGTGTCGGCGGGTGCTCCGGCCAAGGCGGCGGCGAGGGCCGCGGCGAGGACGGCCGCGAGCGTCCCGGCGAGGGCGGCGAGCGGCCGGGTGCGGCGGCCGAGGAGGGCCGCGCAGCCGAGCGCGGTGGCCGCCAGGGCGGGCGGGCCCGCCGGGGGGCCACCGCTGACCGTCACGCACATCTGTACGACGGCGGGCGTCAGCGCGGGAACGGCCGCCGCTCCGGCCCGCGTCAACCTCTCGCCCACGCGCCGCCGCGTCATAGGGCCCTCTCCTCCGGGCTCATACGGCCCCCTCCCCCGCGTCCGGACGCAGGACCGCCCCGACCTGGTGTTCCGTCGTCCGGCACGGTACCGGTCGGGGCGTACGGGCGCCGTCCGGCCGGGCGCCCCGGTTAACGGGCGCGCGGAGCCAGCGCGCGAAGTCCCATGCCACTTACGGCGATCGTGCCGCGTCCGCCCTGGCGACCGTCCCGCGTCCGCTTTGTCAATCGTGCCGCCCGCGTCCAGGATGTGTCGCCATGGCGGTAGGGAACTGGCGGCGCGGTGAGATCGTGCTGGGGCGGTACGAGGTGCTGGACGTCCTCGACAACGGGGGCATGGGGCTGGTGTTCCGGGTCCGGCACCGTGACTGGCAGACGGATCTGGCGCTGAAGGTGCCCCGTCCCGAGCTGCTGAGGGTTCCGGCGGACGGGGACGCGTTCGCCGCCGAGGCCGGCACCTGGGCGGGGCTGGACCCGCATCCGCATGTCGTGAACTGTGTGTACGTGCGGCGGATCGACGGCTCGCCGTGCGTGTTCGCGGAGTGGGTGGACGGCGGGAACCTCGCGGAGCGGGTGCGGGGGCGCCGTCCGCAAGGCGGCGGGGAGACGGCCCGGTTGCTGGATCTGGCGGTGCAGATCGCCTGGGGGATCGCGCACGCGCACCGGGGCGGCGTGGTGCATCAGGACATCAAACCGGCCAATGTGATGGTGACCGGGGACGGGATCGCGAAGGTCTCCGACTTCGGGCTGGCGAACGCGCGGGCGGCGGCGGGCGAGAGCGCTGTCGCGCCGCCGGGGGTGAGCCTGTTCGCCGGGTACGGCGGGATGACGCCCGCGTACTGCTCGCCGGAGCAGGCGGAGGCCCGGGCCGGGGCGCGGCTGGCGATGACACGGGCGACGGACGTGTGGTCGTGGGCGCTGTGCGTGCTGGAGATGTTCACGGGCGGTCCGCCGTGCCGGCTGGGGCAGAGCGCGCCGGAGGTGTTCGAGGTGCTGGTGGAGGCCGCGTCGCGGGGGTCGGGCGTGGCCGCGATGCCCCGGGCGCTGGTGGACCTGCTGCGCCGGTGTTTCACGCTCGACCCGGCGGCCCGCCCGCACGACCTGGACGGACTCGCTGCCGAGGTCGCCGCGATCCACGCGGACACGGTCGGTGAACCGTACCCGCGGGCCCGTCCGGCCGGGACGCGGCTGCTCGCGGACGGGCTGTCCAACCGGGCGCTGTCGCTGCTGGATCTGGGCCGCGAGGAGGAGGCGGAGCTGATGTGGCGGGAGGCTGCCGGTGTCGACCCGCACCATCCGTCGGCCGTCCACAACTGGGCGCTGTACCGCTGGCGGCGGGGGCGGATCGGCGACACGGAGGTGGTGTCGGCGCTGCGGGCGGCCCGGACGGTGCGGGGCGGCCGGTGGGACGGGGACCCGCTGCTGGGCCTGGCGCAGCTGGAGCGCGGCGCGGACGACGAGGCCCGCGCGCTGCTGGCGGACGCTCCCGGGACGCCCGAGTTCGAGGCCGGGCGGCGGGAGTTGGCGCGGCGGCCGGCGGCCGTGGCGCCGCTGCGGGTGAGCGGCCACCGGGGCGGGGTGTCGGCGCTCGCGGTGGACGGTGCGGGGACGGTGGCGCTGAGCGGTGGTGCCGAGGGCTGCGTCCGGGTGTGGGACCTGCCGGGCGGGCGGTGCCGTCATGAGCTGTCGGGGGCGCGTGGCGGCCGGATCGTGTCGGTCGCGGTGAGCGCGGACGGCCGGTACGGGGTGGTGGCACGCCGGGACGGGCCGGTCGAGTGGTGGGATCTCGCGACGGGGACGCCGCGGTACCGGCTGACGGACCGTCCGGCCCGGGTCACCGCGGTGGCGGTGACCTCCCGGGGGGTGTGCTTCCTCGGTGACGAGCAGGGGCTGGTGGGCCGGTGGGAGCCGGGGGCGGGCCCGGCGGTGCGGGAGCTGGGACGGCACGGTGGGACCCGTACGGTGGCGGCCGGGACGGCGCCGGACCCGTGCGCGGTCACCCATGTCGCGGCCGGACAGGACGGCGCGGTCGTGGTGTCCGTGGCGGAGCGGGGCGGGCTGACGTCGGTGTACGTGTGGGACACCGCGCTCGGGCGGGTGCGGCACCGGCTGGAGCGGTCGGCGGACCTGCGTTTGACGGGCCTGGACCGGGTGGCGCTGAGCCCGGACGGCGGGTACGCGCTGCTGACCGGGCGTTTCGGGAGCGAGGCCCGGATCTGGGCGGCCCATGACGACCGGGTGCGCGACACGGTGCCGGACTCCATCGACCCGCATGTCGCCGTCGCGTTGAGCGCGGACGGCACGATCGCGGTGTCCGGCGGGACGGGCGGTCACACGGCACGGGTCTGGGAGACCGGGAGCGGGCGCTGTCTTCGGACGTTCGCCCTTCCGTCCGGCGGGAGCACTCCCGGGGGCATGGTGTCGAGCGGCCGGGTGGCCGTCAGCGGCGACGCCTCCACGGCGGTGGTGGCCGATCAGGACGGCGGTCTGTGGGTGCACCGGCTGCCACCGACCGGGTTCCGTGCGGCGTGGAGCTACGCCCGCCCCCGGTCGGCCGCCGATCTCGGTGACACCGCGTCCCAGTTCCGTGAGCTGCTGGACGGTGCCGAGCGGCGGGTGGCGGACGGCCGGACGGCGGACGCGGCACGTCTGCTCCGGACGGCGCGGTCCCTACCGGGCTTCGAACGGCACCCGGAACTGCGCGCCGCGTGGGCCGCGTTGGGCCGGGGCCGGGAGCGGACCGGGGTGCTCGCCGTGCTGCGGCGGTACGACATGCGGGGCGGCACCTGGACGTTCACCCCGCGGGTGACGCTCGCGGTCGAGTCGGACGGCGATGTGATGATCACCGGGGGCGGCGACGGAGCGCTGCGGGTGTGGGAACTCCAGTCCGGCCGGGGCATGTTCGCGTTCCCCGACCGCGCCGGGAAACCGCACACCGTGCTGATCGCCGACGACGAGCCCACGGCCGTCACCGCCGACTGGTCCGGTACCGCGTTCGTCTGGGACCTGGAGGGCGGGGTCCGGCGCGACGCGCTGCTCGGCAAGCACGGCCGGGTGAAGTGCGTCGCGATGTCCGCCGACGGCCGGTACGCCCTGGTCGGGGACGAGGGCGGGGCACTGGTCCTGTGGCGGTTGCGGCCGGCCGCGGCGGTGCGGGTGACGGCGGCCCATACGGGGCCGGTGTCCCGGGTCGCCCTGAGCCGGGACGGCCGGTACGCGGTGTCGACCGGCCATCAGGACCGGATCGCGCGGGTGTGGCGGACGGCGACCGGCGAGGAGCTGTTCTCGTTCCCGCTCGGGACGATGCCGGTGGGGCCGCGCGGGATGCGCTTCAGCCCCGACGGCGAACGGCTGTACGTCAACGCCCAGCCCGTGATGACCTGCTGGGAGGTGCCCACCGGCCGCGGGCTGTTCTCGGTCGAGGTGTCGTACCGGGACACCCTGGCGATGAGCGCGGACTGCCGGGTCGGGGTGACGTCCGGGGTCGGCTGTCTGGTGGTGTGGGACGCGGTGCGGGGCCGGACGATCCGTGAACTGCCGCACTCGGCGGTCGCGTTCGATATCAGCCCGGACGGCGGGTATGTGCTGAGCGCCGGGTACGACCACACACTGCGGCTGTGGGACGTGCGCACGGGGCGCTGCGCGCATGTGCTGGACGGCCATCCGAGGCGCATCATGGACGTGCTGTTCACCGCCGACGGACGCAACGCGCTGTCCACCGACGCCCGGCCCGCCATCCGGCTCTGGGAGTTCGACTGGGACCACGACTTCGGTCCGGCGGTCTCCCCATGAGCGTGACGGTCGTCCTCACCGTGCCGGGCCCGCCGCCCGCGGAGTACGTGTACGGGGAGCCGTTCAGCGTGGTGGTGGGCCGCGCCGCGGAGTGCGGCATCCGGATCGGGGCGGGGCACCGCGGTGTGTCGCGGCGGCACTGCCGGATCGAGAACGCGCCCCCGCCGCTGCGGATCTCGGACCTGGGGAGCAGCTTCGGTACGGAGGTGAACGGCGTACGGCTGGACCGGCTCACCGAGCGGCCCCTGGTGGACGGCGACGAGATCCGGGTGGGCGATGTCGTGCTGCGGGTGGGGGTGCGCGCGGCCCCGGCCGCCGCGCCGCCCGTCGCGCCGGAGCACGGCGACGCGCTGTCCGCGGCGCCGCCGGGGTATGAGCTGCTGCGGGAGCTGGGGCGCGGGGCGCAGGGGGTGGTGTATCTGGCCCGGGACCGGTCGAGCGGGGCGCTGGTGGCCCTGAAGCGGGTGCTGGCGTCGGGGGAGGTCGACGGTGCGGCGCGGTTCGCGTTCCGCCGTGAGTTCGGGAGTCTGCGGGCGCTGCGGCATCCGAACATCGTGGCGTTCCGGGGCGGTCACGACCGGGGCAGCGCGTTCTGGTTCGCGTGCGAGTACTGTCCCGGCGGCAGTCTGGTGGATCTGCTCGGCAGACGGGGCGGGCGGCCCCTGTCTGCGGCGCGGGCCGTGCCGCTGGCCCTGAGGATGCTCGCCGGGCTGGACCACGCGCACCGGGCGGAGGTCCCGGCGCCCCGGCAGGCCGACGGTGCGGTGGTGACGGCCCGGGGGCTGGTGCACCGGGACGTGAAACCGGCCAATGTGCTGCTCGTGGGTGAAGCGGGCGGCCCCGGAACGGTGGTGAAGCTCGCGGACTTCGGGCTGGCGAAGGCGTTCGAGCACGCCGGGCTGTCCGGTCACACCCGGTCGGGGGCGCTCGGCGGCACGCTGCCGTTCACGGCCCGCGCGCAGCTCGTCGACTACAAGTACGCGGGCCCCGAGGTCGATGTGTGGGCGACGGCCGCGTGTCTGTACTGGCTGCTGACCGGGACGACGCCCCGCGACTATCCGCCGGACCGTGATCCGGTGGCGGTGAGCCTGCGGGCCCCGGTGGTGCCGGTACGGGAGCGGGACCGGTCGGTGCCGCCCGGGCTCGCGGAGGTCCTGGACGAGGCACTGGTGGACACGCCCGCGATCCGGGTCACCACGGCGGCGGGCCTGGCGCGGGCGCTGGTTGCGGCCGCGCCGGGGCGGTGACCGGCTCCGGAACTGCGGCTGCCGGTGCGGCCGTTGGGCGCCGGTCCGGGCCGCGTCCGCCGCCCCGCGCCGACCCGGTCCGCGTGTGCCGTTCCGGTCTGCCGAGTGCGGTTCCGGTCTGCCGAGTGCGGGTCCGGTCTGCCGCTGTCAGTCCGCGAGGGCGACGTACAGCGGGGTGCCGAGCAGGACCGTCCGGTCGCCGTGCAGTTCGGGGTAGGGGCTGGGGCCGCTGAGGAGGCGCTTGGCGAGGAACTCGACGTGCTGGGCGGGGCCGCGCAGCGTGGAGCTGGCCTGGGCGACGGTGGCCAGCGCGTCGGTGTCGGCGGCGGCGAGGGCGTCCTGGGGGCCGGGGGCGGCGGGGCGCAGGACGAAGTCGTCGTCGGCCGGGGTCGCGATGCGGTGCAGGAGCACCGGGAGCAGGGAGGCGCTGAGCCGGTCCGGGGCGGGGGGCGGCGGGGCGCCCGCGTCGGCGGCGGCCCGGGTGGCGGCGCCGAGGACATGGGCGCTGGAGCCGCCGAGGCCGAGGATCGTGCGGCGGGTGCGGCCGCCGAAGTACACCGTGTCGTCGTCGCCGACAAGTCCCCACTGCATCGGCAGCAGGCCCCCGAAGTACTGGCCGGGTTCGTCCACATCGCCGATGTCGCCGTGGTCCTGGAGGAAGCGGACCACCCGTTCGAGGCGGGCGACGCGGTCGGCGGAGGCGGACTCGACGCTGCGTCTGGCGGTGACGACCTTGAGGTCCAGGCCCACCTCGGAGGTCCGCTTGCGGGCCCAGCCCGGGTCGGTCTGCGAGAGCAGCATGTCGACCTTGGCGTCGCTGATGTAGAGGTAGTAGCGGAACGACACGTGGACCTCCCGTGCTGCGGCCCCGGTCGCGGTGCCGTCGGTGCCCCGGCCCCCGTCGCGGTGCCGTCGGCGCGCGGTGATCCTACCGGGCGGTCGGACCCGCCCCCGACGCCGTCGGGACGGGGCGGCGGGCTCCGGCCGTGGAGCAGCCGGCGTGGTCAGCGGGCGGGTGCTCCGTGGGCGAGGGGTTCGCGGACGGGGGTTCCGTGGGCGAGGGGTTCGCGGGCGAGTGCTCCATCGGCGACGGGTTCGCGGGCGGGCTCGGGCGGGCCGGAACCGTCGTATCCGCGGACCGCGTCGAGGTACTCGGCGATGGCGTCCCGGTTGCGGATCAGACAGGTGACGCGCTCCGTCATCCGGTCCCGCTCGTGCTCCAGGGTGGCGATCATCTCCGCGGTGGCGTCGGGGAAATAGATGGTGCGGGGCTTGTCGAGGCAGGGCAGGATCTGTTTGATGATCCGGGTGGGCAGTCCCGCGTCGAGCAGACCGCGGATCTGGAGGATCCGGTCCACGAAACGTTCGTCGTACTTGCGGTAGCCGTTCGGGGTGCGCTGGGACACGATGAGCCCCTGCTCCTCGTAGTAGCGCAGCAGACGGCGGGGGGTGCCGGTGCGCTCCGACAGCTCTCCGATACGCATGTGATGCACCTCACATCGAGCCGGATTGACCTTCACATATGTGTGAGGGTTTGAGCATACCCATCATGTCGATCCGCGATACAGAGATCCCAGTTGACACCCCGTCACCTGCCAAGGACCAGAAACTCCCCCTGGCGGCGCTGCTCGCGCTGGCCACCGCCGTCTTCATCACCAGCCTCACCGAGACCCTGCCCGCCGGCGTACTGCCCTCCATGAGCGGCGACCTGGGCGTCAGCGAGTCCGCGATGGGCCAGTCGGTGACGATCTACGCGATCGGCACCGCGCTCACCGCCATCCCGCTCACCGCCGCCACCGCCGCCTGGCACCGCAAGCGGCTGCTGCTCACCGCGATGGCCGGGTTCGCCGTCGCCAACACCGTGACGGCCGTGTCGTCCGACTACCCCGTCACCATGGTCGCCCGCTTCCTCGCCGGGGTCGCCGCGGGCCTCGCCTGGGCCCTGCTCGCCGGATACGCCCGCCGGATGGCGCCCGTCCACCTCCAGGGCAAGGCCATCGCCATCGCCATGGCCGGTATCCCCGTCGCCCTGTCGCTGGGCGTGCCCGCCGGGACCTTCATCGGCGGCGCCCTCGGCTGGCGGGTCGCCTTCCTCATCATGACCGGGCTCACCGTCGTCCTCCTCGGCTGGATCGTCGCCGTGGTCCCCGAGTACCCCGGCCAGCGCGCCGGGAGCCGGACGCCCATGCTGCGCGCGCTGCGGGTGCCGGGGGTCGCCCCGGTGCTGTTCGTGACCCTGGTCTTCGTCCTCGCGCACACGATCCTCTACACGTACATCGCCACATTCCTCGACCGGCTCGGGATGGAGGACTCCACCGATGTGGTGCTGCTCGTCTTCGGCGGCGCGTCGCTGCTCAGTATCTGGATCGTCGCGACGCAGATCCACCGGCGGCTGCGCGGACTCACCGTCGCCAGCACCCTGCTCGTCGCCGTCGCCGCGACCCTGCTCGCGCTGCTCTCGGACAGCACCGCGCTGGTGTACGTCGCGGTGACGCTGTGGGGGCTGGGCTGGGGCGGTATCCCCACCCTGCTCCAGACCGCGGTGGGCGACGCGGGCGGCGAACAGGCGGACTCGGCGCAGGCCATGCTCGTCACGCTGTGGAACGTGGCGATGGCCGCGGGCGGCGTCGCGGGCGGTGTCCTGCTCGACCGGGTCGGTTCCGAATCCTTCCCCTGGAGCGTGCTGCTCCTGATGCTGCCGGTGCTCGCGGTGGTGGTGGCCGCGCGGGTGCACGGCTTCCCGGCGAAGCGCCCCGGCGCGACCGTCTGACCGTGACCGACCGGGGCCCGGCCGTTCCCCGTCCCACCGAGGACAGGGGAACGGCCGGGCCCCGGTCGGCGGTGCGCGGACCCCGGGCTGGACCGCGGTGGCGGCGAGGGACCAGTGCCTGCGGAGTGCGTCCACCGGGACCCGCACGGACACGCCTGGGCAGGGCCCCGGTGTTCGTGACCGGGGCCCTGCCCAGGGGCGATGCTCGGGTGGGACGGAACGGGACGGGCCGGGTCAGGGGGTCGCGGGCGGGGTCCCGTACGCGATGGGGTTGCTGAGGACCACGCCGTGGCTCTTGACGTCGATGGTCACCCGGTCGCCGTCCGCGATACGGAATCCGTCGTGGAAGCTGGCCTGATCGGCGCCGAGCAGGACGTAGTTGACCAGTCCGGGTCGCCGTACCGCGGGGAAGGTGAACAGATGGTCCACCATATCGCGCACCGGGTGGTACAGGGCGTCCGCGCCGCAGTCGAAGTTCCCCTCCCACGCGACCGCGCCGTCGCGTTCGATGGTGACCCGGCCGGTCACCGTCGCGGGCGGCTCCCCGAGGAACAGCCACGGGGACACCGCGGTGTCGCAGAGCTTGCAGTACGGGTTGTAGCCGGGGTCCTGGCGGTGGAGCCCGATGTCGCAGAGGTCGTTGCCGAAGGTGTATCCGGCGTAACGCGGCTCGCCCCGGGCGTCGTTGACGTACACCAGGAGCACCTCGGGCTCCTCGATCAGCGCGACCGGCTCGGCCGGGACGGTGAGCGTCTCGTCCGGCAGCCGCAGCCAGGAACCGAAGCCCTTGAAGAACCACTTGGGCGGCACGAACGGCGCCCCCGCCGGGGCGCTCTCCCCGCCGAACTTGGACTTGTGGGTGCCCATGAACCCGCTGAGCAGGGCGTCGCCGGACACCGTGGGCAGCAGCGGCGGCAGCGGGCGCAGTTGCGGGTCCCCGGGTTCGACGGTGACGGCCCCGCCGGCCGCGCGGATGTCCGCGACGGCCCGCGCGAGGTCACCGCCACCGGCGACGGCCTCCCGCAACTGCCCCTCCCCCACCGGGTACAGGGTCAGCGGCTCGCCGGGGCCGGGACGTTCGAAGGCCGCGTGGCGGCGGCCCTGGTACTCGCTCTCGAAGACGACGGACATGGTGCGGGCTCCTCGGAGGGTCGGACGTACGGGCCGGGCGGGACGCCCGACCCGGTGGCGCGCGGGCGGTGAGCGGGGTGGAGGCGGGTGAGCGGGGTGGGGGCCGGGGCACCGGCGGGACAGGGCAGAGCGCTTCAACGGGGCGGAGCGGTTCAGCCGGGCGGGGCGGTCACCTGGGTGAGGACCTCCTCGATCCGGTCCAGCGAGGCGCGCACCCAGGGCAGTCGGAGCGGATCGGACGCCGTGAGCGCGCGTTCCCGCCGTTCGGCCGTGTCACCGTAGAGACGGCTGGTCGCGACCCTGATCCGCAGGCTTCCGGCGGGTTCCCCGAAGGCGCTGCCCGGCAGGACCCCCACCCCGTACCGGTCGAGCAGCAGCCGGGTCAGGGCGTCGCCGTCGCCCACCCCGTGGCGGCGCTCCAGCCGCTCCCGCAGCGGGGCGAAGTCCGGGTACAGGTAGCAGGTCGCCCGGATCGGGGTGAGTTCGGCGCCGGTGGCGGCGAACCGGGCGGCGACCGCGCGGACGACCACCTCGTGCAGGGCCCGGGAGTGGGCGATCCGGGCGGTCACCTGGGGCGGCTCGTCGAAGGCGTACGCTGCCGCCGCCTGGACGGGGGCCGGGGGGCTGGACCAGATCTGGCTGGCGACGGAGATGAGCCGGGTGGTCAGCTCCCGTCCGGCCGGGCTGTCGGGGAGCCGGGCGACCCCGGTGCGCCAGCCGCCGAGCGCGAGGCTCTTGGTGAGGCCGGTGGTGACCACCGTGCGCTCGGGGGCGAGGACCGCCGGGGACACGGCGGGGCGCGCCGCGTCGTACACCAGGTCGCCGTAGATCTCGTCGGAGACGACGATCAGGTCGAGGTCCCGGACCGCCGCGGCGAACCGGCGCAGGGTGCCCGGTCCGGCGACGGTCCCGGTCGGGTTGTCGGGGACCGTGACGACCACGGCCCTCGGGTCGTGTCCGGCGGCGCGGGCCAGGGTGACGGCCTCCCGCAGCCGGTCGGGGTCGGGCACACCGCCCTCGCCCGGCGCGGTCGGCACGGTGATCGGGCGCACCCCGGCGAGCCGCGCATGGGCCGCGTAGCTGACCCAGCCGGGTACGGGGATGACGACGTCCCCGCCGATGGCCAGGAGCAGCGCGTAGAGCAGGGACTTGCTGCCGGGACCGGCGACCACCAGGTCAGGATCGGTGGCCCGGCCCCGGCGGCCCCAGTACCCGGCCGCGGCGGTGCGCAGGGCGGTGGAACCGGCGACGGGCCCGTAGGCGCCGAGGTCCGCGGCGGCGGCGAGCCGCTCGCGCAGCGCGGGCAGGACGGGCAGGCCGATCTCCCCGCTGGTGAGGGGGAGGACCTGTTCCCCGGCCTGTTGTCGGCGGGCCAGCAGCGCGTCGGCCGCGAGGGTCGCCGACATGGTCACCGGTGGGGGCTCGGGCATCAGGGACTCCAGCGGTCACGGGAAGCGGTCACGGGAAGCGGGGGCGGTGGTGGTGGGTGGGTGCGCGTCGGTCGGCCGGGGCGGCGGGACGCGGCGGACCGGGACCGGCGGGCCAGGGCCGGTGACGCAGGGCCGGTGGCCCGGGATCGGTGGTGGGCCGCGTCCGGGGCGGGGGGCGGCGGTCATGCCCCGGTCCAGCGGGCGCGCAGTTCGGCCTTGCGGACCTTGCCGGTGAGGGTCTTGGGCAGGGCGGTCACCACCTCCAGCCGCTCGGGGAGGAACCGCCGGTCCAGTCCGGCGCGTTCGACGTGGGCGCGCAGTTCGTCCAGTGCGGGGTGGCCGGTGCCGCTGGGGACGACCACGGCGCACAGGGTGTCCCCGCCGGGGCCGGGCAGACCGACCAGCGCGGCCTCGGTGACGGTGGGGTGGCCGCCGATGACGGCTTCGAGTTCGGTCATGGGGGCGACGGTGCCGTCGCGGACGACGGCGTCCCGGGCGCGGCCGACGATCCGGATGCCGCCGTCCCCGTCGGCGCGGGCCAGGTCCCCGGTGTCGAACCAGCCGTCGGCGCCGAACTCGGCCGCGTACACGTCGTCGCGTTTGTGGTAGCCGAGGGCGAGCGAGGCGCCCCGCACCCGCAGCCGGCCCACCCCGTCCAGGGTGCCGTCCGGCCCGGCGGGGTCGATGCGGACCTCCATCGCGTCGATGGGGCCGCCGTTGCTGTGGGCGGCCCAGTCCTCGGGCTGGCCGGGCCGGGTGATGGTGACGGGGCCGTTCTCGGACATGCCCCACAGCGAGTGGGCGCGGGCTCCGAGGGTGTCGCGGATGTCGGCCGCGAGGTCCGCGAGGACGGGCGCCGATCCGATGACGGCGTGCCGCAGGGTGCTGGTGTCGCGTGGATCGGCGCGCTGCGAGGCGGTGACGTCGGCGAGGGTGGCGGGCGGGCCGTACAGGAGAGTGGCCCCGTACCGTTCGACGAGGTCGAGGAGGGCTTCGTTGCGCCGGACGTCCTGGAAGGCGACGGTGCCGCCCAGCAGGACGCCCGCGAGGATGCCCTGGGCGAAGCCGGAGTAGTGGCACAGGGGGGTGGAGACGGCGGCCACCAGTCCGGGTCCGAGTCCGAAGGTGTCGACGTAGCCGCGGATGGCGGAGTGGACGGTGTTCTGGCTGTGCAGCACGCCCTTGGACTCACCGGTGGTGCCCGAGGTGAAGAGCACCACGAACGGGTCGTCGGGGCCGAGTTCCCGCCCTTCGGGGACCGCCTCGGTGCGGCCCACCCGGTCGGGGTCGGGGTCGACGAAGTGGTCGTGGAAGTCGCGGGCGCCGTCCGGTACGGGCCCCCCGACCACGAACACCTGCTCCAGGGTGGCGAGTTCCCCGCTCAGCGCGGTGACGGTCGACGCGAGCGGTGATCCCGCCCAGCCGGGGATCGTGACGCAGACGCGGGCCTCGGTGAGGGCGAGGCGGTGGCGCAGTTCGTCCTCGGGGCAGACCGGCGAGATGGGGCAGATCACCGCGCCGACGCGGGCACAGGCGAAGATCAGCGGCACCATCTCCCAGCGGTTGGGGAGCTGGACGGCGACGAAGTCGCCGCGCCGGACACCGAGTCCGGCGAGGGCGCGGGCGAAGCGTTCGGTGAGCTGGAGGAGTTCGGCGTAGTCGAGGGTGTCGGTGCGGGCCTCGGCGACCCGGCGGCCCGCGATGGCGAGATGGTGCGGCCGGTGGCGGGCCTGGCGGCGGAGGTCGTCCAGGAAGGTCTCGTCCCGCCACCAGCCCCGGCGCCGGTACTCGTCGGCGCGTACCCGCCGTGGATCGACGGGCGCGGGGGCGCTCACGGGCGCTCCGCGCGGCGCGCGGCGAGCAGTTCGGGCAGCGGGTCGCCGACGCTGGCGGCGGCGATCTCCAGCAGGGCGCGGGTGTTGTCGCGGACCCGGGTGGCCACCCAGTCGAAGACCCAGTCCTTGCGGGGTCCGGCGGCGAGTGCGAAGGGCACGGTCCGGGTGAGGGCGAGTCCGGCGGCGGCGGCTCCGCCGACATTGGCGACGACATCGGGGACCAGGGTGGCACCGGAGGCGATGATCTTCTGCTTGGCCTCGGCGCTGGAGGTGAGGTTGCCGCCCTCCACGATCAGCGGGGGGCGCAGCCGGTGGACGTTGGCGGCGTTGACGGCGTCCTTCTGCGCGGCGAGGACGAGCAGGTCGGCGTCGACCCCCAGCCATGCCTCGCGCTCCGGGTCGGCGGTGACGCCCTGCGGCAGCCGGGTGCGGTCGATCCGGCCGAGGTCGTCGGTGATGGCGACGAGGTCGTCCACGGGCAGCCGGTCGGCGGTGATGGTGCCGTCGATGTCGGCGACGGCGACGACGCGGTGGCCGCGTTCCTCCAGGAAGCGGGCGACGGCGCGGCCGACCGCGCCGAAGCCCTGGACGACGACCCGGGCGGCCTTGTCGCGGTGGGCGGCTTCCAGGGCGGTGACGGCGGCGACCCCTACGCCGTGTCCGGTGCAGTCGATCAGTGGTTCGTAGTAGGTGCGCCAGTCGTACGGCATGTCCACGGCGCGGGCCTTGCGGCGCGGGTCGTAGCCCGCCTCGGCGAAGAAGGTGGCGCGGTCGGCGGGGGTGACCCCGAGGTCGATGCCGAGATGGATGCCGCCGTGCAGCAGCGGGGCGACGGTACGGCCGAAGGTACGGAAGGTCTCCTCGCGGTCGCGGCCGTCGGAGACGATGCCCGCTTTGGCGCCGCCGACGCGCAGACCCACGAGGGTGAGCTTCTCGGTCATCCCCCGGGCGAGACCGGCGACCTCGTCCTCGGTGACGGCGGCGGTCATCCGGGTGCCGCCCATGGCGAGCGAGTCGACCAGGGAGTCGACGACGACCCAGCCCTTCAGGGGGCCGCCGCTGCCGTTGAGCTTCACCGAGAAGGCGGGTTCCTGGGTGTCGGTGGTACGGAGGCGGGCGTGCGGAGCGGTCATGTCCGGGACCTCACTTCGGTGTCGTTGCGATGGGGTGCGGTGTGTCGCGTGGGGTGCGGTGGAGTGCCGCCGGACCGGCGCGGGCGGGAGCGCGGCCGGTGGGACGGGAGCGGGGCCGAGGCGGACCCGGCGGTCGGACCGGCTCACTTCCACAGGTCGGTGAACCCGCGGAGGATCTCCTTGCCGTCCCGGCGGAATTCGAGGTGGGCCTGCGAGCCGTGGATACGGCCGTCGTCGGAGCGCAGGAACTCGACGGGGGCGTGCTCGGAGCGTCCGATGGAGCGGAAGCCCGGGGGCGCCTGCCGCAGATAGAGGGTGTGGCGGTGGAACACCGTGACGGTCGGTCCGACATGGGCGAACAGGGCTTCGCCCGGGTCGACACGGGCCTGGTGGCCGCCGACCCGCTGGGGTCCCTCCGCGAGACCGCCGCCCGCGGCGACACCGATGATCTGCATACCGCCGCAGATCCCGAACACGGGGACGTCGGTGGTCATCACCAGATCGATCAGCGGCCGGTAGTGGTCGCTGTCGTAGGCGCGGACCTTGGTGCCGCTCAGCACGATCGCCTGGTAGCGGTCGCCGGCCTTCGCGGGGACGTGGGCGGCCTCGACGGTGTCGGTGGCCGAGCCGAGTTCCGCGAAGCGGTCACGGAGCTGTTTCAGGGACAGGGTCCCGTTGTTCACGACCAGGACCCGGGAGGTCGCCATGGGCCGTGGACTCCTTTCAGGGGCGCGGTGGCCGGTCCCGGGGCGGGGACCGGCCGGAGGGGTGACCGGCCGGAGGGGTGACCGGCCGTGGGGGTGACCGGCCGTGGCGGTCCGGCCGGGAGGGACCGGCCGTGGGTGACCGGCCGTGGGGGCCCGGCCGTGGGGGTCCGGTCAGCCGGGGGTGATCACCGTTCCGGTGCGTTCGGCGAGGAGTTCCGACACGGGGGCGCTGCCGATGACGACCCGGCCGACGCCCCGGTCGAGGGCCTCACCCGCGGCCCGCAGCTTCTTGCGCATCCCGCCGGTGGCGCCGTTGTCGCGGAACGCGGCGGCGGCCTCCGCGGTGATCCGGTGCACCGGCCGGCCGTCGACGAGGAGATGGGTGACGTCGGTGACCAGGGTGAGATCGGGTGCGCCGGTGGCGCCCGCGAGGGCGGCGGCGGCCCGGTCGGCGTCGGTGTTGACCTCCCGCCCGTCGGGCCCGAGGGCCAGCGGGGTGACGAGCAGACAGTGGCCGGGGGCGAGGTTCTTCAGCCGTGCCGGGTCGATCCGGGCGACGGGTCCGACCAGGTTGTCGATCTCCACGAGCTGTTTGCGGTGCCACCACCAGCGTTCGCCCTGGGCCGCCTCGATCAGACCGTCGCTGCCGATGACCCGTTCGGTGGTGACGCCGCGTTCGGCGAGCCGGGCGACGACGTCCCGTCCGAGAGCCGCGCTGACGGTCTTGATGTCCTCGATCACCTGCGGGGTGGTCCAGCGGCTCTGGTTGCCGAACCGGTCGCGCAGCACCGCGGACGGCTCGCTGTAGCGGGGGCTGAGGCGTTTGAGCGGCTTGGACCAGCCGTGCACCAGGATCAGCGGGTGCGCGCGGCCGTGCCGGGCGAGGTCGTCCCACCAGAGCGCGGACACCTCGTCCAGGACGCTGCCGCCGAGTTTGACGACGGTGGGGACCGCGCTCACGCGGGCATCACGGGCTGCATGGTCAGTCCTTCCTCCTCCGGCAGGCCGAAGCGGATGTTGAGGGCCTGGACGGCCTGTCCCGCGGCGCCCTTGACGAGGTTGTCCAGGGCGGCGAGGACGACGATCCGGTCGCCGTCGGGGTCGTGCTCCACCGCGATGTCGCAGTAGTTGGAGCCGAGGACCGCCTGGGGGTCGGGGACGGGGATCAGGGTCTCGGTGTGCCGGCGCACCCGGACGAAGCGGTGGCCCTTGTAGAAGCGCAGATAGGCGCGGTGCAGGGTGCGGGCGTCCGGTGTGTCGCCGTCGGTGAAGACGTAGGAGCTGGTGAGCAGTCCGCGGACATGGGAGACGCCGTACGCGGACATGGACAGGGAGGCGATCCGGCCGGGTTCGGCGCGTTCCAGGAAGTCCCCGACCTCGGCGGCGTGCCGGTGCCCGGTGGGGGCGTACGGGGCGATGGCCCCGCTGCGGAAGGGGTGCAGATCGGGGGTGCGCAGCTGGAGGCCGCCGCCGCTGGAGCCGCTCTTGCCGTCCACGACGACGGTCCGCAGTTCGAGGCCGAGTCCGAGGACGAGCGGGGCGAGGCCCAGGGTGATGGCGGTGGCGTAGCAGCCGGGCAGCGAGATCAGGGGCGCGCCAGCGAGCCGTTCGCCGATCAGCTCCGGGACGCCGTACACGAACCGTTCGGCGAGTTCGGGGCTGCGGGACACCTTGGGGTACCAGCGGTCGTGGAGCGCGGGGGTGCGGATACGGAAGGCGCCGCTGAGGTCGATGACACAGGGGACGCGGTCGGCGAGGCGGGCCGCGAGTTCGGCGGAGGCCGGTGCCGGGGTGGACAGGAACACCACGTCGCAGCGTTCGGCGAGCACGTCCGGGTCGTCGGGGACCGCTTCGACGCTGACGCCGAGGTCCTGGCGCAGCCCGGGGTGGAGTTCGCTGGGGCGGCGGCCGACGCTGGAGGAGCCGCCGAGGAAGGTGAGCCGGAGCCGGGGGTGCTGGACGACGAGCCGGATCAGATCGCCGCCGGCGAGCCCGGAGGCGCCGATGATCCCTACCCGGACGGGTGGTGCGCCGCCCGTCATCCGAGGATCTCCCGGACATGGCGGCCGATCGCGGCGGGGATGTCGGCCCCGGTGGCGGAGGCGACCGCGCGGAAGCCGGGTGCGTGGTTGACCTCGTTGACGAGGTGGCCGTCGGGCGTCTCGAAGAGGTCGACACCGTAGATCCCGGCGCCCAGCAGGTCGACCACCCGGCCGACGATGTCCCGGACCTCGTGGTCGAGGGCCACCGCCTCGTTGCGGTTGCCGAGTGCGGCGTTGTTGCGCCAGTCGGTCCCGCCGCTCTCGAAGCGGGCCGCGGCGACGAGTTCCTCGCCCACCACCAGGCAGCGCACCGAGCTCCCGCCGAGGTAGGGCTCCACGAGGCACGCCTGCTCGAAGGCGTGGCCGAGGTCCTCGACGTAGTCGTAGACGGAGTGGGCGGTGTCCCGGGTGCGCAGCAGGGTGACGCGTTTGCCCATCCCGCCGAAGACGGGCTTGAGGACGACGGGCAGGGGGAGTTCGTCGAGTGCCTTCTCGAAGTCCTTGCGGGAGACGACGAGCCGGAAGTCGGGCACCGGTATCCCGGCGGTGCGCAGCAGGGCGCGCAGCACGAGTTTGTTCTCGCAGCTCTGGATGGCGTGGGTGGTGTTGAGGGTGGGGATGCCGGACGCCTGTGCGGCGGCGGCGAGCAGTCCGCCGCGGGTGTAGCTGCGGCTGCGGATGAGGAGGGTGTCGTACGCGGTGATCGACGGTGCGTCCGGGTGCCCGAGGCAGAGGGACTCGTCGTTCACCCAGTCGATGTGCAGGCCGAGGTCCGGCGCGGTCCGGATGAGCTGGCGTTCCTCCCAGCCGATCCGGTCCGCGACGATGGCCACTTTGCCGCCCATGGATGGACTCCTTCGTGTGAGCGCGTCGGCTACTGGCCCCAGTCGCGGAGCTGGACCTCGATCATCTGGAGCGAGAGGGTGCCGTCCTGGATGCCGTCGACCCGCAGGGTGAGCAGGCATTCGGGGCACGACAGCGTCTCGCCCTCGTTCAGCGGGGGTGTCGTCAGATCGGTCTCGCACTCGGGGCAGGCACCGGTGAGCGTGGGCATGGGTGTCTCCTGGCAGGGGTGGCGGCTCCGGCCCCGGGCCGGGGTCGGAGCGGGGGTGCGTGGGGGTACGAAGGGCGCTGAGGGTTCGGCGGGTACGTGGGGGTACGGGGGGCGCGGCGGGTACGTGGGGGTACGGGGGCGCGGCGGGTACGTGGGGGTACCGGGGCCGGGGCCGGGGCCGGGTGGTGGGGGTCAGGTGCCGGGGAACTCGACGGCGGCCTTGCGGATGGCGTCGCGGTCCAGCAGCGGGGCGCCGCGCTCGGTCTGCCGGCGCACCAGCCACTCGGTGAAGCCGGGGACGTCGATGTCGGTGCCGGAGTCGGCGAGCGCCCAGGTCACCAGCGGCGGGGTGAGGCGGGAACGGACCCGCAGTTCACGGGAGTTGCCGACGGTCTCGGCGGGCAGGGTCTCGTACGCCTCGGGGTGGGTGAGCTGGCCGGGCAGTTCGTAGGCGAAGGCGTGCGAGGTGGTGGGGCCGGGCTGGAAGGCGGTGCCGAGCCCGGAGCCCTTCAGGGCGAGGGCGGACAGCTCGGTGAGATGCGACAGGTCGAAGCGGGTGTCGCCGTGGATCACCCGCAGGGAGGTGAGCAGTTCGGCGAGGGGCGCGTTGCCGCCGCGTTCCCCGATGCCGCCGACGGTCGCGGAGATCCAGCGGGCACCCGCGCGGTAGGCGGCCAGCGAGTTGGCGACGGCCATACCGAGCATGTTGTGGGAGTGGATCTCGATCTCGGCGCCGTCGATCGCGGTGAGGTCGCCGATCACCCGTTCCATCTGCCAGGGCGACAGACAGGCCACGGTCTCCGCGAGCCGGAACCGGTCGGCCCCGGCGGCGAACCCGGCGGTGACGTAGGGGACGAGCCGTTCCCGTGGGGTGCGGGCGCCGTCCTCGCCGCTGAAGGTGACATGGAAGCCGCGTTCCTTGGCCTGCTCGATGGCGGCGCGGGCGACGGCGATGAGGTACTTGGTGCTGCTGGAGCCGAGTTTCAGCGCGGCGTGCTGCTCCGAGGTGGGGATGGAGAACATCACCGACCGCACCCCGAGGCGCAGGGCCTCGTCCAGGGCGCGCGCGCTCTGCCGCCGGTCGCGGACCACGACCAGGCTGAGGCTGCGTTCGGGGCCGACCGCGTGATGGGTGGCGTCGATGAGGGGGGCGTCCTTGGACGCCGCTCCGGAGATCATGCCGACCTCGACCAGTTCGACCCCGGACCGCACCAGGAGCCCGGCGATACGGCCGGCGTCCGCCGGGCCGAATTCCACCCCCGCCATATGGGCGGAGTCACGCAGGGTGGCGTCGGAGATACGAGGGAGTGGGCGTGCTCCGTTCGGAGGGCCGGCGTCCTTTTCTGTCACTGCCATGGCGTTCGTCTCCTTCATCGCGCCGCGTGTGGGGGCGGCGTCCTCGAAATAGCGCCAGGAATGTGCCGCGGACCCGGACGGGTCCGGTCGGAATGGGGAGGGCGATCGCGGCCGGAGGGGGGAGCCGCGATCACCGGTGTCCAGCCTCCGGGGGGCGGGTGCGCGCCGTCAAGATTTCGCGCCTCAGACGATTGTCAGGGATTGTCATGGGAGTTCAGGTCAGGAAAGGAAAGGACGGGCCGGGGCAGAAGTCGGGTAATTGATTTCGGCGGACGGCGGTGGCCGGAGAATTCCCGGCTATGGTGGCCGCGTTCCGTCCGGCGTGGGTACGGCAGAAGGGTGGTCATCGCATGGATCTGTTCTCCCTCCCTCGGCTCGGGGTGGTCGTCCCACCCGAGAACCCCACGGCCGAGCCGGAGTTCCACCGGCTCGTGGGCGGGGCGCTGAACGTCTACACCTCCCGCTTCCCGGTGCTGCCGGGGCTGGGCCTGCGGGACATGCTGGAGCGGTACAACGCCGTGCTGGCGGACACCCTCGCGGGCTTCGGCGGGATGCGGCTGGACGCGGCGGTGGTCGCGTGCAGCGCGTCGCACTATCTGCTCGCGCCCGCGGGCGACCGCGCGTTCTGCGAGCGGCTGAGCGAGCGGGCCGGGTTCCCGGTGCGTTCCTCGACGCAGGCGATCCTCGCGGCGTGCGAGGCGTTCGGGGCGGACGGGCTGACGCTGGTGTCGCCGTACGAGCCGTGGCTGACGGACACCTCGCGGGACTTCTGGCGGCGGGCGGGACTGCGGGTCGACGAGGTGGTGCTCGTCCCGGCGGGCGACCGCTTCGACCCGTACGCGGTGACCCGCGCCGAGATACTGGACCGGCTGTACGGCCGGCCGCTGCCGGGGGACGGCGCGCTGCTGTTCACCGGTACGGGGATGGCCACGCTGGCGGCGCTGGAGACCCTGGCGCGGGACACGGACCGGCTGCTGCTGACGTCCAATCTGGCGTCGGCGTGGTGGGCGCTGCGTGAGGTGGGCGCCTGGGGTCCGGGGACCGCCGCGGCCCATCCGCTGCTGGCGCGGCTGGCCCAGGTACCGGAGGCCGCCTGAACCGCCCGCGCCGCCGGGTGGGGTGGGCGGCGGGCGGGACGGTACTGCCGGGCGGACAGGGCGGGGGTGCGCCCCGGCCGACGCGGGGTGGGGGTCAGCCCCGGCCGATGCGGTAGCCGACCCCTCGTACGGTGATGATCCAGCCGCCCGCGCCGAGTTTGCCGCGCAGGCTGCTGACGTGGGTGTCGAGGGTGCGGCTGGACTGGGCCCAGTTGATGCCCCACACCCGGGACATGAGGTCCTTGCGGGAGACGGCCGCCGTGGGGCTGGCGGCCAGGGTGAACAGCAGGTCGAACTCCTTGCCGGTGACCTCGACCGTCCGGTCGTGCAGCCGGACCTCGCGGGTCCGCTCGTCCAGGTGCAGCGGTCCCAGCGAGATGGTCTGGGCGACGGTCTGCCCGGGGTAGGCGCGGCGCAGCACGGCCTCGATCCGGGCGATCAGCTCGCGCGGGCCGCAGGACTTGATCACGCAGTCGTCGGCGCCGGCCTGGAGGGCGAGCACCCGGTCGAGTTCGGTGTCGCGGTCGGTGAAGGCGATGACGGGGGTGGGTCCCGCGTCCCGGACGGCGCGGCAGATCTCCAGGCCGTCGATGTCGGACAGTTCGAGGTCCAGCAGCACCAGATCGGCGCTGCGGTAGGAGCTCAGGGCCGCCGCCCCGGTGCCCACGCTGACGGCGGCGTACCCGCGCCGCCGCAGTTCACGCAGGAGGGCGTCGGCGAGAGCGCGGTCCTCCTGCACGACGAGTACGCGTTCCATGGTGTGTGGTCGGCTTCCTTCGGTCGGTTCCCGGCCGGCCCGGGGCGTGAGCCGCCCGGGCCGGCCGGGCGGCTCAGCGTGGGACCGCGTAGCGGCTTGCGGGACGGGACAGACCGAGGTGGCCGCGCAGGGTGGTGGCCGTGTAGGCGGTGCGGAACGCGCCGCGCCGCTGGAGTTCGGGCACCAGTCGGCGGGTGATGCCGCGCAGGTCGTGGGGCAGTGCCCCGGGCCGCAGCCGGAAGCCGTCCAGCCCGGCGTCCCGCCAGTCGAGCAGCAGATCGGCGAGCCCGGCGGCACTGCCGGTGTAGATCCGCGCGTCGGAGGTGAGCGGGGTCCCGGCCAGCTCGTCGAGCCGCGCGGTGCGGCCGGCGGCGGCGCCGGGCTCGTCGTCGAGCAGGACGACGAGGTCGGCGAAGACCTTGAGCGGCGGCCCCGTCCGCCCGACGGTCCGCTGGGCCTCCTGGACCTGGGCGGTGACGGTGACGACCTCCTCGTGGGTGTGGGGGGTGATGTAGACGACGTCCACGGACCGGGCGGCGAACTCGTAGGGCGTCACGGCGTGGGCGAGCGAGGTGACGACGGGCTGGCCCTGCGGTGAGCGGGGGGTGATCGAGGGGCCGCGTACGCGGAAGCGGTCCCCTTCGAAGTCGATGTGGTGCAGCTTGTCCCGGTCGATGAAGCGGCCGGTGGCGGCGTCCCGGATCTCGGCGTCGTCCTCCCAGCTGTCCCACAGCCGCCGGACCGTCTCGACCACGTCCGACGCCTCACCGAAGAGTTCGAGCAGCCGGGCCGCGATCAGAGTGGAGTCCTGGACGTCCTCGGAGGTGAGCTGGGGGGTGGCGCGGCGGCCGAAGTGGGCGGCGTCGGCGGCCCGGGAGGCGATCTGCGGGCGCCAGCCGGCGCGGCCGTGGCTGGCGTGGTCGAGGGTGGCGATACCGGTGGAGATGTGGAACGGCTCGGTGTGGGTGACGTTGGCGGTGGGGACGAGTCCGATCCGCGAGGTGAGCGGCGCGAGCCGGGCGGCGAGGAGCACGGCGTCCAGACGGCCCCGGACCTGGTCGGTGCGCTGGTCGGGGAGGTGCAGCGACGCGGTCTGGAGGGCCAGTTCGTCCTCGATGGTGACGAAGTCGAGCAGTCCGCGTTCGGCCTCGGTGACCAGGTCGGCCCAGTATCCGGCGGTGAACAGTTCGGCGGGGCGGGCGTCCGGGGCGCGCCAGGCCGCCGGGTGCCATCCGGCGCCGTCGAGGGCGACGGCGAGATGGAGCGAGGTCACGATGCCTCCTTCTCGGTGCGGGGGGCACCGGTGCGCGGGGCGAGTCCGAGGTGGTCGCGGAGGGTGGTGCCGGTGTAGTCGGCGCGGAAGACGCCCTTCTCCTGGAGCAGCGGGACGACGCTGTCGACGAAGTCGTCGAGGCCGGGGGTCAGGTGGGGGACGAGGACGAAGCCGTCGGCGCCGTCGGTCCGCACGAAGGTGTCGATCGCGTCGGCGACGGTGCGCGGGGTTCCCACGAAGGTCTGCCGTCCGGTGACCTCGATGACCAGCTCGCGGATGCTCAGCTTCCGCTCGTCGGCGATCCCGCGCCAGCGGCGGGCGGTGGCCGCGCGGTCCTTGCGGAAGGTCGAATGGCCCTTGAGGACGAGGTTGTCGGGGGCCGGCTCGATGTCGGGCAGCGGACCGTCGGGGTCGTAGCCGGACAGGTCGTGGCCCCAGACGGCCTCGACGAAGGTGAGCGCGGTCCGCGGGCCCACCTGGGCCCGGGTGATCGCGGCGGCGTGTTCGGCGGCCTCCTCCTCGGTGTCCCCGAGGACGTAGGTCGCGGACGGGATGATCAGCAGATCGCCGGGGGCGCGCCCGTACGCGGCGAGGCGGCCTTTCACGTCCCGGTAGAAGGCGCGGGCCTGGTCGAGGTCGTCGTACTTGCTGAAGATGACGTCGGCCTCGGCGGCGGCGAACTCCCGGCCTTCCTCCGACTCCCCCGCCTGGATGACCACCGGGTGGCCCTGCGGGCCGCGGGGGGTGCTGAACCGTCCGGAGATGTCGAAGTGCTGTCCCTGGTGGGTGAACTCCCCCGCGCCCGGGCGGATGAACTCGCCCGCCGCCCGGTCAGCGAGGACGTCCCCGGCACCCCAGCTGTCCCACAGTTCCCGTGCGGTGGCGAGGAACTCGGCGGCGCGGGTGTAGCGGTCGGCCTCGGCGAGGAAGCCGCCGCGCCGGAAGTTCTCGCCGGTGAACGCGTCGAAGCTGGTGACGACGTTCCAGGCGGCCCGGCCCTCGCTGAGATGGTCCAGGGTGGCCAGCCTGCGGGCCACCTCGTAGGGCTCGTTGAAGGTGGCGTTGACGGTCGCCGCGAGGCCGAGGCGGGTGGTGACCCCGGCCAGTGCGCTGAGCACGGTCAGTCCCTCGGGCCTGCCGACCACGTCCAGGTCGTGGACACGGCCCTTGTGCTCCCGCAGCCGGAGCCCTTCCGCGAGGAAGAAGAAGTCGAACTTCCCGCGTTCCGCGGTCCGCGCCAGCTTGATGAAGGATTCCACGTCGATCTGGCTCTCGGAGCGCGGGTCCGACCAGACCGTGGTGTTGTGTATCCCGGGGAGTTGCGCTGCGAGATGTATCTGTTTCACGGGCACGACGATTTCTCCTCCAACGCCACCGTACGCAAAGTGTTCCGCACCATTGACCGGCCGGCGCGGACCCTCCCGGAATTCCGCCGCCGACCGGGTGTGCGGTAATGACGCGCACTTGTGAAGCCGGGGAAAGAACCGCCCATTCTTTCCCCGGCCGTGCGCATTTCCCCCCGGCCGGGATTCCGTTCGGTGTCCGCAGCCGTTTCCGTCATTCAAGCTGCGATGATCCTGCATTGCTTCCAAGGGCTACGCAACCCACCGCAATAGACTGTTCACAATCCGCGACGGCAAGGGATTGACCGAAAGCCGGACTTGTGCGCAGGGGGCCGCCGGAGTATCCACCGGGGCCGGCGGCGTCCGGTCAGGGCTTCGACGCCCGAACTGATGGCCGAAAACCGTGCTCGTCAGGCCGCGTCCGCCGCATTCGACACATTCCCGTCACACTCCCGACCGATGGCGCGATCCCGTCGTCCGCGACAGGTCCGCCCCGCCGGGTCGTTCAGGGCCTGCGGCCGTGGAAGGTGCGGCGCAGATCGCTCACCCAGGCGTCCGGGTTCTCCCAGGGGATGAAGTGGCCGCCATGGTCATGGGCGTTGACGTTGACGTGGTTGAACCAGCCGGCCTGCGGGCCGGACCCGAAGGCCCGGACGCGCTCGTCGGCGGTGCGGACACCGGGCGGGTTCTCGTAGGTGACGAAGGTGAGGCCGACCGGGGCCTGTACGACCGGGGTCCGGTCATGGGCGGGGGTCCAGGGGTAGCGGTTGGCGTTGGCGTAGTAACGCATCGATGTGGCGATGGAGTTGTTCACCCAGTAGATCGTGGCGTGGGTGAGCAGATCGTCCTTGCTGAAGACGGACTCCACGTCACCGCCGTTGTCACTCCAGGCGTCCCAGCGCTCCAGCAGCCAGGCGAGCAGTCCGGCGGGCGAGTCGCTGAGGCCGTGGGCCAGGGTGGCACCGTCGAGCATGTGCACGGCCAGGTGGGGCGCCCAGCGGTGGTCCAGTTCGACGATACGGGCGCGGACATCGGCGCTCTGTTCGTCGGTGAGGGGCCGGTTCCTTGCGAAGTCCCAGGCGCGGGGGCCGTTGAAGAAGTCGAGCGGCAGCCCGGAGCCGATGTGGATGCCGTACAGCTCGTCGGGGTACTTGTGGCCCAGCTGGCTGGAGACGATCCCGCCGATGTCGCAGCCCCCGGCGGCGTACTTCCCGTATCCCAGGGTCTCGGTCATCAGGGTGTGCCAGAGGTCGGAGACCTTCCAGAAGTTGATGTCCGGGAAGCCGGTGAGCGGGCCGGGGAAACCGAAGCCGGGCAGGGACGGCACGATGACGTCGAACGCGTCGGCGGGGTCACCGCCGAACGCGGCCGGGTCGGCGAGCGGGCCGATCACCTTCGACCAGTGCCAGAACGTCCACGGCCAGCCGTGGGTGAGGATCAGCGGGATCGGACGGGGTCCGCGCCCGGGTTCGCGCATGAAGTGCACCGGGACACCGGCGACGCTCACCTGGTAGTGCTCATGGACGTTGATGGCGGCTTCGGCCTCGCGCCAGTCGTATCCGTCCCGCCAGTAGGCGACCAGCTCACGCACACGGCTCCCGGGGACGCCGTAGGACCCGTCCTCGTTCCCCTCGTCCAGTGGCGGACGGGTCAGCGCGAGCCGGGTGCGCAGATCGTCGAGGACCGCGTCGGACACATGGATCGGGGTGGGCTCCAGGGGGAAGGCGTGCGGGGTGGTCATGGCGTGGTTCCTCACCGGGTGAAGGAGGCGGATTCCTCGGCCTGTTGGGCTCCGACGGCCCGACGATTCCACATCCGCCCCGGGGGCACCGATTCCCTATCCGCGTGGGGGCGCTGCTCCCAGGTGTTCCCAGATGTCCGCTCGTGACGTCGTCACCGAGAGGCGCGGAGCAGGACCGGTACGCCTCGTCCACCACCGTCATACGGATGCCACGTGGGCACGACCGCGTACGACGAGCGCGCCGCCGTCGAGGCGGCGGGTTCAGACGAAGGGCCGGGGTGGGCGGGAGCCTCCCGCGCCCATATGGCGCCGCAGCGCCAGGAAGCCGATACCGACCGTCAGCGGCCAGCACACGGCGAAGGCCCAGATCGCGGCCGGGCTGGCGGTGACGACGCCGAGGATCAGCAGCCCGAGCGAGGCGAGCCCGCACAGCGCGAGGATGCGCCCGCCCGCCGGCCGCTGCGGCAGTCTGAACCGCATGCCGAGCAGACCGAGCCTGCGGTGCAGCGCGCGGTCGCGGTCGAGCACGGACTCGATACCCCTGAGGGCTTGCTGTTCCCGGTCGGTGAGCCGGTCGGCGGCCATGGTGATCACCCCGGTGCGCTTGTCCTGCGGCAGGGCCTTCCCTCTCCGGCGGGGCTTGCGCGGACGCGCTCCGCGCCCTGGGCGGGAGCGTCACCACGCACGGCACCCGGCACCGCCGACGGCACCGCGGGCGGCACGTGTCGCGCCGCAGGGGACACACCACCACGCCGAAGCGCTGGCACTCCCTTGTCCACGTGCCATTTTGCCCATGCAGACCGCTTTCAAACGCTTTGCTGGGAATGCCGGGAACGGCGGGGCGGGGGAGTTCCTGGCGGCCCGCCGGTCCCGTCCCCTTGAACGCCGCAGAGCCGGGAACGGTTTCCGTGCGTGCCCGGAGCGCCGCTCTGCGTGTCCGTCGGGCATGGGCGCGTTCCGCCCGGCGGACCGCCGCCATAGCGTCCCGGGACCCGGCGTCCCAGCCGCAGACCGGCCGAACTCCGCTCACCGGCCGGGGGTGGCCGAAGCCGCCCGTCCCGGGCCCGGCCCCGCGCAGGGCCCGTCGGCGGCGATGCGGGCCGGGCCCGACGGCCTGTCCAGCGGCGAGCCCGTCCGGGCGCACCCGCGCGGACGGTGACCCGGTGCGCGGCCGGCGCGGCCGGAACCGCCGTCCGCCGGGCCGAACATGACCGAGAACACCCGGGCGACCGCCGCTCCCCCGGGCGCTCTGGTTCTTTTCGGCGTCCGGTGCCCGTCGGAGCGTCCGGACGCCGGGCCGGGCGGTCGTCGGGGAGCGGTGGAGGGCAGGCGTCCCCTTTGCCCGGCGGTCCCGGCCGCGCCGCCGCGTCCGGCCGCGCCTCCCGGGGTCCGGGCGGTCCGCCTGACGGGCCCCCGGGACCCGTGTGGTCCGTGGGATGAGATCGACTTGAAGCCACCCATGGGACGTTCTTTACATGGCCATGACCACTGCATCACCATTCCGTTGCCGGTACGGACACACCCAGAGCAAGGAGAGTTCGTGGCCAGACGCACACCGGGGCGGCGCGGCAGGTTCGCCGCCCTGACGGCCGGGTTCATGGCACTCCCCCTTCTCCTCGGCGCCGCGCCGGCGGCGGTGCCGCCGGACCCCGGCGGGACGGAGGCGGCGCCCCCGGCGTTCCGGGACAAGACGGAACCGGGACTCCGGGCGCAGCTCGGCTCCCGTGAACGGGCGACCTTCTGGGTCACGCTGGCCGAGGAGGCCGACTCCTCGGCCGCCCGCCGCGCCCGGGACAAGACGGCCAAGGGCCGTACGCTGCTGGCGGCCAAGCAGAGCCACGCCCGTGCGACCCAGGCCCCGTTGAAGGCGCTGCTGGACGGTGCCGGGGTCCGCCACGAGTCGTTCTGGGTCACCAACACCCTCAAGGTCACCGCCGACGAGGCCCTCGCCCGGAAGATCGCCGCCCGCCCCGAGGTCGCGTCCCTGGCCGCCGACGATCCGGTGGTCCTGCCCGATCCGCTGCCGGGCGACGGCAAGCCGCGGGTGAACGCCGTCGAGTGGAACATCGACCGGATCAACGCCCCCCGCGTCTGGTCCGAGTTCGGGGCGCGCGGGGAGAACGTCGTCGTCGCCACCATCGACAGCGGGGTCCAGCTCGGTCACCCCGCCCTGCACGACCGGTACCGCGGGCTGAAGGCGGACGGCGGCTACGACCACGCGTACAACTGGTACGACCCGGGCTGGGTGTGCGGCCCGACCAAGCCGTGCGACAACACCGGTCACGGCACCCATGTGATGGGCACGATGGTCGGGGACGGCGGGCCGGACCACACCATCGGGGTCGCGCCGGGCGCCACCTGGATCGCCGCCAAGGGCTGCGAGGACACCCGGTGCACCCGTGAGTCGCTGCTGCGGTCCGGCGAGTGGATGATCGCGCCGACCGACACCAACGGTCTGAACCCCCGGCCGGATCTCGCCCCGCACATCGTGAACAGCTCGTGGGGCAACAGCTCGTCCGACCCGTGGTTCAAGCCCGTCGTCCAGGCGTGGCGGGACGCGGGCATCTTCCCCGCGATGTCCAGCGGCAACAGCGGCTCGCAGTGCCAGGCCACCGGGTCGCCCGGCGGCTACGCCACCACGTACTCCAGCGGCGCGTTCGACGCGAACAACGCCATCGCCTCGTTCTCGGCGCGCGGCAGCGGCGAGGAAGGCGCCGTCAAGCCGAACCTCGCCGCCCCCGGTGTCGATGTGCGTTCCTCGTGGTCGGACGGCACGTACCGCCCGCTGTCCGGGACGTCGATGGCGACACCGCACACCGCCGCGACCGTGGCGCTGATGTGGTCGGCGGCGCCGAGTCTGCGCGGTGATGTCGCGGAGACCGAGCGGCTCCTGAACCGGACGGCGATCGACACGGAGGATCTGAGCTGCGGCGGCACCCCCGAGCGCAACAACGTCTGGGGCGAGGGCAGGCTGGACGCCCACGCGGCCGTGTCCGCCGCGCCCCGGGGTCCGGTCGGCGCGGTCAGCGGCGGTGTCACCTCCGGTGGCGCTCCCGTCGCGGACGCGGTGCTGGACTTCGTGGGTCCGGTGAAAGCCCGGGCGCACGGTGACGCCCAGGGCCGTTACCACGCCAAGCGGCTGGCGGCGGGCGAGTACGCGGTGACGGTGAGCGGATTCGGGTTCACCCCGGTCACCGGCACGGCGACGGTCACCGCGAACGGCACCGTCACCCGGGACTTCTCCCTGGAGCGGGCCCCGGCGGCCCGCCTCACCGGACGGGTCACCGGTGCTTCCGGGGCCGAGCGCCGGGCCGTCGTGGGTGTGGTGGACGCGCCAGCGTCGGCCACGACCGCCACCACGGGCGCCGACGGCACGTTCTCGCTGGATCTCCCGCAGGGCACGTACGACATCGCCGCGTCACCGGACCACCGGTGCGCCGCGGTCGCCACCGTACGGATCGAGGTCCGCGGGAACACCGTCCACGACTTCAGGACGCCGCCGCGCACCGACGGGTTCGGTACCAGCTGCACGGTCGCCACCGACGTGCCGTTCCCGCGCGGGACGAAGCCGATCACCTTCCCGCACACGGACCGGGCCGTCAGCACCATCGATCTGCCGTTCCCGGTGCCCTTCTACGGCCGGACCCATCGCGGCGCCGCCGTGTCCATCGACGGGGTGCTCGGCTTCTCGGATCTGCTCCACTCGGGCAACAACACCCTGCTGCCCCGGGCGGGCGCCCCCGACAACGCGCTCTTCCCGTACTGGGACGACCTCGTCCTGGGTGCGGGCTCGGGCGTCCACTGGGCTGCCTCGGGCACCGCGCCGCACCGCGAGGTCACCGTCGAGTGGCGGGATGTGGCGCTGGCGTCCTCGCGCGAGGTGCGGTTCTCCTTCGCCGCGGTGATCGGGGAGGACGGCACCGCGTCGTTCCACTACGAGAACGGGCCGGGCGCCGGCCTCGCTAACGGGGAGAGCGCGACGATCGGCGTCGAGAACCCCACGGGCACCGACGCGCTGATGTACTCGTTCAACAGCTCCGTGGTCCGGGGCGGGACGAGCGTCCACTTCCGGACCGGGGACACGGCCGTGCTCTCGGGGACGGTCACCGACGCCAACGACGGCAAGCCGGTCGCCGGGGCCACCGTGACGGCCGGGGGCCGGACCGACACCACCAGGGCCGACGGGGGCTATCTCTTCCAGCTGCCGCCGTCCGCCGCCCAGGATCTCGCGGTGGCCGCCCCGCACTACACCGCGGCGACCCGGCAGGTCCGCGGGGAGGCCGGCGGGGTCACCGTCACCGATGTGGCGCTCGGCACCGCACGGATCACCTCCGAAGCCGCTTCGGCGCACCTGGTCGTCCCGCCCGGGGAGCGGCGCGCCCGTGACCTCACGCTCACCAACACCGGCTCCGCCGGCGCGTACACCCTGACGGAGGCGACGGACGAGCCCTGGCTCACCGTCTCCCCCGCCGGCGGGGAACTCGCCGCCGGGGGACGTACGGCCGTCACCGTCACGGCCGACGCGTCGGGGGTCGCCCCGGGGACCGTCCTCACCGCGACGCTGAAGCTGGCCTCGGACAGCGGGCGCAAGCCGGTGACCGACATCCCGGTCACCGTGGTCGTGCCCGCCTACCGGACGGCCGTGGACGCGGGAGCCGCCCGCGCCCTCACCGACGCGCACGGCGACACCTGGACCCCCGACCGCGCGTACACCGCCGGAAGCCACGGCCACCTCGGCGCCAGTACCCGGCTGACCACCAACCGGGCGCTGACCGGGAGCCCGCTCCACGACCCCGCCCTCTACCGCACCGCGCGCCAGGACATGCGGGAGTACCGCTTCGACGGGCTGCCGACCGGTACCTACCGGGTGGAACTCGGCTTCGCGGAGCTCGCGGGCAAGCGGCCGTCGCAGCGGGTCTTCGATGTGACGGCCGAGGGCAAGCTGGTCGTCCCCAACCTCGATCTGGCACTGGAGGCGGGCGTACGGACCGCGCACGACCGGGCGTTCACCGTGCGGGTCACCGACGGACAGCTCGACCTGCGGTTCGACCGCACGGTGGGCAGGGCCCTGGTGAACGCGATCCGGGTGACCCACCGCCCCGATCTGACCGGCTGACGCCCCACCGGCACCTCATCGCCCGCACGGCACCGCCCACGGCACCGGGGCCCGACACCCCGGTGCCCCGGTGACGGCTGCCGGGCGGTATCCCGCCCCGCCGCACGGGGGCCCGCGGGGACGGACACACTCACAGCTAGGAGAGTTCGTGGCCAGACGCACAAAACCGGGACGCGGCACGAAAGCCGTCCTGACCGCCGTGGTGACGGCGGGTTCCCTCGTCCTGGGCCTCGCCCCGGCGCACGCGGCGCAGCCCGGCCCGTCGCCGTCGGCCGCCGCCTACCGGGCCAAGGCCGACAGCGGGGTCCGCGCGGACCTCGACCGCACCGGCAGGGCGACCTTCTGGGTGACCCTGGACGACGAGGCCACCCTGCCGTCCGGCGTCGCGGCACGGACCAAGGCGGAACGCGGGCGGACCGTGTTCACGGCGAAGCGGGCCCACGCCCGCGAGGCCCAGGCTCCGCTGAAGGCCCTGCTGGACGGCGCGGGGGCGACGTACGAGTCGTTCTGGATCACCAACACCCTCAAGGTCACCGCCGACCGGGACCTCGCCCGGCGGATCGCGGCCCGGCCGGAGGTCACCGCGCTGAACCCGGACGAGGCGGTCTCCGTCGCCGACACGGGCAAGGCGACCGCCCCTGTGAGGACGGCCACGCCTGCGAAGGCGTCCGAGGTCCGCAAGGCACCCAGGACGCCTGAGGCAGGCACGGCATCCGAGAACCGCGAGGCAAGCAAGGCATCCGGGGCGTCCGGGGCGGGCAAGGCGTCCGAGTCCCGTGCCGCCGCCGCGGGCAAGGCCGCCGCCGCGCCCGCCGACGAAGCGGTGTGGAACATCGAGCGGATCAACGCCCCCCGGGTCTGGTCCGAGTTCGGGGTCCGGGGCGAGGGCATCGTCGTCGCGGACATCGGCACCGGGGTCGGGCTGGAGCATCCGGCGCTGCGCGACCGGTACCGGGGGCTGACGGCCGACGGCAGCTACGAGCACGCGTACAGCTGGTACGACCCGATGAACTACTGTCCCGGGAACGCGCCCTGCGACACCTCCTTCGTGGGCACCTCGGCCGTGGGCGTCATGGTCGGTGACAACGGTCCGGGGCACCGGATCGGTGTCGCTCCCGACGCGGACTGGATCGCCGCCAAGGCGTGCCAGGCGATGGGCTGCGCCGTGGACTCGATCCTGCGGGCCGGGCAGTGGATGATCGCGCCGACCGACGCGAGGGGCGCCAACCCCCGCCCGGACCTCGCACCGCACGTGGTGAACAACTCCTGGTGGGTGAACAACACCAACGCCTGGTTCAAGCCGGTCCTCCAGGCGTGGCGGGACGCGGGCATCTTCGCCTCGTTCCCCAACGACGGGGGCGGCCCCCGCTGCGAGTCGGCGATCGGTGTCAGCGGATACGCGGACGCCTATGTCACCACGACCTTCGGCGCCGACGGCGCCCTGCACGCCGAGTCGGCGCGCGGCTCGGGCGAGAACGGCGCGGTGAAGCCCAACATCGCGGCGCCCGGGGTCAACATCCGCAGCGCCGGACGGGACGGCGGCTACGCCCTCGTCACCGGGCCGGGGATGGCCGCGTCGCACACGGCCGGGACGGTGGCGCTGCTCTGGTCGCTGGCGCCCGGCCTGCGGGGCAAGGTGGCGGAGACCGAGCGGGTGCTCGACGGCTCGGCGATCGATGTGGACGACACGAGCTGCGGCGGCACGCCGGCCGACAACAACGTCTGGGGTGAGGGCAAGCTCGACGCCCGTGCCGCCGCCGCGGCGATCCCCGCCGCGCTGCACGGCTCCGCCGGTGGCACGGTGACCTCGGGCGGCGGACCGCTGGCCGAGGCGGCCGTGGCCTTCTCCGGTCCGACGAAGGCGCGGGTGCGCAGCGACGCCTCCGGCGCCTACCGCGCGCCGGTCCTGGCGCCGGGCGACTACACGGTCACCACCACGCTGTTCGGCTATCTGAGCCGTACGGCGCCGATCACCGTCGGCGCGGGCGGGCACGTCACCCACGATGTGGCCCTGGACGAGGCGCCGATGGCGCGGCTCACCGGACGGGTCACCACCGCGTCCGAGCCCGAGGGGAACGCGCTGGTCGCCGTCGCGGGGACATCCGCGTCCGTGCGCACCGCGCGGGACGGCAGTTGGGCGCTGCGGGTGCCGCACGGTACGCACGGCCTGACGGTGACCGCCGACCACCGCTGTGCCGAGACCTCGACCGTCCAGGTCGGGGTGACCGGTGACACCGTCCGGGACGTCGGTCTCACCCGGCGGACCGATGTGTTCGGCACCACCTGCACGGTGGAGAGCGGCAGGGCGTTCCCGACCGGGGACACGAAACTGCCGTTCCATATGCCCAGTTTCTCCATGTCCACCTTCGATCTGCCGTTCCCGGTCCCGTTCTACGGCCGTACGTACCGCAAGGCCACCGCGTCGCTCGCCGGGGTGCTCGGCTTCGGGCGGATGAGCACCCGGGCCAGGAGCGCGCCGCTGCCGGACATCAGCGTGCCCGACGGGGCGGTCTACGCGTTCTGGGACGATCTGGCCGCGGAGGCCGATTCGGGGGTGTACTGGTCGGCGGGCGGCACCGCGCCGCACCGCACCGTCACCGTCGAGTGGCGGAACATGCGGCTCATCATGAGCAATCCGCAGGAGCGGGTCTCGTTCTCCGTGGTGGTCTCGGAGGACGGCACCGCGTCGTCCCACTACAAGAACGTGACCGGGGCGAAGGCCAACGGTTCCAGCGCCGGGATCGGCGTGGAGAACGCGACCGGCACGGACGCGCTGCACTACTCCAACGACGAGGGTCTTCTGCGCGACGGGATGAGCATCCACTACCGCACGAACAGCGCGGTGGTCGCGGGCAAGGTCACCGACGGCAACGACGGCGAGCCGGTCGCCGGGGCCACCGTGACGGCCGGGGGACGCAGCGACACCACGGGACCCGACGGCCGCTACGCGTTCCAGGTCCCGGCGCCGGACGCGCATCAGGTGACGGTGAGCGCCCCGGACCACACCTCCACCGAACGGCGGCTGACCGTCGAGCCCGGCGGGACGACCGTGACCGATTTCGCCCTCGACACCGGGCGGGTCACCGCCGACACGGCGTCGCTGCATCTCGTCGTCCCGCCCGGGGAGCGGCGGGTGCGGACCGTGGAACTGGCGAACTCCGGCTCCGTGACCCCGTACAAGATCGCGGAACGCGGGGACCAGCGCTGGGTGTCGGTCGATCCGCCGTCGGGTGAACTGGCCGCGGGGGCGCGCAAGTCGCTCGGCGTACGGTTCGACACCACGGGGGTGGCCCCGGGTACGACGCTCACCGGGACCTTGCGGCTGAGCACCTGGAGCGGACGGAAGCCGGTGATCGACATCCCGGTCACGGTGGTCGTGCCCGCCTACCGGGCGGCTGTCGACGCGGGAGCCACCGGCGCCCTCACCGACGCGCACGGCGACACCTGGACCCCCGACCGGGCGTACACCGCCGGAAGCCACGGTTACCTCGGTACGAGCACCCGGCAGACCACGACCCGGACGCTCACTGGGAGCCCGCTCCACGACCCCGCCCTGTACCGCACGGCACGCCAGGGGATGTACGAGTACCGCTTCGACACCGTCCCGAACGGCACCTACCGGGTGGAGCTCGGGTTCGCCGAACTCGCCGACCAGCGGCCTTCGCAGCGCGTCTTCGACGTGATGGCCGAGGGCGAGCTGTTCGTCACGGATCTCGATCCGGCGCGGGAGGCGGGCGTACGGGCCACGCATGACCGGGCGTTCACGGTACGGGTCACCGACGGGCAGCTGAATCTGCGGTTCGTCACCAACTCCGGGAAGACACTGGTCAATTCGGTACGCGTCACCGAACGGTCCGATCTGACCGGCTGAGCGAGGAGGACACCTCACGATCGTGCGGACCGGGCGCCTGGGCGGCCGGTCCGCACGGTCGTTCCCGTCAGGTCCCGCCGTGGCCGACCTGTCGTGTCCCAGGGGCGCGGTCAGTCCCGGCGCAGCACGGCCCGGCCGACCGCCGGGATCTCGAAGAAGTAGCGCAGGGTGCCTGCCGGGGTGAGTGTCAGCTCGATCGGGATGTTGTGGTCGCAGCGGTTGGCGCGGTTGCTGTCGAGCTGCTCCCGGACGACGAGTTCGCCGCCGTCGCGTGATTCGAGGACCCATTCGCCCCCGCATTCCAGGGTGGGGTAGTCGACGGTGGCGACCGGCTCGCCCAGTTCCAGCTCCGTGCCGGGGAAGACGGCCTTGACGGGGTACGACAGGCCGTTGTCCTGTTCCACCGTGCCGCGCCAGGTGCCGCCGAGTGCGGTGTCCCCGGGCGGGGCGGAGCTGCCCGCGGTGGGCGCGGGACGCGGCGGTGAGCCGCCGTCCAGGCCGGTGCCGGGGTCCGTCTGACGCATCAGCAGGACACCGGTGAGCGCGCCCGCGAGCAGCAGCACCACGGTGGTCAGTCCGAGGACCACCACCCGCTGGCGGTCGGCGGTCCGTCCGGGCGCCGCTGTCGGCCCGTACCCGGCCGCCGGGGCGGGCGGCAGGGGAGGGAGGGGCGGCGGGGGCCGCCCGGGAGGCCCCGGCGGCTGCGGGACGCCGGCGGGGAAGGCGGGGGCGGTCGGGCTGTAGGGCACGACCGTCGGCGCGGTGTCCAGGGTGTACGACAGGAGGTCCGGGTCGTGCAGCCGGGAGGCGAGACGGTCCACGTGCCCGGCGATGTCCGGGGGCAGATAGGACCGGGAGCCGCGGGTGGCGGTGTCCCGGGTGCGGTGCATGATGTCCGCCGAGGTGGGCCGCTGGGACGGTTCGGGGTCCAGACAGGACCGGACGAGGTCCCGCAGCCCGCCGGTGATCCCGTACAGGTCGGGGGCCTGGGACAGCACGGCGAGCAGTCCGGCGACCCCGGAGTCGTCGGCGGTGGTGAACGGGGTGCGGCCCGTCGCGGCGAACGCGAGGACCAGGCCGAGGCAGAACACGTCGCTGGCCCCGGTGATCGAGGCACCGGTCAGCTGCTCGGGGGACATGAAGCCCGGGGAGCCGACGACGACGCCGGTGCCCGTCATCCGTCCGCCCTCGACGGCACGCGCTATCCCGAAGTCGATCAGCGCGGGACCGTCCAGGCCCAGCAGCACGTTCGACGGTTTGACGTCCCGGTGGATCAGTGACCGCCGGTGCAGGGTGTCGAGGGCCTGCGCCAGACCGAACGCCAGGGCCCGTACCGAACCGCCGGGCAGCGGACCGAACCGCTCGGTGGCGTCCTGGAGCGAGATCGAGGGGAAGTACACGGTCGCCACCCAGGGAACGGCGGCCTGGGTGTCGGCGCCGAGCACCCGTACCGTCCAGGGGCTGGACGCCGTGCGGGCGGCCTCCACCTCGCGGGCGAACCGGCGGCGGAACTCGCCGTCGACCGCCAGTTCGGGGCGGATCATCTTCACCGCCGCCCACTGCCCGCGCGCGTCCCGGCCCAGGTAGACCCGCCCCATACCGCCCGCGCCGAGGCGGCCGACCAGGGCGTAGGACCCCACGGTTCGCGGGTCTTCGCCGCTCAGCCGTTCCATCCGCCGTCCCCTCAAGAACCGCCGCCCCCGCCGCGCCGTCCCGGAGATCCTGACAGACCATCCGGGACGGTGTCAGTCGCTCCGCGCGCTTCCTGACGCGGTGTGTGCACCGCATGTGCGTATGCCCGGCCACCCGGTCCGGTACCCGGGGAGGACCCAGGGACGGCCTGAGTACCCGCACTCACGCCATGGCCGGATTCCGTTCCTAGTCTGCTGCCATGAACAGACAGAAGGCGGTGGCCGACGACAGCGCGCGTGTCGGCATCACCGGTGTGGGGGCCTTCCTTCCCGGGCGTGTCGTGGATTCGGAGCGGTTGCGGCGGCGGGTCGCCCCGGCGGGCGGGCCGCCGCTGCCCGCCGGGATCTTCGAGCGGGCGACGGGCATCGTCAGCCGGCGGGCCGCGGGCCCGGACGAGTTCGCGTCGACCCTGGCGGTGGCCGCCGCGCGGGACGCGCTGCGCGGCGCCGGGCTCGGTCCGGCGGACATCGATCTGCTGGTCTTCGCCTCCGCGAGCCGCGACATGGTGGAACCGGCGACCGCGCACATCGTGCAGGACGCGCTGGGCTCCCGGGCGCACGCCCTGGACGTCACCAACGCCTGCAACAGCTTCGTCAACGGTATCGACACGGCACGGGCGATGATCCTGGCCGGGCGGGCCCGGCGGGCCCTGGTCGTCACCGGGGAGACCCCGAGCCGGGCGGTGCGCGACACCCCGGCGGACCTCGCGGAGTTCCGCGACGGCTTCGCCGGGTACACGTTCGGCGACGCGGGCGCGGCCGTCGTACTGGAGCGCGTGACGCGTGGCGGCATCCTCGACGTGGACGGCGAGACGTACTCCGAGCACTGGCGGGCGGGAGGGATACCCGGCGGCGGCTCACGCCATCCGCGCGGCGACGAGCACTCGTACTTCCGGGGCGACGGCAGCGAACTGCGGGGGGTGTTCGAGCGGATCGGCCCCCCGGTGCTGGACCGGACACGGGCCCGTACCGGACTGGAGTGGACGGACTTCCGGTACGTGCTGACGCATCAGGTGACGGTGCCGTTCCTGGAGCGGTTCGTGGCACTCACCGGGGTGCCCGAGGACCGGCTGGTGGTCACGGTCGCGGAGCTGGGCAATGTCGCGAGCGCCAGCCTGGGCGTGCAGCTCGCCCGGGTGCACGGCACGCTGCGCGCCGGGGACCGGGTGCTGTTCGTCGGGCTCGGCGGCGGGGTCAGCATCATGACGCTGGTCTGGGAGCACGTATGAGCACCCTGTGGGTGGTGGTGCCCGCGCACCAGGAGGCCGGCCGGATCGGGGACACCCTGACCGCGCTGGCCGCGCAGCGGGACCGGGACTTCCAGCTCGTCGTCGTCGACAACGCCTCCGTGGACGGCACGGCGGCGATCGCCCGCGACTTCGCGCGGCGGGCGCCGTTCCCGGTCCATGTGCTCCAGGAACCGGAGAAGGGGGTGGGCTGCGCGGTCGACACCGGGTTCCGGTACGCCATCGGGCACGGTGCCGGGCTGCTCGCCCGGACCGACGCGGACTGTCTGCCCCGACCGGGCTGGACGGCCGCCGCGCGGACGGCGCTGGACCGGGGCGCGCAGCTGGTGTGCGGGCGGGTCGACGCGCGCCGCGACGAGCACGGGCCGCTGGGACGGGCCGGGTTCAGGGCCCTGGTGCGGGTCGCCGCGTTCTTCGGGCGGATACGGCCCGCGCACCACCGGCGGCACGGTTATCTCACCCCGTACCGGATGCACGCGGGCAACAACATGGCCGTCACCGCCGAGCTGTACCAGCGCGTCGGGGGCATGCCCCGGCGCCCCTCCCCCACCGACCGGCTGTTCCTGAACCGGGTACGCCGGCACAGTGCCGCCATCGTCCATGTCCGCGGCATGGTCGTGGAGAACTCCACCCGGCGGCTGCGCGCCTACGGGATCGTCGCCACCGCCCGCTGGTACCTCGACCGGGGACCCGGCCGTCATGGGGAGGACCCCCGCTGATGCTCGACGCCCTCACCCACGCGCTGCGCGCCGCGCCCGGCCGCCCGGCGCTCCTCAAGGCCACCCGCACCGGCCGGACCCGGGTGCTCGCCACCCGCGGGGACCTGGCCGAGCTCGCCGACCGGTACGCCGCCGCCCTGCACGCGCGGGGCATCGGGCCCGGGGGCACGGTCGGCGTCGCGGTCCGCCCCGGTCCCCGCGCGCTGGCGGTGCTGCTCGCCGCGCACCGGCTCGGGCTGCGCGCGGCGGTCCTCGACCCCGGCGCGGGACCCGAGGTGCTGCGGGCCCGGCTCGCGCTGGCCCGGCCGGACGTCGTGCTCGCGGACGCCGCCGCCCAGGCCGTCGCCGGGTGGGCCCGCCCGCTCGCCCGCCGGGCCCGGCTCGCGCTGCCCGAGCTGGCGGACCTGGGCCCGGTGGCCACCGTCGGCCCCCGGCTGCCGGGCTGCGCCCCCGCGCTGGACACCGGCGCGCGCACCGACGGGCTGCCGCGTCCGGTGGACGGCGACGGGGACGCGGTCGTCGTCTTCACGTCCGGCACCACGGCCCTGCCCCGCGCGGTGGTCCACACCCGGTCGTCGCTGGCCGCCGGGATGGCGACGGTCGCGGAACTGGTGCGTCCGGAGCCCGGCCGTCCGGTGCTGGGCGGGACGTTCTTCGTCCTCGTCCCGTCGCTGGCGAGCGGCGCCCCGGTCGCCCTGCCCGCCCGCTCCCCCCGGCCCCTGGCCCGGCAACTGCGCCGGCTGACCCCGCAGGCCACCTATCTGACGCCGCCTCAGCTCCGGGCGGCGCTCGACGTGGGCGCGCGGTTCTCCGGGCGGGTGTGGACGGGTTCCGCCCCGGCGGGCGCCGCGCTGCTCGGCCGGGTACGGGCCGCGGGCGCCGACGAGGCGTGGGGGGTGTACGCGCTGACCGAGCTGTTCCCGGCGGCGGCCGTGGAGGCCGCCGAGAAGGCCGCGTTCACCGGGGACGGCGATCTCGTCGGTGCCCCGCTGCCCGGGGTGGTGACCGGCTCGGGTCCGGACGGTGAGCTGCTGCTGTCCGGTCCCGCGGCCCGCGACCGCTATCTGGGCGCGGCGCCGGACCCCTGGGTCGCCACCGGGGACCGGGCCCGGCTGGAAGGGGGCCGGATCGTACTGGAGGGACGGTTGAAGGACATGGTCCTGAGAGGGGCGGAGAACATCTACCCGGGACTCTACGAACCGGCGTTGCACATACCGGGCGTCGCGCTCGCCGTACTGGTGGGCGTCCCGGCCGGGGACGGCGACGAACGGCTCGTCGCCGTCGTCCAGCCCGAACCGGGCGCGGCCCCGGACCGGGTACGGGCCGCCCTGAGCGGACCGCTGGACCGGATGGGCGGGGCCCGGCCGGACGCGCTGCTGCTCGCGGACGTACCGCTGTCCGGACGCTCCTCGAAGCCCGACCGGGCGGCCACGGCCAAGCTCGCCGCGACCCGGCTGGCCGGAGCGGTCCGGTGAACGCGACCGGCACGCCGTCGCTGTGGGTCGTGGTGCCCGCGTTCGACGAGGAGTCCGCGATCGGCGGCACGCTCGCCGCACTCGCCGCGCAGAGCGATCCGGGGTTCACCCTGGTCGTCGTGGACAACGCGTCGACCGACGGGACCGCCGGGCTGGTCCGCCGCTTCGCCGCCACGGCGCCGTTCCCCGTCCGGCTGCTGCACGAGCCGCAGCGCGGCACCGGATGCGCCGCCGACACCGGGTTCCGCTACGCGATCGGGCACGGCGCCACGCTGCTCGCCCGCACCGACGCCGACTGCCTGCCCGCCCGCGACTGGGTCGCCGCCGCGAAGGACGAACTGGCGCGGGGCACGGAACTGGCCTGCGGACGCAGTGTGCCCCGCCCCGACGAGTCACCGTCGTTCGCCGAACGCGTGGTGCTCCCGGCGGTGGTACGGATGACGGCGCTGTACGGGCGCTACCGCCGCGCCCACCGCCACCCGCGCTACCGCGCCCCGTACGTGCTGTGCCACGGACACAACATCGCCCTCACCGCCGATCTGTATCTGCGGTGCGGCGGCGCGCCCCGGACCCCGCTCGCGGGCCCGCCCGAGGACGTCGTCCTGCTCAACCGGGCCCGTGAGCACAGCGACCGGATCGCGCGGGCCGAGGGGATGGTCGTCCGCGCGAGTCTGCGGCGGCTGCGGGCGTGGGGGCCGCGCCGGACCCTGCTGTGGTGCTGGGACCGGCGCTACCGGCCCGCCGACGAGCGGAAGGTGCACGTCCGTTGAACGCCGCCCCGAACACCGGCGCGCGCGCCGCGCGCCGACGCGACCGCCGGGTCTACACCCGCTCCCGTCCACTGCTGTTCGCCCTGCTCGCCGCCGCCCGGCGGCGGCCGGTGCTGCGCCTCGGCGGGACGGTCCTGGTGAACGGGACCGAGCCGTACCGGCACGCCCTGACCCGGATTCCGCTGGACCGGGCGGCGGAGGGCACCACGGGCGGCGCCGCCCGTGAACTGTCCGGCGGGGGAAGCCTGTTCGACGAGGAGGGCGCCGGTCATCGCGCGGCCCGGCGGACCGTCGCCCTGGACCTGGGCGCGGCCGGGGTGGAACGGCTGCGCCCGGTGTGGCGCGCGGTACTGGACCGCCGGCTCGCCCCGCTCGCCACCGGTGACGCCGTCGATCTGGTGCCGCTGGCGCGGGAGTTGGCCGGGGCGACGGTCCGCGCGCTGCTGGACGTCACGGCCGATCCGGCCGCCCTGTCCGACGCGGCGGCCGAGGTGGCGGCGGTGGCCGTACGCGGCCATCTGCCGGGCCCCGGCCGGTCCCGCGCGGCACGCGCCGCCGGACCGGCCGCCGCCCGGCTGGCCGCACTGCTGACGCCCGCCGGGCAGGACGACCTTGACGAGCGCGTATCGGGCGAGCACGTACCGGACGAGTACGTACCGGACGGGGAGCCGGGACGTGACGGGAGCGGTGGCGCGGGACGCGAGGCGGCTGGCGAGGCGGCGGGTCACGTCGGACGGAGCGCGGGTGCCGACACGGGACGGGAGGCACGACAGGGCGCGGGCGGTGACGCTCGACAGGGCGCGGGCGGTAGCGCCGGTGGTCGCGCGGGACGGGACGCGGAGCGTGCCGCGGCGCGGCGGGCGATGCTCGCCGTCGCCGCGGTGAACACCACCGTCGCGGCGCTGCCTCGGGCCGCCGCCTGGTGCGCGGACGCCGGGCTGTGGGAGCAGGCCGCCGACAGCCGGTCGCGGGCCGCCCTGGTGGACGAACTCCTGCGGGTCGTCGCGCCCTCGCCGCTGCTGCCCCGGGTCGCCGCCGCCGACGCCGACCTCGACGGCTGCCCGGTACGGGCCGGGGACCGGCTGATCCTGGTCGCCCGGCACGCCGTCCACGCCGACGACACCCCGCCCGACGCCCGGTGCCCCGTGGCGCCCGCCGTCGCCCGGCTCGTCTTCGGCGCGGGCCCGCACGCCTGCCCCGGTGCCCGGCTCGCCCGTGCGCAGCTGGACGACATGCTCGCCGCGCTCGCGCCCTTCCGACCGTCCGTGGTGGCGGCCCGGGCCGACCGGCGGGCCGCGCTGCCCGGCTGGCGCACCCTGACCGTCCGGGCCACCGCCTTGGCGCCCGGACCCCACGGAGGTTCCCCATGCTGACGATCGCCGTCACCGGCGCCACCGGCTTCTGCGGCTCCTATGTAGCCGTCACCGCCGCCGCCCGGGGCGCCCGGGTGCTGTGCGTGGGGCGGCGGCCGGGGCCCGTCGGACGGCACGTCCCGTGGGACGCCGCGACCGGGGTGCCGGACCTCGGCGGCGCCGATGTCGTGGTGCACTGCGCGGCGGCGGTCGGCGACCCGGTGCCCGGGTCCCCGGCCGAGGCCACCATGCGCGAGGTGAACGTCGGCGGCACGGAACGGCTCCTGCGCGCCGCGGCCGGCCGCCCGGTGGTGTGGGTGAGCAGCGCCAGCGTCTACGCCCCGGGCGCCGACCGCTCACGGATCACCGAGGACCACCCGGTGCGCGACCAGCTGAACGCGTACGGCCGCACCAAGGCCGAAGGCGAGGCCCTGGCGCTCGCCGCCGGGGCGGTGGCGCTGCGTCCGCGCGCGGTCTACGGGGAGGGTGACCCGCATCTGGTGCCCCGGCTGCTGGCGCGGGTGCGGGCCGGGGTCCTGCTGCTGCCGGGACCCGATGTGCGGCTGAGCCTGACCGCGGTGGAGAACCTCGCCGACGCCGCCCTGACCGCCGCGGGATGGCCGCCGGGCGCGTACAACATCGCCGACGCGCGGCCGTACCAGCGGGACGCGGCGATCCGGGAGGTCCTGCGCGCGCACGGGGTGCGGGCCCGGATCGGTCACGTTCCGCTGCCGCTGGCCCGTACGGCCGCGCGGACCGCCGAGTCCCTGGCCCGACGGCGCCCCGGCGCCGAACCCCCGCTGACTCGGTACGCCGTCGACCAACTGGCCCACACGGTCGTCCTGGACATCACCAAGGCGGGAGCCCAGGGCTGGCACCCCACCCACCACCTCACCACCCACCTGACCACGCTCCCCGTCCCGTCCGGCTGACCCCCTGCCCCGACGCCCCGCGTCCCGCCGGGCCCGGCGGCCACCCCAGCCGGGCTCAGCCGGACGCCCCCGGACACCCCGTAGTCAGATCAGAGGGGGAACCCACCCCCGGGAGCCGTCCCCAGCGGAGCGGTCGCGATGAACTCCCGGATCAGACCGGCCAGCAGCTCGGGCTGATCGCGCATGATCCAGGTGCGGCTCTCGGGGATGCTCTCCAGCCGCGCGTCGGGCAGGGTCGCGGCCAGCCGCACCCCGTACCGGAACGGGAAGATCCGGTCCTCGCGCGCGAACGCGACCAGGGCGGGCGCGCCGAAGGCCGCGAGCCGTTCGGCGGCGTCCGTGAGGACGACCGGACCGAGTCCCCGGGTGACCTTCGCGCAGTCGCGCCGCACCCCCCGGTCGGCGAAGTACGCGCGGATCCAGGTGTCGATGAGGTCATGGGGCAGCGCCCGCCTGGTCAGCGGCCCGTACGCGAACGGCAGCCCGCGCGGGGCGCGCAGCCGCAGGGACTGGAAGGCCAGCGGGAGCAGCCCGGGCACCCTGGCCGCCGGGACGAGGGGCCTGAACACGGGCGCCGGGCAGTTGTCGAAGCTCTCGCCGCTGGTGAGCACCAGCCGGCCGATGTGCTCGGGGTGGTCGGCGGCGACGAGCTGGGCGACGGCGGTGCCCAGGTCGTTGCCGATCAGGGTCACCCGGCGCAGACCGAGTCCTTCGATCAGGTCCGCGACGAGCCGGGCCACCCCCGGGAGGCTGAGGTCCGCGTCCGGCGCCAGCGCCTCGGAGTGGCAGCCGAACGGCAGGTCGGGGACGACGCAGCGCAGGCCCGGGGCGAGCCGGTCGACGAGCGGTTCCCACAGCCCGCCGCCCATCAGATAGCCGTGCAGCAGGAGCAGCGGCTCGCCTTCCCCGGTGTCCTGATAGTGGACGGTCCCCTGGGGAAGCGTGATCTGCGGCATGGCGTGACCCCTCACATCGGCATTCACATACAGACTGTATGTATGTAGAGAGTGCATGCAGAATGGACGGAACTCAAGGGGGTCGGATGGAATCCGTCGGCAGCAAGCACGTCCAGCGTTCCCAGGCGACCCGGGCGGCCCTGGTGGCCGCCGCCCGGCGGCTGTTCGGCGAGCGGGGCTACGCGAACGTCGGGACCGAGGAGATCGTCCGGGCCGCGGGCGTGACCCGCGGGGCGCTCTATCACCAGTTCCGGGACAAGACCGATCTGTTCGACGCCACGGTCCGGACGGTCGAGGCCGAGGTCACCGAACGGATCGCCGCCCGGATGCGGGCGGGTGCCGCCGACCCGGTCGCGGCCCTGCGGACCGGGGCCCGCGCGTTCCTGGACGCCTTCGCCGAGCCCGACGTGGAACGCGTCCTGCTGCTGGACGCCCCGGGCGTGCTGGGGTGGCGGCGCTGGCGTGAGATCGGCCAGGAGTACGGCCTGGGGGTGATCACGTCGGCGCTGGAGGCGGCGATGGCGGCCGGGGTCATGACCGTCCAGCCCGTGGTGCCGCTGGCCCATCTTCTGCTCGGCGCCCTGGACGAAGCGGCACTCAAGGCCGCCCACGCCGAGGACCCCGAGGCCGCCCGTACGGAGATGGCCGAGGCCCTGGACAGCCTGCTGACCGGCCTGCTCATCCGTAAGGACATCTGACCGGCTCCCTCCCACGTCACCCCGCGCCCGGCGAGCGGCGGATCACCCAACTCCGCCTCGACCGGGGCCGACAGCGCCTGCGGCCACACGCCGACACGGCCGGAAGCGGTGACTTGGCCGTCGGGCGGGACGAGACTGGGGACACCGCCGTCGGCTCCGCGCCGCGTCCGTGCGACCGGGGCCGCGCACCCCGGGGCCCCGGCCCCGTACCGGAAAGAGGGACGCAATGACAGGCAGAACCGGAAGGGCGCTCGCCGTTCTCGGCGCCGTCGCCGCACTGGGTGTCACCTTCCCGCAGGGCGCTCACGCCGCCACGGGGAACTTCGTCTACCACACCCAGCCCGGGAACGTGACGCGCACCCTGGTCGACCCGATGGACGGCAACTGCTACCCGGTGGGCCGCCAGGCCCAGGGCCAGGTCACCAACAACACCGACCGCCGCGCGGTCCTGTACGCCGACAAGAACTGCCGGCTCGTGGTCGCCGAGGAGCTCGAACCGGGCCAGTGGACCAGCCACAGCGAGTTCATGTCGGTGCGGTTCGGCAGCTGACCCCCCGCACCCGTCGGGGCATCCGGCCACACCTCCGGTGTCCGGGTGCCCCGCAGCACGCCAGACCCCCGACATCCCGCGATCGCGCACGTACAAAACGCCACAAATCCCGGCATATCACATCCGCTGGACCGCCTGGACGATCAGATCATCGGTCGGGTTAGCATATGAGCGCCCCCTAGCTCGAAAGATGGATCTGTGACTGCCAACGAGGATTCGTTCACCAACTGGAAGAACCGCGAGGAGATCGCGGAGTCGATGATCCCCGTCATCGGGAAGCTGCACCGGGAGCGTGACGTCACGATCCTGCTCCACAGCCGTTCCCTGGTGAACAAGTCGGTGGTCAGCATCCTCAAGACCCACCGGTTCGCCCGGCAGATCGCCGACGAGGAGCTGTCGGTCACCGACACGCTGCCGTTCCTCCAGGCGCTCACCACACTCGATCTCGGGCCGTCCCAGATCGACATCGGCATGCTGGCCGCGACCTACCGGGCCGACGACCGCGGACTCACCGTGCGGGAGTTCACCGCGGAGGCCGTCGCCGGAGCCACCGGTGAGGACAAGATCGAGCGCCGCGAGCCGCGCGACGTCGTCCTCTACGGCTTCGGCCGGATCGGGCGGCTGGTGGCCCGGCTGCTCATCGAGAAGGCCGGCTCCGGCAACGGGCTGCGGCTGCGCGCCATCGTCGTCCGCAAGGGCGCCGGGCAGGACCTCGTCAAGCGGGCGTCGCTGCTGCGCCGCGACTCCATCCACGGCCAGTTCCAGGGCACGATCACCGTGGACGAGGAGAACAGCAGGATCATCGCCAACGGCAACGAGATCAGCGTGATCTACTCCGACGACCCGACGACGGTCGACTACACGGCGTACGGCATCAAGGACGCCATCCTGATCGACAACACGGGCAAGTGGCGTGACCGCGAGGGGCTGTCGAAGCACCTCCGTCCCGGTATCGACAAGGTCGTCCTGACCGCGCCGGGCAAGGGCGATGTCCTGAACGTCGTGCACGGCGTCAACCACGACATGATCAAGCCGGACGAGCAGATCCTGTCCTGCGCGTCCTGCACCACCAACGCGATCGTCCCGCCGCTGAAGGCGATGGCCGACGAGTACGGGGTGCTGCGCGGTCATGTGGAGACGGTCCACTCGTTCACCAACGACCAGAACCTGCTGGACAACTACCACTCGTCGGACCGCCGCGGGCGCTCGGCGCCGCTCAACATGGTGATCACCGAGACCGGTGCCGCCTCCGCCGTCGCCAAGGCGCTGCCCGACCTCGACGCGCGGATCACCGGCAGCTCGATCCGGGTCCCCGTGCCGGATGTCTCGATCGCGATCCTCAGCCTCCAGCTCGGACGCGAGACCACCCGCGAGGAGGTCCTCGACCATCTGCGTGAGGTGTCGCTGACCTCGCCGCTGAAGCGTCAGATCGACTTCATCACCGCCCCTGACGCGGTCTCCAGCGACTTCATCGGCTCGCGCCACGCCTCGATCGTCGACGCGGGCGCCACCAAGGTCGAGGGCGACAACGCGATCCTCTACCTCTGGTACGACAACGAGTTCGGTTACTCGTGCCAGGTCGTCCGGGTCGTCCAGTACGTCTCGGGCGTCGAGTACCCGACCTACCCGGCCCCGGCCGCCTGATCCGGCTGCCCGGTCCGGCCGCCTGATCCTGCCGCGCCTCACCGCGCGCCGCACCCAGCACCACGTCCCGCCCCCGGTCACCCGGCGGCGGGACGTGGCGTCTCACCCGGCCTACGGTCAGCCCGGCACCTGATCACCCGGCCGACCAGGCATGCGCGTACGCGAGCAGGGGCCGCCCGGCCGGTCGCTCACCGCCCGGCGGGTGGCAGCGGCGGATTGCCCGGGTGCGGCAGCGCGCGCAGCCACGCGTCGGCCGCGACGACGAGACACGCGGCCACCAGGACGACGTTCTTGATGATGTACTGACCCAGCATCGTCGGGATCGGGGTGCCCGTCTTCCACATCTCCTCATGGAGGACGAAGAGCGCCGAGAACACCCCGACCATGTGCGCGAAGAACACGGTCAGGGTGAGGCGCAGCAGGAACCCGGTGACCAGCCCGATCCCGATCGCCGTCTCCAGGACGGCGAGCAGCGGGAGGATGGCGTCCAGGGGCAGCAGCCCGAACGTCAGCTTCGCCGAGGCCCGGACGGCGACCTCCTCCGCCGGGCTGACCGCGGGGAACAGCTTGAGGACCCCGAACCACAGGAAGACCAGGCCCACGGAGACGCGCAGCAGCACCGGGCCGCTCAGGGCGATCCGGACGGCGAGGCCGTGGACGGCGCCGCTGACCGGCGGCCGGTCGGGGGCGGGGCGGGCGTGGGCGCCCGGGGTCCTCCGTACGAGGACGGTGTCGACCGACGTGGGGACGCCGGGTCGGTGCGGGTTGGTTACCGTCATGCGCGCTCTCCTGCCCTTCGGCATCGTGAAGTTCCGGCATCCGTCCGCGGGGTCGGCTCGGCGGCCCGCACCGGGGGTCGCGCGTGGGCGCGCTCCGGTGGGGCGGTCGGTCGGGCCGGGGTCCGGCGGCGGGGACGTCAGCCCGTCGCGCGAGTGCGCGGCGGGCTGTGTCGGGGCCTGCCGTACGTGCCCCTCGGCGGCTTCATGGCCTTGGGGGACCCGTCGGCGGCGGCAACTGCCGTCAGATCAGCGGGTGTTCGTCTCCAGGCGGGTCCGGGAGCGCCGGGGGCGCGCCTGGTGGCCGCGGAAGGACCGCGGCGGCGGGTCCATGGCCAGGAGAGGGGCGGTGTCCGCGACGGCGGCGAGAGCGTTCCTGTGCTTGCCCGTCATGGCAACTCCTTGGGTGTGGGGGGAGGTTGCACGTCAGCACGCGAGGTCACGCCTGGGCGGCGTGGGCCGACGGTACGGGGGCGCCGTCCGGCCGTCCGGTGGTGGGGGACCAGCGGCCGTTGAGTTGATGGCGCACCCGCGAGCGTGCTTGGTCTAGACCATACTCCTTGACGGTTTCCGGTCAAGACCGTCGACCGGGTCCGATGTTCCCGTTCGGGCCCCGAACCCCCGGAACGTCCGGTTCCGCCCCCAGGGCGGCGGTTCCGCGGCGGGACGGCGGGGGCTTCCGGACATGACGCGGAGCAACTGTGCGCGGGAGGTGAAAGTTGATCACATGCGCTGTGTGGACTAGACCTTGGGGGTCCCTCACCACCTCCCCACCCCTGAAGGTCACGCATGCCACGCATACCGGGCTTCCGCAGACAGCCGCGCCCGATCCCGCCCGAACCCGGCCGCCACTCCCCCGGCGGCGCCCGCACCGCACCGCGTCCCGCGCGCCTCGCGCGCCACGGGGTGCGGCTGCTGGCCGTGTCGCTGACCGCGGCCCTACTGGCCGCGACCGTGCAGACGGCCGCCGCCGCCCCGCCCGGTGCGAGCGGACCGCCCACCGATGAGACGGTGGTCATCCAGAGCGTCGGCGACAGTGTCGCCGCCGACGGCGGCGGGGCCGGCCGGGGCGGTGGCGGCTACCAGATCTCCGGTACCGAGCTGCTGTTCCGGGCCGTGCCGCCCAAGGGCGACGAGGCCGACCAGTGGTGGTACCTCCAGGCGTCCGCCACGGCAGGCGCCTACAAGGTCAAGAGCCGCACCAAGGCGGACCGTTGCATGGGCCGCGACTCCAACGCCGAGGGCGCGGCCCGTCTCGCGTTCCGGGACTGCGCCGGGTCCGGGACCGACTGGGTGTTCCAGCGGGAGAAGGGCGAGCGCTACAAGATCCGTCCGGTCGGGTACCAGGAGTCCTTGCAGACCCCGCTGACCGTCGACCATGACAAGCGCGAGAACGGCGGCGACGTGACGTTCGCCCCCGACCAGAGCCAGTCGGTGGACGCCCAGCTCTGGTACGTCACCCGGGTGACCCCCACCCACCGGGCCATGCCGGCCGACCCCACGTTCGACCAGCGCACCTTCCTCACCACGCACAACGCGTACTACAACCAGGACGACGCGAACGGCGGGGCGCCCACCCCGGCCCAGCCCAACTCCATCGCCACCCAGCTCAACAACGGCGTACGGGCGTTGATGCTGGACGCCCATACGCGCAACGGCCGGGTCCGGATGTGCCATATGCCGGGCAATATCGACTTCTTCTGTCTGCCGACCGGCCAGACCATGTCCGACGTGTTCACCGTCATCGGCGACTTCCTCAAGGCGAACCCGGGCGAGGTCGTGACGGTCTTCGTCGAGGACTACACGACGTACGACGAGCTGAACGCCGAGGTCGGTGACGACCTGAAGCCCGGCGGACAGCTGGACGGACTGCTGTTCAACCCGTCGGACACCGCGCCCGCCGAGCTTCCCGGCGCCAAGGCGTGGAACGTCAAGGCGAACGGCTGGCCCCGGGTCTCCGAGATGGTCAGGGAGAACAAGCGCCTCCTGCTCTTCTCCGACCGGGGGGACAAGACCGGCCTCGGCTTCATGCACGGCCAGGACTGGACGGCCGAGAACTACTGGGGGATGGGCGGCGGCGTCGGCAACTCCGACTGGACCTGCCGCAGCCGCTGGGACGGCATCCCGCTGGCCAAGGAGGAGCCGAAGTTCCGCCGGCTCTTCGTCATGAACCACTTCCGCACCCCGGCCATCGACGGCACCGCCGGGACCGACAACGAGAAGATCCTCAACCGCACCCAGCGGTTCTGCTCACCGGCCGCCCGCAAGAAGCCCAACTTCCTCGCCGTGGACCGCTATCAGAGCGGCAACCCGATGAGCGCCGTCGACACCCTCAACACCTACGTCCACAGCGAGGACACCCCCGGTTTCGGCGGCACGCCCGACGAGCTGGGCGAGAACTGGACCGTGCCGCGGCTGACCGTGATGCCGCTCGGTGACTCCATCACCCAGGGCGCGGGCAGCTCCACCCGCTCCAGCTACCGCGCCGCGCTGTGGCCCCGGCTCCAGCCCCGTACCCCGGCGCTGGACTTCGTCGGCTCGCAGAAGCACGGACAGCTCGCCGACACCGACCACGAGGGCCACTCCGGCTGGCTGATCGAGGGCCTCTCCGCGAACATCGACAGCTGGCTCGCGACCGCCAGGCCCAATGTCGTCCTGCTGCACATCGGCACCAACGACATGGACCGCGACCACCAGGTGGCGACCGCGCCCGCCCGGCTCGCCGCGCTGATCGACCAGATCACCACCGCGTCACCGGACACCGCGATCGTCGTGGCCTCCCTCGTGCCGTCCACCTCGGCGGCGGTGCAGTCGAGGATCAACACGTACAACGCCGAGATCCCGGGGATCGTCGCCGCCCGGCAGGCCCAGGGCCGCAAGATCGCGCATGTCGGCATGGGCTCCCTGACCACCGCCGACCTCCGGGACCGGCTGCACCCGAACGACGCCGGTTACGTCAAGATGGCGGGCGTCTTCGCCGACGGCATCGCCCAGGTCGCCCGCGCGGGCTGGATCAGCGAGCAGGTCGACGTCAGGCCCGCGCCGCCGCGCTCCGGACTCGGTGACTACCAGGTGGACCTGAACGCCGACGGCCGCGCCGACTACCTCGTCGTGGAGGACAACGGCGCCGTCCGGGCCTGGCTCAACAAGGGCGGCAACGGACGCGGCGGCTGGACCGACGCCGGACGGATCGCCTCCGGGGTGGGCGCGCCCGGTTCCTCCGTACGCTTCGCCGACCTCAACGGCGACCGCTACGCCGACTATCTGACGGTCGACGCGAACGGCGCCGTACGCGCCTGGCTCAACAAGGGCGGCACCGGCGTCAGCGGCTGGACCGACGCCGGAACGGTGGCGTCCGGGGTGAACCTCGCGGGGGCGACCGTCCGCTTCGCGGACCTGAACGCCGACCGCTACGCGGACTACCTGGCCGTGGACGCGAACGGCGCCGTACGCGCCTGGCTGAACAAGGGCGGTACGGGCACCGGCGGCTGGACGGAGGCCGGTCCGATCGCCGCGGGGGTCGGCGTCCCGGCGGACCAGATCCGCTTCGCCGACGTCAACGCGGACGGCTTCGCGGACTATCTGGCCGTGGACCCGAACGGCGCGGTCCGCGCCTGGCTCAACAAGGCCGGCACGGGTACCGCGGGCTGGACGGCCGCCGGACAGATCGCCTCGGGTGCGAACGCCCCGGGCTCCTCGGTGCGCTTCGCCGACCTCGACGCCGACCGGCGCGCCGACTACCTGGTGGTCGACGCGAACGGCGCGGTCCGCGGCTGGCTCAACAACGGCGGCGACGGAACCGGTGTCGGCGGCGGCTGGACCGCGGCGGGCACCTTCGCCCTGAGCGTCGGCGCCACCGGGGCCCAGGCACGCTTCGCGGACATCAACGCCGACCGCCGCGACGACTACCTCGTCGTCGCCGCCGACGGCTCCGTCCGGGCCTGGCTCAACAACGGCGGTACCGGCAACGGCGGCTGGACACCCGCCGGGCAGATCACCGCGGGCGTCGGCGCCCCCGGTGACCAGGTGCGGCTCGCGGACGTCAACGCGGACGGCCGCGCCGACTATCTCGCCGTCGCCCCCGACGGCTCGGTACGCGCCTGGCTGCACAACGGCGGCGACGGCAACGGCGGCTGGACCCCGCTGGGCGCGTACGCGTCCGGCACCGGCACACCCGGTGACCAGGTCCGCTTCGCCGACATCGACGCCGACGGCCGCGCCGACTATCTCGCGGTCGCCGCCGACGGCTCGGTACGCGCCTGGTCCAACAACGGCGGTGACGGCAACGGCGGCTGGGGCACCGGCTTCCGGCTGGCCACCGGTACCGGTGCCACGGGCGACCAGGTGCGCTTCGCCGACATCGACGCGGACGGGCGCGCCGACTATCTGGCGGTCGCCGCCGACGGGTCCGTCCGGGCCTGGCGCAACAAGGACGGCAACGGCAACTGGACCGCCCTCGGCGCGTACGCCCCCGCCGTCGGCGCGCCCGGCGGACAGGTCCTCCTCGCCGAGGCGAACGGCGACGGCCGGGCCGACTACCTGGTGGTCGCCCCGGACGGCTCCGTCCGCGCCTGGCTGAACAACGGCGGGGTACTCACCGGAGGCTGGGCCGGACTCGGCACCATCGCGTCCGGCGCGGGCGCCCCGGCGAGCCAGGTCCGTATCTGACCCGGCACGACCGTACGACCGTGAGGGCCCACCGGCACACCGCCGGTGGGCCCTTCGCCGCCGCCGGACGCCCCGTCGCATCCGGAAGCCCGGCCGACCGCACCGGGGCGGGGACAGCGTCCCGTCCAAGTCCCGCACAACCAAGGCACCGTCCCAGGAGCCGGGATCACGCGGCTCCCCCGGGTCGCGTCACTCCCGCACACCGCCCGCACCCTCCATGTCCCGCGCGCCCTCCGCGTCCATGCCCCGCGTCGAACCGTTCGCCGCGTCCGCCAGCCGCTCCGCCAGTGTGCGCAGACGCCCGGCCAGCTCCGGCGGGCCGTGCACCTCGAAGGGTGCGTCCAGCAGGGCCACCCACAGGGCCAGTTCGTCCAGGGAGTCCGAGCCCGCCGTGACCGAGCAGCTCCGCGCGTCCAGCGGCTCGACCGTCGCCGCCGAGGGGGACATATGTTCCGCGATCCGGGCCGCCGGGGCATGCACGGTGAAGCGGCCCTGATAGCGGTAGGGGGCGGTGGACAACCCGTGCGAGGCGTACCCGGCGAGGTCGTCGGCGGGCGGTTCACGCGGGGTGAAGCGCGGTCCGCCGGGGGTGCGCGGAGTCAGCCGGTCGACGCGGAACGTCCGCCAGCCGGCACGGGACGGATCGTACGCGACGAGGTACCAGCGGCGCCCCGAGGACACCAGCCGGTGCGGCTGCGCCTCGCGCCGGGACTCGGTGCCGTCGTGGGAGCGGTAGTCGAAACGCAGGGTCTCGTGGTCACGGCAGGCCGCCGCGATCACCGTCAGGGTGTCCGGCGGGACCACCGGGCCGCCGTCGGGGAGCGGCACCGTCATGGCTCCCAGCGTCCGGACGCGGTGCCGCAGCCGGGGCGGAAGCACCTGTTCCAGCTTGGCGAGCGCCCGTACCGAGCTCTCGGCGATGCCCTCGACCGTGCCGCCCGCCGCGGTACGCAGCCCGACGGCGACCGCCACCGCCTCCTCGTCGTCCAGCAGCAGCGGCGGCAGCTTCGTCCCGGCCCCGAGCCGGTAGCCGGACACCCCGGCGTCGGCGTGCACGGGGTAGCCGAGTTCCCGCAGCCGGTCCACGTCACGGCGGACGGTACGGGTGGTGACACCGAGGCGGTCGGCGAGTTCCGTGCCCGACCATTCCCGGTGGGCCTGGAGGAGCGAGAGCAGTCTGAGCAGACGGGCGGAGGTGTCCAGCATGTCTCCCACTGTGCCTCACACCTAGGACCGAACCTGTCCTAGCCGCTGCCTAACGTGGTCCTCATGAACAGCGACAACGTCACGCAGGGCGAGCAGCAGACGGACACCACCACCACGGCGCGGGCGGACGAGGCGATCACCCCCTTCCGGATCACGGTCCCGCAGGGCGAGCTGGACGATCTGCGCGAGCGGATCCACCGGGCCCGCTGGCCCCGGGAGGTCCCCGGCCAGGGCTGGAGCCGGGGGGTGCCGGTCGGCTATCTGCGGGAACTGGCCGCCCACTGGGCCGACACCTACGACTGGCGGGCGTGGGAGGCGCGGCTGAACGCGTATCCGCAGTTCACGACCACCATCGACGGGCAGAACATCCATTTCCTGCACATCCGGTCGGCCAGGGCCGACGCGCTGCCGCTGATCCTCACCCATGGCTGGCCGGGCTCGGTCGTGGAGTTCCTCGACCTCGTGGAGCCGCTGTCGCGGGACTTCCATCTGGTCGTTCCGTCGATCCCCGGCTTCGGCTTCTCCGGTCCGGTGGACGAGGCGGGCTGGGGCACCGAACGCGTCGCCGGGGCGTGGGCCCGGCTGATGCGACGGCTCGGGTACACCAGGTACGGGGCGCAGGGCGGCGACTTCGGCAGCGGGATCTCGCGGGCGCTGGCGCTGATCGCGCCGGACGAGGTGGTGGCCCTGCACGTCAACGGCGGCACCACGTATCCCAGCGCGACCGAGGACGACCCGACCCTCACCGAACGTGAGCGGGCCCGGGTCCGGCGGATGAACGAGTTCATGGGTGAGGCGGGCGGATACCTCGCCATCCAGTCGACCCGTCCGCAGACCCTCGCCTACGGACTCACCGACTCACCCGTCGGGCAGCTCGGCTGGATCATCGACAAGTTCCGGGACATGACCGACCTGGCCAAGGAACTGCCGCACGAGGCGATCGACCGCGATGTGCTCCTGACCCACGCCACCCTGTACTGGCTGACCGCGACCGCCGGGTCGTCGGCGGCGCTGTACTACGAGGACGCGCGGAGCTGGGGTGAGCAGCGGCGCTCGGAGGTGCCGCTGGCCGTCGCGCAGTTCACCGTGCAGGACATCGCGCTGCGCCGGGACGAGGAGAAGCTCAACAATCTGGTCCGCTGGACCGACCACGACCGCGGCGGTCACTTCGCGGCGATGGAGGCCCCGGACCTGCTGCTCCAGGACATCCGGGAGTTCTTCGCCGACTACGGGGCGTGACCGGGACGGGGCGCGGCGGGCGCGGCCCTGGGATCGGGACGTGACCGGGGCGCGGCAGGCTCGCGGGCCCCGGGCGGGTGCGGCCCCGGGCCCGAAAGCGGGTACGCGGCCCCGGGGGCGGGGCCGCGGCGGAGGGCGGGGAGCAGCCCTTACGGCTCTAGCGCTCGTCCCGCGCCGCGTCCTTCTCCGCCTTCTCCGCCTGCATCTCCTTGATCCGGACGGTCTCCTTGCGGACCCCGGCCTGGGTCTCGCGCTCCTTGCGGAGCCATCCGGGGAGCTCCTGCTTCAGGGCGTCGATCTGCTCGGTGGTGAGGGGCTCGGTGACCCCGCCGCGCGCGAGACCGGCGATGGAGACACCCAGCTTCGCCGCGACCACGGGGCGCGGGTGCGGGCCGTCGGCGCGCAGCTTGCGCAGCCACTCCGGCGGATCGGTCTGGAGGGCGTTCAGCTCACCGCGCGAGACGGCACCCTCCTGGAACTCTGCGGGGGTGGCCTCTAGGTACACACCCAGCTTCTTCGCCGCGGTCGCGGGCTTCATGGTCTGGGCGGTCTGGTGCGACGTCATGGTGTCAAGGGTAACGAGCGGGTGCGGTGTCTTCGACCACGGCCGGTAACCTGGCCAGGTGACAGTCTCGGAAGCCCCCTCCTCGTTCCGGCTCGCCTATGTCCCGGGAGCGACGCCCGCCAAATGGGTGCGCGTCTGGAACGAGCGGCTTCCCCAGGTACCGCTGGCCCTGCTCCCGGTGTCCGCCGCCGAGGCGGAGGGGGTGCTGCGCCGCGGGGAGGCCGACGCGGGGCTCGTCCGGCTCCCGGTCGACCGCGCGGAGCTGAGCGCGATCCCCCTGTACACCGAGACGACGGTGGTCCTGGTCCCGAAGGACCATGTGGTGACGGCGGTGGAGGAGGTGTCCGTCGCCGATCTCGCCGACGAGATCGTGCTGAGCCCCCTCGACGACACGCTCGGCTGGGAGCGTCCGCCGGGGGTGGCCGCGAACGAGCGGCCCGCCACCACGGCGGACGCCGTCGATCTGGTGGCGGCGGGGGTGGGCGTACTGGTCGTCCCCCAGTCGATCGCCCGGCTGCACCACCGCAAGGACCTCACCTACCGTCCGGTGGTGGACGCGCCGGAGTCCCGGGTCGCCCTGTCGTGGCCGGAGGAGCGGACGACGGACCTGGTGGAGGAGTTCATCGGGATCGTGCGCGGGCGGACGGTCAACAGCACACGGGGCCGTACGGCGGCGCAGGCTCCGGCACCGGCCGACAAGAAGCAGCGCGGCCGTCCCGGTGCGGGTGCCGGGCGGGGGTCCGCCGGGGGCGCGGCGGGCGGCGGTGGCCGCCGGGGCGGTGCCGCGGGCCGGACGCAGCAGGGCGGCAAGTCCGGCGGTAAGGCCGGAGGCAAGAGCGGCGGCAAGGCCGGGGCCAAGCACGGCAAACCGCGCCGCCGCCCGTAACCCGCTCGGCGTACGCCCGTATCCCGCCGCGCCGCACACCCGAACCCACTTCGCCCGCCGCGCACGCGGACCCGGGACGGCCTGAACCCCTCGCACCCCGACGGGCGCGCGCGCCCGCGCGGCCGTGGTTTCGCGCCGTCCGGGGCGGGCAGCCGCTCCGGCACGGCGGCGGTCGGTCCGTCAGGTAACGAACCGGGACAACGGCCTTCACCACCCCACCGGTCGTATTAAGGTGAGGTTTACCTAACTAACGTCTTGTTGGGTCAAGGGCCCTGTCAGGAAAGGCATTTCCACCCATGTCGACCACTCGTACCCGTCGCACCGCAGCATTCGCCGCCGTGGCCGCGCTCACCCTGTCCGCCTGCGGCTCCGACGGGGATGACGCCAAGAAGTCGGACGGCGGAGGCGACACGCGTACCGTGACGACCGTCATGGGCAAGGTGAAGGTGCCGAACGAGCCCAAGCGGGTCGTGGTCCTGGACACCGACGCCCTCGACTCGGCCGTCACCCTCGGGGTCACCCCGGTCGGCGCGGTCACCTCCGAGGGAGGCGCGCCGCTGTCCACGTACCTCCCCGAGGACAAGCTGAAGGGCGTCAAGAAGGTCGGTCTCATCGCGGAGCCCAACCTTGAGGCGATCCACGGGCTCGACCCGGACCTGATCATCAGCAGCAAGGCCCGTGACGAGAAGAACTACGACGAGCTGACCAAGATCGCGCCGACCGTCTTCACGGAGACCACCGGGCCCGACTGGCGCAAGAACTTCACCCTGCACGCCGATGTGCTCGGGAAGAAGGACGAGGCCGCCAAGGCCGTCGCCGGCTACGAGAAGGCGATCGGCGAGGTCACCACCGCGCTCGGCGGCGCGGGCAAGGCCGCGAAGACGAAGGTCGGGTTCGTGCGCTTCCTGGAAGGCGCGGACACCCGGCTGTACATGAACGACACGTTCGTCGGCAGCATCCTGAAGGATCTGAAGGTCGGCCGTCCCGCCAACGTCGACAAGACGGGCTTCTCCCTCGACGTCAGCCCCGAGCGGATCAACGAGGCCGACTCGGACGTCATCTTCTACTCCACCTACGGCGACCCCGCCAAGGCCAAGGAGACCTCCATCACCGGGGGCGCCCTGTGGAAGCGGCTCGGCGCGGTGAAGAGCGGCAAGACGTACAAGGTGGACGACAGCCTGTGGATGCTGGGCATCGGCTACACCGGCGCCGGTCAGATTCTCGACCAGATGCGTGAGCAGCTCTCGTAAGTACCGCACGCGGCGGCAAAGGCGGTGGGCCCCGGTCACGGAACGTTCCGTGACCGGGGCCCACCGCCTTTGCCGCTGTCAGGTCACATGCGTTCGAAGCCGCGGACCCGCTCCCAGTCGGTGACCGCCGTCTCGAACGCGGCCAGTTCGGTGCGCGCGGCCTGCGCGTAGTGCTGGACGACGGACGCGCCGAAGACCTTGGCGACGATCTCGCTGTTCTCCCAGCGGTGGACCGCCTCACCGAGGGTGGCCGGCAGCCGGGGCACCGACGCGTCCCCGAGCGCGTTGGCCGAGTGCGGTGCGGGGGGCGTCAGTTCGTTCTCGATGCCGTACAGACCTGCCGCGACCGCCGCGGCCGTCGCGAGGTACGGGTTGGCGTCGCCGCCGGGCACCCGGTGCTCGATACGCAGCGAGTGGCCGGAGCCGACCACCCGGATCGGGCAGGTGCGGTTGTCCCGGCCCCAGGCGATCCCGGTGGGCGCGAAGGCCCCGGGCTGAAGGCGCTTGTACGAGTTGATGTTCGGTGCCATCAGCAGTGCGAAGTCCGGCAGACAGGCGAGCTGTCCCGCGACGAAGTGCCGCATCAGCTCCGACATGCCGTCCTGGTCGGACGGGTCGGCCAGCACCGCCGAGCCGTCCGTGCCGCGCAGCGACAGATGGATGTGGCAGGAGTTGCCCTCGCCCGCGTCGTACTTGGGCATGAAGGTGAGGGCGACGCCTTCCTGCTCCGCGATCTGCTTCGCGCCGTACTTGAAGAAGACGTGGTTGTCGCAGGTGGTCATCGCCTCGTCGTAGCGGAAGACGATCTCGTACTGTCCGGCGTGGCACTCGGCCCGGGCGCTCTCCATGGTGAGCCCGGCGCGGACCATCTCGCGGCGGATGCGGCGCACCACCGGTTCGAGGGCGCCGAGCCCCTGGAGGGAGTAGTCGACGTTGTAGTCGGTGGCGGGCCGCAGTCCCGCGTAACTCCGGTCCCAGGACTGGCGGTACGTCTCGTCGAAGACCAGGAACTCCAGCTCGGTGCCCGCGAAGGCGGTCAGCCCGCGGGAGGCGAGCCGGTCGAGCTGGGTGCGCAGGACGTGCCGGGGTGCGACGTCGACCGGTTCGCCGTCCGGCCACACGGCGTCCGCGAGGACGAGCGCGGTTCCCTCGTCCCAGGGCAGGGTGCGCAGGGTCCCGGGGTCGGGGCGCAGCACGAAGTCGCCGAAGCCGCTGCGCCAGGCGTCGATGGCGTATCCCGGGCCGGTGTCCATGTCGACGTCGGAGGCCAGGAGGTAGACACAGGCGCCGACACCGTCACGGGCCGCCTCGTCGAGGAAGTAGGGGACGGACAGCCGGCTGCCCTGGATGCGGCCCTGGAGGTCGGGGACACCGACGATGACCTCCAGGGCGCGTCCCGCTTCGGCCTCGGCCCGCAGCCGCTCGTACGGTGAGTCGGTCATATCCGCTCCTGGGGCGCTGCGGCCGTGTGCCCGGGGGCGGCGGCCGGTCGGAAGAGAGGGTTGTGGAGGGTGCCGTGGACGACGTCGAAGCCCTCGTCCTTCTCGGAGCGGTCGTGGAAGCCGCCGCCGAGCAGCTGTTCGCGGTTGAGCGCGACCCGGTCGAACTCGGGGGCGAGCAGTCCGAAGTCCTCGAAGCGGTCGGCCAGTTCGGGGAACCGGGCGTGGTAGCGCTCGATCTCGGCGCGTACCAGGGCCCAGAACTCGTCCTCGGGTACGCCGAGTTGGTCGGCGGCCAGCGGGGCGAAGAACCGGAAGTGACCGGCGAACACCGCGCTGAGCAGGGAGTGCGCCAGCTCGCCGGGCGGCCAGCGCAGCAGCAGGGCGTCCGCGCGTGCGGAGAGGGCCTCGTACTCGGGGTGGCTGCCGGGCAGCAGATTGACGTCCTCGGCGAAGTCCTTGACCGCGATGCCGATCGGCCGGTCGGTGGAGTCGTAGAGGACCACGGTGTTCTCGCCGTGCGGGCAGTAGGCCACCCCGTAGCGGTACAGGTAGTGGAGCAGTCCGGGGAGGAGGGCCGCGAAGAACCGTTCGAGCCAGGCGCGGGGCGGCAGTCCGGAGCGGTCCACCAGTTCGGCCACCAGGGCGCGTCCGTCGGAGCCGACCTTGAGCAGGGCGGCCATGGTGCGGGCCCGCTCGCCGTCGCGCAGCACCCCGGTGACGGGCTCCCGCCATACGGCGCCGAGCAGTTCGTGGTAGCGGTACGGGGCGTCCTCGACGGAGTCGTACAGCGGGTGGCCCACGGCGACGCCCGCGACCTCGCCCAGCGGGTGGAAGCGCAGTTCGTCGCCCAGGTACGGGTCGGCGTCGCGCACGGTGTGCAGCCAGGCGCTGACGTCGGGGGCCGCCTCGGTGGGCCGGGGCGAGAGTCCGCGCCAGACGAGGGTGTTGCGGATCAGCAGCGGCACCTTCACATTGCGGCGGTGCGGATGGTCGAGGTTGGCCAGGGTGCGGATGGACTGGAGGGGCCGGTAGCGGTCGGGGCCTTCGCCGAGGAGGACGATCCGGCCGTCCGCGAGGTACGGGGCGAACAGGGTCGCGACCGCCTCGTCCCAGTGGAAGGGATGCACGGGCAGCCAGTGGAAGTCGGCGGGGTCGGGCCCGCCCGCCCCGCACGCGGTGCGCAGGGTGTCCGCGAACGTCTCCCGGGTGGCCTCGGCCAGTTCCTCCGTGAGGAGGGTGTCCGCGTCGAGGCCGGGCACCCCGGCGTACGCGGCGATGCTGTGGTGGACGGCCGCCCACAGCAGTTGGACGGAGCCCGCGGACTCGGGGGCGTAGGCGGCGGCGTCGGACGCGGAGAAGCCGAGGCGTCCCTTGTTGAGGAGCATGCAGGGGTGGCCGTCCTGGTGCGCCTCCAGGTCCAGCTGGTCGAGGTCGGCGAGGGCCGCGGCGGGCAGCGCGCGGGAGATCAGCTGGGCCTCGGCGCGGCGGGTGGCGGTGAGTTCGCGCAGTACCTCGGCGGTGGTGGGGCCGTCCCAGCCGAGCCCGGGGCGGGCGTCGAGCAGGAGGTGTTCGGGTCCGGGCGCGCCGCCGTCGGCGGGTTCGGGGTGGCGGGCGAGGGTGCCGGGCACCAGCCGCCAGGTGGCGAAGGTGCCGCGGGTGGCGCGGAAGGTCCAGTGGACACCTTCGGTGAGGTCCAGCCGGTACGCGTCGGGGGTGTCCGCGGAGGGGTCCGGGACGGGCACGAGCAGTTCCTCGTAGGCGAGTTCCTCCACGGCCTTGGTGAGCAAGCGTCGGCCCGCCTCGTCCCAGGCGTCGCGGACTGCGCTGTTCATACGGTGTTCTCCTTGGATCGTGCGGGGGCCGTGAGGGCGGGGTCGGGGGCACGGCGGGCGGGCGCGGGGCCCGCGATCGTGGTGCGGCCGGACCCGGTCGGCGGGTCGTTCGCAGGCGGGTCGTGCGGGGGCGGGGGCGTCCCGGCGACGGTGGCGCGTGAGCGCCGCAGGGCCAGCAGGACGGCGCCGAACTGTACTCCGGCGGCGACCGCGAGGGGCAGTGCCAGATCGTGGGAGACGGCCGCGGCGGCGGCGAGCGGGGCGGCGAGCAGTCCGGCGTTGCGGACGGTCTCCACGGCCGTGTACGCGGGTCCGGCGGTGCCGGTCGCGCGGAACACCCACAGTTCGACGGCGACCTGGCCGAGGCCGAGGCCGACCCCGTACAGCAGACGTCCGCCGACGAGGGCGGGCAGGGAGTCGGCGAGCCATGACCAGGCGAGCCCGACGGTGCCCACCGCGAGGGCGGCGGGCAGCAGCCGGTCACCGAGCCGGGCGTGGCAGCGGCGTACCAGCGGGAGCACCGCGAGGGCGGAGAGGCTCGGCAGGAAGAACAGCACCGCGGAGCCCACGGAGCCGCTGCCGAGTCCTTCGGAGAACTCGGTGAAGAAGGGCCGTGCCACGTTCACGGAGAAGTCGAACGCGACCCCGATCATCGCGACGAAGGCGAGCACGGTGAACCACGCCCGCCGGTCCATGGCCACGCCCGGCACCGCGGCGGTGCGGGGCGCGGTACCGGTGGCGGCGGTGTCGGTGGCTGTCGCCTCCGCGTCCAGCGGGACGGGAGCGGGTGCCGCCGCCCGGGCGCCGGAACGCCTGCCGAGGATGCGGTAGGTGAGGACGGCCAGCAGGATGTCGAGGACGGCGAACGCGGAGATGCCGATCCTGGGGTTGGGCAGCGCCAGCACCCCGGCGCCGACCAGGGTGGACACCACCACGGACAGATGGAAGACGACGACCAGGGTGCACACCCCGGCCAGCCGCCCGCCCTCCCCGTCCTCGGACTCGTCGCCGTGCTCGGCGATGAACGCCGGGTACGCCAGCAGCAGGGCGCTGTTGGTCGCCACGACGAGCGTCGACAGCACGGTGTACGCGGCGTAGCTGGGTGCCATGCCGAGCAGCAGGTCGAACACGGCGGAGCCGCACAGTCCGGCCAGCACCAGCCGGTGCAGGGTCCACCGGCGGGCCGCCAGACCCCAGAGCGGCAGGGCGGCCAGTCCGACGATGCGGCAGATCCAGATGTAGACACCCGTGGCCTGCGGGTCCTCGATGTCGTACAGCCGGTCGAAGAGCTGCGGCAGGAAGGGGGTCAGCGCGGTCTCGGCGACGAGGTGCAGCCCGATGACGGACAGGAGGACCGACCTGGCCTGCCGTCCCGTTCCGGCGGCGCGGTCCTTGACCGTCACCGCGGCCCGCCGGAGGATGTCGCCGCCGGGTCCGCGGGCAGCTGCGCGCCCGCCCCGGGACCGGCGGCCCCGGAGGCGTCGGGCCGGGCGGCGTCGGGCGGGGTGCCGAAGGTCGTGAACGCCTGCCGGGCGGCCATGGGCAGCACGTCGCGGCCGGTGGCGGCGTTCAGGATCGTCGCGGAGCGCCAGGCGCCGAGGGTGAGGTCGGGGGCGCCGACACCATGGGTGTGCATCTCGGCGTTCTGTACGTAGAGGGTGCCGGTGACGCGCGGGTCGAGGGCGACGCGGTAGTCGCCGTCCACCTGGTAGCGGCCCTTGTCGTCCCAGTCGACGAGGTCGGTCAGCGGCTTCAGGAACGCGGGCCGGGAGGCGCAGTAGCCGGTCGCGGAGACCACGGCCGAGGTGCGCACCTCGAACGGCTCGTCCTGCTGCTGGGAACGGCAGGTGAGCACATAGCCGTCGCCGTCCGCGACGGCGCCGATGAGCTCCACACCGGGGTGCAGGGCCGCCCGGGGGTCGCCGCCGCCGATGGTGCGCTCGTACAGCTCGTCGTAGATCTCGCCCAGGGTGTCGCCGCTGACGCCCTTGTAGAGCTGCCACTGCTCGCGGACGAGCCGCTCACGGGTGGCCTCCGGCAGTCCGCGGAAGTAGTGGATGTAGTCCGGGGTGAAGTGTTCGAGGCCGATCTTGGAGTACTCCATGGGCGCGAACGCGGTGGTGCGGGCCAGCCAGCGTACGAACGGGCCGCCCTGTCCCTCGCCGTCCTGGTGGCGCAGCAGGTCGAGCGCGACCTCGGCACCGGACTGGCCGGAGCCGATCACGGTCACGTCGTCGGCGGCGGCCAGCCGGGCGCGGTGGGTGCGGTAGTCGGCGCTGTGCATGACCCGGTCGGCGTGCGCCCCGGTCATCAGTCCGCGCAGCGCGGCGGGGACCACCGGGTCGGTGCCGACCCCGAGGACGACCTGGCGGGCCAGTACCCGGGTCTCGGTGCCCTCGGAGCGGTGGACGACCGCGAAGGCGTCCGCCCGTTCGTCCCATTCCAGCGCGACGACCTCGGCGCCGAAGCGGCAGGAGTCGAGGCCCTCGGCGACCCAGCGGCAGTAGTCGTCGTACTCGCGGCGCGGTATGTGGAACCGCTCCGAGAAGAAGAACCGGAACATCCGGTCGTGGTGGCGCAGATAGTTGAGGTACGACCACCGGCTGGTCGGGTCGGCCATGGTGACGAGGTCCGCGAGGAACGGCACCTGGAGGGTGGTGCCCTCCATCAGCATCCCGGGGTGCCAGGAGAACCCGGGCCGGGAGTCGAGGAACAGGGACCGGAAACCGGGTACCGGATCGGCCAGCGCCGCCAGCGACAGATTGAACGGGCCGATGCCGATCCCGACGAGGTCGTAGGGGGAATCGTGGTCGGCGGGCGTGGGGGCGGTCACCGCTGGGCCTCCGTGAGGGGATTGGCGAGATCGATGTAGACGGACTGGGTGTGGACGTCGCCGACGAGTTCGTCCAGCCCGTCCACGCAGGTCAGGTAGTTGCCCTTGCAGCGCAGTACGGGGGCGTCGAGCAGCAGTCCGAGCAGGCCCTTGGCGGCGGGTTCGGCCGCGCGCAGCCGCTCCAGCACGGCGCGTACGACGCCCAGCAGGCGTTCCTCGTCGGCGAGCCCCAGCGCGCCGAAGGCGCCGACGAGGCCGAGGAGGTTGTTGACGCCGAGGTAGTAGGCGACGCGTTCGTCGACGAAGGCGTCGTCGAAGACGAGTTCCACGCCGTCACTCGCGCCGGGCAGCAGCCGTTCGATGTCGTCGGCCCGGGAGGCGGCCAGATAGTAGCCCTGGCTGTCGCGGTACCAGCCCGCGGACGGCAGCCCCTGGTCGTCGAGCGTCACGAGGACGTTCTGGTGGTGCGGCTCCAGCGCGATGCCGTACCGGGCGTGCAGCCGGATCAGGGGGACGGCGAGCACGCGCAGATACCGTTCGACCCAGCGCTCCGACGCCTCGGCGACGGTGGTCCCGCCGGTCCGCGCGGCGTGTTCGACCGCCTGGCAGAGCTGGGCGCGGTACCGGGGCGGGCGGCCGTCGCCGGGGCCGGTGCGCTCGGCGAGCAGACCGGCCACGCACAGGCCCTCGGGCTCGCCCGTGCCCCGGAAGGGGTTGTCGCGGAACGCGGTCTCCAGTCCCGTCTCCGGTCCTTCCGCTCCGACCGAGATCCAGGCGAACTCCCGCAGGATGCCGAACTCGGGGTGCTCGGCGCGCAGCCAGTCCCCCGGCCCGGCGGCCAGCAGCTGGGTGGCCCGCACACCGAGACGCATCTCGGAACGCAGGTTGTTGCGGCGGGAGTTGGTGATCCGCATACCGAGGGACAGTTTCAGCATCACCTCGGCGTCGGGCCGGTGGACGGTCCGTACGGAGGACGTGGGGTACCAGGCGGGTCCGCCCGCGCCGAGCGGGCGCAGGAGTCCGGCGTCCACGAGCGCGGCGACCTCCGGGCGGGCGAGCACGTCCCGGGCCTGCCAGGGGTGGGCGGGCACGGCGGCCCAGCCGTCGGGCACGTCGAGTCCGGCGGCGAGCGGGGCCAGCAGGTCCCGGGGTGAGCGGGGGTCCGCGCTGTCACCGACGACGACGTCCGGGTGCGCGGCGAACCAGTGCAGCGGGAAGGAGCCGCGCAACTCGGGTGAGTAGGACTCCAGTTCCGCGTCGGACGCCTCCTCACGGCTCTTGGGCGCCGGATGGAACGGATGCCCCAGGAGCAGTGCCTGTTCGGCGTCGAGGAACGGGGTCGGTCCCCGTCCGCCGTCGCCCTCCGTCCGGCGGCGGGCGAGGTGTGCGGCCGTGCGCCGCGCGGAGTTGAGGACGCGGGCGGCGGCGTCGCCCCCGAGATGGGGGCCCACGCCGCGGCCCAGTGTCGTCTCGCGGATCAGGGCCGCCGCGACCAGTGACGCGTCGGCGTCGGGCCCACCGCCGTCGGCGGACACCCGGGGCACGTCGAAGCGGTGCCAGCCGGTGGCCGAGCGGTGGCGTACCGGCACGGACAGGGTGATCCCGCTGGCGGGCAGATCCAGCACCAGTACCTGCCCGGCCTCGGGCACCCGGGTGCCGGTCTCACGTACGTAGGCCCGCAGCAGGGTCTCCGTGGCCGCCGCGTCGCCCGCCCGCAGCGGGTCGGGGTCGTCGAGCGGGTCGGGACGGGTACGGGGGTCGGCCAGCGTCCGGTCGGGCGCGGGGTCCTGCGTGGACGCGGTGCCCGGCGCGGGGTCCTGCGTCGGCGTGCCCGTGGGTCCGGGGACGGATGCGGGGGCGTCGTGGGGGGTCACCGGCCTTCCTCCTCGGCGAGGCCGGCCGCCACGACGGTCCGCACCAGCCGTGCGACGTCCTGCGCGGAGGTACGGGGGTTGAGGAGTGTCAGCTTGAGCCGGACGCGTCCCGGGCCCTCGCCCGGCAGTTCGGTCCGGCCGACGACCGCCCGGCCCTCGCGCAGCAGCCTGCGCCGCAGCGCCGCGTTGACCTCGTCGGTGTACGCGGGGTCGGCGCCCTCGGGCACGTAGCGGAACAGGAAGGCGGTGAGCACGGGTTCGGCGTGCAGTTCGAGCCGGGGTTCCGCGCGGACGGCCAGCGCGCCCTGGCGGGCCAGTTCGTGGCAGGTGTCGACCAGGGCGCCCAGACCGGCGCGGCCCAGGGTGCGCAGGGTGACGGCGATCTTGAAGGCGTCCGCGCGGCGGGTGGTGCGCAGGGACAGCCCGAGCAGACTGGGGTACCCGGCCTCCTCGTCGTCCTGCGGGTTGAGGTAGACCGCGCGCCGGGCGAGGGAGGCGTAGGTCTCGGCGCGGCGGGCGAGGAAGACACCCGCGGCGACGGGCTGCCAGCCCAGTTTGTGCCAGTCGAGGGAGACGGAGTCGGCCCGTTCGATGCCGTCGAGCAGCGGGGCGAGCCGGTCGGACAGCAGGGCGCCGCCCCCGTAGGCGGCGTCCACGTGCAGCCAGGCGCCGTACTCCGCGGCCAGTTCCGCGCAGCGGCCCAGCGGGTCGACGGCTCCGGTGTCGGTGGTCCCGGCGGTGGCGACGATCGCGAGGGGCAGTTCCCCCCGGTCGGCGCTCTCGCGCAGGGCCGCCGCGAGGGAGTCGGGCAGCATCCGCAGTTCATGGTCGACCGGGACGGACACGACCGCGTCCTCGCCGAGGCCCAGCAGGGCCGCGGAACGCGCCACCGAGAAGTGAGCGGCGGAGGAGGCGAAGATCCGGGGCCGGGCCCCGGTGGCGGGCACCCCGGCCAGCTCGACCTGGCGTCCGGCGGCGCGGCCGAGGACCCGGTCACGGGCGAGCATCAGGCCCATCAGATTGGACTCGGTGCCCCCCGAGGTGAGCACCCCGGCCGCGGCGACCGGGTCATAGCCGACGAGCGCGGCCAGTTCCTGGAGGAGCAGCGTCTCCAGGGTCGTCGCCGCGGGCGCCTGGTCCCAGGAGTCCTGGGAGGGGTTCAGCGCGGACACCGCGAGATCGGCGGCCACCGCGACGGCCAGCGGCGGGCAGTGCAGATGCGCGGCGCACAGCGGGTCGGCCGGGTCGGCGCTGCCGTGCGCCAGTACCTCGGTGAGCAGGCCCAGCGCCTCGTCGCCGTCGGCCGCGGTGAAGGCCCGTACGACCTCCGCCGCCAGCTCGCGCGGGGTGCCCTCGGGCAGCGGTCCGCCGCGGCGGGCGGCCCCCCGGGCGAGGGCGTCGAGCACGGTACGGATCAGCGGGTCGAGGGCGTCGGGACCGTCCGCCCCACCGGACAGCGCGGGCGTCGGCGCGGCGGCCGGTGCGACCGGGCCGGTGGCGCTGGTCCGCCCGGGCGGCGGGGCGAGGGGACGCAGGGGGGTCACGGGGACCGGGTCGGGGCCGCTGTCCTGGTGCGAGGCCGTGGGCGGGTCCGGCAGGGCCGTGGTGAGACCGCCGCCCGGCGCGGTCGCGAGGCCGAGATCGTGGGTCATGAGGAGGCTCCGGAGGTGCGCAGCGCGGTCACCGTGGCGATGGCGTCGGTCAGCCGGTCCAGGACGGCCTCGACCTGCTCGTCGGAGATGATCAGCGGCGGCAGCAGCCGGACCGTCGAGTCGAACCGGCCCCCCAGCTCCACGATGAGCCCGCGCTCCAGGCACGCGGTGCGCACCTGGACCGCCGTCCGCGGGTCGACGGGACGCGCGCCGCACGCGTCGGGCTCGGCGTCCGGGTCGACCAGTTCGACACCGATCATCAGCCCGCGGCCCCGCACGTCACCGATCGCGGGCAGCGAGGAACGCAGGGCGTTCAACCGCTCCGTCATCCGCGCGCCGACGACCGCGGCACGCTCGGCGAGGCCCTGCTCCGTCACGTACTCCAGGGTCGCCGTACCGGCCGCCATGGCGAGGGTGTTGCCGCGGAAGGTGCCGGTGTGGGCGCCGGGCAGCCAGCCGTCGTAGTCCTCGTGGTAGACGAGCACCGCGAGCGGGAGGCTGCCGCCGATCGCCTTCGACATGACCATCGCGTCGGGGACGATCCCGCTGTGCTCGACGGCCCAGAAGGCGCCGGTGCGCCCGACCCCGGTCTGCACCTCGTCGATGATGAGGGGGATGTCGCGCTCCGCGGTGATCCTGCGCATCTCGCGCATCCAGTCGTCGGGCGCGGGTACGGCGCCGCCCTCGCCCTGCACCGCTTCGACGATCATCGCCGCGGGCGGTACGACGCCGCCGTTGGGGTCGTCGAGCAGCCGCTCGGTGTAGGTGGCGGACAGCCGCGCGCCCTGGTCACCGCCGACGCCGAACGGGCAGCGGTAGGGGTACGGGTAGGGGAGCCGGGTCACATCGGCGGCGATGCCGGGCACCGGCGTCCGGGTGGTGACGCCGCCGGAGGCGGCCAGCGCGCCCGCGGTCATCCCGTGGTAGCCGCCGCCGAAGGAGAGGATTCCGCGGCGGCCGGTCGCGGTCTGCATCAGTTTGAACGCCGCCTCGACGCCGTCCGTCCCGGTGGGACCGCAGAAGTGGACACGGGCCTTGTCGGCGAAGCCGCTGGGCAGGGTCGCGAACAGGGCGTCGGTGAATCGATCCTTCTCGGGGGTCGCCAGGTCCAGGACATGCAGCGGGGCCCCGCTGTCCAGGGTGCGCCGCACGGCCTCCAGTACGACCGGGTGGTTGTGGCCGAGGGCCAGGGTGCCGGCACCCGACAGGCAGTCGAGGTAGCGGCGGCCGTCCACGCCCTCGACCCACATGCCTTCGGCACGGGCGGGGACGATCGGGAACGAGCGTGCGTAGGTACGGGCCGAGGACTCACGGGAACGCTGGCGCTCCAGGATCGCGGAGTGGCCGGTGCCGGTGCGCTCGGCGGGGTGCACGGTCATGGGGAATCTGCTCCTGATGGGGGTTGTGAGAGGGAGCGGACAGCGTGGAGTACGACCGGGCCCCTGGTCGGGCCGGCCTGTCTGCCTCGCTTCGTGGCCTGTGGTGCGGGTGGTGCCTCAGATCAGATGGCGTTCGGCCACCGGGTGCCCGAGGAACCTGTGCATGGCGAACTCCCAGCCGTAGGAGCCCGCGTAGGGGAAGACGACGAGGTCTCCGGCGCGTACCCGGTCCACCCGGACATCACGCAGCAGGGTGTCCTCCGGTGTGCAGAGTTCACCGACGACGGTGACCCGGGTGTCCTCGGCGGTGGGCCGGGGGCAGGACTCGGGCCAGCCGGGGACGGGGAGCACGGCGATGTTGTGCACGATGTCCCAGGACGTGGGGAGCTGGAAGTGGTTGATCCCGCCGCGCAGCACGACGAACGTCTCACCGTACGAGGTCTTCACGTCCGTCACCTCCGCCGCGTACCAGCCGCAGTCGGCGACCAGGAACCGGCCCGGCTCCAGGACGACCTTCACCCCGGGCGGGACCTCGACGGCCGCGGCCAGTTCACCGAAACGGGCGACGTCGAATTCCTTCTCGCCCTCGAAGGCGACGCCTATCCCGCCGCCGATGTCGACGTGCCGCAGGGTGAATCCGGCCTCCTGGGCCGCCCGTACGCTCCACTCCACGCACCAGCGCAGATACGCGGCGTGCGCCTCGGCGTCGAGGTTGTTGGACGCGGCGTGGATATGGAAGCCGATCAGCTCGACGGCGGGCAGGCCCAGGGCCTCCCGCAGCACGGCCGGCACATCGGGTTCCGCCACGCCGAACTGGGAGGGCTCGCCGCCCATGTGCAGCGAGCCGGAGACGGGGATCTCCGCGGGGTTCACCCGCAGCGCCACCCGGGCCCGCACACCCTCGCGCTGTGCGATCCGGCTGATCCGGTGCAGTTCGAGCAGGCTCTCGGCGTTGATGGCCTCGACTCCCGCCCTGATGAGCGAGGTGAGGACCGGTACCGATTTCGCGGGGCCCGCGGCGACCAGCGGGGCGGGGACCCCGTCCGTCACCGGCAGGGCCTCCAGCGCCAGTTCGACCTCGGCGCGGGACGCGACCTCGAACCCGTCGATGTGCGGGGCCAGGGCCCCGAGCAGCGCCGGGAACGAGTTGGCCTTCACCGCGTAGTAGACGGCGGCCCAGTCGGGCAGCGCCTCGCGCAGCTGGCGGGCGCGGCCGATCGCCACGGAGGCGTCGTACACATAGGTCGATACGGGGGATTCGTCACGCGTCATTTCCAGCAGACGGGCGCGGACTTCCCCGGGGAGCACGTCCACCGGGTAGACGGAGCGCGGGGCGGAGGACGGCGGCAACTGGATGGACAACATTCTGCCTTGGGTCGGAGCGGGCGCAGCGGGGAGCTGACGTCCGGGGTGGGGGGACGTCGTGAACTGTTCAGCGCCGAAGATGGTTCGGCGTCACCGTCAGGGGGAAGTGTGTACGGGACAGACGCCCGGGCGCCGCGTCAGCTCGATGGCTGTACGCACTGACCTCGTATCGGTGTAGCCCGGTTGAGACACGTCTCTCCTACGAAGGGGCACGGGGAATCCCCGGCCTCGGTTCTGAACTTAGGGTAGCCTAACCTAACGGTACGCAGTTTGTCTCTCACGGGCCGTCCGGCGGGACGGCGGGCCGTGCATGGCCGGTCAACCTCCCTGGTCGCGAACCGTTTTGACGACGCGTCAGCACCCGCGAACCGAATGTGACCACACACTCTCGGGTGGTCGCAACATCCCAATCATGGCGCTTTGCCTCGGAATTGACGCCGTGGGTGCAGGGGTGCGACGCCAAGTCAACCCACCACCGGACGGGGCGCGAGGCGCCGGAGGCGGCGAATACGCCCGGGGAACCGCACCGGTTGACCCGAATCGCCCGGAACATCCACCCCATATGGGCGGTGCGTGATGTGAGGAAGGTCGCAGCGGCGGCGGTGCGGTGCGGGTGCGCCACGCCTTGCGGTGCGGTGACGTGCGGTGACGTTCGGGTGCGATGCCCTGTGGTGCGGGTGCGGCGCCCATGCGAGGCGGGCGGCGGCGGGTCCTGCGGTGCGGAGGCGGGCGCGGTGGTGCGGCGCGCGGGTGAGGGCGAGGGCGCGGCAGGACCCGGTGGGGCGCGCGGGAGGGCCGGGGCGCGGGGACGCGCGTGGGCGGCACGGGACGAGGCCCGCGGGCGGGGGCATGCGCCGGGCGGCCCAGGAGTCGGCCGGACCGGGCGTGCGCCGACCCGGACAGCCGAAGGTCCGCAGCCGCCGCGTGAGCGCGGGACCGCCCGCGTCACCGGGCCGGTCGGGCCGTCGCCAGGACGCCGGGCGGGGCGCGGTCAGGGGCAGGGGGCGCTGTCGTCGCGCCGGGTCACCCCGGGCCGGGTGTCGAGCGACCAGGCGTGCGCGCAGCGGGGGCACTGGAGATGGACGACGGGCCCGTCGTTGGAGATCAAGTAGCGCCAGTGCTCACGGCAGTTGCGCCGGTCGGCGCAGGTCGCGCAGGTACTGGCGTCGTCGCAGACGGGACACGCCACCCAGGCCCGGCGGGCGTCGTCCGCCTGGGGGTCAAGGGGAAGCCGCACGGCCCGGGCCCTCCCCCGGCAGCACACCCGCCGCGACGAGCATGTCGTGGGTGCGGCGCTGCTCGGGGTCCAGCCCCGAGTACAGCAGCGCGTACGCCTCGTCCTCGCCCCGGAGGACGGCGACCGGGTCCCAGTCCGGCCCGAGGGCGGCCACGACCGAGGCCCGGCGCCGGGCCTCCTCGAAGGTGAGGTCGACGGTGAAGGGGGTGAGGCCGGTGGTGAAGGGGGTGAGGCCGGTGGTGAAGGGGGTGAGGCCGGTGGTGAAGGGGGTGGGGCCGGTGGCCCTTTCCTGATCCATGGCGAGACTTCCGGTGTACTGACGGGACCCGTCCACCTGTACCAGAGCGCCTCCGCCGGAGGGAAGGGTCACCTAAGTCGCCGCATATGGCGCGTACGTCACCCCCGGGGTGCGGAGCACCGGACCGTACGGCGAAACGCGCCGCCGCCGACGGCCGGTTGCCCGGGTCCGGCGGCAGCGCCCGGAGCCGACCCGGACCGGCCCGCTGTGACGTACTTCATCGCCGCGGTGCGGTCCGCCGGGGCGACGGCCGTCAGGGAGCGCCGTCGGCCGGCCGCCGCCCCGCTCGCACGCCGGGGTGCGCGGGCTACTGTGTCGCGCGTCACGCGCGAAGGCGCGTCCGGTCGGCGGACGGAACGGGAAGGGGAACGGAGGCGCACCGCGCCTCCGGCCCCGGTGCCGTACCGGGGACGCACAATCCGGGCCGTGCCACGCGACGCGCACACCGTCCGGCCCGCGAGCACCGTCAGGGGAGACATGTCCGAGCCCGTACCCGCCGGTTCCCGCCGTCCACCGCGGCGTCGGCCGCCCCGGCTGCTGGTGCCGCTCCTGCTGCTGGCCGTCTGGATCGGGGTGGGCGGTGTGCTCGGCCCGTTCGCGGGACGGCTCGGGGAGGTGGCCACCAACGACCAGTCGGCGTTCCTGCCGCGCAGCGCCGAGTCGACCAAGGTCGGAGCCGAGCAGCGGGAACTCGCCCAGGAGGAACCGGTACCGGCGATCGTCGTCTGGACGGCCGAGGGCGGCGGGCGGCTGGACGCGGGCGCCGAGGAGGCGGCGAACCGGGTGCTCGCCGCGGTCGGGGCGGACACGGAGGTCATCGGGCGGGTCCCGCCCGTCGTGCCCTCGGAGGACGGCGAGGCGCTGCGCGGGGTGGTACCCCTCGACCCGGCTCTCGGCGACGCCCTGCCCACCGCCGTCGAGGACATCGGGGCCGCCGCGGGGAAGGTACCCGGGACCACCGCCCAGGTCGCCGGGCCCGCCGCTTCCCAGGCCGACCTCAAGGGTGCCTTCTCGGGCATCGACGGGCTGCTGCTCGTGGTGGCGCTCGCGACCGTGCTGGTGATCCTGGTGCTGGTGTACCGGAGCGTCCTGCTCCCCCTGGTGATCATCCTCAGCGCGGTCCTCGCCCTCGCCCTGTCCTGCGCGGTGGTCTACGCGCTGGCGGACGCGGGGGTGGTGCGCGTCGACGGGCAGGTGCAGGGCATCCTCTCCATCCTCGTCATCGGCGCCGCCACCGACTACGCGCTGCTGCTGACCGCCCGGCACCGGGAGGAGCTCGCCGTCCGCTCCGACGCGTACGCCGCGCTGCGGGCCGCGGTACGCAGGTCCGCCGGTGCCATCCTCGCGAGCGCCGCGACCGTCGCGTTCGGGCTGCTCGCCCTCCTCCTCAGCGATCTGACCAACAACCGGGCGCTCGGTCCGGTCGGCGCCATCGGTATCGCCGGTTCCGTGCTCGCGGTGCTGACGTTCCTGCCCGCGGTGCTGATGCTGCTGGGCCGGAGCGTCTACTGGCCCGCGAAGCCCGAGACCGCGGCACCGGCACCGGCACCGGCACCGACTCCGGTGACCGCCGACGGCACCGGCGAGGGGACCCGAGCGGACCGGGTCCAGGAAGCGGACCAGGCGTCGGGGGCGGCCGGGGTCCTGGCGACGGCCGGGGTCTGGGGGCGGGTCGCGCGGCTCGTGGACCGGGCTCCGCGACGGGTCTGGGCGACGAGCCTCGCCGTACTGGCCCTGTTCTCGGTGTTCGCCGGAGGACTCAGCGCCAAGGGCCTCCCGCTCGACGAGATCTTCGTGAACGACGCCCCTTCCGTCGCCGCCCAGGAGACGCTGGGCCGGCACTTCCCCGGCGGGTCCGGGACCCCGGCGGTGATCCTCACCAACGCCGGCAGCGCCGAGCGGGTCGTACGCGCCGCCGCGGACACCGAGGGCGTCGCCTCCGCGGCGCCCGCCCCCGGCCCGGGTGGACCGGGCAGCGCCGCGCCTTCCGCCGACGGCCGGGTCAGGATCGACGCCGTACTGGCGGACAGCTCCGACAGCGCGGCGGCCGAACGGACCGTCCTCGCCCTGCGCGACACCGTGCACTCCGTGGCGGGAGCCGACGCGCTCGTCGGCGGCTGGACCGCGCAGCGCATCGACGCCCGCACCACGGCCGAACACGACCGCGACCTGATCGTGCCGGTCGTCCTGCTGATCGTGCTGGTCATACTGATCGGCCTGCTGCGTGCGCTGGTCCTGCCGCTGCTGCTGGTCGCGACGGTGGCGCTCAGCTTCCTGGCCACCCTCGGGGTCAGCGCCCTGGTCTTCCCGCTCGTGCTGGGCTCCGCCTCCACCGATCCCTCCGTACCGCTCTACGGCTTCGTCTTCCTCGTGGCCCTGGGCGTCGACTACAACATCTTCCTGATGTCCCGGGCCCGCGAGGAGTCCCTGGTCCACGGCGTCCGCACCGGCATGCTGCGGGGGCTGGTCACCACCGGCGGGGTGATCACGTCGGCCGGGGTGGTGCTCGCCGCGACCTTCGCCGCGCTGGCGGTGATCCCGCTGTCCTTCCTGGTGCAGATCGCGTTCATCGTGGCGTTCGGCGTGCTGCTCGACACCTTGATCGTCCGCTCGCTCCTGGTGCCCGCACTCGTCCGGGACCTGGGCCCGCGCGCCTGGTGGCCCGGTGTCCTCAGCCGTCCGACGGAACAGGACCCGGGCGCCGCGCGGCCCGCGACGGGGAAGGGGGAACCGTCCGGCGGCTAGGAACCGCCCCCGGCCCGCGAGCAGGGAACCGGCCCAGCGGGACGACGCCCCGGACCGCACCGCCTCACGTCGCGTTCAGCGCCACCGTCGGATGCGTCCGTGAGGCCCGGATCGCCGGATAGAGGCCCGCGACCACACCGATCACCAGGGTGGCCGCCAGACCGCCCGCGAGGGACCAGGGCGGGACGACAGCCGTCCATCCCTGGAACCGTGCGAAGCCGCCCGTGGCCGCCGCGCCCAGCAGCGCGCCCGTCACCCCGCCGAGCGCCGACAGCAGCAGCGACTCGGTCAGGAACTGGAGCCGGATCGCGCCCCGGGTCGCGCCCAGCGAGCGGCGCAGGCCGATCTCCTGACGGCGTTCCAGGACGGAGATGACCATGGTGTTGGCGACGCCCACCCCACCGACCAGGAGGGCCACCGCGCCCAGGCCGAGCATCAGGTTCGTCAGCCCCTCGTCGGTGGCCGCCTTGGCGGCCAGCGCGTCCGACGGGCGGGAGACCGTGACGCCCGCCTCGTTGCCGGGGCTGACGGTGCGGGCCAGGACCGCCCGTACGTCCTCCACCGAGGCGTCCGTGGAGCGCTCGAAGACGGTGGTGGGGTGGCCGTCGAAGCCGAAGTAGCGTTCGGCGGCGGGGAAACCGATCATCGCGACCCGGTCCAGGGCGGGAACCAGTTCGATCGGCTTCAGGATGCCGACGACGACCACACGGATGTCGTCCATCATGATCGTCTCGCCGGTACGGGTGACACCGAGACGGTTCGCCGCCCGGGCGCCGAGCACCGTCACCGGCAGGCGTTCTCCCGCCCCGTCGAGCCAGACTCCCCGGTCGACCTCACCGCCGAGCGTGGACAGCAGATCGGTACGGGCCGCCTGGGCGATGACCCCGGCGGTGCGCTCCTCGGGGACCACGTCGCTGCGGCGGATACGGGCGTCGACATCGGCGGTGGCCGTGGCGTGCTGCACCGGTCCGACGCGCTCGACCATCGCGACCGCCGACTTCGCGAGCTTGACCCGGGTGCCCGAGGGGTCCTCGGCCGCCTCGGCGGTGAGGAGGTTGGTGCCGAGGCGGTCGAGCCGGGCCATCAGGTCCGCGCGGCTCGACTCGGACAGCCCGACGACCGCGACCATGGTCGCGATACCGATGGCGATACCGAGCGCCGAGAGCACCACCCGGGCGCGCCGCGCCCGCAGACCGACCGCGCCGACCCGCAGGACGTCACGCGCGGAGAGCCGGGAGGGCTTGAGGTCGTTCCCCACGTTCCTCATGAACCGGCCCCTCCCCCACCGGACACGCCCGACGACATGAACCTGTCCGACCCGCCGGACGCACCGGACCCGGCGGACCCGCCGGACGCACCGGACCCGGCGGAACGGGAGTCCGAGACGATCGCGCCGTCCCGGAAGCGGACCCGGCGCGGCAGCGAGTCCGCGATCCCCTGGTCATGGGTGATCACACAGATGGTGGTGCCGGACGCGTGCAGCTCGTGCAGCAGCTCCATGACGATCGCGCCGGACGCGGTGTCCAGCGCCCCGGTCGGTTCGTCCGCCAGCAGCAGCGTGGGGTCACCCACCAGCGCGCGGGCGATGGCCACCCGCTGCTTCTCACCACCGGACAGCTCGTTCGGTGTGTGCGAGCGGCGGTGGTCCAGCCCCACCCCGGCGAGGGCCTCCCGTGCCAGGGCGCGGCGCCGCTTCAGCGGCACGCCCGCGTACAGCAGTCCGTCGGCGACGTTGTCCACCGCGTCGCGTCCCGCCGCCAGATGGAAGTGCTGGAACACGAAGCCGATATGGCGGGCGCGCAGCGCGGAGAGCCGGGAGTCGGGGAGCCGGGACACGTCGTACCCGGCGACCCGGACGGTGCCCGAGGTGGGCTTGTCGAGGGTGCCCATGACGTTGAGCATCGTGGACTTGCCGGAGCCGGACGGGCCGACGACCGCGAGCAGTTCACCCGCTTCGACGGTGAGGTTCACCGCGCGCAGGGCGTGGACGCCGCCCGGGTACGACTTGGCGGCGTCCCGCAGTTCGATCACGGGAGCGGGTGTGCCGATCGACGGGGGTTCCTCGATCACCTCAGGGTGTGTCATGACTTCGCCACCCCGACCTTCATCCCCTCGCGCAGGCCGGAGCCGCTGACCTCGATCCGCCCGTCGGCGGTCATGCCCGTCTCCACCCGCACCATCCTCGACGCGCCGTTCTCGACGATCTGGAGGCCGTAGCCGCCGTCCTCACCGCGCAGGGCGACGACCGCCTCGACGGGCACCGCCAGGACCCCCTTCCGTGCCTCGCTGACGAACTTCACGCTCGCCGGTTCGTCGGGGTCCTCACCGGACACGGCATCCGCGCCGCCGGTCAGGACGACCTCGACGGTGATGCCCTCCGGAGCGGGTTCACCGCCCTCGGCGGCGAGCTGGTCCGGCCGGACCGTCCCCGCGACCTTCCCCGCCACGGTCCGCCCGCTCGGCAGGGTGACCTCGACCTTGGTGCCGTCGGAGGTGAGCGCCCCGTCCCCCTGGTCCAGTTGTGCCCGGACGACGGGGTTGGTGGAGGCGATCGTCAGGACCTTCCCGTCCGGTCCGACCTGGTCGGCGAGCGCCGCGTCGGCGGAGACCACCTTGACCTGGCCGGGCTGGAAGACGACATGTCCCCGCCCGACCCGGCCGGTGACGTCGCGGTTCAGGGACTTCTGCCACCGCTTGACGGCGGCCTCGGTGTCCTTGTCGTACCAGATGTCGACGTACAGCCGCGCCCCGTACCCCAGGTCGCGCAGATTGCGCTCCAGTTGGAGCACATCGCTGCCGCGGTCGCCGTCCTTCATCTCGCGGAACATCGGGACGGGCCCGTAGAGCAGGGTGACGGGTTTGTCGTCCAGCTCGTACAGCGCCTGCCCCCGGGTCAGCGTCGCCCCTTCGGAGGCGGCCACCGTGACGGTGCCCTCCACCGCGGATCCGACGGGACGGCGCTGCGCGAAGTCGATTGTGCCGTCGACCGTCTTGGAGCTGACCAGGTCGGTGCGTACGACCGGCGTGGTGGCGGGCGGCAGACCGCCGCGCCCGGGGTCGCCCCCGTCCCCGCCACCACCGCCGAGGTACAGCGCGCCCCCGGTGACGGCGGCGCAGACGGTCACCGCGCCCAGCACCACCAGAGCGGTACGGCCCTTGACCGCGTGCCGTCCGGACCTCCGGGTCACTGCATCCCGTCCAGACCGTCGAGCAGCTTCGACGCGCACGCCTCGCGGGCCTTCTTGTACGCCGGTGACTCCTCGTCGAAGGCCGGGTCCATCGGGTTCGACTGTCCGCCCGGCTGGGCGTTGCCGCCGCTCATGGTCGGGTTGACGAACTTGGAGACGCCGTTGTCCCGCATGCAGTGGGCGTGCGCGAGCATCGACTCGTACGCCTTCTGCTGGTCGATCTTGGGCGTGGCCGCCGAGACGGCCTGCAACTGTTCGACGCAGACGCCGTTCCTGCCGCCCCTGATGCCTTGGTTGCGGCCGGGCTGGGACCCGATGGCGTTGATCTTGTCCCAGTCGGGATGGCCGTTGAGCCGGGGGTCGGGGAAGTCCGGATAGCCGCCCTTGGCGCGCATGCACTCGATGTACGTCATCTGGGCGTCGTAGAAGGCGCTCCTGCTGTCGGAACGGGCACCCGGCTTCTCATCGCTCTTGGTGGGGCTCGCGTCCGGCTTGTCCGGCGCGGCGGGCACCTCGGCGATCGCGGTGTCCTTCCTGGCGCCGTCCGGGTTGCTGTCGTCACCGCCGACACAGGCCATGGAGAAGGCGAGGACGGGCAGCACGACGAGCGCGGTCAGGCGCAGCCGGGCAGTCGTACGGGAGGTCGTGTTCACGCTCATGGCCACCACCCTCGCCACGCCACGTGATGACGATTCCATGGTCATATGATGAGCACGTAACAATGCCCCGACCTGCGACATCGACCCCCGGCCAGGGCAGCGGAGCAGCGATCGGGACGGCCATAATCGACCGCATGCCGCATGTACTGCTGATCGAGGACGACGCGTCCGTACGGGACGGGATGGAGCTCGTGCTGCGCCGGCACGGCTACGACGTCGACACGGCGGCCACCGGCGAGGAGGCCCTCGCCCTGCTGGACGGTCCGGGCGGCGGGAAGGTCGAACTGGCCGTGCTGGACCTGATGCTGCCCGGTATCGACGGCTTCGAGGTGTGCCGCCGCATCCGCGCCAGGACCACCGCCATGCCGGTCATCATGCTGACCGCCCGCGGCGACGACCAGGACATCGTGACGGGCCTGGAGGCGGGCGCCGACGACTATGTCGTCAAGCCGGTCACCGCACCCGTGCTGGAGGCCCGTATCCGGGCGGCGCTGCGCCGCGCGGAGCCGTCACCGGCCGGACCGGCACCGGGCGCGGGCGCCGACCTCGCCGGGCTGGTGATCGACCGCGCCGGGCTGACCGTCACCAAGCACGGGGTCCCGGTCGCGCTGCCGCCCACCGAGCTGCGGCTGCTCCTTGAGCTGTCGGCCTCCCCCGGCCGGGTCTTCAGCCGTGAGCGGCTGCTCGAATCCATCTGGGACCACACCTTCCTGGGCGATTCCCGGCTGGTGGACGCGGCCGTCGCCCGACTGCGGGCCAAACTGGAGGACATACCGGGCAAGCCGCGCTACGTCCAGACGGTGCGCGGCTTCGGCTACCGCTTCGGACCGCTGTGAGCCGGGGGGACGCGCGCGGGGGTGGAGCGAAGCGGGGGCCGGGAGCGGCACGCGGGGACGGGGCAACAGGTGAGGACAGGGCGGCACGCGGGTCCGGGGCGGCACGCGGGGACGGGCGCGGCACGCGGGGACGGGCGCGGCACCGCGCCGAAGCGGCGGCGCCCCCGGCGGCTGATCGGGCGGCTGATCGGCGGACTGCGCGTCCGGCTGGTCGTCGCCTTCGTCGTCGTGGCCCTGATCAGCGCGGTGACCGCGACCGCCCTCGCCTACCGGGACGCCCGCACCGCCGTTCTCCAGCGCACCCAGCAAGCGGCCGTGCACGACCTCCGGGACCAGGTCACCGCGGTCGCCGCCGACTTCGAGATACCCCCCGACCAGCGGTCGCTGTCGCGGTTCACGGCACAGGTCGCGGACGGCCTCGTCAGCGACAGCCGTGTCGTGGTCGCCCGGTACCAGGACCTCGTCGCGGTCTCCGACTCGCGCACCGACCCGGACGCCCGGATCTCCCCCGAGCTGCGCACCGCCGTGCACATCGGGGAAGAGGCCCGGTTCCAGCGGGTGATGTGGCGGGGCGAGCCCTATCTCGTCGTCGGCATGCCCGTGAGATACGCGGACGGGGACCGGGAGACCTCCGGTCTGGAGGTCTACGCGCTCACCGATCTGCGGGCCGAACGGGACGACATCGCCGCCCTGCTGGACTCGGCGCGGGAGGGCACCGTACCGGTGGTGGTGCTGGCCGCCGCCCTGGCGCTGCTGGCGGCGGGAACCGTGCTGCGTCCGGTACGCAAACTGGGGCGGGCCACCCGCGAGCTCGCGGCCGGGGACCTCGGCAGCCGGGTCGCCGCCACCGGGCACGACGAACTCGCGGAGCTGGCGAGGACGTTCAACGAGACGGCGGACGCGCTCCAGGCCTCCGACGCGGAACTGCGCGAGCAGGAGGCGAAGGCGCGCCGCTTCGTGGCGGACGTGTCGCACGAACTGCGCACACCGCTGTCGGCGATGACGATGGTGGCGACCGTCCTGGAGGAGGACGCCGACCAGTTGCCGCCGGACGCGGCACACGCGGCCCGTACCGTCGGCGCGGAGACGGCGCGGCTGGCCCGGCTGGTCGACGACCTGATGGAGATCTCCCGCTTCGACGCCAAGGCGGTACGGCTGAACGCCGCCGAGACGGATCTGGCCGACACCGTACGGGCGTCGCTGGCCCTGCGCGGCTGGACGGACCGGGTGGAGACACGGCTTGCGGAGGGTGTGCGGGCGGTGGTCGACCGGCGCCGCATCGACGTGATCGTGGCGAACCTGGTGGGCAACGCGCTGCGGCACGGGGCCCCGCCGGTCACGGTGACCCTCGGGACGGCCCCGGCGGCGGACGGGAGCGGCACGGAGTGGGTGACGCTGGCGGTGGCCGACCATGGCCCCGGACTGCCACCGGGGGCCCGGGAGCGGGTCTTCGACCGGTTCTACAAGGCGGACGCGGCCCGCACACGCGGCGCGGCCGACGACAGCGGCCAGGGCAGTGGCCTCGGCACGGCGATCGCGCTGGAGAACGCGCGGCTGCACGGCGGCACGATCGAGGTGGCCGACCCCACCGACCTGGCCGACGGGAACGACGGCGACGGCAAGGGTGGCGAGCGGGCGGCCCACGAACCGCGGGGCGGAGCGGTGTTCACGCTGCGGCTGCCGCTGCGACGCACGGGGGAGGACACGGAGTGAGGGTCCGGCAGAGGGTGTCGGTCGGCGCGCTGGGGCTCGCCCTGATGGGCTGCGGCGTCCAGCCGACCGGGGTGATCGGCACGGGTGAGTCCGCGTCCGGGCCGACGCGGGGGGTGCGGATGTACTACGCGTCCGCCTCCGGTCTGCGCGGGGTCCCCACGCGCCACCAGGAATTCGACAGCCTCAGCGGGGTGATGAAGCTGTTCTTCCAGGGGCCGTCGGCCGACCAGCGGCGCGACGGGCTCACCAACCTCCTCGAACTCCCCGGCTTCCAGGTGAGCGGAACAGGCACCCGCGTCACCGTGCGCCTTGAGGACTCCTACGCGGGAACGGGCCGCGACCAGGGAACGGGGCAACTGGTGTGCACCCTGGCCCGCGCCCAGTCCGTGCTCGACCCGAAGGTCAGGACCGACGACGTCGAGGTCACGGTGCGCCAGCCCGACAGCGCCGACCTGGGCCCCTACCGGTGCGCGGAGTTCCTCGACGGGTGAGGGCGGGGACGGTAAGGGGGCGGAGACGGTACGGGGGCGGGCGCGCGCACAAGGCTCTGCCCCGCCGGACGGACTCCAGCGGGGCAGATGCGACCAGCGGTGCCCGCGAGGGGCGGTACGGCGTGTCCGGTCAGGCCGGGATGACGTTCTCCGCCTGCGGACCCTTCGGGCCCTGGGTGACGTCGAAGGTGACCTGCTGGTTCTCCTCCAGGGACCGGAAGCCGGACGCGTTGATGGCGGAGTAGTGGACGAAGACGTCCGGGCCGCCGCCGTCCTGGGCGATGAAGCCGAAACCCTTTTCGGCGTTGAACCACTTCACAGTGCCCGTGGCCATGTCTGCCCCTTTGTCCAGGGTTGCGGGACACCGGCTTGTCAGTGCCCCTCGGTTGAGGTGATCGCCCTGGTCCTCGGGCATGCTGCACAGCGCAGCGCCCACGGCGCGAACCGCGGGCGCTGATGACTTCGAACCACGACTACCGGCAAGAAAGTTATCCGATTTGTGATCGCCTGGCTACATGACCCCGACCGGTGATCCCGGGCCCGGCTCCGGGGAGTCCGGGGCCGGGCCGCGGCGAGGCGGCCGGTGGGCCCGTGGCGCCGGCGGGGTCACGCCGTGCGCGACCCCGTGGCGCCGGTCTCAGAAGGTCAGTCTGAAGCTCTTGATATGGCCGCTGTCCTGCGGGCCCTTGTCCTGGACCCGCAGCTTCCAGACCCCGTTGGCCACCTCCGACGAGGCGTTGACCTGGTAGGCCTTCTTGAGGTCGGGCGCCGTGTCGTACGGGCTGGACGCCTTCAGCGGGTACACGGTCCCGTCGGGCGCCAGCAGGTCCACCGCCAGGTCGCCGCGGAAGGTGTGGACGATGTCCACCCCGACGTGCAGTGTGGCCGGGGCGTTGCCCGTGATACCGGACACCGTGACCGAGGAGGTGACCGCCGGGCCGAGATCCGGGATGTCGACGGGGGTCGTGTTCTCGAAGACGGTGCCCGGGGGGTTGGGGTCGACGCCGCCGGGGCGGTCGCCGACGTTGACGGCGGCCCAGGCGTCGGTCACGCGCGCGACCTCCGGACTGCTCGCCCCGTACAACTCGGCGGCGACCGCGAGGGTGCCCGCGCGCGCTCCCGCGTAGTCGGTGGTGGTGGTGAACTTGGTGGTCAGCGCCTTGAACCAGATCAGCGCCGCCTTGTCCCGGCCGATACCGGTCACGGGCAGTCCGTCGGAGGTAGGCGAGTAGTAGCTGACCCCGTTGACGGTCTTGGCCCCGCTTCCCTCGGAGGCGAGGTAGAACCAGTGGTTCGCCGGGCCCGACGAGTAGTGGACGTCCTGGCTGCCGAGGGTGGGGTACCAGTAGTCCTTGGACGGCCCGTCCTTGCTCGGCTCGTCCATGTAGCGCAGCGGTGTGCCGTTCCCCCGGATGTCGATCTTCTCCCCGACCAGATAGTCACCCACGTCCTGGGGGTTGTTGGCGTGGAACTCCACGGCCGCGGCGAAGATGTCGGAGGTCGCCTCGTTCAGTCCGCCGGACTCACCGCTGTAGACGAGGTTCGCCGTGGCCGAGGTGACGCCGTGCGTCATCTCGTGCGCGACCACGTCGATCGCGGTGAGCGGCTCGGCGTTGGCGTAGCCGTCGCCGTACGTCATACAGAAACAGGAGTCCTGCCAGAACGCGTTGGAGTAGTTGTTCCCGTAGTGCACCCGCGAGGAAGCACCGGCCCCGTCACCGCGGATACCGTTGCGGCCCTGCACGTTCTTGAAGTAGTCCCAGGTCAGACCGGCGCCGTAGGCGGCGTCCGCGGCGGCCGTCTCGTTGTGGGCGGGCAGGCCGTCGCCCCACACGTCGTCGGTTCCGGCGAACAGGGTGGGGGTCCCGGGGGTCCCCTTGGCCAGGTCGTACGTCCGGTGACCGCCGCGTCCGGCGTCGGTGAGCTGGTACGAGGAGCCGGACCCGGAACTGCCGAGCGTCACCTGACCGCTGTACTGGGTGTTGCCGGTGCCGTTGTGCACCGCCTGCCATTCGAAGAGCTTCCTGCCGTCGCCCGCGTCGGTGACGACATGCAGTTCGTTGGGGGTGCCGTCGTGCTGGAGACCGCCGACGACCGTCTCGTACGCGAGGACCGGTTCCGTCCCCCGCGCCAGCCAGACCACCTTGCGCGGCGCGCGGTCGGCGGCGGTCCTGGTGGAGCCCTCGGCCCTCGCCCGGCCCAGCGCCTGCTTCTCGGCGGCGGACGGGGCGATACCGGCCGTGGTGCGGACCCCCTTGAGGGCTGTCCGGGAAGCCATGGCGATCGACTCGGTCGCGCCCGCCCCGGTCTCGGACACCACCAGGTCGCCGCCGAGCACCGGCAGCCCGGCGAAGGTGCGCTCGTAACGGGTGTGGGTGGTGCCGTCGCGGTCCTGGGTGACATCCCGGACGACGAGCTTCTCCCGCGCGGTGAGGCCCAGTTCCCGGGCGGTGGCCGCGGTGGTGGTGCTCCGGGCGCGGATCAGTTCGGCGCGCTTGGCGGGGGTGAGGCTACGGGGCAGGGCGCCGGGGTCGGCGGCGCCCGCCCGGGTGGTACCGGGTCCGGCGGTGGCGGGCTGGGCCGCCGAGGGACCGGCCGGGAGGCCGAAGGCCAGCAGGGCGGCGGTGGATATGAGCGCGCCGGTCACGGCGGTGCGCCGGCGAAGCGTGGATCTCACGCGGACTCCTTCTGCGAGGGGGCTGTGGGACGGCCTGGTCGAGGCGCGCCCCGGCAGAACGAACGGTGCGGCGGTGCGGCGGAGCGGCGGAGCGGCGGAGCGGTGGCGCGGTGTGCGGCGGTACAGCGAAGCGGTGTACGGCGAAGCGGTGTACGGCGAAGCGGTGTACGGCGAAGCGGTGTACGGCGAAGCGGTGAGCGGCGAAGCGGTGAGCGGCGAAGCGGTGAGCGGTGAAGCGGTGAGCGGTGGTGCGACGGACGGGGGAAGAGTGGCAGGAGTGGCACCCTCCTGTCAGGGGCGCGTCAAACCTTGGCCGGAACTCCTCCGCCCAGGGACTCCTCCGCCCAGGAGATCCGCGACGGCGGACTCCCGATCACCCGCCCCCGGAACCGCCCCCGCCGACCGCCTCGTAAGCTCCCGACCGTGACGCCCGGCCGCACAGGGCTACGCGTCCCGGAGTCCGGCGACCAGCGACAGGAACAAGGCCAAGATGATCACCATCCATCTGAAGTACGAGATCGACCCCGACCGCATCGACGACTTCGAGGAGTACGGCCGCCGCTGGGTCGGCCTCGTCAACCGCTTCGGCGGCACCCATCACGGCTACTTCCTGCCCAGCGAGGGTGACAGCGACATCGCGTACGCCCTCTTCTCCTTCCCCGACTTCGCGCGGTACGAGCGCTACCGGGCGGACAGCGTCACCGACCCCGAGTGCGTGGCCGCGTTCGAACTGGCCCGCCGGACGAAGTGCATCCGCCGCTACGAGCGCCGCTTCCTGCGCCCGCTCGACGCCGCACCGGCGCCGCGGGACGAGCCGTCCGTCTGAGGTCGGGCGCGCTCCCGGGCCCGGTGCGCGGGGTGGTGGTGCGGGTCTCCGGGGGGCGTGGCGCGGCGTCGCGGAACCTGAACCGCCACCGGGTGCCGGGGTACCGCCACCGGGTGCCGGGTACCGCCGCCCGGTTCAGAGGCGTACGACAAGCTTGCCCGTGCGCCTGCCCTCCTCCATGTCCCGGTGCGCGTCCCTGATCCGGTCCAGCGGGTAGACATGGACGGGGCCCGCGGAGAACTCACCGGTGGCGATGCGGTCCAGATAGCGCTGGAACACCTCGGCGGGCAGATCGCCCGACTCCCCGCCGTACGCCGACAGCCGCAGCCCGCGGGGCAGATACGCGATCGGGTAGAAGTCCGGGATCGTCCACCGGTTGGAGAGCATCCCGGTGAAGCAGACGGTGCCCTGGGAGCGGGTGGCGGCCAGCGTGTCGGGAAGTGTGGGTGTGCCGACGAGTTCGAGCCCGGCGTCCACCCCGTCCGGGAGGATCTCGCGCACCAGCGGGGCGACCGTGCCGTCGTCGACCAGCGGATGGTCTACGCCGTGGTCCGCCAGGACCCGGAGCCGGTCCGGATCACGGGTGGTCGCGAACACGGTCGCCCCGAGGTCGCGGGCGAGCGCCGCCGCCGTCATCCCCAGGGCGGAGGTGCCGCCACGGATCAGCAGCGTCTGCCCCGACCGCAGATCCAGGCCGGTGGTGAGCGATCCGTACGCGGTCTGAAGGGTCTCCGGCAGCGCGCCCACCGTCTCCCAGGGCAGCTCCGAGCGGAAGGGGACCACCTGGGAGCGCGGCACGACCGTGTACTCGGCATAGCCACCGTCGTAGGTGCGGCCCATCCCGCCCATCATCGTGACCACCTGCTGCCCCAAAGGCAGCACCCCGTCCGGGTCTGCGTCGACGGTCCCGGTGGCCTCGATCCCCAGCACCCGGGGCAGGGTCACCCCTTCGGCGAGACCGAGCCGGGTGTGGAGTTCGGACCGGTTGATACCGAACGCCTCCACCTTGATCCGCACCCAGCCCGGCCCCGGCTCCGGAACCGGGAGCACCTTCAGCTCCAGACGGTCCACCGGCCCCGGCTCCTCCAGGACGACGGCGCGCATGGTCTTCCCCACTGGGCCTCCTCGTGATCGTCTGCGGGGGTCATCGTGGCGCACCGGCGTACGAACCGGCGCGGGTGGCGTCACCGGCCGCCCGGACACCGCACCAATGGCGGCACCGGCCACCGCCCCGGACGGCCACCCCCCTACGAGCCCGCGCGAGCGGTGAGGCGGGCGAACTCCCACGGGTCGTGGGCGCTGAGGACGGTGACCTCGTCCGCGTGGTCGCGGCGCAGACCGCGCAGTCGGTCCCTGGTCAGTACCCGGGCCGCGGCATCGGTCTGTGCCCCCTGCTGGACCGGGTCGAGGGCGGGGTGGGAGCGGGGCGGGGTGTGCTCGATCTCGCCGTGATGCATGTACGCGTCGCCCGCGTGCAGCAGCCACCGTCCGTCACCGTCGCGGACGGCGACGCCCGCGTGTCCCGCCGAGTGGCCGGGCAGCGGCACCAGCAGCAGCTCACCCGCGAGCCCCCGCGGCCGTGCCACGTCCCGGAATCCGAACCACTCGCCGTCCCGCACGGCGACCGCGGGCGTCAGCAAGGGGTGGTGCGCCCGGTGGGCGGACATGAACCGGTCGAGGCTGTGCCGGTGGTGCGGCGCCGCGGGATCGGTGACGGACCGGTACTCGTCGGGATGCACATGCACCCGTGCGTGCGGGAAGTCCGGCAGTCCTCCCGTGTGGTCGCGATGCAGATGGGTGAGCACGATGTGCCGCACGTCCCGCGGCGCGTACCCGAGGCGGACGACCTGGCGCAGCGCGCTCTCCTCGGGGTCGAGCGCGGGCCGCGCGTAGGCGACCCAGTCCGCGCCGAGTGACCGCTCGGGGTGGCGCAGGTCGGCGGTGCCGAGGCCGGTGTCGACCAGGACCAGCCCGTCCGAGTCGGTCTCGATGAGCAGGCAATGGCAGACAGCGGCCCGTTCGCGGTGCGCGACATCCGCCGTGGGTTCCGTGCCGAGCGGTGGAATCTTCCTGAGGGAACCGCAGTTGAGGTGGTGGATACGCACAAGGCCCCCTGGAGGCGAGTTCGGCGGGCTGTTCGTGACGGACGTTAGGAGGAGCCCTCGTGACTCACCAAACGGTTGGACACGCCCCGTCGGGTGGTCAGGACGGCCCGCTGGGGGACTGTCCGGGCAGCGCGCTGGTGCCGCCGGGCCGGGCAGCACGGTGCCCTGTCGACATCACCCTCGCCGTGCTGGGCGGCCGGTGGACGCCGCTGGTGCTCCGCGAGTTCCTGCGCCGTGGGGAGGCTACGTCCTCCGAGCTCTCGGCGGCCCTGCCCGCGCTCTCCGACAAGGTCCTCTCGGAGCGGCTGGCCCAGCTGACCGCCGCGGGCGTCATCGAGCGCCACCGCAGCGCCAGTTGGCCGCCCTGGGTCCGCTACACGCTCACCGGCCAAGGCCGGGCGCTGGAGCCGGTGGTCCACAGCATGTGGGAGTGGGGCACCGCGCGGCGGGACGCCCCCGGCTGATCGCCGCACCGTCACCGGGACACCAGGACACCAGGACACCAGGACACCAGGACACCAGGGTGATGATCCGGGGCATGGCCGGCCAGGAGCAGGGCAGGCGGGGGGCGAGGGCGGGAACGGCCGCGGACAGCTCCTCACGGAGCGGCGTGGCCGGGGCCCCGTCCGCACCGCTTCCCCGAGCGAGAGGAGTCTGTGCCATGCAGGAGAACGCGTGGGAGTACCCGTCCGCGGCTGGACACACCGGGTCCGATCTGACCGGGTTCAAGGTCGAGGCCCTGGACGGCGGTATCGGCAAGGTCGACAAGCACACCGACGAGGTCGGTTCGGCGTGTCTCGTCGTGGACACCGGTCCGTGGATCTTCGGCAAGGAGGTTCTGATACCCGCCGGTTCGGTCACCCGGGTCGACACGGCCGACGAGAAGATCTTCGTGGGACTGAGCAAGGACCAGGTCAAGAACGCGCCCGAGTTCCTCCGGGAGACCCACTACGACAGTCCCGACTACCGTCGTCAGCTGGGCGCCTACTACTGGCCGTGAGACCCGCCGGCCGACGGGCGGGGTGAGGCGTCCCCGCCCCCACCCGTCCCTCCAGGGCGGATTTCGGTCACGACCCTGTTGAAAGGGCGCAAACGGTGCCACTCTGGGGGTCACGGGCGATCCGCGACCCCCAGCGGGCACCCCGTACCGGCCCCGCCGTCATGCCACCGCTCGGGCGGGCCGCGCCGACCCTCCCGGCTCCCCACGGGAGGGCCAGGGCGCGTGGGCCGACGGATCTGACGGCCCCGACGGCCCGCAGGCTCTCCGGTCCCGCTCCAGGTCACCCCGTCCGCCGACGGATCCGTTTCACCTCGCCGTCGACGGCCCAGGCATCGGCGACCGGTCCGAGGTGGCCGAGCTTGTCGGGGTTGATCACCGCGCGGATGTCCTGGATCCGCCCGTCGAGCACATCGAGGGCCAGGATCTGGAGGACCTTGCCGTCCCGGTCACGGAAGACGGCACCGGGCCGGGCGTTGACCTCGTACGGCTCGAACGTCACGTCGACCCGGGCCAGCAACGGCACGACGGCGGCCAGCAGGCGGGCCACGTTCCCGGCACCGACGGCGGCCCTGGCCGCCTGCGGGGCCTTGCCGCCGCCGTCCGACGCCAGCCGCACATCGGCGGCCAGCAGCTCCCGCAAGGCATCGACATCACCTTCGCGCAGGGCGTCGAAGAACCGCGCCGCCAGCTCCCGCCGTTCCGCGCGGTCCGCTTCGAACCTCGGCCGCCCGGCGTCCATGTGCCGCCGTGCCCGTACCAGCAGTTGCCGACATGCCGCCTCCGAACGGCTCACCGCCGAGGCGATGTCGTCGAACCCGAAGCCGAACACGTCCCGCAGCACGAACACCGACCGCTCCAGCGGGCTGAGCCGCTCCAGGAGCAGCAGCGCCGCCATCGACACCGAGTCGGCCAGCTCCGCCGAGCGCGCCGGGTCCTGGTACGGGTCGCTCAGCAGCGGCTCGGGGAACCACGGACCCACGTACGTCTCCCGCCGCACCCGCGCGGAGCGCAGCACGTCGATCGAGATCCGGGTGACCGTGGCGGACAGGAACGCCTTGACCGACGCGGGAAGCGTCGTCGAGGCGTCGAAGCGCAGCCAGGCCTCCTGCACCGCGTCCTCGGCCTCGCTCACGCTGCCCAGGATCCGGTAGGCGACCGAGAACAGCAGTGGCCGCAGCTCCTGGAACTCCTCGGCCTTGTTCACGCCGTGTCCTCCTCCTTGAGGTCTTCCCGCCCGGCCCGCGCATCCACGCGGCACGCCACCGGTGATCCGGCGACCCGTCAGCCGCGTCGTCGCGGTGGAATCCTGCTGTTCCCCAGCGCGTCATCGACGGCCGGTCGACCGGCGGCCGGTCAGTGGAACTGGCCGACCTGGTAGTCACCGGCCGGCTGCTGGACGATGAGGTTCAGCCGGTTCGCCGCGTTCATGACGGAGACCAGGATCACCAGGGCGGTGAGCTGCTCCTCTTCGTAGTGCTTCGCGGCGCGTGCCCAGCACTCGTCGCCGACCCCGCCGGCCGCGTCCGCGACCCGGGTCCCCTGCTCCGCCAGTTCCAGCGCGGCCCGTTCCGCCTCGGTGAAGACCGTGGCCTCCCGCCACGCCGCCACCAGGTGCAGCCGCGCCGATGTCTCACCGGCCGCGGCGGCCTCCTTGGTGTGCATGTCGACGCAGACGGCGCAGCCGTTGATCTGGCTCACGCGCAGGGCCACGAGTTCCTGTGTCGCGGCGGGCAGCGGCGACTCCTTGAGTGCCCTGCCCGCGGCCATGAAGTGCTTGAGGGACCTGGTCCCTGTCGTGGTGGCGAGGTAGTCCAGTCGCGCGTCCATCGTGTTCTCCTCCGTGCTGTGCGGCTCGTCGGTGGCGGTATCCCTGGGACGAGACAGCACCGCGCCCTGTGACACGGAGGCGTGTGATCCACGTCATCCCGAACACGGCCACCGCACCGGTCGACCGGGCGGGAAGGCGACGGGGGTCTGTTCAGGTGGTGCGGCGGGCGGCGCCCCGCACGGCGTGCGGCAACCCCGAACAGAACATATGACTATATGCCCGTTCATACGGACCGCAGAGAGAGGTGCACATGAACGGAGGCCAGCTCGCGAAGACGGGCACAGGAGCCCTGGCGATCGGTGGTGTGGCGCTGGGTGTGGAGTGGATCGTGGGACTCTCGCTGCTGATCGTGGCGGCGGGAGCGTTCTGCGTCCGGCTGGGGTTCCAGAGACGGACGCGACGGCGGTGAACTCCGCCCCGACCGTCGGCCGGCGGCCCCGCGCGCCGCTCCTCGCCGCGACTCTCGCCCTCCTGGTCATCGGGGCCTGGGCCGCGGTACGGGGACTGGAGGCGGGCGGTGTCCTCGGGGACCGGGACGACGGCCGCACGGTCCTGCTGTGGGCGCCGGTCGCGCTGCTGCTGATCCTCCAGAGCGTGCTCTACGCCTGCGAGCGGCCGCACCGTGCCGACGCCGCCGGGCAACGCGCCCTGGACGAGCTGCGGATCGCGGTCCTGGTCCCCGTGTACAACGAGGACCCCGCCTATCTGCGGGCCGCGCTGACGGCGCTGGCCGCGCAGTCCCGTCGCCCCGACGCGGTGCACCTCGTCGACGACGGCTCCGACGACGGCTGTCCCGCCGTCGAGAAGTGGTGGACCCGCCACGCGGCGGAAGCGGGCATCCGCACCACCTGGCAGCGCACCCCCAACCAGGGCAAGCGCCACGCGCAGGTCACCGCGCTGCGCGAGGCGGACGACGCCGACATCATCGTCACCGTCGACTCCGACGCCTGTCTCGCCGCCGACGCCCTCGGTGAAGTGCTCCAGCCCTTCGCCGACCCCCGGGTCCAGGGCAGCGCCGGACTGGTGGTCGCCGCCAACCACCGTGCCACCCTCCTCACCCGGGTCACCGACCTCTACTTCGTCGCCAACCAGCTCGTGGACCGCTCCGCGCTCTCCCCGCTCGGCGCGGTGATGGTCGCCCCCGGCAGCCTCGCCGCGTACCGGGCCCCCGTCCTGCGCGACAACCTCGCCGCCTACCTCGGTGAGACCTTCATGGGCAGGCCCGTCCACTTCTCCGACGACTCGCTGCTGACCCTCTTCGCCCTGCTGAGGGGGCGGGTGGTCCAGCAGCCCAGCGCGGTCGTCCTCACCGCCATGCCCGAACGCACCGGTCACCATCTGCGCCAGTACCTGCGCTGGATGCGCGGCTCCACGATCCGCTCGCTGTGGCGCGCCCGCCATCTCCCCCTCACCCATCCCGCCTATGTCGCCCAGTTGCTGCGCTGGTTCCTCCAACTCGTGTGCACCGGCGCCCTCTGCTGGATGGCCGTCCTCCATCTGCGCCACGACATCGGCTTCTCCCCCTGGCTGGCCACCGTCCCCCTGCTCATCGGCTACGCCCAGGCCCTGCGCTACCTCACGGTCCGCCGCTCCGACGAGACCCTCGCCCACCAGACCGTCACCTGGCTGCTCACCCCCCTCGCCCTGCTCTGGGCGTGGACCGTGCTGCGCGCGGTCCGCTGGTACGCGACCCTCACCTGCGGCCGGACCCGCTGGGGCACCCGCGCGGGCGGCCCCGAGGTCGTCCTCACGGCCCCGGTCACCGCCTGACGCCGTCCCGGCAGCGGCGGTCCCGTCCGGCGGAATCCGGGCGGGGCCCGTCGTCCGTGGCGCGGTACCGAGCGGCCGGGACGGGTTCAGGCCCACGCAGGTGGACTCTCCCCGTACCTGGCCGGCACACCTCCCGAACCCGGTGGAAGTGTGCTAATTCTCCTCCGGGTCCGGACCCAGGAACGGGGTGCACAGCGAGATGCGTGGTACTTCCCACGGACGACGGCTCGGTGCGGTCGTCTGCGCGGCGATGGTTCTCTCGGTGTCGGCGTCGGCTTCGGCGCTGACTTCGGCTCCGGCTTCGTCCCCGTCACCGGCCTCGGCCTCGGCGCCGACCGCCGCCGGAGCGGCTACGCGGGCCGTGGCGGCACCGGCTGCGGCACCGGTGGCGCGGGCGGCGCCCGGCACCCCCGGGGTACCGCAGAGCCCTGTCGAGGTCTACCGGGAGAACTTCGAGAACGGGACGGGCCCGACCCCGGTCCTGCTCGACGAGTACACCGGGGCGCCACCCGTGAACGCCACCTACACCGCCGACCCGAACTGGCTGGACCCGGCGCAGTGCAACGGGATCATCCTCAGCGAGTCCGGGGAGGACCAGCCGGACTGCGCGAGCGCCAGCTCGGCGGCCATGCTCGATCTGCGGGACATGGCCGGTGTGCTGGGCCAGGTGGGGGGCGCCGCCGACCCGACCGTCAACCACGCCGTGTCCGCGTGGACCGCGGGGGACCCGGGGGCGGATCTGACGGAGTTCGCCACGGTCGAGCCGATCCCGCTCGTCAGCGAGAACCGGTTCATCACGTTCTCCGTGGACGTCGCCGCCATCAACTGCTTCGCCTCGGGGCCGCGACTGGAGTTCTATCTCACCGGCTCCGGCCCGGAGATTCCCACGTTCACCAGCCCGATCGACCCCTGCACCGACCCCCGCGCCCAGACATACCCCGGGAGGAAGGAAGTGGAGGCGGGTTCCTTCCCCAGCAACGGTTCCGTGCTGTTCACGGGTACGTCCGTGGGGATCAGGATGGTCAACGCGAACGGCGGCGGGGGCGGCAACGACCACGCGTTCGACAATGTCGGCATCCTGGATGTGACGCCGCAGCTCGACAAGGAGTTCAACCCTCCGACGATCTCCCAGAACGCCGTCTCACAGCTGACGTTCACGGTCACCAACACCAGCGAACTCGCGGCGAAGACCGGCTTCTCGCTCACCGACGCGCTGCCCGCCGGGGTCGTGGTCGCCTCCTCCCCCAACGCCTCCACCACCTGCGGGAACGGCACGGTCACCGCGACCCCGGGATCGTCCTCGGTGTCCCTGGCCAACGGGGGCCTGACCACCGGCACCGCGTCGTGCGTCTTCATGGTGGACGTCACCGCCGCGGACGCGGGCACCTATCCGAACACCCCGGCGGACCTGGCCCTCGTCGGCCTCGACCCACCCGCGACCGCGACCCTGACCGTCACGGCGCCCGCCGGTCCGTCGCTCGTGAAGAGGGCGGCCGAGGCGTCGTTCAGCACCGGACAGCAGCTCCACTACAGCTACCGGGTCACGAACAACGCCGACGAGCCCCTGACCGGTGTCGCGGTCACCGACAACGGACCGGGCACCCCCGTCGTCACCTGCCCGTCGGGCACGCTGGCCCCGGGCGCCTCCGTGACCTGCACCGCGCTGTACACGGCGACCGCCGTCGATGCCACGGCGGGCACCATCGTCAACCGGGCGACCGTCACCGGCACCACCGAGGCCGGGACACCGCTCAGCGCCACCAGCAACACCGTCGTCGTCCCCCTGCGGTCGCTGGCCGTCACCAAGGCGGCCGTCGAACCCGTCTTCAGCGCGGCGGGGCAGACCCTGCACTATGTCTACCGCGTGACCAACACCGGCCGCGCCCAGCTCGGCGCCGTCACCGTCACCGACGACGGACCCGGTACCCCGGCCGTCATCTGCCCGCCGACCGTGCTCGCGCCCGGGGCGAGCGTGCGGTGCGTCGCCTCGTACGTCACCACCGCCGCCGATGTGGAGGCCGGACAGGTCGTCAACAAGGCGACGGCGACCGGCTCCGATGTGCAAGGGGGGTCCGCGCGGGCGGTCAGCGCGACCGTCACCGTCCCCTACCGGGCATTCCGCGCCGATCTCGCCGTCGACAAGACGGGCCCCGCGACCGCCCGGCCCGGCGAGCGGCTGACCTACACCCTGACCCTGACGAACAACGGACCCGCCGACTCCACCGGCTGGACCGTCACCGACCCCCTGCCCGCCGCGCTGACCGGTACGCGGACCCTCAGCCCCGGTTGCGAGATCGAGTCGGCCACCCTGACCTGCACCGGCACGGAACTGGCCGACGGCGACAGCGTCACCCTCCAGGTGTCGGGAATCCTCTCCCCCGGCGGCACGGCCGTCACGAACACGGCCACCGTCACCGGCCGGGACCCCGACCCGGACCCGGAGAACAACACCAGCATCCTCGTCACGACCATCCCCTCGGTGGAGATCGTGAAGAAGCAGAACGGCCCCGCCTCGGTGCGCGCGGGCGCCACCGTGTCCTACACGATCACGGTCCGCAACACCGGCTCCTCCCCCACCACCGCCGCCTTCACCGACGATCTCTCCCGCCTTCTGGACGACGCCGCGTACAACGACGACGCCACCGCCACCAGCGGCCGGGTCGACTACGGCGAGCCCGTCCTGTCCTGGGAAGGCACCCTCGCGGCCGGCGGGAGCGCGACCATCGACTTCTCGGTCACCACGGACCGGCGGACCTTCGGGGACCTGCGGCTCGACAACACCGTGACCTCCCCGACCCCCGGCAGCAACTGCCCCACGAACCACCCGGACACCCGCTGCACCACCCACGGCACCGTCATCACCAAGGACAAGGACAAGACGGCCCGGCCGGGCCCCCAGGGGCAGACCCGGCCCGGTGTCCGCCAGGAGCGGCCCGTGGACGCACGGCCGATCGACACCCCGAGCATGCTCGGCTGAACCAAGGAAGCAGGACGGACAAGGCAATGACCTGACCGGCGCGGACCGCCGGTAGGAACCGCCGGAACGGGTGCGCACCTCCTGGGTGCGCACCCGTTCCGGCGTCCGGACGGTCCTGCGAGGACACCGCCGCGTTCAGCGCGGTGCCGACAGCTCCCGTTTGAGGATCTTCCCGGTCGCGGTCATGGGGAGGGAGTCACGGAACTCGATGATCCGGGGGTACTTGTACGCGGCCATGTTCCCCTTGCACCACCGGACCAGTTCCTCCTCGGTGACGGTGGCTCCCGGTGCGCGGATGACATACGCCTTGACCTCCTCGCCGTGGCTGGGGTGCGGCACCCCGGCCACGGCCACCAGACTCACCTCCGGATGGGTGAGCAGGATCTCCTCCAGTTCACGGGGATAGACATTGAAGCCGCCGCGGATGATGAGGTCCGTGGTGCGGTCGACGATGAAGACGAAGCCGTCGGTGTCGCGGCGGCCGATGTCACCGGTACGGAACCAGCCCCGCGGGTCGATCGCCGCCGCGGTCGCCTCCGGCCGGTCGAGATAGCCCTTCATCACATTGTGGCCGCGGACCCGGATCTCCCCGGGCTCGTCCGGCGCGGCCGACGATCCGTCGTCCCGCACGATCCGTATCTCCACCCCCCACACCGGATGTCCGACCGAACCGGGCTTGCGCGGCCGGTCCCTGCGGTTGAAGGTGGCGACCGGACTGGTCTCGGAGAGCCCGTACCCCTCCAGGACCGGTATCCCGAAGCGTTCCTCGAACGCCCTCAGCACCTCGACCGGCAGGGCGGACCCGCCGGAGACGCTGATCCGCAGATTCCCGGCGATGGCTTCCAGATCGAAGCGGTCGGCCGCCTCATGGGTCAGCAGCGCCCAGTACATCGTGGGGACCCCCGCGAAGAAGGTGACCCGCTCGCGTTCCATCGCGGCCAGCGCCGCCCCCGGTTCGAAGCGGGGCAGCAGCACGACCTTCGCGCCGCTCGCGAAGCCCGCGTTGAGCTGCACGGTCTGGCCGAAGGAGTGGAAGAGCGGGAGCGCGACCAGGTGCACGTCGTCCGGGGTGGTGCCGAACAGCCGATTGGCCAGCAGGGCGTTCTGCACCATGTTGCTGTGGGTCAGCTCCGCGCCCTTGGGGCTGCCGGTCGTACCGCTGGTGTAGAGCACGACCGCCGTGTCCGTCTCCCGGGTGGGCACGGTGTCGAACCCGTCGGGGGTGCCCGCGGTGAGGTCCGCCAGGGTCGGCGGCTCCCCGGGGGCGGCGGTGCCCCGCGGATCGGCGGTGATCATGATGAGGTGTTCGCAGCCGGGCACCGCCTCGAACGCCGCCCGGCCCGCCTCGCCCATGGGCAGCTGCCCGGTGCCCTCGAAGCAGAAGTACGCCTTCGCCCCCGAGTCCCGCAGATGGTAGGTGATCTCACGGGCGTTGAGCAGCACGTTCAGCGGCACCACCGTCGCCCCGGTCTTCAGGATGCCGAAGTAGACGACGGGGAAGGACGGCAGATTGGGGCAGCTCAGGGCGACCCGGTCGCCGGGGCCGACGCCACGGGCGGCGAGCCCCGCGGCGACCCGGCCGGCTGCCGCGTCGACCTCCGCGTACGTCAGCCGGGTCCCGTCGAGGACGAGCGCGTCCCGGTCCGGGTGCTCCCGGGCCGTGTCCTCCAGCAGAACGGCCAGGTTGAGCATGGGGTTCCTCCAGATCGGCGGGGTACGGGCGGGGATCAGCCGCGCAGCGCGGAGGCGAAGATCCCCGGCAGGGCCGACCAGCGGGGCGCGGCGGCGAAGCCGCTGAGCAGCCGTCCGGTGGTCGCGGCGGTCCGGTTGGTGACGAACCACGGCGGCTTCGGGGACAGTGACGGTTCGCCGTGCAGGAGCGAGCGGGGGGCGGGGCGGAACGGCCCGCGTACCACCGTGCGTTCCGGACCGTCGAGCAGCAGGGCGTTGTGGACCACACCGATCCCGCTCTGCACATCGTCGACCGTGTGCCCGGGGAAGGCGCCCCAGCTCGCGGTGGCGGTCAGATAGCCGACGCCGGTCCAGGCGTTCACGGCGACCGTCCCGTAGCGCAGCCGGGCGATCGCCTCGTCCAGCGCGGGGCCGAGGGCGGCGAGGGTACGGGGGTGGGCGATGAGATTGACGCCGAGGGTTCCGGCGAACCGCTCGTTCGCGGTGGTGACCGCGTCGTCCAGGAAGGCGGCCGGGTCGCCGGGCAGTTCGAGGACGCCCAGCACCGGGGCGAAGTACTCGGTGGTCAGCGCCGGTCCCGGGTCCCGGGCGTCGAGGTCCTCGATCAGGACGCGGTCACCGATCCGGCGTGCTCCGGCGTACTCGGTGAGTGCCTGGGCGACCCGGTCGTCGCTGCCCGGGTAGTAGGCCGGGCGGGCCGGGGCCTTGGCGAGGGCGGCCCGCAGATGGGCCAGGAAGCGGTCCTTCTGCGCCCACCCGGAACTGAGGACGACGACCTGGCTCGCGACGCAGTTGTAGCCGCCGTTGTGGAGCCGCTGGGTGGCGACGTGTTCCGCCTGGAAGCGGAGATCGGCGTCGGACCAGTTCCCCGGGAGCACGAGGGTGGGTGAGACGCCGCCCAGTTCGCTGGTGACGGGCTTGTCGAGCAGCGGGGTGCCTGCGCGTTTGCGGTCGGCGCCCGCGGCGCCCGTGCCGAAGACGATCGCGTCATGGGTGACGGCGCTGCCGGTCATATGGACATGGCCGACGTCCGGGTGGTGGACGAGATGGGTGCCGATGTCGGCCCCGCCGGTCAGGATCCGGACCGCGCCGGCGTCGATCAGCGGGGCCAGTACCGCGCGGAAGACGGTGAGCAGTCCGTCGGTGACCGGGTTGAGCTTGAGGACGACGACCCGGTTGTGGGCGTAGAGCTCGTACAGCACGTCCAGGACCGGGATGGAGGTGATGTTCCCGGCGCCGAGGACGACGCCGACGCCGCCGGTCTCCTTCGGCCTGCGCAGGGCGAGTCCGGCCCGGTCGCGGATCTCGTCGGTGGTGATGCCCGGGGGCATCCAGACATCGGCGCTGAACCCGCTGAGCAGCAGCCGGTCGTAGACACTGTGCGGCAGGACCCGTACGGCGACCCGTCCGCCGGGGGCCGGCCGGGTGGTGAACGCGTCGACGGGGCTCCGTCCGGCCTCCAGTGCCCGGATGCTCGCGGCCAGCGCCCCGGTGCCGGTCAGTACGGGGTACGGGCCGGTGATCCACTCCTCGCCGGTGAGCGGGCTGTCGTCGGGGAGCCGTTTGTACGCGGCGGCGGCGCGCACCCAGGCCGCCGCGTGCTCACCGGCGGCGGTGTGGACGCGTTCCAGCAGTTCGCGGCGGCGGGCGAGTCCGAGGGCGGCCCAGGCGGACTCGCCCCGTACGAGGTCGGCGACGGCGCGGTCGGCCTCGGCCAGCCGGTCGGCGGCGGGTGCGGAGGTGGTCATCGCGCGGCTCCCTTGATGAGGTCGGCGGCCTGCTCGGCGGCCATGACGGTGGGCGCGTTGGTGTTGGCCCTGGGGACCGAGGGGAAGACGGAGGCGTCGACGACCCGCAGCCCCTCCACTCCGTGCACCCGCAGCCGGGGGTCGACGACGGGGCCGATGGCGCAGGTCGATGTCGGGTGGTAGAGCGTCATGCCCGAACGCTGGGCCCACGCGAGCAGATCGGCGTCCGAGTCGGAGTCCGGGACGTCGTAGGGGCCGGTGATGACCTCGGCGGCCGGGGCCTGGGCCGCGATGTCCAGGGCGATCCGGATTCCGGCGACGAGGGCGGCGCGGTCCTCGTCGGTGGTCAGGTAGTTGTGGGTGATCCGGGGCGCGGCGTCCGGGCGGTCGGAGCGCAGGGTCACCCGGCCGCGGCTGGTCGGTGCGAGGACGCAGGGCCCGAAGGCGAAGCCGTGCTCGGTGACGGCGCCGAGTCCTTCCTGGTGGAAGAGGACGGGGGCCATATGGAATTGCAGGTCCGGGGCGGTGAGGCCGTCGCGGCTGTGGAAGAAGCCGCCCGCCTCGCCGACGTTCGAGGTGAGGGGGCCGCGTCCCTCGCCCTGGAGGAGGGCGGCGTTGTCCGGGCTGGCCGCCGTCATCAGGGACTCCGTGTCGGTGCGGAAGTTCAGCATCGTCATGTAGTGGTCCTGGAGTCCTTCGCCCACCGGCAGATCGGCCACCACCTCGATACCGAGGGCGGTGAGCGCGGCGGCGGGTCCGATCCCGGACAGCATCAGCAGTTTCGGGGACCCGTACGCCCCGGCCGACAGGATCACCTCGCGTCCGGCGGTGATCACCTCGGTCCCGCTGTCCCGGGTCACCTCCACCCCGGTGGCCCGGCCGTTCTCGATCACCACCCGGTCCGCGCGGGCCCCGGTCACCACCGTGAGGTTCGGCCGTTCCAGGGCCGGGTGGAGGAAGGCGACGGAGGTGCTGCACCGCAGTCCGTCGCGCTGGGTGAGCTGATAGGGGCCGACGCCGAGCTGGCTGCCGCCGTTGAAGTCGTCGTTGCGAGGGTGTCCCGCCTTGACGGCCGCCTCGACGAACGAGGTGACCAGGGGGTGGTTCGACCGGCTGTCGGAGACGGTCAGCGGACCGCCCGTGCCGTGGAAGGCGTCCGCGCCGCGCGTGTTGTCCTCGGAGCGGCGGAAGTAGGGCAGGACGTCGTCGTACGACCAGCCCTCGGCACCGGCCGCCGCCCAGCCGTCGTAGTCCGCGCGATTGCCCCTGATGTAGATCATCGCGTTGATCGAGCTGCATCCGCCGAGCACCTTGCCGCGCGGCAGATAGGCGCGGCGCCCGCCGATGCCCGGTTCGGGCTCGGAGTCGAGGTCCCAGTCGAGGTCGCTCTTGAACAGCCTGCTGAAGGCCGCGGGCACATGGATGTCCTGGGCCGTGTCCGCACCGCCCGCCTCGATCAGCGCCACCCGCGTCCCGGGGTCCTCGGACAGCCGGGCGGCCAGGACACAGCCCGCTGATCCTGCCCCGACGACGACGTAGTCGTAGGTGTTCATCCGATCTCCTTCGGCCGGCTCTGATCCGTCCCCTGACCTCCGGGCGACTGTGCGGGCGCCACATGGAGGGATCGAGGGGAACGTCGATGACCGGAATGTTTGCCGTGATACCGGTGCACCGCCATAGGCGGTGGGCGGGAGTAACCGGCCGGTCTTTGTGCCCGCGCACAATCGCCGAGGGTCTACCCTCGTCCCATGACGACAGCGCTGGGCGCCGACGCGCACATCACGGAGCTGGTCGGCCGGCTGCTCGCGTCGGTGGACCCGCTGACGGACGAGCTGACCGCGGAGATCCTCAGCGGTGAGCATCAGTACGTGGAGAGCACCCTGCTCAGCCATGAGCAGTTGCGGGACGCCGTGCACGACAATCTGCGGACGCTGCTCACCGCGCTCCAGGGGCGGCCGACCTCGCTGGACGCGCCCCGCGCGGCGGGCCGGCTCAAAGCCGAGCGGGGCATTCCGCTGGCCGCCCTGCTGCACGCCTTCCGGCTGGCCGGGCGGTTCATCTGGGACCGGCTGCTGGTGATGGCCGTGGCGGAGGACAGCACCACCGAGCTGCTGCACATGGCGTCCGGTATCTGGGTGGTGATCGACGAGTGCTCCGGCGCGGCGGCCGAGGCGTACCGGGCGACCGTGGAGGAGCAGTCGCGCCGGGACGCCGCCGCCCGCAGCGTCATGCTCACCACCCTCCTCGACGGCAGCGCCGGGAACGGCGCGGGGGCCTGGGAGACCGTACGGGTGCTGGGGCTGGACCGGCAGGGCCCCTTCCTGGTGGTGTGCGCGGAGGTCAACGACGGCACCGAACCGCTGCCCGCCGTGGACGCGCGGCTGCGGTCCGCCGGGATCGGCTCGGAGTGGATCCAGCAGATCGGCAGCCGGGTCGGGCTGCTCGCGCTGCCGAACGAGCACGCGGCGACGACGGCCGCCGAGCAGCTGGCCCGGTCGGCCGTGTCCCGGGTCGGGGTGAGCCGCCCCTTCGCGTCCCCGGCGCAGGCGCCCAGCGCCTGGCGGGAGGCCCAGATGGCGGCCCAGTGCCTGCCGCCCGGCACCGATGGCGCCCATGTCTACGGCAGCTCACCGATCGCCCTGCTGGCGGCGGCCTCACCGGACATCGCGGCGGAGGTGACCCGTACGGTGTTCGGGCGGCTGCGCGATCTGCCGGAGCCGGAGCAGACCCTGCTGCTGGACACCCTGGAGACCTGGTTCACGGCCGGCGGTTCGACCACACGCGCCGCCGAGCGGCTGCACTGCCACCGCAACACCGTGCTCTACCGGCTGAACCAGATCGCCGCCCTGACCGGCCGCCGCACCACGGACGCGGACTCCTCCGCCGAGCTGTACATCGCGCTGCGGGCGGTACGGCTGGCGGGCGGCACCGGGCCCCGGGCGGCGGGGAGGGCCTGACGGGGGCGTGACGACCGGATGCTCGCGGGAGGCGGGTGCGCGGTCCGGTGGGGGGCCGGTCGGCGCGGGTCGGCGCGGGTGCGGGAAGCGGGTCCGGTCGGCGCGGGTGCGGGTCCGGTGCGGGCGGTTCCCGGGGGTCGGGGACGGCCGGTTCCCGTCGGGCCCTCCCCGGTTCCCGGGGGTCCTTGACCGGGCAACCAACTGCCGCGCGCGGCGGCCCGCCTCACCGGTCGGCCCTGCCGTTCGACGTGAGCCCTCTCCGCTACCGGCCGCGGAACCGTCGGCACAGCGGGGGCGGCCCCCCGCCGGGTGGGCCGGAGCCGGACGGGTACCGGCCATGGGCGGATGACCGAAGACTTGGGTTTGGGCGGGGGCTGCGCGGGCCACCGGATGCGCGGGCCGCGCGGCGGCGGGTCGGCGGGGCACTCCTGTGGCCGATGAGACGGGTGGCAGGCCGGGGAAATGTGCCCGGTTCACATGCGAACGACGGCGACTGCCGCGAGCGGTCGAGAACCTGCCGGGGCCGGCGCCGGTCGCATTGTCCGGCGGGCGCGTTGCTCAGCTCCCGTCCGGACTGTCACCGTCGGTGGGCGCCTTCGCCACACGCGGTGAGGGCCGTACCTCCTCCGAGGACAAGGAGTACTCCGTGGAAATGGAAGAGGCACGTGAGCTGGACATCGAGGCGGTGGACGGGGAGGAACTCCCCGAGTTCGCGCTGATGGTCGACGTCCCGGACTGATCACCGGGTGAACGGCGGCCGGGCCGTGCTCGTCGGCCCGGCCTGCCGGTCGGGGCGGATCACGCGGATCGACCACTGGGACGGCTTGTCAGGAGGGTGTGTGCGGATCGAGCCGGACGCCGGGTCGGCCAGGAGCGACGAGGACCGGCTGGACGAGCTGGTGGCAGGCTGTCTCACCGCCGCCGGTTGCGCCGCCGGCACCTGGACACCTACCGATCTGCGCTATCCCGGGCTGCACGCCACGGCACACCGGACGCAGCGGGCGCGGCGGACGGCCACACCGGCCCTGGAGCAGTCACGCACCGGGGCGCCTGCCGCCGCGGGAGCGGAAGGCGGGGCCGCCTCCGGCGCTCTGGAGCAGACCGAGGAGCGGGTGCGGGCGATGGTGCTCCGCGCCCGGCGCAGCCAGGCCCGTGCCCGGTCCGTGGAGAAGCGCACCGGATGGGCCGTGGATCTGGCGCCGTCCGGCGAGGACCATCTGGCACAGAGCGTCCGGCGCGCGCTGCGGCAGGCTCCCGCCCCGGCCGACGGGTCCCGGGGCGGGCGTACGGCTGAGGTGACCGACTGGAGCGCGGAACAGCACGAGGTCTTCGAGGAGGGGTGCCGTATCCTCCAGGCCGCCTGGCCGCAGATGCTCGCGGAACTTCGGGTGACGTTGCGTCAGGTGGCGTTGCTGGGCGGCTGGGGGATCGACGGGTTCACCGATTTCACCGTGCACGGCGCTGTCTTCGTCAACAGCCGTCGACTGGGCGACCAGGGCACCGAAGGGCTCGCGGGCCGGTTCCGGCTCGTGGAGGCGCTGGTGCACGAGGGCACCCACAACCGTTGCGACGCGGCCGCCGCCTCCGCCGCGTTCCTCCGGGCCTCCGGCGCGCAGGAGTTGGCGAGCACACCGCTGCGCGCCGATCCACGCCCACTGGCCGGACTGTTCCAGCAGGTCGCGGTGCTGGCACGCAGTGTGCTGCTGTACCGGCGGCTGCCGGACGGACCCGCCGTCCGTGACCGGCACGCCGTCCTGCTGGAGCAGGGCGGCCGGGGCGCGGCCACGCTGCGCGGCCGGGCCGGCGCCCTGACCGACGCCGGACGCGAGCTGTTGGACCAGGCCGAAGCGGTCTTCGCGACGGGAGCGCCATGAGCGCGGTCGAACCCCTCCCCCGGTCCGCGGGGTCCGGCGGGTCCGCCCGTACCGCCGAGCCGGGGCCGTCCCCGGTCTGGCCGGTGCAGGTGGTGTCGCCGTTCCCCGACGCGCCGCGGTTCGTGCTCGGCCGGACCGCCGCGCGCAGCAGCGCCTTCACGCCGAACGACGCGGCAGGCGGGCGTACGGTCCTGATCGGGGCGGCCACCGGCACCGATCGCGCGGATGTGGCGCGGCGGGCCCGGGGCGAGTTGATGGAGCGTATGCACAACGTCCTGTCCGGGCACCGGGCGCGTGAGGGGGCCGTCGTCGCGTCGTACGCGTCGCTGCGGCGCCGGGGCACGGCCGCGCTGGACCCCTGTTCCTGGGCGGAGTTGCGCTCGCTCACTCATCTGCGGGAGGCGGCGATGCCGTGGGTCACGGGCACCTCGCTGACCGGCGGCGGTCAGGTGCTCGTCCCCGCGTGTGCGGTGTACCTGGCGCATCGCCCGCCCGCCGGCTGTCCGGCGCCGCTGCGGCCCGGTTCCACCGGGCTCGCCGCGCATGACACCGCCGCGCGGGCCCGGGAGCACGCCGTGCTGGAGATACTCGAACGGGACCTGTTCTGGCACGCCTGGTACGCCGACGCGCCCCGGCGTTCGCCGCCAGGCCCCGCGCCGCTCGACGAGGAGCTTCGGCGGGTGCTCGTCGTGCTGGGGCTGCGGGAGCGGTGCCTGGTACTGCCCGGTCCCGGAGGTATCTCGTGCGTGGTGGCCTGTGTGCACACGAGTGACGGCACCCGGCAGAGTTTCGGGGCGCGTGCCACCTCCGGGGCGCTCGGCCCGGCCGCGGTGTCCGCCGTACGTGAGGCGCTGATGGTCCGCTGGAGCATGGGAACCGCGAGCGCCCGTACCGTGTGGGCCCGGATGCGGGAGCAAGGGCCGGACCGGCAGCCGAGCGGACCGCTGGAGCACGCCCTGCACACCTTCCACCGCCAGGACAGTCTCACCGCACTGCTGCGCGGCGCCACCGGGGAGCCCTGGACGACGACGGCGCGTGGTCCCGTCGGGGAACCCCGGTCGACAGCACGCGCTTCCGCCGCCGAACCCCGGGCTACGGCGCACGATTCCTCCGAGGACCCCTGGATGACGGAGCCGGACTCCGCCGGGGACCCCCGGGTGCCGGCACGTGGTTCCGCCGGGGACCTCCGGGTGACGGCACGTGGTCCCTCCGGGAACCCTTCGGCTGCGGGGCACGATCCTGTCCGGGACCCCGGGGTGACAGCACCCGGCCCCGCCGAGGCCGCCCCGCGTCTGCTCGCCGAGCGGACCGGCGAGGACGTCGTCGAGGTCGACACCTCCGTCTCCGCGGCCGACGGCGGCCGGGCGGTGGTGGTGCGGGTGATCGCCCCCGGCGCCCGCCGGATGCCCGTCGACGAACCGGACCGGGCGGCCCTCGCCCTCCCCGCCGGGAACGCCCGGCGGCATCCTCCGCACCCCCTCGGCTGACCGCGGTCCGCACGCTCGTTCCCGTCCGACCTCCCTGGAGACTGGAGATCCCCATGTCCGCGCCCGTGTCCCTTCAGGCCCCCGGCCCGGCGGAACCCGCCGGGGCCGCCTCGTACGCGCGGCGATTCGCCGACCGCTACGACACCTGGTTCGGCAGGAAGGGCCTGACGAACGACACCGTCGGCCTCCTGGCGCGGCTCGCCGGGTCCGGTACCGCGCTGGAACTGGGCGTGGGCACCGGCCGGATCGCGCTGCCGCTGGCGCGGCGCGGTGTCCGCGTGGAGGGCGTCGACGCCTCACCGGAGATGGCGGCCCGGCTGGCGGCGCGGCCCGGCGGCGAGCACATCCCGGTGACCATCGGTGACTTCACCCGGCTGCCGTCGGACGGACGCACGGTCGATGTGGTCTTCCTCGCCGGGGGGACGTTCTTCGAACTCCCCACCCAGGAGGACCAGTCGCGGTGCTTCCGCCATGCGGCGGCGCTGATCGGCGACGACGGCGCGTTCGTGCTGGACGCGATCGTCCCCGAGGTGCTGATCGGCGCGGAATGGTCGCGCGGCCATGTGGTGCCCGAGACGGGCGACGACCTGGTCGTGCTCTACCGCCGGTTCGACAGTGCCGCGCAGCGCTACCACTCGCACTACGCGATCACACCCGCCGACGGAAGCGGCAATGTGCACATCCATGTCGCCTTCCGCTACGCGGGCGCCGGTGAACTGGACCTGATGGCGAGGGCGGCCGGGCTGGAACTGCGCGAGCGGTACGGGAGTTGGGGCGGGGCACCCTTCCGGGACGGCTGCCCGTACCACGTGTCGGTCTACCGGCCCGCGCGCTGACCGGGCGCCCCCGACCGTGCCTGACTGGACCGTGCCCGCCTGGGCCGCCCCCGTGCTGACCGCCGCCGGCGTGGTACTGCTCGCCGCTTTCGTCTTCTGGGGAGCACGGATCTCCCCGAACCGCCCGTTCTCCTGGGCCATGTACTCCGGCTCGTCCAAGGGCTTCCTGTGGTCGGACGACGGCAGCGTCACCGTCCTGCCTTTGCACCGGCTGCGGATCGCGCCGGGCGGCCACTTCCTCACCGTCCCGGAACTGCGCGCCCTCCTCGCCGACGGTGACTTCGAACTGCCGTTGAGAGGACTGATCATCGGCTCCGACGGCGGCTGGGAGGTGCGGTACGAACCTGCGGAGCACCGGCTGCGGCTGACCCGTCTGCCCGCCGGAGCCGAACTGCGCCTGCTGGCCGACGCCTTGCGCCCGGCCCCGTGAGCATCCCCGTACTCACCGCCGCGCTGATGCTCGCCCTCGCCGTGGTCTGGCACGCCGCCGTCGTCCTGGCCGACGCCCGCGCCGTCACCCGGCACCGTCCCGACGGCCGGGTCTACCGTCCCGGCCGCGGTTGGACCTCCGCCGCCGGGCTCGCCGCCCGCCGCCGTCTCTCGTACCTCATGGTCGTGGCGGGCGCGGTCCTGGCCGGTCTCTGCCTCGTCGCGGGGCTCGCCCCGGGGCGCGGCACGGCCATGGTCCTGGGCGGGTGGGCCGCCGTCGTCCTGGCGCTGCTGCTCGCCGACCGCCGCCATGGCCTCAACCGGTACACCGCCGTGTGCCTGGCGCTGCTCGCGGGCTGTCTCGTGCTGGCGGGCGGCGCCTGGGCCCTCGGCGGCCGGACATGGACGGCGGCGGCCGGTCCGCCCGCTTCGTTCTTCGCCGCGCAGTTGTACCTGGTCGCCGGGGTACGCAAGCTGCGCTCACGGCATTTCATGGACGGCGGCGTCCTCATCGACAACCTCGCCTACAACGCTGCCCAGGCCGCCGCGGGCAGCCATGACTTCGTCCCCTTCCCGCGTACGGCCGCGCTGAGCACCCTGCTGGTCCACCCCGCGCCGCGCTCCGTCTGCCGTGCCGTCGCCGTCTGCGCGGCCGTCGGCGAAGTCCTCCTGGGACTCGCCGTCCTCGGCCTGCTCCCCCGGCCCGCCACCCTCACCCTGGCCCTCGTCCTGCACTCGGGATTCCTGCTGCTGAGCCCCCTGCGCATCGTGCCGTTCTCGGCGGCGTCGATGGGCCTGTGCGTCCTCGCCACGTCCCAGCCGCTGCTCCCGGGGCCCTTGGGCTGACGGCCACGGGTCGGGCGGAAGTGCCAGGGACAGCTGTCGCCGCCGGAGCGGCGGGAAGGGTGCGATGCGGCTCCCACGGCGCACCGGCCCACGAGGCCGTTCGTCGGACGCGGGACAGGACGCGGCGTCCCTTGTCAGCGGGGCCCGGAGCACACCCGGTGGGCGGAACGGCGGCGGCCGTGCCGCCGGGGCAGCGGTCGGGGTATTCTGCGGGAAGCGTCGCGTGCCGGTGGCAGACCGTGTCAGGCATGGAGGCGTCCGACCGAAGGAGGCTGGCGTTGAACACGTCGCACCCTTCGTTCTCGCGTGTCTGAGCGCGAGACGACCAGGCTCGTGGCCTGGAGCAAAGAACTCCGTCAGGTGCACCACCGGCTGCGGCAAGCGCTGGAAGTGACCCGCGCGTCCCTCACTGACGGCACCACCGGTGAGGCCGCCACCCGTGAACTGCTGTTGTACTGCCGCGGTTTCTGCGCGGCTCTCGACAGCCATCACAAGGGCGAGGACCGCACCCTGTTCCCGGCCATCGCGGCCGCCCATCCGGAGCTGCGCCCGGTACTGCGTTCGCTGGAGCAGGACCATTCGATGATCGCCCACCTGCTGGGCGGCCTCCAGGCGGCGGTCGAACGGGCCGCGCCTCCCGAGGAACTCGATCTGCACCTCGAAGGCATCTCCGCGCTCATGGAGAACCACTTCCGTTACGAGGAACGGCAGTTGCTCACCGTGCTCGAAACCCTTGAGCTGACAGCCGCGCCCGGGGAGGTGCTGGGCCCGCTGTGATCCCGGACCGGACCGGTGGGGGGCGGTGGCCGTGGCGGTCACCGCCCCCACCGGTCGGTCGGCGCCGTCGCGCTCCGCCAAAGGCCGATCACTCGCTCCCCGGCCGCTTCCCCGGACGGGAGAGGACGACGGCCCTTGGTACGTTCCCGCTCCCCATGGCCCGGTCGTCCGGGCCGTCCGACCCGACGCCCCGTCAGCACAGGTTCCCCCGTCCGGCGACGGCTGGGCATGTGCGGCACCTGCGGCCCACGCGGCACGCTCACAGCGTTTCCGCGGCGGTCCCCAGTCCGAGGACGACCAGGACGCCGCCGGTCGCCCTCTCCAGCGCCGTGTTCACCCGGGGCCGGCGCAGCCAGCTCAGCAGACGGGCCGCGAAGACCGCCACCAGGATCAGCCAGCCGGCCGCGATCACGGCGTCGATGACGCCGAAGATCAGGGTCACGGAGAGCACGGAGGCGCCCTCGGGGAGGAACTGCGGTGCCACGGCGACGAAGAAGAGGCCGACCTTGGGGTTGAGGAGGCAGCTGAGGAGCCCCTGCCGGAACGCCAGGAAGGTGGTGGGTGCGAGTCCCTCGGGCGGAGCGGCGGTGGTGTCCGCGCCGTTCGACGCGCTCCGGCGGTGCGCCCACAGGGCCTGCGCGCCCAGCAGGACGAGATAGGCCGCGCCCGCCATCCGTACGACGGCGAACGCGGCGTCCCAGCGGTGGAGCGCGGCGGCCAGCCCCACGGCGGCGGCGACCGCCCAGACGAGGGAACCGACCGCAGCGCCCAGCGCGGTGGCGATCCCCGGGAGTCTGCCGCCACGCACGCAGTTGCGCAGCACCAGCAGGGTGTCCGGTCCGGGCACCACCGTCACCAGCAGGGCGAAGAGAGCGAAGCTCGCGAAGGCTGTGAGCACGGAGGCTTCCTGTTCCGACGTCGGCTGCCGAGCGTGCTGTCGAACGCCCGGCGTCGAGGCTATCGGCCTGGTGAGGCCCCGCGCCGCGGAGATCCGCGAAGCCCCCGGGAACCTCCTCGACTCCCGCCCCGGCGGTCACCCGCCATCCGTGACGCGGGTACGGGATCGGCACATGCCCCGTTGCTTCCCCTTCGCCCGGGGCCGGGCCCGGAGCGCGAACCGGACTTCGGGCGCAGCGGCGGACGCGGCGGTGCCGACCACTACGGGCCCTGCGGACCAACCGGGCTACCTATCAGCGCTGTTGGCCGCCACAGGTGCCCTCGACCGTACGTCCGGTACGGAAGAAGGTGATCGCCTTGTCGGCGCAGGGCGACGAGGGCAGGGTCGCGTGCCCGTCGTCCAGGAGGGTGAGCAGGGCGCCTCCGGTGGCGTCCCTGGCCCGTTCGGCCCAGACGTGAGGAGTGACGTTCTCATAGAGGTGGCCGGAGAGCTGAAGCGCGCTCTTGCCGTACGCGGGCTTGGCGGCGGGCACCTTGTACGGCCACTTCGCGCACCAGGGGCTGAAGTGCGCACCTCCCGTCAAGGGATCGGCCTCACGACGGGCCTCGCGGGCCGCCCACAGTTCGCCGAAACCGCGGCTCGCGGCGGCGGTGTTGCAGAGGATCGCGTTGTACTGGAGTGTGTTGAAGCGGCTGCGCGGATTGCTCAGCCCGAGAGGACGTACCGGCGCCGGTGCGGCGGTTTCCGCCCGGGGCGCCGGTGGCGTGGGGGGCGTGCCGCCGTCGCGCACCGCGACCAGGCTCTTCGCCGCGTCGGCCCACTCCTCCTGGGGGCGGTAGACCTGCTCGATCACCCAGTTCCCGTCCAGGCGTACCCCGCCACCGGTGCGCGGCTTCCGCTCCAGCTCGCTGCGCAGATCACCCAGCCGACTGCGGACGGTGGACTCGTCGGCGCCCAGGTGGTGCTCGGCGTCGCGCTGTGCCAGCCAGGCGAGGAACGGCGCGGCGCTCCGGTTGCCGGCCGCCTCCGTCTCGCCGTCCATCGTGGGCCAGTGGACCGTCGGGGGCAACACCGAGTCCAGCCACATGCGTTTCGTGTGACGGTCGAACAGGGAACGGTAGGCCATTCCGATGGCGGTACCGAAGGAGGCGCCGTAGAAGTTGATCTTCTCCGCGCCGAGTGCGGCCCGGAGCCGGTCGATGTCCCGGGCGGCGTTCTCCGGGGTGATCTGTCGTACGAACTCGGGATCGACGGCCGCACAGCGGTTGTTGAACTCGGCCTGCTGGTCGAAATCGGCCTTCTTGAACTTCTTCTCCGGCGCCGTCGGTGCCGGTTCCGTCCTCGGATTCTCGCCGCAGTCGACGTGGTCGCTGTATCCGGTGCCCCGGAGGTCCAACGCGAAGAGATCGTGGTCGGTGTTCAGCGTGGCGAGTCCGCGTCGTGCCATCGACGCCGAGTCGGTGATGTTGGAGAGTCCCGGCCCGCCGAGGTGGGACACGATGGGCGCCTCGCGCGACTTCCCCTCCGTGGCCTTGACGCGGCTCACCGCGATCTTGATCTTCCGGCCCTCGGGCTTCGCGTAGTCCACCGGTACGGTCAGCTCGGCGCACTCGGTGCGGGTGTCGTTCTCGATCGGCCAGTCCACCGCCGCGGTCGAGCACAGCTGCCACTGGAGTCCAGCCCTGGCGGGATTCCCAGGGTCCTGCGCAGCGGCGAGGCCGGTGCTCGCCTGCGCCCCGGCGAGCACCATCGCCGAGATGGCGAGGGCGCGACGGCGCGCGACCCTGACGGGGCCGGGCTGCTCACTGCGGTGATCGGTCATCGGTGACAAGAGAGGAAGCCTCCGTGTGAGGGGATGACGGAAAGATCCACGGCGTCCGCGGACACGACCACCTTGGACAGCACACCCATCCACCACGCACGGATACGGCCGCAGCCGCCCATCCGTTCTGTATCACCAACGCAACGGCGCACTCGCGCCGTTGAGCGACCGGTCGCTCACAGGTCCGCGCTCGTACCGGACCTGCGCGAGTGCCGCGGTGGGGCACCCGAGGGCGTCGCGATGTGGTGCACCCGCTTCTTCCCCGACGACCAGGTCCACCTCAACGACATCCACGACCGGAGCACCCGCGCCGCACGCCAGTTCTGACGGCTGCTGAAGCGCGAACGGGCGGCGGGGTGACGTACGGCGTTCCGGTCAGGGAGCGGGAACCGGACCGCCGGGTCGGAACCGCTCCACCCCGACGATGTGGCGCACCTTGACCGGACGCACGATCACCGCGACCCGCTGCTCCCCCGGCATGATCCACTCGTACCGTTCGCCCAGGTACTTCCGGGCCAGCCGGTCCATCCGGTCGTGCGCCTCCTCGCCCTCGATGAACCGGGCCACCACGCCACTGATCTGCACCCGGTCGAAGGGGTCCGCGGCGTCCGCGTGCGAGAGGTAGACGCGGGGGTCGCGGCGCAGGTTCTCCTCCTTCACCCGGCCCACCGAGGTGTTGAACGTCAGCTCCCCCTCACCCTCCAGATCCACCCACATCGGGCTGACCTGCGGCGCGCCATCGGCGAACACGGTCCCGACGTACCAGATATGAGAGGCGCGCAGCCGGTCCCGGACAGCTTGGTCGAAGGTCGCAGTCATCCGGGGAGGCTACCAACCCTGATCCCGGCCTCCGCACCCTCACGGCCGATCGGTTCAGCCGTGGTAGGGAGCCGCGACGTCGAGGACCCAGGTGACGCCGAAGCGGTCGGTGAGCATGCCGTACAGCGGCGCCCACTGCGCGGGCTCCAGCGGGCGCACGACGGTCGAGCCCTCGGCCAGCTTGCCCCAGAGGGCGCCGATCTCCTCCGCGTCGTCACCGCGCACGGAGACGAAGAACGGGTTCTCGCCCTGGCTCCAGGGCAGCTGCGAGGGCACGTCGTAGGCCATGACATGGAAGCCGTTGTCGCCGGTCACCTCGCCCCACATCACCTGGTCCGCCTCGCTCCCGTCCCGCACCGCGCCCGCGTCCTGGTAGGTGACCACGACGACATGTCCGCCGAAGACGGACCCGTAGAAGTCCAGTGCCTCACGCGCGGCGCCCCGGAAGTTCAGATGAGTGGTGGTCCTGAAAGACATGATCTGCTCCTTGCTCCATGTGACGAGTACGCCGCCCGCCGTTCAAGATCCGGCGCGCGGACGGCCGTGACGAGGGGCGATGCCTCCCGTTCGGCTCGTATGCCACGATGGCAGGATTAGAGGACAGGTCGTGTCCTGTACTACTGAGGAACGGGGCACGGGTGTCATGCACAAAACCTCATCGCGGCTGCTCGCACTGCTCTCGCTGCTGCAAACGCACCGTGACTGGTCAGGCGAGGATCTCGCCGAGCGTCTCGACGTCACCTCACGCACCGTCCGCCGCGACATGGACCGGCTGCGCGAACTCGGCTACCCGATCACCACCGTCAAAGGACCGGCCGGCGGCTACCGCCTGGAGGCCGGCACCGATCTGCCGCCCCTGCTGTTCGACGACGGCCAGGCCGTCGCCCTGACCGTCGCGCTCCAGACCGCGGCCGTCGGCACCGCCGTCGCCGAGGACGCCGCCCGCGCCCTGGCCACCCTCCGCCAGGTCATGCCACCCCGTCTGCGCCACCGCATCGACCAGCTGCGCGTCACCGCCGTCCAGCCACCCGCGGCGACCGGCGACACCCCCCAGGCCACGGCTCAGCTCCTGATGGACCTGAGCCGCGTCATCCACGCCCGCGAGGAACTGCGCTTCGACTACGCCCCGGGTGCGAACGCCTCGGCCGACGACCCCCGCCGGGTGGAACCCCACCACCTGGTCGCATGGCGACACCACTGGTACCTCGTGGCCTGGGACCTCCCTCGCGAGGACTGGCGCACCTTCCGCGTCGACCGCATCCGGCCCCGCACACCCACCGGCCCCCGCTTCACCCCCCGTGAACTCCCCGGCGGCGATGTCTCCGCCTTCGTCACCGGCCGATTCCGCGGCAACGACGGCACCACCACCGACTGGCCCTGCCAAGGCGAAGTCATCCTCCGCCTCCCGGCCGCCGACGTCGTACCCTTCGCCCAGGACGGGATCGTCGAGGAACTCGACGCCCACCACTGCCGACTCGTCCTCGGCTCCTGGTCATGGACCGGACTCGCCACCGCCATCGGACGCTTCGACACCGGGATCGAGGTCATCGGCCCACCCCAACTGGCCACCGCGTTCCGGGAACTCGCCGCCCGCTACGCCCGTGCCGCGCGCATCCCGCAAGCCGACGCGGCCGGTGACGGCCGGGCGGGCGAGGCATAGCGCGCGACCGGCGGCGTGCCGGATCCCCTCCGACCGGACGGCCGTCCTCCAGCGGTCGCCACAGCCACCGAGCCACCCCCAACCGGTAGCTGACGCGGCCCGGCATGTCCCGGTTCCTCCGGATGCGGCCGGGCCCGGGACATGCATATCTTGTTCTGGAACTATGCGGTCTCCTCGGATGCGGTCTCCTCGGATGCGGTTCGAGCAGCCCAGGTGTGGTTCGAGCGGCCCGGCAGACCATCCGCACCATCCCGCGCCCCGTCCTCGCGGGACCTTGTCCGGGCCGCACCCAGGGCGGCCCTTCAGCCGTGGAACCGCAGGGAAACGCGGGACCGTTTCGCGGCGTCCACAGGTACTTCGAGCGTGACCAGGGCGGCGTGGACAGCGTGGAGGGCGTGCGGGCCGGGACCGTCCGCCCCTGGGGCCGTGTTCGGGACCGTCCGCCCCATGGGCCATGCGCGCCTGCCCCGTCCAAGAACCCGTACCCACTCCGACCGGCGTACCCACGATCACTCTGGAGCGCAATGCCGGACATCGCGTATGTGAAGATCCACCCGGCGATCGGTGTCGCCCGGGTCGGGAACAGCACCAAGTTCTTCTACGGGCCCGAGAGCCCGGACGAGCCGCCCAGGCCGCCCGGTTTCTCCAAGGACGGCTCCGCCATGATCAAGAGGCAGGCGGCGCGGTTCCGTGTCTACGGCTACGACAAGGACGGCAACGTCCTCGGAGAGATCGAACACGGGCAGGACAACGCCACCGTCACCTGGACCGTGCGCCTGGCGAACAAGAAGGCGTCCTGGTACAAGTTCGCGCTGGCGCTGGACATAGAGGACGCCAAGGCGATCCCCGACGGAGACGCGCGGATCGCCCGGCGCAACGCGAGCACGGCGGAGCGGAGCAAGCTGAAGATCACTCCGCCCGCGCGGTCGATCTCCGGACCCGACCAGTCGGGCAAGGCGTTCGACACGGGGCGGATCAACGGGATCGCGGTGTACCTGGGCGAACTGCTGACCGACGCGGCGGGCAGACTCGTGGTGCTCGGCGGCAGAGGGAAGTCCGACTCCTTCACCGTTCCCCGGACCGCGCTGTCGGACTTCGGCAACAACGACGGCTGGTACGACGACATCTCCGACGGCCCGGTGACCGCCGAGGTCACGGTAGGCGGCCGGAACCTCACGGCGACGCCGGCCTGGGTGGTGGTGGCACCGCCGAACTACGCGCCGGACGTCAAGGGCATCGTGACACTCCACGATCTGCTGTACGACCTCTTCGTGCGGACCGGCGACCTGCCCTTCCCCGCCAAGGTGACGTTCGACGAGCACATCAAACCGGTGCTGCTGCGGTTCACCGGACACCAATGGGTCAACCAGGGCTTCGCCGCGGAGTTCGGATGGCGCGCCCCGAACGACTTCACCTCCCCGCAGGTCCTCGCCCTGCTCGGCAGCAACAAGCCCCAGTACCAGGACCTGCGGCAGCGCGTCCTCTACCACATGCGGCAGTACAAGCGGGACGGCATGTCACCGCTGCCCTGGCCGTGGCTCTACGGGGACGCCATGGCCAGCAGACCGAAGTCCGCCCTGCAACACGGGGTGCTCACCGTCACGCAGGTGAGACTGTTCGAGTCCTGGGTGGAGGGTGACTTCGACACCACGGTCCGGATCCCCCAGCCCGACCTCGACAAGGCGCCCGTCGCCCTTCAGCCCGGTCTGCTCGACCGGGCGGCGCTGGACTATTGCCTCGCCGACGCCTTCCACCCCGGCTGCGAGGTCACCTGGCCCATCCGTCACCGCACGCTCTACCAGGAGCCCTTCCGCATCCTGCACCGTACCGACGGCAACGATCCGGACCACGGGACCCACCTCACGTCCACGAAGGCACTGGCCGACAACGGTCCGCTGCACGCGCAGGGCCCCGGTGACCTCACCCGCTGGATGGGCCTTCCCTGGCAGACCGACACCGCGAGCTGCCGCTCCGGCTACGAGATCGTGGCCAACATCGGCGCCCGCTACAGCCCCTATCTGCCGTCGTTCTGGCCCGCCCGGGTACCCAACCAGGTGCTCAAGGAGGAGGACCTGGACGTCGTCAACAACAAGGGCGCCACCCACGACGACGACCTGCGGGAGAAGGCCTTCGCCCGGCGGGCGGTCTGGCTCCGGTTCCTGAGCCCGGACAAGGCCGAGGGCTGGCAGAACATGGTCGACTGGTGGGCCAGGTTCGGCATCGTCGAGACCCACGCCTACACCGTCGAGGACGGGAGGTTCCCCGACCGTATCCTCGCCGAGTCCACGCCCGGCCTCCCCAAGGTCAACGACCGCCGGAACCTGGTCAACGTCCACGTCCCCGAGGCGGACCCGGCCGTGTCCGACAAGTTCAGGCGCACGGACGTGAACCGGCAGGCTGTCGACGAGGTCGCCCGGAACACCCGGTTCACACCCGAGGAGATCTCGGCCGGCTACCTCACCAAGATCGACCCCTTCCGGGACAACGGATGACCACCGAGGCGGTGCCCGGCGACGGGCACCGGCCCACCCAAGGCCGTTACGACGCCGTGGTCGCCGGTGGCGGACCGGCGGGCGCCGCAGCGGCCATCACACTCGCCAGGTCCGGGCGCAGCGTGCTGCTCGCGGACGCGCGCTCCGGACCGCCGAAGACCAGCGAATCCCTCGTTCCCGCCGCCAGAACGCTGCTTCAGGACCTCGGAGTCGGGCCCCGCGCGCTCGACCGCGACCACCGTCCGTGCCACGGCGGTCTCTCCGCCTGGGGATCGCCCCGGGTGGAACAGGTCTGCTTCATCAACGACCCCCACGGCCACGGCTGGCAGCTCGACCGGACCGCCTTCGACCGTCTGCTGCGTTCCCAGGCCCGCGCCCGAGGCGCGGAGGTCGCCGAACACAGCACCGTGGGGCGGCCCGTACGGGAGCCGGACGGTGACTGGCGGCTCCCGGTGACAGCCCGCGGCACGTGCCGCACCGTACGCTGCCGATGGCTCATCGACGCCACCGGCCGACGCGCCCGTATCGCCGTGCACTGCGGGGCCCGACGGCGGCGCTACGACCAACTCGTGGCCGTACAGCTGCGGTTCGTCCACGACCCGTACGACAGCGAGGACCTGTCCGTGGTCGAATCCGTACGCGACGGGTGGTGGTACACCGCCCCCTGCCATCCTCTCGGACGCGACGCCGTGTACTTCACCGACACCGACCTCGTCCCACCCGGTCTCACCACCACCCAGGGGTTCCTCGACCAGCTCGCCGCCACCCGTCACACCGGCTCCCGCGCCGAGGGCCGCCGCCCCTGGCCCGGAGGTGTGCCGCGCCGCGGCGCCGCTCACACCGCCCGGCTGGAACCGGCGGCGGGAGACGGGTGGATCGCCGTCGGCGACGCCGCGACCGCCTACGACCCGATCTCGTCCCAGGGTGTCCTCACCGCCCTCTACACCGGCAAGTGCGCCGGGGAGGCCGTGGACGCCCGCCTGGCGGGCCGCCGCGACGCGGTAGACACCTACCTGGCACGGCTGGACGAGACCTTCGACGGCTACCGGACCGGCCATCGCACCGTCCACTCCTGGGAACAGCGCTGGGCCGACCGCCCCTTCTGGCAACGGCGCCACGCGCCCGCTCCCGCGCCCACCGCCAGGATCGGTCCGCGCCACTGACCGCGAACCGGCGGTGGACGCGGGCGAGCGTGTCGCCGTACGGGAGTCCTGATCAGCGCCCGGTGGCCGCGTCGGGCCTACGCCGCCTCATGGATGACGAGCTTGAACTCCGCGAGGGTCACCCTCCTCGGGGCGTTGTCGTTGTGCATCACGCGCAGCGCGAGGGGCACGTCGGGGGAGACGAAGATGCCATGCCCCTTGACGTAGCACTGCATGCCGGGAGTCGGCGCGCGGTGCTCGGTCGCCGTGGTGTCGGCGACACCGAACGGGTTGCGGACGAACTGATCCCGCAGCTCGGTGTAGCCGTTCGTACCGCTGGCCGGTTCCCACTGGATCATCGCGTAGAGCTGGCCCCACCCGGCTCGTGACGGCCGGATGAGGCCGCTGCGGTCGTCGGTCGCCCAGTCCGTCACGGTGGTGCCGTCGGGCTGCAGGGCCTGGTGCATGTTGAACCGGTCCGACGACTCGGCCGCGCCGTAGGGGAAGCGGAGGGTCTGGTACGTGGCCGCCGGCTCGATCAGCTGAGGTGTTTCGACCTTGAGGGAACACACCTGCACACCGGGTATGGCCAAGGGCTCATGCGTTGCCAAGAATTTCTCCAATGAGGAGGGCTTCACCCGGCCCGCAACCAGCAGTGGGGCCAGGTGCTTTGGCCCTGCACGTTACCAGTTCGCAGTCATATTAATGATCTTCAGACGTGGTGTGTCGCTTCACGGGCGGGGTAGCGGCGTTCGGCGCGACGCCGACGCCCCCGGCACGGTTCGCTCGCACAGCCTCGCGTACCGCTCCGAGCAACAGGCCCCGGCTGCACGGTTTTTGGAGGCGATCGTCCCGCTGTGAGCAGTTCGGATCACGGGTTGGCGGCGATGTCGAGACCGGTGTCCACGGTGTGGTGGGTGCTTGCCTACCGTGCGATGTCGGCGATAGCGGTGAGGGCCGTGTCGATGTCCCGGGGCGAGTTCACGATGGCGGTCCCGATCCGCGGCCAGGGCGTGCTGTTGTACGGGAAGACGGGCAGCGAGGACAGGCGGATTCGTTTCTCCGCGGCGCGGGAGATGACCTGCGCGGCGCTGTGGCCGCGGACGCTGAAGCAGGTGATGCCCGCCGACATCTCGGGGTCCGCGGGGGTGTGCACCGTCACTCCGGGGATACCGGCCAGTCCGTGTTTGGCGCGGGTGGACAGGCGCGCGATGCGGTCCGCGACGCGGGCGCGACCGAGCCGCTGGTGGAAGGCGACGGCGGTCGGCAGCGCGAAGGCGTGCTCGAAGGCCAGGTATCCGCCCGGGGAGAGCGGCGCCGCCCCACCGCTGAAGATGAAGGTGGCGAACGTCGGCCGGAGCTGGTCGAGCACCTGGGGAGAGACCCACACCAGGCCGGTTCCGCGCGGCCCGAAGAGCCACTTGTGTGTGCCGGCGACCAGGATGTCGGCCCCCAGACGCGCCCCGTCCTGGTCGACAGCGGCGAGCCCGTGCACGCCGTCGACGACCAGCAGACAGCGGTCGGCCTCCGCTCGTCCCTGATTCGCCTCGCGCACCACCTCGGCGATCCGGCGCACGGGCATCCGCACTCCGGTGCCGGACTGCACCCAGGTGACGCCCAGGACCCGTGTCTCGGGGCGGATCTGCTCGCGCAGGGTACGGATGATCTCTTCGGCGGTGGCCTGGGCGGAGTCGCGGAACCAGGAGCAGAGCCGCACCTTGGCGCCGCGATTCTCCGCCGCCAGCTGGGCCGCGAGCACATGGGACGGATGGTCGTCGGTGCTGAGCACGAACTCCTGACCAGGACGCGTCCGCACCCCGTTGTAGACCACCCCCAGCCCGATGGTCGTACTGGCGGTCATCGCGAGTTGCTCGGGCCGCGCTCCCAGGTAGTCGGCCAGAGAGGCCAGCACCCGCGGCCACCCGGTCGGGCCGTCCGGCAGCGACAGCCCCCCGGGCGCCGCCAGAGGGTTGGCGTCGATCTGACGGCTCAGGTGCGCCACCGCCTCCCGCACCACCCGGGGGTGCGACGCCAGGTGGTACATCGCCAGATGAACCCAGCCGGGCTCCAGCCGGAACTGTGCCCGCACCGCGTCCCAGTCCGGCCGCCCACCCGCCGTCACGGGCGGCGCTCCCCCAAGGGCAGGCCCGGCCGCCCGGGCGAGACCGCCCGAAGCCACCACGGCGGCGGCCCCGACCGGACCGGCCAGCAGATGCCTACGGCTCACCCTCGCCATCGCCGCTCCCGAACTCCGCATGAACTCCGCGCCCCGCAGGAGGCATGACCCGATCCACCCTAGAACGCGTTCCGCGCCGCATTCCGAGAACGCCGTGCGAATGGCTGACAGTGACACCGCGAGGGGGCAGCCGGGGGATGACCCCTTGACTCGCGGACGCCGAGCAGGGCGGTGTCCTGCACACCATGTGTCCATGAACGCGTGGAGGGGCCCTGGTGCGTACGGCACCAGGGCCCCGAAGGAACTGCTACACCATCCGCCGGCCTGGATACTGCGCCGGCCTTCTGTTTCCGCACGCCCGACCACACTGCTGTCGGAGACGCGGGGATCGCGGTTGCTCGACCGGAGACCACCTCACTATCGATGTCCTGCGGTACCCGGGCCCAACACTTCCGCCCGGGCGATCCTGATGGCGCTCGGCCCCTCCGTTCTTCCCTCGATGAACAACTGCGTACCACTGCGTACTGCTCTGTACTGCTGGTGATGCGAACCGCTGGTGACCTGATCAAGCGCCACGCTCCGGCAGCCAGCCCCGCTCGCCCGTACTTCGTTCTTCTCTGGCTTGGAACCCCACTGCCGGACCTCCCGGTGCGCGCGTCCGCAGCAGACGCCTTCACCGAGGTACTGCCCACCTACTTCACCGCTGCGTACCGCGTCTGCGGGTACTGCCACCGCATCAACCGCGGTTCTGCTCATTGGCGGCCCCTGATCACCGCGGGCCACCCGGTCCGGCCGTCAGTCCCGTCACCGTCCTGCGTCTGCTCTGGCTCCGGAACTCCACCACCGCACCGCCCTGCCGTACTGCAACTGCGGGTACCACCTGTACTGCTGACCGGCAGTTCGTCTCTGCCAGGCCCTGCTGTCCTTCTGGCTACGAGAGAAACCATAACCACACCACCACCCAATGTCTACTCCGGCCGACATAGATTTTCGTTCACTTGAAAGTGAGGCAATCGGACCAGCCAGGTTGAGGAGCGCGGACCGGGGAACAAGGAGGCAGGTAGGCAGGACAGAGCACCGATGAGCCGAAGGCGAGGTTGAACCTGATGGAGACCATGTGCGCCGACGCCATGACCATCCGCTCCGCGACCGCCGTCGCCGACGCGCGAGAGAGCACCCGTACATTTCTGCAAGGTCTGGTGAGTCCGATCAAGGCCGCGGCCGCCGACACCGTGGTCCTGGTCGTCTCTGAACTGGTCACCAACGCCCTGCGCCACAGCGGCGGCACCTGCACCCTGGACCTGACCGCGTACCCGGACGCCATCGAGGTCGCCGTCCACGACCCCAGCCCGCGGATGCCCCATATGCGCACCCCCGACCTGACCGGCGGCACCGGAGGCTTCGGCCGGCACATGGTCGACCACCTCGCCCGCACCACCGCGGTCACCCCACGACCGACCGGAGGCAAGACCGTCAGCGCCCTCCTCGCCCGATAGCGCCGGAGACGCAGACATCGACACCAGCCGGACTGCCGGGTGGCCGCTACACAGACAACCTGGCCGACTGTCCACAAGGCCGACCGGTGGGCGTCGTCCCCGTCGGCTTTCGGCGCGGCGGCGGGATGGCGGCTTCGGGAGTGGCCGGCTGGATGATCGTGTGAACGGCCCGATCAGTCATCAGGGATTCAGGTTCTGGGACCGGACTCGCTGAACGGTCCGGTGGTCGAGCACGGCTCTGCCCTCCTGTTGGAGGACTTCGCGGGCCTGTGGTGATGTCAGGAACTCGTGGTCCGTCCCAGTGCCGGTGTCGCGGTGACCGAGGGCCCGTTCCGTCCACCGTCGGCGGGCGGAGGGAACGGGCCGGGTTCGTTGGTGCTCAGAGGCGGGTCCAGGGGCCGCAGACGGTGTCGGCTCCTGCCCTGCCGGTGCAGACCTGGTAGCTGAGGGCGGGCGCGGAGGCGGACATGTTCTGTTCACCGCAGCCGGTCGTGACGCCGTTCGCGTCGCTGACCGTGCGGGTGGCGGTGCCCCCGGTGTGGTTCCGGTAGGTGTAGTGGGTGCGTACGCCCCAGTTGTCGCCGAAGGTGTCGCAGGCGTAGACCCGCAGACCATCGTCGTCGGCGCCGCCGAAGCCGCGGTTCTGGCCTTCGGCCTGGACGGTGTACTCGCTCGCCGAGGCGGCGGTCGCGGTGAGCAGGAGGGCGCTGGTGGCTGTGACGGTGGCCAGCAGGAACCGGATCGTGTGTCGCATGTTCATCTCCCCGTGTGCGTACGAACTCTCCTTGCGCGTCCACCCGCCCGGCCAGGTAGCAGCCGGAACATCCCCCGCAGGAATCCTGCGCACGCGGACTCGGGAGTGCGCCGGGATCCCCCGGTCACTGCCCGCCGCCGCACCCCCGGACCGACAGACTCATCTGAAGACATGGACCTCGCGGAGACCTCCCACGCGTACCCGCCGGGCGCGACCCCCCGGCGGGTGACCAACGGGACTGTCGTCCGATTTCTTGTTCGCCGTTCGCCGTTCGCCGTTCGCCGTTCGCCGTTCGCCGTTCGCCCCACAGCATTCGCCGCTGGCCGACCGCCGGCCGTACGTGCCCGTCGGTGAGGCCGGTAGGGCTCGTGCGAATCTGAGGCATGCCCCCGCACGAACGGGTGACAGCCTCCAGTTCCGGTACCCGATCACGGTGCCGTCGGACCGGTGCGCACCGTACACAGGTGCGGGGCCTATCGGCGAGGTGATGTCAGTACGATTCGGCCATGTCCGCCGGATCGTGTACTGGTGCGTACCTTCAGCGGCTTTGGGGAGTTTGGTCAGACATGGAGCAGATCGAACGACCCACTCCGCTCAAGGAGCTTGCTCAGCGCATCGAATGCCACAACGAGGCGCTGAGGAGAGCGCGCGGCCTGTGGAACGAGGCAGAGCAGGCCAGCCGGCAGATCGGCCATCTGGTGGGGCTGGCGATGGCGGCCGGCACCTCGTGGGCCGAGCTTGGCCGGCTGCTCGCGACCGCCGAGGAGGCGCCTGTGCCTCCTGGTCTCAGATTGCAGGCCACCCCGTCCGGCCGCCCGGCGCCCCTGGCCGGGGAGAAGCCCCTGCGGCAGGGGGCCACCGCTCCCGGAGCCGGGCCGCGGGCGGCCGAGGGGGAGCTCTCGCAGATCCCGCCGCAGAGTGAGCGACCGCACCAGGAGGAGCGGCCTCAGCTCGTTCTCTGACTCGGTCAGGACAAGAGGTGAACATCCCGGGAACCGGTAGCGCCCCCAGGTGGGCGCGCCGACCGCCGAGTCAGGCACCGGTCAGCTGGAAGTGCCAGATGATCTCCGCCGGTACTCCGCGATCGGCCGCCGCCGCTGCCTCGGGCACCAGAGCGGCCAGGCTCCAGGGCCAGACCTCCCATGGACCCGGCCCGGTCGCCCGTGGCCGGTCCGTCGCCCCGGACGGCTCCGTGCACGGGCTGAACGGTTCTTCGCACCGTCGGACCTGCAACCCGACCGGAAGCGCGGCACGCAGATAGTCCCCGGCCGAATGCCGATAGGACTCCAGGCGCCCTGCCGTCCCGTCCGGCAGGCGCACCGGGGGAATCGAGCCCCGCGCCACCCGTTCGGGGTGGACGTCGGAGATCACCAGATGCCCGCCGGGCCGCAGCACCCTGGCGAACTGCGCCATGACCGGCCGCAGGTCGGGAACGTGTGTCAACGCCAGACAGCAGACGACGAGGTCCACCGCGCCGTCGGCCACGGGCAGCTCCGACAGCTCGCCGAGACGGAAATCGCCGTCCGGCACGCGGACACGTGCCAGGTCGAGCATCTCCGGTGAGCTGTCGACGCCCACCACCTGGTGGCCGCGTTGTGACAGCACGGCCGCGATACGTCCGGTTCCGCATCCGGCGTCCAGCGCGGTGCCCGGCGGCAGCCCGTTCAGGATCTCCCCGATGACCGGCTCGTCCAGGGCGAACGCCGAGTTGGGGCCGTCATAGGTGCGGGACCACACCCGGTAGCCGTCGACCGTGCCGACCCGGGCGACCTCGACCGCCGCGTCGGCCAGTGACTCGTCGTCGAGCAGGGCCCGGATCTCCGCGACACGGGCGTCGACGAAGGCCCGGTCGTGCTCACCGGTGAACGAGCGCAGCAGCGCGAGCCCTTCGAGGCCCAGGACGTAGGCCAAGGGATTCTCGTAGATCACACGACGGGACGCTAGCGACCCTGACGCGGCGACTCCAGCGAATTCCAGTCCACGGAAGCCGGGGCGCGGTCGCGGGTCGCTCTTCTTCGAGCGGACCCGGTCGGAGCGGTGTCACTCCGGTCCGGCTCGTCCGATGCCGGGGCTCTTCTCCTGCTCGGTCCCGGTCACGAGGCCCCGCTCCCACCGTGGTTTCGCTCGGTGCGATGCCGACCCGGCCTCGGTGGGGTCCTCCACGAGGACCTCACCGAGGCGTGTCACAGGATGCGGCGGGTGTCAGCGCTTCCAGACGGTCGCGCGCCAGGTCGTCGCGTTGCCGGCGCCGTCGGTGCCGACGGCGAATCCGGCGATCACTCCGGCGTCGTTGATCGCGAACGCGGCGGCGTAGGGACCGAGAGGCGACTGCGGCAGCGGGACGACCGTACCGTCAGGCTTCCACAACAGGGCCTTGTCCAAGGCGGGGTTACCGGCCGGCGGCCACGCGTACCCGACGGCCGCCCCCCGGTTGTTGATCGCGAGCACCTCTCCGGCCGCTTCCGCCGGATTGGCGAGCACTGTCCGGGTGCCGTTCGCGTTCCAGCGGGCCGTGACGCCGTTCGGGTTGTCGTCCAACGACGCTCCTACGGCGGTGCCCGCCCGGTTGACGTCGTATCCCCGCCCGCGCCCGGCGTCCCGGACCGTGCCGTCGGCAGCCCACACCAGGACCCGGTCGTACTCCGTGCTCCCGGCGAGCCGCCCGTGACCGAAGACCACGCCGTTGTCGGTGATCTGGCTCGTCCGGGCCCCGGCGATCCCCGCCGGGAGGGGCAGCGCGCTGACGGCACCCGCCGCGTTCCAGCGCACGGGGTGCGCGGAGCCACCGGCGGCGTCGCGCTTCTCGGTCCACCCGACCGCCGTGCCCGCGTTGTTGATCGACGTCGCGGTGCCGCTGTTGTCGCCGGGCAGCACGGGCAGGTCGGTCCTGCTGCCGTCGGACCGCCAGCGCAGGGGGTGGGAGATGTTGTTCTCCTCGGACGCGTCACCGACCGCGGCCCCGGAGTTGTTGACGGCCGACGCGTTACCGCCACGGGCCCCGTCGGGAAGCGCCAACCGCTTCGGGGTGGCGCCCGGTGACCAGCGGACGGGGTGGGAGTTAGGCGCGCTGTCGAAGGACAGGCCGACCGCCCATCCGCGGTCGCTGAGCGCGGTCGTCCGGCTGAATCTCTCACCCGGCAGCGGCGCCAGGCGGGTCCAGCCGGGGCGGCCGGCGTTCCACCGGATCGCGAGTGGCCCGTCGGAGCCCTCCACGTAGTAGTCGCCGACGATCGTGCCGCTGCTGTTCAGCCCCTTGACGAAGCTGTGGAGCCCGCCGGGCGGGATCGGGAGCAGCCGTGAGGTCAGCTCCGGCCGGGAGTGCTCGGCCACCGCCACGGGTGCCGAACCAAGGAGGAGCAGGGCGGTTGCCGCCGCCGTGGCGGCAAGGGATATGGGTCGGGCAACACGCGAGCGGGCCATCCGGAGACTCCTGATCTCTTCAAGGACAATGACGTACGAGTGCATGGGCAGTTCGTCTGTGCCAGGTCAGCGGAGAAGCCGCGCGGCGGATCAAGTTTCCGCTCCGGCGCTTAGTTGGCAGCCCGATCTCCGAAACGGCCGAATTCGTACGCTCGTTCGCCTTGCCCCGCGCACCCGCTGCCGACATGTTCGTCCGCCGCGTGGACGGGCCCGGCCTCCAGGTGATGGCGCTCCGGCAGCGCTTCCGGTCCCACGGCGGGGGGCGCGGCCGACGGCCGGTGAGCGCACTCGCCCGCCCGTGCACGGCTCGGGGCCTCGGCGGCTTCCGGCCACCGCGTCCGGCCCCGCGTCCCCGCGCCGGACCAGGCGCCGGGGCGGTCGGCCGCCCGACGTCACCAGTTCGGCTCCCGCTGACCGCACCTGCTCGCCGCTCAAGGGCTCGGGATCGTCCCTGGCGCCCCCGAGTCGCTGACGACCGGCGATCCGTCGACCGGTGATCCGTCGTCCACTCGTCCGACATCGATGTCCTGCTCGCCTACGCCCCGCGGCCCCGGCCCCGCTCCGCGGTCCGAGGGAGGACCCGGTGGCCACCGGGGTGGGCCCGCCCGCCGCTGATCACCGTGGACGGGCCCGCCCTCCGTTGCGGAGGGGTCAGCGCACGTCGACGTAGTCGGCGGTGCTGGTGGCGGCGCCGGTCGCGGAGTTGCCCTGGTACACCCACCGGTAGTAGCCGTCGGCCGAGGCGGTGACCTTGGCCTTCAGCGCCCCGGTGCGGCTGGTGGTGGCCTTCTTGACCGTCCTGAAGGTGTCGGTGCCCTTGGCCCGGAACTGAAGGCTGACCGTACGGTCGCCATAGGCGTCGTACTTCTTCGTGTTCCAGTTCGCCCGGGTCAGTTTGCCCGTGACGGTGAGGGTCCCGCGCTGGGCGACCGGCTCCGGAGAGGCGTCGACGGTGGCCTTGGACAGGCGCTTGAGCGGGACGGTCAGGGACCGCGTCTCCAGCTCACCGGCCTTGAGGCTGCCGTCGGCCTTCCACAGCCGCAGCGAGACGCCGACCTTCCAGGACGTGGCGTCGCTGTTGGAGTCGACGTACTCCTGGGCCGGGTGCGGGTCGATGTAGAGCCTGCCCTCGCAGCGCAGGCGCCGGGAGTCGATGATGAAGCAGGTGTAGCTGCCGTCGATGTAGTTGTCCCCCGTCTCGGCCGCCCGCGTGATGCTTCCCCGGTAGAGGAAGGGAGCCGCGCTGTAGTCGGAGGGGTCGTCGGTGGTGTACCCCCGGGGCAAGGTGACACGGAAGCCGAAGGACGGCTCCACCACCTTCGACGTGCCGACGACGATCGGCTTGCCCTTGTTGACGACGATGTCCGAGACGGTGATGCCGGTGTCCGCGGCCCAGGCGGCCGGCGCGTTCAGCGTCGAAAGGCCCAGCGCTCCCACGAGCGCGGCCACCGCGGCGGTTCGTCTGCGTGCCTTCATTCCCATACTCCCACCCCATCAGGAAAGTGCTGCCGTTCAAGAAGGGCGGCAGCCTATCCGACCGGTTCCCGCTCTACAGGCCCGCAGTTGGCCGCCGCTGGCGCTCGGGTGGGCCCGCCCGGCGCGCGGGACGGCCGGCGCGCGTAGGATCGGCGGTTCCGATCCGCGAGGAGCTCGCCCGGTGACCGCCGTCCTGCCGTCCGCCCGTACCGCCACCGGTCTGCTGCCGGTCCAGCGGCTGACCCGTTTCGAGGACGGCGCCGAACTGCGCGCGGTGCTGTGGCGGGCGGGCCCAGGATGGCGGATGATCAGCAGCGCGCCCCTGGGTGGGGGCATCGGTGCGCGTGCCTGGGTCCTCAACGCCCAGGTGGCACACGGCTACCGCCGCACCGACCCGGAGCGGCATCTCGCCGCCCTCGCCGACGGAGCCGGGCTGCGCGGGTCGGGCGTGGGGTTGATGACGGCCGCGGATGTCTCCCGGCCGGGCCGCGGGCGCAGCGGTGGTGCCGAGGCCGTCGCCACCTCCGGTGTGTCGGTACGGGGGTGGGCCGCCTCCCCCGCGGAGGGGACGCGGACCCCGGCCGGGCCGGGGACCATCAACATCGTCGTCGCCGTTCCCGTCGCGATGTCCGACGCCGCGCTGGTCAACGCGGTGGCCACCGCCACCGAGGCCAAGGCCCAGGCGCTCCTCGACCTCGGCTACGACTGTTCCGGCACCCCGACCGATGCCGTATGCGTCGCCGCCCGGACCCCGGCACCGGGCGACGAGGTCCACGCCTTCGCCGGGCCGCGCTCCCTGTGGGGCGCGCGGCTCGCCCGCGCCGTCCACGGCGCCGTCCGTGAGGCGACGCCGACCCCGTAAGGTCCGCCGGGGACCGAGGGCCGGGACCGCCCCGACCGCCTGCTCCGTCCGGAACGCGGAAGGGCGGGGCCGACCATGCGGGGCCGACCATGCGGGGCGACCGGAGGGTCACAGTGCGCCCAGACCGTCCACGCGCTGCCGGACAAGGGAGGCCGCCTGATGGAGAGCGGTGTGCTCCGCTTCGTCCAAACCCCACTCGACCACGCGCAGGACTCCCCGCGCGTCCATGGTGACGGGGACGCCGACATTGACGTCGGACAGCCCGTACTCGCCGTTCAGCGCGACGGACGCCGTCCAGTCCGCCGACCGCCCGTGAGTGAGGTCGTGGATCATCCTCGCGACTCCGCTCGCCGTGGTCCACACCGTGGTACGCGCCCTGCCGAGCCGACCCCACCGGGTATAGAAATCACGCAGTTCGGCGAGGACGCTCTCCCGCTGCCGGGCGGACACCCGCACATGCCTGCCCTTCGACAGGACGTGGCCGAAGAGCGGCACGAACGCGTCCCCGTGCTCGCCGATCACCCAGGCCGTGATGTCCGCCGCGTCCTCCCCCAGGGCCCGGGCGACAGCCACCCGCAGCCGCAGACTGTCGTTCCACGAGTAGCCCAGAATCCTTGAGCGGCCGAAGTGCGTGTGCCGTCGCAGCCAGCCGCTGAGCACATCGATCGGGTTGGTCACGACGATGACGTGCCCGCGCCAGTCCGCGGAGACCTTGGTGATCTCACGGAAGTAGGGATGGACGACCTCCGCGTTGGCCGACATCGAGTCCGCACGCGGCGCCCACGCGGTGAGCGGCACCGAGGCGGTGATCACGATGATGTCCGAATCGTGGAAGTCCCCGGTGTCCCCATGGCCGACGACCGGTGGCCGGCCCAGCGGCGCCAGGGACTCGGAGTCCATCAGCAGACAGGCGACGGACCGGGTGTCCCGGCCGATGAGCGCGATCTCGTAGGCGTCGGGCGCGGTGATGAGGAGGTGGGCGAGCGACGATCCCACTCCGCCCGCGGCGCCCACGATCGTGACCTTGGGGTGTCTCATCGATGTCGCACCGCCTCCGCGCCAGGGGCGGCCCGGCCGCAGACGGCCACCCAGCCGAAGGAGCACATCAGGTCGCCGCTCCCCGCCACGAGATCCTCGAACTCGGCCATCAGGTCGGGGCCGCCTCCGGAGGCATAGGGCCGCGCCGCTCCGACGGTGGAGCGGTAGAGGTCGCCCCATGGGGATCTGCGGCTGTAGAAGGGCACCTCCATGGTCACGTCCTGGACGTCGAGTCCCGCTCGTCGGACGGCCCGGGGTAGTGCGCCGCCGAGGCGGAAGTCGATTCCCTCGGTCCGTCCCCAGCGGCACCAGGCCGACCAGAACCGCTGATGCGCCGGTTCGGCGAACACGGCGGCACCGGCGTCGGGTTCCACGAGGACCAGCGCACCGTCCGGTTTGAGGGCCCCCGCCAGCCGACCCACCACGGCTTCCCACTGCGGCAGATGGTGCAGGAGCGCCCGGCAGGTGATCATGTCGAAGGCACCCCGGGGGATCTCGTCGGTGAGCACGTCGAGTTCGCGGACCGCCAGGTTCGGGCGCCGTTGATGCTTGAGGAACGTCAGGTCGATGTCGGTGGCCGTCACGTGGCCCGTGGCTCCCACCTGGCCCGCCATCCACGCGGCGATCGTGCCTGTCCCCGAGCCGAGCTCCAGGCAGCGCAGCCCCGCGCGCAGCCCGGCCGTGTGCAGGGTCCGCCGGTGCAGCGGGTCCAGCAGCCGGGCCAGCAACCGCAGACGGTCATGTTCCCCTGCCCCTGATCCGGCGAAGACGTAGGGAGAGGCGGCGGCGTGTTCCGGGGAGACCGGACCCGTCATGAGGCACCTCCTTCATGGACCGGAACACTGTTGCGCGTATGCGATGCGGCGCTCATGTCGCGTCAGCTCCTCGGAGGGTTCCGCGGTGGAGGGGGAGGACGAGCGGCCAAGCCGTGGGGCGGGGCGGTGGACCACGGCCGATCGGCGGCCCTGGACGTTCGGCCGCGAGCGGTCCCGGGTCGTCAACGGGCCCGGCAGCGGCGGTGCTTGGTACCGCCCATGACGACGTGTCCCCGGCCCGGGCACCCGGGCGGCGGACCCAGCGGCCTGCCACCACCTTCCGGCCACCGCTCCGCACACGTCCAATACACAGCGGTGATGACAGCCGTCACCGCCGGTGATCGCACCAGGGCAGCGGGTCCGCACAGCGCCGGAGCCGCCCTCCGGCGTCACCCGTACCGGCGAGCGGGATCTGGACCGTCCGCCGAGGGGCTGGGCCCAGGAATGCGCCGCCTACCGGCTGCGGCGGACGCCGGTCACAGGAAGCGGCGGATCGGCAGGACGGCGACTTCGAGGGCCCTCTGTACGACAGGGCGTCTCTTCCAGCGGCCCTCCCGGATCAGTTCGCTGGCTGCCACATCGGCCTCGAAGTGCTCGTCCAGCGTCGCGGTGAACTCCTGGTCCAGGACGGCGAGCATGACTTCTTCGTCGTGGTCGAGGGAACGGCGGTTGAAGTTGGTCGAGCCGATGAGAGCGGCGACGTGGTCGACGGTGATGACCTTGGCGTGCATCATCGTCGGCTGGTACTGGTAGATCTTGACCCCGCACGCGGTGAGGTCTTCGTAGTACTGCTGACCCGCGAGCTGGCAGACCCGTTTGTCGGTGTGCGGGCCCGGCAGCAGGATCTCCACCTCGACCCCGCGCCGGGCGGTGGCGCAGAGAAGCTCGATGAAGTACGCGTCCGGTGAGAAGTAGGCCGTGGCCAGGCGGAAGCGCTCCTCGGCGGATTCCAGCATCACCCGGATCAGGGTCTGCATGTCCTGCCAGCCGAAGCTGGCCGATCCGCGCACCACCTGCACGATCGCGTCGCCCTGCGGGCTGTGCGCGATGAACCGGTCGCGGTCGTCGAAGAGTTCGTCGTGGCACTCGGCCCAGTTCTGCGCGAACGCGGCGGCGATGCCGTCCACGGCGGGGCCGCGGACCTGGACGTGGGTGTCGCGCCACTCGTTCTCGTTGCGTGCGTCCCCGCACCACTCCTCGGCGATCCCGACCCCGCCCGTGAACGCGGTCTCCTCGTCGACGACGAGGACCTTGCGGTGGCAGCGGTGGTTCTGCTTGAACGGTGAGAGGTACAGCGGTTTGCGGAACCACGCCACCTGCACCCCTGCCCGCTCCATCGCGTCGAGCTGCTCGCTGTCGATCAGCCGGCTGCCGAACCCGTCCAGGAGCAGCCGCACCCGTACCCCCGCACGGGCCCGCTCCGCGAGCGCTTGGGCGAACTGGCAGGCGATGTCGCCCTTCCAGTACACGAAGGTCATCATGTCCACCGTGTGCTCGGCACTGCGGATCCCGGCCAGCATCGCGGCGAAGATCTCGTCCCCGTTCCGCAAGGGGACGACCGCGTTCCCCTCGGTCGCCGCGATCCCTATCAGCCGCTCCAGACGCCGCCGTATCCGCGCGACGCGGGCCTCGGCGGACGGCCCGTACGGCGCTTCGGGAGCCCGCGGGGTCGCCTCGGGCGCTTCTTGCCTGCTGGTCATGGCCTCACCTGACCGGAACACGACGAGGGTCTTCAGGCCGCGGTGCCCGGTCCGGTGCGGGCTGAGCGGCGAGCTGACTGTATCCCCCGGGTTCCCGGTCGGTCGCGGCCCGGGGCATGCGCCTGCCGCATCGGGGCAGACGGCAGAGACACCCCGACCATTGGAGCCCTTCATGATGATCGTCGCTATTGTCGCTGTCTGTGTCGTTCTCGCCGCGCTTGCCTTCTTCGTGCCCCGTCTCTCCCGGCACCCCGAGCGCGGCACCCAGCGCACCCTGGGAGCCGGATCACGCACCGGCGGCAAGGCCCCCGGCATCCTGGGCCGGATCTTCAGCAAGCCCTTCCGCAGCAGCTCCAAGGCAGTGGGCCGCAGTGGTTCGGCCGGCCGTCGCGCCCGTGGCCGCATGCCCTTCTAGGGCAGGTTTCCCCCCCTCTGCCGCACCCTCACGACACCTCCTACTCACGTACTCAAGTACGCGTACTCATGTGCGGACGCGGGGCACCCCCGAAGGATGTGCTCATGGCGCGAACCTTCGGCGAGGACATGTGAATTCCCACCTTCGGCGAGGTGAGTCCCGGCTTTCCCCTCCCCCGCTCGTGGCGGGCCCGGCATCCAGTCGTCGCCCTGTTCGCCACAGCTGATCCCCGGGGGCGGGGCGACCGGGGCAGTCGGCCACCGTCCCCCCAGGGGGACTCCCCTTCGCCGAAAGAGACGTGCATGAGTCGTGACCCGCACATACGAGCTGCCACTCCAGAGGATCTGGTCTGGATACACGAGCTGAGGCACCGTGTGTACGCCCAGGAGCTCGGTCAGCACCCGCCGCAACCGGACCGACGGCTGTACGACGCGCTGGACGGCGGCAACGTCTACCTCGTCGCGGCCCGGGGTCCGGTCCGTATCGGCTTCATCAGTCTGACCCCGCCGTGGCTGGGCCGCTACGGCCTGGACAAGTACCTGACCCGCGACGAACTGCCGCTGTTGTCCGAGGGGGGAGTCTTCGAGGTACGCATCCTCACCGTGGAGCCGCGCTGGCGCGGTACCGCGGTGGCACCGCTTCTGATGTACGCGGCCCTGCGGTGGATCTCCTCGCGGGGAGGCCGCGCGGTGGTGGCGATGGGCCGCACCGAACTGCTCGACATGTATCTGAAGGCCGGTCTGCGGCCCGTCGGGCGCACCGTCCGCAGCGGTGCGGTGACCTTCGAGGTGCTGACGGGTGAGGTGGCCGCGCTGACGCGGGTGGCCACCACCCGGTATCGCAGCGTCCTGGAGCGGTTCGGCTCCGTGGTCGACTGGCGGTTGGACATGGAGCGGGCGCCCGGGCCGGACGGCTGTGAACACGGCGGTGCCTCCTTCACCGCGATCGGAACGGACTTCCGCACCCTGCACCGGCGCCACGAGGTCGTCGCCGCCGATGTGCTGGACGCCTGGTTCCCACCCGCTCCCGGGGTAGGCGCGGCGCTCACCGAGGATCCGGCCTGGTCCGCCAGGACCTCGCCTCCCACCGGCGCCGAGGGCCTGCTGTCGGAACTCTCGGAGGCCCGGGCACTGCCGGTGGAGACGCTCGTGGCCGGGGCCGGCTCGTCCGACCTGATCTTCAGGGCGTTCGGCCGCTGGCTGACCCCGGGGAGCAGGGTGCTTCTGCTCGACCCGGGATACGGCGAATACGCCCATGTCACCGAGCGCGTGATCGGGTGCCGGGTGGACCGCTTCCGGTTGCACCGGCGGGACGGGTGGCGGATCGACTTCGCCCGGCTGGCCTCTGTCGTCGGTGCGGGCCGTTACGACCTGGTGGTCGTGGTCAACCCGAACAACCCGACCGGACGGCACGCGTCCGCCGCCGAACTGCGCACCCTGATCGCGGACGCCCCGGCCGGGACCCGCTGGTGGATCGACGAGGCCTACCTCGGCTACGTGGACCTGGCGGAGTCGCTCGCCCCACTGGCCGCGGTGGACCCGCGGGTCGTGGTCTGCACCTCGCTGTCCAAGATGTACGCGCTGTCCGGGGTACGGGCGGCCTTCCTGGTGGCCGAACCCGCCACCGCGGCACTTCTGCGCCGGTGGACGCCGCCCTGGGCGGTGAGCCTTCCCGCGCAACTCGCCGCCGTGGCCGCCCTGCGGGACCCCGCGCACTACCGCTCCCGCTGGCTCCGCACCCACACCCTGCGCCGTCGACTGGCCTCCGACCTCGCCGGGGTGGCGGACACCGCCGTGGTCGAGGAGGGCGTTGCGAACTTCCTCAACATCACGCTGCCGTACGACGGACCGAGCGCTGCCCGCCTGGTGCGGGAGTGCCGTCGGCACGACGTCTATCTGCGCGACCTGTCGCCCCTCTCCCCGCAGTACGAAGGGCGCACCGTACGCGTCGCGGTCAGGGACACGGCGGAGAACGCGCGCATCGTGGCGGCCTACGGGGCCGCGTTGGAGGCCCTGCGACCTGGCCCGCTCCGGCGGCGGTCCGCTGGGTCCCCGGCCGGTGTCGGCGTCGGCCACGCCCGGTGACCGGTGTCGCCTCCCTCGCGCCCTTCCTCGGTGGGGCCCTGGCGCTCGGCGGGGTGGCCGCGGCGCTTTCCGGACGCCGCGAACTGCTGGTCCGTTGGTGCTGCTGGGCGGTCGGAGTGCCCCTGGTCGCCGGAGCGTTCTGGTGGGGCAGCCCGGCGGTGACGGCCCTCGCGCTCCTGGTCGGGGTGATCGCGGCGATGGAGTTCGGCGGGCTGACGGGCCTGTCCCGGCCGGACAGGGCGGTACTGGCCGCGGCCGTCTCCGGCGTGATTCTGACCTCGTGGCTGGCCCCCGGACACGAGGTGCGGGCGCTGGCTGCCGGCGCGCTGGCCATCGCCGCGGTGCCGCTGCTGGCCGGTGACTCCACCCATGGTCTGCGCCGCCTCGGGGCAGGTCTGCTCGGGCTGGTCTGGCTGAGCGTGCTCGCCGCCCTGGCACCGCTCGGTGCGACCGCGCTCGCCCTGTTCGTCGCTGTCTCGGTGGGCGACATCGTCGCGTACTTCGCCGGTCCGCGGCTGGGCGGGCCACGGCTGTCGCCGCTCTCCCCGGCCAAGCGGTGGAGCGGAACCCTCTCCGGTGCCGCGGCCGCCCTCGGTGTGCTCGCCGCGCTGTCCGCGCTGAGCGTGCCGATGGCGGTCGCGGTGGTGGTCGGTGCCCCGGCGGGGGACCTCCTCGAATCCATGGTCAAGCGAGGAGCGCGGGCGAAGGACTCCGCTCACTGGCTGGCGGGCTCCGGGGGCCTGCTCGACCGGATCGACTCGCTCCTCCTCGCCCTGGCCGTCCTTCTCCTCCTGAGCTGAACCGGGGCTCGGGGGCTCGGGGCTCAGGGGCTCAGGGCTCAGGGCCTTCGGCTGGAGTACCGGCCTGCCCACCCCGGACCCGCCGCGGCTCCCGCGCCTGTTCTTCGCTGCTCGCGGTACCTCGCGGACGCGGGCGCGGGCCCGAGGGCGGGCGCGGACCCCGGGGAGCCGTTACAGAGCACCCGGTGATGCCGCTCGACCGCCCGGTCGCGGGCGGTGCCCGCTCCCCTCACAGCGACGGGGTGGCGGCGGTCTGCGGCTCATGGGGGTCGGTCTCCTGCGGCGGATCGCTGAGCTGCTCACGCAGATAGTTCCAGGCCACGGCGAGCAGCGCGGCGAGGGGTACGGCGATCAGGCTGCCGACGATCCCCGCCAGACTGCCGCCGAGCGTCACCGCCAGCAGGACCATGCCCGCGTGCAGCCCGAGCCCACGGCTCTGGATCATGGGCTGGAAGACGTTCCCCTCCAGTTGCTGCACCGCGACGATGATCACCAGCACGATCAACGCGTCCGCCGGGCCGTTCGACACCAGCGCGATGAGCACCGCGACCAGGCCGGCGAACAGGGCACCGATGATCGGTACGAATGCCGAGACAAAGGTCAGGACCACCAGGGGGAGGACCAGAGGTACCCCCAGCAGCCACAGGCCGAGGCCGATGAGGACGGCGTCGAGCAGACCGACGAGTGCCTGGGACCGGACGAAGCTGCCCAGCGTGTCCCAGCCCCGCGCGGCCAGCGTCGGAACGTCCTTGGCGAGCCGGCCGGGAAGCTGACGGGCGAGCCAGGGCAGGAAGCGGGGTCCGTCCTTGAGGAAGAAGAACATGAGGAAGACCGCGAGAAGAGCGGTGACCACCCCGTTCACCACAGTGCTCAATCCGGTGAAGACGGTGGTGATGATGCTGTCGACGCTGCCTTGAACACGGCTGACCGCGGTGTCGACGCCTTCGGTGATCTGGTCGTCGCCGATGTTCAGCGGCGGTCCGGCGGCCCATTCGCGCACCTGGTGGATTCCCTCGACCACCCCGGTGGTCAGCTCCCCGGACTGCGAGGCCACCGGAACCGTGATCATCGCCGCGACTCCCACGGCGGAGAGGAGGAACAGCACGGTCACGGTGGAGGCGGCCAGAGCGGGGGCCCAGCCGTGACGGCGCAGGAAACGGGTCGGGGGCCAGGTCAGTGTGGTGAGCAGGAGGCCGATGATGAGCGGCCATATGACCGACCACATCCGGCCAAGTATCCATATGGTCACCGCGGCCATCACCAGGACCACGAGCAGCTCGCCGCAGACCCGCGCCGATGTACGGAGTGCGGCGCGGGATCTGACGGAACTCAGCGTCTGAGACATGGGATCACCTTATGGTCATTTCGGCGGTACCTGATGCCGTGCCCCAGCAGAACGTCTGCGGAACAAGCGACTTGACGCACCGTCACCTTTGCCGCCCACCGGGACGAGACCGTCACCTCGGCCGGCCTCGCACACCTGCGCCGCCACGACCTGCGCCATCACGGGACTCGTCCCGTTCGCCGACGCCGGAGTCCCGCCCATGTGCCGCGCAGGATCACCGACACGGCCGGAAGGCGCCGCTGGACCGCGTGGTCCCCAACTGGTCCCCAAGACATACGGAAAGGCGGTACCGGAATTCTCCGATACCGCCTGCGACCTGCGTAGATGCAAGTCGGGACGACAGGATTTGAACCTGCGACCCCTTGACCCCCAGTCAAGTGCGCTACCAAGCTGCGCCACGTCCCGTTGCGTTCCCCTGCGGTGTTCCCGCGTGATCACGCGAACAGAACTTTACCTCACGCGGACAGGTGCCTGGTGACACGGTGCCGGGCGGGTGCGGTGGGGCCGGGGCGGGTGCTCGGGGACAATCGGGCCCATGGGTGACGCGGACGGGCAGGATACCGGGACAGACGGGGCGCGGGACAGGGACGAGGAGGGGCGGGCGCGGAGTGCGCGGCCCCGGGACGGGCTCGGGCGCCCGCTGCCGTACGGGGCGAGCGGTGTCGAACGGCAGCCCGAGGGCGTCGTACGGGCACCGGACGACACCGTGGCCGAGGCCCAGCGGCTCCTCGACGCGGGGATGCCGTTCCACGCCCATGAGGTGTTCGAGGACGCGTGGAAGAGCGGCCCCGAGGCCGAGCGGCCCTTGTGGCGGGGACTCGCGCAGCTCGCCGTGGGGCTCACCCATGCCGCCCGGGGCAACGCGAAGGGCGGGGCCCGGCTGCTGCGGCGCGGGGCGGGCGGGGTGGCGGAGTGGCCCGGCGGCGCGTCCCACCCGCGCCTGTACGGGCTCGACCGCGCGGGGCTCGCCCGCTGGGCCCGCGCCCTCGCGGCCCGGCTCGACGAGGACGCCACCCCGGTCGACGCCGCCGCCCACGCACCCCGGCTCACGGCGGTGAGCGGTGAGCGGTGAGCGGTGACCAAGGCGATTCGTAGGCACCGCGGGGCGGGCGGCGGGGAGGACGGCTCGGCGGGCCGTTCGGCATCCCCGTGACCCCAGGTCCCGTGGGCCGCAGGGTCCCGTGAGCTCGGGGGCCTGCGAGCCCAGGTCACGGTGTGCTGTCGCGCCAGGCAGGACTCCGGTCGGGGGGCCCGGACGCACGTGCGGCAGACTCGGCGTGTGCGACACATTCATGTCATCGGTATCGGTTCGGGCGACCCCGACCAGCTCACGCTCCAGGCGGTCAAGGCGCTGCGGGCCACGGACGTGTTCTTCCTGCTGGACAAGGGGGAACGGAAAACGGATCTGTCCGGGCTGCGCAAGGGCATCCTGGACACCCATCTGCCGGACCCGTCGGCGTACCGGGTGGTCGAGGCGCGGGACCCCGAGCGGGCGCGCGAGTCGGACGGCGCCGCGTACAGCGCGGCCGTCGACGACTGGCGGACGCGGCGTGCCGACATCTACGCGCGGATGATCACCGACGAGCTGGGCGAGGACGGGACCGGGGCGTTCCTGGTGTGGGGCGACCCCTCGCTGTACGACAGCACCTTCGGCATCCTGGAAGCGGTGCTCGCGCGGGGCGGCGTGGAGTTCACGTACGACGTGGTCCCGGGGATCAGCAGTGTGTCGGCGCTCGCGGCCCGGCACCGGATCGGGCTGAACCGGGTGGCCCGTCCCGTACAGATCACCACGGGACGGCTGCTCGCGGCGGGGTTCCCGGAGGGGGTGGACGACGTGGTGGTGATGCTCGACGCGCAGCAGGCGTTCCGGCACCATGTCCCGTCCGGTTCCGAGGACGGTGCCGAAGGCGGTACCGAAGGCGGTACCGATGACCGTGCCGACGGGTCGGGCGGGGACGGCGGCATGGACATCTACTGGGGTGCCTACATCGGTACGCCGGACGAGATCCTGATCTCCGGTCCGCTGGCCGAGGCGGGGCCCCGGATCGAGCGGGTACGGGCCGAGGCGCGGGAGCGCAAGGGCTGGATCATGGACACCTATCTGCTGCGCAGGAACCCGGACGGGGAGCAGGGGCGCGGGGACACCGGCCGCTAGCCAGGGTCTGCCGGCCAGGTGCGGGCGGTCGGGCGGGAGCGGTCCGCCCGGGCGGCGGGGGCCGGGGCATCGGCCGGGTCGAGGCCGGCCGGTCGGGGCCGGGGCGTCACCAGGACGGATGGGCCCCGCGTGCGCCCGCCGCCGCCCGGTGTGACGCTCGGTCCGTGACCACCATCGACGACACGGCCCCGAAGGCTGCGAACGGCGCGGCGACGGCTCCGCCGGTGCTCGATCGGCGGAGCCGCAACATCGTCTTCGTCACGGTCATGCTGGGCATGCTGCTCGCGGCGCTCGACCAGACGATCGTGGGGACCGCGCTGCCGACGATCGTGTCGGAGCTGGGCGGCGGCGACCATATGTCGTGGGTGGTCACGTCGTATCTGCTGGCGGAGACGGTCGCGACGGTCCTGGTGGGCAAGTTCGGGGACCTGTTCGGCCGGAAGGTGGTCTTCCAGGTCTCGGCGGTCGTGTTCATCACCGGCTCGTTCCTGTGCGGGCTCGCGACGAACATGACGCTGCTGATCCTGTGGCGTGGTGTGCAGGGCATCGGCGCGGGCGGGCTGATGGTGACCTCGATGGCCCTGATCGCGGATGTGATCCCGCTGCGTGAGCGGGGCAAGTACCAGGGCGCGATCGGGGCCGTGTTCGGGGTGGCGACGGTCATCGGACCGCTGCTGGGCGGGCTGTTCACGGATCATCTGACGTGGCGCTGGGCGTTCTACGTCAACGTCCCCATCGCGATCGTGGTGGTGATCGCGGCGGCCCGGACGATCCCGGTGGTGAAGTCGGCGTCCAGACCCGTCGTCGACTATCTGGGGATCGCGCTGGTCGCGGCCGGGGCGAGCGCGCTGATCCTGGCCACGAGCTGGGGCGGCAACACCTACGCGTGGGGTTCCGGCGTCGTCGTCGGGCTGTTCGTGGGCGGTGTGGTGGCGCTCGGGCTGTTCTGCTGGGTGGAGACCCGGGCGGCCGAGCCGATGCTGCCGATGCGGCTGTTCCGCGACCCGGTGTTCACCGTCTGCTCGGTGCTCAGCTTCATCGTCGGGTTCGCGATGCTCGGCGCGATGACGTTCCTGCCGACGTTCCTCCAGTACGTGGACGGCGATTCCGCGACGGTCTCCGGGGTGCGGATGCTGCCGCTGGTGGTGGGGCTGCTCATCGCCTCGGTGTTCAGCGGCGTCGTCGTCAGCAGGACGGGCCACTACCGGGTGTTCCCGATCGTGGGGTCCGTGGTGATGGCGGCGGGCCTGTTCCTGCTGTCCCTGATGGGCAGTGGTACGGGGATCTGGCTGTCGTCGCTGTACATGTTCGTGCTGGGTACCGGTATCGGGCTGTCGATGCAGGTGCTGACGATCGCGGTGCAGAACACCGTCGCGTACAAGGATCTGGGTACGGCGACCTCCGGGGTGACGTTCTTCCGGACGCTGGGCAGTGCGTTCGGTACGGCGGTGTTCGGCACGATCTACACCAACAGCCTCCAGTCGAACCTCGGGGACGGGGTGCGTGCCGCGGTCCGTACCGGGGCCGCCGATCCCGGGGTGATCGCCAGGGCCGCGACGAGCCCGGAGGGGCTGCACCGGCTGCCCGCCGAGGCGGCGGCGCCGATCGTGCGCGCGTACCAGGACTCCCTGGACACGGTGTTCCTGTGGACGGTGCCGGTCGCGCTCGTCGGGTTCGTCGTCGCGTTGTTCCTCAAGGAGGTGCCGTTGCGGGACAGTGCCCGGCTGGCGTCGTCCGACATGGGTGAGGGGTTCGCGCGGCCGTCCTCCGGGGACTCGCAACGGCTGCTGGAGACCGCGGTGGCGAACATCCTGCGGGAGACGGGACCGGACACCGCGCGGCGGATCGTCGCAGGTTCCGACACCCGGCTGGACCCGGCGGGGGCGTGGGCGGTGATGCAGGTGGAGCTCTTCGACCGGCTCGTCGGGCACGCGAGCCTGGGACTGATCGCGGCCCGCCGTCAGATGCCGCCGGAGGTGCTGGTACCCGTCTTCGAGCGGATGGTGGAGGAGGGGTACCTCACCCGCGCCGGGTCGTTGTTCTCGCACACGGCGGCCGGTGCGCGGGAGGCCGCGGTGATCACCCGGGCCTGGGCCGAGTGGCTGGACGACCGGCTCACGGAGGACGGTGGCAGGCCGCCGGACACGGCACTGCGGGCGGCGGTGGACTCGATCGCCAAACGACTGCTCGCGGAGGACCTGTCGACGGCGCTGCCGGCCGCGCCCCGGCGGGGGGACCGGGAGGCTGTGACCGGGCGGGCGGGGTGAGGGGACGGGAGGGGAGGGGAGAGTACGGGAGCGGTGCGTGGGCTCTGTCCGTTCCCGCGTATGGCTCAGGTGTCCTACCCGGTGCGGGGCTCAGGTGCCCTGTCCGGTGCGGGGCTCAGCCGTCCCCGAGGCACGTGGGCATCGGCGTCCCGCAGTGCTTGGTCAGGTCCCCACGGTGCGGGGCCAGCCACCCCCAAGGCGCGTCGCACGGTGCGGGCTCAGCCCTCCCGGGCCACCAGCACCGCTGATCCCTGGCCCACGCCCACGCACATCGTGGCGAGTCCGCGGCCCGACCCCGTCCGCCGCATCCGGTGCAGCAGGGTGGTGAGGATACGGGCGCCCGAGCCGCCGAGCGGGTGGCCCAGGGCGATGGCGCCGCCCGACGGGTTGACCCGCTCCGGGTCGATGCCGAGCTGGTCGACGCAGGCCAGCGCCTGGGCGGCGAACGCCTCGTTGAACTCGGCGTCGTCGAGGTCGGCGACCGTCCAGCCCGCCCGGGCCAGGACCTTGCGGGTGGCGGGTACCGGGCCGAGGCCCATCACATCGGGGTGCACACCGGCCGAGCCGCCCGCCACGTACCGTCCGAGGGAGTCGAGGCCCAGGTCCCGCAGGGCCTCCTCGCTCATCAGGAGCAGTCCGGCGGCGCCGTCGTTCATCGGGGACGAGTTGCCCGCGGTGACCGTCCCGCCGCCGCGGAACACCGGCTTCAGCGCGGCGAGCTTCTCGTACGAGGTGTCCTCGCGGATCGATTCGTCGGTGGTGACGACGACTCCGTCGGGGCGGGTCACGGGCAGGATCTCGGCGTCGAAGTGACCGCTCCCCCGGGCCTCGGCGGCGCGCTGGTGGCTGCGCAGGGCGAAGGTGTCCTGCCGTTCGCGCCCGATGCCGTGGCGGGTGGCCACCTCCTCGGCGGTCTCCCCCATGGACAGCAGCCCGTGCAGGTCCCCCATCGCCGGGTTGACGAGCCGCCAGCCGAGCCGGGTGTCGACGGTCTCCATCCGGTGGGGCAGGGCCTCGTCGGGGCGTCGCAGGACGAACGGGGCGCGGCTCATGGACTCGGAACCGCCGGCCAGGACGATGTCCGCCTCACCTGAGGCGATGGCGCGGGCGGCGCTGGTGACGGCCTCCAGTCCGGAGGCGCAGAGCCGGTTGACGGTGGCGCCGGGGACCGTGTCGGGCAGTCCGGCGAGGAGGGCGGCCATCCGGGCGATGTTGCGGTTGTCCTCACCGGCCTGGTTGGCGGCGCCCCAGTACACGTCGTCGACGCGGGCGGGGTCGAGGGCGGGCACCTCGGCGACGAGCCCGCGGATCACGGTCGCGGCGAGGTCGTCGGGACGTACGGCGGACAGGGCGCCCCGGAGGCGTCCGACGGGGGTGCGGCGGGCGGCGGCGAAGTGGACGGGACGCACGGTGCGGGCTCCTCCTGTGCGGGTCCGGTGGCTTCGGCCGGGCCTCATGGGCTAGCGCTGCTAGTTTTTGACTATAGTCCCGCGTTCCGCGTCTGCGGAAGACGCCGCACCTCTCATGTCACTCCTACCCCTCCCGCAACACGTCCCGGGATGCGAACATGTCCGAACCATGACAGAGATCAGGTCACCCCTGCGCATCGTGCGCGCACTGCTGTTCGCGGTGACCTGTGTACTGCTCACGACCCTCGGACACACGCTGACCTCGGGTCATGGCATGCCGGCCGGGGTCCCCCTGGCGGCTCTCCCAGCAGTCGCGGCACTCGCGTGGGCGGCGGCGGGCCGTGTTCGCGGTACGGCGGAAATCAGCCTCGCCCTGCTCGCCGTACAAGGCGCGCTGCACGCGTACTTCACCCTGGCCCTCCCCCACGGCGCGACCCCGGCGGGTCATCCGGCCGCGCACGGCGGCGGTCCGGGTGCCACCGGAGCGATGGGCGGGGCGGGCGGCGGGCATCTCGAATCCCCGCTCGGCGCCTCGCCGTTCGCGATGGTCTGCGCCCATGTGCTCGCCGCGCTGTTCTGCGGGTGGTGGCTGAGCCACGGCGAGACCGCGTTCCTGCGTCTGCTGCACGCGGCGGGCACCCTCGCGTTCACCCCGCTCCGGCCGCCGCTTCGCGCCGTACCGGTGCCCGCGCCCCCCGTACCCGTGGCCCGTCCCCGGCGGCGGGCCGCCCGGCCGCGCCCGCTCGACGGCCTGTTCGGCCACACGCTCGTCCGCCGGGGTCCTCCGGCGCACCGCGCAGCGAACGCCACGGCCCCGGGAGCCACTGTCTGACCTGGGGTCGCTCTCCCCCATGCCGACAACACGCTTCCGAGGATCACCATGGCCATCGACGCTCCCCCCGAGGGACGTACCGAGACCGAGCGGGAGACCGCTGCCGACTCCGGGTGGCGGGCCCTGCGCCCGCTCGCCCTGCGGCTCCACTTCTACGCCGGGCTGCTCATCGGCCCGTTGCTGCTGATATCCGCCGTCAGCGGACTGCTGTACGCCCTGTCCTACCAGGCCGAGAAGATCGTGTACCGGCACGAACTGACCGTGCCGGTGGGCGAACGGGCCCTCCCGCTGTCCGACCAGCTCACGGCCGCCCGGGACGCCCGCCCGGACGGAACGGTGACCGCCGTGTGGCCGGGCGCCGAGGACGACGACAGCACCCGCGTGCTGATGAGCGCTCCCGGTGTCCCCGAGGGCAAGTCCCTCGCCGTCTTCGTCGATCCGTACACCGCCGAGGTGCGCGGCGAACTCGTCTCGTACGGCAGTTCCGGGGCGCTGCCCCTGCGTACCTGGCTGGACTCCCTGCACCGTGACCTGTTCCTGGGCGATCTCGGCCGCCACTACAGCGAACTCGGGGCGAGCTGGCTGTGGGTGGTCGCGCTCGGCGGGCTGCTGCTGTGGACCGGACGCAGGCGGGCGAGGAAGCGGGAGATGCTGCGGCCGGAGCCGGGCGCGAAGGGGCGCCGCCGCGTGCTGAGCCTGCACGGCTCGGTCGGGATCTGGGCCGTGACAGCCCTGGTGCTGCTGTCCGCGACGGGGCTGACCTGGTCCCGCTACGCCGGCGAGAACATCGGCGCCGTCCAGGACCAGTTGGGCGGTACCACACCGTCGGTCTCGGCGACCTTGGAGGGCGGCTCCGGCGAACACGCGGGGCACGAGGGACATGAGGGCCACGGCAGCGGTGACACGGGGCCGCGCCGTGGCACGGACATCGGGATCGACCGGGCGCTCGGTGCCGCGCGGGAGGCCGGGATCGGCGGCAAGATGGCGATCACCCTGCCCTCGGACGGCACCGGATACGTGGTCAGGGAGACCGACGCCACCTTCCCCGTGCATCTCGACTCGGTGGCCGTCGACCCGTCCGACGGCCGTGTCATCGACGAACTCCGCTTCGGTGACTACCCGTTGCTCGCCCAGTTGACCCGGCTCGGGATCGACGCCCATATGGGGGTGCTGCTCGGGCTGCCGAACCAACTGGCGCTCGCGGCGGTGGCCCTGTCACTGATCCTGCTCATCCTGTGGGGGTACCGCATGTGGTGGCATCGCAGGCCCACCAGGTCCCGGAGGCTGTCCGGCGGCCGTCCGGTCCCCCGGGGCGCGTGGCGGCGGGTGCCGCTGACCCTGCTGCTGCCCCTGGTGGCGGCGATGGCCCTGATCGGGTGGTTCGTGCCGCTGCTCGGCATCTCGCTGGTCGGGTTCCTGCTGATCGACGCGGTGGCCGGAGCCGTCATGAGGGCCCGCGCGACCCGGTAGGGCACCGGCTCCGTCCGGGCGAGGGCGGGAGGTCCGTCCGGGGGAGCTCCGTGCGGGCCCGGCCCCGCAGATCCGTGCGGGACGCCTGCCCCCGGCCTCCCGTACGGGCGGCCTGGGTGCTGCCCCCGACTCCCTTCACCCGTACGGGTGTTGGGGGCACGCGTCCGGCGACGGGTCCCGTCATAACTCTTGCCAGCTTCGGTGTTCCCTGCTTGCATCCGGTTAGGAAAGTTTCCTGTCAGTTCGGTTCCCCACAACCAGACAAGGGAGACCCATGCGACCCCCACGCATGCCATGGCGGCGGCCCGCGCTCACCGCGGGCGTACTCGGCGCCGCGCTGCTGCTCGGCCTCACCCCGTCCTCCGCCTCCCCCACCCCGGCGACCGGCACCACCCAAGGCCCGGTGTCCGCCTCCGAAGCGCGGCATACCGCCGGTCAGCGACCTGCTCCTCCCGCCGCCGCCCCGGGTCACCGTCCGGCGCGGACCACCCCCGCCGGGACCAACGGGCGGCTCACCGTCTGCGGCACCAAGCTGTGCAACCGGCACGGCAACCCGGTGCAGTTGCGCGGGATGTCGACGCACGGCCTCCAGTGGTACTCCCAGTGCGTGACGAACGGCTCGCTCGACGCGCTGGCGAAGGACTGGAACGCCGATGTGCTGCGCATCTCGATGTACGTCCAGGAGGGCGGCTACGAGACCGACCCGCGAGGCTTCACCGACAAGGTCCACGCGGTCATCGAACAGGCCACGGCCCGGGGTATGTACGCCATCGTGGACTGGCACATGCTGAGCCCCGGCGATCCGAACCACAACCTCGCCCGTGCGAAGACCTTCTTCTCGGAGATCGCCGAACGGCACAAGGACAAGACCAATCTGCTCTACGAGATCGCCAACGAGCCGAGCGGGGTCTCCTGGAACACCGTCAAGGGCTACGCCGAGAAGCTGATCCCGGTGATCCGGCGCCATGATCCCGCGACCCCGGTGCTCGTCGGCACCCGCGCCTGGTCGTCCCTCGGTGTCTCGGAGGGCGCGGACGAGACGGAGATCGTGAACAACCCGGTCAACGCCCGGAACATCATGTACACATTCCACTTCTACGCCGCCTCGCACCGCGACGAGTACCTCACCACGCTCTCCCGCGCCGCCGACAAGCTCCCGCTGTTCGTAACGGAGTTCGGTACCCAGAACTACGCGGGCGAGGGCGCCGACGACTTCGCGATGGCCCAGCGCTATCTGGATCTGCTGGCCGCCAAGAAGATCAGCTGGGTCAACTGGAACTTCTCCGACGACCACCGCTCCGGCGCCGTCTTCCAGCAGGGCACCTGCGCCAGTGGCGGACCGTGGACCGGAACGGCCCGGCTGAAGCCCGCGGGACAGTGGATTCGCGACCGCGTCAGGACCCCGGACCGCTTCCCGACCGACTGACCGACCGGCCTACCCGCCTACCCACCTACCCGCCTGCCAACTGGCCGACCGGCATTCCCGGCCCCGGGCCGTTGAGCCGCCCCGGACCCCGTACCTCCGGTACCCCCACCGCACCGCCACCGGAGGCGCGAGGTCCGGGATTCCTCCCCCACAGCCCGCGCCCGTCCATGACCCGGGTCATGGACGGGCGCGGGTGCGCCGGTCGGCCGGTGGCGGGCCGGGGTCAGCCCGCGCCTGGGCCGGAGCGGCCCAGGATGCCGCGCTCATAGCCCCGCGCCACCGCGGCGGCGCGGTCGTTCACGCCCAGCTTGGCGTAGAGATGGGTGAGATGGGTCTTCACCGTGGCCTCGCTGATGAAGAGTTCACGGGCGATCTCGCGGTTGGAGGTGCCCCTGGCGACCAGGGCGAGGACCTCGCGTTCGCGGGCGGAGGGAGGTTCACCGCCCGGGGAGCGGACGGCGGAGACCAGCCGGGACGCGACTGCCGGGGACAGGACCGTACGGCCTTCCGCCGCCGCGTGGACGCCCTTGAACAGTTCGTCGCGCGGGGCGTCCTTGAGCAGATAGCCCGTCGCGCCCGCCTCGATCGCGGGGAGGGTGTCGGAGTCCGTGTCCCAGGTGGTGAGGACGAGGACCTTCGCGCGGGCCCCGCGGCGGGTCAGTTCGGCGATGGCGTCCACCCCGCCGCCGCCGGGCATCCGCAGATCCATCAGGACCACGTCCGGGTCGAGTTCCGCGGTCAGCGCGACCGCCTCCACACCGTTGGACGCCTCGCCCAGCACGCTGAAGCCGGGCGCGGACTCGAACATCCCGCGCAGACCGTCCCGTACGACGGGATGGTCGTCGACGATGAGCAGGGAGATCACGGCACCGGCGGCCGGGGCATCGGCGGCGGCCGGGGCACCGGCCGTGGACCGGGTCGGGCCGGGGGCCGCTCGGCCGGTCCCGGTACGGGGCGGGGCACCGGGTACGCCGTCGGGCGCGTCGTCAGTCATGGCGCACCAACGGTACGCGAGCCGACACCGCCGTGCCGTAGCCGGGCTCGGACTCGACGCTGAGCGAGCCCGCGATGCGTTCGGCGCGGGCCCGCATACCGTCGAGTCCGAAGCCGCCGGTGCCGGTGCGTTCGGGCGGCGTCAGCGGGTCGAACCCCTTCCCGTCGTCGCGGACGTCCAGGGCGACCTCGTCGTCCATGAAGCTGAGCGTGACCCCGACCCGGGAGGCGGACGCGTGCTTCGACGTGTTGGACAGGGCCTCCTGGGCTATCCGCAGCAGCGTCGCCGAGACCTCCGCGTGCAGGTCCTCGGCCGTCCCCGTCAGCGTGAACTCGGCGCGGACGCCGGCCCTTTCGCCCCAGCGGTCGACCGTCTCGCGCAGTGCCTGGGGAAGCGTGTCGTGCGCCAGCCCGACCGGGGCGAGGTTCTGCACGGAGCGGCGGGCCTCGCCGAGGCTGTGGCGTGCCAGGTCTGCGGCGCGGTTCAGATGCGTGTGGGCGGCCGCCGGATCGGGTGCGTTCGCGACGACCTGGAGCTGGGCGATGATGCCGGTCAGGCCCTGGGCGAGGGTGTCGTGGATCTCGGCGGCCAGCCGTCGGCGTTCGTCGGCGATGCCCGCTTCCCGTGCCTGGACGAGGAGCTGGGCGTGCAGGGCGGCGTTCTCGTCGAGCGCCTGCTGGAGGGCCTCGATGGTGGTCGCGCGGGCCCGGGAGCGCTCCTCCTCCTGCTGGGCGAGACGGCCGACGACGATCAGGAGCACATTGTTGGCCAGCAGCAGCCCGGCGAACACCACCCACTGCCCGGCGCTGTGGAACGGCATCCCACCGGCCTGCGCGCCCGCCACCGATACGGAGCAGGCGAAGGGGCCGATCCGCCGCAGGCGCCGCCCGGCGATCATCTCGTCGGCGTCGAAGTAGCCGGTGGACGCGTAGAACGCGAAGAACTCGTTCACCCATGTGAGCGCGAAGCCGAGCGCCCAGCGCACGGCGTAGTACGCCGTCGCGGTGGGATGCGGGCCCGGGTGGCGCCGTACGACGCGGCCCCACCACAGCTGGAGCACGAGAGCGGCGACGACGAGCACCGCGATCGTGCGGCGTTCGGCCGCGCCCGGTGTGAGTTCCGACGCGGCGGCTGCCAGGACCAGGGACATACCGAGCAGTGCGTACGACTGCCATCTGCGGAAGGCCGCCCAGTGTCGCTCGATGTCCGTGTCAGCCGTCGTCATCGCCCCAGTCTGCACGCCCGGTCCCCTACTCCCACCTGAACCAGCGGGTGGCCGCGGCCGACAGGACGACCGTCCAGAGCGCGAGCACTCCCAGGTGGGACCAGGCGGGCCAGTCGCCCGCCGCCGCCTGGCCGAAGGCGACGGCCGCGGCGCCGAACGGGGTGCACTCGACGACCCGGGCGAGGACGTCCGGCATGGCCTGCACGGGCAGCCAGACGCCCGCGCAGAACAGCATCGGGAAGACCGCGGTGGAGCCGATGGCGGTCGCGGCCTTCGCGGTACGGGTCAGCGCCGACAGCAGGGCTCCCATGGCCACGGCGGCGGTGACGGCGAGCACCAGCGCCAGCAGGTACCCGGCGGCCTGGCGCGGCAGCGCCACGTCGAAGGCGAGCCGGCCGAGCGCCAGGGACACCAGCGCCGACAGCAGGGCCGCGGCGCCGATCAGTCCCATCTGCGCGGACAGCAGGGCGGAGGGGGGTACCGGGGTGGTCGACATCCGGCGCAGGATGCCGCTTTCGCGGTAGCCGGTGAGGACGGGCGGCATCGCCTGGAGTCCGGCCATGATCAGCCCGGTCAGGACGGCCACGGGTACGTAGATGTCGATGAGGCGGAGGCCGCCGAGGCCGTCGTCGGCCTCCCGGAACGACGGGACGGAGCCCAGGATCGCCAGCAGCAGGGGCGGGAATCCGATGACCCAGAAGAGGGTGCCGGGCTCGCGCAGGAACAGCCGTGCCTCGGCCCGCAGCACGGCGGTACGCGGGGAGGCGCGGCGGGAGGAGGCGTGGCCGGGGGGGGCGGCCGACGCGGTGGTGGTCGGGGTGGTGGTCATGGGGTGGCTCCTGTGGGGCGTCCGGCGGGGTGGTTCGTCAAGGTGGTTCGTCGGGAGGCGTGTCGGTGGACGGGCGCGTGGCGGTGCGGGGGCGCGGTGGGTGTCGTGCGGGCGTCGTGGGTGGCCGTCAGGTCGCCGTACGGGTGTCGCGTGTGGTCGTCAGGTCGAGGAAGGCGTCGTCCAGCGTGGCGTCGGTGACGCGGAGCTGATGGGCCGTGATGCGGTGCCGGGCGAGGAGCGAGACGACCGCGTTGACGGTCTCGTCGCTGCCGCCGAGCGTGATCCGGCCGTCCTTGTGCGCGACGGAGGCGAGCGCGGGCAGCGCGGCCAGTTCCTCTTCGTCCAGCGGTGCCGAGGGGGTGAACGAGATGACGGTGGAGCCCGTGGCGCGGGTGATCAGCCCGCGGGGTGTGTCGAGCGCGGTGACCCGGCCGTTGTCGATGAGGGCGATCCGGTCGCACAGCCGCTGGGCCTCCTCCATGAAGTGTGTGACGAGGAGGACGGTGACGCCTTGCTCGCGAATGTCCTCGATGAGTTCCCAGGTGTCGCGGCGGGCGCGGGGATCGAGCCCGGTGGTCAGCTCGTCCAGGACGACGATCCTGGGTGATCCGATGAGGGCGAGGGCGATGAACAGCCGCTGCTTCTGGCCGCCGGAGAGCTTGGCGAAGCGGGTGGTGAGCTTGGCGGTCAGACCGAGGCGTTCGGCGAGGGGCCGCCAGTCGAGCGGGCGGGGGTAGAAGGCGGCGTACAGCTCCAGGGCCTCGCGCACGGTGAGCTTGCCCTGGAGCTCGCTCTCCTGGAGCTGGGCGCCGAGGACCCGGGTCAGCGCCGGGTGATCGGCGACCGGGTCGAGCCCCGCGACCCGGATCCGGCCCGCGTCGGGGACGCGCAGGCCTTCGACGCACTCGACGGTGGTGGTCTTCCCGGCGCCGTTCGGGCCGAGGATGCCGAAGATCTCCCCTTCCCCGACCGAGAAGGAGATGCCGTCGACGACGGTCCGGCCGCCGTAGGACTTGCGCAGGTCCTGGACTTCGATGACGGCCCCGCGGGACGTCGCGCTCGTGTTCGCCATGGTCATGGGTAGAGCGTCGTGGAGGGGCCCGGCCCGCCGCATCGCCCATCGCGCTCGAAGCGGCATCAGCCGATCGGTTGATGCGGGGATACGACCCACAGTCGGCCGGAGCGGGTTCCCGCTGCCGCGACCCATCCCCCGGAATACCCCCTACAGGTATCGGACACTCCGGGGACGGATCTTGCTTTGGATACCGGGTGGGGGTATAAAGGAGCTCACGGGCCGGATACCCCCTGGGGGTCTGGATGAAGCCCGCCCCGCCCCATCATCCTGGAGGAACCCCTATGTCGTCCTGCTGCACCTCCGACGGCAGTTGCTCGACCGGTACGACCACGGAGACCATCACCGAGGCCCGTACGACCGTGTACCAGGTCACCGGCATGACGTGCGGCCACTGCGAGTCGTCGGTCTCGAAGGCGGTCGGCGACGTGGACGGCGTCCTGTCCGTCGACGTCGACGTGAAGGCCGGTCTGGTGACCCTGCGCTCCCTGGCCGACCCGGACGACGCGCTGATCGCGAAGGCCGTGGACGAAGCCGGGTACGAGGTCACCGGCCGCGCGGCCTGATCCCCCCGCATCCCTTACGGGGCCCGGCCGGACGGCCGGGCCCCGTGGCGTTCCCGGCCCCGGCCGGGGTCCCACCATGGCGGCCGTTTCCACATTTGACGGGTATGCCATGGTTGGAGGCGTGCTCGACGACATGGACCGCAGGATCGTGCAGACCCTCACCCGGGACGGCAGGACGCCCTATACGGCGCTCGCCCGGGATCTCGGCGTCTCCGAGACGACCGTGCGGCAGCGGGTGGCCCGGCTCCAGGAGAGCGGTGCGCTGCGGATCGTGGCGCTGTGCAATCCGCTGACCCTCGGCCATCAGTCGGTGCGGCTGATGATCCGCGTCCGGGACCTCACCCCGCGCGCGGTGGCGAAGTCGCTGTCCGGGATGCCGATGATCAACCATGTGGCGCTCTGCGCGGGCAGCCAGGACATCTTCCTGGACGGCACCTGCCGTGACCAGGCGCAGCTGGTGCAGCTGCTGGACGACATCCGGATGCTGCCGGGTGTGTCCCGGGTCCAGGTGCTGCTGCTGCTCGAACTCTTCAAGGACTACTCGTGGAGCGGGCTGGCGAGCGCGGTGGGGCAGGGCGTCAGCGAGGATCCCTCGGCCTGAGCCGGTCCGCACGGCACCCGGGGCTCAGCCGGGGATGATCCGCTCCCCCGGACGGACCGGGACCTCCCGGAAACCGGCCCAGAGGTAGGTGTCCTTGATGACCTCCAGCACGGTCAGCGCCTCCGCGTGCGCGACGCCGTTGACCCGGCGCACGCGTTCGGTGAGGAGTTCCGCGAGGTGTTCGAGGTCGCGGCAGCGCACGTCCACGATGAGGTCGTAGGGCCCGACGCAGGAGGCCACGTACCGCACCTCGGGCATCCGGGACAGCTCGCGGGCGGCCAGGGCGACGGGTATGTGGTGGATGCGTACCGCGAGGTGGACCTCCATCTCGCCCATCCGCACCGCGTCCGTCATGCCCACCACCTGGAGCACGCCCTTGCGCTGGAGCCGCTGGTAGCGGGCGCGTACGGACGCCTCGGAGAGGCCGACGGTACGGCCGATCTCGGCGAAGGAACGGCGGCCGTCCACCCGGAGCTGGTCGATGATCTGCCGGTCCAGGTCATCGATCACGGGACACCTCCGAGGAATGGGTGGTACTCCCATCCATCATCCCCCGGGCGTCAAGAGCCGACGTCACACCGGCCGCCGACTACGAGATCCGTGGAAATACCCGGCGCATTCCACGGTATTCGTTCCTTCTCCATCTTTCCGGCCACTGGCTGATGACCGACGCTGTTCTCCATCGACGAACCCCCCGCCCGGACCAAGGAGAACAGCGCATGCACACGACCCCTCCGCCCGACCGGACCCCGCGCGGGACGTCCCGGTGACGGCAGCGCCGCCGCGCTCCGCGCGCGGGGCCGCGGTGACCACGGCGCTGCTCGCGCCGGCCGGGATCACGGTGCTCGGTCTGGTGCTCGTACCGCTGATCCTGGTGGTGCGCAACAGCTTCGCCTCCGCCGACGCGTACGGCGGGGTCCAGGGCGGCTACACGCTCACGAACTACCAGGACCTGTTCGAGCCGATCTACCTCAAGGTCTTCGGCTACAGCCTCGGTATGGCGGCCCTGAACACCCTGGTCTGCCTGGTGCTCGGCTACATCGTGTCGTACTACCTGGCCGGCCGGTCCCAGCAGCGCCAGATGCTGCTCCTGCTGCTGATCATCGTGCCGTTCTGGACGGACTTCCTGGTCCGGACGTTCGCGTGGATCAATCTGCTCAGCCCCGGCGGCCCGGTCAACAGCCTCACCGATGCCATCGGCTTCACCGACGGACCCACCCAGTGGATACCGAGCCAGGGGGCCTCGTTCATCGGACTGGTGTACGCGTTCCTGCCGACGGCGATCTTCCCGATCTACGCGTCGCTGCGCGGGGTGGACAACTCGCTGGGCGAGGCCGCGCGTGACCTCGGCTGCGGCTGGTGGCGGGTGCACACCCGGGTACTGCTGCCGATCGCCCGGCCGGGGATGCTCGCCGCGGCGCTCCTCACCTTCATCCCGACCCTCGGTGTCTTCGTCATCCCCGTACTCCTCGGCGGCGGACGTGACCAGCTGGTCGGCAACCTGATCGTCACCCTGTACACCGAGTTCCGAAACCAGCCGATGGGCGCTGCGGCCTCCGTGGTCCTGCTGGTGCTGATGGTGGCCTCGATGGCGGTGTTCGGACTGGCCGCCCGGCGGCTGAGGAGGAAGACGGCATGAAGCACGCCCTCGACACCGTGACGGCCTGGCTGGCCCGGGGTGTCATCGCCTTCCTCTACATCCCGATCGTCGTCGTGGTGGTGCTGTCGTTCAACGACTCCGAGGTCACGTACAAGTGGGCCGGGTTCTCCACCCGCTGGTACGGGACGCTCGCCGACAACACCGAGCTGCTGGCCGCGCTGCGGGTCAGCGCGGAGGTCGCCCTGATCTCCGCGACCCTCGCCACCGTGTGCGGGCTGCTCTCCGCGATGGGCATGGCCCGGCTGGCCAGACGCTGGAAGACCGTGTTCTCCGGCGGACTGTTCCTGCCGCTGATCATCCCGGAGATCGTGCTGGGCGTGGCCCTGCTCTCGGTCTTCGGCGCGATGGGCGCGGACCTCGGGATGACGACCCTGGTCCTCGGCCATCTGGTGGTGACGCTGCCGTACGCGTCGCTCATCGTCCTCGGCGCGTACAACGCGCTGGACTCCTCGCTCGGGGAGGCCGCGACCGACCTCGGCTGCAACCCCTGGCAGGCGTTCCGGCGGGTGACGCTGCCGCTGCTGCGCCAGCCGCTGCTCGCCGCGTGGCTGCTCTGCTTCACCATCTCGTTCGGCAACATCGTGATGTCGACGTTCACCAACGGCATCGGCTCCACCACCCTGCCGCTGCGGGTCTACTCGATGCTCAAGGGCGGTCTGACGCCCGAGATCAACGCGCTGGGCACGCTGCTCGTGCTGTTCACGCTGCTGATCATCCTCGGTGTGGGCCTGCGCCAGATGCGCCAGGTGCTGCTCGGCGGAAAGCGCGGCTAGCTCCCCCGGCGCCCCGCCCCCGTCGCCGTTCTCCGGCACCACGGCACCACGGCCTTCCGGCCCCTTCCCAGGACCCGCACCACCCGGCCCGCTCCCCTCCCCGGCTTCCTCATTTCGCGAAAGGCACACCCTCATGCGTACGAGAAGAGTCCCCAGAACCGTCCTCGCCGCCTCCGTCGCCACCGTCACCGCGCTCGTCGTCACCAGTTGCGGCGGCTCGGGGTCCGACTCCGGCTCCGGCGGCGGGAAGAAGCTGAACATCTACGCCTGGGCCGGGGAGATCCCCGAGTCGGTGGTGAAGAAGTTCGAGGCGGAGACGGGTATCAAGGTCACCCTCGACACGTTCGACAGCAACGAGACCATGACCGCCAAGCTCAGCTCCGGTTCGGCGGGCTACGACCTGGTGGAGCCCAGCCAGTACACCGTGCAGCAGCTCATCGGGCAGAAGCTGATCCAGCCGCTCGACCACGCGCGGATCAAGGGCATGGACAACCTCGCGGAGAAGTTCCGCGACCCGTCGTACGACAAGGGCAACAAGTACAGCGTCCCGTGGATCTGGGGCACGACGGGCTTCGCGTACAACGACAAGTGCGTGGACTCGGCGACCAGCTGGAAGACCCTGTTCGACAAGAAGTACCAGGGCAAGGTCTACATGCTGGACAACATGCTGGCGGCCTACATCGCCGGTCTCCAGGTCACCGGCGCCCGCGCCACCAGCACCGACGAGGGCGAGATCAAGGCGGCCACCGAGGCGCTGGAGGACCAGAAGGACATCCTCGCGGGCTACAACTCCACCAACTACCCGCAGTTGCTGTCCACCGGGCAGGCGTGCGCGGCCCAGGCGTGGAGCGGCACGGCGATGGCGAAGGTCGTCGCCGCCAACGAGAACGTCCACTACGTCATCCCCGAGGAGGGCGGCTCGATCTGGACGGACGGGCTGTCCATCCCGAAGGGCGCGAAGAACACGGACGCGGCCTACGAGTTCATCAACTTCACGCTGCGTCCCGAGATCGCGGCCATGGCCACCGACGACGGCGGCAGCGCCAGCACCAACGCCAAGGCCCGTGAGTTCATCAAGGACAAGAAGGCGCTGGACAACCCGGCCGTCTACGCGAGCGACGAGGCCATCAAGAACGCGGACTTCCTGCTCGACCCGGGCACCGCGATGAAGCACTTCCAGCAGGGCTGGACCAAGGTGAAGGCGTCCTGACATGACAGCCACCCTGAAGGACCCCCGCTCCCCCGCCCAGGCCACCGCGCCCGCGGTGCGGCTGACCGGGGTCGGCAAGACATTCGGCGGCACCCCGGCCGTCATCGACGTGACCCTCGACATCCGGACGGGCGAGTTCTTCTCGATCCTCGGCCCGTCGGGCTGCGGCAAGACGACCCTGATGCGGATGATCACCGGCTTCGAGACGCCCAGCGAGGGCACCGTCGAACTCGACGGGGCCGACTGCACGGGCGTACCGCCGCACAAGCGCGACCTCAACATGCTCTTCCAGAGCTACGCGCTGTTCCCGCACCTCGACGTCAGTGAGAACGTCGCCTTCGAGCTGAAGGTCCGCAAGTCCCGGCCCAAGGCCGAGATAGCGCAGGCCGTACGGGAGGCGCTCGCGCTCGTCCGGCTCGACGGGTACGGGGACCGGACCATCGGCCGGCTCTCCGGCGGCCAGCGCCAGCGCGTCGCCATCGCGCGGGCCCTGATCGGCCGTCCCTCGCTGCTGCTGCTGGACGAGCCGCTCGGCGCGCTCGACCAGAAGCTGCGGGCCGAGATGCAGCTGGAGCTGAAGAAGATCCAGCGCGAGGTCGGCGTCACCTTCGTCACCGTCACCCATGACCAGGAGGAGGCGCTGACCATGTCCGACCGGATCGCGGTCATGGACGGCGGCCGGGTGCTCCAGGTCGACACCCCCGAGGCGATCTACGAGCGGCCCGCGACCCGCTTCGTCGCGAACTTCATCGGCACCTCCAACTTCCTGACCGGCACCCTCGGCGGCGGACGGCTCGGGGTCGACGGGCTCGGGAACATCGCGGTCCCCGACGGGCACGGCCACCCCGACGGCACCCCCGTCCATCTGGCCGTCCGCCCGGAGAACGTCCGGCTCGCCCGCGCCGGCGAACCGCTCCAGGACTGCCCGGTCCGCGCGGACGCCACCCTCCAGCAGATCGTGTACCTCGGCAACGCCACCCGCTACCACCTCGCCCTCGCACACGGCGGCGACTTCGTCGCCGAGGCCCGCGGGACGGATGTGAGCGGTCTGCGGATCGGTGAACAGGTCGTCGTCGGATGGCACCCCCGGCACTCCCGGGTGCTGGCCGAATGAGCGCGCCCAGGCCGCCCGCACCCGCCCCGTCCCACGCCAGCAAGGAGATACGACCGTGAAGGTCGCCGCAGCCCAGTTCGCCCCCACCGCCGACGCGGCGGCCAATCTCGCGGTCATCGAGGAGATGGCCCGGGACGCCGCCGCGGCGGGCGCCGAACTCGTCGTCTTCCCCGAGGAGTCGATGGTCCCCTCGGACGCCGACGAGTCCGAGGAGGTCCCGCTCCGTGAACTCGCCGAGAAGCACTGGCCCGCGTTCCTCGAAGGGCTCGCCCGGATCGCCACCACCCACGGCATCGCGGTGATCGCCGCCGGTTTCGAGGACAGCGGCGAGGCCCTGCCGTACAACACCATGGCCGCCGTGGACGCGAGCGGTGAGGTGCTCGGCCTCTACCGCAAGATGCATCTGTACGACGCCTTCAACTACAAGGAGTCCCGCAAGGTCCAGCGCGGCGACACCGGCCCCGTCGTGGTCCGCATCGGCGACTTCAACGTCGGCCTGGTGAACTGCTACGACGTGCGCTTCCCGGAGTTCACCCGGTCGCTGGTGGAGATGGGCGCGGATCTGCTGGCGGTCTCGGCCGCCTGGGTCAAGGGTCCCCTCAAGGAGGACCACTGGGCGACGCTGGTGCGCACCCGGGCCATCGAGAACACCTGCTGGGTGGTGGCGTCCTCGCTGACCACACCCGACTGCATCGGGATGAGCATGGCCGTCGACCCGCTCGGTGTGGTCCGGGCCGCCCTCGGCGAGGAGGAGCGCTCGATGCTCGTCGTCGACGCCGACAAGGACCGGATCGACCGGGCCCGCACGGTCCTTCCCGTGCTCCGCAACCGCCGCATCATCATCGGACCGAGGTGACCCCCGTCATGCCGCTCGACCTGCGTGAACTGCCCGCCCCCCTCGACGGGGAACTCGTCGAGAAGCTGCGGAGGGTGGACTTCCCGACCCTCGGCCACTATCTGGAGGAGGGCTTCTGCGACCCGCTGCTCCAACGTCAGGCGGGGACCGACCGGATCGTCGGCCGGGCCGTCACCGTACGCATCACCGCCACCGACTCCACGATGCTGCATCACGCCGCCGGGCTGGTCGGGCCCGGTGACGTGGTGGTGGTCGACTGCGGCGGCGACCGCCGGCACGCGCCGCTGGGCGAGGTCGTCGTCAACGCGCTCGCGTCCCGTGGCGCGGCGGGCGTCGTCGTGGACGGCCTGTGCACCGACATCGACGCGCTGCGCGCGCTCGCGCTGCCCGTCTACGCGTACGGACGCACCGCGCTGACCACCAAACTGCACGGCATCGCGGACGGTTCGCTGTGCGCGCCGGTCGTCTGCGGCGGTGTCCCGGTGCAGGCCGGCGACATCGTCCTCGGTGACGCCAACGGCGTGGTCATCGCGTCCGCCGTCCGGCTCGCGGCCGTCGTGGAGGAGGCCCTCGACGACGACGCGGAGGAACCCGCCCTTGTCGCGCAGCTGTGGCAGGGCAAGCCGCTGGGCTCGCTGACCGGCGCCACGGAGACGCTTCAGCGGCTGGGCTGACCTCCCGCGTTCCCCCCGGCGGCCGGTCCCGGACGCCGGGGCATCACTCCCCACCGGGTGCGCCCCGCACCACATCCACCCCCCGAAAGGACCATCGTGCTCCTCAAAGCCGCCGTCAACGGCGGGCGTTCGCGAGACGAGCGGCCCACCGTCCCGGTCACCGCCGCGCAGATCGCCGCCGACACCGTCGCCGTGCTCGCGGCCGGCGCGGACGTCGTCCACTTCCATGTCCGCACCCCGGACGGCGGCCAGACGATCCGCCCGGACGCCCTCGCCGAGGTGCTGTCCGCGATCCGCGCGGTCGCCCCGGACGCCGTCGTCGGCACCACGACGGGTCTGTGGACCTGCTCGGGTCCCGAGGAGCGCTACGAGCTCGTCAAGTCGTGGGAGACGCTGCCCGACTTCGCGTCCGTCGCGTTCAGCGAGGAGGACGCGGCGCGGACCGCGGAACTGGTCGTCGAGCGCGGCATGGTCCTGGAGAGCGCGGTGTGGACGATGGACGACGTCCCCCGGCTGCTGGCGTCACCCACCCTGCACGACAACGTCCGGATCCTGATCGAGCCGCTGGAGGAGGACCCGCAGGAGGCCGTCGCGGCGGCCCGCGCGATGGCCGCGCGCATCCAGGAGGCCGGGGTGACCTGCCCGATCCTCTACCACGGCGACGGCCCGACCGTCTGGCCCCTGGTACGGGCGGCCATCGAGGACGGCCATGAGACCCGGGTCGGCTTCGAGGACGGGACGGACCTCCCCGACGGCACGGACGCCCCGGACAACGCGGCCCTCATCCGCGCCGCGCGCGCCCTGGCCGCCCGCTGACCGGCTCCCGTGCGGGGCCGCTGAGGGCCCCGCACGGGAGTCCCACAGCCGCTGGCGCGGTGAGGGGTACGGGGGACCGCGCACCCCACGCGTACCCGCACCGGACGGGGGACGCCCGACCGGATCACCCCGACGGCAGCCGCAGGTCCCAGCACCGGTGCCGGGCCGCCGCCCGCTCGGCGTACGCGCGGAACGCGGGTCCGCCGAAGCTCTCCCCGCCCTTGGACCCCGGCGGACGCGCGGCGCCCGCGTCGGGCGGGACGGCGCCGATGAACAGGGCGCGCTCGCTGTCACCCGGGCATGTCGCGCTCGCCCAGCGGATGTTGCGCTCGGCGCCCGCGTCGGAACGCCGGTACGGCAGCCTGACGTCGTCGCGTTCCTGCCGCGCGTACAGGTCGAAGTGGGCGGTGAAGACATAGGGCGTGTCGAAGTGGGCCGACGCCCAGACATCGCAGCGCTCGTACAGGGCGCCCCTGCCGACGGGCGTCTCCCGGACCAGGTCCAGGCGTTCGTCCCGGGCGAGAGGCAGCCCGGCGCAGGTGCTCTGGGCGTGTGTGGCCAGCCGTGTCCCGTGCACATAGGGCAGTTTCCGCAGCGGCGCACCGCCGGTCGCCTCGCAGCCCCAGCGGCGCGCGGCCTTGGTGGCCGTGGCCGTGCCGAACCGGGCCCAGAACACGTCCTCGCCGCGCCAGGAGCTCGTCCGGCTCTCCCGGTCCACGGGAGCGTGGTCCTCACGCCCGGTGTACCCCTCGACCATGACCGAGACGGCGTTGCCGTCGTCCCGGCAGGGGAGCAGCAGCCGGATCGTGCGGCCGTCGGCCGCGCCCCGCCAGCCCCCGGGCAGCGGGGCGGGGTGCCAGGGGCCGTCGAAGGACGGGAGGAGACGCCGTCCCGTCCCGGTGGTGCGGGCACCGGGCCGCAGCAGTGTCACCCGTACCACCGTCAACCGCTCGCCCAGCAGGCACACATACGCGTCGCGGCCCTCGGTGCGGTCCTCGCGCAGCGGTACGGACGTGTGCAGGCCCTCGAACAACTGGCTCCTCTCGTACGCCAGCAGTCCGCCGCAGAAGGACTTCATGGAGTCCTCGAAGCGCCAGCGGGCCGCGGTACCGCTCTCCCGCCACCAGATCCAGACCGCCAGCAGACACAGCACCAGCGTCCCGGCCGTCCAGGTGGCCACCCGCGTCACCGTCGCACGCACCACGCCCATCGGTCCCCCCGTCTCCCACCGACGGCCCCGCCGCCGAATTGACGTGCCCTTGCCCGTCCGGCCACGCCCCCTAACCTTCGCGGCGGCCAGCGAGCGCGCGGCCACGGATGCCGCGGCCGTTCGACCTGGCCCGGTTCCGCCCGACTCCTTTGATCTTGGGGAGGGTTGGGGCACGCTACGGGTACGGATGGGCGACTTCCTAGGGGGACGTGTGACGACACGCCGGATCTTTCTGACCGCGGGCGCGGGTACGGTCGCGGTGGCGGGTACGGGGGCGGGCGCCGTACCGGCGAGCGCGGCCGGGGCGGCAGGCGCTCCGGCCGAGCCGGTGTACGACGTACCGCTGGGCATCGCGATGGAGGGCTACCGGAGCGCGTTCCCGGTGCGCTTCCTGCGGATGGTCAACCAGGGCGAGACGGTCGACATGGCCTATCTCGACATCGCCCCGTCGGCGCCGGTGTCCGGCCGCACCGTCCTGCTGCTGCACGGCAAGAACTTCGACGGCGGTTCCTGGACCCCCACCGCGCGGGCACTCGCCGCCGCGGGCCACCGGGTCGTCGTACCGGACCAGATCGGTTTCGGACGCTCGTCCAAGCCCGCCCTCGACTACGGCTTCGGGCTGCTCGCGGGGAACACCGTGGCGCTGCTGGACCACCTCGGCGTCCCGGTCGTGGACGTGGTGGGCCATTCGATGGGCGGCATGCTCGGGGTCCGGTTCGCCCTGGAACACCCCGCACGGACGCGGCGATTGGTGCTGGCGAACCCGGTGGGCCTGGAGGACTACCGGGAGCTGGTGCCCGCGCACACCACCGAGCGGCTGTTCGCCGACGAGCTCGCCAACACCTCCCTCGCGGGGATACGGGCGTTCTACCGCTCGTACGTGGTGACCTGGCGGCGGGCCTACGAGCGGAACGTGGAGCTGCGGCACCGGATCACGCTCAGCGCGGAATACCCGCGCTGGGCGCTCGCCTCGGCGCGGACCTATCAGATGGCGTACCACCAGCCGGTGGTCCAGGATCTGCCGTCGCTGCGGCTGCCGGTGCTGCTGGTGATCGGCCAGGAGGACCGGGCCGCGGTCGGCAAGTCGTACGCGACCCCCGAGAACCGGGCGAAGCTCGGCAACTTCCCTGTCCTCGGCAGGCTGGCCGCCGCGGCGGTCCCGGGCGCCCGGCTGGTGGAGCTGCGCGGTGTCGGCCATCTTCCGCATCTGGAGGCCGGGCGGCGCTTCGAGCGCGAGGTGCTGTCCTTCCTCGGGTGAAGGAGGTGCGGTGAGAGGACGGCTTGACCTCAAGTTCGCTTGAGGGGACAGGATTCGGGACATCGGAGGACGGGAAAGACCCGACCCCGCACCCCAGGAGCAGTCATGCCGTCCACCGACACCGGCTTCTACTCGATCATCGACCACACCGTCGACGGCCCCGCCACCCAGACCGAGCTCGTGAACGCCTTCGCCGAGGTGCAGGAGCGGTGGGTGCGCTTCTACCCCGGGTACCGTTCCGCCCGGTTCCACGTCAGTACGGACGGCACCCGGGTCTACAACATCGTGCACTGGGAAACCGAGGCGGACTACCGCAACTTCGTGGAGACGTCCGACACGGAGGGGCGGATGGCCGCGATCGGGGCGGCTCTGGCGGGCCTCTCCGGCACGGCCGAACCCCGGATGACCGGCGTGCCCACGTACACGGTCGTCCGTGAGGTCGGCCGGGGGCCCCAGGCCTGACCCCGCCCCGCGGCCACCTTCGCGCGTCCTCCCGTACCTCGGTCCCCGAGTCCCCGAGTCCCCGAGTCCCCGAGCGGATCGTGACAGGCGTCCTGTCGCGGTCCGCTCGTGTCGTCCCGCCACCGCAACCACGGCACCGCGCACACGGCACGCCAGCGCAACCGCCCCGCCCCGCCCCGCCCCCGACAGGAATCCCCGGCCGGGTGGGGAACCCGGCGGGCCCGTGATCCGACTACTGCGGCGTGGGAGGGCGAACGCCCGTCGGGCCCACCCTGCCGCGGCGGAACGAGGGATGTGGGATGGGCGGACTGGACATGTGCGTCAAGGAGTTGGTGTGCCGGCACGGCCGGGTGGAGGCGGTCGCCGATGTCGATCTGGAGATCGCCGCCGGTGAGCGGGTGGCGCTGACGGGTACCAACGGATCGGGCAAGACCACCTTGCTGCGGGCGGTGCTCGGGCTCCATCCGCAGGCGCGGGGCTCGATCCTGGTCGGCGGCCGGGGCACCGGTTCGGCGGCCGACTGGGCCTGGCGGCGGCGCGCGTGTGCGTGGATACCGCAGAAACCGGCGGCCGGACGGTTCCCGATGCTCGGGTCCGAACTGCTGGCCAGCGGTACCGCGCCCCGCGAGGCGCATGAGGCGGCGGACCGGCTCGGGGTGGGAGCACTGACCGAGCGCCCCCTGCACACCCTCTCGGGCGGGCAGTTGCAGCGGATGTATCTGGCGCGGGCGGTCGGCTGTGTCGCCGCCGGGGCCGGGGTGCTGCTGGCCGACGAGCCCACCGCCGCCCTCGACTTCGACGGGCAGGAGGAAGCGGCGGACGCCCTCACCTCCCTGCCGGTGACCCTGGTCGTGGTGACCCACGACCGGGCGATGGCGCGACGCTGCGACCGGGTGCTGGAGATGGCCGCCGGGCGGCTGCGGGAGGTCCGGTGAACCTCGCCACCACCGATGTCGGCGCCCTGCTGGAGCTGCTGCCCGTGCAGCGGGCCGGGGCCGCGCTGCTGCTGGCCGCGATCGGGCTCCCGGTGATCGGGGTGATCATCGTCGGGCTGGACATCATGCCGGTCCGGTTCGCGATGATGCATGTGGCGCTGCTGGGGGTCGCCGTCGGGCTGATCACCGGTCTCGACCCGATGCTGTGCGCGCTGGTGGCCTGTGCCCTGTCCGGCGCGGGCATCGCGCCCCTGGCCCGTACGCCCGACGGACTTTCGGGAGCGATGGGGCTGCTGATGAGCCTCGCCATCGCCGCCGCGCTGCTGCTGCTCGCCGTGTCGGGGGTGAACGCGTCCGGTGCCTTCGCCCTGCTGTGGGGGTCGATCCTGTCGGTGGGCGGCATGGACCTGGTGGTGCTCGGCGCGCTCGCCGTCGTCGTACCGGGCCTCTTCTGGTGGCGGCGCCGGGACATCGGACTGCTGCTGTACGACCGGGAGCTGGCGCAGTGCTCCGGGGTACCGGTCAGGGCGCTGACCACGGTCCTGCTGGTGTTGGTCGCGGTCGCGGTGGCCGGGGCGATCAAGCTGACCGGCGCCCTCCTCGTCGACGCCCTGACCCTGCTGCCCGCGCTCGCGGCCCGCCGGCTGGGCAGCTCGCTGACGTCGATCACCCTGTGGGCCGTCGGCATCGGGATCGCCGTCAACCTCACGGGGTTCCTGCTGGCCCTGTGGCTGGACTGGCCGCCCGGCCCGGTCCTCGTCCTGACGGCCGGGGCGGTCGTCCTCGCCGTGCATTTCCTACCCGAACGGAGAACCAGCTCATGGCGCGCACCCGCGTCCGTACGTCTTCCCTCCTCGCGCTGAGCACGGCGCTGACCCTGGCCCTGCTCACCGGCTGCGGCGACAGTGGCACCGCCACCGCCTCCGGGGACGGCGGGCACCAGCACGACGGGCAGCCCCGGGTGGTCGTGACGACCACCTGGGAGGGTGCCTTCGCGAAGGCGGCGGGGGCCGAGGACATCAAGGTCATCGTCCCGCAGTCGGTGCACCACGCCCCGGACTACGATCCGAAGCCGTCCGACCTGGCGGCCGTCGCGAAGGCCGACTTCGTGCTGTACGCGCCGTTCGAGCCGTACGCCGAGAAGATCAAGGAGGCGGCGGGTTCCGACGCGGAGCTGGTCGAGGTGAAGCTCGACAACGACCCCGGCCGGGCGGGCGCCGAGATCACCCGGCTCGGCAAGCTGTTCGGCACCGAGGACCGTGCCGCGAAGGGGAAGGCCGCGATCGGTACGGAGTACGACAGGCTCGGCAAGGAGCTGCGGGCGCTGTGGGCGGGCGGCAAGGCCCCGACCGCCGTCAGTCAGGTCTTCACCACCTGGGCCACGGGGCTGGCGGGTGCCACCACGGTCGGCACCTACGGGCCCGAGGCGGTGACCCCGGGACAGCTCGCGGACCTCTCCGCCGAGAAGCCAGCCCTGGTGGTGGACAACGCCCATATGGCGACGGGTGCCGTCCTGCCCGACTCCGGTGCCCGGCAGGTGACGATCGCCAACTATCCGGGGGACGACCTCGATCTGCTGGCGGTCTACCGGGACGCGGCGGCTGAGCTGAGGAAGGCGCTCGGCGCGGGCTGATCCGCGGGGGTCCGGTCCGTGGCCCGGTCCGAGTCCGGGGCCGGGGCCGGGGCCGGGGCCGGGGCCGGGGCCCGGTCGGCGTGCGCGCGCCGCCGGGCCTCTCGTTCGACCGGTGGCGAGGAGACTCAACCGGTCGGGTGAGGACTCAACCGGTGGCGACGAGGGGGGCTTTGCCGTCGTCGGTCTGCCGTACGGCGCCGGTGTCCGGGGCCGGGGACGCGGCGATATGTTCCCGCAGGGCCGCCCGGTCGGGCTTGCCCGCCGGGGTCAGCGGAAGTTCGCCGACCAGCAGCAGCCGCTCGGGGAACTTCCGCCGTTCCAGGCCGCGCAGCTCAAGATGCGCGCACAACTCGGCCAGACTCGGGGGGTGTTCGCCCCGGGCGACCACACAGGCGGCGAGCCGCTCGCCGGTGACCGGGTCCGGGACGCCGACGCACACCACGTCACGGACGAGCGGATGGGCAGCGAGTTCGCGTTCGACCTCGGCGGGGCTGATGTTGGCGCCGCCCCGGATGACGATGTCCTTGAGCCGTCCGACGACATGGAGGACGCCGTCCGGGTCGAGGAAGCCGAGGTCACCGGTGCGGACCCAGCCGTCGGGGGTGCGGTAGCGGGCGTCGAGGTCCGGGGAGGCGACGTAGCAGAGCGGGGTCATCGGGCCGCGGGCGACGATCTCGCCGACGGTTCCCTCGGGCAGTGGTTCATGGGTGCCGGTGTCGGCGATACGGATGTCGGTGACGCGGGGGTCCGGGCGTCCGGCGACGACTCCCGGGCCGGACATGGGCGGGGTGCCGTCCTCGGTCGCCAGGCCGGTGTGGCAGTTGACGCCGTCGGCCGAGCCGTAGAGGTTGACGACGGGGCAGCCGAAGGCGTGCGCGGCGTCCCGCGCGGTCCGCTCGTCCAGCGCGGAACCGCCGAGGACCAGGGCGGTCGGGGCGGGCAGCGCGGTGCCGTCGCCGTCGAGCCGGTCGAGCATCATCCGCACCATCGTCGGCACCCCGAGGACATGGGTGGGTGCGTGCTCGCGGACGGCCGCCAGGGCGGCCTCGGGGGTGAAGTGGTCGAGCAGGACGAGTGTGCCGCCGTGCCGGGCCAGGGTGACCGATGTGCCGTTGGACCCGAAGGCGGAGGCCAACGGCACCAGGAACAGACAGCGCGGCGCGGTCCCGTCGGGTGTCAGCGAGGCGAGGAAGTTGCCCCGGCCGCCCGCGAGGGCGTTGTGGGAGTAGGCGACCATCTTCGGCTCGGCCTCGGAGCCGGACGACACCAGGATGCGGGCCGGACCGTCCGGGTCGGGCCGGGCGGGGACGAATCCGTCGGCGTCGGACCGCAGCAGCGCGGCGAAGGGGACCGTGCCGTCGGGTGCCGTACCCGGTCCGGCGGCGACGACGTGCCGCAGCGCGGGCAGGGCGGGGAGCAGATCGCGCAGGTCGTCGGCGTGCCGGGCGCCCCGGTGCTCGGTCGCGGCGATGACGGCGACGGCCTCGGCGCGCCGCAGCAGACTCTCCGCCTCCCGGGTGCCGCGGCCGACGGGGAAGGGCAGGGCGACCGCGCCGAGCGCGGCGAGGGCCAGGTCCGCGATGACGGCGTTGCGGTTGTTGGGGAGCTGGACGCCCACGATGTCCCCCGGGGCGATGCCGAGGGATCTGAGTCCGGTGGCGAGACATCGCACCTTGCGGTCCAGGGCGGTGTAGCAGAGCTTGCCCTTGGCGTCGATGACGGCGGTGCGGTGGAGGTCCGCGATCTGCCGGGCCCGGAACAGGCTGTACAGGTCGAGGCCGGGGCAGGTGCCGTCCAGGACCCAGGAACGGCGCAGCGCGGCGGGCAGCAGGTCGTGCAGGGTGACGGTCATCCGAGGCTCCAGGGGTCGGGAACGGCGGGGGCGCCGTGCGCGTCATGGGTGATCGCGCCGGGGAAGCGGGGGTCGTCGCGCAGCCGGGCGAGGTCGGTGGTGACGGGGGTGGCGGTCAGTCCGCGCCCGCGCAGCCGGGTGAGGGCGTCCGTGGTGGACAGGCCGTCCAGGTCGTGGCGGGCGGCCTCGGCGGCGCAGGTGTCGGCGGGGGCGATCCAGCCGTCGGCGGTGCGCAGCGGTCGGCGGAACCCGGCGGGCGGCCGGGGGTCGGCGCCGCGGCCCGCGCGCCGCAGGGCGGGGGCGGTGAGGGTGTCGGCGGCGCCGAGCAGGGACGAGTCGGCGCGGACGCCGTGTCCGGTGCGCAGCCGCAGCAGGAGTCCGGCGAGGACCGCTTCGGTGCCGTGCAGCGCGCCGAGCACGTCGAGCAGGGTCATCAGCGAGGGTGCCGGTGGCTCGTCGGCGGGCCGTACGGCGGCGCCGACGCCGGTGCGGGCCTGGACCATGAAGTCGGTGCCCATGGGGGCGTCGTGGAGGCGGTCGGCCCAGCCGCTGGTGTAGGCGTAGACGAGGCCGGGGTTCGCGGCGGTGAGATCGGGGTGGTCGAGGCCGAGCGCGGCGGCCTTGCCCGGGGCCCAGTTGTGCAGGAAGACATCGGCCTGGGCCGTCATCGCGCGCAGTGTGCGGCGGTCCCGGTCGGACTTGATGTCGATCTCCACGGCCTTCTTGCCCCGGTTGAGGGCGAGCCAGCGGGCGGAGACGCCGGAGCAGGTGGGCGGCATACCGCGCAGCGGGTCGCCGCCGGGCGGTTCGACGCGGATCACATCGGCGCCCAGCAGGCCCAGCAGATGGGCGGCCAGGGGTGCCTGGATACGGCGCCCGGCCTCCAGGACGGTGAGTCCGGCCAGCGGGCGGGACGCGGAGGCGGTGGCGGGCAGCGGGCGGGTGCCGGGGGCCAGGAGGCGCAGCGACCAGGGGGCGGCGCCGTCGTGCTCGGCGGCCCGTTCGGCGGGGGTCCGCAGGACGCAGACCTCGGCGCCGGAGCGGTCGGCGGCTTCCTTGACCCGTGCCAGGGGGTGGGCCCGGGTCGTGGTGTGCAGGGCCTCGGGGAAGGGGGCGCAGGCGGTGGCGTAGCGGAACTGGAAGGGCCGCCAGCCCGCGCGGATCGCGTCGTCGGGGGCTTCCAGGACGCGCCAGAATCCGGCCCAGGCGGCCGGGTCGAGGGTCTCCAGTTCGAAGAGCAGGCCGTCGGACGAGGTGAAGGGCGGTCCGCCGGGGCCGACTTCGGCGGCCTCGCCCTCGTCCGCGCCGGCGGCGGCGAGGTACTGGGAGACGGTGAGCAGCGCGGCCCGGTCGGCGCTGGTGGTGACGGTGGCGGGGGCGGCGCCCCGGGCCTGGCCGACCAGGGTGGCGAGCAGTCCCTGGACGGTGAGGACGGCGGTGGTGGTGGCCGCCCAGTCGACGGCGAGGCCGCGCGGCCGTCCGTCGCGGCGGCCGTGCACGGCCATGACGCCGGTGGCCGCCTGCACGGTGGCCTCGTCGGTGAGTCCGGAGGCGGGCCCGGCGGACCAGCCGGTGACCGCGTGGACGGGTGCGAATCCGGCGCCCGCGAGGGTGGCGCGCCCGTCGCCCGGGTCCCTCGGGCCGTTGGTGCCGGTGCGCGCGCCGAGCAGCCGCAGCCGCTCGGTGACGACGTCCATGATCGGGGGCGGTCCGCAGGCGTCGAAGCGCAGCGCGTCGAGCGGCCGGACGGTCCTGGTGGGTTCTGGTGGCACCTTTCCCTCTCCTCGTCGTGGCGGGGGCGGTGGCCGTCCCCGCCCGGGTTCGTTCGGGGCGGCGGGAACCCGGGAGCGTCCGCGCCCGACCAGTTCCACGGGCAGGGAGTCGGACAGGCGTTCCCCTGGGTTCCCGTGAGGTGGAGGCGAACAGTGGTGGACACGGGCCGGGGTGGCGGGGACGGTTCCGCGCGGAGCGGTACGGGAGAGCAACCTCCCGTGGTGGAAGATGACTTGCGGGAGCGGGTGGCACGGTTCGTGACGGCGGAGGTGATGCCGTGCGAGCCGGTGCTGGACGCGGGCGGACCCGCCGCGGCCGCCGCGCTCGGCGGGTTGCGGGACCGGGCCCGCGCCGAGGGCCTGTGGGCGCTGCCGCTGCCCCGGGAACTGGGCGGTGGTGGTCTGCCGCTGCGCGCGTACGCGGCGCTGGCCGAGGCGGAGGGCGCCAGCGACCACGGACCCGCCGCGCTGGGCTCCGCTCCCCTGCTCGATGTCACCATGCTGAGCCGTCACACGGGGCCCCGGGTCCGCGCGGAGCATCTGCGGGACCTGGTCGCCGGGCGGACCCGGAGCTGTTTCGCGATGACGGAACCGGATGTCCCGGGCACCGATCCGACCCTCACCGCCACCCGGGCCGAACGGCTGGCGGGCGGCGGCTGGCTGGTCACCGGCCGCAAGTGGTTCACCTCCGGGGCCGCGGACGCCGGTCTCGTCACCGTCCTCGCCCGTACGGGCGGTGCGCCCGGCGACCGGGCGGGACTGTCCCTGCTGCTGGTGCCGACCCGCTCACCGGGCTTCCGGGTCGTCCGCGAGCTGCCGGTGTTCGGCGCCTCGGGCCAGTACGAGATCGCCCTGGACCGGGTCGAGGTGCCGGGGGACCAGCTGCTCGGCGAACCGGGCGCGGCACTCGCAGTCGTGGGGGAACGCCTTCAGCTCGGCCGGGTCCTGCGGTGCCTGCGCTGGCTGGGCCAGGCTCAGCGCGCGTTCGATCTGCTGTGCCACCGGGCGGCCACCCGGGCCGGTTCGCAAGGGCCCCTCGGGGATCACCAGTTGGTGCAGCAGCATGTGTTCGACGCGCTCCTCGCGCTGCGCACCACCCGGCCGCTGGTCCATGAGGCGGTGGCGCTGATCGACGCGGGTCGGGACGCCCGTACGGAGGTGGGGCTCGCCAAGGTGGCCGCCGCGCGGATGCTCCAGCGGGTCACGGACTCCGCGATCCAGATCCACGGCGCGGCCGGACTGGGCCCGGACACCCCGCTGCCCGCGCTGTTCCGCACCGGGCGGGCGGCCCGGGTCCTCGACGGGCCGGACGAGCTGCACATCACGTCGGTGGCCCGCCGGGTGCTGCGGGGGTACGGGACCGGTGCGGCCGGGCCGGGGTGAGGTCCGGCCGGACCGTACTCGGGCGAGGCCGCGCAGCGGACCGGCTCCGCTGCACGCGGATGGGGTCCCCGCACCCGGATGGGACGCTGCGCTGGGGGCCGGGGTCGGCGGCCGGGTAAGGTCCCGGGCCCGGGTGGGGTCGGCGGCGCGCGAGCGAGGTGTCCCGGGACCCGGCTGGTGTCGCTACACCTGGGTGAGGTCGGCCGCGCCCGTGAGCGCGGCCAGCGCGAGCGCCAGGAAGAAGTCACCCCAGACCAGTTCGTGCCGGACGGCCAGGCCCCGGGGGGCGTCATAGCACCCGTCGAGCAGCATCCCCGCCGGGCGCCCCGGCCGCGGTTCGCTCAGATGGTCGCGCACCAGCCGTTCCAGGATCGCCCCGGCCCGTCGCGCGTACGTCCGCGCGTGGGGTCCGGGGACCCGGGCGAGCTTCAGCAGGGCGACGGCGGTGATCGCGGCGGCCGAGGTGTCGAGGGGACCGTCCGGCCGGTCCGTATCGGCGTACGGGACGAGCGGCCCGGTCAGGACGCCCCCTTCGGTCAGGAGGCGTTCGACCGCCACCGTGAGATCGCCGGGCACCCGGGCGGCGACCTCCGGGCGCAGCAGGGCGTCCGCGACGGCCAGCAGCAGCCAGGCCGGACCCCGGCTCCAGCCGGGTCCGGGGTCCTCGCAGGGCCGCCAGCCGGTCGCGGTGCGCCGCCAGGCGGGCCGGAACGGGGCCCGGACCGGGTCCCGGGGCGTGTCCCGGGGCGTGTCCCGGGGCGTGTCCCGGGGCGTGTCCCGGGGCGTGTCCCGGGGCGTGTCCCTGAACGAGCCTTTCCCCAGGCATAGTTCGAGGTGCCGGTGCAGATGGGCCGCTGCTGCGGCGACACCATCGGGTCCGGGTCCGGGTCCGGGTCCGGCTTCGGCGTCGGCTGCGGGTCGGAGTCCGGCTGCGGCGTCGGCTGCGGGTCGGAGTCCGGCTGCGGCGTCGGCTGCGGGTCGGAGTCCGGCTGCGGCGTCGGCTGCGGGTCGGAGTCCGGCTGCGGCGTCGGCTGCGGGTCGGAGTCCGGCTGCGGGTCGGAGTCCGGCTGCGGCGTCGGCTGCGGGTCGGAGTCCGGCTGCGGCGTCGGACGCGGTTCCAACTACCGTTCCGGCTCCGGCTCCGGCTCCGGCTCCGGCTCCGGCTCCGGCTCCGGCCAGCAGCGGGACCATTCCCGGTACGCCGTCCACCCGGGCCAGCTCGCGGGGGCCGCCGAAGGCGTCTCCCCAGGGGACAATTCCCAACTCCGGTTCCCAGGAGTGCAGGCACGCGCGGGCGGCCCGGTCGCGGAGCGCGGCGGCAGCGGGGTCGTCCCCGGCCGGTGCCGTCCCGTACCAGAGGATCAGGCCACGGGTGGCGGTGTCCGCGTCGGTCCAGGGCGCGAGACGGGCGGTGCACGCGGCGGCGGCCTCCCGGTCGGCGCGGTCACCGGTGAACCCGGCCCGCAGCCACAGCAGTCCGGCCCAGAACCCTCCCGTCCAGGAGCCGCGTCCGGTCGTCGTCCACCGGCCGTCGCCCGGGTCGGCGTACAGCGGGAACCGGGTGCCGACCTGGGCGCGGGTCACGGCGACCCGCTCGACCACATCGGCCAGCGCCCGATCGGCCCAGCCCGCGCCGGTGGCTGTGGCCGAGTCGATGGCTGCGGTCGCGCCTGTGGCCGGGTCGGTGCCCGACGCCGCCCCGGGGAACATGTCCGTGCTCACGTCCGGGTCCGCCGCTCCGCGCGCGCCCGGGTACGCCCCGGCGCCCGTACTCCCGCCCTCCGCGCCTCGCTCCCCGCCCGTCACGGGGCCGACTCCCGGCGCTGACGCGTACGGCGGTCCCGGACGGCCCAGTGGAAGGCGACCGCGCCCGCCACCGCGAACTCCGCAGCGACGAGCAGCCAGCCGGTGCCGTACCGGTCGCCCTGCGCGAGGGTTCCGAACAGCGGTGGGCCCCAGGCGAATCCGGCGAAGAACCCCGCCGCGACGAGCGCCGAGTCCTGGCCCGCCCGGCCGGGCGCGGCCCGCTGCATGACGAGCACCATCGTGACGGCGTTGGCGGACACCGCGAACACACCGACCGCGACGGCACCGGCCCACACCAGCGGCGCGGCGGTGACCGCCGCCGCCAGCAGCAGCGCGGCCGGCACGGCGCCGGTCGCGAGCCAGCCCGGCAGCCACTCGGCGCGGCCGGGCCGCGCGGCCTTCGCCCAGCCCACCCGGCCGACGATCCCCGTCGCACCCAGCACCGCGACGAGGGCACCGGCGGCGGTCGGGGCCAGCCCCAGCCGCTGGGCCCCGAACAGCGCGAGATAGGTGTTCACCGAGGCGATCCCGGCACCCAGGAACAGCGAGAACACCGCGAGGGGCACCACAGGCCCGCCCGGCACCGGTACGGCTCCCCCGGGAACGGCATGAGCAGCGGGGGCGGTAGGGGTGGTAAGTGCTGCCGGGGCCGCTGAAGCCGTGGTGCCGGGCCGCACCGCCTCACGTACAGGGGATTCGGGGGCCGTCGGGTCGGGGGGCAGGGCGCGGGACGCCCAGAGCGCGGTCACCAGCGCGACGCCCGCCGCCGTCCACACCGCGCCCCGCCAGCCGAGCCCGCCCGCGAGCGCGGCGAGGGGCAACCCGGCTGCGAAGGCGCCGAGTTGCACGCCGGACTGCTTCATCCCGGTGACGGCGCCGCGCCGCGCGGGCGCGACCGCCGCCAGGACGGCCTTGTTGGTCGCCGGATTGGCCAGTGCCTGCGGAATCCCGCCGAGCGCGACCGCGCCCAGCAGCATCCCGGCACCGGGCGCCGCGCCGATGAGGGCGAGCGCCGCGGCGGAGACGACCAGCAGGGCGACGAGGGAACGCCGCGGGCCGATCCGGTCGACGATCCGCCCGCCCGCCGGGGACAGCACGGCGGCGGTACCGAAGCCGATCGTCGTGGTCAGGCCCAGCAGCGTGGGCGACAGGCCCAAGTCGTCCACCAGGCGCGGGCCGAGCGCTCCGATCAGGAACAGCTGGAGCATCGAGAACGCCATGGCGCAGGTGAGCAGCGCGGTGAGCCGCCGCTCCGCCCGGCTGCCCGCCCGGCCGTCCTCCCCTGGTGGCGTCGTCGTTCCCGCGGACTCGCGCCCCGCCCCCACGAACCACTCCCCTTCACGCGGTCCCGGTTGCGGGACAGGGAGTCGGTCGGCCGAAAGGGCCGTCGGGTTCCCCGCGTTCACTGTGTTCCACGCCACACCGGAGCGCGGCGTTCCGGGACGGGTACGGAGGAATCACGGCAACCACACCGATAGCACGGACCCCGTGCGCGAACCCGAACGCTGGTGCGAGGATGGGCCACCCATGACACCGGGCCGCTGCTGTCGAGTCGTACGGGCTGCGATGTTCGCAGCCGTCTGTGTGCTGCTCGCGGCCACCGGTCACATCCTCATGTCGGGTGCCGCGGTGCCCTGGTGGGCGATGGCCGCCGCGTTCGGCGGTACGGCCGGGGCCGGTTGGGCGCTCGCCGGGCGGGAACGCGGGCTGCTCGCGGTCACCGGGGCGGCGGTCGGCGTCCAGGCCGCGCTCCACGCGGGGTTCTCCCTCGTCCAGTCCGCCGTCCATCCGGCCGTGTCGGCCGGGACCTCGCTGACCCAGCAGTGTGCCGTGTACCTGACGTGCGGAAGCGGTCCGGCGGCGGGGCCGTCGCCGTCCGCCGCCGCGCGGGTCATGGCCGGGCCCGCCGCCGGACCGGTTTTCCCGGCGGCGCGGCATGTCACCGGAGGCGCGGAGGCCCACGCCCACCACGCGCACCACGCCGCCCCTATGACGGACACCGCCGCTGCCGTGCCGACCGCGAGCGCGCCGGGCGGCCACGACATGCTCGGTATGTCACCGGCCGGGATGCTCACCGCGCACCTGGTGGCGGCGGTGCTCGCCGGGCTGTGGCTGGCGTACGGCGAGCGGGCGGTGTTCCGGCTGCTGCGCTCCCTCGCGGGCCGGCTGCGGGCGCCCCTGCGGCTGCTCCTCGCGACGGCGCCGGTCCCCCGGCGGCCCCGGCTCCGGGTACGCCGCGCCCGCCGGGTGCGCGCGCCCCGGCGGCTGTTCCTCGTGCACGCCATCACCTCAAGGGGTCCGCCGACGGCGACCGCTGTCCTCTGACAGCCGGCTCCCCGAGCGCGCGACGGCGTCCACGCCCGCGCCTCGGCCCTCGGCCTGCCCCGGGGGACTGCCGTCGAAAGGGCGCCCACCCGAAGCCGGGCACGGCGCTCCCGCCGAGCCTGGACGGCCCGGGAGGCACCCCGCACCGCGTTGCCGAAGTCACCGAGTACGCCCGGGCAAGTCCGCGCGTACGAGGGCGAATCCCCGTCCCGCGGCGTGCCGCGCCGGACGCCGTTCGCGGCCCGGCGCCACTTCGACGACAGCCCCTGGCCGCGGACCGCAACCGTCACCGGCCCGCCCCCACGCGGCGCCGGACACACGCGCACCCAAAGGACCTTGTGGCGATGATCCCTGCCCCGACCCCCCGACGACAGTCCTCCGACCTTCGCAAGCCCGTCCGGCACACCCCGCAGTCCGATGCCGTGGTGACCCGGCTGGCGCTCGACGCCCGGGACGGCGACCCCGAGCGGACCGACCGGTTCGTCCGCGCGCTCCACCGGGACGTATGGCGCTATGTGGCGTACCTCAGCGCCGATCCGCAGGCCGCCGACGACCTCACCCAGGACGTGTTCCTGCGCGCGCTGGTCGCCCTGCGCAGGTTCGAGGGCCGCTCCTCGGCCCGTACCTGGCTGCTGTCCATCGCCCGCCGGACCGTGGTCGACAGCCTGCGGCACGCCGCCGCCCGGCCCCGGCTGTCGGACCGGCACGACTGGCAGGACGCCGCGGAGGCCGCCCAGCCGTACGGTGTCCCCGGCTTCGAGGACGGCGTCGCCCTCGCGGAACTCCTGGCGGCGATCCCTGCGGAGCGCCGGGAGGCCTTCGTCCTCACCCAGCTGTTCGGCCTGCCGTACGCCGAGGCCGCCGAAGCCATCGGCTGTCCCATAGGGACCGTCCGCTCCCGGGTGGCCCGCGCCCGATCGTCGCTGATCGCCCTGCTGACGGACGCGGAGACGCCTGCCCCGGCCCCGCAGGACGCCCCGCCGCCCCCTCAGGACCGCCCGAACCGGCGTGACCGGCGTGACCGTTCGGACCACCTGGGCGGTCAGGCCCGGGTTACGCGCCCGGCCGTCCGTACGTGGGCACCGGTGGCGGTTTCCGGCTGACCCGGCCGGCCCGCCGCGCCCGGCCGGCCCGGGTCACGTAGCGGGGCGGGCACCGCCGGGTGCCCGCCCCGCGCCTCGTCCCGGGGGCTTCGCGTGGGTCTCCGGCGTTCCGCGGCCCGGCGTCAGAGCAGGTCGGTGCGAGGGTCGATGGCCCAGTGGTTGGATCGCAGGAGCCGATCGGCGAAGGGCACGTCCTCCTCGCCCAGGAATCTGAATCCGAGGGCGCGGCAGATTCCGTTGGAGGGGGGGTTGGTTGTCGCCGGAAAGGCATGGATGAGGCCCCACCGGCCGTCGGTGCGGGCCAGTTCGAGCAGCGAGCGGGCGGCCCGCTTGCCGAGTGACCGGCCTTGGAACTCCGGCAGCACCATCCAGCCGATCTCGGAGAAGCTCCCGGCGTCGCTGTCGTGGGGCCACAAGGTCACGAGTCCCGCGACCACCGTCGGCTCGGCCTCGTCGGGCACGATCATCTTGGTCCAGTCCGTGCCCGCCTCTGTCCGCTGCACATCACGCCGGACCTTCGCCTCGATGCCGTCGCGCGGCAACGGGCCGCCCAGCTCGGCCATCATGACCGGGTCGCATCGCATCCGGACATAGGCATCGAGGTCGCCGTACTCGACATCACGCAGCAGCACCCGTGTCGCTCCTCTCACTGGGGACCTCGCCATCATGGCAGGCGCGGGCGGCCCGCCCGGCGGCGGACGCCCCCTGCCACCGGACAGCGGTGCCGACGCGGACGCCGGACATCCGGGCAGGTCAGGAAGAGACCGGTTCGATGGGGAAGTTGGTGCGGAAGACGTGGTCGGGGTCGTAGTGCGCCTTGATCCCGCGCAGCCGCTCCAGGGTCGCGGGCGGGAAGGCGCGGGTGAGGGCCGTGCCGTGGTCGTGGGTCTCGAAGCTGAGGTACAGGGCGTCGGCGCCGAGGCGGTCCCAGGCGGCGTTCCCCTCGGCGGCGCGGCTCTCGCGCAGGACGGCCGAGAGGGCGAAGTTCTGGGTGCGGTGGGCGTAGGCGGTGGCGTCGGCGGGCGTGTCGTTGACCGCTCCGCCGACCGCGCGGATCTGGGCGTACGAGGTGAGCCCGTCCTCGAACATCCCGGCGAGGGCACGGGCGGTGTGCGGGTCGATGTGGTCGACCAGCGCCGATCGGCTGCGCTGGCGGGCCTGCCCCTGGTGGGAGGGCCGGGCGGGCGTCACGACGGCCGCGTAGGGCAGCAGATGGGCCCGCTGCTGGAGCACGGGGGCGAGTTCGAGGTAGGGCTGGAGGGCCTCGGCGGCCGCTTCGGTGTCGTCGCCCGCCCATACGGCGTAGGTCTGCGCGACGAAGCCGCCCTGTCTGCGCACCAGGGTGAGGAAGGGGGTCAGTTCGCGGGGGGCGTCCTCGGTGGTGCTCCCCCATGCCGAGAGGAACTCCGCCAGATCGGTGACCTCGTGGGCGAACAACGCGAAGACCACGTCGGCGAGTTCGGTGGCCTCGATGTCGAGCGAGGTGACGACGCCCATGTTGCCGCCCGCTCCGCGCAGCGCCCAGAAGAGGTCCGGGTGGTGGTCGGCGTCGGCGTGGACGGTGGTGCCGTCGGCGAGGACGACCTCGGCGCCGCGCACCCGGTCGACGGTCAGTCCGAAGGACCGGGCGAGCAGGCCGATGCCCGCGGTGGTCGCCAGTCCGCCGACCCCCACGTCACCGGAGTCCCCGGAGCTGATGGCGAGGGAGTGCGGGGCGAGGGCGGCGGCGACATCGCCCCAGCGGGCGCCCGCCCCGACCCGGACCAGGCGGCGGGCCCGGTCGACGACCTCGACGCCGTCCAGGGCGCCCAGGTCGATGACGATCCCGCCGTCGTTGGTGGAGCGTCCGCTGATGCCGTGGCCGCCGCTGCGGACCGTGAGCGGTACGTCCTGGGCACGGGCCCAGCCGAGGGCTTCGGCGACCTGTGGTGTGCCCTGCGGGCGCAGGACGAGGCCGGGCGAGCCGGGCCACACATAGCTGGAGCGGAGCCCTTCGTACGAGTGGTCGCCGGGTTCCACGGCCCGGCCCGCGAGCGCCGGTGGCACACCGTCGTAGTCGATACCCCCGTGGCGCCGGGCCAGCGCGGCGGCGGGCCGGACCCGGCCGCCCGGGGTGCCGGCGGCGGTGCGTTCGGCGGCGGCGGCCTCCCGCAGCGCGGGGGCGACCTCCTCGCCGAAGACGGCGAGGGTGTTGGGGTCGTCGGACCCGAGGACGAAGGTGCTGACGCCGTCCTCCAGGACCAGGCGCAGCAGCAGGTCGATCCACTGGGCGGGCGGTCCCTGGAAGGGTTCGGCGGAGGTGCCGAAGGCGCCGTTGATGTTGAGCAGCCGGGTGATCTCGCGGGGGTCGCGTCCGTGGGCGGCGGCCTCCTCGTCGATGATCGCGTTGCCCTCGGCGAGGCTGGGGGACTTCAGCATGGACCAGCTCGGCAGCCAGCCGTCGCCCTTGGCGGCGACCAGCCGCAGCATGCGGGGCTTGTACGCGCCGAGCCAGATCGGTACGTCATGGGCCGGGGCGGGGCCGCGTTTGGCTCCGTCGGCGGTGTGGAAGTCGCCGCGTATGCGCAGGGGTGTGCGGTCGTCGGCGGCCCAGATGCCGCGGATGATGTCGATGGCCTCGCCGAGCGCGGTGACGCTCTCACCGGGGGTGAGCACCCGGCCGCCCATCGCGCCGATGGCCTGCCAGAACGCGCCCGCGCCCAGTCCCAGGTCGATCCGGCCGCCGGACAAGAGGTCGAGTCCGGCCACCGAGCGGGCGAGGACGGCGGGGTTGCGCAGGGGGAGGTTGGTGACGTTGGCCGACAGATGGACCCGTTCGGTGCGGGCGGCGACCCAGCTCATCAGCGTCCACGCGTCCAGATGCGCGGGCTGGTAGGGATGGTCCTGGAACGTCACCAGGTCGAGGCCGACGCGTTCCGAGTGGAGGGCGCGTTCCACGACGGCGTGCGGGTCGCGGTTGTCGGGGGTGAGGAACGACCCGAAGGTCAGGTCGTGCCCGTAGTCGGTCATCGCGGCCTCCGCAGACGGAACGGTCCGAGTAGGAAGTTTACTGTTCAACCATAACGTCGGACATGATCCCCCTCTTCCCGGCACCACCCAAGACGCCCCCGGCACCGGCTCTCCGGCTCCGGCACCACCCAAGACGCCCCGACTCCGGCTCTCCGGCTCCGCCACCACCCACGACGCCCCCCAGCACCGCTCCGGCACCATCCCCAACACCTCCCGGCACCGACTCCGGCGCCACCCCCGCCGCTTCCCAACACCGCCCCTGACGCGCTCCGGCACCACCCGACACCTCCCGGCACCGCCTCCGGGGCGGCACAGGACACCACCCGCGGCGCCACGCAGGGCACCCCGCCCCCGGCCGCCCAGCCCGACCGGCACACCGGGACAGGGCCCCGTCGCCGCACGGCCACCCCCGCCCCGACAACACCAGCGGCGCGGCACCGCCAGGGCAGCGGACCGGCACCCGGCTCAGCGGCCGGGATCTCCCGACGGACCGGCACCCGGACTCAGCGGCCGGAACCCCCCGGCGGGCGCAGCATCGGCGGCATGAGGGCGGTCGCGGACCCCGCGCGGAAGAGCGCGGCGGGCCTGCCGCCCGCGGAGGCCCGGCGGCGGCCGGTCGGGGCCAGGAAGCCTTCGGCGTCGGTCACCTTGCGGTGGAAGTTCGGGCGGTCCAGGCTGACGCCCCAGACGGCCTCGAACACCTCACGGAGCTCACTGACGGTGAACTCGGGCGGGCAGAAGCTGGTCGCGATGGTGGTGAACTGGAGCTTGGCGCGGGCCTGATCGACCGCGTCCCGCAGGATCCGGCCGTGGTCGAACGCAAGCCCTTCGGGGTCGTCGAGGAGTTCGTCCACCGGGCGCCAGACCGCGGCCCTGGCGTCCGATCCGGCGGTGGGCACGGGCAGGTCGGGCGCGATGGCGAGGTAGGAGCAGGTGACGATCCGCTGGTCCCGCGGATCGCGGTCCGGCGCGGAGTAGACCCCGACCTGTTCGAGGTGGAACCGCTCGGCGTCGAGACCCGTTTCCTCCCGCAGCTCCCGGACCGCGGTGCCGTCGAGCGTCTCCGCGCCGCGCAGGAACCCCCCGGGCAGCGCCCATCTCCCCAGGAAGGGCACGGTCCCCCGCTCCACCAGCAGCACATGGAGGACACCGGCGCGGATGGTGAGGATCACCAGGTCGGCGGTGAGATGGACGAGCAGACGATCACGTCGTGTGGGGGTCACGGAACGGATACTAACTAATTGTTGGATTGACAATAAGCGGGGGCGGCACTTAAGTTCATTCTGACAAGAAGGGGGGCGGCCCTCTTCTCAGCGATCACCCGGGGGGCCGGAGTTCGATGATCGTCTCCGTTGATGTCGGCGCATCCACCACCAAGTCGGCCGTGCTGGCCGAGGGCACCGCGGACGCGGTCACCGTCCGGTTGCAGGGCTTACCCGAGTGGCCGACAGCCCTGATGCTGGGCCGGGACGGCACCCTGATCACCGGCACCGCCGCCGCCAACCTCCGGGACGCGGCCCCGTACAAGGGCCGGTACCTGTGGGGTCTGAAGCAGCAGATCAATCTCGCGGCCCGCACCGAGCCGCTGCACCGCGAGGTCCACTTCCCCTCGGGTGACACACAGCCACTGGTACGGGGCGTCGCGGCCGTCCTCACCCACACCCTGCGCGCCGTCACCGAGCAGTACGGCGCCCCCACCCGTCTCGTGCTGACCCACCCGGTCCTGTGGACCGACGCCGAACAGGTGGTGCTCACCGAGGCCGCCACCGCCGCCGGCCATCCGTCGGCCGGGCTGGTCAGCGAGGCCGAGGCGGTCGGACTGCACGCCGTCCGGCGGCTGCCCGGCGACGGACCCTTCGCCGTGCTCGACTTCGGGGCCTCGACCTTCGACTTCGCCCTCCTCGACCGGCGCGGCGACGGCTCGCCTGAGGTCGTGTACGAGACCGGACGGCTCATCGGCGGGGACGACTTCGACACCCGGGTCCTCCAGCTCGTCCGGGATTCCGCCACCGCCGAAGAACGGCGCGTACTCGACGAACTCGCCGCGACACGGCCTGAGTTGCTGCGCCAGGAGGCCGAGGAGGTCAAGCGCGCCCTGACCGTACGGGACGAGGCCGGGTTCGGTGTGTGGGACCTCGACATCGAGGTACAGCGGGCCGACTTCGCCGACGCGATCGACCCGCTGGTGACGACCTGCGTGGCGGCGGCCCGAGAGGCCCTGTCCGCGCTGGACGGGACCCGCCCGCGGGCGATCGTCCTCAGCGGCGGCGCGGCGCGCGTGCCGCAGGTCCGTGAACATGTGGCGGGTCTGGCCGCCTCGCTGGGCGCCGAGCTGATCGATCTGGTGGACGGCGTGGACGGCAGCCCGGTCGCCCTGGGCGCCACCCGGGCCCCCGCCCGCTCACGTACCGGGCGCGCGCCCCGTCCGGCCCGGCCCTTCACGGTCGATCCCGCCGTGCTGGAGCTCGGACATCCCGACACCTCCGTCGTCGGGGTGCTCGGCGGGGTGCTCGCGCTGCGGCCCGAACGCGAGCTCCGCGGCTGGCAGCTCCCCGCGTACGGCGACGCCGCACAGGGCGGGGCGCCGGACGGCCCCACTATGCCCGTGTCCCGGATCGCCGGCGACCCCGCCTCCACCCGGGTGGTGCTCGCCAGCCCGTCCCCCGCCTTCCTCGTGACCACGGTCGACGGGACGGGCGGCCTGGGCCGGAGCGTGGTGTTCGGCAGGCTGGCCACGGCACGGGGCGCCGCGGGGAGCACGGTGTCCGCGCTCGCCTGCCGCGGCCTGCTGATCGCCTGGGTCGAGACGGACGGAAGGGGCACGATCGTCGACACCCTGAGCTGGCACTGGCGGACCTTCCCCCTACCCGAGCTGGTGAACGAACTGTCGTTCACCGACAAGCCCTGGCTGATCGCCCGGCTGCCGGACCGGCTCCTGCTGTTCGACGTGCTCACCCTGCGGCGCCGGGCCGAACTGGACCTCCCCGACAGCGCCGCCCTCGCCGTCGAACCCCGGCACGGCACCGTCTGCGTGGCGTACGAGGACGAGGTGGTCGCCTACCGGACGGGCACGGGATGCTTCGAGGTCCGCTGGCGGCGCCCGCTCCGGTCGCACGGCGCCATCGCCTTCACCCACACCGGGGACGAGGCCGCCGTCGTCGTCTTCGACTCGACGGCCCAGGTGTACCGGGCCCTGCACGCCGACACCGGTGACCAGCTCGGTCTGCGGGACGCCATCGGGCTGGACCGGCCGGAGGCGCTGCATCCGAGCCCGGACCGGGGCGTGGTCTACGCACGCGCCGGGGCGGGGCTGGACCGGCTTCGCCTGGGCACGGTGTCGGGATGAGCGCCGCGCCCACGGTCCGCGCGGTGATCGCCCGGCACTGCCGCGAACTCCTCGCCGACCCCCTGCTGCACGGCGACCCGACCCTGCGGGACATCGCCGCCCAGTGCCACCAGCCGCTGCGGGTGCTGCTCGTCGGCAATGTCTCCACCGGCAAGTCGACCCTGCTCAACGCGCTGATCGCCGGACCGCTGGCGGCCACCGCGTTCGAGGAGACCACCTCGTCCGTCACCTGGTACCACGGTCCGGAGCTGACCGACCCGGTGCTCCCCGATCCGGGGCACCGGTCCGTCACCACCGACTTCCCGCTCGCGGGCCGGGTGATGCTCGGTGACAGCCCCGGCCTCAACACCCTTTCCGACAACCCCCGGGAGACCCTGCGGATGCTGGGCGGCTCCGACCTCACCGGAGCCGCTGCGGCCTTCGTCTGCGTGCTGGTCGGCGGGCGCGTGGACCAGTGGGCGGAAGGTCTGGAGGAGCTCGCCGCGTTCTCCGCGGGGCCGTTCGACCTGGTGGGCAACATCGTGGCGGTGATGGCCAAGGTGGACGAGGTGCCCGAGGCCGTCGAGGACATCGAGCGGCGGGTGCGCGGTGACACCACGGCGACGTTCCGGTTCGCCGCCGTGAACCAGCTGATGGCCGCCGCCGCCCGCACCGGTGCCGTCGACGACCGGATCGTGGCCACCCTGGACCGGCTGCGGACGCTGCCCGTCCTGCACGGGCGCTCGGCACCCGCCTGGGACCGGCTGGCCGAGGAGGCGGGCACGTCCCTGCCGCCGGGGCATCTCAAAGCCCTGGAACAGGCCGTGGGCGCACCGGCCTGGCTGCCCGCGCTGGTCGCGGCCACGGCCGGTATGACGACCACCGGCGCCGTGGCGGAGCAGTTCGAGCGGATGTCACGGATACGGAGCCTGGAAGCGGTGCTTTCCGACCTGGCGGACGACAGCGACCTGTTCACCTCCACCGCCGCCGTACTGAGGCTGCGCCGACTCGCCGCACGGCTGAGGCCCGGCCCGGCAGCCCTGGTACGTGCCCGGCTGGCGGACCTCACCGCGACGATGCACACCTCGGGTCTGCACCGCCGCGCGGCGGCCCGGCTCGTACGCCACACCGACGTCGGCAGCGGCCTCACCGAGCACGAACGGGAAGCGGCACAGGCCCTGTTGCGATGGCCGGACGCGGAGGCGGACGGCGGCGCGTCCCCGTCCCCGGCCTCGCCTCCCTCCCCGTCCCCGTCCCCATCCCCGGCCTCGTCTCCGTCTCCGTCCCCGGCCTCGTCTCCGGCCTCGTCTCCGTCTCCGTCTCCGGACACGAGTGCCGCCGACGGGGACACCGCGGACCGGACGACCGCCGCCGAGGTGGACGCCGGCGCCGTCCTCGCGCGGTGGACGGCGTACGAGGCCGACCCCTTCCGGGACTCCCGCTCCCGGGAGGTCGCCGCCCTCGTCATCGAGACCGCGCGCCATCGTCTCCGCACCACCACCCGCCAGGAGGAGTCATGAGGGCCGGCCACGGGATCGCCGTCCTGCTGCGGCTGACCGCGCACGCGCAGCTGCGGCTCGCGGATGTGCTGGACCACCGGCCACGGCACCGACCGGCCCACGTGGACGGGCCGCGGAACACCGCCCGGACGGCCCGTACCGCACCCAGCCCCCCAGCCGTCCCGGCCACACCAACTGCACCAACTGCACCAACTGGAAAAGCCGTTACGTCCGCCCCCAGCGCCACGCCCGTTCCCACCGCCCCCGACACCACGGCCACACCGGTCAGCCCACCGACCACCCCGGCCGCACCGGCCACCCCGACGCCCCCCACCGCCCCGGCCGAGGCCCCCCGCCCCGCGCCCACCGCGCCCACGCCCGACAACACCGGGGTCGCGAAGGCCGTGCTCGCGGTGGCGGACCGGCTCGCCAACCAGGAGCTCGTCCGCAGGCTGCACAAGGCCGTCGCCCGTATCGACGGCATCGGGGTCATCTCGCCCGCACCGGGCGACGCCTTCGACCCGCTGGCCCACCGGTGGACGGACACCAGGAAGGCAGCGCGGCGGGACGATCACGAACGCGTCGCGGAACTGCTCGCCCCAGGCTTCTCCGGCCCCACCGGGACGGTCATCCGGCCCGCGCAGGTCGCCGTGTACGACAACGAAGGAGAATGACATGTCGTCACCGTCCGACAGGCCCGGCACACCCGGCGGGACCCATGGGACCGACGCACCCGACGCGACCGGCGAGCGGCCCGGTTCCGACGAGCGGGCCACCAGGATCGTCCGGTCCCTCGTGGACATGGCCCGAACGCACAAGACCGGTGAGAGCGTATGGGGCCCGCTGGAGAACCTCGCCGACCGCTGGCAGGAACCGTTCGCCCGCGCCGCCGTGGTCGGTGAGGTCTCCGTGGGCAAGTCCACCCTCGTCAACGCCCTTGTCGGGCAGGAGGTACTGCCCGCGGCGACCGAGGCGTTGTCCGCCGTCACCGTCGAACTGCGGCACGGTCCGCACACCCGGGCCACCGTGGGACTGCACGACGGCACCGATGCCGTGACCCGTGAGCTGGCGGACAAGGAGGAGTTCCTTGTCTATCTCACCACCCGGGGTGAGAAGCAGGTGGCCGTCCGGCACGGCCGGAACGCCCAGGTGCTGTGGGCCGTGGTCGCGCTGCCCTCCCCGCTGCTGGAGGAGGGCCTGCGGCTGACGGACACCCCGGGTGTCGGCGGGCTGGACCCCGCGCACCGCAGGCAGACCCTGGCGGCGCTCAGCAACACCGACGCCGTGCTGTTCGTGATCCGCCCCGGCCAGCCGATCAGCGCCTCCGAACTGCGCTTCCTCGCCGAGTCCGTCCACCGGGTCAGCTCGTACGTCATCGTCCAGACGCACCGCGACCAGACCAGTGACGCCCAGGTCCGCCTCGACAAGAACCTCGCGGTGCTGCGGGACCCGGACACCTGGCGCAAGCTGCTGGGCGACGGAACCGACGCCGAGGGCACCGCGGCGCGGTTCGCCCGGGTACCGGGCGTGTGCGTCGCGGCGCGGCACGCACTCGACGCGCTGGACGCCGAACCGGGCCAGGACCGGGACCGTGACATGCGTTTCAGCGGCATCCCCGAACTCGCCCGGCTGCTGCGCGAGGAGGTCGTCGACCAGGCCGGCGAACTCCACCGGCGGGATCTGCTCCGGCTGACGGAGTCCACGGCGGAGGCCGTGCGGGCCCGGCTCGTGGAGCGCAAGGCGCTGCTGAGTCCTGGTGAGGCCGCCGAACGGGCCGTCCGGGAGCGCGAGGAGAACGTGCTCCGCTGGGTGGGGAAGGGCGGCGACACCTGGAAGCCCGATCTGGAGGCCGCCACCACCTTCGTCCAGGACGAGGTCCGGGAGCTCGCGCGGGAGCGGGTGAAACTGCTGGAGAGCACCTACCTGGCGCATTTCGAGTCGATGAAGACCAAGAAGCTCCAGGAGGCCGCCGCCCGGCTGGTGATCGAACCACCCACGGTGCTCGCGGAGATGCGGCTGCTCATCGCCACGCGGCTGGACGACGCCGTGGTGAAGATCACTGCCAGGAACCCGCAGGACGCGGTGTCCGCCCACCTCGAACGGCTCGCCCTCACCGATGGGCTGGACGCACATCTGCCCACGTCCTTCAAGCAGTCGGACACGATGCTGGACGACGAGTATCTGACCGGTGTCGCCATGACGGGCATCCCCCTGCTCGCCCGGCAGTTCGCCGACGCCCGGCGCAAGGCCAATGAGGAGGAGCGGGGCCCGGTCCGGCGGACCGACCACGGCTCGGTGATGCGGACCACGATCGATGCCCTGTCCGCCGTGGCCAAGAACCCCGCGGTGACGGCGATCGTGGTGGCGGCGAGCCTCTTCGCCGGGCTCGTCGCCTGGCGCCAGGGCAAGGCCAGGACGCTGGCCGCGGTCAAGGAGGTCTACAGCAAGGTGACCGGGTTGATCACCAAGGATGCCGTGGAGCATTCCGTGGCACAGGCCGCACGCGAGCGCGACGCCATCATCGAGGTGATCGAGGCCCGGCTGAGGGAGGAGCGGGAGCAGATCGACCGTGACCGGGACGACCTCGCCCGGTCGACCGATCTGACCGCCCTGGAACGCGCCGCGCTGCTGAACGAGAGCGATCTCGCGCTGCGGGAGGTCGACTCACTGGTCGCCGAGCTCGCCGGGATCAGGACCGGCTGGGGACTGTGAACCGGTCACGGCGCACACCGCGGGCGGCGGACGAGCGCACGGAACGGAGGACGCCGCCCCGGGACACCGCGGCGGTCTCCCAGATACTGCTCAGCGAGTACGAGGCGCTCAAGGGCGAACAGAGCGCCCGGATCGCCGCGCGGGACAACCTGATGTACGCGACGCTCGCCGCCCTCGCCGCGACCACGACGGCCATCGTGAGCACGGCCGGACGCACGGAACTGGTCCTGCTGCTGCCGCCGGTGTGCATCGTCCTCGGCTGGACGTACCTGGTCAACGACGAGAAGATCTCCGCCATCGGCCGCTATCTGCGTACCGATCTGCGGCCCGCGCTGGCCGCCGCGGCCGGTGCCGACAGCGCCGAGGTGCTGCGCTGGGAGACCGCCCATCGCGAGGAGCACCGCAGGAACGCGGGCAAGCACCTCCAACTCGCCGTCGATCTCCTCATGTTCGTCGTCCCGGCGCTGATCGCCGTGACCGTCCACTGGGTCACGGGGCCCGCGCACACCGCCCTGCTCGTCGCCTCGGCCGCCGAACTCGCGGCCGTGGCGGTCCTCGCCGTACGCATCACGCTCGCGGCGGATCTCTCATCGGAAGGAACCACGTGATGAACCTGCCACGTGTCGGATTGATCGTGCCGCTGCGGGAGGAGTTCAACTATGTCGCGTCGGTCCTCGACATCCTGGGCGACACGGAGGAGAACGGCCGGGTGTACCACCGGTTCGTGATCCCCGGTACCCAGGACACCGGGATACTGACCGTCATCCACGACATGGGACTGGCGAACGGGGCGCTCGCGGCCCACGACCTCGTCAGCACGTTCCACGTCCCGCTGATCGCGGTCATCGGTACCGCGGCCGCCCTGGACAAGGACATCCGGCTCGGCGATGTCGTCATCGCCTCGGAGATCATCGACTACCTCCAGGCGGCGAAGGCGACGGAGGACGCGGACGATCCGTCCCGTATCCGGATCTCGATCGCGGGCACCCACTGGAAGCCCTCGGCTCCCCTGCTGAGCTACGTCCGGAACTTCCCCATCAGACAGGCCACCCGCCGCAAGGCCGAGGAGTGGTCCGAGGCCGCGCACGCCCGGTGCCGGATCGAGCCCGGCGCCCGGCCCGCCAAGGCCCCCGTCTACCACGTGGGCCATATCGCCAGCGGCGATGTCGTCGTGGGGTCGGAGGCGTTCATCTCGCTCCTGAAGAACCACGACCGCAAATGCTCCGCCGTGGAGATGGAGGCCGGCGGGGCGGCGCTGAGCGTGTACCAGAACAACAAGGTGGAGCTGATGGTGGTGCGCGGCGTCTCGGACCGTGCCGAGAAGAGCAAGACGGCGACCGACCAGACCCTCGACATCGACGGCGCCCCCAACGCGTGGCGCGGCTACGCGGTCCGGAACGCGACCACCCTGCTCATGACACTGCTCGCCGGTCCCGGGTTCCCCTGGCGTGGGTCACCGCACCTCCCGGTGCCGTACGAGCCGCACACCCCGGCGTCGACCGGGTCGACCGGTACACCCGGGTCTTCCAGCGGTGCGTCCTTCGGTACCGTCGCGATGGCGCTGCCCGCGGGGGCGGCAGCAGCGCTCACCGCGGCGGCGGTCATCCGGCACCACCATCGTGACGGAACCCCCGAAGGGACCGACGCGGGGCACACGTCGCAGTCCCCCGGCGGCACGGATACGAACACGGACGAGCGGCATGACGGGTCCGGTCTGCCCGCCGTGGACCACCAGCCGCAGCTCACCGACCACCACGGGCCGGTCACGGAGCACCACGACCCCGGCCTGTTCTAAGGGGACCGCCGGGCCGGGTGCTGGGCCGCGCCGCACCCGGCCCGCGCCGCACCCGGCCCAGCGCCAGCCGAGCCCCGGCACCCGGCCCGGTACGACCTGGCGCGCAACCTTGCGCGACCTGGCAGGTGATCCGGCGTGACCTGGGCGGGCAGTCCGGCGGGACCTGACGCGCGGTCCGTGTGCGCGCGCCGCGCTGGCCGCGGTGACGGCGCGGCGTAAATGAGGCGCGGTGCCGTGCGGTGTCTGACAGGCTGGCGCGTCCGCAGATCCGGCCCGCGAGGTCCGGCAGCCCGTCACAGGAGTGTCCCCTCATGGTGATCCCGCCGCGTCTGGCCCCGTTGCTGGAGCAGTTCGACTTCGCACGGGAACGGCTCACCGCCCGGATGACCGGTCCCGTCATGGACAGCGGTGACGGGACGGACACCGAGGTCGGACCCATGACCGACGAGGAGTTCCGCTGGGAGCCCGTCCCGGACTGCTGGTCGCTGCGGCGGCGCGCGGACGGCCCCGGGCCGCGCGCGACCCTGCTGACGGGCACCGGCGAGTGGGGGCGCGACGCGGCGGCCTACCCGCACCCCTGGCCGCCGCCGTTCACCACCATCGCGTGGCGTCTGAGCCACCTCAGCGAGATGCTGGCCCTGCGCGCGGATCACACGACCGGCAGCCGGACGCTGACCCGGGACGTCCATCCGGTGAGCGGGGACGTCACGGAGGCGGTCGCGGCGTTCGACACCGGGGCGGAGGCGTGGCGGAACGCGCTGCTGAGCGCCGACGACACCACGCTCTCCGCCGTGGGCCACTGCACGTACCCGCACGGCAGCGACGCCGAGGAACCGTTCATCGACATCGTGTGGTGGGTCAACCAGGAGGTGCTGCACCACGGAGCCGAGATCGCCCTGATCCGCGACCTCTACCGCTACCGCGCACGACAGTGACCCGGCAGGGCCCCGGCAGGGCCCCGTACACGCTCGTGCGGGGCGCGCTCACGCCATAGTCGGACGTACACGCTCGTGCGGGCCCCTGCGGCCCCTCACCCCCCAGGTCGCAGCGCCCCGGCGATCGCGACGGAGGAGGGGTCGAGCGCGGTCGCGCCGTCCTCGATGTCCCAGAGCGAGTTCTGGAGCAGGCGCCCCAGCGTCCAGCCCGCCGCCCGTTGACGGTCGAGCCCGACTGTCTCGGTGAGCTGGTCGAAGCGGCGCCGCACCACCGGCGAGGGGTCGCCCTTCGCGACGAGGTCGTCCCATCGGCTGTCCAGGGCGGGCCACAGGTCGAAGCCGGGGTCACCGGCGAGCGGTTCGGGGTCGATGGCGAGCCACGGCTCACGCTCCGCGGCGAGGACGTTGTCGTGGTGGAGGTCCCAGTGCAGCAGCCGGTCACCGGGCTCGCCGGCCAGCTCGGCCACCGCCGACGCCCAGCCGCGCAGCAGTCGCCGCTCGGCCGGGTCGGCCAGGGCCGTCACCGCCCGCGGCACCTGCTCCAGCATCCCGGCGGCGATCCCGGCGAGACTCCTCAGCCCCTCGGGCGCGGGGACGGACACCAGTCTCGCCAGGAGCGCGGCGAGGATGCCCGTGGCGGTGTCGTCGTCCTCGACCGATGTCAACGAGCGGACGCCGTCGAGCCGTTCCAGGAGCATCGCGCTGCTCGCGGGGTCGTGGTCGAGCAGCCGCACCATCCCGTCACCGTTCCAGGCGCGCAGCCCGACGAGCGCGGCGGCGCTCTCCTCCCTGGCCATCTGGAGCTTGAGGACCGCGCGTGAACCGTCCCCGCGCAGCACCGGGAGCACCAGTGAGGCCTCCCCCGCGCCGGGCGGACCGTCCCGCTCCAGCTCCCATCGGTCCATGAGCCCCGCCGCGAGTGCGGGCAGCCCGGCGATCCACGCCGTGCCCGGCGCACCGAAGTTCCCGGCGTACGAAGCCGCCAGCGACGACGGGACCTCGACGGCCTTCAAGGTACTCATATCCGCTTCCCCGGCTCCTTGATTCGCTGATCGCTCGGTCGCCCGCTCCCTTGGAGGGAGTTGACGCGCCCCACCGCCACGCACCTGCCGCCCCGGCCGGGTGCTCTCGTCCCCGGCCCGTACGACCCGCACCGGACCGTTCCGGCCCAGGCACGGCCCACGCCGGCCCGGTCCCTGAACGATCCGCGTCGGCGGACGGCTTCGGATGCTAGCCGGATCGAGCCGCCCGCGCCCCCGGATATCGCGCGCGGCCGGGCCGGTCCCGCACCGGGGCGCGGGAGCTCGCAGCCGCGGGAAGCGCGGCCCACGGACGGGCGGGGCAGGGCACCGACGACACCGCCGTCCGCGGGCGCCCCACCCGCTGATCAGGGACGGAACCCCGCTCCGGCGGCCGGGGCGCGAGCGGAAAGGGCTTGCCGAGCCGGGCGCCCGGCGCCCGAACCGTTGTGCGATCATGCGGTGGACGACCTGGGGTGGGGCCGCGGGGGCGGCCGGTACGAGGAGAACAACGTGAACGCGGGTGGGGAGAAGAACGGCTCGTCCGTTCCCGACGAGGAATGGGACCGGTTCCTCCGGGAATCCGTGGACGGCACACCGGACGCGCCCAAGGAACCTTCCGCACGGGCCAGGATCGTGGCCCGGCGACTGCGCGACGAGCCCGCCGAGCCCACACCGTGGCGTACGTACACACCGGCCCGGCCGAAACGCCGGACGGGCTGGTACCTGGCCGGGCTGGTGGCCGTGTTCGCCCTGCTGCTCCTGGCGCTGGCGCCGGGGCAGGTGAGCGGATGGTTCACCGGCGAGGCGGACCATGGGCCGATCGCCATGGAATCGGCCCGCCCGCAGCAGCCGCCCCCGTCCGAATTGGCCCAGCGGCCCACCCTGGACGAACCCTTCAAGGGGTCACCGGCGGAGCGCTGGGCGGACGGCACGGCCGGGATCACGATGCCCGCGGCCAAGGCGACCGGCTGGATGAGCGAGGCGCAGGTGGCACGGGCCCTCGGCCGGAGCCGGGACTTCCTCGCCGCGTCCAGCCTGGACGCGGGGGTACTGCGGGGAGAGCGCCCCGCAGAGGCGATCGCGCTGATCAATCCGCATCAGCGGGACGTCGAGGACTTCCTGGCGACCGCGTTCCGCGCGCCGACCGCCGAGAACGACCCGCTGCTGCTCTTCAGCCGGTTCGACACGACGCGGACCCGGCTCGTCGGGGACGTGGTGAAGACCCGGGGCAGGATCACGTACCGGGAGGGCGGGAAGGGCGCTGTCCAGGTGAGCACCGATGTCACCTATGTGTACCCCGTGACGCGGGCGGCGGCCGGCAGCGACGAGATCATACGCACGATCGTGCGGCGTGAGATCGTGCTGAGCTGGGACGATCCCGCGAAGGTGATCACCGAGCGGGACACCGCCTCCCTCGTCTCCTACAAGGTCGACATGACCAACGGCGGCTGCGACGACCACACAGGGGGCTATCTGATCCCGGAGTTCGGCGCCGGACAGGGGTCCGCCCGGCCGAGCGACGCTCCCGAGGTCGACCCGTACGACCGCAGCATGTCGATGACCGACCTGCTGCGGGCGTCCCCGGACGGCGAGTGCGTGACGGCGTCCCGGTCGTGACCTGTGCTCGACGATCGGTCACGACCGGGCGGCCGGGCTCCCTGATTCGTCCCGCTCACCGGACGCGGGCGGCCTACCAGGTGTGGGCGACGTCCACGATCACCTGGTCCCCGGACTTCAGGACCCGGAACGGCAGCTTGGCGCGCAGCCCCAGGCCCACCTGGGTCCGCCCTTCGTAGCTGGCACCGTACTTGGTGTCCTTGAAGGTCCGGTAGCCGTTGATGTTCACCCCCGGCAGGGTCTGCCCGGGCACCCCGGGATAGACGACCGCGCCGGTGAAGGGGTCGTAGCTCGGCGCGTTCACGAAGATCTGGAGGATGGCGCCGCCGCTGACCGGGATGAGGTCACCGGTGCCGTCCTGGTGGAAGGCGTCGACGTAGCCCACACGGAATCCGGCCGTGCCGGTGGCGCCGGTGATGTCGAAGACCATGCGGTCGTAGCACGTGTGCTGACCGGTGCGGATGTTCTTCAGCGGCTCGCTGACGTAGTCGGCGTCCGACTTGACGCCGCTCCCCCACGCGGTGGCGCACGCCGCCGCCGCGGCGGACCTGTCCGCCTGCCCGGTCGCGGCGCCCGCCGCGCCGGCCGTCCCGATCAGTACGGCCCCTGCCAGCACGAGGGCTGCGGTGCCGGTCCCTAACCGTCCCATGACTTGCCTCCAGAAGATCGACCGCGGTTCCAGGATGGCGGGGCGGTGCGCCCCTTCCGCGGCCTCCACCTTCGCGCCGCGCGACCCGGGTGTCATCCGTGCGGGTACTCAGCCGTCGCCCTAGGTATCACGCGAGGGCGTGCGCCGCCGGAGAGTGACCGGTCGTCCGGGTGGGCGGCGGTACGCAACTATCCGGCCGTGGAGGCCCGTTGAAGCCGGGGATCGGTCCGGCGGAATCCGGGATTTCGGCTCCGCGGCATGTTCGGCTCGCGTTCAATGGTGTCCGGCCGAAGCCCGCACATCCGTGCGGGAGCACCCGGCCTCGCGTGGCACAAGGGCGGCACGGAACGGCACATCGGGTCCGACACTCCACCCGCGGGCGGCGGGGCTGTGCGAGTCGGCGCTCCGGGCCGCTCCGGGTCTCCCCGTCCACGACGGTCCAACGATCGGAAGGAAGACCCGGAATGAAGAAGCAAGGCAGGTCGCGGATATGGTTCGGCGCCGCCCTGGCGACCTTGATGTCGTTCGCGGCGGTGCCGGGGGCCGCGCAGGCCGACCCGGGGCACGGTCCTGGGACCGCGCGGACCGGCTCGGGAAGCGACTGCTCCGCGGGCTATGTGGCCCTCACGTTCGACGACGGTCCGACGGCCTCCACGACCGCCTATCTGAAGGCGCTGCGTGATGCCGGACGGGTCAGAGCCACCTGGTTCGTGACCGGCGCGCTGGCCGCCGCGTCGCCGGAGGGGACCCGGCGGATCGCCGCCGCGGGCCACCACATCGGCAACCACTCGTACACCCACCCGGACCTCGTCTCGCTCGACGCGGCCACCGCGTACGCGGAACTGCGCGACACCAGCCGGGTCGTCCGGGCGCAGACGGGCCGTGCGCCGACGCTCTTCCGGCCGCCGTTCGGGAGCACCGACGCCCGGACCCGGCAGGACGCGGCCAGGCTCGGTATGACGGAGGTGATCTGGACGGCCGACACGGTCGACTGGAGCGGCATCCCCACCGAGACCGTCGTGTCGAACGCGCTGACGGTACGGGCGGGCGGCATCGTCCTGCTCCACGACGGACTCCAGAACACGCTCGCGGCGATCCCGGGGATCGTCGAGGGACTGGCCGAACGCGGGCTGTGCCCGGGCAGGATCGTGCGCTCGGCGGAGCCGGTCGAGGCATGGCCGGGTCTGACCTTCCACGCCAAGGCCGCGCGCTGGTGAGGTAGCGGTCCCGGCGGCGGGCCCGTACGGCGGAGCGGGCCGCCCCCACACGCCGCCCCCACACACGGGACACCCCCGAGCGGAAACGCTCGGGGGTGTCTCCCACCTTCGTGAACCCGGCCCACCGGACCGCGTTCCCGCATCCACCGGTCAGCGGTGAGCGGTCAGTGGCAGGGGCCCGCGGTAGGGGCGGGTGTCAGTCGCCGGTGTTGGTGGCCCAGACGGGACGGTTGTTCCGGTCGTAGACGACGACGTTGCCGTCGTCCTGGACGGCGAGGTAGGCGCCCTTGTTCCAGGTGCCGGCCGCCCACACCGCCTTGCCCTCGCTGTCGTAGACGACGAAGTTGCCGTCCTCCTGGAAGACCGCGCAGTTGCCGCGGCTCCAGGTGTTGGGGGCCTGCCACGCGGCACGGCCGTCCTTGTAGAGGACGAAGTTGCCGTCCTGCTGGAGGCGCAGCACCGCCCGTCCGTTGCCCGATGTCCACGCCTGGTTCTTACAGATCGTCGCGCGCGGCCGGATGATGTTGTCGCTGGTCGGCCGGGCGGCGGCTCCCGGTGCGGCGGCCTGGGCCGCCGTGGTCGCGGCGGTGGGGCCGAACGAGGTCACCGCCTGCGCGCTGCCCGCACCGGCGAACGCCAGCACCGCCACCATCGCGCATACCGCTTGACGCGTCTTCATCGCACCATTCCTTCAACCGAGGGCGCCCCGACGGGCACCGGCCTCATCGCGTGAGCAAATGATCACCTTCGGTGAGGAGGGGTGTCGAGGGTTCGTCTTGAGCCCCACTCCAACGGGCTAGCGCACCGCACGGCGGTGGACGCCGGAGCGCCCGCCGACGGCCACCGGGCTCAGCTGCGTGCGGGCCGTGGCAGATATCCCTCCGCTTGCAGGGTGAACAGCCGCTGGTAGGCGCCGTCGGCCGTCATCAGTTCGCCGTGGGTGCCCTGTTCGGTGATCCGGCCCCCGTCGAGCACCACGATCACATCGGCCTCCCGTACGGCGCTGAGCCGGTGGGACACCAGGAGGCTGGTGGCCCCGGCCCGGTGCGCGCGCAGCCTCGTGTGGATCTCGTGCTCGGCGCGGGCGTCCGGTCCCGCGCTGGGTTCGTCGAGGACGAGCAGGTCCCGGCCCTGCCGCAGCAGGGCGCGGGCCGGCGCCAGTCGCTGCCACTGCCCGCCGGAGAGCACCACGCCCGCGTCGGGGTCCTCGGCCTCGTCGCCCTCCCCCTCGTCGAAGAACAACCGGCTGAGCAGGGTGTCGTAGCCGCGTGGGAGGGTCGTCACCATGTCGTGCGCGCCCGCCGGTTCGGCCGCCCGCCGTACCCGTTCCGGGTCGTCGAGCAGATCGAGGTCGCCGACGCCGATGTTCTCGCGGGCCGTGAGGTCGTGGCTCATGAAGTCCTGGAAGAGCAGGAGCCGTGCGACCGGGCGGGCGCACGCGGGACGCAACTCCGGCTCCGGCGACCGGGCTATCCGGCGCCCCCCGCTTCCACGGGCGGTCGGGCCGTGCCGAACGGATTGTCGATGAGGTAGCGCCACAGCCCGTCCGGGCCCCGGCGTGCCACGTCCGTCGCCGTCCCCTCCATCCGCAGACGCTTGCCGTCGGGCCCCGGCCCGTCGATGACCCAGTCGACGATCAGCAGGGCGATGTCGTCCACCGTGTAGGTGTGCCGGGTCCGTACGGAGATCGGGAGCCCGAGGGCGAGGAAGTCGGCGTTCGCCGCTTCCAGGGCCGCCCCGGTGGTCCGCACACCGGGGCGGGGGACGAAGACCGCGTCGGCTTCGTACACCCTCGCCAGCGCGTCCGGGCTGCCCGTGTTGAAGGACTCGGCGAAAACCGCGGGATGTTGCTCCGGGAGAGTGGTCAGGGGGACAGTGGGGACATGGTCGCGTTCGATGTTCGACTCGCTGCTCATGCCGACACTCAAACCGACGGCCGCGTGGCCAACCAAACGGAAACCCACGCACGGCCGTCCCCGGCGGAGCCGTCCGGCCGGTCGCCGGACTGGGACGGCGAACTGGTGCCGGACGCGCGGGGCCGCACCGCGGCACCGGACGAGGACTGCCCGGTCGAGACCGCGCTCACCGCCGTCGCGGGCCGCTGGACGACACTGATCCTGCGCGAACTGATGCACGGCCCGCACTCCTTCGGCGAACTGCGTGACCGGCTGCCCCGGATCAGCACCAAGGTGCTGGCCGAACGGCTGCGGGTGCTCGGGGAACGGGATCTGCTGACGCACGACCGGCTCCGCGGATTCCCGGTCCGCACCCGCTACCGCCTCACCCCGGCGGGAAGGGCCTTGCGACCCCTGCTCATCGAGCTGTACCGCACCGGCTCCGCCATCGAGGCCCTGCGCGCGGCGGAGCGCGGGGACGGTGGAGCGGGCTGAGCGGGGCCGGCGACCGGCCAAACCGGTCCCGGTGACGGCCGGGCGCTCAGGGGCCCGCGTGGACCTGGCACGCCCACAGGCTCGGCGTCAGCGGGTAGTCGGCGCGCAGCGCGCGTACCGCGTGGTGCAGGGCCCGGGCCGTGCCGCTGACGGCAGGTGGTCCCCCGGCAGCGGTGAGCCGCTCGTACACGGCGTGGGCGGTCCGCGCCGCGACCGTGTCGTCCACGCTCCACAGCGAGCCGACGACGTGCGGGAAGCCCGCCATCTGGAAGGCGCTGACGACATGGACCGACTCGTCGGCCAGTTCGGGGCTGGTGCGCAGGGTGTCGCAGGCCGACAGATAGGCGAGCCGGGCGTCCGGGAGCCGCAGCCGCGCCAGGTCGCGCACGGTGGGGGAGGCGGCGGCGGGTCCGTGGAGCGCCAGCCGGGTCAGCGAGGGCCGGAGCGGGTCGCTCACGGCGTGGCAGGCGAAGTGCGCGTACGGATGGTCCGTCAGATGCCGCTGGACGGCCGCCTTGGTGGCCGCGGCACCGTCCAGGACCGTCACGTCCGCGAGGAGTCCGGCGAGCAGTCGCGCCTCACCGCGTGCCCCGGGTAGCGGGGGAAGTCCCTCGGCCTCGGGCACGGACACGATCAGCGGGCGCCCCGCCACTGCCGGGCGGCCTTGTTCCCGGGCGCGGGCGTGGCGCAGGGCCCGCACGGTGGGCGTGTACGAGGAGACCACCAGGTCGAGCGCGCCGGAGCCGGTGCCGTCGGGCGCCGCCGCGTGCAGCGGAAGGGCTCCGAGCGGGCCGCCCGGCGACCACCAGATCCTGGGCGGCTCCTGCCCCGGAGGCGGTCCGGCGGTCAGTCCCAGATGTCCGAGGACCGGGCCGGTGACGGCGGTCCAGAGCCAGTCGAGGGTGTCCCGGACCACGGCCTGGGCCTCCAGCGCGCGTGTGCGCGGGCAGTCGGGGGCGGCCAGCAGGCCCAGCGCTTCCTGGAACCGCGCGGTGAGCGTTCCGGCGTCCCGGGCGGTGAGTCCGGGCAGCGGCAGGGAGTCGACGCCGCCCGCGGTGACGATCAGCGCGCCGCCCGCCGGGGCGCGGGAGTCCGTGCCGGGGAGCTCGGGGGGCGGGGGGACGTAGAGCAGGACGACGGGTCCCTCGGCGGCGGTGGCGCGCAGTTCGGCCTCGTCCCACTCGCGCACCGGCCGGAAGAGGCGCAGTCCGGGGTGCTCGGTGCGGATGCGGGTGATCAGCTCGTCCCACTCGGTGGCCGCCCGGCCTCGCCGTTCGGCGGCCGTGCCGTGCGGTTCGGCGGCGATGCTTCGGAGCCGAGCGGACGGGTCGTGCGGTTCGGCGGTCGTGGGGCGTCGTTCGGGGGCGATGACGTAGGGCTCGGCGGCGGTGCCGTGGGGTTCGGCCCCTCGCCCGGGACCGGAGGGCTCTCCATGGGGCTCGGTTCCCGGCCCGGGGCGGGCGGGCTCGCCATCCGCCTGGCTCCCGTCCATCCGGCTCCCGTCCATCCGGCTCTCGTCCGTCAGCGCGTCGACGTGTTCCCGCAGTCGCACGAAGCGGGCGGCCAGTTCGGGTGCGCGGGCGGCCAGTTCGGTCAGGTCGCTGTCCGCGTCGAACGCCTGGGAGAGCAGTATCCCGCGGGCCTGCTCCAGCAGTCGTACGGCGAGCGACGGGTCGCCGTGGCGGACGGCGCAGGCGGCGGCCTCCGCGCCGAGTCCGACCGCTTGTCCGAGCCCGAACTCCTGGTCGTCGCGCACCAGATGGCGGGGCGACACCGCGGGCAGGAGATCCACCGCCATGGTGAAGGCCTCCAGAGCCTGGTCCGGTCGGCCCAGCGCGAGACAGGCCCGGCCCCAGTTGCGGGCCGCGTCCAGCCGGGTGGACGGGGCGCCGCTCGGGTCGAGGACTCCGGCCCGCAAGGCGTCCACCGCCTCCGCCAGGTCGGTGGCCGCGCGGGTGCGTTCGTGCAGCAGCAGGAGCGCCGAACCGAGGGTCGCCAGCCGGGCCGCGCGCCGGGAGTGCCCCTGCGGGGTGACGCGTACGGCCTGCCGCATCAGCCCGACCGCTTCCCGTCGCGCGGCGGACCACCAGCCCGTCCGCTCCCCCGCGAGGCGGACGGTGGCCGCCGTCATCAGGGCGTTGGCGCGCCGGGGGTTGCCTTCGGGGAGCGCCGCGAGGACCGCGTCCATGAGCTCGCGCGCCTCCCGCACCCGCGCGCGGGAGCCCGTCAGCTGGAAGTCCGTGAGCAGCGCGAGCGCCAGGTTCGTCCGCCGGGCGGGCAGCTTCGGGTCGGTGCCGGGGGTCAGTTCGGCACCGGCCCGGATCTGCTGGACGGCCTGGGCGGCGAGCGCCGGGTCCCCGGTCCGCTCGGCGGCGTCGAGCAGCGCCGAACCCGAGGAGACCAGGATCGCGGCCCGCTGTTCGACGGGCAGTCCGGGCAGCGCGGCCGCGCGGCGCCGGTGCTCCAGGGATTCCCGCAGGTCCCCCGAGTCGTTCGACACCCGGTAGCGCAGCCCCAGGGCGCCGCCGAGGGTCATGAGGCGTGCGCCGAGTTCGCCGTGCCCGTCGGGTGTGCGGCGCACCGCCTCCCGCAGGGCGCCGACCGCCTCGTCGAGACCGTACGGGCCGGTGCCCGTCTGGTGGGCGACGCTCAGGACGCTGCCCAGTTCGTGCAGGGCGGTGGGACGCCGGACGTGGTCGTCCGGCAGCAGCGCGACGGCCTTCCGCAGCCGTGCGACCGCTTCCTTGAGGGCTTCGGGGCCGCCGGTGCCGCGTTCGTGACGGGCACGCAGTTCCTGGGCGGAGTTGACCAGGCGCATGGCGGCACGGGGCGCCGGTTCGGACCCGTCCCCGGCCCCGGCCGCCTGGACCATATCCCTGTCCCTGTCCCTGTCCCTGTCCCTGTCGCCGTCCGGGCCGGCGTCCGTGCGTACCCCCGGGCCCGGGTCCGTCCGGGGTCCGGCGGCATCGGGGTCGGCGGGGTGGCCGGTGCGGGCGTGGCGGGCGCGCAGGACCGTCGCGAGCACCTCGTCCGCGTGGGACCGCAGTTCAGGGGTGGTACCGGGTTCCGTCCGGGCCCGGGTCAGTACGGCGACGGCTTCCTCCAGGTCGGCCGTCCGGTCGGTCCGCCGATAGCCGCGGAAGAGCGCGATGCCCAGGTTCAGCAGGGCGGAGCCGCGCCCGTTCGGGTCGCCGGGGACCGCCCGGCGCATCAGGTCCACCACCTCGTCGTGGAGTCCGGGTGTCCCGCCGTCCCGCTCCGCGCACAGGGACAGCGCGTGCGCCAGGCTGCTCGCGTACCTGCCGTACTCGGGGTGCCCCGGCCCGGCGCCGTCGAGGACGTCCCGGGCGATGCCGGTGGCCTCGTACAGGTCCTCGGGGTCGGACGTCGCCTCGTAGCGCTGGATCAGGGTGAGTCCGTGGTTGCTCAGCCGGACCGCGCGCTGGGGGTCGTCGGTCCGGCTCACCTTCACGGCGCGGCGTCCGACGGCGACGGCCTCGTCCAGTGGTTCCGTCGTGCCGTCGACCCGGCTCAGGGTCCCGAGGGCGGATGCCAGCGCGCCCAGCCGGGCCGGGTACACGGGGTCGTCCCGCCGGGTCGCGAGTACGGCGAGGGTTCCGGAGGCGACCCCCGTCCACAGCAGTTGTGCCAGGTCGATGCCGGACGTGGACCGTATCCGTTCGGCGAGTTCGTTCAGGCCGGACAGGTACGAGGACGCGGGATCGTCCGCCGCTTCCCTGGCGGAGAGGTCGCCGGCGGCGGCCACGGCGGACTCGCAGACGACGTGCCACTCCGCGGGGCCGTCCGCTGCCGCCGGGTCGGGGCGCTGGTCGGACGGGATACGGGCGAACCCGGCCGCCAGTTCCTCCGGCACGGCCCGCGGATCGACGGCCCAGACCGGGAACAGGAGCGTTCCCGCGCTGCTGCCCTCCCTGGTTCCCCGGCCCTCACCGAGCGCCCCGCACCGGAACCAGTACAGCCAGCCCACGGCCCACCGGACCTCCAGGTCCGTGGTGAGGTCGCTCGCCCGCAGCAGGGCCCCGGTCTCCTCATCGGCCGCGGGGCCGAACAGCCCGTCGGGGCCCCCGGGGTCGCCGCTCTCCTGGAGCCGCAGCAGCCGCTCGTGGACCACCCGCAGCCGGTGGTCCCGTTCCCTCCGCTCCATCCGCCCCGCCCCCGCCCTTCCGTGACCCGTGATCCTTGCGCCTCCCGTCCCGCCATGAGGCACAATCGGGATCATGACGGCAACGGACAGGGAGCGCCAACGCGCGGACTCCGTCGCGGCGTTGTGCCTGCTCCTGGGGGAGACGACGGGCGGGAGCGGGGGCGACCGGCGGGTGGCCGAGAGCGCGGAGCGCGCCAGGGCGCTGCTCGCCGCGTCCGGTGATCCGCGGCGGATCGACGAGGCATTGCACGCGGTCGACGAGGCGCTGCGCAGGGCGGGCGACGCCCGCGGGCTGCTCGGCGGTTCCCGGGGCGCGACGGACCCCCGGCCGTCCGGGTCCGCGCTGCCCGGGCTCCGCCCGCAGATCAAGGTGGCGCTGTGCCCGGGCGAGCCGGGGTGCCCGCGCCGCGAACCGGCCAGGGATCTCTGGCCGGCGCCGATGTGCGCGGTCGCGGGGGTACGGATGCGCAAGGAACGGCTCCGGCGGGAGCCCTGACGTCATGGACATCCGGCGGTGAACCCGCTCCTCGCGACGCTCAGCGGCAAGCTCACCGAGCGCTGGATCAATCTGCTGGTGCTGCCCGGCGCGCTGTTCCTCGGCGTCCTCGCGACCGGGGTCACGCTCGGTCACGGGCACTGGCACGATCTCGGCCGGTTGCGGTCCGCGCTCGACGGGCTCGCCGGACGGCCCGCGCTGGACCGCACCGGGACGGCCGCGGTGGTGGTCGCGCTCGTCCTGCTGCTGTCCTCCGCCCTGTCGCTGGCCGCTCAGTCCCTCGGCTCGGGCATCGAGCGCTACTGGCTGCGTGAGGCGCGCTTCCCTCCCTCGCGCGCCCTGGCCCGGCGGCGGGCGGACCGCTACCGGCGGGCGGACCGGCGGCGCACCGAGGCCATCCGCGACCCGGCCACCACGGAACGTGACATCGTCCGGCTCACCCTGCTCCGCGACCGCGTCGGGCTGGTGCCCCCGAGCCGTCCCACCTGGTACGGCGACCGCCTCCAGGCCGCCGCGGAACGGGTGTACGGCGCCTACGGCGTGGACCTCGCCGCGGTGTGGCCACGGCTGTGGCTGGTGCTCGCCGAGCCCGCCCAGCGCCGGATCGAGTCGGCCCGCGCCTCGGTGGCCGCGGCCGCCCGCCTCGCCGCCTGGACCTTCGGGTATCTCGTGGTCGCCCTGTGGTGGTGGCCGGCGCTCGCGATCGCCGTCGGCTGCGCGGTGGTCTCCCGGGTCCGGGCCCGGGACGCGGTGGAGGCGCTCGCGCAACTCGTCGAGGCGGCGGTCGACGTCCACGGCCATGACCTCGCGGTCCGGACGGGCGTCGAGGCGGCGGAACCGGAGCGCGCCCCCGGACCGCTGGACCACGCGTCCGGCGACCGGATGTCCGAGGTGTTCCGCAAGGGCGACTGACGGGGCGGGGCCGCGCGGCGCGGCGCTTGCCGTGCGCAGGGGGCGATTCGGGTTCCCCTGGCGGCTTGGTGGTGCCGCTGGCGGCCTGGTTCCCCTGGTGGCCCGGGACCCGGACGGACCTGGTGCCGCCGGCTCACGTGACGTAAGCACCCTCTGTCCCCCACGCGCCCTACGTCCCCCGGGCGCCCTACGTCCCCCAGGCGCCCCACGTTCCCTACGCGCTCCAGGCGGCGCGTAGCCAGGCCGACCAGCGCCGGGCCACCCCGAGGCGCCGGTCAGCTGGCGACCAGTTCACCGGCCGACCGCTTCACCTTTTCGCCGATGCACCGGGCCAACCGGATCACCGGACTACCGGCCCACGGACCACCAGCAGCCGACCACCGCCATTCCCTCGCCACTGGCATGTGCCCCTGGCATGCCCACCCCACCCCCGCATACCCCCCTCAGGTATGTTACATTGCAGCGCACAGATACCCCTAGGGGGTATTAAGAACAGAGGGGTCAGGGCCAATGTCAACCATCAATCCCCGGCGCTGGTGGGCACTCGCCGTGCTCGCCACCGCTCAGTTCATGGTCATCATGGACACTTCGATCATCGGTGTCGCGCTCCCCGAGATGCAGAAGGACCTCGGCTTCTCGCAGGGCGAGTTGCAGTGGGTCTTCAACGCCTACGTCATCGTCTTCGGAGGGCTGCTGCTGCTCGGCGGCCGGCTCTCCGACCTGCTCGGCGCCCGTAAGGTCTTCGCCACCGGCTGGGTGATCATGATCGTCGGCTCGGTCCTGGCCGCCGCCGCGCAGACCGCCTGGGTGGAGATCGCGGGCCGCGCCGTCCAGGGTGTCGGCGGCGCGCTGATCGCGCCCGCCGCCATGACCCTGCTGATGGTGCTCTTCGCGCACGATCCGAAGGAGCTGGGCAAGGCGATGGCGCTGTACGGCGCCGCGGCGCCCGCCGGCGGAACCGCGGGCGTCTTCCTCGGCGGGGTCTTCACCGAGTGGGCGAGCTGGCAGTGGGTGTTCATCATCTACATCCCGATCGGCCTCGCGACCCTCGCCGTCACCAAGCTGCTGCCCGCCGTCGCGCCCCGGCGCGGCTCCGTGGACGTTCTCGGCGCGGTCGCCGTCACCGCCGGTCTCGCGCTCGCCGTCTTCGCCGTGGTCCGCGCGCCCGAGGTGGGCTGGGGAGCCACCGCCACCGTCCTGGAACTGATCGGCGCGGCCCTTCTGCTGATCGTCTTCTTCGTGATCCAGCGGTCCGTCCGTGAGCCGCTCATGCCGCTCAGCGTGTGGCGGGTCCCGCGGCTCGGCTCGGCCAACCTCGCGATGACGCTGCTCGGTGCCGCCTGGATTCCGATGTGGTACTTCCTCAACCTGTACCTCCAGCAGGTCCTCGACTACGGCGCCTTCGCCTCCGGCGCCGCGCTCCTCCCCATGACCATCCTGCTGATGATCTTCATGACCACGATCACCGCACGCCTCATGGGCCGGTTCGGGGCGAAGCCGATGATCGTCGGCGGTCTGCTCGCCCTCGCGGCCGGACTGCTCTGGCTGTCGGCCGTCGAACCGACCGGCACGTTCCTGATCGACGTGCTGCCCGCGTCGCTGGTCGCCGCGCTGGGTATGGCGCTCGCCTACATCCCCGCGATGATCGCCGCCATGGCCGGTGCCCCCCAGGAGCAGGCGGGGCTGGCCTCGGGAATCGTCAACACCACCTACAACGTGGGCTCGGCACTCGGCCTCGCCGCGCTGACCGCGCTCGCCACCACACACGGTGCCGGTGAGCTCGGCAACCTGCCCGCCCTCACCGACGGATTCAGCGCCGCGTTCCTCGGCGCCGCCGCCATCGCCGCCGTGGGCGCGGTGATCACACTCGTCGCGATGAAGGGCGAGAAGGCCACGAACGCCGCCGCGGCCGCCCCGCGGAACGAGACGGCCGGGGTGTGACGTACCGGGCGTGACGTACGGGGTCACCCCGTACCGGCAAGGGTTCGTCCGACGGCTCGCAGAGCGCCGGACGAACCCTTGCGGTGCTCCGCACCCCCGTCGACCCGCGCCCGGCCGCCCCGCACCACGACGGAACAACCCGCGGCCCCGCCGAGACGGCCCGCACCACGACGGAACAGATCACACCACCACGCGACGACCCGCACCACGACGGAACGGCCCGCCGGAACCGTGGTTCCGGCGGGCCGCCCCTGTCGGTGTCGGCTCACCGTGAGCCGTACCCGATATGACGGGGTGTCACCTGCCGAGGAAGGCGTTGTGGATGGTGACCGCCGACTGGTTGTCCTGCTTGTCGGTGACGACGGCCCTCAGGGAGATCCCCTTGCCCTTCTCCGGCGCGCGCACCTTGACCTTGCCCGCGTCGACCGTCGCGGACTTCCACTTCTTGCCGTCGTACGACACCAGGACGCGCAGCGTCTTCAGGTTGGTGCCGGACGCGGCGCCCTGCACCTCGACCGGGACGACCTGCTTGCTTCCCGCCGGGACGGTGGAGTCCAGGGCGAGCCGCGGCTGGAACCGGACCGTGGAGACCGGCAGATCCGTCCGGCCGGCGGTACGGGCCGAGGTGAACGTCCAGGAGGCGTCGATCCGGGTCCCGGCGCGGTTGAACGTCGGGTCGCGGTGGATCGTGGTCGCCACCTTGTACTTGGCGGACTCCGGCGGCAGCGTGATCAGCTGCTCGTCGATGGCCACGTCGTTCTTGGTGTGCAGCACGCCGTCGCGGTGGACGGTGGTGCTCGCAGCGGAGTACCGGGCGAAGCCCGAGTGGCCGGCCCCGTCACTGACCAGCGTCAGCGAGCCGCCGATGTCGTCGCCGTCACGTACGAGCCCTTCGCCCGCGTTCATCCGGGGGCCCGACACACCGACGTTGAACTTCTCGGTGTGCGTCGTGCCCGGCTCGAAGCGCTGCGACCCGCCGAGGCCGTACAGGGCGTCGAAGAGCTGGTCGCCCGCCGCGTCCTTCGCGCCGAGCACAGCCGCCTCGATGTTCCAGCGGGCCCCGTCGTCCGTGGACAGATACACGTCGCGGTTCGCCGACGCGGCCTGCGTGGCGAACGGCGCGAGGAATCCGCCCCCGTACTCCAGTTCGCCGTGTGCGGCGAGGGCGCCCCGCAGGCCGGGTGCGGACGCGCCGATTCCCGCCTTCACCAGGGCCATGTTCCGGGTCGTGTAGGACTTGGAGTAGCCGGTGGCCAGCTCCGGGACCGGACCGCCGGTCAGCATGTTGTACTCGGTGGTGCCGTGCTCCCAGTGGCCGGACCACTGCTGGGTGAGGTATCCGTCGGGCAGCCGCGGACCCTGCGAAGCGGTACGCAGGTTGTCGAAGCTCGCGAAGTCGCTGCCCTGGAGGACGTACACCTCGGGAGTGTTGAGGGTGTACATCATCCCGGCGCGTGTCGGGCGGGCGGCCGGGTCCGGCACCGTGACGTTCACCGGCCGGGTGGTCCGGGCGTCGAGGGTGACGGTGGTGGGGCCGGACACCGAGAACTGCGGGTTCTCGATCAGGTCGATGCCGTTGCGCGGGGCCGCGGGATCGGCCAGCAGGTTGGCCGCGAGGGCGTAGTTGCCGCGCGGCAGCCGGACCGTGGTGGAGCCCGACGACAGTTGCGGGAAGACCCGCCGGCCGGTGGCGGCCTCGCTGTAGCCCTTCAGATCGGCCTGCCAGCCGCTGCTCGGCGCGCCGTCCCGTCCGAGGGTCTTGAAGGTGACCTCGTACGACTCGACCTCGCGCTCCACCGCGGCGGCGGTGCGCACGCTCTGGCCGCCGCCGGAGGCGACGACCGTGACGGAGTACGAGCCGTTGACCGCCCCGCCGATACGGGTGTCGGCCGTCAGGGCCACGGAGGCGCTGCCGCCCGCCGGGACCGTGACCCGCTGCGCGCCGAGGGTGAAGAACCCGGCCGGGGCGGGCTGTCCGTCGCCGCCGACGGGCGTCGCCAGCGACAGGTCGAGCGTCACATCGGCGGTGCCGTTGTTGCGGTACGTGACCTGCTTGGTGACGGGTGTGTCGTCGTGGTGCGGCCACTCCTGGGTGCCCATGCTCACGGAGCCCGGTTCGGAGACGACCGTCTGGTCGATGGCCTTGTCGACCGAGAGACGGCCCGTGCCCTGCTCGAAGACCGAGTGCGCGCCGCCCTTGGCCGAGCCCATCAGGACGGACTTGAGCTGTGCGCCCGTCCAGGTGGGGTTCTTCTGCTTGAGGATCGCGGCGGCGCCCGCGACATGCGGGGTCGCCATCGACGTACCGTTCATGCTGACGTAGCCGGGCGGGTTCTGCCCCGGGACGCCCGCGGCGGCGGCCGCCCCGATCGCCACACCGGGCGCGGTCATGTCCGGCTTGACGGCGTTGTCCCCGGTGCGGGGTCCGACCGAGGAGAAGTCGGCGATCAGGTCGTTGTCGTCGACGGCGCCGACGGTCAGCGCCGCGTCGGCGCTGCCCGGCGACCCGACCGTGCCCCGGCCCGGTCCTTCGTTGCCCGCGGCGACGGCGAACAGCACGCCCTTCTCCGCGGAGAGCTTGTTGATCTGGGCTTCCATCGGGTCGATCCCGGGGGTGTCGAGGCCGCCCAGGCTCATGTTGATGATGTCGGCGCCCTGTGCCACGGCCCAGTCGACCCCGGCGATGATGCCGGAGTCGTCACCGGAGCCCCGGTCGTTCAGCACCTTGGCGTTGATCAGCTGCGCCCCGGGCGCGACACCCTTGTACCGGGCGTCCTTCTTCCCCGTACCGGCCGCGATGGAGGCCACATGCGTGCCGTGCCCGACGCGGTCCCGGGCGTCCGGGGAGGAGCTGAAGTTGCGTTCCGCGACCACACGGCCCGCCAGGTCCGGGTGGGTGGCGTCGATCCCGGAGTCCGCGACGGCGATCTTCACACCGGTGCCGTCGTACGAACGGGCCCACGCGGCCGGGGCGCCGACCTGTCCCGTGCTGCGGTCGAGCGACGCCTTCCGCACACCGTCCAGCCAGATCCGCGCGATACCGGACGTCCTGGCCACCGAGCCGTCGTCCTTCGGACGGGTCAGGGCCTCCCAGAGCGCGCCCTTGCTGTCGGTGGCGCTGGTGACGGCGTCGGCTTCGAGGGCCGACAGGGTGCGGCGGACGGTCGTGCCGTCGGAGGAGCGCACCTCGGTACGGGCGGCCCCGGCCGTGGCGCCGCGATAGCCGACGATCACCTTGAGCCCGGCGCGGTGGGCCTTGCGGCTCTCCGCCTCGGCGAGTCCGGTGACGTCGAACAGCCGCTGGTCCAGCGTGCCGTCGGCGATCAGGCTCCGGGCGTCACGCGGCACCACATAGGTACGGCCGTCGTGGACCTGGGTGAAGAAGGGCATGTCCTCACGGCCCTTGGCCCGCTGGATGCCGCCGACCCGGCCCTTGGAGTCCACGAGGACCCGGTCACCGGTGATCAGGACGACGGTGTGAACGGTCCTGCCGCCCGTTCCCGGGCTCTTGGCCGCGGTGGTGGACATCGCGTCCAGGTCACCGCTCTGTGCCGACGCGGGGCTGGTCATGCCCGCCGTCAAGGCTATGGAAGCCGCCGCGGCGACGGTGGCCGCGTAGGCCTTCTTTGCTGGTGTGCGCAAGACTCCCCCTGCTCAGGAGCGAATCGGGCGGGCGGGGGCCCAGCCCGGGCGGGGGCGCGCGCAGATAGGTGCACGCCCCCGGCTCCCGAAGTATTCCGGGGGTGCTCCGGCGCACTCAATGATCGCCTGATGATCATTGTGTGACGGGACTGCGGGGCACCGGGGCCCGCCGTCCCCCGACACGGCGGGGCATCGGGGCCTCCCCGTCACCCGACGCATCGTCAGGAACGGTCATGCCTGACGTGGCATCAGACGTCAACTCCGTTGCGCGGCGTTGTACTTCTCGAAGACGCGGTGGAGGTCGAGAGCGCGTCGGCCGTAGTTCTGCGCTTCGGCGCCGGTGCCGTTGTAGCGGGCGAGCACCGCGATGATGTCGGCGTCGCTGTAGCGGAGCCGGTCGGTGGTGACACCGACCCGGGCCGCCGAGTGGAGGTGGACGAGGGGCACGGTCGAGACGTTGTGGTCGTCGTCGTTCCGCAGCCTCGTCCACACATCCCTGCGTACATGCCAGTCGTCCAAGTCGAGAGGCGCGCCCGGGACCACGCCCGCCGCGACACAGTGGTTGCGGGCCTCGATCGCGGTCCTGGCGAAGATCTGGGCCACTCCTGTGCTGGAGTCCTCACGGATCACCAAGGGCGGGACCGGCGGATCACCCACCGGGTGCCGCTCCCACGCCTCGTGCTGTTCCCGCCAGGTGAAGTAGGTCGCGACCAGGAGTTCCACACCGGGGTCGGTCCTGTCGGCCTGGTACTCCCAGAACACCGCGGCCTGGATGAGTGCTTTGCGCATCCGCAGTGACCTGGCGAGCCCGGTGATCAGCCCGTCCATGTCGACGACCTTGGTCGCGCACTCATGGGGCCCGCGCAAGCGGCCGATGCTGCCGTGGCCGTTGTCCTCGATGTAGCGGATGAGGTCCGTGGTGAGGTCGTTCTGCCGGGCGCGGTCGAAGTCGACGTCCAGGAGGGTGTCCGGACCGCGGGGGGCGAACCGGTTCTGTCCCGGGTCCCGTCCGGAGGCGATGTTCTTGTCGATCTCGATGTACCCCGCGCCTGTGCCGACCGTGAGGGTGGTGATCTGGTCGAACGCCCAGTTCCCGGGCAGCGGGAAACCCAGGTTGCCGCTGTAGCCGGTGGACATGTCGGACACGAAGCTGGCGGTGGTCAGCCCGGCCCTGGCGAGTCGGCTACAGGTGTTGCGGGGAGCGTAGACCCCGATGCGGTACTCGCTGCCATAGGCGTGCATACGCGCCGCGAGTGCGCGGAAATGCGGGATGACCAGGCTGGTCACCTCCTCGTCGACGGCGTCGTAGTCGACGGCGAAGTAGAGGGTGGTGCCGGGCAGGAAGCCGTGTCCGCGCGCCGCCTCCAGCGCCGCCAGCGCGTCCCGGGCCCCCTGGTGGGGGTTGAAGTACTCCCGGTCGCCGCCGTTGGTCTGGTAGATCGGGAAGACGGAGAGTCCGCCCGCGGTGATCGTGGCGAGCTCGCCGGGCTGGATCTTCTTGTTCCTGGCGTTCGGGACGGCGGCGTTGGTCAGATACCGGCCGACCGTCGTGTACCCCGCCGCCCGCAGAGCCTGGGCGCGTTTCTCGGTGATCTCGGTGATGCCGTCGCACGCGGTGCCCGGCCTGGTCGGATCGCCGGTGCTCACCAGCAGGGAGGCCCAGGTGCGGAAGTCCCCTCCGCCGTGCGCCGGCAGCAGTCGCGCGAAGCGCTGGAACTCCGCGACGGTGTGCGCGAGCGCTTGCGAGTAGCGGCCGTCGAAGGCGACGTCCCAGCCGTTGAACCGCATCGCCGCCTGGAACAGACGGACGAACTGCCTGGCTCCGTCGGCCGACCCGGCCTCCAGCAGCGCTTGTGATCTGACGCCGTCCTGGGTGCCGGGCCCGAAACGGCCGTTGGCGGTGTCGTCGCCCATACCGATCTCGTACTGGAGGGCGAAGACCAACGCCTTCTGCACATCCCGGGAGAAGTGCCCGTCGCAGGGGCAGACGAAGAACTCCCGGCGGCCCACGTAACGCCCGTTGAGCCACCGCTGGATCCCACGTACCGCCTCGGTGCCGTCACCCACACGCACATACGGGTCCATGGTCAACAGCGCCTTGAACACCTTCGGTTCGAGCCCGCCGCCCGGGAACGCCCCACCGACGCCCATGTCCGACTTGATCCCGATGACCGAGTCGACGACCCGGTCGTTGTAGGAGGCGTCGATGCCGCCGCCGTCGTACCCCTTGCAGTACAAGCCGGACTGCGCGATGCGGTAGACGTTGCCGTGCCGCGTCGACCCGTCGACACACGCTCCGAACCGTGACCGCAGCGCGCTCAGCGTCGTCGGGCCGAAACTGTCCGACAGTTCCGTGATGCCCAGCTCGTACTGGAGCGCCCGGGTCAGCGCGTGCATCACCTTCCAGCTGGTCCGCCCGTTCACCTCCACCTGCGGAATGCCCGCCACGTCATAGGAGTTGATGAACCGCTGCGCCAGCTCCACCATCTCGTCAGCCATCCGGCCCTCCCCCGCACCCATCGGCTCCCGCCCCGGCAAACGGGGCACGTGCACAGGACGCCGCTCCCTGAGCCCGCCACGGCCGGGAGCACGTCCGACCGGGGGCATTCGATTCCGGCCGTCCGTCGTGCGCGCTCGGCCTCTGTCCAACGAATACCCACGGTGCGTGACCGGACGGTCCCGGGAGCCCGCCGACATCCGTTCGGGCGATCACCCCGACGGGCGAGGGGGCAGGGTAGCGACCGGCTCGGCGCGCGGGACCGGCACGGAGCTGGTGAACTGGTGGGCGGGGCCGCCATGCACTCCGGGGAGAGATCAGGATGAGCACCTATCGCGCCGCCCAGGTGGAAACCGCCGGCGGTCCGTTCCGGATGGTCGACCGCGAGGTGGAACGGCCCGGACCCGGCCACGTCAGGATCGCCGTGGAGGCCTGCGGGATCTGCCACAGCGACGCGGCGTTCGTGGAGGCCGCGGTACCGGGCATCCGGTTCCCGCTGGTCCCGGGACATGAGATCGCCGGACGTATCGAGGAGCTGGGCGAGGGGACACAGAGCGACTGGCAGGTGGGCGACCTGGTGGCGGTGGGCTGGTTCGGCGGCAGCTGCGGCCATTGCCCGCCCTGCCGACAGGGCGACTTCATCGTCTGCGAGAACCTGAAGGTCCCCGGTTGGGCATACGACGGCGGATACGCCGAGACCGTGATCGTCCCGGTCGACGCGCCGGCCCGGGTCCCGGACGCGCTGGGGGCCGCCGAGGCCGCGCCGCTGGCCTGCGCCGGGGTGACCACGTACAACGGTCTGCGGCGGGGCTCGGCCCGGCCCGGTGATCTGGTCGCGGTGCTCGGCATCGGCGGTCTGGGCCATCTGGGGGTGCGGTACGCGGCCGCCATGGGCTTCGAGACCGTCGCCATCGCCCGTGGACCCGACAAGGCCGACTTCGCCGAGGCACTCGGCGCGCACCACTACATCGACAGTACGGCGGGCACCCCCGTCGCGGACGCGCTGCGGTCGCTCGGCGGCGCCAGGACCGTACTGGCCACCGCGGCCAACTCCGACGCCATCGCGGCGACCGTGGAAGGGCTCGCGCCCCGTGGCGAACTGGTCGTCATCGGCCTGGACAGCGAGCCGCTGGGGATCAGCCCGGCACAGCTCATCATGTCCGGCAGGGTCGTGCGTGGCCATCCGTCCGGCACCTCGCGGGATGTGCAGGACACGCTCGCCTTCAGTGCCCTGCACGGCATCCGCGCGATGACCGAGACCGTACCGCTGGACGACGTGGACGAGGCGTACCGGAAGATGCTCTCCGGCGCCGCCCGCTTCCGGATGGTCCTGACCACCGGCTGACCGCGCCTGCGGTGTCCGCCGGAGCGCCACAGGGGCGGCCCGGCCGGTGGACGGCGTGCCGTGAACTAGTCGAGGCGCTTCGCGGAGAGGATGAGGACCGGCTCGACCGGGACGTCCGCCATCCCCTTCGACCGCGCGGTCCGGACGCCCGCGATCTTATCGACCACGTCCATTCCCTGGGTGACCTCGCCGAACACCGCGTAGCCCACGTCGCTGCCCGGGTCGAGGAAGCCGTTGTCACTGTGGTTGACGAAGAACTGCGCGGTCGCCGAGTGCGGGGCGCTGGTGCGCGCCATCGCGACGGTGCCGCGACGGTTCTTCAGGCCGTTGGAGGCCTCGTTCTGGATCGGGTCCCTGGTGTCCTTCTTCCGCAGGTCCCGGGTGAGCCCTCCGCCCTGCACCATGAAGCCGGGGATGACCCGGTGGAAGACCGTGTCCGTGTAGAAGCCCGAGTCGACGTACTGGAGGAAGTTCGCCGTGGTGACCGGCGCCTTCTCCTCGTCGAGGCTGATCACGATCTCTCCGAAGGAGGTGGACAGCAGAACCTGCGTCATACGAGCACTCCATGCGTCTGACGGATGATCACCACACTCTAGTCGCGCCGGTCCCACCACCCGCAGGACCGTGTCCGGGGTGGCTGTCGTGCCGTGCCGGTGGGCTCCACGTCATGCTGGTCGCGTCGTCGTCAGCCGCGTCCCTGCCTCCGCCGCCGGAGGGGCTGACAGCGACGTGGCCGGCACGACGACGAGGTCTTCATCGCTCGTCGGCGACGACGAACCGCTCGACTCCGGTGTCGGTGAGCGAGTCGGGGGAATCCAGCTGGGTCGCGGCGACGACGAGCAATTCGTACTCCGTCCGCAGGACGGGGAGCCGGTGGTGCTGGATCACCAGTCCGATCTCGTCCAGCGCCGAGTCGGACTCGCCGTTGTCCGCCAGGTCGACGACGGACGACAGCGCGCCGACGACCTGGTGCTGTTCCGCCAGGCGGCGGGCGATGCTCCTGGCGACCGAACGGACGATCGTGCCAGGTGGGTCCAGCGGAGGTCTTCCGGGTGGGGTCGGCGGGCTCATGTACGGAAACGCTCTCTGTCCGTAGGGAACGGGCGGTGCCCTGGTCGCGGTGGGGACGGGTGTCCGGCCCGGAGCGGGTGTGAAGGCACCGGTATAGCGGGTGGAAGGCACCGGTAGCGGGTGTGAGGGCACCGGTGGAGCGTTTCACGCGGCCTTGGAGAGGGTGGACCCCCTGTCCGTCCGGGGCAGTGGCCGGACGGATGTCGCGGGTCCGGTCACCGCTCGTCGTACGTCGTCGCGTGGCCACAGCAGGAGGGCGGCGACGGCGCCGACCACGGCGAGCGCCGCGAGGACGGACCAGGTGAGGCCGAAGCCGGTGTTGGTGCCGAGCCATCCCGCGACGGGGTAGGTGATCAGCCAGGCCAGGTGCGACAGGGAGAACTGGGCCGCGAACGTCTCGGGGATCGCGTGCGGTTCGACGGAGGCACGCAGGACGCTGCCGGTCGGTGTGACGATCAGCGCCATACCGACGCCGATCACGGTCCAGACGACGGCCGTTCCGGTCCATGTGGCCAGGCCGGACGCCATGAGGGCCACCGCGGCGATCGTGCCGCCGACGAGTACTCCGGCCCCGGTCATCATGACGGTGCGGGCGGCGATCCGGTCGAGTACGCGGGGCAGTACGACGGCCGCCAGGAGGGTTCCGCCGCCGGAGGCGGCGAGCATCCAGGCGACGTCCGACTGCGAGCCGCCGAGCTCGTCACGGACGTAGTTGACGGTGTTGACGACGACGATCGATCCTGCCGCCGCGACCACGAGATTGAGCGCCATGACGCCGCGCAGCCGCGGTGTCCTGAGGAATGTCCTGGTCCCTGCCGCCATCTTGTCCCACGCCCGGGTGTGGCTGCTGGGGCGGGCGTCGGGGACCCGCGTGAACAGGATGAGCGCGGCGGAGAGGAGGAACCCGACGGAGGTGCCCAGGAACAGCGAGTCGAAGCTCATGAACGCCAGGGCGACCGCCGCGAGTACGGGACTGAGCAGGCTCTCCATCGTGTAGGCGGCCTGGGAGGCGGCCAGGGCACGTGTGTAGTCGGACTCATCGGTGACGATGTCGGGGATGACGGCCTGGAACGTCGGGGTGAACGCCGCCGACGCGGCTTGCAGCAGACCGATCAGGACGTAGATGTGCCAGACCTCGCTGACGAGCGGCAGTGCCAGGACGACTCCGGCGCGCACCACGTCGAGGAGGACCAGGAGAGTTCTTCTGGGGAAGCGGTCGACGTACGCGGCGGCGAGGGGGGCTATGACCACGTACATGAACATCTTGACGGTCAGGGCGGTGCCGAGGACGGTGCCGGCGCGCGGGCCGGCGAGGTCGTAGGCGAGCAGTCCGAGGGCCACGGTCGTCAGTCCGGTGCCGAACAGGGCGATGATCTGTGCGCTGAAGAGGCGGCGGTAGTCACGGATGGCGAACAGGCTCATGACGTGTTCCTTCCAGGTCCGGGCGGTGGGGCACGGCCTCGGCGCGGAGGCCGTGCCCCACAGAAGGCGGCCGGGATGTCTCTAGTCATCGGCGCCGCTCCCTGGGGTGAGGCCGGCGAGGAGGTTGAAGGCACCGGTGAGGATGTTGAGTGCGACGACGCCGACGACGTCGGCTATCGCGCGGTCGCTGTAGCCGTGCTCACGCAGCGCGGTGACCTGTTCGTCGGTGATCGACGTCGGCTCGCGGTACACCTGGAGGGCGAGGGTGATGATCGCCGCGATCGCGGGATCGGCCGAGGTGCCCGTACGGGCCCGCTCGATCTCCTGCTCGTCCACTCCCAGCCTGCGGGCGGCACTGACATGCGCGTCGAGACACAGTCCGCAGCCCTGGAGTACCTGGACCGCGATCGAGATCCGTTCGCTGACCGCGCGGTCGAGTTTGGCTCGCCCCATGGCCCGGCTGAGCTGTAGATAGCCGCCCAGGACGGCGGGCGAGTGCGCCATCGTGGAGACCATGTCGCCTACCTGGCCGTGCCGGGAGACCAGCTCGGCGAGCAGGTCGCGTGAGGCGCCGACCGCGGTATCGGGCGTGAGGCGGGTCAGGCGGGTCATGACGGTCCTTCCGGTACGGGGATCTTCCGGGGCGACGGGGATGTCCCGGGGGCGGGGTTTTCCAGGGGCGGGGTGTGCCGGGGCGGCGCGGTGCCCCGGGGGACGGATGTTCCAGTGCGGCGAGGTGTCCCGGGGGCCGGGGGCGGCGGGGCGCTCGGGGAGTCGAGCGCCCCTCGGCCGTGTGCTGCTCGCGGCGGCTGATCGGTGATGCCGACGCGGTCAGTGCTGTGCGTGGTGGCCGTGGTGGCCGGTGTGCTCGGTTGCGGCCGGGGTCGCCGCTTGCGCGCGGGAGGCGGTCCCGCTGGTCCGCACGGTGAACTCGGCGGTCCGGACGACGTCGTCGTGCTGGAAGTCCAGGTAGAGGCGGTAAGTGCCGCCCGACGGCGCGACCGCCATGAAGGTGATCCGGGGCCCCGGCTCGGTGGTGCCGTCACCGGGCTCGCCGTCCGGGTGGACGTGGAGATAGCCGAGGTCCCCGACCCGCAGCGCCACCAGATGCCCGTACGCGGCCAGGTAGGGCTGGAGGTCGGTGACGGGGTGCCCGTTCCTGCTGACGGTGAGCGTCAGATCGCTCGCCTCGCCGGGTACGAGTTCGCCGTCGAGGGTGACGGTGTACTCGCCGACGCGGGCGGTACGGGTGTCCTCGGAAATCGGCTGCGGGTCGTACCGCCCGGCGACCGATACGTCGATCCCCAACGTCATCGTCCCGTCGTGGCCGGTCGGGTGGATGTCGGCGAAGAGTCTCCAGGCCCCCGGCTCCAGGGCCAGCTCGACGCTCCAGGTGCCGCTCCCGTCCCGCACCGGGTGCACGTGCTGGAACCCGGTCGTGTCGCGCCGGACGGCGATGAGGTGCAGTTCCTTCCCGTGCTCGGGCGTGAACGCGGTCACCGGCTGTCCGTCGGGACCGGTCACCCGGAAGGTGACCGTCCGCACCCCGGCCGGAAGGATCGTCGCGTCGAGCTCAAGCGTGTAGCCGTTCTCGGAGACCGACAGCCCACCGGGACGGGCTCCGCCCTGGCCGCTGTGGCCGCTGTGACTGGTCATGTCGTGGCCGGAATGGTTCTTCATCGTGTCTCCACCTGTGCGATGCGTGTGTGTCGTGTGCTGTGCGATCAGTCGTCGTGAGATCAGTCGTCGTGCGTTGCCCCTGTCCGGGACATCCACCATAACCATATACCCCCTGGGGGTATTTCCGTCAGGGGTTTTTCGACGGATGGCATGTCATCACGGATTCCCGCACCGGGAGTCGCGCCGCGCCCCGCGACCCTGGAACCGCGCCCACGGGGTCGGGCCTGTGGGGCCCGCCCTCGGAGCCGGACCCCGCTACCGGCGGCGGCCGTCCCGCCACGGACGGCGCACTCAGATGTCCTCATCATCGGGATGTTCCGTGTATCTTCGGCTCTGAATGACGGTGGATAGACATTGGGGGAACTCGCGGATGGTGCGGTTGACCCGGGCTCAGCAGCAGGAGCGCACGCGCGCGGCGGTACTCGACGCGGCGCGGGACGAATTCATCGAGCGCGGGTACCCGGCGGCGAAGGTGGACGGGATCGCCGAGCGGGCCGAACTGACGCGTGGCGCGGTGTACTCGAACTTCCCGAGCAAACGCGCCCTGTATCTGGCGGTGCTGGTCGACATGGTCGAGCACGACGTCACCGCGGAACAGCACGCCGACACGCTCCCGCCACCCGCGGCGCCCTCCGCCTCGTCCGCCTCGTCCGTCACCGACGCGTTGGGTGCGTTCGCCCGGACCTGGCTCGAACGCATGCCCCTGGCCGACAGTTCCTCCTCCCTGGGTCGGTTGCACCCCGGTTCCCCGGCGGGGGTTCTCGACGACGAACCGATCCGCGACGCGTTCGGACAGCTGACCCGTGTCGAGGCGCTGCTGCTGGCGCTCGCCCTTGAGTCGTACGCGCCCGCCGACGCACCGTCCGGGCGGCAGGTCCGGCGGGCCCGACTGGTGCTGAGGCTGCTGGACGGGCCGGGGGCCTCGGCGAATCCGGCGCTCCAGTTCGGCGATCCCTTCGACATCGTGCTGGCCTGCGCGCATCTGGGCGGGCTCGACCTCGCCGACGAGTGGGACCCTCCGCACCTGCCCTACGTCCGGCCGGCCCGGGCCTGCCGGGACCGTTGGGCACCGCCGCCGGAGCTGCGGGACCTCCTCACGCACCGGCCCGTCGGCTTCACCGGGGACGGAGTGATCACGTTCCTCGGCACCCACCGCCTGGAAGCCGCCGAGGAGGCCGTCCGCGCCGCACGGACCGGCGACCGGATCACCGTGGCCGTCACGACGGCGGACCCGGCCGAGACCGGCCGCCTCGTGCAGCTGAGGGCCGGTGACTTCGCGCGCTGCCTGCGGCGGGTGTTCGAGCCCGGCGCCTGGCCGCGGCTGCGCCTCGTCCTTGACGAGGGCGGCCTGCTGGCGTCGGCCGCAGGCGTACCGGACGCCGATGACGACACCGAGTACGCGGTACGTGTGCGGGACGGCGATATCGTCGCCCGGGCCGGGGGACGTGGTGCCGCCCATGCGGCGGCCGCCTTCGGTCTCCCCACCGCGGCGGACTCCCCCGTCGCCCCCGACGGGACGCCGTCCCCACCGTCCGGACGCGGTCACCGCACCCCTGGAGCCACGTCATGACCCGGCCCGTCCCGTCCCACGCGACCAGCGCCGAACTGCTGGTGCTGCACACCCTCCGCTGCGTCGGTGTCTCCGGGCTGTCCAGGGTGGCCGGGGCGACAGGGCTCACCGAGTCCGACACCGAGTCGGAACTGATCGACCTCGCCTTGGCCGGACTCGTCACCCGCACCTCGGGCGACTTCGGCGGATGGGGACTCACGGAGGACGGCCGGGTCGCGGACGCCGAGCGGATCGCCGACGAGGTCGCGGCAGCCGGAGCCCGGCCCCGGCTCACCGCGGCGTTCGATCGGTTCCTGCTCCTCAACCCCGAGTTGCTCGACCTCTGCACGTCATGGCAGACCCGCACCATGGGCGGCACCATGACGATGAACGACCACAGCGACCCCGCGTACGACGCCCAAGTGCTGGACCGGTTCACGGAGTTCCACCGGCGCGCCGAGCCCGTCTGCGCCGAGCTGGCCGCGGCGCTTCCCCGCTTCCAGCGCTACGCCGTGCGGCTGGGCGACGCCCTCGCCCGGGCGCGGGCCGGCTCCCTGGAGTACGTGACGGACAGCACCTCGTCGTACCACACCGTGTGGTTCCAGCTGCACGAGGACCTGCTGACCACCCTCGGTATCCCACGCCACTGAACCGCGACTCCTCACCCGTCACCCGTCACCCGTCACCCGTCACCCGTCACCCGTCACCCGTCACCCGTCACCCGTCACCCGTCACCCGTCACCCGTCACCCGCGATGGTGCGCATCGGCGCGGGACTTGCGGCCGAGCCTGCGAAGGCGAACGCAGAGATGACCACGCGATGACCTGGATTCACCCGCTCTCGCCCGAGGTCGAGGAGAGCGTGGAAGTGCTCGGGGCCAAGGCGCACGGTCTCGTCGTGCTCCGCCGTCTGGGACTCCCCGTGCCGCCGGGCTTCGTGATCAGCACGGAGGTGTGCCGCGCCTTCCTCCGCGCCGGACGACTGCCGAGCGGCTTCGGCACCCAACTTGCGGCAGCCGTGGCCGACCTCGAAGCCGTCACACATCGCAGGCTCGGCGGTGCGGAACGGCCGCTCGTGTTGTCCGTCCGCTCCGGCGCCAGTGTGTCCATGCCCGGCATGATGAGCACCGTCCTCAACCTCGGGCTCACCACCGGGGCGACCACCGCTCTGGCCGACGAGACGGGCGACCTTCGGTTCGCGCTCGACTCACGGCTGAGGTTCCTGACCGGCTTCGCCTCCGAGGTCCTCGGCGTGGGCCCGGCGACCCTGGCGGGCATCGATCATGCGCCCGCCCGACAGAGCACCAGCACCAGCACCAGCAGCCGTCTCACCCAGGCGATCCATGATGTCGAACGGCTCATCGCGGAACGCGGTGGCGACACCGTGTCCGAGGACGCCGCCCGGCAGTTGGAGTCGGCAGTGACAGCCGTGTTCTCGTCATGGAACACACCTCGCGCGAAGGCCTACCGCGAACTGCACGGCATCCCGCACGACCTCGGCACCGCCGTTACCGTCCAGTTGATGGTGTTCGGGAACCGTGACCAACACAGCGGTACGGGGGTCGCGTTCAGCCGCGACCCCAGCACCGGCGAGCATGTCCCTTTCGGTGAGGTCATGTTCGGCCGCCAAGGTGATGACGTCGTCTCGGGCACCTCGCTGACCGGTCCCCTGAGCGAACTCGCCGACCGGGAACCCGCCATGTGGACGCGTCTGCTGTCCGCCCTGACGCGGCTGGAGGAGCACTATCGAGACGCGTGCTACGTCGAGTTCACCTTCGAGGCGGGCGAGCTGTGGGTGCTTCAGGTGCGACCCGGACGATTCGTCGGGCGCGCGGCGGTACGCGTCGCGGTCGACCTCGCCGACGCGGGCAAGATCGGGCGCGACGAAGCGCTGCTCCGCGTCTCACCGCACCACCTCGCCCAGCTGCGTACGCCTCGGATCGCGGCGACCGGACCCGGGGCCGTTTTCACCCGAGGGCTGGGCGCCTCCCCCGGAGTCGCTGTCGGCCGAGTGGCGACCACCGCCGACAGCGCGGTACGGCTTGCCGCACGAGGACCGGTCGTCCTGATACGGCCGGAGACCTCCCCGCTCGACATGCACGGCCTGGCCGCCGCCTCCGGGGTGGTCACCGCTCGTGGCGGCCCGGCCAGTCACGCGGCCGTCGTGGCGCGCTCGCTGGGGAAGCCCGCCGTCGTGGGTGCCGCGGGTCTCACCGTGGACCCCGTCGGCGGCACCGTCCGGGCAGGCGGACGTACCCTGCCCGAGGGCACCCTCGTCGCACTCGACGGGACGAGCGGAGAGGTCGTAGTCGGCGAACCTCGCGTCACCACGTCCTCGGCCGACCCTCAGCTGCACCGCTTGCTCGCCTGGGCCGACGACATCACGGCCGACGAGCCCACGGGCCGCACCGAACCCGAACGCCTCGCCGCGGCCCAGGCCGTCCTCCGCCGAACCGGCCGAGCAGCGACAGGCTGACCGCACGCACGACGGCGCGCGGAACGCCCCTCCGGTTCCGCGCGCCGCCACGTCAACTGGCCTGGTGTGTGCGGGGTATGGGCCCGACCGGCGTTGACAAGCCGTGCCACCACCGCGTTGAGTTGCCCGCGCGATGGTCCGGTCCGGGAGCATCGCGGTGCCCAGGTCCGCTGCGGCACTTCGACAGTCCGGGAGGGGAACCCCGATGGAGCTTCGATTCATAGCCGGGCCGGTGAGCGTGGGGGCAGGGGGCGTGGCGCTGGCCTTCGCGGACGTAGCCGTCGGGTGGTGGATCGCGTGGACCGTCTGCGCGCTCGTCACGGCCGCCTCGGTCGCGTACATGATCCGGCTCAGCCGCTGAACCGGATGCCGGGTGCGGGGTCGCCCCGCGATATGGGTAGCTGTGCGGCGCGGGCGGGAGCGGTGTTCCCGTCTGGGTCGGCGCCGGTTCGGCCGGTGGGTGGAGGTCCGAACACCATTGCGGTCCGGACTGGTTGAGCACCTGGTCACGCGACCGCGAGAGGGCTCGTACCGCTCACCCCACCCGCACGCGCCGTTCGTCCACCTCGGCGAGCACGCGGTCGATCCGGCGTGACCTGCGCAGCAGGGCCGGGGCCTTCGCCCCGGCCAGGGCGAGAAGGGTGACGGGGAGCGGGCGGCCCGCCAGTACGGCCAGGGCGACCGTCCAGGGCGGTATCCCGGCCAGCGCGCACATCACCACGGCGGCCCGGGGCGTCCACGGCAGCAGCGCGAGAGCGGCCAGCGCCCACCCGCCGTGGCGCTCCACCAGCCCGGCGACCTCCCGTAGTTCCGCCCGGCCCGGCGCGACGGCGCCCACCGTGTCCAGCAGCCAGGGTCCGGCCGCGTGGACTGCGGTCGCGACCAGGAAGGCTCCCAGTACCGACGCGGCGACGAAGGTCAGGGCGATCACCCGCCAGCGTCGGGGATGGAGCGCCGACAACCCGATGAGCAGCATCTGGTTGGGCAGGACCGGCAGTACGTAGTCGCTCAGCGGGAAGACACCGAGCGCAGGAAGGAACCACCGCCGGTGCGCGGCCCGGTCCAGCCGCAGCAGCAGCCGTACCGTGCGGCTGGCGGAGTTCTCCCGGGCGGCGGGAACGGGAACGGAAGCGCCGGGGGCCGGATCGGGGACGGGGGCCAGGGACTCAGCCATGGCGCAGGGACCGGTATCCCAGCGACGGCGAGAGGCGCATCAGGGACGGCAGGAGGCGCGCCTTGCCGACGTAGATCTCCGTCCGGTCCCGGCGGATGCCCTCGATCACCGCGTGTGCCGCCTGCGCCGCGCTGATCTTGCCCCGGCCCCGGCCACGCGTCATATCGGTGTCCACGAGCGGGAGGACCGCGTCGATCACCCGGATGTGCGGCGCCCCGTCCTCGCACTGGTAGCGCAGCGACCGCGTGAACGTCCGCACCGCCGACTTGGCCGCGCAGTACACGGGTGCCGAGGGCTTGGGCACGATGGCGAGTCCGCTGGTGATGTTCACGATCGCGGCCTCGGAACGGCTGCTGAGATGGGGAAGCAGCCCGGTGGAGAGGGAGATGACGGCGTCCAGATTGACGGCGAGTTCCCGCCGGAGCAGCGGTCGTGAGGCGCGCGGATCGGCGGTGAGGAAGTCGCTGGGGTTCTGCACTCCGGCGTTGTTGATGACGACCGAGAGTCCGGGGTGGCGGCCGGGCAGTTCATCGCCGAAGGTGTCGACCGCGTCCGGATCGGAGAGATCGACCACCTCGGCGGACACCCGGTCGCCGTACTCGGCTTGCAGGGCCACGAGGGGTCCGGGCGCGCGGCCCACGGCCACCACATGCGCGCCGAGCCCGACCAGCTGCCGGGTCATCTCCCTGCCGATGCCGCGCGCCCCGCCGGTGACGAGCACCGTTGTGCCGGTGAGCTTCATGCGGTCCTTCTCCTCGCTGCTTCATGGGTACGGGCCGTCGTCCGCGCGTCGGGGCCCGTCCGCACACCCGTCGGCGCATCCGTCCACTCACACGTCCGCTCGTCCGGTCGCTCGTCCGGTCGCTCGTCCATGTCGGACACCGTGTCCGGGCCGGGTCGCCGGAACGCCGACCTGTAGGCCGCCGGTGTCATCGCGGTGCGGAGCCCGAAGTGGCGGGTGAAGTGCGGCTGGTCCGCGTAGCCGCAGGCGAATCCGATGACGCCGATGCTGTGGGCGCTCCGCAGGAGCAGCGCCGCGGCGGCCTCCGTGCGGAGCTCGCCGAGGAGTCCGGTGAAGCCGCCGTCACCCGCCAGCCGCCGTTGGAGGCTCCGCACCGGCAGGCCCAGTTCGGCGGCGAGGGCGGCGAGTGTCCAGCGCCGGGCGAGATCGGCGCCGAGCAGTTCCCGGGTGCGTGCGACAGCGTCCGTACCGGCCCGCGCCGGGCGCGGGTGCACGGGTGGTGCGGTGCCGGACCAGGTGAACCGCCAGAGCCCGCCGCCGTGACCGGGCGGTGCCGCCGTGACGGTGCCGTCGGCGAACACAGTGGTCGGCTCCCCGTACCCGGCGCCGACGACGAGATCCCGGGCACCGGTCAGCGGCAGCAGCGCGGTCAGTACGCCGAGAACGACCGCGTCCTCGGCGGGTTCGGGCGGTTCCATGGGTGGTCCCACATGCTCGGCGACGAGATGTCCCGTACCGGATTCCCGTACCACCACCCGGTGCCGTGAGTGGGTGAACCGCTCCAGCCGCTGCCACCGGGCGAACAGGTCCCCCGGGCCGACCGCGCTCAGCAGCGCGGACACGGCCGGGTCGGACGGGCTGGCCGGCATCAGTGAGCCTGCCCGCAGCAGCGGCAGCAGCCCGTGATCGCGCGCCACGTCCCTCAGGAACCGCCGCTTCGCCTCGAACGGCAGCAGCGCCCCGCCGCCCCCCGGAGCGACGACCCGGATGCCCTCACCTGCCAGCGCCCGCTGGACCAGCGCCACCAGTCTGGCGCTCGCGAACTCGTCCATGACCAGCGCTCCTTCCGTCCTCACCGCGTCTTCCGGACACGTTAGGCGGGTTGACGGAAGGTGTCTTGAACGATCGCGCCACCGCATCGGAGGTCCTGCCGGGTACGTACCTCCGGAGCAGTGGGGCTCAGGTGTCGATGCGGGAGCGGTCCAGGGTGGCGGCGGAGCTGGTGATGAACTCCTTGCGCGGGGCGACCTCGTTGCCCATGAGCAGGTCGAAGACCGACTCGGCCGAGTCCAGATCGCCGATGTTGATCCGGCGCAGGGTGCGGAAGCGGGGTTCCATGGTGGTCTCCGCCAGCTGGTCGGCGTCCATCTCGCCGAGGCCCTTGTAGCGCTGGATCGAGTCCTTGTATCGGACCTTTCGGCGCCGGTACTCCAGCAGGGTCTGGCGCAGCTCGTTGTCCGAGTAGGTGTAGACGTACTTGTCCTGGCCCTTCTTGGGCTGGACGAGTTCGATCCGGTGCAGTGGCGGCACGGCAGCGAAGACGCGGCCCGCAGCGACCATCGGACGCATATAGCGCTGGAACAGCGTCAGCAGCAGGCAGCGGATGTGCGCGCCGTCCACATCGGCGTCCACGAGCAAGATGATCTTCCCGTACCGGGCCGCGTCCAGGTCGAAGGTACGCCCCGAACCCGCTCCTATGACCTGGATGATCGCCCCGCACTCGGCGTTCTTCAGCATGTCCGAGACGGACGACTTCTGGACGTTGAGGATCTTGCCCCGGATCGGCAGCAACGCCTGGAACTCGGAGTTCCGGGCCAGCTTCGCCGTACCCAGCGCCGAGTCACCCTCCACGATGAACAGCTCACTGCGCTCCACATCGTCACTACGGCAGTCCGCCAGCTTCGCCGGCAGCGACGACGACTCCAGCGCCGTCTTCCGACGCTGCGCCTCCTTGTGCTGACGAGCCGCGATCCGGGTCCGGGCAGCCGCGACGATCTTCTCCATCACGGCACGGACCTGCTGTTTGTCGTCCCGTTTGGTGGAGGTCAGATATGCCTTGAGCTCCTTGGCGACGACGGCCGCGACGATCCGGGTGGCCGCCGACGTACCGAGGACCTCCTTGGTCTGGCCCTCGAACTGCGGCTCGGCCAGCCGTACGGTGACGACCGCCGTCATGCCCTCCGTCGCGTCGTCCTTGGCCACGTCGTCCTCGGCCACGCGCAGCAGCTTCGTGGCGCGCAGCACCTCGTTCACGGTCTTGGTGACCGAGCGTTCGAAGCCGGAGAGGTGGGTGCCGCCCTTGGAGGTGGCGATGATGTTCACGAACGATTTCACGTTCGTCTCGTAGCCCGTGCCCCAGCGCAGGGCGATGTCCACACCGAGCTCGCGGGTGACCTCGGTGGCGGTCATATGGCCGCGGTCGTCGAGGACCGGGACGGTCTCCTTGAAGCTGCCCGTGCCGGTGAGGCGCAGGACGTCGCAGACCGCCTTGTCCTGGGCGAGGTATTCGCAGAACTCGCCGATCCCCCCGTCGAAGCGGAAGGTCTCCTCGGTCTTGCCGGACCCTTCCAGGGCGCGCTCGTCGCGGACGACGATCGTCAGACCGGGGACGAGGAATGCCGTCTGGCGGGCGCGCTGGTGGAGCGTGTCCAGCGTGAGCTCGGCGTCCTTGAGGAAGATCTGCCGGTCCGCCCAGTAACGCGTCCGGTTCCCGGTGCCGTTCGCGTTGCGGCTCCGCACCTTCCGCTTGCGCAGCCCTCCGCCCGGGGTGAAGTCGGCGTCCTCACCGGGTCCGGAGTAGTGGCCGGGCACGCCGCGGCGGAAGCCGATCAGGTAGGTGTGGCCCGCCCGGTCCACTTCGACGTCGAGGCGGGCCGAGAGGGCGTTGACGACGGAGGCGCCGACCCCGTGCAGTCCGCCGGAGGCCGCGTACGAGCCGCCGCCGAACTTGCCGCCGGCGTGCAGCTTGGTCATGACGACCTCGACCCCGGAGAGGCCGGTCCGGGGCTCGACGTCCACGGGGATGCCGCGGCCGTTGTCGCGGACCTCCACGGAGGAGTCCTCGTGGAGGATCACCTCGATGTGGTCGCAGTACCCGCCCAGGGCCTCGTCGACGGAGTTGTCGATGATCTCCCAGAGGCAGTGCATCAGGCCACGGGTGTCGGTCGACCCGATGTACATACCGGGCCGCTTGCGGACGGCCTCCAGTCCTTCGAGGACGAGCAGGTGCCTCGCGGTGTAGTCGGAGCCGTCTCCGGCCGGGGTGCGGGGACGGGCGGAAGGCGGGGTGCTCACGCGTTCGCTCCAGGTACAGAGGATGGGTGGGTGACGCGGCCGGGGCCCGCGAGCGCGGGCCCCGTACCGGAAAGACGCGACTGCCGTGGGCTCAGATGTCGAGGAAGCGGACGTCCTTGGCGTTGCGCTGGATGAACTGGCGGCGGGCCTCGACGTCCTCACCCATGAGGACGGAGAAGAGGTCGTCGGCCTGCGCGGCGTCGTCCAGGGTGACCTGGCCGAGCACGCGGTGCTCGACGTCCATGGTGGTGATGCGCAGCTCCTCGGCGTTCATCTCGCCGAGGCCCTTGAAGCGCTGGATGGAGTCCTCCCGGATGCGCTTGCCGTTCTGGCGGCCCAGCTCGATCAGCGCGTCGCGCTCACGGTCGGCGTAGGCGTACTCGAAGTCGTCCCGGCCCCACTTGATCTTGTACAGGGGAGGGCGCGACAGGTAGACGTGACCGGCCTCGACCAGGGGGCGCATGAAGCGGAAGAGGAACGTCAGCAGCAGGGTGTTGATGTGCTGGCCGTCGACGTCGGCGTCCGCCATCAGGATGATCTTGTGATAGCGCAGCTTCGCGATGTCGAAGTCCTCGTGGACCCCGGTACCGAAGGCACTGATCAGCGCCTGGATCTCGGTGTTCTGGAGGATCTTGTCGATCCGGGCCTTCTCGACGTTCAGGATCTTGCCGCGGATCGGCAGGATGGCCTGGTACATCGGATTGCGGCCGGACTTGGCGGAGCCGCCGGCGGAGTCGCCCTCGACGATGAAGATCTCGCACTTGGTGGGGTCGTTCGACTGGCAGTCCGACAGCTTGCCCGGCAGGGACGCCGTCTCCAGCAGGCCCTTGCGACGGGTCAGGTCGCGCGCCTTGCGGGCCGCCACGCGCGCGTAGGCCGCCTGGATCGACTTGCGGATGATGTCCGCGGCCTCGTTGGGGTTGCGGTCCAGCCAGTCGGCGAGGTGCTGGTTGACGACCTTCTGGACAAAGGTCTTCGCCTCGGTGTTGCCCAGCTTGGTCTTCGTCTGGCCCTCGAACTGCGGCTCACCGAGCTTGACCGAGATGATCGCCGTCAGACCCTCGCGGATGTCGTCGCCCGTGAGGTTGTCGTCCTTCTCGCGCAGCAGCTTCTTGTCGCGCGCGTAGCGGTTGATCAGCGCGGTCAGCGCGGCGCGGAAGCCCTCTTCGTGGGTACCGCCCTCGTGGGTGTGGATCGTGTTCGCGAAGGAGTAGACGCCCTCGGTGTAACCGCTGTTCCACTGCATCGCGACCTCAAGGGACAGGAGCCTGTCCTTGTCCTCGGCCTCGATGTCGATGACGGTCTCGTGCACCACCTCGCCCTTGCGGGAGTTGAGGTACTTCACGAAGTCGACCAGGCCGCCCTCGTAGTGGTACGAGACCGTGCGCGCGTGCGCATCGGTGTCGTCGCTCGGCTGGTCGGTGTCGGCACCGGCCGTGGCCTTCGCGGAGTCGCGCTCGTCCGTGAGTTTGATCGTCAAACCCTTGTTGAGGAACGCCATCTCCTGGAAACGCCGCGACAGCGTCTCGAAGGAGTACTCCGTGGACTCGAAGATGTCCGGGTCGGCCCAGAAGGTGACGGACGTGCCCGTCTCGTCGGTGGCCGCGCCGCGCGCCAGCGGGGCGGTCGGGACGCCCAGCTTGTAGTCCTGGGTCCAGTGGTGGCCGTCGCGCTTGACCTCGACGGCGACCCGGGTGGACAGGGCGTTCACCACGGAGACACCCACACCGTGCAGACCGCCGGAGACCGCGTAGCCGCCGCCTCCGAACTTGCCGCCCGCGTGGAGCACGGTCAGCACGACCTCGATGGCCGGCTTGTTCTCCGAGGGCACGATGTCGACGGGGATGCCGCGGCCGTTGTCGATGACCCGGACGCCGCCGTCGGGCAGGATCGTGACGTCGATGGTGTCCGCGTGACCGGCCAGCGCCTCGTCCACGGAGTTGTCGACGACCTCGGACACGAGGTGGTGCAGACCGCGCTCACCGGTCGAGCCGATGTACATGCCAGGGCGCTTGCGGACCGCGTCCAGTCCTTCGAGGACGGTGATCGCGCTCGCGTCGTACGACGAGGACACGCTGTGCGCGCTCTCGCGGGCCGCGGGTGCTTCCGGTACGGCCTCTGCGGCCGCGGCGGAATCGCCGGAGCCGGTGGAAGGGATGTTCTCGTTGGGGTTGCCGGAATCGGCCACGAAGCGCCCTTTCTGGCACAGCACAAGCCAGTCGCCCGGCGGTGGCCGGAGCGGCTGCGGCGTGATGCGTGGGTAAGCCTGTATCAGCGTTGCTCGGTGTGTGTCCCCCGAGTGCGGCGGGATTGTGCTCCAGTCTACCGGTAGCGCCGACAGCGATGGGGGTTTGCCGGTACCTGAGTCCGCATGTGCCGCCCTGAACCGGTCTCTCCCGACTCCCCATATGCGCCCCAGGGGGCGAAGTGGCTCACAGCGGCACTCAGCGCTTCGGGGCGTCAACCCCGAGCGACCACGCCCGAGTGACGCAGAACACATGATTCCGGGCGGGCGGGAAGACGCCGCGAGCCAACCGGTCGACAGCGGGTCAGGAGTCGACCGACAAGGCTGTGACCAGCGCAGACATCACCAGGGACAGGGGGTGGGGGACCGGGCGCCCGGCGCACGGGCGGCGCGGGCCGGCGGGCTCAGCCGTAGGTGTCGCCGGGTCCGGTGCTGCCGGGGGCACGCAAGGGGCCGAAGCGACGGGCGGGACCTGTGGGGCCGTGCACCTTGATCAGCTTCACGGTGCCATGGCCCAGGTCCTCGTTCAGCCGGGCCACCAGCTGCGGGGCGAGCAGCCTCAGCTGGGTCGCCCACGCCGTCGAGTCGCACTGCACGCTCAGGACGCGCTCGTCCTCGTCGTAACGCTGGGGCACACAATGATTGGCCAGATCGTCACCGACGATCTGCGGCCAGCGGCCCATGACCCCGCCGACCGCCGCCGGGGTCTCCCAGCCGCGCTCGGTGATCAGCCGGTTGATGGCGGCGCCGAGCGCCATCGGGTCGCGCCCGTCCGCGCGGGCACCGGAGCGCAGCCCGCCGCGGCGCGCCTGCTTCTTCTGGGCCGCCGCGTCTCCACGCGCGCGTGCCTGCTCCTTCGCCGCCCGCAGCGCGACCCGCGCGAGATCGACACCGCTCGGGGCGGCCGTCCCACCGGCCGGGTCCACCGCGCCGGAGCCGGGGCCGACCGCGCCGGAGCCGGGGCCAGGGCCGACAGGGCGGGAGCCGACGGGCCCGGGGGCCTGTCGAGGGCCGGAGCCGACGGGACCGCCGGGGAAGGCGCTCCCGGGGCCCGGGAAGGCACCTGGACGGCCCGTGGCCGCGCCCCCGCGTGCACCGGGTCCCTCGGGGCCGCCCACGCCCCTGCCGCCCGTCGCGCCCATACCGCTCACCGTCGCTCCACCACACCTTCGGACACCGCGTACCGCGCACCGGCCAGCACGTCGGGCACATCGTCGTCCACGGCCGCCGTCACCAGGACCTGCTCACCCGCCGCCACCAGCTCCGCCAGCCGCTCCCGGCGGCGGGTGTCCAGCTCCGCGAAGACGTCGTCGAGCACGAGCACCGGCTCATTGCCCTCGGCCCGCAGCAGATCGTACGAGGCGAGCCGCAGCGCCAGCGCGTACGACCACGACTCGCCGTGGCTCGCGTAGCCCTTGGCGGGCAGCCGGCCGAGCCTCAGCACCAGATCGTCGCGGTGCGGTCCCGCGAGGGTGACGCCGCGTTCGATCTCCTGCTTGCGGATCCCGGTCAGCGCGGTCATCAGCTGCTCGTACATCTCCTCGCGCGTGTGGCCGCCGCCGGGCGCGGACGGCTTGTACTCCAGGGCGAGCGGGCCGCCGCCGGGCGCGAGCTGTTCGTACGCCTTGTCGGCGAGCGGCTGGAGCGCGGCGATCAGATCCAGCCGCTGGGCGAGGAGTTCGGCACCGACCCGGGCGAGGTGCTGGTCCCAGACGTCGAGGGTCGACAGGTCCAGGGTCCGGCCGCCGTGGCGGCGGGCGAGCGCCGCGGACTTCAGCAGGGTGTTGCGCTGCTTGAGGACCCGGTCGTAGTCGGAGCGGACCCCGGCCATCCGGGGGGAGCGCGCGGTGATCAGTTCGTCCAGGAAGCGGCGGCGCTCCCCGGGGTCGCCCTTCACCAGGGCCAGATCCTCGGGGGCGAACAGGACGGTACGCACTATCCCGAGCACATCACGCGGTCTGACCTGCGACGACCGGTTGATCCTGGCGCGGTTGGCCCGGCCCGGGTTGATCTCCAGCTCGACGAGCTGCTGCCGCTCGCCCTGGCGGACGTTGGCCCGCACGATCGCCCGCTCGGCGCCCATCCTGACCAGCGGAGCGTCCGAGGAGACGCGGTGGCTGCCGAGGGTGGCGAGATAGCCGACGGCCTCGACCAGATTCGTCTTGCCCTGTCCGTTGGGTCCCACGAAGGCGGTGACACCGGGGTCCAGCGGGACCTCGACCCCGGTGTACGAGCGGAAGTCGGCCAGCGACAGATGCGTGACGTGCATGGTCGGGGGCCGACCTCCCCTGTGTGGGCGGGCCCCGCCGGTCGGCGGAGCGGTCCGGGACCTGTGGGGCCCGGGTGCGGACGGTGGTCAGGTGCCCGGACCGGTGGGTCCGGGACGGGCGGCCGGGCCGCTGCCGCCACGGCAGTCACCCGCGGCGGGCGGAATCCGGCGCCGCCGTCGCGGGCCGATGCCCCTGGGGGCCGGTTCCGTGACGGTCCGGCCGCCCTGCGGCAGCCGGGCCGTGGCGTCCGGCCGGGCCCTGCGAGCGCCGGGCACAGGCCGACGTCCGCCGGAACCGCCGGATCAGGCCTTCTCGACGGCGTGGCCGCCGAACTGGTTGCGCAGTGCCGCGATCATCTTCATCTGCGGGGAATCCTCCTGCCGGGAGGCGAAGCGGGCGAACAGCGACGCCGTGATGGCGGGCAGCGGGACCGAGTTGTCGATGGCGGCCTCGACCGTCCACCGGCCCTCGCCGGAGTCCTGCGCGTAGCCCCTGAGCTGCTCCAGGTGCTCGTCCTCGTCCAGCGCGTTGACCGCGAGGTCGAGCAGCCAGGAGCGGATGACGGTGCCTTCCTGCCAGGAGCGGAAGACCTCGCGCACATCGGTGACCGACTGCACGGACTCCAGCAGCTCCCAGCCCTCGGCGTACGCCTGCATCATGGCGTACTCGATGCCGTTGTGGACCATCTTCGCGAAGTGACCGGCGCCGACCTTGCCCGCGTGGACCGAGCCGAACTCGCCCGGCGGCTTCAGCGCGTCGAAGACGGGCTGCACCTTGGCGACGTTTTCCGGGTCGCCGCCGTACATCAGCGCGTAGCCGTTCTCCAGGCCCCAGACACCGCCGGAGACACCGCAGTCCACGAAGCCGATGCCCTTGAGGCCCAGCTCCACGGCGTGCCGCTCGTCGTCGGTCCAGCGGGAGTTGCCGCCGTCGACGACGACGTCGCCCGGCTCCAGGAGCGCGGCCAGCTCATCGATCGTGGCCTGGGTGGCGGCACCCGCCGGGACCATCACCCACACCACGCGGGGGCCCTTGAGCTTGCCCACAAGCTCCTCAAGGCTGTGGACATCCGCGAGGTCCGGGTTGCGGTCGTATCCGATCACGGTGTGGCCTGCGCGGCGGATGCGCTCGCGCATGTTGCCGCCCATCTTGCCGAGGCCGACGAGACCGAGCTCCATCAGTGGTTCCTTAAAGTCGCGATGTGGCGTACGGGCACGTCCGTACCCGCGTCCGAGCCTACGCCCGCGCACCGGCGCACAGCTGTGGGCTCGGCCGCTCATACGTACTCCGACCTGCGGGTCTCCTCCGGGTGCCGGCCCGTGGGGACAGGGCCACCCGGAGGAACGCCGACCGGGTCAGCCCGACAGGCGCACCGGCATGATCAGGTACTTGTACGCGTCGTCGGCCTCCGCGTCGACCGCGGGACGGCCGCTGAGGAGCGCGGGCTTGGTGGACGTCGTGAACGACAGCTGGGCGACCGGGGAGTCGATCGCGCTGAGCCCGTCCAGCAGGAACGTCGGGTTGAACGCGATGGAGATGTCGTCGCCCTCCAGGACGGCGTCGACCCTTTCCACAGCCTGTGCGTCGTCGCTGGAACCGGCCTCCAGGATCAGCACGCCCTGCTCGAAGCTGAGCCGCACCGGGGTGTTCCGCTCGGCGACGAGGGCCACCCGCTTGACGGCCTCCACGAAGGGGGCGGTCTCGATCACGGCGACGGAGTTGAACTCGGTCGGGAACAGCGTGCGGTACTTCGGCAGGTCGCCTTCGAGCAGCCGGGTGGTGGTGCGGCGGCCCGCGCCCTCGAAGCCGATCAGGCCCTCGCCCGAGCCGGACCCGGACAGGGCGATGGTGACGCTGTCGCCGCTCGTGAGGGCCTTGGCGGTGTCCAGCAGCGTCTTGGCGGGCACCAGGGCCACCGCGGACGAGTCCGGGACCTCCGGCTTCCACAGGAACTCGCGGACCGCGAAGCGGTAGCGGTCGGTGGACGCCAGCGTCACCGTGTCGCCCTCGATCTCGATCCGCACACCGGTGAGCACCGGGAGGGTGTCGTCCCGGCCCGCGGCGATGGCGACCTGCGCGGCGGCCGAGGCGAAGACCTCTCCGGGGACGGTGCCGGTGGCGGAGGGCATCTGCGGCAGCGCCGGGTACTCCTCCACCGGGAGGGTGTGGAGCGTGAAGCGGGAGGAGCCGCAGAGCACCGTGGCCCGCACACCGTCGGTGGAGATCTCCACCGGGCGGTTGGGCAGGGCGCGGCAGATGTCGGCGAGCAGCCGACCGGACACCAGGACGGTGCCGTCCTCCTCGATCTCGGCGTCGACGGAGACCCGCGCGGAGACCTCGTAGTCGAAGCTGGACAGGCTCAGCGAGCCGTCCTCGGCCTTCAGGAGAAGGCCCGCGAGGACAGGCGCCGGCGGACGGGCCGGAAGGCTGCGCGCCGCCCAGGCCACTGCCTCCGCGAGTACGTCGCGTTCCACCCGGATCTTCACGTAAGCCCGCCTCCTGCTGTTGCTGGCCGCTCTCGCCCCGTCAGGGGTCGTCCTGCTGTCGGTCCGGCGACGGGTTCGTCAGCCGTGGTTTCGGTGTCGTCGGGTCCCGGCAAGGGGAGAACACCGGGGACCAGTCTGACGCACCCCAATGACAGTAGGTGCCGGTCGTGGTCAAGTCGCGCCCGACGGCTCCGGAGCCGTCCGAGCCGAGTTGTGCACAGGACCCACTTCGAAGCGGATTTCCCGGTAACTCTAGTCGGGAGTAGTAGTAGGGGCTGTGGATACAGTGGATAACCCCGTTTTCGCAGCTCAGAGGCTGTTTTTTGTCCACCGACCCTGTGGGCGGAGACGGTGGATAACCCCGGCTCTCTGTGGACAGGCGAAAGTTGTGCACACCTGATGCACAGGTGGGGGGTAGTTCTCCCCAGCACTGTCCCCAGCTTTACCCCGGTTCCCCACAGCCCAATCCGGCACCTCGGTGTGACGCCTTTCACTCGACCCGGTGAGAGAGCGCGTCGTGTTGCCGAACAGTGGACAGGGATGTGGAGAAGCGCCGTCACGCTGGGGAAAACCGCCCTCGACCTGTGGGTGGCCGGTGGACAACCGCGGAGGCGCCCTGTGGACGAAATAGTTGTCCACACCCTGTGGACAACAGTTGTCCACGAATCCACAGCCCTTTGAACTGGGATGACGATCATCGTCGGGCACAGCCTGTGGATACAGTCTGGACAACTTCGCGATCCCCAGGGTGTGGATGCAAGAAAGTCGCCGAATCTGTGGAGAACACCCGTAACCCGGCGGTAAATCGAACACCCACGGGCCCAGCTCCGGCGCCGACCGATCGCGCGCAGCTCCCGACGGACCCTTCACACCCCCTCCGGGCGGGTCCGCACCCGGTCCGCACCCGGTGCGAGGAGCCGCCGGAGCCAGCCGCACGAGCCCGCTGAGGCCATACGGCAGCCCCACGGCAGCGCTACGGCAGCTCACGGCAGCTCACAGCAGCCCGACGGCAGCGCTACGGAGGCCCCACGCAGCCGTACGGAGGCCATCGGGACGACACGGCGGGCCGGACCGGACACCCACCGCCGTACGGGACGTCGGCGGCGAGGACGGGCCCCACCGCCCCGGCGGCGTACAACGAGAAGCGCCGTACGGCGGACCGCCGTACGACGCGGGGCTTGAGGAGCCGGGGACGGGGCCCGGCAGCGGGCTCAGCCGTTCTTGATGCGGTTGGTCAGCTCGGTGACCTGGTTGTAGATGGACCGCCGTTCGGCCATCAGCGCGCGGATCTTCCGGTCCGCGTGCATCACGGTCGTATGGTCCCGGCCCCCGAACTGCGCCCCGATCTTCGGCAGCGACAGATCCGTGAGCTCCCGGCACAGATACATGGCGATCTGCCGCGCGGTCACCAGCACCCGGCTGCGGGACGACCCGCACAGATCGTCCACGGTCAGCCCGAAGTAGTCCGCGGTGGCCGCCATGATCGCCGGGGCGGTGATCTCGGGCGCGGAGTCCTCCCCGCCCGGGATCAGGTCCTTCAGCACGATCTCCGTCAGCCCCAGATCCACCGGCTGGCGGTTCAGCGAGGCGAACGCCGTCACCCGGATCAGCGCGCCCTCCAGCTCCCGGATGTTGCGCGAGATGCGTGACGCGATGAACTCCAGGACCTCCGGCGGTGCGTTGAGCTGCTCCTGGACCGCCTTCTTGCGGAGAATCGCGATACGCGTCTCCAGTTCGGGCGGCTGCACATCCGTGATCAGCCCCCACTCGAACCGGTTGCGCAGCCGGTCCTCCAGGGTCACCAGCTGCTTGGGCGGCCGGTCGGAGGACAGGACGATCTGCTTGTTCGCGTTGTGGAGCGTGTTGAACGTGTGGAAGAACTCCTCCTGTGTCGACTCCTTGTCCGCGAGGAACTGGATGTCGTCGACGAGCAGGATGTCCATCTCCCGGTAGCGCTTGCGGAAACTGTCGCCCTTGCCGTCCCGGATGGAGTTGATGAACTCGTTGGTGAACTCCTCGGAACTGACGTACCGCACCCGGGTGCCCGGGTACAGGCTGCGCGCGTAGTGCCCGATCGCGTGCAGCAGATGCGTCTTCCCGAGCCCCGACTCCCCGTAGATGAAGAGCGGGTTGTACGCCTTCGCCGGGGCCTCGGCGACCGCGACCGCGGCGGCGTGCGCGAAGCGGTTCGACGCGCCGATGACGAAGGTGTCGAACAGGTACTTGGGGTTCAGCCGCGCGGTGGGCTCACCGGGGCCGGACGCCGGCGCGGGACGCGCGGCGAGCGGACCGGGAGCACCGCTCGCGGAGGGCATCGCGCGCACCCCGTGCGGACCCCGTGGGCCGGGCTCGCCATGGCCGCCCGGTCCCGCCGGGCCGGGCCCCCGGGACGCGCCGCCATGGGGACCGCGCGCGCCCTGCGCGGGGTCCGGGCGCTCACCCCGGTCGGCACGGTCGGAGCGGCCGTCCTGGCCGTCGTACGCCACGCGCCGCTGCTCGTACGGCGAGCGCTCCCCGTCGTAGGACGGGCGCTCGGTGTCGTACTGGGAGCGTTCCGTGTCGTAGCCGGGACGCTCCGTGTCGTAAGGGGAGCGGTCCGGGTCGTAACCCGTCCGCTCCGGCGGCTGGCCCCGGTAGTCGTGCCGCGGCTGCTGACCCGTGCTCGCGTACGGGTCCCGCTCGGGAAAGCCGAGGCGCTGCTGCTGCCAGCCGTAATCGTCCTGCTGCGGGCGGGGCCAGGCGCCCGGCTCGGGGCGCTGGTAGTCCGGGTAGGCGGGACGCGCGGTCGGCAGCTGATCGCCGCGACCGCCCGCAAGCTGCTCCCCGTGGGCCCCGGGGCCCTGGTCGGGGCGTGCGCCCGAGTGGTCGTCGGAGGGGCGGCGGCCGTAGCCGTCGTAGGAGTCCCTGGGCTGGCCCGCGGACTGCGTGAGATCCGGCTCCTCGTAGCGCTGCGGCGGCACGGACGCGCCCGGCTCGGCACCCGCGGTCTCGTCGACGGTGATCGCGATCCGGATCGGCCGGCGGCACTCGCGGCTCAGCGTCTCGCTGACGATCGGCGCGAGTCTGCCTTCCAGGACGCCCTTGGCGAACTCGTTCGGGACGGCCAGCAGGGCCGTGTCCGCGACGAGTGCCAGCGGCTGGCAGCGCTTGATCCAGTGCTCGTCCTTCGCCTCGACCCCCTGGCCGCGGCCCTCCCCGAGAAGCTGCTCCAGTACGCGTGGCCACACTGCGGCAAGATCGGCAGGTACATCAGCCACAGGGCACGCTTTCTCGCAGGTCCCACGAAGGTGTGGTTCTTGGGACGGGGTGGGAAGCAGATCGGACGATCTGGTGGGGCGCCCGGCGGCGCCGGGTCGGACGGGGCCGGCTCGCGCGCGGGACGAGGGAAGAAACGAAACGGAGTTCAGCCACGGTAGTCAGGGCGACCGCTGCGGTTCAAGTTGTTGTCCACAGGCTGTGCATAGTGTCTCGCAGTCTCCGCCGGGCTCCGGCCGAGGATCGCTGGTTTGACCTGACGGCGCGGCCCCGCGTACCGTAACCAGGTCGAGTTGTCGATGGCTGCTGCCGCCTGCCTCCGAAGGGCATGGGTCACCTCAAGTGATCGTTAGAGCGGTGCACTCGGGCGTGATACGAGCTACTCGTGGGCGCACGGTGACAGCCAGCACGGCAACAGCCACCGAATTCATTTCTGGAGCCCCCGAGTGAGCAAGCGCACTTTCCAGCCGAACAACCGTCGTCGCGCCAAGACCCACGGCTTCCGGCTGCGGATGCGCACCCGTGCCGGCCGCGCGATTCTCGCGTCCCGCCGTGACAAGGGTCGCGCCCGCCTGTCCGCCTGATCTACAGGTCATGACGTCGTGCTGCCTTCCGAGCATCGGCTGAGGCGGCGCGAGGACTTCGCGACCGCGGTACGCCGAGGACGCCGGGCCGGACGCCCGCTCCTCGTCGTCCATCTACGCAGCGGTGCCACCGACCCGCACGCGCCTGGGGAGAGCGTTCCCTTGTCGCGTGCGGGTTTCGTCGTGAGCAAAGCCGTGGGGAACGCGGTCGTACGCAACACCGTGAAACGCCGACTCCGCCACCTGATGCGCGAACGGATCGACCTGCTGCCCCCCGGTAGCCTGGTAGTGGTACGCGCGTTGCCCGGGGCGGGCGACGCCGATCACCCCCATCTGGCCCGAGACCTGGACGCCGCCCTTCAGCGGCTCCTGGGAGGGGGCACGCGATGAAATATCCGCTGCTGGCTCTCATCAAGCTGTACCAGTGGACCATCAGCCCGCTGCTGGGGCCGGTCTGCAAGTACTACCCGTCGTGTTCCCACTACGGCTACCAGGCCATCGACAGGCACGGAGCGATCAAGGGCACGGCGCTGACCGCCTGGCGCATTCTGCGGTGCAATCCGTGGTCACTCGGTGGAGTCGACCATGTTCCGCCGCGCAAGCGTCCGCGGTGGCACGAAATGCTGCGCGACGCCTGGCGCGGTCGCAAGGGCGGGAACCCCGCCCTCGGCGCGCCCTCCGGGGAAGGTCCTCGACCCCCGAGCCCGGCCGCCGAGACCCCGTCCCATGCTCAAGGAGCTTGATTAGTGGATGACATCGTAAGTTCGATCGCCAGTCTGTTCACCTTCATCACCACGCCTGTCTCCTGGGTGATCGTCCAGTTCCACAAGCTGTTCGGTGCCGTCTTCGGCCCCGACACGGGCTGGGCCTGGGGTCTGTCGATCATGTTCCTGGTGATCCTGATCCGGATCTGTCTGATCCCGCTCTTCGTGAAGCAGATCAAGGCCACTCGGGCCATGCAGACGCTCCAGCCCGAGATGAAGAAGATCCAGGAGCGCTACAAGAACGACAAGCAGCGTCAGTCCGAAGAGATGATGAAGCTGTACAAGGAGACGGGCACCAACCCGCTCTCCTCGTGCCTTCCCATCCTGGCGCAGTCCCCGTTCTTCTTCGCCCTGTACCACGTGCTGAGCAGCATCGCCTCGGGCAAGACGGTCGGCGTGATCGACCAGCCGCTGCTGGAGAGCGCGCAGAAGGCCCATATCTTCGGCGCCCCCCTCGCGGCGAAGTTCATGGACAGCGCCGAGAAGGTCGAGGCGCTCGGTTCCACGCTGGCGGACGTCCGGGTCGTCACCGCGATCATGATCGTGCTGATGTCGCTGTCGCAGTTCTACACACAGCGCCAGCTGATGACGAAGAACGTCGACACCACGGTGAAGACGCCGTTCATGCAGCAGCAGAAGATGCTGATGTACGTCTTCCCCGTCATCTTCGCCGTATTCGGCATCAACTTCCCCGTCGGTGTCCTCGTCTACTGGCTGACCACCAACGTGTGGACCATGGGCCAGCAGATGTACGTCATCCGCCAGAACCCCACCCCCGGCAGCAAGGCCCAGGGCGCGTATCTGGAGCGGCTCCTCAAGCAGGCCACGAACAGCAAGAAGATCCGCAGCCGTCGTGACCGTGCCGCGGTCAAGCTCATCGTCGCCAAGGGCCGCGACCGCAACGAGCAGGAGCGGCGCTTCGTCAACGGACTCGGCAAGGCGGGCCTGGCGGCCCAGCCCGATGGCGCCGTGGCGGTCAGCGACGTGATCCCGACCGACTCCGAGGACGGCACGCCCACCGGTGGTGCCGCCGCCCGCCGGCAGCAGCCCAAGCGCCAGTCGAAGTCCCAGCGCCAGTCCGCCGTGCCCCACAAGTCCGACCCGGACGCGCCCAAGACCTCGCTGACGAAGTCCGAGAACGAACCGCAGGACACCAGGCGTCAGCCCAAGCCCGCGGGTGGACAGCCAGGAGCCGGTGGCCGCAGCAAGGCCAAGTCCGGACAGCGCAAGGGCCCGCAGCGGCCCACCCACCCGTCCAAGAAGTAAGAAGGAGTCCATCCCGTGACGGAAGGCACCATCTCCGCCCCTGCCGAGGGCGGCGACACCCTGACCCGCCTTGAGCAGGAGGGCGAGATCGCGGCGGACTACCTTGAGGGTCTGCTGGACATCGCCGACCTCGACGGTGACATCGACATGGACGTCGAGGCCGACCGCGCCGCCGTGTCGATCATCAGCGACTCAAGCGGCCGTGACCTCCAGAAGCTCGTCGGCCGTGACGGTGAGGTCCTGGAAGCCCTCCAGGAGCTCACCCGGCTGGCGGTGCACCGGGAGACCGGTGACCGCAGCCGTCTGATGCTCGACATCGCCGGTTACCGCGCGAAGAAGCGCGAGGAGCTGTCGGAGCTGGGCGCCAAGGCCGCCACCGACGTCAAGAACAGCGGTGAGGCCGTCAAGCTCGACCCGATGACGCCCTTCGAGCGCAAGGTCGTCCACGACGCGGTGAAGGCCGCCGGGCTGCGGAGCGAGTCCGAGGGCGAGGAGCCCCAGCGGTTCGTCGTCGTGCTCCCCGCCTGATCGGTCCAGTGATGTCCCGGCCCCGTCTGTTCGCAGACGGGGCCGGACTTTGTCAGCCTGATACTCAAGCCCCAGTGGGGTTACGCGGTACGGAAGGACGGTCCCCGTGACGGAGGAAGCGGAACTCCCCCCGGCGCCGGAGCAGGCCCGGGCGGTCTTCGGCGATCACTACGACGACGCCGTCCGGTATGCCGAGCTGCTGGCCGAGGCGGGTGTACGGCGCGGGCTGATCGGCCCGCGCGAGGTGCCCCGCCTGTGGGAGCGCCACATGTTGAACTGCGCGGTCCTCTCCGAGGTCGTGCCCCAGGGCGTCACCGTCTGCGATGTGGGGTCCGGCGCGGGACTGCCCGGAATCCCGCTCGCCCTGGTCCGCCCCGACCTCAAGATCACTCTGCTGGAGCCGCTCCTGCGGCGCACCAATTTCCTGAACGAGGTCGTGGAGCTGCTCGGCCTCGACCATGTCACCGTGGTGCGCGGCCGTGCCGAGGAGGTGCTCGGCAAGCTCACCCCGGTCCATGTGGTGACCGCCCGTGCCGTGGCCCCGCTGGACCGGCTCGCCGCCTGGGGCGTGCCACTGCTCCGCCCGTACGGGGAGATGCTGCTGCTCAAGGGCGACACCGCCGAGGAAGAGGTCAAGAACGCGGGCGCCGCTCTCAGCAAGCTCGGCGCGGTGGACACCTCCGTCCTCCATGTCGGTGAGGGCATCGTCGAGCCCCTGGCGACCGTGGTCCGGGTCGAGGTGGGCGAGAGCCCCGGTGGTGTGCGTTTCGCCGCCAAGCGCGCCAAGGCCGCCCGCACCGGAAGGGTGCGTCGGCGCCGCTGATCACCGGGCTCCGGCTGTGTGCTTCGTCACCGGCCGGAGCCTTCGCGGTCGCGCCCGGACGCGTGGCGCGGCGATCGGTGATCGTGTGGGCGGGGCCGAATGGCCGTGTGGGACGGTTCCGGGGTGTGGCGGTACTCCACACCAGCTGCCGAAGCCCCTCTGGTCGGAGTGTCGCGCCTGATCGGCGGTGTCGGCTCGGCATCGTGTTTCACGTGAAACGTCGCTCACTGCTGCACGGCATCATCAGCCGCGGTCGGGCTGCGGCCGAACCTCGTGACCGCAGACCCCTTGGCTCCCTGAAGTCACCCGCCCGAGCCAAGGAGATTTCCACAGAGGTGGATTTCTCCACAGAAGACCAAGCCTCGCTGGTTCACCACCCCGCAGACATGGGAGGCTCTGTTCATTGCGAGCCTGAAGTCGAGGAGAGTGAATCCTTGCGGTCCGACGCCAACATCGCGGGACCGATGACCGATCCGGTCCCCGGTCCCCGTACCGAGACAGCGGGGGAGGATGTTTCACGTGAAACACCGCCCCCGATGGACGACACCCCCATCGGTCGTGCTGCCCAACAGGCGATGGAAGCACTGGGGCGAGCAGGAGAAGGTCTGCCCCGGCCGGAACAGACCCGGATCATGGTGGTCGCCAACCAGAAGGGCGGGGTAGGCAAGACCACCACGACGGTGAACCTCGCCGCCTCCCTCGCGTTGCACGGCAACCGGGTCCTGGTGATCGACCTCGACCCTCAGGGCAATGCCTCGACCGCCCTGGGTATAGACCACCACGCCGAAGTGCCCTCCATCTATGACGTGTTGGTGGAGAGCAAGCCGCTCTCCGATGTGGTGCAGCCCGTCCCGGATGTCGAAGGTCTCTTCTGTGCGCCGGCCACCATCGACCTCGCGGGCGCGGAGATCGAGCTGGTGTCGCTCGTGGCTCGGGAGAGCCGCTTGCAGCGCGCCATCCAGGCCTATGATCAGCCGCTCGACTATGTGCTGATCGACTGCCCGCCGTCCCTGGGGCTGCTCACGGTCAACGCCATGGTCGCGGGCGCGGAAGTGCTGATCCCGATCCAGTGCGAGTACTACGCGCTGGAGGGGCTGGGCCAGCTGCTGCGGAACGTCGACCTGGTTCGGGGGCACCTCAACCCGAACCTGCATGTCTCGACGATTCTGCTCACCATGTACGACGGCCGTACCCGGCTCGCCTCACAGGTCGCCGAGGAGGTCCGCACCCACTTCGGCAAAGAGGTACTGCGGACGAGCATTCCCCGCTCGGTGCGGATCTCCGAGGCGCCGAGCTACGGACAGACGGTCCTGACCTATGACCCTGGGTCGAGCGGCGCCCTCTCCTATCTGGAGGCCGCGCGGGAGATCGCGCTGCGTGGGGCCGAGATCGTCTACGACGGGCAGTACGCCCACTCGGGTCACCAGAACAAACAGCAGAGCATGGCGGAGGGGATTCAGTGAGTGAACGACGTAGGGGTCTGGGCCGCGGACTTGGTGCCCTGATCCCAGCTGCCCCGACGCCCGAGAAGAGGGCGGCACAGGGAGGTCCGGTGTCCCCGTCCGCGCCGCTCCTCACGGCGGAGCGCGGAGTGGCCGCGGCGAAGGTGACCTCGCTCCCGCAGAGCACCGTGTCCCCGGAAGCCTCCGTGGCCGTGGTCCCGGAATCGACGACAGGCGCGCACTTCGCGGAACTGCCGCTCGACTCCATCACCCCCAACCCCCGCCAGCCGCGTGAGGTCTTCGACGAGGACGCTCTGGCGGAGCTGGTCACCTCCATCAAAGAGGTCGGCCTTCTCCAGCCCGTGGTCGTACGGCAGGTGGGGCCGGGGCGCTACGAGCTCATCATGGGCGAGCGCCGGTGGCGGGCCTGCCGCGAGGCCGGACTGGACCTCATCCCGTCGATCGTGCGCGCCACGGAGGACGACAAGCTCCTTCTGGACGCCCTGCTGGAGAACCTGCACCGGGCCCAGCTCAACCCGCTGGAGGAAGCAGCCGCGTACGACCAGCTGCTCAAGGACTTCAACTGCACCCATGACCAGCTGGCGGACCGGATCGGCAGGTCCCGGCCGCAGGTCTCCAACACCCTGCGGCTGCTGAAGCTGTCCCCCGGGGTCCAGCGCAGGGTCGCCGCCGGAGTGCTGTCGGCCGGCCATGCGCGCGCCCTGCTGTCCGTGGACGACTCGGAGGAGCAGGACCGCCTGGCCCACCGGATCGTCGCGGAGGGTCTCTCGGTCCGTGCGGTCGAGGAGATCGTCACGCTGATGGGCTCGGGCCCGCAGCCCGCCGCGAGGTCCAAGGGACCGCGTGCCGGTGGTCGGGTCTCGCCCGCGCTGACCGACCTCGCGACCCGTCTCTCGGACCGCTTCGAGACCCGGGTGAAGGTCGACCTGGGTCAGAAGAAGGGCAAGATCGTCGTCGAGTTCGCCTCGATGGAGGATCTTGAGCGCATCCTTGGCTCACTGGCTCCGGGCGAGGGCCAGGTCCTTCAGAAGGGCCTGACCGCCCACGCTCCCGAGGACGAGCAGGACTGAGTTGGCTGTGCGCTCCTGTGGTGTGGGAGGAGCAAGCGGGAGCGGGTCGCGTCCGGTGCGCCGGAGGGCGGCCCGCTTCTTTCTTCCGTCGCGGCTCGACCTGCTCAGCAACCGAGCGTTCTGACAGCCGCCCGTTCTGACACGGGCGAGAAGAGTGAGGACCTGCCTTCATGGGGCGTCGGCTCGTACCGCTCACGCTGGACAACCTCAAGGATCTTCCCCAGCGTTGCCGGTCGTGTGTCTACTGGGAGCTGGACCCGGTCAGCGGGCAGGCGGCGGTACGGGCTGGGCGGCCCGGCCTGGAGAAGGAAGCCTGGATCTCCGCCGTCCTGTTGGAATGGGGCTCCTGCGGACGGGTCGTGTATGTGGACGACCTGCCGGTGGGCTTTGTGCTCTACGCCCCGCCCGCCTATGTGCCACGTTCCACCGCGTTCCCCACCAGCCCTGTCTCCGCTGACGCCGTGCAGCTCATGACAGCGTGGATCGAACCGGGATTCCAGGGCCAGGGACTCGGCCGGGTGATGGTCCAGACGGTCGCCAAGGATTTGATCCGGCGCAATGTCCGGGCCATCGAGGCATTCGGGCATACGCGGTGGAAGGGTCCGGCGTGTGTGCTTCCGGCGGACCATCTGCTGGCGGTGGGCTTCAAGACGGTCCGGCCTCATCCCACTTACCCACGTCTCCGGCTTGAGCTGCGGACCACGCTCTCATGGAAGGAAGATGTCGAGATGGCACTCGACCGCCTTCTGGGAGCTGTACAGAAGGAGCCGGTCCTGCGGCCCCTCTGACGATGTTTCACGTGAAACATCGCGGGTTGTCAGTCGGCGATGAAGTCTTCCAGGTCGCGCACGATCGCGGCCTTCGGCTTGGCGCCGACGATCGTCTTCGCGATCTCGCCGCCCTGATAGACATTGAGGGTCGGGATCGACATCACGCCGTACTTGGCGGCAGTGGCCGGGTTCTCGTCGATGTTCAGCTTGACGACCTCGATCTTGTCGCCGTACTCGGAGGCGATCGCTTCGAGCGACGGCGCGATCTGCCGGCACGGACCGCACCAGGCCGCCCAGAAGTCCACCAGGACGGGCTTGTCGTTCTTGAGGACGTCCTCGTCGAAGGAATCGTCGGTCACGTTCTTGAGGCTGCCAGCCACGGCGAGCTCCTTAACTCGATGATGCGATGAGGCAGTGCAGGGGAGGATCAGACAGCCGCGACAACGGCTGCCTCTTCGTCGGCCAGGGCCGCGAGGTAACGCTCGGCGTCCAGAGCGGAGGAGCACCCCGTCCCGGCGGCGGTGATCGCCTGGCGGTAGGTGTGGTCGACGACATCGCCGGCGCCGAAGACACCCGTCTGGTTGGTCTTGGTGGAGGGAGCTTCCACCTTGAGGTAGCCCTCGTCGTCGAGGTCCAGCTGGCCCTTGAACAGCTCGGTACGGGGGTCATGGCCGATGGCGATGAACAGCCCGGTGACCGGCAGCTCGGAGGTTTCACCCGTCTTGAGGTTGCGCAGCGTCACCCCGGAGAGCTTCGGGTCGCCATGGATCGCGGCGACCTCGTTGTCCCAGATAAACTTGATCTTGGGGTCCGCGAACGCGCGGTCCTGCATCGCCTTCGATGCACGGAGGCTGTCCCGGCGGTGCACGATGGTCACCGACTTGGCGAAGCGGGAGAGGAAGGTCGCCTCCTCCATCGCTGTGTCGCCGCCACCGATGACGGCGATGTCCTGGTCCTTGAAGAAGAACCCGTCACAGGTCGCGCACCAGGAGACGCCACGACCGGAGAGCGCGTCCTCGTTCGGGAGGCCGAGCTTGCGGTGCTGCGAACCGGTGGTGATGATCACGGCCTTGGCCCGGTGCACGGTACCGGCGGTGTCCGTGACGGTCTTGATCTCGCCCGTGAGATCGACGGCCACCACATCGTCCGGTACCAGCTCCGCGCCGAAGCGCTCGGCCTGGCCGCGCATGTTGTCCATGAGGGCCGGGCCCATGATGCCGTCCTGGAAGCCAGGAAAGTTCTCCACCTCGGTGGTGTTCATCAGCGCGCCACCCGCGGTGACAGCGCCCTCGAAGACCAGAGGCTTCAGCGACGCGCGTGCGGTGTAGAGCGCGGCCGTGTATCCGGCGGGCCCTGAGCCGATGATGATCACGTTACGGACGTCGCTCACGGCTTCATTCCTCGTCTCTGGAGACTGCTGCTTACTGCCAGGGTGGGAAGTCGACTGGTAGAGCTCCCACACCACCCAACGGATACTACGGGGCGTGCATTCCCCTACGGTGCCGGGCACACTGACGGCCCGGTGCGGACGCCCGCCCGATCTTGTGGCCACCTCATGCCGACGCCCTCGACCGTGCGGGCCAAGGGCGTCCCGGACAGTGGCGCGGGGGTATCAGTCGCGGGCGTACGAGTGACTGAAGAGCACCTCGCCCGAGGCATCCGCCGAGCGCTGAGCGACACAGGCGGTGTCGACCAGATAGGCCGAGACCTGCCCGCTGTCGGAGGGATGGGGCAGCACGACCAGGAGGGCATTCCGGCCCTTGAAGGTTCCCTGCTCGGCGGCCAGGGGAGCGTCACTGCGGCCGATGCCCTGCTGCACACACGCGGGTACCTGCACGGCCGCCGCTGTCGTTGTGTCCTCACCGCGCAGCGGAGTGTTGGGGCGGCTCGGATCCGAACTGGAATGGGCTCCGAAAGAAGAGGACCCGGTCGACTCCGCGGCAGACGGCTTCTCCGCCAACAGCTTCGAGACCCGCTTCTCCAGCTCATCGGTGGAGAAGCCACTGGTGCCGCTGGTCCCTCGGATGGGCCGGTGGGTCGAGGTGTCCCGGGATGAGGAGTCGTTGTCGAGCGACTGCACCAGGAAGGTGCCCAAGCCGATCGCGGCCACGGTGAAGACAGCGCCGATGGAGACGGTCCGGCGGCGGCCGGTCCGCTGACGGCCACCCCGACCGGGCCCGGTGGAAGTACGAGCGTGCCCTGCGGGACGGTCGGTGGTGGATACCAGGGGCGATGTTCCACGTGAAACATGCGCGGTTCCACGTGAAACATTCTCGGTCCCCGTACGCGCGCGCCCCGACCCGGTCGTCTCCTGGGCCTCGACGACATCCTTCTCGACGGTGTTCCGGCCCCCGGGGACGGCCGCTGCTTCCGGGGCCGACCGGGGGGCCGGCGGCGCGGTCGCGGAACCGGACGCGGTGAGCGGGCGGGATGCCTGCGCCGGGCCGATCGTGGATGACTGCGCCCCGTGCATGGCCTCTGCCGCGAGTGCGAGGTCGATCCTGGTGATCACATCGTCCGGCATGGGCCCGGTGTCCGGGACGTCGCCCAGCAGATCACGGATCTCTTCGAGCGAGGCGTACAGATCGGCGCAGTCGCCGCACCCGCCGAGATGCAGACGCAGATCCGTGGCACGGCCGAGGGACAGCAGGCCCTCCGTGAGGTCCGACAGCTCCTCGACGCCCGGATGCCCGGTCGTATCGGTGCTCGAAGTCACGCTCGCCCACCTCCGCCCTTCACAGCAGTGGAATCGGTCGCCCCGGAATCGGGTGCTTCCCCTGCGGGTGGGACGGATGTCCCCGAAGACTGGTTCCTCTTTCGGCCGTGCTTCTTGCCCTCCGTGTCCTCCGTCCGCGTCCGGAGGTGGGAGAGCAGCGGCAGCAGTCTCGCGCGACCCCGGGCACAACGGCTCTTCACCGTGCCCGGCGGTACGTCGAGAACCTGTGAGGCTTCGGCGACGGAGTAGCCCTGCATGTCCACCAGGACCAGGGCGGCCCGCTGGTCGGGAGGCAGTGTGGCCAGCGCGTCGATCAGCTGCCGGTGGAGATCGTTGCGCTCGGCCGGGGCATAGGCCGACTCATGGGGCTCCAGCAACTGCTCCAGCCGCTCGGTGTCGTCCACCGGCGCCGTCTTGCGTGACGCGGCCTTCCGGACCCGGTCCAGACAGGCGTTCACAGTGATGCGGTGCAGCCAGGTGGTGACGGCGGACTGGCCGCGGAAGGTGTGTGCGGCCCGGTACGCGGAGACCAAGGCGTCCTGGACGGCGTCGGCCGCCTCCTCCCGGTCCCCCAGGGTCCGCAGGGCCACGGCCCACAGCCGGTCGCGGTGGCGCCGGACCAGCTCGCCGAAGGCGTCCGCGTCCCCGTCGACGTGGCGTGCAAGAAGGTCGTGGTCGCCCACCCCGTCGTACGCGGCGTCGGACACGGTCGAACCACCCTCCCCGGACGTCTGCGTGCGGTCAGCCGGTGAACTTCACATCGGTGATGCCCTGCTTGTACCCGGCACCACTGAACTGATCGCCGGAAGCGTAGGGCAAGTCGGTGAGCCACACCACGACGTACCGGGTCTTGACCGGTTTGTCGACGTCGATCTTCAGCTCCTGGCCCTGGGTGGTGGCCGTGGCGAGCTTCTTCATGAACGTGAGCGGCGTCGAGGAGGACACCGAGTCCGCCGCGTACAGGGACCCCGTGGTGCGGTCCCCGGCGTAGCTGAGCCCTATCGACGCGGACGCGACGGCCTTCTCGGAACCGAGGTCGTAGACCAGTCCCACGCCCTGCTTGAAGGGAGCCAGCGTGGGCCCTCCCCGGAAGGAGTAGCTGCGCCAGTAGGTGGAGCTGTCGCCGTCGTAGGTCAGTCCGGCGTCGGCCGCGTGCTGCGGCTTGCCGTCCGGGTAGTACTCCTGCGCGGTCTGGATCTTCAGCGGCGCGAGAGGCTTCTTCTCGGCGTTCTTCTTGCTGGTGTCCCTGGTCTGGGACTCGCTGGGCTCGTTCGGGTTGTCCTGGTCCATCAGCGCGTCCGCGAGCTGCCAGCTCCCGAGGCCCAGGGCGGCGATCAGCAGCGCGGAGACGGCCCACTTGAGGGCCTTCCCGGTGCGGCTGTGGAGCGGCGGCGGAGGAAGCGGGATATGGGCCGTGGAACGGGCAGGGGCACCGGCGGGCCGGCCGTACGAGCCCTGCTGGTAGGTGGTCCGCTGGTATTCCGGCGGATTGGTGAACGTGGGCTCCGGCGGACGGATACGCGGCATCTCACCGACGGCCCGCGCCAGATCCTCCGGTGTGGTGCACGGCGGCTCCTGCCGGGAAGCGGTGGCTCCCTCGTTGACAAGGGCACGCATGGCGAGCTCGGCGAGACCGCGGTGCACACCGGCGCGCACCTGATCGGGGGAGATCAGCCCGACGCCCTTGGGCAGCCCGCGCAGACCATGCGCGTCGTTCTCGTAGGGCCAGCGCTGGGTGAGGGAGGCGTACAGGAGTGCGCCGATCGCCTCGGTGTCGGTGCGCTGAGGGGTCTGTGAGGTGATGCCCCGCAGCGCCGCGTTGACCGCCAGGCCCCGGATGCGCCACTGGCCGGACGCGGTCCGCAGCACCGCGCTCGGGGTGAGCCTCAGATGGGCCAGCCCCTCACGGTGTGCGGCGGCCATCGCCTGGGCCACCTGGTCGACCATCTCGTAGGCGTGGTGGACCTCCAGCGGGCCCGCGGCGAGCAGGGCCGTCAGCTCGGTCGCGTCGGGCAGCCATTCATGGACCACATAGACGAGGTCGTTCTCCTCGACCGCGTCCAGGACATGGACGAAGCGAGGGTCGCCCAGCAGCGCCGACGAGCGGGACGCGGCCAGCACGGACCGCGCTCGGGGATGGTCCGCGGGCAGGATGTGGACACCGGTCGCCCGGCGGAGCTTCTCGTCCACCGCGCGCCAGCTGCTGAATCCGTCCAGACGGGTGACGCACTCCTCAAGGCGGTAGCGTCTGGCGAGTTTGTGCCCGCTGTGCAACTCCGGCGGTGCGGTCTTCTCGGATCCGCCCGCCGTGCCGGTGTTCTCCGCGTCCGTGTCCGTGGTGTTCTGCTCCCCGGTCTCGCCGGTCCTGGCCACCCCGTCGGCCGTGGACTGCCCCGCCTTGGCGGTCAGCGGTTCGTCACCGCTGTTGTCTGCCACGTCGACGGCAGCCGTGCTCCGTTCCGCCACCGTCGTTCCTGCCTCCCCATCCGTTGCGCTCTGTCGACGCCAAAGCCAATTGTGCCCACAGTCCGGTGCTATGCACGACACGCAAAGGCGGCCGATGGTTGTGCGACTTCCCCGTACTCAGCGTCCCAGACGTCCCCGGACCATGCCGACCATCGAGTTCAGCTCCTCGATCCGCATCCTGCGGGCCGCCACGTAGAACACCGCCAGTAGGGCGAAAGTACCGAAGACGAGTGCGGTCGCGGAGCCCAGCGCACCCTGCCCGAGGAGTCCCGTGATCCCGAAACCGACCGCACCGCCGACGAGGGCCGCCGGGACGCACGCCAGCGACAGCCGGGCGTACGTCCGCAGTACCTGCGCACCGTCGAGGTCGCCGCCCAGCCTGATCCGCAGCCGGCGCCAGGCCACCCCGACACCGACCGCGTACGCCAGCCCGTAGGAGGCGGCCATACCGACCACGGCCCACCGCGCGGGCAGGACGAAGTAGCAGGCGGCCGAGGCACCGGCGTTCACCGCGGCGACGATGACCGTGTTGTAGAAGGGCGTCCGGGTGTCCTCGTAGGCGTAGAAACCGCGCAGCACCACGTACTGCACGGAGAAGGGGATCAGGCCCAGGCCGAACGCCATGAGGATGTAGCCCATGGACTGCGCCGACTGAAGGCCGGTGGACGCGAAGAGCAGGGTGCACATGGGGACACCGAGCGCGACGAACAGGAACGCGACGGGCACGATCGCGACCGCCGAGGTACGCAGACCGCTGGAGATGTCGTCACGGACCGCGCCCGGATCGTTGTCGTGGGCGGCCCGGGAGATCCGGGGCAGCAGCGCGGCCATCACGGAGACGGTGATGATCGCCTGGGGCATGCCCCAGATCAGCTGGGCGTTGGAGTACGCCATGATGCCCGCGCCCGGCACATCGGCCGAGACACCCGCGGCGGTCGCCAGCTGGGTGACGACGAGGACACCGGCCTGGTTCGCCAGGACGAACAGCACCGTCCACTTGGCGAGCCGTACGGCCTTGCCGAGTCCGTGGCCCTTCCAGTCGAAGCGCGGCCGGAACCGGAAACCGGCTTCCCGCAGATAGGGGATCATCGCGAGCGACTGGACGACCAGGCCGAGGAGCGTCCCCATCCCGAGCAGCCGGACCCCGTCGTCGGGGATCGTGGTGACCCGCATGTTCGAGTCGGCGGCGCTGCCGTACACCCAGATGAACAGCCCGAAGCTGGCGATCATGACGATGTTGTTCAGGACCGGGGTCCACATCATCGCGCCGAATCTGCCGCGGGCGTTGAGGATCTGCCCCATCACCACATGGACGCCCATGAAGAAGATCGTCGGCAGGCAGTAGCGGGCGAAGGTGACCGCGACATTGTTCGCGTCCGGGTTGTCCGCGATCGGGTCCGACATCAATTGGACGAGCAGCGGGGCGGCGAACACCGACAAGCCGACGATGACGGCCAGGGCCACCATGACCAGCGTCAGCAGCCGGTTGGCGTAGGCCTCGCCACCGTCCTCGTCGTTCTTCATGGAACGGACGAGCTGCGGCACGAAGACCGAGTTGAGGCCGCCACCGATGCTGAGGATGTAGATCATCGTCGGCAGGGTGTAGGCGACGGTGTAGGCGTCACCGAGGATCGCCGTACCCAGCGCCGCGCTGATCACCACGGTCCGGACGAAGCCGGTGAGACGGGACACGATCGTGCCGGACGCCATCACCGCGCTCGACTTCAGCACACTCGAACCGCGGCCCTTGGACCGCGCCGGGGGAGGCGCGGCCGGCTCGGGGGCCGGGGCGGGCACTGCGGGCGCGGCCACGGCCGCGACCGGTGCCATGTAGGTGGTGGCCGCACTCTCGTCGTGCACGGGGGGACGTACCCCGCCCGCCTGCTGCTGGTCCCGGAAGAGATGGGCGAACGCGTCCGGCTCGTGACGCTGGTCCCCCGCCTGGGTGACCAGGTCGTCCACCCCGACGAACTGGGTGGTGCGCGCGTCGTCACCGTACGGAAGGTGCTGGGTGAGCCCCTCGGGCTCGGGCGCGGGGGGCTGGGCCCAGAGCCGGGGGTCCGGCGCGTACTGCGCCGACGGCGGCTGGGCGTAGAGCTGCTGCGGATCCTGATAGGTGCCGGGCGGCGGCGGGGGGTGCGCGGCGCGGTCGTACAGCGCCTCGGCCACCGGGTCCTGCGCGGAGAGATCCTGTGTCCGGTACGGGTCCTGGGCGTAGGCGTCCTGGACGTACATATCGGCAGCGTGCTGCTGCGGCGGTACCTGGTGGGGGTCATGAGGGTCGGGCCAGGGACCCTGGGCGGAGGGGTCGCCGTCCGCGCCCTGCCCGCGGTCACCGTCGTACGGCGCGTTCATGGTTTACCCCACCTCATCGTCCCCGGGCCCACCGGCCACGACATCGCTCAACGGTCCACTCTCTCACCCGTGCCGGACGGGTCGGCGCTTTCCGCAGCGGTGTCCGGTGTCGGGTCACTCGGCTGCACGGGATCGGCTGCCCCGGTCGTGGCGGGCGACACGCCGTCGGCCGTGGTGGCACCGCCCGGTACGGCGTCCGTCCCCGCCGTACCGTCCGTTCCCCCGCCGGTGTCCGTGGCCCCGGGCGCGTCGCCGTCCCGCTGGGCCTCCTCGGCGGCCTGCCGGGCCACCGCGCGCTTGCGCTGCTGGTACATCCGGAACCCGGCGAGGACCAGCAGCAGCAGCCCGCCCGCGATCACCAGCATCACCGTGGGCGTCAGCTCATTGACGTGGACCTGGAACCGTACGGGGTCGCCGTACGGGGTGCCGTCCCTGGTGAAGAGCTGCGCTTCGACATCGACGATGCCGTTGGCGTTGGCGTTCGTGTCGAACTTCAGGGTCTGGCTCCGCTGGGCGGCCACCTTGACCGGCTGCTCCGCGTACGCCTCGTCGCCGATCTTGAGGCGGGTCGGCTTGCTGGAGGTCAGCCGCAGCACCAGATCGTCGACGCCCTGGACGAGCGTGTTCTTGACGGTCACCGGGATGATCGCGCTTCTGCCGGAGAGCTGTGCGTCCGACTTGTCGATCAGCTGGACGCTGCGCATCAGATCGGCCAGATGGCTCTCCACCCCGTCCCGGAAATCCGACGCCTCCCCCGCCCGGCCGCGCCACGAGGTCGACATGGCCCGGTCGATCGCCCGTCCGAAGGGCGTCACCACCCGGTCCGGCTCGGCGAGGATCACCTTGAAGCTGCCGAGCTCCGACTGGATGCGCTGGATCTGCTGGAACGCCTGCACGTTCAGTTCCTGCTTGCGCAACCGCTTCGGGTACTCCCCACCGGACGGGACCCGGGTGGTCGCGCCGGGGTCGGGCTTTGCCTTGGCCGCGGCCGGCAGGTCCTGGATGTCCGTCCAGCGCCCGTCCTGGAGCGTGTGGAGCACGGCCGCCATGGACTGGGCCTGACTGGCGGTGGGCATACGCTGCGGGGCCACCACGACGCTGCGCGGCTCGCCCGGGTCCTGGAGGGTGATCATCAGGCTCTGGGCGAGGAACTCCTGCACGGCGTGCGTCGCGGTCCCGGCGCGGGTCAGATCGCCCTGGAACACCGTGGAAAGCCGTGCGTCGGCCACCACCGCGGTCGTTCCGCCGCCTATGGGTCGTGGCGCGCTCGGTGTGTAGGGGAGTCCACCGGTCTCACGGAGGCTGTCGCTGCGGGTGATGACGGTGTCGGCTCCGGCGGAGGTCGCCACATCCACGACGGACGGGTCGATCGCGCCGTCGGCGGGCCAGGCGAAGTCGGTGACCGGCTTCACGTTGAGCGTCGACTCGACGGTCACCGACGCCACATCGGTGGCGTTCTTGAGGTGCCCCAGGGAACCGGCGACATGCTTGCCCTTGTGCGCGAGGGCCGCCAGGTCGGGGTCGGCGAACGGCAGGGCCACCACGGTCTTGCCCTGGACGGCCTTCTGGAGATCGCCGAGCCACTGACTGGCCACGGCCCGGTTCTTGCCCGGGACCGTGCCGTCACCGTCCTTGACGCGATACCCGGAGGCCATCGCGGCGACGGACGCCAGCAGATCCGGATCGACGACCCAGGTCACGTCCAGGGAGCTGCCGAGGGCGAGCATCTGCTGGAGCCGGCCGCCGGGGCCGATCTCCTCGACGAGGGCGTCGTCCTCGAACACCCTGGTCTGCTGCTCGTCCGAACCGGTCTCCGCCGTGAGATGGGTGGCGGAGACCAGCGGCCACAGGAACGCCGTCTTCGTCTTGGCGTCGGACTCCCCGGGCTGCCAGGGCAGGAAGGTCCGCTCGATCCCCAGCACCTGCTCGTACGACTGCGCCGAGGGAAGGCCGGTGAGGGCGACCCCGAGCTGGTAGACGCCCTCGGAGTCGAGATCGAGGTCCTTCACGGGCACCGAGATGCTGAAGTCCTGGGTGAGCCCGGGAGGCAGCTCGGCGATGTCCTGGACGTACTTGCCGCCCACCCGCTCGCCGTCCACCCCCTGGATGTACTGGCCGCGCCTGTCGGCGGCGTCGAGGGCGCTGCGGGTGCGCAGCACGGAACCGACCATCAGATCGACCGTGCCGTCGGTGATCGTCCGCTTGCTGTTGTTCGTGACCGTGCCCCGGACGGTCAGGGTGTCGTCCTCGCCGGGCGCGGTGGGCGTGAGGGTGTTGAGCGAGACATCGACGACGCCCTTGTCCGCGTCGGCCTGGGGTGCCGTCTCCGGCCGCGCGTGCGCGGGCATGGCGGCGGGGAGCGCCGCTCCGGCCAGTAGGGGGACCGCGGCGGCCAGGACACCGGTGCGCCGGAGCCACCGGCGGGCAGGTGAGGGAGTGGTCCCCTGGAAGTCTGCCGCCTCGGCCACGCGCTTGCCCGTCCCTCGTCGTCGTCAGTGGTCGTCCATAAGTGCGTCCACGCATGGTAACGATGCGCGCTGGGTACAAGTGCCGCGGTCCACTCCAGATCATGGAGGGCGGCGGTCGTCGGATCGTACGGCCCGCCGGTGCCGCCCGGCGCCACCTCGCGGGATCGGGCGCTGTCCGATCATGACCGTATTAATGGCCGCATGATCAGGAATGGCACACGCAGAAGAAGGAGCGTCTCTCCCGCGCCTGCCTTCCACCCGCCGGCCGATCATCGCGGATAACGGGGCGCCCGCCCCAGGCGGAGCCACGTACCCTTTCCTGTTGTGCCGAACGCCAATGAAGACAACCTCAGCGCCCTGAGCCAGGCGCAGCATCTCGCCGTCAGTGAGCTGCTGCGGGTCTCCCCTGTCGCCGACGAGCTAGCCCGCCGATTCCAGGCTGCCGGGTTCTCCCTGGCCCTGGTCGGCGGCTCGGTCCGGGACGCGTTGCTCGGCCGTCTCGGCAATGATCTCGACTTCACCACGGACGCGCGTCCGGAGGATGTGCTGAAGATCGTGCGGCCCTGGGCGGACTCCGTCTGGGAGGTCGGGATCGCCTTCGGGACGGTCGGCTGCCAGAAGGACGCCCGGGTGGAGAGCCCGGACGCGGACGGTGGGGCGGCGGAGCAGCTATTCCAGATCGAGATCACGACGTACCGGTCGGAGGCGTACGACCGCAGCTCGCGCAAGCCCGAGGTGTCGTACGGGGACTCCATCGAAGAGGATCTTGTACGTCGGGATTTCACGGTGAACGCGATGGCCGTCGCGCTGCCGGAGAAGGAGTTCATCGACCCGCACGGCGGGTTGCGTGATCTCGCGGAGCGGGCGCTGCGGACGCCCGGTACCCCGGAGGAGTCCTTCTCGGACGATCCGCTGCGGATGATGCGGGCGGCGCGGTTCGCGGCCCAGCTCGATTTCGAGGTCGCTCCGGAGGTGGTCGCGGCGATGACCGCGATGGCCGACCGGATCGGCATCGTGTCGGCGGAGCGGGTACGGGACGAGCTGAACAAGCTCATCCTCTCCGCGCATCCCCGTAAGGGCCTCACACTGCTGGTGGATACCGGCCTCGCCCAGCATGTGCTGCCCGAGCTTCCGGCGCTGCGGCTGGAGCGGGACGAGCACCACCGGCACAAGGACGTCTACGAGCACACGCTGATCGTGCTGGAGCAGGCGATGGCCCTGGAGGAGGACGGTCCGGACCTCGTCCTGCGGCTCGCGGCCCTGCTGCATGACATCGGCAAGCCCCGCACCCGCCGGTTCGAGGACGACGGGCGGGTCTCGTTCCACCACCATGAGGTGGTCGGCGCGAAGATGACCAAGAAGCGGCTGACCGCGCTCAAGTACTCGAACGAGCTGGTGAAGGACATCTCGCGCCTGGTCGAGCTGCATCTGCGGTTCCACGGCTACGGCACAGGGGAGTGGACCGACTCGGCCGTCCGCCGCTATGTGCGGGACTCGGGCCCCTTGCTGGAGCGGCTGCACAAGCTCACACGGTCCGACTGCACCACCCGGAACAAGAGGAAGGCCGCTGCTCTCTCCCGGGCCTACGACGGGTTGGAGGAGCGTATCGAGCGCCTCCAGGAGCAGGAGGAGCTGGATTCCATCCGCCCCGACCTGGACGGCAACGAGATCATGGAGATCCTCTCGGTGGGACCCGGCCCGGCGATCGGCCAAGCCTACGCGTTCCTGCTGGAGCTGAGGCTGGAGAACGGGCCGATGCAGCGCGATGACGCGGTGTCCGCGCTCAAGGAGTGGTGGGCCACGCAGTCACAGGGCTGACCGCCCCGCTCGATGTTTCACGTGGAACATGAGCCAGGAGCGGACGGTGGCGATCAGACGGAGGGGCGATGTTTCACGTGAAACATCGCCCCTCCGTCTGATCGTCGGCCCAGCCGGATCATCGTCAGCGCGATCACCGCGTACAGGCCCGCCACGGTGATCACCAGTGGTGCGGACCGTCCGTCGGCGGGAAGCATCAGGGCGGCCACTCCGGCCGCGCCCACGAACGCGACATTGAACAGGACGTCGTAGACGGAGAAGATCCGGCCCCGGTAGCGGTCCTCGACCGAGGACTGCACCACCGTGTCGGTAGCGATCTTGGCGCCCTGGGTCACCAGTCCCAGCACGAAGGCGGCCACCAGGATCGGGGCCGGGGCGAAGGACAGACACAGAGCCGGTGCCAGCACGGCCGCGGAACCCGCGCAGACGGCGATCCAGCCACGGGTGCCCAAGCGGCTCACCGCCCAGGGAGTGAAGACGGCGGCGACGAAGAATCCGGCGCCGGAGATACCCACCGCGAGCCCGAGCAGGGCAAGCCCGCGCTCGGAGCCGTCGTCATCGGCCGACCAGGCGTACCGGCACAGCATCAGCACCATCACGGTCAGGGCGCCATAGCAGAACCGCATCACCGTCATCGCGCCCAGCGCCCAGGCGGCACCCTGACGGGGCGGCTCCAGCAGATGGCGGACCCCGGCGGCGAGTCCCCGTGCCGTCCCGGTCAGCTGGGCCGTCAGACGGTCGTGGCGGTGCCGGGTCGCGTCGGGGCCGAGGGCCTGACGGCCGAACCGCAGCGCCGCGAGCGCGGCACAGAGATAGAGGGCGGCACCCAGCAGGACGACGGCGACATCGGAGTCGTCGACGATCAGCCGGACACCGAAGGCGAGTCCCCCGCCCGCGGTCGCGGCCAGGGTTCCGGCGGTCGGGGAGAGCGAGTTCGCGATGACCAGCCGGTCGGCGTCCACGACCCGGGGCAGGGCGGCCGAGAGCCCGGCGAGGACGAACCGGTTGACGGCGGTGACGCACAGCGCGGAGGCGTAGAACAGCCAGTCCGGCACGCCGCTGATCATCAGGACACCGGTCAGCGCGGCCAGGACCGCCCGCAGCAGGTTTCCGTGAAGGAACACCTGCCGGCGGGGCCAGCGGTCGAGAAGCACACCGGCGAACGGGCCGATGAGCGAGTACGGCAGAAGCAGGACCGCCATCGCCGAGGCGATCGCGGCGGGCGAGGTCTGCTTCTCCGGGGAGAAGACCACATAGGTGGCGAGGGCGACCTGGTACACCCCGTCGGCACCCTGGGACAGCAGACGCACGGCAAGCAGACGCCGGAATCCCTGGAAGCGCAGCAGTACACGCAGATCCCGAACGACAGTCATCTCCACACCCTCACCTGTGCGAAGGTCCCCGGGCAGGAGACCCGGGGACCTTTGACAACCCTGTGGAGCGGCGGCCTCGGCCGCCTTCCGGAACGAGGGCGTCAGCGCGGTGTGTGCCGCGCGGACGCCGTCCTGGTGCTCGTCAAGCTTCCGGCACCGCCGATGCCCTCAGCTTCGCTGGGTCTTGCCGGCGCGGTTCAGCCGTCGACCTCACCCTTGATGAACTTCTCCACGTTCTCGCGGGCCTCGTCGTCGAAGTACTGCACCGGCGGGCTCTTCATGAAGTAGCTGGACGCCGACAGGATCGGGCCACCGAGCCCGCGGTCCATGGCGATCTTCGCCGCGCGCAGCGCGTCGATGATGACACCGGCGGAGTTCGGGGAGTCCCAGACCTCCAGCTTGTACTCCAGGTTCAGCGGAACGTCACCGAACGCACGGCCCTCCAGGCGGACGTAGGCCCACTTGCGGTCGTCCAGCCACGCGACGTAGTCGGACGGGCCGATGTGGACGTTCTTCTCGCCGAGGTCCCGGTCGGGGATCTGCGAGGTGACGGCCTGCGTCTTGGAGATCTTCTTGGACTCCAGGCGCTCACGCTCAAGCATGTTCTTGAAGTCCATGTTGCCGCCGACGTTGAGCTGCATCGTGCGGTCCAGGACGACGCCCCGGTCCTCGAACAGCTTCGCCATGACGCGGTGCGTGATGGTCGCACCGACCTGCGACTTGATGTCGTCACCGACGATCGGCACACCGGCCTCGGTGAACTTGTCCGCCCACTCCTTGGTACCGGCGATGAAGACCGGCAGAGCGTTGACGAAGCCGACCTTGGCGTCGATGGCGCACTGCGCGTAGAACTTCGCCGCGGCCTCGGAACCGACGGGCAGGTAGCAGACGAGGACGTCGACCTGCTTGTCCTTGAGGGTCTGGACGATGTCGACCGGGGCGTCGGCGGACTCCTCGATCGTCTCGCGGTAGTACTTGCCGAGACCGTCGAGCGTGTGGCCGCGCTGGACCGTCACACCGGCGGACGGCACGTCACAGATCTTGATGGTGTTGTTCTCGCTGGCCCCGATGGCGTCCGAGAGGTCGAGGCCGACCTTCTTGGCGTCCACGTCGAAGGCTGCGACGAACTCCACGTCACGGACGTGGTACTCGCCGAACTGGACGTGCATGAGGCCCGGGACCCTGGCCGCCGGATCGGCGTCCTTGTAGTACTCGACGCCCTGCACCAGTGAGGCGGCGCAGTTGCCCACGCCGACGATGGCTACGCGAACCGAACCCATTCCGCTTGCTCCCTGTATGTAACGGTGAAGTCCTGAGCGGACTTCAGATGGCGGTGTCGTCGGACGAATCCGGCCGGGAGGTGTCCCCGGGCCGGGGCAGGCCGTCCGATTTCCCTGATGTGTCCTGATGAGCTGACGCTCGGTGCTGAGCGGGGTCCCCGCCGGGGGCCGGTGCGGGCGGGGACGGCCGCTGGTTCCGTCCCGCCCGCTCGCTCTCGATCAGCTCGTTCAACCAGCGCACTTCCCGCTCCACGGACTCCATTCCGTGTCGCTGAAGTTCGAGGGTGTAGTCATCGAGGCGCTCCCGGGTCCGTGCCAGGGAGGCGCGCATCTTTTCGAGGCGCTCCTCCAGCCGGCTGCGGCGCCCTTCCAGTACGCGCATGCGTACATCTCTCGACGTCTGCCCGAAGAAGGCGAAGCGAGCAGCGAAGTGCTCGTCCTCGTATGCGTCGGGGCCTGTCTGCGAGAGCAGGTCCTCGAAGTGCTCCTTACCTTCCGCGGTCAGCCGGTAGACGATCTTCGCGCGGCGCCCCGCCAGCGGTGCGGCCAGGGCGTCCTCGGGGGTGCCTGAGGACTCCTCGATCAACCATCCGCTGGCGACGAGGGTCTTCAGGCAGGGGTAGAGCGACCCATAGCTGAAGGCGCGGAACACCCCCAGCGAGGTGTTGAGCCGTTTGCGCAGCTCATAGCCGTGCATGGGGGACTCACGCAGCAGGCCGAGAACGGCGAACTCAAGGATGCCGGAGCGCCGGCTCATCGTCGCCTCCTCCTTGTCGGTCCACTGTCGTCGGCCGGGGGCCGAAGTCCCCTGTCACAGTCTTTATACCGGGCCGATGTATCGACTCGATACATCACGACGATAGAACGGTCATCCGGATGGGACAAGAGGGGGCATGGTGAACGGCGTCACATCACTGATTCGTGGGAGCAAGTTGCCTGATTTGGGGTGAACTTCGGAGCTAGGTGGGTTTTGGTGGTGCGTAGTCTGTGCGGCATGCAATCCGGGGGGAACCGCGCGAGGCTTGAACGCGTCGTCGTCCCGGATGCGTTGCGGATGGGAGCTGACCGGGCCGCATCCGTATGTCGGGGGGAACCGGGAACCAGCCGCCGTTTCCAGGCGCGGGAGCGCCTGCCCTAGGAGTAGTCGTTCGATGAGCGAGCACCGTCGGAAACCGCCGCAGCCGCAGAGCGGTGGACGCGCCGCGGCACGACGCGGCACGTCCGGATCGTCAGCGGGGCGTCGTGCCGCCCCGCGCAACACCACAGAATCCCCCGCGGATTCCTACGGCCCCCAGGAGTCCGGGCCCGAGGACCGCCCCTATGGAAGCCGTGCCGAAGCGCGCCGTGCCGCCCAGCGGACGGGCGCCGGTCGCCGCAGGTCGGCCGACGGCGCCGGACGGGGCGGATCGGGCGGCGGAGGCCGCAGATCCGGTGGAGCGGGTGACACGAGCGGTCCGGGCCGGGGCCGCGGCCGGGGCCCGGCCGCAAAGAAGCGTTTCGTCGACTACCCGCGATCCGGCAAGTACGGCTGGCGCCGCTGGGTGCCCTCCTGGCGACTGGTGACGGGCACCTTCGTGAGCTTCCTCGGCCTGCTGATGGGCGCCGCGGGTATCGCGTACGCCATGGTGGGAGTACCCGACGAGAAGGCCGCGGCGATGGCCGAGAGCAATGTCTTCTACTGGGCCGACGGCTCGCAGATGGCGTCCACGGGGGGTGAGAAGAACCGCCAGAACGTGAAGTTCGCGGACATCCCCAGGTCGATGCAGGACGCGGTCATCGCGGCGGAGAACGCCACCTTCTACCAGGACAAGGGCGTCGACCCGATGGGCATCGGGCGGGCCGTCTACAACATGGCCCTCGGTGGGGACACCCAGGGTGGTTCGACGATCACCCAGCAGTATGTGAAGAACACGTATCTGGACCAGAGCCAGACCGTGAGCCGCAAGGTCAAGGAACTCTTCATCTCCATCAAGGTCGGCGCCGAGGTCGACAAGGAGAAGATCCTCACGGGCTACCTCAACACCGCCTTCTACGGTCGCAACGCCTACGGCATCCAGGCCGCGTCACAGGCGTACTTCGGCGTGGACTCGAAGCACCTCACGCCGGAGCAGTCCGTGTTCCTGGCCTCCGTGCTCAAGGGCCCCAACCTGTACAACCCCGACGGTGGGGTGGGGGCGATGGCGACCCCGGAGGCGAACCGGGAGCGGGCCGAGAAACGCTGGAAGTGGATCTTCGACCGGCAGGTCGAGGTCGGGCGGATGTCGGCCGAGGACCGGGAGAAGTACACCAAGTTCCCGGACTTCGTGAAGCAGAAGTCGTCGCTGGCCGGACAGAGCGGCTACCTGGTCGACACCGCCAAGGAGTTCGTCGCCAAGAAGGCGGGACTCACGCCCGAGGAACTGGAAAAGGGCGGCTACCACATCACCACCACGTTCCAGAAGGACAAGGTCCGGGAACTGGAGAAGGCCGTCAACGCCACGAAGAAGGACTTCCTCGACAAGAAGAAGCGCCCCAAGACCGACGATCTCGTCCAGTTCGGTGCGGCGTCGGTGGACCCGGAGAGCGGCAAGATCGTGGCCCTGTACGGCGGCGAGGGCCAAGAGGCAGGCCACTACAGCAACAACGCCAACACCACTGGTGTGCCGGTCGGCTCCACCTGGAAGCCGTACGTCCTCGCGGCGGCGATGAAGTACGGCACCTTCCGCAGCAAGGGCGTTCCGCTGTCGCCGTTGACCAAGTACAACGGCAATGACCTCATCGTGATCAACGACCAGAACGGTGATCCCATCAAGGACGCCAAGGGTCGCCCCTTCCGCCAGAAGAACGAGAGCGAGAAGGTGTGGGGTGATGTGACCCTGTTCGATGCCATGCAGGACTCGATCAACACCCCGTTCGTGCAGCTCGGTATCGACGTCGGCCTCTCCAAGACCCGGTCCGTCACCAAGGATCTGGGCATCCTGGAGAGCAGCTTCGACGAGGGAAACCTGAACAACGCCTCCTTCTCGCTCGGTACGTCGACCCCGAGCGCGATCCGGATGGCCAGCTCGTACGGGACCTTCGCCAACTCCGGCAAGCACTTCGAGCCCTACTCCGTGACCGAGGTCAAGCACAAGGACAAGCCGCTTCCCGGCTTCGAGGCACCCAAGCAGAAGAGGGCGCTGAGCGCCCCGATCGCGGACAACGTGACCAAGGTCCTGGAGAACGTGGTCCAGAACGGCACCGCCAAGGGGATCAAGGACATCGGGTTCCCGGTCGCGGGCAAGACGGGTACCACCGACAAGAACAAGTCCGCGTGGTTCGTCGGCTACACCAGGGAGCTGTCCACGGCTGTCACCCTGTTCCGCACCGACCCGAAGGAGGGCAAGCTGCTCTCCATGAACGGCACGGGCGGTGTCTCGTCGATCCACGGTGGTGACATCCCGGCGGAACTCTGGCAGGACTACATGGCCCAGGCGATGAAGGGCGTCGATCCTCAGCCCTTCCCCGAGCCCGGTGAGATCGGTGAGATCTTCGAGGAGTCCCCGTCCCCGCTTCCCACCCCTTCGGCCACCAAGACCGAGGAGGAGGAGCCCGAGCCCACTCCGGAACCCACGCCGAGCCCGACGAAGTCGGAGGTGAAGCCGTCCCCGACGCCCAGCCAGACCTGCGAGCCGGGTGACTGGGGCTGCGGCAGCGGCAGCGGTAACGGCAGCGGCGAGAACACCGGCGGCAACGAGAACGAGGGCGCGGAGAACGGCACCACCGAGAACGGCGGTGCTGACGGCGGCGGCTCCGACAGCGGTGGGTCCGACAACGGCGGTGGCGATATCGGCGGTGCCTCACCCGGCACCTCCGCCCCTGGTCAACCCGGAGGCAATGCGAACGCCGGCAACAACAACGGCGGCAGCGCCAATACCGGCAACAACAACGGCGGTGCCGACAACGGAGGACTCTTCGGAGGAACGGAGACACCATGAGGCCCGGAAGGCGCTGCTTTCCGGGGCTCATCCCCTGAGACCGGGCAGTCGGGGATCAGGGACAACCGAACCGAAGGTCACGGAAAGTGATCGTCGTTTCACGTGAAACGAGGGCCGTCGCACTCCCCGTGCGGCGGCCCTCGCCGTGTTCCCGGCTCGGTACGGCAGGATGTCGGCCATGCCCAGTGCAGACACGACACCCTCCGATGTGCGCCAGCCGGAGCCGATTCCACCGACCCGGACCGATCCGGTCGCGCCCACCCGGGAGGACAGGGTCGCCGCGACCGGCAGTGAACTGATCGGCGGCCCCCTCGGCCGCCGCGCGTTGCTCGGCGCCCATTGGTGGACACCGGTGCGGATCATCGCGCTGGTGATGATCGGTATGTTCGCGCTCGGCATGGTGCAGAAGTTCCCCTGCTACGACGGCGGCTGGTTCTTCGGCGCCAGTGCGCAGTACACCCATGCCTGCTACTCCGACATTCCGCACCTCTACCAGGGCCGTGGATTCGCCGCTGGGCTGGTGCCGTACTTCGACCGGCTGCCCGACAAGATGGAGTATCTGGAGTACCCGGTACTGACCGGGATCTTCATGCAGGTGGCGGCATGGCTCACCCCGGGCAGCGGCAGTCTCCAGGACCAGCAGCAGCTCTACTGGTTCGCCAACGCGGGCATGCTCATGGTCTGCGCGGTCGTCATCGCCGTCTGCGTGGCCCGCACCCACCGCCGTCGCCCCTGGGACGGACTGCTGGTGGCCCTCGCACCGGCGTTCATACTGACCTCCACGATCAACTGGGACCTGTTCGCCGTCGCGCTGCTGGCCGCCGCGACGCTGATGTGGGCGCGAGGGCGTCCGTTCGCCTTCGGTGTGCTGCTGGGGCTGGCGACCGCGGCGAAGTTCTATCCGTTCCTGCTGCTCGGCCCGCTGTTCCTGCTCTGCTGGCGGGCGGGGAAATGGCGGGCCTTCGGCACGGCCCTGTGGGGAGCGGCCGGCGCCTGGCTGATCGTGAATCTGCCGGTGATGGTGCTGGCCCCGGAGGGCTGGGCGAAGTTCTACTCGTTCAGCCGGGAACGGGGTGTCGACTTCGGGTCGATCTGGCTGCTGATCTCGCAGCGGGGAGACTTCCAGATCGACCCCCAGGAGGCCAACAACTACGGGATCGCCCTGATGGTGATCATCTGTCTGGCCATGATCCCGCTCGTCCTGGCGGCGCCCCGGCGTCCCCGGTTCGCACAGCTCGCCTTCCTGATCGTGGCCGCCTTCATCCTGACGAACAAGGTCTACTCCCCGCAGTACGTCCTGTGGCTCGTTCCGCTCGCGGTGCTGGCCCGGCCCCGCTGGCGGGACTTCCTGGTGTGGCAGGCCTGCGAGGTGGCGTACTTCCTCGGGATCTGGATGTACCTCGCGTACACAACCAGCGGTGACGCCCACAAGGGGCTTCCCCCGGACGGCTACCACCTCGCCATCGCCGCCCATCTGCTGGGAACGCTGTATCTGTGCGCGATGGTCGTCCGCGACATCCTGCTGCCGGAACGGGACGTGGTGCGGCGCGGCGGCGACGACGATCCGTCGGGCGGGGTGCTGGACGGTGCCCCGGATGTCTTCGTGGTGGGCCTCGGCAGGAGGTCGGAGGGCCGTACCGCCCACGCCATCGCGGGATGGGGCCCCTCCGCGGCGCCGGGGTCCGTACGGAGTGGCCCGGAGAAGCGTTCGCTCTGAGCGAACATGCTCGCAAGAGGGCAGGCCGGGTGGCCAGGACATGCGTGAGGGGTGGTGCACGGCGTGAGCCGTGCACCACCCCTCACGCATGTCCACCGGGCCGTAAGCCCCTGCCTCACCGGGCCGGAACACCGGCCATGGCCTGCACCTGCGGTTCTGAGCGACTGGAAGCCTTCAGTGGCCCCTGGGAGCCTTCTGGTCGCCAATGGGGCGCCAGAGGCTCGCTCAGCGCTCCACCAGGCGGTCGAACTGGGTGGTGGTGTGCCGCAGGTGCGCCACCAACTCGTCGCCGACCTTCGGCTCGGGCGCGTCCGAGGGCACGAACAAGATCGACACCTGCATGTGCGGCGGCTCCGCGAACCAGCGCTGCTTACCGCCCCACACGAACGGCGACAGGTTCCGGTTCACCGTCGCCAGACCCGCACGGGCGACGCCCTTGGCGCGGGGCATGACGCCGTGCAGCGCCTTCGGCGCCTCCAGCCCCACCCCGTGGGACGTTCCGCCGGCGACCACCACGAGATAGCCGTCGGAGGCCACCTTCTGCTGCCGGTAGCCGAAGCGCTCGCCCTTCGAGACACGGGTGACGTCGAGAACGGCGCCCCGGTACTCCGTGGCGTCATGGTCACCGAGCCACAGCCGTGTCCCTATCCGGGCGCGGAAGCGCGTCTGCGGGAACTGGTGCTGGAGACGCACCAGCTCCTCCGCCCGCAGATGGCTCACGAACATGGTGTGCAGCGGCAGCCGGGCGGCCCGCAACCGGTCCATCCACCCGATGACCTCCTCGACGGCGTCCGAGCCGTCGGTACGGTCCAGGGGGAGATGTATTGCGAAGCCCTCCAGCCGGACGTCCTCGATGGCCGCGTGGAGCTGCGGCAGATCCTGCTCGCTCACCCCGTGCCGCTTCATCGTGGACATGACCTCGATGACGACGCGAGCGCCCACCAGGCCGTGCACGCCGTCCACCGAGGAGACGGAGCGGATCACCCGGTCGGGCAGTGGTACGGGCTCCTCGCCCCGTCGGAACGGGGTGAGAACAAGCAGGTCACCACTGAACCAGTCCTTGATCCGGGCGGCCTCGTACGTGGTGCCGACGGCGAGGACGTCGGAGCCGAAACGGGTGGCCTCCTCGGCGAGCCGTTCATGACCGAAGCCGTAGCCGTTGCCCTTGCAGACCGGGACGATCCCCGGAAACTGTTCGAGGACGTGCTTGTGGTGTGCCCGCCAGCGCGCGGTGTCGACATAAAGCGTGAGCGCCATGGCCGGTCCCGGAACCTTTCTCGTGGCTGCGGTGTATCAGAGATATGGACGGAAATTCTGCCAAGTGCCCCGGAGCGCCCGCGTACCGGACCCTCCGAGCGGCTTTCTCAGCGGCGCGACATATAGATGTCGAGCGCCTTGTGCAGCAGCTTGTTCAGCGGGAAGTCCCACTCACCGAGGTACTCGGCAGCCTGCCCACCCGTGCCGACCTTGAACTGGATCAGGCCGAAGAGGTGGTCGGACTCGTCGAGCGAGTCGGAGATGCCGCGCAGGTCGTAGACGGTCGCTCCGAGCGCGTAGGCGTCGCAGAGCATCCGCCACTGCATGGCGTTCGAGGGGCGGAACTCCCGCCCCTTGTTGTCCGAGGCCCCGTAGGAGTACCAGACATGCCCGCCGACGACGAGCATCGTCGCCGCCGCCAGGTTCTCGTGGCCGTAGCGGGCGAAGTAGAGCCGCATACGGTTGGGGTCCTCGGTGTTGAGGGCCGACCACATGCGCTGGAAGTACGACAGCGGGCGCGGCCGGAAGCGGTCGCGCACCGCGGTGATCTCGTAGAGCCGCTGCCATTCCTCAAGGTCGTGGTAACTGCCCTGGACGACCTCGACGCCGGCCTTCTCGGCCTTCTTGATGTTCCGCCGCCAGAGCTGGTTGAAGCCCTTGTGGACATCCTCCAACGAGCGGTTGGCCAGGGGCACCTGGAAGATGTAGCGGGGCTGGACGTCACCGAAACCGGCACCGCCGTCCTCGCCCTGCTGCCACCCCATCCGCCGCAGCCGGTCGGCCACCTCGAAGGCGCGCGGCTCGATGAAGTCGGCCTCGACGTCCCGCAGCCGCTTCACATCCGGGTCCTGGATGCCCTTCTTGATCGACGTGGACTCCCAGCGGCGGATGATCACCGGCGGGCCCATCTTCACGGAGAAGGCGCCCTGCTGCTTGAGATGCGCCAGCATCGGCCGCAGCCACTCGTCGAGATTGGGGGCGAACCAGTTGATGACCGGGCCCTCGGGCAGATAGGCCAGATAGCGCTTGATCTTCGGGAGCTGGCGGTACAGCACCAGACCGGCGCCCACCATCTCGCCGGTCCTGTCGTCGAACCACCCAAGGCTCTCGGAGCGCCACTCCGCCTTCACATCGGCCCATGCGGGGACCTGCATGTGGCTTGCCGCGGGCAGGCTCTGGATGTACGCCAGATGCTGCTCTCGGCTGATGGTCCTCAGGGTCAGGCTCATGCGGGGCGCTCCTCGGGCTCGTTGTCCCCATGGTGGCAGGGGCTCCGGCTCTCGCGCCGAAGCCTACTGCGCCCGGGAAGCGCCCCGACTGACCAGTACGGCACCTTCGGTCCCGCGGGGCGTTCTCAGCCGACGACGCCGCCGAAGAGACCGCCGTGGGCCATACCGAGGAAGAAGCCGACCGCCGAGGCGCCCAGGCCCAGGATCAGACCGAAACGTTCGCGGGTGGTCACCGAGATGTACTGGCCGTACCCACCGGTCAGGATGCCGATGAGACCCGCCCAGGAACTGAGCAGATGGAGGCCGGTCCAGAGGGAGGAGATGATCGCCGTCAGTCCGAGGACCAGGGTGATCACCATGAGGGTGTCCTGAAGGGGATGGGGCTTTCCGTCGGTGGCGAAGATCGACACCCCGGAGTTCGGTCGCATTGCCTGTGCCATGGGCACCTCCTGCGAAAGGGCGGCGCATCGTAGCGCCGTACACACCCGATGGATACAGAGTGCGACGCAGTACCGCCGGATTTCAACCGGAAGCGGGTAGGCGGGTAGTCTGTACCGTCTGCACCGGTGTCTGCCCTGTACCTGGCCGGACCCCTCCAGGGGTCCTCAGTGTCAGTGGCGGCCGATACCGTTGCGTACGCATCACAACCCTCCTGCCACGGAACGACCGTGGCCGTTGAGTCCAGAGGAGGTGGGTTTTACATGCGTCACTACGAGGTGATGGTCATCCTCGACCCCGATCTGGAGGAGCGCGCTGTCTCCCCCCTGATCGAGAACTTCCTTTCCGTGGTCCGTGAGGGCAACGGGAAGGTCGAGAAGGTCGACACGTGGGGCCGTCGTCGGCTCTCGTACGAGATCAAGAAGAAGCCCGAGGGCATCTACTCGGTCATCGATCTGCAGGCCGAGCCTGCGATCGTCAAGGAGCTCGACCGCCAGATGAACCTGAACGAGTCGGTCCTCCGGACCAAGGTCCTCCGCCCCGAGACCCACTGAGCCACGGCTCAGCGGTTCCGGGACACGAGTAGCAGCACAAGCAGCCAGCAGCAATCGCCGAGAGGTTCCCCATGGCAGGCGAGACCGTCATCACGGTCGTCGGCAATCTTGTCGAAGACCCCGAGCTGCGCTTCACCCCCTCCGGTGCGGCCGTCGCGAACTTCCGTGTCGCGTCCACCCCCCGCACCTTCGATCGTCAGACCAATGAGTGGAAGGACGGCGACAGCCTGTTCCTTACCTGCACGGTCTGGCGTCAGGCGGCGGAGAACGTCGCGGAGTCGCTCCAGCGAGGCATGCGCGTCATCGTGCAGGGCCGGCTGAAGCAGCGGTCCTACGAGGACCGTGAGGGTGTCAAGCGCACGGTCTACGAGCTGGACGTCGAGGAAGTCGGCCCCAGCCTGAAGAGCGCCACGGCCAAGGTCACCAAGACCACCGGTCGCGGTGGCCAGGGCGGGTACAGCGGCGGTGGCCAGCAGCAGGGCGGTGGCGGCAACTGGGGCGGAAGCCCCGGTGGCGGCGGTCAGCAGCAGGGTGGCGGAGCCCCCGGCAACGACCCCTGGGCGACCGGAGCACCGGCCGGCGGCGGCCAGCAGCAGAGCGGTGGCGGCGGTGGCTGGGGCGGTGGCTCCGGCAACGGCGGCAACAGCGGCGGCAACAGCGGCGGCGGCTACTCGGACGAGCCTCCCTTCTGAGGGCGGGCCCGTACCCACACTTCTTGATCACACAGGAGAATCACCATGGCGAAGCCGCCTGTGCGCAAGCCTAAGAAGAAGGTCTGCGCATTCTGCAAGGACAAGGTCACGTACGTGGACTACAAGGACACGAACATGCTGCGGAAGTTCATTTCCGACCGCGGCAAGATCCGTGCCCGCCGCGTGACCGGCAACTGCACGCAGCACCAGCGTGACGTCGCCACGGCCGTGAAGAACAGCCGTGAGATGGCGCTGCTGCCCTACACCTCCACCGCGCGATAAGGGAAGGGTGACCGAAACATGAAGATCATCCTCACCCACGAGGTCTCCGGCCTCGGTGCCGCGGGCGACGTCGTGGACGTCAAGGACGGTTACGCTCGCAACTACCTGATCCCGCGGAACTTTGCGATCCGCTGGACCAAGGGTGGCGAGAAGGACGTCGCGCAGATCCGTCGTGCTCGCAAGATCCACGAGATCGCGACGATCGAGCAGGCCAACGAGATCAAGGCGCGCCTTGAGGGCGTCAAGGTCCGTCTGGCCGTCCGCTCCGGCGACGCCGGTCGTCTCTTCGGGTCCGTCACCCCGGCCGACGTCGCTTCGGCGATCAAGGCCGCCGGTGGTCCCGAGGTCGACAAGCGCCGCATCGAGCTGGGCACGCCGATCAAGACGCTGGGCGCCCACGCGACGTCCGTGCGACTGCACCCCGAGGTGGCCGCCAAGGTCAACATCGAGGTCATCGCCGCGTAAGCGTTGCCTTGCGCCTGACGTCGTTCAGGCTCACTGAGTGGGGCCGCACCCTGACGGGTGCGGCCCCACTTCGTTGTTCCTGGCTGGTGGCCCCTGGTGGCCCCTGGTGGCTCCTGGTGGCTCCTGGTGGCCTCCGGGGGACGTCGGGGCGCGGGCAGAGATGCTGTTCGTCCTGAAGCGGCGGACCTTCACCTGCCGTGTTCCACGTGAAACACCGGGCCCGGTGCTGTGTTCCCGGTGCTGTGTTCCACGTGAAACACAGCACCGGGCCGGTGAAGGGCGGGGAACGGATGCCTGACCCGGCGGCCTTGCCGGCCCCCCGAACAGTCGGCCTGTGCCCGTCGGCGGCACCTGCGGGCGCCGGTCAGCGCATGCCCATCAGCGCGTGCCCATCAGTGCGTGACCAGGCGTGCCCGACTGCGGGTGCCTGACGGCGCGGGTGGCGGCCTCAGCGGGTGGCGCCGGTGACGATCCAGCGGCCGGAGCGGGAACGGAGCCAGAGGGTGACCATCCGTACCGCCATCATCACGTTCATGGTGATCCAGACGGCGGTGAGACCACCGTCGAAGACAGGGATCAGCAGAGCCATTGGAGTGAAGACGGCCAGGGTGACGATCATCGCCCAGGCGAGGTAGGCACCGTCCCCGGCACCCATCAGCACTCCGTCCAGGACGAAGACGATGCCGCAGATCGGCTGGGCGATCGCCACGACGATCAGTGCGGGAAGGGCGGCGCTCTGTACGGCAGGGTCACTGCTGAAGAGCGGGACGAAGAGCGGCCGGGTGGCGATCACCAGTACGCCGAGGACGATCCCGGAGACGACTCCCCACTCGACCATGCGGCGGCAGGCCGCCTTGGCTCCCTCGGGATCGTTCGCTCCGAGGTAGCGCCCGATGATGGCTTGCCCGGCGATGGCGATCGCGTCGAGCGCGAAGGCCAGCAGGGTCCAGAGGCTCAGGATGATCTGGTGGGCGGCCACATCCGCGTCACCGAGCCGGGCGGCGACGGCCGTGGCGATCATGGTGATCGCGCGCAGGGAGAGCGTACGGATGAGGAGCGGAGCTCCTGCCTGGGCGGTGGCCCGTATCCCCGCTGCGTCCGGTCGCAGGGAGGCACCATGGCGTCGGGCTCCCCGGACGACCACAAAGCCGTAGACGGCGGCCATCCCGTACTGAGCGATGACGGTGCCCCAGGCCGAACCGGCGATACCGAGACCGGCGCCGTAGACGAGGACGACGTTGAGGACAGCGTTGGCCGCGAAACCGCCGATGGCGACGTAGAGCGGGGTCCTGGTGTTCTGAAGGCCCCGCAGTACACCGGTGGCGGCGAGAACGATCAGCATCGCGGGGATGCCCAGCGCCGAGATCCGCAGATAGGTGAGAGCGTAGGGAGTCGCGGTGTCGGAGGCGCCGAAGAGCTCGACCAGGGCGGGCGCGGCGGGCAGGGTGAGGGCGGTGACGGCCACGCCGAGCAGGATGGCGAGCCAGATACCGTCGATGCCCTGGCGTATCGCACCGGGGAGATCCCCCGCGCCGACCCGGCGGGCGACCGCGGCGGTGGTGGCGTAGGCGAGGAAGACGAAGACGCTCACCGCGGTCAGCAGCAGCGCGGACGCGATGGCGAGACCGGCGAGCTGGGCGGTGCCGAGATGGCCGACGATCGCGCTGTCGGTCATCAGGAACAAGGGTTCGGCGACGAGGGCGCCGAACGCGGGAACGGCGAGCGCGACGATCTCGCGGTCATGCCGTCGGCGGGCAGCCTTGGTCGTCGCGGAAGCCTGTGTCATGGCCATCAATGTAATCGTCCACAGGTAAGAGATGCAAGACAGCTGAGACCCTTACTCGCGTTACGCCGGAGCGCGCTGTGGCGTGCGACTCGAACGGATCTTGCTCCGACTGGGAAAGTTTTTCTTCTGCACAGCCGGTGGATGGGAAAGTGCCAGGTCAGGATGGGTCCGTTGCGGCGGACGAGTGCTTGTTCACAGCGCTGTCCACCGGGTCGTGCACAGTTTTCAGCGACTTCTCCACAGCGTAGGGGCTGTTATCCACAGAGCCTGTGGATAACCAGATTGGCTGACGGTGCCCGCGGGCCTACCGTGGTCCGGCGCCCGTCCTGTCCTCCGCTGTCGGAAAGCTCGCAAAACCGACGCGTCGTCACCGGAGTTGGGGCTCTTATTTGTCAGTGTCGTGCCGTAGGAATGAGGGGCACGGCGAGGTCCGCTCCGCGGACGGGAGGAGGTGGCCCGGTGAGCATTTCCGAGCCCTTGGACGAGCCGTGGGCCGACAGCGGTCCCAGTGACCGGCTGCCCGTCTCCCGCCAGCGCGGGGAACGCGGTGAGCGAGGTGAACGCGGCCGAGGCCGTGAGGACCGGCACGACCGGGGCGGCGAAGGGTCCTGGGAGGGGGGCGGCGGAACCGCCTTCGAGCGGGTGCCCCCGCAGGACCTCGACGCGGAGCAGTCGGTGCTCGGCGGCATGCTCCTGTCCAAGGACGCCATCGCCGACGTCGTCGAGGTCATCAAGGGCCATGACTTCTACCGGCCCGCACACGAGACGATCTACCAGGCGATCCTCGATCTGTACGCGAAGGGGGAGCCCGCCGACCCGATCACGGTCGCCGCGGAGCTGGTCAAGCGCGGTGAGATCACCAAGGTGGGCGGTGCCTCGTATCTGCACGGTCTGGTGCAGACGGTGCCCACGGCGGCGAACGCCGAGTACTACGCGGAGATCGTCCATGAGCGGGCCGTGCTGCGCCGTCTGGTCGAGGCGGGCACCCGGATCACCCAGATGGGGTATGCGGCGGACGGCGACGTCGACGAGATCGTCAACAGCGCCCAGGCGGAGATCTACGCGGTCACCGAACAGCGCACCAGCGAGGACTACCTTCCGCTCGGCGACATCATGGAAGGCGCGCTCGACGAGATCGAGGCGATCGGGTCACGCAGCGGGGAGATGACGGGTGTCCCGACCGGGTTCACCGATTTCGACTCCCTCACCAACGGGCTGCACCCGGGACAGATGATCGTCATCGCGGCCCGGCCCGCGATGGGTAAGTCCACACTGGCGCTGGACTTCGCCCGCGCCGCCTCGATCAAGAACAATCTGCCGAGCGTGATCTTCTCCCTCGAAATGGGACGCAACGAGATCGCGATGCGTCTGCTGTCCGCCGAGGCGCGGGTGGCGCTGCACCATATGCGCTCGGGCACCATGACCGACGAGGACTGGACCCGGCTGGCCCGCCGGATGCCCGATGTCTCGGCCGCGCCCCTGTACATCGACGACTCCCCCAATCTGTCGATGATGGAGATCCGGGCGAAGTGCCGTCGGCTGAAGCAGCGCAACGATCTGCGGCTCGTCGTGATCGACTATCTCCAGCTCATGCAGTCCGGTGGTTCGAAGCGGGCCGAGAGCCGTCAGCAGGAGGTCTCGGACATGTCCCGGAATCTGAAGCTGCTGGCCAAGGAGCTGGAGGTACCGGTCATCGCGCTGTCCCAGCTGAACCGTGGCCCCGAGCAGCGCACCGACAAGAAGCCCATGGTCTCGGACCTGCGGGAGTCCGGTTCCATCGAGCAGGACGCCGACATGGTGATCCTGCTGCATCGCGAGGACGCCTACGAGAAGGAGTCGCCGCGCGCCGGTGAGGCCGACCTGATCGTCGCCAAGCACCGAAACGGCCCGACCGCGACCATCACGGTGGCCTTCCAGGGCCACTACTCACGCTTCGTCGACATGGCCCAGACGTAGGCCGCTGCCGTTGTAGGTTCCCAGATCTCGCGTCCTTTCCCACTGACGATGTCCACTGCGTGTTCAATTGGACAGGCGAATGGGACTCATGCCGTGTGGGCGGTAGTTGGGCGTTAGCCAGTTGACCGGGTGGCACCGGTTGGGCAGGCTCCAGCACGACCCGCCTGCCCCCACCGGGAGACCTACGGATGACTTCTCACCTGCACGCGCTCTCCTTCGATGCGCACGACCCGCTCCGTCTCGCGCGCTTCTGGGCGGACTTTCTCTGCTGGGAGACAGCTGAGGACTCCCCCGACGGCATCACACTGCTTCCCAGCGATGACACCGGGTTCCGGCTCCGCTTCCTCCCGACCCAGGAGCGGAAGACAGGCCAGAACCACATGCACTTCGATCTGACGAGCACGTCCCTCGACGACCAGAAGCAGGTGGTGGAGAGGGCGCTCCAACTCGGCGCCCGGCACATCGACATCGGGCAACGCCCGGAAGAGGGGCATGTAGTGCTCGCCGACCCCGAGGGCAATGAGTTCTGTGTCATCGAGCCGGGCAACAGCTTCCTCGCCGAGTGCGGATTCATCGGAGCGCTGGCGGGCGACGGTTCGCAGGAGACCGGGTACTTCTGGAGTCGAGCGCTGGGCTGGCCCTTGGTCTGGGACCAGGACCAGGAGACCGCGATCCGTTCACCGCACGGAGGTCCGAAGGTCACATGGGGTGGTCCACCCCTGATGCCGAAGACGGGGAAGGAACGGCTGCACTTCGACCTCGCTCCACCGGCCGGCAGTGACCAGCAGACGGAGGTCGATCGGCTCGTCTCCCTCGGGGCAACGCGCATCGACATAGGCCAAGGGGACGTCGACTGGGTGGTGATGGCCGACCCCGACGGTCACGAGTTCTGTGTGCTGACCCCCCGATAGGGCCTCAGATTTTCCACGACCCCGAGACGCTGACCTCTGAGCAGTTCGAGGAGATCTGGGACACCGCCCGCCGGCGAATCACAGCCCAGCCGTCCTGACTTCTGACGCCACCCGCTCAGCGCCTCGTCTCGTACCTGTTCAGGACCACGCCGCCGGGAAACGTCCGTGTCTCCACCAGGTCGAGGTTCACCTGGTTGTCCATCGCGGCGAAGAACGGCGTGCCGCCGCCCGCCAGGACCGGGGCCGTGGCCAGCACGTACTCGTCGATCAGTCCGGCCCGCATGGCCGCCCCGGCGAGCGTCGCGCCGCCGATGTCCATCGGGCCGCCGTCCTCGGCCTTGAGCCGGGTGATCTCGGCGACCGCGTCGCCGCTGACCAGGCGGGTGTTCCAGTCGACCTTGTCGATCGTCGAGGAGAACACCACCTTCGACATGTTCCGCCAGCGGCGCGCGTACTCGATCTCCGCCGGGGTGGCGTCGGGCTGCTGGTCGCCGGTCGGCCAGTAGGAGCTCATCGTCTGCCACAGCTTGCGCCCGTACAGCGTCAGGTCGGTCGCCCGCAACTGGTCGGACCAGAACTGGAACAGCTCGTCGCTCGGCACACTCCAGCCGATGTCGTCGCCGGGCGCGGCGATATAGCCGTCCAGGGTCAGGTTCATGCCGTAGATCAGTTTCCGCATTGCCCAGCCTTCCGTCCGTGGGTGTCCGATGTACAGACCGGCGCGGTGCGGGAAGCTCATCGGTGCGTGATCCGGGTTCGCCGGCAGTCCTCGTGCTCGGGGCTCAGCGTGGTGTACTCGGCCGGCCCGGGCAAGCCACCTGATCCCGGCCTCGGCCTCGCCCTCGCGGGGAAATGCCGCGGATTCAGGATTGATCATGGGTGCCTGGACCGTGAGGCAGCCAAGACCGCCCCAGGTCACGCAAGATCGACAGGTCACCGACGGCGAGACCCGGCACGGTCGTCTGTCGCGCCGACCGTACGACTGCCCCGCCCTGGTCGTACGCGGCTGCCCTCAGTGCCCTCAGCCGGGTCGGAAGAACGCGAGCATGTGCTGGGCGGCGTCCGGTGACATCAGCAATTCCTGGAGGTCGGCGGACATCCGGGCGGCAGCGCCGGTGCGGGCGAACATCTCGCGTTCGTAGTCCTTGACGGCGGTGGGGAAGTCGTCCGGGTGGGTGGCCAGCGCGCGACCGAGCAGGGCGCCGTCCAGCAGCGCCATGTTGGCGCCCTCTCCCACCGGCGGCATCAGATGCGCGGCATCGCCGACCAGCGTGACGTCCGGCGCCGACGGCCAGGTCAGGCCGACCGGGAGGGTGGTGATCGACCGCGGTACGACCGTGTCGTCGCAGGCCGCGATCAGCGCGGTGAAGCGTGGGTCCCAGCCGGGGAGCAGCTCGATCAGCCGCGCCCGGGCGGCGGCCGGGTCGTCGAACGGGATCTCGCTGGTGGCGAACCAGTCCTCTGCGGTGTTGTAGAAGCTGAGCCCGATGCGGACGCGGCCGTCGCCGTTGCGCTGTGCCGCCAGGGACAGCCCGTCGCCGAGCACCCAGTAGCTGCCGCGCCCGACCATCGCCGCGAGACCGGGGTGGGTGCGATCGATGTCGGGTATGCCGATCTCGACGACATTCTGGCCGATATGCGTCGGGCGGGCATCGGTGAGCAGCGCGCGGACCCGGGACCGTGCGCCGTCCGCGCCGACCAGCAGGTCATACGGCGCGCTGCCGCCGTCGGCGAAGCGCAGCAGACCGTTGTCGGCGGATGCGCACGCGTGCCCCCAGCGCACCACCCCCTCGGGGAGGGAGTCCAGCAGCAGGTCGCGCAGATCGGCGCGGTCGACCTCGGGTCGCTCCAGCGGGGCGTCGTCGGGTGTGTCCTCCTGGAACAGCAGGGTGCCGTCCGGCTGGAGAAGGCGCATGTCCTGGCCTTCACCGCGGGCGATCGCGTGGAATCGGTCGATCAGACCGGCCTCGCGCAGCGCCCGCTGGCCGGAGTGGATGTCGAGCATGCCGCCCTGGCCGCGCGCTCCGCGTGATGTCTCACGTTCGTACACGACGGAATCCATACCGTTCAGGTGCAGCACACGGGCGAGAGCCAGGCCGCCGAGGCCGGCTCCGACGATGGCGATGGTCATGGGTGCCCCTTCGATACGCCGTACGGGTCGATGCACCGTCCGAAGCGATACACCGTACTCATCGATACACTGTATCGATCGATGCGATGTACTGTGAGCGGCATGTTGGTGTGGGAGAGGCCGGAGCCGTCGAATCGTCCCGTGCCGGCGCCGTTGAGCCGGGAGCGGATCGTGCGAGCGGCGGTCCAGCTGGCCGACGCGGACGGCCTGGACGCGGTGTCGCTGCGCAAGGTCGCCACCGTGCTGGATGTCCGTCCGATGCGGCTGTACGGCTACATCGACGGCAAGGAGGAGTTGCTCGACCTCATGGTCGACGCCGTCCACGCCGAGATCCGGCCGACCGGGGGCGGCTGGCGGGAGGTGCTCCGGTCTCTTGCCGAAGCCACCCGGCACGCCGCTCACGAGCACGAGTGGCTCGCCGATCTCCTGGGCGGCCGACCCCAGCTGGGGCCGCACGCGCTGGCCAGTGGCGAGGCCGTGGTGGCCGCGCTGGGTGACGTGGACGTGGACGTCGTCATGCCGGTGGTCGCCGCGGTCAACGCGTACGCGATCGGCGCGGTGCGCCGGGAGATCGCCGAACGGCGTGCCGAGCGGGCCACCGGGATGGACGAGAAGCGTTGGCAGGCCGCGCTCGGGCCCTATCTGGAGCGGACCTTCGCCACCGGCCGGTTCCCCGCGCTGGCCACGGTGGTGCGCGATGCCGCCCATCTGGACGCCGACCAGACCTTCCGGACCGGCCTCGACTTCCTGCTCGACGGTATTGAAGCCCGTATCTCCAGGTGACGCGCCTCGTGGCCGGAGGCCGTTCCGGTCCTGATCGGTCAGAGGTCGGGGGCGGCTGATCGGCCTGTTCGTCCACGCGCCCAGGAATCTCCACCGCTGTTGCCGGGTCCGCACTGCCATGAGCCGCAGGGGACCGGCAGCGCGCGGCGCGCGCGGTGGTCGGCGATCCGCGCGGCGCCGTCGGCAGGTATCCGGGCGGTCCGCCGCACGCGGCACTGAGCGGCGAGCTGATGAGGTGTTGCCACGCGCGGGCGGTGTTGAAGCATTGACACCACTTCAAGCTAAGTACTATGTTCGCATCACTTCAAGTGAAGTGCTTAGCGACCACGGGAGTCTTGTGCGTCAGTTGACCTACTGCATCGCCAGCAGCATCGACGGGTTCATCACCGCTCCGGACGGCGGCGACCCGACCGGGCCGGAGGGCTTCTGGCCCATTCCGGCGGACTACATCGAGCACCTGGTCGCGCACTACCCGGAGATCCTTCCCGTGGTCGCGCGGGAAGCGCTCGGGATCACGGCCGAGGGCACGCGCTTCGACACGGCGCTGGAGGGGCGGAAGACCTTCCAGATCGGGCTCGACGCCGGTGTCCCGGACGCGTACCCGCATCTGCGGCACCTGGTGTTCTCGCGCACGCTGAAGCAGACTCCCGGTTCCGCCGTGGAGATCGTCGCCGGCGACCCGGTGGCCCGGGTGCGGGAGTTGAAGCGGGAGGACGGCAAGGACATCTGGCTCGTCGGCGGTTCGGAACTGGCCGGGGCGCTCTACTCCGAGATCGATGAGCTGCTCATCAAGCTCGCCCCGCTCACACTCGGCTCCGGAATGCCGCTGTTCTCACCGCGTACCCCCTTCGCCCCGGCCCATTTCACGCTGACGGACAGTGTGGTGCTGGGCAGCGGGTCGCTGTTCCTCACCTACCGTCGGCGGCGGGACGGGGAACAGGAGTCGTAGGCGAGGTCGGCCTCACAAGAAATGAACTCGACTCCACGGGCCGGAGCGGCTGGACTGGGAGGATGACAACACCTCCTGAACAGCTGCTTCCCGCCACCCGTCGCGCCTTGCTGCACCGCCTCGCGACCACCCAGAGCGAAGGCCGGGCGCCGTCGGTGGCCGCCGCCGTGGTGCGGGACGGCGAGATCGTCTGGGACGGCTCGCGTTCGGCGTCGGACGGCCAGGCGCCGGGTACGGACACCCAGTACCGGATCGGGTCGATCACCAAGACGTTCACCGCCGTGCTGATCCTGCGACTGCGTGACGAAGGTCTGCTGGACCTGGGGGACCCCCTGGAGAAGCACGTTCCAGGCACCGGAGCGGGTGAGGTGACCATCGCCCAGCTTCTCGCCCACGCCGGCGGCCTCGCCGCCGAGAGCCCCGGGCCCTGGTGGGAGCGCACCCCCGGGTCGTTGCGACCGCACCTCGCGGACATCCTGGGCGAGGAGCCGTTCCGTCATCCGTCCGGACGGGTCCACCACTACTCGAACCTCGGATACGCCTTGCTGGGCACCGTGGTGGAACGACTGCGCGGCGCCTCCTGGGAGGACGTGCTGCGCCGTGAGGTCCTGGAGCCGCTCGCCCTGCACCGGACCGCCGCACAGCCCTCGGCGCCGTACGCGGAGGCTTGGGCGGTGCATCCCTGGGCCGATGTGCTGCTGCCCGAACCCGTCGAGGACTACGGGCTGATGGCGCCGGCCGGTCAGCTGTGGTCGACCACGGCCGACCTCGCCCGCTTCGCCGTGTTCCTGTCCCGGGGCGACGACCGGGTGCTGAGCGCGGAGTCGGTACGGGAGATGCGGACCCCGGCGGCGCCCTCCGCGACGCGGGACCTCGCGTCAGGAGCGTCGTACGGCCTGGGGACGCAGGTGCTGCATATCGAGGGGCGGACGTTCGTCGGGCACGGGGGATCGGTGCCCGGGTTCCTCGCGGCACTGCTCACCAGCGTCGACGACGATCTCACCGCGGTGGTCCTGGCCAACTGCACCTCCGGTCCCGCCGTGTTCGTGGCAGCCGTGGATCTCGTACGGATCGTGGCCGAGGCCGAACCCCGTCCTCCGCAGCCGTGGCGTCCGCTGCGCGAGGTGGATCAGGGACAACTGGAGCTGACCGGCCCCTGGTACTGGGGCCCGTCCCCCTACGCGCTGCGCCTCGCGGCGGAGGGCGGTCTCGTACTGGACTCGCTGACCGCGGCCGGACGCGGGTCCCCCTTCCTGGCTCAGGAGGACGGCACCTGGCTTGGCCTGGAGGGCTATTTCGCGGGTGAGGTCCTGCGGGCCGTACGGCGCCCCGACGGCTCGCCGAGTCATCTCGACATCGGGTCGTTCGTCTTCACCCGGGAGCCGTACGACGCGGGGGCGCCCGTGCCGGGCGGGGTGGACCCCGAAGGGTGGCGCGGGCTCAAGCAGTAGCCGGCCTGTGCCCTCCCTCGGCCCGTCGCGCGGTGCGCTGTTCCACGTGAAACAGCGCACCGCCCGCGGTTGCTCAGAGGGCGAGCTTGAACCCGATGTGTGATGCCTGGAAGCCGAGCCGCTCATAGAAGCGATGGGCGTCTGCCCGGGTCGCATCGGAGGTGAGCTGAACCAGCCGGCAGCCCTGGCGGCGGGATTCCTCGACCGCCCATTCGATCAGCCGCGTTCCGAGCCCGCTGCCGCGCTCGTCGGCGTGGACCCGGACGGCCTCGATCACCGAGCGTACGGCGCCCTTGCGGGACAGTCCGGGGATGACGGTGAGCTGAAGGGTGCCCACGACCCGGTCCGCGCGGACGGCCACCATCAGATGCTGGTTGGGGTCGTCGGCGAGCCGCTGATGGGCGGCAAGGTACGGCGTGAGGTCGTCCGGGGACTCCCGCTGGGCGCCGAGCGGGTCATCGGCCAGCATGTCCACGATGGCCTGGATGTCGGCGGCACCGGCCGGACGTATGTCGAGGTCGTTCATGCGGCGAGCCTAGAACCTGTCGTACGGGGACCGGTTGGTGCCGTTGGCCGCGTGGGTGCAGGTGTCCCGGAGGCGCGGTCGGGCGCCCGGTGCGGGTGGGTGAGGCAGCTGGATGGTGGCGGCAGCTGGGTGGTGCGGGCCTGCGAGTGGGGAGGCGGGCGCGCGGGAGACCGGTGGGCGGGCGGCCGGGCCCGGGCTATACCGCTTCCGGGGTGCGGACGGCCTCCACCGCCCGGACCAGGGGCGCCAGCTCCGGGTTCTCGGCGGCGGTACCGAGTGCTTCCCGCAGGGCGTGGTCATGGGTGGGGCGGGCCTCGGCCAGCAGCGCGCTCCCCGCCTCGCTGACTTCGGTGTAGATGCCGCGCCGGTCCGTGGGGCACAGATAGCGGTTGAGCAGGCCCCGGTTCTCCAGCCGGGTCACCAGTCGGGTGGTGGCGCTCTGGCTGAGCACGACGGCCTCCGCTACCTGCTTCATCTGGAGATGCCCACCGGGGCCGTCGTACTGCCGGCTCAGCGTGTTCAGCAGCGAGTACTCGCGCACGCTGAGGTCGTGTCCGGCCTGGAGCGCGTGCTCGATATGGGTCTCGATCCTGCCGTGCAGCAGGGAAAGCGCGCACCAGCCCTGGGCGAGGGCGGTCGGCGTGGGGTCCGTGACGTTCATGGCGGTGGTTTCTCCGTCCCGAGCGGCTGACCCCAGGATAGGGCAGCCATGCAATAGCCCGCGCTTGCAAATATAACGCGTCTGCAATTAATGTGGACGCCTGTTAAGTGTGCCTGCAAGTAGTAGGGAAGGTCGACGTTCTCATGCCACTCGCGATTCTGGCCCTGGCCATCGGGGCCTTCGGCATCGGCACCACCGAGTTCGTGATCCTCGGGCTGCTCCCCGAGGTCGCGGCCGACTACGGCGTCTCGATTCCCACCGCAGGCCATCTGGTGTCGGGATACGCCGTCGGGGTGCTGCTCGGCGCCCCGCTGATGACCGCGCTGGGCACCAAGATCCCCCGGAAGCGGATGTTGATGGCCCTGATGGGGCTGTTCATCGTGGGCAATCTGGTCTCGGCGCTGGCGCCCGTCTTCGGTCTGATGCTGACCGGACGCGTGATCGCCTCACTCACCCATGGGGCGTTCTTCGGCATCGGCGCGGTCGTCGCCGCGGAACTGGTCGCGCCGCACAAGAAGGCCGGGGCCATCGCGATGATGTTCACCGGGCTCACCCTCGCCAATGTGATCGGGGTGCCGCTCGGGACGTACATCGGGCAGACCGCCGGGTGGCGGGTGACGTTCGTGCTGGTCGCCGCGCTCGGCGTGGTGGGCCTTCTCGGTGTGGCGAAGCTCGTACCGGACCTGCCCCGGCCCGAAGGCGTACGACTGCGCCATGAGCTGACCGCACTGCGCGATCCTCAGGTACTGCTGGCCATGGCGATGACCGTGCTGGGCTTCGGCGGGGTCTTCGCGGCCATCACCTACATCGCTCCGATGATGACGGAGACCGCGGGATTCGCCGACTCCTCGGTGACCTGGCTGCTCGTGCTGTTCGGTGTCGGGATGGTCGGCGGCAATCTGGTCGGCGGCCGGTTCGCGGACCGGGCGCTGATGCCCATGCTCCTGGTGTCGCTGGGCGCCCTCGCCCTGGTGCTCGCCCTGTTCACCGTGACCGCGCACCACAAGGCCGCCGCCGCGGTGACCGTCACCCTGGTCGGCGCCCTCGGCTTCGCCACGGTGCCGCCGTTGCAGAAGCGGGTTCTCGACCATGCCCAGGGAGCGCCGACCCTCGCCTCCGCCGTCAACATCGGTGCCTTCAACCTCGGCAACGCCCTCGCGGCGTGGCTCGGCGGGCTGACGATCTCGGCGGGCCTCGGCTACACCTCACCGAACTGGGTGGGCGCCCTGCTCGCCCTGGCCGCGTTGGTCCTCGCGCTGGTGTCCGCCTTGCTGGAGCGGCGGACCGGCGCACCGAGCCGTACGGTGGCGGGTTCGGTCAGGGGGACGCCCGCAAGCGATGAGCCGGCCGATCCGGCGGCAAGGGCGGCCGTGCGGGGGTGAACGCGTGATCTCGCGATCGGTCCGCCGACATGGGCGGTCCGTCTGGTGAGGTGCCTCAGCCGCCCGGTCGGCGGATGTGCCGACCGGGCGGCTCAGGCAGATGCCGGGGGCTGTCAGGCGGCCGCTACGGTCACCGGGGCGAACCGCCGGGTCCAGTCGCCGGGCAACGCCGCGAGACCATAGGTCATCACGGCATTGCTGAACGCCAGGGTGAGCCCCTGCGCACGGAGCCAGGCCAGCAGTTCCTCGTGCCGTACGTCCACATCGATACGCAGCGGTCGTGCCGCGCCCGCCGCGAGTGAGGTGATGAGGGCCTGGGCGGTTTCCGTGTCACGGGCGATCAGGGGGCCGATGACGTCGGTGTCGGTGTTGGGCCAGATGCCCGCGTACCCGATGATCCGGCCGTTGTCCTCGGCCACCCGGAGCCGGTCCGTGAACGCGGGAAGGCGCGCGACCACATGCGTACGGTCCGACCCGAACACCTCACCGTCGAGCCGCAGGATCGTCGACAGATCCTCGCCCGTGGCCGGCCGGGTGCGCACACGGGGGGGCGGCCCGGCGGCGACGAAGGTGCCTCGCACGGTGTTGACCTGGCCCACCGAGGTGAAGCCCAACTCCTCGTAGAGCGGCTGCCCGTTCGCGGTGGCGTGCAAGGTGAGTGGTGTCGACCCCGCCTCCTCCAGGACGTAGCGCATCAGACGGCGTCCCAGCCCCCGGCGGCTGTAGCGCTCCGCGACGAGGACCATGCCGATCGCCTGGAGGTCGGGGCGGCCGGGAGGGCCGTACGACGTCACCACGCAGGCGCCGGCGAGGCCTTCGCCATCGGGGGCGTCGATGCCGTACCCCCTGCCTGCTGTCAGGAGGTGTCCCCACTTGTGGTCTTCCCGCGGCCAGTCGCGGTCTTGTGAGAGGTCGGAGCAGAGCGTGGTGTCCCTGGGGGTCAGTCGGCGGACGGGGAGCGCGGAGAGGGAAAGGGAAGGTGTCGACACGCTGGTCAGGCTGTCTGACGTACCCCCCTGGCGTCCACCGCTTTGGCGGCACTCGCCCGGAACTTTCGGCCACTGCGGTGAGTCCCGGGCTCTGAAGGCGTGCGGCGCGGCAGGGGCAAGGTACCTGCGCAGGGCGTGGTTTCACGTGAAACGTGACGCACGAACGGACGGGGGCAGGTGTCCGATGCGGGGGTGCCGGGGGTGAGGGTGCTCACGGTCCGTATCCGTTTCAGGTGCTGAATCCCGGTCAGGAGTGCTCTGGAGCCGTGGCGCTGAGGGGTTCCGAGGGAACTCAAGCCGCTTTTCCGGGCGGCTCGGAGCGAATGCGGGAGATACGGACTGTCGATATCTGATGGGTAGGAACAGGTGCGGGTTGCCTGTTCGGGGAAGGAATTCATTTACCGTGCGAGAGGGAATTCCGTTGACGTGCGGGGTACTTGTGCGTTCGGCCGCTACCGGTATCGTCGACTCCGGATCGTGTTCGACGGACCGCGCTCCGTTGCGTCACCGGGGGGAGCGGGGCGGGGCAGCTTAGCCGCAGCAGGGGACCGGCGTCCCGTACTTCACGCTTTGCGCCCATACGGAAATCCTTGGGTGGGAAGCTGCTATGTGATGACTGCGGCCAATGTCACACTTTGGCCCAACTCGTCCGGCCTGGTAGGGAACCACGGTTCAATGAGCACGGCGTGGACCGATGGGCACAGTACGGGGACAGCGGCGACTTCCGATCAGAGAAGTACGCGGATCGACCGAAAGATGCTTGAGGCGAGGCAGAGAAATGGATGCTCCGACCACCATGTCGGCCAATGGCACTTCCGGTGAGGACGACGACGAGCCGGGAGGCGGTTGGTTCTCGTCACGAACGCCCCCTGAGCCGGTGTCCGAGGAGGTCCCGGCCTCGGAGCGGCCCCGTATCGCCGCGCTCCGACCGGTCGGCAGAGGCGCCCGTCCCGTACCTCCATCCGGCCGTCCCGTACCGGAACCCGTACCGGAACCGGCGGACGAGCCTGGGTCCGGTCAGGCGTCCGATCCGGTGGTGGACCCGGGGCCGGTCCCCGCGACGGAGCCGGACCGTGCGCGAATAGCCATCGGTTCCGCCGCCGCTCCGGCCGCTCCGGATCTGTTCGCCACCCTCAAGCCCGTCCCCGCACCGATGCCACCGTCCCGCGTCGGACGGGACCGGCTCGGGCCCGCCGGTGGGTCCGGAGACCTCGGGGCCCCCGGGGAAACCGGCCCGGCCGGACCCACGGGTCCGGCGGACGCCGTCCCGCCCTCCCCCGACGCCGTGCACGTCCGTCGGACCATGGAGGAGATCGAGCCGATCGCCGACAAGGTCACCTCGTACTTCTACGCACTGCTCTTCCTCCGGCACCCGGATCTGCGGTCCTTGTTCCCCGCGGCGATGGACACCCAGCGGGACCGGATCCTCAAGGCGCTGCTGACCGCCGCCGAGCACATCGACAACACCGATGTCCTGGTGGAGTACCTCCAGAACCTCGGGCGCGGGCATCGCAAGTACGGCACCCGCCCCGAGCACTACCCGGCGGTCGGTGAGGCGCTGATCGGCGCGCTGTCGAGCCATGCGACCGACTCGTGGGGCGAGGAGTGCCAGGCGGCCTGGGTCCGTACCTATACGACGATCTCGCAGATCATGATCGACGCGGCTGCCGCCGACGAACTGCGCGCGCCCGCCTGGTGGTACGCCGAGGTGGTGGCGCACGAGCTGCGGACCCCGGACATCGCTGTCATCACCGTCCGCCCCGATCAGCCCTATCCCTTCCTGGCGGGCCAGTACGCCGGTGTGGAGACGCCCTGGTGGCCCCGGGTCTGGCGGCACTACTCCTTCGCGTCGGCCCCACGCGCCGACGGGCTGCTGTCCTTCCATGTGAAGGCCGTCCCGGCGGGCTGGGTCTCCAACGCCCTGGTGCACCGGGCACGTCCGGGCGATGTGCTGAGACTGGGTCCGCCCACCGGGTCGATGACCGTCGACCACACCACCCGCAGCGGGCTGCTGTGCGTGGGCGGGGGAACCGGGATCGCGCCGATCAAGGCCCTGGTCGAGGATGTCGCCGAGCACGGGGCCCGCCGGTCCGTCGAGGTCTTCTACGGAGCCCGCACCGATATCGATCTCTATGACATCGACACCATGCTGAGGCTCCAGCAGGCGCACCCCTGGCTCTCGGTCCGTCCCTTCATCGACGCCGAGGCGCACCGTCAGCTTCCCGACGCGGTCAGGGAGTTCGGTCCCTGGTACGAGTACGACGCCTATTTGTCCGGACCGCCGGGGATGATCCGCAGCGGTGTCCACGCGCTGCGGGACACCGGGGTCCCGGTCAGCCGCATACGGCACGACTCCGTGGAGGAACTGGTCGCGGCGGGCTCCTGAGGCGGGCTCCTGAACCGACCGCGCCAAGCCGTCCCGTCCCTCGGCCCCGGCCCCGGACCCGACGCCAAGCCCCGACGCGACCTCGGAGCGGGCCCCGCGCCGACGCGAGTCCGGCCCCGGTAGCGCAGCTCAGGCCAGGTCAGGTGCGTGCATGGCGCGTACGCCTTCGATGTTGCCGTCCAGGTAGTGCCGTAGCGACAGCGGTACGAGATGCACCGAGGCGATCCCGACCCGGGTGAACGGCACCCGTACGATCTCGTACTCCCCGCAGGGCTCGTCGATCTCGGGGCCGTGCCGCAGGGAGACGTCCATCGACGCCAGTCGGCAGACGAAGAAGTGCTGCACCTTCACTCCGGTCGCGCCGCCGTCCTCGCCGATGTGCTCGACGGTGTCCACGAAGCAGGGGACGACATCGGTGATCTTGGCGCCGAGCTCCTCATGGACCTCGCGGTGCAGGGCGTCGACGACGGTGGCATCGCTGGTTTCCACCCCGCCACCGGGGGTGAGCCAGTACGGGTCGACCCCGGGCTTGGTCCGCTTGATCAGGACCAGGTCGTCGCCGTCGAGCAGGATGGCGCGGGCGGTGCGTTTGACCACGGGGCGGACCTTCATGGGGGAAATGTGGCCCGGCTGGTTCCACGTGAAACATCGCATGCCGATCACGGTGTCCCGACCCGCTCAGTCCCAGCCTGTTCCAGCTCGCAGCAGCCACTCATGGGCCCGGGCGATATGCGGCATGGACAGGGTCCCCGTGCGCACCACCAGGAAGTAGGTGCGCAGGGGCGGTACCGCAGGTTCCAGCAGGGCGACCACCTCTCCACGGGCCAGCGCCGGGGCGGTGAGATAGCGAGGTACGACCGCGAGGCCGGCCCCCGCCCGGGCGCAGGACAGAACGGCCCGCAGATCGGGGACCACCACCGTGCCCGAGGCGGCCGGGACCGCGTCGAAGACGGTGGCCCAGTAGCGGGTCACGAAGGGCAGGGACTCATGGACCTCGACCACGGGCAGGTGCGCCAAGGCCTGGACGCCCTTGCGGCGCAGCCGGCCGGGGCCGAGCCGGGCGGCCCAGCGGGGAGCCGCGATCAGTACATGCTCCTCGTCGCACAGCGCCGTCGCGGTGAGCAGGCTGCCGCGCGGCCGGGCTGTCGAGATGGCCAGATCGTGGTGCCCGGCGGCGAGACCCTCCAGGGAGTCCTCGGCGGTGCCGAAGGAGGCGCGTAGCGCGAAGCTCCGGCCGTCCTGTCCGGTCATGGTGGCCAGCGAGGGGAGTGCGCGCTCGGCGGTGAACTCGGGCGGGCCCGCGAGATGGAGGGTCCGGGGTGTGTACTCCCCGTCCAGCCCTGTCTCGGCGATCTCGGCCAGGGCGTCGAGATGGGGGGCGGCCTTGTGGGCCAGTTCGTCACCGATGGACGTGGGGGTGACACCGCGCGCCTGGCGCAGGAACAGGGGTCGGCCGAGCTGGCGTTCCAGCGTCCGGATCTGTGAGGTGACGGCGGGCTGCGAGAGTCCGAGCAGGGCGGCGGCCCGGGTGAAGGAACCCGCCCGGTGCACGGTCACGAAGGTGCGCAGCAGAGCCAGGTCCATCGTGCGCCTCCTCCGGTCCCCGTGGTGATCGGACGGCCCACTATAAATATGTCGATAGGTCGCTGTCGCTACGGTGATTGGACACCGACACAGGGTCAACTAGCCTTGGTCGCGCGGTTCTTCGCGCGTTGAACCGCGACCGGCGGTCCGAGCCACGAGGGGGGAGGCTCGGGCCGTCCGCTCCGTCCAGGGCCCTACGGACGTACGTGTATGAGGCGCGGCGCGGGCCCGGCGCCGTCGCGCCGGGCCAGGGAACGCAGCTGTCAGACGGTCAGCTGGTCCAGGGCGTTCAGGATGTCCCGTACCAGGTCATCGGGGTCCTCGATGCCGACGGAGAGCCGGATGAAACCCTCCGGAACGGGGTCCCCGCCCCAGCGGCGACGGCGTTCCGCGGTGGAGCGGACCCCGCCGAAACTGGTGGCGTCGTCGACCAGGGTCAGCGCGTCGAGAAAGCGCTCGGCGTGCTCACGGGACGGCAGGGTGAAGGACACCACACAGCCGAAGCGCCGCATCTGCCGGGCGGCGACGGGGTGCGCGGGATCGTCGGGCAGTCCCGGATAGCGCAGCCCGGACACCTCGGGCCGGGTCCGCAGCGCTTCGGCGACCGTGAGCGCGGTCGTGCACTGCCGGTCCGCGCGGAGCTGGAGCGTGGCCAGCGAACGGTGCGCCAGCCAGGCCTCCATGGGGCCGGGGATCGCGCCGATGATCTTGCGCCAGCGGCGTACGGCGGTGGCGGTCGCGCTGTCACGGCACGAGACATAGCCGAGCAGGACATCGCCGTGCCCGGTCAGCTGCTTGGTGGCGCTGGCCACGGAGAAGTCCGCGCCAAGCTCCAGCGGGCGCTGGCCCAGTGGGGTCGCCAGGGTGTTGTCGACGGCGACCAGGGTGCCCTGGGCGTGCGCGGTGTCGATCATCCGGCGCAGATCGCAGACGTCGAGCCCGGGGTTCGACGGCGTCTCGATCCAGAGCAGCCGTGCCCCGTCGAGGACATCGAGCTGGGCGTCCCCGGCGGTCGGCGCGGTCCGCACCTCGATGCCGTACGCGGTGAGCTGCTCCCGGACGAGCGGCAGGACCTGGTAGCCGTCGGCGGGCAGGACCACGGTGTCCCCCGCGCGCAGCTGGGAGAAGAGGGTCGCCGAGATCGCGGCCATGCCCGAGGCGAACACCAGCGTCTCGGCGGGCCCGCCGTCCGCGCTCTCCCCCGCGGTCGCGGCGTTCGGGCCGGGTTGGCCGGCCACCCCGAAGGGGGCCTCCAGCTCGCTGATGGCCCGCTCCAGCAGGGTCCAGGTGGGGTTCTCGTCCCGTCCGTAGCGGTACGGGCCCGTCGCGTCGCCCGGCAGATGGAAGTGCGCGGCGAAGACGGGCCCGGGGAGCGCGGGCTCATGCTTCACGGGGTCCGGCAGCCCGGCCCGTACCGCGCGTGTGCCGTCCCCGGCCGGGACCGGTCCCGTACCGCCCGCCGCGTCCCGGGCCGGAGTCCGTTCCGTACCGTCCGCTGCCATCCCGAACCGCCTTCCTCGCTGTACTGCGGCGTTCCACCGCCCGGGTAGCCGCCGTGAGCGGGTTCCCGCCCGCGGTCCCGGGCGCCGCCGGACACGGCACGCGTCCGCCGACGCCTCCGCCACCAGGGTCGGTCATGTCGGGGCGGGACGGGACGGCGGGGGTGGTGGCACCCCGCCGGACGCACGGCCGGGCCGGACGGGCCGGGGTCAGCTCTTGTCGTCGGGCAGGACGACGTTCAGCGCCCAGGACACGATGGAGATGATCAACGCGCCGAGCACGGCGGTCCAGAAGCCCTCGACATGGAAGCCGACGTCCAGCAGGTCGGCGACCCAGGAGGTGAGCAGCAGCATCAGGGCGTTCACGATCAGTGTGATCAGCCCGAGGGTGAGAATGAACAGGGGGAAGGTCAGGATCTGCACCACAGGCTTGACGAGGATGTTCACCAGGCCGAAGATCAGCGCGACGACGATCAGCGTGAGCGCCCTGGCGCCCGTGCTGTCGCCGGTGAGGGTGATCTTGTCCAGCAGCCAGATCGCGACGGCCAGGGCCCCCGCGTTGGCGATCGTCTTGACCAGAAAATTCATCATGTGTCTGATCGTGACAGACGCGCCCGGCGGTTGACCCGGCGCGGAGGAGAACGCGGGCATCGCGGGGGCGGCTCCCGGAGCGGACAAGGACGGACAGAGGACCATGAAGGCATTCCGGCTGGAAGAGCTGGAGATCGAGCGGGCCACGAACGACGGGGCGTATCTCCAGTTCCTGCGCGAGCGGAACATGTCGGTCGGCCTCTACGCGCTGGACGCGGGTGCGGCCGATCCGCAGCAGCCGCACGGCCAGGACGAGGTGTACTTCGTGGTGAGCGGACGGGCGTCGATCACCGTGGGGATGGAGACGACCCTGGTGGCCCGGGGCAGCGTGGTCTACGTACCGGCGGGGGTTCCGCACAAGTTCCACCACATCACCGAGGACCTGCGGGTGATGGTGGTCTTCTCCCCACCGGAAGGCTGAGCTCCGTTCTCGGGGTTCCGTCAGGGTGCGGTCAGGGGAGGACAAGGGCTCCGCGGCGTCCGCCCGGCGCTCACGCGTCCTAGCATCGAAGGCACGTACCAGGGGACCCGTCCCTCCCGGGACGCCCGTCCGCACCGGTCGTGCGGCGGCCGGGCGGGCCGGACACCGGGTCCCGACCGGGTACGGGCCGGTGCGGCGCTGCCGAAGGACGGCGCGCGAAGTGGAAGGACAGGACTGTGCGGGAGATCTTCGCGGGCATGCCGTGGTGGGTGAAATGGGTCGTGGTGCCGGTCGTCGCGCTGTTCGTGTTCGGCGGACTGATCGTCGGGGTGCTCTCGGTCCTCGTCGGCCTGCTCTTCAAGGCGCTGGCGCTGGTCGCGGCCGTGGCCGGGCTGATCTATGTCGTGCGGAAGTTCACGGCGTCGACATCCGCACGGAGCGGTTGGTAGGCCGCGGCGGTCGGTAGTCCTGGCGGTTCGGTGGTCAGGGCGGCTCGGTAGCCCGGGCGGCTCGGTGAACAGGGCCGCTGGTGGCCCGCGGTGGCCATAGTCCGGGGCGGCAGGCATGCCTGGGCCACAGGTGGGCCGGGGTGCGCGGGGGGCCGGGACCGCTCGTCGGCCGGACCGGGATCGGGCGGGACGGCCGGACACGCCGGTACGCGCCGGTGGCCGTGGTCCCCCGGCAGAGGGAAGTTTGCCCTCCGGGGGAGGATAGTCCGGATCGGACGACTAGAGTCCGGTTGGACCTCCAATCGCCACGGGAGTGTGCCTTGGCCCCGGTTGATCCAGCTCCGACCCTGATCGGCTCCGTCCAGCGTGCCTTGCGATTGCTGGAGGCGGCGGCCGGGCATCCGGGCGGCGCGCCCGCCAAGCAACTGGCGCGCGAGGCCGAGGTCGCGCTCCCCACCGCGTACCACCTGCTGCGCACGCTCGCCCATGAGGGCTATGTCCGCCGGGACCGCGGGGTCTATCTGCTGGCGGAGGCGGCCGAGAGGCTGGGCGGTGCGGCGGTTCAGCAGAATCGTCGCGGCATGATCAACGACGCGCTCGCGTACTGCCGTGACACCCTCGGCGCGCCCGTGTATCTCGCGGTGTACCGCGAAGGGGAGATCGAGATCGTCGCGGTGGCCGACACCCCCGCGCATCCCGCGGTCGAGGAGTGGGCCGACTTCCGGGAGACCGGGCACGCCCACGCGATCGGCCAATGCCTGTTGTCACAGCTCGGGGAGAAGGCGCGGCGCGATCATCTGGACCGGCATCCGATCCAGTACGTGACGCCGTACTCGGTGCGCAGCGAGGACGCCTTTCTGCGACGGCTGGCCGCGGTCGACCGGATGCAACCGGTTCTGGAGCATCAGGAGTACGCGCTAGGCACGGTGTGCGCGGCGATTCCGCTCATGGCCGGGAACACCGCGATGGCCATCGGATTCTCGCTGCCGACGCATCAAGAGGAACGATTGCTTCCGACGCTGGCACGATTGGAGCGGGAGGTCGGAAAGCTACTAGGGACACTCGGTTTCTCTATCAGCATCTGAAAACTCACTCCTTGTGATCTGTCGTGTACGTTAAGCAAGATGCCATCAGTGTCAGGGGGATGATTCCTGGCCAAGTCGACGCCACACGACGGGGTAGCCAATGCGCGAGTCGGTACAGGCAGAGGTCATGATGAGCTTTCTCGTGTCCGAGGAGCTCGCGTTCCGCATTCCCGTGGAGCTCGGCTACGAGGCCGCTGATCCGTATGCCGTGCAGCTCACTTTCCATCTTCCCGGTGACGCTCCCGTGAGTTGGACGTTCGGACGGGAACTGCTGGTCGACGGGGTGGCGGGACCCTGCGGGGACGGGGATGTGCATATCGCGCCGGATGATCCGGAGTTGCTGAGCGATGTCCTCATCACCCTTCAGGTCGGCACGGAGCAGGCCGTGTTCCGGGCCGGGGTCGCTCCCCTGATCGCCTTCCTGGACCGTACGGACAAGCTCGTTCCGCTGGGTCAGGAGCGGTCGATGGCCGGATTCGACTCCCTGTTGGACCAGGCGCTGGACCGGATTCTGGCGGAGGAACAGAGCGCGGGCTGACGTCCCGGGCGGGTCGTCAACCGTGAAGTGGTCCGCTCCGGAGGTTTACGCCCGCCGTTCCTGTTGCCGAACGCGGTCCCGGTGCGCGGCCGGCCGGGGCGGCGCGGTGGTGCGGCGGGGTGGTGCGGCGGGTCACTTCTTGCGGCGGCGGCCGCGCCCCGTGGGGGACGGAACGGTCCGTCCGGGAAGGGGCGTCGGAGGCTCCCGGTCCGCGGAGACGACCAGCGCCGCCAGGGCCGTCGTCACCGGGACCGACGCGACCAGCCCGATGGAGCCGACCAGCGTCCGTACGATCTCCTCGGCCACCAACTCGCTGTTGGCGACGGTACCGACCCCGCTCTGCGCGATCGAGAACAGCAGCAGCAGCGGCAGCGCGGCGCCCGCGTACGCCAGGACGAGCGTGTTGACGACCGACGCGATGTGATCCCGGCCGATCCGGATGCCCGCGAGGTACAGCGCCCGGCGGCTCATCGTCGGATCGGCCTGACGCAGCTCCCACACCGCCGAGGTCTGGGTGACCGTGACATCGTCGAGGACACCGAGCGACCCGATGATCACCCCCGCCAGCAGCAGCCCGCTCATGTCGATCGACGGATACAGGCCGTGGATGAGCCCCGTGTTGTCGTCGGTGTCGCCCGAGAGCGCGGCCCATCCGATGAACAGCGACCCCAGCAGCCCGATCAGCAGCAGCGACACCAGGGTGCCGAGAACGGCCACCGAGGTCCGGGCGGTCAGGCCATGGCACATATAGAGCGCGATGAGCATGATCGCGCTGGCCCCGACCACCGCCACCACCAGCGGGTTCGAGCCCTGGAGGATCGCGGGCAGGATGAAGAACGTCAGCACGAGGAAGCTCACGGCGAGCGCGATCAGCGCCATCAGTCCGCGCAGCCGGCCGACCGCGACCACCGCGAGCGCGAACAGCCCGGCGAGCAGGGCCATCGGCAGCCGCCGGTTCACATCGGTCACCGAGTACTGGAGGTCCTGGGGCGCGTCGGGGGCGTACGCGACGATCACCTGCTGCCCCGAGGTCAGCTTCCGGGTCGCGTCCGGCTGCACGATCTCCGTGAACGTCCGGCCCTTGTCGGGGCCCGTGGTCACCTCGACCGTCGCCTTGCCGCAGTCGCCGGTCGCCCGCTGCTGCGCCGAACTGCCCTCGGCCGTCGAGGTGTCACCGGTCGGCGGGACCGCGCCCACGTTCACCGACTTGCAGTCGACCCGGTCGACCTTGGTGACGGTCGCCTGTTGGGTCTGCCGGTCGAAACCCACACCCGTGCGCTCATGTCCGGGCGTCCCCCCGGGCCACAGCACCGCGAGACCCACCACCACGGCCGCCGCGAAGGGGATGAGCACCGCCGCGATGATCCGGCGCAGCCGCGCGGACACGGGAGCCGCCGGACCGTGCGAGTGGGAGTGACCGTGCCCGCCGTGCCCATGACCACCGTGACCGTGCCCCCTGTGCCCGGCCCCCGTCCCGCCGTGCCCGGGTCCGCCGTGCTCCGGTGCGCTGTGCTGCGGTGCGCCGTGCCCGGGACCGGACCGGCCGCCGCCCGGGCCTCCGTACCCGGCGGGCCCCTGGTCGCCCGGTCCGTGTCCGCCGGGTCCGGCGCCCGGCGGATGCCCGTGTTCCGGGGCGTACGGGGGTGACCCATGTGCCGCTCCGGGGAACGGCGTCCGGGGCGGACCGGAGGGCGGGACGGGGGGCTGCGGCGTCGTGGTCACCGCCCGATCATCGCAAGAACGACCGGGGCCCACTGTTCAGCACGCCAGATATGACGCTAGCGTGGAGGCACCTTTGTACACGCGGGAGCTCGGAGCACCGGGCTGAGAGGGCGCTGACCTCCGCTGACGGACGTACTCGACGCATTCGGCGTACGAGCGGTCCGGCGGAGAACGGCTGCGTCGACCGCTGAACCTGTTACCGGGTAATGCCGGCGTAGGGAGTAGGTCTCATGACCATCAAGGATGTACGCACGCCTGCCGTGAACGCGGAACGCGAGACGAACGGCGCGCGGGTCCCCACCGACGAACCCGGGCCGACGGCACAGACCGACGCCCCCTCGACGGCCGGGCGGTCCACGGAAGCCGAGCAGTTCGCCGGACCCGAGCGGTCCGCCGGGGACGGCCCCACCACGGGTACCGGTACCGGTCCGGACACGGAGACCACCGGTCCTGCCGACGCCGACGGTCGGGGTGACGGCACCGAGCCGGACAGCACCGGTCCGGACAGCACCGGTCCGGACGGCACCGGGCCGACCATCGGCTGGCACAAGGGGTACATCGAGGGTTCCCGCCCCGATCTGCGCGTACCGGTCCGGCGGGTCCACCTCACCAACGGCAAGGCCGTCACGCTGTACGACACCTCCGGCCCGTACACCGATCCGCACGCCGACACCGATGTCCGCCGGGGGCTGGCGCCGCTGCGCGACAACTGGATCATCGCCCGCGGTGACACCGAGGAGTACGCGGGACGGCCGGTGCGGCCCGAGGACGACGGGATCAAGCACACCTCGCCGCGCGGCGGACTCCGCAATCTGGACGCGGTGTTCCCGGGGCGGCCCCGCCAGCCGCGCAGGGGCCGGGACGGGCAGCCCGTCACCCAGCTCGCGTACGCGCGCCGCGGTGAGATCACCCCGGAGATGGAGTTCGTGGCGGTCCGGGAGAACGTCGAACCCGAGGTCGTCCGCGCGGAGATCGCCGCCGGGCGGGCCGTGCTGCCCGCCAACGTCAACCACCCCGAGATCGAGCCGATGATCATCGGCAAGCGGTTCCTCGTGAAGGTCAACGCCAACATCGGGAACTCCGCGGTGACCTCCTCGATCGAGGAGGAGGTGGACAAGATGACCTGGGCGACCCACTGGGGGGCCGACACCGTCATGGACCTCTCCACCGGCCGCAACATCCACACCACCCGTGAATGGGTGCTCCGCAACTCCCCCGTGCCGATCGGAACGGTGCCGCTCTACCAGGCGTTGGAGAAGGTGGACGGCAAGGCCGAGGAACTGAACTGGGAGATCTACAAGGACACGGTCATCGAGCAGGCCGAGCAGGGTGTGGACTACATGACCGTCCACGCGGGGGTCCGGCTCCCTTACGTCCCGCTCACGGCCCGCCGCAAGACCGGGATCGTCTCGCGTGGTGGCTCCATCATGGCGGCGTGGTGCCTGGCCCACCATCAGGAGTCCTTCCTGTACGAGAACTTCGAGGAGCTGTGCGAGATCCTCGCCGCGTACGACGTCACGTACTCGCTGGGGGACGGGCTGCGCCCCGGCTCCATCGCGGACGCCAACGACGACGCGCAGTTCGCGGAGTTGCGCACCCTCGGGGAACTCAACCGGATCGCGAAGCGTTTTCACGTACAGACCATGATCGAGGGCCCCGGTCATGTACCGATGCACAAGATCAAGGAGAACATCGACCTCCAGCAGGAGATCTGCGAGGAGGCGCCGTTCTACACCCTCGGCCCCCTGACCACCGATATCGCCCCCGCCTACGACCACATCACCTCGGGCATCGGCGCCGCGATGATCGCCTGGTGGGGCACCGCGATGCTCTGCTACGTCACGCCCAAGGAGCATCTGGGCCTGCCCAACCGGGACGACGTCAAGACCGGTGTCATCACCTACAAGATCGCCGCGCATGCCGCCGACCTCGCCAAGGGCCACCCGGGTGCGCAGGAGTGGGACGACGCGCTGTCGGACGCCCGCTTCGAGTTCCGCTGGGAGGACCAGTTCAATCTGGCGCTCGACCCCGACACCGCACGTGCCTTCCATGACGAGACGCTGCCCGCGGAGCCCGCGAAGACCGCGCACTTCTGTTCCATGTGCGGCCCGAAGTTCTGCTCCATGAAGATCAGCCACAGCATCACGGAACGGTTCGGCGGCGCGGGTGAGGACGGGGCCTCGTTGGACGAGGTCACCGAGGGCATGCTCCAGAAGTCCAAGGAGTTCGCCGCCGGCGGGAACCGGGTGTATCTGCCGATGGCCGACTGACCCCGGCCCGCCTGCGGGCGGACACGCGGTGAGGACCCGTGGGCCTTCCTGGTCCGCGAAGCCGTCCACGGGCCTCACCGCGCACCGGCTGACGTGCCGCTTCACCTCCCCGGCCGAGGTTGCCCCGCGCACCGGCTGACGTGCGGCTTCACGTACCGGATGCCGTGCCGCCCGCCCCGCGTACCTGTGAGGTGGAGCGGCACGTACCGGCTACTCCAGCTTGTGCTCCGGGCCGCCGAAGTCCGGGCTGGAGAAGTCCGGACTTGAGTAACTGGGCCGGGGCCCCGCCGCGGGGCCCCCGTCCGGGCTGCTGAACCCCGGCCGGTGATAGCCGAGAGAGGGCATCCGGCCGGTCGTCGCCTCGGACCTCCGGCCGCCGCCTGTACCCGCCGGGTCACCGTCCACACCGGTGATGGCGCCGGTCGCCGGGGCGTTGGCCAGGGCCTCCTGGAGGAACGGCGTGATGCCGCGTGCCAGCAGTGCCTCGCGCCAGGCCGCGCGGGCGAGCTCGACCTGCTGGTCCAGCTCGCCGCGGGGCCCCGCGCGCAGCGCGGTGGCGTTGTTGCGCAGGGCGGCGATCAGCAGACCGGCCGCGGCGGCGAGGATCGCCGCTGCGGTGATCGCGCCGAAGACCCAGCCCGTGGTGAGCAGGGTCCGGCCGATCGCCAGGTCCGGGGAGACGGCCCGCAGCACATAGCCGACGAGCAGGAAGATCACGGCCGCCGCACCGGCGAGTACCGGCGCGAGCGCCGCGACGACGGCGAGGACCCCGGCGCCCGCGGGCTCCGGCACCTCGCCCATCGTGTCCGCGAGCCCCGCCGTGCGCGGCCCGGACGCGGACCCGGTACCGGACGATCCGGACCCGGTCGGCCCGGACGCGGCCTCGTGGGCCTCTTCGCGGATCTTGACATAGGCGTCGTACTCGTCGGCGGCGGCGTCGGTGATCAGGGCGCCCGCGTTCAGCGCCAGGGTGCGCAGCTGCTCGGTGTTCAACCGGCCTTCGGCCGCGGCGATTTCCGGACGGGCGGAGCGCAGCGCCGCGTCCAGGACGCGCTCGTACTCGGTGCGGTCCTCACTCGACAGATGTTGCGGAACGCTGTTCATGTGCATCCCCCGATGCTCCGTAGGACGTGTGGCTCACATGGTTGAGAGCCGTCGGGCAGAAACGGAGGGGAGCCTGCTACGGATAGTGCGATGGTAGAGCCGCCACGGCTCAAGGTGACAGAGAAATAGCGAAAATCGGCCCCGGGGCCCCGGGCCGTGTCCGGCGATTCCCGCCGGGCCCGCGACGCCCGGCACCGCGCCGGACCTCGCCGCGCTGCCGGGCATGCCCGGGTACGTCCGGTACGAGGGCGGCCCTCCGCCGAGCGACGCCCGGCGGCGGACGCCGCGGGCCGGCCCGACGCGAAGGGCCGGGCACGGCCTGGGGCCCGTCGCCGCCGCGGCTGTCCGCGGAACGGTTCAGTCGTTCAGGGGGAGTTGCTGGACCAGCAGCTTTCCGGCCATGGTCACTCCGCCGTCCATCGCGATCGCGAGTCCGTCGGCGTAGACGTGCGGGCCGTCCACGACCGGCCCCTGGCTGTCGTCCCCGTCCTCGGAGCCGACCTCGCCCAGCAGGTACGGGATGGGGCTGTGACCGTGGACGATACGGGAACCGCCGTAGACGGAGAGGAGTTCCCGGGCGGCCCGCGGGCCCGATTCGTCGCGGAAGGCGAAGCGTTTGGTGAACTTCCGGAAGAGGTCCCAGCATTCGTCGGCGTCGTTGCGCGTCAGGGTCTCGCGGACCGTGTCGTTGACGGCTTCGATGGAGTCGCCGTAGTCGAGGTACGCGGTGGTGTCGGAGTGGACGAGGAGGTGGTCGTCCTCGTGCTCCATCGCGTCGAGCCGGGACATCCACTGGAGGTGGTGGTCCTGGAGCCGGTCCATGTCGGCCTTCTGGCCGCCGTTGAGCAGCCAGGCCGCCTGGAAGGTGGCGGTGCCCGCGCCGGAGTTGACCGGGGTGTCCCCGAAGCGGCGGGCGCCGATCAGCAGCAGCTCGTGGTTGCCCATCAGGGCCTTGCAGTAGCCCCCGGCGGCGGCGGCCTCGGCGGACAGCCGCATCACCAGGTCGATCACGCCGATCCCGTCGGGGCCCCGGTCGGTGAAGTCGCCGAGGAACCAGAGGCGGGCGTTGCCGGCCGACCAGTTGCCGTCGGCGTCGATCAGGCCCTTGGCGTGCAGCGCGGCGATCAGCTCGTCCAGATAGCCGTGCACGTCCCCCACGACGAAGAGCGGACCGAGTCCTTCCGGCTCCCGGGCGGCGACGGCCGGGGCGGGGGCCACCGGCGCCTGGAGGGTGTCGCCGCGCTTGATCACCGGGAGGTCGCGCTGGGTCGGGGTGTAGCCCTCCGGCTCCTGGCCCTCGTCGTAGGGCGGCACGCTGTCCCGCGGCGGCGACATGGAACCGACGGGCGCCGAGCTGACGCGCGTCGAGCCGATCGGCGTCGCGCTGACGGGTTCCGGGCCGATGGGCGGCGTCGAGCCGACCGCGTGGCCGACCGGCCCGTCGGGCGTCCCCGGCCCGGGGCGCGGCTCGGCGGGAAGGCCCATCACGTCCATGACCGGCGCCGTGCCCATGGCGGTGACCGGGGGCGGGCCGGGTGGCGGACCCGGTTCGCCGGGTGCGGGGTACGGGGCGCCGCCCACCCGCGCGGGTGGGCCGTCGGTCCCGCCCGGCGGGTAGGGCGGCGGACCGGAGCGCGGTGCGCCCGCCGGTGCCTGGCCCTGATGGGCGTCCTGCTGTGGATCGTCGTGCCGGGACGGCTGTTCCGTACGCGGATCGATCCGGGGATCGGGCCGCGTGGCGGGCTGTCCGGGATCTACGGGACCCGCTTCGTGCACATAGGCCGGCACGCGGAAATCGCGCACTGTCGGCGTTCGCACGACGGGTCCCTGACCTGCCCCCTGAGTCATCGACCCCTCCACCACCTTGCGCCGCAACTGCACCGGAACGGACTGCCTGGTCGCAGCGGCCCGCGGTGTCGTCCGCCCATCATAGGAATGCGGATCGCGCTGTGTGATGACCCAGGGGTGGTGAATCGGAACAGGGGCCCGGTTCACCGCGCATTTCTCCCGAATTGGGCGGCGGCCGGGGACCCGTTCATCGCCGGCTAGCCGCTCCGGGGCGACCGGGGCGGGCTGACGGTCGTCCGCGGATGGCGCCGTTCGGAGGAGGTGCGCACGATCAGTTCGGTCGGTATCACCTGCTCGACCGGCTGGTCCGACTGCACCCCCTCGATGGCGTCGATCAGCAGTTGCACGACGGCGGTGCCGATCCGGCGCGGTTTGAGGGACAGGGTGGTGATGGGCGGCTCGGTGGTGGCGTAGACGGTCGACTCGGAGCAGCAGACGAGGAGCAGATCGTCCGGGACCCGCAGTCCGTAGCGGCGGGCGGCGGCCAGCAGGTCGGTGCCGTTCGGGTCGAAGAGACCGTAGACGGCGTCGGGCCGGTCGGGCCTCGCGAGCAGCCGGTCGGCGGCGACGGCTCCCGCGCAGGGGTCGTGCGCGGGGTACGCCTCGTACACCGGGTCCTGGCCCACCCGTTCGCACCAGCGCAGATACGCCGTTGTCGACAGATGGGTGTACGTATCGGTCGTGGTGCCGGTGAGCAGTCCGATCCGGCGGGCGCCGGCCGCCGCGAGATGGTCGAGGATGCCGAGGACGGCGGCCTCGTGGTCGTTGTCCACCCACGCGGTGACCGGCAGCGAACCGGCCGGGCGGCCGTCCGAGACGACGGGCAGGCCCTGGCGGACCAGTTCGGTGACGACGGGGTCCTTGTCCGAGGGGTCGATCACCACGGTGCCGTCGAGGGCGACGTTCGACCAGACGTCCACGGGGCTGCGGCGGGAGGTCGCGGGCAGGATGACCAGGGCGTATCCACGGGCGAGCGCGGCGGAGGTGGCGGCTCTGGCCATCTCCGCGAAGTACGCGAACTCCGTGAAGGTGAAGGGTTCGTCCCCGTAGGTCGTCACGGTGAGTCCGATGAGGCCGGACTTCCCGGTACGCAGGGTGCGGGCGGCGGCGGAGGGCCGGTAGCCCAGCCGGTCCGCCACCTCGCGGACATGTCGTCGGGTGGCGTCCGGTAACCGGCCCTTGCCGTTGAGGGCGTCGGAGACCGTCGTGATGGAGACACCGGCGGCGGCGGCAACATCTCTGATACCCGCTCGGCCTGGCCGACCGCCTCGGCGGGGGGTGTCCGCCCGGCTCACCTGGTGCTTCCCTGCTGCTGTCATGGCGTGCCGATAGTAGGGCGCCGCGGGTGGGGTGGGTCGGACGCATATTCATACGTTGACAGGAACGTTTCTGCATGGCCGTGCGGGGTGAAGTCGCTTAAAAACGAGGGCTGTTGTGGCTTCTGCCAGTGAATGAGTGCGTCCGGGTGGGGGTGGGCCTGGTGAAGGAGTCATGTCTCGAAGAGGTCTCAACTCACCTTCACGGGGGATGCGCGCCACGGAGTGAGCCAGGGGTGCGAGGACACGGTCCGCGCGCCCCCCACCCGGGCGGGCGGAGCGCTCCGGGCGTGGGGGCGTCCCGTGGGCGCCGGTGGAACCGGGGCGGACGGGCGGGGCGCGCGGCGGGGCGGCCGGCCGTGGGACAGGGGTGTCGCGGTGGTGCGGCGAGGGTGGAGCCTTGTAGCGGGACGGGTGGGTGGGGAATCCTCTGAGGGTATGGAGTATTGAACGAGTCGCTAGGAGGACCGTGGTGAGCGAGCAGAATCCCAGGCTTCGTGCCGAACTGGCCGCCGTACCCGCGTACACGCCCGGGAAGCCCGCGTCCGCCGACGGCCCGGTGGCCTACAAGCTTTCCTCGAACGAGAACCCGTACCCGCCGCTCCCCGGGGTGCTGGAGCGGGTCGTGGCCGCGTCGGGCGCCTTCAACCGCTACCCGGACATGGCGTGCACGGTGCTGCTGAACGAGCTGGCCGACCGGTTCGCCGTGCCGGTGAGCCATCTGGCGACCGGTACCGGCTCGGTCGGTGTCGCCCAGCAGCTGCTCCAGGCGACCTCGGGTCCGGGCGACGAGGTGATCTATGCCTGGCGGTCCTTCGAGGCGTACCCGATCATCACGCAGATCAGCGGGGCGACCTCGGTACGGGTGCCGCTGACCTCGGGTGATGTGCACGATCTGGACGCGATGGCCGACGCGATCACCGAGCGGACCCGGCTGATCTTCGTGTGCAACCCGAACAACCCGACCGGGACGGTGGTCCGCCGGGCCGAGCTGGAGCGCTTCCTGGACCGGGTGCCGGGGGATGCGCTGGTGGTACTGGACGAGGCGTACCGGGAGTTCGTCCGGGACCCGGAGGTGCCGGACGGGGCGCAGGTCTACCGGGACCGGCCGAACGTCTGTGTGCTGCGGACCTTCTCCAAGGCGTACGGCCTGGCCGGGCTGCGGGTCGGGTTCGCGATCGCCCATGAGCCGGTGGCCGCCGCGCTGCGCAAGACGGCGGTGCCGTTCGGGGTGAGCCAGCTCGCGCAGGACGCGGCGGTGGCGTCGCTGCGCGCGGAGGACGAACTGCTGGGCCGGGTCGGCTCGCTGGTCGCGGAGCGCTCGCGGGTGGTCGCGGCGCTGACGGACCAGGGCTGGACGGTGCCGGAGACCCACGCCAACTTCGTGTGGCTGCGGCTCGGGGACCGTACGAGTGACTTCGCGGCGGCATGCGAGCGGGCCGGTGCGGTGGTCCGGCCGTTCGCGGGGGAGGGCGTGCGGATCTCGATCGGCGAGACCGAGGGGAACGACATCTTCGTGCGGGCCGCCGAGGCGTTCCGCAAGGAGCTGTGACGCCCGTCATGTAGGAGATGAGCGCCCTCTCATACAAGGCCCCCGACGACCGGCACCTTCGGTTCGGGGGCCTTCGTCGCGCCCGGCCATGGTTCCCACGGTCACCCGCGTGTGCTGCCTCCGTTAAGGGGGACCCCCGTGCGATGGGTCGCAACCGGTAGGACATAATGCTTGTGAATGTGAACGCGTTCACAAGCGCGCCCGGAAGATCCTGTTATGCGGGAGATCAAAGGGGCAAACTGCCGCTGTGAACACGGCACGTAAGGAGAAGGAGACGTGGACCTCGCTCTGGCGCCGGAGACCCTGGCGCGATGGCAGTTCGGCATCACTACCGTCTACCACTTTCTGTTCGTCCCACTGACGATCTCCCTGGCGGCCCTCACCGCCGGACTACAGACGGCTTGGGTGCGCACGGGGAAGGAGAAGTACCTCCGGGCCACCAAGTTCTGGGGCAAGCTCTTCCTGATCAACATCGCCATGGGTGTCGTCACCGGCATCGTCCAGGAGTTCCAGTTCGGGATGAACTGGTCGGACTACTCGCGGTTCGTCGGTGATGTCTTCGGAGCGCCGCTCGCCTTCGAGGCGCTGATCGCCTTCTTCTTCGAGTCGACCTTCATCGGGCTGTGGATCTTCGGCTGGGACAAGCTGCCGAAGAAGATCCATCTCGCCTGTATCTGGATGGTCGCCATCGGCACCATCCTCTCCGCGTACTTCATCCTCGCCGCGAACTCCTGGATGCAGCACCCGGTGGGCTACCGCATCAACGAAGCGGTCGGTCGCGCGGAACTGACCGACTTCTGGGCCGTCCTCAGCCAGAACACCACGCTCACCCAGGTCGCCCACACCCTGACCGCCGCCTTCCTCACCGGTGGCGCGTTCATGGTCGGCGTCTCCGCCTTCCACCTGGTCAAGAAGAAGCACATCCCGGTGATGAAGACCTCGCTGCGGCTCGGTCTGATCACCGTCGCCGTCGCCGGACTGCTCACCGCCGTCAGCGGTGACCGGCTCGCCAAGGTGATGTTCGAGCAGCAGCCCATGAAGATGGCCGCCGCCGAGGCCCTCTGGGACGGACAGACGAACGCGCCCTTCTCCCTCTTCGCCTACGGGGATGTGGACAAGGGCCACAACACCGTCGCCATCGAGATCCCCGGGATACTGTCCTTCCTCGCCCATGACGACTTCGACTCCTTCGTGCCCGGCATCAACGACGTCAACGCCGCCGAGCAGGCCGAGCACGGGCCCGGCGACTACCGGCCCAACATCCCCGTGGCGTTCTGGTCCTTCCGCTGGATGATCGGCTTCGGGATGGCGTCCTTCGGTATCGGGCTGCTGGGACTGTGGCTGACCCGCAAGAAGTTCCTGCTCCCCGCGCATATGAGGGTCGGCGAGGACGAGATGCCGAACCTCGTGCTCTTCCGGAACAAGGTCATCAGCCCCCGGTTCACCCGCTGGTACTGGCTGCTCGCCGCCTGGACGATGGCCTTCCCGCTGATCGCCAACTCCTGGGGCTGGATCTTCACCGAGACGGGCCGTCAGCCCTGGGTCGTCTACGGCGTCCTGGAGACCCGGCAGGGGGTCTCCCCCGGGACCAGCCAGGGCGAGGTCATCACCTCGATGATCGTGTTCACCACCCTCTACGCGATCCTCGCCGTGATCGAGGTCAAGCTGCTCGCCAAGTACATCAAGGGCGGGCCGCCCGAACTGACCGAGGCGGACCTCAACCCGCCGACCAGGATCGGCGGCAACGACCGCGATCCCGACCGGCCGATGGCCTTCTCGTACTGACGGCCTTCTCGTACCGAGGGAAAGGAACTGAGGCATGCAACTCCACGATGTCTGGTTCGTGCTCATCGCGGTCCTGTGGATCGGCTACTTCTTCCTGGAAGGCTTCGACTTCGGGGTCGGTGTCCTGACCAAGCTGCTCGCCCGCAACCGGCCCGAGAAGCGGGTACTGATCAATACGATCGGCCCGGTCTGGGACGGCAACGAGGTCTGGCTGCTCAGTGCCGGCGGCGCCACCTTCGCCGCCTTCCCCGAGTGGTACGCCACCCTCTTCTCCGGGTTCTACCTTCCGCTGCTGCTGATCCTGGTCAGTCTGATCGTGCGCGGGGTCGCCTTCGAGTACCGCGCCAAGCGGCCCGAGGAGAAGTGGCAGCGCAACTGGGAGAACGCTATCTTCTGGTGCTCCCTGCTGCCCGCCTTCCTCTGGGGTGTCGCCTTCGGCAACATCGTGCGGGGCGTGAAGATCGACCAGGACTTCGAGTACGTGGGCAACGTCTGGGATCTGCTCAACGTCTACGCGCTCCTGGGCGGGCTGGTCACCCTGACGCTGTTCACCTTCCACGGAGCGGTGTTCGTCGCCCTCAAGACGGTGGGTGACATCCGGGTCCGGGCCCGCAGGCTCGCCACCCGGGTCGGACTGCTGACGGCCGTACTGGCCCTGGGATTCCTGCTCTGGACCCAGCTCGACAAGGGCGACACCGCGAGCCTTGTCGCGATGGTCGTGGCGGTGGCCGCGCTGGTCGCCGCCCTCGGTACCAATCTGGCCGGACGGGAGGGCTGGTCGTTCGCCTTCTCCGGCGTCACGATCATCGCCGCCGTGTCGATGCTCTTCCTGACGCTCTTCCCGAACGTCATGCCCTCCTCGCTCGACCCGGCGTGGAACCTCACGGTCACCAACGCCTCGTCGACGCCCTACACCCTGAAGATCATGACCTGGTGCGCGGGCATCGCGACCCCGCTCGTCCTGCTCTACCAGAGCTGGACGTACTGGGTGTTCCGCAAGCGGATCGGCACCCAGCACATCTCCGACCCCGTGCACTGACCCCTCGGACGGGGCCGGTGTCACCGGCTCCGTCCGCACCCCGCACCGCCTGGGTGTGTTTCATGTGAAACACCCCTGAACCAACCCCGAGGGTGTGTTTCACGTGAAACCGATCGACCCGCGACTGCTCCGGTACACCCGCGCCACCCGCGGATTCCTGCTGGCCGTGGTGCTGCTGGGGCTGGTCGGTGCGGGGCTGGTCATCGCCCAGGCCACCCTGATCGCCGAGATCGTGGTGGGCGCCTTCCAGGAAGGTCTGTCGGCCGGTGAGCTGAGGGCCCCGCTGATCGCGCTGGCCGCCGTGGCCGTCGGCCGTGCCGGTGTCTCCTGGCTCACCGAACTCGCCGCGCACCGGGCCAGTGCGGCGGTCAAGTCGGAGCTGCGGGGACGGCTGCTGGAGCGGGCGGGCGCGCTGGGCCCGGGGTGGCTCAGCGGTCAGCGCACGGGATCACTGGTCGCCCTCGCCACCCGGGGCATCGACGCCCTGGACGACTACTTCTCCCGCTATCTCCCCCAGTTGGGGCTCGCGGTGGTCGTACCCGTCGCGGTGCTCGTACGGATCGTCACCGAGGACTGGGTCTCCGCCGCCATCATCGCGGGCACCCTTCCGCTGATCCCGGTCTTCATGATCCTCATCGGCTGGGCGACCCAGGCCCGGATGGACCGTCAGTGGCGGATGCTGTCCCGGCTCTCCGGACACTTCCTCGATGTGGTCGCCGGACTCCCCACGCTCAAGGTCTTCGGCCGGGCCAAGGCCCAGGCCGAGTCGATCCGCCGGATCACCGGCGACTACCGGCGCGCCACCATGCGCACCCTGCGGATCGCCTTCATCTCGTCGTTCGCCCTGGAACTGCTCGCGACCCTGTCGGTCGCGCTCGTCGCCGTCACCATCGGGATGCGGCTGGTCCACGGCGGGATGGATCTCTCCATCGGGCTGATGATCCTGATCCTGGCGCCCGAGGCGTATCTGCCGGTCCGGCAGGTGGGCGCGCAGTACCACGCGGCGGCCGAGGGACTCGCGGCGGCGGAGGAGGTCTTCGAGGTCCTGGAGACCGAGGTCCCCACGAACGGCACGGGTGTCCTTCCCGCCGGTAAGGCGCTCGGACTGAGCTTCGACCAGGTCGGCGTCAGGTATCCGGGACGCGACGACGACGCCGTGTCCGGGGTGTCCTTCGAGGTAGGCCCGGGGGAGACCGTCGCACTCGTCGGACCGAGCGGCGCGGGCAAGTCGACCCTGGTCGCCGCCGCCCTGGGCTTCGTACGGCCGCAGCGGGGCCGGGTACGGATCGGCGGGGTGGACCTCACCGGCATCGCCCGGGAGTCCTGGCACCAGCAGGTGGCATGGGTGCCCCAACGCCCCCATCTGTACGCGGGTTCCGTCGCGGAGAACGTCCGCCTCGCCCGGCCCGACGCCGACGACACCGCTGTCCGCCGGGCCCTCCGCGACGCCGGAGCCCTGGAGTTCGTGGACGCGCTGCCCGACGGGGCCAGCACCCTGCTCGGGGAGGACGGGACCGGACTGTCCGCCGGACAGCGGCAACGACTCGCCCTCGCGCGGGCCTTCCTCGCGGACCGGCCCGTGCTGCTGCTGGACGAACCCACGGCCGCGCTCGACGGGGACACCGAGGCCGATGTGGTCGAGGCGGTACGGCGACTGGCCGTCGGCCGGACCGTGCTGCTCGTGGTGCACCGCCCGGCGCTGCTGTCCGTGGCCGACCGGGTGGTGACCCTCGCGATGCCCGAGCGGACGGTCCCGGCCCAGGGAGGTACGGCACGCACCGCCGGTACCGCCGGGGTCGCCATCGCCGCGGACCACGGCTCGCGCAGGCGGCCCACCGGCGGCGACCTGATCGCCGAACTGACCGACGACGGCGCGGCCTTCGGTGACGAGCTGTTCCAGTCGGAGCGCGACCAGGACCGGGACCGCGAGCGGTCCGGCGACCCGTCGCACGCCATGGACCTCGTGGGCGCGCAGGCCCCGGAACGGGACGGGGACACGCCGGTCCGGGACGGGCACCCCGGGCCGGACGGCCGTACCGGGACCGGGGCCCGGCAGCGGTCCGCGCTGCGCCGGGTCCGGGACATGGCCGGACCCCGGCGGGGACGGCTCGCCCTGGCCCTGCTGCTCGGCAGCCTCGCGCTCGGCAGCGCGGTCGGCCTGATGGCGACCTCCGGATATCTGATCTCGCGGGCCTCCCAGCAGCCGCCCGTGCTCTATCTGATGATGGCCGTCACGGCCACCCGCACCTTCGGCATCGGACGGGCCTGCTTCCGGTACGCGGAGCGGCTGGTCTCGCACGACGCGGTGCTGCGGATGCTCGGCGACACCCGGGTCGCCGTCTACCGGCGCCTCGAACGGCTCGCCCCCGCCGGACTGCGCACCACCCGGCGCGGGGATCTGCTGACCCGGCTGGTGACCGATGTCGACGCCCTCCAGGACTACTGGCTGCGCTGGCTGCTCCCGGCCGGTGCCGCGCTCGCCGTCTCCGCCGGAGCCGTCGGCTTCACCGCCTGGCTGCTGCCCGAGGCCGGTGCCGTGCTCGCCGTGGGACTGCTCGCCGCCGGTGCCGGGGTACCGCTGCTGTCCGGCGCGGTCGCCCGGCGCGCCGAGCGCAGGCTCGCCCCGGCCCGCGGGGTGCTCGCCACCCGGGTCACGGACCTGCTCACCGGAACCGCCGAACTGACCGTCGCGGGCGCCCTGCCCGCCCGTACCGCCGCGGCGAGGAAGGCCGACGCGGTCCTCACCCGGATCGCCTCCCGCGCCGCGTCCGCCACCGCGCTCGGGGACGGGCTGACCGCGCTGGTCTCCGGACTGACCGTCGCGGTGACCGCCCTGGTCGCCGCGCGGGGAGTCGCGGACGGACGGCTGGACGGGGTCGCCATGGCGGTGGTGGTGCTCACCCCGATGGCCGCGTTCGAGGCGGTCATGGGGATGCCGCTCGCCGTCCAGTACCGCCAGCGGGTCCGCAAGAGCGCCGAACGGGTGCAGGAGGTGCTGGACGCGCCCGCACCCGTACGCGAGCCCGCCACCCCCGCCGCCGCGCCCGCCTCGCCGTTCCCGCTGCGACTGGAAGGACTGCGGGCCCGCTACGACGGGCAGCGGCGCGACGCGCTCGCCGGCGTCGATCTGACCCTGGACGAAGGGCGCCGGATCGCGGTCGTCGGGACCTCCGGCTCCGGGAAGACGACCCTCGCCCAGGTCCTGCTGCGCTTCCTCGACCCGCGTCCCGACGGGACCGGCGGCACGTACACCCTCGGCGGGGTCGACGCGCACTCGCTCGACGGCGACACCGTGCGGGGGTTCGTGGGGCTGTGCGCCCAGGACGCGCACCTCTTCGACAGCTCCGTCCGCGAGAACCTGCTGCTGGCGCGGCGGGACGCGGACGACACCGAGCTGCGGGACGTACTGGCCCGGGTGCGGATGCTGGAGTGGGCCGACTCGCTGCCCGACGGACTGGACTCGCTCGTCGGGGAGCACGGGGCACGGCTGTCCGGCGGACAGCGGCAGCGGCTCGCGCTGGCACGGGCCCTGCTCGCGGACTTCCCCGTACTGGTGCTGGACGAGCCCGCCGAACACCTCGACCTGCCGACCGCCGACGCCCTGACCGCCGACCTGCTGGCGGCCACCGAGGGCCGGACGACGGTACTGATCACCCACCGGCTGGCCGGACTGGAGGAGGTCGACGAGGTGATCGTGCTGGAGGCGGGGCGGATCGTCCAGCGGGGCGCGTTCGACACGCTCACCGCGGCCGAGGGGCCGCTGGCCCGGATGCGGGACCGCGAGGGCGCGGCGGATCTGCTGGCGGCGGCGGTGTAGCGCGGGGGCGCCGGACGGTCGCCGGACGATCGTCGGGGGCAGCTCGGGGAAGGGCCGGGGAAGGGTCGGGTTTCGGTCGGAAACCGGTGTTATTAGGCTTTGGGTATGGATGGGGAGCAAGAGGGTGCTCGGGCGTCGGACCTGCCGACCGAGCTGACCGCGCGGGTCCCGCAACTTCTGGAGGCCATGAGGTCGGTCGGCACCGGCCTCCAGCTGCACTCCACGCTCGACCGGATCTGTGAGACCGCCGCCGCGCTGACGGACGCCCGGTACGCCGCGATCGGGGTCGTCGCGGAAGACGGCGACGGCCTCTCCGACTTCGTCCACCACGGGGTCGACGCGGCGACCGCGCGGCTCATCGGCCGTCTGCCCGACGGACAGCGCGGCCTGCTGGGCGCCCTCATCAAGCACTCCGAACCGGTGCTGCTCGCCGACCTCAGCGCCGATCCGCGGTCCTGCGGCTTTCCCCCGCACCATCCGCCCATGCGGTCGTTCCTCGGCGTCCCGATCCGGGTCCAGGGGGAGATCTTCGGCAATCTCTATCTGTCGGAGAAACGCGGCGGCGCCCGGTTCGACGACGACGACCTCAGCATGGTCCGGGTACTGGCCACGGAGGCGGGCATCGCCATCGGCAACGCCCGGCTCTACGAGGCCGCCCAGCAGCGGGAACGCTGGATCGACGGGGCCGTGGCCGTCACCACGGCGCTGCTGTCGGGCGGTGACGCCGAGGACGCGCTCCAGGTGGTCGCCGAACAGGTCCGCCATCTCTCGGACTCCACCGCCGGGCTCGTGCTGCTGCCCGCCGACGAGGGCGGCCTGGAGATCGTCGCCGTCTCCTCGGAGCGGCCCACCGGTGCGCTGGGAGTGGTCGTCGCCCCGGAGAGCGAGATCACCACCCGCCTGCTCGCGGGCGAGGCCGTGTTCCTGGAGGACGCCGCGAACGACCCCCGGGTCCTCAGCGAACTGGCCCGCCACTACGGTCCGGCGATGCTGCTGCCGCTGCGGAGCGAGGGCCGGGTCCTCGGCACCCTCGTCACCCTGCGGGGGCGGGGCGCCCGTACCTTCACGGAGGGCGAACGGACCCTCGCCGCGCAGTTCGCGGCGCAGGCCGCGCTCGCGCTGAAGATGGCGGAGGCGCAGCGGGACCGGGAACGGCTCGCCGTCTACGAGGACCGCGACCGGATCGCCCGTGATCTGCACGATCTGGTGATCCAGCGGCTGTTCGCCACCGGGATGATGCTGGAGAGCGCCCAGCGCAAGTCGGTCGTCCCCGCGGTGCGGCAGGGGGTGGGCAGGGCCGTCGACGAGCTCGACGTGACCATCCAGGAGATCCGGACCGCGATCTTCGCCCTTCAGCAGGAGCCCGCCGAGGCACCGTCCGGGCTGCGCACCCGGGTGCTCCGGGAGATCAACACCGCCGCCGTACCGCTGGGGTTCAAGCCCTCGCACCACTTCGTCGGCGCCGTGGACGCGCTGGTCGGGGAACTCACCGGCAAGAATCTCATCGCCGCGCTGCGGGAGGCGCTGTCGAACGCGTTCCGGCACGCGGACGCCGACCGTATCGATGTCGTCGTCGACGCGACGGTCACCCTGCCCGACGGCGCCCCCGGGGTACGGCTCACGGTCGCCGACGACGGGGTCGGCATCCCCGAGGGCGGCCGGCGCAGCGGGCTGAAGAACCTCAAACGGCGTGCCGAGTCGCTGGGCGGCGACAGCTGGTACGGGCCGGGCATCGGTGAGGACGGCGGCGGTACCGGTGTGGTCTGGCAGGCACCCCACTGATCCCCCGCACCTGACGCGATCCGCGCCGAGGACACCCTGTTCGGCGGTACCCCGGTCATCCGTACGGGGTGGCACGTCCCCCGGGCGTACGAGCCCGGCGCGCCGGGTCCCCCCGGACGCGTAACGATCCGTCATATGTCGTTCTCTTCAGGCCGTCGCCGTCCGATGTTCGTCCCCGCGGTGCTGTGCGTGCTGCTGGGACTCGCCGTCCCGCATGTCAGCGCGTACGGCGAGGCCCCGGGAACCGACGGCGGCAGCCTCGGGGCGCAGGGCGCGGGCGCGGAGGTGGCCAAGCTGTACGAGGAGGCCGCCGACGCGACCCGCCGCTACGAGGAGGGGCGGCGGCAGGCCGGGATCCAGCGCGCCGAGGCGTCCGAACTGGAACGCAGGCTCGCGGAGGAACGGCGCGGTATCGCGATCCTGCACGCCGACCTCGGGCGGATCGCCCGTGCCCAGTACCGCACCGGGGGCGATGTCCCGTACACCGCCCGGATGCTGCTGGCCGACCGCCCCGAGGACGTGATGAACAGTCAGCGGGCCGGTTCGCAGGCGGAGCTGGCGGTCCGGCGGAAGATCGACGAGAGCCGGGCGGCGGAGCGGCGGCTCGCGGAGGACGAGAAGGAGGCGTCGCAGGCGTGGCGCGCGCTGGAGAGCCGCAACGACCGGCTCGCGGAGCTGAGGCAGGAGATCGAGGAGAAGCTGGAGCGGGCGCAGTGGCGGCTGCGCGGCGAGGCCGACCGGTCGGTCGCCGCCGGCCGGTGCCGGGGCGCGGTGCGGCTGCCGCAGAGTTCTGCGGCGGGTGCGTCGGACTGGGTCGCGCCGGTGGCGGGATACCAGCTGTCGGCCGGTTTCGGCGGTTCCGGTCAGCGCTGGGCCAGCCGCCACACGGGACAGGACTTCGCCGTGGGCGTCGGTACACCGGTGCGCGCGGTGGGCGAGGGCCGGGTGGTGAGCGTGTCCTGCGGGGGCGCCTTCGGGATCGCGGTCGTGCTCCAGCACCCCGGCGGCTACTACACGCAGTACGCGCATCTGTCGTCGGCCGCCGTCGACCAGGGCGAACGGGTGGCGGTGGGGCAGTGGATCGGGCTGTCCGGGACGACCGGCAACTCGACGGGCCCCCATCTGCACTTCGAGGTACGGCTGACCCCGCAGCTCGGCTCGGGTGTCGACCCGATGCCGTGGCTCGCGGAGCGCGGGGTGGTGCTGTGAGGGGGCCGGGCCCGGGGCCGGTGATCCGGGGGCGGGTCCCGCGGGTCAGCGCTCCGCGAGTATGCGCTCGATCACGGTCGCGACACCGTCGTCGTTGTTGCCGGTGGTGAGGTGCGAAGCGGCGGCCAGGACATCCGGGTGGGCGTTGCCCATGGCGTACGAGGTGCCCGCCCAGTCCAGCATCTCTATGTCGTTGGGCATGTCGCCGAAGGCGACGACCTCGGCGGGGGAGATCCCCTGCTCCGCGCAGCACAGCTCAAGGGTGCTCGCCTTGGAGACGCCCGGTCCGCTGATCTCCAGCAGGGCGGTCGGGCTGGACCGGGTGATGTTCGCCCGGTCCTCCCCCACGGCGGCGCGCGCCAGCGCGAGGAAGACGTCCGGGGCCAGCCCGGGATGGTGGGCGAGCAGCTTGAGCACCGGCTGGTCGGCGGCGTCCGTGCCCGGGGCCAGCAGCTTCTCGGCGGGCGCCACGCTCTCCGCCAGATCGAGCTGGAGCGGGGGGTAGGCCGCTTCGTGGTGCAGCCCGCCGGTGCGTTCCACGGCGAACGACGTGCCCGGGGCGACCTTCCGCAGGGTCTCGACCACACCGAGGGCGAGGGGTGCGGCGAGCTCCCGGACCGTGAGGAAACGGGGTGCGGTCGGGCCGCCGTGCAGATCGACGACCGCGGCGCCGTTCCCGCAGATCGCGGTGCCGTGGCCGTGCAGCACGGCGCTGACCACGTCCATCCAGCGGGCCGGGCGGCCGGTGACGAAGAAGACCGCGATACCCGCCGCCTCCGCGGCGGCGAGCGCGGCCACCGTCCGGGGCGACACGGACTTGTCGTCGCGGAGCAGGGTTCCGTCGAGATCCGTCGCGATCAGCCGGGTCGGGAGCGTGGGGGAGGCCGATGTCCACGGCCGTGGGGAAGCTGAGGTCACCCCGCCATTCTCGCGCATATGCCCGCACGACCGTGCGGGAGTCCGCACATCTGAGTGATTTCCGCCCTCGGTCCGCCCTCGGTCCGCCCTCGGTCCGCCCTCGGTCCGTCCTCGGGCGGCCGCGTGGTGGCCGGGCGTGACGGGCGCCCCCGCACCTTCGGGAACCGGGGTGAGGAAGGTGCCCTCGCGCCGCCGTCCACGCCGGCCGCGGATCGATCGGCGGGATCCCTCGAAGCTGCGGTAGGCGCGCTCGGGCCGGTCCTCGCGGCATAGGGTTGCCGCCATGCGCCTGAGCACTGTGATCCTTCCCGTCGACCGCTGGCACGAAGGGGGGCGCGGGAAGTGGTGCCGTGCCGAGGAGCTGGGCTTCCACACCGCGTACACCTATGACCATCTGTCCTGGCGGACCTTCCGCGACGGGCCGTGGTTCGGTGCGCTGCCCACCCTCACCGCCGCCGCGACGGCCACGGAACGTATGCGGCTGGGCACCCTCGTCACCTCGCCGAACTTCCGGCACCCGGTCACGCTGGCCAAGGAACTGATCTCCCTGGACGACATCTCCGGTGGCCGGATCACGCTGGGTATCGGTGCCGGAGGCAGCGGATTCGACGCCACCGCGCTGGGGCAGGAGGCATGGACGCCCAAGGAGCGGGCCGACCGGTTCGCCGAGTTCGTCCCGCTGCTCGACCGGCTGCTCACCGAGGACTCCGTGAGCGCCGAGGGCACCCACTACTCCGCGCTGGAGGCCCGTGACATCCCCGGCTGCGTACAGCGGCCCCGGCTGCCGTTCGCGGTGGCCGCGACCGGTCCGCGCGGGATGCGGCTGGCGGCCCGGCACGGCCAGGCGTGGGTGACCACCGGTGATCCGAAGCTCTTCGAGACGGGGACGCCCGAGCAGTCCCGGCAGGCCGTCGCCGCCCAGATCGCCCGGCTGGGCAAGGCGTGCGCCGAGCTCGGCCGGGACGTGGACGAGGTGGAGAAGGTGCTGCTCACCGGGTTCACCCCGGACCGGAACACCCCGCTGGGGTCCGTCGACGCCTTCGTGGATTTCGCGGGCCGTCACCAGGCACTGGGGATCACCGAGATCGTGCTCCATATGCCGATCCCGGACTCCGACTTCGCCACCGATCCGGCAATGTTCGAGCGGATCGCCGTCGAGGCCCCGGCACAACTGCGCACCGCCTGAGCCTGGCCCTGGCCCTGAGCCTGGTCCGCGTTCCGTCCGAGCCGGGTGCCGCGCGTTCCTCGTTCCTCGTTCCGCGCTGCTGCCTGCTGCCTGCTGCCTGCTGCCTGCTGCCTGCTGCCTGGTCCCCGGCCCGTCGCCGTGGGTCGTGGGTCGGCCGACGGCCGCGTGGCCGCCCGACGCCGGTCCGGCGCGCCGTCATGGGCGGATTTCGGCCGTCTTCAGGGGTGGCCCCCAGGCGCGTCCCAGGAGGTCGGCGGGTCCGCCGGGCGGCGGGGGCCGAGTGGCGGGCGCGGCCGGTGGGATGTGAGGGAAACGTGACGCCCCGCCGCAAGTGAACATCGCGCCATCCACCGGACGTGTCCCCCACCGGCCCGCCCGCGGAGTGCCGCAGCATGGCGCCTACGGGGTGGGCCCGACCGACCGTCATGGGCCGATCCCGTACCCATGTACGGCTGTTCGACACAGGAACGGGGATCACGATGGTTCGACGTAAGGCCCTGAGTGCTGTCGCGCTGGGAGCGGCGGCGCTGACCCTCGGGACGCTGCCCGCGCAGTCGGCGTACGCGGCGGCCCCGGGCTCGGCCCCGGCCGCCCCCGCCCCGGCAATGGCCCCCGCCCCGGTATCCGCCCACGTACGCACCCCCGCTCCCGCACCCGCGCCGGACACGGCCGCGTTGCGCGCGGTGCTCCAGCGGGCGCTGTCCCAGGGCGCGCCCGGGGCGATGGCGCGGGTGGACGACCACGGGGAGACGTACCGGGTGTCCGAGGGCGTGGCGGACCGGGAGAGCGGGCGGCAGATCAGCACCGCCGACCGCTTCCGCATCGGCAGCGTCACGAAGACGTTCTCGGCGGTGGTCGTCCTGCAACTGGTCGCCGAGGGCGATCTGGGACTCGACACCTCCGTCAACCACTATCTGCCCGGCCTGCTCCCCGACGACCGCATCACCGTGCGGCACGTCCTCAACCACCGCAGCGGACTGTGGGACTACACGAACGACATGTTCCAGCAGACCGTGCCGGGCTTCGAGGCGGTACGGAACAAGGTGTTCACGAACCAGGAACTCATCGACCGGTCGCTGACAAGGACCCCCTCCCCGGCCCCCGGCACGGCGTACGGGTACTCGAACACCAATTTCGTGGTCGCCGGGATGCTGATCGAGAAGGTCACCGGAGAGTCGGCGCGCAGCGCGTACCAGTCCCGGATCATCGAGCCGCTCGGGCTGGACAACACCAAGTACGTGCACCCGGCCACCGCGATCCCGGGCCGGTACGCGCGGGGGTACCTCACCCCGGACGAGGCGGGCGCGCCGCTCGTGGACTCGACGCGGCAGACGGCCTCCTGGGCGCAGACCGCCGGTGCGATGATCTCGGACCCGGCGGACCTGAACCGTTTCTTCTCCGCGCTGCTGGGCGGTCGTCTGCTCCGCGCCGATCTGCTCGCGGAGATGCAGCGCTGGGCCCCCACGAACGCGGCGGGCACCCAGCACTACGGGCTCGGGCTGCGGCGCCGCGATCTGTCCTGCGGGGTGTCCGTGTACGGCCACACCGGCACCGTCCAGGGCTACTACACGTACGCGTTCACGTCGAAGGACGGGAAGCGGAGCGTCAGTTCCCTCGCGAACACCTCCAACAACGGGAACGTGCTCGTGACGATGGCGGGCACCCTGGAAGCGACCTTCTGCGGCAGCGGCAGCGGCAGCACTGGCAGTGGTGCCGGTGGCGGCAGCGGCACGGCGTCCGCGAGCGGGACCCCGGCGGCACAGGCGCCGGCCGCCGAGGCTCCGGGGACGGACGCCCCTGACCGGGGCGCGCGACTGGCCGGTGTGTACGAGGACATCGCGCCCGGGATCGCTCGGAACTGACCTCGTACCCGCCCGTCAGCGAGTCCGGGCGGCGGTGGCCGCCGCGTCGACCGTGTGCCGCAGCAGCAGAGCGGTCGTGACCGGCCCGACCCCGCCCGGAACGGGGCTGAGCGATCCGGCGACGTGTGCCACGTCCGGGTGCACGTCGCCGACCAGCCCGCCGTCGTCCGTCGGATTGGTGCCGACGTCCACGACGACCGCGCCCGGCCGGACATGCGCGGCGGTGACCAGGCCCGGCCTGCCCACCGCGGCGATCAGCACCTCCGCGTCACGGGTCACCGCGGCGAGGTCGGCGGTGCGGGAGTGGCAGACGGTCACCGTGGCGTCCCGGTCCAGCAGCAGATGGGCGAGGGGCTTCCCGACGACGGTGGAGCGGCCGACGACCACGGCACGCCGACCGGACAGGGCGATTCCGTGATGGTCGAGCAGCGCGACGACCGCCTCGGCGGTGGCCGGGGCGAAAGCGGGCAGCCCGGCGGCGAGCCGGCCGAGCGAGAGCGGGTTCGCCCCGTCCACGTCCTTGGCGGGATCGATGGCCGACGCGAGGTCGTCCAGCCGCGCCCCGTCCGGGAGCGGGGTCTGGAGGATGATCCCGTGCACGGCCGGATCGGCGCTCAGTTCGGCCAGCCGGATCCGGAGGGCCGGGGCCGCCGCGTCCGGCCCGAGGTCGACCACCGTGCAGTCGAGGCCCGCCTTCCCGGCGGCCCGGGCGATGGACCGGACGTACCACGCGCTCGACTCGTCGGCGGTCGCGGTGACGACCGCGAGATGCGGCCGGTCCGCCGTGGCGGCGAGATCGGCGGCCCGAGCGGCGAGCTCCGTGCGGAGCTCCGCGGCGAGGGCCTTGCCGGAGAGGGACGCGGCCGGGCCGTCACCGTTGGGGTCGGTGTGCGGGCGGGTGCGGGGACCGTTGTCCGGGCCGGTGGCGTCGGGACCTGCGTCGGAACCTGTGACCGGGCGGGTACCAGGGCCGGTGTCGGGGCCGGTGGCAGGGGCTGTGCCGGGACCGGTGGCGAGGCTCGGTGCGGGGCTGGTGGCGCTCACTGAGTGATCTCCTGGCGTACGGCGGCGGTGACCCGGTCGGCACGGGCGGTCAGGGCGTCCACCTGCGCGATCGCGGTGGACAGCCGCTCGCGCTCGGCGCTGTCCCGTACCCCGCCGAGGTTGATCTCGACATTGATCCGCGCCGTGGTGGCCGCCGCGCGGACGGCCTCCGCCGCCGCGGCCACATCGGTGAGGACGTTGCGGTTGCCCACGGGGAGCAGTTCGTCGGCCAGGTCCAGCGCGCGGGCGGCCACCGTGATCACCTCCGCGGGTGGTCCGGCGGCACCGGTCAGGGCGTCCGCGATGGCGGCGGACCGGGCCGCCTTCTCCTGCGGGGTCGCGCGCGGGAGCCGGTAGGCGTCCGTGACGGCGGTGAACGCGGCGGCGTCCGCGTCGGCCAGGCGCAGTGCGCGGGCGGCCAGTTCGTCGGCCTCGCCGGTGACCCGGGCGATCAGAACGCCGTGCTCGGCGTACTTCGCCCCGGTGCTGTAGCGGGCGACCATGGCGAGGAGCGCGGCTCCCTGGGCGGCGTGCACCGCGGCGGCGGCGCCTCCGCCGGGCGCGGGCGCGCGGGAGGCGAGCCGGGTGATGTAGTCGGTGAGCGAGGTGTGCTGGAGCGCTACGGGTCCGGTGCCGGGGTCCGGGTGGATGACGGGCACGGAGGCAGCGGGGCCGGGGGCCTGGGCCGGGGGCTCGGTGGTGTCCGGTGCGGGCATGCGGTTCATCCTGCCAGAGGGACGAAGGGTGTTCCTGGGGCCGGTACGGGCCTCCCTGGAGCGGGAGTTGACGTCAACGAGGGCGGTGGGAGGGCGGGGAGGACGGCGCGGGTCGGGCGGCAGTCCAGGGACGGGCGGGCGCGCAGTGACGGGCCGGTCGTGTATGCCGGACGGGGGTACGGGGTGGGTCGGGCGTACGGGTAGGGGTGGTTGTACGGGGTCGGAGGCCGGACAGGTGTGGCCGGGTCAGTGCGCGGACGGCGTGCTCAGATACTCCGGGGGCACCGCGGAGGTCAGCCACACGCCGTTCGCGCTGACGCGGAACTCATGGCCGTCCCGGTGCATCTCCCCGGCCCGTACGGACAGCACCACCGGGCGTCCGCGCCGGGCGCCCACCCGTGTCGCGGTCTCCCGGTCGGGGGACAGATGCACATCGTGCCGTGCCATCGGGCGGAGCCCTTCGGCGCGGATCGCGGCCAGGTGACCGGCGACGGTGCCGTGGAAGAGGAACGCGGGCGGGACCGCCGCCGGCAGCCCGAGATCGACGTCCACGGTGTGCCCCTGGCTGGCACGGATGCGGTCACCCTCGACGGCGAAGCGGCGTTTGTCGTTGACGGCGACGACATGGTCCAGTTCGGCGCGGCTGACGCGGAAGCCGTGCGCGGCCGTCGCGGCGAGCAGGGCGTCGATCCCCGTCCAGCCGCCCTCGTCGAGGACCAGTCCGATCCGTTCCGGTTGGTGCCGCAGATGTTTCGAGAGGTACTTCGACACCTTCACGGTGCGTCGCTCGTCCATCACACCAGCGTGCCGTTCGGCAGAAATTTCCGCATCCGAATTCGGGTCCTGATGTTTGATCCACAGTCAAGTCGAGTTATCCACAGGCTATTTGACATTCCTGTGGACAACTCACCTAACTTTTGAGGGGGTTTGGTCAACTCTTCTATGTGTCAGTCTGTTTATGGCAAATGCGCCTAATGGCCGTGTCTGTCTGGTCTATTCTCCCTCCGCACTCATCGACTCCGAGAACCACTCCATCAGCAACAAGTGACAGCAGGAGGCCGGTTGTGAGCAGCGCGAGCCGTCCGTTTGCCACGCCGACGACACATCAGGAGCCGATGACAGAACGGTGAACATCCCGCTCTCACAGTCTGGTTCCGCATCGGCCGCAAGTCGGGCGAGTGCTCTCGGACGACATCCGGACCGCTGTCGCGACCTTCCCGGTTCCGACGCGCGAAGCCCGTCCGTGCGGCTGCTGAACAAGGACTCCGCGCCGTTAACTGAGCTCACCCCGCCGCGTGGTGTGCGCTCACTCCCCCAACGCCCCTACCCCTGAGGCGACCTCGTACGGGAGGAGATCGGCCCCGGTCAACTGACGCGCACAGAAGGCGACTGGAGGCCGGATCCTCGAACTCCCCACCACTGACCGCCATTCGCTTCGTCCGGGCTCCCGGAGTGCCGCTACAACCGTGGCCCACGGCGGGCCAATGCGCGGAGCACACCTGGTGCGAGGCGGGACAGCAGCCGGGCCGTCCGGGCCTCGGGTGTCACCGGGACGACCGCCCGATCGTGCAGCACCGCGCGCAGCACCGCGTCGGCGACCTTCTCCGGCGGGTAGTTCCGCAAGCGGTACAGCCGCGACGACGCGCGCTGGAGCCGTTGCTCCTCCTCGGCGGAGACCCCGGTGAACCGGGTCGTCGCGGTGATACCGGTGTTGACGATGCCGGGACAGATCGCGGAGACGCCGATCTCCCGCTCCGCCAGCTCCACGCGCAGGCATTCGCTGAGCGTCAGCACCGCCGCCTTCGACGTGCTGTACGCGGGCAGCGCGCGCGAGGGCAGGTACGCGGCGGCCGAGGCGACGTTCACGATGTGACCGCCCTGTCCGCGCTCCGCCATCTGTCCGCCGAACAGCCGGCAGCCGTGGATGACGCCCCACAGATTGACGTCGAGGAGCTCGCGCCACTGGCCAGGGGTGGTGTCGAGGAACGACCCCGACAGGCCGATGCCCGCGTTGTTGACGAGGATGTCCACCACCCCGTGGTCGGAGGCGACCCGCGCGGCCAGTTTCTCCATCGCCCGCTCGTCACCGACGTCGACGGTCTCGCCCCAGGCGCCGGGCGCGCCCGCCTCGCGGGCCGCGAGCGCGGTGCGGGCGGCCGTCCCGGGATCGCGGTCGACGGCGACGATCCGGGCGCCCGCTCTCGCGAAGGCCAGTGCCGTGGCCCGCCCGATCCCGCCGCCCGCACCGGTGACCAGCACCAACTGGCCCCCGAACCGCTCCGCGTACGGATCTCGGACCTGCCGGGCCGCCCGGGCAGCGCGGGACCCCTGCACCGCTCGGGGCGCGCGGGCCGACTGCGGCGTGCCGGGTGCCACCGTTTTCGGGGGGAGCGCGTCGTCGGCCAGGGCAGACGGGTCCGGTCCGACACCGGCGCCGCCACCCTCGCCGTCGACCTTGCCGTCGTCCTCGTGGCGGGTGACGAACTCCGTGATCCAGGCGGTGAGCTGGTCGGGCCGGGACCGGGGGAGCCAGTGCCGGGCGTCGACCGTCCGGCGGGTCAGCCGGGGGACCCACCGCTCCAGATCGTCGTACAGACGCGGCGACAGGAACTTGTCCCCCAGCGGGACGACGAGCTGCACGGGCGCGTGCGCGTGGGCGTCCGCGCGGGGCCGGGTCAGCCGGGCGCGGATGTTGTCGCGGTACAGCCACGCGCCGTGTGCCGCGTCGGACGGGAGCGACGCGGTCGGGTAGTCACCGGGGGGAACCTTCTCGGTGTGCTCCAGCACCTTCGGCCAGTGCCTGCCCAGCGGACCGCGCCAGGCCAGCTCCGGCAGGACGGGGGTGTGCAGCGCGTACACGTACCAGGACCTGACGCCCTGGCCGAGGAGCTGCGTCAGATGCCGGGGGGTGGGCCGGGACCTCCGGCGGGCGAGCCAGTGGCCGAAGTGGTCGAGCGAAGGGCCGGACATCGAGGTGAACGAGGCGATCCGGCCCGCGGTCCGTGCGACGGTCACGAACTCCCAGGACTGCACCGAACCCCAGTCGTGCCCCACCAGATGCACCGGGCGGTCCGGACTCACGGCGTCCACCACGGCCACGAAGTCGTCCGTCAGCTTCCGCAGGGTGAACCCGCCGCGCAGCGGACGCGGGGCCGTCGAACCGCCGTGCCCGCGGACGTCGTACAGCACCACATGGAAGTCCTGTGCGACGAGCCGTGCCGCGACCTCCGACCACACCTCCTTGGAGTCCGGGTAGCCGTGCACGAGCACCACGGTGGGCCGGGCGGGGTCGCCCAGCTCGGCGACGCACAGCTCCACCCCACCCGTGCGCACCCGGCGCTCACGCGCTCCACGCAGACCCATACCGTCCCCTTCCGACCCGTCCACCGACCCGTCCCCGCCGGGCACGAACGCCGTGCCCGAACGCCGCCCGACCACCCCGCCCGGCCTGTGCGCTGCGTGTCCGCCACGTCACACCAACGAATGTGACCTTGCCCGGCGGCGGCGTCAAGGTGCCCCCGGCCGGACCTGTGGACAACCGCGCCGAAGCCTTCCCTGCCTTCACCTTCCCGGGTGGTGGGCATGAGACCTGTGGGGGACACCTACGGGCACGTAATACTGGAGTCTGAGGTGAGGTCGGCACCCTGGTCTGACGACCTGTGTGGTCCGCGCCACTAGCGTCGAACCGTGAATGTGATCGCGACCGAAAGCCTGAGCAAGCGGTTCCCGCGGGTCACCGCGCTGGACCGACTCTCCATGGACATCGGACCCGGGGTGACCGGACTCGTCGGCGCCAACGGAGCCGGTAAGTCCACTCTGATCAAGATCCTCCTGGGTCTGTCCCCCGCCACCGAAGGCCGTGCCGCCGTGCTCGGACTCGACGTCGCCACCGACGGACCCGCCATCCGCGAGCAGGTCGGCTACATGCCGGAGCACGACTGCCTGCCGCCGGACGTCTCGGCGACCGAGTTCGTCGTGCACATGGCCCGGATGTCGGGTCTGCCGCCCACCGCGGCCCGGGAACGCACGGCGGACACCCTGCGGCACGTCGGCCTCTACGAAGAGCGTTACCGCCCCATCGGCGGCTACTCCACGGGCATGAAGCAGCGGGTCAAGCTCGCCCAGGCCCTGGTGCACGACCCGAAGCTCGTCTTCCTCGACGAGCCGACCAACGGCCTCGACCCGGTCGGCCGGGACGACATGCTCGGCCTCATCCGCCGGGTGTACACCGACTTCGGCATCTCGGTCCTCGTCACCTCCCACCTCCTCGGCGAGCTGGAACGCACCTGCGACCACGTCGTCGTCGTGGACGGCGGCAAGCTGCTGCGCTCCAGCTCCACCACCGACTTCACACAGTCGACGGCGATCCTCGCCGTCGAGGTCACCGACACCGACGAGCACCCCGACGGCACCAAGGCGCTGCGTGACGCCCTGGACGCCCGGGGGATCACCACCGACACCGGTGGCGTACTGCCCGGCGCCGGACACATCGTGCTGCTCACGGCCGAGGGCGAGGACACCTACGACCTCGTCCGGGACGTCGTCGCCGATCTGGGCCTCGGCCTGGTCCGGATGGAACAGCGCAGGCACCACATCGCCGAGGTGTTCCACGACGCGGACACCGCCGGACAGACCGCCGGACAGACCACCGGACAGACCGACGGACGGACCACCGGGCAGACCGACCGGGCCGGCGCCGCAGCCACCCCGGTCGCCCACGACGAGCAGAAGCGGAAGGAGGCGGTCCGTCATGGCGACTGAACAGCCCACGGCCGGTGCCCAGACCCAGATCCACAACATCGGCTATCGCAACTACGACGGCCCCCGTCTCGGCCGGGCCTACGCACGCCGTTCGCTCTTCTCCCAGACCCTGCGCGGGTCCTACGGGCTCGGCCGGTCCGCCAAGTCCAAGGTCCTGCCGATGCTGCTGTTCGCCGTGATGTGCGTCCCCGCACTGATCATGGTGGCGGTCGCCGTGGCGACCAACGCCAGGGAACTGCCGATCCAGTACACCCGGTACGCGGTGGTGCTCCAGGCGGTCATCGCGCTCTACCTCGCCTCCCAGGCACCCCAGGCGGTCTCCCGGGACCTGCGCTTCAAGACGGTGCCGCTGTACTTCTCACGGCCCATCGCGCACGTCGACTACGTCGTCGCCAAGTACGGCGCGATGGCGTCCGCCCTGTTCGTCCTCACCGGCGTCCCGCTGGTGATCCTCTACGTCGGCGCGCTGCTCGCCAAACTCGACTTCGCCGACCAGACCGAGGGGTTCCTGCAAGGCATGGTGTCCGTGGCCGTCCTCTCGCTGCTGTTCGCCGGGATCGGCCTGGTGATCTCCGCCGTCACACCCCGCCGGGGCTTCGGCATCGCCGCCGTCATCGCGGCGCTCACCATCTCCTACGGCGCCGTCTCCACCGTCCAGGCCATCGCCTTCGAGCAGGACAGCACCGGAGCCGTCGCCTGGCTCGGCCTGTTCTCGCCCGCCACCCTCATGGACGGCCTCAGCACCGCCTTCCTGGGCGCCGACTCCGCCTTCCCCGGCGGCCACGGACCGTCCGCCGGGCAGGGCCTTGTCTACCTGGTCGTCATCCTCGGCATCATCGCGGGCTCGTACGGCCTGATGGCGCGCCGCTACCGGAAGGTCGGACTGTGACCACGATCGAGATCGACCACGCGTCCCGCTGGTTCGGCAACGTGGTCGCCGTCAACGACATCACCATGACCATCGGCCCCGGCGTCACCGGCCTGCTCGGCCCCAACGGCGCCGGCAAGTCCACCCTCATCAACATGATGGGCGGCTTCCTCGCCCCCTCCAACGGCACGGTCACCCTCGACGGCACGACCATCTGGCGCAACGAGAAGATCTACGAGCACATCGGCATCGTCCCCGAACGCGAGGCGATGTACGACTTCCTCACCGGCCGCGAGTTCGTCGTGGCCAACGCCGAACTGCACGGCCTCGGTGACCAGGAGGCCCAGGAGGCCCTCGCCACCGTCGCCATGGAGTACGCCCAGGACCGCAAGATCTCCACGTACAGCAAGGGCATGCGCCAGCGGGTCAAGATGGCGTCCGCCCTGGTCCACCAGCCGACCGTGCTGCTCCTCGACGAGCCGTTCAACGGCATGGACCCCCGTCAGCGCATGCACCTCATGGAACTGCTGCGCCGTATGGGCGACGAGGGCCGTACCGTCCTGTTCTCCTCGCACATCCTCGAAGAGGTCGAGCAGCTCGCTTCGCACATCGAGGTGATCGTCGCCGGGCGGCACGCGGCGAGCGGCGACTTCCGGCGCATCCGCCGGCTGATGACCGACCGCCCGCACCTCTACACCATCCGCTCCAGCGACGACCGCGCGCTCGCCGCCGCGCTCATCGCGGACCCGTCCACCGCGGGCATCGAGGTGGACATCAGCGAGGGTGTCCTGCGGATCCAGGCGATCGACTTCGGGCGGTTCACCGCGCTGCTGCCCCGGGTCGCCCGTGCCCAGGGCATCCGGCTCCTCTCGGTCTCGCCGTCCGACGAGTCCCTTGAGTCCGTGTTCTCGTATCTGGTCGCGGCGTAGGAGGCCGAAGAATGTACGACCCCACTGTCGCCCGGCTCACCTATCGAGCCCTGCTCGGCCGCCGCCGTGCCCTGATCCTCTTCGCCCTGCCCGCCCTGCTCATCGCCATCGCCGTCGCGGTCCGGATCCTCTCGGGCGCCGACGACCAGATCGCCTCGGACGTCCTCGGCGGCTTCGCCCTGGCCACGATGGTCCCGATCATCGGTGTCATCGCCGGTACAGGGGCGATCGCCCCCGAGATCGACGACGGCTCCGTGGTCTATCTGCTCGCCAAGCCGATCAAGCGGCCCACGATCATCTTCACCAAGCTGATCGTCGCCGTCTCGGTCACCATGGCGTTCTCCGCGCTGCCGACCTTCGCGGCGGGCTACATCCTGAACGGCAACGGCCAGCAGGTCGCCGTCGCCTACACGATCGCCGCGCTCGTCGGCTCCATCGCCTACGCCGCGCTGTTCCTGCTGCTCGGCACGATCACCCGGCACGCCGTGGTGTTCGGCCTCGTCTACGCCCTGGTCTGGGAAGCCGTGTTCGGCACCCTGGTCGCGGGAGCGCGCACGCTGAGCGTGCAGCAGTGGTCGCTGGCCGTGGCGCACGAGGTCGCCGGGAACGATCTCGTCACCTCGGACGTGAGCCTCACCTCCGCGACGGTCCTGCTCGTCGCGGTCACCGTGCTGGCCACCTGGTACGCGGGACAGAAGCTGCGCACCCTGAAGCTGGCCGGGGAGGAGTGAGCGGGCCCGTGGCCCGACCCTCTTGACGGTGCTTTCACCCTCCCCCGGGAACACTGGGGGAGGGCCGCGCTGTCTCAAGGCGCCCCACCCCAGGAAGGAGCGACGATGGCAGGGGAACCGAAGCCACCGGAGGACGCCGCGGGGAGCGGCGACGAGCGGCCGGTCGACGGCATCGAGTTCGACGAGGACTTCGTGCGGGGCGCGGAGGTCAAGGAACCGTCCGCGCGGGCCCGGATGCTGGCCGAGAAGTGGCGGTCGCAGGCGCCCGAGCCGCAGCCGTGGCGGTCGGACGAGCCGCCCGCGGGATGGTTCTGGAGCAAGGCGCGACGGCGCAAGCGGCGGAAGCGGTGACCGGAAATAACCGGTGGCCTCCCGGCTCGCACCCGAGGACAGTGGTGTCCACGCCGGGTGACCGGCGGGGTACCGGGACGGAGTGCGGCGTGGCCTCCTGAGGTCCGTCACGCTCCTCGCGGGGCAGTCGGCGGAGTGCGGCGCCGGAGTTCACCCGCTCCGTCGAGTCCACTCCGTACGGGGAGCTGCCCGGGGGCGACCGCTTCGGTCGCCCCCTCCCGGATGTTCGGCCACGCCCGTCCCCCGCCCCTCGGCTGGGCGCCCACCTGGGGCTGTCGTCCGTCTGCGGGCTGCCATCAACCGGGGCCGGGGTTCAAACCCCTCTCCTCGCGCAGTCGCAGGACTCACGTAAGGGGGTGGGCGGGAATCTCTGCCCGCAGACTCCGACGCCACCAGTACATCCACTGGACGTCCGTACCGAGCGCGTTGGAGCGAGGACGGAGAATCCCGACCGGCCCCGCCCCGAAGAACAAACAGAACGCGCCCCAAAGGGGCGCGGGGAACTGCGCGAAACCACCGAGCGACGGCACAGGAACAAGTACGCCCACCCGGACAGACCTCGGGCCACGCGACACAACGCACGCGGCACGAGGCACAGGACCACGCGGCACGGGGCCACGCGGCACAAGGGGACCGCGGCACAGGGCGAGGGGCGCGACCCATGACCCCCCTGGGATCAGGCCAGGTGTCGTTCCAGGACCCGCGCGATCCCCTCGTCCTCGTTGGACGCCGTCACCTCGTCCGCCACCGCCCGCAACGCGTCATGCGCGTTGCCCATCGCCACCCCGTACCCGGCCCACGCGAACATGGGAATGTCATTGGGCATGTCCCCGAAGGCGATCGTCTCGGCCGCCTTCACCCCCAGCCGCCGCGCCGCCAGCGAAAGCCCCGTCGCCTTCGTGAGCCCGGCGGGAAGGATCTCCACTATCCCGGGCCCGGCCATGACCACCCCGACCAGGCCGCCCACGGCCTGGTGCGCGGCGGCGGCCAGCTCGTCGTCGCCGAGCGTGGGGTGCTGGAGGTACAGCTTGTTCAGCGGACGCTCCCACATGTCGGAGCGGTCGGTGAACGGGATGTAGGGCAGCGGACCGCCCTCGTCGGTCAGATAGCCGGGGCCGACGAGCACATCCCCGTCCAGCCCGTCCCGGCTCGCGGCCAGCGCCAGCGGACCCACCTCGGCCTCGATCTTGCCGAGCGCGAGCGCCGCGACCTGCCGGTCGAGGGTCACCGAGGTGAGCAGCCGGTGGGCCCCCGCGTCGTACACCTGGGCGCCCTGCGCGCAGACCGCGAGCCCCTCGTACCCGAGGGCGTCGAGGATGTGCCGGGTCCAGGGCACGGCGCGCCCCGTCACGACGATGTGCGCGGCCCCCGCGGCGGTGGCCGCCGCGAGCGCGGCACGGGTGCGCTCGGAAACGGTGTGATCCCCGCGCAGAAGCGTTCCGTCAAGATCGGTGGCGACCAGTCGGTAGGGGAACACCGCGTCGGGCCCGGAGCCGCCGGGCCGCGCGGACGGCACGGTGGACGACGGGGCGGCGGACGGTACGACGGCGGAGCGGGTGGGCTCGGCGGGGATCGACGCGGGACTCACTGGCTGATCGGCTCCAAGCTGCGTTCGCTGCGGGCGGCCCGCGCCCACGGGCCGGGCCTGCCCCCTGCTTCGGTCTACTTCGGTTCGAGTACCTCGCGGCCGCCGAGGTACGGCCGCAGCATCTCGGGGACCACCACGGACCCGTCGGCCCGCTGGTGGTTCTCCAGGATGGCCACGATCGTGCGCGGGACGGCGCACAGCGTGCCGTTCAGCGTGGCGAGCGGCCGGAGGACCTTCTTGCCGTCGCCGGTCTCCCGCATCCGCACGGACAGCCGGCGGGCCTGGAAGCTGTCGCAGTTGGACGCGGACGTCAGCTCGCGGTACTTGCCCTGGGTGGGGATCCACGCCTCGCAGTCGAACTTGCGCGAGGCGGAGGAACCGAGATCGCCACTGGCCACGTCGATGACCTGGAACGGCAGCTCAAGGGCGGTCAGCCACTGCTTCTCCCAGTCCAGCAGCCGCTGGTGCTCGGCCTCGGCGTCCTCCGGGGCGATGTATGTGAACATCTCCACCTTGTCGAACTGGTGGACGCGGAAGATGCCCCGGGTGTCCTTGCCGTAGGTGCCCGCCTCGCGGCGGAAGCAGGGCGAGAAACCGGCGTACCGCAGGGGCAGCTTGTCGGCCTCGATGATCTCGTCCATGTGGTACGCGGCGAGCGGGACCTCGGAGGTGCCGACCAGGTAGTAGTCGTCCTTCTCCAGGTGGTAGACGTTCTCGGCGGCCTGGCCGAGGAAGCCGGTGCCCTCCATGGCGCGCGGGCGGACCAGCGCGGGGGTGAGCATCGGGATGAACCCGGCCTCGGTGGCCTGCGCGATCGCCGCGTTGACCAGGGCCAGCTCCAGCAGGGCGCCCACACCGGTGAGGTAGTAGAAGCGCGAACCGGAGACCTTGGCGCCGCGTTCGACGTCGATCGCGCCGAGTGCCTCGCCGAGCTCCAGATGGTCCTTGGGGGTGAAGCCCTCGGCGGCGAAGTCACGGATGGTGCCGTGGGTCTCCAGGACGACGAAGTCCTCCTCGCCGCCCACGGGGACGTCGGGGTGCACGAGGTTGCCCAGACGCAGGGCGAGCCGCTTCGTCTCCTCCTCGGCCTCGTCCTGGGCGGCGTTCGCCGTCTTCACGGCGGCGGCCAGCTCACCGGCCTTCTTCAGCAGCTCCTGCTTCTCGTCCCCGGCGGCCTTGGGGATGAGCTTGCCGAGCGCCTTCTGCTCGGAGCGCAGCTCGTCGAAACGGACACCGGACGACCTGCGCCGCTCATCGGCGGAGAGCACGGCGTCGACGAGGTCGACGTCCTCTCCACGGGCGCGCTGCGAAGCGCGAACACGGTCGGGGTCCTCACGAAGCAGACGAAGGTCAATCACCCCTCAAGGCTACCGGTGCGGGGTTCCACCCCACGACGAGGTTTTGCATTCTGTGAGCAATGTCCTAATTGCCGGAATGAGGGAATGCCGAGGGAATGGGGAATGCGCGCGATGCGCCTGAAATCGTGCCCGGTGGGCCTGGTGCGCGTTGACCGATGGTGAACGGCGATGCGCGAAGAGGTGGCGGCTCCGGGGCCGACGGGCCGGACCGCCGGGTCGGATGATCACCCGTCGCCGTCCATAAAACGTGCCTATTCCTTCGAACCGGGGGGTGCGGAAGGCGTCACCTTGACGCGATTCTCCTTGCGGGAGCGGGGACTTGGCGTGCCGGTCAAGGCCGGTTGTCCACAGGTTGGCGCTTCGGGGGAAAGTTATCCACAGGCTGTGTGGAAACTCTGTGGACGCCGGAGTCGGTCGCTCCGAAAGCAACTCGGGGGGTGAGGGATTCCCGGATCAAACCATCACCACACGCACTTTCGAGTGGAATTGGTTCGCTCCAAAGAGTTGATCAAGAGAAAAAGGTGGACGAGGGGTGACGTGGCCGACTGTGGACGGACTTGGGGCCACTGAACCGATTTGTCGACCATGTCGGAAGAAGTTGTCGACTTGTCCCCAGGTCGAGACGGGTGCCTGTGGATAACTCTGTGGACAGGGACGGCCGGGCGGGAACCCGCAGGTGATCGGTAGGTAGGAGCAGCCGATCATCTGTTGATCGCTGGCTAGAAACGACCGTCGAGACAGCGGGTCAGCCAGTCCGAGGCATCCGTGAAGGCCCGGTCCGAGGTCCCGGCCCGCACCGGCCCCACCTCGTCCGGCGACACCCCGGCCCGCGGATACGAACCCAGGAACCGCACCTGCGGACTGATCCGCTTCAGCCCCATCAGGGCCTCACCCACCCGGCGGTCGGTGATGTGACCCTCGGCGTCCGCCGAGAAGCAGTAGTTGCCGATGCCCTGCCCGGTGGGCCGGGACTCGATCCGCATCAGGTTGACGCCCCGTACCGCGAACTCCTGGAGCAGTTCGAGCAGCGCGCCCGGATGGTCGTCGTCGAGCCAGATCACGACGGAGGTCTTGTCGGCGCCCGTCCGCGCGGCGGGCCGCCCCGGCCGGCCGACCAGCACGAACCGGGTCTCGGCGTTCGCCGCGTCATGGATGTCCGTGACCAGCGGGTGCAGTCCGTAGGTCGCCGCGGCGAACACCCCGGCGAACGCCGCGTCGTAACGGCCCTCCTGCACCAGCCGGGCCCCGTCCGCGTTGGACGCCGACGACTCCCACACCGCGTCCGGCAGATGCGCGGCCAGCCAGTTGCGCACCTGGGGCTGGGCCACCGGATGCCCGGTCACCGTCTTCACCCCGGACAGCTCCGTACCCGGCCTGACCAGCAGCGCGAAGGCGATCGGGAGCAGCACCTCGCGGTAGATCATCAACGGCTCGCCCTTGGCCAGCTCGTCCAGGGTCGCGGTGACCCCGCCCTCGACCGAATTCTCGATCGGGACCAGTGCGCCCGCCGCCTCCCCGGCGCGGACCGCGTCCAGCGCGGCGGGTACCGACACCATCGGCACCAGCTCGCGCGTGGCGGCTTCCGGAAGCGTACGGAGGGCGGCCTCGGTGAAGGTTCCCTCGGGGCCGAGATACGTGTAGCGCGTGGCCGACATACGGTCACCCTAGTGGGCCCGGGCACCCCTCCCCGAACCCGTCGGGCGCCCGCTCAGCCCTCCGCCCGTCCAGCAGGGCCGGCCCAGCTACCGCCCCGCTCAGCCCTCCGTCCGTCCAGCAGGGCCTGCCCAGGTACCGCCCCGCTCAGCCCTCCAGCAGGGCCTGCCCCACGTACCCGCCCCGCTCCGCGCCCCCGGGCACCGCGAACAGCCCGCTGGCCTCGTGCCGGACGAACGGGGACAGCGCGTCCCCCCGGTCCAGCTTGCGCTGCACCGGGACGAAGCCGCGTACCGGATCGGCCTGCCAGCAGATGAACAGCAGCCCCGCGTCCGGCGCCCCCTTCCCGTCGGAACCGTCGTGGTACGAGAACGGGCGCCGCAGCATCGCCGCGCCCCCGTTCTGGTCCGGGCGGCTGATCCGGGCGTGCGCGTCGATCGGGATCACCAGCGTGCCGTCCGGGCCCAGCTTCTCCAGGTCCGGCTCGGTCGTCTCACCGCCCCCGGTCAGCGGGGAGCCGTCGGACCGGTGACGTCCCATCACCGCTTCCTGCTCCGTGACCGACAGCTTCTCCCAGGGATCCAGCAGCATCCTGATCCGGCGGACCACCGCGTACGAGCCGCCCGCCATCCAGCGCGGCGAACCGCCGCCGGGTACCTCTGCCGTACCGGTGCCGCTCGGCTCGTCCGGGACGAAGATCCGCTGCTGGAAGTCCGGGTCAGACGGCTTCGGGTTGCGGGTGCCGTCCACCTGGCCCATCAGATTGCGCGCGGTCATCGGCCGCGCGGTCGCTCCCGGGGAGCGGTTGAAGCCGGTCATCTCCCAGCGCGGCCGTGCCGCGCTTCCCGCTTCCTTCTGGAGCGCGCGCAGCGCGTGGAAGGCGACGAGCCCGTCGTTCGCGCCGATCTGCACCCACAGATCACCGTCGCTGCGGGCCTTGTCGAGCCGGTCGGACGAGAAGTCCGGCAGCGGATCGAGGGCCACCGGGCGCTGCTTCTCCAGTCCGGTCCGGGCGAAGAAGCTGTGCCCGAGCCCGAACGTCACCGTCAGCGCCGACGGACCGGCGTCCAGGGCGACCCCGGTGTCCGAAGCCGACGACTCACCGGCCATCAGCCGCTCGGCCGTCGCCGACCAGCGCCGCAGCAGCGCGGCCGCCTCCTTGCGTCCGGCGCCGGGTGCCAGATCGAAGGCCATCAGATGGCCCCGGGACTGCATCGGGTCGAGGATGCCGGGCTGATGTTTCCCGTGAAACACGGCCGTCTCCGCGCCGACCGAGGTCAGCGGGGCGGTGTCCGGGTCGCCGGAGCCCGCCGCCGCGTATCCGGCCGCCGTGCCGACCGCGCCCAGCGCGAGCCCGGTGGCACCGGCCGTACCGAGCAGCCGCCGCCGGGTGACCCCGGGCTGTGACGCCGGACCGGCCGGGTCACCCGTCCCGCCGGAGCGGGACGCGCCGGGTCGGGGCACGCCGGGGGAGGCGCCGGGGGCCGTCGGGGGACGCGGGTCCTTCGGCTGCTGGGATGTGGTCCGGGCAGGTTCCGCCATGGTGGTTCAGCCGATCCTCGTGGTCTTCTTCACGGTGACCTGGTCGATGTCGGAGGTACGGACGGTCACCGCGATCTCCCAGTCCCCCGCCATCGGGAGCTGTACCCCGGCGGCGGTCCAGTGCGCGGTGGCGACGCGGTCCGGGGTGACGGGCAGCGGGCCGATGTCCTTCGACTTCAGGGTGAAGGCGACCTGCACCTCGGGGACGTCGAAGCCGCTGCCGTTGGGCCGCTCGACGTACAGATGCAGGGCGTTGTTGCCCGTACGGCCGGGCTCCAGATCGACGGTCGCGACCCCCTTGCCGTCCTGGCCGCCGGTGTCGAACGGCAGCCGCACACTGAGCGGCCCGGCCGGAGCGCCCGCGGTACGGGCGGCCCGCTCGGCGGACTCCTGGGTCCGGGCGGGCTCCGTCGCGGTCAGCAGCGTGGTCACCCCGAGCAGTACCACCGCGACGGCCACCTCGGCGAACACCGAGCGGCGCAGTCCTGAGCGCAGGGGGTCGGCGTCCCGGGCCCGCTTGACGCGGGCGGTCGCGACGGCGGTCCGCTGCCGGGCGAGCTGCGCGGCCCGCGCGGTGTCCGGTTCCGGCGCGGTGCCGACGGCGCTGTCGGTCCCGTCAGGGCTGTCAGGGCTGTCGGTGCCGTCGGCGGTGGAACCGGCCCGTGTGCCGCTTCCGCGGCCGTCCGGCGTCCGGCTCCCGTCCTGGTCCGCCCCGGGATCGGCCGAGGGGTCCGTCGACAGATCCGTGGAGAGGTCCGTCGAGAGGTCCGTCGAGAGGTCCGTCGGGCGCTGCGTCAGCCGGGCGACCCAGCGGCGGGAGAACCACGCGATGCCGATCACGACGGCGATCAGCGCGATCTTGGTCATCAGCAGCCGCCCGTAGTCGGTGCCGGTCAGGCCCGACCAGGAGCCGACCTGCCGCCACGACTGGTACAGCCCCGTCACCGCGAGGACGACCACACAGCCGAAGGCGATCCGGGAGAACCGCTCGACGGCCGCCGTCTCCAGGGACGGCGCCCGGTACAGGGCGATCAGCAGGGTGGTGAGCCCGCCGATCCAGGTGGCGACGGTCAGCAGATGCACCACGTCCAGGGGCATCGCCAGGCCGGTCTGGATACCGGTCGAGGCGTGCTCGGACAGGGCCCAGGTCGCGGCGATCCCGGCGGCGACGACGAATCCGCCGACCCTCAGCCCGAAGGCCAGATCCCGCTGGGACACACCCGGGTCCGCGCCCTCCGTAGCGACGGCACCCGTAGCGACCGCACCCGTACCGGTCGCCTCCGTACCGGTCGCCTTCGCACCGACCGCTCCCGTACCGACCGGCTTCGTACCGGTCCGCTTCGTACCGCCGGAAGCAGGCTTGGACAGCTCTGGTCCGGACGTGGCGGGGTCGGACCCGGACGGCTCGGTGCCGGAGGCGTCCCGTTCCGCGACCGCGCGTGCGTACGCACCGAACAGCACCGCGATGAACAGCGCGGCGGCGGCGAGCAGCAGCAGGCGGGAGATCAGCGCCGCCCCGGTCCTGGTCTGGAGGACCCCGCCGAGCAGTCCGAGGTCGAAGATGTCGGCGAGCTTCCCGGAGCCGGTGTAGGGGCCCCGTATCAGCAGCAGCGACAGGGTCGCCGCGGTCAGCGCGAGCCACCCGGAGACCACGACCCGCTGGACGGCCCGGACCCCGGCGCCCCGCGGCCAGCAGACCAGGACGAACGCGGCGCCGCCCACGACCAGCACGAAGCCCGCGTAGGACACATAGCGACCGAGGTCGTACAGGGCCCCGACGGCTCCGCCGCTGTCCTGGTCCTGGACGGACACGGTGGTCTCGGAGGGGGCGCCCACGGAGAAGGTGAACGCGCCGGACACGGGGTGGCTGTCGGCCGACACCACCTGGTAGGTGACGGTGAAGGTGCCGTCGGGCAGCTCGGGCTTCAGCGCGACGGAGTATCCGGCCTCGCCCTGTTCGCTGGTCGGTCCGGTGTCGACCCGCTCGCCCTTCGGGTCCAGCACCCGCAGGGAGTTGTCGGCCAGGGCCACCTTCTCGGAGAAGGTGATCGAGACCTGTTCGGGCGCCGTGTCGACCACCGATCCCCGTTCCGGGACGCTACCGGTCAGCGCGGCGTGCGCGGACGCGGGCGGGGCACCGGTGAGCACGGCACCGGTGGCGAGCAGGAACAGCAGGAGCAGGCTCCGGAAACGGGGAACGACGGTCAGCATCGGCGGGCCTTCCCTCAGTGATGGTCCGCCGGAGCGGACGGCTGGGACGGGGATGCGTGCGATGACGGCGCGTGCGACGAAGTCGACGACTTGTCGTTCGCCGGGTTGTACGTGGCCTCGCGGACCGGCACCTCGACGGTGCGGACCCCGGACTTCTCGAAGCGCAGCTCCAGCGTCACCGTGTCGCCCTGTACGGGCTTGCGGGTGAGGTCCTCGAACATGAGGTGGTTGCCGCCGCGCGCGAAGTCGAGGGTGCCGTCGGCGGGCACCGGGAAGGACTTCTCCTCCCGCATCCGGCCGCCCTCGGTGGAGTGCAGGGTGACCGTCCCCGCCAGCTCGCTGGTGGCGGACACGAGGGTGTCGGCGCCGCCGGAGTTGGTGACGACGAAGTACCCGGCCGCCAGGTCGGCGGTGGGCGGCGCGGGGATGTACGCGCCGCCGACGGTCAGTTCGGGTTCGCCCCCGGACGCGGACGCCCCGCCGCCGCAGCCGGTGAGCAGCAGTCCGGCGGTGGCCGCCGCGGCCAGCGAGGTCAGGGCGCCGCGCCTCACGGCTTCTCCCCGGTGAGCAGCTTGGGCAGGTCCTTGGCGTAGTCGTCGATGGTCGCGGTGTCGCCGTTGTAGAGGACGTAGCCGTCGTCGGTCTTCGGGGAGAACGCGACGACCTGCTTGCCGTGCATCGACTCCATCTTGCCCTTGGCGTTCTTCTTGGGCGGGTCGATGGCGATGCCGAGCTGCCGGGCCCCGGCCTGGATGGTCGCGAAGTCGCCGGTCAGCCCGATGAACTCGGGGTCCTGCGCGCCCAGCCACTTGCCGAGCGAGGCGGGGGTGTCCCGCTTCGGGTCGGTGGTCACGAGGACGACCTGGAGCTTGTCCTGGTCCTCCTTCGGGAGCTGCTTCTTGGCCTGGGCGAGGTTGCCCATGGTGAGCGGACAGACGTCGGGGCAGTTGGTGTAGCCGAAGTAGAGGAGTGTCGGCTTGCCCTTGGTCTCGGCCCGCAGGTCGAACTTCTTGCCCTTGGTGTCGGTCAGGACGAGGTCGGGCTTGGTGAAGGGGGAGTCGAGGGGCGTGGCGGCCTTGGCGTCCGGCTCGGCGGTGACCTCAAGGATGTTGTCCGCGGCACTGTCGCCACCGTTGCCGCACGCGGTGAGGGTGAGGGCGGCGGCGGTGAGCAGGGCGGAGGCGAGGAGGGTCTTCTTGCGCATACTGCATTCTCCAGAGGGACCGTGGACGGCCTCCGGCCGGACCGGGGTGTCCGGCCGGAGGTGCGTCGTGAGCGTCCCGGCTGTCGGGGCGGGCCGAGACGGTGGAATCGGCCCGGGTGGTACGGCCGGCGGTCAGCCGGTGCTGTTCTTGCGGCGGCTCGCGAACACCCCGAAGGCCGCGCCGAGCAGACCGACGACGATGCCGGTCACGCCGAGGACGCGGGCGGTGGTGTCGCTGTCGTCGGACCCGGCGGCCGAGGAGGACTCGTGCCCGTCGTGTCCGTCGGCCTTGTCGTCCTTGGCCTCCGCGTCCTTGCTGTCGGCGGTGGCGGTGGCGGTGGCCTTGTCCTCGGCCTTGTCGTCGTCACCCGAGCCGTGGTGGTCGTCCTCGGCCTCGCTCAGCGCGAGCACGGGCGCGGGGAACTGCGGCTCCTCGCCACCCGCCCCGGGCACCTCGATCCAGCGCACGACCTCCTTGTTGGAGTACGTCTGGACGGCCTTGAACACCAGCTCGTCGCCCTTCTCGGGGAGCTGGCCCACCGAGACCGGGAACCGCTGGAAGAAGCCGGGCTCGATGCCCTTGCCGTCGGCGGTCCAGGTGACCTTGGTGACGGCCTCGGTGATCTCGTTGCCGTGGATCTTCAGGGGCTTGTCGAGCTTGCCCTTGGTGACCTCGGCCTTCCAGCCCGGCACCGGCTGCGGCAGGACGGAGGCGAGCGGCTGGCCGCCGGGGAACGTCACCTCCAGCTTGGTGGTGGAGGCGTCGTCGCGCTCGTTCGGGACCTTGAAGCCGATCGTGGCGTAACCGCCCTTGGCCGCCTCGCCCTCGGGCTGCACGGAGACATGCGCGAACGCGGGCGACGACAGGACGACGACCGCGGACGCGGTGGCGGCGACGGTGGCGGCGTACAGCGGCACACGGGACTTCTTCATGGGAAACACTCCAGTTCCATGGCCGGGCCATGGCGGTTCGGTGGTCATGACGGACGACGGGCGCGCCCTCGGGCCCGGACCGCCCCGCACTCCTCCGCGACGACGGCGGCGGTTGCCGCCAGCCGCGCGGCCGGGGACGGGCATCCAGGAGGACGCCGGCGGGCGCGCACAGGTGCCACCCGGCACCGGAGGACACGACGGACACCGCACGGGCCGGTCAGGGCGCCGGGCGGGCCGGGGGACGATCGCGGGCGGCACACGACGGCGTACGGACGCATGGCGCTCCCCGGCGGCACGGCGACGGGGCCGTGCCGGTACGGATCCCGGTACAGGGTCCGGCACATGTCCCGGCGCGAGTCCGGTACGGATGCCGTCCCGCATGCCGCTACGGGCTCCGGCAGGGAATCCGTCACGGATGCCGTCACGGATTCCGGGTGCGGGGGAGGAACGTCGGCACACCGGGGTCGCGGCGCCTGGGTCGGCGTCGGTCCGGGGCGAGGTGGGTCAGCGCGTCACGCGCAGAGCGCGTGGGCGGCCACCGGGGACGGCGGCCCCCGTCGGATCACCGAGTGCTGGAGTGCCTCGGTCCGGGGCACGGGTGGCTCGGACCGGTCGGCGGGCACGGGCCGGGGGCCGGTCGACGGCGCCCCGCCGGACTCCGCGAACAGGCACCGGACGAAAGCGAGCGCCGACCGCAGCGCGCGGACCAGCGCCGCCTCGGCGACGCCCTGCGCGGAGAGCCGGACCAGCCGGATCAGCGCGAGATCGCCCCGCCGCAGCAGCCAGCCCACCAGCGCGGCGGACAGCACATGCGCGAGGAGCATCGGCAGGGTGGGCAGCAGATCGGCCACCGAGCCGGAGCCGGACGCCACGGGGGACGCCGGGTCGAAGTGGTGAGGTACGCCGCCGCCCGCACCGCCGCCGGGCAGCACCCGGGCGTCGGTGAGGATGCGCTGGGCCTGCGCCGGGCCGATGGCCACGGCACCCGCCCCGCACATCAACTGCGCGGCCTGCGCGATCAGCGAGGCGTCGGACGGCGCGCCCGGCACGGCCGGACCGTGCTGGCCGATGCCGAAGAGCGTATGGAGCGTCAGCTGACCGGCGGCCAGCAGCGCGGCGATGCCCGGCAGCGACCGGGCCCGTCCGGCCAGCGGCACGGCCACCGCGAACACCACGAGGAACCCTGCCGTCACCGACCACAGGGGCACGGACTCGTACGAGGCGAGCACATGACCGGCCGCGGACAGCACGACACAGACCGCGGCGAACACCGCGGCCCGCAGCAGCCGGAGGTCTCTTCCGGCGCGTCCCTCGCGCTGGTGGGGGGCAGTCATGGCCGGGACATCATCCCACTGGGCCGACGGCCGTGGTGCGGCAGGTCCAGGACGGTCCGGTAGGTCCCAAAGGTCCCGGCCACGGGCGGTGCCGGACCGGCGGCCGGGCGGTCACGACCGGCGTACGGGGTGCCCGCGAGCCGTCCGGACGCCCCGGTGGGAAGGCGGTGCGCCTCCGCCGTATGGGCGGCATCACGTCGGCCGCGCGATTGCGGTCACGCACCGATGGCAATACGTAACGGTACGTCGAACCGCAGCCAGGAGGCTGGAGCATGAGCATCTCGTGGTCTCTCCATTTGCGGCGCGACGCTGCGAGCGTCCCCCTGGCCCGGCGGCTGCTGCTGCGGACGATGGAGACGGCGGGGGTCGACCCGGACATCTGTTTCGATGTGTCGGTCGCCCTCAGCGAGGCGTGTGCCAACGCCGTGGAGCACGGCGGCGCTGCGCGCCCCGGCGGGGCGTCGGGCGCGTACCGGGTCAGCGCGTACCTGGACGGCGAGAAGTGCTGTATCGAGGTCGCCGACTCAGGTCCCGGTTTCCCGTCGGCCCCGCACCCCAGACCGGCCGCCGCCCGGACCCCCGTGTCCGACGACGCCGAGCACGGCCGGGGACTGCGGATCATCCGGGAGCTGGCCGATCACGTGCACTTCACCAACCGCCCGGGCCGCGGCGGCGCCGTCGTCAGCTTCGACAAGATCCTCAAATGGACCGAGGACGCACCCCTGATGACGGTCTGATCCCCCCCCTGATCCCCCGACCTCCTGATCCCGGTGGCCCGGTCGGTCCGGTCGGCCGGTCAGGCGTCGGACGGTGCGCGGACACCGGCAAGGCGCCCGGACCCCCCGCGGTCCGCGCTCACAGCACCGCTTCCAGCCGCAGCGGGTCGGGCAGTTCGCGCCGGTAACGCCGCAGCGGTCCGCCGGGCTTCACGCCCGCCGTGACCGTACAGCTCAGTTCGGTCACCGTCCCGGCGCCGCAGCGCACCACGAGCCCGAGCGGATAGCTGCCGGTCAGCTCGGTCGCCTCGGTGCGGCGGAACTCCCACGCGGGCCTGGCGCTGCCGAGGTCCATCGCCTGGACGAGCGGCTGATGGGTGGTGAAGTCGCGGGTCCGGCCCAGCTCGCCCAGGGACGCCTCGGCGCCGAGCAGCGCGAGTTGCGGTCCGAGCCGCCAGGACCGCTGGGACCGCACCTCGTCGCTCAGCCGCAGCGGGTCCATCGAGTGGACGACCGGCTGCGGCGCCCATCCGGTGGACGACAGGGTGATCCCGACATGGGCGAACTCCAGCCGGGGCGCACGCGGTCCGGTGGCGAAGGTGATCGCGAGCCGGACCAGATAGTGGTCGTAGAGCGCGGCCTGGTCCTTGGCGTACCGCGCGAGTTCCGGGTCGGCGGCGAGCTCCTCGGGCGTCAGCCGCACCGCGTGCGGCCCACCGACCCGGACCCGTCCGGCCAGCGGCTCCGTCCCGTCCCCTCCGGCGGGCACGGGCCCGCCGGTGTCCCGCAGGACGCCCATGGGCGTCAGGACCAGGTCCCGCTCGACCAGCTGGGGATCGTTCAGTTCGATCATCGGCCACCTCCCGGGCTCGGGCCACGGCCGCGGAGGTGGTGGGCTGTCATGACGAGCCCCCGGTGCCGCGTCCCCCGCGGGTACCCATGCCCGGAAGCCTAACGACCGCGGACCGGTCACGCCCAACTCCGGGGCGAACCAGGGCGGATGGGCCGGACCGGGGACGCGTGCCCGTCCGGAGAGGTGGAGGTACGCCGACGGGCCCGGGACACCTGAAGGTCCCGGGCCCGTCGGCTGCGCGGCCCGCCGGAGGGCGTCCCGCTGGACCGCGCCCCCGCCGGAGGCCGTCCCGCCGGGCCCCGTCAGGGCATCGCGCTCAGCCCTGCTGGAGCTTCGCCATCCACAGCTCGATCTCGTCGGACCGCCGGGGCAGCGCGGCCGACATGTTCAGATGGCCGTCCTCGGTGACGACGATGTCGTCCTCGATCCGGACGCCGATGCCCCGGTACTCCTCCGGCACCGTGAGGTCGTCGGCCTGGAAGTACAGACCGGGCTCGACCGTGAGGCACATGCCCGGCTCCAGGGTGCCCTCGACATACGTCTCGGTACGGGCGGCGGCGCAGTCGTGCACGTCCATGCCGAGCATGTGCCCGGTGCCGTGCAGGGTCCAGCGGCGCTGGAGGCCCAGTTCGAGCACCCGCTCGACCGGGCCCTCGACCAGACCCCACTCGACCAGCTTCCCGGCGAGGACCCGCTGCGCGGCGTCATGGAACTCGCGGTACTTCGCACCGGGACGCACGGCCGCGATCCCGGCCTCCTGGGCCTCGTACACCGCGTCGTAGATCTTCTTCTGGAGCGCGGTGAAGGTGCCGTTCACCGGCAGGGTGCGGGTGATGTCGGCGGTGTAGAGGGTGTGGGTCTCGACCCCGGCGTCCAGCAGCAGCAGGTCGCCCGAGCGGACGGGGCCGTCGTTGCGGACCCAGTGCAGCGTGGTCGCGTGGGCGCCGGAGGCGCAGATCGAGCCGTAGCCGATGTCGTTGCCCTCGACGCGGGCCCGCAGGAAGAACGTGCCCTCGATGTAGCGCTCGCTGGTGGCCTGCGCCTTGTCGAGGACCTTCACCACGTCCTCGAAGCCGCGGACCGTGGAGTCGACGGCCTTCTGGAGCTCACCGATCTCGAACGCGTCCTTGACCAGCCGCGCCTCCGAGAGGAAGACACGCAGCTCCTCGTCGCGCTCGCCGGTCACCTTGTCCGTCAGGGCGGCCTCGATCGCGGCGTCGAAGCCGCGGACGACCCGGACCGGGCCGGTGGCCGCGCGCAGCGCGTCCGGCAGGGTGCGGACGTCGGCGGCGGGGATGCCGTACAGCTTCCCGGCCTCGGTGAGGGAGGTGCGGCGGCCGACCCACAGCTCCCCCTGGCCGTCGAGCCAGAACTCGCCGTTGTCCCGGTTGGACCGGGGCAGCAGATAGATCGTCGCGTCATGCCCGGTCGCGGTCGGCTCCAGGACGAGCACGCCGTCCTCGGTCTGGTTGCCGGTGAGGTACGCGTACTCGACGGACGAGCGGAACGGGTACTCCGTGTCGTTCGAGCGGGTCTTCAGGTTGCCCGCGGGAACGACCAGCCGCTCGCCGGGGAAGCGGGCGGACAGTGCCGCACGGCGTGCCGCGGTCTCGGCGGCCTGTGCGACGGGGGCGAGATCGTGCCTTTCCGTGTCCGCCCAGCCGGACCGCATGCTTTCGGCCAGCTCATCGGACACGCCGGGGTACAGCCCGTTCTTGCGCTGCTTGACCGGCTCTTCCTCCTCGGCGCCCTCCGAAGCGTCCGCGATGGCCTGGTTCTCCGGGTTCTCCGGATCTGCCAGCCTTGCTGCGGTCTCCGGGGCGAGCTCCTCCGACACGGTCTTCCTCCTTGGATACGGCTTTGGACCCCCTCCATCGTACGGTCGTACGGAAGGGTGCCCTGGCCGGAAGTGGTGGGTTCCTGTGGGTGCCATGTACACGCTGGGCGTACCGGGCCTCGCCCTGGGTGATCGAACCCGCGCCGCACCGGACCGTACGGCCCGCCACCCCGGTGCCCCTTCTCCCCTTTATTACGCCCAACGCGTGACGCCCCGTACCGCGCCCAACGCGTGACGCCCCCGGCCCCGAACCACGAACGACCCGCACAGGAACCCGTACGCCCCCCGGCCCCGCACCACGAACGACCCGCACAGGAACCCGTACGCCCACCGGCAAGAACCCGCGGGCGCGAGCGAGGGCGCCCCGCACGGGACAGGCGAACCCGCCCGCCCGACCCCCGCGCGCAGCCCGAAGCCCCCGCTCACCGCCCCGAAGCCCCCCGCCCGCTGCCCGAAGCGCCCCGCCCGGTTCGAACTGCTCCGGCTACTCGGACTACTCGGGCTACTCGAAGCGCGCCGCCAGCAGGACCACGTCCTCGTCGCTGGACGGATCGTCCGCGCCGTCCGGCAGCATCGCCCGCACCACATGGTCGGCGACGGCCTCCGGCGAGTCCCGCAGCCGCGCGGGCACACTCGCCGCCGCCGCGTGCAGCCGTGTGAAGGCGCGGTCCATCGGGTCCCCGGTGCGCTGGAGCAGGCCGTCCGTGAACAGCAGCACCGTTTCTCCGGGCTCCGGGCGCAGCTCCACGCTCGGTGCCTCCCAGCACGCCAGCATCCCGAGCGGCGCCGACAGCGAGGTCTCCACGTACTCGGTGCGCCGCTCGCCGACGATCAGCGGCGGGCAGTGTCCCGCCCCGGCCAGTGTGATCTTCCGTGCGGCGGGCTCGCAGTACGCGAACAGCGCGGTGGCGCTGCGCGCCGGTTCGGTCAGCCGCAGCAGCAGTTCCAGATCGGACAGAACCGCCACCGGGTCCTCGCCCTCCATCACCGCGTACGCGCGCAGCGAGGCCCGCAGGCGTCCCATCGCGGCGACCGCGCTGGGACCCGCGCCGCCGACCGAGCCGACCGACAGTCCGAGCGCCCCTTCCGGCAGCGGCAGCGCGTCGAACCAGTCGCCGCCGCCGCGCGGCCCGCTGTGGTGCCGTACGGCGAGCCGCATCCCGGGCACCCGGGCCAGCCGGCCGGGCAGCAGCTCCCCGGTGAGGGTCGTGGCCGCCGCCCGGACGCGCTCCAGATCGAGCAGCCGGCCGAGCTGTTCGCCCGCCTGGCGGATGTAGAGGCCGACCAGATGCCGCTGGCGTTCGACCGGTTCGGCGGGTTCGTCGTAGAGCCAGACCGCCGCGCCGAGCCTGCCCGCCGATCCGGCGGCCAGTGGCAGTGCGTAACTGGCCGCGTACCCGAGCCGGTCGGCGACCTCGCGGTGGCGAGGGTCGAGGGCGTCGTCCGCGCGGAGGTCGGGCTGCGCGATCTCGCGCTCGCCGTCCGGGGCGTCGAGGAGCCTGCCGTACGAGGTGGAGTCGCGCGGCACTGTCTCGATATGGCCTAGATCGGCGCGTGCGAGGCCCAGTCCGACCATGGTGTCGGGCCCGAGTCCGTCGGCCGGTTCCAGGACGACGAGTCCGCGTCGCGCCCCCACCAGGGCGCCTCCGGCGCGCAGGATCTCCTGGAGCGCGTCGTCGATGCTCCCGGTGCGGGTCAGCCGTTCGGTGAGTTCGTGCAGCGTGGTGAGGTCCGAGACCCACCCCGCGAGCCGGTCCTGGAGGACCGCAGAGGCGGGCGGGACCCCGGCTTGAGGATGTCCGTCGCCCGGGGCTCCGGCGCCCGGTTCGGCGGCGGACGGCCCGGTTCCCGGGGGTACTGGCGCGGCGACCGGCGCGACAGTTTGTGCGGGCGCGGGGACCGCGGAATCGATTCCGGCCACTTTCGGCGGATGCGGGGTTGTCATGGTGTCCGACTCCCGGGCCGGTGCGTATTGCTCAATAGCATCGCAAACCCCCTGTCATTCTGCGCCGCCAGCAATGTCTCCACATCTACACGCACTGGGAAGGGGATGTCCAGCATTGTCCTGCCGGGATGCCTGGTGTCCCATCGGTATTAGGTGTCAGGCAAGTTGGCCAAAAACCGACCTTGGTAACGGCATATTGCGGTCGACTGGCATTGTTCGACGGAGCGTCATAGCGGTCTTGATGGGTACGTAATCGGTGAAGGCCAGGAGCGGCCGGGAGCGTCCCGGAACCTGGCGGCGGAACCGGGCGTCATAACCTTCAGTGACCGTGCCCCATCCTCCGTGGCTCAGGCGGCGAGTACGACGCGGGACGGCGAAACGCCGAGCGCCGCCACCCCACGCCACGGCCATGCTTTTGATAGACGCAATACGGACGCAGCCAACGCCCGGCCCAGGGATCATCATGCCCACCGCGGGGACGTCCGGCGCGCCAGTACGAGTGCACGGTGAACAGCCGCTTCGTACGCACGGTGAACTGATCGATACATGCTGTGATGTGGTCTTCGGCGTTCAAGGAAAGGAACGAGCGCTCATGCGCGAGATCCTCGGAAGGCGACGCGGGCTCCTGTCCAGGCGGAACGACGGACGGCCCGAGATCCTCGGTGCGGCCCTGACCTTCGCGACCCAGTGGCAGTGGCCCGTACTCCCGGGGGTGGGGACTCGGCCGCGCGATGCCGGCTGTTCCTGCTCCGACCCCGACTGCGTGGTACCCGGCGCGCACCCCTTCGATCCGGGCCTGCTGGCCGCCACCACCGACGAGCGCATGGTGCGCTGGTGGTGGACCAACCGGCCCGGCGCACCCGTCATCCTGGCCACGGGCGGCGACGCGCCGTGCGCGGTCAGCCTGCCCGCCCCCGCGGGAGCCCGTGCCCTCGCGGCACTCGACCTCGCGGGGATGCGCCTCGGTCCGGTCATCGCGACCCCGGACCGCTGGGCGCTGCTCGTCGCCCCGTACTCCCTGGAACAACTGGGCGAGCTGCTCTACGCGAAGGACCACGTACCCGGCTCGCTCCGGTTCCACGGCGAGGGCGGCTACATCGCCCTGCCGCCGTCGGTGACCGGCGCCGGCCAGATCCGCTGGGAACGCGCGCCGCTGCCCGGCTCCGCGACCCCGTGGGTGCCCGGTGTGGAGGCCGTGGTGGACGGTGTGGTCGACGCGCTCACTCGTACGGGTGTGAGCGCGCCGGAGATGTAGGCGCGTAGGCGCGCGTGAGCGCCGGCGGCGGCCGCCCGGGGTCTATCTTCGGGCCATGAACTCCCGCCTGGTCATGCTCATGGGTGTCGTGGCGCTCGCCGCCGTGCTGCCGTTCGCGGTGGCGTCGGCGGGACCCGTCCGCGGACTGCTGGACGGTACGAACGGCGAGGCGGGCTCCGTGGGAGCGGGGGCCGCCGCAGCGCCGGGGGGTTCCTCCGCCACGGAACGCGGGAGTCTTGCCGCCTCCCGGGTGACGGGCGTGGCCGCGGATGCCCGTGCGCGCCCGGGGGCGCACGCCCGGCCCTGGAGCTCGGACGACTCCCCCACGCGGACCGGGGTCACGACCGCTCCCGGCGGGTCCGCCGTGTCCGGCGGCCCGGGTGCGCCGGCCGGTCCGGACGGCCCGGCGTTGGCCGGGAACCCCCGCCCGGAGCCCGGCCACCCGGATATGGCCGATTCCCCAGGGCACCGCACCCCGCCGCCGGACGCCCGTCCGAGGGCCCGGTGCGGCCCCGAACTCTCCTCCCCCGACGGTCTGGAGGCCCAGACCTGTGTCCTCGCCCATGACGGCGACACCTGGGCGCGCACCTACTACCGCAACGCGTCCGGGGCGAAACTGACGGCCGTCCTCACCCTGATGGCACCCCGCGCGCAGACCCTGCGGACCCGGTGCCCGGTGGGCGCGGCCGATGAGCCCGGGGTGTGCGAGACCCCGAGGGAACCCACGTCCGGCGGCCCCGGCGGGTACGCGGCGGTCGCGGAGTTCGCGGCGGCGCCCGGTACCGCGCACGGTCCCCACGGCGGCCCGCTGCTGCTGCGCTCGGGCAGCGGGACGAGGGCGTAGCGGGACGGGGTCCACCGGGACCGGGGCGGTACGGAGGTGCGGCGGTACGAGGGTGTGGCGGGGGCGCAGGCATGGCGGGGGTGCGGCGGCACGACGGTGTAGCGGGACCCGGGTGCGGCTGGACGATCGTCGGCCGGCGCGGGTCGGTCCCGGAGGTGCGGCCCGCCCGGCCCATGTGCGGGGCGAGGGCGGAGTGCGGTGGGGACGCGCGAGAACTGCGCTGTCCGGCAAGGGAGTTGAAAGTCCTGGTCGGCGTTGGGAATCGCCCGGCGCGCGGGGCGCGGGACCGCGGACATGGAAGCGCCCGGTTGCTGGCGACGGGGGATGCACCAGCAACCGGGCTACCAGAACGGTAACAAGAGATCGGCGGTTAGCAAATTCGATCTCGCCTATTCGGACAGCGATTCAGGCTTCCACGCGGGCAGTTGTGACCGGAGTCACCCGCCCTCCTTGCTGACCGGCCGGTCAGTTCGTGGCGACCGCCCGGACCGGCGACAGCGCTGCTGCGGGCCGTACCCGATCGGCCTTGCGCGGTGTGCCGTCCACCGGAGCTGGGGGTATGCCGACGGGCCCGGAAGGGGCGGCATCGGACGGTTCCTCCGCGGCCGTCCGACCGCGGTCCGGCCCGCCCGAGGTTGGCCGGAGCCTTGCGCCCGCGCGGGCGTCCGGAGGCGATCCGGGCGCGGCGGGCGGCGCGGTGCGGACCGGGGCGGGGGGCCGACGGGACCGTGGCGCGGGCCCGGAAGGTCGGACCTCTGCGGAGCCCCGGCCCACCGGACCCGGCCCACCGCACCCGGTGCCCTCCGGCCCCGGGCGCACGGGCGCGGTCGGCCCCGGTCGCACGGGCCCGGTCCACGGGACCCGGTCCCCTGCGGCCCGGTTCAGCGGTCCAGCAGTTTCAGCGGTTCAGGGGATCAGGGGATCAGCTCAGGGTGATCTGACGGTTGGTGAGCCCTCCGCGCGCGCGGCGCTCCTCCGGGGTGAGCGGCGTGTCCACCGCGAGCGCGGCGGTCAGACGCTCGGCGAACGCCGCGGCGGGCTTCTCGACATCCTCGGCGGTGGCGCCCGTGGGCAGGTCCCAGACCGGCACGGTCAGCCCGTGCGCCCGGAACGAACCGACCAGGCGGGTGTCCGCGCCGAGCGACGAGGTCCCGGCGGCGTGCAGCCGCGCGAGCGCGTCGAGCAGCTCGTCCTCGCCGTACGGCATGACCCAGCGCAGATGGTTCTTGTCCGGGGTCTCGCACCAGTACGCGGCGTCCACACCGGTGAGCTTCACCGTGGGGATCGCGGCCTCGTTGGCCCGCTCCAGGGACGCGGTGACCTCCGCGGTGGCGTTCCCCGCGTCCTGCACCCAGAACTCGAAGCCCGGGTGCACGACCGGCTCGAAGGCGCTGTCCGCCGCGATCAGGTCCTGGAGGCGCGGCCCGTCGACGGGGACCCGGCGGCCCTGCACGGGAGTGCCCGGCGCGACGTCGAGCGCACGCTGGAGGGTGTCCGCGAGGTCCCGGCTGAGGTCACCCGAGGAGGTGTCGTTCTGCACACCGAGGAGGACCGAGCCGTCGTCACGGCGCAGCGCGGGCCACGCCATCGGCAGGACCGTGGCGAGGGTGACCGAGGGGACGCCCTCGGGGAGCCCGCCCTTGAGCGTCAACTCCACCGTGGCGGCCGGGACCAGCTCGCGCAGCGCCACCCAGTCCGCCTCGCCGGGCAGCCCCTCGAAGGGCCGCTGCACCAGCTCGGTCGCCGCGTGGGACGCTTCGCGGCCGTGGCACGCCTTGTAGCGCCGGCCCGATCCGCACGGGCAGGGCTCGCGGGCACCTACGACCGGGATCTCCCTGTCGCCGGCACCGGCGGATCGCGGCTTGGCCTTGGTCTGGGGGCGCTTCTTGGCCATCGTGCGTGTCTCCCGCTCAGGGCTGGTCTGGTGTGCGTCGACCCTATCCGCTCCCACTGACAGTGACGGCCCGCCCCTGACCCGGGCCCGCGCCAGGACGGTCCGCCGGGACATGGAGTGCGTCCCTCCGCAGGGGCGGACGCCACCCCCGACCGGGCGTTCCACCGTGCGGACCGTTACGGCGCGGGGTGGACGGTACGGCCGCGACTGGCGTAGCGGGGGTACGCGCGCGGGGGACCGGTGGACCGCGCAGCGCGCGTAGACCGATCGCGTCGGACGTTCGCGGAGCGCGCGATACACGCCCGATCGGGCGTGACGCTTGCGGCTGCCGTACGGGCCCGCGGGCGCACCGGGGCGGCATAACGGGCATCACCGGACGGCACGCGGGAGTCGCGGCATACGGAGCGGCATACGGAGCGGCATACGGAGCGGCATACGTAGCGACGTACGGAGGGTGCCGCCGGGACGGCGTGCGAACGCGAAGCGGCGCGTTCGCGGCCATCCCGTGCGTGTCATGCCCTACGTGTCATGTCCTGTATGTCCTACGGCGCGCACCGTTCCACCGACCCACCGAGGCTGTGCGGACCCGGTGGATCTGGCGGACCTGGCGGATCTTGCGCGCCCGGTGGACCCGGCGGACCCGGCGATTCCGGAGGCGACGGGCCTCCGGCGGGCCACCGCGCGGGGATGCGGCGGACGGTCCTCAGGGCTCGGCCGGGGGTCCGGACGGCCGGGCCGTCTGATCCCGCCCGCTCATGCGTGCTCGTCGACGGCGCCACCGAAGTCCAACTCGGGGATCGCCGTGACCTGCGGTGATGTGACGCGCGTAGCGAAATCACCGCGACGGTCCGGGACATCGGGACGATCGTCCTGATGGTCGCGGACCACGACCCAGACGGTCATCTCACCGCGTGCGTCGTCCCGTACGCCCCAGTCGTCCGCCAGGGCGGTGATGATGTTGAGCCCACGGCCGCCGTGCGCGGTGACCGAGGGCGTCGCCGGAACCGGACGGGTCGGACCACCGCCGTCCGTCACCTCGACCGTCAGCCGCCCGGACGGGTCCACCCGCCACGCGGCCCGGACATCGCCGTCGCCCGCGAGGGCGTCGCCCAGCGGCCGACCGTGCCTGCACGCGTTGCTGAGCAGTTCCGACAGGATCAGGACGGCATCGTCCACCACCTGCTCGGGTACTCCGCCGCCCCGCAACTGCCCCCGCATCCGGCGCCTCGCCATTCCCACGCCCGCAGGGCCATGGGGTACGGCCATGCTCGAAGACGTGGGCACTTCTTGTGCCACCACAAATGCCACCCCCGAGACCTCCTTCGCCCCACGCCACCGTTTGGATGCCCCAATGGACTGGACCGGAAACCGGTCCGCGGGACTCCTGTGACGCACTCGTGGAGATCGGACACGCAGTGAACGCGCCGGGGCACACCCCGTGACGGGAATCAGCTCCGGCCGAGCTGTGCGAGCACCTGCTTGGGCCGGTTCGTGATGATCGCGTCGACCCCGAGACCGACGCAGAGTTCCACGTCCTCGGGCTCGTTCACGGTCCAGACGTGCACCTGGTGGCCCGCGCCCCGGAGCTTCGCCACGGCACCCGGGTGGTTGCGCAGGATGCGGATCGAGGGTCCCGCGATCCGCACCTCCCTGGGAAGACGTCCGTCCCGTATGCGCGGGGTCAGGAACTGCGCGAGGTACACCGTCGGCAGCGCGGGAGCGGCGGCCCGGACCCGGTGCAGCGAGCGGGCCGAGAAGCTCATGATCCGGACCGGGGAGTCGTCCCCCGCGCGCGGGGCGTCGAGTCCGAACCGTCCCAGCTGCGCCAGCAGCCGCTCCTCGACCTGACCGGCCCAGCGGGTGGGGTGCTTGGTCTCGATGGCCAGCTCCACCCGGCGTCCGGCGTCCGTGACCAGTTCCAGCAGCCGCTCCAGGGTGAGGACGGAGGCGGTCCCCGGCCCGGTGGCGCCGGGGCGGTCCGGGTTCGCCTCCCAGTCCGGGCTCTCCTCCCAGCCGGGGCCCTCCTGGCCCGCCGAGCTGCGCTTCCAGGAGCCGAAGTCGAGGGCGGCGAGATCGGCGAGTTCGAGGGCGGAGACCGCTCCGCGGCCGTTCGACGTACGGTTGACCCGGCGGTCGTGGACGCACACGAGGTGGCCGTCCGCCGTGAGGCGGACATCGCACTCCAGCGCGTCGGCGCCGTCCTCGATGGCTTTCCGGTACGCGGCCAGGGTGTGCTCCGGCTCGTCCTCGGAGGCGCCCCGGTGGGCCACTACCTGGATGGGGCGTCGGGTCTCGTGCTGCCGTGCGTGGGTCACCGAGTCATGGTGCCACCGGAGCGGGGAAGGTGTCCGTGGAGGACGTCGTCTCGTCCGCCTGGGGGACGTCCGACGGCCAGTCCGTAATGTCCGGCATAAAGAATGTCATCGTACGCACAGGATCGGCTTATGGTGCCCTGACGGCCCATGGGAAAAGCTGTCAGGACACCGCGTCGACCGCGGACCGTACGCGACCGTCACCGGTCGTGGGTCACCAGGCGCGGGACCAGACCGCCGACCGAGGCGTGGACCGAGGAGAGAGCAGCTGTGAGCACCGAGAACGAGGGCAACCCGGTACCCCCGGCCCCGTCCGCACCTCCCGTGCCGCCATCGGGCTCCCCCGCTCCAGCGCCCCACAGCCAGGCGGCCGGACCGGCACAGGGCGAGACCCTTCCGCCCCGGCCCGACACGCCCCCCGCGCGCGGGGCGGAGGAGACGCCTCCGCCGGGCGCGTACCGGGCGGACCCGTACGCCGACGCGCCCCACCCGGGAGCCGTCCCTCAGGACAGCGCCCCCGGCGGATACCAGGAAGCGCCGGAGCGACGGGCCGCGGTGCTGGCGACCAGCGGCGCACCCGGTACACCCGGCGCCCACGAGCACACCCAGGGCGCCCCCGCGCCCGCCCCGGGCCTCGCCCCGCCCGGCGGCGACCCGTACGCGGCGCCGCACGCCGCCGTACCGCCGCCCGTCGGCGCCTGGCCCCCGCCGCCCCCTCCGGCGGTCCCCACCTACGCGGACGCCGGCGGAGCGGGTGGCTGGGGAGCGGCGTACGAGTCGGCGGAGCACAAGCCGCGCGGCGGTCGCCGCGGCGGTCTGCTGGCGGCCGTGACCGCCGCGGCGCTCTTCGCCGGCGCCCTCGGCGGCGGGGTCGGCTACTGGGCGGCCGAGCGCAACGACGAGTCCGTGGACTCGACGACGGTCTCCGCGTCCGACACCCCCGCGGACCTGAAGCGTGATCCGGGCACCGTGTCGAACATCGCCGCCACCGCGCTGCCCAGCGTCGTCACGATCGACGCCAAGGGCGGCGGTGGCGAGGGCGGCACGGGCACCGGCTTCATCTACGACAAGCAGGGCCACATCCTCACCAACAACCATGTGGTGGCGTCCGCGGCCGAGGGCGGTCAGCTCTCGGTGACCTTCTCCAACGGCAAGAAGTACGACGCCGAGGTGATCGGCCGCGCCCAGGGGTACGACGTGGCCGTCCTCAAGATGAAGAACGCGCCCTCGGACCTGAAGCCGCTGCCGCTCGGCAACTCCGACAAGGTCGCCGTGGGCGACTCCACCATCGCCATCGGCGCGCCCTTCGGCCTGTCCAACACGGTCACCACGGGCATCGTCAGCGCCAAGGACCGCCCGGTGGCCTCCAGCGACGGCGGCAACAGCAAGGCGTCGTACATGAGCGCCCTCCAGACCGACGCGTCGATCAACCCGGGCAACTCCGGCGGTCCGCTGCTGGACGCGCGCGGTGCGGTCATCGGCGTCAACTCCGCGATCCAGTCCGCGGGCAGCGGCCTCGGCGGCGCGGGCCAGGCGGGCTCCATCGGCCTCGGCTTCGCCATCCCCGTCAACCAGGCCACCGAGGTCGCCCAGACGCTCATCAGGACCGGCCAGCCGGTGTACGCGGTCATCGGCGCCTCGGTCTCCCTCCAGGAGAGCGGCGGCGGCGCCACCATCACTCAGGAGGGCGCGGGCGGTTCGGACCCGGTCTCCCCGAACGGTCCGGCGGCCAAGGCGGGCCTCCAGCCCGGCGACGTCATCACCAAGCTGGACGACACGGTGATCGACAGCGGCCCCACCCTGATCGGTGAGATCTGGACCCACCAGCCCGGCGACTCGGTCAAAATCACCTACGAGCGCGACGGCAAGGAGCGCACGGCGAACCTCGTCCTGGGTGAGCGCAAGGGCGACAGCGGCTGACCCGTTACTCTTGTCCCCGCGCCGCCCCCGCCGGGCGGCACGGGGAGACGTGCCCGAGCGGCCGAAGGGAACGGTCTTGAAAACCGTCGTGGCAGCGATGTCACCGTGGGTTCAAATCCCACCGTCTCCGCAGAGGTCAGAGAAGTAGCTGGTGAGAAGGGGTGCCCCGGTTCCGGGGCACCCCTTCCCCGTGCCCGGGGTGTCTCACCCTGAGTCGCCCGTATCCCGCCCTTGACCAGGGTGTACGGGCCAGGGGCGGGCCAGGATTCGCGACCTACTCGCCGTCCAACTGGGCGCCGATCAGGCTGTTGGCATGCTCTTGCCCTCCGCGCAGGATCTTGGCGTAGAAGCGGAACAGCACGGCGACGCTGTGCCCGGCCCGACGGGCGACCTCCACCGGGTCGACCCCCGCTTTGATCCACAGCGAGACTCCCGCGTGCCGCAAGGAGTAGGGAACCTCCGCCAGGGGTGTTTTCGCGTCCCTCGGGCCAAGAGCCTCCTTGCGAGCGGTGGCCCACAGGCCGCAGTACTCCGTGGACCGCACCCGGCCGCCCTCGGCGGCCCGGAAGAGCCTGCCGTCCGGCGCTGTGCCGTACTGGGCACAGTGCTCCCGCAGCATCCGCACGAGGACCGGGGGAGCGGGCACCGGGCGGGTGGCACGGCGGGCCCGTCGCTTCAGGCCGCGCGTCTCGTATGACGTGCCGTCGTCCGTCCACCCGGCGCCGACCTCCGGGCGGCTTTCCTCCAGCAGTAGCTCGCCCCACGCGTCCGGGTCCTCCTCGGGCGGGAGTACATAGTCCGTGTCCTTGAGCGCGGAGACTTCGGCCGGCCGCATCCCCGCGTAGTAGATGCAGCCGAAGAACGCGGCCAGGTGCTCACCCCGTACACCCTGTTCCTTTACGCCGTTGATCAGCGCACGGGCTTGCGACGGCCCAGGGACGTACCGGAAGTCGACTTCGTCGTCCGTCTTGGGCGGCGTCCAGTCGATCCCCAGCAGGGGGTTCCGGGGGTAGTGCCCCTTCTCCACCGCGTACCGGAGACAGTTGCTCAGCGCCATGACCTTGCGGTTCACGGTGTTGTCAGCGGCGGCCTTGCCGTCCAGCTTGAGGGACAGCGCGGCGAGTGCTGCCCTCATGTGCTCAGGCTTCCCGGCCGTCGACAGCTTCATGGAGTTCTGCGCCAGCCAGGCCAGGGCAGCGGCGATCTCCTGCGGTGGGTCTTCATGGGCGAAGCGGGAGACGACCGATCCGTCAGCGGTTGCGACCGCCCGAAACGCCCATCCGTAGAGCGCGCTCCGCAGAACCTTGCGGTCCGGGGCTCCCCGAGTGGTGGTGACCAAGACGGGGGAAACGACTGCCAGGGCTTCAGCGATGCCCGCGCGATGCTTGGCGGCGGCCCGCGGCCACTTCATGAGGACGTAGGCCAGCGCGTGCTCGTACCAGGTCGGCTCAGTGAGGGCGGCGAGCTCGTCCACCGGCAAGCCGGTGTCCACGTCGAACTGCTGGCGGTTGCGCAGAGCCGACATCAGTTCGCTGCGACGGCCGTCGGCCTGAGCGTGGACCTTGAAGCTCTTCGAGTGCGGGCGGGTTCCTACGCGCCACCGCAGCTCGTAGGGCTTCGGACGGCCCTTTCGCTGCCTGATGGACCAGATTTCTACGTCGTACGTGTGCATGGGTCTCCCATGAGAAGAGGGCCCGCACGGTGGCGGGCCCCCTTGGTGGTGGCGGTGGTCAGGCTGCGGCGTCTCCCTCGCACGCCTCCCACCAGTCGTCCAGATCGCTGCGGCGGACCCTGAGCTGACCGTTCGGGAGCTTGCGGATGCGGGGGGCTTGGCCGCGGGCGCGCATCCGATAGAACGCGGCACGGCTCATGCCGATCTCGTCGAGGACTTCGGGGAGCTTGAGCATCTTGGGGTTGGCCATGCGGGACTCCTCATGCGGGCCGGGCCGTGTTGGTGTGGGGAGCACGTCGCACAAACAGCAATATCCGCAGAATCCCGTTCAGGGCTGTTGACCTGCGGCGATGCGGTGCGTGGGGTGGTGACCAGGGTCGCTCGCACAATCCCGCGATATTCCGCAATATTCAGCGGCCCGACGGAGGACAGGAAGCTCGGAGGGCGCTTCCGGGATTTGTGCGGAATATCGCGGGATTGTGCGGCGAGGTCCACCGGACGATGCGGGTGGGTTCCGTCGCAGGTCAGCGGCTTGCCTGGGGTTTCTGCGGATACTGCGGTTTGTGCGGGGTGATTCGGGGTGCTCAGCGGTCGCTGTGCCTGATGCCAGGGTGGGCCTGGATGCGGGGGGCGGGTGGCCGGCCACGCTTGCCGGTGCGCTCGGGCTGGTAGGTCCGCAGGTAGCCGTGGTCCTCCAGCAGGGCGAGGGCGGGTTCGAGGTCCGCGATGGTGGGGACCTCGGTGCGGGAGAGAACGGTGAAGAGGTCGCGTCGGCTCACGTCGTCCCACGCCTGGTCCCGGAGCGCGTCCAGCACGCTGCGAGCGCGGCCGATGACGGGATCGGCGCCCATGACGTCGAACACGGCCAGGGCGTGGGCGGTGTAGTACTCGCCCAGCTCGATGGCCGCGGCCATGGTGGCTTCGGTCACGGGGCGGGTGTAGCCGTTGCCAAGGTGGTCGGCGAGGTGCAGCAGTGCGGCCATCCGGGCGGTCGCTCCGGCGAGCTTCCCGGCCCAGTTGGCGATGTGGCCCAGCTTCCCGCCCCTTGTCTTGAGCTGGGGTTCCACCCGTTCCTGGAAGGCGATCAGGGCCGCGTCGGCTTCGGGGGTGAGCTGGATGACGGCCGGGTCGGTCCACTCCGCCAGGGACAGAGTCAAGTCGATGACGTTCGACGCGTAGGCGGCGGCTGTCCGTTCGGGGATGGGATCGGTGAGGATCTTCCGCTCACCAACCCGCGATACGGGGAGCGCGTACAGGAAGCGGGCCAGCAGGCCGCGCCCGTCGAACCCCTTCACCTTGCCGATCTCGCGGAGCACTTCGGGCTGCACGGCCAGGCCGATGGTCAGGGCGGGCGCGTCGATGTACTCCCGGCGGGTCTGCCGGTTGACCCTCAGCCGGTCTCCGGCATGGCCTTTGAGGAAGACCTCCATGTTCGGGGCGCCGGAGTAGCGGCCCGCGATGATGTCGAAGATGCCGCCTTCAGCCGACATGACGGAGAGCCGTCCGCCCTGCTCGGCCATGAGAGAGGTGACGGTCTCGGGGGTGGAGTCGTCCGCGAGGAGGACCGGGTCCACGGGCACGGTGAGAGCTTCGGCTGTCTGGGCCAGGCCCACAGCCGTGGCGACAAGCTCGTCACGCTTGCCCGCCTCCGCCGACGCGGCCTTGGCGGCGGCCCTGTCGGCCGCTTCCCGTGCCAGACGCGCGGTGACCTCCGACTCCACGATGACCGGCTTCATCGCGGTCTTGAGCTGCTTCTCCGCTTCGTAGAGCGGGTTGGTGAGCAGGGAGAACACGGCGGACTTGCGGTTGGCGGGCGGGAGCGCGACCACGGTGTACAGGTTCGTGGGTTCGCGCCAGGCGCCTCGGACGTGGACCACGGACCGGCCGCCGGCCGCTGTGGCGAGCACGGCCAGGGCGAGGGACCCGGCGAGGTCCGCCGGGGTCTGGGTCTCCTCGGCAACGGCGGTCACGAAGTCCCGCACCCACCCCGGCAGCACGTGCACAGGGAAGGGCGGACGGACCCGCGTTCCGGTCAGGGGAACGGGGTCTTCCCACACCCACGCCTCCGCGCCCGGCTCCGTCTCGGGAGGCGGTTCGAGGGTGGAGAACCCGGCCCACAACGGTGAGTCGTCCGGGTGCGGGTCCGGGCGAACAGCAGAAAGGACGCCTCCGGCGACGACTTCCTCGGCGCCCACGGGGGCAGGGGGCTGACCGGTCATGCGGCTGCACCTGCTGTGGTGGTGGCGCGGCGGATGCCGTCCCGGATGCTGGTGGCGATCCGGGTGGGCGCGAGGCCGGTGGGGGCGGCATCGGTGAGGCGGTCGGTGACCTCCTGCTCCGTGAGCGTGCCTGCCGCGACGAACCGGCCCAGGGCGTACGCGGCGTTGTAGAGGGTCACGTTCTGGGTGCCGGTCGCTGCCGCGGCGACCTTCGCGAGTTCGGCGTTGAGGGCGGCGGTGGTGTACCGGGCGCCGTTGCCGATACGGACACGCGGTGCGGGGACTCGGTGGGGTGCGGGCGGCGGTGCCAGGAGGTCACAGAGCCACGTGGGGAGGGGGAGGGGTGGGGCGTCGTGCACGACTTCGTACCGCCGTCCTCGCACACTGCTCCCGGCCCCGACCACGTACCCGCCCCAGGCACGCGTGTCGACCTTCCACCCCACTCGTCCCGCGCTCCCACGCAGCTCTTCTCCCTCGGGAGCGCTGAAGTACAGGTGCAGCCCGCCGCGTCGGGTGCGCACGGTGTACGTCTCGGTCGGCATCCGCTGACCGGCCCGCTCGCACACGGCGGCGAACACGTCCAGCCCGTCGGGGAATCCCGCCCACTCCGGCGGCGGACTGTCCCGCGCGTCCTTGGGCAGGTCCAGGTCGACCACGACCAGGCGGGCCGGGCCGGTGGCGATGCCGATGTTGAACGGGGCCGTCTGCCAGGCGTTGCGAAGCGTCGCGGGGTCCGTGGTCGCGCGCTGCTCGGGCGTACGGTGCCCGGCCGCGCACCGGCCGGTGTGGGGGCAGTCGCGTTCGGGATGGCCGGTGGGCCGCTTGTCTCCGGGGCGGAGAGGGAACACGGGCCAGCCGCGCTCAGCGGCGTCGAGTGCTGCGGACAGCAGCGCGGGACGGGGGGCAGGTGTCATGCTGGGAGACCTCCACTGTTCAGTTGGTTGGGCGGTTGGATGAGGGCGGCCCCGCTTCTTTGGCGAGAGGGGGCCGCCCTCGGTTTTTGCTACTGCTCGTGGGTCGGCGGGGTCTGGTGTCGGCCGTGGAGGGGTGACGTTGGGTGACTGATCTAGTGGGGCTTACTGGGTAGTGGGTAGTGGGGTCCCCAGTGGGGGATGCCTGTTCAGGGGCGATGTGCGCCCCACTGGGGGCCGTTACTGGGTAGTGGGGCGTTCCCCACTACCCAGTACTCAGTAGCGCTGTGTGGAGGCGTTCAGGCGTGGTCGGGGTGGACGTAGACGGAGTGCGGGCCGTTGTCCCGGTAGACCAGCTCGCCGCGTTCGACCGCGGCCTGAAGGGCTGCGCGCACGGTCTTGCGGTCCTTGCCGGCCTGCTCCGCGATGGCGGACGGCTTCACCCCGTCCGCTCCGCCCGCTTTGATCGTCTCCAGCACGGAGGGCAGCCACGCGGGCCCCTGCTCCCGCTCGTCCCGCAGCGCCGACAGGTTGAGTCCTGCGGCGGGCGGTTGGTCGGGTGTGGTCGGGGCAGGTTCGGGGGCGGTTCCGAACTGCTGCTCGATCTGGTCCATGAACGCCTGGACGGTCGCGTCCTCGTCGGGGTGCGGTGTCCCGGTCCGGCGGTGGGCGGACAGGTTGAGCCCCGGCCCGGCGGTGGGCCGGTGGTGGTCGGGGGCCGTGCCGGGGGTGGTGGTGCCGTCGTGCATCCATGCGGTGCGGCTAGGGTCCCAGCGCCGGGCGTAGGCCGTGCCTGCGGCCTTGGCCGACACGTCGTCCAGCCGCGGGTGCAGTACGGAGGTGGCGTGGACGATGTCCGCGATCTGGTTCGGCTTGATCCGCCACGCTTTGAACAGTCCCGCCGGGGATTCCGGCGTGCCCATGAATCCCGCGCCCTTGTACGGCGCCTGGGTGACCTTGAGGCCGCGTGTGCCGGGGAAGACCTTGGACAGGTCCATGCCCTCGACCTCGCCTCCGGTCAGGCAGACGCGGGTCTTGGCCTCCCGGCGGATCATGAGGTTGCCGAGGACGGAGCCGGTGGCGCCGAGGGCGGTGAGGACGGTGCGGATGCCCATGGCGCGCAGGAGGCGGATGACTTCCAGGATCTTCGCCGCGAGCTTGCGCATCTTCGGGTCGTTGCTGGCGAGGATTTCTGCTCCCTCGTCGATCACGACCATGATCTGCGGAATCCGCTCGGAGATGGGCAGCAGGTCGGTGTTCGCCTTGGCCATGAGGTCCTGGTAGGCGATCTTGCGGTGCTTGCCGACCGCGACCGCCGCGTCGAGCATCAGCATCGCCTCGTCGTAGGAGGCGGCGAGCCAGTCGATCCCCGGCCGCACCGGCTCCCCGTCACCGCTCGCGCTGAGGGCGGGGCGGACCCAGGGGAGGCCGGCCGATCCCGCGTTCAGGTCGATGACCCACGTCAGCATGTCCCTGGCACGGGCGAACGACGCGAGGACATCGTGGACGAAGTTCGTCTTGCCCGACCCTGTCGGACCCACGATCAGGGCGCACTGCTCGCGCAGGAAGGCACGGACCTCGCGGCCGTCCGTGCGGACGCCCCAGGGCAGGCCGGTGTGGATCGACAGAGGGCTGTAGTCGGTGGGGTACTCGATCTCCCCGGCCAGCACGTTGACGGTGGTGACGTCGATGAGGACGCGTCCCTGGTGGGTGCCCTGGGTGGCGGTGGCGGTGCAGCCGTGGGGGAGGCGGGCGTCCGCGGAGAGGCGGGTGGATTCCTTCGCGATCCGGTCGTAGGTGATGCCGCCGGCGGGGAGTTCGGCGTCGATGGTGAAGCCGGTGCCGGTGGGCCACATCTCGACCGCGAGGACGGTGAGGGTGATCCCGCAAACCCGCTGGACCCGGTCCACCCATTCCGCGGCGACCGCCCGGCGCTCCGCCGACAGTTCGCGGGCGACCTGCCGGTCGGCTGCGGCCAGTGACTCCAGCTCGCGGGCTTCCTCGTGCAGGAGGGTGGAGCGGGCGGCGGCGCCGATGCCGACGCCGAGGGTGGCGAGGGTGCCGAGGGCGGTCCAGGTGAGGGGGCCGGTGGTCATGGCCCAGGCGGTCCAGCCCGCGCCGGCCAGCCAGACTGCGGCCCGCATCCCGAGGGTGCGGGCCGCGAGCCGGTCGCGCAGGCCGGTGGCGGTGTGGCCGACGGCCCCGGCGGCGCCGACGGCCAGTGCCCAGTGCGGGGGCATACCGGTCGCGGCCCCTGTGGTGGCGACGGCGAGCGCTCCGGTGGTGGCGGACAGGGCACCGGTCACCGGTCCGTGACCGGCCGCCCAGTCCCACACCGGCCCCCTGCCCGCCTTCGGCGCCTTGCCTGCCTTGGGCTTGCTGGTGGTGGTGGGCTTGGCGGTGTGTGCGGTGGTGTCGGTCATGAGACGTTCCAGCCTTTCTCGGCCTCCGGGCCGTTGCGGGGGTCCTCGTGGCGGGCGATGTCCTGTTCGTGGGCCTCCCGGAACAGCGGCCCCAGGTCCTCCGCGACCGCGACCGTGCTCATCAGCGCCCCGTAGATGGCGTCGAAGCCGTCCGCGACGACCTTCTCCAGCGGGAACTCGGAGTCGGAGCGCTCGGCGAGGATGCGCATCACGTTCGCCACCGACGTCAGCGCGACGGGCAGGGCCTCGACCATGGCGAGGATCTCCATCGCGGAGTCGGGGTCGTACTGCTGCGCGGCGTTCTCCATCTCCGCCGCGTGCTCCTCGAAGTTGAATCCGGAATCGGACATGCCGTCTCCCTCGGTGGGTGTGCTGGGTACCGGACCGGCCGGACGCTCCGCCCGGTCCCCGATTTCCTCGTCTTCGTTCTCGTCCTTGTCGGCTTCCTCGGCGGCGGCGAGGACAGCCGCGTCCCGCCCGGCGCGCTCGGCCAGGGCGGTGCGGAGCAGCCGCGCGTACAGGCGCCGGCCGGGGTGCTGGAGCCACTGCCAGCCGAGCTTGCGGCCCAGCGGGGTGGTGATCATCCCGACGATGCCGAGGACCGCCGCCAGCAGCGCGGCTAGCAGACGGCGCCCCCGGAACCGCACCGCCGACCGCCGCAACGCCCGGCGCGTCCGCCGCCGGGCCACCGCCGACCGCAACGCGGCCCGCCGCTCCCTGATCTGCCGGGCGATCCGGCGGTCCCGCCCGGCCCGTGTGCGGTCCACCGCAGCGGAACGGACCCCGCCCGCCCGCCGCAGCACCCGACCTGCCGCCTGACCTGCGGCCCCCTTGCCGACGCCCTTGCCGGTGCCGGAAGCCGCGTTGCGGGTGCGGGCGTCGGTCTTCGCCGCCCGTCGGGCATCCGCGACGGCCCGGCGGGCCTTGGTCGTCCCGGCACGCCGCTCGGCCCGCGACCCGGCCGCCGACCGCTGCTCGTCCCGCACCGCCCGGACCTGCCGCAACCGCCCCCGCAACCGTCCGCCCCCACTTCGGGGCGTGCTGCGGGAGGCGTCGGCCGGAGTCCGGGCCGCAGCCGAGGACGACGGACGAACCGCCCCACCGCGTCCCCCGGCCCGGGAAGGACGGAGCGGGGAGGTGCCCCGGCCCGCCCCGGCCGGACCGGCACCGACGGTGCTCCTGCCGCGCCCGGTGCGGACACTGGTCTTGCGGTCGCTGGTCTTGGGACCGGACCCGGCGGACCTGCTGCCCGGCCTGGGGGGCGTGGCCGACGTTGCGGCGCTGGTCTTGCGGGGCTGGGCCGGTACCCGGCCGCCACCGGGCCGGGGCGCCTTCACGGGCGGCGCGGGCGTCTTGGACGCGGTGGTGGTGCGGGGTTTGGGGGTGGTGGCCTTGCGGCGGGTGCGGGTGGCCACGGTCGCGCCGAGGACGGCCGCGCCGGTCGTGGCCACCGCGAGAGCGGCCGGTCCACCGGACAGGGCGGCGGCGGCGAGCAGCGTCGTCGTGGCATTCGCCCCGGTCACCGCCAGCGGCAGCACTGGCCAGCCGCCCGGGGTGTGCGCCAACGGGGCCGGTGCGGGGGCGGGTTGCGGTTGCTGGGTCTGCGGGGGCGGGCTTTCCGGGGTGGCCTGCGGGGCCACTACCGGAGCGATCGTCGTGTCGGTCATGCTGGTGGTACTCCCTTCGGGAGTGTCAGCAGTCCCCGGGCGCGGCCGGCCAAAGCGAGCGCCCGGGGGCTGTGCGGTGGTCGGTCAGATATGCGCGCGTACGGTGCGGCCATGAGTGACGGGCCGGGGCTTGTCCCTGCTCCCCCTGGGGGTGGGTGGCGGAGTGGGCCCTCTCACCGCCCGTACGGGACGGTCGGATCGGGCAACCGGTCAGCCCCGGCGGCGGTACTTGGCGTTGAGAGACCGGGCCTCGGCCTCTGCGGCGACCTGGACGTAGTGCTCCCGGTAGCGGATCGAGAGGTCCTGTGACTCCGTCACACCGCGCTCGGCGGACAGGCGGGCCCGACGGCCCCACTCCTCCGCGCGGGCGGTGGCATCGGCCCGCTCCCAGTCCGCGTTCCGCTCGGCCTCCTTGGCCCGCTGGTTCCACTCCGCAGCAGCGGCGGCGGCCTTCTTCTTTCCGAACATGCCGGTCTCCTAGCGGTCGGTGTCGTTGCAGGGCACGCAGGTGCCGAGTGAGCGGGGGATGACGTATCCGGCGTCGAGTCCGCAGGCGGGGCAGGTGCGGCGGGCGAGCATGGCCAGGGCGAGGGCGCCCCACCGGCGGGAGGTCATCGGCCGGACCGGGAGGGCGAGGTCGACCCGGTACAGGTGGGCGACCAGCGGGCCCCGCCGACGGCGGGGGCGCTGGAGTTCCCCGGCGACGTCCTGTCCGCCGGGGCGCAGGCCCATGGCCCTCAGCTGACGGCGCGTCGCCAGCCCCTCCGGTGCCAGACGCCACGGGTAGGTGGGAAGAGCACCCATCACGCGGCCACCCGCTTCCAGGCGGCCCGCAGCCGGACCTCTGAGGCGGAGTGCCCGGCGGCGCGGAAGCGGACGGCCATCTCGCGGTAGGAGAGGGCGGGGGTCTCGCTGTGACGGATCTGGTCAACGACCTGGTCGAGCTGGTCGTTGGTGAGCGCGGGAGCCTCCAGCGCGGGGACGGGGTCGACGGGTCCCCAGACGGGGAGGGTCCAGGCGGGTGTGACGCCGGGTGTGACGCCCCTCGTCACGCAGGTCAGCGCCCTGCCCGTGTCCTCCCCGTCCCGCGTGTCGGACAGTGCCGACCACGCACGCGACAGAGTTCGGGCCGTGCGGGCCTGAACCTTGGCGACGCGGGCACCGGCCTGCGTCACGGCCGTCAGTCGGGTCTCCTCGGTGCCCGCCTCCGCCCGCAACCGGGCGCGGGCCACGGCCGCTTCGTCGCGCGCTTCCTGCTGAATGCCCCGGATGGCTCCGAGTGCGGACGAGGTGAGCGCGGTCCGCTCCCACAACCCGTGGATCATCCACAGGAGCTTGGCGGCGAGGGGGAGCCACGCGACGGCCAGCCACGCACCGGGAGACTCCTCACCCAGCGCGTGCGCCACGAGCACGCCCGTCGCCAGCATCCCGAAACCCCAGCCGGTGGCGGTCACCGCATGGCTGTGGTCGCCTTGAGCGGCCAGGCGGCGTTCGTAGGCGAGGGTGGCGAGCCATCCGCCGTCGATACCGAGACCGACGACAAGGGCGACCGGCCACGGCATCGCCCCGCCCAGCCACATCACCACCACAGCCAGGGTGAGGACCATGCTCACGGCCGTCATGGCGACCGCCGGACCGACCGTCCGCGCGTTCACGACCCACCCCCACGGCTCTCGACACGGTCCGTGTCGGCGTAGGCGGTCAGCTCCACCGTGGCGCCCGCATACTCGCCCCGCGCGGTCAGCACCCACGTCTGCCCGTCGCTCTGGAAGCGGCCGTCCGCCGAGCCGTCCGGCACCCCGAGTGCGGCCCGCCCCGCCTCGAACGCGGCCAGCGTGCTCATGCTCATGCCGCTTCCCCCGGTCCCATCGTCCGGTTGGCCAGGGTGCGGCGGGCGTCCAGCGCCCGGCGACGGGCCCGCCGCAGACGGCGCGTGTCCACCTCGGTCGGGTCCCGGTCCAGCACGCTGATGACCGCGTCGAGGTAGTCGATCTCCGCCCGGATCAGCGGCATCTCGGCATCGATCGCGTCCAGCTCGGACGCCGTCGGCCCCTCGTCGGAGCCGATCTTCAGTACCGTGGCCATGGGTCGTGATTCCTCTCAGGTGGAACGGCCCGAAAGGCGGCCCCGGTGCTGGAACACCGGGGCCGCGGCCGTTTGAACGGGTTGGTCAGACGGTGGTGATGAGCAGCGCGGCGATCAACAGCCACGCGTGGTGCCAGGACTGGTCGAGCGCGTAGGCGCCGGTCCCCAGATGCGCCGCCGGTCCGCCCTGGGCGGTGACCGGGTGCGCGGGGTGAGCCCCGGTGCCCAGGGTGTAGAACTCGGCCTTCCCCGTCAGCTCGGCCAGGCGGGCGAGGGTGGTGCGGCGGTCGGCCCACCAGTGGGTCACCGCATCGACCCCGAACCCCAGCATCAGCCCGAGGACCGAAAGGTCCAGGTCCAGCAGCCAGACGACCGGCGCCAGGACGATGCCCTTCGTGGCGGTCAGGGTGGCGACGTGTCGGGCGTCCGCCAGACGGCCCGCCCACCCCGCCGCGCCCTTGTGCGCGGCCTGGTGCGAGGTCTGCACCCAGTGATCACCCACACTGTGGGCGACGTACAGGGCGATGAAGACAGCGGCGAACGTGGCGGCCATCAGCCCTCACCCCGTGCACGGGCGTCGTCCTGCGACCGCTTGTTCGCCTCCGCGAGCTTGCGCGCCAGCTCGGCGTGCTCGGCCTCGGTCATCACCGGACCCCCGCCCCACCGCACGGCGGGCACGGGCGCCACGACTCCCGCCGGACACCCCCGGTCACCGTGACGACGACCGCGCCGCGGGCACCGCCGCACGCGGTACAGGTCCGGGCCTCATACATGCACACGCCCCACCGGGCGCCGAAACGACTACGATCCATGCCGGATCGCCTCCCTGCTTGTGTCAGGTAGGTGGTCAAGGCCCCGGCCGGTGCTGGAACACCGGACCGGGGCCGCCTTGTTCTGGAGCCTTCAGCTCCCCGCACGTGGCCCGAACCCCGCTGGGTTCGGGCCACGGAGGCAACCGCCAGCACCGACCGGTGCTGGACCCGCCCGCCACCGTTCGGGGGACTCCCGGACGGCCGCAGGTGAGGGGGTGACGCGGTGGGCTACCCGGTCGTGCCGGTCCAGCACGAGGGCGCCCCGGTACATCGCTGAGTCATCTGCCAACCTCTCGAAACGAGCGGACAGGACAGGGCTTCACCCGCCGGCCGTTGTCACGGACAGCGGGCCCCGGGCCCTGGGGCCGGGGCGTCATCGTCACTGCTCTGACGCGACAGCAGGGCGGCCATGTGGCAGGTGGCACCCATGCACGGTTGGCCTCCCCGCAAGGGAGGGATGATCCGCGCGGGTGTTCTCCAGAGCTGTCACACGAGCAAGGTGTGCCGCCGACGGCCCTTACCCGGCCGCCACAGGAACGGGGACTTCCACCCCGTCATTCATCACACGCTGTTCAGTTCTCAACGAACGGACGCTTCCTTAGACCCCCTTGTGAAGGGCTTCCGGGCGCACGGAACCAGGTGGCGAAGGTTCCGCCACTTGGTTATGCAAGTACCGTAGTCAGCCTCAACTTGGTTATGCAAGTAGCTCGGGGCATGGAAAGACGAAGGACCACCCCGGGTTGAGGGTGGTCCTTCGTCTTCTGAGTGGTGAAGCCCTAGGTCAGCGGCGTATCACGCTGATACCGGGACCTCGATCACGTAGCGAAAAATGTGCCTGTCGCACGGGATCAGCGAGTCCAGGACCTCAAGCGGTTGCCCATCGGTGTCGTACGCGGTGCGTAGAACGCGAGCTACCGGGACGCCCGGTGGGATGCGCAGGTCGTCGGCCTCGGTGGGACTTGGCATCCGGATGTCCAGATCCTCAACGAACCGGGCGACTCGGCGTTTGATGGGTCCGTCGGGGTCCTCGATGACAGCGTGCACGCCACCGCGAATGCGACGCGGCACTGCGATCGCAGTACCGTTCGCGAGCTGCGTCGAGTAGTACCCGTCAACGAACTGCATCGGCTCTTCGTCCACGGTGAACAGGCGTCGCCGTACGACGACCGGTGTGTCCCGCTCGACTCCAAGCAGCTCGGCGATCTCTGGCGGTGCCGGCACTTCTGACACGTCCCGGATGTGCTGAACGGCGCGCTGCCCCTGGGCCGCGGCCTCGGCGTTGAAGTTGGACATGCCGGTCGCCCGGCGGGCCCGGTAGTTGGCGCCGGCGCCCAGCATGCGCACCTGCGGACGCGGGCGGACGAAGGCGCCCTTCCCCTGGTGCGAGACGACCAGCCCCTCAGAGCGCAGCAGCGCGATGGCCTTCCGGATCGTCGCGCGCGTGGTGTTGAACCGCTCGGCCAACTGGTTCTCTGAGGGGATCTTGTCGCCAGCCTTCAGTGCCTCCCGGCCGATGTCGTCACGCAGTGCGTCGGCGTACTGCCGGAAGGGCGGGAGCTTGGGGGTCTGCTCAGACATGGGCTTCTCCTACCCTGGCTTGAATACCCAAGTAAGCGTACTGCGGCCCTGGCCCATTCCCCGGCTCAGGACGTTGTGTAGGACCAGCCTGACCAGCGCGTCACCGTGATCTCGATGACTGGCCCGTCGGGCCGGGTCTCGGCGTACTGCGGATACTTGCTTGCCAACCAGTCCAGTGGCGCGTTGCGCTTGTCGTCTTCCAAGACTCGGCCCGAGCCGTCGGCCCGCACCCACCAAAGCCGGGTCCAGTCGTCGTGATACTCGTCCACGAGCAGACTCACATGGTCGTTCGCGGTGATGTTCCTCAGACGCCGGAGATTCTGGTGACGCTTGGGCTTCTGATCCACCGCGATGGCCACGACATCCCCCTGTACCGCGAACGTGGCTGGGACCACGTGGGGCGTCCCCTCTTCGTCGGCGGTCGCTAGTCGGAGGACGCGTGCGGATGCGAACCGCCGGCGGGCTTCTGACTCGGAGAGCTGCATGGCTCAGTCGTACCCCATCTGAGAGCCGGGGCCAGCCCCTCATGGGCCATACACGGGCCAGGAAGAGCCATCCGTAGCGCGCTCCAGCGGAATACCCTGGTCAGAGCCCCATCTGTACTCATCTCGGAGGCGGTCTTGAAAACCGTCGTGGCAGCGATGTCACCGTGGGTTCAAATCCCACCGTCTCCGCAGAGGTCAGAGAAGTAGCCGCGTACAAGGGGTGTCCCGGACCAGGGGCACCCCTTGCGCGTAGCCGGTGCCGGGAGTGACCATGAGCCGCGCCCATCGTCCGACCGCGCGTCCGGCCCGTCCCGACGTGTCCGTCCCCCGGGTCTGGTACGCGTCGTACGGGTCGAACATGAACATGGAGCGGTTCCGGTACTACCTCACCGGCGGACGGCCGCCGGGAGCCGCGCGCGGTTGTCCGGGGTGCCGTGACCCCCGCCCGCCGGAGCGGTCCGTCCCGGTGCTGTTGCCGGGCGCGCTGTACTTCGCGACCCTCTCGCCCACCTGGACCGGCGGCCGGGCCTTCCACGACCCGGAAGCCGAGGGCGTGCTGTGGGGGCGCGCCCATCTCGTCACGGCCGGGCAGTTCTCCGATGTGGCGGCCCAGGAGATGTACCGGCCGCCCGGTACGGACCTCGATCTCACCGAGGTGCTGACCACGGGACGGGCCGCGCTCGGGCCCGGCCGCTACGAGACCCTGGTCTGCCCCGGGTACCTCGACGATGTCCCGGTGCTGACGTTCACGGCGCCGTGGCGTGCCCGCGAGGTCGAGGTGACGAAGCCGTCCGGCCCGTATCTGCGGCATCTCGCCGCGGGACTCCTGGAGACCGGCGCGTGGAATGCGGACACCGTGGCCCGCTATCTGGCCGCGGCGCCGGGCGCGGCCGGGCACTGGACGGCCGGGGAGATCGCCGCCCTGATCCCGAGCTGATCCCGAGCTGATCCCGAGTGGTCTCAGGCTGATCCCGCGCTGATCCCCAGCCGATCCACGCTGATCCCGTGTGTTCCGTACGGACGTTCGGGGCCGAGGTGGCGGTGGGGTGAGGTGTAACGATTCTCCAAGAATGTGCGGAAACGCTTCGTCTGTTGTGTCCCAAGGGTTTTCAGGGCAGAGGTCGGCGTTCCGAGGGGTTTGAGCCCCTCAGGGTGTTTATCGACTTGTCCTCACGCTTGCGAGGGAATCAGGGCTTCCCGCCTGGTTCGCCGGGCATCCGCTGGGCAACTCTGGTCTCGCGACGTTGTGATCCACCTGCGGCAGCCGGCCAACTGCCCGGGTACAGACGTACTTTCCGGTGCCCGCACCGGCCCGTACTTTTCTTATGGAGGACATGGAAATGGCACGTATCCGTACCGCCCGCGTTGTCGCCGCTGCCGCCGCTCTGCCCTTGGCCGCCGCCCTCTTCTCGGGTACGGCCGTCGCCGACAACGGGTCCTTCGCGAACGACGGATCGAACGCCGCCGTGGCGGCCATCTCCGGCGGTGGTGTCGGTGGCCACAACCTCGGCAACTCCTCCACCACGCAGCAGCAGGCCGTCGGTGACGGCGCCTCGAACCTGAACAGCACCGCGCAGGTGAACGGTTCCGCCTTCACCGCGATCGACCAGTCCCACAAGTCCGTGGCGGTCAACTTCGTCGACCTCTTCTGAGCGGTCCGCCCCGATGAATCCGTTCCGGGGTGAGGTGAGCTTCTAGGTCGGGTCCGCCTCACGACGGCGGCTCCATGGGTGGCGTGATCATCTGTGCGGCGGTGCTTCGGCACCGCCGCACAGACGTTTCTGCGTCCGGGGCGGTGCATCGGGCACGGGTGCGCGTACGTAGGGCGGTTGTGCGAACGACGCCCGTTCCCTGGTCGTGACAGCGGCGAACCGCCGAGCCCGTGAACAACTGACGGCTGACAGCGGACATGGGCCTACCCGGCGGGGCGACGGGATCCGGTCCGGCACGGGACCGGTCCGCGCGCCGAACTGGGCCGGGCGGGGGCGGGACCTGCGGCATCGGCTGTCGGGCCGCGCCGGGCGGGGGACCGGCGGCGGTCGGCTGTCAGGCCGCGATCAGCTCGGGGTCCTCGCGCAGCTTGCCCAGCGCACGGGACACCGCGCTCTTGACCGTCCCGATCGACACACCGAGCACCGCCGCGGTCTGGGCCTCGCTCAGATCCTCGTAGTACCGCAGTACGACCATGGCCCGCTGGCGGGCCGGAAGCTTCATGATCGCGCGCCACATCGCGTCCCGCAGCGCCTGCTGTTCCGCCGGGTCGCTCAGCGGGACGGTCTCCGGCTCGGGCAGCTCCTCGCAGGCGAACTCGTCGACCTTGCGCTTGCGCCACTGCGACGTCCGCGTGTTCACCAGGGCGCGGCGTACATAGCCGTCGAGGGCACGGTGGTCCACGATCCGGTCCCACGCGACATACGTCTTCGTGAGGGCGGTCTGGAGCAGGTCCTCGGCGTCGCTCGGGTTCGCCGTCAGCGACCTGGCGGTACGCAGCAGAACGGGCCCGCGGGCGCGGACGTACGAGGCGAAGGAGGGGTACGTCAGATGGGTCGCCGGAGCGGGGGCCGAGCCGCCCTGGGCCGGGACCGAGGTCGTGGTGCCGGACGGTGTCACGCCCGGAACCCGGGTCGGGGCCGCGTGAACCGTGGTCATCGGTGCCACGTGTGTCGATGCGCTGGTGCAGATAGGCGCGATGGTTGCGGTCATGGCTACACGCTAGGTTCGACCCCCGCCTCAGCGGATCGGCCGCAGGTCCCGAAGCCGTGTCCGCCTCAGGTTGTAGGAGCGGTGGTGCCCCCACCTACTGGAGGTGGAGACCGGTGCACGCCCCCTCGGGGTACAGCCCTGAGAACCCCGGCCCGGGGTCGGCAGCCGGTACCGCGCCGTCCGAAGAGCGCTCCTGGGCCGTCGGCCTGCCCCTGAACCCCGTGTCGCCGTCCCATCCGTACCCCCCGGCCCGCTCCCGCACCCATGCCCCGAACAGCTCCCCCCGGATCCGCGGTCATACCTGGGTCGTACCTCGGGCGTACGTGGGAGGCCGATGCCGTACCGGGCGGACAAGTGTCCCGGCGGGTAGTGACATACCGCCCGGTACGGCCGCAGAATCGCGACACGCACCGCGCACATCCCCACCATGCCCCGCAGGCCGGAAGCCGCACCGCGCACATTCCGCACCACGCCCGCAGGCTGGAACCCGCACCGCACCGCCGTACCCACTCCGGAGGCCCCCGTGCTGAGCACCATGCAGGATGTACCGCTCCTGATCTCCCGGATTCTTCGCCATGGGGCGACGATCTACGGTTCCTCCCAGGTGATCACCTGGACCGGGGAAGCCGAACCGCACCGGCGGTCGTTCGCCGAGGTCGGGGAGCGGACCGCTCAGCTGGCCCACGCGCTGCGCGACGAACTCGGCGTCCAGGACGACGACCGTGTGGCGACACTCATGTGGAACAACGCCGAACACGTCGAGGCGTACTTCGCCGTCCCGTCCATGGGGGCGGTCCTGCACACCCTGAACCTCCGGCTCCCCCCGGAACAGCTCGTCTGGGTCGCGAACCACGCCGCCGACCGCGTCATCATCGTCAACGGTTCGCTGCTCCCCCTGCTCGTACCGCTGCTGCCGCATCTGAAGACCGTCGAGCATGTCGTCGTCTCCGGCCCCGGCGACCGCTCCGCCCTCGCGGGTGTCGCTCCGCGGGTCCATGAGTACGAGGAGCTGATAGCCGGCAGACCGGCCGACTGCGACTGGCCGGAGCTGGACGAACGGCAGGCCGCCGCGATGTGTTACACCTCGGGGACCACGGGTGATCCCAAGGGGGTCGTCTACTCCCATCGTTCGGTCTATCTGCACTCGATGCAGATGAACATGGCCCAGTCGATGGGGCTGACCGACGCGGACACCAGCCTGGTGGTCGTCCCCCAGTTCCATGTGAACGCCTGGGGTCTTCCCCACGCGACGTTCATGACCGGGATCAATCTGCTCATGCCGGACCGCTTCCTCCAGCCCGGCCCGCTCGCCGAGATGATCGAGTCCGAGCGCCCCACCCATGCCGCGGCCGTCCCCACCATCTGGCAGGGCCTGCTCGCCGAGCTGACCGCCCGCCCCCGTGACGTCTCCTCCCTCGCCCAGGTCACCATCGGCGGCGCGGCCTGCCCGCCCGCGCTGATGGAGGCGTTCGACACGCTCGGTATGCGCGTCTGCCACGCCTGGGGCATGACCGAGACCTCCCCTCTCGGGACCACCGCACGGCCCCCGGCCGCGGCGGTCGGCACCGACGAGGAGTTCGCCTACCGCGTCACCCAGGGCCGGTTCCCGAGCGGTGTCGAGGCGAGGCTCCGCGGGCCCGACGGCAGGACCCAGCCCTGGGACGGCGCGTCCGCCGGGGAACTGGAGGTCCGCGGCCCCTGGATAGCCGCCGCGTACTACGGCGGGCCCGGCGGGGAGCCGCAGCGACCGGCCGACAAGTTCAGCGAGGACGGCTGGCTGAAGACCGGCGATGTCGGCACCATCAGCCACGACGGCTTCCTCACTCTCACCGACCGCGCCAAGGACGTCATCAAGTCCGGCGGCGAGTGGATCTCCTCCGTGGAGCTGGAGAACGCGCTGATGGCCCACCCGGAGGTGGTCGAAGCCGCGGTCGTGGCCGTTCCCGACGACAAGTGGGGCGAGCGTCCCCTCGCCACGGTCGTCCTCGCCGAAGGCGCCACCGCCGACTTCGAGACGCTCCGCGTCTTCCTCGCGGGGAAGGTCGCCAAGTGGCAGTTGCCGGAGCGATGGAGCCTGGTCGCGGCGGTGCCCAAGACGAGCGTCGGCAAGTTCGACAAGAAGGTCATCCGCAAGCAGTACGCGGATGGCGGTCTGGACGTCACCCAGCTCTGACCCGGCCCGACGGTCGCGTGTTTCACGTGAATCATCCGTCCGGTACGCCCGGGTGGGTGTGATTCACGTGAAACACACCCACCCGGGCGTTTCACGTGAAACTCAATTGGTGCCGATCCGGGCGAGCAGATCCACGATGCGGTCCTGGACCTCGGGGCTGGTCGACCGTTCCGCGAGGAACAGCACGGTCTCACCGGCGGCGAGCCGTGGCAGTTCGGTCCGGTCGACCGCGGCGGTGTAGACGACGAGCGGCGTACGGTTCAACTGGCCGTTCGCCCGGAGCCAGTCCACGATCCCGGCGCGTCGGCGCCGGACCTGCATCAGATCCATCACCACGAGGTTCGGTCGCATCTGCGAGGCCAGGGCCACCGCGTCCGCGTCGTTGGCGGCCTGGGCGACCTGCATACCGCGCCGCTCCAGCGTCGATGTCAGCGCGAGCGCGATCTCGGGGTGCTCCTCGATCAGGAGGACGCGCGGCGGATGCTGCTCGCTGTCCCGGGGCGCCAGGGCCTTGAGCAGCACAGCCGGATCGGCGCCGTACGCGGCCTCCCGTGTCGCCTGACCGAGCCCGGCCGTGACCAGGACCGGCACCTCGGCGGCGACCGCGGCCGTCCGCAGCGACTGGAGCGCGGTCCGGGTGATCGGTCCCGTCAGCGGATCGACGAACAGCGCGGCCGGGAAGGCGGCGATCTGCGCGTCGACCTCCTCACGCGAGTGCACGATCACCGGACGGTAGCCACGGTCGCTCAACGCCTGCTGGGTGCTCACGTCCGGGGCGGGCCACACCAGCAGCCGACGCGGATTGTCCAGCGGCTCCGGCGGCAATTCGTCGTCCATCGGCCGGGGATGCGGCTGGTCGGAGACCTCCACCGCCCCGCCCGGACCGTCCAGCGGCTCGGGCCCCTCGTCGGCGTCCTGGTCCGGCGCCCCTATGGCGTACGACCGGCCGGCCCCGGCCGTCGCGGCTGCGAGCCGCGCCTGGGACGACGACCCCGGCCCGGGCTGCCGCCCCGGTGCCTGCTGCGGCGGTACGGGAAGCGGCCGTGCCGTCGGTTCGGGCTGCTCGGGACCGGTGTCCGGCCGGGTGCCGAGCTTCCGCCGCCGCCCCGAACCTCCGGCGCCCCCACCGAGCGAGCCCTGGCCGCCGGAGCCGCCCTGCGCATCACCGGCGGGCCGTGCCACGGGTACGCCCTGCCCGAGGGTGCGCACGCTGAAGGCCCGCCCCTGGGTGGAGTCCGGGTCGTACGGGGTGCCGTCCGGGTGGACACCCTGGGGCTGTCCGTCCTGCGCGGCCATCCGCTGCGGAGGCAGCGGTCCACCGGGCACGGGACCGCCCCAGGCCGTGGTGGGCCGGGCGGGCGGAGCGTGGTGCGGCGGCTGCCCGTGCGGGTCGGCCGGGGCAGGCTGACCGGGCTGACCGGGACGGCCCGCGCGCGCCGGAGGAACGGGACCGCCGTGCGGAACCCCTGGCTGCTGCCCGGACCCGTCCGGCTGCTGCCCGGTCTGCCCGGTCCGCCTCTGCGGAAGCTGCTGGGGTGCCTGCGGGGAATGCGGAGGCCGCGGCGGCTGGGGCGGTCCGGCCTGCGCCGGGATGCCCTGACCGTCGGTGCCCGCCGGGTGGGTCTCGCCGGGGTACGGGGCCTGACCCTGACGCGGGACGGCCCGCGCGGGCGGGACCTGCGGCGGCGGGGGGAACTGCCCCTGCGGCGCATGGCCCGGGGCACCGACGGGCGCGCCCTGGGCGGGGAACCCGTCGGGCGGGGTGCCCGCACCGGGAACGCCCTGCGGAGAGGCTTCCGCGTTCGGGAAGCCGGGGGCGGCATGGTGCGCGGGCGCGTTCGCCCCGGCCCCCTGACCGGGGTGCCCCTGCGGCGCGCCACCCGGCACGGGCACCGGCTGCGGCGGTACGCCCTGCGGGGAGACGGGGGCACCGGCGGCGGCACCGGGACCGCCGCGTCCACCGGGACCGCCGCGTCCACCGGGACCGCCGCGTCCACCGGGTACGGCGGGTCCACCAGGTACGGCGGGTCCACCAGGTGCGCCGGGTCCACCGGGTACTTCGGTTCCCTCAGGCGAACCAGGCGCACCCGGTCCGCCACCAGGCATCCCGGGACCGCCCGGCATCGCGGGACCGTCAGGCATCCCGGCTCCGGGCATGCCATGACCGGCACCGCCTGGGCCGCCCGGACCCGTCGACGGACCTGTGGCCGGACCCGTCCGCGAATCCGCCGCGCCCGCTCCCGCTCCCGCGCCCATGGCCCTGCGGCGACCGGTGGGCTGTTCCGTGGGGTGGGGCTGGGGCGGGGTGTGCTCGTCGGCGACCGGGTCGTGCGGCGCGGTCGGCCGCTGCGCCCCGCCTCCGGCGAACCCGCCGGCGCGCGGTGCCTGACCGTGTCCGTCGGGGCCGACCCGTCCGACCCGCCCATGTGCGTCCGGCTCGTGGCCGCCGCCCTGGAGTGACCTCGGGAACGGTCCGGGAGGACCGCCGCCCGGGCCCGACTGCCCGTGCCCGCCGGGGAAGCCGGGCCGACCGGCCGCCGCCTCGCCTGCCTGGCCCTGACCGCCGTGGGCGTACTGCGTGGCAGCGCCGGGCACGGCCCGGTCCGCCTCCGCCGGAGGCAGCGCGAAGGCGGACCGGGGACCGCCGCCCGCGTCCGCCGCGGCGCCCCGCTCGTTCGCGGGTGCCAACGCCCGCCGCGCCCGCCGTCCGTCCTGCTGGACCTGTCCGGACCCGCCCCGGGGCATGCCCGCCGGATCGACGGGCCGTGCCCCGGAGGGCAGCGCCGGAGCGCCCGCACCCTGGCCGTACGCGTTCCGCGGACCCGCGCCGGGACCGGCGGGCAACGCCATCTGCCCGCCGTCGGGACGGACCTGCCGCCCGCCCGGTCCGCCGCCGGCCGCGCCCTGATCGACCGGTACGCCGCCGGGCGGCACCTGTCCGAGCCCCGCGGGTCCCGGGGGACCGGCCTCGCCGGACGCCACCACGGCGCCCTCGGCCGGGCTCGGCCGGCCGCGCCTGCGGCCCGTACCGTTCCCGCCGCCCGCCGCGGCGGCTCCGATGGCCCTGGCGGGCGGCACCGGCCCGGTGGGCTCGGGCGCCGCGTCCGCCGTCTGCTCGTCGGCCCGCCGGCCGCGCCGCCGTCCGGTGGGCGCCCCGGCGGCGCCGTCGGCGCCGCCCTCCGTGCCGTCGTCGCCGAAGTCGGCCTGACCCGTGGAACCCACGGGACGGAAGCCCTCCAGGAACGCGTCCGTCGAGCCCCGCCGGGCGCGCCGCCCGCCACGGGTCCCCTCACCGTCCGTACCGGACCCGTCGGTGCCGTCCGGACCGCCCGCGTACCCGCCCTGGCCGTCCGGATACCCGTCCTGACCGTCGGGGTAGGCGTCCTGACCGTCGGGGTAGGCGTCCTGACCGTCCGGGTAGGCGTCCTGGTCGCCCGCGTACGAGTCCTGGTCATCCCCGTACGAGTCCTGGTCGCCCGCGTACGCGTCGGGACCGTCCGCGTACGCGTCCTGGCCGTCGGCATCGGCAGACCGGTCCGTACCGGGCCGTGCGCCGGTCATCGCACCGGCCCCGCCGCCGATCGGCACCTCAAGGACGTACGCGCTGCCGCTCATCCCGGGGACCTCGTGCGTCTGGAGCACCCCGCCATGGGCACGGACGATGCCGCGCACGATCGGCTCGTGGACGGGGTCACCACCCGCGTAGGGGCCGCGCACCTCGATGCGGACGCCCTCCCCGCGCTGCGCGGCGGCCACGACGATCGTGGAGTCCATGTAGCCGTTCGCGGCGACCGGGGCGTTGCCCGTGGAGTCGACGCCCGCGACATCCGCGACCAGATGCGCCAGCGCCGTCGCCAGCCGCTCCGGGTCGACCTCGGCCTCGATGGGCGGGGCGTGCACCGCGAACTGGGCGCGTCCCGGGCCGATCAGCTCCACCGCGCCCTCGACACCGGCCGCCACGACCGCGTCGAGCATCGCGGGCCTGCGCGCCAGGCTCTCGCTGCCCCGGTCGAGCCGCTGGTACCGCAGCACGTTGTCGACCAGGGTCGTGATCCGGGAGTACCCGGCCGCGAGGTGGTGCAGGATCTGGTTCGCCTCGGGCCACAACTGCCCGGCGTCGTCGGCCGCGAGTCCGGCCAGTTCGTGGCGCAGCTCGTCCAGCGGTCCCCGCAGCGATCCGTCGAGCACGGCGAGCAGCTGCTCGTACCGCGCGCCCTGGGCCTCGTACCGGTCCTTCTCGCGTTCGGCGAGGGCCGCGTACCGGTCCTTCTCGGTGGCGATCTCCTCCGCGTGCCGCTCGGCGAGTTCGTCGAGCGCGGCGGTGTGCTCGTCGGCCAGCCGCCCGACCTCCGCGCCGTGCTCCGCGTCGAGCCGTTCGAGGGCGGAGGCGTGGTCGCGGACCAGCCCGTCCTTCTCCTCGATGAGCGCGTCGTAGGGGCGGCGGTCGGTGAAGGTCATGACCGCGCCGACGAGCTGGTCCCCGTCCCGTACGGGCGCGGTCGTCAGGTCGACGGAGACCTGTGTGCCCTTCTTGGACCAGAGGACCTGCCCGCGCACCCGGTGCTTGCGACCGGACTTGAGGGTGTCCGCGAGTGGTGAGCCCTCGTACGGGAACGGTTCGCCGTCGGCACGCGAGTGCAGGACGAGGGTGTGCAGCTCCTTGCCGCCCAGCTCGTTGGCCCGGTAGCCGAGGATCTGTGCGGCGGCCGGGTTGACGAGCACGATCCGCCCGTCGAGGTCGGTGCCGACGACTCCCTCGGAGGCGGCCCGCAGGATCATCTCGGTCTGGCGTTGCGAACGCGCCAGCTCCGCTTCGGTGTCCACGGTGCCGGAAAGGTCGCGGACGACCAGCATGAGCAGCTCGTCACCGGTGTAGCCGTGGCCGTCGTACGCCTGTTGGCCGTTCTCCAGATTCGCGGATGTGACCTCGACCGGGAACTCGCTGCCGTCGGTGCGCCGGGCGGTCATCCGCTTCGGCTTGGTACGCCCCCGGGGGTCGGGGCTCTCCGGCCGCCGCATCGAGCCGGGGATCAGCCGTGAGTCGAACTCCGGCAGCAGATCGAGCAGCCCCCGGCCGACCAGCGCGGTGCCCGGCGCTTCGAATGCCTCCAGCGCGATGGTGTTGGCGTTGACCACCGTTCCATTGGCGTTGACCAGTACCAACGCGTCCGGGAGCGCGTCGAGTATGGCTGCGAGGCGAGCAGCGCCTCGGGATGGCCTGCTGCTCACGAGACGCTTCCTCCCTGTTACCGCATCTTGCCGGCCGCGAAGGCCATCTTGCCGCGCGGGACGCGACGTGTCACGGGAGGGAGTCTACGGCCCTGGGTTGCGCTCGCGACGGCGGATGCGGGGGAGTCGGCGTGCGGAGGGTGTGCGGGTTCCGGGCGCTCGCGAAGTGCCCCCGGGCTGACCAGGGAAGGCCGCCGCGAGGGCACTTCGGGGCCCGGCCGGATCGCGTCGGGCGCGTGCCGGACGCGATCCGGCCGGGTGCCGGGTCCGGGCGGGGTCACGCGACGGGCAGGACCGGCACCAGCTCGTCCCAGCGGTGGATCTGGCAGCCGTCGGTGCGGGAGAACTTCGCGTCGACGGGCCGGCCGTGCCAGTGGCCGGTGACCCGGGCGGTGGCGGACCCGCCGTGCTGGAGCGTGCAGAAGGTGTCCGCGGGCAGCGGGGCGAACGGGTCGCGGTTCCCCTCCGACAGCTTCGTCAGCCGCTCGCACGCCTCCTCGGCCTCCGGGTGGGTGCCCCCGGCGGGCCCGCACCGGAGGCGGTACGTCCCGTCGAGCCCCCGGTCGGTGCCGCTCACCGCGATCGTGAGCCGGTCGGGTTCGCCGAGGAGGCGGTGCAGGGGGACGGTGTCGAGGGCGGACGCCGTACCGGGCACGGCGACGAGCCCCGACAGGGCGACGAAGGCGGCGGAGACGGAGCGGAGCAGACGGTACGACGGCATACGAGGTCCCTGGGTGGCTGCGCGGACGGGGTCCGGGGCGGTTCGGGTCACCCGGTCTAACGCGCGGGACGGGACGGGGTTGCGGACCGCGGTGGCGCCGACCGCCGCGCCGCCGGTCGCAGCGGCCCGGTGTCGCTCCGGGGCGCGGAGGTGGGTGGGGTGGCGGGTGCGGGTGCGGGTGCGGGTGCGGGCGCGACCGGCGGATGGGCCGGGTGCGGTCGCGGGTGCGGACCGGACCGGCGGACGGGGCGGGTGCGGGGCGCGGTCGGGGCGCGGGCAGGTTCTCCCGCCGGCTCCGCCGGTCCGCTCTCCGGTCCGCCTTCCGGCCCGCCCGCCCGTGCTCCGCCGTGGCGCGTCCGAAGTGCTTTGCCCTGTGGCCGGGCCGCCTAGTACCGTAGGGGGCGATTGGTGACAGCCCGCTGGGCTGTGTCATCATCTGCACGCACCGTTCGCGCTCGCGCGGGTGGTTGTGCGGGAGGCGTCGCCTAGTCCGGTCTATGGCGCCGCACTGCTAATGCGGTTTGGGTCTTAAAGCCCATCGAGGGTTCAAATCCCTCCGCCTCCGCACATGATCCTGAAGCCCCGGCCCCACGGTCGGGGCTTCAGGCATTCCACGGTCCGGCGCTCCTGGCGCACATCCGCCACGCGCCCGGGACCGACCGCCGACCACCGACCACCGGAGACGGGACCCGTCGGCCTGTCGGCCCGTCGCGCGGAGCCTTCCGCACCGACCCGCCCCGTCCGCTCCCACGCCCCCGCGCGACGGCTCGCCGCCCACCCCGTCGATTGCGGTCAGAATCAACAAAACCGCAGGTCAGGTCAGCGATGCGGAATGGATTTCGCCTCACGGCGCCGGTCATGTAATGTTGTTCCCGCAACGCCGACCGGCCGAAAAGCGGGACGGGGAAGCACACAGCACAACAGAACACAAGCACTCGTAGCTTAACGGATAGAGCATCTGACTACGGATCAGAAGGTTGCAGGTTCGAATCCTGCCGAGTGCGCAGCAGTGAGAGGGTCCCGGAGAGCATCCGGGGCCCTTTTGCGTTGTCCTGGTGCAGGTGCCTGCCGTCACCGGCTGTCGGTCGTGGGCCGGTGACGGTGATCCGCGCCCCCGTCGTCGTTCTCCGTGGTCAGCGGGGCTGCCAGGTGCTGGGGTGGCGGGCGACGGTGTGGAGGTGGGTTATCTGGGCGGGGGTGAGGGTGCCGGTCAGGGGGGCCAGGGACGCCAGCTGGCGGGGCTGGTAGACGCGGACCGTGCGCTGGGTGGGGGCGACCCGCGGGGGTTCGGTGTCCACGTAGACCAGGACCGGGTGGACCTCGAACGGGAACGCGCAGTGCCGTCGCAGGGTGCGGTGGGCCCGTTCCGCCTCGGCACGGCTGTTGCGGGGGTGGGGGCGGGGCGGTCCGTGGTTGATCCGCGCCATGTCGTCGCCCACCCACACCGTCTTGCCGGGGTGCCGTTTCGTGTTGATCGTGAAGACGCCGCCCGGGCCGATCAGCAGATGGTCCATGTCGTTGTGCGGGGACAGCTCGATCGAGTGGATGACCCGCCAGCCGTGCCGCGCGAGCCGGCCCAGCTCGGCCCCCACCACCTGCTCGCCCTTCAGCCCGGTCCGCCAGCTCGCCATCCGGTCCGGGCGCAGCCGTAACAGGATCAGCAGGCGTTCGAGGCGGCTCGGGCCCGTCAGCTCCAGCCGCGCCCGCAGCGTGGCGCCCGGCAGGTTGTCCGCCAGGTCCGGTGCCGGGACGCCTACCGGGGCCGGAGCGAAGTCCGGCGGGGGCGGGACAGCTCGGCCGGGGGCCGGCGACAGCGGTCCCGGGGGTGAGGCGGACGGGGTGCCGGGCCCCGTCGGGGTCCTGCGTGGCGGGGCCTTCGGACGGGCCCTCGGCGGCGGGGCCGTGGGACGGGGGACGGCCCGCGCGGTGCGCAGGGCGGCCAGCGCCGCTTGGTGGTAGCGGGGATCGGTGACCGTCAGGGAACCCGTCCTGCGGTCCAGCCAGGCCACCGACGTACCGTCCGGCAGGTTCACGTACAGCCGGTCGTGGCCGAACCGTTTCCACGCGCTGACCCTCAACTCCGCCACCGGACCCCCCTCGGCCGTGCCGTGCGCTGTCCCCGCTATCGCAACAGGGTCGGCGCGGTGTCACAAGACCGCCTCGTCCGGGGCCGATGTCAGTGGTGGGGGTTACTTTCGAAGGGTGACGTGGCGGTGCACCGGGGTGCGGTGGGACGGGGACACGGGAACGCCCCTGCTGGGATGGCAGGACGGCGGGCGGACCCGGCAGCGCGTGCTGCGTTACGGCGAGACGCTGGGGTTCCGGGTCGTCGGGGAGCGCAGATGCCCGGGGGTGTGGCGCGGCGGGAACCAGGTGCCGTGCGCGGTGGGTGCCGTGGTCGGGGCGCGCGCCGTCAGCGACCGGTGCGAGGAATGCGCGCGCCTGGACCGCGCCCGGTCCGTCGCCGCCGATACCTACGCCGACGACCCCCGCCCCTACCGCGTCTACCTCGCGTGGTTCGGGCGCGGGATGGTCAAGGTGGGGATCACCCGGGCCGATCGGGGGCCGGCGCGGCTGCTGGAGCAGGGCGCCGTCGCCTTCGTCTGGCTCGGCACGGGCCCGCTGATGGCCGCGCGCCGCGCCGAGGAACTGCTGCGCGCCGCGCTCGGCGTGCCGGACCGGGTCCCGTACGACCGGAAGCGGGCCGTACGGGCCGATCTTCCCGGGCCGGAGGTGCGGGCGGCGGAGCTGCGCGCGCTGCGCGGGGTGGCCGTGGCGCTGCCGGGATGGCCCGAGTCGCTGGAGCGGACGCCCGGCGGCTGCGCGGTCGTGGATCACGGCGAGGTGTTCTCGACGGCGGGGCTGCCGCCGGCCACGTCCGTGGTCACCGAACTGCGCGACGGCGGCGTCGTACGCGGGGTGCTGGTGGCGGCCGCCGGTCCCGACCTGCACCTTCGGGTGGACGGGTGGGCTGATCCCTCCGGGTCGGCCGATGCCCCGGGTCGGCCTGATGCCCGCGGTCGGGCCGATGCCCCCGGGCGGAGTGGCCCTGCGAGTTCCGGCGGTGGGCCCGGTCCCGGTGGGCGGCGGGTCGTCGTGCTGGACGGTCGGCTGATGAGCGGCTGGGAACTCGTACGGGACTCGGGGGAGATGGAGTACATGGGGGATGCCGCCGCCGATGGGGCCGGCCACGGGGGACGGAGCGGGCGCGGGGACGGCGGGGCCGGGGCGGTGACGGTTCCCGTGCGGGATGTGTCCGCCGTGCAGGGCGGGTTGTTCTGAGGGGAGGGCGTCACGCAGGGTGCGGTTGCCGGTCCGGCGCGGGTACCGGTCGGGCTTGGGTACCGGTCAGGGGTGCCGGGCGGGCCTGCGGGCAACGGCCTGACCAGGGGCGGTGATTCTCAGGTGTTTCACAGGCTGCCGATAGTTTTCTCTCAGAGCGTTCGCCCAGGGTTCTCGTCATGACCGTGACCCAAGGACGTACGGAACTGCTGAAGCCGGACGGAACTCCGGTCCGGGTACTCGTCGTGGACGACGAACCGACGATCACCGAACTGCTGTCGATGGCCATGCGTTACGAGGGCTGGAGCATCCGCAGCGCGGGCGACGGGCCGGAAGCGGTGCGGGCCGCCCGGGAGTTCCGGCCCGACGCGGTCGTCCTCGACCTCGCGATGCCCGGTATGGACGGGCTCGATGTGCTGACCCGGCTGCGGCGCGATCTGCCCGGGGTCCCGGTGCTGTTCCTCACCGCCAAGGACGGGGTCGAGGAGCGGATCGCCGGACTCACGGCCGGGGGCGACGAGCACGTCACCAAACCGTTCGGACTCGAAGACGTCGTCGCCCGGCTGCGCGGGCTGATCCGGCGCGCCGGGACGCTCGACCGGCGCGGCGCGTCCTTGCTGGTCGTGGGCGATCTGACGCTGGACGAGGACAGCCATGAGGTGGTCCGGGGCGGTACCGCCGTCCATCTCACCGCCACGGAGTTCGAGCTGCTGCGCTTCCTGATGCGCAACCCGCGCCGGGTGCTCAGCAAGGCGCAGATCCTGGACCGGGTCTGGAGCTACGACTTCGGCGGCCGGGCGAACGTCGTCGAGCTGTACATCTCGTATCTGCGGCGGAAGATCGACGCCGGACGGGAGCCGATGATCCACACGCGGCGGGGCGCCGGATATCTGATCAAACCGGCCGCGACGGTCTGAACGCCCGCACGCCGAAGAACCCCTCCCCGCGACCCGCCCGCGCGGCGCCCGGATAACTGATTGTACGTCGTATAGGGACTCCTCTACGGTGTACGTCGATCGTTGACGTGCACCGTAGAAGGAGTGGGTATGGCAGCCATGGCCGTGGATTCGGGGGGCCGGGAAGCACAGGGACATCCACGGCGCTGGCTGATTCTCGGGGTGATCCTCGTGGCCCAGCTCACGGTGTTGCTGGACAACACCGTGCTGAACGTCGCGATCCCCTCGCTCACCCGGGAGCTGGACGCGTCCAGCTCGGACATCCAGTGGATGATCAACGCCTACTCGCTGGTGCAGTCCGGGCTGCTGCTCACCGCGGGCAGCGCCGCCGACCGGTACGGGCGCAAGAAACTGCTCGCGGCGGGACTCGTGCTGTTCGGTATCGGCTCCCTCGCGGCCGGGCTCGCGCAGAGCTCGGGGCAGCTCATCGCCGCGCGCGCCGGGATGGGTGTCGGCGGGGCGCTGCTGATGACGACCACGCTCGCCGTCGTCGTGCAGGTCTTCGACAAGGACGAGCGGGTGAAGGCGATCGCGCTCTGGTCGACCGTGAACTCCCTCGGGTTCGCCTCCGGACCGCTGATCGGCGGCATCATGCTCGACCACTTCTGGTGGGGCGCGATCTTCCTGATCAACATCCCGGTGGCCCTGGTCGCGCTGGTCGCCGTGGTGCGGATGGTGCCGGAGTCGAAGGACCCGAGGGGCGACCGGCCCGATCTCGTCGGGGCGGTCCTGTCGACGATCGGTATGACCGCCGTCGTCTACGCGATCATCTCCGGCCCCGATCACGGCTGGACCTCCGGTCAGGTGCTCGTCCCGGCCGCCGTCGGTGTGCTGGTGCTGGGGCTGTTCGTGCTGTGGGAGCTGCGCATCCCGCACCCGATGCTGGACATGCACTTCTTCCGTGACCGGCGTTTCGTCGGCGCGGTCGCCGGTGCGGTCTTCGTCGCGTTCGGGATGGGCGGCTCGCTGTACCTGCTGACCCAGCACCTCCAGTTCGTCCTCGGGTACGGACCGCTGGAGGCCGGGGTGCGGACCGCGCCGCTCGCGCTGACCGTGGTCGTGCTCAACCTCGCCGGGCTCGGCGCGCGCATGGTCGTCAAGCTCGGTACGCCGGGTGCCATCGCCACCGGTATGAGTCTGCTGTCCGGCGGGCTCGCCGCGATCGCGCTGCTGTCCGGCGGCACGGACGGCACGTACGGGGGCATGTTCCTCGGGCTGGTGATGATGGGCGCGGGTATCGCGGTCGCGGCGCCCGCGATGGCCAACGCCATCATGAGCGCGATCCCGCAGGAGAAGGCGGGCGTCGGAGCGGGGATCAACGGCACCCTGGCGGAGTTCGGCACCGGACTCGGTGTCGCCGTCCTCGGCGCCGTCCTCAGCTCCCGTTTCTTCGCGCTCGTCGCCGTGTCGGCGGCGTCGCTCCCGGCCGCGCTCGCCGCCGCCGGTTCGCAGGCGGAGCGGGAGCGGATCGCGGACGCGTTCGCGTCCGGGCTGGCCACCAGCCAGCTCGTGGGCGCGGCCTGGGTGCTGTTCGGAGGACTCCTCGCGGCGGCGTTGCTGAGGCGTGCGGAGCGGGCAGACTCCTTGGTGTCCGCCCCGGCGGCCACGGACGCGTCGCCCGGACCGGCCGGCGGTACGGGGACCGGCCGGACCACCTCCACCGGTACGGCCACCCCGGCGGGCACCTCGACGGGTACGGGTACGGGTACGGGGGCCCCGGCGGGTACGGGCACCGGCGTCGGCACCGCGCCGGGGACCGATGGGGCCGCACGTGAGGGAGGGGCGGCCCAGGCCCCCTGAGCTCCGGCTTAGCATGCGGACAAGCGGTACGAGATGCCGCAGGACGTGATGAGCGGGACGGGTGGGCGGTGGACGAGCGATGACGGTGCTGGTCCGTACGGCCCGGAGGACGGGAAGAGGTACACGATGGTGAGGCCGGCCGACAGGTCCCGACGCCCTGGACGGTCCAGCGTCTGGCTGGCGGACGGGTCGCCCCGCGGCGCCTCGGCCCGCCGCAGCGCCCACCCGTCCGGGCTCGACCGTGACGTCATCATCCGGACCACGGTCGAACTGCTCGACGCGGAGGGGCTCGCCAAGTTCTCGATGCGCAGGCTCGCCGCCGAGCTGAACGTCACCGCGATGTCCGTGTACTGGTACGTCGACACCAAGGACGACCTGCTGGAACTGGCCCTCGACAGGGCCTTCGGGGAACTGCGGCTGCCGGAGCTGTCGCTCCCGGGCGGCGAGGCCCGGGGCCGCGGCCCCGGTTCGCCGCTCGCGGGGACCTTCGACGCGGGGACCTTCGGCGGCGCGGTGGGCCCCGTGGGCGCGGTCGCCGCCCCCGGGGAACCGGGGCCCGGGGACGAGGACGGGTACGGGTACGGGTACGGGAACGAGCCCGGAGCCGGAGCCGGGGTCGGAGCCGGGGTCGGCAACAGCGACGGCATCGGGAACGACGCCACCGCCACCCAAACCGCTACCGGCACCCAAACCGGCACCGCCACCGCCCCCCACCCCGACGCCGACTGGCGGGACATGCTGCGCAGCCTCGCGCGGGAGCTGCGGAACCTGCTCGTCCGGCACCCGTGGATCTCCCCGCTCGCCGGGACCTTCCTCAACGTCGGCCCGCACTCGCTGAACTTCTCCCTCACCGCCCAGCGGATCATCCGCCGCACGGGGCTCGCCGCGCACGAGCAGATGGGGGCGCTCTCCGCCGTCTTCCAGTTCGTCTACGGCTTCGGGACGATCGAGGGCCAGTTCCTCCAGCGGTGCCGGGAGGCGGGCATGAGCCAGGACGCGTACTTCCAGGAGGCGATGAGCGCGGTCGCCATGTCCCCCGCGGTGGCCCAGACGGTCGGTGAGGCGTCCGACCTCATGGCGGCACGCGGCGGCGACACCGTCGAGGAGATGCGGGAGCGGGAGTACGCCTTCGCGCTGGAACTGCTGATCGCCGGCATCGAGACGATGGTCGCCCGGGGCGCGGAAGCCGGTACGAGTACGAGTACGACTACGGGGACCGGTACCGCGCCGTCGCGTCCCGCCGGGTGACACGGGCGCGGGTACCAGTACGGGCGCGGGTACGGGGATGGGGCCGGGTGCGGGCACGGGCGGCGAATCCCCGCGTCCCGCCGGGCGAATCCCACGTTCCGCCAGGTGAACGTAAGGGCGGGCGCCGAAATCAGCGCGCGGCGGGACCGCTCACCTCGCGTGCCACCGGTGCGCGCCCCCGCAACGGCACCTCCTTGATGAACAGCGTGATGAGGAACGCCACCGCGGCCAGCGGGGCCGACACCAGGAACACGTCCGCTATCCCGTGCCCGTAGGCGCTCTCGACCACGCCCCGCAGCGGTCCGGGCAGGGTGTCCAGGTCCGGGATGGCCCCGCTCCCCGCCCCGCCGTCCCCGAACCGGGCGCCCGCCGGGCCGAGCGCGGTGAGCCCGTCCTCGACGTACCCGTTGATCCGGGTGGCCATGACCGCGCCGAGCGCCGAGACGCCGACGGCACCGCCCAGCGACCGGAAGAACGTCACCACGGAACTCGCGGCCCCCAGGTCCGCCGAGTCCACCTGGTTCTGGGTGCACAGCACGAGGTTCTGCATCATCATCCCGATGCCGAGGCCCATCAGCACCATGTACAGGGCGATGTGCCAGTACTCGGTGTCGTGCCGGATGCCGCCCAGCAGCCCGAGCCCGGCCGTCACCAGCACGCCGCCCGTGACGAGCCACGCCTTCCACTTCCCGGTACGGGTGATGATGAGCCCGGACGCGGTGGAGGACACGAACAGTCCGGCGATCAGCGGGATCGTCAGCACCCCCGACATCGTCGGTGACTCGCCCCGCGAGAGCTGGAAGTACTGGCTGAAGAAGACCGTCGCGGAGAACATCGTGACGCCCACGAACAGGGACGCGAGCGAGGCCAGGGTGATCGTCCGGTTGCGGAACAGCCGCAGCGGGATGATCGGCTCGGCCGCCCGCGACTCCACGTACACGAACAGCGCGCCCAGCAGCAGCGAGCCCGCGACCATCGCGTACGTCTGCCAGGACAGCCACGCGTACTTGTCACCGGCGAAGGTCACCCACACCAGCAGCAGGCATACGGCGGCCGAGACGAGGAACGCCCCGGTCCAGTCGACCTTGACCGGCCGCTTGACCACGGGCAGCTTGAGCGTCTTCTGGAGCAGCACCAGCGCGAGCAGCGCGAACGGCACCCCGACGTAGAAGCACCAGCGCCAGCCGAGCCACGAGGTGTCCGTGATGACCCCGCCGAGCAGCGGCCCGCCGACCGTCGCCACGGCGAAGTTCGCGCCCAGGTAGCCGCTGTACCGGCCGCGTTCACGCGGGGAGATCATCGCGGCCATCACGATCTGCGCGAGCGCGGACAGTCCGCCCACCCCGATGCCCTGCACCACCCGGCAGGCGATCAGCATCCCGGGACTCTGCGCGAGCCCGGCCACCACCGAACCGGCGACATAGATGACCAGGGCTATCTGGACCAGCAGCTTCTTGGAGAACTGGTCGGCGAGCTTGCCCCACAGCGGGGTCGTCGCGGTCATCGCGAGCAGCGCGGCCGTGACGACCCAGGTGTACGCGCTCTGGCCGCCGCCGAGGTCCCCGATGATCTCCGGCAGCGCGTTGGTGACGATGGTCGAGGAGAGGATCGCGACGAACATCCCGAGCATCAGGCCGGACAGGGCCTCCATGATCTGCCGGTGGGTCATCTGCGGCGTGCCGTCGTCCGTACCGGGCCCGGACGCACCGGCTCCCTCGGCACCGCTGCCCCGCACCTCGGGCGGTGTGGAAGTTGCCATGGTCGTCCTCTTCCTCTGATTCCTCTGGTTCGTACTGGTTCCGCCGGGCGCTCCGGCCCGGAGCGGTCTGCGGTGACGGTGGGGCGGTGACGGCGGGGCGGTGACGGCGGGCGGGATGTCCGCCCCGCCACCCCGCCGCTCCGCTCGTCACGTCCGCCGGGTTCGCGGGTGCGCGGGTGCGGGAGGTGGTGGGTGCGGGTCCGTCGACACCCGCACCGCTACGGGTACGGGTACGGGGCCAGGTACGTACGGCTTGGGTCCGGGGTCAGCCGGGCGCCGGGGCGGGGGTCCCGGCGAAGGGATCGGCGAGGGCCCCGGCGGGAGGCACGTGGCCTGGGACCGGAGCCGTGCCGCCTGGAACCGGGGCGGTGCCGTCCGGGACCGGGGCGGTTCCGGTGAACGTCGGCGCAGACGCGGGCCGGGACCGGGGGTAGGGGTGCCGGCCGGAGGGCGCGCGGCAGTCCCCGAACTCCCCGCGCAGCCGGGTCAGCAGGACGGTGAGCTGGCCGATCTCGTCGTCCGACCAGCCGTCCAGATAGTGCGCGAGCGCCCCCGAGTAGCGTTCGGCCAGTTCGTTGAGCTGGACCTTGCCGGACGGCGTCAGCCGCAGGATGCGGGACCGTTTGTCGTCCGGGTCGGGCGAACGGTCCACCCAGCCCCGGTCGGTGACATGGGCGACATGACGACTGGTCACGGACATGTCCACGGTGAGCAGTTCGGCGAGCTTGCTGATCCGCATCTCGCCGTGCCGGTCCAGTGTGTGCAGGACGGCCGCCGCCCCGGCGGGACACTCGGCGGGCAGCGCCCGCGCGAGCCCCCGGTTCACGGCTCCCACGGCACTGAGCTGCCGGGCCAGCTCCCCGAATCTGGCACGCGCGGCCATGACCCCTCCTGTTTGTTGCTTAGAGCAACCATAAGGGATCGTTGGTTGCCGAAGGCAAGCTAAATGGGGTCGGAGCCCTTAAAAACCTGGCAAATGTGCCGGGTGGGACCGGTAAAACCGCAGGTGGAAGCGGGTTTCCGGGCATCATGGGGCGACGGGACGGAATCCGGCCCGGTACGGCCGGGTGTCCCCTGCGGGTGCGGAACGGGAGCCGCGACCGTACGGAAGGGTGTTCCGAGGGTCGTCCCCGTACCCCGCTCTTGGGGGCGCCGCTCCAATTCGGCTAGTGTCCTGCCACATGGCACAGAACCCCCAAGCCCCGCAAGGCCCTCAGGGCGGTCACGACCCCGCGGGCAACACCCAGATGTTCCGCGCCTTCGTCGACGAGGGCGGCACCCCCCAGGCTTCGGCACACGGCACCCCCGCGTCCTCCGGTCCCCGGATCGGCCTGATCATCGGCGTCATCGCCGCGATCGTGATCGTCGCGAGCGTCGCCTGGCTCGCCCTCGGCTGACGGTTACGGCAACCACCGGACCCCGGCGGGACGTTGCGACGGTCCGCCGGTCCGGTTCCGCCAGGTACGGGTAGCCCGGGCGGGGTCCGTGAGGCCGGGTTCCGCGTACGCCCACTGTCCGCCGAGCGTTCAGGAAACGGGCTGGACGTCCCCGGCGAAGACGATGATCTGGTCGATGAGATTGCGCCGCAGGTGGACGATGTCCGTCCCCGCGAGGCGCGGCCCCTGGTCCGGTGTCGTGAAGGCCCACCGGTACCGGGCCCATTCGTCAGGCATGTCCACCCCCGAACAACGGACCATGGAACCGGCTCCCGCCGGATGCCGCCGGATGTCCAGCACGAAGCGCTCGACCGCCTCGATCCCCTCGCTGCGCCCCAACGGCCCCCAGAGGATGACGTCCGAGGTCAGAGCCTGGGACAACAGGGCAGTCACGTAGCTGTCGTCCGAGGCGTTGAACGCAGAGATGAACGTGTCGATCGCAGATTGCGCGGCTTCTTCCTGCATCCCCCAGTAATACCAGCCGCATCGCGGACAGCGCTCCGAGCACCCGCACGCGCCTCTCCGAATGCCCCTACCCCGCGAGCGGATCGACAACGCACGCTCAACCCGAGTCAGGTCGATCGGCACCCGAGCTGTGTGGACGGACAGGCCGGACCATGGCGTGGAGATCGGGAGCGCCTTCGAACGGGACGACGCTTCCGACAGTCTCGTAGCCCCAGGTCCGGTACAGGTCGTGGACTCGGACGTGCGCCTGGTGGACGAGCAGGGTGACGCGTTGTTCGCGGCGGTCCGCGAGCAGGGTGTCGTGGATGCGGACGGCCGTCCCGGTGCCGCGCCAGGGGGCGCGGACCATCAGTTCCGACAGGGCGAAGGTCCGGGCGCCCGACTCGGCGGTGAAGCCGTCGGGAAGGGCCGGGGTCACCTTGGCCCACCAGCGGGTGCCGGGACCGAGGGGCGCTCCGTACGCGTAGCCGACCGGCTGATCCCCGTCGTGGGCGGTCACGCAGGCGAAGTCCTTGCGCGCGGACCAGTGGTCCACGAAGCCCGCGAACGCCTCCCGCCCCGCGAGCGGATCGTCGCTCCCCGCGTACACCTCGTCGTGGACGTCGAGCAGCAGACCCCGGATCGAGGCCGCGTCCTGGTGACCGTGGTGCCGGAACCGGAGGTCGGGCCCGGTGGGCGTTGGCGGAGATGGCATGGCCGGACCCCTCTCGCACATGAAGAGCGTCACCGAGACGTGTACCCCGTCGCGAGGGATACGCCACCGTGTCGTCCCGGGCTTACATTGCAAGGGTCAGCAATGCGATGTGGGAGTCAGTATGCCCAAGCACACCGACGATTCCGCGCCCTCGGGTGACACCCTCAAGGAACTGCGGCTCGGCCGCGGACTGACCCAGGAACAGCTCGCCGAACGTGCGGGCACGAGCCTGGGGGTGGTGAAGAAGCTGGAGCGGGGCGGTACCGCCCGGATGGAGAGCTATCACGCGCTGGCCCGGGCCCTCGGGGTCCGTACCTCGCGGTTGTTCGAGCCCGCCGGTCCGCACTCCTCGACCCGGACCGACGACGACAACATCGACCTCATGCCGCTCCGGCAGGCCCTCGCCCCGGCCGTGACCTTCACCGGGTGCCTGCGGGTGGGCAGCCCCGACCCGGAGCCGGACCTGACCCGGCTCCGTGCCACCGCCACGGACATGGGCCTGGCCTACCGCCGCGACGACTACGGCCGCGTGGCCGAACTCCTGCCCTCCCTCGTACGGGCCGCCCATGACGCGGTCGACCACTTCGCGGGCGCTCCCCAGCACGGCGAGGCCTTGCGGCTCAGGTCGAACGTGTTGCAGATGGCGGGACGGTATCTGACCCAGGTACGTGCCTACGACCTGGCGCACACCGCGCTGCGGGACGCTGTCCAGGACGCGGTGCATGTGGACGACAAGGGCGCGGTCGCCGGGGCCGTCTACCAACTCGGCTGGCTGCTGATGCGCCAGGGCCGCCTTGACGAGGCCGAGCAGGTCAGTATCGCCACCGCCGACGCCGTGGAGCCCCGGATCTACCAGGCCACCGGAGCGTCACTCGGGGCCTGGGGCAAACTGCTCGTCCACGCGAGTGCGGCGGCGGCCCGGAACAACCGCGACCAGGAGGCGCGCGAGATGCTGCGACTCGGACGGGCCGCAGGTGTGGCGCTCGGTGGCGGTCAGGCTGTGGAGGCGTCCAGTTGGGGCCGGTTCGACTGGCGGACGGTCGCGTTCCAGGGGATCGAGAACCAGCTGGTGGCACGTCGGCCCGACCGGGTCCTGGGCTTGTCGGCACGGCTGCCCGCGCCGAAGGACAAGAAGGAGCGCCTCTTCATGCGCCGGCATCTGCTCGATGTCGCCCAGGCGCACGTGATGCTGCGGCACTTGGACGAGGCCACAGGCGTCCTGTGGTCCCTGCGGAACGAGACCCCGGAATGGCTCCGTCACCAGCGGATGGCCGCCGACACCTTCCGCGACATCATCAGAACCAGCAAGCGAGCCCGACTGTCGCCGCAGCACCGTGACTTGGCAGCCTTCTTCGGCCCGGAGTAGGGGTCCACGTATCTGTCGGTCATTCCAGTGGTTGGGCCCCGTGGGCCGTGGCGATCGCGTCGATACGTCGTGCGAGGTCGAAGTCCGCTGCGGTGAGCCGGTGCCCGGCGTCGTGAGTCGTGATCGTGAACCGCACATGGTCCCAGCGCAGGTCGATGTCCGCGTGGTGGCCGATCAGCCGTTCCGTGTCGGCGACATGCACGATCAGGGCGACGCCGCCGTGATAGCGAATGCCGTAGCCACGGGTGATGTGGTCCCCGTCGCGACGCCAGCCGGGAGCGCCATCCAGGGCTGCTGCGATCTCGCGCTCGGTCAGCGGTGCGGGAGTGTCCGTCACGCTCGGTTCCCTTCTGGTGGGCCCGACGTTGGCTGCGGGTGCCCTCACTTTCCCTGAAGGTTCGGCAGCGTGCTCTGCGGGTGCACCGCAGGTGATTCGGAGCGATGAAGTGCGTGCCGTGCCGCGAGCACTGGAATGGCAGCGATCTTCTCGGGGGTCAGATCGGACCATACGATGCCGCTCGGACGTCGTGGAGCGGGGCACCGGATCACCTCGTCAGGTGTGACGATGTAGTCCACGGAGAAATCGTGCTCGGATTCGGGAATGTCCTCTTCGAGCACCTGGAGTTGATGAACTGGTGCGATGATCACGGTCCGCTCCGTTACCAGGCCGGCCTCGATCAATAGCGCCACCTCAAGGTCGGAGTATCCCGCCCCCTTGCCGATACGTGCTCCAGACCGGTTCACGGCCACGCTTCCACACACCACCAAGTCGATGGGTTCCATGTCTTCGACACCGACACGAGGCGCCAGCTGGGCCGCTCCGCTCTTTCCGGCCGCTTCCTCAGCGGGAAGCCCGAGCGCGTCGGGATCGAGCAGGTAGAACGGTTCGAGCGTAGCCATGCGTGGTACGGCCATATAGAGACGTTTGCCGTCCTCCAATGCCCTTACCCGTACGGGCAACTGCGCTCGGTCGGGGTTTGCCTTGACGACCGTTGACCGTTGCCACACGTCGAGTCCGGCCAGACGTTCCGCCGTCGCTTCCGCACCGTGGAAGCCAGGAATCTTGCCGAACGAATCCGGTGGCGCGCCGCCTCCGTCCATCAAGCGATGCCACGCCCGCTCGCGGACACGTTGCTTGAGCCGGTCGATGCTTGTCATGCCCCTCCTACTCAGCTAGCAGTCATCAAGGCGAGCAAGCGGTCGTTGATGTCTTGCACCCATGGCTCCGAACGCCATTCGCCCAGTTCCCTGCCAGCCGTGAACGCCAGGTTCAAACCGCCTCCACCACGAGTCAGTTCCACGGCGTCGATGGTCCGGTGCAGGGTTGCCGCTGCCTCTTCGAGCTTACGCTGGCGGATGAGAGCGAGCGTCAGGTTGCCGAGCGCGATGCTTTGGCTCTTTCTCTTCGCGGTCAGCGCAGTCACGGTCGCGGACAGAATGGGTTCGGCCCGCTCCGGCAGGTTCAGATGCAGATAGCAGGACCCGCGCAGCCTATTGAACTCGTTCACCGTGTAGCGGTCTGCGGCCAGGTCGTCCTCATTCACCCGGTCGAACTGAGCTCGGGCCTTCCTGAGCGAGTCCTCGCAACCCTTGGCGTCTCCGGCCATGGCCTGCCCTTCAGCTATATGGAGCAGGGACAGGCCCAGCAGTGACGGACTGCCGAGCTGGGCGACAGCCGCAGCCTCTTGGGCCAGCACGAGACCTTTGCCCGGATTCCTCTCACCGTACAAAGCCACGAAGCTCTTCCGCAGCACGGCGTGCGCCTCAGCGTTCGGGTCGCGTACCTGTCGCGCGGCGTGGATGGCTGCATCAAGGTAGTAGGCAGATCCGGCGTGGTCGCGCCGCTGACTCACATCCCAGACGAGTTGGCCCATCAGCGTCGCTGATTCGGCCTCTGCCCCCAGCAGCGCCCGTCTCACTCGGGAATTGCCCGCATGCTGCCGCAGGTAGCTCACCTGTCCGTGCAGTTGGCCGGCCGGTCCGAGTAGCCCCGTGGACGGAGCTTTGTCATAGGACTCATCCAGGTGCCGGATGCGTTCGTGCAGATAGGCGACGGCGATCAGATCGACACTTGAAGGGCGTTCAATCGCGTAAGCGATCCGCTCGCTCGGGCCCGGTCCGCCGACGATGACGATGTCGTCCAGGAGGGCTTGCAACTCGTCGCCTGTGACTGCGAGCAGCCTTGCCAGCTTCGGACGTATGGGTGGCTGTGGTTCAGTCACGGCCGTCTCCCAACGGATGACCGTCGTCCGTTCAACGCCCAAACGAGCAGCCAGACTTTCTTGAGTGAAGCCTGCTGACTTGCGGCGTTGGGACAAGCGCACCCGCTTGCTCGCCATGCCCTCACCCCCTTCGACCGGCGGATGCCAAAGGCTAAACCCGATTCGTCATCCGTGCAGGTGAGACCGCCGAACGCCACACTTCTGCGTCATCCTTGCCACCGTTCTGCGGTGGTGTTCGCCGGGCATTGCCGCTTCGCTTGTGCCTGGTCACACGGGTGGTTCTGGAAACGTTCGGAATATCAAGACGGATTGCCGGAAGCCAGCTGAGATCGGGCAATGCGTGTGGCCGTCAATCCTCCAACCCCCAGCCGGGGCCACCGTCCGGGCGACCGCGTGATGCCGACCGGGCCATGGCCGTCAGCGAAGGAGCCGACGTGCAGCACTGTCCAGCTGTTCCGGAACCAGCGGGAGAAGCTACCTCCGCTGCGGTCCATCCACTCCTGACCGACCGCCTCATCGCGTGGGCCCATGACCGTGACATCGGTGAGCGGGCGGCTGTGGCGGCGTTGATCGAGGAGGGGGACATCCTCGCGCGGGGGGATGTGCGGGATCTGCTGGTCGTGGAGAACGACGCCTTCGTGTTCTGCCATTGGCCGAGGTTCGAGGCGCGGTACCGGTGTGTGCTGGTGCTGGACGAGGGGGAGGACGCGTTTCTGACGCTGGTGCTGGCAACGGCGTTCCCGCGGCTCGTTCCGTTGTGGAAGGTGGAGGTGCTGGGGGAGCGGCGGTTGGGGATCGTGCTGCGGGCGCTGGCGCGGCTCGCGGGGTGCGCGACTCTCGCGGTGGGGGTGCGGTCGTGAGCGCGGCGGCCGGGGTGATCTGTTGCCGGTGCGACGGGGGTATCGGGCCCGGAGAGCCGTACGAGACGCTGCTGCGGCACTCGATGTCGGGGCCGGGGACCCGGATGCACCGGCATACCCGCTGCCCGGACGAGTCCAGCACTCGCCAGGCCGCCCTTCACGCGGCCTGGGGAAAGCTGATGACCCACCTCGGGGCCTGTGCCGTATGCCTCAGCGACGAGCCCGGGGAGTGTGTGACCGGACGGCGCCTGCGCGAGGAGTGGCGCACCGCCGAACGCGACGCGTCCTGAGGGCGTCGCCGTACCCACCGGGGCCGGGTCCCCGGGCCCGGTGGGGGCGTCGCGTCGTCAGTCGGAGATGAGGCCGTCGCGGAGCTGGGCCAGGGTGCGGGTCAGCAGGCGGGAGACGTGCATCTGGGAGATGCCGACCTCTTCGCCGATCTGCGACTGCGTCATGTTCGCGAAGAACCGGAGCATGATGATCCGGCGCTCACGCGCGGGCAGCTTGGCGAGCAGCGGCTTCAGCGACTCGCGGTACTCGACGCCCTCCAGCGCGGTGTCCTCGTAGCCGAGGCGGTCCGCGAGGGAACCCTCGCCGCCGTCGTCCTCGGGGGCCGGGGAGTCGAGGGACGAGGCGGTGTACGCGTTGCCCACGGCGAGGCCGTCGACCACGTCCTCCTCGGACACCCCGAGGACCACGGCCAGTTCGGGGACGGTGGGGGAGCGGTCGAGCTTCTGCGCCAGTTCGTCGCTCGCCTTGGTGAGGGCGAGCCGCAGCTCCTGGAGCCGCCGGGGCACCCGCACCGACCAGGACGTGTCCCGGAAGAAGCGCTTGATCTCGCCCACGACCGTCGGCATCGCGAAGGTCGGGAACTCCACCCCGCGTTCGCAGTCGAACCGGTCGATCGCCTTGATCAGCCCGATCGTGCCGACCTGGACGATGTCCTCCATGGGCTCGTTACGGCTGCGGAAGCGGGCCGCGGCGTAACGCACGAGCGGGAGGTTCAGCTCGATCAGGGTGTCGCGGACGTAGGGCCGTTCGGGGCTGTTCTCGTCCAGGGTCGCGAGCCGCAGGAACAGGGAACGGGACAGCGTCCGGGTGTCGATGGGCCCCGGGGTGACGAACACCTCGGGTGCCGGCGGGGTCGTGAGGGCCTCGGGAGCGACGAGGACCTCCGAGCGGTCGGAGCCGTGAAGCTCGGCGGGCGCTGATTCGCTCTTCGTGAGCGTGAGCACCTTCGAGCTGCCCTGTTCTGCGGACATGCCACCCCCTTGAGGTCGCTGACGGTCGCGGCCGTTCGTTCCGTCCGAGGAACCCGGCCTCCACCTGAATACCGGAGCCTGAGCCTCGGCAAACGCGCTTTCCGCAGAATGTCACATGTCGGCAACACGCTGTAGTGACTTGTCGACATCGTGTTGCTGGGTCCGTGCAGGAAAGAGGGGGTCTGGGTGCTTTGGGGGGCCGGGGTGTCGGTAACCGGCGCACGGAGGGGTCAACCCGATCCGGTTATGCCTCGATCCTGTTTGCGGATCGAAGACGCGCGAAACTTCGCGCCAGCAACCTTGACACATGCATCTGCGAGACCCCCAGTTCCGCGCTGATCTGCGACTGGGTCAGATTGCTGTAGTAGCGCAGCAGAAGGATGCGCTGCTCGCGCTCGGGGAGCTGGACGAGCAGATGCCGTACGAGGTCCCGGTGCTCGACTCCGTCGAGGGCGGGGTCCTCGTAACCGAGCCGGTCGAGCAGCCCCGGCAGACCGTCACCCTCCTGGGCGGCTTCGAGCGAGGTGGCGTGGTACGAGCGGCCGGCCTCGATGCAGGCGAGCACCTCGTCCTCGGTGATGCGCAGCCGTTCGGCGATCTCGGCGGTGGTGGGGGTGCGTCCGAAGCCGGTCGTCAGGTCCTCGGTGGCGCCGTTGACCTGCACCCACAGTTCATGGAGGCGGCGCGGGACGTGCACGGTGCGGACGTTGTCGCGGAAGTACCGCTTGATCTCGCCGACGACGGTCGGCATGGCGAACGTCGGGAACTGCACGCCCCGGTCCGGGTCGAACCGGTCGATGGCGTTGATCAGCCCGATCGTGCCGACCTGGACGACGTCCTCCATCGGCTCGTTGCGACTGCGGAACCGGGCCGCCGCGTACCGCACCAGCGGCAGGTTGGCCTCGATCAGCGCGCCCCTGACCCGGGTGTGCTCGGGCGAGCCGGGCTCCAGGTTCTTGAGCTGCCCGAACAGCACCTGGGTGAGGGCCCTGGTGTCGGCGCCGCGGCTGCGCGGAGGAGCGGGCGGGGCGGTGGAGGCGTCAGGCTCTTCGGTGGGCGGGTCGGCCGGGCCGCGGGGGGCTCCCGGTGCCGCGTCACGGGTGACCGTGTCATGGGGGGCGCGGCGGGGTTCAAGGGGAGCACCGGGGCGGTCGGACGGCACGGCCCGGTGCTCGGGGAGCGCGAGGGGGAGTTCATGGGGCGCGACGGGGGGATCGGGCAGGGGTGCCCCGCAGACCACGGGGGCGGCGGCATCGGGTGCCGCGGCTTCATGGGGCGGAGCCTGAGGCGCTGTACTGGCCGGCACGGTCAACGCCACCCCTTCGACACGTTTCGATCGCACGGTTCAACTCATCCGTCAAAAGCGGTCATAGCATCACAAGACATGTGCACTGTGTGCAAGCACCGCAAAAAGCCGTGTTGAGCTCGGAGGACGTACGGCGAAGCCCTCCACGGGGGCCGTGGAGGGCTCGGGAGAAGCGGTGGCGCCGAGAGCGGCGGTGTCCGGGCGTGACCGTCAGGGGGACGCCGATGGGGCCAGGTGCGCGGGGCGGGGCGCCGGAACGGGAGGGACCGAGGTGCCGGATCACACGGGGTACTGTGCCCGATCGCGCGAGGACGCGGCGCCGGACGGGGCGGTGGGCCGCCGGATCACACGGGGTACGGTGCCGGACCGGGCGGTGGCCGCCTCAGAACTCGTAGTCGGCGATGACCCAGGTGGCGAACTCCCGCCACAGGGTCACTCCCGCCTGATGCGCGGGGTGCTCCACGTACCGCTTCAGCGCCTCGGTGTCGGCGACCGCGGAGTTGATCGCGAAGTCGTACGCGATGGGCCGGTCCGAGATGTTCCACTCGCACTCCCAGAACTCCAGCTCCGGGATCTGCCCGCCGAGCGCGCGGAACGCCGCGACACCCTCGACCACCCGCGGATCGTCGCGCCGCACGCCGTCGTTGAGCTTGAACAGGACGAGGTGACGGATCACGGGGGAACTCCTCGGCGCTTACGGGGCCGCGCACGCCGTGGGGCGCGGGGCCGGAAGGTCAGCTCTTGCCGCCGTTGGCGACCCAGGTCATGAAGTCACCGACTGCCTGGGCGGCGCTGGAGACGCCTTCGAAGCCTATCTGGACATAATCGGCGGCGTTCTCCGGGTCGGTGATGATCACATAGAGCAAGAAGACGACCACGACGTACAGCGCGATCTTTTTCGTGTGCACCACGTGGTGCCCTCCCCTGTCGCCGTGCCCTTGTCCGTCCCCCGCTAACCGGCGGTGCAGTGTAACCCGGGACCAACGACCCACCCCTTCGGGCCCTTTGCCCGTCGCTCCGGCGCGGGGTCCGCAGCAGGATGAAGGGGAGCCCGGCGGGGCCTGGCAGGAGTCCCCGCGGGGCCCAGGGACGAACCCCCGTGCGGGGTCCGCGCCGCTCGCGTTCCCCCTGAGCGTGGCGCGGACCCGGGGGAACGTCCGCCCGGGGGAAGCGGCCACCCCCCCCGTCGCCGCTTCCCCCATCCGACCGGCGGTTCCCGGCCCGGCCACTGCGGAGGGCCGGCCGGGGCCGCGGTCCATGGTGAAGTCGCTCCCGGGCGGGGCCGCACGGTGAGTGCCATATCCGGCCTCTTGGCCGAGAACCGCTGTTCCCCGCTGGGCGTCCCCCTTGATGAAGGCCCGACGTCGAGTTCGGGTTCGATGTCTGACAATGTCTGACCCGGGCATGCGGTTTCCGGCCCGGGCTTGCGGTTTCCGGCCCGGGCATGCGGTGTCCGGCCGGGGCTTGCGGTGTCCGGCCCGGGCATGGGTTGTCCGACTCGGGCATGACGGGCCTGCTCGCTCCGGGCGTGCGGCGCGGGTGTACACGAAAGCAGCTGGTCGGATCGGTGCGGGCGGGACCCGCCGGTCTCGTCCGACGGGAGGGACCGGGTCCATGAGAGACATCGTCTTCACGCGTCAGAGCGGTTGGATACCGCAGGTGATCAGCGAGGACGGCGAGCTGAAGCTGATGCTCGGTGCCGGGGCCGACGCCAACCACGAGCCCCGCACGTTCACGTTCCCGATCGGGGAGGCCCATCTCGCGGTGATCCAGGAGGACCTGGCCAGACACCTGCTGCTGTGGAGTGCGGTCCTTCCGCTGTGCGACGCCGCCGGGACCCGGGGCCGGCTCGACGAGGACGCCGCCGTGGCGCTGCTGGACCCGATCCTCCTCTCCGCGCCCGCGGACGTCGACGCGTTCTTCCGGAGCATCCGGTGGGACAGGGGCAGGCTCGTCGCCCATGGCGCCGACCTCGGTCTCCTCAAGCGCGGTCAGGTCTGCGCGGCGATGCGCGCGGCGACGGAGACGCCCGACGGGAAGCGCGCTCAGGAGTACCACGCGGACCGCCGCCGGGCCGAGCGCGGAACGGTACTCGGCCCGCTCGACGCCGCGGTGCTGCGGTACACGGGCCAGTACCTGCACGGCTCGACCGTCCCGAAGCGGCTGCCCGACGCCGTGGACCCCGCGCTGCTGCCCCGGGTCATGGCTGTGATCGCCACGGCGGAGCAGGCATGCGCCGGGATGCGGATCAGCCGCGATCCGCGCCGGGGCAAGCGCGCCACGGACAAGCGCGACTGGGACCGGATGGCGGCGGTGGTCGACGCGGCGGTGCGCCGCGCACACCCCGCGCTCGCGGACGACGCGGTGCGCACCGTGAGCTTCCTGATGTGTTCGGAGGCCTCGGACCGCTCCAGGAACGCGCCCATGGAGGACGACGAGGAGACCTCCGCCGACCGCGCCGACCTCGGCGGGAGCACGAGGCGCAGGCCCCTGTCGTTCACCGACGACAAGGGCGTCGAGAAGAAGTGGCTCCCGGACGGCCCCCGCTCCGCCACCGCGGAGTTCTGGGAGTTCGTCGGCGAACGCTCCGCCGGGGACAACGAGGTGTTCACCATCGAGGACGAGGAGAAGGGCGAATGCGTCCAGCTCCACTTCTACGCGGACTCCCTCGCCCGGATCACGACGGTGCGCGAGGGCCGAGGCGGGGCGGACCCGGAGTACCGGGTCGAGTACACCCTGGTCGACGGGATCGGCGGGTACCGGAACCTGGTGAGCGTCTTCGTCCGCGGCGGCTGCGCCGCGCTCGAAGGGCACGGCTCGTGGATGTCGGACGTCGACGAGTTCGAGCGCGCGCGCAGGCGGCGCGACGCCCGGTAGGCCCGGTCGGGGGCCGGTGTGTCAGTGCCCTGTTCTAAATTGACCGCATGATCGCCTTCAAGGACTTCAACTTCAAGCTGCTCGTCATCGAGAAACTCATGTACTGGGACGAGACGCTGACGCCGCAGTTCAGCCTCGGGGAGCACCTGCGCGAACGGAGCGGGGTCACCGACCTCCACCGGTACGCGGTCGACAACGACCTGGACCACAAGGTCTTCCCCGAGGCGCGCGCCTACTTCGAGGGGCTGGACATACCGGATGAACTGCTTCTCACGGTCGACGAACTGACCATCGACGGCGGTCACCAGGTGTACCAGGAGTGCGCGCCGGTCTGGGACGGCGAGGACGAGCTCTTCGATGTCCGCTCACTCGCGGATCTCGCCCTCGTACCGAATCTCCGAAGCGTCGTCGGCGCGGACGAGGCCCTGCTCGCGGTCCCGGACAAGCTCGACATCCTCACGGCCCACGGCATCACCGCCGACTGATCGGAGTCGGAACGGGGGCCGAAGCCATGGTGTCGCCTCGTTCGGCGCGTACGTCTCCCTGAGGGGTCTCCTCGATGCCGTCGTCGGTCAGATCGGGGAGGCCGAGGTCGGGCAGATCGATTTCGCCCATGAGGTCCGTGGGGTACGGGGGAATGTCTTCGTCGACGGGTACCACGCGAGCGACGGCGACGCCGTTCTTGGTGACGGTGATGGTCTCGCCACGTGCGGCGGCGGCGAGGATCTGTGAAGACTGCTGACTGAACTCACGGGCTGTGACTTCCATGTAGTGCATGTTGCTACCGCTGGGTCGGGCTGCTGCCGAGATGGTCACGCCCCTCACACGCAAAACACCCCCCTGAACGCGTTTCCGCAGTTCAAGGGGGTGTTAAAAGCGGTAGCGGAGGGATTTGAACCCTCGGTGACTTGCGCCACACTCGCTTTCGAGGCGAGCTCCTTCGGCCGCTCGGACACGCTACCGGGAGAGACCTTACCCCAAGGTGGGGTGTGCGCCGAAATCGTTTGAGGGCCCGGGACCGGGGTCAGCGGTCGGAGCGGAAGAAGTCCGTGAGGAGGCGTCCGCACTCCTCCTCCAGGACGCCCGCGACGACCTCCGGGCGGTGGTTCAAGCGGCGGTCCCGTACGACGTCCCAGAGCGAACCCGCCGCGCCCGCCTTCTCGTCCCGGGCGCCGTAGACCACCCGGTCCAGCCGGGACTGCACGATCGCGCCCGCGCACATCGTGCACGGTTCGAGGGTGACGACCAGGGTGCAGTCGGTCAGCCGCCAGGCGCCCAGGGCCACGGCCGCGCGGCGGATGGCGACGATCTCCGCGTGGGCGGTGGGATCACCGGTGGCCTCCCGGAGGTTGTGCCCCGTTCCGAGCACCGTGCCCGCCGGGCTCAGCACGACCGCGCCCACCGGGACGTCTCCGCCCACGAGCGCGGCCCGTGCCTCGTCCAGCGCGGTCCGCATGACCCGCTCCCACAACCCGCCCGTACCGTCCACGACCCCAACCTACCGACCCGGGGTGACGGGATCAGTGGCCCCGGCGGGCCTGGTGGCGCGGAAGGAAGGTACGGGGTGCCGGGGTACGGGTGCCGCGTGGCCGCGGGTCGTACCCCGTACCGGGGCCGGCGGTCAGCGCACCGCTTCGAGTACCTCCGCCACCCCCAACGCGTCCGCGATCTCGCCGAGCGCGTCACCGGGTTCCAGCGCGCGCAGTTCCCTGGCGGAGACCCCGAAGTCGCCCAGCAGGTCCAGGTCCCCGAGCGGACCGGACGACACCGCGTCCCCGCCCTCCGGGGCTTCGTCGTCGGAGGACGAGGAGCTCTCCGGCTCCCCCTCCTCGGTACCGTCGAGGTCGAGCGCGTCGAGATCGACGTCGTCGTCCCCGGGCTCCCGTCCGATCAGCTCGTTCGTGAGGATCTCCCCGTACGAACTGCGCGCCGCGTTCGCGGCGTCCGACACGTAGATACGGGGGTCCTCCTCGCCGTCCACCCGGACGACCCCGAACCACGCGTCCTCCTGCTCGATGAAGACGAGAACGCTGTCGTCGTCGATCGAGGCGTCGCGGGCCAGATCGGCCAGGTCCGACAGGGACTCCACATCGTCGAGCTCCGTGTCGCTCGCTTCCCACCCGTCTTCGGTGCGCGCGAGCAGTGCGGCGAAGTACACCGTGACTCTCCCACTGGTCTGAGGCGTGCCGCTTGGGGTTCCCCCCGGCGGAGGTTGTGGGCGGGCCGTGCGGTGCGAGTGCCCCGCCCAATCGGAATCGTGGCAGAAACCACGGCCCGAGGAGAGGTGTTCCGGGGCCTGTGTGCGCGTCGCGTCCTCCGCGCGGGGGCTTCGCCACCCCGCGACCGTCCCGTACGACCGCCCCCACGCGCCCCCCGCACGCCTGCCCGGGGCCGTCGGTCCCAGGGCCCGGACGGCCCGGCGCCCCCTGCCGGGGCCCCGGGAAAGGCACCGGCGAGGCCGCCGGATCGATACCGGAACGTGTCCGGTGTCACTTCCTCACCATTCGCGCGCCGCGCGCGTCACTGCGTGCGGAATGTCCGGTTGCGCATCGCCTGGCGCATTCGCTGCGCCCGGGCGCGGCGCGGCTGCACCCGGCGTCTCAGCTCCCGCGCCTCGGTCAGTTCACGCAGGAACTGGGCGCGGCGCCTTCGGCGTTCGGCGTCCGTCCAGCGGTCGCTCCCGGCGTCTTCCCCGCCTCGCGGGGCCCGCTCAGGCATCGGTCACACCCCCAAGGGGCCCTGGTGGGCCCCGGTCGGTCCCTCCCACTTTCCCCCGGTCGGCGGTTTTGATGCCAGCACGGAGGGCACGGAGGCCCGGTTACTGTGGTGGACATGCGTCTCCACGTCGTCGACCACCCGCTGGTCGCCCACAAGCTCACCACCCTGCGCGACCGTCGTACGGACTCCGCCACCTTCCGGCGTCTCGCCGACGAGCTGGTCACCCTGCTCGCCTACGAGGCGACCCGCGATGTGCGGACCGAGCAGGTCGACATCGAGACGCCCGTCTGCGCGACCACCGGCGTCAAGCTCTCCCACCCCCGCCCCCTGGTCGTGCCGATCCTGCGGGCCGGTCTCGGCATGCTCGACGGGATGGTCCGGCTGCTGCCCACGGCCGAGGTCGGGTTCCTCGGCATGATCCGGGACGAGGAGACGCTCCAGGCGTCGACCTACGCCACCCGGATGCCCGACGACCTGTCCGGGCGCCAGGTGTACGTACTGGACCCGATGCTGGCGACCGGCGGCACGCTCGTCGCCGCGGTCCAGGAGCTGATGCGGCGCGGCGCCGACGATGTGACCGCCGTCGTGCTGCTCGCCGCGCCCGAGGGCGTGGAGATCATGGAGCGGGATCTCGCGGGCGTCCCGGTCACCGTCGTGACGGCGTCCGTGGACGAGCGGCTCAACGAGAACGGGTACATCGTCCCGGGTCTCGGTGACGCGGGCGACCGGATGTACGGCGCGGCTGAATAGCCGTCGCATGGCCCCCCGCGTAGCCCCCCTGCGCGTTGGACCGGGTTCCAGGGTGTTGCCCGGGGTGCCCGGGGTGCGGTGGGTTCACGAGGTGCGTGCGTTGCCCGGGGTGCGTGCGTGGGTGCGCGGGGTTCAGGGCCTGGCTGTCCTGAACCCGTTCCCGGGCGGCCCGGTCTTCCGCGCGGGCGTGATCCCGGGCTCCTCGGCCCCGGTCCCCTCCGCGTGCGTGACCCCGGCGGGACGGTTCCCGCACGGGGTCGGAACGGGACGACGGGGACGGTTCCCGGGCCGGGTCAGCAGGACGACGGGGTGGGTGCCGGGCTCGGGGACGCGAGGGCGGACAGGGCCTGGGTCGCGGCGGCCTGCGGGGTCAGCTTGGTGAACGCCGTGCCGAGGATGAGGTCGACATCGCCCGCGCCCCGCGCGTCCGTCCGCTGCTGCGCGCCCGCGAGCTGCGTCGCGAGGACCGGCAGCGCGCCCCGCTCGGAGGTCTTCGCCCCGACCACCAGCCCGGGTCCCGGCACCTTCTTGTCGAACTCCTTCGGGGCGTTCCCGACCTGACCGATGGCAAAGCCGCGTTTGCGCAGTTCGTCGGCGGTCTTCTTGGCCAGCCCGCTGCGCGGGGTCGCGTTGAGGACGTTGACCTTTATCCCGGCGGGCCGCGGCAGGGCCTTGCCCGTCCGGCTCGCGACGTCCGCGGACCGGCCGGGGGACGGCTTCGCCGAGGGCGCGCATCCGGCGCCGGCCGCCGACGCCTTGCCGCCGTCGCCCGTGAAGACGCCGACGAGCTGGAGGGTGCCCCAGCCGATCACGCCCAGGGCCACGACGGACGCGACGCACACGGAGACGATCCAGCCGCGTCGGCGTCCCCGGCGCATACGGGGATATCTTTCCCCGGTGATGCGGTACTGACCGCCCATGCCGGGGGGTGTGAGCATGCTCATGTGCGCAGCGTAGTGCTGCGCGGCGATGATGCCTACTAAATGATCATTTGCTGAGGGCCGGTCCAACCCGAAAGGGCCAACGGCCTTGGGCGGACCGGCTCAGTCCACCACGGGCGACCGGCTCGTCCACGAGGGGCGGGACGCGATCGTGCACCGGGTGCGGACCGGATCGTCCGCCATGAGGGGGCCCGGTCGTCGCCGTGAGCGGTTCCGATCGGCCACTGTGAGCGGACCGGCTCAGTCCATTTCCAGCACGCGGGCGTGCAGCACCTGCCGCTGCTGGAGTGCGGCCCGGACCGCCCGGTGCAGCCCGTCCTCCAGGTACAGATCGCCCCGCCACTTCACGACATGCGCGAAGAGGTCGCCGTAGAAGGTCGAGTCCTCGGCGAGGAGCGTCTCCAGATCGAGCTGGCCCTTGGTGGTCACGAGCTGATCGAGGCGGACCGGACGCGGTGCGACGTCCGCCCACTGCCGGGTGCTTTCCCGGCCGTGGTCGGGGTATGGCCGGCCGTTTCCGATGCGCTTGAAGATCACACGGAAAGCCTACCGGCCAAGCCTCTCCGGGCGCAGCCTCGGCGGGGCAGTGCGAGTGTGGTGCATAACGCCCTTAACGGTACGGACCGGTACCACTGGGGCCGGGGACAGGGGCCTGAACCATGAGTGACAGCGTGCCGGAGCCCGCCGGGACCGCCGGGTCGGCCGTCAAGGACATCGTTGCCGGGTACTCCTTCACCGGCCCCGCGCTCGACCTCGGGGCGCTGCTGTGGGACGGCCGCGCGGTCCCGGAGGCGCAGATCCGGGTGCCGCTCGGCATGCTCAACCGGCACGGGCTGGTCGCGGGCGCCACCGGTACGGGCAAGACGAAGACCCTCCAGCTCATCGCCGAACAGCTGTCCGCGCAGGGCGTCCCCGTGTTCCTGGCGGATGTGAAGGGCGATGTCTCCGGGATCTCCGAGCCGGGTGAGGCGGGGGAGCGGGTCACCGCGCGGGCCGGGGAGGTGGGGCAGCGGTGGGAGGCGGGCGGCTGTCCGGCCGAGTTCTACGCGCTGGGCGGGATCGGGCACGGCGTCCCGGTCCGCGCCACGGTCACCAGCTTCGGTCCTGTGCTGCTGTCGAAGGTGCTCCAGCTGAACCGGACCCAGGAGCAGTCCCTCGGGCTGGTCTTCCACTACGCCGACGGCAAGGGCCTCGAACTCGTCGACCTGAAGGATCTGCGGGCGGTCGTCGCCTTCCTGGTCTCGGACGAGGGCAGGGCCGAACTGAAGGGGATCGGCGGGCTGTCGGCCGCGACCGCCGGGGTGATCCTGCGTTCGCTGACCGCCTTCGAACAGCAGGGCGCCTCGGCGTTCTTCGGGGAGCCGGAGTTCGACACGGGTGAGCTGCTGCGGACCGCGGACGGGCTCGGGGTGGTGTCCCTGCTCGAACTGTCCGCCGTCCAGGACCGGCCGCAGCTCTTCTCCACGTTCCTGATGTGGCTCCTCGCGGACCTCTACCACGACCTTCCCGAGGTCGGGGACCTCGACCGGCCGAAGCTGGTGTTCTTCTTCGACGAGGCGCATCTGCTGTTCAGCGACGCGTCCAAGGCGTTCCTGGAGGCGATCACGCAGACCGTGCGGCTGATTCGCTCGAAAGGGGTGGGGGTGTTCTTCGTGACCCAGACGCCGAAGGACGTACCGGCCGAGGTGCTGGGGCAGCTCGGCAACCGGGTGCAGCACGCGCTGCGGGCGTTCACCCCCGACGACCAGAAGGCGCTGCGCGCCACGGTGCGGACGTTCCCCGACTCCCCGTACGACCTGGAGGAGGTGCTGACCGCGCTCGGCACGGGCGAGGCGGTGGTCACCGTCCTCAGCGAGAACGGCGCGCCGACCCCGGTCGCCGCGACCCGGCTGCGGGCCCCGGAGTCCCTGATGGGACCGCTGGACCCGGCGGCGCTGGACGCGGCGGTGACGGGGTCCGCGCTGTACGGGCGTTACGCGGAGGCGGTGGACCGGGAGTCGGCGTTCGAGCGGCTGGCCGCACGGGGAGCCGAGGGCTCGGGGCGGGAGCCGGGGCCTGGTCCGGGGCCTGGTCCTGGGCCTGAGTCGGGCTCGGGCTCGGGTCCGGGTCCGGGTGGGGAGTCGTCGGGGTCCGGGTCCGGGTCGGCGTCGGACCGGGAGTCGGCTCGGGGGAAGGGGGCGGCGGCCGGGCGGGCGGACCCGTCGCTGGTGGAGCAGGTGGTGGGGAGCGGGGTGTTCAAGTCCCTGGCGCGGTCCGTCGGCACCCAGCTGGGGCGGGAGATCAGCCGCTCGCTGTTCGGCACGGCCCGCAGACGGTGATCCGGGGGCGGTGACCTCCGGGTGGTGAGCTCCGGTGGGCGAGGCGTGCACGGTGGACGGCGACCTGTGGACCGTGGGCATGCCGGGTGGGGTGACGCCGGGTGGGCGTGCCGGGCCGGGTGAGGTGCCGGGGTGCCGGGGCCGGTGGGGGGCGGCATCATCGTCGTATGGATGCGAATCTTCGTCTCGCGCAGCAGCCCGACGCCGACGCGCTGCTGGGGCGCAGCCCGCTGGCCGCGCTGGTGGGCATGCTGCTGGATCAGCAGGTGCCCATGGAATGGGCCTTCGCGGGGCCGTACACGATCGCGGAACGGCTGGGCGGGGACGATCTCGACGCACGGGAGATCGCCGCGTACGAGCCGGAGGCGTTCGCCGCGCTGCTGTCCGCGAAGCCCGCGGTGCACCGGTATCCCGGGTCGATGGCCAAGCGGGTGCAGCAGCTCTGCCAGTACCTCGTGGAGCACTACGACGGTGATGCCGCGGCGGTGTGGGAGGGCGTCGGCGGCGGGAAGGAGCTGCTGAAGCGGCTCCAGGACCTGCCGGGGTTCGGCAAGCAGAAGGCCCAGATCTTCCTCGCGCTGCTCGGCAAGCAGCTCGGGGTGCGCCCCACGGGCTGGCGCGAGGCCGCCGGGGCGTACGGGGAGCAGGGGGCGTACCGGTCGGCGGCGGACATCACCGGGCCGGAGTCGCTGGCGAAGGTCCGCGCGCACAAGCAGGAGCTCAAGGCGGCGAAGAAAGCCCGGAAGCCCCTGTGACACGGCGGCCGTGGCCGGGTGTCGCAAGGGCTTCCGGGAAGAGTCGGCGGAACCGGGCTGAGAGCCGCCACAGTCCGGGTCCGCCATCTGGCGCATGTCCCACTGGGAAGGGACATGCGTCCACCCCCGTCAGTCCGGACGCCAGTACCCGAGGGCCTTGACGCGCGGTCTGGGTACCGACAGCTCCTTGCGCAGGTACGCCGTGAGGGACCGTGTGGTGACGGTGTCGCAGGCGACCCAGACGAAGTAGTCGTCGGTGTCCCGGTGTTTCCCGAGGAGGTCCGGGAGGGTGGACCGGACCTCCTCCATGAGCCCGCCGCCGCCGCGCGCGACCGTACGCAGGTCGTGCCGCGCCGGATCGAGCCGCATCGGCAGCCGGGCGTCGAGCGGATGCGAGGTCTCGTACCAGACGGTCGCGGGAACCTCGCCCAGCTCGTCGAGCAGGGAGTTGATCGCGGGCAGCGACGCGGCGTCGCCGACCACGTAGAGATGGGAGGGCGGTGGATCGGGCGTGGTGAAGTCCGAGCCGTGCACGGTCGCCTCGATGGTGTCGCCCTCGCGGGCGGCGCGGGCCCAGTCGCTCGCGGGACCTTCGTGGAGCACGAACTCCAGGCTGAAGGTGCCCTTGTCCGGGTCCGGGTCCACGAGGGTGTAGCCGCGCTGGTGCGGCTTGCCCGCCTTGCTGAACCAGAGCCGTACCCACATGGTGGGGTGGACCCCGGTGACCGCGAGCATGCCGCCGTCCGTGACGTGGATCCTGCGGAAGCGGTCGTTGACCACCTCGGTGCCGGTCACGGTGAGGACGAAGTCCTTGCTCCGGAGCAGCTTGAGAACGGCACCTTCCCAGCCCCGCTCCATCACCACTCCCCTCGCCGGTCGCCCCCGGTGGCACTTCTGCCCCCGGCGTCTGTTGGTTAGGTTAGCCTAACCTAAAGCGATTTGGCGAGGGGTTCGCCGCGTGTCGTTCAGGAAGTCGTTCAGGAACCGGCCACGTACTCCCGCAGATGCCGGGCCGTCAGCGTCCGTCCACCGGACACCAACTCCTCGGGTGTCCCCGTGAAGACGACCTCCCCACCGGCCTGGCCGCCGCCGGGACCGACGTCGATGATCCAGTCCGCGTGCGCCATCACCGCGAGATGGTGCTCGATGACGATGACCGAGTTCCCGTCCTCCACCAGCCGGTCCAGCAGCGCCAGCAGCTTGTCCACGTCCGCCAGATGCAGACCCGTGGTGGGCTCGTCCAGGATGTACGTCGAGGACTTCTCCGCCATGTGGATGGCCAGCTTCAGACGCTGGCGCTCGCCACCGGAGAGGGTGTTGAGGGGCTGGCCCAGCCGGAGGTACCCGAGGCCGACGTCATGGAGCCGGTTCAGCACCTTGCGGGCCTGACCGGTCGGGAAGAAGGACCGGGCCTCGGCGATCGACATCCCGAGCACCTCGCTGATGTTCCGCCCGTCGAGCCGGTACTCCAGCACCTCCGGGGTGTACCGCTTGCCCTCGCACTCCTCGCAGACCGAGACCACCCCGGCCATCATCGCGAGATCGGTGTAGACATGGCCCAGCCCGTTGCACCGCGGGCAGGCGCCCTCCGAGTTCGCGCTGAACAGGGCCGCCTTGACGCCGTTGGCCTTGGCGAACGCGGTCCGGATCGGGTTCAGCAGCCCCGTGTACGTCGCCGGGTTGGAACGCCGGGAGCCCCGGATGGGGGACTGGTCCGCGACCACCACTCCCTCCCGGTCGGCCAGATGACCGTGGATCAGGGAACTCTTGCCGGAACCCGCGACACCGGTCACCACCGTCAGCACCCCGAGCGGCACGTCCACCGAGACGTCCTTGAGGTTGTGCAGGTCCGCGTGCTCGATGCCCAGCTGGCCGGTGGGCTTGCGGACCGTCTCCCGCAGCCGCGCCCGGTGCCCGATATGGCGGCCGGTGAGGGTGTCCGAGGCGCGCAGCCCCGCCAGGTCCCCGGTGTACTGGATCGTCCCGCCGTCCGCCCCGGCGCCCGGCCCGAGATCCACCACATGGTCGGCTATCGCGATGACCTCGGGCTTGTGCTCCACCACCAGCACGGTGTTGCCCTTGTCGCGCAGCCGCAGCAGCAGGCTGTTCATCCGCTGGATGTCGTGCGGGTGCAGCCCGATGGTGGGCTCGTCGAAGATGTACGTGACATCGGTGAGCGGTGAGCCGAGATGGCGCACCATCTTCACCCGCTGCGCCTCGCCGCCGGAGAGTGTGGACGAGGTGCGGTCCAGGCTCAGATAGCCGAGACCGATCTCGACCAGGCCGTCGAGGAGATCGCCCAGGGCGCCCAGCACCGGGGCCACCTCGGGGGCGTCGAGACCGCGGACGAAGGCGGCGAGATCGCTGATCTGCATCGCCGAGCACTCGGCGATGTTCACCCCGCCGATCCGCGCCGCCAGCGCGGCGGCGCTCAGCCGCGCGCCCCCGCAGTCCGGGCAGACGGCGAAGACGACCGCCCGGTCCACGAAGGTCCGGATGTGCGACTGCATCGCCTCGCGGTCCTTGGACAGGAACGACCGCTGGATACGCGGGACGAGCCCCTCGTAGGTGAGGTTGCTGGTGCCGACCTTCACCTTGGTGACCGGCTTGTGCAGCAGGTCGTGGAGCTCGGTCTCCGTGAAGTCCCCGACCTTGGTGTCCGGGTCGTAGAAGCCCGAGCCCGCCATCACGCCCCACTGCCAGGAGTCGACGGCGAACCCGGGGACCAGGATCGCGCCCTCCTTCAGGGACAGCGAACGGTCGACGACCCGGTCGACGTCGATCTCGGAGGTCTGCCCGATCCCCTCGCAGCGCGCGCACATGCCCTCGCCGCTGTTGAAGCTGAAGAAGTTCGAGGTGCCCGCGTACGGCTCGCCGAGCCGGCTGAAGATGAGCCGCAGCATCGTGTACGCGTCGGTGGCGGTGCCCACGGTGGAGCGGGAGTTGGCGCCCATCCGCTCCTGGTCCACCACGATCGCCGCGCTGAGGTTGCGCAGCCCGTCCACGTCCGGGCGGCTGGGCGCGGGCATGAACGACTGGATGAAGCTCGGGTACGTCTCGTTGATGAGCCGCTGGGACTCGGCCGCGATCGTGCCGAAGACCAGCGAGGACTTCCCCGAGCCGGACACCCCGGTGAAGACGGTGAGCCGCCGCTTGGGGATGTCGACCGAGACATCACGGAGGTTGTTCGCGCGCGCACCACGCACCTCGATGACGTGATGCCCGTCCGCCTCGGTGAGGACGAGGGCGGGGAGGGTGCCGATACCCGGGGCGGGTGCGGGTGCGGGTGCCGGTGTGGCGGGGGCCGGGGCAGCGGTAGCGGTGGCGGTGGGTGCGGTGCCCGGGGCGGGGTCCGGGTGGGCGCTCGGCGTGGTGGGGGGCGTGCTGTTGCTCGGTGCGGACGTGCGGTCGGCGTCGGCCGGCATGACTCTCCTCGGGCGCCCAGGGGCTGTCGTCGACATGGTTCAGAAATCTCCGTGGATACTCTGTACGTCGTACAGGATACACAGTACTGCATACGATGTACGCAGATGGAGTTGGTGGACATGGTGACCGGTCGGAGCGGGGCACAGACAGGCGATCCCGCGCGAACGCTGGAGCTGCTGTGGCGGGAGCCCGGCGACGAGCACTCGGGGCGTGGGCCCCGGCCGGGACTGAGCGTCGACACCGTCGTCCGCACGGCGATCGCGCTCGCCGACGCGGAAGGGCTCGACGCCGTCACCATGCGGCGGGTCGCCGAGCGGCTGGACTTCACCCCCATGTCCCTCTACACCTATGTCCCGGGCAAGGCGGAGCTGCTCGCGCTGATGCTGGACCGGGTGTACCTGTGGATGCCGCGCACGGTCCCCGCCCCGGGCGGCGGCTGGCGGGAGCGGGTCACCGCCGTCGCCGACGAGAACCACGCGCTGTACGAGGCACATCTGTGGGTCGCGGGGCTGCCCACGGTCCGTCCGCCCCTCGGGCCCGGCGTGATGACCAAGTACGAGCACGAACTGCGGGCCTTCGACGGGCTCGGGCTCACCGATGTGCAGATGGACTCGGCGCTGGCCCACGTCCTCGGGTTCGTGCAGTCCGTGGCACGCGGGCGGCTGGATGTGCGGACGGTGGAACGCGAGAGTGCGCAGAGCGATGCGGAGTGGTGGGAGCAGCATGGGCCGCTGCTCGCGCGGGTGCTGGACGCGGAGCGGTTCCCGCTGGCCCATCGGGTGGGGGGTGCGGCGGCTGTGGAGTACGGGGGGCCGTACAGCGCGGAGTACGCGTACGCGTTCGGGTTGCGGTGCGTGCTTGATGGCCTTTCGGCCCTGATCGACGTGTGAAGGGCGCCTTCGCTTGCGCTTCTGAGGTCCCCCCTGTGCTGGGCGTACTTCGTTCCTGTGCGGTCGTTCGTGGGTGCGCAGTTCCCCGCGCCCCTGGATGGTGCCTCTGTTCGTCGCTCTTCGGGTGCGGGCCGGTTCTCGTCTTTGCGCAGTTCCCCGCGCCCCTGAGGTCGCGCCTCTTGCGGTTTCCGTTCGGGTGCGGGTGGCGCTTGGTTGCTCGCGCAGTTCCCCGCGCCCCTGGGTGGTGCCCCCTTGCGGTCGCTTTTCGGGTGCGGGGCCGTCCTCGTGTTTGCGCGGTTCCTCGCGCCCCTGAGGTCGCGCCTCTTGCGGTTTCCGTTCGGGTGCGGGTGGCGCTTGGTTGCTCGCGCGGTTCCCCGCGCCCCTGGGTGGTGCCTCTGTTCGTCGCTCTTCGGGTGCGGGGCGGTTCTCGTCTTTGCGCAGTTCCCCGCGCCCCTTTGGGGCGCGTCCGGTCTGTTCTTCGGGTCGGTGCCGGTCGGGATTCTCCGTCCTCGCTCCGACGCGCTCGGTCGGACGTCCCTCTTGTCCTGCTGAAGAGCATCGGAGTCTGCGGGCAGAGATTCCCGCCCACCCCCTCCCGTAGCGGGGCGCGTGCACGAGGAGGGGGGTGCAGGACAGGAGCAAGGTCGCTCAGCCGGGGGGACCGGTCACCCGGATGGGTGTTGTGGGCTGCGGGGTGGGGTGGGGCGGCGGATCATGGGGGGTGATCGTCCCCCCACCGGTGCGAGGTGTACGTGATGGACGTACCGGACGCCGCGGACGACCCGGGTTCCGGAACGGCGGAGCCGGACGGCGGTTCCGGCCGTGGTCCGCGGCACCGGCGGTTCCGCGATCCGCTTCAGCGGTGGGGTGCGATCGCCGGGACGGTCACGATTCTCGTCTCTCTGTACTTCCTCCTCCCCAACACGGCCTTCGGGCCCGACCACCCCGCCGTGAGCTGGCTGGCGTTCATCGCCGCGCTCGTGCTGATCGCCACGCTGCTGCTCCGACATATCCGGGACGTCCTGATGGAGCGCGAGGGCACCCATCCGGCGTTCGCGATCGTCGTGCTGATGTGTATGACCGTGCTGGTCTTCGCCACGGCGTACCTCGCGCTGGCGCGCAGCCCGGGGGAGTTCGAAGGGGGGCTGTACACCCGGGTGGACTCGCTGTACTTCACGGTGGTGACCCTGGCGACCGTCGGCTTCGGGGACATCACCGCGCACGGGCAGGCGTCACGGGTGGTAGTGATCGTCCAGATCCTCTACACGTTCGTGTTCCTGACGGCCTCGGCCACCGCCGTGTCGACCAGGCTCCGCTCCCAGCTCAGGAACCGCTCGGGCGCGAACCGTGCTGGGCGGCAAGAGCGCTGAGTCTGGCCGCGAGCGCGGTGTCCAGCGCGGTGATGGCGCCGCCCGCGTCATGGGTGTCCAGGGCGAAGGTGATCGTGTTGTACAGGATGTGGACGGACGCGTGGTGGTTCGCCTGGTCCTCCACGGCGGCCACCGCGGCGTAGAGCGCGGGGAGGGTGGCGCGGTCCAGGGTGAAGGAGGCGTACAGCTGGCCTTCCTGCACGGACCAGTCGGACAGCTCGCCGAGGGCCTGGTCGAGCTCGGCCGGGGTCAGGGGGGTGGCGGACATGACGTGGGATCACTCCTCGGGTACGGGGCGGGGATGGGTACGCGTCGGTTTCGGGGTGCCTGTGTGTCGGTCTGTGTGCCGGTCTGTCTGCGGGTGCGGGTGCGGGGGTGGATTTGGCTGGTGCGGGTGTCGGGTGGCGCTGTTTTTAGTACACCGCTCGACCCGCTGAGGTTCCCATTCGCGTTACCTCGGAGGTAATCGCCACGCCTGGGGCTCCCGGGACAGACTTGCGGCACCGCGGGCCCCCGCCCCGTACCGCAGGACCACCCCGCCCCCGTACAAGGAGCACCTGATGCAGCGCCCGCGCCGGACAGCAGCTGTCGTCACCACCGTCCTGACCACCGTCCTGACCGGTGCGCTCGTGGCCGGTCCGGCCGTCGCCGGACCCGCCCTCGCCACCGGCGGGACCGGGAAGGCCGCGGGGGGCGGGAAGGCAGCCGAGGTCGACATCCCCTTCGCGGATCTCAAGGTCGAGGCGACCGGTCCGGCGAAGGTCGTCGCCGGGGATCTGGTCGAGTACGTCGTCCGGGTCACCAATCTGGAGGGGGAGGAGGTGTCCACCGAGCTGGAGTTCGAGCTGCCGAAGGGTTCGACCGGTATCACCGTCGGCTCACGTCCTGTGACGGAGCATCTGATACCCGTCGAGTCCTTCCTCCCGGGCAGTACGCGGGTGCTCAGGATCGGGGCCAGGATCGGCGCCGGTGACGGCGGGATCAAGCTCCCCGCGAGCTTCAGGATTCCTGACCAGCCGCTCCTGAACACCTACAAGGACACCGACTGGCGGAACAACCACGCGTACGTCGACACGGTGAACGAGAAGGGCGATCCCTTCATCGGCCCGAACGCCGTACTCGGCGTCAAGGGGCAGATCCTCGCGACCTCTCCGCAGTCCAAGGTGCTCAAGCAGGTGATCACCATCAAGAACACGGGTGAGCACCGGGCCACAGAGATCGAGCTCGAAGGACGGGTGCACCGTCTCTCCGGGAAGATCCTCAAGATCGACGGCGTCGACCCCGCCCGCGGCCACCACACCGACATCGGCTTCCGCTACCGGCTCTCCCCGCTGAATCCGGGCAGGTCCCGCACGGTGATCGTCAAGACGCGGCTCACCTCGGAGACCGGCCCCGGGCCCGCGTACGGCGGCTTCTACGTGCTCGGCTCCGCGAACGGCGGGGAGCACACGCTCGACCTGCGCAAGTAGGGCGCCCGCGAGCAGGGCGACCTTGAGCAGAGCGGCCGCGAGCAGGCGGCCCCATGACAGGGGGTGCGGGGAGGTGACCTCCCCAGGTGCTGCCCCGCACCCCCGCTCGACCCCCGCTCGTGCCCACCGTGCCACCCCGGCCGGTACGAGCGGGGCCCACCTTTCCCGGACCCGTCACCCCGGTCGTCGCGTCCCGCGCGTGAGCCCGGCCCCGTCCGGTCCGCGACCCATATCGATCGGGGAGGAACCCGGATATGAAACGTCCTGCCGCCATCACCGCCATCACCGCGCTCACCGCCGCGGCCCTCGTGCTTCCCGCCACCGCCGTCCAGGGGGACGGCACACCGGACACGGACATGAGCCTGCGCGTCACCGGCCCGGCCGGGGCCGACCCGGGGGCCATGGTCGAGTACGTGGTGACCGTCGCCAACGAGGGTCGTGAGGCGGCCCCGCTGATCGTCGGGACCACGATGCCGAAGGGCACCACCAAGATCTCCTACGACTCCCGGCCCGTGGTGAACGGCAGGATCCTGCTGAACACCCTCGACCCGGGCGAGACCCGTACGCTGCGGATCGCCGCGCGGATCGGCAACCACAAGAACGCTCCGGTGCTGCCCGCGGTCTTCCGGGCCGGTGGAGGCGGTCCGGACCTGGTCCTCTTCAACGACAGCAACATGAGCAACAACACGGGCGAGGTCCGCACCAGGAACCTGAAGCAGGACTCGCTGAACGGTCCCGACGCCCGGCTCGGCATCACCGGCGGGATCACCGGCGACGGCACGCCGGGCAGTGAGCTCACCCAGACGGTCACCATCGGCAACACCGGTGTGCACCGGGCCACCGGCGTATGGCTCAGGGCGGTCATGAACCCCGCGTCGGGGCCGATCACGAAGGTCACCACGGTCGAGGGCGCCACGGGATCGCACGGCACGACGGGGCTGAACTACCGGCTGCCGAACCTCGACCCCGGCAAGACCCATGTGATCACCGTGACCACGAAGGCGGCGGGCACCCACCTCGGCCCCCTGGGCGGTGACTACTACCTCGGTGGGGTCAACGGCGGGGACCACGAGCTCGTTCTCCGCTGACAGGCCACCCGTGAACAGCTGACGGGCCACCCGTGAACAGGGGGCGCGGGCCCATGTCCTTCCCCCGGACATGGCCCCGCGCCCCCGCCGTCCGCCACGCGGCGGAACGGGAAGTCGCGGGTGGCCGACAGTCGCTTCCGGTGTCAGAGGGGGTACGTACTGTGGTGAGGGGTGGAGCTGTCGGCCGGTGCCGGGGCGGAGGCGGACCGGGGGAGGCGGCCGCCGGGGGTGCGCGGGGCCGGGTGCGCGGTGCCGCGTTGTCGAGGAAGGCGGGGGACGATGACGGATGCACGGGGACCGCTGCTCAACGGAGCGGACCGCTTCATGCTCAACCGGGCCCGGACACAGCGTCAGGCGACCGGCCTCGTGCTCGACTTCAGCGGACCGGCGCCGCCGACGGAGGCGCTGCGGGAGCGGCTCGCGGAGCGCGCGCCGCTGATCGGACCGCTGCGGTACGTCACCCCCGCCGGGGGCGGCCCGTCCTGGCGGCGCCCGCGCTGGCGGCCGGCCGAGGGGGGGTTCGTCCCCGCACACCATCTGCGGGTGCGGGAGCACGCCGACCCGGTCGCCGCGCTGGACGAGGTCATGCGCGTGCCGCTGCCGGGCGGTGAGGTGCCCCCGTGGGATCTGTGGCTGCTGCGGTCCAGTACGGCGGCCGACCGGTTCCGGCTCTGTTTCCGGGTGCACCACGCCCTCCAGGACGGGGTGGGCGCCGCGCACAGCACGCTGGATCTGCTGGACGACCAGGGGCCGGGCGGTTCGCCCGGCCCCTGGTCGTATCCGCCGGGGCGGCCCACCGCGCGCGGGGCGCTGCGGGTGCTGGGGGACCTGGGCCGCTCGTACCGCCCGGCGGGCGGCTGGGAGGCGCTGCGGCCCCCGGTGCCGGGGCCGACCCGGATCGTCCACGCGGACGTGCCCGAGGCGCTGTTACAGGAGGCCGCGCGCGGGTGGGGCGTCAGTGTGAACGATCTGTGCCTGGCCGGGCTCGCGCGTGCCCTGCGCGGCGGATGGCCGCGTCCGGGTGCCGGTGACGGGCCGCCCGCCACCTTGCCGGTGCAGGTGCCGATGTCCCTGCGCGGGGCGGACGAGCGGTCCGCGCCCGGCAATCTGACGGCGCTGTTCCGGCTCGAACTGCCCGTCGGCGCGGACGATCTGGCGCAGGCCGTGCGGCGGGTCGGCGCGGCGACCGGCGCGTTCCGTGACACCCGGCTGCGGGATGTGGCACGGGTCGCCGCGGCGGTGTCCCCGTACGCCGTCACCGAGTGGACCGGGCACCGGCTCGCGGACCCCCGCGCACTGCCGCTCATCGCCAGTTCGCTGACCCTGCCGGGGGTGGTGGCGGCGTTCGGGGCGCGGCTCGTGGGGGGCGCCATGTTCTACGACCCGTGGTTCCCGCTGGGCGCGTACGTCTCGTTCACCCGTGCGGGTGGTGTGGTGCGGTGCGCGGTGGTGCACGCGCGTTCCGCGTCGGCGGTGCGGACGCTGCCGGAGCGGTGGGCGCGGGAGCTGTGCGAATCCCTCGCGGGTGTGCCGCGTCCGCCCTGGCCGTCGCGGCCCCGGCGGGTGGTCACGCCCCGGTGGTACGAACGGCCGTCGTCCTGACCGTCGCCGGGCGGTGCCGTCCACCCGGGGACGGTCACCTGTTCGGGGGTTCCGCGGTCGCCGGTTGACGGGGGATGAGGTCTGCTGTCGGGCAGGAGCGGGGCCCGTACGGCGAGGAGATCGGTATGCCCGGGGACGGCGAGGAGGACCCCGGGGCGCGACGGGCCCACGGTGCGGAGGGGGCATCCGGTGCGGAGAGGGCACCCGGTGCGGAGGGCTCGGCTGGGGCGGAGGGTTCAGCTGGGGCGGGTGGGTCACCGGTTGGGGCGGCGGGATCGGATGGGTCCCTGGCTGGGGCTGGGGCTGGGGCTGGGGCCGGGACCGGGACCGGGGCTGGGGCCGGAGGCGGGGCCGGGGGCCTGGCCGGTGGCGGGTCCGGGGTCGGGGGCGGTGGGCCTGGGGAGCGGTCGGGGGACGAGTTCGCGCTGTTGCGGGAGCGGGTCGCCGTGCTGGAGGCCGACCGGGGCGCCGGGGCGTCCCGGCACCGGGTGCGGGCGTTCTTCGCGGCGCTGCTGATCGTCGTCGGTTGCGTACTGGCGCCGCTCGCAGTCCTGGCGTCCTGGACCTCCTCCGAGGTCGGCGACACCGATCGGTACGTGGCCACCGTCGCGCCCCTCGCCTCCGACGCCGATGTCCAGGACGCGGTGGCGGACCGGGTCACCGACGCGGTGATGTCGCATCTCGACCTGAACGCGCTGCTGTCCGGGGTGGCCCTCGACCAGCGGCCCGCCCTGGAGAAGGCGCTCGGCAAGCTCGGGGACGCGCTCCAGAACGCGGTACGCGGCTTCGTGCACGACAAGGCGCGGGCCGTCGCCGCGTCCGACGCGTTCGCAACGGTGTGGACGCGGGCGAACCGGCGGGCGCACAGCGCGGTCGACAAGGCGCTGACCGGGAGCGGCGGCGGGGCTGTCCAGCTCACCGACGACGCCGTCACCATCGACCTCGGGCCCGTGGTGGACCAGGTGAAGCAGCGGCTCGTCGCCGACGGGCTGACCGTCGCCGGACGGATTCCGGAGGTCCATACGGAGCTGGTGGTCGCCCGCTCCGAGGACATCGGGAAGATCCGCCCCGCGTTCCGGGTGCTCCAGGTCCTCGGCAACTGGCTGCCGGTCGTCGCCGTGCTGTTCCTCGCCGTGGGCGTGCTGCTCGCCCGCGGGCGGCGCCGGGCCACGGTCGCCGCCGCCCTCGGCGCCGCCTTCGCGACGCTGCTCCTCGGTGCGGGGCTCGTCGTGTTCCGCGCGCTCTACCTCGACGCGCTGCCCCCGGGGGTGTCGCGGGGCGCCGCCGGTTCGGTGTACGACGCGCTGACCCGGTTCCTGCGGGTCGCCGTACGGACCGTGGTGGCGGTCGGCGTCGTCGTCGCGCTCGCCGCGTGGGTGACCGGGGGCGGCCGGTGGGCCCGGCGGGTGCGGGGCGCTTGGGGCGACGGGATCGGAGCGGTACGGGGGGCCGCGGACCGCTTCGGGTTCCGCACCGGTCCGGTGGGTCCGTGGCTCGGACGGTACGGGGTGTGGGTGGGGTGGGCGCTGGTCGCGGCGGCGGTGCTCACGCTGGTGCTGTGGTCGTACCCGACGGGGTGGGTGGTGTTCGGGCTGGCGCTGGCGCTGGTCTTCGCGCTGGCGTTGGTCACGTTTCTGGCGGGGGTCTGAGGGGGCTCTGGGGGGCTCTGAGGGGGCTGACGGGTGGGCTGGCGGGTGGCCCGGGTGGGGTGGCTGGGTTCGGCTGGGGTGGCTGGTCTGGCTGAGGTGGCTGGGTCCGGCTGAGGTGGCTGGGTCCGGCTGGGTTCGGGGTGGCCGGGGTGTTCGGTGGGGTGGGTGCGGGCCGTGTTGGCGGGCGGTCGCGGTGGTGTGCGGCGTTCACCCGGGCGGGGGTGTCCCTGTGGCGGGGGGTGGTGGTCCGGGTGACGTTGGGACGGCGGGGCCGGAGTGGCCCGGTGCGGTGCGCGCGGTTGCGCGGGCCGGTGAGAAAGGTGGTCCCCATGAGCGACGAGACACCGCGTCCGGGCGACGGGACATCCCGTCCGGGCGGTGCGGGTCCGCGTCCGGGCGGCGAAGGCCTGCGCCCGGGTGGCGAGGGTCCGCGTCCCGGTGGTGAGGGTCCGCGTCCGGGTGGTGCGGGTCCGAACCCTCCGCCGACGGGAGGTGCGGGGGCGCCGCAGGGTGCCGGGGGCACACCGTGGGATCACGGGCGGGCCCCGGCGCCCGACGACTCGCGCAGGGAGTGGGTGCTGGGCGGGGTGCTGTTCGCGGGGGTGCTGCTGCTGTGCAACGGGGTGCTGGCGATCCTTCAGGGGATCTCCGCGATCGCCCAGGACGACGTGTACGAGTCGGTGGGCTCGTATGTGTACGACATCAATCTGACGGGGTGGGGGTGGCTGCTGCTGGGGCTCGGGGTGCTCGCGGCGGTGACCGGGTGGGGGCTGCTGAGCAACGCGGACTGGGCGCGGATCGCCGGGATCGTGCTGGCCTCGCTGAGTCTTGTGGCGCAGTTCCTGTTCCTGCCGTACCAGCCGGTGTGGGCGGTGATCATGATCGCGATCGATGTCTTCGTGATCTGGGCGCTGGTGGCCTACCGGCCTGTCCGTGGTGGGGGGTCCCACGTGTGACGGTTCCTTCCCCTGTTCCGGGTGGGGGCGTCCCCCGTTCGGCGTGACGCCCCTTCCCGGGTCCGGGGGGCGGGGTCCCCCTCGGTTCCGTGGGCCCCCGGGTCTCGTGTGCCCGTTCCTCGCTTCGTTCGTGCGGGACGCTTCGCTTGCGGTTCCGGGGGCTGTCCGGCTGGACGCGTTTGTTCCTGTGCGGGTCGTTCGGTGGGTGCGCAGTTCCTCGCGCCCCTGGATGCTGCCCCCGGTCCGTTGTTCTTCGGGTGCGGGTCTGCCCTCGTTTTTGCGCAGTTCCCCGCGCCCCTGGGTTGTGCCTCTTGCGGTTCCCGTTCGGGTCCGGGTGGTGCTTGGTTCCTCGCGCCCCTGGATGCTGCCCCGGTCGGTTGTTCTTCGGGTGCGGGTTTGCCCTCGTTTTTGCGCAGTTCCTCGCGCCCCTGGGGCTCCACACCTGGGCGTGCTTGTTCCTGTGCGGGGGCGTGACCGTCGTGGCCGGGCCTGTTCCGGGGGGCTGGGGCGGAAGGGAGTTGGGTAGGGCGTATGGGGTATTCGGGCACCCTTCTTCTGATTCTTGCCGTCGCTGTGGTCGCGCCTCTGCTCGCGTACGGGCTGGGGCGGTGGGTACGGGTGCCGTTGGTCATCTTCGAGATCGGGCTCGGGATCGTCGTCGGGCCCGACCTGCTGGGGCTGGCGCACGACGATCCGGCGATCGACACCCTGTCCGACCTGGGACTGACGATGCTGATCTTCCTCGCGGGCTACGAGATCGAGTTCGCCGCCGTACGCGGGGACACCCTGCGCCGCGCGGTGTGGGCCTGGCTGCTGGCGCTGGCGGCGGGGCTCGGGGTCGCGTTCGCGGTGAACGGCGGTGACACCGCCAAGAGTTTTGTGATCGGCACGGCCCTCACCAGTACCGCGCTCGGCACGATCCTGCCCATCCTGCGCGACACCGGAGAACTCAAGGGCCGTTTCGGCACCGTGGTGCTGGCCTTCGGGGCGGTGGGTGAGTTCGGGCCGATCATCGCGATGGCCCTGCTGCTCGGCGGACGTTCGCCCGGGGTGTCCACCGCGCTGCTCGCGGCCTTCGCCGCCGTCACGGCGTGCGCCGTGTACTGGGCGATGCGGCCCCGTCCCCCGTGGTTCGCGCGGATCGTCGCGCGGACCCTGCACACCAGCGGACAGTTCGCCGTCCGGTTCGTGATGCTGCTGCTCGGCGCGATGCTGGCGCTCTCCGCGGTGTTCGGGCTCGACACACTGCTCGGCGCGTTCGCCGCGGGGCTGCTGACCCGGCTGGTGCTGACCGGCGCGGTACCGGAGAGCAGCGCGGAGATCCTGGGCAAGGTCGAGGCGATGGGGTTCGGGTTCCTCGTGCCGGTCTTCTTCGTCGTCACGGGTATCGGGTTCGATCTGCGGTCGCTGCTGGACGGTGGGCGTGAACTGATCCTGCTCGCCCTGTTCCTGCTGCTGTTCCTCCTGGTGAGAGGCGTCCCGGTGTATCTGCTCGCACCGCGCGACCTGCCCCGCCGCGACCGCACCGCCCTCACCCTGTACTCGTCGACCGCGCTGCCCCTGGTCGTGGCCATCACCACGATCGGGCTGGACGACGGCACGGTCACCGCGGGCGAGGCGGCGGCCCTCGTGGGCGCCGCGATGGTCTCGGTGCTGGTGTTCCCGCTGCTCGCGTCCCGGCACCGCAGGGTGTCCGGCGCCCCGGCCGAGGGGACGGCCACCGCGACGGAGGCGTGGTGAACGGCCACCGCGACTGAAACGTGGTGAGGGGTCCCGTACCCGGGTGGGCGCGGGTGGGCATCAGCCGTTCGGACGACCCGGGGGACCGCCACCCGGGTGCCGGTGCGGCACGGTCCACGGGGGAGGGTGGTGGGGGGTGGGACGGGCTGCCTGGCCCCTCGTCCTTGTCCCCGCGCTCCGCGCGCCCGCTCCCCGACCGACAGGAGGCCGCTGTGCCGCGTACCCGTCCGTCCCCCGCCGTACGGAAACCGGCCCGCCGCACGTCGTCGCATGTCGCGGTGACCCTCCTCGCCGCCGCGCTCCTGGGCGCCTGCGCCACCGGCCCCGAGGCCCCCGGCGACAGCACCCGTACGACGGGCGCCGCCCGGGACCGGCCCACCGCGACGCCCGACCCGCGCCTCCCGCACCCCGCGCCGTCCGGCACCGGGACGGACGCCGTCACCCCCGAGCCGTCCGGCACCGGCAAGGAACCCGTCACCTCCGCCGGGGATCTGCTGGTGGCCGACTTCGGCGGGGACACCGTCACGTTCCTCGACCCGGTGGACGGACCGACCGGCTCCGTACGGGTGGGCACCGCCCCGTACGGCATCGCGCTCGGGGACGACGGCCGGGCGTGGGTGGCCACCGCGGAGGGGGTCGCCGTCGTGGACACCCGTACCCGCCGCTCCCTCGGACGCGTCCCGTACCGGACCGGGACCGGGCCCGTCACCGGGGGCGAGTACCGCGGCGGCGGCATGGGCATCGCCCTCGCGCCGGACGGCGAACGGCTCTACGTCGGGGTGAACGTGCCGGACGGGCCGGGGGTGCTGGAGGTCGTCGACACCGCGAAACGCGAGGTCACCGCCACGGTCCCGGTCGGGCGCCGGCCCTTCGACGTGGACGTGGCCCGGGACGGCGCCGAGGTGTACGTGACGAACCACGACTCGTTCGACGTCACCGCCGTCCGCGCGGACACCCTCGCGCCCCGCCGGTTCGAGGTCGCCCCGTACGGCACCGAGGGCGGCCTCGGGTCCTGGCTGAAGCCGCACTACGCGGTGGTCCGTGCCGACGGACGGCTGCTGCTGCCGTTCGAGGGCGAGCGGCTGGCGGTGCTGGACCCCCGGACGGGACGGGTCACCGTCGAGCCGATGACCGCGGACACCCATCAGCACGGTGCCGCGCTCACCCCCGACGGCACCCTGCTGGTCGTGGGCACCGGACCGGTCGGCGACGCCACCGGACCGCCCTCGCTGACGGTCCGGGCCCCGGACGGTACGGAGCGGACCGTCCCGCTCCAGGGCCCGCACGAGGACGTGGCCGTCTCCCGCGACGGCCGTACCGCGTACGTCACCGGCGGGTTCACCCGCGCCGGGTCCTGGGACGGGATCACCGTCGTGGACCTGGACCGGGGGACGACCCGCCGCCTGCCCGGTGGTGACCGCCCGCTGGGCGCGGTGGTCCTCCCGTGACCGGGAACGGGTGCGCCCACCGGTGAACGCCCGGGGGGTCAGCCTCCCGCCACCGCCGAGTAGATCCCCACCGCCGTGCCGAACGGGGCCAGCGTCTCGCCCGCGTCCGCGAGGATGTCGCGGACGGTCCGGGCGAACCGCCGCAGACGGCTCGGCTGGGGCTCCGGCAGCCGGGCCTCCTCCTCCAGCTGGGCCACGGCCGTGTCGAGTTCGGCGGCGTCCCGCTCCGGGAGCTCCGCCCGGACCTGGGCGATCTCCGTGCGGAGCTGCTCGATCAGCTCCAGCAGCGCGGGCGCCTCGGGGGCGGCCACGCCGTCGTTCACCGTGCCCGTGCCGTCACCGACATTGCCGATGTTCACCTTCGCGTGGTCGCCGGACACGCTGCCGACGGGGCCCTTGAAGGTGTTGCGTACCTCTGCCATGGAGATCAGGTCCTTCTGTCGTGGTTCCCCCGGGACGGCTCGGTGCCGTTCCGGGCTGGTACGGACGCCCGCCCGCGGGACGCGGGGCGGCGCGCGGTCAGGGGGGCGTCTCCTCCCCCGGCCCGGGGGAGGACACCTCGTCGACACGGACATCGGTGTGGTCGCCGGTCACCGCGCCCACCGGGCCCCGGAAGTCGTTCGTGCGCCGTTCCACCCGTGTGTCGGCCCGCGCGTTGGTGATGACGGTGATGCCGGACGGGGGCGCGGGGAGCGGGACGGGGTCGGCCGGGAGGGTGCGGCGGAGCTCGTCCGCGAGTTCGCCGGGGGTGGTGGTCCGGGGTGCGCGGGGCTCCTTGAGGATCGTGTAGAGGATCTTGCCGACCGGTCCGGCCACCAGCACATTGGTCTCCGCGACCGCCGTACCGGGCTCGTCGGGCCACGGCAGCCGCCGCTCCGGGTCGAGGAGCTGGTGCAGCAGGGCCGCGAGGGCCACCGTGTCGTGCTGCGGGGTGCGCGGCACACCCGCGTCGCACGCCGGGCGGTAGTAGACGGAGTCCCACGGCGGGGGGACGACCTCCCCGGGCCGCGCCGGATCGGGCGTACCGCTGTGGCCCCAGCCGCTGAGCCGTACCTCGCCGTCGACCAGCGCCAGATTGTCCGGGTGGATGTCGCCGTGGGTCACCGCGTGCCGCCGGTACACCTCGTCCAGTACCTGGGCCGCGTCCACGATCCAGCGCACCGCCCGCTCCGGGGGCACGTCCTCGTTCTCCAGGCAGCGGGTGAACGACCGGCCGCCCACGTCCTCCTGGAGGAACCAGCGCCCGCAGTGCCGCCAGGCGCCCGGCAGCGCCAGACCCACCTCCCGGGCGACCCGGTCGTACCGCGCGACGGCCGCCGCCGCGTCGCCCTCCTGGAGCCAGGTCGCCCGGTACTTCAGCCCGCGCGCGTCCCGGACCCGGGCGACGAGGACCCCGTCGCGTTCGTCCCGGCTCACGACCTGGAGGCCCTCGCGCAGCAACTGCACGGTCTCCGGGGTCTGTTCCTCGGCCGCCCGGTGCCGCCCGCTGTCGAACCAGCGTTCCACGATCGGGTTCACCCAGGCCAGGCTCGCCGGATCGCGGCCCTCCCGGCGCAGCAGCCCCAGATCGATGTAGTCGGCCAGCTCACCCGACTTCGTGTCGCTCCAGCCCGCCTTGACGTCGCTCTCCCAGCGGCTGTCCTTGAGCCGGTCCGCGACCTCGAACAGCAGCGGCGGGATCTTCTCCGGCGCGTCGTACTGGTCGAGCAGCCCGGTGACCGCGCCCTCGCTGGTGGCGATGGAGTGCACCGCCTCCCGTACGAGCCGCGGATCGATCACCCGGCGGTCCCGGTCCTTCAGCAGCTTCGCCAGCGCCTCACCGAGCAGATGCAGATGGTACGGATGCCCCAGGGTCGCCTCGTACGCGGCGATCGCCGAACGGTTCAGGACCTCCACCCGGGTCCCGCCGCCGTCGTCGGGGAAACCCTGGTGGATGACCTCCAGCGCCGGGTCGGAGTCCAGCAGCCCGATCGGCAGCGGCTGCGCGATGTCGGTGTCCAGCTTGGTGCCCCCGAGCAGGGTCTCCAGCTGGGCGTGCGTGCACGAGCCGCTGAACAGCAGCGCGATCTCCCCGCGCTGGGTGAGGTCCCGCAGCATCCCGAACGCCCGGCGCTTCGCCTCGACGTCCGACTTGTAGCCGCGCAGCAGGTCCTGGCACTCGTCGATGATCACCAGCGGCTTGACGACGTCCCCGGGCCACATCGTCCGGCGCACCCCGTCCCACCACGCGGCGAACGACGCCACCTCCACCGGCTCGCTGCGCCGCCGCAGCTCCGCCAGCGCCGCCGACGGGTCCGCGTCCGGGTGGACCCGGCTGAGCAGACCCTCGATGTCCGCGGCGACCAGCGGCAGCAGATTGCGCACCGGATGCTCCTGCGACTGCCCGCTGACCAGCGCCGGGAACAGATGCGGCACCGGCCAGCCGGACGGCGGCGGCAGCTCGTCCCCGGGGGAGTTGCGCAGCCGCCGCAGATGCTCGATCAGCGAGGTCTTGCCCGCGCGCCGCGCTCCGGTGATGAACTGCGGGCTGACCGGGGCGTGCGGCGCGTCCTCGAACGCCCGCCGGATCTCCGCCTTCTCCAGCCGGCGGCCCACGAACATGTCCTTGCCGGTGGTGATCCGCGGGGTGAACCGCTGGCGCACCGACCCCCGCCGCTCCAGCGGCTCCACCGGCACCGGATGCCCGACGGGCTCCGACCAGCCCTCGCCGGGGAACCGCCAGCGCAGCGTCAGGGTCACCTCCCGCGCGCGGGAGTCGATGACGAGGGACCCCTTGCGGGACTCCTCCGGCGTCAGCTCCCCGCTCTCCCACTCGTACGCGGCGCCCTCGCAGCCCACCCGCACGACCTCCGGCGGCTGCTGTCCGGCCCGCAGCTCGAACACCGCCTCCACCGGGCCGCTCCCGATCCGGGTCGCCCGCGGCTCCGCCAGCACCGGCTCGCCCTGCTGCAACCGCCGCTGCGCGGTGTGCTGCCAGTGGACGCGCAGTGCTCGCTGCACGGTCAGGACGGGCGGGCCGAACGCGCTCTCCCGCAGCAGGGTGTCCTCGGCGAGCGGGTCGCTCTCGGCGAGCGCGGCGGCGGTCCGCGCGGTCAGCTCGGCCACGGAGTCCGTGCCGGGTCCGCGGGGCGCCAGCCGGGCCGTCGCGAGGATCAGCCGCGCCTGCCGGTCCCAGCATCCCGCGAGCCGTTCGGCCACGGCCCCGGTCAGCGGGTCCACCCCGGCCGCGAGGAACGCCATGAACCGGGCCACCCGCTCGGGCAGTTCCGTGTCCGGCGGCAGCTCCGCGATCTCGGCGGCCAGCCGTACGGCCTCCCCGGGCGGCGGCCCGACGGACGGCGCGGCGGGACGTTCCAGCAGCTCACGGGCGGCCGTCACCGGGTCCGGATGGCCGTGCCGGGCGCACAGCTCCTCCAGCGGGGCCCGCACCTCGGCGGGGCTCGCGCCGCTGTCCCCGGCCTCCCGCAGCCGGGCCAGCGCCGCGCCGACCCGGCCCATCCCGGCGTACGCGCGGAACTGGTGCAGCTTGCGCGCGGCCACCTCGCGGCGCTGGTCGGGACCCTTGCGGTTGCCGTGCTGACGGGTGCGGCGCAGGAACGACAGCAGCCGCGGCGGGTCGTCCGCCAGATGCCGCGCCACCCGGTCGATCTGCTCGGGCGGCAGGACCGGTACGCCCTTGGAGTTGAGGATCTCCGGCAGATCGGCGGCCAGCGCGTCCGTGACGAGACGGGCCGCCGGCCGGTCGCGCTCCCCGGCCAGCCGGTAGTGCGCGATGGCCTCGTCGGTGAGCCGGCCGTCCCCGCCGCGGTGCGCGAGGAGCGCCGCGACCGCGGCGGCCCGCATCCCCGGCTGCCCCGGCCGCAGCTTGCCGTACTCCAGCAGCAGCGCCGCCGCCGCCGCGGGCCGCCCGCACATGCCCTGCCCGGCCCGCAGCCCGACCTGCGCCCACACATCGCGTTCGGTGCGCCACCAGTGCGGCGCCGCCGTGAGCAGGGCGTCCGCCCGCTCGTAGCGGGCGCGGGCGTAGTCGAGCTGGACGAGGATCTCCTGGCGGATCTGCGGGGTGCCCGCCAGATCGGACAGCCCGCGGATCTCGTCGTCCGTCTCCTCCTTCTCGGTGGCGCTCAGCTCGGGCAGGTCGTGCAGCCGGATCAGGCACATCGCGGCGGCGTTGGCGATGCCCGCGTGCCAGGGCCGCTCCTTCACCAGCTCCCGCGCGTACGCGGCGGCGGCCTCCCAGTCCTCCCGCTCGGCCGCCACGATCATGTCGGTGGCGTCGGCGAGCAGTTCGGGCGGCGCGTCCCGCTCCGCGAGCCGCGCCTTCTTGTGCGCCTTGAGCGCCGTGGTCAGCGAACCCCGGTTCGGGGTCGGCCGGTAGCGGATCAGCGCGTGCTGGTCGAGGAAGTCGACGGCGGTCCCGTACGACTCCTCCAGCAGCGCCACCGCCCGCTCCCGCGGGGTACCGGCGTCCAGCCGCACCCGGGGCCGGACGACCTGCACCGCCTTCTCGGCGCGCTGCCCCTCCGGGTCGAGGAGGTACGCCGCCTCCGCGCAGCTCTGGTTGCGGGTCAGCGCCTGCTGCGCGTAGGTGACCCGGCCGTCGCCGTCCCCGAGTTCGTCACTGGCCTTCGCGAGGGTCAGATAGTGCTCGAAGCCCGCGTCCGGCCGCAGATGCGCGAGCAGCGCGTCCCGCAGCTCCGGGAGCCGGCCCGCCTCCCGGGCGATCCGGACCGCCGGACCCAGCAGCTCCGGGTGGGCCCCGGTGTCGTCGATCCACCGGGCGAGCAGCTCCCACGCCTCGGCCGTCATCCGCGCCGTCTCCAGCACCATCACCAGGGCGGCGGCGGTCGCCGGTTCCGGCGGCTGGAGCGGGAACAGCTCCCGGACGGTGGCGACATGGCGTTCCTGGCCGCCCCGGTCGAGCCGGATCGCCTTGCGGACGGCGTCGGCGGCGAGCCGGAAGTGATGGGTGCTCGGGGCGTTGCGGCACTGGGCGACCAGCCGGGCGGCGGTGGACTCCGCCTCGGTGACGTACAGCGCGGCGCGCGGCGGCCGGTGCGCCGGGGTCCGCGCGGCCTGCCCGCGCACCACCGGGGCGGGCCGGTGCGCGGGCTGCGGCACGGCCCGGCCGGCCGCCCCGAACAGCTCCGCCAGCTCCCGGTTCTGCTGCGCGGTGAACCACCGGGTGGTGACCCGCGCGTGGTACACGAACGTGTCGGCGGCGGCCGTCAGCCGCCCCGTCGCCGCGTACGCGCAGCCCAGGTTCCAGGCGGCGCCCGCGGTCAGCCACATCTCGTCCGCGTAGGCGCTGTGCAGCCGCAGCGCGTCCTCGGGGCGGCCGGAGATGATGAGCTGGCCCAGCGCGTTGCCGAGGGCGACGGGATGGGCGCGGACCGCGTCGGTCCACAGATCGACCAGATCGTTCTGCGTTGCCAGGGCCGGGGGGTTCTGCGCCCGCCAGATCGCGACCAGGGACGCCTCCGGCTCCACGATCCGCACCAGATGCGGCTGGATCTCCTGGCGGTCCCCGCGCACCGGAGAGCCCACGTCCTCCCGGACCGGCGGGCACGCCGGGTTCAGCTCCTCCAGGATGCTGCCCGCCCGCGCGGCCTGGTCCCGCAGATGCAGGATGCGCGGCAGCCGCTCGGGGGAGATCCACTGCACACAGCTCTGGAGCACCTCCACGGCCTCGTCCCAGTACCGGTGGTCCATCAGCCAGGCCGCGAGGTCCCGCACCGCGAAGTCGTCCCGGATCTCCAGGACGGCCTTGATGACCAGGTTCAGGGTGCCCGGCGGCGGCAGGCTCATCCGGGTGGACCGCAGATGCGCGAGGACGGTCGCGAGATCGCGGCCGGGGCGGGGCCGCCCCGAGCGCGCCTCCGCGAGCAGTTCGGGCAGCTGCCCCTCGAACAGGGCCTGCGCGTCGTCGGGTTCGCGGTCACCGGTCCGGAAGGAACCCGACCCGTACGCGGGGGTCCGCTGCGGTGCGGAGGCCCGCTCCAGGCGTTCCTCCAGCGGCTGTGTCCAGTGCGGTCCGGCGCCCTTGGCGCGCGCCTGGCCCAGCTGTTCGCGGGCGAGCCCCAGATCGGTGCAGCGGCGGTCGAGGGCGACCCGCGCCAGCTCCACATGGTGCCGCCAGCTCAGCTCGCCCCGGGCCGCCTCGATCCGGCCGGTCGCCGCGCGGGCCGCCGCCAGATCGCCGCGTTCGCGGTGGATACGCATCAGCAGATACGCGGCGGGCGCCGACGGGTTGGCGCGCAGCAGTTCGTCGAGGAGCCGGACGGCGTCGTCGGTCCGGCCCCCGTCGTGGAGCTCCTTGGCCCGCGCGGCGAGCGCCGGTTCGTCCACCGGCGCGGCGGCCGGGCCGGGCGCGGCGGCCGTGGCACCCGGGGAGGCCGTGGCACCCGGCGCGGGCGCCGGGGCCGGGGCCGGTACGCGCGGCAGCGGCGAGGGCGTCCCGAGCCGCCCGCAGTACGCGTCGACGGCCGCCCGCTGGTCGGGCGCCACGACCCCGGGCAGGACCCGTGCGAACACCCGCAGCGACTCCAGCGCGGCCCCGTCCCGCCCGGCGGCGGCGTACGCGCACGCGATGTTCCACACGGCGGCGGCCCCGAAGTACTGCGTGTGCGCGTACCGCGCGTACAGCGCGAGCCCGGAGTCCGGGTCCCCGCTCCGCACGTACCAGCCGACGGCCCGCCCCAGCGCGACCGGCGACCCCTCCGCCACGGCCCGCGCGAAGTACGCCGCGGCCCCGAGGGGTTCCACCTCACCGGTCCCGCCCTCCGGCACGCTGCCGGGCCCGGTCGCGGTCCCAGTCGCGGTCCCGGATCCGGTCCCCGGTGGGTCCTCCAGCAGGGGGACGAGGGTGAGCGCGTCGTGGGGGAGGGGGGTGCTGTCGGAGGGCGTGGTGGGGTACGGGGTGCTGTCGGCGGGCGTGGTGGGGTGCGGGGTGCTGTCGGCGGGCAGCGGACCGTGCGGGTCGGTGCGGGTCGGCAGCGGGGGGAGCGGGTCGGTACCGGTCGGAAGCGGGGGGTGCCCGAGGGCGAACACCGCGTCGGCGCCCGCCTGGTCGCCCTCCTCGCGCAGTTCCTCGGCCAGCGCCTGCCAGTGCCGCCCGCGATGCGGTTCCGTGAGCGTGGCCCGAAGGGCCGCCCCGCGCTCCGGCGAACCACGGTCCAGCAGCCGCGCCGCGACCTCCACGGGGTCCTCGGGCGGTGGGCCGGGGGTGGGGCGGGGGACGGAGTCGGGTACGGGTGCGGGGTCCTGCGCAGGGTCCGGTGCGGAGGGGGCGGGTACGGGTGCCGCTTCGGGTACGGGTACGGGTGCGGGGTCCTGCGCCGGGTCCGGTGCGGAGGGGGCGGGTACGGGTGCCGCTTCGGTTACGGGTACGGGTTCGGGGTCCGGCGCGGAGGGGGCGGGCGCGGGGTCGGGTACGGGTACGGGGTCCTGTGCCGGGCCGGACCGGGCGGACGCGGACTCCTGCTCCACGGCGGAGGCGGACTCCTGCTCCACGACCTCCAGATAGCGGACCGCGGTGTCGAGGTCGCCCGCCGCCAGATACATCTCGGCGGTCCGCAGATGGAGCCGCAGCAACCCGGCGTGCTCGTCCGCGTCCCCGTCGGCCCCCGGCCTCGGCCCACCGCCAGACCGGTGCGGGGACGGGGTCTCGGACGAGGACGGGGACGGGGACGAGGGCGGGGCCACGGCCGGGACCAGGGACCGGTCGGCGGTGTGGAGCCGACGGGTCACCTCCAGCCGCCGGTGTTCCGCGCCGAGGAGTTCGGCGCCGTCCTCCGCGCGGTCGATGTCCCCGCGCTCCAGCGCGGCGTCGACCGCGTCCCGCAGCGGACCGAGCACCACCGCGTCCTCCGGTCCCGCACCGGCCACCAGCCCGTCCGCCCAGTCCCGCAGTTCGTCCAACGGCGCCAGATGGGCGCGCAGTTCGTCGTCCGGCAGCCCCCAGGTGCTCACGGCGACGGCGATCCGGTGCCGGAAGCGGGGACCCGCCGCGGTGAGCGCGTGGCGGGCGACCGCCACGAGGACCGGTGTCCCGCCGGGCGTGCGCGGCGCGTCCGGGTCCGGCCCCGGGTGCAGAGCCGCGGCGGCGACGGGCGCGAGCGGGCCCGTGAAGCCCTCCGCGCCGGTGAGCGCGCCGTCGCCGCCGGTCCACAACCGCTGCGCGCCGAGCAGGAGTTGGGCCAGCGCGGCGGCCTCGGGTCCGCCGTCCGCGCGGGCGGTCCGGACCATACGGGTGAGCAGATCGCCGTCCCCGCGCGGGCCGCCGGGGTCCGGGGCGGCCGGGAGCGTACCGCCGCGCAGCAGGGCGCGGCGGCGGAGGGCCAGCAGGGCGGGTACGGCGATCCGGCACAGCTCGTCCGGTGTGAAGGCGGCGTCCTCCGTACCGTCGTCGAGGAGGAACGCGGACACGACGCGGCCCGTCTCCTGGATGTCGTCCTCGGACCAGGTGAGCACCCCAACCCCCGCGCTCCGCTTGCCGTACGGGTACCGATGGTATCCAGCGTGGCCGGAATCCGACGCGGTGTCACCAGGGTCCCGTCATCACGCGGTCGCCCGCCCGTCGCGCACAGAGACGCCGCCGGGGCCCGCGCGGTTCGCGCGGGGGCGTACCGGATACGGCCGTGCGCCGGTACGGGGCCGGGACTACGCTCGGTGCGGGTTCCGTACCGGGGCGTGTGCCACGGGGTGCGTGTCTCCGGGCCCGCCGTCCACGCCCGACCGGGGGAACGCGTGTGAACGACCATCCGAATCTGCTGCCGGAGGACCGTCCGGCGTACGAGAGGTGCGTCGACCAGGGCATCCGGACGCTGCGCGCCAGCCCGTCGCCGCCCGACCCGCGGCTGTCCGAGGTCCTGCGCACGATGGCCCTCAACGCGACGTTCCAGGTCAACGAGTCGGCCGCGCCGGAGTACGAGGAGTACGTCCGGCGGCGGGCGGCGGCGCGGGCCTCGCCGGGGAGGGCGTCCGGCACCGGTGACGCGTTCGCCGGGGCCGCGCCGACGACAGCGCCCGCACGGAAGCCGTTCCCCCGTGGGCGGGTGGCGCTCGTCGTGCTGGGTTTGCTGCTCGGCGGGTCGGCCCTGGCCGTACTGCTGCTCGGGGAACCGGGCACGGCCGCGGTCGTGCTCGGTGCGGTGGCCGCTCTCACGGTCCTCGGCGCGGGGCCTCTCCGGGGTCTGGGGGCCGCCCGGCTCCCGAAGCCCGTGCGACGGCGGCGCCCGGCCCCCGAGCCCGTCGCCCAGGCCGGGCGGGTGGACGGGCCCACGAGGGGCCACGACCTCCGGACGGCCAGGCGGGAGTGGGAGGCGGCGCTTCTGTACCGGGGCGTGCTGCCGTTCCTGCGGACCGCGCTGGAGTCCTCCGCCGAGGTGCGCCTGGACGCGCGGCTGGCGGATGTGCGGAGCACGAGGACCATCCGGCTGAGGCCCACCGCCCGGCGGCGCGTCTCGGAGCGTGGTCCGGGGTACGGACCACCGCCCGCCGCCGACTCCGGGACCACGACGGACACCCTGGACCGCCCCTGGCCGGGAGGCAGCGAAGGCAGCGAAGGCAGCGAACCGGACCGCCCTTGGCCGGGAGGCAGCGAACCGGACTTCTCCAGCCCCGACTACGGCGCCTGGGACGCTGCCGATGAACCGGACGAGGACGAGCCGCCGTACGACGACCCGGAGCGCGAGCACGGGAGCACCGAGCCGGGCGCCGGATGGGGCCCGTCGAAGACACCCGGCAGGGACCCCGGCGAGGACTCAGGTCCGCCGGACCCCGAGCCACCCGTACGCGCCGACCCGCCCCACCCGCACGGAGGCTACGGCCAGGCACAGCCCCCCGCGCACGCGTACCCGCAACCGCAGTACCCGTATCCCGGCGGGCGTCCGCACCCGGGTACGGGCGGCCGCCCGCACCCTGGCCTGCCGTCGCGGAGAGTCCGCCCGCACCCGGAGTACCAGAGCGCCCGCCCGCACCCGGACACCACCGGGCGGCCCGACCGGGACACCCCGCCGCCCCCCGACCCCCGCCGTATGGTCGTGGAACTGGTCGAGCAGGCACCGCCCGGCACGGAAGTGCCCCTCCAGGTGCAGATCGTGCAGGACCGGTCGGCGGACGACCGCGCGGAACCGGGCATCGCGTTGCGCGCGTTCGCGGTCCCGGCGGACGGGGCGCGGCTGCTGATCACCGTGCACGCGCCGGGGCTGATCGCGCTGGGCGACCTCCAGCAGGAGGTGACGGTCCGGCCCGGCACCGACTCCGATGTGCTGACGTTCGGGCTGCGCACGGCGGCGGAAGGGCTGCGCGCGGTCACCGTACGGGCGTTCCACGCGGGGACGTTCCTGGGCGAACTGCGGGTCCAGCTGTCGGTACGGCACGGCACCCCGGCCCGTTCCGGCCCGCCGCGTGTGGCCCCGCTCGCGTCGGTCGCCTTCGACCCGGGCGAGGTGACCCTCCAGGTGCTCAGGGGTGAGGACGGCTCGTACAGCTTCCAGCTGATCAGCGAGACCTGCTACGCCCCGGAGTCGTTCCGGCTGCTCGGCGGCGACCCCCGGTGGATCGCGGACCGGGTGTACCGGGAGCTGCGCCAGGCGGCGGCCGAGTCGGGACCGGGCTCGGACGGGGTGGCGGGGGCCCGGCGGCTGCGGAACCTGGGCGTCGAGATGTGGGCGTCGGCGGTACCCGAACCCGTACGGCGGCAGTTCTGGGCCGAGGCGGACCGCATCTCGTCGGTGACGGTGCTCGGCGCGCACGACCTGGTGCCGTGGGAGCTGCTGTACCCGCTGGACGGCGACTGCGAGGGCGAGGGGTTCCTGTCGGAGTGGCTGCCGGTGATCCGCCGGACGTTCGGCCAGCAGCGGGTCCGGGAGCTGGATCTGTCCCGGGCCGCGTTCGTCGTGCCGCCGGACTCCCCGGAGGGCGCGGCGGAGGAGATCGCGTCGCTGCGCCGGCTGTTCGGCGCGGGGGTCACCGACCTCGGGGTGTTCACGGAACGTTCGGCGGTCAGCGGTCTGGTCGAGAGCGGGTTCGGGGGGCTGCTGCACTTCGCGTGCCACAACACGTTCAGCGACGAGGGCTCGCAAGTGGCGATGGCGGACGGCCCGTTCGACCCGATCGACCTGGCGTACGCGACGCACTCCCGCTCGCTGCGGGACTCGCGCCCCCTGGTGTTCTTCAACGCGTGCCGCAGCGCCGGCGAGATCGGCTGGTACGCGGCGAGCCTCGGCTGGGGCACGCAGTTCCTGCGCTCGGGCGCGGGAGCGTTCGTCGGCACCCTCTGGCCGGTCCGCTCCGACGCGGCCCACGACTTCGCCCGCGCCTTCTACACCGAACTCCTCACCCGCGACCGCACCCTGGGCCAGGCGTCCCTCCACGCCCGCAGAGCGGTACGCCGCGGCGACGGCGACCCGACGGGCCTGGCATACGCGGTGTACGGCAGCCCGGCGGCCCGTGCGGGTCGCCTTCGCTAGCGCTTCCGAGGTCCGTCCGGCTGGACCTACTTGTCCCTGTGCCGTCGCTCGTGGGGTGCGCAGTTCCCCGCGCCCCTTTGGGGCGCACCCTGTGGGTCCTTCGGGTCGGTGCCGGTCGGGATTCTCCGTCCTCGCTCCAACGCGCTCGGTACACCGTCCAGTGACCCGACTGAAGAGCATCGGAGTCTGCGGGCAGAGATTCCCGCCCACCCCCTCCCGCAGCCGAGCGCCCGCACGAGGAGGGTGATTCAACCCCGCCCGGCCCGGAGCCTGACCACACCCGCAGGCCGAGAACAGCCAGGCAGCGCCTCGACAGGGGCGCGGGGAACTGCGCACCCACGTGAGTACCCGCACGGAATGAGGTACGCCCAGGAATGGAACCCCAGGGGCGCGGGGAACTGCGCACCCCACGAGCGACGGCACAGGAACGAAGTGCGTCCCGCCGGACAGCCCTGGGAAGCGCAAGCGAAGGCGGCCCGCGGGGAACTGCGCGAGACCACCGAGCGACGGCACCGGAAACAAGTACGCCCAGCACAAGAATCCCAGGGGCGCGGGGAACTGCGCACCCCACGAGCGACGGCACAGGAACGAAGTGCGTCCCGCCGGACAGCCCTGGGAAGCGCAAGCGAAGGCGACCCGCGGGGAACTGCGCACCCACGAACGACCTGTGCGGGAACAAGTACGTCCCGCCGGACAAACCTCACAAGCGCAAGCGAAGGCGACCCGCAACCAACTCACCTCCCCCACAGGTCTTGGGTCCGACGCCCGCTCGCACGGCGGGCGTCGGACGACCGGTACCGAGGGGACCCCATGAGATCTGTAGACAGGCGAGAAGGACGTTTCGCGGACCGCCTCACGACCCGCTCCGCCGCCGCGTGCCTGGCGGTCGCGGGAATACTCGCGGGCGTGCTGGTCGGCAACTCCGCGCTGGGAACCGTGCCCGGCTGCGGATTCGGCAGTGACGCCTACCCGTCCCAGACCGCCAGGGACTGGACCGCCCACGCGGATCACGTGGTCGTGGCCACCCCGGTGAAGGAGCGGAGCATCAACAGGCGGGACTACGAGGAAGGCCGGACCTTATACGACGTGGAACGCGAGGTGACCTTCCGCGCCGATGACGTCCTTTGGGGTGCGGAGCGCCCCGGACGTCCGGTAGGCGCCGAGTTCGAACTGGTCGCTCCCGGCTGGAGGGTGATCAGGGCGTCGGGCGACCGCTTCGACCATACGAACGCGAACGCGCCCCGCTTCGAAACCGGCCACACCTACCTCCTCGCCCTGCGATGGGATGCCGGCCGGTGGGCCGTGCTCGGGGAGGGCGCCGCCGTCCCCTTCGACGACCGCACGGTGGGCCAGGGCGAATGGTGCGGGCGCGACCTCAGCAAGGAGGACGTCGCCCGAGGCGAGCGCTTCTCCCGCCCGGACGACACCAGCCTTGAGGAATCCCTGCTGGGCCGGAACGCGCAAGCGGTCACCCGTGAACTCGACAAGGCGAGCAGGAAGTGACCACCGAAGCCGTGCGGCCGCCGGGCGGGCGGGAAGCGGACCGCCTGTCGCCGCCCAGTCCGCCCGCGTGCCCCGCCAGCCGGTCACACCTGCGGTGACCTGCTGAGACCCGTACAACCAATCGCCGCCTCCGACGGTCCTGCTCGACAACCTCTGATCAACGGATCACGGATCACGGCCCGACGGGCCGCTGTCCGTGGCCGACCAGGACTGAAGGACTCGATGAACCCAGCCAGACGCACCACCGCCACCGCCTTGGTCCTGGCCACGGCGGGCGGGGTGCTCCACGCCACTGCCGCGCCCGCCTCCGCGGCGGTGAGCTGTACCTCCCCTGTCTTCAAGCGGCAGGTCTTCGCGAACACCACGTTCGCCGGTACGCCGAAGAAGACGGACTGCGACTCCGCGATCGACCAGAACTGGGGTACGGGCGCACCCGCGTCCCGCGTGCCGAAGGACAACTTCGGTGTTCGCTGGACCGTGACCCGCGACTTCGGCTCCGGTGGCCCGTTCACGCTGAACGTGGCCGCTCAGGACGGCATCCGGGTGTACCTCGACAACAGCCGCAAGGTCGATCTCTGGAGGAACGTCTCCGCGACACAGAAGAAGACCGTCAACATCAACGTCCCCTCCGGCAAGCACACCCTCCGGGTCGACTTCGTCAACTGGAGCGGAAAGGCGAACGTCAAGTTCGGCTACCAGCCGCGGACCGCGGCGTCGGTCGACAGGGTCAAGCCCCTTGCTCCGACGGCTCCGGCCGTGTCGTACAGCGCCTCGACCGGCAAGGCCGAGCTGACCTGGGCGAAGAACAAGGAGATGGACCTCGCGGACTACCGTGTGTTCCGCCGCGCCAAGGGAGCCGCCTTCAGCACCAGGCCGCTCGCGACGACGATCTCCACGACGTACACGGACACCACCCTGCCCAAGAACGGGGACGTGTACTACTACGAGGTACGGGCCCGCGACAAGGCAGGCAACCAGTCGGCGGGTACGGCCGACAAGGGCGTCACGACCGCCGACCGTACGGCGCCGGACCGGGTCAGGGGGATCTCGGCGGAGGGCACGACCGCGGGCAACACCGTCCACTGGCTGGCGTCCTCGAAGGACGTCCGCCACTACGAGGTGTCGGGCGCACCGGTGGGACAGCAGGACGCGGACGGCCCCGTCGTCGTCCCCGGCACCTCCTACACGGACCCGGCGGCGGTCGCCGGTACGCCCGTCACGTACACCGTGCGCGCGGTCGACGCGGCCGGGAACAAGTCCGCGGTGTCCCAGCCCGTCTCGGTCACCCGGCCCGCGGCTTCCGCCGTGCCCGCCCCGTCCGCGCTCCGGGCCGAACCCCTGGACGCCTTCACCGACGTCACCTGGTCCGGCGCCGACGGTTCCGACGCCGCGGTCACCGGTTTCCACGTCTATCGCCGCACAGCGTCGACCGGTGCCTGGGCCCTGGGGGGCAAGGCCGCCGCGTCCGCCACCTCGTACCAGGACACGTCGGCTCCGAAGGGCCGCGCGTACTACTACGTCGTGGCCGTGGACGACGGTGACGCCGAGTCGGCCCCGTCCGGCCCGACCACCCTCGACCGCCGCACCCCGGCCACCAGCGACGGGCCGCGCGCACCGCGACTCGACCTGATCTCGTCGGGTTCCACCCGGTCACCCATCATGGTCGGCATCAAGCCCGGCGCGGGCGACGAGAAGAGGCTGCTGAGCGGCTACTCCTGGAACATCTCCGGCGCGTGCGGTGACAGCGGCCTGGGCGGCATGACGACGAGCACCACGATCTCGTGGACACCCCCGTACAACGGCCCCTGCGCGGTGACCGTGTTCGCCGTGGACACGTACGGAAGGCAGGGCGAAACGGCCGGCCAACTGGAGTTCATGGTCAACCGCTGACCCCGACCCCTGCCGCTGCGAGGCCGGTCATCGGTCGTGGAGCACGGCCGGCCGGTTGACGGGGACGACGGTGAGGAGTTCTTCGAGCCCTACGAAGTCGTCCGGGTTCGTGGTGAAAAGAGGCAGACCTTCGGCGATCGCGATCGCCGCGATCATCAAGTCGGCCACCCGGCGTCGGGGCTTGCGGCCCGCCCCGATGACGGCCGCGCACACCCTGCCGTAGATACGGGCCGCCTCGGCGTCGAACGGGATCGGGTCGAACTCGTTCTCGGCACGTTGCAGGACGTCCATGCGGCGTGCCCGTTCGGCGTACTCGTCGTAGTCGTCCTGCTCATCGTTCCGGCGCACCTCGTGGGGTCCCGCGGAGAGCTCTGCCAAGGTGATGGCGCTGATCGCCACCTCCGCGGGCAGTTCTTCGGGGTTCACCCACCTGCGCAGGATCATGATGTTGGTGTCGAGCAGTCCCTGCTGGTGTTCAGCGGGCATAGGGGTCGTCCGCCTCCTGCTCGGCGGTGGCGCTCTGATCGGCCCGGAAGGCGTCGAGGGAGATGTCTGGTGCCGCTCGGGACATCGCCACGAACTCACCACGGGGAACGAAGCGCCGTCGTCCCCGGAGAGGGATCAGCTCACCGATCTGATGGCCGTCCCGGGTGACGGTGAAGGACTGTCCACCCTGAACGGCATCCATGATCTCTTTGGACCGACTGCGCAGATCGCGTTGAGTGATCTCGTGCTGGGCTGCCATGACACCACCGTACCCCTGGGTGCTACCAGGTGCCACACCGTGGCGCGATACGGCTGGTGGCGCACAGGCCCGCGGCGGAGCTGTTCGAGGCAACACCAAACCGTGGGTCGTTGACCTGGTGTCTTCTGGTGGGATGAGCCTCGAACTCGCGCTCCGACCTTGGGAGTCACTGCGACTCCTAGCCGTCGGGAGGGGAACAGCACCGCGCGGCACCACCCTCGGCCGCGAGCGGCGCAGTGCTGGTGAAGGCGAGGCCTCTGACCTTCAAGTGGCCTTGTGCGCGCCATCGATGCAGGTCGGAAGGATGGCTATGGCGTGCGAACGCCATGCCCTGGAATTGGTCTAGACAACAACAAAGCCCCGGGCCGCTGGCCTGGGGCTTCTGTGTGGAGCGGGTGACGAGAATCGAACTCGCGCTCTGAGCTTGGGAATCAATGGTTCTTAGGTTGTTGCAGGGGCTCTGAACTGCGATTTCGGAATGGGTAGGTGGATGGCTCCCGGTCTCTGGGAGCCGTATCTGACTGCTGTTGTCCGCTCTGCTGGGCACGGATGGGGCACGAGAGCTGGCAGTGCGACGCGTGCTCCGGGCGGGTCGGCTGGTCAGAGGGGGATGATGCGGACTTGGTTGCCGCAGAGCTTGTTCATGTCATCGCTGTCGGACGTCAGGAGGGCGACGGGTTTCGGCTGCCGGAGCGCGACCTCGGCGACCGTCGCGTCGATGGCGTACTTGTGCCCGTGCAGCCCGGCGCCTTTGAGTAGCTCCGCTGCCGCCTTGGCCGCCTGTTCGGTTACCGGTTCCACCTTGATGCGGGACAGCGTCCAGTTCAGGCGAGGCATATTGGTGCGGGAGTGGGTTACTTCCACGATGGTGTTCGCCCCGATCACCAGGTCGGCCCCCATGTCGTGGAAGACCTGCAGCATCGCGAGGACCTTGCGGTCCTGCGCGATCCAGGCGGAGAGTCCTTCCGAGTCCAGGACGACGGTTTCGATGCGCTCGCTCACGCGGCGTCCGCATCCTTGGAAGAGCCGGCGGAGCCGAAGATCCTCGCGCGGGCCTCGGCGAGCTCCTCGTCGCTGAAGCCTCCATGCTCTTCCTCGTGGCGGCGGAGGTCGTCGCCCAGAAGCTGGTGCCGGATCTGGCGGGCCACGGCTTCCGCTACATAGCCGGAGACGTTGTCCGTGAGCTTGCGGAGCTCCGCCACCTGGTCGCTGGGGAGCGTGACGGTGATGCGAGTCGTTGAGGACATACGCCAAGCATACTGGAGTATGCACAGGAGGGCTTGTGGCTTCCCCGGACGCTCCACAGTCGAGGTCGCATGATGAAATCGGTGCGGCTTTTGTCGCTCCCAGCTATTCGCAGCGGAATGAGAGCCCGCAGCGATGCCCGTGGTACCGGCGGCCCGGTACTCGACCGGGCATGGGCGTTTTGGGGTCTGGCAGGGCGCCGGACCCGCCCTGCCAGGTGTGTACTGCGGTTCGTGCGCATGGTGATTTGGTAACTAGGACTCTTCGAGGGACCCAGGCTCTCGGGGCAGTGCTCCGCGACCCAATTTGCTCGAGAGGTCAGCTATGCACGGGTACCTCGTCTCCTGAGCGCGCTTGCCGATGGAGTTCTGTCGCTGCTACCCACTGGGATCCGAGGGCCCTGATGCGCTGTCCTGCTGTGTGGACGCTGGCCGTGCAGCGGTAACGCTGCTCAAGGCGTTGAAGTACGCCGATTCGGGAAGAAGCCAGGAAGTCGAGGGCTTCCACGACCGTACCCTCGTCGACACGGTACTCACGAGTCCGAAGCTCGCGTCGAATCGACGTGAGATCGAGCCAACCACCCTCTTCCAGTGGGTCCTGTGCTTCCGCATTCAAGATGTCGACCAGCGCGTACTCGAGTCGGCTGCGCATGTCCTGGGCCTCCCAGTACCTGCGCAAGGCGTCGCCGCGCTGAGCTGCCTTCAGGGCTGGGTCAACGAGGGGCGCCAGTTGGATCAGGGTGAGCGGCGTCTGCTCCTGATGACGGACGACTTCGGCCAGCAGCCCGGTGTCGATCACGGCGATGGCGGGATCGTCGTCGGCTTCCTTGAGCATGCGACGTTCAAAGCCTGGCCCGATGAGAAGGTGAACATGAGCCCCGACCCTCGCTCGGTGTTCCGACAACCCGAACAACGGCTGGCCCCTGACCGGACCAGTGGCCGAAGTCTTCGCTTCGATAGCCAGGATCCGCGAGTCCGTACCGACACCGAATCGCACATGGCCGTCCACCGCTCCAGGGCCGCCCACGTGCTGGCCCGGCATGCCCAGGTAGCCCAGCGCGACGACGGCGGCCTTCTCCAAGCGCTTGGGGTTAGCGCTGTCCCGTGCAGCATCCTCCAGCTCCGCTGCGATGTGCGAGCCCAGGAAACTGGTTTGGTGATTGATGCCGGTAGGGCTGTCGCGGTGGTGGTTTTCGGTGGCTCCGTCGGACAGTGCGTAACCCACAGAGTTGTCCGGCTGGAAGCCGGGCAGCGACTCCTTGAACGCTCGCCCGAGAGCCGTCGTACGGTAAGTGGTCTGCGAGAGCCGGGTGACGAGCCCACAGGCATCCAGCAGGTTCAGACGGGTATTGACCGCGCTGCGGGACAGAGGCTTCCCGCGGTTGGGGAGGTAAAGCGAACTGCGTTCCGTAATCGTGCCGGTCGTGGGTCGAAGCGTCTGGTCAAGCTCGCCCAGCACCTCGCCGAAGAATGCGATCGAGGCGTGAACAATGCGTGCGAGGTCCAGCGGTTCACCAGACTCGACCCAAGCAAGGGCAGCGGGCGTGGCGGTCCAGCTCTCGGATGACGTCCGCTGAATCAGTCCGAGTGCCTTCAGAGTGTCCTTGGCCGTTCGTGCCGTGGCCACAGTTTGGGCCTTGGGGAACGTGCTCTGCACGGATCGCACGAAGTCCGCGTCACTGATCGAGGGAATGGCCGCCTCGGTGAGCACCTGCAGTGCATCCAGGACCCCGCCGTTAGCGGCGACTCCCGGAATATAGAGATTCGCGCCGTCCGCCCTCTCCTTGAGGCCGGTTTGGTCGAGCTGTTCGACAAGCCTGGCGATGGCTTTGGGGGTGGGGCCGAACTGCACGACGGTGTCGGTCTCGTCGGGATCGGGCTTGCCCAGCTCCATGGCCGCAAGGACGCGTCGGCCTGTCTCCGTCAGGTGAACCTGACGGTCGAAGAGGTCAACCATTCCTGTGACAGCGAGCCAACCTGTGCGGTCGCGCACAGGGGCCGCGGTGTCCCACTGCAGGTCGAAGTCGTCGCGGGCCAGCTCCAGCAACTGATCATGTGTACGAGGCCCGGAGGACAAGGCGCCCATAGCTTCGCCCACGAACCTGACGTTGCAGTGGAGCGCTTCCACGAGCACGGCTGGGTCGCCACTTTGGTGCCAGGCGGCAGCAGCGGCACTGGGCATAACCGTCGACCCGTCGCGAGAGAGCAGTCCGGCGCGGACGAGCCGCTGAAGCTGATACCCGTTCAGTCCACCGGCCCGAGGCAGTGACGCGTGATCGCTTGAGGCCGGCTCTCTGTTGGCAGACAGCTCCTCGATCAGCGTGTGAAGAGTGACGAGCCAGGTCGACCTTGCGCCTGGCAGCACTGGCATACCTGTTGATCGTTCCGCCCATGCCCGGGGGCGTATGAGGTCTTCCATGGTCGTGCACGTTACGTTCATCGTGGCGGCTATGGAGCAATCTCTGGAGAAAATGCTGACGGGAATCACAGGGGTCATAGCGTGCGTCGAGCCGACCTTCGCGTCCCCGGACTGAATACTGCTCATCAGGTGATCGGCGATCGCACGGCCTGTGCGGGTGAACAGGATTCCCGGCTCACTCCTCGGTCGGCTCCCCATGGGTCGCCTGGCATCCAGCCTGACGTGTCCGAGGGAAGTTATGGGGAGCACGCGAGTGGCACCATGACCCAGAACGGTCCAGACAACAAAGAAGCCCCCGGCCGCTGGCCTGGGGCTTTTCTTTGGAGCGGGTGACGAGAATCGAACTCGCGCTCTGAGCTTGGGAAGCTCATGTTCTACCATTAAACTACACCCGCGTGTGCACCGGTCGGGACCGGTTGTGCATCGGCGCTCACTCTACCCCATGCCAGGCCCCCGGCGTCCGAGCCGTGGGGCCTGTCGGCTCGGGTGGGGGTGACGGGTGTGTGGGGCGGGGGAGTTGGGGCGTACCTTGGGGTGCGGGGCGGGTGTCGGCGGGGTATCGGAGTGCCGCCTGGATGGCCGTCCCTTTCCTCCCGTAATGTTGCGGTTCTCGTCGGTCCGTCGGATGCCCGCGCGGCTGTCCCCGGTCCGGCGCCGTTCCAGGATCGTGGGGAAGGGACTCAAAGGACTTGATGCAGCTCACTGTCGTCCGGTGTGCCGAGGGGCACGTGTTCAGCACCGCTTCGTTCCCGATGCAGCAGGCCGAGCGGCTCGGCCCCGGGCGGCTCCTGCGCTGCCCCCGCTGCGCTCGGCTCCGCAGCGCCGTGCCCGTCGTACCCGCCAAGCGTTAGCGCCCGGCAGCGGCGGCCGCGCTCCGTGCGCGGTCGCCGCCGTACCGTCCCCGTAGGGCCGTCGGCGCGCCCGCATGCGAGCGGGGCCGTCCGACTTGCGTATCCTCGGGACGTGCTTCTCTCTGACAAGGACATCCGGGCCGAGATCGACGCAGGCCGGGTGCGTATCGACCCGTACGACGAATCGATGGTGCAGCCGTCGAGCATCGACGTGCGGCTGGACCGCTACTTCCGGGTGTTCGAGAACCACCGGTACCCGCATATCGACCCCTCGGTCGAGCAGGCGGACCTGACCAGACTCGTGGAGCCCGAGGGCGACGAGCCGTTCATCCTGCACCCGGGTGAGTTCGTGCTGGCCTCGACGTACGAGGTCATCGCGCTGCCCGACGACCTGGCGAGCCGGCTGGAGGGGAAGTCCAGCCTCGGACGCCTCGGGCTCGTGACGCATTCGACCGCCGGGTTCATCGACCCCGGGTTCTCCGGGCACGTCACCCTCGAACTGTCGAACCTCGCGACGCTGCCGATCAAGCTGTGGCCCGGGATGAAGATCGGCCAGCTCTGTCTGTTCCGGCTGACCTCGCCCGCCGAGTTCGCCTACGGCTCCGAGCGCTACGGCTCCCGCTACCAGGGCCAGCGCGGTCCCACCGCCTCGCGTTCCTTCCTGAACTTCCACCGGACCCAGGTATGAGCGCCTCCGGGACCGGCGTACGGGAGAACCTGACGTACGAGCGGTTCGGCACCGCCGTCCGGGAGCTGGCGCAGACGATCGCGGACGACGGGTACCGGCCGGACGTCATCATCTCCATCGCGCGCGGCGGCGTCTTCGTCGCCGGCGGTCTCGCGTACGCCCTCGACTGCAAGAACATCCACCTGGTCAACGTGGAGTTCTACACCGGGGTGGGGACGACCCTGGAGATGCCGGTGATGCTGGCGCCCGTCCCCAACGCGATCGACTTCACCGACAAGAAGGTCCTCATCGCGGACGATGTCGCGGACACAGGGAAGACCCTGAAGCTCGTCCACGACTTCTGCCTCGACCATGTCGCGGAGGTCCGCTCCGCCGTCGTGTACGAGAAGTCCCACTCCCTCGTGAAGTGCGAGTACGTGTGGAAGCGCACCGACGAGTGGATCAACTTCCCCTGGAGCGTCGAGCCGCCCGTCGTACGCCGCTCCGGACAGGTCCTCGACGCCTGACCTACGCCTGATCCACTCCTGACCTGGTCCTTCCGCATCCGGTACGACGAACGGGGCGCGGGGGCGGATCCTTCTCCGCCCCCGCGCCCCGTTCGTCGTCGTACACCGGCCCCCGGGGGCGGTCAGAACGTCCCGAGCTTGATGATCGACAGCAGCGCCGCCAGCTGGATCGCCGACGCGCCCAGTGCCTTCGGCCACGGCAGGTCGTGCGACTTGTTCACCATCACCGTGAACAGGGCGCCCGCCGCGATCCAGGTGATCCAGCCGAGGATCTGCACGAACGGCTTGTCGCCGCCGGCGAACATGGCCACGATCAGCCGGGGTGTGTCAGTGAGGGCCATGATCAGCATGGACAGGCCGACCGTCGGCTGCCAGGCCCCGTCCCCGCCGAGCTGACGCGCCAGCGTGTGGGTGACCACACCGAGCACGAACGCGCCGAACACCATCACGACACCGGTCAGCAGGACGTACGGCACGGCCGACGACAGCGTCGAGCTGATCGCGTCCTCACGCGCCCCGTCGAAGCCGAAGATCGCCAGCAGGCCGTAGAGGAACGTCACGACCAGCGCCGTGCCCCAGACCGAGTAGTCCCGCATCCGCAGGAAGGTCGCTCCGGGGCGGACGACGATGCCCTTGAGGAGTTCCTTCCAGTGCAGCGGAGGGCCGGCGGGCGGCGCGGCGGGCTGGCCCGCGTGGTACGTCCCGCCCTGGTTGTAGGGGTCCTCGCCGACGGTGAACGCCTGCGTGTGGCCGGGGTTGTTGGCCGCGTAGGGGTCGTGGGCGCCCTGCTGGGGGTGGTGCTGCCCGTCGCCGAAGTACTCCGGCTCCCCGTGCCGACCCGGCCCCTGCCCCTGGCCGGGTCCCTGGCCCTGTCTCTGTCCGGGTCCCCTGCCCTGTCCCGGGGCGGGTCCCTGCGGCCAGCCGCCGCTCTGGCCGTAGCCACCGCCCTGGCCGCCGTACTGCTGCGGCTGCCCGTACGGCGGTCGGCCTTGGGCAGGGGAGGGTGGCGGCCCGCCGTACGGGGCCTGCTGACCGTACGGCTGCTGCTGCGGGGGTTGTTGGGGTCGCGCCTGCGGTGTGCGGTTGTCCCGGCCGCGTCCGATCCTGAATCCAGCCACGTCATCGAACGTACCTGGTCCGGCGGAGCGGTGGGCTGGGGGCGGGGGTGGGGGACGGGGTTTGCGGCCGAGCTGTGACATCCCCTAGGGGACCCCCGACGGGTCGCCTTCGCTCGCGCTTCCGAGGTCCCCTGTGCTGGGCGTACTTCGTTCCTGTGCCGTCGCTCGTTGGGTGCGCAGTTCCCCGCAGGTCGCCTTCGCTTGCGCTTCCGAGGTCTGTCCGGCTGGGCGCGCTTGTTCCTGTGCAGGTCGCTCGTGGGTTTCGCGCAGTTCCCCGCGCCCCTGGATGCTGCCCCCTTGCGGTCGTTCGCTGGGTGCGGGTCCGCCCTCGTCTTTTGCGCAGTTCCCCGCGCCCCTGAAGGGGCACTCCTCTCCTCGCGCAGTCGCGCTGCTGCGGGAGGGGGTGGGCGGGACTCTCTGCCCGCAGACTCCGACGCCACCAGTGCGGCCACTGGACGTCTTCCCGAGCGCGTTGGAGCGAGGACGGAGAATCCCGACCGGCACCGACCCGAAGAACCGGCCGGGTGCGCCCCAAAGGGGCGCGGGGAACTGCGCACCCACCGAGCGACGGCACAGCAACGGAGTACGCCCACCCGGACAGACCTCAAAAGCGCAAGCGAAGGCGAAAAGCAGGCCGGCTCCGCCGGAGGGGGTGCGGGGCCGGCCTGCGTACCGGGGTGGGGGACCGTGGCGGGACCTACTCGTCGATGACCGAACCGAACCGGGCCGCGTCGAACTTCCCGGCGGCACCACCACCGTCAGCGTCGAGCCCGAACGTCCAGGCCCCCGCCCCGCTCACCCCGCCGGGCCCCGCGGGCAGCGCCCACACCACGCCCCGGCGCCCGTCCTCCCCGGGTGCCGAGACCAGCAACGCGTACCGGCCCATCGGGTCGGGCCCCGTGAACCGGACCTGTGCCCCCCACGCGTCCCCCGGCTCCGCCTTGCCGGGAATCCACCGGGAGTCCTGGTTCCAGTGCGCGACCCCGCGCGCGGAGAGCCCGGACGCCGTACCCCTGAGCACCCACACCGCCCCCGCGTCGGCGGCGCGGCCCACGTCCTCGCCGGGTGCGCCGATCACGACATCGGCGTACCCGTCGCCGTCCGCGTCCGCGACGGAGAGGTCGCCGCCGAAGGCGTCACCGCGTTCGGCGGTGCCCGGGAGCCCGGGGGAGTCCTGGGTCCACCACTGAGGTGTGGCCGCGGGCCCGTCGGGACCGCCGTAGCGGACGCCGACCAGCCCCCCGGTCAGGGTCTCGCCGCCGTCGTCGGGGGACGCGGGCTCACCGGTGACGAGGTCGTCGTACCCGTCGCCGTCGATGTCCCCGGACGCGGCGACGGGTCCGCCCCGCGACTCCCGCGCGTACCCCGGGCCCCGGTCGCCGCCGGGGAAGTACGCGGACCAGCCGTGACCGGGTTCGGCGCCGGTGGTGACCCCGGAGACGACGAGGTCCGCGAGCCCGTCGCGGTTGTGGTCGCCGGTCGTGAGGGTCCGCGGCAGCACGGCACGCGCGCCGGCGGGCCGGGACAGCGGCTGCCGGGTGAGGGTCCGGGGCGTGACGGTCCGGGGCGTGACGGTGGACCCGGCACCCGCCGCCTGACCGGCAGCCGCCGCCTGACCGGCAGCCGCCGCCTGACCGGCACCCGCCGCCTGACCGGCACCCGCGGTCTGACCGGCACCCGCCTCGGCCGCGCGCGGGACGATACCGCCCGGCTGGTCGCCACCGGGCTGTCCCGGGCCGGGTCCGGGACCGGGGAGCTCCCCCGGCGCGAATTCGAGGAGCTCCAGGCCGTCGCGGTCGGCCACGACGAGCAGATCACCGGGGTTCGCCGCGCTGAAACGGGCGGCGGCGAGCACCGCGCCGAAGCGGTCCCCACCGGTGGGACGCGGTGCCTGGAGCCAGCCGACGGACCCCGCGAGACCCGTCGGGGTGCCCCACAGCACGGTCGCCCCGCCCGCGTCGCGCGCGTCGCCCAGATCCTCGCCGGGGACGCCGACGATCAGGTCGTCGTACCCGTCGCTGTCGAGGTCACCGGTGGCGAGGGCCGCGCCGAACCGGTCGCCCGCCTCGGGTGCCCCGGGAACGCGGGGGGTGGCCTGGCTGAGCCGGCTGACGCGCTGGACGCCGACCCCGTCGGCGGTGCCGTACCGCACGCTCACCCGGCCCGCGCCGCTCGCCCCGGCCACGGTCGCGTCGGGCGCGGCGATCACGACGTCCTCGAACCCGTCGCCGTCGAAGTCGCTGTTGCGGTCGTTCGCGTATGTACCGCCGGGGGTCCCGGCGAGCGCGGGGTGCGCGGTGGCGAGGGTGACGGCCGCCCCGGACGCGAGGAGGAACGCGGCCAGGGCGGCGGCCGATCGGTTGTTGCGCACGTACGGCTCCTGGGTGGGGAAGGGGGTGGCCGGGCAGGCGCGGGGGCCGCCGGAGAGGGCCCGTACCTGTCCGGCGCATATTCCGACGCCGACCGCCGGGGAACGGTTGCAGCGGATTCGCACGCGCGTACGGTTCGTGGCGTACGGACGGTACGTCTCCCGGCAGGGCCCGTCCCGGTGGGTCCGCCTCCGCGTCGTAGGCCGGGTACGTACGTCCATCAGTACGCCTCCCGCGCCGCCCCCGGGTACGCACGAGGCCCGGGTCACCTCAAAGGGGTGACCCGGGCCTGATCCCGTCTCCGGGGACGTGCGACGAACCGGCGCGAACCGCGAACCGCGACCGCGAACCGCAGTCAGGTCGCCGGACCGCGGACCGCGAACCGCGAACCGCGAACCGCGAACGCGGCCCAGGGTCGCCGGACCGCGGTCAGGTGACCGGCTGCGGCTCCGGCTCGTTCTCCGCGGGGGCCGTCCCGGCCGGAGGCTCGTCGCCGGGGGTGCGCACCGACTCCAGCAGCAGCTGGGCGACGTCCACCACCTGGAGGGACTCCTTCACCTGGGCCCCGCCGGTACCGCCCTCGCCCGTACCGCTCTCGGCCGCCGCCTTCTTGGCGTTGACGGAGTCGGTGAGCATCACCAGGCAGAACGGGCACGCGGTCGAGACGATGTCGGGGTTGAGGGACAGCGCCTCGTCCACCCGCTCGTTGTTGATGCGCTTGCCGATCCGCTCCTCCATCCACATCCGCGCGCCGCCCGCGCCGCAGCAGAAGCCGCGTTCCTTGTGGCGGTGCATCTCCTCGTTCCGCAGGCCCGGCACCTTGGCGATGATCTCGCGCGGCGGTGTGTAGACCTTGTTGTGGCGGCCCAGGTAGCACGGGTCGTGGTAGGTGATCAGCCCCTCGACGGGGGTGACCGGGATCAGCCGGCCCTCGTCGATGAGGTGCTGGAGCAGCTGGGTGTGGTGGATGACCTCGTAGTCGCCGCCGAGCTGCGGGTACTCGTTGGCGATGGTGTTGAAGCAGTGCGGGCAGGTCGAGACGATCTTCTTCGCGGACTTCGGCTTGCGGGTCGTCGCGTCCTCGTCGTCCTCGCCGAACGCCATGTTCAGCATGGCCACGTTCTCCTGGCCGAGCTGCTGGAACAGCGGCTCGTTGCCGAGGCGGCGGGCGGAGTCACCGGTGCACTTCTCGTCGCCGCCCATGATCGCGAACTTCACGCCCGCGATGTGCAGCAGTTCGGCGAACGCCCTGGTGGTCTTCTTCGCCCGGTCCTCCAGGGCGCCGGCGCAGCCCACCCAGTACAGATAGTCGACCTCGCCGAGGTCTTCGAGGTCCTGGCCGACGACCGGCACCTCGAAGTCGACCTCCTTGGTCCACTCCAGGCGCTGCTTCTTCGCCAGCCCCCAGGGGTTGCCCTTCTTCTCCAGGTTCTTGAGCATCGTCCCGGCCTCGGAGGGGAACGCGCTCTCGATCATCACCTGGTAGCGGCGCATGTCGACGATGTGGTCGATGTGCTCGATGTCGACCGGGCACTGCTCGACACAGGCGCCGCAGGTGGTGCAGGACCACAGCACGTCCGGGTCGATGACGCCGTTCTCCTCGGCGGTGCCGATGAGCGGGCGTTCGGCCTCGGCGAGGGCCGCGGCCGGTACGTCCTTCAGCGCCTCGGCGCTCGCCTTCTCCTCGCCCTCCATGGTCTTGCCGCCGCCCGCGAGCAGATACGGGGCCTTGGCGTGCGCGTGGTCGCGCAGCGACATGATCAGCAGCTTGGGGGAGAGCGGCTTGCCGGTGTTCCAGGCGGGGCACTGCGACTGGCAGCGGCCGCACTCGGTGCAGGTGGAGAAGTCGAGCAGGCCCTTCCAGGAGAAGTGCTCGACCTGGCTGACGCCGAACACGTCGTCGTCGCCCGGGTCCTCGAAGTCGATGACCTTGCCGCCGGAGGTCATCGGCAGCAGTTCACCGAGCGCGGTGCCGCCGTCGGCGCGCCGCTTGAACCAGATGTTCGGGAACGCGAGGAACCGGTGCCAGGCGACACCCATGTCGGTACGGAGCGAGACCGTGATCATCCAGATGAACGACGTGGAGATCTTGATCATCGCGAAGAGGTAGACGAGGTTCTGGAGCGTGCCGACGGAGAGCCCGTCGAAGAGCGCGACCAGCGGGTACGAGACCAGATAGGCGGGGGTGTACCCGTCCACGTGGTGCAGCGCGCCCTCCAGCCCGCGCAGCACCAGGATCGCGACACCGATGATCAGGATGACGGCTTCGACGAAGTACGCCTGACCCATGTTGGAGCCCGCGAAGCGGGACTTGCGTCCCGGGCGGTCCGGCAGCGAGAGCTGGCGGATCACGATGAGGGTGAGGATGCCGAGGACGGTGAGGACGCCGATCAGCTCGGTGAAGATCTCGTACGGCGCCCAGGTCCCGATGAGCGGGAGCGTCCAGTCCGCCTGGAAGAGCTGCCCGAGGGCGTGCACCAGGGTCAGGACCAGCGCGAAGAAGCCGACCGAGACGAACCAGTGCGCCACGCCGACGACGCCCCACTGGTTCATCCGCGTATGGCCGAGGAACTCCCGTGCGACCGTGACGGTACGCCCGGCCGGGTCGTCCGTTCGGGTGCCCGCCGGGACATCCTGCCCCAGGCGCACATAGCGGTAGATCTGTGCGATGGCCCGGACGAACAGGGCTGCGCCGACCGTGGCGAGCACCAACGACACAATGATCGCGGCGAGTTGCATGGAGGCTCCTCGGGCCTGCGAGAACTTGACTACTAAGCGGTAACTTATGGGGTTCGTTCGAGGGTACCCAGTTGTTTCGCCGCACTGTAGTCAGCCGGGCGGTGATCTGTGTCGCTGAGGTTGCCCTATCCCACGGCGGCTTGACGGGGCGTGGGGCGAGGGAGGGAACCGAGAGGGGAAGGGGCGGGGAGGGTGGCCCGGGAACGAGAACAGCCCCGCCGGAGAGATCCGGTGGGGCTGTGTGCCCTTGCGGGCGGAGGTGGCTGGGGCCGGGATCGAACCGGCGACCTATCGCTTTTCAGGCGATCGCTCGTACCAACTGAGCTACCCAGCCACGAAGTTCACGAAGAACTTCAGCGGTCCTGACGGGATTTGAACCCGCGGCCTCCACCTTGACAGGGTGGCGAGCACTCCAAGCTGCTCCACAGGACCCGGTACGTGTGCCGAAACAGTCTTGCACACTGTGCCCCCAACGGGATTCGAACCCGTGCTACCGCCTTGAAAGGGCGGCGTCCTAGGCCGCTAGACGATGAGGGCTATCGGCCCGCCTGGGCGCTTCTCAGCGCGTCGGGGACGTGAGAAGCATATGGGATGCCGGGAGGTATCGCCAAAACGGTTTACGGGACCCGCTCCGGAGGGGTCGCGCCGGGCCGGTTCTCCTCCGCCAGATGGCGGCTCACCTCGGCCGTGCTGAGGCCCAGACCACCCAGTTCGATCTCGTCCCACGCCTGGAGCCGGCGGGTGTCCCGGTCCAGGTAGAGGACCGACGCCTCCACCGGGTCCGGCTTCTTCCCCTCGACCGCGCGCAGCCCGCCGCCGCCCGTGGAACCCTCCAGCCGCATCCGGGTCCCCAGCGGCAGGGTCCGCGTCTCCTGCCGGTGGTAGTGCCCGGCCAGGACCATCGGGACCGTCCCGTCGGTCTCCCGTGCCGTCGCCGGCTGATGGACCACCGCGATGTCGACCGGGGTACCCGCCGACCGCTGGTCCCGCAGTGTGGACGCGAGGCGGATGCCCGCCATCCGGTTCGCCGCGTCACCGCCCGCCGGGGTCGACCGGTCGGGCGTGAACGTCGGGTCACCCGTACCGGCGAACCTCACTCCCGCCACGGTGACCGCGCGTCCCTCGTCCAGGACATGGACATCGCGCATCCGCTCCAGATAGCGCTGGGTCGTCCGCGAGTCGTGATTTCCCCGCACCCACACATACGGGGCGCCCAGATCCTCGATCGGGTCCAGGAAGCCGTTCTCGGCCGCGCTGCCGTGGTCCATCGTGTCGCCCGTGTCCACGATCACGTCGATGGCGTACTGCTCCACCAGCGAGGCGACGATCTTCCAGCTCGCCGGGTTCAGATGGATGTCCGACACATGCAGCACCCGCAGGGTGGACGCGTCCGGGCGGTACGCGGGGAGCGTGGACGTCGCGTCGTACAGCTTGGTCACATTGGTCACCAGCCGCGCCAACTCCTGCTGGTACACATCGAACTCGCTGACGATGCTGCGCGCGTCCCCGACCACCGAGGGCGCGCTGGTGAGCAGCCCGGAGAAGCGCGGTTCCAGCACCGCGCCGGGCCGCCAGGTGGCCAGCGCGGTCGCCCCCGAGGTGACCAGCAGCGCCAGCGCGAGCCCGCCCGCCGCCACCGCGCGGCGCGGCCGCCGGTACACCACGAGCCCCAGCGTGCCCGCCCCCACCACGACCGCCGCACAGGACCGCACCGCCAGGTCGAGCGTGCCGCGCCCGACGTCCTGGGCCACCTCGTCCTGGAGCCCGGATATCCGCTCCGGGTGCTTGACCAGCGCCTGTGAACGCACCGGGTCGAGCTGTTCCACGTCCACGTCCAGCCGGATCGGCGCGGTATGGGTGTCCAGCTCCAGCGCGCCCAGCGGGGACACATTGATCTTCGTACCGCCGGACAGCGAGGCCCGCAGGGTCATGCTCGTGTCCATCGGACCCACCGGCACCCGCACACTCCCCACCACCAGCAGCCCCAGCCACGCCCCCGCCAGCACGACCCCCGCCATCCCCAGCGCCCTGCGGTACGGGTGCCCCGGGCGCGCCGGCAGCTCCACCGGCCGTACGGGACGGGACCGCCGCGCCCGCGGCCGGAACGCCGTACGGAACGCCTTGCCGAGCCCCGTACCGAACCTCGCGCGGAACGCCCTACGGGATGCCGCGGACGACTTCTTCGTACGGGAAGTCGTGCGGGAGGCCGTGCGGGACGTCGTACGGGGCGAAGTGCGGGCAGGCGTACGGGAGGTGCCGCGGTCCGGGCCGCGGGGCGTGTCGCGGGGCATTGGTCCCGTATGCCCCGGCGGCCGGGCGGCCATGCGGGGGAGCGTCATGGGGGGCGGTCATGGGACCGGCAGGCAAGGACCGGTCGTGCGGGGGCCGGTGGCGTGGGGGCCGGTGGTGCGGGGAGTGAGCGGGGGCCGGTCCCGCGGGGGACCGGTCGTGCGGGGGCGGTCAGCCCCAGCCGAGTTCGTGGAGCCGGTCGTCGTCGATGCCGAAGTGGTGGGCGATCTCGTGGACCACCGTCACGGCGACCTCGTGGACCACGTCCTCCGTGGTCGCGCAGTACCGCAGGGTCGGCCCCATGTAGATCGAGATCCGGTCCGGCAGCACCCCCGCGTACCACTCGCCGCGCTCGGTCAGCGGTGTCCCCTCGTAGAGCCCCAGCAGTTCGGGGTCATGGGCGGGTGGCTCGTCCTCCACGAACACGGCCACGTTGTCCATGACCCGCGTCAGCTCCGGCGGGATCGTGTCCAGGGCCTCGGCCACCAGCTCTTCGAACGCGTCTCGTGTCATTTCCAGCACAGCCCCATTGTCCGGGACGCGGCGCCGAACCGGCCTGGGCGCGTCCCCGACGATCCCGGCACCCGTACCCGGCACGTCGGGCACCCGTGGCCGTCACACCGGGCTGCCCGCCTCCGGCGACGGTTCGTGGCGGAACATCCGGGCCGCCTGGCCCTGCGCCGGCGGGTCCTCGTGGGCCGACGAGGACGGCTCCGCCGGGGTGGGCTCCGGGGCCGGGGGCTCGGGTGTCGGTTTCGGGGGTTCGGGGGCCTGGGTGGCGCGGGTCGGGGTGGGCTCCGGCGGGGCCACCGGGGTAGGCGCGCCCGGGGCGGTCGGGCGGGGCGCCCGGGTGGGCCGGGCGGGCCGCGGGGCGTCGGGTTCCGGGGCGGGCGCTCCGGCGGGGTCGGGGCCGGGGTCCGGGTTCGGGCCGGGCTCCGGGGCGGTGCCGGGGGCCGGGGCGGAGGGGGAGGCGCCCTTCTTGCGGGGGCTGCCGTCGAGGTGGGCCTTGGCGTCCCGGCCGCCCTGGTAGCGGCCGTAGCCGCCGTCGACCGTCGTGGCGGCGCCGCCGGGTTGCGCCCCCTCGCCGTCCCGGGGGCCCGAGGAGTGGGAGGGGCCCGGGCGGGCGGCCTCTTCGCCCACGCTGACGCAGCCCGCGGTGGCCGCGAGGGCCGCCGCCAGGGTGGCCAGGCGGACGGGGACGGACATTGGGCGCACGGGCCACCTCCGGGGCGCGGGATCCAGGGTTCGGCTGTCCAACTCCCTCCCCCCGCAAGAAGACACGCCGCCGCACCCCGTACCCCCGGGCCGTCCGCCGCGCGCCGGGCGCGTCCGCCGCCGACGGGACCGGCCGCGGGGGCCTGCGGCGGCCGTACGCGCCCCCGCCTCCGGAGGACCGGATGCCCGCACCGCACCGGTCCCCGTCCCGGTCCCACCCCCTGTCCCCGTCCCGGTCCCACCCCCTGTCCCCGTCCCGGTCCCACCCCCGTTCCCGGGCCCGCGCCACCCCGGTCCCCGGCCGTGCACCACCCCCGCACCACCCCTGTCCCGCCCGCGTCCCCGGACCCGTACCATCGGTCCCAGGAGCCCCGTACCGACCACCTCCGGGGCCCTGCTGGGGCGTGACCGGGGTCACCCGGTACGGCATTTGCCTTGCGGCCCCAGAGGTGCGTATGGTGGTAGATCGTTTGATCCCATTTGCCCGGCGCACTCCTCACAGAGCGAGGAAAGCAGCGCGCCGCGTGTGGCGCGTACTCCCTGCCGTGGCCGGACCGCATAGAGGCGGTCGATTTGTAGCTTCACGGAGTTTGGGCGCGTGCCGTGAACTCCGGAAGGTTCGCATTTCGCATGTCCGTTTCCCCTGCTGACCGCGCTGTTCTCACCGAGAACGCCGAAGCCCCCACCAGCACCCCCGAGGCCGTCGACGCCGTCGTGACCGAGGTCACCGAGCCCGTCGCCGCCGAGGTCACCGAGACCGTCGAGACCGCCGGCACCGTCACGCAGGCCGTGACCGAGACCGCCGACGAGACGTCCGCCGCGACGGCCCCCGAGGCCGGGTCCGCCACCGAGGAGGACACCGCCGAGGCCGAGGCCGACGCGGAGCCCACCGTCACGTTCGGTGACCTGGGTCTGCCCGAAGGTGTCGTCCGCAAGCTCGCGCAGAACGGCGTCACCAGCCCGTTCCCGATCCAGGCCGCGACCATCCCGGACGCCCTGGCCGGCAAGGACATCCTGGGCCGTGGCCGTACCGGCTCCGGCAAGACCCTCTCCTTCGGTCTCCCGCTGCTGACGACCCTCTCCGAGGGCCACACCCAGAAGAAGCACCCGCGGGGCATCATCCTCACCCCCACCCGTGAGCTCGCGATGCAGGTCGCGGACGCCCTCCAGCCGTACGGTGACGTGCTCGGCCTGAAGATGAAGGTCGTCTGCGGCGGTACGTCGATGAGCAACCAGATCTACGCGCTGGAGCGCGGCGTCGACATCCTCGTCGCCACCCCCGGCCGGCTGCGGGACATCATCAACCGCGGCGCCTGCTCGCTGGACAGCGTGCAGATCGCCGTCCTCGACGAGGCCGACCAGATGGCCGACCTGGGCTTCCTGCCCGAGGTCACCGAGCTGCTCGACCAGGTGCCGAGCGGCGGCCAGCGGATGCTGTTCTCCGCCACCCTGGAGAACGAGATCGACAGTCTCGTCAAGCGCTACCTGAACGCCCCGGTCATCCACGAGGTCGACCCGTCGGCCGGTGCGGTCACCACCATGACCCACCACATCCTGATCGTGAAGCCGCGCGACAAGGCCCCGGTCACCGCCGCGATCGCCGCCCGCAAGGGCCGCACGATCGTCTTCGTCCGCACCCAGCTCGGTGCCGACCGCGTCGCCGAGCAGCTGCGTGACGCGGGTGTCCGCGCCGACGCGCTGCACGGCGGAATGACGCAGGGCGCCCGTACGCGCACCCTCGCGGACTTCAAGGAGGGCTACGTCAACGTCCTCGTCGCCACCGACGTCGCCGCGCGCGGCATCCACGTCGACGGCATCGACCTGGTGCTGAACGTCGACCCGGCGGGCGACCACAAGGACTACCTGCACCGTTCGGGCCGTACCGCCCGCGCGGGCCGCTCCGGCACGGTCGTGTCGCTGGCCCTGCCGCACCAGCGGCGCCAGATCTTCCGGCTGATGGAGGACGCGGGCGTCGACGCCGGGCGTCACATCGTCGGCGGTGGCGGGGTGTTCGAGCCCGAGGTCGCCGAGATCACCGGTGCCCGGTCCATGACCGAGGTGCAGGCCGAGTCGGTGGCGGGTGCCGCCAAGCAGGCCGAGCGCGAGGTCCAGGACCTGGCGAAGCAGCTGGAGCGGGCCGAGCGCCGCGCCTCCGAGCTGCGCGAGGAGGCCGACCGGCTCAGCGCGCGTGCCGCGCGTGAGCGGGGCGAGGACCCGTCGGCCGTCGCCCCCGTGGCCGACGCCACCGCCGAGGCCCCCGTCGCCGGCGCCGTGAGCGCCACCGCCGAGGCCGGCCCCCAGGCCGCCGCCGAGGCCCCGGCCACCGCCCCCGTGGCGGAGACCGCGACCGAGCGTCCGGCCCGCGAGGACCGCGCCGCGTCGTACGAGCGCCGTGACAACGAGCGCGGCGGGTTCAACCGTGACCGCCGTGAGGACCGCCGTGAGGACCGTGGCGGCTTCCGCCGCGACGACCGCGGTGACCGTGGCGGTGACCGTGGTGGTTTCAACCGTGACCGTGGTGGCGAGCGTGGTGGCGGTTTCAACCGCGACCGTGGCGGCGACCGTCCGGGCTTCCGTCGTGACGACCGTCGTGACGGTGAGCGCGGTGGCGAGCGTGGTGGTTTCAACCGTGACCGTGACGACCGTGGCGGTTTCAACCGCGACCGCGGTGGCGACCGTCCCGGCTTCCGTCGTGACGACCGTCGTGACGGTGAGCGCGGCGGTGACCGTGGTGGTTTCAACCGTGACCGTGGTGGCGAGCGTGGTGGCGGTTTCAACCGCGACCGTGGCGGCGACCGTCCGGGCTTCCGTCGTGACGACCGTCGTGACGGTGAGCGCGGTGGCGAGCGTGGCGGGTTCAACCGTGACCGTGACGACCGTGGCGGTTTCAACCGTGACCGCGGTGGCGACCGTCCCGGCTTCCGCCGCGACGACCGTCCGTCCACCGGCCACCGGGGCAGCGACCGCCCGGTCAACCGTGACCGCCGCGACGACCGCCCCGCGGGCGGCCACCGCACCGGCGGCAGCGACCGCCCGTACGGCCACCGCGGCAGCACCGGCACCGGCACCGGCACGGGCGGCTTCAACCGCCGTGACGACAAGCCGCGCTGGAAGCGCAACGACTGACAGCCGGGTCCTGGTCGCCCACGGGTGACCGGAACCCGCTGACCGGCACGCAGCCGGTCGGCACACCGACGGACGCCAGGCCCCGCCCCCACCGGGCGGGGCCTGGCCCGTTCACGCCGCACGACCGGACCGCACCGGCAAAACCGGACGCGCACCGCCCCGGAAGATGTCAGGATGTCCAGGCACCACCGGACCCCGCCCCGGCGGACCACCCCCAGGGCGCTCGCCCTGTTCCCCCACAGGGACAGGTCCACGCCCGCGACCGACACCCCGCTATGCTGCGGGGTGCGGGCCGTTAGCTCAATTGGCAGAGCAGTGGACTTTTAATCCATTGGTTGTGGGTTCGAGTCCCACACGGCCTACAAGCCGCAGGGCCGGGCGCAAGCCCGCGACCTGCGAGGAAGCGCCCCACCTGGTTCCGACCGGGTGGGGCGCTTCGGCGTTGCGGGGTTCGTACGTGAGCGGGGATGCCGTACGACCCTCCGACCACCCGATTCACGCGCCGGTGGTCACACCAGGCCGTTGTGCAGCGATAGCCATACGTGCCGTGGTGCTGAGTACCTTCGGTCAGCAAGCGCCGATGCTCTCACTGCTCATGGCAGCGACGGCATCGGTCGTCACCCCGCTCGGACGGCGGGTATCCGGGCGGCCCACGTCGTGGCCTGGGTCAGGTGTTCGGCCTGGAGTCCGGCACGGGGGTCGGTCTGGATCAGGTGCGTCGCCGTGCCTCGGGCGGTACGGGCCGTGGCCCAGTCGTGGTCGAGGGCGGTGAAGTCGTCGTCGATCCAGACGGCGGGTGCGTCGCCCAGCCAGGTGTCGACGTGGTCGCGCTTCCACAGGTATCCGTCGGGGTGACTGGTGGTGATCCGGGGACGCGGCAGGTCGATGTGCGGGAGGGGCGGGAGGCCGAGGAGGGGCCCGATCAGCGTGGTGGCGTCCTGCCGCCAACTGGTGCACCAGACAGGGGTGACCAGGCCGGTCCGGATCACGTCCATGAGCAGGCGGCCGTGGGCAGGGTCGAGCCAGACGGTGACCGGGTTGTCGGCGCTCCGTCCGGTGGGGACGACATCGTGACGTGTGTGAGTGGCGGGGGTGGTCCCGTCGGCAGTGGGGAACGGTATGAGGACACCGTCGATGTCGAGGAGCAGGTAGGGCGGGCGCATCCGTTCCTCCAGGGGGAGCCGGGACGAGTGGCTGTCAGAGCTTGCGGGCGCGGATCAGCAGGGTGGTGGGCCATCGGCCCGTGCGGGGGTCGTGGAACTCCTGGGCCGAGGTGAGCCGGAAGCCCGCTCGGCTGAGCTGTTTCTCCCAGCGGCCGGTGTCGAACTCCCAGCGGGCGACGGGGAGCCGGGTGCGGTCGGGAAGGGTGACGTGGTCGCGGCGGGGCCGGTCGTCGCCGGAGGGGCTTCGGCCGCCGCGCTGCGGGTGGGGGACGGAAAAGGCGAGCACCCGGCCGGGCGGGAGCCGCTGTGCGACGGCGGGGAGCAGGAGTTCGGGGGCGATGAGACCGACCGCGCCGAAGACGGAGCAGACCGCGTCGAACCGTTCGTCGGAGGCATGCAGGTAGTGCAGGGCGTGGCCGGCGACGAAGGTGAGGTTGTTCAGCCGTCCGTAGTGGGAGCGGGCTCGTCGGATCTGAAGGCCGACCAGGTCGACCGCGGTGACGTGGGCGCCGTGGCAGGTGGCGAGGTGGGCGGCGTTGTGGCCGGGGCCGCCGCCGAGTTCCAGGACCCTTTTGCCGCGCAGGTCGGGGCCGAGGACCTCGGCGCCGGGCCGCTGTCCGGGGCGCGTGGTCCACTCCATGCGGGTGGGCACGGAGAGGGGGCCGGCGGGTTCGGCGGTGCGCTGGAGGGCGTGGGCGTGCCACGGGGACGCCCGGGAAGCAGGGGCGGGCACGTCAGACCTCCAGGAGGTGGAGTACGTCGTCGAGATGGCGGCGGACGACCTTCAGGTAGGTGGGGTCGGTGGCCGGCTCGTCGACCCAGCGGACGGCCTGCTCCATGAACCATTCGACGGCCCACACGCGGTGCCAGCCCAGGGCCCAGCTCTCCGCGGCGAGCCCACCGCGCGAGGCGAGGGCGTCGGGGGTGCCGCCGGCGGTGACGTACCGCTCCAGGAGGGTGCGTAGACGCACGGGCTGCGGGGCTTCGACGGTGCCGTGCCAGCTGGCGAGGTCGAGCAGGCCGGGGCCGGTGAAGGCGCGGGCGAAGTCGAGCATCCGCCAGCCCCGTCGGCCGATGTGGAGGCTGGTGGGGTGGAACTCGGAGTGCACCCAGCCGAAGGGCGCCAGTGTCGCCCCGGCCGAGCGGGCCTCGGCGGCCCGGGAGATCCGGTCGAGTGCGTTCTCGACGTCGTCGGTCTCCTGCCACCGGTCGGCCTTGCGCAGCCGTTCGAGGTGCTCCAGCGCCCGGCCCGGCAGTGCGCGCAGTCGCTCCTGGTCGAGGACGGGCAGGGGCGGAGCCGTGCGGGCTCCGTGCAGCACCACGGCCGCGGCGACGCAGTCCAGTTCGTCGGCCTCACGGACGGAGGGCCCGAGGTCCTCGATGAACATGCCGAGCCAACCGTCCAGGACGGCGGAGGCGTGGACCTGGGGGACGGGGAGGCCGAGGGTGCGGGCCAGCCGGAGGGCTTGGTCCTCGCTGTCGAAGGGCTTCCTGGCGTACTTGAAGATGGCTGTGGAGCAGTCGGAAAAGGTCACACGCTCGACGCCGGACATCGACCACACACGTACCTCCTCCCGTACGGCGGTGGTCCGACCGGTCAGGGTGAGCAGGTTGTCGAGGAGTTCGGCGCTGGGATTCGTGGTCACGTGAGGCTCCGGGGAGTGGTGGCGTCCGGGGCGGGCGGGGGATGCCGACCCGCCCCGGAGCCTGATCGGGTGGTGGTTACGCGGCGGGGTCCACGCGGTGGGCGTGGACCTGCTCGATCCAGCCCGCCTTGAACGCGGCGAGGTCGCCGCGGAAGGCGGCCATCGAGGCGCCGTAGGGTGCGACGACGCCACCGGACTGGTCCGGCACGGACTGGCAGCCGTGCACGAGCCGACCGCCGAGCGCGGCGTGGGCCTTGATGGACTCGATCCGGCGGTGCTCGTTGAACCAGCCGCCGTGGTAGACCTCGTCGAGCGTTCCGCCCATCTCGTCGTCCAGTTCGAAGACGACGGAGGTGGCGGCGGGGAAGAACCAGCACGGGCCGACGTTGGAGATGTGCCCGTCCAGCTCGACCTTGTTGAGCGCCATGAGCGTGGCGGCCTCGCGCAGCATCCGCAGGTGGTCGGTGGTGATCTGCGGCAGGCCGAGACCGGCCAGGTGCTCCTCCCGGAAGAGGTACGAGTACACCTCGTACGCGGTGGTCAGGACGCGTGCGATGTCGGAGGTGGACTCGCCGTGGTCCTTGATGAAGTCGAGCGCGAGCTGCTCGACCGTGCTCTCGGTCGTCTCGTCCAGGCCCAGGAGCCGGGACTCGACCAGCTCCCAGTCGGCGACGAGCCAGGTGTTCGACTCGAAGCGGAAGAAGTACGCGGCCGGGTCGACGGTCAGGCGTCGGCCCTCGACCTGGAGGCCGGGCAGGCGGCTCCAGCGCGGGTCGAACGCCTCGGGCAGCTCGACCGTGATGGCCGTGGTGTCGATGGTGGTCACCGTGTCTCCGTCTCTGATCGTCCGGGTCCGGGCACAGAAGTGCCCGAACCCGACTTGGGCGTAAGGAACTTCGGGGAGCCGTCCGGGTCGACGGGGGAGCCGCGGATCACGGCCGCACCGTTCCCGGCTGCTGCTGATAAGTGAACAGGCGGTCACGCTCAGTGGGTACGGTGGAGGGCGGTTGAAGCGGTATACGCGGTTTACAGCTCCTAGACGGAGGTGATCGTGGCGGCGCCAAGGAGCCCCAACTCCCTTTTGCGTGACGTCATCGAAGAGGTCGGCTGCACTTATGACGCCCTCGCCAGAGACGTGCGGCGCGTCGCCGCCGAGAACGGGGAGATCCTCCAGACCAACAAGTCGGCCATCTCGCACTGGGTGAACGGCACTCGCACCCCGTCGGGGCGGATGGGCCAGTACCTGGCCGAAGCGCTGTCCCGCCGTGCGGGGCGTGTGATCACCCGTACCGAGATCGGGCTCCAGGTCGGCGATGTCGAAGCGCCGACGGAATCCGACCCCGTCCTCGCTGTCATCGACCTGGGCCGCGCCGACGTCGAGCGCCGCCGCTTCCTCACCATCGCGGCCTTCACCACCGCCGGTGTCGCCATGCCGCTCGGCTACGGCCACGAGGCGTCCGCCCGCATGCTCCGTGCCCGCACGGGCACGTCCCTGGTCGGTGCGGAAGACGTGGATGTCGTACGCCAGATCACCGCGGCCTTCAGCGCGGCTGACGAGCGTCTCGGCGGTGGGCACGGTCTGACCACGGTCACCGCCTACCTCGCCGACACCGCAGCCCCCATGTTGCGTGGACGCTTCCCCAATGAAGCCCTACGCAGGGCAGCCTTCGGCGCGGTCGCCGAACTCGCCTACCTCGCGGGGTGGAAGCACCACGACCTCGGACAGGAAGGAGCCGCCCAGCGTTACTACCAGGTCGGCTACCAACTCGCCTACGAAGCCGACCCTCACGGTCACGCCGCCTGGATGATGCGCTCGTTGGCCCATCAGGCTCTGAAGCTCAGGCAGCCGTACCACTGCGTTGATCTTGTCGAGGCCGCCCTGAGACGTGGCCTCGGCCATGTCGACGGCCAGACCGAAGCTCTCCTCCACATCACCCACGCGCGCGCTTGCGCGGCCGTCGGTGAAAACGCCTCGGCCAGCCGTGCCCTGCTAGCCGCTGAGGACGCGCTTCTCCGTGAGGGCAGCCCTCAGCCCAGCTATTCCCTCTTGAGCGGACCAGCCGCAGGCACCGTCGCCAGCCATACGGCCAAGGCGCTGACCGAGATGAAGGACTTTGTCGGAACGGAGCAACAGCACCGCGATGCTCTCGCCCGTTGGGACCCGGTCAAGTTCAAGCGCGTGCACGTTCTCACGTACGCCGATCTGGGGGACAGCCTTGCCGCCCAGGCCCGCGCAGACGAGGCCGTCGCCGCATGGACGCAGGCTCTTGTCCTCATGGAGGGCATGGCCTCGGACCGCACCCACAAGGCGATCACCTCAATCCGCTCCACGCTCGCGCTCTACCGGCGTCGCCGTGTCCCCGGTGCCGCCGACCTCGCCCGCCGCGCACGCGAAGTCCTCGCCTGACTTGGCCCGACAGGTCGCCTGGGGATGGTCTGCGTTGGTTCGGCTGAGGACCGCCGAACCAACGCCGGGAGCTACCGGCCACCTGTCGGCCGTCGCCGCCATCGTCCTCGGCAAGCCGCCAACCACGTCGTCTTCTTCCAGCGAGGCGGGGACACCAAGTTTGCCCCGGAGTAAATGTGGCCCGCCTATGGGAGGGAGCAACCCCGGGGAAGCCTCACCGACACTGCGGTCCGCGAGCTTTACGAGGAGACCGGCCTGGCAGTGAAGCCCGAGTCCCTCAAGGTCGCCCACATCATCCACGGCGCCTGGGGCGTCGAGGCTCCCAACGGCTTCCTCACCGTTGTCTTCGCCACCCACGAGTGGACCGGCGAACCCGAGAACCGAGAGCCGCGCAAGCACGCCCAGGTCCGCTGGATCGACGCCGACACCCTGCCGGAGCAGTTCGTGGACACCACGGCCAGTGCTCTCCACCGCTACCTCGCCGATGGCCCACAGGTGTCACTCGACGGTTGGGGGTAGCGGATCAGTCGCTCCACGCCGTCCGCCTCGTCGGGACACCGCATGTGCCGGTGCATCCGGGTCCCCGGCCCCGACATCGAGTGCCGCAGCAGCGTCTCGTACGGCTCCCCGGACCCGATATCCCCGTCGCACCGGCAGCAGACCACCCCCGCCGCCGCGCTCACGACCGCACCCCCACCGCGAGAGTCGCGCACCCCGCGAGCCGCGCCAGCGCCCGCAGCACGATCCCCAACCGCCGCTCCCCCAGCACCTCCACCTTCCACAACGGCACCAACCGCGGAAACGCCGTCGCCAGCACCAGCGTCAGGAACGCGTCCTCCCCCTCGTCCAGCACCAGCACACACCGGTACCGCGCCTCGAACCTCGGCCAGTCACAGAACACGAACGCGTCGTTCTCCACGACCAGCAGATCCCGCACATCCCCCCGCGCCAGAATGTCCCCCTCCTCGATCAACGCCGCCACAGCCGCCCGCTCACCGATGTCACGGTCATGGGCCCACGCGATGAGGCGATCGCTGAGGAGTTGAGGGTCAGGTACGTGTGTTGTCTGTCCGCACATGCACCGCAGAATGGCGGCGTCGCGCTCGGGCGGGAGTAGCCGATCTGTCGGCCAATCACCGCTACCCGGCCGGTACCGACTCGATCTCCGCCTGGAGCATACGGAGCGTCAACGAATGCTTCTCCGGCGGAAGCTGCTCCAGGGCGGCCCTCGCGTATCCGGCACCGCCGGCCCTGTCGCCGGACCGGGCCATCATCAGGCCCCGGTGCAGTTCCAGGTGTGTGGTGAACCGGGGCAGGGTGGGCGGCAGCTCACGTGCCGCCGCCTCCTGCGCCTCGGCGGCACCATGTTCCTCGCCCAGCCGGGCCAGCAGGAGTGAGAGGAAGACGTTCTGCCGCCACCACGGCACGGCGTAGTCGGAGTCCTGCTCGTGCGACCCGACCCGGTCGTGGATACGGCGTCCCTCGTCCGCGAGCGTGAGCGCCGTGCTCCGGTCGCCCCGGAGGGCGGCGACGTGAGCCCGGCCCATCACCGCGTTCAGCCGCCCGAGGGACGGGCGGTCGTCGAGGCGCAACGCCTCGGCGGCGAGCCGGTCCGCGACGGGGAACGCGGCCCCCTCGTAGCCCAGGGCGATGGCGGCACGTCCCCGGACCCAGACCCGGGTGTCCGGGTCGCCGGACCGGTCGGCGGCTTCCGCGGCCATGCCGTACCAGTTGACGGCCTTCACCCCGTCGCTGCCCGGGAACGTACACCGACGGTGAGATCCGTCAGCAGTACGAGAACACCTGCATCGGACGCCCCGTCGGTGGTGAACCCATCGTCAACGACGAGGCCGACGGTGTGCGGTTCGTGCGGCCCGACGAGCTCGATCGGTACGACATCCACCCCAGCGTGCGCCGGCAAAGCGGCCACTACCCCGCCGACACCTACCCCCTTCTCGGCTGGGACGACGCTCCCACGCGCCCCGGCGAACGGTGAATCGCCATCACCCGGATGGTGTAGAGTCAGGTTTACCGACGCGGGGTGGAGCAGCTCGGTAGCTCGCTGGGCTCATAACCCAGAGGTCGCAGGTTCAAATCCTGTCCCCGCTACTCAGGCCGAAGGCCCGGAAGCCGAAAAGCTTCCGGGCCTTCGGCGTGTTCGGGGGTCTCACCCGGTCGGCCCGTCCCGTTCGCCCGCCGACCCCTCCGGGGCAAGCCTGGGGGGACGGTGGTGGACGGGCACGGAAGCGGCGGGAGACGGCGCGTGGGGCACGGAGGCGGGCCGACCGGTGACGGGCGTCCGGAACCGGGCGGCCCGCTGTCCGGCCGTCATCGCCGTACCCGCCGCGCCCGGAGTTTCAGCAGGGTGCTGCCCTGGCTGCTGATCGTGGCGGGCGTGGTCTACGACGAGCTGACCCCCGTCCGCTACACCGCCGCCCCGCTCTTCGCCGCCGCCCCGCTCGCCGCCGCGCCCTTCTACGGCCGCCGCGGCACCCTGCTGACCGGGGCCGCGGCCTGTCTCGCCGCGTTCGGGATGCGCGCGGAGGACGGGGTCGCCCGGAGCGAGTCGCTCACCGACATCGCGACGATCGTCACCGTCTCCGCGCTCGCCCTCGCCATCAACCGGCTCTCCCGCCGCAGCGACGCCAAGCTCGCGACCGCCCGGGAGATCGCCGAGGCCGCCCAGCGCGCCGTCCTCCCGGAGCCCGCCGACCGGATCGGCGGGCTCGACATCGCCGCCCACTACGAGGCCGCGCAGGCCGGCGCGGCGATCGGGGGAGACCTGTACGCCGTCCAGGACACGCCGTACGGAGTGCGGCTGGTGCTCGGTGACGTACGGGGCAAGGGGATGGGCGCGGTCGCCGCGGTCGCCGTCCTCATCGGGGCCTTCCGTGAGGCGGCCGAGCAGGAGAGCACCCTGGAGGCGGTCGCCCAGCGGCTGGAGCGGGCGCTCGCCAGAGAGGGGCTGCGGCGCCGGGGCGTGGACGACGAGGAGGGGTTCACCACCGCCGTCCTCGCCGAACTCCCGCACGGCGAGGAGCTGCTGCGGACCCTCAACCGCGGCCATCCGCCGCCCCTGCTGCTCGCCCCGGACGGGGGACTCACCGTCCTCGAACCGGGCCGCTTCGCCCTTCCGCTCGGGATGGCCGACCTCGGGAGCTGGCCCGACGAGACCGACGAGACGGGCTTCCCGGCGGGCTCGACCCTGTTCGTCCACAGCGACGGACTGTCCGAGGCCCGCGACCGGCACGGCGTGTTCTTCGACCCGGCGGCATGGCTGCGCGGTCGGACCTTCGGCGGACCCGACGCCCTGCTCACCGCCGTCACCGCCGAGGTCGTCACCCACACGGGCGATGGCACCAGCGACGACATGGCCTTGCTGGCCGTCCGCAGGCCCTGACGGACCCTCCAGGGGACTTCAAAGGCCCCCGGAACTCTCCAGGGGACTCCAAAGCCCCCCGGAACTCTCCAGGACGCGGGATCGCGTACGGGAACGTGCGGAGCGGTCGGATCGGGTGCGGTCGCGCGGGGGTGCGTGGTGCGGGGTGCGCGGCCGGCCGGGCGGGGGGCGGAGGGGCCGGGCGCGGGCCCGTCCATCGGCGGGGGCGGCCTCGCGCGCCGTCCCGCCCCCGCCCCTGCGTCACCCCGCCCGCGCGCCCCCTCACACGCCGTAGCCGCCCCCTCCCGTTCGTATAACAACTGAGCAACCATCAATGTGACGTCGGCATGAAAGGGAATACCGACATGCCGTCAACTCGCCCCGTTCCGCCCGCCCGTGTCCCGATAAGTCCTGGCCAACGGCGTTAACGATCAGTCGGAAGCGCTTGGAATCCGGCCCCCAGGTCTATTAACGTTCGATAACGCAGCGCGGTCGTCCCAGCCGTCACAAGAGACGGCTCCGCGCGCACGCGCCGAATTCCGCAAGGGAACCGGGGAACCATTCCTTGGGGTGAATCGGACATCCTTCATGTGAAGGACGTCCGTAGGAGACCTTCCTGCTCCGAACCCGTCAGCTAACCCGGTAGGCGAGAAGGAAGGAAAGGAGTACGCCTCAGTGGCGTCAAACCGGCCTGCCCCCGAACCTCTCTACGCGCCTAAACCGACGGTGGACGGGCCTCACGCTTCCTCCCACGGGCAGGTGTTCGGCCCCGCGGTCACCGACGACGAGGTCCGGGAGGTCTGGAACCCGACCGCCGAGACCGTCCGGCCGGTCCGCGGCAGGCACCGCGTGGCCAAGCAGCGCGGCGGACTCGCCCGCAGCTCCACGGTCCTCGGTGTCGGCGTCATCGCCGCCGTCGGCGCGGGCGGCATCGCCACCGCGCAGGGCGGCAAGCCCCCGATCAAGATATCGATGCCGGACCTCGGCTCGATGATGTCCGGCGACGAGAAGCCCGAGGAGCCCGGCACCGGCCCCGCGCAGCAGGCCGCCGCCCCCCTCACCAGCGCGGGCGTCACCGGCGCCGACGCCGCCGAGGGCACCACCGACGCGGGCGAGGTACTGCGCGCCCGCATCCTCCAGCAGGCCGAGCAGCAGCAGGACCAGGCCGACACCGCCGCCCGCGCCGCCGCCGAGAAGAAGGCCGCCGACCAGGCGGCCCAGGACGCGGCCGCCGCCGAGGCGGAGCTGAAGGCCAAGGCCAAGGCGGAAGCCGAGGCCAAGGCCAAGAAGGCCGAGGAGAAGGCGAAGGCCGAGGCGGAGGCCAAGCGGCTGAAGGAGGAGGCCGAGGCCAGGGCCAAGGCCGAGAAGGAGCGCCTCGAACAGCTCGCGCGCAGCTTCTCCCTCCCCCTCGCCTCGTTCACGCTGACGTCGACGTACGGCCAGTCCGGCGCCATGTGGTCGTCCGGCTCGCACACCGGCCTCGACTTCGCCGCCCCGACCGGCACCCCGCTCAAGGCCATCCACAGCGGCACCATCACCGAGGCCGGCTGGTCCGGCTCGTACGGCTACCTCACCGTGCTGACCCTCGACGACGGCACCGAGCTCCGGTACGCCCACCAGTCGTCGATCGGTGTGAGCGTCGGTCAGAAGGTCTCCACCGGCGAGATCATCGGCCGCGTCGGCGCCACCGGCAACGTCACCGGCGCCCACCTCCACCTTGAGGTCAAGCTGGGCAGCCGCAGCGTCGACCCCGCCGCGTACCTCCGCGGCAAGGGCCTGTCGATCTAGGCGTCCACCCGCCCCCCACCCGCTGGAACGCCGGCGGTCCTGACGATCACCCCCCGACGTCAGGGCCGCCGGTTCCCGTTCGCGGACGGATTCCGGCCCCTCGACGGTGTTGAGTAGGACCATGACTTCCTTGCGCCCTCTCGGCTCCTCCGGGCTCGACGTGTTCCCGCTCGGACTCGGCGGCAACGTCTTCGGCTGGACGGCGGACCGGTCCGACACCTTCGCCGTCCTCGACGCCTACGCCGCCGCAGGCGGCAACTTCCTCGACACCGCCGATGTCTACTCCGCCTGGGTGGACGGTCATCAGGGCGGTGAGTCCGAGACGCTGATCGGCCAGTGGCTCGCCGCGCGCGGCAACCGCTCCGACATCGTCGTCGCCACGAAGGCCGGCTCGCACCCCGACTTCAAGGGGCTGTCCGCCGCCACCGTCAAACGCGCCGCCGACGCGTCGCTGAAGCGGCTGGACACCGACCACATCGACCTCTACTACACGCACTTCGACGATCCGACCGTCCCCGTGGAGGAGATCGTCACCGCGCTCGACGAACTGGTGCGCGCGGGCAAGGTCCGGGCCGTCGGCGCGTCCAACCTGACCGCCGAACGGCTCCAGGAGTCACTCGACTTCGCCGACCGCGAGGGCCTGACCCGGTACTCCGTGCTGCAACCGGAGTACAACCTGGTCTCCCGTGACACCTACGAGGGCCGCCTCCAGGCGGTCGCCTCCCGCTCCGGTATCGCGGCCGTCCCGTACTTCGCGCTCGCCTCGGGGTTCCTCACCGGCAAGTACCGGCCCGGTGCCACCGTGGGCAGCGCCCGTTCGGGTTCGGCCGCAGCCCATCTGGGGACCGAACGCGGTCAGCGCGTCCTCGCCGCCCTCGACACGGTCGCGGCGGACCGGGGCGCCGAGGTCGCCACGGTCGCCCTCGCCTGGCTGGCCGCCCGCCCGACGGTCGCCGCCCCGCTCGCCAGCGCCCGCAACCCGGAACAGCTCCCCGCGCTGCTCGCCATGGCCGACCTGGAGCTCACCCCCGAGGACCTCACCCTCCTGACGGAGGCTTCCGCCTGACGGCGCGTACACCGATCCGGCTGTCGTCGGTCGTCGTGAGCCGTCCTCAGCCGTCGTTCCGGCCCGGGGCCGCGTACGGGTTGTACGGGGCCGGGGTGCCGGAGCCGTACGGGCCGCCCTGGCCGGGCACGGGACCGGTGCCCGGCTGGACCGGCGGGTAGCCGTACCCGGGACCCGGCTGTCCGTGGCCCGGACCCGGTTGGCCGTGACCGGGCACCGGCTGTCCGTGGCCCGGGTAGCCGTACCCCTGTCCGTACGGGGGCACCTGTCCGTACGCGGGTACCTGCCCGTAGCCGGGTGTCTGTCCGTACGCGGGCGGGTGGCCGTACGCCGCGGGGTGCGGGCCCGGGTACGGGGGCGCGTACGGGTGGGGGACGGCGGGGCGGGGTGCCGTCATCAGCGCGGCGTGCGTCAGCGCGGGGCGGGCCGCCGCCCTGCGGGCCCACATCGCGTCCAGCGACTCCTGCTCACGGATGCCGAAGTCGGCGCCCGCCCGGCCCTGTGCGCCCCGGTGACGCAGGAACGCGAGCGCGGTGGCGTGCCGCTCGTACTCGCGGACGGCGCGGGCGGCCGGCTTGCCCCCGTGGTGGAGGGCGAAGTCCCGGGCCAGCCGCCGGGCGCGCAGCGAGCCGAGGGCGTACGGTTCCGGCGCGGTAAGCCAGCCGGCCGCCACATACGCGGGCAGTTCGTCCCGGACGGTCCGCAGCTCGCGTTGGCGGGCCCAGACGGCCAGCCAGATCAGCAGCCCGAACACGGGCACCATGAACGCGCCGTACACGACGAGGAAGCCGAGCCCGCCGAACACCGTCGAACCGTTCCACAGGGCGTGCAGCCCCATCGCGAGCAGCAGTCCGCCGAGCGGTGCGAGGGCCCGCCACACCCGTCGCCGGGGGGCCGCCTGCGCGGCGAGGCCGAAGCCGATGCCGGTGAGCACCGTGAAGAGGGGGTGCGCGAACGGTGACATCACCACGCGGGCGAAGAAGGTCGCGACGGTGACCGAGCCGATGCCCTGGTCCCCGTACGTCTGGTCGTCGCCGAAGGCCCTGCCGAGGTAGAGGATGTTCTCGGTGAACGCGAAGCCGGTGGCCGTGACCCCGGCGATGACCACCCCGTCGACGAGCCGGGTGAACTCCCGGCGGCGGAAGAGGAAGATCAGCAGGATCGCCGCGCCCTTCGCGGTCTCCTCGACCACCGGGGCTATCACCGTCGAGCCGATGGTGTCCGCGCCGCCCGGGTCGGCGGTCGTCTCCGCGATCCACTCGGTCGCGAAGCTGTTCGCCACGATCGACATGAGGGCGGCGGCGCAGGCGCCCCAGGCGAAGCAGAAGACGACGTTCCGCCAGGGGCCGGGGGCGACCCGGTGCAGCCACCGGAACGCGGCGATCAGCAGCGGTACGGGCAGTACGGCGAGCCCCAGGCCGACGAGGAACCCCTGGGTCCCGGTCTCCTCCCGCACCAGCGCGAGGAGGACCGCGCCGCACAGGGCCAGTACGACGCCGAGTCCGGCGATCCGTACGGCGGGGCGCCGCCACCACGCGATACGCGGCGGGACGCCCAGCAGGCCGGGGGCCTGGTGGGGGATGTCCGGCGGGGCGGGGGCGGGGGCCGGGGGCGGCGCGGTGGGGTGGGTGCGGTCAGCGGGTCCGTCCGCGGGGTCCTCGACGGGGCCCTCGGTGGGGCCTGCGGCGGGGGCCGGGCGGGGCTCAGGGGTGGTGGCCATCGACTCGACCTTAATCGGCGGGTCGCCTTCGCTCGCGCCCCCGAGCTCCGTCCGGCTGGACGAACTTGTCCCCGCGGGTCGCCTTCGCTTGCGCTTCTTAGGTCTGTCCGGCGCGGCGTACTTCGTTCCTGTGCTGTCGCTCGGTGGGTTTGCGCAGTTCCCCGCGCCCCTTTGGGGCGCGTTCTGCTTGTTCTTCGGGTCGGTGCCGGTCGGGATTCTCCGTCCTCGATCCGACACGCTCGGTACGACGTGTCCTTGCCGGACTGAAGAGCATCGGAGTCTGCGAGCAGAGATTCCCGCCCACCCCCTCCGGTGAGTCCTGCGACTGCGCGAGGAGGGGTCTGCACCCAAAGGACAACCTCAGGGGGCGCCCCCAAAGGGGCGCGGGGAACTGCGCGAAAACGAGGGCGGCCCCGCACCCGACGAACAACCGCAAGGGGGCAGCGCCTCAGGGGCGCGGGGAACTGCGCAAGAACGAGGGCGGACCCGCACCCGAAGGGCGACCGCAATGGGGCAGCATCCAGGGGCGCGAGGAACTGCGCACCCACGAACGCCCCGTACAGGGACAAGTGCGCCCAGCCGGACGGACCTGAGAAGCGCGAGCGAAGGCGTCCCGCACAGGGACAAGTGGGCTCAGGCGGGACTCGGGGGCGCGAGCGAAGGCGACCTGCGGAAGAGGACGTCGTGGACGGGGTGGCCCTTGTCCAGGCCCTGCCCCTCGAACCGCGTCCGTGGACGAAACGCGGGCCGGGGCGCGTAACCCCCGTCGACCTGCGTGTTCTCGAACGCGGGATGCGCGGTGAGCACATCGAGCATCTGCTCGGCGTACGGCTCCCAGTCGGTCGCGCAGTGCAGCAGGGCGCCCGGCTTGAGACGGCCCGCCGCGAGGTCCAGGAACTCCGGCTGGACGATCCGCCGCTTGTGGTGCCGCTTCTTGGGCCAGGGGTCCGGGAAGTAGATCCGCAGCCCGTCGAGGCTGTCGGGGCCGAGCATGCTGGTCAGCAGGATGATCGCGTCACCGTTGGCCACGCGGACGTTGGTGAGTTCCCCGCGGTCGGCGAGGCTCAGCAGATTCCCCTGGCCGGGGGTGTGGACGTCGACCGCGAGGATTCCGGTGCCCGGGTCGTCGGCGGCCATCCGCGCGGTCGCCTCGCCCATGCCGAACCCGATCTCCAGGACGACGGGCAGCCCGTCGAAGAGTTCCCCGAGGTCGAGGACCCGGCTGCCGTCGACATCGAGTCCCCAGCGCGGCCACAGCCGCCGGATCGCGTCGGCCTGGCCCCGGGTGACCCGGCTGCGGCGCGGCTGGAAGCTGCGGATGCGCCGGTCGAAGTGCGCCCCCGCGGGGTCGGGGGCGGGTCCCTCACCGGGCGGGAACATCGGGGTACGCGGCGGCCGGCCCACGGCTCCGTCGGACGCCTCGTACGTTCCGGCTGCCTCGGGGGCCGCTGTCTGGGGTGTTTCGTCATGCTCGGACACAGTGGGACCGATTCTACGGAGGTCCCGGGGTGCCCGTCCGCCGCCGAGGGCCGGGTGCGGGTCCGGCACCGGCGGGGTACGGGCGCTACGCCTTCTCGCGGGGCTCCCCGGTCGCGGCCGAACCCTTGGGGCACACCCGGACGGCGGCCTGGTGGGCGATCCGCGCCTCCGCCTCCGTCAGATTCGTGAGCTTGTCGTTCCAGACGATCCGGTCCTCGCAGCGCAGCACGAATTGGGTGATCTGCGGCCAGGACTTCACGAAGCCCTTCCCGTCGGCGCACGGATGGGTGAACGTGGCGGTGATCAGCTCGATGTCGTGCCAGCCGAAGTACCGGCCCGCTTCTGTCTCGCCGGCCTCGTACTGCACGGACTCCGTGCCCGTCCTCTCGCCCGGCTGCCCGAGCGGGGTCTCCTCGCTGATCCCGAGGTGCTTGCCGAGGGCGTTGATCGCCTGTTCGGCCTTGAGCCCCTTGAAGACCCCGGTCGCACCAGCGGGGTACTGCTGGGTGAAGCCCTCGACCAGGACGGAGAGCTCGCCCTTGCCGTCGTGCTCGACCAGCTCACTCACCCCGGTCAGCTTCCGCTCCCGCTTGACGTCGCTCCAGACGAACGCCGCCTTCGCGCACTCGGCGGCGGGCCGCGCGCTGCTCGTGGCGGTGCCGTCGCCGCCCTTGGCGCGGTCCGGGCCCTCGTCGGTGCTGGTACCGGAGCAGCCGACCGCGCCGAGGAGTATCCCGGCGGTGGTCACGGCCAGCGCGAGACGACGTACAGGCATGTGCATCCTTATGTCCGGGCGGCGCTCGGTGCCGCACTGCAACCGGGGACGAGTGATCACCCCGGTCCGGTTGCCCGGCAGGGCGATGACCTGCTCAGTTCGGCGAGGTCAGGGAGCGCAGGGCGCGCCGGGCGACCTCCCGGCCGATCGGCAGCGAGGCGGTGGCCGCGGGGGAGGGGGCGTTCAGCACATGGACCGTACGGGGGCCCTCGCGCAGCAGGAAGTCGTCCACGAGGGTGCCGTCCCGCAGGACGGCCTGGGCGCGGACCCCGGCGGCGGTCGGTATCAGGTCGTCGGCGGTGACGGCCGGCAGCAGCCGGCGGACCGCGCGGGTGAACGCCCGCTTCGACAGGGAGCGGCGCAGCTCGCCGCCGCCGTAGCGCCAGTGGCGGCCCGCTATCCGCCAGGAGCCGGGCCAGGCCAGGGTCCCGGCGAGCTCGGCGGGGTTCAGGGTGCCCCAGTCGTAGCCCTCGCGGGCGAGCGCGGGGACGGCGTTGGGCCCGACGTGGACGCCGCCGTCGATCCCACGGGTGAGGTGCACCCCGAGGAACGGGAACGCCGGGTCGGGCACCGGATAGACCAGGCCCCGCACCAGCTCGGGACGCGCCAGCTCGTAGTACTCCCCCCGGAACGGGACGATCCGCATGCCCGGGTCGTCGCCGGTGAGCAGCGCGATCCGGTCGCAGTGCAGCCCCGCGCAGTTCACCAGGACCCTGCCGCGCAGCACCTCGCCGCGCGCGGTGCGGACGGCGACCCCGCGGTCGGGACGGCGGTCGATCGCGACGACCTCGGTGCCGTAGCGGATCTCGGCGCCGGACACCTCGGCCAGCCGGCGGGCGACCGCCGGGTAGTCGCAGATCCCGGTGGTGCCGACCTGGATGGCGGCGAGGCCCCGTACCCCGGGCTCGTACTCCACGATCTGGGCGGGGCCCAGCTCACGGACGGGGATGCCGTTCTCCCGGCCGCGCTGGACGAGGCCGTGCAGCCGGGGCAGCTCGTCCCGGCGGGTGGCCACGATGAGCTTGCCGGTGACCTCGTGGGGGATGTCGTACTCGGCGCAGAACTTGACCATCTCGGCGGCGCCGCGGACGGCGTACCGCGCCTTGAGGGAGCCGGGGCGGTAGTAGATCCCGCTGTGGATGACGCCGCTGTTGCGGCCGGTCTGGTGCCGGGCCGGGCCGTCCTCCTTCTCCAGGACGGTGACCCGGGTGCCGGGCGCGGCCCGCGTCAGGGCGTACGCCGTCGACAGACCGACGATCCCGCCGCCGATCACGAGCACATCGCAGTCGTACGCCACGCGTGTCACCTCCCGCTCCCGATAATGCACTGCGCCACTGACAGCGCCGTCAAACCCGGGAGACCGAGGACATCGCGCGACTCACCCCGGCCGAGGGCGGCGCCGGGCTCCGCGGGAGCCGGTCAGGCGGGTGCCATCAGCAGGGGCCGGGCGCGTTCGCGCAGCTCCATGACGCGGGGCTCGTCGCCGTACGGTTCCAGCCGGTGCAGCAGGTCGCGGACGTACTCGGTGGTGCGCGCGGAGGAGATCCGCCCGGCGACCTCGACGGCGCGCACACCCTGGGCGCAGGCCGCGTCGAGGTTGCCCGACTCCAGTTCGGCGACCGCCGACACGACGAGCCGCAGCCCGTGGGAGCGCACGAACTCCTCGGTGGGTTTCGACAGGGCCTGTTCGGTGAAGCGGCGCACCTGGCGGGGCGCCTTCAGATCGCGGTAGCACTCGGCGGCGTCGGCGGCGAACCGGTCGTACGAGTAGAAGCCGAGCCAGGACGGGTCGTGGTCGCCGTCCCGGGAGCGTTCCAGCCAGCCTTCGGCGGCCTTCAGGGCCGCTCCGGCGGCGTGCGCGTCCCCGGCGCGCGCGTGCGCGCGTGCCTCGACGAGCCGGAAGAAGCTCATGGTGCGGGCGGTGGCGAGCCCGCGGTTGCGTTCGAGGGCGGCCTGCGCGAGGTCGACGCCCTCGTCGCCGAAGCCCCGGTAGGTCGCCTGGAGGGACATCGACGCCAGGACGTAGCCGCCGAGCGGGACGTCGGCCGCCGCGCGGGCGAGGCGCAGCGCCTGGATGTAGTAGCGCTGGGCGGCCTCCTGCTGGCCGGTGTCGAAGGCCATCCAGCCCGCGAGCCGGGTCAGCTCGGCGGAGGCGCCGAACAGGGCGCGTCCGACCTCGTCGGAGTAGGAGCCGAGCAGCAGGGGCGCCGCCTCGACGCGTAAGCACTCGGGGACCATGGAGGAGCGCCAGTCGCCGCCGCCGTACTTGGAGTCCCAGCGGCGGGCGTCCTCGGCGGCCTCGCGGAGCTTGCTGACATCGCTGTGGCCGACCTTCAGGGCCGACACGCTGTCCTCGGCCGGGCTCGCGTCGCGGGCGACGGAGCTGTCGGCCGGGGTTATGAGCCAGCGGGACGCGGGGGTGGCGTAGGCGCTGACGGCGAAGGAACCGGCGAGCGACTGCCAGATGCCGCCGCCGGTCCGGCGGCCGGCGAGATCGAGCCGGTACAGCTCGGTCGCCGACTTCACGGCCGCGGCCACGTCCCGGGGGAACGCGAGGCCCACCTCGGGCGCGGGGTCGGCGTCCGCCAGCCCGATCTCGTGCAGGGGGACCGGGCGGCCCAGCTTCTGTCCGATGGCCGCCGCGATGAGGTGCGGGGCGGCGCCCTGCGGCACCATGCCCTTGGACACCCAGCGGGCCACGGAGGTCTTGTCGTACCGGAGTGTCAGGCCGCGCTGCGCGCCCAGGTCGTTGACCCGGCGCGCGAGGCCGGCGTTGCTGATTCCCGCGAGGGCGAGAACGGCGCCGAGCTTTTCGTTCGGCCCGCGTTGCTCCCTGGACATTGCGCCACCCCTCGACACAGACGGCTGCCGCGACGGTGGTGACCGCGCGGCATTCGCGCCATGCGCTCCCGGTGGCCTTCTGCCCGGGGCGGCAACCGAATGAGCGGGTGGCCGACCCCGGAGGTATATGCCTCCGTGAAACACAGACACACACAGCGTAGTTCGACGCATCCCATGCGTTAAGAGGCATAGTTCCGGATGGCGGGATTGTTGCCCGTGGCCTGTCCGCCCCCCGGGCGCCATGTGCTCCGCCTGTGTGGCAGTGCGCCCGTGCGTGCGCTCTTCACCGGTTCCGGGGTGGCCGCTTCCATGGATCGTGCGTGGGTCGGCCCGCTGAACTGGTTCCAGTGGGCTGGGGGACACCGCCGCCTTCATCCCCGCGGGCGGCGGACCGGTCCGGGAGGTGAACACCACCTCCCGGACCGTGCGTTGTGCCCTCAAGGTCCGCAATGATGTCGTTCATGGGTCCGGCGCGGCCAAGTTGGCCGAATATCGACCCTGCTGGTCACGCCCTTGAGCGTCCCCCCGCACGCGTGAGCGCGCTTTCCCTCCGCGTACCGGTCGCCCCGCGCGCCCGTGGGACACCCGTTCCCCCGGTCGTCCCACGCATCCTCCCAGCCCCTCCCGTGCGCCCATGAGGGGCCGCCCAGGAGTGCGCCCGTACGGCTCACCCGCCGCACCCGGCACACCAGTTGGGGAAGCGGGCCGCCGCGCACCGGAGCTCCGCGCGGACGGCGCCCGCAGGGCCGCGGCGGGAGCGCGAGGGGAGCGCGAAGGGTTCGAAGGGGGTTCGAGGGGGGCTTGTCAGGGGCGCGTACGGGTGGGCACGAAGCGGCCGGGGCCCGCTCCCGCACGCCTCCTTCGTGGCAGCATGGTCCCGAGTTCGTACGGTGCACGGTTGTCCAGCCCGTGGAGGCGACGATGCGGTGGTTGGTGGGGTGGAGCATTGCCACCGCGGGAACGAGCGGCCCGGTGACCGCCGGTGCCACCGGACCCGACGGCGAGGCACTCCAGCCCGTCGGCTCCCAACTCCTGTGGAGTGACCCCGATCCCCTATGGGCCGTCGGCGACTGGCGCCCCGACGAGGTGCGTGTCGTCACCGTCGACCCCCACACCCGTATCGCCGTCCTCGGCACCTGCGGCGCCAGCGACGAGGACCTGCGGCTGGGGCTGCTCGCCGCGCGCGGCGGCGCCCTGCGCCATCTCACCGCCTGGTCCGGCAGCTACACCGCCGTCGCCCGGATCGGCCGCCGCGTCACCGTCGCCGGTGACCTCGCGGGCGCCCGCCCCGTCTTCCACACCCCCTGGTCCGGCGGCACCGCCTACGCCACCGCGGCCCTCCCGCTCGCCGACCTGGTCGAGGCCCACCTCGACATCGGCCATCTCGCCGCCCTCCTCGCCGCCCCCGACGTCCCCGAGGCCCTGCACGACTCCACGCCCTACCTCGGCGTCCACCGGGTGCCGCCCGGTCACGCCCTGATCCTGCGCCAGGGCGCCCGTGAGATCGCCGGGTACGACCCGGTGACCTCCCTCGCCGTCGCCGCGCCGCCCAGCGACGCCGCCGGCGCCGTCGACGGCGTCCGTGACGCCCTCGTGGAAGCCGTACGCGCGCGGCTGACGGCCCCCCGGCACGTCCCCGGCGGCGGGATCGACCCCGGGCCCGTACCGGGTATGGGGCCCGCCGAACGGCGCGCCGCCCGCGGCACCCCCGTCCCCGGCATCGGCGCCGACCTCTCCGGCGGACCCGCCTCCGCGACCCTCGCCCTGCTCGCCGCGGGACTGCCCGGCGTGCCCGGTACCGTCCTCGGGCACGGCAGCGGCGCGGGTGAACGCCTCCTCGCCGTCACCTTCAACGACCTCGCCGTGCCCGGCCGCGAGGCCGAGGTGGAACGCGCGGGCGCCATCGCCGCGGACCCGCGACTGCACCATGTCGTCGTCGCGGGCGGCGAGGAGACCCTTCCGTACACCGACCTCGACGGCCCCCTCACCGACGAACCCGGCCCCTCCCTCGTCACCGCCGCCCGCCACCGCGCGCGGCTCGCCGCCGGGAGCGCCGACCACTTCACCGGGTACGGCGCCCGCCAGGTCCTCGACGCCCACCCCGCGCGCCTCGCCGACCTCCTCATGGACCGCAAGAGACGCCACCTGGTCCGCCCCGTGGCCGCCCTCACCACCGCCGAGGGCTCCGTGTCGATGATGGTCCCCGCGCGCGTGTACGTCGCCGCCCGCCGCCTCGCCCGCACCCCCTACCGCAGCGGCGTCGACCGGCTCGCCGACCAGTTGCTGCGCCGCCGCCTCGACGAACCCGGCGGTACCGTCGGCGCCTCCCTCGCCGCCCTCACCTGGGCGCGGCCCGGGCCCGCCGCGCGGTGGCTCACCGGTGAGGCACTGGCGGAGGTGTCCGGCCGGCTCCAGAACGCGGTCGGCCGTCCCGGACCCGGGCCCGGCCAGCGGCCCGGTGACTTTCGCGCGCGGGCGGCCCTCGCCCGGCACGCCGCGGACCTCCGGGTCCTCGAACAGGCCGCCGAGGTCCGCTTCCAGCGGCTGCACGCGCCCTTCCTCGACAACCAGGTCGTCCGCGCGTGCCGTGCCCTTCCCGAGGCGCTCCGGGTGCGGCCCGGGGCCCGGGCGGAGATCCTGCGGACCGTCCTGGAGGGCGCGGGGATCTCCGAGCTGCCGTCCGGCTGGGGCACCCCCTCGCACGCGCCGTCCGCGACCGCGGCCCGTGCGGGGTTGCGGATCGCGATGCCCGACCTCCTGAGGCTCTTCGACACGCCTCTGCTGGCCGACGCGGGGCTCGTCGAGGCGCGGGTCGTCCGCAAGGCCCTGCGGGGTGCGGCCGAGGGGGAGCCGCTGCCGCTGGACGGGCTCGCCGACCTGGTGGCCGTGGAGCTGTGGCTGCGCAGGCTGCTCGCCCGGCGCGGCACCTGCTGGACGGGGACGCCCGCCCGGCAACGCGCGGTGCCCACGGGGTCGGTGGCCCCGGCCCGCGGAGCCCTCGGCACGGGTGCGCGGCCCTGAGCGGGGCTCTGGGTTTCCTGTGCGGGGCGTACTTCGTCCCTGTGCCGTCGCTCGTCGGGTGCGCAGTTCCCCGCGCCCCTTTGGGGCGCACCCTGCCGGTCCTTCGGGTCGGTGCCGGTCGGGATTCTCCGTCCTCGATCCGACACGCTCGGTAGGTCGTTTCGTTGCCCGACTGAAGAGCATCGGAGTCTGCGAGCAGAGATTCCCGCCCACCCCCTCCCGCAGCCGAGCGCCTGCGCGAGGAGGGTGGTTCAACCCCCGCAGACTGAGGACAGCCATAAGAGGCGCCCCCAAAGGGGCGCGGGGAACTGCGCGAGCAACCAAGGACCATCCGCACCCGAACGGGAACCGCAAGGGCCGCGACCGAAGGGGCGCGAGGAACTGCGCACCCCCGTCCGACCCGCACGGGGACAGGTACGTCCAGGTGTGGAACCCCGGAAGCGCGAGCGAAGGCGACCCGCGGGGAACCGCGCACCCACGGAGTACCCGCACGGGGACAAGTACGCCCAGCACAGGAACTCGGAAGCGCGAGCGAAGGCGACCCGCTGAACGTCAACAGGTGAAGCGGGACTCCGCCCAGTCGGACAGCGTCACCGTGTCGAACGAACTGTGCGGCTCCACCACCAACCGAATGGCACTCCGCCCCGACAGCCCCACCCGCACCGGCACCCCCGGCTCCCCGCCCCGCACCAGCGGCGACTGCCACAACGGCACCCCGTCCGCGTACACGGAGAACCGCACGACCCCGTTGCCCATCGCGAGATCGTCGATGCCGACCACCGCCTCGTAGGCACTGCACTCACGGTTCAGGTCGATGGTCACGGACGACGTGCCGTGCACGGTGACCCCGCGCCCGTACGCCTGCCCACCCATCCGCAGCCCCTGCCGCTGCCACACCCAGGAGCTCTCCCCGTACCGCATCTCGGGCGCGGTCCCGTCCCCCAGGTCGCCGTACGCCAGCTCGCTCCACTGGTAGACGACGGGTGCGGGCGGTGTCGGCTCCGGCGGGGGCGGTGAGCTGGGAGGGGAAGGAGTGGGACGCGGGGCGGCCGGCGGACTCGGCGTGGGTGAGGGCGACGGCGAGGCGGACGGCGAGGGCGTCGGCTCAGGCGACGGCGTGGGCTCGGCCTCGGGGGAGGGCGAGGGCTTCGGCGGTGTCGGCCGCGGCGAAGGCTCGGCCTCCGACGGCGCGGGCTCCGGCGCGGGCTCGGCCGCACGCGCCACCGGGGGCGCGGGGCGCACCGGCGCGGGCTCCGGCGCCTCCTCCGGCGCGGCCACGGGCGGCGGCGCCTCGGGATGCGAGACGGGAGGCTGCGCCCGGGGCCGGTCCGGCTCGGGCTTCTCCCCGCCGACGAGCGCGAACGCGACCGCCACGGCCACCGCGATCGCGACGGCCGCCCCGATCCCGGCCTTGACGGGCCCTCCGACGGCCTCGGAGAGCGCACCCCCGCCCCCGGAACCGGAAGCACCCGCACCGGAAGCACCCGCACCCGAAGCACCCGCACCGGAGGCACCGGCACCGGAAGCACCCGCACCGGAGGCACCGGCACCCGAGGCACCGGCACCGGCGGCACCCGCACCCCCCGAGGCACCGGCGGCACCGGCGGCACCGCCCTGCGCGGCGGCCGCGGCACCGGCCGCACCCGCGCTCGCGGTACCGCCCCCGACGAGGGCGGCCACCTTCGCGTACCCGGCGGCACCGAACCAGCCGATGACGGCGACCGGTACGACCGCGGGGATGCCACCCGCGACCTCCTTGATCTGGCCCGCCGCCAGCCGGCACTTGGCGCACTCCTCCAGATGCTTGCGCAGCCCCCGCTCGGCCCGGCTGCGCAGCCCGCCCCGGGCGTACGCGCCGAGCCGGTCCGCGTAACTGGCGCACTGCTCGCTCGCGGTGAGCGCGGCACTGACATGTGCCTGGAGGTACGCCTGCTTGAGGCCCTCGCGGGCGCGGCTGGCCAGGACCCGGGTGCCGTTGGCGTCCAGTCCGAAGAGGGTGGCGACATCGCTCGGGGACTCGTCCTCGACCTCCGTGTGCCACAGCACGGCCTGCCAGCGCTCGGGAAGGCTGCGGAAGGCGCGCATCGCCATCGACCGCTCGGCCTCCTGCATGGCGCGGACGTCCGCCCCCAGGTCGACGGACCCGTCACCGGGCACCTCCGACCCCCGGTCCGCCTGCGCGGCGAACACGGCGAAGTCGTCGACCAGTTGTTCCCGTTTCGCGGACTTCGTCCAGTTCGCGGCGACACGGCGGACCGTCGTCAGCAGATACGCCCGCACCGCGTGCTGCGGCCCCGAACCCCCGCGCACGGCCTGGAGCATCCGTGCGAAGACCTCCGCCGTGAGGTCCTCGGCGGTGTGCCCGTCACGGCAGCAGGTCCGCGCGTAGCGGCGCACGGCGCCCGCGTGGCGCCGGTACAGCTCCCCGTACGCCGTGTCGTCACCCGCGCGCATGCGCCCGATCAGCTCGGCGTCGGACGGCGGTGTGTCGGCGCCGGACGGGGCACCGGGATCGTCCGCCGGGTGCTCCTCGCGCCGGGGTTCCTCGTGCTCCCGCTGCTGCGGTACGCCTGTGTCCGGTGGGGTGGACGGGGCCGCGGTGGTGGCCGGGTCGGCTGCGTCGGACGTGCCGCCGGATGCCGGTCCGGACCCGGCGTCGCCCGGTCCCTCCGGGCCTGCCTGGCGGGGTACTTGGGGCGGCGAGGGGTCGTCGGCTCCCCCTGTCGTGCCGCCCTTCGACTCCTCCGGCCCGTCAACGCCCATCACGGAAAGCACCCGTCCGTACACTCAAAGACCACCGGGCAAGAGTGCCACACGGCTGTCATCTACTCAGCTGGTACCACCATCAACCACTCATCCGGGGCGTCTTACCGGAACTCCGCACCTTTCCCCCCAGGAACCCAGTGCGGATTCCGGTCACCGATATCCAGCCAACTCGGCCCATCGGGTGGGTGATTTAAGGCTGTTCAGGTGAATTGCTCACAGGGTCGAACCCCGTACGGCCTCCCCATCGGAGGCGTGAGCCGATTTCGTCACGTTGCCACCCACCCCGCCCCCGGCACCCCCAGGATTTTGGCGAGTTCCCGCCCTACCGCCAGGCCCCCACCTCCGTACCCACCCCACGGAGAACCCGCACAGGGACAGGGGCGCCCCAAAGGGGCGCGGGGAACTGCGCAAGGACGAGGGCCGACCCGCACCCGGAGAACAAGCCCCAAGGGGCAGCACCCAGGGGCGTGAGGAACCGCGCACCCACGGGGAACCGGCACGGAAACAAGTACGCCCACCCGTGGAACCCCAGGGGCGCGAGGAACCGCGCACCCCACGAGCGCCCCGCACAGCGACAAGTACGCCCAGCACCACGAACCCCGCCGCCCCGGCCAAAGACGACCGGACCCCACCCGGAAAGCCCCGCAAGGGACGGGGCCAACCAGGGGCCGGGCCCCACAGGTACGGGCCCCGACAGGCACAGGGCCGACCCGCCAAGGGACCACAGGGCCGGCCCACCAAGGGACCACAGGGCCGGCCCACCAAGGGACCACGGGGCCGGCCCACCAAGGGACTACGGACGCGACCGCAACCCGTCCAGCAGAATGTCCAGCAACCGCGCCGACGCCGCTGCCTGTTGCACCGCGTCCGGCAACGAAGGCGCCGCCGTCGCGATCACGAGCAGCACGTCGGACACGGTCACATCCGCCCGCAGCTCACCGGCCCCCCGCGCCCGGTCGACCAGCCGCCCCACCACCTCCAGCAACGCGTCGGCCCCGGCGTCCGCGGCCATCGCCGCCTCCGAGGCGGCCGAACCGGCGGCCGTACCGACCGCGCCACCGATGGTGGGACCGACGGCGGCACCGGCGACGACCACCCCGGCCCCCCGCTGCTCCACGACCCGGCTCTCGCCCACCCCACCAGGGGCGACGTACGGGGAACCCGCCCCGGACAGCGAGGACATCGCCGGGGCGGGCGCGCCCTCACCGGCCGGCGGCACCGCCCCCCGCTGCTGCGGCACCCGGGTCTCCTCGTGCGCGTCGTCGACCCCGACGCGCAGCACATGCGGCGGCAGCAGCCGCCCCGCGCCCGACGCCACCGAGGTCCGCAGGAACCGCGACAGGGCCGACCAGGGCTCGTCCTCCTGCCCCAGCGCGGCCCGTGCCTGCTCGGTCAGCCGGGAGGTCTCCTCCTCGGCGATCCGCCGCACCAGTACGTCCTTGCTCGGGAACCGCCGGTACACCGTGCCGACGCCGACCCGCGCACGGCGGGCCACGTCCTCCATCGGCGCCCCGTACCCCAGCTCACCGAAGACCTCACGTGCCGCGCGCAGCACATGCTCCAGATTCCGCTGGGCGTCCACCCGCAACGGCGCGGTCCGCCCGGGATCGGGCAGACCCCGGCCCCCGCCCCCCGTGGCGACGCCCGACGAGATGGCGGTCGCGGTCGCCGTCGCCCACTGCTGATCCTGCGTATGCATATGTGTTCCCCCGGTTTCAGACGTCTCCCCCCGGAGACTCTCCCCGCCGTCGGCAGCCGGAGCACGGGGAACGGAAGCGCGTGGGACGGGCCCCCGTGGGTGGGCCCGCCGAGTGTGTCCCCCGACACCCCGACGTCCCACGAACATAGTTGAGCCGGGGGAGATTGCGAAGGGCCACGTTCCGCCACACCGGCCACCCGATCGGGGTACGCACCGGTTACACCCTGAATGCACCACTTCCCATGGTCCCGCTCCCACCCTCTGACCTGCACATCCTCAGGATGAGCGGGAACACGCCGCGTGCCGCGGCCCCTCCCCTCCCGCACCCCCCGCGCGCCACTTCCGGTCACACAAATTGCTCAGGCTGTGGACAAACTCCCGAGCCCGTTGCGTCATGGGTGGGTGAAGGCTGCCAACCCCCCGGGCACACCCCCCGGACCGACGCCCGCCACCCGCGTCCTCGTGATCGGTGGTGGCTACGTCGGGATGTACACGGCCCTGCGGCTCCAGCGGACGCTCGCACCGGAGATCAAGCGGGGCACCGCCGAGGTCGTGGTGGTCACCCCCGACCCGTACATGACCTACAAGCCGTTCCTCCCGGAGGCCGCCGCCGGATCGATCTCCCCCCGCCATGTCGTCGTCCCCCTGCGCCGTGTCCTCGACCGCTGCCGTGTCGTCGTCGGCGAGGCGCACTCCGTCGACCACACCAAACGCACCGCCACCATCAGCACCCTCGCCACCGCCGAGGAGGGCGCCGGCACGACCGCCCTGACCTACGACGAACTGGTCCTCGCCCCCGGCTCCGTCTCCCGCACCCTCCCGGTCCCCGGCCTCGCCGAACACGGCATCGGCTTCCGCACCGTCGAGGAGGCCATCGGGCTGCGCAACCACGTCATCGAGCAGATGGACATCGCCTCCTCCACCCGCGACCCCGCCATCCGTGACGCCGCCCTCACCTTCGTCTTCGTCGGCGGCGGCTACGCGGGCGTCGAAGCGCTCGGCGAGCTGGAGGACATGGCCCGCTACACCGCGCGGTACTACCGCAACATCACCCCCGACGACATGAAGTGGGTCCTCGTCGAGGCGTCGGACCGCATCCTCCCCGAGGTCGACGCCGCCATGGGCGCCTACACCCTCAGCGCCCTGCGCCGCCGGGGCGTCGACGTACGGCTGCGCACCCGGCTCGACAGCTGCGCGGACCGCGTCGCCACCCTCAGCGACGGCACCCGCTTCCCCACCCGCACCCTCGTCTGGACCGCGGGCGTCAAACCCCACCCGCTGCTCACCGCCACCGACCTCCCCCTCACCGACAACGGGCGCCTCAGGTGCACCGCCCACCTCACCGTCGAAGGCGCCCCCCACGCCTGGGGCGCCGGTGACGCCGCCGCCGTCCCCGACCTCACCGCCCCCGGCACCGACACCGCGCCCAACGCGCAGCACGCCCTGCGCCAGGCCCGCGTCCTCGGCGACAACATCGCCGCCACCCTCCACCAGCGCCCGCTCACCCCGTACGAGTACCGCTGTACGAGCTCCGTCGCCTCACTCGGCCTCCACAAAGGCGTCGCCCAGGTCCGCGGACGCGAGTTCAAGGGCTACCCTGCCTGGTTGATGCACCGCCTCTACCACCTCAGCCGTGTGCCGACCGCCAACCGCAAGGCACGCGTACTCGCCGAATGGACCCTCGCCGGTCTCTTCAAACGCGAGATCGTCTCCCTGGGTTCACTCGAACACCCCAGGGCGGAATTCGAACTCGCGGCCGGTAAGGACCACCCCGACGACCCGAAGGGGTCGACCTGACCGGAGCCAGGAACTCCCCCCGACCGTCCGGCGTCTGACGAATGTCGGTCCCGTCGGCCAGACTGGCTCCCGCGACCTGTGGGCGGCCCGCCCGCCCCTCGACCCCACGAGGCTTCTACCCAGTGAACTTCACGCGCTGGAGCGCCCGGCTCCCCGGAACGCAGCGCCGCGCCGCCGCCAGGACCGAACACAGCGCCTCCCCCGCGCCACGGGGCGACAGCTCCGTGCCCGCGGCCCGCGCCGAGCACCCCACCGGCCCCGCCGCGCCCACCGCCGCCGTCGCCGGCCTCGCGGCCCACGAGGTCCTCGACCGCATCCCGGCCCTCGTCGCCCTGGTCCAGGGCCCCGACCACCACCTCGCGTACGTCAACGGCGCCTGGACCGCCGCGTTCGGCGAACGCCCCACCGGCGGACCCGCGCGCGAGATCATGCCCGAGCTCGAATCCCTCAGCCTGCTGCCGCTCCTCGACCAGGTGCTGAGCAGCGCCCGGCCCCGCACGGTCAAGTCCCGCAAGGCCCCCGGCGGCCGCTCGTACACCTTCACCTGCACCCCGGTCGACGGACTCGGCGGCCCCGGCACCTCCGGCGGCGTCCTCATCTTCGCCGCCGACGTCACCGACCACGCCGAGGCCGCCGAACGCCTGCGCGCCAGCGAACGCAGCCAGCGCGAGACCGCCGTCACCCTCCAGCGCTCCCTGCTCCCGCAGGAACTGGAGGAGCCGGACGATCTGCGTGTCGCCGCCACCTACCACCCCGGCGGCACCGAGGCCGCGGTCGGCGGCGACTGGTACGACGTCATCACCCTCGGCGGCGGCCGCACCGCCCTGGTCATCGGCGACGTCATGGGCCGCGGGGTACGCGCGGCGGCTGTCATGGGCCAGCTGCGCACCGCGGTCCGCGCCTACGCCCGTCTGGACCTCCCGCCGCACGAGGTCCTGCAACTGCTCGACGGCCTCGCCACCGAGATCGACGCCAACCAGATCGCCACCTGCGCCTACGCCGTCCACGACCCGAACGAGGGCCGTCTCGTCTACGCGTCCGCCGGGCATCTGCCGATCCTCGTCCGCGACGAGAACGGCACCGTCCACCGCGCCGCCGAACCGACCGGACCCCCGCTCGGCACCGGCGGCTGGCTCCACGCCTCCGGCTCCGTCCCCCTCGGCCCCGGCTCCACCGCTGTCCTCTACACCGACGGCCTGGTGGAACGCCGGGGCGAGGACATCGACCACGGTGTCACCGCGCTGGAGGTCGCCCTCGCCGGCGCCACCGGCTCACCCCAGGTCGTCTGCGACCGGCTGGTGCGCAGCGCGGGCGTCACCGCCGACCATGACGACGATGTCGCCGTCCTCGTCCTCCAGCACCCCGCCCGCACCGGCCCGGACAGCGAGCTGTTCCGCAACGCCGCCCTGGAACTGCTCGGCGGAGTCGAGGCCGCGCCCCGCGCGCGTGCCTTCGCCTCCGGGGTCCTCGCCAGCTGGCGCTTCCCGCCCGATCTGCACGACCTGGGTGTCCTCGCCGCCAGCGAGCTCGTCGCGAACTCCCTCCAGCACGGCACCCCGCCGATGCGGCTGCGGCTGCGCCGCACGGACCGCCGTCTGATCATCGAGGTCACCGACGGCGACGACCATCTGCCGCGCCGCCGCCGCGCCGAACCGGCCGACGAGGCCGGCCGAGGCATCGCGATCGTCGCCACCATCGCCACGAACTGGGGCTCGCGCCGCACCCCCGGCGGTGGCAAGGCCGTCTGGTGCGAATTCACCCTCCCCCAGCTGTGACGCCCCAGGGGTGACACCGCAGACAGGTGACGGCCTGGACATGAGCGCCCGGATGTGACGCCGCCCTCCCCCGGGGACGGATAGGGGGAGGGCGGGTACGGACGGGAGCGTCCGGATCGCGGCCGAGGCCAGGACCCGGACGGCACGGCCCGGGGGCCACGGCTACACCGCCGCGTGCTCCTGCTCCGGCTTGCTCAGCGCCACGACCCGCGGCGCCGCGAGCGACGGCTGGTTCTGCACCGGGGTCAGCTCCCTGCCCAGGCGTATCGCCAGATAGGTGATACCGAGCGAGAACAAGAAGAACGTCACCACGTACGGGCCGTGCAGCGAGGCACCCATCGGGCCGCCCACCGCCGGACCCACCGCGAGCGCCAGCTGCTTCACCAGGGCGAACGCCGAGTTGTACTGGCCCACCATCCCGCCGGGCGCGAGATCCGCGACCAGCGGCGCGACCGTCGGCGACAGCAGCGACTCACCCAGCCCGAACAGCGCGTACGTCGAGATGAACGCCGCCGTGGCCATGGCCTGGCTGCCGTTGCCCAGCCCGGCGTACGCCGCGGCGGCCCAGGCGACGGCCCAGATCAGCCCGACGGACGCGATCACCCGGGACCGCTTGCGGTACTCGACGAAACGGAGCACCGCGAACTGCGCGATCACGATCACCGCGGTGTTGGCCGCGAGCGCGATACCGAGCGTGGACGGGGAGATCCCGGCCGCCTCGACGCCGTACGCCGACAGCCCCGACTCGAACTGTCCATAGCAGGCGAAGAACAGCACGAAGCCCAGCACCATGAGCTGCACCATCGCGCGGTGCTGGAGCAGCGCGCGCAGACCGCCGCCCGCCGGCCGCTCACCGCGCCCCGGAGCACCCGCGACGCCCGCGGCCTTGGGTATCCGTACCCCGGCCGCTATCGCCCCGAGCACCAGGAACATCACGGCCTCGATCAGGAACAGCGTGGTGAACGAGCCCGGCCGGTGCTCGTCGACGATCTGGCCGCCGATGAGGCCGCCGAGGCCGAGCCCCAGGTTCTGGAGGAAGAACTGGGTGGCGAACGCGCGGGTGCGCGACGCGGGAGGGGAGCACCACACGATCATCGTGGCGAGCGCGGGCTGCATCACGGCCGTACCCGCGCCGAGGACCGCGGCCGACAGGACCGCCGTCGTCGCCGTACCGGACATACCGAGCGCCAGCGCGCCCACCGACGCGGTGACGGACGCGGCCACCACCACGGGAAGCGGTCCGCGGCGGTCGATCACCCGGCCGACGAAGGGCAGGGCGATCAGCGCCGCCACGGCGAACGCGGCGAGCACGAGGCCCGCCGTGGTCGAGCCCAGATCCCGCACCTTCGCCACATAGACATAGAGGAACGGAACCGTGAACCCGATGCCGAACGCACTCAGTGCGCTGCCCATCTGGATCCGGCGCATCGCCGCGCCCATCGCCCTGGTCATTTCACCTGCCTTAGACATGAAGACTTCGAAGCTAAAGTTAGAGCGTTAACAATACACACAGAAGGACTTCGATGCCAACCGGGTCCGTGCCATACTGCGGCCATGCCTCACACCCCGTCCGCGGACGAGCCGAGCCTCGACGAACAGATCGCCGCCTACCAGCGCGAGTACCAGGACCTCGACCCCCAGGTCGAGAAGATCGTCTCGGCCCTCGGCCGGCTGAACCGCCGCATGAACGTCGCGTACGGGCGCCAGACCTCGACCCTCGGCATCAGCAACGCCGAGTGGGAGGTCCTCAAGGCACTCGTCCTCTCCGGCGCCCCCTACCAACTGGGACCCGGCGACCTCGCCAAGCGGCTCGGACTCACCCCCGCCGCCATGACCCACCGCATCGACCGCATGGTCGGCGAAGGTCTCGTCACCCGCGAACGCGACGAGAACAACCGGGTACGCGTGATCATCGAGCTCACCGACGACGGCCGGCAGAAGTGGCTGGAGGCCATGCAGCTCGCGGCCGTCTTCGAGGAGGACCTCCTCCAGGACCTCTCCACCGGGGAGCGCTCGGTGCTCGGCGAGGTCCTCACCCGCCTGCTGCGCCGCGTGGAGCACGCCCAGCCGGACGCCGGCGGACGCCTCACCGACCTCGACTGAAAATATGTTGACCTGCGGCGGTTGACAGGCATCGGGCCGATCCGTAAGGTTCTCCGAGTTGCCGCCGAGCCGTAACGGTTCTGCGTCAGCATCTCCCGCCGCTACTGCGGCAACAAACTCTCCAGTCAGGCCCCTTCCACGGGATTGATTTCGGCATGTCCGAATTCAATTTCGAAGAACAGAATGGGCACGGCGAGCAGGGGGAACCCGGGCAAGGAACTCGATTATGAGTCCCCGGACGAACCCGCTAGAGTCTGGGACGTCGGAACGGCCCAACAGCCGGAAAGACAAACCCCGCTGACCGGGGATCAGGCCCGAAAGGATCTGATAGAGTCGGAACCGCCGGAAAGGAAAAGCGCGGAAGCGGTTTTCCCGGA